>CAVQGO010000025.1:0-17490 GCA_963712045.1 uncultured Bacteroidota bacterium | reverse complement strand
CTTTGACCCGGAAAGATTTTCATAGACAGTATAATTCCATTACCCAAACCGGAAACCTTATCATCTGGTGATTGTAGAATGCAGCCAGAGATGAATTATATTAAATTTTACCGGTAAGGCGGTAGGAGCAGAGAAAGCCTTAGAAAAAGCTACTTTTAAAGTTAAACCAAACTCGGCTTTCCTACACAACCCCCGGCATTCAAAACTAGCTGAACAAGCCCTATAGTTATAGTCGGGTTGAGTAGATAACTGGAATTCCGGGTAGAACACTTAATATGGCGGGTAGTCTGTTACCATGGCATTCTTTTTTACTAGTTTACAGGAAACGGTGCCTTCTTCGGTTATACATCATTTTATTTACGATCAATCTAACTGCAGATTGCGGGTATACTTCCTATCTGGAATTGCCTATGATTATATGAACGTACCAAAGGATTTGTATGATAAGCTAAGGAAAGCCCTCTCAAAAGGGAAATTCCTGAATAAACATATCAAGGGAAAGTATCCGTTTGAAAAAGTGGCTGATTCTTAAATCATACACTGACCTTGGACTGATTGCTGAACTTACCCGTCAATTCCCCACCTGCGATCACGTGTTCCTTCATCGCATTCATCAGATTTTTTTTATTCGTACCGACCGGAAGGTCGAGCATGGCATCCAGTGCGTATACTTTAAACTGATAACGGTGGGTTCCGGATGGAGGACATGGACCGGCGTATCCTGTCTCGCCCCTGCTATTATTACCCTGAACTCCATCTTTGGAATTTTCAACGATCGTAACGCGCGGTAGCAAATTCCAGACAACCCAGTGATCAAAAACCCCCCGGGGTGCGTCAGGATCTTCCACAATAACAGCCAGTGATTTCGTTTCTGTCGGTAAAGATCCAATCCTTATTTCCGGATTAATATTTTCACCCTTGCAACTGAACCTGACCGGAATATCCGCCCCTTCAACAAAAGAGGAACTTGTTATAATTAGATTGTTCATAAAAAAATATGTGTGAAAAAATAAGGCTGTATCTCTTCCGAAACACAGCCCTTTTTGAACGCTATCCTTCCAGTTTTGTCAGGATTCAATAAAGAAAATAAACAAGGTCGGAAGGAATCGTCGTCCTCTACAATATCCTGTTCTAAAACAATGCCAGTTTTTTCCCGCTTTGAGAGTGTATCTGTTGTGGAATTAATTCCAAAAAAACACTTGTAATGCTTAAATAAATCCACTCCCCCTATTCACGAGATATGAAACATACTTTCGATAAAAAAACAGGAACCTCTCATGGAAGAAAGGTTCCTGCAATCTAAATTCAAAATTGACGCTATAAAGACCAGGTCGTTTCGACCGGTTGTTTATAATTTTAAATTAAATCAAAAAATCTGCCAATCATAGCAAATAAGCAGAATCAGGAATAGTAAAGTGATTTCCGTGTTTGACTATTGAATGGATCTTCCTTTTTAATTCTCCTCTTTATATAATTTCCCGTTTTTTATAACCAATTCCACTTTATCTATATTGTCAATATTTTGTGTTGGGTCATCGGAAAGTAAAACCAGGTTGGCAATTTTCCCTTTTTGAATCGTACCAGTAGTGCGTTCTATACCAATTTCGAGGGCACCATTTTTAGTCGCAGCTACCATCGCTTCCATTGGAGTAAAAGAACATTCCTTCACGAGCATTTTCATTTCGCGTTGCACGAATTTTTTGCTGTCCAGATCGGTACCCGCACTTACAGGAATGCCTTTTTCATGGGCGAGTATCGTAAATCGTTTACCTATCTCGAACATAGCCTTCCAGGCAAGCTGGCGATTTACCGGCAAAGATGTGTCTGAACCCGATTCCTGATATGTCAGTATAGTCGCGTCGAGTAATGTTTTATTGGCTTGCATGGCTTTTATAAGATCCAAAACAGGCAGGGAGTTAAAAACGCTATCCCAAAATATTTTACTAAGACCGGGTTTCAAGCATGCAGCAGGAACATTATGTGAGTTCCAACCGGAAACCATACTTGCATGTGAAATGGAATTTACCCCTGCATTGATAACTTCCAGCGCGGAAGCCTGTTCAAGGTTCGCGTGGCTCCAAACGAGCATTTCTTGCAGATGAGCCTCCGTCGTAATTTTTTTTGCCAGCTTTCCGCTCAGGTCTGCATATAACTTAATGGCTGTCGCCCCGGTGCCTTTGGCTTCCGCAACTGCTATAGGCAAATCTGTCGAATCCGTTACTGCTTTCATATAGGGCATTTCACCTGCGATTCCGCCCTGCGTCGCCTGATGTGTTCTCGGATCTTCAAAAAAACCGGGGCCGGCCATCAGCGCTGCATAGTAGATATCAGGTGATATGATTTCGTCCAGGCCCGCATCTCTTGAAAGACTTGCAAGGGCCCGTGCATCACCTGCCATGTCCCTTACGGAAGTGATCCCCGACAATAACATTTCTTTCAGATCTTTTTCCGCGCGCATCCGGTTATCTTCCTTTGTGGGCTCGGTTGCCAGGTGCACATGAGAATCGATTAAACCGGGCATCACATATTTTCCAGGATAATAAAAAACGGTGACCGAATCGGGAATGGAAATGTCTTTTGCCGGCCCCATGTTTTCGATATGATTATTTCGAATGATGATAGTATAATGAATTTTAACATGATCGGAGATCCCATCGATAACCGAAACATCTTTCAAAGCATAATATCCCGGAGAAAACTGGCATAAAGACCGGAGAAAACAAAATACAGCAGTAAAGAGCAGAAGAATCTGTTTTCTCATTTTTTCTCAGTTTGCTTTTTGAGGGATAACATTAACTAAATTTAGTTACAATTGAAATCAAATCACGATGTCCAGTTCAGAAAATTCAAATACGATATTTCCAAAAGGTGAACAGACTCCTGTTGATTACTTTCCCAACGATGCTTCTGATTAAATACCTGAGTTTCGCCTGCCAGTAAAACTGTTCGGTATTGATGCGTATTCGCGCAACCACGACACAAGCCGTTGCAGGTGAAATAATACCGGCTAAACCAAAACGGCTTCCTGACTATACTTGCCTCTGTAGTCTAAAGGCGACAGGCCGGTGATCTTTTTAAAAACTTCTCTGAATGCTTTATCGTCTGAATAACCCACTTCATTCATCACTTCAAAAATACTTTTCCTGCCTCTTTCCAATGTTTTCTTTGCCACTTCCACTTTTACACGCTGCAAATATTCCACCGGCGTATTACCGGTCGCTTTGATAAATCGTCTGTCAAAATTTCTCCTGCTGATCGCAAGCTTTGAAGCCAGTTCTTCGAAAGAAATCTTTTCACTCAGATTTTCCTCAATATAGTTTTGTGCCTGGCAAATCAAATCATCGCCATGGTTTTTCTGCGCCTGAAAAATGAAAAATGGTGATTGGGATGTTCTTTCTATATCAATCTGAAAAACTTTTGAACAAAGAATGGCCGTCTGCCGGTCAAAATATTTTTCAACCAGGAAGAGGATCAGGTTTAAAAAAGAATACGCGCCGCCGTTGGTATAAATTCCCTGCGCAGCCGTAATCAGTTTATCAGTCTGCAAATGTATATTTGGAAACAACCGCCTGAAATCGGTTGCCGCATTCCAATGGGTGGAACAGGTCCTGCCATCCAGCAGGCCGGTAGCGGCCAGTAAAAATGCCCCTGTGCAAATACTCGCAATTTCAGCACCATTTTTATATTGGTCCCGGATCCAGTCGATCAGCTCATTATTTTTATTTATTACAGTTTCATAATCATGAGAAAGTGAAGGTATAATAATCAGGTCGGTGAATTTTATATCCTGTATATCGACCGGATTAATCAAAAATACACCGGTGCCCGGTTTTTTTTCCGTTGCAAAACCGGCCACCTCGACTTCCATCCGCGGATCGTTTCCCGTTTTTTGCCAATACTGATTGGCCCTTGTGAGGATTTCAAAGGAACCCGCGATACTGCTCATGTGCGCACTCCCGTTCGGGACAATGATCGTAACGTGCTTCATGGTAAAATATTTGAGCAAAGATACATGTCTAAGTTGTCCAAATCAACCCGATAGATTGTCTACTTCACACCCCGTTGTCCCCATATTAAGACCGTAGATTTGTAATGCGCTCTCGAAATAACCGCATTTCTTGATTTTCAACAGTCTTTATTCATTCATTAAAAACAATACTATGCCTGCATCAGATTTTACCACTACCCTGCTGGTGGATCAGAACCCAAAAGAAGTTTTCAGCGCCGTTAATAATGTAAGTGGCTGGTGGTCGGAAGAAATTGAAGGTGGTACGGAAAAACTCAATGATGAGTTTACTTATCATTTTGAAGATATCCATCAATGCAAAATGAAATTAATTGAAGTCGTTCCGGATAAAAAAGTGGTCTGGCTGGTGCTGGACAACTATTTTAAATTCACAAAAGACAAAACCGAATGGAAGGGCACGAAGGTTATTTTTGAAATTTCGCAAAAGGACAATAAGACAGCGTTGCGGATGACGCATCAGGGCTTGGTTCCGGAATACGAATGTTTTGAAATCTGCCGGGATGCATGGACCGGTTATATACAAAATAGTTTACGCGACCTGATTGTCACCGGCAAGGGTCAGCCAAACGGCAAGGATAAACCACAAACTGAAAACGAAAAGAATCTTCTAACAGTCGAAATGTAATCATCATATGAAAAAACAGGACTATACCGCAATCATTACGGTGGACAATTCCATACAGGATACATTTAAAGCGATCAACAACGTTTCAAAATGGTGGACAGATGATCTGACAGGCAGGTCGCAGAAACTGAACGATGAATTCACCGTTCAGTTTGGCGATATACACAAGACCGGGCAAAAAATCATTGAATTTATTCCGGACAAAAAAGTAGTCTGGCTGGTTACAGAATGCAGGCTCAATTTTGTAAAAGACGAACAGGAATGGAAAAACACAAAAATCGGTTTTGAACTATCCAGGGAGAGTGATAAAACACAAATCCATTTTACACATTTCGGATTGGTTCCGGAGGTTGAGTGTTTCAAGTCATGTAGTAAAGGCTGGGACTATTATATAAAAGGAAGTTTATTCAAACTATTAACGGAGGGTAAGGGAACTCCCGGATTATAATAATAAGCTCAGCCAGAATTCTGTCGGACCTCTGCGCGCATTATAGCAATCGCGGATCGATATCGATAATAAAAGGGTGACCACATTGTGATCACCCTTTTATTGATGGCATTTTTATTTCTTCCGTGTTGCTTTCTATCCCGGAAAGATTATTTACAAAGATGGTTTAGGGCGTGGTTACAACCTTTACTACCCGGTATATCGTTATTCCCCGCCTGTTCAATTCTATTTTCCCGATCATACCGAGCCCTTTCGTTGGGAAAACAGTTTTTGGATCTAATACAGGCATTAATGCATCGCCGAGGGTTTTATATAGGTCGTATGAAACAGTCGTAAACTTGATATTATCGCTGATGGGCGCAAGAACGATGGCATTGCCCCATGCAACTTGTGGGGTTTGACCCTTATCCATGGAAGATTTGATAAATGGTGCCCAATATTTTTTTTCCAGTTTGATCAGGCTGTCCGGAAATTCAGTATTATGATAAACCATCTCTACATAATTATAATCCTTTGCAGGGACTGCCTTGGCAGATTGTACAAATTCCCGGTCGTGCAGGAAGAAATCGGCTGTGACCGTAGTGAATGAATTGTCCTCCATATCTGCCATTTTAACGCCAGCCGTTTTTTCGATGTCGCTGGCATCCCACATATTCCCTGCTTTATCGATATCAGGATATGTATTAATGAATAAATAGTTGGAAGAATTCGGTAGATCATAACCACCCACTTTCTCTAAGAGCGCCCAGAAAGACATGGTTTTGTTATCAACGGCTTTTTGTGCCACCTTGCTCCAATAAGTTGTTTCTCTTTTAATGAATTCATCAATCTTGTCATTAGGAACTCGCCGGTACTGATAAGTTGTTACACTTCGATCCTGGGCATGGAGCGTCGTTAGGAAACCAAAACAGAAAGAGATGAAGGTCAGGCAATAAATGAATACTGAAATCCTTTGGTTGGAATTTTTCATGATGGCTGTTTTGAAGGTTAGAGAAAGGATAGAAAACGGATGGGAACTAAATGGCAAATAAGGTAACCTTTTTGAATTCCTAAACCAAAACCAGCTGAAAAAGAATACCCGCGGGAAAGTTCTTCCTGCGGGTAACCTGATTACATCCGCAATCTTCGGCCGCTGATTGCCAATTTTAGTGGCCTGCTCAAAAGCATATCCCATTTGCAATACACGCAGGTCGGCATTATGCCTTCCGATGATCTGGATACCAATGGGCAGGCCGGTTTTTGAAAAGGCACAGGGCACAGATAAGGCCGGGTTTCCCACTACCGAAATATAATAGGCTGATCGCATCCAGTCAATATAGGTCAGCATCGGAATTCCGTTTATTTCCGTTGGATAATGTGTGTTTACATCAAATGGCAATACCTGGCTGACGGGCATAATCAGAAATTCATATTTCTCAAAAAACTGTTGAAAGCGTCTGTATAATGCGGACCGCTTGATTTCGAGCCGGGAGAGATATGGACCCGTCAGTTTACGACCTTCTGCGAGATGCCATTTGGTATACTCATTCATTTTGTCGCCGTTTGTCGCCAGCAGATCGCCATACTGGGCCTCGTACTGCCAGTGACGAAAATTAACAAAACACTCATTGGCATCTGTCATATCTGGTTCATCTTCTTCCACAACACAACCCAGAGATTCAAAAACTTTTCTTTGTTCCTTTACAGCGCTTATCACTTCCTTCTCCCAGGGCAGTCCAAGATCTTTGATGAATGCAACTTTTACATTTTTAAAATCGGCCCCAAGAGGTTCTATAAATTGTCGGGAATTTTCCATGATGGATATCGGTGAGCGGCTGTCGGGACCAGCCTGTACACTCAGCAATAATGCGCAATCTGAAACCGTGCGTGCCATCGGCCCTTGTACGGCTAATTCCTGCCATGCAAGTTTCGAATTCATAATGGGTACTCTTCCCGGTGAAGTCCGCAACCCGACAACATTGCAAAAACTTCCTGGATTGCGAAGTGATCCACCCATATCACTGCCGTCGGCGAGTGGTATCATTCCGCAGGCCAATGCCGCAGCACCACCACCCGTACTGCCACCGCATGTTTTTGAAATATCATATGGATTATAACTGGGACCAAACAACGGGTTGAAAGTCTGCGAACCCATTCCCAGCTCGGGTACATTTGTTTTACCGATAATGATTGCACCCGCTTGTTTCTGACGCTGGACTAATAGTGCATCCTGCAACGGAATATTATCCCGCCATATAGGAGAACCATAAGTAGTCCTGATACCTTTTGTTTCCGTAAGATCTTTGACTGCTATAGGCAGACCGTGCAGTGAGCCGATTAATTTTCCCTTAGCCAGTGATTCATCGGCTGAAAGTGCCTGGGCCATCAATTCATCTTCGGGCACAAACGTGATGATCGCATTGACCTTCGCATTCACTTTTTTTATTTGTTTAAGGTGTGCCTCCATGACCTCCCTTGCAGATATTTTTTTTGAACGTAATAAAGCAGCCATGGTAACAGCACTCATAAAACAGATCTCACTTTCCGGATCTGCTTTTTCCAAACAGAATCCATTCGCTTTCGCAGGTGAGCCTGAAGCAGAAACCATTGCAGGTGCCAGCATATTCGAAAGTGCGGCAAAAGAGCTGATCCTGATCATGTCTCTGCGGTTGATATTATTTTCTTTCATAAAAAAGCTGATTTAAATAAAGGCTGTCTCTATACTGGCTTCCGAATAAAGCGATAGATTTCTAAAGGTAATTGAGTAGTATATATCTTTATGAGAAAGCACAATATGGCTAACCAAAATTCTGACGAAGTAAAAGTTACCGGAAAAATTGCATTGGTAACAGGTGCCGCCCGTGGAATCGGCAGAGCATGCGCCCTGGCTTTGGCAGAGGCGGGAGCAGATATTGCAATCGGGCTAAAAAACATTCAGGCAGATAGCGGATTAGCAAAAGAAATCGAAGCACTCGGAAGAAGGGTTCTTCCGCTACAGATGGACGTCAGCCGGATGGATGAAATAAAAACAGCCGTAAAGAAAGCGATCGAATATTTTGGCAGGATTGATATATTAATAAACAACGCTGGCATCGCACCCGAGAACAATATTGAAAACGTCACCGAAGCGGATTTTGACTATACACTGGATGTAAATCTGAAAGGCACTTTTTTCACGAGCCAGCAGGTGGGCCGGCAGATGATCAAACAACAATTCGGCAGAATCATTAATATCAGTTCCCAGGCTGGATTTATCGCGCTTCCTACGGAATCAGTCTATTGCATGACAAAGGCAGGGATCTCACATCTGACCAAGTGTTTTGCCGTGGAATGGGCAAAACATCATATCACCTGCAATGCCGTGGCGCCGACTTTTATCTATACACCGGGCACAGAAGAATATCTTGCCAACGAGGAAACGAAAAAAATGGTGCTATCCAAAATTGTATTGGGCAGAATTGGTGAACCCAAAGATGTTGCCAATGCTGTTTTGTTTCTCGCTTCGCCCGCTGCTGCATTAATCACGGGAACCACCCTCATGATTGATGGCGGATGGACGGCATCCTAATACGCTTACTTTAATTTTTGGTTGAAAAAATCAATCGTTCTTGTCCAGGCAAGATCTGCGGCTGCCTTATCGTATCGTGGCGTGGTATCATTATGAAAGCCATGGTTTACGTCCGGATAAATATAAGCGGTATATTCTTTTTTATTTTCTTTCAACGCAATCTCATAAGCCGGCCATCCCGCATTCACCCGTGTATCAAGTCCTGCATAATGCAACAAGAGCGGAGCCTTGATATTCGGAACATCTTCAGCTGGCGGCTGCATTCCGTAAAATGGCACTGCTGCAGATAAATCTGCCACGCGCACTGCCATCTGATTAGCGATTCCTCCACCAAAGCAAAAACCAACCACGCCCACTTTTCCGTTACAATCTGCATTTCCTTTTAAAAATTCATATCCGGCAATAAAATCTTCCAGCATTTCCTTTCCATCGCGCTTACTTTGTAATTCGCGCCCCTTGTCATCGTTTCCCGGATATCCCCCCAAAGGCGTCAATGCATCAGGAGCCAGCGTGATGAATCCTGCCAGCGCGGCCCTTCTTGCCACATCTTCGATATAGGGATTCAGTCCCCTGTTTTCATGTACCACGACGATGCCGCCCAGCTTTCCTTTTGCATCCAGGGGCATAGAAAGCAGGGCCTTGATTTTTCCACCGCCTTTTGGAGATTCATAATATACGTACGCTGATTTTAAACGGGGGTCATCCGGCATCACCTGAATCGAGCCCGAATAATTGGGCATCAGAAAACTCATAAGGGATGTTACCGTAATCCCTCCGACCGCATAGGCGGATAGCTTTTGTATAAAATCACGCCTTTCTATGCGATTGTGCGCATAGTCGTCATAGAGGTCAAACACTTCCTGTTTGATGTCTTCTTTTTTTATTTCTTTCATGACATTCCTTTTTAGTGAATGCAAGATACTACCGGCTTTTACTGATTGTATTCAGATTTTCAGATTTCTGCCGTCCGATAAAACGATTACTGACTGAATCGTAGATCATCAGGTATGGATTGGAATTCCCTTCTTTGTCGAAGATACTTTCCCAGGTGTTCAGGGGTTCCCAGATACAAGTGCCCTTACCCCTACCGCCCGGAACATTAAAGGCGATTTCGTTTACGGCATATTTGTGTTGTGAGTATTCCACTACGATAATATCTTTCTGATAGGTAGCCGCCAGATTATTGATATTGTATTTCAAATCAGCCAGCGTGCCGTGCCATTTCGGATAATAGGATAAACCAATCACATCAAAGGGAACTTTTCTGCTGATCATATTGTCCAGGAAGAAATGGGATTCATCGTTTTGTCCACCCAGTGCAATATGGATCATCACCGCGGTTTCAGGACTTACTTCACGCACGGCCTGTATGCCCACATATACCAGCTGCGCGAGACTGTCGAAACTTCTGATATGTCCTTCGGGCCAGAGCATGCCGTGATTGATTTCATTACCCACCTGCACCATATCGGGTGGCGTGCCCTGGTTTTTCAAGGCCAGCATAACTCCTTTCGTATACTGATAAACGGAGTCCTGCAGTTGCTGAAAGTTTTTTCTTTCCCAGGCTTTTGGTTTGTATTGCTTACCCGGGTCTGCCCAATAATCGCTGTAATGGAAGTCGAGTAAAAATTTCATACCGGCTGCGCGGACTCTTTTTGCCATGGCCATCGTATGTGCCAGATCACAGAATCCTTTTCCGGGTGAGTACCCACTGTCTTTTTGCGGATCCTTGAAAATGCGCAGGCGGATATAATTGAAACCGTGATCTTTTAGAATTTCCAGTACATCTTTCTGACTGCCCTTATCAGAGAATTTTACTCCGCGTGCTTCCAGTTCCGGCAAGAAAGAAATATCCGCACCGATCATTTTTGATATGGGTTTGTCGGGCGTATTCATGACTGCAGCGGGGGCATCCTGATTTTTTCCCAGGGCGTGAACCACCTCTACTGGTCTTTTTTGTACCGTATAAATATCCGTCGATCCGGTGACCAGCCCGTTTGCTTTTGCTTCGAATTTTATCATTGAATTACTCAGGCCTGACTGAACAATCACCTGGCATTTTCCATTGAATAAATGTCTTTGCCAGATGCCGTCTTCGCATTTATCCGGTTCATGGCTGCTGGGATCCCCGTTCCCCACGCCAATCATTTTCAAATCCCCGTTTACAGAAAAACTCACGAGGTCATTGGCATCCGGCACTTCACGACCCTGCTTATCAACGACACTGATATTGATAACAGTGGCATCTTTTCCATCTGCCGTCATGGTTGTCTTATAGGGCGTCACTACGAGTTCATGGGCATCCCCGGTCGTTTCGACTTTCGCGGTGATCTGCCTTCCTTTTTTGTACCCGACGGCTTCCAATTTGCCGGCTTCATATGGAACATCCCATTCCAGATGCCGGTTACGGGGCATGGTTTTCATTCCAAGACTTCTGCCATTCAGAAAAAGTTTTACTGAATCAGCATTCGTATTTACCCACACAGGTATTAGCCGGTTCTCTTTCCCTTTCCGGTTCCAGTCAGGAGAAATATGTAATACATCTTCATCAGTCCACCAGGATTGGTAGTAGTAATAAATATTTTTCGGGAATCCACACATATCCATGACCCCAAACCCAGAATTGATATTGGGCCATGCATAGGGCGTTGGTTCTCCTCTGTAATCGAAGCCGGACCAAACGAATCCACCCATCCACCAGGAACGTGTTGCGGCCAGTGTCCACCAGGCTTCGGCAGTTGTTGCCCACCAGGGGGCCCAAATATCTTCATCCGTTAAATATCCTTTGATACTGTCTTTGATATAAATACCCCGTGTCGTCACCGTACTACCCATCTCTGTCCCGACGATGGGTTGTTCCGGATGATCAGCGTGATAAGGATCCACGCCCATTATGCGATAGTTAAATCCGCGAACAGGAATCACTTCATTCACGCCATTATAAATATTTGCGAGGTCAGCGCCATAGGTACACAACCGGGTCGGATCCAGTTCTTTTTGTTTTTGAATCAGTGTGGTCGCGATGCGCCGGCCGACCGAACTGGTTTGCACAAATCCTTCTTCATTCCCAATGCACCAGAGGAATACCGATGTCCGGTTACGGTCGCGAAGGATCAAATGTTCAAAATCATTCAGGTAAGCTGCACTGCTACTCATCAGCCTGTTTTCATCCAGTACCAGTATACCGAGGCTATCACAGGCATCGAGTAATTCCGGAGCAGGCGGATTATGACTGGACCGGTAGGCATTGACGCCCATTTCTTTTAACAATCGCATCCGGTAATATTGCAGGTTATCCGGTATGGCCGTTCCGACACCTGCATGATCCTGGTGGTTATTGACTCCTTTTAATTTGGTATACTGGCCATTTACATAGAGTCCGCTGGAATCAATACGTATCGTGCGGATCCCAAATCTGATTTTTTCAGCATCGATGGCAATATTCTGTTTATCTCCGTTTGAACTTATGGGTGCAACCACAACGATCGCACGATATAAATATGGATTATCCGGTGACCAGAGTATGGGCTTGCTGACATTTATTTTCTGATGGAATGATTTTTCTTCCTCACTGTTTATCGAGAAGGTCTGAGGTTCTGATTGTGCTATTGTAGTTCCATATCGGTCGGTAATATAACAGGTCAGCACTCCCTTATTCAATAAAGGATTTTCATTGATGATCTTTGTTTCGATATTTATTGTTGCCTCATTATGATCCACTGTGCTGTACAGAAAGATTCCGTCTTCTGAAATATGCAAAGGCCTTGTCACATTGAGCCATGCGTGGCGATAAATACCCGCGCCTTCATAGTACCATCCTTCATATTGGGAAGCATCAACGCGCACCACCAGCAGGTTTTCTTTATCGAATCGGATATAATTGGTGATATCATAACAAACACCGGTATAACCACTGGCATTGGAGCCGAGATAATATCCATTGATCCAGACCTTGCTATCCCTGTAGATGCCATCAAACTGAATGGAGTAACGCTGACCGGAATCTGTACGGGAAATTTTAAAATGTTTGCGATACCAACCGACACTGTTTTGCGGATACAGTCCGCCAACCGGTTTATAACCATGTGACATCACGTCCAGGCTGGTTGAATTTTCAAAAGGCAATTCTACTGCCCAGTCATGCGGCAATTGCAGGGTGCGCCATGCGCTGTCGTTGAACTGTAGTCCTATGGCTGATTCACCTGTTTTGCCCGTTTTCGAAAAAACGGCTGTGGTGGAATAATCAAAATCTTTTGCGGGATCTGCCGCATGACCGAGATGAAATTTCCAGTCCGCATCCAGCGAAATATGCTGTCGCGGGGATGTTGGAATGGAGACGGTGTAACCAGGATTGTTTTGTGCCTGTATAAAAAATGGAAATAAAAGCAACAGGCATAATCCAGCCAGTAACCGGTAAAGAAATTCTTTCTTGAAATATTTCAAAAGCATTCATTTTAATTTGAAAAAGCGTTCATGGCCACTGTCGGTCTGCCGGTATTATCGAATGCACCCAGGCCATATCCCTGCCAGTTATTATAAGATTCCGGTTCCCAATACATAACACCTAATCCATTGTGATTCGCAACGGATTTTGTTTTACTGATGATATCCGTGAGAAAGGACAGGCAGGTGCCGGCCTGATCAAACGGCATCCCCACTTCGCATATTATCACGGGTGTATTATATCTCGAGATCATATCATTCATATTCGCCAGGCAGGACGTGTTGTACGATTGCCAGTTCGTAATGGACGGATACAGCGACATACCAATGATATCCCAGTGAGCGCCATTCCCTTTCAATCCGTCGAACATCCACCTGAATAAATTATTATCATATCCGTTTGAAATATGGACGATCACTTTGATCGAATCATTTTCTGCTTTCACTGCATTATATCCTGCATTTACGAGCGCCGCAAAATTGGCCATATTGACTGATGCTTTGCCGTCCGGCCAGAGCATGCCATCGTTGGTTTCATTTCCAACCTGTACCCAACTGGGAACAATGCCCGCTGATTTTAAAGTATCCAGCACAGAAAGCGTATATGCATATACGGTAGTGGTCAGCGTGGCGAAATCGTATGCAGTCCAGGCTGCAGGTTTTGTCTGGTTGGCCGGATCTGCCCATGTATCACTATAATGAAAATCAATCAGGATCCGGAAGCCAAGTTTCTTCGCACGCAGGGCTTTCTTCACAAGGTCGGCATTCCCGTTCCATCCACCCGCCGGGTTCACCCAAACGCGCAAACGAATGGTGTTGATACCCAGGCTCTGCATTAATTGCATACAATCCATCGCCACGCCGGAAGAATTGTAAAATATATTCCCGGCCTGTTCCATCTGTGTCAGCCAGCTGATATCCGCTCCTTTTGCGAAAAAGGAACTGTCAGTAACCGCTGGTGGTGGATTCTGAGAAGCGGCCCCGCTCTTTTGACAAGATGATATAAACAGCGCAAATAAAAATGCGCAGACAATCTGAATTATTTTCATTCAACAGGTGTCGGTCTATTTTACAGAATAACTATAATTTCCTGCTCCGGCACTCAGGTCCAGGGTAACAGTAAATGAGCCCGTTTTCGCAGCCGTGATATTTCCACCACCGAAGGCCAGATTTCCCTTGCCATCCAGCCCGAAGCTGGAAACCCAGCCTGGATCTCCGACAAATTTATAGGTAGAACCCGCCGTGAAATTGATATTGGTGGCTGTCCATACATTCGTCGCGGGATCGAAGGTCATCGGATTGGCGCTTACACTCCAGGAATTGAAATCGCCTGCTACCGCCCAACTGGTGGGTGTATAGGAAATGGTCAGTGCGGTTACGTCCACTGCTACTTTACAATATCCCGGACCGCCGAAATAACAATTCCCGGCTGAACTGGCGCCGCTGATAGTGGTTGCGGATCCGCCCCAGCCATAGTTGGTTCCGTTCCAACTGGTCTGCGTACATAATTTGAAAGCATTTCCTGCATTGGGAAAGTTGACATATCCTTCATAGTAGCTGTCACTCTTGACCGATGACAGTATCCATCCGGGCTGGTCAAATTGCGTCCAGTTCGGTACCAGGAAATCACCGGCTACAAATAATTTAGGGTAAATTAAAATCACCTGGTAAGGCGTAACGGTCATGCTCAGATCGCTGTACACAGTGGGAACGGTGGAAGCCGCGCCGGTACTTTGATTGATATCCGATTTTAGACGCACAACAATCGGAGTGGCTACCCCAAAGGGCAATCCCAACTGGTTCATGATTTTATTTAAATCCATTCCAAGAAAAGATTTGTTCACACTGCCTGAAGCAATATTTACTTTTATCGCATTACCCCAGGGACTGGTGCCACCTGTATCTGAAGGAACATCGAATACCATCGTGTATGTATTCGCAACAGAAAAACCATATGAAGGCGTTTGCCATTTAAATTCCGTTACGGTTGCTGAATCATTAGAAGCAGATAAGACAACATCCTGCGCCGTGCTGCTAAAGCCCGAAATATTTGCAGGTGGAGTCACCACATGATTGACATCATTTTTTGTACAGCTGAATACCAGGCATGATAACAGGATGATGCATAGTATCCCAAGTTTACTTATTTGCATAAAAAAATTTTTTGTTTTTGTAAGCATGATCCTCATTTTTAATAACCCGGATTCTGTATCAGATTTGGATTGGATGTCAGATCAGTACTGGGTAAAGGAAAAATATTATATTTATCTGCTACCGCTGTTCCCTGTTCGACGCCTCCTTTCCAGGCCCACAAATATGCAGCCGTCGTGAATTTTCCATAACGTATCAGATCTGTCCGTCGGGCAGCTTCATAATATAATTCACGTCCTCTTTCATCCAGTATAAAATCGGTTGTTAAATTGGCGGCTGAAATATCTCCTGATGCACCTCCGAAAGCACGTTCACGTAACAAATTAATGTAATTCAATGCCGTTGTCTGATCACCACCTGTGCCACCCCTCAATACGGATTCTGCATAGATCAGGTAAATTTCAGCCAGCCGGAATAAAGGGAAATCGATATCGGAGAAATTTCCTGCCGCATCTGCATGCGGAGCCGGGCCACCGGTTTTTGTCAGGTTCCTGTATTTAAAAGTTGAAAATCCATCCGTACCCGTGTACAATTCTTTCATATTCAGGGATTGTCCGTTTTGGTAGAACTGTGCGCGCTGATCGGTATTACCACTATAATCCGGAAAGAGGTTTACGAAATTTTGTGTGCAACGCAATCCGCCCCAGCTGCCATTGGTCCCTGAAATAGTTCCGGGAATACCGGCTGGGCCGTGTGCCAGATAGGTTGTGCCACCGTATGTTTGTGTATTTGTGCCATCGTAATTGATCGTGGCAATAAATTCATCCGTATTTAAATTATTATCTGCGAGACATAGTTCCGGATATTTCGGATGTAGAGAATAACCTGCAGCAATCACTTTGTTACAATAAGTGATTGCATCTGTGTAACGTGCGGTGCCCGTATATACCTGCGCATTCAGATATAACCTGGCCAGGAGGGCCCAGGCTGCTCCCTGATCCATACGGCCATATTGATTTTGTTTTGGTGCAACAAGTCCTGAATCCAGGGATAATAATTCAGATTCCACGTAATTAAAAAGATCCTTGCGCTGAATCTGCTTGGGAATAGAAGTGGCGATGGGATCCTTCTCTGTTACGAAAGGTGGATTGGCAAAGAGATCCATCAATACCCAATATTGATAGGCTCTCAGGAAACGGGCTTCTGCGCGGTAGTTACGTATCGTTTCTGCATCTGCACCGGTGATTCCATGACCGGATATATTCGCGTCGGCGGATTGACGAATGAAATCATTACACAGAGCGATCTGGAAAAAAGAACGGTAATATAATCCGTTGACGATCGGATTTATGGATGACCAGCTCATTTCATGCAGACCCTGTATACCGGCATCATTCTGCCAGGTCCAGGCTGCTTCGTCGGTTGTGATTTCCTGGAGATTAAAATACATGCGGAGGAAATCAGAATTTCCTTCATCCGAAATAATTTGCGTGGAAATATCCGGACTACCCACACCACCGGTATTACCTGTCAGTGCAAAGGACCCATATACTTTGGCTAAACCGGAACGAAAACCCGCCGGTGTACTATATACTGTTGAAGCCGTGATATCGTTGGTGGGTACCAGGTTCAGGTCTTTGGTGCAGGATGCGAAACCCAGTATCGTGATCCCGCCGATCAACATGTATGTAAGATGTTTTCTTTTCATATATTTTTTTTCAATCACATTCATAAATTAAAAACCAAGATTTAAACCAAGTGCATATACCCGGGGTTTTGGATAAGGGTTATTATCAATGCCGGGATTACCGGCTGTTTGTGCATTCGCCGATATCTCCGGATCTACACCGGTGTATTTTGTAATTACAAATACATTTTGAACGACCCCCGTGAGTTGCAGTGTCAGTTTACTGTGGCCGAGCTCACCGAAATTGTATCCGACGCTCAAATTATCCATGCGCAGGAAGGAAGAGTTCTGAACATAATAATCACTGAGCAGCTGTTGGTTATTGCCGCCCTTGAACAAGGTGGTCAGGTAATTACTCGACGCATTATACAACACCGCGTTACCCAGTATCTGATTCAGCGTTCCCGTCTGACTATATATATTATCATAATTATAATTTCCAAAACTGGCCCGGAGAATAAAACCGGCGGTCCATTTTTTATATGTCAGATTGGTACTGAATCCAAAGTATACTGTAGGATCCGCCGGATGACCCTTGAATAAATCACTCTGATTGATGATGCCGTCTCCGTTTTTGTCTGTGAATACGCCTTCAATGGGCTTGCCATTTTTATCATATGCC
>CAVQGO010000024.1:0-16459 GCA_963712045.1 uncultured Bacteroidota bacterium | reverse complement strand
TTTATCCCCTGGATACCGGGAAAAATACCCTGATCAGAATCCTGTTTTATCCCCTTTTTGGCCTGCGCTGGTGAGTGTAAGTTTGTTCCTGAGGCTTTGTTTTAAAAAGACATTATAACCATTACTTTATCCTTATCTGTATTTCTTGGAAACAGTTTGAGTTTAGATTTTATCTCGTGGACTAGCAATCGTATGGTCTCCTTGTTCTCAGGGAGACCTTTTTATTTATTTTTGGCGGAAAAACACCTGCAATGAATTTTTCCGAAATAATGGGTAGTTTGGGAGTATCTATCCTGCTGCTTGCCTTCTTGCTTAATATGTTGAAAATCATCAAAACAGACAGTCTGTCTTATCCTTTACTCAACTTTATCGGTGCAGGCATTGCCTGTTTCGCGAGCTGGCTGATTCCGTATTTTCCCTTTGTAATTTTGGAAGGTGTGTGGGCTGTTGTTTCGCTGGTTTCTTTGGTGAAATATCGGAGAGGTAGTTGACAGATGACCCGCCTACGCTAAAGCTTCGGCGGGCGATGCGGTTGGCGGTTGGCAGATGAGGCGTTGAGCGTTACGCGTTGGGCGTTAAGCTTAAAAAAGACTCAACTGTTGTTTCTTGCTATAAATGATTTTTGGAAGAAGCATACGCAATGGATGTTCTTTGAGGGCAATTTCATATACAGCAGATTCGCGGTACCGGCTGGCAATGACAACCTGCGTATCAAAAGAAGCTGAAGAAAATAATGATTCAACCAATTCAGGTGAATTATTTTCTTTGGAAAGATGGGAGAGCAGCAGATGACTCATAAACGAAGGCCGATGATTTAAATACAGATCCAGGGCCTGCCGGTTTGATAAATGACCATTTCCACCCCTAATCCTGTTTTTCAGATATGCAGGATAACGGCCTTTCTCCAACATGTCTTCATCATAATTTGATTCCAGGAATGCGGCGTGACATTGTTTAAAATAATGGATCAGCCGTTCGCAGGGTGCCCCAATATCCGTGAACACCCCAATATTGGTTTTGGCTGCACTTACAACAAAACTATGCGGGTCGCAGGCATCGTGTTTTTTCTGGAAGGCGGTTATTTGAAGGCCGCCGATTTGGACTGGCTGTTGTTCAGTAAAATGAAAGGTAAACTTCCTGATTTTCCAGAAACCAGCTTCTTTCATGGTAGACTGGCTCACGTATACCGGGATCTGATATTTCGCCACCAGCTGGTTGGCGCCCAGTATATGATCACTGTGCTCATGGGAAATAAAAATTGCCTTCACCCGGCTCATATTCAGACCCAGCCTTTTCATTCTGGTTTCTGTTTCCCGGCAGGACAATCCGGCGTCTACAAAAATGGCTTCTTCTCCGTTGCCGATATAATAACAGTTTCCGTTACTACCAGAATTCAGAGAAGCGATGAATAGGGACATAATTAGCTACGAAATTAACGGTCTGGCGTTAATTAAAGAGCTGTTGGGGAAAGAAAATGCATGTCTGTTATCATCTTTTTAGGAAATGCATAATAATGTCAAATGTGGTGGTGTTCACAAGATGTGATACCGGTGATAAAGTATTTGGAAGGTGGTGACAATCTTATTTCTGATAAACAATAAACTTCTCGGGATCCAGTTCTTTATTTCCCTTCAGGACGAAGAATATGATCGAATGATAATCGTTTGGAATCAATTTTCTTTGCCCGATCAAATCTCCTCTGTTTACTAACTCGCCGGGATTTACTGTTACGCTGTCCATCTGGGCATACGCATAGCTGGTATCGTTTTGCATGATCACCATAGCCCAGTCAGAACCCACTTTAAATACGCTTTGTACTTTTCCATCAGAACAGGATCTTATATTAAAATCTTTTGAAGGTTGAATGAATATCCCGCGATGCGCCTGTGCAGATTTTTCCAAGGTTAAAATCCTTCCTCCGTTAATGGGTAATTGCATCGTATCAACGGAAGTATGAATGTTGAAGAATGCTAAAAAAATAATACATGGTAACATAACCAAAATTATTAAATAACAAGACAAGAACAGTATGGAAGAATGGAAGTATGGAAGTGCAGTGCTTTAGTTATAATTCGGGATGGTATTGTGTTGTATTCGGATGAAATTGTTTCCAGCTATGCCAGAATTCCTGGTAGGCCGCCAGCGTTTCAAGCTGATAATCTTTAGAAGGGCCACTGACGCAATAGCCATTCAGATTCCATATGGAATGCGTATTTGTATCTGTGAGCTGGCTCAATGTTCTGTCCAGCGAGAAGGATAATGTTTGTCCCTGCAAAATCCGGCTGAATGCATGAAAGCTGCTCGTGTCTTTTTCAAGTACCAATAATATCGGTTGCCCGCCGATGGTATCCTGTATTATATCATCTTTCAACAGGTCGTTCCAGTCATATACCTTTTCAAATCTGTTTGTTTTTATTCCGACCACCCATGATTTCATTTTCCATGAAGCTGAATCCCGTTTTTCCAGATGTCCCCTGATCGTGCCCTTGTCGAAATTGGCGAGGTCGTGATAGTCTTCTTTATAATTGCTGTCGGGTTGCAAAATGGTTGAGTTCGGATGAAGCCGCATCCACGAAGCCAGGGATGCCTGGTGAGAGGGGATTTCCTCCAGGCGGGAACCTTTCAACGGGCCGGCGATCGAAATACCGGTAGCCTGCTGCCACCAGCTTTTAGTGGTTTCATCTTCAAACATAGCATTAAAATGATCCATACCGACCAGTCTGAATTTTTCCAGCTTACCATTCACAACGGGAGAATACACGCGCCCTGTGCGGCAAACGGTACAATAAGTGATCATGACGGGTGTATTGCCCAAGGTATCTTTCACCTGGTGGTGGTAGCCAATGATCTGAATAGGATAGGCTCTTGATTCGCCATGAATATCTATTCCAATGATGAGCTTATTGCTGTCTATGGTATTTCCTGAACCAGATGAGAAGTTTTTAATAGATGGCTGGTAAAACATTTTATCGGCCTCAAACCTGAAATTGAAAAAGAAGAAAATAATTCCATAAATAATGATCACCAGTGAAAGAAGGATCTTTGGATAAAGTTTCCTGCCTGTAAACACCTTGTATGCTGGTCTTGCAATCAGTACCACTATGATGATCCGAAAGAGCCATTTATATTTTTCGATTCTATAAGCCCAGTCGATCGTATTCGATTGCTGACTACCCGGGAAGGGCATGATAAAAAAAACGCGCAATATTTCTGTAGCTATTAACAGAAGTATGCCGATTATTAAGAGTAATCTGTATTTTCCCAATGGCGATGTTAGTTTAGTAAATATAAGTATTCTGGAAATATTCAATATTCTCCATGATTATTCCTTAAATAAATCAGATTTTATTCAGGAACTTCAGAACTTTAAAGGATAGCGCCCTTATCACCACATCGAAAAATTTAAACTTAGTCATATGGAAATAAGTCCTGCCGCAGGCAAACCTGCCGACCCATCGATTCTCGTTAATATTCCGCGCTTGATCACCGCTTATTTTGCGCAGCAACCGGATGTTTCCATTCCGGCCCAGAAAGTAGCTTTTGGAACTTCCGGTCACCGCGGTTCTTCGTTGACAAATTCTTTCAACGAATGGCATATTCTGGCCATCACCCAGGCCATCTGTATGTACAGGAAACAAAATAAAATCGAAGGGCCACTTTTTCTGGGCATCGATACCCATGCATTGTCCGAACCTGCCGCAGTAACTACACTGGAAGTTTTAGCGGGTAACGAAGTGGAAGTAATGATTTCCGAAAACAATGAATACACACCCACGCCAGCCGTATCTCAGGCTATCCTGACTTATAATAAAGGCAGGACTGAAGGACTGGCAGATGGTATCGTCATTACCCCTTCCCACAATCCGCCTGATGATGGCGGGTTTAAATATAATGCGACGCACGGTGGACCGGCCGGAACTGACATTACTTCGTGGGTGGAGCAGAAGGCGAATGAAATACTTGAAAACAAACTCAAAGCGGTGATCCGTATGCGTTATGAAAAAGCACTGCGCGTCAGTACCACCCACCGCTTCGATTATCTCAATCATTATGTGGATGATTTAAAAAACGTGATCAACCTGGACATTATCAGGGATTCGAAGATCAACATCGGAGCAGATCCGTTGGGAGGAGCCGGTGTTCATTATTGGGGACCTATCGCTGAAAAATATAAATTGAACCTGCATGTCGTGAATGACATCGTAGATCCAACATTCCGGTTTATGTCGGTGGACTGGGATGGAAAGATCCGGATGGATCCTTCTTCGCCTTACGCCATGCAACGATTGATCGGTATGAAGGATAAATATGATATTTCAGTTGCCTGTGACACTGATCACGATCGCCATAGTGTGGTTACAAAAAGCGTGGGTCTTGTGCCGCCGAATCATTACCTGACTGCCTGTATTTTTTTTCTGCTGCAACATCGTCCTGCCTGGAAACAGGATATCGCTATTGGCAAAACGCTGGTGAGCAGCCGTATGATCGATCGTGTTACAAAAAAACTGCATCATCCGCTATATGAAGTTCCGGTCGGATTCAAATGGTTTGTAGACGGTCTCATTGATGGCTCCCTGGGCTTTGTAGGAGAAGAAAGTGCAGGCGCCAGTTTTTTGCGGAGAAACGGGGACGTCTGGACAACAGACAAAGACGGATTTATTCCCGCATTGCTTGCAGCTGAAATGACGGCTACGCTTGGCAGGGATCCGGGAGAAATATATAAATCGCTGGCTGATGAGCTGGGACATTCAACCTATGATCGCGTGGAAGCTCCTGCCAATCCTGAGCAGAAGGCTAAATTATCAAAGTTGAATCCTGATGATATTAAACAAAAGACCATGGCAGGTGAACCGATCACAGCCGTTCTGACCAAGGCACCCGGCAACGGAGCCTCTATCGGCGGGCTCAAACTGGAAACAGAAAATGGATGGATTGCCGCCCGGCCATCAGGCACCGAGAATATTTATAAAATTTATGCCGAAAGTTTTCGGGGACGCGACCATCTGAACCTGATGTTACAGGAAGCACAACAAATTGTTGACAACGCGCTAAAATAATTGTCAATTGTTAATTGTTAATTGTCAATTATAAACTGTGAACTATCCAATTAACAATTGACAATTAACAATTGACAATTAATACATGAAGTATTTAAAAGTCCTCTACGTTCAGGTTCTTATTGGCATAACGCTCGGCGTTTTATGCGGCTGGCTTTTTCCCTCTTTTGCTTCAACGGCCAAACTGATCAGCGATACATTCATCAATATGATCCGGATGATCATCGCACCCGTGATCTTTTGCAGTATCGTTACCGGAATAGCAGGTGCCGGAAGCATGAAAAAAGTAGGCAGGGTGGGCTTCAAGGCCCTTGTTTATTTTGAAATCGTTTCTTCACTCGCGCTGGTGATCGGACTGATTGTTGCCAACCTGATCAAACCCGGAGCGGGCATAGTACATGGATCTGCCGAAACTTCGCAGGTGAGCGAAATTGTCAAACAGGCTGACACATTCAGCTGGGGAGAATTTATTTCACATATGGTACCGTCCAATATTGTTGAATCCTTCGCGAAGGGAGATATTCTCCAGATTTTATTTTTCAGCATTCTGTTTGCAGTCGGTTTGAAACAATTAGGTCCTTCCGGTAAAAATATAATTGACGGACTGAATAAAATCAACCAGGTCGTTTTCAATATTCTGAAAATAGTCATGAAACTAAGTCCCATCGGCGCTTTCGGAGGTATGGCTTTTACGATCGGGAAGTTTGGTTTCGCGACTCTTTTTGTTTTGGGTAAACTGATGCTGTGTTTTTACCTGACCTGCCTGCTTTTTATTTTTGTCATTCTCAATGCTATTTGCCGTTACTATAAATTTAGTTTTTGGAATCTGCTGAGATATATACGGGATGAAATCCTGATTGTATTTGGCGCCAGCAGCAGTGAAGCGGGATTGCCTTCCCTGATGCAAAAACTGGAAGCTGCGGGCTGTGAAAAGGAGGTCGTCGGTCTGGTCGTTCCAACGGGTTATAGTTTTAATCTCGATGGCACAACGATTTACCTGAGTATGAGTGTGATTTTTTTGGCACAGGTATTTAATGTTGATCTAAGCCTGGAGCAGCAACTGGTTATCATTGGCATCCTGCTCATCACGAGTAAGGGTGCAGCCGGGGTTACCGGAAGTGGTTTTATTGTGTTAGCCTCCACACTCACCGCGATGAAAGTAATACCTCTGGAGGGGCTTGCCCTGCTGATCGGCGTTGACCGGTTTATGAGTGAGGGGAGGGCCCTGATTAATTTCATTGGTAATGCCGTGGCGACAGTGGTCATCTCCAAATCTGAAAAAGCCATTAACGAAGAAGTTTATCAGCGCGTGGTTGAAACGCGTAAAGCGTAAAGCGCAAAGCGCAAAGCTTCGCGTTTGAAGCTTCAAACCAAAGCCTCGAGCGTCGCGCCTGATCAAAATTGTTTCAGGAAATTAATTTTCACGATCGCATTATCATCGAGTACCGCTTTTGAGCCAAGCGGATTGAATTCCTGGTGATTAAATATCAGATAAACATATGACAGGGGCTGGTATTCCCAGGAAAACCGGATATTATAATTTTGTGTTCTGTTGTCAGTGTTCTTCTGGTAGAACGCTGTCAGCTGCAAACGCGGATTGAGCGCCAGTCTTGCCTGCAAAATATACAGATCAACATTCGAATAGCTTTTTGATTCGCCGACACCAAAAAATTTATTCCTGTTATATTCTCCCGTGAGGGAAATATTCGGTATGGGTGCAAATTGCAGTTTCAAGTCCGTTGAGTTAAGCCGCCCGTTATAATAAGGACCCCATGTATAAATGAGTTGCATGTTCAGCATTTTAGACGGATTGGTGCTGGCCCATATCTGCTGCTGTGTAAAACGGTATTCGCCGATCGCAATTTTAACACCCAGAGGTTGGAACGGCGCTATTAAATTTTCATAAGTCGGAGTGAATCCGTATCCAAAATATGCGCCACTCTTAAAATTAAACCAGATGGGAAAGGTCGAATATGTGGCTTCTATCAATTTTCCTGAAGTGGCCTGTAAATAGAGTTCCGGGCTGAAACTGGGTTCAAAGGCAAGCAAATATTTTTTTATCGGCAGTTTATTTCCACGATAAAAATAATAAATGCCGGGCGTGGTTGCAATTACATTTGTACGTGAGGCGAATCCCATTTCCGGAGTGAAATCTTTGGTAACAACGGATTCTGTCCACCATATTTTCATTTTGTTAGTGGAGTAATAATATTGTGCGGCTCCTGCAAATCCCGACTTACCAGTTGTGGTTGAATAAGCATGGGTTAGTATTGTATTGAGCGAATGCGTTTCTCCCAGACGGAAGAAACCATCAACCGTATTTTCAACCCCTGATCCCATTGGGTCGTTTTTTATGGTGGTCATTGCACCGACCCTGTTCAGCTGGCCAAAATTTTCAGAAACTCTTCCGACAAAAAAATTGGTGTAGGGATAACCGCCGGCATTTCCCTGACGCATCACAAGGGCACCATAATTCAATTTATCAGAGCGATGTACATACCTGGCGCCACCGATGATGGGGATTGGATTTCCCAGGCTGTCCAATCCGATGGTGCGGCTATTAAAAGGCTGGATTCTCATTTGGCCTCCTGATAAATCCGGACTTTGTTGCACACTGACACCAAACAGTGATGCATTCTCCAGGAAGAACTGACGTTTCTCCGGAAAAAAAACAGAAAACCTCGTCACGTTATTTACCTGCTGATCCACATCGGCTTGTGCAAAATCGGTATTCACTGTCAGATCCAGTATGCTATTTGGACTGATAGCCCATTTCAGGTCACCACCTGCTTTCGCGTGTATATTTTCCAGTTTTGTGTCGGGAGTAATATTTTGTTCGTGATCATACTGTGTCAGGAAATAAGGCTGAAAAAGAATATTTGGTTTTGGGGGCGGAGGTTGCAGGTTGGTTAGTAAACCGGCATAGTTCATACGCAGAGTGCTGTAAGCATGTGGAAATTCTGACATCGCACTGAGTTCATTGGTCATTCTTCTGTTTCGAAATACGTTAAAACCCCAGGTCTGCACAGAATCTTTTGATTTCGGATAGCGAAGTGTTTGCCAAGGGATCGCTATCTCGGCTGTCCATCCTGAATCGGTTCTATTGGTGCGCACACGCCAGAGACCATTCCAGTCTAAATCATAATATAAATCATCAAAGGAGAGCAGGTCTCTTTGCACACCGTATGCATCTGACGCAAAAGCCATCGCATTGCGATGATCGTTGAATCCATCAAAGGCCAGTGATACCAGATCATGTCGTGATAAATCGAAATCGCGGATAAAATCTGTTGACCTGATTGATTTTTTTCCCAACGGGTCCATTGCGAAAAAGCCCACATAGAGATACTGCTGATTATAAAGCACCTTCACCTGAGTATTGAATAAAGCGGGTTTGCCTTGTTCAGGATCAACCTGGGTAAAGTGTGGTGAGGGAGCCGCCAGCATCCATTCGGGTTCATTGATGATACCATCTATGTTTAGGGTTTTACTGATGCGTACTGCACGTATCTCTTTTATTTTGGAATGAATAGCGGAGTGACTGGTATCTTGCTGCAGATTACTCTGCGTGTATGCATACAGGTTAGTAATGCAAGAAATAAGTATGATAGTTAAGTGTTTCATTATAAACAATAGCATGCACCGGATGATTACTCATCGGAAAAATTTTCCACATATAGCGGTTGATATTTAGAAATTATCTGCCGAATAATGTATTCCGGCAGCAGACCGGATCCGGTCTAATGTTTCCATGATCAGTAAAGAATCGTCGTGGCTCATGACCGGACTTTCTATCAAGCCTTTCCGCAGGCATTCACCGACATGCCTTGCTTCATATTGATAACCCGATCCGCCTTCTTTATGGACAGAGATTATTTCCCTGCTATCCTCTCTTCCAGTATATAATTCAATCGTGGCACTCGGGGCATAAAAACGAGCGGTCAATCGTACCCTGCTTTTGGTGCCACTGATATCTGCGTCCGTTCCGAGGTTAGATGATAAGGATGAAAAAAGCTGTGCCAAAGCACCGTTTTTATATTTGAAAAGACTTGCGCACTGTATATCCACACCCTCCGGACTCGCCGTCATCGATGCTTCAATTGCATCGGGCCTTCCCAGAATTGAAAGAACCAGGAACACATTGTAAATGCCGATATCCAGCAGGCTACCTCCTCCGAGTTCGGGATCAAAAAGACGTGCCGGTACCGGTTGTTGGGGAATAAATCCGAAATTAACCAGTATGCTTTTGATCTCCCCCAATTCACCAACGGCGATCAGTTCCTGCAACTTTTGGTACTGTGGAAGAAACTTTGACCACAGTGCTTCCATTAGAAAAACCTTCCTGTTACGGGAAACAGATACCATTTCCTTTGCCTGCCAGAGATTTAATGCGAAAGCCTTTTCGCATAACACCGCTTTTTGATGATTCAGACAGAGCAGGGTATGTTCATGATGCAGAGCATGTGGGGAAGCAATGTAAATCACATCCACATCCGGATTGGAAACCAGTTCCTCATAACTGCCATGAACATGTTTTGCAGGAAACTCTTTTGCAAAAGCACGCGCATCGTCCAGGCGGCGCGCGGCGACTGCAGAAAGCGTTGCCCCCTCAACCAGCATCAGGTCAGAGGCAAATTTCCTCGCTATGCGGCCACAACCCAAAATGCCCCAGCGAATGATTTCCATCCAATATTTTGTACAATTTAGGTATTTCAAAAATAATCGTTCATGAGAATTACCCATCGGCTTATAAGCTTAACGCGTAAAGCTGAACAGCCAATACAGTCTGGTCTTGTGAACAATGATATGATGGTCTTATCGGTTCATGATGAAATTCTTTCTTTAGGTTTTAGGCTTTACGCTTTGCAGGCTTTATGTCTTACGCTTTTTAATATGTCGAACTGGAAAGACAAAGAAGTATATAAAACAATTCAACTGGCAATACCCATTATCATGGGAGAGTTGGCCCAGATGAGTCTGCATCTGATTGATACAGCCATGGTCGGAGCGATTAGTTACAAGCACCTGGCGGCAGCCTCGCTGGTTATGACGGCCGCCAACATTCCTTTTGTGATTGGTATCGGGATGACCATCTCAGTTTCCCAATTGGTTTCCATGGCCAACGGTCGACGTGACCACCAGTTGATTTCACATTATCTTTTTAATGGATTTCTACTATGCACTTTTTTTGCGCTGGTCATTTCCGGAGGCCTGGTATTCGGGAGAAACATATTAAGACATTTGCATCAGGATCCTCAGGTGGTTGAGCTGGCGCTGCCCTTTATGTCGCTGGTGGGACTTTCAATTATCCCGATGCTCCTGTTCATGACGCTGAAACAATTTACTGACGGTCTTGAGTATACGAAAACTGCCATGATGCTGTCTCTGGCTGCCATGCCCATCAATATTTTTCTGAACTGGCTACTCATTTATGGCCACTGGGGATTTCCCAGGCTTGAACTGGTGGGAGCGGGATACGCGACACTGATTACCCGAACCGTGATATTTGTTGTGCTCGCATGGATCGTATTAAAACATAAAACATTCCGGCGTTTTATCGCCGTCAGCGAAAGTCAGTGGAGATATAGTTTTAAAACCATCCGGGAATTGCTGCGTATTGGAATTCCCAGTAGTATACAGCTGGGTGTTGAAGTGTGTGCCTTTGCCGTTTCAGGTATCATTATCGGAACGATCAGTGCCGTTTCGCAAGCTGCTCACCAGATTGCCCTGAGCTGCGCCGCGTTTACTTTTATGGTTTCCATGGGACTTAGCCAGGCAGGATCCATCCGCGTTAGTAATGCATTTGGAAGATCGGATTGGAATAAAATACGTGTGATCGGAAAGACTACACTGATCACCGCTTTGTTGTACGGAAGTTTTTGTGGACTTGTCTTTATCATTTTCCGGTGGCAGCTGCCGTTGATTTTTAATGAGAACCCGGAAGTAGTCAGTTTATCGGCACTCCTGTTATTATTTGCTGCAGTATTCCAGATTTCAGATGCGACCCAGGCAACGGGTGCCGGACTGCTGCGTGGTATCAAGGATGTAAAAATTCCGACTATTCTGATTACTCTTGCCTATTGGGTCATTGGTCTTCCCTTCGGATGGCTTTTCGCATTCCACTATCATATGGGTGCAGCGGGCATGTGGCTTGGATTAATTGTGGGTCTTACTCTGGCTTCCATTTTTCTTTGCATCCGGTTTATGAGTAGGGTAAAAAAAGCCTAACGCCTAACGCTTAACGCGAGCAGTAATATCAGGATTTTATTTTTTCAAATCCAAGCGTCAGATCAGCAATCAGATCATCGATATATTCAACACCTACTGATAACCTCACCAGATTGGCCGGGCTTCTTGGCGAATTTCCTTCTGCGGAACGGCGGTGCTCTATGAGGCTTTCAACGCCTCCCAGACTTGTGGCGTGTTTGAATAATTTCATACCGCTGGCAAAAAGCAGCGCCTGTTTTTCGCCACCCTTAATACCGATCGAAATCATAGAACCAAATTTTCCATTCATTTGTCGTTTGGCGATATCATGACCGGGATGATCCGGAAGTCCGGGATAATAAACCTGCTCCACCTGGGGTTTTGTTTTTAAAAAAAGAGCAATGGCTGATGCATTCTGAATTTGTCTGTCAAGACGTAATGAAAGTGTTGAAATACTTCGATTTAACAACCAGCAGTCAAAAGGCGAGGGAACAGAACCCCCGATTACCTGGTATTCGCGTATCCGTGCATCCAACTCAGTTTTCTTATTGACGATAATACAACCTCCCAGCACATCAGAATGTCCTCCGAAAAATTTGGTTGAGGAATGGAAAACCAGATCGGCACCCAAGTCGAAAGGTCTTTGAATCAGTGGAGTGGTCCAGGTATTGTCACAGCCAACCAGAATACCTTTTGATTTTGCAAGTTTGCAGACCATTGCGATATCCGTGATTTTCAGCATAGGATTGGATGGCGTTTCAATGATGATAAGCCGCGTATTTTTTTTAATGGCTTTTTCGATCGCTGATGCATCCGACATATCAACTTCTGTATAAGCGATCTTCCATTTGGGCAGCATGGATTTTACGAGATGTGCGATTCCATGATAACAATCATCCGGAATGATAAGATGTGTTTCCGGTTCCAATACAGTTTGGACGAGGGCCATAGCGGCAGCCATGCCCGAAGGAAATGCAAATGCTTCTTCGCCACCCTCCAGCAGTGCCAATTTAGTTTCCAGCTGCCGGCGATTTGGATTATCCCAACGGGTATATACGTAGCCCTTGCCACCTATATTTCCGGCTTCATCGCGTTCAAAAGTGGTTGAAACATGAATCGGACTCATCACAGAACCAATCTGATCATCCGGTCGTCCGCCATGTATTGAAATCGTATCAAAATGCATTTATGTTTTTTGTTTAAAGATAATCAATACAAGCCTAAAGCCTAAAGCCCAAAGCCTAAAACTAATGCAGGCATAAAGAATGAAACTTGTTGAAGAAGATAACGATAGAATGCATATGTTCTTATAACCAAGTACTAGTTTAGGCATTAGGCTTTGGGCGTATAAGAAGTTTTAGGCTTTAGGCTTTGGGCTTTAGGCTTAGCTCGGGTAAACTGATAACAAACATAGAACCATTGCCAGGTGCGCTTTCCGCCCTGATTTCACCACGATGCAGTTCTACAATTTTTTTGCAAATCGATAACCCGATACCGGTTCCTTCAATCTGGTGGTAGCTGTGAAGTCTTTTGAATACGACGAAAATATCTTCGGCAAATTTTTGATCAAAGCCGATGCCGTTATCGCGTATCATGATCTTATATAATCGCGACACCCCCTGCGGTAAATCCTTGTGATCCGCGGGCTCCAGACATTCACTCCGGATCTGGATATCCGGATAAATTCCGGGACTTGCAAATTTGATGGAGTTGCTGATCAGGTTTTGAAACAGCTGTCGCATTTGTGTCGGAATCACGACCAATGAGGGCAGGGGTTCTATATTTATCGTTGCATTTGTTTTTTTTATGTCCATTTCCAGATCAGATATAACGTCTGACAGCAGCTCATTCAGGTCGGTCATTTCAAAGTGGTCAACTGTTTGAACATGTCGCGAATAGGATAGGAGATCATTGATCAGAATCTGCATTCGACCCGTCGCTTTTTTTATTTTTTCCAAATGGCCATGGATAGTTCCCATATCCGCCGATTCGAGACTCTTGCTGATTAAATCGTTAAATATCAATATTTTTCTCAAAGGTTCCTGCAGGTCATGTGAAGCGACAAAGGCAAAGCGGTCCAGCTCATGATTTATCTGTTGTAATTCTTCATTATTTTTTACAAGCTGCTGATTTAAAAGATTTATGCGTTCTTCTGAAATTCTTCTTTCTGCAATTTCAGACTCGAGATAAGAATTAGTTGATCTGAGTTTTTCTTCCTGGATAATCAGTTCCTTCGTCTTCCGATATAATTCGACGAATACGCCTACTTTAAATCTTAAAAGAGCCGGGTCCACCGGTTTGTGGATATAGTCGACACCTCCCATTTTAAATCCCTTAAACATGAGGTCTTCGCCATAGCGGTGGGCCGTAATGAAAATAATGGGAATATGTTTTAACCGGTCCCGTTCGTAAATAAGATGAGCAGTTTCCAGGCCGTTCATTTGTGGCATCTGCACATCCATTAAGATCAGAGAAAAATCCTGGTCTTTTAAGAGCAGTTTTAATGCTGCCATTCCTGAATTGGCTTTGTAAATATGATATCCTTCTTTTTCAAGAATGCTCTCAATGGACAGGAGATTGTCTTCCCGGTCGTCTACGACGAGAATTTTTGCTTCGTAAGCAGATCGGTTCTCCCTGACTGAAATTTCGGACTCAAATGTTTTCATCTGAATTTATTTGTAAAGCCATACACGCATCAGGGATAATAACTGATCAATTTTGACTGGTTTTGTAATATAGTCAGAGGCACCTGCATCAATACATTTTTCACGGTCACCCTTCATTGCCTTCGCGGTTACAGCAATAATGGGCAGGTTATTGTTTTTATGTTCCCTTCTGATTTTCTGGGTTGTTTCGTAACCATCCATGGCCGGCATCATGATATCCATCAACAACATGTCCACGTGTTTGCCTTCACTCAAAATATCAATGGCTTCCTGACCACTTTCCGCAGTGATTACATTCATGTTATATCTTTCAAATGCAGTTGTAAGCGCAAAAAGATTCCTGACATCATCATCCACAATAAGCACGGTTTTATTAGTTAAAATATCCTCCCTGGATCTTAAATTTTCAATGATCTTTTTTTGTTCAGGTAACAGATCCTTATGATTCAGATGCAGGTGCATGACGACTTCCTCGAACAGCAGGTCCAGGGAATTCAGGTCTTTCACGAGTATCCTGTTTGCGTACTGCTTCAATTGGGTTTTTTCCCTTGAAGTGAAATCCTTTGCTGAATAAATGAGAATAGGAGTCATCTGGAGCTTCTTGATTTCATTTATTTCAATAATGATTTCCATTCCGGGAATATCAGGCAGCATATAGTCCACGATGACACAGTCGTAGGCGTTTTCCCTGACCAGTCGCAGGCCTTCCTGACCACTTGATGCAATCTGAACCTCCACCAGTCCCTGATTGTCCAATAAGTTTGCAATCGTGGAAGATTCGATTTCATTATCCTCTATCAGCAAAAGTTTTTTTGGATGCTGGCTTTGATAATTCTGGATATCATCGAACAACATATTGAGTGCTTCATTCTTTAAAGGCTTCAGGCTGAAACTCCTGGCACCTCTTTGCATACCCAGCAATTTATTTTCCTCCCCTGATATCAGGTGCACCGGAATATGTCTGAAGTTGATATCATTTTTAAACAGGTCCAGAATACGCCATCCACTGGCATCCGGCAGTTTAACGTCGAGTGTTACGGAAACCGGATTAAATTTATTGACCAGGGTGAATACATCTGAAAAACCTGTTGCCACGACGGCTTTCATATCTCTCTCGTGTGCCTTTTCAATAATAATCCTCGCAAATCGTATATCATCTTCGATGATTAATACTACCTGATCGTCATCGGTTATGAGATTCCTGTCGTCCCCCGTTTCATTTATTATTTCGCTGATTACATCCAGTTCCCTTGTATCCGGAAGTTTAACCGTGGGGACCGATTGAATGGCTGAGTCATCACTATCCTGGGTAAGCAATCTATATTCGCTGATTGTTAAACTGCTTTGTTTTCCTTCTTGACATGGATTGGATCGTATTCCAGTGGCAGAAACAATGTAAACCGGCTCCCATGATCCACTTCACTTTCCAGTTCAATTGAACCGCCGAGCAAATCTGCCAGCCCGCGGCTGATGGAAAGGCCAAGCCCTGTACCACCATATTTCCGGCTTGTGGATCCTTCTGCCTGTTGAAATGCCTCGAAAATTATATTTTGTTTGTCCCTGGAAATTCCAATACCAGTATCCCGGATTTCGAATGCAACCACTTTTTTTGCATTGTCAAGACTGGTAGTCGTTTGTTTCCAATTTCTTTTTGCTTCATAAATGCGGAGCCTGACTTCTCCTTTTTCCGTGAATTTGAAAGCGTTTGAAAGCAGATTTTTTAATATCTGATTCAATCTTTGTATATCGGTTTCAAGACTGTCAGGCAGCGTTTCATCCAGGTCAATCACAAAACGAAGGTTTTTGCTTTCTGACACGTGTTTGAACGTCGTTTCAACAAAAGAAGTGATCTCATTCAGTTTGACGTTAATGAAGTCTGTCGAAATGTATCCGGATTCAATTTTTGAAAGGTCAAGGATATCATTGATCAGTTGTATCAGATCGTCTCCGCAACTATGGATGGTTTTTGCATAACGAACCTGTTTTTCGGACAGATTGCCTTCCCGGTTTTCAAATAATTGCTGTGCGAGAATCAGTAGCGAATTCAGCGGAGTCCTCAGTTCGTGTGACATATTTGCCAGAAACTCTGACTTGTATTTTGATGTCAGTTGCAACTGGGCCGCTTTTTCTTCGAGTGATTTTCTTGCTTCTTCCACTTCATTGTTCTTGTCTTCCACTTCCTCCTTTTGTTTAGCTAACAGGTGTGCTTTGTCCTGCAGCTCTTCGTTTGTTCTTCTCAGTTCATCTGTCAGTGACTGGGATTGTTCCAACAGTTCTTCTGTTCTTGAATTTGTTTCAATTGTATTTAAAACGATCCCGATACTTTCTGTTAACTGACTTAAAAAGTCCAGATGGGTTTCATTGAACGGTTCGAAGGAAGCGAGCTCTATGACTGCTTTTATTTCTGTTTCAAACAATACCGGTAAAACGATCAGGTTAACGGGAGAGGAGTTACCCAATCCGGATTTAATCTTGATATAATTTTCAGGCACATTCGTCAATAGAATTCTTTCTTTCTCGAGCGCACAT
>CAVQGO010000023.1:0-21444 GCA_963712045.1 uncultured Bacteroidota bacterium | reverse complement strand
CCTCCAGAAAAAGGAGCTCGAAACTGTAGTTCTGACAAACGATTACGGTCTTCATCTGTTCTTCATTTATACCGGAAGAGAAATAGCCGGCTACAAAGAAATTTCAGAACCCTTGAAAAAGCTTCTGGATAAATTGGTGAAGGTTTTATATGAAAAAGATCCTGCAAATACTTAGTTACCCATTGATTTTCCTGATCCGGATTTATCAATTGGCTATTTCTCCCTGGCTTGGTCCGAAATGCAGGTTTACACCCACTTGTTCAGCTTATGCTATCGAAGCCTTTCAAAAATATGGTTTGTTCCGTGGAGGGTGGATGGCCATTCGCCGCATTTCCAGTTGTCATCCCTGGGGCCGCCATGGGCATGATCCGGTAAAGTAAGTGTGGAAGACTGGAAGACTGGAAGACTGGAAGTACTAAAACACTTATCTGCCAACCGCAAACCGTCAACCGTCAACCGTCAACCATCGCCCCTCACTTCTTCGTCGGATGAATCGTATAAACCGAATCGTCGTCGTCATCAGCCTTTCCGTTTCCTTTCTCATCTCCTTTTTCATATTTGTACTTGCTCATCTCCGTTAGTTTGGTAATGATTTCCTTTTCTTCGGAAAGACTATAAAATTTATAAATTTCGGGAACGGAAGATGCGTCGAAAGCTGATGGAACAGGTTGGTATGGACCAAATATTTTTGCGTTGGTGAGGTTGGATATTTTTACAACCTGATGGGGCGGTATAAAATAATTTTTTGCAGCTGCTGAAATATTCTCGCCTTTTACCAGCTTATTCAGACTATCGAGCTGTGATTGCAACTCCTGCTGTGTGATGCGTGTATGTCTTGACTCACCGGTATGCTGCATGCTGCCGACAACCGTGTCCTTCTTGAGGTTCGCGAGAAATAAACCATCTTCCTTTATTTCCAGCGTGTAATTCCCTCCGGGACCTGAAATATTCAAAACAACGGGATCGCCGCTGTTAAAATTTAATTCCTGCTCAACCTGTGTAGTTCCATCCTCAACTTTGATATTTTTTTGTGATTCGTCAACCTGGATTTTGCTATCGGCATAAAGCAAAACTTTTTTTTGATGAGAGGAACAGGCACCCAAAAAAAAGAGGGCAGAGAGCAGCAGAAAGGACGATTTTTTCATATGCTTTTTTTTAATATGAAGATCCCGTTTGCCCATCCACCCGGTGGTAAAATGAAAGCGAAACGGGATCTGAAGTGATATCAGGACCTTCAGGTTTGCCTAAAGGGAGGCTTCGTATCTTTTATTTACTTCTTTCCAATTTATGACATTCCAGAACGCAGCCAGGTATTCAGGGCGACGATTCTGGTATTTTAAATAATAGGCATGTTCCCAGACATCCACACCCAGAATGGGTGTGCCTTTTACTTCAGCGATATCCATTAGTGGATTATCCTGGTTGGGAGTTGAAGAAATTAATAATTTGCCATCCTGCTCTACGAGCCAGGCCCATCCACTTCCGAAACGGCCTGTGCCAGCCAGGGTAAATTTTTCTTTAAATGCATCAAATGATCCAAAATCCGCATCAATCGACTCAGCGAGTTTGCCGGTTGGTTTGCCACCGGCATTGGGCGCCATGATTTCCCAAAAAAAGCTATGGTTCCAATGTCCGCCTCCATTATTGCGAACGGCAGGTGGCAGGGTTCCGGCAATACTAACCAGTTGCTCCAGCGATTTATTTTCATTAGGTGTACCGGCTACCGCTTTATTCAGATTGTCAACATATGCCTGATGGTGCTTATCGTGGTGTATCTGCATCGTCATAGCGTCAATATGTGGCTCAAGGGCAGCCGGCGCATAAGGAAGTGCAGGTAAAGTAAATGCCATGGTTTTATTTTTTAGTTGAAAAGAATACTTTTCTGATGAAGGATAACAAAATTACTGATCAAAGGTTGATATGTCAAAACAAATGCCAGGGCAAATTTCATCTCCTTGCTTTAAAAAAATCCTTCATCAGGTTTGCACATTCTTCACTGAGTATACTATTTATAACAATAGTTTTTGGATGAAACGGCCGGGGGGCAACCCCGACTTGTTCCAGTGATGGACAAGGTTCAACATATTTCCTGTATCCGTTTTTTATGTCCGCCGCCCCATATACTACTTTAAGAATTTTGCTCCAGTACAGCGCACCGGCACACATCAGGCAGGGTTCAACAGTAATATAAATCGTCGCTTCCGGTAGATATTTTGATCCGAGATAGTTAAATGCAGAAGTAAGGGCAATGATTTCTGCGTGTGCTGTCGGGTCATTCAATCTCTCTACCTGGTTATGGCCCCTGGAAATAATTTTTTCATTCATGGTGACAATGGCGCCCACAGGAACTTCGCCTTCGTCGTAGGCTTTTTTGGCTTCCTTCAGCGCCTGTAACATGAAATATTCGTCGGTCATAAATTGGTTGACGGTTGTTGGTTGACGGTTGACAGATATTGATAAAGGATTTGTCAGTTAAGGATATATTAATTTCTCTACTTCCATACTTCCAGTCTTCCACACTTATTCTCCATACATGCTGATCAGCTTCAGTAAAACACCGTTGGTCCATCCGAACCCTTCAGGATCTCCATTTTCGCCGCTCGCGGTTTCCCTCGTAATATCTGTAACATTGTATTTCTCCATTAGTTTACCGGTGCTTTTATAAACATCAGTATTTAATTTTATCCATCTTTTCGCAGCCAGTGAAGCCAGGTTTTTCTGTCCACACCGGTCCAATCCCCAGATCATCATCCATTCCAATGGAGCGAAGCCGTTTGGGGCATCCCATTGTTCCCCGGTATTAAATTCCGTGGTTGCGAAGCCGCCATCCTTAAGAAGTTTGGCCTCAATAACAACGGCAACTTTTTTACCAAGTAAACTCATATAGTCCGGTTTTTCATTGATAAAACAGAATGGATAAATACCTGCAGGGCTGATATTATTCAGCTGGGTTTGTATTTTGAACTGGTAGTCAGTATAGAACGACATATTTTTATTCCAAAAGTATTTATCAATCAATACGCCTCGCTGTTGTGCTTTTTGCCGGAATAATTTGGCGCCCGTATCATCCCCATTGATCTGTTTTGCCTTTGCGACGATCCACTCCAGATGATACATCAGACTATTCAGATCGACCGGTAACACATCGGTTGTTTGTATATCTGTGATCTTTTTATTATCCGCAAACCAGCGGCTGCTAAAGTCCATCCCGCTTTCGGCACCGGCCCGCAGATGTTTGTACATCTCTGTTTTATTCCTGCCGGATTTTTCTGCGGTGATAAAATCCTCCCGCCAGCTCTCCTGCCTGGGAACTATAGCATCATCCCAATAGCGATTCAGCAAATCCCCGTTTTTCATTCGTACAATCCGCCGGTAAGATTCGCCGGCCTTGAGTTTGTCTGCACCATCCATGAAATATGCATATTCCATTTCCATTGCCGGAAGAAAACGCTGGTAAATACTATCTCCCTGAATGCCTGCCAGCAGTTCAACCATACAGGAAAAAAAGGGTGGTTGCGACCTGCCCAGGTAATAGGATCTGTTTCCATTGGGTATGTGGCCATACGTTTCAATCAGGAAGGCAAAATTGTCCAGCATGTCCCGAATGATTTTTATATCTCCACTTTCCTTCAGACCGAGCAAAATAAAATATGAATCCCAATAATATATTTCCCGGGATCTTCCGGACTGCACGATGTAAGGAAACGGCAGGGGCAGCAGTGAACTGCCTTCCGCTTGTTTGTCCGGATTTCTTTTCAGAAGGGGCCACATTTTTTTTATATGCGTGATAATATCATCTGCGGAATCCCATGTATAGTTGTCTTTGTCTCCAGGGGGCAATTCGAAATTTTCTTCTACAAATTTTTTCAGGTTGAAACCCGGTCCTTTCTGTATTCCATAATCATACATAATATCAACGGGTTTTCTTTTCGGAATACAGTCAACAAAAGTTTTTTCATCCGGAAATACTTTCTTCATCTGCACTTCTGTAAAAAGATCACCATAAATCTTGTCCGGAGTCGCGGGCTGCAGGAACTGGGCCCTTGCGAATGAAGTCAGTAGCAGAAACAGAAAGGGGCAAAGGGACTTCATCGGGGAAGCTTGATAATTATTAAAGGTACGTTTTAAGCCTAAAGCGTAAAGCTTAAAGCCTAAAACTAAATTGATAATTTGCAAACAAGCAGATTAGGAATTGATCTTATATTATTCAATTTTCTAAATTTCTTATCAGCTTTAGGCTTTAGGCTTTAGGCTTTAGGCGTAAAAGAAATCCCCGCGAAGAATCGCAGGGATTTTATTGCTTATGACGATTGATTAGAAACTTTATATTTATCCGTTATTGGTCAACGGAAAATGTTCTTTGTTTTGTAAAACTATCTTCAGTTTTGTAGCCGGGGTCCAGGTAAAACCACAATGCAATAAGCGTTCCATAGCTGCCGCCACGCTCAACCCATTCTAAAATTTCAAAATGAGGATAAAATAATTCTGTACCCATCTTCCAAATTAAAAAAACAACGATCAGGGGTCTTATCGGTTTAACCAAAACAGCAATGGCTGCCATGATTTCAAAGATCCCTGCTAACAACGACACATTCACGGGATTGGAAAACCCAAGGGCGCTATATTGATTAATCAAAGCTGGTTTCTGGATCAGGTTCAGCCAACCATGACCCACTAATAAAAGAAATACGGTTAAACGAAGGATGAGTTTCACGCGGGCCAGGGATTTTTCAGACACAGGCTCAAGGGGTTGGATCGTAGAAAAAAGCCATTTGAAGTTCCACTTTATTCCGCCTGCCAAAACCAGCAGCGCGAGCGGAGCACCAAAGTTGCCGGCCCTTTCGATGAATTCGGCAAAAGGTTCTCCTGAAAACGGACGGCAGCTGGCCGTAACGATTCCCCAGATAACCAGCCAGACCGCAATGGCACGTACGGGTTTGAAAAGCAGTACCAGGCCCATAAGAATGTCTGCCGCACCCATCACGGGCATTAATTGGTATGCATGCATTTTGTCGATACCGAAAAGGGCAAAATAATTACACCAGATAGCTTTTGTAACAATCCCAAAAGCTCCATGGCCAATAAAACACATCGCCGCAGCAACGCGCAGTGTGTAATGTATTTTTTGATTATTATTTAAAGTTTGCATCTTTCTCTTTCTGGAACTATTAGTGTTTTTCGCTCGATGTAAATGCTTAGTTATAATTGGTTTTAAACAGTTGGTCATTGTTGATCTGACCGTTAACCTTAAAGCTTTAAGCTTTGCGCTTTCCGCCTTAAGCTTTATAAAGACCCCGCGAAGAATCGAAGGGTCTTAATTGCTTAAAACATATAAAAATTTTAATTAGCTCCGTCGTTTTGTGCTCTCAATATGGCATATCCGCCGACCTTATTCCCAACCGACAGACCGGCATCGCAGTCTGTTCTGTAGTGAATTCCTCCAACCAGGCGGCTCAGCCCGGCTTCCTCGGCCATAGCAGAATATTTGCCGGCATTTTCAGGAACCAGATATCCCAATATCGTTGCGGCTGCTCCGCTGAAAGTGGAATGACCCGATATATAAGCAGGGAAATTGGGTATGCCTGTTAATGTTTTAATGGAAGGATCTACCTGAGACGGTCTTGCATTGAAATAATGATATTTAACGTCCCAGCATACAATAGCGGCATCCATCTCTGTCATATTCAAAAGTGCAATATTCCTCGCCCAGCGCACTTCACTGTAATTCTGCTTTATAAAATCTTCCGCGGCGATTGCATTCCAGTGGCCCGGTGGTGTGTAAGTGCCCACTCCGTCTGCCCAGAATTCCACGATACCAATATTTTTCCTGGTAACATTATTCACGTATTGTTTTACTTCTGCCACGTCTTTGTTCATCTGGTCTGATCCGACAGCAGGAGGGGGATCCGGACGTAAACTGACAACGGTGGCTGAGTCGAATAAAAATGTTTTTACTTTTCCGAAAAGCGGCAGCATCGGAGGACGTTGAGGTATTTCCAGACTATACCAGGGTATGAGTCCCTGACTTTTTGTTACGTCAACGAAATTTGCCCAGTCGGTTGGTGTACCAACCGCTTTGCCCGCATTATCTCCTCTGGCACGGGTGATGAACATTTCTGCAACCTGCCTGCCCAATGCTTCACCGGCTGTAACATCAGCCCGGGTAGCGGCTCCGCTCATGATGGCCGCCTGTTCCTGTTGAACCGCTATATTCTGAATATTACCGATTTCACCGGGGAATAAAAGTTTCATCATCTCTGCCGTAACACCAGCCAAAACCGCCGCTTCAGAAGGATAAGAAGGAAGTTCAGTTTTGTTGACGAATTTGGCAGAAACAGAAGAGTCGAAATTATAAGGTGCAGCCCGGTTATATTTTGTTTTATAAAACCAGCATGCCAGCAGGGCATCATATTGCGCGGCACTGATATATGCGTAGGCCCTGGCTGCATAGGGCGGATTTGTAAAAGGGAAAAGAGGATATGCCAGGGGATTGGCTGCGCTCGGGATAGCATACGTTCCATCTGCGCTTGCCACTACAGGGCAGATTATACTTGGCGACCAGCCCGCGCATAATCTCATTCCATCTCAATACACCGCCGGCAGCCCAGTACTTAATGGAGTTTTCCTGATCCTTGGTCAGACTTTTCTGAAGGGCCTTGATCTCAAAAAGATCTGCCACATAGAGCGGTGAAGTGGTTGCCACGGGAGCAGCCACCGTAAAACTATCCGGTCTGGATAATAATACAGGCTTCCAGGTGCCCGCATTTAAATCTAAATTGGAAGATTGCAGAGCCGGCAAATTGGTGGTACGATTGCTTACATCTTTCTGACAGGCTGCCGTAAACAGCGTCAATCCGATCAGGCCAGTTAAAGAATAGAATATATTTTTCATTATAATTTTTTTATCTGGTTTATAAACTAACAACATAATAAAGACCACCGGAATACATATTCGACTGGCCCACATTTCTTCCGGCAACGGTAAAATCAGCATCGGCCACGACTGCCAGATTGGGAAGGAATGAGAAAAAATATTTTACATGTCCGCCGACTGAAGTCATGTTCATCTGGTTACTTGCAAAAGGCATATCATTTCTGCGAATATCAAATCCACCAAATGTGTACATGTTTAATAGCTGGGCCTGAATGATCAGGTTCGGTTTGCGGATTCCAACAAACAGGTTGCTGTGTAACTGGTTGGGCATATCCACTTTATTGGTATAATGGATCTGGTCGGTATAGTAGGATGTTCTGTCGATTGTGATATCACTGCGCCAAACGAATGCGCTGGAGGCAGTCGCAAAGAATATCCCGTTTTGATAATCTGCAGTCAGTCTTCCGGACAGATTCGTGCTTCCCAATCCGATGGACATGGGCAGAAAATCATTTTCATATTTCTGAAGCGGAGTGCTTAATCCGCCGACTGCGAAGAGTGATAAATGTCCGTCTTTGCCAAGTTTGGTCTCAAGGAATTGATATTTAATATCCATTTCGATATCCTGGAATCCTTTCAGCCCATGCAGAGTGCCTGCAGAAGCATGAGTCCATATATAAGGAATTGAAACAATGGCATTCAGTTTATTGGTAATACCATAGGTACTCATAAACATGACGGACTGAGTGGACACAGTTCCCAGGTTCAGATTTTCTCGCTTCAATGTTCCCTCCCAGTAATTATTCCAGCTGGAATACATATAAGTAAGCCCATTGCACCATTGTTTCTTCCCCATCATGATTGCATCGTCTGCAGTCTGGCTTTTAGCCAGCGTGGCAACCAGGCAGAGCGCCACGGCCAGGAAGAAGTGTAATAATGTTTTCTTTTTCATTTCGCGGTAGTTAAGTTTTGATTAGATAGAATAGGTTAATGGTTAAAGGCGAAAAATTTTAAAATCCCGGAACACGAATCGGCGGAGCCTTACTCTTTTTTGTAATCAGGAAAGAATAACCCACACTGATTGAGTAATCAGCAAAAGCAGCATCTCCCTGTACATGAACTTTTTGTCCCTGACTATCGATTTTTGAGTTCTGTAAATCCTGGTCTGCGATATCCGCAGCACTCTGGATTCTGTTTTTTACGAAATTATAAGGAACAAACAAACTGAATGTGCTTCTGCCGGTACGATAAGAAACACCCGGTTCAATGGCTATCACATAACCTGGGCGTCTATACGCCACCTGGCCGCCGAATGCATCATATGCCGGGATACCTTCAATTCTTCCTGCCAGTGATAATGTGAGATTCTTTTCTTTTAATACGGAGGTCAGTAAACCTGCGCGGGCAAAATACTGATCCGGGCACGCATACACATTGTAACCTTCGAGTCCGGGTTTTGCGGCAGATTTATAAGTGCCATTTGATTCTTTTGGGTTAAAAAGGTAATAGCCATTTGCAAATCCATAAATGCCTTTGTATAATTCCGTGAATCCCTGAACCTCAACCGAGAATCCAAGACCACCATCACCGGGTTGAATGGCCTGGTCCATTATTACAAAGTTTTTTCTTGATCCGTCGGTCTGCGGCACATTATTATCCGTTGCTGCATAATTGCCGGTTGGTAGTTTTATACCAACTCCAACCATCAGGTTACCCTTATGAGCTTTTGCCGGATCAATAATCCAGTAATTGACACTCATACGTATATCGCCAATTCCTTTTGCAAATACGCTGTAACGAAATGTATCGGCTACCGGAGAAGTTTGTTTCATCACCTGTGAACGTTCATTGTGTACCCATGGCAGACTTAAATTCAGTTGAATCCGGTTCGTCAGACCATAAGACATATTGAAGTCAATCGCATGCGAATAAATATTAACTGCATCACCGTGATCAACGCCATTTGCATCATGGCCACCACCGGTTGTTTGTCTCTGAGGTTGTTCTTCTGTGCCAACAAAATGCCTCCAGGAATGGAAAAAACGGTAATTGGCGCCTACCAGTACATCACCTTTTGAAAGATTATAGGAATTTGAGGGGGAGATGGCAGTGACGCCACCCATCTGGCGAATGGCCACACAACCCTGTGCCGTTATTTTTCCCGTACATGCCAGCAGGGCAAGTGAAAGGGATATATATATTTTCTTTCTCATAGTAAATTCAGTTGTTTGGTTGAACGATTTTGATTTAGCTTTTCTTCATTTTTAAGCGCGTTACTACGAGGTCACCCACTTTGGCTCCGAGTTTAGTGGATACCAAACAGGAATAATGAAAGTGAATACCTCCGTAAAAGCGCGCCCAGTTATTTTCACTGGCGGCATCCCGGAATGATTTATATGAACGGCTCTTGATGCCAAATTCCAGTTCAGTCGTATCGGTATAATTAAAATTGTCTCCGAAGACACTGGTCAGTGCTTCTGCGGCAGCGGCTGATCCGGTAGAATGTCCGCAGGTGTATTCAGGAAAAGGAGGCGTTTGCAAATGAGGGCGCCAGTTGGCATCAATATATTTATTGATCACGGTTTCAGGCCGTACCGTATTGAATTCATATTTAACATCCCAGCATTGAATAAATGCATCAAATAATGCAATGGCTGTTTTTGTAAAAGCCGTAACCGTGGTTCCGAAATCTGCATTTGCTTTTTCTGCTGCGATACCTACAATGCTCATCCAGTGACCCGGGGGTGAAAACTTTTTTGTTCCGAACATCAGATGTCCGGATACATTTAATTTGAAAGGGTTGTCATCCCAGAAATCAGCGATATGAATCTGTTCAGGGGTGAGGCTGTCAATGGCATTCTTCGATAGCATGACCTGTTTATAATAATCGCTGTTCTTGTCGGTAATATTGAATTTGTAAGGAGCCTGAACCGGAAACATATTGCAACTATCCAGCACCATGGGCCTGATCTCACGCCAGTGTGGCTCTGCGGCTGCAGAATACGCAGGTGGTGTAGGCACCCATCTTCCCGGTGAATCCATAACTGTATATTCTGATGCACCACGGGTTTGCAGGTAATGATCTCCTTTACTCCAGGCCATAACCACCGCACCAACCGTATCAGCATAAGCCACCGAGTTATTTAGAATTTCTTCGGGCATTCCATGATCTTCCGCCAGTTTCTTCAGACTGTCAACATAATCCTGCATGCTGCCGGCAGGAAACGTAACGGCTTCCCCGAGTTTGCAGAATGCCAGCAGAGCGGCGAATTCCACATCGACCGGTTTGCTTTTATCCGGTAATGGTGTAGTTTTTAATCCATGTAACTGTCCGGAAAGGGATTCATAATGATCGGGGTAACCACCGGCCACAACCTGGTAGGCGGCTACATTGGCATAGGTGTAGTTGCGTGAAGCCACGATGGGACTGAAATTATTACCCATCACAACCGTGTTTAACTGGTAAACTGTCTTACTATACAGGATCGGATTCTTGAAAATGGCGTCGTAGTCCGATTTACGGTTGCATCCGGTTACTGCCATTGCGCATAGCGCAAAAGCGGCTAATAAATATCTCATAATTATGGTCTTGTTTAAAAAAGAATGGTCCCGCGAACCGCAGGAATAACAGCGTGTATGTTACGCTTTAGGCGAGGTCTGGTGGCTGACCTGCACGGGTAAGGTATACAGATGGAATCTGTAGTAAGTAATGATCGGTTGCTTTCTGCCTGACAAGCGTCAGATTCGAAATGGCAAATGATTGAGAGTTGGAAAAATATTCGGCACTGAAACCTTTAAAAGACGAACTGTGCTGATCAGATTTTTTTGACTGCCCCGGATGTTGCAAATCATTCACCAGTTTAAAAAATTCATTCTTGGCAGTCTGAATACTGGTGGCCGTTTTATTGCGGATGCAGAGAAGTTCCAGGGAGTCTTCACTAAACCGCCTTTTTACATAATTGTATTGTACACCTTCGATCTCGATCTTACCGTCAACCCTTTGAAATTCCTTTGAATTGACGTAGGAAGAAAGATGGGTGGCGGGAACTTTTATTGAAATCAGGTCGGCGTCGGTGTAATTGTTTTGATCGAGGTTTGCAACCATGGTTTTATCTGCATGATCCTGCAGGATGGCTGTGTAGAACTCGTATCCAACCCAGTTGAACAGGAGTAAAATCAAAAGCAGTATGGCAGCAATTCTCTTCACAGTGGGCGCTAAAATACTATTTTTTATTGAACGTTGTAATTTTTCTTATCCAATCCTACACCCGTTATGGTCAGCTTTTTCCAACCGGAAGGAAGTTTGGAAGGGATTTGAACAATGCCCGACGATGTAATATCCAAGCCGCCGAATCCCATCAGCAGGGCTTGTAAAATACCACCGGCTCCTGTAGCAAAGTACGGATTCGTACCCCCTTTGGTTTCCGCTATCACGCGAAAAGGTGGATTCAGGTTGGGAATATAGGCGTCTTTGAAGAAGTGATAGGCAGTATCTCCCTGTCCCAGGCGGGCATATAATAAAGCAAAAACGGCCTGGGTCATGGCCGGCGTGCCCTGATTCGGGACGCGTGACTGATAATAAACAAGGTCTTTTTTTATCTGAACAGGATCTGTAATAAGTTTTAAAGGATAAGCCAGAAGGTTCACGTCCGCCTGCTTGATCCCTTCACCGTTATAAGAAGCGTGTTCGCGGGTAACGCCGTTTAATTGCAGAACCGGAATATTTTCTGACACCACCATCCAGTCCGGATCCGCTTTTACTCCCAATATACCGGCCGCTTCCGTGGCATGCTGTAATAAAACCTTTGCCGCTCCATTTGTAAAAGCATTATTATCGATATTCTCTGCCCATTCATCTGCTGCAACCACGTTCCGGATATCATAATGACCCGGACTGTTTCTTTCCACCCGTGACGCCCAGAAGTCGGCCGTTGCCGAAAGGATGGGCCAGCCTTTTTCGCGTAGCCAGACTTTATCCTGGGTAACGCAATAGTAATTCCAGGCAGCTAATCCCACGCAGGCCGTAATATGATGTTCGAAGGGGCCGCTCAACGCCCATACCGGCGTTTCTTCCACACCACTGGCAGCAGATTCCCAAGGGAACATGGCACCTTTATATCCATGTGAAAAAGCATTTTTCCTTGCGGCATCCAAACGTTCATACCGGTATTCAATCATGGACTTTGCCATTTCAGGATGCAGAACCAGCAGAGCCGGAAACATCCATAAATCGGCATCCCAGAAAACATGCCCGTTATATCCCAGTCCGCTCAACCCCATCGGCGATAGGCTGTAAGAAGTTCCTTCCCTCGTAAACGAATAAAGATGATACAGCATGCTATGAATATCCTGTTGCGTTTGTTCGTCGCCTGTAAGCTGTATATCTGTTTTCCAGATCTCGCTCCATGCTTTCTCATGGAATGCAATAAGGCGCTCCGTACCCTGTAATTTGGCAAAGATGGTCAGGCGTTCGGCTTCATTCAATGGATCTTCATCGTGTGCGGAAGTAATCGAAGAACCGGCGATGGAAAAACGATAGGTTTCACCTGCTTTGAGTTTTCGTTTGAATTTCAGCAGGTGCATATTATTGTCCCACATCTCATGTATCAGTCGCGGTTCCTGACCATGGGGTTCACTGAAGATAAAAGTATTTGATGCACACATCAGCAATTTACCCGTCGGTGATCTGGCCGTTGAAGTCAGTAAGGAAATCACCACATGTGGCCTGTCGATTTCATTGTAATAATTCTGTACATCGCGCAGGGCATCCGGCGCTTCCATCACACTGGCCGGTTCGATCTCAATATCTTTTTTTGCAACCACTGTGATGTCCATCAAAACAGTATACGGCAGTTGGCGGAGAGCATAGTAAGTATAAGTAACTGATGCTTTATCCTGGATGTTGAATGAGGTAGTGAAACTTGCGCGCTGCATGTCCAGCGTTTGTTTCAGCGAAGAAATATTTTTAGCAGTTGTCCCCGCCCCGTCCACACTGAAATGCATGTTGAGCAGATTGAAGCTTTTGAGAAAATTGCTTACGCGTCCGCGGCCATACAAATCATAGGCGCCCGCAAGTACCACATCCTTTACCTGGAAAGGCTGGGGGGAAGAAACGATCCCGATCATTCCGTTGGCAACGGTCACACCATAATAGTTGGAAGGATCCGGAACCGCACTGATCACCCATGGGCTGATGCCGGAAGACTCCTGTGCCGACGACACCTGAAAGAATAAACAGGCCAGCAAAAACATGCGGAAGGAAAGCAATCTTGTCTTCATCGGTTCAAGTTAATAGAATAATTTTTCAGATACGGTAGAGTCTCCGGGCATTTTCTCCAAATATTTTTTCCCGGTCCTCCGGAAGATATCTTTCCATGTATTTTTCAATCAGACTCTTCCATTGTACATAGATACCGGAAAGCAGGAGAAAGGGCCATTCGCTGGCGAAGAGCAAACGATCCGTTCCAAATGCATCAAAAAGTATCTCCAGGAAAGGATAAAAATCGGTGGGTTTCCAGGTTTTCCGATGGCCCTGGGTAAATAAGCCGGACAGTTTACAGGCGAGATTTTGATTCTTTGCCGAGCTCGCGGATATTCGTCTCCCAGCTTTTGGATGGAGCAAGTTTGGTATCAGCGTGACCAGCATCCCGCAAAATAAATGATTGTTCCGGGTGACCGGCCACCCAGTTTTTCAGAAGGGAAAGATCTGATTCACCACCCGTAGAAAGATCGAGACTATATTGATTGGCCAGTATCATTTCCATAGTCGGCGGTAGGATGGACGCTAAACGTTTCGCTTCAACCCGGTACCCTTTGATGGATGTATACTGTTGAAATTCCTGAATCTTATCGCTGGCGTTCGCGTCAAATAAATTAATCCACCCCACGACCCCGCGTATTTCCGGATGCGTTAAAGCCAGTTCAGCCAGAAAACGTGTCTGCACTTCCGCATCTTCTGCCGTTGCAGCGATGCATCCGTCCATACCGTTGCGTTGAAGATTTTGCGTAATCTGTTCCGGCAGATATTGCTGCTGGAGCATTTTATTTTCCCGGATCAGCGGGTGAAGGAATTGCTTTTCATATTTCCAGAAATAAACTTCGGCGTCTATTTTCATAACTGAGATTCTGTTTCAAAGCTATGAAAGAAAGATTAACGCCTAACGCCTAACGCTTAACGCGTAACGCCTAACGCTTAACGCCTAATGCTCAACGCCATCAACCATGAATTGTCAACCATCAACCCGCCTTCGCTAAAGCTTCGGCGGGCAAAGCCGTCAACCATCTTGTAAAAGCATTTTTTAGTACTAATTTCAACGTTAACAGTAACCAATATGAATGAACCATTTCCGGATGATGAGCCTTTGTTTCCCGAGGCGGAAATAGTTTTTGCAAAATTCTGGACCCGCTTTGCCGCTTATATGACAGATGGATTGATTACTATTATCATCATTCTTCCCGTAACTTATTTTAATGTAGTTCAATGGAAAATTCCCTGGGTTTTTATTCTGACCTCCCTGCTAACCATTGTATATAAACCCTTCATGGAATATCAATATGGCGCGACTCTCGGTAAAATGGCTGTGGGCATCAAAGTCGTGGGTCATCAATTTCAAAAAGTTACACTGAAGGAAGAACTGAGAAGGGTGAGCTTTTACATCGTCCCAAATATCATTCAGCAAATCCTGACACTGAAGATTTATTTTTCCAACCAGCTAAACTCGATACAGCACTACAAGGATTACAACGACTATATCATAAGTACCAATCCTGCCTTGTATATTCTCAACATCATAGTGATTGGTTTGCTTGTTGTCGATACAATCACTTTTTTTTCAAATGGGCAGAACCGGTCGCTTCATGATATTTATGCCGGGACCTACGTCATCGAAAAACGGTTTCAGTATTGATATTCAATATGTAATGGGTCCTAATGCCTAATCCGGTAAATAAAAAGCTGACGAGGAAAGAAGCCAGCGATAAAGAACTTTATTCGCGGCGATGCTTAGGCGAATTTTACAAGGAAAAAGACGAAAGAAAACGAAATATCAGGTAAGACCATTCGTTAAAAGGGAAAAAGCTCGCGATGGCAATATCAAAAAATAACTACGTAACCAACGGACTTGGTCGGTGCTGTCGGAAAAGAATTCGTTTTCAAACGATTCAATGGGAAAACCCTTGTTGCCAAATATCCCGATCGCAGTCAGGTAAAATACAACAAAAAACAAACCAGATTTCAGAAAATTTTTGCCGAAGCCAGCGCTTATGCCAGTGATATTATAAACGATCCGGTGAAAAGAGCGGCATATAAGCTGGGCGCCTGGAAAATCTGTATATCACGCTGCCATAGCGGATTACATGGCATTGCATGCAAAAAAGACCCAGGTAAAAAAACTGGATATAAGCCCCTGGCTCCAGGATACCCGTTTAAATATCCGGCAAAAGAAAGCCATTAAATATCTGTCCCAAAAGAGAAATATATCCAATGCCATATACCAAAAACTCTGCGAATGTCTCCAAGCCAACAGCAACCAGGGACCTGCAGGAGCTGGTCAGGATGAATATCATTACTCCACCCGCAACGAAAGGCGCGGGAGCTCTCTACTCCCTTATGATCCGGCAGCAGGAGATGGGCTCAACCCCCGAAATAATTGGCTCATTTGCGAAATAATTGGCTCATCGGAGGAATAATCGGCTCGGGAACAGCCCCTTCTAAATTAAAATAATAAATGTGCTAAATTAGAAGGTATCCTATGGCCAGGAATCCAATGTCGACAACGAATAACCCAATGCACAAAGCGAAACCAACAAACCGATTAAGAAGAAATGAAGAAATTTAACCTCCGCATATTTATCATTTCCTCCTTAGTAATCGGATTGCTCGTCTTCATAAGTATGATGGCAGAGTGGCATGTAGAGGATAATAGCCCCGGTGTTGGTTTGTTTTTGATACTCCTTGCAAAGTCATTCTGGATTTTTAGTTTCCCATTCAGTTTAGTGTTTTGGATATTTGAATCTTGGATTATCCCCCCGCGATACGAGATCATCACTTATATTTTTATTTTAGGAGGACTAATATTAAATAGCTTCTTTATTGGTCTCTTGATAGAGCGTATATTTTACCTACGCAAGAAAAAGTCGAAAATCCCACCTGTCCCAACAGGTATATAGTTGCCCGCACCCAAAACTAACACCCATTAGTTTTTTAGGCTAAATTTGTTGATTCAGATGGTTTTATGAATCATTCCAAACAACGGCTTCGGATCGTTACAGCCACTTCCCTTTTCGACGGGCATGATGCTGCTATCAATATCATGCGCCGTATCCTGCAATCCAAAGGAGTCGAAGTGATTCACCTCGGCCACAACAGGAGTGTACACGAAATTGCCGAAGCAGCCATCGAAGAAGATGTGCAGGCGATTGCTCTTACATCTTACCAGGGCGGACATATGGAATTTTTCAAATACCTCCGCGATCTCCTCGACGAAAGCGGTTGCGGTCATATCCGCATTTTTGGAGGCGGCGGCGGCACTATTCTTCCTTCGGAAATAAAAGCACTGCAGGAAGATGGAATCAGCCGCATCTATTCTCCCGATGACGGTCGCGCCATGGGTCTCGAAGGAATGATTGAAGACCTGATAAAGGAAACGGAAAAAACATTTCAAACTGAAAATGGAATATTCTGGTCTTCTGAAAAAAACTGGAACGGAAAACTTCCTTTGGGTGAATACAAAGAAATCCGTCGCATTGCGCGTGCCATCACACATGCTGAAAATGATGAACCGTCAACCGTCAACCGCTCAACCGTCAACCGCCAACCGCCAATCACCGAATCGGTCATCGATAACCGTCAACCGTCAACCATCAACCGTCAACCTACGATAGTAGGCATCACCGGCACAGGAGGCGCTGGTAAAAGCAGCGTAACCGATGAAATCGTGCGACGTTTCTTAAATGGATTTCCCGAAAAAACAATTGCTGTTATTTCCGTGGATCCTTCAAAGAAAAAAACGGGTGGCGCATTATTGGGCGATCGCATCCGCATGAACAGCATCCATTCTCCCCGCGCCTATATGCGTTCCCTGGCAACGCGCGAAACCGATGTGGCACTGAGTGCTTATGTTAAGGATGCCCTGGACATTTGCCGGAATGCCGGCTTCGACCTCATCCTGCTCGAGTCTGCAGGCACCGGCCAAAGTGATTCTTCCATCCTGAATTTTTGTGATGTTGCACTCTATGTGATGACTCCGGAATACGGAGCAGCCAGCCAGTTGGAGAAAATAAATATGCTGGATTATGCTGATATCATCGTCATCAATAAGTCTGACAAACCGGGTGCTTCGGATGCATTGATCGAAGTTAGAAAACAATATAAACGAAATCACGGTCTCTGGAATGCAAAAGATGCAGAGCTTCCGGTTATCGGAACAACAGCCTCATTATTTAACGACGCGGGCACACAGGACTTATTTATGCGCCTGATGAAAATAATTGATGATCGTGCGTCTACCGGATTCCTGTCGTCCATTCACCTTCCTGAAACGAAGGGGCAATGGGAGAAATCTATTATCCCCGCGGCCCGGGTGAGATATCTGGGCGAAATTCATGAAAGCATCGAAGAATATAATCAATTGGTAAAGGAACAAAGTTCCATCGCATCAACACTGTACAAATTAACAGGCGCATTGGAAGAAATAAAAACTGAATCTGTCCGGTCTGAATTGCAAGGCCGGATAGAGTATTATGAAAATTTACTTACTCCGGTTAGTCGGAAATTATTAAAGGGATGGCCCGACAAAATAAAATCCTACCAGTCTGACGAATACATTTACCATGTTCGCAACAAGGAAATCAGACAGACATTATATAGTACGAGTTTATCGGGAACGCGCATACCAAAAGTTCTTCTTCCAAAATATAGTGATTGGGGAGATATCCTGCGATGGCAGGCACAGGAAAACGTACCTGGCTCTTTTCCGTTTACGGCCGGTTCCTTTCCTTTAAAAAGAGAAACGGAAGATCCGACACGCATGTTCGCCGGGGAAGGTTCCCCGGAAAAAACGAATAAAAGATTTCATTATCTCTCGGCATCACAAAACTTCATACGTCTCAGTACTGCTTTTGATTCAGTCACTCTATATGGTGAGGATCCGGATCCCCGCCCTGATATATACGGCAAAGTCGGAAACAGCGGCGTGAGTGTTTGTACTGTGGATGATGCAAAGAAATTATATAGCGGCTTTGATTTGTGTGATCCGAAAACTTCGGTGAGCATGACCATCAATGGTCCGGCCCCTATGATCCTGGCTTTTTTTCTGCACGCAGCTATAGATCAGGAATGTGAAAAATATATTACTGAAAAGGGATTATGGAATGAAGTGAATGAAAGACTCCTTACGAAATTCAGGGATATGAAAACGCCCCGCTACCAGGATTCCGAATCTGCCGGATTACCGCAAAAGCACAATGGGCTGGGATTGAAATTGCTTGGTATCAGCGGGGAAGAAGTATTACCTCCAGAAGTGTATCTGTCTTTAAAAGCTAAGGCATTAAATCAGGTGCGCGGAACCGTGCAGGCAGATATTCTGAAAGAAGATCAGGCACAGAATACCTGCATTTTTTCTACTGAGTTTGCATTAAAGCTGATGGGTGATGTGCAGGAATATTTTCAGGAACATCAGGTTCGCAATTTTTACAGCGTTTCGATTTCAGCGGTTATCATATTGCTGAAGCCGGCGCCAATCCCATTACCCAACTGGCGTTTACGCTTGCCAATGGGTTTACCTATGTTGAATATTATATCAGCCGGGGTATGAAGATCGATGAATTTGCACCCAACCTTTCTTTCTTTTTCAGCAATGGCATGGATCCGGAATATAGTGTGATCGGCAGGGTGGCCAGAAGGATCTGGGCCAAGGCCATGAAATATAAATACAAGGCAAACAAACGCAGTCAGACTTTAAAATATCATATTCAGACCAGCGGCCGCAGCCTGCATGCGCAGGAGATAGATTTTAATGATATCAGAACGACCCTGCAGGCTCTCTATGCGATTTATGACAACTGTAATTCCTTACACACCAATGCCTATGATGAAGCCATCACGACACCGACCGAAGAAAGTGTACGGCGCGCCATGGCGATACAACTGATCATCAACCGGGAACTGGGAACAGCCAAGACCGAAAATTTTATTCAGGGATCTTTTCTCATTGAAGAATTGACTGATCTGGTGGAAGAAGCTGTGATGAAAGAATTTGACCGGCTTACAGAAAGAGGAGGCGTACTGGGGGCCATGGAAAGAATGTACCAGCGTAATAAAATTCAGGAGGAAAGTATGGTATTATGAAAGCCGCAAACATAGCGGTGAATTGCCCATTGTTGGTGTAAATACCTTTTTAAAAAGCGGTGGTTCAAAAACCATCATACCCAATGAAATAATCAGGAGCTCCGAAGAAGAAAAAAAATGGCAGATCGATAACCTGAATCATTTTAAAAATGTAAACAAGGAAAAATCTGCGGCTGCTTTACAAACGCTAAAACAATCCGCTGTTCAGAACGGAAATATTTTTTCATGCCTGATGGAAACAGTAAAATATTGCAGCTTAGGGGAGATCACGCATGCACTATATGAAGTGGGGGGGCAGTATAGACGCAATATGTAATTGTTAATTGTCAATTGTTAATTGTCAATTCCTTAAAAGGAGTCTTACGCCATCCATTTAATTATCAATTAACAATTGACAATTGACAATTACCCTGCGATTGTTTTTGTGGCAGAAACACTCTCAACCCAGGCCTTTACTTCTTCTATACTTTTATGGAGTTTTTTGGAAAGTCTTTCAAAAACTTCTTCTTCATTTGCATGATCGATGACGAGGTCTGAATCCGTTATCTCCGGGTTGATCTCCTTTATCTTTTCTTTTACTTCTTCCCAGGAACTATTCAGTTTTATAAATTTTTCCATGTGCGTTTATTAACTGCGGTTTGATAAATCCCGGGTACTCCTGATCAGACCTATACCTGCAAAAAAGAAAAGCAGCCCCAGGATGCCATAAACCGCCACAGATTTAACACTGTGGTTCGTTCCGGTATTCCCCTGCACAAAATTATATGCAGCGATGACGAGGCCTGCAATACCCAGTACAGTCAGTATAACTCCAAATAATCGTTTTTCCATGATGCAAGCATCTCTGCAAAGAGCATGCCTTGGGAGCCTCTGAGGCTGGTACCTGGAGATTAAGGCCTAACGCTCAACGCCTAACGCTTTTCCAGTCAACCGTTAACCGCCAACCATCAACCGTCAACCACATATTGGCATAGCTCTGGATATATAGGATACTATGAATAGGAAAAGTGCGGGTATCCTTTTATTCCGCTTTGCACAAGGCACTCCGGAGGTCTTACTGGTTCATCCAGGGGGGCCTTTTTGGATCAAGAAAGATCTCGGAGCCTGGTCCATTCCAAAGGGTGGCATGGAAGAAGGAGAATCTGTGTTGGATGCTGCAAAAAGAGAATTGGAGGAAGAAACAGGAATTAAAACAGATGGGGAATTCATCGAACTGAGTCCGGTAAAACAAAGCAATAAAATAATTTATGCATGGGCATTCCAGTTAAATACGGAAGTAGAATTCAGAACGAGTAATTCTTTTGAACTGGAATGGCCGCCAAAGTCGGGAAATTTAAAATCCTTTCCTGAAATTGATAAGGCAGAATGGTTCAACCTGGAAGAAGCCAAAGTGAAAATTAATAAAGGTCAAATTCCGCTGGTAGTGGAATTATCATCTATTCTCATGGGAAAACGGTTAACGTCTACCGCCTAACGCTTAACGCCCAACGCCCAACGCAGCCAACCGTCAACCGTCAACCGTCAACCGTCAACCGTCAACCGTCAACCGTCAACCATACAAGATCTGACACTTCTCGCAATAAAAAGTTCTCCTCTTTGTCTTGCCGATATGTTCTTTGTGGACCGGAGCGTGATCGCGCGGACATGTTTTTTTTGTGTAAATAAGCCAATGTTTTTTCAACTCGAATTTTCTTTTCCACCTCAGAAAATCCAGACTATAATTTCGCGCTTCCCTGATCATCGCAGTTTTTAATTTTGGAGGCAGATTTCCTACAATCGATTTTGGATGAACACGAATCCTGAACAATACTTCGTTTTTTATAATATTTCCTACTCCTGCAAATATTTGCTGATCGAGTAAAGCGTCACTGACATTTATTTCTGGTATTGCTTTGAGTTTGGAACTTGCTTTTCTGGAACTCCACAGATCATTTAATACGTCGGCACTAAAATCATATACTTCATCCAACGGTTCATCGATGATTTGAATGGAACAGGTATAAAAATTCAATTCATCATTCTTAAAACAAAGCGACAGGCGCAGGGGAGTAGGTTTTCTTTCATTTACCAGATAGGTGCCAAACATCAGGAAGTGGATACGCATGTGTAAATCCTTCAAAACAAATCAACAGATGTTTTCCCAACTCCTGATGTCCACGATTTTTTGGTTTATCAGTCTTGATTTTTCAATTTTACTATTTCCCTTTGCGGCTATAACTTTTTT
>CAVQGO010000022.1:0-22425 GCA_963712045.1 uncultured Bacteroidota bacterium | reverse complement strand
GCGCATCGATGGAAATTTGACGGATGACTCCCGTTGGGCCAATCCAAAATCCACAGGAATACAAGCCATTCTCACCAAAATATTTTTGCCTGTCAGCACTCAACTTTAAATCCTCCACACGTTCATTGTCAACATCCATGAATTCGATGAAATCAGGATAATATCCAATGGCAGCAATGATGGCATCAAAATCACCTTTTTTCCCGCCTGAAGAAATGAACTGTGTTGCCTTTTACATATTCTATATTATCACAAACACTGATATGACCCTTTCGTATATGTTTTACCGTGCCGATGTCTAACAGCGGGATCCGTCTGTCCTTTTGAATTTGTTCAAATACCCCGTATGGATTTTTTTTTAAGCCCAGCTTTGTAATGTCGCCAAACAATACGCGCAACAACGGGGCATTGATGGCATCTGCCAAACGGGGAGGAAGTCTTGACAGTAGCATACTCAAACGAAGTACAGGAACACCCAATATATCCCGTGGTATTATATTTACCGGGGAGCGAACCGACATAGAAGGCATGGCTCCCTGTTCGTAGAGGTCGAGGGCAATTTCGCAGGCCGAGTTGCCAAAGCCAATGACCAGTACTCTTTGCCCGTTGAAATCCTTTCCTGTTTTATACCTGCAGCTATGTAATATGATGCCGGGAAACGTTTCAAGACCCTTTATACTAAATGTTTTCGGTTTACTATAAGGTCCGGTGGCCAGGACCAGATATTTCGATCTGAATCTCCCATTGTTGGTTTCGGTGATCCAGTATTCAGATTCCCTCTTTATTGATTCAGCCCTGCAATTGAAAATAGGATGAATATCAAAAGCGCTTTGATAGCCTTCCAGATATTCAATTACCTGTTGGCGTGAGGGATAACGGGGTATTGTTTCGTCAAATTTTTTATAGGGCAGGCTTGACAATCCTTTATTCGTATGTAAGTGTAGCCGTTCGTAATGATTACGCCAGGGAGTAACTATCTGAGTTTCTTTTTCAATAATGGTATACTCGATTCCTCTTTTTTTTAAACAGGCCGCTGAAGCCAAACCGGAAATACTCGCTCCTATGATGAGGGTATTTGTTTGTTTCATGACTCAATGCATTCTACCGATATGTAAAAGAGATGGTACCTTTTCTGCCTTGCATGATGGTTCAAAAAAATTACAGGCATCTGCAAAAGCAGGAATAAGATAAAACTTTTACGCTACAAAAAGTTGCAGGATTTCTCAGATGAGAGGGCTGAATAGGTACGTTATGAAACAACCTGAGGCTTGCCGGAATAAATTCTTTACTTGCCTCTGTATAAGCTGGAGGAGTTCCAACCGGCGAGTAATAAGCCGGCTATTACTAATATCAGGCAAAATGAGGAATACAGGGCATTTTGCAGGTACCTGAAAAAACCACAGTATCCCAGCCAATATATTGCCGATCCCAAAAAGATTAATATAATTCTCATTAGTGGTTTATTCATAATATTATATTTTTACATATGATGAATTTACGAAATAAAAATGTTAATAGTTGATATTTCACATCCAAACAGAAAATATTTACGTTAATTATTCAAAATATTGTAACAAAAAGCGTTTTAACGAACAATTATATCATATACTTAATTTATACTATATAATGTTTACAAAGCATAAAGGCCCGAAATAAACTTAATAGTCATTCTTCTTTCATTACTTATCAAGAACACTATCAGGATCTGACCGTGCTGTCAGGATTCGGGATTTGTACAGTTGACGGAATTACAATGACGAATTCAGCCCCCTCTCCATCTTCTGTGTATACTTTCAATTCTCCGCCGTGTGCCTGTATAATATCATAGCTGAGGGATAATCCCAGACCTGTTCCCTGTCCGGTAGGCTTGGTTGTAAAGAATGGATGGAATATTTTCTCAATCACTTTTTGAGGAATTCCACTACCATTGTCTTTTATGGAAATAAAAATCTTATCAGCAATCTTTTTCGTACTAACCGTAACAGTCGGATCGTAATGATCCTCTTGTTGCTTTTTTTTCTCTGTCACCGAATAAAATGCGTTACCATATAAATTTAAAAGCACCCGGCCAATGTCCTGGGGGATGACATTGATCTTGCCAATGGATTCATCATAATCTGTCTTCATAGTTGCATTGAAAGACTTATCCTTTGCTCTCAGACCATGATATGCCAACCGCAGATATTCATCCGCCAGTACGTTGATATCTGCGGGTTCTTTTTTCCCTGTACTTGTTTGCGAATGCTGAAGCATGCCTTTTACTATAGCATCTGCCCGTTTACCGTGATGATTGATCTTTTTCTCATTCTCGCTGATATTATCCGCAATGGTTTTTACTTCTTTCAAATTCCCTTTGTTGATTTCCTCCTTCATTTCTTCGATTAACTCAGCATTCACCTCCGAAAAATTATTTACAAAGTTTAACGGGTTCTGTATCTCGTGGGCTATCCCGGCTGTCAGTTCACCCAGTGAGGCCATTTTTTCTGACTGGATAAGCTGGGATTGCGTAGCCTTTAGTTCCTTATAAGCATTTTCTATTTTTATTTTACTTTTTTGCTTTTGTCTTGCATTCAGATAGAAAATCAGAGCCAACAGCAAAAAAACGCCCAATGCGGCTAACAAAATAAATGATCTGACTTTATACTGATATCTCTCTTTCGCTTTATCAATATCCTGCTGGTGCATAACGTCATCAAATTTCACCTGTCGGAATTGTTGTCCTTTTGCCTGGCTGAACACACTGTCTTTGGCAACCAGCATAATTTTAATATATTTCAATGTGCTGTCCGGCTTGCGCGCTGTTTCATATGTCTTCGAGAGAAGTCCGCTAGCTTCGTAGGCAAAATCCACAAAGTGATGTTTAAGGCACAACGCGAGTGAAGAGGATGCGTAATAAATACAGGAATCCGGCTGGTTTGTTTTATCAAACATCCTGGCCAGATTATTATAATTTCTTACCTGGAAATAAATATTGTTATATAATAAACTTTCTCTAATAGCATCCCGGAAATATTTGTTCGCCATCTGATAATTCCCCATAGACAAATAAATATATCCGAGGTTTCCGATCGCCAGTGCAAAATATTTTTTATACTGATTGGGATGTAATCCGAGATCAAATCCTCTTTGTCCATACCAAAGTGCCGAATCCGGATGCTTCAGGGCCGCATATACAATACCCAATTGTGAATAGCAGGCATACACTTCCCCCATTGGTTGTCCGATATTGTTCTGCCATTGGATGGCTTTATGAAACTGAAGTTTTGCTTCTTCGAAATTCGCCATCTCCCGGTTCAATAGTCCCATAGTATAATAGGCCTGGGACATAACCTCCGGTCTTTCATTTTTCAATTCTTCTGAAGTCTTAAGATAGTCAAGTGCCGCCTGGAGCGCCATCGGATAATTACCCTGTGTATTGAATCCGTGAAATGTGGCCAGGTAAGTTAAATACTCACCATAAATAAAATTCAATTTTTGAGAAAGTTTCGCGGATTGGGATGCGTAAAAAAAACAACTGTCGGATTGAATGAACCCATAATAATCCGCCAGAGAGCACAATGCAATAACCCTGGTCGTATCTTCTTTTTTTGCCTGGTTTAGCTGATCATGCAAACTGTCCAGGTATCCCTGCTGTGTGTAACCAGCACTCCTCATCATTAAAAGACTCAAAAGAAGGAAAAATGATTTCATTAAGTGGGCTGAAATGGTATGCCCTACTAAATTAGCTACAATAAAGTTTGTTTCCCCTGCAGATATGCCCGCAGATAATAATTAAATCAAATACACCAATCTGGCAGATGGCAAATGCTGTTCACCGACGGTAAAAGTATTCTGCTTTCAAAAGTCATCCATTGCCCGCTTCGTTTTTTCGCCGGTGAGCGTTTATATTAACTTTAAATAAACCTTAATCTATACGAACATGAAACCCTTTTTTATTTTGTCGATCGCCATTTTGGTTATTATAAATGATTGCCATGCACAGGGCTGTGTAGCGATCAGAAATCTTGCCGGTTTTGGTCAGTTTGCCGCATTGGGTTACAAAGAATCCAATGACCAATGGATGTTGAATATCAATAACAGATATATTCATGCGACACAGGGATTCAAAGGAAACCAAAATGTTACTCCGAAAGATCCCAGTAACGGCTTAAGCCTGTACGAATACACGATGAACATTGAATTAAGCAGGACATTAAAAAATGGATGGGCCCTGGCCATTGATCTTCCATTTCTATCCAATACAGCTGTTGACCGTGTTGAACACGCCTCCGGTGACCGCCACTCAACCAGTGCTGTCGGCATCGGTGACCTTCGATTCACTGTTTATAAATGGCTCCTGAATACGAATCGCCCGCGAAAAGGGAATATTCAATTTGGACTCGGACTAAAATTTCCTACCGGCAATTATCATTCAGTCGACTATTTCTATTACAGCAAAACGGATCCTACGCTCAAAATACTTGCACCCGTTGCTGTTGCCATTCAACTCGGAGATGGCGGTACCGGGATCACAACAGAATTAAACTCTTTTTATATTTTCAACCATTCGTTCAGTGTATATACCAATTTTTTCTATCTGATCAGTCCGGTGAATGTAAATGGCGTATCCAGCCTTACAGCGGGTGTTGCCCCCAATCCTGTATGGGTGGCAACTTCGAACGATGTAAATAGTGTGCCCGACAATTACACACTGCGCGCAGGCGGTAATTATACTTTCGATCGTTTAGTATTCACCGCAGGTATCCGATATGAAGGAGCACCCGCCTATGATCTTTTCGGAAAAAATGACGGACTGCGTAAAGTGGGCCATATTTTTTCCGTGGAACCCGGAATAGAATATAAATTCAAAACTTCTTTCTTATATACATTCGTAACTATTCCGCTGAGCAGGGCCACCATCCAGACGGTACCTGACCGGCGTGCAACTGAAATGACCGGCACCTATACGATAACCGGTGGAGATCTGGCAGGTGTTATTTTCTTTTTCGGTTATGCGTTCACGTTTTAATGATCCACCTTATCGTACGCTAAAGAATCAACACTATATTTCCCTTTACAACTTGCCGGCCTGGTTTTCCAATACCACATTGGAAAATATGGCGGCATCTGTTTTGGCGGGAAGATGTGAGCAGAAGCCAATTCCGACATAGAATGGACTGTCTATATGCAGCTGAATCGGATCACCCACCTGATGCATGGGCTCACCGTTATTACTTACAAATAATACAAAGGAATCACCACGTTTTTCTATTCCAATGCGGCCGACATGTGGGCTTACCAGGTCAGGAAGTCCCTTACGATTGTTGGCACGCACTTCCTTCATTTGTTGTCCTTTTTCAGGGCGCCAGGCCAGGTGTAATAAACCACCTCCGTGAAGGGCAACGACAGCTTCTTTGGAATCATCATCCAGACTTTGCCTTATGATAACAAATGCTTTACGGTCATCATATCCTGCCGTATCAGGGAAATTGATATCAGCCGCCAATGATACATCCCCCGACATTTTCTTCCAGAGATAGCGGAATTCATCCCGCTGGTACCAAACATTGTAACCGGCAGAAACAATCGTATACTGATTGGTCGTTTTGTTATAACTGGAAGACCCGGGAACAAGTGCAGCACCTACATCACTCTGACCCTGGAATATGCCGATGGGTACATTTTCAGTGCGGGTAGCCCGATGAAAATCAGCGGGTGGTGGCACCTGTTTATGTGTTGCCGATCCTGGCAGAGCCCAATCCGGCACTACCACTTTCGCAGCTTCATTCTGGGCGGAAATCTGGCAGGTAGCCAGACAAAATAAGAATACGAAAAATGATTTCTGTAAATACATGATGAAAGTTTTAAACGTCGCAAAAGTTACATACTATATATCTCCGATTCCTGCTAAATAAAATAAATTCCTGCCCTGTTGTAGCAATGATGTAGCAAAAATGGCCTTCGGGTAAAAAACGATGTAGCGCTGACGTAGTAAGGGGCAAGTATGATCGCATCTGGATTATTAAACTCCGAACCAGCGGGCGGCACGACTGGATCCAAAATATTGCTTATCTATCACCAGTTCCTCAGAAGGTTCTGAGAACGTACCCGTTGGTTTCGGTCCTGAAAAAAAATCCACATCTACGCGTCCGACAAGGTCCTGGCCAAATTCCACATAACAGGAACCGGCCCCGCTATAAGGTGAATGGGAAGAGTCACCTTTCCACTCTGCAATGATGGATGCAGCTGCCACCCTGGCTGCACCTTCTGCAAATACCCCTGCCTTCGGCGTGCCGACGCTCGTGACATCTCCTATGGCATACACATTCGGAAACGCCGTCTTCAGGTTGTTTCTGTCTACGGGTATCCATCCATTTAGCAAGAGGCCGCTGTCTTTTAATACTTCAGGCGCACAGTGTTTTGGAACTCCGAGAAACAAATCAAATGGCAGCTCGGTTTCATCGTCAAGAATTGCTACATGGCGAATCGGGTCAATGGCGCGAACCAGATGTTTGGGAATAAAGTCAATATCCCTCTCCCTAAAAGCCCTGAGTAGTGCCTGTGAGGTATCCGGAGATGGCGGAATCGGGACACTGAATGGCATGACGATACTGATTTTACAGGATTTCCGCACTCCCTTTCCAATCAGATAATCATGCAGGAGCAACGCGGCTTCGCTTGGTGCGGGTGGACATTTGAAGGGTGCTGATGTGACTCCTACAATGGCATGGCCTTTTGTAAAATGTGGAATCCGTTTGCTCAGCTTCGCAGCACCTTCAAAAGAATAGAATTCGTTGGCTCCCTCAGACATACCCGGCGTTGCGGCCATATCATAGTCTGCACCCAATGCAATCACCAGCACATCCGCTTGATAATTTCCACCGTCGGTGATCACTTTTTTTTCAACCGGATCAATGGTCTTGATCGTTTCCCGAAGAAACCGCACACCGGGCTTGACAATATTCCGGTAAGCGATTTTGACCGAATCCGGAGATTTGCGGCCAAACATCACATCGAGTTTTGAAAATCCAAAATAAAAAGAATCGCTTTTATCTATCAATGTCAGATCAAGATCACTGCCGACGGTTTCAGATAAAATACTGCTGAGTTCAAGACCCCCAAAACCGGCGCCGAGGACGATAACACGTAGTTTCATTTTTTTATGAATTCAATTGAATAAATGATTTTCAAACTGCTGAATTGTCCTCTTATCTTCTGTTCTCTCAATGTATGACCCGTTAGTATACTCAGCTATAATCTCTCTCCAAAAAAACCGCGCTGTTCTATTGGCCTCCATCTGGTAGACTTCCCATTGACCCCTGTGCAGATTGAATATTTCCTTCGCTACAGCTCTGCCAAATCCTTTTCGTCTGTACTTCCGCAGAATAAAGAATTCCGCTATGGAAAAATAACTCTTTTCCGGAGTTTCAATCTTTCTCACAAAAACAAAACCAATATATATTTCATCGTTCCTGATAATATAGGGGAATCGGTGATTCTCTTCTCTCCAATAATCTTCGAAGTGGGGATAGACCGCAAATAATCCATCAGCTTCCACATCAGATCCTGTATATTCGGAAAAATCATACATATACAATTGCATCAGGTTCGAAATAACCTGTTTGTTTTCCACTGACGCTTTTAAAATTTGAATTTTCATTTTACATGTATACAAATGGAATGGGCGAAACGACTATGTCATCGGAATTTGAATGACAAACTCAGCCCCTTCTCCTTCATTGGCATGTACGATCAGATTTCCACCGTGTGCTTTGACAATATCATAACTCATGCTGAGGCCGAGACCTGTTCCCTGTCCCGTTGGCTTGGTAGTAAAAAAAGGTTGAAAGATCTTATCGATCATCTTTTGTGGAATCCCGTTCCCGTTGTCTTTGATCCGGATTTCCAATTTATCTCCGATTCGTTTTGTCACGATCGAAACAATTGGCTCAAAATCTTCTGACAGTTGTTTATTCTTTTCTGAAACGGCATAAAACGCATTATTATACAAATTCAAAAACACACGACCCATATCCTGTGGAACGACCGGAATTTTTCCGATGGACGAATCGAACGCCGTTTGAAGAGTTGCATGAAAGGTTTTGTTCTTTGCTTTCAAACCATGATATGCCAGTCGTAAATATTCATCTGCCAGCGCATTGATATCTATCGGTTCTTTCTGCCCAAACCCGGTTCGCGAATGTTGCAACATTCCTTTTACGATTGCGTCCGCTCTTTTACCATGATGCATGATCTTGTTCTCATTGTCAATGATATCAGCCGTCAGATGTTTCGCCTGGCTCATATTTCCCTTCTCTATTTCCTCTCTCATTTCAACCAGCAACTCTTTATTTATCTCCGAAAAATTGTTGACAAAATTCAAGGGGTTTTGAATTTCGTGTGCAATGCCTGCGGTAAGTTCCCCCAGTGAAGCCATTTTCTCCGATTGAATCAATTGAGCCTGGGTGGACCTTAATTCATGGAGTGTATTTTCAGCTTTCGACCTTTGCTGGTCAACCTCTTTTTTCTGCAATTCAAGTGCTTTATTGGCGATTTGTTTGCTTCTGTTGTTCCTGTATAGAATAATACTGATCAGGAGAAATAGGGCGGCCGTCGCAACCAACACAAAATACCTGACCTGGTTCGTATATCTCTCCCTGGCCGCATCAATTTCTCTTTGTATATCCTTTTGGCGTTGCCCTTCATCAAAATTCAATAGTTGAATCTGTGTCAGCTTTGTCTGGTTAAAAATAGTATCCCTGGCCGCCATAAAGATTTTTGTATATTTTAATGCGCTGTCGGAATGACGGAGCGATTCATAGGATTTCGCAACAAGATTCGCAGCGTCTGTGGCCTGCTCGCCAAACTGATGATTTCTGCATAGCGCTAAAGCCATTTTTGCGTAGTAGATACAGGAATCCAATTGGCCGGTATTTTTAAAAAACTCCGCGTAATTATTAAAAAGTCTTACCCTCAACAAAGGCACATTGAATTTCTTATCGCTTTCAATTCCGCGCTGGTAGTATTCCCTGGCCAGTTGAATCTTGCCTGTCCGCTCATAAACATTCGCAAGGGCTGATGAAGCCACTGACATCTGCGCCTGCGCCCGGGAAGGATAGTGCTCCACAATATCATAGCCATTTTTTGCAAAATAAAAGGCAGAATCCCAATTCTTCCATTTCAGATAAACAATCGCCAGATTTAAAAAAGGGCCGAAATTCATCCTGCCCCCTCCGATCGTGATACCTGCTTCTTCATATAATCGTATCGATTGTCTGCATTGGTCCCGGGCGACGGTATCGTAACCATTTCTTCGGTTTATAAGCCCCATCAAATTATAACTCCTGGCCATATTTTCCTGCCGGCTATGCTGAAATTTCTCCGCAATACGGAGGCTCTTTAAAGCCATCTCCAGCGCCTTCCCGTAATTACTGGCAGTATTCAGTACAAAGGCCAGCTTTGCGTATCCGGAGTAGCTGCCCATGGCATAGTTGATTTTTTCTGCCAGTTCAATGCTCTGCACGAAATAGAAAATCGAACTATCCTGCCTGATGAATGTATAATAATCGCCCAGTGCAATGTATAATTTGACCTTATTTGTATCGTCTTTGCTTTGTTGTACCTGTCTTATCAGACTGTCCGCATAATTATCATTTACAAAAGCAGAACCTATATCGGCCTGGGCATCAGCTCTGGTTATTCTTAGTAAGACGATCAGTATAAAGACGAATCTTTTCATATGATTACAGGTTAAAATATAAATACGAACGCCCCTATCCAATTCAGTGCTTACTTCTTACCTTAAAGAGTTTTCAAAATGCCCCGGTCAGGCCGGGAGAAACAGGTCGGGCTAAATCGCTCATGTTTAGCGTAGAGTAACACTAATGTAGTAATTTAAGAGTAAGTTTCCAGTGAGTGAACTATATAAATATACATGAAACCCAACCTGTTTACAACCCGCACGACATACCCGATGAGAAATTGGATGGCGTCATTTAAACTATATTGATGAAATCCATTTTCCTTTTTTTATTGTCGGTTTCGATTTGCTACTCCGTTTTGGGTCAAAATCATTATCTGGACAGTCTGGAACTGCAATTAAAAAATGCGAAGAACGAAGACACTTTACGTGTAAAAGCTCTCAGCACGATAGCAGATTACTATGGATTTCTTCAATTTGACAGCAGCCTGTTGTATGCTACCCAGGTACTCCGGCTTTCAGAGAAATTAAAATACACTTTTGGAAAATACCTTGGTTACAGAAGTATGTTTTTTGCATTTAATTGCCAGGGCAATTATCCTAAGGCGCTGGAAGCCGCATTGAATATTAAAAAAATTGGTGAAGAATTCAAAAACGTAAAGGGCACCGTCACCATTCCATATTATTTTTTGGGATTGCTCAACCTGGAGATGCGTGATTATCCGAAAGCCAGCGAACAATTTTTTCTGGCTATGTTGAGCCAACGTGAAGCCGGTCTGCCACAGTATGATGTGTATTTCGCCTATTCGCAAATGGCCAACCTGTATAATGCCCTAAATCAAAATGACTCGGCCCTTTGGTACGCAACCAGGGGTTACGAACTAGGTCTGCACTCCAGAAAAGATGTCCGTAGATTTTTTGCGCTGGCCTGCGGGGCGATTGGAAGTGTCTATCAGAAATTACAAAAATATGAAGTGGCCGAGGGTTATTTTCGGCAGGGTATTGCACAAAGCCGGCAATATAATAACATTTATTTCCTTGCCAGAAATTATAACAATCTTGCGAATCTCTTTGATAAAATGAATCTAAGAGATTCCGCACTGCATTATGGCAAAGTCTCACTTCGTTTATGCCAGGCTCATAATTTTGGCGATTATACACTCGACGCCAGCAGGATACTCACCAGGGTTTATGAATCAGAAAATAAGCCGGACAGCACCCTGAAATATTTAAAGATCATGGTGGCGGCCAAAGACAGTGTTTTCAACCAGAGCAAGGGACAGCAATTCCAGCAATTTGCATTCAACGAAATTCAACGTCAGCAGGAAATCAACGCAGTGGAAGAAAGAAACAGGAATAAGGCAAGGATCTATACATTAGTGACCGCGCTCAGCATTTTTCTTCTGGTGGCCTTTCTTCTTTACCGAAATAACCGTCAGAAACAAAAGGACAAAATAAAAATCGAAAAAGCCTACGATGAACTCAAACTGACTCAGGCTCAGTTGGTGCAAAGAGAAAAAATGGCTTCGCTGGGAGAACTCACCGCAGGCATCGCACATGAGATTCAAAACCCTCTGAATTTTGTTAATAATTTTTCGGAAATCAATACCGAACTATTGGACGAGGTCGAAGAAGAAATAAATAACGGAAATCTGGAAAACTCCAGGGCAGTTTTGAAAGAAGTAAGGGGGAATGAGTTGAAAATAAATCAGCACGGTAAGAGAGCGGATGCCATCATAAAAGGCATGTTGCAGCATAGCCGGAGCAATTCGGGTGAAAAAGAATTCACCGATATCAACGCACTGGCAGAAGAATACCTCAGACTCAGCTACCATGGATTTCGCGCAAAAGAAAATTCATTTAATGCAATCATTCATACTCGAATTGACAAACAAATCAAAAACATCAGCATAGTGTCTTCTGATCTTGGAAGGGTTTTCCTAAACCTTTTTACAAATTCGTTTTATGCAATGAATGAAAAAAGAAAGCAGTTTCCGGAAGGATATCAACCTGAATTTTCTATCCAGACGAAGATAACCGGCAACAAAGTCGAAATAAGGATAAGAGATAATGGTACCGGTATTAAGCAAAAAATTCAGGACAAAATATTTCAGCCATTCTATACAACCAAACCCACCGGACAAGGAACGGGACTCGGGCTGTCATTAACCTATGATATCATTAAAGCGCATGCCGGAGAAATCAGCGTTCATTCCACGGAAGGTGAGTTTACAGAGTTTGTTATCATGCTTCCGGTTTAAAACTGCCCTACGAATCAGGAATTAGCTACGCGAGTCCATTGACCATAAAATCGGAAAAAGATTTTCGGGTCAGGTTTATGCGCACGTTAAAAAAACAGTTGCCGCCACCCATGACGACGACAGCTTTTTCACGCCAGTTGTCCAGCGATTGTATATTACAAAAACAATTAACCCACACCTCTTTTTCGCCCCGCTTGTTATATACAACGATGTACTGGCGGTAATAGCGTTTCAGGTCAATAACATAATCATTGATCTTGAGATCCTGATCAGGAAGTTTTTTAACTATTTCCCTGTATTCGATGGTTTGCGAATGGTTATATTTATTTACACAATAAGAAAGCACTCTGTCGATATTGGCAAAATCATCATTATTTAAAGTAGCCTGCGTGCAGTCCGGGGGAAGTGATGTATAAACCGTTGTATCGAACGGAAGAATGACATAATGATCAGAAGCGGCAGACTGGCCATTACTAATGAAGCCGGCAATTAGAAAAAGCAGGCATAAAAGGTATTTCATAAGAGTAAATCTAGCTTACAATCAGATCTTTTGCAATAGTTCTATCCAGTTATTTCCTCCCGTAAAATAACGCCATGAGGGTTCAAATGTTGCTTCGCTTTATCTAAATCTAAAACTTCAAAAGCAGGCGCTTTTGGATGTATTGAACTCATTTTCAGTACCAATATGAAATTGTATATCCGCACCTTGGTACCAGCGTCCACTATTGGGAATCACCAGGTCCTGTTTAGCCATTTCGGTGAATCCTATAGTGTTGGAGCCTTACTGTCGGGCTTCATTTTCCTTTTTCCGGTAAACAGATCTGGATGTGATCAGGTCTATAGCCTTCCTGGTTTATTCAGTGCGTAAAGCTGTAACAGGGTTAGCCCTGGCGGATTTCCAGATTTCATAACTGACCGTTAGTAACGTAACCATTAATAATCCGATCAGACTGAAGATAAAAATCATCGGACTGATCGTAATACGGTAAACAAATCCCTGCAGCCACTTATACGCAAAATACCAGGACACCGGTATGGCGATCAGACTCGCCACAATAAATATTCGGATGAAAATAGATGCAAAGAGAGCAACCACCTGTTTATCACCGGCGCCAAGTACTTTTCTGATTCCGATTTCCTTTGTTCTTTGTTCCGCTGTGTAAGAAGCCAGACTTAACACGCCCAATATCGTTATCAGGATTGCCAGTACGGCAAATATTTTTGCCAATGAAGATATCGTGGTTTCCACCTGGTACATCCTGTTAAATTCATCACTGACGAACCAATGATCGAATCCCGCGCCCGGAAAAGAGGCCTTCCATTTTTTTTCAATCTCTGCAATTTTTTCCTGGAATTTCCCCGCGGGTAATTTGATATATGTGATCTTGTCGATCTGGTCAAGATGCGGATTCAGCACCAGGGGCTCAATGGGTTGGTGCATAGAACGAAACGGGAAATTTTTCACGACCCCGATCACCCGGTAAAGCCGGTTTGTATCTCTCGTATCTTTTACCATGGTACCCATCACATCGCCGGTGGGTTTGTTTAAGGCCTGGATAGCGGCTTCATTCAATATAAGAGAATTACTGTCATTCAAATTGCCCAATTGAAAATCGCGGCCGGTAATAAATTCCAGATTAAATGTTTTAGGAAAATCATATTCCACACTCAGTTGGTTCCATTGCATATCCTTGTCTGCCAGTGCAGGAAATTTATACGTGCGGCCTATAAATCCAAAATAATCCAGTCTTGGTAAATGATTGGCCATGGTCACATGTTCAATCTGCGGATCTTCCAGCACTGAACGTTTAAATGTTTCAAATCGTTCCTGTTGAGCAATCCCTCCAAAACGTATCGCCATCAGCTGGCTGCCCTGTTCATTTAGTTTAGTCGTTTTCAGCTGATCCATCTGTTGTATAACGATCAGCGTGTAAATGATCAAACCCAATGAAACCGTATACTGAATGGTGACCAGTGTTTTGCGCAAAAATTCAGCGCCCTTCCCTTTAATGATCTGGCCCTTCAACACTTTGACCGGTTGAAAAGCCGAAAGATACAGGGCCGGATAAAAACCTGCAATGAAAGTCATAAAGAGCACAATGACCCCGATGACCGTTAACATGTAGGGATCCAATAGTGACTCCATGGAGAAGGACTTATGAGCAACCTGGTTAAACGGATGCAAAAAGATAAATACCAGCAGCACAGACATCAGGAGGGCACAGATCGTCATTAAGAAAGATTCAAGAAAAAACTGAGTGGCTATTTCAAAGCGCATGCTTCCAAATGATTTACGCAGGCCTACTTCCTTCGCTCTTTTTACTGAACGCGCAGTGGCGAGGTTGGTATAATTTATACAGGCGATCACCATGATCATGATGGCAATTACACTGAAAATGGTGAGATAGACCTTGTCGCCATGCGTGTTTGAATTATCCTCCCATAAAATTTTGGAATCGAAATGGATATCAGCCAATTTAATGGTAAAGCCCTCGAATTTTGCACCCGGGGGCACATTTCCGGCGCTGGATTTCAGCATCTGAGCGGCGAGTGTATTTAAAATGGCATGGATGGGTTTGATATCGGCACCCGGTTTCAGTACGATATAACTTTCAAAAAATTCTTCGTTCTGACTGAAATGGTCGCCTGCTAAATATTCGTCAAAATGCTCACCATACACCGTATGCAGGGCATTCATATTAATAATATAATCGGGCTTGAAATGTGAATTGGCAGGGTAATCCCTGTAAATACCGGTTACCACGACACTCACTTCCTTACCCCGGGTGGCAAATACATGTTTGAGAGAAATCATCTTTCCCATCGGATCCTCTTTACCGAATAAATTTCGTGCGCCGGTTTCGCTGATTACAATCGTATTGTAATTACCGAACATTTGCTCCCTGTTACCCCTCAGCATATCAAAGTATAGAACCTTATTAAAACCAGGTTCGGCCCACACAATCTTTTCTGTCAATACGATCTTATCAGTCGGTTTATAATTGAGCGAGGTAGGATACCCGATATTGTCGATACGTGTACTATGCAGTATTTCACTGCGATTATCTTTCAGGTATCGCATGAAAAAACCAGGGGCCACTGAATTGTCAAAACGCTGGCCGTCGGGGTTTATAAAAGTACATCCGATGCGGTAAGTGTCTTTATAATAAGGCTGCATCGTATCATAACGCAGTTCATCACTAACATACAGAAATATGAGAATAGCACTGGCGAGGCCAAGCGACAGCCCGAAAATATTCAATAAAGAAAAAAGTTTCTGGCGTTTGAAATTGCGAAGGGCGATTAGCAGGTAATTGCGGAACATGGATAAATCATTTTATTATTATTTAATAATTTATTCTCCATGTGAATTCGAATGGATAAAATTTGCCGGAAATTGCGCGGTGTATGACCTCTTAAAGATCTGTATTAAGTTCCATAAATATTCCTCCAACGAAAAGCCAATTATGATAAACGGTAGCTTTGTATCGAATTCCTGAACGAAAACAAGATGGACAGTTTATCGCGAATGGTTAACCCGGCACCGGGTGCCCGTCCGACTTATTGGATTACCCGCTTTCTCATTCTTCGTTTATTGGGATTGATATATGCCGTCGCCTTTCTGGTCGCGATCCATCAAATCGTGCCACTGATCGGTGCAAACGGATTGTTGCCAGTCGGCATGTTTCTGGATCGTGTGGCTGATTCTCTCGGCTCCCGCGGCGCCGGTTTTTTGCGTCTGCCATCGCTTTTCTGGTTCGGTCATTCCGATTCAAATCTTCTGGCTGCAGCATGGCTCGGTTTTGTGCTTTCCTGTGTTGTGATTGCCGGTTATTCGAATGCGATACTGCTCGCTGTTCTCTGGATACTCTATATGTCTTTTGTGCATGTCGGTCAGGATTGGTATGGATACGGATGGGAAATCCAACTTCTCGAAACCGGATTTCTGGCGATCTTTCTCTGTCCGCTTTTCGACATGCGTCCGTTTCCGAAACGGGGTCCGCCGATTTTTATCATTGGGTTATTCCGGTGGCTGATTTTCCGTATTATGCTGGGTGCAGGGCTCATCAAGATGCGCGGTGACGAAGTATGGCGGAACGGGACTGCACTTTATTATCATTTTGAAACCCAGCCCTTGGCCGGACCTCTAAGCCGATGGTTTCATTTTCTGCCACGCATCATCTTAAAAGCCGGTGTATGGTATAATTTTCTGGCTGAACTTGTTGCACCCTGGTTTATATTCTGGCCCCGGATAGCACGTCATATCGCAGGAGCCGTGATTCTGTTTTTACAAATCATCCTGATTGCCAGCGGTAATTTGTCTTTTCTGAACTGGTTAACCATCGTTCCTGCACTGGCCTGTTTTGATGATGGCTTCTGGTCAAAAATTCTTCCGCGTCCACTTGTCCGACGTGCAACAGATGCTATCCGCAACGAGGAACCATCAAGACCCATGACGATTACGTCATGGATCGTTACGATTATCATCGCAATCCTCAGCATACAACCCCTGTTTAATATTTTATCTCCCCGGCAGATCATGAACACTTCATTCGATCCGCTGGATCTCGTGAATACCTATGGCGCATTCGGATCCGTGGGACGCGAACGTTTGAACGTGATTTTCGAAGGAACAAATGATGAAGTCCCGGATGAAAAAGCAAATTGGAAGCCCTATCCTTATAAGGGCCTGCCCGTGGATCTGTCTAAACAACCGCCGCAGATCGCTCCCTACCAGCTGCGCCTGGACTGGCAAATCTGGTTCGCATCCATGTCCACTGCTGATGAATATCCGTGGACGCTGAACCTGGTTTCGAAACTCCTTCACAACGACCCCGTGCACGATCGGACTCTTCGCGGGTAATCCTTTTCCGGATAAACCACCACGTTTTATCCGTGCAGTTTTATATCGTTATTCATTTGCAAAGCCCGGCAATCCGGACGGATACTATTGGAACCGTGAACGAATTTCCGATGACTGGATTCCTGCCATGTCAGTGAGTGATCCACGCCTGATTTCGTTTCTCAAAGGATATGGATGGTTACAATGAACTGAATATTGGATCAGTCCTCACAGTCAAATGATTGGACTCTTCAGACAACTCCCCGACTCTGATCAGCCTTTACCTTTGCGGTCTAAAAAAATAAAACCTTACAAAATGAAAAAAACACTGTCCGTACTCGCTGTTGGATTCATATCCATCTTAGCACTCAGCAATCGCGCCCAGGCGCAAAATTCTGCCGGTCCCGTTGCATTTCTTGAAACGAAATCTTTTCACTCTTCCATTCGTCACGTGGCCGACCTCGCTAAACAGGTCTCCACGCTCAATGATGTAAAGGAAGGAAAGGATTTCAATTCCAAAGCAATCAGGGATTTCCAGGCCCGCTTCCAAAAAGTAGACAATGCCATGTGGTTCTCTGATCGGAATGGTTTCATGTCTTACTTTATAAAAAACGGCTTCGGAAACAGGGTGTTCTATGACAGAAAAGGACACTGGCAGTTTTCACTGATTCTTTATACCGAAGATCAGTTGCCTGTCGACCTCAGAGCCTCCGTGAAAGCCAGATATTTCGATTTGGCCATCACCCTGATTGAAGAAGTACAGACCAACAACGGCATGGTATATATTGTGCATCTGGAAGACAAATCAAACATCAAGATTTTAAGATTAAGCAATGATGCTGAAATGGAAATTCTGCAGGAGATGACAAAAGCCTGACACAAACTGAATGGTTTCAAACACAGTTGCCCTGAAAGGGGCAACTGTTTGTATTATATTTACAATCTAATTCATCAGTTATGAAATCCTTCCTGATCTCACTTTTTTTTACTTTCGCTATATTTTCCGTTAATGCCCAGCTTAGCGCACCCGATGTCGAGTATACCAAACTGGGTCCGCTAACCATTCAGCCCGTTCAGCATGCCAGCCTGATCCTCACGGTGCATGGCTTAACCATTTACGCGGATCCTTCCGGTGCAGAAAATTTTAAGGGACAGAAACCGCCGGACATCATATTGATAACAGATATCCACGGCGACCACTTTGACATCAAAACGATTGAAGCAGTTCAAAAAACGGGCACCCTGCTGATCGTACCACAGGTGGTGGCTGATAAATTACCCGCTGCCGATAAAACCCGTATGATCGTGATGAAAAATGGGGATGCAACGACACAGTCTTTTATTATGATCCGGGCAATTCCCATGTACAATCTGCCGGAGAGCCCCACGGCCATGCATACTAAGGGGCGTGGTAATGGTTATGTACTTGGAATCGGCGGCAAGTTGATTTATCTCTCCGGTGATACGCAGGGAATTCCTGAAATGCGATCCCTACAAAATATTGATGTTGCTTTCATATGCATGAACCTTCCTTATACGATGGACGTAAAGGAAGCAGCTGATGCCGTACTGGCATTTAAGCCCAGAATCGTTTATCCATATCACTACCGGGGTAAAGACGGACTGAGTGATATCAAGGAATTTAAAAAACTGGTAGAAGCCGGCGACAAGAACATAGATGTCAGACTGAGGAACTGGTATCCGGGGAAATAGGACTTTGTCTCCAACAGCAATTTTTTTGAATGCTCCTGAATGAATACCAAATACGGACAGCAACAAATCATGATATACCGTCCATAAAGAATGTAGTTTTTTCATCCCTGAGAGAATTCGGTTTGAATCCTGATGAGAACGGAAAGGATAAAGATCTGAATGATATCGAACGCAGCTATCTGTCGAATAATGGCTTTTTCGGAGTTGTCATACAAAGGGAAACAAATCTTATTGTGGGTTGTTTCGGATTATTCCCGTTGAATAATATAATCTGTGAACTAAGGAAAATGTACCTGTTAAAAGAAACAAGGGGGAAAGGATTGGGAAAGTTTATTTTAGATACTGCTATTCATATTGCCAGAGAGAAGTATTATAAAAAAATAGTTCTGGAAACCATCTCCGTCTTAACGACTGCTATATTCCTGTACAAACGATATGGATTTAAAGAAATAAAACCGAAGGAAATAAATGCAAGGGTAGATCAGTCATTCGAGCTTGATATTGAACCCTAATAATGCGTACAGATCATAGTACTGGCAATCTTTCTCTTCAATTTGTAAATTCATACGAAAACTACACCTCATTGCAGTTTGTCAATCGTATCATACATCAGCCTGAAACAGTTCCAGGGTGTATTTTCATTTGGATCTGCGGATGACTGACTGGTATAATAACCGTTTAGAAATATACTGGTGCGCATCCAGGTCGTTGCCATAATTCCAAGAAACCGCGCATTCATTTCGGGCGTTGATTCCCGTCTGAAGGCCAGCATATCATTGATCTGTATAATGGCCGTTGATGGATTTCTCCAGGGGCAGGTCAGTACCCTGAATCCTTTCATAGAAAAATATAACGCGGTTTTATCTGCCCGTTCGTAGTGCCAGTCGCATATCAGCACATCTTTCGGAATCAGGTCGATGGCTTGGTATGTATTATTAAAACTGGCTTCCCATATTCCCAAACCGGTCGTCTTACCATCCAGGAGACGGTCGCCCCAGATCCACAATTCCCTGCCCTTCTGAAGAAGATGATCATGAATGGTCCTCACTTCTCCGGCAAATAATTCAGCCTTATTCCTTCCACCGCAACGCGGACATTTATCATCACCGATAAAAAACACTTCATCCATACCGGCATGGAAAGCATCGCTCTCAAAAACATCACAGAGTTCATCGATCACAGCGAACAGTACAGGATGTAAATCCGGATGCAAAGGGCAATAGCTCAGGCAGTACAGGTTATCCGGATTCGGCCACGCATATTTCTCCGGCATTTTAATATCGGGCGTTTCATTGAATTGCGGATAAACGAGTAACAATTTTCCCGTGTGATTCGCCCAGGATTGGTGGCCAAACAGGTCGATCTCCGGAATAACCCGGATATTATTTTTCTTACAAACAGAAACAATTTTTTTTACATCTGATTTTGACAATGCAAAACTGTCTGTTAACTCGGGATGAGATTTGAACTGATAATGATATTCGATCTGCACAATCAGCGTATTCACTTTGCGTGGCGCCAGTTCCTGATCAATAAAATGAATAAAGGAATCCAATCCGACCGGCCTCGGTGCGTCAATACAAAAACCGCGAACCGGCAGGAGGCTGTCCAGTTTTGATTGGGCAGATGAAGACATGGAATAAAATATGAGAACACTGATGTTTAATAAGAATCCGGTCAAATGCTTTTTCATATTCCCGGTATTTGATTAATCAAATCTAATTCAGAAAAATCGTCCGGGGAAAGTATTTCCTTTCCCGTTCCAATATGGATAGAAATGAATGCTCATTTCGTGTAACCCGGTGGATGTTTTAAATGAAAGCCGGTATGCTCCTGGTATGCTTTGGCAAAAGCAAGTAAAATAGCTTCATCAAAATGTTTTCCGATAAAGCTGATACCCGACGGCATTCCATTTGGCAAAAAACCATTGGGAAGGGTAACTGATGGATTACCTGTGAGGTTGGTGATGGCTAAGCTGGTCGCCGGTTTCCGGAGGTGTTATGATCACGTCATAGTTGTCGATCAGCGGATCCATTTTTTTCATGATCTGATAGCGAAGCCTGCAGGCATTGAGGTATTCAACGGCGGGCACAAAACGTGCGGCCCTGAATGTGTTGGGCCATCGGTCCTTATTTTGCTGTACCATTTCATCATCTGCTGACGAACGGGTAAGCAGGTCAAAGGCAGCGGCCGATTCTGCGCAAATGATCAGAGATAACATTTCATCTCCATGCAAACTATCGGGAAAAAATAAAGGAATCAACTGCACGCCCATTTCTTTAAGCACGGCAAGGGTTTGTTTCTCCAGACTATTTGCCGGCAGTGTGTCGATATAATTTCTGATATAGGCAACTTTCAGTTTTTTAATATCTACTGAGCCACCGTAATTAAAAGCACGGGAAATTGATGAAGCATCGTCCTGGTCGGCACCATGAATAAAATAAAATACGATGGCCGCGTCTTCAGCCGACCGGCATATGGGACCGATTTTGTCCGAACTCCAGGCCAGTGTCATGCCGCCTGTCCTGGCGACGCTTCCATAAGTGGGTCGAAGACCTGTAACTCCGCATCGCATAGCCGGATCCACGATGGAACCATAGGTTTCAGTTCCGATGGCGAATGGAACGAGTCCGGCCGCCGTTGCTGATGAAGATCCCGCGGAAGAACCGCCCGATCCCTTTGTGCTGTCCCATGGATTTCGGGTAAGTCCTCCAAACCAGACATCATCCTCCGCCAGTTCGCCGAGTGATAATTTGGCCACGAGGATGGCTCCTGCGTCCTGAAGTTGTTTTGCCACAAAGGCAGTTTGATGAATCACCTGATTTTTGTACGGAGGCGTACCCCAGGTGGTATGTGTACCTTCCACTGCAAAAAGATCTTTGATGCCATAGGGAATGCCATGAAGAGGACCCCGGTATTTGCCTGCCGCGATCTCAGCATCCGCTTTTTTTGCCTGACTGATGGCCAGGTCCTCTGTCAGTTCAATCACACAATGCAAACCCGGACCATATTTTTTTAATCTCTCTAAATAAAAACGCGTCAGTTGCTCGGAACTTATTTTTTTGTGTTTAATCAGTGAGGCCAATTGGGGTATACTATAGAAAGCCAACTGATTCCTGTCACTGGGCAGCTGCACCTGATCGGGAATTTTGAACTGAACCGGCTGTTGTTTATTTGGAACCGTCATGCCCGGTAAAACAGGATTAAACCATAACGGGAGCGGCATATCATTCGCGAAATTCTGCGCATGAAGATAATTGTATGTCTTTATCCTGTCCGATAATACGCTGGCCATGGAATCCCGTTTGACCGGTGTAAAATGCAGGCCGGCCATTTTCTCCGCGGTTTCAATTTGTGCCGTGGACACCGAATCCTGGGCTTCGGCTATCCATGCATGTAAGATGCACAGTGATATCAGGAGTTTCCGCATGTTGTTTTTTCTAAAATTACTAAAAACAATGACTATTTCAGACTCCCGGCGATTGCGTTGATACTGTCAGAATATGCTTTTATCTGATCTCCAGATATTCTTTTAATTTTTCTGCAACAATGGGCCATGCCTGTTGAACAGCTTCATAGTACCAATCCCAGTCCGGACCGTTTTGATAGCCGTCCTGGCATAAATACAATTCCGACCCAATGCCTTTCTCTTTTGCATGGACGGTCAGTTTCATGGGGCCCAGGATTGAAATGCCCGGATTGAGATAAATAAAATTATTTATTTCCAGCACAGATTCCGGGATATAATTTTTTATGATGCCCGTAGAAACAAAACCAAAACCTTTATCTGTGATGTTCCAAATCAATGTATACAATCCCCCGATCCGTTTATCAATCAAACTCCGTTCAACATCCCACCATGCACGCAGCATAACAGGATCAGTAAAAGCTTCAATGATCCTTTCGGGCGTTGTATGAATTTCTAAGAT
>CAVQGO010000021.1:0-13952 GCA_963712045.1 uncultured Bacteroidota bacterium | reverse complement strand
ATCGGAATTCTTTCAATAGCACTAAACATATGCCGGGATAAACAAACCATGATTATCAGCGTATTTTGCGGGCGTCGGGCTGAATGGAATGCTGTTTCCGATACATGACTGTACGGTTTCGAACACCTTAAGGCTAAGGCAAAGGCGAAGGCTAAGGCAAAGGCGAAGGCTAAGGCAAAGGCGAAGGCTAAGGCAAAGGCGAACGCTAAGGCTAAGGCGAAGGCTAAGGCCAGGGCGAAGGCTTTTTGCTATTAGAGTGTTCTAATTTACTTCAGGAGCTGGTAAGCAATGAAACTCATCACATAGGCAAGGCCCGTCATATATACGAGTTGAATGATGGGCCATTTCCAACTGCGGGTTTCGCGTTTTACAACAGCGAGCGTGCTCATACATTGCATGGCAAAGGCATAGAAAATCATCAGTGAAACACCGGTCGCGAGGGTATATACTTTTGCTCCATCATCCGTTCTGGCAGAATCCATTCTTTCTCTCAGCGTTTGGGGATTGGCATCTTTTCCGCCTTCCACGCTGTATAATGTTGCCATGGTTCCAACAAATACTTCGCGGGCGGCAAAAGAAGTAATCAGTGCAATACCGATTTTCCAATCATATCCCAGGGGCTTGATGACAGGTTCGATGGTTCTTCCCAAAATGCCGGCATAAGAATTTTCAAGCAACGCAGCATTTTTTGCTTTCATCTCAGAAGGCGGTGCGTTTTTATATTTTTCCGCGACAGCATTCATTCGGCCTGACGGACCATAAGTACTGAGTGCCCAGAGAATCAGGCTGATCACCATGATCACCTTGCCCGCATCACGCACAAATATTTTTGCTTTGCTGATCATGGTGACGGCAACATTTTTCCATCGTGGTGCACGGTAGACCGGCAATTCTAGAATGAAAAAACTTTTTTCGGTAGAATGGATAAACCATTTGGCAACATAGGAAACGATCAGGGCCATTACGATCCCCATCAGATACAATCCCATCATGACCATTCCCTGGCTGTTGAAAAACCCCAATACTTTGTGATTGGGAATCACCAATGCAATCAGCATGGTATACACCGGTAGCCTGGCGCTGCAGCTCATCAGGGGTGTTACCAGAATCGTCAGCAACCTTTCTTTTTTATTCTCAATATTCCGGCTGCTCATGATGGCCGGCACCGCACAGGCAAATCCGCTGATCATCGGCATCACGATTTTGCCATTCAATCCTACTTTACGCATAAGCTTATCCGTTAGAAAACTGATGCGTGCCATATAACCGGTGTCTTCCAGAACGGTAATCAGTCCAAACAGGATCATGATCTGCGGAACAAAAACGAATATGCCGCTCAGTCCGGCGAGCAGTCCATTCACCATCAGATCGCTGAACCATCCATCCGGTAGTTGCGCTGAAACCCAGGTACTCAGTTGCGTAAAAGTCCAATCGATACCATCCATGGGGAACTGGGCAAGCCAGAACACACTTTGAAAAAGTAAAAACAGTACCGCCAGTAAGATCACATATCCCCATACCGGTTCATCAGAATATTATCCAGCCTTTCGGTAAAAAGTGTTCTTTGAAGAGGATCGGGCTCTGAAACCGTTTGCTGCATCACCTGCCTGATGCGGTTGTAACGCTGCAGGATTTCTTCTGCCTGTACCCGGGTATGATTGAACTGGTTGTCTTCCTCAATATTTTCAATCCGGTGATGCTGGTCTTTCGAGAAATGGAATGACTCATGGTTGATCAGGTAATGAATCGCGGTATAATCGCTGATCTCCGGGATCATCTGTCTCATCTGCGAAACTGCATCTTCGGCCAGGGCCCGGTTGGGAATAAAATCACGTACCGGCGCCTGGTGCAAATGCTGGGCACGTTGCGCAATAATTCTTTTCAACTGGACCATGCCCTTATTCTTGCGCGGATTTACCGGTACGACCGGTACTCCCAATTCTCTTTCCAGACCCGGCACATCAATTTCAATTCCTTTTTTTCCCGCCAGGTCCATCATGGTCAGGGCCACCACCACCGGAATTTTCAAGTCGATGATCTGGGAACAAAAAAGGAGATTTCTGCGAAGATTGCTGGCGTCTACGAGCAGGATGACCATATCCGCTTTCACGTCTTCGTCCTGGTGAAGCAATACTTTATATGTCACCCATTCGTCGGATCGTTTGGGATAAAGACTATAGGTGCCGGGCAGGTCGACAATCTGTGCCAGCCTGCCGGAACCCAGGTCACTGGAACCGGTTTTTTTATCGATTGTAACACCCGGAAAATTCCCTACTTTCTGGTGAAGGCCGGTCAGGGCATTAAAAAGAGAGCTTTTTCCACTATTCGGATTGCCAACGAGGCCAATATGTATTTGACGTTTATTCAATAAGGCTCAATATGTAGGGGAGGCAAATTTAATTCTTCATTTCCTTAATCCTTTACGAGATACGATAATATGAGTATAAGAGTATAAGAGTATAGGAGTGGGAACTACAAACTAATAATTAACAACTAATAACTAATAACTACTAAATGATCCACCCCAGCAACAAACAGATCATCACAATCACAGGAGAAGGTAACTTGCTGTAAAGCAATAGTATAAAGGTTAAAATACCCACGCCGATATCAAGCCATAACATCAGGTTCGAAGAGGGTGTAAAATCCTTCATCATATAAAAACAACTGGCGATCATGATACCCACCACTACAGCATTAATTCCTTCCAGGGCCCGGTAGACCGTTGCGTATTTCTTGAGATTGGACCAGATCGGAAAAAAGAATAACACCAGGAGCGCACTGGGTAAAAAAATGGCTATGGATCCGACAATACAACCAGTAACCTGCATGGAAAACCCGAGATCTTTCATGGCGATGCCTCCCATATAGGATGAAACAGAAAAAACTGGTCCGGGAATGGCGCGTACGAATCCGGCGCCGGTATAAAAATCTTCTTTATTGATCTTTACGACATTCGGATTCCGCTGCATTAGTTTTTGTGATTCGGGCCTCGCTACAAACTGTTCATACATCAAAGGAATGAGCACCTGACCACCTCCAAAAACCAGGCTTCCAAACCGGTATGTATTTTCAAAAAGATTAATGGGCCGGCGGTCAGGCCAGTTATTTTTTCTGGCCAATTCACTCGATATTCCAGCCAGAATAAAAATAAATGCGAAGAGCCATAAATTGGCCCACTTGATTTTTCTTGTAATAATTTCTGTCTGCGGAATACGTTTGCTGCTGATATTGGTAATTAAACCACCAAGCACAATAACGATCGGGAAGATCCAGGGTGTCTTGAACAACAGGAATGTGGCGACTGCTGAAATCGCCATAATAAAATGGGTGATGGTGTTGTGTATCGAAATCCGGAAAGCCTTCCATGCCGCATAAGCAAGGAATCCGACCGTCATCGGTTCAACAAAACGAAAAAGATCTGCGCTACCATTTTTATGATTGATATATTCTATAAAGAATGAAAATATACCCATAATGACGCAGGCCGGAAGGATCCAGATGATCAGCGTGAGCACGGCCAATGGAATGCCACCCCGTTTATATCCAATCAGCGTAAGCGTTTGTGTGGAAGAAGCACCCGGCAGTAACTGGCAGAATGCATTATAATCCATCAGTTCCTCCTGCGTGATATCCCGGCGCCGATGGACAAAGGTTTTCATCATCATGCCGATATGTCCCTGTGGTCCGCCGAAAGCAGAAATGCTGTGTAAGAAAACTGCTTTTAAAAATGGGATATGCCTTAGTAACTGCATGAGAGTACAAATTAAAGGAAAGCTTAAAGCTCAAAGCGTAAAGCTTAAAACTTAATTTTAAAAGGCAAAGGCTTAAGGAAAAGGCTTAAGGCGAAGGCTAAGGCGAACGCTTAGGGTTTAAAAATAAATTGTAAATTTTTTAAATTTAATTAAAGTGAAAATGATAAATATTTTCATCTGAAATTGAAGCACAATAAATTTCAGGCCTTAGCCTTGGCCTTAAGCCTTAGCCTAATGCAAAGCATTGGGAGTTGGAGCAGGTTCTTCCTTTCTGGCTGGCTGCCTTTGGTAAGAACGTTCGCTTTTATAATCCTGATAGGCGAGTTTGATATAATCATAGAATTCGTAATCGGTGGCGATTTTGGTGAATTCGTATGAAGGACGGAAACGAAACATGAAACTGTCCGCGGCGTCCCCGGTGAGGCCGGTTATTTTTTTTACGATATAACGTGTGAACCGATGATCAACGAATTTGTCCTGTTCATCTTCCAGTAACCTTTTCTGAAATGCCAGCATGCGCCTGTTCTTTTTAAAATTGAACATATTGATCAGCGCATCGAGATCAAGACCGGCGTTGCCATTCGCTCCCTCCGTTATTTCCAGACCGGGTTTTTTGAAATTAAAAATCTTCTCATAGTCCTTCCGGTTCTGCAGGGAATCCAGGTAATAATTTTTAGGTGCCACCCGCACTTCAGCCAGTTCGGTTGGATTTACATGGAGGGCGATATCGAACCCTGTGGTGGGATTCATCATATTTATCGGGAAGTACTGGGTGGCCCGGCCGAGGTATGAAAAACGAAGAGAATCACTGGCGTTCACGCGGATCACATAATTTCCGTTTGAATCGGTTGTGGTTCCGCCTCCGCAACTGCAGAGCACGCTCACGCCATCCAGCGGCCTTGTCTTATACATATTAAATACGGTACCGTGAATGGTAACCTGCTGTGCATCGGCTCTTACTGAACAAAAAGCCAGGAGAACAAGGAAAATCGTTATTCTGAAATATGCGTAAAAACGGGCCAAACAGGATAATTTAAGAAATAGGAACGCCAAAATAGGACGAAGGGTTCTAACAATTATGGTTTTACTCAAACTTAAGGAAAGCTTTATGAAAGTGTGGAAGTGTGGAAGTCTGGAAGTCTGGAAGTACTGAATCGCTTACACTAAATTACAACCTCCAACCGCCAACCGTCAACCGCCAACCGCCAACCGCCAACCGTCAACCGCCAACCGCCAACCGTCAACCGCATTCCGCGGGCAAGCCGTCAACCGCCAACCGCCAACCGCCAACTGCCAACCGTCAACCTTCAACCGTCATTTTTTAAACTATTTTCAAGCCAGCGGGCGATCTGCTCCGGATAATGCCTGTGTTCCAGAACGTGAATTTTTTCAGCCAGTGTTTCTGCCGTTTCTTCCGGAGAGAGGTTGACGCTGGCCTGAAAAAAGATTCTCCCGTGATCATATAATTCGTCAACATAATGAATAGTAATGCCACTTTGATGTTCACGGGCTGCGATAATGGCCTCATGAACAGCTTTTCCATACATACCCTTGCCGCCATAAGCCGGTAAAAGGGCCGGATGGATATTCAGGATCCGGTCCGGATAAGCCCTGATCAGTTCTGGTGGAATTTTCCAGAGAAATCCCGCCAGCACGATAAATGAAATATTCCTGTCCGCAAATTCTTCCAGATAATGAGATCCGCGGAAGAATTTTTCCTTTTCAATCAGGAGAACAGGTATACCGGCTGTCTTTGGCAATATCCAGAATTCCTGCACCGGTTTTGTTGCAAACGATCAGGCAAATCTGAACCCTTCGGTTCAAAACCAAATGTCCTTCTTCATGAAAATAACGGATAATCTCACGCGCATTGGTACCCTGCCCGGAAGCAAAAATGGCCAGACGAACCGGCATCAATTCTTCATTCATATAAAAAACTTAAACGGTCTGCTTAAAAAGGCTGTAAAGATGTGGTAAAAAAATGGTTTGTTTAAAGCACTTTTTAGCATCAGAAATCACGCAGAAATGCGATGACAATGCGATGACATTCATTTTTTAAAAAATTGCATAATCGGCTGAAATGCAGGCCAGATAAGGCAAAAAAAAATTTCAGCATGTTGGTATATTGTTAATTTCCTGACTTACTTTTGCAGCCAACCGAGATGATTTTTCACATTTATACACTGTTGTATATATGCATCATAACAGACTAAGTGCTTTCCGAATATCCTTCATTTTTTTTCTCACTGCATTTTTCCTGTTTTCCGGTAATTTATCGATGGCTCAGGATGGTAAAGCTTTATTTCAAAGCGATTGCGCCTCCTGCCATAATCCCATCAAACAAGTAACCGGTCCTGCCTTAAAAGGGGTGACTGCCCGGGTTCCCGATCAAAAACTACTGCATTCCTGGATCCGGAATAACTCGGCCGTACTGGCATCCGGCAATAAATATTTTAACGACCTCTATATTCAGTTCGGCAAAACGCCGATGAATACATTTCCGCAGCTTACGGATGCGGAAATTGATGCCATTCTGAAGTATGTTGAAACCTATCCGGAACCCGGAGCCGGTCGGTGCTAAAAATCCGAATGAAGGTCCGGCAACACAAACGCTGGAATCCGATAACAGTCTCCTGTACGGAATTCTTACCCTGATACTGGCCGTGATCATGCTGGTGCTTTTGCAGGTTAACAGCAATCTGAGGAAACTTTCCGATGATAAATCCGGTGTTCCATCCCATGATCCCATTCCATTTTATCGTAATAAGGTCTATCTCACATTCGTGGTCCTTGTTCTCTTTGTAATTGGTGGATATTATATTGTACAGGCCGCCATCGGGCTGGGCCGTCAACAAAATTATCAACCGGAGCAGCCGATCTTTTTCTCGCATAAAGTTCATCCGGGAACCAACCAGATCAGTTGCCTGTATTGTCATGGCGGTGCCTGGGATTCAAAAATGGCCGGGGTACCTTCCCTGAATGTTTGTATGAACTGCCATGCAGCCATCAATGATATACAAAGGCGAACCACTTTATCGTGCAGACGGCAAAGAAGTAGATGCCACCGGAGAAATCCAAAAACTATATTCATATACCGGCTATGATCCCAAATCCGGCAAATACACAGAGCCCGGCAAACAGATCGAATGGGTAAAGATTCATAATCTGCCCGATCATGTATATTTCAACCACTCCCAGCATATCCGCGCAGGCAAAGTACAATGCCAGACCTGCCATGGAAGCATCACCCAAATGAACGAAGTGAAACAATTCTCCGAACTCAGCATGGGCTGGTGTATTAACTGTCACCGCACTACAAAAGTTAATTTCCCCGATTCAGCCGGAAACGGGAATAAATTCTATAGTATTTACGAAAGATTCCACCAGAACCTGTCAACCGGACAAATGGATAGTGTTACGGTGGAAAATATCGGGGGAACGGAGTGTCAGAAATGTCATTATTAGAGCTGTAAGAGTATAGGAGTATAGGAGTATAAGAGTGGAAGGCATTCTTATTTCCAATGTTAACGTTTTGGATTTTCAAATTTGAATCTCAATGAGCGAAAAAAAGTACTGGAAAAGTTTTGGGGAACTCAACCTGACTGAATCCTATATCAAAGGAGACGGAGAATGAGTTCCAGGAAGATCTCCCGGCTATCATGGATGATGGTAAAGGGATCATGGATTCAAAACATCCGCGTCGTGATTTTCTGAAATATCTCGGTTTCAGTACGGCTGCCGCCACCCTGGCCGCAAGCTGCGAAATGCCCGTCAGGCATGTCATTCCTTATATAAACAAACCGGAGAATATTATTCCGGGTGTGGCAGATTATTATGCAACTACTTTTGTTTCCGGCGGTGATGCTGTTTCCGTCGTAGCCAAAGTGAGAGATGGCCGTCCGATTAAACTGGAAGGAAACGATTTATCAGTCGGTTACGAATGGTGGAACTTCAGCCCGCGTACAGGCATCGATTCTGGATCTGTATGATACAGCCAGACTTCGATATCCTGTACAAATGGTGAAGGGCGTTCCGCAGGAAGTCACCAGCTTTGAAGCCTTTGATAAACTGGTTACTGAATCCATGGCGGGTCAAAAAGGAACCAGTCGTTCTGCTTACACCAACCATTACATCTGTTACTACGAATCAGGTAATTGCAGATTGCCTTTCAAAATATCCAGGGAAGCCGTCATATACAATACGATACAGATTCTTTCAGTGGAATGCTGCTGGCTAATGAAGCATCGTATGGCCGACGCACAATTCCTGCATATCATTTCGATCATGCGAAAGTGATCGTTAGTCTGGGTGCCGATTTTCTTGGAACCTGGCTTGTCCCGATTGAATTTGCCCGGCAATATGCCAAGGGAAGAAAGATTGATGAGAAGGCACCAGCGATGAACCGGCATTACCAGTTCGAATCCATGCTCAGTATGACGGGAGCCAATGCCGATCATCGTTTTGCCCATATGCCTTCTGAAAGTGCAGCCGTGGCCCTGGCCCTGCTTGCAGCTGTCGGAGGAACGGTAACTGCTCCTGCTCTTCCGGAAAAATTAAAGGCCGGAATCAATGCAGCTGCGAAAGATCTCCTGGCAAATAAAGGACAGGCACTGGTCGTTTCCGGCTCCAATAATATACAGGTACAAATTATTGTCAACGCTATCAATGAAGCGCTTGGTTCCAATGGGACTACCATCAGCTGGGATGCAGCCAATCTGACCCGTCAGGGTATTGACAGCGATTTCGCGACGCTGGTTTCTGAAATGAATCAGGGCACTGTCGGCACATTGCTGATTTACGATGTGAATCCCGTATATGATAGTCCGTTTTCAAAAAAATTCAAAGACGGGACTGGCCAAAGTCAAAACGACTGTTTCATTTTCCGGACGACTGGATGAAACCACTGAACTGTGTAAATTCATATTGCCTTCCCCGCATTTCCTCGAACGCTGGGGAGATGCACAACCCAGATTCGGTGCTATCTCGATGATGCAGCCGGTGATCGCACCATTGTTCAGAACAAGACCATTTGAGGATTCGCTCCTGATATGGTCCGGTAATAAAACTTCTTACGACGATTTCTTTAAACAATACTGGACTGTCCAAATTAGGTGGCTATAACGGATATGAAAAAGCCCTGCAGGACGGTGTAATAGACCGCATTTCGACGACGGCTCCGATTCCGGCTTCTACAACTGCTTATTTAAATGCAGCGACGAATGTGCCGGCTGCCGCTTCTGCCATTTCATCGATGAAGAAGGGTGGTGACGCATGAACTGGTTTTATACCAACAGGTGGGCATGGGAACAGGGGCACAATCAAATAACCCCTGGCTGCTGGAATTACCCGATCCGATTACCAGGGCAACCTGGGATAATTTTGCGCAGGTTTCTCCCAATTTTATAAAGGAACAATTTGGCATTGACCTGGGCAACCAGAATCAATCTGATAAATACGAATCACATCCTGAACGTCAGCTGGTGAAAATAAAAGCAAACGGAGTGGAAATAACCATTCCGGTGATTGCTGTTCCCGGCGTTCCCGATGGCGTGTTTGCCATCGCCCTGGGTTATGGCCGCGAAAGTGCAGATCCGAAAAACACCGGTGATTATATCGGACGTGCGGCGGTAGGTGCAGGGAAAAATGTATTTCCCTTTGCAGTAAATAACGGAACGACCATTGAATGGATCGTACCGGACGTAAGTTTTGAAAAGACGACAGAAAAATATCAGGTTAGCACAGGTACAGATCCATGGTTCCTATGAAGGCCGTACCTCAGTCATAAAGGAACTGACACTGGCTGATTTTAAAAAAGAACCGGAAGAAATTTTGGACGACAGGAAAAAAGAAGCAGCAAAATTTGGCGGTCTGGAAGGCTTCGAAAAAGAAGGAACACTATATCCATATTATGACAAACCCGGTATTGCACTGGGGTATGTCGATCGATCTGAATTCCTGTGTGGGATGCGGCGCCTGTGTTGTAGCCTGTCATGCAGAAAATAATGTGAGCGTTGTGGGCAAAAGCGAAGTATTGCGTTTCCATGATATGCACTGGATGCGCATCGACCGGTATTTCACCGGAAACCTGTCGGATCCGGATAGTATTGAAACTGTTTTCCAGCCGATGCTTTGCCAGCATTGCGATAATGCACCCTGCGAAAATGTTTGCCCGGTTTCGGCTACCAACCATAGTTCAGCGAGGGTCTGAATCAAATGGCTTATAACCGTTGTATCGGTACCAGGTATTGTGCGAATAACTGTCCTTTTAAAGTACGTCGCTTCAACTGGGAAGATTATAATGGTGCGGACAGTTTCCCGAATAACCAGGATCAGCATGGCGTTGGCAGACTGAACGACGCCGTTTTGATGATGAATGACGACCTGACCCGCATGGTGCTGAATCCGGATGTGACTGTACGTTCCAGGGGTGTAATGGAAAAATGCAGTTTCTGTGTACAGCGTCTACAGGATGGCAAACTGAAAGCCAAAAAAGAAAACCGTACACTTGATTGACAGTGATGTGATTACGGCCTGCCAGCAGGCTTGTCCGACCGAAGCCATTGTATTCGGAAATATTAATGACAGCAAAAGTGCGATTGTAAAATCAAGACAGGAAAACGAACATCGTTTGTATCATGTGCTCGAAGAATTGCACGTGATGCCCAATATTACTTATCTCGCCAAGGTCCGTAACCAGGAAGCTGAAGCGAAAGAAAAAGTGTAATGATTTTTAATCACCGCGCAGGTGCGGGAAGAAAAAGCCATCAACAATATGTCTGCATTTAGATACGAATCACAGGTAAGACCGCCGCTGGTATCAGGTGATAAAACATATCACCAGATCACGGAAGACATTGTTCGGCCAATCGAGAACCGTCCGTCCAAACTATGGTGGATCGGATTCCTGATTGCGGTATTGCTTACTTTGTTTTGGAATTTTCTCCGTAACCCGTGAAGTGATTTATGGAGTTGGTCAGTGGAATCTGAATAAGACCGTAGGCTGGGGTTGGGATATCACCAATTTCGTTTGGTGGGTGGGTATCGGTCATGCAGGAACGCTGATCTCTGCGATCCTTTTGTTATTCCGGCAGGGCTGGAGAACGGGTGTAAACCGTGCGGCAGAAGCGATGACGATCTTTGCGGTAATGTGCGCCGGGCAATTTCCGATCTGGCATATGGGCCGGGTATGGATGTGCTTTTTTGTATTACCTTATCCTAATACACGGGGTCCTGTGTGGCCGAATTTTAATTCACCATTGCTCTGGGATGTATTTGCGATATCAACTTATTTCACCGTTTCGTTATTATTCTGGTATTGTGGTTTGTTACCCGATCTGGCTACCGTACGTGACCGGGCAAAATTAAAATGGAGAAAGTTTTTTTATGGTATGGCTTCCTTTGGATGGAGCGGTTCCACCAAACACTGGCAACGTCATGAAGCATTATCCCTGGTACTGGCCGGACTGGCTACGCCGCTGGTGCTTTCTGTTCATACCATTGTATCATTTGACTTTGCCACATCCGTTGTTCCGGGATGGCATACGACTATCTTTCCTCCTTACTTTGTTGCAGGTGCCGTATTCTCGGGGTTTGCGATGGTGCAGTCTTTGTTGATTATTTCACGCAAAGTATTGGGGCTGGAAGAATATATTACCATGGAGCATATTGATGTGATGAATAAAATCATTGTGCTCACGGGTTCCATCGTAGGTGTCGCTTACCTGACGGAATTATTCATCGCCTGGTATGGTCAGAACCCATATGAATATTTTGCCTTCTTCCAAAACCGTGCGAATATATTATCAGCCCCTTGGATGGTCCTATTATATCATGATGGGATGTAATGTTCTTTCCCCGCAAATATTCTGGTTCCGGAAATTCAGAAGAAATCTGGTAGTGACCTTCTTTATGTCAGTGATCATCAATATCGGGATGTGGTTTGAACGTTTTGTGATCATTGTTACATCCATTTACAGGGAATATCTTCCCAGTGGCTGGAGCACTTATTATTCACCAACGATCTGGGAAGTTGGATTTTATCTGGGGACTTTCGGTTTGTTTTTCACCTGTTATTTCCTATTCTCCAAATTTTTCCCGGTGATTGCCGTGGCGGAAATCAAACATATTCTGAAGAGATCCGGAGAAAATTATAAAGAGAAGATGGGACCGGAAGAAAAAGAATCAGTGGAAGAATTTGCACATGAATTTGAACATGCCCATTAAATATCTTCTAAAGCGATTATATGGCTATTAAAAGATTTGTTGTAGGAAATTATGATGATGAAGCGGTCCTGTTTCCGGCCGTGAAGAAAGTGCGCATGGCCGGGTATAAGATGCATGATGTGTATACACCGATGCCAATACATGGCCTGGACGTAGCGATGGGCCTGAGAGATACCAGTCTGCATACAGCTGGTTTTATTTATGGAATAACAGGAACCGCCACAGCACTCAGTGGTATCGGCTATGCGTTGGTTTATGACTGGCCGCTGAATTTTGGCGGTAAGCCACATTTTGCTTTGCCGGCCTGGATACCGATCATTTTCGAACTGACCGTTCTTTTCGCTTCCGTTGGTATGGTACTTACGTTTTGTTATTTGTGTCAGATGGCGCCCTTTGTACGGAAGCATCATTTTAACCTTCGCTCAACCGATGATCAGTTTTGCATGGTGATTGAGTGTACAGACAAAACCAATGTGGGGGACCTGCAGGAATTTCTAAAATCGACGGGTGCATTTGACGTACACGTGCAGGATGCTGAAACAGGCTGGTGGCTCGGGACCTATAGCAAGAATATTCCGTCGGTAGACAATGCAAAAACTATTCTGGTATAACGAAATGAATGTTGCAATGCAGATCTGTAAAAAAATAATTCCTTTCTGTTTATCCCTGGCGATGCTGGCATCCTGTAGTGATGGGCCCCGTCGCGATACGGGAAGAATATATATGCCGGATATGACCTATAGCCGGGCTTATGAAACATATTCGGTTACCCCGGAGCAAAGGGAAGCATTGTTAAAGAAAGGCATCCACTATAGCAATATACCTGTGCCGGGTACTTTAAAACGGGGTGCGATTTTTCCTTTTGATATTCCAATGGATGCTGCGGGTGATACTACTCATTATGTCGCTTCAAAATCTGTCAGAAGTCCGTTGAGTGGTTTGGATGATGCAACGATGACCGAAGCAAATCGTCTCTACCTGGTGAATTGTGGTATTTGCCACGGAACGAAACTGGACGGAAACGGACCACTTTACAGAGGTGGGGACGGACCATTTCCCGGCAAAACCAGCCACGCTGGTCGGAGATGCAAAATATGAGGCGATGCCCGAGGGACAGATGTATTATTCTGTTACCTATGGTAAAAATAAAATGGGGAGTTATGCTTCCCAATTAGATACGCGGCAGCGATGGATGGTAATTGCCTATATCAAAGCAAAGCAGGCAGCGGCACATCCGGCTACGGCAGCGGATTCAACTGGTAAGAAAAATTAGCGGAGCAGTATAAAACTATTAAGAATGTCAATTAAAGAACGTTTTGAAATTCCTTCTGGTTTCAGGATGTGGTCGATGGGGCTGATGGGTGCGGGACTTCTTTCCCTGATCGTAGGATATTTTATGTATGGCACGGGTGACGAGGCACATCAAATCAGGTTCTGGGCCGCACTGTTACAGAACAGCGTATATTTTCTGCTGGTTGTAAATGCCGCGATGTTCTTTTTCTGCGCTACTACCCTTGCATGGGCTGGCTTCAATATGACTTTCCGAAGAGTAACAGAGGCCATTTCAGCCTGCGTTCCGATAATCGGCCTGATTACTTTTATAATCCTTTTGAGTCTGGTACTGGGACATAAAGCTTTTATCTACGAATGGCTTGATAAAGCAGCTGGTCGCAAAAGATCCCATACTGAACGGAAAAAAAGGATTTCTGAATCCAACCTTCTTTGTCATTTGGACAACGCTGACGATTGGTTTATGGACTGTGTTGGGATATAAAATGCGTCAGTTGAGCCGGGAAATTGATGATCACCCGCTGACCATTGAAGAGGGCAAAAAATATATCTGGAAGAATACGGTGTGGGCGGCCCTTTTTATTGTCTGGTTCGCCCTGACGGTGGCTTCCACAGTGCCCTGGTTATGGCTGATGAGTATCAATGCACACTGGTTCAGTACCATGTACAGCTGGTATACATTCG
>CAVQGO010000020.1:0-12211 GCA_963712045.1 uncultured Bacteroidota bacterium | reverse complement strand
CCGAATGATGACTGGTATGGCTGGCTGATATCACCGTCTTTTTTCAGTCCATATGCCGCATTTTCAAATCCGGCTTCGTATTTCCCGATTCCGAATTCGGGCAAAACACCACCTAACTGGTACGATAAGTTATCGCCACTGTACTTCTTTGCCATCACACCGAAATCAGCTCCGTTCTTTAGAGCCAGATAGATCGAATCAGCTCTTTTACGTGTATCCAATTTTCCTGCCTCCTTCGCATCAAAGGGGAAAATGATTAATATCTGAGCAATTTTGATAAGACCCAGCGCCGGTCTCTGGGCAGTTGTTTTCAGAATGACATAACCTCCGTTTGTACGAAAGACAGGACTGAATTTTCCCGGAGTCGTGTTGTACGCAACTGTTTCCATCGCATAGGGTAAATCGAATACAGTAACATAACCCAGGTCGCCCCGGTTTTCTTTTACATTGGGATCTTCTGAATACTGCAGAGCTGTTTCACCAAAATCCTTTTTGCTATTTAAAGCTTTATAAGCATCCTGAATCTTCTGCCAGGCTTTTGCGGTATCAGCGGGAGATGCATTTTTAGGGGAGGCAACAAATATATATGAAACACGCAGATCGCGCTGGCTTCTGATAAATGCTTCCTTTGCCATTTGATTCAGACTGATTTCATCATTGATATACTGATCTACAATCTGGCTCTTGAAATTTTTCAACTCCGTAATCTGTCCCGGAAGTGTATCCAGTTTCAGATCCCGTGCGGCCTGCACTTTTAGTTTGTAACGGATATAAAGGTTCAGATAATCGCGATACGCTTTTTCGGTTGCTTTTGTATGCGTATTATTCTTTCTAAATGCAGTAAGAAATTCCTGACGCGAGATAGTTTGCTTTCCATAAGTGACCAGGGTTTGCCCGTAAAACGAACAGGAGAAAAAACAAAAGAGAAAAATTAAAAAAACATTCTTCATATCAGGGTTTATTGACCTTTTTCAGTTTGAGGCTGATGACTTCATCTACCTGCTGATAAGTAAGTTTTTTCGCTACGATTCGTTTTTCCTTATCCAACAAATATATTACCGGAGTCTGGTAAACGTCGTAAAGCTGTCGGTAATCGGGACGGCCCGCGGTTACTACAGCGTCGTGTTGGGCCGTAGTCTGATAAACATTTATCCAATCGCCCAGATGATGTTCGCGTATAAAATTTCGCCAGTTATCCTGTCCCCCGTCTACCATCACGGCATATACTTGTACTCCCTGATATTTCCATTTAGCCTGGTAGATGGAATCAAGCCTGGGGATGGTTTCCTTACAGTGACTGCAGGTAGGATCCCAGAAACAGACGACTGTAAAATTAGCCGGCACCTCATAAAGTGATCTGACTTTACCGGAGGAATCTGTCATTTCTAGATTCGCAGCCGGCAGGCCAATCAGGTTTGCCATGATACTATAAGCGCGGTCATCCACAAACTTCCGGTATTTCTCCGTGAAGAAATCTGCCTGACCGGTATTGATATATTTATCAAATATGTGAATAAACACCGCATCCTGTCCCATGTATTCAGGATTGATATACTTCTGTGTAAAATAGACCAGCAAAAACTTAAACATGTCTTTGTTGGTCCTGGAAAACAGGAGCATGTGATCTATTTCACGGTCGATGGAATCAGCTTCCGGTGAAACCAGGTCTTTATAATAACGGTCCAGCTTCGGTTCGAAAATCGGCGTCCGGATCAGGCGGTCATCGGTTAATGATATATTATCCCAATAATGTTCCTTATAATAACGATAGGCAAAGGTACTGTCGGGTTTCCCATTGGCGAGAACCGGGGCGGGTGGAACCACCGGATCCTTCAGTGCACTTAACAAGATAGCCAGTAAAGAATTAGGTGCTTTACTCTGAACCTCATCCCTTTCTTTTCTTACCTCTTCGTTGAGCTTTTTGATTTCATCCTTTATAGTTGACGAATCACTCTTTGTTTTTGCCTTTTCCAGGGAAGACTGCAAGGTGCTGAGTTCTTTACCATGGCTATTCATAAAGGCTGTATAGGCCAGAAAGGTTTTGTTTTCGGGTGAACCGGTGAATTCAATACTGGCCGGGAGACGGGCTGAGTCAGCAAAAATCGAAAACTGCTGAACCTGATCGATCAATAATTCGAAAAGTATTTCTTTCCTGGGCGAAACGATAAAATATATCCCCCCGCCCAATTTTTCTTTCCCTTTAAAAATACCTTCTGAATTATTATCCAGAATGACGGAATCTGCCACAGCCTTTACTTTCCCGTAGTAATAACCCAGGTAAATCTTGGCATTTGTAAATGGCTTTAATGTGAGATGGATATTATATCCCTGGGAATATCCGCCGAAGGCTGTTAATAGCAGAATGAAGGCTAAAAAAGTCTTTTTCGATAAAGGGTTGATCATAGGTTTGCTAAATTAGGATAATCCTACATTTGCCGCCGTGGGAAAAAGGAAAAATATTGTTTTGGAAAATCTGCTGGTCACCGGCTATGCAGCAGGAGGTAAATGCCTGGCCAAACATGAGGGCAAAGTTATTTTCATGGAAAACGCAGTTCCGGGTGATATTGTTACAGTCAGGTTAATAAAAAATAAAAAAGACTGGGCAGAAGCCCAGGTAATCCGGTTTGTCAGCTTTTCTTCAGAAAGGATAGACCCTTTCTGCAAGCATTTTGGGATCTGTGGGGGTTGCCAGTGGCAGATGCTTCCCTATGAGAAACAACTGGAATACAAACATGATCAGGTATTACAAAGCCTGAAACGTATTGGGAAACTCGATTTACCCGAAATACTCCCGATCCTGGGTTCCGAAAGAACCACCCTTTACCGGAACAAACTGGAATATACCTTTTCCAATCACCGGTATCTGTTAAAGGAAGAACTGGCAGATCCGCAGATTTCAAATTTGCAAAACGCAGCCGGATTTCATGCCCGGGGTATTTTTGATAAAGTAGTGGATGTGGAGACCTGTTATCTGCAGGATGAGCCGACCAACGCCATACGTCTGGAAGCGAAGCGGTGGGCTATAGAAAATGAAGTCAGCTTTTATGATATTCAGCGTCATGAAGGATTTCTGCGCAACCTGCAGATAAGATTGTGCAGGACGGGAGAGATCATGGTAAACATTGTTTTTGGCTACCGGGATGAGCCATTACAAAATGCCCTTTTGAAGCATCTGCAGAACGAGTTTCCTGAAATTACAACACTGCTTCATACCATTAATCCGAAATGGAACGATAGTCTGAATGACCTTCAGCCCATTGTATATTCAGGAAATGGCTATGTGATTGAAAAACTTGAAAAATTTTTATTTAAAATAGGACCCAAGTCCTTTTTTCAGACCAATACGGCGCAGGCGGAGCGACTGTATCAAACGGTACGTTCATTCGCCGCTTTGAATGGCACGGAAACTGTCTATGACCTCTATTGTGGCACCGGAAGCATTGGCATTTTCCTGAGTGACGGGGCTAAAAAAGTGATCGGCATTGAATTGATTCCGGAGGCTATAGAAGATGCAAAAGAGAATGCTTTGTTAAATCAGATTCATCATGCAGCGTTTTTTGCAGGCGACGTAACGGAGATCTGTGACGATACATTTTTTGAAACGCATGGGCGGCCCGATCTGATCGTTTCGGATCCTCCCAGGGCAGGCATGTCGGAAAAACTGATTGCGAAGCTCCTGGAGATAGCTGCAGAAAAGATCATTTATGTAAGTTGTAATCCGGCTACCCAGGCCCGTGATCTCAACCTGCTTTCCGAAAAATATCAGATTTCTGCTGTCCAGCCTGTGGACATGTTCCCGCATACACTTCATATTGAAAATGTGACCGCGCTTTTCTTAAAACATTAACTTGCAGCCAGTAATTTTAGTAGCAATATGACCGATTTCCGTTTGGGGCGTTCGCAGGTGATACCGCCCGTAATAAAGAACCTGATTATAATCAATGTTGTTGTTTTTCTTGTTCAGTGGACCTTTGAGAACCGGGGATCGGAATGGATGAACAACTTTTTCGCCCTTCACGATATCCGGTCGTCTTTCTTTAAGCCCCACCAGATCGTCACTTACATGTTTCTGCACGGAGGTTTTATGCATATATTCTGGAATATGCTGATCCTTTGGATGTTCGGAAGTATCCTGGAGAACTACTGGGGACCCAAGCGGTTTCTGACTTTTTATATCGTGTGTGGCATCGGAGCGGCCCTGCTGCATTTACTGGTTGTTTACCAGGAACTGTCTCCCGTGTACGATTCACTGAACAATGTGCCGATTCACGAACAGTTGGCCATCAGGGCCGATTCGCATATGAATATCAATCAACCAACCCTGGGCGCTTCAGGGGCGATTTTCGGTTGCATGGTAGCCTTCGGACTTCTTTTCCCAAATAGCCTGATATACATTTATGCCCTGATTCCGATTAAAGCAAAATGGGCCGTACTGGCCTATGTGGTTTATGAATTATTTTTGGGTGTTCAAAACAATGCGGGCGATAACGTGGCTCACTGGGCGCATTTGGGCGGGGGCCTTGTTGGCCTTCTATTAGTTTTTTACTGGAGAAAAACAGACCGAAAAAATTTCTACTGAACCAGTATCCGATACAAATGTTAATCATTTTGTGAAAGGACCAATAAAAGGCAGGGCAAGCGTATGGATGTGAAAGAAGAAAATTACAGGAAACGCATGTATTTAGGCCAGGACGGAAACGCCCTTATTCAGCTTCTGGTGCTGAATGCTGTCATCTTTGTCGTCCTGAAATTTGTTTATGTATTCTTTCTCGCGACCGATAATTCCAAACTCTCGTTTATTGCGCATGTATTCAACTGGTTCACGCTGTCTGCAAATCCGGAGAAAATTGTGTGGCGACCCTGGACACTGATCAGCTTCATGTTTACGGACCAGGAGTTATTTCGTTTTATTTCAAATATGTTCTGGTTATGGAGTTTCGGCTATATCCTGCAGGATCTTACCGGGAACAGCAAATTAATTCCTATTTATCTCTATGGGGGTATTGGCGGTGCGATCATCTACGTAATGGTTCATGTTCTTGCTCCTAATTTTCGGGAACTGGCCGATGTGGATTTACTATATGGCGCAAATTGCTCGATCGGCGCTGTTGCCGTAGCTGTCACCATGATCTCGCCCGGCTATCGTATATTTCCTATGATCAGCGGAGGTATTCCTTTATGGATTCTGGCGCTCGTGTTCATGCTTCTTAATTTTTCCGGCGTCGCGACAGGAGACCTGCCCACTTATCTGGCATATGCCGGAGGGGCCGGCATGGGCTTTTTATTCATTGATCAGCTTCGTCGGGGGCGTGATGGCAGTCTTTGGATCAACCAGTTTTTTTATTGGTTCGGAAACCTGTTCAACCCTGAAAAAAAGAAAAAACCCAAGAATAAGAGGGATGAATTTTATTATAACGTAACCGGAACTCAGCCTTACAAGAAAATTCCGAATATCACGCAGAAAAGAATTGATGAAATACTCGACAAGATCAATCAACAGGGATATCGGTTTCTTACAAACGAAGAAAAAGAAATCCTGAAGCGGGCCGCAGAAGAAGATGATTTGTAACTTCAGGGATTCTTCCTCATGACATCACTGCGGAAATTTACCATACGCTTTCTTATACTGCTGAATATAATTGTAGGAATATTATTTCTCCTAACCTGTTGTAATGCTTTTTTACATCCGGATAAATGGTGGTTTATTTCTCTGTTGGCATTTTTCTTCCCGCTCTTCCTCGTTTTACTATTGGTATTCCTCTTAGTGTGGCTATTCTTTCGAACGCGTTATGTTGTCATTTCTTTGTTATGCCTGCTGACAGGCTGGAAAAATATTCATGCTTTTTTCGGATTCAGTCTGGCAAAGCATGATTTCTCCCGGAAAGATTCCTCCAGTTTACGCATACTCACCTGGAATGTACGCAGCTGGGATGAGTTTACAACAAAAAAACTCGACGCTTCAGGCCACCGGTTGCCTATGTTGAAACTGGTTGGAAAGCAGCACGCTGATGTACTTTGTTTCCAGGAATTCTTTGAACCCGCCGATACAGCAAAATCCAATATCAGATATATTCAAAGAGAATTACAATTTCCATATTATTATTTCTCCAGAGACTTTCGTTTCCGGATCAGCAAATACGAACTCGGCACAATCATTTTTTCAAAATACCCCATCATCAAAACATACCAGACCCGTTTCAGTGCTGATACCAATATAAGAACAGAAAGTCTGATAGCTGCGGATATTGATGTCAATCATAAAATAATACGCATATTTACCACGCACCTCCAATCTGTTTTATTTAAACCGAAAGATTTCAGGAACGTGGAAATTATACGCAACGCGGAAGATAGTATGCTGCAGGCTTCCAGGTCGCTGGCAAAAAAATTAAAAGGCGCGCTGGGGCTGCGAGGTTATCAGGCAGACACAGTCAGAAGACAACTGGATGCCTGCCCACATCCATTTATTATTTGCGGCGATTTCAATGATGTGCCAAATTCTTATACTTATTTTCATATCCGGGGTGATCTGCAGGATGCATTTATTGCAAAAAGTTTTGGCATCGGAAGAAGTTATATTCATATTTCCCCAACACTTCGAATCGACTATATACTTCCTTCAAAGGAATTCAAGGTAATACAGACTATGAAACTGGCATCCCCGTATTCAGATCATCATGCAGTGATCACCGATCTGCAGCTACAGGAATGAAAGCGATAAATGTTTATATTTGAGCGCAGGCATGAGCAACTTAAAAGTTTATAATTCCTATATAAGACAAAAGGAAGAATTTATTTCCATCACACCCCACCATGTGGGTATGTATGTGTGCGGCCCGACTGTAAGTGGTGAGAGTCATCTCGGACATGCCAGACCTTATATTACGTTTGATGTGATATACCGCTATTTGCTCCACCTCGGTTATAAAGTAAGATACGTAAGGAATATTACCGATGCCGGACATTTTGAAGAAGAAGGACGTGAAGCGGAAGACAAGATTGCAAAAAAAGCTGTGATAGAAAAACTTGAACCGATGGAGTTGGTACAAAAATATACCAATCTCTTCCATTGGGCAATGCATCAATTCAATAATCTGGATCCAAGTATTGAGCCGACTGCAACGGGTCATATCGTCGAACAGATCAATATGATCCAGGAGATCATAAAAGACGGATACGGATATGCTGTAAACGGCTCTGTATATTTTGACGTAAAAAAGTACGCCGAAAAATTTCCTTACGGCAAACTCAGTGGCCGAAAATTGGATGAACTGCTGGAAACCACCCGTGACCTGGATAACCAGGAAGAAAAACGAAACCGTCAGGACTTTGCTTTATGGAAATCTGCACCTCCCGGTCATATTATGCGATGGACAAGTCCCTGGGGAGAAGGATTTCCGGGTTGGCATATAGAATGCTCAGCCATGAGCACCAAATACCTCGGGAAGCAATTTGATATACATGGCGGCGGTATGGATCTGATGTTTCCCCATCACGAAAGTGAAATTGCGCAAAGCATGATATGCAATCATGCATTGGCTGCCCGCTATTGGATCCACAACAATATGATTACGATCAACGGAAGGAAAATGGGTAAGAGTTATAACAATGTGATTAAGCTGACGGAAATGTTTTCCGGAAATAATCCGTTACTGACTCAGGCATATCATCCAATGACCATCCGGTTTTTTATTCTGCAAACACATTACAGGAGCACCCTGGATTTCGGAAATGAAGCTTTACAGGCAGCAGAAAAGGGTCTTAAGAGACTTTGGGATGCCTATCAGGAACTGTTGAAGATGAAGTCGGATCCTGCCAAAATAATAAACGACCAGCTCGAAAATCAATTCAAATCGCTTTGCCGCGAAATGGATGATTTTATGAATGATGATTTCAGCACGGCCAAAGTGCTGGCAAATATGTTTCAACTTGTCAATCATATCAATTCTTTCAGGAGCGGTGATCTCGAAAAAACAACCCTTTCCCCGGAAACCCTGTCTTATGTACAGAACCATTTCAAAACGTTCCTGGAAGATATACTGGGCCTTCTGGATGAAACAAGGTCGGGCTCAGAAAAAATCAATGGCATCATGAATCTGCTCATTGATATCCGCCACGAGGCAAAAGCTAAAAAAGACTATCAGACTTCAGACCGCATCCGCAAACAGTTAATGGAATTGGGTATTTCGCTCAAGGACGAAAAGGATGGCCGCGTTAGCTTTAGTATGGAATAAATTAGCCTGTTTGCATACCAGAAATGCATTTTAAGCGATATATTAAAGCTAGAGCGCAAAGCTTAAAGCACTTTAATTATTTCAGGGAGTGATATGATGATCAAGATGCAAAAAAATACAAAATTATTTTTATCATGCCTCCTGGTGAGCCTCTTGTTATCTTCCGCCTGCAATAAGCAGGAAACCAGTAACATTAATCCACAAACATCTTCCCTTACGTATATTCTTGCTAACGGAACCAACACTACCATTTTTAATTCTGCAGTAGTAAAAGCTGGTCTGGATTCTGTATTCGCCGGTCCGGCCATATTCACATTGCTGGTTCCTACTGACCAGGCCTGTAATGAATCGGGATTCTCTCAGTCGGTGATTGATGGTTTCACGTATGATCAGGCAAGACAATGGGTTCTTTATCAGACTTACGCCGGAACTGCGCTGGCATTCGAATCTTTTATCGGCAAAACCGAGGAGAAACTGATCATGGCAAATGGCGACTCCGTTTTTGTTACGGGAGATTCTAACAGAACATATGTAAACGGCTTTCAGTTTTTGAATTCAGAAGCTGCAGGCAATAACGGAACCATGCTTGCGCTGCAAAACGTATTGGTTCCTCCTACTATGAACCTGGCTCAGATGCTGAATACTGATACATCCTTAACTTTTTTTAATCAGGCCGTATCGCTGGCAACACCTGTACCAGACACTTTGAGTAAAACCCTGGCAACGGGTGGACCTTTCACACTGCTTGCGCCGAACAATGATGCTTTCAGAATTCTTGGATATAATTCTCCTGCTGACATCAGTACGATCAGCCCTGACAGCTTGCGTACCCTGGTATTAACAAGCCTGATTCCCCAAAGACTTTTCAGTTATGATGTGGTGGACAGTATGGAGGTTACTACTGTCAATGACAGTACACTTATATTTAATTTGACCGGTCTCCAGACAACTGTAAAAGTGGTCGGCAGTCAGTATTCTTCAAACTTTGTCTCGTATAACACGATGGCGATAAACGGCGTATTATTTAAAACGGATTCATTGCTGATCCATTAAACGCATTAATTTGCGTTTATGGACCATGAACAAACGCCATACCTTTTACATTTAGCGAGAGATAAAAAATTTGCGAAAATAATTGACGGTAAAGAATCGTTTTCCCTTTCCAAAAGGCGCGATGTATACCTGTATTTATGTTTTTCCATACTCAGCCAACAGCTTTCTACAAAAGTTGCAGATGTAATCCGCAAACGTTTTCTGAATTTATATCCCGCAAAACCCAGTCCTTCGCAGATCCTGGCGACATCACACGAAACATTACGCTCCATCGGTTTATCAGGTGCAAAAGCCAATTATGTTCACAATGTAGCAAGGTTCAGTATTGAATTTGGAATGGATCAAAAGAAGCTGGCCGAAATGAATAATGAAGAAGTAATCAAGTACCTGACTCAAATTAAAGGTGTTGGCAGCTGGACAGTCGAAATGCTGCTCATGTTCACCCTTGGCCGTGAAGATGTATTTGCCGTGGATGATCTGGGTATACAGCAGGCCATGATCTCTATTTACAAGCTCGACAAGTCCGATAAAAAAAAATTACGCGCCGATATGTTGCGGATTTCAGCCAAATGGTCTCCATACCGCAGTTATGCGTGCCTGCATTTGTGGAGGCATAAGGACAAAAAGCCGGATAGCGAATAAAACATATGGGAAGCAACCGGGATCCTTCTTTCCCGTATTGATTTAAAAGGCGGATGATGGACAGCAGCCGTTGAAAGAAATAAATTATATTCGTGTTTTCCCGTTCATTCATTCATATATTAAATAGTTTAAGATGAAAAATCTCAAAAGCCTATCGGTCGCAGCTATAATCATAATAATTGGATTGATCAGCTGCAGTAAAGGAAGTACAGGACCTGCCGGACCTGCAGGGCCCGCCGGACCGGATAGCGTGGTATATTCACCATGGACTCCGTTGGCTTTAAAATATGTTCCCGCTGATACATTATTTGAACAAATAATTAGTGCGCCTTCGATAACCAAGGCTATTCTCGACAGCGGAGTCATTCTGAGTTATGTTAATTTTCAAGAGACAAGTGGCACATATCATGTTGTTCCAACAGCCGGTCTTGCCGGAATCGGAATATTTGAAGACTTCGCCGTGGGCCAAATAAATATCGAGTCAGTACAGGATTACAGCACTTTACCATATAGATATGTAACGATTCCCGGGTCGCTGAAAGCAGGTAATAGCGCCTCCGCGCAAAAAGTAAAAGGTTACACGATTGAGGAACTGAAGGCGATGCCGTATGAACAGGTTCAACTGATACTCGGAAACTGATCAGGAATTACCATCTCGGTCCCAATTCAGCATTTTTTTAAGAATTTAAGCATATTGGCTGTTGGGATTTAGGAAAAGATGCCAGTTGGGATTGAAATTTAGTTTTTAATCCCAACTGAGATAACAGATACTCCGGCAAAAGGAGTAATAAACCAATCCAAGATCCTGAACATCGGAACTAATTTATTAAACAAATTCAGTTTGGAAGATGTAATGACTTTATCATGAAATACACTTCCGGAAAGCCACCATCCGAATATGCCTGCCGCATTGAAGTAACGGCAATAGCTGATTTCAAAACCAGCAGTTCTCATTACATTTTTCAATCCGGTTTTTGAATACCTTCTATAATGGCCCAATTCCCGATCAAGCAAATTAAATAACGTTTGTCCGGCCGGTACTAAAATTACGAGTTTCCCATTCCTGCGTAAAAGTGATTTTGCATTTTGAATTGCCAGCGATTCCTGTTCAATATGTTCTATTACATTCAAAGCGAAAACAGTATCAAATTTTTCCAGCATATCAGCATATCTTACCGTAAAATCTTCCACAGAAAGATCCAACTCATAAACATGTTTCAGGTGAAAATCTTTCCCGAATTTTCTTTGAAGCAACTGACAATATTCCGGGCGCAGATCGCTTAGCGATACGTTGGTTTGATCCCTTAATAAATGGGCCGAAATATTTCCGATACCACTTCCGATCTCGAGTATTTGACCTGAAGAGAATGTTTTAATTTTATCATATAACCATTGGTTGATCGCAGATGTCCTGGAAAAGATTTCCAAGGTTTCAAAGCCAACGGGGTCTGAATGTGTTCCTGTAATCATTTGCGGAACAAATTATATTTCAGAATGCAATAGATAGCATGCATGCCGTCCTTCCATCCAATTTTTTTTCCATCCTGATAGGTTCGCCCATAATAAGAAATGCCCACTTCATAAATGCGTATCCCTGGTATGCGGGCCACTTTAGCGGTAAATTCGGGCTCAAACCCAAATCGTTTTTCTTTTAATTCAATCTTCCTGATAATTTGGGTCCTGCATATTTTATAACCTGTTTCCATATCAGACAGGTTCAGGTTTGTAAACAAATTACTTAACCATGTTAGAACTTTGTTTCCGATGGAATGCCAATAAAAAAGAATCCGGTGTGGAGCACCTCCCATAAAACGTGAACCATAAACCACGTCGGCAGCTCCTTTTAGAATGGGTTTGAGTAGTTCATTATATTCCTCCGGATCATATTCCAGGTCAGCGTCCTGAATAATCAAGAATTCTCCAATCGCTTTTTCAATCCCAGTATGTATTGCGGCGCCCTTCCCCATATTTTTTTCATGTTTAAAATACCGAAGGGTGATTTCCGGATGCCTGGCCCTGTAATCGTGCAGTACTTCTTCCGTTCGATCCGTTGAACAATCATTCACCAGTATTAGGTCTTTTTGTAGATTATTGGGCAGCTTAACAGCATAAATACGATCGAGGATGGCATGAATCGTTTTCTCCTCATTGAATGCAGGAATGATAATTGTAAGGGTATTAAAAGAATCCATGGTCTGTCAAGTAGTATTTTAGTAAGCGATTCGGAGTTCTGATTTTAAGGCGCCTGCAAAATATAATTTTCTACCTGAAGACGATGATAT
>CAVQGO010000019.1:0-10338 GCA_963712045.1 uncultured Bacteroidota bacterium | reverse complement strand
ACCATTTCCACCTTTTGCTGTTGCGGTAATTCCAGACTGACCGGAATTTGCATATATTAAAATACTTCCACCTGCACCACCACCACCGGATCCATCATTTACTACTGTCTTGTCGAATGTGCTTCCATTGGCATTGATGGTTCCGGTTCCTATAATCGTATTCGCATTTACAATCACAATACCACCACCGGATGCACCGCTGCTTGATAAAGCGCCGATGGTTCCGGTTGAATTATTTGTATCACCTGCACCACCACCGCCGCCCATAATAAGCTTTGAAGGGCTGTAATAAGTTACTAACACCTGGTGTTAAAGTAACGAATGCAAAACCACCAAATCCACCGCTTATACCCAATGTCTTCCATCCATTACCACCATTACCACCTATACCTCCGTTTCCACCGCCACCACCACCAGCATTCTGGTCATTTGCAGGTGGGTTACTATCTGTTGCTCCACCACCGGCATTTCCGGCGCTCCCCTGGCGAAACTACCACTGGGATAACCTTCCACCACATTATCTATTAATGTAAAATTGAAGTTCACATATCTGGGTGTACCGGCAATTCCTTCTCCCTTACTTCCATTGGCATTATTGGTTGACATGGTATAATTATCTGATAAAGAACCGGGAGCTCCTGTTTTACTAATACCTCCGCCACCTCTGAATCCGGCACCCAGCGCATTAATCGTCTGACCATTAAAATCCAGTTGATTCACTGCACTGATAACCGTAACACCACCAACCGCACCATTCCAAGTCGGAGTAGTGATTGTAGCTGTTAACTGAATATTATAAAATGAAGGAACTCGGATAACCTGGTAAGTATACTGTCCATCTGTACCAAATGCAGCATTTCTTATATGAATAAGTTAATCCGGCACTCAGATTCAACACACCTCCTCCAATGGGAACGGCATTTGTTGCAACAGCAAATTCCATGTTTCCGGCATACAGATTTGAAGGTAGAAAACCACTGGATTTACCACTTGAATTTGCTCCATATAAACCACTTGTACTTGACGCAGGCACATTAATCTGAGCACCCTGCATTTGTATAATAAATACGATATCACCAATTGCAATGGGAGTAGTTCCAAAATTTGCACCTGAACCGGCAGCACCCAATGTTATGGAAGTTGCGCCGGCAGCTAATGATGCACTTGTAGCCGGATAATATGTATTCTCATTTGCATTTTGAGTATGTGTTCCCTGAAGTCGGACAGTTCTGGGCAATGAGTGAAGCAGTATTGAAAATCAAAGTAAAACCCAACATAACAATCATGCGTAAACGCAGATGGGTAACCCCGGCGTTCAGCCCTGTCAACGCATCAGCCATGCGTTCCTTTATTGAAGTGCCGTAGGGTATTACGGAATCTGAGTAAACATTTTTCATAGTCACGGTTTTTGACACAAACAGGGATTCAATCGGCATACCAATTCTAAATCGCCTGATCCTGAATGGTTTATCCTTTTATTTCTAAAAGGAAAATTCCCATTTTGGGAATGTCATTCCTATATTGGATTTCTAAGTGTAATAACTAATATCGAGGAAGAATTATTGCGTTTATCGCAAAGAATAGCTATAATACGGGTGGAGGAATTTTGAAGCGTTCTGCTACATTATGAAGGTCTTGCACAACAGCATGCATGATCGGTATACCATTTTTTCTGCGATCGGTTTCCATGATTCTTTCCGGATCTCCGGGTACTAATACCTGCTCAAATTCTTTCGCCGGTTTCGCTTCCCTGAATCTTTTCAACCACTGATCCATATCTTTTTTAAATTCATCCGCTTTGCGAAATGCATCGATCCGCATGGCACCGAAGAAATGCCCGATTCCTTTTCCCGGCATATTATCAGGTACAGGTATAAAGGCCGGAAATGGCGGCACCCAGGGTCCATAATTCGCTCCGCTCAGTACACCTGAAAAAATATCGACGATGGCACCCAGGGCATATCCTTTGTGGCTGCCATGTTCCCGGTCACCACCCAATGGCAATAATGCACCGCCAGTTTTTAATTCATGCGGATTGGTGGATATATTTCCTTCCTTATCCTGTATCCAGCCGGCAGGCGCCTGCTGATTTTTTCTTTGAAGGATTTCCAGTTTACCATTGGCCGCAGTAGTCGTTGCGAGGTCCGCAACAAAGGGAAATTCTTCTCCGGCCGGTATGGCAACGCAAATCGGATTGGTGCCCAACAGTCGTTCCATAGAAAATGTGGGAGCCACCAGTGCGCTGGCATTTGTCATCACAATGCCGATCATATCTTTTTCCAACGCTTTCATTGCATGCTGCGCAGCAATTCCAAAATGATTGGAGTTCCTGACAGCGATCCAACCACTGCCGATATTTTCTGCTTTGCTGATCGCCAGATCCATGGCAAATGGCGCGACGACCAATCCGAGGCCGCTGTCACCGTCCACAACACCTGTAGATGGTGTTTCATGAATGATCCGTATATCCGGTCTTGCGTTCGCCCGTTTGGCCTCCCATAAACGGATATAACCCGAGAGGCGTGCAATACCGTGGGAATCGATTCCCCGCAGATCGGCTCTTAATAATCCGGTTGCAGCCAGTGCAGCATGTTCTTCACTGCAGTCTATACTGATGAAAACATTTTTTGTAAAAAGCCAGAGCTGATCATAATCATATATTCTTTCCATGCATCATTATAATCTGGAGACCAGTTTCATATTCACCGGATCCCAATGTATGATCTTGTTTTCAAAATAACTGTCATTGGCCGCGAGGCAGGGAGCCGCGGCCCTGAATCCAAATACAGGATCTTCTACTACCGGTGTGCCTACTCTTACACCTTCAAAAAAATGTCCGAAGTGTTCAAGGTCCTCATCATAATTATCAGGCGCCTGGAATACCGTGTCCGGCTCCGACTGATCTTTCTGATCGGCAGCAGACCATTTTTCATTATAGGCTTTCAATAATTCTTCCTGCATTTTTTTAGGATAGGTTTCCAGTGCATCCCAGCCACCGATGCCCGGAGCCTTTGACATCTTGTGATGGCGGATCGTATAACCATTTCCGTTCAGTGTAAGCACACCTTCTGAACCGATGAACTGGGTTCCGCCGGACTCACTATTCCCGCTGATAAAATCGACCCGCAGCATCACCTGGAATTCCGGATGTTCCGCTGTTTTCGGATATTGCATTACTCCTGCCATCACATCCGGCACATCACGTCCGTCTTTCCAGTAACTGATTTGCCCGGAAGCATAAATTTTTTCCGGGCCTTTTGAATCTGTTATAACATTGATACCCGAAATGAGATGCACGAACAGATCTCCCGCAACGCCGGTACCAAATGCTTTATAATTTCTCCACCAGAAAAATTTTTTCGGATCATAGGGTTCATCTTTCATTCCCGCGATGTATCGTTTCCAGTCAACCGTTGTAGCTGATGCATCTGTAGGCATGGTATATTCCCAGGCACCCAGGGCGCTTTGTCTGTCGAAATTTGCAACTACCATGGCCAACTGCCCGATCGCTCCGCTTTTTATTGCTTCACGGGCTTTGATAACACCAATGCTGCTCACCCGCTGACTACCGATCTGCATGGTTTTATTACTTTTCTTCCAGGCATCGATTACTTCCAGGCCCTCCCTGATTTCATGCACCATTGGTTTTTCACAATAGACTGCCTTACCTGCTTTCAATGCATCGATGGAAATACGGGCATGCCACAGGTCGGCTGTTGCAATGACTACGGCATCAATATCTTTTCTGCTGATAATATCCTGGTAGTTTTGAGTCACCTGAATATTGTTGCCATATTTTTCCTTTGCCCTGGCCAGTCTTCCGGTATACAGATCTGCCACGGCTACCAATTCGGTACCGGGCACTTTCAGCGCCGTATTCGTATCATTATAACCCATGATGCCCATGCCGATGGTAGCAAAACGGATCTTGTCATTGGGTGATATTTTTTTTGAATATCCGTCTACCTTGTTTTGCCATTGACTGGCAAATGCAAGACCGGAGTTGGTTGCCGCCAACGCAAGTGCTGTTCCACTCATCTGTTGTATAAAATGACGACGTGAAGAAGATCTTTTCATATGGTGATTTTAATATGAGGAAGGAAGATAAGGCAAATAAAAAATGTCCCGCTTTTGACGGGACATTTTTTTTACCGGGATGCTTAGAAAGGGAGGTCGTCCACAGGAGCTGTCATATCTCCGGATGCCGGAACACCTGCCAGGCTGCCGGATGAGCCAGCATTATAATTATCATTTCCGCCTGCCTCATTACTATTCCGGCTTCCAAGTAGTTGTACTGATAATACTCTCAGTGTTAGAGAAACACCCTGCGTGCCATCTGTTTTCTGATATGTGCGCAGATCCGGCGTTCCTTCTGCATAAACCTGCGTTCCTTTTTTCAGATAAGGAGCGATCGCTGTTCTGTCGGTCCAGTAAGCACAGTCCACCCACAACGTTTTCTCTTTCTGTTCGCCCTTGGCATCCCGGAATTTCTCCGTGTGTGCCACATTGAAATTGATCACATTTTTTCCGTTCACGAGATTGGTCACACAATCTTTTCCAAGATTTCCGATGACTTGCATTTTGATCATAACTTAAAATTTAGCTGCGTACTTAAAATTGTTTATAAGGGCAATTTACAGGTTTTGGAAGGCCGATAAAATACTATTTTCCGGGAATAAGTATCTTTGCGGTTATGAGCAGAAATGGAAAAGTGCTGGTTGCCATGAGCGGGGGTATTGACAGTACCATTACGGCCCTCATGCTGAACGACCAGGGATATGAAGTGATCGGCATTACCATGAAGACCTGGGACTATGCGAGCACCGGAACTACCAAAAAAGAGACCGGCTGCTGCAACCTGGACAGCTTCAACGATGCCCGTATGGCGGCTGTTCAGCATGGTTTTCCGCATTTTGTGCTGGATATCCGGGATGAATTCGGAACCGCGGTCATTGACAATTTCGTGGAAGAATATCTCGCGGGGCGTACTCCAAATCCCTGCGTAATGTGTAATACCCATATAAAATGGCGGGCCCTGTTGAAAAGAGCGGATGCCCTGGATTGCGAATTTATTGCGACCGGTCATTATGCATTTATCCACCAGCACGATAACGGCCGTTATTTTCTCAGCAAGGGGGTTGATGAACTCAAAGATCAGAGTTATGTGCTCTGGGGTTTGCAGCAGGATCTGCTGAGCCGGACCATGCTTCCGCTGGGGAAATACAGAAAGCCCGAGATCCGGCAGATGGCCATTGACTATGGATATCCTGAACTCGCCAATAAAAGTGAGAGTTACGAAATCTGTTTTGTACCTGACAATGATTACCGGGGATTCCTGAAAAAGAAAATGCCCGGTCTTGAAACAAATGTGGAGGGAGGAAGTTTCGTGGATATGGAAGGAAATATCATTGGCAAACACCGGGGTTATCCGTTTTATACCATCGGACAGCGAAAGGGTCTTGACATTACATTCGGCAAACCCGTGTATGTAACGGCCATTCATCCGGAAAATAATACCGTTGTGCTGGGTGAAGAAAAAGATCTCGCAGGACAGTCCATGATGGTGACCGGCTTGAATATGCAGAAATATGATATCGTGCCGGACGGGATGGAAGCCATCACAAAAATCCGTTATAAGGATAAAGGAAGCCTGAGTAATATTTACAGCGAAGGAAACCAGGTTCGTGTACATTTTTATGAACCGGTGAAAAGTATTACACCCGGACAAAGCGCTGTTTTCTATGAAGGCGATGATGTGATTGGAGGAGGGATTATACGCTTAAAGCCAAACGCTTAACGCTTAACGCCTACCGTCAACTGTCAACCGTCAACCGTCAACAAGTGAAAGAACACACTTACCACACCAACCTGCAATGGACCGGCAATACCGGCAAGGGAACCGAAACCTATCGCGGATACGAAAGATCCCACCAGATTTCTGTTGAAGGAAAACAAATTATCGAAGCAAGCTCTGATCCTTCTTTCCGTGGCGATAAAATAAAATACAATCCGGAAGAAATGTTTGTGGCTTCACTTTCGTCCTGCCATATGTTATGGTTTCTGCATTTATGTTCTGATGCTTCTGTAATTGTTTTAGAATATTCAGATGCTGCGGTCGGAAAAATGATTGAGTCAGATGATGGCAATGGAAGATTTTCAGAAGTGATTCTGCATCCACGTGTGAAAGTGAAAGAAGAATGGATGATCGAAAAAACAAGAGCCATTCACGATAAAGCACATCACTTTTGTTTCATTGCGAATTCGTTTAATTTTCCCGTAAAGCATGAGGGTTCATCTTTTGTATAAATTAAAAAGGTCGTTTCCGATATATGGCCATATATCAGGAAACGACCTTCAATCATCGATACCTTTCAACAATCTTACACGGTAATTTCCAGCGAACCGGAATTACCTGGAAGATCTGTCGCAGTCGCGCTGATAACGGAACCTGTTGGGGTTGCATTATTTTGCGTCGCCGTATAATTCCAAAGACTCCGTTTAACCGGATCGAGTATTGCATTTCCTTCTTCCACCAGAACGCCGGTTGAAGAATGAATACTGACTTTTACCTGAGCCACCCGGAAATCGTCTTTTGCATTGACAACGATAACCGAGCCAACAGTTCCTTTGTAATTTGACACATCGATTTTTTTCACCACAGGTGGCTTTCAGATAATCCCTGAAGGCTATATTGAAGGCAGTCTTTCCGGGAGTGGCTTTCTTTTCATACTCCTTTTTCAGATCCGCTGAAGACATAGCTCCTTGAGCGTAGCTGGCTGCATCAGCAAACAGATTCACGATTTTCCGTCTGTTTCTCAGAAGGTACGGCGTCTTTGTTTATCGAAGGCATGCGTGCAATCGTGGTATTATCACCATGTTTTCGGTAAACAAATTGTTTACCGACATTTCCTCTTGCTCCTCTTACGAGCAAGTTTTCATTGACATTAGCCATAAGAAATTAGATTTTAAATGTTAAAAAATATTGTTACTTATTCAGCATTGCTGGGGAAGAAAGTTTTCCGGGTTACTCCTCCCGGTCTGCTTGAGTAATGCTTCCGCTTCAATAATGAACGATACAAACATAGTTATTGAAAACTCCTTTTTTTGGAAAATGGAACGGGCTTTTGAAAACTTGAGGCCGGTCTTTTATCATTTCAGGGACGAATGGTATTTTCAGCCTTTCTTCAAAGACAGCGTTTGTTATTCAGTTTCGTAGTTCCATCCTTCGTATCAAACTTGTACCATCCTTGTACTGGCTTGTGTCGAACAGCGTGGTTCCCCAATGAAAAGCACAACAATCACACAGGCAGACACAAGGATGATACAAGTTTGAATAGGCGGTTGGCAGTTGTTTTTTATATTTGAAGAACCTAAAATTTAAATAACCCTAAATACTAACAGCCATGCTTAGGCCTCATATCTTTTTCAGGAACAAAGGCGCCCTGGAAAAAGTAAATATGGACGAAATCGTGTTGATAGAGGCAAATAAAAATTATATTAAATTCTGGTTGACTGAAAAAAATTATGTTGTACGTTCTACATTGCAGGCTGCCCTGAGCCGGCTACCGGAAAAACAATTTCTCAGGGTTCACCGCCACTGGGTTGTATCAGTTAATTATATCGGTAAAATTGAAAGAGAAAGTCTTTTTCTTATTGACCTTGAAACAGAAATACCTGTTTCCAGACAATATTATCCGGAAATCATCAAACAGATTTTTATCCTGGATACAGAAGCGCCCAATAAGAAAAAATCAGAATTTATCGAAAACGATCCGCTTTCTCAGAAGCTTCGCAGGCTTAATCCATAATAAAAAAAGGCCAGCGATAAGAAATATCGACTGACCTGTATTCAGGGGTAGGGGGTGCTCGTTTAAGCGTTAAAAAGGGGATTCAATAACCAGTTGTACACCTGCGTTCCGACATTCACTAGTGGATTCGAAGTCTGTTTAGGTGCTTTCTCAATATGTTCCGATAATTCAACTTTCACCTTTACGGCAACATTTCCATTCTTTAAAGAACCGACAAATTCGTTTGAAAGATTTGCATCCTTCATTTGGCTGGTTGTCCAAACAATGGAAGCGATACCAGATATTTTCAGGAAGAATGAAGAACCTTTTTTAAAGAAATCCAGTTTGGCCGGCATCTCTTTAGAAAATGATTCGATTACCTGTGTGGGTTTTGGAATAATAAACCAGATATTCCCTTCTTCATCCACTTCCGAAACGCGAACAATATGCGTTGGTAAACTCACCAATGCGTTAGACTCAGACATAAATAAAGCATTTTCCAACTCCTTAATTTTTTCCCGAAGAACCGAAATTGACATGTCCTGTATCATGTTACAAAGTTTGATCTGATAATTCAATCCCTATACCAATGTTAATTGTATTTGAAAATGAGGGATTTGTAAATTTGCATGCGTACTTATCCTTCCTGATTTGGGAGTATTTTTCCGGAAAAGAACCTTCGGGGCGGGTATTTGTACTCGATCGCTTAGGGTATTCAGCAGGAGGCATGAGGCAGGAGGTTTGAAGCTGATGCTGGAGCGTTAGGCGTTACGCGTTAAGCGTTAAGCTCCGAATGAAGGGATCGGTATAGTCTTTTATGAAGGCAACGATGTGATCGGTAAGAGGAAATTCATTGCGTGAATGCAAGGTCGTCAGTACGACACAGGGAATACCGGCATTCCGGGCTGCTTCCACCCCTTTTGGTGCATCTTCAAATACCAGACAGTCAGCGGGAGATGTATTTAGCAACCGGGCAGCTTTCAAAAAAGTTTCCGGATTCGGTTTGCTGATCTCCACATCGTCAGCGCTTACAATGGCGCTGAAATATTTTCTTATTCCCAGCTGATCCAATACGAAATCAATATTAAAAGGAATGGCTGCGGATCCGATACCCATAGGAATTTTTGCCTCATAAGCCCTTTTCAGAAATTCGTCCAGCCCATTGATCAACTGAAGATGAGGACGATAATCCTGCTGGTATCTCTTTTCCTTTTCCATCGACCAGTATTCCATTTCATCATTTGTCATTTTCCCTTCGCCAAAAACACGGATAAATAATTCTGAGTTCTTTCCATACATCTGGCTTTTCACCTGGTCATGTGTCATGCCGGCTTTTAGGTCTTCATTCAGAATATGTGTCCATGCCCGGATATGAAATTCCATATCATTGATCATCGTACCATTCAAATCAAAAATAAATGCGCGCGGAGAAATTTTCATTCAGTAATAGCTTTATAAAAGCGATGCCACTGTCAGAGTTTCCTCCTGGACAGTGGCATGCATGAAGTGATTATCAGATTATCTTATTGCTTTTCGATCTTCGCTGTTTGATTATAACTGTCTCCGGTGATTCGCAGGATATACATTCCGCTTCCTCCGATCACAGCAGGCTGCAGGTTCACCAGATTATCTCCTGCCTGTGCCTGTATTGACTGCCGGATATATGTTTTACCAAGCATATCAGAAACCGTCATAGTCAAATTCTGCGCCCTGCTTACATTTACTTTGAGGCGGATCAGATCTGTAAACGGATTATTGTAGATCACAAGCGGAACATCGTTCTTATCGGCAGAAACTGAAACTGTTTTGCTATAAACAAATTTGCCGTCAAGATCAACCATTTTGAGACGATAATAACCAGTTCCGTCCAGTGGTAAATTATCAAATAGTGAATAATCCGTAGCAATGGTTGAATTGCCTTTGGCTTTTACCGAACCAATTTTTGTCCAGCCAGTCTGGTCGCCACTTCTTTCAACATCATAGTAGCCTGCGTTTACTTCCTGCGATGTTGTCCAGCTTAGCTTAACCGAGCCATTGGATCGTTTAGATCGCAATAAATTGAGCCAGAACAACCGGAAGGTTGCCGATGAGGCAAATCCGAAGAAAGTTATTCGCTACATCAAACTGTGTGTTTGCGGGCCAAATACGAACCCATTGCACAACTAGTACCGGAATACTGCAATTAATCGGATACGGAGTAATGGAATAAACACCATCAAATCTCACGTTGCTTACTCCGTTAATGTAACATCAGTCCCTTCTGGTCGATAGTAAAAATACCAGCGACGAAGTAGGGCCGGACCCCCGGGAAATGGAATTGTTCCCATCAACCGGGTTGGCGGTCATCGACGTTATTCGCATCTATGTGGTAGTGGCATTCGCCAATTGTATAGTAGAAGCCCCATCAAGGATTAACTGATCATTCACGAAAAGGTTTCCGGTGGAAGATGCGTCAACGCCCATCGATAGTAAAGTGCCAAAAAGTTCTGTTTTGGTATTTATATTCAAATCCGAATTACCTAACACCCTTATCGTACTGCCGTTAAAAACG
>CAVQGO010000018.1:0-185984 GCA_963712045.1 uncultured Bacteroidota bacterium | reverse complement strand
TCCTCCGGTAATTGTCAGATCATTTTTAACGGTCAGACTATTACTTAATGTTACCGTATTGCCTGTCGTTATTACATTATAGAAATTCATGCCGGCACTGGTAACAGTCAGATTGCTGCCTCCAAATACAACTGTAGATACAAAACTGACAGCGTCCACAATTCCTGCAGTGTAGGTCCAGTTTCGGCTCTCGGAGATATTTCCTTTTAATGTCAGCGTGCCTGAAGGCTTATTAATGACTACAAGTGGTAATCGATTCTGGCTAATGGCAATTGCTGTACCATCCATTATTTGATTGCCGGTGCCAAGAATATGCAATGTCGCAGTACCTCCTCCGGTAGCAAAAGTATTTTTCAAAAAGATGTTTCCATAGATGTTGATATTTCCAGTGTTGATAGTTATCCTGTTTGTACCGGCCATTGTAAAATCACCCTGTGCAGTCAGTGTTGTGGCTGCCGGAATAGTAAATGTCCGGTTCGTGATGGCCAGAAATTCAATATTCTGGAGATTGATACTCCCACTGATAGTATAATTGCCCGAGGTTCCATCCGTGAAGCAGTAGGTTGAGGTTCCTGCATTGATTGTTCCGGAAGTGTAAGTGAAAGTATTGGCGGAGGCCGGAAAATTAAAAAGATTTAAAGTTCCGGATGGTTTGTTGATGGTTAACATCGGCAAGGCGCCCTGCCCCGCTGTCGTAGCGCCTGTAAAATTTTGCGCTCCGACTCCGATGATGTTCACAGATGCTGTTCCGCCGTCTCCCGCAGCTGTATTGGTAACAAGAATATTCCCTGTTACATCAATATCACCCGTATTTAAATTGTATGTTGACGTTCCACTTATTTTGAGACTGTTGGTTACGGTGACATTTCCGGTTGAATTGATATTATAATTGAATCCGTTTCCGACAAATTCCAGTATATAAAAAGTGGGACTCGTTCCGGTTATATTAGTTGTTCCTGTTGCATTCAATTTTACGGTGCCGTTATTATGCGCGAAGACGCCGCTGGTAAAGGCCGGATCTCCGTCAATCTCAAGTATAGCTGATGTGGAGGTAAAATTGGTTCCGCTCAAAGTAAAACTTCCTCCGATGGTGATATTGGATGAACCACCGAGAAACAGGCCCGCTGAAAATGTGGCATCGTTTGATATGGCGATGGTATGAGCACCCTGAATGATGGTACCCGTGTATCCGGCGTTTATCGTTAGACTTGAGATATTCACCGCAATATCAATGGTGCAGTTACCCCGTCTGGCATTATTGAATGTTACTGCATCTCCGGCGACCGGTACGCTGAAACCTCCCGCACCACCAGAAACATTCGACCAGTTGGCAGTATTATTCCAGTTAGACGGAGTGGCGGATACCCAAAAACGATTGGCGGCTTGTGTTTGAAAGGATAGGGACAGAATAAAAACTAAACATAAAATAAATATGGTCAGTTTCATATATATTGGACTTAGTGATTATTGAACTAGTGATTACAATAGGACCAAATGATAAGACTTAAAAATTCTAAGTAATTATAATTTGTCCCAAAATAGGAAACGGTCAATTTTTTAGATTATTGTATTCATTTTCAATGACATCAGACCTTTCTTCCTTTTACTTTGGATACAAAACTTAAACCCCGTGATCTGGGCAAAACACAGCAGTGTGACACCCCTGGAGGCGTAAGCAAAGCACAAAGCGTAAAGCCATGCGATGATAATGCAATAACAGGTTCTTAAACTTCTTTAAACTTATTCTTAAAATACTTTAAGCTTTACGTTTTGTGCTTTACGCTTGCCCAAAGTGTTTTTTAATCGCCAGAGGATAATCTGCCAGGGCGATTTGGGGATCCGGAATTTCAGGATGCCATAATTTCTCCCATTCAAAACTGTAATATCCGGGATAATTATTTTTGTAAAGCAGATCGATGGCCTGGAAGATGGGTACGATACCCGTGCCGAGCAGGACATATTCTTCCTTACCGTTTTCGATTTTTAAGTCCTTGATATGGGTATGCCGTATATAAGGTTTCAAAGAGGCATAAACTTCTTCCGGAGGTTCCTTGGTAACGATCCACATATTGCAGACATCCCATACCAGTCCAACATGCGGGTTGGCGGCACCCTCCATAACAAACAGAAGATCTTTTTTATAAATCAGCTCCCCATGCGATTCCAATAAAACCGTTACCTGGGTATTGGAAGCGTATGCACCTAATTCTTTTAATCCATCAATAATCAGGTTCAAAGTTTCCTGACGGTCGCGGTCCTTGGGTATTTGATTTGGAAAAACCCGGATATACGGGCAATTCAATTTTGCTGCAAGGTCAATAAACCTCTTTCCTTCGTCGAGATTTTTTGTTCTTTCTTCTCCCTTTGGAAAGTGCAGCGCGCAGGATGAACCCAGATCTACGAATTTCAAACCACGGTCATTCATTTTTTTCAAAGTGGCTTTAATAGCCTCTGAATTTGAAAATTCAGGCACGAGGGTGAGGTCCATCTGGCGAAGAATCCCCCTGACCTCAATACCGCTGTATTGATTGTCCCTCGCAAAATCAATGATTTTATCAAAACTCCAGTCCGGACAACCCAATGTGGAGAAAGACAATTTTAAGGAGGTTTCTTTCTTTAGAGAAAGAAGAGAGGGAAGCGTTATCAGGCTAAGGCCTGATAGTAAGAATTTTTTTCTCGAAACCAATTTCATGATGGCTGTATTAATTTAAATCGTTTTTTCGAATTTGTGTATGGACAGAGGTACTGAATTTACAACTTCTATACGCACGCCGACCCTTATGGCTTTCAATCCGTCCACACCCTGCAGGGCTTCCAGGTCGAGTTCTTCCAGATCATTTAATAAAAGGTTTTCGTCCTGCAATTCCCTGATATACCCTTTAAATTCCTGGGCATCCCGTTCGTCAAAATAAATAATGGCGATTTTTCCAGGTTGGGTAAGCCGTTCATTCGTATCAAGAATCAGTACTTTATCGATTCTTTTTTTGATGATATGATAACGGATATTGTAGGATCCTTCCACGTCGAATCTTCGCTCATCTTTTCTAAAAGTGATATCGATGGTTTGCGGATGGACAAATAGAAGTTGCGTTGTTTGTAAAGGGAAATCCATATCCGGTACGAGGTCCTGGATCAGGTGTACGACCTGTATCATGGATCGTAATTGCCAGCGTTTTATCTCCTGCAAATGTTCTTTCTTAAATGGCGCATGCGGAACGATGGATTGTCCTGCATAAATATCATATTCGACTCCGTCTGTTCTGAATTTTTCGAAGTAACAGGGGAATATATTCTGAAGATCTACAGATGCATTTTCGAAAAAACTATTGACGGTTGAATTTAATTTCTTAATAGCTGCCTCCAGCAATCGCCTGTTTTCAAATGCGATTCCGTTTTCCTCATCAATTGATTGGAAGTAAGGTATCAGGAATTCGGTCGTTTCAGGTTCAGCATGCAGAAGATTTTCAAGTTCATATTGAACGTCCAGATTAAAAAATTCATTCAGCCTGACATCCTGTTGTGTCGTTAAAGTTTCCTGAATGATCTGCTGCCAATTATTGGCCGTTGTCAGGAGACGATCCAGTTGTGGTTTTTCGTAGTAATTGAGGGAAGACAGTGCATTGATTAAAGTCCCGAGCTGAATAGTGTAATCCTTTTCCAGAGCCTGATTGCGGAGAATGGTAGAATTTCTGATATCCACAGCTCCATATAGCGGGTGTAGATTTTTAAAAATTATATTTTCTACCGTTTCTACTTCTTCTTCATTACTATGATCCCTGAGATAGTGCCAGGCTGCCTCATTGAATTTCCATTGAACCGCGGGTTGTATACTGGTAAATTTTTCTTTTATGATATTTTCTATGCTATGGTTAAAACGTGCAATGATATCCTGTATCAGCTGCGTCATGATAGAAAGAACAGGTTTCAGTCGCACCATCTGACCCTCACTCAACATGGAATTATCCGCCATAGTGCTGACTTCGAAAAATCCGGTAACCTGTTCATTGTGAAAAATCGGAAACATTATATATGTACCGATTCCTGTCTGCCGGAAAGCATTTCCCACAAATTCGGGCAATTGGCTTTCCTTGTCAGTCGCTGTCCAAATAATCATTCTTGGATTGAGTGTAAAATCATTCCTGAGTTTAGAAAATTCTTTTTTTGAAACATCGAAGTTCCTGCAGGCCTGCAGAATGATACTATATGGAATTTTGTCAAAAATCAATGCGGGACGATCATTAATTGAAAGGAAGGGAACAAGTCCGAATTGGTAATCTCTGCTGCCGACCACGGTTTGCAGAGCATGTGTAATATCCTCAAATAACGGACGTTTATCCTTTTCAGAATGATGGATCACGAGCTTTCCAAGCTGTTCAACGGCTTGCTCCGCCGTTACATCGATCAGTGTAATAATACTGAATCCCCTCGCTTCGAATTGGTTCAGTTGAATCGACTTTTGTATTTTTTTGAATTCTTCCCCCCATACAGAGGCAGGCGACATGGAAGAGCAATCCATTGCCGGTAATTGATTAATGGGCCGGATATCGATAAAACGTGTGTCGATATGTACCTGGAAATATTTATCCAGCCCCGTATCCGGATCTTCAAACTTCCGGATCCATTCGGTCTTCTTTAAATACGGTAAGGAATATACTTTTTCAAGCAACATGCCGTACTGTAATTCTCTCATGATTTTTTCAGATTCACTATCCGCATTTCCTTTTGCGGGATCCAGTACAACCGGGTGTTCAAGATGCCCCATTAACTTATGAAATCCGTCGGTGCTGTAAAATATTTGCGGGGATAGCGGACTGCTGAGCGCCCATAAACTATTCTCGTCGGCCGCCAGGGGCAGGAGGCAGGTAGAAACCAGTTCCAGCATCTCTTCATATTCGCTCAGTTTTTCAAGCGGAACATTGTTTGAGAGTTCTGGAAATTTTTTGAACTTCTTTATGATCCATTTAAAGTAAGGAATTTTGATGGATGGCCCAGACTGAATACTTGACTTTAAAAAGTCAATAAATTTTTTAAATGAGATCACAGACTTGAAACTGTTTTCAAAGTCAATCTTTTTGCTGATATGTATTAAATCTGCTTTCATAATCTCTTAAAATCTGAACCCTAAAGAAAAATAAGGATACCAACCCTCTACAGAATGTGCAGCTACGATTTGTATGACTGCCATTTGTGCGGGTGAAAAATACAATCCGATGCCGGTTCCGTTATGCCACTGCTGGGAATAGTCATTTTTTTCCCAAACCCGTCCGATATCGTAAAATGCAAATATCCCCAGTTGACCCGGCAAAATATAGTTTGCAAAATCTGCGAGCTTTAATCTCAATTCAAGATTATTGAAGACGCTGTTCAGACCTGAAAAACGATATTGGGAATAACCCAGCAAATTTCCTTGTCCGCCTAAATATGCCGTCTGATAAAAAGCAGGATTTCCTACAGTCACAGTACCTCCCACGCGGTCTGCCAATATCAATGTGGAACGGTCGTTCAGACTTTTGAAAAGCGCAACACTCGCTTTTAGTTGTCCATAAGATTTTGAAGCTGTATTTAATCCCTGCCATGCGGCCATTTGAACTGATATCGAAGAGCCCCAGGTTGGGATCAGTTTACTATTGCGAAGATCCTGATTATAATTAAATATAATACCCGCATGGACGCGGTCGCTTCCCAGGCTGTTACTGTCATAGGTGTTCACAGCTCCTGGCTGCAGAATAAATCTTCCTTCATTGTCGCCCGGCGTAAAATGATAATATTGAATCGCAGGGCCCATGCTGAAACTGTTTCGTCCCCCATTGAAATTCCAGCGAAGTGCAGGGAGCGCCTGATAAAGGTTGAAACGTGTGCGATAGTATGTTTTGTAGTCGCCGGCTTTATTAATAACCGTTTCATTTCCGCTGCCAAAAAAATTCTGGGTATTCTGAGGAGCATAAGCAAAAGCCTGCAGAGTCAGATCGGCCTTTCCCCACACAGAAGTCCATTCTCCCTTATAGCTTGCACTGAATGCACTGGTTGAAAACGAATGATTTACCATGATCTGATATTGGCTGGCAAAGGGGGATTTACGAAAACCCTCCTGTGCCGTATGTACATATCCCGCGCCAATCAGCAAACCGTCATCCCGATTTATGGCAATATTTAACAAAGGCATCGTAACATTATACAAATTCACGGGTACAAATGTTGTATTTGCGGTATCGGTAGAAATATATTTTATGAATCGGTTGCTGTCATCATAAAAAACGGGATCCGCTTTATCATAGAGTTTTATTCTTTTTTTCGAGTCTTCAACCCGGTAAACCTTCCTTCCGTCCCGTCCGATGATTCGGATGCCTATCGAAGAGGTTTTGTTTTCAATGGATACACTGTCGTCCCCATCGCCTGTATAAATCCTGATTTCCTTTGTCAGTCCGGCTTGGAATGTCTTGTCCATCAGTTCACCTTTCGCTTCTCCATCTTTATTGATTTTTCGGACGGACACGCGCATCGAACCATCTGCAGTGCCCTGAATATTGACCCATTCATTCTTATCACTCAGTTTGATGTCTGCAATTTTATTGATGAACTTATAGTAGTACTCCATCGCACGGGGCATATCTTCACGCCGGTGCTGCAATTCAGTTAATAATTCTTTGTGTCGCAGTTTATATGACTCGGCTGGCAATCGTCGCAATGCAGCTTCCAGTACACTGTCTGTCATATCATCCTTAAACCGGTAAGTCATTTTCATCCAGTCCTCATAATCGAATTGCATATCGGGATAGGCATTCAGGAAGCGGGATTTGAATACGGAGTACTCCGGATGTTCCACTTTTCCACTAAAATTCTGAAGAGTAGGAAGTATATAAGGACTAGCGGCCAGTTTGGGAAGTAATCCCTGTGTAATATGGAATACCTGGTCGCGGTCACGGGGAATGGCCTCATATCGTTTGTCTTTTCCGGTGTCCGTATTATGCCATCTCCATTGGTCCTCATGTCGATCCCAGTCGCCGAGAAACATGTCCAGCATCCTTGCCCTTTGAAATTCTTTTCCTTTTATTGAATTATCGTTATCCTTATCCAGATTACTCAGCATTTTACCAGTGTTATCCGATTTTCCACCAGGTTCCCGTTCTTCAATAAGGCAAATGGTATTTACAAAATACCTTTCATATAGTCCCAGATTTTTATCAGGTGCGATAACACCGATTTCCGGGTTGGCATGCGGAACTTTTACTGCATCGGCAATCGGAGGCACCGATAATGCGGAAAACGGGTGCTGACCGCTGGTTACGTCATCCAGAAAATCCCTGGCGAAAGTACTTCTCAGCGCTTCGGGCAATAACAAATCAACCGTTTTCTCAACACTTCGGATCACCCATTCATTTCCGGAACTGTCTACCAGCCGCAAAGAATTCGATTGCATACCACCGCCCCGTTGCAGGGGTATTAAACCACCATGGAAATTGGATATTTTTATCAGGGGTAATTTGGTCGGCCTGGCCCATTCCTTGCGATAGTTTTCCCCGAATAATTTCCGATGAAATTTTCCGGGATAATCATATCTCGGATGAACACTCCTGATGACACTGTCCTCCAAACTGGCAGCATATACAGAATCTTCTTTAAAAGTCATTTCTGTGTAAGGCTGGCGGTAGGTGAATACGGGTGCGATGCCACTTTCCCTGTACTCATAAAATGTAAAACGAACGGTCCGGTTTATCAGAAGATCTGCTGTCACGAAACCCTGATTTGCATTCTGCAAAAAGAGAATTTTTTGTTTTTCTCGCATAGGTCTCCTGCGATCCGGAGCCACTGACAACCTGAATTTGTTTACCCTTTATAAATTGAAGTCCGTGCTCGTGACCTGCGATATGGATCAGGTTGGGAAAACTGTCAAAAACGGCATCCACCTGTCTGATCATTGATTTGTACAGTGGATGATGAAGGTCCTCTGGATTTGTAAAAGTTTTTCTGAGGATCGGATACAGTGAACCGACTATTGGTAAGGGAACGTACAGGTTTTCGTTGGCTGCCGTCAGGGGGAAAATATGATCCTTCCAGGAAAAGTATCCCCCGTGTGTTCCGTAACTCTGGAACGGATGATGCGAAGCCAGGAAAATGGTTTTGTTTCGGTTCTTATATAATAATTCCTGCATCCGCAGTATTACATCTTTCTTTGTGCGGCAATTACATTCTGCCAGCAAATTCGTTTTATCAAATGGGAATAACCACCACTCGCTGTCAAATACAATAATGACCAGTTCGTCAGAAATATTTATTTCCGTTGGGCCGGGGCATCCGTCCGGCGGCAGCAGTTTCAACAGCGAATCGTTTAATTCTTCCAGGTAGTACCACTCCTGTTTTATTTTAGCCAGTCCGTTTTTACCCCCTTTATCCCAGTCGTGGTTGCCCGGTATGAAATACACCGGTGCACCTTTACTACGCATCGGATTAAACTGGGATTGCAGAATCTTTTTAGTTGTCTTCTTCCTCTTTGCTGCCTGGCAAACCCATACCCCGTGGGTAAATATTATCACCCAGATAAATGACGGTAGTTTTTCCGGGGATGACCATATTAGAGGCAGCGGGGATGACTGCCTGCTGTTCCTTATCGATTTCACCGGCATCACCAATCATGATGACTCTCTGCAAAACAGAATCCTGCGCATTCGCAGCGTGAATAACCAGCATTCCTGTGCAGAGGTATAAGAATGATTTCATTTTTCGGCTGTTCCGGTATAATCGAATATATGCTACTCTCATAAACAATACCGCGGGTTCATGTTACAGCGTCTCACACAGGATCCGAATTAATTTTTATTATAGGCAAATAAGAGAATAGTAGCGGCCGATGACAATCCCCGTTCATTTGAAATATAAAGATTTTGCTGCCTGTCAAAGGCGATTCCTTCGGGTTGCACGAATAATGACGGATTCAGGGGATACACAGATTTTACCTTCCAGTTTGGGTCGGCCACGACCAGCATTTTATTAACGGAGGAAAGAATGTACCATTCTTTGGTTAACGGGTTTTGGGCCAGGGCGGAGGGATGAAAATTTATTTTTCGTGAATGAGAAATCGCGTCGATTTCCTTAATATCCAATTCAAAATTTCCTGCTGGCGTTAGTACACCGGCAGCATCTATTTGTAATATGGTACCGCCTCCCCACTTGTTTGTTTTTTCGTTGCGACAATGTTTGCAAAGCACATATAATTTGTTGCTCAGACCATCTGAAGCAAGGCCTTCGTATTCACCATCCGGCAAAAGGTCTTCGAATATTTTCACATTGTCCGTTGCTTTTTTCTGCATTTCGGAAATTGGAAAAGTAAATAATACGCCATCACTTCTTAACATGATTATAATGTTGTTGGCGACGGATATGTCTTCGAAATCTCCTTTTTTCCCGAACCGGGTAACCTGCATATTTGCATCGCCTAATCTAAAACGAAATACCTTGCCTTCTTCATCCTGTTCAGCATACAATGTATCGCCGGTTCCCTGATAAAATGCAATCCCCGATATTTCCCTCAGAGCATTTGGCATTTTAAAGCGTTTAGGATTGTTGAAATTATAGCCGGGCGGTGAAGTATATGGTTGCTGCTGACTTTCACAGGAACTGGTCGCGACCAGGGTACAGAGAAAAAAAATTATTAAGCTCGGGTAGTTATTTTCCATAGAATGCCGATGCAATAATAAATGCAATGACCGACAAGATTAATCCGAACATAAATACATTATAAGAGATTCGCAACAGCTGATATTTTTTTCCCAATACTTTTCCCTGCGCAAATCCATCCATGATCAGGCTTCCGTATAGATAGTCCTTGTCAGCCATCATCTTTTCCATGCCTTCTTTATAGTCGGGAAGCTTCATCCGGTAAAAATTACCAAAGAATAGAAGATTTACTTTTTTTTCTTCGATATCCTTTTTGGAAAATATTCCATTCGGAATGGTGGGGCGGGTTGCGAGAATAGAAAATATAATCGTAATCAGACTGGCTGCAAGTAACATAAATGTCGGAATCATTAAATAGCTATTTTCATCCAGTTTTCGCAATAGTAAACTGATCACGGCTGACAGTATGATCGAATTCACTGTGATCATGATATGCGCTTTATTATCTGCCATGTCACTCAAACGCTGATGATTGGAGGAACTCACCCTGAACATGGTTTCTATTCCTCGTTCGGGTCGCTCATTTTTATCCTTGTCTTTTTTATGTTTTTCATGATGATGCGTTGTGTCATCCGTATGTTCGCCAACGGCCAGCGATGATTTGGGACGCAGATCCTGCTGAAATTTAGATTCGGATTTTTCCTTTAATTCTTCCAGATTTTTTTGCTTCTGGTCGTTCAGCAGCAACTTTGCATATTCTGTATGATATGTATGCGATTCAAGGAAATTGATGGTTTTTACTCTCCAGTCATCCTTCGATATTTTAGTATTGCCCGCATCTTCTGCTTCTTTTCGCATTGACTTATTGAGTTCGCTGAAGTGTGAAGTGCCCAGGTGGTAGAGGTCGGCATCGCAAACTATTTCTTCAAGCAGATTATGCGGATTCTGAGGCAGTTTGGTTGCCAGTATACAGCCCTTTATAGAATCGATATCCGTGCCTGACAGACCGATATTTCCCAGAAATATACCGGCAGCCCCTGCACCTTCTGCTTCATGATTCGCTCTTTCTAAAGTATACCCGAGATCATGTAGCCATGCCGACGCGACCACAATAAAATAATCACGCTCGCCGAGTTGGTAATGATGGGCAATCTGCTTGGCATAAGATGCTACAGATTCCGTGTGCCGGAGATTGTGGTAAAGGAGATTATTCAAATTCGTATGATCAAAGGAATCTCTGGCGTATTGCTCAACTTTATTGAGCATTTGTTGATAGTCCATATTTATTTATTACTATAAATTTAAGGGTTATCCTTAGCAAAGCCTAACGCCTAACGCCTAACGCCCAAAGCCTAAAATTAAAATGAGATAAAAGTTTATTAAAACAAAAAAGCACCTCGGGGGTGCTGAATTAATACAACTATTTGCTATCTGAGTGCAATCCGTCCGAAAAAGCCTTAGGCGTTAGGCGTTAGGCGTTAAGCTTAATAAGTCACTCCAATCAATGAATGATCTTTGGTTTCAAGCAATGAAGACCCCATAAGGAATTCATCTACTTTACGGGCACATTCCCTGCCTTCGCTGATTGCCCAAACGACCAGTGACTGACCTCTGCGCATATCGCCGGCAACAAATATTTTCCTGATATTGGTCTGATAGGATTTTTCTGCCGCCCTTACATTGCCGCGTTCATCGAGTTCCAGCCCAAGTTCATTCACAAGTCCTTCCTGTTGGGGATGTACGAATCCCATCGCCAGTAGTGCTAATTCACAGGGGATCTTTTGTACCGATCCGGGTACTTCCACAAATTTTGCCGGCCTGCCGTCATCTGCCATTTTCCAGTCCAGCTGGACAATTTTGAGCGCTTTCAGATTTCCTTTTTCATCACTAATAAATTCCTTTGTGGCCATCGCCCATTGCCTTTCAACACCTTCTTCGTGCGATGAGGTTGTTTTTAAAATCATAGGGAATGTTGGCCAGGGCATATATGCAGTTCTTTCTTTTGGCGGCTGTGGAAGCAATTCAAATTGTGTAATGGTTTTCGCACCCTGCCGATTTGATGTTCCGACGCAATCACTTCCTGTATCACCACCTCCTATGATGATTACATTTTTTCCGGTAGCGAAAATATCTTCTTCCAATACCGGAACACCACGAACTCTTTTATTTTGTTGTTTCAGAAAATCCATGGCGAAATAAGTTCCTTTCAGTTCCCGGCCCGGTACTGGAAGATCCCTTGGAATAGTAGATCCGCCACATAATATGATCGCATGAAAATCACGGTTTAATTCATCGATGTTGATATCCACACCAACGTTTGTATTGCAACGGAACACAACACCTTCCAGTTCAAGCAGGTTGATTCTGCGATCGATGATCCATTTCTCCAGCTTGAAGTCGGGGATACCGTATCTCAGCAAACCACCGGGAGCATCATCTCTTTCAAAAACAGTTACAGTATGACCGGCCGAATTTAATTGAGCGGCGGCAGCCAGACCGGCAGGTCCTGAGCCAACGACAGCAATTTTTTTCCCTGTTCGGATATTGGGTTGTTTTGCTTTTACAAAACCTTTTTCGAAAGCGATTTCAATTATATGCTTTTCGATCTCTTCGATGGTAACCGCAGGCTGATTGATGCCCAGCACACAACTGGTTTCGCAGGGAGCCGGACAAATTCTGCCGGTAAATTCAGGGAAATTATTTGTTGTAACCAGGATATCATAGGCATCCTGCCAGGCTTTGCGGTATACGGCATCGTTAAATTCAGGAATCACATTTCCAAGCGGACATCCATGGTGACAAAAAGGAATGCCGCAGTTCATACAGCGGGCCGCCTGTTTGTTCAATTGTTCCGGTTCATACAAATTCACAAATTCATTGTAATCCTTTCTTCTTTCCTGTACAGGACGTTTAGAAGGCAGTTCACGGTTATACTCCAGAAACCCTGTTGGTTTACCCATTGATTTTTTTCTTAAAATTGATGATCAGGAATTGACGCCTACACGGGCCTTCTTTTCTTGCAATACTTTTTTATAATCCTTTGGAAACACTTTTACGAAATTCCGAAGCTGGTTTTCAAAATCCTCCAATACAAATTTTGCAACCGTACTTCCGGTATAAGCATAGTGGCGGGAAATCATATCTTTCATTTCCCGGATGTCTTCTTCGTTCAATGGATCCAGGTCAATCATTTCCGGATTGCAGAGCGATGGAAAATTTCCATCCACATTATATACATATGCAATTCCGCCGCTCATGCCAGCCGCAAAATTCCGTCCGGTAGAACCCAGAATCAAAACCCTGCCTCCTGTCATGTATTCGCAACCGTGATCTCCGATTCCTTCCACTACAGCATTGGCGCCGGAATTACGAACGGCAAACCGTTCCCCGGCCTTACCCCTGATAAAAGCCTCCCCTGAGGTTGCTCCATAAAATGCTACATTACCTATGATAAAATTTTCTTCCGGAACAAATCCTGCATCGGGTGCAGGATAAACGACCAGCCTGGCGCCGGACAATCCCTTTCCGAAATAATCATTCGCGTCTCCTTCCAACTCGAGTGTAACGCCAGATGTGTTGAATGCACCAAAGCTCTGGCCCGCTGTTCCTTTGAGTTTGAAATGAATGGTATCAGCGGGAAGACCCTTCGATTTATATAGTTTAGAAATTTCATTCGACAGAATGGTGCCGATGGTACGGTCGGTATTCTTAACATTAAATGCCGCAGATATTTTCTGTCCCGATTCGAGTGCCGGCCTGGCTGCTGCCAGCAGTTGCCAATCCAGAACATCTTCGAGACCATGATCCTGATCTTCAGAATGATGAATACCGGTGTACATAGAAGTCGGTTCTTTAAATAATATCGGAGACAGATTTAGTTTTTTTGATTTCCAGTGTTTCAGGTTATCATTAACCTCGAGACATTCCACCTGGCCTACCATTTCATCAACGGTTCGGAAGCCCAGTTCAGCCATGATCTCCCGTAATTCCCGGGTCAGAAATTTAAACAGGTTTACAACATGATCCGCATTGCCTGTAAAACGTTTTCTCAAAACGGGATCCTGTGTGGCAACACCCACCGGACAGGTATTCAGATGACACTTGCGCATCATGATGCAACCTTCGACTACGAGCGCAGCAGTTGCTACACCCCATTCTTCAGCTCCCAGTAAAGTTGCAATGGCCACATCACGACCGGTTTTTAATTGTCCATCGGTTTGCAAAACTACACGGCTGCGTAATTTATTTTTCACCAGTGTCTGATGAGATTCCGCCAATCCCAATTCCCAGGGTAAACCGGTATGACGGATAGAACTGATCGGAGATGCACCGGTGCCTCCATCGTGCCCGGAAATCAGGATGACATCCGATTTTGCTTTGGCAACGCCTGCTGCAATCGTTCCAACACCTGCTTTGGAAACCAGTTTTACATTAATTCTCGCATTGCGGTTTGAATTTTTCAGATCGAATATCAACTGCGCAAGATCCTCAATTGAATAAATATCATGATGCGGGGGTGGAGAAATAAGTCCGACACCTGGTGTTGAATGCCTCACTTTCCCGATCCACTCATCTACTTTATGTCCGGGCAATTGTCCACCTTCTCCGGGTTTCGCGCCCTGCGCCATTTTGATTTGTAATTCATCAGCCTGTGTAAGGTAATAGCTTGTAACACCAAATCTCGCAGAAGCTACTTGTTTAATGGCTGATCGCATAGAGTCGCCATTGGCCAACGGTTCAAAACGGAACTCATCTTCGCCTCCTTCGCCGGTATTACTTTTCCCGCCAATACGATTCATGGCGATTGCCAGGGTAGAATGGGCTTCATGTGAAATAGATCCGAAACTCATGGCACCGGTTGCAAACCTTCTCATGATGCTTTCTTCCGGTTCCACTTCTTCAATTGATATGGTTGGACGGTTTCTTTTAAACTGGAACAAACTTCTGATGGTGGCTGTTTTCTCCATCTGATCATTCACCAGCTTTGAATATTTTTTGAACGACAGATAATCGTTCATATGAGTTGAATATTGCAGATAGTGAATGGTGTTCGGATTGAAGAGATGAAATTCTCCTTTCCGTTTCCATTGATATACCCCACCAGTTGGTAGACGTTCCACCGGAATATCTTTCCGGCTAAATGCGAATAAATGTTTAGCGAGTGTTTCGCGGGCAATTTCATCCAGCCCCATTCCCTGGATACGGGAGGTTGCTCCCGTAAAATATTTATCCACCACGGAATTGTTTAATCCAATGATTTCAAATATCTGTGCACCCTGGTAAGACTGCAATGTGGAGATTCCCATTTTGGAGAATACTTTTAGCAATCCGTCATTGACAGCCTTGACATAATTTTTCCTCAGGTATTCAGGTTCAAGACTGGTTTGCAGTTTGCCCGTTTTCTGTGCGTCATGTATCGTTGCGAGCGCCAGATAAGGATTAATAGCAGTCGCGCCGAATCCGATGAGACAGGCATAGTGGTGTACTTCCCAAACATCTCCCGCTTCAACGATAATGCCTACCTGTCCGCGTAATCCCTTCCTGATTAAGTGATGATGAACAGCGGCCACTGCAAGCAGGGATGGAATCGGTGCATGATCCGAATCTATAGCCCGGTCAGATAATATTAACACCTCAAATCCGTCTTTCGCAGCATCCACAGCATAACGGCAAAGCCTTTCCAAACCTGCCTGCAAGGAACCGGGTTTTTCATCTGCCCTGAAATAAAGCTGTAAAGTTTTTGCCTGAAAGATTCCCGTATCTATACTTCGGATTTTTTCGAGTTCGTGGTTTGTTAGTACCGGGTGTTTCAGGGCCACACAATGACAGGCGAGCGGATCTTCAACCAGCAGATTTCCATTGTTACCCGCAAATGTTGCCAGCGACATGACAAGACGTTCGCGGATCGGATCTATCGGCGGGTTGGTGACCTGCGCGAATAGCTGTTTGAAATAACTGCTTAGATGTTGTGGCTCATCACTGAGTACGGCAAGAGGTATATCAGATCCCATGGAACCGATGGGTTCCTTGCCATCCAATGCCATCGGCGTGATAATGGATTCAACATCCTCTGTGGTATAACCAAAAACCTTCTGATATTTAAAAATCTGGTCATGCTGTAATTCAGTAAACGTAACCCGGGGTTCCGGTAATTCTTCGAGCCGGATTTTGTATTTATTTAGCCATTCAGCATATGGTCGGGAAGAACAAATTTTATTCTTGATCTCATCGTCGCTGATGATTCGTCCCTGTTCCATGTCCACCACGAACATTTTTCCAGGTTGAAGCCTTCCTTTTTCGCGGATGATTTTCTGGTCGATGGGAAGAACGCCGGTTTCTGAAGCCATGATGACACGGTCGTCGGTGGTAACACAGTAGCGTGATGGCCGCAGTCCGTTTCGGTCGAGTGTAGCACCGATCATTTTTCCGTCTGTAAAAGAAATCGAAGCGGGTCCATCCCAGGGCTCCATTAAAGAAGCATGGTATTCGTAAAATGCTTTTTTTACAGGATCCATCTGTTCATTGCCGTCCCAGGCTTCAGGGATCAGCATCATCATCACATGAGGCAGAGAGCGGCCGCAGAACAGGAGTAAGTTCGATCATATTGTCCAGACAGGCAGAATCTGACTGTCCTTCTGTAATCAAAGGAAGCATCATCTCCATTTCTTCTTTTGTGAAGTAAGGAGATTCAAATCCCTTTTCACTGGTCTTTAGCCAGTTCAGGTTTCCCTGAACCGTATTGATTTCACCATTGTGGGCTATGTAACGGAAGGGTTGTGCAAGTTTCCAGGAAGGAAAAGTATTGGTAGCAAAACGGGAATGAATGAGCCCGAATGCAGAAACGATGCGGTTATTTGTCAGGTCGGGAAAATAATGACGCACCTGTTTACTCGTGAGCTGGCCCTTGTATACGACGGTTTTGTATGAGAGCGAAGCGAGATAAAATCCGATCGGATCTTTCTTAACCGAGCTCTCTATGAGATGACTGGAATAATTCCGGAGTATAAATAACTTACGTTCAAATTCTTCAGGGTCGTTGAAATGGTCGGGACTGGCAATGAATACCTGTTCGATATCCGGTTCAACAGAAAGGGCAGTAGGTCCTATTCCGTCGGGGTTTACCGGAACTTTACGGTAACCCAGCACTTCAAGGCCCAGTTTTTCAGCTGCGCGGTTAAAAATATCCCGGCATTCTTCCTTGAGCATAATATCTCTTGGAAAGAATATCATTCCCACACCGTATTTGCCATAGGCAGGCAGGTGGAAACCAAGCCGGATGCACTCGTCAAAAAAGAATTCGTGCGGGGTCTGGATCATAATCCCGGCACCATCACCGGTATTAATTTCACAGCCGCAGGCACCCCGGTGTTCCATGTGTTCAAGGATCGTGAGTGCATCTGAGATGATCTGGTGACTCTTATTGCCTTTAATATTGGCTACAAAGCCGATACCACAAGAATCCCGCTCAAAAGAAGGGCGATATAACCCCTGGTTTTGTTCCATTTATTTCGGTTAAGCAGTGAATGGCATCAACGAACAATCGTTATTTCTGACGTTTTTTCTAAGGAAAGGAGGGATTCGTTTAAAAATACTAAAAAAAACGGTACTTTATCAAGTAAAAAGCAGAAAGCTTAATGCCCGAATCCCAAAACTTATAAACGGTTCAATCCTTAAAATTCTTCATGGTGACCTGTTAATTAGGAACATATGCCTGAAACATTTGTTCAATTCCTTTTTTACTTATTCAATCCTACACCAACAGACTGAAAAGCGTATCACTTTTGTTTATTTCCGTATAATCAATTTGATATTTTCTCATATTTTCCATTAACCTGTCGTAATCGGCGCGGCTGACCAGTTCGATTCCAACAACAGCCGGTCCGGATTCCTTATCTGTCTTTTGCATATATTCAAAACGGGTGATGTCGTCGCTGGGTCCCAAAACATTATTTACGAACTCCTTCAGAGCTCCTGGTCGTTGAGCGAAGCGGATCAGAAAATAATGTTTGAGTCCTTCATACTGAAGGGAGCGCTCTTTGATCTCCGGCATCCGGTCAATATCATTGTTACTCCCGCTCACGATACAAACGACATTCTTACCCTTGATTTCAGATGCACGGTTTTCCAAACCTGCAATCGACAGGGCTCCTGCCGGTTCAACTACGATAGCTTCCTCATTATATAATTTGAGTATGGTGGTACAGACGCGCCCTTCCGGCACCAGGTCCAAAGCATCAAGCACTTCGCGACAAATAGAAAAAGTAAGATCCCCGGTTCTTTTTACGGCTGCACCATCCACAAACCGGTCTATTTTTTCCAGGGTTACTGGTTGACCGGCTTTAAATGCCTCTGCCATAGAAGGTGCACCTTCTGGCTCCAATCCGATGATTTTAGTTTTGGGTGAATAAGTCTTGAAATATGTGCCTGTGCCTGAGGCCAGTCCGCCACCACCGACCGGCACGAAAAGATAATCGATATCCGAAAGGTCATCGAGTATTTCCAGTCCCACGGTCGCCTGACCCTCTATGATACGCAGGTCCTCAAACGGTGGTATAAAAGTCATTTGGTTGTCAGTAGTAAATTTTTTCGCTGCCACTGCACAATCATCAAACGTATCTCCAATGAGTTTTATATCGACAAAATTTTCACCAAACATCCGGGTCTGATCGACTTTTTGTTTTGGAGTAATGATAGGCATGAAAACAACACCCTTCACATTGAGTTTCCTGCAGGAATAGGCAAATCCCTGTGCGTGATTACCTGCACTGGCGCATACCACGCCCTTTTTCAGGACTTCTTCAGGGAAACTGCTCATCATATTGTAAGCACCCCTGATCTTGTAAGATCTTACAACCTGCAGATCCTCTCTTTTCAGATAAATATTACACTGATAACGTCTGGAGAGATTCTGATTCAAAACCAGGGGTGTCCTGATCACTATTTTTTTTAGTCTTTCAGCCGCTCCCCGAACATCCAGTGTTCGGGTACTTGTAGATGATTCCATAATTATACTTTTTCTGCCAGCTTCTTATCTGATTTTAGAACAGGTGCGGCCTGATTTTCCGGACGCAGGCTTCTGACTGTTTTTCCAGCCTGCCACATTTCGCTATCGCGCAATTCTTTCAGCTCGACTTCCAGTTTTTCACGGTAATCCTTCTTGCTGTTGCTGTCGATAGATCGCTGGGATTCTTTTCCGGAAGCAACACTCTCATACAATTCCTTGAATACAGGGGCCGTTGCATCACGGAATTTCTTCCACCAATCCAGCGCACCGCGTTGCGCGGTTGTTGAACAATTGGCATACATCCAATCCATACCATTCTCAGCAACAAGAGGCATGAGACTTTGTGTGAGTTCTTCCACGGTTTCGTTGAATGCTTCGGATGGGCTGTGTCCCTTATCGCGCAGTACCTGATATTGCGCCGCAAAAATACCCTGAATCGCGCCCATCAACGTGCCACGTTCTCCGGTTAAATCGCTATATACTTCTTTTTTGAAATTGGTTTCAAAAAGGTATCCGCTGCCAACAGCAATTCCCAAAGCAATCACCCGATCCTTGGCCCGTCCTGTAGCATCCTGGAAGATCGCATAACTGCTGTTTAGTCCGCGGCCCTGCAGGAACATTCTCCTCAATGAAGTTCCTGAACCTTTTGGTGCCACCAGGAATACATCCACGTCGGCTGGTGGTATGATGCCTGTTTGCTCTTTAAACGTAATTCCAAATCCATGAGAAAAATAAAGTGCTTTTCCCTTGGTCAGGTGTTTTTTAACCGTCGGCCATAATTCAATCTGCGCGGCGTCACTTAATAAGTAACATATGATGGTGCCTTTTTCAAGGGCTTCTTCAATTTCAAAAAGAGTTTCTCCCGGTACGAAACCGTCCCGAATGGCTTTATCCCAGGTCTTTGAATTTTTCCGCTGACCTACAATTACATTTATTCCATTGTCCTTCTGATTCAACGCCTGACCCGGCCCCTGTACACCATATCCGATCACTGCCACAACTTCATTTTTCAAAACCTCCTGGGCTTTCGAAAGCGGGAATTCTTCGCGGGTTACTACTGTTTCATCTGTTCCGCCGAAATTTAATGTTGCCATTTTTTGGTATTTATTTTTGTTATTAATTCAATTTTTAAGTTTCAATCTTAAAGCATAAGGACATTTTCATGTCAACTGTCAACCGTCAACCGCCAACCGGATTCACATACTGAAAACCTCATCCTGCTTATCGAGGTATTCATTTTCAATAACTAATTCTCCGGGTTCGGTTTGTTCAAATTCTTTCAGCTTTTCGTGGAAACCACTGCTCTCATTGATGATGGCCACTCTCGCACTGCGAACGAATTCGATCACTCCATACGGTTCCAATGCTTCCAGCAAACCATCGGTTTCTTCACGGTGACCTGTGGTTTCAAATACCGTATAATCTTTACGGATCACTACGGCGCGTGCTCCATATTTTCTCAGAAGTCTCTCGACTTTTACTTTTTCAACGATCTGATCGGTGGATACTTTATATAATGCGAGCTCCTGCCATACGATTTCATCATTTTGATTAAAGTATGCTTTGAGCACTTCTACCTGTTTTTCGATCTGGCGGCAAAGTTTTTTAACTACTTCTTCGGTCTCATTGATTACAATGGTAAACCGGTGAATGCCGTCAATTTCTGATGGAGAGGTATTCATGCTTTCAATATTGATCTTTCTCCTGGAAAAGATGATCGCAATACGATTGAGCAAACCGATCTGGTTTTCGGTATATACGGTTATGGTGAATTCCTGTTTGATCATAGTCATTTATTAAAAAAGTATAAAAAGAAACTTTGAAAGCTGAATGCCTTGCATATATATAGTATGTTAATTTATTTTTTCACCACGATTATGATTCCGGTTGACCACTTCAATTTTGTCAGTATGAGATCCTTTCTCGATTCCAGCATATGAATAAAAAGATCTGCCTTTTCAGCATGGCCGGAGGGCCAGTTCGGTTGTGGAAGCATATCGTCAATTACATAAAATCCTCCGCTTTTCAGGAGCTGAATCGTCTCCACAAACAAATCGTATTTTCCAGGCATCGCATCTGCAAAGATCAAATCGAATTTTTCACCCTGATATTCCTTCAGCCATGTGTATCCATCAGTGAGAATAAATTCAATCCGGGGATCTTCCAATTGTTCTCTGGCAATCTCTAAAAGAGCAGCATTATTTTCTACTGTCAAAAGCTTCGTATGCTGATCCATGCCATCCAATATCCATGAAGTCGCCAAACCGCCTCCTGTTCCAAGTTCCAGTATCCGGCCAGACTTCTTTGATGCAACCAATGTTTTCAATAGACTTCCGGTAAACAAATCAGAATTCATTTGAAAAGACAACCTTTCCGTATCATCTTTGATACGATTGTACTGAACCGGAATATCTTTTAAAACTGTATCATCCATAAACCACACTTTAATACTTATCAACTCCACTTCCAAACTTCCAGTCTTTCAGTCTTCCATACTTTCAGGAGAGCCTGATCTCACTCACACTGCATCCCTGAGGCACCATCGGGAACACATTGTTTTCTTTTCCTACCATTATATCAAGCAAATAAGCTTCGGGCGTATCAAGCATATCCTTCAATGCTTTCTTCAATGCCGAACGTTCGGTCACTTTTTGTCCGGCAATCCGGTATGATTTTGCAAGCTCCACGAAATCGGGACTTTGAATATCCACGAAAGAATACCTTCTGTCGTTAAAAAGTTCCTGCCACTGTCTAACCATTCCGAGAAATTGATTATTCAGAACAATAATTTTCACATTCAGGCCCGTTTGCATTATGGTTCCCAATTCCTGCAGCGTCATCTGGAATCCACCGTCTCCGGCGATGGCAATTACTTCCCTTTGCGGAGCGCCGAATTTTGCACCAATGGCTGCGGGTAATGCAAAACCCATGGTGCCTAATCCTCCTGATGTAATATTGCTTTTTGATTCATTAAATTTTGCGTAACGACAGGTCACCATTTGGTGCTGACCTACATCGGTAACGAGAACCGCATTACCACCGGTTAGTTCATTCAGCGCATCGATCACTTCACCCATTGAAAGTACGTTTGTGTCAGGATGCATTTCAGGATAGATACATTTTTCATCTTCCTGTTTCTGAAAGTCTTTAAATTTCTGATGCCAGGCGGTATGTGATTTTTTATCTATGAGTTGGGTGAGTAAAGGAAGGGTTTCCTTACAATCGCCCCAGACTGAAACGGTGGTTTTTACATTTTTATCAATTTCTGCCGGGTCAATATCCAGATGAATCACTTTTGCCTGCTTTGCATATTTGTCCAGCCTGCCTGTTACACGGTCATCGAAACGCATACCGATGGCAATTAAAACATCGCATTCGTTGGTAAGTACATTGGGACCGTAGTTGCCATGCATTCCCAACATACCAACAGCCATCGGATGATCGGTGGGTATAGCACTCATTCCCAGTATTGTCCATGCTGCCGGTATTCCTGATTTCTCGATGAAATTTTTAAACTCTGTTTCTGCCTCACCGAGTATAACACCCTGGCCAAAAATCACGAATGGTTTTTTTGCTTCATTGATCAGCTTCGCCGCTTCTTCCAGATATTTTTTACGTACGATCGGTTTAGGACGGTAACTGCGTATATGTTCACAGGGAACATATTCTTCAAAATCAAATTCCTGGATTTGTGCGTTTTTGGTGATGTCTATGAGTACGGGTCCCGGCCGGCCACTGGCGGCGAGATAAAATGCCTTTGCCAGAACGTTCGGTATTTCCGTTGCATCTGTAATCTGATAATTCCATTTCGTAACAGGCGTGGTGATATTGATGACGTCTGTTTCCTGGAACGCATCTGTGCCGAGCAGGTGTGCATATACCTGTCCTGTAATGCAAACCAGGGGTGTGCTGTCGATCATGGCATCTGCAAGGCCGGTTACGAGATTTGTAGCTCCCGGACCACTGGTGGCAAACACGATTCCCGTTTTACCTGAAGCACGGGCGTAACCCTGTGCAGCATGTATCGCGCCCTGTTCGTGACGCACAAGCACATGCTTTAATTTCTGCTGGTAGTCATATAAAGCATCGTAGATCGGCATAATGGCTCCGCCCGGATATCCGAAAATCGTTTCCACTTTTTCTGAAAGAAATACTTCCAGCAAGGCTGCTGATCCGGATAATTTCCTGGTCTTTTGTTTTGCCTTGGGCGTTTTGTCTTTCTTTATTTCCAGCGTTTCCATTATTTTATTTTTTATAAAAACAGATATTTTTAGTTGACAGTTGACGTGTTGCCTCAAGCCTTAGCCTTAAGCTTTACGCTTCGCTTACGCTTCATCCGTAACACATCCCTGCGAAGCATCCTTCACGACACGTGCATATTTAAACAGAACCCCACTCGTTGCCTTTAATGCCGGCTGTTTCCATTTTTTCTTTCTTTCTGCAATGATGTCCTTACTTACTTTTAGCGTGATGGCATTTTTTGTTGCATCGATTTCGATGATATCATTGTCTTCCACCAGTCCGATTAAACCACCTTCATACGCTTCAGGTGTAATATGGCCTACAACAAAGCCATGCGTTCCTCCACTGAAACGTGCATCTGTAATCAGGGCCACCGTTTTACCAAGACCAGCCCCGATAATGGCACCGGTTGGCTTTAACATTTCAGGCATACCGGGGGCACCTTTGGGTCCGATATTCCGGATCACCACCACATCACCGGCGTGTACCTTGCCGGATTGAATTCCCCGGATCAAATCATGTTCACCATCAAATACCCTGGCCGTTCCCTCAAATCTCTCTCCTTCCTTACCACTGATTTTCGCAACGCTGCCGCCTTCGGCCAGGTTACCATATAATATTTGTAAATGTCCGGTCGCCTTTAACGGTGTAGCCAAAGGCATGATTATTTTTTGCTGTTCAAAATCCAAATCCGGTGCTTCTTTCAGATTTTCAGCTACCGTTTTTCCGGTAACTGTTAAGCAGTCACCGTGTAATAGCCCATTTTTATATAAATATTTCATAACGGCCGGCACACCGCCATACTGATGAAGGTCTTCCATCAGATATTTTCCGCTGGGCTTGAAATCTGCAAGTACCGGTATTTTATTGCTGATCATTTGGAAATCATCCTGAGTCAGGGGGACATTGACGCTTTTTGCCATCGCTATCAAATGCAGCACAGCATTCGTGGATCCGCCAAGAACCATGATAACGGTAATGGCATTTTCAAAAGCTTTGCGGGTCATGATATCTCTTGGTTTGATATCTTTCTCCAGTAATAATTTTATAGCTGTGCCGATGGCTTCACACTCTTTCTGTTTGTCTTCGCTTAAAGCGGGATTGGAAGAAGAATAGGGAAGGCTCATGCCCATAGCTTCTATGGCACTTGCCATCGTATTTGCGGTATACATTCCGCCGCAGGCGCCCGCTCCAGGACAACTGTTTCTCACGATACCCTTAAAATCTGCTTCACTCAGGTTGCCGGCGATTTTTTGGCCCAGGGCTTCAAAATTCGAAACGATATTCAGGTCCTGACCTTTGTAATGTCCCGGCGCAATGGTTCCTCCGTATAACATGATACCCGGACGGTTTAACCTGCCCATGGCCATGATGGATCCGGGCATATTTTTATCGCATCCGGGAATGGTGATGATGGCGTCATAATATTGCGCACCGGCATTGGTTTCTATGCTGTCAGCGATAATATCACGACTGACCAGTGAATACCGCATACCATCTGTGCCCATACTGATTCCGTCACTCACGCCGATGGTATGAAAAATCAATCCCAGTAAATCAGTTTTATTAATACTTGCTTTCACCGATTTAGCCAGGTCGTTCAGATGCATGTTGCATGGATTTCCATCCCATCCCATGCTTGCGATGCCCACCTGTGCTTTTTTAAAATCAGCTTCCGTAAAACCGATAGCATAATACATTGCCTGTGCACCCGGCTGGGTTTCGTCCTGCGTTAACGTCCTGGAATATTTGTTGAGTTCTGCCATAAAAAAAGAAACCCGCCTTTTTGGAGGCGGGTCGTTATTATTTTTGAAAAATTTTATACGATCAAGCGCCTCCGGGAAGAGCGAGCACAATAATAATGACCACCACAATACGTGTGATCAGGACTTTATTATATATACTGCTTTTCAACATTGAGAGACGAGTTGAATGCGAATATACGAACCGCGTTTTATAAAACAAAGAACTAAATAATAGTTGACTTCCTCAGCGCAATATTTTCCTGATTAAGTTCAGTCCCGGATATCTTTCCCACGAGGTAATCGCTGATCAACTCACCGATCGTTGTTGTGAAATAAAAATTCACGGGATCAATATCTTTGGTAACAAAACCATGCATGAGTGTCCATTCTGCAGCTTCTCTTACGAGTTCAGCTTCTTTATACAAACCAAAGTGATCCAGCATCATAGCAGCCGACAAAATAGATCCAAGCGGGTTGGCAATGTCTTTTCCTGCAGCCTGGGGATAAGATCCATGGATAGGTTCGAAAAGAGCAGGTCCTTTTCCCACCGACGCTGAAGGCAGCAAACCCAGTGAGCCGCTGATTACGCTGGCTTCATCGCTGAGGATATCCCCAAACATATTTTCAGTCAGAATCACATCGAATTGTTTTGGATTCAGGATAATCTGCATGGCTGCATTGTCCACAAAAAGGAAATCCAGTGTTACTTCGGGATAGCCCTTGGCAATTTCCTGAACCCATTTCCTCCACAATCTGGACGTTTCCAGCACATTAGCCTTATCAACCAGTGTTAATTTTTTTCTGCGAATGACAGCCTGTTTGAAAGCCAGGTGCGCAATACGTTCAATTTCTTCCCTGCTGTAGGTGCACTCATCTGTAGCGACCGTCTGATCTGCATTCGTTTCCTTCTTTCCGAAATAAATACCGCCGGTCAGTTCGCGGTATATTATAAAATCGACGCCTTCAATATTTTTTGTTTTTAGAGGAGACAAATGATGGAGAGAAGGATATGTACTTATTGGCCGGATATTCGCGAACAGCTGCAGGGATTTTCTCAGTTTCAGCAAGCCTTGCTCCGGGCGAACCTTGGCCGTAGGGTCCTGATCATATTTTGGATGTCCGATTGCACCAAAAAGAATGGCATCACTTTCAAGTGCCAGTTTAATTGTTTCGTCGGGAAGCGGATTTCCGGTTTTATCTATAGCGATTGCGCCCATCAGACAGTACCTGTAATGGAACTCATGATGAAAACATTCAGCAATGGCATTTAATACTTTGACGGCTTGACGGGTCACTTCCGGACCGATGCCGTCGCCTTCAATGACGACAATGTTTTTTTTCATATAGTATTCGGGATGGCGGTTTTCTTTTCGAAAGCGGTAATTTCTTCCTTCATACTCAACAGGTAATCAATATCATCATAACCGTTGAGCAAACAGGTTTTTTTATACGGGCTGATTTCAAATTTTTCTTTTACTGTTACATCTGTTCCCTCAAAATGGATAGACTGACTCTCCAGATCGACCTGAATTTGTGTTGAAGGCCTGCTGTCAATCGCGTTGAAGAGTTCCTTCAAAAATTCATCACTCACGGTAACCGGCAGACAAAAATTATTCAACGCGTTGTTTTTAAAAATGTCAGCAAAAAAACTACTCACCACCACGTCAAATCCAAAATCCTTGATCGCCCAGGCCGCATGCTCCCGGGATGATCCGCATCCAAAATTTTTACCTGCCACCAATATTTTTCCTGAATAACGGGGATCATTTAATGCAAAATCCTTCCTCGGTTTCTTTTCATCATCATTTTCATAACGCCAGTCGCGAAACAGATTTTTACCGAATCCATCCCGGCTGGTTGCCTTTAGAAAACGTGCAGGAATTATCTGATCCGTATCGATATTTTCGATATTGATAGGAACCCCTGTACTAAGTATTTTATTTATTGCTTTCACGAGTATTTTTGGTATTTACATTTTCAATTTCATCTTCCACACTTCCACACTTCCAGACTTCCACACTACATAAGTTCCCTGACATCAGTGACCCGGCCCGTAATCGCAGCTGCAGCTGCCGTCAATGGGCTCGTGAGGAAAGTTCTTGCATTAGGCCCCTGACGTCCTTCGAAATTCCGGTTGCTGGTGGAAATGCAATATTTCCCCGCGGGAATTTTGTCTTCGTTCATACCCAGGCATGCAGAACAGCCTGGCTGGCGGAGAATAAATCCGGCGGCTTCGAAAATTTTGTCGATTCCTTCTGCCTGCGCTTGTTTTTCCACCTGTTTACTGCCCGGAACAATCCAAACTTCCACATCTTTTGCTTTTTGTTTTCCTCTTACAAAATCAGCCACCAGGCGGAGGTCTTCAATTCGGCTGTTGGTACAACTGCCGATGAAAATATAGTCCACCTTTTTGCCTATAATGCCCATCCCGGGCTCAAGGCCCATATATTGAAGTGATTTTTCAAATGAATTTTTTTCTTTCTCTTCCACGTCCCGCAGATTGGGTACATGCCCACTGATGCCAATGCCCATACCGGGGTTGGTTCCGTAAGTAATCATGGGTTCGATTTCTGAGGCGTCAATGTCTAACTCAGCATCAAATTCGGCCCCCTGATCTGTGAAAAGCGTTTTCCAGTAAGCGACGGATTTGTCCCAGTTTTCATCCTTTGGCACATACTTTCTTCCTTTCATATAGTTGAAAGTAATTTCATCCGGAGCGATCATTCCGCAACGGGCACCCATTTCAATGCTCATATTACAAATTGTCATCCTGGCTTCCATAGAGAGATTGCGGATGGCAGATCCTGCATATTCCACCGCATAACCGGTAGCCCCGCTGGCAGATATTTTTGCGATGATATATAATATGATGTCTTTTGATAAAACACCGGGATGAAGTTTGCCCTCTACATTGATACGCATGAGCCGGGGTTTTGTCTGCATCAGACATTGTGTAGCCATCACCATTTCCACTTCGCTTGTACCGATGCCAAAGGCGATGGTTCCGAAAGCCCCATGGGTAGATGTATGACTGTCACCACAAACGATCGTCATACCGGGCTGGGTGAATCCCATTTCGGGTCCGATTACATGCACAATGCCCTGATAAGGATGTCCAAGTCCATATAATTCGATCCCGAATTTTTTGCAATTCTTATCCAGTGTATCAACCTGCAGGCGTGAAAGTGCTTCTTTGATGGGCAGGTGTTGATTTTGAGTAGGTACATTATGATCCGCAGTAGCCACGATTTGTTCCGGCCTGAAAACAGGAAGACCGCGTTGTTCCAGTCCCTTAAAAGCCTGCGGACTGGTTACTTCATGAATAAAGTGTTTGTCAATATATAATATGGATGGGCCGTCCTCGATGGTCTTCACCACGTGAGTGTCCCAGATTTTTTCGAAAAGTGTTTTTGGCTTCATAATTTGTTTACTGGCGCTTTTGCTGCTTTCTTCTTTTTTTGGGAGAATATGCAGACTGGATGTTTCTAAGCGTTTACCGTAATTTTTGCAAGTTCGTGCAAATCTTCTTCGCCCACTTCTTTTTTCGTATCTGCTAAACGCAGGAATTCGTTATACAAAATGTCGATTTCGTTGCGCGTAAAATCATAACCCAGCATCCGGAGACGATGAGCAAGCGCGCTACGTCCGCTGCGGGCGGTGAGAACGATTTTGGAACCGTCGGCACCCACTTCATCCGGATTGATAATTTCATAGGTCTGTGCATCTTTCAGAAATCCATCCTGATGAATTCCGGAAGAATGCGAAAATGCATTGGACCCCACGATGGCTTTATTGGGTTGTACGTGCATGCGCATGGTTTCTGAAACCAGACGGCTCATCGGATTCAGAGACTGGGTTTTAATACCCGTCGTAAATCCCAAATCGGCGTGCTGTTTAATGATCATGACTACTTCTTCCAGGGCCGTATTGCCGGCTCTTTCCCCCAGGCCATTGATCGTACATTCAATCTGCCGGGCACCGGCTATAATGCCTGCAATCGAATTGGCAGTTGCCAGTCCGAGATCATTATGACAGTGACAGGAAATAACGGCTTTGTCGATATTGCTTACATGGTTCACGAGATAGGCGATTTTTTCTCCATATTGATACGGCAGGCAGTACCCCGTAGTATCCGGAATATTGACCACTGTAGCCCCCGCTTTGATAACGGCTTCTATTACCCTGGCCAAATAAGCGTTGTCGGTTCGACCTGCATCTTCTGCATAGAACTCTACATCTGCCACCAGGTTTTTGGCCCATTTGACGGCCTGTACCGCACGTTCAATGATATCCTCCCTGTTTGAATTGAATTTCGACTTGATATGGAGGTCAGAAGTGCCGATACCGGTATGAATACGGGGATGTTTCGCTTTTTTAAGTGCCTGTCCGGCTGCCTCGATGTCTGCCTTTACCGCCCGGCTCAGGGCACAGACACTGGCGTTTCTGACCACTTTTGAAATCTCCTCCACCGAATGAAAATCACCCGGGCTTGAAATCGGAAAACCGGCTTCAATAATATCAACACCCAGATTTTCCAGTTCCAGGGCCAGTTCCAGCTTTTCTTTGGTATTCAGTTTACAGCCGGGAACCTGTTCCCCGTCGCGCAGGGTGGTGTCGAAAATGTATATTTTGTCGGTTTTCATATCGTTTTGGGAAATGAGTTGTTTCGAAGTTATTTTTGTTTGGTTCAATACACAAATCAAAATCCCCTTTGAATTACAGTTCAGAAAGGGGTGTTTAACTTCTGAAACCCGCGCCAGTCCTTAATTTAGACGATCCAAATTACGATGCCCAACCGCTCTTCTGATACCTTGTTTCAACTTGTTAAATCTCTGAAAAAGTCCGAGAAACGGAATTTCAAGCTCTATGTAAAGCGGAATACCGCGTCAGAGGACCTGAAAATCATCTACTTATTCGACGCCCTGGATAAAATGGAGACATATGATGAAACGGAACTTTTGAGGAAAAACAAGCAGTTAAGCAAGCAGCAACTTTCGAATATCAAAGCTCATTTGTACAAACAAATACTGAGCAGTCTGCGACTGATACGTGGTGAACAAAATATCGTTCTCCAGTTGCATGAGCAAGTGGATTATGCCGAAATCCTGTACAATCAGGGGTTGTATTTGCAAAGCCTGAAAGTACTTGACCGCATAAAGGAATATGCCCGGCAATTCCACCAATACAGTTATGTACTGGAAGTCCTGCTCTTTGAACAAAAAATCGAAGCCCTCCATATCACAAGAAGTATGCAGGACCGTGCACTGAAGCTGGCAGACGAAATGGAGGCCGTAAATGAACAGATTCGACTTGCCGGGAAACTTTCCAGTCTTTCACTTCAGCTATACAGCTGGTATATTCAGCATGGCGTGGCTCGTAATGAAAAAGATGAAATCGCCGTAAAGGAATTTTTCGAGACCAGACTGCCGGTCCCGATGCCTTCCAATAACGGATTTTATGAGAGTCTGTATCTCTTTCAATGTTATAGCTGGTTCACATTTATCGGTCAGGATTTTCTTTCTTACTACCGGTATACTCATCGCTGGGTGGAACTATTTGAAAAGGAGCCTGCCATGATACAGATTGAAACGGCGCACTATATCAAAGGCATGCATAATCTGCTGGGCGCACATTTCGATTTACTGAATTACCCGAAATTCCTGGAAACGCTTGACCGCTTTGAAATCTTTTTTAATTCTGATGCTGTACAGGAAAACGATAACAATCGCATACAGACTTTCGTTTATCTCCACATCGCAAAAATCAACAAACATTTTATTGACGGTACTTTTTCGGAAGGTTTGACCCTGGTTCCTTACATCGAAGAAAAGCTAAAGGAATATGAGATCTACCTGGACAGACATCGCATTCTGGTTTTTTATTACAAATTTGCCAGCCTGTATTTCGGCAGTGGGGATTATGAGAATACGATCAAATACCTCAACAAAATCATCAACTGGAAAATGGATCTGCGTACCGATCTTCAGTGTTATTCACGACTGTTACACCTGATTGCACATTATGAACTGGGTAATGATAATTTATTGGAGTACCTGATCAAATCGGTTTACCGTTTCATGGCAAAAATGGAAAACCTGAGTCTGGTGGAAGAAGAAATATTCCGCTTTCTGAGGAAATCATTCCAATTGGGACCGATGGAACTAAAACCCGGATTTTCAAAATTACTGGAACAGCTTAAGACCTATGAAAAGAATCGTTTTGAAACCCGGGCCTTTGTCTATCTTGATATTATTTCCTGGCTGGAAAGTAAAATCAGGGATGTGCCTGTTCAGAAAATAATCCGGGAGAAATTTCTTGAGAGAAATAAGCTAAGAGAGGCACCCGAATTGGAGCAGCGGTAATACTAATATTATGCTTTCGAAATATGGATTTCCCATTTATCTGTTACTCCTGTCTCTTTTCACTTTTTTGTTGTCAAAATATCCCGGACATAACGGAGATATGCCGTTTTACATCGTTTGTGCCATTCAAATGGAGCAGGGGACTATGGACGGAGCTGTCAAATCTAAAAAAATTGATTGTGTAATTTCTGGTGATGCATTTAAATCGGAGTGAAATTTCAAACGATATAGTCGTTCTCAAAACGACGATAGCAATTAAAGAATCAATTTTCCTTTTTCATAAAAACAAAAAAAATGAATACTCGAACAAGAATGATGTCTGCCTGTTGGCTTTTTTAATGATGGGGATGCATTCATTGGCACAGGAACTGCATAGCCGTTGGGATGAGCTGACCGCCAGTGAATGGCCGAAAGCATTGGAGATGTCGAACCAGACATGCATTTTGCCCATTGGAATTCTTGAAAAACATGGTCCTCATGTTCCCATCGGATCCGATCTGATACAGGTTCGCGAATGGGCTGCGCGAGCAACCAAAAAAGAATATTCCGTTGTTTTCCCCGACTATTTTTACGGACAGATCAATGAAGCCCGGCATCAGTATGGCAGTTTTGCACTACCTGAACGCATCGTGTGGGATTTACTGGAAGCAACCTGTGATGAAATTGCACGAAACGGGTTCAGCAAAATTGTTATCATTAACGGTCATGGAGGGAACCCGGAACTGATCCGGTATTTTATACAAACAAGACTCGAAAAGAGAAGAAACTATGCAGTTTATTTTTTCGAACCCGGTTCCGATTCGGCATACGGAAAAAAATGAGCGAGCTTCATAAATCTGATCCGGCAGGGGATCAGCATGCCGGGGAAAGAGAAACATCTTCGCTTCTTTATTTAAGACCGGACCTGGTCAAAATGGATAGCGCCAGCAATGAGTCAGGAGCCAATCAAAAAAGACTTGACATACCCAATGTATATACTGCGATCTGGTGGTATGCCGATTACCCGAATCATTATGCCGGAGAAGGCGCAAAAGCAACCCGTGAACTCGGCCAGTTGGTTAATGAACACTATATCGAATCGTTGGTAAAAGCGCTGAAGGCAATCAAGGCTGATAAAAAAACCCTGGAATTACAAAATGAATTTTTCAACCGTGTAAAGGGCCAGCCTTAGGAATTGTAGTGTCGGATGGGGTGATTGGAAGAATGCCTGAACCGCTGTTTCAATTGTTGAACGGCGGTCCGGGCATTTTTTATTAAGCCTTATTGAATTTTTCTATCACAACAACATTACCATCACTGTCGACTTTCACAGTCCTCCAGGTTTTTGCATCCTCCAGTTTGATGTAATAGGTAATTTCATAAGGATTGGACAGTTCCGTTACGCTGTAAATCTTTTTTCCCGGAAATTTTTCGTTCAGGGTTGCGATCAGATAGTAAGGAAGTTTTTCTTCAGAGTAATAACGGATGGCACTGAGAAAACTGCCGTCCTTATTATAGTGAATGGTGGATTTTACACCTGCTTCCTCAAAATTAACAGCATAGGTTTCCGCTAATTCCAGCCAGTTTACTTTCACTGCGTGCGGATATGAATCATTAAATGACTGAATTAATTTTTCATTGATTGTGGACACCGCAGCTCTTGAACTCAATCCGGCGATAAGGAAATAAATAATAAACAGATACTTTTTCATGGTTACTCTTTTTTGGTTAGCGATTGTTTGACCATATAAAAGTAAATATCATTTGGACTACATAAGTGACCGGTTTATTTAAATGTGATAGTCCGGTTGGAATTGATACCCGGGACATTTTCCGTTGGTAAATCGATTCGTGCCGATGGTTGGTTCATAATCACCCGTCATAAGAAAAATCGCGCCGGGCGCCAGACTCAAAATTTTTCTTTGATTGTTTTGATTAGTTTCCCAACGGCTATTTCCGCTTCTTTTTCATTCATCCAGGCAAATCCCATCCGGGTGGAATTCAGAGAGACGGAACCGGAATTATGAATAAGTCCATTGGAAAGAATCAGACCTTGTGGCCTAAGCTTTTCAGTAAGCGCCGGCAGGGGAATGGATTTATTGAATTTTGCCCAAATGGCGAGTCCGCCATCAGGGATTTTAAATTCAATGAATGCAGACAGATGTTGGGTCATCAGGTCACAAACAAAATCCCGGCGCCGATGGTATTCATTCAATGCTTTTTTCATATGTCTCCGAATTTCGCCGTTTAGAAAACATTTCTGCCAGTGCCAGCTCCATAATCGGGTCTCCCTGTGTATCCATGAGTTGTCTTAATCTGGTCAGTTCCAACAGTAAATTAGGAGGTGCAATCACATAACCTGTTCTGATAGCAGGTGCAATGGTTTTGCTCAGGGTACCAACGTAAATGATCATGCCCTTCTGATCGGCACTGATGAGTGGGAGAATGGGACTGCTTAAATAATGAAAATCGTAATCATAATCATCTTCTATAATGATGAATCCGTATTTTTCTGACAGTTCCAGTAATTTGATTCTCCTGGAAGCTATAAGCGTAACTGTCGTTGGATAGTGGTGATGTGAAGTAATATAAACTGCTCTGATCTTTTTCTTTTTACAAATCTTTTCGATAGCGTCCACATCAATGCCCATGTCATCCACCTTAACCCGGATCAAACGCATTCCTGCATTTTGAAAACAATGATCAGCATAATAGTAATTAGGTTCACCTACAATAATATTTTGTCCATTCGAAAAAAGAACACAGGTAATTAAATACAATCCGAACTGACTTCCCCTGGTGATCATAATATTTTCAAAACTTGTTTGAAGTCCCCGGCTGCTATTCAGATAGTCGGAGAGAACTTCCCTGAACTTTTGAACGCCGGCTGTTTCCACGTAAGAGAGATATTTTAAATTCACCGTTCTGGACAATATGCTCTTATATGATTTGCCCAATTCTTTTACGGGCATCAGCCGAACATCCGGACCGTCATGAAAGCCGGTAATATTCCGGTATGGCAATACAGGTGTCCTGATATTATTATTGACTTTCACAGAATAACCAGTTGTCTCAGGAAATGAATTGCGTTTTTCAGTTTTCATATAAAAACGCCTTGGATTTATTTCAGGAAGTGCTTTGACTGGTGAAAGTTCCTTTAGAAGGACGCATTTCTATCCAACCCTGGGCATCCAGTTCCTCATAAGCCCGAACCAATGTTTTGCGGTGCACTTCCAGTAATTCAGACATCTGACGGGTGCCGGGCAGTTTAATGCCGGGACCGATCCTGCCTTTTTTCATTTCCCGGATTATAGAATTTGCTATTTGCAGATATACAGGAACATCACATTCCTTATCTATTTCTATGATGGTGCGCCAGGGAAGCATGCGGACTACCTGTTTTGTTAAAAAAGAGAGGCAAGATAGTCCAAAATTAATTTCTTTTCTTTTGAAGGCATCGGAGAGCCTTGTCTTGGTAAATTAATTCAAACCACGTACCTTTGCCTCCCTTATGCTGGCATTTTCAGAAATTATCCACTTTTAAAGTACTGATTTTCAACAAAGTAGGTTGCAAAAAGGAACAGTTATTCCTGCTGTAAACTGCTTGGTAAATGCATTTGTGGTAACTGTCTTTTAAAAACCTGATATCAAATAATATGGCTATTAAAAAAGAAAATCGTCCCAAAGCCACTTTCTCAAAAATCACCATCGGACTTGCTTCTCCCGATTCCATTCTGGAAAGATCCTATGGAGAGGTTTTAAAGCCTGAAACTATAAACTACAGAACCTACAAACCCGAAAGGGATGGTTTATTCTGCGAACGCATATTCGGACCTGTGAAGGACTATGAATGTGCCTGCGGAAAATATAAAAGGATCCGTTATAAAGGGATCGTGTGCGACCGTTGCGGCGTTGAAGTAACCGAAAAGAAAGTTCGTCGTGAACGCATGGGCCATATCAAACTCGTAGTCCCTGTGGTTCATATCTGGTATTTCAAAAGTCTGCCGAACAAAACCGGTTATTTGCTGGGCATGAGTTCAAAGAAGCTGGAGAGTATTGTGTATTACGAAAGATATGTCGTGATCCAGTCAGGAATCCGTGCTGATAAAAATCAGAATCAGGGTGATCTTCTGACAGAAGAGGAATATCTTGAAATTCTTGAAACTCTTCCGAAAGACAATCAATATCTACCTGACGACGATCCGCAAAAGTTCATCGCCAAGATGGGTGCAGAAGCTGTGCATGATCTGCTGCAGAGAATCGATCTGGATCAGCTGAGCTTTGATCTGCGGGCAGCTGCAGCCAACGAAACTTCTCAACAGCGTAAAGCAGACGCTTTGAAGCGCCTGAGCGTAGTAGAGAGTTTCCGCGATGCCAATACAAGAATTACAAACCGTCCGGAATGGATGGTTATGCAATATATTCCTGTTATTCCTCCTGAATTGCGTCCACTGGTTCCATTGGATGGTGGCCGGTTTGCGTCTTCAGATTTGAATGATCTTTACCGTCGTGTGATTATCCGTAATAACCGTCTTAAAGCGTTTATTGGAAATCAAAGCGCCCGAAGTGATCCTGCGCAATGAAAAGAGAATGCTGCAGGAAGCCATCGATTCACTCTTTGACAACAGCCGTAAATCCAATGCCGTGAAAGCGGAAGGCGGAAGAGCGCTGAAATCTTTAAGTGATGTGCTGAAAGGTAAACAAGGACGTTTCCGTCAGAACTTACTGGGTAAACGTGTGGACTATTCAGGCCGTTCCGTTATTGTGGTGGGTCCTGAATTGAAATTGCACGAATGCGGATTGCCTAAAGATATGGCAGCTGAACTTTTCAAGCCGTTTATCATTCGTAAACTCATTGAAAGAGGTATCGTAAAAACAGTGAAGTCTGCCAGAAAACTGGTTGATCGCAAAGAGGCCATCGTGTGGGATATCCTGGAAAATATTCTGAAAGGACATCCTGTGATGCTGAATCGTGCTCCGACTCTTCACCGTCTTTCCATCCAGGCATTTCAGCCAAAACTCATTGAAGGGAAGGCGATCCAGTTACATCCATTGGTATGTACATCCTTCAACGCGGATTTTGATGGTGACCAGATGGCGGTACATGTTCCATTGAGCAGTGCAGCCGTATTGGAAGCACAGTTACTGATGCTTTCAAGCCATAACATCCTGAACCCGCAAAATGGTACACCCATCACACTGCCCTCACAGGACATGGTACTGGGATTGTATTATATTACAAAAGGAAAAAAATCCACGCCAACAGAAAAAGTAAAGGGTGAAGGAAAATCCTTTTACAGTCCGGAAGAGGTTATTATCGCATATAACGAAGGTCAGCTTGATTTGCATGCTTATATCAAGGTAAAAGTAAATGTCAGAAATGAAAATGACGGACTGGAAAAAAAGCTGTTGGAAACAACCGTCGGTCGCGTACTATTCAATCAGCATACGCCGGCCGAAGTAGGGTTCGTAAACCAGTTGCTTACAAAGAAATCGCTCCGCGAAATCATCGGTAATATTATCAAATGGACCAATGTTCCGAAAACAGCCAAGTTCCTTGATGATATCAAAACACTGGGTTTCCGCATGGCATTTCGCGGTGGATTGTCATTTAGTATTAATGACCTGATCATCCCTGACACCAAAGAAGAATTATTGGTGAATGCAAAAGTGGAAGTAGATGAAGTGTGGGACAATTACAATACGGGTCTGATTACAAATAACGAAAGATATAACCAGATTGTAGATATCTGGTCAAGAGTAGATACACGCATCACAGAAACATTGATTCGTGAACTGGCTTCTGATAAGCAGGGTTTTAATTCTGTTTACATGATGCTTGACTCCGGTGCCCGCGGATCCAAACAGCAGATCAAACAGCTGGCAGGTATCAGAGGGTTGATGGCCAAACCAAGGAAATCCGGATCTACAGGAAGTGAAATCATTGAGAACCCGATCCTTTCTAATTTTAAAGGCGGCCTGAATGTATTGGATTACTTTATCTCTACGCATGGTGCACGAAAAGGTCTTGCGGATACGGCACTGAAAACGGCGGATGCAGGTTACCTGACGCGTCGTCTCGTGGATGTTGCCCAGGATGTGGTTATCAAGGAAGAAGATTGCGGAACATTAAGAGGTATTGCAACCACCGCTCTGAAGGATAATGAAGATATCGTTGAACCATTGTACGATCGTATTTTGGGTCGTGTTTCCCTGCATGATATTTATGATCCGATTACGGATCAGCTGATTGCGGAAGGTGGTGTCGAAATCACAGAGGAAGTTGCCAAGAGAATTGAAGAAACAGGTATTGAAACGGTAGAAATCCGTTCGGTACTTACTTGCGAAAGCAAAAGTGGTGTGTGTGTAAAATGTTATGGTAAGAACCTTGCTACCGGATATACAGCGCAGAAAGGTGATGCGGTTGGTATTATTGCTGCACAGTCGATAGGTGAGCCGGGAACACAGCTTACCCTGCGTACCTTCCACGTGGGTGGTGTTGCCGGTTCTGCTTCAGTAGAATCTTCTCTGATGGCAAAATTCGACGGTACCATACAGTTTGATGGACTCAGAACGGTGATGGCCGAAAATAATGATGGTGCGAAAGTGCCAGTCGTTATCGGACGTACCGGTGAAGTAAGAATCATGGATGTGAAGAACGATCGCCTGCTGATTACCAATAACGTTCCTTATGGTGCCACACTGACTGTAAAAGACGGACAGAAGGTTACCAAGGGTGAAGTGATCTGTACATGGGATCCGTTCAACAACGTGGTGATTAGTGAAATCACGGGCAAACTGAAATTTGAAAACGTTATTGAAGGAATTACTTTCCGCGAAGAAGCCGACGAACAAACGGGTCATCGTGAAAAAGTAGTTATCGATACAAAAGACAAAACGAAAATTCCTGGTATCGTTGTAGAAGGTGGCAAAGAAATTAAAAACTATAACCTGCCGGTTGGAAGCCATATCATTATGGAAGAAGGCGAAGAAGTTCGCGGCGGACAGGTAATTGTGAAAATTCCTCGTGTGCTCGGAAAACTCCGTGATATTACGGGTGGTCTTCCACGTGTAACGGAATTGTTTGAAGCAAGAAATCCAGGCAATCCGGCCGTCGTTTCTGAAATTGATGGTGTTGTTGACTTTCGGTAATATCAAAAGAGGTAACCGTGAAATCATCGTGGAAGCCAGAGATGGTATTGTAAAGAAATATCTTGTTCCGCTTACCCGCCAGATTCTGGCTCAGGATGGTGACTTTATTAAAGCAGGTGCGCAATTGTCCGATGGACAAACAGCACCGGCAGATATTCTTTCCATCAAGGGACCGTTTGCTGTACAGGAATATGTTGTGAATGAAATCCAGGAAGTATATCGTTTGCAGGGTGTGAAGATCAATGATAAACACATTGAAGTGATTGTACGGCAGATGATGCGTAAACTGAATATTGTTGATCCCGGAGATACCCGTTTTCTTGAAGATGAAACAGTTGATAAGATTGAATTTCTCGATGAAAACGACTGGATCTTCGATAAGAAAGTAATCACGGATGCAGGAGATTCAGCCAAACTGAAACCCGGTCAGATAGTTAGTTTGCGTGAAGTAAGGGAAGAAAATTCTATTTTGCGACGCAATGATAAAAAACTGGCAGAATTCAGAGATGCACATTCGGCTACATCAGCACCCATGTTACTGGGGATTACCAAGGCTTCCTTGGGAACACAGAGCTGGATTTCAGCTGCATCATTCCAGGAAACCACGAAAGTATTGTCTTCAGCCGCTATTCAGGGTAAAACAGATAATATGATGGGATTGAAAGAGAATGTTATCACCGGACATCCGATTCCTGCAGGTACTGGATTGAGGGAATTTGAAAACATGATCGTGGGAAGCAAGGAGGAATATGAATTACTCCAAAACACAAGGGAAGCCCTGCAGTTCGATGAAGAAGAATAGGGTAAACTTTAAGAATTAATAAGCAGTAGGAAGCAGAAATGCTTCCTACTTTTATATCTGGTATACTGAACATTCAATTTAGATTTATTCGTATGAGAAATATAGCAATGGTTCCCGGATTGCTGGCCTTACTGCTGACAGGCGTTTTATTTTATGTTGTATATCACAGGCCTCAGCCAGCACCTGCTGTCATTTCCACTGATCATTCCAATCAGACCGCTGGTAATAACTTGCGGATGGCTTATTTCAACCTGGATTCCCTGGAAGCGCATTATCAGTATTTCAAAGATGTGCTGGATCAGGTAAAAGGAAAGGAAAATGAAATGAACGCTGAGCTCAGCAGCATGGAAAAAAGTTATCAGAAAAAAATATCAGAGTGGCAGAAGAAAGCTCCGACCATGTCCCAGACTGAGAGCCAGCAAGCCCAACAGGAATATGCCCAGATGCAACAGAATTACCAGATCCGCAAACAAACCCTGCAGGAATCCCTGATGAAACATAACGAGGATTTGAAAACAGATATCAGGAGGAAAATAGAAGATTACCTGAAGGAATACAATAAAACAAAAGGATATAATTATATCATTTCTTACGACGCCAATTCCTTTATCTATCTAAGGGATACCGCCAATAATATTACGGATGATCTCGTTGGCGGACTGAATGCAGCGTATAAGAAAAAGTAGGCTGATCCGTCATTCTCCGTTTTCCATTCGATTTACTATCTTCCGGGTCAAATTATCTTATGCCCGCAGAAAGTCCTCATTTTAAGCCAACGCTCGGATTGATGGATGCAACCATGATCGTTGCGGGATCCATGATCGGTTCAGGAATTTTCATTGTCAGCGCAGATATAGTTAGAAATGTTGGAGGAGCCGGATGGCTCATATTAGTATGGCTGATAACCGGATTCATGACGTTGACGGCTGCGGTAAGTTATGGCGAGCTGAGCGGTATGTTTCCAAAAGCGGGTGGTCAGTATGTTTATCTCAAAGAAGCATATAATCCACTGGTTAGTTTTTTATATGGCTGGAGTTTGTTTGCAGTAATCCAAACAGGAACCATCGCTGCGGTCGGGGTTGCTTTTTCCAAATATGCAGCCTATATTTTCCCTTCTTTCAATGATGACAGATATGCTGTTCGTTTACAAACAGGAGTAAATACCTGTGGAAATCCTACCTACTTTAGCATTAACCATGCTCAAATTGTTTCAATCCTGCTGATCGGTTTTTTGACTTTTACAAATACCCGCGGAGTTAAAGGAAGTAAATGGATTCAGAATATTTTTACCTCCACTAAATTGCTGGCCTTATTTGGACTTATCATCGCCGGATTCATTGCATTTCATCCGGAAGTGTGGCATGCCAACTGGTCCACCGCCTGGACGGCAACCAAAACCACTTTGAAAGATGCCTGTAATCCATCTTTAGGTTTTAACGTCAATTCAATTGGAGGTGCTGCGCTATTAGGGGGAATTGCTGCGGCGATGGTAGGATCTGTTTTCAGTAGCGATGCCTGGAATAATGTAACTTTTATAGCAGGTGAAATAAAAAATCCACAGAAAAATATTGGTCTTTCACTTTTCCTCGGCACTCTGATTGTAACCGTAATTTATGTTTGTGCCAACCTGATGTATGTCGCTGTGCTTCCGATGGATGGTATTGCGCATGCAGAAAAAGACACGGATTGCCGTGGCAGCCTCCCAGGTAATATTCGGAAAATCCGGGACATATATCATCGCGTTACTGATCATGGTGTCGACATTTGGTTGTAATAACGGATTGATCCTTTCGGGTGCACGGGTTTATTATACCATGGCAAAGGATAAACTATTTTTCAGACAGGCCGGGAAGCTGAATAAAAATTCAGTTCCGCAATGGGCGCTCTGGGCGCAGTTTGTAGTGGCCTCTGTTTTATGCCTGAGTGGAAAATATGGCGATCTGCTCGATATGATTTCATTTGTGGTTGTGATTTTTTATGTACTCACCATTCTGGGTATTTTTATTCTGAGGAAAAAGAGGCCGGATTTACCCAGACCCTATAAGGCATTCGGATATCCTTTTTTACCCATACTGTATATTCTGATGGGAACCAGTTTTTGTATTCTGCTGATTATTTATAAACCTGAATATACCTGGCCGGGGCTCATCATTGCTCTGTTGGGAATTCCATTATATTATATCGCGAATTCCGGCAACCGGAAAAACCAGGCAGCATAATATGACATCTGCTACAGACTATAAAGAACTGTTTAAATCCTTTTCTTCCGTCAAAATCGGTGTGATCGGTGATATGATGCTCGATACATACTGGTGGGGAAACGTAGAAAGGATTTCTCCGGAAGCGCCCGTACCGGTGGTAACAGTAGACCGGAAAGAATATCGTATCGGAGGTGCCGGTAACGTGGCATTAAACCTGGCTTCACTCGGAACCCCTGTTTCTGTTTTTTCAGTATTGGGTAAGGATGATGATGGCCAGATACTGACAGGATTATTAGACGAAAAAAAAATTGATACGGGATATTTATTGAATGCTGACAACCGGATCACTACAAATAAAATGCGTGTTATCAGCCGCAACCAGCAGATGATGCGGCTTGGATTCAGAAACACTGTTGCCGTTGACGACCGACCAGGAACAGGAACTGATTGCTTCTGTGGACCGGTTTATTCAGGACCAGTCTCCCGCTGCGATCATTTTTGAAGATTATAACAAAGGAGTACTGACTGAAAAAGTAATCCGCGAATGTGATTGACATTGTGTAAACAGCATTCGATAATTACGGCGGCAGACCCAAAGAGAAAACATTTCTTTGAATACAAAGGAGTTGATATTTTCAAACCCAATTTAAAAGAAGCCAGGGAAGCGCTTAATTTATTGATTGAAGAAGTGAATGACAACACACTTATTCATATTCACCGGAGCCTCAAGGCCCATCTGAATCACCGGATTTCTTTTATCACTTTATCAGAAAAAGGTGTGTTTTATGAGGATGGACAGGATGCCCATATTGTACCTTCCCATATCCGAAATGTAGCTGATGTATCCGGGGCCGGAGATACGGTGATTGCGGTAGCAACCCTGATTTATACATTGACGAAGAATACTGCTATGATGGCTGAAATTGCAAATCTGGCGGGTGGTCTGGTTTGCGAGGCGGTGGGAACAGTAGCCATTGATAAGTCAAGACTTTTAGAAGAATGTCAGCATTTATTATTAGATAAATAGCGGTTTGTTTTCGAAACTGGAGAATGTCGTTATGAAAAAGTATGCTGTAATTGTCGCGGCCGGATCAGGTACTCGTATGGGTAGTGTTTTGCCTAAGCAGTTTCTGTTAATTCATAATAAACCGATACTTTGGTATACGCTTCATACATTTCTGAAATCTTATAAGGATATACACATCATAGTTGTTTTGCCTGCAGAATATTACGATACAGGGCTGGCGGTTTGTGATGAAATGAATGCGGCCAATCCTATTCGGGCAGTCGTAGGAGGTGACACTCGTTTTCATTCGGTGCAAAAAGGTCTTTCTCTGATAGATGAAGAATCAATTGTTTTCATTCATGATGCTGTACGCTGTTTACTCAGTCCCTCCCTGATTCACCATTGCTTTGAAGAGTCTCAGAAATTTGGTTCTGCAATTCCCTGTGTTGAAGCCAAAGACAGTGTCAGACTCGTCCATGCAACCGGACATAAATCCATTAAGAGGTCGGAAATAAAACTGGTGCAAACACCGCAAACATTTCAAAGTGCGATTTTACTTCCTGCTTACGAAACAAATTACCTGGAAGAATTTACAGATGATGCTTCCGTTGTGGAAGCCGCTGGTTATGAAGTACATTTGGTGGATGGCGAACCGAACAATATTAAGATAACCACTCCACTTGATCTTGCTATCGCCGAAGAATTACTGGATCCTCCACAGTTTTCTGTTTAGACTATCTTTTGCCACCAACGTGTAATGGTCGTCCAGAAATTTTTTCCAGTCGCCGTATGCCGGTCTGTTTCTGAAACTGTTTCTTGACTCAGAACAATCCACTATAAACCGGGTTTTATGAACCTGCAGATCCGCAAGTATGGAATAGAAAATCTTATTATCTGCATCCCAGCCGGCGCTCCAACTCCAGAAATACTGATAAATCCAGCGGGAGGGAGAAAGAATACCAAAATAATTATAGAGATAAATAAAGTTCGAGTCGTCGAATACAAACAGCTGATCATCAGATAAGGATTGCGTTTTCAGGTAATCCATTCCGGGGGTGTCGGGAAAACGGACATTTCTATTACCCGAAAATCGAAAACCCGATGCATATCGCAATGTTCCCAGAAGCAAAGTGGTGCCCAGCATTACACTGAAAATAAGCTGTGCTCTTTTATCCTGAAGAAAGGAAGCCTGCGTTTCGGTAAATACAACGTAAACAAGGATTGGAATGGTGGCGGCCAGGGGCAGAAGATAATATACAAAACTATTACCGGGCTTCATTCTGCCGGACAATAGTTCAGCAGAAAAGGACAGGAACAGCGTAAGTATGCTCATACGCAATAACACCGGCTTTCTGTTTTTCAGAAACAAACTGGCAGTGCCCAATATCAGTGCAGTATAAAAAGGCATTTCAAATTCCACTTCGTGCAGGGCGTGTTTACAGTTTCTGATTTTCTCAATAATCCCCGAATGATTCCCGGGCGCATGCAGATTGAATAAAAAAGCATCCTCCCATAAATAAGATAAGGACTGGTGCGAAGTAAAATATAAAATCAAAGGGATTGAAATCGTAATGAAGCCGGCGGTCATACCCAATGCCTTTTGTCTCAGGCTGACCGGAAGGGATTCCGCAGATGAATAAAACGAATAAAATAAAAACGGGACAAGTGTAATAATAGAATCCTGCTGCATCCAGAAAGACAGGCCGGTTAACAGCCCCATCAGATAATATTTGTATTTGGCGTTCCCCTGCATGACGCAAAAAAACATGAGCAGGAACACGGCTGTATACTCCCTGGTCATACCGTTTCCAAAGGAAACCAGGCTGTATCGGATAAGCAAATTATAAATAAAGGGCAATAACCATGGCCATGACAGTTTGCTTTTTCTACAAAGCCAGTAAAACAGGAGGGTAGAAAAGAGAACAAGAAATGTATCCAGAAGCCAGGGAACCCAGACATTGAAATACCAGTTAAAGGCATTCAGAAAATAAATGAGCGGAGGTTTATGATCAAAAAAATCACGGTAGGGGACACCTCCTTTATAAATGACCAGTCCGGCATACTTAAAAATCTCCTTATCATCAGAAAACAATTCTGACGTCGGTATATTCAGCAAATTCAGTGTAACGGATACCAGGATTAAAAATAAAAGAAAGTATCGTTCTTTTTTCATGCGATCATTTAAAGAACCTGATTAAAAAAGGAAGTTTATTCATAACCAGGTGCTGGTATGATATTCTTTCGGGTCCGAATAAGTTGTCAAAAAAAGAAATACCCGGAATATCCGAACCTTCAAAACGAAATATTTTATTTGTCCCGGCATGATCCCGGATAATGGCATCAGTCAGCAGGTAAAATGCCCCTTTTTGCTTTCCCTCTTTCGTGCTGCCACCGAGCAGTGAATATATATAATGTTCATCCTTCAGGATCATATAATATGCCAGAGTTTCTCCTGACAGGGATTTTGCCAGATATGTTTCTGCCAGATTGTTATCAAATGCATATGCAGAACAGCTCGTTAATTTTTCATAAACAGCGCCGGAGATTCTTTTATGCCTATTGGCGTAATCCCGTTGATATAACTGTATGATCAGTTCCGGGGTTTCGCCACGGACAATCTGCACCTGTCCTTCAATGGCTTTTTTCGTCATGCGATTTGCCAGTCTTTTATACTGCTGACTAATATGTTCGTAGTCGTTGACCAAAGACAAGAAATGATTCCGGCGGGCACGTTGACGCAATTTCCTGATATCCGTAGAAACGAAATTATTTTCATTCAGATCTATGTCCCAGTATCTGAACATTTCAGGTATTGCATTTAAGAAAGAGGAAATTTCAAATGAATGGCTGCTGTTCCCGAATACCCCCAGTGATTTTGTAAAATAGGGCTGATATAAATACTTTAAGCCTACTTTTTTATTCCAGGTGAGTGGCATTACATACTGATAGTCTCCTGCCACCAGAGCGGACCAGTTTTCAGCCATTGCATCCAGGTAGAATGACCTGGCATAAATAAGTCCATTGAATGCATTGACGATACAATTGTCCCATTTGATGGTGTCAATTTCGTTTCTTTCCAGATACCTGATATCGGAGACCGGTTCAGTCATGTTCCGCCAATTTTCGAATAATTTTTTTATAGTTGATATTCTGGATATCGATGCTGAATGTAATTTTTCGTCCAAATGAAGTGTTTCTCAGGGCGTCGTTGAAATCGTTGCTGTAAACCAGTGGAGCATATATATTCAACAAATTTTTAAACAGACTTAACTGTATGCCGCCTGTATACAGGAACCGGCTGGTGAGTGGATTATTTTGCCAGGCTTCTGCATAGGTCCCTACATCAAAAAATATTCTGATCGGCACAGGAATCGGAAACAGACCGGCAGGAAGGCTTGTGTTAAAATTCAGAGAACTCACCCAATTGGCGGACTTCCCCTGTACATAGTCAAAATCGTCGACGCGTAATTTTAATCCGCCATCCCGATTCATGATTTGCTGGGCGGCTATTCCACCATTCGAAACTGAACTGTTTTCCAGTGCGTAGCTGGCTGAACGGCCGATGAAATAATCTTCATATAAATAATCTTCATTTCCGTCTACACCCAATAATTTGGGTTCATAGCGGGAAACAAATGCATTATTATTTTCGTTCCATACGCCAAATTTCGATGCGAAAAAACGAACCTGCAAACCACCGCCATCGGGATAGTTCAGGAGATAATCAGCATGCACGTTGATGCGGTAAAACAATTCACTTTGCTGAATCTCCACCCGAAAACCATAAGGGTAAAGTGCACGACCGTCCCGCAGATTAAAGCTTAATTGGTTTACATAACGGAAATTAGTACTAACTGAATTCGGATGTATGAGAGAATCTTTGGAGGAAACGGAAAACTGGCCGAACGATTTTTCATTAATCAGATAGGTTTTAAAATCCATCCATTTGCTTACGGTCGTTCTTGGATTGGATGGTTTAAAATCCAGCCTGATATAGGGCACCAGTTTGACAAAATTTTCAAATATTGTTTTCCCGGTGCTGTCGGTGGCTTTGTTGGTATCGAAACGACCACCGTTTAATCCTATGCTGATTTTACTGAAGCTGGTTTTCGGATGCCAGGAATAACTAATTCGTCCGAGACCCTCCAGTGTTTTTGAACCAAAAGCATACAAGGGAGTAAAAAGAAATTCAAACCTGTTTTCCGGGAGGTTAATATTATGTATCAAAGCCCCTAACATAAAACCATCGTAACGGTTGTATCCCGGAATAGGCGCCAATCCGAGATAGTTATATCGCTCACTGTTCTTAACAGAAAAAATAAATGCCGGCTTAGTAGTGCGTTTGATAGAATCGGGGAAGAAAGATTGGTTGCTATTTAATCTATCGAAAAAAGGCCGGAGATTCATTTCACTGGCAGAATCCATATTTTTTTTAAAATCTTCCGGGTACGGGTGCCTGAATTGCCACTGTGAGATATACCGGCGCATTTGTTCATCAAAACGTTTTTTCCCCATTGTCTCCTGCAATTGCAATAGCCATAATCCTGCTTTGTCTGAGGGAATCAGAGAATCATTTTGGGTACTAAACAGGGGAGCTGCTGTATTTACAGGCTGGGTGGTTTTTTCATATTCGGCTACCCGTAACCAGAGATTATCTTTTGAATTTATCGAAGATATTTGTCCGGCGGATGAGACATCATAAATCAGGCGTCGCTCATAATAATGTATAAATCCCTTCGAAAACCAGGGTTTATTTCTCTGATCCGTTAAAAGCATTGTCTGAAACCACTGAGCCAGTAAACCTTTTCTCAATGCTTCCTGCCAGTCCTTCTTATAGGGATTCAATCCTATGCAAACCAATCCCGAAAAATCCTGATCCGGCATACAGGTTGCCTGTGCTATACTAACCGAACGATATGGAAAGGGCCCCAACCATTCACTTAATATCTGAATTTCTTTTTTTGCAACCTCCATGACTTTGACTGGCTCGATAGCATATTTCCCTTCATAATAATACCGGATAACGATGGGTGCTCCGGAAGCTATTTCGACCTGATCTGTCTTTAAGGAATACTGATCGCTTGCTATCCATGCGAATGAATTGGCATTCTTCAATGAAAATTGATACAAATTACTGTCGGCTATCTCTTTTATCCCGGCCTGTGTTCCTGCTGCTATGCGATAACCGGGGGCTGTTTCGATCTCCACTGAATAATCGGCTGTCTCATGAAAGGCACCTCCCTGAACAAGAAATGGCATCGGGTGCCAGCCATGAGAATCATACACTGCAGGTTCGGGATACCAGTTCCTGAATTCAAAATGATGTTTTATATACCCATTGCCATTGTAATTAAACGGAATCTGTAAGTGGAAAGAGGAAGAAACGATTATGCTGTCTCCAGGTAAAAGCGGATTGGGCAGTATTAATTTTATTACGTCAATAAATTCCGGATGATCCTGAATGACTGCCCGGGTGCCGTCCACCCGGAAATCCAGGTGATTAATGTATCCTTTTTTATCTTTTGATGAAAAATAAAATCTGGTATCTCCGTTTTCCAATAACTGGTCGCTATATAGTGTTCTGTCATTCCGGTAGGCGTTGGGCCATACATGAAACCAGATAAAACGCAGGGTATCTGGTGAGTGATTTGCGTATTTCAGTTTCATCGTCGCATCCACGGTATGTTCAGCCGGATTGAATTTTACATGCAGATCATAACGAAGGGATTGATTCCAGTCAGACTGTGCGCTGGCGGAAAAAACAAAAAATATAACAGGGAATATGAGTGTTATTTTCAAATAAGCGCTGGTTTGGGAACTTATCGGCCCTTGCCTTTAATAATCGTTAGTAAAGTATGCATCATGATCTTAAAGTCGAGGCCCAGGGAAATATTTTCTATGTAAATAAGGTCATATTTCATTCTTTCAATCATTTCATCAACGTTTTCAGCGTATCCGAATTGTACCATTCCCCAGGAAGTAACCCCGGGTTTAACCTTCAGAAGATATTTGAAATAAGGAGTTTCCTGCAGAATTTGGTCAATGTAGTATTGTCTTTCGGGCCGGGGACCGACCAGGCTCATTTCCCCCCTTAAAACATTCACCAATTGCGGGAGTTCGTCAATACGCCATTTACGCATCGTTTTTCCCCATCGTGTTATACGGTCATCATATTCGGAAGATAAGCAGGGGCCGTCTTTTTCCGCATCCTTAAACATGGAACGGAACTTATGGATCATGAATTTTTTACCTTTAAATCCCGTCCTTTCCTGAGAGTAAAATACCGGACCCGGGGAACTTAATTTTACCCGGATAGCAGTATATAACAGAAGCGGCGAGAGCAGAATTAACGAGAGAACAGACATCAGGACGTCAACCAGTCTTTTGAAGTGCATTTGCCATTCGGGCATCAGACCGGTATGGATGTCGATCAGCAGGGCGCCAAACAGATTGCTGGTTTTTACAGAACCTGACAAAATATCGAGTATATCGGGGATGATTTTTATTTCCACATCTTTTTCACTCATACGCTGGACGAGTTTTTCAGCGGAAGACTGATCATTTCTTCCAAGGGCGATAACAACCAGCTGTATATTCTGACGGTCAACGATTTCTTCCAAACGGTCGGTGTTGCCCAGGCATGACAGGCCTATATTCATGCTGTCAGGAATCGCATTTGGATGCACATACCCGGTATACTGATATCCGTTCGCCCGGAGCCCGCTAACGGTATCTTCAAATGTCTTAACCCCAATGGTTCCGGATCCAACCAAAAGACTGTTGAATACGATTTTTCCCTTACGGATTTGCATTTTAGCCAATGACAGTAGTAACCACCTGCCGGTCCATGTAATGCCGAAATGCATGAACAGGAAAATGAAATAAGCTTTATAATAGTACCGGTAATCTGTTTGTGGATCATTGATAACGATGGCAAAAAATAAGATGGTGCATACGATCAGGCTCGATAATGCGGTACTGGAAAATTCATTCAGACGGGATTTTTTATATAGAGAATGATAGGTTCCCGTGAGTGCGTAAAAAATAATCCATCCGGCCGGAATCAGGAGCAGGCCCAACCAGAAACGGTTATTAAGAAACAATTCTCCGTCTACAAAGATTGGTTCCTTTAAAAGATAGCGCCGGGTAAAATACAATATCATCCAGGATAGGATAGCTGATATATAGTCGCTCAGCACGTACCAGGTGATATGGATCTTTCTTCCCGCGTGCAGCATGTATCAACTATTGATGGAATTGTATTTTATTTTCTGAAGGATCTGGTGGGCAACATCCATCGCCCGGTATCCGTCCAGCTCCGACACGAGCGTAGGTTTATTTTGAAGAATGGACTCAGTAAATTTCTCCAGTTCCATCCGGATGGCATTTACATCGGGCACATCGGGATTGCGAACGAGTATGGATTTTGTCCCGCTCCTCGTTTCAATCTCGAAGGAAAACCCTTCGGTTTCCACATCGGAATGATTTAAACTGATGATTTCGGATTTTTTATTTAGAAAATCGACGCCGATATAGGCATCTTTCTGAAAAATGCGCATTTTTCGCATTTTTTTCATCGAGATCCTGCTCGATGTCAGGTTAGCGACACACCCGTTATTGAACTCCATTCTAACATTGGCAATATCAGGTGTATCGGTCATTACGGCAACACCGCTTGAATAAATATTTTTAACCTCACTGTTTACGATATGCAGAATGATATCGATATCATGGATCATCAGGTCCAGTATGACGCTTACTTCTGTTCCTCTCGGGTTGAATTCCGCCAGCCTGTGCACTTCTATGAACATGGGTTGAAGCGGGATCCCTTCTAAAGCGAGAAAAGCGGGGTTAAATCTTTCCACATGACCCACCTGCAATTTAACATTTGATTCCTTTACCAGTTTTAGGATAGTTCTTGCTTCATCCATGTCGTTTGCCAGCGGTTTTTCAACAAATACATGTTTTCCCTTCCGAATCGCCAGCTCACAAAGATTAAAATGAACAGGTGTGGGTGCAATGATATCAGCTGCATCGCATATGTCAAGCAGGGCAGCGGGATCTGTAAATCTTTTGATCTGGTATTTTTCGATAACCCCGGCTGCAATCTCGTCATTCGGATCATAGAATCCGACAACTTCGACTTCGGGTATCAGTTTCCAGTTGTTCAGATGAAATTTTCCAAGATGTCCGGTACCAAATACAGCAACTTTTAGCATCCTATCCGTTTAGGGATCAAATATAAATAATGTGCAAGGATGTGGCGGGAATGATATGAGGAAAGCCTGGTAAATGTGAATATGTGGGAAAGCTTTGCCGGCCGGGTGAAAACTTATATCCGCCCCTGTTCAGTGAAATTTTTTTCAAAAAAGCGCTGGCGAAGGTATTTGTAGACATTGGAAAATGTTACCGGAATGTTTTGCCGGGGAAAAACTTTTGCTTTGATGAGATTACGAATCGTAAAGGAAAAAACCAATACAAAAATAATCAGGAAGAGGTCAAACCACAGAACATATTTCCTAAGGAAATATGTTCTGAGAGATATCGTATCTGCGTTATCTTTTCCTACTGTGAGATCCAGTATCTTCTTGAATGACGGAAGAAGGACGGGGATTTTCGACCAGTTCGAATAGCGTACGTCTTCATACCGGTAATTCATATCATAACCCTGGGGCAGCTGGGATTTATAATAGCTCCAGTTATCCTTTACCTCACTAAAACTGGCAAGTTTTTTAGACGGATTGATAAAATAGGTATCAAAAAGCGGATCCAGAACCACCCATCCATGATTTGTTTTGGCTTCCACGATATTATGTGCTGCAAAAGAGCCGTTTGATTTCATCTGGGCGATCCGTACCTCGAATTTATAGCCCTGAAGAACCCTGGCGAGCACCATGGAATAACTTCCGCAGGCGCCGCTGGCCGTCATTAAATCGAAAGAAGTGGGATCAATCATACCCGACTTCATACCCTGGAAATCCGAACCCTTAAAAACATCACCACGGGTATCCATCAGATTATGGCAAACGTGCATGGCCTTCGCGACCACTGAATCCTGTGAATCAGTTGCCGAGATTTTATTGCTGATATCCAGATGGATAGCATGAAAAAGCTCCTTTTCATAACTTGCCTCCATTTTAAAATAAATGAGGGAAGCCAGCAAAAACCCGTTCAGAAAGGTGAGAAAATATAGATTCCCGAAAACACGTCTGATCATTACTAAATGGCTGTTAAATTCTAAAACGCAGAATAAAAGAACAGTGTTTAAAAGGCCAGTGTATCAACTGTGTTTTTCTTAGGAATAGAGGTTCAGAAGTAAATGTCCGGGGGGAAAACCCGGCTTTACTGATTAAGCAATGATTATACCACAATATAAGCAAAAACCTTTAGGCAGAGTTTCTCGCCGCATTAATAATTCCGAATGAGCAGCGTATGATTAGTTTTTCGTAGATCTTTTTCATTCCCGATCCCGACTGCTCGGATTCCCTGAATTTTACTATCGCATATTGCTGTATGGTGCTCAGAGGAAGCACAATTCGTTCCCTCATTTGTATGGATAGTTGTTCTATGGGGTAATCCTGCATCAGCTCTTGTTTCCCGCTCAACTTGAATATATATTTTTTAGTAAGTTCGAATTCATTAAAAATCATTCTCCAGATCTTACCATATTTAGGATGTGATGAAAAGGTTTCTGTAAGCGGGAAAAAGCATTTTTTCATAGCCATTTCGCTGTTATCCAGCAGAGTCTTGAAGTAAGGCGAATTGCTATATAAATTTTTAGTCTGTTTCCACTTTCCTTTTTTCTCCATTTCCATTAAAGCGGTCCCCACCCCATAATATCCGGTTACATTTTGTTTTAGCTGGCTGAATGCACCCACAAATGGAATGGCCCGGAGATCCTTCAGCTCAAGCTTTCCTGCATTTTTTCTTTTCGTAGGCCTGCTCCCAATATTGGTTTCCCCATAAAACTGAAGTGGACTTACTTCCGTAAGGTATTCAGTAAAATGGTCGTGATCTCTCAGGTTGGCGTAAGCCTCATAACTGATATCCGCCATTTCAGAAAGAAGAACTTCCTCCTCTTCGGTCAGTGTCACTTTCCGTGCTGAAAACAAGTCGTTGGAGATACCTGCATGCAGGAGCTGCTCAATATTGAACTGGGCAGAATCCACCGTCCCGAAATTTGAACTAACGGTTTGACCCTGAACGGTGAGCTGAATTTCTTTGTTGGCTATATTTTTCCCCAATGAGGAATAAAATCTATGGGTCTTGCCGCCGCCCCGGGCTGGCGGTCCCCCGCGGCCGTCAAAAAATACGACACGAATACCATGTTCTTTTGAAATCCTGGTCAATTCCTCCTTGGCCTTATAAATACTCCAATTCGCCATCAGATACCCACCGTCTTTCGTTCCATCTGAAAAGCCAACCATGATGGTCTGGGTCTCGTTTCTTTTTTTTAGGTGGGCCCTGTAATCTGTGTTTGTGTAGAGAGTGGACATGATCGTCGCTGCATGATGCAGATCATCCACGGTCTCAAATAATGGCACGATGTCCAGGTTGAGATGATCTTTTTTCCATCCGCCCAGCAGGAACAAAGCATATACCTCGATTACATTTAAGGCCCGGTTACACTGGCTGATGATATACCGGTTGCAGCCGGCTTCACCATTTTTTTCCTGTATGGTCTTCACCGCCCGCACGCTGGCCAGCGTGTCCTCCGTCATATCGTCAGCGAAAGCAACTTTGGAAACCGGTTTCAGGTGTGTAAGAATTTTTATTTTTTCTTTTTCGCTTAACGAGTCGTAATTCTCCGGAAATATTTCTTCTCTTTCATTGATGATTCTTAATACTTTTTCATGTACCGAACTTTCCTGGCGTAAATCAAGCGTCGCAAAATGCATCCCGAATATCCGCATCTTGCTGATGAAGTTATCCAGCAGGTTTAGAAATAGTCCATTGTTCTGATAGATCAGCACCTCCCGTATTTTCAGCATGGATTTCAGCATGTCGCCAAAATGGAAGGGTTTTTCCGGATCAGGCATAAATAATTCCTGGTATAGTTTCTCTTCCCATTCGGCTATGATCAGGTCCACCTCTTTAAAGGTCAGTCTGCGTTTAAGTCGTCTGACGTCATAATAGTAGCACCGCAACAAAGCTGTCCGCAATGCTTCCGCGACTTTTACCGTTGTATCTGATTTTACGAATGGATTTCCGTCGCGGTCTCCGCCAGGCCAAAAGCCCATTTGAATGACCGGATTTCTGTCACTTACTGCTTCGGGGAATTGCGATTTCAGTGAGGATAAAATTCTTCCTGACGCGTGATAAAAAATATTTTCCAGATACCAGATGAGACTGACGGCTTCATCGTAAGGCGTAGGTTTTTGTTTTTTCAGGAAAGGTGTCTTCCCCAATTGCTGCATGAAAGTATTGATCTCGGCCGCATTATTTTGAACGACTGCCCGGGAGAGATCGTTGATGATGCCAAGAACAGGACCAGGATAAAATTGCGTAGGATGCGCAGTTAGGACCAATCGCACAGCATAATCCCGGAGTTTTTCTTTCAATTCCTCCTGTTTGTCATATTGAATCACTTCGGAAGAAAGGTGCTTGAGTGTACCGGTACCTCCCATATCATTCACATGGGAAAATGCAGAATCTTCCAGGGCATCGAAAAGTACAACCTGTCTTTCCACATATTGAACGAAACGGAAAAGGATATCCGATTTTTCACGATCCGTTCCATCGGGATAATGTTTGTTGAAAAATTCCCCGATAATTTGAACCGGACTTTGTTTTTTATGATATCCTTCCTCACAATAGGTGAGCAGCAGGGAAAGGAAAACGCCCGTTTTTTCTATCCTGTGAAAAGGCAGGGACGTGAAGAGACTATTGTACAGCTGAAATTTAATGCCTACAAGGTTTTTAAATTCCTGTAAGCCGGTGGCTTGATTGCTCATCAGCGAATTTAAAATTCATTCAACAAATCGAGCAATATATAAGCAGGAAATCAAAACAATCAAAGAAAATCATTCGATATAGTATAAATTATCCTGATTTGTTTCATTTTCATTAATATATTTCATTAGCTTTGCTTCTCTATAGCGATGAATTATCCGGTTACACATATCAACAATATTTCTGTTATTACCTGCCATACCGGTGTTACTATTATTACGACTGCAACGACCCTTTAGGGGTTATACAACTACATATCATTTCCGGGCTCAGGCTGCTTATAAAACAGCTTCTCGTTGGCAATTTTTCTTTCTTAAAAATTTTTGTTCATGCAGGTTCTAAAGTTTGGAGGCTCTTCCGTAGCCAATGCTGTTCACATCAGCAAGTGTATCCATATCATTCAAAGAGCGATTGAAAAGGATAAAACCATAGTAGTGGTTTCAGCGCTGGGCGGTATTACCGATAGTTTATTGCATTGTGCCGTGGCAGCTTCAACAGGCGATGAAACATATATGGATTCGCTGAAAGCGATAGAGCAAAGACATCTCGACACGGTTCGGGAATTGATTCCGGTTACAAGCCAGAGCAGTATCCTGAGCATGGTAAAAAAGACCTGTAATGAGCTGGAAGATATATTTAAAGGTATATTTCTGCTTCGTGAACTTTCAGCGAGAACAAAGGATCATGTGGTCAGTTTTGGTGAATTATTATCGTCCCGGATCATTTCTGCCGGGCTTGCCGCCCGCGATATTCCCAATAACTGGAAGGATTCCAGGCACCTGATTATTACCGACTCCCGGTTTGGTCACGCAATGGTTGACTTTCCTGCAACACAAAAAAAGATTGATGCCTACTTTCAGACCGGTCCGGTAAATCTTTATATCGTTCCTGGTTTTATCGCATCTGATGCCAGCGGCACAACAACTACTTTGGGCAGGGGGGGAAGTGATTATACAGCCGCCATTTATGGCAGTGTGCTGAACTGCCGGGGAATTGAAATATGGACCGATGTTTCCGGTATGATGACAGCTGATCCACGCCTCGTTACCAATGCCAGAGTGATTCCGGACATCTCTTACCAGGAAGCCATGGAGCTTTCCCATTTCGGTGCCAAAGTGATTTATCCGCCCACGCTTCAGCCGGTTATGAGCAAGGGTATTCCGGTATGGGTTAAAAACACTTTCGCTCCTGCCGATCCGGGCACCCTGATTGAAAAAGTTTCCAGCACCACGGGCAGCAGTATACGCGGTATTTCAAGTATTCACCGGATTGCCTTACTGAGCCTGGAAGGCAGTGGTATGATCGGCATTCCCGGGTTTTCAAAAAGATTATTTGAGGCCCTGTCGAGGCAACAAATCAATGTGATCCTGATTACGCAGGCTTCTTCGGAGCACTCCATATGTGTAGGTGTCGACAGTTCCCAGGCATCATTGTCTAAAGTTTCAATCGACGAAGCATTTGCAACAGAAATACAGGCGGGAACCGTTCTGCCTTTGATAGTAGAAGAAGAACTGGCGATCATAGCGCTCGTGGGGGATAATATGAAAAGCCATCCTGGCATCAGCGGAAAACTATTCGGCGTGTTGGGCAGGAATGGTATCAATGTCCGGGCCATCGCCCAGGGATCGTCGGAAAGAAATATCTCGGCCGTCATATCAACGAAAGATGTTAAGAAAGCAGTCAATGTTTTACACGAAGATTTTTTTGAAGCGACTTATAAACAATTGAATTTATTTATTACAGGAACCGGCAATGTGGGCCGGAGATTACTCCAGCAGCTGGCACAACAGAAAAGTTTCCTCCTGGAACATCTTCGGTTACAGGTGCGGGTGACGGGCCTTGCGAACAGCCGTAAGATGCTGATACAGGAAGAAGGGATTGATTTAAATAACTGGCAGACGGAACTGGAAAAAGCAGAGCCAATGCATCTCGGGAATTTCTTAAAGATCATTCATTCAAAAAATCTGCGCAACTCCGTATTTGTTGACGTTACCGCCAATCGGGAAGTCGCGTTGGGTTATGAACACCTGTTGCAGAAAAGTATTTCTGTGGTTGCCTGTAATAAAATTGCCAGTTCATCGCCCTATAGTTATTACCGCCGGTTGAAAGATTTGTCAAAAGAATTCAACGCGGCATATTTTTTCGAAACCAATGTGGGAGCGGGACTTCCGGTTATCGGAACATTGAACGATCTGCTTCGGAGCGGAGATAAAATCAGGAAAATCGAAGCCGTTCTCAGTGGTACACTCAATTTTGTTTTCAATCATTACGATGGAAAGACAAAATTTACCAATGTCGTAAAACAGGCACAGGATGAAGGTTATACGGAACCTGATCCACGGCTGGATCTGAGCGGAACCGACGTGATGCGGAAGATCATGATCCTTGCGAGAGAAGCGGGTCACGCCATTGAAATGGAAGATATCAGCAACAATTTATTTCTGCCTGCGTCCTGCATGGTCGGATCTGTGTCGGATTTCTACCTGGCCATGGAAAAAGAAGAAATACATTTCAAAAAATTGTATGACGCCGCAGCGGCTGAAGGAAAGAAATTAAAATTTGTTGCGAGTTATGAAAACGGAAAAGCTTCGGTGGGTCTTCAGCATGTGGGCCCTTCTCATGACTTTTATCATTTGTATGGAAAGGATAATATCGTGCTTTTTTATACAGATCGATACCCCGAACAGCCCCTTGTAATCAAAGGCGCGGGAGCTGGTGCGGAAGTAACTGCCTCCGGTGTTTTTGCAGATATCATCCGGGCAGCGAACGCTTAACTTGCATTTATGAAAGAAATTACCGTACATGCGCCGGCCACTGTGGCAAACCTGGTTTGTGGATTCGATGTGCTCGGATTATGCCTGTCAGAGCCCTATGATATTATGCGATTGCGACTCCTGGACAAACGGCAGGTGATAATAAACACCACGGATAATTTCCCGCTTCCGAAGGATCCTGCACTGAATACCGCCGGCGCACCTTTATTGGAAATGCTGGCCGTTTTAAAACAGGATGTTGGATTCGAAGTCACCATAACTAAACAGATCAAACCCGGAAGCGGAATTGGTTCCAGTGCAGCGAGTGCGGCAGGTGCCGTGGTTGCTGCCAATGAATTGCTGGGGAATATATTTACGAATGAAGAACTCGTGCGCTTTGCCATGTTCGGAGAAAAAGTGGCATCCGGCGTTAAACATGCTGACAACATCGCGCCCTGCATTTACGGCGGCGTAACACTCATCCGTTCTATTTTTCCGCTGGACATTATCCCGATTTCATCACCGCCCTTGTTTGTTTCTGTACTGCATCCGCAAATTGAAGTAAGAACTTCCGATGCCCGCGAAATTCTAAGGAAAGAAGTCTTGTTAAAAGATGCTATCACGGCAATGGGGAAATATCGGTGGACTGGTCGCGGGCCTGATGAAGGGCGACTATGAACTGATCGGAAGGTCACTGGAAGATGTAATCATTGAGCCGGTACGATCGATACTGATACCGGGCTTCGACATCATCAAATCGGAATGCAAGGCTGCCGGTGCAATCGGCGGAGGTATCTCCGGTTCCGGTCCCTCTATTTTTATGTTGAGCAGGGATGATCAGACCGCCCGAAAAGTAGCCGGTGTGATGAAATCAGTGTATGACCGTATCGGCGTGAATTATCATATTTATGTTACCACTGTGAATTCACAGGGAGTTACTAAGCTTACAGCGTAAGGCGCAAAGCATAAAGCAATAACATGTTATTCTACAATCTCAATAAACATTCAGAAAAAGTTGATTTCAGAACGGCGACCATCCAGGGACTGGGCTCAGAAAAAGGATTGTTTTTCCCTGAATATGTTCCCTTTTTTCCTGAATCCTGGATCTACAATCTGGATAGCGAACCGGATGAGGAAATTGCCTGGTATGTTATGAACCAATATGTGGGAGATTCCATGCCGGAAAAAACGCTGAGGCAAATTTTACAGGAAACGATTTCATTTGATATTCCACTTGTTAGTCTTTCATCCAGGATTTCAACACTTGAATTATTCCATGGGCCCACCCTGGCTTTTAAAGACGTGGGTGCGCGTTTTATGAGCCGATGCCTGGGATATTTCATGAAAGGGCAGGAAAGACCTGTGACGGTGCTGGTAGCCACTTCGGGCGATACAGGTGGAGCAGTTGCCAGTGGTTTCTTGGATGTGGAAGGCGTAAATGTTGTTATTCTGTACCCTTCCGGAAAAGTGAGCCTTGTGCAGGAACTTCAACTGACAACCTCCGGTAAAAATATAATGGCTTATGAAGTGGATGGTAGTTTTGATGATTGTCAGGCACTGGTCAAACAGGCTTTCTCAGACCCGGACCTCAACGAAAAGATTTTTTTGACGTCAGCCAATTCCATAAATGTCGCGCGCTGGCTTCCGCAGCAGATCTATTATTTCCTGGCATGGAAACAATGGAACGACAAACTGAAACCACCTGTTATTTCCGTTCCCAGTGGAAATTTCGGGAATATTTGCGCAGGGCTGCTGGCATATCACTCCGGACTTCCCGTTTCACATTTTATCGCTGCCTGTAATTCCAATGCGGTAATTCCGGAATATTTAAAAACAGGGATCTATAAGCCTGAAAAGGCCAGGGCCACCTTATCCAATGCAATGGATGTGGGTGATCCGAGCAATTTCGTAAGGGTCCTGGCGCTGTTCAACTCAGAATTCGAACCCCTGAAAAAAATGATGAGCAGTGAAAGTATTTCGGATGACGAAACAGGCGATGCCCTGGCCTCTATTTACCGTCTTTATAAATATCAGGCAGATCCACATGGAGCCGTCGGATGGCTGGCCCTGAACCGATGGCTGGAAAAGCATCCGGACGAATCAGGCATGTTTCTGGAAACCGCCCATCCGGTAAAATTCCCCGAAGTGGTGGAAAAATTCAGCGGGCATTCCGTGATAGCACCTGAATCTGTGTCGGATTTATTTGAGAAAAAGAAAAGTTCCGTAAAAATGGCTGCCGACTATCAGCTGTTCCGGAAGGAACTGCTCAGGAAGAGGTAACACTAATTATTCATCTCACACAGGAAAATTATCAATTCACACGTTAGCCGGGATTTTTGTGCCTCGATTTTAATTACTTTCATTTCATGAATTCTTATTCATTAAACCTTAAAAAGAAAAATCATGAAACGTTTGAAACACCTTACCCTTCTAGCCTTTGTTCTGATAGTGGCCATGCGTGGATTCGGACAGAAAGTTAAATTGGAAGACGGAGATCTTTCCCCTCTAAAGTCTGAAAAAACAATTGCTTTTGCCTTTAGTTACGATAGTATGATGATAGGCAGCGGAAAGGAATCTGGACATCACCCTGGACCTCCACATCCACATTCACATGGGCAACAAACAGAGGCGGAATACGTTGCAAAACACACTGAAGATTATAATAAAAAATCACCTGGAAAAGGTGATGAGTGGGCCAAGGCCTGGAAAGATGACAGGGAAGCGCTGTATGAACCGGCATTCACAAAAGAGTTTGAAAAATATGGTTCTTTGCAACCTGATCCGAAATCAAAGTATACTCTAATCTTCAAAACCACCAACACTGAACCGGGATTTAATATTGGCTTCATGCGTCATAATGCTGAAATCAGCGGAGTTGCCTGGATAGTTGAGACCGCTAATAAATCTCATGTAATCGCTAAAATCAGCGTAATAAATGCTCCGGGTGGCAGCTTTTTTGAAAATGATTACGCTACAGACGAGAGAATTTCCACAGCCTACAGCGAAGCGGGCAGAGGGCTTGGATATTTCATTAAAGGGAAACTGTAATAGGAAGAAATTTTAAAGAAAGATCAACGATCAACCACCCTTGTCTCAAACCTGTGCGATCCTTGTACCATCCTTGTACCAAATATGCTGTTTCCCCTATGATGGCACATGGTTGACACAAGGTTCACACAAGGATTGACGAAGGTTTATGCTCCTATTTCGTTGATCGTGAAAAGGTTAACACATTATATGAGCCGGCTGGACAGGTGATCTTGAAATTAATATTCTGATATTCATAATATTACGCATGTAAGTGAGAGATTTAAGAAAACAAAAGAGGCTGTCTTTTTTAAGACAACCTCTTCTTTATTTATACGAGTTTTAGGCTTTAAGCTTTGAGCTTTAGGCCTCAGATTCGACTCTAGTCGAATCTGAGATCAAGTCCAAGTCCGCGCAGTTCATGAACCAATACATTGAATGATTCAGGTATACCGGCTCTCGGAATGCTATCACCTTTCACAATGGCTTCATAAGTCTTTGCGCGGCCGATAATGTCATCCGACTTAAGGGTAAGCAGTTCCTGCAGGATATTGGAAGCACCGTAGGCTTCAAGCGCCCATACTTCCATTTCCCCGAAACGCTGACCACCAAATTGTGCCTTACCACCCAATGGCTGCTGGGTAATGAGACTGTATGGTCCGATACTGCGGGCATGCATTTTATCATCCACCATATGGTGCAACTTGATAATATAGATGATACCAACCGTTGCTTTCTGATCGAAGCGGTCGCCGGTTTCTCCATCATACAGGTAAGTATGACCGAATGTAGGCAAACCTGCTCTGTCGATATGTTCTGCAATTTCTTCAACGGTCGCACCGTCGAATATCGGTGTTGCGAATTTCAAACCAAGTTTTTCACCTGCCCATCCCAGAACGGTTTCATAGATCTGTCCCAGGTTCATACGGGATGGTACGCCGAGCGGATTCAGTACGATGTCAACCGGTGTTCCGTCTTCCAGGAATGGCATGTCTTCAGCACGTACAATTTTGGCGACGATACCTTTATTACCATGGCGTCCCGCCATTTTATCGCCCACTTTCAATTTACGTTTAACAGCCAGGTACACTTTTGCCAGTTTCAAAACACCAGCCGGTAATTCGTCACCGATGGAGATGTTGAACTTTTCCCTCTTATATCTTCCCAGTTCTTCGTTGTACTTGATATTGTAGTTATGCAGAAGAACATTCACCAGTTCGTCTGATTTCGCATCGCCTGTCCATCCCAGCGGATTGACATTCAGGTAATCGATACCACTCAGATTTTTCTGAGTGAACTTTGCACCCTTTCCGATCTGCACTTCACCGAAATTATTATTGACTCCGGTAGATGAATGATCTTTCAGCAACACCTGTAATTTAGATATCAGTACTTCAAGCAGATCTGTTTCATTCTTCTCATGTACTTTTTCGATCTTATCAAGAACAGCCTTCTCACGCACTTTTGCATTCTTATCTTTCTTCGCGCGCTGGAAAAGTTTCTTGCTGATTACAACACCTTCCGTACCGCTTGGTGCTTTCAGGGAAGCGTCTTTCGCATCACCTGCCTTGTCACCAAAGATCGCGCGGAGAAGTTTTTCTTCAGGAGTCGGATCGCTTTCACCCTTCGGTGTGATCTTACCAATCAGGATATCACCTTCCTTGATCTGTGCACCTACCCGGATGATACCGTTTTCGTCAAGATCCTTGGTGGCTTCTTCAGATACATTGGGAATATCAGGAGTCAGTTCTTCTTCACCCAGTTTAGTATCACGCACTTCGAGTTCGTATTCAGAAATATGAACAGAAGTAAATAAATCTTCACGTACCACTTTTTCGCTGATAACGATGGCATCCTCGAAGTTGTAACCCTTCCATGGCATGAAAGCCACTTTCAGATTTCTACCGAGTGCCATTTCACCATGCTGCACGGCATATCCTTCTGTAAGGAAATCGCCTTCTTTCACGCGCTGTCCTTTTTTGACGGCGGGTTTCAGGTTGATACAGGTTTCCTGGTTCGTTTTAATGAACTTGGTGAGTTTGTATATTTTCAGATCGTCTTCAAAGCTGACGAGCTTTTGTATTTCATTTCTTTCGTATCGAACGTGAATTTCATTTGCGTCAACAAATTCAACAACACCTTCGCCTTCAGAGTGGATCTGGATGCGGGCATCGCGTGCAGCTTTTGCTTCCAGACCGGTACCTACGATCGGCCTTTCAGGAAGAATCAGCGGTACAGCCTGCCTTTGCATGTTCGATCCCATCAGCGCACGGTTGGCATCATCGTGTTCGAGGAAGGGGATAAGAGAAGCACTCAGACCTACAATCTGGTTTGGTGCAACGTCCATATATTCCACTTCGTTTCTGTCGAGGATCGGAAAATCACCGGTTTGACGCGAAACGATTTTATCTTCAACGAAATTTCCTTTATCATCCAATGCAATATTTGCCTGTGCAATTTTGGCGATATCTTCTTCTTCCGCACTCAGATAAGTGAGTTTTTTCATATCCACCTTGCCTTCATTTACTTTCCGGTAAGGTGTTTCGATAAATCCCATTTCATTGATCTTCGCATGAACGCAAAGCGTTGAAATCAACCCGATGTTCGGTCCTTCCGGAGTTTCAATGGTACACAGGCGTCCATAATGTGAATAATGCACGTCACGTACTTCAAAGCCTGCACGTTCGCGACTTAAACCTCCGGGCCCGAGGGCGGAGATACGGCGCTTATGTGTTATTTCACTTAAGGGATTCGTTTGATCCAGGAACTGTGACAACTGTGATGTTCCAAAGAATGAATTGATCACGGATGAAAGCGTTCTGGCATTGATCAGATCCACCGGAGTGAATACTTCATTGTCACGTACGTTCATACGTTCACGGATAGTACGTGCCATACGGGCAAGACCCACACCAAACTGTGCGTATAATTGTTCTCCCACGGTACGTACACGACGGTTGCTCAGGTGATCGATGTCATCGATTTCTGCTTTACCATTGGTTAAACGAACCAGGTATTTGATGATCTCAATCATATCGCCCTTTGTCAGTGTTTTCTGAGTCAAAGGCAGGTTCAGATTGAGCTTGCGATTAATTTTATAACGGCCTACTTCGCCGAGATCATAACGCTTGTCGCTGAAGAATAATTTGTCAATGATTCCACGAGCTGTTTCATCATCAGGTGCATCGGCACCACGCAACTGGCGATAGATATGCTGAACGGCTTCCAGTTCACTGTTGGACGTATCCTTATTCAGTGTATTGTAAATGATGGCATAATCTCCACCCACATCTTCTTTCTGAATAAAAACGCTCTTCACATCCATCTCAATGACCATATCGATGGCTTCTTCATCGAGCACTGTATCGCGTTCCAGCACGATTTCATTTCTTTCGATAGAAACAACTTCGCCGGTATCTTCATCCACAAAATCTTCCACCCATGTTCTCAGAACGCGGGCAGCCAGTTTTTTGCCGATATATTTATGTAATGTTTTCTTATCCACCTTCACTTCGTCGGCCATGCCGAATAATGCAAGGATATCTTTATCTGTTTCGTAACCGATTGAACGGAGAAGGGTAGTAACCGGGAATTTCTTCTTACGGTCGATGTAAGCAAACATCACGTTATTGATGTCTGTAGCGAATTCCATCCATGCGCCCTTGAAAGGAATCACACGGGCAGAATATATCTTAGTTCCGTTCGGATGAATGGATTGTCCGAAGAATACACCTGGTGAACGATGGAGTTGGGATACAACCACGCGTTCAGCGCCGTTGATCACAAAGGTTCCACGAGGTGTCATGTAAGGAATATTTCCAAGGAATACATCCTGTACGATGGTCTGAAAGTCCACATGCTCCTCATCGTTACAACTGAGTCGCAATTTTGCTTTCAACGGAACGGCATAAGTCAGTCCGCGCTCCATACATTCTTCAATCGTATAACGGGGCGGATCAATGAAGTAATCAAGGAACTCGAGCATGAAAATATTCCTCGTATCGGTGATCGGGAAATTTTCCTTGAATACCTTGAACAAGCCTTCGATATTACGCTTGTCAGGAGTTGTTTCCAGCTGGAAAAACTCTTTAAAAGACTGGATCTGCACTTCGAGAAGATCGGGTGTTTCTGCAAGGTGTTTAATCTTACCGAAATTGACCCTTGGTGTGAGCTTTGTGGAAGACATATAGTATATATCCTGTTTTAAATGTTCAAACTACAGTTCGCGGGAAAACAAAAAAATGCCTCGTGAATTCAATGAATTCCCAACGCATTGATTAATAGCATGTTATATTGTGCTGAATATTTATAGCTTAATTGATAATACAAACGGACGGCAAAGTTAAGGATTTTATGCTAAAAATCTGATCTTTCCGGATAAAATTAGTTGACAGTTGACAGTTGACAGTTGACAGGTCGAAATTAAGATCGAACGTATTTTCCGAATTTCGTCATTATCTGTCAACCGTCACTGTCAACCAAAATAAAATGGAGAATGACTGTAAACAATCACTCTCCATTTATATTAATTATGCCAGAAATTACTGAATTTCAACGTCAGCACCAGCTTCTTTCAGCTTAGCAACCAGACCTTCAGCATCTGCTTTGCTTACACCTTCTTTAACGGGTTTTGGAGCGCCGTCAACCAGATCCTTTGCTTCTTTCAAGCCAAGGCCAGTCAGATCTTTTACGATCTTAACGACATTCAGTTTGTTTGCACCAGCAGCTTTCAGTATAACCGTAAAGGCGGTTTTTTCTTCAGCAGCAGGAGCAGCTCCACCGGCAGCAGGACCAGCAACAGCAGCAGCTGCAGCAGCAGGTTCGATACCGTATTCTTCTTTCAGGATTTTTGCAAGTTCATTAACTTCTTTTACAGTCAGAGATACCAACTGTTCTGCGAAAACTTTTAAATCTGCCATTTTGTTTGATTTTTTCCCCCTTCATGGTCCGCCTTTCGGCTCAACTCCGGAGGATGCGTTATTAAAAAAATATTAGTCTACTAACCCAGGTTCGATTAATTCAATTAACAATTCACACTTCATTAACAATTAAGCCTGTGCTCTTGCTTCCAGTGCCTGAACCAGACCAGCCAGTTTTGCACCTGCGTTTAATCCGCTGATTACATTCTTGGCAGGTGATTGCAACAAGCTGATGATTTCTCCGATCAGATCGTGTTTGCTCTTCAGGGTCGTAAGTGTTTTCAACTGATTGTCTCCTTCAAACACGTCTCCATCGATAAAAGCAGCTTTCAATACGGGCTTTTCAAGATTTGAATCTTTTCTGAAGCTCGTAATGATAAGGGCGGGCTCTTTTGCATTTTCAGAAAACAGCAGGGCAGTAACACCGTTCAGCGAGTTGAATACACCTGAATAGCGGGAAGAATCCAGATTTTCCAGGGCTTTCTTAATGAGTGTATTCTTCGCAACTTTCATTTCCACTTTTTTATTAAAGCAGATTCTGCGCAATTTTCCTACCTGTTCAACAGAAAGAGATTCCGTATTGGTCACATAGAAATTATTGTATTGAGAGAACTTGCCTTTCAGCACTTCAATAACTTCGTTTTTTTGATCTTTAGTCATAACCTTTTTTTTAAAATATATTATTGAGCTGCAAAAGCGCGGGTATCAATTGAAATAGAAGGACTCATCGTGGAGGCCATAAATACACTCTTTACATAAGTGCCTTTCGAAGTGGCTGGTTTTGCGCGAATCACTGCATTGATCAGTTCCTGGCTGTTTTGGGTGATTTTTTCAGGTGAAAAACTAACCCTTCCAATGGATGCATGAATAATTCCTGCTTTATCAACTTTAAAGGCAATTTTACCACCTTTTACCTCATTGACGGCAGCGGCCACATCATTGGTTACTGTACCAGTTTTTGGATTTGGCATCAGATTGCGCGGTCCTAATACTTTACCCAGTTTACCGATTTTAGGCATCACGGAAGGTGTGGCAATAACAACATCCACATCTACCCATCCGCCTTCAATCTTTGTGATATATTCATCCAGTCCGACATAATCAGCTCCTGCAGCAATTGCGGCAGCTTCCTTATCGGGTGTACATAATACCAATACGCGTTTTGTTTTACCTGTTCCGTGCGGAAGACTTACAGTTCCACGAACGGACTGATCAGCTTTTTTGGGATCTACACCCAGACGGATATGCAGGTCCACGGAAGCATCAAACTTGGTAAGATTCACTTCCTTTACAAGGGAAGATGCATCTTTCAGCGTGTATGTTTTATTCTTGTCAACCTTAGCGGCAACAGATTTTCTTTTTTTTGAGATGGCCATATCATAATTTTTTTAAGTGTTCAGAATCAATTGTCCCATGGAGCTTTGCCTTCCACATTAACGCCCATACTGCGTGCCGTACCAGCCACCATTCGCATGGCGCTTTCAACGGTAAAGCAGTTCAGGTCTGGCATTTTATCCTTTGCAATAGCTTCTACCTGGGTCCAGTTGACCTTACCTACTTTGCTGCGATTTGGCTCTTTGGATCCGCTCTGTAATTTTGCCGCTTCCAGGATCTGGACAGCAGCGGGCGGTGTTTTGATGATAAAATCGAAGGATTTGTCGGAGTAAACGGTAATTAAAACAGGAAGAACTTTTCCTATTTTATCCTGGGTTCTGGCATTGAATTGCTTACAGAACTCCATAATATTAATACCCTTTGATCCTAATGCAGGTCCGATAGGGGGGGCCGGATTGGCCTGACCGCCCTTAACCTGCAACTTGACATAACCGGAAATTTGCTTTGCCATGTTTACATTTTTTGGTGTTAACGTCCCGCTTATAGCGGGACTCCCAAACCATTTCAAAATAAGAACTCTGTATTGGGGACGCAAAATTAGGGATTATTCCGGAATATCACAAAAGGAATTTGCAGGATTTTGCCCAAAATCGTAGTACTCCGGGCAGCGAAAGGTAACTCCTTAACAGAACGGGCAGGTATACTAATGAAAGTTTTTCTAATACATATTTCAAATTACTTCAGTGGTCATGTCAATTTTAGAAACCGGTCAGTCATCGACCTTCAAACAGTTCTCCCGGCACACTGAGATAATACAATTTCAAAGAGCAAAACAGAGATCCATATCATGTCTCAGCGTTCAGCTTTAGACGTTAGGCGTAAAATAAGTGTACTCATTTTTTTCTATATGAATATTTCTGTTTAACTTTTTGCCACAAACATCCATTGCTCTCAAATCATTAAAAAACTTTCTTCAAATTATGGCAAAGTCAAAGAAAAAAGCGGCAAAGAAAAAGGCCTCGCCTAAAAAGAAATCTGCGCCTAAAAAGTCCGCTAAAAAGGCAGCAAAAAAAGCACCCGCAAAAAAGAAAGCTGCAAAGAAAAAAGCGGCTCCTAAAAAGAAAGCAGCTCCTAAAAAGAAAGCGGCTCCAAAGAAAAAAGCAGCTCCTAAAAAGAAGGCAGCAAAAAAAGCGGCACCCAAAAAAGCAGCACCCAAAAAAGCAGCACCTAAAAAAGCAGCACCGAAGAAAAAATCAGTTAAAAAACCCAGCCCTGCACCAGCCCCGGTTGCTTCCGCTCCTGAAATGCCATCAGGCAATCCGGAAAGTTCCAATGGATCCGGAAGTACAGAAACAGGTGGTAGTTCGTTTTAAAATTGGTTTTGCAGTTTGAGGATAGCGATAAACAATAGAAAAAAAAGACGCGAATATTCGCGTCTTTTTTTATTTATTCAATGAAATAATCAGGCGATTTTCTCTACCTGCATATAATTTAATTCCACAGGTGTGGACCTGCCAAAGATCTTTACCGTAACTTTTAATTTCTTCTTTTCATCGTTCACTTCTTCAATGATTCCATTGAAATCATTAAATGGCCCTTCAATGATTTTAATGGTTTCTCCGATGATAAAAGGTTCACTCATACTCATTCCCCCGGCTTCCGCCATTTCATCCATTTTGCCAAGCATTTTATTCACTTCTGCTTTCCGGAGTGCAATCGGATTCTCTTTACCCAGAAAATGAATGACGCTCGGAGTGTTTTTTACGGCGTCGCGTAAATCGTCACCCAATTTCCCTTCTACCACTTCAACCATTACATAGCCCGGATAGTAGTTCCGCTCGCGCATCACCTTTTTCCCGTTCTGCACTTTGTATACTTTTTCTATGGGCAGGAAGATTTGTTTAACCACTTCACTCCAGCCACCCCTTGAAATTTCCTTGTCGAGATACTCCTTCACTTTTCTTTCTTTGCCACTCACTACACGAAGCACGTACCACTTGGTTTCCTTTGCTGGAACCTGTGGTGTTTGTTCGCCCGGATCTGTGGCAGCGGCCTGATTAATTGTTTCCATTAGGATAATAATGAATAAATGAATTTTAAAACACCGCTGGAAAGTACATCCATAACACCCACCAGCAGGGTGATCAGAATAGTCGCTACAAGCACAATCACGGTGGATTGCTGAAGTTCTGACCAGGTTGGCCAGGTTACTTTTTCCATCAGTTCCTTATAGGATTCTTTAAAATAATTAGTGACTTTGTTCATAATAATTTTCAATTGACTCGGCACGGGAACAAGGATTCGAACCCTGATCAAAGGTTTTGGAGACCTCTATTCTAACCGTTGAACTATTCCCGTAGAAAGCTAAAAGCTATCCCGCTTTACCGAGACAGCTTTTAGTTCTTGCAAATATAAATAAAATCTGAATTTATTCCATCCCGCGCCTTCGGCGGGGTAGAATTCAGGTTATTTCAGTATTTCGGTTACCTGTCCTGCTCCAACTGTACGTCCACCTTCGCGGATCGCAAATTTCAGACCTTTCTCCATAGCGATCGGCTGAATCAGTTTAACAGTTAAAGCACTGTTGTCACCTGGCATAACCATTTCTGTTCCTGCCGGTAATTCTACTTCTCCGGTTACATCCGTAGTACGGAAATAGAACTGCGGGCGATATTTGTTAAAGAAAGGAGTATGACGTCCGCCTTCTTCCTTGCTCAATACATAAACTTCACACTTGAATTCGGTATGAGGAGTGATGGATCCTGGTTTGCAAAGTACCATTCCACGACGGATTTGGTTCTTTTCAATACCACGCAGCAATAAGCCAGCATTATCACCTGCTTCACCTGCATCCAGCAGTTTGCGGAACATTTCTACACCCGTTACGGTTGAAGCAAGCGGTGCCTCCATCAATCCTACGATTTCAATAGCTTCACCCACCTTAATCCGGCCTCTTTCGATACGTCCTGTAGCAACAGTTCCACGTCCTGTGATAGAAAACACGTCTTCTACCGACATCAGGAAGGGTTGATCAACCGGGCGCGGAGGTAATGGAATATAGCTGTCAACAGCATCCATCAATTCATCTATGGCTTTAATCCATTTTGCTTCACCCGCAAGCGCTCCTGTGGCAGATCCCTGGATGATTGGTGTATTATCACCATCGAATCCATAGAAAGTAAGCAGTTCGCGGATTTCCATTTCAACCAATTCCAGTAATTCCGGATCGTCGACCAGATCAACTTTATTCATAAACACCACCATACGCGGAACGCCTACCTGGCGGGCGAGGAGGATATGTTCTTTTGTCTGTGGCATTGGGCCATCAGTTGCAGCAACCACCAGGATAGCACCATCCATCTGGGCTGCACCTGTGATCATGTTTTTTACATAGTCAGCATGACCCGGGCAATCCACGTGCGCATAGTGACGGTTTGCCGTCTGGTATTCAACATGCGCCGTATTGATGGTAATACCACGCTCTTTTTCTTCGGGAGCAGCATCGATTTCATCATACTTTTTTGCTGTTGCCAGTCCTCTTGAAGACAAAATGGTTGTAATGGCAGCAGTCAAAGTGGTTTTACCATGGTCAATATGACCAATGGTTCCAACATTAACGTGGGGCTTATCCCTTTTGAAGGTCTCTTTTGACATTGGTATCTAGTTTTTAATTGTGTGTTTTAAATAAATGATTCTATTTTCCTAAACCTGCTTTTCTTTTTCCATTCAACCTCTCTGTTCTGATGAGCCGTTGAAGAGAATTGAACTCTTGACCTCTTCCTTACCAAGGAAGTGCTCTACCACTGAGCTACAACGGCATAGTCGCTATAGCTTAAATTCCTGCCGTACAACCGCAGATCGCGGTTGGGGCGGATCATCCTTCGCTAAAGCTTTGGATGATGAGAGCGGAAGACGAGGTTCGAACCCGCGACCTACAGCTTGGAAGGCTGTCGCTCTACCAACTGAGCTACTTCCGCAAAATACAAGTATGAAAGTATGGAAGACTGGAAGTCTGAAAGTGATTTCTCTTTCTTTATTCCACTGCAACTATAATTTCAACTCAAAGAACTATGTTACTGAACCACTACTTCCATACTTCCATTCTTCCACACTTTCAGTCTTGTTTTGTGAAGCGCTTCAGCGCTTCACAAAACAGTGTGGGCAAGGATGGATTCGAACCACCGAACTCCGGAGAGAACAGATTTACAGTCTGTTGTCGTTGGCCACTTGACTACTTGCCCGATGGTAATCATTACTTGCCAGCCAACCAGCTTTTTAGCCTGGATGCCATGCCTGGAGCCAGAGAAGGGAGTCGAACCCGCGACCTGCTGATTACAAATCAGCTGCTCTACCAACTGAGCTACTCTGGCCTGATTCTATTTACCATACTACCCACATACAAAGAACTAAAACAGATGTATTTATCCACCTGTTTTTTTGGGAAGGCAAAGGTAAGCGAATTTGTTAAATGGAAAAATTTTGGAGTGTTTTTTATCCTGATTGGTTCATATTGTCCTTTCCGATTGAATACAAGATCATAAAAAAACCCCTTTAAGGGGTTTTGGCTTAGGCAGCTTGTTTATCTTTTTTTCTTTTGATCAGATTGATAAGAGATCCCATGGCTTTATCGAAGGACTCTTCGAATGATTTTGAGGAACATTTTACAAAATAATCCTGGCGGGGAACATGTACTTTTATTTCTGCAATCTTGTCTTTGATAGTGTGAACAACATTGTCTAGTTTGAGATATACCTCTACCTTAACAATTCTGTCGTGGAACGTATCCAATCTGGATAATTTTTTATTTACATAATCTACTAATTTGTTATCGGCCTCGAAGTGTACTGTCTGAATGTTTACGTTCATAGCTTCGCTTTTTAACAATGAATCAATAAATAGAAGAACTTTTCAGCAGGTGTTGGATGCACCGCCTTGTATTGAAATTAACTCCTTGGTGGAATTTTTCCAAATTTTTCGACTTATATATTCCCTGTATTTTCACTCCTGGGTTATCCCCTGGGATGGGCTTTCTTATGTACTTCGCGGAGTTTGTCAATGGTATTATGTGTATACAACTGGGTTGCAGCCAGACTACTATGTCCGAGCAATTCTTTTACTGAATTCAGGTCAGCGCCATGGTTCATTAAATGGGTGGCAAAACTATGACGGAGTACATGAGGGCTTTTTTTGTCGATTGTCGTTACCCTGGAAAGCCATTTACGGACAGATAAATAGGCGTATTTAACATAAAGTGCCTTGCCCTCTTCATTTACGAGAAGGGTTTCAGCTGATTCCGCGTAGTTCCATGCCGGTAATGACTGTTTTTCTTTCTGGTAGAGGCAGATATCAGTCAGCAGGGAAACACTGACGGGAATTATTCTCTCTTTGTTTCCTTTCCCGGTTACCCGTATAGAAGCCCCTGAGATATCTACCTGACTGTTTTTTAGGTTTACCAGTTCCGTCAGCCTCACACCTGTATTATAAAATATCCTGATCAGTAGCCGCTCGGTTCGACCCTGCCATGTGTCCGGAAAATCAATCTGTTCCGTAAGCAACAGCATGTCTTTTTCCTCCACATACACCGGCAGTCTTTTCCCTGATTTAGGACTAATGATACCGGTCATGGGAGATTTCTTTAGTGAACCGGTTCGTAACTGGTATTTAAAGAAGGATTTTAAAGAAGATATTTTCCGGTTTATTGACTTTGAGGCGATTTTTTGTTCTTTTAAACTGGCCAGCCAGGAGCGAACAAATGAAGTAGACACAAGCGGGAGAGGTGTTTCACCAAAGCAGGAGTCCAGATAACTGAAAAATTGCCCTAGATCATCGCTATATGCCCGAACTGTGTGGGCAGAATACCTTTTTTCGAATTTTAGGTAGTCAATAAAGGGCTGGCTGACTGAATTCAATGCCGGATGATTGGTACTCCTAAAAGTAAAAAATTTAAAGCTAGGAAATAAAAAAGCCTTTCAGTTTTACCTGAAAGGCCCATCATATTATTAAACAGAAACGTTTTGTTAGTCAAATTTCCCGGTGGCCAATTGCTGCTTATATACAGCTTTTAATACTTCACCCCTTCTTTTAATAGATGGTTTGGTGAATGACTGACGGCTGCGTAGCTGTATCAATACCTTGGCTTTTTCGAATTTCTTCTTATACTTCTTTAAAGCCTTGTCAATATTTTCGCAATCTTTTGAATCAATAATCAACATAATTCGTACTCCTTTTAAAATGAATTTCGGTGTGCAAAGATAAGGAGTTTTTTAAAATAAAGTAATAAAAAGGGTGGAAATCCCGATTTTTACAACATGTTCACCGGTATCATCGAAGCGACAGGCGTTATATCTACCATTTCCGGCACCGGAACCAATAAAACTTTTCAGATCATCTCCGCTTTGTCACGCGAATTAAAGGTTGATCAAAGCCTTTCCCACGACGGGGTTTGCCTGACGGTCGAATCAGTTACAGAACATACTTATCAGGTAACAGCAATTGCAGAAACGCTCTCCAAGTCCATGTTGTCGGAATGGAGACCCGGAAGCCGGGTCAATCTGGAAAGATGCCTTCAGTTTAACGGGCGGCTGGACGGGCACCTGGTTCAGGGTCATGTCGATAGCCCGGCAAAATGTATACTTCGTGAGAATATGGAAGGAAGCTGGGTTTTTCGTTTCGAATTCCCTGAATCCTTCCGGAATCTCATCATAGAAAAAGGGTCCATTGCCGTAAACGGCATCAGCCTGACATGCTTTAATGTTACGGACAATGCTTTTTCGGTTGCCATCATTCCCTATACATATGATAATACCAACATACGTGACCTCTTTCCGCAATCCCTCGTAAATATTGAATTTGACCTGATCGGTAAATATGTGGAGCGGATGGTGGGACAACGAAAAGGATCATGAAGAAGTTGTATCCTGATTCTTATTTTAAATGTCTCCCTGCTTTTCTCCCCACCACCCATTGCCGGGACGACGGATCCAAACGGGCGTTATGTTTCCCTGAACCGCTATACAGGATTTTTCTTAAACCCGGATTCTTATGGATTTATATTTCCTGCCATTTCCCCGAGACAATTAATGCAGCCGTCCGCTCAGCGACAAAGCCGTCCGCTTTACATACTGGCAGGTTCTGCGATGGGGTATTCCATCACGTTTTTAACCTGGCCCGTTCACCGGCAACTTCTGAATTTTTATAGAAAATTCTGGCGGGGAACATATCCTCCGGACCGGATTCTGTTGACAGGAAATTTTTATTTGGGTTATTTTCTACTTAATATATTGATCCTATGGCTGGCCCTCTGTTTATTTGAAAGGATTTTTTACCAAATGGTCAAACGCACCAGCTCTCAGATTATGCAATGTTTTTATTGATGGTGTTTATCGCTTCAAATCCGATAACTAAAGCATTTTTTTGGACGGTGCATCAGCAAATGTTTAACCTCCTGACACCTCTTTTATGTATTTATTTTTTGTTGCGGTCAGATCGAGCTGGAAAAGCCCTTATCTTTTCTGCAGATTGCATCTTATTTTTTTACTGAGCGGGTTTTTATTATTGGTATATGGCAATTTCATATTACTGCTTCCGGTTTTAGTGTTCTGCTTTATCAACCATGAAAAGAAATTCAGAAGTACAAAGAACCGTGGCCGTGGCCATTGTTTCAGACACTTGTTCTGATCATTTCTATTTTTTATTCCGACACTCTTCTGGATCTGGATTTTAAAACTGCATGGGGTTATTTATTTCAACGCTGAAATAAGGGACTATCATCAATTAATCTGGATATGGGAAACGCTTCAGCAGTCGGTGAAAGTTTTTGTGCAAACGTTGCTTTTGAATACAAAATACTTTTCTCAAACGATGCACCAGCTTTTGATATTATCGATTTTTTCTCTGGTTATTCTTTTTTCAGAAAAAATCAACTGCCGTCATATAGAAACAGGATGCTGGTACAAACGTTATTTGTTTTTTTCAGTTTCCTGCTTTTTTTCTGGATACTTGGATATTATAGGGAAAGATTGACGAATACGCTGATTCCTGTTATTGTTTGTATATGGCTGGCGGCTCTCAGACAAAAAATCACGGAGAAAAAAATGATCTTTAAATTAGGTAGTTTAGCATTCATTTGGCACTTGTATGTCTTAACCACTTATGGCCCCTTTTACTAAACTGAATTTTCTTTGGTCTTTTTTTACATCTGGAAGGTATTTATGGCTCCTGTTGTTCCTGATAACCTGTTTTGTGATTTATTGTTTTTCGAGGCCACTTGTTTTAAGTGTCGATAGTGCATATGGTTTTCTGGCATACCGGGGTACATTGTTTTTCAGACAGTTTAATGTAATGCAGGAAATTCCGGTTAATAATATGGGGCGGATCGATCCTGTTTTTATGAGCTGGTGGTCGCCTGGTCAATGGTTATTCCCCGGCATCCTGAACGCAGTCTTCGGCATTCGTTTAGGTATAGCAGCCATTCTTGTAAGCCTGATGGCACTCGTCATGGGATTTTTTGGATACTTTCGGGTATTCCGGTTTTTTAATTTCTCCGTTACAATATCGCTACTGTCTTTATTGATTATTTTTTCAAGTTCCACCTTGTATTATTCCCTGATCATTTACCAGGGTGGCGAAATCCTTGAATTCGCATTCTTCCCGTGGTTTCTTTTGTATGTCATGCGAATACGTAAGATTTCAGCCTGGAATTTATTGGGGACAGCGGCACTTTTCCTGCTTTGTTTTATTGCAAAAACCACTTTGTTGATATATGGCGTACTGGTCGTAACGGCCAGCATCGTTCATTTTTATAAATCTCAGGACCGGCTCCGGCTTCAATTCTTTTCTAATAAGCTGCTGTTGATGTTGCCAATCCTGGTTTTGATGTTTTGATATATATAGATTATCTGTCCCGCGGACCGAGGCCTGCCCTGATCAATCATTTTAATATTTCAGCTGAAGGGATTTTGGTGCCGCTAACGGCTCCCCTGTGCAGCTTACTTTCTATTCAGGAGTGGATAGGACGGGTTGTTAGGATTTTGCCGGGAACATTGAATCATCACGGTTTGTCGATTTTCCTCTCACGTTTATTATACATTTTTATTTTATGGATACTGGTCTGGGCGGTCCGTTGTTTGATAAAGGACAAGGGAATAGATAAATCCTACAAGAGTCTTTTTTTTATTCTGTTTGCCGGATTAAATGCTTTCTTTCTGTTTGCATATTCTTTCAATGCAAATATTGATTTTAGCAGCCGGCATTTCAAGCTACTGGGTTATTTATTTGTTCCTTCACTTGTGACAATATCATATAAACGACTTGGACAATACAGAATTCAGATCATTGTTATCATATTTTGCCTGCTGTCTATGACAGATATTATTTATCTGAAAGAAAAATGGACAAAAGATCGTTATATCGGTGTCAGCTATTTTTACAGGAATTGCGAGCCACCACCCGCCCGTGATCCACTGGACAGGGATTCTTACAAAGAATTGCTGAAATTGGATAATATGTATGAGCGGGGTAAAAACCCAATCATTTTCTTTGTTGAGTCTTCTTCCGATATCGCCATCGATCTGCATCATCCATTTATACTGCAGAGACCAGAGGATGATATCAGAGAAAAAATTTATCATAAAAGAGGTTTGGATCTGTTGGTTTGCGTATCAAAAAATACTTTAAAAAACAATCAGGGTATCGTCCAATACAAATTCCCCGATTATAAAGACTTTAAAATAGCCGCTGAATCGGATAGCTGTCTTTTTTTGTTCTCGGGTACAGGTCAAAAAATTGAATAGTATGGCCTTTCAGTCCGGCAGTTATCTTACTAACTTAAATATCTTTTCAATGAAAGAAATTTCTTCTCGTATAAATGATAACTGACAAAACTGATAAACAGGGTTATAGCGATGCCCAAAACCCTGGTCAGCCAATAGGAAAATAATATGGAGTATCCTTTTTGTGTAAACAGGATTTCATATTTATTGATAAGTAACTGGAGAATCAGCCAGTGGAAAACATAAATGCCATATGAATAGACACCAAGCCAAACAAGTATACCTGATGAAAAAAATTTAATAATGTAACCTGTTCTATGAGACCTGAAGATAACAATGCATAATAAAAATGTCCATATCAGGTCAATATTCAGATAGCCGATGACCAGCAGAGAGTGGTTCGTTATATGGGGATCCGGATTATGCAATAAAATCAAAAACAGCGAAATGACAGACAAAACCGCCAGCACACCTGAAAAGCGGTAAACGGATTTTATTTTTTGCCTTTTTTCCAGGACACAAATAAGACAGCCCAGCAATAAGGGTTCTGCAGCCGTCAGTGTGTTGTAATATATGGCTGGTGATTCCGAAAACAATACCCGGAATGAAAGAGAAAGAAAGAGTATTAAAAGGATTGCAAGTATTCGTTTTTTATAGGAGGAAACAAAAAGGAATATGACTGGCCATACTAAATAAAATTGTTCCTCAACCGCCAGGGACCAGAAATGGAATAATAAATTATTGGAAGGCCGGCCATACAGGATAATTCTCCAGTTACTGCAATAAAACCAATACCAATTTTGGATAATATATAAAGAACTAAAATATTGTTGATATTTAGTGTAGATTGGAGGAAGGACAATAAATAAAACAAAAAGGCATCCATAATATAACGGGAATATCCTGAGTATTCTCCTCGAATAAAAGTTCTTAAAATAATCCAGGGTCGACGAAGAAATATGATAAAAAAGCCGGCTCGTAATCAGGTATCCGGAGAGTATAAAAAAAAGATTCAAGCCAGACCAGCCTAAATTAAATATATAATATTTGGAGAAAAGATGACCGGTAACTACGAGTAAAATCGCCAAACCTCGGAGACCGTCCAATGCTGGAATATGGGCGCCCGTAATTTTATTATTTTCGATATCTTTCTGTAATTAAAAATGACACAAACTTGACTTTGACGATTCAATATTACTAATTAAAATTCAACCCGATAAGACATGTCCGATCAGCTTAAGAAAAAAGCAACTTCATGTTGTTTTTAATGTTCTGTTATGTTGGTATCACATGCATTTGCCTGTGGGCCGGTATTTTATTTTATAGTTTTATTTACGGGGAAGGCCACCAGAGAACGGTCATCCACTATATTCTCACTGGATTAATGGTTGTTACGGCAATCGGGCAATGGATCGTTTTAGTTTTACCTCTAAATGCCAAAGCACTTTTTTTCATCACTAGTCTCTTCATTATTTTTACTATAATTCGTAGAGAACGTGCTTGGAATTTATTGCTGAACATTACCGGAAATATCAAAGGGGGAAACAAGTTGTTCTTTGTATGTTTTTTCTGTTATTTTCTAATGATACTGGTATTGAACGCGGGTCCTTTTATAATGGACGATACAGACAGTTATCATATTCAGATGGTGAAATGGATTTATGAATATGGTTCCGTGCCCGGTATAGCGAACCTTCACCTGAGATTTGGTTTTAACAGTTCCTGGTTTATAGCCATTGCTTTTTTTGGTTTTCCGATTCAGAGTCTGAATAGTTATGGCGCGTTGAATGGATTGCTTTCGGTGTGGATATGCTATTATCTACTGGACGTTATTTTTGACCCGGTCAGGAAAGAATACGCGCAAGGCAGAAGGATATCTGTGGCAGGTTTTGTCATACTCATTCTTTGTCTTTTAAACTGGCCGATGATCCGGGGGTCGGCTTCCAGTATGAATTACGATTTCATTAGCACCTGCTGTATCATCGTCTTGTTTACCGATTTGATAAAACTCGAAAAAAAATATCCGATTGAGTGGTTAATATGGCCAATGTTCCTTTTCACCGTACGAATGATGAATTTCCCGTTACTTATTCTCAGTCTATTCTATATTATTCAGTTTATTAAAATACAATCGTTTCGAAAATTGCTCGCATCCGTATTTTGGCTGTTTTTTGTCATCGTTCCATTCCTGATTCGTAATTGCATTTTATCCGGGTACGCCTTCTTTCCTGTATATCAGCTGGATTTTTTTTCATTTGACTGGAAGTCGGATAAAATGCAATTGATGGAGATTTCAAAATACATCCGATACTTCAATCGTGTTAACCCAATGTTTCAACCCATAATAGTGACGGAAAACCTGACATTCCCAAACTGGGTGCTGAGCTGGGGTAAATACTTGTTCCGGTTTGATAAGCTGATTGTTCTCTTTTCGGTTATTGGATATATTGTTTTGCTTTTCAGATTAAAGATGATGAGAAACAAGTCATACCGTGTTTTTTTGTTTGTTATGGTTTGCCTTTTGGCAACCTGGTTCTTCATTGCCCCGGATCCCCGGTTTGTATATGGATCACTTCTTTTTAGCATTTTTGCGGCAGTCATTTATTTACCTCCGGTTGACAGAATACCTTTCAGCATTGTAAAATATTCACTTATCTGTACAAGCTTTTTTATTTTGATATTTGCGGTTTCAAAACTTGTCGGAAATGCAGGGTACAGGAATTACCTGGTTACATCCCCGGTTCCCAAACCACCATATAAAACCATCGTGGTTGACAATATAAGATTGCGGATTCCACAGAAAATACTAAACAACTGGAATCCGCGATGCTATGATATTGAATTACCCTGTTTGTATAAACAAGATCCCCGTCTGGAAGCGAGGGGAAAAGCGATCTCAGACGGATTCAGGTTGAAAAATGGGGGAAAATTTATTTTTACTGACGGCGAATATAAAATAGGTGAATAACGATTATGCTTCTACTTCTGATTTTATGGTTATATATTTCACTGGTTTGCCTGATTTGTGGCAACCGGTTTCTGAAATTAGTCTTTGGCATTCAGGACGTTTCAGTAATAGCATTACCAGTGATTTGTTTTATCGGTATGGCGGTGATCGGTATTGTGACTTTTTACTTATCCCTTGCGGTTCCTCTTTTTCCTGTTATAAAATTAGGTTTGCAGGTGCTGGCCCTGTTGACTTTAGTGAATGAAGGCAATCGAGAGGAAATATTTTCTCAACTAAAAAATAGTTTTCGATATTTTAGGACGCTGGATTTTACATTTCTGACGATCTCCATAGTCATGGTTTTGGTCATTTCTTCAGCGCCGGTTATTCATCCGGATACTTTGAATTATCACGCTTTTTCAACGCAGATTTTTGATCAGTTTGGTGTGGTGCCCGGTATTGCGAACCTTAAACCCGAATTTGGTTTTCAGAGTCTGTGGTTTGCTGCATTGGCATTTTTTCATTTTTCGTTTCCCGATAACACTTTGATATTTTCACTGAATGGCTGCGTAATGGCTTGGGTTATTGTATTTCTTGTATCGGGGGCGGCAGAGGATAAGCGGGTTTTCAACAATCCAAACAGAATGAGCAAACGATTATGGTATTTGGTGTTTATTCTATTTGCCATTCTTTCATGGACGCAGATTCGATTAACGGCTTCTTCTCTTAGTCCGGACTTTATAGCTGCCATTTCTGTACTGCTGGCTTTTTATTTTTTTTCCGGCACGAGGGGTTTAGCGAAAAGAGAACATTCAGACCTGATTGCGGCGATTTTCTCGGTAATAGCCGTTACTATAAAATTGTCGGCAATCCCTGTACTCCTGATACCCTGTATCATTGCAGGTTTCTGGTTAGTGCGAAAGAAATATTTGATGATCGTTCGTATGGGACTATTGCTGACTTTGCTGCTGACACCCATTCTTATCAGAAATTTCATTTCAACTGGATATCCGGTTTACCCGTCCACCTTTGCTGCTTTTTATAAGGCGGATTGGAAACTTGAAAAAACAAACGTTTTGGATTTCCAGAAATATATCACTACGTATGCGAGGTATCCCGTGTTAAGGAGTCAATCGGTTCGGGAATATGATAAATCGTTGGTTGATTGGTTGCCAATATGGTGGGATCATCTTTATATTATTGATCGGACATTACTTTTAGTTGTCATTTCAGGTATATTATTAAATGTATTTTTTCTTCGAAGGGTCAAGCGTGTTTTTTCCCGAAGATTGGCCGCTGGAATTATCGTGGCAATGCTTGGTACAGGTTTTTGGTTTGTGAATGCACCAATCCAAGATTCGGAACCGGATTTATAATTCCCTTTGTTTATTTCCTTTACTTTCCATTTATTGAATATTGGACGGAAAACAGGGTTAAATTCATAAGAAACGCTCAAAATGGAATGGTGAAAATCGCGACTTTAGGGATGCTGAATATATCGGCTACCGGGGTGTTTATTTTTTTCATCCCCTTCAACTGATTTTACCAGATGGCATAAAGCAAATCTCCGCGAACAGGATAATTGTGACGCAAAAATTAAAAGATGGTTTTGAGTAATACAATTCCCCTGCGCCCGTTGCCTGACAGTTGCATGTTTTTCAGATTCCGGGGAACAACGATAAAGCAGGGATTCAAGCCTGCCCAATAACTATTTCATTAAGAACATTTTACCATAGCCTTTGTTGAAGTACTGATCTGTGTTGTCGGATTGAGATTTATATTTATCGAGTGACTTTCCGTTCAGGTTGGTAACTACGTGATATAAATAAACACCATTTGCGAGACGTTGATTATACATATCCGTTCCATCCCATTTGAATTCAGTAATATTCCTGCCGACATGTAACGGTCCGAGCTCGTCTTTGGTAATTTCCCTGACAACTTTCCCTGTGATAGTCAGGATCTGGATCTTTATATTTTGCGGAACGTCACTGCCCGTTATCGTAAATACAAAGGCCGTGGACGTTGTAAACGGATTTGGATAATTCAACATATTCGAGATCATCGCCTTCGTAATAATTTTGAAGGTAACCTGATACTGTATTGTGCCGAGGCATTGCCGCTCTTGTCGGAACCTGTTACTATTAGTGTATATTCATCTCCTTGCGGATTTATTTGATTTGTGAAAGCAGGATTGAACTCAACACTAGCCGTATTATCTGCACTACTTGTGGCAGGTGTGAAACGAAGCGTATCATTGTTGAAATAGTAAGGATGTAATGATCCGTCCGGATACCTCAATTGTACTTTTAACACAGACGTGTCATTCAAAAGCAAAAATTTAGCTTCGTCTTTTAATTTTATCAGAATATGAGGTTTCGCGGAAACGATATCTTCATTCAGGATATGTACATTATCGAAAGTGACGTCCAGCAAAGGATTTGTCTGATCCACTTTCACATAAAATGTTTTAAAGAGAAAATTATTGAAGTGATATTGTTCCGGCTGGTCATTTAAAGGGTTAACATCCAGATTAATTGTATTTAATCCTAGATAATCTTTGGAATCAATATTATATACGATTTTAATGGTGTCACCGCTGATGAGAGGTTTTGCCTTTGGAAACGGTATGATGTGGGTGACGTTATTTTTATCTGTTATCTTAAACGAAATTTTCAAACTGTCAAAGGAAGTCAGACTGATATTCTTAAATGCGATTCCGAATTGAACTTGCTCACCCAATTCGACAGAATCTTTGCCCGACAGGAAAATATTGGGAGCCAATGCACCTTCGGGTACCGGTACATAATTCAATCTCCAATATTTTAATTGATATGGTGTGGCGTGCGAAGTATCCTCTGCACTTAGTTTTAATTGAATATATGGATACTGGGTTGCATTCACTGCAGAAATATCAAAGTCCTGGACATTTTTATTTAATGTATATAGAAGAGTAGAAATACCGCTGGTATCAACGCCATAAACCTGGATGCCCGCGGAATCGGTTGAAGGCGATTCAGATGAACTTCCACGCCAATGCAGATCCTTCCACTTCTTGGCCGGTCCAAAAGAGGGTGATTGGAAAGTTCCATAGGTGCCAGTTGAAATACAATTGGCTGCAATAAATGTACGGTCGTAAATCGTTGGTGTAATTGTTTGCTGTGGCGTAAAGGATGAACTGTTTTTTCTGTAAACGAATGCCAGCGCATGAGGTGTTGTAAATGAATCCAATAAGGTAAAACCAAGCGCGACTAGTTTATGGTAAAGTGAATTATTATGTCCATATAAGGCAGTATCAGCTTTCCATTGATCAATGTATACATTACTAGCCTGATTTGGATTGGTATTCGTACGAATAACTACATACGCATTGTTTGGAATGACATCCAGAAAATCCATTGCCTTTTTCCGGTTTACCGCATCTGTATATAAATAATCAAAGCCATATTCCCTTTGTGTTCCGCAGTTGGACAATTCGCTTTGATACAACCCCGTAGGGCCTGTAAAATTATTCGCCCAGGGTTTAAATGTAACGGGGTCAAGCACATTAAATATAAGTTCATTATAGTTGCAACCTGGACCTATTACGATATTAGAATTTACATTTATTGTAAAATCAGCCTGCAGCCCTGAACCTGTTGGATAAATGGCATTCCTGATATACAATGTGTTATTAATAGAATCAAATTTAAAAGTCCGGTCCAATGAGTCAAGAAATATCTGGTTAAAGGTTGAGTATCTGTCCTGGAAATAATGCGATTGATTAAATCCAACGGTACTTTTTAGCGAATCAATATATATAAATGAAAATTCGTTCCAGTGATATGGATTATTTTGTGCAGGCACAATAGAGGTTCTCCAATAATAAACTGTGCTATCCATATATTTTATTCCCGGATCAAATTCAAATACGCCTCCTACCGAACTGATATTTTTACTGACTTTTAGAGAAGAATTGAAAGCTTCTGTCGTGTCTATTTCCATGACATACTGGGTAAGCGGAGCAAAAGGATTTGCGGTGGATGCAAAGAGATGTTGAAAAGGCGTATTTATAATAGCATAATCATATGGATAAATCGGTGTTAGTTCATCCTGGTAAATAAAAATCGAAGTGGTAACTGTATTATTAGCCAACGTCGTTTCGGTAACATTATTATCAGAATTTATGGTAACAGTAATATAATTCTGACCTTTGTCCCGTGTTGCCAAATAGGGACCTGAATCCGGATTGAATCCGTAGAATCGAATTCCCGGTATTCTCTTTTTTAAGTAGGGTTGATGTAGATCCATCAGGATATTTTCTGGTAATGAGTACCGTAATTGAATCGGGAACCGCTTTTCCAAGATTATAAAATGTTGCTGCCACATCAAAATGATTATCTGCATACAGAAATAAATGCCGGATTTATTTGGACCGTAGAAGATTCCACATCGTAGTCAGGCAATTTTTCATCGCTGATTGTTATGGCCGGATCTCCATGAATTCCCATCTGTTCGGTCTGGCAGCGTGCTAGAAAATCTGTCGGTAAAAGAGTAGTCACTTTTTTGCCAGCATCTGCTTCAATGGTTCCAATACTTTTCCATAATCTTCATGTGCCATCAAATTATACATATCACTCAGCAGGAAATTCAAATAATTTACAACGCCAAAATGCGAACTGGCAACAAATGCAATGGCTCCTTTATTTTTTATAAAAACATAATGTTTCAGACAAGGTTTTCCCGGTACAGAGTCTTCCTACATCATACGTAAAATAATTGCCGGCATAACAACCGTTCACATACATCACCGGATATTTTGACTGATTTGTATAAAGGCTTGGATCATCCAGATTAAAGCCAAGGGTAGAAGCTGAAGAGTGACCAAAATAAGTCAGTACACCGATTCCATTACTGAATAATTGCGGAAAGAGATTACCCGATACCTGGTTATTCTGATCAATTGTCGAACTGCAGAAGCGGAAAACATTTGCACCAAACAGGGTGTCTGAAATAATCTGTTGATAAAACGCCATATAATTACAAAGCACTGCTTCCAGGAATGGATCTGTGGCGCCGGTAACATGTATAACATTTTTCCGCCAGGCTCTTCCGGCAATTGTATTCGGCGCAGTTTGCTGAACCTGTTCATATTCTTTTACTTTATTCAGATAATCTTCTACTTCTGTTCCTTTTACGGCCCCCAGTCGTCCAATAGGAATCAGATTGATCAAACCAGATCCACTGGCAGATGTAAGCATATTATCTGATGCCGGAAAACCAAATGTAGGAACAAGATTGAGTAATTCGGTATTCGGATCCGCCTGGTACGTGCGATAGTCGATATAATCCATACCGCGACCGATCAGCAGTACGTTTTGCGGTTTCTGCGTAAAACGTATTTCTGGCATAATTGACGAAATTCCTGATTGCCAGCGGATGTTTCTGAATACCGAAGGCAAACTGGTCCGTTAGTTCGTTGATGTCATAGATCTGCGCATTAAAAGATCCGCCTGCTGCAGAAGACCGGTAACCCTGATAATCAGCCACCGGGTTGTTCGAATGACTGCCGGTATACAGAATCGGATTGCTGATGATCAGGTAATTTCCCTGGTTTGATGGATCAGCATATGAAATAAAATTTCTCTTTTGCAAGTTGTTAATAGAGCGGATATTGGAAGGATCCTGGCTTACCAATACCAGATTTCTCACAGAACCTGTTCCCGGTAGGGCAAATGTCAGGACGCCCGCAGATGAAATGGCAAGAAATCTTTGTCCGGTAGTTCTATCATATAAAACGGGTGTAGCAGCTCCCTGATTGAAATTGGTGATTTTTAAAAAGTAGCCACTGGCATTGGGGCCCAGCTGAAACTGGAAATTGGATTGTCCGCCAAAATTAAATTGTCTCGGATATGTCAGTTCATAGAATGATACAACCAGACGGTCAGCATAAGTCAGAGCCTGGGAATTGTTGATAAACTCGAAAGGAGTGTTAGAAGTATTTAATGAAGCAACGGGGATGCTTACATTAGTTACGATATCATTGAAACTATTTAACGAAGTGTCTTTGACAAGTATATTATTCACTTTCACCTGGATATTACGCAGGGTATCTGAACAGCCCGCTGCACCGAATTTTAAATTCGCATCGGGCCCTCCGTTATAAATAAAAAGATTGTTTTGATTGTCTGTTAAGGGTGCGCCCTGGGATGAAAAGTTTGAACTCCAGAATTCACCTATATCATAAGATGATGAATAAATATATTGCTCAAGAACTACTGCGTACCCGGCATTTATCTGGGATTTGAAATAGGTTCCTGTTGTATACAGAAAGTAGGGACTAACCGGAAGAATATTCGAAGTCGTATCATTCGTTATGCTATTATAATGAAATGGGCTACCGGATGGATTCAGCGTCAGGAAGTAAACAGCCGTGTCGGATTGCAGACTCCACTTTATCTGTATGTTGATACGCCGGATTTCTGTAGAGTGGTTTATCGGCCTTGCCGTCATTCATCTGGCCCCAGAACTCAATATAATCAGTGGATGAGAGAGGTCCGCTGTTTACGGATGTATAAACGGGTACCTCGACTCCATTACGAAAAAGCTGAAAATCCTTCGCATCCGCCGCGGACAGGCCGGCACTTGCAAGAACAGTAGCCGGAATCCGGTAAAGCCCGTCGACAGTAACTTTAAATTTATAATAGGTTTTACTGTAATCAATCCATTCATTGTTGTACGGCTGCGCTATGGCAATGCCGGCAATCAGGATTAAACACAGTGTAAAAATTTTTCTCATAATCAGGTCGTTTATCTGGGCCGGATCTATTTTTTATTTGCTTTCTTCTTCATATCTACCAAATCCACTTTTAACGAAAATACATGCGTATATAGGGGGTTTGACTGATTGGCAAGGTTTGTGAACGCATAATCAATCTGCACATCGCCGATTTTGAATCCGGCTCCGATGGATGGTTGATAAATCCAGATTTTTTTCTGGTTTGTCGTGTCCCTGTCATCGAGGGTCTGCTGAAAATTGTTCATACCACCCCGTACAAAAAAAACATTATTGTACGAAAATTCCAATCCCACTTTGGGATCGATACTAATCGGATTTGAACTGATCACCGTATTTCGTTTTCCGTCGAAGGTTATGTCGAAATCAGCTTCTGCGAGCAGGCTCATTTTTTTGTTGATTGGAAAATTATAACTGAAGCCGGGGATCAATTGCGGTGCCGTTAATTCAACGGAATTGGATGGAATATCGTTCGAAGTGGCATAAAACACTTCTCTCCATTCCTGACTTATATTATACGACCAGGCGTTGAAAGTGGTTGTTACGTCTTTGGCTACAATACCAAGTTTCCAGCGATCGCCGATAACCTGTACAGCTGCATCAAAGCCAAATCCCCAGGATGTTGTGAAATCTCCTGCCAGCCGGTGGATGATTTTCGCATTGACACCAAAATTCATTTTGGTATTTTTTATCCAGTCCACCTGTTGGGCCAGTGTAATCAGAAAGGCGTAGTCTGCGGATGAAAATGTGGTGATATTGCTGAAATCAATCGATCCGTCAGGCTGGACGAGAAATACGGTGTTTGGAATATCATCTACTGCAAAGCGAAGCAGGGTAAGACCGAGGGTCCGTTTGTTGTCCTTCAGAGGAAGAGTCAGGCTGGCATAATCATATTTTCCAATCCCTGCAAAATATTCCGCGTGCATCAAATTCAATTGCGGACTGACCGTGACATTTGCTAAAGCGGCCGGATTCCAATAACCCGCTGTTCCATCTGTAACTGAAGCAACCTGCGCATTGCCCATGCTCATTCCACGCGCGCCTGCACCAATATTCAAAAATTCATTGGAATATTTGGCAAATTGACCCATGGACCGGTTGCAAAATAAAATCAGCAACAGCAGGAATAGGGGGCAATTGGTTCTGAATCTCCGGGTCACTGAAGTCAATACCATAAACTTATTCTAACGCCTTTTTATTCAGAATATTGCGACGTTTTCAGGATGCGAATATCCCTTACTTTTGCCAAAATTCCGCAGAACAAATTATGTCGCTTATACCAGAGCTGAAATGGCGGGGCATGATACAGGATATTACGCCCGGTACGGAGGAGCAACTTTCCAGGGAAATGACTTCCGGTTACATAGGTTTTGACCCTACAGCCGATAGTCTGCATATTGGGAGCCTGGTGCCCATTTTACTGTTGGTGCACTTGCAAAAAGCAGGGCATAAGCCAGTTGCGTTGGTAGGTGGAGCAACCGGTATGGTCGGTGATCCCAGCGGCAAAAGTGAAGAAAGAAACCTTCTTGATGAAACCACGCTGAATCATAATCTGCAGGGTATCCGAAAACAATTGGAAAAATATCTTGATTTTGATCAAGCGAAACCAAATGCTGCGGAAATGGTCAATAATTTTGATTGGTTCCGGGATATGAATTTCCTCCATTTTATCCGCGATGTGGGTAAGCATATTACCGTGAATTACATGATGGCCAAGGACAGCGTGAAGAAAAGGCTGGAAGGTACAACAGGCATGAGTTTCACCGAATTTTCATATCAGTTGGTGCAGGGATATGATTTTTACTGGCTGTTCAGGAACCGGAATTGCAAATTGCAAATGGGTGGAAGTGACCAATGGGGAAACATAACAACGGGAACAGAGCTCATTCGGCGCAAAGCAGGTGGTGAGGCATTTGCGTTTACCTGTCCGTTACTTACCAAATCCGATGGAGGGAAATTCGGAAAGACGGAAAAAGGTAATATATGGCTGGATCCTTCCAGGACATCTCCTTATCAATTTTATCAGTTCTGGTTGAATGCAACGGATGCAGACGCGGAGAAATGGATAAAGATTTTTACGTTTTTAAAAAAAGAAGAAATTCAATCTTTACTCGAAGATCATCAAAAAAACCCATCGGACAGATTGCTTCAGCGAGCACTGGCGAGGGAAATCACCGTTTTCATTCATGGCGCCGGAGAATACGAACTGGCGCTGGTTACGACCGAAAAATTATTCAATCAATCGGGTCTGGTAGAAGACATGACTGAACAGGATTTGCATCAATTGGAGGGTATTGTCAAGTGTTCATTTTCTATCAGTGAACTGGCGCAGGGTGTGGATGCGGTAAGCTTTTTAGCTGAAACAGGCATTCTTGCAAGTAAAGGAGAAGCAAGAAAGATGATTCAAAATGGAGGCATCAGCATAAACCGCATCAAAGTTGAAAATATACAGTTTCACATAAGTACAGAGTTGCTGTTGCATAAAAAATATATTCTCGTTCAGAAAGGGAAAAAGAATTTTTATCTGGTGGAAGTGAAATAATCGAATGGAATTCTGGTTTAGTTCGGTGTATTTTTTAAAAAACCTTATTTTTGCGGCCTGTTTGCGAATTGCCCGATAGTATAAAGGTAGTACGACAGATTTTGATTCTGTTTGTCGAGGTTCGAATCCTCGTCGGGCAACAAGGTTTTTAAACCAACCACCAAGATTGCGCATTTAAAAAGTAAGGCCCCTGGAAAGGGGCCTTTTTCTTGCTTACGTTATTGATTGACCCTCTGTTATTTTTTAATCAGGTATCCGAAAAGACCATCCTGTTCACTATCCGGTCCTGCAGTGAAATACAATCTGGCCGGATCAATATTTGCGCTTGCAGGCGGGAAAGAGAGTGACCATAATCCGTCGATTACGAGTGTGTGCTTATGCGTTTGTAATTGCCCAAGAAATCTTCCGCCCAGGCTAAACACATTGATATGTCCATCGCCGAAATTTCCTATCAGTATCACAGGCTCATTCAGATGACGATTTTCTTCACTGGCGGTATTACCACTTGCAATGGAACTTTTTGTTCCGTAACCCCCATTTTCGGTTCCGCTGTTATTTACATCCTGATCCTGCAGAAAACTGGAAGGGGCCAAGGTGACTCCCCAGGGTATATTTAATGTGCCCTGAGAAGCGAATCGTCTTCCAAACGTTCCATCTGTGCTGAACACGCTGACGTATCCAAATCCATCTCCGGCCACTCCATGTCCGGCGCCCGGATCTGTCGTTTTCAATTTCGCATACATGACAAATAATGAGTCACCGATGGCCTGAATATTATAAGGAGAATATTCATCCGGCAGAGTAGGATCTTTGAAAGGCATATCTACACGGGCGAATGTTGTATCCCATACATTAATTTTCTTGGCTCCGAAATTTGCCGCGTAAATGAAATTTCTTCCACCACTGGAACCAATGGCCAGACCGGTAAAACTGGCTCCCGGCGGATGTAAAATAAATTGGGCATTATTCCCTAAAGCCGGGTTCCATCCTGACAATACGCCTTCGAACCCGGTAAAGAGGAAACTGGACGGCCCATTCCGCAGGTTAAATCCTTTTCCGGAACTGAAAACAATACCACAGGGAAATCCGCCATTCGAGTCTGCAGGTGAAGTTGAAGAAGGGATGTTGACTGCTCTCTGCCTGACTCCTTCTGAATTGTAAATTTCGCTGACATGGCCACCCACCGAATTTACCCATGCAAATCCATTGGGAGTCCACGCGATTCCAAATGCATTCAGCAGTGTATTATCAATATGACTGGCATGATATTCATCGTTGTTAGCAACCAGGTTGACCTGCTCAAAATCGTGAAGGAATTTTTGATCAACATTTGATTTGCGGCACCCGAACGACAATGCCAGTATAGTTATCGTCAGCAGATAATTTTTTCCGGATCTCAACGGCAGTTCTGATAGTTTTTTGAAGTACATAATGATCATTTTTTTTGATTAAGATGATTGTGCAGGCATAAACATACATTCCTCATTTTCTGATCAACTCTCTTAATTTCCCATCGAGCTTTATTGATTTCCGAACGAGAAATTCGAATCCCCCTTAAGGGGTCATTTCTTTTTCATATGTCAATAGGAGCATCGGACTAAGTGTTTTCATGTATTTGAGCAGGTCAATAAAACCCTTATCCATAAAGGGTTTCAGGCGGATGATACGGTTTACAGAATTAGGATGATTTCCCAGTTGGGAAACGACTTTTCATTGTAATATATGCCTCTGATTATCGTTTAGTTTCAGTAATAGTCGATGATAAACCCAATATCCTAAAACCCGGCCGATGGCCTTTAACCGTATTTCAGGCAGGAAAACCCGTTTTCTGTTGGCAATCTTTTTTTTGCTGGCTGGAACTTCGCCTGTTATGTCTCAATTGGTCGCAGATTTTACACCGAGTACTTTATCAGGATGTTCTCCGCTGGCCGTAAGTTTTGTGAATAATTCAACTGGAACAAGTCCTGCTGCAACATATACCTGGACTTTTGGAAACGGAAACGGAATTACTACCAATGTAAAGAACAACCCTGTTTCTGCAACCTATTTTAACGGGCAGAATTACACTGTAACGCTCACCATTCAGGATGGACTGAAAACGGCTTCAATTTCCAAAACCATAACGGTTTTTAAAAAGCCGGGAATTACTATTTCCGCGGCAAAAACAGTGGGTTGTGCGCCGTTGCTGGTGGATTTTACAAGTGTGGTCACGCCCGGAGACGGCACAATCACAGGATCTATCTGGAATTTTGGAGATGGTAATTCCCAGAGTACGACTTCAGGTTCAGTTTCCAACATCTATCAATTTCCAGGAACATATTCGGTGAGCCTTACGGCCACAAATAGTTTTGGATGTATAAACACCTGGAAGGTTCCGGATATGGTACAGGTATATCCCGCATTGGTGCCGTCTTTTAATGTCGACTCGACAGCGATCTGTAGTCTGAATCAGCCGGTCATTTTTCATAACACGTCCACAGGTGATGGTGCATTAACGTATGCATGGAGTTTTGGTGACGGGGACAGCAGTACGATAACGAACCCCTCGCATTTATATGCATCAAAAGGGAATTACAGTATATCCTTAGTCGTTTCAAATACTTACGGATGTTCATCCAGCATCACAAAACCTGCGTTAATCAATGCTGCCAACTATAGCGCTGATTTTACAACAGCCTCTTCTTATTGCCCGGGAAATACAATCATATTCATAAATAAAAGCAGCCCGGCGCCTTCTGCCAGTCCTGTTTGGTCATTTGGAGACGGAGGAAGCGGCATTGGTCCTACATATGGCCATGTCTATGCAACTGCAGGTAATTATACTGTCAGGATGTATGAGAATTTTGGCGTATGTCCTGATTCTGTAGTGAAAAATATAAACGTTCTGGCTGCTCCTGATATCACTCCCTTTATATTGAATAAAGGCACCAGTTGTTCTTCTCCGATGGTGGTCAATTTTACCGATACAAGTGCAGGGGCAACCAACTGGCATTGGAATTTTACGGGAAATCCGGCAGACACATCAAATCTGAGGAATCCCACATTTACTTATCTGACGAATGGTTTGTTTTCTCCAACGCTTACCATCACAAATACGAATGGTTGCTCTTCCACCATTTCTGAAACATTTAATTCGGCACAGCCTACAGCAAAAATTCATGCAGATACCATTTTAATTCCTTCTGCTGTTTACTGTGCGGACGTTCAGGCGACCTTCACGGCCATATCACAGGATACGCTGGCGACTTACTTCTGGTCATTCGGGGATGGAACAACATCAACAAGCGCGAACCCGGTGCACGTTTTTTCAACGCCAGGCACGTATATCATTAATTTAAGCTTTACCACCATTCATGGATGCAACGGCGGAGCATTTCCGTCCGATACTATTATCGTTTATCCCAAGCCGCACGCCATTTTTACTGCAGCCGATTCATTGCCTTGCACAGCCAACCAGTTAGAAACATTTCATAACCTTGACGACAGTGCGTTCCAGTTTAAGTGGTTTTACGGCGACGGCCAATCAGATATCAACAATAATATTTATCACACTCATCAATACAATGCAGAAGGATCGTATAATATGACCCTGGTTGCTTCCAGTCCAGGTTGTAAGAGTGACACATCCACCATTACCCGATATGTAAAAACAACTCCAATACCGAAATTAACAGCTGTCAATAATTGTGATAGTGACCGGTTAACCGTGGCACTGACAGTTATTCCCGGAGGTGGTGACCAATATGTTTGGAATTTCGGGGATGGTTCACCAAATGAAACTGATAATGTTTATGTGGCTACTAAGAATCATCATTATCCAAAAGGTGGTGCCTATACCGCTTCTGTTACAGTAACTTTTGGAGCCTGTATACAAACCACAGGACCGGTTCCGGTATATGCCCTTGGGAAACAAAAACCTGTATTGAGTTCAACAAAAGATACTATATGTGCCAGTTCAACCCTGCCCGTAAAAATTAGTGGACTGGATACAAATTATCAACGCAAGGCGGTAAACGGGTCCACCTATTATAAGACCTACAAGTGGCAGTATAATGATGGAACTTTTAATACGACCGGCGGTGCGGGGTTTAAAAACGCATATTCAGGTTCAGTTTCAGGACTGGTTTCCGGCAAGGACAGTATCCGCGTGATTACACAATCCGATTTTTTTGGTTGTTATGATACGAGTAATTATATACCGATTCATATTATAGGTCCTGTTGCGAATTTCGGTGATCAGAGCCAGTTATGTTACCACGCTCCGGTCATTTTTACTGATTCATCAAAGGCGGTTAATAATGTGCCGATTGTGTCATGGCAATGGAATTTCGGAGACGGAAATACAATCACAAAATTAGCCAGCGATACCGTACAACATTTGTATGCTTTCCCGGGGACATACAATCCCCAGTTGACCGTAACTGATACAAATGGTTGTCAGGCAACCATGAAACTTCCGGTCACACAGATTTTCATTTATGGTGTCAAAGCCAACCTGACATATTCGCCAGCCACGATCACGCCAGGTTTCCCAATAACATTTACGAATACCAGCGTTAAAAATACAGGGGCGACATTTTTATGGATTTTTGCAGGAGATGGCACCACATCAACCAGTGCCACCACGGTCACACATATATTCCCGAATATTGGTACGGATACTGTAACATTGATCGCTTACCCGACGATGGCCGGAGCCTGTATCGATACACTCGTAGTGCCACTGAAAATTCAAAGTATTGCTGCGCCATTTATTGATTCCTCATATTATTATAATAATTCAAGTTGCCCGCCGCTGTTTGTGAATTTTACAGCGTTCCCGGTCAATACAACCGGCTTGCATTGGGACTTTGGTGATGGAAAGGGGACCGCGGATAATAAGATTACTCCAAAATATCAATACGATATCCCCGGTACCTATATCGTATCCTTAACCGGATATGGAGCCAATGGTATCTCTGTTATTTCATATGATACGATCATTGTTAAAGGTCCATTTGGCAAACTATATACTCCCCTTTACCAGGCGTGTTCTCCGGCTGCAGATACATTACATGCAACAGCCAGCTATGCCGGATCATATACCTGGGATTTTGGAGACGGCACAGTGTTAACAACACAGGATTCCATCGCGGTACATACATATGTTCTTCCGGGATTGTTTACACCTGCTCTGATCCTTACGGATTCAACAGGGTGTCAGTTGTCCTATGTTTCAGACCATCAGATTTTAATAGATACATTGTTTGCAGCCCTTGGACCGCCGGTTACCCTCTGTGGTAAAGGTGCGATTTCTTATGGTCCAAATGTAGTCAGTTATGTCGCCGATACGCTGGGTTATCCGCTTGCCTATCATTGGGACTTTGGAACAGGTGGAATGGCAGACACGTCAAACCTGATAAACCCGACTTTTAATTATTCCAATCCGGGAGATTTCATTACTACATTCCAGGTTTCGTCTCCCGTAGGTTGTGTAAGGAAGGCCTATGATACCGTGCATGTGATTGGTCCATTCCCCATGCCGGTGTCGCCTGATACCACGATTTGTATTGGAGGTATTGCATATTTGTACGCAGAAAATGCAAATAGTTATACCTGGTCGCCATCAAATACGCTGAATAAAAAAACAGGAGACAGTGTTATTGCACATCCATCCGGTACGACTCAGTATACGGTTATCGGTGAAGATAAATACAAATGCTTTTTTGATACTGCCAGTGTAAGAGTGATTGTTGATTCATTGCCTTCAGTCATAATCCCAACGCCGGATCCGGTATTGGCCGGAACGGATGTCCTCATAGATCCCATAGTTAGTGCAGACGTCGTTTCATATGACTGGTCACCACCGTTATATCTCAATTGCACAGATTGCGCAACACCCATCACAACGCCGTTGGCTCCGATGACATATAGCGTGACCGTCAAGACAGCCATTGGATGTACTTCTTCTGCAACGGTGACCATTCGATTGTTATGCTTGCAGAGTGGCGTCAATATGGCTAATGCATTTAGTCCGAATCACGATGGTAATAACGATTATTTCTATCCGACAGGAAGCGGAGTAAAAATTGTAAAATCATTCCAGGTTTATTCGAGGTGGGGTCAACTGATGTATTCAAGAACCAACTTTCCACCCAATGATCTTAAATATGGGTGGGACGGAAATCTAAACGGCATTCCCCAGAAATCTGATACGTATGTATTCGTGACTGAAATGATATGTTTTTCGGGCGAGAATTTTATTTTAAAAGGTACAGTTGAATTATTGAGATAAGTGAATTAAAGTATATGAAAACGCGGTTTTATATTTTCATTTTATTGGTTTATCTGACAAACGCGGTTTCAGCGCAGGACCCCTCGTTTTCTCAATTTTACGCTTCGCCACTTACACTGAACCCGGCATTAACTGGTAAATTCAATGGTGACATGCGTGCGGCCGGAAATTATCGGAATCAATGGCCCACGGTTAATAAAGCATATATCACTTCAACCGTTTCCGTTGACTTTCCCATACTCCAGGATAAATTGCGCGAAGGTGACCGATGGGGGCTCGGTTTTATGGCTATGACAGATAAAACAGCGAATGGCATCTTAAACAGTAATTATTTTGCGATTTCCACTGCCTATCACAAAGCGATAGATGAAAACGGATGGCATACCATCGGAGTAGGATTCCAGGGAGCTTATGCGAACAGAACACTCGATGGACCAAGACTTCACTTCGTAGATGGGCTTCAATTGGACGGATCATGGCTTCCTTCCGCATCGGAACCAGTAAACCTCCAGGTTGTGACCACCAGTTATTTTGATATGAATGCCGGGTTCTTGTATAACGGAACGCTCAATGGAAACAACGAAGTTTATTTTGGAGTTGCTATGTACAATATCAACCAGCCAAAAGCAAGCTTTCTGGGAGCAGACGATATCTCAGTTCCCTCCAGGTTGACCGTGCATGGCGGTGGTTATTTTCCCGAATCATCATCCGGAAAAACATGGTATGTAAGCGCGTTATATAACCGGCAGGCAACAGCCAGCGAATTTTTATTTGGAGGCGCATTAGAACTCAGTGCAAGTACTGATGAAACAAGTCCTGTGAATGTATACATCGGGGCCTGGGGAAGAACCAGTAATGTAGGAGATGCCATCATTCCATATGTCGGTTTGGATTATGGGAGATTTAATCTCGGGATGAGTTATGATGTGAATATTTCCGGATTTAAAGTGGCTTCTCAGAGCCAGGGCGGGATCGAGATTTCACTGGTCTATATTTTCAAAAAAACCGCCGACAACGGCAGATCAGAAGTGCAGTGCCCTCATTTCTAATTTTCCCATATCGGGAAAAAATCTAATTACGGCTGCGTTATTTGCCCGTATTTTCACCCTGTTTTCTTCGTTAATAATACGCGGGAACCCTTGCAGATACAGTGTTTTCCGAGTATCTTGTAGTAGATTTTAACCATACCCTAATACCCATGAAACAATATCTGAACAAAGGATCATTGATCCTTATAATGACCATTTGCATTGCTGTTGCATGTAAGAAATCGGTCGACCAGCCCCTCCTGGAGAATAACAATAACACTACTTCCCCTAGCGGAAATATTCCACACACAGCCGATACCACTTTGTCGGCTCCGGCAACTCCGGTAGTTCCATATCCGGAAGCTCCTGCATCGGGATGTGATTTCGCGCCAGACTATGGAGATTCTATCGTGTTTTCGCAGCCGGCGTCCGGAGACTACTATGTGTACCCCCAGAATAACCAGGGTGTCGTCGGAACTTATCTTTCCTGGCCCGATGGCTTGAGTTTAAATTCTAAAACGGGAGCCATTGATCTGACTAAATCTGAAACAGGGCAGCGATATTCCCTGGCATTTGTAAAAAATGGTACAACAGACACATGTATGTCGCAATTAATTGTTGCCGGTGCGGCCTATATGGATAGTGTTTACGTTCTGTCCCAGTCTAATTATACTTCAAAACCATATTTTAATGCTAACCCTTACGGAGTAGCCCCCTGTCAGGGAACTCAGGGACAGGGTTGCCAGTTTGACTACAATAACGCTGCACACAACCAGGGAATTGAAATAGATCAGAACACCGGCTTTATCGATTTACAGAAATCAATGCAGAACAGCATTTTCGGGTTGCTTCCCCTCAATGGTACGACAGTATATACGACGATCTATTATAAACTGAATGATAACAGTAATTTTGCGCCACAGAAAATCCAGCTGAAACTGGTTTATTATAATCATAAATCAGATGTGCCTGCAGCAACCCTTCTCACGATGACAGATTATCTGTTTAACACACTAAATGACCTGCTCATCAGTAAAGGACCTTCTGCAAGACCTCCACTGATTGTAATAGTACGAGGTAACTAAACCACAGTAGGTTATTTGCAATATTGCGCTTTCCCGGACGTTAAAACAGTGCCATAAAAAACCTGTTTATGTCCGGGAAAGTTTTTTTTGTCATTTTCTCTTTCCTGTTGATCATTGCTTTTAAGCGGTATTCTCCCGGCAACCCTTCATTGGAAATGATTCTCTCAGCCTATAAGCGGGTTGATCTGCTTTTCAACAAACCCAATACTTCATCGAAAGACGACAGCGTCTGTATGGCTGGATTCGGAAAGATCATTTCTGATTTAAACCGGATACACGGTGAATCGAAGGCCGATAGTCTCCTTTACCAGTCAAATTATAAATTAGGCGTCTTGTATGAAATTTATAAGGACTACTCAAAAGCTACCGCCTCATATCTGCAGGCTATTAAATATTCTTCGACTCCCGACCAGAAATTCACGAATTATATCTTAGCCGGTGCCGGATATTATAATCAGAACAACTTTGATTCGGCGACGTATTTTCTTTTACGGGCGGCACAAAGCCCGGATAACCTGGGTGCCAGCGAGGATAGGATGCGTTTATTTAATACACTGGGTGTATTATATTATGACAATGGAAACTATCTGCAGAGCAAAAATTATTTTAGCCAGGCTTTATTGCTGGTCGATTCAAAAGGGCTCACGGACAAATACAGTTTGGAACTAAATATTGCAGCCTGTTATTTAAAATTAGGATTGTATGAACAGGCGCTGTCGATTTATAAGAAAATCCTTAAATATCATATGCTCAGCACTCCATTGTATATGAATATGGGCAGAACGTACAGAGGTCTGGGACAGTATGAAGCCGCATTGTCTTTTTTTAGAAAGGTAAATATTTCCAAAGCTCCCAATGTGCTGAATGAGATGGCAAGAACAGCCCTCGAAGAAGGAAATGCGGATGCTGCTTCGGCCTGGCTTAATCAATATCGTAACGAAAAAAAATCGCTACATACAAATGCGCTGGACGATGGGGAAAATGAAATTTATTTAAGTGACCTGGATATCTATCACGATCAACCGGATTCTGCCCTGTTGCATTTACAGAATGCACTGGTTATTTTTTTGGGAAATGATTCAAATAAAGAAATTCGCAAAAATCCAGTCTCTTTCATGGGTTCCTTTGCATACTACCGTTTGTTTGAAGTATTGAATAAGAAAGCATCTGCCTGGGAAAAAGTATACAGGAAAACTTTAAGACCGGAAGATCTTAAGGCAGCTTATGACACCTATCAGTCTACACTCTCTCTGCTGGCATATATAGAAAAAAGTTATGAAATGGACGATGCCAAAATTCTTCTGAAACAAAATAGCGGAAGCGTTTATGCTCGTGCGATGGATGTATGTCTTCGTTTAGACAAACTCTATCCCCATGCTGGATATCTGGATAATGCTTTCTTAGTGTCGGAAAAAAATAAGGCTTCGGTCATGAGCTCGCAAATCAGGGAAAGAAATTTTCTTGCTTCTGCCGGATCTGAAAGTAATTATGAGCAGGACGAGAGAAATATAAAGTTCAATATTGCACGTTTGAATTCGAAGGTCGACGAGCATCTCGATGGCAGTATGTTGCAAAAGATAAGAGATGAAAAATCGGTTTACGAAACACAACTCGTAAACCTGCACAGGAAGATGGATGCGAACAGCCGGTTTTATAAATTGAAGTATTCGGACGATTTTCCGTCTATCCGTTTGATGCAGCAATCCATGGGCACAGATCAGGCCCTGATAAGTTTTTTCAATACATCTGATAAAATTGAAATATTTGTATTAACAAAATCTGACCTGGAACATATCAGGCTCGATAGCGGGGAATTGATCCGGCTGAATATTCAAAAATGGATTCAAATACTGCAATCGCCGGAAAATGGAGTACATAAGAATACATCGGAATTGAGAAGGATTCTTTATAACCAGTTGATGAAGCCGGTTATTAAACTGGCTGGAAATAAAGGAGAGTGGATTATCGTGCCTGATGGTCTTTTTTTTCAGCTTCCGATTGAATCCCTCCAGGGTAATGAAGAAGGGAACATGATCATTGAAAACCATGCCATAGGATATGAATTTTCCGCACGATATATTGTAGGTTCTGAAAGAGCAAGCATGAAACAAAAACAAAATAGTGAAGTGCTTTCTTTTGCTCCTTTTTCGCAAAGGGGTTATCAGCTATCAGGCGCAGGAATGACGGGTCTGGAAAAACTGCCATTTTCGAAAGAAGAAATCAATGGTCTGCCTGGTAGTCATCTGGATGACCGGTCGGCAACAAAAGCTGCCTTTATGAAAAACATTGATCGCTTTCCTATCATCCACCTCGCAACGCATGCGATGACTGATCTGGATAATCCGTCTGCATCTTTTATAGCATTTTATCCTATTGCCGGGGTACGGTCTGAAGACTTTTTATTTCTGGATGAAATATACTCTCTGAATATGGATAGTTGCCGGATGATTGTGATCAGTGCTTGTGAAACAGGAAGGGGAGAGTTAGTACATAATGAAGGAGTAATGAGTTTCGCGCGTGCTTTTCTGTATGCCGGGTGTCCAAGTACAATCAATACATTATGGAAAGCAGATGATCATTCGACAGCGGAGATCATTAAATTGTTTTATAAATACCTGGAGGAGGGAGATAATAAATCTCTTGCTTTGCAACGGGCGAAACTTGAGTTTATAAGAAATAATCCACTTTTCCGAAATCCGGTTTATTGGTCGCATATTGTTCTTACGGGAGATACACAGGCCCTATACAAAAAAAGACAACCCTTGATCTGGGCTGTCTTTGCAATCAGTTGCGGTACGATTTTATTTTTTTCAATCAGGAAAAGAAAAGAAAAAAAAGTCGACGCTTTTCATAGTTAATATTGGATGTTTAAAATTTCGTTGTCTGATCTCATTCGGTGTTTCAGGATACGTCGACTTGTTTTAGCATTTCATAGGTTTGGTGGAATTCTTAGGATCGGACAGATTTTTCAAGGAACGGACGGGATTTCTTAGGATTGGATAGATTTTCAGGGTTTGGATCGAATGGTTTTCAAAGGAATCAATGAATGGATTTTATTTTACTGGTCTTTCTCAGGAATTGGATGTCTGGTTTTCTAAGGATCGGAACGTTTGGTTTTTCAGTGATATTTTTTAATACAGCTTCCATATTTAGTAACCACCAGGGGTTTAAATGTAACCTGCATCCTTATTTATTTTTTAACTCTATGATTTTCAGGTCTATAGATGAGAATTTGGAGACGATGGGGTAGTACGTATGATTTGGATTCGCCTTTATTTTATTGATCATCTGAATAGCTTTACTTCCCTGGCGATTCATGAGGTATGCAAGCGATACATAGTATTCGGATTCTTCCAGATACGTGGCGTCGCCTGATTTAGAATTCAATAAATTTTCAAAAATTGTTATGGCATTTTGGAAATGATTCAATTGCATTTCAGCCATCGCCGCCAGAAAGGATTGCTGGTTCGATATTTTTGCTCCGGCATTATAGATGGAGATCACTTCATTCCATTTGTTATTTTGGTAAGCATCGACTTCTGCATCATGGGCTTCTTGTCCACGGCTATTGCTCAATTCATAACCGGAAAATTGTTTGTTATAGAACGATTGGTTATTAACTGAGGAATATTTATATACAGATGCCAGGCAGAAAAATAGGGCGATTGCCGCAGCGACGCGCAGGCTGATCTTATACATATTACGAAGGATAGCCGGGGATGCTTTTACACCCATTTGCTCTTTTTCATGCGACTGACGTATCGAAGCAACTTTCTGGTTGATTGCATCCAGTCGAACCGTGTCTATCGCAACGTTCAGGTATTGCAACTCCCTGTTAAGATCAGTATCTCTCTGAAGTGCACTTTCCATCCGGGCAGATTCCTCCTGATTTAATTGCTTATCAAGATAGTCTATCAGCATTTCGTTGTTGGATTGCATAATTTATTTATTAATCAGTTCATTTATTTGCTGAGCGGCCAGCGTATTCAATTTCATTTTATCCGTCAGCTGCTGCAGGCATTTATATTTTTTATTTCTTACCACTTGCTCATTTTCATAATGCAAATGCGAGACAATTTCTTTCATAGTTAAATTCTCATAGTAAAACAATTCAAGAACTTTTCTACAGGAATCACCCAGATCCTGTAAGAGCTGATTTAATTGCTTTTTCAACTCCCGGTCCTGAATGATCTCACTGACATCCGGGTCTGCCTGGTTACGGTCTGCCTCAAAAAGTCTTTCCCGGTTGATGGCTCTTTGCCTTCTTCTGATTTCATTATACCAGAGATTTTTGGATATAGAGATCAGAAATGTCCGGATACCGGATTCCTGCCGGAATTTTGACTTTTGAACAGAATCTATAAAAGAAACCACGGTTTCCTGGAAGATGTCATCAGCATCCTGATCCGTGCCTCCTTTTCCCTTAATAAAAGATCTGGTGATTTCAGCGTGATCCTTGTAGAGCTGCAATATCGCTGGTTCGAGCATTTCTTTTTCCCGAATCGCTTCTACAAGTTCCGAATCTGAAAATCCGACTTTCTTATTCATAGATTAGTAACTGTGGGTTAAGGATCCGTAACTTGAAAATAAGAATTTATTTATATTATAACGTATTGATAGTCAAATATATAATGACGGGTGAAATAAAATTACTTTTTTGGGAAGGAAAGACACTCACATTCTTCCAATATTCACACGTGTTTCGACTGTCTAAGTTATCTTTGCAGCCGAAAATAAAGGAAAAATGCTCTTTATTCTAAACTGCCTGATAGTATAACGGTAGTACGACAGACTCTGACTCTGTTTGTCTTGGTTCGAATCCAGGTCAGGCAACAAATACCCCTCTTTCAGTTTTACCGGGAGAGGGGTTTGCTTTTAAGTACCTGGGATGCTGTTTTTTGGATTGGCTGGAAATGTGATCGACTATATGGATAACCTGATCTGATGGGCTCTTTAACATGGGAAGATGATATATTTACTTAAATCCCGGAACATGCGACTTTTTTTTCTAAGTGCAATTTTGTGCGGCTGGACCTTGGTTGCCTGCAATCAGGGGCTTTCACAAGCTGGTAATTTCCCTCTCACTTTTAATCAAATACCGATTTCGGATCCAGACTTGAACAGACCCGGCGCTGGTGCCGAACAATGGAACGATCAGAATACAGTAAATATTCCAAATGCTGCTGTAAACAGCCCCAGGCTGGATGCGTACTACCGTTTTTCTTATACCGATATTGCTACATTTTCAGGTACGCCTGAATCTTATGATTTTTCATTGTTTGATAAGAAGATAAATGATGCGATTAGTAACAAACAGAAATTTTCATTCGGAATCATGCAAATTTGCGGTGCTTGTGGTCAGATGACAGTGATTGAAGGTGCTAAATTATTTTATCCGTTGTATTTGCACAATCAGATGCAGACGGAAAATGTAAAGGATTGGATAGTAGACGGCATATGGATTCCAAATTATAATAGTCCGTATTGGCTGGCGGCATGGAAGGCGTTGAATGCAGCTGTTAACAATCACATCATGAACGGCTCCTTTAATGGTATACCATACAGGAATATCATACATTATATTGATGTGAGGGGATATGGAAATTATGGAGAATGGACAAATAATGAATTTCCACGTGACCCGACCACGATCGCAACCGTTGAAACGCTTGACAGCATAATCAGCTATACGGTTCATCAATATCCCGATTTTCAGTGCGTCGCTATGGTGGCGTCCTTCGATGGAAATCAATTGCGTAACACGATGATTCCGCCCGATGTCGGATTTTATGCGTTGACGACTTCGAATAGGGCCGGACTATTGGGATGGAGGCGTGATAACTGGGGATGGACAGATAGCTATTTGTCGCGGTGGATTGATAAAAACCCCACCGTTTTTAAGGGATTTCGATTTGATACGGCTATTAATAATCGCTATAAATATGCGCCGGTTGTAGGTGAACCCGCTGATCTGGGCTTCGCTTTGTATGGAGGCAAACCTTTTGGTGATATGCCGAGACAAATCAAATTTTATCACGTAAGTAGTTTCGGGAACGGTAATCTCGATAAATCCCTGAATAATCCGGCTGCGTTGGATAACATACGGACGTCTTCGAAATTCGCGGGCTATCGTTTGGTATTGACAGAAGGGAATATGACCCCAAATCTGAATCCGGGTGCCAGATTTAATATTACCATGGGTTGGCAGAATAAAGGTGCCGCACCGCTGTATGAAAACTGGAATGTTATTTACGAACTCAGAAGTGCGGCCGGCGTAGTTATTTGGACTGGTAACTCCGTCTTTGATCCGGCAGCCAGGTTATTATACGACAAACTGAATTCAGTGACTGATCATTTCTTATTGCCCGCATCAATACCAAAAGGTAACTACAGCTTGTATTTAATCGTCAGAGATCCGCAGGGTTACCGACAACCTCTTCCATTGGCAATTTCAGGAAGAAATACCGATGGGAGTTATCTGATAAGGAGTAATATCTTAATCGGAATTTCAGACAGCGCCGGAAAGAAATAGTCCATTTATTGCAATATTCTTCCCATAGTAGTCGATCATGGCATTGCCAGTTCCCGATCTAAAGTTTATCATGCATCAGCAGCATCCCGGAGCTCCAATGAACCGATGATGAGTTCGTATAAATACTATATGTAAAGCAAAGTGGTTTTACGTTGTAGATCTCGGGTTCATAGGGTACTTTTAAAGTGTTTTAATCCAATCCTATCAAAAATTTGTACTTATGGAAACTGTCATCGATTTGCTAAAAGCCATACAGCTAAACATGCTGGAGGTCTTGATTGCCGGTGTTTTTATCTTTTCAATGGGCTATCTGATTGCCATGAAAAAAGTCCGGAAACTAACCCATGAAATTTATGGTCTTCAGAAAGATGTCCTGGATCTGAATGAAGAATTGCTTTATGGGATAAGTGGAAATCTCAGCGAGACACCTGTAATCGGGCTAAAGTCTGAAAGCATGAAACAAACCAAATTTGCTAAATAAATTTCGCTTATTGCAATTTTTACACTTCCTTCTTTTTTAATATGTCAATACAAACAGCCAGACTGTATTGCCATTCCGGAATGAGGAGACCGTAGTCCTTCTTGATTTTAGTCTTGTCCAACAACGAGTAAGCAGGTCTTTTTGCCGGCGTTGGGAAACCCGAGCTGGGTATGGAAAGTACAAGACAATTACTACCTGTCCTTTTCTTTATTTCTTCAGCGAAAGTAAACCAGCTAATCTCTCCCTCATTACTATAATGATAGATACCTGGTATGAAATGGTTGGTTTCCAGCATTTGCATAATGGCCGCTGCCAAATCTCCGGCATAGGTCGGAGAACCGATTTGATCATCGACTACATTGATAGAATTCCGTTCCGACATCAGTCGGATCATTGTTTTTACAAAATTATTTCCGTGCGTTGAATATACCCAGGAGGTTCGGATTACCTGAGTCAGTGGATTGTTTTGAAGAACAAGCCTTTCTCCTTCCAATTTAGAGGCACCATAAATATTAACTGGATTTGTTTCTGCCTCTTCAGTCAGTGGCGTCGCTGAACTTCCATCAAATACATAATCTGTAGAAATATAAATGAGTTTTGTTGAGGTTTCCGAAAGAACCGAAGCAATCAACCCCGAAGCTGAGCCGTTTATCAGGAAGGCCTTCTCCGTTTCCGACTCGGCTTTATCAACCGCTGTATAAGCGGCACAATGTATAAAAATATCGACCGGATTTCCTTTCAGCCAGGCTATCATTTTGTCTTTTTGGTCAAGTGGAAAAACTTCTCTTGTCAGAAATGTAAAATGAAAGCGTGGATGATTTGGGGCAAGCCGGATGAACTCGGTTCCCAGCTGCCCGCTGCTACCGGTAACCGCTACCCGAAAAATGGTGGTGTCCCGCATGTTATTGATAAATAAAATCTGCAATGGAAGGATCGAATCCCGGCAACTGCGCATCTTTTATTGAAATGAGAGCCTTATCAGTAGGAATTTTCCAATCGATATTGAGCAGGGGATCATTATAGCAAATTCCGGATTCACTTTGTTTGTTGTAGAACTGGTCGCATTTATATGCTAATTCCGCCGTTTCACTCAGTACCGAAAATCCATGTGCGAACCCCCGGGGAATGAAAAGTTGTTTTTTATTTTCCGCTGAAAGTTCTATACCGAACGATTGGCCAAATGTCGGCGACCCGGTTCGCAGATCGACTACCACATCCAGTATTTTGCCAAGGACTACGCGAACAAGTTTTGCCTGGGCATACGGCTCCCGCTGATAATGTAATCCGCGAATCACGCCATACGAAGAAAAGGACTGATTATCCTGCACAAATACATTCAAAATGTTATTGTCGTTGAATAACCGTTGATTATACGATTCAAAGAAGAATCCGCGTTCATCAGGGAAAATCCTTGGTTCAAAAACAATGACACCGGGCAGGAAAGTTTTTGTGAAAAGCATTATTTGTGGTATTGTTTTTCGTAATAATTCTGGTATTCGCCTGAGGTAACCTGCTTAACCCATTGTTCATTTTCCAGGTACCAGTCGATCGTTTTTTCAATGCCCTCTTCAAACTGCAAAGAAGGTTGCCAGCCTAATTCTTCATTTAGTTTACGGGCGTCAATGGCGTATCGCATATCGTGACCGGGCCGGTCTTTCACAAAACTGATCAGTTTTTCCGATTCACCGGATGGCCGGTCCAGTTTTTTATCCATAATCCGGCAGATAAGGTAAACGATATCCAGGTTTTTCCATTCATTTAATCCGCCAATATTATATTTTTCTCCTATCCTTCCATTATGGAAAATGGTATCAATCGCCATTGCATGGTCATCTACATATAACCAGTCACGTATGTTTTCACCCTTGCCATATACGGGCAACGGACGTTTATTTTTAATATTATTGATCATCAGGGGAATCAGCTTTTCGGGAAAATGATGGGATCCGTAATTGTTGGAACAATTTGAAATGATAACAGGCAGGCCATAGGTATGATGATATGCCATTACAAAATGATCTGAGGCGGCTTTCGATGCAGAATACGGAGATCTTGGATCATAAGGCGTAGATTCTGTAAACAGTCCTTCCTTACCCAGAGAGCCATATACTTCATCAGTCGATACATGATAAAAAAGTTTTTGATCTTCTTTGCCGCTCCATTGTTTCCTGCAAACATTCAACAGGGTACATGTTCCCATAACATTGGTTTTTACAAATGCCAGCGGGTCGGCAATGGAACGGTCTACATGACTTTCGGCTGCAAGGTGTATGACGGCATTAAATGAATACTTTTCGAATAAGGTATTCATGTCCTCCTGTTCGTTAATATCTCCTTTTTCAAAAATATAGTTCGGGAAAGACTCGACATCCCTCAGATTTTCCAAATTGCCGGCATAAGTCAGTGCATCAAGATTTATCACCTGGTATTCAGGATATTTTGTTACAAACAAACGAACGACATGGGATCCGATAAATCCGGCTCCGCCTGTAATGAGAATGGTTCTTTTATATGAATTCATATTTGAGAATTTGAGGGTTTGGAAATGGAGAAATGCCGAATTCAATCAATTTTCAGACTATCTAAGCTTTAATTTCCAAACCGTTTATATACTGTTTAAATTCTTTCGGTTGTTTAAACCATTCTTCCGGAGGTAATGATTTAAAATAATCGTACGTTATTTGAAGACCTTCTTTTCTGCCAGTAACGGGTTCCCAGTTTAATATCTTTTTTGCCTTTGAAATATCCGGTTTACGTTGTTTCGGGTCGTCGGCAGGCAGGGGTTTATAAATTATTTTACGATGGGTTCCGGTAATAGCAATCACTTCTTCCGCAAATTCTTTCAATGTAATTTCGGAAGGATTCCCGATATTGACCGGCATGGAATAGTCGCTCATGAGCAAACGGTAAATACCTTCGATCAGATCATCCACAAAACAAAATGAACGCGTTTGGCTTCCGTCGCCGAAGACTGTCAGATCTTCATCCCGTAGAGCCTGGCCGATAAAAGCGGGTAAGGCTCGACCGTCATTTAATCGCATACGGGGACCATAAGTATTAAAAATGCGGACAATTCTTGATTCCAAATGGTGAAAAGTATGATACGCCATGGTAATGGCCTCCTGAAATCTCTTAGCTTCATCATACACGCCTCTGGGGCCAATCGGATTTACATTGCCCCAGTACTCTTCAGACTGAGGATGAACCAGCGGATCGCCATATATTTCTGATGTGGATGCGACAAGTATGCGCGCTTTTTTTGCTTTGGCCAGCCCAAGACAATGAAGGGTTCCCAATGATCCTACTTTCAGCGTCTGAATTGGAATTTTTAAATAATCGATCGGACTGGCAGGAGAGGCAAAATGTAAGATATAATCCAGGGTGCCCGGCACATGAATGTATTTACTTACATCCTGGTGGTAAAATTCAAATTGCTCTAATTTGAATAAATGTTGGATATTTTTGAGATCCCCCGTAATCAGGTTATCCATTCCGATGACATGAAATCCCTCTTTAATGAACCGGTCGCAAAGATGAGATCCTAAAAAACCAGCCGCACCAGTGATAAGTACCCGCTTTTTAATCATGCCTTGGTTTTATGGTGTCGATTATTTGATGGAACTGCGGTCGCACGACCGATGCTTACATAATAAAATCCCAATTCTCTGATTGCATTCAAATCAAACAGGTTTCTCCCGTCAAATATTACTTTATTCTTCATCGAAGTAACCATTTTCAAAAAATTCGGGGTACGAAACTCATTCCATTCGGTAGCAATGATGAGCGCATCGGCTTTTTCCAGCACGTCATATTGATTCTCGCCATATTTAACCCGGTCGCCGATTTGTTTTTTTACATTGGCCATGGCTTCGGGATCATACACTGAAACCGAGGCACCCTCATTGATGAGCGCATCAATGATAAATAAAGCAGGTGCCTCACGGATATCATCTGTATTGGGCTTAAACGCAAGACCCCAAAGTGCAAAATGTTTACCTGTCAGTTTACCTTTGAAATAATTTTTTATTTTAGGAATGAGATGCATTTTCTGGATCTCGTTCACTTCCATAACAGCTTTCAGAATCTTAAATTCATAATCGACTTTGTTGGACGATTGTACGAGCGCCTGAACATCCTTAGGAAAACAACTGCCGCCGTATCCGATACCCGGGAATAAAAACCTTTTGCCGATGCGTTCATCACTGCCGATCCCGCGTCGTACCATGTCGACATCCGCGCCTGTACGTTCACATATTTGGGCGATCTCATTCATGAATGTGATCTTGGTTGCAAGAAAAGAATTCGCAGCATACTTGGTAAGTTCCGCCGATCTTTCATTCATAAAAATGATGGGATTTCCCTGGCGAACGAAAGGATTATATAATTCCTCTAATATCTTTCGTGCACGATCAGAAGAGGTTCCGATTACTACGCGGTCGGGTTTCATGAAATCTTCCACTGCAACACCCTCCCTCAAAAATTCCGGATTGGAAACAACATCAAAAGCACCCTTAAAATTGGCAGCAATTGCTGCATATACTTTTTCAGATGTTCCGACGGGAACTGTACTCTTGTCAACTATTATTTTATAATCCTTGATCAGCTTTCCGAGATCATCAGCCACACCCAGTACATAACGCATATCCGCAGATCCATCAGCCCCGGGAGGCGTTGGCAGGGCAAGGAAAATGATTTTTGCATCTTTGATTCCGGTTGCCAGATTGGTAGTAAACTTCAGTCTGTCTTCCTTTAGGTTTCTAAGGAATAGTTTATTCAAACCGGGTTCATAAATAGTAATCTCACCACTGCTGAGTTTCTTTACTTTTTTTGAGTCCGTGTCAATACATATGACATCATTCCCGGTTTCGGCAAAACAGGTTCCCGTAACGAGCCCGACGTAACCAGTTCCAACTACTGCAATTTTCATTCTAAGGAATTCTTTTAAATGGTCAGATAAGATTAATTAAGGAATTCTAAAACACTCGAGCATATAAAGTTTAATTGCTCCTCGTCCAGTTCCGTATGCATTGGCAGTGAAATCACGCGCTCAGTAATCCAATCCGTAACATCCAGTTGTTGCAGACCAGATTGGAAGGATGCAAACATATTTTGCCTGTGAGCAGGCACCGGATAATATATCATCGATGGAATTTTCTTTGTCGCCAGGTGTTCGTTCAGTTTATTCCGGTCAGGCCCATCAAGTATTAATGTGTATTGATGGAAGACATGTTTGGAATACGGTGCCCTGTATGGTACGATTATTTTTGGATGGGCCGCAAATGCCTTGTCATAATAATCAGCTGCTTTCCGGCGACTTTGAATATATTCATCCAGTAAAGGCAATTTGACATTTAAGATAGCCGCCTGTATGGAATCGAGCCGGCTGTTGCAACCCACTATTTCGTGATAATATCTTTTAATCTGACCATGATTGGCAATCATTTTAAAAATTTCAGCAAGAGAGGAATCACCTGTACAAAGAGCCCCGCCATCCCCATAAGCTCCCAGGTTTTTAGAAGGGAAAAATGAAGTGGTTCCTACAGTGCCGATGGTGCCGGTCTTATATTTTTTTCCATCCGGGAAAGTATAATCGCTCCCGATTGCCTGGGCATTGTCCTCGACCACTTTCAAACCATACTTTGCAGCGATGTCCATAATTTCCTTCATAGGCGCTGACTGGCCATACAGGTGCACCGGTACGATTGCTTTGGTCTTTTTTGTGATTTGTTTTTCTATTGAAACCGGATCAATGCAAAAAGTTTTTGAATCCACATCGGCAAATACAGGCTTCAGCCCCAGTAATGCAACTACTTCCGTAGTGGCAATAAATGTAAATGAAGGAGTGATCACCTCATCCCCGGGTTTCAACCCAAGACCCATCAGGGCAATTTGCAAGGCATCCGTACCATTTGCGCAGGGAATTACATGTTCAATGCCGAGATAGCTGGAAAGATTTTGGGAGAATTCAGTAACTGGTTTGCCGTTTATAAACGCCGTAGAATCCAAAACCTCGTGAATCGCGAGATCCACTTTCCCTTTAATTTTTGAATACTGACCTTTCAGATCAACCATTTGGATTGGCTGCATAAGCTCTTTATTAAAGGGCACAAACCTACACCAAAATAATGGTATATGCAATGACTCAATCAGTTATGAATGGTTGGGGAAAGGACTACATTTGCTTTTAGAATCATTTAACCCCCGGTATTGACCATCGTTTTATATAATCTTTTTCTCTGGCTTTATCAGACATGTATCCGGATCATCTCCCCATGGAATCCGAAAGCGGCGGCCTGGATTAAAGGACGGCGGGGTATTTTCAAAACGATCCGGCAGGCAGATATCCGGGGTGAAAAACGGATCTGGATGCATTGCGCCTCGCTGGGGGAATTTGAACAGGGCAGGCCGGTCATTGAATCACTGCGAAAATTACATCCAGACATCACAATGATCGTGAGTTTTTTTTCACCATCCGGTTACCAGATCCGAAAAAATTATACAGGAGCCGATCATATCTTTTATCTCCCCCTGGATTCCGCTATTCACGCCAAAAGATGGGTTGAATTGATAAAACCCAATATTGTTCTTTGGATTAAATATGATTACTGGTATTACTATTTGCGTGAGCTTCGTATGCGGAAAATTCCTGTATTGCTGATATCTCCTCTATTTCGTCCGGACCAGCCTTTTTTTAAATGGTATGGAAATATTCACCGGCTGATGCTTGATAGCTTTCATGCTTTTTTTGTTCAGAATGACGAATCGAAAAAATTACTTGAGTCTTTAGATATTAAACAATCGGTATTTGTGAGCGGTGATACACGCTTTGACCGTGTGATAGATATTGCTGAAGCTTTTGAACCGATTCATGTGATTGCTGATTTTTGCGGAAATCATCAGGTGATTGTTGCTGGTTCCACCTGGGAGGAGGATGAAGAAGAGCTGGACCATTTTGCAAATACACATCCGGAAATTCGATTTATTATCGCCCCTCATGAAATTGAGGCTGACCACCTGAAGGATATTGAGTCTTTATTCAGAAATACCATCAGGTATTCAGCATTGGAAAAACAATATTCAACGCTCAACGCTGAACGCTCAACGCCGAACGCTGACCGATTGAAATCGACCAGTGAACAATCTGCGTTGAACGTTGAGCGTTCAGCGTTGAGCATTCACCCCAATGTACTTATCGTAGATAACATCGGTATGCTGGCCAGACTTTATTTTTATGCAGATATCTGTTATGTAGGCGGCGGGTTTGGCGACGATGGAGTACACAATGTGCTCGAGGCCGCTGTTTACGGGAAACCGGTAATCACCGGACCAGTGATAGAAAAATATATTGAAGTAATGGAGCTGGCAGATGCGGGTGGCGTTATTATTATTGATAATGCCCTGGAAGCGGAATCCGTATTCAGCAGATTATTGAATAACAAGGAAGAATACTCTTTCCATGGGACCGCTGCCAGGAGTTATGTTTATGCACGCAGAGGTGCGACAGCAAAAATTGTTCGTTATATTCAGGAAAACCGTCTTCTGACCAGTTGATAGAAATGCTGCACGATATCACGCGAATCATCCCATCCCAATTTAATTTTCAACTCCCGCTCCATCCAGTATTGGGCTTCGGGTAAAATGCGAAAATTATTGATGGTTTTGATGCTTCTTTCATACATGGGTTCATCACCACGGAATAATTCACTGATGAAAACGAATCGGTCATTCACCCCGATAGCTTTTCGAAGTTCCTTTACCGGCGACCCCTTCAAAACAGAGCCCAGTTCCGATTGGCTGCCCGGTTTGAGTTTATCGTTGATTGATCTGCCGCCAATCCCGATCAGGTCATTTATTTCCCGGTTATTTGGCTGATGAGATAGTGTGGGCACTTCTATCAGCGGATCGCCACCCATCCAGGCCTGGTGACCTTCGGGTACGGTCTGAATTAATTCTTCAACCGCACGGTGAGAAATATTCATGGAAGGCATTACAACCGAAACAGCCGGGTTTTTTTTGCCCGTAATATTTATTGTATGAATTGTGGTCAACTCTGCTTCGATCTGTTTAAGGGTGACAAGCATTTGAAGTGCGCTTTCGTTTTGTTCGCATTGTTCATTTAACTTGCTGATGAGTTGCTGCAATTTTTCCATTAGTTGCTTGAGAAGTATTGATACCTGTTATATAAAATTAAAGCAAATATTTATCCAAATTCTGTCAGCCCATGTTTATCGAGCCTGCCATACAGTTTGATCGTCGCGGATGGATCGAAGTAATCTGCGGTTCCATGTTTTCAGGAAAAACGGAGGAACTGATCCGCAGACTGCGCCGGGCGCGGATTGCCAACCTGCGGGTTGGGATTTTTAAACCGCTCACAGACGACCGGTATCACCCGGAAAATATAGTTTCCCACGATGATAACAGTATACTTTCCATTCCGGTTCCCAATGCAAAAACCATATTGGAAGAGGTTTCTACGGTAGACGTGGTCGGGATCGACGAAGCCCAGTTCTTCGATGAATCCCTGCCGGAAGTCTGTGATATCCTGGCTTCAAAGGGTACACGAGTCATCGTGGCCGGTCTCGACATGGATTATCAGGGAAATCCTTTTGGGCAAATGCCGGCCCTGCTTTCTAAAGCGGAATACATTACCAAGTTGCATGCCATTTGCATGCAGTGTGGCAATATTGCAAACTATTCTTATCGGAAATCAGGAGTTGCCGAACAATTATTGATCGGCAACAAGGACTTGTATGAGCCAAGGTGCAGGATTTGTTACGCAAAAGGCGCATTGCTACCAGATGTTTAAAGCTAAAAGCGAATTGTTAAATTTATTTTAAAGAAAAATGTTCAGGGGACCCCGATTGATTCTGGCCTTAATAAAAAAAGATGTCTTGCTGGAATTTCGACAGCAATACAGTTTTTACGGAGTCCTGCTCTATGTCGCATCTACTATTTTTGTGCTTTACCTGGCCATGGGACAGCCTGAAAATATAATCTGGAACGGATTGTTTTGGATGATGCAGCTCTTTATTTGCGTAAATGCAATTGCCAAAACATTTCTTCAGGAAGGAAAGGGTAGACAATTATATTTTTATTCTTTATGCAGCCCCGTACATTTCATACTGGCACGCATGATTTTTAATGCCGCCCTGATGTTAGTAATGAATCTGATCAGTCTTTCATTATTCATACTTTTACTCGGATATCCGCTTGCACATCCTCTTCTTTTCCTGGGTATTTCCTGTTTTGGTGCCTGCAGTGTCAGCCTGGTTTTCAGCTTTCTCGCCGCCATTGCTGCGCGTGCGCAACAAAATGCGGCCCTGATGGCCATTCTCGGATTCCCGTTAATCATCCCACAGTTGATGCTCCTGATGCGCCTTTCAACGCTGGCATTTTCAGATGTATTTCAAAGTGGACTGGTTTCCATCATACTTCTGCTGGCTTCATTTGATGTAATGATTGTAGTATTATCTGTTATATTATTTCCATTCTTATGGAAAGATTAAAAAAAGCTTTAGGCTTTACGCTTTAAGCTTTTCGCTTTGCCAGCCTTATCCTATTTTTGTCTGCCGGAAATAACCGCGCCTATTTAAGTTTACCATATGTTTCGTAAGAACTGGTGGAAAATACTGAGTTTCCTTTTTCTGCTTTATACATTCACAGTTGGATTTTTAGGAAAAGTACCCGCTAAGCCGATTCTGAATGAAACCATTCGCAACCTGTATTTTCATGTTGCGATGTGGTTTGGCATGATGATTTTTTTCATCGTCTCCGTAATTTATTCTATAAAATATCTGCGTCATAACCGTCCGTCCGATGATATATATGCCGTGGAATTTGCCAGGACAGGAATAGTATTCGGCTTATTGGGACTGATTACGGGGTCTGTCTGGGCAAGATATACCTGGGGCGATTTTTGGAGCAACGATCCAAAACAACTGGGTGCGGCCATCGCAATACTGATTTACCTGGCTTACTTTGTACTTAGGAATTCGCTCACGGACATTGACAAATCTGCACGCATTGGTGCAGTCTATAATGTATTTGCATTTGCCATGCTGTTTCCGACCATTTGGATTATTCCGAGACTGGTGGAAAGTCTTCATCCCGGTGGCATGGGTAATCCCGCGCTCGATACGAAAGATATCGACAGCAGGATGCGGTTGGTTTTCTGGTTTGGCGCTGTTCCCGGCTGGACATTATTAGGTGTCTGGATTTCGACCTTACGCATACGATTACAATTGTTTTCCTTAAAACACGAACTCCATGGTTAAAATATGTTCACGCGTATACCTTTCTGTTTTTGCTGTGATGCTTTCTGTTTTTGCGTGCGCACAGGATAGCCTGAAAAATGAAAAACCCCAAATGGCTGATGCCCTGCGTTCGAGCGGAAAAATATATGTGGTGGTGATTGTATTGGTCATTATTCTGATCGGTCTGTTCCTTTATCTTGTCAATACAGATAAAAAGATCAGCCGGATCGAAAAAAATATTAAGTAGTCTGATTCAACATTTTTTCTTTAAATAAAATCAATATATGGCTGCCAGGCATGAGTATAAATTTTTCGAAGCTGTAGAAAAAAGCTTCGACAAAGCCACCCCTTTTACCAATTGGGATCCGGGTGTACTGGAACAGATTAAGCAATGCAACGCGGTTTATCGTATGTTCTTTCCCGTTAAAATCGGGGATAAAGTAGAAGTGATCAAAGCGTACCGTGTACAGCATTCACATCACAAAACGCCTTGTAAAGGAGGTATCCGTTTTTCACTTTCCGTCAATCTTGATGAAGTAATGGCACTGGCCGCTTTGATGACATACAAATGTGCGATTGTGAATGTGCCTTTTGGAGGAGCCAAAGGGGGGATTGCGATTGATCCCAAAAAATATTCTGCATATGACCTGGAAAAAATCACCAGGCGATACACTTCTGAACTGATCAAGAAGAATTTCATTGGTCCGGGTACCGATGTGCCTGCCCCGGATTATGGAACGGGTGAAAGAGAGATGGCATGGATACTGGATACCTATATGAGCATGCGGCCCGGTGAAGTAGATGCCCTGGCTTGTGTAACAGGGAAACCGGTAACACAAGGTGGCGTCAGAGGCAGAAGGGAAGCAACGGGATTGGGAGTATTTTATGGAGTCAGGGAAGTGTGCAATATAAAAGATGTGATGGATAAACTTGGATTGCACACAGGTGTAGAGGGGAAAACGGTGGTGGTGCAGGGAATGGGAAATGTTGGATATCACGCTGCTAAATTTTTCCGTGAGGGTGGCGCCAAAGTGATTGGCCTGGCAGAATTTGAAGGAGCCATCACGAATCCCGCAGGATTAAATGAAGAAGAAGTTTTTCAACACCGAAAGAAAACGGGATCCATTTTAAATTTCCCCGGAGCAACCAACCTGGAAAAATCAACGGACGCTCTGGAATTGGATTGCGATATTCTGATACCAGCTGCCCTTGAGAATGTGATCAATGGTGAAAATGCGAAAAGGGTGAAGGCGAAGATCATTGGTGAAGCCGCAAATGGTCCGCTGACACCGGAGGCTGATGAAGTTTTTATAAAGAAAGGTATATTGGTAATTCCGGACATGTACCTGAATGCGGGTGGCGTTACGGTTTCTTATTTTGAGTGGCTGAAGAACCTAAGCCATGTACGTTATGGCCGTATGGAAAAAAGATTTTCAGAAAATCTCAACACCCATATACTGGGACAATTGGAAGAACTCACCGGTAAACAGGTACGTCCGAAGGAAAGGGAATTTATTATGCATGGCGCGGAAGAAGCGGATCTGGTTTACAGTGGCCTGGAAGAAACGATGATTACCGCCACCCACGAAATTATGAACTGCTGGAAAAGCAATCCGTCTATTCCGGATATGCGAACTGCGGCTTATGTTGTGGCGATTAACAAAGTGGGGACTTCATATGCAGAGCTGGGTATATTTCCGTAACAAGCCTAAAGCCCAAAGCGCTAAAGCGTAAAGCTTTTTGGACAGATAACATGTGATCCAATATGGATGTAAGGATAGCTTTTTCACATTGGCATTTCCAAATAACTCACTTTTAATTTATAAAACTTTCACTATTTCCTACATAGGCTTTAAGCTTTGCGCTTTACGCTTTCAGCTTATTACTCATCGTACGTGGGTAAAACGCTCATCTCCTCAAAATCCAAAAGCGCTTTTTTATAAGCATGGCATTGTTGGCCATTGGTTACAACCAGGTATTTGACGGGTATGGCGATATTGTAATGGAGCGCTTGCCAGAGCACCGATTTATCGAGCGGTTTGTGCATGGCCTTGCATTCAATCATCATCCACGGTTTGGCCGCTTTATCGTATACCAGGATATCAAATCGTTTATTCATCTCGCCCAGTTTCATTTTTTTTTCTACTGCAATATAACTGGAGGGGTATTTTTTTACCTGGAGCAGATATTGCGCAAAGTTTTGCCGCACCCATTCTTCTTCAGTTAATCGAACCCATTGTTTCCTCTGATCATCAAAAATGAACTCTTTTCCGGGCTCTTCTTCTTTGATTTTGAAAGCATAATGAGGGTAATAGATTTTAATCATACCTCAACTATTTGCTAAATTACAGAATCTTGTTTGGCGGAAAGGTTTAGAAGGTTGAATCCAGCAATGAATTTATGAAAACAAAAGAAGAAATCGTCAGCAACTGGCTTCCACGTTATACAGGGGAGAAGCTGGAAAATTTTGGTTCCTATATTCTGCTAACCAATTTTTCGCACTATGTCCATTTGTTTGCGGATATGCATCAGGTGGTTGTGATTGGTGAAGACAAACCCATGCAATGCGCGACGGCTGGTGATATCAGTATCATTAATTTCGGAATGGGTAGTCCCACAGCCGCCACCATCATGGATCTCCTGAGCGCCATCAAACCCAAAGCTGTTTTGTTTCTTGGCAAATGCGGAGGTCTGAAAAAAAGAAATAAACTCGGAGATCTGGTGTTACCGATTGCCGCAATACGGGGAGAAGGAACATCCAATGACTATTTTCCTCCGGAAGTTCCTGCACTGCCCGCCTTTGCATTGCAGAAAGCAATTTCCACAACAATTCGCGAATTTGGGGTAGACTACTGGACGGGAACCGTATATACAACGAACAGAAGGGTCTGGGAACATGATGAAGTGTTTAAAGAATATTTGAAAAAGATCCGGGCCTATGCAATTGATATGGAAACGGCTACCATTTTCTCTGTCGGGTTTTATAATAAAATTCCAACAGGTGCACTCCTGTTGGTCAGCGACCAGCCAATGATTCCCGATGGCGTAAAAACTGCCGAGAGCGATCAGCGTGTAACCGGTGATTTTGTAAGTACTCATTTGAAAATAGGCATTGATTCGCTCAAACAACTGATAAACGGCGGACAAACCGTCAGACATCTTCGGTTTTAATTAAACGATTGCTTCCACTCATTCAAATAAATAACCTAACTGTAGATTTTCCCGGATCAGGAACAACTGCACCTGCCTTACAGGATGTTTCTTTTTCTTTGAGGCGCGGAGAAATGCTCGCGATTGTCGGTGAATCAGGATCCGGCAAATCGGTCATGTCCCTCACCATAATGAATTTATTAAGCAGCGCCGCCAGGATTGTGAGCGGATCCATTATATTTTCTCCCGATGGAAAACAAGAATGTGACTTGCTCGACATGCCTGATAAAAATGTAAGGTCATTACGGGGAAACCAAATGGCTATGATTTTTCAGGAACCCATGACCTCATTAAATCCGCTGATGACTTGTGGAGCCCAGGTTTGTGAACCCCTCATACTGCATAAAAATCTGGATAGAACGGAAGCCAGGTCAACGGTACTGAAATTGTTTGAAAAGGTATTACTACCTGAACCGGAGCGCATCTATAACAATTATCCACATCAGCTAAGCGGCGGTCAAAAGCAACGAGTCATGATCGCCATGGCAATCAGCTGTAATCCTTCACTTTTAATTTGTGATGAACCCACAACGGCTTTAGATGTAAGGGTGCAGAAAACAATATTGGATCTATTAAAAAGCCTTAGAAAGTCCGAGAATATGGGAATCATTTTTATTACCCATGATCTTGGACTGGTTGCGGATATGGCCGATCGCGCTCTGGTGATGTTACGTGGGAACATAGTAGAAGAAGGTAATGTGGCTGATATTTTTAACATGCCGAAACATCCTTATACCCGGGGCCTGCTTATGTGCAGGCCGGCACTTCATTCGAAAGGAGAGAGATTGCCCGTTGTTGCTGATTTTCTGGAAGGAAGTAAAACAGAATTTAATAAATTATTTTCTGGTCCGGATCCAAAATCAAACATACTAGCGGGTGAAACGCCGATGGATGGCATCGTAATAGAAAGTACAGAATTAAATGAATCGAAACCGGCAATAAAGCCAGGAACGGAGCAACCCGTGCTGCTGGAAATAAAAGGTGTCCATCTTCGATATTCTTCGGGTAAAAACTGGCTTGGAAAGGAAAAACACTGGGTTCATGCGATTCAGGATATCAATTTTAAAGTATATCAGGGAGAAACACTGGGCATTGTTGGCGAATCGGGTTCGGGAAAGACCACACTTGGACGCGTAATGCTCGGTTTGAATAAACCGTCGCAGGGAAGCATTTCTTATGGGGGCTCAGACTTGTTGCGTATGACCAAACGCGCTCTGCTTGAATTCAGAAGGAATATCCAGATCGTATTTCAGGATCCATATTCGTCATTAAATCCACGGTTAATGATAGGTCCGGCTATTTCAGAACCGCTTCATGTGCATAATTCTTTTAAGAGCTCTGCACGGAAAGCACATGTAATGGAATTATTAAGAAAAGTGGATCTCCGGCCGGAACATTTCTATCGGTATCCCCATGCTTTTTCCGGAGGCCAGCGGCAGAGAATTGTAATCGCCCGGGCGCTGGTGATGAATCCTGGATTTGTAGTATTTGATGAATCTGTTTCCGCACTCGACGTAAGTGTACAAGCGCAGATATTAAATCTGATCAATGATCTGAAGCAAAACATGGGATTCACGGCAGTCTTTATATCACACGACCTGTCGGTAATACGCTACCTGTGTGACCGCGTATTGGTCATGGAAAAGGGAAGGATTGTGGAATCGGGTGAGGTTGAATCTATATATCGAAACCCCAGCTCTGACTATACCCGTTCTCTGATCGAAGCCATTCCGGGAAATAACCTGGTTCGGAAAACATGAAAAAACGGGTTTTTAAGGCGACAAGAATAATTTCAGCCCCTTGTCAATAATTGAGAATTCTTTATTACCTTTGCACACTTGTAAAATCATGCCGTAACATGACCGAATCGGGTGCCGTAAGACCTGGTTTGATTGACCAGTTATTCTCAGCTTCATTCGACTCATGTACAAGGAACTAATAAAATTTCACACTGAATGAAGCTTTCCCAGTTCAAATTCGACCTACCCCTCAATCTGATTGCCCAGCATCCCGCCAAAAGAAGAGAAGACAGCCGAATGATGGTTGTTCACCGGAAAACCGGCCAAATTGAAAATAAACATTTCCGGGATGTGATGGATTATTTCAATGATAAAGATGTATTCGTTGTAAACAATACCAAAGTATTTCCCGCCAGAATGTATGGTCGAAAAGAAAAAACCGGGGCCAAGATTGAAGTCTTTTTACTTCGCGAACTCAATAAACCGAACCGGTTATGGGATGTTATTGTTGACCCGGCAAGGAAAATCCGTGTGGGTAACAAATTATATTTCGGGGACAATGACGAATTAGTCGCCGAAGTAATTGATAATACAACCAGCCGGGGCCGCACCATTCGCTTTTTATGGGATGGAACAGACGATGAATTCCGCCAGGTATTGGAAATCCTGGGCGAAACCCCTCTTCCAAAATATATTAAGCGTAAACCGGATGAAGAGGACAAAGAAAGGTACCAGACCGTATATGCAAAACACGAAGGTGCGGTTGCAGCACCTACTGCTGGTTTACATTTCAGTAAGGAATTAATCAAGAGACTTGAAATAAAAGGGATTCGTTTTGCGGAAGCAACGCTCCATACAGGCCTTGGTACTTTTCGTCCCATTGAAGTAGAAGATCTGAGCAAACATAAAATGGATGCAGAATATTACAGGGTAGATGAAGAAGCCTGTAAAATTGTAAATAAGGCAAGATTGGGCGGTCATCGTATTTGTTCTGTGGGAACTACTACGATGCGTGCACTGGAATCATCTTTTACTGCTGAAAAATTACTGAAACCATCAGAAGGCTGGACAAATACTTTCATTCACCCGCCTTATCAGTTTAATATTGCAGACGCATTAATAACCAATTTTCATCTTCCCAAAACAAGTCTTTTGATTATGGTTTGTGCTTTCGCCGGCTATGATCTGACGATGGAAGCCTATAAAAGAGCGATAAAAGATAAATATCGTTTTTTTAGTTATGGAGATGCTATGCTGCTCGTCTAATCTGACTCCCATTCTCGTTAGAGTAAGGTTAACACGATAAATGGTTGCTTTCTTTTTGGGATAATTCTTTGTAATTTCAAACGTGAGGAATAACGGTCTGTTTATTTTATAAAGCCAGACAGGTTGTTGATTACGAGTATTCTTTATGAAGTTTGATTTTCCAAAAAAGATCAGAAGCGGTTACCTGGCAGTATTCTTATTACTGGTCCTGTGTTATTTCCTTTCCCTGTCTTCTTTCATTCAACTCAGAAAACAGAATAAATGGGTCGGCCATACCCGCGAGGTAATTAATGAGCTGGCAACCCTGAATTCACATTTAAAGGATGCCGCGATAAACTGGAACGAATTCCTGCTCAATAAAGAGAAGTCCTATTTCGAAACGTACCATGAGAACAGGGTATTGGTTGACTCTTTATATTTAGTACTATATAATAATGTCAATGATAACCCCGAAGAAAAAAAAAGAGTGGAATCGATGCATGACAAAATCGTCCGGGAATACCAAATGCTGGACAGTGAAATGGGGATCCTGAATAAAAACAATTTTCAGATTGACGATACGATCAGAAACTGGGAACAAAAGAACAGCAAACTCATCGATTCAATCGGACTTATTTCTGATTCGATCAGGGTAAATGAAAACAAGCTGCTTTTTCAAAGAACACAGCGCGTAATTTTTTACAGTAAAATTGTTTTCTGGATAATTATCGGTGCTGGCCTTGTATCATGCCTGCTCATTTTGTATTCCCTGGTTACCTTTAATATGGAGACTCAGGCTAAGAAAAAGGCAACCGAACAGGCGGAAACCTATCACGACCAACTCGAAAAAAGGGTTATAGAACTGGCGAAGGCAAATCAGGAGTTGTTGGAATTGAGGAGCCTGGAACGATTTACCAGTACGGGCCGGATTGCGCGTGTGATCGCGCATGAGATACGAAATCCACTCACCAATATTGATCTCTCAGCCGGTCATCTTGAGAATGATAAACTGGGAACAGATGATAAAAAGGCTTTTTTGGACATCATCGCCAGAAATTCCCGGCGAATTAATGAACTCATCAATGAATTGCTTTCTGCAACAAAGTTTACAGATCTGCAATACGAAGAAATACGGGTGAACGACCTGCTGGACGAAACACTCAATGAGGCCATAGACCGTGCGCAGTTAAGCCATGTCCATATCAACAAAAATTATTCATCTGATAACATATGGCTGAACGTGGACCGGTCGCGTATGGAAATCGCGTTATTAAATATCATTGTGAATGCAATGGAAGCGATGACCGGAGACAATAGTCTGCTGGTGCTGGAAACCGGCGAGAAGAACGGTCAGTGTATAATCACGATCAGGGACAATGGAAAAGGCATGGATAGTGAGACCCTTGCAAAAGTTTTTGATCCTTATTTTACTTCTAAAACAAACGGTAACGGATTGGGGATGACCAATACACAAAATATTATTCTCAATCACAAAGGGAAAATCGAAGTGGTAAGTGAAGAGGGGAAGGGTACCGCTTTTATTATCACGTTGAATATTCTAAAAAAAGCAGGAACACGTCAATTTAAATTAATCTGATTTTCTATCCATTTTTCTTTTTCACGGAATGGGTCTGTATTTTCAAAGATACCCTGTAATTGATCCATCCAGTCAGCAAGCTCGTGAAAAAGCGGGTCTAGCGAGTATGCCGTGAGTTCCAGGTTTTCCTGTTGTTCCATTTGCTTCCATATCCGGATGCCGTTTTTAAATTGCTTTTCGTAAAGTAAAATGACCCGCGTTAGAATTTCTGCAGATACAGGCATAAATCTTTCCATCTCATCATTCTTCCAGGAAAGAATTCCATTAATAACCTTGAATTTATAATTCCCTTTGCCGTTCATACGTGTATAGATAAAAATTTATATCACGGAATTGCATAGGATTACCGCAATGAAGATAAGCGTTTGTTTTAAAATTAAAAGTAATTTGGCAGATGATTTATATTCCAAAAATGGGAAAGACTCAAGCAGGAAATCCTCAGTTTCGATGGTCATGAACTGTTAGCTGCCTAACTATGTTTACTGAGTATCTAATTCAGACCAATAGCATCTTTAATGAATTATTCGATTCATTCTGTGACCATCGGTTGACGACCCACCAATAATGCGTCTGTACGTTTTAAAACGTTTGGGAAAGAACTTCTCTCCCGCAATCCGACCTTCCGGCATTCTTTGACTTCTATGGAATACACACCGAATTCCTCCACCACCTTCCCCTTCATTGCATAACAGCCCTTTCCGGTCACAGGATAATATCTGGAAGTATTTGGAAAGAAAATGGTATCCATCCATTCTCCGTTTGCATCAAGGAACGTGTGGAAGTGCATAATTTGGCGATCGAAAGTATTCACCGGTTTCGAAGTAACAAGCCATCCAAGAACTGATACTTCTTTTCCAAGATTTCGCGGGAGTTCACTGGCGGATAAAAAATTCAGTGGGTCTTCATTGACCAGTTCAAATACATTACAAAGGGGGAATCCAAGCAACTCAATTTCATCCAGCGCATCATCCAGGGGATGTTGAGCCAGTTCAGGCAGATGAAAGCTTTGGATTTCTTCCCTGAATAGAAAACCTGAACGGGAGAGAGTCGTATTCTTTTTATGTAATAAATTAGCTTCCCATAATAATTCTTTTTTCGTTTTACCGGTAAAATGAAAGGCACCAATTCTTATTAAGATATTTATCTGTTCAATGCCTGTTTGTATCCGGTCATTAAAGTCAGAGAGATTCAGGAAATCCCCCAGTTGTCGACGGTTTTCGATTACCTCTTTCATCAATTGTTCTTCCAGACCCTGAATATGTATAAAGCCGATGAAGACGGTTTTGCCGGATATCGATGTCAGGTAATGACTTTGGTTCAGGCAGGGCGCGTGAATGAGGGCACCTGTTTTTTTCAGTTCATGAAAATATAATTCACGTGTATAAAATCCACCGAAATTATTGATAACAGAAACCATGAACTCTATAGGGAAATAAGTCTTAAGGAAAAGACTTTGATAACTTTCCACAGCAAAACTGGCCGAGTGTGCCTTACTAAATGAGAATCCTCCAAAACTTTCTATTTGCCGCCAGACTTCAGCCACAATTGCATCAGGATATTCCTTTTCTTTACAATTTTTGAAAAAATTGGTCTTGATATCTTCAAATTGTTTTCTGCCCCGGTATTTTCCACTCATGGCGCGACGTAATACATCAGCTTCTGCCAGATCGAGTCCTCCGAAATGATGAGCCACTTTAATAACATCCTCCTGGTATACCATTACCCCGAATGTTTCTTCCAGTAATTCCTTCATAAGGGGATGGAGATATTCAAAATCATCCGGGTGATGGAATCGGTGAATATATTGCTTCATCATGCCGCTCTGAGCGACACCCGGCCGTATAATGGAGCTGGCGGCTACAAGCGTCAGGTAATCATCGCATTCCAGCTTTTTCAATAACTGCCGCATGCCAGGACTTTCAATGTAAAAACATCCGATCGTATCAGCCTTCCGTATCTGATCTGCTACTTTTGGATCTTTTTTGAATTTTTCAATATCATGGATATTGACAGAAATATTTTGATTTTTATGAACCAGATCAATAGTTTCACGGATATGACCCAGGCCACGCTGACTGAGTATATCCAGCTTAAACAATCCTATTTTTTCTGCAACGAACATATCAATCTGCGATGTAAAAAAATTTTTTGGAGGAAGTTCAGTCGCCGAATACTGATAAATGGGCTTTTCACTAATGAGTATACCACCAGCGTGAATGCTGAGGTGATTAGGGAAATTTCGCATCAGATTTCCATAATGACGGATCTGTCGTTGGATTTTATCATCTTTCATATTACCGGAATCCAGTTGGTCTATTTCTTCCTTCGGAAGACCAAAAACTTTTCCCAGTTCCCGTAATATGGCCCGGGTTTGAAATGTTGTATAAGAACCGAGCAGACATACATGGTCCTGACCATATCTTCTAAAAATATAATCGATGATTTCGTCCCGGTCCTTCCACGAAAAATCAAGATCGAAATCGGGAGGTGAGGAACGTTTTGGATTTAAAAACCTTTCAAAATAAAGATCCAGCTCAATAGGATCGACATCCGTTATCTGAAGACAGTAGGCAACTATGGAGTTTGCCCCGCTGCCTCTTCCCACAAAGAAAAAACCGCGATGTTGCGCATACCGGACAATGTCCCAGGTAATCAGGAAGTATGCGATGAAATCCATCTGATCGATGATGGATAGCTCTTTTTCCACCCGTTCCTTTGCCAATGTATTAGAGGATCCATATCGTTGAATTAAACCATCCAATGCGAGTTCTCTCAATAGTTGACGATCATCCTCTCTTGAAGTGGAAAATATTTTCTTGGTTTTATCTTTATGAAATTCAATGTCTATGGAACAGCCATCCATCAATTGAAGCGTGTTGGCGATGATGGACGGATGTTGATTAAAAGCCTCAAACAATTGGGCGGGCGGACAGAACATTTCATTTTTTCCCGCAAGATCTTTCGGATCCTGTTTGCTCAGGATAATGTTTTTGTCGATTGCGCGAAGTAAACGGTGGACATTGTAATAATTCAGATCCTGAAAACTCACGGGATGGCGGATGACATATTTGTGCGCGTGAATCTGAACACTGAGCGGATACAATTTATTGATATCGGATATCTGTACTCCGATAAATTCGTGTACTTGTAATTCATTTACCGCCATGGAACCAAACGGGAATATACAATATACATCAGTCAGGTCCGGCCTTTTTGGAAAGGGCTTTTCTTCCTGAAGATGTTTGGAAATAAAACGATTGATCTGTTCAAATCCTTCGTTATTTCTGGCCAGTAGTATATAACAAATTTCATTTCCGTTCCGAATTTCCGAACCAACCACCGGCTTAATATGGTTCTGTTGACAGAAATCCACAAAATCCCAGCTGTCGCAGGTGTTATTGATATTGGTTAACGCAATATGGCTTTATACCCAGGCTGGCAGCTTTTTTAACCAGTTCCTCGGTTCCATAGGTCCCATACTTAAAGCTGAAATAGGTTTTGCAGTTCAGATACATGCGGCACGGAATAAAAATTTTTCACCAAATTGTTTTTTTACACTGTCAATTGCCTGATACAGACCAATCATTTCCTGGCTGTCTTCAAAGATGTTTATCTGATAACTTCCCTGAACCAGGTTCGTAAATCGTACACCGATCAGACGCAGAAGTTGTCGCCTGTCATATAACCTGGTGAAAATATCCTTTACTTTTTGAATCAGGAGATGATCATTGGCTGTATAGGCAATCGTGGACTGCATGGTCATAGTTTGAAAATCGCTGTACCTGATCTTTACCGTAATGCAGCCTGTAAGCTTGTTGTTGCTGCGAAGTTCGAATGCGATTTTTTCTGTCATCCTGACCAGTTCTTTATGCAGAAATGATATATCAATCGTATCTGTTTCAAATGTATTTTCTGTGCCGATACTTTTTTGTTCATGATAAGGCACGATCGGTGTTTCGTCTATTCCTTGTGACCTGCGCCATAACTCGATACCATTTTTACCAAGCAGATTGATCATCATTTCAACCGGTATCTGACTGAGAATGGAAATCGTTTCCACACCCATACGGCGAAGCAGTGTAGCCGTTTGATTTCCGATCATTGGCATTTTTTCAATGGGCAGGGGTGCAAGGAATAATTTTTCGTTCCCGGGTTTGATTTCGATTTGCCCATCCGGCTTGCATTCATTCGTCGCTACTTTACTAATGAGTTTGTTGGTGGCCAGCGCATGGGAAATACTTAACCCGCTTTCTTTTATTATCTTTTTACGGAGTTGCTGAACAAACCGCGAGGTTCCGAAAAACTTATCCATACCCGTCATGTCGATATAAAATTCATCGATACTTGATTTCTCAAACAGAGGTACTTCAGACTGGATTATTTCAGTGACCATATTTGAAAAACGGGAATAACTATCCATATCGCCACGAATGATGATCAATTCGGGACAAAGACGTTTTGCCAGCCGTGTGGGCATTGCTGAATGAACTCCGAATTTTCTGGCCTCATAACTGCAGGATGCAATCACACCCCGGTCACTGTGGCCACCAACTGCGATGGGTTTACCGCGAAGTCGGGCATTCCTCAGATATTCAACATGTACATAAAATGCATCCAGATCAAAGTGTGCAATAGACCGGTTATCGGCTGATGTGAGCATATACAATATTACTAAATATGTTAGTAATTGCCAAATACTTTAGCCGGAAGGTTTTTAGTGTCCCAGTTTGTAACGGATGGCCAATTAAAGCGGATGGTAAGTCAGTATCCAGATGGCTTTACGCTTTGTGCTTTAGGCTTTTAGCTTAAAAAGTGTATGTTTGAATGAAATCAAAGTTCCCTGTTCATGACGCGGATACAGATTATTTTATCAAAACGCGGAACCGGTTTTTTATTCACCCTGATATCTGTTATTGCCATTAACTCCTGGCAACAATTGCTGCGGAATTTTGATAACGATAATGCATTCAGTATTGCGGCTGCCAAAAATATATCGGAAGGACACGGGTACACGATAAAAACGGCATCAGCGGAAGACCTTTCTAATTTTTATTATGATCCGGTCAACCGATGGCCGCCCGGTTATTCCTGTCTGCTGGTCATCGCACACTGGATTTTTAATGCAGATTGGATTCACGCATCGTATATCCTAAACGCAATCGGACTGACACTCCTGGTTTTGATATTCAGGAAAATGCTTATTCAACTCGAATACCCGGCATGGATCGTTCATGTGGCAGTTTTATATTTTGGGTTTTTGCTTCATCCATTTCATTATTCTTACTATGCCGATATATTCGGGCTCCTGTCTTTTTTATTTGGATTAAGTATGTTGTTGGGCGCTGTAAAAACGGATCAACGAATCGGTTTAATTTCGATATTGTCTGCATTTTTTCTGGGGTTGTCGGCATATATGAAGTATTTGTATATACCCTTATGCTTTCTGCCCATCGTCTCGTTGTTTATTTATGGCTATTCATCAAAAAGAAAGGACATTCAATCTGCGGCAATAAAAGGATTTACATTTTTACTTTTGATCATCGCTTCACTGTTGGTTTTTCAGTCTGTCAAATCGGGACAATCTCTTTATATAAATCCATCAAAGACGGGCTTTTTTCCGGGCCAGTTATTTTCAATGGCCGCTGTTATCCCATATGGCCTTATCAATATGTTGTTTTTAAATATGCAGTTGAGTATCATTTTACATACTTCCTTTCAAAACCTGACAGTTTTTTGGCAGATTGTCAACTTATGCTGTATGATTTGGTTGACATATATCAGTTATAAATTTTTCCGGCACAGGAAGTTCAGGATCATAGAATACAGGAGCTTTTATGCGATCCAGGCATGTATGTTTACTATTGTCTTATTTAGCTATCTGATCGTGCTGACGGTTATAAAAAATAAACATTACAGGGATACATTTTTTGAATGGGTATATGTTCAGGAACTTCGTTATTACAGCGTATTTATCGTGTTTATCCTGCAGTTCGTCGTACTGCTTTTTTTAAAACAGGAATATTTTTTTAATAAAACCGGCAAATTAATTTTCCGCTCAGCAATTGCATTCATCCTGATAATTGAAATAGGGCACGGTACTTATTATTGTATTAAGAAGATAGCAATAGAAAAAAAATATGGCGTCAGGATCGACGCCGATCAGTTTCTCTTTGAATCCATGGACATCACAAAAAAAGAGCGGGCAAAGGATAAAACCCTGGTTATTTGTTCAAACAATTATACAATTGCAAATATGTGCAGCCTTGAAAATGTTCCGGTGTTTTATGATCTCGATAAATTGAATAAAAGGGTTTCGACCTCACAACAGATAAAATTGTTGATTGCTGTTGATACCACGGTGCCGGGTATTTCGGTTCCCTTGTTACGGGATCCGGTGGTAAAACCCAATCTCGTTTTCAGGAATGTAAGTTATTATATCGTGGACCTGCCTAAGACAAATTTTTGAATACTTATATTATTATACCCGCTTTCAATGAATCTTTGGGACTGGCCGCGGTACTCGAATCACTGCTGCCTTTGAATTTCGGTATTATTGTGATTGATGATGGATCGATTGATGACACTGGCAAAATAGCAGGCGCCTTTCCTGTATTATTGATCCGTCATGAATTAAACCTGGGTCAGGGTGCCGCGCTGGAGACTGGAATGGAAGCTGCCAGGAAATTAAATGCAGATTTTGTAATCCATTTTGACGCCGACGGTCAGCATGATCCCTCAGATATTGCACAATTGTTAATCCCTTTGCAGAAAGACGAAGCAGATATTGTTTTTGGTTCCAGGTTTCTTGAAAAAAAACCATCCGGTTTGAGTCTTTCAAAGAAAATCATTTTGCATGTTGGTCGCCGGATAAACTACCTGATCACCGGCATCTTGCTTACAGATGCACATAATGGGATAAGGGCTTTAAATAAAAAAGCCTTACATAGTATTCATTTTCACCAGCCGGGAATGGCCCATGCTTCTGAAATATTGTATGAAGTGAAACGAAAATCATTGCGATATTTGGAACGGCCTGTCCATATCAGTTATACGGATTATTCAAAACGCAAGGGACAGTCAATACTCAATTCAGTAAATATTCTATTTCATTTATTTTTTAAAAAATAATTATGACAAAGTTCCAGGTGTTGGGTATAGCATCCCTGCTATTTATTCTGATCACTTATTTGAGGAAATTCCGGCGGCCTGCATTGGATAAATTATTCATCGGCTTTCTCATGGCCTTAGGAATATTTTTTGTGCTTGATCCGGAGGTTACTAACCAATTGGCTCATTTCCTCGGTATTGGCCGTGGCGCTGATCTCATTTTTTATCTGGCCATTTTAGGGTTTGGATACATTACCCTGCTTTTATACTCAAAAATAAAAAAACTGGAGGATAAGCTGACGCAGATTGTCAGAAAACAATCCCTTGAATCCATCAAACTGTAAGATAAAAATGCATGACGACTTGTCTTTGGAGAGAATCGTACCGGATCAGATGGATGATCAGGATGCTTTTGACATGAAGACTTTGCAATTGCATATCGAACGATATGCTTTTGCTATCCGGAATGGTAAACCCGGTAATGTGTTGGATATTGCCTGCGGTGCCGGTTATGGGTCTTTCCAGTTATTACAAAATGAAAAATATGCGCAGAGCAGAGTTACAGCAGTAGACATTGATCAAACAGCGATCGATTATGCAAATAAGAGGTACTCTAACCCGGCAATACATTTTGTTTGCGCAGACGCCCTGCTATATGATGATCAGGGGGCATATGATACCATCATTAGCCTTGAAACCATTGAACACCTAAAAGACACGGGATTATTCGTGAAGAAATTAGATTCTCTCTTAAAAAAAGATGGCGTGCTGATCGTTTCTGCCCCCGTTACACCTTCTACGGATGGCAATCCGCATCATCTGTCGGACTTTTCTGTTTCCAGTTTCAAAAAACTTTTTATAACATCCGGATTTAGTATAGAATCTGAATTCATACAAGTGCAACATTTTTCATTAAAAAGTATTTTGCGTTCAAACAATCAGCGGCTGTCGAAAACGAGAAAAAATATCGGGAAATATTATTTCCGACACCCGGGTGTATTTTTAGCAAGAATACGATCTCTGTTTACAGATGGTCTTAATAATAAATATATGACCCTGGTCCTGCGGAAGTCCTGACGGACTATTCATTCACTAAAGTGTTTATTAGTTCATTAAATTCTTTCTTGTATGTTTCATAATGTTCGCCTGTTCCCGGACCATTAAATCCGGTTTCAATTTTACGAACAACACCCTTTTTATCAATAAAAATAGTAGTTGGAAATCCAATGATTTTTTGAATTTCGGGAAGAGTTTTTTCGGTTCGAAGTGAATCATTTACCGATACGCCGGTTGCCAATATCGGATACGTTACGTTGAAACGGGTTATAAAGGGTTGTAATAATCTTTTGGTTTCGGCGAAGGAGGTAGTTCTTTCATAAGCCAGTCCGATGATTGCGATGGATCTGGATTTATTTTGAATATACCAGGGAGCCAGGTAGCGCGTCTCATCCATACAATTCGGGCACCAGGAGCCGAGGATCTGAATGATTACGACTTTATTTCTAAGATTGGGATCCTGGAGCGAAATCATGTGACCATTCAGATCCGGAAATTTGAAGTGCAGGATGGCATTGTCAGCATTTCTCAATTGCGTTTGACTGAATTCATCCGGAAGTTTTGCCTGCGGGTTTTTTTCTGCTGTCCAGGTTTCAATCGATACGGCGCCTGCATAATAGAAACCTTCTGTCATTCTGTTTGAATCCAGTATTTTACTCGTAAAGTAATAAGCGTGGCCCCCGTCAAAAGTTGATAGCTTTAATGTATCACCGCTGACCACTCCTTCCAGATATCGGTAATCACCCGTAATAGTAAGAAAAGTGCCGGTAACATGTGATCCGCGTTGTGTGAATTCGCCAACGGATTCTGTTGAATCATTTGCTCCCTTGAAATGTACCGACCATCGGCCGGAGATATTAAACAGGGGAGCCTTGATATACCGGAAATCGTTGGGAGATATTAAACACGGCGAAGAATCGCATAGTTACCAGATGGTCGCCATAGTTTTTTATCCAGTCTCCCTGGAGATATTTTGAATTCACCAGCCGCAGGGCAAAATAAGAATCGTAAAAAGGCATATGGATATAAAGTGAATCAGTATTTTCCCTGACATCATTAACCAGTAACCGTTCGGCCCCATTGATTACATAAATAATTATTTTACCGGAACGTAATTCGGTTTGAAAATTAAAAACGATCGGTTTGCCATCAGGACGAATAATCTCGCCACGCCATATACCAATAGATAAGATGCTCTTTCGATGGACTGGATAATTGGAATCTGTTTTTGCGAAGGACGAATAAGGCAAAATGAAAGTAAATAATAATATAACTGCGAACAGGCTACGGAAAAAATTTGGCATATATAAAATTCTGAAGCGAAGTTATGGTCAATAACCGGTTGATAGATTCTTCGGGTTACTTAACTTTATCGATATGATAAAAAGTGCAATGTTCCAGTGTGTAATCTGCCTGTTATTATCAATATTTTATTTACAAATAAAGGCGCAAACCGTGATCCCATTATACGATCAGGAAATTCCCAATTCAAGGATGGTTGTAAACGAAGAATATTCACGGATAGAACCGGGCGATATACTGATCGTGTATAAAGTTTCAAGACCCAGCCTGACAATATTCCTGGCGCCCAAAGAAAAGGCGACAGGTGCCGCAGTTATTATTTGCCCGGGTGGAGGTTATTCCAATCTGGCGATGGGATATGAGGGAACCGAAGTAGCACAGCGATTTAATGAGTCCGGCATTTCGGCATTTGTATTAAAATACCGTATTCCAAGCGACGGAACCATGATCGATAAGGAAATCGGACCTCTCCAGGATGCCCAGCGCGCATTTTTGCTTGTACGGTCCCATGCTGCTGAATGGGGGATAGATTCAAAACGTATCGGAATCATGGGGTTTTCTGCCGGTGGTCACCTGGCTGCGACTGCGGGAACTCATTTTAAAAAAAATTATATTGACAATCCTGGCCTTATCTCTTTGCGTCCCGATTTTATGCTGTTAATTTATCCTGTCATCAGTTTTAAACCTCCTATTGCTCATATGGGATCTGCCCACAATCTGCTCGGACCCAATCCAACTAAAGAACAAATAAACGAATTCTCCAATGAAATGCAGGTAACGGATCTTACGCCGCCGGCTTTTCTTGTTCATGCGAAAGATGATACCGTAGTACCGTATGCGAACAGTTTGGTTTTTGCAGAAGCACTTAAGAATCATCATATTCCGGCGAAAATATTTTTATACGATCGGGGCGGTCATGGCTTTGGAATGACGAACAATACCAATTCGCAGCGGTGGATGGATTTATGTATTGAGTGGATTTCGAATATAAAGCCAAAGAATTGAAATGGAGGGTCCCATATTTGAATTTATGGCATGAGGGGGATTTTTTCTGATCCATGCAACATTCGGGTTTTTATAGACGTCCTATATTGACTTGAATAAACTATTAATATTCCCCCATGTTAAAGAATTTCTTCAAAGTAGCTTTCCGGAATCTCTGGAAAAACAAAGGGTTTAGCGCAATCAACATTACCGGTCTGGCAATAGGAATGGCGAGCGCCACTTTACTTCTTCTCTGGATCTATGATGAAGTGAGCTATGACCAGTTCCATCAAAAAAAGGATCGGATTTATGAAGCATGGAACCGGGCTGTATTCAGTGGTGAGTTGCATTGCTGGAACACGACTCCCAAAGTGCTTGGTCCGACAATGATGCATGATTTTCCGGAGGTGGCAACGACTGTCCGTGTAAACTGGCCTTCCAATTATTTGTTTACAGTGGGAGAAAAAAAGATTATGGTTCAGGGAAATATCGTGGATTCCTCATTCCTTGACATGTTTAGTTTCCCTTTGCTAAAAGGGAATCCGCATACAGCCTTGAACGATATGCATTCCATCGTCATCACAGAGAAACTTTCCAGGAAGTTATTCGGGAATGATGATCCGATCGGAAAATTGATAAAAATTGACAATAAGGAAACATTTAGGGTTACTGCGCTGGCCAAGGATCCGCCGGGTAATACCCGCTTCCAATTTGAATATCTGATTCCCTGGGCATATTTAAATCACCTCGATGGAGGTGAAGAGCATAACTGGGGGAATAATTCAACCAGAACCTATGTGCTGTTGAAACCAAATGCGAGCCTCGCTTCTGCCCAGCAAAAACTCCTGACGTTAAAACGTAAATACGACAAAGACGAAGATGCGAAATGGGAAATGTTTCTGTATCCAATGGACCGGTGGCGGCTCTATTCAAATTTTAAAGGTGCAGTAGAAGACGGAGGCCGGATCGAATTTGTTAAACTTTCTGCAATCATAGCAGCTTTTATTCTGCTGATAGCCTGTATTAATTTCATGAATCTCAATACGGCACGCAGTGAAAAAAGAGCCAAGGAAGTAGGGATCCGGAAAGTGGTGGGTGCACGTAAAAGCGGCCTGATCGGTCAGTTCCTCGGAGAATCTATCCTGTTAAGTTTTTTCGCTGCCCTGCTGGCAATCGGTCTCGTAGAATTAAGCCTTTCTACCTTCAATCAGGTGACAGATAAAAAGCTTTTTATACAATTCGGAAACATTTATTTCTGGCTCCTTGTTTTGGGTTTTATTTTACTGACCGGAATCCTGGCAGGCAGTTATCCCGCTTTTTTTCTTTCATCTTTCCAGCCCGTCACGGTACTGAAAGGCGGATTTAAAAAAGTGAACGCTTTGGTAACGCCCAGGAAAGTACTTGTTGTTTTACAATTCAGTTTTGCAATTATTCTGATTATTTGCACCATCATCGTGCAGCAACAGATCAATCATGCGCGGGACAGGGATACCGGTTATGATAAGAATAATCTGATCTATCATTTTCTTACAGGAGACATTGCAAAAAATTATACGCTTATTAAAAACGAATTGATGTCATCAGGGGCAGCAAGTTCTGTCACAAAAACAAGCGCCCCGCTCACCCAGGCCTGGAGTGACAGTTGGGGATTTGATTGGGAAGGAAAAGATCCAAACGATAAAACAGATTTTGACCGCTACTCCGCTGACGATAATTTTCTAAAAACTACCGGTCTGCAGTTGGTTCGCGGACGTGACATGGATCTGAACAAATACATAACTGATTCAACAGCCATGATACTAAATGAATCGGCTTTAAAAACCATGAAATTTAAAGAACCCATCGGACAAATCGTGAAAGACGGGGATACCAAATTTCATATTATTGGTGTGATAAATGATTTCATACTTCGCTCGCCTTATGAACCGACTCATCCGATGATCATTGAAGGCGGGAAGGGTTGGTTTAATGTAGTGCATATCAAACTGAGTAATCTGCAACCCACCGAAAAAAGCCTGAAACAGGCAGAATCTATTTTTAAAAAATATAACCCGGAATATCCGTTTGAATATCATTTCGTGGATGAAGAATATGCCAAAAAATTTCAGGATGAAAAGAGAACGGCTGTGCTCGCGGCATTCTTTTCCGGACTAACGATCTTTATTTCCTGCCTGGGTCTATTTGGTCTCGCTACTTATATGGCAGAATCGAGAATCAAGGAAATCGGTGTGCGCAAAGTACTGGGAGCATCTGTGACCGGAATAACTTTTTTGATTTCAAAAGATTTCCTCCGCCTGGTTATGATCGCTTTCCTGATTGCAGCTCCCATTGCCTGGTGGTCCATGTCAGCCTGGCTAAAAAACTATCCTTACCGGATAAGTATCCATTGGTGGGTATTTGCACTTGCTGGCGGTCTTTCATTCCTGATCGCGTTGATAACAATCAGTTATCAGTCGATCCGTGCAGCCGTTGCAAATCCGGTCAGCAGCCTGAGATCAGAGTGAAACGCTAAACGCTCAACGGCAGTCCCCAAGCTATCCATAAAACTTGTTAAGAAAAGTCCGTAAAAGAGTCGGGAATCCCTGATTCTTCGTTTTGGCACGTATTTTTCATATAAAATAGAAACACTTCAGATGCAAACGTTTCGCCGAAACAACGTTGATATATCACCTGTACAGTTCAATGCCGGGTTTTCCCAACAGCCCGTTCCGCCGATCAGAGAAAAGGCACTGAAAATCAAAGAATTTATATCCTGGGCAGCATGTTTTGCAGTCATTGCCGGCCTTACAGGATTGCTGAAGTATTTAAAAGTCGGTGTCACCATGGACTCAATAACCTCTTCCCTTTTTTACCTTTCGCTCGCAGGAATGATTTATTTTGTTACCAGGATCATCATGTTATCGAGAACCCAGGTTAAAATACATTCCAATAACCTCCATGAGCTGAACTAAGTTCTCCCCGAATTATCCCCCATTATTGGGACTCATCCCCAGTTTTTTTAAGAAAGAATTCTTTTGCACAGCATCTGATACCAGGATCCGTTATTCGGGATCTTGAAAGCTATACCCTGTAGCGGCCGTAAACCTAAATTCCCGGTGTTTATAATGGGTACCCCATCATGACGTAAAATGCAGGCATGGCTTTATAGTTAGGAGGCAGATTTGCGATAACCCAAATGGGCATCAGGGAAAATATAGTAAAATTGCAGCGCCATGAAAAATATCTGCATCAGACCTATACGAGCCACGGACAACGCGAGCATCGCGTCGATTATCCGAAGAACATTGGCAGAATTTGGTGCTAACAAACCTGGAACCGTTTATTTTGATCCCACAACCGATGATCTGTTCAAACTATTTTCTGCACCAGATTCCGCTTATTTTATAGCTGAAATGAATGGGAATATCGTTGGTGGTTCCGGGGTTTTTCCAACGCAGGGGTTACCGGAGGGTTGCTGTGAGCTGGTAAAACTTTATCTTCTGTCAGAAATGCGCGGTCAGGGATTGGGTCTGATGCTGATGGAAAAATGTTTTCAGAAAGCCATTGATCTGGGTTTCAGTGAAATGTATCTTGAAACCATGCCGGAATTGAGAACTGCCATCGGACTTTATGAAAAAGCAGGATTTACCTTCCTGCCCGGTCCCATGGGAAAATCAGGTCATTTTGGTTGCGATCTCTGGATGATCAAACACCTGCACTGAATTATTAATATCCCACTTTTCTGAATAAATATTAAACCTGACAGGAAATTACTGTATTTGAATCCGGCTGCTTAGTCTGACCATCAGCAGGCCCATCAGCGCGATGATAGCGAATGAAACACGCAAACTTGTAGCCTGGGCTACATATCCGATCATTGGGGGGACCAATAAAAATCCCAGATATCCAAGAGAAGAGATGGAAGCAAGAGCAGCACCCGGATTAGACATGGGGATTTTCCCGGCCAGACTGAATACAAACGGTACCACACAGGAAACTCCGAATCCGGTTAGTAAATAGCCTATCAGGGTGATCGGAATATAATAAGAACTGACGATGATAATAAATCCCGTGGTAATCAGCAAACCACTCGCGGCAAGTACTCGTTTTATTCCAAAGCGGTCAGCCATACGATCCCCTATAAATCTGCCGGTCGTCATGGCCACCATATAAACCACAAAGGCAATCGTCGCAACCCCCTTTGTTCCATGTAAAACCTGCCGGATATAGATTCCACTCCAATCATACATCGTATTCTCACAGGCCATGGAGGCAAAACATATAAGTGAAAATATCAGCATTCCTTTTGAAGGTAGGGTGAACATGGATCTTTTAATAGTATGATCTGGTTGCTGATCGAGTGCGTCTCTATAATAATAAAGTGTCAGTGCAGTAAGAAGCAGACTCACGCCCAATAAGTGCCAGCCGGGAATTACATTGAGCGTTACCATTAAATATCCAAAAGCGGCACCAGCAAAACCTGCCATACTCCATACCGCGTGAAAGGAGCTCATGATGGACCGGGTGTATAATGCCTGAACCCCAATGGCCTGCGCATTGATGGAAAGATTCATAAGGTTTCTGGAGCAACCGAAAAAAAACAACACGATGCCCAATACCCATGTATAACGGCTGAATCCCATGCAGGCCAGAACGCCATTATACATCAGGGCACCGATCAGCATGATAGTCCGGCTTTTGTAATGATCCAGAAATTTTCCCGTAAATGGCATCGTGACGATCAAACCAACGGGCATCATAAATAGGAGCGTACCGAAATGGGCGTCATTTAACTTCAGTGACTCTTTAATACCGGGAATCCGGGACGTCCAGCTTGAATAACCAAAACCGGAGATAAAAAAATAAACAGCATTTGCCCGACGAAGACGTTTTAGCGAAATTTCCTTCATTTAATCAGCAAATATAATGAACGCTGAACGCTGAAGGCCTAACGCCTAACGCCTAACGCTTAAAACAGAACTGTCAACTGTCAACTGCCAACTGTCAACTATTTAAATAACGCCACTCCGGCAAAAGTTGCGAGCAAGCCTGCCACCACGGAGCCGAGTACATACAACATAAAAGAAAGATTGGATCCCTGTTTCAAAAGTATGAGACCATCATATGAGAAAGTAGAAAATGTAGTATAACCACCGCAAATACCGGTGATCAGAAAAAGTCGCCATTCAGGGTTGAAATCAGTGTGCCTGGCAAAAACGGAATAGAAAACGCCAATCAGGAAACATCCCGAAATATTTACAAGCAGGGTACCCATTGGAAAAACGATTGGTACATGTCTTCCAACAAATACAGAAATCACATATCGAAGTATGCTGCCTAACCCGCCGCCGATACCTACAAATAAAAGCGCTCGCATATCTGAATTTTAAATTTATTCAATCCTGCTGAACACATACGGGTCGATTTCGACATACGGATTTTGTTTGGTCGTCAGCGATTTTACTTTTCCGCCCGACAGTTCAAAATTTACCGCGAACTGGCCATAAACAATATTATTATATTTCAGCAGCCATTCACCTTCGTCCATGTATTCCAGTGTTGCATTCAGATCGGGTTTTGTGTCAAATTGAATGAGCAGATGATCTTTTTCCTGGCTGATATGGATTTTCCCGTATAATATATTATTGTAGTCACCGGTATATGAAACCATTGAAAGCTGCGGCTTGTTGTGCATTTCAACGCGGGCATTCCATGCAGCTCTTTGGTTAAAAGAGCTGGTTGTTACGTTCAGGAATTTGGGTAAATCCTGTTGACTCCTGTTAACATACGCAACGCCCAGATACGCATCCAGGATTTGATGGCGCAGGTCTTCAAAAAACCCCTGATTGTCATTGTTGGTAAGTATTGCTATACCCAGTTTCTCCTCGGGAACAAAACATACATTGCTTACCATGCCCCCCGCACCACCGGTATGCCAGTAAACCTGCTTTCCTGCATAGTCCTGCATATTTAAACCAAGGCCGTAACCAGTCAAGTGCGTAGGATACCTGTCAGACATGATACTCTGTATCCAGGTATTGGCAATTCTTGTTTTCTGAAGTGCCGGCCAGGGAATGATTTGTTTTCCCTGGTAACGACCCGAATCCAGCTGCATAAACAACCAATGGGATAAGTCATTCACATTGCTCACAATGCTGGCCGCCGGAGCAAGATTATTCCAGTTGTCGTAGGGCACTTTGCTGATCTGATTCGTATAAGCTGTCGAATAAGGGGTAGCAACATTGGGTTGATCGGCCACGCCGGTAGACAGAACAAGCGTATGATCCATGCCCAGTGGGTTTAGGAAATGATTTTGCACATAATGTTCCCAGGTTTCACCGGTCACAACAGGAATCACCTGTCCTGCAACAAGAAAGCAACTATTACAATAACCGAATTCCTGTCTGAAATGAAAAGGTGGTTTCAGATACTTCATTCTTTTCATAATTTCTTCCCTGCTCAATGAAGTATTCCAGAAAGTAAAATCTCCTTCGAACGTCCTGGTGCCAATATGATGTGAAAGCATGTCGCGGATACTGACCAGCTTTGTCGAAGTAGAATCGTACAGCCGATATGCCGGAAAATATTTTGTAATCTGATCATCGAGAGAAATCCTGCCCTCTGTTTCCAGCATGGCGAGTGAACTGCCCGTAAATAACTTTGTATTGCTCGCTATCATGAACAGCGTGTTTTCGTCGACAGGTTTTTTGGTATCGATATCCCTTACTCCATAACCTTTCATCCAGACCACTTTACCATCTTTTACGATAACGATCGAGAGACCGGGCACAGTCCAGTCCTGAATACCTTTTATGATATAACTATCCAGGCTGTCGCGTATAAATGAGGGCTCATCCATTTTGGATGACTGGGCAATCCCGCTTTGAAGAATAAAATAGAAAAATAATAAAAAGCAGATTTTTTTCATAAATAGATTGGTAGAATGTACTGTATCAAACTCTCAGAAATACTTTTTTATGATACAGGAAATACATAAAAGCCCATTTAACGGCCATATAACAAATAGCCATTACAACCGGAGCCCAGATCGCTGGACTGAGTTCTCCGAGCCATTGAAAAAAACCGTTATTCGCATATTCCCAGTTTATAAAACGGCCCGATATATATATGAGAATGGAATTCATACCGATGACTTTAAAAAAGAAGGCCCATTTTTTATAACCCAGCACATCAATTACGTAATAGAAGAGGGAAAGATACAAAAGACTCAATCCACCAACCAGGCAAACAAAGGAGCTGGTCCATAGATTTTTATTTATCGGGAAATCAAAGTTCCATATCAACGCAAGAACAATGAAACCGATTCCGGTCACAGCCATCCAACCTGCCTTGCGGGTTCCATCCTGTGTACTGGTTTTAATAAAAGTGCCGGTGAGTATACCCAGCAACCCTGTGCTGATGGCAGGTATATCCGACATCAGGCCTTCCGGATCATGTATGCCCAGATAAAGTTTACCGGGCAGAATACTTCTGTCGATGTAGGAAGCAAAATTGCCTTCCATGGTAAGGTCACCCATCGGAAAACCGGGTGCAGACGTGAATTTTAGTAGTAGCCAGTAGCCAATGATTAGTGCCCAGAACCAGATGACCTGCGTATTTCTTTTTGTATAGATAAATATAATATTGGCGAACATATAAGCGATACCGATTCTGCCGAGTACACTGGCAAAACGTATATCTGAAAATGGTCTTAAATGAAGACCATTATTATAAACGATACCCAGGATTACAAGGATAAGGCCACGCCTGATCACCCGGAATAAAACTTTTTTCCTGTCGTTTCCTTTTTCAAGTTCTCTTCCGACGGAAAAAGGCGTCGCAACGCCGGCCATAAATAAAAACAACGGGAAAATTAAATCGTACAAATGAAAACCGTTCCATGCCGGATGAGTAAGCTGGTTAGAAATCCAGTTCAATGCCGGCCAGTCGGTTGCCTTGGCCGCTGTATTGAAAATTTCTTCGGCGCCCATGATCCAAAACATATCAAATCCCCGGAGCGCATCCAGGGAATACAGGCGCTGACCTCCGGTCGGACCGAGCGGTGTGTCCATCGGAGGCGTTTGAATATGATGTTTACTCATGTGTGGATTTAGAGAATGAATATAGCCAAAAAATGATTCTGATTTTTTTTGATAACTTACTAATCAATGAAAGGATTGTTTGTTATTCTTTGTTGCCTGTTTTTTCTTTCTGACAAAGCCCAGTTCCAACCCAGTTCCAACGGGCATTACCTGCTCAGAGACGGCAAGGTTTTTTTCTGGTTGGGTGATACCGGCTGGGAATTATTTCATCGCCTGAACCGGGAGCAGGCCGATCAATATCTGAAAACCAGGAGCAGCCAGGGTTTCACGGTAATACAGGCTGTTGCGCTGGCAGAATTTGATGGACTGCATACGCCAAATGCCTATGGCGATCTTCCTCTGCTAAACGATGACCCGACAACCCCCAATGAGAATTATTTCAAACACGTAGATTACATAATTGATAAGGCCGCTAAAGAAGGACTTGTTATTGGGTTGTTACCAACCTGGGGCGATAAGGTGACAAAATCATGGGGTGTAGGTCCCGTTATTTTTAATCCGGAGAATGCAGGAACTTATGGCAGATGGCTCGGGAACAGGTATAAAAACAAAAAAAATCTTATATGGATATTAGGTGGCGACAGGAACCCGCAAAACGAAACCGAATTAAAAATCTGGAGGTCCATGGCGGAGGGTATCCGGGAAGGTGTTGGCCGTAACAATAAAGCTCTGATAACTTATCATCCGCAACCCAATGAGCAGGGTTCTGGGCAATATTTTTTTAATGATGAATGGTTTTCATTAAACATGTTTCAGAACGGTCACTGCAGAAATACACCGGTGTATGATAAAATATATAAAGCATGGCTTAGAACACCCGCTAAACCCGTATTGGACGGAGAGCCTATTTATGAAGATCACCCGGTATGTTTTAACGTGAAGGAACTGGGTACCAGCAATGCCTACGATGTTCGTCAATATGCCTACCTGGATTTATTTTCCGGTGCATGTGGGCACACATATGGTTGTCACGACATATGGCAGTTTTATTCAAACGAGCATGAAGCCATCAATGGTCCGCATGTTTACTGGCCCGAAGCACTTGAACTGACGGGCGCAAATCAGATGAAATATGTCAGGAAACTGATGGAATCGCATCCGATAACCGAACGCGTGCCGGATCAGTCACTGGTAATAGAAAATAACCTGACCGTCTCCGAACGCATCCAGGCCACGCGTGGAAAGGATTATATTTTTATTTATACAGCAGCAGGCAAACCATTTACAGTGGTCATGGGTAAGATAGAAGGGAAAACGCTGAATGTCTATTGGTTCAATCCCCGTAAGGGTTCTGTATCGAAAGAACCCCAGGTCGGGAATACGGGAAATATCATATTCAATCCACCGTCTTCAGGATATGGACAGGACTGGGTCCTGATATTGGATGATACAACAAAAAATTATACGATCAATTGATTTCTGAAATATTAAATTCTTAATTGCGCCAAATGAAAATTCCTTTTATTGTAATATTCGTTCTGCTCTATTCCAATTCTTTTTCTCAACTACATCTTTCCGCCATTTTCAATGATCATATGATTTTGCAAAGGGATAAGCCCCTAAAAATCTGGGGTGCTGCGAATTCCGGTGATGACGTAACGGTTTTAATAGGAGAAAAAAAAGGATCTGCCGTCGCCGATAAAAACGGCAGATGGCTAATCACACTGCCGGCTTTTCAGCCGGAGGACCATATATCCTGACTGTAAAAACAAAAAAGGAAACCAAAAGTTTTTAAGGATGTTTTAATGGGAGAAGTATGGCTTTGTTCGGGACAGTCAAATATGCAATTCAGGGTCAGGCAGGCTATCAATGCGAAATATGAAATACACCGGGCAAATAATCCGTTGATAAGACAGGTAAACATTCCGAATAAATTAAGTTATAAACCGGAAGAATTTATAGATTCGACGCAATGGATCTTATCAACTCCGGAAACAACCGGTGATTTTACAGCAGTCGGATTTTTTTTCGCAAGAGATATTTATGAAAAGCTCCATGTTCCAATCGGTTTGATTTATGATAACTGGGGCGGATCAAATGTTGAATGCTGGATCAGTAAAAATGATATGCTCGGTTCTGACGAATTAAAAGAATATGCCGCGCAAATGTCTGATAACTGGGATCAGACGAATGCAAGAGTTGAAAAACAATTGAACGCAACACTGATTAAAAATAATGATGGTGTGAAGCCGGATATGCAGGAAGAAGACTTCCTGAAACCGGACTATTCTTTTTCCGGATGGATGACATCGTCCGCCCCGGGAGATCTGGACTGGAATCGGTTTGCCGGCTTATCGCGGGGAGGCGTATATGATGAAGTCAATCATGGTAGATTCCATACAAGTCGCATCTTCCTTCTGTATTAAGTCTGGGCACAGAAGATATCCGGTTTAGTATTTTCCTGAATGGAAAACAATTGATGATCCCGGAAGGAAAAAATATTTTGATTCCATTGCCTGCCGGTACATGGAGGCAGGGAAAAAATATCATACTGGTCAAAATAGGTGGCCAGCCCGTGCCTGATCACATGACAATAGGAATTCATGGTGCTTCTGATCTGTTTGTATGTGGATTTCGACGGGGAAAGAATTTCGCTGGCGGATGAAAAATGGAAAATGCTGCCGCTGCTTGACAGACCGCATCATTTTATGCATTGGATGAATAATGAAGGAACCATCATTTATAATGCGATGATTCATCCCATCATCCCTTTTTCAATCCGGGGTGTTTTGTGGTACCAGGGAGAAGCGAATGTTGACCATGCATTTGAATACAGAAAAACATTTCCGCTGATGATCAGAGAGCTGGAGAAAGGAATGGAATGATGAATTTCCGTTTCTCTTTGTGCAACTCGCCAGTTTTGGATCGAATGAATCCAGCAACGCCGGAAATAAATGGGCTGAGATAAGGGAATCTCAATCAAAAGCATTAGATCTTCCAAAAACCGGTATGGCTGTTACGACAGATGTGGGCGAGGCCAAAGATGTTCATCCGAAAAATAAACAGGATGTGGGTCACCGGCTCGCAGCCATTGCTTTGAACGATGTATATGGTCTTCCACAGACCTCCAGCGGACCGGTTTATGTAGCCGTTACTTTTTCAAACGGCAAAGCCATTTTATCTTTTAAGTCAATTGGGAAAGGCCTTATGTCAAAAAACAGATATGGGGCGCTTGCACGGATTTGAAATCGCCGGCGCCGATAGAAGATTTTATTTTGCAAAAGCAGTTATAAGAGGTAACCAGGTTGAGGTAAGTGCCGATTCCGTCACAAATCCGGTTGCAGTCAGATACGGATGGAGTAATGCACCGGTTGATATTAATCTTTACAATATCGAAGGATTTCCGGCTTCACCGTTCAGAACAGATGACTGGCCCGGAGTAACGGATAAAGAGAAATTTTATAAACCGTAATTTAAGCTTAAAGCTTAAACGCTAAAGCTGCTAAACAGTTTAGACCCTAACTGCATTTGTTTACAGTCATGTTTAGGTTAACGGTTTAGGCAAGTTTTAGCATGTACTCCAAACGCTTCTTTTCCATTCACGACGGTGAGCAAGAACTTTTGTATTACGAATATTTTCAGGAGCGATACTAAACAGATCCTCTGACAAAACAGTGAGATCAGCCAGCATTCCGGCTTTCAATTTCCCGGTCTTCATTTTCCTGAAATCCGGCCCAGGCATTATTTGACTGTATAACAACGCAGCGCCTGTTCAACCGTAATCTTCTGTTCAGGAAACCAGCCACCCGGATTTTTATCATCCAGCGTACGTCTGGTAACCGCCGCATAAATACCGGCAATCGGATCAAGCGGAGCCACTGGCCAGTCTGATCCAAAAGTCAGGGTTGCATTCGATTCCAGCAGGGATTTGAAAACATAAGTTCTTTTAAGTCTCGCCGTATCCAGCCTTTTGGCCGCCCATTTTCCATCATCAATCGCATGAAATGGTTGCATGGAGGGAATTACTTTCAGTCGGGCAAACCGTTCGATCGCATCGGAACTCAGATGTTGCGCATGTTCCACGCGGAAGCGGTGATCTTTATCGGGACGAAGTTTTTCTGCTTCTTCATACACATTCAGAATCCAGTCATTGGCGCGGTCTCCAATAGCATGGCAGGCAACCTGTAAACCGGCGGAGTCCGCCGATAATACCCATTTTCTTAATAAAATGGTATCAGTCACCTGCAGGCCTGTTGACGTCGGCGCATCAAGATAAGGTTGATAAAACCAGGCCGTAGTCGAACCAAGGGAACCATCCACAAATCCTTTGAGGCCGCCCCAGCGTAATAGATCATTACCGCGGCCATTTATTTTTACAAAAGAATCCAGCTTTGCCCAGCTGCTGATGGCAACAAAAGAATAAATACGAATAGGCAGTTTCCCGGCCGCTTCCGCACGCCGGTACGTCGCCATATCAATCCATCCTCCATATGTTCCCATATCATGTACCTGCGTAAATCCATGTGACAATGCATGGGACGCAGCGCGGCTCAGACTTTCATCTAATTCCTTCTCCGTCTGATTGGTAATGATTTTAGATACCAGGTTGGTTGCTTCATCGCGAAGAATACCGGTGGGCTCCCCGGTTTTTGGGTCCTTCACAATTTCTCCTCCTGGCGGATTGTTGCGTGTTTTTGGTAATGCCGGCCATTTTTAACGCAATCCCATTGGCGAGTCCCATATGACCGTCGTAACGGCTGATAAAAACCGGGTGATCTCCACTGATGCTGTCTATCCACGTTGCGCGCGGAAGTTCTCCACCCCAGGCTTCATGATCCCAGTTTCCACCACGGATCCAACTGTTGCCTTTGGCTGAATCTGTGTAATGACGAAATACGGCAATAAAACCCGCTTTGGATTTTGCTTCCCTGAGGTCAATATTTGCGAGATAATAACCACCATCCAGAAAATGCACATGATTATCTATAAATCCCGGTACCAGCATTTCGCCGTGAAGATCAACAAGGGTCTGTCTGGCCGCCTGCATATTCCTGATAATCATTTCCAACATATAATATCAATGAATCTTTGATGGCAATGGCGCTGGCCGCGGGGTTTGTCGAATCGCCCGTCCATATTTTGGCATCAAAATAAATTCTGTCTGCTACCGGATGCTGACGGCAGGATGAAAAAATAAAAAAACAGATAACGAGAGTCGGCAAATAAAACTTCATTCCTGGGAATTATATAACTAATATAGGATTTTCATGGAACGCTGCGTTTACCATCATTAAATCTTTATCCAATTAAAAAGCTTTGCGCTTTACGCTTTCAGCTTATAAGGGCTTTAAGCTTTACGCTTTCAGCTTAAGCTTAAAAGGGCGTTAAGCGTTAGGCGTTAAGCTTTAAGCTTATTTTGTTGATTGAACGATTTTTATATAACTTCATTCGACAACGATCTGCAGCTGTCCCGGCTGCTTTTTCTATTTTTACAAGCCAAACTTTTTATATGATTCCCGAGGCTTTAATTGATTTATACAAAGGATCTCCGGGTTTCTGGGATGAGATGGGAAACGGACCCGATTTTCGTGAACCTTACATTCAGGTGGTCAATGCACTCAAACAGCTGGATGTAAACAGCCTTCAATCAAAAGAAAAGCTGGCCAGCGATTTATTCATGAATCAGGGCATCACGTTTACAGTTTATAACGATAATGCCGGTATTGAAAGAATTTTCCCTTTTGATATTATTCCGCGCATTCTGACCGGGGTCGAGTGGAAAAAAATCGAAGACGGATTAAAGCAACGACTTCGTGCGCTGAATCTTTTCTTAAAAGATATTTATTCGGAACAGAATATCATTCACGATAAAATAATTCCGGCTGAACTAATAGCATCCTGTCCGCACTATATGCGGGAAGTGGCGGGCATCCAGGTGCCTCATGATATTTTTATTCATATTTCCGGAATCGACTTAATACGGGGTGACAACGGCGTTTTTTATGTGCTGGAAGACAATCTGCGCACACCATCCGGTGTATCCTATATGCTGGAGAACAGAGAAATCACCAAACGACTCTTCCCTGAATTAGTAGCCAGCTCCAGGATCCGGCGCGTGAGCAATTATCCCTTGTTATTGCATGAGATATTACTTTCCCTGTCCCCGGCACAGATCTCCAATCCGAATGTTGTACTGCTGACACCCGGAATTTACAATTCTGCTTATTATGAACATGCTTTTCTGGCCCGGCAAATGGGTATCGCACTGGTTGAAGGGAGGGATATGGTTGTAGATAATCACAAAGTATACATGAAAACCACCCAGGGCCTGGAACAGGTACATGTAATTTATCGCAGGGTGGATGATGACTACCTGGATCCGCTGATATTTAAACCGGACAGTGCGCTGGGCGTGCCCGGACTGATGTCGGCATACCGCAAAGGATCCGTTGCCATTGTAAATGCCGTGGGCAACGGAGTCGCAGATGATAAAGCCATATATGCATTTGTACCCGCCATGATAAAATATTATCTGAATGAAGAACCGTTATTGCCCAACGTTGAAACTTATGAAATGAGTAATCCGGATACCCGCCAGTTTGTATTTGATAACCTGACAAGGATGGTGATCAAACGCACCAATCAATCCGGCGGATATGGGATGGTGATGGGAAATAAAGTAACGGATGAAGACTGGGCAAAAGCAAAAAAGGAAATTGAAGAAGATCCCCGCAGTTTTATTGCTCAGCCAATCATCAATTTGTCTACGGCTCCCTGTTTTATCGATGGAAAATTTGAAGGAAGACATGTGGATCTGCGTCCCTATGCGTTATGCGGACCTTCGGGTGTGCAAATCGTTCCCGGCGGATTAACCCGCGTCGCATTAAAAAAGGGGTCGCTCATTGTGAACTCTTCCCAGGGTGGGGGCAGTAAAGACACCTGGATCATTGATTAACCGTCGGCATATCTAAAATGAATTATACATGTTAAGCAGAATTGCAGACTCGCTTTTTTGGCTGAATCGTTACATGGAAAGAGCTGATGGGATGTTGAGGCTGACTGCGACGCATTATATTTTTTCCCTCGATAAGGATGTAATAGGCACAATGACCTGGAAGGCGGTCATGGAAATTTTTACAGAAATGGATGAAGACTACCTGATATCGATAGAAAATAATACCGAGGCTTGCATCAAATTGTTACTCATCGATACTTTAAATACAAATTGCCTGAAGACACTGGTGAATAAGGCCAGGGAAAATGCGCGGGGTGTTCAGGATCATATTACCAAAGAAGTATGGGAAGAAGTAAATCAGATGTATCACCTGGTGAATCAGCCTGTTTTACAACAAAAAATTCATTCTTTTCTTGGACTGGAAGTGATGGAACCGCTGATCAAACATACGGTTATGTATGCGGGCATCACAGACATCACGATGCCCCGCGGTATCGGATGGTGGTTCATGAATCTGGGAAAATATACCGAACGATGCTTTCAAACGATTGCTTTCGCCGAGAAACAACTGGAGCTGATAAATTTTAGAGAAGCAGATACCAACGATTTGCTGCAATGGAAATATTTGTTATTTAGTTTGTCGGGTTATGAATTGCATGTGAAAACATATAGGAGCGGGAACCACAATTATAATGTATTACACCAGGTATTGTTAAATGAGAATTTCACCCGCTCGGTTATTTATTCATTACAAAGAATTGAACACAACCTGAACAAAGTAATCGGGCACAATGCAAACGAAGAAAGGTCAGCCTTACTGCGGATCTTTGGAAGACTTTTTAGTAAAGTGCGGTTTATGGAACTGGACTCGCTGACTAAAGACAAAGTGCCTGTTTTTTTTGAAGAACTAAAAGCCGACCTGGTTGAATTTAATCAGAAAATGGTACAACATTTTTTCTCCTATTCTTAAGTTTTATTCATGCCCACCTTCAAGATTCAGCACATTACTACATACGAGTATGACAGGCTGATCCAGGAGAGTTTGAATGAAATCAAAATCTTTCCCATCATTTCTTCCGATCAGGAAATTTTAAAACAGGAACTGACGATTACGGGAAATCCTGAACTGCTTTATTTTTATGATTACTGGAATAATAAAGCCGCGAGCTTTAACTTATTTCCTCCCCACCAGAAGCTGGTTATTGACAGCCGGCTGATGGTTCGAACGACACGCAGTTCAGATCTCAATATAAATTTCATAAGCGTTTTTAATGAAATGTGGAATGAGGTAAACGGCAATTTAAAATTGGTTGAACTCTCAAGGCCTGATTATATCCGTTGCCAGGACCGGATCGATGAAATTGTACAGAAGATTTATAGTCCGGATCATTCTGTAGCCATCACCGTCAAAAATTGCTGTGAATATATTTTCTCCCATTTTAATTATATAAAAGGCATTACGACCTTTGAAACTACGATTGACGAAATTGTAGAAAAGAACGCCGGTGTTTGCCAGGACTTTGCGCACGTGATGTTGCAGGTTTTGCGAACGCTCAATATTCCGAGCCGTTACGTGAGTGGATATATCTGTCCGAATAAAAGTGGATTAAGAGGAGAAGGTGCTACGCACGCCTGGGTAGATGCCTGGATTCCCCGCTCTGGTTGGGCAGGGATTGATCCAACAAACAATGTCTGGGTTACGAATACGCATGTTCAACTGGCCACCGGACGAAATTTCGCAGATTGCAGTCCGGTGAAAGGTTCGTTCAGAGGAGCTGCCAATCAGCATCTGACCGTTTTCGTTGCGGTTGATTATGAAGACGGACAAATTTTCAGCGAATTGAATAAGGTTGATCTCACCAGGGAATATGCGAAAGCTGAATCCCCCCATTTTTCACCCTCCGCCCAGCAGTAAGTTTGTTGTTATTCAGTTATCTTCCTTTTAAGCCTAAAGCCCAACGCCTAACGCCTAACGCCTAACGCCTAACGCCTAACGCAAATGGATATTAGCATTTAAATGAGTTCCAGTTAATAACTGATAACTAATAATTAATAACTATGAAGCTATTGCCGCTGGTCATTTTAGTGTGTCTATTCCAACGTTCATCAGCCCAAGAGTCTATTCAGTTTATTGCTTCTGATACGCCAGGTATTTTTGCTCCCGGAATTATTTCCGATGGATTCGCAAATCGTGATATGTCGATATCACCTGACGGAAATGATTTATTTTATACAATTCAATGGTATTTCGGTTTGTATTCTGTTATTTTTCATTCCCAGAAGAAGAAATAACCGGTGGACAAAACCGGATACGGCCTGGTTTTCCGGAAGATACAATGACATGGAACCCGCTTTCTCTCCGGATGGCAAGCAGACTATTTTTTAGATCGAACCGTCCGTTGAAAATCGTCAGATACGTGAAGGATTATGATATCTGGTATCTGCAAAAGAACGGTAATAAATGGGAGGGCCCGTTTAATCTGGGTGCTCCGGTGAATTCTGATAAGGATGAATTTTATCCTTCACTAACTAAATCCGGCAATTTATATTTCACAAGGAATAATGATGATCGCGGGTGATGATATTTTCATTTCTGTGTTAAAGGACGGACAATTTTCGCAGGCGCAAACCTTGCCGGAAGCGGTGAATTCGAAGCAAGATGATTTCAATGCTTTTATTGATCCGGACGAAAAATTTATTATTTTTTCTTCCTATAAAAGAAAAGATGATCTGGGACGCGGGGACTTGTATTTCGCTTTGCGCAAGAAGGATCATGGCAACCAGCTGTTCATTTTGAAAAGGTATCAACTCCGTGACCCTCGACTATTCACCCTTTGTCAGTCCTGACCATAAGTATTTTTTCTTCACCAGCAAAAGACAATTGATAAAATTTCCTTTTCCCGAACCTAAATCAGCCTCAGCAAATCAGAAACGAACTAAATTCCCCCGGCAATAACTTCGAAGACATTTACATTATGAACTTCAAGGTTGTTGAGGAATTGATGCAACACCACAACTAGTATGAAAGTACTGGAAGAATGAGAGTATGGAGACTATATTTCACTCTCATACTTTCATACTTCCATTCTTCCAAACTTTGTTGAGTAACTTTGTAAAAAAGTTCAATGCCAGTCCCTGTGTTCAAATCCATCTTTCCTTACACGCAGGAATTACTGGCCGAATATCCGCTCATGGATGACCACCAGCTGGATCAGGCCATCAGCAATGCATCCACGGCATATCATACCTGGAAAAAATTTAGCTTTTATGAAAGAGGCAGAGTTCTTAAGAATGTAGCCTCCATCTTGCGCCGCGACCAGGAAATGCTCGCTTCACTGATTACAAAAGAAATGGGCAAAATTACTTCCGAAGCGATGGCAGAAGTGGAGAAGTGCGCCGGCACTGCTGAATATTTTGCCGACCATTCTGAAATATTATTGAAAGATGAACTATTGGAGGCGGGTTATTCAAAAAGTTTTGTCTGCTTTCAACCCATTGGTGTAATACTGGGTATTATGCCATGGAATTTTCCCTTCTGGCAGGTATTCCGGTATGCCGCTCCGACTTTAATGGCTGGCAATACAACATTATTAAAACATGCGCCCAATGTCTGTGGTTGCGCGCTTGCGCTGGAAAAAATATTTTTGGAAGCAGGTGCTCCGGAAGGAGTATTTACGTCTCTGATTATTGACACACCGGCTGTATCAAAAATTCTCTCCTCTGATGTTGTTCAGGCGGTGACACTTACTGGCAGCGAGCGGGCAGGTGGTTCAGTGGCCTCTCTGGCAGGAACCAATATAAAAAAATCAGTCATGGAACTCGGGGGTTCGGATGCCCTGATTGTATTGCCGGATGCAGATATGCAAATGGCTGTTTCCGTGGCCTTGAATTCACGTATGCAAAACGCAGGACAGTCATGTATCGCAGCCAAAAGATTTATCATCTTGAAAGATGCAGCACAGGATTTCCTGCACCATTTTCTGATCCAGCTTAAAAAATCTCCGGCAGGGTGATCCTTTTGATAAAAACATCAATATGGGTCCGATGGCCCGTCTGGATCTCGCCAATGCCCTCGATCAGCAATTGAAGAATTCAGTTAAAATGGGCGCGAGGCTTGAATATGGTGGAGAAATGGACGGATGCAATTTTAAACCGGCGCTTCTGCTCGATGTAAAAAAAGGCATGCCTGCATTTGATGAAGAAACATTTGGACCGATGGCTGCAGTGATCCTGGCAAAAGACGAATCCGATGCAGTTCGGCTGGCAAACGATTCGAGATATGGCCTCGCAGCCAGCATTTGGACAAGAGATATTCAAAAGGGTATAGATCTGGCAAAGCAACTGGAAGCAGGAGGCGTATTTATAAATGCACTTGTAAAATCGGATCCGCGACTTCCATTCGGAGGCATTAAAAAATCGGGTTACGGAAGAGAGTTGGACAAACATGGGATTATGGAGTTTGTGAATATAAAGACAATTGCGGTTTCATAATCAATTCTCCCGCGAAAGGGAACGTCATCATTCAACGACAAAACCTTATTGCAAGGTGTTGCAAAATTCCAAACGGAATTCCAAATTACTTCCAGAGTGGGATTCGAATTCAAAGCCGGTGTTTTGAACACTTCCCTGTTTACAAATGAAATCTGATTTAAATCACAGGCACAATTTTTTACACCATTATTTGGATTGCTGGTGTAATAAGTCAGCAAACACCAGGGATTTTGGCAGACGCTTTTGAAGTCATATAATAAGCAAAGGATGCTGTATTAACAAGTATCATTTTACCTTATATTGCTTATTTAAGTTAAATTGTTATTACAATCAAATGTTGAATGGACGGTTCGCCTGATATCAATGAACAGCGATTTAAAATATTATTTGAGCGTTTTAAAAAACCAGTTCATGATTATGTTCGTACGATAACAGGATCCGATGAACTGGCAGAAGAAATCGCGCAGGAAGTTTTTATCAGGCTTTGGCGCAAAATGGGTTCCTTCGATGAGATTGAAAATATAGACTTTTATATTTTCCGGATTGCCCGGAACGAATGCATGAGGTATTTTAAAAAAGCCGCTGTCGAGACCCATATGTTACAGGAGCTTCAAAAGCGGATGACGGCTGAGAACAATAATGTTTCAGAGTATATCAATTTAAAGGAAACGGAAGGTTTGCTTGATAAAGCCATTGCTGCACTTTCTCCCCAGCGGCAAAAAGTCTACATGCTCAGCCGGCGGCAGGGGATGCGCATCGAGGAAATTGCCGCAGAGATGCAAATCTCATATAACACGGTTAGAAATCACCTCGTCGAGGCCCTCCGCCAGATTCGTCATTATTATTTAGAGCACCTTTCAATCGCAGTACTACTGATTTCCCATTTCCTGATGATTTCCTGTCATTTGTCAACTAATTAAGCTAACTTCAGCAGGGTATTAAAATAAAGTTAACTTTCCATTAGTCCTGAATTCATTTCCCGGGGTCTTTGCATGAAATAAGTAAAAAGCAAGACCCGTCTTCTTATAAAGCCGGATGCATTGCTGCATCCTCGCAGAATTTCCAGAGTGACCGGTTATATCAGAGCGGGCTCGTTTTGAACCATAATTTGGCTGACTATGCTATGTCTAACGATTGACTGCAAGGCCCCTTTTAAGGGCCTGGGTTGCTTTGTCAAAAAAAGCAACCTGCGTATGAAACTGACTTCACTATTTTTTATCACTTTTCTCCTGCAGGTGAATGCCAGGGGATTTTCGCAAAAAGTGACCTTTTCCGGAAAGGATGTTCCACTGGAAAAGCTGTTCAGGGTCATTGAGGACCAGACCGGATATGTTGTTTTCTATAACTATAATGTTATTCAGGAGGCAAAAACTGGTAACCATTTCTGCCAAAGACCTTCCGCTGGAGCAATTCCTGAATACCTGTCTTAGTAACCAGCCATTAAAGTATGTCATCGAGGGCAAGACCATCCTGGTAACCAAAAAGGATCCTTCACCCGGCATGGAATCGGTGACTTTATTCCTCCCTACAATCGATGTACATGGCCAGGTGCTCAATAAAGCTGGCAGTCCGCTAAGTGGTGCCACAGTATCGCTTAAAGGAACCAGTATTAGTGTTGTAACGGATGCCAGTGGGAAATTTTCATTAACCGTTCCTGACAGTGGCGTTCTCATCATTAGTTATATAGGATACAAAACGGAAGAAATCGCAGTAAACGGCCGGTCAGAATTAATTGTAAGTATTCAGGAGCTCAACAAAGGACTTGATGAAGTGGTGGTAATAGGCTATCAGTCACAAAAGCGGTCCGATCTTACGGGGCAGTAGCAGTAGTCAATGTAAATGATGTTGCACGCTTACCGGTAGCTACAGTTGAACAGGGTTTGCAGGGTCAGGCCGCCGGCCTTCGGGTTACTCAATCCACCGGTCAGCCGGGAGAAGGAGTTGCCGTGAGGATACGTGGTGTGGGAACGATCAACAACGACGATCCGCTGTATATTATTGATGGCGTACCTACCAAGGATGGAATCAATTTTTTATCGTCCAATGATATTGCATCGATTACGGTATTGAAAGATGCAGCTTCAGCTGCCATTTATGGTTCGCGTTCAGCGAATGGTGTTGTTGTAATCACCACCAAAGCTGGTAAAGCAGGAGCTAAAGCGCAAATTACTTATAATGGCTATTACGGCATCCAGACACACGGTGACCTGATACCGATGACAAATGCCAAAGAGTATGATGAGCTTTACAATGAAGCCGCAACGACCGACAATGCAGGTGTTACGAATCCCATTTTATTGCGCGCCGCTTATCCCCGATACACTTCAAATGGCAAATACAAATTGGGAAGAAGCGATCTTTCACAATGCGCCCATTCAGAGCCATGAGATCTCGATCAATGGAGGAAGTGACAAAACCCAATATTTTATTTCCGGCAATCTGTTTAACCAGGAAGGAATTATCCTGAACTCCTGGTATAAGCGCTATGCGCTGCATGCCAAACTGAATATGCAGCTGACCGAAAAACTGAGCATGGGTCTCAATCTCAATTTTTCTTATTCTGACAAGAATGCGATTGGCAGTTCAGGCGATGGTTTTGGAGGTAATGGTGGAAGTGTGGTCCGCTATGCCCTGTTCCGCACGCCTCCTATACCAATTTATAATGCTGATGGCAGTTATTCAGATCTTCCGGCCAATCCGAATTTTTTTGGTGATGGTTATAATCCCGTTGCACTCGCCAATTATACGGACAATACAGAAAAGCAATATCGCGTATTCGGGGATGTTTTTGCCGAATATACGATTCTGAAAAACCTGATCTTTAAAACCGATCTGGGTACCGATGTATTTATAAATGAAGACAGGACATATAACAGGAATTATGGAACCAACGGCGGGTCAACAGCCCGAGTGTACTCACGGTATCTAATACAACCAATGAAAATTTTACCTGGAACAATACACTCCGTTACAATACAACTTTTAAAGGAGCCCACAATCTGAGTATTCTTTTAGGTACCGAAGCAATCACCAATTCAACATCTACCAATGGCGGCTCCGACAGAAATTTTCCCGGATCAGATTCCCAGCCTGGAATATTTAGGGAATGGTACTGGATATTGCCTCTGTAAAGGTTTTTCAATCGCTGACCCAATGGTCGCTTTTTTCGCTCTTTGGAAATGTAAATTACAATTATAAGAGCCGGTATTATGCAACGTTTAATGTAAGAAGGGATGGCTCTTCCCGTTTTGGACCTGATAACCGTTATGCTAATTTTTTCTCCGGGTGCTGCGGCCTGGAGTCTGCACAATGAAAACTGGTTCCGCGACATGCTCCCGACGATTTCAAAAGTAAAATTCCGTGCAAGCTATGGACAGCTGGGCAACCAGGATATCGGAGATTATCCCTGGGCCTCTGTCGTAACGCAGGGCTATAATTATATTTTAGGTCACTCCTCCCAGGAGCGTTCTGGGCTATACCATTTCCAACAGGGGCAATCCGGATGTAAAATGGGAATCTTCGACACAGGCTGATGCAGGCTTTGATCTTGGTATATGGAATGACCGGTTAACCTTGTCCGTTGATTATTTTGTAAAAACAACCACTGATCTGCTCGTTCGTAAACCGCTGCCTTTAATCGGCGGCAGTGCTCTACCGCCTTATCAGAATGACGGCAGCATTCAAAACAAGGGATTGGAATTTGAATTGAATTATAGAAAAAGTCACAGGCACGTTTCAATATAGTATCAGTCGCAAATTTTGCCACGCTTCAAAATAAAGTTTTGTCGCTTGCCAATAATGCACCCATCCAGGGCGGCAGGATCGATAACGGAATCTATGCTACACTCACAGCGGTCGGTCATCCGATTGGAGCCTTCTACGGATACCAGATGGAGGGCATTTTTCAAAACCAGTCCGAAATTTTTAAACATGCTTACCAGGGAAAAGGTGTTGTTCCCGGTGATGTGATGTATAAGGATCTGAATGGCGATGGCGTTATTAATGAGAATGACCGGACATTCCTCGGAAGTGCGATACCCTTATATACCTACGGGCTTACAGCCAATTTCGATTACAGCAATTTCGATCTGTCTATTTTTTTCCAGGGTTCTTATGGAAATAAAATTTATTCGCAGGTTGAACCAGGATATTGAAGGATTTTACCGTCCTTTTAACCTGACCCAACGGGTATATGATAAACGCTGGCATGGAGAAGGAACCAGCAATACGATGCCACTGGTTTCCTGGAATCAGGCATCCAATAATATCAATGGAACCTTCCAGCCGTTTCTTAGAGGATGCATCGTATGTGCGATTAAAGAATATTCAATTAGGCTATACCATTCCGGCCAAAGACCATGAATAAAGCGCATATAAAAGGTTTGCGAATATATTTGACCGAGTGAAAACCTGTTCACGATTACCAAGTTTACCGGACTTGATCCGGAAATGCATGTAAGCAATAATGTGAACGCGGAACAATATAAAGGGGATTTGGCTGCAGGTATCGACTGGGGAACTTATCCCACGTGCCCGCAGTTATATCGTAGGAATAAACCTGACTTTTTAAATAGCAATGAATACAAAATATTCATCAATGAAAAATATTTTTTATATACGGTTTGATGATGGTTTTGATTTTTTCAGGAATCAGTTGCAAAAAATTCCTGACAAAAGAAATTCAGGGCGTTTATCCTGCGGATCAATTTTATCAAACTTCCGACCAGGCGGTAGCTGCCATCAATGCAGCTTATCAGCCCCTCACTTTTACAAATGCTACTCAAAACCCGCTTTGGGTATTTGGAGATGTTGCATCAGATGATGCCGTTAAAGGTGGTCTTGCCGGAGATGAACCGGATATTGGCCTGATCGATCAGTTTAATATCACTCCGATCAATAGCAACCTGCTGCATGAATGGGGAACGTTATATGAAGGTATTACCCGATGCAACCTGGTGCTGGCTAATGTACCTGCCATCAATATGGATGCATCGCTTCAGTCCAGGATATTGGGAGAAGCAAAATTTCTGCGTTCCTGGTATTATTTTACGCTGATCAATATTTTCGGCGATGTGCCGATCGTGCTTACACCGCTAGATCCAAACCAGTTGCAAATTGCCCAATCACCTGCGGCTGATATTTATGAATTCTGTCATTGAACCTGATCTCAGATCTGCCGCCGGATTGTTGCCCCAGTTTACAATGGTTCTACCGCCACTGACAATAGATCCAATGTTGGACGCGCAACCAGCGGTGCAGCAATAGCGCTGCTGGCAAAAGTTTATTTGTACCAGCAAAAATGGGATTCCGCCATCGATCGCCGCGCAACAGGTTATCAATAGTAATGTATACAGCCTGATGCCGTTATATTCACAAAATTTCAGTGCGAATTTTAAAAACAATTCAGAATCGATTTTTGAAGTGCAGATGCTCAGTGGACCAGGTTCCCGAAACCGGCAACGCCCTAAACCAATGGTTTGCGCCGGCTGTAGACAATGGATATTTTTTCAATGCACCCACACAGAGTTTTGTATCGGAATTTGAAGTAACACCGGCGGGTGTTGCCGATCCGCGGTTAGATTATACCGTTGGAATGGACAGCGCATGCCTGGTTTAATGGTGAAACCTTCAGTGCATCCTGGTCACCCACCGGTTACCTAACCCGAAAATATCAGCAGCCTTTTTCTGAGATACCGATCAGTCTCAAAGGTGATGGCAGTTGCGACTACCTGGCGATCCGTTATGCCGATGTATTGCTCTTGGTATGCGGAAGCGCTCAATGCATCGGGAAATCCCAGTGCAGCACTGGTGCCATTGAATGCAGGTAAGAACACGCGCAAGGAACAGTTACCTCTACGACACTGCACTGTCAGGTTATCCAACTATCCCTGCAGATCTTTTACCGCCGGTAACGTACACCAACCAGGCTGATGTACTGCAGTCAATCCAGCATGAAAGAAGGGTTGAATTCGGATTCGAATTTCACCGCTATTTCGATGTCATCCGATGGGGGAAAGCTTATGCCACGCAGGTCATGAGCAATAGTCCCGGGCTTTAATTATGATGTAAACAAAACTTTTCCCATTCCGCAAACCGAAAGAGATACCGATAAAGCATTACATCCATAAAATTTTACGTTTTTTTAAATACAACAAAAATTAAGCAATCATGAAATCAACGATCCGGGTCAAGATTATTACGATGGCGGCACTCATAGGCCTGTCATTAGTGGTTTTTATAAGCTCCTGCAGTAAGAGCAGCAGTTCAGCACCTGCCTCCGCCAGTAAACAAAACGAATCTGCAGAAGGCAATAGATTCAGCGAATTGGTATATCAACAATACAGCCGAGGGAACCAAACCAGGGCAATATACAGTTGGTTCAAAAGCGCCTCTGAATACTGCCATCGCTTCAGCGACTACTATCTTAAATAGTACAACTTCTACCCAGGCGCAACTTGACAATGCAGCAGCCAACCTGAATGCAGCAACGTCAACTTATAAAGGTAATTACATCAGTGAAATTGCAGCAGCCAACCTGATTGCCTACTGGAAATTCAATGGCAATCCGAATGATTCCTCCGGAAATGGGCATAACGGAACCGTCAAACAGGGAGCAGCTTATTTTGGAGCAGGAACACCTGTTCTTACTGCCGACCGTTTTGGAAATGCAAACAAAGCGTACCATTTTGACCAAGATGGAAATATCGAAATCCCTTTCAGCTACAGCGTTTAATCCGCAGCAAATGACAATCAGTCTTTGGGCAAGACAGGATACAGCGGGACGAACGGTCAACAAAAATGATTGTTACATGATTTCACTGAACCGCTGGAACGGATGGAAATTCCAAACCCAGCCCAGCCTGCCATTCTTTACCGTTCACGCATTTGAAGCCAATGCAACTCCTCCTGATACTACTTATTATGATCGTGATGATGCCGGTACAGCCATTCATCCCGGTACGACCTGGTATCATTTGGTCGTTACATTTAAACCAGGAGAAGAAGATTTTTATATCAACGGTGCGTTGGTTAAGTCATGGACAAATGTACCCGGCACGCCAATCACGATTACTTCACCGCCAAATCTTACGATTGGTTCAGATCTGCCGACCAGTGCATATTCTACAGATCCAACCAGTCCGAATTATGTGAACTATGGTGGATTCTGGAAGGGTGATCTGGATGATGTGATGTTCTATAATATCGCACTGACGGCACCACAGGTCCAATCCATTTTCAACAACCAAAATACTCAATAGTAGCAGGTTTTGTAGTTACATAAGCAACCCCTTGCAATGTGCCGAAGCATTGCGGGGGTTCTTTTGATTTTTTTCCGGAACAGATTTCATTTCGAAATAATTTAACCGGCGGCTTCCTTCTTGTCATAACTATATGTTCTCTTCCAAACGAATATGGCTGGTCTTTATTCCTCTTTTTCTTTTGGGTTCCTGCCGGACACATAAAGGAAGAGATGAACAATTGCTTTTCTGGTGCGCCAATAACCCGCGTGAAATAGATCTGTGCATTGCTGTTACTGATAAATGGAACCATACTCATCCCGGCAATATGATTCACCTGCAACCTGTACCGGAAGGACAGTCGAGCGAGGAAGTGATACTCGCGGCTGTGGTAGGCAAGACCACCCCTGATATTTATGCAAATATGTGGCAGGGAAATGTGGAGATGTTTGCAAGGGCGGGTGTGTTAATTCCTCTGGATACTTTAAAGGGATTTCTTCAGTTTATTCATGAGCGCTGCGATTCTGCAGTGATCAGGGAGATTACTTCCGTAGATGGCCATATCTACCAGGTTCCCTGGAAAGTGAATCCTTTCATGACCATTTACAATAAATCCCTTTTTGAAAAAAATGGTATTCATGAATTGCCCAATACGTATAGTACTTACCGTCGTGCAGCTGCTGTGTTCAAAGCAAACTGTAAAGCAAGAGGACTGACACAAAAATGGTTCGGATATACAGAAGTAAAAGAAATATGGCTCCAACGACTTTTTAATTTTTATCCGCTCTACCTGGCTGCATCCGGCGGCGGGTCGTTGGTCATCAATAACAAAGCAGCATTCAATAACAAGTATGCCATTGGTGTTTTTGCTTTTCTTCAAAGCCTTTACAATGACGAATATTTTTCAAGGGAAAATTTATCAGCCTGCAGAAGATCCTTTCGTAGCACAACAGATCGCTACTAAATGGACAGGCCCCTGGGAAATTGCGTATCTGAAAACGATTCCTGACCGGAATTTCGACTATGGATATTTTCAGCCGCAGGTTCCCGACGATCATACACGGTCCGGTATATACCTATGCAGATCCTAAGAATATTGTAGTATTCAATACCTGTACAAGGCCACAGGAAGCATGGGATCTGATCAGAACGATGGTGGACAAGGCAGGAGACCTTGAATTGTTAAAAATGACCGGCCAGTTACCAAGAAGAAAAGAGCTTGAATCTGATCCGTTTTACAGCAGGTATTTTGAAATGAATCCCATGATGATGCCATTTGCAAAACAACTTCCCTATGTAAGAGGAGTTGACAACTGCGAAGTGATCGTGGAAGTGCTGGATATTATTTCCCAGGAGTATGAAGCCTGTGTGGTGTATGGGAAGAAAACACCTGAAAAAGCGATCGGTGATGCGGAGACCGCAGTAAATGTATTACTGGCAAGTCAGGTCGTTCATAAAAATGCAGGATAAATAAAGTACAGCCTTAAATAAAAATATTTTGGAAAACAGGAGCTTAAATGTCGGATTGATAGGAGCGGGAGGATTCGCCCGGTTTGCCATTAAGGCATTTTCCAAAGTGCCGGGTATTCGCACCGTTGCGGTTACGGATGTAAACAAGGAATCGGCCCGGCAGATGGGAGATGAATTTGGATTAGAGGTCTTTGATGAGTTTGAAGATTTGCTGAAAAGTGAAAAGACCGATCTGATATATATTGCCACTCCGCCTTTCCTGCATTATGTCCAGGCGAAGAAAGCCTTGATGGCTGGCAAGCATGTCATTTGTGAGAAACCGGCAGCCCTGAAAACAAGGGAAGCAGAAGAGCTGGTAGCCATTGCCCGCGCCCGTAATTTGTTATATGTGGTCAATCTGATGCAGCGATACAATCCTTTGTTTGAGGTGGTAAAAATAATTGTTCAGGAAGATTTACTCGGGGATTTCCTTCACGGATATTTTGAAAACTATGCCAGTGACGAGAACCTGCATCCGGGTCATTGGTTTTGGGATAAAACAAAAAGCGGTGGCATATTTATCGAACACGGGGTTCATTTTTTTGACCTTTTCGCCGGCTGGCTTGGAGAGGGCAAAATTGTGGGCGCCTGGCAAATGTCGCGTCCGAAAATAAAAGAACAAATTATTGACCGGGTACAGGCGACATTGATGTACAAAGGAGGCCTGGTAAATTTCTATCATGGATTTGACCAACCCGATCTGCTTGACAGGCAGGAAATGCGGCTGCTGTTCGAACGTGGTGAAATTACACTCAATGGGTGGGTACCGGTTAAATTAAAATTACACGGGCTGTTGTCTTCAGGACAATTGGAAAGAATAAAAAAATTGTTACCGGGATTTTCAATCTCTCAACATAACAATACCGTTTCAGCCGGTCAAAAACTGAAAGCAAGATTTACGGAACTCGGATTATGATACTCATATCACGCTGGAGTATGAAAACATGGCGGGGAAACAACATCTGTACGCCGAGATGTTGAAAGACATGATATCAGATCAATGGAAATGGATCAGGGATCGCAGACATGTTCGGGTTATCGATGATGAAAATGCCGTTTTATCAACACGGATGGCGGAAGAGGCAACTGAAATTGCGCAAAGAGCAGAATAAGAATTGACCATGGGTTTAATAAAAATTAAAAACATTTCATTTCGCCGGAAGCAGTTCCTGCCCTATCTGTTAGTGTCCCCTTATCTGGTTTTCGTATCCGTATTTGTAATCTTCCCGGTAGTATTTTGTTTTTTCCTGACTTTTCATAAATGGAATATCATCGCACCGATGCGGTTTATCGGAACCGAAAATTATAGACGGTTATTTCATGATCGTTTGTTTTGGAAGGCTATCGGGAATACGCTGAAATTTTTATCGCTTCATATTCCTTTACAATTGGTCATTTCCTTGTTCCTTGCCCAGTTACTCAATCAAAAGATCCGGGCGGCTTCTTTTTTCAGGGCTTCTTTTTTTATGCCGGTCATTGTTTCCGGCGTGGTGATTACAATTCTGTGGCAGCAATTGTTTGGTTTTGATAATGGCATGATCAACCGTCTGCTTGCAGCTTTCGGGATTTCTAAAAAGGGATGGCTCATTAACCCGGACCTGGCAATTTATTCAATCGCCATCATGGCTACCTGGAAAAACCTGGGTTTGTATGTGATTCTTTTCCTTGTGGGCCTGCAAACAGTGCCTGAACAATATTATGAAGCAGCAAAAATGGAAGGCGCAAACAGCTGGCAAAGGTTTTTCCATATTACACTGCCCATGATTAATCCAACTATTTTTTTGGTGGTTGTCTTATCTACCATTGGCGGGTTTTCCCTGTTCATAGAACCTTATATCATGACCAGCGGCGGACCTTTAAATCAGACACTTTCTGCTGTATTATATATTTATAAGCAGGCCTTTCAGTATTACAATATGGGGTATTCGGCCACACTGGGATTTTTTTATGCCCTTATGATTATGATCGTCGTGGTATTGCAAAAGCGGTTTATCGAGAAAGAAGGATAAAATATGAAAGAAAAAAAATCATTGGGAAGATTCATGCTGTACGTCGTGCTGTCCATCGCGGCGGTTTCATTCATTTATCCGTTTATATGGATGATCGGAGCCGCATTTGCACCCTTGCATGAAATTTCCGGGATGGTCATCTTGCCGGTTCATCCGGGCTGGGGGAATTTCAAATATATGATTGAGAAAATTCCTATTCTCCATTCTTTAATGAACAGTCTGCTATTGGCATCCATTACTACTTCACTCGTTTTAATCACCGGATCGACGGTGGGATATGCGCTGGCTAAAATGCGATTCAGGGGCCGGCAGGGCATATTTTATGTGATTGTATTTACCATGTCACTTCCATTCCAGATTACCCTGATACCGAATTATATCACCATGGTAAATCTTCACCTGGTGGACACGTTTCTGGCACTTGTTCTGCCATTTGCTGTAAGTGCATTTGCCGTGCTGATGTTCAGACAGGCATTCCAGGGTCTTCCCCAGGCATTGATCGATGCAGCCCGCATGGATGGTTGCAATGAACTACGGATCATTTTTACAGTGTTATGGCCCAATATAAAACCTACCCTGGTCACCGTGGCCATCCTCACGTTTATTGGATCCTGGAATGAAGTGTTATGGCCTTTGATCGTAATCCGTAACGAAAAATTGATGACGATGCCGCAGCTGGTAACCCTGTTCGCGGTGGGTGGAAGAGCAGACAGCCAGTTAGGCGTCAAGATAGCTGCGGCTGTTTTACTGGCTCTTCCGGTGATGATCGCGTTTCTCTTTTTTCAAAAACATTTTATTAGCAGTATGGCTTCCACGGGTCTGAAAGACTAGTCATTTAAATACTTTGATTTAAAAATGAATATCAACAAAAACGCATTAAGATTATTTGCATCTGCCAAAGCGGTGATCACATTATACCTCACACTGCCGGGGAACAGCCGGGTTGAACATGTAATTATCCGGCTTGAAATGCTGAATGAAAAAGAGGTTGCAGATTTAATGAGCCATATTATGCAGGAATTCGGCGGGCGGCACAGGAATATCAAACTGATTTTCCTGAATCACGCCAGCCGTGCGGAAAAACAATATGGAAGAAGTCTTTCTCATTTGTCATACGAAAAGCGTCTTTTACTGGGTGCCTTTTTTACAAAGGAATATTCTATTGAAGCGGCGGCTCTTTTTAATCCATCCATGGTTCCACATCCGGATCAAAATGAATTGAAGCCGGGTGAAAAACGTTTCGTCATGAGTCTCAGGGCTACGGGGGAGGGACACATTTCTTCCATTGTATTTCATACCGGAACAGTTGACCTGCAGGGTAATATCAAATTGGAACCATCTTCGGGATACTTTGAATGTCTGCAGAAAAAAGCAGATACCCTGTATGAGAAGACGGTCCTTCGGAAGCATGCTGAAAACATACCCGGGTTTAAAGCAGGATTACTGGACAATCTTCCTGATACATTTACCGAAAGAGAGGCGAAAAATATTTTAACCTCTTCGCCCGGTATTGACCAGACAATGGTTCACTCAGCCCGGATACTCGAAGAGATGATGGATATGAACTATGATCTTGAAAATTCACAATCGATACCTATCAATGAACAGGTAATATTTCCGAATGCGAGCGGTGAGAGTATGGGTATGGAAGATGTGCGTTTTGTAAAATTTGAAGATGAATTGGAAGGCCGCTATTATGGAACCTACACGGCATATAATGGAAAACAGATCAGGACCCAGCTGATAGAAACAACAGATTTTAAGCGGTACAGAGTGCGGACATTAAATGGTCCGGCCATTAGTGATAAAGGCATGGCCTTGTTCCCTGAAAAAGTGAACGGAAAATTTGTGATGATCTCAAGACAGGGGGGAGAGAATATTAATATTATGTTTTCGGATGATCTCTATTACTGGGAAAAATTTCAAGTACTCATGGAGCCGCGTTTTACCTGGGAGTTTGTGCAACTGGGAAATTGCGGATCGCCCGTCAAAACGAAAAAAGGATGGTTACTGCTTACCCATGGAGTGGGTGCCATGCGTAAGTATGTAATCAGTGCCATACTGCTTGACCTGCTTGACCCGACTCAAATTATTGGCAGACTGGACAAGCCATTGCTGGAGGCGGACGAATCAGAACGGGAAGGATATGTACCCAATGTGGTGTACACCTGCGGCTTTATGCAACACGGTGACATGTTAATTATTCCGTATGCGGTATCGGATTCTGCTACCGGGTTTGTGACGATCCCGTTAAATGATCTGCTGACTGAATTCAAAATTTAATAGCAAACGAGATGAAGAAAAGAATCCTTATTGTATTATGTGGTTTGTATGTGATGAGCACGAATTTGACGGCCTGTTCGAAAAAGACAATGGCTTCACCTCCGCCTGTTGTCGTTGTGGTGGATACCGGTTTGGTGAACACGGCTCATCTGGACAAATTATATATACCGGTTACGTTCCCGGGTAATGTGAATGCGGCGGGTGTGTTTATTTATTCGCAATACCCGGATTATCATCCGGTGGATGCCAGCGGTGAAGGATTTGCCTGTGTGGATGATGTGGCACGGGCCGCCCTGGTATATTTGAGAAGTGGTAAAATTCTTAGCGATACAGCTATGCAGAACAAACTGTATAATTTAATACAGTTTATTGTTCAGATGCAATCCGGTAATGGTTATTTCTACAATTTTTTAATGTCCGGTAATGCGATCAATACAACCGGACCAACCAGTGTGAATAATGCAAACTGGTGGTCCTGGAGAGCGTTGCAGGCACTTACGGAAGCAGGACCCGTCATAAAAAATATCAATGCACCTCTTTTCACAAAAATGAATACAGCGATTAACCAACTGGTCGCCCGGATAAAAGTAGATCTTGCTCATCCAGCCTGCTACAACAAAAGTTGTCATGGGGATTACTGTTCCTGAATGGCTGCCCGCGGGCAGCGGTACGGACCAGTCTGCTGTTCTTATCCTGGGGCTGGTGAATTATTCTCTGTCCAATAATGATTCCGTCATTACATCATATATAACCAAACTGGCCGACGGAATTGCACTGATGCAGCAGGGAGATGCAACTCATTTTCCTTATCAATGCTTTTTTAAGCTGGGAAAATACATGGCATGCATACGGCAATCTCCAGGCATACGCATTAATGATTGCGGGTGATTTTTTGAAAAACAACCAATACAAAGTGCTGGCAATGGCGGAAGTAGATAATTTTTATCCCTGGTTGTTACAAAACGGATATAAATCTTCTTTTACAATCAGTGACAGTGCAGGAGATTATCAGATTCTTTCCGAAAGCAGTTACGACCAGATTGCTTACGGTATTGAACCGATGGTATTTGCAGCGGCTGAAGCATACAAAGCAACCGGGCAGGCATAAATATGCGGATATGGCGGGTCATTTGGCAGCGTGGTTCCTGGGTGCCAATGATGGCAGTGTAATGATGTATTCCAAAGCAACCGGAATATGTTATGATGGTTTGTCACAGGGTGGCCAGGCAAATCTGAATTCCGGTGCGGAATCAACGATCGAGGCGCTGCTTACCATGCAAAAAGTAGAAAGCGATCCGGCGATCAAAGCGGCATTGAATAAATACAAGAAATAATCGTTCAAACAGGCCAATGAACAATTACATAAAATCAGATATTTTAATATTCAGACCTGATGATGTGGATCTTTCCTTTTCTCCGATGCGAAATAATCTTCATCAGGAAACATATGTATTAGGTGCTTTTAATCCGGGACTTTGCCGTCTGAAGAACGGCAATCTGCTGATGATGGTCAGGGTGGCTGAAGCATTAAAAACTCCGGTTGCCGGTAACAAGGTCAGAAGCATTCGATGGGATATCGGGAATGGTTATATGGTCGATGAGTGGCCGCTGGAACAAACGGATATACGTGATCCGAGGAAAATAAAAGTGACAGCGTACGGATTTCCGGTGTATGCGCTGACTTCATTATCATGGCTGCTTCCGGTTGAACTAAATGAAGATGGTTCTTCAGTAGAACATATTCATTACGATAAAATCATTTCGCCCCGGTTGAGCAGCCAGGAGTATGGAATAGAAGATCCGCGTATATCTGAAATAGACGGCCGGTATTTTATGACCACCTGTTGCGCAAGTTCCGAAAGGCATTCCACGATGCTTTATGTTTCAGACGATGGCCTTGAATATCGAAACCTGGGAATCGTACTGGATCATCAGAATAAGGATATGTTGTTGTTCGAAGGTCAAATCAATAACGGATATTATGCACTGACAAGACCATTGGGTGAATGTTATTTTGCAGGATCTCCTTCGTCGGAATGGCATCCGGGTGCAGCTATTCATTTAGCCCGGTCACCGGACCTCTTACATTGGAAACCCGCAGACAGGGCATTTCTCCGGGCCCGGCGATCAGGCCCATCAAATGTAAAAATTGGCGGCGGCACACCACCCATACTTACAAAAAACGGCTGGCTGATGTTATATCATGGAGTCGAAGACAAAGGGGATGTTGGCATTTACCGTACTTTTTGGGCGCTTCTCGAAAAAGATGATCCACTTCATATAATTCATATTGAAGATGAAAAGCCATTACTGGAGGCCAATTCAGCGCTGACCTCTATTATTAAGCATCAATTATATATCACTGACGTCGTTTTTACAACCGGCATTGCCGCGCATGGCGATGACTATATTCTTGCTTCCGGCGAATCAGATCTTGCCTGCCGCATAACCAGGATTTCCCAACAATACTTTTCCTCACTACTTTCTTAAAAAAATATTATATGGCTGAAGTGGTCCTGGAACATATCTCAAAAAAATACGCCGGTGAAAAGAAAAAGAATCCGGGATTTAAAGCGATTGATGATATTTCTTTTACAGTACGTGATAAGGAATTCATGGTAATCGTCGGTCCTTCCGGCTGTGGTAAATCCACACTTCTGCGTATGATTGCAGGCCTGGAAGAAATTGGTGAGGGTACTCTTAAAATTGATGATAAAAAAATCAATGACCTGAGTCCGCGTGACAGGGATATTTCAATGGTTTTTCAAAACTACGCATTGTACCCTCACATGACCGTATACGATAATATTGCATTTGGGTTGAAACTGCGACATTTCAGCCGTTCTGAAATTAAAGAACAGGTTATGCAGACTGCCAATTTGCTTGAAATTGGAGAAGAGCTTTACAGAAAACCAAAATCATTATCCGGAGGTCAAAGGCAAAGAGTTGCGATCGGAAGGGCAATCATCAGGAGACCTAAAGTATTTCTTTTTGATGAACCGCTTAGTAACCTCGATGCAAAACTCCGGAGCCAGATGCGCATTGAATTACAAAAGTTGCACAGGGAAATCAATGCTACGATGATTTATGTAACACATGACCAGACAGAAGCCATGACCCTGGGAAACCGGATTGCCGTATTGAACAGGGGGAAATTAATGCAACTGGACACTCCTTTGCATTTATATGATAAGCCGGCCAATAAATTTGTTGCTGGTTTTATCGGATCCCCCACCATGAATTTTATAAAGGGTAAGATTCAGTTTGAAGAAGGATGGTTTTTTGTTCACGAATTAAATACATTCCGTTTACATTTGGATGAAACACAGGCGGGAGCGTTGAAGGTCTATTTAGGAAAGCCTGTCCAGATGGGTGTTCGTCCGGAACACGTATTTATTTGTGAAAACAATGAATCCGGTCAGTCCCCTGATTGTTCATTGGAAATAATAGCCTACGAGAATATGGGTAATGAGCAATTTGTTTACCTGTCCTTAGGATCGCAGACGCTGATTGTACGAAGACTGCCCCTGGAATCGATCGAAGTGGCTAGTAAAAAGGGTGTTCGCTTTTCGAGGGAAAAGATCATCTTTTTTGATGACGATAGCGGCCAGGTCATACTGTAGATTTTTCATATATATGTTGTTACTGATTGGTTGTAAATGATTTAATTGATTATTTCATGAAAGGTTAGTAGAAAAATCCTGATTCTGCCAGTTTATTTAACGATGAAATAACCAGATGAATTAGTACTAAAACCTTTGTGACGGGTCTTTAAAGAACCTCCGATGAAAAAAAAATTATTAAGCGAATTCCTATGGATGTAAATGAACACGTTCGTCTTCTGTTTGAAAAATATCTTCGAAAGGAGTGTTCAGCAGAAGAATTTGAAGAGATGATGACCTGGCTTGTTGCAATGGACGAAGGGGAGAAAAATAAACTTTCGGCGCCACTGATAGAACTTTGGGACAAAGCCATGGCAGATAGGCTACCATCTACGGCAGAACAGGTGGATTGGGATCGGGTGTTCGAAAGGGTTCTGAATGCGGATGAACAGGTTCCTGCAATTATCACAGATTTAAAGCAGCCTCCGGGAATCGGCTGGAAGAGAGTGGCTGTTGCAGTGGTTATTTTTGGAATGATTATTTCCGGAAGCATTTTGCTGCTGAACAGGAAAACACCAAAGGAAATCGTTAAACAGGAAAAACAAGTCCGGCATCTGCCGGAAGAGATTCATTCGAAGGGAAATCAGGCAATACTAACGCTCTCCAATGGATCGGTTATAATTCTTGACAGTACAAAAAACGGGATTATAACGAAGCAGGGGAATGTAAAAATTATAAAGCTGGATAGCGGACAACTGGCATACAGTCCCCAGTCTTCAAACGGGACAACTTCATCGGAAATAAGCTACAACACGATTTCGACACCGCGCGCTGCACAATATCAGGTTGTATTGTCAGATGGTACAAAAGTGTGGCTCAATGCCGCTTCTTCACTCAGGTTCCCGACTTCTTTCAGCGGCCAGGACAGAAGGGTTGAACTTACCGGCGAAGGATATTTCGAAGTATCTAAAAACAAAGGCAAACCTTTTCACGTGCAGGTAGGAACTGTTGAAGTGGAAGTACTTGGTACACATTTTAATATCATGGCATATGAAGATGAAGCAGCCATCCAAACGACGCTTCTTGAAGGATCAGTAAAAGTCAGCTATAAAAGCCAGTCTGATTTATTGAAGCCCGGCAAACAGGCGATCCTGAACAGGGATGATAACAAACTAACGACCGGCGATGCGAATGTGCAGCAGGTGGTTGCCTGGAAAAATGGTTATTTCTATTTTGACAAGTCAGATGTTAAAACAATTATGCGCCAGGTGAGTCGCTGGTATGACCTGGATATCATTTATGAATCACCGGCTCCGGATATGAAGTTCTCAGGTAAAATAGAAAGGGAGCTTCCATTATCCGGAATAGCTCATTTGCTGGCGAGTGGTCAGATCCATTTCCGAATTGAAGGAAAAAACTGCATTATGCTGAAATAATTATCTGATTCAGCAAACCATTATCTGAAAACGCCATGACAATTTATAATGGATAACATTTCTTCTTTTAAGGCGTGAAACAAATACAATGGCATCATCAATGAAGATGACCCCTGAATCTTTTTAAATCAGTGATGTCTGCAGGGGTAAGTACCTCGTTATTGTCATATTTGGTTTTCAGAAACAAAACTCTTTTATGTTGCGGATATTTTGCCAGTATTTCGGAAATCAGGAGTCCTGTAGCTTCATCTTTTTCAAATAATGGTTTGATCTCAGGAAGTTCTGACTTAAATCGGGTGGGCATTCTCTTGATAATCGCTTCGATGGTTGCCAGTTTTCCGGGCGGCAGATTGTCTATTTTTGAAGCTTTTCCATATAAGCCCTGTAATTGTTTTTTACTTAAGGATCCTCTTTGCAGATACTGTTTATACAGACTGATGATAAAAGAGGATAACGGATATGCCTGGATACATTCTTCCAGAACGTCATTGATGATATCGAGTCTGTCTTTTGGTTGATTCATTGGCAACAGAAAATTACAAATTTAATCATTGCCCCGAACAACCATTTCAAAAACTATCGGCTGTTACGCTTTACGCTTTACGCTTTACGCTTTCCTAGTGTCGCTTAAAATATTGTATTTCCCTCTCGTGTTTTTGTGCGGCCTCACGGGTCTTAAAGGTTCCCAGATTTCTGCGTTTTTTGGTTTTCGGGTCTGTTTTGCGGGAATAAAGCCGGTATTCCCCGGATTTTAATTTTCGTATCATCTTTTTCAAAAATTTTATCAAATATCATTCCCTGCCAATCGATATGAATGCCGATCGATACTTAATTTCACCTGATGAACCAATAAGAATTCCGAATCTATGCAGGATGGAAAATATTTGAAATACTTTTTATTGATTGGTCTGGTCTTTTCTTCTATCGAGGCAGGCGCTCAATCACAATCAAAACTGAAAAAGAGACAGGAAAAGGGATATTGAAATGGTAACCACCGAGGGAACGATCATTTTGCGATTGTCTGATTCAACACCATTGCACAGGGATAATTTTTTGCGTCTTGTGAAAAGCAGATATTTACGACAGTCTTCTGTTTCATCGCGTGATACAATATTTTATGATACAGGGCGGAGATCCCGAAAAGTAAGAATGCTCTTTCCGGGCAACCATTGGGAGATTCCAGTCGCTCCATATACCATACCTGCAGAATTCAGGGTAAGCCTGTTTCATAAAAGGGGCGTATTGGCTGCCGCCCGGGAAAGTGATGATGTCAATCCGCAAAAAGCCAGTAGCGGCAGTCAGTTTTATATTGTTCAGGGCAAAAATATATACGGACAGCCAGCTGGATTCCGTGGAAATCAAAAGATTAAAAAGAAAAATCCCTGAATACCAGCGGGAAGTCTATAAATCCCTGGGTGGAACGCCATTCCTGGATCAGAATTATACCATTTTTGGAGAAGTGGTCAGTGGAATGGAAACGGTTGATAAAATAGCTGCTGAACCGACCAGCAAAGGAGACGATATGGACCGCCCGCTGCAGGATGTGCGCATATTAAGTACAAAACTGATCAGGCGAAAAAAATATGAACCGCTTCTGGTTCAATGACTTATAAAAGGAAAGTATCAGATTTATTAAGAAACGGCTTACAATAGGACTTGCTAAAAAAGGAAAAGCACCAAGTCTTTTTCGGTATTCTTGCTTTCGCCTTGTACTTACTGACCCGATGCTTCCTTGAGTTGTTACTCTCCTGTTACAGATTTCACTTCCCAACTGAGAACCTTCTTTCTTGTTACAGATTTCCGTTTCTCAATTATGAATCTAAGATACATTACACCACTACCTGTTTCCAAATTATTAAGCGTTCTGTTTTGCACCGCTTTCGCACATAGTTATCCACTTTTTATTCTCTCCACTTGTTATCAGCAAACTGAAGATATTGCTGCCAGTCGTATAACGTCACATCGTGCTTTCCGTCACGGATATGATAACGAACATAATCGCCGACTGGATGATTCAGGGGAGGCATGTTCTGTATATCAATACCGCGTTCACCAAACAACGAATACACGCGGCCTGCTTCCTTGGCGCTTAGGAATTCACCCTTGGGATCGGACCATTGATCGCCTTCTGCACTGGCCACATACAATGGGCGCGGAGCTATTAACGATAGCAACATATGGGCATCGATTGGTAAAGCACCTACACTGTCGCCATAGGTTTTGTATTCCGCAACAAACCAGTGCGGAAATACATCCGTGATGATCTTTACCGTTTCACCATACCATCTTTTAGATAAAGCGGCTCCGCCCTCGCCGGATTCGTTGGATATAACCAACGCAAAACGCGTGTCTGAAGCACCCGCCCATAAGGCAGCTTTTCCTAACCTTGAATGCCCCATCAGGGCCACTTTAGCCGCATTGATATCATTATCCTTTTGCAGATAATCCATGATTCTGCTTAATCCGTAAGCCCATGCACCCATCGCACTCCAATCTTCGGGCTGAATATTCAGCACCTCTTTTAATGTCGTGCGGATACCCGTTTTCCACCCATCCGGATGATCCGGCTCCAGGTCCCCGTAATAAGCCGTAGCCAATGCATAACCGTGAGAAATAATTTCTTCCACCTGCCATTGAGAAGCACTGCTGCCACGGGAAGAATCCGTTGCTTTATGGTTGACCGCTCCCTTTTCAGAACTGAATACCCAGTTTTTTGTAAGCAGTATGGCAGGATCAGATTGAATAATCTGGTTACCGCCAAAATTGTATCCGATAAAAACCGGAACAGGTTTTTTTATTTTATTCGGCAGGTATATCAACAGGTCGATATAGACCGATGTATCTGCCGGATGTAAATAAATTCTTACCTGTCTGCGTGTGGCCCTGCCCTGTAACGCATCGTCTGCTGTTTCCATTACACGGTATCTCAGCGGCGGATGATTTAACGGAAACCTGCCAAATTGAATTTCCTCGTATAGGTGATAGATCCACGGTCTTTGAATAGAAATCCATTCTTCTTTTGTCGTTACTTCTTTACCATCCGGCATTTTTAACGGATCCGGCAAAATATAGGGCGGAACCTTCGATTCATCGCTGTTTGAGACGCGTGATTGCGCAACGCTTTTGTAGCCGCAAATTAGAAATGCAAAAGAAAGAATGGCCGCAATGAATCCGGGTGTTTTGATGTGATGCATCATTGAATTTCGTCAATTTGGCTTTATCGGGAAGGGGAAATCTTTCATTGTATAGGCAAAAATTGTATCTTCAGGCCATGGCTTAACTTTTGAAGTATTTCCTGTAATACTTTTTAAAGTCCTCTGTCTTTATGGTTGCGTTTCGGAAGTTCGCACAAAATAAATTGGGGAAAAATAACCTCAGTAATGACATCCGGAAGGAACAAAATCCAATTCTTAGTGACCATTTTTTGCGACAAAACATTACACTAGTCTCATTTGACCAGTCTACAAATTAAGAAGATCGTGATTCAAATGAAAGGTTCTTTCATCATTGTATTTCTATTTGTGGAGTTTATCGCACTTTTAAATGGTTCTGCCTTACAGGCCCAGTATGGTCGCCCCCGAAGATGTCGGTTATGAAAAATAACTTTACCAGCTTCACAAGAAAATATACAAACCGCGGAAAATTATGGATGGCAAGAAATAAGGCTTACCTGCGCCATCCCGATGCAAATTTTGGTGATGAATACAGTCCCAATAACAATGCGGTTGAACTTTTTGAAAAAAGAACGATTGATTCCAAATTCTACATAAATAAAGACACTCCGTCGATTTTTTATTCTCAACGGTCATCAGGCCCCATGCACTTCAAAAAGAACGGACAATGGATTACCATTGACACCCGGCTTAGTCCAAAAGGCCCATTAGTCTATGAAGCATCGAACCAGGAAGATCCGTTGGGTTTTGATATTAAAAGAAAATCATCCTATATCATTACTCCTGATGGCAGAACTTATTTCAACAATTGGAAATTGTATGGAGAAAATGGGAGCACCGAAACTTTATTAGCCACCGCTGACTGGACACATTATACAGCCGGAGATGATGGAATCGCCATTAAAAATATTTTTCCCGGTATCGATGCAGAAATGAAAGTGTCGAGAGGTTCAATTAAAACCAATTTTATAGTACATGCCAACAAATTTTCCACCTATAAAACACTGCTGTTCAGAGATTCTTTTTTGAACGGGCATCCCGGCAATTTCACTTTCTCCAATGGACTCCCTGGAAATGGTTTGGTCTCTTCTGCTGATTTTCGTGTGAGTGCATTGACCGTTTTTCACATAAAAGAAGGGGTCATGTACCAGAAGGAAAATCCATCTTCAACCTACCAATTCATTCCGTATTATCTTGACCATAACAAACTGACACTGGCCATCAACAGCGATTTCCTGAATGCTCAGGTTAGGATCGGCGATGTAGTAATAGATCCCCTGGTGCAGAGCATGGGCGTGCTGAAGAAGGACATGATTACCGGATCGCATTCCAATCAGGATTGCAGCCTGGATACTGCCTGCAAATACGATTTTATGGTGCCCGCACCGGCCAGGCAACGATTATTGATGCCATGTTTTCGTTTGAATTTACTGCAAACGCTCCCTGTGTTGGCCAGGACGGGGCTTTCTCATTTGCAATAAATGGTGGGTGTACCTCTCAAAAGTAGGTAGGCACTGCTACCGGTACCGGACCGCAGAATTTTCCAAATCAAAGCATATTATTGAATAACGGAGCCAGCGTGGCCGGCTGTTTTCCCAGCCCGGTTTGCGGTCCCCAAAATATTCCTTTTACTTTTTATTTCTTTAGAAACTGTCATGGCCCTGATGGTTGTGATGGATCATGCATTGGAGCCTCCAAAGATTTAACGATAACCTTAGTGGGACGAACATTTGACTCTGCTTCCCTGACTGCATCGCCGCAAAGTAGTTGCGCAGGCGCTCCGGTGACCCTGACAGCCAGAGGGTACTTTGGCGTACCTCCTTATAACTTCGTATGGCAGGGACTACCGCAATTCAATGGTGATTCAGTAATCAAGGTTAATCCTGATACCACTACAGTATATACAGTTCAGGTGAACGATGCATGTCCGGGTCGGTGGCGGTCCAATAACAAAATCAATAAGTGTGAATGTGCTCTCCAAACCACCTGCGCCGGCATTCACATCAAACAGTCCCGTGTGTACCGGGGGTCAACTTATATTATCCGCACCGGCCATACCGGGTACAACATATTTAATAGAAAATCCGGGCGCAGGTTTGGGAGGTGGCCAGTACGACAGTACAGCTGTTTTTAATAATGTTACTGCTGCATATGCCGGAACCTGGATCGCTGTAGCCTCCGATACAAATGGTTGTACTTCCGACACGGCCAGCACGACAGTTGTTATCAATCCCGCTATTTCTCCGACAGTAACGATCACTTCTTCGGCAACAAATATTTGTGCGGGTACCCAGGTCACTTTTACAGCAACCGCTACCAATCGCCGGAAATTCACCCACTTATCAATGGCTGTTGAACGGCCAGAAAGTGGGTACGAACAGTCCGGTATACAGCAGCAACAGCTTTGTCAACAACGATTCAGTAAGCTGTGTCGTAACTTTCAGCCTGCCTTGCGGAAGCGGCTCCGATACATCAAATATTATTGTATTACATGTAAGCGCGAAGGTGACACCAACGTTTGATACCATCGGCCCGCTTTGTCAGAATTCGATACGCCCCGGTGCTGCCATTAACATCAAAGGAAGGAATTACCGGAACATGGAGCCCGGCCAGCATCAATACATCTGCAATTGGAACGACCACGTACAAATTTACGCCGTCTCCGGCGGACAGTTGCTCAACGCCGGCTTCTATAAACATTACAATCGCCAGCACCATCTCACCAACTTTTCCAACCATATCCGATTCATATTGTCAGAATGATACATGTGCCGGCACTGCCGACAACATCGAATGAAGGAATTAACGGAACCTGGAGTCCTTCTTCGATCAACACCACAGATGCCGGCCGTTCAATATATACTTTTACACCCGTGGCGGGTAGTTGTGGAATCGCTTTGCAGATCTCCATAGTGGTGAACCCACTTCCCGGATTGGTCATGGGGCCGGATGTAACCATTGCTCCCGGAGAAAGTACAACACTGAACGTTTCGGTGACGGGTAATATAGTAACGTATCAATGGAAGCCATCCGCCGGTCTGAATGATCCGACCATCAAAAATCCGGTTGCAAGCCCGTCTGTTACCACAGTATATACGCTGGATATTACGGATGACAAGAACTGTGAAGCCAGCGGAAGTGTGAAAATTACGGTGTCAGGAGGAACATCAAAAATTTTAGTGCCGAATGCTTTTTCGCCAAATGGTGACGGCATCAACGATACCTGGGTGATCACCAATCTTTCAGCATATCCGGGGGCAACCGTAGATGTGTACAACAGGTATGGCCAGCTTGTTTTTCATTCAGAAAATAATAACAAAAACTGGGATGGAACTTTGAATGGCAAGCCCCTTCCCATGGCCACGTATTACTATATTATCGATCCAAAAAACAATGAAAAGAAAATAGCAGGTTCTGTTACCATATTTAAGTGACGGATAAATTAAAATGATGATGTTGGGAAAGAAATTTGTAATCAATTGCGTGTGTGTTTTAATGGTGGGTGGCGTATCTGCCCAGCAACAACCTTATTATACACAATATATTCTGAATAATTTCATCCTGAACCCGGCACTTGCCGGAATAGAAAATTACTGGGACTTTAAAGTCAGTTACCGCAATCAGTGGGTCGGTTTACAAGGTGCACCCAGGACGCTGTATCTTACTGTAAACGCTCCACTCGGAAAAACAGATCATGACTACGAAACACCTGTCACGGTCCCGGATGTTCAGGCTAAGACAACTCGGTGCAAAACAATTCCTGATGGAGTATACCGCACCACCGGCCCATTCCGGAATTGGCTTTACGATCTTAAATGACAAAACAGGTCCCCTGAATCGAATTGCCGCATATGGTTCCTATGCATATCACATTCCTGTGGGCCATAAAACCACTCTGAGTATGGGCATTTCTCTGGGTGTACAGGAAGTAAACGTTGACGTAAACGCGGTAGATTTCGGACAGACCAATCCCGTCGATCCCGTTGTATTGGAAAGCGGGTATCTGAATAAACTGGAGCCGGATGTGAATGCTGGTCTCTGGTTATCGAATACACGTTTTTTTCTGGGATTGTCTGCTCAGCAAATTGTTCCCGTTCCCATAAATGCCGTCAATGAATCAACAACGTCAAACGGAGTAATTTTGCTCAAGGGGAAATTGATTCCGCATACGTTTTTTACAGCCGGTTATAAAATATCCGCAGGTGATGACATCACCATTCTGCCCTCTGTCATGATCAGTTATGTACAGCCGCTGCCCATTGGGTTGGACGTGAATGCTAAAATACAATACCAGGATTTGCTCTGGCTGGGATTTTCCTATCGCAATAAAGTGGGGTGGGCTGCGCTGCTGGGAATCAACATCAGCAGCACGATTAATCTCGGCTATTCGTATGATTATACCACCACTCCGCTGAACACCGTGAGCAACGGTACACATGAAATAGTCATTGGATTCCTATGGAGAAAAAAAAGTAAAGAGGTTTCTCAAAAATAGATTTCTAAACCACGAAGGAAAAAAAAATTATATGCGGTATTTTTTGACAATGATTCCTTTATTTATTTCGCTGCTTGTATGCTCTTTCGGTAAAATACAGGCGTATACTGCACCGGATCACACGATTGAAATAGTTGCTGATAATGCAAAATATACAGATACCGTAAGGCCTGTAACGGAAGCCATGCTGGGTAAAGTCTCCAATGATGAATTCAGGAGAAAGGCACTTGCTAAAATAAAAGAGTTTCAAAACTGCCTGACTATTCTCTGCGGTATACAGTCATCCAATGAAGTACAGGATAACGCCGTAGACCAGGCTATCAGTCTATTTGTTGAAGGGGCCATTATAGAGGTTTCCTCTGCACACAGCAATGAAAAGAAACACCTGCGGGTACGGGATTTTCTGGAGAAACTCAGAAACCTTCCCTACGATGGCATTATCATCACTTTTTCCCACGTGGATTACGTCAGCAATATTCGTAAAGGAGCCGACGGCAAGTATTATGGACTGGTCAGCTTTGAACAAACTTTCCGGGCCTACCGTGACGGACATGTCGTATATGTTGATCAAACAAAAAAAACGACCGAGGTCCAATTGGTTGTATACGAAAAAAATCTCCGGGGTAATACCATCCAGCAATGGGATGTGATGTTATCAGATGTTGAGGTAGTGGGCACGAAAAGCCCAAAACCGTAATCGTATTTTAATATGGCAAAAACGCATGTGTTAAAGGCCTGGATTTTTATTTGCTTTTTTATTTGCCAGCATCGCCTCTTCAGTCAGGTGTATTCGAATGATGACCGTGCCAAGGACAAGCATTTTATTTACGAGGTGAAGGAAATAGATGAATTTTTTGAACGGTTTAATGACGCGCCAAATTCATTCCTGAGAGGCGTTTACAAAGCCCGTCATATCAAATTCAATATCGACAGGCAACGATTGATCCGGAGTTTGTTCAACGATGAAAACACATCCCTGGACAGCGTCATGATGAATCAGTTTATCTCAGAAGTTACAAAGAAGAAAAAACCCGTTTATCTCGATTTTTACGGAGGCAACTGGTACGCTGAACTGGCATGTAAATTCAGGTATAATTCTTCTTCAATTGTAATTCCGGTCATAATGAAAATTGAAATGAACCAGAACAAAGGATCTAAATGGATGATTGTCGCCGTCGGATCCAGTACCCTGAAATCAAAGATCGATGTAACTGAAATGGCTCAAAGCAAAACCAAAACAAATATCATCAGCCCGACCAGCCACGGTACAAATTTTGTTTCATTAAAGAGAGCTTTTGAAGACAAAGAAAATTTATCCAGCTACTTTGAAGCCTGTTTATTTGAGAAAATCCCATATGCTGGAACTATACAATGCCATTTTGAATCGTCAAATCGAATTTCTGAATGTTAGTCAAAATAAAATATCATTTTTTGCTGGCTGACAAATGGATATTTACTGTGGAGGATTTCTCCCGGGAAACGCTGAACTCAGGCTGGCTTATTAATCATATGCAAAGAGTTTCTTCGTCCGGGATGGAAGATTATAGAAACAAATTATTAAATGGTAACTAAGGTTCAAAGGATTCTTTTCTTTGTTGGCTTCCATTGCCTGGCTCTGACGTGCTATGCCCAGGATTCTATAACTATAAACGACGCAAAGGTTATCAAAGCCAGATCAGAAATTACAGTAGAACGATACTTGAACAACCTGCTGAATACGATTTCCTATACGGGTGCTGAAAGTACCGATATTAAAGGGTTGATCACCCAGAGTGTTGAAGATAGTGACAAACGAATATTTCTGAATGGTCAGATTGCCGTTGCTGATGATATTAGCAGTCCTGATTACTCCAATTCCTCAAATTCTCCCGACGTACCCGTGATTCAATATCTGAATGCTTTTAATACCTATTATGGAAAGAGTGATACAAATTCTGTATACTTCAGTGATGTCAGAACTTCCAATGTTAAAAGAGGCAAAGACAATATTTATATAAATGTCTATTTCACATCTTTTTTTAAAAATATTTGCCTGTCGAATCCGTCTACCCCCTACAAGCCTGCAAAAAGAGTCGCTGAGCTTTATGTAAAAAGAAGCACGAACAACAAATGGCTTTTATATATTTCAAGAATCGGTTTCTTCAATCCGGCCGATACCGTAAATGATATTTCAGATAATATCGCCATAGCAATCGCACCCGCGCAAACCAATTCGCCCGGGCATACCGATGAATCCATGGACCCGGCAGACAAAATCAGCCGGTATATTGATCAGGCCCGTTTGGAGGAAAACAAAAGAAATTACCAGGCAGCCATTCTTTTATACTCAAAGGTCATAGACCTCGCACCGGAGAAAAGAGATATTTATGAAGCCAGGATAAAAGAACTGAATGCTTACTTCAGGATAACTGTTGATCTGGAAGAGAAATACAGAGCAGGATATTATAACGAAGCTGTTAAGGGATACTCAGCATTGCTCAAAAAGCCCGAGTCGAATTCTGATTATTCCAATTCAGATTATTATTTAGGGAGGGCAAAATGCTTTGACAGGATGGGACAGCTGACAAAATCTTATAACGAGCAAATCGAGAATTACAATAAGGCTCTCAAAGACTACGCAAAATCGTATGAATATGACAATAATAATGTGGAAACAATCCGGTTACGGGCAGACCTGTACAGGCGCATGAATAGAAATCCTGAAGCGCTGACCGAATACAGAATTTACCTGACAAAAGATTCAACCGACCCGTCTGTTTACGAGGCAATGGCAAATCTTCACATGCTCAGCGGGGATCTGGACCAGGCCATAAAAGATATCGATGCTGCGCTATCTCAGGGGAATATGGATCCGGTTTCTAAATCAAAACTGAATGTTGAAAAAGGAGTATTGTATGCACAAAAGAGGGATTATTCCAGCGCCGAAGATTATTTCACGCGTGCTATTGGTTTGGATAGCAATAATGCTTTTTCATACTATCATCGTGGCATGGCCAGAATCAAAATGAACAAAATTCAAAGCGCTGCCAATGATCTTATTCTTGCACGTCAAAAAGGTCTTGGCTCAACAAATATTGCCCCCGGCATCAGTCATTCCGATTCGGCTCTGGAGAATTACTGGAAATTTATTGCATTTCAACCGAATGAAACGCCTGTCTTCTTTTAATTATGTGATGGGCAATATTTATATGAACATAGGTAAATACGACTCTTCCTATAGCTACCTGATCAGATCTTTTCGAAGTGATTCATCGAATGGATATATTCTCTATAGCATGGCGAGTTGTATTTACTTACAGGGAAATATTGAAACGTCTCTGGAATGGTTTGAAAGATCTTTTAAGACAAATGCATTGAAAAGAAGTTTTGTGGACCACGATATGTTGTTGGGATCACTGCAGGACGATAAGAGGTTTAGGAATTTAAAGAAGAAATATCTTTAATATCAGTGGGTCAAAACACCTGTGCAGCGGTTATCCAACATATGTTGGGATTTTCGTATTTTCATTGTCCGGTTTATAAAAAATATAGTATATGAAAAAGATTTCCAAAAAAGAAAAGGAAAGTTCTTCTGAAGAAAAAAAATTTCCGCTTCCTGTTTATCCGGAAGGTGAAGACATTTATAAAAAAGAAAAAGAAGTAGGATTTGATGAAGATGGAGCGGAATTAACCAGAAAAAAAATAAAAAATAAGGTTAAAGAAGAAGGGGATGATTTAGACGTACCCGGTTCCGAACTGGATGATGCGGATGAGGCGATTGGAGAGGAGGATGAGGAAAATAATTATTACAGCGTCGGCGGTGATGACCATCAGGATCTGGAGGAGGATAATGAAGACAACCGGTAATAAGTTCATTATTCATACAGGCCGGTCATCGCATGACCGGCTTTTTAATAATCAATTACGTCATGAAATATATTGTAAAAATAATTCACATTCATCAGGTGACGCATGACGTAAAATGTTTCCGGTTGGAAAAACCGAGGGGTTATGAATACCTGCCCGGTCACGCAACCGACGTGTCAATAAACAAACCGGGACAGGAAGGCGAGATAAGACCTTTTACGTTTACTGCTCTAACCAGGCAGCCCTATCTTGAATTTACAATCAAAAGATATCCTGAACATCATGGCGTAACAGATAAGTTGCATCAGCTGACCATCGGCGATGAACTCATCATTGGAGATTCATGGGGTGCTATTGAATACAAAGAACCAGGATATTTTATCGCAGGTGGGGCGGGTATTACGCCTTTTATTGCGATCCTCCGCACCTTGTTTGATGAGAACAAAACGGCAGGTAATAAGCTGTTTTTTTCAAATAAAACAGCGGAGGATATTATATATAAGGAAGAGTTGCTGAAGATACTGGGGGATAACGTGGTTTTTGTTTTGACGAGAGATAAGAATGCTTCGTATAAGAATGGGAGAATCAATGAAAAGTTTCTTAAGGAACAAATTTCAGATTTCAGCAGGCATTTTTATGTTTGCGGACCCGATCCCATGGTCGCAGAATTGGTGGCCGGCATTCAAAATGCAGGTGCCTCTCCGGATGCACTGGTTTTTGAGAAATAACTCACGCATTCTGTTTGACTGAGTCAGTAAGAAAAATCGCGAAATGAAATATCTGTTCTGCAGGTTCATGAGTATCCTTGGTTTGACAATCACCCTGTTTTCTGCCTGCCGTTCGAAGGAACACAACGCCGAAAGCGTGGAGCAGGCTATGCAGAAATACAATCGGTATATCCTGAAAATGGATGTGGATTCGATTGCCCTTTTGTATACACCCGATGGAGAGCTTGGAAAAATGGCCAGGGGAAGGGATTCCATCCGCAGATTCCTGGAGAATTTCAAAAAGTATAAGGTACTGTCTCAGGTTTCTAAAACCAATCTGATAAACATCAACAGGGATACCGCTTTACAATCCGGATTATATACCCAAAAAGTGATCGTTCCTGTAAACGATACCGTCACTGTGAAGGGTCTGTTTTCAACCAAATGGATCTGGATGGATTCAACCGGCTGGCATATTCAGCGGATGGAAACCACACCGTCAAAATAACGCGTTAAGCTTCCGGCCGGCACGATGGTCTCAATGCCTGTGGTGTACAGTATAAGCCATTACTTTTCCATATACAAAGGAGCGGTCATTTTCGTAGATTTTCCGGCTAAGCATTTCATCTTTTACAATTTGGTCTTCCAATTCTGCCGGTGGCTCCCTTGGTATCATCAGGTTGCGAAATATAATTCTTGCTCCGTCCCTGGCTGTTTTGGAAACGGCCGTAAATAATTGTTTTGTGTCTTTTTCGCTCATTAATTCGCAAATATTGGAGAGGGCAAAACAGTCTATGCTTTGTTGGGGCATGGAATCAAGCCATGACTGTGCCTCCGCTGTATGAATTTGAATACGGTCGATCCGGGACTTTATGATATCGTAATTTTCTTTCTTTAAATAAGCAGGGACCTCCTGGTCATTACGATACTTTCCCAGGAGATAGAGGGATAAAAAATAATTGCCTTTCACCGGTAGTGTCCGGAAAGCCTTTTTTGACCTGTTATAAAAACTTTCTGCGAAGGAAGTACTGCCGTCATCAAAGTGAAAGTAATCGGCTACCAGACCCTTCCTGGCCAGCATCCGTTTATTGAACAGGATTTTAAAGAGGAAACGATAACGTTTGGTGTTCCATATTTTATCAAAATATTCTTCCTGCTCTTCTGATGATTTTTCAATAAACAGTCCCTCGACACGCTCTTTACTTTGTAAAAAGCGAATAAATTTTCCTGCAGAACGGATAAACCATTCGTATTTGCCCTGCATGATAAAACCCTTCCGGATTAGTTTTTTATTATTGTTCCAATAAAGTAGAGCATCTCTGCTTAAGCCGGACTGTATTTTTCTGTATAAAATCATCCGGTCAGCACAGGGATGCAGTCCCGAAAATGAAATAAAATCTCCGAAGCCGAGATTTTTTATTGCCGCGATTTTGAGTTCCAGTATATACGACTGGGAAGGATTGATGTCAATACTGTAAATAATTTCAGGATCAAATAATAAAAACCCCAGTATATTACAACCTCCGGAAGTGATCGCCAAAACAGAATCCCCGTCGCTTATTTTCAACGCTGCATGGTCGCATGCAGGATCTTCCCAGTTATGCGTAAATACAAGTTTGAAAAGTCCGACCTGGTCCTTATTTTTTTTCATGCTGGCGATTTATCTGATCCCGTCGTTTACCAAAAACCCCTCCTGTTGTATAAGGGAGCGAGTCCTATTCCGTGTTTTATACTTAAGGCATAAATGTCCTCCATGCTGCTGGTGCTGATATTTCCCCTGCCGGCAGAGTATGATTCATATCTGTTTTCAAATGCGAGCACCATCGCTTCAATCACGCAACCATGGGATATATAAGGTGCAGGGTGACGGTACATATAACAGGTGTAATCGGGACTGAATGAATATCCTCCCATCATCTGTCCCATTCCGGCATAAAACAAGTGCAGGTCCTGATGATACTCAATGGAGGATTCCATATTTTTTGGAAAACCGGCGTCGCCGATGATAACTCCTTTTTTATAATTGGTTAATTTGATGTCTGATGAGCTGGCTGCGCAAATAATGAAGTCTGCTTCCGGTACAAGGTCCTCCAGAAGAACTGAACACTGAACAGGAAACTGTTGTTCTTTCAATACCAACGCAAGTTGCCCCAGCCGTTGAATATTTCTGCCGCCGAGTAACAGTTTTTTGCATTTGTCTTTAAAGTAATGTACACAGGCCAATCCGATATCACCCGTTGCTCCGATGATTAAAATGTTGGACTTCCTGAGATCTTTCCCGCAAAAAGCCGCCGCTTTTTCTATTCCCTTTACGATATAAGCAGAAGTGAGGGTGTTTCCGGTCGTATAAACCGTTTCGCTTATTGGAAGCCCATAAAGATTTCCTTCTAATACAATGGATGTAAAACCGCCCAGTGTTACAATTTTTGCACCTAACTTATTTACAAATGAAACGGCGTCTTTCACTTTATTGATATTTACCCGTTGGTGACGGGCATCCAGTTTGTCAGGATCAATAAATGTCTCGATGTATACGCCATGGAGTTCTTTGCCGGTTGTTGATTTGGCATTTATTCTGAAAACGTCTCTCGGTGGTATAAATGAATAAATGTTCCTGATGGCATCGCAACTGAGTTTTTTAAGGGGCTCAGCCCGGATCCCATTGATCAGGGAAGTAATATGCTGCCAACTGTCCTGATGACCAATGACCGCGAAATCTATGCTGGCAGACATGCGATCCATACAATTGATTTTTCGCCGGGTATTCCAATATTGTCCATCGCCTGTGCATACAGGGCCAGCGCATTGCCGCGCAGGCTGATAATATCCAGCCCGATATGATGCAGGGATTCTTTCATACAGGCACCGTGACATACGCCGCAGTGGCCCCTCAGGTCGGTTGTTGCTGTGAATTCTGCAAGAATGTTCATGCACCGGAAGTGTATTTCTTCGAATTTGCCTATAAAACCTTCCGGGTTTTCTTTTAATGCCGCGCGAAGTATGTCGGATGAATGTTCAAGGTGTTCTCTTTCTTCGTCCGCAATACGAAGAAAAAGTCTTCCGGCCTCTCCGCCCAGCGCATGACCTACATCGCTGTACATGGATACGGCAAAGGATTCGAGCATTACCTCCTGTATAATCAGACAGGCTATGAAGTCTTTCTTGTGTGCATAGTCCAGAAATACCTTTCGTACATTTCCCCAATACTCACCCTCCATATTGATGGTTATGGAAAGATTCATTTTATTTGAGTAGGCAAGAAAACCTTCGGCATGCATTCTTTCACTATTGGCATGCTCTACGGCTTCCATTTTTTCATGTGGATCATCAATCGTTTCTGCAAGAGATGCAAAATTAGACATGCCAATCAGTTCTCCCGTGATAGCCTGGGAAAAAACATCGGAAATTACATGAACCGATTCACGGGTCATTGAAGCATTCTGCATGAGTTCCATTTTTTCTGTTTTTAGATTGAATAAAGGTTAAAAAATCAAACAAGTGAATAATCTTCAAAGGGTATACCCTGTTTTACTTTCTCTATAAGTTGTTGATTGTTCTTTATCGTCAACAACATGCCTACGGATTTAAAAGTTAATTTAAAAATCCCTGCAAAACATTCGTTTAGCGGAGCTCGTTCGTGAATTCCAATTGACACAAATGAATAGTCTTTATCATAAACCACGTTTCTTGCGTGATTGAGCATCAGCCTGACCAATTGTTTTTCATGATGCGTAACCGCGAGGTATTTGATATATATCATTTTCACCTGCTCCCGTAGAACAGGCATCCTGGAAATTCCGAGAATATTTTTTAACGAGTTCAATATGTTCAGCAGCATTTTCATTTTCCGGGATAATTTCATCACAATATTTTGTTTGTACTGCATGGTATCTGCTAAACACATGACTCCTTTGATTATTTCCTGATCTGTGACGATAAAGATATCCGTGTTTTCTATGTTCTCCCTTGTGATAACAGGTCCCAGTTCGTATTGTCTGTAATATTCATGTAGGAATTGAATCACGGCATTCGTTGCAGCGGTTTTTTGAATTCGATATTGCCGGGATAAAAGCCTTTTTCTCCTGCCGGTAAACTGGTGGATATTGAAAATTCCTATGTATTCGAAGTCCGGAACCTGCGGTCTGTTTTTAAAAAACGACAGCGGTTTATGGTTTCCTTTGGCAACATTCAGAAAGGCGAG
>CAVQGO010000017.1:0-38033 GCA_963712045.1 uncultured Bacteroidota bacterium | reverse complement strand
CAAATAAAGTTTGGGAAGACCTGGAAGACTGGAAGACTGGAAGTATGGAAGTACTGCCAACTGCTTCGCCCGCCGAAGCTTTAGCGAAGGCGGGTCAACCGCCAACCATTGTATCTTTGTGTCTTAATGAGTAAGTATGGATATTTCACTTAAAGGAAAATTCGCCGTCATCTGCGGAAGCTCGCAGGGGATCGGACTGGCAACTGCAATGGAACTGGCGGTTAACGGTGCGAATTGTATTTTGTTCGCGCGCAATCCAGAAGCATTGCAGGCTGCAGCTGGACAATTAGCGGTAACGGGAGATCAGCATCACCAGTGGGTTGCAGTCGATTTTTCGGATAACAAGGCGGTGGAAGATGCCATAAAAAAAATAGTCAGTCAGCAACTTATAGAAATCCTGATCAATAATACCGGTGGACCCAAAGCAGGTCCCATTATAGAAGCATCCACAGATACATTTGAACAGGCATTCAGACAGCATCTCATCAATAATCAAATCCTGGCGAGAACAGTTGTGCCGGGCATGAAGGATGCCGGATACGGAAGGATCATCAATATCATTTCAACCTCGGTAAAAACACCGCTGGCAAATCTGGGCGTGTCCAATACTATTCGACTGGCCGTGGCTTCCTGGGCCAAGACCCTGGCCAATGAAATCGGACAGTTTAATATTACCGTCAACAATATTCTTCCCGGTCTTACTCAAACTCAAAGACTGGACGAGTTGGTAAAACATACAGCTGACGCTGTTAAAAAGGAACAGGCGTTAATAGAATCTCAAATGAAAGAAAGCATTCCAATGAAGCGTTTCGGAACCCCGGAAGAAATTGCAAACGTGATTGCTTTCCTCGCTTCTCCCGCCGCATCTTATGTGAACGGCACCAATATCGCAGTGGATGGGGGTCGTACGCCTGCGCTGTAATTAACTTTGTTTAAAGGGTTGTAATACGCCGAAAATATTTCCTTCCGGATCTTTACGGTAAGCCAGCAATCCAACACCGGGAACCTCCATTTTCTCTAATGCAATCGTTCCACCGGCTTTTGCAATTTTTTCCAAAGTCTCATCAATATTTTCCACTTCAATTGTGCATACATAAGCGTTTACCGGTTCACCACCCTTTGGACCTTCACCATGTCTTGGGGTGATTCCACCATTAATTCCATTCCATTGGCTACCTGCCGTATTTTCACCGGTTTCAACTACCCGGTAGTTACCCATTTGCGGACCCATATCCGTAATGGTCCATCCAAAAACTTCCTGATAAAATTTCTGCGTGCGGTCAAGATCTTTTGAATGTATTTCAAAATGTACAACCCGATTCATAGTTATTAGTTATTAATGATTAATTATTATATCAGATCAATGTCATTTCGTATAACCAATATTTCAATCCATAATGTTCGTCCAGCAGACGGATTTTTTTGAATCCGAGTTTTTCATAAATATGGCGGGCATCATACATGATTTCGGCTGAATGCAGACTGATCATCGTTTCTCCTGTTTCCTTTGCTTTGTCCATGCAAAGTTTTGTAAGCGTCTGTGCGATTCCCTTACCGCCTGCATCGGGATGCACGCCTACCATGCGTATGTAGGATGTTTCTGCAGAATACACTTTTGTTGGATTTCCGCTCGGTACCAGCCAGGCCATGCCCAGTAGCCGTTCGTTGTCTTCACATACAAATGAATGGCAGTCGCGCACCAGTAAAGGAAAAGTCTGATCTGATTTCAGAAGCGTTTCCATCTTTGTCCAGTTTTCCGGTGTGAGGTGTTTCTTCAAACGTCCATAAGATGCCAGGGCCAGTTCTTCTAACGCAGGCAGGTCTTTTTGTTCGGCGACCCGGTAATTCATAAAAGCGGATCTTTTTTAATATTCAAAACGGCTAACCTCCGGATCATTCAGGATCCCGTTGATAAATGCAAAGTGATTTTTTTTGGATCCCCTGACAAACCATTCGCCGGTGATGGTATCACCATCCTTGATCTCCCGCGCCCTTTTATATTTCAGGTTATGGGCTTCAAAGTCTTTTTCAAATCGCCTCATCGTTTCGTTTTTGAAACCGGTCACTATCTTGTAATTTCTTGTCTGGTTGATTTTGTCAATCCAGTTTTCCGCGAAACCAAAAATAAAAAGCATCAGAAGGATCATCAGACAGGCAATCACCGACACCCATTCATAACCTGCGCCAATGCCCATGCCCAGTGCGGCGGTTACCCAGATCATGGCTGCAGTAGTGATTCCGTTTACTCCAATCTCTCCTTTGAATATGACGCCCGCGCCAACAAAACCAATACCGGTGGCGATATTGGATGCGATCCGGTCGGGATTATTTCCGGCTCCGATCATTTGCGAGAAAATGGTGAAGAGGGTAGAACCCAGACAGATCAGCGTGAGTGTACGAAAGCCGGCTGATTTGCTGCGGTATTCTCTTTCCGCACCAATCAAACCTCCTATAAAAATGGAAAGCAACAATTTGATAATGATATCAGGGGGAAGGTGCATGGAATTTTTGTACTTTGTCCTCCTAAGTTAATTAAGTTTGATAAATAGGAGCGGGATGGTTAACAGGTTCATCCGGCCGGAAGAAGAAAGAAATAATGAATCTCTATTTCATCAGCGGACTGGGTGCAGACAAAAGGATATTTCAAAACCTGGTTCTCCCCGAAGTTTTTAAGATATACTATATAGAATGGGTGGCCGTTTCGGAAAACGAGTCCATGGAATCTTATTGCAAACGACTGAGCAGTCAGATCAACCAGCAGGAGCCTTTTAGTCTCGTGGGTCTTTCATTTGGCGGCGTGATAGCCACAGAACTGTCGAAATTTCTTTCTCCGGTACAGACGGTGCTGATTTCCAGTTTTTGTTTTAAAAAAGAAGTGCCCTGGTTTTATATTCTACTGGGTAATTCCGGGATATATAAAATTTTACCCCCGCGTTTTCTGTTAAAGCCGAATAATATTGCATTCCGCCTGTTTGGTGCATACAAACCCGAGATTAAAAACCTGCTGACAAATATTTTAGAAGATACGGACCCCGCATTTTTTGAGTGGGCCATCCGGCAATTGTTCTCCTGGGACAATCATTGGAAGCCGGCAAACCTCCTCCGGATACACGGAACGGCTGATAAAATTCTGCCATATAAAAAGATTATGAACGCGATTCCGGTGAAAGAAGGCGAACACCTGATGGTATACAGTAAATCAGCGATTGTAAGCCAGATACTGGCTGAGAATCTGCAAATCACTCAGGGATAATAGATGCGTTTGAATGGCTTTTAATAAGCTCAAATCCTTACATTTGCATCCCAATAAACAGATCCAGCCCGGATGGCGGAATTGGTAGACGCGCCAGACTCAAAATCTGGTATTCGCAAGGATGTGCAGGTTCGATTCCTGTTCCGGGCACTTAGCCCCCGACAATGGTCGGGGGTTTTCTTTTTTTCGCAAGGCCGGTATTTTTTATAGATAATTCAATCATTACAAAACTCATTCCGTATGGGCTGGCAGCGTTATAAAATGACTTGCCTTATACTCCACGGTTTTTTTAAAACCCAATTTTTCGTAAAAGGCCGACGCCTCCTCATTTTCAGTGAATAAGCGCAATACGGTAAAATTATAACATGCCTCCTTCAATATTTTATTCACTATTAAAGTTGCGTAACCTGCTCGGCGATGGGCCTCCCGGACATACAGATGTCGCACCCGACCAACCTTCGGAGTAAGGCTATAGGGATCTATATTCAGGCCGCCGACGCCGATCAGATTATTTCCTATGAATAATCCCCATAACTTTTCACCCGGCCTGTCAAACTTATTCGCTCCGCTATGCCAATCATCGATTGTTCGTTGTAAAAAATTATAGCCATCACGAACTGATTCCCCGATCAGGGAATGCAATTCCCCGATATTTCCATCGGTAATTTCAATCAGTTCGCCTTCATGATCTAATAGCATATTCAAATTTAAAAGAATGAATTAACATGTCGGGTCTTCGCGGGCACCCTGGCCATCGTGCGTAAGAATACGTATTGGGATCGCCACGGTCGGTAACGGTTGCCTCATTTTGACTTCGTAAACGATCCCTGTATAAAAAATAAATTTTGCGAAGTCGATCGGTTGCACGTATATTTGCAACCGAACGGCTTCTTAATTAATATTTATGAGACGAGACATTTTTCAAGCTATTGCGGACCCCACCCGACGAGCGATCCTCGTCCTGATCGCCGTGCACGCAATGACCCCGAACGCCGTTGCGGAGCACTTCAACATTACCCGTCAGTCCATATCGAAACATTTGCGCATCCTGTCCGAATGCGACCTCCTGGCCCAAAAGCAGGATGGCAGGGAAATTTATTATGAACTGAAAATTGACAGAATGAAAGAAATCGATATCTGGCTGGACCAGTTCCGGAAGATTATGGAAAAAAGCTTCCAGCAACTCGATGAAGTATTGTTCACCATAAAAAATAAAAAAAAATGAACCTGTTATTTGATTTCACCGTCGACAAAGCCACGGCAACCATTTATATTACGCGGGAATTCGCCGCTGATCTCGATCAAGTATGGGATGCCTTTACAAAAGCCGAAATACTGGACCAGTGGATGGGCCCCAAACCCTTTCGGGTTCAAACGAAGGAAATGGATTTCCGTGTAGGCGGTCGTTGGTTGTATACCATGATCACCGACGAGAATGTAAAACCAACCCGCTATAGTTTGGCGGAGTTTATCGAAATCCAACCCAAATCCAGTTTCACCACGAAGAATTCTTTTTCCGACGAAAATGGAAATCACACCGATAGCGGGTTTACATTCTCCATAACCAAGAACTCTTTCAAAGCTGCGGGCGAAAAAACCACCGTTCATATTGTCAAAAAAATGGAAAGCCTTGCCCAACTTGAACAGTTCGTCGCAATGGGTTACAAGGAAGGCCTTGCCATGGGAATGAGCAATCTGGACGAATATTTTCTCAGCCTGGTCCCCAGCAAATGATTTCGAAAATAGTACTCAATGAATTAATGATGCAAACGTCAGGGCTCTAATGACAGCTACTGATATTGAAGTAGGGAAATATATATTAAAAACAAATCTTTAGTTATGCGAAAGTTGATCATGAAGATGTCGATGTCGCTCGACGGTTTCGTAAGCGGCCCCCATGACGAGAATGATTGGGTCTTCAAGAGTTCGGATGAAACTTCGAGGGGCTGGTCCCTCGAACAAACCTGGAAAGCAGGGCTGATCATTATGGGCAGGAAAACATTTGAGAAGATCGGTCCTTACTGGCCTACTGCATCCGGTCCATTTGCTGCGCCGATGAACGAGATCCCCAAGGCGGTGTTTACCAAAAATGGATTTGCGGGAATTCTTTCTGGTGCGGAGCAGTCGCCCGCCGTGGCTTCCTGGGCCGCGGCGCAGATCTTTGATGGTGATCTTGCCGAAGGGATCAGGAAACTCAAAGCAGAGCCAGGAAATCCGATCCTGGCAATCGGGGGTGCAGGCTTCATGCGAAGCCTGATAGAGACGGGGCTGATCGATGAATTCCAAATGATCATCCATCCCGTCGCATTAGGCTCGGGGTTCCCAATTTTCTCAGATCTTGCAACACCGCTTCACCTGAAGCTAGGGGATGTAAAATCTTTCCCGGGTGGAATCGTAGTACATACTTATCATCCGGCGAAAGGATCATAAATATAATTCACCCTTCATTACAATCACAGATGATCCACTGATCCATATTCCGTCAGACACCACTTTGACTTGTATCGTCGAAGGCTGATCAACATATTCTCCCTGCAGGATCTGGTAAGCAATGTCTTTTTGTATATACCCGAGTTTTTCCAGGTAGCCTGCTAGGGGACATGCTGCTGTTCCTGTCGCGGGGTCCTCGTCGATGCCAATACTGGGATTAAAAAAACGGGATTGAGCGAGATAGTCCGTTCTTGGATGGTCTGTAGTAAACAAGTAACAACCTTCAAATTCATATTTTCGGGATGCGTCTTTTAACAGTGACTTATTTAAGACCGCACGTTTGAGCACATCCAAATTTATAACAGGCACCATCAGATGCCCGACTTCTGTTTTTACCGTCCTGATTTCCCAGCCGTTTAAGCGAAGGTCATCAGTCGTTAAACCTACGGCCCTGGCAATAACGTCGGCAGGAACCGAACCTAAAATTTCTGCCGGACGCTGTTTCATTCCTACATAAGGCAGCCCATTTGTTTCAGTAATCGCCAGGGGTATTTTTTTACCTGACATCAGTACCCATGTTTCACCATTTTGTTCTTTGAAAATATCCCATTTGTTTATTAACGCCATACATACCGCGCCTAACAGATTGTGACCGGCCCCAATTATTTCAAATTTTGCGGGGGTAAACGAACGAACCCTTAATGCTTTATCCGCTTCTGAGTACTTTACAAAAGAAGTTTCCGAGTACCCGAACTCTCTTGAGATATCGTAATACTGATCCAGCGTCAATTCTTCATCGATACAAATGACTGACAACTGGTTGCCCTTAAACTTAAGATCGGTAAATACGTCCAGGACAAAGTAGTTGAGCTTTTTCATTTTGAAGTTCCCGGTTTTGTTAAAGCTTTATACAGTTTGGAGTCCTTTACAGCCCAGTCTGCCATGGCCATCAGAACGGGGCCCAATTTTTTACCCGCTGGTGCCAGGCTATAAATCGTTATCGGCGGCATCTCCTGTTCCACTTTTCTGTTGATCAGGTTATCTTCTCTTAATTGCTTTAAATGCTGTGCTAACATTTTCTCTGTGATGGCAGGAATGGCCCTTTTTAGTTCACTGTAACGCAAAGGGCCTTTCATCAGGTAATAAAGAATAATCGGTTTCCAATGGCCGCCGATCTTATTCATTACATAAGTGATCGGACAGACCATTTCCGAAACGCCTTTATTGTGATTTTGGGTTGATTGCTCTTTTACTTTTGTCATGACACTTACTTTGGGGTAGGTACTTGTATTAAAGTTCGTACAAAGATAACTTTGCATTTACAAATAAACCATGAGTCATGAAAATTACATTAACAGGTTCGCTTGGCAATATCAGTAAGCCCCTTGCTGACATACTGATTAAAAATGGCCATGAAGTCACGATTATAAGCAGCGATTCAAAAAAGCTGAGTGCCATAGAAGCGTTGGGCGCAAAAGCAGCTATCGGTTCTATTTCTGATGTTTCTTTTTTAGCAAAAAGTTTTAAGGATGCCGATGCCATTTATACGATGGTACCACCCAATTGGGGAGTTAGCAATTACAGGCAATACATTGCTGAAACAGGTAAGGACTACATTGAAGCGATAAAAGCTTCAGGAGTAAAACGTGTCGTAAATCTAAGCAGCATTGGTGCGCACCTGAGTGAAGGCACCGGACCGATCGCGGGGCTTTATGATGTCGAGCATGAGCTGAACACGCTGGATGGTGTAGCTGTAAAACATTTGCGAGCATGCTTTTTCTTTATTAATTTTTTCTTTGACATGGGAACTATCCGGAATATGGGAATAATGGGTAATAATTACGGGGAAAAAACCAAATTGGTCATGGTACATCCGAGAGATATTGCAACAGTAGCGGCTCAGGAGTTGCAAAACTCATTTGAAGGAAAGAGTCACCGGTACGTTGTGAGTGATGAACGTGAAATTGCTGAAATCGTAAAGATATTGGGAACTGCCATTGGTAAACCGGAATTACCCTGGGTACAATTTAGTGATGCGGAAACATTTGCAGGCATGACCGCTGCGGGGATGTCTGAGGCTATTGCCAGCGTTTATATTGAGATGGGCCATGCCATTGAAAGTGGAATATTGTTTGAAGATTTTAACCAGCATCGGCCTGAGGTTTGGGGTGCCACCAAGCTGGAAGACTTTGCAAAGGAATTTGCCGCCGTTTATAAATCGCAGGGTTAACTCTTAATCCAGAGCAACCTTAACCCCGGCCGCTCACCGCGGCGAGGATCAAGGCGAGCATGGCCATCGTCAACAGAGCAGCCCTATAGTTTATTATACTGTCCCAGCGTTGTTGTAGCGCGCGGATGTTTTCGGGTATAATATCTTTTACTGCGGCTTCCGACATTTTCATATTGATCGGTTTGGCAACAGCCAGATATAAAGCGAGATGCGTCAGCAACATCACCAGTGCCAATCCGGAGTACCAGCTTGCTGTTCCGTTCCTATAGCTGATGATGGTAAGCAACGCGGTACAAACCAAACTGGTAATACCAAAGAAAGGCATGCGCTTATCAGCGACAAAATGGGTATGGCCAACCAGGTCGGCAATAGAACTGTCCTTACTCAGGGCCGCAGCTTTTCTACTTACTATAGCATAGAACATATCGGTTCCATAAATTACACCGGCGGCTAAAATAGCGATCGTCAGGAGCATCCTGCTGATAAAAATAGTAATCATGATTATTAATTTATAGATGTTTGTGAAGTCCCGCTGAATAATAAAAAACTGGTTATTATCATGACGAATGCTGTACATCCGTGGATAAGGAGATGACTGACATCCTGACTTCCATTATAAAATAAAATGGTCAGGAAATCAAAAACCGGAACAACGATGCCGGCTGTGAATACCCAGGCTGCAGCCTTCCGCATACGCATCCAGAGCAATGGTACAAGTACAAGTCCGGAAAAAGTATCGCGGATGCCCTTGATCTTTCCATAAACCGCATCGTTGGCGTTTGTAAAATCGATACCAAATCCGTTTGCACCAACCTGGGGCTGAAGAATAAAACGGATGCCAATAAATATGATACCTAAGGCTAAAAGCAAGGTAATCCAATAAGATACTGAACGAATGCCCCAGGGCGCCTGATTAATTTGTGTTTTCATGAGCTGAATATTTAATAACACAAATTTCAGCGTTCAGTATTTCCGGTTCGTACACCTGGGTTAACTAATGCTTCGGCAAAGATTTTATTTTTGAGCAGCCAGCCTTTTTCTGATACGGGAAAGTGATTGTGGCTTGATCCCCACATAAGAGGCGATATAATATTGTGGTATTCTTTGTGCAAGGTCAGGATACGATTTTAAAAACTGCTCATAGCGTTCCTTGGGAGAATCGGTATAGAAGGATTTTAATTGCTCCAGGGCGGATAAAAAAACATATTCTATCGCCTGCCGTCCGAATTTATCACCTTCTTTTACGTCAGAATATAAACGCTGCAGATTCTCAAAACTGATTACCCGCAAAACAGATTCTTCTACAGCCTGTATGTTGGTATTAGAAGGTGTACATGGAAGAAAACTTTGATAGTTGCAAATAAATTCATTTTCCTTATTAAAGTAGATGGTCTTTTCAATGCCATCGACATTTATAAAGTATCGGACCAATCCATTTTCAATAAAGCCGACATGGCGGCAGATTTTTCCCTGCTCCAGGAAGTATTCACCGGAACCTAAACGAAGTGTTGTAAAAAGCCCGTCGATTATTTCTTCCTCTTCGGCAGTTATTTGGATAAAACTGCCTATTACATTTATTAAGGCGCTCATGAAGTTTCATAATACAAATCCCCGGCCTAAATTATTTTCCCTACCCATTTCTTTGTTTCATTTACCAGCAGGGACATCACATCATTTTTGCCAGCCTTAAAAGAATGATCTGCTCCTTCCAGTTTTATCAGGGTAGCTTTTCGCAAAGATTTGCATACTTTTTCAATTAGTTTCCATTCAGCCAGTGTATCCTTCGAGCCCTGCAAAAAAAGCATAGGTATTTTCAGCTCTTTCAGATGGTCTGCGCGCTCGGTGGAGGGCTTGCCGGAAGGATGAAGCGGAAAACCATAGAAAACAATACCGACAGCAGGACTGTCCGGATGGCCTGCCAGATATTGCGAACTCATTCTTCCCCCAAAAGATTTACCGGAAACAAATAACGGCAGTTTCGGGTTTAATGCATGTGCCTTTGTAATAGCCGCTTCGATTGTTAGATGAGCAACGGGCGGAGAATCAGGTCTGAACTTTTTGTGTTCCGCAAAAGGAAAATTAAACCGCAGGGTGGCGATGCCCACTTTCGAAAGAGATTCCGCCAGCGTTTCCATAAACGAATGGTCCATACCCGCACCTGCACCATGTGCCAGCGTGAAGATGCACATTGGTTTGTCGGGAGCAATATATTTGGCTGAAACTTTGCCCACCGAAGGGGAAACTTCTAATTTGAAGGATTTTGTACTCATGGCAGGATCAAAATTAATTCATGTGCTGAAGCGCGAAAAATATAAGTAGCTAAAAAACTACACGGGTATTTTACAATGAAATTTTCAATAAATTGTACGTCCCAATGACATACATACTATGATGAAAACAGTATCGGACAAAACTACCCGTGACGAACTGATCCGGAGGATCCGGCAGATGACCCCAAACGCAACAGCGCAATGGGGTAAAATGAATGTCGATCAAATGGTCAGGCACTGTTCTCTCTGGGAAGAACTGATGCTGGGTAAGAAAAAATCTAAACAAAACTGGATCGGGAAACTGTTTGGTAAAATGGCTTTGAAAGGCCTTTTAAAAGATGACAAACCCCTGAGACGGAATACACCTACGATTCCCGACCTGAAAATAAAAGAGACCGGTGATTTCGAAACAGAAAAAGCAAGATGGATCAGCCTGATGGAAGAGCGGGCCTTGAGTCCGGTACCTGAAATCATGCATCCTTTTTTCGGGAAAATGACGAGGGAGCAGTCGGATTTTTTAATTTATAAACATACCGACCATCATCTCCGGCAGTTTAATGGTTAAAAATCAACCATTTGCTCTCATCCCGTCTAAGCATCGCTTGAAATCCGTCTAAGCATCGCTTGTAATTCGTTTGAACATCGCCCGGATCCGTGCACACTTATTTTGGCATCGGCATACAGCAGGGGCGCCTTCGTTTCTTAAACAACAGATTGTGTAAATTATTTTATCGCTGCTTCATCTTGCTTCAGGATGCTTCATCTTGCTTCACTATGCCTCACTTTGCTTCAATTTAATTTACTATATCCGGGAATCGCGTATTTTCCCTCCACCGTATCTATTTTTATTTTCCCACCCTGCGCTTCAATAATATCATAGCTTAATGATAGCCCCAGTCCTGTTCCTTGTCCTGTGGGTTTTGTCGTGAAGAAGGGTTGAAATATTTTATCTGACACTTTTTAGAAATGCCATTACCGTTATCTTTTACTTTTATTTCAAGTTTGCCATTTATTTTCGTAGAACTTACTGAAACGGTGGGTTCATAACCTTCCGGTTGTTCTTTCTTTTTCTCAGTCACTGCATAAAAAGCATTATTGTATAAGTTCAATAACACTCTTCCAATATCCTGCGGTACGATATTTACCAGTCCAATGTTTTTATCAAAGTCGGTTTTTATAACAGCGCTAAAGGATTTATCCTTCGCCCGAAGGCCCTGATAGCTGATACGAAGATATTCATCGGCCAGTGCGTTGATATCTGATGGTTCTTTTAAGCCGGTGCTATTGCGGCTATGCTGCAACATACCCTTTACGATGTTATCTGCTCTTTTGCCATGATGATTTATCTTTTCTTCATTTGCTTTGACATCATTGGAAATAGAAAGAGCATTTTCCATATTTCCCGATTTTAATTCTGACTGCAATTCATCAATCAAATCGGTATTCACTTCAGAAAAATTATTCACGAAATTGAGTGGGTTCTGTATTTCATGTGCAATACCAGCAGTAAGCACGCCAAGAGAAGCCATTTTCTCAGATTGGATTAACTGAGATTGAGTTGTTTTGAGTTCTTCAAAGGATAATTTTAATTGATTTGTCCTCTCATCTACTTTTTGTTCCAGCAGTTTGTTCTCCTCTCTTAGCTTTTTTGACCGGTAATATATAATGCCCCATATAGCACATATGGCAGATATACCAAACAACAGATATGCCCACCAGGTTTTCCACCAGGGAGGCAGAATGACAATCGGTATTGACTTTTCATTTATTCTGCCACCTGCATCAATTGCTTTAACATGAAAAATATAATTTCCTGAAGGCAGATTAAAGTAATATGCCCGATGCTCGGCTCCGTATGTCAGCCAGCTGTCATCATAATTTTCCAGTGTAAAGAGGTAAGTTACTCCGCCCGGACTTTGATAATTTATTTCTGAAAATTCGAAAGAAAAACTATTTTGATCATAAGAAAGCCTGATTTGATTTGTGCTCCAAATGGATTTCTCTAAAACACCGTTCCGGACCGGTACTCTTCTTTGCCTTTAATTTTAAAACTTGTTAAATTCAATCGGGACGGTATGTCTTTTAATTCTTCCGGATTAAACGCATAGTATCCGCGGAAATCACCAAAAAATAATTTTCCATCTCTTGCTTTGAAATTATCGGCTGTTGTATAATTGTTCTCGTGCACACCAAAACCGGCTCCATATTTTCTCAGTGCATTTCTTTTTTCGTTTATTTTCAGTATGCCATTTTTTGTGCTGACCCATAAGTTGCCTTTATCGTCCTCCATGATATCAAAAATGTTATTTATTTTCGAAAGCGAACCCGGATCAACAAATAGTTTAAACTGATTACGATTCCGGTCCAGCCGGTAGAGCTCCTGTTCCATACTATTAGAAGTGTCACCGCCAATCCAGACATTATTCTGAGCATCAACACATATACTTCGTACTCTTGCTTTTTCTAATATGCTGGATAGTTTCCCGGTTACAGTATTTACTATGTATAAACCCGATTCTGTTCCTATCCATAATATATTATCCTGATCTTCACGAATACAATTGATTGTGTTAGCAATGTCAAATACGGTTTTGTTGTCAGTAATATACTGCGTAAAGTCGCCTGTTTTTTTGTTTAATCTATTTAATCCATTCAGTGTTCCCACCCATAAATTGCCCTGGTGATCCTGGTACATACTCCAAACACTGTCGTTACTTAATCCAGATTCATTTTTTAATCCAACATGATATTTTTTAAATTGGCTGGTTTGTGGGCTGAATTTGTATAATCCACCCATTGTCCCCACCCAGAAATTATTTTCATCTTTATCGAAGCGGATCGCAGTTATTGAATTGCCCAAGCTGGTTGACTTTTTAGGATCAATCTTATAATGTATATCTGTTTCGGATTTTAGGTTTCTTTTTATTAAACCACCGTCGGTACCTATCCAAAGGATGCTGTCATCATCGCAATAAAAAGTGTTTGCACTGTTCAAATTATGAACTGGATAAAATGGTATCCTTATTCTTGCAGTCGTAACATTATACAAAAGGACATCTGAAAAAAGGGACGAGTATGTGGTAATCCAAATTTGGCCGTCAGATGAGAATAGGGCTTTGCTTACTGAACAGGGTACAAATCCGGAAGAAGTGTCATTTTTCAAAGTGGGTAAAGGATTCATACTAAGGCTAACATTGCCAAAGTGTGCTACTTTATTTAAAACAGGATCATACCGGTTTATGCCACCGCCATCGGAGCCAATCCAAATACCACCAGCTGAGTCTTCGTTTATAAACGAGATGAAATCGAATGCTTCTGTCATTTTATTACAGGGTGGTCTGCTAAGGCTCTCTGGACGAGTGGAATCGTAATAGAAATGTTTGAAGGTTCCCGTACTTCTGTCTAATATATGCAACCCGTTTCCGGAACTCCCAACCCAGAAATTCCCTTTGCTATCTTCGAACAACGACTGCACCTCATTCGCTTCCAGGCTGGTTGCATCTTTCGGATTATGCTGATATTGTTTGAAACTTCCATTCTTTTTGTTGAAGCGATTCAGTCCTCCCTCCATTGGTCTGTCTCTAAACATGCCGGGTATTTGGCAACCGATCCAAAGTGTTCCCTGATGATCCTCGTAAATAACCGCGATTTGATTGCCGGTTAAACTTGTGCTATCATTCTGCCGATGACTGTAATGGGTAAATACACCGGTTTTTCGGTTAAATAAATCAAGCCCTCCGTGGTTACCGATCCATAAGTTGCCACTATGATCTTCTAATAAAGCCGTAACCGTATCATTTGCTAAGGTTGTATTCTTACTGTTATCATGGCGGAAATGTGTAAATAGGTTAGTGATCGGATCATAACAATCCAGGCCCTGGCCATACGTTCCGATCCAGATCTTGTCAGATAAATCGGCCAGTATACAATACGTCCAGTTTCCGGCTAAAGAATTCGAATCTGAATCGTTATGCTGGAAGGTTACAAAGTTCTGTCCGTCATAACGCGAAATACCCCCTTTATAAGATGAAAGCCAGATATAACCCATTTGATCCTGTGTGATACCATTAAATCCCACTATATTCTGATCGGGTTTATTGCTGACTGGTAAAAAAGTGATTTGCTGTGCGTAAATCTGTGTAGTATGTAGAAATAGAAAAATCAAAACCGGAGATATGAATCTTCTTTTCATAAATGCACTCTTTAATAAACGGTGGACGTTTATAGATATTTATGATCGTTAAAGAATTATACAGGTCTTGCCCACATTCGTGTCGATTTCACCATTGAACATATAAGATAAGGTAAATTCTCTAATCCTGCGGATGCCGTTCATGACATTTCACCCATAAAAAGAGCGAATGCTTTTTGGAATAAACATGTGAACTCAATCCGGATAAAGATGAAGTGTCAAGCGCACATAGGCGATTACTTTGCGGCCATTTTGCATTCCGGTTGTCCAGTCAGGACCTTCCGAGATGCACTTCACTGCCAGATTATATCTGGCTTCCGGATAATTACCCTCAGGTGAGTAATTACATCGCTGTCCTTTGAGATGCACTACAAAACTGAGCGTGACATCTCCCTGGCCACTATGTTTTAGTTCTTTGGCGTGATCTGTACAAAATCGCTTTACATAAGCAGTCAGTGAATCAACTTTCGGATGCTCAGTTTAAATTAATCCCTTCCTTCAGTGTCCAAAACAATAACGATATTCTGATACGTCAACTACTATTTTTTCCCTATCTTTTATCCGCATTTCTAAACATGCTGCAATCTTCCATGAAGGGTTTAATGATGGATTATCAGCTCACAGTTCCTGCAATTTTGCGGCGGGCGGAGACTTTTTATTTAAAAAAGGAGATCGTGAGTTGTCTGCCGGACAAAAGCACACATCGTTATACCTACAGGGATTTTACGTGCAGAGTAAAGAAACTTTCAACAGCGCTCCACCGATTGGGTGTTCGCCAGGGAGATCGTGTAGCCACACTTTGCTGGAATCACTATCAACACCTCGAAACTTATTTTGCTATTCCTTGTATGGGCGCCATCATTCACCCGCTCAACGTCAGGTTCAGCGCGGAGGACCTGAGTTATATCATCAATGAAGCGGAGGACAAATTTCTGATCGTGGATCAGGTGCTGCTTCCATTGTTCGAAAAGTTTAAATCATCCATCAAGATTTCCTCAGTAATTGTTATTTCTCAAAATAGTCAACCTGTTCGCGAAGAGTATTTAGATTATGAAACCCTCCTGCAGGGCGGTGATGAAACTAAGTTCGAACCTTTTGCCGGTGATGAAAATGCAGCAGCCTTTATGTGTTATACATCAGGCACAACCGGAAAGCCAAAGGGTGTTTTATATTCGCACCGTTCAATCCTGCTCCATACTTTATCTTCCCTGCTGGCTTCCACCGGCATCGGCATCACGGAACAAGATACCGTGTTATCCATCGTTCCGATGTTTCATGCAGGAGCCTGGGGACTACCATATAATTGCACACTGGTGGGGGCCAAACAGGTTTTTCCGGGTCCGAATCTGGATACAGAAAATCTACTCCGTCTCCTGGAGACTGAAAATGTAACACTCACCGGTGCGGTGCCGACGGTGATCCAGGGCATTTTGCATAAGCTGGATGAGCATCCCGGTAAATACAAATTATCCCTGCGAACTATCATGATCGGAGGTTCTGCTATGCCCAGATTTTTGGTAAAATCATTTGACGAACGTTATGGCGTCAGAGTTCTTCATACCTGGGGAATGACGGAAATTTCTCCGCTTGGAGTCACTTCAGTTATATCCGGCGAACTACAGAAAGCACCTAAAGAAGAACAATACGATCATGCGATGAAACAGGGACAACCGATTCCACTGGTAGAGATCCGTGGAAGAAATGAGTCCGGCCTGATTCCCTGGGACGGAATGACAATGGGTGAACTTGAAGTGCGCGGACCCTGGGTTGCGTCTTCCTATTATCACGATGATGGCGCAAATACAAAGTTTACTCCGGATGGCTGGCTGAAGACCGGCGATATAGCAACCATCGATGAAAATGGGTTCATCGAAATCAGGGACCGGAGCAAAGACATGATCAAGTCCGGCGGAGAATGGATCAGTTCCGTTGCACTTGAAAATGCACTCATGAGCCATCCCGCCGTTCGGGAAGCGGCCGTTGTCGGAGTTCCCGATGCCAGGTGGATGGAACGGCCCCACGCTTATCTGGTACTAAAAGAAGGAAAGAAAGTTTCAACGCAGGAATTGAGAGAACATCTGCAGGAAATGTTTCCCCGTTTCTGGATACCCGACAGTTATTCATTTATCGACACCATTCCAAAAACTTCCGTGGGAAAGTTTCTTAAATCAGCACTTGCGCGAGAAATACAAACAGGAAAATCCTGGCATCAATCACTAATCGCCTGATACACCAGCTGCTTAAATTGTTTTTGCGCATCCACCACATGCGGTCCCCACATTTGCTGGTGCAATATCACGAACATATCTTCCTTGGGATCCACCCAGTAGGTGGTAGAAAATATACCGCCCCAGGAATAGGTGCCCGCCTGGCTCGGTCCCAGTCTGCTTCCTTCTTCTGTGATCAGAGAAAAGTTGAATCCGAATTTATTTTCTGTAATACCATAAAGATCGACAAACAGTTTGCCGATCTGATTGGTGGTCATCATACGCACCGTATTGCGTGACAAAATCTGCACTCCATTGTAAGTACCGTTGTTTAATAACATCTGAAGAAGAATCGCGTAGTCGTAAACAGTGGATACCAGTCCGCCACCGGCAGAAAAATAATCGGTCTTATGAAGAGGATAGTTCATATCCAGGGCCCCCAGTACGATGGGTTGTTTTTTGAACGCACCGGTAGAATCCTGCTGAAAGAAATTCACCAGCCTTGACGCTTTTTCAGCCGGCAGATTATAATAAGTGTCTTTCATCCCGAGCGGTGTGAAAATGCGCTTCGTGAAAAATTCTTCCAGACCCATGCCAGACCATATTTCAATCAGATATCCGATCACGTCTGCGTTTAATCCGTATTTCCATTTTTCGCCGGGCTGAAAGAAAAGTGGCAGGCCACCCAGCCGGTTCATGACGTCGGAAAGTTTTTGATTGGTTACACCCACACCACCCGTGATGTGATATTTTGCATAGATCGCAATTTCCTCCGGTGTACCAATGCCCGGATATCCGAGGCCCGACACATGAGTGAGCAGATCACGGATCGTAACCGCGCGCTTCGCCGCTACTGTGGTATAGGTCGTGTCTTTCGCATTATAAGTATCCAGTACACGCTGATTGGCAAAAGCAGGAATGTATTTGGAAACCGGATCATCCAATGAATATTTTCCTTCTTCCCAGAGTATCATGGCAGCTACCGTCGTAACGGCTTTTGTTTGCGATGCAATCCGAAATATCCCGGTCCTGTCGAGCGGCGCTTTTGTTTCGGGATCATTGTATCCGTACGCCTTATAAAAAACAATCTTGCCTTTGCGGCCGATCAGCGCAACCGACCCGTTCACCCATTTCTTTTTCACCCAGTCATTCATACCGGAATCCAGACGTGCGAGGCGTTCTGCAGAGAATCCGCCGGTTGCAGGTGCGCTTTCAGTCAATGTTTTTGGCTGGGATTGTGCTTTTACTATGCACACGAAACATACACAGAACATGATCAGCCGGACCTGGACAGACTTCATGGTTTTCATTTTGATCATTGAATTTAATTAATCGATTCAGTTTCCGGCAAAACAGGGAGCATTTTATTTTTTAAGTATCTTCCGGTAGAAGAATAAACAAAAACATGAGACTACAAAACAAAGTGGCACTGGTAACGGGCGGAGCGAATGGGATCGGTCTGGCTACGGTTGAACGGTTTGCCAAAGAAGGAGCAAAAATTATTTTATGGGATCTGACGGATAAGGGAAATGATATCGCGGAAGGCTTAAAAAAAGCCGGAAGGGAAGTTCTTTTTCAAAAAGTTTCCGTTACCGAAAAAAATAAAGTGCAGGCAGCCGTAAAGGAGGCACACGCGCATTTTGGACGTATCGATATTCTGATCAACAATGCTGGTATTACGAAAGACAGGACGTTACTGAAAATGTCGGATGCGGAATGGGATGATGTGATTTCCGTAAACCTCACCGGTGTTTTTAACTGCACGCGGGAAGTAGCTCCCATCATGAAAGAACAAAATTATGGACGCATCGTATCGGCCTCTTCCAATGTGGCCATCCGGGGAAACTACGGACAAACCAATTATGTGGCAACAAAATCAGCCATCATTGGCATGACCAAAGTCTGGGCCATGGAACTTGGCCGATACGGTATAACGGTCAACTGCATCGCACCGGGATTTATTCATACTGCGATGACAGATATGATGCCCGAAGAAGTGCGGAAACAAAGCATTCCTCATATTCCTCTGGGCAAGTGGGGATATCCGGAAGATATTGCCAATGGATATCTTTACCTGGCATCGGATGAGGCGTCTTTTGTGAGTGGCATTTGTCTGACGATTGATGGTGGCGCAACCAGATGATAGATCAAGTGTGGAAGACTGGAAGTCTGGAAGTCTGGAAGTACACGATCTGCTAACTACCAGCTATTCGGCTGTTCGCAATTTTTTCGCCGCCGCAAAGAACATCATGGCCGCTCCAAAAGCCATGATCAATAAAATGGAAAGTGCCCAGCGCAATGATTCAATGCCCAGTTGGGGTTTGAGCGCATCACTGATAAGACCGACGATTAGTGGCCCGAATCCCTGACCGAAAAAATTCAGGACAAAAAATAAGATGGCGGAAGTCATTGCGCGCATCGGTGCGGTTACCAGACTGTGGGCGACTGCCAGAGAAGGACCCAGGTACATGCTTTGGAGAAAGGCGCAGGCGCCCAGACATAAAAGTGTAAGAGGTAAACTTTGCAGAAAAATGGTTCCCGCAATAAAAACCATGGACAAGAGCACAGCATAAGCCGGAATGCTCAGATAGAACCTACGGTCTTTTTTCCCGAAATGATCTGTCAGGTATCCACCGGCATACGTGCCGGCAGCGCCACCGAGACCATAAATCAAACCAAGCGAAACACCGATGTCTACATTTTTCATTCCGTGCATCCTCGAAAGAAAAGAAGGTGCCCAATTGAGCAGACCATAAATACAGAAAACGTGAAGCGCTGTCGCGATGGCCAGGTATACAAAAACTTTGAGGGAAAATAATAATCTCAATACGGATCCAAACGTTGGGGTCTTCACCGGATATCGTAGCCGGTGTATCAGTCGCTCCTTTGGCAGGCTCTTTGACAGTTGTATAAAACAACAGGGAAAAAATCAAACCCGGTATGCCCAAAACAAAAAACGCCGTGCGCCATCCCAGGTGCTGATTCAGATAACCACCCATCAGGAATCCAATCAATACGCCAAAATAAATGCCGGTGGAATAAACCGAAAGCGCTGTGGATCTTTTTTCCGGAGGAAAATAATCTGAAATCATGGCATGCGCCGGAGGACTTCCGCCGGCTTCACCAACGCCCACACCGATGCGCGCCAGCAGCAATTGTATGAAGTTTCTCGCGAGACCGGAAAAGGCTGTCATCATGCTCCATATCGCCAGGGAAATGGTGACCACATTTCTCCGGTTCCCTTTATCCGCGAGTCTGGCGATGGGAATGCCCAGCGTGACATAAAAAATAGCAAAGGTGAAGCCGGATAGCAAACCCAGCTGCGTATCTGACAAGTGCAGTTCTTTTTTGATCGACTCCTGGAGAATCACCAAGTACCTGCCGGTCGATGAAATTAAAAACATATACCAGCGTGAGCATGCCGAGCACATAGTTCTGGTATAACCTGCCGCTTTTATTTATAGCCATCCTTATTTGATTTGACTAAGGTGGTATCTGTCATCAATGTCGGGACGGAATATTTTCCGGAATCAATGCTGGTTTTCGGAAATGCATTTTGAATAACACTCCAATCGGCCATATTGACCTTCGTTTGATAGAGGTACAAAGAGCGGAGTGATTGCAAATTCTTTAATTGCAAAACGCCTTGTGAGGTTACGGAAGTTCCAACCAGGTTCAGATATTGCAAATGCTGAAGAGAATGTACCGCGCGGAGTCCGCTATCGGAAATAGCAGTGTGTTCCAAATTAAGCCGGGTAAGATTTTCGAGCTGACCGATCACGGTCATATTTGCATCACTGATATTTGTATAGCCAAGTTTCAGCCATATCAATTGTTTTTTGATTGCGGAAAGCAGTTGTAGGTCTTCATTACTGATCACCGTATCGGTAACAAAGTTCGCCTGCAGGTAATGGCTGTTCTGTGCAACCGGCAAAACAACGATGCCACGGGCCTTCATTTTATCAATAGTGGCGGGATCGGCTTCTTCCACTTTTGCAACCGGAATATCCATCGCTTCCTTTTCAGTAACAATTGTCTTTTGTAGGGCAAAAAGGATCGGAACTATTTTGTCAGGCTGACTCACTTCTTTTACTTTTTTTCCAAAACCGGCGCCCTGGCTGATCCACCATTCCAGTAAGGCAATCTGGTTTTCCGATGGTTGTGATTTTTCCTTGGGTGGCATATGATCCTCATTGTCGACGGGAAGAAGAAGTCTTTTGATCATTTCGCTTTCTTTTTCATTACCGGGCAGAATTACTTTACCATCCTTGCCGCCTTTCATCAGCAGGAGAGAATCATCCATGCGCAGCTTTCCTTTTTGTTTATTTTCTCCATGACAGGAATAACATTTGGTTTGCAGGATCGGCTTCACGACATCGCTATAGGCAAATGCTTCCTGCACATTGGGAACCGGTTTTATAACGGCATTCACAACTGTGTCTTTCCCGAAAACATCTGCAAGCGGCTTTGTGAGATAATCTGAACCATGGGTTAAGGAACCTCCCAAGTGTCCGGTAATAAGTATAAGAGTTAATAGTATAAGAGTTAATAGTTTTCGGTTAATTCCGAATCGGGGATTCATGGACTTCGCATAGAGTAAGAACGACGTGAAAGCCGTCGATATGCCCATCCACATGTGCCAGCTAACAAGCGTTTTATCGTAATCATCCGTAAGCGATAAAATCCATCCGGTGATGCAGGAGATAAGAGCCGTCATAGCACCGACAAGTAATACGACTGGCACAACAGAAGCATAGGATCTGTAACTATCACGTGCAGACAACCACTGTAAAAATAACGCCATCAGTAAAATACCAATCGGCAGATGTACAAGCAGGGGATGAAAATGTCCAAAAAATTCCAGGATGGATAGAAACACGAAAATGATTTTATGGCTGGTAACGGTTTCTGATCTGCTGCATCATATAAACATTCACGGCCCATTGATCAGCCAGCGGCTGGCGCGTATAGGGCAGGGTGGGCATATAATCCGGCGGTCCGAATTCAGTCAAAATCGTTAATGTGTCTCCCTTCTGTTTTTTTAACTCGACTACTTTGTCCCACCACGCAAAATGTGCTTTCACCGCATGATCCCATTCGGGTGCACGCGGATCATTCACCTGCGGCCCCTCAGCATGGCCGACGCGCGCATGTATATGATCCACTCTCTGCAAAGCCAGGTTTACTGTTTCGGGCTGATCTTCCAGCAGACTTTCATGCACATTACACCAGTGTGATACATCGAACGTGATGCGTAGGTCAGGAATGGTTTCCATATAATGCCTCGCTACCGGTGCAGAATATAATAATCTCGAACGGTGTGTCTCGTGGCAGATTTTGATACCTGTTGATTTGGCCAGTGCGGATGTGTGACTTATAAAATTTTTACCTTCTTCATAGGTAAAATAATCCCTGCCCGAATGGCAATTGATATATAGAGGCCGTTGCACGGTCTCATTCGCCGCTGCATCGATCATTTGTGTGAACTGGTCAAAATGTTTTTGATAATTACTGTCTGAACCCGCGGTCAAAAAACCGACTTCCAGTTCATATTTTTTCAATAAGGAAAATAATTCATCCTGATCTTTCTTTTCCAGGGGCCACCAGATTTCAATTCCGTCATAACCTTCTTTTTTAACTTTCGCGCAATAAGCATCGAGGGTGCCGTTAAAGCCCCAGTTAGTGGCCAGGACTTTCAGTTTAAAATTATTGTTCATGTTTGTGTTTGGGAGAATGGAAGATGCTGAGGCCGTTGAGAACTGTACAGCGGCTGCTGCAGTTCCCATAGTTTGCAAAAAATTTCTACGTTTCAATTCAATATGTAATTATGCAAGAATATCATCAATTATTTTTCCTCTTGTATCCGTTAGTCTGAATGGTCTTCCCTGAAACTGATAGGTAAATTTTTCATGATCAAATCCCAGCTGATTGAGAATGGTGGCCTGAATATCGAATGGTTCTACTTTTCCGCTGATCGTACTGTACCCGATCTCATCCGTTTCGCCATAACTGAATCCTTTCTTAATGCCTGCGCCTGCCATCCAGATCGTAAATGCTTCCGTATGATGATCCCTTCCCTTGAAAGGCATTTTTTTTCCTTCGCGGTTTTCCATCATCGGTGTGCGTCCAAATTCACCGCCCCATACAACTAAGGTTTCTTCCAGTAAACCCCGCTGTTTCAGATCCAGTATCAATGCAGTGATAGATTTATCTACTTCCCTGCATTTATTGATAAAGCCGATGTCAATTGCGAGACTTGCTTCGGATCCATGACTGTCCCAACCCCAGTCAAATAACTGCACGAAGCGCACACCTTTCTCTACGAGTTTTCTTGCGAGCAACACATTATTTGCGAAGCAGGCCTTACCGGGTTTCGTGCCATACATTTCATGAATATATTCCGGTTCATTATTGATGTTCATGACTTCTGGCGCAGCGATCTGCATCTTGTAGGCCATTTCATATTGCGAGATCCTCGATAAAATTTCTGGGTCATGATAGTCCGCGAACTCCTGCTGATTCACATCGTTGATGGCATCAATGGAAGCTTTTCTCAAATCCCTGTTCATACCGTCGGGGTCATTCATAAATAATACCGGAGCCCCTTCGTTCCTGCATTGTACACCCTGATATACACTGGGTAAAAATCCGCTTCCCCAAACGCTCTTACCTGCGTCCGGTGTTTTACCTCCGCTCGTGAGCACAATAAATCCTGGCAGGTTTTGATTCTCTGTTCCCAAGCCATACGTTACCCATGAACCCAAACTCGGACGGCCAAGTCTGGGTGAACCAGTGTGCACCATCAGTTGTGCCGGCGCATGATTAAACTGATCTGTGGTGACTGCTTTCAGAAAACTTAGTTCGTCCACAATCGTTGAAAGATGCGGCATATGTTCACTGACCCAGGCGCGACTCTCACCATGCTGCGCAAATTTTGCCTGTGGTCCGAGCATCTTCGGCACACCGCGTATGAATGCAAAACGTTTTCCTTCGAGTAATGATTTCGGACAATCCTGTCCGTCCATTTTCATCAGCTCGGGTTTGTAATCAAACAACTCCAGTTGAGAAGGCGCGCCTGCCATATGCAGGTAGATCACCGATTTTGCTTTGCCAGGAAACGGCGGCAATTTGGGTAGTAAGGGATGTGCGGGATCAAAAGCGATTTCGCTACCGGAATTCCTGTTGCCGCAACTACCCAGGAATGAACCCAACGCCAGTGCGCCCAGTCCCATCGCGCTTTCTTTTATGAAGTGACGGCGCGTGTGCATATTTATAACGGCACGTTCCGCTTCACGGAGCAGGCGCTGGTTATGTAATTCTTTTTGCGTCATTCGTTTTAATTTTTCGTCAGCACTTCATCCAGATTCAGGATCGCATTAGATACAACGATCAATGCTGCTGTTTCTGCTGTTGTGTTCTTCCCCTTTACACCCACCATCTGACAGGTTTTGTCCGGATTATCTTTGAACTGATTGTATGCGGTATTATATAAATTCATCAGGGCCGACATCGTTTTTTCACTGGCCGCATGATAAGTCGCCCGCTCATATCCATATTTTATTTGCTGCTGAATATTTTTACCTGCTTCCGTTTGCATCTGCTGCGCGAATTGTCTTGCCATATCAATATAAGCAGAATCATTCAATGTGGCGAGCGCCTGCAGCGGTGTATTCGTACGGATGCGGCGAACCGTGCACACTTCCCTGGATACGCCGTCGAATGTGATCATGGACGGATAAGCGGATGAACGTTTCCAGTATGTGTACAACGCACGCCGGTATTGTTGTTTACCCTTGCTTTGTTCCCAGTCCTTGCTGTTCCAGGGAGAGAGCCAGATGCCCTTCGGCTGCCAGGGATACACACTGGGACCATACATCGAATCGCATAATTCGCCGCTGATACAAAGTGCCTGGTCGCGAACCTGCTCTGCCGACAAACGCACCCTGGCACCACGCGCATAAAATCTGTTGTATGGATCTTTTTGCAGCAACGCGGGTGATATTTTTGATTCCTGCTGATAAGTGGCGCTCATCACGATCCGGCGAATTAATTTTTTCACGCTCCAGTTGTCTTCATTCATAAACTGATAACTCAGCCAGTCCAGCAATTCAGGATGAGTAGGAAGAACACCCTGCGAGCCAAGGTCTTCAAGTGTTTCTGCGAGACCGGTTCCGAAGAGTTGTTCCCAGACACGATTCACCATAGTTCTCGCCGTGAGTGGATTTTGTTTGGATGTCAGCCACATCGCCAATCCCAACCGGTTGTGTGGCGCATCAGCGGGAAGCGGCGTTAATGAATGGGGAACATCGGGTTCTACTTTATTTCCTTTCACGAGCCAGTTGCCTCTTTCAAAAACATAAGAGGCCCGGTGCATGTCGTTCGGATTATCCATCATCACGGGTGTGGTGGGAACATCAGCAGTATATAATTTCTCGTATTGTTTTTTTATTTCGGCATATCCCGGTTTATCCTTGCCCGGCAGTTCTTCCGTAAAATAAAACCAGTCGAAGAGTGCACCATTGTCTTCGGGCTTTTTCAAATTTTTATTGGTGTAAGTAAAATACAGATCGTGTATGGGTTGACGGTTGACGGTTGACGGTTGACGGATTTTTGTTGACGGTGTTTGCGTTGGAATTTTTATTTGTGTGATTACCCAATCTTTCGTTTTTTGTAGTGGCACAGTTGCAATGGTTGGTCCATCGGGTGAATCCATATGTATTAGCCAAATGCCTCCGGGTGTCGATGCCTGATAACGAAAAATCAGCTGGTCTTTATTTTGCAGATCCACATTTTTCAAACGGCACTGCGCGTGATTGCGTAATGCGAGCCATTTTGTATCGGCCAATTCGCTGTTGATGAAACTGTCACTGGTGAGCGAGTTGTAAGCAGGCTGCCATGTTTTCAAAAAAGTATAAACCTCTTTTGCTTTTTCGGGTGAAGCATTTTCTTTTATCCATCCCACCAGCGCTGATAATTGTTTTTGCAGGGAATCATTGTAGCTGCGCAGCAGCGGATAATCTGCTTCCGTGTCTTCATCCCGCGTGTCATTAAAGAAAGCCATGAATTTATAAAATTCATCATGCTTGAAGGGGTCGTAGGGATGGCTGTGGCATTGGACGCAACCGAATGTGGTACCCATAAGGGCTGCCCAGGTCGTGTTCACCCGGTCAAGCACGGCGGCTGTTCTGAACTCCTCATTTTCCGTGCCTCCTTCATCATTGGTCATCGTGTTCCGGTGAAATGCCGTGGCGATATACTGATCATCCGTTGGATCCGGCAACAGGTCACCCGCTATTTGTTCCTTTAAAAAAACATCATAGGGTTTATCCTCATTGAATGCATGGATCAGCCAGTCACGGTATTTCCAGATGCTGCGGCTGTCATCACGTTCATATCCCTTCGTATCGGCATAGCGCGCCAGATCGAGCCACATCGAAGTCCATTTTTCTCCATAGTGAGGCGAGGCGAGTAAGGAATCAACGAGATCAGAATATGCTTTGTCGGAGTTGTCGTTTAAATATTTCTCTGCGAGTTTTTCGGATGGCAATAATCCAGTGATGTCCAGACTTACCCTGCGTAATAATGTTTGTTTGTCTGCCTGGGGCGAAGGTTTTAAATCTTCTTCCTTCCATTTCTGTTCGATGAAATGATCCACTCCATTTTTTGCCCAGGAACTTTTTTTGTCGATCAGCCCGAAAAAGGTTGTAAGCTTCGGCACCACTGGTTCTTTTACTGGAACATAGGCCCAGTGCTCGCCCCAGGGCGCACCTTCCTTGATCCACCGCGTGAGTGTCTGAATATCTTCTTTGTTTAAGGGGTCATGTTTATAGGGCATCCGATCCTCGGGATCTTTAAGGCTGATACGTCGGATCATTTCACTGTGTTCCGGGTCTCCCGGTACGATGGCATGTTTGCCGGATTTTAGAGTGGCCAGCGCTTCATCACGAAACAGAAGGCTGAATCCGCCCTTTTGCCTTACTCCACCATGGCAGGTGATACAATTCTTATTGATAATGGGTTTTACCTGGCTGGTAAAATCGACGGGTTTACGCCTGGTGTTGAACAGGAATATCAGAACAGCCAGGAACAGGACAGATATGGCAATCGTCACTTTCTTCATACAGCACTATAAAAGTATGAAAGTATGGAAGAATGGAAGTATGGAAGTGGGCCTCATTTTTTATTAATTCCTACATTTGGAGATGAGCGAATATGCAGATTCCCTCCTGGCCTTTAAAGCAGATATCGAGCATAAGGGGTTGATCGACTGGCTGGAGGCGCATACATCTTTTATGCGGCCACTTCACCGGTATGTTGGCGTGTTGGTTGTTGATCAGAAATCCGTTTCATTTTCGGGAGAGGATGGAAAAACAGGATCCCGATTTAATCTGACGATCCCCAGGACCGACATAACAGGACTTCACCTGGGATTTGATAGTATTTTCAAAAGAATTGATGACCGTGCGCTGGGTTTATTCCACTTTGTTCCTCTTCGAATTAATTTTACTCAAAACAGAAAAGATGAAAGCATTTACGTTTTTGCAAACTACTCGAGACTACTCCGGGAGTCAGACAATGATCAGCTGTATGCGGAGCTGGATGGCGGTAAGGCAGACCGGAAGTCTCATTATTTAAAAAAATAGAAGAGGCCGAACTGATAAACACTGTTTTTCATGGGACCTGCTATGGTGTAGACTGCATTCACATTGGAAATTCCTATATTATACCGCGCGTCAAATCCTAAATTAATTTTTGGAATCCGGTATCCCAGCCCTGCAGTCCATGCGAATTCAACTGTATTGCTATAACTGAGCTGATCCATATTGACTTTCGGAATACTCGCGCTTAATAAGAAACCGATTTGCGGACCTGTTTCCATAAAAAAGCCAGCCTTCGATTGGTATTTTATCAGCACAGGAATATTCATATAGTCATAGTTGTCTGCCAGCGTGACATTATTTTGTGGGTCATAAAAATTGGCACCCTGTCCGGAATAAACCATTTCAGGCTGCAAATAAAAGTGTGGCGACAATGGCACTGAGAGCATGATTCCCAGATTTATATTTGTTTTGGAATGATATGAACCGTAGTAAATGTTAGAATAACTGAAATTAGACAGGTTTAAACCACCTTTTACGCCGAATTGTACCTGGGAATTTCCGATGGATAAAAAGGATATAAAAACAATCAGTAATAATATTTTTCTCATACGGAATTAGCTCAGTATTTTTATAAGAAGATAGCAAGAGTGTCGTAACAAATATAGAGACATCTTTTACAATTTACCATAAGTGTAAACACCTAGTCGATGCTTTATAACTTACAAATTCACATCAATATCGATATCATATTTTTCCAGGAGCCCGGGTAAACCAGACAGGGAGAATTTTGCTTTTTTGATCTTGTTATTTTGTGGGTCGAAGAAATAGCCAAAAGAAGTACGTAAATCCGCTTTTTCAAGAATCGTATTACTGAAGATGACGCCGGTGAGATCGCAATTGTCGAAAACCGCATTACTCAGATCGCATTCCGTGAAATCGACATTCTGGAAGTTTGAGTTTTTGAAAGACGTTTTTTTAAGATGGAGTTTGTAAAAAGACGAATGGGTGAGGATGCAATTTTCAAAGCTGACAGTCAGGCCAAAAGGATTGCAATGTTCAAAAAACAATCCCAGCATTTTGCAATCCTTAAACTGAATGTTCATAAAAGTCGTCTTCGTCAGAACAGCCATATTCATATTACACCCCAGGAATTTGCATTCTATGAAACGGTTCTCAGCCAGGTCCGCCTTCGAAAAATTGCAAGCTGTAAAATTACAATACTCATAGTCACCCTTTTCCAGTGGACTCTCACTGAAGTCGAGTTTGTTAAAGGACTGCTCTTCTGATTGTTCCCTTTTAATGAGATGATTATATTTTAAAGAAAGTAACTTTTCAATTCACTCTGTGCATTCCAACAAAAACCAGGATAATAAAATAAATCAGGGCCAACACAACAGGTGCGAAAAAGAGAATTGACAACAGCAGGAAAACGATTGTATGTTTTTTATCTTTATCTGCGAAGACCTTGCGAAAATACAGAATAGATAAAATGATTACCATTAATCCCATAAGAATTACTGACAGGCCAATCATTGTGCAAAGTTATATTGCTCAATGAATCATCGCGAAAGGCATAAAAATTGATGAACATAGAACTATCAAGTCATTCATCAAACATTAAACTATGAAAGAGTATTTATTTTTTTTCCGGGGTGGTCTCGATTTTTCACAAGCTCCACCGGAACAATTGCAACAGGTATTGATGAAGTGGAAAAGCTGGATTGATGAACTTACAAAAAAAGGAATATATGGCGGTGGTGACCGTGTAACAAGGAATGATGCAGCTTTTGTACAGGGCAAACTAAAACAAGTTACTCCCGGACCTTATGCTGCAAACAACGAGATGATTGGTGGTTATATCAAAATCAAGGCTGATAACCTTCGTGAGGCTATTGAAATATCAAAAGGTTGTCCCATTTTTAATTTTGACGGAAATATTGAAATCAGGGAAGTAGCTAAACAAGCTTAACGCCTAAAGCGTAAAGCTCAAAGCTATTCTCGTTGTTAGACTTCGAAATAATCTGTTCACTTACTATCTAAGAACTAAGTAAAGAAGTTAACGCGCACTTTCGCATTTCTGTGTGAGCCGGCCGGTCCAAAAGGCCTGACCGAGATCCCGGAGCCAAATCGCTGAATTCCAGTGAATCCGGGCGTTTTATTGAATCTTAATATCCGGAGAAACTGTTCACCAGTTAACGTGTTTTGGATACCGGATTGTACGGGCCAACTGACCTTTTTTTATAAGACTTTCTCATTTTGGCTAAGCAATTCCTCAACCAGGCTAAATCCACTAAAAGGCTTCCGATGACCTTTGTTTCATTATTTATTAAAACAAGAATAATGAACAGAAAATTAGGAAAGAACGGCCCCATGGTATCTGCAATCGGTTTGGGATGTATGGGAATGTCCGGTGTCTACGGACAACGCAACGATAAAGAATCAATCGCTACCATCGAAAGAGCTCTCGAGCTCGGACATAATTTTTTAGACACTGCCGATTTCTACGGTGCAGGTCATAATGAAGAACTCATCTCCCAGGCTATTAAAGGAAAACGTGATAAGGCTTTTCTCTCTGTAAAAACCGGTCCGTTACTTGCACCCGGGCCTGACAAATCTTTGCGCTTTGCAGGAGTAAATGGTCATCCTGACTATATCCGCAACGCTGTTCTCCATAGCCTCCAGCGCCTCAAAACGGATTATATTGATTTATATACCACTGCACGAGTAGATCAGAATGTACCTATTGAAGATACTGTCGGTGCATTGGCTGACCTTGTTGCAAAAGGTGTTGTACGTTATATTGGTCTCTCTGAAGCATCTGCTGCAACCATCCGCAAAGCGGCTGCGGTTCATCCCATCACTTCACTTCAGATAGAATACTCTCTATGGAGCAGAGACATTGAAGCCGAAGTCCTCCCCACGATTCGTGCACTCGGTATCGGACTGGTTGCCTATTCTCCTCTGAGCCGCGGTTTTCTGACTGGTGAATTTAATAAACCGGAAGATATCAAAGACAGCCGTGTACATATGCCACGTTTCCAGGGAGAGAACTTCTATAAAAATGTTGAACTGGTAGAAAAGATCAGAGCGCTGACCAACAAAAAAGGCTGCACGCCATCCCAGTTTGCGATTGCATGGGTGCTGGCACAGGGTGAAGATATCATTACGATCCCCGGTACCAAGCATATAAAATATCTTGAGGAAAACATTGCATCCGAAAACGTGCATCTCACCGTGGGAGATTTACAAAGCATAGAAGCGATCATGCCCGCAGGAATTGTTTCAGGCACCCGTTACCCTGAAATGTATATGAATACGTTAAACCGATAAATGTTCTTTACTGATGCCGCGCTAATGTTATGTAGGTCCTACGTTAAACTGCTTCGATGAGCCTGGCAGATAAATAGTTTAAATTTACATTATGAAAAAGGAAGAAAATGTTCCTTATAAATTTGAATCTCTGTCCGACTTACACCGGATCTTAGGGCTGCCAAAGCCTTTGCACCCTTTGATCAGTCTGGTAGAAAATAGAGACAATGAAATAGATTCATGGAAAATGCCCGTTTCATTTATAGGTAATTTTTATAAAGTATCTTATAAAAAAAATCTGAGTGGAAAATTAAAATACGGGCAAGGCTATTATGATTTCGATGAAGGCGGATTGTTTTTCAAGTCACCGAATCAGGTAAGTGCCAATGGCGAAACCAATGAAGACCATCGGGGCTTTACATTACTCTTTCATCCGGATTTCTTAGCTTCTTATCCTCTGGCAAAAAAAATAAAACAATACGGTTTCTTCTCCTATTCAGTGAATGAAGCGCTGCATCTTTCAGACAAAGAAAAAGAAACCATTATTTCTATTTTTAAAAACATTGATGAAGAATTGCAAAACAGAATTGACGATTTCAGCCAGGATCTGATTATTTCACAAATTGAAACTTTGCTGAATTATAGCAATCGTTTTTATAAGAGGCAATTTATTACAAGGAAATCGGTAAGCAACGATTTATTACAAAAATTAGAAGAGACTTTAGACGATTATTTCAATAACGAAAAATCCCTGATGCAGGGCATCCCAACGGTCCAATATCTAGCAGAAACCTTAAACATGTCCCCCGGCTATTTAAGTGATATGTTGCGCAGCCTTACGGGTCAAAATGCGCAACAGCATATTCACCATAAACTCATCGAAAAGGCAAAAGAAAAAATATCAACCACCAGCTTATCAATTAGTGAAATTGCTTATGAATTAGGCTTTGAACATCCTTCATCATTTAATAAATTATTCAAGTCAAAAACAAACCTTTCGCCATTGGAGTTCAGACAATCATTTAACTAGATGATAATTAAAGTCTCCTAAGTGAATTCCCTTACACGGTATTTTACGGAACGTTAAATTGTGATTGTGAAGAGGAGCGTGACCTCTAAGATCAAAATCTATTAGTAATTTCCTATAACGGAATCCCTTAATCACTTTAACTGAATCAGATGAAAAATATCCTCCTGACCATTTCAGCGGTCTGTTTTTATCTTTTTTCTTTTTCCCAGGAAGAGGGAATGCATTTTGCGCAGGGGATGAGCTGGCAGCAGATTCTTGCAAAGGCAAAAAAGGAAAACAAATACATATTTGTGGATTGTTATACGACCTGGTGCGGGCCCTGTAAGTTCATGGCGAAAGAGATTTTTCCTCTGAAAGAGACGGGCGATGCGGTGAACCCGCATTATATCTGCGTTGGGATACAAATCGATTCAACCGGTGAGGATCCTGAATCAGTAAAGCTCGCCTATCGGGACGCACGCTTAATAGAGGCCAATTATAATATACGTGCCTATCCAACATTTCTATATTTCAACCCGGACGGCCAACTGGTTCACCGAACTGAGGGATCCACCAGAGATGCCGCAGAGTTTATATTAAATACAAAAAATGCAATGAATCCGGATAGGCAATATTATTCCATGATTGAAAAATTCAGGTCGGGGAGCGGTGATACCCTTATGCTGGAATCTCTCATAAGCGTGGCGATTCAGAATGAGAATGGATTTCTGGCGGATTCCGTGATCAGGGCCTGGTTGCCATTGATCAAAAACGTTTATACGACTGATCGCCTGCAGATGATTGCGCAAATTGCCATTCAGCCTGGATCGCCGGAATTTGATTTATTCTATCATAATGCCGAAAAAATAAACCGCCTCTTAAAACCGGGCTATGCCGAAAATGTTGTAATGAATGCAGTCGTACAACATAATCAGTCGATCCTTACGGCTTTCAATAACCCCGCTTCTACACCAGACTGGAATAAAATATACACGGAAATCAGCACTCAATATGGAGCAGCGTTGGCCCACCAGATTGTCATTTCGGTCAAACCGGTGTACTATAAAAGAAATAAGAACTGGGATCTCTATGCTAAAAGTCTGATACCTTATCTGAAGGAATTTGGGAGTGATCTGGCGCCCCCTGATTTAAACAATTATGCCTGGGATATTTTTCAATATTGTTCCAGTACGGAAGATCTGACGTACGGATTATCCATTAGCGAGCGAAGTATGAATGGCCAGAAACCCGATCCGGCTTCTCTGGATACCTATGCCAACCTGCTTTACAAGCTGGGCCGCAAAACCGAGGCTATCGCCAAAGAAACAGAAGCGCTGGCACTCGCGGAATCTGCCGATAAAAAATCTTATCAGGAAACCCTGGATAAAATGAAATCCGGCGCGAAAACCTGGGATTGAAAGCCTAAAGCTGAAAGCCGAAGGCCTAAAACCATTCTAGTGTAAGCCTAAAATTGTAATGCTGGTTTCGGTAAAACAGTCATTTTAACCCGAAAATCGAAGCTTTTTGACCCTTCGCCGAATAGGTTATGAGAAGGAGGTAATCCGCAGCATCTTTGTATTCTTAAGCCGAAAGCCAAAAGCCCAAAGCCTAAGACTAAATCCGGAAAAAATTAATTAAATCCCTAAATCCTAATCCTTAGAAAAACAAAAACCGAATCCTGAAAAGAACCAACAATTGAACCCCTAAACCCTGATCCTTCGAAAAACGAAAGAATCCAAATCCGAAAAAACCAAACCAATCCTTAGAAAACCGAAGCAAAGTTTGATCTGTACGAAAAGTTTTTTTGAACGGCCACCCCTGGGTGGCTGTTCTTATTTTAATACTCATCTCCTTGTGCCCGTGAACCTGGTAAGACAGGGGATAGGCATTAACAATCAAAGCAGGATGGAGTGAATCATCCGGACGGTGGAGTTCGAATTTACCGATATACATAAAATCGATATTCGTATCGGTGCCCTGTCTTAGACCTTTCATGAATTGATAAAGAGAGTCTTCCACCTTGGGCATATGTTTGCGAAATTCCATCGATGATATAAACACCAGATTTTTTCCCGCATGGAACTTCGTATCAATTGTCAGATCCTTTATTACTACTGAATCAACATGAACGCGCATATGATTCAGATAATGCCCTGACAGAAACTTGTCAGTTTTTGCCTGATAATTTGACATCACAGCATCTTTTGCCGATGTGGATGTCGCCGACGCATAGTCAGATTTAAAACTGTCAACCAGGTTATTTATCGCAGATTCGGCTTTGGAATAATGTGATGCGTCTGCCATTTGTTTTGATGATCCGAACATCCGGCCGCAATAAGAATTATAATGGCAAAAATCCTTTTCATCTACTAAACGTTGCGTTGAATATCGTGCCAGCCATGGCACGGCTTTGGCAATTCTGCAGGTATGAAGCCAATTGTCCTCCTCATCATCAGTTTAATTGCCGGTAGTCACGCCCATGCGCAACAATCGCAGGATTCGATCATGATTACGATTTTCCTCAAACACCAGGAAGATAAAAATCTCGATTCTCTTCAGGCGATTCAAAAGAAAAACCATTTCGGTGAATTATTTCCGCCAAAATCGGCGCGGGTCATTTCCTGGTATGTGATGATGGGAATAGGGCAGGTGGTCACGGTAAAAATTCCGGCCTCGGAACTTCGGACGCTGAATCTGTCGATTGAGAAAGGCGCCTGGGGTGCTTTCAACACCGAGTTTTATCCGACGTATGACTACATGCCCGTATGGAAATCCATGCAGAAATAACGATTTGCCGATTCATTCGGAATGCAGGCCAGAGGTTGCGAAATATCTTTACCTTATTGCATAGCCGTGCTGCTGCCAACGGTTGTCGACAAAACGATGGCCGTGACTTCAATATTCACATTGACGCCATGGGAGGAGTTCGGATTCCGGATGACAAGAAAACAGGAACCATCCAGAAAATCTTTTACCATAACGGCACCAGAAACATAGTGTTCCCGCGAGTCATTCATCAGGAAACTCACTGCCGGCCGATTGTTGACATATTTATTTACTTCATGGGGATTTGTCATCAGGTAGACATCGCAGACGCCGGTTCCGGCCGGAACGCGTACAGAGGCCTTGTTTGAAATACCGCGATTAGGGTCAACCAACTTCACCAGTTGTCCTGTCAGATCGTTGTTCGAAAACTGGCCACGACCTGACCGGGTGGTAACCGTGTAATACCACGCAACCGTGTTAGCCGGCAGATTGATCTGCATTACCTGTCTCGAACTGCTCTGGCCCTTGTTGGTGGAACCTGCTTTTAAATAAAAGGACTGCTGCGAAATGACGGGCACAACCATATAATCTTGTCTGGAAGATTGGGCGTTCGACTGGAATGACGCGCAAAAAACCAGTAGCGCGAGCAGTGGGTTTTTCATCGGTTTGGGGTGTTTCTCTATTAAGAACGTCAATATCCGGCAAGTATTATCTGAGAAGATTTGATTTGAAGTCCCATGTGGTGGCGTTGAATTGGTAGAACTAATTATTAAAACGCAGTTTGAACCGTTATCATCCTACTCATGTTCGTGTAAATTTGTACTTTAGATAAGGATGACGGAAATAATAGTTGCCATATCAATTGCCCTTTGATTTGCTTTACGCAGGCTCAGGAAAGAAAGGCATTAACTATTATGTCTCTTTGATGCCATTCCATCGAAAATCAATAATAGACAGGAATGCTATTAACCAAATTGCCTGTTATTCCGATACTCACATATTTAAGATTGAAAATTTATTATCATGTTTACATGATGAAATGAATCTTTAAGTTTTTATTGCCGACGCTGATTTTCTACGTCGTTGCAACTACTATAATGGTAGAGTTGGAAAAGATCTCACCAACTGGTTGCTGAACCCCGGACTCGGTATTCTTGCCTTTCTATTTTCTGTACCCGTCGTGGCTTTCCTTATCATCAGAAGTATTTACCTGGCATTTTCAAAGGATAAAAACCACTGGGCAACGGTGACTTTACATATTCTGATCATAGCAATATTTTTAATTTTGGTCAGCAACAGGATCATATAGCGATCTAAGCGTGAAGTATTCCAACTATAATAACGCAGTCACAATCATTTCATAAAAACACGGGAGAAGAAGAATAAGTCCCGGATTATGAAATTTTACTTACTGATAAACGAGCTAAGGGGCCAGCGCAGATTATTAAATTCCATCAGGTCGGCTTTTACACTGCCGATCCGGATTAAGGCCTGGACGCGGAGCGGTATATGATTCGGATCGTCGCTAACCCAGACCGTCATCTTTTCCCCGGTTACAAACATGCTCCCTTCTATTAAATACGGCTTTATTTTGATTGCGTGAAACTTTCCATATCTGGTGTTGATGATTTCCTTACCCATATACCTGACATAAGACTTGTACAATTTATTTTCGAGAAATAGCTGGAAATCGACTTTGTCGCCGGGATGGAAATTTTCCCTGCCGACAGGTTTCGGACATAATATACGGCACCCAATACATCCAGCACGCAGGGAGGAACCTTATACACGCCGCTGTCGGTGATGGCGGTTTGAATTTCACGGTTGAACCGGATATTCTCATATTTCTTTACATTGTCTTCAAGAACGGACCGGCTAAACTGGTAGGAGAGAAGGGAGCCGGTGTCAATATAGGTTTCGTATTTGTCACGGACTTTATACAAATGATCATAGAAAGGGATCGTTTTACCGGCCGCCGTAATATGATATACAGGTATAGTTCCAAGCTGTTCGCTCCTGCAGGTGAAATTCACAGTGCCCGCTTCGAAATACAGGCCGGCCAGCGAATAGTAAATATTGTAGGCAGCATATTCTCCGCCTATAAAAGAAGTGTTTTGTATGCTGCAGCCATCCACTGGGCTATCCGGTATGTTAACTGCTGATACCAACAAGAACGAAGTAAAAATCAGAAATTTCCTCATTAATCACAAATATCAATAATTGGTCCTGATCTTTTAACGAATAATGTAGCGCATTATTGGTTACCGGCTGCTTTCCTGATCGGGGTCAATAGCGAATACCATTTCCATGTCGTCTAAAACTTAATTTTTTGTCAGCGCACTGGAATATCTTTGCGGCTTCCATCATCTTGTATTTAACCGAGCGTCCGTGACGTTTGCCTGTAGGAAGAGTAAGGTTGCCATTACAGACAAAGACTACGGACGTTTTTTTTGCAGAGATTAGCAGCCAGTTAAAAATATGAGAAATTGACACTTCATCATTTCTCTGCAAACAAAAGCAATAGATTTATAGAAGCATAGCTCCTCATCATTATATCAAAATCCAAATGAAAAGAAAACTTCTTTTGATCAGTTTGGTTTTTTGCATTTGCTCAGGAAAATCCCAGTCTTCGGATTCCGGTTCCTTTGTCTTAAGAGGAAAAATAATTGGAAAGGATACCGGATATATTTATCTATGGTATCGGGGTACAAGCGGAGTTGTTTCAGATAGTTTTCACTTACGTACTGGTGAGTTTATTTTTAAGGGTGATCTCCGGGAGCCAGTGGACGTAATTTTTTCAACCTTTAATTTTTCATCAAAAAACCGGGCGATATATGATTCCAAAAATATAACCAGTTTTTATATCGAGCCGGGACAGATGAATCTGAAGGCAACCGTAGACAGTTTCCTTGAATTGCATATGGAAGGATCCAGATCTGATAGTGACAGAGTAAGGCTTTTAAGGATGAAAGATACAGTCGAATTAAGAATTCGGCCAGTTATGCAGGAATATGATGTTCTAATGCCAATATACAACGCCGAGTTTATAAAGAACCCAAAGCCGGAATCATTTAAACTTCGTAAAAGAAAAATGGATTCGATCAATGCTGTTTTGGCCCCTTTATATGCAAAAGAAGCCCAGATTGATTCCGCTTTCATTGTTGATAACCCGGCTTCATATGTTGCGGCGAATATGTTATTTAGAAATGTCCATGGAGGGGCAACCGATCAGTTTTCGGATATAAAAAAACTATATGACAAATTTCCACCGAATATAAAAGAGAGCTCATACGGTAAAAGTATAAGAGACATCATGGAATCTGAGTCGGCTATCCATGTAGGATCAGAAGCCGTGGATTTTGTCGCTTTGAACAGGCAGGGAGATACCGTCAGATTGATTGATTTTAAAGGAAGGCAATATGTATTGCTGGATTTCTGGGCGTCATGGTGTGACCCATGTAGAGATATTACACCCATATTAATCAAAATAAATGCAAAGTATAAGGAGAAGATTCATCTGATCAGCATTGCCCATCATGACAAAGAATGCGACTGGCTCGCGGCTATAAGGAAGGATCAAATGTCCTGGACGCAAATTCTGGACAATGATAGCTCTAAACAAATTCTTTCAGGTAGTGGGTCGATTACGGACTCGTATTATATCAATGTCATACCATCACTGATACTAATCGATAAGAATCATAAGATTTGTAAACAATTTGGAAATAGCGGAAAGAACAAGTCACCTATTGAATCGCTCGATAGC
>CAVQGO010000016.1:0-13784 GCA_963712045.1 uncultured Bacteroidota bacterium | reverse complement strand
ATAACCATCTTTTAGTAAAAAATCACTTTTAGACATGGTGTACCCTGTTCCATGGATCAAAATGGGTAATATGTCCAGATCCAATTTTTCAGCAATAAAAAAAGCACCTTTATGAAATCGTCTGATCCGTTCGTCAGGTGATCTGGTACCCTCAGGAAATACAGCAATCGAAAAACCTGCCTTCACTTTTGATTCCATATATTCTATGCTGTTTTCGATACCACGCGCAACCGGATAGTAGCCCGCCATTCTGACCAGTTTGCCAAACACAGGGGAATTCCAAACCCAGTTATTCGTCAGTAAAATAACCCTGGGATGGAGCATGGTCATCACCAGGATATCCAGGAAAGACTGGTGGTTGGCAATCATAACGCAGGGCCTGGAGAAATCTTCGTGTTGAGGATTGATGATTTTCTTCTTCACATTTCCCATGATATATAAAACCGACCAGGTATAATGTGACAGTACCCAATGGTAGAAATAACGTGTACGCCTACCCGCAAACGGGTTTAGTTTCAAAATAATAAATCCAAGAAGGGTAACCAGCCAGCTCCCGATGGCAAAATAACTCAGGGAAAAAACAGATTTTATCAGTCCGGCAGCTGTCCATGGCAAGAGTTTCTTTTTGACCCTGTTCCCGATAAGGAAATCAAAGAAAAAAGGTATCAGCACCTGCGCAATGAATACGACACTTAAAATGCCGGTAATGGATATCAGAGCAATCGAACGAAGCGCCGGGTGACGCGCGAAAATCAAAACACCCAGACCCGCCAATGTGGTGATAGCTGACAGTACGATGGAGGATTTGTAACTCGAGAGGTTTTTTTTCCCGGTTTTATATTCCTGCAGCAGGCCATCCATGATGAAGAGACTATAGTCGTCTCCCAGTCCAAAAATGAGTGCCGACAAAATGATATTTACAATATTGAATTGCAATCCCGCGATTCCCATGATCCCCAGGATCCAGATAAATGCAATGACCATCGGAATAAACGATACCAGAGCAAGTTCTATTCTGCCGTAGGTAAGCAGCAATACAAAAAATACAAGCAATGAAACCATCCAGCCGATCTGGTTGAAATCCGCCGTTACGACGTCGAGAAGTTTCGAAGTGAGATATTGTTTATCAATCACCGTAACGTCCGGAGCTGCATAAAATGCCTGGTAGATCAACTTTTTGTCATCCGGTTCTACTTTCAACAGACTGATCAGGGAAATATTGCCGGGTTTTTCGATGATATAGTCATTCGCAAATCCGGTTCTCAGATTATTTGTTTCCGAAGGATTAAGAGGAGTATAGTGCCGGTTCAGCAACCCGCTAAAGGAATCAAAAGCAGATGGACTGAAACCCATTTGTCCTCCTGTTTTTTTTAAATTATCCAAAAGGGATGTTTTTCTTTTATCTGTCCAGTATTCATTCCAGAAGTTTATTCTTTCCTTTTGAAGGGAGTCTGAAAGAAGCAACTGAAAAACGCCCGTATATCTTTTAACGATGTTTTTTTTCTGCAGCGCGTCGATGGCAGTATGCACAGACTCCTGTCGTTTCAACGCGTCTTCCAGGTTTTTGCCTTCGGTGACCAGGTAAACAGAACGCAGGCTGTAAGCATTGATTTTATCCAGTGTAGATTCCGTCTTTTTCAAATCTTTGGACATATAATTCATATGCATCATGTCCTGGTCGAACCCAACTTTATTTACAAAAAAGGCAAAAACAATGGTCAAAATAAAAATGACGGCAATCAGCCATTTGTTTTTTTCGGGATGATAATCTGCAATTCGAAGAATCCAGGATTCTCTGCCGCCTTTGACGGCTTCAGGTCGAAAAGAATCTGACTGCGGGATCAGATGCGGCAGGAAAATAAGTGAACTCAGGGAAGCGCCAATGAGACTGAATGCGGCGAACAGACCAAGGTCCTTTAGAATTTCAGACTGGACAAACTGCAGACAAAGAAATCCCCCAATGGTTGTAAACCCGCCGATGGTCAGTGGGAAAGTCAGGTCCTGTAATACCAAACGCATATCCCGGCGGTGACGGAAATGATTATATACGTGTAAAGAGTAATTAATCGCAATACCCAGCACGATGGATCCTGCTGCCAGCGCTATAACAGAGATGGTTCCCTTGATCCAGTAAATGAGGGACAAAGAAAATAAGGCGCCCAACAGGACGGGCAGCAGGATCAGGAAGGGTGCTCTTTTCTTTTTAAAATACCAGCTGATAAATAAAATCAAAAATAAAGTTGTAATGCTCAACGTCAGTATGGAATCTCTTCGGAGCTGCAGTGCATTTCCGACAGCAACCGCGACGCTCCCAAAATAATTTGCCTGGATCATTTCAAATCCATTCGCCTGTAGCCTGGAAATAATCTGATCCATGCCATTCAGAAGCTGCCCGTTCCTGCCGGTGTTATCAGCGGAGAACGCAGGACTGACAAAGAGCAACATGTACCGGCCATCCCTGCTGATGATATGTCCGTCATACAAATCAAAATTTTCATCGTACTGCAACTGCCTGATCTTTCTAAATGCAGGAGTTCCAATACCAAGTGGATCCCGCGTTATAAAAGACTTCATTACAAATCCGGCCGGTGATGAAAGCGTCCGGAGATCTTTCGACAATATTTCCCTCAGTTTTCCGGGATCCTCCAGGCTGTCCATGGTTACATAGTCCCCGGGTTCCAGGAATACCGGCAGGTGATCCGTTACGATCTGTATTAATTGCGGTGCCAGGCTATCACTAACCCGCTCGTCTACTGAACGAATCAACCCGGGATATTGATTACGGAGACCGGCTGAAAATGAATCGGAAAAAGCCGCCTGCGTTTCAGGGGATGCATGTGAACTGTCTTTCATCGAGACTATCACCACGATCTTATCAGCGAAGCGGGCATTTTGCAAAATCTGATTCAGCTTTTCGGTCTGCCGGTCTTTCGGTAAAATTTTAGAAATATCTTCTTCCGGTTTTATTTTCAATGAAAAAAATCCGGTTATCGCGAATAGTGCAATGAATACCGTGAAAAATATTTTCCGGTGAGATGCGAAATATGAATAGATATTAAGAAATAGGTTCGCCATTATTAAACGACTGCCTGATTTTTTTTGCTGAATAATTGGAGCAAAAGATAAGTGATCAATCCGGTGACCAAACCGGCTGTTATTGCCAGGCTGATACTGCCGGCCAGGTATTGTTTGAAGTTATAACGGATCGCTGATAAACTCAGTGTTTTCGTAAGGGAAATCACATGAGCATTGGCAGGCATCCAAAATGCCCCAAAACGGTAGCTGGCATATATGATCAGCGGAATCATGGGTGGTATACTGATATTAGCAAATACAATGACCAATCCTTTGTTGAGTCTTAAAAGAACCGCAAGAAAAATAGCTGATACCAATTGAAAACCCCAGATGGGTAATATCCCCATAAAAATACCAAATGCTACAGAAACAGATTTTCGGAGATTGCTTTGAGAAGGATCAAAAAGTTCATCAATAAATACTTCTTTCCACTTTTGTTTCAGGAACAATCTTCTCAACAAATCCCTCGGTCTGATATAAAGAAAACTGATAAAAACCAGAAAAGTATTAAGGATACTGATCCGGGTGAAATCGGCAAAGGGTCTGAAATGTGAAACCCTTTCGCCCGGAGGTGCATAATAAACAGAAACCGGCACGGAGGTTACCGGAATGCCATTCCAGGCGGAACGTACGATCACTTCGATTTCAAATTCAAAACGGCGGGTTATAAAGGTCATGGACTGTAATCGCTGAACCGGATAGAGGCGAAAACCGGACTGTGTATCCGGCAACTGGATGCCTGTTTCCACCTTAAACCAAAAATTAGAGAACCGGTGTCCGAAACTGCTTTTCCCCGGTACGGAAGACTGATCCATATTCCGTGCGCCTACGATCAGTGCACCCGGATTTTTTTCCAGGCATTCGAGAAAAGCGGGAATGTCCCGGGTAAAATGCTGACCATCTGAATCGATGGAAATAGCATACTGATATCCCTGGTTGACAGCGGCGCTGAATCCCCGCCTGAGTGCGATGCCTTTGCCTTTATTCGGTGAATAGGAAATGGAATGTATACCGGGATAATGGTCAAGAATATTTTGTGTTTCATCGGTAGATCCGTCATTCACTACGATGATATAAGCATTGAGTTTCTGCAGGTTTTCCAGTAAGGGAGCCAGGGTTTTTGCATTATTGTAAGTAGGCACTAAAATGCAGACGTTTAATCTTTCAAATTGATCCTCGCTAATTGTCAATTGTTAGTTGTTAGTTGTTAGTTGTTAATTTGTTTAGGTTGACAGAGAAAAAGGCTTTAAGCTTTACGCTTTAAGCTTTCAGCGTAAAACGTATCGGCCGGAAAACCCGAAGTCGGGGAAATAAAAATTGTCATAATTGTAATAAGCGGGAGAAGATACCCTGAATGTGGGCCGGATATCCACCGAAACGTCCAGAGGGATCTTCGCAAACTTATAATCCGCCCCGCCAGTCGGGAAAAGTCCAAAACCAATTCCACGATAGTTGCTATTGTCAGAAAAAGTATTTGTAAGGGTAAGCCCCCCTCCTATGAACCACTGGAGTCCCGGCAGGGCCGCGATAGGCACATGATACTGGTAAGAGGCTGAAAAAGAAATCATGGTATTGGGATTATCGTCCAGCACGCAACAGCCTGTATGATAGTCAGTAGCCGGCTTCACGCCAAAATTGAGCTCAATGGCACTGGCGCTCTCAGAAATAAACGTTTTATAAGAGGCGGAGAACAAGTCATAGTATCCGGTACCGATTCTGAGCCCGATGGCAGAATGATACGTGGTTTGTGCGGTAGAAACAGAGAAATAACAAAGGGCCAGACTTAACAGGACAACCGTTCTTTTCATCCCGATCATTTATTGGGTATTGATTATGGTCAACAAAGGTAAGAAATGTGTGATTTGTTGTTATTTTTGCCTCCCCGGAGTTTATCTAAAAATTTACGAATGCCAGGCCGAGTGATGATTTTTGACGATGATACAGATTTACTGGAGGTGTGTAGTATTGTTTTGAAATCGAAGCATTTTATCGTCATGGCTTTAAATAAGTGCAGCGATATTGTCCATGAAGTGAAGTCATTTTCGCCCAACGTTATTTTAATGGACAACTGGATTCCGGACGTCGGCGGTGTGAAGGCAACACAACTGCTAAAAAATAATCCGGAATTAAAATCAATACCAGTTATTTTCTTCAGCGCCAATGACCGGGTGGAAGATCTGGCATTAGAAGCCGGTGCGGAATTTTACCTGCAAAAACCTTTTGAAATTGAAGAACTGGAATCGACCGTTTCCAAAGCCGTCGCCGTTCATCGTCAGGCGGGAATCAGTGAAATCAGGTAACCAGAAATTTCCATCCGTATTTAACACTTCATCGATCTTAGACTTATAACTTGCCTGCAGGGGCATATAGTTGACAATTGCCTCATCGGGGTGCTGGATAATGGTATGGCCGCCCTGTTCTTTGATTTCCTTTAAACCTTCAGCGCCGTCTTCATTAGCGCCCGACAATAAAATACCAGTCAGGTTTCTGCCGTATACCATGGCCGCCGATATAAAACTCACATCGATACTGGGCCGGCTAAAATTTAATTTCTCGGAATAATCCAACGTAAAGGTTTCATCTTTTTCGATCAGCACATGATAGTCTGCCGGTGCCAGATAAACACAGGAAGGCAGGATTTTGTCCTTTTCTTCCACTTCGCGCACGTTTATATTTGATTTTAACACGAGCAGATCCACCAGCATGGAATCATTGGAATATGCCCGGTGAATAATTAATAGAATGGGTATCGGATAATCTTTGGGAAGACGACCCAGTATATGTAGTATAACCTGCAGACTTCCTGATGATCCGCCCATTACAACCAGCTTCCCCGTATTTACTTCTGTTTCCGCCATATTTTTTGTCCGGGCATAATTTGCCGGAATTTAGATTCTATGCCTGAAAACCGCAGCGATTCCTTTGTACCGAGTCCCAGAAAACCCAGCAAATCCAAACTATGGTCGAATAGTTCCAGCACCCGGGACTGTAGTTTTTTATTAAAATAGATTAATGTATTCCTGCAAAGTATAAGTTGAAATTCATTGAATGATGAGTCTGCAACCAGGTTATGTGTTGCAAAGACCATTTTTTCAGAAAGGCTTTCATCGAATTTAGCCAGATTGTAGTTTGAGGAATAATAGGAAGAGAAATCATTAATTCCGCCGGATTGTATATAATTCTCCGAATACTTCCGCATCTGGCTGGCGGGAAAAATTCCACTCTTTGCTTTTTCGATCACATACGGATTGATATCCGTTGCATATAACCGGGACTTATGCAGGATACCGGCTTCTTTTAAAAGGATGGCCATGGAAAAGACTTCTTCACCGGTGGAACATCCGGCATGCCAGATCCGAATGAAGGGATAGGTGGCGAGTGCCGGCAATACTTCTTCCCTGAATCGTTTTGTAGAAAATCGGATCCCGGAGCATTTCCGTGACATTCACCGTTATTTCTTCCACCAGGTGCCTGAAATAGTCAGGGTTCTGGACGATCAGAGAACGAAGCTTTGAAATATCCGTGATATGATCATTGATCATGAAATGTTCAATCCTACGTTTCAGGGATGCCTCCGAATAACCGGTAAAATCGTAACCATACCGGTCAATCATGTCATTCAGCAATAGCTGTAATTCTTCATCCTGAAGGAACATTCCTCTTTATTTTTCATATAACCAAATGCGCAGCAGTGAAATCAGCTGATCCATATCGACAGGTTTTGAAATATAATCGGACGCTCCTGCCTGTATGCATTTTTCCCGGTCGCCCGTCATTGCTTTTGCTGTAATCGCAATGATCGGAATATTTTTGAAAGCGGGGGTCTGCCTGATTTTTCGAATACTTTCAAAACCATCCATTTCCGGCATCATCATATCCATCAGAACAATATCGACATCCGGATGGGCATTCATTTTTTCCAGCGCCTCTTTCCCATCAATTGCGGGAATGATTTTCATCTTATGATGCTCAAGAATTTTTGTGAGTGAGAAAATATTACGTACATCATCGTCTGCCAGCAGAACCGTTTTATTCTTCAGGACTTCATCCAGGGATCCAAGTCTTTCAAGGCCGGTAGTCGGTCTGTTTTTCTGTTGCTGATCCATGATATGTAAAAACAGGGAAACTTCGTCCAGTATTCTCTGGTAAGAATGAGCCGTTTTAATCACAATGGAATCTGCATATTGCTTTATACGCTGTTCTTCGGTTCTTGAAAAATTTTTTCCCGTAAAAATAATAATGGGGATATTTTCAAATCCCGGGGTTGATTTGATTTGTTCCAGATTGTCATAGGTGCGCGTTTCCGGCAAACCCATGTCAAGGATCACACAGTTCACATCTTTATTCTGAAGAGCCTGTATACTTTCAGGTATGGATTTCGCAATGGAAGATTGCACCTGGTAGCTACTCAGGTAATAACTGAGCGCCTGTGCGTGTTTTGGATTTTCCTCGACGATCAGAACCTTACTTTTTTCGTGATTCACCACCGATTCTATTCTACGGAATATTTCCGCCATCTGATCCAATGCCACCGGTTTGTTGATAAAATCAACGGCGCCACGTGTGAGGCTTTCTTTTTTTGCTTCGAAAGAAGACATGATGTGTACCGGTATATGCCGCGTAGCAGAATCTTTTTTCAATTCCTCCATCACTTCCCATCCATTTTTAACCGGCAATTGGATATCCAGCAGGATACCCAGGGGATTGTACGTTTTTGCAAATTGAACACCCTCATCGCCCCGCACGGCGACGATGCCTTTATAATGCTGGCTACGGGTATAATTTAAAAGGGCCGTTGCAAAATGCGTATCATCCTCTATGATCAATATGATTTTATCACCCCGCAATATATCCTCCCGGTCGTCGGGTATTGCCTTCGGAATTTCAGTAAGGGTAAGTTTGCCAACCGGACGTTCCTGTTCATTTTGCAAGACAGGTAAGGGCGTTGTGACAGCAGGAAGGGCGACCCGGTCTGGTTCCGGTTGTATTTGTTGGCTGACCGGGATTCGTAAGGTAAAAACACTTCCTTCTCCCTCCCTGCTGCTTACAAACAGATCGCCTTTCAGCAAATAACTCAGTTCCCGGCTGATGGAAAGTCCCAGTCCCGTGCCACCGTATTTTCTCTTGGTTGAACCGTCTGCCTGCTGGAAAGCCTCGAAAATCAATCCCTGTTTGTCCCCGGGAATACCAATACCGCTGTCTTGTACTTCAAATAATATAAAACGTCCGACGGATTGTGGGTCAGGTTTAATCCGGAGGCTGATGCCGCCGGAATTTGTAAACTTAAATGCATTGGAAAGCAGATTTTTCAGAATCTGCTCGAGTCGCATTTTATCTGTTTCAATCTCCGTGATCGTATCCGTATCCGTTTCGAAATCGAGTTGTAGTCCTTTTTCGCGGGCCAGGGGTTCGAATAACATGCGCATATCATCCATGACCTGTTTGAAGGAAACATATGAATAATCCAGGTCCATTTTACCGGCCTCAATTTTAGAGAGGTCGAGTATTTCATCAATCAGTTCCAGCAGGCCATTACCGGAGCTTTGAATTACCTGCGCATATTCCACCTGTTCTTTGGACAAGGTGGAATCTTTATTTTCCGCCATCAGTCTGGATAATAACAGAATTGAATTCAGAGGCGTACGAAGTTCGTGGGACATATTCGCAAGAAACTCGGATTTATATTTTGTACTCTGCGCCAGCTCTTCCGCTTTTTTCTGGATTTCCCGATTCCTGTGTCCGATCAGTTCATTTTTTTCTTCCAGCAATTTGCTTCGCTCTTCGAGCTCCCGGTTGGTTTGCATCAGTTCTTCCTGTTGCACTTTTAATTCTTCCTCAGATACCTGCAGCTTTTCTGTTTGAGCTTCCATTTCTGTATTCACTATCTCAAGCTCTTTGTGCTGGGCCTGCAATTCTTCCGACTGTGCCTGGACCTCTTCAAGCAATTCCTGCATGCGTTCCCGGTTCTGAGCCATATTGATGGCAATCGCTATGACATTTGCCGCATTCCGGAAAAATTGCAGATCTCTGTCGGAATAGATTTTTAAACTGCCCAGTTCTAAGACGCCAATCAGTTTATTTTCAAATGATACCGGGAATCCAAAAATACTGGCCGGTTTCAGGCTGCCTGTTGCGTAACTGATTTGTAACGGGGATCCTGTGGTTTCGGGCAGAAAGATTTCTTTGTGGGTGACCGCCACTTCTCCGATAATTCCGTCTCCAATAGCAATATTTTTTCTATCAGTAGTCGGAACAAATGCATAACCCGCTTCAAAATTCAAACGATTATTTCCTGAATACAAATAAAATGCGCCTACAGAACTTCCGCTATAATTAGCTATCACCTGGAGTGCTTTTGAAGAAAGCTGCTGAACTGTTTGTTCACCAATGGCTGCTTCGCTGATTAAAGCGGCTCCGGTTTGCAGCCATTCTTTGTCTGAAAGACTATTGAAAGAGTACTCCAGGGACGCTCCCATTTTATTCAGTGCAGAAGATAAACTTCCCAGATTGTCCCTTTCCTCGTCATTAATACGGGTGCTGTAGTCCCCGGAAGAAATACTTTCAGCAATTTTACTGACCGTCTCAATACGCCGGGTGATTTCCAAATCCTTTTGTTCCAATTCCCGCTGAAGCCTCAGTCGCAGATTGATATCATTTCTGACCCTGAGAAAAAAGAAGATGGCAATGAGAATGGCGATGATGGAAGATAATACGATAATGATCGGCGTAGCCCGTGAGAACGTTTCGAAATTTTTGGTTCTGGAGGACAGCAATTCTTTTTCTGCATTTTTCAAATCATTTACTGTCGACACAATGGAATCCATATAATCCTTTCCGGATGTCAATTGTTTTGGATCTATTGTATTAGACTCCTGTTTGGATTTGATCAGCGCCTCCATTTTATTGAATCGTTTATTGATCAGTTCCCGAAGCAGCTCACATCGTACCTGCTGTGCAGGATTATCACTGGTTAGCGTTTTCACATGATCCAGCGCTGTAATGGATTGTTCAAAAGATCCATGAAAGGGTTCCAGGAAAACGGGGTCATTTGTAATTAAAAAACCACGCTGCGAAGTTTCGGCTTCACGGATGGGCGCTACCACATCGTTCAGGTTTGAAATGACTTCGTAGGTATGATTTACCCATTGTGAACTGGTTAACAGGTTTTGAATACTGAAGAAGGAAGCAACAGAACTTCCAAGCAGGATCAATAGAGAGAATCCAAAACCGATGGCAAGGTTGCGGGTCAGCGATTGTTTCATTAAAATAAAATCCTTTTAATTTTCTGCAATGGGGTTAGCAATGGGTAAAGAAAAATAGAAAGTAGATCCTTTTCCGACTTCACTTTCGAGCCAGCATTTTCCATTATGTCTCCGTATGATTTCAAAGCAGATATAAAGGCCCACACCCAGCCCCTGAAAGCGCCGGGCCGTACCCTCTACACGATAAAACTTGCGGAATACATCTGCCTGACTGTCTTTTGGAATACCGATCCCAAAATCTTTTACTGATACGATCAATAAATTATCCTGAATGGTTGAATGCAGCTCCAGTTCCCTGACATCCGGAGAATATTTAATGGCATTGGTCATATAGTTCAGTATCACCTGCTCGAGACGCGTTTCATCACCCCTTACGAGTACATTGCTCTCCCCGCTTACCCGAATCTTGTAGTCCGGGTAAATATGACCGATCATTTCGACCGATTCATTTATAAGTTTGTTGAAATTAAAGAGCGATTCATTGAATTTCAGTCTGCCGTTTTCTATGCGTGATGTGTCCAGCAGATCCACAATCAGACTATTCAATTTGTTTATTTGTGCCAGGGTGCGGTCGAGATATCCTTTTACTCTTTCGTCTTTTTCCAATGAACGGTCAAGCAACTGAACATAGGCCTTCACACTGGCCAGTGGTGTTTTCAATTCATGACTTGCAATGCTCATAAATTCATCCTTACGCTTTGAAGCGGCCTGCGCCTCCTTCTGGGCCGCTTTCCGGAATTCGATTTCCAGTCGCAGGCTGTCCTGCATCTGACTCAACACGCGGTTCTGTTCGTATAAACGGTAAAATGTTTTTACCCTCAATAATAAGATATCCGGGTCGATCGGTTTGGTAACATAATCTATCCCGCCCGAGGAGTAACCTTTCGTAATATATTTTTTTTCCACGTTAATGGCAGAAAGGAATATGATCGGAATATCTTTCGTAGCACTGTTGCCCGACAGGGTTTCTGCCACTTCAAACCCATCCATGCCGGGCATCTGGACATCCAGAATAATCAATGCATAGGAATTCCTCAGTGTTTTTTTAAGGGCTTCCTCTCCGCTGGATGCGGAATCCGTCGGAAAAGCGTGCAACTCCAGTAATGTCTTTAAGGTAAAAATGTTCTCCGGCGAATCGTCCACAATCAAGATCATAATCGTCCTTCAATTTATTGGGCGATGAATAATAAAAATACAAAAGTCCTGAATTGACTTCAGGACTTTTTGCATGTTTCCCTATCCTAAGACTAATGCATACGACTTACATGATTTATTCAATTTATTTGCCAAAGAATTTTGGTTTGATTTCTAACGTTTATTCATCGCGATGTGGAATTTCTTTCCCAAACATCTTTTTTTGTAGATCATAATACCATCTCTATCATCGAAAACTATATATCACTTTATAGATCTCGGAGATATCAATATCCTGTAAATACGGGTATAACTCTGACGAATCCTCGAAACTGCGGATGCAGATATAAAAATAACGGGTCTTATGATAATAAATCTCAACATAAAAATCGTTTACCTGGTACAGGCTGATCCGAAAACATCCATCATGCCTTTCGGCCAGGAAAACCCCGTCGCTGGCCAGCACCTCTGTCTTGGCCATACCATCCATAAAATTGAAATCCCTTATATCCATAAACAGGTTTTATACGTTGTAGTACCGGTTTCATGAAATATTATTCAAATCATATACCGATATTTCAAAAAACCGGGGCACAAGATTCGAAATCAATAAAAAAACAAAAATGGCCGAACTGGTCCTAACCCTTTCCCATAAAGAGCTGCTCAAAGCCGATAAGGACTATGAGAAGGCGGCCAATGCCGTAAATCTGATCTATGTGCGGGATAATATGCCGGGGATTCAGCGTCTCAAAAAGGGAAAAGGCTTTACCTATATCATGGAAGACCAGACCCTGAAGGATCACCAGGAGCTGAAAAGAATAAAAAAACTGGCCATTCCGCCAGCCTGGACGGAGGTCTGGATCTGCCCGGTGGAAAATGGCCATATCCAGGCAACGGGACTGGATATCCGAAAGAGAAAACAGTACCGCTATCATAGTCTTTGGGCGCACGTACGTAGTGAGACGAAATTCCACCGCCTGTATGAATTCGGTAAACTATTACCCCGCCTGCGTGAGCAATTGGAAGCCGATCTGAGGATCAGGGAACTAAACCAGGATAAAGTGCTGGCTACCGTAATCAGCCTGATGGAAAGAACCTATATACGTATCGGTAACAGCAATTACGAAAAGCTCTATGGTTCTTACGGGCTGACCACACTGAAAGACAAACATGTCTCTATAAACGGCGACAAAATGCGTTTTGCTTTTCGCGGTAAAAAAGGAATCCAGCACGATATTACCTTAAGAAATAAAAAACTGGCGAGAACGGTGGAACAATGCCGGGATATACCGGGAAAAGAATTGTTTCAGTATTACGACGAAACAGGAAGCCGGCGGATCATTGAATCCGGTATGGTGAATGAATATATAAAAAAATCCACCGGAAAAGATTTCAGTGCAAAGGACTTCAGAACCTGGGCCGGATCCGTACATGCGCTGGAAACATTGTGTACTTTATCGGATGTAATATCAGAGGCAGAAAGAAAGAAAAATATTGTTGCTGTGCTTGATTCGGTCAGTAAAAAACTCGGGAATTCCCGATCTATCTGCAAAAAATATTATGTTCATCCGGGTTTGCTTCGTTTATATGAAGAAAATAATTTTTCAAAATACGCGCGCTGCCTTGACCAGATTGAAATGACGGAAGAAAGTTTCGGCCTCACACCTTCAGAGAAAATTTTACTCAAAATTTTGAAGGAAAGCTAACTTTATCACAAGTCTGGAAGACTGGAAGACTGGAAGTCTGAAAGTGAAGTATATTAGTTTTTAGTGAGATTTTTTTTAGTTGTAATTATAATTTTCGATAGAATCAAAATCATTTCTTTTAATTCGCTTAGCATGTCCCGTTTTACCGATATTTCTTTTGTTTTTTCACATAATAAAAGCCAGTAAAGCGTTTCATTCGCTTCTTTCAGGGCGATTTTCATTTTGTGAATAAAATCCAGCCTGCTTTCAGGGAACTGCGCTTCAAAAACATTTGCTCCTATCGATGTGCCGGATTTCAATAATTGATTAGCAATGATAAATTTCCTTTTATCATTTAGATATTCGCAGTAAGAAATTATTGCAAGAGAAAAATCGAATGATTTGTTCACAATGGGACCCTCTTTCATAATAAACAGATTTGTACAAATCTGCCTGGTTTAGATAGTTCTAAAAGAGGAAAAACACGGTAGCGATATAAGAAAATCACCCGACTAAAAAACTAATTCACTTCACTTCCAGACTTCCAGTCTTCCAGTCTTCCAGACTTGTGAAAAGTGTTGTGATTTAGTGCTGCAGTTAAGCCCTTTCAAATTTGAGAATGAAGTTG
>CAVQGO010000015.1:0-25713 GCA_963712045.1 uncultured Bacteroidota bacterium | reverse complement strand
TCATTCTGTAGCCATCACCGTAAAAAATTGCTGTGAATATATTTTCTCGCATTTTAATTATATAAAAGGCATTACGACCTTTGAAACTACGATTGACGAAATTGTCGAAAAGAACGCTGGTGTTTGCCAGGACTTTGCGCACGTGATGTTGCAGGTTTTGCGAACGCTCAATATTCCGAGCCGTTACGTGAGTGGATATATCTGTCCGAATAAAAGTGGATTAAGAGGAGAAGGTGCTACGCACGCCTGGGTAGATGCCTGGATTCCCCGCTCTGGTTGGGCTGGGATTGATCCAACAAACAACGTCTGGGTTACGAATACGCATGTTCAACTGGCCACCGGACGAAATTTCGCAGATTGCAGTCCGGTGAAAGGTTCGTTCAGAGGAGCTGCCAATCAGCATCTGACCGTTTTCGTTGCGGTTGATTATGAAGATGGACAAATTTTCAGCGAATTGAATAAGGTTGATCTCACAAGGGAGTATGCGAAAGCTGAATCCCCCCATTTTTCACCCTCCGCCCAGCAGTAAGTTTGTTGTTATTCCGTTATCTTCCTTTTAGGCCTAACGCTCAACGCCTAAAGCCTAAAACTAATGCGATAATGTTATTAATGCACTTGATCATAAAGTTTCCCAATTAACAATTAACAATTAACAATTAACAATTATGAAACTATTGCCGTTGTTCATTTTAGTTTTTATGACCCAAAATTCTGTGGCCCAAGACTCCATTCAGTTTATTGCTTCAGATACACCAGGTGTTTTTGCTCCCGGCGTTGTTTCCGATGGATTCGCAAATCGGGATATGTCGATATCACCTGATGGGAATGATTTGTTTTATACGATTCAATGGTATTTCGGATTGTATTCTGTTATTTTTCATTCGCAGAAAATAAATAACCGGTGGACAAAACCGGATACGGCCTGGTTTTCCGGAAGATACAATGACATGGAACCCGCTTTCTCTCCGGATGGCAACAGGCTGTTCTTCAGTTCGAACCGTCCGTTGAAAACGTCAGATACTGTGAAGGATTATGATATCTGGTATCTTCAAAAGAAAGGTAATACATGGGAGGGGCCGGTTAATCTGGGTGCTGCAGTGAATTCTGATAAGGATGAATTTTATCCTTCACTAACTAAATCCGGCAATTTATATTTCACAAGGAATAATGATGATCGGGGTGATGATATTTTCATTTCTGTGTTAAAGGAAGGACAATTTTCGCAGGCGCAAACCTTGCCGGAAGCGGTGAATTCGAAGCAGGATGATTTCAATGCTTTTATTGATCCGGACGAAAAATTTATTATTTTTTCTTCCTATAAAAGAAAAGATGATCTGGGACGCGGGGACTTGTATTATGCTTTGCGCAAAGAAGGCTCATGGCAACCTGCTGTTCATTTTGAAAATGGTATCAACTCACCGGCGCTCGACTATTCACCCTTTGTCAGCCCGGATCATAAATATTTTTTCTTCACCAGCAAGAGACAATTGATAAAATTTCCTTTTCCCGAACCTAAAACAGGCTCACAAATCAGGAACGCACTAAATTCTTATGGAAATGGATTTGAAGACATTTACATTATGAACTTCAAAGAAGTGGACGAAATGATGAAACGTAAGAACTAGTATGAGAGTGTGGGAGTATGAGAGTATAGAAGTAGTTTTTCTTCACTCTTATACTCCCATACTCTTATACTCAAATATGGGGTAACTTCATAAAAAAGACTCCAATGCCAGTCCCCGTGTTCAACTCCATCTTTCCTTACACACAGGAATTACTGGCCGAATATCCGCTCATGGATGACCACCGGCTGGATCAGGCCATCAGCAATGCATCCACAGCATATCATACCTGGAAAAAATTTAGCTTTTATGAAAGAGGCAGAGTGCTTAAGAATGTAACCTCCATCTTGCGCCGCGACCAGGAAGTGCTGGCTTCACTGATTACAAAAGAAATGGGCAAAATTACTTCCGAAGCGATGGCAGAAGTGGAGAAGTGCGCCGGCACTGCTGAATACTTTGCCGACCATTCGGAAATATTATTGAAAGATGAACTATTGGAGGCGGGGTATTCAAAAAGTTTTGTCTGCTTTCAACCCATTGGTGTGATACTGGGTATTATGCCATGGAATTTTCCCTTCTGGCAGGTATTCCGGTATGCTGCTCCGACTCTAATGGCCGGCAATACAACATTATTAAAACATGCGCCCAATGTCTGTGGTTGTGCGCTTGCACTGGAAAAAATATTTTTGGAAGCAGGTGCTCCCGAAGGAGTATTTACGTCTTTGATTATTGACACGCCGGCTGTGGCAAAAATTCTCTCCTCTGATGTTGTTCAGGCGGTGACTCTTACTGGCAGCGAGCGGGCAGGTGGTTCAGTGGCCTCTCTGGCAGGAACCAATATAAAAAAATCAGTCATGGAACTCGGGGGTTCGGATGCCCTGATTGTTTTGCCGGATGCAGATATGCAAATGGCTGTTTCTGTGGCCTTGAATTCACGCATGCAAAACGCAGGACAGTCCTGTATCGCAGCCAAACGATTTATCATCTTGAAAAATGCAGCACAGGATTTCCTGCACCATTTTCTGATCAGCTTAAAAAATCTCCGGCAGGGTGATCCTTTTGATAAAAACATCAATATGGGTCCGATGGCCCGTCTGGATCTCGCCAATGCCCTCGATCAGCAATTGAAGAATTCAGTTAAAATGGGCGCGAGGCTTGAATATGGTGGAGAAATGGATGGATGCAATTTTAAACCGGCGCTTTTGCTCGATGTAAAAAAAGGCATGCCTGCATTTGATGAAGAAACATTTGGACCGATGGCTGCAGTGATCCTGGCAAAAGACGAAGCCGATGCGTTCGGCTGGCAAACGATTCGAGATATGGCCTCGCAGCCAGCATTTGGACAAGAGATATTCAAAAGGGTATAGATCTGGCAAAGCAACTGGAAGCCGGCGGAGTATTTATAAATGCACTTGTAAAATCGGATCCGCGACTTCCATTCGGAGGCATTAAAAAATCGGGTTACGGAAGAGAGTTGGACAAACACGGGATTATGGAGTTTGTGAATATAAAAACAATTGCCGTTTCATAATCATCGGCCGTTGTTTTGACGCCATTTCTACAGGCAATCAGGTGAATTTAAATTCCGGCGCCGAGTCCACGATTGAAGCGCTTCTTACCATGCAAAGAGTGCAAAAATATCCCGCTGTCAGAACTGCGTTGAATATTTATAAAAAGCAGTAACCGGAAACATTCGTATCACCTGGTCGGGGAACATTATTTAAGAAGAGATTTAAATCTTTTTAAATCATTTATGTCAGTAGCTGTAAATACCTCGTTATTGTCGTATTTGACTTTAAGAAACAGCACACGCTTGTGGTTGTGGATATTTTTCAAGAATTTCAGAAATCAGCTTTCCTGTCTCCTCTTCTTTTTCAAATAATGGTTTGATCTCAGGAAGTTCTGACTTAAATCGGGTGGGCATTCTCTTGATAATCGCTTCAATGGTTGCCAGCTTTCCGGGAGGCAGGTGTTCAATTTTAGAGGCTTTCCCATATAATCCCTGTAATTGTTTTTTGCTCAGGGATCCTCTTTGCAGATATTGTTTATACAGGCTGATGATAAAGGAGGATAGGGGATATGCCTGTATACATTCTTCCAGAACATCATTGATGATATCGAGTCTGTCTTTTGGCTGATTCATTGGCAACAGAAAATGACAAATTTAATCATTGCCCCGAACAACCATTTACAAAAACTATGAAGCCTTACGCTTTACGCCTTACGCTTTAAGCTTTCCTAGTGCCGCTTAAAATATTGTATTTCCCGTTCGTGTTTTTGCGCAGCCTGACGGGTATTAAAAGTTCCAAGATTTCTGCGTTTTTTGGTTTTCGGGTCTGCTTTGCGGGAATAAAGCCGGTATTCCCCGGATTTTAATTTGCGTATCATGCTTTTTTTAGAGGATATATTCAAATATCATTCCCTGACTATTCGATACGAATGCCGATCCATTCTTAATTTCACCTGATGAACCATATAAGAATTCGAGGCTATGCAGCAAGGAAAATATTTGAAATACTTTTTATTGATTGGTCTGATCTTTTTTTCTATTGAGGCAGTCGCTCAATCACAGACAAAACTGAAAAAGAAGGACAGGAAAAGGGATATTGAAATGATAACAACAGAGGGAACGATCATCTTAAGGTTGTCCGATTCAACACCATTACACAGGGATAATTTTTTGCGACTGGTAAAAAGCAGATATTTCGACAGTTTGCTTTTCCATCGCGTGATACAATATTTTATGATCCAGGGTGGAGATCCCGGGAGTAAGAATGCCTTGCCAGGCCAACCGTTGGGGGATTCCAGCGCTCCTTATACCTTGCCGGCAGAATTCAGGGTGAGCTTATTTCATAAACGGGGAGTATTGGCTGCAGCCCGTGAGAGTGATGATGTCAATCCTCAAAAAGCAAGCAGCGGTAGCCAGTTTTATATCGTTCAGGGGAAGAAATATACTGACAGCCAGCTGGACTCTGTGGAAATCAAAAGATTAAAAAGAAAAATCCCTGAAAACCAGCGGGAAGTGTATAAATCTTTGGGTGGAACACCCTTCCTTGATCAGAATTACACCATTTTTGGAGAAGTTGTCAGCGGAATGGAAACGGTTGATAAAATTGCTGCCGAACCGACCAGCAAAGGAGACGATATGAACCGGCCGCTGCAGGATGTGCGCATCTTAAGTACAAAACTGATCAGGCGGAAAACGTATGAACCGATTCTGGCTCAATGACTTATAAAAGTGGAGAACCAGGACTTGTTAAAAACGGGAAGCACCAGGACTTATTAAAAAGGAAAAGCACCAAGTCGTTTTCTGTCTTCGGCTTTCGCCTTGTACTTACTGACCCGATGCTTCCTTTGAGTCGTTACTCTCCTGTTACAGATTTCGCTTCCCAACTGAGAACCTTCTTTCTTTTTACAGATTTCCGTTTCTCAATTATGAATCTAAGATACATTACACAACTATCTGTTTCCAAATTATTAAGCCTACTGTTTTACACCGCTTTCGCACATAGTTATCCACTTTTTTATTCTGAATATATTAGGCATTTTTTATTATTCTCCCGGTCTCTCAGCAAATCTTTTAAAATGCAGTATGTGACATTGAAACAGGTTGCCAAATTGCTCAGGCGCATATTCCTCCAGGAACACTTAAAAGTATTTTGAAACAAGCTGGGTTACAACTGTGACCCAGGAAAGCGGTAATCTTCATTGGAATTTGCAAAAATTGTATCTTCAGGCTCATGGCTTAACTTTTGAAGTGGTTCATTGTCAATACCTTTCTTAATGATCAGTTTATTTTGCGACAAAACATTACACTAGGCTCATTTGACCAGTCTACAAATTAAAAAGATCGTGATTCAAATGAAAGGTTCTTTCATCATTGTATTTTTATTGGTGGAGCTTCTCGCACTTGTAAATAATTCTGCCCTACGAGCCCAGGATGGCCGCCCCCGGGTGTCTGTTATAAAAAAGAACTTTACCAGCTTCACAAGAAAGTCTGCAAACCGTGGGAAATTATGGATGGCAAGAAACAAGGCTTACCTGCGCCATCCCGACGCAAATTTTAGTGACGGATACAGTCCCAATAGCAAAGCGGTTGAACTTTTTGAAAAAAGGACGAATGATTCAAAATTCTATATAAATAAAGACACACCGTCGATTTTTTATGCTCAGCGATCATCAGGCCCCATGCACTTCAAAAAGAATGGACAATGGATTACCATCGATACCCGGCTGAGTCCAAAGGGCCCGTTACTCTATGAAGCATCGAATCAGGAAGATCCGGCGGGTTTTGATATTAAAAAAAAATCATCGTATATCATTACTTCTGATGGCAGGACTTATTTCAACAACTGGAAGTTATATGGAGAAAACGGGAGCACCAGAATCTTATTAGCCACCGCGGACTGGACACGTTATACAGCCGGAGATGATGGAATCGCGATTAAAAATATTTTTCCGGGTATCGACGCAGAAATGAAAGTGTCGAAAGGTTCAATTAAAACCAGTTTTATAGTACATACCAACAAATTTTCAAAGTATAAAACACTTCTGTTCAGAGATTCTTTTTTGAACGGAAATACCGGGAATTTCACTTTCTCCAATGGACTTCCTGGAAACGGGCTGGTCTCTTCTGCTGATTTTCGTGTGAAAGGACAAACCGTTTTTCACATAAAAGAAGGAGTTATGTATCAGAACGGAAATCCATCTTCAACCTACCGATTCATTCCGTATTATCTTGATCATAACAATCTGACACTGGCCATAAACAGCGATTTCCTGAATGCTCAGGTCAGGACCGGCGATGTAGTAATAGATCCCCTGGTGCAGAGCACGGGCGTGCTGAAAAAGGACACTATTAACGGATCTCATTCCAATCAGGATTGCAGTCTGGATACTGCCTGCAAATACGATTTTATGGTACCCGCACCAACTCAGGCAACTATTATTGATGCCATGTTTTCGTTTGAATTTACGGCAAACGCTCCCTGTGTTGGCCAGGATGGCGCTTTTTCATTTACAATAAATGGCGGGTGTACCTCTCAAAAATACGTTGGCACTGCAACCGGTACCGGACCGCAAAATTTTCCAAATCAAAGCATATTATTGAATAACGGAGCCAGCCTGACTGGCTGTTTTCCGAGCCCGGTATGCGGTCCCCAAAATATCCCTTTTACTTTTAATTTCTTTAGAAACTGTCATGGTCCTACCGGTTGTGATGGCTCATGTATTGGAGCCTCCAAAGATTTAACGATCACCTTAGTGGGGCGAACTCTTGACACTGCTTCCCTGGTTGCATCGCCCCAAAGTATTTGCGCAGGCGGTCAGGTTACCCTCACAGCCAGAGGGTACTTTGGCGTACCTCCTTACAATTACGTTTGGCAGGGACTGCCGCAATTCAATGGTGATTCAGTAATCAGAGTTAATCCTGATACTACTACTATATATTCAGTTCAGGTCAACGATACATGTCCGGGCGGAGGCGGTCCGATAACAAAATCAACCAGTGTGAGTGTGCTTACTAAACTTCCCGCACCCACGTTCACATCAAACAGTCCGGTCTGTGTCGGGGGTCAGCTTAAATTATCCGTACCAGCCATACCTGGCAGAACTTATTTAATAAAAAATCCGGTCGCAGGTTTCGGGGGTAGCGGGTACGACAGTACCGCAGTCTTTAACAATGTTACTTCCGCATATGCCGGGACCTGGATAGCCGTAGCTTCTGATACAAATGGTTGTTCTTCAGATACAGCCCGTACAACAGTTGTTGTCAATCCCACGATTTCTCCGACAGTAACGATCACTTCTTCGGCAACAAATATCTGCTCGGGTACTTCGGTCAGCTTTACGGCGACGGCTACGAATGCCGGAACCTCACCCACTTATCAATGGTTGCTGAACAGACAAAAAGTGGGCACGAACAGTCCGGTATACAGCAGCAGCAGCTTTATCAGCAACGATTCAGTAAGCTGTGTTATAACCTCCAACCTGCCTTGTGGAAGCGCCACCGATACATCAAATATTATTGTTTTACACGTAAGCGCTGTGGTCACACCAACGTTTGATACGATCGGCCCGCTTTGTCAAAATTCGATACCCCCCGGACTTCCCCTGACATCAAAAGAAGGAATTGCCGGAACATGGAACCCGGCCAGCATCAGCACAACAGCGCTCGGAACGATCGCTTACAAATTTACACCGTCTCCCACGGACAGTTGCTCAACGCCGACTTCCATAAACATTACAATCGCCAGCAGCGTCGCACCAACTTTTCCAACCATTGCAGGTTCATATTGCCAAAATGATACTTCTACAACACTGCCGCAGATATCGAAAGAAGGAATTACCGGAACCTGGAATCCTTCTTCAATCAATACCACAGATGTCGGCCGTGCAGTATATACTTTTACTCCGGTGGCGGGTAGTTGTGGAATAGCACTGCAGATCTCCATTATAGTGAACCCTCTTCCCGGATTGGTCATGGGGCCGGATACAACCATAGCTCCCGGTACAAGTATAACACTGAACCCATCGGTGACAGGTAATATAGTCTCTTATCAATGGGCTCCATATGACGCACTGAATGATCCGACCGTCAAAAATCCGGTTGCAAGCCCAACTGTGTCTACGGCATATACGCTCAAGATTACCGATGACAAGGGCTGTGAAGCCAGCGGGATTATGCAGGTTACTTTGGCAGGAGGAACATCAAAAATTTTAGCGCCGAATGCTTTTTCGCCAAATGGCGACGGCATAAACGATACATGGGTCATCCCCAACCTTTCGGCATATCCGGGGGTTACCGTAGATGTGTATAACAGGTATGGCCAACTCGTTTTTCATTCAGAAAATAATAACAAAAACTGGGACGGAACTTATAATGGCAAGCCCCTTCCCTTGGCCACGTATTACTATATAATCGATCCAAAAAACAATGAAAAGAAAATAGCAGGTTCTGTTACCATATTTAAGTGACGGAAAAATTAAAGATGATGCCGGGAAAGAAATTTGTAATCAGTTGCATTTGTTTTTTGATGGTGGGTTGCGTTTCGGCCCAGCAACAACCTTATTATACACAATATATTCTGAATAATTTCATCCTGAATCCCGCCCTGGCAGGTATACAAAATTACTGGGACGTTAAAGCCAGTTACCGTAATCAGTGGGTTGGTTTACAAGGAGGCCCAACAACACTATATCTGACTGTAAACGGTCCGCTTGGAAAATCACAATATGACTATGAAACGCCTATGACGGTCCCCGATGCTCAGGCGAAACAATCCGATGTAAAACAATCCCTGACGGAGTATACGGCACCCCCGGCCCATTCCGGAATTGGCTTTTCGATCTTAAATGATAAAACAGGTCCCCTGAATCGGATTGCCGCTTATGGCTCTTACGCATATCATATTCCTGTGGGCCATAAAACCACTCTGAGTATGGGGGTTTCCCTGGGTGTACAGGAAGTAAACGTTGACGTAAACGCGGTAGATTTCGGACAGGCTAATCCCGTCGATCCTGCTGTATTGCAGAGCGGGTTCCTCAATAAGCTGGAGCCGGATGTGAATGCCGGTCTCTGGTTATCGAATACAAATTTTTTTCTGGGATTGTCTGCCCAGCAAATTGTTCCCGTTCCCATAAATTCCGTCAATAATTCAACAACATCAACCGGGGTAACTTTGCTCAATGGGAAGTTGATTCCACATACGTTTTTTACTGCCGGTTATAAGATATCAGCAGGTGACAACATAACTATACTGCCCTCCGTCATGGTCAGCTATGTACAACCGCTGCCTATTGGAGTAGACGTGAATGCTAAAATAGAATACCAGAATTTGATCTGGCTGGGGTTCTCCTATCGCTATAAAGTGGGATATGCTGCGCTGTTAGGGGTCAACATCAGCAGCACGGTTAATCTTGGCTATTCTTATGATTATACCACAACGCCGCTGAATACCGTTAGTAATGGCACACATGAAATAGTTATCGGATTCTTATGGAGAAAAAAAAGTAAAGAGGTTTCTCAAAAATAAATTTCTAAACCACGAAGGAAAAAAAAATTATATGCGGTATTTTTTGACGATGATTCCTTTATTTATTTCCCTGATTTTATACTCTTTCGATAAAACACCTGCGTATGCTGCACCGGCTCTCACGAGTGAAATAGTTACTGATAGATGCAAAATATAAAGATACCGTAAGGCCTGTAACTGAAGCAATGCTGGGTAAAGTCTCAAATGATGAATTTAAAAAAAAGGCACTTGCTAAAATAAAAGAGTTTCAAAACTGCCTGTCTATAATCTGCGGCATACAGTCAGGAAATGAAGCAATCGATAATGCAGTGGATCAGGCAGTCAGTTTATTTGTTGAAGGGGCCATTATAGAAGTTTCATCTGCACACAGCAATGAAAAAAAACACCTGCGGGTGCGGGATTTTCTGGAGAAACTCAGAAATCTTCCCTACGACGGCATTATTATCACTTTTTCCCACGTGGATTACGTTAGTAATATTCGTAAAGGAGCCGACGGCAAGTATTATGGATTGGTCAGCTTTGAACAAACTTTCCGGGCCTACCGTGATGGACATGTCGTTTATGTAGATGAAACGAAAAAAACCACCGAGGTCCAATTGGTTGTTTACGAAAGAAATCTTCGTGGGAATGCCGTCCAGCAATGGGATGTGATGTTATCAGATATTGAGGTTGTGGGCACGAAACGCCCAACACCGTAATCGCATTTTAATATGGCAAGAACATATCTCTTAAAGTGTTTGTTTTTTATTTCCTTTTTTATTTGCCAACATCGCCTCTTTAGCCAGGTGTATTCAAATAATGACCGCGCCAATGACAAACATTTTATTTACGAGGTTAAGGAAATAGATGAATTTTTTGAAAGGTTTAATGACGCACCAGGTTCATTCCTGAGAGGCGTTTACAAAGCCCGTCATATCAAATTCAATATCGGCAGGCAACAATTGATCCGGAGTTTGTTTAACAGCGAAAACAAGTCGCTGGACAGCGTTATGATAAATCAGTTTATCTCAGAAGTTACAAAGAAGAAAAAACCCATTTATCTTGATTTTTACGGAGGCAACTGGTACGCTGAACTGTCATGCAAATTCAAATACAATTCTTCTACTATTATAATTCCGATTATAATGAAAATTGAAATGAACCAGAACAAAGGATCTAAATGGATGATTGTCGCCGTCGGATCCAGCACCCTGAAATCAAAGATTGATGTAACAGAAATGGCTCAAAGCAAAACAAAAACAAATATCATCAGCCCGACCAGCCACGGTACAAATTTCGTTTCATTAAAGAGAGCTTTTGAAGACAAAGAGAATTTATCCAGTTATTTTGAAGCCTTTTATTTTAAAAGATCCCATATGCTGGAATTATACAATGCTGTTTTGAGTCGTGAAATTGAATTCCTGAATGTGGTCAAAATAAAATATCATTTTTTGCTGGCTGACAAATGGATATTTACTGTGGAGAATTTCTCCCGGGAAGAGCTGAATTCAGGTTGGCTTATTAATCATATGCAGGCAGTTTCTTCGTTCGGGATGGAAAACTATAGAAACAAATTATTAAATGGTAACTAAGATTCAAAGGATTCTTTTCTTTGTTGGCTTCCATTGCCTGGCTCTGATCTGTCCGGCACAGGATTCTATAACTGTAAACGATGTAAAGGTTATCAAAGCAAGATCGGAAATTATAATAGAAAGATATTTGAACAACCTGCTGAATACGATTTCTTATACAGGCTCAGAAAACACCGATATTAAGGGGATGATCACCCAGAGTGTAGAAGATAATGACAAACGAATATTTCTGAATGGTCAGATTGCCGTTGCTGATGATATTAGCAGTCCTGATTACTCAAATTCTTCAAATTCTCCCGATGTGCCCGTTATTCAATATCTAAATGCATTTAATACCTATTATGGAAAAAGTGATACAAATTCTGTATACTTCAATGATGTCAGAACTTCCAGTGTTAAAAGAGGCAAAGAGAATATTTATATAAATGTCTATTTCACATCTTTTTTTAAAAATATTTGCCTGACGAATCCGTCTACTCCCTACAAACCTGGAAAAAGGATAGCAGAAATTTTTATAAAAAGAAGTACTGGCAATAAATGGCTTCTATATATTTCAAGAATAGGTTTTTTCAATCCGGCCGATACCGTAAATGATATTTCAGATAATATCGCCATAGCAAGTGCACCCATGCAAACCAATTCGCTTGGGCATGCCGATGAGGCCATCGAGCCGGCAGACAAGATCAGCCGGTATATTGAACAGGCTCGTTTGGAGGAAAACAAAAGAAATTACCAGGCAGCCATTCTTTTATACTCAAAGGTCATAGACCTCGCACCGGAGAAAAGAGATATTTATGAAGCCAGGATAAAAGAACTGAATGCTTCCTTCAGGATTACTATTGATCTGGAAGAGAAATACAAAGCAGGAAATTATAACGAAGCTGTTAAGGGATACTCGGCATTGCTCAAAAAGCCAGAGTCTAATTCTGATTATTCCAATTCCGATTATTATTTAGGGAGGGCAAAATGCTTTGACAGGATGGGACAGCTGACAAGATCTTATAACGAGCAAATCGAGAATTACAATAAAGCTCTCAAAGACTACGCAAAATCGTATGAATATGACAATAATAATGTGGTAACAATCCGGTTACGGGCAGAGCTATACAGACGCATGAATAGAAATCCTGAAGCGCTAACCGAGTACCGGATTTACCTGACAAAAGATTCAACTGACCCTTCTGTTTACGAGGCAATGGCAAATCTTCACATGCTCAACGGGGATCTGGACCAGGCCATAAAGGATATCGATGGTGCGCTGTCTCAGGGGAATATTGATCCGGTTTCTAAGTCAAGACTGAATGTTGAAAAGGGAGTATTGTATTTACAAAAGAGGGATAATTCAAGTGCCGAAGATTATTTCACGCGTGCTATTGGTTTGGATAGCAATAACGCTTTATCATATTATCATCGTGGCATGGCCAGAATCGAAATGTACAAGATCCAAAGCGCTGCCAATGATCTTATTCTTGCCCGTCAAAAAGGTCTTAGCTCAACAAATATTGCACCCGGCATCGGTCATTATGACTCAGCTCTGGAGAATTACTGGAAATTTATTGCATTTCAACCGAATGAAACGCCTTCTTCTTTTAATTATGTAATGGGCAATATTTATATGAACGTAGGTAAGTACGACTCTTCTTATAGCTACCTGATCAGATCTTTTCGAAGTGATTCATCTAACGGATATATTCTCTATAGTATGGCGAGTTGTATTTACTTACAGGGAAATATTGAAACGTCTCTGGAATGGTTTGAAAGATCTTTTAAGACAAATGCAATGAAAAGAAGTTTTGTGGACCACGATATGTTGTTGGGATCACTGCAGGACGATAAGAGGTTTAAGAATTTAAAGAAGAAATATCTTTAAAATGGATTCAGGGGGTCAAAAAGAACCTGTGGCGCTGCGGTTATCCAACATATGTTGGGATTTTCGTATTTTCAATGTCCGGGTTTATAAAAAATATAGTATATGAAAAAGATTTCCAAAAAAGACAAGGAAAGTTCTTCTGAAGAAAAAAAATTTCCTCTTCCTGTTTATCCGGAAGGTGAAGACATTTATAAAAAAGAAAAAGAAGTAGGGTTTGACGAAGATGAAGCGGAATTAACCAGGAAAAAAATAAAAAATAAGGTTAAGGAAGAAGGGGATGATTTAGACGTACCCGGTTCTGAACTGGATGATGCGGATGAGGCGATTGGAGAGGAGGATGAGGAAAATAATTATTACAGTGTCGGCGGTGATGACCACCAGGATCTGGAGGAGGATAATGAAGACAACCGGTAATAAGATCATTATTCATACAGGCCGGTCATCGCATGACCGGCTTTTTAATAATCAAATACATCATGAAATATATCGTAAAAATAATTCACATTCATCAGGTGACTCATGACGTAAAATGTTTCCGGCTGGAAAAACCGCGGGGTTACGAATACATGCCCGGTCATGCAACCGACGTATCAATAAACAAACCGGGACAGGAAGGCGAGATAAGACCTTTTACATTTACCGCTTTAACCAGGCAACCCTATCTTGAGTTTACAATCAAAAGATATCCTGAACATCATGGCGTAACAGATAAGTTGCATCAGCTGACCATCGGCGATGAACTCATCATAGGAGATTCATGGGGTGCTATTGAATACAAAGAACCAGGATATTTTATCGCAGGTGGGGCGGGTATTACGCCTTTTATTGCGATCCTCCGGACCTTATTTGATGAGAACAAAACGGCAGGCAATAAGCTGTTTTTTTCAAACAAAACAGCGGAGGATATTATATATAAGGAAGAGTTATTGAAGATACTGGGGGATAACGTGGTTTTTGTTTTGACAAGAGATAAGAATGCTTCGTATAAGAATGGCAGAATCAATGAAAAGTTTCTTAAGGAACAAATTTCGGATTTCAGCAGGCATTTTTATGTTTGCGGACCCGATCCCATGGTCGCAGAATTGGTGGCCGGCATTCAAAATGCAGGCGCCTCTCCGGATGCGCTGGTTTTTGAAAAATAAATCACGCACCTGTTTGACTGAGTCAGTAAAAAAAAATCGCGAAATGAAATGTCTGGTCTGCGGGGGCAGCCTCAGGCTGCCACCGGATGTTGATTCGATATTGAATTGACATTTTCCATGCGCCCGTAATAATAACTGTTTACGTTTTTCTCTGCGCCTTTTCTTTCTGTTTGAAAGGGCGGCTAAAATGACGGTGTAGTCAATGAATGTACTCTTTTTCATAAAAACTGTTTTTTGATTGTATTAATGTTTATTTGATACCGGTACTGAATAAAAACAGCAGCAGGCTGAGCATGGTCAAAACAAATGCAAGTATGCAGAGCCGCAGACGGTTTACGATTTTCTTTAAGGAATTTTGTTTCATAATGTTTTTTTTAATGACGGTGTAAAGTTGATTCAGATCATGCATTTTGGAAAGTGCTGCATGAATGAATTGTTGATTTTTCGGCTCAGTTGTCAGGCTAGAAAAAAGGCTCCGATTCGCCCATTTCAATTCACTGGTTATTTTCCTCAATTGATACGCAGGTAATGCAGTTCATTCCTTTGTGGCAGAGGGGTTTGGGCTATATTATTTAATTTACAGTATGCAGATGAAACGATATAGCAAAAAGGAGCCTCAGGTGTTTTTATGGATCCTGCTGCCCTATATATTTTTCTTCAATTGGCTGATCTTCGGCAGCTGCATGTTCAATTCCGTTTTCCATTTTCGGCAGATTAATGGCTTGCAGTTGCGTTTACCTGTTTCTGGTATATTTTGTATTTGGACTGGCAGCCATCCTGATACAAAAGCGTTTTCCGGATGCGGGGGATATGTTCAGACGCATCGCCATTATGCTGCCGATGTTTTATGTAATGAATGCAATTGCTTTTTCAGTATTGATATTTGTTTACAAGGAATGGCAAATCGTACCCTGTGTGCCAAAACCCGGCATGCTGCCCTGGGCGATTGTGTATGCCTGTATCATGAGTACCATTATAACTTTTGTAAATGAAGGGGTGGCCAACTGGGAAGCCTGGAAATCTTCGCTGACGGAAACAGAAAGAATAAAGAATGTCTACCAGCGCAGTAAATTGCTCTGCCTGAAGGGACAGATCAATCCGCATTTCCTGTTTAATTGTTTTAATACATTATCCGGTTTAATCCAGGAGGATGAAGCCAAGGCAGAGATATTTCTGGATGAAATGACCAAAGTGCACCGCTATATTTTACGCAGCGGCGATCAATTTCTGATTTCACTGGAAACAGAACTGAAATTTGCCAGATCCTATCTGTATCTGGCGGAGGAACGATTTGGTGGTGCGATTCAAACGACCATTGAAGTTGAAAAGGAAGCTTATGAAAAACAACTTCCGCCACTCAGCCTGCAGGTGATTTTGGAGAACATCATTCAGAATAATGCTGTAAGTAAGTCCGATCCCCTGATCGATTCATATCAGCCTGAAGAATGATAAACAACTATCAGTGGTCAACACGCTGCACAAAAAGAATATATCAGCCCAGATCACCGAAGATGATGGATTTGACAACCTGGAAAAAAAGTATAAGATCCTGAATGCCGGTCCGATTGTAATTCATGAGGGAAATGGTGAACGGGCCCTGCTCTTACCTTTATTTGATAAAAAGGAGGATGCTGTATGAAAATAGTCAAACCTTCCAGGATTTACAGCATTTGTTTCTGGGTTTCCATGCCACTCATCACGTTTGCCCTGATGTATATTTTGTATGATGAACGGATCTGGACTGACTGGCGGGTATGGATTGTTTCACTGGCCGATTATATATTTCATTGGATATTTTTCCTTTTTTGCACATGTGCAGTACGATGCCGTTATCCGGAAAAAATTTCCATCGCTTCAGCAAACAGGAAAACGGATTCTTGGGATCTGGCGGTCAACCTGCTGTCATGACGCCTTCCGTCTTGCTCATTTTTTATGCTTTTCAGTGGTTACATATTCTTAGACTATCAGACTGCAGGAGGGAGATTTAAAATACGGATACCTGGTAGGACTCGCCACCAACCTGATTTTTCAGACGTTATGGGAAGTAATGTATATTATAGATAAGTATAAAGAAGCGGTCAAAGAAAAGGATCATTTGGAACAATTGCAATTGGAAGGAGAGTTTGATGGTCTGAAGCAGAAAGTAAACCCGCATTTTTTATTTAACAGCTTCAATACTTTGTCGTCCCTGATATCAGAAGATAAAGACAGGGCAGAAGCTTTTTTGGATGAACTGAGTAAAGTGTACCGATATCTGCTCAGAAACAATGAAGACGGAATGAGCAGCCTGAATAATGAACTGAAATTCATACAAAGCTATTTTCAATTGCTGAAGACAAGACATGGAGATTCGGTGAACCTTCAGATAGAAGTGGACAGGCAGTATAATACATATTTATTGCCATCTCTGAGCCTGCAGATGCTGGTGGAGAATGCAGTGAAACATAATGCACTTTCAAAGGCTAAACCATTGTTTATTGAAATATTTACAACAGTCGGAAACAAACTGGTCGTAAATAACAATCTCCAGCGGCGTACGGTGAAGGCACCCAGTAACCGGATCGGGCTGGAGAATATTAAGGCAAAGTATGAATTACTGCAATCAGTCCGGTTTTCAGGTGATCGAAGATGAAAAAAACTTTACGGTAGTGCTGCCTTTAATCTGGAGTAACAGTATGGAAAAAATATCCTAAATTATTTATTATGAAAATACTTATTGTAGAAGACGAAGAACTGGCAGTAAAAAAACTCCAGAAGAATTTATTATCAGTTGCTGAAAACGCCGAGATCGTGGGGGTAACCGATAGTATTAAAGCGACGGTTGAATGGCTGCAGGAACACCCGCATCCGGATCTGATACTGATGGATATTGAACTGGCAGACGGACAAAGTTTCGAGATTTTCAATCTGACAGAAGTCAGAAGCCCGGTGATATTTACGACTTCCTATGATGAATTCGCTCTGAAAGCGTTTAAGGTGAACAGCCTGGATTATTTGCTAAAACCGGTTCAGAAAGAAGAATTGCAGGCAGCCCTGAATAAATACCATAAATTAAAAGTGAGTTCAGAAGGGAATTTGAATCTTGACAACCTGGTGAAAGAATTGCAGCAGAAATTAAAACCAAAATCCTTCCGCAAACGGTTTTTAGTAAAACATGCGCAAAAACTGGCCTCGGTGGAAATCAGCGATATAGCCTATTTCTATAGCGACGGACGCCTGAATTTCTTTAAGACAAACGACAATAAAAAGTACGTGGTAGACTATACGATGGATGAACTGGAAGATATGCTGGACCCGGAAATATATTTCAGAATCAGCCGTTCCTTTTATGTTTCCATAGATAGTGTGGAAAAAATTGACGATTATTTTGGAAACCGGTTGATTCTGGGATTGAAGCCGGCGGTCGATAAAGAGGCATTGGTGAGCCGGGAGAAAGTAACCGACTTTAAGAACTGGCTGGGCAAATAGTTATGAAAGGGGAATGGTTAGTTCGATCGTTGATCTTTTATTTTGCAATTGCGACTGGAGAACGCCGTTTACTTCTTCCAGTTTATTTGTGAGTTCCTGCCGCTGCAGCAGGTTGTTCATTTGTTGTGTATCCATCTGGGAAGTATTGAATTCCAGAGTATAAACCAGGTTTTGCTTTTGTATGCCGATATGAATATTACAATCGGTCGCACCGGTTCTGACGATATTCGTGCTTCCGCTTTTAAATAACCAGAATATATTTTTACGGGTCTTCATATTTAATTTCAGGGCCTCCACTTTTTTATCGATCAGCAGATTTATTTTTACTCCATAACTGTTTCTGAGTGCATCAACATGTTCCGTAATGCGCTCAATCGCTTTTGCCATGCTGTCGTTTTCCGGCTTGATACTCCATAACATATCGTCCATGGCAACCATCATGTTTTTACTTTTGCTGTGTATTTGTTCTATGAATTCTTTCGATTTCTGGGCTCTTTGCCGGCTTTCAGGTTGGCCATCTCACTCAGGATATTAATATTGCCCAGAGCGATATTGACTTCCTGGTGCAGATTATCGGCAATATCACTGCGCATTTTCTGAATGGCTTCTTTTCGCTGCATTCGCTGCTTGTCAAGCCAGAATAAAAATCCGCCAATCGCCAGTATCAGTAAGGAATAAAACCATATTGTTTTCCAGAAAGGCGCATTTACTATTATTTTAACGTCCGGATATTTTACCTGATTCATTTCCTTCGGCATCCATCGCTTTTAGTAAAAAGGAATATGATCCCGGGGGCAGGTAGTTATAAACTGCCTGATTGTTTTTATCGGCAATTTTCCAATCCTTATCCAGTCCATCCAGTTTATACTTTATCATGAAAGGACTGCCATACATTAATGTGGAAAATTCGATTTCTACGGCATTATCCTGGTAACCCAGTTCTATCTCCCTCAGACGCATCAGCGAATCAACCGATAGTGGCTTGCCCATCATTTTAAATTCGGTTATATGCAGATCGGGATACGAGTGCATGGCCTGAATATGATTTGGATCGAATGCGACAAAATGATTCGTGGTACCGAATAGCATGCGCCCATCAGGTAATACACGGGATGCAGATTGGGTGAACTGTTCATTTTCTATTCCGTCGAGACGGTTGAATATGATGGTGATTCCTTTTTGTATATTGATACGGTAAAGGCCACTGGTGCTGACCAGCCATAGGTAGCCTTCCCGGTCCTTTTCGACAGCGGCGATAAATCCCGAAATGATACCGGATCTTCCGATGGCCGAAATATGATTCGTTATCCTGTTGTATCTCACCACATGGGTTGCCGTTGTGATAATCATCGTGCTGTCATCATATTCCAATACCGAGGAAATGCCTGACTCAGGTAATTGAAACGGCGGCACTCTCCTGACCTGAAAAATGCATACTTATTTTATCCGATGCCGGATCCATTACATAAAGACCCGTTTCGGGTGTTGCAATCCAAAGCTGACCTCTGGAATCGATTGTTATTTTATTGATCTGTACCTCGGGTATTGCCGTTACCGGAACGGGCCCTTTGGAAAAATCTATTTTACCATTTTTCGCAGCCCATTTATAAACACCTTTATTGTCTGTTCCAAGCCAAAGATTTCCGTCCCTGTCCTCCAGGATCTGACGTATCGTCTGATGACTCAATTCAGGTGGATCATAATATTTGCTGCTCCGTTTTGCCTGATCAATAGCATAGATACCGGGTTGGGCAGAGATCCAGATTGTGTTACTGTCTTTCGAAGCATACATACTCCAGGCATTGGGACCTGACCGGTTATCAATTCCCCTTAATATTCGTCGGGATCAGATTAAGGTCTGAATCATACTGATATAATCCATCCATCCAGCTGCCTGCCAGGATGGTTCCCCATTTTGTGCTGATAAAAGACATGAGTCTTCCCTGTCCTTTTTTATCCGATACCCGGTTCTGGTGGTCGACGTATTGATAAAAAATTCTTCGGTACGGTTGAATCGGTAAAGCCCATTGTTATCGGTTGTAACCCATACGTTATGTTCCCGGTCCTCAAATAAACAATGTATTACTTCATAGTCAATGCTGGTCTCACCGTGATAGCCATTGGATACAAATTGGAACTGCTTATTGGTTTCCTGGAATTTGGCGAATACCAGCTGGCCATAAACCCAGACGTTTCCATCTTCCTGCTGAATAAATCCTTCTATTTTATGAAAAGGTTTTAAATAGGAGGGAAATTCGTTCCTATCCTATAACCGGTTTTTCGTTTTTTAAATCATAACAATAAATATAGGATGAGCCGTTTAAAGTAAAACTCCATAACCGGTTCTGACGATCGAAGAAAAGATGATAATAAGTATTTGAGTCGGCATATGCATCAACCAGGGGTTCCTTCCGGATATTTTGTCCCGGATAACTCAGCGTTCCATTGGATCTGTCATAAACAGCCAGGCCCCCACCCACTATGCTGATCCAATATTTACTGGTTCCGGGTTGCTGAATAAAATCAGCAATATCCCATTCCTGTTTTTGACTGAAAAAATTATGATTGTATGAAAACTCTTTGGATTTTTCGTCCCAGGTGATGACCTCCGTACCGCCCATCAGGTAAAAAACATTTCCGTATTCATCAGCGATCAGATGTTTCACAAATGTGTCGGGGGAAACAGGTTTTTTAAAACGGGCAGGCACTTCATGAAATGTAAAACTCCGGGTATCAAATAATTCCAACCCTGCCATCCGCCAGTAAAATCCACAGATTCTTTTTTTTGTCCACCAGCAATTGCCACACCGGATTGGATGGTATTGATGTGGAATCGTTTTCCTGATGTTGAAAGTTTTATAACGGATACCGTCAAATCGCTGCAGGCCGTCGGTAGTACCCGTCCACAGGTAACCCTCCCCGTCCTGCACAATGCTGTTGACCTGGTTGGATATCAGGCCGGAAGAAGTGGTATAATGAGTAAATAAAAACTGCAAAGGCTGCTGCGCCTTTGCAGATAAAAACAGGCAATGGATTGCGAGAAAAATTTTTCTTATCAACAGACGTTGAATTTTAAGTTAACCAAATTTAATGACTATGCCTGAAAGCACCATCTTATTTTAATGCAGCTAATTGTCTGGGGATCGGCACCACGTTCTCAACCGCCTTGACGGTTTTCAGGTAGGCAAAAATGGATTTCAGGTCTTCATCACTCATGTTTTTATAAACAAACCATGGCATCGGCGGTAATAGTGGCCGGCTGTTTTCCAGCCCCTTATATTTTCCTTTTTTGATCGCACGAAGAAAATTTTCTTCCGTCCAGTTTCCGATACCTGTTTCATCGCTGGTTAAATTTCCTGCGAATGACATGCCCCAGGGCCCGACAGCAGGATGTCAGGTCAGTACCCATCAGCATCCATCCCTGTTTCACCACCTGGCTGTCCGCTTTTTGAATCGGCCGGGAGGAGGGATAACCCGAAAGCCTGAGTTCCGGAATGATTTCCGGGCCCATCGGACCCATTCTTTTGGGAGAATGACAATCATCGCAGCCGATAATGCTGACAAGGTATTCTCCCCGCTTAACTTTTTCAGCACTATCCATGACAACTGTCGTTTGTTCGTTAGTCACGGAATGGTTTGTACAGGACGTAGATATCGTACCAGATGTGAAGGCCAGAATGCCGGCCGCAATAAATAATTTGCGCATGTTGATTGTTTTTTCTTTCGATTAATTTGAAGCAAGATATTCCTGTCTGATCCTGAGATCAATTCCGGAATGAATGAATTGTAGAAAAAAGGGATGAATTGATAAATCGACCGGATAAGGTTCCGGCCGGCACGATGGTCTTAATGCCTGTGGTGTACAGTATAAGCCATTACTTTTCCATATACAAAGGAGCGGTCATTTTCGTAAATTTTCCGGCTAAGCATTTCATCTTTTACAATTAGGTTTTGTAATTCTGCCGGTGGCTCCCTTGGTATCATCAGGTTGCGAAATATAATTCTTGCTCCGTCCCTGGCTGTTTTGGAAACGGCCGTAAATAATTGTTTTGTGTCTTTTTCGCTCATTAATTCGCAAATATTGGAGAGGGCAAAACAGTCTAGGCTATCTTGGGGCATGGAATCCAGCCATGACTGGGCCTCCGCCGTATGAATTTGTATCCGGTCGATCCGGGACTTTATGATGTCATAATTTTCTTTCTTTAAATAAGCAGGGACCTCCTGGTCATCACGATACTTTCCCAGGAGATAGAGGGACAAAAAATAATTGCCTTTCACCGGTAGTGTCCGGAAAGCCTTTTTTGACCTGTTATAAAAACTTTCTGCAAAAGAACTGCTGCCATCATCAAAGTGAAAGTAATCGGCTACCAGACCCTTCCTGGCCAGCATCCGTTTATTGAACAGGATTTTAAAAAGGAAACGATAACGTTTGGTGTTCCATATTTTATCAAAATATTCTTCCTGCTCCACCGGAGATTTTTCTATTAACAGGCCCCGGACCCGCTCTGTGCCTTGTAAAAAGCGAATAAATTTTCCTGCAAAACGGATAAACCATTCATATTTACCCTGCATGATAAAACCCTTCCGGATTAATTTTTTATTATTGTTCCAATAAAGTTGCGCATCCCTGCTTAAACTGGATTCTATTTTCCCGTATAAATTCATACGGTCAGCATGCGGATGCAATCCCGAAAATGAAATAAAATCCCCGAAGCCGAGATTTTTTATTGCCGCGATTTTGAGTTCCAGTATATACGACTGGGAAGGATTGATGTCAATACTGTAAATAATTTCAGGATCAAATAATAAGAACCCCAGTATATTACAACCTCCGGAAGTGATCGCCAAAACAGAATCCCCCTCTCTTATTTTCAAAGCGGCATGGTCGCATGCAGGATCTTCCCAGTTATGAGTAAATACAAGTTTGAAAAGTCCGACCTGGTCCTTATTTTTTTTCATATTGGGATCGTCTGATTCCGTCTTTACCAAATGCCCTTCCTGTTGTATAATGGAGCGAGCCCTATTCCGTGTTTTAAACTTAAGGCATAAATGTCCTCCATGCTGCTGGTGCTGATATTTCCCCTGCCGGCAGAGTATGATTCATATCTGTTTTCAAATGCGAGCACCATCGCTTCAATCACGCAACCATGAGATATATAAGGTGCAGGGTGACGGTACATATAAGAGGTATAATCGGGACTGAATGTATATCCTCCCATCATCTGTCCCATCCCGGCATAAAACAAGTGCAGGTCCTGATGACACTCAATGGAGGATTCCATATTTTTTGGAAAACCGGCGTCGCCGATAATAACTCCCTTTTTATAATTGGTTAATTTGATGTCTGATGAACTGGCTGCGCAAATAATGATGTCTGCTTCCGGTACAAGATCCTCCAGAAGAGCTGAACATTGAACAGGAACCTCTTGATCTTTTAATGCCAACGCCAATTGCCCCAGCCGTTGAATATTTCTGCCGCCGAGTAACAGTTTTTTGCATTTATCTTTAAAGTAATGTACGCAGGCCAATCCGATATCACCCGTTGCTCCGATGATTAAGATGTTGGACTTCCTGAGATCTTTCCCGCAAAAAGCCGCCGCTTTTTCTATTCCCTTTACGATATAGGCAGAAGTGAGTGTGTTTCCGGTCGTATAAATCGTTTCGCTTATTGGAAGCCCATAAAGATTTCCTTCTAATACAATGGATGTAAAACCGCCCAGTGTTGCAATTTTTGCACCTAACTTATTTACAAATGAAACGGCGTCTTTCACTTTATTGATATTTACCCGTTGGTGACCGGCATCCAGCTTGTCAGGATCAATAAATGTCTCGATGTATATACCATGGAGTTCTTTGCCGGTTATTGATTTAGCATTTATTCTGAAAACGTCTCTCGGTGGTATAAATGAATAAATGTTTCTGATGGCATCGCAACTGAGTTTTTTAAGGGGCTCAGCCCGGATCCCATTGATCAGGGAAGTAATATGCTGCCAACTGTCCTGGTGACCAATGACCGCGAAATCTATGCTGGCAGACAGGCGATCCATACTATTGATTTTTCACCTGGTATTCCAATATTGTCCATCGCCTGTGCATACAGGGCCAGCGCATTCCCGCGCAGGCTGATAATATCCAGCCCGATATGATGCAGGGATTCTTTCATACAGGCACCGTGACATACACCGCAGTGGCCCCTCAGGTCGGTTGTTGCCGTGAATTCTGCAAGAATATTCATGCAACGAAAGTGAATTTCTTCGAATTTGCTTATGAAACCTTCCGGGTTTTCTTTTAATGCGGCGCGAAGAATATCCGATGAATGTTCAAGGTGTTCTCTTTCTTCGTCCGCAATACGAAGAAAAAGTCTTCCGGCCTCTCCGCCCAGCGCATGACCCACATCGCTGTACATGGATACGGCAAACGATTCGAGCATTACCTCCTGTATAATCAGGCAGGCGATGAAGTCTTTCTTATGTGCATAGTCCAGAAATACCTTTCGTACATTTCCCCAATACTCACCCTCCATATTGATGGTTATGGAAAGATTCATTTTATTTGAGTAGGCAAGAAAACCTTCAGCATGCATTCTTTCGCTATTGGCATGCTCTACGGCTTCCATTTTTTCATGTGGATCATCAATCGTTTCTGCAAGGGATGCAAAATTGGACATGCCAATCAGTTCTCCCGTGATGGCCTGGGAAAAAACATCGGAAATTACATGAACCGATTCACGGGTCATTGAAACATTCTGCATAAGTTCCATTTTTTCTGTTTTTAGATTGAATAAAAGGTTAAAAAATCAAACAAGTGAATAGTCTTCAAAGGGAATCCCCTGTTTTACTTTCTCTATAAGTTGTCGATTGTTCTTTATGGTCAGCAACATGCCGACAGACTTAAAAGTTAATTTAAAAGTCCCTGCAAAACATTCGTTGAGCGGATCCCTTTCGTGAATTCCAATTGACACAAATGAATAATCCTGATCATAAACCACGTTTCTTGCGTGATTGAGCATCAACCTGACCAATTGTTTTTCATGATGCGAAACAGCGAAGTATTTGATATATATCATTTTCACCTGCTCCCGGAGAACAGGCATCCTGGAAATTCCGAGAATATTTTTTAACGAGTTCAATATGTTCAGCAGCATTTTCATTTTCCGGGATAATTTCATCACAATATTTTGTTTGTACTGCATGGTATTTGCCAAACACATGACTCCTTTGATTATTTCCTGATCTGTGATGATAAAGATATCCGTGTTTTCTATGTTCTCCCTCGTGATAACAGGTCCCAGTTCGTATTTTCTGTAATGTTCATGCAGATATTGAATCACTGCATCCGTCGCAGCAGTTTTTTGGATTCCATATTGCCGGGATAAAAGCCTTTTTCTCCTGCCGGTAAACTGGTGGATATTGAAAATTCCGATATACTCGAAGTCCGGAACCTGCGGCCTGTTTTTAAAAAACGACAGCGGTTTATTGTTTCCTTTGGCAACATTCAGAAAGGCGAGGTCTGAGCCGGCAGAAATTACATAGTCTGCCATCTCATTGCAAAGCATCAGACCGATACCTTTATTTCTGTAGGATTCATGCACTTTAAAATCGCCTATATATTGAACCGGCAAAATCTCTCCGCCAACATACACCCGTTGCGAGGAAACGGACAGGGAGCCGACGATCCTGTCTTCATCCAGGGCTACAAATACTTTTGTTTCTCCTCTGTTTTCAAGAAGTTTAAAAAAATCGGGCTGGCGGTCTATAAGAATAGAAATGTCTCCCTGCATGCTGGTTGAGGCAGTCAGCTCAAGCAATTGTTGATTATCGGAGTGCTCAGCCAGCCGGTACCTGATCATTTCACTATCTTTTGAATGAGAATTTATTTGGCACTTACCATTTCTGTCTTTTCCTGCTCACGCAGATTTTTAACCAGATCCTCATATTTTTCCCTGGAATATTTATCAAAAGCTCCTTTGCCCGCAAACCTCAGCAGTTCCGCGTATCGCGGCTTGCCTTCAAAAGATGTATTATCATGGTAATAACCTTTTCCGACGAGGAAAAAACTATTCTTCGA
>CAVQGO010000014.1:0-9662 GCA_963712045.1 uncultured Bacteroidota bacterium | reverse complement strand
TGAAAACTATTTATTTTTCAACTAATTCATCCGGTATACGAAAAATTTTTAAGCAGCAATGCATGGGAGCAGCCTTCGCTTCTTTGATATCAATAATAATAAGGTTAACCGTTTTTGTTGGGAAACTTATTAAACGTTGATGACCAATGGTTGTATAGAAATTCTTATACATCAGAGAATCGTTGTTGTACATTTCTACAGAAAAAGATTTAACCCGCTGACCGAATGCCAGATCCTCTCCTAATTGAATACAATTTACCTGTTGTTTTTCATCGAACCAGATTGTAAATTTTTCATCTTTGAAATCTTTCTCCTGAATAATATGCTGTGTGTTGTTCGCATGGTTTAATGAATCCAACGGATTGAATGAAAGACTGTCTTATTTTTTTCCAGCAAATTATTCGAAAAACTTTCCTCACGGAGTTTTGCAAACCCCATCAGTGCAGCAGAATCATAAGGAGATATCAGCCCACGCGGATCAGGCGGAACATTTAAAATTAAATTTGCGCCCCGACCCACGGATTTTAAATAAATATCAAAAAGCTTCTCTGGTGATTTCACCAGACTATCTTCTTTTACATGGTAAAACCATCCCGGGCGTATACTCACATCGCATTCTGCGGGTATCCAGTTTTTTCCGTTCACATTTCCCTGGTTAAGTGTATCGTTTGGGGGTGCTCCCGATCCGCGACTGAATCCGGCAGTATCCAATAAATTCCAGTTCGTTGTTCCTGCGATTCCGTTTTCGTTCCCTACCCAACGCATATCGGGACCGATATCACTAAATACCATGGTATTCGGGGCGATCCGGCGAATGATGGATTCAAATCCATGCCAGTCATAAATCATTTTTTTTCCATTGGGCCCCTCTCCATTGGCGCCATCCCACCAGAATTCAAAAAAAGGTCCGTAATGATGAACCACTTCTTCCATCATCTTCATAAAAACCTCATTGTAAGATGGTGTTCCGTAGGCTGGATGATTCCTGTCCCAGGGAGAAAGATAAACACCCATGGACAATCCATATTCCCTGCAGGCAGCAGACAGTTCTTTTAATACATCTCCTTTCCCATTTCTCCAAGGACTTTGCGCAACCGTATGTTTTGAGTACGCGCTGGGCCATAAACAAAAACCATCATGATGTTTGGCTGTGATCACAATACCTGTGGCGCCCGCAGCTTTTGCAATCCGGCACCACTGGCGGCAATCGAGTGCAACCGGATTAAAAACTTCCTCCTTTTCCGATCCTTTACCCCATTCCAGATCGGTAAATGTATTTGGTCCAAAATGCATGAATAAATAAAAAGGTTTGTCTTGCCAGGCCAGTTGTTTTGCATTGGGCATAGGCGCGACATAAGCCTGGGTAAAACCAGTTATGGATAAGAAGAGGCAGATGCAAGTAAATAATATTTTCATCTTACCGGTTTATATGGATTCAGTTATGAAACTAAGAAATGAAAACCTAATTTTGCGGTATCAAAAAAGGATATGTCGTTTTTCAGTAACAAGGTAGTGATCGTCACGGGTGGCACGGAAGGCATCGGCAGGGCGATGATCGGCTTGCTGATTGAAGCGGGAGCCAAAGTTGCAACCTGCGGGAGGCAACACGATAAACTATATGCCCTTCAGCTGGAATACTCGCAATTCATGTTGCATACGATGGTTTGTGATGTTAGTCATGAAGAAGAATGCAAGCGCTTTATTCAATCGACCGTTGAGACCTTCGGCACCATCGATATACTTATAAACAATGCGGGTATCAGCATGCGTTCTCTATTTGATGATGCCGACACAGATGTAATCCGGCGCATGATGGATGTGAATTTTATGGGCGTTGTTTATTGTACGAAAGCAGCGCTTCCCTTCATCATAGAACAAAAAGGCATTATTGTGGGTATTTCCTCCGTTGCCGGATATCGGGGACTACCAGGCAGAAGCGGTTATTCCGCATCCAAATTTGCTTTGCAGGGCTGGCTGGAATCACTCAGAACAGAACTTGTAGGGCTGGGAGTACATGTGATGTGGGTATCTCCGGGCTTTACCACATCCAATATCCGCCATGCGGCATTGGACAGTCATGGAGAGGGAATTGGTGAAGGCACTTTGGATGAATCCAAACTGATGAGTGCAGAAACCTGCGCGAAATATATACTACACGCTATCGAAAAAAGGAAAAGGGTTCAGGTACTTACATTCTCTGGAAAGTTCACGGTTTTCTTAAATAAATTTTTCCCATCCCTGGCTGACAAGCTTGTGCACCAGCATTATTTCAAAAATGGGGAACTGGTTAAGTAAGAGACGGGAATATTTAAAAATGAACGGATAACGATGGCGCTTATTACCCTTACTTCCGACTTCGGCCTGCAGGATTATATTGCCGGTGCGGTGAAAGGGCAGCTGATGCAAATCGATCCTTCCTTCCAGGTGCATGATATTACCCATCAGATTGCACCTTTCAATTACCCCCAGGCCGCTTATATATGCCGAAATGCAATCTGGCATTTCCCGGGAAATACCTACCATGTCATTCTGGTGAACCTGTTTGAACAAAAACCGGAAAACATTCTGCTCGCGTGCCTTCGCGGACAATATATTTTCTGCGCGGATAACGGGCTATTAGGTATGATCCTTCCGGAAAAGCCTGAAAAAATTATTGGCTTGCCACTTGATAAAAATGAAATTAAAAATACAATGTATTGTACCGGTCGGATTGGCCAGGCCATTAAGGCAATCGAAGCCGGAATCCCACCGGAGAGCCTGGGCGATCCTGAAATAAAATATATCCAGAAAAATGATCTCCGCCCGCTACTTGGAGAGAGTTACATTGAAGGACAGATCATATTTATTGACAAATTCGAAAACGTCGTTGTAAATATTACCCGGGATGAATTTGAAGCCCAGCGCCGGGGCCGGAGTTTCAGAATTGTTTTCAAGAGAAACGAGATCATCGACCGGATCAGTGAATCCTACGCAGACGTGCCTCAGGGCGAAAAGCTGGCCATTTTCAATTCAGCCAATTACCTGGAAGTCGCCATCAATAAGGGCAATGCAGCCGGCCTGTTCGGCTTGCAGGATTTTACTGACCAAAGCCTCCAGCATCACTTGTTCTATCAGACTGTCAAAGTTTACTTTGAGTAGTGTGGAAGACTGGAAGACTGGAAGACTGGAAGTGTAGTTTAACAGTTTGTTTACTAATTTATTCCGGAATTATTCCAGACTTCCAGTCTTCCAGTCTTCCACACTTGTATTTAGTCGGGTAGTCTCTATATATTTGTCACTCCTAAAAAATCGTAGACTATGAACTTTAAGAAGGTGAATAACATTTCAGGCTGGATTGTTTGTCTGATTGCCTGTATGGTATACGTCCTGACCATGGAAGCTACCGGCAGTTTCTGGGATTGCGGTGAATTTGTTTCCAGTGCTTATAAACTCCAGATTCCGCATCCGCCCGGAGCGCCGCTTTTTGTGATGATGGGTCGTTTCTTTATCATTTTATTTGGGGACAATCCGCTGTCTGCCGCCCGGGCCGTCAACTTTATGAGTGCTATCCTGAGTGGATTCACCATACTTTTTCTGTTCTGGTCTATAACGCATTTCGCCCGGAAGATTGTCCAGAAGAATGCCCTTGTACTGGATAGTCAGCAGATTTTTACCATCATGGCGGCAGGCGCCGTTGGTGCGCTGGCATATACTTTTTGCGATTCGTTCTGGTACAGCGCCGTGGAAGGTGAAGTATATGGCTCTTCATCCTTTTTTACTGCCCTTGTATTTTGGGCGATTCTGAAATGGGAAGACGAAGCCGAAAAACCGGAAGCAGACCGCTGGATTATTTTCATATTTTATATGATGGGTCTCTCCATAGGTGTCCATCTGCTGAATCTGCTTACCATTCCGGCCATTGTAATGGTATATTATTATAAGCGTTATACGCCAACGGCCTGGGGATCTGTATTCGCCTTTTTTATTGGTTGTGTAATCACCGGACTGATCCAGAAGTTTGTAATCCAGTATACCATCAAGGGAGCTGCCTGGTTTGATATTCTCTTTGTGAATAGCTTCAGTTTGCCGTTTTTCTGGGGATTTGCCTTTTTCTTTATCCTGTTGGCTGCCATTCTCGTTTATGGTCTTCGATACGCCATACGGAAGAGATATTATCTTTTAAAGATCGGCATCTGGAGTATTTCTTTTATGCTGATAGGCTACTCAACATATTTTACAACGATGATCCGCTCCAATGCAGATCCTGCCGTGGATATGTTTAATGTGGATAATCCGGTAACACTGGTCGGTTATCTGAGTCGTGATCAGTATGGAGACTGGCCGATTGTATATGGCCCGGACTTTACTGACCGCCCGGCGCGTGTTGAGGGGAGTGACCAGTATATCAGGGGAAAGGACAAATACATACTATCCGGTAAATCGATCAGTCAGGATTGGAATAGTACACCTTCTTCCCATTTTTTTCCACGTATGTGGGACAACAGCAATGACCGTGGTCAGCTGGATGTTTATAAACAATATGGCAATGTGGCTGAAGGAGATCAGCCAACCATGGGGAATAATATCCGGTATTTTATTTCTTACCAGACATACTGGATGTACCTGCGATATTTCTTTTGGAATTTTTCCGGAAAACAAAATGACCTGCAGGGTTTCGGAAATATCCGGGATGGCAATGCGATTACCGGCATTCCGTTTATAGATAATTTTTTATATGGCGACCAGAGTAAAATGCCTGACAGTATTCACAAGAATAACAAGTCGTATAACCGGATGTATGCGCTGCCCTTTATCCTGGGAATGATCGGATTGTTCTATCAATACAATAAGAACCGGCGTGATTTCATCATCAATATGCTCCTGTTCTTTTTTACCGGTATGGCCATTGTAATCTATCTGAATCAGGCCGGGCAACAGCCACGTGAACGAGATTATGCCTACGTGGGATCATTCTATGCCTTTGCTATCTGGATAGGCCTCGGTGTGCTTTGGGTAAAAGACATGTTTGATAAGGTGTTGAAAGGACCTGTTTCAAATTATGTTTCTGCAGGACTTTGTTTACTGGCGGTGCCCGTATTGATGGGTAACCAGGAATGGGACGATCATGACAGAAGCAAAAAAACGCTGGCACGTGATCTGGCAAAGGATTATCTGGAAAGCTGTCCGCCAAATGCCATGCTGTTCTCATTTGGCGATAACGATACATATCCCCTGTGGTATGCGCAGGAAGTGGAAGGTATTCGTCCGGATGTGCGTGTCGTGGTCAATAGTCTGTTGGGGACAGACTGGTACATGAACGAACTGCGCTATAAAATAAACAAGAGTGCACCATTCGATATCATTTTTACACCTGAGCAAATTCAGGGTAACAAAAGAGATATTACTTATATCACTGCGCTGCCTGGATTCGATCAGAAAAAATATTATGATCTGTATGACATTTTAAAGAATGTGGTCGGCAGCGATGATCCAAAATATACGCAGACCCAGGATGAAGACGTACTCAACCTGATGCCCGTGAAAAAATTGACCGTTCCGGTAGACCTGGAAGCGGTTAAAGCGGCCGGGCTGGTTCATGAAGGCGACAGTGTTTTGAGTGAACTTAAAATTGATATACCTAATCGTTCATACCTGCTTAAGAACGATTTAGCGATTTATTCAATTATTGCGGCCAATCATTGGAAGCGTCCGATTTGCTTTACATCAACCCAGGAACTAAATGATCTGGGCCTGAATAAATATGTCCGTCTCCGGGGACTCTCCTACCAGCTGGTTCCTTTTGACAAGGGTGGAGTGGATTTGGATGCCGCCTATCAAACCATCATGAATCATTTTGCATACGGATCTGCGGATAAACCAGGCGTATACTATGATGAGGAAAACCGCCGTCATCTGAATAGTATCCGGATGGCGCATTCACAGGTAGCGTTTAGTCTTGCCGATGCCGGCAAAAAGGATTCAGCAAAAAATATCCTGGATCATTTTGATAAAGGGGTGCTGGAATCCAATTTCCCTTATGGCATGACTTCAAACCGGCAAAATCAGCAAGATGCTATTTCAACGGATTTCCTGCAGTCCTGCTATATTGCCGGCGATCTTTCACTGGCGAAAAAAGTGGAAGCATCGTTAAAAAAAGATCTTCAGCAACAGATGCGGTACTATAAATCGCTTGGCGATGAAAGCAGCGACGATCAGCTGGCCACGAATGCATACATGTTGCTACAGGGTAAGGGGGGGCAGCTTTCAGACCGGCAGCAGCAATTTACCCAGGATATTTTCACCACCTACCGGATGCTTTTACAGATCGATCAGATGGATAAGCAGTTTTCGGGTAAACCTGCCATTGATAGTCTCAAGTTAAAATAGTATAATTCTTCGTAATATTTGGGCCCCCTGTTTAAAAATCAGGGGGCTCTTCTTTTTCAATCCGAATCGATCCTTTTTAATTATTAATTGTTAGTTATTAATTATTAACGACTTGCTGAGAAATGAATGCATGTTTGGAAATAATTTTTGAAAAGCTTTACGGTTTGAGCTTTGCTCTTTAAGCCTAAAAAGCACTAACTTGATTATATGATCGGTTTCCAATTTGGAAAATATGACCCTAAGAAGGATGGCAAACCAAAATTTGACCAGCTGCTGGATATTTTCATGCAGCTTCTGACCTATACCAATGGAGATGTAGGCGAAGCGTTGCAGTGGATGAATCAGCTGGACAAGGAATATGCAATGACCGAAGGCGAATACGGAATGGGTGATTTTATTGAGGACCTAAAGGACAAGGGATATATTGATGAAAACAAGCAGACCGGCACGATAAAGATCACTCCAAAAACTGAGCAGGGTATTCGCAAAAGATCCCTGGAAGAAATCTTTGGCAAACTGAAAAAAACCAAGCAGGGGATCATAATAGCTTCAAACCCGGAGGGGGAGATGAAATCAATCCTGAAACCAGGACCTTTCAATTTGGCGACCAGCTGGAACATATTGATTTCACCGAATCGATTCGCAATGCACAGATCAATCATGGGATCGAAGTTTCACTATGCAGGAAGATGATCTGAAGATCCGGGAAACAGATTATAAAGCGCAGACCTCAACGGTACTGATGATCGATATTTCGCACTCCATGATCCTTTATGGAGAAGACCGGATCACACCCGCGAAAAAAGTGGCGATGGCACTAAGCGAGCTAATCACGACAAAGTATCCGAAAGATACGCTGGATATCGTTGTATTTGGCAATGATGCATGGCCGGTTGAGATCAAGGATCTTCCTTACCTGCAGGTCGGTCCCTATCATACAAATACCGTTGCGGGCCTTGAACTGGCCATGGATATTTTAAGACGAAGAAAAAATCCGAACAAGCAGATCTTCATGATCACGGATGGAAAGCCTACCTGTCTGAAAGTCGGTAAGCGATATTATAAAAACAGTTTTGGTCTCGACAGAAAAATTACAAGCCGTTGTCTGAACCTGGCTGCGCAATGCAAAAAACTAAAAATCTCCATTACGACCTTCATGATTGCGAGTGATCCTTATCTTCAACGATTCGTAAATGAGTTCACTGAAACCAATAATGGAAAAGCATTTTTTGCGTCGCTGGATCACTTGGGTGCTTTTATTTTCAGGGATTTTGAAAGCGGCAAGAGGAAGACGGTTTATTAAAGTCAATTGTCAATTGTAAATTGTTAACTGCAAGTTGAAAATTATCGCTTGTAACGTATATGCGAAAAATTAATAGATCACAATTGACAATACTGACAATTGACAATTAACAACGTTGTGGTACACTAAAAAAGAAAATGAACATTACAAAATAAAAACACTGGGAGAACTGAAGAAGCGGCTATCAGCACCAGTCAGTTAAAGAAGAAATCAGAGAGAATCTTATCCAAGAAGCTGAACAGAAAAGAAAACAGCTTTCCCGGCATTGTAGGTTATGAAGATCGGTGGTTCCCGATACGGAAAGAGCCTTACTGTCCCGACACAATATACTTTTTCTTGGACTGCGCGGTCAGGCGAAGACGAGAATGGCGCGACAGATGATTAATCTGCTGGATGAATACATTCCGTATGTTACCGGCAGCGAAATCAATGATGATCCCTTCGCTCCCATCTCGAAATTTGCGCGCGACCTGATCGCAAAAGGAAACGATACGCCCATAACCTGGATGCATCGCAGTGACCGATATGGAGAAAAGCTGGCGACGCCGGATGTAAGTGTTGCCGACCTGATCGGTGACATCGATCCGATCAAAGCAGCCAATCTCGCCTTAATTTCGCGGATGAGCGAGTGATTCATTATGGTATCATACCAAAAAGTAATCGTGGTATTTTTGTAATCAATGAGATCCCCGATCTTCAGGCCCGCATACAGGTTTCGCTTTTTAATATCCTCGAAGAAGGAGATATCCAGATACGTGGATTCAAATTGCGAATGCCACTGGATATACTGTTTGTGTTTACCGCCAACCCCGAAGATTATACCAATCGCGGTTCCATCGTAACGCCTTTAAAAGACCGTATCGAAAGCCAGATCCTGACGCACTATCCCAAAACGCATCGAAAACGCGCTTGCCATTACGGAACAGGAAGCGGACATCACGGAAGAACAGAAAGGGCGGGTGAAAGTCAGTGATCTCGTAAAACGATTGATCGAACAAGTGGCATTTGAAGCAAGAAGCAGCGAATTTGTAGATAAGAAAAGCGGCGTCTCTGCGCGACTCACTATTGCGGCTTTTGAAAATGCCGTCAGCGCCGCCGAACGAAGGGCCATCCTAAATAATGAAAAAGAAACCCAGGTATGGATGAGTGACCTGGTCGGGATCATACCTTCCATCACGGGAAAATCGAACTGGTATATGAAGGTGAACAGGAAGGTCCGTACCAGGTAGCGTTCAATCTGCTGGAGAAAGCATTCCGCTCCCAATTCATCAATTATTTTCCAAACCCGGAACTGTTAAAGAAAAGAAAAGGCGGAGGAAGAGAATCCCTATAAACCCATCACGGTTGGTTCGACAAGGGAAATCACCTCAATATATTCTTTAATACAAAGGACGAAGAAAAGTAGCCTGCTTTATAAAGTAGATGGACTGCATGCCCTGGTGAAAAAACACTTCAAATGCCAATGAAAAAGAAATCGCCCTGCTGATGGAATTTGTGTTGCATGGACTGGCGGCTTATTCATTGATCAGCAAAAAAATTGTGGAAGGAAAGATTGAGTTTAAAGACCTGATCGGTTCGATGATGAATATGACACCGGATACGAGCTATGGGGCGGAGGAAGAAGATTTCGGGTAGTTGTTAGTTGTTAGTTGTTGATTTCAGCGTTTTGATAAGATCGATGTTATTATTAATATTAATAATTTCTATCGCGTCTTTTTGAATACTTTCATATTGCTCCAACATTAAATAATTTGTGTCTTTCAAGAGATCAAGCCAATAAATAGTTTCATTGATCTCCTTTTGAGCTATACTTAATTTGTGTTTAAAATCGGGTTTCGATTCTGCATGTTCAGCTTCACGAACCAAAGCACCTACGCTTGTGCCGCATCGTAAAAGTTGTTTTGACATAACAAACTCTTTACGGGTATCACACATATGTTGATATAGTCTGACAATACGTATAGAGAAAGCAAAACTTTTTATCTTAATAACA
>CAVQGO010000013.1:0-2999381 GCA_963712045.1 uncultured Bacteroidota bacterium | reverse complement strand
TATCGCCGGTTAGGCGAATGAACGCGCAAAACGGCGCGGGGGAGCGACGTAAATGCCCGTAGCGCGCTATCTCTTGTTTGTCGGCGGGATGCTGCTTGCGCTGCTGTTCGCGCTTGATGCTTTTACCCCGCAGCAAACGGTCGTGGCCGGCAATGCCGCCCCCTCGATCACCAAGACCGTGGTGCGAATCCGTTCCGACCAAAAATTGCCGGAACGTCTAGTCTACGACACCACCCTGCCCACGATGTCTCCGCCGGCGGCGGTGACCCAGGTTGCCGCGGCTCCGGCCGCGCCGGCCGCGGACGTCGGCGTCCAGGCGCAGGTGCGCGACACCTTTGCCCAGTTCGTCCGGCCGAGGCCAAGAAGCTTGAAAAGCAGCCTGAGTCGCAAGCCCCGCGAAGCGCAAGATCGCCAAGATCCGTCGGGCTCAGCCGATGCGCGTTGCCCAGCAACCGAACTTTCGATTCGGCTCTTCGGAAGCAATACCAGGTAAGCCATCGCGCATCGCCCGCGAGCACCTTGATGGCATAGCTCGGTGTGCCCTCGCGCCAGATCGACGGAGGGGCGCGTATTCCCATCGAAAGGCAGCCGGAGGAGCGAGCCTTGGGGCGCGCTCCGACCGAAGCCTGCTGGGTCATGCTACGCGGCGGGGAAAATCCTAGCGAACCGAATGGGCCACGAGCGCACAGGCGAAGCCCACCACCAAAAGGCCCGAAGATACGACGCAGACTAGGTCAATTGTCCAAGGGTGGTCGTCTCCGCCGATCAAATCGAGGTGTCGGGAGCAGTTTTCGTCACGATAGGAATGAAGACCGACATCGCAACTGCACTCCTCGTGCGCAGTGGAACCATCGGCTTCAATTGACCTGCAGCGCAACGCGGGCCATTGATCCATATCAAGGGTCCCGGCCCTCGTGTTTGCAAAAGCCAAATGCACCATCGGCTCTCGCTCCGGGCGGTCATGACATCAGTTGTCAGGTTCATCAAAGAAGCTGAATTGGGTTCGGTGTTTGATGACCAAGCAACGAAAGCAATGGGCGAAGCGTTCGACGCCGCCTGTAAGGTTCTTACTGAAACCGGGCAGTCGAGCGTTATTTACGAAGCCGTTGCCAGATGCATCATCGAAATTGCGAAGTCCGGCGAGCGCGATCCGAACCAGCTAAGGGATCGGGCGCTGATATTGCTTTCGCTCACAAACGGCTGATACCACTACGACCGCACACTAGCCCCACGGTGTCAAACGACGGCACCGTCTGGCCGACCACGCCAACAGCGGTAGCGGAAGCCATCACCGGGCACCGGCGGCGGCTGCAGCTGTCCAACCTTCGCTCCGCGCGCGGGCTGAACAACTACTTCTTGGTCGTTCGTCTTCACCACGACGACCTTGCGGCGAAAGTAATCCGCCAGCGTATGCGCAAAATCGTCTATCGCGTCAGTTTCGTCCGGCCGATCGTTGAAACAATGGACACTGGTCTCACTCACACCATTAGCCTCCTCGGCGTAGCCATCATCGTCGCGATCATCGTCCGGCGCATGCGCCTGCCATACACGGTCGGGCTCGTTCTTACCGGACAGGGTCTTGCCTTGGCGGGGGCCGAAACGGGTGCAATGCTTACACACGACTTCATTTTTGAAGTCATCCTGCCGCCGCTTTTGTTTGAAGCCGCACTGAGTATCCGCTGGCGCGAGCTTCGACGAGCATGCTGCCAGTTGTCGTGCTCTCCACGCTTGGTGTGGTCATCACAGCAGTCGTCGTCGCGCAGGCATGGTAAATTTTTTGGCCTGGCCTATAGCACCCGCTGTCGTCTTTGGAGTGCTGATTGCTGCAACCGATCCGATAGCCGTTCTGGCCATGTCCAAGGAGCACCGGCATCAAGGGCCGCCTCCGCCTTTTGGTGGAGAGTGAAAGCCTTTTCAATGATGGTGTTGCAGCGGTCTTGTTTGCGCTTGTTCTTACTTGGGCACAGGCGACTGGCAGTCCGCAGCTAGTACGTTGGCGGTGGGACGCACCCTAGCTTTTATGACGGGTGGAGGCATCTTGGTGGGAGTTGCCTGTGGTGCTGCGGCTGTGGCACTCGCCGGACGGACGTCTGACCATTTGGTGCAAGCTACACTAACTGCCGTGGCTGCGTACGGATCGTTTCTGCTTGCAGAAAATTCGCACTTCTCGGGCGTGCTTGCGACTGTCTCTGCCGGTCTTTTTATGGGCAATCTTGGTGTTCTCACGGAAGATGAGAACCGAGATATCTTTTCCTCCAGTGCTCGTTCCTTCGTGATTGACCTATGGGAGTTCGGCGCGTTCATAGCAAACTCCCTGATTTTTCTTTTGATTGGTCTAAGTCTCGTGCCGCTTACCCGCGTCGATGGGAGGGCCCTGTTGCTTGCAATGGGCTTGTTCTCGCGGGGCGGGCTCTTTCGGTTTATCCGGTATGTTTGTTCTTCCGGCCTTCAGACGGGCCATACCCCTGCGCGAGCAGCACGTCCTCTGGTGGGGTGAACTGCGAGGGGCGCGTGGCATTGGCATTGGCCCTTGCCTCCGCCCTCCTTCCCGCTCTACAATGAAATACTGGCCACGCGGCATTTGGCGTCGTCGTCTTTCAGTCGTCGCACGGGGGCTCGCCGTATGATGCCTTTGCTCATGCGGAAACTAAAGTTCTATGACGGAAATGAAAGCATTCGCCGCCAGCCCTGATGGTGATCCGGGCTCCGCGGGTTGACGGCGGCGGCGATCCACATATTGACCAGCCGCGTCATCCTCAATGTGCGCGATACGATCATGCGGCCTCCATGGGGCGCATCAGTTCCTCAGGATTGCTCGCCACGCGGTAACGACACCCAAGATAGCTCATCGGCCTCCATGGGCAGCCCTCCACGTCGGCCGCCAGAACCGCTGTCGCCGTTCTATTCGCTCGGCGGTTAATGCACGGCGGGCCGCCCTCGGGCTAAGGGTTCCCAACTTCCGAAATGGATCATCAAATCGAGAAGTGCCCCGCTTGCACGGCACGTCCGTTGTTTCCCTCAAGAGCGGAAGTCGCCAAGGCCGCCCCGGTAGGTCCGTATCGTGCCCACTAGCGGCGCTGGCTCCTTGATTTAAATCAACGTGACCTGGCAGTGGTCACCACTATGCGGTCCGGGGCAACTCACCTAGGAGATCGCCTATGTTGAAAATCGTAGTTGCCGGAGCAACCGCACTCTTCCTTACTGCATCGCCGATTGCCAACGCGCAAACCTCGCAAACCTCTTCTGCGGCTCCGGAACGGTTAAATGCAGCGGATCGGAATACGCTGTCAGACATGAGGATTGATCTGGTAAAGGCCGCGTTGCAGCTGACACCTGACCAAGAAAAATACTGGCCGGCTGTAGAAAGCGCCATTCGTGCTAGGGCAGAGGATCGGAAAGCCCGTCTTGCAAAAATCGGAGAAACAGTGGGTAAGCGGGCCGACGAAAGCCGTGTCGAAGTCCTGCGAAATCGTGACCCCATCGCCTTTTTACAACGACGCTCGGAAGCATTGGCTCAACGATCAGCCGATTTGGATAAACTCGCCGAGGCGTGGCAGCCACTGTACAAAACGCTTAGTCCCGAGCAGAGGCAGCGCATGGCGGCCATCGCGATCTTGATACTCCACGATATGAGTGATGCCGTAGAACGGCGCCGTGCGCAGTTCGAGGACGAGGACTAGGCAAGGTGGTTCGATACGCTAAATGGTCGGATTTAGCGGACATCGCCAAGGCATACAGTCAGTCGGCCGCGTACGTTGCCAGAGACGAGAAAGCCCCCGGAGAGATCATCTCTGGGGGCTTCTTGGATCGTCAATTGGGCCACATAGCATCTACTATGGCGTGGGTACACAGCGGTTGTAGGGGGCATAATAATAGTAGCCGTATGGACAACCGACCGGAGCAGGAGCGCCGTAATAGCCCGGTCCGTAGTAAGCCCCGGCGGCAGCAGCACCGACCGCGGCGGCACCAACTGCAGCAGCACCGATGCCCACCGCCACTCCCGGGCGTACACCACGGTAGTAGCCACCACGGTAAACACCACCCCGATAGACACCGCCGCGATAGACACCACCGCGATAGTATGCGGACGCCTCGGTAGAAATAGTACCAATAAATCCGATCCCAATAATGGCCGTTGCAGCGAGCGACATGATAGTTCGACGTGACATTTTATTAGTTCCTTTTTATTTATCCCACTCCTCAAGCCCACCTACACTCTACCGTGCCAATTGAGGCGAAATGGTGTGATCTGATTACTGGTGGTCAACTTGGCGGAAGCGTTTGCGTTCGACGCGCAGGCGGTTGTTGATCTCCTCCACGAAGGTGTCGACTGCCTTCGCTACTTTAGGTGCCGGGCTGCAACAGATCGTCCACGAATGCCGGCCGGCATCATCTATCGGCAAGTGAGTGCCTTGCGAAATCCTGCCGCCGAAGCATCTTCCTCGGAGCAAAACCACCGATTGACCCGCTTCAGCCGTCGATAGCTCCCGCAAGCCGGCAGGTGATAAATTCCATCGTAGCCGACGGCCCGCAGCGCCAGCTTGGCCTTGATCGGGCACCCCGGCGGCATGGCGCTGTCGACGCGGAACAGCTTGTCACGTGTTCGGTTCTCATGGCCAGCCTGACAACCGCCACCAACAAGTCGCGCACTATTGATATTCCATCCTCTAAACTCGCGCGGTTCTGCAAAGCATCCTTTCCACAGTTCGCGCCGGTTCTCGCGTGCGTCAGCTTCCTCCGCCGCGAAACGGCCCGTTGCGGAAGGCTCGAGCCTGATTGCCCATCCTTCGCGAACGAGCCACGCATTGAGCGTTGCGGTCTCGCCTTCGATCGAACAAATCCCGATCCGCCGGTGCTTGGATGCCGGATCAGGCCCTTTGTCGTCGCAGCGAACGGCACGACTTCCAATATACGCGCTCAGTCGATCGCGCGCCGCGACCCCGCACGGCCAGACCTCGCCGCCTTGATCAAGGCACGTCTGATCAATTTCGGGTGCATCGATGCCGTCCAGCCGATAGATCGTGCGATCCAGTCGGAACGTATCGCCGTCAGTCACAGCAATGTCGGCCGCCAGGCCTGGCCCGACCATCGTCAACAACAACGCTGCAACGAGAATGCGCATGTAGCCCGCTTCAGTTGAGTGATCAGCCGCGTCGAGAAGCAACGACGATCCGCTTTCCCGTTGGAGAGCGGATCATGACCGGGGTCGGCGCTTGGATCAACGCTATCGCTATCGAACCGTTGCAACCAGGGTGATGATCGACGTCCCGGAAGCCGTCGGCCCCTTGCCCGTTACCTGAACGGAGAAGGTATCGGGCCCTGCGTAGCCGGGGTTTGCCGTGTACTCGAATGTGGATTCGTTGAGCTGTCTAAGCACTCCGTTTGCCGGTCTTTGCACAATGCTCGAAGCCGCTATGACGCCTTCTATCCTGAGCGGGAACAGGCAGGCTCCTCCGGGCGCGACGTTGAAGACGCCCGCCGAATTGATACCAAAAGTCGACAATGTTCCCGCTATCGGACATTCAGGGGCGTTCTGCGCCAACGAGACGGACACCAACGCCGGGGCCGCGAGGACAGCAGCCAAACCAATTGCCTTTGATACGCGCATAAAAAATCCCTCGCTCTCTTTGTCTACCGTGAGAGCATCTCGTTTTCCGAGCGCCACGTTGATTTGGATCAAATAGGCCTCAGGTCAAAGTCTGACCTGGACGCTCTTGCTCACGCCGATGTCGATTTTAGACGCGACGCGGGACCTGCGACCACGTTGACCCAGATCAATGGACCACACGCGTTATTCACCAAGAGCTTTGAAGGCTGAGACCTTTCGAGCCTAGGTCAGCCTGAATGGGCCGGATCGGATTGGCATAAGGAGGAGGTCATGCAACGTCGTCACGCACTGAAGCTTTTCGCTGGTCTGGCGCTGTGTCCTCTGTGTGCCTCAACTGGCTTCGCATCAGAGGGCACATTGGAGCTACGAGGGAGCAACGGGACCCGAAAAATGGGGTGGTCTCGACGCAGCGAATGCGGTGTGCTCGGCGGGCGGCCAGCAGTCTCCCATTGACATCACCGCCCCGATCAGCGCCCGGCAGCCGCCACTCAAGATCGGCTGGAGCAAGCGGCCCGATACAATCGTCAATAACGGCCACACCATTCAGCTTGACTTCGCGGAAGGCAACACGCTCCACATGGGCGACCGCAGGTACGCGCTAAAGCAGTTCCACTTCCATCATCCGAGCGAGCACCTTATCGAGGGCAAGCGGTTTGCAATGGAAGTGCATTTCGTTCACGCCGGGACTGACGGGTTGGCCGTCATCGGCGTGCTGATGGTTGCCGGCAAGCCGAACGCAATGTTCAAAAAGATTGTCTCGAACATGCCACAGGAAGAGAGCTCGCCCGTCCCGGCTGATCCTGCCATCCATCCCGGAGGGTTATTGCCGCCACAGCGTGCATATTACCACTACGAGGGATCGCTCACGACACCGCCGTGCAGTGAAACAGTCGACTGGATCGTACTTACGCACCCGATTGAGGTGGACGAAGGCGATATCGCACGCTTCGCCACGCTGTACCCAATGAACGCACGTCCGGTACAAAAGCGCGACCGGCGCTTCATCCTCAGTTCTTTTCATGCTGAATTTGTTGCGTCAGCCGGTTTGAAATAGTGACATTGTTCACGGTAGTCCATCAGGTAATAGGGGATCGAGGCCGATAGAGAATTTCATGTAATATTCGTGACCACGTTCTGCGATTTTATTTTCCCGATCATTGCAAATTTAGGGTATAAGGGTTAATAACCGGGGTTTACTCGTAAGAGGCAACTGGTAAATGATAGCAGCAGTATTTTATTTTCTGCTTTTTAACTGTGGTTATTTGTCCTTCGTGTACATCTTATCTGATTGAAAATGAAATTAAATACCTTCATTACCATACAACGTCCATTTTTGTCAAATTAAAAAAGAGACAAACAAAAATATGGTTGATATTTTTTTACACGGGATAGACAATGAAATAAGAATAAAACTATTGCCTAAAGATCAGGAAATATTAAAAGACTGGGAAAGTAATGGTGAATTATTAAGTTCATATATGAAAATTGACATGACAGCTCTGAGATAAGAGACAGGACATATATCCTCAAAAATCCAATCAGGTGAAGTTCAACACATTTATTCCCTGCGATACACTGAAACCTTACGTGAGGACATTAGTCATCTCCGAATCTGAAATTGCCAGTACTTATAAGGTTTTACCGGCAACTGAAGTGGTCATCGGGTTTCAATACAAAGGCAATCTGTCATATATCGAAAATAATCGGGAAACTCCGTTATCCAGTTCCGGACAAATCGTTGTCGTAGAATCGATTCCCGTTTCTTAAGTCCCTGAGCATTGTTTCAATTTACAAACCTTTTGTTGTATCAGAGGCGTTTGTAGCAGCTGTCTTTATATGCCAGCCTATGGAGTTATCGTTGGCAGTGATGAGCTGGCGGCTATTGTGTCTTTTCTTCATTCGAGGGAATGATTTTTAAGTTCAAACTATGACCCGCCCTGACATGGCAAATATTTCTATCTAAGGAGCGCTCTAATAAGTTTTAAGTTTTAATTCTTTGTCCATAAACGGCCTTATAAACATCCTGGAGACAAATGGCAAAACCATCAGATTGGTAAAAGCATTCCGCACCCATATGCCGAAATTACTCTTCGGCACCAATGACTTTGCAAAGTTTTGGGCTGATTTTTGTTTATGTTCAATAAACGGTTTGAAAATATTTTCGTATTGCTCAAATGCAATTTTGTAATTTCCGTTTGCGTACTTTAATTCCCCTGCAAGGATATATGCTCCTACAATCGCCAGAGTAGAACCCTGTCCGGATAACAATGACGGACAGTCGCAGGCATCGCCGACCAAAGTTACCCGGTCTTTATACCAACGGTTCATTTGAATCTGGCTTACCACATCAAAATAGAAATCCGGAGCGGTGTCTATTTTCGAAAATATTTCGGCGCATTTCCAGCCGGCATTTTCAAATTCGGCTCTCAATATTTCCTTTTGCTTTTCATAGTCATGAATGTTGTAGGATAATTTTTGAGGCGAACTGAAGATGAAGAACGTTGCCGTTTTATCCTCGTTAATGGAATAAACGGCTACCTGTTTATCCGGTATGTTATACGTCAGAAATAAACCAGCTGTGGAGATACTATTTCCTATGGTGAAAGAAGATGTGTAAAATCCATAGTATTTTTCAAATTGTGCTTCGTTTCCAAAAACCAGCTTCCGCACATTTGAATGAAGGCCATCGGCGCCAATTACCAAATGAAAGGAGCGAATATGACCGCTCTGAAATTGCACAACTGTTTCATTTTCGTTTTGATCGATTTTGCTGATGCTATCACCAAAAATAATTTCAATTTCTTTATCCAGGTGATCGTATATAACTTTTGATAAATCGCTGCGAAGCAAGGTCAGCGCCCGGTAGTTCATCAGCTTTTTGAGTTTGTTATAATCGAGTCCTCCCTTTCGTTTATTGTTTTCATCAACAAAAGCCATGTCCGATATCTTCAGATCGGCTTTGTTCAGGTCAGACACAATATTCATTCTTTCGGCCACATCAAATCCCGCCCCCCAGAAATCAATAGCATAACCTCCCTCGCGCAGCTTGTGGGATTGTTCTACAACCGAAGGATTGAAACCGAATTTTCTCAGCCAAAAGGCAAGTGTCAAACCTGCTATTCCCGCACCTGATATTAAAATATTTTTATTGTCCATGCAGGTTGTGTTTCAGCATCGCTCAAAACGCTGACCGTTTGATTCTGCGCTGGCATAAAACGCAAAGTGTGAATGCCAGTGGTCGGGTTTGCGGTTTATTGATATATTTTTGAATGCCTGGCCAGATAGGGAATCAGAAAAGCTGTAATTAGAAAAGTAATGACTACCATCCCAAGGAAAAGTCCCCTGGCCCCGGTCAGCAAAGCTCCGTGATTTACTCTGGTATCCAGGATGGTTACGATTAACAATACGATCATGCTGATAAAACAAATGCCCATAAACCATACAGGTCCCCGACGAAAATGTTTCTGCAATAAAAAATAAACCGAACCTGCCAGTACCATTAAAATTGGATATCCAATAAAGATCGTTAAGGGCATCACAACCAGATTTGTGGCAAAATTCGTCGACTCACGGTAAACTATCATGTAAGTTAGATTCAGTAATGCTGTAATAATACCTGCCAAAAGTCCTGCGAGTAGTGACTTTGGAAAGGTAGGGGGAGAAATAAAAGTTTTCATATAACAATAGTTTATATTTCCATATTAAATAACTTTTAAAAATGCCAGTCAGGAATATTTATTAAATATAGTTGAACAAAGAGGCCGCCTTACGGCAACCTCTTTGTTTTCGAGGTATAGGAGGTGAAAAGCCTAGTTTTCACGGAGTTTCCTGTAGTCCATTCCCAGATGTTCCAATAAACCAACAAACAGACCTTTCGTATTATTCGTATTCCTTATTTCTTCAATCTTATCATCTTTTAAGATGATTTCCAAATCCGTAGTCAATCCTTCAACTTTCTTATGGGTAGCCGGTATTTCATGCCAACCTTTCATTAAAGCCGGAATATCATGTGAATTAGTTCCTGACATCTTTAATTTCGCTGTTGCCTTCATTCCTTCGGATTTCAAACTTTGAATACTGAACTTTAAATCCGGAAACCCTTTACGCAGAGAACGATAAGCCGAAATATAAACCGGTTTGTTTACCTCCTTGCCTAAAAGAGTCGTTCTGAAATTATCAGCGAGAATAGCATTTGCTTTTTCAAACTTACCAGCTTCCATATCAATAAATATCTCGTTTATCAAAATGTTATTATTCATTTTAGAATCCTCCTTTTTAATTTAATTAATAAATAAAAATTAATGAAATAGCGTCCTGCAGGAGACTTCATAAAATTAAACTTCAAATAAATACATCCGGCAAAGTTTTATTATTGTAATAAATATTTAACACGATCATCTTCTCATATATTTTTTAGAAATGTTTTTACGCAAGTATTTATTTTAGAATCTCAATATAATTTTTAGCGCATTCATATCCCGGTGTTTTGACTCAGGCGGTCATTATGATTGCCGTACGTAATTTATTACATTCAGATTAGTATGCGATTAGAACCGGATTAGAAAACAGGGAATGTAACATCCGGTAAAAGTGAAAGAAGTCACCACATAAGAATTTAATGGAATGATTCAATGATTCTATTTACTTAATCAGGCGATCCGGAGCTTACATCCCCTGTTGACCTGGCGACCGTTCTAACAGCATGTCTTCTGTTTTATTTTTCAGTCCTAAGACAGAATTCTGTTTTGTCAGAATGGCCGAGTAAATCCCTATTATGGATTGTGCGGATGTTACATCGTCATCCAGCCTGATATCATCAAAAATGAAATGTAAATATTCAAATAAGCGGTCTCTTGAAAGTTTGCCATTTTGAGCCTCCATGAACAATTGCGGATAGTTCCTGTCGAATCGTGCGAATAACTCTTCCAGATGATGAAGTAATATCAGGTGGCGTTGCAGTTTTTCAACAGGAAGCTTTCTCAGATCGTTTAAGGCATGTTTCTGCAAAGAGGCAAGTATTGCGGGGTAGCCACTTTGGATACTGGTATAATGTTCCAAATCTATAAATCGGCCGATGGATTTTACTTTCAGGGCTTTTATTTCCGAAATATATATATCGAATTTTTCCATGGTTATTTATTTTTTTCTAGCAATTTAAAGAACTGATCAGGTTGGAGTAGTATAATAATCCTTGTTCTACGATTTAATGGTCTTCCCTGCGGAGTATCGTTGGAGTCTATTTCACAGTTATTTCAATGGTGGCCGATAACTTACTTCCATAAGAACGGTGAATGCCATCAGCAAACTGAAGTGTCAGACGGTGTTTGCCGTGAGGCAAATCAATGGTTGCGGTGGTTTGCCCCTTTCCAAAATGCAGGTGCTGTGCGTCTTTTGGTATTACCACTCCGGCTGCAACTGAGTCGCCGGCGTCGATTAAGATATGATGGTGACCCTCTCCGGGCACGACATGTCCTGCTGAATCGACTTTGATATTTTTAACTCCCATTACAACTTTAAGGGGTGATTTAACGACTTCCCTGTTCATCAGATTTTTAAAATAAACTTTTGCGCCGGCCGGGACCGGCGGCAATGCGGGAACGTTCTGTACTGTGTCTGCGGAATGATATATGGAAGTATCGGACGCTTTTGTCGATTCTGCTGTATCAGCGGACCCATTATTACTTCCATGACTGTTGCATGATATCCATCCCAAAGCACCGACGAATAAAACGAAATAAAGCTTTTTCATGGTTGAGATATAATATCCGCCAAGCTAAATGGTGCTTATTAATCAGAGATTAATGCGGGGTTAGAATGTAATTAGAAACTGAGTATGTGCCTTTGAAAACGTCTAAAGATGTTATCCGGTTGTTAATTTTGAAATAGCCTGCCCGATATCGCAATTGTAGTGAACAGGAGAAGGGTAAGAATAAAACTAATAATGACTTGCACTTGAAAACAATGACTCTTTTTGAGATTTACGAACTGTTGATGGAATATACACATCAGTACACACGCATGATGAACACAGGTGTTCGTGGCAAAGAGTTTAAAGAATGTGAAGAAATGATTCTGAGGCTACAGGAAGAAATCAATGAAAGACGGAAAACTTCGGAAAGGCGATCTTAAATATCAAATATTTCATTCTGGTGTTAATTTTCCGGCCAGTTTTCCAATCGTCAGTCCCTGCACCAGGATGCTGAAGACAACGATGATATAAGTAATCGAAACGATAATACTTCTGAATTCGCCTCTGGGCAAAGACAATGCAAGTGCCACCGAAATACCACCCCTGAGCCCTCCCCAGGTCAGAATGGGCAGCATCGTTCTGTCGAATGTTTTCTTGTAAGACATAAACAGCGTAGGAATAAAAACGCTTATATATCTGCCTGTCAAAGAAACAATAATGGCCATCAGACCGATCAGTATCACCTTATTGTCGAATGATAGTATGATCATTTCGAATCCTATTAACAGAAAGAGCAAAGCATTTAATATTTCATCGATCAGTTCCCAGAATTTGTTTACATAATCTTTGGTAGTGTCTGACATCGCTTCACGCGTGCCTTTATTGCCAATGATAATGCCCGCAACGACCATTGCCAGCGGTCCCGATACGTGCAGATCGCTGGCCAGCAAATAACCACCCATGACGACCGCAATGGTGATCAACACTTCCACCTGGTAATGGTCAATGGACTTTAAGAGATAAAAGCCTCCATAGCCCAGGATGAGTCCCCAGGCAATACCACCACCGGCTTCTTTCAGAAAAAGCAAACTTGTCTGAACGATTCCATGGTCATCACTGCCTATCATGGCAATATCCAGCAGACTTATGAACAACACGACTCCCACGCCGTCATTAAAAAGAGATTCGCCGCTGATTTTAATCTCCATGGAAGGAGAAATCCTGGCTTGTTTTAAGATTCCCAGAACAGCGATCGGATCTGTCGGAGAAATCAACGAACCAAATAGCAGGCAATAAATGAAAGGCACCTGAATGCCGAAGATTTGAAAAATAAAATACATGGCAGTTCCGATAAAGGCAGTGGATATCACCACGCCGATCGTGGAATAGGTGATTACGGGTACGATTTCTTTCCGGAGCTTTTGAATATCGATATGTATGGCACCTGCAAATAACAGAAAACTCAGCATGGCGCGCATAAGAATGGTTTCAAAATCGATGGAGCCAATCAATGACTTTATGTAAACTGAAACGGAGGGAAAGTATTTGCCCAGCCAGATAATCATTAATGAACATATCAGCGAAATCAGCATGATGCCGATCGTGGTTGGCAGCTTTATAAACCGGACATTGATATAACTGAACAAGGCCGTCAGTACGATCAGAAAAGTAAGAATTCCGTATATATTTGTAAACATATCGAGCTGCCCGGTTAAATTAAAAAAGACCGGTGATCCATACCGGTCTTTTAAGTTACCATAATCCCGAAGAAACACCCGTTATTTGTTTTTTGAAATCGCCGATCTGGCGTTATTCTTTTTCAATATTTCAATATATTTTTTTGCACTCACATTACCAGGATCCTGAACAAGCAGGTTTTCGAGATATTCCATGGCTTCCGGATAATTTTTTTCCGTATTGGCCTCATAAGCGGCCAAATAACCATAGGCTTCCACCAGCCATTTTTTATTGGGATGTCCGGTACTATCCTGCGTGGAAAGTCTGATGACCTGTTTATAGGACGGAACCGCCAATCCTTTTTCCATTGTTGTATCGATGGCAATATCAGCCCTGGCTTTCCAATAATATCCGAATGTCTGATCGGGATATTTTTCGGAGTACAGCGTAAAAATTGAATCGGCGGATGCGTAATCTTTCGCCAGATAGGCTGAAATACCCCAGTCGAACAGATCTACATTGCCGGCCCTGGCGTTCGACTGATAATAACGACCCAGCCAAATACTTTGGTTTTTATAATCATTCATTTTTTTATACAAATCCGCAATATTCTTATAGTAATTCATTTTCAATGTACTGTCTTTTTCCATGTTGATCGCTTTGCTTAAATAAATAGCTGCACTGTCTTCTTTACCGGGAAACCGGCTATACATGTTTGCCATTGATTCAAAATCTTTTGCAATGAGTAAAGAATCTGGTTGCTTTTCAAAATATTTGCGCATTTTATCGAGTGCCTTTGACCGAATCATTCAGTTCGTAATAGCTGTATGCCTGGAGTTTATAAAGTCTTGGATCAACCGCAGGATTCTCTCCGGATACCAGCCAGTCGGCCTCCCGGATGGCTTCCGGATATTTTTTTGACAGGTAGAGCAGATCTGCCCTGCGGTAATTGTTGACGGGATCGGGATCTGATACTGAAATATACCTGTTCAGATAAACCATCGCCTGGCCGGGATCCTTAAAATAGTAATAATAATAAAGCGCGTACCAGGCGGGCGCATAAGAGGAGTCAGCAGTTATCGCCTGCCGGAAATATTTCAGAAACATATCCGGATTATTCTGTGTAACGAACAATTTTCCCAGGCGATAGTAAGCCTCTGCATAAGCCGGATTTATATCGATGGCTTTTGTGTAGGACTTATACGCTTCCGTGCCATTATGTAGTCTCCGAAAGGCATTTCCCTGTTCCACATATAAAGCGGGATTTTTTTTGTCCAGTTTTATCGCCTTGGACAGGAGATCCAGGGCATAGGTTGCATTTCCCGAGTCTGAGCGGATATGTGCTATGGCAACCGCCAAAAGTATGGCCGGATCCTTTTGACGGGTCTGGTTTAATGCCGCATTAAAAAATACTGCCGCAGAATCTTTTTTTCCATGGCGCAGGAGTACATTTCCTTTCGCACATTCGATATAAGGCGAATTCTCCAGATCAGCAGGAACGGCCGGAATAGAATCCCAAAAAGACGAAATTTTATCATCTTTCAAATAACAACGGGTAAGCAGATACCAGGCTTCCGTATTTCGCGGATCGCTCTTTATTGAATTCCTCAACAATTCTGATGCACTGATATATCGTTCATGGTACATCAGGGATTTTGCATCCTGTAATGACTGGGCGTACATGACATATCCACCAGACATAAAAAAAATCAAAATAATATCTGCTTCATTTCAGCTCTCCTTTGGTTTTAATTGGCCAGAGAATAGGGTTCAATATCCAGAATCTGTATGGGTGAATTTTCGGATAACATATCACTGATATGCATTTTTCCGATCACATAATGTATACTGCTTTCCGTAACCGGATTCACCAGGATCATATCGGCCTGCACGGATTCTGCATATTTCAGTACTGCACGGGCTATATCATTTCCGGATACCGGACCATGTCTGATAATCAACGAGGCATTTTCGCGGATTTTCTTAAATGATTCGATGAATGCATGACCGGGATTTTCATCGTCTTCACTGACAATCCGGGAATGAAATCAGGTGGATATTTGCATTAAATACCTTTGCCAGCTTGATGGCAATATCGAGTTTTCGCTGTGGTACGCGATATGTTACCGGCACAACGATATTGCGAATTTTTTTCTCTCCGGATCCTTCTTTAATTGTCAGCACGGGACAGTCGGTTTTCCGGGCGATCCGTTCCGGACGAAACCGGATTAAAAAAAGGAAAAATAGATTTATTGCCCTTGTTATAAATTATAATCAGGTCGGGTCCAAACATATCGGCCGTTTCTTCTATTCTTTGCTGCATTTTCCCGGTTTCAGATATGGACTGTTTCCACGATCACCCCATCCAGATTTTCGTTGTATATAGGATTTATAACCCTGTATTTTTTGTTCTATTTCTTTTATGGTGAATATTTCCGTTACCGGGGCAACGATATAACCGGTGTTTGAAAAGATGTTCAGTGAGAATAAAGGTTTACAGACATACAAAAGGCAAATGGCCGCTTCGGAAGGTTCAGCCAGTTGCACGGCTTTCCGGATGGCGATTTCCGCGCCTTCGGTAAAATCTACCGGTACCAGGATCTTTTTGAATAATTTAACCATGAGATATTTTTCGTTATTACAATCTATGCTGCAGGTATTAACCCGTCATTAAAGAAGGATTAGAATATGATTAGACATTTTGTTCCGTTGAAACAGACCGGCAAAAGCAGGACGGATACTGTAAATTGTGACAGCGGTAATCATCAAAAGGATTTCGCGATTATTCATGCATGGGCATATTCTGATTGTCGAAGACGAAAAAAAAATTGCCGACACACTCAGAATGGGTCTTTCGGAACAGGGATATGAGGTACAGGTAGCCTATGACGGCCAGATTGGTCTGAAAATATTTCTCAATGATCATTTCGATCTGATCATTCTGGATATCAATCTGCCGGGCATAAACGGTTTTGAACTTTGCAAACTGATCCGGAAGATCGAATGAGCAGGTGCCGGTATTGATGCTGACTTCGATGAGTCAGATGACTGATAAGGTGGAAGGATATGACGCAGGCGCGGATGATTACCTGGTCAAACCATTTGAATTCAGGGAGCTTTTGTTAAAAATGCGCGTGCTTTTAAAACGTACGGTCAATCAGCAATTTCCGGTTGGTAATATATTAAAGGCTTCGGATCTGTCCATGAACCTGGACTCCAAAGAAGTTTACAGGGGCACCAGTAAAATAAAATTAACTGCCAAGGAATTTCAGCTGCTCGAATACCTGCTTCGAAATAAAAACCGGGTAGTTTCCAGAGCAGACCTGGCCATCAATGTCTGGGATATAGACTTCGACACGAATACGAATGTCATAGATGTCTATATCAGTTATGTCAGGAATAAAGTGGATAAAAATTTTGAACAGAAACTCATTCAGACCCATGTGGGAATGGGCTATGTTTTAAAGGATCATTTCTAATGCCCGTAAAATACAGGATCACCGGATTATTTACACTGCTCGTACTTGTCATTCTGGGTATGGTATGTATTTCCGTTTACTATTTTTCCTATATCAACCGGATTAAGGATATCAAGACACGGCTTACCAACCGGGCAACAACAACCGGCAGACTGCTTAGCCAGACCGGAGTATTCGATCTGAAACTAATTCAGCGGATAGACGCGTCCACAACGGTTGCATTGAAAAATAAAATTGTGGAAGCTTTCGATCTTTCCAATCATAAAATTTACCGTTATAGCGACCAGGAAAAAGATACTATTCCGGAACCTGCTGAAATGATGGAGGAAGCCAGGAAATACGGAAAGAGTTATGCGATGATCGGCAACAAAGATGTAGTCGTTCTTCATTATACGGATCTCCAAAATAATATGATGATCGTTGAAGCCGCATATGATGAAGAAGGCTTTAACAAATTAAAGCAATTGCGTATAATACTCTGGTTAAGCTTTGCAGGAGGAATTATCATTACACTGTTGAGTGGTTATTTTTTTTCAGGTCGTCTGCTGCAACCACTCAGAAAAATAACGGATGAAGTAAATGAAATATCGGCAGGGAGCCTTACACGGCGTATCGGGAATCAGGAAATGAAGATTACCGATGAATGGTCCTATCTTTCTTCCACGCTCAATCAACTGTTAAACCGTTTGCAGGAAAGTTTTGAAATACAGGGGCGGTTTATAGCCAATGCTTCCCACGAACTAACAACACCGCTGACTTCCATATCCAGCCAGCTCGAGATTACGCTTCAAAGACCCCGGGAATCTGAATATTATGAACAGATGATACGGTCGGTGTATGAGGACGTTTTGCATTTAAATAAACTAACCATAAGCCTGCTTGAATTTGCCAAGGCATCCGGTACTTCCGCAGGCATTGAAATTGATCTGCTGCGTATAGACGAAATTCTTTTGCGGCTTCCGGCAGAAATGGCCAAGTCCGATCCGGGATATTCCATTTCGCTTGACTTCAGTTCGTTGCCGGAACAGGAAGAAAAGCTCCTGGTTTTTGGGAATGAAGAACTTCTATTCAGTGCGTTGAAAAATATTGTACTCAATGCATGCAAATATTCTTCAGACCATCATGCCAACATAGATCTTCGGATTAATGATCAGGAAATCAGGATTTTGGTGGAAGACCAGGGAAAAGGGATCTCAGAAAAAGATATTGAAAAAATTTTTCAGCCATTTTACAGGGCTGAAGAAATCAGGTCATATCGAAGGATTTGGTCTGGGTCTTTCTCTTTCAAACCGGATCATCAAACTGCACAAAGGATTTATTCAGGTTGAATCAGAAATAAACAAAGGAACCTGTATGACCGTCGTTTTACCGGTTGCTTCCAGTTTTAAGGGCCATTGAAGAACAGATCTGATCATTACTTGGGATTCTTTTTGTAATAACCCGTTAACAAACCGGAAGAACACATCATACCTGACAAGGTATGCCTCCTGAAAGATTAGAATAGCATTAGAATGCTGACTACAGAAGCCATTCGATCCTGAATCCATTCAGATTAAGATAATTTTGCAAAAGACCGGTCAGGTAATGCCGGTTCAGACAGTTTCTGACACTATGAAGCTACTCAGGAAATTCAGGCGAAGGGCTAAAGTTTTATTTGACCGGACAGGAAGTGAAAAATTCAAGAATGGATTATTACAGGCGTTTCCTTTTTGGATAGCGTCGCTGATAACAGGATTGGTTGCGGTTGTATACAGCAGGATATTTTCCCTGGCAGAAAAAGGAACCCATTTTATCTTCACCCATTCTCCCTATCTTTTTTTTATTATTACTCCGCTATGTTTTATTTTATCCTGGTGGGTGGTAAACCGGTTTTCCACGTATGCCCGCGGAAGTGGCATTCCGCAGGTGATGGCTGCCATCGAACTCAGTTCACCCAATTCCGATAAACAGTTAAAACCATTGCTCAGTATAAAAATTATTCTGATAAAAGTCTGTTCAAGTATTATTATGGTATTTGGCGGAGGAGCCATTGGAAGAGAGGGCCCAACCATTCAGATGGCCGGTTCTATTTTTTATAAAATCAATCAATGGCTACCCGCCTGGTGGCCCAAAATTTCTAAAAAGAATATGATTATGACAGGTGCAGCAGCGGGACTGGCTGCTGCTTTCAATACACCGCTCGGCGGTATCGTTTTCGCCGTAGAAGAACTCACCAAAACGCATATGAATTATTTTAAAACAGCCCTTTTTTCCGCTGTTATCATTGCCGGACTTACCGCTCAGGGATTTTTGGGTCCCTATTTATATTTTGGTTATCCGGATGTAAGCCATCTGTCAAAATTTGTTTTTATACCGGTTATTGGTGTTGCTGTTCTGACCGGTCTGATGGGCAGTATTCTTTCAAAGGCTATACTCAAATATCACGCAATGGAAGAAGACTTTTAAAAGCAACTATAAACACCTTGTTTATCTGATTATTTCAGCCTTCATCCTGACTACACTGGCGGTATTTGTTAATGCAAATACATTTGGTTCCGGTAAGGATTTTATCACGAATATTCTGTTTACCAATCAAAAATATACAAGCTGGGATGTATCACTATTGAGAATAATCGGACCCCTGCTTTCTTTTACGTCCGGTGCAGCAGGCGGTATTTTTGCGCCGGCTCTCTGTGCCGGTGCGGGCATGGGTTCTATGATCTCCGGATGGTTTCATATGTCGGATACCAATACCAATCTGATGATACTTATCCGGCATGGTTGGATTTTTAACCGGTGTCACCCGAACTCCCTTTACCTCAGCAATTCTTGTACTGGAAATGACGGACCGGCATAATGTGATCTTTTTTCTGATACTTGCCGGTATGATTGCCAGTCTGGCTGCATATATCATTGATAAACATTCTTTGTATGATCATCTCCGGGAAGAATACATTCATGATCTTCGCGCTGACAAAATCGCGGAGAATGAACCTGCCGGGAAAATGTCAGATCAACCCGTGCTTAATTTAATTTCAATATGAAAAGGAATTTACTTCATCATAATGGTTTTGATATTGGCCGGATGCCAAAAAAAGAAGGACTACGAAAAAATATTCAATGATCCGAATCTTTATTGCAATACGGTGCATGAACTCAATACGATTGTCATGGGTAATAATTTCTCCCCGATGGTTGCATCCAGAAATTATTTATATGCCGCTGTTGCCGGATATGAAGTGATCGCCGCATCAAATCCTGAACATTATATTTCTCTTGCCGGCCAGTTACGGAGCCTTGGCGATCTCCCAAAAATAAATCCCGGATCAAAAAATAAACTCCAATCTGGCTGCCGCTGCTTGCTTATTGTAAACTTGGAGAATCCGTCACTTTTCCTGCAGGAAGTATGCAATACTGGGTCGATAGTTTAAAAAGACTGGCGCTTGATCACGGGATGCCGGAAGATATGCTGGCAAATACGATTGCATATCAGTGATACCGTGTCATCCGTCATAATGGACTGGAGCAAAAAAGATAATTATCTGCAGACCCGGGGTGCTTCGGAATATACCGTCAATGATTCTCCGGGCAGATGGGTACCGACCCCTCCTGCCTATTCTCCTGCAGCGGAGCCACACTGGAGGGAAATACGCGCCCTTGTGCTGGATAGTGTCAACCAGTTCATGCCGGATCCGCCTTACCCTTTTAATGTAGTTAATCCATCAAACCCTTATTACAGGGAAGTTAAACTGATTCAAAAAACAGTCGACAGTTTAACGCCTGAGCAGGCATGGATTGCTGATTTCTGGGACGACAATCCATTTAAGCTAAATGTATCCGGTCATCTGATGTTTGGAACCAAAAAGTTTTCACCACCGGGCCACTGGATGGGTGTGGTGGGCATTGCTGCCATGAAATCAGGTGCTGATTTTCAGCAAACCGTATATGCTTATGCGAAAACATCCATTGCGCTTTTTGACGCATTTATCCAATGCTGGAATATTAAATACATCTACAGCACGACCCGTCCTGAAACTGTCATAGATAAATATTTTGATCCCAACTGGCGGCCTCATTTGCAAACACCTCCTTTCCCGGAATATACCTGCGGGCACTGTACCATATCGGCTTCTGCGTCTGAAGTTCTAACACAGATATTTGGCGATCATTTTTCTTATACCGATTCCACCGAATTGGAATTTGGCATCCAGAGCAGGTCGTACACTTCATTCAGGAATGCCGCGCTGGAAACAAAAGATTCCCGTTTTTTCGGAGGCATTCACTATAAATATTGCTGCGACCGCAGTACTGTCATGGGAAGGGAACTGGGCGATCTGGTCGTGGACCGGGTCAAAATGAAAAAATGATCAGGCAGCCATGGCCAGGCATTGTTTAGCACAAACGCGACAGGCATGTGCACATTCTTTGCAATGTTCCATGCCCATATTCCCGTGTTTATCACATTCATTTGCGCAGTCTGTGCAAATTTCTGCACATATCGCACAAAATCGTTTTGCGCGGCTGCTGCCCAAACTCATCTGTTGTGCAGAATGATAACAGCTGGCCGCGCATTCCATATCCAACTGTATACAAAGCGCCATCATTTTCGGATTTTCTTCTTTTAAGCAGGATGACGCGCAATGATTGCAAATGACTGCGCAATCCAGGCAGGCCCGTATGCAATCCTTATAATCGTGATAGTTCATGATTTTTTCATTTGTTCATCGAAATCATGCAATCATTGTACCTCCCGGCCGGACAGGGTATTTTATTTATTGTATTAATACTTTGAAAGTTTTCAGTACGGTCCCTGTTTCAGTTCAGCAATATATACACCTGTGTAGTTGCCGGAGGCCGGAATACTTACCTGTCCGTTTGATTCTGTTATACGATTGCTGTATAAAAGTTTTCCATCCCGGGAATAGAGTTCAACAGATGCAGGTTCATCTCTATCAAATAAATAATAAACATTGAATTGATCGGTTGCTGGAAATAGCAATGAGTGAGCGGATAAATCCACCGCATGTTTGGCTTTGGTTTTTTTTAAAAATAAAAAAAGTATACAGATTTATCATGTTATGAATTCGGCAGCGGATAAATTATTAACATACGTAGGAAGAATCAGTGAGGAATACTGATTTTCGAATCATTTCGTTTAACTGTTAAACGCATTGCTTTATGGCAAAGCCGTTAAATATCCCATTTCTGGTAATATATTTGTCAGGTCTTCATCAATATAGTGAACATCGGTTTTTTAACCATATCTAAACTTACAGTACGCAACTGTATTATTTAGATTCCAAATTAAATATCAGGTGTGAATTTCACTTTTCCTTCCCTGTAATAACTTTTTTGAAATTTATTAAAGGATGGGTAACCATCACAAAATATAAACAGAAGAAAGTTTAGTCTTTGCACGTCCTGTATGTAATCATCCTTCATTATTAAACAGAATAAAATGAAAATGCACAGTTTCCTTTTTAAAAGAGTCGCGGGATTTATTATCCCTGTTGCGATTTTATGCCTGACAAGTACGGCAAAAGCGCAAGACAAAAAACCCAACATTCTGGTCATAATGGGAGATGACATCGGCATGTGGAATATCGGTGCTTACCACCGGGGTCTGATGGCAGGCAAAACACCCAATCTCGACAAAATCGCCAGCGAAGGAATGATTTTCACAGACTACTATGCGGAAGCGAGTTGTACTGCCGGCCGTGCAAACTTCATCATGGGGGAATTGCCCATACGCACAGGTATGACCACCGTTGGTCAGGCAGGCGCTAAAATCGGAATTCCCGCTGAGGCCTGCACCATTGCTACTGCACTCAAAGCTCAGGGCTACGCCACCGGCCAGTTCGGCAAAAACCACCTGGGGGACCTCAATGAGTTCCTGCCCACGGTGCATGGCTTTGACGAATTTTTTGGCTATCTCTATCATCTGGATGCAATGGAAGACCCTGCTCATCCCAATTATCCACAGAACCTGCTGAATGTAGTTGGTCCGCGCAACATGGTTCATTCATGGGCTACAGATAAAGATGATGCGACCGAGATGCCACGCTGGGGAAAGATCGGAAAACAAAAGATTGAAGATGCCGGTCAGCTTTATCCCAAACGCATGGAAACAGTGGACGATGAGATACGGGATATGGCTTTGAATTTTATTGACAAATCCAAAAAAGACGGAAAGCCATTTTTCTGCTGGCTTAACCCCACGCGCATGCATATTGTAACACATCTCTCTCCCAAGTATGAAGCCATGCGTAATGCAGAGAACGGATGGTCTGAAGAAGAAGCCGGCATGGCCCAGCTCGATGACGATATTGGTCTTGTGATGCAGAAAATCAAAGACCTGGGTATGGATGATAATACGATTGTGGTATTTACTACAGACAATGGAACAGAAGTTTTCACCTGGCCTGATGGTGGTCAAACTCCGTTTGCTCAAAGCAAAGGAACTGTTCTGGAAGGCGGCTTTCGGGTGCCATGCATCCTCCGCTGGCCCGGACATGTGGCTCCCAATTCAGTACAGAATGGCATTTTTTCCGGATTGGACTGGTTTCCTACCTTTCTGGCAGCTGCCGGTAATCCAAATATAACCGATCAATTGCTCAAGGGTGTGAAACTGGGCGACCGCACATACAAGAACCACCTGGATGGTTATAATCAGATGGACCTGATAACCGGCAAAGGCCCTTCAGCACGTCACGAAATCTTTTACCTTGGCGAAAGCACTGTTGGCGCGGTTCGTATTGACGATTATAAATATCGCTTCATCGACCAGCCCCAGGGTTGGCTGGGAGAAAAAACACATGTTGATGTACCTTATCTGATCAATCTGCGGCTTGATCCGTTCGAACGCACGGGATGGCCAAATAACGGAACCAAAGAAGGCGGCCAGCAATATTTCGATTGGTTCAAATTCCAATTCTGGCGCTTTGTATTTGTTCAACAATTAATGGGAAAGGAACTCCAGACCTTCCTGGAATACCCTCCCATGCAGAGAGGTGCAAGTTTCAATCTTGATGCAGTAAAAGCAGAGATGGCCACCAAGATGGCTCAGGCCGAAGCGGCAGCCAAGGGTACTGGTCAATAATTTAAAGCTGTTTGCAATGGACGTTTAATCCGCGTTTCAAAACTGCCATTTTTAAACCAAAGATATCCGCGCAATGTTTTCCGTTTAACGGCGAAACAGCGCGGATATCTTTTACTGATTCTTCCTAACCCGGGCATGATAAAGGCAATAAAAAATCTACATAAATTTTTTTGAGAGAAAGATTGATCGATAACCTGCGATCAGGACAAAAATATGTTTGTTGGTTAACCTGTGGTTAATGGGATTTCATATTTAACGGTTAAACAGTTGTCAGCCCTTTCTACAAGCAGTCTTTATTACATTGCGTTAAAAGAGCGACATGCGCCATGGCGGTTTTATCAGGATATTGTATCTCATCAGCCTGTTCAGTTTTCTGCTTGATATATATGCTTACTATGGTGTGAAAACATGGGTCTCGGGATGGAGATCTGCGCGAAGGCAAAAAATCGCACAAGGCAGCTATCTGATATTTTTTGTTGGTGTTACTATTTTATTTCTGGCCGCCATCAGTTTTGCTCCCCCATATCTTACGCGATTTCAGGAATGGGTATTTAGTTTGTATTCTGACTTTTCTGATCACCAAACTGATTTTTATCATTGTACTCTTACTGGGTGACATCGTCAGATTCTTTTGGGGTATTGGCCGCAGAATTTTTAAACCCAGACCGATACACGGCGGACCGTTTTTTCCTTCCCGTCGCAGGTTCATTGCAGAAGCAGGTATCCTGCTGGCAGCCGTTCCTTTTACGGGTTTTTTTTATGCCATGTTCAAAGGTAAATATGATTATCGCCTGCATGAAGTCACATTGTATTTTGATGATCTTCCCGCATCCTTTGATGGGTTTACCATTACGCAATTGTCAGATTTTCATTCCGGCAGTTTTGATAATATGTCGGCAGTAACCCGTGGCATCGAAATCGCAAAGGCACAGCAAAGTGATTTGTTTGTCTTTACCGGCGACCTGGTAAACAATATGGCATGGGAAGTAGAACCTTATATTTCGCTGTTCAGTCAACTTAAAGCGCCTTACGGACAATTTTCTATTCTCGGCAATCATGATTATGGTGACTATGCCCGCTGGGATAATCCGGAACAGAAAGAGGCCAACTTCGAAAAACTCAAACAAAATCATCAAAGGCTTGGCTACCGGTTAATGCTAAACGAAAATGCAGTTATCCGGAAAGGTTCGGATCAACTGGCGTTAATCGGAGTTGAAAACTGGGGTCGCGGATTTATTCAGGAGGGAGACATCGACAAGGCGCTGGAAGGAGTGGATAAAAATGCATTTAAAATTTTATTATCGCACGATCCCACACACTGGGAGGAAAAAATCAGATATCATCCCACAACTATTCATCTCACCTTATCCGGCCATACACATGGTGCCCAATTAGGCGTTGAGACAGACAGGTTGCGATGGAGCCCGGTCCAGTACCGATATCTTGACTGGGCCGGACTTGCCAATGAAAAAGACCGCTATCTGTATGTGAACCGCGGATTTGGTTTCCTCGCTTTCTCAGGCCGCCTGGGTATCTGGCCGGAGATCACTAAGCTGACGCTTCGGAGAGTCTGAAAGTCTGGAAGACTGGAAGACTGGAAGTCTGGATATTAAATTAAATAACTGTTCAAACTAATACTTTCAAACTTCCAGTCTTCCAGTCTTTCAGACTTTATCAAAAGCTAATCTATTCGTCTCAATTTTCATTCCGGGGCATAATTCAGGTTGTGACTAAATATCTTTAGCATAATAAATGATCCGAAAATATTTTGATTTATCCATAACACACCGAATGAAAAATTTCATTTTAACGATCGCTATCATCTTATCGTTTACCGGGGTGATGCAGGCGCAATTGAAAAATCAACTATCCAATAAAAATGCAAGCAGGGAAGCAGTTGCATTATATGCCTACATCAATGATCTTTTTGGAAAAAAGACACTGTCCGGGCAGATGTTTTCCGGTTGGGGTTTCGATGAAATCAGTTATGTATATGGCATTACCGGTAAATACCCTGCTATCAAAGGATTTGATTTTATCCAGTCCTCTCTGAATGATTCGGTTGTACGTGGCGCTATACGATGGTGGCAGGAGGGTGGTATTCCGACGATTATGTGGCATTGGGGTGCACCCGGAATCGGTGAAGGATATCCCAACAGTAAAAAAGAAATAGATATAACCAGATGTTTTGAAAAAGGCACCCTGGAATACGACTCTTTCTGGACAGAAATCAAACAGAAAGCTGACCTTCTTGAGAGACTGCAAAAAGCAAATATCCCTGTATTGTGGCGTCCTTTTCATGAACTGAATGGCAATTGGTTCTGGTGGGGAAAAAAGGGTCCGGAAAACTTCAGGCGTCTTTGGATTACCATGTATGATTATTATACCAAAGAAAGAAAGTTGAATAATCTGATCTGGGTTTTGTGCTATACCGGTCAGCCTGACAGTGCCTGGTACCCCGGTGATCAATATGTGGATATTGCAGGCGCCGATACGTATGTTAAAACAAATGACCCGGAGACAGAGATGTACAACAAAGTGAAAGACATCGTAGGCTCGCGGATTCCCATCACCTTTCACGAGTGTGGTATTCCTCCGGATCCTGAAAAATGCCTGAAAGAACATATCATGTGGTCATGGTGGATGGAATGGCACACCAATTTTTTGCAGGGCGTGGATAAAGAATATCTGAAATATATTTATAATCACGATTTGATTATCACAAAAGATGAAGTGCCGGATATCATGAAGAAATATAAATAATATGAAAAAACGTTTCGCTTACCTGCTATGCATTTTCCTGTTGTCGTCTGATTTACTGCATGCACAAAAAAGCAAATCCTGGGATCTGAAATCTCCCGATGGAAACCTTTCCGTAAGAGTGGAAGCGGGTAATAAACTGCAATGGTCAGTGCAGCATAAAAGTCAGCAGATCATAACGCCATCAGGTATTTCTCTTCAGCTCAATGATGCCGTGTTGGGTAACGATGCAGTGATCATCTCAGCCACGGAAAAAAAAGTAAACGACACGATCAGGGCCAGCAACTATAAAAAGACGCGGATACCCGATCAATACAACGAACTGACCTTACATTGTAAAGGCGATTATGGTGTCATCTTTCGCGCCTACAACGATGCGGTGGCCTATCGCTTCTATATAAAAAAGAAAACGGATGTCATTGTAAAAAACGAAGAAGCCAATTTTAATTTTGCTGAAGATTATAATTCTTTTATCCCCATACAATGGGATTACCGGGATGGCAAGATATTCAACTCCTCGTTTGAAGCGTTGTACCACGAAATCAGGCTTTCGCAATTTCCAAAGGACTCGTTAGCATTTCTTCCCCTGTTGGTGGAAGCGGGAGATAAAAAAGTAGTTGTGCTGGAAGCCGATCTCGAAGATTATCCCGGTATGTATCTGGATCTGAATAGTACCGGTAAGGGTCTGAAAGGTGTTTACGCTCCTTATCCTACCGAAGCGCATGTTGTGGGTCTCAATTATATTCCAACAAAAAGAGAAGATTTTATCGCAAAAACAAGCGGCAATCGCAGTTTTCCCTGGCGGATCGTAGTTATCACCGAACAGGATAAAGATTTATTGAACCAGGATATAGTACAAAAACTGGCAGCTCCTTCCCGTTTACAGGATATCTCATGGATTAAAACCGGCCTCGTATCCTGGGACTGGTGGAATGCCATGAATATTTCAGGAGTTGATTTCAAAGCGGGCATGAATACGCCCACTTATAAGTATTATATTGACTTTGCCGCAGAAAATGGAATTCCCTACATCATCATAGATGCCGGCTGGTCCGTCGGTGAGAATCTGATGAAAGTAATACCCGATCTAAATTTGCCTGAGATCATCAACTATGGAAAGGACAAAAATGTGGGTGTCATTCTTTGGTCAACCTGGCACAATATTATGTTACAGATGGATTCGGTTTTCTCTTTCTACGCGAAGATGGGTGTAAAAGGATGGAAGATTGATTTTATTGATCGTGATGACCAGGTGGCCGTGAAATCATTATATGATATTGCAAAAAAAGCTGCAGAATATAAGATGCTGGTCGATTATCATGGCGCATTTAAACCGACCGGGTTACAGCGTACCTATCCTAATGTAATTGGTAACGAAGGTGTGAAAGGATTGGAAAATTATAAATGGGCAAACGAAGATCAACCGCGTTACACAACTACCATTCCATATATCCGTATGATGGCAGGTCCTATGGATTATACGCCAGGCGCCATGCGTAATTCCACCAAAGCGGACTACCGTGTTGTTCCCGATAATCCAATGAGTAAAGGAACGCGTTGTAATCAGTTGGCCATGTACGTCATTTTTGAAGCACCGCTTCAAATGCTTTCCGATAATCCGACGATTTATAAAAGTGAAAAAGAGAGTACCGGTTTTATCGCCAAAATGCCCACCACATTTGATGAAACGGTAGCGCTCGATGGTAAAGTAGGGGAATTTGCAGCATTGGCCCGCAGGAAAGGCAGCACCTGGTTTGTGGGCGTTATGACCAATTGGACTGCCCGCGACCTTGAGCTTGATTTTTCCTTTTTACCCGATGGCAACTATGAAGCTGAAGTGTTTAAAGATGGCGTAAATGCCGACCACGATGCAACCGATTATAAACGTGAGATCGTTCCAGTTTCAAAAAATACAAAGATGGCTGTAAAGCTTTATCCGGGCGGTGGCTGGGCCGCGCGTATTTATAAAAAGTAATCCTGAAAGTCTGGAAGACTGGAAGACTGGAAGTCTGACTAAATAATTTCTCAAACTAATACTTCCAGTCTTCCAGACTTCCATTCTTCCATACTGTCCTTTGGTCGCAACATTTTGGCCTTTGATCGATTTGATAATCAGGAGCAGTTCATACACCTGTATTTTCATGTCCGGGAATGGCATTTGCAATACCATATTATTGCCATTGCCCTCAGCATTTTTTTAGACCCGGGCGCCACGCCTGATTTTAAATCGCCAATATGAAATTTATTTCGTGTTTTACATTTGCCGTTCTGCTTTTCGGATTTACTGTTCATGCACAACAAAAATTTACCAGCCATGACGCAGGCCAGTATATATTGGTTACGAATACGGGCGGGCAAACTCTTGGATATTCATCAAAATCCGGAGTCAGTATTTTGGTAGTGGACGGCTTTGCATTTAAGGATCTTAATAAGAACGGGAAACTGGATAAATATGAAGACTGGCGGCTTTCTGCAGATGAACGTGCCCGTGATCTGGCAGCACAAATGACCATCGAGCAGATTGCCGGCCTGATGTTATATAGCAGGCATCAGCCGATCCCGTCCCCGCCGGGTGGTCCCTTTGCGGGCACCTATCATGGAAAACCATACGCAGAAAGTGGTGCGAATCCTTTCGATCTTTCAGACCAGCAGACCGCATTTCTTACAAAAGATAATGTCAGGCATATACTCGTGACTTCTGTTGAATCTCCTGCGATCGCTGCGCAATGGAGCAATAATGTACAGGCGCTGACCGAAAGCATTGGTGTTGGCATTCCCGCCAACAATAGTTCTGATCCGAGAAATGGAATCGTCGCTTCTGCAGAATATAATTCAGGTGCCGGCGGGAAGATTTCCATGTGGCCGGGCTCACTGGGTATGGCGGCAACTTTTGATCCGGCTGAGACTGAAAAATTCGGACAGATCGCTGCAACAGAATACCGGGCACTCGGCATTTCGACAGCTCTTTCACCCCAAATAGATATCTCCAGCGATCCCCGCTGGATGCGCGTGAGTGGCACATTTGGTGAAGATCCGGCGTTGTCGACGGATATGGCGCGGGCTTATATCGATGGATTTCAAACCTCAACAGGTCAGAAAGAAATCGCCGGGGGTTGGGGATATAACAGTGTTAATGCCATGGTGAAACACTGGCCCGGCGGAGGTTCGGGTGAGGGTGGCCGTGATGCGCATTATGGATTTGGAAAATATGCGGTGTATCCGGCAAATAATTTTGCACAGGCGATGATCCCGTTTACAGAAGGTGCGTTTAAACTGCATGGTAAAACAGGAACTTCAGCTGCCGTGATGCCCTATTATACCATTTCCTATAATCAGGATACAAAAAATAAAGAAAACGTAGGCAACAGCTATAATAAATATATCATCGGAGATCTGCTGCGCGGGAAATATCATTACGATGGCGTCGTGTGCACGGACTGGCTGGTGACTGCGAATGAGACAACCATTGATCAGTTTCTTTCCGGAAAATCCTGGGGCGTAGAAAAACAAACCATTGCAGCGCGTCATTATAAGGCACTCATGGCCGGCGTGGATCAGTTTGGCGGAAACAGTGACGCAGCACCTGTGCTGGAAGCCTATCAGATGGGCGTAAAGGAACATGGCGAGGATTTTATGAGAAAACGGTTTGAACAATCTGCCGTACGACTGTTAAAAAATATTTTCCGGACGGGTTTATTTGAAAATCCTTACCTGAATATCGAAGAAACAAAAACCGTCGTGGGTCAGCCGGCATTTATGAAAGCAGGCTATGAGGCTCAATTGAAATCTGTCGTTCTGTTGAAAAATCATAATCATGTGTTACCGCTGGCAAAAAATAAAACCGTTTATATTCCTAAACAGTTTACACCGGCGGGCATAATTTTCTGGGCGCTCCGATACCTGAAAAATTCGACTATCCGGTCAATATGAATCTCGTGAGAAAATATTTTAATGTAACCGACAATCCGGATTCTGCAGACTATGCGCTGGTATTTATCAATAGTCCTGCCTCAAAGGGTGGCTATAGCGCGGAGGATGCAAAGCAGGGAGGAAACGGATATATCCCGATTAGTTTGCAGTACAAAACATATACAGCAACAGATGCGCGTGCAACGAGCATCGCGGGCGGAGATCCGCTGGAAAGTTTTACCAACCGGTCTTACAAAAACAAATCATCCACCGCCATTAATACAACCGATCTGGATATGGTGACCGACGCTTATGCGAAAATGAAAGGCAAACCAGTCATTGTATCGGTGATGATGAACAACCCGACGGTCTTCGCTGAATTTGAAAGCAAAGCCAATGCGTTACTCGTCCAGTTTGGCGTACAGGATCAGGCCCTGCTCGACATTCTCACGGGCGTTACCGAACCATCTGGGTTGCTGCCACTCCAAATGCCTGCCGATATGCACGCGGTGGAAACGCAGGCCGAAGATCTTCCGCTGGATATGAAATGTTATAATGATTCCGATGGGCATGAATATAATTTCGGCTTTGGAATGAACTGGAGCGGCGTCATTAAAGATGCGCGTACTGGCAAGTACGTTAAACACTAGGCTAAGGCTAAGGCTAAGGCGAAGGCTGCAAGGCTAAGGCGAAACGCCTAACTTCGACACCGCCCTTCGCTATCGCGCATCTGCGGGACGCCGGGGCAACGCCGTCAACCGATGTCGATGAAATCAAAACAATATAGATTCACAGGAACTATTTGTATTCATGTTATTATACAAATGGTTATTTGCCTTTTCATGTATTCTGCGAATGCACAGGCGCCGGGTGCAGAAGTCCGGCCACGGATTGTGATTACGGCAGATCCGGAACTCGACGACAATAATTCAATGATCCGTTTTTTATTGTACAGCTCTGATGTAGATGTTGAAGGACTTATCTACACGAGCAGTGGGTACCATTGGAAGGGAGATGGAAAAGGAACCCTGTGGTATGTTCCCGGACGTGAATATGCGCGATTCGGATTGGATACCTGTCCTTGTACCAGCTGGCGGTGGGCGCCCAATGAGCGCTTTATTGATGATGTAGTTGAAGCCTATGCGAAAGTATATCCGAACCTGAAAGTGCATAACCCAAACTATCCTGATCCTGATTCACTGAAGTCAAAAATCCGGATTGGAAATATCGAATTCGATGGAGATATTTCTAAAAATACACCGGGCTCAGATCTCATCAAATCGCTCATACTCGACGATAAGCCAGGGAAGTTATATATAACCGCGTGGGGAGGACAAAGTACAATCGCACGTGCACTCAAATCAATCCAGGAGCAATTCGGGTATACGACTCAATGGGAAGCGATTAAAAAGAAAGTCATACGAAAAGTAGTCCTGCTGCCATCCGGCGATCAGGATGATACATATCCCAAATACATCAAACCGAATTGGCCCGATATTGATTACCGGCAATTCGCGGGAGGACCTAATTATGGTTTTGCTGCCCAGTTGGGCGCGAAACCCACGGATTCTGTTTATCTAACGGCTGAATGGATGAAGCAGAACGTTTCTGATCGCGGGCCACTGGGTTCATTATACCGTGTATGGGGCGATGGAAAACAAATGGTAAAAGGAGACAAGATGGATTTTTTCGGTGTTTCAGACGGAAAGACCAGCGAACAATTAAGAGCTATGGGATATATCGTATGGATGCCTGTTCAAAAAACAGGATCGTGGATTGGTGAAGGCGATGACGGAACCTTTATGAATATGCTCGGAAACGGACTACGTGCTTATGAAGAAGGTTATTATGGCGGGTGGGGTGGCCGTCAGTTGACAGAACAACATGCGGATGCCATGTCTGTGCCAACGGATACTTCTCAAAAGGCACTGACTTCCGCGTTGAGTTCAATGACTGACCGGTTAAACAAAACCGGAAATGCATATCCGGATTTCTTTCCTGCTGCGCAGCGTGATTTTGCGGCCCGTCTTAAATGGTCCATAACTCCGAAATACACTGATGCGAATCATGCACCGGTTGTTCGTATTGAAGGCCCTCTGCATGTTTTGGCATCATCCGGAGAAACCATCAAATTAACCGGAGCAGTTACCGATCCGGATGGAAATAAAGTCTCACTTAGCTGGTGGCCACTCCAGGTTGGAACCTATCCTGGTAAAATAATTATTTCGAATGCGAATACCGCGCAGGTAAAAATTCTTATTCCGAAGGATGCGATTTCGGGGCAAACCATTCACGTGATATTTGAGGTAACGGACAATGGTTCGCCATCCATGACGGTATATCAGAGAGTTATTGTCACTGTCAAATAAGTGTGGAAGTCTGGAAGACTGGAAGTCTGGAAGTGATAGTTTGAAAAGTTATTTAATTTAACTTCCACACTTCCACACTTCCAGTCTTCCACACTCTCAGACCAGCTTCTCCTGAATAGCTACGCGAACAAGACTCGCCGTATTTTTCACATTCAGTTTCGCCAACAGATTTTTGCGGTGTGTTTCTGTGGTGAAATGACTTATAAATAATTTTTCTGCAATTTCCGCATTCGTTAATCCTTCTGTAATAAGCTGTAAAACTTCTTTTTCTCTTTTGCTCAGTACCGGAATGGAGGCGGCGGAAGTTTTCTGATATTCTTTCAGTGCGATTCCCACTTCACCGCTAAAAAACATATGTCCTTCGTGCACGGCATGTATCGCGCGGATCATTTCTTCCTTCGAAGAATTTTTCAGGATATATCCGGAAGCGCCATTCTCCACCATTTTTTTTATGTCAAGCCCCTGATTGGATGTGCTTAATCCCAATATCGTTACTGCGGGATATTTTTCTCTCATGATCGCGCAAAGCTCTACTCCATTGATGTCGGGAAGGTGTATGTCCATCAGCACCACGTCGGCTGTATGATTGATAAAAAATCCCAGGCAGGAGTTTGCATTCATCGCCTGCCCCGCCCATTGAAAATCTTTTTCATGTTGCAGGATGGCGTGTATGCCTTCAATCACCACCGGATGATCGTCCACTATGAATAACCGGATCATATGTTGAATTCAATATTTACCTGTGTGCCTTTGCCCGGTTCGGAATTCAGTTCCAGCTGACCTTTCAGATAGTCCACCCGCGCACGGATATTTACCCATCCGGCTCCTTTTTTTTCGTCGAGGGATTTCATGTCAAAACCCCTGCCATTGTCTTCGACTACAATATTCAGTCTTCCCTCGTCCCGGATCACCTGCACCGTGCACTCTGTAGCAGCCGCATGTTTCAGTACGTTATTCAGCAGTTCCTGTATTATCCTGTAAGCTGTTATTTCCACTGCGTCGGCCATTCTGTTCGAAAGCCCAACCGACTGGTAGGTAACCCGCAACATACCATTTGTATTGATGGAGCTGCAGTATTGTTTTAAAGCTTCATCCAGTCCGTAGGAAATCAATCCTTCGGGCATCATATTATGTGCGATCCGGCGGAGTTCTGCGATGGAGGTATCGATCAGGTCGAGCGATCGTTCAAATACAGCCATGTTTTCGCTTGTTACAATCAGATTGTCTTTCATGTGATGCATAGAAAATTTTACGCCCGATAATAATCCGCCGAGTCCGTCGTGGAGATCCCGTGCCATCCGGCCCCGTTCTTCTTCCTGGCCTTTCAGCAGGGAATTGACGACCAGCAATTCATGATCTTTTTCCAGCTCCACGATACGCTGTTGTTGCATTTTTTCTGTTTGCCTGGCCAGCATCCGGCTTCTGCGCAGATTCAGATAAATCAAAAAAGAAACCACCAGTAAGGTCAAAGCCAGTCCGGCCATCAGCCAGTTGAAAATGGCTTTTTGTTTTAACGAAAGTAAACTGATCTGCCTGTCTTTTTCCAGTGCTACAATTTGCTGTTGTTTTTTTTCGCTTTCGTAACGGGCTTCCATTTCCGCAATTTTTTCACTGGTAGCCGTTGAATACAAAGAGTCCCCGAGATACAAAGCTTTTGAGAGAAATCCATAGGCTTCATTGGCATGGCCCAGACTTTTTTCGATTTCTGCGCGGGTCAGATAAATCTCTTTCAAATCCGAACGGGATCCGATCTCATGGGCAAGCTCTTCTGCTTTTTTTGCATACTTCAGCGCACTGTCCTGTTTGCTGAGCTTTTGATAAATTTCTGCCATTCGGGTACAGGCCTCACAGAGATGAAAGTGGTTGGCCATTTGCACGGCATAACCATATGAAAGCTTATACTGCTTCAGGGCTTCCGGATAATTTTTCTTTGTGATGAAGAAAGATCCCAGGTTGTTATAGATGGTGCCGGATTCTTCCAGATCCCCTGTTTTTTTCGCCAATGGGAGTGCTTGTTGCAGCAGATCAAATTGCTTATCCGGATTACCCAGATCAGACCAGGCATCCGACATGCTGATGAGGGCATTGCATGCCGTATAATCATCACCCTGTGCAGAGGCCATCAGATAAGCCTTGTTGCTATATACGATCGACTCCCGGTAGTCATTGTTTTCACTGAGAAAAATACTGACATTCTGATAAACGGCCGGAAGACGAAGCGAATCATTTTTTTTCTCCAGCAGGTCTATTGCCCGCTGGAAATTTTCCAGTGACTGTATTCTGTCTTTTTTATACCGGTACGCATTACCCAGATTCGAATAGACAACGGCTATGCGGTTTGTATCCCGAAGTCCAACGGCAACCGGCATCGCCAGATTAAAATACGCTACGGCCGTGTCCAGATGATTGCTTTCCATATGGCCGATGCCCAGGTTGACCAGCGATGAAAGAATCAGCCGTTTGTTTTGAATTTTTTGCGCGAGCTGCAATGCCTGCTGGTAATATATCAGACTTTTCTCCGTTGATCTGGATTCGATATTTTCCCCGATATCCAGCATCGTTCTGGCTCTGACAGAATCATTGGTCGCGGTGTTCAATTTTTTCAGCAGACTGTCCGGCGGATCCTGACTGAACGCCATGTTCATCGTGAGCATTGCCATCAGCGTAACAATCATATGAGGTTTAAAACGCAGACGCATACTTCAAAATGATTCTATCAAATATTGGTTTTCTTCGGAAATACACCAATTTAATTGTTCCCGCAGATGCGGGATCAATTGTCAATTGTCAATTATTGTAACCATTGTTTTGAAGTCTTAGTGGCCGAATTTCCAGCCCAGGTAAATTTGGAGGAGATTGGATTTAATATTCACATCGGGAACAAAAGAAGGCTGGGCAGTCATCGTGGTCATCGCGGTCATAGCGGTTATCGTGGACACATCGGGCATCTTATATAAGTTGGTCAGTCCCACATTCAGACGCGCCCCGACCAGCAGGCCTTTGAACGGATGCACTTCGACTCCGCCACCGATACTATAGCTGAACCGGTTGTAATAACTCAGTGCACCGCTGACAGAACCGGGGATACCGGCATTGTTCTTACTGGCACTATCCACATTCGCATTCATCAGGTAACCGAACTGCATACCGAGCTGGATCTGAAAATACTTCGTGATGTTGATGCACATGTACGTGGGCAGCATGATATAATCCAGGTTTGCCTTTCCGGTGACGGCACCTGTTTCATAATTGTATCCCTGGCGTGAAAACACCAGTTCCGTTTTCGAACCGATGACCCGGGTATAGGGCGTCGTGTAGAAGATTCCGGCGTTGAAACCGGAACTGCTCTGGTTGTTTACAGAAGAGACATTGGTCACATTTGTAAAATTGAGACCGGCTTTGATTCCCAGCTGTGCGTTGACGATGGCTGGCGAAACGATGATCAGCAGTAAGATGAGATGTAGTTTCATATTGATTGATTTAATGATTCAAAGAAAATCAATATGAAAATTGCGGGACTCAACCGAAAGGGGTATACGGCAGGGGGAGGGAAAAATACCCTGAAAGGGGTACACTAGTGTGGAAGACTGGAAGTCTGGAAGTCTGGATTAAACTAAATAACTGTTCAAACTAATACTTTCACACTTCCAGTCTTCCAGTCTTTCAGACTTTCATCGTCCCGGAGAAATATGCAGTACTGTTATGAAAAAATTTTCAATTTCATCCTGCACGGATTTTACATCATGCGATTTGATCGGCGATCCGATTACATGATTACCTGTATTCGGCATTGCCAGTTTGCGTTTCAGACCGGGCGGCGTTCCCAATTCATCGAACATTTTCAGGATCGCTGAGGCTTTTACAACGCTATCCTGGTGAACCGGATCCCTATAATAATATAAAACAAGTGCGGGTTGTTCCACTTTTTTAAAATTTTCGTTTGTCATCGCGGTCTCCAGATATTCTTCCAGCGCGACGGCGGCTTCCAGCCGGTAGGGCTTATTCCAGTATCTGCGGTATTCCGGGCGGTCATCATCGCTCACAATATAATTTCCATGTTTCACCATGCGTGCAATCTGCAATCCCCAGGGATCATTCAGCATCCAGGCAAAAGGATCGTTGATGGCGATATTGGGTGATAACAGGATCAGTGCTGTCACGTCTTTTGGATAATCTGCAGCCAGTTGCAAAGCCAGGGAAGCGCCGGTGGACGTTCCCATTAATATCACTTTTTTCCCCAGTTTTTTACCAATGGCCAGCGCCCGCTTGGCCGACTCCCAGTATTTATCAGCGGTCAGGTTGATCAGCTGTTCAACGGTATCAATTCCATGTTCCGCCAGTCTGGATAAATACAGGTTGCAGCCGAATTCAGCAGCTATATTTCTGTGCACCGGATCTCCCTCTTTTTCTGAAGCCGAAAAGCCATGAAGATATACGATACTGTACTCCGTTACTGTTTTGGTGGTGTCGTTTGCCCAAATGATCCTGGCCTCGTTATCCGCTTTCACATGATGCGTGGATTCTTCCTGCAGGACTTCCTGTTGAACGGCTGCGGGACTATCCGGTAACTCCGGCAGATTGAGGGAATATATTGGTTTGGATGGATGGGGACCTGCAAAATATAAAAGCAGCAAAACGATGGGAATAATAATAAATAACCAATTCCTGCGCATGGCTTTTGGAAGTATAAGTTATGTAAGGTTCGTCGGAATGAATATATCGAAGGTCGCTCCCTGCCCCGGACGACTGGTGGCCTTGATCGTACCATTATGATTCTCAATAATTTTTTTTACAATGGATAATCCAATGCCGGTTCCTTCATAATCCGGTTTATTATGTAAGCGCTGAAACACTTCAAATATTTTGTCCTGATACTGCTCCTCGAAACCGATTCCGTTATCAGAGAACCGGATATGGCAGGAGCCATCCTTGATCGATGCGGCAATTTGAATAATGGGAGCAATGCCGGGGCGGGAAAATTTCAGAGAATTTGTAATAAGATTGGTCATCAGCTGGTGCATCTGGTATGGAATCACCATCAGCGAACAAAGTGGTCCTACTTCCACGACCGCCTGCTTCAAATTGATTTTTTCTTTTAGTTCAGCAATCGTATCCACAACGATTTCGGATAAATCAGTATTTGTAAAAACCGAACGTGTTGCGCCCAGCCTGGAATAGGCCAGAAGATCCTCGATCAAAACCTGCATCCGATTGGCAGATGCCTGGATGCGTTCAAAATAATGTTTGGTTTTTTCGGAAAGTATATGCTGTTCATCTTCCGCAATCTTTGAGGCAAATATTTGTATTTTCCTCAAAGGTTCCTGCAAATCATGGCTTGATATATAGGCGAAAGATTCGAGTTCTGCATTCATTTTATGCAACTCCCTGTTTTTAATGATCAGTTCATTCGTTCTTTCTCTCACCTGTCGTTCCAGTTCACCTGCAAAGATTTTCTGATCTTCAATATCGGTGCTCGTGCCCACCCACATTTGTATTTGACCTTCATCATCTTTTTGGGGCACTGCCCGGCTCATCTGCCAGCGGTACACACCGTCATGCCGGCGAAACCGGTGTTCATAGTAAAAAGGTCTGCCAGTCCGGATCGATTCGAACCATAGGGTATTATTTTTTTCCTGTTCTTCCGGATGAACGATTTGAATCCATACCTGTTCACCCAGGGCATCCGTACTCAGTCCGCTGAATTGATACACGGCCCGATTAAAGTAAGTCAGATTACCCAACGGATCGGCGGTCCAGACAAACTGGGCCATAGAATCTGCCAGCAATCTGAATTTTTTTTCACTTTTGATTAGTTCCTGTTGCCGGTATTTCTCCTGCGTGATATCCCGTAAAGTGCCGATGGCCTTATAGGGATTTTTTTTGTGATCCAGGTATACACGACCCTTTGCTTCCACCCAATGTATGGATCCGTCTTTCCAAATTAAACGAACCTCATAATGTAAAATGCCGCTATGGAATGCATCCTGCATAGCGGTGTCCCTGATGGAACGGTCTTCCGGATGGATCATGGCGAGCATCTCTTCATGGGCTACCTGAATATTTGGATCCATGCCGAAGATTTCCAGGTATCTATTGGAATAAATCATTTGATCGATTCCGGGCTGCCACTCCCAGATCCCGAGTTCACTGGCATCAATCACCAGATTCAGGCGTTCTTCGTTTTTATGGAGTTTTTCATATGCTTTTTTTTCCTCGCTCAGATCCTGCATCGTGCCACTAAACCGGTACGCTTTTCCGTCCTCACCAAAAAGCGCTTTTCCGCGGGCCAGCACTTTTTTTTCTATGCTGGTTTTGGGATTAACAATGCCATATTCGATTTCGTAATGACCCCCTGATTGGGGGCTCAATGCATACTGAATGGCATCTACGACCCGTTGCCGGTCTGTTTCGGCGATGCCGTTGATGGCGGAGGACAATTCGATTTCTTCATCGTGTCCAAGTCCAAACCATCCCTTCAATCTGTCGTTTCCTTTAAAAGTATTTGTAGCCGGGTTCAGGTCCCAGGTTCCCAGGTCGGCCGCTTCTATCGTAAAAAGCAATTGATCTTCCCTTTCCCGAAGTTCTTTTAAGCTCCTCACTTTTTCGGTCGTTTCCTGGCAGGTGACAAGCACACCTTCCGGCCGGTCCTGTTCCCCCATAACCGGGCTGTAACTGAATGTCCAATAAACGTCTTCCAACCGGTTGTTCCGGAAAATCGGAATCAGCTGGTCTTCGCTGAATGTAGATTGTCCTTGTAGTACCTGATCTATTAAGGGTTTAATCACATCCCAGATTTCTGTCCAGGCTTGTTCAGCCGGCATGCCTAAAATGCCGGGGTGCTTACCATGCTGCCCCAGACTGGGCCGGTATGCGTCATTATAAAAACAAATAAGCTGTTCACCCCACCATAGGAACATGGGAAATTTTGCATTCAGCACGATGTATAAACTGGTCCTTAAACTTTGCGGCCACCCCGAGGGTTCGCCAACCGCTGAAAACTGCCAGTCTTTTTCACGCATCAGTTTTCCCATCTCGCCGCCTCCGGACATAAATGGAAAAACACTCGCTTCCGTCATGATCATGATAAGTCTTGTAATATTTTTAAAATGATTCCTTTTAAATCCTGAAAGGTGGATGGTTTTCGAATGCAGTCTTTGGCTCCGAGTGCAATCAATTTTTTTGCGAGCGTCTCGGGTACAGATGTGGAAAATACGATTACGGGAATGTCTTTCAGACGATCGCTCGATTTAATAACCTGCAGACATTCTGTACCATTTTTACGCGGCATATTCAGGTCCAGAAAAAGCACGTCGGGTAATTGAAAAGATTCCAGGTTCAATTCAACCAGTAACTGATCCCCGTTATAAATAACCCCCAGATGAGCATTCACGGGTAGCTCGGTTAATGCCGTTTTGAATAAATCACAATCGTCCAGATCGTCATCCGCCAGCAAAACGTGAATAGAATTTGACATCCTGCTTCTAAAATAATAAAATCCTATGAATCATGCGTAAGGTAAGCACATTAGACAGAAACCAATTTTTAATGGGAACCGATATCAACACTTCTTTCATCGATGATCGTCGGTATGTGATCATATAGCCTCCATTGGCTAATATTGGCGAGGCGCGGTTTTTGACATACGTGTTATACATATTTTTTAACCTAAATGTTAATATGAAACAAAAAACAACCAGCAGACTCATGCATGGAAGTCTTATCATGTCGATAGTTTTTGGCATGATGGCCTGTAACGGTACCGATAGCTCTGATAAAACAGCAAACAATAGCTCAACGGATTCAGTGTCCGCGGCGAAGACCGCTGATTCGGTCGCAAGCGTAAAGGCGGCAAAGAAAAAGAAAGGAAAATTGTCCGTTGCTATAGCCAGGGGCGACAGTGCAAAAATGGTAAAAGACGCACATGGTGTTTATAACCGCGCTGAAAAAGTACCTGAGTTCCCGGGCGGTGAAGGAGCTTTGTCTACTTACATTAATAAAAATCTTCCCTATCCTCAAACGGCGGTTGACAATGGCACGAGTGGTACAGTGCACGTCTCATTCGTTGTAGATGAGCATGGAAAAGTGATTGACCCGCAGGCATTGGACGGTAAAAATCTGGGTGACGACTTAGTGAACCAGACATTGAAAGTGTTTAGTGATATGCCTGCGTGGACTCCCGGTATGGTGCATGGTAAAAAGGTGAAGACCAGACTCGAGGTACCGGTAACTTTCGAATTAGCGGACGAAAACTAGTGTGAAAGACTGGAAGACTGGAAGACTGGAAGTGAAACATTAAATAACTTTTCAAACTGATACTTTCAGTCTTCCAGACTTTCAGACTTCCAGACTTGTTCAGGCTGATTTCGTTTCGAGTTGATTCAGTGTAGTTGAGAAAAATAATTTAGTATACACCTTTTTCTCCCAATCTCTTTTGGAATATCGAGAACGCGTTATATACAAACAGAGACAAGGAAACGCCGATGGCTTGCGCCCAAACATGGTATATGTCGCGATGTGAGAAAACATAAGGGATAGCATCTATGAACCCGCCTGCTTCGTGCCTCTTCTCAAATGCTTTTTCGAGCACAATAACTACTACCACACCAAGCGTATATATTATCGTACGAAAAACAACATCATATATAGTCGGCAGACGCTTTAACCACTCGCCAAAGGAAATGAGATCGACCAGTATAATGACTTTGGCCATGATCAGGGCTCCAATCAGAGCCTGGGAAATACCACTAAAAGCGATATCATAATCTTCCAGATACAGTTTTTTCATTACCATCATAAGCAAAAACACAATCGCGAAATAGGAGGAAATTCTGGCAATCGATTTAATCTCATGCAATAATTTTTTCATATTATGTAGAATTTATCTTGTGTATTTTCTGGAATCAAGTGAAAGACGGTTAGCTATTTGAAGGTAATGGAAATTAAAAAACCAACCTGCTCCATTTTTACGGAATCAGGTTGGTTTTTATTTTTAAATGTCTGCTTGCTCAGTAAAATTTATTTTGAACTCAATAAAGGTTTATAAATTAACAGCTCTGACCAACGGCTCTGCACGTCTTCAGCATAGTCTTTTACAAAAGTATCAAAAGAGCCTTCGCCGTTTGCTGCAGTAAAACGTTCTTTTAGTGGTTTTCGGTAGTCCGATGCCAATTCCTTCAAACCTCCTCTTAGACGAGTCACCGTCAGGTAGCCCGGGTCACCGGAAGCGACCAGTACATAAACTGCAACTGATTCGCTATCGGACTTCCAGACATTTTTCTGCCTTTTTATTAAGTCAGGAATAGCTCCGATTTTGCCTGGTCTGGCAACCATATGATTGATCACGATCTTGTCGGCATAGTCTGTCAATTGCACGGTACTCAAATCAGGCTGAAATTCCGTATAAGTAGCAATGCCGCTCCGGTCCTGTGTAAGCGGAGCTACGTTCTTTTCCCAATCTGCGGTGTGTTCCGCACCCAAATCTCCCCGGCTGTCCAGCTGACTCCAGCTATCAGGTCCTTCCGTGATCATATATCCTCCTGCGTCAGGACCCGATTCAATGGACCATACCCGCCATTTCCAGTCGCCCGTGTGATACTTTTGCGAATGGTTGGCCAGCGCTTTTTCGAACTCCGTAATCTTGTCCTGTCTTGGAAAGACGCGGGTTGCGTTTAATACATTTTTCACCTGGCTGAATCCAACAAATGGAACCAGCAGGCAAATGACGAACAGTTTTCTCATGTTTGAAAAATTTTGATTGTGATTAGATTAAGGGCAAAGAAAGCTTCAGGGATGCGGGGATTGAGCAGGCAGATATTTAATAAGTCAAAGTAGGACTATTTGACCAGATTCCGCAAAGGGCTCAAATTTATACAAGGTTGTCATCGAAGGTCAGTTCGGGCCGAAAATGATAAACACACTGAGTAAAAAATGGAAGATTCCAAAGAATTATATGTTTATCAGTTCTCCAGGAGATAAGTTCAATTATAAAGCCGCTGATTTGGGCGGTGTGCGTTTAATATTATAATTTATTGAAAATAATTCGTCATCGCGTCCCAATAATGCTGTTGCCAGCCGATTGATAAATGTTCTTTCAGGCCCTCCGGAAATCCGACGTGTTCAAAGGTCACACGGGTACCCGAACCTTCGGGGCTGATATCAAATCGGGCGATTGAATAGACTCCGGCCGGCCAGTCTACCACCCGCCAGGCTTCCACAATCCGCTGATTGGGCACCAGCTCGAGGATGCGGCCGGTAATATGTCCGTCGAATAGAGAAAAAGTTCCACCTACCACGGAATCTATTTTTGCCGAGGATGCGGTGAACATATCAAATGATTTTTTTGTGCATGCGCTAAAGGCCACTGAGCTGAGCAGGGTTCTATATACCTGCGCCGGCGCCACTTTGAAATAAGCGGATTGGTGGATCGTTATGCCCTTTGCCGAATCGGCGTTGTTAACCTTTTCGGTCATCATATTCTTCGTTTGTGCAAAGGCAGGCGCATGATGAAAAACAAGCGTCATCAAAAACGTTGTGATAACAGGTAACTTTTTATACACTGGTTTAATTTTTTAGTTTTCCCCGACCGGCATCATAGGATGCACTTCAATTTTTGTGGGGATATCGTTAAAAATGGGATTCTCTTTGGCAATTGTTATGGCCTCATCCATGTCGTTGGCAGTTACAAGAAAATAACCGGCAATTACTTCTTTACTTTCATTAAAGGGGTGATCCGTAAATGAACCCCTGGAACCCGTAATGAGTTTACTGCCTTTATCCACCGGACTGGCGCTTTTCAGTTTCCCTTCCGAAATCAGTTTGCCGATATAAGCCATCCCGTGTTCCATATGTTGTTTGAGCTGATTCGGAGAGAGATCGGTCCATACACTACCTTCTGTTCGAAGAATCAAAAGAAAATCTTTCATTTTATTTATTTTCAGTTTATAAATCTGACTGACGCAGAATGACAAATGAGAAGTTACTAAAAGGACATGGGGTACAAATTATTTTTTTTCTGCTAATTCCATTATTTCTATCCCGGCATTCAGACTTTTTTCGCCAGACAGGACTTCCATTTCTTTTGCAGCAACGCTTTTTCCGCGGCCAGGGGCGTCATGTCAATTGCTTTTTTCAGGATTGGCATAGCATCTTCAAATTGTCCGGATTCCATCATAATACTGGCCAGGGTGGAATAATACAAATGATAAGATTTCAACAATGGCGAGTCGCCCATTTTTTTCAATTCCCTGATTGCCTCTTCCAGACCCACGGCCCTGGACAGAGCGATGGCGCGGTTCATCTGCACAACCGGTGAATTGTCCAGAAGCAGCAGTTTATCATAGAGGGATAGAATGGAATTCCAGTCTGTCGATTGATAATCGGGAGCAGAACAATGATAAGCCGAAATGGCTGCGAGAATGTGAAAGACGGATATCTGATCGTTCGTGGTGGATTTATGCAGACTGACAAAACCGTTCTCCATCAATTCAAAATTCCAGAGGCTCCGGTTCTGTTCTTCCAGTGTAAATATATTTCCATCGGCATCCTGTCTCGCATTAAATCTTGAAGCATTCAACTGCATCAGGGACTGCAGCGCAAACACATTGGCCTTTGCCGTGATGAGTGGATGGGTGGAGATGATTTCTGTAAGCCGGATGGCTTCTTCGCAAAGTGTAAAACGGATCAGGTTTTTTCCCGAGGACGCACTGTATCCTTCATTGAATAAAAGATAAATGGTATCCAAAACGGCCTGTAGCCTTTTTTCGAGTTCATCACCCTGCGGTACTTCAAAGGGAATTTTTTGTTCTCTGATTTTTTGCCTTGCCCTGACCAGTCTTTTATTGATGGTTTCTTCAGACGTGAGAAAAGCGCGGGCGATTTCGGCGATGCTCAATCCGCAAATCGTTTTCAGGGCCAGTGCGATCTGCGAATCAGGAGTTATCACGGGATGACAACAGGTAAAAATCATTCGCAGCTGGTCGTCCTTTATTTGTGTACTGGAAAATAAGTAATCGAGAGCGGGTTCAGCAGTCCAGGTGGACTGTAAAAAATGACTCGCCTCAGCTGAATACTGACGTTTGTATTTTTCACGGTTTACGATATTCAGTGCTTTATTTTTGGCCACCCGATACAACCAGGCGGAGGGATTATCCGGCACGCCTCTGATCTGCCACTGACTGATCGCTTCTACCAGCGCGTCCTGTACCACATCCTCAGCGAGATCCAGATTGGCTGTTCCAAATATTTTAGTCAGTACCGCAACCGTCTTTCCCGACTCATTACGGGAAAAATGTTCAACGATTCGATGTATGTCGACAGGTTGAGTCATTATGTGCCGTGCTATGATGAACAAGTTAACAAAATAGCAGAATCATACCTCCGGCAGGGAAGATTTTAACGACCGATGGTAAATAAATACACAAAGGTTTCTGTATTGCCGGGATGTCGGCACAACGATTGCGAAACGCGTCGGTTCCTGAAATATCACTGAATACAGCTATTTTCCCAGGTGGCAGGCTGTGGTATTTTTGTGGCCAATAAAATATATAAGATTATGACGATGATAACTCCCGGAAAAGCATTGCTGGTCATCGATATTCAGGAAAATCTGTTAAATCCTGATTCGAGGATACATATTGATCTTAAAAATGTCGATCAATTTTTTAAGAATGTAAATCGTACGATTGATTTATTTGAACATTCGGGGTTGCCCGTGCTCTACATTACCAATGAATGGAGCAACTTTTTAGTGAACTGGATCACCGGAAACGTATGCAAGAAGGGTGGGGAAGGTGTAGGACCCGACCCCCGGCTCAGGCGGGTGAATATGAAGTTATACAGGAAGTCCACAAAAAGCGCTTTGCTTAACGCCGAATTATTACAGGAACTGCGGTACATGAAAGTATCAGAGATTGTCCTGGTTGGATTATTTGCAGAGCACTGCGTGAAAGCCACCATGATGGGTGCATTGAAAAATAATTTCCGGGTTACGGTGGTAACAGACGCTTTGGGATCAAAAAGCGAAAAAAATTTAAAGCGGTCGCTGGAATATTATCGTCGTAAAGAAGTTGTCCTGAAGACGGCAAATATGATGAATGGCGAAAAAATCGGATGATCACTTAAATTTGTAAAAAATGATGCAATTGGCGTCGTATACATTACATGAAAGGGTAACTGATGATTTCGGATTTGTCCCTGACGGTTTTCTTGACGATATGCCCGAAGGTAAAAGCTTTGTATACCTGACTTCCTGCTGCGAAGCCAGGTTGATATTTATGGAACCTTCACCCCAAAAGGTCACAGGATTTACTTTGAAAGAAATGATGAACGGAGGAATGGACATGCAAATTTCCCGCATCCATCCCGATGACCTTACCAGATTGTATGACAAAGCCCTGCGTATAATCAGGAAAAATTCGGTGGCCGCGCAACATGGAAGACGTACGATTCCTCTTGTACTCAATTATCGTATCAGACGTGCTGATGGTGAATGGCGGGAAATAGTGGAAACAAAAGTATTCAGATACTTCAAGGATGGAAGACGCGACCTTGTTTTGGGTAAAGTGGTGGACGTTACCGATCAGGCAATCAATGACAGACTCGCTGCACAACAATTTCTCGCCGATCCGGGGAATGACTATCCATTTTTAAACTCTTTGCATAAATTCAAAAAGAATACAGAAAAGGGTTCTCCGCTGTCATCAGCATTGGAAGCTCCTGTTGTTCCTGAAGGCATCTGTGAAATTACGCGAAGAGAAAAAGAAATATTGCATCTGATTGGGGCTGGCTTTTCCACAAAACAAATCGCCGATCAGTTATTTATAAGTATAAACACAGTTCAAACCCATCGGAGTAACCTGCTCCGGAAGCTTCAGGTTAAAAACTCTATGGAGCTTATCCGGGAGGTATCAAAGGCATTCTGGCTTTAATTCAAAAATCATTTATATTATGAAAGTAGCTTCTTTGATTGCAAAGGCTTTTATGGCCTTTATTTATCTTTTATATGGATTCAATTACTTTTTTCATTTTTTTCATGCTGGTTTACCTCCGGGCAGGGCCGGGGATTTTGAAGGTGGCCTAATCCGGTCAGGATATTTTTTTGAATACATGAAGGGAATGCAAATTGCAGCGGGCCTCATACTTTTTACCAACCGGTTTGTGCCATTTGTTTTAGTGATCATGTTTCCTGTTTCAATAAATATATTCCTTTTTCATATTTTTCTTTTGACCAGAGGAATCGCTGTAGCAACCTTGCTCATTTTCGCTAATACATTTCTTTTATTTGCATACCGGAAATATTATACAGGTTTATTAATTCCGGTTGCAAAAGTGTAATGGGGGCATACAAGGCATGGCAAACAAAAAGTGTAAATGACCTTAGTGTCTGGATGCTTTTGTTGATTATGACCAGTACCATTCTTTGGATAATATATGGATTTGGCATTTATAGCGGACCGGTCATCGTTGGTAATATCATCGTACTTATTTTATCCATTCTCCTTTTATTTTTTAAACTTACATTTATAGCGTGACCGGTCATCGGCCTTTTTTCGCGAAATAAAATCGGGTACGAAGGAGGTTGTAAGCCCCGTAGAAAGATGTTACATTCTATAATTTGAATTGTTACTTATTGCAATGAAACCAAAACTTCTTTTGAGGATTGCATCGGTGATTATTTTCCTGCATGCCACCGGTCACTTCCTGGGTGTGGTAAATGCGACAAAGGCGGAGACGGATGAAGAAAATATGGTTATCCATGCAATGACCGAACACCGATTTCCTGTAATGGGTGCGGTCCATAGCTTTGCGGATTTCCTTCATGGATTTGGCTGGATCGGCGAAGTTTTCTTATTAATGACTGCCTATTTACTTTGGTTCACTGGATCTCTCGCGGCAGTTCAGCCAGCGATCAGTAGGAAACTGTCAGCGGTTCTCTTTATCAGCCTGCTCTCGCAGACGATACTGGAAATAATTTATTTTTTCCCCGTTGCTTATGTTTTGTCCCTGATCGCCACGGTCCTGACGGGTCTTTCTTTTCTCGTACTTCAGAAAAAGAGAAATCTGACGGGTGTGTAACAGGCATTAGAAATCTTAATGAGGCTATTACTATTCATATTTCTGCAATGCTGCCTGATTCAGGGATTCTGCCAGACCATGGGTGCAGGAAATGGCCACAATATGGTGTACGATTCCTGCAGATATATTTCAGCTTCTCATTAGTTAATGTGGGTTGAATCAGCCAAAGGCGCAGGCAGGGATGAGGAATTAGCCATGATTGCCGCACGTTGTGAATCAAGATCTCTCAACAATTTTTGCTTCTGGTCGATCTGGGCAGTAAGTTCTTTGATTTTTTTGTTATTCTTCTTTTCATCCGAAACCGCGTTTTTCGCATCATTTGCCTTTTTATCGGCCTCTTTTGCGTCTGTCACGGCTTTTTTTGTGTCCGTTGTATTGCCATTGGTTGCAACATCTGCCTGATCCTTACTTGCCTGAGCAGTTGCGACAGCATCTCCTGCACTGGAAGATGTTTTTGAGTGGTAATCGGCCGTTTTGTTCTTTTCTTCGAGCAACTTTGTGTTTAATTTGGATACTTCCAAACTAATCTCGCCGTATTCTTTATTCAGCCTGGTCGTATCAGAAGTTGTCTTATATTTCTGGCCATGGGCCACAGTTGTAAATAAAAGTCCGGTTAAAACGAATGATGTGCTAACAATGCGCTTAATGTTTATGTAATTCATATAAATCAATTTATGTGTTGGTTTAGACATATACTATTGCCAACAACCGGGCCGCTATCTCCATTACCCATTATAAGACCTGCAACAAGCCATTATACGGCTAAAACGCTGGAATCACTCATCCATCATGCGATGAGATCCGTGGCAATGGATGCTATTCCCATATTGTGGGGGAAATATCCGAACATGCTCAATAAAATATAGTCGTGCCAGGAAAGGTTTCTGTTACGATGTCAGTATGGCCCAAATCCGTGAATTATGAAACTTTACAACAGAATGATGTAATTCATGGATCTGATAACTTCAATTAATTTTGCCTATATCTCGTATCAAATGACACATCCTTTCAGATACGTTTTTGAGGATTGTCTCTATTTTGGATTTTCACAGCCTATGCCATCAGATGATGGGAGAAAAGTCTTTGGTATATCCTGTCCGGATTTTCTTGGGACTTATTTTGAAGTTATTGAGACTGGAAACAGGAGTTCGCCCTATCTGCCAAGAGCATCTTTTCCTTTTGATCCGTTCACTCAGGAAGTTTTAGAATGGTTCTCTGACTACAAATTACTTTCTGATTAGTCAATTAAGCACGAGTGCTGAATAAAAAGATCCGGACATTGGTGCCGGATTTTTTTTATGCAGCGGATGCGAAATTATTTGGAGAAACACATCTTTTCCAATACTCCATAATCACTTTGATGGTTTTTTCCAATTCTACCAACGAGCTATCTTTTAAAAAATATCCTTGTGTGGACTTAGTATAAGCATCAATGAGCATATCTTTAGTAGAAGTCGTAGAGAAAAATAAGAATGGAACACACTGAATTCCAGATTCACAATCAGATTTTATCTTATTTTTTAAGTCAAAGCCACTTATTCGTGGCATGTGTACGTCAGAAAGAATTATAAAAGGTATTTCTTCTGTAGTGCTTAAAAAATCAAATGCTTGTGAACCATCTCTAAAAAAAATTAATTTGTTTGGATAATTTGATTTCTTAAAAATGTCAGCCAGAAATTCCTGGTCGTCTACGTCATCCTCAATTATAACTATCGGACCATTTTTGTTCATAAATTTATAATTCAACCTGCACCTCAAACAAGATGAGGCACTAAGGTTATGCAAAAGGTAGGCATTTGCATCGGGTTACCAGGTAGTTTAACATCGCATTACCTTTAAAAGCAAAAGCCGGGATTTACCCCGGCTTTCTGGTTGACAGCCTGTCTATTGGTGGTTTTCAGTGTATTTTAACGTCCCGATTCTTTTAAGCTCGTCTAACCGCTCTATCATTTTTTTTAGCTCATCAAAGAGGATTTTTGACTTGCTAAATTCCTCTTTTTCACTCATAGACTTATCAAATAGTAACTCCTGTTGTTTAATTTGTGATTGCAGTAATGCAATTTCTTTTTTATTGGATTTCATATTTCAGGATATTGGAGATTAATTAAAAGACTATTGCCATCAGAAAAATTTTGGTTATTTAATTGCTTTCAATCTCTTTAACTCATTCAGGTCTTGAGATACCTGTTTCAACTTGCGCAATATGATTTTTGTCTTAGCTAATATTTCGTTGTTTGCTATAGATTCATCCAACAGCTTTTCGTAATGTTTTAGCTCGCTTTCCATTAAAATAATGGCTGCGCTGATTTCTTTATCTGGCATGGCTGATAAATTATGAGAAATAGAACACTTATCAGTCGACATAATGGAGTACGGATGGTTAATGACCGGAAGGTGCTTTTAATTCTATTTTGGATGGGATAAGGTTCAGGGGCGTAATGCAGACATTTCCATGTTGAAAATACTAATTTTAGCTGAAATATAAATAATATATAAAAATTAATATTTGGAAACAATGCACAACCATCGATTATTTCGAAGTTCTTTTAGTTTGGATTTTATGTAAATTACCCCAACCCCAGACTCTTCTATATGCAAAAAAGTGATTTGGTTGTCATTGTATTTGGCATGCTGATTATCGCTGTCCTTGTACTTTCCGTATTGCTACATATTCGCAAGAATAAAGAATTAGAAATGTTGTGGGAGGCATATAATGCCGCCAGGGCAGGTGGTGACAGAGAAAAGGCTTTAGAGACAGGCAGGGCTTATTACAAAAGAAGAAGAGGAAAGCTTAGTATGAACGATGAACAGGTTATTGCCAATGATTTAAGTACGATGAATGCAAATCAATTTTGAGTAAAATCTGAGTGCCTGAATCAGGCTAAATAAAAAGGACCGGATAGAAATCCAGTCCCGTAATAAATCCAATATCCTATGAAAAACCACAGTAGTTATTTCAATAAACGTACCATGGTCCAAAAAAACGTCAGATGATCTTGTCTTGAATGCATCCAATTCTCTTAAAGCGCTTACACATTGACGATAGTGTCCGGGATGGAAGTGTTCATGAGATATCTTTATGAAAATTGGGGAATCCAATATACGATCGTCGTAAGTTTAATAGTCATATTCCGATGTTTCGCGCTTCATTCAGCAAATCTGATTAAAAACTGAGTTTTTCGGATTTGCCGGTAAACACAGTTTTTAAACAGAATTATGGTGTTTATTTGAGGGATAATAGGCCATATGAAGATTTTAATAGTCGAAGACGAGCCCGAGCTATTAAAAAATATTGTCAGATACCTGCAATTCGAAAATTTTCTCTGTGAAACGGCTTCTGATTATCAGTCTGCTTATCATAAGATAACCACTTTCGATTACGATTGTATTCTGCTGGATGTAAACCTGCCCGGCGGAAACGGATTAGATCTTCTGAACGAATTAAAGCGGCTCAGATAAAACCGAAGGCGTCATTATTATTTCTGCCAGAGATTCTATAGACGATCGGGTAAAAGGGCTTGAACTGGGGGCAGATGACTATCTTATTAAGCCTTTTCATTTTTCGGAAATGAATGCGCGCGTTTCCGCCGTGATACGAAGAAGGCATCTGGAAGGGAAAAACATTATCGTCATTAATAATATTACCATCGATTTTCCGGCAAAAACGGTGCATGTAGAGAACACACCTGTTGACTTGACAAAATCCGAGTTCGATCTGCTTTTGTTTCTTTCAATCAATAAAAATCGCGTAATTTCAAAAAACTCAATTTCAGAACATCTGCTGGGATCAGATATCAACCATTACGGTAATTACGATTTTCTTTATACTCATATAAAAAATCTGAAAAGAAAATTAGCCCAGGCAGGCGCAAAGGATTGCATAAAGTCAATGTATGGTTCAGGATATAAGTTAGAAGTCTTGCCATGAAACTATTTACTAAGACGGCCGTTGCCTATCTGCTCGGTTCGCTGGTGATCCTGGTAATCTCATTACCGGTTTTTTATTACGGGGTTAATTACTTTTTACTGCGCTCCGTGGACAAGTCACTCAAAGACCATCTCCATGAAATCAGATTACACCTCTCGTCTGTACACACATCTGCAGAACTGGAAGCGTGGCGACAGATGGATAACGATATTCAGGTAAAAAGCGAAAGCCGGTATTTCAGGGATTCTCTTTATACCAACCGGGTGAAAGAAAAGGGCGAAGATGAAGTCCAGCCGGTTCGGTCTATTGACGGATGTATCATAGTAAATCAAAAGTACTACCGGGTAACGATCAATATGTCACTTGTCCCGACAGACGACCTGATCTGGAGCATTTTCGCACTACAGTCAATGTTACTATTATTTTTTATTGCCGGCATCCTGCTCATCAATAAAAGAATATCAAAAACACTATGGCGCCCGTTTTATTCAAGCCTGAAAATGATTCAGAAATATGAGCTAAACAATCATGCAACCGCCAGTTTCAAAAAATCAGGTATCGAAGAATTTGATGAAATGAATAAAAATATTGAACAGTTTTTGAATAAGAATCACAGAATCTTTCTGTCTCAAAAAGAGTTTACTGAAAATGCGGCACACGAAATGCAAACGCCGCTGGCCATTTTTCAGGGACAATTTGAAAATCTTATGCAAACCACACCTCTTTCTGATGAACAGGCTGCAATGATTGATGATATGGAGATCAACAATCAAAGACTGATCAAATTGAACCGTTCACTTTTGTTCCTGGCAAAAATGGAAAACGGTCAATATGACAAGAAAGAAGTTTTGAACGTCACGGAACTTACGGAGAAATTGGTCAAATCATTTAAACCCGTCTTAGGAAAAAAACAAATTAACTTATCCGGCAGTTACTATGGGATCCTGCGGGCATATATGAACCATTCATGGTTGGAAATTCTCATCAGCAACCTGATATCGAATGCGGAGAGACATAATGTTGACCACGGAGACATCCAGATCGAAACAACGTCAACTACTTTTGTAATCCGGAATACCGGAGATGATCAGGCGCTTGAACCGGAGAGCATGTATAAACGATTTTCAAAAAAAGGGAATCATTCGGAGGGGACTGGTTTGGGCCTGTCGATTATATACCAAATTTGTCAAATGAATAAGCTGGATCTGCAATATTATTATGAGAATAATTTCCATGTGTTCAGAATCGACTTCACAGAAAACATGACGGGGAATTAAATGTCATACAAATGGCTGAAGAGGAGAATATCACACCCGATTTGCCTGACATGTCAACTAACTTAGACATTTCAGCGCCTGTCTTATCCCAGGAAAATATGGAAGTACATCATCATCCAGACCTTCATCACAATAAGAAATATTTCCGCGAATATTTCCTGGAGTTTATCATGATCTTCCTGGCTGTCACACTCGGCTATTTCGCAGAAAACGTAAGAGAAAGCTTTAAAGACCACAAGCAGGTCGTGCAGTCTATGAAGTCTTTGAGGCAAGATCTAAGCGCGGATGTCGCCATGTATGACTCTTCAATCATGGTCAACCTGAATAACTGCAGAATGATCGACACGATGATTTCGCTGTTATATTCAGGAAAAGAAACAGGAAGGGTGTATTTTCTCGCCAGGAAACTAACCATCGGTACCGGTATTTTTACACCTAACAGTAAAACCTTCGAACAATTAAAAAGTACCGGCGGTCTGCGCCTCATCGAAAATCAGAATAATCTGGATAGCATCAATAATTATTACCAAACACTGAAATATTTCGACTATTGGTCAGGTCTTCAACGACAAAGAATCAACGACGTGATCTCAGGCAACGAAAAACTATTCGACGGACGAGTTTTTTTCTCCATATATAAATGGATAGAGACTTCCAAAGACGCCGAGGACTCTGTTATCAAAGAACAGCCTGTTCTTTTAACAAGAGATCCGCTGATCATCAACGACGTTATTATGCACTATCAGTATCTATACGGAGTTCTTAAAATTATCAATAAAAAAGCAAGTGAAACTTCGGTAGAAGCAAGCAGGTTATTTACTCTTTTGGGGCGTGAGTATGAAAATGAATGATCCAGAGAAAGAACGAATTTTTCAGTCAGTCTGCATATTTAAGTATTTGAGCTTTCTACATATCTTGAGTATTCTTCAACTTGTAATAGAATATGAAATGGATCACCCGAGAAAGACCAAAAATTGACCGACTGGCCTGTCCCTGGCTGATCAAACGGTTTATTGATGAAAAAGCAGAGATCATTTATGTTCCATTTGATCAGGTTTTAAAACAGTCGAAAAGACTAAAGGCGATTCCGTTTGATATTCCGGACGTAGAGTTTACTCACTACGGCAGAGAATGCACTTTCGATTACTTTATCAAAAAATATAAGATTACAGATAAAGCCATCCTGACCATGGCGCCGATTGTGCGCGGAGCCGATACTGATCATCATGAACTGGCATCACAGGCCAATGGTCTTTGGGCGATCTCTGCAGGACTCAGTCACAATATCAAAGATGACCAGGAACTCCTGGAGCAGGGGATGATTCTCTACGATGCACTCTATACCTGGGCCAAATATTTACAAAAAGAAAAACATACCCAGCAACCTTTTGAAAATTTGTTGCTGGACGTTTTTAATAATTATTTAAAAACACCTTCAGGATCAAAAAAGAAAACTCCTGTCTGGGCGCAGGAACTCAAGGAAATCATCCAGGATCATATCGACACGAATCTGAGTTTGAAGGAAATATCCAAAGGACTTGAAATAAATCCCTCTTATTTGTCCCGCGAGTTCTCAAAATACTTCGAAGACCTGTCTTTCGGTGAATATATCCGCAAGCAACGAATTGAAAAAGCCCAGGAACTCATGTCTTCTCCCAATAGCTATTCACTGACGGAAATAGCTTATCTGACAGGTTTCTCTGATCAAAGTCATTTTACAAGGATTTTCAAGAAACATACAGGCAGGAGTCCATCTTCTTACAGGAAAACGATAAAAAATAAGTAAAACCAGGAGCGCCTTTTTGAAAAGAACATGATTTAAAAGTAATGAATCTACCAAAAGTCATTCCCGTCCTATTTCGTTTCCTGTCATCACGGTAGTATTGCAAAGAAATGAATGCTGCCGCACTATTTTCGGAAACAGTTTTACTCAAACGCCAGGATGTATCCAGACTATTGACTATTGAGCAATGTATAACAGCAGTAGAGCAGGCATTTAAATTATTTTCTCTGGGTAATGCCCCGTCACCGGGCGTTATCGGCATTCATAGTCAGAACGGGGGGTTCCATATCAAGGCTGGCATTATGCATTTGGGGAAGAACTATTTTGTTGCAAAAACAAATGCCAATTTTCCGGAGAATAATAAAAGAAACGGATTACCTACTATCCAGGGAGTCATATCTGTTTTCGATGCAGATAACGGAAAACTTCTTGCGCTGATGGATTCCATAGAAATTACCATACTGCGTACAGGAGCTGCAACCGCTGTTGCGGCGAAATGGCTGGCAAAGGAAAATGCAAAGACAATCACCATCTTCGGATGCGGAAATCAGGGAAGAGTATCTCTACGGGCCGTCATGAAAGTAAGGCCGATTGAAAGGGTTTTTGTTTTCGACGTCGATGAAATGAAGGCGGCTCAATTTGCCGATGGGCTTTCGAAGGAATTGCATACTTCTATCCGGGCTGTTAACGATTTGGAAGAAGCCGTAGGAGAGAGTGATATTTGCATCACCTGCACGCCTGCTCAGCATTTTTTTCTTCTGAATAAATATATTGTTCCGGGTATATTCATCGCAGCGGTCGGTGCTGACAGCGAGGACAAACAGGAACTGGAACCAGCCCTGCTCGCCCGCGGTAAATTGATCACAGATATTACAACCCAGAGTGCGGCTTTCGGTGAGCTGCATCATGCTATAGAAGCGGGGGTCATGAAGAGGTCTGATGTATATGCCGAACTGGGTGATATCATTGCGGGCAAAAAGCCGGGAAGGATATCTGACGAAGAAATAATCATTTTCGATAGCACTGGTACGGCTTTACAGGATATTGTTTCTGCAGCCATCGTTTATGAAACTGCATCAGTCGGGCAAGTAGGTATGAAATTGAATTTTTCCGATTAAATCCATCTGGTTGATAAAAACGGCTGAAAAAACTTATTGATTATATAAAACCGGATTCAGAAAAAGGTAATTCTTATACAAAAAGTCAGTTTCATTCTATTTGCTCATTATCAGAAGGTTTACGTTTGCCGAAATGGAGCAAAATCTGAATCCTCGCCCTGTCTACAGCCTGCAACAATTAACAGGGTATTTTTTCAAGCTTGGATATAGCGGATTTGGAGGACCCGTCGCCCTGGTAGGATATATGCACCGGGATCTGGTCGAACAAAAGAAATGGATTTCAGAAGAAGATTTTAAAGAAGGTCTGGCCCTGGCTCAACTGGCTCCCGGGCCTCTCGCCGCTCAATTGGGTATCTATATTGGATTTATTCATTACCGTGTGTTGGGTGCAACACTCGCCGGACTGGCATTTATCATTCCTTCCTTTTTAATGGTGGTTGGCCTGGGGATTGCTTACAAAATGTTTGGCGGACTCCCCTGGATGCAGGCTATTTTTTACGGGGTGGGAGCGGCCGTTATAGGAATCATTTTACTAAGTTCTTATAGACTGACGATTAAATCCGTCAGTAAACTGAATGTGAAAGCTATTCAGCATGTCTGGCCTCTTTGGATTTTTTACCTGACGGGTTTGATCATCACGATGCTCACGCAATCCGAAGAAGTTTTATTATTCGTCATTGCAGGCCTGCTCTATATGTTATGGAAGGCGCCGCCCAAAAAACTGAAATTATTTCAATCACCTATGTCCATCATATTATTTACGGGTACGGGTTTTTGGAATTTTGAACCGGAAGTCCTCAGTAAAATGGGGTTATTCTTTTTAAAAGCCGGTGCCTTTGTTTTTGGGAGTGGTCTGGCGATCGTTCCCTTCCTTCATGGCGGGCTGGTACTTGAAAACCATTGGCTGACCGAAGCGCAGTTTATTGATGCAGTCGCCGTAGCCATGATAACCCCCGGACCAGTCGTTATAACGGTGGGATTTATCGGATACCTGATGGCTGGTTTTCCGGGCGCTTGTGTTGCGGGTTTCGCCACTTTTCTTCCCTGTTATCTTTTCACCATCATCCCGGCTCCTTACTTTAAAAAAATTGCAAAAAACACATCCATCAAAGCATTTGTGGATGGAATTACGGCAGCCGTCATGGGGGCCTTGATGGGATCCGTTTTCGTGATTGCTTCGCGCAGCATAAAAGATATACCTACATTGCTCATCGCACTGGCGGCTTTACTCGTACTCATTTATATCAAAAAGATCAAAGAACCTGTTATTATTCTTTCAGCCGCAGTCATCGGCATCATTTTAAAACTTGTATTATGAAAATCAAATTGATTTATTTTCTGATTTTGGTTTGTATAACCGGCGTTGGTTACGCCCAGGTTGATTCAACCGGTCTCAATAATATTTTTGGTAAGAAGGGAACCGTACAGGGTATGGTTTACCGGATCACTTATCCGAGATCCGACTTAAAAGTAACTGTCAATAATTTTAAGGTATCACCAGGTCTGGCACTGACATCCTGGATCGGCATTTTGTTTATGGGAACTGAATCGATGATGATGGGTGACCTGGTGATGCAGGATTCAGAAGAATCTGCCGTCGTGGCCAAGCTCGTTTCCTCTGGCCTTTCTATCACAGCCATTCATAATCATCTGACCAATGAACAACCGGCAATTAAATACATTCACTTTTCAGGAAGCGGAGATCCGTTAAAACTGGCCGCTTCCATTAAATCAGTTTTGGCAATTACCGGGACACCTCTTACAGCTCCCGGACCCCCGCAAACCACTGCGTCACCGGATTGGTCCAAAGTAGAAGCAGTACTCGGAAAATCCGGAAAGCACAATGGCATGCTGCTTCAATATAGTTTTCCGCGGAAAGAAAAACTGCAGGATGCAGGAATGGAAATGCCAGCCGCCATGGGTATGGCTACCGGTATCAATCTGCAGATGGATGGCTCCGTTGCAGCGACCACAGGAGATTTTGTGTTGCTCGCAGATGAAGTAAACCCGGTTATCAAAGCGCTCACAGAAAATGGCATCGTCGTGACCGCTGTCCATAACCATATGCTTTTTGACGATCCGCGATTATTCATGATGCATTTCTGGGCTGTTGGTGATCCTGAAAAAATAGCGGTTGGTTTAAAAGCTGCGCTGGATAAGACCAACTCGAAGATGTAAATACTAATTTCACACAATGAAAATCCTGATCAATACTTCCTATTCAAAGGCAGGATTTATATTTCTGAGTTTATTATTGAGCAATTGTATGATCTGTTGCAAAGGCCAGTCATCCTTTGGAACCGGCCACCTGCAATTAGTGAAGACAATACTGCTCCCGGAAGTGAAAGGCCGGATCGATCACCTGGACGTGAATTTAAAAGATCAGGTTATTTATGTTGCCGCCCTGGGAAATAATTCCCTGGAAGCTGTGGATCTGAATTCAGGTAAGACGCTGCATAGTATAAAAGGACTCGACGAACCACAGGGCATTGGTTATGTTCCCCAAACGAAGGAATTACTGGTTGCCAACGGAGGAAACGGAGACTGCTATTTCTATAATGTCAAAACTTTTGAAAAGACAGGTAGCATTCATTTGAATTCAGATGCCGATGATATCCGGTATGACTCGACCACAGAAAAACTCTATGTCGGTTATGGTGGGGGAGGCGTCGCTGTCATTGACGCGGTAACGCATAAACAATTGACTGATATAAAAATGCCTGCCCATCCGGAGTCTTTCCAGCTTGATCCTGCCCTTCACCGGCTCTATGTAAATTTACCGGATGCTAAAATGGTTGCAGTAGTGGATCTTGTTCATCAGACCATCATTGGCAAATGGGAGAGGGCAGAACCTGCCGCAAATTTTCCGATGGCGCTTGACAGTATTCATCACCTTGTATTTGTCGGGTATCGTAACCCGGCGAGACTGATCGTATACGATGGCAGGACTAGTAAAGAAATCAGCATATCTAATATGACCGGTGACGCGGACGATTTATACTATGATTATAAAACGAACCGGATATTGGTCAGTGGCGGATCAGGTTCCATAGATATTTTTCAGCTACAATCCGGTAATCAAATGGGTCCACTTGCAAGTATTGCAACGCGTAGTGGTGCGCGAACTTCTTTATTTATACCCCAACTGAATTATTTTGTGTTGGCAGAAAGAGCCGTTTCCGGCAAACCGGCGGACCTGCTTATTTATAAACTCATTGATTAAAGATCTGCTGCATGCGAATGACAAATCGCCCTGGTATTTTCTTTTACCGTCACGCTTTCCTGAATTTCTTTGGAATAAAAAAACCCTCGATCAGGTCAATTTCGCCTACAGTCAGCAGCGAGGTCGTATAACTGTTAATATATTTAACGAAGGACCTTTATTCTTCGACTATCAGTAACCTTTTTTGAATTTCATGCTCTAACAGATAGGTTTATCTGACCGATCAGGATCGGAAAGCATACTTGCGGAAACAATGAATCAATATCAACACATTATAGAAGAAATCAACGAGGTTCTTTCTGAAGAATTTGAAGTGGACATTGGCCGAATCGTCCCCGGGGCTAATTTCCGGCAGGTATTGAGTCTGGACAGTCTCGATTATGTTGACCTTGCAGCGCTAATAGATAACCATTTTTCATTTAAAGTAAAACCAGAGGATTTTGCGACGATCATCAGTTTCCAGGATCTCTATGAATATATCATCTCTCACACTGAACATAAAAAACCAGGTGATGGTATCATATTGGGGCGCGAAAGCTAAGACAGCATGGCGATGCTATGGTAACTAATTAAATAGATGATTCTTGTCCTGACTTGTTGTTTACTAACTTATTTACGTGCATCTAAATAATGCCTCCAGTCAAAAATCAATCGCATTCCAAATTGCCAGACTGATTTTAAATCCGGTACCGGTGCATTAGAAGGTGAAACAACCGCGGCGTTATAAGGCAGATCCAGTCCGACGCCTAATTGAATAATCAGACTGGAACTCTGTTCCTGAGAAAAGGATCTGTTGAACGGCAGATATTCGAGCACGGGAAAATCAAACATAGTAGATTTATATGTAATCACCGTTGCTTTTGTGTTATTTGAAACCGGGATAACCAGCGTGGGCCTGGTTTGAGAAAGTCCATATAGTGACACGCCTACTTCCCGTCCCAGTATGAATTGGAAACGTCCCACAGACGTTGCAATTCCGGATTGCCAGGGAATAAGGCCTCCGTTTCCGGAAGCTATAGCCATAGCTGCAGCCGATTTATGTGAAAACAAATACACGAACGGACCTGCATACAATAAATCTCCCGGCAGCAAATAGAAAGGCAGCCGAATTCTGAAATTATATGCAGAACGGCCGGGAATAACCGCTGTAATTGTATTCGCGTCAATCGTTGTATTCGCGGTATTAATCTGTGAAGTGGAGGAACCATCCAGTTTCCATCCTGCCTGAATAAATACAAGACCGTCACCTGCCTCATTCAATACGCCCTCCAGGCCGAAACCAAACCTGATATTTGCTTCTACTCCTCCTACGGTCCCAACCTGTGTTTGTGACTTACCAAATCCGCCATTTATAGCTGCCGTATTTAAGGCTGTCGAAACACCAAGAAAGCTTCCCAGTTCTGACCGGAATCTGGGCAGTGATCCTTCTCCACTAGCCAGTCCGGGAACGGGTGTTTTTATCAGAATGGCTATCATGAATTTTATGTCGGCTTTTCGAAGGGGCATAAAATTATTTGAGCAAACATTAAAACTGTCTGGCAGATCTCTGGAAGCAATTGGATCCTGGTTGTTTTCAGTTTGTAATTTGCCGCTTGCTGCGTCTAAAAATTGTTCCAGACTTAACTGCACAACGGCTGCTGCGATCACTGCATCTTTTGGTCGCATAAATGCATCCCCCCTGAGAATCATACGCGTTCCGTCCCAGGAAACAACTTCCAGTCCCCGTTCATTATAGTAATCGTGTGTTCCTTTACGAACGGAGGCGTTGCCCCAGGTTCCCGCAATATGACCTGATGCAAATACGTCTTCCAGAAAATGTAAAGCAAATGCTTCGTCGGCTAATGCGGAGAGAATTAATTTGGCTTTTTCATCTTCTTTCAGATTAGCGCTTGCATACCGCGAAGCTTTTATGACGGCGCTCATATGAAACCAGGCATAGGCACCCAATGCATTTAAAGGTGCGCCGGCAGAAAGGCAGTCGGTCAGATATTCTTTTCCGTCTTCATCAAACTTTGGTCTGGCGAGAAGGAAATGGACATTGTTGGAACCGGCACGGGTAGCATATTCAAGATCGGCTCTCTGTAGTTTGATGTCAGCATCCCGCATGGCATTTATCTGCTGGCTTTTGGTTTTGGCGCTTGCCAGTCTCATCTTTAATTCTTCGGCGATATTTGCCACTTTAATGATCCACTCTGAATACAGTACCGTGTTCAACATGGATTCGGGAGAACAACTATGATCTCCTGCGATGGCGGCCCAGGTGGCGTAATCTATTTTTGTAGAGTGATTATTTTGTGTCGTATCAATGACCTCTGCCGTTAGCCTGCCTGTGTAATTTTTGGTTGCCTGCGTCCATAGCTGATCCAGCAAAAGGCGATAGGAGGGATTGAGATTTTGAATGGCCAGCAGCGCAATCTGTCTGTGTTCCGGGAATACCCATGCAAAGGAATTTCCTGCAAACAATAGAAATATCAGGAATAGGAGTGTTTTCATTTACATTAAAGCTATTGCGAAAAAACGGAATACATCCTCTGCTTGTCCTAATATATATTGCATCAGAACCGGTAACAGTCATACTTCAGCGTCATTAATTGACCATCATAATTAGTGTTTGTGTAATCTGTTGGAAAAATATTATTTTCCAAAAATATAGCCCAGCGTAAACATAATGCCATAGTCATTGGTCGATAATGAGCCCTCGGGTGGTTTGTTATCATAGGAATAATAAAATACCAGACCGGTCTGAAAATCCTTGAAGATTTCCACACTCACATTCAGGTCAGCCTGCATTCGTACGCGCCCCCAGTCTGATAAACCAGGGTAAATGAAATAAGAAGCATTTATGGAAAGCTTTGGTGTGGAATAATAAAACCGCTTGTAATTAATCATAAACAGGGCATCCAGGTTTCCTGAAAACTGACCTGTTTCCACGGATTGTTCCTGGTTATAAGACAAACCGGCCGCGGTCAATAAGCGGTTATGGTTATCCGTTAGGGGTTGCAAGCCGATATGCAGCGCTGAACAGGTAACGGCTTGACAATCCGAGTTCGGTATTTTGCTGCCAGCCCAGGGACAATTCCCAGAAATAGTTCTTGTTTAAATTTCTCATATAACTTCCTACGATATCCTGCTTTTTTGTAAAGCTTGTGTCTTTACCATAGTTTGTCAGTACAGAATTCAATTTCAAAGTGAATTCCCGTTTGGGTATTACATAGGTCGTGTTACTGCTGAAGTTGAATTGCAATATGGAATTGGATTTGGTATAATTAAAACCCATATTCAGATCTCCAATCAATCTGTTCAGAAATCGGTCTTTAATGGGGATGATTTCAATGATATCATTCAAATTGATTTGATGATGTGATTGAAAGAGGGAGTCCAGGCTGCCTACTATGATTTCACCATTACGAAGTGTGAAATCAAATACCTTATCAGACTTTATGCCCGTCACATATTCCCACTTGATGCTGATGGTTCCGGGGCCATCCATTTTATAAGTCAGTATACCCAGCTTCATGCTTAGAATCTCACCGGTGAGCGTATCTTTATTCAGCAGAACCACTTTGTCGGTCTTCTGACCCTTTGAGCTCATAAAAGCTCCGGTTAAAAAAATCAGGAAAATGAATTTCAGGTATAAAAAAAACCAACGGTTTGAATTACGGTGGTTATGCCATGGCATGATGAGGAATTATCGTTAAGAAATCAGCACGAGCAGCTTGCTAAATTCACGAAATAATGTTGAATATATCGTTTTTTCGAATGCCATAACAATTTTTTATCCAGCCATTGAGGATGAAAAAAAATTATTTGATAATAGAGTAACGTTACAGAAAGGTTGGTCAGATGTTTTATAATATCATCAATACGAATAAAACAATCAGTAAGGGACCCAGTAATCCAATCAGCAGGCCACCGGGAAGGAATTCTTTTTGTTCTATCATACCGGTGCTGTAAGCGATTGCATTGGGAGGTGTGGATACCGGCAACAGCAAAGCAGTGGAAGCCGCAAGTCCTATAATAACTGCAACTTGTTCAGCATGATCCGGCATAAGGTAAACACCCAGCGGAACCAGCATGGTGGCTGCTGCTGAATGGCTCATGAAATTGCCAAATAACATAGTGACATATGCAAATACAAAGTAGCTGATGATTGTATTGGTAGATGTACTCATCAGATGATTAGCAAAATGTTCCAGGAGTTTTGTGTCCTGCAGGGCCAGGCCCAGGGAGAGTCCACCCGCAATCAGTAAAAGCGTGTCCCATGGTAATTTGCGAATATCTTCAGCTTTTAAAATACCGGTCATCGTCAGAAATACCAGGGGCACTGCCGCAACTGAAGACACAGTCAAACGATGTAAGGAACTGGTCATCCATAGAGCGACTGTTACAATCATAATGACAACAACGATCCTTCGCTGGCTCTTTAGCTGTTTTCCAACCGGCAGATCCGGGGTGTCCACCTCAAATTCGATGGGACTATTACTGCTGATATATTTTCTCTTAAGCATCCACCATCCTGCGAGTGTAAGAATCAGCGCAAGTGGTACTCCAAAATACATCCAGCTCAAAAAATTTACGGTTATACCATTGTTTGCCAATACACCCACGGCGATGGCATTGGTCGGACTGCCGATGATAGTTCCCATGCCGCCAACTGAGGCGGCGATCGGGATTCCCAGGAGCAGTGCCCTGGCAAATGTATTTTTCCCCAGGTTTTTGATCAGGGGCATTACCGAAGCAATGACCATCGAAGTCGTCGCGGAATTGGACAGGATCATGGAAGCCGTCATGGTCATCAGCATAATTCCCAGCAGAATATTGCCGGGAATTTTTCCGGATAGTTTTAGTGCAAATCTAAAAAGATGCACATCGATTCCTGTTTTTGTCATCGCTTCTGCCAGAAAAAAGCCTCCCAGTAACAGCCAGATAATACTGGAGGAGAAAGTCTGAACATACTTACCGGCAGCTACCGGATCAGCATTGATGTGTGCACTTCCCAGAGTAAAAAAAAGATACGCCATGATAAACAGACCGACAGCAAATGGCGGTATTGCTTCCGTAAGCCATAATCCGATTGAAAAAAACAATAGAAACAAAACATAGTTTTGAGATTGAGTGAAACCCTGGCCCCCTATGAGTCTGGTCAGCAGAAAAGCGGCCAGCATGGAGCCAATGAAAAATAAGGAATTTCTACCCGGCCTGCGTTCCTTTGTTTGCGGACCGACATCATTTTTCTTTTCCATGTCCATAATCATTTTTTAAAAATCGAAACATAAAAACCTGAATGATTTCTGTTGAGTCAAAAAGATGAGCAAGTTGGGAGACCCTTTCTTAGTATTTAAAGATACAAACGATCATTAAATGAAGACAGGACGGGTATTTTGCGTGAAATTCCTTTTGGATAATACGCAGGGCTGTCCCGATTTTTAAGAAATTCGATCGGACGTTTCGTATATGGTAGGGTCTTTTTACTACCTTGCCTGTGTATTCATTTATAAATTACCCCGAATATGAAAAAGTACATTTTGTTGTATATGGTAGTGGCTATGGGTTTTTTCTGCCTGCCTGCCTTCTCCCAAGCCCAGACAGATACCGCTTCACTGGGCCTGGCAGGTGATAACCTGGATCTGTACGCAGTGATGGACCTCTTTCTAAAGTCAAAAACCATTGAAGGTTTTGAAAAATCGCTGAATGACACCAAATCAAAAATCAATAACCTGGATCTGGATCTGGATGGTAAAATCGATTTTCTAAAAGTGGTTACCAAGAAAGAAGACAGCAATTCATATACGTTTATTCTTCAGGATGCCGTCAGTAAAACAGAAACCCAGGATGTTGCCGTCATTCTTGTGAACAGGGATAAAAATAAAAAGATTACTGTTCAAATCGTTGGGGATGAGGATCTGTATGGTAAGGATTATGTTATAGAACCAAGAACGTCCCCCTCGTCGTCTGTTACGGCAAATCCAGCCTATCAGGGTTCGGATCCTGTTGTCAAAGACGCTCCGGCCTCCACAACGACGGTGGTTGTACAATCGGCACCCATCGTGCAGTACGTGTATTCACCTGCCTATGTACCTTATTACCCGCCTTATTATTACGGATACCATCCGCCCTATTTCGCCATGGCGACTGTCATAGCCGTTGGTATTTATCGTCACAACAACTGGTATCACCATGGGGGATATTATGGTGGCCATTATCACGGAGGTAATACGGTGGTCATAAATAATCGTAATCAAATCAATCATTACAATAACACCAGAAACACTTCTAACCGGGTGCAGCATAATAATGCCAATGGAAATTATGGTAATGGTAACCGGGGCTCGTCCTCCCAGCGACCTTCTGCATCAACTCGTCCTTCCAATGGGGGCCCATCCGCGTCAAATCGTCCTTCCAATGGGGGTCCATCCGCATCAACTCGTCCTTCTAATGGCCCTTCTGCATCTAACCGTCAATCCTCATCAAACTTTTCAAATGGAGCCAGTAACAGAAGCAGTGGCGGTGGTTATAGTGGCGGCGGAAGCAGGGGCGGCGGAGGCGGCATGAGCAGAGGTGGCGGCGGGGGCAGAAGAAGATAAGTAATTGGTAATCGCATTTGTCAGCACATAAAAATGGTATGGTTGAAATTTTATTTTTCGACCATACCTTATCAATTATGCGTACCCATCTTTTAATTCGAAGGAATATCAGAAGCGCTCATGTCCCTAAGACAAACATATTTGCCATCTCTTTTTTCAAACAGGCTCATATAATTCCCGGTATTGATGATCGCATTAGTAGAGTCCACTAATTTAAAATAACCAATTTCGATAATTTGATTTCCGTCACTCGACGGAAATACTTCATTGGTTTTAAAAGTTAACTTGTCGGAATTTGAAATCAAACCGGTTTTTAAAAAATCCAGGATGGCTGGTTTGCCGATGAGTGGTGCCCGGTTTGGATAAAATGACGTAGCATCGTCTGCATAATATCCGATATTTTTCATTTCGCTGGCATTATACAATGCCGCAAATTCATCTTCCCTGGCCTGAATATCTTTTTTTATCTGTTCCTTGTCAACTACGATTGCTGCAGGTTCTTCTTTTCGGGCGTTACAGGAGATCAGTGATGCAGAAATGCAACCTATTAACACTCCGTTTACAATCTTATGTTTCATATGTAAGTGGATAATTTTATATGAATAGATGATTAAACTTAAAATTAGCGAATAAGACGGTACCCTGATTATAAATGCCTCATCAAATTTACTCCCGATTAAAATTTTTATCAAACTACTTGCTGTTTACCTGCCGAATGCTTCACCTATGCGAAATGTAATACTATAGTCACCTTTGCCCACACCGGCATCAACACCGATATTTACTTTTTCGGAAGGAAGCATTCTGAATCGCAGACCAGCACCCACGCCGGGAAGCAGCTGATTTGCGGAAATATCAGAAAATTTTGCAACCGCAGTGGCAAGGCCTGCAAAAGCTACCAAACCCCATTTCCTATAAAAATTCAATCGATATTCTGTCTGCAAGGTATAAACCTGATCGTTTCGGTATTTTCCCTGCGAATAACCGCGAATATCATCGCCTCCTACCACGGTTTGCCCTTCAAAAGGAACATTTCCGGTAGCAATATTAAGGGTAGCGCGCGCGACCAGGACATGTTTATCTGTTTTGCCCAGCTTAAAGAACTGGTTATAGGTAATGATATACCTTACAAATTCATAATCGCTACCGATCCAGTTTCTGTAAAACTGGTTTTTAAAATTCAGGAACATACCATTTGTGGGATATTGTACATGATCACGCGTATCATTGGTGATAATATATCCAATGTTGTTCAGGATGCTACTGGTTACAGAATCCTGGCCCGACACACCCGGAAAACCAAAGGTGGTTGTTGCTTTGATAAATGAAGCCGTTGGACCGAAGTAAATCCGTTTGAATATATTACGCTGCACCTGCAGCAATACGAGTTTGGCTTTTGTTGAATAGTCAGTAAAATTACCAGTCGATGTAACCGGGTCCTCGAGGTAGAATTGAAAATTTATATCCATAGTTCCTGCTGCCATCCGAACGCGCCAGCGGTCCTCCGCCATAAATAGTGTTGAATAAAGAAACAGCATATAGCTTTTCTGTTCGGTGTAAATACCGGCGATGCCTATATTGGAAGACGGAGAGAGGCTATCCTTTTTATTCACTTTGAAATAATTGGATACGATGGCCCCCACAACAAGCCCCTGTGTGCGGTTATAGTTAATCATGGGGATGGCCGCAATACCGTTCGTTTTCTTTCTGGATTGGGTTGAATCCTGACCATGAACACAAACAAATGTGCCGAGCAATAAGAAAAGGAGTCTTGTAAATTTTTGTATCATATGAATTCAGTTAACTCACACGGTGCTTCCTTTTATTTATAATTCGAAATTTAATGATGCGATAAAAAAATATTCTGTTGAGAAGGGATTAAAGTAATGAACTCCCGCGGTAAGTTTCCAAAATGAATATTCTGCAAATATACCTCTTTGAATGTCCAGACCTGTTTCGTAAAGACGACTACGCTGTGCCGAAATACCTGTTCTGAATTTTTCAACCGGACTGAAACCGAGCTCCGTCCATGTATAAAAAAAATTATACATGCCGCCGGCCTGGTCGATGACATATTCGTTTTCTGTATAAAAATCAAAAGCCTTATAGGAGAGTTCCAGTTCCAGTGCGGGAGCAAATCCTTTTAAACTACCGAATACAATACCGATCATCGGTGTGACTGCCAGGTTTATTTTTCCCTCTGATTCAAATTTCCATCCTGCAAAAACAGATCCTGTATTTTGTCCCTCATAATTATAACGTGGTTCCAAATGTACCGATTTATAATCCAGGTATCCGATCAGGGTGAGCGTATTATTATCCGCTTCCGGGAAGAAATAGTAATACCCGGTTGCAGAAACAGCGAGGGGAGGAGAGACTGAATCAGCGGACGTTTTGATTTGTCCTACCTGTGCCATCGTAATGAATGGACAGGCTGATATCACAAAAAGGAGCATTATTTTATTCATGGCTATCCTCCCAGAGATATCGTTAAGAAAACCATTCCGATTCCGATCAGTGCCAGAAATAAACCTGTCCGGAATTTATTGTAATTACTATATCTGGCGAGTATCCACCCACCAATAAAAAGCAGCAGTATGGCAATGCCGTTTGATATACGCAGGGCCACACGAACATCTTTGATGAATGCAAAGGGGATTGCAATGGGAAATGTGGACAGGAAAACAAGCAAAAAAATTCCAAGGGCTGATTTCAGGTCTTTGCCCGAAATACGCGGACGTGACAGATTGGATGCCGTCCGGATAATGTCTTTCCGGATATTTTCAAAACTCTCTGATTCCATGACAGCCGCGAATTCGGGTGAAATGGCTTCTGCAATCAACTCCCGCGCCTTCTTTTCATCAGGCGTTTTACTGATATAACGGATTACTGCCATATCACGGCCCCTCTGAGACAGTATGATCATCAGGCACATGATCGCATCGATTACGCCCCATGCAATATTGCAGCCGATTGCTCCAAAAAGCATTTGTTTTACGTCTGCATTATCCGACTCTGCAACACTGAGGGCACAGGTAAAACTAAGCGCCATCACCAGACCGAATAAAATCTCGGTAATCCGTTCGATCGGATTCAGCAAACGGTTTTCCCTGTAAGGTTCTTTGACCAATATGGTTTCCCGGTTTACATTCGACTCCAAAATGCCCGCTATTTTATGTAAGAAGATGTTTTTATTCCTCGGCCATCAATTCCTTTTTTACTGCTTCCAGTTCAGCCAATTTCTCCCGGCCGACTTTTGGAAATTTTAAATCCAGGGAGTCCAGCATATTTATAATGGCAGATGCTACTACCACCCGGCTGAATGCTTTATTGTCGGCAGGAACAACATACCAGGGTGATTCTTTTGTTGAAGTATGACGGATCAATTCTTCGTAAGCATCCATATATTCATTCCAGAATTTTCTCTCCTTTGCATCCGATGCTGAGAATTTCCAGTGTTTATCTGGATCGTTGATACGGTCCAGAAAACGTTTTTTCTGTTCCTTCTTAGACAGATTGAGAAAGAATTTGCAAACAACAATGCCATTACGATGCAGGTAAGATTCAAAATTTTTTATGTCTTTCAGGCGTTCATCCCAAATATCTTTTGTGATCAGTTCCTTTGGAATCTTCTGGGCATCCAAAAATTGTTCATGCACACGCACGGCGAGTACTTCTTCATAATAAGAGCGGTTAAAAATGCCGATCCTGCCTCTTTCGGGCAGATTCTTTGTGCATCTCCACAGGTAGTCATGATCCAGCTCTTCGGCAGAAGGAGCTTTAAAAGAACTTACCTGGCAACCCTGGGGATTTACACCGGACATTACATGACGGATCGCACCATCTTTTCCAGCGGCATCCATAGCCTGAAAAATCAACAGGATGGCCCATTTATCCTGGGCATATAAAACTTCCTGCAGGGCAGACAATGCTTCCACGCCCATTTGTAATGTTTGTTTGGCGAGTGGTTTGTCTTCCGGTCCCAGACCCGCATCCTCTTTCGGATCAAAGTCTTTTAGTTTGAAATCTTTCCCGTCCTTAATCCGGAATTTTTTTGAGAATTCTTTTGCACGTTCAATGAGTTCCTTCTTTGAAAGATTTTGAATATCTGACAAACGTTCATTTAGATTTGATTTCATGATGATGACTTTATAATATGAGTGTAATTTCTATTTTAATCTGTTTCCGGAGAATCTTCCAGGTCAGGGAATTGCAGGGATATTTTTTTTCGTATATATTTCACTGCTTCATCCGGATCATCTGTCAGGAAGGCGAGATCCAAATCTTTGGGAGCAATGGTACCTTCTGCAACCATGGTTTCTCTCAGGAACCGCTGCATATGTTGCCAGTATTTACTTCCCATACACACGACCGGCCTGGGTGGTAATTTGCCGGTTTGTATTAACGTTAATACTTCAAAAATTTCATCCATCGTGCCAAATCCTCCCGGCATCAATACATAAGCTACAGAATTTTTTCTCAAAATTACTTTCCGGGTAAAGAAGAATTCAAATTCTGCTTCAGCATCCACATAAATATTCGGTTTTTGTTCAAAAGGTAATTTGATATTACATCCCAATGAGACACCACCACCTTCTTTTGCACCCCGGTTGGCGGCTTCCATGACACCCGGACCGCCACCTGTCATGACGGTAAAGCCATTTTCTGCCAGTGCTTTTCCCATCCTGCGGGCCATTTGATAATAGGGATGGTCTTCTTTAAAACGCGCAGAACCATACACGGTAACGCAATCTTTTATATTTGAAAAAAGAGAAATACCCTGCCAGAGATCAGCGAGTGCTTTATGTGAATCGCGCATCTCATCAGACATTGAACGTCCCCGGCTTAAAAACTGCTGATCATTGCTCTTTATCATATGGAACATTTTAAAAGATGAATGCATTTGCCCTGCTCATAATCGCGGATCGAAATCCTGCGCTATAATATCAAATTCAGATAAAGCTTCTGCAATCGTTTTGTCTCTGCTGATATGACCGGTCATTTCTTCTATTCCCTGTTTTCTAAGTATATCACGCACGCCCGAAAGTGCCTGTACGATACGGATCCTGATTCCCTTTTTATGGAGTTCTTCTGTCAGGTTCAGAAGCATTTTGGATCCGGCAACATCCACAAAGGGGGAAGCGGACAGGTCGAGGATCAGGAATTTTATATTCTCTCCTGATGATCTGATGCGCTCATAAATTTTTATAAGTACATCTTCTGAATTGAAATATAGAATGGAAGACTCAATGCGTAAAATAACAATACCGGGCGTGATTATATTATCGGAGTGACGAACCGTATCTGAGAAATGAGTGGTATTACCGATTCTTCCCAGCAGGGCCACTTCGGGTCGGGAACTGCGGCGGATCAGCAGGATGAGCGACATGATCACGGAGATCATAACCCCCTTTAATATTCCGAAAACCAATACACCGGCAATGGCAATCATTGCAACATTAAATTCCATACTATTCAGTTGCCGGATTCTTTTCAGTTCTTTTATTTTAATCAGACCCGAAACGGCGTGAATCACAATAACCGCCAGGATGACTTCGGGAAGATTTTTTAAAAAAGATGTAAAAAACATCAGGATCACAGCCAATGTAACGGAGCAAATGATCAGCGACATAGGTGTTTTTGCACCGGACTTTTCGTTTACTGTTGACTGTGATAAGCCACCTGCTACCACATAGGCACCTGAAAATGCTGTCGCGAAATTCGCTGCTCCCAGCGATAATAATTCCTGCCTTGGATTGACGGTATAATTATTTTTCAATGCAAAGGTTCTGGCTGCTGAAATCGTTTCAATATATCCCATCAGGAAACAGGCAAATGCCAATGGCAGTACGCCGTCCACATCCCTGAACCGGAGCGATGGTCGGCTCAAAGACGGAAGTCCTTCGGGAATGATGCCGGTGATGTGGACACCGGCGGAGACTAAATGGGTAAAGGACATGACCAGGATGGAAGCAATGACAACCACAAGGGATATGGGCTTGTCCTTAAAAAAAAATTCCCCCGCTATCAGTATGGTCATTGCAATCACTCCAAAAATCAACACGGTCCAATTTGTGTCCGGAAGATGTTTTATCAGCGTCCAGATTCTCGTAAAGAAATTACTGCCGCCGCCCTCCACGCCAAATATTTTTGGCAACTGGGTAGCCATGATAGACAAAGCTGCTCCAGCCTTGAAGCCGAGCAGAATGCTGTCGCTGATGAAATTTACAATAGAACTCAGTTTAAAAATATAGGCAATGATGCAAATGATGGCTACAGCAAGTGCGGTAAGTTCTGCTATTCCTGCCCATCTTGCCGGATCTCCACCCGACAATACAGCAACGGTTGATCCGACCATGAGCGAGATGGAAGAAGTGGGACCTACTGCTACCTGTCTGGATGTTGTGAACAAAGCAAAAAAAAGTCCTCCCGCCAAACAGCAATAGATTCCAAAATATGTTGGCAGACCCGCAAGTGTTGCATAAGCCATGGATTCCGGCAAAACAAATGAGGCCAGTGTGATACCTGCCACGAGGTCCCACCGGATAAAAGATTTCTTATAAGCCGGAAGCCAGTTTGAAACCGGAAAATATTTTTCCAGGACCCGATTTATATGTGGCTTATTCATTTGTTTTTTTCAGGTCATCATGTAATCAGCATCTGGCCTCAGTTAATTAGTACTTCGGGAACTGGATATACCAAAGGGGTATCCTGCTTCCGGATGGAGGAAGGTTTGGTATTAATATTTAAAAAAATATTCCTGGAGTTTTGCTTTATCGCTGGTATTCATAAGTCCCAGCATCAGCAACACCCTTGCTTTTTGCGGGTTAAGGTCGTCACTGACGATCGTTCCCAATTCCTTATCATTGATCTCATCTTCCAGCACCACACGACCGCTCACACTACGGGCTGCCCGGCAAACGATCACGCCTTTTTTGACTGCTGCAGCGATGGCGTCCATATAGACTTTATTGAAATTACCATTTCCCACACCGGCGATTACCAGACCTTTGGCTCCGTCACTAACAGAGCAATTGATCAGACTGGGAGAAGCATCTGCATACATGTATACGATATCCACCTTTGGCAGACGGCTATCCAGTTTTACACTGAAGGGAGAACCCACGTTCACTTCCCGGATAGAAGTCGAATAATATTCCACTTTGCCATCATATACCTGGCCCAGTGGACCTGTATTGGGTGAAGCAAATGCGTTGAGTTTGGTCGTACTGATTTTTGTAACATCCCGGCCGTCGAAGATACTTTCGTTAAAACAAACCAGTACACCACGTCCCCTGCTGGATGGGTTGGCTGCTACGGTTACCGCATCATATAAATTTTTCGGACCGTCTGCGCTGATGCCGGTTGCAGGTCGCATGGAACCTGTAATCACCACTGCATTTTTGTAGTGAACCGTCAGATCCAGAAAATACGATGTTTCTTCCTGTGTATCCGTTCCATGGGTAATGACTACCGCATCCGCTTCATTTTTTTCAAAAATTTCATTGATACGAACTGCCAGTTTTTCCCAGATTGCAATCGTCATATCCTGACTTCCTACGGAAGCAATCTGCTCACCGGTTACATTTGCTATTTTATGAATCTGCGGAACGGCAGCCAGCAATTCATCAATAGGCAATGCGCCAGCCTTATAACCCGCACGGTCCGCAGCATTTCCAGCTCCGGCAATGGTGCCACCCGTAGCCAGGATTTTCACCCTCGTTAGTTTGGCATCCTGTGCGGACAGTTCAATAGTCAAACACGCGAGCAGGCTGAAAAGGACAATCTTTTTCATGTTTCAATTTTTAATAAATAAATCCAATTTATAAATAATAATTCCTGTTAAAAATCAGCGAGCCCTGTTAAAATGAAAAACGCATCCTTAATATTTCCAACTTATTTGCATTCCCCGGAAATACATATGCTTTGGACTTTGTGTTTTCAGACAGGCAGGAGTATACGGTGGGGACGGATATAGGGAGAATTCGCGGATTAAAAGGTCAGTCAGAAAATTTATTCATCCAGTGAAATATGCATTACAATTTAAAGGATCTGTCAGACAGTTTCTAATTTTTTTACATGATTCCGGAATCTGTGTGCCTGTTTGATGTTCAAATAAATATTTTTTAGCAAGGAAATCAAATATTCTCGAATAAAAAATAAACTTCACTTCTTTTTGAATCAAAAGTTTTTCTGAAAACCGATATCCATTTCCATTCCGTCCTTACAAAATCGTAATCTGAATCCGGGATTGAAAAAACCGGGTGGCAAATGTTACGGCTTTCATCATTCTAATACTTAATCAGAAAGGATTGGGAATTTGAAAATATCTTTTTCGGACTGCTGAATTAACAAGAAAAGTCCTAATATTAATTTCGAAACTTTCTGACTATAGTGATACGAGATTTATCTGTCCAGGAATTAATGTATCTGTTATTGCAGAACAAATTAAAATTATCCGCTACTTTTTCAAGCTGATTAGTATCAATATCCACTATGATTTATATCAATGCCGTCCGGATCGAAAATATTTAAATTTCATGCCATGATCCTTATACAACTTGCCATTGTATTGATTTGCATTTTCATTGGTGCCCGTATGTCCGGAATTGGTCTTGGTGTGATGGGTATGATCGGTCTGCTTCTCCTGATTTTCATTTTTAAAATGCAACCGGCGGATCCTCCGCTGGAAGTGATGCTGATCATTTTAAGTGTGGTTACTGCTGCTGCTGCGTTGCAGGCTGCAGGAGGTATGGACTGGCTTGTACATATTGCGGGTAAATTACTCCGAAGCAGGCCCGAAAAAATTACCATCCTGGGGCCATTGGTAACTTATTTTTTTACCTTATTCGCCGGTACTGCGCATATCTCGTATTCCATCATGCCGATTATTGCCGAAGTCGCGATCAAAAAAAGAATTCGTCCGGAACGTGCACTGAGTATGAGTGTTACGGCGGCCCATATGGGCATTACAGCCAGTCCGGTTTCTGCTGCCACTGCCGCACTGCTCACTGTTCTCGCTGCCAGCGGTGTAAAACTCGGAGATATCCTGATGGTCTGCATTCCCTCAACATTGATCGGCGTGCTGGTCGGAATTTTATTTGTGTATAAGCGCGGTAAAGAACTCAGTGTGGATCCGGAATTTCTGGAACGTATGAAGGATCCGGCCTTTGTAAAAAATCTGGATCAGACAGAGGGCCAAAATGCAGGGACCGTTCTCAAACCGGGTGCCACCAAATCGGTGATCATTTTTGGACTGGCGGTTATTGCTGTTGTGCTGGTGGGTTCCTTCCCTTCATTGCTTCCTGTATATTCAGAAAATAAAGATTTTGTTCCCGGTTTTGCTGTTAATGCTGCGGGCCAGTTGCAGGTGCCCTCCATGATTATGATGATTATGCTTGCAGCTGCCGGATTGATCATACTTTTTGCAAACACTAAAGCGGCTCAGGTAACGAAGGCCAGTTTGTTTTCATCTGCCGCTTCTGCCACCATTGCTGTATTTGGTGTGGTTTGGATGAGCAGTACTTTTATGAATCATAATGCAGTGGCCATAGAAAATACGCTCGGTAAAATGGTTGCCGCCTACCCATGGACATTTGCTGTTGCACTTTTTGCATTGAGTATTTTACTATTTAGCCAGGCAGCAACAACCAAAGCGCTGATGCCGCTTGGTTTGACGCTCGGTTTGACTCCAGCCTACCTGATTGGTATTTTTCCTGCAACCAATGGTCATTTTTTTATTCCGGGATATCCCACATTACTCACAGCCATTCAGTTTGACCGCACGGGAACAACGCGGATTGGTAAATATGTTTTGAACCATAGTTTTATGTTACCGGGACTGGTTACAACCACGGCCTCGGTAATTGCCGGTTTGATTTTAAAATCTATCATTCTCTAAACACATAGTATATGAAAAATTTCAGAACAGGATTTTTGCTATCAACCATATTGTTGTCAGCCTGGGGAAGTTTTGCCCAAACCAGGACCGAAAAAGATTTACTGGGTGAAAAACAAATACCCAACGATGCATATTATGGCGTGCAAACGGCGAGGGCCCTGGAAAATTTCCAGGTAAGCAGTATGAAGACGAATTTCTTTCCCGATTATGTTCGTGCATATGCCATGGTAAAACTGGCTGCGGCCAGGGCGAATGCTGAAACGGGCAGGCTGAGCAAGGAAAAAATGGATGCCATCGAAAAGGCCTGCAATGCAGTAATCAATGGAAAATATCACGACCAGTTCCTGGTTGATCTTTACCAGGGTGGAGCGGGTACTTCAGCCAATATGAATGCCAATGAAGTGCTGGCCAATATTGCATTGGAACTGAGCGGCCACAAAAAAGGCGAGTATCAGTATGTAGAGCCCCACGATGATCTGAATATGGGACAGTCTACGAACGATGTATTTCCGACGGCGATAAAAGTTGCCTTATTGTTGCACAATACCAAGCTGATAAAAGAAGCAGAAGCCCTTTCAGCTTCCTTTCATAAAAAAGGTGCAGAGTTCAATAATCTTTTAAAGATGGGGCGTACCGAAGGACAGGATGCCGTTCCCATGACACTGGGTCAGGAATTCAATGCATTTGGCAACCAGCTCGATGCCGAAACTGCGACTCTCAAAAAATCAGAAGCATTTCTCTGCGAACAGAATATGGGGGCAACGGCCATTGGCACGGGTATTACAGCCACACCGGGTTATGCGGAAAAATGCGCAGTACAACTTGCCAAAATAACCGGGTTTCCGATTGTGATGAGCAAGGATCTGATTGCTGCAACAAGCAGTCAGCAGGGATTTGTGATTTATTCTTCAGCATTGAAAAGCTATGCCATCGCTCTTTCAAAAATCAGCAGCGATCTGATTATTTTAGCGTCCGGTCCGCGTACCGGTTTATTTGAAATTAATCTTCCGGCCCTGCAACCAGGTTCTTCTATCATGCCGGGAAAAGTAAATCCGGTGATGCCTGAACTGATGAATGAAATCTGTTTCAAAGTGATCGGCAATGACCTGACGGTTACGATGGCCGCACACTCGGGGCTGCTCCAGTTGAATGCCTATGAACCGGTGGAAGCGATTGCGATCATGGAATCGCAGGGACTGCTGTTTAAGTCCCTGCCACTTTTCCGTATGCAATGTATCGACGGTATAACCGCAAATAAAAGCGTACTGGAACAATACATTAATCGCAGTATAGGAATTGTTACGGCGTTGAATCCTATTTTGGGGTATGAGAAAACAACTGAACTCGCCAAGGAAGCACTTCAATCCGGAAAGGGCATTCTGGAGCTTATACGGGAACAGCATTTACTTACTGAAGATCAGATAAAGAAATTACTCGATCCTGCAACCATGACCGGTCAGTAATATTCAGAATTTGTAGTTGAGACTAAACACAACTCCAAAATCAAAAGTGCTGACTGCTGTTGCAGGCGGTTTGCTGTCGTAATTATTATAAACTCCAAGGTTCAGGTTAAAATCGCTGATCAGTTCCCAGCTTAGATTGGCCGCCCCATTATTGCGAATCCGGTCTTTCTGTGAAAGACTGTAGAAGACTGTTTGTGAAAAATCGAAACTTATTTTCGGTGCAGTAAAACGGAAAAAATTGAATTGGACCTGACCAAATAATTCAGTCAGTGTTCCCGATTTTATATCGTCGGTGCTTGTTTGCTGATTGATGGCGACGCCGGTCCTCAGCCAGCCATAAATATGTTGGGTGGTGATGAATTTATTTCCGACTCCCAATCCCTCCTGGTATCTCTTACTGATACCTAATTCAAGATTTCGCTGGTAAGAAAGAAAAGCTGTCAGGAACCAGGTGGGACCCAGATAATAACTGTATTTCAGATTAACGTCTTCCTGGTCCCTGGAGGTTGCGGTATCTGAAATGGAATAAATGGCGGCCGCGCTAAGGGAAATTTCATTATTCTTGGTAACATATTTAGCGCCCAGGTCATAATTGAACCTCCCGAATTTACTGGATTTCGTATACGAGTATCCCAGTCCGACATTGCCTGAAATCCGATCCCAAAAAGCATCTTTAAATGGAAAGAGAAGTGAGATTCCTTCTAACAGCCATGCTGTTGTATCTTTTTCACCGGCGATGGTAACATATCCTGGTTTTGCATTCGGAAATAGTTTTCCATATAAAACATGATCGTCGGTGGTTTCAATCCGGAAAATCACTCCGGGTGCAGTAATCGTTTTCAGTTTGTTTAGTTCAACGGTAATATCGTTCGCATCGTCCGGATCAAAATTGACTACCCCCAGTTTGATCGTTTTGATTTCTCCCAGGATTATGCTGCCATTCTTGAAAAACAACGTATCCTTCAAAGTCTGGGAAACAAGTTTCCCGGAAATAAATCCTAACAATAATAAACAAATCAACTTTTTCATAGCTATAAGTTTAAAATTTATCAGAGCAGCATATCTATCATTTGTTCACATAAAAAATCTGCGAGAAATTATATTTAAAAGAGAACTGAAGTTTTACATCATTCGCTTTGTAACTGCCGTCGAAATTTGCACGGCTGCCGTATTCTAATTCGACGACCGCTAAAAAATTTTTAAACGGTGTTGTTGCCAGGTTAACAATGGCATATTGACCGTCTTTATATGCCGTGCCGGAGGATATTTCTGTATTAGTAATATGACAGCTTGAATAACCAATCGCAGTACTTAGAGTGGGTGTCCAGTTATGATCGAGGAAGGCTACAATTCCGGTTACAGGAAGGGCCTTACCTTTAAAAGGTGTACGGATATTGCCGGGATTGTCTACTATGCCCACATCAACAGGTGCATCATTCATATAGTTTTCAACGCCGGCACCATAAACAAAAGATCCCCTGAAAACATCCATCTTGCCCAAATTGACAACAGTACTTAAATGCAGACCCCAGCCAATCACATTCCCGCTGATATCGTGTATACCACTTGTATTTTGATCCTGCCATCCGATATACCGAAGCATGCCGGCCAGCTGCACGTGACCCCAGTCGCCTGTCTTTTTAAAATGCGCCGAAAAATCAGGCAAAGGAAAATGAGACGACACACTGTCCAGCTCTATCCTTCCTGCATAAGATCCCTGGTCTGCGCTGGCACCAGGTCTTTCAAGAGCGATGAATAATTCGTTTTCACCCTGCATAGCAGCATAACGTACCTGGATATTCCGGAAGAACACCATACCGGTTGGTCCCCAGTATTCCATTGTATTTGGAAAAACATCTCCGTCCATGAAAGGTGTATTGGCCTGACCGACCAATACTCTTCCGACTTCACCATAGGCATTTCGTACACGCATCGTGGTTTGTCCTTCATCCACACCTACTCCAAACAGATCAAAATCAAAAACCGCTGTCATTTCGCCCATCGGTGTGGGCATAAAGCCCTTTACTCCCAATCTTGTTTGCCGGACACTGAAATAAGTATTTCCATTAGAACCAAACTGATTTTTAGAAACCGGTAATTTGGTTACCCGAAGTGCATCAAACCAGGCTGGGTTGATCTGGTCAAAATTGTAACCGAGATCCGTCATGGCGAACCCATAAATTTCAAGGTTTTTTACTTTGGTAGAATCCTGACTGAAAGCCGGCCTTATCAAACCCAATATGGCAATCACCAGTAGTAGTTTGAATCTCATAATGCTAGTTTTTTGTTGAATAGCAGCCGGAATCACTAATAGGTGTTTTGCAAGGATAACCCGGATGAAATATTCGATTTGTAAACAATTAAGATATCTGCCGATTTATCCAATGAATTTACTATTTGGCCGGATAGTCGTCAGGTTTACACGGGGAGGAGTCGCTTTCTAAGGGATCAATGTAACAACAAATCTAGGATTAAATGTATTACAAAATAATTCGGTGAAAATGAATTTACAGTTCCTGTTTATAAATTTATCGCCGGAGAACTTATAAACAGACTTAACCCTGCTTTTTGTTCCGGAGATTATTTTTTTTCTTTTTACCATTCTGTTTTATCACATCGGTATATGCAGACAACAGCGCCTCCATAATTATTTCCTTTGGCAGTTTGCTGCCGAGCTCAAATGTAGTTGCCCCTTTTTCGCCCCATTTATTTGGAACCGGATAAATGTCAACGGGATGCATTTTGCAAAAAATCCGTTGTTCGGCGGGTGTTAAGAAAATATTTGTCGTATTATTTTCGGGCAAATAGGTAGCAAACATCCGCTTTCCGGTTACCCTGAATCCTTTCCTTTCAAAATGCGGTGTTTGTTCAGCGCCCGAAAAAGAAAGGGCCATTTCTGTAAATTTCTCTTCTGTGATCATCTGATCTGCATTTTGGTCACTGGAAATCTAAAAAGATTCCTGGATATTGAAATAAATGCCATGTGATCCCTGCCCTCTTCCATAGTCTATGCATATATTGGTTCTGTCTTTCATATTCATTTTTATACGCAGGCCGATACCATATCCCGGCGCCAGTGAGTTGAATAAAGCCTGGCCAGTAACAGGATTGCTGGCGGTTGTCGCATTCAGAAATGCAACGGCACCAAACAAACCATTTCTTGAAATCGGCATTCTGAATTCCGACTCTCCGTAAACCATGTTGGTTCCGCGAAAGCGACCCTGTACATATCCTCTGCCTGAACGACCATACGTATCCCATCCGATGGAAGGCAGCGCCAGGTAGGGAACATTTCCACTGGTGATAAATTGACCCCATGTCCAAAAAGCCAGTACCATACCCGGCTTCGTTTTTTTAAGTGGTATATAGTTCCGCCATTCCGCGTAGAGCATCGTGCTGTTCTGAGATCCGCCAAATATTTTTTCATTCACCCGGAAGCCGAGGCTTGCATAAATTCCCTTGTATGAATTGATGGGGTTGTCACGACTGTCCTGCGTGATTTTAAATAACAAACCATTGGTGGAATAATGCAGGGGATTGAATCCGTATTTGGTGGAATAGTAATAATGGGAAGTGATATTCTGATTGGGCGTATCCAGTTGCAGGGACTCATCGTCTATGTCAAAATGATAGTCGATATTCACGCCGAGCCCGGCATACCAGTAGGGAAAAATCTCTTTCATTACTGTTTCATAAAACCGGATATAATTATATCGCATGGGTTGCTGGAGTACCGGCTTGCTGACATCGGTGCCGTCAACATTAAAATTCAAAGGTTCGTCCAAACCATAAATACCCAAACCATAGGTTGGTTGCGCAAAAATCAAAAAGCGTACATCTCCCGGAATATACCAGGAATTTCCGGGCAGATAAATATCTGATCTGGCACAAAGTAATATTTGATCTTTGGTGGTCAGGGAAATTGATACGAGTGCCGAAGATAATTGTGTATTTATTTTATCTCCCAATAAGTTCGTTGCGCTGACGGCGGCGCCAATAACAAATCCATTCGCCGGACCATATCCAATAATGGGCAGGAGTGATACATTGCTTACGCCGGGTACGATGATATCACTTCTCGCAGGTCCCTGTTTGTTAAATATTTTGCCGATCACACCAATGAGATCAACGGGGTTTACTGTGTTCTGCGGGTTTGGCTCGACGGGGTTTTTTTGCGCAAATCCATGAATATAAAAAATGGAGAGGATGGCTAAAGCAAAGACCGGCTTATGTAACTTTTTTAGTGTCAACATTTCATAAGTTAAGTCGAATTTACTATTTATTTCACTATGGCCGGGATCGGCCAACAGGACAAAGATGAATGATGCCGGTGGCCGTTACCACAAAATTATACTATCCGTTGACGACCTTATTGTAGTATATTCGGGAAAATCGACCCCATGGCACATCCGATATTACTGGAGGATTGGACCTCTTATGACAATCGCAAAATCAGTGAGGAAAATGACAAATCAAAGTTTTCCTGTTCCGAGCACTGGGAGGTTGAATACCTGGCGGACAAACTAAGAAAATATTACCCGTTGAAAACACGTCAGGGCATTATGCAGTCAATTACTCACTGCTGTTCCAAAATATCAGCTCCGCATCAGAGAGAACGTTTTATTGAATGCGTTATTCGTCGTTTTGTAAGTGAATAGTGAAGATGGCGTTTGTATAGGGACCGGTATGAATGGATTCTAAAAAAGCCAATATGAATACATTACTACAAGGCAAGTCACGTGGTTTTATTGAAACTGCCCTTGCGCTGCTGCTATTACTTATTCTACTATTTGATCTGTATACGGTACTCAGCGTTTTCTTTGGCGTGTTTACATATGCCATCATATTTTCAGTTTCGTTTGCCAAACTATTTGAACGATTCGTGGCGCTATTAAAAAATAAACGAAAGCTGGCAGCATTCATCTTTGGCTTTTTGCTGATAGTCGTCATCGCATTACCATTTATTTATATTATTTCGGCATTAAGTGATTACGCCGCCAAGGCGGAACAGTGGATTACTGACGCAAAAACCCATGGTGTTCCTGCTTTGCCGGGATGGATCGCCGGTCTTCCTTTTCTTGGAAAGAAAATGGCGGACTTCTGGCAACAGCTACAGGCGGACCCCGCGACAACCATTGCTTCCTATGAGCCTCAGATAAAAAATATACTTCAACGTCTGATATCAGGTGGTGCGGGCCTGGTTGGATCAACACTGGAATTTATCGTTGGCATTATTGTTTCCGCTGTTTTACTGGCCAGTGGAAAAAAAGTCTTACAACCTATTTATGCAATTATGGATAATATAGTAGGTGAGCGTGAAGGTTCCTTACTTGTAGACGCTACGGGTCGTGCGGTGAAAGGTGTGGCAGTCGGAGTAATGGGCACCGCATTTATTGCAGCCCTTTTTGCCTGGATCGGTTTTGCCATTGCGGGGATTTCATTTGCCGTAGGTCTTGCGGCACTTACTTTTTTTCTCGTTGTTATACAGATAGGACCACTTCTCGTCGTGTTGCCTGTGGCCGTATGGTTGGGTACGCATGGCCAAACAGGGTCGGCCATTTTTATTGGCATTTACGGGCTTGTCGTATTGATGGGTATTGATAATATCCTCAAACCTATTCTGATTGCAAAAAGTGGAAAATTGCCCGTACTCGTTCTTTTCCTCGGTGTAATTGGTGGCATGGTAACCTGGGGATTTACCGGTATGTTCAAAGGAGCCATTATTACGGCTGTTTTCTATACGATATTAAATTCCTGGCTGGGAAAACGGCAGAATAGCGCAGATCCTGCTGTACCTGCATCATGATTTTTGCGTCGATGTCGTCATCATTTGTTACTGTATACTTTTCTGGCATATAGTGCGCGCACGTGTCTGGCATTATCTCCTTCCATTTTTTCAATCGCCGTTATTTGCTCAGGAGATGCTTCCAGAATATATTTCTTTACTATCCAATGAACAGTTTCTGAATAGGGCGGCGTGGTGAGAGAGCCTTTGTAAGAATAATACCCTGCTTCTTCTTTTTTCGGAAGGGTCAGGAACAAATCTTCAAACCGCACGGTTCCGGAGGGTAAAGTATCTTTTCCTTCTTCCCTTGGTATGGCGTTTAGAAATTCTTTGATAAATGTATTTTCGCGGCCCATTTTAAAAAGAAATCCGACAACCAGGTATTGTGGATTTTTCTTTTCATCAGGATCCTTTAAGACATTGACGATATGCATTTCCATTGGATAGGTGATTCCGTCAATCATGTGTTCAGAGGGTGTATGAAAATGAAATTGCTTTGTAGAATATGTTTTCCCGCCAGCCATGGTCGTACTTCCTTCCCTGAAATCCAGTTGTATGGTATGACCGAGATTTTCAATGGCTGTGAGGCCCGATTTGAATTTTATTGAAATGTACTGACCGCTGTCTTTAATCGTGCTATCAGATATAATATCGATGGGTGATTGAGCCTGCCCGTCATCAAATTTAGGTAAACCATAACCCTGAACGGTTTTTGCGACCGCATCCGGCGCTTCGGATTTCACCATATTTCCCCCGGCTGCGATTTCTTCGTGTTCAACTTTTACGGACTGCACCGAATCCGTTTGCGGTTCATTCTTTTTTGGATTGCTGCAGGCGGAAATCAGAGCCGTCATCAACAATATAACAACCCATGTATATTTCATAAAATTATTTTGAAGTTTTGATTGCCCGATTACCCACAGACTTTAAAAATATTGAAAGGTACGTTATATCGACGTTGGATAACACTTGTTGCATGTGATCATAACCTTATATATGCTAATAAACAGACGGAATCTGAAGTCCCGGGGCTGGCATAGGAATTGCCCATACCCTTATCAACAATCAACCATGAAGAATATACTTATTGTAGAAGACGAGGCAGACATGTGTTTGCTCCTGGAAATATTACTGGCAGGAAGAGGAGTCAAGCTTGATCACGTAAAAAGTATTTCATTAGCCGCCGATTATTTGAAGTCCCATAACCCGTCCATGGTTATATTAGACAATAAACTTCCAGACGGATTTGGTATAGATTTTATTCCGGAAATAAAAAAAGACTTTCCGGATCTAAAAATCATCATGATTTCCGGATTGGGCGACGCAGCGAAAGATGTCGCGCTCGATAATGGCGCAGATATTTTTCTGAACAAACCGTTTACAAGGGATCAATTATTTCAATCCGTCAAAAACCTCTTAAACTAGCAACATGAAAACATTTGGAATCATTTTAATTGTTTTGGGCATCGTGATGATCATCATCAAAGGAATTTCAGTACCCGTACAAAAAAATGTTGTAGATGTGGGTCCGATCAAAATAGACAAGACCGAAAACAAGTGGATCGGATGGCCAACCTATGCTGGCGCCGTACTTGCAGTGATCGGCACAGTATTGGTCGTGTCGGATAAAGGACGCCGCTAAATACCCGTTATTACTCTAAACGGGTATTAATGTCGATGCAAACTTACGTGCATCTTCCACCAGCAGATCGGGCTATTCCATCGCGGCAAAGTGACTACCTCGTGGCATTTCAGTTTGTTTCATACCATTCTTTTCCACATTTGGAGCAACAATAGTTCCGCAGGAGCCTCGCGGAGAAAATCTTCAGGAAACCTCAGCCTGAGTAAAAATTTAGACAAAGATCGTGTTGGTGATTTCCTGATCACCCTAAATTCATGCAATCGGTATTCCATCTGGCCAGCAAATCGGACAGGGGCCGTTGCCCACGCAGGGTAACCTCCTGGGACAGGAAATCCAAACCCGTGCTTTTTTCGTACTTCCAGAAGCCCGGATAAGTACATCGATATCTTTTATACAGTGTGATGACCTCCTACAATACCTTTTATGAGCAGAATGCTGATTTTAACTGGTTTCATATTTGGTATGATCGGCATCATCCATGCACAGGCTATTCAGGGAAATATTACAGACATCCGTACTAATCAGCCCATAGAAGGAGTAACTGTTTATTTATCACCTGATAACAAATTTGCAGCAACTGATTTAGCTGGAAATTTTTCGTTCCGTTCAGTGCAGCTGGTGAACTGTCTCCTGTTTACAGCAATCGGTTATCAATCCAGAACAGTTTCATTAAAAGAATTTCAAAATCACGGGAATAGTATATCATTGAGTCCTGTTTCCATTGAACTCAGTGCAGTTACGATTTCACCGCGTGCCGGGGAATCGTTTCAGGCCATCAGCAAGATTGATTTAGCAATTCGTGATATTAGTAATTCGCAGGAAGTGCTTCGCCTGGTGCCCGGTCTTTTTATCGGACAGCATCAGGGTGGGGGGAAAGCGGAACAGATCTTTCTGCGCGGGTTTGATTGTGATCATGGCACCGATGTCAGTTTAAATGCCGACAATATGCCGGTCAATATGGTTTCCCATGCACATGGTCAGGGGTATGCCGACAGCCATTTTATCATTCCCGAAACCATCGGAAGCATACATTTTAAAAAAGGGTCTTATGATGCTGAGAAGGGTGATTTCTGTACGTCTGGTAATGTTGACTTTCATACGTTAAACTCCTTGCCGTACAATACCGTAAAAATTGAAGGAGGGATGTTTAATACTTTTCGATTACTGGGCATGTTTAACATGCTGGATGAAAAAGCAAAGCAAAAGCAACAATCCTGGTACACTGCTTCAGAATACCGCTATACGGATAGTTATTTTGACAATCCGCAGCATTTCAACCGGTTTAATTTTTTTACGAAATATTACGGACGGATATCAAATACTACCTGGCTCAGCTTTTCTGCTTCAACTCTGTACAGTACATGGGATGCTTCCGGACAAATACCTGACCGGGCTGTTTCAGAACGAATAGTTGGATTTTATGGTGCCCTGGATTCAAATGAAGGCGGGATAACTTCCAGAACAAATGCCAATGCACAATTCACTACCACAATGCACAATGGTGATATGATAAGAAATCAACTGTACTATTCGTATTACACATTCGACCTGCACACCAATTTCACTTTTTACCTGGTTGATACGGTGAACGGGGATGAGATCCGTCAGAAAGAAGCAAGAAATATGTTTGGCTACAAGGGCAGCTTCGAACACGTGGGTTATGTCGGGTCCGCAAGATTAAATATGGAAACCGGAATACAATTTCGAGGCGATGCCACAAACCATTCAGCGCTTTCGCATACAAAGGACCGTTATATTTTATTAAACAATATAAAGCTTGGGAATATCTCTGAATTCAGCGCCAGTGCCTATGTGAATGAAACACTCCGGCTGAACGAACGATTCAGTATCAATGCCGGATTACGCTTCGATCAGTTTTATTATGGCTATTACAATGATCTGACCTCAGATTCATCGTTTCCGGGAACGGGTCTATACAAAGCGAATGATCATTCGCTCAATCCTAAATTGAATTTCTATTATAACCAAAACGAAAATCTTCAGTTTTACCTGAGCCTTGGAAAGGGTTTTCATTCAAACGATGCGCGTTCTGTTGTTGCCGGGAAAGGCGATTTGTCTCTGCCTGCAACTCATGGTGCGGACCTGGGAACCGTATTTAAACCTGCAGGAAATATGATCATCCATGCCGCGTTATGGTATATAACGCTTGACCAGGAAAATGTTTATAATGGAGATGGAGGTGATGTTGTATTCAGCGGTAAAACAAAAAGAGCTGGTTTTGATTTTTCCGCAAGATACCAACCCATGCAATTTTTGTTTTTGGATCTGGATCTGAATTATGCTCACGGCCGTTCTGTGGATAATCCCAAAGGACAAAATTTTATTCCCCTGGCACCGGTATGGACGAGCACCGGAGGCATCACATATTCGAAACAGAACGGGTTCAATGGAAGCCTGCGCTATCGTTTTATGGGTAACCGGCCGGCCAATGAAAATTACAGTCTGAAGGCTGCTGGTTATTTAATTACTGATTTTGTTTTGAACTATACAAAGAAAAATTATGAGATCGGTCTGACCGTTAATAATATACTCAATACAAAATGGAAAGAAACGCAGTTCGATACTGTAACCCGTTTAAAAGGGGAGGCTGCACCGGTAGATGAAGTATGTTTTACGGCCGGTACTCCCTTTGCTGCCAGGTTAAGTTTCAGTATCTTCTTCAAGTGATTTGAGAAAACTACGATCTCTTATGACCCCCCGGTGCAGCCTGTATATTTAAAAGAAAATCCCGATGGATGCCGGCAATCCATACAATCTCCACAAGGTGAAGGTTCCAAAAGCCAGAGTAATAAAACTCATCGCGCGGATAAACTTATGGTCCATATGAAAGAGCCGTATCATGTCTATAATAAACCAGATCAAATAAATTATTTTAAACGAATCGGAGATCTGCAGGCTTACAGATCTTGAAAAAATCAAATAATAAACAGTCGCACAGACTGCGAAAACAAATTGAAACAAAATGATTGTTCCCAGGGAATAAATGGTGGCTACCATGGTTTCAAAATAGTTAAATAATCTTTTTGTCACCAGCAGATAGAGATACAATGCCTGGAATGGAATAACAAACATCAGTACAATACCCAGGTTGCTGATCGCCATTCTGCTGTCTGCGCCCGGGCCAAAATATCCTGCATATTCAATCACTTTGTCCGGGCCATATATTTTTTCTATCAGGAATAAAAAAAATACGAAAGTGGCAATCCAGATCAGGAAATAGGAGATAGGAGCCTGATAATTTTTCCTTTTTCCCTCAATGAAGTTTTTAACAGTCAGGCCGGGACGAATGACCATCTGAAGGGATGTAAATACAAATCCTGTTTCCAGATGAGTAAAAAAATGAAACACTTCTTTCCATAGAAATGTGAAATTGATTCTTTCAGAATCCGTCCGCTGTCCGCAGTGGTTACAATATAATCCCTGCACGGCGTGGCCGCAATTTTTACAATATTTCATTAAGATTTTATTTGACGCAAAGGGAAACATTTGTCATGGAAATATTCTTTGCAAATGACAAGAAAATTGCTTTCTAAAATGCTTCGCTGAAAGCGAACAGGACTGTCCGATATCCTTTACTGAATGCGTAGTCAATGGCAAAATTGGTTCTTGAAACCTTGCTGACTTTTATACGCAGCCCAAGACCGCCGGCCGGATGCCAGGATTGGAACATGGTGCCGGATCCACTCACGGTGTTAATGTTTGAGAAAACGACAAAACCAAATAGCCCGTTGTTGGTAATGTCTCTCCTGTATTCGGTCTCAAAGTAATACAATGCATTACCTCGATACCTGTTCTGATCAAAGCCCCTTGCGGAACGATTATATTCATCCCATCCCGTACTCGGCAGATCCAGATAAGGGGTGGTTTTACTAAAATTCCACCAGAGAAATGACCAGAACGTAAACAGGTTTTGCTGATCCGGTTTGGAAGGTTTATTTATTGGCATATATTTTCTGGCGTCCACAAATACGGATTGCCATGAATTTGTGCTTCCAAGAAATACGGGATTCACACGATAAATAACGTAAAGAAAACTTTGGGGGAAAGGAATACCTTTTATGTTACGCGTATCATATAAAAAATTGAATGTAATACCGGATGAAACAGAATTACCAGACAGACCATAAGGATATCCGGTGAATTTCACGAGGTTGACACCCGAATCACCGTGAATATCAAAATGATAATCAAGATCGTACCCCAGCCCCGCATACGTGTGCGTACCGATGTGTTTCAGAGCTGCCTGGTAAAACCGGATATAGTCATAGTTAACCCATTCTTTTTCGTCGTTTGTATGTGCGGTGCCCAAACCCCAGGTATACTGAGGATAAAGCAATAAACGGATATCCCCATGAATGACCCAGGCATTATCCTTTAACCAGATTGTCGATCGAAGAGGAAATCCAAAACGTTTATTGAAATTAAAATATGGAGCAAAGTTGGCCGTCGATAAATTCGTGGTCTCTTTAGGGCCGAGATACATGTTGGCAGTCGTGCTGGTCACGAAGGCATTTCCTGAACTCGTAGGCGCATTGGCCAGTGGATTCAGCGTAAAGAAAACTTTATTTTCCGGATGGGGGTTCTTCTGTTTTGGAGGCAGCTTAAACCAGTGCTTATATACATCCAGCAGATCCTTTTGAACGGCCGTATCAGTGTGCGCCTCAGCCTCGGGTCCCATATCTGAAGTGCTTTGCGCAGCAGTTTGAAAAGAAATCGTGCCGGATAATAGAACCGGCAATACCAGATAACACCATTTCCTGACAGATAAGAACATGCGCCGGGATCTATTCAAAAATCAGTCCTTCAATGATTCACCTAATAAATTGCCGTATTGGAACCTTCTTGCGTTCAAACAGGCAATCCTGGGTATTTCCTGACCCATAAGTTATTTAACACTCGCGGTTATTTAACAATCGCGATGGCCATCCCATCATATTCCTTTACTCCAATAGTCTGCAGGATAGTTGCGGTGACTTTTTTATTTGAGGCCAATGCATTATTGAAACGCTGGGCCCCCTTTACCATCGGATCATCATGATTCGGATTGAGCACTTTTCCATCCCGGATCACATTATCTGCGATAATAAGCGTTCCGGGTCTTGATAATTTCAGCGCCCATTCAAAATATTCGGCATAAGGCGGTTTGTCGGCGTCAATAAAGATCAAATCGAAGGGGCCGGCTTTTTCATCTACTAACCGGGGTAACCAGTCTATTGCTTTCCCGACGCGAATTTCTACTTTGGATGAAAGGCCCGCCCGGTCAATATTTCTGCCGGCGACTTCTGCATGGTGCGGATCTATTTCCAGTGTAATCAGTTTACCATCTTCCGGCAGTGCCTCTGCCATCCAGATCGTGCTGTAGCCAGCCAGGGTTCCTACTTCAAGGATTTTTTTAGCGTTCGAAAGTTTTGCAAACAAATGCAATAATTTCCCAAGGTTGGGAGATACGTTGATGAGCGGAATTTTTTCCAGTTTATGAGATTGTTCAGCGGCGGCTAAGGCATCATCCTGTGGAAACAACTCGCTGATATATTTGTCAACCGATTCAAAAATTTTTTGGTCCATGGTGGTTAAAATTAATAATAATTACATCGTAAATTTATTCTGCTTTCTTTATTTCTCCGGGTATGATTCTTGCCGCAGATTATGAATGGAAAAGCCGAATATCTGGGAACATGAATATACCCGGGAAGGACAGACGAAGAAATACAAAACGGAGCTGATAAATTATAATACAGACGACTACGATCCGGATAATCCGTCAGTCTTTAATGATATCCGCATAGAATTAGACAAAAAGTTGAATGATTTCCTGGACGCCTATCATGTAAATCCTTTGATCCCGATGCGTGTGGATGTATCGGGCAAATCATTTAAAATAAGTATGGGTGAAAGTGATTCCATCGTGATAGAAAAACTCGAAGAAGACAAGGGACTTCAGGGATATGGCCGGATTTAAAAGCGTAAGGCGTAAAGCGTAAAGCCAAACGCTGAACGCCAAACGCCTAACGCTTTCATGAGAATATTTTTGTATTAAGAAGTCTAATTTATTTGGTGGTTTTTGGATAATTATAATTTACCATCCATTGAACACCAAACTTGTCACGGAACATTCCAAAATAAGCACCCCAGAATGTCTTATTTAAAGGGGATTCGATTTTCCCGCCTGCTGATAAACTATTGTACAAACGTTCAGTCTCTGCTTCCGATTCCGTAGCCAGCATGGTATAGGAATTATTCCCAAAGGATAGTTTATGATCCATGGATTCAAGTGCGTCAGTGGCCATGAAAACCTGTCCTTTGGGTGTCGTCAGTGCGATATGCATCATTTTATTTTGTTCCCCGGGTGGCAGCCGCTCGCAGCCAGGCATATCGTTGAATCGCTGAAAGCCGGTGAACTCACCGCCAAAAATGGTCTTATAAAAATTCATCGCTTCCTCGGCGTTTCCCATGAAATTAAAATACGAGTTGGTGCTGATCATTTTTTTTCTTTTATCAGTTATTGAAACATTTTCAAAACAAAAGTATAGGCTATCTTCCATTTGGAAGGGGCGTGAATGCGACATTATTACAACGGTATTTGCGACAGTCGCATTTACTACATTTGTCAAATGGTGCATGTTTCCATCCTGGTTCTACGAAATGCTGTTCCGGCGTCCATCACGGATTCGGTGGATGTATTCGAATGGGTGAATGCCTTTTATGTGCAACAAAAAAAGGATTTTCCATTTCAAATCGAACTGCTGGGTTTTACCAGAGAAGTCAAATTAAACGCGGGTAAATATATTATCTGCACCGACCGGATTTTTAGTGAGGTAATTAAAACGGATCTGATCATTATTCCCTCGCTTACGGGTCATGCGGGCAGCGCAACTTATATTAATAAAGACTGTGCGGTATGGCTTGCTGACATGTATAAATCCGGATCAGAGATAGCCGCCCTGAGTACGGGTTCTTTCCTGCTGGCCTTTGCCGGGATACTTAATGGAAAACAATGCACCACACATTGGGCATATGCCAATGAATTCAAGTATCATTATCCCGGTGTAAAACTCGTGGATCAAAAACTCATTACTGACCAGGATGGCCTTTACTCAAGCGGTGGAAGTAATGCCTATTGGAATTTACTGATGCACCTCGTTGAAAAATATACAGACCGGGAGACAGCTATCCGTGCTGCAAAATATTTTGTTATTGACCTGGACAAGAACAACCAGTCTGCCTTTATCGTTTTTCAGGGTCTGAAGGATCACGAAGATGACATCATTTTAAAAGCGCAACAATACATTGAAGAGAACCACCTGGAAAAACTGACGGTCGAACAAATCTCAGATCATTTTTTTATAACACGTCGCACTTTTGAGCGCCGGTTTAAAAAAGCAACCCGTCATACTGTTGCCGAATATGTTCAACGCGTTAAAATAGAAGCTACAAAAAAAAGGCTGGAAATAGGCAGAAAGACCATTAATGAAATTATGTACGAGGTAGGATATTCTGATATCCAGGGTTTCAGGGAATTATTCAAAAGATTCACGGGTGTGACGCCGAACGAGTACAGGAATAAATATGTTCATCATCGGGCCTCCAGATAATTCATAAAAACTGTATTTGCAAATACCGCAAGATTCGGATTGGTTTGATCCCAAAGTTGTTTGAAATTTGGATCGTAATCATATCGACAGATGAAACAAAATTATGTAACAAAAACGATGGATTCACCGGTCGGCAGGCTGACTCTTATGGCCAGCCGAAACAAATTAACCGGCATCCACTGGGAAGATGAAGATCCAAACCGTGTACGACCGGACGATATCACAGAAGACGATCATGATCCGGTATTATTGAAAGCAGAGCAGCAACTGAGAGAATATTTCGACAGGGAAAGAAGAGAATTTTCCCTGGATCTGGATTTTAACGGAACCGAATTTCAAAAGAAGGTGTGGAATGCGTTGCTGACGATTCCATTTGGCGAAACAAGAACATACGGAGCCATCGCTAAACAAATCGGCAGTCCAAAATCTTCCAGGGCTGTGGGAGCTGCCAGTGGAAAAAATCCGATCCCGATCGTTGCACCCTGTCACCGGGTGATCGGTGCCTCGGGTAAACTGGTTGGATTTGGAGGAGGTCTTGAAAACAAAGCCCTGTTACTCAATCTGGAAAAAACGACGAGTGGAAAGCAACAACAGATCAGTTTATTTTCAAATTCATAAAGAGACCCGTTTACTCCGCTACTATTTTCCCCTGCATAGTACCCCAGTGCCCCGGAAAACTGCAGATGAAATCATAAACACCAGCTTTATTTATAATCGCTTCAACCGGACCGGCAGGCAGAATATCCTGCTACCTATGGATTGAGAATTGAAAAAGACTTTTACACGATCGTTTTAGGTTCAGAACAAATCGATTCTGTAAGAAATTGATAATCAATGGTATTTATGTTGCTTTTAACCAAGGGTTCGTTCTTTTAGGCGCTGAAACATCCAAATTATTTCGTATTTTTGCAGCCCCGATTTAAAACCTTCGGGATTATTAATTTTTATGGAAGAAAACCAAATTGTAAACTCAAACGCTGAAGGCCAGGAGTCTGCGACCGCTACGGAAGCAACTACAGCGACAACAAATGCCCCTGCCGCAAACGGAAACGGGAAACATTACCCGGCTCCGACTGCTCACGATGATTTTGACTGGACGATCGACAAAAGAAACGTAGCAGCTTATAACAAGGAAGAAAAAGACAAGTACGACAAAGTGTATGAAAACACATTCGTACAAATCACCGACGGAGAACTGATCAAGGGTCTCGTCGTCGGTGTTACCAAAACAGATGTTGTTGTAAACATCGGTTTTAAAAGTGATGGTCTTGTATCACTGAATGAATTCCGCGATCTGCCGAACCTGAAAAGCGGAGATGAAGTGGAAGTAATGGTGATGGAAAAAGAAGACCGGGAAGGTCATCTGCACCTGAGCCGCAAACAAGCCCGCATTACACGTGCATGGGAACGTATTGTTGAAATTCACAAAACCGGTGAAGTGGTTACCGGAACTGTTACCAGCAAAACCAAGGGTGGATTGATCGTTGACGTATTTGGTATGGAAACATTCTTACCAGGATCACAGATCGACGTGAAACCGGTAACTGATTACGATCAGTTTGTTGGTAAGACAATGGAATTCAAAGTGGTTAAAGTAAATGAAACCATCAAGAATGCCGTTGTATCCCATAAGGCACTTATCGAAAGCGATATCGAAGCACAACGTGCAGAGATCATGAGCAAACTCGAAAAAGGCCAGGTACTGGAAGGAACCATCAAGAACATTACCGACTTCGGTGCATTCATGGACCTTGGCGGACTGGATGGTTTATTATATATCACTGATATCAGCTGGGGACGTATCAGTCATCCGAGTGAAGTACTTAAACTGGATCAGAAACTCAAGGTTGTGGTACTCGATTTCGATGACGATAAAAAACGTATCAGCCTTGGTTTGAAACAACTGACTCCGCATCCATGGGATGTACTGCCGGAAACCATTAAAGAAGGCGAAATCGTGAAAGGCAAAGTAGTGAACATTGAAGACTACGGTGCATTTCTCGAAATCATGCCGGGTGTGGAAGGACTTGTTCACGTAAGTGAAATCACCTGGGCAAATACTCCGATCAACGCAAAGGAATTCTTCAAACTGGGTGATGAACACCAGGCACGCATTGTAACGCTTGATAAAAACGCGCGTAAGATGAGCCTGTCCATCAAACAGCTGAGCGAAGATCCATGGAGCACAATTGAAACCCGTTTCCCGCAAGGAAGCAAACACAATGGCCTCGTGAAGAATATCACTCCGTATGGTGTGTTTGTTGAACTTTCTCCCGGCATTGGTGGTATGATCCATATCAGCGATCTAAGCTGGCTGAAACGCTTCAATCATCCATCAGAATACACCAAAGTCGGTCAGCATATTGATGTCCTGATTCTCAGCATCGATAAAGAAAACCGCAAACTTCAGCTGGGACATAAACAACTGGAAGAAGATCCATGGAATGCGCTTGAAAACACTTTTGCGATCGGAACGATTCATGAAGGAACCGTTACACGCAAGGATGATAAAGGCGCCCTCGTACAACTTCCTTATGGTCTTGAAGGATTTGCACCCAACCGTCACCTTGCAAAAGAAGATGGCAAGCAGGTAATGGCAGATGAAACTGAAAAATTCATGGTGATCGAATTTGACCGCAATGAAAAACGTATCGTTTTATCCCATACACGCATCTGGGAACAAGCCAAGGCTGAAGAGAAAGATGTTGCACGCAAGGAAGCAAAAACTGAATCTGAAAAGACCCGCAAGACTGTAAAGGCGATCCAGAGTAAGGTTGAAAAACCAACCCTGGGAGATCTCGGAGCACTTGCCGGAATCAAGGAGAAGTTGGAACAGGAAGAAAAAGGCAACGACGAACCCGCTAAATAAGCGATCGTTTTCCGATATTAAAACCCTTCCCCCGCATGGGGGGAGGGTTTTTTATTTACATGAGTTGACTTCATTTCACTGCGGTTTAATGCGTAATGCTCTAATACCGGTACCCTTCCGTCGGGTAATAGTAAAAATTGAAAAGGAAAGAAACAGGATATTTATCTTCGGAGTTCAAAATGGTCAGACTTTTGCACTGTATCGGAGCCGGCCGCATCCCGGGACCTTTATCTCAAATAAATCATGCCATGAAGATCGCCTTATTTTTTATTGCCGTTCTGTTGTCAGTCTCTGTTTTCGCCCAGCCGTTACCGTTAGATCCGGCCATCCGGATGGCCAAATTGCCCAACGGATTTACCTATTACATCCGGAAAAATACAGAGCCGAAAAACCGTGTTCAGTTATACCTGGTTAACAAAGTTGGATCCATCCTGGAGGAAGAAAATCAGCGGGGCCTCGCCCATTTCATGGAACATATGAGTTTTAATGGTACTACGCATTATCCAAAAAATGATCTCGTGCATTACCTGCAGCAATCCGGCGTCCGTTTCGGCGCCGACCTGAATGCCTATACCAGTTTTGACGAAACGGTTTATCAGCTACCAATACCTTCTGACAGCCCCGCCCTTTTACATAATGGGTTATTGATTATGAGGGATTGGGCCGCCAATGCCACACTGGATCCCCAGGAAATCAATGATGAACGGGGTGTTGTGCTGGAAGAGAAAAGACTGGGCAAGGGCGCGCAGGAAAGAATGCGCAATAAATATTTGCCGGTGATCCTGAATGATTCGAGATATTCTGAACGTATCCCCATCGGCACAGACTCTGTGCTGAATAATTTCCAGCGACCGGTGATCCTGCAATTTTATAAAGACTGGTACCGGCCGGATCTGCAGGCGCTGATCGTAGTAGGTGATATCAATGTGGATAGTATGGAGATCCAGATCAAAAAACTCTTCGGTGATCTGAAAAATCCAGCCAATGAGAGGCCGCGCATAAAATATACTGTAGCATTGAATGGAAAAAATCAATTTGTTGCTGTTACTGATAAAGAGTTTCCATATACGGTATTTGAAATTCTGATCAAACATCCTAAAATGCAGGAGGGCACCAGACAAGAGTACTTTGAATCTGTCAAGAGAGGCTTGTTCAACCAGATGCTCGCCGGACGCATAGCTGAACTTTCCCAAAAACCAAATCCGCCTTTTATACAGGCGGGTGCAGATATGAGCGGTTTTCTCGGAGGCCTGGATGCATTTACGGTATTTGGGGTTGCCAAACCGGGTCAGCTGGAAAATAGTTTTAAATCTGTGTGGCAATTAATATTACAGGCAAAACAATTCGGATTTACACAGACCGAATTGGACAGAGCGGGAGCAAGTTATCTGAGCGCCCTCGAATCTGCAGTGAAGGAAAAAGATAAACAAAACTCCGAAAACTTCGTTCAGGAATACACGCGGAATTTTTTAGTTGGTGAACCGGCGCCGGGAATTGAAGTGGAATATGATCTGACCAAGACCTATTTGTCCACTGCAAAGATTGAAGATATTAATGCCTTATGTCCCCAAATTATAACTGACAGCAATCGCGATATGATCATCATGGCTCCTCAGAAAGACAGCGCATCCATACCAACAGAAGCGACGGTGAACAGCTGGTTTAATGAGGTCGCTGCCATGAAACTTGTTCCCTATGCGGATAAAGTTTCCAAGGAGCCGCTCATTTCAGACAAGTTGGCCGGGGGGCATATCAGCCATGAGAGCAAAATTGAAAAATTAGGTATAACCGAACTCATGCTGAGTAATGGGGTTAAGGTAATATTAAAACCTACTGATTTTAAAAATGACGAGATACGCTTCAAAGCATTTAGTCCGGGCGGAACCTCACTGTATTCAGATGCAGACTTTGAGTCTGCGTCCAGTGCGGCCGGTCTGGTAGAGAATATGGGGCTTGGGCAGTTTACACCTACTGACATGGAAAAAATGCTCAGTGGTAAAATCGTAGGTGTAGAATCTTATATTTCTGAGAGGTCAGAAGGCGTGGAGGGGTCCAGTTCGCCCAAAGATCTTGAAACGGCGATGCAGCTGATCTATCTTTATTTTACTTCGCCCAGAAAAGACAGTTCTTTATTTAATAATGTTATCGAGCAATCCATTTCTGCGATTGCGAACCGGAGCAGCGATCCGAAAAGCGTGTACGCAGACACGGTAGCGGCTGTGCTGGGTGATCATAATTTCCGCAGAACAGGACCTTCCGTTGAAAAATTACAACAAATCAATCTGGATAAATCCCTGAAGATTTATAAAGAACGTTTTGCCAATGCGGGCGATTTCACTTTTGTATTTGACGGTAATTTTAAAGTGGACAGTATAAAGCCGTTATTGGAAAAATACCTGGGGTCCCTGCCATCGACTAATCAGAAGGAGGAAGCACGCAATCTGAATATTCATATACCTCCGGGAAAAATAACTGCTATTGCAAAAAAAGGAAGAGAGCCGCAGGCTTCAGTACGACTGGTGATCAGTGGTAACTATAAGTATTCACCCGAAACGAATATGCAATTGACAGGTCTGAGTGATATTTTGCAATTCAGGATTCTTGACCGGCTGAGAGAAAAAGAAGGAGAAACATATAGTCCCAGGGTGTCTGTGACTTTTAATAAATATCCATTGAACCGGTATTCGTTTACGATTTCATTCGGATGCGCACCCGAGAATGTAGATAAGCTGGTTAGTGCCGCAAGAGAAGAAATTAAAAAATTGAAAACGGAGGGTGCCACGGCGGTTGATATTACTAAATTTTCAACGGAAGAAACCCGTCAGTATGAACTGCATTTAAGAGACAACGGGTACTGGCTGAGCTGGCTGTCGAATCAGACTGAGAACGGAGATGCACTGCTCGAGGTATTACAATATCCCGCGTTAATAAAACAGGTAACACCAGCCTCTGTGAAAGCCGCGGCGAATCTTTATCTGAACGAAGACAATTTTATCAAGTTGTTGTTGTTGCCGGAATAGGCTGGCGGTGGGACGGCTGGAGCGGGATGCTGGACGGATAAATGTTTGATTCCTGCATCCTGCATCCAGCTTCCTGCTAGAAAGAATCGATGGGTTTAAACTTCGAAATAGAAATTCTGGGTTATCGAACTGATATCGTTGAAGAACTTGCGGAGCTCATCATCGAAGTTGTTGCGAATGGTGGTTCGGTCAGTTTTATGCATCCCTTGTCAAAAAAAACAGCCATGTCGTTTTGGGAAACATCGCTGGCATCAGCGGATCGCGGTGAGCGCGTTGTGCTGGGTGCCAGAGCAGACGGGAAACTGATTTCCACTGTTACCTTGTTGCTGAATTGTCCCGAGAATCAACCCCATCGTGCAGAGATCGCGAAACTCATGACGAGGGTTAGCAAACGCGGGCAGGGTGTTGCGAAGGCGCTGGTAACAGAAGCGGAACAGATCGCGATTAAAAAAGGTCGCACCCTTTTGAATCTGGATACGGCTGCAGACGAAGGTGCGGCGGGTTTTTATGAAAGTCTTGGATTTCATAAATCCGGCGTGATTCCGGACTATGCACTGAAACCATACGGCGGACTAACTGATACCATTATTTATTGGAAACGAATTGGAGGCAATTGTTAATTGTCAATTGTTAATTGTCAATTATTCTTCGTCCTTATTATTTTTCGATAAATAAGGCGCGTAATTCCTTTGCGTCTGCCGCTTTCATTTTTCCTCCCAAAACCAATCTCAGCTGACGGCGGCGAAGAGCGCCTTCAAATAATTTTAATTCTTCTTCTGTTTCCGGCAGGAGACCGGGAACCGTTATTGGCTTGCGGGCCATATCAAGTGCTACAAAGGTATAATAGGCCTCATTACTTTTATATTTCTGCTGATTGATAAAGTCTTCACCCCAAACATTCAAATGGACTTCCATCGACGTCGTAAAAACGCGGCTCATACTGGCGTGAATATGTACCGCGTTGCCCAGCCTGATTGGATTTTCAAAAGAGATATTATCGACCGAAGCTGTTACTACCGGTGAATTACAATGCTTGCCTGCACAGAGTGCAGCTGCAATGTCCATCCAGTACATCAACCGGCCCCCCATCAGGTTGCCAAATACATTCGTGTCGTTGGGAAGAACGATTTCTGTCATGATGATCTTTGAATCTTTCGGTGTTTTCTGCATTTTATTTTTTTGGTTGACGGTTGACGGTTGACGGTTGGCGGTTGACGGTTGACGGTTGACGGTTGACGGTTGATCGTGTATCGTATATTGATTTACAATATTCAATACACGAATAATTTTAGGCATTGGGCTTTAATCTTATACTACAATCTGTTCACATCCTCTCAAAAAATTCTCATCTATATCAGCACTGATACCTGGCTTATCAGGGACTTCCACAAAATATCCATTATACTGCGCACCACCTGTTACAGGATCTATCTTATGACCCAGAAGGGCAGTATCCATATCATAGAAATGAATATTTTCCTGAGAAAGCGCAAAATGTGCAAAAGCAGTCAAAGCCAGTCTGCTTTCCAGCATGCCACCCATCATACAGGGAATATTATTTTTTTCACAAACAGCATTGATGCGAAGCGCCTCCGCGATACCACCTGATTTTGAAAATTTGATATTGACATAATCGCAGGCACCGGCATGAATCAGCCGCTCCGCATCGTGGTGATCAAATACGCTTTCATCCGCCATTATTTTTACGGGTGAAATTCTTCGGAGCGCCGGTAATAGATGATCATTCCATTGCCGCATCGGCTGCTCACAAAATTCGATGTCACAATTGCCCATTTTCACAAGGAGGTCACGGGCGATTTCGAAATCCCAGCCCTGATTGGCATCAATCCGGAGTTTGATGGAGTCGCCTACCGCTGCACGGATTTTTTGTACACGTGTCAAATCCGTTTTACCATCTTTACCCAGTTTTATTTTTATTATCCTTACACCGTTGTTCTTAAATTCCACCGCTTTTGCGGCCATTAATTCAGGTTCATCGATCCCGATGGTCAGGTCAGTTTCCAGGGGCTTTTTATTTCCTTTCAAAAATTTATATAATGGCAGTCCGGCCCGTTGAGCCGACAGATCATAAAGTGCCATATCAAAAGCGCTTTTTGCCGTTGCATTGAAGGCAGTGTAGTTATCGAGTTCCTTTAATCTTTCGGGAATGTCTGTGGCTTCCTTATGTTTCCACAACCCTGCAAATTCCCGGCTCATTTCAAAACAGGTTGACTGGGATTCACCGGTAATCAGCGGGAAGGCGGAGCATTCACCGACGCCGGTCAATCCTTCGTCGGTTTCTATCCGGATAAATATATTTTGCGCATGATGCATCGTGCCCGTTGCGATCTGGAAAGGATGCATGGGGATGGAAAGTTTAAATATTGTCGTTTTTAGAATAATCACTTTTCAAGCTTAAAGCTCAAAGCGCAAAGCTTAAAGCTATTTATAGTATGCCTGTGTGTTAGTCGGCAAGCGAAATTAATTATGACATCTTGCATTTTTGGAATTATCTTATTACTCATTCATACCTATAAAAATAAATTTATAATTTCTTCAATCTTAAATTAGTTTTAGGCCTTGGGCCTTAGCCTTAAGCCTTAGCCATCAGGCATAAAAGACTATCATGAAAGACAATGTCGTTTCTTTCGGAAATACAGAAAATGCATTTGCATACAAATCGGATGCGGAATTAAAAAAAGCCAGATTTCTTTTTAAAAGCATGGGCAATGCCCTGCTCGTGAAATTGGGAATCTGGATCACTCCCTGGGCTATCCGTCTGAAACTGCCGATCAGGGGCATTATTCGCAAGACAATTTTTTCGCAGTTTGTTGGTGGTGAAACCCTCGAACAGACTGCGCCTGTGGCCAGAAAACTGGCGGCCTATCATGTGCAGGCCATTCTGGATTATGGCGTGGAAGGCGGCAATAACGGAGAAGCCGGATTTGATGAAGCATGTGAAGAATTTATCCGCGTGATCAATTATGCGGCCTCACAGCCCAATATTCCATTCATCAGTATTAAGGTGACCGGTTTCGCGCGGTTTGAATTGTTAGAGAAGCTGGACCATTCGCTGGACGAAAGCTCCGGTCCGCTGATGAGACGATATGCGGCTGCATTGGCTTCTTTTTCGGATCAGGAAACGACAGAATGGGAGCGAGTTCAGCAACCGGATGCAAAAGGATCTGTGCTTCTGCCGCTGAAAAAAATATTGCGGTGCTGGTGGATGCTGAAGAAACCTGGATACAGGATCCGGTAGATGTATTGTGTATACAAATGATGGCGGAATTCAATAAAGAAAAAGTTGCTGTATATAATACCGTTCAACTATACCGGCACGACCGACTTTCATTTTTAAAAGATATGCTGGAGGCGGCGGTGCTAAAAGATTTTGTACTGGGAGTGAAATTAGTGCGCGGCGCTTATATGGAGAAAGAAAGGGCCAGGGCAGCGGAAAAACAATATTCTTCTCCTATACAACCGGACAAGGAATCGACCGACCGGGATTATAATGCGGGTGTTTCTTTCTGTATTGATCACATTGAAAAAATCGCAACGATTGTAGCTTCGCATAACGACTATAGTAATCTCCGTGCAACGGAATTGCTAAGTGAACAGGGCCTGTCTTTCGCACATCCGCATATTCATTTCTCCCAACTCTATGGAATGAGTGATCATATCACATTTAACCTCGCCAAGGCCGGATGCTCCGTAAGCAAATACCTGCCCTTTGGTCCGATTGAAGATGTGATTCCCTATCTCATGCGCAGGGCTGAGGAGAATAGTTCACTCAGCGGACAAACCGGCAGGGAACTTGCATTAATAGATAAGGAAATCAATCGGCGAAAGATGAAAACTGGTCAATGAACACTGATTTAACCCGTTTAAATAATAAAGAAGCCGTTAGCCATCCCAAAAAATCCTTTGTCGCTATATTTGAGGCCTGCATTTTACAAATTGTTGGTTAAACAGGGAATTTGAATGAATAAACAGGTACTGAGGAATTTCGGAATTATTTTACCAGGGTTTTTCTTATTTGCCTGTTCACAAAAAACCGACACTACAAAACAGAAAACAACTCCCCCCATTGTCGTAGACGCTTTGATTGCTACGGCCAAACCGGTGTCGAATACACTGGAAGTAAATGGGACCGTGGTAGCAAATGAATACGTGGAACTGCATCCTGAAGCAAGCGGCCGTTTAACCTATCTCTATGTTCCTGAAGGAAAACTGATCAGGAAAGGAACGCTGATAGCAAAAATAAATAATGCCGATCTCCAGGCACAGGTAGATAAAAGTAAAGTAGCCCTGGACCTGGCGGAAAAAACCGAACAGCGCGACAAACAACTGCTGGCCGTGAACGGGTTGAATCAAAGTGATTATGACGCTGCTCTCAATATTGTAAACGGATTTAAGGCGGATATTGAATATAACCAAGCATTACTTGACAAAACGATTCTGAAAGCTCCCTTCGACGGATATATCGGATTGCGTCAGGTTAGTGTCGGAGCTTATGTTACGCCCTCCACTTTAATTGCTACACTTCTGCAGCTTGATAAGATAAAAATTGATTTTACCATTCCGGAAGATTATAGCTCGACGGTGAAAGTCGGCGGCACGGTGGATGTAGACATGGATGAAAACGGTAAGACACGGAAAGCACAGATCATTGCGATTGAACCGCAGGTGAATCTTTCCACAAGAAATATGACCGTACGTGCCATACTGGAAAACAGCAAAGCAAATCCGGGAAGTTTTGCCAAGGTGATCCTGCATTCCGGATTGAATAAATCAGCCATTATGATTCCAACAAATGCCCTGATCCCCGATGACAAAAATAACCAGGTAGTCATTGTGAACAACGGAACAGCTATTTTTTCGAACGTTTCGACAGGCATTCGCTTATCCAACAATGTTGAAATAACGGCGGGCATCAAGCCAGGAGATACCATTGTTGTTACAGGTGTATTATTTGCACGACCAAAGGGTCCGCTCCAGGTAAGAAATATCAGAACCCTGGAAGAATTCGCAGCATTAAATAATAACCAAGCTGCAAAATAGAATGACTTAAGCATGAATATTTCGGAACTATCCCTTAAAAGACCTGTGTTGGCGACGGTCATGAATCTGATGATCATACTCTTCGGGATAGTGGGATTTAATTTTCTTGCAGTCCGCGACTATCCGGCTATTGACCCGCCCATTATCAATGTTTCCACTTCTTATACTGGCGCAAATCCGGATATCATTGAGAGCCAAATTACTGAGCCTCTTGAAAAACAGATCAATGGTATTCCCGGTATCCGAACAATTTCTTCTACCAGTTCATTGGGTAACAGCAATATTACCGTTGAGTTTAACCTGGGGGCGGATCTCGAAAGTGCAGCCAGCGATGTGAGGGATAAAGTCGGCCAGGCTGCAAGAAACCTGCCGCTTGACATCGACGCGCCTCCGGTAGTTACAAAAGCAGATGCGAATAGTGATTTCATTTTAATACTCGCCCTGCAAAGCAGGACCAAGAGCCTCATGCAGCTGAGTGATTACGCGGATAATGTTTTGTTACAACAATTACAAACGATTGACGGGGTCAGTTCGGTAAATGTATTTGGAGATAAAGGGGTAGCGATGCGGATCTGGCTGAATCCGGATAAAATGAACGCCTATGGCATTGCATTCAATGATATCACAAATGCACTGAGCTCTGAGAATGTTGAGATTCCGCCAGGTAAAATTTATGGAAACAATACAGAGCTTACCATTCAAACCAAGGGCCGTCTGACCAGTGAGGCGGATTTCAGGAACGTGATTTTGCGTGAAGACAGTTCGGGAATCATCCGGTTCGGAGATATCGCGCGGATCGAAGTTGGGCCTCAGAATTTGGAGCAGAGTTGGAAATATAATGGTGTCAACGCTGTTGGACTGGCAATTATTCCACAGCCGGGTGCCAACAATATCCAAATTGCCAATGAGTTTAACAAAAAACTAGAGATCATAAAACGATCCAACAGGGAGGACCTTGAGTTTAATGTTTTGATTGATAATACGATCAATATTCGCCAATCCTTAAATGAGGTAAAGGATACACTAATCATTGCCTTTGCCCTGGTTGTGCTGGTTATCTTTTTCTTTTTCCGAAACTGGCTGATTGCTATTCGTCCGCTTATAGATATACCTATTTCGCTGATTGCGACATTTTTTATCATGTATATCGCCGGTTTCTCAATCAATATACTTACGCTGCTCGCAATCGTGTTGGCTACCGGCCTGGTGGTGGATGACGGAATCGTTGTAACAGAAAATATTTTCAGAAAACTGGAGGGAGGGATGCCACTTCGCAAAGCGGCTGTAGAAGGGAGTAAAGAAATTTTCTTCGCTGTCATTTCTACTTCACTGACTCTTGCCGTGGTATTCATGCCCGTTATTTTCCTTCAGGGATTCGTTGGAAGGCTATTTCGCGAATTTGGTATCGTACTTGCCGCAGCTGTGTTGATTTCCGCTTTCGTATCTCTGACCATCACGCCTGTACTCAATGTGGTGCTCACGAGAAAAAATGCTTCTCACGGAAAATTTTATGAAAGAACGGAGCCTTTTTTCAAGGGAATGGAAAATGGATACCGGCGTTTGCTCGAAAGTTTTTTAAAAGTGCGCTGGTTCGCCTGGGTAATCATTGCTGCCTGCGTAGTCATCATTGTTTTTGCACTAAACAACCTGAAAAGTGAACTTGCACCGTTGGAGGACCGAAGTTCTATCCGGTTCACGGCTACAGCACCTGAAGGCACGAGCTTCAGTTATATGTCGAATATATCGGATAGCATCGCCAATTACCTGTACGATTCCATTCCGGAAAGGGATTTTGTTTTTGTGCGTACGCCGGCAGGTCCTTCCAATAATACATCACAGCCGCGAATCGGGCTTGTACCTTCTCACCAACGTAAAAGATCGCAGGCAGAAATTGCTGCAACATTACAAGAGAAATTAAACCGTTTTATTGATGCCCGTATTTTTGTAATCCAGGAACAAACGATTGCCGTAGGATCAGGCTCTAGGGGAGGTTTGCCGGTTCAGTTTGTTTTGCAGAATCAAAATCTGGATAAACTGAAGGAAGCTATTCCAAAGTTCCTTGCCGAAGTAAGAAAGGATAAAACATTTTCCAATGTAGATGTGAATCTGAAATTCAATAAACCGGAAGTAGATATCACACTTGACAGGATAAAAATAAAAGATCTTGGCCTATCCACCCTGGATGTCATCTCCGCGATGCAATCGGCCTTTAGCGGGGGAAGACTGGCTTATTTTATCCAGAATGGTTATCAGTATCCGGTGATCGCGCAGGTAGAAAGAACGGATCGTAACGAGCCGATGGATATTTCAAAATTATATATCCGTAATTCAAAGGGTCAACAGATACCCCTTTCGTCTGTATTAAAGATGGAACAAAACAGTGCGCCTTCTACTCTCTATCATTTCAACCGGTATAAGGCGGCGACGATATCTGCTTCTTTATCTGAGGGACAAACGATCGGAGACGGAATTAAATCCATGAATGCTATTGCTTCGAAGGTATTGGACCCTACGTTTCAAACAGCACTCAGCGGCACGTCGAGAGATTATGCCGAAAGTTCATCCAATATATTATTTGCTTTCGGGCTCGCGCTGATATTGATTTATCTTGTACTGGCAGCCCAATTTGAAAGTTTTATTGACCCGTTCGCGATCATGCTGACGGTGCCGCTTGCCATTGCCGGTGCCTTATTAAGCTTGTGGCTGTTCGGACAAACATTGAATATATTTTCTGAAATCGGTATGATCATGCTGATTGGACTGGTGACAAAAAACGGTATCCTGATTGTGGAATTTACAAATCAGAAGAGGGCACACGGACTGGAAAAAAAGGCGGCCGTAATTGAAGCTTCGCAGCAACGTTTGCGGCCAATTCTGATGACCAGTCTCGCGACGTCGTTGGGCGCTTTGCCGATCGCCCTGAGCCTCGGCGCTGCATCCACCAGCAGGATTCCGCTGGGTATCGTGGTGGTAGGTGGAATTCTTTTTTCACTCATCCTGACTTTATTTGTAATCCCCGCTGTGTATACATATATATCGGGGAAACACAAGAATGTGACGGAAGTCAGCGGGCTGGGAGAATAACTTATCACTCACTCCCTCACTTGGCGGAGAGGGGTATAAGAGTGTAAGAGTATAGGAGTATAAGAGTGGAAAAACAAATCTGTCAACTGTCAACTGTTATCTGTCAACTGTCAACTGTCAACCGTCAACCGTCAACCGTCAACGATGACAGGTAAGGTCTAAAATAAAAACGTAAATGACCCGGATTGTATTTTTTCTTTTTTGCGTAATACTGACCAGGGAGGCTGTTTCACAACAGGTGACGCTGGACAGTGCTATTGTCATTGCCATGAGAAACAGTCCTTCCCTGGCTATTTTTAAAAATGTGGTTGATATCGCCGGCATCAATAATACTTACGGTGTTGCCGGCGGATTACCCGTCGTTCAATCAGTCAACACAGTCTCTGAACAACTGACGAGCCTGGAGCAAAAATATTCCAATCCGCTAAATAATAAAAGCAGCATGAATGCGAGTTCCAATCAGCTCAATGCCGGTGTGGCCGCTTCTGTTCCTCTTTTTGCGGGCGGAAGAATCGTCCATGAAAAAAAACGGCTGGAAGTTGTGGTCTCCCAAACACAACAACAATATATTTCGCGCGTGCAGACCCTTCTATTTAATGTCATGCTAAAGTATTATGATATTGTCCGGCAACAGGAGTATGCGAAAACACTGGAAGCTTCTATTAAAGCCTCACGTCAAAGACTGGAGATCGTTAAACAACAACAAAACGTGGGTGTTGCCAATGACGCCGATTTATTTCAAAGCCAGGTGGACCTGAATACACAACTGCAGAGCCTGATTGCACAACAATTAGTGATCGATCAGGACAAAACGGATCTGCTCACGCTCATGGTCCTGAATCCGGATTCGGTTATTACGGTAAAAGATACTATCCTGGTGGACAAGAATATTCAACTGGATTCCATATTGAGTGCAGCCTATCAAAATCCGGACATACAGGCAGCCTATCAACAGATTCAGATCAACCAGTATATCGAAAAGGAAGTGGGATCATACAGATATCCTTCGGTGTCTGCGAATCTGGGTTATAATTTCAGTCATACTTCCACTCCAACCGGTTTTAATACATTGAATCAGCAATATGGTCCATATCTTGGATTGGGTCTGACGATACCGATCTTCAATGGAGGGATTTACAAAAGACAACAGCAGATTGCGGGTATCAATGTGAATACTGCGCGGTTGCAGAAAGACACGCTGATGTTGAATGTACATTCCACGGCGGTAAAAAACTGGCAGGCCTATCTCAATAACCTGAAGCAACTGGAAACCGCGAAACAGAATTATGATCTTTCCCAAAAGTTGCTAAATCTGGTGCTGATGAAATTCAATTACAAAGCGGCCACCATCGTGGACGTGACGCTGGCCCAGCAAAGTTTTGAAAGTGCCGGCTTCCAACTCGTCAATGTGAACTATGCGGCCAAGGCCTCTGAGATTCAATTGCGACGGCTGGCCAATCAATTACCATAAACGCTTAAGGCACAAAGCCCAAAGCCTAAAACCAAGAATAATTTTAAAGTTAAACAGCCGTTAAGGAACGATTTAAAGGATAAGCGGAGGCAGGATTTTTGCTTTAATCTCTGAACTTCACTTTATTAAATCGGGAATTGGTTCATGATGAATGGATTTCTTCAGATTGCCCCACCGGGCCGGTCGTACTTACCAACCATTAAATCTTTAATAAATACCGGGATTTTTTTCTTTCTTACTAATGTATTACTGTTGCTCACGTTACCTGCGATTGCACAAACCTATCAGAGAACTGACAGCACGGAATCCTTCACGCTCGATCAATGCATTGACTATGCATTTAAACATCAACCCGGATTAAACAGGGCTTATATTTATCAGGCCATTACTAAAACCACCAATGCCATTAATGTTTCGGGCTGGTATCCCCAGGTGAGTGTGAGCGGGAACTTTACACATTATTTCGAGTTGCCAACCGCTTTGACTGTTGATTCACAGAATAACGGTTCGCCGATTAAAGTACATACCGGCGTAGAGAATACTTTTATTCCGGCCCTGTCGGTCACACAGGCCATCTTCAGTCCGGGTTTGATATACGCGTCCAAATCAGTTAAACTTTATGTGAAACAATCGGAGCAGATCACGGATAGCGCAAAAATCGATGTGGTTACCAATGTGAGCAAGGCTTTTTATAATCTTCTGCTTACCATTGCGCAGATAGATGTTTTAAGAGAGGACACGGCCAGGCTCACAAAAAATTATAATGATGCTTATCAGCAGTATATCGGTGGTATTGTTGATATGACCGACTACCAGGAAGCTGCCATCACGCTGAATAATTCAAAAGCCCAGCTGAAGCAGGCCGTAGAAAACGTGGTGCCGCAATATGCCACGCTGAAACAGTTTATGGGATATCCTTCCAGGAGCCGGTTCAATGTGATTTTTGATACACTTCAAATGAAAAACGATATCAGTTTTGATACTACGCAGGAATTGCAGTTTGACCGAAGAATTGAATACCAGATTCTTCAAACCAGTAAAATGCTGCAGCACCAGGTTACCGACTATTACAAGTCGACATATCTTCCGACTCTCTCTGCCTTCTTCAATTACAATTTTGAATTTGAAAATAATAACTTCGCCGCGCTCTATTCGAACGTGTATCCTTACTCATTTGCCGGTCTCTCCCTGAGCCTTCCCATTTTCACCGGATTTTACAGGACCAATAATATCAAGCGATCCAGACTACAGGAGCAATTGCTTGACTGGAACCAGGTGGAACTCAGGTCGCAGATTTACACAGAATATACGAGTGCGCTGGCCGCTTACAAGGGCAACTTATATAATCTGTATTCCCTGCAGGAAAATGTGGCGCTTGCAAAAAATGTGTACGACATTGTTGCTCTTCAGTATCAGCAGGGTGTAGTTCCCTATCTGAATGTGATTACAGCGGAATCCAATCTGATCAGTTCGCAGATTGGTTATCTCAATGCATTGTACAGTGTATTATCGAGCAAGATTGACCTTCAGAAATCAATGGGCTTTATAAATTTTAATCATTAAACAAACATCGTTATTCATGGGAAAAATTTTACCGACCATCATTTGTTTGTGTGTTGCCGGGTTTTTTTCCTGCAAACATAAACCGCCACCGGTAGACCCTCTTGTTCCGGTGAACCTGTATACCGTGAAATCCCAGAAAGTTTATTACTATGAAAATTTTCCGGCCACCACAGAGGCATTGAGCCAGGTGGATCTGCATCCGCAGGTGCAGGGTTATGTTACCGGTATTTTTTTTACAGAAGGCACGCAGGTTCGCAAAGGACAAAAATTATATGAGATTGACAAGTCGATCTATCAGGATGCCTATGAACAGGCTCTCTCCAATTTGCAGGTGGCGCAGGGTAATTTTCAGCAAGCCAAGCAGGATGCGGACCGCTATACTTATTTGAACAATCACAACGCCATTGCCAAACAAACCCTGGATCATGCCGTGATTGCATCACAGAATGCAGAAAATCAGGTAAGGGCTGCGGAGGACGCATTGCGCGCGGCAAAAACAAATTTATCATTTGCCACGATTTATGCTCCATTTGAAGGTATCATCGGCTTCAGCCAGGTAAAGCTGGGAAACCTGGTAGTGGTTGGGACTACTTTATTAAATACGATTTCCACGATTGATCCCATAGCGGTGGATTTTCTCATCAATGAAAAACAGTTGCCGCATTATGAAGAGCTGCAGCATCCTAAAAAACCGCATCCGGATTCCCTGTTCACTTTTCTGATGCCTGATAATACAGTTTATCCATATACGGGAAATATTTCTGTCATTGACCGGGCGGTGGATCCGCAAACCGGATCCATACGTGTGCGGCTTGTTTTTCCAAATCCCAACCTCACATTAAAGGCGGGGACCAGTTGTGTGGTCCGTGAACATAATTCAGATACCAGTCCGCAAATGCTGATCCCGGGCAAAGCCATTGTGGAACAGATGGGAGAGTTTTTCGTATTTGTTGCCAGGGATACCCTGCTCACTGTGGGTGCAGACTCAACTAAGAAAAACGATGGAGATCCCGGCGCCGGCAAAGACACTGATCCTTCGATGTTAAAATCGTCTCTACATGCTTTCCAGAAAAAAGTAAAAGTCGGGCAGGTGATCGGTTCCAACCAGATCATCAAATCAGGTATTCAGGACGGCGACCAGATAGTGGTTGACGGGGTCCAGGCCATTCACGACGGATCCGAAATAACAACGGCTAATAAGAAAGCACCTCAAAAAGAACCTGGGAGCCAAAAGAGACAATAAGGAATCTTCATATGATCGCGAATACATTTATCAAGAGACCGGTAACCGCCATCGTGATATCCATCGTGCTGGTGATAACCGGTACGATTAGTATTCTGAATCTTCCCGTAGATCAATATCCTGAAATCACACCGCCCATCGTGCAGGTGAATGGACAGTTTACCGGAGCGGATGCGGAAACCGTTGAACAGACGATGGCCACGCCCATCGAAGCTCAGGTGAATGGAACGCCGGGTATGGAATATATGCAGAGCAACAGCACCAACAATGGGTTGATGTCAGTGAATGTTACTTTTAGCATCGGGACGAATATTGATGTTGCCGCGCTGGATGTTCAGAACCGGGTCAGCATTGCAACACCTCTCATACCCGCTGTTGCCAGCAGGCTCGGGTTAACGGTACGTGCTTTGAATCCCAGTATGCTAATGATGGTGGCGGTATATGCACCGAAAGGGACACACGATATTACTTTCCTCGATAATTATACAAATATTTTTGTGCAGGATGCGTTACTCCGCGTGCCGGGTGTTGGCAGCATCAATCGTTTTACAGACGATTTCAGTATGCGGGTGTGGATGAACCCTGAAAAAATGGCTTCCTATAATCTGACGCCACAGGATGTGATCAATGCACTAAACGCACAAAATGTGCAGGTAGCGGCCGGGTCCGCCGGTGTTCCGCCCCAGTCAAAAACACAAACATTCGAACTGGGCATTCTGGTCAACGGGCGTTTAAATAAGGTGTCGGAATTTGAAAAAATCATATTAAAAACCATTCCGGCAACGGGTGAACTGGTATATCTCAAAGACGTTGCGAGGGTTGAATTAGGCAAATTTACATTCGCGAGTAATTCGTTTGTCGACGGGCACCGGGCATCTTACCTGTTGATTTACCAGGCGCCCGGCAGTAATGCACTGAGAACAGCCAACGGAGTATACGCTGAACTTGCCTTACTAAGACAATCATTTCCGGCAGATGTGGAATACAAAGTTCCATTCGAAGCAGTAACGGTTGTAAAAGTTTCCATGTCAGATGTCGTTTGGACATTATTGAAGACCCTGGGGCTTGTCGCCGTGGTCGTATTCCTTTTTCTTCAAAATCTTCGTTCCACGCTGATTCCTGTTCTTGCCATTCCAGTCTCCATTTTGGGTACGTTTTGTTTTTTTATTCCACTCGGATTCACCATCAATACACTGACGATGTTCGGATTTGTGCTGGCGATCGGGATTGTGGTTGATGATGCGATCATTGTGGTGGAAGCCGTGCAACATTATATCGACGAGCAGAAAATGTCTGCCAAGGAAGCCACTTACCGCGCGATGAAAGATATTTCCGGTCCCGTGGTAGCCATCGCGCTTATTCTGGCGGCTGTTTTTGTGCCGGTCGGATTTATCCCGGGTATCGTCGGCAGACTATATCAGCAATTTGCCATCACGATTGCGATTTCCGTTATTTTATCGGCTTTTATTGCCTTATCACTTACTCCGGCATTATGTACATTACTATTAAAACCCACAGACGAAGAAAAACAATCCAGAGGAGTCAATAAATTTTTTTTCCGGTTTAATCATTGGTTTGACCGGGTTACTGATAAATATACCAATGGTGTAAAAAAAAGTATTTCCGCCTCGCGTTATGTCGTGATTCTCTTACTATGTATTTGCGCAGGTGCATATTTTTTATTTCAGCAAAAGCCTTCCGGTTTTATTCCGTCTGAAGATGACGGGAACTTATATGTAACATTTCAACTGCCGCCGGCTTCTTCCACGGCCCAATCAGTCAATCTCATGACCCGGCTGATGCAGGTTGTCGCTGCCACACCAGGTGTGGGCCATTATGCTGCCCTATCCGGATTGAATGTTTTAAACAATGCATCCAATTCCAATGCAGGCACTATCTATGTTCAGCTGAAACCATGGGATGAACGAACAGACGCGGAACAGAAAGTGCCGGAAATCATGCAGGTAATGCAAAAGCGCATAGCCGAGGCCGGTATAAAGGATGCGAACGTGGAAGTGATTCAGCCTTCACCCATTCCGGGTGTCGGACAAACCGTTGGTTTCAGCTTTCAGATTGAACAGCGCAATACAAATGATGATCTGCATGCATTTGAAAACGTAGTGAAACGTTTTGTGACAGAAGCTAATAAGAATCCGGCTATTAGTGGTGCATTCAGTTTTTACAGTGCACACACTCCGGGAACCAATCTGACGGTGGACCGGGAGAAATGCGAAAAGATGGGTGTGAATGTGAATGATGTATTCAATACTATACAGGCCTTTATGGGGAGTCTCTACATCAATGATTTTACAGTATACAACCGGACTTTTCATGTAGTAGTCCAGGCAGACACAATGTACCGGAAACTGGTTTCTGATGTGAATAAATATTATGTGCGCAACCAGACGGGTCAGATGCTGCCGTTGGGAACGCTGGTCAGTTATACTACAGCAGAAACTGCTCCCCTGATTTCTCATTTCAATATATTCCGTTCCGCGGAAATAGATGGAAGTTCCGGTGCGGGATATAGCAGTACGGAAACCATTGAAGCATTGAAAGAGACAGCCGATAAAGTGTTACCACAGGGATATGCGTACGAATATTCCGGACTGAGTTATGAAGAAATCAAAGCGGGGTCGACCACGATCTATATTTTTATATTTTCAATCACATTCGTCTTTCTTTTCCTGGCAGCTTTATACGAAAGCTGGTCGGTTCCTTTTTCCGTATTATTTGCGGTTCCGATCGGCGCGTTTGGTGCCATCCTCACGCTGATCTTCGTGCCCAGTCTTACGAATAATGTTTATGCACAGATCGGGTTGATTACATTGATTGGACTGGCTGCCAAGAATGCCATATTGATTGTTGAGTATGCGAAAGTACGTGTGGATCGTGGCGAGGAACTCATTCAGTCTACATTGGATGCGGTTCGTTTACGGTTGCGGCCTATTATCATGACATCCATGGCATTTATTTTAGGAGTGTTACCGCTTGTGCTGGCAACGGGTGCCGGTGCCATGGCCAGGCGCACCATTGGTTATACCGTATTAGGTGGGATGCTGGCCGCATCCACGCTGGCCATATTCATCGTGCCGGTACTTTTTGTTGTGATCACCCGGTTATCATATGGGAAAAAACAACTTCAATGGCTGCAGGCACATCATGATCAATTGGTTGAGAAAGAAAAAAAAGTGGAAGAACAGGATATTGATCCGGCATTGGAATTTGATATTCAGAAATCCCGTGAATTGAATAAACCGGCGCAGGCATGATTGCCAATACATTTATCAAGAGACCAGTCACGGCTATCGTGGTTTCACTGGTGCTGATTATTTCCGGAATCATCAGCATTGATAATCTCGCTATCGACCAATACCCGCGCATTACACCACCTTCAGTTGGTATTTCGGGATCATTTACCGGAGCCGATGCGCAGACGGTTGAGCAAACCGTTGCGATTCCCATAGAGGAACAGGTAAATGGTACACCCGGAATGGAATTTATGCAAAGCACCAATACCAATACGGGGGGCGTGAATATACGGGTCACATTTGAGGTCGGGACCAATGTGCATATTGCCGCATTAAATGTTCAGAACCGGGTGGGCATTGCATCGCCTTTACTTCCGGCGGTTGTCAGTAAACTCGGATTAACCGTACGTGCCAGCAACACCACGCAGCTAATGCTGGTAGCAGTTTATGCGCCAAAGGGCACCCATGATATTACCTTCCTGGATAATTACACGAATATTTTTATTGCGGATGCGCTGCTCCGTGTTCCCGGTGTGGGTGACGTGAGTGCACGTGCCGACAATTTCAGTATGCGTGTATGGATGAACCCGGATAAAATGGCATCCTATAAGTTAATGCCCAGTGATGTGATTGCCGCACTCAATGCCCAGAATGTGCAGGTGGCTGCAGGTTCTGCCGGTGCGCCACCACAGGATAACACACAAACCAATGAATATACCATACTGGTCAACAGCCGTTTGAATAAAGCAACTGAATTCAATAATGTCGTTATTAAAACCATTCCTTCCACCGGCCAGATGGTTTATTTGAAAGATGTTGCCCGCGTTGAACTGGGGAAATTTACTTTTTCCGCCAACTCTTTTGTAGACGGGAAACGGGCTTCTTTCCTGCAGGTGTTCCAGGCGCCCGGAAGTAACGCGCTGGAGACCGCCGATAATGTGTACGCTGTGCTCGAACAGTTAAAGAAATCATTTCCGGCCGATGTGGATTATGCTGTTCCCTTTGAAGCAGTCACTATTATAAAAGTTTCGATGAAGGAAGTAGTGAAGACCCTGTTGCAGGCCCTGGCCCTGGTCGGACTGGTGGTGTTTCTTTTTTTGCAGAACTGGCGCTCCACGATTATACCTGTGTTAGCCATTCCGGTATCCATTCTTGGCACATTCTGTTTTTTTATTCCACTCGGTTTTACGATCAATACGCTTACCATGTTTGGTTTCGTGCTGGCAATTGGCATTGTCGTGGATGATGCGATCATCGTGGTGGAAGCTGTTCAGCATTATATTGACGAACAGCATATGTCCGCCAAAGAAGCGACTTACCGGGCGATGAAAGATATATCAGCACCGGTTGTTGCGATTGCGCTGATCCTGGCTGCCGTATTTGTTCCGGTAGGTTTTATACCAGGTATTGTCGGAAGACTGTATCAGCAGTTTGCCATTACGATTGCGATCTCGGTTATACTTTCTGCCTTTGTCGCACTATCACTTACTCCAGCCCTTTGTACTTTACTGTTAAGGCCCACCCGTATTACAAAGGATGCCAGGGGAGTCAATAAATTATTCTTCCGGTACAATGTCTGGTTTGAACGGGTAACAGACAAATATGCGAACGGCGTCAGGAAAAGTATAAAGGGTTCAAGATATATCGTCATACTGTTAATTTGTATTTGTGCCGGCACCTGGTATTTATTTAAAACAAAGCCGTCCGGTTTTATACCGCCTGAAGATGGAGGACGTTTATTCGTTACTTATCAATTACCGGAAGCTTCATCCACTACGCAGTCGGTAGAGTTGATGACGAAACTGATGAAAGTAGTCGGAACAACACCCGGGGTGACGCACTTTGCCGCATTTTCCGGATTCAATATATTAAATGGCGGTGCCAATTCTAACAACGGGACAATGTTTTGTACTTTAAAACCATGGGACGAGCGAAAAGATCCAAGAGAAAAAATACCGGGAATTCTTAACGTCATTAAGCAGAGAGTGATTGCCGCAGGCATCAAGAATGCCAACGTCGTCGTGATTCCGCCACCTCCCATTCCGGGTATCGGTCAAGCCGCCGGTTTCAGCATGCAGATACAGCAGGGTAATACGAGCGATGATATTCATGCTTTCGAAAGAGTGGTCAAAAATTTTGTTGCTGAAGCACATAAAAATCCCGCGATATCTACCGCCTTCAGTTACTATGGAGCGCATACACCCAGTTATAATCTGACCGTAGACCGGGAAATGTGTGAAAAGCTGGGTGTTAATATTTCTGATGTATTCAATACAATGCAAGCCTACATGGGAAGCCTGTTTGTCAATAATTTCACCTTGTATAACCGCACATATCATGTAGTTGTGCAGGCGGATACTGCCTTTCGTGCGCTGGTTTCCAATATCAATAAATATTATGTGCGAAATGCGGCAGGACAAATGCTGCCGCTGAGCACATTAATTTCTTACCAGGAAATTGAAACAGCGCCACTCATTACACACTTCAATATATTCAGATCGGCGGAAGTAGATGGATCCACGCCACCCGGGTATAGTACAGGTGAAGGCATCGAGGCACTGAAACAAACGGCCGCTAAAGCATTGCCGCATGGTTACACCTATGAGTTTTCCGGTCTGAGTTATGAAGAAATCAAGGCCGGTTCCAAAACGATTTATATTTTCATCTTTTCCATCAGTTTTGTTTTTCTATTTCTGGCTGCATTATACGAAAGCTGGTCCGTTCCATTTTCCGTGATGCTGGCCGTGCCGATCAGCGCATTCGGTGCGATCCTGGCGCTGACCTGTGTGCCCCCGCTGACAAATAATGTGTACGCACAGATCGGCTTAATTACGCTCATCGGGCTTTCCGCAAAGAATGCGATCCTGATCGTTGAGTATGCCAAAGTGCGTGTGGACAGGGGAGAAGAACTTCTTCAATCCACGCTGGAGGCAGTGCGCCTTAGGTTACGTCCGATCATTATGACTTCCATGGCCTTTATCCTGGGTGTGATGCCGCTTGTGCTGGCCACCGGTGCAGGTGCCGTAGCCCGCAATACCATTGGTTTTACGGTATTGGGTGGCATGATCGCATCCACCAGTATCTCCATATTTATCGTACCGGTATTGTTTGTCCTGTTTACCCGTTTTTCCTACGGTAAAAAGCAGCTTGCTTATTTACAGGCTCATCACGAAGAACTGATGGAAAAAGAGAAAAAAGTCGAGGCCCAGAATATAGATCCCGAACTGGAATACGAAATCGAGCAGGCGAGAATGAAAGAAAATCCGGATAATAAATCCTGATGATTATCTCTTATTTTTGCGCTTCGCCGGACTGTTAGCTCAGTTGGTTCAGAGCGCTGCTTTGACAGAGCAGAGGTCACTGGTTCGAACCCAGTACAGTCCACAGTTTTGATTCGCCAGTAGGAATTCAGAAAATACTCAGAATTCAAAATCAGATAACTAATTATTTACAAATAAAGCCCTGGCCTTACATTTCAATTCAAAATATTCAGTATTTTCAGTCGTCAAGCTCAATATGGTTTCCCCTAAGCCCTTTCCTATGCATTCCGAACGACATTACGTTCGACTGATAAGTGTTTTATCACTCTAAATTTATCAGCAATGCAATCACAGGACCGTAAGTCTGAAATAGAGAAACTAAAACTTGAACTATCTCAAAAAGAAATATTATTGGAAGAGTTTTTTAAATCAAACGAAGTGTTTCAAAGGGCAAAACTTTTAATTCACGAAATAGATGGAATAAAAGACAGGATCGAAGAATTAAAAAATAACAACGGGTTATAATCAGTTTAAATAATTATCCGCACACAAACAAAGCCCGAAGACCAGTATAGCCCTCATTGCAAAAGAGTAAGAGGGCTTTTTTATTGCCTCTCATTGAGCCATAGGAACGGCTCTGCAGTACAAGTCACCCATATCTATTGTCTCCTTATCATACGCCGGTAAAAATATAACCCATTATTGAATTTCTTAAAAATGGAGGGGTGCCTGCGCGGGCACTTTCAATTTTTGTTTACATTGGAGTTTAATTATTAGTTATTATTTATTAATTATTAGTTATGACTGATAGGCGATCATTTATCAGGTCCAGCAGCTTTTTTGCATTGTCAATTCCCTTTGTAAAAGAACATTTAATAAAAGGATTTGGATCCGGTAGTCTGCCTGCGATCGGCATACAATTATACATGGTCAGGGATGATATGAAAAAGGATCCGGCGGGCACGCTCAAAAAACTGGGGCAGATGGGATACACCCAGATAGAAAGTTTTGGCGGAGACGAAGGAATATTCTGGGGTAAAACCAATAAGGAATTCAACAATTTGGCGGGCAGCAATGGTCTGACGCTGGTTTCAAGTCATTACGAAGGCAACAACGAAGGGTTTGAAAAAACAGCCGCACTATCGGCGGAGATCGGTATGAAGTATTTGATTTATCCATGGAAGGGTCCGCAGAAATCGATCGATGATTTTAAAAAAATTGCAGATGAGTTTAATGGTTATGGAGCCATCTGTAAGAAACACGGTTTGCGGTTTGCCTATCATCCCCATGATTATCCTTATAAAAAAGTAGATGGCCAACTGCCGATTGATGTATTACTGGATCATACGGACCCGGATCTGGTGGACTATCAAATGGATATTTATTACACGGTGACGGAGGGATTGGATCCGGAATATTATATAACGAAATATAAACCCCGTTTCAGGCTCTGTCATATGCGTGATGTGATGAAAGTCAGATTGCCGGCCGGCAGTAAAGAAGAATCAGCCTGTGACCTGGGACAAGGAATTATTAATTACAGGCAACTTCTTTCCACCGCTTTATCAAACGGTATGAAATACTTTTTTGTAGAACAATCCAGGCTGTATCGTGAGACCGCATTGCAAAGCGCAGCCATCAACGAAAAATATCTAAAGAATCTCAGGCTGGATAAGGCCTGAGATTTCCCGCTTGTAAAAATAATAATGCCCGCCGGATTGCATGCACTTTATAAGAATCAGTTCACGCTCACTAAGCTTCCCTGCGGATAAATTTGAGCAGAAAAAGAACCAGCGCAATTACAAGTAAAACATGAATGATGCCCCCTGCGGCATATCCAAAAAAACCAATTGCCCAAATAACCACCAGAACAACTGCAATCATGTAAAGTAGATTTCCCATTGTTTTTTAATTAAAGGATTAAAAAAATTGATCCATTCTTAGTTATTCAATACTTGTGCCATGCCAGGGTACCTGGCTGACCATGCGTTTTAAAAATTGGCATATAAAATCTGATAAGCTTTATATTTGAAGGAATAATTACTTTAAATACGGCCATACATGAAACGATTTCTGCTATTACTTTTATTCTCCGGATTTCTTCAATCCCTCATAGCTCAAAATGGTCCGGTGACCGTCTACACAACCGCTGAGAATACCGATTTCCGGTTAACAAAAACTTCTGATAGCTCTAAATTTTACCAGGTTGGCCAACCTCCGGAAACCCAGGTTTGCATTATTGTGGATCCAACCCATCATTTTCAAACTTTATTGGGTATTGGCGGTGCCCTGACCGACGCCTCTGCGGAAACATTTGCCAAACTTCCGGTGACTCTTCAAAAACAAGTCCTGACTGCTTACTATGATACGGTGAATGGCATCGGATACACACTGGGCAGGACGAATATTCAGAGTAGTGATTTTTCCAGTAGCAGTTATACCTATGTTTCTGACGAGGATAAGGATCTGAAATCCTTCAGTATTGATCACGACAGGAAATACCGTATTCCCTTTATTCACCAGGTGATAGCAGCTGCCGGAGGCCGGCTCACGTTATATGTTAGCCCCTGGAGCCCGCCGGCCTGGATGAAAGACAATCATGACATGCTGCATGGAGGGAAATTATTGCCCGCATTCAGACAATCCTGGGCCAATTTCTATGTTAAGTTCATCAATGCATATGAAAAAGAAGGAATCCCGGTTTGGGGTTTGACATTACAGAACGAGCCACTTGCAAAACAAACCTGGGAGTCCTGTAATTATACTGCTGAAGAAGAAAGAGATTTTATAAAGGAATATTTAGGTCCGACATTAAAGACAGGGGGCCTTGGAGAAAAGAAACTGATTGCCTGGGACCACAACCGGGATTTTATTTACCAGACTGTCCAGTACAATACTGAATGATCCCGAAGCAGCAAAATATGTTTGGGGTATTGGTTTCCACTGGTATGAAACCTGGACCGGAAGTTCGATGATGTTCAAGAACGTAAAAATGGTAAATGAAACATTTCCCGACAAGAATCTGATATTCACAGAAGGATGTGTTGACAAATTTGATGCATCGAAATTAAAATCCTGGTCACTGGGTGAAACCTACGGGAATTCGATGATCAATGATTTCAATGATGGGACGGTAGGCTGGACGGACTGGAATATCTTATTGGATGAAAAGGGCGGACCGAATCATGTGGGTAATTTCTGTTTTGCGCCTGTACATTTCGATACAAAGACCGGGGAATTAATTTTTACAAACTCTTTTTATTATATCGGGCATTTTTCGAAATTTATACGACCGGGTGCCAGGCGGATTATCAGTTCTTCCAACCGGGATGATTTACAAACAACTGCCTTTCAGAATGCAGACGGGAAAATGGCTGTTGTTGTCATGAATCAGACTGAGAAAACCATTTCTTATCTTCTTTGGATAAATGGGAAAGCGGCAAAAATGGAAAGCCTGCCTCATTCCATGTCTACATTGGTATTTTAAGTTTTTATCAGTCATTCCAAAATGCCAGCAGGAAACCATCCTTTCCATATACCGGATCCTTTTTAGGTACCGGTACCTTCCTGATATTTTTATCTGTTCCGGGCCTTTCGCCTGATTTACCGAGATTAATGTCAAAATCTTTTCCGTTGGGATAGGCTCCAATGCATTTGAAATCGATTGAACAGCCGATGTTTTTATGCGCCACACCGGCGGGGATGATGAGAACATCTCCTTTTTCAAGGAGAATCTGGATTCCGCTGTGTCCTCCCAGTAAAATATGACAATCCCCGGAATACACACCCAGCACTTCATGTGTAATGCTATGATAGTGGTTGTATGTATATATTCCATTCCGCCAGGAATTAGACCAGTCGTTTTCTTTGAAAACTTTTTCCATTAAAACCGGGGAATGATCGTTGGATAGTTGGAATGGCGCTTTGTATAATAAAACAGGTAAGGCTGAATTAGGGAAAATCCCGTTATCCAAAATTTTATAATGTGGAATTTTATTTGGCAGCGGTTTGACCAGCATATAAAAAATTTAATTCCGATAGTAAAATTAGTGAATTGATTCAAAAAATAATTAGTTTTAAAAAAGGTAACCGGACAAACTGAGAGACCAGTTCATTGCCTGAAAAAGCATTGAAGAAGAACGAAGTATGAGCTACTGAGAAGAATTTATACGGGCTTTCAATATGGCAAATAACGTTTGCTCCATTTCCAGGTATTTTTTTAGTAACATGATTTGATTATACGCACGGACCAGATTATGGTCTTCGTATTGAATACTATAATAAATATCATTATTGATATAATCTGTTAGAAACCTCAGGGCCTGCATGTAAATAGCAAATTTCCCCGCGTAAACAAAATACAGTTTTTCCGTTTCACTAAGGCTATGTTGCATTTCACTGAAATAGCCTTTTGTAATCTCAAGGAAATATTCCTCCCTGATTTGAATTTTTGAATAATCTTTTTCGTCTTCACTAACAGGACATAGATATGTCCGTAGCATATCACCTACATCGCTGATATAATATCCGGGCATTACGGTGTCCAGGTCAATGACACATAAGCCCCGGTTATTTCTGCTGTCAAATAATACATTATTTATTTTGGAATCGTGATGAACGACCCGAAGTTTAAAATCCGGGTGCTTTTTTATTTTGTCAAACTCATCGACGATCGCCCGCTGATCTTTTAAAAATTGGACGCCGTCTGCCGTTTGTACAATTCTTTTTTTATTTCCATGTATTAATGCATCTTCAAATTGCCGGAACCTCAATGCCAGATTGTGAAAATCGGGTAAAGTGATGTGCAGGAGATTCGGATCAAATGCTGAAAGCAGCCCTGTAAATTTCCCAAACTGTCTGGATGCTTCAAGTGCAAGTAATGGATCCGTTACAGTATCTACTGAAAAGGAGTTATCAATAAACGGAAACAGCCGGTAGTAATGATTATCCTGCTTTACGTAGTTCATGCCCTGAATGGATTGAAGCGGCGCTACGAATAAATAGTCTGGATAATGATGTTTAAAATAGTCAGCCAGGAGCCTGAAGTTATCCATAATATCTTCCGGTGTCTTAAATACCTGCCGATTGATTTTTTGTAAGAGGTAGTCTTTGTTTTCGCAGGTGATTTTCCAGGTGTGGTTGATCAGGCCGTTTCCAAAAGCTGTGACGGAGCATTTGCTTTTATCTAAACCATACATGGATAAAACAGGATCAGTCATATCATACAAACTTAATCTGTGCTGTTCAGGATCTTTACCTGTAACTATTTTTATTTAATTATATTAGACTGGCCGTAACGTGCTTCAGCCATTAGAAAATAATCACCGGATTATGAACGTGAATTTAACCCTTAGCGGCCGCCTGGCCTCACTCGATTTTCTTCGCGGAATGACCATGGTTTTACTTACTCTGGAGAGCACCCTGCTCTTTGAACATCTGGTACCGGTTTTTGAAGGAACCTGGGGTAGTCACATATTAAACCAGTTTTTTCATCACCCCTGGCACGGTCTTCATTTCTGGGATCTGATCCAGCCCACGTTTATGTTTGTAGCGGGTGTAGCCATGGCTTTTTCAATCGGTAAACAGAAATTATCCCTTACATGGAACCAACGTTTTGTCAGGATCCTGAAAAGGTGCGGCTGGTTATTTTTTTGGGGTGTACTGGACTATGCCGTTCGAAAAAGTGGTCTCTCTTTCGAACTTTGGGATGTTTTGACGCAACTTTCTTTTACCACCCTGGTTGCTTTTCTGATCATGGAATGGCCGGTGGCATGGCAGCTGGCGGTAAGCGGTCTATGCCTGTTGATACCAGAATTGTTGTACCGGTTCACCCATATTCCCGGGTTTGATCAGCCCTTTACGGATCAGCATAATTTCGGAAATTATATTGATCTGATCCTGATGAACAAAATCAATCCGGGTGGATGGGTTGCGATCAATTGTATTTCCACTTCCTGCCATACCATCTGGGGTGTGCTTGCCGGCAAATTACTGATGAGTGACAGGACGTCTAAAGAGAAAATGAAATGGCTGCTGATCAGCGGCCTGATTTTGCTGATGCTCGGTTTCGGACTCGACCGCGGCCATATAACGCCCATCATTAAGCGAATTGCCACGAGTTCATTTGTGCTGGCTTCGGGTGGTTATTGTGTTTTATTTCTGGCGATTTGTTATTGGTGGGTTGACATAAAGAATCACAAGACAAGACTCTTGTTTTTCAATTTGTTTGCCCTCAATTCCATTTTTATTTATCTATTTTTTGAGATCGTGGGAGACCGTTGGTTTACCGGATATATACTCACCATTACGAATGGATTATTCGGAATGATGTATATACCAACCGTTCCGGCGGCCATCCTGGGGTCACTTGTCGTGTTTATCCTTGAAACCGGACTCCTGTATTTTCTTTATCGTAAAAAAATATTTTTCAAGGTATAACCGATCTAAAAGTTATAGCTTTATTTATCAGGGCGGGCCATCTCCAGGGCCTGTTTTACACCTAAACGATTGTCCATGTCGAATTCTAAAATCAAGTTTTCTTTATATCTCAACTATTTTGTTTTTGCCATTTTGCTGAACAGTGTAGGTATTCTGATCCAGAAATCCCAGAATCGTTACCATGTGGATGAGGTAACGGCCAGTTCCCTGGAAGCATTTAAAGATCTCTCCATTGCGTTTGTTTCATTTCTGATCGGCTCGTTCCTGCCAAGGCTGGGTTATAAGAAAGGCATGCTAATGGCGCTGGCGCTTGTTTTTGTCGGATGCCTGGGTATGTATTGGGGCAATTCATTTACTTCGGTGCGTATCCTTTTTGCCTGTGTCGGAATATCTTTTGCCGTAATCAAGGTATCTGTTTATTCAATGATCGGACTGATCACGAACAGCGACAAGGAACATAAGAGTGTATTAAGTTCCATTGAGAGTTTTTTTATGATAGGGATTGCATCCGGCTTCATTGCTTTTCCATTGTTTTACAGCGATACCGATCCTAATGCATGGCTGAATATTTATTTGGTTCTGGCTGCGCTGATTGCTGTTTCTTTTCTCATTTTATTATTTTCGAAATTCAATATCCAGTACCAGATTCCCGGAACGAATATAAAGGACGATTTTATTGAAATGATAAAATTGCTGAAGAGGCCCCTGGTGCTGGTATTTGCCATAGCTGCTTTTATGTATGTAATGACGGAACAGGGTATCATGAGCTGGCTGCCAACCTTTAATCAGAAAGTGTTACTTCTTCCCGAAAAGCTTAGTGTTACGATGGCTGTTATCCTCATGTTGTCCATTGCGCTGGGAAGGTATATTTGTTCCCTGCTCGTGAAAAGGATGTCATGGATTGTGCTGCTTTGTTCATGCCTGGCCGGGGCAGCATTAATGGTCTTGTTTGTGCTTCCACAAACACAGAATATGCCACAACTGGAAATTCATTCATTGGGGGATGTGCCAGTGATCGCCTATGTTTTCCCGCTGATCGGTTTTTTTCTTGCACCCATTTATCCCCTCGTCAATTCATTTGTATTAAGTTCGACCGAAAAAGTATATCATAGCCCGATGGCATCGCTGCTGGTATTCTTTTCAGCAGTGGGTGGTACGCTGGGTTCGAGGCTGGTCGGTTATTTGTTTAAAAATATCGGAGGCCAGAAAGCGTTTTACTTTTCGCTGGTTCCGATGGCTGTTTTATTTATTTGTATTTTATTTTTCTCAAAAATGCAAAAGAAATCGACCAGCAAGATTGAATTTTCATCTGCCGGGCATTAAAACCTGAAATTTCTTACAAAGTGAACAAAGAAAAAATATCGGCTATCCCGGCTTTGTTACGGGACGTACAGATGGAAAGAATTTTCCCTGATGGAAAAACATTCCTTGATTGTACGCCAGCGTATGACGATCAGGCGATCAATGAAAAATATCTGAAGCAGAAAGATTTGCCCGGATTTGATCTGAAAAAATTTGTTTCGGATCATTTTGAATTACCCGTTCCGGTTTCGCAGGGATATTCCAGTGATGCAAATAAATCATTGGAAGAAAATATCGAAACGCTCTGGGGATATCTTACCCGACAACCAGACAAGGAGGGTGGATCGCTGATCCCGCTTCCTTATCCATACATAGTTCCCGGGGGAAGATTTGGTGAGATTTATTATTGGGACAGTTATTTCACCATGTTGGGACTAAAAGTGTCCGGGAGAATTGATATGATCGAAAATATGGTGAAGAATTTTTCATACCTGATTGACCGGTTTGGATACATTCCCAATGGCAACCGGAAATATTTTATCGGTCGTTCGCAGCCTCCTTTTTTTTCTCATATGGTGCAATTGCTGGCGAGTGTAAAAACTGCCTGATGTTGTCGTATCCTGTTTACCGCAATTGCAAAGGGAGCATGACTTCTGGATGAGGGGTGCTGAACAATTGAGTCCATCGAATATTTCTCAAAATCATACCGTAAGAATGCCTGGAGGGGAAGTGCTGAACCGATATTGGGATGAAAACGAAACGCCCCGGCCGGAATCGTTACGGGAAGATGTGGAACTTTCTTCATCATTCAGAACAGGATTCTAAAATTTTATATCGCCATTTAAGGGCCGGTGCTGAGTCCGGATGGGACTATTCATCCCGCTGGTTCAAAAGTCCCCGTTCATTTGCGAGTGTCTATACCAGCGATATTGTTCCGGTTGATTTGAACTGCCTGTTATTACATTTGGAAAAAACCATTGCTGAAGCAAATGAATTATGTGGAAACACTGATCTGGCTGGAAAATATCAATCGCTCTTCCTGAAAAGAAAAGAGAGCATTCAAAAATATCTTTGGAGTAATGAGCAGGGGTTTTATTTTGATTTTGATATTCAGCAAAATATTCAAAAGCAATCATTGACACTGGCAGGTGCGTTTCCATTGTTTGTTAAAATTGCACATGAAAGTGAAGCAAAGCTTGTTGGAACCGTCATAAGAGAAAAATTTCTTCGTCCGGGTGGACTGGTCACCACTTTGGAAACAACGGGTCAGCAATGGGATGCTCCCAATGGATGGGCGCCATTACAATGGATGGTTATAACCGGACTGGCAAATTACGGGCAGACTGATCTTGCGAAGACAATTGCCAAACGCTGGATTCAATTAAATGCAGATGTATTCAAACGCACGGGGAAGCTCATGGAAAAATATAATGTGGTGGATACACAGCTGGAAGCAGGTGGTGGGGAGTATGCAGGCCAGGATGGTTTTGGCTGGACGAATGGTGTATTGCTTGCCTTGATACAGGCATGGGGCTATCAAGCTTAAAGCTGAACGCTTAAAGCGTAAAGCTAATTATTGATAAACGCCTTACGCTTTACGCTTTGCGCCTAATGCTCGAAATGTGCCCAGTTCCAATCCCCGTAATTCAGCCAGTCCGCGGAGTCTTCCGATGGCAGAGTATCCGGGATTGGTTTTCTTATTCAGATCATCAAGCATCTGGTGCCCATGATCGGGCCGCATGGGAATCGACGTTTTTCTTTGATTCATCATACGGATAATTTCCTTTATCACGCCATACATATCTACATCTCCCTCCAGATGATTTTCTTCGTAAAAATCTCCATCATTATTTCTTTTTGTGCTGCGCAGATGAAGAAAATGTATGCGGTTTGAAAAACGACGGATCATGGCGGACAGGTCATTATCGGCACGAACGCCCAATGAGCCGGTGCAAAAACAAAGCCCATTCGATTCGGATGGAATTTCATTAATCAATAAATCCACATCTTCAGCAGTACTCAGATATCCTTGGCAGGCCGAGCAGGGGGTAGGGTGGATCATCCGGATGAATGGCCATCTTCACACCGTTTTCTTCTGCCACCGGAACGATCGCTTTCAGAAAATCAATGAGGTGTTTACGCAGTTTCATCGCATCAATATGCTTATAGAGATCCAGGGCCTTTTGAAACTGATCCAGTGTAAAACTCTCTTCGCTGCCGGGCAAGCCAGCGATAATATTTTTTTGCAGAAGATTTTTTTCTTCCGCCGTCATATTCTCAAATCGTTGTTTTGCTTTCGTGCGTTCATCGGTTTTATAATCATTCTGCGCACCGGGCCTTTTCAGCATAAACAAATCGAATGCTATAAATGCGGCTCGTTCAAAACGCAGAGCCAGGGAACCATCAATCTGTTGAAACGCCAGATCGGTACGCGTCCAATCCAGCACCGGCATAAAATTATAAGTGATTATTCTTATTCCGGCTGCTGCCAGGTTGCGCAGGCTTACTTTATAATTTTCTATGAGTTCAATGAAATTTCCCGTCTTTGTTTTAATCGATTCATGCACGGGAAGACTCTCCACGACCACCCATTTCATACCTGATTCCTCCACTTCGGTTCTTCTTTTTTCAATTTCTAAAGAGCTCCAGATAGCGCCATTGGGCAAATGATGGAGAGCCGTTACAATACCAGTGCATCCTGCCTGTCTGATATCCCTCAGGCTGACCGGATCCGTCTGGTCCATACCATCGCATGGACTGTATCATCTTGTATTCTTCATTTCCCATGGTACTGTTTAAAAAATTCCAATTCGATATTATTTTCCCTTTTAAGTTATAATAATCATTTCAAACTGACGTTTACTGTATAGTGATTATCATAACTGAAGTTTTCTCAAGCCGGTGTTTCTACACTGGCTTTTCTTTTTCTCTTTTTATACGTATTTTTTCCTAAACCGCTGTAAAAATACGTTTCCCTGATCGCAAAGTTCCGAATGCAGCCGGCCTCTCCTGCGGTTTTTTCGGTTCAATCCGTTAAATTGGCCCTTCAAAGCTTTATATGGCTGGCCATCCGAAACTGTCTCTTTATTTTCCTGATAAAATTTCTTTTGGAAACAAAAAATCTATCGTCATCGGCGGAGATGCCGGGGGCACCAAAGTGAACCTGGCTATTTTTGAAGCCACGCTGAATGATGTCCGGATGATCAAATGTTCTACCTATCAGTCGGGCAATTATCCATCAGTTAATAATATCCTTCAACAGTTTATACAGGAAAACCCCGATTACAAGGCTGAAAAAGTTTGTTTAGGTGTGGCAGGACCTGTTTTTGAAGGGCGGGTTGCTGTAACCAATCTTCCCTGGTATGTGGATGCCAATGAAATTGCGAAAGCCACGGGTGTCAGGCAGGTCATATTATTGAATGATCTGGAAGCTACTGCCTATGGTGTTGCGGGGCTGGGAGAAAATGATTTTTCTGTATTACATGCAGGCGACCCTGACGAAGGAGGTAATATTTCCATACTGGCTCCGGGAACCGGATTGGGTGAAGCCGGTTTATTTTGGGATGGACAATTCTATCACCCCTTTGCTACTGAAGGGGGCCATTGTGATTATTCCTGTCGAAATGCACTTGATCTCGAGCTGCACGATTATATGCTGAGGAAATATAAAGTCGTTAGCTGGGAAAGTATTATCGCAGGTCCCGGCATCTATTCTATTTTTCAATTTCTCTGCGAAATAAAAAAGCGCACCGTCAGTGTTGCTATTGAAGACAAGTTAAAAACGGGCGATCCATCGGCCGTCATCAGTGAGGCTGCCATTGAAGAGTCGGATCCCGTTTGTATTGAAGCTCTACGTATTTTTGTCCGGAATTTAGCCCGGGAATGCTGCAACCTGATTTTAAAAATGAAATCAACCGGCGGACTCCTGCTGGCTGGCGGTGTTCCTCCGAAAATCATATCACTACTGCAGGATCCGATTTTTTATGAAAACCTCCTTGACTGCGACCGTATGCAGGACCTCGTAAAAAAAGTTCCTGTTAAAGTAATTCTAAATGATAAAGCACCTATGATTGGTGCGGGATGGTTTGGCGCATACAGTGATCAAACGATGGTTCATCAGTAAAAACAAAAAATATGCATAACAGGCGTTCTTTCATCCGGCAGGCGGGCGTATTGGCAGGTACATCCATTCTGGCAACCGCAGTTCATCAGAAATCGTTTGCTGCGTTCAGCAGAGAGATGGCTGCCAGTGATCGTATACATGTGGCTGCTGTTGGCATCAATGGTATGGGCTGGGCAGATCTTTTATCATCACTGAAACAACCCGGTGTTGAGGTTGTAATGCTGTGTGACACCGATCAGAATGTTTTGAATAAACGAATGGCGGACCTTGCGAAATTAAATGTGGATGTATCGAAAATAAAAACAACCGGTGATTATCGCCGGGTGCTCGAAAATAAAGACGTAGACGTCGTTATCATCGGAACACCGGATCACTGGCATGCGTTGATCATGATGGAAGCCTGCGCGGCAGGGAAAGATGTGTACGTTGAAAAACCGGTTGGAAATTCAATTGGCGAATGTCGCGCCATGGTAGCCGCGCAGAAAAAATATAATCGTGTGGTGCAGGGTGGCCAGTGGCAGCGAAGTCAGAAACATTTTCAGGACGCACTGGATTTCGTTTATTCGGGTCAGCTGGGAAATATACGGACAGTTAAAGTATGGTGCTACCAGGATTGGATGAAACCAGGACCCGTGGTGCCGGATACAGCAGCGCCTGCGGGAGTGGATTATAAAATGTGGCTGGGACCTGCGCCTGCAAGGGCGTTTAATTCCAGCCGTTATCTTTTTAACTTCAGGTGGTTCTGGGATTATGCGGGCGGACTCATGACAGACTGGGGTGTTCACTTGTTAGATTACGGTTTGTTGGGAATGAAAGCAGGAGATCCAAAAACCATTGCGGCATTGGGTGGAGATTTTGCATATCCTGATTTATACCAGGAAACGCCGGACACGCTTACGACTTTATATGAATTCGATCATTTCAATCTCGTATGGGACAGTGCCATGGGAATCGGCAACGGTTCTTATGGAAGAGATCATGGCATCGCTTATATCGGCAACAATGCAACACTTGTACTGAGCAGGGGCGGATGGGAAGTGATAGATGAAAAAATGAGTAAAATAAAAATTGAAAAACAGCTGATCAAACCGACGGATAATGGTTTGGATAATCACTGGAAGAATTTTATCGACGTGGTTCGTTCCAGAAAGATGGAAGACCTGCATTGTTCCATTGAAGCCGGCGCGCATGTGGCAACCGTTGCCCAACTCGGGAATATCAGTTATCGCAGTGGCAAAAAACTTGCATGGGATAGCCGGCAAATTCACTGACGAAGCAGTGAATAAAGAATTTCTGATGAAGGAATATCATAATGGATATTCTTTGCCGAAGGTATAGCCTTCGGCAGCATAAGGCGTAAAGCGTAAGGCGTAAAGCAAAGCGGAAAATGCTTTAAGCCTTACGCTTTACGCTTTCAGCTTTCAACGGCATAGTCTTTGACTGTATGAGATAAATTAACAGAAAATGAGGAAACAGTTATTGATTATCGCGTTTACGATGATGGTATGCGCATCCATGTCTTATGCCCAAACATATCCTGGCTACAGAACAGGAAATTATACAGGAGTTAACGGAGTATTTTTTAATCCGGCCAATATTGCTGATAACCGGTTTAAGTGGGACATTAATCTGATCGCTATCAATGGGTTTGTCGGAACTGACCAGGGTGGAATAAAACTCAGTGATATCACCCGCAATTTTGACGGGAATGATTTAAGATCAAATATTCTAAAAGGGCATAGCCAGGTTAACAGTCTGGATTACGCAGATCTTCTGGGTCCTTCTTTTATGTTATCACTAAGTCCTAATACTTCCATTGCGCTGACAACCAGATCCAGGGTTTTTGCCAATGTGAAAGATGTGAATGGTGATCTGGCGAATGCAATTATTGATCCGGCAGGATCAGGCATTACGAGTCCGATTGAACTCAATGGGGGCAGAACCATCACGCAAACCACAGGATGGACTGAAATCGGTGGTTCTTTGGGACAGGTGTTTACAAAAAAAGGAAGTCATCATTTTTTAAAAGGCGGTATTACTTTAAAATATATCGCCGGTACTGCAGATGCCTATATGACAACAGATGGAATAACCGGTTCATTACAGAATATCGGAAATACGTCGATCATTGAAGGCCCGGCAGCCGGTTATATTTCCATCAATGCGACGAATACAAATTTTACCGATTACAAATTCAATGACATCTTTAAATTTAATGGTCAGGGTTTTGGAGGTGACATCGGATTTGTTTATGAATACAGGCCGAACGACGTGGATTATTCCATGTATACAAATGACCGATGGGCCAATAAATACAAATTGAAAATTGGTGTTTCCGTACTTGATGTGGGAATGATCCAGTTCAATAAAACCGGTAACCTCGCCGCCAATTATAATACAGATATTCCTGCCGGCAATCAATTTGACCTGAATGCATTGAATGGTAAATCATTTGGTGAATTTATACCCGTACTCAATGGCTCACCTTATTTTGTTGCAGGTGCACCACAAAGCAGTTCCTATAACGTGAATCTTCCCACAACAGTACAGGCCAATATTGATTATTTATTTTCACCGAACTGGGCGGTTAACGTAGCTGGTCAGTTTAACACGAATAAAGCGATAAACTTTAATCTGTATGAAATTAACTCATATAGTGTGACTCCGCGATGGGAAAATTCTCTCATCAGTGTTGAATTGCCTGTCAATTATAATGACCTCACGCAATTCAATGCAGGCCTGGCTTTCAGGATAGGCCCGTTTTTTATTGGTTCAGGTAGTATTATCAGTGCTCTTTTTAATAATACCAAACAGGCGGATGTTCACGTGGGACTAAACTGGGGTATGCAGTTTAAGAAAAAAATTAAGCCTGACACAGATAAAGACGGTGTTTACGACGATGTGGATAAATGTCCCACCATCTTTGGTTATGCCAGGTATGAAGGTTGCCCGATACCCGATACTGACGGAGATGGAATCAATGATGAAGTGGATTCATGTAAGACCGTTCCGGGCGTTGCGAGGTATCATGGTTGTCCGATACCGGATACGGATAAGGATGGCGTAAATGATGAAGAAGATTCCTGCATCAATGTTCCGGGTCTTCCACAGTTCCATGGTTGTCCGGATACCGACGGAGACGGAATTCCTGATCCTCAGGATAAATGTCCAACAGTTCCCGGTGTAGCTAAATATCAGGGTTGCCCGGTTCCTGATACGGATGGAGATGGAATACCCGATGATGTGGATGCCTGTCCGAATCAACCGGGTCCGGCTTCTACACACGGTTGTCCGCTTGAAAAAATTGTCGTTCAGATTACAGCAGATTTCAAAAACATATTATTCAATTTCGGGAAATCAACCATCAAACCTGAATCTGAAGAAATCATTCAACGGGCTGCGACAATCATGAATAGTCAGATACCTAACTCCAGTTTTTATGTTGACGGGTTTACCGATAATATCGGGACCGCTGCAAGAAATAAGAAACTTTCCCAGGCGCGTGCGCAGTCGGTCGTTAACCTGCTGATTAAGTTTGGCGTGAGTAAGGACAGACTGGTGGCTCGTGGTTTTGGTAAGGAGTATCCGAAATGCACAAACAGCACAGACGAAGGCAGACAATGTAACAGAAGGGTGGAAGTATCTATCCGGAATGTAAATCAGAAACAGGAAGGGAATACTCTGCCCGTTAAATGACAAGAATAGAAATTAAACACAGGCCTCCTTCAGTTGTTGAAGGGGGCCTTTTTGTTATGAGTGGAAAAGAAGATCCGGGGAGATTTAATAGCTTCGGCTCAAATTGATATTATGCGATTCATAAAATATTTAATACCGGTCATGTTTTGTGTTTTTGAAACACCGGCATATAGTCAACCTCCTGCTACGGAAAATCCTCTTTTAGTACATTCCAATAATCCTATTGCATGGGATAAGGTGGATGCAAACATAATCAGAAACGCGGTGGAGCAGGTAGTTCAACTTTCTGACAAACGGGTGAAAAATATTATTGAAACAGTAAAGCCGGGAACCGGTCCAGGTAGCACGCTGGTTGCGCTGGATCTTCTGTTTTATGATATTTATGACCTCGATATGAAGATGCAGCTGATTGCCAATTCAAGCCCTTCTGACAGTACCAGAAATGCGGCAGAACAGGGAGATCAGGTTCTTACCGATTATCAAACGGCCCTTTCTCTGAATGAACCACTCTATAAAACTATTAAGGCATATGATCTCCAATCCGGTTCTTCTCTCAAACCCAATCAGAAAAAATTTATACAGGAACAAATCCAGTACCTGGAAAATAACGGAATGAAGCTCGACGGTCCCGGTCGTAAGGAACTCCAGGCAATAAAAGACAAGATTACCATGCTTGGGATAGAATTTGACCGAAATATTGGAACCAGCAGAGACAGCCTTCGTTTTTCTGAAAGCGATCTCCAGGGCATTCCGGAAAATCTGAAATTGAAATGGAAACGCCCAAACGGGGAGTATATTTTATATATTAATGCACCGAATGCAGAAGACATTTCCAAGTACGCCATTTCGGATGCCACCCGCAAGCAGATGTATTACAGATATAATAACCGGGCATATCCGAAAAACATAACGGTGCTTGACAGTTTGCTATATTATCGTAAACAATATGCCGGGAAGCTGGGATATAATAGTTATGCAGCCTATAAGTTAACGGATAAGATGGCGGGCGTTCCCCAGGCAGTATGGAATTTTGAATATGGCCTGGCAGACAAACTGGCTCCGAAAGTAACGACGGACCTGGCTTCCATCCGCAGCATCAAACATCAGATGCATCCCGAACTGCCGGATACCATTTTTGCATGGGATGTCGAATATTACAAGAATATTCTGCTGGATACAAAATACAAATTGAACACGGATGAAGTGAAGGAATATTTTGAAATGAATCAAACCATCAGCGGCATGTTCGAAACATATCACCGGTTGTTTGGCATTACCGTAAAAGAAACCTTTGGATTACCTACATGGTACAGTAAAGTGAGGACTTTTGAAATGTATGTCGGAAATAAGAAAGTCGGTAGTTTTTATTTCGATCTGTATCCAAGACAGAACAAGTATACCCATTTCGCCTGCTTTGCCATCAGTGAGGCTAATCCGAATGTTTCAAATGAAATTTTACCGGTCGCGGCGCTGCTTTGTAATTTTCCTGAAGCCGTCGCTGGTGAACCTACGTTATTAAGCCACCAGGACGTTATTATATTGTTTCATGAATTTGGTCACCTGGTTGCCAATATGGTTGTTCGTTCAGATCTGATTACACAACCGGCCAGTTTAAAAGCTGATTTTGTAGAAGCGCCTTCGCAATTCCTGGAAAATTTCTGCTGGCAATATGCAAGTCTGAAATTATTTGCCAAAAATTATAAAACCGGTGTTGTATTGCCTGAAAGCCTGTATAATAAGATGAAAGCGTCTGAACATGTGATGGACGGTCTGAATTATACAACGCAGGTTTATTATGGTATGATCGATTTTACGTTTGAAGATAAATACGACAGTATTCGCGGTATGGATCTGACTGCAGTTGCAAAATCGCTTTATAAGATCAGGCAGATTCCGTTTCCGGAAGGCACACATATGATCGCAGCCTTTAATCACTTAAGCGGTTACGGAGCAAATTATTACGGGTATCTCTGGTCGCGTGTATTTGCCCAGGATATTTTTTCTGTCTTTGAAAAAAACGGCGTGATGGATCCTAATACCGGTGAACGTTATCGCAAGGAAATTCTCGAAGTGGCAGGCAATCAGCAGGAGATGGATTTGTTGAGACAGTTCCTGGGAAGAGAGCCAAACTCCGAAGCATTTATGCGTTCAATCGGCTTATAAGCCGATTGAACGCATAAAGGCTATCGGAAGACTGGAAGTGTGGAAGACTGGAAGTCTGGAAGTATTAGTGAATCAGTTACTTTCAGTCTTCCAGTCTTCCACACTTCCAGTCTTGTTATTAAGTTAGAGTGTTTTAATTTTCAAGTCCCTGAACCAGACATCGCAGTGATGATCCTGCAGGTCGATGTGACCTTTCCTGGATTTTGCAAAAGTTGGCCATTGATTAAATTTACTTCCTTTCACCAGTGCATCCCAGTTTGCATCCCACATCGTAGTGGATACAACGTTTACACCATTCAGGTAGAGATCCAGTTTTCCATGATCCAGTTTTATTTCGGCATCGTTCCATTGGCCCACCGGACGAACCGGTTCACTGGAAGAAGCAATCAGGTCGTATAAATCGCCCGCGCGATGTTTATGAATTTTGCCATCAGGATGTCCGTCATTGTCCAGCACCTGCATTTCAGGTCCCGATAAATAGGGGGCATCGAGTTTCTTTGATTCCTGAACGAGGAACATGACACCGCTGTTTCCGTTTTTTGCAATTTTCCAGGAATACTTCAGATCGAAATTTTCATATTCTTTTTCCGTGCAAATATCTCCTTCTTCGCCCTTGGGTATTTTAACCGTACTGTCACAAAACAAAGTGCCGTCTATAATTCTCCACGCGGGTCCGAATGAATTTTTGTTGTAAGTATGCCAGCCAGCCGTGCTGTGCCCATTGAATAACAATTTCCAGCCGTCCTTTTTTTCAGCATCTGTGAGTTGATTATATCCCTGAGCACGAACAGCGACTACCGACACCATCAACATCATGATGGTGACACCCATTTTTTTCATATGAATTAATTTTTTAGAGTAAGTATGTATGTGACCATTTCTTTCACGTCGGCAGGCGTCAGTGCAGGATGCGGGGTCATTGGAACAGTTCCCCAGACACCGCTTCCTCCGGAGATAATTTTTTGAACCAACCGGTCTACAGTCGTATCCGCAGCAGGAGAATATTTGGTCGCCACTTCACTATAAGAGGGTCCGATGGACGCACCGGCAGCTTCTTTGTGCAGACGATGGCAGGTAGTGCAGTCGCTGGCTCCGATCAGTTCAAGGCCTTTCGAATCTGCAGCTGCCGGGGCTGCGGGGGCTGCAGCAGCGGAATCTGTTTTTGAGGATGAACCGCCAGAATTACATGCGACGATAACGCCTGAACAAATAAGCAAAAAGAGAATCGTTTTTTTCATTGTTGCATTGTTGAAGTGAGATGATAAATTTCGTAAAAAATACCGGAATCGCTAAGGCTATTTTATGCCGAGCACCGAACGGTTGAAAGCTTCATCAGATCCTGTTCCTGCAAAATCATCAAAAGCCTTTTCTGTTACACGGATGATATGGTTTTTGATGAAAACAGATCCTTCTTTTGCTCCATCTTCCGGATGTTTGATACAGCATTCCCATTCAAGCACGGCCCATCCGGCATAATCATATTGTGTTAGTTTGCTAAAAATGGATTTGAAATCCACCTGTCCGTCTCCGAGTGAACGGAACCTGCCGGCCCGGTCAATCCATGGCTGATAACCACCATACACGCCTTGTTTCCCGGTGGGATTGAATTCCGCATCTTTCACATGGAACGCGCGGATGCGTTCATGATAGTAGTCTATATAACTCAGATAATCCAGTTGCTGAAGTACAAAATGTGAAGGATCATACAGCAGGCATGCGCGCGGATGATTATTTACTTCCTTCAGGAATCTTTCATATGTAATACCGTCGTGCAAGTCTTCTCCGGGATGAATTTCATAACAGAGATCTACTCCGTTTTCATCAAATACATCCAGGATGGGTTTCCATCTTTTCCCGAGTTCTTTAAATCCTGTATCCACCAGTCCGGAGGGTCTTTGTGGCCAGGGATAAAAAGTCGGCCAGAGCAGGGCACCGCTGAAACTGGCATGGGCATTGAGTCCCAGGTTTTTTGAAGCAATGGCTGCGTATTTTAATTGTTGCACGGCCCATGTCTGTCTTGCCGCAGGATTTTTCCTGTAGGCTTCCGGTGCAAATCCATCGAAGAGCTCATCGTAAGCCGGATGAACTGCCACGAGCTGACCTTGCAGATGTGTGGACAGCTCTGTTATTTCCAGACCTGCAGATTGTACGATACCCTTTATTTCATCTGCGTATGTTTTGCTTTCTGCCGCTTTTTTCAGGTCAATACAGCGGGCATCCCATGTGGGAATCTGAACACCGATATATCCCAGTGATCTGGCCCATTTACAAATGGACTCCAGTGTATTGAATGGTGCCTCGTCACCGAGGAATTGCGCTAAGAATATTCCGGGACCTTTGATGGTTCTCATTTATTTTGGTTGACAGTTGACAGTTGACAGTTGGCGGTTGACGGTTGACGGTTGCAGTTGACGGTAAGTTAGCCAGTGAATTTTCACTTCCATACTTCCATACTTCCATACTTTCATACTTGTACTGTGTGCTCATACCACTTTTCTTTTGACTGCGAAGAGGCCACTACACTATCAATAAAAGCCATTCCGCGAATGCCGTCGTCGACGCCGGGAAAATCAAGGCTCTCCGGAGAGGCTTTTGTTCCATCGATGCGTGCAGTGAGTGTTTGTGCAAAATTGCGGTAAATGTTTGCGAATGCTTCCAGGTATCCTTCCGGATGACCACCCGGTACACGGAGATTATGCGTTGCGTACGATGAGAGCGGCTCCTTATATCCCACGCCCGCGCGGAAGATCTGAGTCGGTTGATCCAGCCATCTTACGATCAGTGAATTGGGTTCCTGCTGCTGCCATTCCATTCCGCCTTTTTCGCCATAGATTCTGATACGCAATGCGTTTTCTTCACCAGCAGCCACCTGTGACGCCATGAGCACACCATTTGCTCCGTTATCAAATTTGAGCAATACATTTCCATCGTCATCCAGCGGCCGGCCCTCCACAACAATATTCAGGTCGGCGCAGATTTTTGTAATTTTCAGTCCGCTGATATATTCTGCGAGGTGGGCTGCATGTGTGCCGATATCTCCCATGCATCCGCTTTTACCCGAACGTTTGGGATCTGTTCTCCAGGCTGCCTGTGCGTTTCCTTCGCGTTCCGTGAGTTTGCTGAGCCAGCCCTGCGGATATTCAACCCAGATTTTGCGAACTTTTCCGAGAACATTATTTTTTATCATCTGCCTCGCCTGTTTCACCATCGGATATCCGGAATAAGTATGTGTAAGGCAGAGAATCAGGCCAGTCTCTTCCACTTTCTTTTTTAATTTCTTTGCTTCGTCCAGCGTAAATGCTATCGGTTTTTCAATTACTACATGGAATCCCTTTTCCAGCGCCAGCATGGCAGGTGCAAAATGTGCAAAATTGGGTGTGACGATGGTAACGAAATCAATTCTTTTATCTGCCGGAAGTTTACTTTCCTTTTCCAACATTTCCTCAAAATTCAGGTACGTACGATCAGGTGAAAGAAATAACATTTCCCCCGAGGCTTTTGCGATTTCCGGGTTTATACTAAGTGCGCCGCAGGAAACTTCTACCAGTCCATCCATATGGGCTGCAATGCGATGAACGGCACCAATAAATGCATCCTTGCCACCACCCACCATTCCCATGCGTAATTTTCTGTTCATATAGACGATTTAAATATTTTCTGTATATCCGGTTATACGTTTGCAACCGCTATTCCTGAGCGGTTGTAAAGATAAGTGCGCACGGCTATCAAAAAACCAATTGTGAAAACAGAAATCGGGTTCACTTGAGTCCGGGTCATTTAAATGTATACACAGGTTTGTTTTTTATTTCCTGGAATAAAAAATTACATTTACTTTTCTTTCTGATCAAGGGATTACAGACGATTCAAAATAAAACGATTGCTATGACTTCCAACGCCATTCCGCGCAAACAGTTATTTACAGCCAGCTGTCTTTCTTTGCTGGTTACATCACTTTCTTTTGGTATACGGGCCGGAATTCTCGGGCAACTGGGAGCTCAATTTAACCTGAATGCTTCTGAACTGGGAACCATTACAGCGACGGCTTTCTGGGGATTTCCTATTGCGGTCGTAATCGGAGGTTTTATCGTCGATATCATCGGAATGAAAAGGCTATTGGAAATGGCCTTTATTTTTCATCTGGCCGGTATTATCCTTACGATAACGGCGACCGGCTACTGGACCTTATTTTTTTCCACTTTACTGATCGGTATTGCAAACGGAACCGTTGAGGCTGCCTGTAATCCACTGGTCGCTTCATTATTTCCTGAAAATAAAACAACCAAACTCAATCATTTTCATCTCTGGTTCCCGGGAGGAATTGTCATTGGGACACTTATTGTATTCGGAATGAATCATTTAGCGAGAAAGGGATTTTATTCAATCCGTCAAATGTTTGGCAATATGAAGTGGGTACGATGCTCATACCCACACTGATTTATGGATATTTATTTTTCAAATTGAAATTCCCTGTAACTGAACGTGTTGCAGCCGGTGTTTCCAATTCCACCATGTATAAATCCATTTTTACAGGACTATTTTTATTTATGATGATTTGTATGTTTGGAACAGCAATCACAGAGTTATTTACCGGCACAATGGATTGATGTACTTTTAAAAAATGTTACGGATAATGCATTGCTGATACTTACACTGGATACCGGCATCATGGTTGTCGGTAGGGCTTTTGCCGGACCGGTTGTCAAACAGTTTTCACCACAGGGCGTTTTGCTGTTATCGGCAATACTGGCTTCGCTGGGTCTTTATCTGCTGGGACATACCTACAGGCAACATGATTTTCGTGGGTGCTCTTGTATTTGGAATGGGCGTTTGTTATTTCTGGCCGACTATGCTTGGTTTTGTTTCTGAAAATCTTCCAAAAACCGGTGCTGTCGGCATGAATCTGATGGGTGGAGCGAGGTATGTTTGCGGTCTCATTCTACACTATAATAATGGGCAAACACTACGATGCTCTTGTTGCCAACAGATTGCCTCCAGGAGCTGACCTTTCACTATATAATAAAGCAGCCGCCAGGCTCGGAAATGGCCAACGCCTTATTCGAAGCAAAAAAAGCTGTCGGGCCGGCCATCATCAACTTTACCATGATGATTCCTATTTGTCTGATCGTAGCTTTTGCCGGTCTGAATTTATATATGCGCGGACGCAAAAAACCGGATATCCTGGTGGCTGCTTCCGCTGGTCATTAAATTCTTTTTCATCCGTTTTCATTTCGTACATTCAATCCCTATAAGGCGCATGAATCCTCCCTCATCCAGGCGTAAACTGATTAAAAATATGATTGCTGGTTCTGCGGTTCTGGCTACCGGGACCCAATTACTTTCATCATATACTCCTGCTTCAAAATCAGCAGAAGAATTGAAACTAAAAGATAACATCCATCATTCTGTTTGTCGCTGGTGTTTTGATTCCATACCCCTGGAATCTTTTTGCCAGTCAGTAAAAGAAATCGGCATTCCGGCCATCGACCTGGTGGCGCCAAAGGATTGGCCGATGCTTCAAAAATATGGTCTCTACAGTTCGATGTGTTATGTGGCCGGGGATGTAAGTCTGACAGACGGATTTGCTGAATCCAATTTTCATGCAAAACTGATCCCTCAATATCTGGAAGTGATTCCGTTGATGAAAGCGGCGGGTTATACCGATGTGATTTGTTTTAGCGGTAGCCGCCGGGGCATGGATAACGAAACAGGATGGAAAAATTGCGTAAAAGGTCTGCAAGCAAATTTTGCCCCTGGCAGAAAAAAACGGCATCACCGTTCAGATGGAATTACTCAATAGTAAATTGAATCATAAGGATTATATGTGCGACCGCACACCCTGGGGTGTGGAGCTTTGTAAAAGACTGGGCAGTCCTAATTTCAAATTGCTGTATGATATATATCATATGCAGATTGATGAAGGAGATGTGATTCAGACCATTCACGACAATCATGAATATATCGGGCATTACCACACCGCAGGTGTGCCGGGAAGACATGAGATCGATGAGACGCAGGAGCTGTATTATCCGGCGATCATGAAAGCCATTCTGGCAACGGGTTTCAAGGGATATGTTGCCCAGGAATTTATTCCGGCGAGCCAGGATAAAATCGGTTCATTAAAAAAAGCGGTGGAAATTTGTGATATATAAAATACTAAACGACAAATCATGGCAGACAATGTTTATGACGCAATTGTAATCGGATCCGGAATCAGTGGCGGTTGGGCTGCGAAAGAACTCTGCGAAAAAGGACTGAAAACGATTATGCTTGAAAGGGGAAGGGATATCGATCACGTTAAAGATTATGTAAACGCAAATAAAGAAGCCTGGAATTATCCGCACCGCAACCGCCGGACGCAGGAAATGATAAAAGATTATCCTGTACTCAAAAGAGATTATCCGCTGAGTGAAGCGAATCTGGACTATTGGGTGTAGTGACTAAGGATAGTCCGTATACAGAAATCAAGCGTTTCGACTGGTTTCGCGGATATCATGTGGGTGGCCGTTCCCTGATGTGGGGAAGGCAAAGTTATCGCTGGAGTGATCATGATTTTGAAGCCAATGCAAAAGACGGACATGGTGTTGACTGGCCTGTCCGGTATAAAGAAATAGCACCCTGGTATGATTATGCTGAAAAGTTTGCGGGAATCAGCGGAAACCGGGATGGTCTGGATATTTTACCCGATGGTCAATTTATGCCGCCGATGGATATGACCTGTGTGGAAAAGGATTTTTCGACGTGATTAAAGGATCAGTTTAAAGGTACGCGTCATGCTATCATTGGCCGCACAGCTAATATAACACAGCCTCTGGAAGGAAGAACCAATTGCCAGTTCCGGAATAAATGTGCGCTGGGCTGTCCCTTTGGAGCTTATTTCAGTACACAATCATCAACATTACCCGCTGCAATAAAAACCGGAAATCTCACCGTTCGTCCCTGGGCGATTGTTACAAAAATTCTTTACGATAAGGATAAAAAAAGAGCTACCGGTGTTGAGGTGCTGGATGGAGAAACCAATAAAACATATACGTATAATGCAAAGATTATTTTTCTGAATGCCTCCACGCTAAACAGTGCATGGATACTGATGAATTCCGCAACCGATATCTGGCCTGACGGTTTGGGAAGCAGCAGTGGTGAACTGGGACATAATATCATGGACCATCACCTGGGCGTTGGTGCAGGTGGTACTGTAGAAGGATTTGAAGATAAATATTATTACGGACGAAGGGCCAATGGTATTTATATTCCTCAATTCAGAAATGTTGGCGGACGATAAACGTGATTATCTGCGTGCTTTTGGATATCAGGGTGGTGGCAGCCGCGGGCAGGATTTTTGCGAAGCCCGGAAGAAATTACCATCGGAGCAGGATTGAAAGAAGCCCTGTCAGAACCGGGAGCATGGACCATCCATCTGGGCGGATTCGGAGAAACACTTCCTTATCATGAAAATAAAGTAACCCTGGATAAAACGAAAAAAGATAAATGGGGATTGAATGTGCTGGCGATGGATGTAGAATATAAGGACAACGAAAGAAGGATGCGTGTGGATATGAAAAATGACGCCATGGAAATGCTGACTGCTGCGGGTGTGAAAAATGTGAAAGGGTTCGATGGTGATGGCACACTGGGAAGAGGCATTCATGAAATGGGATCAGCCCGTATGGGAAAGGATCCAAAAACATCTGTACTGAATAAATACAATCAGGTATGGGATGCGCCCAATGTATTTGTTACCGACGGTTCCTTTATGGTTTCCGCATCCTGTGTGAATCCTTCACTTTCTTATATGGCATTCACTGCGAGAGCAGCGGATCATGCGGTGAGTGAGTTGAAGAAAGGGAACATTTAACACTGGGACACTAACTTTATCACAAGTCTGGAAGACTGGAAGTATGGAAGACTGGAAGTGGAGTATAAAGTTTGAAATTAAAAAGTAGTTTTAGGCGTTAAGCGTTGCGCTTTAAGCGTATAAAAATTAAAAACAAAAATCATGAACAGAAGAGAAGCACTATCATCCGTTGCGTTGCTGCTCGGGGGTACCCTGATTGGTTCTGAAATGTTTCTTTCGGGTTGTACCAATGAGAATAAAAAAATCGGAACAGCCGGTCTGGATTTTTCTCCAGAAGATATTTCGTTTCTGGACGAAGTCGGAGATACTATTATTCCGGCAACCGATACGCCTGGTGCCAAGGATGCCAAGATTGGTGAATTCATGCATACGATCGTAAGGGACTGTTATAACAAAACGGACCAGGATATTTTCATAGCGGGTATGGGCAAACTCAATGAAGCCAGCAAATCTATGAATGGAAAATATTTTCTGGAATCCAGTCCGGAAGAACGTAAAAACTTACTGATCTCACTGGATAAGGAACAGAAAGATTATACTAGCAAGAAAAAGCCAACGGATCCTCCGCATTATTTCCGCATGATAAAGGAGCTGACGATCTGGGGTTATTTTACATCGGAACCAGGAGCAACCAAGGCGTTGAGATATGTGGCTGTGCCTGGCAGATATGAAGGTTGTATCCCGTATAAAAAAGGTGATAAAGCCTGGGCTACCTAGATCTGTTTATTTCATCATTTCCTGTGGTCTATTTTAATTAAATAAAAAAGGCCCGGCTGTTTGATTAAAACATACCGGGCCTGAAGATTTTCAGACTGCAATCGGAGCCTAACAAATATTTTTTATCTGGTAGAGCCGTAACCAACATATCCCTGCGTTGCCTTACATCCATTTCTTGAAGAACTGTTGTAAGTGGCACACGAAGTAAATAAAGTTGCAGCTACTGCGATGATAGCAATAAAAAGTACTGACTTTCTCATTTTCCTGGGTATTTTAAATTAATAATAAGGGCCTGGTTCAGGTAGATCTACCAGGAATTTCAGAGGTACGGAAGTAATATCAACGGTTAAGCTAAACGCTTAATGCCAGACGAATGGTCATTTTCGGAGGGAGGATTCAATTTGCTTTAAGCTTTTGGCTTAAAAGGCTGGTGTTCGAAGGATGTATAAAGACTAGAACAAAATAAAACAATTTATCTCGTATATGCAATAGGGCGGGGGTTTAAAGTGATTATTTATGATTCCATTAGGGCATAAAATGTAATAATCAGGGAGCCGGTTCCTGATTTGAAAATAATCCGGCAGAGTATGTTCTACGCTGCCCGTTTCCTGATATTTGAGAAGTTTGACGCCTTTATTCAACATGGAAAAAAGAAGGTCATTTTATACTGATAATCAGTCGATTGTGAAGGTTAATCCGTGTGAAGCCCCATTTGATTTTTCGGTAAAATCCGGTCAGTTCGGCACAGGAATTGTCCCCTTCATAGAGGCTCTGATCATTTCAATAAAAACGAAGGGTTTCTTCTGAGTCCGATCAGTTCTGATGGATTGGATATTGCTACATTTGCAAAGAAAATTATTGCATAACCCATAAAGATTCATGTTACAATTAACCAAACCCCTGGCAGTTATTGATCTCGAAACGACCGGTATCAATCTTGCCTCAGACCGTATCGTTGAAATCGCCATCGTGAAACTGATGCCGGACGGGAGTAAGACAGTAAAGCATAAATTGATTCACCCGGAAATGCCGATTCCGAAACAGGCGTCGGATATACATGGTATTACGGATGATCATGTAAAAGACGCTCAGACTTTCCGGCAGGCTGCGAATGAACTCAAACAGTTCCTGGACCATAGTGATCTGGCGGGTTATAATTCAAACAGATTTGACATTCCACTGCTTGTAGAAGAATTTTTACGTGTAGGCATTGAGATCGATATGAAGGGAAGGCGGTTGATAGACGTTCAACGTGTATTTCATTTGATGGAACAGCGCACCCTTACAGCGGCTTATAAATTCTATTGCGACAAATTACATGACGGAGCCCATGGAGCGCAGTCAGATGCCGAAGTTACACTGGAAATCCTGATGGCTCAGATTGACCGCTATCCGCAGCTGGGAGCCGATCCTGAAAGCATCGTTAAATTTACAGGTGATGAACAAGTTGTTGATTTTGCGCGTCGATTTTCCATGGAAAATGGCGTGGAAATCTTTAACTTCGGGAAACACAAAGGAAGGCCGGTAGCTGACGTACTAAAATCTGAACCCCAATATTACGATTGGATGATGAAGGGAGATTTTCCCATGCATACCAAGCAAAAATTGACTGAGATTTTCAACCGGACAATGCTAAAAAAAGACAAAACGGTTAGTTAAGTATTTGATGCATATTGGAAAAGATAGTAATCATACCAACGTACAATGAAAAAGAAAATATAGCAGCCATCCTGGAAGCTGTGTTTTCTCTTAAACAGGACTATCATGTTCTTATTATAGATGACAGTTCTCCGGATGGAACAGCCGATATTGTTCGCAATCTTCAGCATCGATATTCAAATGAGCTTTTCCTTGAAGTCAGGACGGGAAAACAGGGGCTTGGAACTGCTTATATCTATGGGTTCAAATGGGCCATTGACAAGGGGTATGATTTCATTTTTGAAATGGATGCCGACTTTTCTCATAACCCCAGCAACCTTGAAAATTTGTATATCGCCTGTAAGTACAGGGGAGCAGACCTTTCCGTAGGTAGTCGTTATGTGAAGGATGGTGGTTTTATTAACTGGCCCAAAGAAAGAATTCTTCTTTCAAAAGGAGCTTCAATTTATACCCGGCTGATTACCTGGATGCCCGTTAAAGATCCGACGGCTGGTTTTGTTTGTTATCGGCGTGAAGTACTGGAAACCATTAACCTGGATGAAATCCATTTTGCCGGTTATGCGTTCCAGATAGAAATGAAGTTTGCAGCCTGGAAACTGGGATTCAAAATAAAAGAAGTGCCCATTATTTTCGAAGACAGGAAATTGGGTGTTTCCAAAATGAACAAAGGAATTGTGAAAGAAGGCATTCTTGGCGTACTAAAACTCCGTTGGAATGCACTGTTCAAGAACTATCGAAAAAGAGTTAAAAATATTCCGGTAGTAGGAACCGTAAATCATTTTTCTCAGAATATGGTGGTGGAAGGAAAATAATCTTTCTTTGCCAACTCCATGAAAAGAGCATTTCTCCAATTACATATTGCCGTTTTTCTTGCTGGTTTCACAGGCGTTCTTGGCAGGCTGATAACACTCAATGAGGCTGTGCTTGTCTGGTATCGAATGATGATTGCCTGTTTTGTACTCTGGATATCTCTGCTTTTCCAAAAAAGAAAACCAGCCGCTTCGCGAAAACTTTTTATTCAGGCATCAACCGTTGGGTTTCTCCTTGCGATGCATTGGGTGAGTTTTTATGCGGGAATTAAAAACTCCAATGTTTCAACTGCCCTCGTTTGTCTCTCAGCCATGGGTTTTTTCACCGCTATACTTGAACCTGTTATGCTTCGCAGGCCTTTCGACATGATCGAAGTCCTACTTGGATTACTGGCGATAGCAGGAATCAGTATCGTATTTCATTTTGATCCGCATTATAAATTGGGAATTATCATCTCACTTTTTTCTGCATTCCTGGCCAGTATATTCCCGATACTCAACAGACAGATCTTGCAAAAGATGGATGCTGAAACAGCTACGCGTTACCAGTTGAGCGGCGGATTTATTTTTATCACACTGCTGATGCCGGTTTATTTACACTATTTTCCGGTGGACAAATTGTTGCCGTCTATGTCAGACTTTGCCTGGTTGCTCGTATTGGGTATTTTATGTACCGTGGTCGCTTATGACCTTTTCATGAAGGCACTTCAGAAAATCTCAGCGTTTACAGTAAACCTTTCTTATAATCTGGAACCCATTTACGGAATTGGTATGGCATTTCTAATTTACCGGGAAGATAAAGAAGTGAGCCCCGGATTTTATTATGGTTTCTGCCTGATCGTTGCGGCCGTTATTTTACAAACATGGAGATTAAAAAGGACATCGGTCCCTGAAAAAACCGGCTTTTAGATAAACCTTCAGACGAAAAGAATCACTATCACTTTTTTCTCCGTTTTAACAGTGTGTGAAAACTGTTAAGCAGCCGGTGATGAAATGTAACGAAGAAAGCTTTTCAATGGCAGCTGTCAGGCAGCTTTTGATGAATGTAGCGAACGAGGCTTTGCTGGTGATAACTGTTAAGCAGCTTTTGATGAAATGTAACGGACAAGACTACGCTTAGCAACGGGCAATAATGTTTCGTCCAGCGGAAATTTAAGTTGGGTCTCTATTGCGTACACAGCGGGGTTTGGCAGTTCAGGTTTGAGATTTAGTAATTCAGATTTAATCTGTTCATACGTGTTACTAAAACTTCGTTGCCAGGAGTTTATATATTCCGTTCGCATGCTCCTGTATTTTTCATCATGTTTTTCAAAAAAACTCAGGTAGAAACTATATACACGGGTTGCATTGGCTGAACTATCACTGAGTAAAAAATATCCTTCTTTTGAATGTACCGGCATGATGCCCACCGGGTGGATGCTGATTTTATCTTCAACAAATTCATAGATTTCTGTACCGTTTGTGATCGCGGCTTTCATATGACCGGCTGAATATTCGATAATATCCTCCAATTCGCGCATGAGTTCATCATCCTGAATCAATTGCTCGTAGAGAACCTGTATTTTTTCCATTTGCAGACCGGTTAATTTTTTCGGGAACTGTTCCTGGAGATATTTTTTATTCTCGCGGAAGGCTACGAGGTTATTATAATGGAAAATTACATCTGCGAGTTGGGGGTAAAGTTTATTTTCCTGGAAATTCCGGTTGATTTCCTGGAGGTAAGCGAGCAGGGTATACTTCTTCAGTTCAAAGTCTATATAACCGTCGGCAAACCATGTGTCTGAGAGTGTTTTCATCTTGTCAGATTTAGTAAGTATCGGAATTTACAAAACTTCTTTTATATATTAACGACAAGATGATGGAATTGTTATGATCTCCAAGGAAGCCTAAAGCCTAAGCCCAATGCCTAAAACCTGCAGTCTAATGGTAAACTCCTACTCCCAATGCCAGACGTTTCTTTAATGGGAAGTCTAATTCGAAATGATTATCACAAGAGACTAATCTCTTTCACGTATAAAGATGAAGAATCGCATATTAAAAAGTGAGCTTTGACGGTACCTTTAAAGTTTTGGGCTTTAGGCGTTGGGCTTTAAGCGTTATGATGCTTGAAACCCTTCCAGTTCATTAGCAACAGCGGTCAGAAAGGTTGCTCCCAGGCTACCGTCAATGATCCGGTGATCATAACTCATAGAAAGATACATCATGTGGCGGATCCCGATTGAATCACCCTGGTCAGATTCTATCACTACCGGTCTTTTCTTTATGGCGCCGACAGCAAGGATCGCAACCTGGGGTTGGTTAATAATGGGTGTGCCCATCAGGCTTCCAAATACGCCCACATTTGTGAGAGTGAATGTGCCATCCTGAATATCCTCTGGTTTTAATTTGTTGTTGCGGGCTGCATTTGCCAGTGCGTTCACCTGACGTGCCAGGCCGACCCGGTTATAATTATCGGCCGTTTTTATAACCGGTACGATCAGGTTGCCGTTTGGAAGAGCCGTTGCCATTCCAATATTGATATCCTTTTTTATAATGATCTTTTCCCCCTGCAGTGAACTGTTGATCAGCGGGTATTTCTTAATACATTTAATAACGGCTTCGATAAACAGTGGTGTCAGGGTTAACTTGGTTCCTTCCCTTTTTTCGAACTCGTCTTTTTCTTTCTCCCGCCAAAGTACCAGGTTTGTTACATCTGCTTCCGTGAAACTGGTTACGTGCGGACTGGTTTGTTTACTTCTCACCATATGCTCAGCGACCAGTTTCCGCATACGATCCATTTCCTGGATCTCTACATTGCCACTCATATTTACCGGAATCGATTCCGGAGCCTTGTATTTCTCTTCTCTTATAGTCTGGGTATTCTGCCGGTCAGGTTCATAGGCAGGTTCTGCGACCGGTGGCTGGCTATGGAAGCCGTTTCCATCCTTCCTCTTTGATACATATTGCAGTATATCTTTTTTTGTTATCCTGCCTTCGTTACCGGTGCCGGGAATTTTTTCCAATTCTGACAGATTGATTCCCTCATTGCTGGCGATATTCAGAACCAGGGGGGAGTAAAATCTGTTTTCGTTTATTGTTGACGGTTGATCCCGCATCGATGCGGGAACGGTTGACGGTTGACCGTTGCCTGGAGAATAGGTTAGTCCCGCATCGGGGCGGGAGCGATTGGCGGTTGGCGGTTCTTCTTCAGCCTGTTTGGTTGGCTGATTCTGATAGGTTGATGGTTGACGGTTGACGGTTGACGGTTGTTCATTTTCAGAAGCCTGTTGTTCCGCGTTAGGCGTTAAGCTTTGGGCGTTAAGCGTGCTACTGCCATTGGTCTCAATTTTAGCGATTATGGCTCCAACCGGAACTACGGCGTCTACAGGGAAAAGGATTTCCGTCAAAATGCCGGCGGTCGTGGAAGGTACTTCGCTGTCTACTTTGTCGGTCGCTATTTCAAGTAAAGATTCATCCTGTCTTACAGATTCTCCCGGTTGCTTGTTCCATTTGAGAATGGTAGCCTCCATGATGCTCTCACCCATTTTAGGCATTAACAAATCGACAATCGCCATGAAGATGATCTTTAGATTCGCTCAAAAGTATTAATTAATTGCCTAAGTCAGGCAGATGGCCTTCATGCGGCCGGGACAAAATAAATATTCTTAACAAGTTGAGCACATTTATCGCCGTCATCTCTATATTTCGTTGACGGTCAAAGCGAAACCAGAGCTTCCGGGTGTAGATTTCATGGGCGTCTCCGGCCGCGATCCATACGGTTCCCACGGGCTTTTCTTCTGATCCTCCACCGGGACCCATAATGCCCGAAGTTGCAATAGCAAAATCTGTTTTCAAATTACGGATTGCTCCATGTACCATGGCCTTAACGGTTTCTTCACTGACAGCTCCGTGAACAGATAAAACAGCCGGATCGACATCCAGCATTTTCCTTTTAATTTCATTATCATAGGCAATGACAGATCCATGGAAATAGGCGCTGGATCCCGGGATGCTTGTAATCAGGTGGGCGACATAACCACCTGTACAACTTTCGGCCGTCGAAACAGTTCGTTTCTGAGTAGTCAATAATTTACCCAGTGCTTCCTGCAATGTAATGTCTTCATCGGTGACCATCCATTCTTTTACGAGGGACTTCAACTTGTTAAACGCATGATCCAATTCTTTTTCCAATCCATCGGCCTGAATAGAATTTGCCGTCAGACGTAAACGCACCATACCATAACCTGGCAGGTAGGCCAGTTTTATATGTGATGGCAGACCAGATTCGAATTCGCTGATATGATCTGCCAAACTTGATTCGCCTACTCCGGCTGTCAATAAAGTTCTGTGCGAAATATAATGAGTTACGAAGCGATTTTTCAAAAAGGGAATAACATCATCGGTCATCATGCCTTTCATCTCATACGGTACACCGGGCATAGAGACGAAAATCTTTTCATTTTTCTCAAACAGCATTCCGGGCGCTGTACCCCGTTTGTTTTGAATCACCCTGCAGGCAGCGGGTACTTCGGCCTGTTTCAGATTGCGCTCAATGATTGGACGCTTAAAGATTTTTGTGAAAATATTTTTCACATTCTCCAATGCTTCTTCGTTAACGATCAGTGTGCTGTTGAAATATTCGCATAGAACCGCTTTGGTTATATCATCCGCTGTCGGTCCGAGACCGCCCGTAATCAGAATTACTTCGGCGACTGCAGATTCTTCTTCGAGTGCCTTCAGAATATCCTCCCTGCCATCGCCGATGGCCAACCGTCGTTTTACCCAGAAACCGGCTTTATTCAGCTCCTGGGCCATCCAGGCGCTATTTGTATCGATCACCTGGCCAATCAATAATTCATCTCCGATCGTTACGATAGATATGTTGGTCATACAGCTAATAACTCTGAAGAAATGTTTTTGTTCAGCTTTCAGTTTATTTCGGGAAAAAATGGCTTCAGCAGGTTTCGCATAGTTTCCGGCATAACCGTTCTTTCAAAGCTTCCTATTTTTACAAAATAAAGGGTCACTTTTCCCAGTGTGAGCAATTTTTTTTCCTGATTAAAAACCTCGTGTTCAAACAAGATGCGATGGTCGACAGGCAATTCCCTCATGATGGTTTTGATTGTTAACAGGTCATCGTAGTGAGCGGGTCGCAAAAATTTAGTCTGCATTTCAACTACAGGCATCATTACGCCGGCAGCTTCCATTTCTTTATATGTAAGGCCGAGGTTACGAATGGATTCAGCGCGCGCCACTTCGAAATACTGGGCGTAATTGCCATAGTAAACCACATTCATCTGGTCTGTTTCGGCATAACGCACGCGGATGAGGGTTTCTGTTATAAACACGTAGCTAATTGTTAATTGTCAATTGTCAATTGTTAATTGTCAAACTCTCACTTCCATACTTCCAGTCTTCCATACTTCCATACTTGCCTGTGTTATTTCCCCATCATGCCATCCACACTCACGCGGCCGGGCCCAATAATCAGAATGGTGAAAACACTGGTCAGATACAATCGCCGCGGGTTCAACAATTTTCAGAGGTTGTCCGTGATGAACAATGAATACGGCGACTGAAAATTCAAACACGATGATGAAAGCAACGATACGAGTGAATAATCCGAGTGCAAGAAACATCGAACAAAATAATTCTGCCAGAATTACCAAAATGAGTGAACCGCGGTGACCGATGCGCAGCGGATCAGGAAAAGTTACCGAGAGATCACTGAAGTTTTGAATTTTTGGTAAACCATGTCCGATTAAGAGTAAGAGGCCGGTAGCAACCCTCTGTACCAAGAGCGCAAAATTGAAAGCGCCGTCGGAATAAGCAGTTGATAATAATTTTCTCATCTGTAATTATTTGCGTCAAAAGTAAAGTATTTGCACTTTTAACAACTTCATTCTAAAGAAATGTTAATCATATCAGTTATCCACAAGCTGTTTGGAACAATCTTTGGTATTAGGGGAAATAATTCAGAAACTTGGGCGCGTGAATAATATAATCCGGATGAAACGACCGATTCTTCCATTCTTTCTTTTATTATGTTTTTTTGCAAAGGGACAACAGACATTCTGGTTAACCGATCCGCAGGCAACTTATAAGCAGGCACAGGAATACTATCAAAAACAGTATTATAGCCTGGCATACCCGATTTTCAAAGAGCTCGAGCAGGATCAGACTGCGCGTCCGCAACTCTATGAGTCCTTTAATTTTGAAAATGTTCACTATTATAACCTGGTCTGTTCTCTTAACCAGGATGATAGTACGGCCGTTCATCCGGCTGAAATTTATATTGAAAGAGACGATAATGCAGCCCGGACGGAGATGCTGGCTTATTACCTGGCAGAATATCATTTCCGTCATGGGAATTATGACGCTGCTTTAAAGCTTTATGAAAGTTCTGGCATTGAAAATTTGAATAATGATGAGATCGCCGATTTAAAATTTCATAAGGGCTATGCTTATTTTATCAGGAAAAATTTCGATCTGGCCAAACCGCTTTTTGATGCCATCCGGCAGCTTCCCAAAAATGACCATTACATTGATGCAAACTACTATTACGGGTATATCTGTTTTTACCAAAAGAAATACAGCGATGCCCTGACGGCCTTTTCTGTGGTGGAAAATAATCCGAAATACGATCATATCGTTCCCTACTATATTGCAAATATTTACCTCGTACAAGGTCAAAAAGAGAAAGCAATTTCTTATGCTGCGGCAAAACTGGCCAGCGGGAATCAGTATTATGCCCCTGAACTAAAGCAACTGGTTGGACACGCTTATTACGATGAGAAAAATTTTGTAAAAGCGCTGCCATTCCTGGAATCTTATGTGAATAGTTCAAAAACAGTGAGTCGTCAGGATCTCTTTGAACTGTCTTATTGTTATTACCAGGCCCAGAATTATAAAAAAGCCATTGAAGGATTTGTACAGCTGGGGGGTAAGGAAGATTCACTGGCGCAAAATGCCATGTACCTGCTGGGAGACGCTTATTTAAAAACCGGTCAAAAAGCAAACGCCCGGAATGCCTTTCTGTTTTGCTCATCCAACAGCAGTTATCCCGTCCAAAAGGAAATATCTGAATTTCACTATGCCAAACTTTCTTATGAATTGGGATATCCTGACGTTGCCCTCTCCGAATTTCGCAGTTTCCTGGAGCAGTATCCGAATTCGACCTATGCACCCGAAGCCCGCGAATTATTGTTGAACGTATTGGCCAACACCAGCAATTATAAAGATGCACTGACACTGATGGATAGTGTGAAGAATCCTTCAGCCAGTGCCCGTCAGCTCAAAGCCAGAATTCTATACGGCAGGGCCACCGAGCTGATAAACGATGGCATGCTGGTGAATGCCGCTGAACTGCTTGACCGCGCTTCCAGAGAGCCTAATAACACCGGGCTTCTCCCATTTATAAATTTCTGGAAAGGAGAAATTGCTTATCGAACCAACCATCTGGACGATGCCATTCCCTACTTTGTTGAATACCTGAAAACGCCCGTCGTGAGGGAAGAAGTGAATCCTGTCAATGCAAAATATAGTCTTGGTTATTGTTATCTGAAAAAGGAGAACTACAAGGAGGCATTGAATTATTTCCAGCAGATCGCCCGGAATCCCGGTATCCATGCAACTCCGCTTGAGCAGGATGCTTATATCCGAAGCGCCGATTGTTATTATATGAATCGCGATTTCAAAACAGCCGTTCCGATGTATAATAAGGTGCTTGAATATTCCTGGCCGGCTTCGGATTATGCGACTTTTCAGAAGGCCATGGTAGCCGGTGTAAATAATTCATCAGAAAAAATAGAGTTGATGAATGGTCTTATCCGTAAATATCCGGGATCAGATCTCGTAGTGGATGCCAATATGGAGATTGCCAACACGTATCTGTCTAATGAGCAGTACAGGGAATCGCTATCCTACTTAAAAATTGTTATTAACAACAGTGGTAATGATGCATTGAAGCCCAGGGCGCTTTTGCGTTCCGGACTGGCTAATTATAATCTGGGAAATAATGCAGAAGCACTTAGTAAATATAATGACCTGCTAAAAAATTATCCGAATTCCACTGAGGCCCAGGAAGCGCTGGATAATGCAAAATCAATTTATGTAGAAGAAGGCAGATCGGGCGAATATGTAAATTTTGCAAAGGGGATGGGCATTTCCATTTCAGCAAGCCAGGAGGACCAGCTCGCTTACCAGGAAGCGGAAGTGCAATTCAATAATGGTAATTTTTCCGGTGCGCAACAAAAATTCGAAGATTATCTCAAAAAATTTCCGGAAGGTAAATATTCTTTAGAAGCCAATTTCTACAAAAGTGAAATGTATGTCAGCCAGAAGAACTGGATAAAAGCTGTTACCGGTTATCAGATGGTAGCTGATAAGGCACCAAATAAATTTGCTGAGAAGTCCATCCTTCAGGCTGCCCGTATCAATTTTTTTAACCTGAAGGATTACGCCAAAGCGGAAGTATATTATTCTAAACTAAAAGATTTCTCTACTTCCCAGGAAAATAAAATGGAAGCCATGCGGGGATTGCTTCGCTGCCAGTTTGAACTGCAGGAATGGGCCATAGCGAGCGATAATGCCAAAGATCTTTTAAATGTAAAGGGGATTGGTTCGGATGATAAAATTCTTGCGAGTATGATTGTTGGTAAATCTTATCAGGCAAACGGGCAATGTGAATCAGCGATTCCCTATTTTAAAACGGTTGTCTCGCTCAGCCGGGCGGCCTATGGAGCAGAAGCCCAGTATCAGATTGCTGCCTGCCAGTTTCAACAAAACCGTTTGAAAGAATCAGAAAAATCAGCTTTTGAAGTGATCCATAAATCCGGTTCCTATGAGTTGTGGGTTACCAAAAGTTATTTTCTCCTGGGGGATATTTATTTGAAGGAAAAGGATTATTTCAATGCCAAAGCGACATTTCAAAGCCTGGTAGAGAATGCAAAGATCGATGAGATCCGCATACAGGCTGAGCAGCGGCTCGACGAAGTAAAAAAAGAAGAAGCTGGCAATAGTAAAATCAGCAATGAGAATTGAGTTATTTCAGAATGCATTGAAAATTATGAAGGGAATTATTTTTTTGACGATGTTAATGTTGCTGGTCACCGTGACTGTAAAAGCACAGGACACCCTGAAAAAGAAGACAATCAATATCACGTCTACTTTTAAACCAGCATTGAAAAATACAGCCAAATTAAATTTTAATGCGGAAGCACCATTGATTGATACCAGCCGGCCGGATTTAAAATACAACCTGCCCACCCAATTTCTTTCTCTGACATATCAGCCAAATGGTTTAAATCCGGTTGCGCTGCCGGCCGATAGTGTCAAAACCTGGAATAATGATAATTATATTAAAGTAGGCGCAGGGAATATACACTTACCCTATGTTCTGGCCGGACTCAGCTTTGGAGACAGGAAAAAATCGTTTTTTAATATTTCCGCTGAAGGTTATTCATCCAAGGGAAAATTACCTTATCAGGAAAATAGCTTATTCGCCGCATCGATCAGTGGCACTATCAAGTCTGCTGATAACCTGGAATGGGATGGGGCCCTTGGTTTTCGGGCTGATGGATATTATCTATATGGATTTCAACCCGACACACTGAAATTTGCCAAGAGCCAACTGCAGCAACAATTTTTTACGTTCGACGGGAGACTCGGCCTGCGAAACACAGTGCCCAGCAGTTATGGCCTCACATATAATCCTAATATTAAGATTGCTGCATTCGGTTTAAATAATTCTCCTCGTAGTTCTGAAGCAGATATGGTTTTTAATGTACCTGTGGAAAAAATCCTCAACGAACATTTTGCCATAGATCTGGCTTTTACCGCTGATATTACCAATTATTCTTTCAGGGGAGCTTCTGCAATCAACAACAATTTGTTTTTTGTATCACCGGCTGTGGTTTATCATTCAGATAATATTGCTCTTCATCTTGAAATGACTCCATCCTGGGATCAGTCCGATTTTCACCTTCTTCCCAATTTCAGGGCTGAATATACCACAGATGATAAACGGTTCACGCTTTTTGCATCCCTGGACGGTTACTATGAAAAAGGGAGTTTTAAGAGATTTGCCGGAATCAACCCATGGCTTTGGGAACCCACCACATTGCTGAATACCCGGGTCAATGAGTTTTTTGGAGGATTTAAAGGTTCACTATCCAATCATATTTCTTATCTCGCGAAAGCCGGTTTTTCACAGTCGCGCAACTTGCCGCTTTTCCTGAATGACAGTCTGGATGGCAAAAATTTCCAGGTCGTATATGAAGAGCGGCTCGATGATTTCAATGTGCATGGTGAGATCAGTTATATAGAAGGAGAGGACCTGAATATTACAGCAGGCCTTACACTCAATAATTACAAAACTACAAGCCAGTACAAGGCATGGGGTTTACTTCCGTTTGAATTTACAACCAGTTTCCGGTGGCAACCGATGAAAGATCTCTGGTTGAAAGCAGACCTGCTTGCTTTTGAAGGCGGATATTTTCGTAACGTGAATAAGATAGTCGCCAGTACAACGGGAGGATTTGACATCAATGCGGGTGTTGAATTCAGGATCACCCGTCAGCTTAATCTCTGGTTACAGATGAATAATCTGTTTAATGATAAATATCAGCGCTGGAACCAATATTCTGTGTATGGATTTAATATCTTAGGGGGTGTTATTTTCTCATTCGGAAGATAAACCTTCTTAAATCTTTCTATGTACACGATCCTGAACAGGTACCTTTTTTTACATAAGAGTATTCCGATACCCGGGCTGGGGACTATTTGCATGGAAAGCCAGGCGGCAAGCATCGATGCAAGCACCAGAACCATTCATCCACCGGTTTACCGTTTTCGTTTTGATAAATTTTCTGATTCACCGGATAAAGATCTTTTTGCTTATTTGTCAGCGCAGCAAAAAATATCAGACTATGAAGCATTAAGGCAGTATAATGATTTTGCCTATTCCCTCCGCGATCGCCTTAATTATTTCAGGGAGGCTCCCTGGGAAGGTCTCGGTATTTTAAAAAAGGACGATATGGGGGATATTCATTTCGAATCTTCCATTTTAAATCCATCTTTTTTACAGCCGGTTCCGGCGGAAAAGGTAGTACGAACAAATGCCAAACATATGTTATTGGTTGGAGATCGTGAACGTTCCAGCAGGGAAATGAGTGACTGGTTCGCAGAGGAGCCTATTCACGGAAACAGGCTCTGGTGGCTGGTTGCACTCATCGGTGGTATCGCAGCCGCCCTGATCATCCTGATTCATTTTTCATCCAGGGGATGGAATGTAGAATCTACCGGTAATCAGCAAACGATCCAGGTAAAATAATTCATCCCTCCCATAAAATAAGGGACGGATCAATCCTTCATTGATGAATTCTAGTGGTGAATTGGTCGTTCATTGTCCGGTATGCGATAATAGGAGCACCTATTTCGCGCTGAAAGTAAAAGATCATTCGGTGAGCGGCCAGCTTTTTGATATTTTTGAATGCTCCCGGTGCACGTCTGCGTTTTACCCATCTTGCTCCTGCAGTTGAACATATCGGTGTGTATTATGAGTCGGAGGATTATATTTCACACAGCAATACGCGCAAGGGAATTGTCAATAGTTTATATCATTCCGTACGACGTCATACACTGTCAGTTAAATTTCGCCAGATAGAAAAGTTCACCGGGCTGAAAATGGGACACCACCTGGATATCGGAGCGGGAACAGGAGCCTTTGTTCAATATATGAATGAACACGGATGGAAGAGTCAGGGCATTGAACCAGATGCCAAAGCCCGTGAACTTGCCCTGGCATACCATAATACCCGTCTGATGCCTTCCGGGATGTTCGAGACTATTTTGCCGGAAACTTATGATGCAGTGAGTATGTGGCACGTGCTGGAGCACATACATGAACTATATCCTTATTTGCATCAAATAAAAAAGATTTTGAAATCCAGGGGACTGGCATTTATTGCGGTACCGAATTATACCAGTTTTGACGGGATGAAATATGGCGCATTTTGGGCGGCATATGATGTTCCCAGACATTTATACCATTTCTCTCCTGCATCCATGAAATGGTTATTGTCAGCTGCCGGATTTCAGTTGACAGGTATGATACCCATGTGGTATGACAGTTTTTATATCAGCTTATTGAGCGAAAAATATAAAAACGGGTACTCATCGCTTCCCAAAGGATTTATCAATGGAGCTTTTTCCAATTTGAAGGCGCTGCGGGATAAGGAGAGATGCAGTTCTCTGATTTATATTGCGAGTAAGGTTTGAGATTAGGCAGGAGGCAGGAAGCGGGACGCAGGCAGGAAGGCGCAGGAGGCAGGAAGCGAAAAGCTGGAACCGTGTTCATTAAGAAATTTATTTCTTTATAATAATTTTAAATTGCAATACTGAAATTGCCTCAAGCATCATGCGTCCCGCTTCCCGCGTCTTGCGTCCTGCTCCTCAAACTAATTATTCAGTCGCACCTCGTACATATTGGGCCAAAGCTTGCCGGTGATATAAATTTTATTTTTTGCGGAATCCCAGGCTATTCCATTCATATAATCCACGTCGGGGTCTTTTAGTTTTACTTCTTTTACCAGGTTGCTAAAGTCCGCCTTACCCAATACCTTTCCTGTATTTGGATCTATTCGAATGATGTAGGGCGTCTGATATATATTCGCCAGTATATTTCCATTTACATATTCCAGCTCATTAATATTTCCAACGGGTCCGTTATTATCTGTAACACCCACAATGCGATTGGTTTTAAAAGTTAACGGATCAAGATAAGTCAGATTACTGCTGCCGTCACTCATGATGAGGCTACTGCCATCCGTGGTCATGCCCCAGCCTTCTTTACTGGGAAACGTAAACTCGCCGATTTTCTTAAATGTTTTCAAATCGTAAATAAAACCCTTTTTGTTTGTCCACGTAAGCTGGTAAAGCTTATCACCCAGGATCGTGATCCCTTCTCCGAAATATATTTTTCTGTCAAGCTCTGCTTTAACCTTGATAGCTCCCGTGGCAGGATCTACAATACCTACCATCGATCTCGTCTTGTCATTCCCTTCCGGTGCACCGGAACTTTCAAATAGTTTGCCGTCATGCATCAGGAAGCCTTCTGTGTAAGAATCTTTGTCGTGCGGAAGAGCATTCAATATCGTATAAGTAATAACGGGCGCTTCGTTGCTCGTAGTCGTTTCAGTCGCCGTATTTGAATTTGCTGATGAATTGGAAGAATCACTACAGGCCGATATTAACTCAATAATAAGGAAAAGGGGAACAAAAAATTTACGCATATTCTAAAATGGTTCGCAAAAATAATCTAAAAGCCTAAAGCCCAAAGCCTAAAGCCTAAAACAAAATGAAACTTGCCAAATCTTAACAAAAAGGCTGATATGTCCTTATATAATAAAAAAAGCGCTTCCAGAGGAAACGCTTTCGATCATATGATAAAGTTTTAGGCTTTGGGCTTTAGGCCTTAGGCATTTATGTGTGCTTCAATCTTTTTTACAAAATTGCTCTTGGGTTGGGCACCTACCAGTTTGTCAACTACTTTGCCTCCCTTGATAAAAAGGATAGCCGGAATAGATGTAATTCCATAATTCACGGATAACTGCGGATTGTGGTCAACGTTCACCTTTCCCACATTGATCTTCCCGTCGTATTCTTTAGAAAGTTCTTCAATAACAGGACCGATTGCACGGCATGGTCCACACCATTCTGCCCAAAAATCAATGATCGTCAACTTATCAGACGCAAGTACCTTCTCCTGAAAGTTCGCATCGGTGTATTCAAGTGCCATATGTATATATTTAATTTTATGTAAAAGTCAGTCTATTTTTCTTAACTCTATGTCGTGTGACGGACAAGTATGGATTTATATCGATTCTTTCCAAACTATTCATCACGGCACCATTACTGCAAATATGTTTCCATGTCTATTCGGGATCCATTCTGTCATATCCCCGCCTAATAAGTAACTACCTGAACGTCAAACTCAGGACAGTCCTGCAAAAAGGCAGCCATTTCGTCATTCATTTCGAAACCGTTTTCCAGGCTGTACAGGCTGATTTTAGCATTTGTTTTTGATTCCTGCACATTAAACTTCAGAGATGTTTTGCCTGGATGTTTCCTGATATTTTTCTCCAGAAATTTTACCATATGATCGCTCAAATGACGTGCATCCAAATCGATCACCAGTTGTTTTGTTAAAAGACCCTTAATGCTTTCCAGCAGTAGCATTTTGTCGACCTTAAATTCAAACTCCGGGCGGTTATACCGGGTTTTAAAATAGCCGGTCATGAAAATGTTTTTACCTTTTTCCAGGTAATTTGAAAACCGCGCATAATCCTCGCTCCACAGGATGAATTCAGATTTTCCGGAATAGTCTTCAATCGTAAAAGATCCGAATTGCTTACCGTTCTTCGTCACGCGATGTTGTGCATCGATCACGAGTCCCGCCAGGCGGAAGGATTTCCCTGGATTAGCCTGCAGGACGACGGCATCTTTTACTTCATTAAAATCAGCCAGGGAGAGAATGCCATAATGATTGATTTCAAATTTAAAATGATCCAGGGGATGTCCACTCATAAACATACCTGTCACTTCTTTTTCATGATCCAGTAGTTCAGTCAGCGACCATTGCTCACAGTTTCCGATTTTTGGTGACTGTACTTCATAACCTGCGGAAGATCCGCCAAACAATGTGTTGCTGTGTTGCACATTTTGCGCCTGCACCACATTTCCAAAACGAATTATTTTTTCCAGACCGGTTACCGAATCGCCCGGAGCAATATAAAAATATTGAGCACGATGCAATTGGGGAAAACAATCAAAGGCACCTGCATAAGCAAGACTTTCCAAGGTTTTTTTGCTCACGGTTCGTTGATTGATACGTTTTACCATATCAAAAATCGAAATATAAGGACCGTTTTTTTCTCTTTCTTCAATCAGAGAAAATACAGCGGCTTCACCTACACCTTTTAGTCCTCCCAGTCCAACCCTGATTTCAGCTTTGCTATTTACCGCAAATCCTTGTTTGGATTCATTGACATCCGGACCCAATACTTTCAGTCCCATTCGTTTACATTCTTCCATAAAAAATGTAATCTTTTCGATGTTGCCCTGATGATTCAGTACGGCAGCCATGTATTCGGAAGGATAATGTGATTTCAGATAAGCTGTCTGGTAAGCTACATAAGCATAACAGGTGGAATGGGATTTATTGAATGCATATTGCGCGAAAGCTTCCCAGTCAGTCCATATTTTTTCCAGCGAAGCTGCTGCATGGCCTTTTGCAGTTGCTCCTGATATGAACTGGCTCTTCATTTTGTCAAGGATCGATTTCTGTTTCTTCCCCATTGCCTTTCGAAGAACATCTGCATCACCTTTACTAAAGCCGGCCAGTTTTTGTGCCAGCAGCATTACCTGTTCCTGATAAACAGTAATTCCGTAGGTATCCTTCAGATATTCTTCCATTTCAGCCAGATCGTATTGAATGGGCTCGCGTCCGTGTTTACGATCGATAAAAGCAGGAATATATGCCATCGGACCTGGCCTGTACAATGCATTCATGGCAGTGAGGTCATCGAATTTATCCGGCTTCAGGTCACGCAAATATTTCTGCATGCCGGGGCTTTCAAATTGAAAAGTCCCTATTGTATCTCCCTTCTGATATAACTCAAATGTTTTTTTATCATCCAGCGGAATCAGATCAATATCGATACTTATACCATGATTTTGTTTGATGAGTTCCAGTGAAGTTTTGAGAATATTCAGCGTGCGTAATCCGAGAAAGTCCATTTTCAGAACACCCGCATCTTCAATGATGGATCCTTCAATCTGGGTTACCAGCAGGTCAGAATCCTTTGCCGTACAAACGGGGATGATATTCGAGAGGTCTTCCGGTGCGATGATAATTCCGGCCGCATGGAGTCCTGTATTCCTTACAGATCCTTCCAGACGCTCGGCCTCATGGAGTACCCGGCTGCGCAGATCGTTTCCCTGATAGACTTCACGAATTTTTTTTACCAGCTCCAGATCATCTCCCCCGATACCTTCTTTTTCCTCCAGTGATTTTTCTCCGTCTTTCGATTTTAATGGTGCATGCAAAACACGCTTGAGGCTAACTCCGGGACGATCCGGAACCAGTTTTGCCAGTGCATTGGATTCGGCCAGGGGAAGATCCATCACACGGGCTACGTCCTTTATACTCATCCTGGCAGCCATGGTACCATACGTGACGATCTGGGCCACCTGGTTCCTGCCATATTTTTTTACTACATAATCAATTACTTTTTGCCGGCCCTCATCATCAAAATCGGTGTCGATATCGGGCATGGATTTTCGATCAGGGTTCAGAAAGCGTTCAAACAGCAGGTTATATTTAATGGGGTCAATATTGGTAATGCCAATACAAAAAGCTACCACGCTGCCTGCTGCCGAACCACGTCCCGGTCCGACGAATACACCCATATCGCGACCGGCCTGGATAAAATCACCAACAATCAGAAAATATCCGGCAAAGCCCATGGTTTTGATTGTGAATAATTCAAAATCGAGGCGTTCAATGATTTCCGGCGTCAGATCTGTGTACCTTTTTTTTGCTCCCAGATAAGTAATGTCTTTGAGATATTCCCACTGGTTCAGATTATTGTCGGCATGGATCTGAAAAGCTTTAGGAATGGGGAAGGCTGGTAACAGAATATCTTTTTTCAGATTTAATACTTCTACTTTATCCGCCACCAGACCTGTGTTCGCAATGGCTTCGGGTATATCCTTAAAAAGCTCGGTCATTTCTGCCTGCGTTTTTAAATAAAACTGGTCGTTGGGGAATTTGAAACGACGATTTTTCAGGCTGACTTCATCATTTACAAAATCATCAAAACCGGGTGTGGATTGCTTTTCACCGGTATTGATACATAACAGAATATCGTGCGCATTATAATCTTCCCGGTCAGTATAATGGCTGTCGTTGGTGGCTATGACCGGTACCTGATATTTTTTGGAAAGTTTTATCAGGAACTGATTTATCTTCTCCTGATCCGGGATCTGGTGTCTCTGTAACTCTATGAAATAATTTTCACCAAATATGTCGAGCCACCATTTAAATTCTTTTTCTGCCTTTTCTTCTCCATCATGCAGAATCGTTTGAGGAACATAGGCACCGATACAACAGGTGGTTGCAATCAGTCCTTCATGATACTGTTCGATCAACGATTTATCAATTCGCGGATATTTGCTGTACATGCCTTCTGTATAGCCGAGGGAAGTGAGCCGTATAAGGTTCTGATAACCGGTTTTATTCCTGGCCAGTAATACCTGGTGATATCGTTCGTCTTTTTGCTCCTTCGTGAAAGTTTTTTTATGGCGGTCTTCCACCACATAGAATTCGCATCCAACGATGGGTTTTACCTTCAGACTGCCATCTTCATTTTTGTGTTTATAAGCTTCTGCAACAAAACTGAAGGCACCGAACATATTGCCGTGATCCGTAATGGCAAGCGCCGGCATTTTATCTTTTACAGCCTTGTTATAAAGATTCTGGATAGACGCAGCTCCGTCCAGCAGCGAATATTGGGTATGAACATGCAGGTGGGAAAAATCAGGCATCAGGCAAAAGGTTGGACATGCAATTAACAAAGAAAAAAACCAGGCTGCCCTATGGGGTGAAAATATCTGTACACAGTTTCTCCCCGTTCGTTATTAATGTCATAAATTGTTTCTTTTTATAATAGGTAAACCAGTAACCCTTAAATCATTGTAAAAAACTGGCCTTCTGAACCGTATAGCAGCCAGCCGCAGGAACGACATTTTTTCAAAAAATGCCTATCTTTATCCGTTCCAGTATCAAACAATAAAATGAAAAATCGGTTCATTTTACTGATTCTTATCATCAACCTGACAGGTTGCGGTGTTTTTAAGCCGGCAACCCGCGATACGGACAATTTGTCTGCTCCTGCGAATAACCAGGCCTCGGGTACAAAATCGAAGCCTGTTTTTATTCAGAGCATCTCAACTGAACCTGGTAATAATCCACAGGCAAAATCCGGCACCATCATACCGGTTAAAAACAACGGTTCCGGTGGGACAGATCCGGTTCCAGTCAAACCGATGCCTCATCCGGTTGGAACAGACGATTATAACCAGCTGAAATTCAAATATTCCATATTAACCAATACCCCGGTAGAAGACCTTTCGAATTTACGGCTACTGATTTTTATGGATCAGTGGTATGGTGTTCCTTATCATTATGGAGGAACAAGCAGGGCGGGTATTGACTGTTCTGCATTCTCGTCGCTTTTATTGTCGAGCGTTTATAGTGAAAATCAGTTGCCCAGGATGAGCGCTGATCAGTATAAAGCAACCAATCGGATACCTAAAAAAGATCTTCAGGAAGGAGACCTGGTTTTTTTCCATACTTATGGGAAGGGGCACCGGGTTACGCATGTTGGTGTTTACTTATATAATAACTATTTTATACATGCGTCTGTAGCAGGCGTCCAGATCAGTAATATGGGGGAAGGTTATTATCTGACTCACTACATTGGTGCCGGTCGCGTAATTGAATAACGACCTGTTCTGTCAAAAACGCTGTCATTTTAGCCATTTCAAATCGCGGACATTATTAGTTAAGGGTGTTTAGACTGACAAGTATTCCCATTTGCACCTTTTTGACTTGATTGGTACAGTATTTAGTGTAGCTTTGCTGCCCCTTACGTGGGCACTATAAACTTTTCACTAAAATTAAATTGATACAGTCATGGCTAAAAAGTTAGCGATCTCTCCAATCGCGGGTACCAAAAACAGAGTTTTTGTAAAGCCTGCGCCAGCTGAAGAAAAAACTTCCGGCGGCATCATCATCCCTGATACAGCGAAAGAAAAACCTCAACGAGGCGAGGTGGTTGCCATCAGCGAAATCGATGAAGACGGCAAGAAACCTGTAGTGAAAGTAGGCGATGTCGTTTTGTATGGTAAATATTCCGGCACCGAAATTAGTTTTGAAGGACAGGATTTCCTGAGTATGAGGGAATCTGACATTATCGCAAGATTCTAAGCAAGTATGGGAGTATGAGAATATGGGAGTATGGGAGTAATTCCAGAGATTCCGGTTCACATATTTTTAGATTTTTCAAATTCACAAATCCTTAAATTAAATATTATGGCTAAACAACTTTTCTTCGATATCGAAGCAAGAAATAAAATGAAAAAGGGCGTGGACATTCTGGCCAACGCTGTGAAAGTTACCCTGGGACCAAAAGGCCGCAATGTGGTAATTGAAAAGAAATTCGGTGCTCCCCAGATTACAAAAGACGGAGTTACCGTTGCAAAAGAAATCGAACTGGAAGACCTGATAGAAAATATGGGTGCACAGATGGTGAAAGAAGTTGCATCCAAGACTGCAGATATTGCAGGCGATGGTACAACTACAGCTACTGTTCTTGCCCAGAGCATCATCAGCGAAGGACTGAAGAATGTTGCAGCAGGTGCCAATCCAATGGATCTGAAACGCGGTATAGACAAGGCTGTGAAATATGTTGTTGATAATCTGAAAGCGCAATCGCAGACTATTGGAAACGACAGTAAAAAAATCCAGCAGGTAGCATCTATTTCCTCTAACAATGATGAAACCATTGGTAAACTGATCGCTGAGGCATTCGCAAAAGTTGGTAAGGAAGGTGTGATTACAGTTGAAGAAGCAAAAGGTACCGACACTACAGTTGATGTCGTAGAAGGTATGCAATTTGACCGTGGTTATATTTCTCCTTATTTCGTTACCAACAGCGAAAAAATGGAAGCTGAATTGCAGAACCCATATATTCTTATCTATGATAAGAAGATTTCTGCCATGAAAGATATCTTGCATATCCTGGAAAAGGTTGCACAGGGTGGCCGTCCGTTACTCATCATCGCAGAAGACCTGGAAGGTGAAGCGCTGGCTACACTGGTTGTAAATAAATTACGCGGCACGCTTAAAGTGGCTGCTGTGAAAGCACCGGGCTTTGGTGATCGCAGAAAAGAAATGCTGCAGGATATTGCAATCCTTACAAAGGGTCTCGTGATCAGCGAAGAACAAGGATACAAACTTGAGAATGCTGATCTGAGCTATCTCGGAACAGCTGCTTCCGTAACAATCGACAAAGACAATACAATTGTTGTTGGCGGAAAGGGAAAGAAAGAAGATATCACTGCCCGTGTAAATCAAATCAAGGCGCAGATTGAATCAACTACCTCAGACTATGACAGAGAAAAATTACAGGAACGCCTGGCTAAATTAAGCGGTGGTGTGGCTGTATTGTATATCGGAGCTGCAACAGAAATGGAAATGAAGGAAAAGAAGGATCGTGTTGACGATGCCCTTCATGCAACCAGAGCTGCTGTGGAAGAAGGTATCGTACCTGGTGGCGGAGTTGCTTATATCCGTGCCATTGACGGTCTGGATAAATTAAAGGGTGCTTCAAACGAAGACGAAACAACCGGAATTCTGATTGTAAAACGTGCTCTCGAAGAACCTATTCGCCAGATCGTTCTCAATTGTGGTATGGAAGGAAGTATTGTTGTTCAGAAAGTAAAGGAAGGAAAAGCCGATTATGGTTTTAACGCCCGCACTGAAGTTTATGAAAATCTCTACAAGGCTGGAGTCATCGATCCAACCAAAGTAACCCGTATCGCTCTTGAAAATGCTGCTTCAATCGCGGGTATGCTGTTGACTACAGAATGTGTAGTTGCAGATCGTCCCAAGAAAGAAGAAGCTCATTCACATCCAGGTGCCGGTGCACCAGGAATGGGCGGAATGGATTATTAAGCCTAAAGCATATAAAAGGAAAACCCTTCACGAAAGTGAAGGGTTTTCCTTTTATAGTGTGGCAAAGGTGTATTCGTGGAAATGTAAGAATTGGGAAATTAAATGTTTAATGATAATATGGAAATTCATTTTGAATTTTCACATTTTAATAGCCTTAAGCTTTAAGCCTTACGCTTTAAGCTTTGCACCTTGACCCGTTTTTGACTTGGTATTCAAATCCCGGATGGTTTTATTTTCAAGCAATTTGAGGTTTGCATCGCGAACCTGGATCAGGACGTCACGAAGACCGCAATGCTTTTCGTCGCAGTTATAACATTTTTCGTAAAAATATAAACTGACGCAGGGAAGCAGCGAAATCGGTCCATCGATCAAACGCATCACGGTTGCCAATGTAACTTCCTTCGGATCCTTTCCAAAGTAATAACCTCCGCCCTTGCCCTTTTTGCTTTCCAGGATGCCCGCTTTTTTGAGTTCAAGCAGGATATTTTCCAGAAATTTCAAGGGAATTTTTTTCTTCCTGGAAATTTCAGCAATAAGGACGGGGCCTTCCTTTTCCTTTTCAGAAAGGTACATGAGTGCCTGAAATGCGTATTGCGACTTTTTTGAAAGCATAAAGAAAATCTGTTACAAGATAATAACAATTCATGATCTAAAGAGTTGGCAGTTGGCAGTTGACGGTTGACGGTTGACGGTTGATCCCGCATGTACGGGAACGGTTGACGGTGAGAATTATATGAAAGAGTAATTTAGGAAATAGTTTTAGGCTTTTCGCTTTAGGCTTTTCGTTTTGCGCTTTGTGCTTTGCGCTTTGCGCTTTGCGCTTTAAGCCGGATTTTAATCCCGCTGAGGGCGGGATTAAAATCCGAGAACGTCTTTCATGGAAAATATCCCTTTTTTATCCCGGATATATTCGGCAGCCAACACAGCTCCGTTTGCAAATCCTTCCCTGTTGTGGGCCGTATGAATAATTTCTATGTCATCGACAGGCGAAAAATATCTTACTTCATGCGTTCCGGGAGCGGGATCTAACCTTTTGCTCAAAATGGGCAGTTCACCCGGATTTTGGACAGGCCTGTTCACCCAGTTTTTCAGGGCAGGAATTTCCTTCAAAACCTGTTCAGCCAGTGTAATGGCAGTTCCACTGGGAGCATCTTTCTTTTGTGTATGATGAATTTCCACCATTTCCACCTCATATTCCCTGTGAGAAGTCATCAGAGCCGCCAGTTTTTTATTGAGTTCAAAAAATATATTCACTCCAATGCTGAAATTGCTCGCATATAAAAAAGCGGACCCACTTTTTACAAACGCATTTTTTATTGTATCATATTGTTCCAGCCAGCCAGTAGAACCACTGATGGTCCGAATACCCGCCTGTGCGCATGCCAGCAGGTTGGTTGCAGCACTCGCCGGACCGGTAAATTCAATGGCAACATCGGCCTTCTGCAAATTTTCCGTGGTCATTTCAAACCCATTGTCCAGATCTATTTTCAATATGATTTCATGACCTTTTGCAACTGCGATGCGTTCAATGGCTTTACCCATTTTGCCGTAACCTATCAGGGCGATTCTCATAGCTGTAAAGGTATTAATTCAAATACAAAGGCCTGTATCTGGGCTTGTGTATATCAAATGCCAGCGTGATCCCGGCGCTGGGTGTGGGACCAGGTATGACCATTGGTTTTATCCTGAAACTAAGATCACTGTTTACGTTAAAATCTTTCAAATGGGCATCCACCGTCGCATCCACGATATTCAATCCGTAGAATAAAAGAACAAATAAAATGGAATAATCCTGATCCTTCCGGGCTTCATCCCGGACATTGATAATAGCGGTCGTATTTCCGCTTGTAACCAATGGCAAAAAGTCAGGAGAGACATTATTCAGACTGTCGCCACCACTTTTGTTTATGGTTACAACCAGCGCATACTGTGCTTCGTTATAAATTTTTTTGTTGTCGAAATAGAGGTAAGCCGGTATGCCGATGGCCGCCCATACGAGTGGTATTTTCCAATACTTTTTATTGTAAAACTGTCCGGCGCCTGGCAGGATGGCTGAGTAAAGGGTGGCACGCCGATAATTTTTCCTTTGTTTCAGTTCGATGGAATCCATGGTAGCCTGGGACTTGGTGCCCTTGTATATAGCGTCTTTTTTTTCCAGGGCTGAATCCGAAAGCTGTGCTGCCTGGGCAGAATCTTTTTTTTGGGCATTGCTGTGAAGGGTAAAAAATAAAAACGCAAAGAATAAAATAAAAAATGCCCTCATACTGAACTCTTAATTGATCTGCACACCGAGCTGGCCTAGAATTTTATCTAATTCCTGTACAGAATAATATTCAATGCTGATACTGCCTGATCCTTTATCGCTATGATTCAGTCTTACTCTGGTGCTGAAATGTGTTGCTAAAGTATCTTCAATTTTTCTGTATGATTCCGGCATTCCTGCTTTTACAGATTCTTTAACAGGATGCGCAGCCTTGTATAATTTGCGTACCAGTTCCTCTGTTTGTCTGACAGACAGCGAACGGTTTTTAATTTCATTATATAGATATAGTTGTTTGTCGACGGTATCAACGTTGATCAAAGCGCGGGCATGTCCCATTGAAATCAAATTATTCCGGAGTGCCACCTGTATATCCGGCGGAAGTTTTAGCAGTCTCACATAATTTGCAACTGTACTTCTTTCCTTACCCATTCTCTCCGAAACCTGCTCCTGGGTATAATTTAATTCATCCATCATACGCTTATAGCTGAGGGCCACTTCCATCGCATTGAGATCCTCCCGTTGGAGATTTTCCAGGAGCGCGAGTTCCAGTAGTTGGTGATCATTCGCCTGGCGAACATATACGGGAATATCCCTGATGCCGGCGATACGACTTGCGCGAAAACGGCGTTCTCCGGTAATGAGCCTGTATTTACCGGATGGAAGTTTGGCTACGGTTACCGGTTGAATGATGTCATGAATCCGTATGGAAGCAGCCAGTTCCTGTAAAGCGTTTTCATCAAAATCTTTTCTGGGTTGTTTCGGATTTGTTTCAATCTGATCCAGTGGTACCCGGAGAATTCCTGTAATGCTTTCCGCGACAGAAGTTTTCAGAGAACCGGATGATGTTTTTAAATCCAGATCAATTCCCTGCAGTAAGGAGCGGATTCCTTTTCCGAGAGCCTCTTTATCTTTTTTATTCGGCGTCGTCATTGTAATTTGGTTTTTCAGGGCTATTCGAGGATGCGTTCTTCCTGACTCATTTTTGTCATATTGTTTTTCTGTAAGACTTCCTTGGCCAGGTTTAAGTAATTCATAGCGCCCTTGCTATAAGCATCGTATAAAATAACCGGTTTGCCCACACTGGGCGCTTCACTGATTTTTGAATTCCGGTGTATGATGGTGCTAAAAACGATTTCATCAAAATGTTTGCGTACCTCGCTCACAACCTGGTTGCACAATCTTAAGCGGCCATCATACATCGTCATCAGTATACCTTCGATTGCAAGATCCGGATTCAGACGACTTTGCACGATCTTGACGGTATTGAGCAGTTTTCCCAGTCCTTCCAGTGCAAAAAATTCTGTCTGAACGGGTACGATTACAGAATCAGCGGCGGTCAGGGCGTTTACAGTTATAAGGCCAAGAGATGGTGAACAATCGATGATTATAAATTCATAATTTTTCCGCAGGGGCTCCAAAATATTCTTCAAAACACTTTCCCTGTCAGGATAGTTGATCATTTCAATTTCAGCCCCGACAAGGTCGATATGTGAAGGAATCAGATCCAGGTTCGGTACCTCTGATTTCAGCACTACATCCCGGGCCGGTACATGATTCACCATGCAGTCGTACAGACTTTGTGTAATATTGTGCAGGTCAAAGCCAATACCGGTGGTACTGTTCGCCTGAGGATCGGCATCCACTAAAAGGGTCCTGAATTCCAGCACGGCGAGGCTGGCAGCCAAATTGATAGCAGACGTTGTTTTTCCGACTCCACCTTTCTGATTCGCCACACCGATGATTCTTGCCATGATGCTATCTGTTGTTTAATGTTTATGATTCCTCCCTTAGCGATGGGAAGGATGCGTGAAAGTACAAAAATTACCCTCGCTTTAAAGCCTGCTTATGGGTAAAAATACAAACTTGCCAGCCGAGTTCAGAAAAATACCGCTTCACCTTAACTTGCATCCCCATGTATCTCATTATTTCAGGCACTAACAGAAGGGAAAGTTTCACATTGCGTGTCGCAGATCTGTATCATTCCATTTTAAAAGAAAAAAAAATTGAGGCTCCGGTTCTCTCACTGATCGGGCTGGAACTGCTGGAGCGTAATCCTTCCGTTTTGGATCTGGAAAAGAAATGGCTGCTGTCGGCCAGCAAATTTATTTTTATCAGTCCGGAGTACAATGGCAGCATTCCCGGAGTGCTGAAATGCCTGATAGATGTGACAGATCGTAAAGTGTGGAAGGGCAAAAAAGCGCTCCTTACCGGGGTTTCCAAGGGCAGGGCCGGGAACCTGCGGGGTATGGATCACCTGACGGGCATCATGCATTATGTCGGCACGGTTGTTCATCCGAACAAACTTCCTATTTCCATTGTTGACACGCTGTTCAACGAAGACGAATTAGAACACCGGGAGACCCTCCTGGCGATCAACCAGCAACTGGATGAATTCATCGATTTCTAAACAAACAACTTCAATTTCTAAATACAAAGATATGCGGAACGCCGGATTTGTATGGATAATAGCGTTTATCATGGCAGCTATTGACTTATATGTTTTTCAGGTGGTAAAAATGCTTTGTTCTTCTTCTTCCCAAAAAACAAAGACAATCATTTTTACTGCTTACTGGACCCTTTCGATTGCGATTATCATTTTGTTTATCCTTTTGCCCCTGCTCAACACCGACCGATGGCCGAAAAATCTTCGCAATTATGTGTTTGTAACCATTATCGGATTTTTCTTCGCCAAGGTACTGGCTTCCGTTTTTTTCCTGGTAGATGATCTCCGGCGTTTAATTCAATGGGCGGTAGCAAAAATATTTTTTAGGAATACTGAAGGAGAGAGCGAGGTGAGTGAAGGAATTTCCCGTTCTGCATTTTTAAGCTGGCTGGGTATTGGGATCGGCGGAACGCTGATCACTTCATTGATCTATGGTTTTTCCAATAAATACAATTACCATATAAGACATATTCCGCTTGCTTTCAGTAACCTTCCGCCTGCTTTCAAAGGGTTGAAAATTGTACAGATATCAGATGTTCATTCAGGAAGCTTTGATAACAAAAAAGCAGTTGACAGAGGTATTCAGAAGATTTTGGATCTCAAACCGGATCTCATTTTATTTACCGGTGATCTGATCAATGACCGGGCAACAGAAATGTATGGGTATGAAGACGTGTTTGCAAGATTAAAAGCACCGCTGGGTGTATTCTCGACCCTGGGTAATCATGACTATGGCGATTACGTAAAATGGCCGACAGCAGAAGCCCGGGACCAGAATATTGAGGATCTGAAAAAGATTCAGGCCGGAATGGGCTGGCGGCTTCTTAATGAATGAACATGTGGTACTGGAAAAAGACGGACAGGAAATTGCTTTGATCGGAATTGAGAACTGGAGTGCCAAAGCCCGGTTCCCAAAACATGGAAAAATGTGGGAAGCCTATCCCGGCGCAGAAAAATATCCGTTTAAAATTCTCATGAGTCATGACCCCAGTCACTGGGATGCTGAAGTCAGGCCAAAATACGGCGACATTGACCTGACGCTGGCGGGTCATACCCATGGCATGCAATTCGGAATAGAAATTCCCGGATTCAAATGGAGTCCCGTAAAGTACGTTTATGATGAATGGGCCGGATTGTACGAATCAGGAAAACAGAAGTTATATGTTAATCGCGGATTCGGTTTCATCGGTTATCCGGGTCGTGTTGGCATACTTCCGGAGATTACTTTAATTGAGCTGGTATAGTTTTTTCTTATTCATTAATAAGCTGTTAAAGTGAATTTAGAAACCACCAAATCAGCGAAATTCACGTTCCGGAAATATGAAAGTCAACCATTAAAACGTTCACCCATGAAGAAATTAAGTTTTCTCACTATCGCTGTTTTTATTATCTCCGTTTCCAGCACTCAGGCTCAGGGCTTCCATTTAGGCATTAAGGCAGGAACCAATATTTCACAATTGACCGGAAGATCATTTGATGAAGGATTTCAATGGAATTTTATGGCCGGTGCTTTTGCAGAACTGAATTTTTCCCAACATTGGGGCATACAACCCGAATTATTGTTCAGCCAGACATCCACCCAGACCGCCAGTAATTTTGATGACGTATATGAAGAGGGTATCAATAGTCGGAGTGTAAAACTGAATTACCTGAGTATTCCGATTTTACTGACTTACAAGCTTCCATTACCAATCATAAGTCTTCAGGCGGGTCCGCAATTTGGTATTCTCATGAATACCAGCGATAATATCACAACCAGTGCAGGTAATGCGTTTAAAAGCGGGAATTTCTCAATGGTTATAGGTGCCCAGGTCAATCTCGGTGCTTTTCAGGGAGGAGCCCGTTATGTTTACGGCTTTACGAATGTGGCGAATATCAGCTCAATCGAGAGCGTTGACAGCTGGAAAACACGCACCGTTCAGCTTTATGTGGGACTACGTATTTTCTAAGCTTAAGGCCTAAAGCCTAAAGCCTAAAACTTTGAGTTAATTAGTTTTTTAGTAAAGGGAAGAGAATCAGGATTTCTTCCCTTTATCTTTTATATGATAGGTCCATTCAACAGATCTTGATCTTCATCAATTGAAAGCTTTAGGCTTTAGGCTTTAGGCGTTAAGCTTGAAAGATTGGCCTTAAACTTGAACATAAAGGGTTCAACTATAAAAAGATAGGATAATACCCAAAAGAGGTGTTATTTTGTCACCCTTTTTAATGTATGAACGAAAGACTTTTTTTTCAACGAAGCGAGCAGGAAATGGATTTCATGCCCATTATCCCGATAAACGAAACAGAACACGATAACCTTGCAGATACTGAGATTCCTAAAGAAATACCGATCCTTCCCCTGCGCAATACGGTGTTGTTCCCGGGGGTCGTATTGCCAATTACCGTGGGTCGGGATAAGAGCATAAAGGCTGTCCACGACGCTTACAAGGCTGACAAATTGATAGGCGTTTTGGCACAAAGAGACAGTAGTGTAGAAGATCCCAGCATGAAAGAACTGGTGGATGTTGGAACGATTGCCAGGATCATCAAAGTGATCAAAATGCCTGACGGCGGTACCACCGTTATTCTTCAGGGTAAAAGAAGGTTCAGGGTGGGTTCCATTACGACAGATGATCCCTATTTCAAAGCTCAGGTGCTTTTATTGCAGGAAGAAGAGGCACCCAAGGATCAGGATTTTGAGGCGTATGTTTCAAATATCAAGGACCTGGCCGCCCAGATCATCCAGTTGTCGCCTAATATTCCTACAGAGGCGTCGATTATTTTGAAAAATATTGAAAACCCTTCCTTCCTCATTCATTTTATTTCCAGCAACCTGAATTCTGAACTGACGGAAAAACAGGAATTGCTTGCCACAGATCATATCAGATCCAGGGCAGACTTGCTCATGCAGTTGTTGCAACGCGAATTGCAATTTGCAGAGTTGAAAAATAAACTTACCAATAAAACCAAGACCGAACTCGATAAACAGCAACGTGACTATTTTCTTCAGCAACAGCTTAAGAGTATCAAAGACGAGCTCGGCGGCGATAGCAATGAACGTGAGTTGCGTGAAATGCAGAAAAAAGCGGAATCCAAAAAATGGCCGCAATCTGCCAAAGACATTTTTAAAAAGGGGATCGAGAAACTCGAGCGTATGCATCCCAGCACACCGGATTATTCCATTGTGTATAATCACCTGGACCTGATGCTCGATCTCCCGTGGAGTGAATATACTGACGACCAATATGATCTGAAGAAAGCATCAAAAGTGCTGGACCTCGATCATTATGGAATGAAAAAAGTGAAGGAAAGGATACTTGAATATCTGGCCGTGTTGAAATTGAAAGGAGATATGAAGAGTCCGATTCTATGTTTTGTCGGACCTCCGGGCATTGGTAAAACTTCTCTTGGAAAAAGTATTGCAGCGGCAATCGGGAGAAAATATGTGCGGATCAGTCTGGGCGGCCTCCATGATGAAAGCGAAATTCGTGGTCATCGTAAAACCTATATCGGCGCAATGCCTGGCAGAATTTTACAATCGCTGAAGAAAGCCAAATCTTCTAATCCGGTGATGATCCTGGATGAGATTGATAAAGTGGGGACTGATTTCAGAGGTGACCCGACTTCTGCATTACTTGAAGTGCTTGATCCGGAACAGAACAACACATTTTACGATAATTATCTTGAACAGGAGTATGATCTCAGCCGCGTTTTATTTGTTGCCACTGCCAACGATATCAGTCATATCCAACCGGCATTAAGGGACCGTATTGAAATCATCGATCTGAGCGGATATGCCGTAGAAGAAAAGGTGGAGATTGCAAAACGTCATCTGATTCCGAAACAACAGGAAGCTCATGGCCTTAAAGGACAAAATTTAAAACTGTCAGATAAAAATCTGGTTAAAATCATTTCTGATTATACCCGTGAAAGTGGTGTCAGGGAACTGGACAGACAACTGGCATCCATCATGCGTTATGAAGCAAAAGAATTTGCTTTTAAATCAAAACTCAAGGCTTCGATTACAGAAAAAGATATCGAAAAAGTATTGGGAAAACCGCGGTACAGCAATGATCTCTATAAAGTAGCCAATATGCCTGGCGTTGCCGTAGGGCTTGCCTGGACTTATGTAGGGGGCGATATCCTGTTTATAGAAACCAGCATCAGCGATGGTAAGGGTGACCTCAAACTGACCGGGTAATCTGGGAAATGTCATGAAGGAAAGTGCAACCACGGCATTGACTTACCTTCAGTCCAACGCAAAGAAATATGGGCTCAATACCGATGTTTTTGCTAAAAAGACTCTCCATATACATGTTCCTGAAGGCGGCACACCTAAAGACGGTCCGAGCGCGGGGATTACAATGATGACATCACTCGCATCAGCCATTACCGGTAAAAGAGTAAAACCATATCTGGCAATGACCGGTGAAATCACTTTACGTGGTCAGGTTTTGCCGGTAGGCGGGATCAAGGAAAAAATTCTCGCAGCCCGGAGAGCCGGAATCAAAGAAGTTATTTTATGCTGGCAAAATGAAAAGGATATCAGCGAGATTGATTCGAATTTTATCAAGGGGCTGAAATTTCATTATGTGAAAAACATGCAGCAGGTTCTGGACCTTGCACTTGTGTAAGCCGAAAGCGTAAAGCGTAAAGCCTAAAACGAATACAAGCCTAAAGCCTAAAACCAGTAATTCTCCAATGCATAAATTTATGTGGAATTCGATTATTTCGTCCATCGACTAAGTATTAACCATTAGAACATTTGTATTTGTTTTACGCTTTAGGCTTTGGGCTTTGAGCTTAAAATGATTAACAGCTCTTTCACAATAAAAAATTAAACCAAAGGAAATTCCTTACGTTATATATACAACAACAAAGATTTTCATGTTGGTTGTTTTAAGGGTTAAAAAAAGTTCCTCCATGTCTATGGAGGAATTCTTATTTTAAGCCTAACGCTAAAAGCGTAAAGCTTAAAGCAATACTTAAAAACACTTCTTCACAATCAGACTTCCAGTCTTCCAGACTTTCAGACTTGCATTACGCTTTCCGCTTTAAGCTTTGCGCTTTTAAACGCTTCCATCGCATTCAGTCCGAGCAGATCAAACATTGCGTTATCTTCTTCGAAGGAAGGATTGGGTGTGGTCAGTAATTTGTCTCCCGCAAAAATCGAATTGGCTCCGGCCATAAAACAAAATGCCTGTTCAGGTATACTCATTTCTGCCCGTCCCGCACTCAATCTTACCATGGACTTTGGCATCAGGATCCTGGCGGTTGCTATCATTCGTACCATATCCCAAATGTCTACTTTAGGGTTGTTTTCCAGGGGAGTTCCTTTCACCCGTACCAGGGCGTTGATGGGAACACTTTCGGGATGTTCCGGCAGAGTCGAGAGGGTTTGCAGCATTTTGATCCGGTCTTCGTGGGTTTCACCCAGTCCGATAATGCCTCCGCAACAAACGCTGATTCCAGCCCTGCGAACGTTCCCCAGTGTATTTAAACGTTCATCATAGGTACGTGTGCTGATAATTTCGGTATAATATTCCGGAGAAGTATCCAGATTATGATTATAGGCATAGAGTCCTGCGTCTGCCAGTTTAGCTGCCTGCGATTCTGTAAGCATACCCAGTGTACAGCAAACTTCCATCCCCATCGCATTTACCCCCTTCACCATATCGAGTACCCGGTCAAAATCCCGGTTATCCCTGACTTCACGCCAGGCTGCACCCATACAGAAGCGGGTGGACCCTGCCAGTTTTGCTTTTTCAGCATAATGTAGTACCTCCTCTGTTTGCATAAGTGCGTGCACCTGAACATCTGTGTGGTAGCGCGCTGCCTGAGGGCAGTAGGAACAGTCCTCGGAACAGCCGCCGGTTTTAACCGAAAGAAGTGTGCAAACCTGCACTTCGGCCGTATGATTATAAGTCCTGTGTACGGTCGCCGCCCGGTAAACAAGTTCCAGGAGTGGTAACTCATATATTTCCTGTATTTCTTCTTTTCTCCAGTTGTTGCGGATCATTATCCAGATTTTAGTGTAGGCGAGATTATAAATGGTAATTAAAATTCGTTTTTGGGGTCAGTGCCAGCAACGTTTCATACATCAGCCGTATGGTCTGCTCGATGTCGTTGCGGTTGAGCATTTCGACCGTCGTATGCATATACCTTAGTGGAATAGAAATCAAAACTGAAGGGCAACCTTCGTTTGCATACGCAAACGAATCGGTATCTGTTCCGGTGCTTCTGGAGACTGCACGAAGTTGAACGGGTATATTCTTTTTTGCGGCGATATCCCGTACGAAAGAAAGGAGCAGGTTGTGCACAGCCGGTCCAAACGCAAGGGAGGGACCTTTACCACAGGTAATATCTCCTTCGACCATCTTATTAACCATCGGTGTGGCCGTATCATGTGTTACATCTGTAATAATGGCCACATCCGCTTTAATTTTGCGGGCGATCATCTCTGCTCCCCGTAATCCGACTTCTTCCTGAACTGCATTTACAATATACAGGCCATAGGGTAGTTTCTTTTTGTTTTCCTTCAACAGTCTGGCTACTTCTGCGATCATAAATCCACCAATCCGGTTGTCGAAGGCGCGGGCGATGAGTGTATCATAAGCGAGCTCGTCAAATCCATCCTGGTAAGTGACCACTGAACCGGGGTGGATACCCAGGGCTTCGACATCCTTGCGATTACGTGCACCGCAATCCAGAAACAGATTTTCGACCTTAGGATGCACTTCCTTGGCATCCGTGCCAATACGGGTATGAATGGCCGGCCAGCCGAATACAGCTTTTACAGGTCCCTTCGTTCCATGAATAATAACCCTTTGACCGGGAGCCACCTGGTGATCCACACCGCCATTTCTTTTCAGGTACATCAGGCCCTCAGGATTTATATAATTGACAAACCAGCTGATTTCATCTGCGTGGGCTTCAATCACTATCCGGAATTTGGCATCGGGATTAATGACTCCAACGGCAGTTCCATAGGCATCAGTAAAATAGGAATCGATATATGGCTTTAGATATTCAAGCCATATTTTCTGACCGCCGCTTTCAAAGCCGACAGGTGAAGGAGTGTTTAAATATTTTTTCAGAAAGACCAGAGAAGCAGGAGGAAGAACGGTTTTTTTTGGATTGTTTACGGAAACGGCTTTGGCCATGAATAGAATTTAGAGCCAAAAATAATCAAATTGGCAGTATTGCCATCAGTAATGCGGAAAGCATCATTAAACCATCCAAAACGAAATAGTAGAGATAATCGGAAATACTGTGCTTTGCAGTATTGTAAATAGAAAAAAGGATAATTCCCGGTATCATTAAAATCAAAACCGCCATTACAGAGATACCGGAAAAGAGCAGGGCCAGGGTAAAAATAAAAAATGCGATTATAGAAAAAACAAATAACCTGTTTACCCCCGTTTCATCAAAATAATTTACCATAGTCCGGATTCCCTCCAGTTTATCATCGGCACGGTCACGATAATCAAAAACGATACAGATCGCGTAAATCAGGAAAAACCGGCTGGCGGCAAACCATTTCATTTCATGATTATAATGATGCAACAGACCTGAAACGAATACCGGAAGTATCGCTGTGACATAGGTCCATACTGTAGTCAGAAAAATGGTTTTTCCGATCGCCACCTGCTTGAGGAACCGGAAATAAGGAAGCGGGATCTTTGGAGCAGAATATAAAAAGGTGAGAAAAGTGGCGAAAAAAAGTGCAAACCAGTGTTCCCTGAGTTTGTAAAAAAAAACCAGGGAACCCATAACACCTATGAAGTAAAGTAACAGGTGGGTACTCTTATGCTGAATGGACCATGTTGATCTGTAGGTGGTGGTATGATCCTGGGGTGTCAGGTACCAGTGAAAATTGTAACTGCACAGTGTTGCAAAAAAAACAAACCAGTAATAGTCGGCAGGAATATTCAGGTGCAGTAAATAACCACTTTGCCAGGTCATTAATACCGCACAAAGTGACATATAAAAACTGCTGAAGAGAAAATAATCGAAAACTTTCCGGATCCAAACCAACGTATCTTGAATTATTGAGTCACGACAACTTTGCCGGTGGCGGCAGTATCACTTCGATTTCCCTTCAGATCAATCAACACAAATTTGAAATCAAATGTGTCGTTTTCACCATTAATGCCGTAACTGATATTGGCCCAAGACAGTGAGGCGCTGAATTCAGCTTTATTGGCATCCGGAGTTTGAGGTAAGAAAGTCATAAAGGTATCGGAGGTCTGATCGTTTGGGGGAACCGGTGTCTGGTTATAGCGATGACGGAAGATCAACAAAGTATCACCCGACAGATTTCCTCCGGACTGGGAATAAGACAGCACGGCGTTGAAACTTTCATCCGGAGTAACCGAAGCAGTATATGATTTCATTTTGAGACTGGGCTTTGCGGAGTTTTGATCCTTGCTGCATCCAAGCACCATCAGAAAAAAACAAAATAAAATGAGAACCCTGGATTTCATGTATGTGATTTGGACGGCACAAATTAAAGGATTTTCGCGAAAAGCTTTAGTATTGCACCGATTAAACTATTGATTTGACATATTCCATCCGCATGCAGGATTTGAACAGCCAGCCTTCTACTTATCAATACGATACAATCTTTAATGGGTTGCCCGGGCAGTTTAATGATAAGGCCCTGGAACTCTTCAAATTCCAATATCAGGATAACACTCTGTACAGGGATTTTGCAAATCGTTTTGCTGCCAGTCCATCATCGGTAAAAGAAATAAAACAGATTCCATTTTTACCGGTTTCTTTTTTTAAAACCGAAATGGTGACAACGGGAGAATTTACGCCTGAGATTATATTTGAAAGTAGCGGGACGACTGGTCAAATACCAGCACGGCATTTTGTTAAACACCTGAACATATACCGTGAAAGTTTCGTTAAAGGGTTTGAATTTTTTTATGGGAGCATTGAAGACTATTGCATTCTTGGTTTGTTGCCAGCATACCTGGAAAGATCAGGTTCCTCATTGGTATGGATGGTTCAGGAATGGATGCGTATCAGCAAACAACCGGAGAACGGATTTTATTTATATGATTTTGAAAAACTGCGGGAGATATTGTTGAAACTGGAAAGCAGGAAACAGCGAACCCTGTTGATCGGAGTCAGTTTTGCCTTATTAGATTTTGCAGAAAAATATTCCATGCAACTTTCCCATACGATCGTGATGGAAACCGGAGGAATGAAAGGACGAAGGGAAGAAATCACCAGAGAGGAATTGCATCAGATACTGAAAGAGAAACTGGGTGTAACCCGGATTCATTCAGAATATGGCATGACTGAATTATTATCGCAGGCTTATTCAATGGGAGAGGGGAAGTACCAGCCTGTTCCCTGGATGAAAATGCTGTTAAGGGATGAAGACGATCCGCTGACCCTGCGTCAATCCGGAGAGGGTCTCCTGAATATCATCGACCTGGCCAACAGATACTCCTGTTCATTTATTTCGACGGATGATGTGGCAAAACTTTCTGAAGACGGGAGTTTTGAAATTTTAGGAAGAATGGATAATAGTGATATACGCGGTTGCAGCCTGCTGGTAGTTTAAGGATAAGCGACATCCATCAAATTCGTACACGGGATGCGGCATTTCTTTTGACTGCTTTCGGTAGCGATTTCGATTAAACGAATTGTATTATAGCCGTGTTCAGGTTTTACTTTCAATGATTCTTTTTTGACAATGGTGTCATAAAGGTCATTATAGAAACCTCCATAGTTCCCCGCCAGAGAGGGGTATTTTTCATTTATGATTTTCCCATTGATCTCCGTGTGCAGCGTGCCATAAATACTTTCTGCTTCCTGGCCCCAGTCCGCGGCTGTTGGAAGAAAACCTTTTCTTAACAGCGCCTCCTGCGGATCTTCACCATATTTTATAAACGATCCAAGCCTGCCGTGGATGGCATACCTGGCAACCTGCTCCCGGACAAGCATGCCTGATTTTAGAATAATTTTAGTAAAATCATAGTCAAGCCAGAGTTCAAAATAATCGGTGGTTCTCGCGTGTGGTCTTTGTATCCGTACGTCCGCTGTTACGAATTTTGGCAAACCAAAAAGACAGAGTGCCTGATCAATCAGGTGAGCGCCCAGATCATATAATATACCGCTGCCGGGTGTATTTTCTTCCCGCCATGCATTGGGTCGTTGTTCCGGACGGTATCTGTCATAATGGGCTTCAAACTCCACAATTTCACCTAACAGATTTTCTTTCAGTAATTGCCGGATGGTTAAGAAGTCAGATACGTATCGCCGGTTTTGGTATACGCTGAGAACACGGTTCTTTTTTTCTGCCTGTGCGATCAGTTTTTTTGCATCTTCAGATGTGATTGTAAATGGTTTTTCCAGCACTACATGTTTACCGGCTTCCAGGGCGCGCCAGGCATAGTCAAAATGGGAATCATTGGGGGTGGTGATTACTACCAGTTCAAGACTCTCTTCAGCCAGCATCTCGTCGAGATTTCTAACAATTTTTACAGAAGGATATTTCTCCTTCGCCTCATCACCCTTACGCTGCAAAATTGTCTGCAGCTGAAATTTTGGATTGGTTACGATAAAAGGCAGGTGCATATATTGCGCAGCGACGCCATAACCTACTACGCCTGTTTTCATATCAAGTAATTTTCTTTCGAAGATAAGCCGGATGACTGAGTTGGATCCCATCAGAAGGGAATCCTTCTTCGTGATGATCGGTTCCCAGATATTGGTTGTCGTAAACTTTTGAGCCTCAGGTATTTGATAAAAAATAAAAGTTACAGACCAGGGCGGCAGCCATTTCATTCCGCAGAAGAATTTTTAAGGGTGGTGATACTGTTTCGCATTGGGTAATGATTTTTAACTAATGTGGAAAAAATGCTCAGGTGTCTGTTTGAAGAAAAATCGGGATATTTATCTTTAAATAAAAACAGCATTATGAATTTGGTTAAAACGGGATTGACTTTTTTACTCGCGACGGCGAGTTTCACTTTTGTAAAGGCCCAGACAGCAGACGAAATCATAAACAAATATGTGGATGCCATCGGGGGGAAAGACAAACTGGATCAGGTAAAGACTGTTTATATTACAAATTCCACCCAGGTAATGGGTAATGAGACTACCAGCACATCTCAGATGATTAACGGTAAGGCTTACCGACTTGATTTTGAAATGAACGGTCAGAAATCAACTCAGGTTTATACGTCTGATAAAGGTGGCTGGCAGATAAATCCTTTCATGGGTGGTTCTACGCCACAGCCGATTCCCGACGATGTATATAAACAAAGTAAGGGTCAGATTTATTTTTCTCCATTTTATGATTATGCCGCGAGGGGGCTTAAAGTAGAACTCCTGGGTAAGGATGGAAATGCCTATAAACTGAAATTTACAAATACCGATTCGGTAGAAACAATTGCCTATATAGATGCTACTACATACTACTTGACAAAGATCACAAGACAAGCTAGTATGATGGGTCAGAATTTGGAGCTGACTGTATCTTTTTCAAACTTTAAAAAGGCGGATTTAGGAATAACCATTCCCTATACAACTGAAATCAACTACGGTGGTCAGTTTGTTATTACAAACAATATAAACAAAATCGAATTTAACAAGACTATTGATCCTGTTATTTTTGAAATGCCAAAGTCATAAAGCTTAACGCCTAAAGCTCAAAGCGTAAGGCTTTTTAAAGAAAACCACAACCCCCGCATAGTTTGCGGGGGTTGTGGTTTTACGGAGTGTACACGAAGACTATGTGAAAAAAGGGGATTTAACCGGGTCTTGTTATTGTCTGATTATTGTCTGCTTCGGGACGGCTTCGGGAGTTCTTCGGGAAGTGAGCGAAGGATTACCGAAGCCGTCCCGAAGCCGTCCCGAAGCAGCCATGCCTCAAATAATACCAAAACACGAAAAATACCCCAAAATCTGCGTTATTCTGCGGTTATCCACCTTCACAAAATGGGGGAAAAAATAAATTTTACGTAGCCTACGTGTACACTCCGTAAAATGACGACCCGGTGTATTTAATTTTGAAAAATCTGTCATCATGTTATTGAAATTACTCAATCAGCCCGATTATTTTTCTCTAACAGAGCCATGAGTGGTTGGGTATTCAGAGTTAATACAGAAAACTATGGTGATTTCAAAAACGTGCGACTGCTGTTCAAAACCGGACAAATTCCATACTGATTTTTAAGGATTTGCCTGGTAACCAATATATTATAAAAATGGCACTCGTTTGGGGCGTAAGGTCAGATCTTCATTATTACATTCTATGTTTAAAAATAACCTGAAAATTGCCTGGCGGAACCTGATGAAAGACCGTCAGTTTACTTTTTTGAATTTATTGGGTCTGGCAACAGGTCTCACCTGCACCATTTTGATCTATTTATGGGTGCACGATGAATACCAGTTTGATAAGTTTCATGAAAAAGATGCCCGGTTATACCAGTTGATGGAACACCGCAAAGGGAAGGGTGAGGTGTTTATTGCCGACGAGAGTTCAGGACTTTTAGCAGAAACGGTTGCTGCGCAGAATCCGGATGTGGAATATGCCGCAGCCGAAGCACCGGCAGCCTGGTTCCAAAAATTTACATTGAGTGTGGGTGATAAAAATCTGAAAGCAACCGGACAGTATGTGGGCAAGGATTACTTTAATATTTTTTCCTTTAAACTCATTGATGGAAATCCGGATAAAGTGCTGGCTGATAAAAACAATATTGCCATTTCCGATGAATTGGCAATGAAACTTTTCAACACGACTCAAAATCTGATCGGCAGGAAAATTATTTTTCAACAGGATCGTATTTTTTTCGTGAGTGGCGTTTTTGAAAAAGTACCGGTTCGCAGTTCAGAACAATTTGATTTTCTTTTATCATTTGAATACTACAAACAAATTCAGCCCTGGGTTACCAGCTGGGGCAATACGGGTCCGCATAATTTTGTCGTTCTCAAAAAAGGATCAGACGTCGATGCGTTCAATAAAAGAATTGCGGGGTTAATAGAAAAAAGCAGCGGCGATACTGCACGTTCACCATTTGCCATCCGTTTTTCCGACAATTATCTCCAGAATAGTTTTGACCATGGAAACCGGATCGGGGGTCGTATTGTGAATGTGAAATTATTTTCGATTATTGCCTTGTTCATTCTTACGATTGCCTGTATCAATTTTATGAATCTTTCAACTGCTAAAGCGTCGCGAAGATTAAAAGAAGTCGGGATAAAAAAAGTCGTAGGCGCAGGTAAAAAACAACTCGTGTTCCAGTTTTTGGGAGAGTCTATTCTATTGACGCTTATCGCAGTTATTATATCGATCGGATTGGTGTATCTGCTGCTTCCGCAATTCAACCGGATTACCGGAAAGGAAATCAGTCTTTATCCCGATGCCGAACTCATCACGGGATTGATTGGCATCGGCTTATTCACCGGTTTCGTATCGGGAAGTTATCCTGCACTATACCTGGCAGGGTTTAATCCCATCATGATATTAAAAGGGAAAATGCGTAATTCCATCGGTGAAATATGGGCGCGCCGGGGATTGGTCATATTCCAATTTGCGATTTCAATATTTATGATTGTGGGTGTCCTGGTGATTTATCGCCAAATCCAGTATATACAAAACAAGGATTTGGGATATCAAAAGGATCATGTCATTCGAATGGATTGCGAAGGGAAATTGATTGCAAATGAGGAGAATTTTATAGCACAATTAAAAAAAGTCCCGGGGGTAGTGAATGCTTCTTTTACATACAATGTGATGATCGGGCGCAATTACGGGGACAATGGTCTGGAATGGGTAGGTAAACCACCCAATGAGTATATCTATTTTGAGGGTTTCGGCGGAGGCTATGATTTTATTGAGACCATGGGAATGAAATTGGCCGAAGGAAGGAGTTTTTCAAAAAATTATGGTGATGAATCGCACAATATTATTGTCAACGAAGAAGCGGCGAGGATCATGGGATTCAAAAATCCGGTAGGAAAAAACGTTACGTTGTTTGGCAATCCAAAACAGATCATAGGGGTTGTGAAAGATTTTCATTTTGAATCGCTCCGTGAAACGGTCAAACCACTATATATGAATTTGATCAAACAGGATTCTTCCCCCTGGAATAAATTGATGATCCGTGTTCAGGCAGGGAGGGAGGTGGAAACTGTTGAAAGGATCAGGAATTTATACGAACGTTTTAATCCGGGTTTTCCTTTTGATTTTCATTTCATCGACGAATTATATGAAAAGCAGTATGCCGCCGAACTGCGGGTTGGTATTTTGTCAAAATATTTTGCCGGACTGGCGATTTTAATTTCCTGCCTCGGGCTATTCGGTCTTACGGCATTTACTGCACAAAAAAGACAAAAGGAAATTGGAATACGGAAAGTGATCGGTGCATCAGTTCCCAGCCTGGTGGCAATGCTCTCCATGGACCTGCTTAAGCAGGTGCTGGTAGCGATTCTAATTGCTGTTCCAATATCCTGGTGGATAATGAACCAATGGTTAAACGGATTTGCTTATCGGATACCAATGGGAATTGGTGTTTTTTTGATCGCTGGTTTTTCAATTATCGCCATTACATTTTTAACGGTTAGTTACCAGTCTATTAAGGCTGCTTTCAGAAATCCGGTTACCAGTTTAAGATCCGAATAAGCTAAATGCGTAAGGCATAAAGCTTAAGGCCATTTGACAGCTTGACTATGTGAAATGTGCAAGTACTCATTTTTCATAAAATTCTCTGTAAATAGCTGTTCGCTTTACGCCTTGCGCTTTACGCTTTGAGCTTAAAAACCCTCATTGAAAACGGTCCTGGCTTTAGGCTTTAGGCTTTGGGCTTTCGGCTTGTAAACCCTTTTATCTCAGGAAATGCATGGTTTGTCGCAGTGAGACAGCGGATATGCTATATATTCGGACATTGCATCATATGCATTTTCCATGAGTACTCGCTGGTACAAATCCAAGGTTGCCATTGTTTTTTTTCATATTCTCGCCTGGGTGATATTATTCACGCTGCCTACTTTATTTCACAGGGAACCCGACCAGCAGCAGGTGAATTTTAAGGCCATGTTCAGACCCAGGTTTCTGGTATTTGATGTCTGTTGGATACTGCTTTTCTATTTTAATTTGTTGGTGCTCATCCCAAGATTTCTGAACCGGAAAAAGATCGGTATCTATATTTTTCTTATTATTTTCCTGTTGGCCGCCCTGATCACCGCTATCAATATATTTCCGAGGGAAGGAGAAAGACCCGGCCTTCACCGGGAATATTTTTTTGTCATCTTTCCCTATTTTTTTATCTGGGCGATCAGCACGGTTTACTGGTTTGTTACTGACAAAATCAGGACGGAGCAACTCATGAAAGAGAGAGAAAATGAAAACCTGAAAACGGAACTTTCTTTTTTAAGATCGCAGGTAAGTCCGCATTTTCTTTTTAATGTACTGAACAATATGGTTGCCATGGCCCGTCTGAAGTCAGATCAGCTGGAACCCTCACTTATCCGGCTTTCAGGCCTGATGCGGTATATGTTATATGAATCGGATGAAACTTCGGTGACCCTGCTTCGTGAAATAGAATATGTAAACAGCTATATAGAGTTGCAAAAAATAAGGTACACTAAATCCCTTTGTATTAAGGTAAATATGGATCCGGGTGATAACCAGCTGATCGAACCGATGCTGTTGATCCCTTTCATTGAAAATGCTTTTAAACATGGAACCGGAACGCTCGACCAACCCGTGATCGATATCTATTTGAAAGTTTCCGAGGGTCTGATAGATTTCAGGGTAAAAAATAAATTCAGTCCGTTAAATGAGGAAGTCAAGGACCGTACTTCCGGAATCGGGCTGCAGAATGTGATTCGCAGGTTAAATTTGCTGTACGATCAGAAACATATCCTGTCGATAAAAAAGGAAAATGGCTGGTATGATGTTTCTCTACAGATTAAACTTCATTAAAAATGAAATGTATTGCGGTAGACGATGAGCCGCTGGCGCTTGCTCTCTTAGAGGATAATATTCGCCAGATTCCAACGCTGGAACTGGTTGCTTCCTGCAATACGGCGATGGAAGCTTTGGTTGTTTTAAATCAACAGGAAGTAGACCTTATTTTCCTCGATATACAAATGCCTGGTCTTACGGGATTGCAGCTTTTACAATCGCTTTCAATCAAGCCAATGGTGATTTTGATCACGGCATACGAAAAATATGCGCTTGAGGGTTTTAATCTGGACGTGATTGACTATCTCGTAAAGCCTGTTCCCTTTGAACGTTTTCTGAAAGCCTGTAATAAAGCCATCGACTATTACCGGCTGAAAAAAAATATTTCTGGTGAATCGCATGCCTGGCCCGAATATTTTTTTGTTAACGCTGAGTACGGATTGGTTAAAATAGTTTTTTCAGAAATCCGGATGATAGAGGGCCTGAAAGATTATCTGAAAATTCATTTAGGCGAAACCAAACCCCTGGTCATCCGCATGAGTCTTAAATCCATAGAAGAAAAACTTCCTCCGGGGAAATTTTTCCGTATTCATAAATCTTACATCATCGCGTTATCACATGTTACTGCCATTCGCAGGAATTCAGTGTTCCTGGGAGAGCTGGAATTACCCCTAAGTGATCTGTACAAGGACGACCTGATGCGCGAAATCGGACAAGGAGCCAAATGACCCAGCATTTGGTCGCGGGATTTTAACCGCTCGTCTCAATTCATTACAGAATGCGGACATGCCAAACTAGTTTTACAGTCACAAAATGATATTATGAGATATTTGCTGATGTTGACGGTCTTTCTTGTGGGTGGCTATTCGGTAAATGCCCAGTTCCCAACAGGCGGTGCGGGAAAGGGAGCACCTAATATGGGTCATGTTTATGGCAAATTGGAGGACAGTAGCGGTCATCCCATTTCTGAGGCAACTGTATTATTACTGCACAATAAATATGATTCCGTAACCAAAAAATCAAAGCAGGTTTTATTGAAAGGACTTACTACCAATACAAAAGGAGAATTTAGTTTTGAAGACCTGCCCATTTTTGGTGCATTAAAATTAAAAATATCAGCGACCGGATATAAGCCTATTGAACAAACCGTCATGTTTCAGATGAAAATGCCTCCCGGAGGTATGCCAAAAAATGTAACGGACCCCGCCCAGGCTGTGAATGCCATGAGCAGCACGATCAATGGATTTGACAAAGATTTGGGCAATATCAGGATGGCTACAGATATAACACAACTGAAAACGGTTACGGTGAGTGCGACCAAGTCGACATTGAAATTGGATATCGATAAAAAAGTATACAATGTAGAAAAAGATCTTGTGAATGCAGGAGGCACCGCGATGGATGTGATGAAAAATGTTCCTTCAGTAAATGTAGATATTGATGGCAACCTGACGCTCCGGAATGCACCGCCATTACTTTATATTGACGGCCGTCCCACTACCCTGACACTGGATCAGATTCCGGCCGATGCGATCGAAAGTGTTGAGGTGATCACCAATCCTTCAGCCAAATTTGATGCTTCCGGAGGCGGAGCAGGCATTGTAAATATTATTTTAAAAAAGAACCGCAAAACAGGCTATAACGGAAATCTTCGTGGGGGTGTTGATAGTCATGGTGCTCTAAACGGGGGACTGAACTTCAATCTCCGGCAGGACAAATTTAATTTTACTGCCAATGGATTTTACAATCAAAACAAAAGCGTAACCGACGGAAGCGTTTACAGATATAATTACACCGATCCACCAACATCTATCAATCAGGCACAAACTGAAAAGAATAACGGTGCCTTCGCATTTGGTAGCCTGGGACTGGATTATTTTGTCACAAACAGAACGACATTTTCTTTAACAGGCATACATGTGCACGGTCAATTTAAACCCGAGCAGGTATTGAATATTGCGACTGATAGTATATTCCCAAGCGGAACTGAAACGTTTTACAGCACCCGGAATGTAAATACGGACAGAGAATTTAATGCCAACGGGTTACAGTTTGCATTTAAACACCTTTTCCCGAGAGAAGGAGAAAATATAACGGCAGATGCGAATTATTTTGCCGGAATGAACGAAAATAATGCATTGACGGTATCTAATTATTTGACCGGTCAGCCGGGTTCTCCGATAGGGGGTACACAGCAACAAAAAATAAACGGAAACGGCACGAATAAATTTCTCACAATCCAGACAGATTATGTGCATCCCTTTGATTCCAAGACAAAACTGGAAGCGGGGCTGAGATTAAATACACAGCATCTTGTTAGTAACACATACACATATTATGATAATGCGGGAGATGGTAATTTTTACCTGGTTCCTCAGGCTTCAACAAATTATAATAATACCAACAATGTGTATGCAGCTTATGTTTCATTTACTTCGGCTATCAAGGACTTTGGTTACCAGGCGGGTTTAAGGGCCGAAAGTTCTAATTATACGGGTGAGCTGATTAATGAGAAAATGAATTTTAGCAATAAATATCCTATCAGTCTGTTTCCTTCATTGTTCCTGAGTCAGAAATTTAAAAACAAACAGGAAATACAGCTTAGTTATACACGCAGAATAAACCGCCCGAATTTCTTTCAGCTGATTCCTTTCACAAATTATTCTGACAGTCTGAATATTACCAGAGGTAATCCCAACCTTGTTCCGGAGTTTACCAATTCAATTGAGCTTTCTTACCTGAAAACATTTGTTGGGAATAATACGTTTCTTGCTTCATTATATTATAAAAAGACCGATAATCTGATCACCCGGTATATCGACACTTTTACCAATGCAATTACAAGCCAACCAGGTTATGTGAATACCTGGGTGAATGCGAACTATAGTCAGACTGTGGGTGCGGAGTTGACAGCAGTCAATACCATCACGAACTGGTTTGACGTAACGACTAATTTGAATGTTTATAATTCCTATATTAATATCACGAACGTAAATACAACTTCGCAACCCGCCCTATGGAGCTGGTTTGGTAAGATCAATGCGAATTTGAAACTGCCATGGAAACTGAAGATGCAGATTACAGGCTTCTATCAGTCAAAATCAAACCTGCCGGTGAATTCGGGTGCCGGAACACAGGGTGGGGGCCCCGGTGGTAATGCGGGTGTTCAAAGTTCTTCCCAGGGTTATATTTCCGCCTTCTGGGCTGTTGATGCGGCCATCAGCAGAAGTTTTCTTAAAAATGATGCGGCGTCTATCAGCGTCTCCATGGCTGATATATTCCGAAGCCGATGGACGGACCAGTTTTCTCAAAGCGAGTTTTTTTACCAGCAATTTAACCGACTCAGGGATCCCCAGTTAGTGAAAGTCAATTTCACCTATCGGTTCGGCAAATTGGATGTTTCTGTTTTCAAAAGAAAAAACATGAACAATTCCGGTGCGCAGGATGCCATGCAGGGAGCGCAATAGAGTTATTAGTTATTAGTTGTTAGTTATTATTTATGAATTATTAGTAATAACTAACAACTAACAACTAACAACTAATATATCCTACCAGAACTTTATATAAAGGGCCGCTAACAGAAGCAATATCACAACAATCAGTGCAGTGGTTTTCGGTTTTACTTTAAACATGGATGAATCTATGGCGAATGCCTTGGCATTTATTTTGGGTCCTGCCAGACTGATCAGTACCATCACCAACACTGTAAAGAAGAAGGAAAGGCCCATGGCAATCAGAAAAGGAATTTCATAACCACCTTTACCATTTGGATATGCCGTGTATAACCAGGTATTATTTCCGAAAACAGAAGGCGCCACTTCATTAAAGAAATAACATAATCCCAATCCGGTAATTACACCTGCAACGGCTGCAGCTCCTGTGGTTCTTTTCCAGAACATGCCGAGAATGAACATGGCAAATACACCCGGACTAATAAACCCTGTATATTTCTGGATATAGGTAAATCCTCCGGCGCTGCTGATGCCCAACAAATCTTTCCAGGTAAATATGATGGCAATGATCAGCGCAACGAATGCGACGAGACGTCCGGTCCACACCATTTTATATTCAGAAGCTTCTTTATTAATATACTTTTTATAAATGTCCAGCGTATAAATTGTGGAGATACTGTTTATTTTTCCGGCAAGCGAGGCGACGATGGCCGCAGTTAAAGCGGCAATCGAAAGTCCTTTTAATCCGGCTGGCAAAAACCCTAACACGGCAGAATAAGCATCATCCATTTTTTGCAAAGGATGCAAATGTCCCTGTTTTACGAGAACATAGGCCGCGATACCCGGAAGCATGACGATCAGCGGCATAATCAATTTAAGAAGGGCAGCAAACAACAGACCGCTGCGTGCCGTATTCAGATCTGCACCCAGGGCCCTTTGTGTGATATACTGGTTGCATCCCCAGTAGTTCAGGTTTACGATCCACTGACCGGCTGCATACATCAGTATGCCCGGAAGTATCAGGTATTTATCGATATCTATTTGTGACGAAGCCGCATTGGGTTTAGCTGAATATCATCCGGAAATGGTCCGGTGCTTCCTGCATCAGAATTGAAAAACCCTGCGTAGCACCATGTCCTCCACTCACTTTATCAAGAGCCATATAGGATGTTGCCAGTCCGCCGATAATTAATACGGTTACCTGGATGACGTCTGTAAAACCGATTACTTTCATACCACCCAGTGTGATGATTATAGAAAAAACGGCCAGCGAGATCATGACAATATGCAGGTAATCTATATTGCCTTCTTTTGGCAATAGTCCGCTGATGGCCACTGCACCGAGATATAAAATAGAAGTCAGGTTTACAAAAACATAAATGAAAAGCCAGAGTATGGCCATAATCATGGCCACTGTTTCATTGTACCGCGTTTTTAGAAACTGCGGCATGGTGTATATCTTGTTTTTAAGGTAGATCGGGATAAACCAAATAGCAATAATAATGAGTGAAAGCGCCGCGATCCATTCATATGCAGAAACAGCCACCCCAACGAAGAAGCCATTGCCACTCATGCCAATAAATTGTTCGGCTGATATATTTGAAGCGATCAGACTTGCGCCGATGGCCCACCAGGTTAGTGAGCCTTCAGCGAGGAAAAAACCTTTTGAATCGTGTTCTTTATTTTTTCGTTTATGATAAACCCAATATCCATAAGAACCGACCAGGATGAGATAAAGAGTAAATATGAGATAGTCAGAAAAAACCAGTTGATCGTTCATAAGTCAGCAGTCGTGTTATAAAGAAATGTATCAGTAGAATGACTAAGTATTCATTTTAAAATATACTTCATTCCATCTCAATTCATTTTTAAATTGATAAATATCAGTATTCTTTCCTATTAATACAAACTCAATTCCAGCCATTGCTGCAAAGTCTTCCAAACAATCCACACTCAGATTCTGACTATAACAAGTATGATGTGCGCCACCGGCGAGTATCCAGGCAGTACAGGCGGATTTAAAATCCGGAAGGGGTTTCCAAAGTACACGTGCGACCGGAAGTTTGGGAAGATTATGTGGTGGTTTAACGGCGTCCACGGTATTGACGAGCATCCGAAAACGGTCTCCCATATCGATTATCGTTACGTTCAAAGCCTGTCCCTCACTTCCGTTAAAAACCAGTCGCACCGGATCCTCTTTGCCACCAATGCCCAATGGATGAATTTCACAAGATGGTTTGTCTGTAGAAATGGAAGGACATATTTCAAGCATATGTGCGCCCAATACCATTTCATTTCCGGGTTCAAGGTGATAAGTATAATCTTCCATAAATGAATTACCGCCCGCTAACCCGGTTGCCATTGTTTTCATGGCCCGCACCAATGCAGCTGTTTTCCAATCACCTTCACCAGCAAAGCCATATCCTGCCTGCATGAGTCGCTGAGATGCGATTCCCGGTAACTGTCTGAGACCATGCAGATCTTCAAATGTATCTGTGAAACCCTTAAAATTTCCTGTGACCAACATTTTTTTTATTCCGGCTTCAATTCTTGCTGCATCTTTTAGAGCTTCATGTTTTTTGTTTCCTTTTTTCAGATCATCTGCCATTATATACATCCCGGCATATTCATCCACCAATGCGGACACCTCGCTGTCAGAAACCTGATGAATGATATCCGTCAGATCGCCAATGCCGTGCGTATTTACAGAATAACCAAATTTTATTTCTGCTTCTACTTTATCTCCTTCTGTTACGGCCACCTGTCTCATATTATCACCGAGCCGTAAAAATCTGGCACCCTGCCAATCGTTCCATCCTGCGGCTGCGCGTACCCAGTCGGCAATTTGTAGTATCAATTGTGGATCCTTCCAATGCCCGGTTACCACCTTACGGCGAATACGCATACGACTCATTATAAAACCAAATTCACGGTCGCCATGGGCCGATTGATTCAGATTCATAAAATCCATATCAATACTTTCCCAGGGTATATCCCTATTGAATTGCGTGTGCAGGTGAATAATTGGTTTTCTTAAAATCTTCAAACCGTTAATCCACATTTTTGCAGGTGAAAATGTATGCATCCAAACAATTAATCCAATACAGGTGGATTGATTGTTTGCTTCAGCGCAGGCTTTGGTTATTTCTTCCGGAGTCGAAACAAATGATTTGCCAATCACCCGTACCGGCATCAGCGGATTTTCGTTTAAAGAGTTCGCTATTGCGTCCGCATGATCCTGAACCTGTTTCAACGTTTTTTCGCCATACAAATGTTGGGTACCCGTTAATAACCAAACTTCCCATTTTTTAAGATCTGACATAATTAGATTCATTACTGGCCATAATATGCATCGGGACCATGTTTTCTTTCAAAGTGTTTTTTAATCAACTCCGCTTTCAGTGGATGCGCTTCCGGATTTATTTGTTCTGTCAGCAAAGCCATTTTCGCAATGTATTCCAACACAGCGCTATTATGCAATGCTGTTGTCGCATTTTTCCCCCAGGTAAATGGAGCATGGTTGCCGAGGAGGATCATTTCAATTTCTTTATAGGAAATTTTATTTTCAAGCAGATAGTTGACAATCTGATAGCCGGTCTGGTATTCATAATTTTCCCTAATCAATGTATCGTCCATCGGGGGTACGCAGGGAATGGGTCCGTTGAAATAATCAGCATGTGTGGTACCATAAATGGGAATTGAACGTTGCGCCTGAGCCCAGGCCGTTGCATACATGGAATGTGTGTGTACAACCGAACCGATGTTTCCCCAATTTTTATATAATACGGCGTGTGTCTGGGTATCGGAGGAAGGCTTAAAATTCCCTTCAATTGTTTTACCGTCAAAATCAACGATGACCATTTTTTCCGGCAGTAACTCTTCATATGGAACACCGCTGGGTTTGATAGCGAAAACAGCCTTCTTTTGATCTGCCACACTCAGATTGCCGAAACTAAACATCACAAGGCCCAAAACGGGCAGTTGTTTGTTGGCCGCGCAGGCTTCTTCACGAATTTGCTGATATTGGTTCATGAGTTTTGAAATAAATTGACTTCGACTGCAGCCCCCATCTTTTTATATTGAAGATATCTTTTTTGATTAAGAATAAAACGGGAAGAATCTGCATAATACGTTTTTTCAAAGCCCTGGCCCATTGCCTTCATGGCTGACTCAACATTTGAATGTAATCCGGCTGCAGTTGCTGCGAACATGGCCGCACCCAACGCACAAGTCTGCGTAGAACGATGAATGCGTATGTCCATGCCCGTTATGTCGGCCATTTGTTGCATGATGAATGGAGATTTTTTTGCTACTCCGCCAAGTCCTATCAGCCCTTTTACCGGTATACCTTCTGAAACAAAGCGATCGATGATGGCTTTAGCGCCGAAGCAGGTCGATTCAGTAATTGCACGGAAAATGGCTGGCGCATCACTGGCAAGATTAATTCCGGTGATTGCTCCTTTGAGTTCCTGATTCGCGTCTGGCGTTCTACGGCCATTGAACCAGTCGATCGCTAATTCCGAATTTTCGGTGACATCTATTTTTTCTGCTTCACGGCTCAGCGCCGGCAAAATCTCCATTAAGATGTCTTGTGTAATATCGTCCGGCAGCGTCTTCGCCTTGTTTTGATTATTTGAAAAGTACATGAGCGGCCAGGATAGCAGGCTCTTAAACCAGGCATAGGCGTCTCCAAACGAAGACTGACCTGCTTCCAGCCCCATCTGTCCGGGAATAATAGAACCCGGAACCTGTCCGCAAATACCTTTCACCCATTTTCCTTTCATTTCGTTTAGAGGAGCAACCAGCATATCACAGGTGGAGGTGCCCATGACTTTGCTTAAATAATATGGTTCTATTTGGCCACCGACTGCACCCATATGTGCATCAAAAGCACCGGTTGCAACAACAACGTTTTGGCTCAATCCAAGTCTCGAGGCCCAATGGGAGCAAAGCGTGCCAGCGGGCTGGTCTGCGGTAAATACCTGTGGGGAGAGCCGATTGGCAAAACCTGTCAACATTGGGTCCAGCGTACTGAAAAAGGAATCGGGTGGAAATCCTCCAAAGACAGGTGACCATAATGCTTTGTGGCCGGCGCTGCAAACTCCCCGTTTTATCTGACCGGCATCTGTACCCCCGGTGAGCAGAAACGGAATCCAGTCGCAATGCTCCACCCAGCTATAACAGGATTTCCGCACGGACTCATCTGATCTCAGCGTATGTAACAATTTGGCCCAATACCATTCTGATGAATATATTCCTCCAACAAATTGCAGATAGTTAACGGATGTATTTTGTGCGTGCCGGTTGATTTCTGCAGCTTCCTGAACGGAAGTATGATCTTTCCATAAAACAAACATGGCGTTTGGGTTTCCGGCAAATGCGGGCAACAGGGAAAGCGGGGTGCCCGATTTGTCAACGGCAACCGGCGTAGATCCTGTCGTATCAATGCCAATGCCTCTGATATTTTTTTTTTGTTCCGGTGAAATCTGTTCAATGCAGGAACGCACGCCCTGTTCCAAACCTTCTATGTAGTCCAGCGGATGCTGCCTGAATTGATTGGTTGACGGATCAGAATATAAACCGGATTTCCAACGAGGGTATTCAAAAAGTGAAGTAGCAATTTCTTCCCCGGTGAAGGCATTTACAATCAGAGTGCGTACAGAATCTGTTCCGAAATCAATCCCGATAACCCATGATTTGATATTCATATGGAACTGTCTGATGAATTCGTGTCAAATTAACATTTATTCAGTAACCTGCAAAAAGTCTTCACATCACATAACGGATCAGTCGGGATTGGGGATGAAATTCATAAAGGATCTGAATCCGGCTTTGTATTTTTTCCTGTTGAGTTTATAATAATATGCCCCTTTTTTGGAGCCGGATTTATCTTTCTCCCGCAGTTTTATCAGTAATTCAGTTGACAAAACCTTACGGCTGAAATTGCGGTTGTCGAAACGCATGACGTATACACCCTCATATAAATTTTGTAATTGGGGAATCGTGAATTTTTCAGGGAGTAATTCAAAAAGAATGGGGTGCGAAGCGGCCTGGTAACGTAGTTCCTGCTGCGCCATACGCAGCATCGAATCATGATCGAAAATAAGCTTTGGCTTTTTAGCCAGCGGAAACCATTCCGCATGATAATCCGGGATGATTTGTTTTTCGTATTGATGAATGTCGACGAGGGTTGTAAAGGCGGTTGAGATTGTACGCTCAAGCGGATCCCGGTCCGGCGTACTGAAGGTTTGCAGCTGATGCATATAGAGCCCATCAATACCGGTAAATTTTTTTAAAACCCGGCTGGCTGCCTGTTCAAGACTTTCTGATCTGGCGAGAAATCCTCCGATCAGGCTCCACTTGTTTTTCTCCGGTTCCATACCTCGTTTCATTAACAATACCTGCAGGTTATCTCCGTCAAATCCAAAAATAATGCAGTCCACCGCTGCCAGGATCCTCGTTTGGCCGGCATATTTTGGCATAGCAGTTAAAAATAAATACTTAGTGAATATATGGATAGTTTCCGGGAAAATGACGAGCCACCATCCGGATAATGACCAACTGTTCATTTGGTCAATGCTATATATCTTTGCACCCACCTATGACAAATAAAGATTTTTTACTGAATGAAACGGGCATATCCAACCAGTATAAAAACTGGTTTCTTGATTATGCTTCTTATGTTATTCTTGAAAGGGCTGTACCCGCTCTCCAGGACGGGTTAAAACCTGTACAACGCCGCATTCTGCATGCCATGAAAGAGATGGATGATGGCAGATTCAATAAAGTGGCTAATATCATCGGCCAATCTATGCAATATCATCCGCACGGAGATGTATCCATCGGTGAGGCACTGGTAAACCTGGGACAAAAAGATCTGCTGATCGAAACACAGGGAAACTGGGGTGATGTGCGGACCGGTGACGATGCCGCTGCAGCCAGATATATAGAAGCGCGACTCAGCAAGTTTGCGCTGGAAGTGGCTTTCAATGCCAAAACCACAGACTGGCAACTGAGTTATGACGGGAGAAAAAATGAACCCATCACCTTGCCCATGAAGTTTCCTTTACTGCTGGCCCAGGGAGCGGAAGGAATTGCGGTGGGACTTGCAACGAAAATTCTCCCCCATAATTTTTGTGAGATATGCCAGGCTGCCGTAAAATATCTGAGGGGTAAAAAATTCGAACTGTTCCCGGATTTCCAGACCGGGGGCATGATCGATGTGTTAAACTATAATGAAGGTAAACGGGGCGCCCGTGTGCGCGTACGCTCCCATATAGAAGAGGTAGATAAGAAAACGCTGATGATCCGGGATGTTCCGTATGGAATTACAACCAGCCAGCTGATCGATTCTATCATCAAGGCCAATGATCAGGGTAAGATCAGGATCCGTAAAGTAACCGACAATACAGCTGCTGAAGTTGAGATACAGGTGGATCTGGCACAAGGCATTTCTCCTGATATCACCATTGATGCATTATATGCCTTCACGGATTGTGAAATCAGCATTTCTCCGAGTGCCTGTGTGATCAATAATCAAAGACCGGAGTTTCCTTCCATGCCGGAGCTGCTTAAGAATTCAGTAGACCTAAGCAAGGATTTGCTGAAAAGAGAACTCGAAATAAAACTGAACGAATTGCAGGAGAAGTGGCATTTTACTTCCCTGGAAAAAATATTCTTTGAGGAAAAGATCTACAAGGAGCTGGAAAAAAAACACGAAACATGGGAAAAAGTATTGCTGGCTATCGCCAAAGCATTTGAACCTTTCCGCAAACAATTAAAAAAAGATATCAGCCGGGAAGATGTTGTGAAATTAACGGAAAAGCCTGTTCGCAGAATATATAAACTGGATATTGAAGAACTGAATGCGCAAATCAAATCACTCGAGGCGGAAATCAAGCAGGTAAAATATGATCTGAACAACCTCGTTGATTTCGCGGTGAATTATTTTGAAGAGCTGCTTCGCAAATATGGTAAGGGAAGAGAAAGGAAAACGGAAATACGTCCTTTTGAAGCGATTCAGGCCAAACAAGTGGCGATTGCCAACACGAAAATATATGTAAACCGTTCTGAGGGGTTTATCGGCACTGGTCTAAAGAAAGATGAATTTGTTACGGAGGCATCCGATCTGGACGATATCATTGCCTTTACGCGCGGAGGAACGATGAAGATTGTGAAAGTAGCGGAGAAAACATTTATCGGCAAGGATATTATCCATGTCGGTATTTTCCAGAAGAATGACGAAAGAACCACCTATAATATGATTTATGTGGATGGTAAAACAGGAATCAGTTATGCAAAAAGATTTAATGTAACCGGTGTTACCAGGGAAAAGGAATATGATCTGACCAAATCTGAAAAAGCGAGGGTGCATTATTTTTCCACCAATCCAAATGGAGAAGCCGAATTGGTCAGGGTTATTTTAAGTCCGAATTGCTCGGCCAGGCATAAGGAATTTGATTTTGATTTTCAAACCCTGGAAATCAAGGCCCGGGCATCATTAGGTAATCAGGTAACGAAATATCCGATCAAGTCGGTAAAATTAAAGCAGGCGGGCAAACCCACTTTGAATGCGAGAAACCTGTGGTTCGATGATACATTTGGACGGCTTAATACAGAAGAGAAAGGAAGTTTCCTTGGAAAATTTAGCGCAGAGGACAGGTTGCTGGTTATATACAACGACGGAAATTATGAAATCACTGATCAGGAGTTGACGCAGCGTTTTGATGCTGATAAAATTTTGCTGATTGAAAAATTCGATCCGGAAAAAATCGTCACCGCGATATATCTTGATAGTGAAAAAGCGCAATACACGATCAAGCGATTTAGGATAGAAACCAATTCTTTACATAATAAATTCTTCTTCATAAAAGAAGGGGAAGGTAACCAACTGGAAACGGTCAGTACAGATAACGAACCGGTATTGATCATGCAGTCAGGTCGTGGTGCGCAAATCCGGAAAGCCAAGATTAAAACAGCCAAGGCGGTTGAGGTGATGGGCTGGAAAGCAGTCGGTGTGAAACTGACTGAATATACTAAAAGTCTGACGATGGAATGGGAGCAAAAGAAAAAACCCGGTCAGCCGGAGTTATTTGATTGACCTTCGTGTGTGCACTATGCTTAATTAAAATTGTCAGCTGTAACCGGTTCATATTCGGTGATTGTGTATATTCAGGATTGATTAATATACAGTTGCCATGCCTGAGAACAAGAGATCTGCTGCCATTATCCTGATTACAGCGTTGTTTTTTTTATGGGGATTTGCCCTGAATCTGAACCCGATTTTAATTCCACATCTCAAAAAAGCGTGTCAATTAACCGATACACAATCGGCACTTATCGATTCGGCCTTATACATTGCTTATTTCCTCTTAGCGATTCCGGCTGGAAAATTCATGAAGAAATATAGTTTTAAAAGCGGTATCATTTTCGGATTGATTCTATTCGCCGGGGGAGCCTTTTTATTTTATCCGGCTTCCATCAGCAGGGTTTATAGTTTTTTCCTGGGTGCTATTTTTATTATGGGTTGCGGTATGGCATTTCTTGAAACGGCCGCTAATCCATACATCATTGTTTTAGGGGATCCCGCTACGGCCACTCATCGGATTAATTTCGCACAGTCTTTCAATGGACTGGCGGCTTCTGTTGCTCCACTGGTAGGAGGTATGTTTATTCTTTCCGGAAAATCTCTCAGTTCTGAACAGAAGTCTTTTATGAGCCCGGCCCAATTGAATGATTACCTGAATCATGAAGCAGCGGCTGTGCAGTTACCTTATTTGGTCATTGGGTTGGTTGTACTTTCTGTGGCTATCATGATTTACCGGACTAAATTACCGGAGATCACGGATGTGGATAGTTCACTCGAAATCGAAGGATCGATATTCAAAGAGAAAAATCTCATGTTCGGAGTGCTTGCCCAGTTTTTTTATGTGGGTGCTCAGACTTGTGTCAGCAGTTTTTTTATCCGGTTTTCCGACAAAGTAGCCGGTATGGGAGAAAAATCAGCTGCTCTCTATTTATTTATTGCCTTAATGGGATTCATGATTGGACGATTTGTTGGTACTGCCCTGATCAGATACTTTCCGGCAGCTAAACTTCTTGTCATCTACAGTATCATCAATATGGCGTTGCTTATTCTGGCAGTCAGTCTTCACGGGAAATTTCCGGTGTACGCTTTGATGGGTGTTGAATTTTTTATGTCCATCATGTTTCCAACGATTTTTTCTCTGGGCATCCGGGGCCTCGGATCAAAAACCAAAGAAGGCTCCTCCTTGCTGATAATGGCAATCGTGGGCGGCGCGGTATTCCCCGTAATCATGGGCAGGGTATCAGATATGAGTTCCATTCAAACCGCTTACCTGGTTCCGGCTGTATGTTTTATCGTAGTGATTTTATTTGCACTGAAAAATCTGGATATAGAAAAATTAAAACTATCGATGTCACATTAATTCATTTTATGAGAAAATTTTGCCTTGCCTGTGACCTCAAGGATGATGACAGGCTCATCAATGCATACGATACATATCATAGAGCAGTCTGGCCGGAAATACAGGATAGTCTGAAGCAATCCGGTATCATCGCCATGGAGATCTTCAGAACGGGTAACAGGCTTTTTATGATTATCCATGTGACCGATGGATTCAGTTTTGAGAAAAAGGCTGCTATGGATCTGGCAAATCCCGTAGTGCAAAAATGGGAATCACTGATGTCCGAATTTCAGCAACAGATCACATGGGCCCCTGGCGACGTAAAATGGGTTTTGATGGAAAGGGTATTTAATTTTGAAGCGGACGAAAAATAGCATCCTTTTATGCAATATCCGATCATCGATGCGCACCAGCATTTCTGGAACTTTGATCCGGTGAGGGATCGCTGGATAACGGATGACATGAAGGACTTACAAAGAGACTGGCTACCGTCCGATATTGAAAATATTTTCAGGGAAAATCATGTGGCAGGATCTGTGGTTGTGCAAGCTGATCCAACGGAAAACGAAAATGATTATTTGCTGGATCTGGCAGATCAATATTCTTTTATAAAAGGAGTTGTCGGATGGATTGACCTGACGACAGAGAGAATTGAGGAAAAGCTGAAATACTATCGTCAATTTTCCCGGATGAAAGGATTTCGAAACTTATTACAGGGAGAAGAGCAGCGTGATAGTATGCTGGATTCGGATTTCCAACGGGGAATCAGCTTGTTAAATAAATATGGCTTCAGCTATGATCTTTTGATTCTTCCCGATCAATTGGAGTATGCGGAAAAACTGGTTGCGGCTTTTCCTGATCAGCGATTCATCATTGACCATCTGGCGAAGCCACCCATTAAGAAAGGTTTTATTTCAGATTGGAAATCGGGCATGGGAAAATTTGCCGGATACCAAAATGTGTATTGTAAAATTTCAGGAATGGTAAGTGAAGCTGATTGGAAATATTGGGAGGAGACGGATTTCCGTCCTTATATAGATTCCGTTGTAGCAACGTTTGGAACCAAACGCCTGATATTCGGCTCTGACTGGCCGGTATGTTTGGTGGCGGCGGCTTATGACGAGGTAAAACAAATTGCAACCAATTATTTTAGTTCATTTTCGATTTCTGAGCAGGCTGATTTTTTTGGTCTCAATGCGCAGGCATTTTATCAACTCACGTAAAATTATTTTATGGATCTGGGTTTGAAAAACAAGGTCATCATTGTAACCGGAGGCGCCAGAGGAATTGGAGAGGGGATTGTGCGGGTGTTATCTGAAGAAGGGGCCATCATAGCCATCGTAGGCAGAAACCAGGAGGACAACCTTAAGCTGCAAAACGAATTGGAAAAATCCGGCGGTCACGTACTCTCAGTTAAAGCCGAATTGGGCCAGCCAGCAGCCTGTGAAAAGGCAGTGGAGGCCGTTGTTCGCGAATACGGACGAATTGAAGGATTGGTAAATAATGCGGGTGTAAATGATGGTGTCGGACTCGAGACAGGAAATTATGAGCGGTTTATGGAAAGCCTGCACAACAACCTGGTGCATTATTACTTAATGGCCCATTTCGCCGTTCCCTACCTGAAGATTTCCAGGGGGGCGATAGTAAATATCAGCTCGAAAACTGCGGAAACCGGCCAGGGTAATACCTCGGCCTATGCTGCTGCCAATGGAGGACGCAATGCGCTGACCCGGGAGTGGGCTGTCGAACTATTGAAATATGGCATTCGGGTCAATGCGGTTATCGTATCAGAGTGTTATACGCCGCAATACGAATCCTGGATACGGACTTTGAAAAATCCGAACGAGAAGATAAAAGAAATCATTTCTAAAATTCCTTTGGAGAACAGAATGACCAAGCCATCAGAAATAGCTCATGCCGTAGCATTCCTTTTATCTGAAAAATCCAGTCATACCACGGGGCAGTTGATTCATGTGGACGGGGGTTATGTACACCTGGACAGGGCATTGGCAAATGCTTAGGAAAAATGCATTTAAATTGCCGTATGAATGCACTAGTGTGTACACAACCCGGAAATTTTGAATACACTGAAATGGCCGAGCCGCCAATGAAAGCAGGCCACGCCATTGTCAGGATCCGGAAAATTGGTATTTGCGGAACAGACCTGCATTCGTTCCAGGGAACACAGCCTTTCTTTAATTATCCGCGGATTCTCGGTCATGAATTGTCAGGGGAATTAATGGACTTTGATGATGCACCGGGTTTTCAAAAAGGTGAAGCAGTTACATTCCTGCCCTATTTAAATTGTGGTGATTGTGTTGCCTGTCGTGCGGGTAAAACGAACTGCTGTATCAATCTCCGCGTTTGTGGCGTGCATATAGATGGTGGCATGGTTGATTATTATTCGATACCCAGCAGGCTTCTTGTGCATTCGAATGGCCTGGATCTGACAGAACTTGCTTTGGTTGAACCGATGGCAATCGGTGCCCATGGTATCAAAAGGGCAGGTGTTCAACCTGGCGAATTTGTTTTGGTGATGGGTGCCGGTCCGATCGGCTTAGCCACGATGGAATTTGCGAAACTGAGAGGTGCGGAAATCATCGCCATGGATTTAAATTCCCATAGATTGGAATTCTGTAAAAATATATTAGGGATATCAAATATTATAAATGCCGGCAATCATGATATTATCGGGCAGTTATCAGATATTACCCGGGGGAATATGCCAACCGTCGTGATTGATGCGAGTGGAAACCGAAAAGCAATTCATAGCGGCTTGAATTATCTTGCACATGGTGGACGATACATTCTAATCGGCCTCCAGAAAGAAGAAATAATGTTCAGCCATCCTGATTTTCACAAAAAAGAAGCGACGCTTATGAGCAGCCGGAATGCAACCCGTGACGACTTTGAGTATGTGATTAAAAACATGGTGAACAGAAAGGTTAATCCATGCTCATTTATTACAAACAGGGTAAAATTTAAAGATGCCGCCGCCGGATTTACCGATTGGTTGATCCAATCCGATCACGTCATTAAAGTAGTTGTCGAGAAAGAATAATCATATATGGAGTTATCAAAAAAAAATCTGCCACTTATTCAAAATAAGGAATTATCCAAACCCGGAGCTGACATTTTCAGCCTGCCTGAGAAAATATTACAATTCGGAACAGGTGTACTGCTCCGGGCCTTACCGGATTATTTTGTAGATAAAGCAAACAGACAGGGGATATTTAATGGCAGGATACTCGTGATTAAATCTACCAGCACGGGAGAATTGGATGCATTCGACCGGCAGGATGGATTGTACACATTAGCAGTCCGGGGTATTGGAAAATGGGGTGGTTGTGGATCAGCCGGTCATTTGTTCGGCGATTAGCCGCGTTCTGTCAGCCATGCAACAATGGGATGATGTTTTGTTTTCAGCGTCGAATCCTCATTTGCAGGTGATCATTTCAAATACGACTGAAGTGGGTATTCAGTTTGTGGAAGAATCTATTTTTAAAAAACCACCAGATTCGTTTCCTGCGAAACTGCTTGCTATTTTATTTGAGCGTTATAAAATATTTAATGGATCACCCAAGGCCGGACTGGTTATTATTCCAACAGAATTATTAACTGATAATGGCAGGAAATTGAAGTCTGTTATAACCGAGCTTGCGGCGTTTAATAAATTGGAGCCATCTTTTTCGGAATGGCTGGATGCACACAATCATTTTTGCAGTTCACTGGTGGATCGCATTGTGCCCGGAAAGCCTGACACCGAAACAAAAGAAAAGCTGGAGAAAGAATGGGGATATTCGGATGACCTGATGTCGGTTTGTGAACCATATCGTTTATGGGCGATTGAAGGAGACGACATTATACGTAAAGTGCTGTCGTTTTATGCAGTGGACGCCGGTGTGATTATTACGCCGGATATTACCAAGTTCAAGGAATTGAAATTGAGAATGCTGAATGCCACGCATACATTAAGCTGCGGACTTGCTTATCTATCCGGATTTAAAACGGTTAAAGCCGCCATGGAGGACAAACTGTTCGAATCATATGTTGAAAATCTGATGATGCATGAAGTCAGTCCGGCCATTCCGTTTGATATCTCTGAAGATGAAAAAAGGGAATTCGGAATTAAAGTACTCGATCGTTTCCGGAATCCTTATTTGCAACATCAATGGCTCAGTATTACTATGCAATACAGCAAGAAGCTTGCGATGCGTGTTTTGCCCGTTTTGAATAAATATTATGAATTGTTCAAAAAGCCGCCTGAATTAATTTCCATGGGTTTTGCTGCTTATATACTCTTCATGCGGCCTGTGAAAAAAGAGTCGGAGAAATATTACGGAATCCTGGATAATCAATTTTACCTGATCAACGACGACTGTGTGTCTGAATTTTTTGGATTATGGGAAGAAGGTTTGGCAGAAGTTATCGTACAACGCGTTCTTTCAAATACCGGTTTATGGGGAACAGACCTCACTTTACTTGACGGTTTTGCAAATTCAGTTACCAGGAAATTAAAAGGTTTTATCCGGTCCGGAACGATGTCTGAAATAGCCTCTTATTCCGGACCCGCTTCTTAGGAAGTGATATGATCATTTATCAATAGAAATAAAAAGATGCATGTCCATTATTACAAAAGAAACATTTCATTTTCTGAATCAGATCAAAGTAAACAATAACAAACCATGGTTTGAAAAGAACAGGCCCAGATATGAAAAAGCAAGAACAGAGTATCTTGGGTTTGTAACAAATCTGATAAACGGTATCCGGAAGATAGAACCCATTCCCGAAAAAGAGCCTGTAAAATATATTCAGCGGATTTACAGGGATATCCGGTTTTCCAAAGATAAAACGCCTTATAAATCGCATTTCAGTTCCATTATAGAAAGAGGCCCGGAAAACAGGAAATGTCCTTTATATATTCAAATTCAGCCAGGCAGATCTATGATGGGCGGTGGTATATGGGATCCGCCGGCAGAAACTTTGAAATTGGTCCGGCAGGAAATTGATTACAATAGTGCCAGGGCTAAAGAAGATCATCCATGCGAAAAGCTTTTTGAATTATTTCGGAAAAATATCTGGCTCCAAACTTACACGACCCCCGAAGGGCTATGAGGCTGACAATCCTTCCATTGAATTACTAAAATTTAAGCAACTCTATGTTGAGAGAAGTTTCGATGACGAATTGGTTTTGTCGCAACATCTGATCCCGGAGATATTGAAATCTTACAAGGCAGCATTGCCATTTTTTACATTTTTTGATACGGCGATGGGGGAATAGTGACTAGCGTCAGATGGTTAACGTAACAAAATTTTTTAATTACTATTAGCGACTGAATTCCTGCGTAGTTTTAAACGAATCGTGGCATTACCCTGGAAATCACTGGAAAGGAAAGTTTCATATCTTTTGTCACCGTCACTAATAACCATCAGAGCGGTATTTGGCGGATACTTTCCAAGGTTTTCTGCAAACATGCTGACTTCATTTATAGAGAGCGAACTATCAAGTTGTACATATACATTAAACGCGCGTTCTGTCAGTAGCTGGTGTGCAACTACGAGTTTACCATTTAAGAATACCGAAATGCTATCGCCATCTACTTCCGCGTTGTCATAAAAACTAAGTCGTACGCTGTCGGAAGATACTTCTATCTGTTTACTGACAATCTGCTTTCTCTTTTTAAAATTTTCCTTTATTTTAATAATGTCTGCCTGCACTACGGGTTGTTCAGTAGCTAATATGGCCGGAGTTTTTTCCAGGGGAGTCGTAACTACCGGTTCAATTGTTTTATTCTCCTTCGGTTTTAATTCATCCGTACTCTTGTCGGCTGGCTTTTTCTCAGCGTTTTTTGTTTCCGCTAATGCCTGCATTTCGGCCTCCTGACGGGCATCATTTCCTTTTACAAGATCTGGTGCGGGTGGTTGGGGTTTCCAGAAACTCCGTGTGCTGGCCATGTCTTTGAAAATGCTATCTGTTACTTTCGCTTCGGTAAACAACGTGTAATTCACCCGTAAGTCGGGGCAGGTATATGTATATTTTTTGTCGCGATAAAAATATCCGTTTAATTCAGTCTTAACTTTTGAGACTCGCAGGGTACCGTAAAAACTGGTGATGCAATCCACGGCATTCTCCGTAGAATTGGTTTTGAAGTAAATGATCGGGATATCACTTATTACCAATTTATTTGTTTTTGGGTCGAAAGTCCCTTTAACCACGAAACTCTGATATACGTCTTTAAAATAATAGCCGAAAAAGCCCTTCACCTTGTTTCCCTTCTGCGAAATGATAAGTTCCGTGAGATAATTGTTCTGAATACCGGCCATTTCCACATTGGCCTGTCCATACCAATAGCCCGTAACTTTCTGAGCCTGAGTTGATAGTGAGCTGAAAAGGGCAACGATGAGAACAAGTTTTTTCATGGGTTAATTCTAAAAGGTTTACGCTTTAATCTAACGTGGGAAAGAGGCAATCATTATACCAGTTCAGGTTTATTTTGGGCAGTCACGGAAAATTGACGTTAAATGTGGGTTATTACTTAAGAAATCGTTTAATCTCACGCTGGGTATCCCTGTCCTTGATGGTTTCACGTTTATCATAGAGCTTTTTACCCCTGGCAAGCCCGATTTCCATTTTAAATAGTCCTTTTTCGCTCAAAAATATCCTGAGAGGAATGATTGTATAACCCTTATCCTTTAGCTTATTTTCAAGTTTTCTCAGTTCCCGCCTGTTCAATAGCAGTTTACGATCGTGCACAGCCAAATGATTATTGGTTGTTCCAAAACGATATTCTGCGATGTGCAGGTTGCGAACCCATAGTTCAGATTTGAAAAAGACGCAGAAACTGTCGGCGAAACTTACTTTCCCTTCCCTGATCGATTTGACTTCGGTTCCGGCAAGCACCATACCTGCTTCGTATTTTTCTTCGATGAAATATTCATGATAGGCAGATCTGTTTCTGAATTCAGTCATACTAAACGCAAAATTAACGGATGGAGATCAGTTCTTTAAAAGAGTCAGAACCGTAGCGATCTTATGTTTTAGTTCCTTACGGTTCACGATGAAATCCAGAAAGCCATGTTCTAACAGGAATTCACTTCGTTGAAAGCCCTCCGGAAGATCCTTCTTGATTGTTTCACGGATAACGCGTGGTCCCGCAAATCCAATCAATGCGCCGGGCTCTGCGATGTTGAGATCGCCCAACATACCAAAGGAAGCTGATATCCCTCCGAATGAGGGATCTGTGAGTAAGGAAATATAAGGAATGCGTGCATCCGTCATTTGGGAGAGTTTTGCTGAAACCTTCGCCAGCTGCATCAGGGAAAATGCACTCTCCATCATACGTGCACCTCCTGATTTACAAATAATCATGAGTGGTGTACGATGTTGTAAACAATAATCCACTGCCCTGGCAATTCGTTCTCCCATCACGCTTCCCAGGGAACCACCGATAAATTCAAAATCCATACAACCGATTACCATATGATGCTCACGAACCTGACCGGCTGCAATCCGTATTGAATCCGTTATATCTGTTTTGTTCCAGGTTTCTTCCAGTCGTTTCTGGTAGGACTTTAAATCTGTAAAGTGAAGAAAATCCTTGCTCCGTATATTTTCAAAGAGAATATCGTACTTATTGTCGTTGAAAAGAATTTCGAAATACTCATCACTTCCAATCCTGTGATGATGACCGTCTTTGGGGCAAACAAAAAGATTTTCCCGAAGCTCGGTAACCGTGCAGATATAATTACAACTGGGGCATTTGGTCCAAAGACCTTCAGGTGTTTCTTTTTTTTCCGCCGTACTGGTCAGAATCCCTTTCTTAATTCTTTTAAACCAACTTGATTTGGTTTCTTCTGTAGTTCCTTCCTCACCCGAAAGATTGACTTCAAAATCTTCTTCGCGCTTCATCAAAACAGAGATTTTTGAGCGGCTAAGATAGGGATTTCCCATTTCCTGACTTACTTTTGCCTTATTCCACTGATTTTCAATTTTCAATACATATATGAAATGGTCCTCTTTCTTTACTTCGTCCATCGGCAAGAAGTTTATAATGTCTCTGACAGGAATATTCCTGATTACGTTCCTCGTGGTACATGTGGGCATCAATGCCTGTATCTGGGCAAATGATGGCGGACAAATGTTTAATCTGGCTTCCCATTTTATGGCTACGACTATCGTGATCCGCATTATTGAGGTAGGGTTATTTGCCGGCCTCCTGTTACATATCGTGCAGGGACTGGTGGTAGAAATTCAAAACCGGTCCAGGCGTAAAACCGGTTATGCGGTTCCTATGGGAAATAAGGGCAGTAAATGGTACAGTAGAAGTATGGGACTGCTGGGTACTCTCTTACTTTTTTTTCTGGTGGTGCATCTCAAAGACTTCTGGGTGCCTTCCCGTTTCACGGATTTGCCGACTACTAATTATGATGGAAAAGAGGTAGCCAATCAATTTGCGGAAATCATACGGATATTTCATAATCCGGTGGCTGTAATCATTTATGTATTGGGATGCGCCTCATTGATGTATCATCTGCTGCATGGTTTTCAGAGTTCGTTCCGGACCCTGGGTGTTCCCAATGGTAAGTACATAAACCTGATCAGAAATTTCGGATTTGGTTTTTCGGTAATTATATCCATCGCGTTTGCCATGATGCCCCTGTCAGTTTATCTTGATTGGGTAACTAATTAAAATTTCATTTTACCAAAATATTCAAATTTCGAAATTCAACTTATGCTCGATTCAAAAATTCCCCCAGGACCCCTAGAGCAAAAATGGAATGACTATAAAGGACATGTGAAGCTGGTAAATCCGGCCAATAAACGCAAGATAGAAATCATAGTGGTGGGTACGGGGCTGGCCGGCGCGTCTGCTGCGGCATCGCTTGGGGAAATGGGATATAAGGTAAAAGCCTATTGCTTTCAGGATTCGCCCAGACGTGCACACAGTATTGCAGCACAGGGAGGAATCAATGCAGCAAAAAATTATCAGAATGATGGCGACAGTGTATTCCGATTGTTTTATGACACGATTAAAGGAGGTGATTACCGGTCCCGTGAATCAAATGTGCACCGTCTTGCCGAAGTGAGCGCCAATATTATTGATCAGTGTGTGGCCCAGGGCGTTCCGTTTGCACGCGAATACGGAGGCCTTTTAAGTAATCGTTCCTTTGGCGGCACGCAGGTACAAAGAACTTTTTACGCAGCTGGTCAAACCGGTCAACAATTACTTATCGGCGCTTATCAGGCGTTGGAGCGACAGGTAGCATTAGGCAATGTGACCATGTATTCCCGTCACGAGATGCAGGAGATTGTAGTCATTGACGGAAAAGCCAGAGGGATTATTACAAGAAATTTAGTGACGGGCAAACTGGAAAGGCATTTCGGTCATGCTGTTCTGTTATGCAGCGGCGGCTATGGGAATGTGTTTTATTTATCCACCAATGCCATGGGTTGTAATGTGACAGCGGCCTGGAAAGCGCATAAAAAAGGAGCATATTTCGCAAATCCCTGTTTTACACAAATTCATCCTACCTGTATACCGGTTTCAGGCGATTATCAATCGAAACTTACGCTGATGTCCGAATCTCTCCGAAATGACGGACGTATCTGGGTTCCAAAAAAACAACATGATAGCCGCAAACCCGGTGATATTCCGGAAGAAGAAAGGGATTATTATTTGGAAAGAAGATATCCTGCCTTTGGAAACCTTGTTCCCCGCGATGTAGCGAGCCGCGCAGCGAAAGAGCGATGTGATGCCGGTTATGGCGTAGGAACTTCCAGGCAGGCGGTATATCTCGATTATGCAGAAGCCATTTTCCGTTATGGTAAAGTTGAATGTAACAAACACGGGCTTGAAAATGCGACAGAGGAAATCATTCGTCAGTATGGTAAAGAAGTGGTGAAAGAAAAATACGGTAATCTCTTCGATATGTATGAAAAGATTACCGGGGAAAATCCATATGAGATTCCGATGCGCATTTACCCGGCTGTTCATTACACAATGGGAGGTCTTTGGGTAGATTACGAACTGATGACCACCGTGCCAGGCTTATACTGTATGGGGGAAGCAAATTTTTCAGACCATGGAGCGAACCGGCTGGGTGCATCTGCTCTCATGCAGGGTCTCGCAGACGGTTATTTTGTGATCCCCTATACGATTGGGAACTACCTGAGTGACGATATACGAACAGCGAGCATCCCGACCGATCACCCTGCATTCGTTAGTGCTGAACAGGCTGTTTCAGACCGTATTGCGCAATTGAAGAATATTAATGGCACTAAAACAGTTGATCATTTTCACAAACAACTCGGAAAGATCATGTGGGAAAAATGCGGGATGGCCCGTAATGAAGCCGGGTTGAAGGAGGCTATAGTGGAAATTCAACAACTGAAGAAAGAATTTTATAGTGATTTGAAAATACCCGGTGACATTTTCGAAATGAATCCCGAACTCGACAAAGCAAATCGTGTGGCTGATTTTATCGAACTGGGAGAGTTGATGTGCAAGGATGCTCTGAACAGAAAGGAAAGTTGCGGCGGTCATTTTCGGGAAGAAATGCAAACCGAAGAAGGAGAAGCAAAACGCGATGATGAACATTTTACTTTTGTCTCTGCATGGGAATACAAGGGAGAAAATGATTGGGAATTACATCCGGAAACCCTGGTGTTTGATGTAGCGAAGCCATCACAGAGAAGCTATAAGTAGTGTGGGAGTATGAGAGTATGAGAGTAGAGATAAGAGTATAAGAGTATAGGAGTGTAGGAGTGTTGATTTTAAATGGAAGTTTAAAACAGATTCTAGATATGGAGCATTACAAAATGGGACTGACCCTGAAGATTTGGAGACAAAAAAATTCTCAATCAAAGGGTCAATTTGAATCATATAAAGTCGAAGATATTTCCTCTGAAATGTCTTTCCTTGAAATGATCGACGTATTGAATGAAAGACTCATCAGGGAAGGGCAGGAGCCGATTGCTTTTGACCACGATTGCCGCGAGGGTATCTGCGGCACCTGCTCGATGTATATCAACGGAAGACCTCATGGTCCGTGGCATGCAAATACGACCTGTCAATTGCATATGCGGGCATATAAAGATGGTGACACCATTACCGTCGAGCCATGGCGCGCGAATGCATTTCCCGTTATAAAAGATCTCATCGTGGACCGCTCGGCTTTTGATCGGATTATCCAGGCCGGTGGTTACATTTCAGTAAATACCGGCAATGCAGTGGATGCTAACTCGCTGCCTGTGGACAAAAACCGGGCGGATGCTTCTTTTGCGGCTGCGGCCTGCATTGGCTGCGGAGCTTGTGTTGCTGCCTGTAAGAATAGTTCGGCCATGCTTTTTGTTTCTGCAAAAATTTCTCATCTCGCCTTGCTGCCTCAAGGACATCCTGAACGCAAATCACGCGCACTGAATATGGTTGCGCAGATGGATAAGGAAGGGTTTGGCAGCTGTACCAACACGCAGGCCTGCGAATCGGTATGTCCCAAAGAGATTTCCATGACAAACATTGCGAAGATGAATTCCGAGTTTATTTTCGCAGGCTTGAGTGAATAACATTTTATGCTCAAGGCGTAAAGCGTAAGGCGTAAGGCAGGATGCAGGATGCAGGATGCAGGATGCAGGATGCTTTCTTATTCGGAACCGGTAAATATATTTATTTTCCGATGGATTGAAAAAGTTGAAAAGTAAAAGCATTAAGTGTTGCGCATCACGCCTCCGGCTTAAAAAATGCAACACTTCCTCCAACCCATGTTCGGTCCTGGTTGTAACGTACACCAATCATTTTACCTTTGCTTAACCGCGCCAGATTGATGGCGGGTACCGGCCTGGATGTGCCATCCGGCCAGATATACATGATGCGGATTTCAACTTTGGCCGGATCGTCGAGCGTCTGAATTACAGGTGCGTAGTTTACTTTACGTTGGAGGATCCAGTTCGAGGGATCTTTGATGGATAAAATATCCTGTCTTTTAATATCTATTACAACTCCCTGACCGGCGAAAGAAAATAATGGTTTCAAAACATAATTTTCAAGATCTTCCGGGATAGATTTTACTTTATCCAGAAATTCGGTTTCCGGAACAAAGGGATGTTTAATAAAAGGAAGTGTATATTTTGAAATCCTGTAAAACCAGTTGGGATGCGGGATCCACTCAACATCCCATTCTCTTTTCAGATCAATATGTTTGCCGAGGGAATCTTTTTGGGCATGCAAATCATCAAAGATGATTCGGTTATAAATTCGTTTTACCTGTACTTTCTCTTTTTTCCCTTTGTGAAAATAGAATAACCGGTTCCCTTCCTCCATCAGTTCCGTTATGCAAACGGGTTGAATTCCAAAATAATCCTGGGTGCAGTAAAAATCAATTCTGGTTTTTTGTTCCCAGGGTTTTATTTCGAGTAAAATAGTATTTTCCGCTTCATTGTCACCGAGAAGAATTTTTTTCAGGGCCTTCAGGTAAGATGGCCTGTCGTAACCACCGAGGTATTGGGTTAAGTTACGCGTAATGGAAAAATGTTTCTGAATCATTTCGGGATAATAAACCTGGAAGCCATACAATGTCGGGAATCCCTGCATTTCGATCAGCTGGGGTTCTATTTCCTTTTTTTCATTTATGCAAACCCCGAAATCAAAAGCGATGAAATGCGGATGGGTTTCATTTCCCGGAACAAAATCCTCAGGCGGTATGGCTTTGAAAGATTCTTTTTTGAAACCAGGTGCTGTGATAATGTCTACAATTGATTCGCATGCCCCTATCATTTTTTCCCGAAAATCGTCGGGCACGAAAACAGGGGTTTCGGCTATCCGGAATTCAATCGCGCCCGGATGTTTAGCATTCAGGTCGTCCAGAAAAGTCTGGTATTTTTCCTCCGTGAATGAGTCGTTAAATATTTTTCGGAGATGAGGAATCATTTTTGGTTGACGGTTGACGGTTGACGGTTGACAGTTGGCGGTTGACAGTTGACGGTTGACGGTTGACGGTTGACGGTTGGCGGTTGACAGTTGACGGTTGACGGTTGACGGCAACTTGTAAAGCTTTACGCTTTGCGCTTTAAGCTTTATGCTTTCCCAAGCGCCATATTTAAAAAATTCGGAATCACTTCCGAATAGGTTTTTCTGATCTTATCCGGGTCATTGAGCTGCTGGATCATACTTTTCCATTTTTCTTCCCCATATCCTTCTATGACTGTTTTCTTTTTATCAGCCCTTTGCAAATACATACTCATACCGGCGGCATCAGCCTCGGGATGAAACTGCGTGCCGAGCATAAATTCATTAAACCGAATGGCCATAATCGCTCTTTGCAATGGAATATGGGGCCTTTCTTTTTCTATCGCCAATATGGTGGCTCCCCTCTTTTTAACATCGGTTTTTTCCTCTTCGATGACCTGATAATCCCTGCTATCCACTGCATAAAATGGATCTTTCAATCCATGGAAGACAGCGTCTTTTTTTCCTTCTGTTTTCATATGGATTGGGAAAACACCAAATGCTGTCGATTTTCTTTTTGTCACTTTGCCCGTTTTAAAAAAACGGCACGCGAGTTGGAAGGAATGACATATAAAGAACACATGTTTTTTGTCGGCCTCACTGGATACTTTATTATGCTTAACCAGGTTGTATAGCCAGTCCATATATTTATTATCCCATGAAACGCCTTCTGTTTCCAACGGACTTCCGGGTCCACCGCTGGACAAATAAATATCGTATGAAAGATCGGGAAGCTCTTCTTTCAGACGGACATCAAAAATTTTAGTAGCTACAGGTAAACCCTTAGCCCGACTATATTCCTGAAGGATTTGCTGGATGCAGCGCATACCTTCGTTTGGTCGTCCTTCGTACAGATCAAGTATAGCAACACGTAACGTATGATTCATCCTGCAAATATCTTCAAAAAAATCTGTTATGTCTGCAGCAAAAAGCAAGTACTTAAAACTGTCCACAAAATTTGAATCCCGGATAGAACTTACCGGAAGTTTCCGGAAACTTCCGAAAGGCACAAATATCGGGAGTACATCCTTCAATCAGGTAATTGAAGTGTTGGTCAAAATCAGAAGAAAAACCCCTATCCGGAATTATATACGTGGGATGGCAACGGGGAAAAACAAACCTGTCAGCCGGGAATTATTTGATCGACGTTTTGGTGCTTCCCAGGAAGACATAGACCTGGTTGTAGACTTTGCCCGGCAACATGATTTGACCGTTCTTCAAACCTCTGTTTCCAGACGTTGTGTTATTTTAATGGGATCGGTTCAAAAATTCAATGATGCATTTCAGGTGAACCTGGCTGATTTTATTCAGGAGAACGGAATCAGCTATCGTTGCCGGACGGGTTCAATTCATATACCTGAAATTTTAAAAGATATCGTAACGGGTGTTTTTGGTTTGGATAACCGTCCTCAGGCAAGGCCAATGTTCCATGTACTAAAAAATGAAGGAGGGCTGGTTCATCCCCGGGCAACTACGGTTTCTTATGACCCGGATGCAGTAGCCAAATTGTATAAATATCCCCGCGATGTCAACGGCACCGGTGAATGTATTGCACTTATCGAATTGGGTGGCGGTTATCGCAATGTGGATATGCAAAATTATTTCAACAAACTAGGCATTGCACTTCCGGCTATCACGGCACAATCGGTGGATGGAGCCCTGAATGCACCTTCCACTGCAGATAGTGCGGATGGTGAAGTAGCGTTGGATATTGAAGTAGCGGGTGCGGTGGCACCAGGAGCAAAAATCGTGGTTTATTTTGCTCCCAACACCGATAAAGGATTTCTCGATGCCATCAGTACAGCCATTCATGACTCCGTAAATAGTCCTTCTGTTATCTCTATAAGCTGGGGTGCATCAGAATCGCAATGGACCGAACAGGCCATGCAGAATTTCAATGAAACTTTCATGTCCGCCGCCGCTCTGGGTGTAACAATAACCGTCGCGGCCGGTGATAGCGGTTCGTCTGACCGGGAAACGGATGGCAAGGCGCATGTAGATTTTCCGGCAAGCAGTCCATTTGCGATTGCATGCGGAGGCACTCGTTTGTTATCTGATTCCGAAACCGTTTGGAATGATCAGGACGGATCAGCAACCGGTGGAGGTATCAGTGATATTTTCCCGGTGCCGGATTATCAGAAAAATATCAATTTACCCGCATCAGTGAATGGTAATAAGAAAAAAGGAAGAGGTGTTCCCGATATTGCCGCGAATGCGGATTCAGCCAGCGGATATAATGTTTTGGTAGATGGACAGTGGATCGTTGTAGGCGGTACCAGCGCAGTGGCGCCGCTGATTGCCGGACTGATCGCATTGGCAAATCAAAAATTAAAACGAAAGGTTGGATTTATTCAACCTAAAATATATGCATCCTCTTCACCGGTATTCAAAGACATAACGGAAGGGAATAATATCACAGCAAAAAATGGAGGATATACGGCAGGTCCCGGTTGGGATGCCTGTACAGGTCTTGGCGTTCCATTGGGGAACCTGATAAATATATTGTGATTCTCTATTAGTCAAATTTTCTTCCGTGGGTATACCAGAAGTCGCGCATGGAGAAAATAAAGCTCAGGTTTCCATAATTTTCCCTGAGCAGGTTATTTTGTGTAGTGCCTTTTATTCCATATTGCAGAACTACTAAAAGCGATAATATGCTTCGTTTGGAATTTACACCTATTCCAATCGAGCCACCTATGTCATTGATGGGCGTTCCATTTATAATGAGATAGGTTTTATTATAATAAAAACCCGCCTGGAAAAAAGATGTTTCGTACAAAGTATTGTAGGCAACTTTTTTATTGGATATTTCTAATCCAATAGAAGCCCGCTGACTATTTTCATAAAAAAAATCTCCCGTGGTAGATCGAAGACTTGACCAGTTCTGAAATTTGTAGTCTCCCACCAGTGTGTATTTTTTGTTTCTTGTAAGCGAAAAACCAAAACCATAACTTGTCGGGAGAGTATATGTGCCGACCGTGGTCTTGGTACGCAGCACATTAGAATCCAGGTTGATGACATTTGTATTTGTTTCAGCTCTCAGATTCGTTTGATTGGCATACACGGCTCCTATCGTAAAATCCCAATGTGCATTGATCGATCCATAATACTGAATGCCATAATCGAGATAAAGGTTATCGAAAAAAGTATTGTTGTTACTGGACAGGTAAATCGATGCTGCCTGACCCAGGATAATATTTTTATTGTTGATTGAACCAAAAAGGTAAGAAGTGGTGAGACCAATGGAAAAATGATTCAGAAATTCATACCCGTTTGCCCAGAAGACTTTATTAATTCCGCCATATCCCTGGTTGTAAGTCGGAATTACAGCAGGACTACCGCCGATTTGTTCAGATCCTGAGTACTCATAATTTTCTTCGCTAAATGGAACAAGCCCGACTGCACTTCCCCAATGTCTGAATATTTTTGTACCCAGTGAGAATCTTTTGAAAGTGATATCGGACGACTGGTGATTCGTGGCACTCACGCCATTTCCCGAATAATCAATGTACTGTCCGTTAACACCAATTTCCCCAGCAAAAAACTGGTTATCCATAGCACTGAGAGAGGCTGGATTATTTGTAATAATATACCTGTTGTTCCGGTATGCGAGTCCTGTAGAACCCATTCCACTCGTCCGGTTAATAATATTATCGGTAATATCTCCGATGGCATGAATGGAATATGGCTGATTATTGGTTTGGGAATAAGCAGATATGATTAACAGAACGGTTAAGACGATCGTGAGATAAATTCGCAAAGAAGTGAAACCGTTCGGTTTGGCCATATTAGTAATATGAAGCGTAATAGATTTTCAGGGAAATTTGATTTGACTTTTGCGCATTATACGAATTGCCGATCACAGTACGGTTAAACATCGTATTGAATACAGCAGCGGGGGTTACGATTATCAATCCATTCTTTGCATTATTCGGCGCACCTTGTGCTATAGCACTCTGAATGTATGCCGTAATATCAAAAGAATAGTTCGTATTTACTCCATACAAATAGTCAATGCCTAAATTTCCATTTCCTGCAGGAAGTACTGGGCCGATCGTATTTCCTTCGCCCGTTATCGAAAGATTTACGAGTGGCGGAAGATTATAAATCGGACTGTATGTTCCCTGTACAGGCTTTATTTCAAGGGTTGCTTTCATAATCGCCAGGTAATCGGGATATCCCGCCAGATTGCCGATTGTAGGGAAAAGAAGTTTTATATATAAACTGGTAATCGGCTGTAAGAAGGCCTCATTAGCAGAAGCTGTGGATTGAAGTTCCGGTGTCTGTCTGTTAACTTTTTCCGTTGGTGTTCCTGTCCGGTCAGCTTTTATCTGATTAAACTGGGAAAACTGGTTAACCACACGGAAATCGGTAGATTTTTGAGTAACAACCACGCCCGGTTCATGATAAAACAAACGGAGCATCATGGTATCCTTAAATCCGTACACGGCACCAGGTAAACTTGTATCCGGGTAAATAGTCAATCCTTTAAAATAACCCCTGAATATAGCTGGATTTGTAATCGTATCCGGCTGTCTGTATAAAAGGCCGAACAGTTGTTCACCCAGGCTATTGGGTATTTTAATTTTTATTGTATCACCGATACGTTGTGTTGTTAAACCGGATGTCGGATTGATCCTCACATCTACGGATCCAAGAGGCGTCGGATTGTAAGGAATGGAATTATTATTAAAAAAGGCTATTTGTGTTCCGGGAAAATTCATAACCTGTGTTAGCTGACTAACCAGGAAGCGTTGCACTTGTGTTGTGTCGCCATAAAAAGTTCTGTCGATACGCGTAATCAGTTCGATCGAATCATAAACAGAATAGTTTGTAATGGTGGGCAACGGAGACGGTGTTCCGATATCCGTATAACTCTGAGAGGTTATCGTTCCAAAATAAGGATCTATATACCGGCCGAGTAATTGCGCCCTGGTACCAGATGTAGTGAATGAATCAAGAAAAACGGTTGAAACCTGAACAGCAAATGTATCGATCGTTACTACATTGGGCGTATTGCTTCCATTGCCAAGATTTTGAAAAGTAATCTGGGGTTTGGTGCATCCAAATATTGCAATGACAATAAATAATGGTATGAGACATAATGAGGATCGATTCCTGAAATAAAAATTCCTTGCCATGCTTATTTTCTCCTGATTAAGGATCCGGTTTCGGATAATTGAAAAAAACTGACGGGGTTGATGCGGTAAACCGTTTTGTCAGGTATCGGGTTGTCTAAATTCATTTCGTCGTCTTTTCCGCAGTTTCTAAAAGGGCAAAAGTATGTTTTTTGAATTCGATTAACAATTGAAACACAATGAAGGATTTGATAAATTTTTGTGAAATCCCCCGAATTGTCCGTATTTCGCGCTGCAAATAAAATACTTTTAGCGCTACAAAACTCAGTATTCTCAATACAACAATATGAAGCGGATCTACTTTCGTTTATTTTCACTTTTCGTTTTAAGCACTTTGTTTTCCTGTCATTCAACTTCAATTCCTTATTCACAAAGTGGAAACTGGGTGACAAAGTCCCAATTAAACGGACCTGCGAGGAGTGAAGCCGTTTCATTTGTCATAGATAATTTTGCTTATGTGGGTACCGGCTGGGATGGATTGAATACAAGATTCACTGATTTCTGGAAATATGATCCGGTTAACAATGTCTGGTCACAGGTGACCAGCATGCCAGACAGCACAGCCAGGAGTTCTGCCGTTGCTTTTGCAACAGCCGGTAAAGGATTTGTAGGAACTGGTTACAATGGATTTAACTATCTGAATGATTTTTATGAGTATGATCCTGCTACCGGTAACTGGACAAGAAAGGCAGATTATGCAGGTGGTGCAAGATACGAAGCGGTCGCGTTTGGGTTGGGGGATCAGGGTTATGTCGGAACGGGTTTCGACGGTAATAATGCGCTGAAAGATTTTTATCAGTATGATCCTTCACAGGACAAGTGGACAGATATAGGATTCAGTGGCAATAAGAGATACGCGGCGGTTACATTTACTTACAACAACAAAGCTTATCTGGTTACCGGCGTGAACAGTGGTGTAATGCAAACTGATTTCTGGGTTTTTGATCCGGCTTCCGACACTGCCAAATGGGCTCAGTTACGCAATATCAGTAATACCAGTACCGATGCGTATGATGATGCTTATACAACCATCGTGCGACAGAATGGTTCGGCTTTTGTTGGTAGTTCCCAGGGTAAACCATATGCCTATATCAGTACCGGTGAAAATATCAGCAGCAATCTGACTACATGGCAATATACTTTTCCTGATGGAACAACAAGTGGTGATCTCTGGACTGAAAAATCACCATTCGAAGGACCTCCGACTACCGGAGCTGTCGGATTCTCTTTGTCCAGTACAACCGGTGGCGGTGGTTATATCGCCACGGGAAGGAGTACTACAGGGCAGGCAGGTGCATCTGATTTTCTGCGTGAATTTTATCCCGATGAGACACTAAACCCGAATGACAATTAGAAAAACGTATTCTCTTATAGCAATTGCCGCGCTGCTGTTAAGCTTCGCGGTAATTTTTTTTAGTAAGTATAAGGAGCGGAGTCAAAAAGTTTTCATCTATGCCGAACCAGTACAAACGGTATATGGATGGGGGTATAATATCATTGCTGCTGATAAAGTTTTTATAAAACAGGAGTACATGCCAGCTGTTCCCGGCAAGCGGGGATTTAGAACTGCAGCAGATGCGATGCTGGTGGGTAACCTGGTCGTTAAAAAAATTACGGAGAATAAAATGCCTACAATAACCCTCCATGAGCTTGACAGCATGAGTCTTTATAAAGATTCTGTATATCACTGAGAAGATAGAGCTCCCTGAATAAACAGTATTTTTTTGTTGATAAAATGAAAAAGCCGTTCTGCTGTTTGCGGAACGGCTTTTTTTAATTCGTTAAACCGGGTAAATCAAAATGTAAACTTGATCATGAAGGAACTGCTGGCATTTAAAGGATCCGGATTTCAACGATACTGGTTTTGGTTTTCTTTCGGAATTTGGATTTAGCTTTCTGATTGGTTTTTCGGACTTGAACGGTTTCGGTTTTTTCCAGGTTAGGATTCAGGGTTTTTCAATCGGTTTCAGGATTTCAGGATTTGGTTTCTCAGGATTCGGTTTTAGTTTTTCAGACTTGGATGGTTTCGGATTTTTCAGGTTTGGGATTTAGGGGTTAACTTATTTCGTTTTTCGGTATTGTTCTCTTTCGGATTCGGAATTTTTCGTTTTGTCGGCTTTTGTATTTGATGTGTTTTTTTCGCTTTGACAATACAAAGATGCTCATGAAGCCGTCCTTTTTATAACATATTCGATTAAGGGTGCCAAACCTTCGATTTTTGGTTAAAAAACGACGATTAAAAGAAAATCCTCATTGCTGATTCCCCTTTCCTCAATACTTTTGCCCCTCTTTAAATACATCTATAAATGAGACAAATCGCCTACCGGGAAGCATTACGTGAAGCCATGTCAGAAGAAATGCGCCGGGATGACCGCGTATTTCTGATGGGCGAAGAAGTAGCTGAATATAACGGTGCCTACAAGGTCAGTCAGGGCATGCTGGATGAATTTGGTCCGAAAAGAGTTATAGATACACCCATTTCTGAATTGGGATTTACTGCCATCGGCGTTGGTGCCGCGCAAAACGGCCTTCGCCCGGTACTGGAATATATGACCTGGAATTTTGCAGCATTGGCCCTGGATCAGATTTTGAATACCGCTTCCAAAATGCTTGCTATGAGTGGTGGCCAGGTCGGATGCCCGATTGTTTTACGGGGGCCCAATGGTTCTGCAGGACAGTTAGGCGCACAGCATTCAACCGCCTTTGAGAGTTATTATGCCAACATACCGGGGTTAAAAGTTGTGTCCCCGAGTAACGGATATGATGCCAAGGGGCTCCTGAAGCAGGCCATTCGTTATGAGGAGGATCCGGTGATTTTTATGGAAAGCGAAGTCAGTTATGGGGACAAATCCGATGTGCCTGAGGAGGAATATTATATTGAATTGGGTAAAGCAAAAGTTGCAAGACCCGGCACAGATGTTACGATTGTTTCTTACAATAAAATGATGAAGGTTTCATTGGCAGCCGCTGATGAGCTTCAAAAGGAAAATATCAATGCAGAAGTAATTGATCTGAGAACCATTCGTCCGCTCGACTGGATGACGGTTCTGGAAAGTGTAAAGAAGACAAATCGCCTCGTTATCGTTGAAGAACAATGGCCTTTTGGTTCTGTTTCTTCGGAAGTCGCTTATACCATTCAGAAAGAAGGTTTTGATTATCTTGATGCGCCCATCCGCCGAATTACTGCAGCCGATGCGCCCTTACATTATGCCGGAAACCTGGTTGCTGCCGCTATGCCTTCAATGGAAAAAGTGGTTCGCATGGTCAAGGAAGTGATGTACCTGAACAAATAATATTTTACGGGCGAGTTTAAATTGCTTCATATGAAAATGCTTTTCACGGTTCTGTGTTTAGCTTCCCTCACATTGATATGCAGGTCCCAAACACAATATCAGCCTTCAGTTGAAAATCTTTCAGCCAGAAAATGGTTTGATAGTGCCCGCTTCGGTATGTTTATTCACTGGGGTGCGTTTAGTGTGCCCGGGGACGGGGAATGGGTAATGAATAACCGGAATATTACAGTAGCCGAATATAGCCGGTTGCAGACGATATTTAATCCGGTTCGATTTGATGCAAAGAAATGGGTATCCGCTGCCAGGCGTGGCGGCATGCAGTATATTACGCTTATCACCCGTCACCATGACGGATTCAGCGATTGGGATACAAAACAATCGGAATGGAAAATCACGAATACAGACTGGAAGCAGGACGCAGTAAAACTGATTGCAGCGGAATGTCAGCGGCAGGGGATTAAATTATTTGTTTACTATTCCCTGCTGGATTGGTATCGCAGCGATTATCAATATGAAACCGGGCGTACGGGGCATGGTACCGGAAGAACAGCCAAAAGCGACTGGAACCATTATATCGCTTTCATGAAAGCCCAGTTGACGGAATTGCTGACACAATATGGTCCCATTGCAGGAGTCTGGTTCGACGGTTATTGGGACCAGCTTCCAAATGATCATGATAAAACCAATAAACCTGCGGTAGACTGGCATCTGGAAGAAATTTATTCCATGATACATCAATTGCAGCCACAATGTCTGATAGGAAATAATCACCATCTAAGCCCTATCCCCGGAGAAGATTTTCAAATGTTTGAAAAGGACCTGCCGGGTGGTAATAGCACTGGTTTCGGGGGAGCTTCGGTTTCAAGTCTTCCGCTGGAAACCTGCGAGACGATTAATAACTCCTGGGGGTTTAATATTACAGATCTTCACTATAAATCTACCAAAGAGCTAATCCGGCTTCTGGTAAAAGATGCCGGATTCGGAGCCAATCTGTTATTGAATATCGGTCCCCTTCCGAATGGTGAAATTCAGGAAGCTTTTACGGAGAGACTTGACAGCATGGGTGTTTGGTTAGCGAAGAACGGATACAGCATTTATGGCACAAGGGGCGGCTTTATAAAACCTCAGGACTGGGGTGCCATTACAGAAAAGGGGAATCTTGTCTATATCCATTTGTTTAAAACAGATGGGGAAGAGTTTTTTATCAAAGTGCCTTATAAAGTGAAATCAGCGATAATGGAAGGACGTTTACTTCCTGTTAAGCAACTGGATGATCATTATATCGGCATAGATCTGAGAAATGTCCCGATCGATCCTGTAGACGCGATTATTCAATTGGAAGTGGTAAAATAAAGAACCCCGCCAAAGCGGGGAACTTAATTATTTAATGAATGGCTTTCAACGCAGTTCCCAAAACAATCAGGGAAAAATAGGCAAAGCCAATTAATACGAATCCAAAAACGGTCAATTTTACGAACACCTTCGCTGGTGTATTAACGGAACGGTCAAATTCCTGTTTCATAGGGTTAAATTTTAATTCTGGTTTTTCTAAAAATATAGGCACTCACAAAATATAAAGAGAAACCGGTTCCTGCAACGTAATTTTACTATGGTACACTTCCATCCCCTGAAAGGATTTGAATCCCATCACACAAATACCCCAATATTCAACTAAATTGCGGGCTAATTGGCTGAAAATCCGGCCTTTATTTTTATAGAAAACAGAAAAGCATGTCGAATATTCTGATTATAGATGATGAAAAAGCAATCCGCAAGACCCTCAGTGAGATACTTTCTTACGAAGGCTATAAAATAGACGAAGCAGGGGATGGCGAAGAAGGCTTCAGGAAATTCAGAGAAAAGGAATACGATGTAATCTTATGCGATATTAAGATGCCGAAAATGGATGGCATTGAGTTCCTTGAGAAAGCCAAGGAATTAAATCCGGACCTTCCGATTATTATGATTTCAGGCCATGGTACGATCGAAACGGCCGTTGAAGCGGTAAAAAAAGGTGCTTACGATTATATTTCAAAGCCGCCTGATCTCAACCGTTTACTGATAACCATTCGTAATGCCATGGATAAAACATCCCTGGTAGCGGAAACTAAAGTATTGAAAAGAAAGGTTAGCCGTGTGCAGGATATGATTGGTGAATCGACGCCGATTCATAAGATCAGGGAAACCATTGAAAAAGTTGCGCCAACCGACGCACGCATACTGATTACGGGCGAAAATGGTGTTGGAAAGGAACTGGTCGCGCGTTGGGTACATGAAAAGAGTAACAGAGCCGCCGGCCCTCTGATAGAAGTGAACTGTGCCGCCATTCCGGGAGAACTGATAGAAAGTGAATTATTTGGTCACGAGAAGGGCTCCTTTACTTCTGCTGTAAAACAACGGATCGGGAAATTTGAGCAGGCGAATTCAGGTACGCTTTTTCTGGATGAAATCGGGGACATGAGCCCGAATGCCCAGGCCAAGGTATTACGTGCTCTTCAGGAAGGTAAGATCACACGTGTCGGCGGTGATAAAGATATCAATGTAGATGTACGGGTGATTGCAGCAACTAATAAGGACTTGCTGAAAGAGGTTGACGAAAAAAATTTCAGGCTGGATCTTTACCACCGGCTCAGTGTAATCATTATTCACGTTCCTTCCTTAAATGAACGGAGAGATGATATTCCATTGCTGATCGATAAATTCCTGCAGGATATCTGTAATGAATACGGTATTGCGAGAAAGGCGATTGATGACGAAGCCATACGGGCACTTCAGGAATATAATTGGACAGGAAATATCCGGGAGCTCCGTAATGTGGTGGAACGTCTGATTATACTTTCATCAAAATCCATTAGTCGTGACGATGTGGCGAATTATGTATTACCAAAAAAATAACCTATTAAAAATTGTGTAAATGTGCCGAACGGTTCAGCCAATCCGTTCAGCAGCTGTATTTTGAAAGCTGTATTATATGGTACATTTGACCAAATCTAAAATTGCCTAAATGACCGCTCACCAGATTCTGATTCTTATTTTGATTGCCCTTGCCCTTTTCATTCTTCCCGCATTTGGTTTGTATTTTATGTTTAAAAAAGCAGGAGTTCCTGCCTGGAAAGGATTGGTACCTGTACTCAATTCCTACGAGATGATTAAACTGAGCAAGCGGCCTGTTTATTTGTTTTTTATACAATTTATTCCGGTTGTCGGCTGGTTTTTCTCAATTGCCATCCTGGTTGAATTTGTAAAAACTTTTGGCAAGTTCCGGTTTTATCAACATGCACTTACGGTCTGTACACTTGGTTTATATTTTTTATATATCGGGTTGAATAAAAAAGATAAATTTATTGGTGCTGAAGCGGCAAGAAAATATAAAAAATCCGCGGCCCGGGAATGGATTGATGCGGGCATATTTGCAGTCGTAGCCGCCACGCTTATCCGCACGTTCGTTTTCGAAGCGTATGTGATCCCGACGCCTTCCATGGAAAAAACGCTGTTGGTCAACGATTTTCTTTTTGTTAGTAAATTCAGTTATGGCCCGCGTATTCCGAATACGCCGATTGCCATGCCATTTGTGCATCACACCATGCCGCTGTTCGACGTAAAGTCTTATGTGGAATGGATTCATATTCCATATACCCGCTGGTTTGCTGCGCCGGTAAAAAGAAATGATGTGGTAGTGTTTAATTTCCCGGCAGGTGATACGGTGATCAATAAGGAGGGATATCAGTCGGAGCAGCCTTATTATGACGTGGCCCGGATGTTGGGAAACGGAGATATCAATGCTGGCCGTCCGCTTATTTTAAACGATCCGGACCAGTATCCGATCATTGTGCGACCGGTTGACAAACAGGAAAACTATATTAAGCGTTGTGTTGGAATCGCCGGAGATACACTGCAGATTAAAAACCAGATTGTTTATATCAATGGTCAATCCACATCGCTGCCCGCTTATTCTGAAACAAATTATATTGTTGTTACCGGAGGCCAGCAATTGGATGAAACCGTTATGAAAGATGAATATGACATTGATATCAATAACGGTGAAGAATTTCAGCAAACAGGTGTTCCAAACCGATATGCCATGTTGTTGACAGCTATTGCCCGCGACAAAATGTTAAAAAGCGGTCTTGCGAAAAATATTACACCTTATCTGGACAGTAGTAAAATGGTGTATCCGTATGATCCCCAATATAACTGGACAAAAGATAATTATGGCCCATTCTGGATACCTAAAAAAGGAGCAACGCTTACTCTCAATTCGTTTAATTATCCTTTTTATGAACGTGCCATTCGCGATTATGAAAAAAACAAACTGGAAACACGTAACGGGAAATTTTTTATCAATGACCAGGAAGCGACCAGTTATACTTTCAAAATGGACTATTACTGGATGATGGGAGATAACCGACACCAAAGCCAGGATAGCCGCTACTGGGGCTTTGTTCCCGAAGATCATGTGGTCGGTGAAGCCTGGATGATCTGGATGAGTTGGAAGAACGGTAGTCCGTTGGAGTCGTCTGTTTAAGAAAATCAGATAATTTTTTATTTTTCCGGATGAAGCAGACCAGTATACATATTCCGGTACAAATATTTTCTGACTTCCATGCGCTGGAAGCCAAGGATGCTCAGCTGTTCGAATCTGCCCGCAAAGCAACCAGCGACGCGTATGCACCCTATTCAAAGTTCAGAGTAGGAGTGGCCGTCAAGCTGGAGAATGGGCAAATTATAACTGGGTCGAATCAGGAGAATGCGAGTTTTCCGGCGGGAATCTGCGCGGAGCGCGTGACTCTATCTGCAGCCTCTGCGGTGTATCCCGGCATCGCGGTAACGGATCTGGCCTTGACTTATATCAATGAAACTGATAATAGCAATCATCCCATCAGCCCCTGCGGAATATGCAGACAAACACTGGCAGAGTATGAGCAACGTTTTGGGCGCTCCATACGTCTTATACTGGGTGGATTTTCCGGTGAAATTTATATAATCAACAGGGCAACGGATCTCCTGCCATTTGCGTTTAGTAGCCAGGAATTGAAACCTCATTAAATTATTGCATTATTATGGCATCTGTTATGAAAAAATTGTTTTTTGTATTTGTTGTTGCGGGAATTGTTGTTTTTTTTGGATGTAATAAAAATCTGCCGGATACACCGGCCTGTACAAATCTGTCTCCCTTTGCCGATTCCGCCGCTTTATTGAAATATGCGTACGATTCGTCCATACATGTAACCAGGGACAGTTCCGGGTTATATTACCAGATCCTTGATTCCGGTAATAGTATGCGGCCTATTTTTTCTTCCAATATCACTGTGAATTATGTTGGCCGGCTGATGTCGGGCGCTATATTTGATTCTGCTTCCAATTCAAATTTAAATGGTGCGGGAGTGTACAGGCTTATTATGGGCTGGCAGATTGGAATGGAAAAAATAGGCGTTGGTGGTCATATCATCATGTTAGTTCCTTCAGGCTTTGCATATGGTTGTACGGGATATGGTCCCGTGCCTGCGAATGCTCCCCTGTATTTTGATGTCAAGCTGCTGCAGGTGAATTAGTTTTCCCTAACTTACGTTTCTAAAAAATTTACAGTTATGAAACGCACTGCCACTGCAATCTGGAAAGGATCCGGAAAGGACGGAAAGGGAACGCTGACTACGCAAAGCAACACATTAAACAATACACAGTATTCTTATAAATCCCGTTTTGAAGAAGGGGTCGGGACCAATCCCGAAGAATTAGTTGCTGCGGCACACGCGGGATGTTTTGCGATGGCGCTTAGTTTTCAATTACAGGCCATGGGCATCACGCCGGATAGTCTCGATGTGAATGCAGTTGTAACATTAGATCCGCCTACGAGTTCCATCACTTCCTCCGCTCTTACGTTGAAAGCAAAAATACCTGGCATTACGCAGGAGCAATTTAAAAAAGCATATGAGGCTGCCAAAACCGGTTGCCCTATCAGTAAATTGCTTAATACGACGATTACGCTGGATGCGAGTCTTGTTTAAGCTGAACGCATAACGCGTAACGCTTAAAGCAAATAAGTGACAGGCGAATTTTTACATTCGCCGATTTTCAAGAATCATTTTCTATTGTGATGAAGATAAAAAATAAAAACTCGAGAAGGGATTTTCTAAAAACATCTTCGCTGGCAGCAATGGGTTTTTTTATTGTGCCAAGACATGTGCTTGGACGTGGATTTATTGCTCCCAGTGATAAATTAAATATTGCCGGAGTAGGTGTAGGCGGCAGGGCCGAAACAAATCTTCCCAAGGCCTACAATAACGGTTCGGATAATATTGCGGCATTATGTGATGTAGATGACCGGCGATCAGTGAATGCAAGAGCAAAATGGCCGAATTCGCCTTATTATAAGGATTATCGAATCATGCTGGATAAAGAAGGAAAGAATATTGATGCGGTCATGATAACAACTCCGGATCATATGCATGCGCCGATTGCCATGGCTGCTATGGAACTCGGTAAACATGTTTATGTTGAAAAACCTCTGACACATGATATCTACGAAGCCAGAATGCTGACAGCTGCGGCAAAAAAATATAAGGTTGTAACCCAGATGGGCAATCAGGGTGCTTCCGGCGATGATATCCGGCTCATAGAAACCTGGTTACAGGATGGATTATTGGGAGATGTTCATACTGTACATGTTTGGACCAACCGCCCCACATGGCCTCAGGGAATCGCTACACCCACCGGGCAATTTGATGTTCCCAAAGAACTGGATTGGAATCTCTGGTTGGGTACTGCCCCGCAACGGGATTATAATCCTGCGTTCCTTCCAGCGATCTGGCGGGGATGGGTAGATTATGGTTCAGGCTCACTCGGTGATATGGGCTGCCATTTTATCGATTCACCTTATCTGGCATTGAAACTGGGTTATCCGGTTTCTGCTGAAACCAGCATTGGTTCTGTATACAGCGGATTTTTTAAGGAAGTCATCAACACCGAAGGATTTCCTCCATCCGCAAAAACATATATTCAGTTTCCCCAACGCGGATCAATGGTACCGGTAAAAATGATCTGGTATGATGGCGGCATATTGCCGGAGAGACCTGCTGAACTCTTACCTGATGAGGAGATGAGTAAGGTAGATGGAGGTATGATTTTCGAAGGAACCAAAGGAAAATTGATGGCAGGAAAATTTGGTGCGAATGCAACATTGCTGCCCACAAGTCTCATGAAAGACAGGGTGATGGCAAAATCAAAATTTCCTTTAGTGGAAGGAGGAACTGAGGGTCATCAACAGCAATGGGTAAAGGCTTGCAAATTGGGTTATGGAGCATATACAAGTTCTGATTTTTCCCTTGCCGGCCCATTGACTGAAACCGTCCTGATGGGAAACCTGGCAGTACGTAGTTATCAATACAGCGAAAATGACAGCACGGGAAATAAAATATTTCCGGGGCGTAAAAAATTACTCTGGGACGGAGAAAAAATGGAAGTAACTAATTTTGCTCCGGCAAATCAGTTTGTCAAAAGACAATTACAGAACATATTAAGCGTAAAGCGTAAGGCGCTAAAGCTTAACGCAGGAGTTATTTAGTTTTTATTCCTAAAACATTTTATTGAAAAACATATGAAGACAAGAGAAAATAAATCGAGAAGAGATTTTTTAAAAACAGGTTCACTGGCAGCAGCTGGGTTTTTTATTGTACCAAGACATGTTTTGGGCCGTGGTTTCATTGCTCCAAGCGACAAGCTACGGATTGCCGCCATCGGTGCCGGTGGAAAGGGAGAGAGTGATCTGCTGGAATTTTCTAAAAGTCCGAATGCCGATATTGTTTTTCTGTGCGATGTAGATGACAGACAAATAAAAAAATCCGTTGGTCGTTTTCCAAAAGCAAAAAGGTATTATGACTGGCGCGAGATGCTTGAAAAAGAAAATAAATCAATCGATGCGGTTTCCGTTTCTATACCAGACAACGGTCATGCCGTAGCTGCACTCGCCGCCATGCAATTGGGCAAACATGTGTATGTTCAGAAACCTTTAACGCATGATATTTACGAGGCAAGGATGTTAACGGAGGCGGCTAAAAGATATAAAGTAGTTACGCAGATGGGCAATCAGGGTTCATCCGGAGACGGCGTACGCACTATGCAGGAATGGTATCGTGCCGGCATTATCGGGGATGCAACAGAAATACATGTATGGACAAACCGTCCTATCTGGCCGCAGGGAATGGGCACACCCAACAGCACTGAACCGGTGCCACCAGAATTAAAATGGGATCTTTGGCTCGGTCCTGCCCAGGAACAAACCTATCATAAAGAATATGTTCCGTTTAGCTGGCGTGGTTTCTGGGCTTTTGGAACCGGCGCACTGGGCGACATGGGTTGCCATTTAATAGATCCGGCTTTCAAAACAGTGGGGCTTGGTTATCCCAATTCCGTGGAATGCAGTCAGGTCTCCATTTACGAAAAGGCCTGGACACCGGAGTATTTTCCGGAAAGTTGTCCGGCTGCCTCTTCAGTCATTTTAAATTTCCCCGGCAAGAATGGAAAACCAGATGTTAAAATGCACTGGATGGATGGTGGCATTATTCCTCAAAGACCCGAAGAACTGGGAGCCGACGAACAATTTGGGGACAATGGCGGCGGTGGTGTTTTGATTATAGGAACAAAAGGAAAAATCATGTGTGGGACTTATGGCAGTGAGCCGAAACTTTTACCAACCAGCAGAACAAAAGAAGTAAATGTTCCACAAACAATTGCCCGTGTTCCGGAAGGTCATTATGTTCAGTGGATTAATGCCTGTCTGGCAGGTTACGGACAAAAAGAAGTTAGTTCTCCATTCGAATATGCGGGACCGTTAACTGAAACCATTCTGATGGGTAACCTTGCACTCAGGACCTGGAATATACGTGTTGAGAAAACTCCGACCGGAAATTCAGGAAGGACTCAATATGCATACCCCGGAAGAAAAAAGTTGATCTGGGATGCGGTGAATATGAAGATCAGCAATTTTGATGAAGCCAATCAGTTCGTAAAGAGAGAATACAGGAAAGGATGGTGACAATTGTTAATTGTCAATTGTCAATTGTTAATTATGATTTCGATTTGCGTTAGGCGTTTGGCGTTAAGCGTTAGGCCATGGAAATAGCATTCTTAGAAAATGAAGAAATGATGTCCAGCATCAATTCATTTCTGATCGCACCTACTTCAGACATGTCGGGCACCCAGAATTTAACTTCGAAGTTGACGGCATTATTGGCAAATGTATCGACGGTTACGGCAGGTTTCGGATCACGCATGATTTTCTGATTTTTATTTAGTTCTTCCAATACCAGATCCCGGGCTTTGCGGAAATCTGATTGGTAGGGAACACTGAGTAAAATTTTAATGCGTTTGTTCCGGTTATGCATGGTCCAGTTGATCAGCTGCTGGGATAAAAGGTCGCCATTCGGCACAATGATATTGGCTCCCTCACCATTACTGATCTGGCTTGATCTTACGCCGATTTCCTGTACGGTACCCGTTTTTCCTGAAATCTCAATGGTGTCTCCTATCTGTATGGGTCTTTCAAATGCAATGATAATTCCTGACACCAGATTATTCACCAGATTTTGAAGTCCAAAACCAATGCCTACACCCAGTGCGCCTATTAAAATGGATATTTTATCAAGTGGAATCCCTGCAGCTGCTACCGCTATGAGAAATCCGGCGGTCCAGATAGTGATCCGTACAATCAATGCGATAGAACCCAGTTTAGTCTTTTTTTGAGGTCCGGGGTTATGACTTTCATCAAAAAAGAAATTAACGAATTGTGATAATACCGAAGAGATCCATATGATGAGTATGAACAGAAGCCCGCTTGCATAGGAGAAATTAATACTGCCGATTGTTCTTGGTTTGTTGATCAGGTACATGACGATTCCGCTGAACCGGTCATATACAGTCAAATTTTTTAATATAGCGAGTATCCAAACAAAAATGGCGACTACCCAAAGCACACCGCGTAGTTTATTTTTCAGGTCCACAAAATTCAGGAAAGCAAAAAACCGGTTATGAAAAACTTCAGATTGCGTGTAAACTGCATCCACCAGTATCGAACAGCAAACTTTCAGGGTTACAGCCAGCACGAGACAGTCGATTGCGCTAAAAGCAAAAAGTTTTGAAAGTGTTACTCTTCCCATCAGATTACAGGCAATTGAAAAGGCTATCTGAAGCAGGGTAATGAAAAGCACCCATTTTCGTGCCCTGGAATCTTCGAGATTCTTAAAAATGATGGTTGACTTCTTTAACATCCAGATACATAAACATAATAAAAACAGACCTCCAATCATGAGTTCCCATCTTTCACCGTAGGCGGAATCCAGCAGCAGATCATCAATGGCAAATGTGACCCAAATGGCTGCTACACAAAACAAAATAATTTTTCCGGTCCTGGAAAGATAGGAGGCGAGCAATATGGATAAAAGTAATAACCGGATGAATTCATTCAGATGAGCATAAGCAGCAGGGGCGCTTTCGTATAGAAATGTTCCATAGGTAAACAAAAGTAATAAACTGGACAATAATGCCGACTTTTTCAGGAATGTGAGATTTCTAAGGATCGATTCATTGTCCGGCTTTTTGCGAACGACATGAAGTGTAACCAGGAACCAGATCAGAAGCAAAATCCAAATAATAATATTTATCGTCCTCGTGTCCCAGGTGGTCGCCATAAATCTTTTGATCACCCGAACTGACCGGCCAAGACTGTCCTTTATGACATCCCAAATGGTTACATCATAATCTGTAGAACAAAATGCCAGAAATGGTGCCTCTTCCTGTTTCCACATGGCATGACTGATGGCCTGTTGCCGGTCAATGATTGTTGTTTGAAGATCTTTAACCAGTAAAAAATTTATTGAAACACGGTTCCGGAGTGTATTTACTTTTATTGCTGCGCTATGATACGTTGAATCCAGTGAGAGGGATCGATCATATACAGACCTCATTTCACCATGCAGAATCTGATTCAGTGAATCATTTAATAACGTGCTGTCATGTTTTACGGTGCGGATTCTCTGATGTATTCCGTTTAGCTGATCAATATAAGTATCGAGTGATTCTTGCCAGTCAGACATTGTCTCACGCGATTCGCCCAGCAAAACGTAGGCGGTGTTCAGGTTCCGGAGGTTGAGTGGATTATCATTTCGTTCGAGTTTATTATGAAAATAATTCAATCCCCGCTCCATTCTGGAAAGTGATTGGAGCATGCCTGCCGTGTCCAGTCTTTTATCAAAGAAATTTTCAGCGCGGTTCAGACTGAAAGAATAGGTTGCAACCTTATTCACCATATTGGGAACCGTAGTATCCTTGATTTCTTTTTCGTTCAATATGGAATCGGAAATACGGCTATTCAAATCAAGGGCTGCGCTGTCAACCTTTGGCCGGTGTTTGACACGTTTTTTAACCTGGGCATTTGCCATGCAAAAACACAGTGAGAATAAGAAGCAGGCGAAAATGGTTTTTAGCTGGTATTTAACGGGCATTACAGCTGAAATTTTAGCCAATTTACACTAATTGCAGATGAAGGTTGCAGCTAAAAATCAGAATTTGTAAACGGCTATTCACTCAGCATTCGTGAAAGCATGAGCAATTCGGTTTTTTTATACAGATTTGACTCGTTATCAAAGCACTTGCTGAATTCTTCCAGCAGAGATTGCATGATCCGGATATGGTTGGAGGGTTTGAAATGAATATCGGAAGGAGTGATGGCAATGCGGTTGAAATAGTTCATCACATCTTTTTGCGTAAATACCTGGCCGCTCATAGGATCAATAAAAAATTCTATGCGGTCGATGGCAGCCTTGTTATTATCTTCATCGGCGAGTTCGGGTTTGATATATGCCAGCACAAACTGCCTGGGAATATTGATGGCCTTTACGGGTATATCCAGCAATTCGCTCAACAGCAAATAAACGATACCGTTGATGATGGTATTTCCTCTTTTGGTTTCAATTACTTTATGAATAAGGAATTCATCCGGATGCTGGTATCCAACTTCGGTGCCCTTCAAATTATAATAACCGTAAATAATGCTTGTCAGTACATTTACCTGCTCTAACGGTGTCAGATAACTATTTAATTCCAGCCAGATATTCCTGCGGAGTTTTTCAATTTCTTCGAGTACAGGGCTGGTCGCCAGATCCGGGTATTGAAATTTGGACACCAACAGGCTGGCTGTCAGTAAATCGTGATAACTGCTGGTTTTCCATCTTTGGAAATCTTCAGTCAGATCGCGATAATGTAACCGGTGAATGAGCATTTCTATTCTTTCCTGGATCGTATCCTGTAATGTATTTTCCCAGAGATACTCCAGATTGGGGATGATTCCCCTGCCGTAGCTGATGATTCGGTTGCTGACCGTAGTAAAAACTTCTTCATCCGGATCATCTATCAGATGAAGCAAAGCTTTAATTTCTTTTGATTCCTGCATGGGGTGGATGATTTTTCTTCAGGCGATATACAGTCAGGGTTAACGGGATGAATATCGCAGAAGTTAAAAAAAATGCAATGACAATCTTATCCACAAACCCTTCCCGGATGTTTATTTCCAGAAAGAATGCGTGTGCCCTGATTGGATAACGCAGGATTTTTAAAAATCTTATGAGGATTTCTTTTTCTTCGGAACTCTTTTAGGTGGATTGGCCTTCACATCTTCAATGATGGCTTTGATTTCAGGTAATTCAAGTGTTTCCACCATATCCTGTTTTTCTTTGGGGATTTTATAATTACGAAGCCCTTGTTTAATATATGGTCCATAAGGTCCGCGAAGCAGTTGAATTTTCTCCTTCTCAAAAACCTTAATGGTCCTTTGTTCTTTAGCAGCCCTTTTTTCCACTACGATGGGAATGGCTTCTTCGAAGCCGATGGTATAGGGATCAAATTCTTTTCCGAGCGAATAGAATTTCTTGTCATGAGCAATATAGGGACCAAATCTTCCGATACTCACCGTTACATCCGCGCCCTCAAAGGAACCCAGATTGCGGGGAAGTTTAAATAATTCAAGTGCATCTTCAAGATTGATGGTCTCAATACTTTGCGTGTTTTTTAATTTGGCAAACCGTGGTTTTTCCTCATCATTTTGTTCACCAATCTGAGCCATCGGTCCATAGCGACCCATACGCACGATGAGTTTTTTGCCGGAAACCGGATCCATTCCCAACTCTCTTTCTCCACTGATACGCTCTGCGGTTTCAATGGTATTCTCAACATCTTTCTTGAATGGGATATAAAAATCATCGATCATATTGTTCCACTCGATTTTACCGCTGGCAACCTCATCAAATTCGGCTTCGATCCGGGCAGTGAAATTATAATCCATGATGTCATCAAAATACAATTTGAGAAAATCAGTCACTACGAGTCCAAGATCAGTTGGAAATAATTTTGATTTTTCTGCACCCGTTGTTTCCTGTTCAGAAAGTTTACTGATTTTATTTTCTTTCAATTTCAGTACTCTGAAATTTCGTAATACACCTTCCTTGTCGCGTTTTTCTACATATCCTCTTTTGAGAATGGTGGAAATAGTGGGTGCATAGGTGGAAGGCCTTCCGATACCGAGTTCCTCCAGTTTTTTAACCAGCGATGCTTCAGTATATCTGGGGCAGGGGACGGCTGAAACGCTCTGTGGCCAGCATTTCCAGAAAGGGTAGTTTCTGATTTACCGACAAGGGTGGCAACATCCCTTCCTGATTTTCTTCATCTGATATTTCATCATCGTCCCGGTCTTCCCTGTATACTTTTAAAAATCCGTCAAATTTCAAGACCTCACCACTCGCTCTCAGTTCTTCTTTATTGGTGGATATTTGAATAATGGCAGTTGTTTTTTCAAGTTCTGCATCTGCCATCTGGGAAGCCATTGTTCTTTTCCAGATCAATTCGTATAAACGACGGAGATCAGAATCTTCTACCGTGTCATTTTCCATGTAAGTTGGACGAATGGCTTCATGCGCTTCCTGCGCATTTTCATTTTTGTTTTTAAAAGCACGTTTCTGGTAATATTTTTTCCCGTACTTGCTATTGATTTCATTTTTAAGGCTGTCCATGGCCGTATCGCTCAGACTCACACTATCGGTTCGCATATATGTAATCTTACCGCTTTCATATAATTTTTGAGCCAGCAACATCGTACGGCTTACGCCATATCCAAGTTTGCGGGAAGCTTCCTGCTGCAAAGTGGAAGTTGTAAATGGCGCCGCAGGTGATTTCTTGCCTGGCTTTACCTGAATATCTGTAACGGTATAATCTGCCTTGAGGCAACTTTGTAAAAAATCTTCTGCACTTTTCTCGTCTGAATATTTTTTGCCTTCAGCAGAAAAGACAACATTTTTTCCGGATATATCTTTTGCAGAAAATGAAGCTTCTATCCGGAATGTGCTCTGGGCATTAAAAGCATTGATCTCTCTTTCCCTTTCTGCAATAATCCGTACGGCGACGCTCTGCACCCGGCCGGCACTGAGATTATTTTTCATGCTCATTTTCCGCCAGAGTACCGGGCTCAGTTCAAATCCTACGATACGATCCAATATGCGCCTGGCCTGCTGTGCATTTACCAGGTTCATATCAACCGTTCTGGGGTTCCGGACGGCAGTTTCTATAGCAGGTTTTGTTATTTCATGAAAGACGATGCGTTTGGTTGTTTTAGGGTCCAGGCCCAGAACTTCACACAGATGCCAGCTGATGGCTTCTCCTTCGCGGTCCTCATCCGTGGCCAGCCAGACTTCGCCGGATTTCTTGGCAATACTTTTTAATTCCTTGACAACCTTTGCTTTATCTTCCGGTACGATATATCTGGGCTTATATTTATTATTCAGATCAATACCCATATCGGCCCTCTCAAGGTCACGGATATGACCATAGCAGCTTTTTACCTCAAAATCCTCCCCCAGAATTCTTTCAATTGTCTTGGCTTTTGCCGGGGACTCCACGATCAATAAATTTTTCGCCATGCTATTTTGAATGATTTAAACGGCCCTAAGGCGTGCAATTTTACAGTATAACATTGAAAGTAAAAAATGACCCATGTTGGGACAGGGGTCTAAATAGCCAATTAACTTATTGATTAAGAGGAGTATCAGTACCGTTTTGGAGATTCTCAGAGTCCTCTTGTTTGGGTTTTCGTTTAAAAAGGGATACATCCACTTTTCCAAACCGATAATTAAACTGAAGTCGGAAAAACTGGGGATCCCGGTAACGCAGGGTATGTTGGGTGGAATATTGAGAATTGATAAACACATCCGAACGACGGGTTGCAAAGATATCATTCATGCTGAAAGTGAGGCTGGCCGCCTTGTTTTTCAGGAATTCGTATTTCAGCGAAGCATCAACGCCCCCTGTCGGAAGGGAATATCCCTGTGCATTCCCGCTGACCGTTCCACCCCTGCCTCCTCCACCACCGGTTCCGGCAGAACCGCCGGGTGGGAGGACAGTCTTAGAAGTATAATCACCGGTAATTTGCAGAGTAAAGTTCTTTGGTATTTTAAAAGTCATATTTATTTTGGCGAACCAGCTAAAACTGGCGGGGGCGGTTTGAATTGAATCCCCGGCGTTGATTTTTGATGTATAGATATTCAGATTGGTTGTAAGATCCCACCAACTGGTCAGATTATTTCGTCCGATAAGTTCCAATCCACCGATATAACTTGAATTGGCATTGATAAAAGTATTGACCAATACGATTGAATCTGTCAGCGGATTCACTTCTTTGGTCTGATAACGGGTGATCAGGTCAGTGGTATATTTATAATATACGGAACTCAGGAAGGTATTTTTATGATAGTTTAATTGATAGGACATTTCGAATGAATTCGTAAACTGGGGTTTCAGATTTGGGTTACCCCTGCTCAGGTTCAGCGAATCTGAATAGTCAGTATATGGTGAGAGCTGAAGAAAGCTGGGCCTGTCGATTCTGCGCGTATAATTCAATTGAAGGCTTTGATCATCGTTCAATTTCTGAGTCAGAAATACGCTTGGAAAGAGACTGATCGGATAATTATTACTGAATGAACCGATGGTGTCTTTCAAATTGCCCGGATTAGCGGGATCGTTTTCAGCGAAGCTGTTCGTGCCACGGTAACTTGAATTTTCTGCACGCAAACCGAGTTGAAAGCCAAATTTTCCTACAGTATTTGAATACTGGATATATCCGGCTAAAACCTGGTCGTGGTAATTGTAATTGGATGAAAGCAGCGGTTGATAGATCAGATTTCCCCCGCTGTCTACTGTATAGAAATTATTCAGGTTGCCGATATTACGCACGGCGATCCGGCCACCCGCTTCTAATTTTGATTTTTCAGTAAATGGGTTGGTGAAATCTGTTTGCGCGGTGATGAATTCATTTTTCGCAGAAGAATTGGTTTGTTGCTGATAAATGCTCGACAGGGGTCCATCCGGATTTTCAAATAAATAAGAATTTGTTTGATTGATACTGTTGGTTTCTCCATGTGTATAGTTAACATCGGCCGTCCAGTCTTCTCCTGATCTCGGGAAATTATGCTTAAAACTGAGCATGCCCGATTTATTATTAAACTCTGTGGAATTATTGGAATACCGCTGCGTGAAAGAGCTGTTAGAATAACCATTGTTATATATGGTATCCTGCGTGATGTTACTGTTTGTATATGGTTTGGAGGTTCCGTGAACCAGGGTCCCTGAAATCGTAAATGTATTTCTGTTGTCCAGAAAATAATCAAACCCCAGTCTCCCAAAAACAAAATGACTGCTGTTTACATTGCTATCTACCTGATTCAACTGGTATTCCGGATTGGAAATAAAAGTCAGGCGGTCTGTTGTGCCTGGTGAAATAGTTTTACGATGATTGATATTGGCACTTCCAAAAAAATTAAATTTACCTTCCTTAACATTCAGATTTCCACCGAAATTATATCCGCCCCGTTTGTCGATCCCTGCACGCAGGGCACCGTTATAGCCTGCTTTGCGGTTTTTTTTCATTACAATATTCAATATGCCGGAAACGCCACCGGATGCATCGAACTTAGCACCCGGATTAGTGATGATTTCAACACTCTCGATTTCATCTGCCGGAATCTGATCCAGAGTTAGGGTAGTGGGGCGGCCATCCACAAAAATCGTAGGTGGCGCATTTCGTAATGTTACGTTTCCATCGATATCAACCGCAAGTGAAGGAATATTTTTCATGATATCCACTGCAGTTCCGCCAGAAGCTGAAAGGTCCTTCTCCACATTGTACACTTTACGGTCAATGCCCAGTTGAATGAGCGGCTTATCTGCTGTAACCGTTACCTGTTGAAGACTTGTAGGATCGATTTCCATTTTGATATTTCCCAGATCTTTATCAACTGCTCCCAGTCGTTGTTCCGGATCTGCACTTTGAGCATCTTTAAGATTAAAAGCGACGTGTTGATTTACCGGCTTATAACCAATAGCTGATAATTTTAATTGATAACTCCCAAGAATGGGAAGATTTTCGAAACTGAAATCACCATTGGATGGGGTAATTGCTCCACGAATTACGGAATCACGGCGGGTATGTGTGGCGGTATCATATAATGTCATAACTAACTGAACAGATGTGCCGTCCAATCCCTTGTTGGTTTTTGCATCTACAATTCGTCCATAAAAATGGCCGATTGCCGGAGACTGCCTTCCGCTGCCACTACGCCTGCTACCGGAAAAACCTGTTGATCCCCCTGCAGCGGAGATAGTTACTCTTACCTTATGGCGAACCGAATCTGCAGCTTTTGATATGGATAGAATCAGCTGTTGAAGCGCCAGGTTCCTGTTGAGCCGAGTCCTTTGCTATAACGGGAATTGTATCTTTTATCTGTTCATGTGAGACCACGTCCCGTGCATTTTGCGGAATGGTGGGACCCAATGATTCCACTTGGACTGCGGGTGACAGTTTTCGGGTTGAATCCTGCGAAAATGCTGCGGCAGTAATCAGGATTAACAGGCATCCCGACAAGATAACAACGCAGGAAAAATTTCATTATGGGATCTATTGGAACTTTTAAAGTTCAAGGAACGTGCCTGAACCCCTTGCTAAAGGCTTGTTAACGGCATGAATTAGCATAAATCAGGGGGAAACCTTCCAAAAAGAAAAAAATGGGTGGATGACGGGGTTCGAACCCGCGACCCCTAGAACCACAATCTAGTGCTCTAACCAGCTGAGCTACAACCACCATTTGGGACGGCAAATTTAAGGAAAATTGGGAGATTCGGGAATTTGAAAATTTTTGAAGAGGAAGCTGGCAGGAATTGGTTAATAACCGTATAAAAATAGTAAAATGATCAACAGATATTAACATACGACGCCAATCGTATATCATATTTGCCGTTAACGTAAGGGCTGGTTAATATTAACCTCCGCAACAACAATACAGAAGCATTAATCGTTATTTTTGAACAATGTCTAAATTGTTCTCCCATATGTTGAATAAAAGGAATTTACCCATCGTCCTGTTCATATCTCTTATTGGAATCGCGGTTGCCCTGAAAACTTTTGCCTTTAAGCCAAATCCCCCTTCCAAATACGAGAGAATATTAAAAAACGTGAGCGAATTACTGGAAGAAATTCACTACAGTCCTAAAAATATTGATGACCAGTTTTCCAGGGAGGTTTTTAAAAAGTTCCTGGGCGAAGTGGACGTGGAAAAGAAAATTTTCCTGAAATCTGATATCCTGGAACTATCCAAGTATCAGGGTCAGCTTGACGATGAAATATTGGGTAAAGTACCTGTGCAATTTGTGCCCGCTGTTGTTGCAATTTATAAGAAAAGATTACAGGAAACCCAGAACTCAACACATGAGATTCTTTCACAGCCTTTTGATTTTAATAAGCAGGAAACCGTAAACCTTGATTATGAAAAGCTGGATTATCCCGCCACTGTCGCTGCCCAACGGGAAGAGATAAGAAAAAAACTAAAATACCTGACACTTGAAAAATATGTTGAACTAATGGATCAGCAGGAAGCGGCAAAAAATAAAGCCGGCTATGTTGCAAAGACCAACGAACAACTTGAGAAAGAAGCGCGGGATAAAACTTTAAAAATTTCTGACCGCTTTTATGATCATCTTAAGATAAAAGCGGACGATGATGATTTTTTCAATGTATTTGTTGAGACGATTGTGCAATGCATGGATCCGCACACAGATTATTTTCCGCCTGTCGAAAAAAGATCTTTTGATGAAGATATGAGTGGCCGTTTTTATGGCATCGGCGCAGCGCTGCGTGATGAAGATGGAACTATTAAAATAGTCACCCTGGTTACCGGAAGTCCAGCCTGGAAGTCAGGACAGGTAAATGTTGGTGACGTTATTCTTAAAGTTGGACAGGGTAATCAGGAGCCTGTAGATCTCACGAGTTATATGGTAGAAGATGCTGTTAAAATAATCCGTGGGAATAAAGGCACAGAAGTAAAATTAACGCTTAAAAAAGCGGACGGATCGGTTAAAGTGGTTACACTGGTTCGGGATGAAATAGTGCAGGATGAAAAATTTGCCAAGAGTGTTATCGTTCAAAGCGACAAGGGCAAAATCGGGTATATTTTTCTTCCGGAATTTTATGCTGATTTCGATAATCCCAAAGGAAATCGTTGCTCCACCGATGTAGCCAGGGAAATTGTTAAGTTGAAAGAAGCTAAGGTAGATGGCATTGTACTCGATCTGCGTAATAATGGAGGAGGCTCTTTATATGATGTAGTTAAAATGGTAGGACTTTTTATTGATCAGGGTCCTGTTGTGCAGGTGCGTGACCGGGATGGTAAGCCACAGGTTTTGGATGATAAAGACCGGGCTGTGTTATACGATGGGCCATTGGCCGTAATGGTAAATGAATTTAGTGCATCCGCTTCTGAAATTTTTGCGGCCGCCATACAGGACTATCACAGAGGTGTGATCATTGGCAGCACAAGTACATATGGCAAAGGAACGGTTCAGCGGAATATTCCGCTGGATAAAAATATGGGTTTTAATGATGGAGCAGGTCCGCTGGGCACCGTGAAACTGACGTTACAAAAATTTTATCGCATTAACGGAGGTTCAACCCAGTTGCGTGGTGTTGCATCTGACATCGTTCTACCGGATTTATACGAACACTATAAGATTCGTGAAAAAGACCAACCCGATGCGTTGGCATGGGATGAAATGCCGAAAGCAGACTACATCACCTGGAAATATGCATATGATATCAATAATATTCGAACTTCCAGTACAGAAAGAACCAATATGAATAATTCTTTTAGTACAATATCCCGGAATGCAGCCTGGTTGGATAAACAAAATGATAAAATGTATCCTTTGAATTTGAAAGCATACCAGGAGGAACAAAAAATGATTCGTGCTACGGTTAAGCAGATCGATTCGGTCAGCAAGCTTAAAGTACCGATGAATATCTATTCAATGCCACAGGATACTATAAAATATGCAGAGGATAAGGATAAATCGGATAGATATAAGCAATGGGTAGAGAGTCGCAAAACTGATATTTATCTGAACGAAACAATCAATGTGATGGATGATATGATTTCATTGAAGTCTGTCGTTTACAAGAATTAGATTAACAAGTCTCACTATCGAAGTCTGAACCATTATCAGATTATATTTTTGATTTTTTGAAATTGTCTGAAGAGCACCGGAGGGGTGCTCTTTTTTTTAATAGTCTGTACTTAATCTTGATGGCAGGTTACAAACTGTTCCAACCTATTTTGAATCGCACAGTCCGCACTTATTACATGTTTTAGGTTTTAGCTATAGATCTGCCGTATCTCAGCCTTATTTGAGCCTAGTCAAGTCCACGTCAAGTCCACCTTTTTGTGGACTTGACGTGGACTTGATAAAGCTTTGGTAATACTGAATCCCGACTCAGACCCGGTGAGATCAGTCGGAATTGCCCAATAAATCCATCACGCACCCCTGGTGTATCGCCGATGCTACCCTGATGGATCCTAATTGCCACCTCGGATTCCGAGGACCCAAAGAGGACCCAAAGAGGACCCAAAGAGGACCCAATGAGGAGAAATCGGGGAGAAACAGAGATTCTTTAAAGTTTAAATCCGGATTTTTGTTGCAATGACAGCGATCATGGTTCCCATAATGGCAATCAGCCCGAAGGATATTCTCAGACTGGTGGCCTGGGCAATGAATCCGATAAATGGTGGGCCGAATAAGAACCCAAGGTAGCCGATCGTGGATACAGCCGCTATAGCCACTCCCGGCGACATGATTTTGGACTTACCGGCAGCGCTGTAAATCATCGGGACAACTGACGATACGCCTGCACCAACCAGCAGGAATCCAATAGTAGCAGTAATGAGCTGTGGAAACAAAACAGCCAATAATAATCCGGAAGCCATTAATAAGCCACTAACCTGCAGCATTCTTTTAATGCCTAATTTGAACGCTACCCAATCGCCTACAAATCTTCCTGTTGCCATGGTACATACATAAGCAGTAAAACCAACGGTTACCCAGGCAGGGTCCGGTTTAACAACCTTTACAAAATATATTCCACTCCAGTCGCTCATCGCGCCTTCGCTGATCATCGCACAAAACGCAATCAGGCCAAAATTTAGAATGGATTTGTCAGGCCTCGCAAAAATCGGTTGTTTCGCATCCCGGTTACTATCCTTCTTTATCAGATTTACCGAGAAGATAAACAGTATGAGAGCCGCCATTGCTGTGATACATAAAAAATGATAAGGAGGCGCTATGTGAAAGCGTACCATCAATGTACCTATGGCTGCGCCTGTAAAACCGGCCATGCTCCATACTCCGTGAAAGGATGCCATGATAGGCTTGTGGTATAATGCTTCCGTGGCAACTGCCTGTGTGTTGATGGAAATATTCATCATATTTCCACCAAATCCAAATACAAACAATGTAATCATCAGGTGGACCGGCGAGTTGGCAAATCCCAGCATTGGCAGCGTACAGGCATATAAAATGGCAGAGAGAATAACGATAATCCGGCTTCCATATTTAGCTACCAGAAAGCCCGCGACAGGAAGTGAAGTCAGTAGTCCTATAGGAAGGCAAAGAAGTATACCTCCCAAAGCTGCATTATTGACCCCTAATTTTGCCTGTATATCAGGAATGCGTGAAGCCCAGGAAAAAAAACAAATTCCTGCAAGAAAGAAAAAGCTGCTTACTGCTATGCGGTGTAAACGTCGTTGCGCCAGGGGCATAATAACCAGCAAATTACTGGTTCTGGTCAAAAAATATTCTTTACATCGTGAATCTTGAGAAAGAATAAATAAAAACCCGCCTGAATTTGGCGGGCTTTAAACGAAACTCGATATGTTTTACTTTTAATTTCTTTCCTTCTGCAAGGTAGATTTTGGTGTTTCTTTCCTTTTTTCTGTGATTGCGGAAGCCAATTTTACCGCTCCATATGCATTCAGAATTCCGCCAGAACTACTTAATTCCGACAGTGGAACCAACTCGTCCGTTCCCGGTTTCTTTGCTTTTGCCGTTGGCATGGTAGCTGATTTTTCGATACAATATTTTACTTCTTCGGGACTCAACGTAGGAAAATATTCGAGGAGCAGGGCTGCGACGCCTGTAACCACCGGTGCTGCCATACTGGTTCCGTCCAGATTGCCGTATTTATTGCCGCCGGGGAGTGTAGAGTAAATACGGGTGCCTGGTGCAAACACATCCACTTCTTTCTTGCCATAATTCGAAAAAGATGCGGTATAACTTTTAAAAGTTTCTTCAGCCAGTGGATCGCTGCTTGCACCAACCGTGATCCAGTTTTTTGCCTGCAAATGTGTATTTTTAAAATTGGGGTTCGGGAAATTATCGACTGAATCCACATTTTCGGCATCATTACCTGCCGCATGAATAAGTAATACACCCTTCGACTCTGCATATTTTACAGCATCATCTACCCAGGATTTCTGCGGAGACAAATTCTTTCCGAAACTCATATTAACAACACGCGCACCATTATTTACAGCATAGCGAATGGCCAGGGCAATATCTTTATCATGTTCGTCTCCGTTCGGAACAGCCCGGATCATCATGATACGTACATTATCAGCAATTCCATTCATACCGATTGAATTATTTCTTTCAGCTGCTATAATACCGCTTACATGAGTTCCGTGCATCGGATCCGTTGCCATTATATCATTGTTGCCATATATACTGTCCCTGATATCATTTTCATTGTCCTTAACTATTTCCTTCCGATAATTTTTGGGAGCTGTCTCTTTGATTTCCATTTTCTTTTCTTCACGATCTGCCTGTTCTGTAAAATCAGTAATGAACGTTGTGTTTGTCATGTCCATGATATGATTTTCCTTAAACAGGTAGAGCAAAACTGATCGGGCTGTGCGGCTCTCCATATCTTTTGCCTGGAAAGTATCCAGGTCATTCCCCGTGTATTCTTTTTTCCCCATGGCAATTTGTAAAAGACTGTCGCTTTTTATACAGGCATTTACAACGCGTTTTAACATCAGAAGATCCACACCGCCGTCGGTACCATCACCCATGATTTTCTTTTTCGCTTTCACCCACATGTGATAATGTTCCCTGCTCTCTGCACTCATGCTATCCATCCGGATATTCTTGTTATCGAATTCTTCCTTGTACTTATAATAAACACGTCCTTCTTCCTGGGAATCGTCTTTTACATTTTTTCCGTCTTTTCCACCAATAAAATTCCAACCATGAATATCATCCACATATCCGTTATGATCGTCATCAATACCATTACCGGGTATCTCTCCCGGATTTGTCCATAGAATGTGGACGAGGTCTTCCTGAGCAGTATCAACACCGGAGTCAATGACAGCCACCAAAACAGGTTTGCTTTTGAGATTTTTTAAACGCAGGAAATCGTAGGCTTTGTCCAGACTGATTCCATAAACACCATCTTTTTCCTTATCGAGCAGATGCCAGCCCTTATTAAGTTCCTGTTTTGAAGTTCCCTGGGCAAATGAGGAAAAAGAAAAAATAGTCAGTAATAAAATGAGCGTGGGCTGAATGATACGAAACTTCATCATGGAATTATTATATAGCTAGTAATCGTTAAACCGGGTAGTCCGGTTGAAATTTTTTAAATATTTGGACCCGCAAAGATCATCATATGTTTAATATATATGCCATTCTCCGGGGGTGATTTAACTGTTCTTTAAATGAAATTTAAATACCACCCGTCTGTTTAAAGCTCTTCCGGCTGAGGTATTATTTGATCCTTCCGGCTGACTGTCTCCAAAGGCCCTGACTTCTATTCTGTTATCGGGAATTCCAAACTTGATCAATAGTTTTTTAACTGCGTTTGCCCGGTCTTCCGAGAGCTTTACATTGTATGCATCACCGCCCTGATTATCCGTATGTCCCTCTATTAACAAATTTAAGTCAGGATTCGTTTTCATGCTGTCGGCCAGTTCTTTAATCGCCGGGTAGGAATTTCTGGTCAGGTTTGCGCTATTTGACTTAAACATCACATTTGCAGCAACAATCTGTTCGATTTTCACAATGCCTGCTTTAACGACAGGACATCCGTGATTGTCAGCAGGTCCCGGTTCATACGGACATTTATCTATTTCATCATTTAAACCGTCATGATCACTGTCAGGAATCGGGCAGCCATGGTAATTTTTAGATCCGGGTACATTTTTGCATGAATCTTCTTCATCATTTACCCCGTCGTTGTCGGAGTCGGGAATCGGACAGCCATGATAACGTATTACTCCGGGAGTCATTTTACAGGAATCCTCATCATCGTTCACTCCGTCAAGATCGGAATCAGGTACAGGGCAACCATGCCATTTGGGAGGCCCTGGGATCGTTTTACAGGAGTCCTGCGAATCAGGTAATCCGTCAAGATCGGTATCAGGATCTGCCTTGGGCGACGGCTTGGGATTGTTCAGCCAGATACCCAATGATCCCCCAAAAACCTGGTTATGAAAACCAGAAGGGTAGGAAGCGTTATATACGTTCGTGAATCCCCGGCTGAAATAAGCACTGATCAGAACGCTGCCCAGTTCAAATCCAGCTTTTGCAGCAATGCCTATATCAAAAGTTTTGTAAGACCCCTGACCGTTGCCAACGGGCATGTCTTCCGTACCGGATTGATAAATATAATTTGAAGAGTTATACTGAAGCACGCGGTTCTGGTAGCTTTGGGATACAGAATAAATAAAGGCAAAATAGGGGCCCGCACTGACAAAAAAATGGCTTTTCTGATTTTTTGAAAGGGAAGCTTTCCAGGTCAGGTATAATGGAATCTCAACATAATTCAGATTCAGTGTGTGTTGATTGTAAAGCGTATCGTTCTTTATAATTGTAGAGTCATAGTAGTGCTGGAATTGATTTCCTTTAGCACTGTATAAAATGCCAGGCTGTAAAAAGAGATTGTTTTTTCCAAAAGGGACTTCACCCAATACTCCAAGTTCAAATCCGGTATTTGCAGAATAATATTTCCCAATTGAATTTTGGTATCCGGGTATTGAATTAGTTTCTATCAGGTTTGAAGAATGAACACCACCGACTGCCGCCAGCCGGATTTGCGCCGGAAGAGTTGAATATGCCAGTATGGAAAACAATACGGAGAAAAGGTTACGGTAAATCCGGTTCTTGTTCATTGATCCTAAAACGCTCAGGATACTATTATATTATAGGTTTAATGCCTAACGCTTAACGCCTAACGCCTAACGCTTAACGCGTGAGGCTTAAGGTCTGAGGAGTATGACTTTTCGGATTGAATCTGGTATTGAATTAAACATTATATATTATGCGTTAGGCGTTGAGCGTTAGGCGTTCAGCCTCAAACATTATAGGTCGAATTGAATACCTTGAGCCAAAGGCAATTTTGTAGAGTAATTGATGGTATTTGTCTGTCGGCGCATATAGGATCTCCATGCATCACTCCCCGATTCGCGACCACCACCCGTCTCCTTTTCGCCTCCAAAAGCTCCGCCGATTTCGGCTCCCGATGTACCGATATTGACGTTTGCGATTCCGCAATCACTACCGGCAACGGACAGAAACTTTTCGGCCTCACGCAGGTTAAGGGTCATTATTGAAGATGAAAGGCCCTGAGGTACTTCATTTTGCATTTGAATCGCATCTTCCAGGGTTTTGTATTTGAGGAGGTAAAGAATGGGAGCAAATGTTTCCTGCTTCACAATTTCGAGCTGCTGTTCCACTTCCGCAATACATGGTTTTACATAACATCCGCTTTCATATCCCTGACCTGAAATCTTTCCACCTTCTACCGCAAAACGCCCGCCTTGTTTTTTACAAAGTTCGATGGCATGCAAATACATATCGACTGCCTGTTTATCAATCAACGGGCCGACATGATTTTTCTCATTTAGCGGATCTCCGATTTTTAACTGGGCATAGGCATTGACCAGTTTTGATTTGACTTTATCGTAAATATTTTCCTGTATAATGAGCCTGCGCGTGCTTGTGCATCTTTGTCCTGCTGTCCCTACGGCACCAAACAACGCTCCCAGCACGGCTATATCAAGGTCTGCGTCTTCACTGATGATGATGGCATTATTTCCACCCAGTTCCAATAGAGACCTGCCCAGACGGGAAGCAACAACAGATGCCAGTGCCTTTCCCATACGGGTAGATCCGGTAGCAGATACCAGCGGTATGCGTGGATCCGCACTTATCCATTCACCGGCTTCGCGTCCACCCGTGATAATACAACTGACCCCTTCGGGAACCTCGTTGTTTTTGAAGATTTTTGACACGATTTGCTGGCATGCCAGAGAACAAAGCGGTGTCTTTTCCGAACCTTTCCACACAGATACGTCACCACATACCCATGCGAGCATACTATTCCAGCTCCAGACGGCGACAGGAAAGTTGAATGCAGAAATAATCCCCACTATGCCCAGCGGATGCCATTGTTCATACATTCTGTGTTGGGGTCTTTCACTTTGAATGGTCAGCCCATATAGTTGCCGGGATAAGCCAACGGCAAAATCACAGATGTCTATCATCTCCTGCACTTCACCCAATCCTTCCTGAAGACTTTTTCCCATTTCATAACTGACCAGGCTTCCCAGGGCATGTTTTTTTTCACGCAGGGCTTCACCCACCTGACGGACTATATCGCCCCGTTTGGGAGCTGGCCAGGTCCTCCACAGAAGCCAGGCCTGATTTGCTTTGTCTATAATCTGATCATAATTCTCTTTTGTTGTTACTGATATCGCAGCAATTTTCTTTCCGTTTACCGGCGAATAAGATTCAATGATTTGTTTTGGATTGTCAAACCACTCTATTCCTGTTGAGCTGCCAGCGTTATGGGCATGAATTCCCAGTTCCTTTAAAAATTCCATATGAATCAATTGAGAACGCAATTTAAGAAGAGTATGAGAGTATGGGAGTATGGGAGTATGGGAGTGTGGGAGAGTCAAAAAATAAAGACCATCCTTTCAATCGCAGGATGGTCTTTATGATGAAATTCGAAATATTATTAAAAATGCAACACGACGTTTGTAAATAATCTCATCCCATTGTAACCCATTTGTACTGCTTCAAAGGGACCGCCGGATTCGCTGTCACCCCAGGATTCACTTTTGGCTCCGGCCGTAGCCGCGATGTCAGGATGAACATTGAATATGTTGTCAGCACCAATGATCACAGAAATGTTTCTGTTTATTTTATATGAAACATATAAATCCGTTGTCATCTTTGCGCTAAAGACAAAATTTTCCGGAACTGAGCCATTTCCGTCATCCCTGATTACATAAGGGTAATATCCCAGACCTGCATTTGATATTCCATCACCTCCGGGTGTTCCGGGTGCGGCCCCTGCCAATGTATCATATCCGTAGCCCTGTGTTGTCAATTTTCCATAATAAGTAAGATGGGTACCGAACGCAAAATTGTTTACATCATATTCGATATTCAATGAAAATTTCGATTTAGGAGCAGAAGCTACCAGGAATGCCTGCTCACGTGTGCTGAAAAAAGTTTGTTGATCAAACAAATTATCATTCAGCGGAGCCGGAACATTTATTTTATCTATGGTGATTGATTGAATATTTCCGGCAAACAAAAATTTAAGTCCGTTCTTTCCCAATCTCTTATTGTACTCCAGGACAACATCGATTCCCTGATTTGTAGTGTTCACAGCATTTGCGAAGAACTGAACAGAATTCAGGGGTGGTGTCAGCTTGGGAATAAAAGGTGCCAGAACAGAATCCGTCGCCGGGAATTGTCCGGAAAAAATAATCCGGTTCTTTAATGTTATCAAATAGCCATCTACAGTTATTGTGAAATTTTCCGCCGGTTTCCAGGCAAAACCTGCGCTATAATTTACGGATGTTTCCTGTTTTAAAGGGGGAATGCCCGCAGCCCGGGCAACTGAGCTTGTATTTGGTGCCAGCCAGATATATTGCAAGCTGTTCGCTACAATATTTGTATTGATATTACTGAAATTGATCTGCTGTAATGAAGGTGCCCGATAACCTGTACTGACAGATCCGCGTAAATTAAAATTATCGGTCACTTTATACCTTGTTGCGAATTTATAGGTATTTACAAATCCAAAATCTGAATAGTTTTCAAGCCGCACGGCCGCATCAATCAACCATCTTTCCGTTACATCCAAAGACCCTTCCACATAACCTCCTACATTGGTACGGCTTGCATTTACTTCATCCGTTGGTCTGAAGCCCGGAAATCCCTGGGATCCGGAGGCGATGTCTCTTGTGTCGCCGGTATTCGGATAGAATTTTTGAGAAGGCGGAGAGTAAGCCTGCCAGGAAGCTTCCTCACCCTGATAAATTTTATAGTTTTCATATCGGAATTCACCTCCAAACGAAAATGTCAGCCCGTGTGCAACAGAAGCAAATCTTTTGCTTATATCAAGGTTGGCAGTGCTCTGAAGAAAATTAAAACCGCCATCATCAAAGCGCGTTTTAGTTGCTACCTGATTCTCAGGTAGTGTCGCATTAAAAGTATTGTTACCCCAATAATGAAAATTATTATATCCTAATAACATTACTCAGGTCCCAATCCCAGCCTGCGCCAATCGTTCCTTTAATTCCGGCGGCAATGGATTCATCCTGGATATAAACATCTTCCTGAGGATTATAATAGACATTATTCGGGTCAGGATTGCTGGTTGCAGGACCTGTTACACGCATAATATTTGGAAGAAATATCAAAGTTCCATCAGCGTTGGTAGGAAATTTTTCGGGATGATCTCCGAAATTTCTGGTCCAGGCATAAACATTTGAATGTTTATAATTATATTCTCCAAACGAATAGAAAGTCGTCTTTGTGCCGGCGATCGGCACTTCTAAATTATACATTGCACCACCTGAAGTGATGGATCCGTCACCAAATGCTCTTCTGTATTCAGCAATGTATGGTGCCACATTTTTAGAATTCGGATTCGTTGTCCAGTTGGTGTCCGGAAGTGCACGGAACGTCTTCCCGATTGTAAGGAAATTTGCTCCAATATTCAGAAAACCTCCATTATTTCCTATCGGAATACCATAATTCAAATTGGCCTTAAACGTCTGGCCGTCTATTTTTGAACCGGTATAATACTGACTGGGGTCAACATTATTGAGCGTATTATAAGTGGGATCATTATATCCGCTTACGCCTACTATGCCATAAAATTTTTTCACATCTTTCTTCAGAATAATATTTATGACTCCTGCAATTGCATCTGAACCGTATTGAGCGGAGGCTCCATCACGCAATATCTCTACACGATCTATAGCTGCTTCGGGAATGGCGTTCAGGTCGGTTCCCGAGTTGCCCCTTCCCCTGGTTCCAAATTCGTTTACAAAGGCTGCCAGGTGACGACGTTTGCCATTTACCAGAACCAGGGTCTGGTCATAACCAAGCCCTCTCAAACTGGCAAAATCGATAGCATCAGAACCGTCTGCGCCGCTTTGTTTATTATAATTAAAGGAAGGAACGGCCATGTTCAGCTGTGCCTCCAGATTGGGCGATGAAGTGGTTTGTTCGAGTGAGTTCAACTTGACTACATCCACGGGTACAGGACTCTCCGTTTTTACCCTGGGCATACCCCGGTTTCCGGTAACAACCACTTCATTCATTTCTGTTGCACTTTCTTCCAATCCGACTGAAACGTCAGATGAGCCGGTCACTGTTATGGATTGAGTTTTATATCCTACTGCACTGATTTCCAGTATATCTCCTGGTGGTTACCGGAAGTTTAAAAACACCTTCGGGACTTGTCGTTGTGCCTTTTTTGGAAGATTTGATTTTTACGGAAGCCCCTGGAATCGGAGCACCTGTTTTTGAGTCTGTTATTTTGCCCCTGATTTCAGTTTGGGCAAAAATTAATGAGGAGGATAATATTAAAACCGCGAATAATAGCCATTTTCTCATAAGTTTTGTGTTTTGGAGTGAATAACTGAATTAAAAAATTCGAAATATGATCCTATATGGCTGAGCTGCAACCAAATTAGCGAATTGGCACTAATTATTTATATTATTATAAAAAATATTGATGATGGAAGTTTACGCAGGAGACCGTATTTTCCGAAATAAATGGCCCGAAAGTTATGTGTTCTGGTTTTTTTTTGCATTCTTTGAAGTCCCATCTATCCGTTGAAAACCTGTAATAGCAGGTTTTTTTTATTCGAACCCGCCAAATCCGGTATCATCAAGTTCCATCGTCCCTGAAGGCCTATTTTTCACTTGATTGATCCCTCTATGCACCCTTTAATCCGAATTTCATTCGCCCTCTTCCTACTGTGTATATCTGTTCAAACTGGTTTTGCCGGACAAGGTTCGGTCAGACCTGTAATGAGCGTTTCCTTTGGTTCAGTAAATATCGAAAAACTGGACTCGATTTTAAGTAACCGGATTTCGGTTTCTTCCGCGGGAAAAATCTGTTCCTGCCAGGTCTTAAACCTTGAATCTTCGAACTTTAACCACCGTTATGTTGCATTGCTGGCAGAAAAAAAGAATGATGGCAGCAGAACCGCATATGCAATTGCTAAAAACCGGATTCAAAAAGAAAAGAAGCATCTGAAAAAAATGTTTTACGACAAGATAGAGGTGGTTTCCGAAATGCAGGGGACAGGGTCTTGCAGGGAAATGTTTTATCGTCTCAGAACAGCCGATGAGAGCCTCAGGCTGTATGAAATTCTTAACGCGGATATAAAATAGGGGATAAGGAATTCCAGACTTCAGGTTATAGTTGTTCTATTCCAATCAAGGCTTTACGCCTTAAGCATTAGGCTTTAAGCCTAATACTGTTCCTGCTCGTTGGGAAAATCATTCGTTTTAACATCTTTGATATAGTGTTGAACCGCCTTTGTAATTGTTTCATGAAGATTTGAATATTGCCGAAGAAAACGGGGTTTGAATTCCGTATTGATGCCAAGCAGATCATGCATAACCAATACCTGCCCATCACAATATTTACCTGCTCCGATACCGATCACCGGAATATTTACAGTCTCAGCGACTTCTTTGGCAAGCAAGGCAGGAATTTTTTCAAGTACGATTCCGAAACAGCCGGCTTCTTCCAGCAATTTTGCATCAGCTTTTAATTTTTTGGCTTCCATTTCCTCTTTGGCCCGAACTGTGTATGTACCGAATTTATAAATGGATTGTGGTGTTAGTCCCAGATGCCCCATCACCGGGACGCCTGCTGCCAGGATCCTGTTGACAGATTCCAGCACTTCTTCTCCGCCTTCGAGCTTTACTCCATGAGCACCGGTTTCTTTCATAATTCGGATCGCTGATATGAGTGCCTCCTTTGAATTGGATTGATAAGCGCCAAAAGGCAGATCAACAATTACAAGGGAACGGGTAACGCCCCGGATGACAGAGGATGCATGATATATCATCTGATCCAGTGTAATAGGAAGGGTGGTTTCATGCCCTGCCATTACATTCGAAGCGGAGTCACCTACCAGGATCACATCGATTCCCGCCTGATCGAATAAACGTGCAAACGAAAAGTCGTAAGCGGTAATCATGGAAATCCGCTCACCGCTCAATTTCATATTCTGCAGGATATGCGTGGTAATTTTTTTGGGAACCATTGCTTTCGGGTTGAATGATAAAGATAATCTCTTTAAGCCTAACGCCTAACGCCTAACGCCCAACGCCCAACGCCTAACGCCCAACGCCAACGCCTAACGCCTAACGCAAAGTTCTCAATGAGACGATATAAATAATATCATTATCATATTTATGGCGGGGATATAAAAATAAAAAATTGCTACAGAGCGCGCCGTTCAGCGTTAAGCGTTAAGCGTTCCGCGTTTAGCGTTGGGCGTTAGGCGTTAGGCGTTAGGCGTTACGCGCTAGGCCTTAAGCTTGTCTGGAGTTCCCGGTACAGAGCTTGTATAAGTCCGTCTGCCAGTCCGATTTTCGGAACGAAAATCTCTTCTGCATCAATCCAACGCATTACATTTACGTAGATCTGGAGCGCCGGCACAATCACATCAGCCCGGTCTTCCTTAAGACTATAAAGTCGCATGCGGTCTGTAACAGAGAAACTATTGAGTTCTTTGTAATAATCTTTTAATAGTTCGAGAGGTAATGGTTTGCCGTCTTTTCTTTTTGAGAGCGAAAACACTTTATTGATGTTGCCCCCGGAACCAATGGCCGTAATATGTTTTGAAATGGTCTTTATTTCTTTCTTCAGGAAATCTTTCATCTGGTCCCAGTGTGCTTCTGTCACCTGATTTTTGATCAGCCGGATGGTTCCGATATTAAAAGACTTTTTAAACAGGAGCCGGTTATCAGAAAAACAGGTCAGTTCTGTACTTCCTCCTCCTACATCAATATACAAATACGAATTGTCAGTATTCAGATTTTCCGCAATATGGTTCTCATAAATAAATGCGGCTTCGTCATCTCCGCTGATGATTTCAATTTGAATGCCTGTGGCTCTTTTTACTGTTTCAAGAATCTGTGTCCCATTGCTGGCATCCCGCATCGCCGAGGTGGCGGCAGCCTTGAAATTTGTCACATTGTAAGCATCCATCAGATATTTGAATGAAAGAATCGTGTTCAGAAGCATGGTGGTTTTCATCTCTGAAATCTCCTTTTTCTCAAACACATCAAAACCCAGGCGCAATGGAATGCGAACAAGATTGAGTTTTTCAAAAACAGGCTTTTTTTCGGTTTCGGTTACTTCTGTGATCAGTAACCTGGCTGCATTACTACCAATATCAATGGCTGCCAAATTCATGGGATTGGATTTTTAAATTGGAACCGACTCCGTTGGCTTCGCTGAGGGCAGGGATTCCGGAATAATAGCTGGTTTATTTATTTTCTGATTCAGGTATTGATATATTTCAATTTGAGAACGCACTTTCCGGGATTGATCTTTTTTATACAGATTCTGCAGGTGATTATCGAGCCATCTGGCTTTCATATTGTCTGAAAGTTGTATATCCAGAATTTCTTTTAACTCTTTCCGGATCTTTGGATCCAATACCGGACAGGTCGCCTCCACCCGGTGATCTAAATTCCTCACCATCCAGTCAGCCGAAGATATATAAACTTTTTCTTTGCCCTGGTTATGAAATATATATACACGTGCATGTTCGAGATATTCGTCCAGTATGCTGATGGCAGTAACCTTCTTTTTGAATTTCTTGTTTTCGGGCAGCATGCAAAATATACCCCGCACGATGAGTTTGATTTCCACACCTGCCCGGGCCGCTTCATATAATTTGTAAATAAGTTCTTCGTCAGAAAGTGAATTTATCTTCAGCGTGATAGATGCAGGTTTTTTATTTCTCGCGTATTTGATTTCTGCATTGATCATGTGGTACAGCTCTTTCCTTAAATAGATGGGGCAGGGAATGAGTGTTCTGCATCCTTTCAATGGAGCATGACCTTCTTTCCACCTCTCCATATAATTGAACATGCGGTTTACATCGGCCATGATATTTCGGTTGGAAGTCAGCAGACAATGATCGCTGTAAAGGGTGGCTGTTTTTTCATTCAGATTTCCAGTACTGACAAAACCATAATGTATAGCGCGTATACCTTTCATTTTTTTGATCAGGCAAAGTTTAGCATGAACCTTCATATTGGGTATCACGTCTATTACCCGAACACCTTCTTCTTCCAATATTACTTTCCATTCGAGGTTTGCTTCTTCATCAAAACGCGCCCGGTACTCCATCATAGCAGTCACCTGTTTACCATTTCTGACTGCATTGATCAGGGCATTGATCACTTTTGAGTTGGAAGCGAGCCGGTAGCATGTCACTTTAATTACGGTTACGTCCGGATCAATAGCCGCTTCCCGTAACATGTCGATCACCGTATTGAACGAATGATAAGGAAAATGCAACATTACATCCTGCTCCATTACAATATCCGTGATACGGGAGGAACGCCCGACGAGTGGATGGGGGAATGGCTTTTTACGTTGACCCTTTCTGGTAAAAACGTCCGGGAAGTCCATGAAATGCCTGAAGTTGTGAATTCTGCCGCCTGGAATAATGGTTCCTTTTTTTGCAAGCGATAATCCTTTGATCAGGAATTCAAGAAGATCCACGTCCATTTCCTTATCATAAATGAAACGTACGAATTTTCCCTTTCGGCGATTTTTGAGGCCCTTTTCAATTTTTTCCATCAACGAGGTCGACAAATCATTGTCTATATCGATTTCAGCGTCTTTGGTGACTTTGAAAACCCATGACCGATAACGTTCGTACCCGAAATAACTGAATATGTTTTTCAGATTATACCGAATAACATCTTCCAGTAAGATGATGTGGTGTTCGTCGGGAGAAGGTGATGGAAGTATAACAAAACGACCCAGAACGCGGCTGGGTATTTCAATCACGGCGAACTTTTTTTCTTCTTTTTCGATGGTTTTCCTTGAAAGTACAACGCCCAGATACAGCGATTTCTCCCGCAAATAGGGAAATTGAGGAATACTCTGGATCATCAGAGGTATAATACTCGCCCTGGCTTCTTCTTCGAAATAATTTTGGACGAATTTCTGCTGGTCTTTGTTCAGATCCCTCTCGGTAATGAGAAAAATCTTTTCATTTTTCATTTCTGCATAAATATTTCGCCAGATCTCATCGAATCTTTCCTGTTGTTGCAGGACGATCGATTGAATCTCCAGAAGAATTTTTTCGGGGGCTGTTTCCATGTGCATATTCAACTTGCCCTTGCCGCTGAATTCCTTCATACGATTTAAGGCTGCAACCCGAACACGGAAAAATTCATCGAGATTATTCGAAAATATGCCGAGAAATTTCACTCTTTCCCGGAGTGGTACAGAGGGGTCGGCTGCTTCCTGGAGCACACGCCCGTTAAATGCCAGCCAGCTTATATCCCTTGGAATAGTTCTTCTTTTCATTTCAGACATGATTGCCCCTTTGTTGCAAAGTATTGAAAGGGAAAGGTTTGGAAAATTAATTAATTATTAAGCAGGTCTGCGATAATTCGGAAATATTGAGATTCGGAAACCATTTTTTAAGATATTATCATTGTTAATGAACTCATATGTCACAGACTAAGTGTTTCTCACGACACTAAGTTATTTTTCAATCCCTAAATTTTCAGATTTCGAATGTTTTCTTTGAAAATCTGATAATTATCCCGACCTTTGCCGTCCAAAATTCCGATAGTATGTCCAAAGTATGTGTGTTAACGGGCAAGCGGCCAATCACCGGAAACAGTGTTTCCCACTCAAATATCAAGACGAAGCGCCGTTTTTTACCCAATTTGCAACAGAAACGTTTTTTTCTGGCAGAGGAAGACAAGTGGATTACTCTGAAACTTTCTACCGAAGGTATCCGCACAATCAACAAAAATGGTCTGTATTCGGTTGTAAAGCAGTTGCGGAAATCGGGAGAAAAGATCTAAGGTGATCGCTTAAAATTATAAATTCAGGAAAATGGCAAAGAAAGGAAGCAGGGTACAGGTGATTCTGGAATGCACAGAGCATAAAACCAGTGGGAAACCAGGTACCAGCCGGTATATTACCGTAAAGAATAAAAAAAATACCCCGGAAAGACTGGAGTTGAAGAAATTCAATCCCATATTAAAAAAAGTAACTGTTCATAAAGAAATTAAATAATCATGGCAAAAGCAGCAAAGACCGCGATTAAGACAAAAGATGCACGTGCAGCAGCCGAAGCAAAAAACTGGACAAAAGTGATCAAGGCTGTTCGCAGCCCGAAAACAGGTGCTTACACTTTCAAGGAAGCGATTATTCATAAGGACAGTATCAAGTCGTTTTTGGCCCAGAAATAACACCGTCCTCAAATAATTATCCAAGCTGTTCCTAACCGGAGCGGCTTTTTTCTTTAGTAACATATTAAAAAACCGAGATGGGATTTTTTGATAAACTTTTCGGAAAAAAGGAAAAGCAAACGCTTGATGAGGGCCTGCAGAAAACAAAAGACAGTTTTTTCACACGGGTTGGAAAAGCGATTGCGGGGAAAACTACAGTTGATGAAGAGGTGCTGGATAGTCTGGAAGAAGCACTTGTGAGTGCCGACGTGGGAGTTGACACCACCATTCAGATCATTGACCGGATTGAAAAGCGGGTTGCCAGGGATAAGTATTTGAATACAAGCGAACTGAACGAGATTCTTCGAGATGAAGTTGAACAAATACTTCTTGAAAGCGGTGCTGAAAATAATCGAAATTTTGAAGTGCCTGAGAAGAAACCCTATGTCGTTCTGGTAGTGGGAGTAAACGGGGCGGGTAAAACAACGACGATTGGTAAGCTGGCTCATAATTTTAAAAAAGCCGGATATAGCGTTTTACTCGGGGCAGCGGACACCTTCCGGGCGGCTGCCACAGATCAGTTAACTATATGGAGTGAGAGAGCCAATGTACCCATCGTTAAGCAAGGCATGGGCGCTGATCCGGCCTCTGTTGCTTTTGATACCGTACAAAGCGGATTATCGAGGGGAACTGATGTGATTATTATCGACACTGCAGGCCGTCTCCATAATAAGTCTCATTTGATGGAGGAACTTGGCAAAATTAAAAGGGTTATGAAAAAACTGATTCCGGATGCACCCCACGAAGTTTTACTGGTATTGGATGGTAGTACCGGTCAGAATGCCATTGAACAGGCAAAACATTTCACTGCGACCACTGATGTGTCTGCACTTGCCATTACAAAACTCGACGGAACAGCTAAAGGTGGTGTTGTCCTTGCGATAGCCAATCAATTTAAAATACCTGTTAAATACATTGGGGTTGGAGAGAAAATTGATGACCTGCTTTTATTCGACACTCATGAATTTGTAGATAGCCTTTTTAAGCCTAACGCCTAACGCTTAACGCTTAACGCAGCACGTTTAAAATTTAACTTCATTCAATTGTTTGTCTCCGGATTTTAAAATAAGCCATCCTATGACGGCTGCTATCAGAGAGGCTATCAGGACAGCAACTTTTGAACTTTGAATCAGATCCGGGTTTTCAGAGAAAGCCAGGGTGCTTATAAAAATTGACATCGTGAAGCCAATACCCGCCAGCATTCCAATTCCGATTAATTTTCGGGTATTAATTTCTCCGGGAAGTTTTGCGATTCCCAGTGAAATCCCGAGTAATGTGAACCCAACAATTCCGATCGGCTTACCCAGTAATAACCCCATTTCTATACCCAGACTATTCGCGCTGAATATTTCAGATTTCCAGGTGGCCGGAAGATGAATGGCTGTATTGGCCAACGCAAATAAAGGAATAATAATAAAATTCACAGGTCTGTGTAGTGCATGTTGTAAAACGGAAGAGGGTTGCTTTTCACCGTTTTTATTAAAAGGAATTGCAAAAGCAAGCAAAACGCCGCTCAGTGTCGGATGGACCCCTGATCTGTACAGAAAATACCAAAGCAAAATACCTGCAGGCAGGTAAATCCACAGAGAGTAGATTTTTAGTTTATTAAATGCCAGCAGAACGGCAAAAACAAGAAGGGCAAAGCATAGATATAAAAATGAAAAACTCTGGGTATAAAAAATGCCAATAATGATGATGGCACCCAGGTCATCAATAATTGCAAGTGCGGTTAGAAATATCTTCAGGGACAGAGGAATACGTTTTCCGATCAGCGACAAAACGCCCAGTGAAAAGGCGATATCTGTAGCCATTGGAATTCCATTTCCCGCCGCTTCAGGTTTCCCATAACAAAATAAATAATGAATGAGTGAGGGGATAGCCATGCCTCCGACAGCTGCCATTACCGGCAGAATGGCATTTTTGTAGGAGGACAATTCGCCGATATACAGTTCTCTTTCGATTTCCAGTCCGACCATCAAAAAAAAGATCGTCATCAGGCCGTCGTTGATCCATTCTTCTAAACTGAACGGTATCGTAATTTTTCCGATGTTCAGGGGCAGGCTTGTATGCCAAAAATGGACAAAGGCTTCCCCATGGGATGAGTTGGCTACCAACAATGAAATAACGGTGCATGCGATGAGGATCAATCCGCCAGCTTTTTCACTGTTAAAAAACTGTTGGAACATTTCCACACCTTTTTTTGCCTTGCTCATGAATCGAAGATAACTTTTTAAGCTAAAGCCTTTGGCTCAAAGCGCAAAGTAAATTCATCCATCAACGGTCAACGGTCATTGGTAAACGGTTAACGATTCCCCGCATGCATCCGGCATAAAGACTTAAATTGCAGCCGAATGAAAACGAAAACAATCCAGCGGGATAAAGTGAATATCATAACCCTGGGGTGCAGTAAGAATATGGTGGATAGTGAAGTGCTTAGCGGACAACTGCGCGCCAACGGAATAGATGTGACCCATGAAAGTACCAAAAGAGGTTCCAATATAGTTGTAGTGAATACCTGCGGTTTCATAGACAAAGCACGTGAAGAATCAGTCAACACGATATTGGAACAGGTGGCATTAAAGAAAAGAGGAAGTCTTGATAAGGTATACGTAACGGGATGCCTGAGCCAGCGTTACCGGGATGATCTGGAAAAGGAAATTCCGGAAGTGGATGCCTGGTATGGCACTATGGAGATGCCGCTTCTTTTGAAAAAACTAAATGCAGATTACAGAGAAGAGTTACTGGGGGAAAGACTGCTCGCTACACCACAACATTACGCTTACCTGAAGATCTCGGAGGGATGTAACAGAACATGCGCTTTCTGTGCGATTCCTCTCATGCGGGGAATTCATGTCAGCAAAACCATGGAAGCTATAGTAGAGGAGGCCAGAAACCTGGTAAGAATGGGTGTAAAGGAGGTCATGCTGATTGCACAGGAATTGACGTATTATGGTTTGGATATTTATAAGAAAAGAGAGTTGCCTGAATTATTAAACCGGCTGGCAGACGTGGAAGGGCTGGAATGGATCAGACTTCATTACGCCTATCCAAGCAAATTTCCTCTTGAAATACTGGATGTCATGCGAGATCGAAAAAATATTTGTAAATACCTGGATATGCCATTGCAACATGCCAGTGATGCGATGCTGAAAGCTATGAAACGCCAAATCACCCGTAATGAAATGACGGAACTTATTTACAATATACGTGAAAAGGTTCCGGGAATTTGTTTGCGTACTACGCTGATAGCGGGATTTCCCGGTGAACAGGAGGCGGATGTGGAAGAAATGAAAGAATTCCTGATTGAACACCGTTTCGACCGCGTGGGAATATTTACTTATTCGCATGAGGAAGGAACTTCTGCCTATGGTCTCCCGGATGATGTTCCCGAGAAAATAAAGGAGACAAGGGCGCAGGAAGTTATGGAGGTCCAGCAGGAGATATCTTTTGAAAAAAATCAGGAGAAGATAGGAAAGACATTTAAGACTATGGTTGATAAAAAAGAATCCGGCCGTTATATCGGGCGTACGGAATTTGATTCTGTAGAGGTAGACAATGAAGTGATTATCAGATCGGCCGTGCCATTAAAAATAGGAAATTTTGTTACTGTTAAGATGACAAAGGCCTACGACTTTGATCTGGAAGGAGAGGTAGTCTGATCTGAATCTGCGTATTGAACAAAATAAAACATTTGCTGTTAGGTATCACTTAAAACTGCCCATTCATTCCAGCTATTCATTATGAACTTCTCTGCTAAAACTATTCCTTATCAGCAAACAGGACATTTTTCCGGAATTATAACAGAATATCTGAATGGGAATGAGTTTCTTAAACATTTCTATGAACACCCGGTATCCTTTGCAGGTCTGGAAGCGTCTATGCATGAGCGTGAGAATTTCGCTACGGACCGCCTTTTGCTTGTAAAATCATTGGAGGAACAATATAGTGCTCTGCCTCTTCATGCTCCTGTGGCGAAAAACATCAGCAGCCTTTCCGCTAATAATACTTTTACTATCACGACGGCTCATCAGCCTGCCATATTTACCGGGTCTCTATACTTTATTTATAAAATACTGCATGTTATAAAAATAGCGGAAGTACTTTCCCGGAGATTTCCGGATAAACATTTTGTTCCTGTTTTTTATATGGGAAGTGAAGATGCCGATCTGGATGAATTGGGAAATATATATCTGGATAATGAAAAAATGGTTTGGGATACCAGTCAAACAGGTGCAGTCGGCAGAATGCATACGGAAGGTCTGGAAAAAATCATTGATCGTATAGAAGGTGAATTTACAGGCCATAGTTTTGGGCCGGAATTAATTCATCTGCTGAAGGACTGTTATCTCCATTCGGAGAATATTCAGCAGGCAACATTAAAATTATTGCATCATCTGTTCGGCTCGTATGGATTGGTTGTATTGATTCCCGATAACCGGTTGCTCAAGTCAGTTATGCGGGGAGTCTTTAAGGATGACATGACCAGCCATATACCGTTTAAAATCGTAGAAGAGAATGTAAAACGACTGTCAGAAAAATATCCTGCGCAGGCGAATCCGCGGGAGATAAATCTGTTTTATCTGAAAGACAATGTCCGTGAACGTCTGGATTTCAGGGAGGACAAATTCGTGGTACACAATACTCAAATTCGTTTCCGGCCGGAAGAGATGGAAAGGGAGCTGGCCAATTTCCCCGAGCGATTCAGCCCGAATGTAATTCTCAGGGGTCTTTACCAGGAAACCATTTTGCCGAATATTGCTTTTGTAGGCGGTGGTGGGGAAACAGCTTACTGGCTTGAATTTAAGCCGCTTTTCAAACATTACCGTGTTCCTTATCCGGTTTTGATATTGCGTAACTCTTTCCTGCTAGTCAAAAAAAACTGGCGGAATAAGATTGAAAAAGCCGGACTCACCGAAGAATCTCTTTTCAAACCAGAGGAGGAATTGATGGAGTCTTTTGTCCGCCGGAATTCTTCCCGTCAGTTGAATCTGGAGAAACAAATGACAGAATTGAGTCATTTTTATTCATCGGTAAAAAGTATTTCGGGCACGGTTGACAAAACATTGGAACAGCATGTGGAAAAGTTAGAAACCCAGGCAATCCAGAAACTGGAGGAACTTGAAAAAAAATTACTGCGTGCTGAGAAGAAAAATCACGAAGAAGTTCGGCGAAAAATTCACGAGATCCGGGAAGCATTGTTTCCCATGGAAAATCTGCAGGAGAGAATTGACAATTTCATTCCCTGGTATGCCGAATACGGAACGGCATTTCTGGAAGCCATTTATAAAAATTCGTTGACGCTTCAACAGGAATTTACTATACTCGAAGAGACCAGCTGAAAGTTAAGAGTTAAGAGTTAATAGTTAATAGTTACTAATTTTTGATACTAAGCCCAGCTAAAAGTTGCGTCGGGAGCGATGTGGGTAATCTTAATTCCGGGCAATTTTGGTTGCAGCCATTGCACAAGATATTCCATACCAGGTTCTTCACTATATGTATGTCCCAGTATGATCAGGGAAACGGATTTCCCAAGCGCCCTTGAGTCTCTGATATATTCAGGCGTTTCCCATTCAGGCGATTCACCTACGATGAGGAGGTCGGCTTTGTTGTCGATCAACATTTTTACCTGCCTTTGCCCACCGCCGGCGCCTGGCATCAGTGCTATTATACTGCAATTAGCGGTTTCATCACCTAAATAACGAATACGCGGAATTTTCAAAGAATCTCTGATATGCCTGACGATTTCGATCAATGGCTGCGCCGGAACCTGAAATACATTTTCTTCTTTTGGATTATAACCCAGCCAATCAGTCTTTAACAGGAAGCCGTGCAGAATGCCATCTGGTTTCATGCGGTGCCAGTAATCGTGGAAGCGCCATACTGCAATCTGATATTTATCCAGCAGTTCCTTTTTTTCTTTTACAGTCGTATTGTTTTCGACCCAGTTTGGATCATCTGTGTGATTATAAAAAGTGGGTTCATGCGTAATTATAAAATTCGCCTTCATTTTTGCCGCCGCCTGTATCACTTTTACGGTAGCAAACATAGTCGCTACGATGCCGGTGACTACCTGATCGCCGGATCCGCTTTTCAGCGTGTCCACCGTTTCGTTTAATTTTCCGCCCGGCACTTCTGCAATGATTCGTTCAATAACCTGAGAAACGGTCAATGTTTCAATTAAAGTGAAGTGGTCGAGCAGGGGATTGACCATGACGCCGGCAGCGCCTGCTTTCACAACATTTCCAATAAAATCCCTGCGTTTATAGAGTTGCTTTCCCATAAAAAAATAGACAATTAATGATCAATCGAAATTATTTTCCCATCCGTCCTTTTTTAACCTGGCGATTTTTTCATTCACTTCTGATTCCATCGTTTTCTTATAGGCCTGCAGTTTTGTGGAGATGGTTTCATCAAAAGCACCCAATATGGATGCAGCCAGAATGCCCGCATTTTTAGACGCATTCAACGCTACGGTCGCCACCGGAATACCATTTGGCATTTGTAAAATGGACAGGATGGAATCCCAGCCATCGAGGGAATTGGAAGATTTAATGGGAACGCCAATGACCGGTAGTGAAGTAAGTGATGCAACCATGCCCGGCAGGTGCGCAGCTCCTCCGGCACCGGCAATGATAACTTTAAATCCTCTTTCCCTGGCTTTTGTAGCGTAACTCATCAGACGCTGGGGCGTACGGTGAGCAGAAACGATGGTGAGTTCAAAGGGAATACCGAATGATTTGAGGAAATCTGCGGCAGCTTGCATGACCGGAAGATCACTGTCGCTTCCCATGATGATGGCCACTTGATTCATACTATTATTTGGGGTTGAAGAGATGTAATGCGCAATTTCTGTTTGATGGCCTTCGCCTTGTACACCAGATCGGATTTCTCCGGACTTAGTATAGTAGCATGACCCATTTTTCTTCCGGGTCTGGTTTCTTTTTTCCCATACAGATGCAGAAATACATTTTCCATCTTCAAAACCTCTTCAATTCCTTCATAGCTGGCTTCTCCGGAATGTCCTTCACTTCCAATCAGATTTACAATTGCCGCATGCATGATGTGTTTAGGATTTCCTAATGGATAGTCCAGCATGATTCGCCACAACATGTCGAATTGCGAACTGAAATTGGCTTCGATGGTGTGGTGACCACTGTTGTGAACCCGGGGTGCTGTCTCGTTCACGAGGACATCCCCGTTTTTATCTAAAAAAAGTTCAACTGCAAAAATGCCCGGTGTTTTTAAATCCTTGACAACTTTGAGTGCGATCGCTTCGATTCGCCAGGTAGTTTGTTGTGGAACTTCTGCCGGGCTCAATTGGTAGTCAAGTTGATTAAGCACAGGGTTAAAAATCATTTCCACCGGCGGATAGAGAGCGGTTTGCCCGGCGGAATTAATGGCTACTATCTGGGATACTTCTTTATGGATATCTACTTTTTTCTCCAAAACGGAAGGCTGATCGAAACCCAGCATATGTTCCCTTTCTCCATTTAATAACTGAACACCCCGGCCATCGTAGCCGCCGGAGGCAAGTTTATGAACAGCCGGGAAAAAGTCCGCATATTTTCTCAGATCCTCCCGCCGTTCTGTCACTCTGAATGCGGCTGTTGGAATTTCATTTTCTTTATAGAATTGCTTTTGCAGTATTTTATCACGGATGATGCGTAAGGCAGAAGGTCTTGGATAAATTTTAACACCTTCTGTTTCCAGTTTTTCCAGGGCTTCCACGTTAACGGATTCAATCTCAATGGTGATACCGTCAAGCATTCTCCCGAACTGATAAACGTCCTTAAAATCCCGGATGTCTCCCAGTGTGAAATGATGACAAAGGTGGGCTGCAGGGCATTCCGGGTCATTTTCCATCAAAAAAGTCTCCACCGGATAATTTGCGGCGGCCTGTAAAAGCATCCTTCCAAGCTGTCCACCGCCTAATATTCCGATTTTGAGCATTTTTCCAATTATGGCATGAAGATAAAACAATCTGGTTTTCAAGGTTGCAGACATAATAATATGGCCGTATTTTTGTTTTAATAAGTAACTTTCCGTACCAATGCACATTATTTTTTCTTGCATGAAGAGAATCCGGTTTTCCCATCAGGCAACAGTCCTTTTCTGCCTGATTTTGTGGTCCTCACCGCTTTTTTCCCAAACCTCCAACTCATATAACGTCCGTTTTCTGGATAATCAGAAGAGTTATCCTAAAATGAGCGAAATGATGAGCCGGGAAGATGATACCCTCCAAAAGCAGTTTGTGGTCAAACAGCTGGTTTGGCCTGCCCGTTTCATCTATATCCGCTCTTTTAAGTATGACAGCGAAATGGAAGTGTGGGTCAAAAACAAACAAAACGAAAAATATAAGCTTTTTAAGACATATAAGATCTGTGCCCTGGCCGGTTCCCTGGGTCCCAAAAGGATGGCCGGTGATTATCAGGTACCTGAAGGCTTTTACTATATTAATGAATTCAATCCAAGAAGTCTTATATCATTTATCGCTGGGCCTGAACTATCCGAATGCTTCTGACAGAATGCTTTGCGATCTTTCCCAGCCCGGTGGCGATATTTATATCCATGGAAGTTGTGTTACCACAGGCTGTATTCCGATCACGGACGGTCAAATTGAGGAGCTGTATGTGCTGGCCGCCCATGCGAAGGATATGGGCCAGGACTTTATTCCTGTTCATATATTTCCGGTCAACTTTAATAATACAAGAAGTGTTGCTTACCTCAACCACTTCCTGGCAAATTTTAATGAGTTTGTTCCATTCGAAAAAAGTATGCAGAATGCTTTTTTTTATTTTGAGAAAAACCATCAGGTCCCCCCTGTTATTGTGAATCCAAAGGGTGAATATGTAATTGAGGAAACACCTGTGACCGCTTTGTCCCCAAAAACGGAACCCAGAATAGTTAAAAAAATCAATCATCCTGAGCAGCCGATACCGGAAGAAGAACTTGCGATCAGTGTAGACAAACTGCCACTGTATCCCGGTGGAAATCCCGCATTTAAGATCTTCGTAGATAAACTCAGCATCGAAATGATTAAAGAACTCGAACCGGGTCAGCGTAAAGCCTTTGTGCTGATGGAATATATCATTGATGAAAATGGAAAGACCATTTATGCAAACGCGATCAGCGGAGGTAATGAAAAAATGAATTTAAAAATTGAGCAGGCTTTTACTAATATGGCTTTATGGACTCCAGCACTTCGCCAGGGGAAAAATGTACCCTTTAAACTCAAGCAAACCATTATGGTGGAGGCACCGTAAAAGCGAAAGGCGTAAAGCGCAAAGCTTAAAGCCTTATAAAATGCTTCAAGTTTCAAAGAATTACTTTGACCTAATTAGTTAATGCAGTAGAGCGAAATATTATTTTAAGGCTTTACGCCTTATGCTTTGCGCTTTGCGCTTAATACATTAGCGTTTGCACAGTCTCCGGTGACCATTGCTGTAAAACTATTTTTCTTCCCCTTATCATATTTTCAAGCAGTTCTCTTTGATAGTGTCTGATGGTTAACAGCGTTAATCCATTTTCTATCTCAACATCAAAAATCCTGGCTGCCTCAATTGCCAGTCTTTCGATTTTTTCAGGAATATTATCCGCACAGACTTGTAAAATGACAGCGCCTGACTGAAGCAGGTTGGCCTGAATATGATGAGAGGAAAGTATCTTGTATAATTGAGCCGTTCCTTCTTCTCCTACAAAAGAAAAATCCCGGGACCTTAAGTGAATGAGAACCTGGTTTTGTTTTAAAACTATGATTGGAGGAAGATTGGAGATATGTTTTGAATGAATGAGTGTGCCGGGTAAATTTGGATCCAGAAAACACTTCACCTGAAGAGGGATGTTTTTATTTTGTAAAGGTTTGATAGTTTTTGGATGAATAACCTGGGCTCCGTAAAAAGCCATTTCAATCACTTCGTCATAACCCAATTCTCTTATATATCGGGCATCTGGAAATGCCTTCGGATCTGCATTCATGACGCCTTCCACATCTTTCCAGATAGTCAGGATTTCTGCATCCATCAGGTTGGCAAAAATGGCTGCAGAATAATCACTTCCCTCCCTGCCGAGGGTGGTACTTTCATTGGCATCCGTTGAGCCAATAAATCCCTGCGTCAAAATAATATTAGTCTCATTAAACAATGGAAGAATCAAATCGGAAAACCGGACAGAGGTTTTCTCCCAGTCTATATTGGCAGCGCGGAACTGATCGTCCGTTGCAAAAATATCCCTTACATCGACCCAGTGATTCAAAACACCTTCCTTGTGCAAAAAGTTACTGACGATGGAAGTAGAAAGGAGTTCGCCGACACATACAATCTGATCGTAATAATAGTTATAAGACCTGACAGGTTTATCGTGCAATAACCATTCTACCTCTGTAAAAAAATCAGCCATCCGTTGCCGGAACGTATTATCTTCTCCCGCGCTTAAGGATACGGCAATCTGCAGGTGGGTGGATTTGATCTGATCGAAAAGTTCCAGGGCTTTTGTTATATCGCCAGTATAAAAAGCTTCTACTACTTTTTCCAGTGAATTGGTTGTTTTACCCATGGCAGAAATTACGATCAGAATTTTTTCCGAGTCGTAATTTCTAAGAATGGCTGGCAGATTTCGGATGCGCGAGATAGAATCAACACTTGCGCCTCCGAATTTGAAAACTTTCATATAAACTGCTTTATCAAAGGCGCAAAGATAATATGGTTCAGGATCGCAATAACTATGTTAAAAAAAACATCCGGTTAAACGAGTTCAGAAATCAATTGTATATTAATCTGAATTTTACATACCATGATCACCATTTTTTATAAATTGAATATTTGTCTGATTTTCCTGATAGGATTCCATCCCGGAAACCCCGGAAAAAATATGGAAACAATGGAATCCGATATATTGAAATATGTAAATGAGGACCGCATTGCGCTTGGGCTTTCTCCATTACAAATGAACCAGTTGGAATCTTCCCTGGCTGCCAAACACAGTCTTGATATGTCGCTGGGAAAGGTAAAATTCGGACACGATGGCTTTAATACGCGCGCCAAAACCATTCAAAAGGCACTGGGCAGTACAGAGGTTGGTGAAAATGTGGCTGAGGGTTCAATGACAGCGCGTGAAGTCGTCGATGGTTGGCTGCATAGTCCGGGTCACAAGAAAAATATTGAAGGCAACTTTACATCTAACGGGAATCGGTTATGCTACCAATAAAAAGGGGGATATCTATTTCACGCAGATTTTTTCCAGGTAGACTGACGATGTTACAGGATTTAAAATGCATGCCGTAACTTGCCTGCCATGGAAAGACAAGTCATTATTTCCGTCAGGGATCTCACGAAAAAGTATGGGGAATTTGAAGCAGTTAAGCAAATCAGTTTCGATGTCTTTCAGGGAGAAATTTTCGGACTACTGGGTCCCAATGGTGCCGGTAAATCCACCACACTTGAAATCATTGAAACACTTCGTGAAAAAACTTCCGGGACAGTCCTCGTAGATGGCCTTGACCTCGACAGGAGTCCCAATGAAATTAAAAAGCGCATTGGTGTTCAACTGCAGACCTCCGGTTATTATCCAAATCTGAACCTGACGGAATTACTCATGTTATTCGGTGGTTTATATAACAGGGATATCAGACCTATGGATTTTCTGGGAAAGGTGAATTTGTTGGACAAAGCCAAATCAAAATATAAAGAGCTCAGCGGAGGACAAAAACAAAGATTTTCCATTGCCACAACATTGATCAATCAGCCAAAGATTATTTTTCTGGACGAGCCCACGACCGGGCTCGATCCGCAGGCCAGGAGAAACCTTTGGGAATTGGTCCAGGAAATCCGTACTTCCGGTACGACGGTCATTATTACAACGCACTATATGGACGAAGCGGAAGTTCTTTGCGACCGGGTTGCCATCATGGATTCGGGGAAGATTATTGCATTGGATTCACCAGATCAGTTGATTGATAAACTCGTTGCTTCCGGATTTGAAAGACCAAAAGAAGTAAAAAAGGCCAATCTGGAAGACGTGTTTATTCACATGACGGGAAAAGAATGGAGGGAAGATTAACAAGTGTGGAAGTATGGAAGTATGGAAGTATGGAAGTGCAAATAGTAAATAGATTCATAACTGTTAACTTATTTTATAACTATGTCAGATCCGCGTTATCCCATTGGGAGATATGAACCCAAGCCTTTTTCAGAAGAACTAAAAACAGAATGGCTGAATAATATTCGTCAGCTACCCACAGAACTCGAACATGCCATCGAAAATCTGGATGCAGCCCAATTACAAAGTCCGTATCGGGAAGGAGGATGGACGATTCACCAATTGGTTCATCATGTAGCAGACAGTCATATGAATGCTTATGTACGCTTTAAACTGGCGCTGACCGAAGATGATGTGACGGTTAAATCCTATGAGGAACAGCTATGGGCAGAACTGAACGATGTAAGGGCACTCCCGGTTAATATATCGATCACTCTTTTGCACGCATTACACGCTCGTTTATATGCAGCTATTAAAGATCTGCGTGTTGATCAATGGAATCGCACATTAAATTATCCTGGCAAACCGTTACCAGTAACAATCTGGTTCCTGCTTGGTATGTACAGCTGGCACGGGAAGCATCACACAGCGCATATACTCTCTTATCGTAAAGCCAATCAGATTTAGTATGAAAGATCTTCGATGGAGTAAAATTTCATCCGAATACATTTCAAAGGATATTTGGGGAACAGTCAGGAAAGATGTTTGCAAAACTGCAGAGGGGAAAATTATCGACCCTTATTATGTGTATGAATTTCCAACCTGGGTTTCGGCAGTGGCCATTACGGTGGAAGGGAAAATAATTATTGAGCGGCAGTACCGTTACGCTCTGGATATTACCTGCTATGAAATCCCCGGCGGTTGCGTAGATGAAACCGACAAATCGCTGGAAGAAGCCATTGCCCGGGAATTAATGGAAGAAACAGGTTACCGGTTTTCCAACTATGAATATCTCGGGAAAACTTCTTCGAATCCCTCTACTAATAATAACTGGATGCATATGTACCTGGCTACGGGAGGCGTTTATGAAAAAAAACAGGAGTTGGATCACAATGAAGAGATCGAGATATATTTGTTCGACATAGAAGAAGTAAAAAAACTTTTGAAGGATAATCAGATTGCTCAGAGTATGCACGTAACGACATTGTTTTATGCACTCGCTAAAATGAAAGTTCTTTTATATTAACTTCCCCTGCAAGAAAAACACTGCCGCATATCAGGATAAGGTCCTTTGACCCTGCCTTTAATACGGCTGCTTCCAATGCCTGTTTTACATGCGAGAAACTTCGTCCCTGCAGTCCCAGTTTTTCTGCCTTTTCCGCCAGTTCGGTTTCCGGCAACGCCCGTGGAATTTGTGCACGGGTGAAATAATAATTCGCCATTTTCGGTAAAGGACGCAGAATATTCTCTATCGCTTTGTCCTTCACCATTCCGATAATGATATGCAGTTCTTCGTGCGTAGTATTTTCTATTTGTCTGGCAATGGCCTTCATGCCCTCTTCATTGTGTCCCACGTCGGTTACAATCAGAGGATTTTCATGAAGAATATCCCAGCGGCCATGTAAACCTGTGAGAGACTTTACCTGTTTTAATCCCTGTTGCATGGCAGTGTCCGGTATATTAAATCCATTTTGATTCAATACTGACACGACCTCAGCAACAGTAACAATATTTTTTAATTGATAAAGACCCGGAAGATCGAGTAGAAAGTTTTTCTTGGTGTTATTATGCACTTCTGTCAATTGTACATATAACAATTGGCCCTCTGTTCTCCATTCTCCCGGAAATCTTTTCTGACTGGCAAAATAAATGGGTGATCCATTTTCATCAGCCGATTGAAGAAAAACATTTTTAATATCTGCCTGTTCTTCGCCAATAACTACAGGTATACCAGGTTTGATAATACCCGCTTTTTCAAAAGCGATTTTCTGAAGCGTGTTTCCAAGTAAATCCATATGATCATAGCTGATATTGGTGATCACAGAAACCTCAGGCATGATAATATTGGTGCTATCCAGCCTGCCTCCAAGACCCACTTCGATAACCGCGATATCAATCTCCTCGCTTGCGAACCATTCAAATGCCATGGCCACTGTGATTTCAAAAAAAGAAGGTTCATTTTTCTCTATAAAATCGCTGATCCGCTGTGTAAATGCGATTACATTTTTTTCAGGAATCATGTGTCCGTTAATCCGTATGCGCTCTCTGAAATCGTGCAAATGGGGAGAAGTATACAGTCCGGTTTTATAACCCGCTTTTTGCAGAATAGCCGCCAGCATGTGACTGGTGGAACCTTTGCCATTCGTTCCGGCAACGTGAATGGACTTGAACTTTCTTTCCGGATTGTCCAGTTGTTTGGTGAGTGCCTGGATATTGATAAGGTCAGCTTTATAAGCTGCGGCGCCAATTCTGCTGAAAAGCGGCAGCCGGGTAAAAAGGTATTCGATCGTTTGGGGGTAATCCATATGTTGGTCGTCCAAAAAAGCGATCAGTTGTTATTCTTGAAATCACCCCGTTTCCAGGCCTGGATGAAATCAGCCCAGGCCAGAGGGTTGAAGATATTTTGTGGCGGATTCTGGCCAGTATAAGAATATTTAGTGGCATTTTGTTTGAGATAATAATTAGCAGCTTCTCTTGCATCGGAGGGAAGGCCACGGGCGAGAATTCGTCTCTTGACCGCGTCATTGTTTTGTCGTGCGATTTCGATTTGATCATCAGGCACTTTTGTATTCACAAAATCCCTGTCGAATTGTTCCCGTGTGGGTCTCGGCCGGATAATAGTGGCCGGAAGGTACATTGTATCAGTGACCAATAATTGTATAATACTCCACTGATTGCCTTCAAGATTCTTGGGAACATCCACGAGCCTGGGTTTGTAGCCAACGCTGGAGAACTCTATCTGATCACCTTTCATCACGACGATTGAAAACACGCCCTGTTCATTGGTAAAAGTTCCGCGGTGCTGGCCCTTTACGACAATACTTACGGATGGGATACCCTGTAGGCTGTCAGCAGTCATGACCACACCGTAAAATTGTACCACAGAATCCTTCAATTTATCGAATTGGGCTTCCAGGGCAAAGGGCAGGCTTAGAAACAGTAAGTATAGTAGAAATTTTTTCAAAACTGCGCCAAAAATAAAGTTTATAAATCGTAAATCGCTAACAAATTAATGCCGCCATAGACTAATTTTGCAGCCAGTTTATTCTTTTTAACAAAACATTGCGCATGAATGTTGATAAAGTGTTGAAGGCACTCAGTACAGTGCAAGAACCGGACCTTGGAAAAGATCTGGTTACGTTGAATATGGTCCGGGATATTGTGATAAATGGTAACGATCTTTCATTCACAGTCGTACTCACCACACCTGCCTGTCCTTTAAAGGACCTGCTTAAAAACAATTGCATAAAAGCTGTTCATGAACTAATCGGAAATGAAATAAATGTAAAAGTTCATTTTATTTCCGAAATGAATTCAAAAAGAACCGATCCGGAAACCATCCTGCCCAAAGTTAAAAATATTATTGCTGTAGTCAGCGGTAAAGGAGGTGTGGGCAAGAGTACGGTGGCTTCAAATTTTGCGCTGGCTTTGGCAGAAGACGGAGCGAAAGTGGGTTTGATGGATGCAGATATTTATGGTCCCAGTGTACCCATCATGTTTGGTCTTCGCGGGCAACGGCCGATGATGAAAACGGTAGATGGCAAAGGCATGATTCTGCCCATGGAGAAATATGGCATCCGGATCATGAGTATTGGATTACTTGTTGATGAAAAGAATGCGGTAGTCTGGCGGGGCCCTATGGCGAGTTCTGCCATCAAACAATTTGTATCGGAGGTTTTCTGGGATGAGCTGGATTATCTGGTAATCGATATGCCACCGGGTACGGGGGATATCCATCTCACACTGATGCAAACAGTTCCGGTAACGGGCGTAATTGTAGTCAGTACTCCGCAGGACGTGGCACTGGCTGACGCAAAAAAAGCGATTGCCATGTTTTCTCAGGCACAGTTAAAAACACCGCTGATCGGGCTTGTTGAGAATATGAGCTATTTTGTTTCTGAAGAAGCGCCACAACATAAATATTATATTTTTGGCAAGGATGGTGGCAAGAAGCTTGCGGATGAATATGATATTCCTTTTCTCGGACAAATTCCCCTGATACAGAAGATTCGGGAAGGAGGTGATGAAGGCATACCGGTAATGGTTGGTGAAGACGCGGAAGCCAAAAAAGCATTTCAGGATTTTGCAGGCACCGCAGCCCGAAGTATTGCTATGATCAACGCGAATATTAATACAGAAAAAAGAGCAGAACTGGTGGTTGCCTAATTTATCTATGTACGATATACCATATTTTAAAGCTGATCATCCGGAAGAAGTACTAGCCTATATGAAGGCACATCCTTTTGCATTGTTCTGTGGTGCGGATTCGAACAGAAAACCGGTTGCTACCCAGATTCCCGTTTTATTTGAACATCGGGATGATAAATTGTTCCTGCAGGGTCACTTCATGAAAAAACAAGACCATACGAATGCTTTCATGAAACATCCCGATGCATTGGCGGTGTTTTCCGGTGCACATACTTATGTAAGTGCCAGCTGGTACGAGAATAAGCAAACTGCAAGTACCTGGAATTACCAGTCTGTACAGGCTTCGGGTGTGATCCGTTTCCAGGATACGGCTTTCCTCCTCCGGCTGATAACGCGATTAACGGAAAACTTTGAAGCACCGGGATCTCCATCGCTGGTACAAAAGATGGATCCTGCGTATGTGCAGCAAATGATGCAGGCCATCGTTGCGTTTGAAATGGAAGTGCTTTCAGTACGACATGTATTTAAACTGAGTCAGAACAGGGATGAAAAATCCCGTGAAAATATAGTCTCCCGCCTCAGTGAGCAGGGAGCAGATGCACGTGAAATCGCGGGAGCCATGGTCGCGAAAAATAAAATCAATTCATGACCCGGGCGACGCTCATTGAGAATATCAGATCAAAACAGAATTATCTGTGTGTGGGCCTGGATACCGACCCGGAAAAAATTCCTCATTCATTGCGTGCATTAGCGGATCCGGTGTTTGAATTCAACAAAAGAATTATTGACGCAACGCTTGACCATTGTGTTGCCTATAAATTAAACACGGCATTCTACGAAGTGTCGGGAGCAGCCGGATGGGAGAGTATGCAAAAAACCGTCGAATATATTCCATCGACTCATTTCAAAATAGCAGATGCAAAACGTGGGGACATTGGGAACACTTCGACCCTTTATGCACGCGCTTTTTTTGAAACGCTGTCTTTTGACGCCGTTACTGTGGCGCCTTATATGGGAGAAGACAGTATCCGGCCATTTCTGGCATACCCGAATAAGTGGACGATTGTGCTTGGCCTGACTTCCAATGACGGGGCTGCTGATTTCGAATTGCAGTCCAACCAGGATGGATTACTGTATGAATCCGTTATTCGAAAGGCCTCACAGTGGGGCACAACCGAAAATCTCATGTTTGTGATCGGAGCCACAAAACCAGCATGGTTTGACCGTGTCCGGTCCATCGCTCCAAATCATTTTTACCTTGTGCCGGGTCTGGGTGCCCAGGGGGGAAGTCTCAGGGAAATTTCCAAAAAAGCATTGATTAAAGATGTCGGATTATTAGTGAATGCAAGCCGGGCCATTATTTATGCCGGTTCGGGAGACGATTTTGCAGAAAGAGCAAGTTCCGTTGCTGCTGGCTATGCCTCCGAAATGGCTATTTATTTAACCGAAAATGCATCTGTATAACAGATGCATTTTCGGTTGGTCAATATCCACTCTCACACTCCCATATTCTCATACTCTCATACTACAAGTTGACCTTATCATCATCCTTATCCTTGTCATCGTCCTTATCATCATTGCCATTATCTTTTTCAACTGACTTATCCGTATCGCTGGTCAGCCTCACGCTACCGAAACTACTTTTGATCTTTATTTTTGCAGACCCATTACCCGCCTTCCCGGAATAATTATTGTCGAATTTAGGCCCGGAGGATTCATCTTCATTTTCTTTTGAGATATTAAATCCCGTTCTGTTTTTGAAACTGCCAAAATTGGTATATACATCAAATTGGGCAGAGAGATCATCCGGAACTTTCAGGTCAATGGTTGAATAAGATTGGAACAGGGAGAGTTCACTAATTGATTTATCTATAAAAAGACTGACCTTACTGCAGAATTGAACATCCACTTTTGAATTGCCACCGATGCCGGCAATGGTGGATTTGCTATTAAATTTTAAAACGACATCCGCGTTATTCAGGCGACCGATTTCTGCTTTCCCAAATTCAACATGAATCGTCCTGGCATTCGGAATTTTCCCTGTGGTCAGTTCACCGAATTTACTTGTCAGGTTTGCCGTACCTGCAAAATCCGGTATATTGATTTTTCCAAAACTATTTTCGATACGAAGCGGATTCCTGGAGGGCATGCTCACTTTATAATCCACATAGAATTTCCTGTTATCCTCACCGCCATTATCTTTTCCCTTTCCCATATTTCCAATTTCTGTTTTGAAACCGATTTCCTTACCACCCTGGTGGTCGGTTACATTAATCTGATCCATCATCCGTTGCGCTCTCTCATCTGTATTCGCGCGCACACCGATTTCAATATCAACCTGGATCTCATTTTTATCCCAGGTGGTAATGACTATATTACCGAACGAATTTTCGATGGATAAACGATCGTCTGGACCTACTGTGTAGGATTTGGTGATCGTTCTCTTTTTTTCAACATTGTCGCCTGTGTTGGCCATGCTCAGGAAGGGGGCCAGCGCAAAGACAAGCAGGGCAAGGCATTTAAACGGATTTATATGCTTTTTCATACGCTGATTTTTTAGAATGTTTTATTTTTTTAATGATATCCAACTGTTTGTTTAATAATCCGATCTGAAGCTGAAGATTTGAAATCATTGCTTCAATAACCTGTTCCCGGTTGGAATTATTCGGTAACTGGGTTTTCAGGGAATGGTATACACTGTCCAGCTTCTGTACATCTCCGGAGAACTGCCTGTACAGTAGCGGTTCATCCTTTTCGAGTGTTTTGAGTTCCTCGTGTTTGAGCTCTATCAGCTTCGCATAGTAAAACATTTCTTTATTTTCTCCCGTTTGGGGTTCATTTGACGGATTAACAGGTTCCTGATTATCCGGATTCAGTTTTTGTGGAACAACCGCATCTTTTTGAGCAATTTGTTTTGACGTATCAACCGGTGTATTGATTACAGGAAGATGATTACTTGTATCCAAATGCGCCGGATGGGTACCCGCAACTTCCGGGGTTTTATTTTGGTGTACGGAGTAATAAAGGACGGACGCGAGGCCAACCAGTACGACTGCTGCAGCAGCGGCCAGCCAACGTTTGAAAGGCAGGGAACGAACGGGTGTAGCCTTTTCAGATTCCGGATTCAACCTTTCGTTGATCTTTTCCCATACCCTTGGATCCGGTGTTTCCGCATCAAATTTTTCGCGGTTTTCCTGAACAAATTTTTCCAGTGGACTGCTCATGATAAGCCTCCTTGTTTTATGATGAATAACAATTTTTGTTTCGCGCGCATATATTGTGTTCTTACCGTAGCATGTGATATCTGAAGGATCTCTGCAATTTCTTCCTGGTCATATCCTTCAAATAAATGCAGCGTGAGAACCGTTCTATAACCATTTGGCAATTCCTTTACCGCTTTTTTGATTTCTTCCACTTTTAGTTTCAAACCCTCTTCATCGTATGCTTCTTCCTCGGGCACATGCACCGCACTTGTTTTTTCGATATCAATAATGTCCATTTTCTTTTTTCTGAGCGTGTTAATGGATTTATTGATCACAATCCTTTTCAGCCAGGCTCCGAAAGTTGACTTATAAGCAAAACTGTCAATCGCTGCAAATGCATCTACAAATGATTCCTGAAGCACATCTTCCGCGTCTGCCGTATGGTTTACAATCCGCAAGCTGGTATTATACATGGCCTTGGAATATTTTTGATATAGCTCACCATAACTACGCCTGTCGCCCTGCCTGCAGCGCTCTACCAGTTCATCAAGTTGTATAGGTGCACTTAACTCCAACAGCTGTTTTATTTTCTTATATTAAGTACACAAAGAAAAGCAGGATGTTGCATCCATTTAATAAATTAAAGGTTTGACAGTGATTCAGAGGCAGAAACGAATGAATCCCTGAGAATATTAAGGATGTAATTGCTTAGGCATCAATGTGATTATCAATCCCAAAACTCAGTGTAACGGCAACTGATCGCTTTAAGCTTTATGCTTTAAGCTTTATGCTTAAAATGGGTATTTTCGCACCTAACAAAATTATCATGGCTGTCAAAACCGATACATTTCAAAGTCCGGATTATTACCAGTTAGATGATCTGCTCACGGAGGAACACAAACTTATCCGGGAATCGGTACGGTCTTACGTAAAAAAGGAGATAAGTCCGATTATTGAGGATTACGCTCAAAAAGCAGAATTCCCGGAGCAAATTGTGAAGCAATTGGGGGATCTGGGATGTTTTGGGCCTACCATTCCTGAATCCTATGGTGGTGGCGGGCTGGATTATATAAGTTATGGCCTCATGATGCAGGAACTCGAGAGGGGCGACAGCGGCGTGCGATCTACCGCTTCTGTTCAGGGATCACTGGTGATGTTCCCGATTCATGCATACGGTTCGGAAGAAATGAAAATGAGAATGCTTCCCAAATTGGCAAGCGGTGAATGGCTTGGATGTTTTGGTCTCACTGAACCCGATCATGGTTCTAATCCGGGAGGCATGTTGAGTAATATCAAGGACGATGGTGATCATGTTATATTAAATGGTAGTAAAATGTGGATCAGCAATGCCCCTTTTGCCCAGGTTGCAGTCGTCTGGGCCAAAGATGAGCAGGGCGAAATCAGGGGGTTGGTTGTGGAAAGAGGGATGGAGGGTTTTTCGACACCGACAACACATGGAAAATGGAGTCTCAGGGCTTCAGCCACCGGCGAACTAGTTTTTGACAATGTAAAAGTTCCCAAAACAAACCTGTTTATGGATATCCGGGGACTAAAAGGGCCGCTGAGTTGCCTTACAAAAGCCCGCTACGGGATTGCCTGGGGGTCGGTGGGCGCCGCCATGGATTGTTACGATACCGCATTGCGATACAGCAAAGAAAGAATCCAGTTTGGCAGGCCCATTGGTGGGTTTCAGCTTCAGCAGAAAAAACTGGCCGAAATGATTACTGAAATTACCAAGGCTCAATTGATGAATTGGCGGTTGGGCGTAATGATGAATGAGAAAAAAGCTACTCCGGCACAAGTATCCATGGCTAAAAGAAACGGCTGTGAAATTGCAACGAACATCGCAAGAGAAGCCAGACAGATGCTGGGTGGAATGGGTATTACCGGAGAATATCCGATTATGAGGCATCTCATGAATATGGAAAGTGTTCTAACTTATGAGGGCACTCATGATGTGCATTTGCTGATTACCGGTATGGATGTAACGGGTTTGAATGCATTCATGTAAATCGATGACCGATGATCGTTAACCGATGGCCGTTGTTTGTAAGTGTTACGATCATGCGTACGGAATTATAAAAAGAATAACAATAGTCATATAAACAAGTATGCGAATATTTCTGATCGGTTTTATGGGTTCCGGCAAAACACACTGGGGAACGCGCATCGCAGAGAAGCTACAAATTCCATTTTATGATCTTGACGCCGTTATCGTGAACAGCGAAGGCATGAATATATCAGAAATTTTTATAAATAAGGGCGAGGAATATTTCCGTTATATTGAAAAGCAAACGCTGGAAGACCTGGTGGCCAGGGAGGAAAACTTTGTTTTATCCGCCGGCGGTGGTACACCTTGCTTCTTCAATAATATTGACTTTATGAAACGTAGTGGGAAGGTGCTATGGCTGAATACCTCGTTGGAAGTACTAAACCAACGTCTCGTGAAAGAAAAAATGTCACGTCCCCTGTTGAAAGGAATTACAGAAACGGGTCTGCGCGCTTATATCATACGTAAACTCAGCGAACGTAAAATGTATTATGAGCAGGCTGACCTGATGGTTCACGAAGAAACAACGGACCTTGAATCTTTTATCAGCATGCTTCAGTAAATTGGAAACTGATACCCAGGAATCAGAATTTACTTATAAAGCCCGGATCCAGGAAATATTTTCAAATTACTATTCTTCAAATTGCAAATTCGAAAGCATGAATAAAAGATTCCTGATACCGGCTGCTGTCTTCGGAGCCCTTGCCGTTATCGCCGGTGCCTTTCTTGCCCATCAGCTTAAACAAAAAATGCCAGCTGAAGCTATTGAAGTGTATGAAACAGCGGTCCGTTATCAGTTTTATCATGTATTTGCCTTGCTGGCCTGCGGTATACTTGCTGAAAAATTTGCAGGCGCTCAGATCAGACGGGCGGGGATTTTCTTTATTGTAGGAATACTATTGTTCAGTGGATCCCTTTATTCAATTTCGGGGCTCATGTCAAATGGTATTTCGGTGCCATTTGTTCTCGGCATCCTGACACCGGCGGGCGGTCTTTCATTTATTTTAGGCTGGGTTTTTTTAACGCTCGCTATAAGTACAGAAAGGCGTTCTTAACATATCTTTGTCGTCATGGCCCAGCGTTCAAAGTCAAAGAAAAACCAATCCTCCCGTTCATCGTCCCTGAAGACAGAAAAGGATGCCAAACTTACTGTTTCCCAGGTGATACGGGACGAAAGGACGCATAAGATTACAGGGGCAGTTTTTTTGCTGATATCTATATTCCTGTTTATTGCCTTTACTTCCTATCTGTTTACCTGGCGGGAGGACTATGATAAAGTGTTTAGAGGCATTTCAATTCTGACCCCCTCAAAAGATATTAAAGTGGCTAACCTGCTCGGCAATCTGGGGGCCTATGTTTCTCATCAATTCTTTAATAATGGATTCGGAATTGCCAGTTATTTTATTTGCTCGTTTTTTTTCATGACCGGGATCAATTGGTTATTTGCTAAAAAATATTTTTCAATCAGGCGTAATCTGCGTTATGTTATTATCGGGCTGGTTTATTTGTCTGCCACCCTCGCATTTATTTGCCGGAATGATTCATTTCCATGGGGAGGTGCATTTGGAAACATGATCAGTGACTGGATGGAGCGCTTCCTTGGAAAAATAGGTACAGCCTGTGTATTATTTGCCGGAGCGATGGTTTATATAATATGGCGGTTCAATCCTGAATTCAAATTGCCTGAAGCTGTGTCAAAGAATAAGGCAGCGTCGGTTATTCCGGAACCCGATCGCGAGGAAGCTGCAGGAGCTTTGCTTTTTATTGAGGAGCCGGTTGCAAAGAATAAGAAAAATAAAGTGAAAAACGAGGAAGCCATTCCGTTGATCATTTCTATAGATGAACCCGAGCATGATCCGCAAGCACCTTTTTTGAGAGAAGAACCCATCACAAAAGAGATTCCGGCCATTCCCATTACGAAAATTCCTAAGAAGGTCCTGCCGGAGGTCAATCCACTTGAATTGGAAATCAATTCGGTTCCGGAATCACCTGCAGCTAAATTCATTGATCAAAAAGATACGGGCAAGCCGGGGGATATGCCGGATTATGAACCCACATTGGATTTGAGGTCGTATCAGTTTCCCCCACTGGATTTACTACAGCTGCATGGGAATGATAAAATTGTGCAGGATCCTGCTGAACTGGAAAACAATAAAAATCAGATTATTGGTACGCTGAAAAACTACGATATCGACATACAAAAAATCAGCGCGACGGTGGGTCCTACTGTCACCTTGTATGAAATCGTTCCGGCCCCGGGTGTTCGAATCAGCCGTATTAAAAATCTGGAGGACGATATTGCGCTGAACCTTTCTGCCCTGGGTATTCGGATTATTGCACCGATTCCCGGTAAAGGAACGATCGGTATTGAAGTGCCCAATGTGAAAAAGACGATCGTGAGTATGCGCACACTGCTGGCCTCCGATAAATTTCAGCATAGCGCATTTAATCTGCCGATTGCCATAGGAAAAACAATCAATAACGAAAATTTCATTGTAGACCTGTCAACCATGCCACATTTGTTGATGGCAGGGGCTACGGGGCAGGGAAAATCAGTCGGGCTGAACGCCATACTGGTTTCTCTTCTTTATAAAAAACATCCTTCCCAACTCAAGCTGGTTCTGGTCGATCCGAAAAAAGTAGAACTCAGTTTATACCGCATCATTGAAAAGCATTTTCTGGCCAAGCTGCCCGGCGAAGAAGAGCCTATTATAACAGATACCAAAAAAGTAGTTTATACACTCAATGCACTTTGTATTGAAATGGATAACCGGTACGACCTACTGAAAGAAGCGGGCACAAGGAATATTCGCGAATACAATGATAAATTCATCAAGCGAAAACTCAATCCGCAGAAAGGACATCAGTATCTGCCATTTATTGTACTGGTTATCGACGAATTTGCTGACCTGATCATGACGGCCGGTAAGGAAATCGAAATGCCCATAGCACGGTTGGCTCAACTGGCCCGTGCAGTCGGTATACATCTTATTATTGCAACCCAGCGTCCCTCCGTTAATATTATTACTGGTACCATTAAAGCAAATTTCCCTGCGCGAATCGCTTTTAAGGTTTCTTCAAAAATTGATTCCCGAACCATCCTCGATACGGGCGGAGCGGAACAACTGATTGGCAAGGGTGACATGCTGGTTTCTTATAATGGGGAAATAACGCGGCTTCAATGTGCTTTTGTGGATACACCTGAAGTGGAGGAAATTGCTGAATTTATTGGCAAACAGCAGGGTTATCCGGAAGCGTTTTTGTTACCCGAATACGTAGATGAAAGAGAAATGAGCGACAAGGATTTTGATGCCAATAACCGGGATCCGTTATTTGAAGATGCTGCCCGTCTCATCGTACAAAATCAAATCGGTTCAACATCACTGATTCAGCGCCGGATGAAGCTGGGATATAACCGGGCGGGGCGTTTGATGGATCAACTGGAGGCAGCCGGTGTGGTCGGACCAAACCAGGGTAGCAAAGCAAGGGAAGTCATTATCAAAACGGATTCTGAACTTTCGGTTTACCTCACACAATTAGGAGGCGGGCACGCCAATCATTTTTAACAGGCATGGCATAACGATTGCAATTCGAATGGCATATCTTGCCCCCGTTTTCATCAAATTTTCCATATGAAAGTGATGTTCAACTTTTTCTGCGCTTTTTTGAGTGTGGTTGGATGCTTTGCCCAGGGCAGTGATCCAGCTGCAAAAAAGATACTTGACAAGGCTTCAGCAAAAATTAAGTCCTATAAATCCATTCAGGTGACCTTCACTTACCAAGTGCAGGATGCCCAGGGAACGCCTCAGGGTACAAAAAAAGGTACCCTTAATATGAAAGGAAATAAGTATGTGGTGTTGATTACCGGTCAGGAGATTTTTTGCGACGGGAAAACCATCTGGACTTATGATAAATCGGCCAATGAAGTAACCATTACAAAAGTGGATCCAAGTTCCAATACGTTGTCTCCCCAGAAATTATTTACTGATTTTTATGATAAAGACTTTCTTTATAAACTGAACGGAGAACAGAAAATGGGAACCAAAACGGTCGTTGAAATTGAAATGACACCGATCGACAAGACACAGAATTTTCATAAAGTGTATCTGTATGTTGATAAGAAATCAAATCTGGTTACTTCCGGCAAGATGCTCGACAAAAGCGGGAACAGATATATTTATACTATTAACAGTCTGAATGGTGCAGCGAATCTCTCTGACGCCAGTTTTATGTTCGATAAATCTAAACATCCAGGCGTCGAGGAAGTGAATCTTACTCAATAACTAGCTACAAGTATGGAAGTATGGAAGAATGGAAGTCTGGAAGTAAAAGTTATTTAGTTGTATTGCACTTCCATACTTCCATTCTTCCATACTTTCATACTTGTTTTCCGCCCCATCTAAAACTTTTCAAATCAAATCCTGCAAGGTCTATCACCCGGTCCACAACTGTTGCCGCAACAGCTTCAATGGTGGTCGGTTTACTATAAAAAGAAGGTGTGGCGGGGCAAATAATACCCCCTGCCAGGGTTATCGTTTCCATATTACGGATATGAATGAGATTGTACGGCATGTCTCTTATGACGCAAATTAGTTTCCTTCTTTCTTTCAAAATCACATCAGCCGCCCTTGTAATCAGATCCGTACTGATTCCGCTTGCAATCCGGCCCAGTGTGCCCATAGAACAAGGAATGATGATCATGGTATCGTAGCGTGCTGAACCCGAAGCGAAGGGTGCCATGAAATCATCTGTTTCAAATATCTCCAGGGGAATATTCTTATAGGCCTGGTTTTCTAATTCGGTTTCCCATACCACTGCGGGCGTTTTTAGTCATCACAATCGAGACTATTTCCCACTGGGGGCGTATTGTAAGCAATTTTTCGATCAGTAAACTCGCATATAAGGAGCCACTGGCTCCCGTAATGGCGACAACTATTTTTCGCATACATTCTTACTTGAAATTACAAAGTAGATGATTTTATATTGATATGCGTCAATTTAACCTCTGATAATAATATTTATCAGTGGTGTAACAATGTTGCTTAATGTAAAATTTTATCTTTGACTTTTCATAGGATAAGGTTTAATGGTTAACGGTATTTGATTAGTGCGGCCTCCCTTCAACAAGGAGGCTTTTTTTGTCCCTTTACGAGAGTAATACTATTTCTTAATATCATTGAAGATGGCCAGGTGGGATGGGTCGAAATGCTCATCCGGCATATGTGCAAGACCTAATTCAAAAAGTGCAGATTGTTGCAGTCGAAGGAAGACTTTGTGGTTCTTATTTGGTTTTGCTGAAACGACGCGGTCAAATGCCACTTTATTATAAATTCCAAGACAATAGATATTCATAAAGTATTTGCCTTTTGGTAAGGTGATTTTTATCCGGTTATCAATATCCGGGATAAAATACCTGTCTAACCACACCAGCACCGCGCAGGTCATACCGGTCGAAAATTATGAAAACGGAATCTATTTTTGAAAGTTTATCAGATGCATTCTGTAAAGAAATCGTAACCGTACCGGAATCTTTAGAGGGCAAACTATCATAACCATAACAATGGCCGGAAGCCATTACCAATAATACAAATATGATTGCTCTAAAGAACATTCGGCATAGGATCTATTGGAATTGGCTGCGAAAATGCTCTCTTCCCTGGGCATATCACATAAGGGAGCATTTAATTTCGAAGCTGGGCCCTCTGAAAACGAAAAAAGCAGGCTTTTATGCTAAGCCTGCTTCCGATTTTTCATAACTCGTTAAGCCTCAGCCATATCTGGGATGGCTTCTACTTTATAATCTCCCTGATCCAATTTCTTTTTAGTGGCTTCAAATGCGGCGAGTGTTACGTCTATATCCTCATCATTGTGGATAGCCGTCGGTATAAGGCGATAGATGATATGTCCCTTTGGAATGACAGGATATACCACTATGGAACAGAAAATTCCGAAGTTTTCCCTCAGGTCCATCACCATTGCCGTCGCTTCGGGCACATCTCCGGTCATATAAATAGGAGTTACAACCGAATCTGTTTTGCCGATATCGAATCCCTTTTTACGAAGTCCTGCCTGAAGTTTTTTTGCGTTACTCCATAGTTTGTCTTTCAGGGAAGGATTCTTTCTTAATAGTTCAAGTCTTTTAAGATTTCCCAGCACAAGCGGCATGGGTAAACTCTTTGCAAAAATCTGGCTGCGGATATTATAACGAATATAATCAACGATGAGTCTTTCACCGGAAACAAATGCGCCAATAGACGCCATTGATTTGGCGAAAGTAGAAAAATACAAATCAATATCCTGCTGTATACCTTGCTCTTCGCCTGCACCGGCGCCCGTTTTTCCGAGAGTGCCGAAACCATGTGCATCGTCTACCAGCAGGCGGAATTTATATTTCGATTTTAATGCAGCAATTTCTTTTAATTTCCCCTGGTCACCAGCCATTCCGAATACACCTTCTGTAATCACCAAAACACCTCCGGCATTTTGTTTTTCAACCAGTGCATTTGCCCGCTGAATTTGTTTTTCAAAATCAGCCATGTCGTTATGTTTATACACATATCGGTGACCCGCATGCAGGCGAAGTCCGTCAATAATGCAGGCATGACACTCAGCATCATAAACGATAATATCATGCCGGGCGCATAATACATCTATAATACTTACCATTCCCTGATAACCATAATTCAGCAGGGCAGTATCTTCTTTTCCTACAAATTCAGAAAGTTCTTTTTCCAGTTGTTCGTGCTGATTGCTATTGCCACTCATCATGCGTGCTCCCATCGGCGATGCCAGACCGAAAGCTGCAGCTCCTTCAGCATCTGTTTTCCTCACTTCGGGATGATTTGCCAATCCCAGATAATTGTTCAGACTCCAAACGATCATTTCCTTGCCGCGGAACTTCATCCGGTTCCCAATTTCACCTTCCAGTTTTGGAAAAGCAAAATACCCATGTGCCCTTTCTCTGTGTTGTCCGATAGGACCATTATGCCTGGTAAGCTTTTCGAAAATATCTGCCATACATTTTGAACATTAGTTAAAAATAGCCACAAAAATAATGCATTTGGGGAACCGGACAAGATGCAAATGCAGATACCTTTGCCCAAACTTTTACGCCAGATGAGGAACTATATAGTTTTATTTTTAACTTTTTTAATTCAAATAGTCACCATTCAGGCCCAGCCTGCCGGTGCTCAGTTGGTAAGACCCAAACTGGTCGTGGGAATCGTAGTGGATCAGATGCGGTGGGATTACTTATACCGGTATTATAATATGTATGGAAATGGTGGTTTTAAGCGTTTGCTGAATGAAGGTTTTTCATGCGAGAATACATACATCAATTATCTGCCTTCTACTACAGCTGTAGGACATACCTGCATATATACCGGCTCCGTGCCTTCCATTACAGGTATTTCTGGTAATGACTGGACGGAACAATTAACCGGGGCACATGTTTATTGTACTGACGATAGTACGGTTCAGTCTGTTGGCGTCAGTGCTTCGCCGGATGGGAAAATGTCACCCCGAAATCTGCTCGTAACTACCATCACAGATGAACTGCGCATGGCTACTCAGTTCCAGTCGCGCGTAGTAGGTATTTCATTAAAGGACCGTGCAGCTATTCTGCCTGCTGGTCATACGGCCAATGCAGCTTTCTGGATGGATGATGAGACTGGCAATTTTATCAGCAGTACATACTACATGAATAAACTTCCCGAAGCAGTTGATAAAATTCAACTAAGGAAAAAAATATTGACAAATATCTACAACGCTGACTGGAACACATTATATCCGATTAGATACCTATATTGCCAGTGATTCTGACAATAAATCTTATGAAGGAAAATTTCCGGGAGAATCTGCACCGGTTTTCCCGCATGATATAAAAACGGCCTATTCGAAAAATCATGGCATCTTCCGGTCTACCCCCTTCGGAAATTCATTGACACTTGATTTTGCAAAAACTGTTTTGGATGCGTATCAACTGGGACAGGGGCCTGCTACAGATTTTCTGACGATCAACTGTGCATCTACGGATTATGTGGGTCATTTATTTGGACCGAATTCCATTGAAGAAGAAGATGTCTTCCTGCGTCTGGATCAGGATCTGGCTTCATTTTTTACCGAACTTGATTCGAAAATAGGGAAGGGGAACTGGCTTGTTTTTCTGACCGCGGATCATGGAGCCGCGAATGCCGTAGGTTATTCTCAGGAAAACAGGATTCCTGCAGATTTTTTTGTAAGCAGTAATATAATTTCCAAGTCTGACACAACTCATTCAGCAGAAATTTGGTGTTTCAAACGCTATCGGTCAGGAGCAAATTACCAGATCAATTTTGACCTGACAAAAATTGCGGCCGCCAATGCCGATTTTGAAGCAATAAAAAAACTGTCCGTTGACTATCTTAAAACACTACCTTCTGTGGCGTTATGCGGTTGATATGGAGAAGATCCGGGAGGCTTCCATTCCTGAGCCCATCCAGACGATGATCATCAATGGATATAATTTTAAAAGGAGTGGCCAGATAGAAGTCGTTTTTCAACCCGCATGGCTTGAATCCTATTCGCGTACCGGCACAACCCACGGAGCCTGGAACCCGTATGATACACATATTCCGTTGATTTTTTTGGGTTGGGATATCCATCCGGGCGCAACGGCTAATCTCGTTCACATGACGGATATTGCACCCACATTGGCCACGCTCTTACATATCCAGGCTCCTAATGGTAATATCGGAACACCCATCACTGAATTACTGACGAGGTGAAAAACGCTCATCGCCTAACGCCTAACGCTTAACGCTTAACGCTGAACGCTGAACGCATAAAGTTTAACCTTCAACCATTAACATGAATTGACCTGACAGCTACTTCGGACTCAATGCCTGTCTGATCCTTTCCGCCATATCCTGTAAATGATATTTACTTATTTTATCCAGGGATGCATTGGCGGCAGTTTGTATTCGGCTACGTAAGGCCGTTAGATGCCCCCGGGCAATGGAAGGAATATCGGTGTTTTTTATGTCAGGTCCGAACAGAATAATTAATCCACGGGGTAACCCGGCAGGCAGGGTGGGTTGCGACGGATTCATAAGAGAAATCAATATGTCCACATATTGTTTCTGCAAATTTCTTCGGAAGGGATCAATGGCTTCCTGGGGAATACTAAGTTCCGTCCAAAGACCCTTCTCCAGATCTGTAACCAGGTCATCCGGTCCATATACAGTCAATTTGCCAAAACGGTCACTCATCGCTTCCATCCGAAATAAACGAGTGGAGGATAACAATGAATTCAAAACGCCTCCCTGTGTGTTCGCAATCAATTCCGTTGATGACGGACTGCTTATTTTATTCAAAATGTTTTTATCAAGCAGCCAATAAGGAGTTTTGAATAATTGATTCTGTAAGAACTGAATGGATCGCTCCTGGATTAATTTCGGAGTGGGTTCATATACTTCCCCCGTTTCTTCAATACTTTTTAATGTCTCATAAATTCCGCCTACATTTTTTGTCACATGGTTCATATAACGGCTGAACTGACCAAGCAACTGGGTGTACATATCATCCAGGTTTTCATATGTATCGGCTTCTTCTTTTGTCCATGACGGCAACTGAACGATAATTCTTTTCAGGTTTAGTATTCCATATTCACTTGCTTTTATTGCATCGTCACTGAGGTCCTCGGTTTGCGAACGCGGATCAAAATTTTGTCCTTCTCCTCCGAACCATAGCATGGGATTGCTTTTCAGGCTGTCAATAATCCACCGGTTCAAAACGAGTTTATCCTCTTCGGAAGATTTTGTATCCGGAATGATTTTATATCCCCATTGGATCGCCCATTTATCATACGCCCCGATACGTGGATATAATCCGATGGGACTGATTTTGTCTTCAGGTTGTGCAACATAATTAAACCGGGCATAATCCATAATGGACGCTGTATGTCCATTGGCTTCCACCCATTTCTTGTCACGCAGTTTTTCCACCGGAGTCTTACTGCTGCTGCCCATATTGTGACGGAGGCCCAGGGTATGGCCGATCTCATGAGACGAAACAAAACGAATCAGTGTCCCCATCAGGCTATCGCTGAATATCATGGTACGCGCGCGCGGATCTACTGCACCTGCCTGGATCAAATACCAGTCGTGCAGGAGTTTCATCACATTATGATACCAGCCAATATTACTATTCAGAATTTCTCCTGTTCTCGGATCCACTTCTCTTGGCCCGTAAGCATTCTCAATATCAGAAGCAAAATAACGGATCATAGAAAACCTCGCATCTTCGAGGTTCATGGTACTGTCCTTTTCAGGCCATTCTCTGCCCATAATGGCGTTTTTGAATCCCGCTTTTTCAAATGCAGATTGCCAATCGTTGATACCCGCAATCAGGTAAGGGCGCCATTGTTTGGGTGTTGCCGGATCGATATAATAGATAATGGGTTTTTTTGGCTCGACGAGTTCACCTTTCCTCCAGCGGGCCAGGTCTTCGTCCTTTGGTTCCAGTCTCCAGCGACTAATAAATGTGTTTGTCTTTGTTTTCTGAGAAGTTTCCGTGTAAACGGAATATTCACTCGCAAAATAACCGACACGGGGATCGAATAATCTTTTACGCATGGGGATGGCCGGCAGCATCACGAACGAGTTATTCAATTCCATGGTAACGACTCCTGCCGCATCTGCGGCCGGCAGGCTGGTCGAATTGCCGAAACCGGCTCCGCCAGTCGAAGCGGAAGAGTTATACGTCTTGATGGTGCGCACTTCTGTATTCAACGGATAGCTATGGATATAAGAAATAAAGGAGCGGTCGCTTGCAATACCGCTAAGGCCATATCGTCTTTTCACATCCGGACCCAGGCTGACCGGTTGGTTATCTAATTTGAAAAAATCAGTTACATCGATCACCACACTGTTAGAGTCTTTACCATATGCCTTGATATCGAAAGAAGCTGCAATCGGATCCACATTAGAATTCCTGACCGCCTGGGCAATCGGTTGTGTCGAATCAGGTGCCACACTAACGATCGTCATCACGCGTAGAAAGATATTTTCTGAGGGACCTTTTTCCCAACGAATGGTTTGTTCATTCACTTTTTCTCCGCCATAAGAACGGCTTCCTGCAGGAGATTTTACAAAGCGCGTGATCGCCAGGATTTCCCGGTTGAAAATCGAATCGGCGATTTCAAAATACCATTTGTCTTCCACTTTATGTACCGTAAACAAGCCGAATTGCGTCACAGCCTTCTCAGTGATTACCTCCTTGTACGGTTTTGGTGATGATTTTGCTGAAGCAGATGGTGCACGTTTTGAGGCACTGTCGGTTTTCCTGTTGTTTGGGTTGGCGGGTACTTGCTGCGAAAAACAAAAGCCTGTTAAAGCCAGGCCGATGGTCAGACAAAAGAATCGTTTCATCATTCTATGTATTGAAAAATAGAAAGCCAAGATAAGCCTAAAGCTGAACGCCCAAAGCCTAAAACTTTGTTACCAGGCGGAGAAATGATTAGTGGTTAAAAATTATGATGGAGGGTTCTAACGCCTAAAGCCCAAAGCCTAAAGCGCAACGCTTTTTCTGAGTGTAAACTGTATTAAATAAAAAAACGCAACGTTAGCATAATTATTTTTCAGCCCAATTTGTACTGAGACAGTTTTAGGCTTTAGGCTTTAGGCTTTAGGCGTTTCTATTTATGCAATTCAAATCTTCAAATGCTGTCTGAAGACGACTGATAAAACTTTCCTCTCCTTTACGGAGCCATACACGCGGATCATAAAATTTCTTGTTGGGCTTTTCAGGACCTTCCGGATTGCCCAACTGGGCCTGCAGGTATGGTTCGTTTTTCTTGTAGTATTTCTGAACACCTTCCCAGAACGCCCATTGCAAATCTGTATCCAGATTCATCTTGATGGCGCCATAACCAATGGCTTCACGAATTTGATATTGCGGTGAACCGCTGCCACCATGGAAAACGAAATAAACCGGTTTCGGTTTTGTTTTCAATTCCTTTTGAATGTAATCCTGGCTGTTTTTTAAGATTACGGGACGAAGTTCAACGTTTCCCGGACTGTAAACACCATGTACGTTTCCGAATGCAGCAGCTACGCCAAACAGGCGACCCACTTTACTCAATTCGGTATAGGCGTAAGCAACGTGCTCGGGTTGTGTGTATAATTTATCGTTTTCAACGCCACTATTGTCCACGCCGTCTTCCTCACCACCAGTTACTCCGAGCTCAATTTCGATTGCCATACCCAATGGTTTCATTCTCTCGAAAAATTCAACCGAAGTGTGGATATTTTCCTCCAGTGGTTCTTCGGATAAATCTAACATATGAGAACTGAACAGGGGTCGTTTTTTTTCTTTGAAAAAGGCTTCGCCCTCATCCAGCAATCCGCTGATCCAGGGCAGCCATTTTTTGGAGGCATGATCCGTATGGACTACGACGGGTATACCATAATATTTTGCGAGTGTATGAATATGTAGTGCACCGGAAACACCTCCATATATATTAGCCTGTAATTTATCATTCGGCATTCCTTTGCCGGCAACGAATTGAGCTCCTCCATTCGAAAATTGTATGATAATCGGTGAATTCACCTTTGCTGCGGCTTCCATAGCAGCATTGATGGTGTCCGTTCCCGTAACATTTACTGCCGGAACAGCAAATTCATTATTTTTTGCATCTTCATAAAGGGCTTGCAATTCTTCTCCGAATAAAACGCCTGCTGAATATTTTGCCATGGTAATGCTTTTCAGGTCAAATAAGGGTGCAAAGATACGGTTTCCAGTCCGCACCACTCGGACAGTTCATTGAAAATAATCTAATATTTTCTCTATTGATCAGAGGAAAAATAGAAATCACTCAGTCCTGGAATTTTCCCAGATTCTTTTGTATCAATGCAAGGTTTTTCTGCAGGGTCTGTTTAAGCTGTCTTTTAACAACCTGACCCATCGACCGGCATTTCAGGAAAACGGGAGCCCGGAATTCAGCTGCCAGTTCCTCGCGAAGCTGTGCAAGTTTTTCGGGTGTTGAAATATTATCAGCAGACATAATATTTAGTAAATGCATCAGGCGAAATCTTGATGAAGCCACACGGAACGCCATCATGGTTCTTTCTTCTGTCTGATACTGTGTGATCGAATCCTGGTTCAGATATCTGACACATATATCCACCAGAGATTTATTTTCTTTAAAAAATTGCGGCAGATAAATATTTTTTCTTCCTTCATAACTCTGCTGATCAAAATCGATGGCACGGATACGATATTGAAAATCTTCAATATCCGGGGTAATATCAACTACGAAATTGTAGGATCGCATATCACCCAACAGACGAACAAAACATCGTTCATTGAATTTGACAAACTCTTTCGCAAAACGGATCCGGTTCGTAACAGGTTCATGCAGATATGAACTGATAAAGATATCTCCCGGAATACCGGCAATATGATCTTCTATCAGTGTTTGCTGATGAGTAAAGAAACTGATTCTGTTCGGGGACAATAGATGCTCCAGTTCGAGTCCATATACCCTTGAGGCGTCCGCCTGTTTTACGTAAAAATGATCATAGTTGTCATTGAACATATTGACGATACGGATTCTGAACGGACTGGAGTTGGCGAAACTGCAGAAATCAACTCTTGCCACATCCAGATGTTTACTTACGGAAAGGTCTCCTTCCGTTTTTAAAATGGCGTACATTTTTACAAGACCTTCCCGTATATATTGCCAATGCTGCATATCGTAGGAAACTGTTTCCCATAAGGTGTCATTTCCATTTTTGTCTTTTAAGGGAACGGCATAGGAAACGTGTAAAAGGTCAGCGTACGAAACCGGCAATTTTACTTCTCGGCCATGTATCTGCAAATAATGTCGAAGCGGATTGTTTACCGGGAAGATGGGTTTTTTCCTGGACGGCTTATTGGTTTGATTGTTATCCGGCGCATTTACGTCGAATGAAAAATGCATTGATCTTGTTTGTGTAAAAATAAGCTTAAAGCGCAAAGCGTAAAGCTTAATGCAAATCGCTATGCCTTCCTGAAGAAAATTATATTATATGAAAATAAAGTAGGGAAGTAGTATAAGAGCTTTAAGCTTTATGCTTTGCGCATTCAGCTTTCGCATGGGTACCTCCTGCTAAATTGTTTGAAAAATTCAGCAGGAGGTCACGGATAAACAGTTGGTCTTGAATCAGGGGTATTGGAACTGTCACCGGTTTCCCCATGGATCTTGGATTTCTGGATGTCTTTCCCGGATTTGGATTTCAGAATAAGGTTCGATTCTCTGGACTGCGATCAGGTTTCAACAGGATTTGGATAAATTCTTCGGGCTGCTTGGTTTCTCTCGGGTATCGGATCGGTCTTAGACGATTTACTCAAAGGATAAAGTCAAAATAAATTCTCTGGACAGGATCGGTTTTTTTCGGACAGGATTGGATCGGGCTGATTCACTCAAAGGATAGGATCAACAGGCTTCTCAGGACGGGATCGGGTATTTTCGGATAGGATTGAACCGGGTTCGGAATTCAAAGGGTATGAAAAAAAATGTAGTTGACTGATATCGGATTCTGCTGGAAATTCTATTGGATATTGGACAAGAACTTTGTACGGTTTTTGGATATTGTCTGATTGATTAAGCATCAACCAACTTCAGATTCAAAAGTAACTTATACACATATTAGCAACAATAGCCCTTTTGCCTGATTTTAACAGTTCACGAATTACAGTTGGAATGGTAATATAACGATGACTTGCAAACGTATTTTTACCATACACTTGAATAACTGACCCTTATCCATTAGCAATCAATGTTTTGGCCAACTAACAATTGTTAATATCCGGGGAAAATTTAATGGGTGGCAGTACAGTTCATCGAAAATGGTTCGGTAAACCTTGTACCATCCTTGTGTCAAACGTGTACAATTCCACTGAAAAGTACATGGTTGACACAAGGATCACACAAGGATCGCTAAACGATCACTAAAGGATCACCGGAGTTTCACCGAAGGATCACAAATGGATACTGGTCAGATTAAACCATAATTGAATCAACTGAGAGGGATTGCACACCCTGATTTCACCCTTTCATTCTGAAGGACTGTAAAACATCATACTTTGTTACAATATGGTAGTTGCCACTGTCGTCTTTGGCGAGAACGGCTCCGTTTTCCTTGCTGATGAGCGAACTGATTCTTTCTACCGCCGTGTCAAAAGCAACAACCGGATAAGGCGCTTCAATGACTTCCTGTATTTTTTTACTCCTGATATCCGTACCGTTGCTGAGCATGATATTGAATAAGCCGCTCTCACTGACAGCGCCTACGAGATTACCGGATTTCAGTACGGGTATATTTTCAATATGCAATTCTTTCATCCGGTCAACGGCTTCACCAACAGTTTGTTCGGGAGCCATCGTAACCAGTGGATGTGAACCTCTCGAATTTACGATGTCCCGGAATGTTTTTACATCCAGGAATCCGCGTTCCATCATCCACTGATCGTTATAGATTTTTGCAACATAACGGCTGCCATGATCGTGGAAAATACAAACGACCAGGTCATCCTTTTTCAATCTGCTTTTTAATTGCATAAGTCCCTGCAAACAGCTTCCTGCACTATATCCACAAAAAAGTCCTTCCTCCTTGGCAAGTCGGCGCGCCATGATGGCTCCAGCCTTATCCGTTACCTGTTCGAAATGATCAATCACTTTCATGTCATAATTCTCCGGCACAAAATCTTCACCAAATCCTTCCGATACATAGGGATGTACTTCATTCATATCAATCTGCCCGGTATTATAATATTTGGTTAAGAGGGAACCAAAAACATCAATGGCCCAGATTTGAACGTTAGGATTTTTTTCTTTCAGATACATGGCCGCGCCGGTAATCGTACCACCTGTGCCTGCTGTACAAACAAGATGTGTGATTTTACCGTCTGTTTGTTTCCAAATCTCAGGACCGGTACTTTCATAATGTGCCAGCCGGTTTGCGAGATTATCATATTGATTGCAATAAAATGAATTGGGAATTTCTTTTGCCAGCCTCTTTGCTACAGAATAGTAACTGCGGGGATCGTCAGGCTCTACATTTGTCGGACAGACGATCACTTCTGCACCTACCGCCTTTAAAATATCTGATTTCTCCTTTGATTGTTTGTCGGTCGTGGCAAAAATACATTTGTATCCTTTTACACAGGCCGCCAGGGCGAGACCCATGCCAGTATTGCCGCTGGTTCCCTCAATGATAGTGCCACCAGGTTTCAACTTACCTTCCTTCTCTGCAACCTCGATCATCTTAACAGCCATCCTGTCCTTTATGGAATTACCCGGATTGAAGTAATCCACTTTTGCGGCTACCATACATGGAAAATCACGAGTGATTTTATTGAGACGGATCATCGGTGTATTACCGATGGTTTCCAGAATATTATTTTTTATATCCATCTCCAAATGTACAAAGGATTATGCATTGTCTCCTTTGGACAAACGGCCATCATGGGATGCATTTTTCCTGCCCTGCATGAATTTATCAATCAGAATCAGACCGAGAATGACGTTGATTCCGATAAAAATATTTACATAAGTATTATTCAGCAGCTTACCCCAGTTCAGCTTGTTGGGGTCAATGTGATAGGCGGGCAGCAGGGAGCCGGTCGGATTGTCCACCCAATGCAGTTGTCCTACAAAATATATAAAAAGCCCTCCAATCATAATCAGGAAAAAAGCGGTTATCCCCCGGATTACATTTTTGTTGATATAATTTTTGGTTGCCGGTGCAACATGAAATTGTGCAATTTCTTCCATCACGTTTTTGGCAAACCGGAGGGAAGGCATTTCCAGTTCCTCCTTTTGCAACAGGAGGTGAATTCTCTTCAATTCTTTGTATTTGATTTGCCAGTCTAAATCTTCCGCAAGGTGGCGGGTGATTCTTTCCTTATCAAAAGGACTGATATGACCGTCAATATACTCCCAGATAAGTTTTTCCATTTCCTGATCCATACAATTCCTGTTTATAAACAAATGATCAAATATTTGATTTTGTCGTCCCTTAATCCGCATGTATTTCCCGTACCTCATTAGCAAAATACTTTTCCATCTTTTCTTTTAAACGCTGTCTCGCCCGGTGCAGTTTTACTTTCACCGTGTTCGGATCCAGGCCCATGATTTTTCCAATTTCCTCCAGGGTTTGTTCAGCTTTATAAAAAAGATTCAATATCTGGGCATCATCCACACTTAACATCGAAATTGCCCGGCTTAACATCGTGTGACGTGATTTTTGTTCAACGAGGTTCGCATTGAAACCCGATTCCCTGTTTTCCACCTGTAAACCAATTCTTTCATTATCAAGAGACTGCGTATCCAGCTTTTTTTTCCTTAAAAAGCTTAGACAGGTGGTGCGTGTAATCGTGAATAACCAGGTACTGAATTTTGAGTCACCCCGAAAGTCAGCCAGTGACCTGTAAGCTTTTACGAAAACATCCTGGGCTATTTCCTCCGCGTCTTCACGATTCTCAGTGAACCGTAGAACCAGTGTGAATACATAATTCTGATACTTTTCAACCAATATCGAAAAAGCAGACTGTTCCCCTTTCAGGATCCTGCTAATGATTTCCTCATCTGGTTGCCCGGTTGTAGTCACATGGATAAGACGTTATATATGAGAGTCCGGTTACAGGCCCAAGGTAAGATTAAAGCATAAAGCGTAAAGCGTAAAGCGTAAAGCCGGAAGTCTCTAACGAGTAACGATTAGCCATCAGAATCATCACCTAACCAAAAAACCCACTTTTCTTCCAAAAAAATAACCAGCCCCTGTAACCTTGACGGAAAAGGTCTCGTCTGATCTGTTATTAAAGCAATTGGTAAATTTAAAAAAACAAGTATATGGGACCCGATCAACTGGTATTTTTTTGGCTTATTCTCTGTAGCGTTTCGGTTTGTGCGTTATTATTTGGAAACAGGTATTTAAACAATCGTGAAAATATGGCCATGATTGAAAAGGGTTTAGACCCTAAATTGAAACAGGAACGTCGTCCGGCTCCCTTTCGTAATCTGAAATGGGGATTATTACTGGTTGGCGCTGGTCTTGGTTTGTTTGTCGCTTATCTTATGGATAATTTCATGTTATATAACGTACGTCACCAGATAGCCAATGAATCCAATGACGGGGCAAATGCTCCCATCTATTTTGCCCTGATTGCCATTGGCGGAGGGATTGGCCTGATTCTGTCTTATAAAATTGAAAGAAAAAATTTGCCGGACAATAAGATTCTTTAGTGTTTTGAAACGGCGGAGGGCATGGGGCTGTTGGATTCCAACAGCTCCATTGCTTTTTTCAGAACGGGGTCTTTCTGATTCATAATGAAAAAATAACCCTGCGAACGCCAGAGCAGCCTCGCCAGCAGGGCTTTCACTCGAATCTCAACCTGACTGCGGTCCTGTTCAGATACACCTGACAAATGGATTGAATCCTTTTTGGCATACGTTACCAGGTCATTCCAAACAGCATCGTCGTTTTTAAATCCTGCATAAAAATCGGCGGGTGACTGGTATTTTCGCAATTCGGCCTGATGATGAATGTAATATTCATATATAAAATTATTGAGCGTCCCGCTGATATATAATGCACTTACGCTTCGTGCAATCTGAGTTGTATCTACCGCAACAAATACATCTGGTGTAATTCCTCCTCCGCCATACACCTGTCTGCCGGCGGGTGTGCGGAAAACCGGTCCGGCATGAACACTGGTAGTATCCCCATGAAGCATTTCCCCATTATGGAATCGATCGTACACTTCTTCATTATATGCTTCGCGCCCTTTATTGTAAGGCTTCTGAATACTTCGTCCCAATGGTGTATAATATCGCGCAATAGTCAGCCTTAATTCACTGCCATCGTTCAATTCAAAAGGTTCCTGGACAAGACCTTTACCAAAAGTGCGACGGCCGACGATGGTAGCCCGGTCCCAATCCTGCAAGGCGCCAGTAAGAATTTCGCTGGCTGATGCCGTGCCTTCATCAACCAGCAGGATGAGTTTACCTGATTCAAAACTTCCGGGTCTTTGCGCATGATATTCCTTACGCGGGCTCTTTCTTCCCTCTGTATATACAATCAGATCGTCATTTCCGAGAAATTCGTCCGCCATATTCACGGCTTCATCCACGATGCCCCCGCCATTACCCCGAATATCCAACACCAGTTTTTTCATACCCTGCTTTTCTAGGGTCTCCATGGCAATCATAAATTCTTCAAAAGTTGTTCTGGAAAATTTATTAATCCGGATATAACCTGTTTCCCCATCAATTTTATATGAAGCATCCAGGGCCGGAAGTGGAATTACGCCCCGCTGAATGGTAAATGGCATCAGGGTCTTATTACGAAACATAGTCACGACGACCGTACTCGCCCCGGGACCACGAAGGAATTTCTTTATGCGGTCGGCCGTTATCCCATTGCCGGCGACAGCCGAATCACCTACCCGTATAATCTGATCACCAACGATAATTCCCACCTTGTCGCTGGGTCCTCCGCTGAGAACGTTGGTAATATTTACTGTATCATTCAGAATTTGAAATTCAACGCCGATTCCCTGAAAATTACCCTGCAGGTCCTCATTCATCTCTACCTGATCAACAGCGGGAATATAATAGGAATGAGGATCCAGGTGCGATAGTAAACCCTGTATGGCCTCTTCGCTCAGTGAATCTGTGTGTACAGAATCTACATATTTGTCCCTGATAATATCCAATACTTCCTGAACCGGGCCCAATTTTCCCGTTTTAAAAAATCCGCCGGTATAAGTGCTGGGATAAAGTCTGTATCCGATTATCATTCCAAGGATCATGACGACCGCAAATAAAAGGGGTAGCCAGAAATTCAGTTTTTTCATGTACTTGATTTCACCTGATGGCAAATCTAAAGCATAAAGCGTAAAGCATAAAGCGTAAAGCCTGTCTGACGTAAATCAGGTGCAACGCTTACTACCCAATGCATAACGCCTAACGCATAACGCTGCATTGTAAATGATGAATCGTGATCATTTATCTTTCCATAATTGATAAATATCTGAATACAGGGCTTTGCGCTTTACGCTTTGAGCTTTAGGCTTAAAATGTACCTTCGCACCGAATTATAAAATGAAAGTATGGGGATTCTTATTGCAGACAGTGGTTCTACCAAATGTGAATGGTGTTTTATTTCGAACGGCAGAAAACAGATTATTGAAACACAGGGTGCGAGTCCATATTTTGTAAATGAGCTGCAATTCGCCTCAATAATGCAGGAAGAACTCTTGCCGGCATTGAAAAATAAAATCCCTTCGGCTATTTATTTTTATGGAACGGGTCTGGCGGCCGCTGAAAACCGGACGATGTTCAAAAAAGCCATAAGATCTGTATTTCCCGAATCTGACATTGAAGTTGAACATGATCTTACGGGGGCATCCCGGGCACTATGCGGAAGAAATAAGGGTATCGTAGTGATTCTGGGTACCGGAAGTAATTCGGGATATTATAACGGGAAAAAAATTATTCGTAATAGTCCGGGACTTGGGTATGTGCTGGGTGATGAAGGAAGCGGGGCCTATCTGGGGAAAAAAGTAATACAATATTATCTGTACAAGACTTTTGATGCAGAACTGCATGATAAGTTTATAAAAAAATACGATCTCTCTGCGGCCGAAATACTTGATTCGGTTTATAAAAAACCCTTACCGAATCGATATATTGCTTCGTTCGCTATGTTCCTGGCGGAAAACCGCGGGCATTATATGATAGAAAATATCATTGAAGACGGGCTCTGGGATTTTTTTTCCGTTCATCTGGCACGTTATCCGGAATCAGGCAAAATACCTGTTTTTTTTACTGGCAGTGTGGCTTTTGGCTTTCAGGATATTCTGAAAGAACTTTGTAAAAATTTCGGTTGGCAGGCTGGTAAATTTCTGGCTAAACCTATGGAGGGCTTAATCACATATCATAAAACGAGATGATGAATTTCGAAAAAATAACAGAAGAGCAGGGTCACTACCGGCATCTGGAAAAGATGAGCACACTTGATCTGCTCACTTTTATCAACAGAGAAGACCAGCAGGTTCCACTCGCTGTCGCTCATTCGATTCCTCAAATTGAAAAGTTAACTGAAATCATAATTGATAAGATGCTGGTGGGCGGTCGTCTTTTTTACCTGGGAGCAGGTACGAGTGGCCGCCTGGGCATTCTCGATGCAAGTGAAATTCCACCTACATTCGGGATGCCTTACGGATTAATTATCGGATTGATTGCGGGTGGAGAAAAAGCCATCCGTACCCCGGTTGAAAATGCTGAAGACGATGAGGAACAGGGATGGCTTGACCTTCAGGAGTACGAAGTAACTGAAAGGGATGTGGTCATAGGCATCGCCGCGAGCGGTACAACTCCCTATGTGATCGCTGCCTTGAAAAAATGCAGGGAGTTTAAAATTTGCACAGGTTGCGTTACCTGTAATCCCGGTACACCCCTGGCGGCTGCTTCCGATTATCCGGTTGAAGTGATCGTAGGGCCTGAATTTGTTACAGGCAGTACGCGCATGAAAAGCGGAACAGCTCAAAAACTGGTTTTGAATATGATTTCTACGACCGTGATGATTCGGATTGGCAGGGTAGAAGATACCCGGATGGTGAATATGCAGCTCACAAATACCAAACTGATTGAGCGTGGTACGGGTATGCTGATGAATCAAACGGGTATTACCGATTATCAGGTGGCAAAAAATTTATTGTTGAAATACGGAAGCGTCAAGAAGGCCGCCGAGAGCAGGAGGAAACCATAAGAGTATGGAAGTATGGAAGACTGGAAGTCTGGAAGTGAAGTGTTTTAATTCAAAAATCTGGCTTTAAGCTTTACGCTTTGAGCATTAAGCTTACAACGTTGCACGATATAGAACCATATTATAACTGGCGGCACATTTATGTGAGTGAGGAGGATGAAAAGTCCCCTTTTTTCGGCCGTGAATATTCCGAGTTTGAATTCACGCTGGCCATTTACAATTACCTGATACATCCGCAATGGGATGAGTTTGGATCAAAAACACTTTATTTAAAAGTACTACTGGCAGATTATGAAGAAAAATACATAATCATTGAACTGATCGGCGAGTGGAATGATGCCATTGAAAATGACATAATGAATCTCAAAAGAAAAGTGGCGGATAAATTTATGTCAGAAGGTATTTATAAATTTATCCTGATTGCTGAAAACGTTTTAAATTTCCATAGTGGGGACAAGGATTATTATGAGGAATGGCTGGAAGATGTGAGTGAACATCAGGGATGGATCGTATGTATTAATATGCCTGAACAGACACAGTACGATTTTAGACGAGCCAAATTGAACCAGTATATTGAACTGATAGAGCAGCCGGACTGGCGCATTTATAAGCCTTTTCATCTTTTTAAACTGGTAAATGCCCACGAGGAGAAAAGACTGAATTATTGAGGACTCTACTGATCTGGTAGAAAATAAATTTGTTGAATCAACAGAATCATTTATTTTTGGTTTTGAATATGTCAATCGCAAAAGCATACCGTTATTTTGGTTTTTATTTCTTCTACTTTAGAAGCGACCGGGAATGCTTTTGTTAACCAGTAAATAAAATTTAAAACTTAACAATAGAATCCCGGTCAAAACCGGGATTTTTTTTATTATGCAACACCCCATTCAGCGCGTAGCCATCCAGGGATATGAAGGAAGCTTTCACCAGGAAGCGGTCAGGATTTTCTTTGGGGAAAAGGCCAATATTCTGGCTTGTGCACGGTTCCAGGACGTAGTGAAATCAGCCGCAGATCCTTCTCTCTGTGACGCTGCCGTCATGGCTATCGAAAATTCTATAGCCGGAAGTATACTTCCGAATTACACACTGCTTCGAAACAGTGATCTCGTAATTGCCGGAGAGATTTATTTACAAATCCGGCAAAACCTGGTAGTCAATCCCGGAATTACATTGAAGGATATCAAGGAGGTACATTCGCATCCGATTGCCATCCTGCAGTGCACGGATTTTTTGAATCAGTACGATTGGAAGCTGGTTGAAACAGAAGACACCGCACTCAGTGCAAAACATATCCATCAGAGAAAAAGCAAACACATTGCCGGAATCGCAAGCAGTCTTGCTGCCAGTCTGTTTCAACTGGAAATACTTGTGCCGGATATCCATACCATGAAAAATAATTACACACGCTTTCTGGTTCTTTTGCGGCGGGAGGATATAGAGCCAGTGAAAGATGCGAACAAAGCATCAGTAACATTCCATACGGATCATTCGCGGGGAAGCCTGGCTAAAGTGCTGACGCTGATTGCAGACGCTGGCATCAACCTGAGTAAATTGCAATCATATCCAATTCCCGGTAGCGATTGGAAATACAGTTTTCACGCAGATATGGAATTTGAAAATACCGGGGAATTTGAAAATGTGATTGATATAATGAGGCCTGCTATCTCGGATTTAAAGATATATGGGGTTTACAGGAAAGGGAAACAAGTCTGAAAGACTGGAAGACTGGAAGTATGGAAGTAATTATAAAAACTAGTCGAATAACTTTTAGAATTTAATTTATAAAAGGCGTTACGCGTTAAGCGTTACGCGTTAAGCTTAGAAAATGGACACTGCCAAAAGACTCGAGGGAATAGGTGAATACTACTTCTCCAAAAAATTGCGGGAAATTGAAGATCTCAACCGCAACGGTAAAAACATTATCAGTCTCGGTATTGGAAGCCCGGATCAGGCACCGCATCCTGATGTGATCCGGATTCTCCAGGAAGAAAGCAGCAAACCCAATACGCATGCTTATCAGAGTTATAAAGGATCTCCGGCTTTGCGAAACGCCATGGCATCATGGTATAAGGAATGGTATGAAGTGGAATTGAACCCAGACCTTGAAATTCTTCCCCTGGCCGGATCAAAAGAAGGTATCATGCATATTTGCATGACTTATATCAATCCGGGAGACCTCGTTTTGATTCCCGATCCCGGATATCCTACATATCAAAGTGCGGCAAAGCTTGCTGGTGCTCAATCTCGCAGCGTATCAGTTGAAGGAGGAAAATGGATGGTTGCCTGATTTTTCAGAGCTAAAAGATCTCCTGAAATTAAAACAGGAACAGCAGGAATTGGTATTAATGTTTGTGAATTATCCTCAAATGCCAACGGGACAGTTGCCTTCCAAAAAGCTTTTTGAAGATCTGGTAATTTTTGCAAAGGAAAATCAGGTGTTGCTCGTTCATGATAATCCGTATAGTTTCATTCTGAATGATGAACCGATGAGCATATTACAGATCAGTGGTGTAAGTGAACATGTCATAGAATTGAATTCACTCAGCAAGTCACATAATATGGCCGGTTGGCGTATTGGAATGATGCTCGCCACATCCCGGCATATTGAAAATGTACTTAGATTCAAAAGTAATATGGATAGTGGTATGTTTCTTCCAATACAATTGGCAGCAGCAAAAGCTTTATCGCTTCCGGCTTCCTGGTACGAAGATGTAAATAAATTATATCGCAGGCGCAAAATGGTTGTTGAAGAGATGCTGGAAGGAATGGGCTGTGATTTTTCAAAAAAACAGGCCGGACTATTTGTGTGGGCAAAAGTGCCGGAGGGTATCACTGACGGTTATGCGCTGAGTGATCTCCTGTTATACAATGCCAATGTGTTTGTGACTCCCGGAGGAATATTTGGCAACGCGGGTAAAAATTATATCCGGGTAAGCCTATGCGCCCCGGAAAATAAAATACTTGAATGTTTCGAACGAATAAAAAAAGCAGGATTCATTAAACCAAAACAACATGTTTAATACAGTTACCATTGTTGGAGTAGGCTTAATCGGTGGATCATTCAGTCTTGCCTTGAAGGATCATAAACTGGTGAATAGGGTTATTGGCGTGAGCCGAAGTGGTGCAACAGCTCAAAGAGCATTGGAGCTTGGAATCATAGACGAAGTGTTGCCACTGGAAGAAGCAGTGAAACAAAGTGATTTAATATATCTGGCCATCCCGGTGGATGTTACGCTGCCCGTCATGAAGAAGATCCTCGACCTGATGAATTCAAATCAAATCGTGGTTGATGCGGGGTCTACCAAACAGGCTCTTTGTAAACTTGTTTCTGACCATCCGAACAGGAGCCGTTTTGTGGCTTCGCATCCAATGTGGGGTACTGAATACAGCGGACCTGATGCTGCAGTGCACGATGCATTTCGGGGACGCACTTGTGTAATCTGCGAAAGAGAAAAATCTGATCCGGATGCTTTGGAAATGGTAGAAAAAGCGTATTCGATTCTGGGCATGTCGCTCGTAAACATGGACGCGGAAAGCCATGACGTGCATGCTGCATACGTAAGTCACATATCCCATATAACATCATTTGCGCTGGCAAATACGGTTCTGGAGAAAGAAAGGGAAGAAGACGCCATTTTTGAATTAGCCGGCGGTGGTTTTGAAAGTACCGTACGATTGGCGAAGAGCAGTCCGGCCATGTGGGGACCGATTTTTATGCAAAACCGGGAGAACGTGCTGGATGTATTAAATGAGCATATTATGCAATTGCGTAAATTCAAAAGTTGCCTGGAAAAGGAAAACTATGATTATCTGCAGGAGCTGATGGAAAATGCCAATAAAATACGCAGAATACTAAAATAAGCACAAAGCTTAAAGCGTAAGGCTTAAGGCTTTAAGTCGGAGAATGAATTTTTGTAGTTGATTTATTATATGAGAAAAATAGTCGTAAAGATGAAAGGGACATACGAAATCAACATCTGATTTATGATTATGTATTTGGCATTGGGCTTTAAGCCTTAAGCCTTGAGCTTTAGGCTTAAAAACGTACCTTTGCGCAAAATTTCAGAACTGTATGAGTACATTTGAAGGGCTTGGATTACACGAGAACCTGTTGCAGGCAGTAACAGCGTTAGGGTATACCATTCCTACCCCTATTCAGGAGAAGGCTATTCCGGTGTTAATCAGCGGCACCAAGGACCTGGTTGGTCTGGCGCAAACCGGAACAGGCAAAACAGCAGCATTTGGGCTACCTCTTTTGCATCTTCTGAAAGTAGAACATCGTTTTCCCCAGGCCCTGGTAGTTTGTCCGACCCGTGAACTTTGCATGCAGATCGTTTCGGAGCTCGAACTTTTTAAAAAATTCATGTCAGGTGTGCAGGTATTAGCCGTTTACGGAGGAACTTCCATCGGAATGCAGATCAGGGATTTAAAACGAGGAGTCCAGATCGTCGTGGCCACCCCGGGCCGCCTGATCGACCTGATAGAAAGGAAAGCCATTAACCTTGAAGAAATTAAATATGTGGTGTTGGATGAAGCTGATGAAATGCTCAATATGGGTTTTCAGGATGATATAGAATTCATCCTGCAGAATACACCCAAAAGAGATGCGACCTGGCTATTCAGTGCTACGATGCCCCCTGAAATCAGGCGTGTGAGCCGTAAGTACATGAAAGATCCCATGGAGATTACGGTGGGTAAAATGAATACCGCAAATAAAAATATTGATCACCAGTATTTTATTACGAATGCCCATCACCGTTATGAGGCTTTGAAGCGGATGATTGACTTTAGTCCGGGTATCTATGGAATCATTTTCACACGAACCAAAGCAGATGCACAAAATATTTCCGAAAAACTCACCAGGGAAGGATATGATATTGACGCATTACATGGCGATCTCACGCAGCAGCAGCGTGATAAAGTGATGGGCGAATTCAGGGAAAAATCCCTTCAGTTGCTGATCGCTACAGACGTTGCAGCCCGTGGAATTGATGTAGTTGGAATCACCCATGTTATAAACTATGAATTGCCGGACGATGTAGAGGTTTACACACATAGAAGCGGGAGAACCGGCAGAGCAGGCAATACCGGTGTTTGTTTGTCTATTATTAATTCAAGGGAACTGGGAAAAATTCGCCAGATAGAACGAATGGTTCAGGTGCCGTTTCATAAAGTGGAAATTCCAACAGGCAAAGACGTATGCCGCAAACAGTTTTTTCATTTCATGGAAAAATTATTGTCAGCCGATATCAGTCATGGCGACTATGAAACCTATGTTCCCATGCTGGAGGAAAAATTTGCAGACGTGAGCAAGGAGGAAATACTAAAGAGAGTCGCATCCAAAGAATTCTCACGGTTTCTGAAATATTATGAAAATGCGGAAGACCTGAATGTACGTGCCGTCACAAGGGACAGAGACCGGGAGGCGGCTCCGCGGGGGCACAGAGAACGAATACCTGTCGGTGGCAGCCGGCGGGAACCTTCACGTCCTGCATCCAGCTTTACGCCAGGCAATGGGGATTTTGTAAAACTTTTCGTAAACCTGGGCACCAAGGATGGTTTTTACAAAGCAAGCTTTTTACAATTCGTTCTTGATATGAGTGACTTACGCAAAGATGTGTTGGGGAAGATTGATATGAAGGAAATGAACAGTTGGATTGAAATTGATAAAAATGCGGCTCCCCAGATGATCCGGTCGATTGACGGAAAGAATTATAAGGGCCGAAGGATACGGATGAATGACGCGAATTCAAGGTAATTTGTCAATTCAAATTCCCGCAACATAAAAGATATACAAACCAATACTCATGGTAGCGACTAAAACAATGAAAGAAGTGACGCAGGAAGCCTGGGCCAAGCGTCCCCTGATAATTTCCGGTCCGTGTAGTGCGGAAACCGAAGAACAGGTAATGAAGACTGCTGTACAATTACAGGAGACCGGCAAAGTGGATATCATGCGGGCAGGCATTTGGAAACCCAGAACCCGTCCGGGAAGTTTTGAAGGCATCGGAACCAAGGGGCTTGCCTGGCTGCAAAAAGCACGCGAGGTTACCGGAATTCCTGTAGCGGTTGAAGTGGCCACTGCTAAACAGGTGGAGGATGCGCTGCATTTTGACATAGATGTACTCTGGATCGGTGCCCGAACAACGGTCAATCCATTCAGTGTGCAGGACGTGGCTGACGCCCTTCGGGGAGTTGAGGTTCCCGTATTGATAAAAAATCCGATCAATCCCGATCTGGAACTTTGGATAGGTGCCGTAGAACGTGTTGCAAAAGCAGGAATAAAACAAATCGGGCTCATTCACAGAGGCTTCAGTTCCTACGGAAATACCGAATATCGCAACGCACCCATGTGGCATCTGGCCATTGAAATGAAGCGTCGCCATCCGGGCATGTTATTCATTAATGATCCTTCTCATATCTGTGGCCGCAGGGATATTCTGCAGGACGTTGCGCAGACCGCTATTGATCTCGATTTCGACGGTTTGATCATTGAAAGTCATATCGATCCGGATAAAGCATGGAGTGATGCCAAACAACAAATTACGCCTTCCCGGCTTGGAGAAATGCTTGCTGCTATCCGCTGGCGCAGGGAAGATGTGGCCTCCGAAGAATATCACGCGAACCTTGAGAAATTAAGACAACAAATAAATCAGCTCGACGATGAACTAATGCAGATCATCGGTGAAAGAATGAAAATTTCTGAAAAAATCGGACAATACAAGAAAGAAAATAATATTACAATCCTGCAGACGAACCGGTGGAATGCCATTTTGGAAAGGGCTTTTAAGAAAGGCGATAAACTCGGCCTCAGCCAGGAATTTATTACCAAATATTTTGATGCTGTACACATGGAAAGTATTAACCACCAGAATAAAGTGATGAACTCCTAGAAAAAAACGAGTCATGCTGAAAAAGACCTTTTCGTTTTCTTTATCCAAAACCACCTGTTACTTTGATGCTTCTTTTGCTCAAATCGGGAGCGTGGTTGAGAAAGACAGGTCCATATTTATAACGGACCAGCATGTATATCATCATCATAAAAAGTTCTTCAAGGGAACAAAATTCATCCAGATACCGGCCGGAGAATCCTTCAAGGTTCAGTATATCGTTGATACGATTGTTGACCAACTCATCAGTTTTGGTGCAGACCGGCAAACAACCCTGATCGGTGTAGGCGGCGGCGTGGTAACAGATATCACCGGTTATGTGGCGTCTGTTTATATGCGCGGTATTCCATTCGGATTTGTTCCGACGTCCATTCTCGGCATGGTGGACGCTTCGATAGGTGGAAAAAACGGCATTGACGTTGGTAACTATAAAAACATGGTCGGAGTGATTCGCCAGCCCGGATTTTTATTTTATGATGTATCCCTGTTGCAGACCCTGCCTGCAGAAGAATGGGTGAATGGATTTGCAGAAGTGATAAAACACGCCGCGATCAAGGATGCGGCCCTTTTCAGGGACCTTGAAAAAAATTCCATTAATAGCTACCGTAAGAATAAAACAGCACTCAACGAACTTATCCGTAAGAACGTTCTGATCAAATCAGCGGTTGTTCAGAAGGATGAGTTTGAATTATCAGATCGTCGGTTATTAAATTTTGGGCATACGCTTGGTCATGCAGTAGAAAATGTATATCATCTTCCGCACGGGCATGCGATTTCGATTGGCATCAAAGCAGCCTGCCTGATCTCTGAAGAAATGCTGGATTTCAAAGAAACCACCCGGGTAACCAATCTGCTTCAGCAATATGGACTGCCGATCGACACACCAGTAGATTTTGGTAAAGTAGTTGAAATCATGCGCATGGATAAAAAGAAAACGAGGGATACCATGCACTATGTATTATTGGAAAAACTGGGTAAAGCAGTAATCAAGCCGATTCCTATGAGCCATCTTGAAAAACTTCTCTATTCCATTGCCCGAGCCAGATAAAATAAGATGAACGTTACAATCTCTCCATCTGTTATTCAGGGTAACCTGCACGCGCCCGCATCTAAAAGCTCCATGCAAAGGGCTTGTGCTGCTGCATTGATTTCGCAAACAAAAACACATATTATCAATCCCGGATTTTCCAATGATGACCACGCAGCCATCGGTGTAATACGAGCATTGGGTGCGTCAGTGGAAAATCTGACCGACGGATCACTTTTCATTGACAGTAAGGGAGTCAGACCGGTGAATGATTATGTGAACTGCGGTGAAAGCGGCCTGGGTATCAGGATGTTTGCGCCACTGGTTGCGATGAGTGACCATGCTATGATCATCGAAGGCGGTGGAAGTTTGCTGAACCGCCCAATGAATTTCTTTGACGAGATATTTCCAAAACTGGGAGTGGATGTTCGCTCTAATGGTGGCAAACTTCCACTTCAGTTGCAAGGCCCTCTGGTGCCGGCTAATATTCAAACCGATGGTTCTCTGAGTTCCCAGTTCCTGACAGGATTGTTGATGGCGTACGCAGCTTCAGATGCCAAAAATGTTACCATTGAAGTCAGTAACCTGAAGAGCCGGCCATATATAGATCTAACGTTGTCGGTTATGCGAGATTTCGGATTGAAACAGCCGCAAAACAATAATTACCGGTCTTTTTATTTTACTCCTGAAGATTGGCGAAAACCTACGGGTACTATTGAATATGCCGTTGAAGGTGACTGGAGTGGTGGCGCATTTCTTTTGGTGGCGGCAGCAATCGCAGGCCATGCAACCATCCGTGGTCTGGATCCTGATTCCACCCAGGCGGACAAAGCCATACTGGTTGCTTTACACAGGGCCGGTGTGTCGATGGTTTACGACAAAAAAGAAATTAGCATTCAGGAAAGGGAGCCTTCTAAACTAAAGGGTTTCGAATTTGATGCAACAGATTGTCCGGATTTATTTCCGCCTCTCGTAGCGCTGGCTTCTGTTTGCCATGGCCCTAGTTTTATTAAAGGCGCAAGCCGGCTAACGCATAAAGAGAGTGACCGGGCGATCACGCTGCAAGAGGAATTTGGAAAATTAGGTGTTGATATCCTTCTCCACGGAGATATGATGGGAATCAAAGGAACAGATTGTATTAAATCAGCGACCGTACATTCCCGTCACGATCACCGGATAGCAATGGCCATTGCAGTCGCGGCGCTGAGGGCATCGGGTCCCGTTCAGATTGAAAACGCCGATGCTGTTAATAAATCCTATCCTTCATTTTTTGATGATATCGAAAAATTAGGCGCTTCTGTACATGTCTTAGATAAGATATATTAATATGAATTCATTCGGACGATTATTCAGGATGACCATTTACGGTGAATCTCACGGAACGGGGGTGGGACTGGTGCTGGATGGCTGTCCGGCGGGACTTCCCCTGAAAATGGAGGATTTCGAATTTGATATCGAAAGAAGAAAAGGGGGAATACAGAAAGGTACCACACCACGGCAGGAATCTGATCTTCCCATTTTTAAAACAGGCATTTTTAACGACAGGACTACTGGAGCACCTATCACTATATTTTTTGAAAATAATAATACGCGTTCCGGTGATTATGAAAAACTCAGAGCCATTCCAAGGCCCGGTCATGCAGATTTTGTTGCACACGAAAAATTTGGTGGTTATGAAGACTACCGGGGTGGCGGTCATTTCAGCGGAAGACTTACCGTTGCGCTGGTAGCAGCAGGTGTGATCGCAAAAAAATTATTGACGCTCGTACATACAGTTACGCACGCAGAAATAAAGGAAATTGCGGGCATGACGGATCTGGAAGCGGGACTTCAGATGGCAATAGATGCCAAAGATTCTGTAGGAGGGATTGTGGAATGCCGGGTTCAAAATTTGCCAGCTTCACTTGGGGAACCTTTTTTTGATAGTGTGGAATCCTTGATTTCACATGCGGTTTTTTCAATACCGGCAGTTCGTGCCATCGAATTTGGGACCGGATTTGCGGCCGCCCGGATGTTTGGCTCGGAGCATAATGATGCCATAGCAGATAAAACCGGAAGAACCATTACGAATCATGCCGGAGGCGTTGTGGGTGGTATCAGCAATGGGAATGAGCTTGTATTCAGAATTGCAATCAAACCTACCTCTTCTACACCGAAAGAACAGGAAACATTCAATCGCGAAACGGGTGTAAGAGAAATGTTTTCTGTTAAAGGCCGACATGATCTTTGTATTGCTTTGCGTGTGCCTGTTGTGCTGGAAGCCGTTACGGCGCTGGTTCTTGCTGACCTTCTATTGCTGGAGCAAAAGATTCCCAGGGTATTGAAAGACCGGAAGGAGGATAATTAATAGTCTACTCCAACGAGTTGTAAGATTTGTGCTTCTAATTTATTTTCTTTTTTCTAATTCCGCGAAACTCAGATCCAATACTTCAAAATTTTCTGCATGCGGCCAGCTGAAATGCCACCATTCTGTAGGAAGCGGGATAAATCCATATTTTTCCATTGTCCGTTTTAATAAGTTCCTGTTTGCTATTCGCTTTGCATCCGTTCCATTAAAATCCTGCCGGGCACTATCCGAAAAATTATCGAAATCAGTGGGCATGGATAAGAGCTGATGTGTTTTTGAATCTGCCAACGTCAGGTCCACAGCGACGCCGCGATTATGTCCGCTTCCTTTTGCAGGATTTGCTGCGTATCTTTCGTCCTTTACAGGAATCCATATCTCGACGGTTACCGCATATGGGCGATAAGCATCGAATATTACGAGGGATATTCCCTGACGGGCAAGGTCACTGGCAACATATTCAAGCGCCTGATATGCTGGTTTCCTGAGAAAACTGTTTTTTGTATTTTCAGGGTACAACTTTCTATGCATGAAATTATTTGTGGATGCATAACGCAGATCCATGATAATCCCGGGTATTTGTACAAGGGATATCATCTCCTTTTCCGGATGGAATAATAAACTTGTACGATAGATCGAATCACTATTAATTATTGGCAGGCCATAGGTACTCCTGGGGAGGTTCTGAGCGGTGACGGAGGTAAAATTCAAGCAACTTATGAAAGAAATAATGAGGCAATTTAATCCCTCTTTCAATATTTTGTTATTCATCTAATTAGTTGTTTCTTTAAGCCCTTCGAATACCATAAACACGGTCAAACCCGAACGAAGGGTCCGAATAAATATACAAACCCGGTTCACGCAGATGAAACAAATCAGAGTCTATTTCTTTATTTTTCTGAGTTTTGGTATTGCTTTCATTCAATGTAAATATAAAGGGGACAAAGTGCCCGAAAAAGATATCGTAAAGAATCCGGCTAAACTGGAGGAGAGTACGACAGATGACATACATCATACACTTGAATTTTTGAAGACGAATCAGGGAAGGCTCAATGATTCTGTCCATGTCAATTTTGTTAATCTGCTTGACAGTTTGTACGATGCCCATCAATATAAACCAATCTGGATTCGGCAGGACAAGACCACTCCCGAGGGGTCATCTTTTATCAACCTGATTCAGAACAGCCGTCTCTGGGGACTGTTCCCAAACGATTATCACTATTATATTCTATCGTTTATAGACCGTGCCTTTGCCCTGGATACAAATGCAGCGAGAAACGCCGCATTATGGGCACGCAGGGATGTATTATTGACAGATGCTTTTTTTCAGATGGCCCGTGATCTGAAAAAGGGACGGATACCCTACGACAGTGTTACCCTTCGCTCAGATACATTATTAAAAGATAGTTTTTATACCAGTACTTTGAATGAAGCCTTGTTAACAGGTAATGTTTCCCAGGTACTGCATAAACTGGAACCGAAATGGAAGGGATATGATTCGCTTAAATCATATATCGGGACATTTCTTGATTCGGCCAATTTTGCGGCCTATACTTATCTGTCATATCCTTATAGTGATTCAGTCAGTTTTTTTCATCTCTTGCAGAAGCGCCTGGTTGAAACAGGAAACTTGTCAGATACCGTTCCGCCGATGAATTACCCTCGGTTTAGGTCAGCCATTATTAAATTTCAGAAGAAATATGAATTTAAAATCACGGGGTATATTTCAAATTCGCTGATTGATAAACTCAATAATACCGACCAGGAAAAATTCAAGCGGATAGCAGTCACCCTTGATCGTTACAAACAATTACCTGATAGCCTTCCTTCAACTTACATATGGGTCAACCTGCCGGGCTATACATTGACGGTAATAGATCATGATACCGTTGTGTTTACTTCCAAAGTTATTGTAGGCGGACCTGTAACCCGGTCGCCGGTATTGACCAGTGAAATTTCGAATTTTATTACAATGCCCCAATGGACAGTTCCCTACAGCATCATATTCAAAGAGATGCTACCAAAAATCAGAGAGAACGTTGATTTTTTAGCTAAGCAAAACTTAATGGTTGTAAATGATGAAGACAGTGTGCTGGATCCGCATTTGATCAATTGGAATAAACTCGATAAAACGCATTTTCCTTATCAGCTGAAGCAACGGCAGGGCGATGACAATTCGCTGGGTGTGATCAAATTTAATTTCAGAAATAAATACAGTGTTTACCTGCACGATACGAATGTGCGCTGGATGTTCAGCAAGTCATACCGGGCTATCAGTCACGGATGTGTGCGCGTAAAGGAATGGGATAAACTGGCGAATTATCTTGTACGTAATGACAGCACATTGACCGGCGAGCTTAAAATTCCCCCAGATACGATTAAGGCTTACATCGCCCGGGGTGAGAAGCATATGTTTACCGGATTTCATAAACTTCCCCTCTATATCCGCTACTATACCTGTGAAGGGAAAAATGGAAAAATCGTATTTTATGATGATATTTACGATGAGGACAGGAATCTGATTCAAACTTATTTTGCTAAAAAAAGCGCTTTTTGAGCTTAGAGTTTAAAAATGTATAAAGCTTAAAGCCGTTCTATTTAATATGTTCGTGAAAGCAGGAGGAACCGGTATCAGCATACCATTTTCCAAAAAACTGCGTTAAGTTATAAGCCTTGCGCTTTTAGCCTAAAACGTTCATCATGAAACGAACCATTCTACTTCTGTGTTTTACTGCGTCTATGGGGATGCTGAAAGCACAGGAAACTGCAGGAACGGGTTCGTCTTCCCCCAAACACGGCAAGTCTAAAAAATCAAAACGGACAGTCAGCAGTGAAAAAATTCATTATGGCACTGCAAGCTTTTATGCAAACAAATTTGAGGGAAGAAAAACATCTACCGGTGAAATTTTTAGTCAGAAGAAGATGACCGGCGCGAGTAATATACTACCATTGAATCATTGGGTACGTGTAACAAATACAAGAAACAATCTCTCCATCGTCCTGCGTATCAATGACCGTATGCATAAAAATAATAAGACGGCTGATAGACTTGAGCAAATCCGCTGCCAAAAAATTAAAATATACGGGCTACGGACTGGCACATGTAAAAGTAGAACTCCTGGGTAAAAAACGTCCTGGGGAGATTGCTCAAAATTAAGCAACCGCCTTATTTACCAGAGCCGCTGCTTCACTAAGAAGTATGGCAGATTGCACTTTCAATCCACTTTCCTCAATCAGTTTTTTAGCCTCTACTGCATTGGTTCCCTGCAACCGGACAATGATTGGCACATGAATATTTCCGATGGAATGATAGGCGTCAATAACACCCTGCGCAACACGGTCGCAGCGCACGATTCCACCAAAAATATTTATAAGAATAGCTTTTACTTTTGGATCCTTGAGGATTATCCGGAATCCTGCTTCTACTGTTTGTGCATTTGCGCTTCCACCCACATCCAGAAAATTCGCGGGCTCACCGCCATTTAATTTGATCATATCCATGGTAGCCATCGCCAAACCAGCACCATTTACCATACAACCAACATTGCCGTCCAGCTTCACAAAATTGAGATTATACTTGCCTGCTTCCACTTCCGTCGGATCCTCTTCGCCGATATCCCGCATGCCCTCCAGGTCCGGATGGCGCATCAGTGAATTATCATCCAGGTTCATTTTGCAATCTACCGCAATGATTTTTTCATCACTGGTTTTGAACAGGGGATTGATTTCGAGCATACTGCAGTCCAGTCCCACATAAGCATTGTACAGATTGGTGACAAACTTCACGCAATTTTTAAAGGCTTCTCCCGAAAGACCGAGATTGAAGGCAATTTTCCTGGCCTGAAAACCCTGGAGGGCAGCACCCGGGAAAACCCATTCCTTAAATATTTTATCCGGTGTTTTATGCGCCACTTCTTCAATATCCATACCTCCCTCTGTGGAATACATGAATACATTCTGACCCCTGGATCGATCCAATAAAATAGAGAGGTAAAATTCCTTTACCGGATTAGCGCCGGGGTAATAGACATCCTGCGCCACGAGTATTTTGTGAACCACCCGGCCAGCTTCTCCTGTCTGAATCGTTACAAGAGTGCCCCCAAGCATATTAGAAGCGAAATTGCGTACATCTTCAGCATTCTTGGCTACTGCAACTCCCCGTTGTTCTGTGCCCTTAATTTTCCCCTTTCCGCGACCTCCGGCATGTATTTGCGCTTTTACGACCGCAAAGGAATTGCCTGTGTTGACCTTGATCTGTTTATAAGCTTCTTCAGCCGCATTAGCGGTATCCACGGGTATGCCTTCCTGTACCGGTACGTTATACTTTTTTAATAGTTCCTTGGCCTGGTATTCATGCAGATTCATCGCTGGAAATTTAGACGAATTTAAGTGATAATAAATAAACAGTGAAGATGCACGAAATTAATATTCAACAGGTAGACAGGTTACGATTTCTTTCAGAATTTATTCAATGATGATTTTCAATTCCTCTCTGGATTCACAACAGGAATAATACTTAAACAAACAAAAAGAAAAAAGAGAACTGTTACATAATCTCATCGATGTCTGTGGCTTAAGAAATAAGGAATACAAATACACATTAACCGAAAAGCACTGGATAGGGCTTTAGTAAAAATTGTATTAACTCTCATACTCCCATACTCTCATACTCACATACTTGTTTAAGGCTGCACAGGGGTCTTCAGCTTATTCTTGAATACTTTTTCGAATTTTTCCACTTTGGGGCGGATCACAAAAGAACAATAAGGCTGCGAACCATGTAAACGGTAATAGTCCTGATGATAATCTTCGGCAGCATAAAAATGACTGAAAGGCGTAATCTCAGTAACGATTGGATTGTTGTAGGCGCCGCTTTTATCCAATTTCAGTTTATATTCCTCTGATTTTTTCTTTTGTTCCTGGTCATGATAGAAAATCACACTACGATACTGGGTTCCGGCATCATTCCCCTGGCGGTTTAGTGTAGTCGGATCATGCGATTCCCAGAATACTTCCAGTAATTCATCAAAGCTGATCACTTTTGGATCATAAATGATTTGCAGACATTCAGCATGTCCTGTATTTCCGGAACATACTTCTTCGTAAGACGGATTTTTAACCGTGCCCCCAGAATAACCGGAAGTTACTTTATAAACACCTTTAAGTTCCTGGAAAACGGCTTCAGTACACCAGAAGCAGCCCGTTCCGAAAGTGGCCGTATCGGTCTTTATCCCTGCCGGGATAGTTTCGCTCATAGCTTTATTTTGTGATGATGATTGATTACAGGAAACCAGCGAAATTGCACTGATTAATATGGCTGTTAACATATATGTTTTCACTTTTTTCTTGTGCAATATACGCGGCAGCTCCATGGCCGGATTGCAATATATATGACAATTAAAGGCTTTTAAATGTTCGTTAACTAACTTTGTTTTGAATGATACGATATTTCCCGGAATCTGCCCTGGGTCAACTTGAATTTGACAAAATCAGGGACTTACTGGCAGAAAAATGCAAATCCGCCTATGCCAGGGAGAAAGCTTCTTCCCTGAGGATCCATACACGTCTTGAATTCATACAAATTGAGCTTCAGAGAGCCAGTGAGTTCAAATCATTGCTGGAACAGGGTCAGTATTTCCCAAGTGAAGACAGCCTGAATCTTTCCCACGAAATTAAATTACTCGGACTTTCCGGGGCCGTGTTAAGTGCGGATCAATTCCTTCAGATCCGTAAGCTGGCGGAAGCCATCCGTCAGATTTTTCACTGGTTCGATCGGGAAAGGCGCCTCGCTTATGCCGGTCTTTCGTCGGTTATTAAGGATAGTTATTACGAAAAAGCCATTATCCAGTTTATCGACGAAATTTTAGAAGATAATGGCCAGGTAAAAGACAAAGCCTCACCGGAGTTGGCTGAGATCCGAATGTCCCTTTATCGGAAGCGAAATGAACTACGACGTCTTTTTGACCGGATCGTTGCCAGGCTTAACAAAGCCGGATTTGTAGCTGAAACAGAAGAAGCCTTTCTGAATGGCAGGAGGGTAGTGGCATTATTTGCTGAACATAAAAGACAGGTGAAGGGAATCCTGCATGGAGAAAGTGATAGCCGCAAAACTTCATTTATTGAGCCTGAGGAAACCATTGGTTTGAACAATGAAATTTTTTCACTGGAACATGCTGAAAGCCGGGAAATAAACCGCATCCTGCGTGATCTGACAGCAAGACTTTCCATTCATTCACAACTTCTCCATGGATATCATGAAATCGTTGGAGAATTTGATTTTATCAATGGGAAAGCCAAACTGGCCATAGACATCAATGGGATACATCCGAATCTGCAGGATGGATCCCATATTCACCTGATACAGGCCCTTCATCCCCTGCTATTCCTGTATCATAAAAAGTCATTTAAACCTACGATTCCGGTTAATATCCGTCTGGACGATAAAAACCGAATATTAGTTATTTCTGGTCCTAATGCCGGGGGAAAAACAGTAACCATGAAGACCGTGGGTCTGTTACAACTGATGGTGCAGGCTGGATTGTTAATCCCCGTGCATCCGGATTCCACACTCGGTATTTTTAAACAGATTATGATTCATATTGGTGATACGCAAAGCCTGGAATTTGAACTCAGTACATATAGTTCGCATTTGCTCAATATGAAGTATTTCATGGAACAGAGTAACGGCCGTACGCTTTTTTTTATTGATGAGCTGGGTAGCGGTAGTGATCCTAATCTGGGTGGTGCTTTTGCTGAAGTAATACTCCTTGAATTGTTGAAAAAACATGCATATGGTATTGTGACTACACATTATCTGAATCTCAAAGTGATGGCCAACAAAACAGCCGGTATTATAAATGGTGCCATGGCATTTGATGAAAAAAGCCTGCAACCTTTGTATCAATTGATATCAGGTAAACCCGGAAGCTCTTATACGTTTTCAATTGCAGAAAGAATTGGTTTGCATCCTGACCTGATTAATAATGCACGAAAACTGGTGGACGAAGAACATTTCAGACTTGATAAATTGCTGAACCGAACAGAGCAGGATCTGCGTAACCTTGAACAGAAGGATAAGGAATTACAGGAAATGCTGAAGGAAAATGCCAAATTGAAAATAGAGCTGGAAAAAACATTGCACAAGGAAAAGCATCAGCAACAACTGCAGATTCTGCAGGAACAAAATAAAATATCGGCCGAGCGTTACAGTTATCTGAAGGAAATGGAAAGGAAACTGAAACAGATTATATTCGACTGGAGGAAAGCAGAAAATAAAGGAGAGGTTATCAGTCAGATGCAGGCCCTGTTATTCAACCAGAAGGAGAAACCCGTCAATGAAAAAGTAAAAAAGAAATTTGATTCCAAATATGTCGAAGTGGAGGGAGATATCCAGCCTGGTTTAGTAGTAAAAATGAAAAAAAGTCACCAAACGGGAACTGTAAGGGAGTTGCGCGGTAAAAAAGCAATCGTGCAGGTAGGCATGATACCCATTACGATGAATATTTCTGATCTTATTCTGATCAGGGAAAAAGTGAAACCGGAAACATCTGCTTAAATAAAAATATGAATGCAAAACAGCTGGCAGCAGAAAAGGCAGTTTCATTCCTGGATAATGGCATGACCATCGGTCTGGGTACCGGATCTACTGCTTACTGGGCTATAGAAAAGATAGGAGAAAAAGTAAAAAAAGAAGGATGGAACATAAAAGCCATAGCAACTTCGGTCGTTTCTGAAGAACATGCCAGAGGATTGGGTATCCCGATATTTGATTTTTCATCTATCAAATCGATTGATGTTACGATTGACGGTGCAGATGAAGTAGATCCGAAGTTGCAACTTATCAAGGGAGGTGGTGGTGCGTTGCTTCGTGAGAAAATCGTAGCAACGAATAGTAAACAAATGATTGTTGTCGCGGACGAATCTAAATGGGTTGAGACGCTTGGTAAATTTCCTTTGCCGGTAGAAGTTGTACATTTCGGATGGGAGAGAACCTTTGATAAACTACAAATGTTGGGATGTGAGGCAAAAAGAAGAATGAAGGGAACAGATCCTTACATTACAGATAACGGAAACTACATAGTTGATTGCGCATTTGGTGAAATAAAAGATCCCCCGCTTTTGCAGGAATTAGTAAATGCAATTACCGGGGTTGTAGACAATGGATTATTTATTAAAATCGCCAGCAAACTGGTACTTGGTCTTGCCAATGGAGATACCCGCGTCATCAGTTCATAAACGAGTATTATGATTTTTTCCGGCCTGCTGCGATCTTTCCGGAAAGCGCTCCGCTTCGTATTGGAAAAGCCGGTCACCTGGCTGGCGGAAAAAGTTTCGTCGGCACCGGATAAGGATTCCGTAATGAAGGCACTCACTGAATTATTTAATGAATATAAAAATCCAAAAAGCAGTAAACTGAAAAGGTTAAACCTGACTGATATAAATCAGCGGCTAATTATTTTCAGTGATCAGCACCGGGGTGCCCGGGACGGAGCGGACGACTTTGCGATTTGTGAAAATTCATATCTGGCTGCCCTGGACTATTACAATCAGGAAAAGTTCTATTATGTTAATCTGGGTGATTGTGAGGAATTATGGGAAAATACCCTGTTCACCATAGCGAAATACAATGAAATCGTTTTTGAAAAAGAAAACCTCTTTATTGCGCGGGATGCCTATTGCAAGGTTTTCGGAAATCACGATCTGTTTTGGGATAATGATCCACTGGTGTCCTTCTGGCTAAAAAAAATTTATGGTAAAGTGATCAGGATATATACCGGTGTGTTGATCCGCGTAGATTTTTCTGCGGGAAAATACCTGGATATTTTTTGCACACATGGCCATCAGGGAGATAAACAAAGTGATGGCAATGCTTTCAGTAAATGGTTTGTAAGTTATGTGTGGGGTCCGTTGCAAAATTTCCTGAATATAAATACGAACGACCCGTCGGCCAATGACAATTTGAAAACGCTGCATAATATATATATGTATGATTGGAGTGCCGCACAGGAGAATACTGTGCTCGTCACAGGTCATACCCACCAGCCGGTATTCAATTCACTTACGCATCTGGAAAGACTGTACCAGCAATTGAAAAAAGCACATACGCTCAATGATGCGGATGCGCAGAAAAAAATTGAAGCTGAGATCCCACGCCGTAAACGCGAATATGATTATGTTAATCAGTCCTTCGAAGATATGAGACCAACCTATTTTAATTCCGGATGCTGTTGTTTTGAAGACGGAACAATTACAGGCATTGAAATCTGTGACGGGTTTATCCGATTGATTAAATGGAGCCTGGTAAATGGCAAACCCGAAAGGTCTGTTGCCGAAGAGGAAAAATTAGAATCCCTTGCGGAGATGATTGACAAAAGGAAAAATGCGGCCGGAAATTGAGGCAGTTTGTCCCGCTCTGTTTCCTTATTTCCTCAATTCAGGACATATTGCATTTAATAACAGCCATTCCGTGACTAAAAAAACTGGTACGATCCTTAGTGTAATAAGAGAGTATTAACCTCGAAACAGGTACTCGTCGGTTGGGCTACCCATGGGGAAACCATGATAAGCTTATAATGTGACTTTGAAAAGTGTCCGAACCTGTTTCCTGATCTGCCTGAGCGGATATATTTAATAGAGACTTCGTGAACAACGAGGTCTTTATTTTTTACATACTGGCGTGCAGATAGTCTTTTAACTGCGAGATAGTCTCCTGCTGATGTTGTATGGTTTCACGAATCAGATCGTGAATGGAAACCACACCATAAATTTTATCCTGTTCAAACACCGGGAGATAACGAATATTTTTATCGGCCATTAACTGCATACAATGCTCAATACTATCGTAGGGATTTACGGCGGGCAGGTCATTTGACATAATTTCCGACACAGGCGTATCAGTTGATGATTTTCCCTTTAAGATCACTTTACGCGAATAATCCCTTTCCGTCATTATTCCAAGGTAATGCTGTCCTTCCATGACCATGACAGATCCGATATTCTGGATCGACATAATACGAAGAGCCTCAAGAACGGAAGTGGAGGGGGAAACTGCAGTGATTTTTCTTTCCTTATGAAGAAAAATATCTGATACTTTTTTCATGCCAGCCTAATTTTAGTGAACAATCGTTAAAAGTAAATTACTAATAATTACTGATAACCACCGGGAATTTGGAGGCATGTCTAAAAAAGCTGCTTTTGAAAATAATAAAGACCGGCGACAGCCAGCCTTTTTCCATCGGAATAAGGGTGTAATTGGAGATTTTACTGCAGGAATCAGATTGTTTTGATTCCGGAAGTCTCATATCGTGCTGATTTACATTGATTTCGGGATGGGCTTTCTAAGGCCACTATAAACAGTCACCTTGTTACCAATAAACACAAAAACAGCAGGGAACTGGATTTCGGGAAAGCATAATATGATGGGCCAGAGTCTTCCACTTTACGCTTTCAGCTTAAAAGGGTACTTTTGAGTTTCAAAACCGGTTTATCATGACACATCAATTGTTTTTGTTATCCATGCCTGGAGGCAGCGAATGGATTCTGATTGTTATAGCAGTGCTTGTTTTATTTGGAGGGAGAAAGATTCCGGAATTCATGAAAGGATTAGGCAGGGGAATGCGTGAATTCAATGATGCGAAGAATAATGTGAAACAGGAGTTCGAAAACGGGATGAATGAGCCACCAAAATCAACACCCACGCCAGAAACAAAAAATTAAATATTTTATGCTTCAGAGCCCCGGTGGACCCTGCGTTAACCGGGGCTTCTTATTTTTTAAAACCTAACGTTCATCATTAACTGCAGGCAGGTCCCTTTTCAGCATACTTTCACGATTGGCCATTTCCCAGGCCGTGTAAAAAACCAGCCTGTGCCCTTTTTACCATTAACTCATAATCGATTTTATCGGGAGTGTCTGTCGGCATATGGTAGTCTGCATGTATACCATCAAAGTAAAATATAATAGGGACTCCTTTGCGTGCAAAATTATAATGGTCACTTCGAAAATAAATCCTCAGTGGATCTTTGGGGTCGTTGAATTTATAATCGAGTTCGAGACCGGTGTATTTCTTATTCATTGCTATACTAATAGCATGCAGATCAGTACTGAGTTTATCATCTCCGACTATATACACATAATTATTTGAATCACCTTTCCTGCGGTTCGGATCTTTTCTGCCAATCATGTCAATATTCAGATCAGCCGTCGTTTTGTCCATAGGATACAAAGGATGGTCGGTATAAAATTCGGATCCCCACAGCCCTTTTTCTTCTCCGGAATTGGCGAGAAACAAGATGCTCCTTCGAGGCCCTTTGCCAGCCGCTTTTGCCTTCGAAAAAGCAGCGGCAAGTTCCAGCAGGCTAACCGTTCCGGAACCGTCGTCATCGGCACCAAAATAAATAATCGAATCTTTTTTACCCAGGTGATCGTAATGCGCAGAAATGACCAATACCTCGTCCTTCAGGTCACCACCTTCCAGAAATCCCAAAACATCCGAACTCTGAAGTGCCTGGGTCTGCTTTTGAAGACAAAGAAATATATCAGCTGCATACGATTTTGTCCCGGGCGAACCTTTTTTGGCAAGGTCGTAGTCCGCGCCCATGATCTTTCGGGCAATGTTTTCTGATATATAAAAAAAGGCAGGTGAAATTTCTTCTCTGTAATAATTGCGATACATTAATCCGGGCTCACTGAGCGGTCTATTGCGTGGGAAGTCTTCCTGAATGGATAAAATGGCTACGGCCCCATGTTTTAGAGCAGCATCCACTTTGGCAAAACCGTTAAAATTCTTTTTTGTGATTTGCGCCTGTACATACCCGGGAGGAAAACCGCCAAGGATCATAACTATTTTACCACTGACATTTAAGCCCTTGTAATCATCCCGCAGAGAGTCAGACAAACCATATCCGGCAAAAACAACATTGGACAATCCAAAGGAAAAAGAAAACGATTTCGAAAGGGGTCTGTTCTGATAATCCCTGTTTAATTCAAATACCTGGCCGTTCACCTGGATCTCCGATGAAATAAGACTGTCTTTAAATACGGGGAAAGAATATTGAAAACTGTCTTTGTTGCCTGGCTTTAATCCCAGTCCCTTAAAATAATCTTCTATATAAGCAGCCGCTTTGCGTTGTCCCGGGGTAGCGGTTTCTCTCCCTTCGAAAGCCGGTCCGGCTATTTGGTATAAGTGTCTTTGGAGATTTTCTGATGAGATGGTATTACCAAAAAGAACAGGATCTGTTTTTTTCTGTGCAAAACAAAAAAATACAGATCCTGTAAAGAACAGGCCCAAAAATATTTTCATAGCAACAAATATAAAAGGTCGCCGTGAATATATTATACCGTCTTTATAAATTCGACATTAACGTGAAGTTTTACTTCATCACTCACTACCACACCACCACCTTCAGTCGCTGCATTCCAGGTCAAACCAAAATCTTTGCGGCTGACCTTTCCTTCCAGGGCAAAACCCGTACGGGTGTTTCCCCATGGGTCCTTAATCACACCGCCATGTTCAACATTCAGTTTAATATTTTTTGTGACTCCATGAAAGCTCATGTCACCAAATAAAACGTAGTTTTCTCCGGACACTCTTTCAAGTTTTGTGCTGACAAAAGTCAACTTGGGGTGTTTAATGGCTTCGAAAAAGTCTTCACTCTTCAGGTGCGCGTCGCGCTGTTCATTGTTGGTGGTGATAGAATCCACATCAGCCGAAAAATTCACTTTTGCCGTTTCCAGATTATCGTCTGTCGTTTCAAAAGATGCATCGAATTTGCCGAAAGAACCTGTCACTGTCGTGATCATCAGGTGACGCACTTTAAATTGTATTTCCGCGTGTGTGGGATCCAGTACCCATTTTATAGTTGCCATATAGAAATATTTAATGTTTAAACAACGAAGTTACAGATTTATCCTGAATTACCAATTAAAATTACAGCCCAAACTGTTAATTAGTCCTTTAACCGCGATATAGGACCATCTTTTGACCGCCAATTAGTTACCTTTGCAGCCGTTTTATGAAATCAGGATTTGTCAATCTATTTGGAAAACCCAATGCGGGTAAAAGCACCCTCCTGAACACGCTGATGGGAGAAAAACTCGCCATTGTATCCCATAAGGTACAGACAACACGGCACCGTATCAAAGGGATACTCACGGCAGAGGAGTACCAAATGATACTTTCGGATACTCCGGGTATCATTGATCCCAGATATAAACTGCATGAAAAAATGATGGATTCGGTGCGTCAGGCCGTGGCAGATACGGACGTAGCGCTGTTGCTTTTAGATGGAAAAGACAATCTGGAGGAAAACGATGAAATTTTTTCGGGACTGCACCTGAAAGTCCCGGCGCTTGTATTGATTAATAAAAGCGAACGAATGACAAAAGATGAAATTGACTCCGCAAAAGTCTATTTCATGGACAAAAGTTACTGTACGGACGTTTTGGCCATTTCGGCGCTCAGGAAACTGAATACAGATCTATTATTCGAACGAATTATTCAACTGCTTCCGGAAGGTGAACCTTTTTTTGACGGTGATGAAATGACTGACCGGCCGGTAAAGTTTTTCGTAGGAGAAATGATCAGGGAAAAAATCTTTAGTATGTACGAAGATGAAATACCCTATCATACCGCTGTTTTAGTTCAGGAATTTAAAGAAAAGGAAACACTTACAAAAATTCAGGCTGATATTATAGTGCAGCGTGAAACGCAAAAAGGCATATTGCTGGGTGAAGGCGGCAAAATGATCCGGCAACTGGGAACAGAAGCCCGCAAAGAGATTGAGGAATTCATCGGGAGGAAAGTATTTCTGGAACTGTTCGTGAAAGTAAGACCTAAATGGCGTGACAATGAATGGCAGTTGCGTGAATATGGTTATTAATTTGCATTTTAATTTTAAAGAACATGTCCGGATTTACAGTAGCGATAACAGGCAGACCGAATGTGGGGAAGAGTACATTATTCAACCGCCTGCTCGAGCAACGCAAAGCCATCGTAGATGATGTGAGCGGGGTGACCCGTGACCGCCAGTATGGAATAGCGGACTGGAATGGGAAAACCTTTAATGTGATTGACACAGGCGGGTTTGTTCCCGAAAGTGAAGATATTTTTGAACAGGAAATTAAGAAACAGGTTTTAATTGCCGTGGAAGAAGCCAATGCCATTATTTTCATGACGGATACAGCTACGGGTATTACTTCTTTGGATGAGTCCATGGCTGATATGCTTCGCAGATCCGTTAAACCTGTTTTTCTGGTTGTCAATAAGGTTGACAACAGCGATCGTCTGCTGGAAGCTGCAGAATTTTATAGTCTTGGTTTTGACAATATTTTTTTTATCTCTGCAATGAGCGGAAGCGGTACCGGAGAGGTGCTCGATGCAATCGCTGACCTGATTCCGAAAACCGATGAAGAAGAAAGTGGTTCAGTTCTTCCGAAATTTGCAATTATCGGTCAGCCAAATGTTGGCAAGTCCTCCCTTTTGAATGCTTTGGTTGGAAGTGAAAGAACAATTGTAAGTGAGATCGCCGGAACAACGCGCGACAGTATCCATACTCATTATAATCTTTTTAATAAAGAATTTATTTTGATCGATACGGCTGGAATTCGCAGGAAAACCAAAGTGCATGAAGATCTTGAATTTTATTCCGTAATCCGGGCCATTAAGGCGATGGATGAAGCAGATGTGTGTTTACTACTTTTGGATGCTGAAAAAGGTATTACAGCTCAGGATCTCAATATCTTTAGTCTCGCAGTAAAAAAAGGGAAAGGTATCGTTGTCGTCGTGAATAAATGGGACCTGGTGGATAAAGAAACCAATACATCCCGGGATTATACTACTGCCCTGAAAGAAAGGTTTGCCCCATTTACAGATCTGCCCATCATATTTATTTCGGCCAAGGAGAAAACGCGTATTTTCAAAGTAATTGAAACAGCCCTGGAAGTTTTTGAAAACCGCAGCAGGAAGATACCAACATCCAAACTGAACGATATTATGTTGAAGGCAGTCGAAAGTTTTCATGCACCCGTAGTCCGCGGTCATGCGATTAAAATAAAATTCGTATCCCAATTGCCAACCCCGGTTCCTTCTTTTGCTTTTTTCAGTAATTATCCCGACGATATCAAACAACCTTACAGAAATTATCTGGAGAACCAGATGCGAAAGAGTTTTCCGTTGGAAGGGGTGCCTATCCGCATCTATTTTCGTAAGAAATAGTCATATAATAAGATTGCTGCATATCTTGTTTTTTTGACAGGAATCTCCTAGTTTTGCGCAAACTAAAATTAACCTAAATGAAGAAATTTCTGACTGTTCTCGTGATCGCTGCGGCTTTAACATCATGTGGTGGTGGAAGTGATGCTGCTGCCAAAACTGACTCTGCTGCCACAACGGTTGTTGACAGCGCGAAAAAAGTGGTTGATTCAACTGCCTCTAAGGTTGATTCTACCATCAAGGCAGTTGCAGATACCGCAAAATCAGCAATTAAAACAGTCGCAGACAGTTCAAAAAAAGCTGCGAAGAAATAAATTTATGTCTGAATTGAATCCCGCCTATGTGGCGGGTTTTTTTTTGCCCGACGCACCACAAAGTGGTATTGATTTGCGTTTCTCTCCCTGCTATTTTGCAGGATGTGTTTTCTTAAGCGTTACTTCCATTGGCTGATTTTTTTCAATTTATTGTCCCCGTCAATGCTGTCGGCAGAAATAAAATCATGGACGGGCTTCGGGGGTGATGCAAGCTGGACTAACCCTCTGAACTGGTCAGGTAACAGTTTACCACAATCTACTGACGATGTATTGCTCGATAATAGTTTATTACCTGTTTCTTATCAGGTTACCCTGCCAGACTCGGCTGTTGTTCTTAAGTCAATATTGATAAGTCCTTCACCGGGCCGAAATATCGAACTGATATTGCCCAAATCAAATATTATTATAAATGGCCTAACCGTTACGGGGCCGGGTTATGGCATCGAACTAAAGGCCGGTGCCATTTTCAGAAACGCATCCGGATTATCCGCAGGAGAATCCCTCTCCATTGCAGATTCTATGAAAATACAAGATGGAGGACGTTATATACACCAGACCAGGGCTTCCCATGCTAATAATATTCTGAGAATTCTATCCACAGCGCCTGGTACTGAACAAGGTATTTTTGATTTTGACGTGCCAAGAGCATCATATACGATTTCTGTGAGTAACAGAACATACGGCAGCCTGGAATTGCATGCAACGGCGCAGGGATCGACGGTAAATTATACGTGTTCTGGTGCAAATCCATTGCATGTCCGTGGGAATCTGCGCATAGGTTCCACCGTCAATATGAGCATTGATCTCAGTGGACTGAATGGAAATATACTGGTTGAAGGAGATTTTATACAAGAGGGGGGCCAACTGAACCTGGCAAGTGGCACGGGCGATAATACCGTTTTGAGAATCATGGGCGATCTCTACCAGTCATCAGGATCAGTGATCACTGAAACATCTAATGGAATTCCAACACTCGAATTGAACGGGCAACGCAGGCAGGAAATTGCCCTGGGCGGCCGGATCATCAACCAGGTAGGATTCAGAATGAACAATGCAACGGGAGCCACTCTTCGTCTGCCTCTTAAAATTCCCTGGAAACTGGAATTGAATCAGGGAATGATAGTCAGTTCGCCCTCAGCATTATTAGTTCTGGATACCATTTGTAACGTTATCGTGGACAGTTCCAGGCTTACCGGAGTATATATAGACGGACCATTACGTAAACTGGGATTGAATCAGGAAGATCATTTTCTTTTTCCAGTGGGAAAAGACGGAAACCTTCGTTGGCTGGAATTAAAAAAGGGAGCGGGGAATTACACGGTTGAATATATTCATCAGAATCCGGCTTCTATGGGGAGCAACATTGGGCCAGGTCTTCATCATATTTCCAAACTCGAATATTGGTCAGTTATTGCGGATGGACCCATTAATGACCAGGCGAAAATCGAGTTGTCATTTGCATCCGGACAAAGCGGTATTATTACCGATCCAAATTATTTGAACGTCGCCAAATTTCAAACATCGGAATGGGAAGATGCCGGACATACTGCAGTAACGGGAAATTTTCAACAGGGTTCAGTGCTGAGCGGGAATTCGGATTTTTCAGCCCAGAATTATACACTGGGAAGTGTGTTGGATCTGGAAAATCCGCTGCCCCTTACCACCATTTTTTTGGAAATAAAAGAGATATCAGGCAAACCTGTCTTTAATTGGGTCATTACGACTGACGAAAAACCGGATCATTTTAACTTATATGAGAAAACAAACGGTCAGTCAAATCTGATAACCACGATAAATGCAGTTGACGCGCAATTCAAATACAATTGGACAGGTAGCAGGGATATGAATACAGGAAATCATTTTTTTATGATCAGCATGGTAGACATGACGGGACATGAATATTTTGGAAAGCTTGTACCATATAATATTGAAGATGCTTCTGTTCGTTTAAGCTGGGTATCCGCTGGCTTTGGATCGGAACAAAATCAAATATTGATACATTCGCCAAATCCCGATATTTGGAATTATGAAATTATTTCTATGGAAGGACGTTTTATTAAAAAAGGAGTCTTGCCAGTCGGAAAAGATTTAACCCGGTTTCCCGTTGGACCGGAACTAATGTCAAGCGGCAAATATTTTTTTCGCGCAACGGATTCAAAGGGCAGACTTTTCGTATTGCCCATTGAAAAAAATTGAATGACTTAATTCAAATCCCATTTTTGTATCAGGTCGTGGATACGTAGTTGATATTCTTTGAACAATTTTTCCTGATTAATGATGAAACTGTTATCATCCAGTTTTCCAAGAACCTGATCCATTTCAGCCTGGCTGTCATATACCATTTTACGGAATGGATTCATATAGTCTTTTTTCCTCGAGCTGAAAATTCCCGCGGTTATCCATTCGGCTGTCCTGGTACTCTGCAGTAATAGCTCTTTAAATGCCTACTGCGACTAGATTTTTGATTGAAATGCCATGAACCTGATAGAGAATGTCCAATGCATGGTGCAGTTTATCAGTTGAATAATTGCCGGCTTCAGACTGGTAGAATTGATGGATTTCGTTCCAACTGCCAACCTTGTTTTGACGAATGTCAGAAAGTAGTTTTTCAAAGGAAGATTTTTTAATCAGTTGTCCTCCTGCATTTATCCAGGATTCAGGTTTTTTGTTTTCCGGAACAGACTGCTGAAAAGCAGAAAGGTCATTAAATTTTCCATTATCGACATGCAGCATGATCTGTTCAATCGCGTAATGAATAATTAATTCCCTGAAAATAGAATAGCCCTTTACTAGTTTAATTACCCGCACTTTACGGGAGCTGTTTTCAAATTTTTCAGCAAAAAAAGAAATTGAGGTAAATGCTTCATCATTATTTTCAAGCAGCGTCTTTCCCAGGGTTCTCAATGTAATCATCCGCAGACGAAGAATCTACAGGTTGCTTTTCATTTTCTTTCCTGACAGAATCATTTGAAGCATGTTTCAACCAGGACCTGGCAGCGATCAATTCCAGCTCTTCAATCGCTGAAGCCAGCTCCTGTACACTGTCGGGCGCCAGATAATCATATTCCAATTGTTGAATCTTATCCAGCCTTTTGTCCCGATCTCCGTATTTCCAGGCGTTTCGCGCCAGTGCATACATATTGTGTAAGAACCAATAGGCTGGCATAATAATCAGCTCATCGTTGGAAACATCATTACTTACAAGTGAAAAGGGAATCGGAATATCCAGTTCAGCCGGGTAATCCCCTTTAGCCATGATGATAAATGATGCGAAACGGGAATTATGTTTTACACTAACGCAGAGTCCGGGCCAGAATCCCCGTCCGGCAATCAGTTCGCCGTCTGCACCCCGTGAATTGTGATTGGATCCCACTGTTGCACCGGCAGCCATATTGGTTTGGCCCATAAGCAAAGAGGCACATAAAAATGAGTTATTATGATGCTGTTCGTGTGCCGGGAAAATAAGAGAGTTTAACACTTCGCAACATGAAATAGTAGAATTATTTCCGAGATAAGAATTAATGAGCCGGGCGCCGTATTTCAATTGTGAATTGGAAGCGAGTATAAATCTGACGGCCTTTACTCCGTAGAATATTCTGCACCCATGTCCGATGATTCCGTTTACCAATTCACAACCTTCTCCGATCTGGGTTTTGGATTTTGCAGACGAGTTAATCGTAAGGTTTTTTAATTTGTTTGCTCCTTTCAGATATGCATCGGAGCCAATATTGACGTCTTTTATTATTTTGCAGTTTTTAATGACTGTTCGATCGCCAATGATTCCATAAAATCCTCTTCGTTTATCAACTTCCATATCACTGAACTCACGAAGTTTTTTCTGAAGTATTAAGTCGTCCCGATAACGGCTGAAGAGCCAGGCATCTCCGGGCAGCATACCATCGAACGGAATGATACTTCGGCCACCATTTTCATTGCACACTTCCAGTTCAATACGAAGGGATTCAGGTTCTCCTTCTTTCAGAATACCATTTCCGAATTTGGCATGATCGGTGGTTTCTATTTCATTCACGTTGATAAGAATCACATCGTTGCCGATAATATAATGTGATAAATAACTCACATTATCAATAACAACATTATTTCCAATATCACAACTGATAATATTACTATAATATAAACCGACCGGGCGGCGAAGATTATGAAATTCCAAATAGTAAGGTTCGAGTATTCCTATCCGGACCATTCCAAAAAAATTGCAATGATGTACAAGCTCCGGGAGGAAGTTACCAGTAACCATTACCAGGTCCCAATCGTCCGCATTGTTCCCATTTTTTTTCAGTTCCTCTACTTCATTCAGCTTGAGATGTCTGTAAATTACTGCAGGCTTATGTTGTTCATTTCGCAAATAATATTCGTCCTTTCCCTCGGGAAGATATTCTGCAGGAATAAAGTCATATCCAAGATTTCTTAGCGGTGTTTTAATAATCTGATTCATACGTTTTATTCTACAGTTACACTTTTAGCCAAATTGCGGGGTTTGTCTACATCAAAACCCTTCTCCATACCAAGATAACAGGCAAAAAGCTGCAGGGGAATTACTGAAAGCAGGGGAGAAATCAATTCATCTGTCAATGGAATTGTCATCGTATCATCCGCCATATTAGCAATCGTTTCATCTCCTTCGCTAATTACGGCAATTACCATTCCCTTCCTGGCTTTGATTTCCTGGATATTGCTGACCAGTTTTTCATGGTATAAACTTTTTGGGGCAGCGAAAAGCACAGGCAGATCTTTGTCAACCAGCGCAATGGGTCCGTGTTTCATTTCTGCAGCAGGATATCCTTCAGCATGGATATATGAAATTTCTTTGAGCTTGAGGGCTCCTTCCAAAGCCACGGGGAAATTGTTTCCGCGACCCAGGTATAAAGCATCCCTCACATTCACATATTTTTTTGCCAGGCTGCGAATGTGGCCGGCAGAATGGAGCAGCTCCCTGGCTTTTTCCGGAATGGCATGTAATTCAGCGAGCAGATTGATATATCTTTCTTCCGTAATCGTTTGTTTTTCGAACGCGATTTTCAATGCAATCATAATGAGTACGACCACTTGTGCGGTAAAAGCCTTGGTACTGGCAACCCCGATTTCGGGACCAGCATGTGTGTAAGCGCCGGCATGGGAGATTCTGGCAATTGAGGAACCAACTACATTCACAACACCAAAAATAAATGCACCCTGTTCTTTTGCTTTCTCTATCGCAACAATCGTATCAGCCGTTTCACCGCTTTGAGAAATGGCAAAAATAACATCACCGGGATGCACAACCGGATTGCGATATCTGAATTCCGATGCATATTCAACTTCTACCGGAATGCGACAGATCTCCTCAATGATATATTCTGCGATCAATCCGGCATGCCAGCTGGTACCACAGGCAACCATAATGATTCTTTTTGCCTGGCAAATTTTTTCAATATTATTTTGAACACCCGCCATCGTGATCGTTCCCTTTGTGGCATCCAGCCTTCCGCGTAAGCAGTCGAATATAGTATCCGGTTGTTCAAAAATTTCCTTCAGCATAAAATGATCATAACCTCCTTTTTCGATGGCAGTCAGTTCGAGGTCAAGTTTTTGAACGAATGGAGTAATTTTTTCATTGCCCAGATTTTTTAATATCAGTTCATCTGATTTAATAATAGCCAATTCATAATCGTTTACATAAACAACTTCCTTGGTATATTCAATGATAGGTGAGGCATCCGATGCCAGGAAATGTTCTCCCTTGCCGATTCCGATTACCAATGGGCTGCCCTTGCGGGCTGCAATAATGACGTCAGGATGATCTTTATCCAGTAATACGATCACATAGGCACCCGTAACACGTTTTAGTGCGATGCGTAAGGATTCTTCCAGACTGCACTGGTTATTTTCCTGGATATCTTCTATGAAATTGAGAAGAACTTCTGTATCAGTATCACTTTTAAATGTGTAACCCTTCTTGGTCAGTTCCTTTTTTAGCTGCGTATAATTCTCAATAATACCATTGTGGATCATCGCCAGTTTTCCATTGGCAGAGAGGTGAGGATGCGCATTACGGTCACTGGGTTCGCCATGTGTGGCCCATCGGGTATGACCGATCCCCGCATGGGCATGCAGGTCTTTTCCGATAATGCTTTCTTCCAGCGCTGCAACACGTCCCTGTTTTTTATATACGCGTAAATTATTATCGTCAAGCAACGCGACCCCGGCACTGTCGTAACCACGATATTCCAATCTTTTTAGACCTTTCATGATTACAGGATATGCTTCTCTCGGACCGATATATGCTACAATTCCACACATATTAAATTTTTAAAAATGATCAGATCTATACATTCAAAATTCACGTCACTTTTACAGTAAGATATTCTTCATGAAAAACGTCGCTACGGTAAAATAAATAATCAGGCCGGTGACGTCTACGAGGGTTGCAACAAACGGTGCAGAGGAAGAAGCGGGGTCAGCACCCAACTTCTTTAAAATAATTGGTAACATACTACCTGTAAGTGTTCCCCAAAGCACAACACCGATTAGGGAGAAGCTGACTGTAAGACCCACCGCATCCCAATGAGGCCCATAAATATCTTTAAATACGCCCCTGACCATTAACTGATGCCAAATAAAGATCCGGATAAATCCTATGAGCCCAAGGATGGCTCCCAGCATGAAGCCCGAAAGGATCTCCCGTCGCATGACGCGCCACCAATCCACAAGCGTTACCTCTCCCAGGGCCATAGCCTGGATGATCAGGGTAGACGCCTGCGAGCCACTGTTTCCACCGCTGCTCATAATGAGAGGAATGAAATTAGTTAGTATAAGCCACCGGCCCAGTTCATCGTTATAATAGGCCATCGCCGTAGCGGTTAACATTTCGCTGAGAAAAAGAATAATCAGCCAACCAACTCTTTTTCTAATCAATTGAAAAAAGGGTGTTTCAAGATAGGGATGATCCAACGCTTCCGTACCGCCTATCTTCTGGATATCTTCAGTGAATTCCTCCTGGGCAACCCAAAGCACGTCATCGATGGTTACAATGCCGAGTAGAACTTTATTTTTATCTAAAACCGGCAGGGCCATACGGTTGTTCATTTTAAAGGCTTCGCTGGCCGTTTCCTGATCGTCGTTTACATTAAGAAATATATATCGGTTGTCAATTACATCTTCAATTTTTTTATCAGGATCTGCGAGAATGATTTCACGAATCTTAATATCATCAATAAAAACACCTTTTTCATCCACTACATAAATGACGTCAATCGTTTCACTATCCTTTCCCACATCCCGGATATGCCTTATCACCTGACGTATAGTCCAGTCTTTCTGAACGGCAATGTAATCCGGTGTCATCAAACGTCCCACGCTGCTTTCAGGGTAGCCCAACAGCGCCAATGTAATTTTGCGCTCGTCCGGATCCAGCATTCTGATCAGTTCCTTTACGACTTCACTGGGAAGATCTTCCAGGAAAGAAGTACGGTCATCGGCAGGAAGACCATTCAAAAGTTCAGCGGTTTTTGAAGGTGACAATTCCTGTGTAATACGCTTTTGGGTCGGTGAATCAAGAATTTTAAAAGCGCTGATGGCCCGGTGAATACTTAGATTTCCAAGTATTTCACCTTCATGCTCGGGAAACTCATAAATTAGCTCAGCTACATCACTTATATTCTGGTTATCCAAAAATTCATGAAGAGCATTCGGATCTTTGGATTGCTGCAATTCCAAAAACTGATATTTGAGCGGTGTATCTTCGATTTCAACGGTCATGCGTCAAATTTACAGCGAAGCCTTGATAAATTGCGTTTGGATGGACCGCTAAAGGAATTCATTACCGAAAATTCTCCCGATGATCAATCCATGCTTATATATAGGCAATTCATATGATAAGGGCCGGGGTGTATTTAGTTCAGAACACCTGGCGGCCGGCACAATAATAGAAATTGCGCCTGTTATCGTTATGAGCCCGGAAGAAAGAGTGATTCTGGATCGAACCCTTCTGCACGATTATATATTTCTTTGGGGAAAAGATGAAACCCAATGCTGCGTGGCATTAGGTTATGTTTCCATTTATAATCATAACTATCTGTCGAATGCGGAATACGAGATGGATTTTGAAACGAATACCATCCGCATAAAAACAGTCCGTGAGATAAAAAAAGGGGAAGAAATTTTTATCAATTACAATGGCCCCTGGAATGATGGGACGCCCGTATGGTTCGATTCCGCAACAAAAATTAAATAATTTCTATTTTTTTGAACGGCTGAGTACCGGTGCGTATTTGAAAGTCATAAGGAATCCGTAACTGGTCAGTCTAAGATTCTCCATCCCCATATTCGCGAAGCGGTAATTTCAGGAATGGCTCTGCCTGGAAGGAAAATCCCTTTCCGATTTCTGCTTCAAATCCGACAGATATATCAGCTATTCCGAACCAATAATTTACCTGTTGATTATCGGAGATTTTGTATGCAAGCTGATTCTGTCCTGAATGGAGGAAATAGATATAAGTCTGCTTCATCATAAAATAGGAGGAAAGACCGGCATTTGCGAAAAACCTGGTTTTATTGTGATGGGCAAAATCATATCGTAATGTCAAAGGCAACTCCCAGATATTGCTGGCGCCGTTAATGTAGTCGATTGGAGGTGGTGCGGCAAAAGATCCGACGTTATTAACAGGCCGCTGGAAGAAATAATTATGCGGGTCGGACCAGTAAAATTTATTCGAATAAATGAATCCCGTGTTGATAGAGATTTTGTCGGTCAGATAATATCCGATAGTCAATCCAATATTATTTCCTATTTGGTTGTTGGCAATACCTCCGGCATTTGTATAATCCGGACCGAATGTAAATCCAATATTGAGAGAGCGATTCAGATGAAGGGATTTTTGATGAATCGGGGTTTTGGACTGAGCGAGTTGGTTCATCAATGAATCATTTCCTGACACCTTACCAAGACCGGTTCCACGTGTAATGACAAGCGGTAAATGGCGCTGGTTTTTAATTTGCGCCTGGCCATTCCTTTCAGCTGCCCCGGTTGTTTCGGCCATGCCATTCATTTCAGGCTTATTCTGTTCTTCTCCGGAAATTGCGCGATTGGTTTCAATTGAACCTGCAGCAATAGCTGCTCCCGATTTGATGGATTTTGATCCGGAACGCTTTGTACCTGTCTGGTTATTACCAGAACCTGCATTAGGATTTGCGTATACATTATTTGAAGAAGCAGAACCGTATAATTTCCCGGAACCTGCATCAGACCCCGATTTTGCGGATATATCAGGCTTCTGATCCCTTTCAGATGAATGATTAATTTCTTTATTGGCAGCACTTTGAGCGGCCATGGTGCTGTCCGGATGAATTGCATTTCCGGATGCATTTTTATTATCGGCACCGGGTATAGAAACGGAGTGGTTTACGGTCTGAATGTTTCGTGTAGAATGTTGGCTATATATTACGTTTTTAATAAAGAAAAATGAAGCTCCGGCAAGTAGTACAATGGCCGGACCCCAGACAAAAGGATTTATCCGGCCAAAACGAAATCCGTCAGGCGGTCGTTCAGGCATCTGCTGGGCGAGCTTCTGTTCAAGCCTGCTCCAGGAAAGAGAAGAATCGCTCGGGTTCATAAGAATCCGCCGCTTCTCTGCTTAACCGGTCTATTTCTTTATCAGATAGGTTCGACATATCTTTTAACGTCCGATTTTTTTGTCAATATCTTCCTGAGATTTTCCCTGGCCTTAGACAGATTCGATTTAGAAGCACCCACGGATATTCCCAGGTGTTTACCAATTTCCTCATGCGACATTCCCTCTATAACGAACAGATTAAATACGGTTCTATAAGCCGGGGACAGTAATCGGATAGCTTCGATAATTTCTTTATACGACAGTTTGTCAAGTCCGGTTTCCCCATGATCAGCAATTTTTTCTGTTTCTTCGGAAAGCATTTGACCATGCAGATAGGAAGAATTTTTGCGATAATAGTCTATACATGTGTTTACCAGGATTCGTTTAAACCATCCTTTTAGAGCCATGGATATTTCCAGGTGCCTGTTTTCATCAAACTGGTGGATGTTTTTAAAGAATTTTGTAAAGCCTTCATTTACGATTTCTTCAACCTGGTATTGATTATGCTGATAACGATAACAAATTTTCATGGCATATCCCTTCAGGAATTCATATAATTCCTTCTGACTGGCGCGGTCATTTCGCCTGCATCCAGCAATCAATGCGCTAATGTGGTGGTTCCCGTTCATCAATAGTCTTAAGGCCTTTTGCGAAAGTGAAGTTAATAGCGCAACCACTTCATCTTTGTCAAAAGACGTAAATCTTATGTTAAAGGTTGCCGCCCAATATTCTTAGCTCCCCTGATATAAATACCTGAAGCTGAATATTTTGCCTCGTAACCAACATGCCAATGATTTTAGCTTCTTTGATATATCCGGACGAAAAAATGCCCGGTGCCCATTCCCTGTTCAGTTGTTGATCAATGATCGGTTTATTGGCATTGAGGAAGGCGTTTATATCAAGATAAGATTTTCCCTCGATGGTTTTACGGATTTTATTTCTGAATAAACTCCTGCCTATTTTCAATGCCAGATCTTCCCCTTCCATTGAATACTGGATGTCAGGTATCCCTAATGTTTGTTTGGCGGAATCCAGTACAGGAGTTCCCCTCAGAAATATGCTACCGTGGTTACTACCGGCAAAATCAATTTGCAGTTCCACCTGTTGATTGCCTATACCTCTTATAATGGCATCTTTGACCACAATGGTTCTTCCTTTCACCTCAAATACTTTATTGTAAAGACTATCGTGCAGAGTTTTTGAAAGAAAATTATAATCATAATTCATATTCATATACAAACGGACACCATTTCGGCTCTCGGTCTGTAAGAGTGCGGGAAGAGACTTTGGTACGGTAATATGATTCGAAGGATCCGAACTGAAAAGGGGTTTACAGGATACCCCCAATGATATTGCAAAACTGTCTTTAATATAATTCAGCTGACCAACCCTGAATGCTGATGGATTGAGTAAAAAATATCCATATTTACCAATTGCAATTTTTCGATAACTGCTGTCTTTGAGCTGTGTTACGAATTTTGTAAAACTCAAACCTGCGATGGATTGGTCCATGGACGTCGTAAATGCAACCAGTGAAGAACGAATGCTGTCCATGACCAGTTGTGTGATATCACTGGAAAAAATAGAAACAGCGCATTTGTCAACAGGTTGAATCTGATTGATGGATGTGGTTGAGCGAATCGTGTAATTCGGGAGAAACTGCAGGTTGGTACTGAGAGCCATGTTTACTTTTCGAAGAGGTTGCGGTGAAAATCCACAGTTACCCGAAATCCACGGCGTTACTGGTATGCCGGCTGTACATAAGCATTTGCTTCCACTTACCTGATAATTTCCACCAAAACGGATATTGAAAAGATTATTGTTGCATGATATCTGAAGGGCCGTTCTTACAAATCGATACTTATAACGGAAATCACAGGAAGGCTGCATGAACTGTGGCCACGCTTCGGAAGTAAACTCTGCAGGAACGAGATGTTCGGCTTTTGCCATAATCGGAGCGGCAGCCAGTCTGATAGGAATATCCAATTCAGAAAGAGGTAACTCGGGAAGTGTCTGTTGTTCCTCCATTGCAGCAGCCGTTTTCTTAGCGCTGGTACAGGAAAGGAGTAAAGTTATTACAAGAAAACAGGGTAGGTATTTCAATGGATACTTCATCATTATCATAACGAACGAATATAATATTCCGCATGGTAAAGGGGAAGTTTTTCATAATATATTTTATTCACTGATCATTGGCGAATGAACAGTTGAAAGATGCGTCATGCGTCCAGCATTCCGCAGGCATCCAAATGCAAATTTAACAAAATGATGTGGCCGATTATTCGGGTGCGGGAGTCAGACTCTTGGCTTAAAATGGTAATTTTTACAGAGAAATAAAGAGAATTTTCTCTCCGTTTTCCCATTTTTTTCGATTAAAATGGGTTTCAAAGGAATGATCCGGTCGAAATAGACATAATAAAATGGAGGGATATGTTTATTCTCATTTTCAAGATCGCCGAACCGGGGGTTGGAGTCTATAAAAATTGCGTCCTTTCCGTTCAATAATTTCAAATCAGTTCCCACAAAATCAAACTGAAGCGCCCTTTCTCCGACCACATTTTTTGAATAGACCATTTCATTCAAATAAAAATTGAGGATCGCGGATGTTTTATAATCATCGGAGGAAAATATAAATGCATCAGGATATTCTTTGCGAACTGATTCTACTTTACCCGAAAACTCCTTCCACCCGAACCATGTATCATCCGAACGGATGGGCACTATATAAAATATGACTTCCGCCGCCAATGCCATATGAACGACTACTGAAAATATCAATTGATAACGCAACCACTTTTTATTCCAGTATCTGCATACCCAAATAATACCTGTGATATAAGCTGGAATCATCCAGTTTATTTTTACCCAGTAAAAAAAAGAGAGCGCGAAAAATCCCAGGAACAAGGGTATGAAAAAACTTAACAGGAATAACTGGTCAACGCGGATCCGGGCAAACCGAAAACCATATTTTTTGCAGAAACGATAAATAAAATATACCAGTGAAAAAAAAAGCAATGGAAGCAGAATAGCGGATTGATGTCCAAGAACACCCGCAAATCCGCTGGGGTCGAATGCTATACCTTCCTTAACACGACCTTCGGATTGAAATTTAAAAGAAGCAAAATGATTTCTCATGTTCCAAATCACAACAGGAAGAATGGTGATTGCAAAACAAAGCAGGTAAAGAAAAAACCAAACTGAGAAAAGAATCTTGCGATAGGGTTTTGCAATTAATAAAAAGCCAAGGATGCCGATGATAATAAAAATGCCCGTATACTTCGAATCAAAAGAAAGACCAGTCATAAAACCAGCCCATATCCAGTAAATATTCTTTTTTGTAAAGATGGCCTCATAAAGAAAATTCAAACTGAGTATCCAGCATAAAATCAGAGGAACATCGGGCGTAGATACCAGTGACAGAATACTCACCATAAGTGTCGAAAGGAGCAGGGCTGTAGCGATCAGCGCTTTTCTTTGACTAACAAATTTTTTTGCCAGAAGGTAAAAAGCGAACATAGCCAGGCCTGTCGTGATGGTATCTGCCAGTTTGATCGCTAATACATTCTTTCCAAAAATGCCTGTGAAAAATCGTAACAGGTATGCGATCATCGGCGGATGATCGTAGTACGAGAGATCCAGATGACTTGCATAAAAATAATAATAAGCATCCTGTGGCATGATGCCCATGATCCCCGTAAAAATCAATCGTATGCCGATGATCAGGAAGCATAAAATCAGCAGTGAATTCCAACCGGGTTCCGGAAGGGATCTGCTGTTGATTACATGGTTATTCTCCATGTCTATCTTGCAAATTCTGCGCGTATAACATTTAAAGCGCCGCCTGCTTTGAACCACTCGATCTGTGATTCATTATAAGTATGATTAGCCAGGATTTCTTCAGGTTCGCTTTGCAAGTGGTGTAACACAAGGGTCAGCGGTTGACCGGGAGTAAAATGTGTCAGACCATCGATGTCAATAACATCATCCTCCAGGATCTTATCGTAATCAGCTTTGTTCGCAAAAGTCAGGGCCAGCATACCTTGTTTCTTCAGATTGGTTTCATGAATTCGTGCAAAGGAGCGGACCAGAATGGCGCGAACCCCCAGATGGCGGGGTTCCATTGCCGCATGTTCGCGGGATGAGCCTTCACCATAATTTTCATCACCTACCACAATACTGCCTATGCCGGCTGCTTTATAAGCACGTGCCGTAGCCGGAACAGGTCCATATTCTCCGGTCAGTTGATTTTTTACGGAATCTGTTTTTTCATTGAAATAGTTTACTGCTCCGATCAGCATATTGTTCGAAATATTGTCCAGATGTCCCCGGAATTTCAACCAGGGTCCTGCCATCGAAATATGGTCGGTTGTACATTTTCCCTTTGCCTTAATAAGCAGACGCAATCCCTTCAAATCTACTCCTTCCCATGGTTTGAATGGTTCCAGCAATTGAAGCCTTTGGGAATCCGGTTTTACAATTACTTTCAATTTGCTGCCATCTTCTGCAGGTGGCATGTAGCCCGGATCATCAACTGAAAATCCTTTAGGAGGCAATTCAAATCCGGAGGGTTCGTCGAGCTTTACATACTCGCCATTCTTATTTTTAATTTTATCTTTCAGGGGATTGAAAGTAAGGTCTCCGGCTATAGCAAATGCTGTCACTATTTCCGGAGAAGCCACGAAAGCATGTGTTGAAGCAAGTCCGTCATTGCGCCGTGCGAAATTCCTGTTGAAGGAAGTAATGATGGAGTTTTTTCGATTGGGATCGTCAATATGACGCGCCCACTGGCCGATACAGGGGCCACAGGCGTTGGCCAGCACTACACCGCCAATCTTTTCAAATGTATTCAGGAAACCGTCTTTCTCAATGGTAAAACGAACAAGTTCACTACCAGGTGTAATGGTAAACTCTGCAAGGGTTTCCAGGTTTTTCTCGATGGCCTGCTTAGCGACCGATGCTGAGCGGCTGATATCTTCATAAGATGAATTGGTGCATGATCCGATCAAAGCCACTTCGAGTTTTTCGGGCCATTTATTGTTTTTAACAGCTTCTGCAAATTTTGAAATAGGCCATGCAAGATCGGGCGTAAATGGTCCGTTTACATGTGGTTCGAGTTCATTGAGGTTTATTTCAATCAACTGGTCGTAAAAGCTGGCCGGATCTGCATATACTTCAGGGTCGGGGCGAAGGCAATCCCTGATTTTGTCAGCCAGTTTTGCCACTTCCTCACGCTCTGTCGCCTTTAAATAAGCTGACATTTTCTCATCATAGGTAAAAAGGGAACAGGTGGCACCGATTTCAGCACCCATATTACAAATAGTTGCTTTTCCCGTAGCACTCAGGCTATCTGCGCCATCGCCGAAATATTCAACAATTGCTCCGGTTCCTCCTTTTACAGTGAGTATGCCTGCTACCTTTAAAATAACATCTTTAGGGGATGTCCAGCCATTCAGGCGCCCTGTAAGCTTAATACCAATCAGCTTGGGCATTTTTAATTCCCAGGCTAATCCTGCCATTACATCCACTGCATCAGCTCCGCCGACGCCTATGGCAATCATACCGAGACCGCCGGCATTGGGAGTGTGGGAATCCGTTCCAATCATCATTCCACCCGGAAATGCATAATTTTCAAGTACTACCTGGTGGATTATACCCGCTCCCGGTTTCCAGAAACCAATACCATATTTATTCGAAATGGAGGATAAAAAGTCATATACTTCTTTATTTACATCCAAAGCGGTGGAGAGATCAGATTTGGCTCCCGTTTTGGCCTGTATCAGGTGATCACAATGAACGGTCGATGGAACGGCCACCCGTTCCCTGCCGCAGGTGCTGAATTGCAGAAGGGCCATTTGCGCCGTTGCATCCTGCATGGCTACGCGGTCCGGCGCGAAATCAACGTAATCTTTCCCGCGCGTATAATCCCTGATGGTTTTTGAATAAAGATGTGAGTAAAGGATTTTTTCAGATAGTGTGAGGGCCTTACCCGTTAATTTTTTCGCGGCTGCAATTTTGGAAGGCATTTCCTGATATACTTTCTTGATTAAATCCAGATCGAAAACCATGATCGAAAAATTTTAATTATTGGGTGTGGAGCAGAAGATTTTCAGAATGCAAATTTATCAAATAATTGCGTTATTGCCTAAGTGTCACTTGCTGTTTTAGTCTATTTTTTTTAAATTTGCATATGAACAGGATGAAGGAATTCATTGAATGGCAGGTCTTCGGTGTTTGTACTGCTATCGGAGAACGTTTAGGAATCGCTACTTCCCGCATACGAACCTGGTTTATTTATATTTCTTTTCTCACCATGGGATCTCCGCTGATCGTATATTTCGTTTTGGCATTCTGGATGAATATTAAACGTTATATCACCGCTGCCAAGAGAAATCCACTCAATGCGTAAAGCTATAGGCGCAAAGCTTAAAGCAATTTCATTTTCATTTTTCTGAAGTACTGTCAACTGCCATCTGTCAACTAAACTAAACTACCGCTTTTCTCAATTTCACCAGCTTCACTAAAATATCTTCCAACAGATCCAGCCTCAACATTGTAGCTCCGTCACTCAAAGCATGAGCCGGATCGGGATGGGTTTCAATAAATAATCCATCAGCACCGGCGGCAATAGCTGCCATCGCAATGGTGCTGATCAATTTAGGGTTTCCACCCGTTATGCCCGTTGTCTGATTAGGTTGTTGGAGTGAGTGTGTACAATCCATTACAACCGGAACCCCTTGTTCCTGCATCCAGGGTATATTCCGGTAGTCCACTACGAGATCCTGATAGCCAAATGTGGTCCCTCTTTCAGTAAAGATTATTTTATCGTTACCGGCATGTCTGATTTTTTCTGCAGCAAATTTCATGGCCGGTCCGCTGAGAAACTGACCTTTCTTCACGTTGATTACTTTCCCCGTTTCTGCTGCTGCGATCAGTAAGTCTGTTTGCCTGCACAGAAATGCGGGAATTTGCAATACATCCACAAAAGCGGCTGCAGTAGCGGCTTCATCGTGGGCATGTATATCCGATGTCGTGGGAAGATTAAATTTCTGGCCGGTTTTTTGAACAAATGACAGTGCATGCTCATCGCCAATTCCGGTAAATGAACCACCACTGGTACGATTGGCTTTTCGATATGATGCTTTGAATATATAGGGAATGCCCATTTTTGAACATAGTGAAGAAACTTTCGAAGCAACTGTATTCAAAAGTTCCTCGGATTCCACCACACAGGGACCTGCAATGAGAAAGAAATTTTTTTCATCGTAAACCTGGTCGGTAAAGAGATCTTTTAGAAAAGGTTGCATATGTTAAAGAAATGATTATATGAAAATAGGTCGTATTTCTTTTTTCTGATTAAACTATTTTTGCTCGTCAAAGTCTATTATCTGAATCGTTCAAAAACCAACAATATGAAAATCGCATTTTTGTCCGCATTTTCCATTCTAATTTTATCCGGTTGTACCAAAACCTACAATTACCCTACCGTCAACCAGGTTTTTTCCGCGGTTTATACCGTACAAGCCAGTCAGTGGGCGCGGAATACTGATCCTGATGGTACCGTTTTTTACTACACCTCGCTGTCAGTTCCGGAGCTTACCCAACAGCTTGATTTGAATGGGGGTGTGGTCACATACCTTTCTTTTGACGCCCCGACCGCGACAGACCCCACATATGAAGCGATGCCCGAAGTGTTTAACGGCGTTGCATATGGATCGATACACACCACCGGTTCTGTTACGATTGATTTAAGGGGTGCAGACGGTTCCAGTCTTACCAGCGCTATCTCCGCACCGACATTGATAAAAGTGGTGTTGATGGATGCATCACCGTTAGGAAACTGATTAAATTATTAGTTGTTAGTTGTTAGTTGTTAGTTTGATGAATCAACTAACAACTAACAACTAACAACTAATAACTATCCCTGGTATTCCCCAAACACTTCTCTAAGCGTATCGGCTATTTCGCCCAGCGTGCATTTTGCTTCAACAGCCTCGATGACTGTCGGCATCAGATTTTCTCCCGAAGCAGCCTGATCATTTAAGAGCTGAAGAATATGGTCGCATCGCGCGGGGTCTCTTTGTCTTCTTAATGCCACCAGCTTGTCAGTTTGAATTTTACGGATGGAATCGTCAATTCGGAAAATCTTTGTATGATCTTTTTCGTCAGATTCAAATGCGTTTACAGACACAATAATTTTTTCTCCGGTTTCTACTTTGCGTTGGTGATCATAAGCACTTTTGGCAATTTCATTCTGGATAAATCCCTGTTCGATGGCATCAACACTTCCGCCCATGTCATCAATCCTTCGTATCAATTCCCAGGCAGCAGCCTCCACAGAGTTTGTCAGTGATTCGATAAAATAACTTCCACCTAAAGGATCAACAGTTTGAGTAACCCCGCTTTCAAATCCGATGATCTGCTGGGTGCGAAGGGCAATCGCTGCAGCTTCCTCTGTAGGCAGACCGAGTGCTTCATCGTATCCATTCGTATGCAGCGATTGTGTTCCTCCAAGCACAGCGGATAATGCCTGGATCGTGACCCGTGCAATATTATTGACGGGTTGTTGCGCAGTTAAAGTACTGCCGCCTGTTTGTGCATGAAACCGGAGCATCATGGCTTGCGGATCAGTTGCTCCTAACTCTTTCATAATTTGAGCCCACATACGACGAGCCGCGCGGAACTTGGCAACTTCCTCAAATAAATCATTATGTGCATTAAAGAAAAAAGAAAGCCTTTTCCCAAACATATTAATATCAAGTCCCTTATCGATAGCAGATTTCACATAGGCTTTCCCGTTAGCCAGTGTAAAAGCCAGTTCCTGAACTGCCGTACTGCCGGCTTCACGGATATGATATCCTGAAATCGAAATGGTATTCCATTTGGGCATTTCCTTACCACACCATTCAAATATGTCCGTAATGATGCGCATGGATGGTTTAGGCGGATAAATATATGTGCCCCTGGCAGCATACTCTTTAAGAATGTCATTTTGAACGGTTCCTGAAATTTTTTTCAGATCAGCGCCCTGTTTTTTTGCCAGTGCCACATAAAAAGCCAGCAGTATAAAACCTGTGGCATTGATCGTCATCGAAGTAGTAATTTTTTCAAGGGAAATGCCGGCAAATAATTCCTCCATATCACGGATGGAGTCGATCGCTACGCCTACTTTTCCTACTTCACCTTCGGCAAGAGGATGATCACTATCGTATCCTATTTGTGTAGGTAGGTCAAAAGCCACACTCAGTCCGGAAACACCTTGCCCGAGCAGATAGTGGTACCTTTTATTGCTTTCGGCAGCCGTGCTGAAACCGGCATATTGCCGCATCGTCCAGAGTTTTGACCGGTACATATCGGGCCGTATGCCCCTTGTGTACGGAAATTCTCCCGGATTTTCCAGGAGAGGGTCAGAATCTCCCGGTTTATACAGTTGTTCAATTTCAATTCCCGAATCATTGTATATTTTCTTTTCCATGGATCTTTTTCAAGCTTTAGCAAAGTACCCGAATTTTTGATTCCGTGAAATACAATTATTTCATGATATGGATATATTGCTTTACGTATTTTCGTTTACAAATAAATTCGAGCAGATGACTGATAACGAAATGTACATTTCCATTGCAATAGCGGTGATTCTGGCGGGTGCCCTGGCCTATATTTTCTGGATACAACGGAAACAAGCCAAACAGGGGATGCTGAACGTAAAATCTGAGGGGGCGGTAGCAACCACACCGCTGAAGTTACAGGCCTATGAAAGACTTATTTTGCTCGCCGACCGGATCGCCCTCCCCAACCTGATCAGTCGCACCAACCAGCCCGGACTTAATGTGCATGAAATGCAGCATATCCTCCTGCAGACCGTTCGTCAGGAATTCGATCATAATATTACACAACAGATTTACGTCAGTCCGGAAGCCTGGGATGCAATCCGAAATCTGAAGGAGCAAAATATGCTGATCATTAACCAGGTTGCCTCATTTTTACCGGCTACAGCCAGTGGACAGGACCTCAATAAAGCCCTGTTGGAAATGGTGATGCAAAATCCAAAGGCCTCCCTGCACCACATTGTGTCAGACGCACTAAGCTTTGAAGCCAAAAAAATTCTTTCTTAAGCTAAAGGCATAAAGCGTAAAGCTTAATGCCAGATTGAGGATCTTAAATAAAATACATCAAGTAATATCTCCGTCAGGCTCTTAAATTATACTGTTTTTGCCTTACGCTTTGCGCTTTACGCTTTAAGCTTTAAAACGTAAATTTGCAATATGGAAACAATGATAGAATCGCCCCTTCAATTCAGTGTTCAGGCTGTAAAGGAAATCAGGCGGCTTATGGAGGAACCCGGATTTGATAAAAATAATCTGCTCCGAATCGGCGTAAAAGGCGGCGGCTGTTCCGGGTTGTCTTATATTCTTGGATTTGACAAAAAGCAGGATCAGGATCAGGTGTTCGAATCCAATGATCTGACGTTTATTATGAACCCATCCCACAGCATTTACCTTACCGGAATGCAAATTCACTGGGAAGACGGATTAAATGCACGGGGATTCAGTTTTAATAATCCCAACGCTTCCAAGACCTGTGGTTGCGGTACCTCATTTGCTGTTTGATCAAATTCAAAACTAATTTTGACTGAGTTATTGTAATATTTTGGAAATATGAAATTGTAGAACATAAAAATGAAGAAATGAAATTTAAAATTTTATTTATCATTTCACTTCCACATTTGCACTTTTTCATAATTCCACCATTCCGCATTGTTGAATCCGGCAGTCAATACTAAACTTGTGCTTTAACACCATCATCATATTCCCCCTGGTGTCTCGTATCTACATTTCTATACGAAAGGAAGAATACAACCGGGAATATCAGTAAGGAGAATATGGTTGCACAAATCAAACCTCCGATCACTACACGGGCCAGCGGCCTGGAACTTTCAGATCCGATCCCGGTAGACAATGCTGCGGGTAACAAACCAATAGTTGCCATAAAAGCCGTCATCAATACGGGCCGGATCAACGAATTCACACCGCGTTTCACAGCCGTAAATAATGGATTTTCTCCTCGAAGTCTTTCGAGGTTTTGTTTAAAGGCAGTGGTCAGCAACACACCTTCCAGAATACAGATACCAAATAAAGCGATGAAACCGATACCTGCGGAAATACTGAAATTGGTTCCTGTTATTAAAAGCGCCATCACGCCTCCAACGACTGCGAATGGCACGTTAAGGAACACCAGACCGGCGTCTTTTAAATTTCCGAACATGATGAATAATAAAAGAAAAATAAGAAGCAGGCTGATCGGTACTACCTCAGCCAGCCTTTTGGATGCCCTTTGCTGATTTTCAAAATCTCCCTGCCAGACCAGATTATAACCCTTTTTCAGTTTTACCTGCCTGTCTACTTTATCCTGCGCTTCGGCGATGGCAGATCCCATATCTCTGCCTTCAATAGAAAATTTAACAGCAGAATATCTTTCGTTATCATCACGGAATATCAAACAGGGACCTGTCTTCTGGGTGATGTTAGCAATTTCTTTCACGGGTACTTTTGATCCGGATGAAGTCGGAACAAGCAGATTACCAATATCGTCATCTGTTGTCCTGAACGCTTCCGGAAATCGAATGCGCACATCAAAATGACGCACTCCCTCATATAATTCTGTAGCAGCTTTTCCGCCGATGGCCATTTCGATCACTGCGTTGGCTTCGGCCGTGTTGACACCATAGAGTGCCATGCGGCTCTGATCCAGGTCTATATCCAATTCAGGCTGGCCTATATTACGAATTACCCCCACATCGGTTATTCCTTTTACGGTTTTCAGAATGCTATTGACTTCATCTGATTTTGATTCCATATAATTTAAGGAATCACCAAATATCTTCACGCAGATGGATCCCTTTACGCCTGATACGGCCTCTTCCACATTATCCATGATGGGTTGTGAAAAATTCAATTCTGCCCCCGGAACAACCGATAATGCCTTCCTCATCCGCTCGATCAATTCATCCTTGGACATTTTTGGATTCCATTCTTCCTGCGGATATAAGGCAACATCAAATTCGTTATTATAAAAACCCGCCACATCGGTTCCGTCATCCGGTCTTCCGGTTTGTGAGACAACTTTTCTGACTTGCGGAAATTTCATCATGATGCCACGCATCTGATTGGCTACCTGCACGGATCTGTCCAGCGCAATACTATATGGCATCGTCGCACGCACCCAGAGTGAACCTTCATTGAGTTCGGGAAGAAATTCAGTTCCTAAAAATTTGAAAGCATATAGTCCCACTACAACGAAGATGACGGAAATGCCCAATGACAGTTTTTTATTTTTGAACACAAACCTGAACCCTACCAGTACCCAACCCGTCAGAAGATGGGTAAAAGGATTGTGCTTTTCCTTTACATTTTTATTCAGCAGGGCATTTACGAGCACCGGAACCAGCGTAAGTGTAAATATCAATGCACCCAGTAATGCAAAACCCAGGGTATAAGCCAGCGGAGAAAAAAGTTTTCCTTCCACTTTCTGAAATGAAAAAATAGGAAGAAGCGCTGTAATGATAATTACTTTTGAAAAGAAAATGGCTTTAGCCAGTTCAGCACCTTTTTTCTTGATCATGCCCATCTTGGCCAGTTTATTAAACCGCTCCATGCCAATTGCCCTGGCCTGCTGATCCAGCATCACGAATAATCCTTCTACCATTACAACGGCCCCGTCTATGATGATACCAAAATCTATCGCGCCCAGAGAAAGCAGGTTTGCAGACATGCCCATAAAATGCAGGCAGATGAATGCAAATAATAAAGAAAGCGGTATGATGATGGAAACGATCAGGGTAGTTCGCCAGTTAAACATAAATAGTGAAACAATCAGCGTAACAAACAGGATACCTTCGATCAGGTTATGCATCACCGTATGAGATGCAAAATGAATCAGCTCTTCGCGGTTATAAAAAGGAACAATTTTTACATCCGGTGGAAGCACGCGGTCGTTCAGCTTCAATATTTTTAATTTCAGCGCCTGGATCACTTTATCGGGGTTTTCGCCCTTACGCATCAGTACGATGGCTTCTACCGCATCACGCACATCCGTTGTCCGGCGCGTTTTGTTGCTGTCAATCGCATCGGCCCTGCCAACTTCCCCAAGCCTCGGTAATCCGGACACCTGCACATCCGCTACGTCTTTTACCAGTACCGGCAAGCCATTGACATTTGTAATGAAGATATTTTTGATCTCATTGATATCATTCAACAACCCGATACCCCGCACGATATATGCCTGATTATTTTTCCTGATTACGTCACCGCCAATATTGATATTGCTTTTATTTACCGCAGTATATACATCAAGTGGTGTAATACCCAGGCCCGTAATCTTCTGCGGATTCAGTTGGATTTCGTAAGATTTTACTGTGCCGCCGAAACTTACAATATCTGCAATACCCGGAACGGAGCGTAATTCCCTGTCTACCGTCCAGTCCTGCAGAGTTTTCAATTCCCTCGGATCCCGAAATGAACTCACCAGTGTGTATCGGAAAATTTCTCCCGTTGGTCCGGTAGGAGGCTGTACCTGTGGCTGAATATTATCTGGTAACTCCACGTTCTGAATCATGGTATTTACCTGGGTGCGTGCATAAGTATCCTGCACATCATCCTCAAATATCAGTTTTACTACAGAGAGACCAAAAATACTGGTGGAGCGGAGACTGGTTTTCCGGTTTACCGGATTCAAAGCGATTTCAAGCGGGATGGTCACAAATTTTTCAACTTCTTCCGCACTTCTGCCGGGCCATTGCGTGATGACCGTGATTTCCGTATTGGTGACATCGGGGAATGCCTCAATCGGCATGCTGGCAAAAGTGATGACTCCGTATATCACCAGAATAATCGTGGCGAAATAAATGAAGTATTTATTTTTTAGTGAAAAAGCCAGGATAGTCCTAAGTGTCTTGTTCATCAGATACGATTTAATCTAACTATTCAGTTCCTGGTAAATTAACAGAGCTTCTGTTCCGATCAGGCGTTCACCTTCAGATAATCCTTCGGTAATAAATGTGCGGTCGCCAACTGTATTTTGTACCTGTACGGGCCGGATGGAAATATCTGAAGGAGATTTATACACCAGTACATAATATTGGCTGTGATCAAAGATCAGTGCACGCGAACGGATACTGACCATGTTTTTATTTTCAGTTGTATTCACAACTACACTGGCAAACATTTCAGGTTTTAGCAGATAACCGGGATTGGCCAAAATGATCCGGAGCTTCATTACTTTGTTGGACGGATCCAGCACGTTCATGACTTTATCAATCCGGCCGCGGAATATTTTTCCAGGGTAGGAGAGCGTCGTTATATTAACACTATCACCCATTTTTACATTTGAAATATTCGATTCGTACACGTTTGCCATTACCCACACGTTCTTCAGATCTGAAATCGTGAATAAGGCGGTTGAATTATCGGAACGAATCATCATATTATTATTTACCTGCCGGTCCACTACGAATCCGTCAATAGGCGACTTCAATGTGTATTCACCGTTCATACTTCCACCATTCAGATTGATCACCCGTTTGGCTTTTTCAAATGCCGATTCCGCCTGGTAGTAACCTTCCTGCGCCGCCAGCTGATCCTTTTGAGAAGCAAGCCCGCTTTTAAACATATCATTTGTCGCCTCCATGGATTTCCTGGCGATTTCCAGATTGGACCTGGCATTCACAAAATCGTTGCTGTAACCAGCCATGTCTGAACTTCTGATTATGTGCGAGCACCTGGCCTTGCTTTACATAATCACCAGGCATGACTTTAATTTCAGAAACCTGTCCGCTGATGGTTGGAAACATCTTAATCACATTATCCCCGTTAAAATCAACCTTTCCGGTCAGGGTAAGAGTATTCATCACCCGCGAACTTGTCACGCTGTCAATTTCAATTGTTTTTAAGAGTGAATCTGGTAAAACATATCCCTTTTTCTCCTCTGGTGGTGCGGGTTTATCATGACAGGATGAAATGGCCAGCATGATCAGCATGGCAAGGGAAATGGTTTGAAATATGTATCGGGACTGCATATACTGACTGGATATTAAGGTTGATAGAATTCGGTTCCGGTATAGTAGTTTATATCTTCAAATGAACTGATCCGGTTGAATTGAATATTATTTGAAGAGAGAATATTATCCTTATATGATGAGTAAAAATCCAGGAAGTCCAACAGCGTCAGATTCCTTTTTTCATAGTTAATCAGTACTTCATGCAACATGTGGTCAAAATCCTTTAGAAATTTTGGATCAATGCTCCGGTACATTTTATCATTGGCAAATGCTTTTTCCAAAGCATGGGAAACATTTTCCTGAACTGTCGCCTCCGTACTTTGCTGCAAGGCACTGTTTGCATCTGTGGTAATCTTTGCTGCCTGAATATTTCCTTTATTCCGGTTGAATAATGGAAGGTCTATGGCTGCGCCCAGGCTCGTCAGGTTATTGATATAACTGCCCTGCTGATCATAAGCCAGTGCGAGGGTCAGATTAGGAACGCCCAGCGCCTTCTGGTAGTTGTAGTTGAGTTTGCTGGCCTCTACAGTCGTTCTGGCGATTAATAAGTCGGCCCTGTTTTTATAAGCTGAATCCAATAAGGTCGCAAGTGAAAATGTTGAGGGACTGAACGTCCCGACTTTTACTGAATCCAATTCGGGAGAAATAAAAGAGCCCTTTACCTGCAGCACCAGTCTTAGTTCACTTTCCTGGTCGTTGATCTGACCAATGAGACTATTATATTCGCCCAACAGGGTATATAGTTGTGCTTTAATGCGGATAACTTCCTTCTCGGCAATATATCCTTTGCCTTCCTGTTCTTCAAAGGCATTCACCACCTGCTGCAAAGATTTTATTTCTTCATCATATACTGCTGCAGAATGTAAAAGGAAATAAATATTATAAAAGTCAGTTCGAAGTGTATATTTTAATGTACGGATCAAATCGTAGAACTGGTATTCGGCAATTCGTGTATTTGCTTCGGCGATCCTGACCTGTTTATTTCTTTGTCCAGCCAGATATATAAGTTGTGAAACCTGTCCGGATAATTCTCCACCGCTGGTTCCCGAGCCGACAGGGAAGAATTTTTTAGTTTCGGTATTATATAAACTATAGTAAACAGAAAGATTTGGATTGGGATATAGCTTTGCCTGAATCTCCAGTGCTTTTTGCACCTGGATATTATATTTCTGGGCTAAGAGAATAAAATTGCCGCCAAGAAATAATTTTTCTGCGCTATCCAGTTTAATCCTGAGGGTATCGGTGTGAACTTGTCCGGAAGCCAGATTCACGCAAAGTGTTGCGATAACGAGTACGAAGGGTTTGAGTGACATATGAATTGTATGAATAAATCATTGAGGACAGGATTATTGTACGGATGCATTTAAACGGAATCCCATACCATGGATGGTTTCAATATGCACCGTTGTATCACTCCTGAAATATTTTCTGAGTTTGGTAATAAAAACATCCATACTTCTTCCCAGGAAATAATCATCTTTTCCCCAAACATTCAACAGTACTTCTTCTCTCTTCAATATTCGATTCGGGTGTTCACATAAGAATAAAAGCAGTTCGGCTTCCTTCTGCGTCATATTGTAAGCAGTTCCGCCAATGGATAATTTCAGATCATTGAAAGAGAACTTCATTTTGCCAATCTGGAAGTTCACGGCTTTTTCGGAGTACATTTTTTTTGTTCTGCGCAGGAAAACGTCTATTCGCAGAAGTAGTTCCTGCATACTAAAAGGCTTTGTGATATAATCATCTGCGCCTACTTCAAATCCATGTATACGGTCCTCTTCCAACGATTTCGCGGTGATAAACAAGATGGGAACCTGATCCGTTTGCTGGCGTATCTTTTTTGCAACAGCGAATCCATCTTTGTTCGGCATCATCACATCCAGCAGACAGATGTCAAAGTTTTCTTTGGTGAATTTGTCAATGGCGGACTGTCCGTCAGCACAGAGTACTACTTCGTATCCGGCATCCACCAGATTGTCCTTAATGACATAACCCAGGGACAGGTCGTCTTCTGCTAACAATACTTTAGATTTTGTATTCATGGGAATATTTCCAGGTTTTATAAATCATTAAAAAGGAAGGAGCAAACGGAATTCGGTTCCAATGCCTGGTAAACTTTTTACCCTGATCTTTCCGTCATGCCCGTCAATAATTCGTTTTACAAAATTTAATCCGAGACCGAAACCTTTTACATCATGTACATTGCCCGTGGGAACCCGGTAAAACTTTTTGAATATATCTTTGATATATTTTTTTTCAATTCCGATCCCATTGTCTTTCACAGAAATAAAATAATCGGATTCCTCTTTCCCGGTTTCGACTATGATATGGGGAGCATTGGAATATTTTAATGCGTTCTCCAGTATATTGATGATGGCCAGTTCGAGGTGACCCTCGTCTGCCTGTATATTCGTTTCGTAGTTATCAACTTTCAGATCCACCCGCGCCTTTTTTTGTTCTATCAGGGGCTGAAGTTTATTTAAAGCCTGTTCAATGAGCCTGGCCGGTTTTACATTTTCTTTATCGATTGGGAATTTTTTATTTTCCGCGGAAGCTGATTTCAGGAGTTTCTCAACCTGGTTTTGCAGATGGGTGGTCTGGTTCTGAATAATGGAAGAATATCGGTTTAATCTTTCCGGCTTTTCGGTAATATCATTCTGTGCAAGTACATCAGATGCTATTCTGATAACGGCCAGAGGTGTTTTGAATTCATGTGTAAAATTATTTACGAAATCCTTCTGCACTTCGGCCAGGAATTTCTGCTGGTAGAAGTAAAAAAGGCTGATGGCAAGGCCGATAAGGGCCAGAAACAAGGCGACACTGCTGATGATCCAGAAATTCATCTCCCCCAGGATATATTGGGAACGATGCGGGAAATAAAGTAGAATATGATCATAATCCTGCGAATAAACAGGCAAACCCAGGGCAGGAGTTACATGAAAACCCGATGCGGTAGTCGGGATATAATCCTCATACACATATTTTTTTGAGCCGCTGCTGAAGGCGCCCAGTTTCACGTCTGTCAACACGTCAAAATCACTGAATTCTTTTCGGATATAATAAGTTAGGGAATCCTGTTCCGGGATTGTATCAGCCTTGAACAAATAATAGTCATCAGCGGGATTATGAATGAGCTGTTGAAGAGGCTGATTGGGGTTATCGTTCATTTCCAGGTCTTCAAAAACCGCACGGAGGCTTTTTACCACGTTGTTGTTAAACTGCTTTTGCTCAAAGGAATACACTTTCGTGAGCCAATATAATTGCACGATTACGATAAGCCCGATTAACACGGTAGCGGCTAAAACAAGCCATTTCAACATGGAAGACCTCATGTAAATAAAAAATGGAAAACGCAAAATTGAGATAGTTTGTGACCTATAAAATTACAAAAATGGTTAAGCAGGAGTTAAAGAGTTGAATCTCAGGCAAGAACGCGTATTCAGGGAGAATTTGATTTGGGCGTTTATACCTGATTTTTTACATTAGCTAAACACAAAAAATTAGAGCATGAAAAAAATGTTTATTGCCTTTATCCTTTTGACCAGCCTGAACCTGTACTCCCATGCGCAGACTACACCGGCCCAAACCACACAAACCAAAGCTAAGAAACCTGCATCAACCACAACAGCCCCAAAAACGGCTACAACCGCTACGGCACCCAAAACCGCAACAACCGCGACAGCGCCCAAAACGGCAACAACTGTAGGGCCTACAAAAAAAGACGGGACGGCGGATATGCGTTATAAATCCAATAAGGAAGCCGCTAAGGCCGCGCCGACAACTACGCACACAAAGAAAGATGGCACTGCGGATAAAAGATATAAGGAAAATAAGAAATAGAGTGTGCCCGTACATCGTTAGAGTGTATACATGAAAACAGTTTTAAATATAAAATCCGTAAATATGAAGACAATATCCGTTTTAGCGCTCCTGATATTCAGTTCATTCATTGCATTTAGTCAGCCGCCCCGGCCCCCGTTACCTCCCCATCACAGAGTACATCACCCGCCGAGGCCGCCAATGCATCATGCGCATGGTTATTATCACGGGCATGCACATTACAGGCACTATCATCATGGTTATCACCGTCACTACAGTTATAACCACTATCATCATCACAGAAGGCCAGTGCATCATCATAAAGCATAAAGCTGAAAGCGCAAAGCTTAAAGCTCCTGAATGAAGTTTCTAATCAAATAAAAAAACCTCCTGAAATTTTCAGGAGGTTTTTTATTTGATACTTAATAAATTATAAAGAGGGCTTTAGGCTTTGCGCTTTACGCGTTTGGCTTTAATGCTATATTCTGCTTCTTTACAACCGGTTTTAAAGAATCAGCATCTGCAGCACCCAGTGGTTTTTTTCTTGCCATATCGATCAGGATCGGAGCGGCAACAAAAATGGATGAATAGGTTCCGGTAATAACACCGATCAGCATCGCAAAAGCGAATCCTTTGGTTACTTCACCACCGACCAGGAAGAGGATAAGAATGGTCAGGAAAACCGTGAGTGAAGTCATAATCGTTCTGGGAAGTGTTTCATTCACCGCTTTATTGATGATCTCTGCTTTGGTTTTTCCGCGTAATGTGCGACTGTCTTCACGAATCCTGTCGAAAACGATTACCGTATCATTCATCGAAAATCCAATCACCGTAAGAACGGCCGCGATAAAATGCTGATCAATTTCAAGCGGGAATGGAACCACAGCAGGAAGGAAAGAAAATACAGCCAACACAACCAGTACGTCATGAAGGAGAGAGATAATCGTACCCAGCGAATATCGCCAGTCACGGAACCGGACAAATATATAAATGAAAATGGCGAGCAATGCAAAGATCGTTGCTTTCACCGCTCCGGCTTTTAAATCGTCTGATATGGAAGCACCCACTTTCTTCGACTGCTGTATATATTTATTCGTCTGTGTAAATTCCTGCGATGTCGTTCCGGCTGGAAGAAATTTCTGAAGACCAACAAACATTTTATTCGCCACGGTTGAATCAGCAGCAGATCCTTCTCTGTTTACCAGGTAATCAGTAGTGATTTCAAATTGCTGATTGGATCCGTAGGTTTTTACTTCCGGATATTTTCCCCATTGTACGTTGAGTGCATCTTTTACTTCCTGCTCATTTAAGGGTTTATGGAAATTAACGATATAACTTCTTCCGCCCGAAAACTCAACGCCCTTCTGGAATCCATGGAAATAGGCAGAAACTCCAAGTATCAGCACAATTCCTGAAATCATATAAGTATACTTGCGATACTCAATGAATTTAAAATTCGCATGCTGGAAAACCCGCCGCGAAATGGGCGTGAAATATTTAAAATGTCTGTTCTTATTGGTATAGAAATCGGTAACCAATCTCGATACCAGGATTCCGCAGAAAAGTGACAGGGAGATACCAAGCATCTGCGTGGTGGCAAAACCAAGCACGGGTCCAAGACCGAAATAGGCAAGAATGGCTGCCGTCAGAAAAGTGGTTACGTGAGCGTCTAGTACCGGTGCGAGGGAACGCCGGTAACCATCATTCACAGCCAGCTGGTAACTTTTACCCCGCGTCAGTTCTTCTTTAATTCTTTCAAATATAATTACGTTCGTATCCACGGCCATACCGATCGTCAAAACCAATCCGGCAATACCAGGCGCTGTGAGTGTCGCATGCATGGCACTCAGAATACCAATCGTAAAGAGGAGGTTTAATATCAGTGCGATATTGGCAACCCAGCCCGCTGTATTATAATATACCAGCATCAGGGTGAAGATCACCAGGAACGAAATGCCGAATGCGAGGGCGCCGCCTTTTACGGCTGCTTTACCAAGGGTAGGTCCGACCACCTGTTCCTGTACGATTCGTGCCGGTGCGTTCAGTTTACCACTCTTTAATATGTTAGCAAGGTCATTTGCTTCCGTTACACTTTGTCCTGTATTTTTATTTCCCATAGAGATCTGGGAATTGCCACCGGTAATCGGTCCGTTTACATATGGCGCAGAATAAACAACATCATCCAGTGTGATGGCAATCGGAAGACCAACATTATCCGTTGTCATTTTGGCCCAGACATCAGCGCCATGTTTATTCATACTCATTTCAACCACTACACCGCCACTAACCGGATCATAGTCCTGGCGGGCATCTGTAACTACTTCGCCTTCCAGTTTTGCTTTGTCGCTTCCCGGAATTGTTTTGATGGCATAGAGTTCCAGGTATGGATATGCTTTACCGTTATCATCAGTTTCCTGTTTGCCCCACAAGAATTTCAAATTACCTGGAAACTGGTTACGAACAGCCGGGATACTCAGGTAACTATTGATGGCAGAAGTATCTTTCACCAGAGGGGTAGCAATCGCTGATGGATAGCGTACCTGTCCTTTGGCATCCTGTGTAGGCTGAAGAAAACGCATGATGCGCAATGGATTCCGGTTGAGTGCACTTGTAGTGCTGTCTGACGTGGAGTCCTGCTTAGCTAGTAAGGATGAATCCTTTACGCCATTAAGATATTTTTGTAAAATCTTTTCCGCATTTTGAAGCGCATTTGACAGTTCTGAAATATTATAAACTTCCCAGAATTGCAGATTGGCAGAAGATTGCAGATATTTTCTGACACGGTCCGGATCGGTAGCACCGGCGAGTTCAACACTGATGATTCCCTTGTTTTCATCCAGCTGAATATTGGGCTGCGATACACCGAATTTATCGATACGTTTGGTAAGAACCTGGAAAGTCTGTTTCATGCCGGCAGAAGCCTGGTCATGGAGGTAACGAATGACTTCTCCATCGGATGATTCAAATTTTAGTTTGTTCCGGTTTGAATTGGCGAAGAGGGGAGCGAGTTTCACGCCGGGATTCACTTCACCAAAAGCCTGGGCAAATAAATCAATGAAATTGGCACCGCCATTGGTTAATTTTTTCTGATCAGCTAACTGAATGGCTTTCACCAGACTTGCATCACGGGGATTATTGGCTAATCCTTTTATCAATCCTTCCAGTTCTATATCCAGCGTTACATTGATACCGCCCTGTAAATCCAGGCCCAGTAACAATTCACTTTCTTTGGATTTCTGATAAGTAGTACCCCACCAGGTGATCTTGGTGTCCTTTGTGGAATCAAGCAATTTCTGCAAACGTGCATGTTGCAGCTGATTCAGGCTGTCCTGATATAAAACCTGGGTTTCTTTATCTCCGGGATATTTTACTGCCGGAGTCGGAAAATTATTTTTTACGAACCTTTCGGCCTTCTGCGTCATCGCAGATTCGTGTTTATTCACAAACCAGGTAAAAGACAGTTGGTAAAGGGAAATGACAATCAGTAAGCCTGCAAATATGCTAACCAGCGCTCTCATTGGTTTTCGGTTTTTTTAAGGCGGCAAAGATAGGTTTTCCAATTGATAACTAAAATGTTAAGACGCTGGATAAGAAGCCTTGTTTTACTACTTTCATGCTTCGAAAAAGGTAAAATCAAAATAATCCGCAGGAATTCATGATTTTGAACAAGTTTAGCAGCATTTCCCTATCCGGCAGGCTCAAAGTTCTCACCCTCCAGCTTATGGCGCTGAGCCTTTTTTCCTGTAATAAGACCGCAAATATCAGTGCCAATAAAGCTTATGTCTCTTTTACACATGTGGCTTATGAAGTGGGGACCCTTACTTTAAAAATTAATGACTCTGCCGTATTTTCGGCGATCCCGTATGACTCAGCAACAGGGCATCCTTATGGTACCGTCACCTCCCAGATCAGTAATACATCCATTCTTGAGAACAACAACGATAGTTTTTTAAGCGGATTCTCGAGTTTCCGGCAGGGAGCGCATTATAGTATTTATGTCTACGACTCACTGGACGCACGTTCAAAAAGTATGATCATCCTGCAGGATAATCCCCCGCTGAATACGGATTCCACTGTTTCGATCCGGTATTTGAATTTTACGCCTTCCTCGTTGATAGGACTATTGCTGATAAATACAAGACAGGATATTCCATTTGCCGGCGACACGATCGTGATTTCGCCCGAATATTTTGTGGGCGTTAACCCCAATCCGGCTGCTTACACTTTTAGACCTATTCTTGCCGGAAACTATAACATTTTTGCCTTCACGGATAGTATCAGGCCAACACCAGATAGTTCCAATATCAGATATATGGGGTATTTCCCGATAGATATCAGTTCCAATTATAATTTTCTCCTGATGGGTTTTGGAAACGTGGACTCCGGCCAGTATAAGTTTCAGTTCAAGTCGGTTGCACTGAATTAAGCCACCCAGGGAAGCTACCCTGGGATCGATTTAAAAAAATAGGTACCTTCGCGGCCGCAAATAAACACTATGCAACTATCTTCTATTTTATCCCGCTTCAGCGAACCTGAAACCCTGAAAATGGCCAAACTGGGCCGTGAACTGCGCGCCAAAGGAATTGATATCATCGATCTTAGTTTGGGAGAACCGGATTTTGATACACCACAGCATATTAAGGATTCTGCCAAGAAAGCCATCGACGATAACTGGAGTCATTATACACCGGTACCCGGTTTTCTTGATCTGCGCCAGGCGATCTGCGAAAAACTGAAAAGAGATAATAATCTGGATTATAAACCCGAAGAGATTGTATCATCCACAGGTGCAAAACAAAGTCTGGCCAATGTAATCCTTGCCCTGGTGGACGATGGCGATGAAGTGATCATTCCAACTCCTTACTGGGTAACGTATTCAGAACTTGTAAAAATTGCGAGAGGGCAGGTAGTGGAAGTGCACACCAGTCTGGAATCCGGATTTAAGGTTACACCGGCACAACTGGAAGCAGCGATCACGTCGAAAACAAAAGTATTTTTATTTTCTTCTCCCTGCAATCCCTCAGGGGCGGTATATAGCAAAAAGGAACTTGAAGCACTGGCCGTGGTTTTCGGAAAGCATCCGGAGATCGCGATCATTTCCGACGAGATCTATGAGTACATCAATTATGTTGGTAAACACGAAAGCATTGCACAGTTTTCCGATCTCAAAGACCGGATCATCATTGTAAACGGACTTAGCAAGGGTTTCGCCATGACGGGATGGAGACTGGGATATATCGCTGCTCCGGTTGACATCGCGAAAGCATGTGAAAAACTACAGGGACAATTCACGAGCGCCACGAATTCCATTACACAGAAAGCAGCCGTAACAGCGCTTATTTCCGACCTGAAACCCAGTTATTTGATGGTGGAAGAATTCACCCGGAGAAGGGAGAAAACACTGGATCTCGTGGGAAAAATACCGGGCCTGATTACTTTAAAACCGGATGGAGCGTTTTATATTTTTCCTGATATTTCATATTACTTCGGCAAATCGGACGGCGCGAATAAAATAAACAACGCCAATGATCTTTGCATGTATTTGTTGAATTCCGCCCACGTTTCATCCGTCATGGGCGACGCATTCGGTGAACCAAAATGCATACGTTTTTCCTACGCGAACAGTATGACAAATATTGAGAAAGCATGGAAGCGGATCGGGGACGCACTTGCCAAACTACACTAAATCACAAGTATGGAAGACTGGAAGACTGGAAGTAAAAATCACTTTCAGTCTTCCAGTACTTCCATACTTTCATACTTTCATGAGTTTCTCATGAATCGCGAGCACCTGCGGAAGTAACGGGTGAATTCCATCATTCTGAATTACAAAATCACAACGGCTGATTTTTTCTTTTTCATCCATTTGATTTCGCATACGGTCAAGTACTTTTTCCACCGGTACATGATCCCTTTCAACCACTCTCTGTATCCGGAGGGATTCGGGTGCTGTCACGCCAATGACAAAATCTAAATATTTTTCAATACCCGCTTCAAATATCAGGGCCGCCTCCTTTATCGCATAAGGAGACTTTTGATTTTTCATCCAGTTTTCTGAATTCCGAATCGTTACGGGATGCACGATTGAATTAAGTAGTTTGAGTTTTTCTGTATCCGGAAAAACAATGGACCCAAGATAAGACCGGTTCAGCTCGCCGTTTTTATAAGCGTCCGCTCCGAAAGACGCAATGATTTTTTTTTTCAACTCCGGGTCTTTATTCATCAGATCCCTGGCAGCTGAATCGGCATAATAAACGGGAATCGAGAGCACTTCGAATATCTGTGCGACCGTTGTTTTACCTGAACCGATCCCTCCCGTAAGTCCGACTTTTAACATCTGACAAGTTACTGCAAAAAAAGAACGCTTCCCGGTTGGGAAGCGTTCTGATTGGATTAATTACTTTTTATCTGCAACGACTGAGGCAGCCTTATTTATATTTTGTGTCCACTCTATAGAGATAGCACTTTTTTCGATTTTCATATAACTGCCCGGACTTGTTTCAAGCATGATCGTACCGTCTTCATTTACTTTGTTGACGGTTCCGTGAATACCGGCGATGGTAACAATTTTATCACCTTTCTGCATATTCTGCTGAAAGGTCTTTGCGAGCTTTGCTTTTTTAGCCTGGGGGCGAATCATAAATAGCCAGAACACGAGGATCATTCCACCCAAAAGAAGTAATTGTAAACTGCCACCACCTGGCGCTGACTGTAATAAAATAACTGAAGTGCTCATTGTATTGTTTTTTTTATATCTGTACTTACCATTTTTTCTTTTGAACCAAAACACTAAACTCAATCTCATTATTCTGCGAACCCACGGTGTTGGCAATGACGTAGATTTTCTTATGATTGATGCCAATTCTTCCTTCGCTGTTGAATGAAGCCTTTATAACACCTTCCTTTCCCGGCATGATCGGTTCGCTTGGCTGTTCAGCAACCGTACATCCACAGCTGGGTTGCACCCGCGCAATGATTAGAGGTTTGCTGCCTGAATTCAGGAACCTGTAAGCCACTTCAAGTTTCTGACCTTCCGGGATACTGCCAAAATCACGTGTTGTTGAATCCAGCCAGGTAATCTTTGTAAATTGACTGCTGTCTTTCGGGAGTTGCATTGAAGAGCTGCCATTTGTTTTTGCATCACTCTGTCTGCATGAAATCAGCCATGAACCCATAATAAAAACCAGGACTACAGCGCGCATCTGTCAGTATTATTTGCAAACCTATATAAAAAATCATACATGGATCAGGAGGCTTTAAAATTCACTTTATGCATCCTGTTTGCTGCCACCAGGTCCTTATGTATATTGTCAAGAATCCCATTTACGAATTGCCCGCTCAAAGGCGTACTGTACTCTTTGGCCAGGTCAATGTATTCGTTAATCGTAACCTTTGGAGGGATGGTTTCGAAAAAAAGAAATTCGCAAACACCCATCTGCATGAAAATCATATCAAGAGTGGCGATTCGTTCCGCATCCCAGTTCTTCAATTTAGGACGAATCAGCTCCATGGTCACTTCTTTCTTCTCGATCGCTGCGGTCAGTAATTCGCATGCGAAAGATGCTTTATCCGGACTCACTATTTCTTCAAAATTGAAGGCGCTCGTTTTATTCAGGTAGCCGGTAACCAGTTTCTGCATCATTTCCGCATCGTCGCCCCAGTTCGGGAATATTTCTTCAAGATGGGATTCAAAGGATTCATTGGCCAGCATGAAATCGTTAAATATATATTCAAGTATTTCTTTTTCAGGCTTTTTGTCACGGGTGTTTTCGGAGATATATGATTTATAATCCTCAGTTTCTTTCAACTCCATGTATAACTTCCGGACCATATCCGCATGATCATTTAATTCGGGTTTGTCTTTCCTGACCATTTTCTGATAAGACGCCTGTTCAAGCATTTTCCAGAGTAACTGATTGCCGGCAAGTTTGGTATTTACATTTTTGTCGTGCTCCGTGGGCAGATGTTTGGATGACCGGCGCAGGGAATCTGTTTCAGCGTATCGCGCGAGTTCGGTCAGAAAATAGATAAGGTAAATGAGCAATTGCCTGGACTGATCAAAATGCTTTTGCAGAATTCTCAGTGCATCCGCTGTTTTTTGATTTTCCTGTGCCTCCAGCGAGTACAGGGTTTGCATTATTTTGACCCTGATGTTTCGTCTCGTGATCATGTTAAAGAACTTTGCTTATTTGCGGGTGCGAAGATAAGGAATCGACAATTTCTTTTTCAAAGTATTCCAAACCGGTATAACATCCGGTGATAATTTTAACAATAGCGTACCCCCCGCATATATAATCAGGAATAATATGCTCCGCAGGGTCATGGCTGCAAATCCGTGGATATTTCTGAAAAGTATATAACTGCAATAATAACCCGCAAGGGCGAGTAACAAAGTCAACCCGGTATTGTAGTTGAAGGGTTGTAAACCGAATTTCTTCAGTAGAAAAAGATATCTGATAGCATTGTAGACAGTATATGATATCAGCGTAGCGATAGCAGGTCCCACGACGCCCAGTTTTTTTGCCAGAACATAGTTCAGGGGTAAAGTAATGGCCAACAGGATTATTCCGGTAAAGAATTCAAAACGCCATAGCGTAGAAGTTCCGATGATCTGTGAATTCACGCCGGTTCCCATGTCAATGATTCGCCAAAGGCCGAGAAATAAAAAAACCGGTTTGGCCTGGTTGTAAGCAGATTGTAAATGAAAGTTCTTCACACCGTCGATAAAATTGAGCCATATCAATACAAATATGCCGCTGGCAAAAATCAATTGATTGATGGAAGAACGCTGGTATATGCGCTGAATCCTTGCCATATCCTTGTCCTTCCATGCCCTTGACAAATGACTGATAGAAGCTGCAATGATTCCACGTTGTGGCGCCTGTATAAGGCTCGCAATATTTTGAGCAAGACTGAAAATACCTGCCCAGGCAAGACCGTTTGGAATCACCGCTGTAATGACAATCATGTCAAAAACGATGGCAACATTCTGTATAAGGCTGCCACTCCAGATGAATGAACTGAGTAAAATGATTTTCCTGAAAAATTTTTTCGAAACCCGGCTGATCCGCAGTGTTAAATGTATTTCACCATTGCGAATCAGGATGATCAGTAATATCAGGGCCAGTAAAATATACGTCAGTGAAAAAACTTTGATAAATAAACCAAAATTGGATATCCAGTGCAAAAAGTAAAATATAGCCAGGATACTGGTGATGATCCGGAATAACATCTCCTTCATAAAGCTGGTCAGCACGGATTTTTTTAATTGCCAGGCATAAGCTTCCAGAATAGAATACATCGTGAGTCCGAAACCCAACGGAAATACCCAGGCATAATATTTTACAAAATCCGGAGAGTGTTCCGAAAATTTCCTGACCACCAGGTCCTTAAAGATAACCCCCGCTGACAACACCATGATGAAACCGAAAATGGAAGTAACAAAAGCCCAGGCCAGCATATCATTGTCACGCACTTTCAGATTGTCCTGATAATAGGGGTAAAATTTCAGAATATACGTCTGCATACCGAGGCTGGCAAAAGAAGTAATAATGTTCGCCACACCCATAAAAGTGCCATAGAGGCCATATTCAGATTGTGTAAATCCGCCCTGCCTTGTGAATAGATAAGTATTTAAAAAACCCAGCGCAAAGCCGAGGTATATGATACCTGAAGAAAGAATGCTTTGCCTCCGAATGTCGCTCATAGCCGCAAATGTTGCGCTGCAAAGATGATGGTTTTGGATCAAATGATCCAGCTATGGGTTCGGGCCCGAATTTCTAACGAGGATATAAAAATTCCTGTCCACCACCAAAACAGGATTTGCATCTTTTGATAATTTTTCCTTTTTCCATTCAGTTACGGGTTTAAGCCATCGTTCACCGCCAATATCCACACGGACCGGCATATTGAAATCTTCATTACAGTTTGTCCAATGATAATTCAGAACCCTGTCTTCGATCTTATATTCAAGGACCGGTATGTTTTTGGACCGCAGGTATTGGTTGAAAACCGGGGTAAAGTCGATTCCGGAAACTTTATTTATATAATTCTGTATATCCAGCGCCGTAACGGTCTGGTGATAAAAATTCTGGTTAAGACCACGCATCACTTTCCTGAATAATTCGTCGTTGTGAATCACCTGCCGGATCGTATGGATCATATTGCCGCCTTTATAATATTCATCCGTGCCTTCGGGCCCATGATTCACCCCATAATACTGGATGATCGGAAGCATGTTTGCGATATTCTTACGGGTACCGATACAATAGGAATCCCCTGCATTCTTGCCAAAGAAAAATCCGGTATAGAGTGTCTCGCTATAATTGGTGAAAGATTCATGGATCCACTCATCTGCGAGGTCCTTGCATGTGATATTATTGCCGAACCATTCGTGTCCGCTCTCGTGCACCACAATAAAATCCCACTTCAATCCCCATCCTGTTCCGGATAAATCCTTACCATGATATCCCTCGAGAAAATCATTTCCATAAGCAATATTGCTTTGGTGTTCCATACCCAGGTAGGGAGCCTGAACGAGTTTGTATCCATCTTCATAGAAAGGGTAGGGGCCAAACCAATACTCAAAACAACTTAGCATGGAATCCACTCCCAGGAAATGTTTTTTTGCTTTTTTCAGGTCATAGTCCAGCACCCAGAAACTGCAATCCAGGTTGCCCTTTTGTCCATAGTACAGTTTCTTCCAGTTCACATATTTACCGATATATGGAATGATGTTATAATTGTTGATGGGACTGGTTACGACCCAGGTCCATGCATAAAGACCTTTTCCAACAACAGCCCTGTTCATGAGGCGGCCGTTACCTATGGCAACCAGACTGTCGGGAACGATCATGGTTAGCCGGGCTCCGCTGTCGGGTTCATCGCCGAGATAATCTTTACAGGGATACCACACGCTGGCTCCGGTTCCTTCACAGGCCACACTCATCCAGGGACGTCCCATAGAATCTTTAGTGAATATAAATCCGCCTCCCCATGGAGGATGCACCGCAATTTGCGGATTGCCATGATAAAAAATAGTGAGTTTTTTTGGACAGGTCAGACATGTTTTTTGCCGGCCGTCTGCGTTTACAGCAACATGAAAGGCATTGCCTTCCCTTTGAAAGCTGAGATAATTACCGTCTTGTACAATGCTGTCTATTTCCAGCGGCGTCTGCAGATCAATTTGCATTTGATGAAGGCCCGAGTCAATATATGTTATAATATTTTTACCGCGTATCGATTTTGTCTCGTAATCCGGAGAAAAACTGATATCATACTTTAATACATTATATCTGCGTTCTGCATTCATCGATCCCCGCAGGGTATCCGCATGTGTGAACTGTGGTTTATCATTCTGGGAAAGCGCAAATAGAAACAGCAGATTGCAAAACGATGATAATATAAAAAGCTTTTTCGCCTGATGACCCATAATTACGATTTTCGTAGCCGGATGAAAGTAAATTATATCAAGGGAAAGGTCATTATTTTTATCATTACAGCAGTTTTTTCAATCACCGCCTGTCACCCGGTTTCAACCAGTAATAAAAAAACCTTTCGATATAACGAGCCCACAGGCATCGCGAGCCTGGATCCGGCATTTGCGAAAAACCAATCCGTTATCTGGCCTGATCACCAACTATATAATACCCTCGTTCAGACTGATGCCAGATTGAATATCGTGCCTTCGCTGGCAACTTTCTGGGATATCTCTGCTGATAAAAAAACCTATCGTTTTCATCTTCGCCGGGACGTTTTTTTTCATAATAACGACGCATTTCCAAATGGACAGGGTCGTCGTTTGAATGCATCCGATATAGTTTACAGTCTTTCACGGATAATTGATAAGGGAACCGCGAGTAGCGGAGCCTGGATTTTTAATGAGCGTATTTCAGGGGCCGAAGCATTCAGCGCGCCGGATGATTCCACTTTTGAACTCCATCTGCTGACTCCATTTCATCCCATGCTGGGTTTACTTAGTATGCAGTACTGTTCCATTGTTCCGCATGAAGTGGTGGAAAAATATGGAAAGAATTTTCGCAGTCATCCCTGCGGAACAGGTCCCTTTCAATTTAAAAGCTGGGAGGAAGGGCAGGACCTGATTCTGCTGAAAAATGAACATTATTTTGAAAAAGACAGTGCTGGTATACCGCTTCCATATCTGGACGCCATTAAGATCAGTTTTTTCGACAACCGGGCTACCGAATTTTTATTATTGCAGCAGGGCCGGCTGGATTTTATGAATGATATCGATCCTTCATTCAAGGATGAAGTGCTGAATAAAAAAGGTGAGCTGAAAAAAGACTGGATCGGAAAAATTAACCTGTCTACAAGTCCTTATCTCAACACAGAATATCTCGGTATCGTAGTGGATAGCAGTCTGCCTGCAGTACAAACTTCGCCGCTCAGATTGTTAAAAATCCGTCAGGCAATCAACTATGGATTCGACAGAAGAAAAATGATGATGTATCTGCGTAATTCCATCGGTACGCCCGCGGAAAGCGGATTTATCCCGCCCGGACTTCCGAGTTTTGATTCCTCGAAGGTGCACGGTTATTATTATGATCCCGTGAAAGCACGCACCCTCCTGGCAGAAGCCGGATTCCCCAACGGGGCAGGGCTTCCGTTGATCACGCTTAAAACCATCGATACATATGCTGATCTGGCCGGTTTTATAACAAGGCAGCTGGAGGAAATCGGAATGAGGGTGCAAATTGACATTACCCAGAAAAGTCTGTTACTGGAAGAAACAGCCAAATCCCAGGCATTGTTTTTCAGAGGCAGCTGGATCGGTGATTATCCCGATGCCGAAAATTACCTGAGCGTTTTTTATTCAGAAAACCCGGCACCGCCTAATTATACGCGTTATAAAAATCGGTTGTATGATGATCTGTACAGAAATTCACTGGTGGAAAACAACGATAGCATAAGGTATAATCTGTATCGGAAAATGGATCAGATGATGATTCTCGATGCACCGGTGGTCCCGCTTTGGTACGATCAGGTGATACACCTGGTAAATCCGGCGGTGACCGGTTTTGAAGCCAATGGATTAAACCTGCTGGAACTTCGTCATGCGCGTATCCGATAATATGTTCTGATAGGAACAGGCAGCTTATCTTTGCGCGACCCATTTTCATGGATTATATAACGTAAACTATGACGGAAAAACAGATCGGCCTGCTGCAAAAAACGGCTGACTTTATAAAGAAATTATACCCGCATGAACCTTCGGTTGGTATCGTTCTGGGGAGCGGCATCGGGAACCTGTCAAAAGAAATTGAAATTGAATTCCAGCTGGATTATTCCTCTATTCCGGATTTTCCTGTATCGACTGTACCCGGGCATAGCGGGCAGTTAATTTTCGGTAGACTCGAGGGAAAAAGAATCGTTGCCATGGCGGGCCGCTTTCATTATTATGAAGGCTACGCTGTTGAACAGGTTGTTTTCCCGGTTCGGCTTATGAAATTCCTGGGTGTCAGGACCCTGCTGCTGTCCAATGCGGCGGGTGGAATGAATCCCTCATTTAAAGTGGGGGATTTAATGATCATTACGGATCATATCAGCCTGTTTACAGTAAACCCGTTGATCGGGCCGAATGATGAAAAGCGCGGTCCGCGTTTTCCGGATATGAGTGAGCCATACAAAAAGCAACTGATACAAAAAGCAAAAGTCCTGGCCTCCGAAAAAGGAATTGATGTAAAAGAAGGGGTTTATGTGGGCGTTACAGGTCCGACTTTTGAAACTCGTGCCGAGTATAAATTTTTGCATCTGGCGGGTGCCGATGCCGTTGGTATGAGTACGGTGCAGGAAACCATCGCAGCTACTCACCTGGGTATGGATGTTTTTGCCATGAGTATTATAACGGACATGGGTATTCGCGAAACAGATAATGTTATCACCCATGAAGAAGTATTACACGAAGCCCGGCTGGCGGAGCCAAAACTCACGGCCATTTTCAAAGGTCTGCTGGCATCCTTATGAATATTAACGTTTTATCAGACTCCAGCACGCGGGGATTGGTTAATTTCCCGGCAAATTTCCGGATTCGGCAAACTGGCATGAAGGCAATTCTGGTTATCATAGTTTTAATCATCGGTTGTCAGGCAGCCATTGGGCAGGGTAATCCTTTATCCCGGTACAGCCATATGGGTAGCAGTGGGGGAAAGGATTCACTCATTCACCGGAAGGATGACACCATTAGTGTTACTTATCGTTTCCTTGACTCCAGCCGTCTGCAGAAAATAGATTCTGAGGTTTACAATTTCTACCTCCGGTATCCGCTTCAGCCCACTTATGTGGATTTTGGGAATCTCGGTACTGAATCCCATGACCTGATTTTTAATCCATTTATGAAACCCGGATGGGATGGGGGCTGGCATGCACTCGATCCCTATGTATTTACTGTGGAGGGATCGCGATTTTACAATACCACCAAACCCTATTCAGAACTGGGGTATCTGCTGGGTTCACATTCCGAACAAATGATAGATCTCCTGCATACCCAGAACATTACCCGAAACTGGAATGCTTTTTTTGAATACCGGCTCGTCAGTTCACCCGGTACTTTCGGCAATCAGAATACCACCCACAATAATTATCGTTTCAGTTCCTGGTATCAGTCCCACAACAAACGTTACCAGGCGTTCCTGCTTTTACTCGGAAGTAAACTGATTGCTGCTGAAAGTGCCGGCATACAAAATACTGCCTACATGGATTCCGTTGGATTTTCCGACAGGTATAACATCCCCACCAATATTGGAAATCCGAATGTGTACAACGTGATCAACAATCCCTTTGCCGGTGCTTCTTCTGTTACGACCGGATCATATTATACCACGGGAACTTTCATGTTGCGACAACAGTACGATATCATTGGCCTCAAAGATTCAATCGTAAATGATTCCGTCGTCATACCATTATTTTATCCCAAATTCCGTGCAGAGCAAACCATCTCTTATTCTACTTATCATCAAAGGTTTAATGATCAGGAGCCGGCCGCTGCTTATTACACACAAAAGCTGAATTTCATATCGGTTCCGGATACCGTAAACCTGAGTGATTTGTGGCATAATCTGACCAATGACTTTTCACTCTATTCTTTTCCGGATTCAAAAAATTCGCAGCAATTTCTCAAAGCAGGTGTGAGTTTCCAAACGATGAATGGAACCTATGATGCAGGGTCGCGTTCCTTGTTTAATGTTTTCCTCCACGGAGAATACAGAAACAAGACGAAAAATAAAAAATGGGACATCGAAGCGTTTGGAAATTTTTACGTGAGTGGGTTCAACTCCGGCGATTATAATGCCTACATCAGCCTGAAACGCCAGATAAGTAAGAGCCTTGGCTTTTTACAGGTTGGTTTTGAAAATGTGAACCGGACGGTATCGATGGCCTGGAGCACGGAGAGCAGTTTTGGATTTGGAGTTCCAAATAATTTTTTTAATAAGGAGAATATTGTTCATCTGTTCGGATCGTATGATCAACCCAAACTCCAGTTAAACCTGGCTGCGAATTATTACCTCGTTACTAATTTCCCCTATTTCTACAACTATTATTTAGCCGGTCAGGAATCTAATCCTTTTAATGTGCTGGTCGTTTCTGCTAACAAGCGGTTTGCTCTGACCAGGCACCTGATATTCAGAGCCCAGGCCATGGTGCAGAAAGTAGCGGGCAATTCACCGGTTAATATCCCGTTTTTTGTTACGCATGGACAAATCGGATATGAGGGGAAACTGGGATTTAAAAACCTGATGCTCGCCCTTGGTGTCGAATTCAGATATTTTAGTCCCTATACCGCCGATGGGTATTCGCCGGTCATTGGTCAGTTTTATTCCCAGAAAGAAACAACCATTGCAGAACAGCTGCCCGATATCACCGCTTACATAAATTTCAGGATACGAGGTTTTGTGGCCTATTTCCGCACAGAAAACCTCAATACTGCCCAGGTAAATCAGGCAAACGGGTTTGGATTTTCCAATAATAACTTCGTGGCCCCTTTATATCCCAATGCCGGGTTAAAAATCAGGCTGGGCATTTACTGGAGTTTCGTAAACTGAGTTTATTGATTAATTTTAAAAGGTTATGCATTTAATACAATCCATTTATCAGGTGTTCGTTAAAGTAATTCAGTCTTTGTTCACCAAAAAAGATTGCTGTAAATGAACCGAATTTATATCACGCTGTTTTTATTGATTATCAGTCTGAATTTATTTTCACAAATGAGACCCGGACAAAATGCTGCTGATTTATCACTTCCCGATCTGAATGGTAAAACAGTCTCCCTATCGGAATTTAAAGGAAAGGTTGTACTGCTGGATTTTTGGGCAAGCTGGTGCGGCCCCTGCAGGCACAATAATCCCAGGCTGGTCAAATTATACAATAAATTTCATGACAAGGGATTTGAAATTTATGGTGTTTCGCTGGACGAGGATACAAAAAGCTGGAAAAAAGCTGTGCGCAACGACAAGCTTAGCTGGGTACAGGTGATTGACGACAAAGGCTGGGACGCTTCCTCTATTGCAACGTATGGCATTAATTTTATTCCCTCTTCTTTCCTGATCGACCGGGATGGCGTAATACGTACAATTAATGCCGAAGGATCCGAATTGGAAAGCAGTGTTAAGGATTTACTGAAAGATTAGGCTGACGCTGAGGTTCGCATGCCAGTCCTTCAGTTTCTGTTTCCAGCGTAACGTGCTGAATGTTGAAATGCAGAAGCTGGTGTTTGATTTCTTTTTTTATTTTTTCCTGTGCTTCCATTCCGATTTCACTCTTTAATACAACATGACCCGTGAGCGCATTCTCGGTCGTACTCAGCGCCCAGATATGTATATGATGAAAATCCTGCACACCGGGAATTTTTTCAATCGCTAACTGAACGGCACGCAAATCGATGCCCTGGGGAACCGCATCCAGTGAAAGCCGCAGGCTATCCCTCAACAGGTTCCAGGTAGAAAATACAATCACCACAGCCACCAGTATGCCCAGTAAAGGATCTATCCAGTACCATTGTGTGTATATAATGACGATTCCTCCAATAACCAGTGCTGCGGAAACAACTGCATCCGACATCAGATGAAGAAAAGCACCTTTTATATTCAGATCTGAATCCTTATTCCGGAAAAAAAGAAGCGCGGTTACCGAATTAATTACGATCCCGATAGCCGCAACAATTGAAATCGTCTTACCCGGCAATGGTTCGGGCAGGATCAGCCGGTGGATGGATTCATACAGAATGGCACCTATCGACACCAGAAGAATACCTCCGTTTAAAAGCGCCACCAGAACAGTTGTTTTCTTATAACCATATGTATATACCGTATTCGATTTTACCTTCATCATGCGAAAGGCAAAAAGAGATAAACCTAAACTGGCCACATCTGCGAGATTATGACCCGCGTCGGAAAGAAGGGAAAGGGAATGAATCATCAAACCAACAACGGCCTCAATCACAACGAACAGCAGGTTCAGGATGATGCCGATAATAAAGGCATTGTTCACCGAGTGAAGAGCAATGATTTTACCATGAGAATGACCTTCGTGTCCGTGGTCATCGTGACTGTGACCGTGATCATCATGACTATGAGAATGACCTGAATGACTATGGGCGTGATCGTCTGGCATAAACCGCAAATTTAGCATTTAACAGCCAAGCCGGTAATGATAATATCTTCCTTAAACTTCGGGATAATAAATTTTATTAAATTTAAGCCCTCTAACCTACCTTTCTGCAAACTCCCCTTAATTCGTAAGCCTGATTTTTGTACCTAAACGTTGATCTATGTCCTTTAATCCGATAGAATCGGTAAAAGCTGTTTTTCCCGGTGAGATGTTGAACAAAATGGCAGGAATTCTGGGAGAGAGTACCACCAATGTACATCAGGCCATGCAGGGAATTATCCCTTCGGTTATGATCGGAATCATTTTAAGGACCGAGTTTGGGGATGCCTTTGATACATTGAATCTTTCCAAAGAAGCCGCCAAGATAGAGATCCCCTTTAACCAGACTTCACTGGCCTGGTGGTGGAGTACGAATTACAAAGGTGCAGACTATTTAGAAAGTCTGTTCGGAGGCAAAATATCTGACTTAACGGATGCTATATCAGGATACGCAGGAATCAGCAGCAAATCAGCTGCCTCACTGTTAAATATTGTTGCTCCTGCTGCTTATAGCGTCCTGGGCAGACATATCATTGAGTCGGATATGAATGTAAACGGAATGCGTAGTTTTTTGAACAGCGAAAAGAAAAAAACGCTCAATCTATTGCCCGCAGGAATATTCCTGGAGGGTATCGTAGGATTTGAACACCTTTCCGGCTTAACCGAGAAATTTGCCGGTATAGAACCCAAAACCGCTCGTGAAAAACAAAAGATTAACTGGGTAATACCCGTTGTATTAGTAGCGGTGGTTGCAGGTGTGATTTGGTTTTTTCTGATCAGGCAGGAGCCGGCTGAGTTGTCGTCGGTGCCCGTGGTTCAGCAGACTGTTCCGGCAAAAGATGCAACTGTCCCGTCAAAAGAAACAACTGTACCTTCAAAAGATACAACTGCAGCAACACCCATTCCGGATGGCCGTTATTCAGTAAAACTTCCCGCAGGTAAATTATTATTTGTAAAAAAAGGGAGTATGGAAGATCAGCTGGCTACATTTTTCAATGATCCCAATAGCAAACCTTCCCGAAGATTCATTTTTAATTTTGATCAGGTAAAATTTAACACAGGCACGGCGGATATTACCAAAGAAAGTATGACACAGATTGAAAATGTCGCTGCCATTTTGAAATCATTTCCGAACGCCAGAATAAAAATCGCCGGTTTTAATGAAAAAGGCGGCGACAGTGTATTAAACAGCACGCTGTCAGAGAATCGCGCAGAAGCTGTTGCGAAGGCTTTAAAAACAGCAGGCGTCATTTCCGGCCAGATTACCGGAGCAGAAGGATTTGGATCGGATTTCGCGCAATATGCTCCGGATGATGCTGATTCCCTCAGAGCGAGAGACAGACGTATTGCCGTCAGCGTACGCGGAAAATAAAAGAGATCAATTGTACAACGGACTGGATGCCATCGCCGTCAGATCCATATCCTTATAATTTTTGATTTCGTTATACAATGTGTCCCTCTCAACAGGCTCTCTTTTTACCTGCTTAATCAGCGCTACCAATTCTGCCGTAGAAAGAGAAGGATGCTGCTCTTCAGAACCTGCCATTGAATAAATCTTTGTGGAATCATCGATGGTTCCGTCCAGATCATTCACACCAAAAGAAAGCGTTAACTGTGCACTTTGACGGCCGAGCATAGGCCAGTAAGCTTTTATATGCGGGAAATTATCCATGTACAGGCGACTGACTGCATAGGTTTTCATGTCTTCGATTACGGAAGACTCTGCCACATGGCTCATGTCATTGCCTTTATTTCGGAATTTTAACGGAATGAAAGTATTAAATCCACCTGTTTCATCCTGCAATGTTCTGAGCCTTTCCATATGGTCCACGCGGTGACCATAATTTTCAATATGACCATATAACATCGTTGCATTGGTATGCATTCCCAAAAGATGCGCCTGACGGTGAATATCCAGCCACCCATCCGCATTTACTTTGTCCTCGCAGATCTGTTTCCTGATTTCCGGGTCGAAGATCTCCGCGCCACCACCGGGCAGGGAATCAAGTCCTGCTTCATGCAAGGTTTTCATGCCTTCTTCAACCGAAAGTTTTGCTTTTCGAAACATATAATCGAGTTCCACTGCAGTAAAACCTTTGATATGGAGATCCGGACGGTAGGCCTTGATTTTCTGTAACAACTCTACAAAAAAATAAAGGTTCATTTTCGGATGAACACCTCCCACGATATGTACTTCGGTCACGGGTTTGCCATCGTATTTTTTTACCATATCCATCATCTGGTCAATACTAAGCTCCCAGCCCTCATCCCGATGGGCGTATAACCTCGAATAGGAACAAAATGCGCAGGAAAACACACAAACATTTGTCGGCTCGATATGAAAATTCCGATTAAAATAAGTCTTGTTACCGTGCAGGGTTTCGCGTTTATAATTAGCCAGGGCTCCGGTATAAGCAAGGCCGGCCTTTTCAAAAAGCATTACAGCTTCATCGAAAAAAATTCGTTCTCTGTTAATTATCTTTTCACCAATTCTGCGAAGCAATACATCCGGCTGATTGTTTACAATTTCCTGAATCTGTTCTGTTCCCATTTCCATCGCCATTATTTACCATGCAAATTTACGAAGGAAACAGCCGTCAATGTTCCTACATTCATTTATTAGTTAATTCCTTTATCTTCCCTATACAAATTGACACATGCAACGATTTCAGGGATTGATTGGTATAGTGCTCATCCTCGCGCTGGCCATTGCATTTTCCAATAACCGGCGGCGGATCAATATCCGTTTGGTTTTGTCTGGAATAGCACTTCAATTATTGATCGGTATAATGGTTCTGAAAGTAGAGCCGGTCATATATTTTTTTAAACTGCTCGGGAGGGTCATGGGAAAACTGGAACAGTTTGCATTTCAGGGAGCGGCATTTGTTTATGGTGGTATTGCCGTACCGGCCAAAGGAGGAGGGTTCATGGATTATGCGATGGGTGGATTTGTTTTCGCTTTCAATGTGACCGCCACCATCATTTTTGTATGTGCCCTGGTGGCTATGTCCTATCATATTGGTATTATGCAGCGCATCATTGCGGTCATCGCAAAAGCAATGAACGTGATCATGCGCGTGAGTGGTGCCGAGGCACTTAGTAATGTCGCGAGCGCTTTCGTGGGTCAAATCGAAGCGCAGGTTTTAATACAACCTTACTTACCCGGTATGACTAAAAGTGAACTGCTGGCGAGTATGTCTGGAAGTCTCGCCTGTATTGCAGGCGGCATTTTGATAGTATACGCCAATATGGGCGCACAGGCAGGATTGGATCTGGCACCCAAATTAATTACGGCCAGCCTCATGGCGGCGCCGGGTGCATTGGTCATTTCTAAAATTGTGTGGCCGGAAACTGAAATCAGTGAAACGATGGGGACGGTTAAATTGAAAGTCACCAGTCGTTATGTGAATATGCTTGACGCGATTACCCATGGCGCCGGTGAAGGTTTTAAAATCGCCATGAACGTGATTGCCATGCTGATCGGATTTATCGCCACGATCGCCATCGTTGATTATTTGCTTTTGAAAACGGGCCATCTCTTTAATCCTTCATTTAATCTGAGCCTGAACTGGATCTTTTCAAAAATATTTTATCCTTTTGCCTGGGCGATGGGCGTGCCGCCGGGAGACATTACCAATGCAGCTACCTTACTCGGGCAAAAGCTTACGGTGAATGAATTTGTTGCTTTCAAGAGCCTGACTTCAGGAGCGGTGCCCATCATGTCCCAAAAAGGCCTGTTGGTTGTCAGTATTGCAATCTGTGGATTTGCAAATTTCAGCAGCGTAGGTATGCAGATTGGCGGAATCGGCGCCATCGCACCCAGCCGGCGGGCGGACCTGGCGAAATTGGGCCTGAGAGCATTATTCTGCGGCACGATGGCCTCATATCTTTCAGCAACCATCGCCGGAATCATAATGTAATCGTGTATGAAATACTGTCAAATTAGCATCAGGGACCGGGTGAAAACAAGGTATTTTGATCCCGCGCTTTGCAGATTGACCGCCCATTCTTCGCTTAAGCAGGCAAACAATAAGCGAACACTATGCGAAGGGTATGCGAACAGACCCTTACATCATACCCGCCACTTTTTTCCCGAGTTGCGGTGCGAGTGCGACACCCATGCCACTCATACGTACCGCACAGAATATACGGTCGCTGATTTTTTGCACTATCGGTTTTTTCTCCTTCCCGACAGCCATCGTTCCACTCCAGCGCAGATTTATTTGATATGGTGTGCCAGGCAATACGATTTCCCGCAGAAATCGTTCCAGTTCATCCTGAACATGATCTGAAGTTCCGGCAGAAAAAGTTTCTTCTTCGGATAGAAATTTATTTCTCGCTCCACCCAGTAGCAGGCGATTGTCCAGGTTGCGGAAATAGTAAAAACCTTCATCATAATGAAAAGTTCCTTTTATTTTAAGTCCTTCGATAGGTTCGGTAAGCAGGATTTGACCGCGGGCCGGCACAATATCCAGATCCGGCAATAAGCTTTTTGCGAAAGCATTTGTGCAAACCAAAACCTGTTCTGCACGCAAGGTAAGCGGCAGGTTAGATTCCAGTTCTATGCGGTCCGGCAAGACATGCATTTTTTTTATGTCAACCTGTGTCAGTATAGTGATGCCTTCGGAATGGACCAGTTGAACGAGTGCTTCCAGCAATTTGCCGGAGTGTAATTGCGATTCCAGTTTATTTTCTATCAGATGATGCGAGCCACCCAGACCGAAAGATTTTATTTTTGAATCGTTGAGCTGGAAAGTTTTTTGTTTTCCTGTAATGTTTTTTAATTGATTGTTGAGGGTGTCAATTCTTGTTCTCAAAACATTCATATCCGGAAACCCGGCAGGTGAAACCAATTCATATCCTCCCAGGTTTTCGTAGCCGATCCTGTCTGCGCTGAATTTTTTCCGGATTTTTTCCAAACCCTTAAAGCGCATTTCGACCAGTTGCAGCATTTCATTCTCACCATGCTGTTGAGTATCCGATTCAAGTTCTGTAAAACTGCCGAAGCATGCAAAGCCCGCATTGCGGCTGCTTGCACCGCTGGGAATGATGCCTCTTTCGAGGATGACCACCGACTTATCCGGATAGCGTTTTTTCAGATAATATGCCGACCAAAGTCCGGTAAATCCGCTGCCAATGACGATGAAGTCTTTTGGCGCAAAGAATGACTTTCTTTTTCCCAGACTGATATGGAAGCATTTTTGAAAGCTTAAGGCTTAAAGCGTAAAGCTTAAGGCCAATGAGATAATTGAATAATTTTATAAAAAAAATGGTTAATTATTAATGCTGTCGATTTTGCAATCATTCTCATTAATAATTAACCATTTAAAGCTTTAAGCTTTACGCTTTACGCTTTAAGCTTAAAGATGTATAGCTTCTCCGTACGCTACCTCAATCGCATCTTTCACGCTTTCACTGATGGTCGGATGTGGATGAATGCTGTTGAGTACTTCGTGATAAGTGGTCTCGAGTTTACGTCCGACAACTGTTTCGATGATGATTTCTGTTACGTTATATCCGATCATATGCGTTCCCAGCCATTCTCCGTATTTCGCATCAAAAATCACTTTTATAAATCCCTCTGTATGTCCTGCTGCGGAAGCTTTTCCGGAAGCGCTGAGTGGAAATTTACCAACCTTGATTTCATATCCGGCGTCCTTAGCCTGCTTTTCTGTGAAACCGACCGATGCAATTTCCGGTGTGCAATAAGTACATCCCGGCACATTATTATAGTCGATGGGTTCAGGAGCGTGCGCATATTTTTTCTCCTGGAAAGCGATATTTTCCACACAAATAATTGCTTCCTTGGAAGCCACATGGGCCAATGCCTGACCGGGAGCACAATCTCCGAAAGAATAGAGGCCTGCTACATTGGTATTATAAAATTTGTCAACAACAATCTTTCCTTTATCTGTTTTTACACCCAGAGTTTCCAGTCCGATTCCTTCGATATTGGCGGAAATACCAATGGCACTCAGCAGGATATCAGCCTCCAGCACCTGTTCTCCGGTAGCCGTTTTTACTTTGGCTTTCACCCCTGAACCGCTGGTGTCCACACTGGTTACTTCACTGTTTACCAAAATATCGATGCCGGCTTTTTTATATGATTTTTCAAGTTCTTTTGAAATCTCTTCGTCCTCTACAGGAACGATGCGTGGCAGGAATTCAACGATGGTCACTTTTGTTCCCATTGCGTAGTAGAAATAAGCGAATTCCACCCCGATGGCACCACTACCCACTACGATGATGCTCTTCGGCTGAACCGGGCAGATTCATTGCCTCGCGGTATCCAATTATTTTTTTACCGTCCTGCTTCATGCTGGGCAGTTCGCGACTGCGCGCACCGGTGGCTATTAATATATGACGGCCTTCTACGATTTGAGATTTACCATCGGCCCCGGTTACTTCAATCTGTCCCTTGGCCTTTAGTTTTCCGAATCCCATGACCACATCGATCTTATTTTTTTTCATCAGGAACTGCACCCCACGGCTCATTTTGTCTGCTACTCCGCGGCTGCGCTTGATAACGGCTGGAAAATCCGGTTTTCCACTGGCCTCAATGCCAAAATCCTTTGCATGCTTGATATCTTCAAATACCTGGGCACTCTTTAACAGCGCTTTGGTGGGAATACAGCCCCAGTTCAGACAAATACCTCCCAGACTTTCTTTTTCAATAATGGCTGTTTTAAAACCCAATTGAGATGCGCGGATGGCAGCAACATAACCACCGGGACCGCTGCCAAGTACGACTACATCATAGGCCATAGAAATAAATTTAAGATGAAGATGATAAGATAATTTTGGAGTGCAAAGTTATGCATATTTGGATAATCTTTCACCCGATCGGACAACCTGAAAACTCTGGTTAACTTATTATAATTTGCGGCATGAAAAAAATTCAGGTACTCGCAGTAGCGGTGCATCCCGACGATGTTGAGCTTTGTTGTTCGGGCACCCTGATGATGGAAAAACTACATGGAAAAACCGTCGGTGTTGTCGATCTGACCCGGGGTGAACTGGGAACCCGGGGAACCGCAGAAATCCGTCAGCAGGAATCGGAAGCAGCTGCCCGTATAATGAATTTGGATATCCGTGAAAATCTCGGCATGCCCGACGGATTTTTTCGGAATGATGAAGTAAATCAAAGAAAACTGATCACGGGCGTTGCGCAAATATCCGACCCGAAATTGTTCTTTCCAGTGCCCTGGAGGACCGTCACCCGGATCATGGCCGGGCCGGCCACCTGATTTCAGACAGCTGTTTTTTGAGCGGACTCAGAAAGATTTCGACCCAGGATGAACAGGGCCTCGAACAGGAGCACTGGCGCCCCAAATATGTATTTCATTTCATACAGGACCGGTTTTACGAGCCCGACTTTGTGTATGATATTTCAGCTGTTTTCGAGCGAAAACTGGAAGCAATCAGGGCTTATCAGTCGCAATTTCATTCCACAACCTATACAAAAGACGAACCCCAGACTTATATTTCTTCCCCCGAATTCCTCGATTCTGTGATAGGAAGAGCCCAGATGTGTGGTAAAATGATCGGGGTAAAATACGCTGAAGGCTTCATATCGAAGAAAATGATAGGGGTAGAAAGCCTGGATTCTTTTGTACAATTTGACACATGATGTGCATAAACTCCTCGCTTCCATCGTTATTTAACAGTGCTAAAGCAATTAAATGCGATAACTTTGCTGCGATTTTAAGTTAAAGAGTTTTACCATGCAAATGCCAAAATTTTCTGCCAGTCCGCACACTTTCCATACTGATCTCAAAAAAAGAATAAATGCCTATTTTGATCAGACCGGAAAGTCAATGACTGGTAATTTCGGACTATACCTGAAAGCAGCTGTGCTGGGTATTAGTTTTTTAGCGCTTTACACGCATCTTGTATTTTTTACTCCCCCTACTTTTTTTGCCATTATTGAGTGTGTTTTATTCGGATGTGTGATTTCCGCGATTGGATTTAACGTGATGCACGACGGCGGACACGGGAGTTTTAGCAAAAGCAAACTGATCAATCAGATGGCTGCCCTCTCACTGAGCGTTTTGGGCGGAAATAGTTTTATCTGGCATAACAAGCATAATATCATACATCATTCCTATACCAATGTCGACGGCGTGGATGATGACATAGATATCCAGCCATTCATGCGTATGAGCAGTAATCAGAAGAGACTGAAGATGCACAAATACCAGCATGTTTATTTCTGGGGCTTATATGCCATGCTTTATATACTCTGGATTTTTATTCTCGATTACAATAAATATTTCAGGAAACGGGTGGGTGAAGTGCCTTTGAAGAAAATGAGCGTTATGGATCACTTTAACTTCTGGATTTTTAAAGTGATACATGCTTTCATATTTATTGCGCTTCCTATTTATATGGTCGGTGTGGGTGCTTGGGTAGTCGGGTTTCTAGTCACAACGGTGGTGACAGGTCTCCTGATCAGCATCGTATTCCAGCTGGCGCATACCGTTGAACATACTACATTCCCCAAAGCGGATATTGAGTCGAATAAGATTGAAAATGAATGGGCAATACACCAGGTAAATACAACGGCCAATTTTGCCACTCACAATAAACTGGTGTCATGGCTGGTTGGTGGTTTAAATTTTCAGATTGAACATCATTTATTCCCCAAGATATCTCATGTGCATTATCCTGCTGTAAGCAAGATTGTTCGGCAGGCTTGTGCGGATCACGGAATTCAGTATATAGAATTTCGTCGCGTACATAAAGCCATTGCTTCTCATGTAACGTATCTGAAGCATTTAGGAAGAGCTTCTTAAGCCTAAAGCCTAAAGCCCAAAGCCTAAAACCAGTTCAGGGATTTAGATCTTATATGACGTAATTGTTATATGGTAAAATCAATTTATTTATTTCCAAACTTTCAAATTAGTTTTAGGCTTTAGGCTTTGGGCTTTAAGCGTTAAACTTTTTCTAGATATGGCTAAAGTAAAAGTGGGAATCATACAGATGTCCTGTGTAAAGGAAAAGGATATCAATCTTCAAAAAGCCGTTCAGAAAATAAAAGAAGCAGCGGCCAAAGGCGCCCAGATTGTTTGCCTCCAGGAACTGTTTACCTCACTTTATTTCTGCGATGTGGAAGATTATGAAAATTTTCTTCTTGCTGAACCCATACCCGGACCTGCTACAGAAACTTTACAGGCTATTGCACGCGAATACAGGATTGTAATCATCGGTTCTCTTTTTGAAAAAAGAGCGCAGGGTATATATCATAATACGACGGCTGTGATTGACGCAGACGGAACCTATATGGGGAAGTATCGAAAAATGCATATTCCGGATGACCCATCTTTCTATGAGAAATTTTATTTTACTCCGGGTGATCTCGGTTACAAAGTTTTTGAAACGAAATATGCGAAAATCGGCGTTCTGATCTGCTGGGACCAGTGGTATCCGGAAGCGGCACGTATCACCTCACTGATGGGCGCGGAAATTTTGTTTTACCCTACAGCTATCGGCTGGTCAACCGCACAGGATTTACCAACGAACGAAGAACAATATAACGCATGGCAGACCATTCAACGCAGTCATGCGGTAGCCAACGGGGTTCATGTAGTGAGTGTAAACCGGGTTGGATTCGAGCAGAACGGAGCCATGAAATTCTGGGGTGGATCATTTATTTCTAATCCTTTCGGAAGAATACTATACCAGGCAGGTCATGATCAGGAAGAAGTGATCGTACAGGAAATAGATACGGACAAGACCGACAGTTACCGAACCCACTGGCCGTTCATGCGCGACCGCAGAATAGATTCTTATCAACCCATCACCCAAAGATTTATAGATGGAGATTAGCCGGCCATCGCCGAAGGAACTGGGTTATCGTTTCCCGGCGGAGTTTGAACTTCATACAGCTACCTGGTTAAGCTGGCCGCATAAGGAAGCTTCCTGGCCGGGTAAGATTGCAAGTATTTATGCACCTTATTGTTTATTCATTAAAGCGCTCACCGAAAATGAATCGGTGCATATTAATGTGGTAAATGAAGACATGAAATCCTTTGCCATTGAAAAACTGCAGGCGGTGGAAGTCAATATGGAAAGGATCAAATTTTATACGCATCCCACCAACGATGCCTGGTGCAGGGACCACGGCCCGGCATTCCTGATTAATCCCGGTGCGGCACAACCGAAAATTATCATCGACTGGAATTATAATGCCTGGGGAAATAAATATCCTCCGTACGATCTGGATGATCGTATACCTACACTGATTGCGACAGCTTATGAAATTCCGGTTTTGTATCCGGACATTATTATGGAAGGAGGCGCCGTTGATTTCAACGGAAAAGGAACGCTGATCACATCCGAATCCTGTTTGTTGAATGAAAACAGAAATCCTTTATTGAGCCGGTCAGGGATCGAGGCTTATCTCGAAGCGTACTATGGGGTCGATCAGATTCTTTGGGTAAAGGAAGGAATTATAGGAGACGATACCGACGGACATATTGACGATACCGTACGGTTTTTTAATGAAGACAGTGTGCTGGTTGTGGTGGAAGAAAATAAATCGGATGAGAATTATGGTATCCTCCAGCAAAATCTGACCGATTTGAAAAAGATGCGACTGCTAAATGGGAAGCAACTGAATCTGGTTGAACTTCCGATGCCTGATAAAGTTATTTATGAGGATCAGCGACTACCGGCTTCCTATGCAAATTTTTATATTGCAAACGGACTGGTTGTTGTGCCCACTTTCCGATGCGCCAAAGATGACAGGGCATTACAGATCATTCAGAAAGCGTTTCCTGAACGCAAAGTAATCGGCATCGATTCAACCGATATCATCTGGGGATTGGGAAGTTTTCATTGTCTCAGTCAGCAGGAACCATACGTTTAACGCCTTCGGCGTTAAACAATGTGGGTAATGAGAGATTGTGGGAAATGTGGAGATGTGGAAATTGAATGAATAATTCATTTTTATTTACTGATTTCATCTTTTGGTTTCGACATTTTCGAAATTCAATTCAGTATTAGATATCATTAATACATATTATTTAATAAATTCGCGCCCAATAACTTTTCTTTCAGCTTTGCGCTTTGCGCATTAAGCTTTTAAAACGCTTGCTACATGAAAAAAATGATCCTGCTTGGCTTGTTTGCCATTTCTTCATTAATTGCTTTCTCGCAGAAAAAAGAAAAAACGATTTCAGTAATTCCTGAACCCGTTAGCCTGGTTCAGGGTGCCGGTTACTATCCATTGCCTGCATTAATAACTGTAAGTATTCCTAACTCCCCGGAATTAAAAACAACCAGTGAAATGGTTCTTGCGAAACTGGCAGCCACCGGGAAAAAAGTCAGCGTTGTGAATAGCAAGAATGCAGTGATACGGTTTGAACTAACAAAGATCCATGACCTGGAATTACACGAAGAAGGTTATCGTTTATCTGTAAAGTCAACCGGTATAGTCATTACCGCTAATAAACCAGCCGGACTTTTTTATGGAGCGCAAACATTGTGGCAGTTACTTCCGCAGGAAATTGAGAGTAAGACAAAAGTCGCCGGAGTAAGCTGGAAGGCACCGTTGGTAGAAATCAAGGATTATCCCCGTTTTGCCTGGAGGGGACTGATGTTCGATGTCGCCCGTCATTTTTTTACAAAAAAAGAGGTAGAGGATTTTATCGATGTGATGGTTCAGTATAAATTCAATCTGTTGCACATGCATCTGACAGACGATGAGGGATGGAGGATTGAAATCAAAAGCCTGCCCCGCCTGACCGGAGTAGCATCCCATAACGCAAAGCGTGAAGGATATTTTGGAACTTTTGCCCCCATTCCCGATGATGAGCCGAGAACATATGGTGGATTTTATACCCAGGATGATATCAGATCTATGGTAAAATATGCGAAAGACCGTTTTGTAGATATACTGCCGGAAATAGATGTTCCCGGACATAGCATGTCCGCAATCGTGGCTTATCCCGATCTCTCCTGTACAGAGGGTGCGGATAAATACCAGGTCGTTTCAGGTGAAAAGTTTATGAACTGGCCCGGTCCTGTGGCCCTGAGGGACAATACGCTTTGTCCGGCTAATGAAAAAGTGTATGTCTTTCTGGATACTGTTTTTTCGGAACTCGCATCGCTCTTTCCCTTTCCCTATATACATGTAGGAGGCGATGAGTGTGCAAAAAATTACTGGGAGAAAAGTGATCAGATCAAGGCGCTGATGACAAAGGAGAACCTGAAAACAATGGAAGAAGTGCAGAGCTATTTTGAAAAACGTATTGAAAAAATTGTTGAATCCAAGGGTAAAAAATTCATTGGCTGGGATGAAATCCTTGAAGGCGGTCTGGCTCCGAATGCGGTTGTCATGAGCTGGCGGGGAATCAAAGGTGGTATAGCAGCAGCCAAAATGGGCCACCAGGTCGTTATGAGCCCGACCACCTTTGTTTACCTGGATTATATGCAGGGAGACGCTATCAGTGAGCCTCATGTTTATGCCACGCTGAGACTGAATAAGACCTATGAATTTGAGCCGGTACCGGAAGGAGTGGAATCAAAATATATCCTGGGCGGACAAGCCAATTTATGGACAGAACAGGTGTATAATACCCGTCATCTGCAGTATATGATATGGCCCCGGAGCCTGGCTGTTTCAGAATCGCTCTGGTCTCCAAAAGAAAAAAAGAACTGGAACTGGTTTGCAAATAAAGTGGAGAATAATTTCGGACGGTTGGATCTCCAGAATGTGAAATATGCCCGCACGATGTTCGATCCCATCTTTTCGGTTAGTAAAGATGCAAATGATTCCCTGGTTATTACGTTGAGCACTGAAATAGAGGGCTTGGATATTCACTATAGTTTCGACAATTCGCATCCTGATAATTTTTATCCTGTATATAAGCAACCACTGATGGTACCGAAAGATGCTGTCATGCTAAAAGTGATCACATACCGGGGAAATCAGGTGATGGGAAAACAAATCGATATGCCGATTGCCGAATTGAAAAACCGGGCTAATAAATCCAAAAAAGAAGACTAGAAAGAGTATCCACCACTTATTAACAATAGGGGAATCCATAAGGCATTTTGATTAGGTTTGTCCTCAATCAATACAGAGATCCGTGCGTTTAAAAAGTCTTGATATAAAAGGATTTAAAAGTTTTGCTGACCGCACCCATATTCTTTTCAATGAAGGGATCACAGGTATTATCGGACCGAATGGATGTGGCAAGAGCAATATCGTGGATAGTATCCGATGGGTGATAGGTGAACAAAAGATCAGTCATCTGCGGTCTGAAAATCTGGAGAGTCTTGTTTTCAACGGATCGAAGAACCGTACAGCCTCCGGACTTGCTGAAGTAAGTCTGACGTTTGAGAATACACGAAATTTATTGCCAACGGAATTCAGCACGGTAACGGTCACCCGAAAGTTTTATAAAAGCGGGGAAAGCGAGTACCGGCTGAATGATGTGAGTTGCCGCTTAAAAGATATCCAGAATCTTTTTATGGATACCGGTATATCAACCGACAGTTACGCGATCATCGAACTGGGCATGGTGGATGATATCATCCGTGATAAAGAAAACAGCCGCCGTCGCATGTTGGAACAGGCAGCAGGCATTTCTATTTACAAGACCAGAAAAAAAGAAGCCCGTCAGAAACTGGATGCAACCGAACAGGATCTCGCCCGCATTGAGGATCTTCTGTTTGAAATAAATAATCAGTTAAAAACCCTGGAGAGCCAGGCCAAAAAAGCAGAAAAATATTTCGAGATAAAAAAAGAATATCGCGAAGTAAGTATCGAACTGGCCAAATCATCGCTGGAAGGATTTAACGCAAGTTATAAAAGCCTTCAGTCGCAATCGGAGACTGAAACAGACAAAAAGTTTGAGTTAGAAGCGACGATCGCGGGAGAAGAAGCGGCACTCGAAAAAGAAAAGCTGGAATTTATTGAAAAAGAAAAACAGTTGCAGACTTTGCAGCATGCGTTCAATGATCTTATCCAGCAATTAAGAAATAAAGAAGGAGAGAAAAACCTGGTCAGTCAACGCGTGAATTTTCTGCAGGAAAAAGAATCCAACCTGCAGGATTTTCTTTCGAAGGGTGCAGGGCAGATAAAGGGTTTAGAAGAAAGTGTTCTTTTCACAGAAAACCAGGTTGTTGAAGAAGACGTCAAACTGGAACTTTTATTGCAGAATCTGGAACTGTTGCGCGAGAAAACAGAATTGGCAAGAACGTCTTTTAGTGACATCAAACGACTGCTGGATCAGTTGAGAGGTGAACATGCCCAGGCGCAGCGGAAACAATTCGATTCTGAAAAAAATATAGCAGTTGCCGATACTTCGATACAAAATCTTGAAAGGGCGCTGAGGCAACAGGAAGAAGAAAGTGCATCCCGGGCCCAACAGATTAAGCAATTGGGTTTCGAGGGCGAATTAACCTCGGATGAATTGGAAAGCAAAAGGACGGATTTAAGGCAGTTGCAGGAGCATCAGGAGAGGACACGTGAACAAATCCTGCAGACGCAGGAGAAGCTGGAAATCCTTCGTCAGGAACTGGCGGAAGAAAGCCGAAAGTACGATGCCAAAAAAAATGAACACGATCTCCTGAAAAGCCTGATCGATTCAATGGAGGGTTATCCGGAAAGTGTAAAATTTCTGCACAAGAATCCAAACTGGAATCATACATCCCCCGTCCTTTCAGATATTATATATGTGAAAGAAGAATTCAGAACGGCTGTCGAAAATGTATTGGAACCCTATCTGAATTATTATGTTGTAAATGATCTGGAAGAAGGATTGAAAGCGGTTCACTTACTGGATGACAATAAAAAGGGTAAAGCAAATTTTTTTCTGCTCAATAAATTTCCGGCTGATCTGGCTGAATCTCATCAACAGCCAGCCGATACGGTTCCCGCGCTGAGTGTAATTGAAGTGGAGCCAAAATATCTGCCGCTTGCGAAACATCTGTTACAACATGTATTTATCGCGGAAAATGAACCTTCGATAGAATGGTTTAACAATGAATCCAACGGATCGGTGATCCTTGAAAAGCATGGCAAATATGTGAAGGGCAAATATTCTCTGACCGGTGGTAGTGTCGGATTGTTCGAAGGCAGAAAGATCGGTCGTGCTAAAAATCTTGAAAAAATATCACAGGATGTAATTGCTCATGAAAGGATCGTCGCCGGTCTGAAAACAGAAATTCAATCCAGGCACAATGAAGTCATTGGCTTCAACGAACAGTTGAAGGAACAGGCCCTGCGTCAGGCGCAGGAAGACATCAACCGGCTAAATAACCAGCTATTTTCTATTCAGAATAAAACAGAGAATCTCAATGGTTTGCAGGAAGCTGCGGTGCGGAGAATCGGTGACCTTCAAAATCAGCTTCAGCAAACACAGGAATCCATCGCAGGAACGAGGAACGAAGCTGCGAGACTGATGGAAGAACTGAATGAACTGAAGGAAAAAATTTCTCAGGGCCAGAATCAGTTCACAGTGGAAGAGCAGGCATTTAATGGTGCTTTGGCGGACTTCAATGAAGTAAACCTGCAGATGATACAGCAACAGAACCGGATTGCCGCATTAAAACAGGAACGTGAATTCAGGAATAAACAATTGGTTGATTTAAAAATTCAGATAGAAGATAATCGCTTCCAACTGGAACAGGCTCTTCAGCAGATCACAGAAAGCACCGAATCACTTCATTCGCTTGAAACAGCTTTAACGGAAATGATTCGCAATAAAGAATTTGAGGAAAAGAAATTGAACGAGGCGGATCAGGCTTACTATCTGGAGAGAAACAAACTCAGCGAAAAAGAAACGGAGCTCAGACATTTGATAAAACAAAAGGAAAATGCCGAACATATCCTGGGTGAAATTAAGGACCGCCTGAATGATCTGAAATTACAGCTGGCGGGTATGAAAGAGCGGCTGAGCGTAGAATTCAGAATAAACCTCGATGATATCATAGATGAAGCGAGAACCGGCGAAATGAGTCCGGAAGAATTACAGGAGAAAGCAGACCGCATGAAAAAGAGGCTTGAAAACCTGGGTGAGGTGAATCCCACAGCGGTTGAAGCTTTCCAGGAAATGAAGAGGCGTTATGATTTTATTGTGGAGCAGAAAAACGACCTCGTGAATGCAAAGGACACTTTACTCCTAACCATCCAGGAAGTAGAAACGACAGCTAACCAGCAATTCCTGGAAACATTTGGTAAAGTGCGGGAGAATTTTCAAAAAGTTTTTAAGGCTTTATTTACAGAAGAAGATACGGCGGACCTGGTATTGGAAAATCCGGAGAACCTGGCCGAAACGGGGATTGATATTGTTGCAAAGCCAAAGGGTAAAAGGCCTTCTTCGATTCAGCAGTTAAGTGGGGGAGAGAAGACGTTGACGGCAACAGCATTACTATTTGCAATCTACCTGATCAAACCGGCGCCGTTTTGTATATTGGACGAAGTAGATGCTCCGCTTGATGATGCCAATGTGGGAAAATTCACGAATATGATCCGTCAGTTTAGCGATAACTCCCAATTCATCATCGTTACACATAATAAAATGACCATGAGTTCGGTGGACGTTATCTATGGTGTCACCATGCAGGAAGCAGGCGTAAGCAAGCTGGTTCCGGTGGATTTCAGATCTCTTACCGCTCAGACAACGTAGTTAATTGTCAATTGTTAATTGTTAATTGTCAATTTTAAGTGTAGATAACAGATAATAACAGATTTTATTTCAATGTATAATTAACAATTGACAATTAACAATTGACAATTATTAGGATATTACCTCATAAATCTGCACCGGATGTGCTTTATGTTTCAGTTGTACTTCCTGCAGTTTATTACATCGAAAAGATTGCTTTATCCGTTCAAATGAGGATTCGGCAATGATGATTTGTCCGTTTTCTGCGGCCTGGTGTAAACGTTCCGCCGTATTCACAACATCTCCGATGACTGTATAATCCAGGCGGCGGAGACTTGCAGAGCCGATATTTCCGCAGACCATTTCGCCGGAATGAATACCAATCGATACTTTGGGTTTAAAACCCTGTCCATCGTGCGCTGACACTAATTTTTCAATCTCGTTTTTAACGGCCAGACAGGCATCTACAGCCCTGTCCAGGTGGTATTCGTTGCGGAATACAGCCAGTACGGCATCCCCGATGAATTTGTCCACGTAGCCATTCTGCGCGATGATTTCTTTTACGATCACATCAAAATAGCTGTTCAGCATATTGACAACCACATTGGGCTGTTCCGATTCTGTGATTGAAGTAAATCCGCAAATATCAATAAAAGCGATGGAGGCTTCAATAGTTTCATTCTTTAATAAAGCGGATTCGAATTCGGGCCGGTTCATAAAATTCAGCACCGTTTCATCCACATACATTCGCAAAATATTATTTTCACGAATCGCCTTAAGAGTTTGACGTGTTTGGTCAACATGGCGAATGGTCTTCACGATCGTCAGGTCAAGATCCTCAAAATTAACGGGCTTGGTAATAAAATCAAATGCACCGCGGTTCATGGCAATCCTGATATTATCCATGTCACCATATGCGGAAACTATAACGGCCTTTAAAATCGGGTTTAGCTGACCCATTTTATCCAGGAGGGTCAGTCCGTCCATTTCCGGCATATTGATATCACTCAACACAATGTCCAGGTCTTCCGACTCCCTGATCTTATCCAGCGCATCGGATCCATTCACTGCGAATACAAATTCGTACTGACGGTCACGGATTTGCTTCCGGAATCTTTGTTTTATGAGGACTTCTAAATCCGGCTCATCATCCACCACCAGTATTTTAGCCATTTTCCAATAATTTAAGTTTTGTTTTCAAAAGATTAAAATCTAAAGGTTTTGTCAGAAAGTCATCGGCACCCAGTTCAAGGGCATGATGATATTTTTCATCGTCACCATATGCCGTGATCATCATCACGATGGGTGGCGGTGTTTTAAATTTCTTTTTTATTTCGCTCAGCAATTCAAATCCGCTCATGCCGGGCATATTGATATCAGAAAGAATCAATACCACTTCGTGCTGGATACGGTTTAAATATTCGATGGCGTCCGGTGCAGAGAAAGTGAAAACAAATTCAAACTCACCACTCTTTATTTCCCTCCGGAAACGCTGTTCAAATAATTGCTGTATATCTTTTTCGTCATCGACTACAAGAATTTTCATGTTACCTAAGTTGTTTTATTATGCAAATCTTTATGCTGCCTGTACTGGTAATTCAATAATAAATTCAGTATACTCGTTTTCCATGGTTGTCACGTCTATTTTTCCATTGTGTTCCTTCGTTATGATATCATAACTCAGTGACAGTCCGAGGCCCGTTCCCTGACCGGCAGGTTTCGTCGTAAAAAACGGCTGGTAAATTTTACCAATCACTTTTTTTGAAATACCCAGTCCATTATCCCTGATTCTAATTTCAACAGAGTCTTTTTTCCTTCTGGTACTTACGGAAACCGTGGGTTCATATGATTCCTTTACTGTGTCTCCGGATATGTTCGCCTTTTCTATCTGTTTCTTTTTTTCTGTTACAGAATAAAAGGCATTATTGAACAGATTCAGTAAAACTCTTCCGATATCCTGCTGCACCAGCATGAGTTCACCGGTCTTTTCATCAAAATCCATTACGAACTGGGCATTGAATGATTTATCCCTTGCTCTCAGACCATGATAACTCAGTCGAAGATATTCATCCGCCAGCATGTTTACATCGGTGAGTATTTTCTGACCGCTGCTGGCCCGGGAATGCAGGAGCATTCCTTTCACAATGGCATCGGCACGCTTGCCATGGAAAGTAATTTTTCCCATATTCATTTCGATGTCTTTCAGGATATTTTTTACCTCTGCTGTATCTCCTGCATTAAGCGACTTATTGACGTCTTCCAGAAGCTCTGTGTTAACTTCTGAAAAATTATTTACGAAATTCAGTGGATTCTGAATTTCATGGGCTATACCTGCAGTCAGTTCTCCCAGGGATGCCATTTTTTCGGCCTGTATTAATTGTCCCTGCGTCTGACGAAGATTTTCCAGTGATTGACTGAGCGCTTCCGTGCGTTCAGCTACTTTTTGTTCCAGCCACGCGTTTTCATTTAACAGCCGGAGAGACCGATACCTGACCCAAAGCCGGAGTAAACCGATAAAAATAATAAAGTAAATAAGTTCTGCCCACCATGAGAACCACCAGGGCGGTCTGATTCTGAAATGAAATTCAGAAGGGGTGGACCAGTTTCCATTTCCCTTTTTAACGGATACGCGAAAAGTATAATGTCCCGGTGAAATATTATTATAGTTTTCGGAAATGGGAAGGTCCGTTACCGGACTCCATTTTTCATCCACTCCGTCTAAAATATACTGATACTGGTAATCTCCTGCGTATTGAGGAAGGTAGTTTCCAAAATGAAAACGAAGATAATTCTGGTCATGGGGCAGGGAAAGACCGATGGGCATATTGATGGCTGAAAGACTTTCCCATTCTATGTCCTTTTGTTTATCTGAATTTAATTCTTTAAAAGATCCATTCAGATAAAACGTGTCTTTGTTGTCAGTCCATACTGTATCTGTATTTTCAATAAATCCCGGGTCAGTAAAATATTGGTCTTTACCAAGAATATCTAAACCATTCACCCGCGGTGGCATCAACACAGCATGATTCTTAAATTCTGAATCATTCAATATTGAAATGCCCGGAACAATCCCCCACCAGAACTGGCCATTGAAATTGGCAACGGTATGCCCGTTGAAATCCAGGTAGGAAAACCCAAGCGATTTTCCATAAGTATGAAGATTCCAAATCGATTCACCTGAGCCGGACTTCGAATTGTCCGTTTCGTCCAATATGGTCAATCCTTTTTGAGTTCCCACATATATTCGTTTGTCCTTTTCAAATAAACTATAAACGCCATTTGCGGGCATTCCATTGGACATGGAAAAAATAGTATTCGTTTCTTTAACCGGATCCACCAGATTCAATCCTTTTTCAGTGTAAATCCAAAATCTGTTTTTTGTATCCCTGAATATTCCGACGACCTGATCACTGCTCAGTCCCTCCTTTGTTGAATAAGTGGACACTGTGTTTTGTGACAGGTCCAGAATATTTAATCCTCCGGAATAAGTAGAGATCCAAAATTTGCCGGGTTCGACTTCCTGTACATCTGTAATCTGTGCTGAACTTAGTCCGGATGACTGATTCAGGTAACGGATTGTTCTTTTTTTCAAATCGAACCGAATTAATCCTGCATTACTCACTGGTAATCCAGATCTGACCCTGACTGTCCTGCATCAGATACCGCAAATTGTTATTGGGCATTCCTTCTTTTAAACCAATTTTCTCCAAAGTATGTTTCTCCTCATCAATCAGGCATAATCCCAGATTCGGTCCACAAATCAGAAACTGATCAGGACCGATTTGTAATATGTCTTCTGTGCGGTTATTCTGATTCAGAGGAGGATTTATCCTGTACTGCAATTATTTTTTTGTCCGGCGTTATAATATTTAAGCCTCCATAGGAGCCGACCCAAAGTCGCTGTTTAGAATCATTAAACAATGCCCAGACATTATCATCAAGGATGCCTTGTTTTGTCGATAAATGATGTCCGATCTGTTCAGCAGGTGGAAATACATTCATTCCACCAGCCTGCGATCCAACATAGATCCTGCCCTGTTTATCTTTGTCCAGACATTGTATAGGTCTGTCACCGAATGCTTCGTGGTTGCTTATGTTGGCAATAGAATCTCCATGCCTGGACAGTATATAAATTCCTGAACTGTCTGACGTGATCCACATTCGGCCTTCCGGATCCTCCTGCATGTTGTAAATAGTAGATTTTTTAAAACCCTGGGCGCTATCTATCCGTTTATACGATCCCTTACTGATATTGATAATCTCAATTCCTTTTTTTTCACCGCCGATAAAAAGATCACCGGCTTCATTTTCAGTCATATTTGAATACGACGTCATTCCGAAGACCCTGTGTAGTACCCAGTCTTTTTATTTTCCGCAAAGCCGGATCGAGAATGTCCATCCCGTCTTTTTGATTGGCGACCCAAATTCTTCCTTTCTTATCTTCATAGGTTACGACCGTTTCGTTATTAACCAGGCCATTTTTTTTGGTAATATGTTTAAATGTCTTCTGATCGGGACTAATCAGATAAAGCCCATCAGTAAATGAACCCACCCACACGAATCCTTTCCTGTCAACCCGTACATGCACGCCGGTCTGGAAATTCATTATTTGTTTCTGTATACCTGCTTTGCGATTGATCACAAAAACGCCGTTTTGAATCGTTCTCAACCAAACCTGGCCGAGCGTATCTTCCGCCATATAATAACAGTCCCCATAGTTGGTTGGAAAGGTCTCCAGTGATTCTCCGTTTAATACAGAGAGACCCCGACTGGTGAAAATCCAACAGAGACCATTTCTCGTATGCAGGATGCATTCAACGGACTGGCCAGGAAGCCCCTGGTCATCGCTATATTCAAAAGAAGTATAATAGGATTCCGTCCTTAACCTGGGTTGGCCGAGAATTGTTTTTTTAATCGTTCCCAGAAGAGAGGTTTTATATATAAGCGGTTCAGAAGGAATCGCGTCCAGGTTGAGGATGGTATCGGGTAATTTGTCGTATTGAAAGGTCTCCTGGACGGCCGGATTTAACAGAGGAACCATTCCCGTTGGGTTAAATGGCCGGGAAGGTAATTTACTGATATCAAAAGGGACTACATGCCCCGGATGGATACTGTCAGCCGGAACCTCATTCCATTTGATTTTCCGTGTTGCTGAGAACTTAAATGGCTTCTGTACAGGTTTTGAAAACTGGGATTCATTGAGCGGCATGGGAACCGGATGGCTGGAAAACCAACAACCTGAAAACATGAAACAAGACAGAAAAACAGGCAGGCGTTTCAGGGTCATGTCATTTGTTTGGCATGAATAAATATAATGAAAATATAGACTTGGTTTTTGGGTGCGATCAGTGAATATGCCGCCTTTTCATTATGCCACCTGAAGCCTCTTTTATGGTATGCGCAAACACAAACGCCTGCGGATCGATTTCTGTTACCAGGTTCTTTAATTTGCGGAGTTCCAGCCTGGTGATTACTGTAAAAATAATATCCACTTCTGCATGAACATGGAATTTACCGGGTAAAAATCCTCTTTCCCCTTTATAAATCGTTATACCGCGACCCAATTCATTTACCAGTCTCTGTTTGACCAATTCGCTTTTTCCGGAGATGATTGTTACACCTGTATAGGCTTCAATACCTTCCACCACGTAATCAATGGTTTTGGTTGCGGTAAAATAAGTGAGCATGGAGTAAAGGGCCACCGGAATACCAAAACGGGACGCAGCTATACTGAATATGAGAACGTTCAATGCAAGTATGATCTCACTGATCGTAAAACTGGTTCTTCTCCAGGTATATAATGCAAGTACTTCAATCCCATCCACGGCACAGCCTGCGCGCATTGTGAGACCGATCCCGATGCCAAGAAAGAAGCCTCCGAATATAGACACCAGTAATTTATCATTGGTGATAACCGGATAAGGAACATAAATCAGGCAAAGTCCCAGGAGAATAATACAAAACAGGGTTTTCCAGGCAAAATGGCTGTTTATAGTAAAGAGGCCCATGAGTACGAAGGGAAGATTGGTTACGACAATCACATAACCTAAATTGAAATGATAGATTTCGTGTATAAGAAGTGAGATACCGGTAATTCCGCCATCAAAAAAATTATTTGGTACCAGGAAGGCCTTCAATGAAAATGCCGCCGTTATGACACCAATAACTATCAGGAAGAGATCTGACAGATTAAATCTTTTATGTCCTGTGACAGAATGGGCCGATTGCATCTGACCTTTCAGAGATATCAGGTTCAGATGCTGGACTCCGGAAAGCTTTTCGATCGCTGAGTCCGTAAAGTACTGGTGATCTTCCAGAAATTTTATCTGTTTATCCATCCATTCCGCCCGATGCTTAATTATGCCCATTTTCTGCATTTCCAGAAACAGGTTCTCTGCATTTTCACTATAGTCATTTGTGCCCAGGTAGAAAAGATCGGCATCGCATAAGATCTGGGCCGTCTTATTCAGAGGTGTCTGGGGCATCTGGGTAGCTTTGATCAGCTGGCATATATCCCTGATGTTTTCGGCATCATAATCGAAATCCGGCAAAAAGGACGTTGCCAGTTCGCAGGAAGCATCTTCATGACCCTCATAAACGGTCAAATAACCGCTGTCGTGGAACAAAGCCGCAGTTTTGAGGCGGAGTAGTTCGTCACCGGAAATATTTTCCCCCGCTGCCAGTTCTTCTGATGCGGCCAGGACTTCACGGGTGTGGTGAATATTGTGGTAGTAGAGATCTGGCGGCAATTCATTTTCGAGTTTGTTGAGTAAAAAAACGCGCGCATCTTCAAATCTCATATGTTCGGGACGTTAAAGGTTCTTGTAAATGTAATTCAATTTCAATACAAAAGCCTATAGTACAGAGCTTAAAACCCCGGCGACCATCGTGCAATCGAGCCATGGCTACCAGCCAGAAAAACAGCGTTTCCATTCTTTGATTTACGACAAACATGGAAGCTCATAGCTGAGATCAGTTTCCAATGTAATCCCCCGTCATATGAAATATCGACTCCGGAGGTTCCGCAGCAAATCATTTGCTTTTCATTGATGTATTCCACACAACTGCGATATCCGTGAGGTGGAGTCAATGGTGCTTTCTGACTAAATGGATTGAACTGGATAAGAAGGCTGTTCCCGGATTGAACCGTGTCGTGTTTAAAATCGCCGCCAACAATAAATGCCTGATTGGTATTGACAGGGTTTATGGCAATGGAATTGGCACCGGTCGTTTCCTTTCCCTGCACGAACTCGAGTGGTATGCGTGAATTGCCAAAATATATGCAGGATTTTTTCCCTCCGGATACCAATACCCAGGATCCATCCGGAAGAAATCGAATATTGGTTCCACTGGCTGCAAAAAAAGATTCTCCGGCTGCAGTCGGTATCATATCCGATGATGAATTGATATTCCATTTCTTCCCTCCAATCTGTTGATTCAGCAAAGAATATATGGTCTCCCACAGGATCACCCACCACAACCATATGATCGCCGGAAAAATCCATCGCATCCAGAAATGCTGTTTTTGAAGAATCCTCAAATTTGGTTGTCCAGCTATTTCCTCCATCAGTTGTTAACAGGATAACAGCTGGTTCTGTAATACCCATAATGATGGCTTCCCGGTCGCTGAAAGCTTCTATGTCCCTGAAATCCGATTTTTCATAATGAGGAACCCGGGTCCATTTCCATGAAATGCCACCGTTTGTGGACAAACCCACGGTTCCTTCCGATCCACTGACCCAGAGAACCTGATCGTTCACTACAGACAACCCGCGAAGGGAAACAGATGTACCAGAATTTAATAATTGAAGAATTTGCGCCTGACCTGATATAGAAAGCAGAATGCAAAGAAAGATCTGAAGCAGCCGGTTTTTAAGTTCAAGGCGTAAAGCGCAATGCTTAGAGCCAGGCAAAAGAATATTTATTGTCATCAAATGACAATATTAAAGAAAGAAAAGAATATGATGGTAGCTTATGAATGCGTGTCCGCAAAAATGAGTTGTTCATCTCTCTCTTCAACGGGAACTTTCACGATAAATCCATCATAATCCACGTCATCATGATTACTGAAAGCACCATAGGAGTCCACACTGTAACCGATGGTTCCGTCGTTGCCTTCCATGACATATAGAATAGACGAATCAGCGGGATCTGATTCTCCTTCAAATCGATAGGTTTTGATGATTTTCAGATCCTGTGGCTGATAGAATTTTCCTGTGCCAATCGTAAAACCCTCCGGTGTCATGATAAATTCATTATCCTGACGCTTAAGCCTCAGTTTTTCAATTACCTGGCTCAAAGTTGTCATCTCAGCTGGCTTTATCATATGCTTAGTTTATTTGGTTAATATAAAATCCAAATGCCGTACCAGTTTATTGGCAAGGGAATTGAATCCATTTAACAATAGATATCGAGTATGGGGGAGAGTGTATATTCAAATGTATTAATAGTTGACGATGAACCGGATATCTGTTATCTTTTTGATAGAATCCTTCATAAGAGAAATCTCAGGACAGGTTATGCATATAATCTGGAAGAAGCGGCCAGAGCAATGTATTCAGACCGGCCTTCATTGGTATTTCTTGACAATAACCTGCCAGACGGCCAGGGAATTGACTTTATTCCCTACCTGAAACTTCATTATCCGGACACCCGAGTGATTATGGTTACTGCGAACGACAGTGCCTCGGACAAAAAAAGAGCCTTTCAACAGGGCGCTGATGGCTTCTTAAGTAAGCCGCTGAGCCTGGATCTGATTAACCGTACCCTGGATAATATAAAGGAGTAATAGCATTCATGTCGGGTTCTTTCCCCGGATTGTAGATTTATTTTCTCTCAATTTAAGAAACGTGTAAAATGGACAGGTTCATTCAACATGGATTGAATGATATTTGTAAAAGAACTTCAGCTGACTATATTTTTATATAACTCAAGCCGACTGGTAAAAATTGAATTCAAACATTTAAATAATCATTATGGGAAATCTGTTGTACATCATTGCTGTTATTCTCGTGATCGCCTGGGCGATCGGCTTTCTTGGTTATCATGCGGGAGGTATCATTCACATATTGTTGGTTATTGCCGTCGTAGCTGTGTTGTTGAAAGTTATTCGGGGTTCGGCTGATTAATGAATGCAAGTGTAAACATCGAACTGTTAGATAAAAATCTAACAGTTATTTTTTTGCTAATCCGTTCATAATTAATTAAATTAGTACAATTGTTGTCCGTTCTTTATAAAATCCTTATTTATGATTGCTTCTGTTGCCCATAAGACTCCCGGAATAATTCTCGACAAACTGACCCGCTTACTGAATGCCTTGCAGGAGGTGAAAAATAATTACGAACAGGTAGCCAAACGAATCCAGAATTTACAATTGAAGTTATCGCTGCTGGCGCTGGCTCAGGAGAGCAAACAATATGCTAATGAACTCATCGCACATATAGAAACACTGGGAGGCAAACTACAGGACAGAATAAAAACGGATTTTAATCGTGTCGATGAACCGGATTCAAATGTAGAAGTGCCGGGTTATATGGTTGACCTCGTTCAACTGAACCTCGGAGAACAAATGGTGCTGAAAACATACCGGGAGGTTTTAAACGAACCCTTCCTTTATGATACGATCAGGCAAATGATTCGCTACCAGCAAAATGGATTATTACACTGTTTTTCTCAAATCCGTATGTTATACGCCACCCTGTTCAAGGCAACAAGTTAAATTTTTACCGTTCCCCCTGCTTTTAAAAAGTTTTTTTTGATTTTTGCGATTCTGGCAAGGATTTTAGATATATAAATCAGAACTGTTTAAAATTATTAAAATTACAAAACATGAGTACTTCCAAAACACTTTTTGGTTTTATAGCCGGCGCAGCCGTAGGAGCAGCATTGGGAATTTTATTTGCTCCGGATAAAGGGACCGAAACACGTCGTAAAATTTCAGAACAATCAAACGACCTTGCAGATAATATTAAAGGAAAATTTACTGATCTGGTGGACGGCGTAAAAGAAAAATTCTCTTCATTGAAAGGTGATGCGGAAGATGTAGTGGATAAAGGTTATACTGCGTATAACCGCACGAAGTCAGAATTTAATTCTTAAAAGGCCTAAGGCTTAAAGCCAAAGCCTAAAACTTTTTCAAATTATTTTGGACGGGAAATAATAGACGGTAGTTAGTATTAACCTACTTACTATCGTTTTTTATTTGCTTATCCGTAAATAAATTTTCATCAGTTTTAGGCTTTGGGCTTTAGGCTTTTTAATAACGAGTCAATTCCGGTTGCACCTGATCTATATAGGCCAGAATTCCGCCCTTTAAATTATACAGATTATTAAACGCGAATTTTTCTTCCAGTTCTTTAATTGCTTTCAGGCTGCGAATACCGGACTTGCATAAAAAGACCACATCCATATCATTTGGAATTTCATCGGCATGTTCTGAAATGGTTGACAACGGAATTAACGTGCCTCCAATCTGAACTATCTTATATTCGGACGGCTCTCTGACATCAATCAATTTGAATTTTTTTCCCTTAACCTGCCAGTCATATAAATCCCTTGCCGTGATTTCTTTTGCCGGTTTTTCTTCTACCGCGCGCATCCCACAAAACTGTTCATAATCGATCAGTTCATGTATGGTTGGATTTTTGCCATTCACCGGATTATCATCCCTGCGTTTGATATTAAAAGTCCGGTTTTCAAAATTCAATGCATCGAAAGTGAAGAATCTGCCTGACAATGGTTCACCTATTCCGGTAATTACTTTGATCACTTCCAGTGCCTGCAGACTTCCGATGATTCCGGGCAATACACCCAGTACACCACCTTCTGCACAACTGGGAACCAGTCCGGGCGGTGGGGGCGTGGGATAAAGATCTCTGTAGTTGGGGCCTCTTTCGCCTTTGCTGTTTACATAATTAAATACTGAAACCTGTCCCTCAAATTGAAATATAGATCCGTATACATTGGGTTTATCCAATATCAGGGTTGCATCATTGACGAGATAACGAGTGGGAAAATTATCCGTTCCGTCGGCAACCACATCATAATCTTTTATGATATCAAGCGCATTGCCTGAATTGAGATGGGTATTGTGCAAAATAAACCGGGTATGGGGGTTCAGTGCTTCCAGTCGCCGTTTGGCCGCTTCCACTTTGGGTTTGCCGATTTCTCTGATATCAAATATTACCTGTCTTTGCAGATTGCTGTCGTCGACTACGTCAAAATCTACAATACCAATGGTTCCGACACCGGCTGCCGTGAGATAAAGTAGTGCCGGGCTGCCTAAGCCACCACTTCCGATAATTAATACTTTGGCTGCTTTTAATTTTTTTTGTCCTTCTTCACCAAATCCGGGGATGATGATATGCCTGTTATAGCGTGCCAGTTCTTCCCGGGTGAATTCTAAATCCTGGTATGACATGATTTGTTTTTTAAAATGCGCCGCCTGCAATGGCCGGCACAATGCTGATTACGGTTGAATTATTTACTGGAGTTTTTTCTTTTTGCAGATCCCGAATATCATCATCACCTGCAAATATGTTTACAAATGAACGTATGCCACCCTGCTGATCGAGCAGATGTTTTTTTAGTTCCGGAAAATCAAGAGTGATCCGGTCAATCACTTCTCCTATGGTTCCAGCTTCAATCTGGACTTTTGCCGTCTGATTTGTGAATTTTCGGAGTGGAGTTGGAATAATTACTGTTGCCATTATATGGATTGATTTAAATGTGCGGGTGAAAAAACCTCTTCTTCAAATTGAGATAATTCATTCAATTGCCAGCTCCGGATATGATCGATATTTGCCGGTGTGACCGAAAGAATAACATATGAGAAATAGGGCAGTGCGGCTACCCTGTCATGTTCAGAAGGAATGGCCGGATGGTTCGGATGTGAATGATAGATACCCAGCAAAAGGACATCATTGTCAAGAGCAAATTTTTCTGCCAGCATATAGTCCTTTCCCGAGATTTCAAAACGACGTTTTTTATCACCCGTTTTGGAATTATTCACTTCCAATATTTTTGTAATCATCCGGCTGCCGTCGGTTTGTTCCGCGCCATATAAAAATCCGCAGCATTCATCCGGAAAAGTAGTTAGGGCATGTGCTTTCATTTCTGCGAGCGGACCGGATTCGACGATGATCATTTAAATAATTTATTTATGAGTTCCCCGTATTTATCACCATTGTCGGGTAGAAGGGTGACTACTATTCCACTGTCTAATTTTGACGCTACCCGGATGGATCCAACGAGGTTGGCAGCAGACGAAGGACTCAGAATCAAACCTTCTTTTTCCTTTACATCCACCATCATCTGATAGGCTTCCTCTGTATCGATTTCAATATTTTCATCCGCAATCCATGGATCATAAATTCCCGGTACGACGGCTGTTTCCAGGTGTTTCCAGCCTTCCAGTCCATGGAGGGCATTATCAGGTTCCAATGAAATTAATCTGACCGAAGGTTTTTCTTTTTTAAGTCTTCTGGATGTTCCAACGAAACTACCTGTGGTGCCCAGGCCTGTTACAAAATGTGTAATGCCCGGAACTTCATTCAGAATTTCGATCGCGGTACCATGATAATGGGCCTTCCAGTTATTTTCATTTTTGTACTGATCTGCATAGAAATACAATTCGGGTGATTTCTCTGCCATTGAACGGGCGACTTCCTGTGCGCCATCCGTTCCTTCGAAACGGGAAGTCAGAATGAGTTCGGCGCCCAGTGACTGCAGGATTTCCTTTCTTTCGATGGAAGCATTCTCAGGTAAGCAAAGGGCTACCCTGATACCCAGCAACTTCCCGATCTGCGCATAGGCAATCCCGGTATTTCCACTGGTTGCATCAAGCAGGATTTTTCCCGGATATAGTTGTTTCTTCTCAATAGCATCGCGGAAAATGGCATAAGCGGCTCTCGCTTTCACGCTACCTGAAAGTTGCTTCCATTCCTGTTTGCCAAATAGCAACACATTTTTTTTCCGGAAAATATTCGGAAAGCTGATTAAGGGCGTATTGCCGATTTGGGTTCGCAGATCAGCTAGTTTTTCTGCCATACCGGGCGTTGCAATGATTGTTGAATTGAGCATATTAAAATAAAAAAGGCCCCACATTGAGTGGAGCCTTGTATAGTTTATGATTTTCTTCTTTCTTCTATATAAGAATATTCCCCACCCGGTTTATCCGGTTTGCAGTACAACAACAACAGCAAATTGGGAATACTCTGTTTTTCATGCGTTATTACTATGTAACAACACAAAGATAATCGAAAAGTTTAAATATTAAACAAATACGGTAATAAGCTTGAGGCAGGACGCAGGACGCGGGAAGCCTGGCCTGGCCTCAAGCCTCCTGCCTCCTGCATTATTGTAGCAACCCATCTACCGTAATGGCGACATAATAAATGGCACCCAATGTCGGGCCACCGGCATATTGGATATATCTGTGATTTAATACATTGGATCCCCCTAATTTTATCGTCGTATGCTGTTTTACAAACCGGTAATTTACCTGCGCGTCAATGGTATTAAATGCTGAAACTGTACCATTTACGAGAGGACTTTGCCAGAGGAACGAGTCCTGCCATCTCCAGGTGATATTAAAGCCGGTATTTTTGGCTACCTGGGGGTTTCCAAAGGACAGGGCTGAATTCCACTGTGGAGTATTAAAACCAGTCACGAAAATATCGTTCGGGTTACTTGCCTTCATATTATTGAAATTCAGGTTTCCGTTGATGGTGTAGGCCTTATAAAAATTATAGGTTATGGCCAGTGCAGATCCCCAGTTATAATAGGTGCTGACTGCATTCGTATATACCCGGTAACGGCTCTGTCCAAGACTTGCTGAATTACTACCGGACGCGGTGGTTGGATCCCGGTTCCTGTCCAGCATGGCAATGACACCTGCATCGGTTCCCACATCGACTCCGTTGGGAACATACACCTGCACCTGTCCAAGAAATCCTTTATACTGGTTTACATATGCATCCAGATCAATCACCAGGGTATTATCGAGCAGCACCGATTTATAACCAAATTCAAATGATGTGATTTTTTCCGGTGTTGCATCTGGCAGATTGGCAACTTTCAGCAGGTTTTGATTTTCAAGTGCAGCCGCATCGCTATTTCCCTGTGCACTCACGGCCGCATTAAAGGCGATGACCGATTGTTGTGTATAACTGTTCTGAAGATATCCCAGTCCGTCGTTGATAAAAGGCAGACTGCCGACTCTTCGTACCCTTCCGTTATTTACAAATGATAAGGCCTCAAACAGAGCGGGGAAACGGTATCCTTCCTGGAACGTAAACCGGAAATTATGTTTTTCCTTAAATGTATACACAGCGGCAAGCCGGGGAGTCCAAATGGGTTTATAATAAGGATTATAATCAATACGCAGGGATCCCCATAATTTCAGTTTATCGTCAAATAAAGTTTTTGTTACCTGGAAAAATCCACCAATGTTTTTATAAGACACCAGGCTTCCAAAAGTTCCGTTGGGCAATTCTTTGTTCCGTTGATCGATGGGTCTTGAAAAATCCACAAAATTATTACCATCCGGAATGATGTCATATAACCTGGCATTTCCACCAACCAGCAAATTAAAAGACTTTGTGTATTGTGATAGATCCCATTGTCCATCCACATTGTATAAGCGACTTCTCTGCCAAAGTGCGGCGCCACCAGTTACGGGTGCATCGGGTGTTGTGCCGGATTTGATATCCCAGTTATTGATGTTGATAATTGTATCCATCAGCGATTTAAATGCTGCTGTGCCGGGTTGTACACGACTCGCATCCGCCTGAGCCCTGGCATATTGATTGGCTGCAGCCAGGTTTTCCGAAGTTAGCGATCCTCCATTCTCAGCCGCATAAAGAAGCAAAGCATTTTTATATTTTGTTCCCCAGCTGGTTGGCGTCTTTGTATCGGAAGCACCGCCAGTGTGCAGATCCATATTATCGGCCAGCGGTTTAATATTATAAGAATTACCGGTGTTTTCTATAGACATATATGCGCTGACGACATAATTACTTCCTTTCAATTGTATATGATGATTCTGCACGGAAGAACCATCCAGTCTGATTTTATTACCTCTCTGAAATGTGCCATCCATTGTTCCATACCGGTATCCATAAGACAATTCGGCATTTTCCGAAATGCGCCAGTTCAGTTGTCCATCGAATTTCAGATTACTGACTTTTGGATTTGCCAGATCATTTTCCCAATAACCAGTGCGCGCAATCCGAAGCGTTTGATTTGCCTTACCATCGATATTAAGACCGCTTAAAGAAATCAGATTGCTTCCCGCCAGTGCGTCATCACCATATTTATTCCAGCCATCATACGCTGTGTTGTTATTCGGTCCGTTCAATGCCGGAAAACCAGGGTTTGCGCTGGGTAAATAATTGGGGTTCTGATCTGTTTTTGTATTCGAACGCCAGTCAACGCCCTGCATATATCCGAAGTTGACTTTGAAGGCAAACTTATTATTAAATGCTTTTGCATACCGGATCGCAGATTCTGTTAAGATACTGGGCGCATCGTCTATACCATCCACATGGTTTACGCCGGTGTTCTGGTATACACTAAGACCCTGATATGTAAACGGACTTTTTGTAATCAGATTTGCCATACCGTTGATGGCATTCATGCCATAGAGTGCGGAAGCGGCACCCGGTGTAATTTCAACACTGGCAATATCAAGTTCTGTCGGACCGATTGCATTGCCCAGAGGAACACCCAGGGTTGCCGATTGCATATCCACTCCGTCTACCATTTGCACGAAACGGAAATTATTTGGAATATTAAATCCTCTTGTGTTCGGAATTTTAAAGGTCAGACTCGATGTGGTCATTTGAACACCTTTGACGTTTTGAAGGGCATCGTAAAAATTGGGAGAGGCGGTTTCACGAATCGCACGGATATCCAGTTTCTCGATGGCTACCGGTGATTTCAACCTGCTTTCAGAAACCCTTGAAGCAGTTACCACCACTTCATTTCCCAGGGCAGTCTGGGTTTCCAGTGCGACATACAGATTCGACTCGATACCCTTGACAACATATTCCTGTGGTGCAAATCCGATAGAAGTAAAAACCAGCGTAAGCGGAAATTTGTTTTTTGTTCTCAGGTTGAAACTACCGGAATCAGTGGTGATGGTACCCGCAATGGTTCCTTTGATTTCCACACTAACACCTGCCAATGGTTTTCCGGTTTCCTTGTCATTCACTTTTCCCGAAATATAAATCAGGTTATTGCCCTGTGCCCAAGCGCCCCCGGCAAAAAAAATAGTAATAATTGATAATAAAAAGAAACGAATAGTAAGATTCATCTTGATTGCAGTTTGATGATGATGTTTAAATGAGTTTTTATATTAAAAATTCATTTTCTACATCGGTCGGATGGTTTTGGTTTCATGATTGTTTATTTAGTAAAAGTCTATTATTATAGTAGACTAAAAAACGTGCATTTTTGTATCCCATATTTTAATCATAAATAAAATATTCATATTGGCTTTGAGCTTTACGCTTTAAGCCTTTAGCTTACAATCCGTTTATATTTGAAATGCCTTTAATCAAAGTCAGCACACTGGTAATTACCACGAGTGAGCCAACAGCGATATACATGGTCCGCATAGGTATTTTACCTACCAGGCGTGCGGCAATGGGTGCTGCAATCAGACCACCGATAATCAGGCCGGCAACATCCATTAAAAAAAATGTTTTCAGGTATACAAAGAATGCGATCGAGCTGGCAAATACTACAAAAAATTCTGCCAGACAAACTGAACCGATCACATACCGCGGATTTCTCCTTTTTGAAATAAGTGTTCCGGTAACCAGCGATCCCCAGCCGCCTCCGGCAAAGGCATCCATGAAGCCGCCTGCTGAAGCCAGCCATCCGGCGCCTTTGATTTTATATTGCTGATTTTTTTTCCTGAATGCTTTTTTCACAATAAAATAACCCAGGTAAAGTGTGTAAACCGAAAGTGGTATGCGTACATAGACGGAATATTTTTGACCATAAAATGCAAGGGTTGCTCCCAGCAAAGCACCCAGGACGCCCGGAATGACCAGCGTCCGGAATAATTTTTTATTTATATTCCCGAAGCGGTGGTGGCTGTATCCCGAAACACCACTTGAGAATACACGGGCCGTATGAACACGACTGCTTACTATTGCCGGATTTACGCCATTGGCGAGCAGGAAGGTTGTTGAAATCGTACCGTAACCCATGCCCATGGAACCGTCTACCATCTGAGCGAGAAAGCCGGTCATCAACATCATCAGAAACGACGGTACGTTTATGTATTCAGGAATTTTTTTTATTCCGGTACTGATCTCATGGAGTGGTAAATAAGAAAGTATCGCATGACCCAGAACCATAAAAAGAAATGCCAGCAGACAGAACATAACAATCTTTGTCCAGTTTTTCCCGACGGGCGGAACGGTCAATTCTAATTTTTCCTGCTTGGCACTGAGAAGTTTTGTCAGATCATCCAATTGCCTGACTTTATCGACAAAATCTCCCTTCAAATCCTGCCTGATATCATGCATGTTCTGAATAACACCCTCTATCTCGTCGGGGATGAGTTCCGTCAACTGCTCGCGCATTCTTTTGGCTATCGTGGGTGATTTGCCGTTTGTTGAAATCGCTATTTTTAAATTACCCTTATCGACAATGGAGCCAAGGTAAAAATCGCAGAGTTCGGGTGTGTCTGCCACATTTACCAGCAATTTTTTTTGCTTGGAAAGAACCCGTACATAATTACTGGTTGATTTATCATTTACTGCAACGATCACAATTTCTTTCTCATCCAGATCCTCTGGTTCAAAGGCCCTTTCTATCAGTTTGACTCTGGGAAAGTTTTCTGCGAGACTCTTAATTTCTTCCGCTATTTCAATGGCGACAATGGTGACAGATGTTGCCGGCGCATTATGAAGAACGGCAGTCAGTTTTTCCAATCCTACTTTCCCGCCTCCCACCAACAACACTTCGAGTTCCTCGAGTTTCAGAAATACCGGGAACAGACGGTTCTTGTCCGTCCTGTTTAAAAAAATTCCCGGTGTTTGTTCTTTACTCATTCTTTACTCTTGTTTTCCGGCTGATGGGTAGCCGGTATATGGCGAAAATAGTAAATTCTCTATTAAATTAGTAGACTTTTAGATTTTATTTTATATTTTAATTTTAAAGCAAGTTTGAATTAATAAAAAGAATTTTTTTACGCCTGAAACAATGGACAGTCATCTGCTAATGTCCTATACAAGTTGTTTGCGTATTGCAAAATCCCCGAATGATTCTTTTACTTTTCTTTCTCTTGCAAATAAGCCCAGCAGGAGGTCCAGTTCCTGCAGGATAGCCGTTTCATCCAGGCTTTCCTTGTAAACTTTATTCAGGCGCATGCCGGCATGATCGCCACCCAGCTGAAGGTTATATTTACCCAGGGCCGTTCCGATAAAACCAATTTCAGCGATATAGGATCTGGCACAACCGTTCGGGCAGCCGGTCATTCGCAGAATTATTTCTTCCTGCTGAAGCCCGTTTTTTTCAAGGATGGGTTCAATTTTACTTAATAGTGAAGGAAGATAACGTTGTGCTTCCGCGAATGCCAGGGGACAGGTGTTTAATGCCACGCAGGCCATTGAATTTTTCCGGATCTCGGTTATTGAATCGGTATATTCTTCAATATGATATTTCTTAAGAATCTTTTGGATCTCATTCTTATCCTTATCATCTATATCTGCCAGGATCACGTTCTGGTTGGTAGTGAATCTGAAATTGAGTTTATTGGTTTCTGCTATTTCGTATAAGGCGGTCCTCATGGCAACTTTTTCATCATCCACCACACGTCCGTTTTCAATAAACGGCGTGTAGTACCATAATTTATCTGCATTTTGAAGCCAGCCATAGTAGTCTTTCCGTTCTGTGAATTGATATGCTCTTTCTTTTTCCAATGGAAAACCCGTACGACGCTGGATTTCTTCCTTAAAAAAATCGACGCCCAATTTGTCTACCGTATATTTCAAACGTGCGAGTGACCGGTCTGCCCGGTTCCCGTAATCTCTTTGAATGGTTACGATTTCATAAATCGTTTTCAATATTTTTTCCTCTCCGCTTACAAACCCGATTACAGTAGCCAGTCTGGGGTAAGTAGCCGGGTTGCCATGAGTAGAAGACATACCTCCGCCGATCGCGATATTATATCCGAGTAGCTTGTTGTTTTCTATGATGGCTATCAGACCCAGGTCGTTTCCGAATACATCCACATCGTTATTGGGAGGAATGGCCAGTGCGATCTTAAATTTTCTGGGCAGGTATCGGTCCTGGTATAAAGGATCCTCTTCGTCTTTTTTGTCAGCTATCTTCTCTTCGTCGAGCCAGATCTCGTAATATGCTTTTGTTTTGGGGAGAAGCAGGTCATTGATTTTAAATGCAAAATCGTGTATTTGTTTGTGGATGGGCGATTGCCGTGGGTGGGCGGAACATATTACATTCCTGTTTATGTCGCCGCAGGTGGCAATGGAATTAAGTTTTGCTTCATTAAATGCCTGGATAGTGGGTTTGACATGTGATTTATACAGACCATGCAATTGAACGGTTTGTCTTGTGGTGATTTTGATTATGCCGGTTGTATGTTCTCCTGCGATATCCTGTGTAGCCAGCCATTGTTCGGCGCTGAGCAGTCCACCTGGCAGTCGAAGTCTGATCATAAATGAATATAGACGTTCCAGTTTCTTTTCCGCCCTTTCGTCTCTGCGATCGCGGTCATCCTGGAGATACATCCCATGAAATTTTACAAGGGCTTTATCGTCTTCACTGATGGCTCCTGTTATTTCATCGGCCAATCCCTGTTTAATAGTGCCCCTGAGCGCGTCACTGGCCTGTTTGATTTTCTCAATTCCCGATAAATTTTCTGCACTCATATATAGAGAAGTTCAATAAACGTCTTTTAAATATCTTCCTGTCGATTTCAATTCGTTGAGATAGGTTTCCGCATCTTCCAGTTTTCCTGATTTTGTAATCAGGTCCAGAATGCTTTTTTCTACATCTTCGCTCATTCTCCGGGCACCGCAAACATATAATGTAGCGCCATTCTCGAGCCATTGAAAAAATTCCTCCGCCTTTTGCCTGATCTTATCCTGTACATAAATTTTTTCCGGCTGATCACGGGAGAAGGCAACATCCAATGCATTTAACACACCGCTTTCAAGCCATTGCTGCAATTCAGTCTGGTAGAGGAAATCGCTGACAAAATGCTGATCACCATAAAACAACCAGTTGCGCCCGCTGGCGCCGGCAGATTCCCTTTCGCTGAGAAAGGCTCTGAATGGCGCGATACCTGTTCCGGGTCCGATCATAATGACATCTTTATCATCCTCCGGTAAGCGGAACTGGTCATTGTGATGAATATAAAAATCAATCGTATCGCCGGTTTTCAAACTGCATAAAAGATCAGAACATAAACCATATTTCAATTCTTCTGCAATGGTAAAAGCATCTCTTGCCACGGTCAGATGAACCTCTCCATCCACTGTTTCAAGAGAGGAGGAAATAGAATATAGCCGGGGAGTGGTAGGTTCTAATTGTTGTAAAAAGATTTCAAAATGGGCCGCATCTTTTACGGGATAGGTTTGTAACAAATCAAGCAGACCGGTTTTTATAACAGGAATATCTGCTTGCACATGTGCCGCGTATTTTGCCACCACACGTTCAGGCAGGTATATAATATTTAATTTCTTTTGAAGAAGTTCATACACGGAGTAGGTGTCGTTCCGGTGTACAAAAGTCCTTTCAGGATCTATGCCCGTATGTGCAATAATGGCATCGACCACGGCCCTGGGATTGTATGGAACGATGCCCAGGGAATCTCCGGGTTTATAATAAACTTCTTCACAGGCAATCTCGATATGGTGAGTCTTTTTGAAAGACCCCCGGTCGTTGAGATTGATATTCGTCAGTATTTCGCCCTGGTATATTTTTTTCCCCGTAGATTTTTTAACCGGTTTTGAAACGGGCTCCGGCACTACATGCGTACCGCTGATCTTTTGAATCACTTCATTCATCCAGTGTTGCGCGTCAGATTCGAAATCTACATCACAGCGTTGTATGCCGACAATCCGGGAACCACCCAGGCTGCCCAGTTGGAGATCCACATCTTCGCCTGCCTTACAGAACATGGGGTATGACGTATCACCAAGTGCGAGTACACCATATTTTAATTTGGGAAGCTTGAAACCATTCTGGTGAATATGGTCATAAAATTTTTTCGCTGAAGCAGGCGGTTCACCTTCGCCCTGTGTGCTGATGACAGTCAGGAAATACTCTTCTTTCGGAAGATCCGACAATCGGTATTGATCAAGGCTCACAATTTTTGCATGAATACCTTCCTGTTTGGCACGGGAAGCAAATATGTTGGCAATTTTTTTAGAGTTGCCGGATTCAGTGCCGTATGCAATTGTAATTTTTTTGTTGTCCGCACCTGCTTTAGGTGTCAGAGACTCTGTGGCAGGAACGCCATGGAGGATGCCGTCCAGATATCCATTGGTCCAGGCTTGTTCCTGCTTGTTGAGGGAATCTATAAATTCCTTGATCTGATTCTTTTTTTCCGGGCTCATGCTCTGACCTCCTCTTCCTTATTTTTTGTAACTGGTTTAAAATATAAATCACTGTCTGATTAGTTTGCGGTAGCCATTTAAATTCCTGGTGCAAGACCTGCCACTTTACCAATGATGATCAGGGTAGGGGAGGTATAGCTCCTGTTTCCGAATTCCTGTTCATATTGGTCTATACGACTGTTAAAAACCTTTTGGCAGGGAGTTGTAGCCTGTTCAATCACCGCAATGGATGTTTCCGGATTAATGGAATGATCAAGCAATTGCTTTACGAGTTCATTGGTCGTGGCTCCTGACATATAAAACACAAGAGTATCTTCTGTTTGTGCAAGCTCTTTCCAGTAAGAAGACTGAATGATATCATTTTTATGCAACGTAAGAAAACGCACTGCCTGTGCATAATTACGGGCAGTTAAAGGGATTCCGGCGTACGCAGCAGCGCCACAGGCTGCCGTAATACCCGGAGTAATTTCATATGGGATATTATATTTATTCAGTGCCTGTAGTTCGTCCAGCAGATTTGAAAAAACGGATACGTCGCCGCCTTTTAACCGAAGCACTTTCTTTCCCTGTAAAGCATATTCTACCAGCAATTCGTTGATGATATGTTGTGGCGTTGAGCCTTCTCTTTTCCTTTGTTTGCCGGCATGTAAAATCAAAGCACGGGGATTTGCATAAGAATCAAGAATGACTTCACTTACGAGACGATCGGTGATAATCACGTCGGCGTTTCTCAGATGCCTGACCGTTTTCAGGGTGATTAATTCAGGATCCCCGGGTCCGGCGCCTGCGAAAATTACTTTTTGTATTTGTTTGCTTTGGTTCATCCGCTATCGTGATTAAAAATTATTGTTGAATCATGCAGGCACCTACCGTAACATTACTGGTTTCGTCAATCAATATAAGGCCTCCGTTCACCCGCAGATCATTGTACAGATCATAAGCCAGTGGGGAAGCTGTTTTTATTTTTGCACGCACTATTTCGTTCAGGCCAACACTCTCGATACCTTCTACTTTCTCCAGGGAATTCACGTCGAGCCGGTATTCGATTTCCTTTACCACCGATTTAATCCGGCGGCTGTTATGTTGAACCAAATATTTATTGCCCGGTTTCAAAGGCTTAGTATCCATCCAGCAGAGTAAAACTTCCAGGTCCTGTCCCATCAACGGAGGGTGATCCCTTTTTACAAGTACATCTCCGCGACTAATATCGATATCATCTTCCAGGTGCAGGATTACAGCCTGTCCGGCAACGGCTTCTTCCACACTTTGCTGATTTGTTTCTATTTGGGTCAGTTTGCTTTTGAGCCCTGCCGGTAAAACAATTATTTCGTCACCCACCCGATATACACCACTGATGATCTTTCCGGCATACCCACGATAATCGGGCAATTCCTCTGTTTGCGGACGAATCACATATTGCACGGGCATACGTGCATGTGTCAGATTTATTTCTGAATCTATGGAAACTTTTTCCAGAAAATCGAGCAGGCATGGTCCTTCATACCAGCTCATGTGTTTGGATTTGTCCACTATATTGTCACCATTCAAAGCGCTGATCGGGATAAAACTGATATGCTTCAGGCCCAGCGATTTTGCAATCGCGGCATATTCGATGACGATATTATTATAGACATCCTGGGAAAATTCCACCAGGTCCATTTTGTTGATGGCTACAACCACATGCGGCATATTCAAAAGGGATGCGATGATCGTATGGCGTCTTGTTTGTTCAACGATGCCATTACGAGCATCCACCAGGATGATCATCAACTGGGCATTGGAAGCTCCTGTAACCATATTACGTGTATACTGGATATGACCCGGTGCATCAGCAATGATGAATTTTCTTTTTGGCGTACTAAAATATTTATAAGCTACATCAATGGTGATGCCCTGTTCCCTTTCTGCGCGGAGACCATCGGTGAGCAATGCCAGATCTATGCTTCCTTCCTCCTTGTTTTTGCTTTGTCTTTCCAACGCCTCCAGCTGATCACTCAATATGCTTTTACTATCATACAGTAATCTGCCGATGAGGGTGCTCTTTCCATCATCCACACTGCCCGCCGTTATAAATCGTAAGAGATCCATTCGAGAATTTATTAATTAAAAATATCCGTTCTTTTTTCTGTCTTCCATAGCAGCCTCAGAAATCTTGTCATCGATGCGTGTTTCTCCCCGTTCACTGGTACGGGTAAGAATAATTTCATTAATGATATCATCAATGTTATTCGCTGAAGATTCTACCGCTGCAGTACATGTCATGTCACCGACCGTGCGATATCTGACCGTTTTCCGCATAACCTGATCAGTTTCCTCCAGGCGGATAAAGGACGACACGGCCACCAGCTGCCCTTCATGTGAAATCACATCCCTTTCATGAGAAAAATAAATCGTTGGCAGATCAATTTTTTCCCGTCGTATATAATTCCATATATCGAGTTCTGTCCAGTTGCTGATTGGAAATACCCGTACATTTTCACCTTTTTGAATTTTGCCATTGTAAATATTCCACAATTCTGGTCTTTGTCTCTTGGGATCCCACTGACCGAATTCATCGCGTACCGAAAAAATTCTTTCCTTGGCTCTTGCTTTCTCTTCATCTCTCCGGGCGCCACCAATGCAGGCATCAAATCCAAATTCTTCGATCGTATCCAGCAGCGTGTAGGTTTGAAGTGCATTACGGCTTGCGAATTTGCCGGCAGGTTCCTTCAAAGATTTTAAACGGATGGTATCTTCTACTTTACGAACAATCAGCTTTTCACCGATCGCGGAAGCCAGATGATCCCGATAGTCCAGAGCTTCTTTAAAATTGTGCCCTGTATCAATATGCACCAGGGGAAAAGGGAATTTTCCGGGTCTGAAAGCTTTCAGGGCCAGGTGTACCAGCGTTATTGAATCCTTTCCGCCGCTGAACAGAAGAGCAGGTTTTTCAAACTGCCCTGCTACTTCACGGAGAATGTAGATTGCCTCACTTTCTAACTCATCTAAATAGTCCATCATATCTTTTTAGTCTGGAAGTACTGGAAGTACTGGAAGACTGGAAGTACAGAAGATTAATCACTTCCAGACTTCCAGTCTTTCAGACTTTCAGACTTGTATTTGTGTTCTCGTGTAACCCGCACTCTTTCTTGTCCGCATCTTCCCACCACCACCTGCCTGCCCGGAATTCTTCTCCGGGCCGAATGGCACGGGTACAAGGCTGACAGCCGATACTCACAAAACCACGATCGTGTAAAATATTATAGGGCACATCGTTTTCGGAAATGTATCTTTTTACCTGTTCCAGATTCCAGTGCAGCAGCGGGTTGTATTTGTTCAGACGATTCCCTTCATCCCATTCAACCAGATTGAGCTGGCTTCGATTTCCTGAATGTTCAGCACGTATCCCGGTGATCCAGATCTTTTGCCCGGCAAGTGCTCGTTTTAAAGGCTCCACTTTACGTATAAAACAGCATTCTTTGCGGTTTTCCACGGATTCATAAAAAGCATTCGGTCCTTTCTGATTTACATAAGTTTCCAGCCGTGTAGCATCCGGAACATATGATTTGATATGAATACCATATTTTTCCTGTGTAGCCGACCAGACTGAATAGGTTTCGCTGAACATACGACCGGTATCGAGCGTAAAAATGTTAACCGGAAGATTTTCAGAAACAATATGGTGAAGGATGACCTGATCCTCTTCACTGAAGCTGGTAGAAAAACAAACCTGACCGGGGAATAACTCAGTTAATAAATGCAGGGAAGCGGAGATGGATAAATTGCTTATCTGACTGCTTAAATTAGAATTCAATATGTCTGCTGCTGTGTCCATGTATCAAAAAACCTGTTTAGAAGAGGAAAGAAGAAAGATGTGGTTGAATATTAGATATCAACAACAACATCCCTTACAACAGGGACGACAGATACATGCGAAGGAAGCAGTATGAAGCATATTCGGCAGTCTACAAATTAGATGGACAAATATAGTTCAAGGATTTGAATAAAAAAAATTAGGCGGATTATTCTTCCCATCGGTCTGATATTCCGGAAATCCGGTGCTCTCAGATCATGTCAGTAAAACGGTTTACCACCCGGTGAATCAGTTTTCGAATTACTTATATTTACCAAATGAAAATTGCGATAATCAATGGCCCCAATTTAAATCTGCTTGGAATCCGGGAGCCCGGGATTTACGGCAGACAAACATTTGAAGACTTTTTAAAGGACCTGAAAGAAAAATACCCTTCCGTTCAGATCGATTATTTTCAAAGTAACGTGGAAGGAGAGCTCGTAAATGAATTACAGCGGGTAGGATTTGATTATGATGGCATTCTTCTGAACGCAGCTGCCTATACGCATACTTCTGTCGCCATTGGGGATGCCATTACTGCTATCAAAACAGCGGTTATTGAAATTCATATCAGCAATGTAGCGGCGAGGGAAGAATACAGGCAAAAGTCCCTGATTTCTGCTAAATCTGTCGGTTCTATCACCGGCCTGGGATTAAAAGGATATGAGTTGGGCCTCTTGTATTTTCTATAAAAATACCCTCATCATAAGGGCCACGCCATTGTCCTGTTTAGGGCCATCCGTCAGCCTGATAATATGGACGCCATTGTTTGACCACACCATAAATACATCCCCCTTTTTGGCTTTTGCCAGTTGCTTGTCAATGGCAGGAATGATACTTCCCCGGGCAACCCATCCCAGATCACCCTTGGTGACCGATTCCCCGCCCATCGAATAAGTTTGAGCCAGGTGTTCAAAGCTGTCCTGATGGTTTTGCTAATCTTGGCCAGAATGGATTTGCCAAGACTGTCAGCAATCCGGTACCGGAAAACAGATGTATCGATAAATATCTGACTGATCCTGTAAAAGGTGTTGGGAAGCCGGGCGAGGATCTGAACCAGGAATTTCTGACCCTGCATATTGAATGGACCGTAAACCTTTTTAATTGTTCCTGTATACGCCAGACTGTCTGCCAGACTGTTAAAATGTTTGGTGCGCGTAACAACAACAGTGTCCAGTTTGAACTTTTTCTTCAGAATATCCTTTACATACAGAGGTGAGTTCGGAGATTTTTCCATTTCCGATTTTATCTCTGCCATTGATTTCGGTTGGCTATATCCGTGTAGTGCACTGATAATCAATATAATGAGGAAGAAAAATTTGAACATGACCGGTTGTTAAGGTTGCAAATATAGGCAGACCCCGGCATGTGATACCGCAACATTTCACCGTACCGGATCGTTTTTTGCAGAAGGACCATTATCATGAAAAGATTACTTTTTTTGCTATTCGTGCTCATCACCTGTAAGGGCTTTTCCCAGCCGGGATCTTTTATAATCGGCGTAAAAGGAGATACACTCAACAAGGTGGACATGAAAAACATGAAACAGGGTAAATGGGTGGAACGGAGAGACGAAATAAGGGGTGAGCCCGGTAACGAGGAGGAAGGCGAATATAAAAATAATCGCCGTGAAGGGACCTGGCGGATTTACAGCCTGCAAGGTGATCTGACAGCTCTTGAATTTTACAGATGGGGAAATAAAGATGGAGTCTGCCAGTATTTTAATGCCTCCGGTTCATTAGTCAGGGAGGAATCCTGGAGGGCCCTGAATCCGGATAAATTGTATGACACGCTCGAAATTGAAGATATCGACCATTTAAATGAGTATAAAACGGTCATAGTAAAAAATGAGGGTGTTGCCATACGACACGGACAATGGAAATTCTACGATCCGTCTACGGGTATGATCAATAAAATTCAGACATATACCATGGGGAAACTGGAAAATCCGAAATCCGGTACAGGTTCCGATTCCACAAATAATGTCAGTAAAACCATGGTAAAACCAAAAGAAGTGCAGGACTACGAGAAGAAAAACTGCGGGAAAGAAAAAGATAAAAGTCAGGGACGGAGCAACGTCGAATTAATCTTCCTTTAATTCGGCCAGATTTACCTGTACCAGTACTTTATCTATGCGCTGGGCATCCATATCTACAATTTCAAATTTGAAGTCTTTCCATTCCATCCGTTCGCCGGTTCGGGGAATATGTTCCAGCTGGTGCAGAATGAATCCCGCCAGGGTGTCGAATTCGTGTTCACCTTCGTTCATCCATTCGGTCTTGTCAAAGTGAGCAAGAAAATCATAAAAAGGAATCTGCGCATCCACCAGGAATGAACCGTCATCACGTTTTACGATTTCATAGTCTGACATATCCGGTTGCGGAATGTCGCCGATCAGGGCTTCCAGAATATCATTTAATGTGATCATTCCGAGCAGGCTTCCGTATTCATCTACGATACAGCAACTATGGGTTTTTGTTTCCTTGAATTTTTCCAGTACCTGGTAGGCGGTGTTATTTTCAGGTACGAACAAAGCCTGTGTCATCATGTCTTTAAAAGGCGTTGAATCGTCTGCCACATACATGTCCTTGATGGTAACCATGCCTTTGATATTGTCAATCTCTCCGTCACAAACGGGGTACACCGAGTGCGGCTCACGGAGAATTTTTTCCTTTATCATTTCTTCCGTTTCATTCAGATCAAACCAGATAATATCACTACGGTGGGTCATGAGCGAAGTAATGTTGCGGTCACCCAGATGAAATACCCTTTCAATAATTTCCTGCTCTGCAACCTGAATAGTGCCCTGTTCCGTGCCTTCATTGATAATCGCCTTGATTTCATCTTCTGTTACATCTCCTTCCGGAGAAGGTTTAATTGAAAACAAAACAAAGAAAAGATTACTCAGCCAGTTCAACAGGGCAACAATGGGATAGCCGATCTGCGAAAACACCTTCATGGGTCTCGCTACAATCCGTGCAATACGTTCCGCTTTTAATAAACCAATTCGTTTTGGAATCAGTTCTCCGAAAAGAATGGAAAGAAAAGTAACAAAAATTACGATCAATCCGGTTGAAATGCTATGGGCATACGGATGCAGGTAACGTATTTTATCTATATAGGGCTGCAGGTCTTCACTGAATTTCTCGCCGGAATAATAACCCGTTAAAATCGCGATCAGCGTGATGCCGATTTGGGCGGTGGAAAGAAAAAGTTCCGGATTTTCAGTCAGACGAAGCGCGGCCTTGGCTTTCACGTCACCTTTAGACGCCATTTCTTCCAGCTTGGATTTCCTGGCTGATACCAGGGCAATCTCAGCCATTACGAATAAACCATTCAATAAGATTAAACAGAAAAGAATTAAAATAGCAACCATGCAGATCTTACTTTAAACTTAGGGTTCCAAACTGCTTTTGGAATAAAATACTCATGCCATAACCAATCGCAGTCCCCAGTATGGCCCCTCCTAAAATATCGAGAGGAAAATGAACCCCGACGTACACCTGGGCATAACTGATTATAAAAGCCCAGACAAATAACAACCAGCGCCAGGAACCCGTTTGATTTAAAGTTATAAAAATAAACCAAGCGGCGGCGAAATGATTACAGGCGTGCGAAGAAGTGAAACTTGAACTTTGCGGACAGTAATTCACTAATACCCGCACCTGATCAGCCAGATCCGGATCTCTGCAGGGTCTGAACCGCCAAATCAGCGATTTCATCAATGAACTGCTGAAAAGATCGGCAATGATGACAGTCATGATCAGGGAAACGGACCACCAGCATCCTTTGACGCCGAAGTTGTAAAGACTAAAAACAAGCAAAAATAAATAAAAGAAATACCAGAATTCCTGTTGCCGCATAAATGGAAGTACCAAATCGAAAAAAGGATTTATCCAGATCTGGTTTATTTTATGAAACAACCAATAATCCAACCGCAGTATAGGTTTCAAAATATCAAGGTAGTTCGCGGCATGGAGTAAAATCATGATTGCAGAATAATTCCTCTAATTTTAATCCCCATATTTAAGATTATGCTTAAAGTGCTAAAGATACCTAAATTGATTCGTTGGATTTTTGTTGTGGGTATTATTTTTTTACTATGGATGGGCCTGCTCCGGCTCATTTTTTATTTTGCTTTTAATCATGCAGGCAATCCGATCTCTACGCTGGGCAGCAGCTTTCTTCTCGGTTTCCGGTTTGATCTGAAAATGGTATGTTTTTTTCTTGCATTCATGCTGCTCCTGGGAGCGATGAATTTTTCTGATCCTTTTATTTCTTCGCGTTCACGAAAAGGATATTTTATCCTGCTTGCCGTTGTTTGTTTGGTCACCAGTTTTACTTATACCATCGATTTTGCGCATTACAGTTACCTCAATCTCAGATTGAGTGCAAGTGTTTTGAATTATATGCAGGATGCGGGTATTTCCCTGACCCTTGTTTGGGAGAACTATCCGGTGATCCGCATGTTATTAGCAATCCTGGTGGTGAGTTTTTTGATCTGGTGGTTACTCGTAAAACTCTATCGCATCATTGCCCGTACAGCGGATCAAAGCAATAAAAAACAAAAATGGATATGGGTGACTGCTTCTTTCGTATTATTTGGCCTGGGAATTTTTGGAAATTTTGGTCAGTATAACTTACGGTGGAGTGAAGCATTCAGCCTGGGCAACGATTACAGGGCCAATCTCGCACTCAATCCTTATCAGTCTTTTTTCAGCAGTTTGAAATTCAGGAATTCGATGTATAATCTCGATATGGTTCGAAAGGCCTATCCGGTGCTCAGCCCATATTTTGGTTTCACAGGTGATTCCCTGAATTTGAATTATGAACGTGTCGTGAATCCCCCGGCTGTTACCAATAAACCGAATATTGTAGTGGTGATCTGTGAATCCTTCAGTGCATATAAAAGTTCGATGTGGGGAAATCCATTGAACACTACGCCTTTTTTTAACAGCATGTGTGATCAGGGTATTTTTTTTGATCAATGTTTTACACCTTCCTATGGAACTGCCCGGGGGGTTTGGGCTGTACTCACCGGAATCCCCGATGTTGGTCAGGCCAATAGTACAACCAGCCGCAATCCCGGAGCCGTAAACCAGCATACGATTATCAATGATTTCAGGGGATATGATAAATATTATTTCATCGGGGGCAGCGCCAGCTGGGCAAATATCCGGGGACTGCTCAATAATAATATAGACAGCCTGCATCTGTATGAACAGGAGAGTTATAAGGCGTCGAAATTAGACGTTTGGGGTATCAGTGATAAAAATCTGTTCCTTGAAGCCAACCAGACATTGAAAAAGCAACGGACTCCGTTCTTTGCTGTTATTCAAACGGCCGATAATCACAGGCCATATACGATCCCTGCTGAAGACCTGGAAGAATTTCATAAACTGCAGATTCCGGCCGATTCATTAAAAGCCTATGGATTTGAATCCAATGACGAAATGAATGCTTTCCGGTATACAGATTTCTGTTTCCGGAAGTTCATGGAGGCTGCGGGAAAAGAGGATTATTTCCCAAATACCATTTTTATTTTTGTAGGTGACCATGGTATTGCGGGAGACGCGGGTAATATGTTTCCACGGGCATGGACAAACGAAAGACTGGATAATATGCACGTGCCAATGCTTTTCTATTCACCGTCACTGATAAAGCCCAGACGGATACATAAATTTGTTTCACAACTGGATTTATTGCCCACGGCCGCCGGGCTTGCCGGTATCAGCTATCGGAATACAACACTCGGGCGGGATCTCCTGGATTCGAATGTAAGTCCGGCGAAAGCATTTTCGTTCTTATATGATCCAGACCAGGGGTATATCGATTTGCTGATGGGTTCTTTTCTTTACCGCGCCAATTTGAATACGGGAAAGGAAGACATGTATTCCGTTATAGGAAATGATCCGGTGAATGCAGCAAACATACCGGACAGTGTTCGCAAAATGTCCACACTTACAAAGTCAGTTTACGAAACGGCGAAATATATGTTGCTGAATAATAAAAAGAAACCATAATCAGCTTCATGCAAACACAGCCGTTTTATTATTGCTTAAAGTACCTTCATCCGAAAAATAATTAACCGGATGAAAATGGCAAGGCATTTTGTGTTATACGCAACGTTGATTGTTGTTTTCGGAGGACTGATCTTTTATCTTCTGCACGAGGGAAAATCTCTTGATCATTCGATTGCTCCCTTTGTTGAAACAGCTAAAAGCAAACCGGATAGCGGCGGGTTTTTCTCAGGTCTTTACAAGATGAACCTCCAGGATGCTTTACCCCGCCTTTTATTGCAAATAATAATCATCATTATTTTAACACAGTTGCTGGGGTGGCTGTTTAAAAAAATCGGGCAACCGGCAGTTATAGGTGAGACCGTTGCGGGGATCATACTGGGACCTTCCTTGCTTGGCTTATTATTTCCGGGAATTTTTCATTTTATCTTTCCCGTTGAATCACTGCCAAACCTGCGTTTTCTCAGTCAGATCGGGCTCATTCTGTTCATGTTTATTATTGGTATGGAACTGGACACCCGATTGCTTCGTAAGCAGGCTTTTGAGGCGCTTATAATCAGTCACGCAAGCATTCTGATTCCATTTACGCTGGGGGTATTTTTGTCTTATTATTTGTATCATGTATATGGTCAGACAGACTTTATTTCCTTCGCTTTATTTATGGGGATTGCAATGAGTATTACCGCTTTCCCCGTATTGGCGAGGATTATACGTGACAGGAAATTAACTGACACTAAACTGGGCAACCTGGCCATTAGTTGTGCGGCTTCAGACGACGTCACGGCCTGGTGCATCCTGGCCGTTCTGATTGCCCTGATACGTTCCGGATCGGGAATGAACGGATTTTTTGTAGTAGCTATGGTGCTGTTATATGTATTCATCATGTTGGTTCCCGTAAAAAAAATTCTGAATAAAATTCAGGCTGCATATGAAAAAGGGAAAATTGCCTATAACGGGCTGATGGCAATCATGTATTCCCTGATGTTGTTGTCATCCTGGTGTACAGAGGTGATTGGTATACATGCCTTGTTTGGCGCTTTTCTGGCAGGTATCGTTATTCCCAAAAAAGACGGGTTGCAAATAAAAATAATTGACCGGATCAGTGACGTCAGTATGGTGATGCTGCTCCCATTGTTTTTTGTTTATACAGGTTTAAGAACCAACGCAGGTATCCTGAACAGCTCCGGTTTGTGGATCAGTTTCCTGTTAATTCTGGTTTGCGCTGTTGCCGGAAAATTTGGAGGCAGTACGCTGGTTGCGAAGGTTTTGGGTCAGAACTGGAAAGATAGTTTATCAATTGGTGCACTCATGAATACCCGGGGACTCATGGAATTAATCGTTTTGAATATTGGCTATGATATGCATATCATCAGTGCAGATATCTTTTCAATGATGGTTCTGATGGCATTGCTGACAACGATGATGACGAATCCGGTGTTGAACCTGATTGAAAAGAGAAAAATCAGATCGCAAACCCGGGTGTCAGGTTGAGTTGAAATTTCATAAATACGTCTGAACCGGAGAATATTCTGCCATTCGTAATAGTGGAATGAGATGAAGTATGATATTTTATTTCGAGATGAATCAAAGGATTCGTCCGGGGATCGATCATCCGAAGGAATTTTATCAGCGGGCCGCCTGATATGCGAAATGAACTTTTCAGGTAAACGCCCATGACCTCGGCTACCATTTCCATCATGCATACACCCGGCAACACGGGCTGACCTGGAAAATGTCCGCTGAAAATGGCATGTTCAGCCAAGAGGTGTATCGTTGCCTCAATTTGATTTTCAGACTCCGACAGCGATTGGATCGTATACAGGTTATTGAGAAGCAAGGGGGATTATTTTTTTTAAAGAAATCAAAAATTTAAAATTGAGATGCCGGATGGAGATACTGTCCGGTGAATTGCCTGGTACGTAATTATAGAAAAGAGCCTCCATAATAGGTTTTTTATCAGAAGATCGTTGCATCCTGATCAGATGACTGCAATGCTCGTCCGTAATATAATAATTTATACCTTTTTCCTGTGGATAAGCATGATATATGTTTGTGCTGTCAATCAGGTTATAAGATTTATTTTCGTCCATATTCCTGAACATGATGAGTTCAAAATCCTTTCTCAGCGTTTTAATCAGGGCGGCTTTGTTCATTTGGGGAACGATATGATATACTGCGAATCCGCTATCCCGCAAAAACCCAAAATCAAAAAAACTAAGCCCCATTTCATTGGTGAATACAATTCTTGTGCTGCTATCCGGCATGTATTTAATCAATAACAAGCCGCTGATATGTTTCCCGACAACATCCACCGAGATTTTATATTCTTCACGCCGGAAGTCAGGCTTAAATTTTTCAATACAATGTTCTTCCGGTAGAGTTCTTTTCAGGTGTCGGTATTGATTGCAGGAGATATTCAAAGAGAACAAACTAAGGAATATTAAAAACCGAATCGGGAATGGGTGCATTTAATACTTTATTCTGAAATCGGATAATGGTTTTATCTCCGGTAACTTCAATCATTTCGACTGTGGTTGCCGTATACTCTTTCTTATCAATTACAATATTAATATTTTTATACAGCTCCTTCAGGTTTTTTGCCATTGGCTGGAATTCAATCAGGAAAGACCCGGCGTTTTCAAATATCCGGGCCTGAAAGTCTGGATTGTTCAGCATGTTGCCGGAAACGCAATCTATCAGGATCCGGTTGACCTGTTGAAATATTTTACTCGAATTGGCAGAGAATTGATTTTCTTTCTGTCCGTCTTTTACGAATATTTTTCCGCCATTTAGTATCATTAGATACGGATAAGGATGAATATATTCCATCCGTAATTTGTCTTTTTTCCTGTACCAGAATTTTCCGGTGGAATTCATTTTTTCAGAAAGCATTGTCAGTGATTTTTCCTGACTAAAACCGGATTGAATGGATTCAATGGAGGCTGACGCTTCGGCGAATGACTTTCTAAATGTTTCCGGATGATTTGATAATGTATAGCCCGGATATTGGGCCTGGCCAGGTGAACAGAAAAGAATCAAAATAACCAGGGCCATTGTTTTAATCATAGGGCTTTAAATTTATCAATTTATCAAGTCTTACTATCCGAAAACCCTTGTGTCGAATATCTTTTAACAATTCGGGTAATATAGCCACCGTAGTTTCGCTGGTATCATGCAAGAGCAGGATCGCTCCCGGCTTTATAGCAGAAAGTATTTTATTTAGCAGACGATGCTGGTTCTTAATGACGGTATCATACGAGCGGATCGACCATCCGATAGAGATAAATCCTCCCAGCATCACGGCTTTTTTCAAATTGGGATTGGTTACTCCATAAGGGGGTCTGAAAAACCTGGGTGTGAGACCGGTAATATCCTTAACCAGCTGATTCATTTGTATCATATCATTCAGCATTTTCCCTGAACTGAAAAAGTCGAAAAATGTATGATGTGAGAAACTATGGTTACCAATGATATGACCTTCCCGCACCATTCTTTTTAACAGCTCTTCGTTTCCTGAAATTTTTTTACCAATGCAAAAAAAGGCAGCTTCCACCTCATTTTCCTTTAAGATATCCAATATCTGACTGGTGGATCCGGCAGGTCCGTCATCAAAACTAAGAGCAATCCATTGTTCATTTGTTTTTACAGAACAAATGGATTTCAGAAAAAACCCCATACGCATAAAATAACTTCCACAAAATAATACGGAAACATAGATGAGCAGCAGCCATCCATAGGAGGGGGCACCTATTGACAGGTATTTATCCGCCCATATCCAGACAAGGATCAGGATGATGCTAAAAATATTGAAAGCGCGGTTGCTCAATGGGAAGAAATTAAATAGAAGCTATGATGTAAACCGTCCTGCTGATGTATGAATATATTTTTCAGAGGAAATTTTATTCCTTTCATCCAGACTGGTGCTCTTTGTTCTTTCAACAAAAGAGATGCAAACCAAAGCGCAAATCCTGAGGATGTTGGAAAATCTCCGCAAAGCGATTTGAATGCAAATTCAGGAGTGTCCGGGAAAGCTGTTGACAACACCTGCTGGTTTTTATCCATTGCTTTATTATTTCCCGTTTCAGAATGAAGGATCAATCCCGGCCGTTCATTTTCCACTTCATGAGCAAATAGAAATTTGCTGATGTCCTCCTGGACAATATCTGGTTTGTAATAAGTCTGTACCGCTTTTAATACAGCCTGATAATTATTGCCTGGTTCTTTCGCCAGCAGAAAAAATGCTGCTCCTTCACCTGCAATATTACCAGAATCCCGTTTATACAATCCAAAACGACTCAGGATTGCATGCCGGTCGTCGGTGATTTCATCAATGGCTCCAACGAGTATCGGCGAAATGCCTTCTTCGCAGGAGTAATCTGGCTTCTGTCAATGCATTTTCGAATGAAAATGCACGATGCACAATCGTATTATTGTAATGATGGCATTTGAGCAAAAGGGCAATTTGTGCGCCAACCGTATTATGGGTAGACTGAATGAAGGCTGTAGGACTTAGCATTTGTTCATCGAATTCAATCATCTGCCGGAGAAAAGTGGCGCTGTCTTCCAGGCAGCCGTAGGCGGTCGCCGTTAAGATGGCTGCGGGCATTTCTACGCCTGCATTCCGGAGACAGGTTGTTGAAGCGGCAACTCCCATTTTTACTATGCGGCTCATGCGACGAATCATTTTGCTATCAATAAACGTCGTATAATCCGGCTCCAAAGCGTTGAGAAAATTATTTGATGTTACGTTTCGTGATTGAAAAAAGCTATTCACATCCATGCTGTGCTGGGGAGATATATTTCCAGTGGAGATGATGTAAACCTTCATGTTTTTTATTAAGCGGCAGAAAAAATAAGTGATGAACAATTGCCACCGAATCCAAAGGAATTTGACAGCACATTTTGAATGCGCTGGTTTCGCAGTAATTCGGTAACCGGCTGAAAAGTAAATTCTTTCATGGGTGTTTCCAGGCGGAGATTCGGAAAAATAATTCCATGCTGAATGGCGAGTACTGAAAATACAGCCTCCACCGCACCACTGGCACCCAGGGTATGACCAGTATATGCTTTGGTGGAACTCATTTTTGGATAACCCGGATCAAATAAAATACTGATTGCCGTTCCTTCAGCAATGTCATTATTTTGTGTGCCTGTTCCATGCAGGTTGATATAGTCGATATCCTTCGCCTGAAGACCAGCTTTATCCAAAGCGCCTTTCATAGCGAGAAAAGAGCCGGTACCTTCCGGTGAAGAAGCTGTTTGATGAAATGCATCGTTGGCATTTGCATAACCGGTGATACGGGCCATTGGGTTTTTACTCAGTTGATTTAATCCTTTTTCAGATGACAGCAGAAGATATGCGGCACCTTCACCTAAATTGAGACCACTCCGGTTTTCGTCAAAAGGTTTGCATAATTCCTTATCCAGTATCATTAATGTATTGAATCCATTCAGGGTAAATTTGGTGAGTGCATCCGCGCCACCAACAAGTGCGTAATCGAGTATTCCCGCGCTTATCATCCTCGCGCCCGTAAATATTGAATTGGCCGAGGAAGAACATGCAGTACTGACGGTACTTATAAAATGTTGAATTCCCAGAAAATCAGCAACCAGTTCTGTCACCGACCCGCATTCATGATACACGACGTCGGCAAGTTTACCAGTTGTTGTATTTTTTGAAAACTGTTTATAAAAATTTTCTGTTTTATCCATGCCGCCCACGGTATTGGCAGAAATAAATCCGGTCCGGAGCGTATTTTCTTTTTTCCAGCCTGCATTCATCAATGTTTCCTTTGCCGCCATGCAACTCAGTAGAGCAGTACGCGGCAACCTGGCTGAAAGACCGGTAATAGCGGCCAGTTCTGCATTGCTGAGTTTTACCTCGCCTACAGGTAATGCCTGATGCCGGGAAGAGAGAAGCCAATGCATCGTTCCAATTCCGGTCCTTTCTTCACAAAGTGAATCCAGATTGGTTTGCGTATCGCTGCCGATTGCCGAAACAATACCCATGCCGGCAACAAATGAAGGAACATTCATGTGGAAACCTTTACGGCACCGCTGTTCGCGGTGATATAATCTGCCATAGTCCGGATGGAGTGAAATACCCGGGGTCCGTCGTCTGCATTTGACAGTTTGATATTATATTCCTGCTGTAGCAAAACGATTAATTCCAATGCATCAATGGAGTCTAAACCGATTCCTTCCACGAACAATGGCTGATCATCCCCGATATCGGAGGGTTTCAGGTCTTTTAAATTAAGTCTGTCTATCACCTGCACTTTCAGTTTCTCTTTTAAATTATCCATGCTCCTGTTGATTCAATTGATTTAATTTTTCTGCGGTAAAGGTCATTGTATTTTCAGAACCAGCCGTCTCGACCAGGAATAGTATTGCCCGATAATCTTCTTTTAAAATATCCACCCATCCACAGATACAGTTTTTGATGAGTTTATTTTCAAACAAGCCGGTTACATATTGCTCTATAAAATTACCATCGAACTGCTTAAATACAAAAAATGCATTTTCACCTTTAAAATGCCATCGAATGGAGATCTCTCCAATTACAATATTGGGCAGGGTATATACGAATAATGCGGGACTGGCACCCGTTTGGATGGTTTTGACGTATTTGAGATCCACGTCGAGGCTTGAATTTGCATTACTAAGAACCAGGCCTGTTTCTGTCTCCCCATATTTTACCGAATGCCCGGTATCCTTTAATAATAATTCGGTTGCCAGAAAACCCAGCTTGCTGAGCTGATCCATTTTATGAAATTTCGGATAGGAAATCTTAAAATGGGTATATAGTGTATTGAGGAATTCGTCCGAAGAACCTGGCTGTTCAAAAACCAATTGCCCGTTTTTGAAAACTTTGTTCCGGGTAATCAAACAATATGCGGTAATATGAAGGGCAGGTTCCAATATATACTGATCTGTTTAAAGAGAATTCGAAACTTGGCTGTCCCTGTATGTAATCATAGAAGCGAGTCGGTGCAACCAGGTTTTATGATTTTTTACATAAAGGTTGTCGAGATCCCAGACGTATCCGGCCAGCACCGAGCATATCTGACTTTTTATGACCGGGTCCTGATTTTCCGCAAAAAAAATCGTGTCCAGTGTTCCTTCATACCAGGCCATGACGTATGACCGGAAAGTATCGACGCCCTGCATCATGATTTTCATATATTCGTTTTCCCAGTCAATTTGACGACCGTTTAATTTCTCAACAACCAGTTTGCCGGCAATTTGACTTGATACGGTTGCCAGCGTTACACCCGAGGAAAATACAGGATCCAGAAATTCTGTTACATTGCCGGTTAATACAAACCCTTCGCCGTAAAAACGGTCCGTTGTGGATGACCAGGATTCCAGCACTCTTGGCTCGAACAAAAATTCTATCTCCTTAAATCTTTCTTTCAGATATGGCTCCTGGGCTATGAGTGTGCGTAGCTGTTGTTCTGTATTGCCCGGGATTTTTGCGAAAAAAGAAGGATCACCTACAAAACCCAGGGAAGTAATTCCGGTTGAAAAGGGTATGATCCAAATCCACACAGCAGGCTGATGTACCACAATGGTAATACGGTTTGGTTCATCTGATAATTCCCTTCGTAAGTCCACTGTATGTGTAAACAATGCCTTGCGCGGCGGCAGATTGGAAGGCTTGTCCATATTGAAAAGCCTGGGAATCACACGACCATATCCACTGCCGTCAATAATAAATCTGGCCCTGATCTCGGATTTTATTCCATTTTTATCGACGACGGTCGTGATCGAATCGGAGCCCTGAAATTCAATTCCGGTAACGGTCGTTTCATAATCAATTTGAACACCCATTTTCTCCACAGTATCTGCCAATGTTTTATCAAACTCTGCACGGGGAACCTGCCAGGTCCATTGCCAACCCTTTGTAAATTGGTCAGCGAATTGATAATCGCAGGTCTTGCCGTTTTTTACAAATTTGGCTCCGCCTTTTTCCTGGAATTTTTTTTCTTTTACTGCTTCCAGAAAACCAGCTTCTTCCAATGCCTCCATACATCGCGGAAGAAGGCTTTCTCCAATCACAAAACGAGGGAATTTCATCTTTTCCACGATCCTGACTTTAAAACCTGCTTTATTTACAATGGAAGCGGCCACCGTACCTGCGGGCCCGGCTCCAATTACCAATACATCTGTTGACTGGATCGACATATGACTTAATTATTAGTTATTAGTTATTAATGATTATTATTGATAACGATAAACGATATACGATTAACGATTTACGTTTATTTTTTTGCATTTTAATAAAGTATGACTTAATCCGATGTCTTCTATTTTTTCTACCACTGTGAAACCCGCTTTCTCAATACAACGGATAAAAATTTCGGAATGGTACATCTGACTGTTGCCATTCGCCATAGCCGTAAAATAAACGGAAGTCTGCTGCAAACAAAAGGCTGCGGCTTCGAATCGTTGTGTATCCCAAAAAGCTTCCAGGATCAGTACATACTGATCGTCGCTGATCGCCTCGTAACAGCGTTTCAGAATGGAAACGATTTCTGCTTCGGAAAAACAATCCAGGAACTGACTCATCCAGATCGCGTCAAAACCGGTCGGAAATACCGTTTTTTCATCCAGTAAATTGGCGGGATAAAAATGAATCCGATCTTCGAGACCGGCCTGTTTCACTTTTTCCCTGGCTACTTCCAACTGGCCCGGCAGATCCATGATGGTGATCTCCAGATCCTTTACATACTTCGCACTCGCAATGGCCCATTTACCGGTGTTACCACCAATATCCAGTATTTTTTTTATGTCAGGGCTGTAAACCTTTGACAAAGCGGGTGGGAAGGCCAGGTCTGAAAAGTAATGATCGAATGCAAACCAGCTTTTCTGAACATGTGCCGGCAGGGAAGATAAGTTTTCATAAATGTTGTTCCAGTCTCCAAATACTTTTAATCCCTCCGGTTTTCCATTTTCAATGCTTTTGTCAAGATCAAACAATCCCTTATAATTTACATCATGTATAAAATTCATATTTACATTCGTCAGGGGATCATTGCAGATATATGTTCCTGTTTTTGTGATGGTATATTTTCCTTCATTAAAGATGACGAGACCGATGCCCAATGAAGATTCAAGCAGAATTCGCAAGCCATATTCAGGTAATTGCAACTGCTCCTGAATTTCATTTTGTGTGAGTCCGGAGTTTCCTTTTTCCAATAATATACGCAGGATTCCCGTGTTTCTCATTACCCGGGCGACCTGAAAAACCACAGGTCCGAAGGCAATCCATTGGGCAATTCCTTTCGCTTCGAGAGCTGTTTTATTGTCTTTTGTAAAAAATTTCATTCTATTAAGCTAAGGCTAAAGCTAAGGCTAAGGCCCAAGATTTTTAATTATATAATAATAGTTAACAATTAATCAATTAACAATTAACCATTACAATTGCTGCATTACATCCTCCAAAACCGGAAGCAGTCTTTAATGTTTTGCGTATGTTTGATTTAGTTATTTCCTTCACAACATTTACCGGCAATTCGGTTCCGGGCGTTGAATATCCCAAAGTGGGGAATATGATATTTTCTTTCATAGAATGAATCGTAATAATGGATTCCAGGATGCCTGCTGCACCAAGCGTATGACCGTAATAACCCTTCAGACTATTCAAGGGTATTTTTTCCATTGACGCCAGATGAATTGCCTTTGCCTCCATCTCATCATTGTACCTGGTAGCCGTACCATGGGCTGAAATAAAATCGATATCCCTGGCGTCTGTACCTGATTGTTCCAATGACCGGCGAATGGCCAGCCAAAGTTCTTCCCCGGTGCGGGAAGGACCGGAAATATGATTAGCATCATTGGAAACAGAACCTCCGCTTAATAAAGTTGCTCCCGGACATTTGTTTGCCGATAAAATAACCGTTGCAGCCGCCTCACCCAGACTGATTCCGTCGCGCATTGCATCAAATGGTTTACAGGGATTCTGGCTAATGGCCTGAAAGGATTGAAAACCAGAATATATAAATGAAGTTATCAGATCGGCACCGGTGATCACCAGCGAATCGTACAAGCCGGATTGTATCAATCGCATGCCTGTAATCATCGCGAGCAACCCGGATATACAGGCATGGGATACTACCAGTGGTTCCGAATTAAATCCGAGTTCGCGCGCAACGACAGATGCACTGGTATGTAAAGCAATTCTTTTTTCGGGGTATGATTCGCCCGGTAGATTTTCTATGAGGCTTATATTTCCTTTTGTAGAAGAAAGGATAAACCCGGTTCTTTTGTCTGTCGGTTGTATATCTGCCTTATGCATGGCGTCAAGCGCAGAAGCCAGAACGATCTGCTCAAAGAAAGTCTTTGATTCGTCTTCAATTTTAAGTGTCGTATCAAAAAGAGACGCGTAAAACGGATCGGTTGATAAATTGCCGATATGTAACTGGATGCCGGATCTTCCCTGTTTCAGTGCTTCTATATTGGCCCTGGTATTCCTGCCCAGTGGAGAAAAAATATTATCGGCTACCACATATACATTTCTCATCAGTAATATTTAGGATGAAAGATGTTTTTTTTTCCATTCTTCAAAAAAAGGAGGGTTGAGTAACTGGAGGTTGGACTGTTCCTTATCAAGAAATACCTGCACGGATTTCCCTGTGGCAACCAAATCCATCGTTTTTTTATTAAAAAGGCGATAGCTAAACTGAATCTTTGCGGCTTCACACGGAATAAAACTTGTTTCGACAATCACCGAATCTCCATATCGCAGAGACTTTTTAAATGAGCAATCCACGTTTACCACCGGGATCACAAATCCATGCTTGAAAAAATCCAGATACCCAATGCCATACCGGTTTCCAAAATCCTCCCGGCCGTCTTCGAAGTACCGGATATAATGGCCATGCCAAACAATGCCCAGCGGATCTGCTTCATTGAAGCGAACAAGAACTTCTGTAGTAGAAACCAGTTTTTTCATTGATGATTTACGAAAATTTTCATTTCACAGGAGGTCATGACCTTTTCCCTGTATTTTACAATTCCCGATACCAGGGAAACCTGAAGGATATTCGTGATCAGGTTTATCTCCATCGTGATTTCAGCATTTGACGGTGGCCAGTCAAAAACCTCCAGTTTCTGCACAGCACCAATATAGCCCAGGGGGATTTTTTTTTGATTTTTTATAGATAAATATCCGGTTCCGGCAGCAGCCGTCTGGGCCATGGATTCCACCATGCCCGAAGCGGTATAAAAACCGGATTTTACGAATATATTTTCTGCGGGAATTTTAAAAATACCATGTGAAGTCTTTTCGTCTATATAAATAAGTTTATCAACGAAAACAAAAGGTATTCCCTGGGGAATCAGATCCATTGCGTCTTGGATTTCGAACGACATGTCATAAAGATAAGACCAAAAGGCGTTATACGTTACGCGTTGGGCTTTGACTTAAATCGCCCAAAAATCATAATAATTATACCACTGCAGGGGATATTTTCGAATGCAGTTTTCGATGCTCAGGCAGTAATCCCGCAACATTTCTTCGACAGACGATTCCCGGTCGCCGGAATATATTTTCGGGGCACTGGCATAAAAATGATAATCGAGTGAATTGTCTTTCATGGCAAAAACAAATGAAACAGGTACCTGGAATGTACGTGCGAGCAGGAAGGGGCCTGCCGGAAAGCGCGCCATCTTATTTAGAAAAAGTGCACTAAGCGTTTTGTTTCCTTCCAGAAAACGATCCGCATGCATACATACAAATGCGTTATTATTCAAAGCCTCCTGTATGGCATAGATGTGCGACAGGTCCTCCCGGATCAGGATAATATGGGCCGAATGTTTTTCGGTTACACTTGCCAGATAGTCTTTGATCTGCTGTGCTTCCCCATCATACATGACGATGTGCATATCGGTACCGAGCCGTTGTAATAAATGACCCGCTATTTCCCAGTTTCCGACATGTGCACTCAACAGCAACCCGCCTTTATTCCGGCTGACCATTTGCCGTAAATAATCTTCGCCTTCAAAATCAAAACGGAAGGGGTTTTTCATCCCGGACATCAGTACGATCTTGTCGATAATGGTTTGGCCGAACCAATAATAATTTTTATAAATATTCCCGATGCTTCGTAACCAGGAATAACCCAATCGTTGGCGAAAGAAATCAAGTTGAAAGCGAAATGCTTTCCCTGAAAAAATAAAAAAATAAAAAGCAACCAGTCGTAATAACAGGTAGGCGGGTTTCAGGCCGGCATTTTTAAGAACCCAGACAAAAATCCGAAAACCGGTTTTATTACCCCTGGACTTGCCTTGCCATAGCGGCATCTATTGGTTCTTTTGATTGAACGCGTGAGATAATATACGTGTAGAAATCCTGGAAACTGACGATCCGGATAAAATCCTCTGGATTTACTTTGATGGAAAAATTGTTTTCGACAACAACAACCAGGTCAATATAGTCGAGGCTGTCCAGCTCCAGCGTCTGCCGGATATTTGCGTCCGGAAGCATGCGTTCAGTATCCACTTCAAATTCCTCGCTTAAAAACCCGTTGATTTTATCAACAATGGGTTGCAGTTGTTTCATAGCAGGTTAGTTTATCAGTTAGGGTCTCCATTTTCTGACGATCAGGGAAGAGTTCGTTCCCCCGAAGCCGAATGAATTCGACAAAAATACATTTATATTTTTTTCCGTGCACTTTTTGACGATGTCCAGTTTGGATGAATCTTCATCCGGATTTTGAAAATTAATATTGGGAGCAATGAATCCGTTTTGCATCATAATCATGGAATAAACAATCTCACTCGCACCAGCCATCCAGCATTCATGACCTGTCATCGATTTAGTCGAACTCACTGGTACCGCCTTCTCACCAAATACCTCTACAAGGGCCCTGGCTTCACTTGAATCTCCTGCCTGGGTAGAAGTTGCATGCGCGTTGATATAATCAATAGCGGCCGGTGGAATCCCGGCATCTTTCAAAGCCATCAGCAATGATCGTACAGGTCCATTCACTGTAGGGTTTGAAATATGTTCTCCGTTCGAAGAAAACCCATACCCAACAACTTCGGCTAAAATATTTGCATTCCTTTTCTCGGCAGATTCCAGGCTTTCCAGAACAACCGTTGCGGCTCCGCCACTGGGAATCAGGCCATCCCGGTCTTTATCAAATGGCCTGGATGCTTTTTCCGGTTCATTTTCATGAGAGGAAAACGCAGATAATGCATCAAAATTACCCATGGACAGCGGATTAATTTCCTGCGCCCCACCAGTAATAACACATTCCTGCAGGCCGGTTTTTATAAAATGATATCCAAGTCCGATTGCGTGCGATCCGCTGGCGCAGGCGGCGCTGATGGTGAAATTGATGCCTCTGAGTTTGAATATGGTTGCCAGATTCATGGTAACCGTTGAATTCATCGTTTGAAATACAGCCCCGGATCCCACAAGCATGGTATCTTTTTTCTGACGCATAATGTCGACTGCTTCAATGGTCGATTTGGCGGAGCTGTCATTGCCATATAAAATTCCGATTTCCCGGCTGAGAATGTAATCGGCATCGATTCCGGCCTGTGTAAGGGCCTGTAAAGTAGCCATATAAGCAAATTCTCCCTGTTCAGGAAGCATGATCCGGGCCCGGCGATCCAGAAGACCTTTCAGGTTTGGACGTTCAACAAATCCGGTCAGTGCACTGCGGAAACCCATTTGTTTACGAACAGGATCAAAAACGATCCCTGATTTCCCTTCACGCAGGCTGTTTTTTACTTCATCGAGGCTCTTGCCTATACAGGAATATATACCTAGACCGGTAATAACCACTCTGTTCATGGAGCCAAATTAGGAAACAAAAATTGGAAATTTGAACCCTATTTCTTCAGCAACTCGGCAACGGCAGCTTCTATCTGCTGGTCGCGCCCGTTGGTCATGATATTATAATCCAGACGTACTTTAATATCCGGTTCCATCTGGTGATTCTCTGCAAAAATTCCATCCATTGTTCTCCATCCGCCCATTGGCATTCCGAAAACCAGTGTGGGATCGATCTGATCTTCCCACCACACAAAAGTTCCGGTTCCTGCTATGGGCATACCAACCGTTTTTCCTATCCCTTTTATTTTATAGGCAATAGGGAAGAGGTGTGCATCTGAATAGTTCGCTTCACCTATTAATACGACTGAAGGTTTTGACCACTTGTCATAGGGCTCGGAACCTACATACTGCCCGTGCGGAATGATGTCTATGTATTTTTTACCCGCAAGAAAGTCACTCAGGGGTTCATGGATATTACCTCCGCCATTGAACCGGGTATCGATGATAAGCGCTTCCTTATTGAGATCACGGCCAAGTGCTTCTTCGATAACTATCCGCATACTTTCATCATCCATGGCGCGTACATGAATGTATCCGATCCGGCCACCGGATAAACTATCCACTTCCTTTCTTCTCGCTTTTACCCAACGCTGATATTTCAATTCGTTTTCATCCTGCCTTTCGATCGGTTTTACTGTTTCCTGCCACCTCGTATGGGTTACCGGATCATAGAGGGAAAGAAGTGTAAGTTGTCCGCCTTTTCGATTCAGATATTTATAGTGATCTACCGAATCCGTAATCGGATTACCGTCTATTTCTTCGATGATATCCCCCGATTTAATTTTTGAATGGGCTTTGTCGAGCGGTCCGTCTTCAACAACTTCGGCAATTTTCAGTCCCCGTCCCTTATAATCATAATCATAATAAATTCCGAGAGCAGCCGTACGGTCGCCATTGGGGATTGGAGCACCGAAATAATAACAACCCGTATGCGAAGCGTTGAGTTCTCCCAGCAACTCACTCAGCATTTCTGCGAAGTCGTAATTGTTATTTATATAAGGAAGAAATTTCCTGTATACATTGTAATAATGGTCCCAGTCAACACCCTGCATGTCTTCCACATAAAATTTCTCTTTGATCTGTCTCCAGCTGTGATCAAATATATATTCCTTTTCCCCCGCATAATCCAGCGTCATCTCTCCACTGATATTTACTGGTTCTGTTTTTCCGCTTTCCGGATCAATTTTCATTATTCTTCCTTCCGCCAGCAGGAACAAAGATTTGCCATCATTTGAAAGTTGCAATGTGGCATTCTTAACAGCAAGCTTGCTCAACAACTTCGTATCTTTTTTGCGGAGATCAGTCATCCATAAATCATAGCCCTTTTCAAAATGAGCCATATAATATAATTTCTCGCCATCCTTGGAAAGTTCCATATCTCCGAGGTCGGAAGTATGGGTGGTTATGCGCAGTTTTCTGTCTGTCAGATTTTCCCAATCGAACAAGAGGTCTTTCTTTTGTTCAGTCGTATCTGTAGCAGGTTTTTCGCCCTTCTTTTCTTTTTTACCCAGGGCTTTCACAATTTTAGTACTGTCCTTGGATTTTTCCTTGTCCTTATCTTCCTGTTCCTTCAGCAATGTGTAATCTTCTTTGGAAAGCCTGAAGCGGTCATAACTTTCTTTGGTAAAGAACAGGGCATATACATCCATGGTGGACGAATATCCTGCCTGCACCCTTGCACCATCCCTGGTGGATCCCCAGATCATCATCTTTCCATCCATGGCCCATTTCGGTTCAAAGTCGTCATACCCGCTCAGCGTCAGATTCGTTAAAGGTCCTTTTCCGCTGGCAGGAACGAGACCGACTTCCGGCGACAGAACTCTCTCTTTCTGTCCGAAACTGACCAGGAACCATTTACTATCCGGACTCCAGCGGTAATATTGGTCCCCATCGGCATAAGAATAATTTTTATCAGCCGTCAATATGGTCCTGGTTTGTTTACTCTCCAGATTAATCACTTTTAAAACGACCCGGTTTTCCAGGTAAGCAATTTCTTTTCCATCGGGTGAATATGCAGGTTGAAACTCTTCGGCTTTTGTGGCAATGATGGTTTGAGTTTTTAAAACAGTGGAGGCATAAAAATAAGGCTCCTCTTTTCTTCCTATGGAGACAGTATAAATATTCCAGCTGCTGTCTGGCTCGGCGGCATATACCAGAGAACGGCCATCGGGACTAAAGCTCACACTTCTTTCCTGATAGGGTGTGTTGGTAATTCTTTTGGTAACTCCGCCATCCACACTGGAAACGAATATTTCACCGCGCACCACAAAAGCAATTTCCTTTCCGTTGGGAGAAACTTTCATTTCAGTTGCACCCATACTTACCGGAACCGTTTTGTCGGTGATTATTCGGCCGTCTTCGGCGATCACCACGGATAACTTTTGAGGCTCACCATTTCCCTTTTTCAGGTATACTTCCCCGTCATATCCAAAACAAAGCGTATTGTTTTTCGACCGGCTCAGGAACCGCACCGGATTTTCTTTGAAACTTGTTACCGCAACGGATGCGGAAGGGTTATCCAAAGAACTTTTATAAACATTCATGGAACCACCATTCTGTTCACTCAGGTAATAGAATTCATTGTCAGTTTCACCAAATACCGCATTTCGGTCTTCTCCCTTATTGGTCGTCAGCTGGGTATATTTTTTTGTTTTCAGATCATATTCCCAGATATCCCTTGTAACCGAAGAAGTATGATGTTTCCGCCAGTCGCTTTCATAACCTTTCAGGTCATGAAAAATCAGTTTATCGCCACCGGAACTGAATGTGGCATCTATGGCGGGCACAGGGAGAAACATGGATGCTTTACCTCCGTTCACCGGCACGCTATACAACTGGGTAAGACCTCCGTCGGGGAACTGGACATTGCTAACCAGATCCTGCCGGTTTGCAACAAAAATGATTTCCTTATCATCCGGACTGAATGTAGTGGGAATATCCCAACCCGAGAACCAGGTAAGTCTTTTTGCTTCACCACCGGTGGCAGGCATTACAAATACATCGAAATTTCCGTACCGGTTACTGGCAAAGGCAATATATTTTCCATCATGACTCCATACAGGAGAAAATTCAACCGATTCACTGATGGTAAGAGGAACGGCAGCGCCCCCATCGGAGGAAACTTTATAAATATCGCCTTTGAAACAAAACAACACAGTGCGGCCATCCGGAGATATCGAGGGATACCGAAGCCATAACGGTCCCGCCTCATTTGCGTCTTCATTTGATTTTGTTCTGCCCGGCTGTGAAAAAATGAATTGGAATAATAAAATGGACAATAAAAGAAGGGTTGCCTTTTTCATCTGGAGGGTTTAATACTTCAATATAAAATTTCCGTTGTAAATAAGAAGTTAATAGGGGAATTAAAGATCGCGCATCTCAGGAATACATGCCTCCATTTATCGAAATCACTTCTCCGGTAATGTACCCGCTTTCTGGAGAAACCAAAAAGGCCACCAAATGTGCAACTTCTTCTGAAGTACCAAATCGATTGACGGGAATCAGTGCCTTCATTTCTTTTTCCGAAATATTTTCGGTCATATCTGTTTTGATGAATCCAGGTGCTACTGCGTTTACAGTGATCCCCCGACGACCCACTTCCTGCGCCAGCGCTTTGGTGGCAGCAATTACACCACCCTTTGCTGCCGAATAGTTCGTTTGTCCCGGAAGTCCCTTCAATCCGGACAATGAAACGATATTGATAATACGCCCATATCTTTTCATGAGCATATCATTCAGCACCGGACGGGTGACATAAAAAAAACTGTCCAGGTTTGTCCGTATAACATTTTCCCATTGCTCATCTTTCATCCACATCATTAATGTGTCTTCCTTGATGCCCGCATTATTTACGAGCACTTCTATATGATCCTCTTTGTGCCCCTCCATCCAAAGTGCCAGCGTACCGGCAATTTCTGTCTTGTTACTGACGTCAAACGGAATGAGTTCTCCTGTTCCATTTTTTGCTCTGATAAGCGACAGAGTATGTTCAGCCTCAGCCAGATTGGAACGAAAATTTATGAGAATATGATAGCCCAGGGAGCCAAGTTTTACACAGACAGCCCTTCCAATACCTCTGGAGCCACCAGTTACGAGTGCGCACTTCATAATGGTTCGTTTTGGAGGAGCCAGTTTTTTACTTTTTCCTGTTCTTCGTATCTCGGACTGTCATCTATGAATTTCGGAAAAATCTTTCTGATGGAAGAGTAAACCCGGTGAGTTGCCGGTGAAAGTTTGTCCTGGCATTTCAGATAATCGATCGCCTGAGCAATCGTCACAGCCTGGATTGTCAGCACTTCAAAACTATTATCTATTACTTTTTTTGACATTAATGCAGCATTGCAACCCATGCTCACGATATCCTGATTATCGTTGTTATTCGGAATGCTGTGCACATACATGGGGTAGGACAGCGTTTGATTTTCAGCGACTGTGGAAACGGCCGTAAACTGCATGCCCTGCATACCGAAATTAAATCCCAGAACTCCCAGATTTACAAAGGGTGGCAGAATTTGATTCAACTTATCATTGAGAAGATAATTCAACTGTCTTTCGGAGAGCATGGAGAGCTTTGTAATGGCAATTTTGAGCTTATCCATTTCAAGCGAAACATAGTCGCCATGAAAATTACCGCCATGAAAAATGTTCCGGTTTTGATGATCGATCACCGGGTTATCGTTCACTGAATTCAGTTCTTCAATAAGTATTCTCTCTGCATGATCAATCGTATCGTACACCGGTCCCAGTATCTGGGTAACGCAGCGCAGGGAATAATATTCCTGCACTTTATCTTCAAATACGTCGTGTTCGATATTGGCCGGATTATAAAGATGCTCTGTACGGCTGTGGATCATTTTGCTATCCTTCAGCATACCCCGCATCATGGCAGCAACATAATTCTGTCCGGTATGATGTTTTACGATATTCAGTTCTTTGGAATAGTGATCATCATAAGCTTCCACGATTTCGTTTGTCATGGACGAAAACATGACCGACCAGGCCAGTAATTTTTTTGCAAGAAAGATATTTACCAAACCGATACCCGTCATGGCTGAAGTGCCGTTGATGACAGATAGACCTTCCCGTATCTGGATCTCGAGTGGTTTGAGTCCGGCTTTTTTGAGTACAGTCGCTGTATCCTGCCATTCCGATTCATACCAGACCTTGCCTTCCCCGATCAGGTTGAGGCCCAAATGGGCAAGTTGTACCAGGTCGCCACTGGCGCCCACGCCTCCATGTTCATAAATGCGGGGAACAATATTATGATTTATGAAAGCAGCCAGAAGTTCTACCAGACTGGTATGTATACCTGAGTGCGCCTGCATAAGACTGTTCAGCCTGGCCACCAGGATCGCCCTTCCAAGCAGGGGGCTCATGGTATTTCCCATGCCGGAACTATGACTGCGAATGAGATTGTATTGGAGCTGGAGCCGGTTTTCGTCACTGATCTTATATTGGGCCATCGGGCCGAATCCGGTATTGATGCCGTAAATCAGTTTTCCGGTTGAGAAATGCTTTAAGAATTGAAAACTGGCATCCACCTTTTCAAGTGCAACCGGATTCAGGGCAATTTGATCCGCTTTAAAAACTATATCTGAGAAATTGATAAGAGAAAGACTCCGCGATCCGATTTCTACCATGTATGTAGTCTGTTTTAAATGCCCAAGCGCAAAAAAAGCGAATTAAGGTCAAGACGGCAAATATTTGTTAAGCCATAGGAGGCTAAAACTCAAGGCCTAAGGCTAAGGCTAAGGCCAAGGCTTAAGACTTTAAAGTAAAAATGAAAGGTAATTGTTTTCGATCACCTGCAGATTTTCATACTGGTTTTAGCCTTAGCCTTAGCTTGCCTTAGCCTTAGCCTTAGCGAAATACCATCTATTTAAAAAGTGTATCAGATAATCCTTTATTGACGATATAATTCAGATAGGTAATTTCAATTTTCCCGCGCTGATTTTTACGGGGTTCTGCTGCTTTATTTTTTGCGCTGCCATCATCATAGTCAAAAGTGACTCCTTTGGGTAATTTGAAGTCCTCTGTATTAAAGCTGAAAATGATCCGGTCAGGTAAACCGGTTGGAAGGAATTTTCCATAGAACAACTCCACTTCATTGGTTCCGCTTTCACGGGTTGTAGTCTTTGCTTTTAAAACAAGCAATCGTTTTGCTGTCGATATAAAGAGTTGCCAGCACCAGCTCTGCGTTTTCATCTGTCGGCAAAAGTTTAATGATTCGTACCGGAATTCCCTGTATAAGATCGTTTCCGCCGTCCAGTGCTGTATAATGGCTGTTCAGGAGACTATACAAACTGATACTGACCGTTTCTTTCGGAACCAGTGAAATACCGTTTTGATTTTTGATTTTTATCTTATCCGGCTTCTTATAATAAATTTTAACCACGGCATCCGGGACTTTCAAAAAGGAAATTTCTGTTTTAAATTTTGCATCTGCTTCGTAGTCATTTATTTTTTCCAGTTTAGACTGAATACTTTTCACCAGGGAAGCAGCATCCTGCGCATGCGCCCCTGTGAGTAAAAAGGAAAAAATAAAAAGAGGAAATAAATATTTGAATTTCATTTTAATGTTCATTTCTTTAACTCCTTGGCCTTAGCCTTAGCCTTAGCCTTAGCCTTACGCCTTAGCCTTCAACTTAAAATGTCTTTCTTATTAAACGCATAAATGGCCGCTGAAACAAAACCAATAATATATAATACAAGGATCAGACTGCTTTTCCCAATGGCCCGGATATTTTCGATCGTACCCGGGAGCGATGATCCGCCGGAATCTACCTTACAGTAAAAAAAACCTTTCCATGCCAGCATATGAGAAGTGAAAAGAAATGGCTTGATGGTTCGATCATACAACGGAATCTGCATTTCTGACAAAATCGTAAATACAATCACGATACTGATGGTAGAAACGATGGGCCCGATGGAATTATCCGCAAATACCGAAAGCAGAAAAGCCAGAGCCGCCACGGTGGTAAGTGCCAGGGTGGCGAAAGCAAAAGCGGCCAGGTATCTCCACAATACATCATTACGTCTGGATGATTTCCAATGCATCATTTCTTGCAATCAGAATATCATTGGTTCCAAAAATCAATACGCTGAGCAGTAGTGAAATAAATGCCAGCCAGATCAATAGTAAAGCGGTATAAATGACCGTCGCCATAAATTTTGCCAGCATGAGGCCCGTACGGCTGACAGGTTTGCTGGCAATCAGCCGAAGGGTGCCCATATTGGCTTCCCCTGCAATGGAATCACCTGCAACCAGCGCAATCAGCAACGGAATATGGATCAGCAATAAGTTCAGTATTACAAAGCAAACAAAATATCCGTTGAGAATATTTGTGACAGGGAATTTCAAGAGAATCCTTTCAAACTGCCGGTAATGAATTCAATATAGGATTGTCCGTCGAACTTCAACGCAATCTGAATAATGACCACCATCGCAGCAATCGCACCGAAACTGATATAGGTTCTCGGTTTCCGGAATATTTTCAAAAGTTCAATCTGTAAAAGCTGCCACATATTGCTTTACTCCGTGTTAAGGATAAAAATTGAGCTTCCAGAGAATTTTTCACCTGAAGAGATAAAACGTTAATTTCCAAATGAACCAGTGACCGGTTCAACTCCGGTATCATGTGTTTTGGCAACTGAAAAATCAAATGATTATTCTCCTTTCTGATCAGATATCCGAACCATGTAGTCGTTTCAATCCGGCTGACAGCCTTTATCATATCGTCCACAGTCACTTCCACCAGGGTCTTTGCGGGATCCAGTAGAGATTCAACAGTCCCTTCCACGATTTTTTTTCCTTCATCGATGATCAGCATGCGATTTGAAATCTGTTCAATTTCATTGAGCAGGTGGGAGGAAACAATCACGGTTTTGTGAAGATGGCGGCTCAGATGTAATATCAGGTTGCGCATGTCGGCAATGCCCTGCGGATCCAGACCGTTTGTCGGTTCATCCAGGATGATAAGTCTCGGATTATGAATCAGCGCAACAGCAATTCCCAACCGCTGTTTCATGCCCTGCGAAAAGGTTTTTACGGGATCGTTTTCCCTGCCGGAAAGCCCGACCATTTCCAATTGAGCATGAAGGTCATTTTTACTCTTCTTCGACCCGCTCATGCGTGCAAAAAGGGAAAGATTTTCGTAAGCAGTCAGATATTTATAGAGATCGGGTTTTTCTATCACAGCACCGACCTGTCTCAGAATTTTATTTCTTTCTTTGTTCAGATCCAGCCCGAAAATCTTAATATGTCCCGTAGTCGGTCTCACCAGGGTAAGCAACATCCGGATAGTGGTTGATTTTCCGGCGCCGTTTTGGCCCAGGAAGCCATATACATCACCTTCTTCTACGCTGAATGACAGGTCATCCACCGCGTTATGGGTTCTGAATTTCTTTGAAAGATGGGAAACGGTTACTAATGACATCTCTTGACTGCAAAGTACAACAGAAACCAGTTCCTTAAGTTCACTTCAGACAATGCAAACTGAAACAGATGTTAAAACTATTGGGAATCCAGGCCTGCGCTGACCACACTTTAATGAGACTGAACGCCAAAATCGGAAGTCGTTTGTGTAATTTTTAAGAATTCTGCATCAGGTACTGTAAAACCCCACTATGCGAGTCATTTTATTTGTTTTTACCCTGCTGTTTTCCGTATCAGCCGGCGCCCAGGTAAAAAAACTGAATGCTGAAACAACTATTAATAATGTAACCATATTCTCTTCCGGTGCCCGGGTGGAAAGATCTTCGGCGGTTAATATTCAGGCGGGACGAACCGAAATTGCATTTGACGGGCTGAGTAATCAGCTGGAACAACAAACTGTGCAATTAAAAGCGGATGCAAACATCACGATGCTTTCGATCCAGACAATTAAAGACTTATCTAAGCGTACGAAAAATTGATCAGGAAGAAAAGAACCTGACAGAATTATCCCATGCGGCCAAAGATAAACTCGATCAGGATACTAAAATGCTGGATGTCTATAGAAATGAGGAAGCCATGCTGTTAAAAAATCAGGCCATCGGCGGACAAACAGGTGTGAAGGCATCAGAACTAAAAGAATCTCTGGATCTGCAAAGGCAACGATTAACAGAAGTATACGGAAAAGAGATGGAAATTCAGAAACGCCTGATTGCGGATCAGCATGAATATGAAAAAAATAAATTGCAGCTGACTGAGATCAGCAAAAAAAAAGACAGCGTAAACTATATTGTTTATGTATTAATTGAAAGCAAAGAAACCCGAACTGTAAATTTTCAACTATCATATAATATTAAAGATGCCGGCTGGTATCCGACCTATGATGTGCGTTTAGATGATATAACAAAACCATTAAATGTCCTGATGAATGCAAATGTTTTCCAGCGGAGCGGGGAGACCTGGAAAAATATATCTCTGATGCTGAGTACCGGAAGTCCCAATAATAATGCAACACCTTCACCATTGCAACCCTGGATGATTAATTATTATGATCCTTCTGTATCACTGCGCGGCCAGATAAACAATGGAACTATTTCAGGCAGGATCACGGATGATAACAATCAACCTATCATGGGGGCTACGGTTGCTGTGAAAGGACATAAAACCGGCACATTAAGTGATGAAAACGGATTTTTTAAACTTCAGAATATTTCAAGTGGCCAGACCATCAGTGTCAGTGGCGTAGGTTATGAGCCGAAGGAAATATTGGCTAAGACAGGATATTATACCATTTCAATGGATCATTCCGTGACTTCTTTAAATGATGTTGTGGTTGCCGGTTATGGTGCTTCCGCAGGCCTTGGCAGACAGGGTATCCGGTGTGGATGTTTCCCGCAAAGGTTAAACAGGAGTCCATTCAAACCGTCTCGGTGGTAACACAAATCCAACCGACAACAACCGTATTTAAAATAGACGACAAGTACACATTGGAAACAGATGGCAAAACAACTACGATTGGAATCAAACAATTTGACGTGCCATCCATATACGATTATTATTCGGCGCCGAAAATCGATCCCTCCGTTTTCCTGACGGCAAAAATTGTTAACTGGCAGGACTACGATTTTCAATCCGGTGAAGTCAGTTTGTATTTTGAAGGAACTTACCTGGGAAAAACCTATCTCGATCTGGGTGCAACCGCAGATACCATTTCGCTTTCTCTCGGCAAGGACAATGGAATTAAGATATTCAGAAAGCTGGTAAAAGAATACAGCTCAAAAAAATTTATTGGATCCAATCGTACGGAAACAAAGGACTATGAGATCAGTGTGCGCAATTCAAAACGGGCTCCCGTAACCCTTCATATCGTTGACCAGTACCCCGTTTCTACGAACAAAGAGATCAGCGTGGATGATGTCAAAGCACCGGATGCAAAGACCGACAAAGAAACAGGCATACTCAATTGGGTGATCTCTGCGCAACCGGGTCAGGAAAAGAAATTGGGATTCGGATATAGTGTGAAATATCCCAAAGACAGGACGGTCGTTCTGGAATAAAATTCAACTATAATATCGATCTGATCAAACCGCCTTCCACCCGAATGGCAGCTCCATTGGTGGCGGAGGCGAGCGGACTGGCAAAGTAAGCCACCGTATCCGCAATTTCATCAACAGAAGCGAAGCGTTGCAGCAGGGAAGTAGGGCGCATATTTTTAAAAAAATCCTTTTCCACTTCTTTTGGTGAAATGTTGTCCCTTTTTGATATATCTTCTATAAATGACGCTTGCACCCTTTGACATGGTCGGTCCGGGTAAAATGGTATTTACGGTTACATTTGTGCCTTTGGTCAATTCCGCCAAACCCCTGCTGACGGCTATCTGTGCCGTTTTTGTCACGCCGTAATGAATCATTTCATCCGGAATAAAAACAGCAGACTCACTGGATATAAAAATGATCCGCCCCTCATTTTTTTCGAGCATCTTCGGAAAAAAATGTCTTGACAATCTCACGCCACTCATTACGTTTACCTCAAACAATTTGAACCAGTCTTCATCCGGAATATCTTTGAAAGGGATCGGTTCAAAAATCCCGGCATTGTTGATCAAAATGTCCAGATGCGGAATCGCCTGAATAAGCTGATTCACTTCATCCACCCTGGAAAAATCTGCAGGAATTCCCGAAACATGGGAACCGGGGACCAGTTTTTTTAAATCTGTAACAGCCTGATTGACCGATTCCTTTGTTCTGCCATTGATGATTACGGTTGCGCCTTCCTGAAGAAGTCTTTTGGCAATCGCAAATCCAATACCCGCCGTTGACCCGCTGATAAAAGCGATTTTATTCTGAAGTCTGAGATCCATCTGATTTTTTTTTAAAGTTAATAATAATCTACAGTCATGCCTGCCGGGTATTCTTATTGCATGCGGAAACAATTATGGAATCTTGTTGTTATTGATGTCCACCTGTGATCAAATTTTAAATTTATTATATGAAAAATTCAGACGCAATGAATTCTGTTAAATCCGAGAAAGCATCAGCCAATCATTAACCTTTATGTTGGCAGGTGAACGTCGTATCAACCGTTTGGGTTATGGTTCAATGCAGTTAACGGGTCCGGGAGTCTGGGGAGATGCACCCAATCGTGCATTAGCCATCACCGTTTTGAAATCGGCCGTTGAATCGGGTGTGGACTTTATTGATACCGCAGATGCTTATGGTCCGCATACAAATGAAGTTTTAATTCACGATGCACTGAAAGATCATTATGATAAAATTCTCATTGCAACGAAAGGTGGATTTGAACGTACCGGACCCGGGCAGTGGGTAACCAATGGTAAGCCGGAATATATTAAAAAGGCGATAGAAGGCAGTCTGAAACGTCTGCAGGTATCGCAGATTGAACTGTGGCAGCTTCACCGGGTTGATCCAAAAGTTCCCGTGGAAGAAACCCTGGTTCCTGTAGCCGAAGCGGTTAAAGCCGGTAAAATAAAATATGTGGGACTGTCTGAAGTGGACATTCCGGATATCGAGCGTGCGAGAAAGGTATTGCCGATCGTATCGGTTCAAAATTTATATAACCTGGGAACCAGGAAATGGGAGAAAGTGCTTGACTATACAGCAAAAGAAAATATTGCTTTTATTCCCTGGTATCCGCTTGCCTCGGGTCCGCATAAACTCCAGGACAGTATCGGCAGAATCGCAGCAAAATACAAGGCAACAACTGCCCAGATCGCATTAGCGTGGCTGTTAAAACGTTCTGAAAATATACTGCTCATTCCGGGCACCAGTTCCCTTGAACATTTAAAGGAAAATATGGAAAGTGTAAAAATTAAACTTAGTAAAGAAGATTTCCAGACCCTGTCTCAATAAGCCTCTCTATTTACTCTTCTTCTTTTCATCGGGAAATTGAACGGGATCATAGGGAACCAGCCTGAACCCTTCAATCAGATTGTCGTCCGTCAGTGCCAGCAGCAGACTCAGTGTCTGATGGGAAAAAACGGCCTTATATGCGTTGAAGCCACTGTCCTGTTTTAACAGATCAAGCGATCTCAATTCACCATACTGGATATGCAAACCGGAGAACACGGCCCGGGTTTTTTCAATGGGGAGTTTTTCTTTTAGTTCGCGTTGAGTAAATGGCAAAAACGCTGTCGGGTTTTTCGGCATTATAATAAAGCAGGAACTTCTCGGATATGTCTTCGTAATTTTTTTGCGCAGCAGCACTCATTGCAGAAAGGCTGATGGCGATATATAAAAGGTATTTATTCACTGATCCTTTAAAAATGAAATCATTCATTAAAGGATAAAGCTAAAGGATTATACAAATAAATATCGGTTGTTAACGAGCATAAAAAAAGGGTCTCAGTAAAAACTGAAACCCTTTTTGTGTGGGAGCACACGGGTTCGAACCACGGACCCTCTGCTTGTAAGGCAGATGCTCTGAACCAGCTGAGCTATGCTCCCTTTTAAGGACTGCAAAGATAGGGTCTAAAAACTTTCTGCAAAATAAATTCCTTGTATATTTGCACTCCAAATTTGACTCCGTAGCTCAGTTGGTAGAGCAAAAGACTCTTAATCTTTGGGTCCTCGGTTCGAGCCCGAGCGGGGTCACATTTAAGGCGGAAATTAACGCCAGAGACGGTTTTGAGAGACGATTCAAAATCAAATTGATTAAACCACCTAATTTTTGGGTGGTTTTTTTATTCCAAGCGGTTAACTTTAGCAATTAGCCCAAATGTCAATGAAATTCATTCAAAAGTGAACATTGAACTGACACTTAAAGATTTCAAACGAATTAAAGAACACATTCAAATCAGCCAGATAACTCTGATAACGTAATCAATCAAATCGTAATTGCAAATAACTCCAGTAAAAACATTAAAAATAAAAATATGATTACTCAAAAAATTACACCCTATTTGTGGGTAGAGAAAGATGCCAAAGCTGTAGCAGATTACTACTTATCCATTTTTAAAGACGGTAAGCTGAAAGATTTTCGCAAGTTCGATAGTGACGAAAGTGGAAATGATGCAGGCATAGAAACAGCTGTAATTGAAATAGCAGGAATGGAGTTTAGTATATTAGCAGCAGGCCCACTATTCAAATTTAATGAAGCAGTTTCTTTTGTTATCAATACAAAAGACCAGGCTGAAACGGATTATTATTGGGAAGCTCTTACTAAAAATGGTGGTGAGGAAGGCTCTTGTGGATGGTGTAAAGATAAATATGGATTATCATGGCAAGTTGTACCAACTGAATATTTTGAATTAATACATAGCGATGACCCAATAGTAAGGGAAAAAGCAATGAAGAACACATTAAAGCAGAAAAAATTGATACTTTCAGAACTCAAATGAACAGATATCATTATTATGGCAAGTAAGACATAGTTTGAAATAAAAGTCTGGCATGCTTCTATTCTGGAAATCGCAGGAAAAAGTACGCAAAACGCGTACTTTTTCCTGCGATTTTAAATGTGCAACCACCCCAGCTTACATCACGAACTCTTCGGACATAATCTTCCCGCCACTAACCTTGTAAATACAGAGTTCCTTGTGAGTCATACGTCCACGTCCCTTCATAGTTACATCGATGTACATGGTCAGCGCGAAAGAATCGGTTGCGATCAGCGGATCAGAGATCTCAAATCCATGCTGCTGCTCTACCATTTCGTTCCATTTTTGCCCTTTGGCGAGAATCGCAGGGAGGCCTTTGGTTTCACGGGCAAATTCGGGACTTTCCATGGGCTCAATACTGACCGCATCGGAAGAAAACAGTTCCTTGAGGGCGTGCTCGAACTGGCCCTGGTCGCAGAGTTCTTTCAGGCGAAGGGCGATTTGTTCTGTTGTCATAAAATAAGTTTAATGGTTAAAAGCTGATTGGTTTATAAATGGGATGCTAAAATATATAGTATTATTTATACTAAAAAATTTAGTTTATCGTCATGGCATTTCAGGCAGCAGATAATTAGGTACATTCAGGTATGATTCGGCCAAACAACCTTTTTAACGCTCTGCTTCTCGCCTCTGTATTGATCTGCGCCTCCTGCCCGAAAGTCCATGCTCAAAGCGCTCCCTGGCAAAACAACATGCAACAGGTACCGGGCCGGATAGAATTTGAATTTTATGATGAAGGAGGAGAGAGGGTTGCCTATCATGATTCAGATTCGACCAACAACGGAAGCGGCAAACTCAATCCGCCCAACGGGACTTTTCTGAATGAATTCAGGATGAAGGAAGGGGTGGATATTTCCTATACAAAACCGGGCAATATTGATGACAACCCATTTAATAAAGTGCCGCGTGACATGGACAAACTCTATGTGGGGTGGACCAAACCGGGAGAATGGATAAATTATACGGTGAATGTAAACGAGACTGGCAGATACACTATGAGTTTATTATATACTTCCAACGGTGACGGAACCATTTCGTTTGATGTGGATGGCAGCGATGCGACAGGCCCGCTGAAAATAAATTCGACCTATGATGCGCGGGATACCGTTTCCTGGCGACAATGGCATCACTGGAACAAGACAGATTCTCTTGGCTCTATCACACTGAAAAAAGGAGTGCATCTACTCACCCTGCACATCATTACGAACGGAAATATGAACCTCGATTATATGGATCTGACGACGGCTTTAAAAAAATGAAGACGATAGTGAAGAATCATGCCGTCTCCACTTGAAAGGCAGCCTTTCTTGGCATTGGCCTTTTGTTTAACCCATTTAAAACAGGCTGCATTTCCATGCTGGCCTTTTTTTATTCCTTGTCTAAAAAGAAAACCCCTGTAGAAACAGAGGTCGTAACCAAAACTAACTGCTTATGAGAAATCAAAATTACATTGAGCGGTCCAACCCATTTTGTTAAAACACGAGGCAAATGATATCTTAACTATTAATTAATTGTCTTCAAGCGTAAGCATCGGCGTAAGTGAATAAACTAGTCAGCAAGACTGTAATCGAATTGATAATAGTGTTTTCCATCTTTTCGGATTATGTCGCAATTTACCTGATATACTAATTAGTTCGTCTGTTCCGGAATCAGGTACGACCGTTATGCTCAAAGATGGTTCACCCTTGTTCATGATTGCATGATGTTGAAGAACAAATGAACCTTTCCTGCCTTGCAGAGTTCCCGTTACCTTCTCAATCGCTACATAACCGGCAGAATTCGGAACAACGGTACCCGTGCTCAACATTTCCCCCTGACTGGTGCCGAATAAAATCGCCTGTTTAAATTCTTTGTCTATCGTCATCCATCCAAAGCTTTAGATCCAGATTTAATAGGTGAATATCCGGCTTCAGTTAGTTCTGGAGGTGGATATGTTTGGGATGAAGTGCTAGAATACAGAGTATGGTGCCATCCTGAAAGAGGAGCCGTTGATATTGACGAAGGCAACGACTACTATTATCCTTTTGCTACATACGAAGAGGCATTAGAATTTTCACAAAATAATCAGGGAACTGAAGAGCCATTAGCACTGATTTTGCAAGAGGAATATTTCGTCGAGCCTGAGTCGGACATTATACACACATAAAAGAACGAAGAATCACCGTGGCCTGCTGCATTTTTGAGCAGACCAAAGAGAACTCAAACCATATCTGACTTGTTATCGCCGATGCACCAAGTAACCGCTCGAACTATTCCCGTGGATTAATTTAATGATCAAGATGCATCATCTGAACGTCACGCGCGCTTCTCTGTCCGTTCTCGCCGATACTTTTATGCCACCTCCATTTGTTGAGCCTTTCACCACATCTTTCGATTTCGAACCGTTGAAATTCTGCATCCCGTCTACCGAAACCTCCTTGCCCTGCAGATCAAGGTCAAGGCCTTTCCCTTTTGGAAGGTCGAGATTGATGTTGCCATTGCCATTATTCATCACGATTTCGCCGGTGATGCTGACTGCCGACAACGATATATCGCCATGGTCGGTAGATGCATTCACACTGCTGGACATATCATCCAGATTAACATTTCCATGGGAAGTGGACGCATTCAGTTCGCCTCCGATGGTGTTGCCGGAAACATTTCCGTGACTGGTGCCGGCTCGCACTTTACCTTTCAGATTTCTTAGATCGATGTTTCCATGGGAAGTGATGAGCTTTATCGTGCCTTCGCAGTTCGTGCCCGTAATATCTCCATGGGAGGTGCTGACATCAATATCATTGTTGCAATCCGTAACGGAAACATTACCGTGAGAAGTTTCTCCGGTCAGTTTTCCTTTTATTTTGGAAATAGTCAAATTTCCATGGCTGGTTTCGACATCCTGGCTGCCCTCAAATCCCGTCAGGTCAATATTTCCATGACTGGTCTTTAAAACATTTGATGCGGTCTTTGGCGCATATATTACAAAAGAGATACTCAGTCCGTTTTCATTAAGAATAATATCTTTTTTCTGACGCGCAGAAGCGTTGAGCACATCACCGGAAAGCGAAATCTCCAGGATATAGTCCTGATCCAGTTTTTTTTGAATCTCCTGCTTGCTCAATTCCTGGTTACTATTGCTGGAATGAATATAAACTTCCACCCTCGTTTGTGAAGCAGGCACATCGGAAACGGAGATATTGCCGTGACTCGTACCCGCATGTGATCTTTTTAGGCGACGCATCCTTGAATGATTTTGTGGTATACAGATAGTCTGATTCAGAATGCTGGGCCTGCACAACTAAGCAGGAAGCTGCAAGAATAAATGCAAAGGCAATGTTTTTCATGTTTATAATTTGTGTGATATAGAAAATACAACAAGAACGACACGTATAGCAATAATTTGTTGCATGGTTTCCGGGACGATATATAAATAATTTACTCCGTCCTCAGTGATTTAACCGGGCTCGCTACCGCTGCTTTTATGGCCTGAAAACTGACCGTAACAAATGTGACAAATAACGCACCTGCTCCGGCTGCCGCAAAAATCCACCATGACATGTTAACCCGGTAATTGTAATTCTGCAGCCAGCTGTGCATGAAATAAAAGGACAGTGGAACGGCAGATCAGAAAGGAAATGATAACCAGCATCACGAAATCGCGGGATAGCAGATTCCAGACACTGAAAACGGAAGCGCCCAACACTTTTCTGACACCGATTTCTTTTTTTCGCTGTTCAGCAACAAAGGACGTTAATCCAAACAGACCGAGGCATGATATGACCACGGCCAGAGACGCAAAAAAACCAGCCAGTCGTCCGACGCGTTCCTCATCACCAAACTTTTTGGCATATTCCTCATCCACAAACTTGTACTCAAATGGCTGATCGGGATTGAATTTTTTAAATACGGGTTCTATCTTCTGTAAAGCGACGGTTGCACTGACCGCCGGGTTTAATTTCAGGATCGTGACATTCCCCGGATACGATAAAGTAGAATAAATGGTAGGTCTCGCTTCATCATACGGTGATTCAATCACCATATTCTTAACAATGCCAATCACTTTGAGTGGCTTGCCCCACCAGGTCACGGTTTCGCCCACCGGGTGTTTCAGGTTCATATATTTTACAGCCGCTTCATTTAGTATCACCGCCGAACTGTCTGTGAGAAAATCTTTTGAAAAACCGCGTCCTTCTTTTATTTGCCAGCCAATGGTTTTTCCAAAATCCAGGGATGCGGTGACCACTCCAAAATCGGTTGAAAGATTTGGATCCTTACCCGGCCAGCTGAATCCACTCGTACTGTTCCATATGCCCGTGGTCGGACTTTCTGATTCGGCGATAGAAGTTACAGCTCCGGTTTGTAAAAGTTCTTCTTTCACGGCATCAAAATGTGCATGTATGGATGTGTCGCCATTTGAAACGGTGATCAGATTGGCGCGCGAATATCCTACAGGTCTGTTTTTCGCAAATTGTATCTGGCGGTAGATGACCAGCGTACCGATAATCAACGCGACGGAAACGGTGAATTGTACAACAACCAGAACCCTGCGTGGCAGGGCGGCATAGCGACCGGCCTTAAAAGTTCCTTTCAAAACTTTTACCGGACGGAAAGAAGAAAGATAAAATGCCGGATAACTGCCCGCTACAAACGCAGTAATCAAAATGAATGCAAGACCGGACAGCCAAAACAACGGGCTGTCCCATAGAATCGACATTTTTTTATTGGAGACATAATTGAAAAAAGGCAGCGTGAACTGGGCCAGCAGTATCGCGAATGAAAAATGCGAGCGCCACTGTCAGGAATGATTCGCTCAGGAATTGGAAAATCAGTTGCCGGCGACGAGATCCGATGGTTTTGCGGATACCAACTTCCCTTGCACGTTTTTCGCTTTTTGCTGTACTCAGATTCATGAAATTAATACAGGCGAGCAGCAGGACAAACAGACCGATGATGCTGAACATGTGTACATACTTGATAGCGCCGCCGGTATTTACGCCGTTTTTATATTCCGAATACAGGTGCCATCTGTCCATCGGAATTAAAAACAAGGCGGGTTTCTTTTTTTGTAACTGCGCATTAATTTTTTTTAGCTTGGCGTCTTTGATTTTTGCAGACACTTTATCAAAATCTGCGTTATCATTTATTTCAACAAATAGTGAAGTGAAGTTCGGCCGCCAGGGATCTTCCATATCTTTCAGTTCGCCATTGGCTTTATACCAGAAATCCCAGGAGGAGATAAAATTTAAATTGGCGAACGTGGAGTTCTGCGGAAAATCTTCATACACACCGGCCACTTTTAATGGCGACTGATGATCGATCTGGATGATCCGGTTGATTGGATTTTCTTTTCCAAAATAAGCGTTGGCTGCGGAAGCTGACAGCAATATGGAGGAAGGATCATACAGACTGTTTTGCTTGCCCTGTTGCATATTGAGCGAAAACATTTCGGGCATTTCTTTTTCAAAATAAGCGCCGGTTTCCCTGAACTTTTTATTGCCGACGGTCACCAGGTGGGTTCCCCAGTTCACGGCCATCGCGATATGTTTAAAATCACTGCCGTACTGGGTACGAATTTCATTTGCGAGCGGGTAGGGTACGCTCCACCAGGTCTGCACTTCGCCATTGTTGGTTACATTTTGAACAACCTGCGCAATGCGGCCATGGTTTTTAAAAGATTGATTGAATGAAAGTTCATCATGCAGCCATAAGCCGATCAGAATGGCTACGGTCATTCCGATGGACAGTCCGGCGATATTGATAAAGGAATGCAGTTTGTCGTTGATCAGACTGCGCCAGGCTGTTTTAAAATAATTCTTGAGCATTAATCACCCTGTTTTTCTAAGATGTTTAGAAAGGCCAAGTTTCATACCAATCAGGTACCATATTGATACTCAAAGTTTAATAAAGGAAAGTAAAAGGGTAAACGTTCAAAAACGAACAGTTTGATAAAAGGAATGAACGCTTATGGATGGAAGATCTTTTTTACTCGCAAACCCCTGGATTTTTCTAATATCCGGATCGCCCCGGTTGCCGGGAAGATTTTTTTAATAAATCTTTCGGAGGCTCCGAAATGCTCCCAAAACCAATAGGCATATTTGTAGCAGACATACCTTATTGAACTATTCTCTGCAAAATAAGCAAGGTGAAGTTCGGGCGGAATCAAGACGCTGTCCATCCGCATTCATTGTGCGGAAGAAGTGCGGAACCGGTGCAGAACAGGTGCGGAAGCAGTGCGGAACAGGATGTCATGAAAACAATCAAAAACAGAGAACTATGCCGGAATCTAAGAACAACTTTGTCGTTGACGGCCTGATCGGGCACATTCGCCGGAATAGGCACTTTTCACAGGCGCGGAGGTAAAACCTTTCTTCGAAAAATCCGTGCCAAACCCACTGTGCCGGATTCAGAAAAACAGCTAGCAGTTAAAAAACGTTTTGCCGGGTTTATTCAGTATGCGAAGGCTGCAATAAAAGATCCGGACATAAAAGCCATGTATGCCGCTGCTGCAAAACCGGGAAGAACAGCATTTAACAGAGCGGTGACGGATGCTTATCATCCACCTAAAATCGGAAAGGTTATGTCAGATTATTACCGGGGCAGGCCCGGAGATTCCCTGATGGTGGAAGCGACGGATGATTTTAAAGTCGTGGCCGTAAGCATAAGTATTCACGATCCGACAGGTCATCTGATAGAACAGGGTGAAGCTGTCATCCAATTAAATGAGGTTGATTGGTTATTTGTTGCCAGGGTTTCAAACGAACGATGGGTTGGTTCGAGGATCACAGCCACGGCGACTGATATGCCGGGCAATAAAACTTCAATGACCGTTGTACTCTTTTCGACAGGTTTGGGAAGGCCAATTTGAAATATTTACTCTCAAACTAACCCTTCTGTTTTCTATTCCAATAGGGAGTTACTCTAAATCTAAGCTTTCTGTTTTCTGTTCCAATACGGTTTGGCTTTCAGGACTTTTTTATAAACCGGGCAGGTTTCAATATGTGCACCGGGAAGGATGCCAATGCTGGTGAGAAATTCATTTACGATTTCTCCGCCGGTAAAACGAAAAGTAGTTTTGAATAACTTTACCCATTCTTCTTTTGTTTTTGGAGATTGTATTTCAAGCCATTTGCCGAATGATCCATATTCCTTTTGCAATTGTAATATGGTTTTGGCATTCTCAATGGCGGCATTGATCTTTAGATTGTTTCTGATGATACCGCTGTCTCCCATCAGCCTCTTCCTGTCAGTATTCTGTATATGAAGCAACCTTTTTGATATTAAAATTGTGGTAAGCTTTTCTAAAGCCGCTTTCCTTTTTTAAAATGGTTTCCCAACTTAAGCCGGCCTGGTTTATTTCCATTACCAGACGACAAAACAATTCATTATCGTCTTCAATCGGAAAACCATATTGCAAATCGTGATAAGGACCGTGTATCGCCTTTTTTTCTTCTGACATATTCTCAATAGCACTGCAGTAAGACACTTTGATAGTTGTTAGTTGTTAATTGTTAATTGTTAATTGAATTTGTTTGAAAGAATTAAATTACTAAACTTTCTGAATGTAAATAACGGATAAAAAAACCAATGTATGCCTGAATTACCGGATGTTGAGATATTTTCGAAAAACCTGGATAAGATTTTTGCAGGAAAGAAATTGCTGAAGATCAAAGTGATCAACGGCAAAAAACTTCCTGATACAGCAAAGGAGCTATCCAAAAATCTGGAGGGAAAAAAACTAAAGAGAATTTATCGTTCTGGTAAGGAAATGCGTTTTGAATTTTCAGATGGAACACTGGCAGGATTGCACTTGATGCTGACGGGTGATATATTCGTTTTTGAAGGTAAGAATGACCATCATTCTACTATTGTCGAACTGTATTTTGAGGGAGGCAAAAACCTGGCACTGACTGACCGGATGCGAAATGCCCATTTCAAATTAAATCCTGTAGATAAAGAAGGCGTGGACGCGCTTGAACTCGATTTTAAATATTTGAAAACGCTGTTCAACCGTAATACAACAATTAAAAACATTCTGTTGGACCAGGATCTGATCCGGGGTATCGGCAATGGATACTCTGATGAAATTCTCTGGGAAACCCGAATCTCACCTTATTCTGTAGCCTCTGCGATCCCGGATGAAAAAATCAGGGAACTGGTAAAAGCTATTCCGAAAGTTCTGAAGGAAGCGACCGAAAAAATTGATAAAGCTTATCCGGGAAGGATCAATGATGAAGTAAAGGAATTTTTGAAAATACACAGGAGAACAGATAAAAGTCCGACGGGGCATCCCATACATATTGATGAGAAAGGAGGCCGAAAGACATACTATACCGATGAACAGGTTCTTTATAAGGCGAAGGCTAAGGCTAAGGCGAAGGCTAAGTTAAGCTATCAAGGCGTCAACTGCCAACTGTCAACCCATCGTCACGACATGCGGCAACTGTCAACTACTATATCCGCCAATCCACAATCCGGTTGACTCTTTGTTCCTGATAGGGGGCGGTCACTTTAATATAGTTGTCAGTAAATCCTTCCATCAGGGTTTTGTCCCGGCTGCGTTCAAACAGCACTTTGCGGGTTTGACCTGCATGAAGGTTGGTGAAGAACTGCGATTTCTGAAATGAAAGATTACGCAGGAATTTATTTCTTTCATTACGAATATGTACAGGGACCGGCGGCTTCATATCAAATGCACGCGTATTTTCTCTTTCGGAATAAGTAAATACATGGAGGTAGGATATATCCAGTTCGTGCAGGAAATCAGCGGTCTCCCGAAAATCTTCTTCCGTTTCTCCCGGAAAACCGACAATTACGTCTGCACCTATAGAAGCATGCGGCATCAGCGTTTTTATGCGTGCGACGCGGTCGGCATACAATTCGCGGAGATAACGGCGACGCATCTGCGCTAATATTTTATTGCTGCCGCTCTGCAACGGGATATGAAAATGAGGCATGAAGTGATCGCTGTTGGCTACGAGATCTATAATATCGTTATTGAGCAGGTTAGGTTCGATGGATGAAATACGAAAACGGGGCATAACCTTTAACCGGTCGAGAGCCAGTACCAATTCGTAAAAATTTTCTGTCTTTTTCTTTGCACCCGGTTCGGTATTCCCAAAGTCCCCCAGGTTTACGCCGGTTAAAACGATCTCCTGAATTCCTTTCTCCGCAAGATTCCGCACATTTTCCAAAACATGGGACATGGAATCACTCCGGCTTTTTCCACGGGCCAGGGGGATAGTGCAGAAACTGCATTGATAATCGCAGCCATCCTGAACTTTCAGAAATGCACGGGTCCGGTCGTTTAATGAATAACTATCATGAAATTCCTGCACCTGTTCAATATCACAACTACAGATCTTCGCGGAATCACCCTTTACGAGCTCACGGATATGAGCAGCCATATTAAATTTTTCAGCAGCACCCAGAACCAGATCGACACCCGGGATGTCAGCGATTTCTTTTGGTTTCAACTGGGCATAACAACCTGTTATCACGACAAAACTTTCAGGAGATTTCCGTTGTATCTGGCGGACCAGATAACGACATTCCTTGTCAGCATTTTCAGTCACTGAACAGGTGTTGATTACATAAATATCGGCTGTGGAGTCAAAGGGTTTCTTCTCGAAACCCTCTTTTTCCATCAGCCTGGAAATGGAGGAGGTTTCAGAAAAATTGAGCTTACAGCCCAGGGTGTGAAATGCAACGGTTTTCGGACCTGTCATGGGGCGCAAAGATAATATCTTCCCGAATTATGCCGGTAACTTTAGCATATGCACAGGATATGGCGATTATTACTGATTTTCCCTTTATTTTTCGGTTGCCACTCGCGCTTACCTGATTCAAACGGTTCAGATCATGGCGTTACAAACCATGAACCTTTTGACCGCCATGCCGACCTGGTATTTACAAAGCATGCCCGATGCCGGATGGATTGCCGCCATATTACAGCCACAGAAATTCACGAAGTGCTGGATAACGGTATCATTAATTATGGTAAAAGCGAACCAGACAGCCGCCCGGATCCGAAATATGCAGTTGAGGGATATACTGCAGAACAACAGCATCTGCGGATCATTGTTGCTCCCGAAAATGCAAAACTGATTATTATCACCTGTATCGAATTGGGTGTGGAATGGAGCTGTCATTGCAATTAATAAGTTCACTACATTCGATTAATTGTTAATTGTTAATTATTCACTTATATCGTCATTGTAACAGTGAGAAATAGTGATTTCTATGAAAATGCATCTTTTAATAATTAACAACTAACAATTGACAATTGACAATTATGACGCGTTTTCTCAGCAAATTATACACCATCTACGCCTTGTTCTGGTTCGCTTTTTTCACATTGCTGGCTTTCCCGCTGGTTCTTATTTTTTCATTTTTCGGAAAGCGCAGGGGAGGTAATATGATCTGTTCCATGGCAAAGATCTGGGCGGATATTTGGTATTTTGTAATAGGCATCCGCCATGAAAATATTTTTGAATCTTCCTACGATCCATCCCGGAATTATATTTTCCTCTTTAACCATATTTCTTATATGGATATTCCAAGCCTTTTCAAGGCCATACGAAAACAACCATTCCGTGTTTTGGGAAAGGAAGAAATCAAAAAGATACCCGTTTTTGGGTTTATTTATAGTCGCGGGGCGGTGATGGTTGATCGTGGAGATACGATAAGGCGTGCAAAAAGTGTAAGGGCCCTGAAATCCCTTTTAAAGCACCATATTTCCATTGGAATTTTTCCGGAAGGTACATTCAATGAAACCGGCAAAGCCCTGAAATCCTTTTATGACGGGGCATTCCGTATTGCGATTGAAACCCAGACACCGATAAAGCCGGTTCTTTTTCTGGATAATTACAACCTGTTAAGTCATCACGAACTGCTCGGTTTAAAACACGGCAGATCAAGGGCGGTTTTCCTGGAGGAAATCAGTCCGGAGGGCTTTACCTTAAAGCAAATTTCCCTTTTTAAACAAAAGGTTTATACCATCATGGAAAACAAACTGAAAGATTATCAGGTTTCCTGGATTCAATCGCCGGCGGAGTAAACTTAAGAGCCCAAGGCTTGTTTTAATATTATAAACAGAAAAACTATTGTACGCAGAAGTCATCATACCACTGGCACTCCCGAAGAATTATACCTGGCAGGTTCCGGATCACCTGTTAGCAGGTTTGCAGCCCGGTTGCCGCGTGGAAGTTTCACTCAAAAACAAGAAATACGCCGGCATTGTCAAAAAGTTTTTGACTGATAAGCCGGATGCTTTTGATCCCCGGCCAATCGAGTCGGTACTGGACGCTGAACCCCTTATTTACGAAAAGCAACTGATCCTCTGGGAATGGATTGCTCAGTATTATATGTGTTCAGAAGGAGAAGTGATGGCAGCTTCACTGCCTGCTCATTTTAAATTAAGCAGCGAGAGCATTTTGGTTTTTAATGAAAGTTTTGGAGATGATTTCTCATCCCTTGACCACGATGAATATATGGTTGCAGAAGCATTACTGCTCAGCAAAGAACTAAAAATTCCGGCCGTTCAGGAGATTTTGCATGGGGCTGCCGTTTATCCGGTTGTCAAGCGACTGATTGATAAATCGGTTTGTTATATATATGAATCATTAAAGGAATTGTATAAGCCGAAAACAGAAACCTATATCAGCCTGCATCCGGATTATACTTCTGAAGAAAAGCTGGAAGCACTTTTAAATGAGGATAAAAAATGGTCGAGGGCTGAGAAGCAGATGGAATTGTTACTTTCTTTTCTTCATATTCAAAAAACAGAGCCCGAAGTTTCTAAATCCGCTTTGTTGAAAAAATCCGGCGCCTCCGATGCGCAACTCAAGGCTTTGATTACAAAAAATATCCTGGTTGCCGAACAACGATCGGTGGACCGGCTCCGCGTTTTACCAAAAAACATTCAAATCCCTTTTATTTTATCACCGGCTCAGGAATCGGCCTTATCCGTAATAAGAGATCATTTCAAAACGAAATCTGTTTGTCTGCTGCATGGTTATACTTCCAGCGGAAAAACACAGGTCTATATAAAGCTGATCGAAGAACAGTTGCTTGAAAACAAACAGGTACTTTACCTGGTTCCGGAAATCGCACTGACCTCTCAAATCGTCCGGCGGCTGCAATCTCATTTTGGCGGCTACCTGGGTATCTATCACAGCCGCTTTAGCCAGAATGAACGATTTGAAATCTGGAATAAAGTGCGCAAAGGAGAGATCAAAATATTATTGGGTGCGCGCTCAGCCTTATTTCTTCCCTTCACAGATCTTTCTCTTGTAATCGTTGACGAAGAACATGATAGTTCCTATAAACAGCAGGATCCGGCCCCGCGTTACCACGCAAGAGATACAGCTATTTATTATGCATCACTCTTTAAAGCCAAAACGCTGCTGGGATCGGCCACGCCTTCCGTTGAGAGTTATTATAACTCGGTGACCGGCAAATATGGATTGGCTGAATTGCTGGAAAGATTCGGGCAGGTAGCCATGCCTGTTATACAACTCATCGACACCAAGAAGTTTTTTCAAAAAGACGGATCCAAAGTAATTATCACGCCGGCTTTACAGGACGCAATCCAGGATTCCCTCGAACATAAAAAACAAGTGATTCTTTTTCGCAACCGGCGGGGATATTCTCCCTATCAGGTTTGCAGGATATGCGGCTGGATTCCCCAATGTAAAAATTGCGATGTCTCATTAACCTTTCACAAACTGACCAACAAACTGCTTTGCCACTATTGCGGAACTTCCTATCCGCCGGTGAATACATGTGCAGCCTGTGGTAACCATGAATTTATCCAGCGAAATTTTGGAACCGAAAAAATAGAAGAGGAGTTAGGGGTACTCTTCCCGAAGGCCTATGTTGCCCGAATGGATGTTGACAGCGTTCGGGGCAAGACCGCTCACGATATGCTGATAAAATCTTTCGAACAGCAGCGGGTTGATATATTGGTGGGCACACAAATGGTTGTGAAAGGTCTGGATTTTGATCACGTGGACCTTGTTGGTATTCTCGATGCGGACAGTCTTTTGAATTTTTCTGAATTCAGGGTGAATGAACGCGCATTCCAGCTGATGGAACAGGTGAGTGGCCGTGCGGGACGAAAAGATGGAAAGGGTAAAGTGCTGATTCAGGTCGCCAATACAAAACATCCCGTTTTGCAGTTTGTGATTAACCACGATTTTAAGGCGTTTTATACACAGGAACTGGCGGCCCGGCAGCAATTTTCCTATCCGCCCTTCTCCCGTATTATCCGGGTTTCGTTTAAGCATAAAATCCAGGACATCGTACACGATGCAGCTTCCGTTTTTGCCCTGCACCTGCATAAGGATTTCGGCAGTTATTTGACCGGTCCCGGAGAACCTGTCGTTGCAAGGATAAGGAACCAATATATCATGGAGCTGATGCTCAAACTCCCAAAAAATGGCAGTACAATTGCATTTGCGAAACAGGTGATACAGCAACAGCGTGCGATTTTGCAGAATGATCGAAAATTCAGATCTGTAACAGTAACGCCTGACATTGATCCCGTTTAGATTTTAAATCATTTTATGTCTGTTCAAAAAAACATTTCATTACTTCCTTATAACAGTTTTCATCTGGACGTAAATGCGGCGGAATTTGTATCCGTAAAAACGATGGAAGAATTGAGAGACTGCCTGAATACCCAGGAACCCAAACTCATTCTGGGCGGGGGCAGTAATATATTACTGACACGAAATGTTGATGGACTGGTTTTGAAAATTGGGATTCGGGGTATAGAAGAAGTAAAGGAGGACAAGACCTACATATATGTTCGCGCCGGAGCAGGGGAGCCCTGGCATGGCTTTGTCCAGTATACGATGGACAGAAACTGGGGTGGTCTTGAAAATCTTTCACTGATACCAGGTGATGTAGGCGCTGCCCCTATCCAGAATATCGGGGCCTATGGTGTAGAGCTCAAAGACGTTATTTACGAAGTGGAGGCATACGACCGGAAGGAGAAAAAAGTTTTTACGTTTGGAGTGAATGATTGTCAGTTTGGTTACCGCGACAGCATTTTCAAATCCGCGCGAAAGGGGAGATATATTATATTGAATGCAACTTTTATTCTTCATAAGAATCCGGTTCTGAATACGCATTACGGCGCTATCCGGGAAGAATTGAAAATAATGGGAGTGAAGACTCCAACCATTCAGGATGTTTCACGGGCCGTTATTAAAATCCGCCAGTCGAAATTACCCGATCCGGCTATTATCGGAAACGCGGGCAGTTTTTTTAAAAATCCGGTTGTAGACCAGGCAAAATTTCTATCACTCTCTGAAAAATATCCGGAAATACCTGCTTATCCTCATGAGGACCAGTCTGTCAAACTTGCTGCCGGCTGGCTGATCGAGCAATGCGGATGGAAGGGATATCGCAAAGGCGATGCAGGTGTACATGTAAACCAGGCACTCGTATTAGTGAATTATGGAAAAGCAACCGGCACTGAAATCTTCGAGCTCAGTGAGAAAATTTTAAAATCCGTTTACAAGAAGTTCGGGATTGACGTTAGAGCGAGAGGTGAACGTATACTAATTGTTAATTGTCAATTGTCAATTGTTAATTGAGGTGAAGGAGAATGTTATTAAGATAAAAAGTTTTGCTTTCTGCTATACGTATTGTCAGACTATATCAATTCATATGTGTGATAACCGTAAAGAGTTTGTTATGTCAAAACAACTTTTACGATGCGGTACAAGCGTAGGTGCCTTGGTTCGTGAAGCCGAACAGGCGGAATCCAGACCAGATTTCATACACAAACTGGGTGTAGCGCAAAAAGAAATAAATGAAACGATTTATTGGCTTGAATTATTGAGAGCAACGAATTATTTGGGTCAATTGAGAATTTGAAAGTATAAATCAAAATGCTGTTGAAATCATTAAACTTCTTACAAGAATAATCAAATCAACAAAATCAAGAAACGATAATTAACAATTGACAATTAACAATTGACAATTACCCAAAGTCTTCCTCTTCCGCCCCATAGCTCGTATCCGGTGTCATATTCATCATCGAACCGATCAGGTCTTTGAATTCAATTTTTCCTTCCACCACTTTTTTGCTGATCATACTGTAAGACGAAAGTCCATGAAGCACGAATTCCATCAACAGGGCGATTTCCTTTTCACTGGCATTTCGGAAGTGTTTTTTTACAAATGAATGCAGGCCATCGACTTTATAAAGCAGGCGTACTTTATCATCGTCTTTTGAGTTGAAGAATATGTCCAGGTGATTTCCCTTGTCAAACCAGCCTGTGATGGGCTTATACGGATTCTCTTCTCCGCCTTTTCTCTTTTTAAACAATTCCGGGTTGGGGAAATAATTTATGAACTGGGTGCGGAATGCCTTCTCGAGCAGATTGAATGCGACCTGGTATGGACCTTCCTGTTCACCTTCATAAACCAGTTCAATTTTGCCCGTGATAGAAGGGATGATGCCGACTAAGTCACTCATCCATACCTGGGTTTCTTTTTCATTATTCAGCAGGGCCCTTCTTTCCGCGGCACTGATCGCATTTTCATAAGCGGCAATCGTCAGTCGTGCAGAAACACCGCTTTTCTTGTCAACGAATTCACTGATTCTTGCTTCAAAAGCCACTTGTTCAATAATTCTCTTTACCATATCACTTACTTTCACCCGCACTTTCTGATCTTCCGTGATGTCCGCTTCCTGTTGTGTTATCAACAGCGCGTGATCGATACTTTTTGGGTAATGTGTCAGGATCTGGCTTTCTATGCGATCTTTTAACGGGGTAACGATGGACCCGCGGTTGGTATAATCTTCCGGGTTGGCGGTGAACACGAACAATATATCCAGTGGCATGCGCAGCTTGAATCCCCGGATCTGGATATCTCCTTCTTCCAGGATATTAAAAAGCGATACCTGTATGCGGGCCTGAAGATCCGGGATCTCATTGATTACAAAAATCCCACGGTTACTTTTTGGAATGATGCCGAAGTGTATCACTTCCTCATCCGCAAAATTAAGGCGCATGTTGGCGGCTTTGATGGGATCAATATCACCGATCAGATCGGCCACACTTACATCCGGAGTCGCCAGTTTTTCGCTATAACGATCATTTCGGTACAGCCAGGATATGGGCGTTTCGTCGCCGTTTTTTCTGATGAGTTCCCTTGAAAATTTTGAAATGGGAGCGAAGGGATCATCGTTGATTTCGCTGCCGGTTACATACGGGATATATTCATCCAGCAGGTTAATCATCTGGCGCGCCATTCTGGTCTTAGCCTGACCACGCAGTCCCAGAAAAAGTATATTGTGGCGGGAGAGTAAGGCTCTTTCCGTATCCGGAACAACCGAATCTTCATATCCAACAATACCTGGAAAGCTGTTTTCTTTTCTGTTCAGCTTCTTTAATAAATTCTCTCTGACTTCTTCTTTTACCGACCGGTGTTTATATCCTGACTTCTTCAGTTCACCCAGTGTTTTTATTTTGTCAATATTCATCATCTTTTTTTAGTGTACACACAAACCCGTTGTTAATTGTCAATTGTCAATTGTTAATTGTCAATTGTTATCTATTAATTTTTCGCATATAATTTACAAGCGATAATTTTCAACTTGCAGTTAACAATTTACAATTAACAATTGACAATTAATAAACCGTTTTCCTCTTCCCATTTTCAAAATCCCTGAAAATGAAAGCACCCAGGTGATCCAGCGAAGCAAAAAATGCTTTTCCGTTATTGGTTTCAGTGAACTCATTTACGAATCTTTGTAAATAAGGATCACTCGCAATCATAAAGGTCGTAATGGAGATTTTGAGCTTTTTACATTGCGCAGCCAGGTTCAGACAACGGGTTGTAATTTTTCTATCGAGACCAAAACTGTTTTTATAATATCGCTTACCGGATTTCAGACAGGTAGGCTTTCCATCCGTAATCATGAAAATCTGCTTGTTCGGGTTTCTCCTTCTTCTTAAAATATCCATGGCCAGTTCGAGGCCGGCAACCGTGTTTGTATGATAGGGACCGACCTGCAAATAAGGAAGATCCTTGATCTCAACCGTCCATGCATCATTCCCGAATACTACAATATCCAGCGTATCTTTCGGATACTTTGTAGTGATTAGCTCGCTGAGTGCCATCGCCACTTTTTTAGCGGGTGTGATCCGGTCTTCTCCATAAAGAATCATGGAGTGCGAGATATCGATCATCAGCACCGTTGAAGTCTGCGTTTTATAATCTGTTTCCCGGATTTTCAGATCATCTTCCTGCATATTGAAGGACTCGATCCCATGGTTGATCTGCGCATTTCGAATGGATTCGGTGAAATCAATATGTTCCAGCTGGTCGCCAAATTGAAAGGTCCTGGTCTCGGGATTGATCTCATCTCCCCCTCCGGGTTTGAAACTATTATGATCCCCGGCCTTGGTTTTTTTCAGTTTGCCAAAGATTTCTTCCAGGGATCTTTTGCGAATACCCTGCTCAGTTTTTGGGCTGATCTTTATCGTGCCGGTCTGCTTGTTTTCATCAATATATCCCTTGTCCTTTAAGTCCTCAATAAAGTCACCCATTCCGTATTCACCTTCGGTCATTGCATATTCCTTGTCCAGCTGATTCATCCACTGCAGCGCTTCGCCTACGTCTCCATTGGTATAAGTCAGAAGCTGCATGAAAATATCCAGCAGCTGGTCAAATTTTGGTTTGCCATCCTTCTTAGGGTCATATTTTCCAAATTGGAAACCGATCATATAATCAAGTTAGTGCTTTTTAAGCTTAAAGAGCAAAGCTCAAACCGTAAAGCTTTTCAAAAATTATTTCCAAACATGCATTCATTTCTCAGCAAGTCATTAATAACTAATAACTAACAACTAACAACTAAAAAAGATCGAATCAGAAAGAAAAAGAAGAGCCCCCTGATTTTTAAACAGGGGGCCCAAATATTACGAAGAATTATACTATTTTAACTTGAGACTATCAATGGCGGGTTTACCCGAAAACTGCTTATCCATCTGATCGATCTGTAAAAGCATCCGGTAAGTGGTGAAAATATCCTGGGTAAATTGCTGCTGCCGGTCCGAAAGCTGACCCCCTTTACCCTGAAGCAACATATATGCATTCGTGGCCAGCTGATCGTCGCTGCTTTCATCGCCAAGCGATTTATAGTACCGCATCTGTTGCTGAAGATCTTTTTTTAGTGATGCTTCCACTTTTTTCGCCAGTGGAAGATCGCCGGCAATATAGCAGGACTGCAGGAAATCCGTTGAAATAGCATCTTGCTGATTTTGCCGGTTTGAAGTCATTCCATAAGGGAAATTGGATTCCAGCACCCCTTTATCAAAATGATCCAGGATATTTTTTGCTGAATCCTTTTTGCCGGCATCGGCAAGACCAAATGCAACCTGTGAATGCGCCATCCGGATACTATTCAGATGACGGCGGTTTTCCTCATCATAGTATACACCTGGTTTATCCGCAGATCCGTATGCAAAATGATTCATGATGGTTTGATAAGCGGCATCCAAATCCACTCCACCCTTGTCAAAAGGAACCAGCTGGTAGGAGAGTCCCCGGAGACGTACATATTTATTCAGGCCCAGATCATTTAGTTCCTGGGTTGATGTAAAGCAAATCGGACGCTTCCAATGATTGGCGGCAATAATTGAATAAATCGCTAAATCGTTCTTAAGCAGGTATGAACGATTAGGTATATCAATTTTAAGTTCACTCAATACACTGTCGCCTTCGTGAACCAGCCCGGCAGCTTTTACCGCTTCCAGGTCTACCGGAACGGTCAATTTTTTCACGGGCATCAGGTTGAGTACGTCTTCATCCTGGGTCTGCGTATATTTTGGATCATCACTGCCGACCACATTCTTTAAAATGTCATACAGATCATAATATTTTTTCTGATCGAATCCAGGCAGCGCAGTGATATAAGTAATATCTCTTTTGTTACCCTGAATTTGCTCAGGTGTAAAAATGACATCGAAGGGTGCACTCTTGTTTATTTTATAGCGCAGTTCGTTCATGTACCAGTCTGTTCCCAACAGACTATTGACCACGACACGCACATCCGGACGAATACCTTCCACTTCCTGCGCATACCACAGAGGATAAGTATCGTTATCGCCAAATGAGAACAGCATGGCATTTGGCGGACAGCTTTCCAGATAATCCTTTGCCAGATCACGTGCAAGCGTTTTTTTGCTTCTGTCATGATCGTCCCATTCCTGGTTACCCATCAGTACGGGCACCGCCAGTAAACAAAGTCCTGCAGAAACATAATTTGAAACAGGTCCTTTCAACACCTTATCAAACATGTCTTTTACCCAAAGCACACCGAGGCCTATCCAGATAGCAAAGGCATAGAATGATCCCACGTAGGCATAATCTCGTTCACGTGGCTGTTGCCCGGCCTGATTCAGATAGATTACAATGGCCATACCGGTAAAAAAGAACAGAAGCATATTGATGATGAAATCACGCCGGTTTTTATTGTATTGATAGAACAATCCGATCATTCCCAGGATAAAGGGCAACGCATACATCCGGTTATACGACTTATTATTCTTGTGAATACTGTCAGGCATTTTACTCTGGTCGCCATATAAAAAATTATCTATAAACGGAATGCCGGTAATCGCATTGCCATCCCGGATATTTCCGAAACCCTGCAGGTCATTTTGTTTTCCGGAGAAATTCCAAAAGAAATATCGCAGGTACATCCAGTATGTCTGGTAAGAAATAAAATACCGGATATTATTCCCCATGGTTGGCTGATCTCCTTCAGCCACATTGCCATATTGTTTATAAACATCCAGCTGACCACGGTCATTGCTATTGTCCCACATACGTGGAAAAAAATGGGAAGAAGGTGTACTATTCCAATCCTGACTAATCGATTTGCCGGATAGTATGTATTTGTCCTTTCCCCTGATATACTGGTCACTCCCCTCAACACGCGCTGGGCGGTCAGTAAAGTCCGGGCCATATACAATCGGCCAGTCTCCATACTGATCACGACTCAGATAACCGACCAGTGTTACCGGATTATCCACATTAAACATATCCACGGCAGGATCTGCATTTGAGCGGATCATCGTTGTAAAATATGTTGAGTAGCCTATCAGCATAAAAGAAATACTCCAGATGCCGATCTTTAAAAGATAATATCTCTTCCGTATGGCGTATCGAAGACCATAAACGAGAATGGCAGCCAACAGGATAAAGAAAAAGGCAAATCCCCAGAAAAACGGCAAACTGAAGCTATTCACAAAGAGAATATCAAACCAGGCAGCTCCCTTGATGGTATACTGGATTACAAACTTCTGGATCAATCCGGTGATTACACAACCAATAAAAAAGGCGAATACAGATCCCCAGGCCGTTGGCGTATAACGCTTATAATAATATACCATTACAATGGCCGGAATGGTAAGCAGATTCAGCAGATGGACACCTATGGAGAGACCCATCATATAAAATATGAAAATAATCCAGCGGTCTGCTTCCGGTTTTTCGGCTTCGTCTTCCCATTTCAGAATCGCCCAAAATACAAGGGCAGTAAAAAAGGATGAAGAGCCATATACTTCACCCTCCACGGCGCTGTACCAGAACGAGTCGCAAAAAGTATATGCCAGCGCACCAACGGCACCTGCCGCCATGATGGTAAAAATCTGCTGACTATCCAGTACCAGGGCATTCTTCTGGATAATCTTCCGGGCGAAATGCGTTATAGACCAGAACAGAAAAAGTATGGTGAATCCACTCAGGATAGCACTCATAAAGTTGACGGCACGGGCAGCAGAGAGCGGATTGTCCCCAAATAAAATGATAAAGAAACGACCCATCATCACAAAAAGCGGCGCTCCGGGCGGATGTGGAATCTGGAGTTTATAAGCGCTGGAAACAAATTCACCGCAATCCCAGAAACTGCCGGTAGCTTCCATTGTCAGGACGTATACCATACAGGCAATCAGACAAACAATCCAGCCTGAAATGTTATTCACCTTCTTAAAGTTCATAGTCTACGATTTTTTAGGAGTGACAAATATATAGAGACTACCCGACTAAATACAAGTATGGAAGACTGGAAGACTGGAAGTCTGGAAGTAATTCCGGAATAAATTAGTAAACAAACTGTTAAACTGCACTTCCAGTACTTCCAGTCTTCCAGTCTTCCACACTATTCAAAGTAAACTTTGACAGTCTGATAGAACAAGTGATGCTGGAGGCTTTGGTCAGTAAAATCCTGCAAGCCGAACAGGCCGGCTGCATTGCCCTTATTGATGGCGACTTCCAGGTAATTGGCTGAATTGAAAATCGCCAGCTTTTCGCCCTGAGGCACGTCTGCGTAGGATTCACTGATCCGGTCGATGATCTCGTTTCTCTTGAAAACAATTCTGAAACTCCGGCCCCGGCGCTGGGCCTCAAATTCATCCCGGGTAATATTTACAACGACGTTTTCGAATTTGTCAATAAATATGATCTGTCCTTCAATATAACTTTCTCCAAGCAGCGGGCGGAGATCATTTTTCTGGATATATTTTATTTCAGGATCGCCCAGGCTCTCCGGTGGAATTCCGGCTTCGATTGCCTTAATGGCCTGGCCAATCCGACCGGTACAATACATTGTATTTTTAATTTCATTTTTATCAAGTGGCAAGCCAATAATTTTTTCAGGCTTTTCCGGAAGGATCATACCTAATAGCCCGTTATCCGCGCAGAAAATATACTGTCCGCGAAGGCACGCGAGCAGGATGTTTTCCGGTTTTTGTTCAAACAGGTTCACCAGAATGACATGGTAGGTATTTTCCGGGAAATGCCAGATTGCATTTCGGCATATATACGCAGCCTGGGGGTAATTGAAGGGAGCAATCTGATGGGTAATATCATGCACCTGGAAGGAAGGATCGATTTGCATCAGCTGCCCTTTCACCGCACCGGCAATATAATCCTGCAGGCCGAAGTCGGAAGTAAGGGTAATAAGCGCCATCGTTATCCGTTCATTTTTAAATATTCCCGTCCCTTACTTAATCAGTTCCCCATTTTTGAAATAATGCTGGTGTACAAGCTTATCAGCCAGGGATGGGAAAAATTTATTTAAGAAAACAGTGAACTTCCCGGTGAAGGTAAGCACCTGAACCCTTTTCCTTTTTTCGATAGCATGTAAGATATATTTCGCGCAGGTTTCCGCGCTCATCAATTTGGATTCATCCAAAGTGCCTTCACCCAGTCCCTCTCCATGACTGTTCAGTGCGGCATGGCGTATATTGGAAGTGGTAAAGCCCGGAGATACCCACATCACATGTACTCCCAGCCCTACAAGTTCAGTTCTGAGTGATTCCAGCCAACCCTGCAAAGCAAATTTGGATGCGGAATAACCGCTTCTGCCTGGTAGTCCCCGATAGCCGGCAACGGAGGAAATACCCACAATAATGCCTTTTTGTTCTATGATGAAGGGAAGCGCGGCTTTCGTACAATAAACAACGCCCATAAAATTCACATCCATCATGCGCCGGATTACATCTGTGTCGGCATCATCAAATAGAGAACGCATGCTGATACCAGCATTATTTATCAGTATATCGATGGTGCCGAAGGTCTCAACGGTCGATTGAATAAAGCGCTTGCATTCTTCCTCATGACTAACATCACAAACCATCGTATGCAACATGAATTGCGAGTATTCCAGCTGAAGGGCATATAGTTTATCGTGTTGCCTCCCGCAGGTTGCAACTTTGGCTCCCGCTTCAATCAGCAAGCCGATCATAGCCCTGCCGATGCCTTCCGTGCCACCCGTGACGATCACTACCTTGTTACTGAAAAACGACATATCCTTTTTTGATACCGCAAAATTAGGTTTTCATTTCTTAGTTTCATAACTGAATCCATATAAACCGGTAAGATGAAAATATTATTTACTTGCATCTGCCTCTTCTTATCCATAACTGGTTTTACCCAGGCTTATGTCGCGCCTATGCCCAATGCAAAACAACTGGCCTGGCAAGACAAACCTTTTTATTTATTCATGCATTTTGGACCAAATACTTTTACCGATCTGGAATGGGGGAAGGGTTCGGAAAAGGAAGAAGTTTTTAATCCGGTTGCACTCGATTGCCGCCAGTGGTGCCGGATCGCTAAGGCAGCCGGCGCTACAGGTATTGTGATCACAGCAAAACATCATGATGGCTTTTGCTTATGGCCCAGCGCCTATTCAAAACATACGGTCGCGCAAAGCCCATGGAGAAATGGGAAGGGCGATGTATTGAAAGAACTGTCTGCCGCCTGCAGGGAATATGGTTTGTCCATGGGCGTTTATCTTTCTCCCTGGGACAGGAATCATCCGGCTTATGGAACAGCATCTTACAATGAAGTTTTTATGAAGATGATGGAAGAAGTGGTTCGTAATTACGGACCATTCTTTGAATTCTGGTGGGATGGCGCCAATGGAGAGGGACCCAATGGAAAAAAAATGATTTATGACTGGCATGGATTTGAATCCACCATTCGCCGGATCGCCCCGAATACCATGGTGTTTAGCGATATCGGTCCCGATATGCGTTGGGTCGGGAATGAAAACGGAATCGCAGGAACAACCAACTGGAATTTATTGGATACTGCCGGATTCAGTCGCGGTTCGGGAGCACCCCCAAACGATACACTTAACCAGGGAAATGTAAACGGAAAAAACTGGATACCCGCAGAATGCGATGTGAGTATACGCCCGGGATGGTTTTATCATGTAAAAGAAGATAGTCTGGTGAAATCACCAGAAAAGCTTTTTGATATTTATTTAAAATCTGTGGGTCGCGGCGCAAATTTAATTTTAAATGTTCCGCCTGATCCGCGCGGACTGATATCTCCCTATGATTCTGCTGCACTGATGGGATTTGCCAAATTGCGACAGAAAAGTTTTTCGAATAATTTGCTGGAAAAAAATAAACACAGTTTTTCATTCAATCCGTTGGATTCATTAAACCATGCGAACAACACACAGTATAATATTCAGGAGAAAGATTTCAAAAATGAAAAATTTACAATCTGGTTCGATGAAAAACAACAGGTAAATTGTATTCAATTAGGAGAGGATCTGGCATTCGGTCAGCGGGTTAAATCTTTTTCTGTAGAAATGTACAACAACGATTCTCTGATGTATAAGAATTTCTATACAACCATTGGTCATCAACGTTTAATAAGTTTCCCAACAAAAACGGTTAACCTTATTATTATTGATATCAAAGAAGCGAAGGCTGCTCCCATGCATTGCTGCTTAAAAATTTTTCGTATACCGGATGAATTAGTTGAAAAATAAATAGTTTTCATAAAACGGGATTGGATGCGGATAAAAAGAGAGGAACTGATCAATCAAATAGCTGATCCATCCATTGTCTGGGATTTGATTATCATCGGTGGCGGTGCTACCGGCCTGGGTGTGGCTGTGGACGCAGCTTCCAGAGGTTTCAAAACTTTACTGCTGGAACAATCGGATTTTTCAAAAGGAACTTCTTCCCGAAGTACAAAACTCGTACATGGTGGTGTTCGTTACCTCGCTCAGGGAAATATCGGTCTTGTAGTTGAAGCATTGCGTGAAAGAGGAATCATGCTGAGAAATGCTCCTCACCTGGTGAGGAACGAAAGATTTATTATACCGAATTACTCCTGGCCGAATGCCATTTTTTATTCCATTGGATTGTCGGTATATGATTTACTCGCCGGTAAAAGAAGTTTTGGCCGCTCCCGCCTGATTTCAAAAGATGAGGTAATACAACGTATTCCGAATATTCAGCAGAAAGATTTGAAAGCAGGAGTACTTTATCATGACGGTCAATTTGACGATGCGAGACTGGCGGTCAGCCTCGCATTGACAGCTATCGAACAGGGTGCCACTTTGCTGAATTACTTTCGGGTAACTTCTTTGAGCAAACAGGGAAATAAAATAAATGGCCTCACTGTTACAGATTTGGAAACGACCATTTCATACAGTCTGAAAGCAAAAACAGTTATAAATGCCACGGGTGTTTTTGTGGATGAAATATTAGTGATGGACGCTCCTGAGGCCGGTCCGATGGTTCGTCCCAGTCAGGGCGTTCATCTCGTATTTGATAAATCTTTTCTCGGACCTCATGACGCGCTGATGATTCCGAAAACAAAGGATGGCAGGGTATTGTTTGCAATTCCCTGGCACGACAAAACGCTCATTGGAACAACAGATACTCCATTGAATGCGCATCAGCTGGAACCAAAAGCGCTGGAGGAGGAAATACAATTTATACTCGACACTTCAGCTGTATATCTAACGAAGATCCCCACACGAAAAGATGTATTGAGTGTTTTCGCAGGACTCAGGCCACTGGCAGCGCCACAGGGAGAAAGTCAAAAAACGAAAGAAATATCCAGATCGCATAAACTCATATTATCAGCTTCCGGTCTTATTACAATAACCGGGGGTAAATGGACAACCTATCGTAAGATGGCCGAGGACACAGTAGATATGGCCATTCAATCTGGTGGATTAACGAAAAGGGTCTGCAAAACAAAGACCTTGTACTTACACGGGTATCACGAATCTATAGACTGGACCGATCCGTTTTTTATATATGGCAGCGACGCGAAATCAGTGAAAGCACTGACCAGGGAGAATCCTGCCTGGAAAGAAGTATTGGATCCACGGCTGCCGTATATCCGCGCAGAAATAATTTGGGCTACCCGGTATGAAATGGCACGCCGCATTGAAGACGTGCTTGCCCGCCGGACACGTGCACTGTTTCTGGATGCCCGTGCTGCCATGGCAATGGCGCCCGCCGTGGCACATCTAATGGCCAAAGAATTAAATAAAGACGAGAGTTGGGAAAAAGAACAAGTCTTATCTTTCAATTCGATTGCGAAAAACTACTTACTCAATGGTTAATTGTCAGTTGTTAATTGTCAATATTCAATTGTCAACTAGAAAATCAATCTAATAATTAACAACTAACAATTAACTGTCTGACAATTATGAAAAAATACATTCTTGCACTGGATCAGGGTACAACCAGCTCCCGTGCTATCCTTTTTGACCAGACGGGCCAAATCAAATCTATCGCACAGAAAGAATTCACACAGATATTTCCGCAACCCGGATGGGTTGAACATGACCCGATGGAAATCTGGTCTTCCCAGGCCAGTGTGGCGGCGGAAGCAAGATTAAAAGTGGGTGTTAATCCTTCAGAAATTGCCGCCATCGGAATTACGAATCAAAGAGAGACGACTATTGTCTGGGATCGCGAAACCGGAATTCCCGTTTACAATGCGATTGTCTGGCAGGACAGGCGAACAGCTGGATTTTGCGAAGAATTAAAACAATCGGGCCTCTCAGATAAAATCCGTTCAAAAACCGGATTGATTATCGACGCTTATTTTTCAGGATCCAAGATCCGTTGGATACTGGATAATGTGAAAGATGCAAGAAAAAAAGCCGTGGAAGGGAAACTTGCTTTCGGTACTGTTGATTCCTGGCTTATCTGGAAGATGACACACGGCGCTGTGCATGCAACAGATATCACGAATGCATCCCGTACCATGTTGTATAATATAAGGGAACAAAAATGGGATGAGGAGCTGTTACAGATCATGGACATTCCGGCTTCGATATTACCTGTTGTAAAAGAATCCAGCGAATATTATGGGGAAACGGATAAAAATATTTTCGCTGAAAGAATACCGATTGCCGGAATTGCAGGTGATCAGCATGCGGCTTTATTTGGACAAATGTGTCTTGGAAAAGGGATGGTTAAAAATACATACGGTACAGGATGTTTTATGTTGATGAATATAGGCGACCAATTTGTCGTATCAAAGAATAATCTTCTGACAACCGTAGCCTGGAAAATAAACGGCCAGATTCAGTATGCTTTTGAAGGCAGTATATTTATAGCCGGCGCGGTTGTACAATGGTTACGTGATGGATTGGGAATCATCAGAAATTCTTCTGAAATAGAAGCGCTTGCTGCGCAGGTTGAAGATACGGATGGTGTTTCATTTGTTCCGGCATTTGCCGGTCTCGGTGCTCCGTACTGGAATCCGGATGCCAGGGGAACCATGGTGGGAATTACCAGGGGAACAAAAGCAGCTCATATAGCGCGTGCTGCGCTGGAATCCATTGCATACCAAACCATGGATGTATTAAAAGCAATGGAAGCAGACGCAGGAACTTCAATAAAGGAATTACGGGTGGATGGCGGTGCAACGGCGAATAACCTGTTAATGCAATTCCAGGCAGATCTGCTGAATTGCAAAGTAATAAGACCGGAGATAACGGAAACAACGGCGCTGGGTGCTGCTTATTTAGCCGGGCTCGCAGTCGGTTTCTGGAAGGATACAGCAGAAATTGCTAAGTGGTGGAAATCAGAAAGAGTATTTGAACCTCAAACGCAGTCTGTCAAGATGCGTTCAGGAATAGATTCGTGGAAGCGTGCAGTGAATGCGGCCCAGGTCTGGAGTAAAAAATAAAATAAATATATGACAGCTTTTATCGCCGAGTTAATCGGAACCGGCACCCTGGTATTATTGGGTAATGGCGTTGTTGCCAATGTTGTCCTGACGGATACCAAAGGACAAAATAGTGGTTGGATCGTTATCACGACCGGCTGGGCTTTGGCTGTTTATGTCGGTGTCGTGATTGCAACACCATTCAGTGGTGCACATCTCAACCCCGCTGTGACGATTGCCATGGCGACAGCCGGAAATCTACCCTGGTCCTCCGTCCTTCCATATATTGTGGCTCAGATGCTGGGTGCCATGATCGGTGCATTTCTTGTATGGGTTTTGTATCGTGATCACTTTAACAGAACAGCTGATGCAAATCTGCAACTCGCCGCATTTTCCACCGGACCTGCCATACGGGATAATCTGCCTAATCTGATCAGCGAATTGATCGGCACTTTTGTTCTGGTATTTACAGTCTTCTTTATTACCGGTGGTGAAATCATCGAAACCAAAACAAAAATCGGATTGGGTTCTATCGGAGCCTTACCGGTTGCACTCCTGGTATGGTCAATCGGATTGTCGCTCGGTGGCACTACAGGATATGCGATTAATCCGGCAAGAGATCTGGGTCCTCGTATCATGCATTCTCTTTTGCCGATGAAAAATAAAAAAGACAGTGACTGGGGATATGCCTGGATCCCGGTACTGGGCCCGATTCTCGGAGGGGTACTGGCTGCGCTGGTTTTTACGGGATTCAAATAAAAAGGGTTAACCCATAGTGGCGAACCTTTCAAAACGTTCTATTACCGTTTGGGTATAAGTCAGGTGTTTGAGTAATCCATTCTCTTAACTTAATGAATTGATTAACTTAAACCATTTAACTTATGACCAGGCTAACTATTTACCCGACTAGCATATTTTATTGTATTTATTTTCAGCAGTTATTTAATACAGGCCCAGCAACCCTGGTTACCAAGGGAAGCAAGTCCTGCGGCGAGTGTTTCTCAAACCGTCGGTATTTCAACGATAACGGTAAATTATTCACGGCCTTCAGTACGCGGGAGGGATGTTTGGGGAGCCCTCGTTCCTTACGGCTGGGATAAAAATGGATCCGCGATCGGATTAGAATCTCCCTGGCGCGCAGGAGCCAATGAAAATACAGTGCTTCACTTATCTCATGATGCAATAGTGGAAGGAACAAAAGTGCCGGCAGGAGATTACGGATTATTTTTTATAATCAATAAGGATAACACCGGAGAACTTATTCTTTCAAAAGATTATAAATCCTGGGGAAGCTTTTGGTATAATCCAAAACAGGATCAGATGAGGGCTAAGATTACCATCAGGGATGTACCGGAATCAGTGGAAAAACTTATACTATTCATTCGACAGTGTTAGCAGAACATGGGCGGAACTTGATCTGAACTGGGCAAAAAAACAATTTCCGGTAAAAATTGAATTTGCTGTTGACGAAATTGTAATGGATAATGCCAGGGAATTATTAAATGGACAAACTGCATTCCAATTTCAAAATCTGAATGCTGCCGCCAATTATGCATTGGCACATAATATAGACACTGCCCGGCTATGCAATGGGTTAACAGGTCCTGGCTGGAAAACCGAAAATTATACCGCTTTAGCGATTAAAGCCGGTCTCCTAAAAAAAGCAGGAGATAGTGTAGCATCGGCTAAACTTTTGAAAGATGCCGACGCCATTTGCTAATGATGCTGAGCTCAACGCATATGGATATCAATTATTGGGAGAGAAAAAATATGCTGAAGCCATTGATGCTCTGAAATTAAATACCGTGAAACATCCGGAAAATCCAAATACATGGGACAGCCTGGGTGAAGCCTATGCATTGTCCGGAGATAAAAAGAATGCAATAGCGAATTTTAAAAAGTCACTGAGTATGAATCCACCGCCTCCTGGTAAGAGCAAATTCTGAAAAATATCTGAAGCAGTTGGGTGCTATGTAAGGAGAGGGGTAATGAAGGCAAAGGGAAAAGGAAAGATCTTTAACCGGATCTTTCCTTTTATTTTTTAATAGGGGAGGAATATTTATTCAGCATGGGCTTTCTTTTCTCTCTGAAAAGTCTGCCATCCACTGATGCCTTCTGATTTTAATATCAGCACCTGATCTGCGTTTTCTATGGTTGCATAATAAGAAGTTCCGTTTTCAGTCTGTATTTCAAATAAATCACTCACCCAATAACCTGTATGATCGCTTTTAAGGGAAGTCAAAAGCTGAAGTGGTAATTGGTTTGGGCTGATAAAACGTGTAACCGCCAGCAATTCTCCATTATTATTAAAGTATGCGTAGAGTACCATATCATTAATAGTAAACTCGGCCTTTACAAAACTTGCCTGGTGTTCCCATTTGATATCCCGGGCATTGGAAAATTGTTTGTTGAAAGAACTGATCACATTTTTACTGATGGCGGGGGCATCTGCGGCAAAGCTGAAAGCAGTAAAACTTACCAGGACGATGCTTAAAAGCAGGATTCTCTTTTTCATTTTTTTTGTTTTTATTGATGTTGTGTTTTGATTAACGATACAAAGATAAGGGTTTTAGTATGTACTATGCAAAACATAGTAGTATGAATGGCATAATAATATGTATAGACGGTACAAAAGGCTGGATGGATTGAGATTTGAACATAAATTTTGCATATAAGACTACACCTGAAAGAGCTTTGTTACCTTTATTTCAAACTTTCTTTATGGCTAATAGATGGTTCAATTTGCTGTTAATCATATTGTTAACATCAATTGCCGAGGCACAGACACCGGATTCCACCTACGCCGAGCGGTTAGGATTTCCAAAAGGAGCCCGGGTACTGATTCTGCATGTGGATGATGCCGGAATGAGTTTCGATTCAAATCTGGGGGCCGAAATGGCCCTTGACCAAGGGTGTTTCGACCTCAGTTAGCGTCATGATGCCCTGTCCCTGGGTGCCTGGATTTGTACAATTTTTAAAGATGCATCCGGAAATTGACGCTGGTTTGCATTTAACCCTGACGTCGGAGTGGGACTATTATAAATGGGCGCCTCTTTCAGGAAGAAAAAACACGCCAGGACTTGTAGATACCGGAGGATATTTCTGGTCAACCGTAGAAGCGGTTGTAAAACATGCGACAGCTGATGAAATAGAAATGGAAATGACAGCTCAATTGGAAAAAGCACGATCCATGGGTTTCGAGCCGACTCATTTGGATACGCATATGGGAACAGTATACGGATCGACAGAATTCCTCATGCGGTATATCAGACTGGGAATGAAAAATCATATCCCGGTAATGCTTCCAGGCGGGGCCGATGTTCTGATTCAAAGTCAGATGATGTTGCCGGATGCAACGATCCAATCCATGCGTATGTTAGGGAGGCAACTCTGGGCTGCAGGTCTTCCCGTGTTGGACGATCTCCATAATGTTAGTTATGGTTGGCCCATCCCGGTTGATATTGCTTCAGATGATAAGAAACTGGATGAATACAAAACCGCGAAATATATAGAAGCACTCAAAACGCTGAAGCCCGGCCTCACGATGATGATCATGCATTGTACAGAAACGGGGGATGAATTTAAATATATCAGCGACTCCGGCCCGACCCGAAAAGGGGACTTACTTGCTATGATGAATCCGGCATTTAAAAAAGCAATACAGGATCAGGGAATTATTTTAACGAGCTGGCGCGAAGTAAAACAGCGGAGGGATAAAATTCGTTGACAGATGATCCCGCACGTGCGGGATCAGTTGACAGATGACAGTTGACAGATGACAGTTGACAGGTTAATTGAAACTTCCAGTACTTCCAGTCTTCCATACTTTCATACTTCCTCCATACTTGCCTAAAGTCTGATGATAGCAAATCCCGGCCTCTGATTATTCAAATAAGGAACCACTACTTCGTCTGCAGTAAACCTTCTTGCATTTTGAAAATTCAGCATTTTATCCATTTTCCAGAATACCAGGGCATCGCCCGTTGTTTCGCCATGTGTATTTAACGTTGTCGTCGTCGCAAGAGGGTCAGAAGATCCTTCCAGGCTGTTGTATATCAGGTATAATTTATTTTTTGCCGGCATCAGCAGATAGGAGAGATCGGGATTATTTGTTTCGGCATGTTGTTCCATTTCCAATACAGCACTCCAGGTACTGTCATTCGACACGGTGGGGAAATAAAACAGATTTAAGTCACCCTTGTTCCGAACGGCAGGAATCGGACTCAATCCCCGGTTTCGGGTGTATCCCTGTTTCATCTCTTTTTCGCCGGCATTTGCCTCGGTATAATTTGCCAGGAGATAGGCTGATTCCCAATTGGTGAGTGGAGGAATATTTGGTTTTTCGAATTCAAAAGATGAACCATATTCTTTTAACAGCATAAAACCGCCTTCCGGAACAGATAAAAAACTTTCATGACTCAGATTTTTACTTCTGATATCCCTTGCCTGCTCGTTAAAACGATAAGATGAATCGAAATTAAATCTTCCTTCACGCATGGAGTAGTTACACACTTGCACGTTTTTCAGGGATGTATTTCGATATGCGGATAAAAGGCCGACGGTCATTTCCTGCCGGTCATTGTGAATAGACATGGAGACGTCTTCCATTTTATAAAACGGAGCGACAGCGATTTCCTTAAAAAAATAATCCTCGCCATTAGGACATGCATGGAAGAGTGAAAAATTATGACTGATGCGGGAAGGAAAAACCATTCCCCATTCGCCGTTATTCGCAAGTTTGATAGGCAGATTATCAAATCCTTCTGAAGGAAATCCAATCTCGTCGTCCTGGATACAGGGCTGGGAAAATTGAATATTGGAAATGACCTTCCGGTATACAGGTTTCCAGTCTGAATCAAATAAGTGTACGTGAACGGACGTCGATTCGGCATCTGTATTTTCAAAAGCAACCAGCAATATGAAGGACTGATTCTCGGACCTTACTAAAAGTATGGAAGAAGCATTCGCGGAAAAGGGCAGACTGTCAATCAATCCGGAATACGCATTTTGATTTGCCTGGTAACGATTACAAAAAATCCTTGTGTTGTTGCCGGAAGTAGAACTCACAACCTGATCCAGCCCCTTATTGCCGGTCATCAGCCATTGTTTCACTGTTCCCGGAATATAAACAGGAGACTGTTCATTGATTAAATGAAGTCTGGCGTCAAACAATTCAAAATCCTGGATTTCGATATTGCGTTCCTGTGTATGACGCAATTTTGATTTCTGCCATTGCAGTTTTGCAACCCAGTAAAAATTTTCAGATTTTCCGACTACCTGGAAACGAATGGGAGCGCGGGTATTAATGGATTCAGAATAAATCACCCGCTGGGCGTTTATTTTGCCGGGAAGCCATAAGATCAGGCCAAAACAATATAGATATTTCCAACGCACTTGATCGATTCTCTTACAAGTTAACGAAATTAATAATCCATGGATCAGAGGCCTTTTTTAGCATTAAATTCCCTTGAAGCATTTTTCGGAATCGTAAGAGTTCTCCATTGATTGTCAAGTACCATCTTGGCGATAAAAATAATCTGTCCGATATGTGAAGCATAATGGGTCAGTTGTCTGTTGATGGCTTCGACTACCGTATGCTCTTCGTTCCGGATGATGACTATCTTCGACAGATCAGCGGGGGAAAGTCCGTTTAACACCTGAAACAGGCAATCCCATCCTTTATCCCATAAAGCTTTCAATCTTTCGCGCGATAGCTTCTCATTTTCGAATTCCGCATCCCGGTCCCTCCATTTTTTCTCGCCATCGCTGTTATAAAAATCAGTAAATCGGGAGAGCATATTTCCGGCGAGATGTTTTACGATAATGGCAATACTATTGGTTTCCGGATTGTACTGCCAGTCAATTTTTTCATCCGGAACCTGATCGATGGCTTTTTCTGCCAGGATCTTGTACTGCTTAAATTGATTCTTTACGCTGATGATATAGTTGTTTTCCATCATGACATAATTTATTTTTCTTTATCACAATTTCAAAAAAAAGGAACTAATATTTTATATGATGCAAAGCAAGCGGATTCTCTTTTAATTCTTTTTGTAATTTATCAACCGGTACTTTTTGTACGGATAGTTGCCTGTCAATGGCCATCACAGCAGCAGTAGCCGATGATTGCCCCAACACCATAAACACCGGTTCCATGCGGATAGAACCGTATGCGATATGGCTTGCGGATAAACAAACCGGTACAATCAGGTTCGTGCATTCATTTTGCTTAGGTACAATGGAACGGTAGGAGACCGGGTAGGGTGGGAATCCTCCTACCTGTACATCGCCTTCATTTTTAACCATTCCATGCACGACGACGCGCTGGCAATTGTGTGAGTCCATGGTATAAGCGGCTAGTCCGATGCCATCAGTTGCTTTCAATTGTCCGGTACAGTTGCTTTCAGTCATGACGTAATCCGAAATCATTCTTCTTGATTCCCGGATATATAGCTGAGGCGACCAGTGATTGTTATCCGTGTATTCGTCTTTTGGATAGCCCCATGTCAGCATTTCATTTCGCAGATGTTCCGGCATTCTTCCATCATGTCCGATAAAGTACAGTAGCCCTTTGTCGTAATCGATGTGATCCTGCATTATCTTTTTCCTCGTTTCATTATTCCCGTTCGGATAATCGTAATTCATCCCGATCATATCAGTGGAAAATGGACCGTTATTATTGATGTCGGTTTTTCTGTCCGGCATAAGATTAATATTCAATATTCCGTCTTCCAGGGATTTGGGATTTTTTATTTTGACATACCGGAGAAGCAACTCATAATGACTGCTGTCATAATGATCCGGTTTTGTAATCTCAATCCGGTTTGGCAGACTATCGGTAAGACACAGACGAAAATTATAAGCCTGCAGTTTTTTATCCCCGGAACCCCGGGCGTTCAGTTCAGAGGAATGAATACCCCAAAGTAAACCACTCTCCGGTTTGCCTTCAATGATATAAGGATCCACCCCATCCGGAAACTGGTGTTTATCGAGTAATTGAATGCCATTATACGTTTCATGATATTGTTGGTTACTTTCACGACCAATAGTATATGAAACGGAAGCCATGGCCATCAGGTCTCCTTCATAGGAGCAATCGATATATTCTTTTGCCTGGATGATATAATTTGAATGACCCCCGCTTGTGTTAACCGGAATGGTTCGAATTTCCTGAATATGCTCACCTTTTTTGAAAAGGGCATTCAACGATTGGTGAAATAATACAGTAATGGAGGCCTCCCGGATAAATGTCTTGAAAATATCTTCGGCCACATGGGGCTCAAAAATCCATTGTTCCGGTTTCCCATAATGCAATCCGACCCGCCGGTAAAAATCACGCGCCAGGCCGGTAATTGCAATCTTATTTCCGATATCGGTATTTCCCAATCCTCCGCTGCTCAGTCCGCCCAGATGTCCCTCTGGCGTAACGAGTAGCACTTTTTTACCAAGTTTTGCTGCTGTATAAGCAGCTATGACACCACCTGACGTGGCCCCATAAACACATATATCAACAGAAATTTTTTGCTGTGCATGCACACAGAGAAAGGGGAGCAATAAAACCGGAATGAGAAATTTCACCATGATCATATGATTGGGAATACGAACCGGTAAATTTACTTAACCTTTCATTTTATAATTAAAAACACGAAATTTAATGTCATTAAACACTCCTATGTCAAAATTTACTGCATGCCTGGCTCAAATCACTCCTGTATTTCTCAATAAAGAGGCAACCACAGAAAAAGCCGTCGAATCCATTTTGGAGGCGGGACAACATGGTGCCCGTCTGATCGTATTCCCTGAAGCATATATTCCTGGTTATCCGGAATGGGTTTGGACAAACCCACCCGGGAAAAAAGCATTGACCAATCCTTTATACGAAGTATTGCTGGAGAATGCTGTATCTGAAAATGATCCTGCGATTCAAAAACTATGTGCTGCGGCGAAAAAAGCAAAAATATTTGTCGTTATGGGGTTAAGTGAAAAAAACGCAGGAGCCAGTAATGCAAGTTTATTCAATTCTATTTTTTACATCGATGATAAAGGAACGCTGCTTGGCAGACATCGTAAACTGGTACCCACTGCGGGTGAACGATTGGTATGGACACCCGGAGACGGAAGTACGCTTGAAAGTTTTGACACTGAAATCGGCCGGTTGGGTGGATTAATTTGTTGGGAAAATTATATGCCGCTTGCCCGTTATGCCATGTATGCGCAGGGCGTGCAGATTTATGTTGCGCCAACATGGGACTATGGTCCCGTTTGGATTTCCACTTTGAAACATATTGCCAAGGAAGGAGGCGTGTTTGTAATGGGCGCCTGTATGCCTTTAAAACTGGCTGATATTCCGGACCAATTTGAATTCAAAAAATTATATGAAAGCGGCAAAGAGTGGATCAATCCGGGTGACAGTATAATCGTAAATCCAAAAGGAGAATTGATTGCAGGTCCCTTGAACAGATCGGAGGGATTGATTTACGCAGAAATTGATTTATCCCTGATCGCTCATAGTAAATGGATGCTCGATGTTGCCGGACATTATGCCAGACCCGATGTGTTTCATTTCTCAATTAACAGGAAACCAAATCAGATAATGGGAGAGGAGGTGTAATGGAACTTTGTTTATGAACTAAAAGATAAGAATACATTCTCATTTTCGGAGGATTTTGCAATTAAAGCGTTGAGCTTTCGCGCTTACGCCTTGGCCTTATTGGCCCGTAATTTGATCTTTAAGAGAGTCCAAATCCAACCCGATGAAACGTAACCATAGTTATTGTACGATTGTATTTTTACTATTCCTCTTTTCCTGCTCCAAAAAAACAACAGACCCCGTAACGCAGCCAATCATTGGCAAGGATTCTACGAAACCGGTCACAACGATTCCGGGTGGGAATTGTACGGGCAATTCTTCAGATATATTGAGCATGATGATTTTCCCGGCGGACAATGCCTGGAACCAGGATATTTCTGCTTCTGCTGTCGATCCGGCCAGTGTACAGATACTCTCTGCCTATGCAGGTTCCGGTGTGAAAGCAGATTTTGGAAGTGGTTTATGGGATAATGCGCCGATCGGAATTCCATTTATAGTGGTTTGTGGTAGTCAGCCAAAAGTGCAAATCGTATTTCGTGCAAATGGAACAGATGGAAATTATGGAGATGAAAGTGATCCCGGACCATATCCCATTCCTTTAAACGCACCCATTGAAGGAAACGGAACCGGAGATTCACATGTGCTTGTGGTAGATAAAGACAATGATATGTTATACGAATTGTACAACGCCAGTCTGAATGGTGATCATTGGGAAGCATCATCCGGTGCTGTATTCAATCTCACATCCAATGCACTCAGACCGGATGGATGGACGTCTGCTGATGCGGCGGGACTTCCTATTTTTCCAGGGCTGGTTAAGTATGACGAGGTAGCGAGCGGAAACATTCATCATGCGATTCGGTTTACACTGGCTTCCGCCAATGTGAAGCCAGGTTATATTTCACCTGCAACACACCAGGTAAATAGTAAGGGAGGACAATATTCAATTCCTTTCGGAGCCAAGATCCGTCTGAAAGCAAATTTTGATATCAGTACTTTTCCTGCAAATGACCAGGTTATTTTAAAGGCGCTTAAAAAGTACGGCTTGATTCTGGCCGATATCGGCAGCAATATGTATATCAGCGGCGCACCCGACGAACGCTGGAACAATGATGAGTTGCAGCAACTGGGGAAAGTAAAAGCTTCAGATTTTGAAGTGATAAAAAATTAAATCCCGGTAAATAAATAATCCTCAATCGCTTTGCCCACCGAAGCTTTAGCGTAGGTGGGTCAACAACTCATCACCAACCCGCAGGACAGTTAGAGGAAAAAAACCTCATCATTTGTTATGATGAGGTTTTTAATATTTAATAATTGACAATTGACAATTGACAATTGACAATTATCATGATCCACAACTCACACAACCGTCTTCCATTGTACAAACACTTCCATCCAATAGACTCATTATTGATTTCTAACCCATCTGTACTAACTGGAACGGGTAGAGTTTTTTCTTTTTTCTCAATAGTGAATTGAACGGCCTGCGTGGCAGCCTGCGTCCGCAAATAATACATGCCGGTTTTTAACCCTTTCTTCCAGGCATAGAAATGCATGGATGTAAGTTTGGCCGTCGTGGGTTTTTCTACAAAGAGATTCAGCGATTGAGACTGGCAGATAAATGCGCCCCGGTCTGCGGCCATATCGATCAGGTGTCGTTGCTTTATTTCCCAAACCGTCCGGTAGATCTCTTTGATATCAGCAGGAATCTCATCTATATGCTGAACTGATCCGTTGGCAGCAATGATTTTGTTTTTCATATCGTTGTTCCACAGTCCCAATTGCACAAGATCTTTTAGCAGGTGTTTGTTCACAATAACAAATTCACCACTCAGCACTCTCCTTGAATAAATATTGCTCGTGTATGGCTCAAAACATTCGTTGTTGCCTAATATCTGGGATGTGGACGCAGTCGGCATCGGTGCGAGCAGAAGAGAATTACGAACCCCATATTTTTTCACCTCTTCTTTTAATCCCTTCCAGTCCCAGCGCTCACTGGGTTCCACGCCCCACATATCGAACTGGAATATCCCTTTTGATATGGGGGATCCTTCAAAACTTTCATAGGCACCTTGTTCCCGGGCAAGTTCCTTGCTGGCGGTCATGGCCGCGAAATAAATGGTTTCAAAAATATTTTTATTCAGCATTTTAGCCAGTTCACTGTCAAAGGGTAAACGCAGCATGATGAAAGTATCTGCCAGGCCCTGTACACCAATTCCTATCGGCCGGTGTTTCATATTGGAGCGACGTGCTTCTTCAATCGGGTAATAATTTCCGTCAATGATCCGGTTGAGATTCTTCGTCACTTCAACCGTTACTTCGAACAATTTTTGATGATCGAATTTTCCATCCACGATAAACCTGGGAAGGGCAAGAGATGCCAGGTTACAAACCGCCACTTCTTCCGGAGAAGTATATTCCATGATTTCAGTACAGAGATTGCTGCTTTTGATGGTGCCCAGGTTTTGCTGATTGCTTTTCCTGTTGGCAGCATCTTTATAAAGCAGGTATGGCGTACCGGTTTCAATCTGCGCTTCGAGAATTGCAAACCAGAGATCCTGAGCTTTTATTTTTTTTCTTGCCCTTCCTTCTTCCTCATAACGCATATATAGTTCTTCGAATGCCTCACCAAAACAATCGGCTAATCCGGGCGCTTCATTGGGGCAAAACAGGCTCCAGTCTTCGCCGGATTCCACTCTTTTCATGAAAAGGTCAGGCATCCATAATGCATAAAATAAATCTCTCGCTTTCAATTCTTCCTTTCCATGATTTTTTCTGAGTTCCAGGAAATCGAACACATCAGCATGCCATGGCTCGAGATAAATGGCAAATGCACCCTTGCGTTTACCACCTCCCTGGTCAACATAACGCGCCGTATCATTGAATACACGCAACATGGGAATGATACCGTTACTGCTCCCGTTCGTGCCTCCGATATAACTGCCGGTTGCCCGGATATTATGTATCGACAATCCAATGCCGCCGGCACTCTGTGAAATTTTCGCTGTTTGTTTCAGAGTATCATAAATACCATCGATACTGTCTTCTTTCATCGTCAGCAAAAAGCAGGATGACATTTGAGGCTTGGGTGTTCCGGCATTGAAGAGAGTAGGAGTGGCATGAGTGAACCATCGCTCACTCATCAGGTGATAAGTTTTGATGGCGCTTTCGATATCAGATTTATGAATACCGATGGCGACACGCATATACATATGCTGTGGCCGTTCTGCAATACGACCATTTATCTTTAGCAGGTAGGATTTTTCCAGTGTTTTAAAACCAAAGAAATCAAATCCATAATCACGATCATAAATGATTGTACTATCGAGCAGGTCTGCATTTTCATCAATGATCTGCATAACATCATCGGCAATCAACGGCATTTTTCTTCCCGTCACCGGATGCGCATAGGCATGCAGGTTATGCATCGTGGCCGAAAAACTTTTGATGGTATTCTTATGCAGGTTACTGACGGCAATCCGCGAAGCCAGGATGGCATAATCAGGGTGTTTGGTCGTGAGCGAAGCGGCTGTTTCCGCGGCCAGGTTATCCAGCTCGGTCGTGGGAACACCATCATAAATGCCTTCAATGGCTTTTTTGGCAACTTCATAAATATCTACCAGCGGACTCAGACTGTAAGAAAGTTTCTGAATGCGGGCAGTTACTTTGTCGAATTTTACGGATTCTTTCTTTCCGTCTCTTTTTATAACGAACATGGGAATGGATTTAAATATTAAAAATCTTCTTCGAGCGAAAAACTCTGTGCTGTCTTGGCTGACAATAGTCCGGCTTTCTGGTAATCGCCTACGCGTTTTTCAAAGAAATTGGTTTTTCCCTGCAGGGAAATCATCTCCATAAAGTCAAACGGATTGGAAACATTGAATAATTTCGGATAACCCAGTTCATTCATCCATCTGTCTGCGACGAATTCAATGTATTGTTTCATCAGATCCGCATTCATGCCAATTAATTTTACAGGTAGAGCATCAGAAATAAATTCTTTTTCGATCGCTACGGCATCTCCGATAATAGCAGCTACAGCCTCACGGGAAAGTTTATGATTCAGCATCCCATATAACAAACAGGCAAATTCACAATGCAGTCCCTCATCCCGGCTGATGAGTTCATTACTGAATGTGAGGCCCGGCATGAGTCCTCTTTTCTTCAACCAGAAAATAGAACAGAAACTGCCGCTGAAAAAAATACCTTCTACCGCTGCAAATGCGACCAGGCGTTCCGCGAAACTGCCGTTCTGTATCCAGCGTAAAGCCCATTCTGCTTTTTTCCTGACAGCCGGAACAGTTTCAATCGCATGAAACAACCGGTGTTTTTCCTGCGGGTCTTTAATATAACTGTCAATCAGCAGGGCATAGGTTTCGGCGTGGATATTTTCCATCATGATCTGAAAGCCATAAAAGCAACGGGCCTCCGGAAGTTGTGTCTCACTCATGAAATTGACAGCCAGGTTTTCGTTGACAATTCCATCGCTGGCTGCAAAAAATGCCAGTACATGGCTTATGAAATGTCGTTCCCCATCGTTTAGTGATGCCCAGTCTTTCATGTCGCCGCTGAGATCGATTTCCTCAGCTGTCCAGAAACTCGCTTCATGCTTTTTATACATTTCCCAGATCTTCGGGTAATTGATGGGAAGGATCACGAAACGGTCTTTGTTTTCTCTTAATAGTAATTCATCCTGCTCTTGCATGGCGCTGTTTAAATAAGTTAATAATAGATTCAGCGAAGATGGAGTCGACGATTCACGAAAGAATGAGCGGCCTATCTATGCGAAACCTTATTCGGGAAGGTTCCAAACAAATACTGTTATCGGCAGGTCTCCTGGCTCGTAACCGTTTTATCCTTCCTTCTCGTCCCGCACGTGCGGGACAATGGAATAGGGAGTGGTTAAAACGTTCATGTTACTTACAGTTGCCCGTCAGCCCGGGATTTTCACCCGGTTCCCTTTTAATCATCCCGCCAAAAACGGAATGAACCGCAACAAGTATGTGAGCGAACGTACAATACTACAAAGCCTGAAGGATTAATGAATAAAAAATAAGTCACATTGTGTTAACATCTTCTCTAATTGTTAATTGTCAATTGTTAATTGTTAATTAGATAATTAACAATTAACAATTAACAATTGACAATTGACAATTAATAAGTCGCTTTCTTAAAAATGGAACTCGCCGTATGGCCGCCAAAACCAAATGTATTGTTGAGACTGTAGTTCACCGTACGCTGAATTGATTTACCGATGACGATATTTAAATTCGCTGGAATATGTTCATCAATATTTACAGTATTGATGGTGCCGGGAATGATATTATGTTTAACAGAGAGAACGCTGATAATGCCTTCGACAGCTCCGGCAGCACCGAGCAAATGACCCGTCATGGATTTCGTTGCACTGATATGAACCTGCTGGTCCCCAAAAATGCTTTCGACACCTTTCATTTCACTGATATCTCCGATACCGGTTGATGTTGCATGGGCATTGATATAATCGATATCGGAGGGTCCTAAGCCCGCATCGTTGAGTGCTCTTGAAATACATAGTTTGGCACCGAGTCCGTCAGGATGCGTGCCTGTTAAATGATAGGCATCGGCAGCCATGCCGCCTCCAACCATCTCTGCATAAATATTGGCCTTTCTTTTTACAGCATGATCCCATTCCTCCAATATCAGCGCGCCGGCTCCTTCACCAATAACGAATCCGTCACGATCTTTATCAAAAGGTCTGGAAGCAGTTTCGGGAATATCATTTCTTTTCGATAATGCCTGGGATGCATTAAACCCGCCGATGGAAGATGGCGTGATGGCTGCTTCAGAACCACCTGCGATCATGATACTGGCTTTTCCTAATCTGATGGTATCAAAAGCATTGATGAGGGCTGTGTTGGACGATGCACAGGCAGATACGGTGCAATAGTTCGGACCATAGAGTCTGTGGCGGATCGAGATCGCACCGGCAGCAATATCTACAATCATTTTTGGAATGAAATAGGGATTGAAACGGGGAGTTCCGTCACCGGCATAAAATTCTTTTAACTGTTCTTCAAATGTCCCGATACCACCATTTCCGGAAGCCCAGATCACACCAATATCATATAGTTCTTCATCCTTCATATTTGCGGGATTCAGTCCCGCATCCGCCAGGGCCTGATCACTGGCTGCCATGGCATAAAGAGAAAAGAGATCGTATTTTTTTATTTCCTTTTTTTCGAAATGATCCTCCGGATGAAATCCTTTTACTTCGCAGCCAAACCTGGTTTTAAATTTGGATGCATCAAATTTGGTAATGGGTCCGGCGCCACTTTTTCCTTCAACAATATTCTGCCAGAATTCATTGACCGTATTACCTAACGGTGTCAGTACTCCCAATCCTGTGATTGCGACTCTTTTCATGGTTAATTTATTAGATCGGCGAAGATAATGCGTACTACTTTAATAGACGTAATTGTCCAAAATGATAAGCGAGGTGGTTGGTGCGGGTTACCAGTACGCTCAGTTTGTTTCGGGCCGGATCTTTTTCGAAGTCTGCATCGGTCATGGATTCATGACGCGTAAACCATTTATCAGCCGGCATATTTGAAAATTCATTTTTTAGTCTGTCATGAACCGAAGGCCAGATGGCTCTTAACTCCGAAACGGTTGGAATTTTATCAACAGTTTTATCAGGAGCTGTTATAAAAATGGCAGCGAGTTCGGGGTGGGCTTTTTTACCAAATCCCAGTATTTCAGGCATCGCATCATGGATGGCTATCAGATGTCCCATCAGATAAATACCCCTGTTTTTTCCGGGAGCAATTTCTTTCAATAACAGTTCATCGGAAGATTCATTGATGAACTTGGTTGTGCGATCCACTTGTATCTGCCATGCATTCAGGGCAATCCTGGTTAAAACAGTTTGTTGGTCCATATTTTTTGTTTGAAAAAAACCTCCTTTGAATTGGTAGGTATCTATAAAACAATCATGGCAGCAATAAGTTCAAACTAATTGTCAATTGTTAATTGTCAATTGTTTATTGTCAATGAACCTTAGGCGTTGAGCGTTGAGCGTTAGGCTTTAGGCTTATACGGCCGGTAAATCAAAAATAAATGTGGATCCCTGTCCGGGTTTGCTGGTTACGTGGATATCGCCATTGTGAATGGTTACAATTTTTTTGCAAATAGTCAATCCAATACCTGAACCATCGAATTCAGTTTTTGCATTCAGACGGGAAAAAGCTTCAAAGATTTTAGTCAGATCAGATTCTTCAATTCCAATACCATTATCGGATACTTTAATCAATACCCGGGATCCAATGATTTCCCCGGTTATGGTAATAACCGGGTTTTGATGATTGAATTTGATGCCATTACTGATCAGGTTTAAAAATAGTTGTGTCAGGTAGCTTTTATTTCCTTTGACCAGTGGTATTTCTCCGTACTGTATGACAGCCTGCTTCTCCAGTATTTTGATTTCGAGGTCCTCCTTGACGGTCGAAATCACGTCGCTGATTTGTACCGGTTCAAATTCGATCTCTTCTGAAATGGTGGAAAGGCTCAACACGTCGTTGACCAGCGTTTGCATTCGCTCAGTGGAATGTATAATCTTATGGGCAAGCTCAATACTTTCCGAAGAGAATTTTTCCGAGTTTGTTTCATATAATAACGATGAAAACGTTTTTATTTTTCGCAGGGGTTCCTGTAAATCATGGGAGGCAATGGTAGCAAACGCTTCAAGACTTTTATTTGCTTCGGCGAGTTTGAGTTCTGCAAATTCTCTCCGGTTGATTTCTCTTTCCAGTTCGATACTTGTTTTTTGCGTAAATGCCTCCGGCAAAATTTTGATCAGGTAATACACGGTCAACAGGCTGACAACGGCTGTAATGAATCGCACGAATCCGTTTAATCTGTACATCGGTACCCAAAACATGGAAGCGTCCAGGAAATGCGTGGTGCCGCATAATAATATGAATGCTCCAAAGAGCAGGTAGATGCCGGAATATTTTATTACTTGTTTTCTTCTGGAAACATAATTGAATATGATAATGGGAATCATAAAATAGGCCAGCCAGATCAGGAGGTCGCTGGTAATGTATAACCATCCGTGAAAATCGGACCAATAGCCGCAATGCCAGCGCGCGGGCCACAGCCGAGTTTCAAAAAGGCCCCTGAAAAAATCGATGATTGAATTCATGTTTGTGAAAATTAGTTTTAGGCTTTAGGCTTTGGGCTTTAAGCTTAGGAGATATTCACAGATTTTTCCCAGCCCGTATCTTTCAGCGCGGGATCATTTTCTTTTTTCAGAAAATCAGCATTGGAAAAAGAACCGGCCTCCCAGAAAAGGATGGCTTCATCCGGAACTATTTCTACAGGGGTTTTCCATGATACTGACTGCTCATTGTATGCAGTGTTTGATTGGGAATTGTAACAGGAAATGATCGACCAGCGTGGCTGATCCGAGAGGTTTGCTTCAGAACGGTGTAAAAGGTTACTGTGAAAAATCAGTGCATCACCCGGCGCCAGTTCGCAATATACCAGTTCCATAGTTTGCAATGCGTTATTGACCATAACCATATCTGCACCTACCTGTTCCCCTGAAAATCCATGGTTCACCCGTCCCAGTTTATGCGACCCCCGGATTACCTGCAGACATCCATTTTCCTTCGTTGCTTTTGTAAGGGCAGTCATCACACTGATCAACTGATCGGGAAACATAAATTGATTTTTATACCAGTAGCCATAATCCTGATGCCATTCCCAGGCACCGCCCACCTTTGGTTCTTTCTGCATCAGTTTGGAATGAAAATGACAAACCGGCGATTCGCTGTCCAGCAATTGCGCCACCGCATGCACCATTCTTTCGCTCCGTGTCAGGTAACCAAATACATCGTTACCCGGTGTAAACCAAAGGGAGAGCCTGGTTTTTTTACCCGACAAATCACTGAGGTCGAGTGCATTTTTAGTCAGGATACTGTCTTCAATGGCGGTGGTATAGAGTTTGTCAATCTCCTGTTTATTACAAAACTCTTTTATGACAAGATATCCATCCCGGTGGAAATCTTTTATTTGTGACGCCGAAAGTTTTTTTGTTTGCATATAAATTTTATTTAGAACATCGGATGAGCGTTAGCAGACTTTGCAGGAACTTCCTGCATAATATCCCAGTGTTCAGTTATTTTACCGTTTTCCAACCTGAAAATGTCAAGAATTGAAAATATTTTATTGCCCATTTTCGATTTTGTATGGATGTACACAAAGTTACCGTCAGCACCGAGATGTTTAACATCCACCGTATCTTTTGGTTGCCCCTTAAACCAAACGGCAACAGCTTTTTTTAAAGCATCCTTGCCATCAGGCAAGGCAGGATTGTGTTGGATGTACGTATCACCGATATACTGATCTATAGCAGCCTGGTTTTTGTCCCCAAACAATGACTGATAAAAATCGGCGACCATTTTTTTGTTTGATGCATTCTGATTCAGACTGTCCTTCAGGGATTTAATCTGCATATGGAGGGAATCAATGGTTAGTTGCAAAGCGGGGTTTCCATCATTGCTATTATTACATGAAATAAGGGTTATACAAAGGCTGGCGAGGGCCGGGAGAAAGGATAGAATTTTCTTCATTTTATAAAAATTTTACGTTCATGTTAACTCAGACAGAAAAACCTCGTATTAAGGTAATAAATAAGGCCGAATAGACAGGACGGATCTTTCCGGTCACGATCTGTCGTTGGTCTTTTCAATGGAAAGTAAGCAAGGGATGACTGGTGGAGACAGTCTATCCACAGCGACATGTGTTAAAGCAAAGAGGCCGCCTCTGTAATGAGAGACGGCCTCTTGTTTAATGGGTATGTTTAATTTTTGATCAGGTAGCCAAACAGTCCATCTGTTTCTGAAGCCGGTCCCGCAGTAAAATAAAGTCTTTTCTGATCGATGGTTGAAGTAGTCGGTGCAAAAGACAGGGCCCAAAGGCCATCGATGACAATGGTCCGGTTATGTGATTGTAATTGTCCCATAAACTGACCCTGGGTGGAGAAAACATTGATCCGGCCATCGCCAAAATTTCCGATGAGTATAACCGGTGGCTGATCCAGGTCATCTTTATCCTTATTATCATTGTCTCCACTTGCATCTTTGTGACCATTATCATCCGACATGTCCAGATCCTGTAGAAAATTTGCAGGGGTCATCACAACTCCCCATGGTGCATTCAAAGTTCCTTTGGACGCGAACCTCCTGACAAAACTGCCATCGGGATTAAATACATCGACCAGTCCCAGTCCGGCGCCCGCCTGACTCCTTCCATCTGGTGCCGGTTTAGCATATTCAACAAAAAGCCAGTTGCCTACGGACTGAATATTAAACGGAGAATATCCGGAAGGCAGGGCAGGATCATTAAATGGCAGCGAGACCGGAGAGAATGTTGTATCCCATACATCTATTTTCCCGGTCCTGAAATTAGCCGCATATAGCAAATGCGATCCGTTCCAGGTGGCCAGGGTCAGGCCGGTATATGCAGATGTCGCAGAATTATCTGCGATTCTCAAAGCATTATTACCGGCCGCCCCGTTCCATCCTGAAAAAACACCATCAACACCTACAAAAAGAAAATTCGGCGATGCATTATTGGCCAGCGTAAAACCCGCCCCGCCCGCAAAAACAATTCCTGTTGGCAGGCCTCCAATCGTATCCGTCGGAGAAGGAATATTCACCGGTGGGCGCACAATGGCTCCTTCGCCGGTATATAATTCACTTACATGGCCCGACATGGAATTGACCCAGGCAATGCCACTGGGCGCCCAGGCGAGACCCCATGCATTGTGCAGGGTTGGATCAATAAGAACCGGAGAATAAGCGCCGCTATTTGCGACCAGGTTAACCTGTTGAAAATTGCGAAGACCCTTGTTGTCGATATTGCCCTTTCGGCATCCAAGTAGATAGTAATAGAAAAATAACAAAGAAAAGAGAAAGACGGGCCGGCTGAAACCGGAACCTGTAAGGAGTAAGGTTGTTCATAATAAGCAAGTTTTAGTATACGCGTTAGATAATAGAGTATCTCTCCGCCTTTAAAATTTTAAACGCAGGTTAAAAAAACCAATAAATAAAGGAGCTCTGCTTTTTATGAGGCAGAGATGTCAGTTAGTCGTATGCAAAAGTCAGCGAAGGGTTGTGAGGTTTGAGTATAAACGAGGCTTCGGAAAGGGGGGTTGCGTATGTCCTGCGATAAAAACAAAATGTTCATATAGGTATTTAGACCGATCTGAATTACCCGGTATGAAAGGTAAATTGCTTGAATACAATATAAAAGGAAATGGCCATTACGAACCAGCCGAACATTTTTTTCAAATAGTCACTGGGGATTTTTTCGGCGATCCGGGTGCCTATTAAAATGCCGATAATGGCACCCAAAGAAAACCTGAGTAAAAGACTCCAGTTGATCAGAGATTCTGAATAGCTGGTAGAAAAACTGAACAGTGAATTCATGGCAATGATGAGCAGGGTGGTCCCAACGGCTTTCTTCATTGGCAAATGGGTCCAGAAATATAATGCGGGCACAATCAGAAATCCGCCACCAATACCGAATAATCCGGTTATGATGCCGACGATGAATCCCTGTATTATAAGGAATCCTGTTTTTGCATGCGTATCAGATGGAAGGGTTTCCGTTTTTGGAGAAGCCGCTTTGAGCATTTTGACTGCGGCAAAAAACATCAGGGTGGAAATGCAAATCATGAATAATATCTTTTTGGATACTACAAATCCACCGATTGAAAATATCTGATCCGGAATGGAAGGGAAAATAAATTTTCTTGCGACCAGCACACCCGTTACGGAAGGGATGCCGAATACGATCATTGTTTTTATATCGACGAGTTTATGGAATATGGATCTTATGCCGCCTGCCAGGCTGCTGATCCCAACGATAAACATGGAATAAATACTGGAAGTAAGAGGATCAATTTTTAAAACGAATATGAATACGGGTACCGTTAATATAGATCCCCCTGCACCAATCATGCCCAGCGACAATCCCACAAAAAGTGAAGCGGCATAGGTAATTAATTCTTTCATTCAGGCCCTATAAAAATATTTAGTACAGGCCTTCATGATTGATGAGAAATTCTTTTCCGGCCTTGCAATTTTCAATATTTGCTGTGGACCATACAAAATGATACAGCCCCTGGCTCAGTAAATAAACATGCTGGAACCCTTTTTTTACAAGTTCCCTGCAAATAATCGCACCAGAGTCAGAACCCGCACCATAGACCAGAAATAATGTTGACCTGTCTTTTTGTAAGATAATATTTTCCAGTGAATCCGGAGAGGACAGGTGAATAGCACCTTTCATCCGCCCCAGGTTGGCGTGGCCCATACTGGCTTTATTGTTAAACTCATCCGACGGTCTCGTATCTATGATCACCCGGTTCGGGTTTTTTTCCAATAAATCGATACATGTTTCCGGGTCAATCAACTGGTAAGGAGGCGCGTCTGCAATGAGTTCGTTCATCTGTTCATGATTCAGCCTGTGATCACTCATGAATCCTTCCAGTCCATCAAACAAATTATATATGCTGGTAAATCCTTTCGCTTTTAATATGTCCACCACATCCATGCTATTATATCCATTCAGGTCATATAATAGCACGGGACTGTTAGCCGGAATATGACCGGAATCTAATTTCTCTGCAAAAACGGCCTGCGGGAAATTAAGCGCGTTTTTAAGATGTCCGATATTATTTTGTTGCAGTGTATCCCTGGATGCAAATTCTGCAGGGCTGCGGATATCAATGATAACAAGACCGGGTGTATTTTTTATTAAATGGAAAGCATCCTTAGAATCAATATTTTTATAGGCCAGGTTGGTAGTTAGTACTTTGTCCTTGTAGGGAAAATCGTGGCTATCCGATTCATTCAGCAGGGTCATCCCGCCGTTGATATTGTAAACCTTTTTAAATCCGTTTTCTGCGAGGAATTTACTTACCCGTCTGGACCGCTGGCTATGCGAGCAATAAATAAATACCGGTTGATCCTTATATTTTGTCAGCCCCGCAAGCCGGGCAGGTACGGAATCGATCGTGATATTAACCGACCCCCTGATCCTGCCGATATTCAATGCCGTTGCACGTGAAGTATCGGCATATTCGCCCGGGGTTCTGACGTCCAGCAAAAGATAATTTTGCATTGAATCCATTAAGTGGAATGCTTCATTCAGATAAACTGCTTTGTAGATGGTATTATCAAACTTAAATGGATGTTGCGCGATGGAAGTCAGCATGGTCAGTATAAAGACGAGTGGTAAAAATGTTTTTCTAAACATGGCTTTTATAATGTGTATAGACTAAAAATAAACTACCCGTTCGTGAAAATGGGTTAGTGATGCGTTAGTATGGGTCACTCAAAAGTTAAAAGGGTTAAGGAAAGGTTAAGTGAAAGGTCAGGCGGGTATAGAAGCATTTATTTGCAGTATTCAGAAATGATCCTAACAATATGCTATGTTCTTATCGAAGAAGTGGATATTAAGTATTATCGCCGTTACAGGTATTTCATTTATGATCCTGCTGGTCATCCAGTTTGGATGGATCAGAAAATCGATAGATATCAACCGCCGTCATTTTGCCGACCGCATGGTAGTGGTGTCAAATAATATCCGGGACGCTTTCCTGGAAGATAGAAAACTACAGGATAAATACCTGACAGGCTCATTTGGAAGATATGACTTGTTTGCGGGCGATGTAAATGTGCAAAGATTAGAAGGGATGATAAAAAACAAGCTGGATTCGATATTGGAGGCTTCCGGGATGCCCCTCTCCACATCCCTGATCGGGCGGTTGGACAGTTCCTGTTACCTCATGTATTATGTTTCTCCAGCATTACGCAGCCAGAAAATTGACCATTCTCCCTACAAGATTTGTTTATGCAGCAACCGGTATAAAGGCTCACTGGATATCGGGTTCGATTTATTTTCGGGTAATATGCTGATCCGGGATAGTTCCGGGCTGATCCTTCCTTCCGTCATGTTAATATTGCTGCTGATTGTATTATTTACGTACATTATTTATGTCGTGAACCGGCAGAAAAGGCTGGCGGAATTAAAGAATGATTTCATCAATAACCTGACACATGAATTTAATACCCCGCTCTTTTCCATTGGTCTGACCACAAATCTTTTATCCCGGTCGGAACCTGTACGACAATCTGAAAAACTAAAAGAATATGTTGAACTGATCACGACGGAAAAAAACAGGCTTCAAATCCAGGTGGATAAGATACTCCGTTTGACAGCCGTCGAATCAGCCAGTCTGATCACCGAAAAAGTGGACGTGGATATACACGATATGATCAGACAGAATATGGCTGCTTTTTTGCCGGTCGTAAGTGAAAGAGGAGGGTTGATTACATTTAAAGCCGGGGCGACGCATCATATCGTCCAGGGTGACCCGGTCCATTTATATAATGCAATCAGTAACCTGATTGATAACGCCATTAAATACTCGAAAGATGAACCGGATGTGATCATAGAAACCGTCTAATACGGAACAGGAGATCGTGATCAGCATCCGCGATAAGGGTATTGGAATGAATGAATCGGATCTGCAGATGATATTTAATAAATTTTATCGCGTAAAACATGGGAGACCGGCATGATGTGAAAGGATTTGGGATTGGATTGAGTTATGTAAAAAAAATTGTTGAACTGCATCATGGATCCATTGAAGCAAAGAGCCGGGCCGGTGAGGGATCCGTGTTTAATATTCATTTGCCTTTTAAGTCTTAAAAGTATATGTACAGGATTCTTTTAGTGGAAGATGATGCCAGTCTGGGTTATATTCTGAAGGAATATCTCGAAATGCATCATTTTCATATTGAACTGGTGAAAGACGGTGAAGCTGCCATACAGGCTTTCAATCGTCTGCCGATTGACGTGTGCATCCTGGATGTGATGTTGCCAAAAAAAGATGGTTTTACAGTTGCGGCGGAAATCAGGAAACTAAATGAAAGAATGCCGGTGATTTTTTTAACGGCAAAATCTTTGAAAATCGATAAGCTGAAAGGATTCAATCTGGGGGCAGATGACTATATGGTGAAACCGGTGGATGAAGAAGAACTAATCGCCCGGATAAATGCAGTCATGCGTAGGGTGCGGCCTGAAACGGGTGACCCGGGAAATCAATTCCAGATCGGAAAATATTTTTTTGATTTTACCAACCAGGTATTAATACTCGGAGATCAGAAACAGTTTATGACTGTCAGGGAAGCTGCTGTATTGAGACTGCTTTGCGAACACCAGGGGAAAATCATGGACCGCAAACAGACATTGAAACGGTTGTGGGGAGAAAGTGATTATTTTACCCGGCGCAGCATGGACGTTTTTATTTCCCATTTGCGTAAATATTTGTCCGCTGATCCCTCCATTGAAATCAGAAACGTACATGGGAAAGGGTACGTTTTAAGCCTAAAGCCCAAAGCGTAAAGCCTAAAACCCATACTGTTAAGGCTCATACTTCGTCAAACAGATCCAAGGGATACATTTTAACTTGATAAATTTCCATACTAGTTTTAGGCTTTAGGCTTTGGGCTTTAGGCTTTATTGGCATTTTATAACTAAATTGTCTTCAATGAGTTTTCACTAAATGCAGCTACCTCTTCATCCACCTGCAAAATTATTTTCCGCTTACACGGCAAATTTGCTTTTCAACAGGCCCTTTATAAAAATTAAATTATTCCTCCTTGTATTCCTGCTGAGCATGAACCTGGCTGCCCAGGACCATGTGAATGAAGACAGTCTAAAATCAATCATCGGGCATAATAAAGAAGATACCGGCACGTATAATGCACTGATAAATCTGGCTGTTTACTATAATAATGACAGAAATTCTGATTCATCATTGAAATATGCCCAGGAGGCATATTCGATTGCAAAAAAGATCGGCGATGAAAAAAAAGAAGCGGATTGCCTTTTCTTTATTGGCACTGCGCAAGTTGATTATATACAAGCCATCCAGTCTTTGTTAAATGCTTTGAATATTTATGAAACTCTTAAAGGATAGTGCGTATATCTGCAGTACGTCAAATTAATTCTGCAGGCTACTTACAGGGAAGCGATGGATTTCAGAACATCGCTGATACAGGCTTTTTCAGGTGTAAAAATCGCAGAAGCCCATCACGTGATGGGTCAATTGAATGTTTTCCCCGGCCATCGCCTGGAGCCCTTGTTTTTATCAGAGATTGGGGGGACATATGTCCAGATGAATCAACCGGATTCAGCATTAATCTACGTTCAAAAAGCGGTGGAACTGAATGAACTTTTTAATGGAGTAGCCTGGGAATTTCCAGTTTATTTGCTGGCAACTATTCAAAGAATGAAAGGAGAATATGACCAATCATCTGAAGAACTATCGCAGATCCCTGTTCGCTGGCCATTCAAAATGACATTTTGTGGGATACACTGCAAATTTATAGTGGCATGTCATCCCTGTTTACAAAAACAGGAAAGACGGATTCAGCCATTCACTATGCCAATATTGTGGCAAGATCCTGGGAACTGGATAATTCGGAGAGAAAAAATATACTGGAAGCAATTGGTAACCTGGCGGCCGTTTATAAATTAACCGGCAATAAGGATAGTATCATCAAGTACGCCGAATTAAATCAAAAACTAAAAGATAGTTTTTATGGGGTCGACAAGGACAGGGAAATTCAAAATATTTCATTCAACGAAAAAATGACCAAGGAGAAGCTATTGGCGAGTCAGGCGAAATATCGCAGCCGGGTACAGCTATACGGATTAACTGCCGGGTTATGCGCCCTGTTAGTCATTGCTGTTATATTGTGGCGGAGCAATAAAAACCAGCAAAAATCAAAGGCCGAGATTGAGAAAGCCTATGCAGAATTAAAAGCGACCCAGGCACAGCTCATACAATCTGAAAAAATGGCCTCACTGGGTGAACTAACAGCCGGCATCGCCCACGAAATTCAGAACCCGTTGAATTTCGTAAATAATTTCTCCGAGGTAAATAAGGAATTGATGATCGAAATGAAGGATGAGATAGACAAAGGGAATATGGAAGGGGTAAAATCCCTGGCCAATGATATGATTGATAATGAAGAAAAAATAAATCACCATGGAAAGCGGGCCGACGCTATCGTAAAAGGCATGCTGCAACATTCCCGTACCAGCGAAGGATTGAAAGAGCCCGCCGATATCAACGCCCTGGCGGATGAATATCTGCGCCTGAGTTTTCATGGATTCCGGGCCCGGGAGAAAACATTTAATGTAACAATCAAAACGGATTTTGATCAAACGATCGGGAAGATAAATATGGTGGCGCAGGATATTGGCAGGGTGTTGCTGAATCTGTACAACAATGCTTTTTATGCGGTGTCAGAAAAGAAAAAACAAAATCCGGAGAATTACGAACCCCTGGTTTCTGTGAGCACAAAAAAATTACACGATAAGATAGAAATCATAGTCAGGGACAATGGGGGTGGTATCTCACCGCAAATATTGAATAAAATATTTCAACCTTTTTTTACAACAAAACCGGCAGGCGCAGGAACAGGATTGGGGCTCTCGTTAAGTTATGATACGGTCAGATCACATGCGGGCATATTAAAAGTAGATTCGAAGGAAGGCGAGGGAACAGCCTTTATCATTGATTTACCGGTCTGATTTTCTAACGGGATATGATGGATTCTACGATTTCAATACCCTCACCCAATGCCTGGATCAGTTCGTGAGGCCAGACCAATTCACCATGCTGAACAATTTGCACCCAGATCATTTTATTATGCCTGTTCTGAATGCTGGCCTTTAAAATCATAGCAGAATGATCGTTGAAAAATACTTTGATCCACCCATATCCCTTTTCAGTATGGATATAATTTCCTTTACTTTCTTTTTCGTGGTAGGTATAAGAAAAAGGAGTCATATAATAAAACCAGCGAAACGAAAGGTAATTAAAAAAGACAGATTTATTTCAGCATCAAATATTAAGGAATATTTTGATTGGTTGGTATAACTATTGAGGATTATGGTAGAATAGATATTCATTATTTACCTGATAAAATGTATTATTATGGCAACAAATCAAGACATCAAAATCAGTACATGCTTATGGTTTGATAACCAGGCAGAAGAAGCAGCTAAATATTACACTTCCATACTTCCCGATTCTAAAATGGGGAAAATTACCCGGTATGGTAAGGAGGGTTATGATATTCATAAGAAACCGGCCGGATCGATTATGACCGTACAATTTTGGCTGCTGGGCAACGAATATTTGGGATTGAATGGCGGACCTCAATTCCGGTTCAACGAATCAATATCCCTCGTGGTTCAATGTGATACCCAGGAAGAAATTGACAGATATTGGGATAAGCTTACCGAAGGAGGTGATAAAAATGCACAGGTATGTGGCTGGCTGAAGGATAAATATGGCCTTTCATGGCAGATTGTCCCAAGGGTGTTGGCAGAAATGCAGAATAGTACGGATACTGAAAAAACCGGCAGGCTTATGAACGCGATCATGAGCATGAAGAAACTGGATATTGCGGCTCTGAAACAGGCATTCGAAAACAAAAGCGTTGGTTCTCAAACAAAAAAAACAACTTCCGCAGTACATTGATTTTAACATAAACAAAAAGAAAACCCATGCCCGGCGTGGGTTTTCTTAATATAAGTATGGAGACCGGATAAAACATTTTTTTTAATTCAGAGGATCTGAAGAACTAATTTATTCCGGCTGACAGGATTTGGAGAATCTTTCTTAATTTCCCTCCATGATACAATCCCGTCAGCTCGCAGCTATCATGTTCACGGACATAGTAGGCTACACTGCGTTGATGGGCAATAATGAGCAGAAAGCTTTCGAACTGCTCAGGAAGAACAGGGAGATTCAAAAACCAATCATCGAGGAATTTGGCGGGCAATGGATCAAAGAACTGGGCGATGGCGTCATGGCTTCTTTTCCAACGGTATCCGACGCTGTCTATGCGGCTATCAAGATCCAGCAGGCATGCCTGGTCAGTAATGATTTCTTACTGCGTATCGGAATACACCAGGGTGAAGTGGTTTTTGAAAACGGCGACATTTTTGGTGATGCGGTAAATATTGCCTCCCGTTTGCAGGCACTGGCTCCTCCGGCCGGTATTTTTGTTTCAGAATCTGTACACAGGAATATTTCCAATAAAAACGATATCCGTTCCGAATTTATCAGGGTCGAAAACCTGAGAAATGTAAAAGACCCTGTTCCCATATATAATATTCACTCAGCCAAGGAAGGAAAAACACAAACGATCGGCGGGAAACCCCTGCTTAAATCCATTCTGCCTGATTTTGATTGTGATATTTATATCAGTTATCGTTTCAATGATAATAAATATGACGGCTGGGTAACTGAGTTTGTAGACAAGCTGTCCCAGGAGCTGAGTGCTACGCTCAAGGACAAACTGTCGATTTATTTCGATAAAAATCCGGAAGAAGACAGGAAGCCATTTTATGCAGAAAATTCCCTGATCCCCCGACAGATCAAATCACTGATTTTCATTCCCGTCATTTCCCAGACATATTGTGATCCGAATTCACTGGTGTGGAATGAAGAATTCAAGGGCTTCCAGACCGGCACAAAAACAGATGCATTCGGACCAAATATAAAATTAGCCGCGGGTAACACGGCTTCCCGTATCATACCTGTAAAAATCCACGATATCGATCCGGATGATATCAAATTACTGGAGACGGAATTGTCGGGTAGTATGCGCTCTATTGATTTTATCTATAGGGAGGATGGCGTAAACCGTCCTTTACATCCGGCTGATGATGAAAAGTTCGCAACGCCTTTGAGACCACTTTACCGAAACCAGGTAAATAAATTAGCCAATATTGTCAAGGATATTATTTCCGGAATCAAACACCTGAATAAAGGGACCGTGGATGAACCGGTTTCGTATCAGCCCACGGCAAGACAGATTGTGCCCCAGGTTTTCTCAACATCCGTTTCTCCGTCCATCAAAGTGCAGGTGATCGACAGGCAAAGACCGAATATTTACCTCGCCTGGACTTCAGGTGATCTGAAAGAAAGCCGGGAAGAGATGGCCATCATTCTAAACAAGGCAGGATTTAATGTGCTTCCATCCATTGACTGTCCGGCCGATGATAATACATTTAAAATCAAAGTGGCGGAAGAAATAAAAAAATGTGTTTGTTCCCTTCATATGCTGAGTGGTGAATTCGGAAGACGTTTTGAATCGGACGACGATATTTCTTTTCCGAACTACCAGTTCATGGAAGCAAAAAAGAAGATCAGTGAACCGGGATCGAATTTTAATATTTTCGTCTGGCTCGATCCGGATAATAGCAAAACCGTAAAACCTGCCCAGCAGAATTTTATAAAATATATCCGGAATAATATTACACGCAATATGATGTTTTCAAATAGCCAGGGGCCCATGCAACTGGTGGATGATATCCGCGTGGTAATGATGAAGCAGGATACCAAAGTGTATGACTCCAAAGACACGGATATATTTTTCATTTTCAACCAGCAGGATGAAGCAGATGCACGGACTATCATTGACGCCATCAGCCTGGAATTCCCGGTGGAAACCATGAATATTCTTCCGGAAGGAGAGGATTCATATCGTGAAATGTCGTCCCAGCAAATACCTAAAAGCAAACTCGCAGTTGTATATTTTAAATACGCTGCTGACTGGGCACTGCCTTTTATTAAACAAATTTGGAAGCAGGTGGGCGGCGCATCATCTCCCACGCCGATGTTTCTGGTCGGAGAGGATGACCCTCGTACAAATCTGGCCCGCAATTTTAAAGCGCCGCGCGTAATATCCATTATTATGCCCAAGGAAACCATTCCGGATGAAGTGAAGAAGGTTTACAGTGAAGTGGTTTAACACAAAAGAGTAAGAGAACTTCTATATATAAAGGGGAAGCCCAACACATGAGACATCTTCATTCTTCACACAACCCAACGGGCCGTTCCGTACAACATGTTTGATAACTATCAAATTTGTCCGTATACTGGTTTAAGATCTTTTTCGGAAGATGAATCCCTGTATTTTAAGGGCAGGGAAGAAGACATTGATCAGGCAACACTCCAGCTGCAGAAGAATAAATTCCTGATGCTGACCGGTGCATCCGGCGATGGAAAATCTTCACTTGTTTTTGCAGGGATCATTCCCAACGCCCGGGCCGGTTTCTTAAAATCGAAATACACAAACTGGTGTGTGGCTCATTTCAGACCCGAACGCACACCCTTTCAGAATCTCGCCGGTGCATTAGCGAAGCAGCTGGATATATCAAATCCTTATACGGTGCAGGGAGAATTGAATCACGGCTTTTCCGCTCTCGTCGATTTATATAGAAACTCAAAACGTTTTGTTGATACCCAGTCTTCAGCCTGGTTGCTGGCAGATGACAAGGGTAAGGCAGTCATAAAAAGAGAAGCCGCCAATCTGATTATCCTGGTCGATCAGTTCGAGGAATTTTTCACCAATCCTGAAAATTATCAGCACGGCGCGCCTTCGCGTGATGCAAACCTGGTGCTGAATCTTTTGCTGGAGACTGCCCGTATTGCACTGGATGAGGATATTCCCATTTATGTGATCTTCACCATGCGCTCTGACTATATCGGTCAGTGTGCGGCATTCCGGGGATTACCGGAGTATATCGGTTTCTCACAATTTTTTGTTCCCCGTCTCAATCGCTCGCAGTTGCAACAGGTGATTGAAGAACCCGCCACACTCAGCGGGAACCGCATTGCACGAAGACTAACGGAACGTTTGATCCAGGATCTTACAGAAGGCGTTGATCAATTGCCGATTCTTCAGCATGCGCTGAAACAAATCTGGATAGCCGCTGATAGTGGAAATGAAGAAATGGATCTGTTGCATTATGCCATGGTGGGTGGGATGAGTGTACATGAATTGCCGGATGACCAGGTGCAAAGATTTAATGAATGGTTTGCTTCCCTGCCGTCTGAAATAAAAGCCTGTTATCATGCACCGAACCTGCAAAATGTGCTGGACACGCATACCAATAAATTGTATGAACAATCCGCCGGTTACTATCAGTCAAAAACAGGGAAGGCCATTTCTGACGCAAATGCCAAAACAATTATACGCACCGCATTTACCTGTTTAACAAAAATTGATCAGAGCCGCGCTGTAAGGAACCGGATGACACTGCAGGAGATCACTCATATTTTAGGGAACCCTGCATTTGACTATAAGGAAGTGGGTGCTCTGCTGAATATATTCAGGGAACCGGCGAATACTTTTATCAATCCGTTTATTTCAGAAGATGATACCGCCAGCCGGGACTTACAACCGGATACAGTACTCGATATTACACACGAAAGCCTGATCCGCAACTGGCAGTATCTCGGACAATGGGCAAAGGAAGAATATGACAGTCATTCTGTTTCGCTGGATTTTGAAAAGCAACTGGATCGCTGGGTAAACAGCGGCAAGTCGAACAACTTCCTGCTATCCATCGGGCCACTAACTTATTTTGAAAACTGGTATAACAAAGCGAAGCCGAATGCCTGGTGGATCGCACGTTACCTGCCTGAAGAAACGAATAACGAGACCAAACGGCAACATGCTGCTGAGATCCTGGATAATTCCCGGGAGTTTCTGAAAAAAAGTGCCCGTAAACATGTCATAACGCGCAGCATCATGCGCTATGGACCCAAACGAATCGCCTTACTGCTGGGCATTATTGCGCTGGTCACGCTAAGTTCATTTACGATCCGCAATTATTTCCGGAAACAGAACAGCTATGTATTGAAAGGCATCCATGCACAAACCATGCAGCTGGCTGGTGACCCGAAAGTGGACCGGCTCAGTAAATCATTTCTGATCGCTGAAGAATTAAAAGAGGGGACAACTACGCTTGATGAAACGATCGAGTCGATTCATGATTCGATTCAAAAGATCAGCGTATTGAACGGAATTGCCTCCCTATTGGTCATGCAGGGAAGATCCGAACCAAAAACAGAAATAAGACAATGTCTTCTTCTGATAGACAGCCTGCTGGAATCAGTCCGGATTTCCAATGGATAACCCGGCGATCCTGTCGGCGGTTTTGAAAGAAATAAATTTGTACCGGGTCGTTTTGGAAATGAATTACGATTACATGCCGGATAGCGTCGTCGCGTCATTACGCCTGCGGAATGCTGCACGCTCCGGGAGAATGATTAAGAAAATACTTGAAACCCAGCCGGCCGGATTCGATGATATCCGGAATTTCAACCTGGCACTGGAATCGGCGATCAATTATCAGTTGTTTACGAATGAAGAAATAAAACAAATCCTGAAAATTTTATCTCCATTTGAAAATGGTCTCCAGACAAAATGGCTCCAAACCAATTTCCAGGCTGATAAATTATCGATTCGCGGATCAGAGGCGCAGAATTACGGATTCAAACATAACGGACTTTACCAGGAGCTGGCATATTGTTATGCGGCCGTCGGTAATGGCGAAAAAGTATTACAATGCCTGGATACATTATTGGCAAACAGTCAGAATAATTACCAGGGCGATTATGCCGGAGGGGGCGATAATGCAACAAATATCGCCGCTGTCTTTTTTAGATATGATAATGCAAAAGCGCTCGATAGTTTTGTAAGTGGCTATGATGCAAGGAAAAAGATTACCGGAATAGAATTTTACGAACGCATGATCGCACGTACACTGAAAGGGTTTGAAACACCCAATAACCTGCGGCTCTATCCTTTTTTTGACGAAACGCTCAACCTGAATCTCAAATTCTGCGGCAGAAAACAACTGGACCTGTATTTTAAAAAATACCGGGAGTCCATTGAATCAGTTACAACCGATGCGGATCAAAAGAATTATCTGTTGGCCCTTTCATACAAAAATGAGGGTATATTAAAATCAGTCAATAAAGAAAAGACCATTACCTGGAGACCCGGATGTAAAGCAAATATTCGATCGTGCAATGTCCTATTATCATGCAGTGAATCAAAACTATCTGAACGCTTCGATGCAGGTGATAGATGATGCGGCAGAAATTAAATTAATGCCCCGCAAATTCCTTTTTATTTTTCCGGACTACAGAACGTCCTTTCATCCGATGGAACCACGGTCATATATGTTTTTTATATTCAGCGATGCTTTCCTGGATTATATCGTAAACAATCAATTAGTGGGTTCATTTTATTCTGCGCCGGGAGATTTGAGTGATCTGGCCCAATGGCTCGGTTATTACAATACAGTAAGCATCAACCTGGGAGCTTTCATGTTAGTCAAGCCCCGTTTTGAAGTGTTGAAAAAACTTGAACAGGAAATCGCTCAACAAAACCTTTCGGGAAATGCAGATTTGAACTGGCTCTATCTCTATCTTGGTAAAGACGCGCAGGATGCAGGTAATCTGGAAGAGGCGACTTCTTATTATGATAAAATTGATAAGGCGAATATTTTTAACCTGCTGGCGGAAAAGAACTTTTTTGGATTTGTGCGGGACCAGTCTTTCCGGATGATCGCATATGCAGTGGAAGGATATATGAAAGCCGGGAAACAGGAAAAAGCGCATCAATTGATTGCGCTATTCAAAAATCCCGTGAATCGTTCTTCTTTGTATTCCTTTACGGTTTTTGATTTAATAGAGAATAAGGCGGATCCGAAACTTTCCCAGCCGATGATTGATTCCGCATATGCAGAACTCAACCGGAAAGAAAACAGCACCAATGAGCAGCCGAACCGTGGATTACTTGCTTACGCAATCTGTATGCAGAATCCTTCGGAAAATCTGTCTAAAGCATATGCGCTGATCAGGAACCTGCGTTCGAAATTTGAAATTTCACAATTAATATGCCGGTCCTTTGCATTCCACCAGGAGCTCTATGATGCGCAGATGAATATACCTGAATTCAATTCAGGTGCTGACCAGGCAACGTTTCTCTGGAGCATTCTCTATGGATATTATAAGGGAAAAGGGGAAACAAAGGGATCATGGGAAAACTTTATACAGGGATATCCACCAAGAATTATTCTGAATTTCAGATACGTTAATGAGAACAACTGACGAAATACATATCTGTCCGTATACCGGACTCCGTTCATTTACGGAGGAGGAAAGTCTTTATTTTAAGGGCAGGGATCTTCAGGTGGACCAGATAACGGCTTTGTTGGAACAAAACAAATTCCTGATGGTGACGGGTGCATCAGGCGAAGGAAAGTCTTCGCTGATATACGCCGGTCTGATCCCCAATGCACGTGCGGGTTTTTTTAAAGCAAGATATTCAAACTGGGTGGTGGCTGATTTCAGACCCGAAAGAAATCCGGTTACCAATATGGCCATCGCATTGTCCGACAAATTTGGCAGTAATCCCGCAACGGTTGAAACAGAATTACGAAGAGGATATTCTTCTCTGGTTGATCTCTATTGTAATTCTGAATTTTTCATTGATGAAGAAAATATCCGTGAAGATGTTTCAGAACAGCAATCAAAGGACAGGAAACGAAAAGCCGCAAACCTGTTGATTATTGTAGATCAGTTTGAAGAATTTTTTACCAATCCTGAAAATTTCTATAACGAAACACTGTCAAAGGATTCACAAATTGTGGTGAACCTGATTCTCGAAACAGCCCGCATAGCCATCCGCAAGAACCTACCGGTATATGTGGTATGTACCATGCGTTCCGATTATATCGGTCAGTGTTCGGCCTTTCGCGGACTGCCGGAATATATCGGTTTCTCACAGTTTTTTGTTCCGCGTTTAAAAAGAAAAGATTTAAAACAGGTTATTGAAGAGCCGGCTCTTCTCAGCGGCATTCGCATTTCGCAGCGTTTAATAGAACGGCTGGTATTCGATATTGCGGAAGGCGTTGACCAGTTACCGATTCTGCAACACGCACTGAGCCGGATATGGACGGCGGCCAGTCAGGGTAGCGAAGAACTCGACCTGATCCACTATGCCATGGTGGGCGGCATGCCGGTGGATGAATTGCCGGACGAGGATATGGCCAGATTCAAAGAGTGGCTAAAAGCTTTGCCCGAAAATCAGCGGAATTTTTATAAGAATACCGGTCTGTCAAGGATCATTGAAATTCACGCGAATCTGCTATATGAAAATGCTGCGGAATATTATAATAGCCGGCATCCCGAAAACCCGGTGACCCAACAGGAGGCCAAGCGGATCATAGCTATTAGTTTTAGTTGTCTCACAAAAATTGACAACAGCCGTGCCGTACGCAACCGCATGAGCCTGGAAGAAATTGCGGCTATCATCAATAATCCTAAACTAACATCGGAGACCATTGGTGCTGTATTAAATATATTCCGGGAAGAGGGGAATTCATTTATCAGGCCATTTATTACAGAAGATCCGGCGAGTCAAAAACTGTCTCCCGGAACCGTACTGGATATCACGCACGAGAGCCTGATCCGAAACTGGAATAAACTAAATCAATGGGCCAATCGCGAATTTGAATTTTATTCAACCTTTCTTGACTTTCAAAAACAGCTGGACCGCTGGAAAAAAAGCGGCAGGAGCAGGGGATATCTTTTACCCGTCGGTCCCCTGAGTTATTTTGAAAACTGGTACAACAACTGCAAACCGAATACAGGATGGATCATGCGATACGCTGAATCCCGCGAAGATCAGGCATCGGCGAAACGGCATGCAGAGGAAACCCTTAGTGATATCCGGGAATTTCTAAAACGCAGCGCAAGAAAAGAATTTGTTACACGTGCTTTTATGAAATACGGACCCCAACGGATTGCCGCTGTGGCCGCCATTTTGATTATGCTCGTGCTCAGCGGGTTCTATGGGTATAATGCCGACCAGAAAAAAAACGCGCGGGTAATAGAAAAAGTGAAATCACAATCTCAGGAGCTTCTGGCAAGCGATGAGGTGGACCTGCCCACGAAAGCGATTTACCTCTTATTGGCGGAGCGACACGACAGCGGATCCATTATGCACTATCTGGGTTCACTTGAATTAAAGAACCGGTTAAAACTCGCCAATGAAGCGTATAACCAGATCCTTTCCTTTAATAAACAGGAGGATTTTCCATTAAAGACAAATCTGATCAACCTGATTTCCCGGGATCTGAGTCTTCAGGACAATAGCATCCTGCCGGAAATGAAGCTTACCGAAACAAACAAGTTCCTGGTCCTGCTTGCCATGGATCAGTATTATATACCGGATAATAAAAAGGCAGAGATACTTTCAGCAGCAGCTGAGAATGGATACGCCCAGGTCATACACTTTGCTAAAAATAAAAATTTATACCGCCCCGCCGTTCCTCACAGTCTGAATATCGCCATTCAAATGTGGCTGACAGTCGGAAAAGCGGACAGGGTCAAAATTCAGGATCTGCTTCAAAACATTTCACCGGTTATTGACAGTAATAAAGCATCTGCTTTTAATGTCTATTATCCAAAAGGCAATTTTGAAGCCGATGGCAGACTGCCACTCGATTTTAACGGCGGTTATCATACGCTTGCCTGTCTGTATGCCGCGGCGGGTGATATGGAGCATGTCTTCTGGAGTTTTCAGAAAATACTGGACAATAACCAGCATGATTATTTTGAGCTGCCGAGAACTTTAAACAACCACCTGAATGTGCTCGGATACCTGTACCAATACGGTCACCGGGCCCAGGTTCCGGAATATTTGCAATGGCTTACAACGCATACAGTGGATAATCCACCCAATACCATTCTTCGAAATGCGGTTTTGCGTGCGGGTTATATTTCGCATCTATACAATGTCAATATTAATCCCAATCTCGTTCGCTCAACCCGTGGTTTCCTTTCTCCCAATTTATGTTTCTTAGACCGCTCTGTTTTCGATGCGATGACGGAGGACTATGAGAATGTACTGACCAATATGAAGGATCCGTCAGTAAGAAATTTCGCATTGGCGTTGAATAATAAACGCAAGGCCATGTTCTATTCAAAATACTGGTACGACAGGCAAATGCCGGCGGATGAAAAACGCCTGAAGGAGTGGCTGGACCGCAGCAGTTCATTGTATAAACAAATGGATGAAAAATTCCTGGAAGGAACGGAATCATCAACAGTTGTTTATAATTCAGACGGTGTCAGAACCAGCGACATCAAAAGAAAGAACCTGTTGTTATACCCTGATTACCGGGACGGTTGGTTTAGCTGGACCTATCAGACAGATTTTTATTTTAATTATCTCTTAAAAAACGGACTGTTAAATGAATGGTTTAAAACAGGGGAGGATCTTCAGTTATTACATCTCTGGGTAGCCAAGGCCTATGAATGGAAAACAGAAATTTCGCCGGAAAGCTATTCCAATCCTTATCCGCTTCCCGATGAATCCCTGAAAAAGATTTTGACCTTTGTTGACTGGCATCCAGACGGAAAATCCTTCGACAAAAACCTGCTTTATCTGATACTGGCAAATCATGCCTACGAAAAAGGAGACAGCACGAGTGGTCTTCAATATTTTCATCTGCTAAACCTGGAAAATATCACCGCTTCATCAAACCGCTACGAATATCTGGAAAAAACGTTCTTTTTAAATATGGTGAAAAATCTCTGTGTAAATCTTGCCGCGGCAGGCAGATCAGCGGATGCCATTAAACTGACCGGCACATTCGCCACCAATGAATTGCGCTGCGTGGTGTATCAACAGATGGCAGATAAAGTATATCGCCGGGATAATGATCCAATGGCTTTTATTTACCTCGATTCAGTTTATTCGATGTCCAAAAAAATTGATTATACAAACCTGGCACTGGATTTTGATTTCAGGACGGGCCAGATCCAGGTGTTATCTGAAATCGGGAGCCAGGCACTGAATAATCAGGCGGATGAAATATTAAAGGATATTACACAGGATTTCAAGTTTGATGGCATTATGGCAAGAATCGATGGCATCGCCAGCGAGGGAAACTATTACCGCGCGCTGACTGCGATTCCAAAAACACTGACTGAATCGCAGGATCTGATCGCCCGGGCAGTTATCCTGCGTGAAGACAGCAGAGCGAAAGAAAAACTTTCTAAAAATATAAATGGCCAATGGGTAAAACTGGACCGGTATCTTGACTGGAAATCGAATTACACCAACTTTATACCGAACTAATGAAAAGTTATAATACTGTATATTATTTACTGACGGTGCTTTTAATCATGGGAGGTTTCGCCTCCATGGCGCAGAACAGCTATGGTCTGCCCATCATCAGTGCCGTATGTATGGCGTTTGGACTGATATTTTTCATTCAGTTTATTCAGGCACTGAGAGCAAATGAACCAAACAGAACCGAACAGGCCGTTGAATTTTTTGTACTCTTTATACTGGCTTTCATCTTTACCCTGAGAACCCTCCAGATTTATTTCCCTTTTATCGAATGGATTTTTGTGGCAGCTGCGCTGGTACTCGCCCTGAATTATTTAACCAGACTGAGGCATTGGTTTCGCCTGATCAATTTGAAAAACAAAACACTCGCCAGGCTTATCCTGATTGCCTATCTGAGTATTGTATTATTTTGTATCGCCATGGTAGAAATTACAATCAAACCCCGGATCGCCCGATGGACCGGTGCCCTGGCCCTGATCCTGGTATTTATATTCCTGCTGACCAGCCTGCTCAGAGGACAATTTTTAATCGAAGGTGAAAACCGGTCTGCTTTTTCTGTCATTGCCGGATTTAAGGACAGATTATACCTGCTGCTTTCTTTGTTCATCATATTTTCTTTATACCTCGGACTGTCAGCCTCGGGCATTCTTCCCAAATTATATTCCAACAAATTTCCCCAGGCTTATTTTGAACTCGTGAATAATGCTGAAACCGGGAAGGAAAAACCGGTAAGTGGTGAATTCAAATACCAGGAATTTAAAAAAAGCTACGACCAGTTTGTAGATAGGAATCTGAAGAAGGATTGACTTCTCTCAAAGAATAACTATACAACAGAAGACTTTTATATCCTGTATATCGCAGTAAATCCTGCACCATTTCCACCGAATGGCAAAATGGTTAAATGCGGAGGCTTATCCGACTTTATTTTGTGCAAACCAGGTACAAGTATTCCTGATAATGTGCCCACCGTAGCACCCAACAGTATATCGGAAAGAAAATGCATTCCTGCGAAGTTGCGCATGAGCGCGGTTGCAGCCGTCATTGCGCCGGCGCCACCATAGAACACCCATTTTAATTTGGAGTCCGGATGATAATCCGCATATACTCTCGCCATAAAAAAACACGAAGTGGCAACCGTTGACACGTGGCCGGCAAAAAATGAATTTTTTGCATTACTCGCAACCGCCTTATTTATCGGGCTCTCCGCATAGTAAGTAAAAGGCCGGTAACGGTTTGTCAGATTCACTGCAGTGGTGTTTAGAACCCCTGTAACAGCCAGCGCTTCGATATATAAGAATTCGATTTTCCAGAAATCCTTTCGCATCTTTTTGTCGACAACACAAAGCAGGGGCAGTGGAATAGCTGTATAAAAGGGAATATAACTGGCCTGATCGATCGACTTCGAATAAACATGCGCCGTCCAACGGTCAAAAAAAGGGATATTGGACTTATTGAGGGATTCAATTTGCTCCTCTGTAGAATTTGGTTTTTTTGACATTCCATAAAAATTCAGCAGGTTAACGCCGATGGCAACAACAGTAACCGGCACCTCTACTTTGTAATTTATCTTATAGACTTCCGGCTTCAAATCACGGTTAATCTTCAGAGAGTCAACCTGCCCAAGTCCGGGTCCGGACAGCATCAGCATAATGATGCAAAAAAATCCATTTTTGAATACAACAGTCATAAATCGACAAATGAAGGACAAAATTTGATATTTACATTTCCAAAATCCCGGGATATGCATGCACAAAGCAAAAGTTGTTCCTGACAGAAGAAATAGGCAAACCACGTTTTTTTAGTAATTCTCAGTCCGGGAACAGTAAAAATACTGAGCGATAACCTCTGCAATCCACAACAGCAGAAGGTTTGTGGAGAATTAGTTTTGAAAAGGCTTTTAAATCTGGCAGAAAATTGTCTATTTTTACTGCTCTGCCATGGCGCAGTTTCATCATCTGATGAAATCCAACTCCTCCCAAGACCCGCATCTATCCGATAAAATCTGAAATTACCTCCCGCTTACGCGACTTCCAACCTATTGACGGACCCGTCATCGCATCATTAAACTTAACTAGTGAAATACTTTTTAATCCTCCTATCTGTCGCTTTCTTCGCGTGCCTGAACTCCTGTACCAAGAAGATAGATGTCATACATGATATCCACGATACCATTTACATGTCACCGTTGAAATCAGACACCGTTACCCGTGTAGCGATTCATATGGACACGGTGATTAAATATGATAATCACCTCGACACGGTCATCCAGGTCAGGCACGATACCATGATTCTTATCAAGACCACAACGGATACTTTATTGCAACACGACACGGTTGTCAGGACAAATACGGTGGTGACAAGGGATACCGTGTACACCTATTCACTGGGTGTGAATTATCCCGTACCGGCCAGGGACTCCGGTCAGATCTACATTACTTTCGACACCGTGCCCGGATTTATTCTCACTGATATACAGATTACAAATCTCCTTTCTTATATACCTGGAACGCTGACTGATCAAACGCCGGCCCAGTATACACAGGTGAGTGATTATGTGCCGATCAATTATCCGAATTATGGCTGGATGATACATCCGGTCGGTCCGATGATCTGTAATATTGTCTTCTATTACTCCTGGACAGTGCCGAATAACATTACGACAACTCTCCAGACCTTTGATTATTCACATAGCTGGAGTACACTGCCTTTAAATCCGACAGGCGGGGCAGATGGTACGATACACAATTCCAAAGCTGTATTTAATTATATCGATCTGACCAAGATATTTTTCATAAACATTAAGAACCATTAGTCCGGTCAGATGAGAGATGTAAACGACAAATCTTCGCATATTCTGAGTACGTCCGCAACCTTATTCGGACTATGTTATGTGGTATTTACTTCATTGAAGTCCCTGAGGCTGGATAAAAATACACTGATCGATGAATTCACTGCCGTAGCGATGGTATTGTTTATGACCAGTTGCATTTTTTCTTTCCTGTCTGTCCGGCAACCAAAAAAAAGCCTGGTGTTTGAGAACATTGCAGATTATACTTGTTTAGCCGGATTGTTTATACTGTTTATCATTACTATTTCCATTATTTTCAACCTGATGCAGTAGATTATCATTCCATGCGTTTGCATAACGGGTTACAGCAAGAGATGCTGTCTCATATAGATACCATCGCGAATGATGAAAAGATTTTCCTTGAAAGGAATTTCATCATAAGATCGGAGGCAATGGATGAAATAGAGTTTCACGTGACCGACCGGCTGCAATCCCTCGCAGAAAGCACATGCTCATATGACCGGCTGAATGATGTAAAACAATATGCCGGGAAGGTCAGAAGTCAGTTGGAGGAAGTCAATACAAAAATGTTTGATCAGCTCCGCCTGAGAATTTCAGGAGAACATTACAGAGGGGAAAAGCTGATGAAACTGATAAACGAATATCTTAAACACCCACCGGATCCGGTTATTCAACCTTACGAAGCCGGTTATGACAATCTTGATTTATTTATAAACGGCCTGTTGACTTATCGGGATCTGCCCGCTCAAACAAAAGAAAGGGAACCGGGCATGGTATATTATCAAAAGACCCCCGCCCGGATTATTTTTGAGTTGGTAAAAAAAGCAGCCTTTCAACCAGGAGATGTTTTTTATGATTTGGGATCCGGACTGGGACAGGCTACCATTCTCGTGAATTTATTAGCCTCCGTTATTTCAAAAGGAGTGGAGTTTGAACCGGCTTATTGCCACTATGCCAAAACATGTGCAGCCGAACTGAACCTGAGCGATACATACTTTATCAATGAAGATGCGCGGTATACGGATTATTCTTCCGGCAACGTATTTTTTATGTACACGCCATTTGAAGGAGAGATGCTATACGATGTTCTGTCCAATCTATATGTTGAAGCAAAAAAGAGAAAAATAAGGATTTTCACTTATGGGTCCTGCACACCCGAGGTAGCACGCCAGCATTGGCTGAGGCAGGTAAATGAAATTAAGAATTGCATGCTTGAATTAGCGGAATTTGTCAGCGTCTGATCCACAAAGGCCCTGCCAGGATTGGCAGGGCCATGGATTATCCACAAAGAATCGAACGAAATAAATCGCCCGATTATCATGGGTATTTACGTAATGTATAACACCCTAGATTCCATTATTAAGTTCAATTATTATGCCCCCGCCGGTCTTAAATTACGGCTGCGTAGCTTTAGTACATGAATCGTAAACAGGAGCGGGAATTGCTGGTTTTCACCTATCTGATTGACAACGGATTAAGGCCGGTCAGCGAGATCCAGGCTGAATGGGGATTGACAGAAGATGAAGACTTTCAACTTATTAATACGTTAAATGATTTAGCGCAGGAAGGTTTTCTGGAGCAGAAATCCCACGAAATAATGGATGGCCAACCTGAAAATCTCTCCTGGGAGATTACCGAAAAGGGCAGGGTTCACATGAAAGACCTGGCGCAGGAAAAATATGAGGAGAAGAATAAAATACCTGTATATATCTGGGCGGTGATCATCGTTGTAGCCATCCTGACATTCATGAAATTATTTCCGAGAATGTTTCATTAAATACGATGAAATGGCGGCTATTAGCTGCCACTTCGATTGCATTGCTATTGCCTGTTTTTGCCATTTGCTCATCTTCTGTTTTACGGCCTTAGGCTTTGGGCATTAGGCATAGAGCCGGATTCTAAGTGCTTTCTCTTATTCTTTCGCTTGCGAACTCCAGAACTATTTATTATATTTGGCTTGTATTCGTTTGATGTCCTTCAATGATCAATAAGCCCAAGCGTTGATCACTTTACCCTATCCTCGTAAAGCCTGCCGATGCCCTGCATGAGGGTAAAAAATTTTCCAATAACTGAGTATTTATTTGCACTGAGAATAACCGAAACGACGTTATTATGTTTATTCCTCGTTAGCATGACTTTTGATTCTTGTTCAATACAAACTGTTTTATGTCCGAGTTCAGTAGTTTGAAATTGCCTGAGGTTTATGACCTGCTGGCTTCATATACGGCGAACTACACCAAATTACTCCCATTAAACTATTGGCCATCTCCCGAGTTTTTGTATAACAGGGAAATTATTGAACGGCTTCAGAAGGAGATTCAAACACGTTCTAATAAGGCCGAAATTGAGCCGGAAGGATCCGTCGAGCCACTAACGCCCTAGCATGAAAACAATCATTGCTTTCTTTAACAAAATATGTAAAAAGGAATTTTTTGCATTACTCAGTATACTGCTTTTGCATATTTCCTGTTCCAAGGAATATAGTTATGAAGGAGGGTTCACCCCGTTACCCGTCAGTATATTTACAAACCAGATTCCTTCCAACCAAACCATCAATGATAAGATGGGTGCAATTGAAGTCGGCACAAAATTCATGTCAGCAATCGACGGAACGGTTACCGGGATTAAATTTTATAAAACAGCGGGTAATATAGGCACCCATACAGTACAACTTTATAATTGGTACGGCGCACCGTTGGGGACTGCCGTATGCGATAATGAAACCGATAGTGGCTGGCAGACCGTGATTTTTTCCACTGCGGTGCCCATTAAAGCAAATACGATGTACGTTGCGGCCTATCATAGCAGCCTGGGAAATTATTCTGCAACCTTCTACGGTTTAAAAAATGCCATAACAAATGGTCCGCTGACCGCCCTGGCCGACAGTACACTGGGATTAAATGGTGTATTTAGATATACCGATATCCTTGATTTTCCCATCTATGGGTTTAAATCCAGTAACTATTGGGTGGATGTGTTAGTAGTCTATTAAGGAAGCCGGTTTACTCCCTTTTAAATAATTTCTCAATCCTTTTTTCAATTCTTCCATAAAATGCGGATGTAAAAGATGCCTGTAAAAAGCATCTTCTGTGAACTCCGAAGAGGAGCTTCCTTTTAAATTCATCAGGGGATTCAAACGCCATATACAACCTTCTTCTGTTATAGCCGTGATGTTAACATCAGTATAAGGCGGCTTATCATCTGTTAAATACGATTCTTCGGTAATCGTATACTGTCTGTCATTATGTTGTATATCAAATTGTCCCATGATTGAATGATTTGAATGGTAATCTACGATATCAACTTTACTGTTCGTATTTAATAAGAAATATAGATGAAAAAATAATGCCCGGGATTATGTGGATGAATATTAGAAACCTCGCACATTTACGTTAGACAGGATTTTGTTATATTCATCTTTTAGTATAATAATGAGTATCAGGTTTATGTTGTAGAACTGTCAAAACGGGTCTTTACAGAAAATACAAAATTCCGAACGGCCAATCCGCAATTTAACGGCGTGCTTGAATGTCTGTATGTGGGCATGACCAGCAAGACGCCGGCTGAACGATTTAAGCAGCATAAAACCGGATATGTAAACAAGAAGGGGCACAAGCTGTCTGCCAATATTGTTCAGAAATACGGAATCTATTTACGTCCCAGTCTGTACGACCATATCAATCTGAAACCGATGACAAGACAACAGGCTTTGATCATGGAGGAAAAACTTGCGCTGGATTTAAGAAGGCAGGGCTATGCAGTTTGGTTCAATTGATACGGGTTTCCTTGCCATAGAAAAAAGAGACTTTGTTTTCTTTATCGTCATATGATACCACTTCTTTGTTCCTGTTAAATTCAAAATAGCTTAATAAAGCAAAGTCTCCTGAACAGGCCAGGGAATGTATCGTAAGCGTGGTGAACAACGTGACTTTCCACACTTCGCCGGTTAAAAATGAAGTAATCAATAGTGCCAAAGAAATGACAAGGAACGGAGCCAGTGCAACTATTATAAATTCCCGTTTACTGGTTACAAACTGATCTGCGATGGCCAAAAAGTAAAACCTTTTTAAATTCGCATCAAATGATGTCTGTTTTGCTCCCTGTGATTTATAGGCGAGGGCATGAATCCATTCGTGAAAAGGGATCAAAGCAAGAGTAAGCAGAACCCCCAATAAAATCTGAATCAATATCTGAATGATGCCGTAGCTACCCGAACGATAAATCTTTATACAAAAGAAAAGCAGAACTAAAAAGGAGACGATAACGCTCAGATAGTAAAATGACGAAAACCATGTGCGTTTGTGGAGGAATTTTCTTACAAAGGGCACAATGTCTACATGGTTCATTTCGTCAAGAAGAGTGTAACCATTTTCTTCCAGCTCTTCCGGTTTCAATTTCATTATTGTCAGCTTATTAATTGATGCGATAAACTTCTGAAAGCATTATCAGATGATTTTAAAATTACTTTTTTTTAAATGGAAAGTCTTTACTAACCTTTGCTAAAAAAATTAGCAATCATGCCCGAAAGCAGAAAACCTTTTCACAGGTATCCGTCAAATACATTCCATGAAGAAGAAAAATACCTTCCTTCATTTTTTATAGATTTTGAACATTACGGAAAAATAATTCGCGCAGAAATACGACCCAATAAACAGGACCGGGGATATTACCAGGTTACTTTAAATAATGTTTTCCTGGCTCATATACATTCAGTGGATGGAGTTTGGATGGATTTTTTAGGAGTGACAAATGAAATGTATGGGATAGTTGGAAAATTGATTGAGGGACATAGATGAAAGCACATTTATCCCTTTCTCAGAACTCATGTCATATGAAAAATTTCCTTCGTTCAGGCTCCGCAAACTTATAACCTGAGCGGAATTCTGAAAGAAGTGCAGGGCATTGGCCATCCGAGTCAATAGAAACTGTTTGAAAATAAAAATGAATTCTGCAAGCGGTCGATTTATTCGACCGCTTTTTGTTTTTTGACGACACAAATGGCCGGCTTGTCTATACATCGATCTGATCCCCTCACGCTGACGGTATTTTTGTAGTAGAAAGTCAAAATAATTTACTAATCATAAAAACGTAAGATTATGTTTAACAGATTATCGTATTCGCTTGCAGCTGACCCGTTCGCCCTTTAAAGAATGAGTGCTTAAGTTGAACAATCGTCAAATAGATTTATTAATCATTAAATCTAAAATTATGTTTTTCTCAATCATTTTAATAAGGATCCTGTTCGCTGCAAGTATGGTATTTGTAATAGGATATGTATTTGGAAATTTTTCAAAAACAAAAACACTGGCGACAATCAGTAAGGTGGCGGCGATACTGTCCATTGTATTGTTCATTGCTGCGAATGGTATTTTGATGCATTTCGGCGGTTGGCATCGTGGTTATCATAATCAGTATAATTGTCGCAATGCGTCAACAGATTCAACTATTTTGAAATAAAAAATATGAACCTACTTTCTCAGCGTCTTCAATTGTATTTTTTGTTGAGCGCTCATTTTTTCGATAGCAATGGTAAAGGCGATACTGCTAATCGCTTTTATATGTTTAATCAGGTAAGGAAATGTTTCTTTCGGATAGACAGTGTACATTTCGCGTAAAGTCCACCCGACTCCCTTTTGGACATAATATTCTTTGTCCGACAGGAGCGCCGTAACCAGTTTTTCAATTTTACCAAACGGAAGGTGAGTTTTTTTTGTGCGGCTATAATATAATAATGAAACAACTGATTGTCTGCGTTTCCATAGATCGGGATCCTTATTCCATTTCTTTAACTGTGCATATACTTTCGCAGGAGCCACAACAAGAACCTTTGTATAAATTTTAGCCAGTGCATCGCACAGGGGCCAGTCATCCACCTGATCCTGCCATTTAACGATGACCGGCCACATAGCTTGTAAAGCCCCGTGTTTATTCATGTTTCGTTCTAAGAAAAGAACGCGTGTACCCTTACCCAGAAATCATCCGAATTTCGCCATACCTGATCCCAAATGGCCAATTGTTGTTCTAAAGGGCTGTTCGAAAAAGAGTATGATTGTTTTGACGCCCTGCGGTGTGTAGGGACATTGCCTGTAACGGTATGGATATGTTGAATGACTTCCTGCCATTGATTTTTCATATCATAAATGTAAGGCCTGGTTTTTTCATATAACTTCTTATAGTAAGTCATGAACAAGTTTGTTTCATATTTGTTGATTTGAAACGTATATGAAATGGCTTAAGATCCTTTCAGAAATTAAAACAAAATAAAAATGAGTACAAAAAATAAAGTTGCTTTGGTTACAGGGGCAGCCGGGGACTGGGAAAAAATATGGCGATTGCTATTGCCAAAAAAGGGATTGACGTAATAATTACCTACAATTCCAACAAAGAAGCAGCCGACAAGGTTGTCTCCGAAATCGAATCGCTTGGGCAAAAAGCGGTCGCTTTTCAGTTGGACACAAGCAAAATAAACGGGTTTGATAATTTCGTCAAACAAACAACAGCGTATTTACAGGAACACACCGGAAGCCCCAAATATTGATTTCCTTATCAATAACGCAGGTACTGCTTTATATGCACTGGTTACCGAAACTTCCGAGAAGCAGTTAGACGACATTTTCGACATTCATTACAAAGGTGTGTTTTTCCTGACGCAGAAATTTTTGCCGTTTATCAATGACGGAGGTGGAATTATAAATATTTCATCTGGCCTGGCGCGACTTACATTCCCCGGTTCTTCTGTTTATGCATCCATGAAGGCAGCAGTTGAAACGCTTACCCGCTATTTGGCGAAAGAATTAGGTGAAAGAAAAATTCGCGTGAATATAGTAGCACCAGGTGCTATTGAAACCGATTTTGGAGGCGGTCGCACACGTGACAATAAAGAAATCAATGCCCGCATCGCAGGTATTACGGCCCTGGGTCGTGTCGGTTTGCCGGATGATATTGGTGGTGTGGTTGCATTTCTCTGCACAAAAGATGCCTATTGGATAAACGGACAACGCATTGAAGTTTCGGGTGGGCAGGCATTATAAACGCAAACAATCATGAGCAGTATCAATAACACTATCACCGGACTTGAACTGGCGATCAGTAAAATCAGAATTTGAACATAATTGGCATAGTCATGTTTTTTCTATGTAGAAATATTTGCTCAGTTTCAATTATACCAAATCAGATAATTACATTCATATAAATAACAGTGCAGGCTTGTATTTTGCTATCTATAAATCTTATGGCATAGGCTTTATTCAAAGAATATCTTTTATTCAACTAATTCCAATTTATTGATGAGCAAACAAAGTCGGTTTTTATTTCTTCTTCTCTTGCTGATTCCTTCCTTGTTAATCGCTCAACAAAAAGATACCCTGATTAAAAAGCTGGACAGCCTGACCAATAAAACAGATAGTGTTGGCGCCAAACAAAAAAATGTTATTGTTCCGGAGGCTTATAATGAAACTACCAAAATAACAACCGGGGTGTATTTTACCTTATTGGTAAGTGACGTAAAGCAGCAGTGGACTGCTCCATTCAGGGCTACAGGTAGTGACTGGATAAAAGTAGGTGGTTTTGCAGCGTTTATAACAGCTGTTTCACTATTTGCTGACAAGCCTATAAACAAGTTTGCGGTGAATATCCGAAATGAAAGTAGTACGGCGGTTTCTGTCAGTACCTACGTAACCAACTTCGGCGGAGCATACGAGGCGTATACCCTGGCGGCCTTTGCAGCCTATGGCTATATTTTCAAAAAGGAAAAAACAAAAACCACCACCTGGCTTGCAACGCAGGCCTATCTGTCAGCAGCGTTAATAGAGACCACTATGAAATATTTAACAGGCAGGCAACGCCCGTCATATTACGATCCTGTTACCCATCAGAATAACAACATATTTCATGGCCCTTTTTATCAATTTCAAAAAGATAAAAACGGAACGAAGCCCCCGACCGAATCCTATACATCCTTTCCTTCGGGTCACACCACCGTAGCATTCGCTGCGGCGACCGTTTTTGCAATGGAATATAAGGACACCAAATGGGCGCCCATACTTGCTTACTCAGTTTCTTCGTTGATTGGATTGAGCAGGATTATGCAAAATGCACACTGGGCCTCAGATGTACTTGTCGGTGCAGCCCTTGGCTTCTTGTGCGGGAGACAGGTAGTTAATAACTATCACCGATACGCGAAATTGCAAAATGCAAAAAAGAAAAACACGCTCAGTTTCAGCCTAAATTATATGGATGGCGTAATAATGCCGGGAATAGTTTACAGATTCAGGTAATCGCATCCGTCTTGCTAATTGTAGTGCCCTTTCCGCTGCGGATCCTCCCAATAAAACATGAGAAATATTCTTTGTTCCGAGTGTACAAACCGTTGTGTCTCAAAAGAGCGCTGGGAATGGTTATTAAAATACACATCCTGTTCCATGCCGAAACTGAGATCTCTGAACAGATGCACTGTTATCCTGGGTTTTATCATTTGAATTACATTTGTGCCAAGTGTCCCTGCACGCTTCTCATCATTGCCGGTATTATCAAACGCGTGCATCAGATACCAATAATACCAGAAACTGAGGGTTGCGTATTTTCCAATATTAACGCCTGTTTCGATTTTACCCTGTACTCCATAGGCAAAACGGTAGTCACGGGACTGTGCAGTGTCAGACACGGGGCCGACGCTCGCGCCTCCGAAAGGCACAACTCCCAGGTGAAAATTGGTATACAGATTGGTTTTTTTACTTAACGGTAATTTCGTAAGCAATCCGCCGCCAAAAGACGTGGTTGCCAATTCAAATATTTGCGTGTCGAAGTAATCATAATAGTGGAATAGACCGTAAAGCATCTCTATTTTACCCAGTTTCGCATTACCGGCAAATAAATTTCCATAGCCTGTTATATTATCAACTATTTTTCTTCCCTGGCCAAAATTCAATTCAGTGCGAAACCTGAAAACATCAAAAGGTTTTCTTGGACGCACCTCAAACGGATTGCCATAGTCAAGCTGCAGATTCATCATGTAGACATTTTGCCCTGAGAAAAGTTTCAGGCTTTGGTTATTTACAGAATGAACACCTGCGTAAAAAGTAATGTTGAGAGGTTCCGTTTGATAAACTTCTTTATTGGTTCTCCTAAAAGTTTTTCCCTGAAAAAGACGGTTTATACCTCTTATCGGATCTACCAGTCCGGCAAAGATTTCCCGAAAGACCCTTTCACTTCCTACCGCGCGGTCATCCAGGATATTTGAGCTTAACCGGTACATAACTTCACCCAAAGCGATTCCGTCGAAAGTTGTATTGATCAGATCCTCCCGTTCCGGCGTCCCATTTTCGCCAAAGATTTTCCACATGTAGCTTCCGTAAAACACAAAGGGGGCAGATTGCCAATAGCTATACCCGTTAGAACGCGCTGCATTGAAATAAAAACTACCTGTCATTGGATGTGAAAGAAAATTGTTTCCAAACCTGTCCTGATCCCATTCCCATCCACTTCCCCAGGGAAAACCGGCCGATACGGTTTTCTTCCAGGTATGAAAATCGACTTTCGCAAATTCGAGATTAAAAACGGATCTATCCACTATATTCAGAACTACATTCATAGCAACTACCTGTAGCGCGGGATTCAAAATGGAGGATTTTTTGTTGTATTGCGGATCATCGTCAAGAAGATCATTGTATCTGTTTTTTTTTGTTGAGTCGATATGATGCGATTTTTTGGGCACATTTCCTGCACCTGCAGAGTCGGAATAGAGGAGAATCTGACGCTTTCTGATATCTTTCAATTGTTGTTCAATATTACCCTTAGATGGGACGATAGTATCTGCATCGGGATGAATCTGTGCAAAAAGGTGCGTTGAAAAGAAGGTGAGTGCAAAGAAGATGATGGCGGTTGTTTTCATTTATACGGGTTCGTTTATTAGATAAATCAATCCTAATGAATCAAAACTCGGACCACCAACAAAACATATTTAAGGCTATGAGAATATTCGGGTCAATCGTGGTTTAATTATAGTAAAAACACTATTTTTTATTATAACACGCTCTTTTCTAATAGAGCCTTTTTCTTCCGATTAACTGACACCATTATGCGAATAAAAGAAGGGGGTTCTTTTCATTTTGTTGAAATACAAAGCCCACGAAAGGAAAAACGACCAAATGTTGTTGGAAAATTGCCGTGTTTATAAAAGACCTTAACAGGTATCAGACTGACCGGTATGTATAAAAAATTTGAGACCTTACGAATAAAAAAAGCCTTCAATATTTGATATTGAAGGCTCCTGAAAAAAATTGAAAGATAAGTTGTGATCCCGCTGGGACTCGAACCCAGGACCCCTACATTAAAAGTGTAATGCTCTACCAACTGAGCTACGGAATCTGCACATCATTTTGTAATGAATGAGCTTGGTTCAAAAAAGGCGTTTACCCCTTGTTTTGAGCGTGCAAAAATAGAGGAAAATGGGCTATGCGCAAATTAATTATCTCGGAATGTTGATATGTGGAAAACTGCTGATTCTCAGTTATTTCGAGGCCACTCTCACCATGCCCAGGTATACACTATCGGATGCGTCGTTTCCTTCAGCGGCCATGAAGCCCAGATACACATGCAACAGACTTCCCATCGAACCCCCCATTTTGTAATGACAGATCACACCCACCTGCAGATCGTGTTGCCAGGTCCATTTTAGCAATCCAGTGACCGTAATCCGGGTTATATACAGCCACAAATATTTTATCTGTTGCGGAAGCTTTTCCATTTCCTGAATTGTCGGTCCACGAGAATCGCAAGAATGTCGGGCTCAATAGATATTACGGCGGGGGATTCCGCTTTGGTAAGATCGCCGCGGCTGAGCAACACAATGGGATAATCGATGCTGAGATCAGGCCGGAAACCCCGGATGGCAGCCTTTACGTTGTATGAAAAGGCTTTATTGAAGCCCTTCATCCGGTATGCCAGATGCGCGAACGTGGTATTCAGCAAATCCTTTAACGGAACCAGGAATTGATTCATAATAGTGAACCGGGCCTGTTGGTTCAATTCCTTTTCGGTAAATGGCTTTGTTCTTTTCTTAGGCAAACCCCGGATAACTGGAAGGTCCTCCCAAACATATCCAACGACGGTTCCGACTTTGCCGGAAAAGGGCCCGTTGACGCCCTGTAGAAGTTTTCCCATAGGATGGATTCTTTCTCAATTAGCCACAAAATAAAGGCCAAATTACCAGGCGGTAACCTCTATATTTTTAAAGCCAACCCTTCGCTTACGCTCTGTATACACCCTGTTAACCCTCTGTTACCTGCATTTTCAACAGCCCCCAAAATAATATGATATGATAAAATATTTCTTTTTCTACCCTATCTTATTCTGTTCCAGATCAATACGTGATTCCTCGCGGCGGATTACATCTTCATCATACAGGGTATGCATACCCAGACTGGAGAGTTTTTTATGCTGGAAGTCGTGGATATCCAGCAAAACACGATTATATTCTTTTACCTGTTCTATTTCATCGTCCGTAATCTTCAGGGACTCAATATTCAGCTTCGCAAACCCAACCTCATTTTCGAACTTTTGTTTGAGGGTTCTGACCAGCATATTGGATTGTATCAGGTTAGCATGTTTATCTGTTAACCTGACCAGGGAAAGTTTCATCAGTTTCAGATGTATCTGTTGGGCCTGTACATCCATCGGTATTTCGCGGATGTCCTCGCTGAGATTCAATTTCTTTATAATCCATGGCAAGCGACAACCCCTGGAAAACCAGGGTGACCAGGATAACCATAAAACTGATAAATAAAACCAGGTCCCGCTCCGGAAATTCCTTCCCGTCCGCCAGTGTTACCGGGATGGCCAATGCGGATGCCAGCGAAATAACACCCCGCATGCCGGCCCAGCCGACCAGGAAAACTTCTTTCCAGTTTGGACGCATGGGACTTTCCCTGAATTTCCTGCTAAGGAAAATAGGTATGTAGGTTGTAGCAAAAAGCCAGACCATCCGAATGATAATGATAAGTACCGAAACGACTAATCCGTACCGTATCCCATCCTGAATACTATAATACTTCAAACCACTTATAATGGAAGGCAACTGCAATCCGATCAGGATAAAAATTAATCCGTTTAGAATAAAGGCCACTGTATGCCATACGCCGGCAGATTGAAGTCTGGCTTTATGATTCAGGATTTCTTTCGACCGGGACGAAAGAAACAGTCCGCCGCTTACCACCGCCAGCACACCTGAATAATGAAAATGTTCCGCGGTCAGATACATGATATAAGGCGTGATCAGCGTGAGCGCAGTAGCAATTTCAGTGGTGGTGGAAAATAATTTATGTATAAAGAATATGATCTGTGCAATCACCAGACCGAAAAAAATACCCATGACCGTTACCATCACAAATGCCCCGGCAGCTTTCTCAACTACAAAAGTTCCTGAAATAACCGCAACCAATGCAAATCGAAAAACAGTCAAACTCGCCGCATCGTTCACCAGGCTTTCTCCTTCCAAAACCGTTTTTACTTTTTTAGGGATCTTAAAATATTTCAGTACAGAACTGGCAGCTACTGCATCCGGCGGCGAAATGATGCCGCCAAGCAATAATCCGATGGATAAAGTAAAACGTGGTATCAGTTTTTCCGAGAGATAGGCGATGATCACGGAAGTAACAATCACCAGTCCGAAACCATGTAATATAATCGGCAGGCGCATTTTCCAGAAATTGGGCCAGGACGTGTACCAGGCTGCTTCATAGAGCAGTGGCGGAAGAAAAATCAGAAAAATTAAATCAGGACTGATCCCCACCCGCGGCGTTCCGGGAATCAGGCTGATGAGTAGTCCGCCGATGACCAGAAAAATGGGATAGGCAATCTTCAGTTTCAGTCCCAGGATCACCAGTAGCATTACGGCAAATAACAGGGAAATAACATATAAGAGTGTTTCCTGTACCATCTTTCAATTTATATGAAAAATTTCAGAAACGGCTCATGAATAAAAGGAAAAACCAGGATTGAAATCGCGTTCAATGTTTAACTTCATCCTGCCTTACAATAAATAATTTGTTGACATATGAAAAGATTTTGCCTGGCGCCTTTATTGATTTTTATTTTTTCTGTAACGAGTATCTGCGCTCAAAAAAACTGGACCCCATTATTCGACGGAACCACCCTGACCGGGTGGAAACAAATGACCGGAAAGGCGACGTTCCAGCCATTTCGCGGAACCATTATGGGTGTTTCGGCTCCCAATTCTCCCAATAGTTTTTTATGCACTGAAGCAGAATACGGAGACTTTGTACTGGAACTGGAAGTCATGATGGATGATACAACATTCAATTCCGGCATTCAGTTCAGGAGTCATTTTGACAAAAGCGGTAATAACGGCGCCGGCCGTGTATACGGCTACCAGTATGAACTGGATCCTTCATCACGTCGCTGGACCGGTGGTATTTATGATGAAGCGCGCAGGGACTGGCTCTATCCGATGTCGCTGAATCCGAAGGCGCAGGGAGCATTCCATTTAAAAGAATTCAACAAAGTCAGAATTGAATGTATCGGAAATGAAACGCGCACATGGATCAATAATGTACCGGCGGCCTATCTGGTGGATATGACCGATTACCATGGATTCATCGGCCTGCAGGTGCATGCCGTTTCTAATCCGGCTTTCGCGGGGCAAAGAGTTTATTTCCGGAATATCCGGATCAAATCCCTTTCCACTTTCACGGATTTTCCAAAAGGAATTTATGTGATGAATACCGTTCCGAATTTTCTAACGGATTACGAAACGAAAAGCGGCTGGAAACTTTTATTTGATGGCGATGATTCCAAGGGCTGGCGTGGTGCTTACAAGGAGGGCTTTCCTGAAAAGGACTGGAAGGTTCAGGACGGTATGATTACGGTGCTTAATACGGAAGGAAAAGAGGGTGGTAATGGAGGTGACATCGTAACGCTGGATCAATACAAGGCCTTCGATCTTTCATTTGATTTCAGACTCACACCGGGCGCCAACAGCGGTGTAAAATATTTTGTAACACTGAAAGAAAACAATACAGGATCAGCGATCGGGCTGGAATACCAGGTGCTGGATGATTCATTACATCCGGATGCCAAACTCGGAATCAATGGCGACCGTACGCTGGCCTCTTTATATGATCTGATACCGGCGGCCAAACAGAAAAGATTTATTCATGCCGTGGGTCAGTGGAATACGGGACGGGTCATCGTATATCCGAATAATCACGTGGAACATTATCTGAATGGCGTGAAAGTACTGGAATACGAACGGGGATCACCAGCCTTTCGGGCACTGGTGGCCGTTAGTAAATTTAAAATCTGGCCCAATTTCGGGGAAGCGCCGGAGGGTCATATCCTGTTGCAGGATCATGGGAACGAGGTGAGCTATCGGTCCATCAAAATTAGAACACTAGAATAACAAGTGTGGAAGACTGGAAGACTGGAAGTATAAGTAGTTTTTTAATTTTTTAGTATGAAAAGAAGAGATTTTATAAAAAACGGAACGCTGGCGACTGCCGCTGGTATTCAGATACTGAATTTCCCGATATTCGGTAAGGCTGCACCTTCGAATAAAGTGATACTGGCCGTGATGGGTGTGAACAGCCGGGGCGCTTACCTCGCGAAGTCCTATGCGCAATTGCCGAACGTGGAGATCGCCTATATCTGTGATGTGGAAGATGGCGCCATTAAAAACGGTTTTGATGCTTTGAAAAGTGCAGCACGCAAACCAATCCTCGTAAAAGATATCCGGGAACTGGTAAAGAAAAATGATTTCGACGGACTGGTGATTGCAGCTCCGGATCACTGGCATACGCCGGCAGCGATCCTCGGTGTATCGCATGGTAAAAATGTATATGTCGAAAAACCCTGCGGTCATAATCCTGCAGAAGGCGAGATGCTGGTACAGGCTATGAGCCGTTATGGAAAGCTTATCCAGATGGGCAACCAACGGAGGTCAATGCCTACATTGATTGATGCGGTGAAAGAAGTACGCGGGGGAGCGATCGGTGAACCCTACCTTGGAAAAGCATGGTATGCGAATGACCGCAAATCGATCGGCAAGGGAATCGTAGTGCCGGTTCCTGCGACACTCGATTATGAACTCTGGCAGGGACCTGCGCCGAGAAGGGAATATAAAAACAACCTGATTCATTATAACTGGCATTGGTTCTGGAACTGGGGAACAGGAGAAGCCTGTAATAACGGAACCCATGAAATCGACTGCTGCCGCTGGTTCCTGGGTGTGGACTATCCGACCCGGGTGGTTTCTTCCGGAGGACGATATGCATTTCAGGATGACTGGCAAACGCCCGATACACAAATTGCCTCATTCGAATTCGGAACAAAAAAAGCCATCACCTGGGAGGGCAGGAGCTGTAATAAATTCCCGGTGGAAGGTTCAGGCAGAGGTTTTATTATATATGGCGATAAGGGAACGCTCGTCAATGTAGGGGCCGCTGATTATGCCATATATGATACAAATAATAAACTGGTGAAACAAGTGAAAGGGGAGATGGCAGCAGATCCGGCGAATCCGGTGAGTGCGACCGGTAACCTCGACTTCTATCATTTCGAAAACTTTGTCAATAGTATCCGCGGAGAAGCGAAATTAAATTCACCCGTAAATGAAGCGCAGAAATCTGTACTTCTTTGTCATCTCGCCAACATATCACAAAGAACCGGCCGTGCACTCAACTGCGATGACAAGAACGGTCATATCCTGCAGGATGAAGAAGCCATGAAACTTATGGAGCAGGGAGTATGAGAAAGGATGGGATCCGGGGCCTAACGCCTAACGCGGAACGCTCAACGCCAGCTCCGTTAGTTAATAACTAATAACTAATAATTAATAACTATTAAGATCCGCGCTGCGATCCACCCGTAAGCTTTGTGTTCCTTGAAAGACCCTTCGTATTAACCTTTACTTTTTGATTTTGCTGATTTGGTTTTGTATTACCAATTCCACCGCCGCCCGGACGGTTGTCTTTTTTGTTTTTCTTATTTGGGATAAGTGACATAATAATTCATTTAAAAGATAAAGATAATTGATTTCGGAATAACAGCGAAAGGCATGAGGCGGGATGCTTGAGGCAAGATATTTTTTGTAACAATGAGTTTAGATATAACGGCCAAATATAAACGATCCACGATCCGCGGCCAACGATAGTGCGTCACGCATTACGCATGCCCATGTTTCAAGCCTCCCACTCAGGGCTCATTCATCAAGCATCACAGCTCACTACATCACCCCTCCAGCTTAAAAAAACGCTTTAACATTTTATTCTGTTTGTTTATAAGGCGGTAACTGTTCGGTTCCGTACAGTCGATTTGACTCTTAAACAGCGTGTTTATTGATTTACAATGTTTTAATGTTTTGGCATGGCATTGCATTATACTTGTCAGAACCGACACAGATTTTTCTAAAATGTTTTTTCTTCAGCGCTGCAACATGATCTAAAAACCTGCGTCTTATCTAACAGACATTAACCAACAACTTATAAAACATTTAAAAATGAAAAAGATAATTTTATCACTTGCAATCGGGCTGGCCGTGTTCACTACAGCCTTTGCAAAACCTGACAGTATCAACGATCGCGCAGTAGCTGCTTTTCAAAAAGATTTCCACAAAGCATCCGATGTGAGCTGGGCTTCCACAAGCAATTATGTGATGGCTACATTTATGATGGACAATGAAACACAGATTGCATATTATGATTTTCAGGGTAACCTGATCGGTGTGGTACATCATATGCTGACCAGCGATCTGCCTGCTGATCTCAGCAAGGATATTAAAAAACGTTATTCCAATTACTGGGTTTCTGAACTTTTTCAGATTACCACTGACGAAGGTGTTTTCTACTATATCCGGTTAAAAAATGCTGATGGAACCATCGCGCTGACAACAGAAGGTAGCAATGGCTGGCACAGGTTTGCCTTACCAAAAAATACTATTAACTGATCTCTCAAATATTTTAGCACTAGTCTTTTGGTTTAGATCAAAAAATCCCTCCGTTCCCGGAGGGATTTTCATTTCATATAAAAAGCGCCATCTTCGCAGCCGGAAAAATAGTATGATGCGAAAAACCTTGGTCGTGGCAGGTGGGGGAGCAGCCGGATTTTTCTGCGCTGTAACAGCCGCACGTTTAAATCCGCAGTTGAAAGTAATACTGGTGGAAAAAACCGGAAAACTTTTATCCAAAGTAAAAGTCAGCGGTGGCGGACGCTGTAATGTAACGCATGCCTGCTTTTCCATTCCGGATATGGTAAGAAAATATCCGCGCGGTGCCCAGTTTGTAAAAAAAACCTTTCATCAATTCTTTACAACGGATACCATTCAATGGTTTGAAGAAAGAAAACTGCATCTGAAAACGGAAGAAGACGGCCGAATGTTTCCGCAAAGCAATTCTTCGCAGTCCGTAATTGATTGTCTTTTACAGGAAGCAAATCAATACCAGGTGGAAATCCGTTTGCACCATGAAATAAAAAACATAGAATATATAACAGAATCCAATTCCTTTACGCTTCACTTCAGTAATGAACTGAGACTAGATGCCGATTTTATCTGTCTTGCCTGTGGCGGATATCCCAAATCTTCCATGTTTGAATGGATACTCCAAAGCGGACATACCATCGAAGAGCCGGTGCCTTCGCTATTTACATTTAATATGCCCGGCCATTCCATTAATACTCTCATGGGTGTTTCCGTTCCGGATGCACAGGTAAAGATTTCCGGTGAATCCCTGAAGGAAAGAGGTCCTTTGCTGATTACCCATTGGGGAATGAGCGGACCGGCCATTTTGAAATTATCGGCCTGGGGTGCCAGGTTATTAAAGGAAAAAGATTATCGATTTGAAATTCGGGTGAACTGGCTGGGCGATCGATCGGACCAATCTGTTCGTGATGAAATGCTGATGACCAGGGAATCTTCCGGAGGAAAAAAAATCAGGCAAAAAAATTCATTCGGTCTTCCGCAGCGTCTTTGGGAATGGTTGCTGGAACAGGCCGGGATAAAAGATATTCATTGGGCCGATCTGCCTGCTGCCTTGCAAAATAAACTGATCCAGCTGCTCACAAACCAGTCTTTCCCTGTGGAAGGCAAAACGACTTTTAAGGAAGAATTTGTGACAGCGGGTGGTATCCGGCTGTCAGAGATCAACCATCATACTATGGAAAGCCGGATCAGGCCTGGATTATACTTCGCCGGCGAAATCATGGATGTGGATGCCGTAACCGGAGGGTTTAATTTTCAGCATGCCTGGACGAGTGGGTTTATTGCGGGGAAGTCGATAGCGGAAAAGTCTTTATCGTTGACGGTTGACAGTTGACAGTTGACGGTTGTGTTAGACGTTATGCGTTACGGCGTTGGGCGTTAGGCGTTGAGCAGTAGATCGAAGACCGTAGAGCTTTACGCCTTGCGCTTTACGCTTTAAGCTTTCTAAGTACCTTTAGATATTCAAAACCATTCAAGCTTATTTTATGGGAAAGAACATTCTAAGTTTTATATTGTTGTTCGCTTTGGCGACTACATCAAAATCTCAAACAGCACAACCGTTAACATTGAAACAAGTACTATTAAATCAACTGAAAACCACCCATAATAAAGAGGATTGGTTTGCACCGCTGAATGTGGCCATTGAAGGAATAACTGCTGAACAGGCGAATTGGAAGCCGAAAGGCGCGGATCATTCGATTGCCGAGCTTGCAAACCATATCATATTCTGGAATCAGGAAAATCTCTCAAAATTTTTGGGTGAACCGGTGCCGAATTTTTCCGGAAATAATAATGAAACATTTTCGCCTGTAACAAAAGAATCCTGGCCCGTAACAGTTAAAAGAGCGGATAGTGTGTTGACTGCCTGGGAGAATGCGATTGAAGCAGCCGATGAAACAAAACTTGAAAAATGGTACGAGATCATCGGACATATCAGCACACATAATGCATATCATACCGGGCAAATCGTTTTTATCAGAAAGCTGCAAAAATCATGGAATCCGGAGAAAGGAGTTAAGTAAGCCTAACGCCTAAGGCGTAAAGCCTAACGCCTACCGAAACCGCCAACTGCCATCCGCCGAACTGCCAACCATCCAAAAATACCATATGCAAAACAGAAGACATTTCATCCGTAACAGTGCCGGCCTGGCAGCCGGAAGTTTAGTCATCCCGTCTTTTGCAAAATCATTTTTTGTTCCTTCTTATCCGCCGCCCGGGATACAACTGTTTACATTTTTTGATGTAATCGATGCCGATGTAGAGGGTACTTTAAAACGTATTGCAAAAATCGGTTACGTTGAAATAGAATCTGCATTCAGCAAAAAGGGAGGTTATTACGGTTATACTGTGAAAGAATTTGCGGCATTGCTAAAAAAGTTGGGACTTGTATGGAAATCGCATCATGTACTGGGCGCTCCTTTCAAAATGGCACCGGGAATGAAAATGCCCGTAGGCGCAGACGGCAAACCGATCAGCATCGGAAAGCCCCGAAACCTAAGGGATAATATGCAGGCGCTTGTCGATGAGGCTGCCGAAGGAGGTGTGGAATTTCTTGTTTGTGCCAACACACCCATCGATACAATAGATGATATCAAATCTTCCATCAAAGTCCTGAATAAAACCGAAGAAGCCTGCAAAAAAGCGGGTCTGCGATTTGCCTATCATAATCATGATGCAGAATTTCATGCGGTGGAAGGGAAAGTTCCGTACAGTCTGTTTCTGAAAGAAACGAATGTGAAAATGGAGCTGGATCTGGCCTGGTCAATCAAAGGTGGACAGGATCCGGTTGAATTATTCAATCAGAATCCCGGAAGATTTCCGCTATGGCATATAAAAGATCTTGATAACACTTACAAGAATATTCTTCCTGTTGGGAGCGGTACAATAGATTTTAAAAGGATATTTGCTGCTTCTGAAACCGCCGGCCTGAAATTTTATTTTATTGAACATGATATGCCGAAAGATCCATGGGAAAGTATAGAGAAAAGCATCAGCGTGCTGAAACTCCTGGCTCCGGCGAACTGATAAAAAATTTACCTGTTGAACCTCTGAAAATTTTACACGGTCAACACCCCTAATAAAGCGTTTCGCGTTAAGCGTTGCGCGTTAGGCTTTAAAGAATAATTGATAAAACTCAGATAAAGATATGCGGGGATTAAAGACGGTTATTTTCTTACTGATCTCGAATACGTTTATGACTTTCGCCTGGTATGGACATCTGAAGTTTAAAGAGTTTTCCTGGGGAAAAAATATGGGGCTGTTTACCGTCATACTCATCAGCTGGGGACTGGCTTTTTTCGAATATCTTTTCCAGGTTCCTGCCAACCGTGCCGGATTCAAAGAAGACGGCGGACCATACACACTGGTTCAGTTAAAAACCATTCAGGAAGCTATTACGCTCATCGTGTTCATGGCTTTTACACTGATTTTTTTTAAAGAAGAAAAACTCGCCTGGAATCACCTGGTTGGATTTGGTTTTCTCGTCGCCGCCGTATTCTTTATCTTTAAGAAGTGGTAAAGCCCGGATTTGTAAAAAACACTCCCATACTTCCATTCTTCCATACTTCCATACTTGTATCTTAGGCTTAATACTTAAGTTTGCAACTTAATAATTGGCCGGTCAATGAAGAAAGGTTATTTTCTGCTTTTTATTTTTTACGTTTTACTTTCCATTTCCTGCAGACAAAAAAGAACCGGCATCCCCCGGGTATTGATTTACACAAATACGACAACAGGTCCGGAGGCGGATTCTATTGCACAGGCTGTCCGGCATCTCGGCGAGATGAACGGATTTTCAATTAATGTAACCGATACGAGCACGCTCTTTACAGATGATTCTCTGTCAAATTATGCGGCCGTGATGTTTTTGAATCGTTCCGGCCTGCGCCTGGGCTATATGGGAAGAATTGCGCTTGAACGATTCATGCAGGCAGGTGGAGGCTTTGCGGGTATACACGCCAATGCGGAAACATTTAACTGGCGCTGGTATGGAAGAATGATCGGATCTTCCGGAGACTCCTGTACTTCATTCATACACCAGCAATATGAAAACGGAAGAGCTTCTTATACTTGTGACAGTGTTACTTCCAAAGATGTGCAGGATGAATCCTTCCTGAAAAACATGCTGAATGAAATAGAATATGCCATCGGTCATTTTGAACCGCTGGACTATAGTAAAGTGAGCACGCCTTATCCTCCTTCTGAAAATCATTTTACAAAACAGATATTAATACAGGATCATTTTTTTGAGCCGACTGAAATGACCGTTCTTCCAAACCTGGATATATTGGTATTACAGCGTCGTGGTGAAATCATGTTGTATAAGCAGTCGACAGGAACAGTAAAACAGGCCGGTTTTCTGAATGTATATTTTCTGGCAAAAGTAAAGGGAGTCAATGTGGAAGAAGGAATGCTGGGTCTTTCGAAGGATCCGGATTTCAGTAAAAATCATTGGGTATATATTTACTATAGTCCGGCCGATAGCTCGGTGAACCGTTTATCACGCTTTAGTTTGGAAAACGATACGATTCTAAATTCCTCTGAAAAAGTAATATTGGAAGTAAAATCACAGCGTGAGATCTGTTGTCACACGGGAGGTTCCATTGCATTTGGCCCCGACAGCCTTTTGTATTTTTCAGCCGGTGATAATTCAACGCCGTTTGATGAGCCTGGTCAGAAGTATGTCAGTCATAGTTTTGCTCCACTGAATTCTGCTCCGGGTCATTTGCAATATGATGCAGAGCGGTCTGCCGGCAACAGCAACGACCTGCGGGGAAAGATCATGCGTATTCGTGTGCATGCTGATGGCAGCTATGAAATTCCAGCGGGCAATTTATTTCCGCCGGGAACTCCGAAAACAAGACCTGAGATTTATGTAATGGGAAACAGAAATCCATATCGTATTTCCGTGGATCAGAAAAATAGTTATCTGTATTGGGGTGAAGTGGGACCGGATGCGGCCAAAGATAGTTTTGCAACACGTGGTCCGCGTGGATATGATGAAGTGAATCAGGCCAGGAAGGCCGGTTACTTTGGCTGGCCATTTTTTGTTGGAAACAATTATGCTTACCGCCAGTATAATTATCTAACGGGTGTTTCGGGCGATGCATTTAATCCTGCTAAACCAGAAAATCATTCTCCCAATAATACGGGTATCACGGAACTGCCACCTGCACAACCGGCCTTTATCTGGTACCCATATGCCGTTTCACCCGAGTTTCCGGAACTTGGCACGGGTGGCAGAAATGCCATGGCGGGACCTGTTTATTATACTGATATGTATCCGGCGGCAACCCGTTATCCGGATTATTATAATGGCAAACTTTTCATCTACGACTGGATCCGGGGATGGATAAAAGTAGTCACGATGCAACCCAATGGTGACTTTGAACAAATGGAACCGTTCATGCCACATACGGTTTTACACAACTGTATTGATATGGAGGCCGGGCCGGATGGAAAAATATATTTGCTGGAATATGGAACCGCCTGGTTTCAGAAGAATCCCGATGCCGGACTTTCACGTATTGATTATCATGAGAAGGCAAATGCGGAAGTTGCAGCTCCGGCGGCGACAGCTGATACATCCGCTTCCGCACACGGACCTTATGCTGCAGGTTATGCATTAACACAGATCATGGATTGTAAGAGTTGTCATAAAGAAAACAGCGCTTCGATTGGTCCCTCATTTGTGCGTGTAGCGGAAAAATATGCGCATGATAAAAATGCAAAGGTTTATCTGAGTCAGAAAATTATAAAGGGTGGAGGAGGAGTCTGGGGAGATGTGGCCATGTCGGCACACCCTGATCTGGCACAAAAAGATCTTAATCAGATCATTCAGTACATTCTCTCTCTTAAGCCTAAAGCGCAAAGCCTAAAGCCTAAAACCAATACAGGCTCAAAGCCTAAAGCCTAAAACTAATTCAGTCCGTCAACATCATCCGTCAATTGTCAATCAACGGTCAACTGTCAACGGTCAACCGTCAACTGCTATGATGAAAACAATGAAGAACTATAATAGGAATCGTATTTTTAGTTTTCAGCCATTTTCTTTCTATTGCACAAACAAAATATTCCGGAGCGGTCAGAGATGAAAAAGGGAAACCGGTCAGTGGCGCAACGATTCATCTGCTCAATACCGAAGTCTCCGTTATCAGCAATGACTATGGGCTGTTTGAGTTTCCAGTCTTACCGGGTGGTGTGTATTCTGCAGAAATTTCATCCATTGGTTTTGCCCGCGTCGAAAAGAAAATCAAATTTCCATTGGGTGCGGATTCGCTGATCATCATATTGTCTCCCTCGGTAAAGCAATTGGATGCCGTAGTAGTTACGGCCGAAAAACAGGAATCGAATATTCAAAATGTTCCTGTAAGTATTACAGCGCTTTCATCACGCGACATCCAGGCGTACAGACTCTGGGCAAGTTCGGACCTGAAGGGAATCGTATCGAATCTCTATTCCGCAAATCCCGGGGACGGAAGAAATGTTATTTCCATTCGCGGGATCACGTCCACATCCTATGACCCGGCTGTAGTTACCTATATTGATGGCGTGCCACAGTTTACTTTGGATACGTACATACCGCAGCTGTTTGATATCGATCATATCGACGTCCTGAAAGGTCCGCAGGGTACATTGTACGGACGCAATGCCATGGGTGGTGTGATCAATATTTTTACCAAACAACCGGATGACCAGGTGCATGTAGCATTTGAAATCAGTAACGGAAATTATGGGCTGGAGCGGTATTCATTTAATTTTAGCACCCCGCTGATCAAAGGGAAACTATACCTCGGTGCCGCGGTTTTATACGAGGCTTCGGATGGATATTATATCAACGATTTCAACAACAGTAATTTTGACAGACAACACCGTACGGCTGATAATATTTCTTTGAAATACCTGTTGAATCCCAAATGGTCCTTTTCACTGAATATGAAAAATCTCTGGAACCGTAATAATGGCGCATTTGCCCTGTCTCCGACAACAGAAATGGCCCTGTCAAATCCCTACCATCTTGATCAGAATGCCATCGGACAAATGGTGGACAATAGTTTGAACGCATCATTACAGATCCGGTACACCGGTGAAAAAATGGATTTTACATCCCTGACGGCTTATCAATCAAATTACCGGTATTATAAGAATCCTGTAGACGGAGATTTTTCGCCACTGGATATCATCAGCATTGTAAATGATTATGGCAAGCCCTGGAATAAGGTTGATGCCTGGACAGAAGAACTGCGTCTTTCTTCTCCGACGGCTTCTGTCTCTCCGTTGAAATGGGCCATCGGATCTTATTTATTCGTACAATCAGCTCCGAATAAACAGGGCGTTCATTTTGGTGCAGATGCCTCATTGGCCGGATCGCCCGACAGCAATTATACCATCATCAATACCACGCAGATAAAGAATAAAGGCCTGGCTTTTTACGGACAATTGGAATATGCATTGTCGAAAAGATTCAGTGTGGCCGGCGGATTGCGCTACGACTATCAGCAATCCAATGCAGAGGTTTCCGGATTATTCGTTCCGGATGGTTCGAGCACCGGATTTCCAACACAGGCAGATACGTCCGGTCAGACTTCTTATCATGCGGTCACACCGATGCTCTCCGTTTCCTATCGCGCAGGCGAAAATGCGCATATATATGCCAGTTACCGGCAGGGGTATCGTACCGGCGGACTGACCCAATTATCCAGTGATCCATCACAACCGCCGCTGTATCCTTACCAGCCGGAATTTAGTAATAACTATGAACTGGGATGGAAGGGAAATTATTTTGCAAACCGGTTCCATGCAAACCTGGCCGTTTTTTATAATACGGTGAAGGATGTGCAGGTACCTACGCTGATATTGCCGGATGCGATCACGGTGATAAAAAATGCAGGCGGTCTGACAAGCAAAGGATTTGAAGCAGAGCTGGAAGGTCTGGTGGTAAAGGGTTTGCAGATGACTTATCATTTCGGATATACAGATGCGAAATATACCAGTGGTAACCTTTCGTCGAATGGGGACGCGGTCAATCTGGATGGCAAGCGTCAGCTATTTACGCCCGACATGACATCGATGCTTGTGCTGGAATATTCAGGCGCTTTACCTAAACTGATTGGTGTAAATGGATTTATCAGAGGAGAGTGGTACTATTTCGGCAAACAGTATTTTGATTTATCCAACAACCAGGTGCAACCATCTTATCAGATGTTGAATACCAGTGTTGGTATTTCCTATTCCTTTTTTAGTATTTCTGTGTGGATGCGGAATATTACCAATACAAAATATATTGCCTATGCTTATGATTTTGGGGCTTCGCGTTTGGGTGACCCGTATAATTATGGGGTCACGATGAAGTTCAGGATCAGATAGTAATTGTTAATTGTCAATTGTTAATTGTTAATTGATTATTAAAATGCGTTGAGCTTTGACGCTTTAACCTTTCGCAGTAAATAAGTTTTAATCCCGCACATGCGGGATTAAAACTTATTTACTCGATACATCCACTGTCCGCTGGTAAAATCGGGCATTTCGATTGTTTGATTTCCCAATTCAATACTCATTTCACTTAGCGGAGTGATCGAGCTCCAGGCAGCGGCGTCGTATACATCCATCGGTGTAGTGGTTTGTTGTTTGGCTGATTCAATAAATGCCTGGAGAACAAAAAAGTCCATCCCGCCATGACCGGCATTTTCTGCTTCCTTTCCCCATCGCTGCCAATCCGGATGATCATATTTATCAAGATAGGGTTGAGCCGGTTCCCAGGCATCTGCTTTTGCACTGACACCTTCTATATACAAAGAGTGATTGACGTCCATCCAGATTCCACGGGTACCCTGCACGCGAAATCCCAGTGAATAGGGACGCGGCAGATTGGTGTCATGTTGCAGGAATATGGTTTCTCCATTGGCACAGCGGATCTGGGTAGTTACGATGTCACCGAGTTTGAATTCCACTTTCGCATTCGGATGTTCGGGACCGCCTTTCTTCACAATATATTCATGCAATCCGCGTGATTTGGTTGCAAAGGAACTCAATGAAACAAAACGATTCCCATAATTGATATTCAGCATTTCGGCAACCGGGCCAATGCCATGCGTCGGGTACAGATCACCGTTACGATGTACACTGTGATTGGTGCGCCAGCGGGCTTCTGAAAAAGCCTTTGCTCCAAATTCCGCCCCACTGTCATAAGGCGTTTTACCATCATTGAATTTTACACCACGCAGATCATGCTGGTATCCGCACTGCATATGTATGAGTTCTCCGAAAAGTCCCTGTCTGACCATTTGCAAAATGGCCATCACATCCCTTCGGTAACAAACATTCTCCATCATCATAACGTTGGCGCCACTGGCGGCAGCAGCATTCACCACGTTCCAGTGATCCTGCAGGGTAATACCCAGCACCACTTCTGTTCCGATATATTTGATACCTGCAGAGATACCATCCAGTATCATCGGGGTATGCCATTCCCATGGCGTCGCGATCAGGATCGCCTGCAGATCTTTTTCTGCCAGCAGTTTTCTATATGCATGCGGATCACCTGTAAATATTTTTGGCGTCGGCTTACCGGATTTTGTAACCAGCTCGCGGGCGGATTGCAGGCTGCGTTCATCTATATCACAGATGGCTACGACGTCCACATCGGATCTCTGCAGTGCATTCCACAAATGATTTTGTCCCCGGAGACCTGTTCCGATAATGCCCAGGCGAACTTTTGTTTCTGCTGACCGGGCGAAGAGAGGAGAAGGATTAAAAAGCGATATCCCTGCACCTGCGATGGAAATATTTTTTACAAAGTCCCTGCGTTTCATGTTGTGTTCGTTTTACAGAAGATTCTTAAAATTTATTGGTTCATTCGTTCTATTCCGGCAGCGATACCGGACTTTATCATTTTACCATATCCGTCATCCGGAAGGAAATTTATATACGAGTGTGCTTTGAGATAATAAACGCGCGCCAGTTCGAAGTTATTCAGATCCTCATGACATTTTCCGATATTTAAAAGCAGAGAGGGCAGGGAATTATTCAACGATCCATCGCTTATTTTTAACGCATGCTCGAGCGCCGTTTCATCCCATATCAGTTTTTCGGTAATCGTTTTCTGATGTCTTGCTACGAAATGTGCAGATGTAAATTTTTCAAAATCAGTAGAAGATTCGTTCCAGGCTCTTGTGAATAAATCCATCGCTTCATCCTCATGGCCCAGTCCCTCAGCCGCCATGCCGTCTGCGCATAATTTGACAATCTTATTTTTGGGATCGAATTGCACTTTTCTAAGGTAAGATATTTCGTTGACCGTTGACCCGCCTTCGCTAAAGCTTCGGCGGGCAATGCAGTGACGGTTGACGAGTTGACGGTTGAACGGTTGACGGTTTAATTCGGAAGAAAATTAAGCATTTATGTTAACCGGCACTTGACAGTGCTTTAGGCTTTGGGCTTTAAGCTTTGCGCTTTAAGCCTTATAACTGTACCAGCTGATTCTTTATAGCATAAAGAACCAATCCAACGCGGTTGGAGACGTTGAATTTTTTGAAGAGAGATTCGCGGTAGCCATCCACCGTACGTTCACTGACGAACATATCATTGGCAATCTGCTGATAGTTTTTTTCACTGCAGGCATGTTTCAGAAATTCCGTTTCACGATCCGTCAAATGAGGAAATGCGTTGGCGGAATCTGTTCCGGAATGGTGAATCGACTGGATTACTTTTCGTGTCAGCATTTCATTATAATAATATCCTTTAGCAAGGATTTCTTCAAATGCCACCTGCAGTTCCTTTGGATCGGCATCTTTGAGAATATAACCACGGGCTCCCTGGTGAATCATTTTTATAATCGTGGCATCATTATCCATGGTGCTTAGTGCAAGCACCCGTATGGACGGATGGTTTGCATGCAACCAGGCGGCTGTCATATATCCGTCCATGACCGGCATATGAATATCCAGTAAAACGATATCAGGTAAATGATCGGGATCCAGTTGATCGATAAATTCCCGGCCATTACTCACGTCCATTAAGACTTTGTATCGGGGAAATAAATCGATCAGTACCGCCAGTCCTTTTCGGAACATGGTGTGATCATCTACCAGGGCAATATATTTCAGGTCAGGCATGGCTCTTAAATTTGTTTCGGGTTTCCCGTCAGGCATAAGCCATCTGAATTTGAAGTGTGGTTCCTTCCCCCGGTTTACTCATGATATCTGCTTTGCCTCCGACCAGGGTTGCCCTGCGCAGGATATTCTGCAGTCCAAGACCCTCTCGTTTCTTTAATTCTGCTTCAGGGTTAAACCCGATTCCATTGTCGAAAATTGAAATAAACATGCATTCATCCAGATATCTGATCGAAACTTTCACATCGGTAGCACCGGCGTGTTTGATGATATTTTGTAATCCTTCCTGCACAATGCGAAACGCAATGAGTTTATGCTGATCAGGAATATATTTTTCTGCGCCTTCCACATCAGAACTTATTTTGATCAGACCGCTGCGGTTGATCCGGCGTATCTCCTGCGTAATACTATCCTGCAGACTCAGTTTTTGTAATCGTTCACTGCTCAGGCTTTTGGCGATATCCCGCAGTTCAGTCATCGCCAGGCTGATACTTTCTTTCACATTCGTCAGCAATTCTCCTTCCACAGACTGTTTTTGCTCCATAATGCTCAGCTGCACTTTTGCCAGGCTCAGGATCTGTCCGACATTGTCATGAATTTCCTGGCTGATCATATCGAAAGTTTGTTCCTGTATTTCCAGTTTGGATTCAAGTAATTGTTTGTCGTAAGTAGCGCGCATAAGTTGTTGTTCTTTGCTCATTTGTCCTTTTTTGTTGTTATAATAAAACAGCATGACAAGAAACAGCACGCCCAGGAAAAGCAGAATAACGATTACTGCTATAATGGTAAAGATGACCTGGCTCTTTGCGTCCTGCATAAAGTAAATGCGTAACTATATCCTCCGTAAACAATAGCGTTTACGGCTGGTAAAATGGCATGGTATAAGGTTTTATTGGCAATTTCAATTTTGTTGATCAGGATATAAGACTGAAGACCGAGAACTACCAATGTAACCAGACTAGGAAAGTAAATTCAGCGAATTGATCCAGAAATAAGGCTCCCTCATAAAATTCAGTTCCTCCTGGTCAAACACCGTCAAACGCACAAGGCAAAGGCTCGAAAAAACGATGATCATAATATCCACCAAACCCAGGGAATAGGAATTGAATTGTAAGGGTCCCTGTATAAATCCGTAATTTATGCACATGAGCACCATGCATAAAATGCAGACTATAAAAAAGATAATCGCTTTCCTTCCTGGTTAAAAATAGCATTTTGCCTGCTAAGTAGAAAAAGAAGGGCGTAGATAACAGGAGATACAAATTATATATACGATAATTGGAGGACCATCCAAAAGCGCGATAATTATCTGCTATCAATTCCGTCGCATTTACGATCACCAGCAGGGGAATAAATGCAAGCAGAGAACAGGATTTTAGTCCTTTCCAGCAGTAAATGGCTGTAATAAGACTAAGAATCTGAAAATATTCAAACCAGGCAATATGCATAGTTTATGGTTGTAGCCCACCAAAATCATAACCGCCTCCGCCTCCGGATGGTGTTCCGCCGGCAATATTCGCATGTGGTTGTAAAGTTTGGCCGGAAGAAGCATCGTAAGGAACCAAAAATATTGCTATCCGGTTAATTTTTTTGGCCCTTTTAGTCGGATCGGGTTCATATCTGTTCAGATAGGTCATATCGTACGCACCAAATTCCACCCTGATCGAAAAGGTTTTACCAGCCTGAGCGTAAGCGGTTGCGGTGGCATCGAGCCAGTCACGCAAATCTGTTCCACTAAATGATTCACCGGTTGTTAGTTGAGCCGTTGTGGTGATCGTTTGTGTGAACGGCTGGCCTCCCGGGTCTGAAAATCCATGAGCTTTCATCAGTCTCGTATAATTCGTCAGACATGACTGGATCGAATCCAGGTTCACGATTCGTCCGGTATCCAAACGGATTTCCTTTTGTTCATTATAAGAGCTGTTGAACCCTTCTTTGGCTGGGGACTTATCGATGTTTCTGAAAGAAAAAAGAAAGAAAGAAAAGAACAGAAAAGTGCAGAGGATTGAAGGCTTAAGTGTCATATGATTGGTTTTGATTCTGAAAATACATAGAATCCGGTTTCTTCGCGCGTGGAAGGAAAGAAACGGGATTTATCCCCTGGATACCGGGAAAAATACCCGGATCAGAATCCTGTTTTATCCCCTTTTTGGCCTGCGCTGGTGATTGTAAGTTTGTTCCTGAGGCTCTGTATTAAAAAAGACATTATAACCATTACTTTATCCTTATCTGTATTTCTTGGAAACAGTTTGAGTTTAGATTTTATCTCGTGGACTAGCAATCGTATGGTCTCCTTGTTCTCAGGGAGACCTTTTTATTTAATTTTGGCCGAATCACTTCTGCTATGAATTTTTCCGAAATAATGGGTAGTTTGGGAGTATCTATCCTGCTGCTTGCCTTCGTGCTTAATATGCTGAAAATCATCAAGACAGAAAGTCTGTCTTATCCTTTACTCAACTTCATCGGTGCAGGCATTGCCTGTTTTGCGAGCTGGCTGATTCCGTATTTTCCCTTTGTGATTCTGGAAGGTGTGTGGGCTGTTGTTTCGCTGGTTTCTTTGGTGAAATATCGGAGAGGTAGTTGACAGATGACCCGCCTACGCTAAAGCTTCGGCGGGCGATGCGGTTGACGGTTGGCAGATGAGGCGTTGAGCGTTACGCGTTGGGCGTTAAGCTTAAAAAAGACTCAACTGTTGTTTCTTGCTATAAATGATTTTTGGAAGAAGCATGCGCAATGGATGTTCTTTGAGGGCAATTTCATATACAGCAGATTCGCGGTACCGGCTGGCAATGACAACCTGCGTATCAAAAGAAGCTGAAGAAAATAATGATTCAACCAGTTCAGGTGAATTATTTTCTTTGGAAAGATGGGAGAGCAGCAGATGACTCATAAACGAAGGCCGATGATTTAAATACAGATCCAGGGCCTGCCGGTTTGATAAATGACCATTTCCACCCCTGATCCTGTTTTTCAGATATGCAGGATAACGGCCTTTCTCCAACATGTCTTCATCATAATTTGATTCCAGGAATGCGGCATGACATTGTTTAAAATAATGGATCAGCCGTTCGCAGGGTGCCCCAATATCCGTGAACACCCCAATATTGGTTTTGGCTGCACTTACAACAAAACTATGCGGGTCGCAGGCATCGTGTTTTTTCTGAAAGGCGGTTATTTGAAGGCCGCCGATTTGTACCGGCTGTTGTTCAGTAAAATGAAAGGTAAACTTCCTGATTTTCCAGAAACCGGCTTCTTTCATGGTAGACTGGCTGACATATACGGGGATCTGGTATTTCGCCACCAGCTGGTTGGCGCCCAGTATATGATCACTGTGCTCATGGGAAATAAAAATTGCCTTCACCCGGCTCATATTCAGACCCAGCCTTTTCATTCTGGCTTCCGTTTCCCGGCAGGATAATCCGGCGTCTACAAAAATGGCTTCATCTCCGTTGCCGATATAATAACAGTTTCCGTTACTACCTGAATTCAGAGAGGCGATGAATAGGGACATAATTAGCTACGAAATTAACGGTCTCGCGTTAATTAAAGAGCTGTTGGGGAAAGAAAATGCATGTCTGTTATCATCTTTTTAGGAAATGCATAATAATGTCAAATGTGGTGGTGTCACATGTGATACCGTGATAAAGTATTTGGAAGGTGGTGACAATCTTATTTCTGATAAACAATAAACTTTTCGGGATCCAGTTCTTTATTTCCCTTCAGAACGAAGAATATGATCGAATGATAATCGTTTGGAATTAATTTTCGTTGCCCGATCAAATCTCCTCTGTTTACTAACTCGCCGGGATTTACTGTTACGCTGTCCATCTGGGCATACGCATAGCTGGTATCGTTTTGCATGATCACCATAGCCCAGTCAGAACCCACTTTAAATACGCTTTGTACTTTTCCATCAGAACAGGATCTTACATTAAAATCGTTTGAAGGTTGAATGAATATCCCGCGATGCGCCTGTGCAGATTTTTCCAAGGTTAAAATCCTTCCTCCGTTAATGGGTAATCGCATCGTATCAACGGACAGTATGAATGTTGAAGAATGCTAAAAAAATAATACATGGTAACATAACCAAAATTATTAAATAACAAGACAAGAACAGTATGGAAGAATGGAAGTATGGAAGTATGCGAAGTAGTGCTTTAGTTACAATTCGGGATGGTATTGTGTTGTATTCGGATGAAATTGTTTCCAGCTATGCCAGAATTCCTGGTAGGCCGCCAGCGTTTCAAGCTGATCATCTTTATAAGGGCCACTGATGCAATAGCCATTCAGATTCCATATGGAATGCGTATTTGTATCTGTGAGCTGGTTCAATGTTCTGTCCAGCGAGAAGGATAATGTTTGTCCCTGCAAAATCCGGCTGAATGCATGAAAACTGCTGGTGTCTTTTTCAAGTACCAATAATATCGGCTGCCTGCCGATGGTATCCTGTATTATATCATCTTTCAACAGGTCGTTCCAGTCATATACTTTTTCAAATCCGTTTGTTTTTATTCCGACCACCCATGATTTCATTTTCCATGAAGCTGAATCCCGTTTTTCCAGATGTCCCCTGATCGTGCCCTTATCGAAATTGGCGAGGTCGTGATAGTCTTCTTTATAATTGCTGTCGGGTTGCAAAATGGTTGAATTCGGATGAAGCCGCATCCAGGAAGCCAGGGATGCCTGGTGAGAGGGGATTTCCTCCAGGCGGGAACCTTTTAACGGACCGGCGATCGCAATACCGGTAGCCTGCTGCCACCAGCTTTTGGTGGTTTCATCTTCAAACATGGCATTAAAATGATCCATACCGACCAGTCTGAATTTTTCCAGCTTTCCGTTCACAACGGGAGAATATACGCGGCCTGTGCGGCAAACCGTACAATAAGTGATCATGACGGGTGTATTGCCCACGGTATCTTTCACCTGGTGGTGGTAGCCGATGATCTGGATAGGATAGGCCCTGGATTCTCCATGAATTTCAATTCCGATGATGAGTTTATTGCTGTCAATGGTATTTCCGGAACCAGACGAGAAGTTTTTAATAGATGGCTGGTAAAACATTTTATCGGCCTCAAACCTGAAATTGAAAAAGAAGAAAATAATTCCGTAAATAATGATGACCAGGGAAAGAAGGATCTTTGGATAAAGTTTCCTGCCTGTAAACACCCGGTAGGCTGGTTTTGCAATCAGTACCACTATGATGATCCGAAGGAGCCATTTATATTTTTCGATATTATAGGCCCAGTCGATCGTATTCGATTGCTGGCTACCCGGGAAGGGCATGATAAAATAAACGCGCAATATTTCTGTAGCTATTAACAGAAGAATGCCGATTATTAAAAATAATCTGTATTTTCCCAATGGCGATGTTAGTTTAGTAAATATAAGTATTCTGGAAATATTCAATATTCTCTATCATTATTCCTTAAATAAATCAGATTTTATTCAGGAACTTCAGAACTTTAAAGGATAGCGCCCTTATCACCACATCTAAAATTTAAACTTAGTCATATGGAAATAAGTCCTGCTGCCGGCAAACCTGCCGACCCGTCGATACTGGTAAATATTCCGCGCTTGATCACTGCTTATTATGCGCAGCAACCGGATGTTTCCGTTCCGGCCCAAAAAGTAGCTTTTGGTACTTCCGGTCACCGGGGTTCTTCGTTGTCAAATTCTTTTAATGAATGGCATATCCTGGCCATCACCCAGGCGATCTGCCTGTACAGAAAACAACATAAAATTGAAGGGCCGCTTTTTCTGGGCATCGATACGCATGCACTTTCCGAACCCGCGGCGGTTACCACGCTGGAGGTTTTAGCAGCAAACGAAGTGGAAGTGATGATCGCTGAAAATAATGAATACACACCAACGCCTGCCGTATCGCATGCCATTCTTACGTATAATAAGGAGGACGGAAGGACTGGCAGACGGCATCGTGATCACGCCTTCGCATAATCCGCCGGATGACGGGGGCTTCAAATATAATGCGACGCATGGCGGACCGGCCGGAACTGAAATTACCCAGTGGGTGGAAAAAAAAGCGAATGAGTTCCTCGAAAATAAACTGAAAGCGGTAAAAAGAATGCCCTATGAAAAAGCGCTTCGCGTCAGCTACCACGCACCGGTTCGATTATCTCAATCATTATGTGAATGATCTAAAAAATGTTCTCAACCTGGATATTATCCGGGATTCAAAAATCCTTATCGGCGCAGATCCGCTGGGTGGCGCCGGCGTTCATTACTGGGGACCGATCGCTGAACGCTATAAATTAAATCTGCAGGTGGTAAGCGATAATGTGGATCCGACTTTTCGTTTTATGTCGGTCGACTGGGACGGAAAAATCAGGATGGATCCTTCTTCTCCTTATGCCATGCAACGTCTGATAGGAATGAAGGATCGAATATGATATTTCCGTCGCCTGCGATACGGATCACGACCGTCACAGTATTGTTACAAAAAGCGTGGGACTGATGCCGCCCAATCACTATCTCGCAACCTGTATTTTTTATCTGTTGCAACACCGGCCTGCCTGGAAACCGGATATTGCGATTGGCAAAACCCTGGTGAGCAGCCGCATGATCGACCGGGTGACAAAAAAATTGAATCATCCTTTGTACGAAGTTCCGGTTGGTTTTAAATGGTTTGTAGACGGACTCATAGATGGCTCGCTTGGATTTGTGGGAGAAGAAAGTGCGGGCGCCAGTTTTATGCGGCTCAATGGGGAAGTATGGACGACGGACAAAGACGGATTCATTCCTGCCCTTCTGGCCGCTGAAATGACGGCCACTCTAAACAGGGATCCGGGAGAAATATATAAATGACTGGCCGATGAACTGGGTGAGTCAACCTATGACCGCGTGGAAGCCCCTGCCACTCCGGAACAAAAAGCAAAACTTTCCAAACTGAATCCTGACCAGATTACCCAAAAAACGATGGCCGGAGAAAAAATTACCGGCGTACTCACCAAAGCGCCCGGGCAATGGGGCTTCGATTGGCGGACTCAAACTCGAAACAGAAAACGGATGGATTGCCGCACGCCCTTCGGGCACCGAAAACATCTATAAAATTTATGCTGAAAGTTTTCTGGGAAGGGATCATCTGAATCTGATGCTGCAGGAAGCGCAGGCCATTGTAGATGACTGCTTTAAAGTAAATAAGTAAAAATTATCACTGGCATTTAACTGATAAGCCTTCAGCTTAGCCTTACGCTTTAGCGTTATCTGGGCCTTAGCTTTACACAATGAAATATCTCAAAGTACTATACATACAGGTTCTGATCGGCATTGCCCTGGGGATTCTATGCGGCTGGCTGTTTCCTTCCTTTGCTCCTACCGCAAAACTGATCAGCGATACCTTTATCAATATGATCCGCATGATCATCGCGCCGGTGATTTTTTGCAGTATCGTTACCGGAATTGCCGGTGCGGGAAGCATGAAAAAAGTAGGCAGGCTTGGAATCAAGGCCCTGGTTTATTTTGAAGTCGTTTCTTCGCTGGCACTGGTGATCGGGTTGATAGTGGCAAACCTGATCAAGCCCGGAGCGGGCATAACACATCGTGCAGCGAATCATCGCAACCAGGTAACAGAAATTGCAAAACAGGCGGAATCTTTCAGCTGGGGAGATTTTATTTCGCATATCGTGCCTTCCAATATTGTAGATGCATTTGCGAAGGGAGATATTCTTCAGATATTATTTTTCAGCGTGCTCTTTGCTGTCGGGCTGAAACAATTGGGTTCATCCGGAAAAAATATCATCGAAGGACTGAATAAAATCAACCAGGTAATATTCAATATTCTGAAGATCATCATGAAACTCAGTCCGGTCGGGGCTTTTGGCGGAATGGCCTATACCATCGGGAAATTTGGATTCGCGAGTCTTTTTGTGCTGGGAAAACTGATGCTTTGTTTTTATCTCACCGGCCTGCTTTTTATTTTTCTGGTTCTCAATGTCATCTGCCGGTATTATGGGTTTAGTTTATGGAAACTGCTGGTGTATATCAAGGGAAGAAATCCTGATTGTGTTGGGCGCCAGCAGCAGTGAAGCTGGATTTCCTTCGGTCATGCAAAAATTGGAAGCTGCCGGTTGTGAAAAGGAAGTCGTCGGTTTGCTCATTCCGACAGGGTACAGTTTTAACCTGGACGGAACGACCATTTATCTGAGCATGAGTGTGATTTTTCTGGCGCAGGTCTTTCAGATTGACCTGAGCCTCGGGCAGCAACTGATGATCATCGGTATCCTGCTTATCACCAGCAAAGGTGCGGCCGGTGTTACGGGCAGCGGGTTTATCGTTTTGGCTTCCACCTTATCAGCCATGAAAGTGATACCGCTGGAAGGTTTGGCGCTGCTGATCGGAGTTGACCGGTTTATGAGTGAGGGGAGGGCCCTTATTAATTTTATCGGCAATGCAGTTGCTACTGTCGTGATTTCCAAATCTGAAAAATCCATTGATGAGGAAGCTTATCAGCGCATAGTGGAAACCGCCGCCGCGGCTTAGTATATCTTCGTGTATCTAAACTTCTGTTCAGCTTTTGCTTTCTGCTTCTCCTAAAAACTTTCAACCTAAAATTGTTTCAGTAAATTAATTTTGACTATCGCATTATCTTCCTGTACCGCTTTGGTTCCGATGGGATTGAATCCCTGGTGATTAAAAATCAGGTACACGTAAGACAGGGGTTCATATTCCCATGAGAAACGGATATTATAATTCTGCGAATTATTTTCAGTGTTCTTCTGATAAAAGGCAGTCAGCTGAATCCGTGGATTGAGTGCAAACCGTCCCTGCAATACATACAGATCAACGGTTGAATAACTGTTCATTTCACCTACACCGAAAAATCTGTTCCGGTTAAATTCCGTTGTGAGGGAAATATAAGGTATGGGTGCGAATTGCAATTTCCAATCCCCTGAATTCAATCGTCCATTATAATAACCTCCCCATGTATAAATAAAGGAGAGGTTCAATATTTTGGAGGGATTTGTGCTGAACCAGATCTGATGCTGCAGATAATGGTATTCTCCGGCCGCGATGGTTACATTAAGCGGCTGAAAAGGAGCGGTCAAATTTTCATACGTCGGAATGAACCCATATCCGAGATAGGCGCCGCTTTTAAAATTGAACCAGACAGGAAAGGTTGCCCAGGTTGTTTCAATAAGTTTGCCGGAAGAAGCCTGCACGTACATTTCCGGACTAAAACCGGGTTCAAGCGCCAGCAGATATTTTTTTAAAGGAAGACTATTCCCGCGATAATAATAAAAAATACCGGGAGTAGTTGCGATTACATCGGTACGTGAAACAAAACCCATTTGCGGATTGAAATCTTTTGTGACAACAGATTGCGTCCACCAGATCTTGCATTGGTTGGTGGAATAAAAGTATTGAGCAGATCCGGCAAATCCTGACTTCCCCGATTGTGTTGAATAAGAATGGGTCAATATAGTATTGACTGAATTAGCTTCTCCCAGGCGAAAAAAACCGTCCAGTGTATTTTCAACAGTAGAACCCCGGGCATCATTTTTTATGGTCGTCATCAGGCCGATACGATTCAGCTGCCCAAAATTTTCAGATAGTCTGCCTACAAAAAAATTACTATATGGGTAACCACCTGAATTGCCCTGCCGCATGACGATGGCCCCGTAATTCAGTTTGTCGGAACGGTGAACCAATCTGGCTCCGGCGATAATGGGAATCGGATTGCCGCTGCTGTCTAACCCAATGGTTCGGCTATTGAAGGGTTGTAAACGCATGGAGCCGCCAGAGGCATCGGCATTTTGCTGAATACTGCCAAATAATGACGCATTCTCCAGGAAGAATTGCCTTTTCTCGGGAAAAAAAACAGAAAAGCGGGTTACATTATTTACTTCCTGATCAACGTCTGCCTGTGCGAAATCGGTATTAGCCGTTAGGTCAAGGATGGTATTCGGATTAATTGCCCATTTCAGATCAGCCCCGGCTTTTAAAGAGGAATTTTCATCTGTACCGGGAACAATATTTTGTTTATGATCATATTGCGAAAGTATATAGGGTTGAATCCGGATATTTGGTTTTGGCGGCGGCGGTTCCAGGTTGGTTAACAAACCCGCATAATTCATACGAAGGGAAGTATAAGCATGCGGAAATTCTGACAGGGCGCTGATTTCATTCGTCAACCTCCTGTTGCGATACACATTGAATCCCCAGCTTTGCAGACTGTCTTTTGATTTTGGATAGCGAAGTGTTTGCCAGGGGATGGCTATTTCGGCGGACCAACCGGAATCCGTTCTGTTGGTCCGTACACGCCAGAGTCCATTCCAGTCCACATCATAATACAAATCATCAAAGGATAAAAGATCTCTTTGCACGCCATAGGCATTGGTGACAAATGACATCGCGTTGCGATGATCATTGAAGCCGTCAAAAGCCAGTGATACGAGATCATGTCTCGTTAAATCGAAATCCCGGATGAAGTCCGTCGCCATGATGGCTTTTTTTCCCAACGGGTCCATCGCGAAAATTCCAACATATAAATACTGCTGGTTATAAAGCACCTTTATCTGAGTATCAAATAAGGCCGGTTTACCCTGTTCGGGGTCAATCTGAATAAAATGTGGTGAAGGCGCTGCCAGCGTCCATTCGGGTTCGTTAATGATGCCGTCTATGTTAAGACTTGTTTCGATTCGGACCGCACGGATCTCCTTTATTTGTGATGAATAGCAGAGTTACTGGTATCTTGCTGCAGATTACTCTGCGTGTATGCATACAGGTTAGTAATGCAAGAAATCAGTATGATAATTAAATGTTTCATTATAAAGAAGAGCATGCCTTTAAAAATTACTGGTCAACAATAAATGTTTCATTTATAGCGGGGGATATTACAAATTATCTGCAGCATAATGAATTCCGGCAGCAGCACGGATCCGGTCTAGCGTTTCCATGATGAGCAAAGAATCGTCGTGGGTCATAACCGGGCTTTCCATTAATCCTTTCCGGAGGCATTCACCCACATGCCGTGCTTCATACTGGTAACCTGATCCGCCTTCTTTATGAACAGGAATGATTTCCCTGCTATCTTCTCTTCCGGTAGATAATTCAATTGTTGCACTCGGCGCATAAAAACGGGCGGTGAGTCGGATCCTGCTTTTTGTACCACTGATATCAGCGTCTGTTCCGAGGTTGGATGATAAGGATGAAAAAAGCTGGGCCATAGCACCATTTTTATATTTGAAAAGACTGCGCATTGTTCATCGACGCCTTCGGGAGTAGCCGTCATCGAAGCTTCAATGATATCGGGCCTTCCGAGAACTGAAAGAACCAGGAAAACATTGTAAATGCCGATATCAAGCAGGCTACCTCCTCCGAGTGCCGGATCAAAAAGTCGCGACGGTACCGGTGGTTGGGGAATAAATCCAAAATTAACCAGCACGCTTTTGATCTCTCCCAATTCTCCGGAAGCAATCAGGTCCTTCAATTTTTGGTACTGTGGAAGAAATTTTGACCACAGTGCTTCCATCAGAAAAACCTTCCTGTTACGGGATACAGCTACCATTTCCTTTGCCTGGCGCAGATTCAGTGCAAAGGCTTTTTCACATAACACCGCTTTTTGATGATTCAGACATAAAAGGGTATGTTCATGATGCAGGGCATGCGGAGAAGCAATGTAAATTACATCCACGTCCGGATTGGAAACCAGTTCCTCATAACTGCCATGAACATGCGGTGCTGGAAATTCGTTTGCGAATGTCTTTGCATCGTCCAGTTGCCGGGCACCGACGGCAGTCAGTGTTGCATCGTCAACGAGAGCCAGGTCAGCCGCGAATTTTCGTGCGATACGCCCGCAACCCAGAATTCCCCAGCGTATGATTTCCATCTAATATTTTTTACAAGATAGGGGATTCGAAAATAATGGTTGATGAGAATTACCGTTGACATAGCCTAACGCCTAACGCTTAACGCTGAACAGCCATTACCGTTGATCTTCGGTGATACATATTATTTTTTGGTATTATCAGCGTTCGGCGATGAGCGTTCAGCTTTAGCCTTTCTTACCTTTGCAGGCTTTATTAGAATATATGGCGAACTGGAAAGACAAAGAAGTTTATAAAACAATTCAACTGGCCATTCCCATCATCATGGGGGAATTGGCCCAGATGTCGCTGCACCTGATTGATACCGCCATGGTAGGAGCGATCAGCTATAAACACCTGGCGGCTGCGTCCCTGGTGATGACGGCCGCCAATATTCCTTTTGTAATTGGCATCGGGATGACCATCTCCGTATCCCAACTGGTTTCCATGGCAAACGGCCGACGCGACCATCAGCTGATTTCACATTATCTTTTCAATGGATTTATACTATGTACTTCTTTTGCCCTGGTGATTTCCGGTGGATTGGTATTCGGAAGAAATATACTAAGACATCTGGACCAGGATCCGCAGGTGGTTGAACTGGCTCTGCCCTTTATGACGCTGGTTGGACTTTCGATTATCCCCATGTTGCTGTTCATGACCCTGAAACAATTTACTGACGGTCTTGAGTATACGAAAACTGCCATGATGCTGTCTCTGGCTGCCATGCCCGTCAATATTTTTCTGAACTGGCTACTCATTTATGGTAACTGGGGATTTCCCAGGCTGGAACTGGTGGGAGCAGGATAGGCGACCCTGATTACCCGTACCTTGATATTTGTTGTGCTCGCATGGATCGTTTTAAAACACCGAACATTCCGGCGTTTTATAGCCGTCCGCGAAAGTCAATGGAAATATAGTTTTAAAACCATCCGGGAACTGTTGCGCATCGGTATTCCCAGCAGCATGCAGCTGGGCGTGGAAGTATGTGCCTTTGCGGTTTCCGGAATCATTATCGGAACGATCAGTGCCGTTTCGCAGGCGGCTCACCAGATTGCCCTGAGTTGTGCGGCGTTTACGTTTATGGTTTCCATGGGACTTGGCCAGGCCGGATCCATCCGCGTGAGTAATGCATTTGGAAGATCGGACTGGAACAAGATACGTGTGATCGGCAAAACCACTCTGATAACCGCTTTGTTGTACGGAAGTTTTTGTGCACTTGTTTTTATTATTTTCCGCTGGCAGCTGCCGTTGATTTTTAATGAAAACCCGGAAGTGATCAGTTTATCAGCACTCCTGTTATTATTTGCTGCCGTGTTCCAGATTTCAGATGCGACACAGGCGACGGGTGCCGGACTCCTGCGTGGTATCAAGGACGTAAAAATTCCGACTATTCTGATTACAATTGCCTATTGGGTGATCGGTCTTCCCTTCGGATGGCTCTTTGCATTTCACTATCATATGGGTGCAGCGGGCATGTGGCTTGGATTAATTGTCGGCCTTACACTGGCTTCTATTTTTCTTGGCAGCCGGTTTATGAGTATGGTCAGAAAAGCCTAACGCTAGAGCTAAACGCTCAACGCCTAACGCCTAACGCCTAACGCCAACGCCTAACGTCGAGGTAATATCAGGATTTTATTTTTTCAAATCCAAGTGAGAGATCAGCCATCAGATCATCGATATATTCAACTCCGACTGAAAGCCTCACCAGATTGGCCGGACTTCTGGGTGAATTTCCTTCTGCGGAACGGCGATGTTCAATTAGGCTTTCCACTCCTCCCAGACTGGTGGCGTGTTTGAATAATTTCATACCGCTGGCAAAATTCAGCGCCTGTTTTTCGCCACCCTTAATACCGATCGAAATCATAGAACCAAATTTTCCATTCATTTGTCGTTTTGCGATATCATGACTGGGATGATCCGGAAGTCCGGGATAATAAACCTGTTCAACCTGAGGTTTTGTTTTTAAAAAAGCGAGCAATCGCTGATGCATTTTGAATTTGCCGGTCGAGACGTAAGTGAAAGTGTTGAAAGACTTCGATTCAGCAACCAGCAGTCAAAGGGTGAGGGAACAGAACCCCCGATTACCTGGTATTCGCGTATCCGGGCATCCAACTCAGTTTTCTTATTTACGATAATACAACCTCCCAGCACGTCAGAATGTCCTCCGAAAAATTTTGTAGAGGAATGGAAAACCAGATCAGCACCCAATTCAAGGGTCTTTGAATAAGTGGAGTGGTCCAGGTATTATCACAGCCAACCAGAATACCTTTTGATTTTGCAATTTTGCAAACCATTGCGATATCCGTTATTTTCAGCATAGGATTGGATGGCGTTTCAATAATGATAAGCCGCGTATTTTTTTTAATGGCTTTTTCAATCGCCTCTGCATCCGACATATCAACTTCTGTATAAGTGATCTTCCATTTGGGCAGCATGGATTTGACAAGATGTGCGATTCCGTGATAACAATCATCCGGAATGATGAGATGTGTTTCCGGTTCCAATACGGTTTGGACGAGGGCCATGGCGGCGGCCATTCCCGAAGGAAATGCAAATGCTTCTTCGCCACCCTCCAGCAGTGCCAATTTAGTTTCCAGCTGCCGGCGGTTTGGATTATCCCAACGGGTATATACGTATCCCTTTCCACCTATATTTCCGGCTTCATCGCGTTCAAAAGTGGTTGTAACATGAATCGGACTCATCACAGAACCAATCTGATCATCCGGTTGTCCACCATGTATTGAAATCGTATCAAAATGCATTTATGTTTTTTGTTTAAAGATAATCAATACAAGCCTAAAGCCTAAAGCCCAAAGCCTAAAACTAATGCGGCATAAAGAATAAAACCTGTTGCAGAAGATAATTATAGAATGCATATGTTCTTATAACCAAAAGTTTTAGGCTTTGGGCTTTAGGCTTTAGGCGTATAAGAAGTTTTAGGCTTTGGGCTTTGAGCTTTAGGCGTTAGATCGGGTAAACTGATAACAAACATAGAACCATTGCCAGGTGCGCTTTCCGCCCTGATTTCACCACGATGCAGTTCTACAATTTTTTTGCAAATCGATAAACCGATACCGGTTCCTTCAATCTGATGATAGCTGTGCAGTCTTTTGAATACGACAAAAATATCTTCGGCAAATTTTTGATCAAAGCCGATGCCGTTATCGCGTATCATGATTTTATATAATCGCGACACGCCCTGCGGTAAATCCTGATGATCCGCGGGCTCAACACATTCACTCCGGATCTGGATATCCGGATAAATTCCGGGACTTGCAAATTTGATGGAATTGCTGATCAGGTTTTGAAACAGCTGTCGCATTTGTGTCGGAATCACAACCAATGAGGGCAGGGGTTCTATATTAATCGTTGCATTTGTTTTTTTTATGTCTATTTCCAGATCAGATATGACGTCCGACAACAGCTCATTCAGGTCAGTCATTTCAAAGTGATCGACTGTTTGTATATGTCGCGAATAGGATAGGAGATCATTGATCAGAATCTGCATTCGACCTGTCGCTTTTTTTATTTTTTCCAAATGGCCATGGATAGTTCCCATATCCGCCGATTCGAGACTCTTGCTGATTAAATCGTTAAATATCAATATTTTCCTCAAAGGTTCCTGCAGGTCATGTGAAGCGACAAAGGCAAAGCGGTCCAGTTCATGATTTATTTGTTGTAATTCTTCATTGTTTTTAACCAGCTGCTGATTTAAAAGATTTATGCGTTCTTCTGAAATTCTTCTTTCTGCAATTTCAGACTCGAGATAAGAATTGGTTGATCTGAGTTTTTCTTCCTGGATAATCAGTTCCTTCGTTTTCCGATATAATTCGACAAATACGCCTACTTTAAATCTTAAAAGAGCCGGGTCCACCGGTTTGTGGATATAGTCGACACCTCCCATTTTAAATCCCTTAAACATGAGGTCTTCGCCATAGCGGTGGGCCGTAATGAAAATAATGGGAATATGTTTTAACCGGTCCCGTTCATAAATAAGATGAGCGGTTTCCAGGCCGTTCATCTGTGGCATCTGCACATCCATTAAGATCAGAGAAAAATCCTGGTCTTTTAAGAGCAGTTTTAATGCTGCCATTCCTGAATTGGCTTTGTAAATATGATATCCTTCTTTTTCAAGAATGCTCTCAATGGACAGGAGATTGTCTTCCCGGTCGTCTACGACGAGAATTTTTGCTTCGTAAGCAGATCGGTTCTCCCTGACTGAAATTTCGGACTCAAATGTTTTCATCTGAATTTATTTGTAAAGCCATACACGCATCAGGGATAATAACTGATCAATTTTGACTGGTTTGGTAATATAGTCAGAGGCACCTGCATCAATACATTTTTCACGGTCGCCCTTCATTGCCTTCGCGGTTACAGCAATAATGGGCAGGTTATTGTTTTTATGTTCCCTTCTGATTTTCTGGGTTGTTTCGTAACCATCCATGGCCGGCATCATGATATCCATCAACAACATGTCCACGTGTTTGCCTTCACTCAAAATATCAATGGCTTCCTGACCACTTTCCGCAGTGATTACATTCATGTTATATCTTTCAAATGCAGTTGTAAGCGCAAAAAGATTCCTGACATCATCATCCACAATAAGCACGGTTTTATTGGTTAAAATATCCTCCCTGGATCTTAAATTTTCAATGATCTTTTTTTGTTCAGGTAACAGATCCTTATGATTCAGATGCAGGTGCATGACGACTTCCTCGAACAGCAGGTCCAGGGAATTCAGATCTTTCACGAGTATCCTGTTTGCGTACTGCTTCAATTGGGTTTTTTCCCTTGAAGTGAAATCCTTTGCTGAATAAATGAGAATAGGAGTCATCTGGAGCTTCTTGATTTCATTTATTTCAATAATGATTTCCATTCCGGGAATATCGGGCAGCATATAGTCCACGATGACACAGTCGTAGGCGTTTTCCCTGACCAGTCGCAGACCTTCCTGACCACTCGATGCAATCTGAACCTCCACCAGTCCCTGATTGTCCAATAAGTTTGCAATCGTGGAAGATTCGATTTCATTATCCTCTATCAGCAAAAGTTTTTTTGGATGCTGGCTTTGATAATTCTGGATATCATCGAACAACATATTGAGTGCTTCATTCTTTAAAGGCTTCAGGCTGAAACTCCTGGCACCTCTTTGCATACCCAGCAATTTATTTTCTTCCCCTGATATCAGGTGCACCGGAATATGTCTGAAATTGATATCATTTTTAAACAGGTCCAGGATACGCCATCCACTGGCATCCGGCAGTTTAACGTCGAGTGTTACGGAAACCGGATTAAATTTATTGACCAGTGTGAATACATCTGAAAAACCTGTTGCCACGACGGCTTTCATATCTCTCTCGTGTGCCTTTTCAATAATGATCCTCGCAAATCGTATATCATCTTCGATGATTAATACTACCTGATCGTCATCGGTTATGAGATTCCTGTCGTCCCCCGTTTCATTTATTATTTCGCTGATTACATCCAGTTCCCTTGTATCCGGAAGTTTAACCGTGGGGACCGATTGAATGGCTGAGTCATCACTATCCTGGGTAAGCAATCTATATTCGCTGATTGTTAAACTGCTTTGTTTTTCCTTCTTGACATGGATTGGATCGTATTCCAGTGGCAGAAACAATGTAAACCGGCTCCCATGATCCACTTCACTTTCCAGTTCAATTGAACCACCGAGCAGATCTGCCAGCCCGCGGCTGATAGAAAGGCCAAGCCCTGTACCACCATATTTCCGGCTTGTGGATCCTTCTGCCTGTTGAAATGCCTCGAAAATTATATTTTGTTTGTCCCTGGAAATTCCAATACCGGTATCCCGGATTTCGAATGCAACCACTTTTTTTGCATTGTCAAGACTGGTAGTCGTTTGTTTCCAGTTTCTTTTTGCTTCATAAATGCGGAGCCTGACTTCTCCTTTTTCCGTGAATTTGAAAGCGTTTGAAAGCAGATTTTTTAATATCTGATTCAATCTTTGTATATCGGTTTCAAGACTGTCAGGCAGCGTTTCATCCAGGTCAATCACAAAACGAAGGTTTTTGCTTTCTGACACGTGTTTGAATGTCGTTTCAACAAAAGAAGTGATCTCATTCAGTTTGACCTTAATGAAGTCTGTCGAAATGTATCCGGATTCAATTTTTGAAAGGTCAAGGATATCATTGATCAGCTGGATCAGATCGTCTCCGCAACTATGGATGGTTTTTGCATAACGAACCTGTTTTTCGGACAGATTGCCTTCCCGGTTTTCAAATAATTGCTGCGCGAGAATAAGCAGCGAATTCAGTGGAGTCCTCAGTTCGTGTGACATATTCGCCAGGAACTCTGACTTGTATTTTGATGTCAGTTGCAACTGAGCCGCTTTTTCTTCGAGTGATTTTCTTGCTTCTTCCACTTCATTGTTCTTGTCTTCCACTTCTTCCTTTTGTTTAGCGAGCAGGTGTGCTTTGTCCTGCAGCTCTTCGTTTGTTCTTCTCAGTTCATCTGTCAGTGACTGGGATTGTTCCAACAGTTCTTCTGTTCTTGAATTTGTTTCAATCGTATTTAAAACGATCCCGATACTTTCTGTTAACTGACTTAAAAAGTCCAGATGGGTTTCATTGAACGGTTCGAAGGAAGCGAGCTCTATGACTGCTTTTATTTCTGTTTCAAACAATACGGGTAAAACGATCAGGTTAACGGGAGAGGAGTTACCCAATCCGGATTTAATCTTGATATAATTTTCAGGCACATTCGTCAATAGAATTCTTTCTTTCTCGAGCGCGCATTGTCCAACCAATCCTTCACCGAGGGAAATTTCTTTCTGAATGATCATTTCCTTGTCGTAAGCATATGCGGCAAATAATTTCAGGTGCTGATTCAGCATGGCTTCATCCTGTTCAAAAATATAGAACATGCCCTGCTGCGCGTTCACCACTTGTGCCAGCTCAGACAGGATCCTGCGTGTTACCGTATTGAGATCTTTCTGGCCCTGCAGCATCTGCGTGAATTTTGCCAGATTCGATTTCAACCAGTCCTGTTCCTGGTTGAGTAAGGTTGTTTCTTTCAGATTCGCGATCATCTGGTTGATGGTGTCTTTCAACTCTTCCACTTCACCTTTTGCTTCTACGCGGATCATTTGTGTGAGGTCACCTTTTGTTACCGCAGAAGCCACTTCCGAAATCGCACGCACCTGCGTTGTTAAATTTTCCGCCAGCTGATTCACGTTTTCTGTCAGATCCTTCCAGGTACCAGAAGCACCCGGCACACTGGCCTGACCACCCAGTCTTCCATCCACACCTACTTCACGTGCAACGGATGTTACCTGATCCGCGAACACCGCCAGCGTATCAATCATTTCATTGATGGTATCGGTTAGCTGGGCTACTTCTCCGCGTGATACAATCGATAGTTTTTGTTTCAGGTTACCTGTGGCCACAGCTGTTACGACTTTCGCGATCCCACGTACCTGGTTGGTCAGGTTGGAGCCCATCATGTTAACGGAATCTGTCAGATCCTTCCATGTACCACCGACACCCTGTACCTGTGCCTGTCCGCCTAATTTTCCTTCGGTACCGACTTCACGGGCCACGCGGGTAACTTCATAGGCAAATGAATTCAGCTGGTCCACCATGGTATTGATGGTATTTTTCAAATCCAGGATTTCTCCCTTTACATCGATGGTTACTTTTTTTGATAAATCTCCGGAAGCCACGGCCTTCGTTACTTCTGCAATATTTCTAACCTGTGAGGTCAGATTACCCGTCATTTGATTTACTGAATCCGTAAGATCTTTCCATGTGCCGGCGACTCCGGGTACAAAGGCCTGACCACCGAGTTTACCATCTGTTCCCACTTCACGTGCCACACGGGTTACTTCGGATGCAAACGCACGCAACTGATCCACCATCGTGTTGAGCGTTTCTTTTAACTGGAGAATTTCGCCTCTTACATCAACCGTTATTTTTCTTGACATATCACCATTCGCAACGGCGATCGCCACATCGGCAATATTTCTTACCTGTGCTGTCAGGTTTCCGGCCATCTGGTTCACGGAATCGGTAAGATCTTTCCATGTTCCTGCAACACCCGGTACATTTGCCTGGCCTCCTAATTTTCCTTCCGTACCCACTTCCCGCGCCACCCTCGTTACTTCAGAAGCAAAACCGCGCAATTGTTCAACCATCGTATTGATGGTGTTTTTTAATTCGAGGATTTCGCCTTTCACATCCACTTCAATTTTTCTTGAGAGGTCGCCATTGGCAACTGCCGTGGTTACTTCTGCAATATTTCTAACCTGCGAAGTCAGGTTGGATGCCATTTTATTTACTGAATCCGTCAGATCCTTCCAGAGACCTTCCACACCGGGTACATCAGCCTGTCCGCCCAATTTACCTTCTGAACCCACTTCCCTCGCCACGCGGAAAACTTCTGATCCGAATGAATTCAGCTGATCCACCATGGTATTGATCGTGTCTTTCAGCTCCAGAATTTCTCCTTTTACATCCACGGTGATTTTTCTGGAGAGATCACCCCTGGCGACCGCTGTCGTTACTTCCGCAATATTTCTTACCTGTCCGGTAAGATTTGATCCCATCTGATTTACTGAATCCGTCAGATCCTTCCAGGTACCACCCACACCCTGCACTTTTGCCTGACCGCCCAATTTTCCCTCTGTTCCCACTTCGAGTGCCACACGGGTAACTTCAGACGCAAAGGAATTCAGTTGATCCACCATGGTATTGATGGTCTTTTTTAATTCCAGGATTTCGCCGGCCACGTCCACCGTGATTTTCTTGGAAAGATCACCGTTTGCCACGGCCGTAGTTACTTCAGCAATATTTCTTACCTGTGCGGTAAGATTGGATCCCATCTGATTTACTGAATCCGTCAGATCTTTCCAGGTACCACCCACACCCTGTACTTTTGCCTGTCCGCCCAGTTTCCCTTCTGTTCCGACTTCCAGCGCCACGCGTGTTACTTCAGATGCAAAAGAGTTTAGCTGATCCACCATCGTGTTGATGGTATTTTTTAATTCCAGTATTTCACCTTCAACATCCACGGTAATCTTTTTTGATAAATCACCGTTTGCCACCGCTGTTGTTACTTCCGCGATATTTCTTACCTGCCCCGTTAAATTTGAAGCCATCTGATTTACTGAATCCGTAAGATCCTTCCAAACACCACCTACACCTTTTACTGTTGCCTGACCACCCAGCTTTCCTTCTGAACCCACTTCTCTGGCCACACGCGTAACTTCAGCTGAAAATGAATTCAGCTGGTCAACCATCGTGTTGATGGTATTTTTAAGTTCCAGTATTTCTCCTTTTACGTCAACGGTAATTTTTCTGGACAGATCTCCGCGGGCAACCGCTGTGGTTACTTCTGCAATGTTTCTTACCTGGCCGGTCAGGTTAGAAGCCATCTGGTTTACCGAATCCGTCAGGTCTTTCCATGTACCCGCCACGCCTTTTACCTCTGCCTGTCCTCCCAGTTTGCCTTCTGTTCCCACTTCACGGGCAACCCGGGTTACTTCGGATGAAAAAGAATTCAGCTGATCCACCATCGTGTTGATGGTATTCTTGAGTTCCAGAATTTCACCCTGTACATCAACCGTAATTTTTTTTGAGAGATCTCCTTTCGCAACCGCTGTCGTTACTTCTGCAATATTTCTTACCTGGGCTGTCAGATTACTACCCATCTGGTTTACCGAATCCGTCAGATCCTTCCACACACCTGCAACGCCTTTTACTTTTGCCTGTCCTCCGAGTTTTCCCTCCGAACCTACTTCAAGGGCAACACGTGTTACTTCCATTGAAAAGAGGTTCAACTGTTTCACCATGTCATTTACCTCTCTCGCTATTCGCAGAAATTCACCCTGTAGTTTATGAGTCCCGATCTGCAGGGGCATTTCTTCTGAAAGATTGCCCTTGGCCACGGAGCTGATTACATGCGCAATTTCAATGGTCGGATGAACCAGATTAGAAATTAATTCATTGATAGAGTCCACTCCGTCGCTCCATTGTCCGCCGGCTATCCTGGGAAGCATGATACGATGCGTCAGATTACCCTGCCTCCCGATAATATTTCCGGCTTTGGTGAGTTCCAGCATCAGTGCTTCATTCAGGGATATGATCTCGTTCATCGTGTCACAGATTTTTCCATCAAGACCCATATGTTCCACCGGTAAACGGACACTGAAATTTCCGTTGCGCATTTCTGAAAGAAAACGCAGAAATTCCCGACTGTTTAAAAAAGATTTCTCTTCATTACCATTATTTCCCGACTTTGTTTCTTTTAATTTTATTCCGTTGGATAATTTATTGCCCACACCGGATTTTTTTCCATTTTTTACCGGTGGCTTATCAAGCAGATCGGATTTACCATTCTTTGTTTCTGACGCTCCGGAGTCCTTTTTTTTATAATTCATAGTTTTAATGAATTAAATTGTTGAGTTAATGAGGGTATATTGAACAGGGTTCGATTTTTTATGTAGCAGTTCCCAAATATATGATATGAATGATGGAATAGAGATTGAGTATACATCTTTACCTGATAAATATATGTTGATCGCTGAAGATGATGAAGACGATGTGTCCCTGCTCCGGTCATTTTTAGGTGACTTGCCGGAAGCACCTGAATTGCTGGTAATAAACAAAGGAGATAAAGTCATTTCTTTTTTTGAAAATCTTCCGGGAAACCGCCTTCCTCTACTGGTTCTTCTGGACTACAATCTTCCGTCAGTCAGCGGTTATGAAATCCTGATCGCACTGGCTAACGATAAAAAATTACTTGCTGTACCAAAAATAATCTGGAGCACTTCCAATTCGACGCATTTTGAAACACAATGCCTGGCCATAGGCGCCTATGCCTATTTTGTAAAGCCGTCCAATATCCATGGTTTCCAGACCCTGGTACAAAAATTGCAAGGCATTCTCTCCAACTCAAAATAATACTGGTTAACATCCGATTCTGAAAGCTCCCGCCCGATAGTTCATCAAAAGTTCTCAAAAAGCTGGTTTTACTAAACTAACGTATGTTTAATTCTACAGGATCATGGATCTGACTAAATCGGATTCTAAAAGATCTTAAATTATCATCAAATGCTATGCCTAAGGAGCTAAAAGCGTAAAGCACAAAGCGTAAAGCATTATTGTCTGGTAGATAATTATTTAACCAAGACTACGGGTGCAGGGGATGATGGAAACCCATGGGTTTTAAGCTTTGTGCTTTAAGCCTTAAGCTTAGTGGTTTTTTGTTTAAATTGTAAAATAAAACCATTGTATGCCGGCTGCTCCCTCCGTAATGAGTCTCCATCTTAAATACCGTTTAGTGATTGCAGAATTAAACTTCGACATCATCGTGCTGCGTATTTTTGGGGACTACCTGACAGAATTACGGACGAAACGTAAAGAACCGGAAGTGAAATCAAAAGGTGATTATTTTGAAAAGGAGTTTCATACACTAAGAACCGAAATAGATGATATCCGCCATGAAATGCAATTGGTAAAAATGGAGCTGGGGGCTTTCTCAAGGGAACCCCAATCATTTGATTATAAAATATTTAATAAGGAATATCGTTTTCCATTAAGAAAAAGGCTCTTAGCTTATAAAAAAAGATTCAAGAAAATCTATAAGGAGTTTGAAGAATTTGAAGGCCAATGGCTCTCATAAAAAAAGCCCGGATCATAGATCCGGGCTTTTTTTGCATAACGCCTAACGCTTAACGCCTAACGCATCAGGCTTAATGCCTAAAGCAGCTTTCCAATTATTTGACGGAGACAAATACTTTCAACTTTTCCCATCTCAGGTAAAATCCTTTGTCCATCAGTTTATCCTCAACCGTATACGTCAGTTTTTCCTGCACATCTTTTTCTGTTTTGGGTTTTACTTTTACTTCCAGGACATTTTTTGCCGGATCCAGATTGGCATCACCGGAATTTTTTATGCCCCATTGACCCGTTTGGGAATTAAAAATAACAGTCCATTCTTTTTCCCCGGGTGTCATAAAAAGACTGTATTTACCAGCCGGAAGTTTCTTGCCTTCCACCATGATATCCTTATCTGTTGTAAAAATTGTGGCTTCGTTGGCACCCGCCCTCCAGATTTTACCATAAGGCACCAGGGAACCCCAAATCTGTCTTCCCTTTACCGATGGACTACTATAGTCAATCGTGATATTGGCGTCTTTAATTTTTCCTTTGGCAGTGGCCGGCGGACTGGGTCTTGTGCTTTTATCGCCCTGCGCCCACGAATGACTGCTTACTAAGAGTCCGATAAAAATAAAAGCGGAAAGCCTCATAAAAATTCGTCTTTTCATATGAAAGTCGTTGTGTGGTTAAATAATATTGGTTTAAATGACGTATCAAGTTACTCAATTTCAGGAAACCTGATGACGACGCAGTTTATAATTTTTGTTAATAGAATACTGAGTAATTCTTTACCCATTTTTTTTAGTTCATTAAGGTCATTTTTTTCCTCTAAAATGGCGACCTTACAAAACTTAAATGATTATTTTTTCATTAAAAAGTAACAAATGAAACGATTTGCTTCCATTTTTTTATCAGTGTTCGTTATCTATTGTATGATCGGATGTAGCGGGTCTTCTTCTTCGTCAGCCACTACGGCCGATAGCAGCGCAGTAAAGCCGGACAGCAGTGCGGCTAATACAGGTTCCACCGCCGGATTTAAATTAGGTGTACAGATGTGGACGTTCCGGATGTTTTCATTCAGTGATGCATTAGACAAGGTAGACAGCTCGGGAATTAAAAATATTGAGGCCTTTATTGGACAGAATCTGGGTGGCGGAATGTCCGGCAAATATGGACTGGACATGTCCCCCGAAACACTTGCCAAATTGAAAGCTTTATTGAATAAACATGGTATCCAGGCCGTAGCTATGGGTGTGATCGTTCCAAAGAATAAAGCGGAATGGATTAAGACTTTTGAGTTAGCAAAGAGTTTAGGGATGAGTTATATCACGGCTGAACCGATAAAAAATCAATGGGATCTGGTGGACAGCCTGGCAGGCGTGTACGGAATTCCTGTAGCCATTCACGATCACCCCAAACCGAATATGTACTGGAGCCCTGATTCCGTATTAGCAGCTATCCAGGGTCACGCACATATTGGTTCCTGCGCCGATGTGGGACATTGGGCCAGAAATGGTTTGAACCCTGTAGATTGTCTTAAAAAATTAGAAGGCCATATCATTGGCGTCCATCTGAAGGATATTGTAGAGTTTAACAATCCAAAAGCAAACGATACAGTTGTTAGCAAGGGTGTTGTAGATTTTCCGGCTGTGCTGGCGGAATTAAAAAGACAAAATTTTAAAGGGATGCTCTCTATTGAACATGAATCCAATTGGTATCACAATCTTCCGGATGTGATTTTCACTAAAAATTATTATGATTCGCTGATTCAAAAACTACCATAAACCCAGGCTTAACAAGCGGTTTACACCAGAGTTCGTTTGAGCGACGTTATGCATATGGTACGTATTAAACCATTTCGACAAGAAATGGTCAAACGCAAAATATGCATTATGAAAAAACTCTTATCTGTACTATTTGTATTTGGCTTTTTAACAACGGGAATTAGTTTATCTGCATCTGCGCAGACGATTTATGTAAAGGTCCGGCCGGTAGTTCCGGTCGTTGTAAGACCTGTTGCGCCCAGTCCTAATCATGTCTGGATTGCCGAAGAGTGGAAACCCAATGGAGGTGGTTACGTTTATTCCGGCGGATACTGGGCAGCGCCTCCTCATCCGGGTTGGGTATGGATTCCCGGTCATTGGAAGAAACATGAATACGGTGAATACTGGGTAGCCGGTCACTGGCGGAAACATTAATAAGCCGAAAGACTAAGGCCCAAAGCCTAAAGCCTAAAGCCTAAGACCAATTCGGGATCGTTTGACTAATGGAGTACATATCTTTTCATCTGATATTATTAGACTCCATTCTAAGTTCTCCTGTTCCGGAATTAGTTTTAGGCTTTGGGCGTTAGGCTTTAAGCTTTTACCTGTGGATATCCTTTGGCGACCCAATCAGTCTTGATATTATGTTCGAGATTCAGCAGATGGGCGTTACTGAATTTCATTTCATTTAATAAATTAAATGCAGGTCTGATATTCGGACAGTGATCAAATGGGCAGCATCCACAATAGATCACCACATTCGTGTCGCGTGGAAGTTTGCTTAATTGCTGTTTCAATTTCTCGAGATTTATTTTTTCTTTAGCAGGTCCCATATCCAGGGATCCCTTAATCAATGCTCCGGGTCCCACACAAAGGATGACCGGTTTTTTTGCATTGGGGTCATTGATGATCGCTGCCAGGTCGGCCGGAGCCATGAGTTGTTTGGCAGTCCAGGGCTCGGGCACACCCGTCTTGTTTATCCCGGCCCGTAGAATTCCCGGGGAAGTCCCCGACGCCTGATTTTTCATCCGGATTTCAAAAACGGATCCGCGCAATCCGGAGAATTTACAAAAGCCTGATGTTGCCAGGCAAATAACAAAAAGAATAAGTCTGTTCTTCATATTCATTCATTTAAACGGATTCCTTTCATTTTTAAAATTAGCCAAAATTGACGGGTAGAGCAGGCTTTATACAGCCCGCATTTTTATACTTTATTTATGGAGGATAAAATCAGCACTCATTTAATTTTATATTACTAAATTATTTAGTAAATTTGTTATGGAAAATGATCGATTAAAATGGAGCCAGATGGAGCTATTGTACTATGAAACGGCCGTGCCGGCTGGTTTTCCTTCGCCGGCGCTGGACTATATGGAGGAAAGGATTGATTTGAGCCGGGAGTTGATCAGCCATCCGCTGTCGACCTTTATTGTTGAATGCACGGGTGATTCCATGATGGGCGCTTTTATTCCGCCCAAGGCAAGGCTCCTGGTGGACCGTTCACTGACACCGGTGAATGGCAATATTGTCGTTGCGGTTCTCAATGGCGAGTTTACGGTTAAGTTCCTCCGAAAAAATGAACATATCTGCTGGCTGGTGCCGGCAAACAGTAAATACCCGGAGATAAAAATCAGTGAGGACATGGATATGCAGGTTTGGGGTGTGGTTACTTATATCATCACTGACACGCAGGATTTGAGAAAATGTATGCGATGAAGGGCCACGCCGGTGACCGGACAGCGTCCGGGGATTTGAACAAAAAACTCGTTGGTGTAAACTCAATTCGACATTATGTACGGACTCGTGGATTGCAATAATTTTTACTGTTCCTGTGAAAGGGTTTTTAATCCAAAACTGGAGGGCCGCCCGGTGATCGTGCTATCGAATAACGACGGCTGCGCGATTTCGCGCAGCGATGAAGCCAAAGCACTCGGAATCGGCATGGCCGCGCCTGCATTTATCATGAGCAAATTCCTTGATGAGCATCGGGTTGCGGTGTTTAGTTCCAACTATACTCTGTATGGTGATATGAGCAAGAGAATCATGGACAGTTTGGGTTTATTTGCACCAAAAATCGAGTTGTATTCGATCGACGAAGCATTTCTGGACCTTGAGGAGATGAGAAAAACCGACCTCTGCCAGCTTGGATACGACATCCGGAAGACCATAAAGAAAAATCTGGGCATTCCGGTCTCCGTCGGCATCGGTTCCACAAAAACACTGGCGAAAATGGCCAACCGTCACGCCAAAAAACATTATAAACATGCATCGGTATTCTGGGCGGCCAATCCGGCTCTGGTCCGGGAAATGTTATCTGCCACTCCGGTGGAAGATATCTGGGGTATCGGGCACCAGTATGCGCTTTTTTTATCCCGCTCAGGATTCAAAACGGCCGCCGAATTCGTAGAAGCACCGGAGGAATGGGTTAGGAAAAACTTATCGGTGGTCGGTCATCGCCTTTTGTTTGAGCTGCGCGGAATTCCATCGATAGCCTGGGAACAGGAAAAACCGGTCCGTCAAAACATTTGTACATCCCGGTCATTTGGCAATCGGATTTCCGATAAAAAACAGATAGCGGAAGCGATGGCAAATTATGCCGCCAGTTGCGCAACGAAACTGCGGGCAGACAAAACCTGCTGCCGCAGCATCCAGGTTTTTATTCAGACAAATCCCCATAAAACGACGGAAGCCCAATACCTGCGTTCGATCGACATTGACCTGGACAGGGCTTCCAACCACAGTGGTGAGATTATTAAAGCAGCCCTCCGGGGATTGGATCTGATTTTTAAACCAGGTTTCTTATATATGAAATGCGGCGTGACGGTGATGGACCTGGTTCCGGAATCCTCTGTGCAGGGCAGTTTTTTTGACAGGGCTGACCGCGAGAAGGACCGGCGTGTGATGCGGACGATCGATCAGATCAATCAATCGACCGGGAAGGAGATTGTGCGTACTGCTACTCAGGGATTTGAGCGGCCGTACCGGTTGAAGACCGATTATCTGTCATCCCGTTATACAACCAGGATGAGTGAGATTCTTAGGATTAACAACTAATAATAGTGTGGAAGTATGGAAGACTGGAAGTCTGGAAGTGACAGAACAAACACTCACTAACAGACTTTTACTTCCAGACTTCCAGTCTTCCAAACTTGTGAATAAGTGATGTTACAACCATTCGAGGAATTCAAACCGGTTTATCTTTCCCGCCTCATTCAATTGGGAAGGCGATATCTCGTGTCCCAGACATACTACAGGGTGAGGGAAATGGAGAAGGATCCGGCTTGTTGCCGGGTGAACCTACTGTTTTCCGATTATATGGAATTGGGAGAAGCAAAGCTCCATGTAAACGCGGTAAAAAAGGACCGATACGCGGCGATCATTGACCTTGAAAATCCGGCCCACCTGAAAAAAATGCAGGTGATGCTCAAGGCTGACTCCGGATACCGGTTGTTTTTTGCAGTGGTTCGCAGCGCGAAGGAGTTGGAAAATCTTGTGAACAGGAAGTACAAGGACAAACTCAGGAATTATGTCGGGAAACAAACGGACTGGCGGATTTCCCACGATGCGATTGTGAAACCGACGATCCAGCTGAGTTTCGGCGAACTATTCGTTATTCTCAAACACAGGAACCAACACATACGGATCAGGTTCGAGGAAATAGAGCAAGCATGAAAGTATGGAAGACTGGAAGACTGGAAGTGAAGAAACAAACATTAACTGATACACTCCACTTCCAGACTTCCAGTACTTCCAGTCTTCCACACTTGTATTGTGGATTAGTTGTGGCATAGTGTTATTGGTATACCCGAACGTAATCAATATAAAAATGTTGCGGAAGCGACGACAGTGACACACCCTTCGTTCCACCCCAGTCACCCCCGAAGGCCAGGTTCAGAATAATAAATTGCGGTTTATCATACGGCCACGTATCGTCTCCACGATGATCATTCGTGTAAGTAAAAACCTTTTTGCCATCAAAAAACCAGTCAATGCGGTCGGGGTACCATTCTATCGCATATATATGAAAATCTTTTTCCGGTGAATGATAATAGATACGTGTGCCGGCATTGGTACCGGCCGCATGTTCATTGAAGTGCAGTGTATCGGGCATAAAGCCGACATGTTCCATGATGTCAATTTCCCCGCAGGATGGCCAGCCAGCCTTGTCAATATTGCTGCCCAATGTCCAGATAGCGGGCCAGGTTCCAAGGGAAGAAGGAATTTTGGCGCGAATTTCCATCCGGCCATAGGTCCAGTCTTTAATTCCCTGTGTTTTGATGCGGGCGGAAGTAATTGGATAAACATGACCATTGGAAATAATTGAATCATTTCTGGCTGTGATATCCAACAGGCCGTTGCTTACAAGGGCATTTTCTGTGCGGTTGTACGTATAATATTGAAGTTCGTGATTGGCGATAAAGCCGGTATCATATTTCCATTTTGCAGGGTCCGGCAGGCCGGGATTGTCAAACTCGTCCTGCCAGACAAGCTTTGTATATTTTCGGGTGGGGGATGAAGGAGACGTCGATTGTCCCTTAGCACAATATTGAAAAGGGAAAACGAAAATAATTACGAAAATATAATCGAAGAATTTGCGGGACACGACGTGCATTATTTCATGACCGAAATTTTGAAAGGATCCGGCCGGATAAAGTTATTCATTTTTATCCGGCGGGAAATCTGTAACAACTGATTTACTGGTAATATAAAAGAAGATGCAATTTGTGAGGCCGGAAATATATACAAACTGTTTACTGGTGATAAATAGGACGACGCAATTCGTCAGGCCGGAAATCTATACAAACTGTTTACTGGTAATAAATAGGACGACGCAATTTATCCGATAGAAGATTTATATCTACTGACTGACACGGAGGTAACAGATTACGCGTTCTATTTTATCACTGAGTAATAAAGTCCCGTGACTCCTGACTCAAATGCTTTTGACCTGACCAGTTTTAATTTTACGCGATCGTTCACATCTTTAAACAACGGCTTTCCTTTTCCCAATACAACCGGTTCCAGTTTGAGCCTGTATTCATCTACCAGATTATTTTTTGTAAAATAAGCGGCCAGAGCGGCACCTCCAAAAATGACCATATCTCCGCCTGGTTCGTTTTTCATTTGCTGAACCGTAGTAATCGGATCGGCTGCGGCGAGTTTGGAATTTTTCCATTTTACTTCTTTCAATGTATTTGAAAAAACCACTTTTGGCGTATCCGCCATCCAATGCGAAAATTCAACGAGTTCCGGCGGCGCTTTCGGATCTTGCGGAACCGTCGGCCAGTATTGTTCAAAGCCCTGGTATAAAACCCGGCCTACCAGCATCGTGTCCACTGTTTTTTGTAATTCGGGTATCAGAAACTTTCCGATTTCATCGTCATTCATGGTTGCCCAATCCAGCTCATCATGGGGACCGCAGACAAAACCGTCGAGCGACATGTGCATAAATAAAATTACTTTTCTCATTGTAAATGTTTGAGACACAAAACTATTATTATTAAATAAGAGTGGATGGTGTGAATACGGCGATAATAGGGCGAAATGCGACTCTTTGGATCAGCCCAGAAGAAAATATAATAAGTGCTTTCTTAGTATTAAAGTGTACCGGTGAGAAAATCTAAAAAGTTTATCTTCGTTTTCAATTCTGTATATATGAAACCGTTTGCTTTGCTATTTTGTTTTTCCCTGGTTAGCATCATCTCATTTGGTCAGTTAACATCAGATGGCAGTTTGCCCACAGTAAAGACCGCTAATGGTATTCTGCAGGGAACGCAGCTTTCCGGCATTGCTATGTTTAGAGGAATACCTTTTGCACAACCTCCCGTAGGTGAGTTACGATGGAAAGAACCGCAGCCAGTTAAAAATTGGGAAGGGACACTAAGGGCTGATCATTTTTCCGCCAGACCAATGCAATTACCAATTTACAGCGACATGAAATTCAGATCGCCTGGTATCAGCGAAGACTGTCTTTACCTGAATATATGGACGCCGGCTAAAAACGGAAACGAGCAATTGCCGGTACTGGTCTTTTTCTATGGTGGTGGAATGAAAGCAGGAGACGCATCAGAATATCGTTATGATGGGGAATCCATGGCCCGGAAGGGCATCGTGGCAGTTACAGTAAATTACAGACTTGGCGTATTTGGATTTCTCGCCCATCCCGAACTCAGCCGGGAGTCTGCATTTCATGGTTCAGGAAATTATGGACTGATGGACCAGACAGAAGCGCTCAAATGGCTGCATAAAAATGTTGCAGCGTTTGGAGGAAATCCGGATAATATTACGATCGCAGGAGAATCTGCGGGTTCATCTTCGGTTTGTGCCCAGATTGTTTCTCCGCTGGCAAGAAATTTATTCGCAGGAGCTATCGGAGAAAGCGGTTCAATTCTGAAGATAAATGAAGTTGTACCCCTGAAGGAAGCCGAGAAAATCGGTCTTGCATTTTCAAAAACAGTATCGGCAAATTCCCTGAAAGAACTTCGTGCCATGTCTGCTGAACAACTATTAAATGCAACAGCCAAACCGGCCCCGGATAATTTTCCACTGGATATTGATGGGTATTTTTTTCCTGAATCACCGGTTACCTTATATAAGACAGGCAGGGTGGCCAAGGTTCCGGTTGTCATCGGATGGAACTCTGAGGAATCGAACTGGAAATCCATATTGGGAGATGCAGAACCCACAAAAGAAAATTATACGAATGCAGTCAAAAAATTATACCCCACAAATACGGATGAGATTTTGAAATTATATGCAGTGAACAACGATTCTGACGTTATTGTAGTTGCAACATCTCTGGCATCTGATCGTACAAATGCCTTCGGGTCCTGGAGATGGGTTGATCTGCATACAAAAACCAATAGTCCGGTTTATCGTTATTTCTTTACAAAAGCAAGACCGGGGTTGATGGCAGATATCAATAAGTCGCCACGCAATGAACCTTCTGATGGTGAAGCAACTGAAAAAAATTTCAGTGGTCTCGGTTTTTTCCAGGGAGCTGTCCATTCAGCAGAAATTGAATATGCGCTGGGCAATCTTCCCACTAACCGGGTGTATGACTGGCAGCCTTCGGATTATATGGTTTCAACGATCATGCAGGATTACTTTGTGAATTTTATCAGGACCAAAAATCCCAATGGAACCGGACTGCCTTACTGGCCCCTCTATCAAAGCTGGCAAAAGGATCCCATTATGTTTATTGGTTACGACACACATCGTGCGCCTGATAAAACAAGGGATCGTTATCTATATTTTGATAAGATCAGTGGGAACTGACGATACTCAGACAATTTTTAAAACGACATCGCCCATTTGCGGATGACCGGTACAGGTTAATACCAGTCCCTTGTCCAGATCTTTGTCGGTCAGCACTTCATTATTAGACAACCATACTTTTCCGGATTTGCAAATGGCTGCACAACTTCCGCATTTACCGGTTTCACAACTATATGGAAGATTCAATTTTAATTTCTTTGCCGCCTGCAGGATGCTATCAGGATAATGCACAGGAAATTGAAAACTTACACCGTTTAATTCAATCGTAACCTGGTATGTATTTTTATCCGGTGGGGCGCGGTGGGCCAGCTTTTTATTACCCGGGTTAAAATCTTCTTTTTTAATATTTTCACCTGGAAACCCTTCTTCGAGCAGAAGGAAAATGATCATTCGCATATAATTTTCCGGTCCGCAGGTATAAAACAATATTTTCTCCCGGTCGAATTGTTTGATTGTCAAAAATTCAAGGAGAAGTTCCCGGTTTAAACGCGCCCTTCTCAGATCTGCTTCAGAGCTAAACAGAAAATGTACCTGTAATTGTTGGGGATGATCATGTTCGAGGTTTTTTAATAAGTTATAAAATGCAGTGGAATCGATCGAAGGATTACTGTACACCAGGAATACAAAAATATCCCGGTAGTCATGCAGCACAGTCTTGATTAATGATATAATGGGTGCAATGCCGCTTCCGGCAGCAAAAAAGTAAATATGCTTAAACGATTTGATATTTTCCGGAACACGAAAGAATCCTGCTGCGCCTGTTGTGAAAACCTGATCGCCGATCCGGGCATGATCCACCAGTTTTCTGGAAAAAAATCCATTGTCAATACGTTTAACAGCAATGGCAAGCGGTTCATTCAAAGCAGGCGATGAGATGATCGAATAAGATCTCCGAATTTCCTGTTTCCCGGAATTATCTACCAGGGTTATAAACTGACCGGACTGGTATTTGACGGAATGTCCTTCGCGGAAAGTGAAAGTTTTAAAATTACGCGCTTCTTCCCGGATATATTCAATGGTAAGGGACTCATAACTTATTGCCGGATCTGAAACTGTCTTTGTCAATAGTATTTTTTGAATTTAGTTGGGTGATATGACTGCAGGTCGTCTGAGAGTCACAATATAAAATTATACAATGTACGTGGTGTAACTTTTGATGTAACAGGAAAAGATTCTTATATATGTTAATATCATGATTATTAAAAGCCCGAAGATCCAACCATGGATGCTCAAAAAGGAGATTCTTATTCTTTTTTTTGCTTTCAGGGATAGTCGAACGACAGTATTGGCAAAGTTGCCTGCTATTCTGTCAATTATTTATCTTCTCAGTCCAATCGACCTGATTCCTGATTTTATTCCATTCTTTGGTTATATCGACGATATCGTGGTTGTTCCGTTATTGCTTAATTTGGCCATCAAATTTTTGCCGGCTGAAGTAAGAGAAGAAAGCATTCTAAAGGCCAACCGAAATCGAGTTAAATTCAAATTGATTATTGTATTGCTGATCATATTGGTCATCGCAGTCCTGGCAGGTATTTTCTTTCTAATCCGACACCTGATTAGTCAATCATAGTTCTAAATACCATTATGTGGATAAAAAGGGAAAAGGAAAAGCACCTTCAGAAGCGGTGTTTTTTTATATTACCTGATAACATCTATATTCATAGTACAACATCAACGATGATATGCCGCCTGATTCACCCAGGATTAATAACAGATCCTTAAAACAAAACACTTACGATGCCATTGTAGTAGGATCCGGTATCAGCGGTGGCTGGGCCGCGAAGGAACTTTGTGAACGGGGGTTAAAAACTTTGGTGCTGGAGAGAGGCAGGAATGTGGAGCATATCAAAGACTATCCCACAGCTAATCTTGCACCCTGGCAGTTAGATCACCATGGGGCCATTACCGAGGAAATGCAAAAGAAACAGCATATCCAGATTCGTGGCTTTTGCAATGAAACCAATAAGCATTTTTTTGTAAACGATCTGGAACATCCCTATACGCAGGTAAAACCTTTTGACTGGATTCGCGGATATCATGTAGGCGGAAGAAGTTTGATGTGGGGCCGGCAATGTTATCGCTGGAGCGATCTGGATTTTGAGGCCAATGTCAAAGACGGTCACGGGGTAGACTGGCCAATCCGCTACAAGGATATTGCTGCCTGGTATAGCTATGTTGAAAAATTCGTGGGCATCAGCGGATCGAAGGAAGGTTTACCGCAGTTACCTGACAGTGAATTTCTGCCACCAATGGAAATGAACTGTCTCGAAACACATATTTCTGAAAAAATCGGTGAAAAATTCTCAGACGGTCGACGGATGATCATCGGAAGAGTTGCAAATCTCAGCAAGGGACTGAATGGCCGGGGTCCCTGCCAGTACAGGAATATGTGTGACAGAGGTTGTCCGTTTACCGGATATTTTAGCAGCAATGGTGTTACCCTTCCGGCTGCATACGCTACGGGCAATCTGACGCTCAGACCATTTTCCATAGTAGAAGAAGTGATATATGACAAGGATAAAAAAAAGGCTAAAGGAATCCGGATCATCGATGCGAATACCATGCAAACGGAAGAATATTTCGCAAAAATTATTTTCCTGAATGCCTCCACCATCGGAACCACCGCGATCCTCATGCAATCTGTTTCGGATGCACATCCGGAAGGACTTGGAAATGGCAGCGGCGCACTGGGTCGATATTTAATGGATCATCATTATCATGTGGGTGCGAGTGCGACATTTGACGGATTTCAGGACCGTTATTTTTATGGAAGGAGGGCAAATGGAATATACGTTCCAAGATTTCGGAATATCAATGATCATACCGTTCAAAAGGATTACGTAAGGGGATTTGGATATCAGGGCGGGGCCTACCGGGGAAGGGTAACCGATTTGGAAGGAATTGGTGAATCACTGAAAGCAAAACTTACGGAAACCGGAGACTGGTCCATGTGGATGGGAGGATGGGGTGAACATTTGCCGCATCCTGACAACCGGGTAAAATTAAGTAAGGATAGGAAAGATAAATGGGGTTTGCCCCTGATGGATTTTGATTGCATTTGGCGGGAAAATGAATTGTCCATGCGTGCCGATATGATGAATAGTGCGGCCGAGATGCTGGAGAAATCAGGATTGAAAAATATAAACACTTTTAATGATCCGGAAGCCAATCCGGGACTTTGTATTCATGAAATGGGAACGGCCCGCATGGGCCGGGACCCGAAAACTTCTGTTTTAAATGGACACAATCAGTTGTGGGATGCACCGAATCTTTTTGTAACTGACGGATCCTGTATGACATCCAGTGCAAATCAAAACCCTTCATTAACTTATATGGCTCTAACTGCCAGAGCTGTGGATTATGGCGTCGGTGAGCTGAAAAAAGGAAACATTTAGAGCTTAAAGCGTAAAGCGCAAAGCGTAAAGCCAACGCACTCGGCTGTCATAGCGTTATTCAGCGTATAATTTTATTTCCATATCAGGGAATTATATTTATGGCGTATATCTTATTAAGTCTCTGTAATTAAAGCGCATCTTTCAGATTAATTTTGTGACAATATCAGATGCTATTTTTCGTTTTTATGAAAATCCTTTTTCATGCGAAAATCCGTCAGCTTTATAATTCTTTCTGCGATCTTTTTTTGTTTTACTGCCTGTAAAAAAGACAATAATTCCAGTAGCGGCGCACCCAGTTTATCAGGGAACTGGACTTTTATGGGTATGCATGCCACCACTTCAGCGACCGCTGTAGATAATGGGGGTGGATTCAATTCCAAAATAATTACCACTTCGGATTATAAAACAACCGCAAACGGAGGTACTGTAGCCATTTCCGGAAATACTATGGCGGGCACGGGTATTACCTATGCAGCTAATATCATAGCATTTGCCACTGAATATGAAAATGATATATTACTAGACACATTTTCAACTTCAATTCCATTTACTGTACCTGCTACCAATAGTTCCTCCGAATTCGAGATCATTGGAAAAGATTCTATTCATTATACAGGATCAAATCTATTTGGATCCGGCGGATCCGGAACACCCGCCGCTACGGGAGCAAAATTCTCTATTTCCGGAAATGTTTTAACGCTCACTTCTTATGTTGTCCAGGATAAAGTTCAGGATGAAGGAGGTGGTGAAACCCTTTCTCAACATGAGACGGCAACGGTTGTTACGACGTTGCAAAAAAAATAGGCTTTGATTTTATAACGTTCAGGATTAATTGTCGATGACCGATAATCATCAGGCTTTACGCTTTGCGCCTTACGCCTTACACTTCAAACGCTGATCGTTTTCCATTTTCCTTTATTGAAATAATACCAGGCAACCAGTGCGATCAATGTTTCAGCCACCGGAACCGCAATGAATGCACCGGTTGCTTTCAAATGAAAATTATAAGCGAGTATATAGGCAAGTGGTATTTGAAATAACCAGAAGCAGAAAAAATTGATTACGGTAGGCGTTCTCGTATCACCGGCTCCGTTGAGAGCCTGCATCATCACCATACTGATGCCATAAAAAATATTTGCGGACCCAAACCATCGAAGAGTTAGTGTTCCATACCGGATGATGTTTTCATCATGGGTATAAATCTGTAAGATAAAGCCCGGGAGGAAAATAAAAATGAACATCACAATGCCCATGAGAAACGCGCAGTATTTTGCCGTCATGTATACTGATTGTTCTGCCCTTTGCGGATTTTTTGCGCCCAGGTTTTGCCCTACCAATGTAGCAGCCGCATTGCTTAATCCCCACACAGGTAAGAGAAAGAAAATAAAATTCCGGATCGCGAGCTGGTAGCCGGCAGAGGCAGCGGTGCCTCCTGTTTCAGCAACCAGCCTTGTCAGAAAAATCCAGCTGCCGCTGTTGATGAGAAATTGCAAAGTTGCAGGCCAGGCAATGGCAACAATTGATTTCAAAAGTTTTGGATCATAATTAAAATGAACTGCCTTCAGCCGGATAATTCCCTTGCCACGGAACAAATGATAACATTGATATAACACACCTGCAGTTCTCCCTATTACGGTTGCGATGGCTGCACCTTTCAATCCGAAGTAATGAATAAATACAGGGCATAATATAATATTCATGATACTGGCGAACCACAGACTTTTCATAGCCATTGCGGCATCACCCGCCCCGCGAAATATTCCGTTAATGAGGAACAGTAACATGATCACCAGGCTGCCACCAAACATGATTTTTGTGAAAATGGCGCCCTCACGAACAACCCTGACATCAGCACCCATCAGGGATAAAATGTTACCGGCAAATACAACACCCAGGATACTGACGAAGAGAGTCGCGATCAGCGCCATGATTAATGATTGTGCCGCAGCGTGGGAAGCCGCTTCCGGGTCTTTCTCGCCAATTCTTCTGGCTACCACTGCCGTGGCAGCCGTACTCAGACCTATGGCAATAGAGTAAACGAGTGATATAACAGCTTCCGTTAACCCAACCGTGGCAATAGCATGCTGTCCCAGTTTGCTAACAAAAAATATATCCACGACGGCAAAAACGCTTTCCAGGCTCAATTCGAGAATCATAGGAATCGCCAGTAAAAAAATGGCTTTCGACAAATTCCCCTGGGTATAATCGCGCTGCTCGCCATTAAGTGATGTGCGGATGATATAGAAAACTTTGTCTAATGTTGACCGTTGGGACATTGTGTATAGTTGAATATAATTGATTTATTTATATTACAAATTGATTCAACGTTATGGAACAAATCAAAATTATTAAGGAAGAATTATTATCTGACAATTGGTATACATTAAAAAAATATACTTACGAAATATTAAAACAGGATGGAATCCGGCAGATACAGACCAGGGAGGTTTATGACCGGGGAAACGGAGCCGTCATATTGCTTTATAATCAGGAATTTAAAACTGTTATTCTAACACGGCAATTTCGATTACCCAGTTTTGTAAACGGAAATAAAAAGGGTGTCCTGATAGAAGCCTGCGCCGGGTTGCTGGATCAGGATAATCCGGAAGAAGCTATAAAAAGGGAAACGGAGGAAGAAACCGGATACCGCATTAAGGATGTGAGGAAAATCTTTGATTCTTATATGTCTCCGGGATCCGTTAGTGAAATTCTTTATTTTTTTATCGCTGAATATACGCCGTCGATGAAGGTGCATGAAGGAGGTGGCATAGAACACGAACAAGAAGACATTGAAGTGCTGGAGATCTCATTTGATAAGGCTTACGGGATGATCGCTGCCGGTGAAATCAGGGATGCAAAAACCATCATGCTACTTCAATACATGAAAATTAATCAGATTTTATAATCCGCAATCTTCCTTTATATATTCCTGTCTTTAATCTGATCTTCTTTCTTTCACTTTTGCTTTGAGCATAAAACTTTCGTCTTTGAGCTTGCAAGTTATTTTACAGTTAAATGCCTTTATGAGGGGTTTTTGATTTTTAAACAAGATAACTTGGGTGATTAAGATGTAAACGGAATGGCATGGAAAAAAAATTAGAAGGCCAGGTAGCCATCATTACCGGAGCGAGTAGCGGTATCGGAGCCGGCGTTGCGAAGTCTCTCTCGGCTTCGGGAGCGATTGTAGTCATCAACTATCCGGTGGCCCCTGTTAAGGATGCTGCGGAAGCGGTGCTCGCTGAAATCGTGTCTGCTGGTGGAACCGGTATTACAGCCATGTGTGATGTCAGCAAGGAAGAAGAAGTACAAAAGATGTTTTCCGATACCATTCAAAAATATGGAACTGTAGATATTCTGATTAACAATGCGGGGTTGCAGAGGGATTCACCTTTTGATAAAATGACACTTGAACAATGGAATTATGTGATTTCTGTGAATCTCACGGGACAATTTCTTTGCGCCCGGGAGGCTATCAGGGAGTTTCTGAAAAGGGGAGTAGTTCCTGCGCGTTCCAAGTCCGCCGGAAAAATTATTCATATGAGTAGCGTGCATGAAGTGATTCCTTGGGCAGGCCATGCCAATTATGCTGCTTCCAAAGGCGGCATCCATGATGCTTATGAAGACGCTTGCACAGGAATATGCGTGGAGAAAAATACGGGTCAACAGTATTTGTCCGGGGGCTATTCAAACACCGATCAACCGATCAGCCTGGGATACTCCTGAAGCATTAAAGTCATTATTAACGCTGATTCCATATCAAAGAATTGGTGAACCGGAAGATATTGGTAACGCAGCTGTATGGCTATGCAGCGATGACAGTGATTATGTAAATGGAACTTCATTATTTGTGGATGGAGGAATGACATTATATCCCGGATTTACAACCAACGGATAAGAAATGATGAATCCCGAACAAGCCCGTATTGATAAACCGCTTTGGAAAAAGTGGGGACCCTATATGACCGACCGTCAGTGGGGAACGGTACGTGAGGACTATAGCGGAAATGGAGCCGCATGGGAATTTGTCAGTCACGATATGGCCAGGAGCAAAGCCTATCGGTGGGGTGAGGAAGGAATTGCGGGTATTTGTGATGAACAGCAATTCCTCTGTTTCGCTATTGCCCTGTGGAATAAAAAAGATCCGATTTTAAAAGAAAGATATTTCGGACTCACCGGTAATGAGGGCAATCACGGGGAAGACGTAAAAGAATGTTATTATTATTTGGATAGCACACCTACTCATTCTTATATGAAGATGCTGTACAAATATCCGCATTCGGAATTTCCCTATCAGCAACTGATCGATGAAAATAAAAAGAGAGGTAAAAACGAAACGGAATTTGAATTGTTGGATACCGGCATCTTCAATCAGGATCAATATTTTGACATTTTCATTGAGTATGCAAAAAATGACCCGGAAGATATCCTGATTAAGATCACGATTTTTAATCGTTCTTCGGAAGAGACAAGCCTGAATATTTTACCTACCATCTGGTTTCGCAATACCTGGGCCTGGGGTTATGATTCTTATAAGCCGGTTCTTACAATATCGGATCCGTCTTCTATTCATATCAGTCATCAGAAATATGGCGATTATTTTCTCTATTGCGACGGGTCACCTGAGCTGGTTTTTACGGATAACGAAAGCAACGACGAAAAACTATATGCAGTAAAAGGACGACCCGGATATTTCAAAGACGGAGTCAATAATTATATTGTCCAGGGAGATTTATCAGTTAATCCATCGATGAGCGGCACGAAAGCCACTGCCAATTACGATGTAGTAGTACCTGGGGGTCGTTCTGCCATCATTACGCTTCGTTTATCAAAAACAGAAAATAAAATTCCTTTTGAAGCTTTCAATTCGATTTTCACTCAAAGAAAAAAGGAGGCTGACTTATTTTATGGCGAAATACAGCAGGGAATCGAATCGGAGGATGCCCGGAATGTTCAGCGTCAGGCTTTCGCTGGTCTTTTATGGAGCAAGCAGTTTTATTATTTCAACATACATCAATGGATGAAAGGTGACCCGGCGCAGCCTGAACCACCCACCGAACGAAAAAAGGGAAGAAACCGGGAGTGGAAACATCTGAATAATTCGAGTATTATCAGTATGCCCGACAAATGGGAATATCCATGGTTTGCTGCCTGGGATTTATGTTTTCATGCCGTTGCTTTCATGACGATAGACCCGGACTTTTCAAAGAATCAGCTATTACTTCTTACAAAAGAATGGTATATGCATCCCAACGGGCAGCTGCCTGCATATGAATGGAATTTTGGAGATGTAAATCCGCCCGTTCAGGCATGGGCCGCCTGGCGCGTTTACCGGGGCGAACAAAGATTTCATAAAAAAGCGGGAGACAGGGGTTTTCTGGAAGCCATGTTTCATAAACTATCTCTCAATTTTACCTGGTGGGTGAATCGTAAAGACGAAGCAGGAAATAATCTTTTTGAGGGCGGATTTCTGGGACTGGATAATATTGGTGTTTTTGACAGAAATCAAACACTTCCACCGGGTGTTTCGCTTGCCCAATCCGATGGCACGAGCTGGATGGCGATGTATTCACTTAACATGATGCGTATCGCGTTGGAACTGGCAAAGGAAAATCCTGTTTATCAGGATATGGCCACAAAATTTTTTGAACACTTCCTGTATATAGCTGAAGCCATGTTTAAAAATGGCGTAAAAGAGGAAGGGCTTTGGGATAGTGAAGATGAGTTTTATTATGATATGTTGTATAGCGATGATGGCAGATCACTGAGTCTGAAACTCCGTTCAATGGTCGGCCTGATTCCGCTGTTTGCTGTGGAAGTTTTGGAAGATGATATTTTTTTACAGCAGAAAGAATTTGTAAGCAGGCTGAATTGGTTCCTGGATCACCGGCCTGATCTGGCTTCCCTTGTTTCCCGTTGGAATGAAAAAAATCCGGGTGAAAAACATTTGCTTTCGCTTTTACGCGGTAAAAGACTCACAAAAATACTGGTCAGGATGCTGGATGAATCAGAATTTCTTTCTCCTTATGGTATCCGATCCTTAAGTAAATGCCATGAGGCAAACCCTTTTGCCATTTCCCTTCAGGGGCAAATCCTGACAGCACGTTATACTCCCGCCGAAGGAGATAGTTTTATGTTTGGCGGGAATTCAAATTGGCGGGGGCCGATCTGGATGCCGATGAATTACCTGATCCTGGAATCCCTCAGGCATTTCTATCAGTATTATGGAGATGATTTTAAAGTGGAATATCCAACACATTCGGGAAACTACACGAACCTTTTTACAATTTTTATAGAATTGGCAAAACGTATGACCCGCATTTTTTTAAGGGATGAAAACGGAAGGCGCGCCGTATTTGATGGGAATGAGAAACTGCAAACCGATCCGCATTTTAAGGACTATATCTTATTTTATGAATACTTTCATGGAGATTCAGGAAGAGGTGTTGGCGCATCGCATCAGACAGGCTGGACTGCATTAATTGCCAGATTATTATTCCCGATGGAAAATGAAGAAAAATGGAAGTTCCGGAATTAAAAATTAAATAGCCATTATATATGAATGACCCCGAACAAACCAAATCCTTCACTGCCAGATCCAGACAGATTATTCATTTAGCCGTTCAAATGTTGGCTCTGGCATTTCTATTCATATGGTGTTTTCAAATATTAGCCCCATTTATTACTCCCGTCATCTGGGCCGCCATCCTGGCGGTTTCTATGTTTCCCCTGCATCAGAAACTAAAAAGGTTATTAAAGGGCAGGGGCGTATTAGCCGCCATCCTGATGACTGCGTTTTTCCTGTTTTTTTTTATTTCTGTTATCAGTTGGCTGGGTTTCAGAACAGGCACAGAAATAAAAGATAAGATATCCAGTTTCCAGGAAGGAAAACTGAAGATACCGCCTCCCTCTGAAAAAGTGAAAGACTGGCCTCTGGTTGGAAGTAAAATATTCCAGGCCTGGACCCAGTTATCCAAGGGGGTGGAGAATTTCCTTCAACAATATCCCGAACAGATAAAAAGTGCAGGCAACTACGTTCTCGAGATGGTAACTTCTTCAGGTAAGGCTATATTATTTTTTTTACTGTCCATTATAATAAGTGGTGTATTGCTTTGCTATTCCGCGGAATCGGCAGAATATGCCAGGAAGTTTTTTAGCAGGTTAATAAACAGTTCCCAATTTGATATCAGTTCGATAGCCGCGGTCACCATCCGGAATGTCGTTCGGGGCATTCTGGGTGTTTCACTGATTCAGAGCCTTTGTGCCGGTGCCGGATTTTTTATAGCCGGTATTCCATATGCCGGCATTTGGACGCTTTTATGCCTTATACTTGCCATTATTCAAGTCGGTATTATGCCGGTAACACTGGGCGTGCTGATTTATATATGGACAACAGGTAATACAACAACAGCGATCCTGCTTACCATCTGGATGATACCAGTCGGACTGCTGGATAATATATTGAAACCGATTATGATGGGAAAAGGGGCCCCCGTTCCGATGCTTATCATTTTCCTGGGGTCGCTCGGGGGATTCATATATTCCGGATTCGTCGGGCTTTTCACGGGTGCCGTTATTCTTTCTCTCGGATACAGATTGTTTGATGTTTGGTTGAAGGAAGCTGAATTATGAATAGAGATTCACATTTTCATGAGTCTGGTCTTGCCCATTTTGATTTAACGGATAAATGGGGGAAACCGATTTTTGTTTTGATTAATAAAGATATCTTTAATTAAAATCTTCTGCATGCCCCGAAATTTAGCGAAGGGACTGATGGCCGGTTGCCTGTTGATACTTATCAGTTCCTGTAAAGAAGAAGAGAAAAAAACCGAAGTTTCTCCGGAAGTGAACGTCGTCGTTGCGGGAAAGGATAATATTCCTGTATATAATGAGTATGTCGGTGAGGTTTATGGCCTTTCGGATGTGAATATAGATCCCCGGGTTCAGGGTTGGATAACGGGCATTTACTTTAAGGAAGGGTCCCTGGTTCAAAAGGGAAGTCTGTTATATACCATCGACGACCAGCCTTTTCTTAATTCGGTCGACGCTGCCAAAGCTGAAGTGGCGAGAACACAGACGCTTATGGAGAATAAGCGTTCTGAACTCGACAGGGTAAAACCACTGGCTGAAATGAATGCACTGAGTCAGCGTGATCTGGATGATGCGAAAGCTTCTTATGCTGCAGCTCAAAACGAGGTGCAAATTGCTACTTCCAGACTGGCTAATGCACAAATTGAATTGGGTTATACCCGGATCACAGCGCCGATCACCGGAATCATTGGTATATCCAAGGTGCAGATCGGTGATTACGTAAAGCAGATTTCCGCAGGTAACGGTATCAATGCGGTTTCATCTTTGGGTGATGTCAGGGTTCGTTTCCCGATTTCAGAAAACGATTACCTGAATTTTCAGCGTGAATACAAGAAAGATCCCAAATCCAATAATTTCCGCGATGTTCCGGTGGAACTTATTTTGGGCGATGGTACCGTTTTCGGTGAAAAAGGAAATTTGCAATTGACGAACCGCCAGATAGATCCAAATACGGGATCCATCCTGATCCAGGCCTTATTTAAAAACAGTTCTGGTATTCTAAGACCAGGACAGTATGTCAAAGTCAGGTTCAGGAGCGGTGAATTCAAAAATGCGATACTGATTCCTCAGCAGTCTGTCAACCAGCTTCAGAATGTCTTTCAGGTTTTTTTACTTACTGATAGTAATAAATTAAAGCCAACGCTGATCAAAGTGGGTAGCCGGGTTGGGAGCAACTGGATCGTCACTGATGGGTTAAAAGAAGGAGACAAAATTGTCATAGTTGGAAGTACCTTTTTAAATCCAACAATGGTAGTCAAACCGGTCATGTTAAAATGGAACTATGATTCCACGTCGAAAGAATGAAGATTCAGTGTAAAAAAGTTCCAACTATAATTTATGAGTGAGTTTTTTATCAGGAGGCCGATCGTTGCAATGGTAATATCCATTTTTACCATTATCCTGGGTGTACTGATTCTAAAAGGAGTACCCATTTCACAATATCCGAGCATTACACCTCCGATGATCAAAATCACCGGTACTTACAGCGGAGCCAATGCTGTAAATGTGGAACAATCCGTTGCCACGCCGATTGAACAGGAGGTCAACGGAGTGGAAAATATGATATATATGCAATCCATCAATGCCAATGATGGTAGCACAACTATCCAGGTTTCATTTGAAGTGGGGACCAACCTGGATAATGCCAATATGCTGACCCAGAACCGGGTTGCGATTGCGACACCCAGCCTGCCTGGCCCCGTAAAAGAACTGGGAATAAGCACAAAGAAATCCCTGGCATTTCCGATGATGATTGTGTCATTGTATTCACCCAACAATACTTATAATGCGCAATTCATAAATAATTATTCCTATATCAATGTCGTCGATCAGATCAAACGCCTGAAAGGGGTGGGGGATGTGGTTGTTTTCGGTGCAGCCCAGTACGCGATGCGTATCTGGCTAAAACCTGACCGAATGAATACACTGGGTATTTCGGTTGAAGATGTAACCAACGCATTAAAAGTTTACAATAATATTTATCCCGGAGGATCTTTTGGTAACAATCCGGCTCTTCCGGGGATACAAAATACTTATACAGCACAGTTGCAATCCAGGCTGGTGAGTGTTGAGGCATTCAACCGGATCATACTGAAATCCAGTGCCAGCGGCGCATTGGTCAGACTCAGTGATATAGCAAGAGTAGAACTGGGTACTGAAAATTACTCTCAGTCCTGTCGGTATAACGGCCGGAATGCCTCGGCTATCACGATATATCAGGTTCCCGGCAGTAATGCACTTGACCTGGCCGCCAGTATACGTAAGACCATGGCGGATCTAAAACAAAATTTTCCGGATGATCTCGACTATACATATTCATTAGACACGACACTGGCGGTCAGTGCGGGCGTCGAAGAAATTATGCATACCCTGGTTGAGGCCCTGATATTGGTTATTCTCGTCGTGTTTATTTTTTTACAGGACTGGCGCGCCACCCTGATTCCATTGTTGACCGTTCCGGTATCCCTTATCGGTACTTTTATATTTTTCCCGCTGCTTGGATTTTCAGTGAATGTGTTGTCCCTGTTGGGGATGGTCCTGGCAATCGGGCTGGTGGTGGACGATGCTATCGTGGTGGTAGAAGCTGTAATGCATGAAATTGAGCACGGGTTAAGTCCGAAAGAGGCTACCAGTAAAGCGATGAAAGAAGTAGCCGGACCGGTCGTAGCCATTGCCATTGTTCTTTCAGCCGTATTTATTCCTGTTGCCCTGACGGGTGGTATTACCGGAAGATTATATCAGCAATTTGCGATTACCATCGCAGTTTCCGTGCTTTTGTCTGCCTTTAATGCGCTTACCCTGAGTCCGGCGCTGGCGGCGCTGCTCCTTCGTCCGAAAAAAGAAGGAAAGAAAAAGAATTTGCTGGAACGTTTCTTCGGATCATTCAACAGGGGATTTGACAAATTTACAAACGGGTATACCCGGGTAGCAGGATTCTTCGCGAGAAAATTAATCGTCTCGCTCATTATTCTGGGTATTATCACGGTGGCTGCCGGCTCTTTGCTGAAAAGAGTACCAGGAGGTTTTGTGCCGGAAGAAGATGAAGGATATTTTCTCATGGGGGCCTTATTACCCGATGCGGCTTCATCTGAAAGGACGGACTCCGTAACCCGTAAATTAGAAGCCATTATCAAACAAATACCGGAAATTCAATCTTTTACGGTCATTAACGGATATAGTATACTCTCAAGCACCAATTCAAATAATTCCGGGACTGTTTTTGTGCAACTGGCGCCATGGCATGACAGAAAAAGGACATCAAAGGAAGTGATCCGTGAATTGAATCAAAAATGCGCCGTAGGAATTTCGGAAGGAACGATTATAGCCGTGAGCCCCCCACCCATTCCGGGTTTGGGTAATGCGGCAGGATTCACATTGGAAATCCAGGACAGGTCAGGGCAATCTCCAACCTTCCTCGGTGAACAGGCGCAGAAGTTTATTCTGGCGGCCAGAAAACATCCGGAAATTGGAAGTATTTATACCTTGTTTCGTCCCAATGTTCCCCAGAAAAGTATCATTATCGATAAGGATAAAGTAGAAAAACTCGGCTTGAGCCTGAATTCTGTAAACAGTGCCATTTCAAGCCTTTTGGGAAGTTCATTTGTAAATAATTTTAATGAATTCGGCAGGCAGTACAAGACCTATATTATGGCCGATGCACCTTTCAGAATGAAACCCAGTGACCTCAGCCAGTTTTCCATCCGCGATCCGAATGGTAATATGGTCCCGCTTTCAACGCTTGCAATTGTCAGAGATACCGTTGGCCCATTGTATACAAACCGGTTTAATCTTTACCGTTCAGCCGAAGTTTCCGGATCGCCGGCACCTGGATATTCGTCCTCGCAGGCATTGGATGCATTGGCTCAGGCGGCAAACGAATCCTTACCAAAAGGGGTGGGGTTTGCATACAGTAACATGTCGTTTCAGGAAAAAGCAGCTGAAGGCCAGAGCGGATTTGTATTTATCATGGCGCTTGTCTTTGTATTTTTTATCCTGGCCGCCCAGTACGAAAGCTGGACCCTGCCCTTCAGCGTATTGCTGGGTACGCCCTGGGCGATTATGGGCGCCATGTTGGGATTGTTTTTAAGCCGGTTATCTTCGGATAGTTATGTGAATAATGTATTTGCGCAAATCGGACTTGTTATGCTGATCGGATTAAATGCAAAAAATGCCATCCTGATCGTAGAATTTGCAAAAATGAAACTGGAGGAAGGCGGTATGACGGTCATGGAAGCGGCGATTGCAGGGGCGAAATTGAGATTCAGGCCCATCCTGATGACATCTTTTGCATTTATACTCGGAGTGATTCCACTGGTACGTGCGTCGGGAGCAGGCTCGGAGTCCAGAAAGGTAATGGGCATGGCGGTGTTCAGCGGGATGATTACAGCAACCGCACTCGGCGTTATCCTGATTCCGGCTTTTTTTGTATTGATTGAAAGAAAGAAGAAAATAAAGGCCAAAGCAGAAGAAACGAAATCATCCGATTCAAACCAACATGTATAAGAGAATGAAAAGGAAAGGAACATATGGATTGCTGGTCTTGGCTGTTTTACTATTCGCCAGTTGCATGGTCGGGAAAAAATACGAGAAGCCGACAACTCCATCAGGTATTAGCTACCCGAATGCTACAAACTCGGATACGTCTTCTCTGGCTACCTGGTTTGCGATCTATCATGATACGGCATTGCAAACCCTGATTAAAATGGCCATCGATAGTAACCGGGATCTGCTCGCTGCGGCTTCGCGTATGCAGGAGGCCCTCGCATTATCCGGTGCAGTGAAGGCCAATATGCATCCTAAGCTAAGCTATCAGGCTCAAGGAGGTGGCGGCAAAGCAGGTTCCGAGGCAACCAAGGTCAGTTGGCGGTGTAGATGGGGGTTTGTTGAATGTATTTGGTGTGTTAAGCTGGGAGCTTGATATCTGGGGTAAACTGCGTCTTCAGACTCAGTCGGCTGAGGATGAATTCCTGGCCAGTCAGGCCAACCGGGATGCCTTACAGGTAAGTTTAGTAGCCGAAGTGGCCACTGACTACTTTTTGCTGCGGGATCTGGATAATAAGATAAAGATTTCAGAGAATACACTGGAGGGAAGGAAACAAAACACAAAGATTATTTCAGATAAATTCCAACACGGATATGTTTCTGAATTGGACCTGCTGCAGGCTCAACAACAGGAAGCGATTGCGGCAGCCTCTGTTCCAGGGTTCCGTCGTCAAATGATTCAGACTGAAAATGCAATCCGTGTACTAACGGGACTGGGACCCGGTCACGTAGTGCGTGGTGCAAATAACTATGATCAGATATTATCTCCGGATATACCGGTTGGCCTGCCTTCCCAGTTGCTGGAAAGAAGGCCGGATATTGTCGCATCCGAATTTGCACTGCAGGCCCAGTTTGCAAGAATTGGTGTGGCCCAGGCAAACCGTTTTCCAACGATCAGTTTAACCGGAGTTCTCGGATTTGCCAGTCCGCAGTTATCTACACTTCTCACCAGTAATGGTTTTGTCGCCAATGGATTCGGATCGCTGGTGGGCCCCCTGTTCAACTGGGGTCAGAATAAAAAACTGGTTGAGGTAGAAAAAAGAAGAACGGAACAATTGTTCTATCAATATGAGCAAACTGCATTAAATGCTTTTTCCGATGTCGATAATGCACTGGCCGCATACAGGAACCTGGATGAAGAAGACAAGGCAAGAAAAATCCAGGTTGCCGCTGCTACAAAAGCGCTTACGCTTTCACAGGCCCGATATGATAACGGATATACGTCCTATCTGGAAGTAATCATCATGCAAACAAATTTATTTGATGCCCAATTGCTGGAATCTACAACCACTCAGCAAAAATTGAATTCCATCGTCTCTCTTTATAAAGCACTTGGTGGTGGATGGAATTAATATAAATATTTATATGCATCCCGGCCATTTTGATTTAATACCAGCTTTTTACCTTGCGGTCCCTTTTTTGTTTTTACTGATCCTGGTTAACTATCTGGGATACCGGTTTAAAGGATATCATATCAGAAAATTCCCCGGAACAGAACATGTAGGTATCGGACCCACAGAAGGATCCCTGCTTGGTTTAACAGCTCTTTTGCTTTCCTTCACTTTTGGTATGTCGGCGACAAAATATGATACACGCCGACAGCATATTGTTGCTGAAACCAATCATATCGGTACATCCATCTTTCGGTGTGACATGTATCCCGATAGTGTGCGGAACCTTTTAAGATCTGATTTCAAAAATTACCTGGAAACAAGACTAGCCTATTACAACGTGGGAGATGACGAAGAGATGATTAAAAAAACGCTGGAGCAGTCAGATTCTATTTCAAACATTATCTGGAAACGGGTTGCGGTACTTTCGCATGATTTGAATAATCGTGTGGCCAGTGAACAAATGGTTCCTTCGCTGAATTCGATGATTGATATAGTAACTACCCGGGAATCGGCCCGAAGGTCTGCAGTACCAGGAATGATTTTAATTGTTTTGTGTACTTTAATTATTGTGTCTGCCTTTCTTTCCGGTTATGGAAGCAAAAGCCTTGAAAGAAATAAAGTGCTGGTGATCGCCTTTGCGTTGGTTACGACAATGGCCCTGTATCTGGTTGTTGATTTGGACAAGCCCCGCCAGGGATTTGTAAATCTGGATTCCACCGAACAGTTAATGGTCAATCTGAGAAACCTTTTCACAGAACACCCATAGCATTGAATCATTATTTTTGATATATTTTTTAGGAATTTTAAAATCTGAATTTTGGAACTGATTCCTGTTCTGGAGCATATGGATGAAAATCCGGAATTTGTAAATAACCCACGCTGCCAGGAAAGCCTGCAGATGACCGTTGACTTTTATAAAAGGATAGGATTCTCGCCCCCATGGATAGGTTACTATGTAAAGGAAAATGAAATACTGGTAGGATCTGCCGCATTTAAAGGGAAACCGGTTAACGGGCAGATTGAAATAGCTTATGGCACATTTGAAGAATTCAGAAACCAGGGAGTCGGAACTAAAATTTGTAAGATATTAGTCAATCTTTCTTTACGAACAGATCCAACCATCCGGATTACAGCCAGGACGCTGCCTGAGAATAACTATTCAGCCAGGATCCTTCAGAAAAACAAATTTCACTTTATAGGGAATGTTACAGATCCTGAAGACGGGGATGTTTGGGAATGGGAATATAAATCCGGTATTGAAAATGAAATATAGTTACAAACTTTTGCTGATTGTTTTTATCAGCTGCTTTTCTTTTTTAAGTTTCTCTTCAATTGCTGCATCAAAAGACACGCTCAACGCCAGTTCACTTCGACCGTATGGAAGATATGTTCAAAATCCCCATGGAAATCTCGAACTGATCAGTTCTGCGGTGCACTTTGGTTTTCGCTTTACAGGTCCTTACTGCAGCATATTTGCTGCCCTTTCTGATCCGGCAGCTCATAACTATTTACAGTATACCGTGGATGGTATTTATTACAGGCGAATAAAAGTGTCAGGTAATATCAGCCATTCCTATAATATCGTCGGTCTCGGAAAGGGTGAACATACCATCTGGGTTTATAAGGCGACTGAAGCTACCACCGGTCCTATTTTCATCCAGAAAATCGTGGGCCATGAAATTATTGCGCTGAAGGTTCCTAACCGGCCTTTAATTGAGTTCATAGGTAATAGTATAACCTGTGGCGCAGCGGCAGATCCATCAGAGATTCCTTGCGGCACTGGCGAATATCATGATCAGCATAATGCCTATTATGCATACGGGCCAAGGGTAGCCAGAATGCTCAACATGAATTTTATTTTAAGCAGTGTCAGCGGAATCGGGATTTACAGAACCTGGAACACGGCAGGGCCGTCCATGTTGCAGGTTTACGAAAAAACAGACTTCCTGATGAATAGTACAAGATTTTGGGATTTCAAAACATATACTCCCCGTGTCGTGAGCATCGCCCTTGGTACGAATGATTTTAGTGACGGAGATGGAAGGACACCGAGATTGCCTTTCGACAGCGTTGTATTTATAAATAATTATATCCGGCTTATTGAGTTGGTTATATCGAAATATCCGGGCGCCCAGCTGGCTCTGCTCAGCAGTCCGATGTTAAATGGAAACAAGCGAATGACACTGCAAAATTGCCTTATGATTGTGAAAGCCCGGATTGAAAAAAAATACCCGTCAAAAAAAAAGGTGGCTCTGTTTTTCTTCAAGCCGATGACTGCCCGAGGTTGTGGAGGTCATCCCAGTGTTGAAGACCATGAAATACTTGCAAAGGAACTTGCGCCTTTTTTTAAAAAGTTGATATAGTCCTTTTTACTTTTCTCTCTTTATTATATCCTTTGCCAGATTCTCCCTGACCTTCCATTTAACCATTGCAGTAATCAGTTTAACAGGAATGGGTTTGTCCAATGGGAATCTGACGGCACCTTTGGAAGTTTCGTAAGATTTCAATTTTTCCCTGAATGCAATAATCGGACTGGCAGTAGGATAGAAGCCATAGTGTTTTTTTGCCGCTGAAAAAAATGCCAGCATACCTTTTAATCTGTATGCCGGCATTTGATAACTGATCATTTCTTCTGCTCCAGGTGCTGCTGTTTTTATGGTTTTTCTTAGTAAGTCTAATCCTGCTTTCACGGAAGGCGGGTGTAATGCTATGTATTCGTCTACTGTCGTGAAAAGTCCCTTTTCTTTCATAAGAATAATAAATTCTCAGGAGAAAATTCTTATTGCCGTTCTGGGTAATGTTCTTTTAAACGAATTGTAAAAAAAAGCCCTTTAAAATTCCGGATCTTAAAGGGCTCTTCATAAAAGTAAAACTTATTTTTGAAAGGACAGGAATTACCTGTCAAAAAGACGGTTTATTTATGTCCTCCGAAATCAAATACCAAACCACCGGTAAGTCCGAACTGAAGTATGGTCGCATAGGTTGTATATACATAGCCATAATAGAATGCGTTACCTGTTGCCTGAGAGCTGGACAATAGCTGTGCTCCGATTTTTAAACCAACTGAACTGGACATTTGAAATTTCACACCGGCTTTAATATCCCAGGCAAACTTGGTCTCTGATGTCGATCCCTGATAGTCGCTTTTATAAAATGCCGCACCCAAACCGAGGCCACCATAAGGCTCAATCTTGGGATTATTCGTATAATATTGTTCGAAATTCAATAAGAGATAAGAAATTATGGTATTGGAACTGAATGTCTGACTGGGGATATAAATAGTCGTAGGGGTGTTAGTACTTTGATATTGATATAACAATTTCCAAACCGGTACCCTGGGCATTCACACCTTCTATGGAAGCTCCCCACATCCCGCCGGCATTGATGTAAGTGTAGGCATTGCTAAAATTGATTTTATCCCGGAAAGTGTACCCACCAAAGGCATTGACTGACAAATGCTGCGAATATCCTGCAGCCACCATAAAGAATAGTACAACGGATAAGACGATAGTTTTTTTCATAAATAGTTAATTGGTTATAAAATTCGGTTTTATAACTTAAGAACGACTCATTTTGAATCGTTTTACTGTTAAACGGTAGTAAAAATAATACTATTTACTGAGAGCCGGTTTTTAAATGACCAGCGAGCATCGCATTGAATGAGGAATTTAATTTAAGGCATGTCTATTTGAAGTAATACATATACGCTTTGTCGTTAGTAATTTGTATATTTTTATTTCGCCGGTGTAATCAGAATATTCCGAAATTCTACCGGACCATGATCACCCTGCATCATAATGGGACCTGGATCGCCTTCCCTGCTATCCAGTGCACCACCTGTAATGCCAGGAATTTCCTGATTGAATATGACGGTTTTGCCATTCACGGCGAGGGTTACCAATCTGCCCACGAGTGTAACATCATAACTTTGCCATTCACCCGCATCTTTGGCAAGCATTTCATGAGGAGCTATGAAACCATATATTGCTCCGAGATAATCCCTGGATGCTTCTTTTCCTTTGCTGTCAACAATCTGAATTTCATAACGCCCTCTTAAATAAACACCGCTATTACTGCCCGCTGGGTAGCGGAATTCTATATGTAATTTAAAATCGTTAAATAACTGGTCGCTGATGATATTCGATCCTGAAGCCGGGCTTTTCATAATTCCATTTTCTACAATCCATTGATTTGTTCCATTTGTATGCCAGCCCTTCAGATCTGTGCCATCGAATAATTTGATTTGTTCTCCCCATGAGGGTTCAGTTGTTCTCCATAGAGAAGGTGCACGGGTGCCGGATAAAGTAAATTTTTTACCATCCGGCATCGTGAGCCATCCCACGAGGCTGTCACCCTGGAATCGGGCTTCAAAAACCAGATCACTGGAAGCGGTATCCCATTGGGGCGGAATAGAAAAACTGACGGTTCCATTGATGAAATTAATTTTCGAGATAGGTCTGGCACTACCTCCCTGACCAACATACTGGCCGACCAGCGTACGCGTCCCGGAATGGTGAATCTCCAGCCAGGCGGGATAAGTCTTTCCCGCATTGTATAAAGTAAGGTCATATCGGCCTTCCAGCGGGGACTCGAAAAATTTTTCTTTCGAAATAGCGTAAGCGTTTGAAATATAAAAAACAAAAAGTAAAAAATAAGCAAGCCTGATTGCGGATATTTTTTTCATATGACTTTTATCTTGATCCGATTAAGATATTTAAAATTACTGAATCCTTTCCCACCAGGAAGTAAATATCTGATGAGTGTCCAGGTCTACATATTCGCCTATCATCGGATGTAGCAAATACACGTTTTTTAAATCAGCTTCTTTTTTTATCCGGATGATTGGTTCATCCCAGGCATGAAGCGATAAGGAAAATTTTGCCCAGTGTACCGGCAGTAACTTTTTTGCGCCCAGGTCAATGGCAGCCTGCACCGTTTCCTCCGGCATCATGTGAATATATTTCCAATTCTTATTATATTGACCATCTTCCAATATGGCCAGATCGAACGGTCCGAATCGTTTCCCGATTTCGGCAAAATGGCTACCATATCCGGAGTCACCTCCGATAAATATTTTTTTATCTCTTGTAGTCAAAATGAAGGAGGTCCACAGACTCCCATTTCTACGCAATCCGCGACCGGAAAAATGTCTGGCGGTAACGGCATTGACTGAAAATCCTTCTTCCGGATTTATTTGATCGTCCCATTCCATTTCCTCAATATTATTTTTATCAAAACCCCAAAATATCAGGTGGGCGCCAACTCCCAGTCCGGTGATTATTTTTTTTACTTTGGTCTTCAACTGTAAAATGGTCGGGTAGTCCAGATGATCCCAATGGTCATGCGTTATAAATAAATAGTCAATATCCGGCATATCAGATACGTTATAAATATCCGAACCGGTAAAACTCTTTGTTGTAAAACTCAGGGGAGATGCATTCCCGCTAAATACCGGATCGACAAGTATTTTTTTACCATCAATCTGCATAAAATAAGATGAATGTCCGAACCAAACCAGGATGTTTTTATTTCGATCAAGTTGGAGCAGGTCTGTTTTTCGGGATGGGAGGGGAGCGGGTGGAGTATTCTGTTTGCTTTTATCGAAAAGAAATTCCTTCAACACATTGAAAAATCCGGCTCCTTCCGTTAGTGAAGGTGTGGGAGTCAGGTTTTGAATCTGTCCGTCCCGAAAATATGACAACCGCTGAAGTTTTTTTAAATCGGATAATGAGGGGAGTGAACCAAAAGGTGCTCCATTGATGAACAATATAGCCGCTCCGGTAATGATCAAAATAACAATTCCGGTTACGAGCATGGGTTTTTTTGACAGATGGGCAGATCCATTATGAAAATTCAAAGTACAATTTTCTAAAGAGCTCAGCTTTTATTTTGAAGTGCATTAAATAAACCTGTTCAGGATATCCGACAAGTCAAAACTTAATGATTTGACAATATTAATTCCGGTTTAATTCCTGATTCCGGGTGATTTTGGTAAATGTACATCGTCCGTTCACCTTAACAGAGAAGAAGTCTGATGTATTTTTGAGTTGATTCATTTGTGTGAGGAGGAATCTCTTAAAATGAATTATATTCATATTTCGGGTATTCCTTAACTACAATTCATTCATTTGAAGCAATTTTTCGTCATATGCATGCTCCTGGTTTGCTGTGACCAGATAATTGCGCAAACTTCTACAGAGTCAAAAAAGGACACGGCAGCTAAGCAGCCTGCCAAGAATGACAGTTCAGGTTTCGACCGTTTTAATACAAAAGCGGAGAAACTTTTCAAAATTTTGCCGGTTCCGATTTACTCATATTCTCCTGAAGCGGGAAATATATATGGTCTTGCGAAATTTAATGTGATCAACTTATCGAAGAAAGATACGATATCAAAACCTTCCAAGTTATCCGGGGTGTTTACGACATCTACCCTAGGGCGGGTGAATGCTTCCATTGCCACAGAATTGGTTTTTGATGAAAATAAATATGTAATCATCGGCTATGTGAATTATAAAAAAACACCTGAATATATCTGGGATATCGGCAATACCATCACAGAAGATCCGGATCAGGATATTGTAAACCGGTTTGTCTTCGCCGAAACAGCATTGCGCCTGGTTGCCAAAGATTTTTATGTTGGCGTGCCTTTTGAAGTAGCCGATTATTTCGACATCTCTGCGGATAGTAACAGTGTCCTGAAAAAAGATAGTGTCACCGGATTGCAAGGGGGAACCAGCGTTGGCATTGGTTTGGCGGCGGCATACGACACCCGGGATAACCGTTACAATCCCAGGCACGGCTCTTATATTCTTGGAACAGCCGCATTTTTTCCCGGCAGCTGGGGGCCATATGCTTTTTCCAAATTTGGCCTCGATGCGAGAAAGTATCTTCCATGGGGGAAAAAAAATGTTTTAGCAGGACAGGTTACAACCAGTTATTCAACTGGTGATGTTCCGTTTTATGAGCTTTCCAAATTAGGCGGAGACAGCCAGATGCGGGGGTACTACGAAGGCGGCCTGCGTGACAATGTGCTGGTGGACGCCCAGGTTGAGCTTCGCTTACATATCTGGAATATTTTTGGCATTGTCGGATGGTTCGGTGTGGGTCAGGTACAAAGCTCATATAATCAGGTTGCCCTGGATCAGTTTCATTTGTCATACGGACCAGGACTTCGCATCCGGGTTGATACAAAACATGATACAAATCTTCGCTTTGATTTTGGATTTGGTCCGGGCGGCGTACAAGGTTTCTATGTTAATTTCGGCGAAGCATTTTAAATAGTTAAAAACCTGCTGAAACCTCTTCAATAGACAGGTTAATTGAATAAGGCCGCCATTTTTAATTAACTTCCACACAAAATTTATAAGACAAATTATTTTAATGAAGTACCTGGGTGTCATATGTGTGTTTGTAAGTTTTTTTATTTTTATTCAGTGCACCTCCAAGAAAAAAGTAGAGTACGACATACCATCTCACTACGGAAAGGAAGCCAGGGAAAATGCGATCGACTGGTTTGAAAAGGGGAAAATACTATACAAGATAGATTGTGCCGGTTGCCATGGCATCTATAAAAAGGGAAAGGATAGTGTACCTAATTTCACAAAAACCCAAATTGACAACTATAACGCGATGTATATCAAGGGGGATCCTAAGAATCATTCAGTTGCATCCAAGTTGAGTCCTGACCAATTATATTATATTCTTACCTTCTTAAGACTCAGAAAAATAGATAAATAAAGGACTGGTGGAAAACAGGTTTGCAAATTATTTTTCGGAACCAGGAAATGGCGCTGGTTTTGGGGCTATAAACTTTTTTTTGAAAAATCCAAGTACTTTAGGCCAGCAACCAATAAATAGTCTTTAATTTGTGTGTTGATATTGGATCAAATCTAAATATCACCCATTCCTCCTTTGACTCCGATTGCGAGTTTTTTAGAATCCTGCCATCCTCCCATTAATCCAGATCCTCCCGGAACTCCAGGCGACCTCCAATAACTAAAAATTTATTGTAATTGGTATAGATTAATAACCTTATCCGTATTTGTATGTCTGAGACCCTTACTCATAATTCCCGGTTTGAATACAGGAATTATTTTCTATTACCCCTGTTTTTAGTTTTTGCATTCAATTTTGCCTACACCCAGAATGCAATTGTCACTGAAAATTTAAATGCTGGTGTTCCCGCATCCCAGTGGGATATTCCTTTAAATAGTAATGGCACATTTGGAGACAAAACCATACAGGGTTTCGGCACCGATATCAGCGTAAACGTTGGTGGTACTATCAATTTTAAGATAACGGTTACGTCAGGAACGGATAAGTCATTCGGAATTAAAATTTACCGTATTGGATATTATCAGGGAAACGGAGCCCGCCTGATCGCGGACCTCGGTACTGCTTTTACCGGAATCACACAAAATGCCTGTTCGTTTGACAACACAACCGGGCTCACAGATTGCGGCAACTGGACGACCAGCGCAAGCTGGACTGTCCCGTCAACAGCTGTTTCGGGACTTTATGTTGCCAAATTAACCCGGTCAGCTGCCGGTGGTGGTGGTTCCAGTCATATTGCTTTTATTGTTCGAAATGATGCCAGTACTTCCCAGCTCTTATTTAAAACATCCGATGCCACATGGCAGGCTTATAATCCATATGGTGGGTACAGTCTGTATGTCGGTGCCGGTATGCCATTTAATCATGGCGATAAAGTGAGCTATAACCGACCGTATCTGACAAGAGACGGCGGGGGAGGCGGAGGAGCATCAGAGGATTTCTTTATGAATGCGGAATATCCAATGATCCGATTCCTCGAAAGAAACGGCTTTGATATCAGTTATACAACCGACGTAGACATGGCGCGTAGCACGAGTAATCCTGTTACAAATCATAAAGCTTTTCTTTCTGTCGGTCATGATGAATATTGGTCGAAGGAAGAAAGGAATACAGTTGAAGCGGCACGTGCAGCAGGAAAAAATCTGGCTTTTTTTAGCGGTAATGAAGTTTACTGGAAAACCAGATGGGAAAATAGTGTGGATGGCACAAGTACTCCATTTCGCACAATGGTTTGTTATAAGGAAGGCACATTGCCTACACCCGGAGAAAATGCATGCGGTGGGAAATGTGATCCCAGCACTGAATGGACAGGATTGTGGCGTGATGGATGCAGCTTTGCTAATGATAATGCCTGTAAACCTGAAAACGCTCTCAGCGGAGAGATCAGCTGGGATGGAACCACAAGTGCCATCATGGTACCTGATACTTACAAAAACTTAAGATTCTGGCGGAATACCTCGGTGGCTACATTGGGAGCTGGCCAAACCGCTACGATGACTCCAGGAACTCTGGGTTACGAGTGGGATTGGGAACAATATCAGAGTAGTTATCCACCCGGTCGCATTACGATGTCAAACACATCTTTTGATGGACATGTCCATAAATTATCGTTTTATAAGTCCACTGCGGGTGGATTCGTCTTTGGTGCCGGATCAGTTCAATGGTCATGGGGTCTTGATGCCAATCATGACAGCAATGAGCAGGGAGGCGGCGGAGCCGCTACAGTGGCCATGCAACAGGCAACGATCAATTTGTTTGCCGATATGGGTGTACAGCCAGCCAGTATTCAAACCGGCCTTACGGCCGCCACTGCAACTACCGACGTTACTCCCCCGGTAACCAAATTTACTTCACCTGCCACTGGATCAACCTTTACTTCATTATCACCTATCAGTTTTTCAGGAACTGCCACTGATGTTGGTGGAGTCGTTGCCGGCGTAGAGATCTCATTTGATGGAGGTGCTACCTGGGCAGCTGCAACAGGAACAACCAGTTGGACTTATTCCTGGACTCCCATCGGTAATGGAACCTTTACAGTGATTGTACGCGGCATAGATGATTCTGGTAATTACACTGCAACAGCATCTTCACCTTCCATCACTATTACGGTGAACGCTACTGCTCAAAATTGCCCATGTACAATTTTTGGTACGACTAGCCCGACTGTGACGGTAGGAAATGATAATGCAGGAGGAATTGTGGTCGGCACGAAATTCCGTTCAGCATTGAATGGTACCATTACAGGTATTCGCTTTTATAAAGCTTCGGGGAACAGTGGCACCCATCAGGGTTTGTTATACAACAATACAGGAACATTATTGGCGCAGGCTACATTTACCGGCGAAACGGCTACAGGCTGGCAACAGGTAAGTTTTAGCAGTCCGGTTACTATTAGTGCTGGCACAACTTATATTGCTGCCTATTTCAGCAGCAGTGGCAATTATAGTTCGACCAATAATTATTTTTCACAAGCCATCGTAAATAGTCCTTTAACGGGTCTTGCGGACGGAACGGACGGAACAAACGGAGTTTATATTTATGCCTCTGCACCAGCCTTTCCTATTAATTCATATCAAAAGGGAAATTACTGGGTGGATGCTGTATTTACCAATACTACCACCATTACGGCGAACGCGGGAACAAACCAAACAATCACTTTGCCTCTGTCAACCGTGACGCTCAATGGCAGTGCTTCTACAGGCGCAATCACCAGCTACGCGTGGACTGTTGTTTCCGGACCCAACACACCAACTATTACAACTCCGTCCGCAGTTACGACAACCGTGACCGGATTGATTCAGGGTACTTATGTCTTCAAACTTACAGTTAACGGTGGAGCTAGCACAGCACAGGTTACAATACTTGTAAATCCTCTTCCTCCGCCAATGGCAAATGCAGGTCCCAAACAAACCATTACTTTACCCACTTCAACTGTAACTCTCGATGGCAGTGGTTCAGCGGGCACGATTACTAGTTATTCATGGAGTTTCATTTCCGGTCCCAATACACCTTCTATAACAACTCCTACAACTGTAACGACGACTGTTACAGGTCTGATTCAGGGCACATATATTTTTCAGCTTGCTCTGAATGGAACAGTCAGTACAGCAAGAGATACTGTAATCGTAAACGCCGCTGCCGCACCTGTGGCGAATGCGGGAAGTAATCAAACGATCACGCTACCGGTTTCATCGGTTACACTCAATGGTAATGGATCAACGGGTACAATAACCAGTTATACCTGGACGAATATCTCCGGACCTAATACACCGGTAATTACAACACCTGCCAATGTTTCAACAACCGTCACCGGATTGATCCAGGGCAGTTATGTATTTCAGCTTTCATTAAATGCAGGCGCCAGTGTTTCTCAAGTTACCGTAACTGTAAATGCAGCTTCAACCTCCACCACTATATTCACAACACAAACACCGGCAGGGCCTACCGAAAATGACGCTTTGGCACTTGAGCTCGGAGTGAAATTCCGGACAAATACGGCCGGTTCTATTACCGGCATTCGCTTCTACAAGACGACCGGGAATTCAGGCACCCATATAGGAGAATTGTATTCTTCTACCGGCACCCGGTTGGCACAGGCAACATTTACAGGCGAAACGGCGACAGGATGGCAACAAGTGCTCTTTAGTACACCGGTGACAATCACGGCAGGCACAACCTATGTCGCTGCTTATTTCAGCAGTTCCGGCAACTATACCAGCACAATAAACTATTTCACGACTGCGGTAGTGGACGGTCCGATTACTGCTTTGGCAGATGGAACAGACGGCTCCAACGGAGTATACAAATATTCTACAACGGCTGTTTTTCCTTCCAGCACATATCAAAAAAGTAATTACTGGGTGGATGCCATATTTTCCTCCGGGGCCGTAGCGCCAGTAGCCAATGCAGGCCCTAATCAGACCATAACCTTACCAACGTCTACAGTCACTCTGAATGGCAGCGGTTCTACCGGTACCATCAGCAGTTATTCATGGACGTTAGTATCCGGACCAAACGTGCCGGTAATTACTACGCCCACAACCGTGTCAACAACTGTAACGGGATTGATTCAGGGAACTTATGTTTTCAAATTATCTCTAAATGGTGCCGTAAGTACTTCTCAGGTTACGATACAGGTAAATCCTGCTCCGCTACCTGTTGCTAATGCGGGACCTAATCAGACCATCACCTTACCAACGTCTACAGTCACTCTAAATGGCAGCGGTTCTACCGGTACCATTAGTAGTTATTCATGGACGTTAGTATCCGGACCCAACACACCTGTCATAACCACGCCAACTACCGTGACGACGACTGTAACCGGATTGATTCAGGGGAGTTATATTTTCCAACTTTCAGTAAACGGCGGAGTCAGCACGGCACAGGTAACAGTAACTGTGAATCCAATTCCTCCGCCAGTTGCAAATGCAGGTCCCAAACAAACTATTACTCTCCCAACTTCTACTGTAACGCTTAATGGCAGTGCTTCCACAGGTAATATAACCAGCTACTCGTGGACACTTGTTTCCGGACCCAATGCACCAACGATCACAACACCATCCGCCGTTACAACAACTGTAACCGGTCTGATTCAGGGAACATATATTTTTCAATTGGCGCTCAATGGAACAGTCAGTACAGCAAGAGATACTGTAATTGTAAACGCCGCTGCCGCACCTGTGGCGAATGCGGGAAGTAATCAAACGATCACGCTACCGGTTTCATCGGTTACACTCAATGGTAATGGATCAACGGGTACAATAACTAGTTATACCTGGACGAATATCTCCGGACCTAATACACCGGTAATTACAACACCTGCCAATGTTTCAACAACCGTCACCGGATTGATCCAGGGCAGTTATGTATTTCAGCTTTCATTAAATGCAGGCGCCAGTGTTTCTCAAGTTGCCGTAACCGTAAATGCAGCTTCAACCTCCACCACTATATTCACAACACAAACACCGGCGGGGCCTACCGAAAACGATGGTTTGGCACTTGAGCTCGGAGTGAAATTCCGGACAAATACGGCTGGTTCTATCACCGGCATTCGCTTCTACAAGACGACCGGGAATTCAGGCACCCATATAGGAGAATTGTATTCTTCTACCGGCACCCGGTTGGCACAGGCAACATTTACAGGCGAAACGGCGACAGGATGGCAACAAGTGCTCTTTAGTACACCGGTGGCAATCACGGCAGGCACAACGTATGTCGCTGCTTATTTCAGCAGTTCCGGCAACTATACCAGCACAATAAACTATTTCACGACTGCGGTAGTGGACGGTCCGATTACTGCTTTGGCAGATGGAACAGACGGCTCCAACGGAGTATACAAATATTCTACAACGGCTGTTTTTCCTTCCAGCACATATCAAAAAAGTAATTACTGGGTGGATGCTTTATTCTCTTCCGCGCCTGTTGCACCGGTTGCAAATGCTGGTGCTAATCAGACCATAACCTTACCAACGTCTACAGTCACTCTGAATGGCAGCGGTTCTACCGGTACCATTAGCAGTTATTCATGGACGTTAGTATCCGGACCCAACGTGCCGGGAATTACTACGCCCACTGCCGTGTCGACAACTGTAACAGGATTAATACAGGGAACTTATGTTTTCAAATTATCTTTAAATGGTACCGTAAGTACTTCTCAGGTTACCATTACTGTAAATGCTGCACAGACTGTCGTTGCAAATGCGGGCGCTAATCAGACGATCGTTTTGCCGGCATCTTCTGTAACACTGAATGGCAGCGGATCTACAGGTGCTATTTCCAGTTATGCATGGACAAAGATTTCAGGTCCGGGCACACCGATTATTGCAACACCCAGCGGTGTAACGACATTGGTAACCGGATTGGTGCAGGGTACTTATGTATTTCAACTTTCACTAAATAGTGGCGCCAGTGTGTCACAGGTGACAGTGAATGTGATTCCCGCTTCCACACCCACAACTATTTTTACTACACAGACACCGACGGTAACCACCTCCAATGACGGAATCGGCATTGAAACAGGTGTAAAATTCCGCAGCAGTGTTGGCGGTACGATTACAGGTGTTCGCTTTTATAAAACATCCGGCAACACGGGTACTCATACAGGTGAACTATATTCATCAATCGGTGCAAGACTCGCCCAGGCGGTCTTTACAAATGAAACGGCTACAGGATGGCAGACGGTAATATTCAGTTCGCCTGTGCCAATTACTGCCGGTGTAACATATATCGCTGCTTGTTACAGCAGTAGCGGAAACTACATAAAAACAGATAATTATTTTAATACAGCAGTTGTTAACGCACCATTGACCGCCCTGGCTGACGGAACCGACGGGCCAAATGGTGTGTTTGTATATGGAAATGGTGCTGCGTACCCAGCGAATTCGGGTTCGAAGACTAATTATTGGGTAGATGCGATTTTTAACGGTTCGGTTAATACGGTCGATGTAACTCCTCCGGGAATAATAGTAACCAGTCCGGCTGCTGCTGCAACCAATGTATCCGCGAATTCATCTGTCAATGTATTCTTCAATGAAGAATTAAATCCGTCAACTGTGTCAGGTAATACTGTTTTCCTCCAGAATGGAACAACAAACATTGCATCCTCTGTGATCAATAATACCGAAGGAGGCGTGACGCTGACACCTTCCGCACCGCTTAATCCCAACACCGTATATACAGTTACGGTAAAGGGCGGAACCGGTGCAAATAAAATTACAGATGTCGCAGGAAACGCTTTGGCAAAAGATACGGTTTGGAATTTCACTACGGCTCCCAAACCAACCGTGGCAATCCCTGCTAACGGACCCGGTGGTCCGATACTGTTGATTAGTTCCGCATCAAATGCATTCAGCCGTTATCCCGTCGAAATACTACGGGCAGAGGGTTGGAATGCTTTTAATGCATTGGATATTTCAGCTGTCACAACAACAGAAATAAATAAATACGATGTGGTAGTTGTCGGAGATATTACTTTAACGGCCGCACAGGTAACCATGTTAACGAACTGGGTAAATGCGGGCGGAACACTGATAGCATTTCATCCGGATCCGCAACTATCAGCATTACTCGGAATTAGTTCAGCCGGCGGAACGTTGTCAGATAAATACCTGCTTGTAAACACAGCATCAGCGCCCGGACTCGGTATCGTGAACCAGACTATTCAATATCACGGCGTTGCCAATCTGTATAATGTAAATGCAGGAACCAATATTGTAGCCACTATTTATTCAGATGCAACAACAGCAACCATTTATCCGGCGGTGACCAGCAGGAATGTCGGAACTCTCGGCGGACAAGCTATTGCGTTCGCATACGATCTGGCGAAATCAGTAGTATATACAAGACAGGGCAATCCGGCCTGGGCAGGGGAGAACCGCGACGGGCAGGATGCCGTTATTCGCGCGGATAATTTATTTTTTGGCAATGCATCTTTTGATCCGCAGCCGGATTGGGTAAACCTGAATAAAGTAGCCATACCGCAGGCAGATGAACAACAAAGATTATTCTCGAATATTATAATGGCCGGGAATTTCGATCGTAAACCATTACCGAGGTTCTGGTTCCTTCCAAAGGGGAAGAAAGCGGCTGTTGTGATGACAGGTGATGATCATGCGAACGGAGGAACCATGGGCAGATTTAATAGATATTTGTCACTGAGTAGTTCCAATACACCCAGTGATGTGGCTAACTGGAATGCAATCCGGAGTACTTCTTATATGTATCCGTTCTCTCCCATAACAAATGCGCAGATCGCAATATATCAGAACCAGGGATTTGAACTTGCATTTCACTTGAATCCGAACTGCAGTGTATGGACACCTAGCCAACTTCAAAATTATTTTAGTAGCCAGATGTCAGATTTCACAGACGAATATTATGTAGCGAATCCACTGATGACACATCGTATCCATTGTCTTTCATGGAGTGACTGGGCTACACTACCAAAAACAGAGGTTCAGCTTGGTATCCGTCTGAATGTGAGTTATTATTACTGGCCTGGTTCCTGGATTAATAACAGACCGGGAATGTTTACAGGATCCGGAATGCCCATGCGTTTTGCAGATACCGACGGTAGTCTGATTGACAATTACCAGGTGCCCAGTTATATGACTGATGAATCCGGTCAGACCTATCCCATGACGATCGATTCACTGTTACTTCGTGCAACCGGTGCACAGGGGTATTATGGCGTTTTCTGTGCCAATATGCACACAGATGATTCTGCTTCTGCCGGTTCGGAAGCAATCATTGCGTCGGCTCAGGCATTGCAAATTCCTGTTGTATCTTCCAAACAAATGCTCGATTGGCTGGATGCAAGAAACAATTCTACATTCTCTAATTATACCTGGTCAAATGGCACACTGGGCTTTACGGTAACACAGGATCCTAAAGCCTTGAATTTAAAAGGCATGTTACCGCAAACTATTTCCGCAGGTAGTTTTATTTCACTTACTCAAAACGGATTAGCTGCTAATACCACGATTGAAACCATTAAAGGAATTAGTTATGTTTTCTTTGATGCGAGTAACGGCAATTATGTGGCGACATATGCGGTTACTGCTCCTGGTGCCGGTAGTAATCCTGCTTTAGCTCAAATTACACCGGCCGCAGAGACTGATTCAACAAACTTCACGAACTACCTGGGTCAGAATTATCCTAATCCGTTTAGTCTGAATACAAGAATCAATTATAGTATTGCTACAAGTAATGTCGTTGAATTGATTTTATACGACATGCAGGGAAGGCCGGAAAAAGTTATGGTAAATGAAGTAAAAAAAGCAGGTAACTATGTTTACGATTTGAATACGGGTAACCTGGCGAAGGGAGTTTATTTCTACAGAATCCGTTCCGGAAGTTTTATCGATGTAAAAAAACTGATTATTCAATAACAATAGGTATAAAGACTTAGAACCACGTCATATTTTGGGAATTTCTGTCAAGAGTAATTGGCAGAAATCCCCAAATATCGACATTCTTTCCACAATTCTTACCTATTAAAAGGTGAACTAATTGATATACAGTAAGTTACGGCCAAACCCCAAACTTTGTTATCAATTTATAATAGTTGCCCATTTACTATACATTACCAAATATTGTTTTTATTTTGCGGCATCCAATCCTGTCTATTTACTGTATAAGACACTGAGATATTATTACATAGATGTCCTCCGTTGTCCTATTAACTTTCCAAATCCGCCTATTTCCATCCAGATCCTTTTTCAAAATCAAATTCGTTTTCGAAGAAAGCAACATTCATAATAGACAGTAATTCGTGCGCGTATGTACCAGAAAACTTTACCCTATGTCAGAGGGATAAAATATTGCATTATTTTATTCCCTGCCTTATTTTTCTTTCACCCTTCCTTTTCCCAAAATCAAATTGTTACTGAGAACGCACAGATAGGAACACCTGCTTCAACCTGGGATATTCCAACACAAGATGCAGGTGATTTATCCATACAGGGATTTGCAACTGATATCAGTGTAAATGTTGGCGGCACGATCAACTTTAAAATTGATGTCAATACGGGAACTGATAAAACATTTAATATTTCAATTTATCGAATAGGTTATTATCAGGGAAACGGCGCGCGATTAATTGCAGATCTGGGTCCCGGTTTTACTTTTAACGGGATCGCACAGTCACCTTGTCTTATAGATCCTGTAGTTCCGCCAGACCCGGCTGCTACGGGACTTACTGATTGTGGAAACTGGACTACCACTGCCTCCTGGAATGTTCCGGCGACGGCAGTTTCCGGTTTGTATATCGCCAAATTGACGCGATCAGCAGCGGGTGGTGGAGGAACCAGTCATATTCCGTTTATTGTTCGTAATGATGCAAGTAACTCGGCTCTTTTTTTTAAAACATCAGATGCTACCTGGCAGGCATATAATATTTATGGGGGCAATAGTTTATATGTGGGTGCTGGTTTATCTAATAACCACGGTAAAAAAGTCAGTTATAATCGTCCGTTTCTGACCCGTTCGGGCGGTGGAGGTGGTGCTGCAAGAGAAGACTGGTTCATGAATGCCGAATATCCTATGATCCGATTTCTTGAATCAAACGGATTTGATGTTAGTTATACAACGGATCTGGATATTGCCCGTAATAATGTAAATAGTATAAATCTCTTATTACAGCATAAAATATTTATTTCCACGGGACATGATGAATATTGGTCCAAGGAAGAAAGGAATAGTGTTGAAGCGGCAAAAGCGGCAGGAAAAAATCTGGCTTTCTTCAGTGGGAATGAAATTTACTGGAAGACAAGATGGGAAAACAGCATTGATGGGACAACTACTCCTTTTCGTACAATGGTATGTTACAAGGAAGGCAATTTGCCAACAGCGCAGGAAAATGCCTGCGGAGATAAATGTGATGTTTCAACCAATGAATGGACGGGCTTATGGCGGGATGGTTGTAATTACACCGGTGTGACAGATGCCTGTAAACCAGAAAATGCTCTGTCCGGGCAGATCAGCTGGGACGGAATTCCGGGCACCATAACAGTTCCTGATACTTATAAAAATTTAAGATTCTGGCGTAATACAGCCGTAGCCACGCTGGGAACCGGGGCAACGCAAACACTCACCAATGGAACATTGGGATACGAGTGGGATTGGTATCAATATACGAGTACCTATCCGCCGGGAAGGGTTAGGATGTCAAGCACTACATTAGACGGCCGCATACATAATTTATCCCTATACAAGGATGTAACAAGTAAAGCCCTGGTTTTCGGAGCTGGGACGGTGCAATGGGCCTGGGGACTGGATGTAAATCACGATATCAACGAAACGAGTAATGGAGGCCCCGCCGATCAAAATATGCAACAGGCTACTATCAATCTTTTTGCAGACATGGGTGCTCAGCCGGCAACGATTCAAAGTCCGCTTACCATTGCTACGCAATCTACAGATATTACACCGCCTGTTACAACAATTACATCACCGGCCAATGGCACACAGATACCAGAAAGCGCAACTTATCAATATTACGGGAACAGCCACAGATGTGGGTGGTATAGTTGCAGGCGTCGAAGTATCCGTAGATGGCGGCCTCACATGGCAACCCGCTACTGGTACGACAAGCTGGAGTTTTTCCTGGCTTGCCAACGGTGCAGGGAACTGTAACGATTAAAAGCCGTGCCTTTGATGATATCGGAAACCTGGAATCTCCCGGTGGTAGTGAAGGTTCGGCTAATACCGTAACTGTCATCGGTAGTTGCAGGTACACCGCCAACAAACTGCCCTTGCTCTATTTATACACAACCCGTTCAAAGTCCGACCAACAATAATGATCTGAATCAAAATGACGGACCGGGTGGCATTACAGTGGGCGTAAAATTTAAAGCGGATTTTGACGGGAAAATCAACGGAATCAGATTTTTTAAAGCGCCTCTTGATAATGCGACGACTGATGAACATGTGACTTTATATGCGTTGAGTCCGGATGGTGGAGTCAGCCCTGGTACACTGTTGGTTCAGGCCAGTCTGCCATCGAATTTTACGCACGATCCGGTAAACGGGGAGTGGGCAGAAGTTTTATTTCCAACGCCTTTTCAGATTACGGCCAATACGGTTTATGTAGCTACTTATTACAGCCCTACCGGATATTACAATGCTACCGGTAATTCTTTTACAAATCCGGTTGTAAATGGCCCGCTGGCAATATTGAAGGATGGTGACGAGGGCGTTAATGGTGCATATATTTACGACGACGTATACCCGACATAAGGATTTCAGGCATCCAACTATTGGGTCGATGTAGATTATTCAAATGGCGCTGATATTACACCACCAACGGTTATTTTTAATAATCCTGCATCGGGTGCGACGAATATTAATATCAATAGTTCCATTTCAGCTACATTCAGCGAGAATATAAACCCGTCTACAGTATCCGGAGCCACTTTTGTATTAAAAGATGGTTCGGGAAATATAATACCTGGAACCGTTAACTATTCTGTTGGCACAAGGTCAGCGACTATACTTTTATCATCTCCCCTCGATTATTCCACCACAATACTTTGCTACGGTTACTGGTGGAGCTTCAGGAATAAAAGATCTGGCGACCCCTACCGCCAATTCCATGGTATCTGATTTTACATGGAGCTTTACAACAGTTCCAGTCCCGGCAATACCGCCCGATGATGGATCGGGTGGACCCATATTGATTGTTAGCAGTAACCTGAATCCATTCAGCCGGTACCTTGTAGAAATACTTAGGGCACAGGGATATACTGCTTTCAAAGCAGTAGATATTTCGGAAGTGGAATCAGACCCGGCCATGCTGAATGATTATGATATTATTTTGCTGGGCCAGATGACTCTTAATGCGACAGATGTTGGACTTTTTTCCTCGTGGACCAATGCAGGAGGCACGCTCATAGCACAACGTCCCAGTTCATTGCTTTATCCTTTGATGGGTATCACATCCAGCGGTACAAGAGTAGATAATATTACTAATACCTATCTGTTGGTAAATACCGCAGCAGGGTTGCCGGGAACCGGTATTGTGAACCAAACTATCCAATATCATGGTGATGCTGATCTTTACAACATGCTGACGGGGACAACCAGCCTGGCGACCTTATACTCTTCGGCTACTACGGCAACGGTTAATCCGGCGATTACAAGTAAGAATTGTGGTGCAGGTAAAGCAATCGCCTATGCATTTGACCTTGCAAAGTCCATCATACTGACAAGACAGGGAAATATGGCATGGGCAGGTTCCAGCAGAGATGGGCAGACGGGACCAACCAGATCCGATAATTTATTTTTCCCGAATTACGTTGATTTTAATAAAATACAAATTCCGCAGGCAGATGAACAACAACATTTGTTAACGAATATCATTCTGCTTGATAATCTGAATAAGAAACCGTTACCACACCTATGGATATTGCCGAGCGGATTAAAAGCGGCTGTGATAATGACGGGAGACGATCATAACAATGGCAGTTATCCCGGAAGTTCCGGAACAGCCGGACGGTTTAATGAATACAGAGATATGAGTACTGATAATTCTCCAGGGGCAGTTGATGACTGGAAAGCGATCAGGGGCACATCCTATGTTTTTAACGATATATCGATGTCGATGATTCGGTAGCTTATTATCAATCTCTGGGATTTGAAATTGCATTGCATCCGAATACAAATTGTATAAACTTTACTCCGGCATCTTTAACAAGTACCATATCTACCCAATTGTCACAGCTTGAGGCACAATTGCCCACTTTGATGTCTCCGGTTACCAACAGGACCCATTGCATGCCGTGGAGTGACTGGGCATCGCAGCCAAAGATTGAAAATTCGTTCGGTATCCGGTTTGATGTAAATTATTATTACTGGCCAAGTACCTGGGTTCAAAACAGGCCCGGATTGTTTACAGGTTCCGGTATGCCGATGCGTTTTGCGGATAATGACGGAACACTGATTGATTGTTTTCAGGCTCCGACGCAAATACCGGATGAATCCGGACTGGACATTACGAATAGCATCAATACATTGCTGGATGCAACGCCATTAACAAGGGATATTATGGTGCATTTGTTATGAACATGCACACGGATACCGCTATACATGTGGGTTCAGATCAAATCATCGCTGCAGCGAAAGCAAGAAATATTCCCGTCATTAGTGCCAGACAAATGCTTACCTGGCTGGATAGCCGGAATGGTACAAAGTTTAGCAATATCGCCTGGGATAATGTTGCCAAAAAGCTGAGCTTTGATCTTACAACAACTGCACACAATCTGCAGGCCATGGTGCCTTTCAATTCTGCTGATGGCACACTGTTGCAGGTAACCGGAGGTGGAGCTCCTGTTACGGTTACCACACAAACTGTAAAAGGAATTGCCTATGGATTTTTTCCAGCCAGCTCACAAAGTTACGTGGCTACGTATTCCAGTACACCATTGCCCATCACATTACTGAATTTTACAGTAACCAAACAGGGTGATAATGCTCAGCTGAACTGGTCAACTTCTTCGGAAGAAAATAATAAGGGTTTTGAAATACAGCGTAGCACAGATCAATCCAACTGGACTGTATTGAATTTTATCGCTGGTGCGGGAAACAGTCAGACTGAAAAGGATTATCAATATCTTGATCAGAATCTGCCCGCCGGAACTTATTATTATCGTCTGCGACAGGTTGATTATGATGGTAATTCATCTTTCAGCAAAGTTGTACCGGTGACTTTTGATGGAGGTATGGCGTTGGAGTTGAAACAGAATCATCCGAATCCGTTCAGTAATTATACTTCGATTTCTATGGTCATTCCAAAAGCTGGTCGTGTGCAACTAATGTTATATGACCAGATGGGCAGACCTATACAGCAATTAATGGATGAGGAAAAAATGCCCGGAACGTATACCATAACGATGAATAAAAACGGATTGAGTTCTGGCATTTATTACTATAAAATGAATGCACTCGGACAAGTGATCGTAAAGAAAATGACAATTTTATAAATACAAATTTTAAAATAAAAGCCGCTGAGTAATCAGCGGCTTTTTTTATGTTCAATGGCTCATTTCTTTTTATTTATCCACAGTTTTTTGATTCCCCTTGAAAACCCTGAATAAATATCTCAATGATTTTGCATATGAATTGGCTAAGTTCGCTAATATTGAACCCCCTATGATCGGGGTGGAACGAATAGTAAATAATGGGGAGACTTCTGAAAATAATATCAACGGTTTTAATTCTGATTCTGTTACCGCTTTCTTCCAGAGTTTTTAATTTTTTCTTAAGATTTTCCGCCCAGAATTTTCCAAACACTCCGATATATGATGGATCCGGAGGACCCATATTGATTGTCAGCAGTGCTGTGAATCCTTTCGGCCGTTACCAGGTAGAAATTTTAAGAGCACAGGGATATACATCTTTCAAGGCTGTAGATATTACCGAAGTGGAGGCAAACCCTGCGATACTGAATAGCTACGATGTTATTTTATTGGGGCAGATGAAATTAAATGCGTCAGATGTTTCTCTTCTGATTACATGGACTACCAAAGGCGGCACACTCATAGCTCAACGACCCTGTTCATTACTTTATCCATTGATGGGTATAACATCAAGGGACTCTATAGCAGATAATTATAAAAAAACTTACCTGTTAGTAGATACCACAATTGGGCAACCGGGAGCTGGAATTGTAAGCCAGACGATCCAGTATCATGGCGTAGCTGATCTTTACGATATGCTGCCCGGAACCACGAGTCTCGCGACATTATATTCGTCAGCGACGACACCCACTTCCATTCCCGCAATAACAAGTGTAGGTATTGGCAATAATGGTGGGAAAGCGATCGCTTTTGCATTTGACCTCGCGAAATCCATTGTGCTTACAAGACAGGGAAATATGGCTTGGGCAGGGCAGAGCAGAGACGGACAAACGGGCCCTATCAGATCGGACGATTTATTCTTCCCAGACTATGTCGACTTCGACAAAATACAAATTCCACAGGCCGACGAACTGCAACATCTGTTTACGAATATCATTCTGCTGGATAATCTGCATCGAAAGCCCCTGCCGCATTTATGGATACTGCCAAGGGGATTAAAGGCAGCGATCGTGATGACTGGAGATGATCATAATATAGAAATGAAATCGGGATTTACTGGTACGCCGAGCCGCTTTAATGATTACAGGTTAATGAGCAAGGACAATTCTCCACAAGCCGTGGAAGATTGGAAAGCGATCAGGGCTACTTCTTATGTTTATGACAATATAATTTTGTCCAATGATTCAGTACATCATTATCAGTCTTTGGGATTTGAAATCGCGTTTCATCCTACTACCGATTGCAAAGATTTTACGCGCACGTCGCTTTCAAATGATATGACCAGCCAATTGTCAAGGCTTGAGACAAAATTACCTGGTATGTTGCCACCGGTTACAAACAGAACACATTGTATGCCCTGGAGTGACTGGGCGTCACAGCCGAAAATTGAAAGCTCTTTGGGGATCCGTTTTGATGTGAATTATTATTATTGGCCCAGTACCTGGGTTCAGAACCGGCCCGGGCTGTTTACGGGCTCAGGTATGCCCATGCGTTTTGCGGATAGTAATGGAACAATGATTGATTGTTATCAGGCGCCTACGCAAATTCCGGATGAATCCGGGCTTGATATTACAAACAGCATTAATACACTGCTGGATAATGCGATTAATAAAGGTTACTACGGAGCTTTTGTAATGAATATGCATACGGATACTGCCATGCATATCGGATCGGACCAGATCATCACTGCTGCGATGACCAGACAGATACCTGTTATTTCTTCCAAACAAATGTTAACCTGGCTCGATAACCGTAACGGGACTGTCTTCAGTGGTGTGGCCTGGGATAAAAATGCAAAAACACTGAGTTTTACCGTCAATACAATTGCGCATAACCTTCAGGTTATGGTTCCTGTGCATTCTATGGACGGGGAACTGATTCAGGTAATTGAAAATGGAAAGCCTGTCACATTTACCATTCAAACGATAAAGGGAATACAGTATGCGTTTTTCGCCGCAAGCACGCATAATTACAATTATATCGCTGTTTATTCAAAAAAAGCCGCTGAGTAATCAGCGGCTTTTATCACAATTATTGCTTTATGCTTTACGCTTTAGACCTTACGCTTAAAATGCATTTTTATCACCCCTGATTGTAACAAGTATTGTCAAAAAAATTATCTTTAAATCTAAATACAGCGACCAGTTTTCCATATACCATGTATCATATTCGACTCTTTTTCTCAGGAATTCATTGTCCTTAATTTCACCTCTGTATCCATTTACCTGAGCCCATCCGGTAAGACCTGGTTTTACAAAATGCCTGATCATATACTCTTTATACAACTCCGCAAATTGTTCTGTGTGCTTTAACATATGAGGTCTTGGTCCTACCAGCGACATGTCTCCAAGAAAAATATTCAATACCTGGGGAAGCTCATCGATATTTGTCTTTCGCATAATGCGGCCGATTCGGGTAATCCGGTTGTCATTTCGACTCACCTGTACTGAATCGGCCTGATCGTTTACCCGAAGGCTCCTGAATTTCAGACAGCGAAAAGGCTGATTGTTTTTCCCGGATCTTAACTGGATAAAGAAAACAGGACCTTTTGAATCCAGTTTTATCAATAAAGCAATCAGAGGAATCAGCCAGGAAAGTATAAAAATGATTGCGAGAGTACTTAAGACAACATCCAGCGCCCTTTTTTTAATTCTGTTACCGGTATCCTCGAGTGGTTCTTTTCTCAGGGACAATACCGGGATATCATTTACGAAATCCACGTAAATATTCCTGTTTACAAAAATATTATAATCGGGAACGAATTTAAAATATACAAATTGCGCTTCCGCTTCCTGTGCCAGTTCAAACAGGTAGGGGTAATGTTCAGGGATTAATGTCGAATATATTTCAGTAACCTCATTATCCCTGACAAACTTCATGCAATCCTTCAGATCGCTTAACACCCGTAAGTCCGCAGAGTCTCTGATTTTGCCACTGTCATCAAAACAGCCTGCTAATTTTACCAGTTTTGTTTCCTTCTGAAAGTAATTTATGAGTCGTTTGGAAACATCATTGTATCCCAGTACCATCACATTTTTTGCAAGCTTGAACTTACTACGAAGGGAAATAACCAGCAGGTTAAATATAAACCTGTTAAAAAGTAAAATGGCTGCAAAAGTGGTGAAACAAAAAATGATAAAGAACCTGGAGTACTGATAATGGAATATAAATATAAACAGGAAGAGGAGGGTAATGGTGAATACATAGCATTTGAAAGTTCGCTTAAAGAATATTTCAAAATCCAACCAATTTTTGCTCATATAAAGCTGGGTCAGATATACCGAAGTCATCCAAACCAGATTGAATACAGCAAAAAATAAATGATACTCAGGAAGGTTAATTGCATCGGCCCTGAATATGGCCACGCTGGCAAATAACAGCACCATGTTAAGAGAAAGGATATCCCATAACCAAAGCAGGGAGCGGAAGAAATTAAATGAAGTTTTATTCATTACAGGAATACTTTGAAATTCGATTCAAAGTCCGGCCTTCATTAGGCCGGGAAAACAGTGGTAAGATAAACAGAAACTAAGCAATTCAATCATCAAGCTCTTTATCTATTGAATTACGTAATTCAGGTATTATCATCAGCCTGATTTAACTCACTATTTTTAATGAAGCCTGATCAAATTGATTAATCAGTGAAGCCGTTTCATAAATATTACCTTTTGATGACGCACCAAAAAGGATTGATTCAATATTGGGCAGACCGCACACATATTCAATCGCTTCCCTGGGGGAAACGGCCCCACCAGCCAGAACCTGCATGGCAATGGCGCGGAATCGTCCGGTACTGAGTATATGTTCATACTTCTCCCTGCCCCCCGACATCCTGAATCCTGCTTTATTAATAGATGAACAGATTATTGGATTCTTAATGCCGGCTCCTTCCAGAACATCCAATAGCATGGGCATATTCATTGTTATATAGCCAGCTTCAGCATTATACTTCTTTGCTACATATTTGTGATATGATACCAGCACATCTGTCATTCTTAACCCAAGCAAAAGATCAGTAATTACGTTTTGGAGGAAAATAACAGGGGTTTGTATGCCTTTAAACATTTTCATTTCGGCGTCAATCAGCAATTCCATTATTGCCATATAGTCTTTCGATATAAAAGCAACCCCTCCTTTAAAAAGTGAACCAACAAAATTCCCGGGAACATATTGTTTGAGTGTTCCGGCAATGCCCAGTTCGGTAACCGCATTCGCATATTTATGCGCATACGGCATACAAGGGAAAATTTTGAAATTTCTGTATTTATCCGGATCGTCCCGGATGATCTGGCAGATATTTGCTATCCGGTCATGCGTTGTACACATGAAAGTTTTTATGCCCGCTTCCATTGCATAATCAAGTGTCCTGACAATCGCGCTGTCTTCTTTAAAGCGCATCGACTGGGCCATTGATTTGTCATCAGAAATATGATTTACTGCGAAAAACTGGTTATCACCAAATAATATTCTGTCCATTATGTTAATTCTGCGCTTTTCTAATTAATGAAATTGCTTTATCAGTGTTCCACGCGCTTTCAAAATGATTAATTGTGTTGGGTACTTTCCCCTGAACGGCTTTGATAAAATAATCAATTTGTGCCGAATACTCTTCTCCGCGCAAATAAAATGCTACTTCCTTCGTGAGCTCGGTAACGTATTTGATGTTCCAACCCTTACTATATCCGTCCGGACAATTATTATCCCTGAAAAATACTTTCAGTTCATTGGCATCTGAAATCAGTTTACCCTTTTGCGCATTTATTGTTATAGACGTCGACATTTTCCTGATCGTATCATCGCTCCAGTTCACCGTTAACAGGCCGGATACCTGATTACTCAGCTCGAGCATGGCATATACGGCATCATCCACATTTTTAGAAAAAATTGATTTTAAGACGCTTGCTTTTACGCTAGTTACCGGAGCCAGTAAATAATTAATAAGGTCTATTACGTGGGAGGCATAATCCATCAGACAGCCACCCCCTTCATCCGGATTTGACCTCCATGTATCCTGTTTTGGTTTTACAACCACCGGACCATTTGCCTGCCCGTGAAAATGATAAATTTCACCGAGGCAGCCACTGTCAATAATTTTTTTAACTTCCTGGAATGTTCCTACAAACTTATTGTGATACCCTACCTGATTAATCAGTTTTTTTTGTGTTGCCATCGCCACCAGGATACCTCCTTCTTCCGGATTAAGACAAAAAGGTTTCTCGGTAAAAACATGAATATCTCTTTTCAGTAAGTCTTCTACTATTTTTGCATGAAATTTCGTTGGAACAGCCACGATCACTGCATCTGGTTTTGCTGTATCCAACATTTTAATATGATCTGTAAAACTTGGAAATCCACTATATTTCTCAATAGCTTCAGTCATCATTTTAGATGTATCACATACGCCAACCACATCAACATCCGGATGTGCACCCAATATCGCCAGATGTGAAATACCCATTTTCCCAATACCAATAATTCCAACCCTGATCATAAAATAATTATATTAAAAAAACCTGTAGTCAATGGTCATTTGCTGATTATTATTTTCTGCATATTTGCGAAAATAAGACGTCATTTCAATAACGAAGTAAATGTGTCTATGACTTTTTGAATATCTTCTTCTTTCATTGGAATATACAGAGGCAGAATGATACTTCTGTCACTGGCTTTTTCCGACACTGGTAATTGCAGGTTGGCATATTCCTTATTATAAGCCGTTTCCCGATGTGTTGTCATAATTCCCCTTCGTGTTGAAATTCCCGCATCGAGCATTTTCTGCATGATGTCATTTCTGCTGACCGGAGAGTCATCTTGCAGGTAAATACTGTAGGACTGGTAATTACTAAAATATCCTTTTTTTTCTATTGGTAACTGAAGATATTTGAGGCCCTTGAAGGCTTTATGATACCGGAGCGCTATTTTTCTTCTTTTTGCAATGATCCAGTCCAGTTTTTCGAGTTGCTGGATTCCGACAGATGCCTGTATGTCGGTTAGCCGATAATTATAACCTACTTCCAGATGGTCCTCGAATATAATTTTGGAAGATTCATGTCTGGTTCGGTCATTCACCGACATGCCATGCTGCCTGAGGAGTTTCATGCGGTTATAATATGACTCATTATTTGTGGTGATCATTCCGCCGTCACCGGTTGAAATAACCTTTCTTGGGTGAAAGGAAAAGCAAACCAGATCAGAATGACTTCCGATTTTAGCTCCCTTATATGCGGAACCGGCAGCACAGGCGGCGTCTTCAATTAATTTCAGTTGGTATTTTTTTGCAAGCTCCTTGAAAGCATCTATATCGGCGGGCATTCCAATCTGGTGAACCAGCAGTATGGCTTTTGTCTTATCCGTAATTTTCCTTTCTGTGTCCTGCACATCGAGATTATAATTTGTGGGATTTATTTCCGCAAATACGGGTTTTGCACCCACGTATTTGATAGCATTGGCGGTAGCAATATAACTCATAGAAGGACAAATTACTTCATCACCGGGACCAATGCCAGATACAATCATCGCGAGATGAAGGGCCGTTGTGCAATTTGAAACGGCAACGGCATATTTCGCTCCGGTATAAGCAGCGAATTTCTGTTCAAATTCGGCAACCCGCGGTCCCTGCGTTATCCATCCGGTTAGTATGGTATCGTATGCAGCTTTTGCTTCTTTTTTTGTCAGGTAAGGTTTAGCTATCGGAATCATTCGTTTACAGTTATTTTGTTTTTTTCAAAATACCATTCACTTAATTCTTTCATTCCCTGTTCAAGTGAAATGGTAGGCGTAAACTTAAGCAAATCTTTGGCCTTACTGATATCTGCCAGTCTGCGGCTAACCGGGTTTACAGAATTTTCAGCTCTGTATTCAGGTGAAAGATTTGAATTGTTTACTTTTAACAGCACCGCCAGCAATTCTTTGAGACTTGTTTCCTCACAATTTCCGATATTGAAAGCTTCATCAGTCACATCAGCCTGTAAAGCAGCAATATTAGATTTGGCTATATCTTTTACATATACAAAATCCATTGTCGTTGATCCATCCCCGTAAATAAGCGGATTTTTTTCGTCCCGGATGCAATCAAGCCATTTAATCATGACTTCAGTATACTTGCCGTCCGTATCCATACGGGGACCGTATGCATTGAAATATCGAAGAGCCACATAATCCAGTCCGTACATGAATTTAAAACTGCGGAATAGTTGTTCTCCCCACATTTTGGCAGCGCCGTAAAAAGTTTGATTATTATAGGGATTGTCTGTTTCTGGGGTAGGGAAGTGCTGAGCCAGTCCATAAACAGATGCGCTCGAACTGTAGATTACTTTTTTCACCTTATGTTTTACGCATAAGGAAGCGATTTCAAAAGTTGATTTAAGCATAACTTCAAATCCTTCCCGGGGATTGGCGGCGCATGAATTGATGCGCAGTGCAGCCATATGGAAAACATAGTCCGTACCCGTAATACATTTCTCAAGCAGGTCCAGATCCCTCATATCCCCGTTATGAAATTCAACAAGCGTATTATTTATAAAGTTTTTCATATTTGGATAACCACCTCTGATCAGGTTATCAATGATTATAATTTTCTTTGGTTTTAAAAGGATCAATTCTTCAATGACATAAGAACCGATAAAACCGGCACCGCCGGTAACCAGGATAACACTGTCTTTTACTTTATTGTTCATGACGATCTTTATTTAACGGCTTTAAGCACTTATTTATAGTTCAACAATTTCATCTATTATAAAAACAGGCCTTTTGCGGCTGGCATCGAGTGTTCTCCAAAGATATTCTGCAATAATTCCAAGCGAAATATTGGTGATTCCAAACCCGATTGTGAGAATGGACATCAGAGCAGGCCAGCCACTGGCCAGGTCATGAAATACCAGTTTACGGATGATAATATAAGCAGTCCAGAGGGAACCCAGAATGAACATGGATATGCCAATCAGGGTAACCATGCGGATGGGAGCATAGGAAAATGCTACAAAAGAATCGATGAATAATTTGATTTTTTTCGACATCGTCCACTTACTAACGCCTGTTTTTCTTTCTCTTTTTTTATAGGAAATAGAAGTCTGCCGAAATCCCATACCAAGGATTTGTAAAAAGATGGAAGAATTTGCCTCCACATTTGTTTTAACCTGCGCCGCCACTTTTTTATTGAACATGACAATATCAAATCCCTTTTCGGGGAAATTACTAAAGGCAAATTTCCTCATCAGGTAGGCATACACAGATGAGAATGTTTTTTCTCCCAGAGAAACTTTTGTGCTTTCCCGATGCGCCCAGATGATTTCGTTGCCATCCCTGGTTTTTTCCTCCATTTGAAGGATCAGCTCCAACGGATCCTGCAGATCGGCGTAATTAAAACAAATTAATTCTCCGGAAGCGATAGAGATACCCGCCCGCAAGGCAGCATGGGAACCGAAATTACGTGAGAGGCTGATTATTTTAGCCTGATAATTTTTATGCACCATTTCTTTTAATCGTCCAACAGATCCGTCTTTGGAACCATCATTTACGAAAATAACTTCCGGGATTAATTGTGGATGTTCACCGAAAAAGCTATTCAGATTATCTGTCAGAAAGGGGATACCCTCATACTCATTATAAATGGGTATGATAACGGATACATATCGATTGTTTGAATCATGCATGGTTATCCGGTTTGAATCTTACACGAATACTTTTGATTATCTCAGCGGGTGCTATTCTTGCACCCTTGTATTCTATTTCTGTTATTTCCAGCATTCCTTCACCGCAGGCAACGCGAATGGCTTTCGTGTCCTTTTGAATTCCTACAACATGACCTGCAATGGCCAGAAATTTTTCTCCATAATTAAATTCCGCCGCTTTCCAGATTATTATTTTTTCACCATTAAGAAAACTAAAAGCACCACCATAAGGTGCGGAGGAAGCCCTTACCAACCGGCTGATATTTTGGGCGCTTTCATTCCAGTTTATCTGGCTGTCCTCAGGTAACCGCGGGAAGCAACGAAGACCTTTCAGGGAACCTTTGACTACAAATGCATCGGGTTTACTAAAAACTTTTAGTAGCGCTTCTTCATATAACAGGGGAACATCCTGAACCGCCTGCTTCAAAATATCAGCAATATAGGTTTGCTCAGTTATTGGAATGGCTTTTCTTGAAATCACGTCACCGGCGTCCAGTTCAGGATCCATTTTATGTATGTTTCCATATATTTTATCTTCCCCGTTTATGATTGACCAGTTGACGGTGGCATTGCCTTTATAATCCGGTAAATTTCCTAAATGAAAATTAAGAATGCCGCATTCAAAGAGATCGAGAAAGCTTTTTGGAATGGTATACTTCCAGTTTACGCTGATGGCTGCACGTATCTTGTTCTCTTTCACAATTTGAATAAGTTCCTCATTATTGAGGGATTTCATCATAAAAAAGAGCGCACCGGTTTCGGTTGCGAGTAATTCAAAATCTGTATGTTTAATATCATATTCCTCATAGGCTTCTTCGGTAACGATCGCTTTACAAACAAATCCTTTGGAAACAAGGTATTTTATCCCGTCATATAAGTAACGTGAGCGGCCAATGGCAATAATGTTATTCGTTGTACTCATACCAGTTCCATTATTTTTATATCCTTATAATCATATTGACCGCGAAGCAGCGCTTCACCCGCTTTCAAACCTCCGGATTGTAGTCGAATGATCGGATCGTAACCTATGGCGGAAGGCAGGATGCCCATATGGCCACTATGAACGTGACGGGGAAAAAATCTCAAACCTTTATTATATAAATAATCTTCATTTAAATCGCCCGCATAGCGTAAAATAAAAGGGTCTGATAACTGTGACTGGATCTGATCAACGCTCACAGGCGTTTTTTCACCAATCCAATCCTTGTCAAAAGGATATGCTGTAAATATTACGGCTTCAGCATTCTTGTAATTTTCCGGAATATTGATTTCCGGAAACCCACCAATCCAGTCAATTTGGTTTTCATTATACCTGGCCCGGTGTTCATTCGTATCAATGACAGCCAGTCCTTCGCAAATATTGGCCAGTACCTTTGCAATATAAGGGCCGAAATCGTTATTGCAGAGCAATATGAATTTGTTTTTATACGGACAAATTCCGGAGTCAAATATTTGCTTTAGTGCCATATCGCCCAAATAGTTAAATACATCTACATTGGGATGTCTTTCGTTTGTGGCACCAATCTTTATCCCCCTTTTCCGAATATAATTAATATCCATGTCGGCATCCCTCCATTCCCAGGCTTCATACATCAATGGAATGACGACTTCTTCTTTTGTATGCTGCAGTATGGATTCAGTCAACGGCCTCAGGTGACCGGAGTTTGTAATAATATCCGCCTGTGCTATTATTTCCGGATTCAGTTGATCTATCAAATGAATATCCAGGGTGAACTCCCGGAATGAATCTGCCAATGCCCTGGTATTTGAAAAAATCTCTTCCACTTTTCCATATCTGGTGGTTTTTGAAAAGGCAAAAACCTTTGCTCCTGCAATAGCAGCCAAAATGGGTGTTACGATATAAGCACCACTGGCGGCTTCAGTCAGAACGGTTTTGCCTCTTAAATCCAGCTCAAGCGCACGAACTTGCCGGGCTAATTTGTCGATGAGCATTTTTAATAACTATTCAGGGTCTCGATAACATAATCTACATCTTCGTCAGAAAGTTCCGCATACATGGGAAGAGAAAGGCAATGATCGGCTAAATATTCCGAATTTGGAAAATCCCCCTTTTTATATCCGAGACTGACATAAGCTTTTTGCAAGTGACAGGGTACCGGATAATGAAGACCGGGAAAAATATTTTTTTCATTCAGAAATTTTAAGAATTCATCTCTTTTTTCTGTCGTTACGACGAACAGATGAAAAACGGAATCATGGCCCGGCGGCTGAACCTGCATTTTAATTTTAGTGTTCTTTATTCCTTTGTGATATTTGCCCGCAATTTCTTTTCTTTTTTTATTCCAATCAGGCAGATGTTTTAACTTAATCGTGAGTGACGCACCTTCGAGACCCCCCATGCGCATATTATAACCGATTTCATCATGATAGTATCTCACGACAGAACCATGATTTCGGAGACTTTGCAGATGTTTATAATAGTCCGCATTATTTGTTGTCAGGCCGCCGGCTTCGCCGCAGGCACCCAGATTTTTACCAGGATAAAAACTAAAACAGGCCATTTCACCAAAGCCGCCCACTGGTTTATCCAGATAACGGGCGCCTTGTGCCTGCGCGGCATCTTCAATCAGAAATAAGTTATGCTTGTCGCATATCTTTTGCACCGCCTGAATATCAAATGGCTGACCATAGAGATGTACACCAATAACAGCCTTTGTTTTTGACGTGATTTTCGATTCTAACCGGGAACTATCCATTTCCCACGTATCCGGATCACAATCTACAAATACCGGTGTGGCACCGGTATGGGATACACCCCACGCTGTTGCTATAAATGTATTGGCCGGTATGATTACTTCGTCACCAGCACCTATCCCCAAAGCTAACATGGCCAGATGCAGGGCCGTTGTGCCGTTGTTTACGCCTACAGCGTATTTAGTGCCACAAAACCCGGCAAAATTCTTTTCAAATTCCTCAACAAAGGGGCCACCTGAAAATGCAGTTTGTTCATAAACTTTTTCAAATGCCTCAAATACTTCTTTTTTAATTTGCTGGTGTTGACCTTTTAGGTCAAGACAGGGGATCTTCTTATTCATGATTTTATTGATACGGTTATAGGGTCTTTATGATTTTTGCCGGCACGCCTGCAACAACGGTATTCGGCAAAACATCTTTCGTAACAACTGATCCGGCTCCAATCAGTGCATTTTCACCAATTGTGATTCCACATAAAATGGTGGCATTGGATCCGATCGATGCCCCTTTTTTCACAATAGTTTTTATCAGTTTCCAGTCTGCTTCGGTTTGAGGGCTTCCATCGGCATTCGTTGCTTTGGGAAACAGATCGTTCGTGAACATTACACCGTGGCCGACAAAAACATTGTCCTCAATATGTACGCCTTCACAAATAAAAGTGTGGCTGGAAATTTTACAATTCTTCCCGATGAAAGCGCCCTTTTGAATTTCCACAAAAGCCCCAATTTTTGAATTATCATCAATACTGCAGCCATAAGCGTTTACAAAGTTGAAAATCTTCGTATCCTTACCGAGGCTGACATTATTCAGGCTTTGTTTATCATTATTGATTGTAACTAATTCCATAGATTATTTTATTCTGATTTCCTTTCCGTTGTTTTTTATGGATTCCTGGGAAGCTTCCAGAATTCTCACCACACTTTTACCCAACGTGGCATTCGACATGGGATCTTTCTTGTGAATCACCGATTGAATAAAATCGTCAGCTACCCCGGCAAGTGCCTCCCGACTGGATAATTTTGGGATATAGACATCTCCGGTTCTGTAATCAACCATGATCCGGGTTCTGTCTTCTTCTGTTTTGTGATTGTATCCGGTATCGTATACCCTTACTTTTTCGGATGGTTCAAGGTCATTATATAAAATCATTTTTTTGTCACCGCCAATCAGCGTTTGACGAACTTTAACCGGGGATGACCAGGAGCAAACAAAATGAGCAATAAAATTTGAATTATAATTTACCGTCAGGTAAGCAATATTTTCAATTTTATTTCCGGTATGCGAAATGCCGGTTGCATTAATACTTTCTGGTATTTCAGTGATCAGATATGTGAGAATGGAAATATCATGAGGGGCAAGATCCCATAAAACATTTATATCTGGTTGAAAAAGCCCGAGGTTGATACGTGAAGAATCAAAATAAAGAGGTGTTCCGATGACCTCCGTTTGAATTATTTCTTTCATTTTCTGAACCGCACCCGTATACAAAAAAGTGTGATCCGCCATCAAAGTGAGTCCTTTTTTTGTTGCCAACTCGATTAATTCATCTGCTTCACGAACGGAAGAAGTCATGGGCTTTTCTATAAGAACATGTTTGCCCTGTAAAAGAGACCGTTTGGCGAGTTCAAAATGGGTATGAACAGGAGTGGCAATCACAATGGCATCGACTTCTTTACTGCCAATAATATCCTCGGCATCCCTGACGCCTTGTATGGAGGGAAAGGTCTTTGCCAGTAAGTTTAATCTTTCAGGCCGTCCATCCGCCACCATTCGGACTATACAATCCGGTGTGGCAAAAAAATTCCTTACAATATTGGGGCCCCAATATCCATATCCAATAACTCCAACCTTAATATTCGTCATTATTTTTTAATGTTTTTATTTAAAGGACCGTGTTTTCGGGAATTAAAATTTTAAAATAATCATTTGACCAGACCTCGTGATATTTATACTCATTGATAAAATCCTCTAATATTTCATTACGGTCAATATTTATTGGCAATTTCAAATAATCCTGAGTAACCTTTTTTAACGGCCAGTTTTTGCCATTTCCCAGTGTCAACGCTGTTTGCATAATTATTACAGGTAATTGCTTGTTACTGCCTGCCGCTATTTCCAATTCTTTTTTAAAGGTATTGCTTTGATATAACCATGGCCAGGGGTTTCGCGTATAAGGTATTGTCTCCGTCATGAAATGAAAAATGGGGACGCAATCATAGGCCAAAACGCGGTCGTTGGGCTTTACATATTTTGAGGATGCCGCGAGCAATTGATTGATTTCTTCAGCTCTCTCTTTCGTTGTAAAAATCCCTCTCATGTGCTTATTATCTACGGCGTATCGCATGGCTGCCCTGTTTTCCATATCAGAGTGAGGATAGTCGTAAGTATAGAATAAGCTGGCGAAAATGGTGAGTGCAACGATAATCTTTCTTGCTTCAGACAGCTGGTTATCTTGCATAAAACGGGATATTCTGAAGGGCTTTATATTATTATTAAATGTGAAAGTAGTTCCGGATGTCACAGCAATTATTCTGTCGGCGACAATGGGGAAAGCAATCCAGAGCGAATAGATTTCAACGGTTTCTATACCTTCCGAGCTCCCCATCGGATGTACCAATAAAATAAAAATTCCAATGAACAGCAATAGATTTATTTCCCTGTCCGAATCGAAAATAATCATCGCAGATCCTATGATAAGGCATAGTCCAGTAATTAAGTATAATACGGTCAGATTTGTAATGACGCCTTTCGCAACCAAAATGACCAGTCCGGCAATTACAATTGCCTTGACTAAACTAAACAGGATATTGCTTTTGGGAATCAGTCTCTTAAACTTATTCTCAAGAAAATAAAAAGAAAGAACTGATAAAATCAGGAGGGCGGCCATGATGACAGCAACTACCCAATGGTGAATAATGGTCCTGATCATTTTGGAAATACTGTAAAAATCCTGATTTGGTTTGACCTGAACCGGACGTTTGCCAATTCCTGCTAAAATTTTCAAAGCATCTAAATATATATGGAGATGACCCAGCAACTGCATGACCAGTAAAACGAAGAGCGTGGTCAATATGAATCCTGCAAGGAAAACCAATATGTTGTTGACAATTGTTTTTACAGTTTCCTTTTCAAGATAACCGTAATAAATGATGGCAAGTGCCAATCCGACACCCAGAAGATTGGGAAATCGATTAAACATGTTTAAAGAAATGATAATCCCACTTCCAAATAAAGAGAATGGCCGTTTGTTTATTAATCCATTAAAAAGTAGTATCGCCGTGATCACATACAACAATGACGAGAAATTATTGTAGTAGAATTCTTTTGGATCGTTGTTTAAGTTGAGGGTTAAGAGAAAAAGACTTATTTGGAGATATCCGGGAGAAACGTAATTCTTTAAAAACCTGTAGGTAATTATGATGATTACAGTAAACACAACCACCCACAACATCCTCAATCCCAATAAGCCCGCAAAAGGAAGTATTTTTACAAAAAGTCCACCTATAATACCGGAAAGCCAGAACATAAAGCAATAAGTGACGGATTGCGGGTTATTAAAGATCTGCTGATAAAAAGTGCCATAAAATCCGGTATCAGCCAGGTCAATACCCTGAAATATCACGATCGTCTGGTAAGAAAAGAGAAGCAGGAAGAAAAAATTGCTGTTGATCCCGAATTTGGCAAATCGGGACTGATTTTTAACAGCTATGGGTTGTAGCATGATTAGGGTTAAGGTTTAATGACAGATATTGAAAACGCCTGCTGTCTGCAAATATTTTTCATTATCGTGCTTAAAATTGCGATTATGGCTTCTGCCAGAAGCTTTTGCGCATATTTTAAGGCTAACCTGCAGTTTTATTGAAAAGTTCAATATACTGATCAGTAATGGTCTCCCAGGAGTATTCCTTCAAAATCCTTGTTTTAGCTTTTTCGGCTAATTTTAAATGCCCACAACGATCGCTTAGTGAAATTTCAAGAGCCGAAAGGAGAGAGGCGATGTCAGATTTTTTAAAGAGCAGTGCATCCTGGTGAGCGATGTATTTATTTTCTTTAATATCGCTGCAAATGAGAGGTGTCCCGAGACCCATAACTGATAGCATAACGGGCGAAAGTCCTTCTATATCGGATGGCTGGACATAAGCATAAGCCTGTTTCATTAATGTTACTGTATCATCTCCATAAATAAATCCGGCAAATATGATTCTTGAGTCATTGGTTTTTTTGAGAGTGATTTCAAATTCGCTTGGATTGGGTGATCCTCCCACCAATACCAGCTTTTTTTCAGTAGTCAATTTTTCAAAAGCCGGGATAAGATATTGCAATCCCTTATCAGGAATAAACCGGCCCACGAATAAAAAATATTCGTTTTTTTTCAGACCAAGCCTCTGAAGAATATCAGTTTCATTTGTGTTCTTTATTTCACTGCCAAATGATATAAATTCAAATTTTCTTTTGAATTTTTTTTCAAAGAGTTCCTTTGTAAATACATTATCAATAGCAATAAACCTGGAAGTCCATACCGCTACATAAGCATTGGCAAGCACCAGTTTACCCATTACATAATTCCACTTGGGCCTTTCCCATTCAGGGCCGCCGTCGATGCTCAGGATTATTTTTTTTCCGAATATTTTCAGAATCAAAGCAAACAGGGCATTGTTTCCCTGTATGTGAACGATGTCTGCGGTATTTTTTGTAATGATATGCCAGCAAACTTTGAATGAATGTATTATGCTGTCAATACCGGATTTGTTAATGGTTTTGAGATAAACAATATTTACACCTTCGAAAGATGCCTGTCCCTTTTTCTGACCTGGATATAACCGGTTATATCCGGTTACTTTATATCCACGCGCGGCCAGTCTGGGGAGGAATTCAAGAGCGAATTTATCTGCTCCTGCAGATCCCTCAGCAGGTGGTAAAGATCTAAACCCAAAAGACGCAATGCGCATATTAGAAATAAAAATGTAGGTTAGAATTTATCTTTCAGATAATCCTTAAAATACAGATCAATGTAATCTTTTAAAGCTTCCTGCCAATCGCGCATAATATTGATGCCCCGGAGATCAAGTTTTTTGTTTACGAGTCTTTCGCATGGCGGTCTGGGTGCAAAATAAGTATCCTTGAAATAGTCGGAATTTACTTCCGTCATTTTTACCTGATCTGTGAGCCCCAAAACACTTACCAGTTCCTTAGCTACCTCCATTCTGCTTGTCTGTCCTTTGCAAACCAGATTATACAGCCCCCAGTATTGTTTTTCGATCAGCAATTTCACATTCCGTGCAAAATCTATTGTAAATGTGGGTGTGCCGTCCTTATCATTCACGATAAATAACTCACGTTTGCCGCTTACCAATTGTTTGATCAGTTTGCCAATATATTTTTTATCCTTACTGGGTCCTCCGCCCATCATCCATCCGGCGCGACATATGATATACCTGTTGGCGTGCTCAACGACATAACGTTCACCCATATATTTCGATCTTGCATAATGACCCAGGGGGTTTGGCATGTCCCAGTCATCATAAAGATTTTTTGCTCCGTCAAAAATGCCTGCGGTGCTGATATATAACAAGGGTATATTTAATTCATTCGCGATATATACGGCATTCTCTGCGGCAATAGTATTTGTAAGATAAGTGTCATCTACATTTTTTTCACAAAATTCCAGGTCAGTATAAGCGCCTAAGTGAAACAGATAATCCGGTTTAAAATCGAAAACATCTTTTTTATATGATTCATAATCTCTGAAATCCAGAAAACTTAGCCAGGGCACATTTACATCTTTGTCGGTGCATTTTAACTGAAAGTCATCATTGAATACACGGTAAAATGCTTCACCCAGCATGCCACCGCTTCCGGCCATGTAGATTCTTGATTTGTTTGTTTGTTTCATTCAGGTGATTATTTCTATGGTTAATGGTTGATAAGTTTGTTTAATTGGTTATTCTGCTTTTTATAACCTTTCCAGGTACACCAGCTACGATAGAATAAGGGGGAATATCCCGGTTCACGAGAGCTCCGGCTGCTATGATAGAACCTTTTCCGATTCGTACGCCAGATAAAATGACCGAGCGGGTGCCAAGCCATACATCATCTTCAATGATGACTTCGCCCCGGACCGTCGGCTGGCTGATCATTGGTATTTCCAGATCAGTAAATCCATGGTTTTCGGAAAATATTGAAACGTTTGGACCGAACATCACATGGGAGCCGATCGTCACTTTCCCTCTTACCTGAATAAAACAATTCTGTGAAATACCCACATCGTCGCCAATGACCAATCCGACACCCATATTTTTTATGTTTCCGGTACATTCTATGACGGTATTTCTCAATATGGTAACATTATTTCCCAGCCTTACTCCTTCTGCACAAAGTGCATTGATTTCGACATTGTCGCCGATGGTTATGGTTTTACCGGCTGTGATTTTATGACAATACCAGATTTTACAATGCCGGCCGATAAATATTAATCCGCTGGAACGTTTGAAAAAAATTTTATAATAAAATCCACGTAAAAGAGAGAAGAACTTATCCGACAAAATGATGAATTTGTCGCGATTCGATAATCTCTCATCAACTTTATATCCTTTCTTGCCCAGTTTTCCGATGATATAATTTAGGAATTGCATCTGGATGTTTTAAAGAGCTAACTGCAAAGATTCGAATATGGGAGACAAATTCCGGGCGAACGCATCGTAATTTACCAGGTTCAATGCGTGTTCCCTGGCATTCTTACCCATTTGGATCAGTTTATCTTTATCATCCATCATCAACTGAATCTTCAATCGAAGATCAGCCGTATTCGCTGGTTGAAACAATTGGCCTGTTACATCATTAATGACTAATTCAGGAATACCTCCGATGTCAGCACCCAATACTGGTTTGGCCAGTAACAGGGCTTCAACCAGAGAATACGGTAAATTCTCATACCATTCGCTGGGAACCACCACAAATAAAGCATGCCGTACAAAACGGAAAACTTCTTCTTTTGGCATTTTACCCAGCAATTTCACATTCTGAATTTGATCACGCTCAACCAATTCCTTTAGTTCGTCAAAATGTTCTCCGCTGCCAATTACTTTCAAATCCAATGCGAGACCGGTCATTGCCCTTACAAGAGTAAAAATTCCCTTAACCTTGAGAATGTTCCCTACATATACAATGTACGGCTTATTGACAATTTCCGGTGGATCATCATATTGGCCGGAAACGGAATGAACATCGAACAAATTATAAACCTGCCGCAGTTTGTGGCTATCAAAACCAAAGGCTTCAAATTTATTTTTGATGAAAACAGAAGGACAAATAAAATAATCTACGTGTTTATAAGGATTGGAAAACTTATTTGCATAAGATTCCAATGCGGCTACGAAACTTGCCTGAACAGATTCCTTTTTGCATTTATTTACGATACATTGATAGAATTTGCCGCCTTTGCATTTTTCACAAATATTTTCATGACTGATAAACGTGGTGTTCGGGCACAGAATGACATAGTCATGCAAAGTCCATATAATGGGGATATTTTTCTTTTTTATTTCAGGTATTATACTCGCCGGAGTAAGGTAGTGGTGGATATTATTTAAATGAACGATGTCTATATGATATTTATCCAGTAGTAATTTCAGGTTTGACTTAGCCTGGGTCGAGTAGATGCTGTTTTTAACAGCTTTCAAGCCGCTTAAAAGCGTTTTATTTTTATTAAGCGCCCGGTAGTCAATATTTGAAATAAAATAGTCGGAAAACGGATTTGGAAAATTTTTCTCATTCGTCATCGAAAAGGGAATGACCGTATGGCCAAGCGATTCGTAAAACCTACAGAGGTTTTCAATATAGGTCCAATCTCCGCCTGAAGGGAACCAGGTCCAGTTTACGATCAATATGTTCAGTTTCCCGGCCATTTTTCTACGCCTGTCACAGCTAGCTGCAGCGTTTTTCTATATTCTCCGATCATTTTTTCCGCGCTGAAATTATTACTAACATAATCGTGGATCGTCTCTGCAGAGAAATTGAACTGCAGGGCCTTCGACCATTTCTGGGCGATATCTGCAACCTCTGGTTCACATAAAAATCCATTCAGTCCTTCGGAAATCATTTCGGACGCGCCGCCAATATTTGTCAAAACGACCGGCAAACCGCAGGCCATTGCTTCGAGTGCTGCAATTGAAAATGTCTCTACACTTGTAGAACATAATGTAAACAGGTTGCTGGCCCAATAAAAGGGACGAACATCCGACTGGAGACCTGCAAATTTTATAAATTCTGACATATTCATTTTTTCTGCTACTCCACGGCATTGCTCAAGCAACGACCCCTCGCCGACAAAAAGCAGATATGCTTTTTGTCTATATTCTGAATGCAGCAATTGAAGTGATTTGATGGCACCAATATGATTTTTCTCGAAGCGAAACGCAGCTGTCATGATGATAACGGCAGCATCCTCCGGGATTCCGTATTGATTTCTTAATTTTATTTTGTCACAATGATCGCCCGGTAAACGCCATTTGTTTATATCAATGCCATTATGAATTGTTTTGAACAGACGGGTTGGAATACTGTATTTGAGGGCTGTGTAGTTTGCCTGGTTCTCAGAAACTGTAATAATGAGATCTTTACTGGTTAAAAGGGTTGAATACAATTTATTCAGGTTATTTTCCTTTTTGTTCTTTGGGATCGTACTGTGATAAGAAACAATAACAAAAGGTTTCTGCTTTAGCCCGCTAATGATCAGTTTTGCCAGAAAAAAACTAAAAAAATTCAGGCAGAAGATAATGTCAGGCTTTTCAGTGCGGATTAATCTTCTTAAAGTCCTGAGTGGAGCAAAGTCAAACTTTCCTGTTCTCGGGAGAGGCAGGAACCGGATTTCTTTGTTGAATTCGTCCTGGGCTTTATTGTCATCACTCAGACTTACGACCAGTTGTGATTTTACATCTTTCACCAGGGTATTGGCCAGCAGAATAAGAAATTTTTCTGCTCCGCCTACCGGGAAAGCAGGGGCTATATAAAAAATGGTTTTATGTGACAATCCTAAACGACTTTTTTCAGATAAAGTAATGACGGATCGGTTTTATTACGGCTATTTTTGATCCGTATATCATTATATTTATTTTCTCCAATAAGTGAAACAATAAATAGAAATGTAATACTGGATGTAAGCTCTCCGTTTTGCCCCACGCAGTATATAATAATAAAAATCAATATCGTAACTAGTGGTGATATTCCAATATTTTTTTTGAAAGAATTCCTAAATATGGATATCACCAGAAGAGAATACATACACAATCCAACGATTCCGTTTTCTATTAATAGTAATAACAAGCCGTTATGGGGAGGCAGGAAATTTCTTCCCAGGTTTCTCTTCACAAAGCCCCAAAAACCGATTCCGAATACCTGCTCCACCGGTTTTAGTTTTTGAAAGGCTTCAAATGCATTGGAAGATGCTTCTCCCCGCCATTCCAGTGCATCCAGGGCCTGGGCGTTATAGTTGAATCCCATATGTTTATTAAAGACGGCTATCGGTTCATCCACCATCCTTTGGGTAATGTTTTCCACGAATTCACTATTTAAATTGAGAACCTGTTGTACTGTGACGAATATAAATAGTGCCAGGAATATGACAGCAATCCCCATAGTGATTAGCTTGACGGCTTTCTTTGAACTTTCCTTTGATCTTAATTGCCTTCCAATTAGAAAAATTGAAATACCTATGATTCCCAGCAGTGAACTTCTGGAAGTTGACATCAGCACACCTAAAAACATAATAGGCAGAAGAAGAGTCAGTTTACCAATATTCCGTTTATTAATGAATTCGTTGATCAGAAATACAAAACACATACCGCAAATCAGGCCATAAAAATTATGATTGATCACTTCAATAATTTCCCCTTGTTCATCATATTGGACCGGAATATTGAGTGCCAGTAAATAAATCCTTTGAACAGGAAAATGGCCGATGATAGCATACGAATAAGCCAGATCGGCAAAACAGATAAGTCCGGCGAGTATAAGGCTTATTTTAATATAAGTATAATCCCCTTTTTTGCAAAAGTAATAGAACCCGCAATAAACCGAAATGGCGGTTAGGAACGTCAGTTTGATAAAAGCAAAATCAACCAGGTCGTATGCCAATGTGACCAGGTAACTATAAAAGATGAAAAGGATGATGTATATGGCGTTCGAACTCAAAAAAGGAGGAGGTTTTTCTCCTTTGACAGGAATGATTGTTCGGAGAAATAACGTAATTCCTATGATCGCTCTGATATTTAAAGGCAGACCAGCGACCTCAAAATTAATATCCGCTATGGTTATCGTAAAAAATAAAACAGCAATGATTTCCGGCCTGGTAATCAAAATGTATATAAACATTCCCCCCGCTAATGCAAGTAAAATAGTATTCACCAGGAAAACTTATAAAATGTTATCACAACAAAAGGTAAAATTACTTAGATATTTTTTTTAATTTTTTTAACCAGATTTTTCAAATAAACTATTGGATGAATCATCATTAATTTATTAAAAAACATTTTTTTAAAACCCCGTGTGTTATAGGTAATAACAATCCATTTTTCAATGAGAATTTTGTAACAAAGAAATGCATTATAATGATCGTTTTTTTTAAGATATGAATATAATTTCACCATCCAGTTCTCCAGGCTACTAATTCTATCCGGATCACCAAAGAAGAAAGCATTATAAGATAGTGCATTTGAATGAACATCCAGTTCGGATTTTGAATATTCAATTCCCAGATCATCGAGTATCCTTTTGTTTATCTTATTGACATGTGCAAACATGATTTCACTTTTTCTGGTACTCATATTGTTGTCATGCACCCTATACAACGTTGTAAATTCCGGCAGGTTTAATATTTTCCCCGTCCGGGATATCCTGTACCAGAGATCATAGTCTTCGCATACCTGAAAGTTCTCATCATATTTAAGGTCTTTTGCAATACTCGTGCGCATCATGATCGCGGAATGACAAAAGCAATTGTGTAATAGCAGATAGGACTGGGCATCCCGATTATTCGCGGGGAAAGTAACGTTTTTTAGCAATCTGCCGTTTGAATCAATCGTTTGAAAGTAACTGCCGCACAAATCATAATCCAGGTTTTCCGACAGGAATCTGACCTGTTTTTCAAGCCGGTATGGCAGGGCAATATCATCAGCATCTAATCTGGCAATATATATACCATTTGATTCCCGAAGACCTCTGTTCAGCGAGAATATAATTCCTTTGTTACCGTCGTTTGGTAAATATTTTATTCTTTTATCCTGATATTTCAGGATCAGATTTTCAGTACCATCCGTTGAGCCATCGTTGATAATAACCAGTTCCCAGTTCTGATAGGTTTGAGCCAATACGCTATCCAGAGATTCTGCCAAATATTTTTCCCCATTATATACAGGCAGTACGATGGAAACCAGCGCCGCCTGTTCATCGTTTAAATTTATTGCCATCAATATTTACCAGAAATTATTGAAGAATTTTAAATATGCGTGTTAAAGCCGGTAAAAACTCCTAACCGTAGTTAAATAGTATTTTTCTGAATATAATGACCATGATAACGAAGTAAAGCAAATTGCCGACCGCGTATCCGATCGTGGCGCCTACTGTTCCATATAATGCCACAAAACCACAGCTAAAGATTACCTGTCCTGAATAACTGACAAATTCCATAGTTATATACGTTTTTGTCATTGCTTTTGCGATCATCAGATATCCCAGTATCCATCCCGCCATTTTAAATATATCTCCAACAAGCTGAAAACCAAATAATTCCTGCATTCCCGCAAATTCCTTTCGTGAATAATATTTGAATGATTAATTTTCTTAAAAAGTATATGACAATGGTAGCGGCAATCAGCAATGGGATAATCAATTTATATACACTGAATATTTCCTTTCTTAACTCATTTTTGTTTCTGAGTTCAGCAAGTCTCGGCAGATAATACACACTCAGTGAAGTCGTTATGACCAGGAGGTACATAATGGAGATCCTGTTTATTCCCTCCCATAATCCTGCACTGGTTATGGACTCATGGTTCTTGATATAACTCCTGATAATCAATTGACTAACTGGCACCACGATGGCGCTTACAAGAGCCATAACTGAATAATGAGCGAGTCTGCCGGTTACCAGTTTGCTAAATTTTCTTGTAAATACCCGCCATTCAAACCAATAGGATTTGTGAATAATCCCCAGTGTCAGAAGGAAAACGATCGATTGAAATGTAACTACTGAGATCAGAGCGCCTGAAACGCCATATTTGATGGAAAGTATAACGGAGAATATCAGGCCGACGATACTACCCAGGATATTCGCAATGATGTATTTTTTATATTCTTTAAAACCATTTATTACAGAAATCAGCAATGCGTTTAAAGCATATAATATGATCGTACAGCCAAAAAAATAAAAAACGAACCTGTATTTTTCATCAAGCAAAATGATTTTGGAAAAATATCCGGCACCCACGATCAAAGCAATGCTCGTCAGGATTGAAAAGAATATGGTGACCCAGAATCCCGTGCCGAGAAAAAGGAGATATTTTTTTCTGGAACTGGAATATTCAGATACATATTTGGTCATTCCGGCATTAATGCCGCCACTGGATATGCCCAGGGTAATCGTTGAAAAATTATTCAACTGGCCGAGCAAAGCAATACCCGCCGGCCCGATTATTGCCGCCACAACTTTTACGCTGACCAACCCTGTCAGCATTTTAATAACTGTGGAAACGGCATTCAGGGATGAAACCTTCACCAGATCGGTCGAAAAAGCTTTTCTTAATTTGACTATCACGTTTGAATTAGAATTATAAGTGACCGGGATAAGAACAGCTACGCCACCTCAGTCCCAAAGAAAGGACTAATTTAATCAAATTTTGGTTGTAACCGTCACAATACCAGCGAATTATACTGGTTTGTCTTTATGCTTACTAAAAACGCATAAAAACCCGATTTAAGTATTTGGAATTGATATTGATTTTAGAATCCTCACTCTGTGTCTGAACAGGAAACACTTGTTCTTGCAAGGATGTGATCGGGGAGAGGTCTCCGTCAGATTATACTGTTTTCTTCTTCCTGGCTTTTCCGTATGAATCGTAAGAAGATTTATAATCGTAACCATAACCATAACCATAGCCGTAGCTATACTGGCCAATACCTCTTTTCTTTATCCCATTAAAAATCAAAGCCACGTTTTTAATATTATGGAATTCCATATTCTCTTTAAGCATTTTAATGTTGTTTTTTCGCACTTTGCCATGCCGTATCACATATAATGTATAATCACAGAGCGGTGCAATGACATACACATCCGTTATAGGATTTATAGGTGGCATATCAATAATCAGCATATCCACTTTCGTGTTTAAATAATCCAGAAATACTTCAATTTTTCCGTTCAGTAATAACTCCGATGCGTCCTCCTCCAGATGGCCGGCCTGTACGAAATACAAATCCGGGTTAAAAGGGGTTTGTAATAAAATCTCAGATTCAGAAACCTTGCCCATCAAATAATCTGTGATCCCGACACCTCTTTCCAACCCAAGCAATTCACAGATAGAAGGCTGATGTAAATCCAGCTCAAGTAGGGCTACTTTTTTATTATTTCTCGTTATCAGGTTGGCCAGATTGGTCGCTATAAAGCTTTTTCCTTCTCCTTCTATGGATGAAGTAAATACGATCCTTTTTACATGTCCGGGTGTGTCTGAAAGATTTTTTACCGCTGACCTTAGCAATCGAAATTGTTCGATGATAAAACTTCTTTCTTTTGTAGCCGTTATCAGACCGTTCTGGAACTTTCCTTCGATGATTTCTCCGATAACAGGGAAATTTGTTAGCGCTTCGATATCACTTCTGTATAGTATTTTGTTGTTGAGTATACTTTTCAATGATATGATAGTACTTCCCAGGGCAAACGGAAAAACCAGGGCCATCAGATAGATTAAACCTCTTTTTGGACTTACCGGCGTTGCGGTAGAAGTCGCTTTATCAACAATATAACTATCGGGCAATACAGAACTCATTGTATAGGAAGCCGCTTCTTCTCTTTTTTGTAAAAGGAATGAGTATATTTCAGCGGTGATATTTCTTTGCCGGCTGACTTCTACCAGTTCCTTTTCTTTCTGGGGTATGGCATTCGCCATGGCTGAGTCGCGATTGGATATTTTGTCTACATATGATTGGCTGGTCTGCAGATTCGCTTTCTGGCTCTTAATTGTTTCAAGTACCGCCGATTCGTTCTTTACAATTTCATCTTTTATAGAAGAGAGAATAGGATTGTTTTCAGCGGTCGTTTTACGAAGCCTTGCATATTCGCTTTGGGCGTTGTGTAATTTTTCCAGCAGTTGGTTCAGCGTGGGGTCCGTTATTTCAAAGGTGGAAGGCACTACACTGGAAGTATCACTTCTTGTTTCCAGGTAGTGTTGAACTTCATCCAGCACATTCATCTGCATTTTCATCTTATTTTTCTGCTGGTCGTTCGCTGTCATACTTTGCAGATACAAACGGCTCTGCTCACTGATATCCACAATCCCGGTTTTGTTACGGTATTTCTGAATACTGTTATCTACCGAATCAAGTTGATATTTAACATTTTTCAGTCTGTCTTCTATAAAACTCAATGTGCTGGCAGCAATATCGCTCTTCTGCTTAACGGCATTCTGATTATAAGAAGTGACTATATTGGTTATGATCGCCTCCCCCTCTTCCGGAACGGGATCTTTTATTTTTAATGTAATAACAGAAGATTGTTTACTGGTGGGAGCCGCAACCAGATTTTCACCAAGAGCATCCGTTTCATTAACCAGGCTGATCAGAGAGAAAAAGTATTTTATTTTTGAATGGTCCTTGCTGGTAGAATTGTATAAACCATAATGTGGATTCTGGATAAATCGTATAACGCCCCATTCCGTCTTTACCCATTCATTCAGGGGGTAAACCTTGCCTGCGATTTCTACATTGTTTGTATTGGGTGCAATATTAAAATATACCTTTTTGACTTCAATGATGGATAGGGGGTCCGACACTTCCAGTATAACCGGACTGGTTAAATAGGCATTTCTTTTGATCATTCCACGCCACCCTGATTCTGTGTAAATAGGCGCGTACAACCTCATTTTGGTCACTACATCTATAATCACCTCATTTGACCTTATAATTTCCAATTCATTTTCAACAATTTTTTTCGTGTTGAAAAGATTTAGCAATTCTTCCATTTTCGAATCTTCCTGACCTTTTTTTTCATCCTTTATCAGAATGCTGGCTGAAGATTCATATACGGGAACAGTATATTGGAGGTATACAAATGCAAGTGCCAGACTGAACAGGAACAAAACAGCAAAAAAGGGCCAGTAGGGCAGATATTTAATTGCCAGGTGCTGAAAAAAGTTCTCATTATCAGCATCCGTTGCAATTGGCTGCTTTTTTTCCATATTCAAAGGGTTTTATACTGTATCATATACCACGCTGTAACGTATTATTACTTGCTTTATTTTCTATATTCAATCGCACTGATGGTAATGATTAATAATGATACCACGCTCAATATGATGGGTGTAACCTGGGCAAATCTTTCCTTCTTTTCCCTGTTTTGACTTGGTTCAATATATATGACATCATTGGACTTCAGGTAATAGTAGGGTGAAGTAAACAAACCACTGGAGGTCAGGTCTATTCTTACGATCAATTTATCTCCCTTATCGTCTTCCCGAATCAGTAACACATTGTCTTTCTTCCCATAAATAGTTATATCTCCAGCAAAACTCAGGGCTTCCAGTAAACTGATTTTTTCATTCGGAGTAGTATAAACTCCGGGCTTGGAAACCTCGCCTAAAACACTAACTCTGAAATTCAATTGCCTAATGGTTACAATCGGATCAATTAATTGTTTCGTATCCACCAGTTGTTTCGTTAAAAGAGCCTGCAATTGAGATTTAGTAAGGCCCTGAGCATGTATTTTCCCTAAAACGGGGAACAAAATGTCCCCATTCAGATTTACCAGGTAACCGATCGTCAGGGTATTGCCAAATGATGTAGCAGAACTGGTTGTCGGGGTAGATTCATTGGGGGCATTAAAAATGGCTGAAGCTGTAGGGTTGGCACTACTTACAGTAATGCTGAGTAAGTCATTGATTTGAATAAATGACTCAATATTAGGAGGGAATTTGCTTTTTATCGTGACATTGTCGATTCCGTCAAAATAGACAATCTTTTTTGTGCCGCAGGAAGATGAGAATAAGGTAAGAATTATTAACAAAAATGCTGAAGAACTTTTGAGTTTTGTCCGAAGGGTCGTTTGATACATAATAAGTAATACGTTGATTATCAATTTTTTATATATGAGTTAATAAGTGTGTTTCTGCGCAGTTGATCAGTAGATCTTTTATAGTAAATACTGTACCCTGAAATTTTTATAAGAATGCTGGATTATATTTCTCACCATTCCTGACTATTCTTTTTGATGAGTCCGGGAAAATCAAGTTAAGCACTTTGAATAGCTGTAAACTTTTCCGGCAGAAGGATATGTGGAATTCCTCAAAACTATATCATGTAGCTATCGAGGCTTAAAGATAGAAATTTTTATCAAAGATCTATGCATGTGTTAACAAATTGGAATACAATTAAATTGACCATCATTTGAACGAAAAAGTGCGGAAAATTATCTATAAAATATTGCAGTTTCCCAAATCGGGAATATTTCCTCATTGAAGAAAGATTCCCATATTGATATTTCAAAAAAGACATTGAGATTTTTTTGATTTTTATATTTAATTGCTAAAAAAAATTGTGAATAATTCTGCCATAAAATGTGGATTACTTTTAAATCTCTCAGGATCAGAATTTTAATTCCGAAAATGTTGTAGCATTTAATCAACAACTCTTATTCGGAAATTTTTGGCAAGTAATTTGAACACGTTCGGGTAGTTTGAAAATATTAACTAAGAAGACGTTAATATTTAGAATTTAAAATCCAAACGAGAAGTTATCCAATATCATCCAATATCCACCGACTATGGAAATCCAACTTTACACACAAAGAGGCCTTGTCGTATTTAGAACATGTAGTAAAGAAGATCAAAGACAAAGCGGACAAACTTCTCCTGCTATCCTGTGTTATATGTATCCATCTTGCAGGTCTCGCACAGACCACCAATTTAACCTTCACACAAATACCTCTGACGGACCCGGAATTCATGAGACCCGGAGCGGGCGCTAATGAATGGTCTTACGATCAGAATATCGTAAATATCCCTACACAGGGAACAAATACCCAACGACTCGACAGATATTGGCGTTTTACCTGGCTGGATTTTCAACCCGCCAATGGTTCAAGCGGTTCTTATGACTTTTCTGTTTTCGATTCTAAAATTCAGCAATCAATTTCTAAAGGACAAACTTTCAGCTTTGGCGTAATGCAACAATGTGGAGGTTGTGATGCGAATTTACAAACCAATATTTCCGGAGCAGTGATGCTTTACCCAACCTGGTTACACAACCAAATGCAAAGTGAATCAGTAAAAGATTTTATTTCCGGCGGTGAATGGTTCCCGAATTATAACAGCCCTTCATATCTGACTGCTTTAAAGAACCTGAATGTCGCAATTAATAATCATATTCTTTCAGGCTCTTATAATGGCGTACGTTATCAGGACGTAATCGGTCAGATCGATATACGCGGATATGGGGATTTCGGAGAGTGGACAAACAACGTTTTTACAAATGGAAATTTAACTGTTGCAAGCGGTGACAGTATTATCTCTTATCACGTTCATGTATTTGATAAGTTCCAATGTGTTTACATGATGGCAACGGTTGACGGAGGTCAGCTCAGTAATACAAATGTCCCTCCGGGCGTAGGGTATTATGCTTTGACTGCTTCAAATTCGGTCGGTAAACTGGGATGGCGAAGAGACTCATGGGGCCAGACGGATAACTACCTTTCTCAATGGACGGATGCAAACCCGACTGTTTTTAATGGACTTTCCTTCAAGACAGAAATAATGAATCGTTACCAGTTTGCTCCGATAGTTGGTGAACCTCAGGACGGTGGGTCAGCTGGGAATTTCACATCACTGGCAGCACAAATGACGAAATACGGTGTAACTAGTTTTGGTAACGGTAATTTTAATAATGGTGTTAATGCAACTATACAAAATAGTTTCAGGGCCGCTTCAAAGGCAGCCGGATATCGTATTGTATTAACGGGTGGAAGCATGACTACAACGCTGACCGGTGGGAACACATTTAATCTCGCTCTGAATTGGCAGAATATCGGCGCAGCACCTGACTATAAAAATTGGAACGTAACATACGAACTCAGGAGTTCGACTAATGCCGTAGTATGGACAGGAACATCTTCATTTAATCCGAGATTATTTTTACCATCCGGGGCACCATCGGCCATCAGTGATAATTTTACTCTTCCTTCAACCGTTCCGCAAGGCACATATAGTATGTATCTCATAATAAGAGATCCGGTCGGATTCCGCAAACCGCTTCCACTTGGTATCACAGGGGTCAATTCTGATGGAAGTTATTTGCTTAGAAGCAATATTACCGTTGGAACCGGCACAGCAAATCAACCACCTGTTGCAAATGCAGGCGCAGATCAGACGATCACATTGCCGACATCCACCGTGTCTCTGACTGGTTCCGGAACAGATGCAGGCGGATCAATAGCTTCTTATTCCTGGGCAAAATTGTCTGGTCCGGCATCTGGAACCATAGCTACAACAACGACAGCCAATACTAATATTACCGGATTAGTTCAGGGTGTATATGTTTTTGCGTTGACAGTAACCGATAATCAGGGGGCGACAGCAACAGATAATGTGCAGGTTACAGTGAATGCTGCTACGGCACCCGCGAATCAACCTCCTGTTGCAAACGCCGGTGCAGATCAAACCATCCAGTTGCCAACATCTACTGTTTCGTTGACTGGAACAGGAACTGACGCTGATGGTACGATTGCGTCTTATGCCTGGACAAAATTATCCGGTCCTGCAGGTGCAACCATAACTACACCAACAGTTGCAAATACGAACATTACCGGTTTAACACAAGGAGTGTATGTTTTCACATGTACGGTAACAGATAACCAGGGTGCAACGGCGACAGACAATGTTCAGGTAACTGTAAATGCTGCCACGGTACCTACAAATCAACCTCCTGTTGCAAATGCCGGTGCAGACCAAACCATCCAGTTGCCAACATCTACTGTTTCGCTGACTGGAACAGGAACAGACGCTGATGGTACGATTGCTTCTTATGCCTGGACAAAATTATCCGGTCCTGCAGGTGCTACCATAACTACACCAACAGTTGCAAATACGAACATTACTGGTTTAATACAAGGTGTATATGTTTTCACATGCACCGTAACAGACAACCAGGGTGCAACCGCTACAGACAATGTTCAGGTAACAGTCAATGCTGCTACAGTACCTGCAAATCAGCCTCCTGTTGTAAATGCCGGTGCAGATCAGACGATCCAGTTGCCAACTTCTACTGTTTCATTAACCGGAACAGGAACAGATGCTGACGGAACGATTGCATCTTATGCCTGGACAAAACTATCTGGCCCTGCTATTGGAACTATGTCGACACCTTCTGCAGCAAGTACAAATATTACAGGTCTATCTCAGGGAGTTTATGTTTTTACTTTAACCGTAACAGATAATAAGGGAGCTAAGACTTCAGACAATATTCAGGTAACCGTTAATGCTGCAGTGCCGGCTAATAAACCACCGGTTGCTAATGCGGGTGCCGATTTCAATATCACTTTGCCTGTTAACTCAGTTAACCTGAACGGAACAGCATCCACAGACCCGGATGGATCCATCACTACATATTTATGGACTAAATTAAGTGGTCCTGCACAGTTTACCCTGGGGAACAGCGGAGCCACAAGCACAACAGCAAGTAATCTGGCTGCCGGTGTATATCTGATCCAATTAAAAGTGACAGACAATCAAGGTGCGATATCTCAGGACACTGTAAAAATCATTGTAAATGCCGCACCCGTAAATCAGCCTCCTGTTGCCAACGCGGGCGCAGATATGTCAATTACGTTACCAATCAATACGGTAAATTTAAACGGTGCATCTTCGTCAGATCCGGATGGTACGATTTCAATTTATAATTGGAGCCAGACTTCTGGTCCTTCACAGTCTTCGATTACTTCTGCGGCAACTTCCTCAACTGTTGTTTCCGGATTAATTCAGGGAGTGTATGTATTTACTTTAAAAGTGACAGACAATAGCGGGGCGACAAGTTCCGATGTTATTTCAGTGACTGTAAACCCTGCTGCTAACATTCCGCCTGTCGCAAATGCAGGCTCCAGCAAATCCATTACGCTTCCAACCAATAGTACAACCCTGGATGGCAGCCTTTCTGCTGACGCCGATGGTAGTATTTCTTCCTATTCGTGGGCACAAATTTCGGGTCCGGGTTCTTCGACGATTACAAACGGAAATACTTCTGTAGTGACTGTTGCTAATCTGGTGGCCGGACAGTATACCTATGAACTTACTGTAACGGATAACATGGGAGCGACTGCAAAATCGAGAGTTAAAATAACAGTTAGTAATTCCGGAATTCAACCACCCGTTGCCAATGCAGGCGCCGACCAAACCATTACACTTCCTGTAAGTTCTGTGACAATTAACGGAAGCGGGTCAAGTGCTTCTTCAGGTAGCATTGTAAGTTATATGTGGGCGGAAAAATCAGGACCTTCAACTGTTAGTCTGGCCAATTCAGCCCAAAACGACTTGAGCAATCTGCAGGCAGGTAACTATGTATTCTTATTAACTGTCACGGATCAAAGTGGAGCAACCGGTACGGATTCTATTCAAATTACAGTACAACCAGCAATCAACCAGGCGCCGGTAGCCAATGCAGGCACAGGTGCCAATATTACACTGCCAACTAATTCGATCAATCTGGATGGATCTAAATCCGTTGATCCGGATGGCACGATCAGCACGTATAGCTGGACAAGAATTGCTGGTCCCAATACACCTGTTTCAACCGGTAGTAATACTGCTTTACTAAGTCTGAGTGGCCTGGTTGCCGGTACATATACTTACCAGCTAACTGTCACCGATAACAGCGGGGCTAGTTCCTCCAGTCGGGTAAAAGTGATAGTCACCGCAGCGGCCAACACACCGCCAACAGCTAATGCCGGACCGAATCAGCAAATAACCGCACCAGCTAATTCAGTCGCACTAAATGGTTCAGGTTCAAATGACCCGGATGGCACAATTACCACTTATAGCTGGGCGACCGTTTCAGGACCCGGATCAGTTACTATCAGCAATTCCAATACGGCAACACCATCGGTTGTCGGACTAATAGCTGGCGGATATATTTTCGAACTGACAGTAACAGATAATAAGGGAGCTACATCGAAAGATCAGGTAGCAGTAACTGTTCTTCCGCAACCTCTGCAGGTAAATCAGGCACCAGTGGCAAATGCCGGTAATAATCAAACAATAACGGCTCCTGTGAACTCAGTAGCACTTAATGGATCCAGCTCTTTTGATCCTGACGGGACCATCACGGCATATAGCTGGAGACAGGTTTCCGGTCCATCAGCTTCAACAATTGCAGCAGCCAAGACTAGTTCCGCAAAGGCTTCCAAATTGATTGTCGGACAATATGTATTTGAATTGACGGTCACAGACAATAATGGATCAACAAATTCAGATCAGATAACCATAACAGTCAATCAGGCAGTGAGCAAAGTAAATTTAATTCCTGTGGCTGACGCAGGATCCAGCGATACCATTCAACTGCCAACCAATACGTATACGCTCAATGCTTCCGGGTCAACGGATCCTGATGGAACAATCGTATCATACCATTGGCAGCAAATCAGTGGGCCGAATACGGCAAGTAGTTCTTCAATGAATAATCCGGTAGTTACTGTTAGTAACTTACAGGCGGGAGCATACCAGTTTCAATTGACGGTCACTGATAACTCGGGCATCACATCAACTGCAACAAAGAATCTGACAGTTGAACAGGGTACAGCACAGGATAATTTAGCATTGACAGAAAGATTTATTGTTTATCCTAACCCGGCGCACGATGTGACCACAGTGAAAATTACAAGCCAGGTTACAGGTACCGTCAAGATTACGGTATATGATATGAATGGAAGACAGGTGCTGGTGGCCCAAACAGTAAAAACGGGCGATGTTGCAACTAAGACGTTAAACATTAGCTCCCTTGCTTCAGGTATGTATACCGTGCAGGTTTCAATCGGTAACCAGAAAACTATGGTAACCAAGTTTATTAAAAATTAGTATTTAGGTGCTTTGGACAAATAAAAATGACCCGCGAACCGGGTCATTTTTATTTTAACGATGAAATGACATGCTGGATTTATTTTGCATTCAGACTTTGTTGGAAATGTTCAATAAATCTTTCACATGATCTGCCAGTCTGATAGAAAGTGCAACGATTGTATACGTAGGATTAACAGCAGAACCAGTCGTGAAACAGGATGATCCGGCAATAAATAAATTTTGTATTCCATGAACCTTACAATCAGCATCAACCACCCCCTTTTTGGGATCGTCACTCATGCGTGTTGTTCCCATATGATGCCAGCCTCCGCTGGTTGTTGCAGGTAGCGTTTCGTCATTTGGATCCCACAATTCCTCCATTAGTCTGACCCTTCCAATACCTGCTTCCCCCGCCTGCTGACCAACCATTTCATAAATTTTTCTGATACTTTTTTTTTCCAGAGGTGTAAATGCCCAATTTAAATTTGCCTGAGGAACGCCCAACTCATCCTTCTGATCTCCCAGTGTTACCCGGGACAAAGGATTAGGAGATTGCTCAAGACGCAGAGTCATTTGAAATGCCTCATGCTTTTTTTTACTTTCAGCTGATTTAAATTTTTCCATCAGACGATGAATCCGGCTTCCGGCCGTATTATTCATCGCTTGTCGGGCTTGCTCTTCATTGACTCTGGGATCAGGGGTGTTCCATAGCTGAATATATGATGGCATTTGTTTGGCGTAATTTAACGGTGTAAATGACACCATCCCATTCAAAATTTCAAACTCAGCTTGTTTTTTAGGCATTATAGCAAGTTCTGCCCTTATCCTCGGTTGAACATTCATATAGAGGTCTAACGCACTCTTTTGATACAGCCAAAGCTCCGCCGATTTAAATTCGGCGTGCTCCATAAAAAACCTCCCTACCAGATCATTGTCATTGCCAAGTCCTCTAACCGCCTGCTTATTGGCAGCTAATAATACACGGGGATTCTGAATGCCTGCACATGCTAAAATAAAATATCGCGCAGTGGCCGTAAAAGTTTTACCTGTATAATTTTTTACTGTTACAGTATTTACGCTTTGTAAACTTTCATTGGTAGTGATGTCAACCACATTTGCATAGGTATATAGATGAATGTTTTTTGAATTTACAATACTGTCCCTGTATTTTGTTCCAAACCGTGTAGGTTTACTGAATTTCCAGATCTTACTCCAAATAACTTCCTCGTCAAATGGCAATGGAATGAATCCCGGATCTTGTTTCAGCCAATATTTCAGATCGAAATCGCTATTGTCAATGTCGACGTTGACAGACGCTCTTTTGTAATAGGGGAGAAGGGTTTCCTGAGTAATTGGCCAGCCACTGTCGTTAATCCAATCCCTTTTTTGAAATGTAATCGGATCGAAAAGAGCACACATACCTCCCCAGTGACCAGTGGTGCCGCCAAAATAATGCAACTCCGAAGATTTCATTGGGTAATATGGCTGACCTGTTGTTTTTCCATTATACAATTCCTGAATTCTGTCGTCATATTCAAATCCCCCACCTTCCAGGACAACCACCTGGTAATTACTATTCATAAATTCCATGGCTATGCTTATACCTGCTGCGCCTGCACCGATAATGCAAATATCACCGGTTATGATCGTTCCGCTGTCTAGATTCCTGGCATCGGTATGCATTATGTAAACTTACATTTTTATGACAGAGATAAAAGTGCGCATTGACGGGCTTCGGTTTCAGATATTACCCAGCCTTTTATAACGATAAGTTTATCTGATTTAAAATCCATTTCGACATTCTTTTCAATTTCCGTTGCCTGATTTGCCACATCATTTGTCCTGGTTCGAATAGTATTTATTCTGCTTGTTATTGCATTTAACAGCTTTACTTTAGAATTTTCATCAGGTTTCATAACTCTGTAGGAGTTACCAATAATTCGGAGCGATTCTTCATCCAAGATATTTGACAGGATGAATGGATAAAGGAATGGTTGTTTCTTCCACTTTGGTTCGTTGTTCCAAAAGAAGAGATCGCTGAGGCCTACTCCTACAGCGATGGCAACACCCGTATAGACAAAAGTTCTTCTTTTCATGCACTGCTCTTAATCAATACTTAGTCTGACCAGATAAATTTATAAGGCAATTTATTGAATTAGGGGAGAAGGAACTATATAAAGTATCTGAAATGGAATTCTTTTGCGTCCTGATATTCCACTTAAATTTCCAGGCAGACAGAGTAAACGCTTTCTACGTATGCGGCCTTACAGCTGGTCCAAAATAGTTAAATCTTTCAAAAATTGCAATTTTCCACAGGAAAGCAGTCATGGATTAGCAATAAATATAATCGGCGCCAGTTAAATAATGATAAAAAAAAGGAGTGAAAGGCTTCGCTATTATTGAAACCCGGCAGATGTTTAAACAGCATTTTATAATCCGATTAGAAGAGCCGGAAGAAGTTTTTATCTTTGTCAATCCGTGTCGTGGTGGGTACCCATGAAAGAAAGTACCTTAATTCTGCCGAAAAATGAAAGCCTTCTCGATAATTTTCTTTACAATATTTACCATTTTTTGTCTTTCATTTAGTAAAAAAGGCAATAGGTCATATAATAATCTTTATAAGAATTCGCTGCTGGAGTTCAGGCAACAAGAGGTCGTTTTAGAGACTTTCATTTTGCAAGCCGATCTGTCTTCTGAAGAAAACATGAAATCTCTTCGCAGACAGATTGAAGCTGCCAGGTTAAAATTAAAAAATATCGATTTCTGGTTACGGTATTTCGAACCAAATGCCTACCGTAAAATAAATGGACCTCTCCCGGTGGAGTGGGAGAATGAAGTATTCGAGAAGTTTGAACCTCCCTATCGCAGGGAAGGAGCTGGTTTGTCACTGGCCGAATTGTCGTTGGAACAAATGCCTCTGTCAAAAGATTCCCTGATTCAACTGATAAAAAGAAGTGAAGAAGCAATCAAAACATTTGAAGCCGATTCAATAACCGGTCAATTGAATTCCTACAGTCATTTTTTTCTGGCAAATAGATTATTCTTATTGAACCTGGCAGCCATCTACACTACAGGATTTGAATGCCCCGATACAAATCACGTCATCCCGGAATTACATTCCATGCTGGTGGGAACAAAAGAAATTTACAACAGTTACAATCAAAGCTTTCCTGAGAAGCCTTTAACCGGGGAATATCTTGAAAAATATGAAAAAACCATATCATTTGTAAAGATGCAGGGACCTGGTTTTAGCGCGTTTAATCATTTTGACTTTATACGGGATTATGTAAATCCGCTCTTTGCGATGAATCAGAAGTTCATCAATGATTATAACGTCCGATCGATCAATTATAATGATTATACCCTGAACAACAACATTCAATCCATTTTTGATAAATCTTTATACGCATCTCAGAATACGAAGGGACTTTATTCCATGGTGGAAGATGAAAAAACACTTCGTGAAATAAGGTATATCGGCAAATTACTTTTTTACGATCCGATTTTATCAGGGAATAATATGCGGAGCTGTGCTTCCTGTCATAAACCCACAGAATATTTTACCGACACAACAAATGGTTTGGCATTTCAGTTTGATAAACAACAACGGTTGCCGAGAAATACACCCACGCTGATCAATTCAGTTTACAATCATTTGCTGATGTTGGATGGAAAGCATATTTCTCTTCAGGCCCAGGGAAAGGATGTGATTACCAACCCAACTGAGATGAACAGCAACGAAAAGGAATTGATAAAGAAAGTGCTGAGTTGTAAAGTATATAAGGAAGCATTTAAATCCTTTCTAAAACTTACCCCGGAAGAAAAAGACATAACACTAAATCATATTGTTTCCGCCATCACATATTATGATGGGAGTTACAGTCGGTTTTATTCGCCATTTGACAATGCTATGAATAATAAAGGATTTGTATCCGATGAGGCCAAAAATGGATTCAATTTATTCATGAGCCGTGCAAAATGTGGCACATGTCATTTTGTTCCCAATTTTAACGGGGTTAAGCCTCCATATATAGGATCTGAATTTGAAGTTTTGGGAACTCCGGCCGACACCAGCTTTAAAGATTTGAGCTCCGATAAAGGCAGGTATATGATCAATAAAGCGCCCGAAACACTTCATGCTTTTCGCACAGGTTCGATTCGTAATGCGGAGTACACGAAGCCTTATATGCATAATGGTGTTTTCAAATCGTTGGAGGAAGTGATTGACTTCTATGATGTTGGAGGAGGTCAGGGGAAGAAGATGACCGTGGCTAATCAAACACTGGCGGGTGACTCCCTGCACTTGACAAGGAGTGAAAAAAAAGAATTACTGGCGTTTATATATTCTTTGAATGAAGATATTATTTTCGAAGAACCGCCCGCTTCATTGCCCCCTTCCAATGATAAAGCGCTGAATAACCGGAAACCGGGAGGCGTGTATTAATTTTTTTGGTTTATTTTTAATCAAATGATTAATAAATGTATCGCTTTATCATGCTCCTGAGCGGCAAAAGCAGAAATTTAATACGCGGAATAATCTTTTTTATTTCTGGTCTATTAATAGCCCGGAATGGCCTCGCGCAGTCCATTGACCACTCTCTTTTAGAGAATCAATGGCAGGCTTCCTGGATCGCAGTTCCTGGTGAATCTCCGGGCGGGTTATGGCGTTTATTTATTCAGGAAAAAGATTGATCTGAACAGTAAACCAGATTCTTTTGTGATCCATGTTTCTGCTGATAACCGGTATAAATTATTTGTGAATGAAAAACAGGTTTCCCTGGGACCGGCCCGGGGTGATCTGGATCATTGGAATTTCACTACACTCGATATTGCCCAATACCTTCATGCTGGCAAAAATATCATTGCCGCACAGGTTTGGAATGAAGGAGAATGGAGGCCCGAAGGACAGATATCTTTTCGAACTGGGTTTATATTACAGGGATCTGATCATAACGAAAATAAAATAATTACGGACAGTAACTGGAAATGTACCCGTGATGACGCTTATCGTCCCATCCGATTTAATACACCCACTTACTATGTAGCCGGACCAGGCGAACAGCTGGATATGAATAAGTATCTGGCAGACTGGAGAAAACTGGATTTCCCTGATGATAATTGGAGAAATGCGCAGGTTATCATGCCGGGAATTCCCAAAGGCCTGATCGGCGGATACGGGACGGTCAGCGGATGGCTCCTGATTCCGTCTGCCATTCCTCCAATGGAAATGACAAATCAACGCCTTGCAAAACTTGAGAAGGCTGAAGCGGTTCAAATACCTGCACGGTTTCCGTCAGTTAAAACAGCGTTTGAAATTCCTGCTCATACCGAAGCAACCATCATACTGGATCAGGGTTTTTTAACCAATGCCTACCCTGAAATTATTTTCAGTGGTGGCAGAGCGGGATCTATTACGTTGAGCTATGCGGAAGCCCTGTATATTAAATATCCGGCAAAAGGAAACCGAAACGAAACGGAAGGCAAAGAGTTTATCGGAAGAAAGGACAGCATTACCTCCAACGGTGCCAGGGAACAGGATTTTACACCACTTACATTCAGGACTTACCGCTACATACAGATAAAAATTGCAACACAATCAGATCCGTTAACTGTTGAGGATATTTTTGGAACATTTACGGGTTACCCTTTTCAGCTAAATGCCAGGATGATAACGGACGATCCGGAGCTTAACAAAATATTTGAAATCGGCTGGCGAACCGCACGCTTGTGTGCAATGGAAACTTATATGGATTGTCCCTATTACGAACAACTGCAATATATCGGTGATGCAAGAATACAGGCATATGATTTCACTTTATAATAGCGGTGACGAAAGGCTGCTCCGGAATGCCATGAACCAGATGGATGATTCGCGCAGACCGGAAGGTGTGACCCTCAGTCGTCATCCTTCCTATACTCCTCAGTATATTCCCACTTTTTCATTCTGGTACATCGGAATGTTGCACGATTATATGATGTACGGAAGGGACAGTAATTTTATAAAAGCTAAACTACCTGGTGAAAGACAGATATTACAATATTTTAGGAGATATCAGCAGAAGGATGGTTCATTGAAGGGTGTTCCATATTGGATGTTTACGGACTGGGTTGAGTTAAAGGGCTGGAATTCCGGTGTAGGACCTATCGGTGTGAATGGCAATTCGGCCTTACTCGATTTACAATTACTTTGGGCTTATCAATTAGCGGCTGACCTGGAATCCAAATATGGTTTGGCATCGTATGTTTCTATGTACATCCAATATGCTGATCAATTGAAAAAAACCATCCGCGATAAATATTGGAGCATGGACAGAAATCTTTTTGCCGACCGGCCGGAAAAAGATTATTTTTCACAACATGCCAATACACTGGCGATACTCACAGGTGTGGTTAACGGCCCGCAAGCTAATACCATTGGGAAAAGAATGCTTACAGATAGTTCGCTGGCTCCAGCCTCCATTTATTTTAAATTTTATTTACACCAGGCACTTGTAAAAGCAGGACTGGGCAATGACTATCTGAATTGGCTGGATCAATGGCGTGAAAACATTCACATGGGTTTGACGACATGGGCTGAAATTTCAGATATTAATAACGCCCGTTCAGATTGTCATGCCTGGGGTGCGAGTCCGAATATTGAATTTTTCAGAACGGTGATGGGAATAGACAGCGAAGCGCCGGGATTTGAGATGATAAAAATTGAACCCAGGCTGGGTAATTTAAAAAATATCAGTGGTGAAATTCCTCATCCCGGGGGTAAAATATTTACGAGTTATCAATTGGAAAACGGTAAATGGAAAATTCAGATCAGATTACCTGTTCAAACATCTGGTCATTTGATTTGGAATAATAAAAACTATCCTTTGAAAGGAGGAAGTAATGATTTCACTTTTTGAGTCGGAGAGAATTTTCATTGTGGACATATTTACACATTTGAAGTGATTGAAAACATTGGAACGCCTAAACTTTTTGATAATGGAAGTTTGGCCTTACGCTTTTCGCTTTACGCTTTATGCTTAAAAGGTGGCACTATAATTAAAACAGGGTAGTCATGAAACTCACAGCAGGCTATCCCTTTTGGCTGATAAAGAATGGTATTCCGTTCGACTATCCTAAACTACTGAAGAATGCTTAGTGCACGCGTTGTCGTGATTGGCGGCGGAATATCAGGCGCACTCACAGCATATTACCTTACCGAGAACGGGGTCGAATGTATTCTGATAGACGGACGGTCGATTGGTCAGGGCAGCACATGTGCAAGCACATCCCTCCTGCAATATGAATTGGACACGCCTTTGCATATGCTGATCAAACAGGTTGGAGAAATGAATGCGATCAGATCCTACCAGTTATGCGGAGAATCAATTGACAGGCTGATTGGTATCATGGACCGAATCGGATTTGATGGGTATGATTTGCGAAAAAGCCTTTTTTTTACTTCGCATAAATCGCAGCTTTCTTTTATTGAAAAGGAGTTAACTGCCCGCCGGCAAGCTGGATTTGAAGTCTCGTTGTTAAGTAAACAAGAGATTTACGAAAATTATCGAATGACAGCTGAATACGCGATTCTGTCTGAAAAAGGGGCGACCATTGATGCGTATGCCTTGACTCATGCCTTATTGCAACACAGTATGGATAAGGGATTGCAGGTTTTTGACAGGACAAGGATAAAGGATATAAGGTACAATGAAAATAATGTTGAACTGAAAACAGAAGACGGATTATTGATATCCGCACAGAAGGTCGTTAATGCCAGTGGATTTGAAATAGTAAATTTTATTTCCAGGGATATCGTTGATCTGTATTGTACATATGCGGTCGTATCGGAAAACGAGCAGGAAAAAGAAGCTATTTGGAAAGACCGCGTCATGATCTGGAACACAGATAATCCGTATCTGTATTTGAGACTAACGCAGGATAATCGCATAATCATGGGCGGGAGGGATGTGCGCTTCAGCCACAAGGCCTCCAGAGGAATTTATGATAAAAAGGCTGCGCAACTATGTTCCGATTTTGAAGAACTTTTCCCTGGAAAAAAATTCAAGGCAGAATTTGCCTGGAGCGGGACATTCGGTAAAACAAAAGACTCACTCCCTTATATCGGTGAATTTGTAAAAACACCCAATGCTTATTATGCCCTTGGTTTTGGTGGGAATGGGATCACTTTTAGCGTGATCGCTGCCCAAATCATAACGGATCAGATACTGGGTAAAATCAATCAGGATGCCGAAATATTTTCCTTTGACCGGAAATGAAGATAAAGGCCCCTATTACGTATATGAATCAGGGTACATACATATCTAATTGAAGACGCGTTTCTTCGAGGTCCAGTTCCCTTTCAATTTTGCGGATGATTTCATCACTGGCTTCACCTGAGCGGTGAAGCTGTTCTAGTGATTTTCGTTCCACACCGATCAGATCAATTTGCAATTTTGAATATTCGTTAAAAATATTAGCGACATTAGGAGGCGCTTCACCGCCAAAATAATTTGCGGGTAAATCTGTTTTCTGCAAACGGTTATATTTTATTTCATATTTGTTCTTGATATTATTTAATAATTCTCCACTAATCAGTGAAAGATTTTCTTCTATATGCTGGATCGTGTTGTTTACTACTTTTGTCCTGACTTCATACTCTTCTGCGGCGATGGAGTATGGCTCAATTTTCAATTTTTTAATTACCCAGGGAAGTGAGAATCCCAGTAATATCAGGGTTGTCAGTATTACACAAAAGGTGATATAAATAATCAGGTTGCGATGGGGAAACGCAGTGCCATCTGGCATCAGCAAAGGAATGGATAAAGCGGCAGCCAGTGATACCACCCCACGCATACCTGACCAGCCAAAAACAATCAGATTGCGCCGATTAAAATGTCTTTTCTTGTTTATTCTTTTTGACAAAGCGGGGATCAGACTACCCGGAATAACCCAGATAAATCGTACAACGATAACGACAGCACTAATAGCAAGGCCATACCGGGTAAGTTCTGAACCGGAATAATCTTTAATGCCTTCCATAACACTCCGTAATTGCAAACCAATTAAAATAAAAATCAGGCCGTTTAAGATAAATATGATCGTTTGCCAAACTGAATAGACCATGATCCGGCTTTCATTTGTAAATATTTCATTCGAACGAAACGATAAATAAAGTCCCGTAGTTACAACGGATAGCACACCGGACACATGGAAATATTCAGCGATCAGGTAAGATGCAAAAGGGGTCAGGCAAGTCAGGGTGACTTCAATAACCGGCGTACAAATAAAATTTTTATGTACGAGATACATCAAATATCCAATGATCAGGCCAATAGAAACGCCTGCCAATACTACCCAGATAAAATTCAAACCTGCCTGCCAGAAAATAAAATTGCCGGCCATAACTGCTGCCAATGCATACTTGTAAGCGATTAGTCCGCTGGCGTCATTTACCAGACTTTCTCCTTCTATGATAGTGATAAGCCTTGGGTCCAATCCAAGGCCCCTGGTAACCGATGTTGCTGCAACCGCATCGGAAGGAGAAACGATGGCGCCAATTAAAAAGCCAAGCGGCCAGCTTACGTCCGGAATAATATAATGGGCCACTACGGCAACCATGCTTGTGGTCAGTAATACCAAACCAACTGCAGCCAGAGAAATAGATCTATAGTATGTTTTAAATTCATGCCAGCTAGTGTACCAGGCAGCTCCATATAACAAGGGGGGCAGGAAAACGATGAATACAACATAGGGTTGTAAAGTAATAGTAGGAAGACCCGGAATCAGGCTGATGAGTAGTCCTGAAAGCACCAGGGCAATGGGGAAAGGAAATTTGAAGCGGTTCGATAATACCGCCAGGAATGCGACACCAAACAATAACAATACGATAAGCGCGATATTTTCCATCCTGAAACAAATTACTATAAAAATGTGAATCCAATACGACAGACGACAAGCACGATCAACGATGAAAGGTATCTATCATTAAACAGTTAAATAAGCCAGGATCGGAGATTGATTGTGATATTGAAATATCTTTAAATGAGATCTACAAACTTTTTTCATATGAAAAGACTTTTACATTTTGTCTGCGTCGCTACTTTTTTATTAGTATCCTGTTCGCATGCTTCTGATGACGCCGGTAAAGTAACCGCTGCCGCTGATACAACGAACGTTACCAGGGATCCGCTTCCATCCTGGAATGATCCTTTGAAAGGAGATATCATGGCATACGTTACTAAAGTATCAAAAGAAGGGAGTCCCGATTTTATTCCTGTGAAAGACCGAATTGCAACCATCGATAATGATGGTACACTTTGGGCCGAAATGCCGCTTGTACAGGAACTATTTGCATATTACCGTGTAAAAAAAATCGTAACGGCAAAGCCTGCTCTGGCAAAAAAGCAACCATTTCTCGCGGTCGTCACAAAAGACAAGGCTTATTTTGAGAAAGGCGGTGACAAGGCCCTGATTCAGCTGATCGCAGCGACACATACCGGTATGACAGAAGATGAATTCGAAGCTGATGTCAGGGATTTTTTCGCTACGGCAACTTACCCTGGCAGAAATGTACCCATCCAAAAAATTGTATATCAGCCACAATTAGAACTGCTGAAATACCTGAGAGCAAATGGCTTCATGACTTATATCGTAACCGGTGGCACCATTGAACTCGTGCGGACTATTTCGGATTCTTTTTATGGAATTCCAAAAAATCAGGTTGTGGGTACAACATTTAAATATGCCTTTGTGGATAGCAACCGCACGATTATGCGGGAACCTGCTATCGACCTGCTCTGCGACAAGGCAGGCAAGCCTGTGGGAATACAATCGCATATCGGACAGAGACCTGTATTTTCCATGGGCAACGAACGCTCAGGGGGTGATATCGAAATGTGTAAATTCTGTCAGAGTAATCATTATCCAAATTTCCAGATGATTGTAAACCATGATGACTCAACCAGGGAATATTTCTATCAGGAAAAAGACTCCGCTTCGTTAAAAGCAGCCGCTCAAAACAAATGGCATGTGATCAGTATGAAGAATGACTGGAAAACGATTTTTCCTCAATAGGCTGAAGTCGATCATTCTTCTTTTGGGTTATTGCGAACAAAAGCCAAAGCGCCAGATGGACAACGATCTACCTGCTCCCGGATTCTTTCGGCAGGTGCTCCATCGGGATCTATCCATTTCTTTACGGAAGGTTTGAAAACCTGGGGCAATTGTTTCCAGCATCTGGTAGAGTGCTGGCAGAACTCAGGTTTCCATAATACAGTCATTTCTTCATTGCCGTATTTAATTGTCTTCGTTTCGCCTGTTTTGAATACGAATGTGCGAATTTTTATAGCAGCTTCCAGAATTTTGGAGATAGGGCAGTGACTGGCTATTTCCTGCAGTTTTATTTTCTGTTCAGCCGGTACATTTTCATCCAAAATAAGATCACGGTCTACTACAGTCGTCGGCACATTATTTATGATTTCCTGATACATGTTCACATTAACCATAATGGAATGTATATCCCATTTTTTACGATCAATATACATTCGTAAAGTGACCAGAACACAGGAAGCTACAGAAGATAATAACAAAGTATAGGGATCCGGCCCAAGGTCCTTCCCGCCACCCGACAAAGGTTCATCTGCGATGAATTTTCCGTTTCGCCATTCTATACTGCATTGATATCTTTCGGTTCCTATAACAGCATGTACCGGCTTGTCCAATTTGTATTTCATGATTTATTTTTTACAATTTAAAAAAATGGGATGAAACGACCCGGGATGAATGTAACAGGATTTAATGATTTTTCAGGACTCAAAATAAGACCAGCGGTATTGGCTTTTAATTATCTTCACCTGCAATAACGATTGCTCATGACCTTTAAGCCCCGGCTGAGTTTTGGACAGATTATAAATATGAACGTGGGGTTTTTCGGCATCCAGTATAGTTTTGGCCTTCAGCAAAGTGCCGTCAACCCGATTTATGACTTTTTAGGCGCTACACCCGACCAGTTACCATTATTGAATCTTGCCGGTCCGGTCACCGGCCTTTTGATACAGCCGCTGATTGGAACCCTGAGCGATAAGACCTGGCATCCGCGCTTTGGACGTCGTAAACCGTATTTTTTTGTCGGCGCCTTTTTCTGCAGCCTTTGTTTGTTTCTATATCCCTTCAGCAGTACACTTTGGATGGCCGTGGGGCTACTATGGATCCTGGACGCGGCGAATAATACCGCTATGGAGCCATACCGGGCGCTGATTGCAGATAAATTACCTGCCAGCCAGCAACCGACCGGATTTTTAACACAGAGTTTTTTTACCGGGCTGGGGATTACGCTGGCCAATGTTTCCCTTTTTATATTTCAAAAACATATACATGGAGAACACGGACGAATTCCTTATTGGGTGTTTGCATCTTTTTTTCTGGGTTCCGTATGTTCTATTAGTTCAGTCGGATGGTCCATTTATAAAACGCCGGAAATTCCGCCGACTCCCGAAGAACTGGCGAAATTAAGAGCTTCAAAGAGCGGTTTTGCAGAGCCCTTCCGTGAAATTTTTCACGCACTAAAATATATGCCGGCCGTGATGTGGAAACTGGCCCTGGTTTATCTGTTCCAGTGGTATGCTCTTTTTTGTTACTGGCAGAATGCTTCGAAGAGTATAGCTCAATCCGTTTGGAAAACAACTCCGAACCAAAACAGGAATTTGTATGAAGAAGCGGTAGGCTGGACGGGTCTCGTAAACGGATGGTATAATGTCGTTACTTTTCTATCTGCTTTTGCACTCGTCGGGCTTGCGCGAAAATACAGCCCGAAAATGGTTCATTTTATCTGCCTGCTGCTGGCAGGCACAGGTCTGGTTATTTTTCCGCATATTGAAAACAGATACCTGTTATTCGCACCCATGACCGGATTCGGTATCGCCTGGGCCAGCATGATGGGAGTACCTTACCTGATGGTAGTGGGTCATATCCCCAAAGAAAGATATGGCGTATACATGGGTATCATCAACATGATGATCGTAATTCCCATGATCTTACAAAATCTGACATTCGGATTTGTACTGAAAAATATTTTAAATAATGACCCGGGCAGGGCCATTTCATTTGCCGGAGTATTTTTATTCATAGCGGCTTCTGCAACCCTGCTGATAAAATCTGTTAAAGCAGATCCTGAAATGGAAATCCCTTTGCCCGTAGGTCACTGACAAGTACAATGGATTCAAAATCATATATCGCATGTACAATTACGCACTCTATCAGCAAATCAACGGTCTTTTAAAAAATGAAACTGATTTTGCAGGCGCAGATAATTTATTTTACTCCAGGTTTCTGGCAAATGCATCAAATATTTTATCTCTGTACAATTCTTTGTATCAAAATCATCCAGCGGGAAAAGAAGTTTTTAACAGGCTGGTGCAAACCATAGTAAAGGGATATAAAGGCAGGCGTTCGGTATTAAGGGAAAGAGACGATCATAAATCAGAAGAAGATCACTGGTTTCTTTCAAATGACCTGGCGGGCATGAGCTTATATGTGGACAGATTTTGCGGTGATATAGCAAACCTGACGACCAAACTGGATTATTTGAAAAAACTGGGCATCAACTTTCTTCATCTGATGCCCATATTTGAGAGCCCCAAAGATGAAAGTGATGGAGGTTATGCTGTAAGTAATTTCAGGAAAATAGATGACCGGTTCGGAACACTCTACGATTTACACCTCCTGCAGGAATTAATGCGCCGGAACAACATGTACCTGATGATGGACATCGTTCTCAACCACACTTCCAGGAAACATGAATGGGCAAAAAAAGCCAGAGAAGGCAATAAAGACTACCAGGACTATTTTTATTTTTTTGACAACAGAACAATACCGGATGAATACGATCGGGCGATGCCCGAAATATTTCCTGAATCGGCTCCCGGTAATTTTACTTATGTTCCGGAATGTGAGAAATGGGTAATGACTGTATTTCATAACTATCAGTGGGACCTGAATTATTCCAATCCGATCGTGTTTGTAGAAATGTTGGATAATATTTTTTTTTATGCCAATCTGGGTATTGATCTGTTGCGCATAGACGCGCCGGCCTTTATTTGGAAGCAACCGGGAACAACATGCCAGAATTTGCCTCAGGCGCATACACTGCTTCAGTTAATAAAACAGTGTGTTCAGGTTGCAACACCCGGCATGGCCCTATTGGGCGAAGCGATAGTGGCCCCAAGGGAAATTATGAAATATTTTGGGACGGGCAGATATACGGCGGAGGAATGCGATTTTGCTTATAATGCGACGCAAATGGCATTGCAATGGGATGCGCTGGCTACAGGGGATATACGCGTCATGATGGCTGCCCAACGTGAAATATCAGGAAAGCCTTTCGGAACCTCCTGGATTACCTACACCAGAAGTCATGATGATATCGGATTGGGCTATGAGGATTATATGATCGAAGAACCGGGATGGAATGCCTATGGACACAGAAATTTTCTGAAAGATTATTATGCCGGAATCTTTCCCGGCTCACCGGCGTCAGGTGCTTTATTTTCCACTAATCCAAAAACGGGCGATGCCCGCATCAGTGGAACACTCGCATCTTTGTGCGGCCTTGAAAAAGCATTGAATAAAGAAGATCAAAATGCGGTTGCCCAATCAATCAATAAAATATTGATGATGCAGGCGCTGAGTTTTTTTATCGGCGGAATGCCCATGTTATTTTATGGCGATGAGTTGGGTTATACAAACGATTATTCATATCTGGAAGACCCGGGAAAAAGCTACGACAACCGTTGGATGCACCGTCCTGTCATGGACTGGGATAGAATACAGCAAATAGATATCAGGGGTACCACAGAAGAGAAAATTTTTTCCGGCACTCAGAAACTATTACAGATACGCAGGAGATTGCCGGCGCTGGCTGATCTTGGTAACCTGATCTGGCTGACTCCACAGAGTAATCACGTGGCGTCCTTTATGAGAATCAAACAGGGGCAAAAATTATACGGCTTATTTAATTTTTCAAAAGAGAAAGTTTTTGTCAGCTGGTATATATTTAAAGAGCATGGTATTCCGCCAAAACAATTGTTTGATCACTGGAATAGGGTTCGTTATGAAGTGGGAGCAGACCAGGAATATCTGATGCTTGATCCATATACATTTTGCCTGATGGAGGCGGAATAATTCGCCCATATTAAACGAAAAATCAATGCAGGCCATTCTTCACACTGATTAAATGATTAATTTACCTGGATATGTGGAAGTGGATAATAAATAATAAAATCATTTTAGCAGGGACAATCCTGGGAGCTATCGCAGGCTATGTTTATTATCGTCTGGTCGGTTGTCCGGGTGGTACTTGCCTGATCAGTTCTAAACCCGTTAACAGTACCGTATATTTTGCCGTGATGGGAACGATTCTTTTCAGCTTGTTTAAAAAGGAAACAGGCAGCGAACGAAACGATAAAAGATGATTTTTAAGAATTGTTTACCTTCTGTTTTATTGCTACTTGTATTCGAATTGCCCCTGCTCGCCCAGAATGACTGGACAATACTGAAAGAAAAGGATGGAATCAGGATAAGCAGCCGCCATTCACCCGCTTCGCCGTTCAATGATATCCGGGTAGAGCTTGACCTTACCGGGAATATTGATCAGTTGGAAGCGATCCTGGTGGACGTGAGTAAGTATAAAGATTGGAGTTATGCTACAAAGGTTTCAAGGCTGGTTAAATCCCTGGGACCTGGAAAACTAATTTATTACACAGAGATAGAAGTTCCATGGCCTGCAACAAACCGGTTCTTCTATGCAAACTTTGAATTAAAGAAAAATTTGACTGAAAAGTCCATGCATGTAATAGCAGTAAATATGCCCGACTACCAACCGGTTCCCAAAGACCTGGTGCAGGTCCCGCTGACCAGAGGAACCTGGAATATTACAACCATTACAAATAAATCTATTCACGTTGACTATATACTGGAAATGAATCCGGGGGGTTCATTACCCGTTTGGGTCCTGAATTTATTTTCTACAAAGGGACCAATGGAATCCTTTGAAAACATAAAGAAAAAAATGCACGATTTAAATCCATAGTTTCAACAATTTTTCATGAAACCAAATTTTGTATTGATACGATCTGCTTCCTTTATATGGTTGATTTGCCTTGCCTCCTTCGTTCGGGCTCAAAAGTTATTATATACGGCTCCCCTTGGTGTGGAGGCTTATACTTTCCGGAAAAGTTTTCCGGTAGACGTGGCTGCGACGCTGGATACAATTCGTTTGATGGGATTTACGGAATTAGAAGGCGGAGGAGGCCGTATGCCGCCTGAAGAATTCAAAAAATTATGTGACGCAAGAGGTATCAGTATACCGTCGATGGGAGTCAGTTATGAGTTTCTGAATAAATATCCGGATTCGCTGGCTTTCATGGCAAAACAGCTTGGAGCTACTTATGTAATGTGTGCATGGATACCGCACAAAAATAATGTGCTTACTTATGAGGATGCTACAAAGGCAGTAAACGATTTTAACAGGATCGGAGAATACCTGAAAGGACGCGGAATCATATTTTGTTATCATGCCCATGGGTATGAATTTCAGCCTTATGAAAATGGAACTTTACTCGACTATATAATAAAAAATACCAACCCGCAATATGTGTCCTTTGAAATGGATATTTTCTGGATACAGTTTGGCGGGGGCGATCCGGTTGCATTGCTAAAAAAATATGGCGACCGCTGGAAGCTGATGCATTTAAAAGATATGCGAAAGGGCACGAAGAAGGATCTCACCGGACTGACGGGACCGGAAAATGATGTGCCGCTCGGTACAGGCGAAATCAATATTCCGGTTATACTGAAAGAAGCTAATAAAATCGGAATAAAACATTTCTTTATTGAAGACGAAAGTAATTATGTAAATGCACAGGTTCCGCAGAGTATCGCTTATCTGAAATCTCTGACCTATTAAAATGAGATTGATCCCGCAGAACGCGGGAATGACTGACTAAAAGCGTTAAGCGTTAAGCGTTACGCGTTAAGCCTGTACAATATGCCGGTAAAACCCTTCAATAATATATGTTCCGACGGTTGCACCACCATCCTGTTTGCCGATGGAATCATCCTGGTAATAAGCTGCCCGCCCGTGTTGCGCCTTCATTTTTGTCGAAGCCTCCAGACCTTTTAAAGACGCCTCTCTCGCTGCTGAAATACTTTTAACCAACGTTTCGCTTACCGATAAGCGAAGGGCTTCCGCTGCAGGAAATAAAGTATCTATGATGGTTTTGTTTCCCGGAACGGATTTTCCTCTCTCCATGATGGATCTGACAAAGGCCTCAAAAAAAACAGTTAACTCTTCCGGACCGATTTCTTCAAAGCTGTCGATAGATTTTCCGCCTTTCATAAACCCTGTTGCAACAAGCGTCCCCATGGTAGAGGGTGAGGTTTTCGCAATGACCATCCCCAAACGGGTGAGTAATTTTCCGGGAATCTTTTCTTCCGATTTATCTGCTTCTTCATGAGCTGCCGCAAAAGCTTTGGTCATGGTGAATCCCAGATCGCCATCACCCATCACGCTGTCCAGTTCCATCAACTTTTCCTGGTTAGAATCTACTATGTTTTTAATCTGATGGATGATCGCTTGAATATCTTTTATTCTTAATTTCTCCATCGGATGAATATTAGAGTTGAAACTGTGTAAAAAACGGAGTATTGGCCGGTTTGGATAAAAGCCTTTTTAATTCTCCATCCAGTTTTAAAAGTGAGATGGAAGCGCCTGCCATTTCCATGCTGGTAGCGAATTCTCCCACATAAGTATTGAAAACAGTAATTCCTTTTGCCTTTAATATCTCATGCAGTTTCCTGGCCATGATATAGAGTTCTTCCTTGGGTGTTGCGCCTAGTCCGTTTAATAAAACGGATACCTCGTCTCCTTTTTCATAAGGCAGGTCTGCAAGGATTTTATCCGACATCTGTTGTACGATTTCATCTGCTTTTTGAAGAGCGCCTCTGCGAATACCCGGTTCGCCATGAATACCCATCCCGATTTCCATTTCATTATCCCCTATGGAAAAAGAAGCCTTGCCGGCTTCCGGTACGATACAGGCTGTTAATGCAACGCCCATGGTTCGTACACCCGCACAGGTTTTTTCAGCGATTCTTTTTACCTCATCCAGCGACGCCAGTTCACCCGCCAGCGCACCCGCTATCTTAAATGCATAAAAAATACCGGCAACACCTCTTCGTTTTCCCTCTTCACCTTTCGGGGCAGAAGCCACGTCTTCACCGGCGATTACCTGCTCAACTTTTATCCCTTCCATATCCGCCATTTCTGCGGCCATGTCAAAGTTCATAATATCCCCGCCATAGTTTCCATAGATATACAATACGCCGGCTCCCTGGTCAATGGCTTTGGTTACTTCCAGCATCTGATCGGAACTGGGTGACTGGAAAACACCACCCACCGCACATCCATCCAGCATGCCATCACCCACATAACCCAGAAACAAAGGCAGATGGCCGGATCCGCCGCCCGTAGCGAGTCCGACTTTGTTTTTTTTCTCTCTGTCCGTTTTTACAATGCAACGCAGATCACCGGCGACATTTGTCAGCTGATCCGGATGTGCTATTAGTATTCCCTGCAGCATCTCGTCCACAAAATGCACCGGATCATTCATTATTTTTTTCATCTTGATCAATTTGTTTTTTTATGATGGAATAAAGTTGTCAATATTGTTTGGCAATAATGATCAGGGAAAGTCCAAGTAAATAAAGTATGAACATAATGACCAGCCATTTATTGACTGAACTGGGTGCGAGTTTGAATTCTTTCCATACCAGCACACCCCACAGAACGGCTACCATCGTTGCGCCCTGACCCAGGCCGTAGGAGATAGCTGTTCCGGCTTTCTCGGCGGCCAGCGTCATCAGTGAAAATCCCAGACACCAGATCAGGCCGCCCAGAATACCGACCAGGTGGTCCTTGCGTGTGCCATTCCTGAAATAATCTTTTCCTGCAATAACGGGTCCTGTTAAGGGCCTCCGCATCAGGTAGTAATTCCACAGAAAGGAAGACGCCAGTAAACCGATTGAAAAGAAAACAATCGCTGTATAAGGTGTGAGCTTCCCGGCTTCCGGAACAACAAGGGTCGATGAAATTGAATTGACAAGCAGTGGATAAAAAAATCCCATAAATATCCCTGTCAAAATGGACAGGACAATTCCTTTCGTAATGGATTTTTTTCCTTCCGACGGGATCTTACTGTACGCCATCCCGTCCAGGATAATAGCCATCACAATGCAGGCCAGCCCGGTAAACAGTATCCAGGGATTTCCAAGCGGTTTACTGATATATCCTGAAATCACTCCCAGAACCAGTGCCAGCCCTACGCCAATAGGAAAAGCGATAGCCATTCCTGCTATATCAATAACAGTAACCAATAATACATTCGATAAATTGAAAATGGTTCCTGCAAGGAACGCATACCCCAGGTTTTTGGAATCTGCCTGCGAAAGATCTTCCAGAAATGGACGCCCCCCGGTACCATGACTTCCAAGCGTAAATGCCAGGAGCAATGAAAAAATCAAAACGCCCAGAGAATAATCCCAGTAATAAAGCTGAAAAAACCAGTTCTTGCCGGTAAGCTTCATGGTATTGGCCCAGGAGCCCCAGCAGATCATGGTTATAAGACATAAGATGACCGCAGTGGGATAGGACTCAATAATGACCATATGACTGAAGCATTCGTTTAACTAAAACTAGTTTATAAAGCGAAGCGCATGATTATCCGACGAAATAAAATTTCATATGAAGTAGTAATGATGTAGTAAAAAGAATATCCCTTTGGCAAATTACTCCCGAAGGCAGAATATAACGGTCTGACCTCCAGAGATTTTGCGGATGGGTATGGGTTCTGAAGGACATCGGAATAATAGATCTTCTTAAATCTTTACCTGGGGGATTTCCGTATATATTTTAAACTATGCGGTATAAATTCACTCATGGCATCTCAATCGTTTGCCTGTTGATAGCTTGCAACCATGAAAAAGGACAAATTGTAAGTGGGATTTATATTGACAGTCTCATATCTCATTATCAGCCACCGGCATTCGCCCTTTCAAATGATTCCTCGATTCAATTCTGGAGAAACCGGATTGACCCAAAACTTCCCGGGCTTGTAAGTGAAACAAAATTTGCGGGCACTCTATCCCTGCGGTTTCATCTCTTCGGAGATATTCAGGACATAAATAAAGCTGATAGCGTGATCCGTAAGCTGGATTCCGATTTCAATCACAAAGAGGCCCAGGCAGATCTCACGCTGGTAAATTATTCAATCCTGCAGCACCGTTTTAAGGAAGCAGATGAATGGCTGGAAAAAGCCAAACAAAACGGACTTAAAAAATATGATCAGCTTAGTTCTTCTTTTGATGTTGATTTTGAACTGGGAAGAAATTTCAATGCAGCCAACGAATTAAGGGCATTAAGGTCTTCCGGCGACTATGGTTATTTTTTTCGCCGCTCAAAAATGGATCACCTGAATGGATTACTGGACAGTTCTATCCACGCCATGATGGAAGCGGCAAGACAGGAAGAAAACAGTCCTTATCTGTTACAGGTGGCATTATCCAATGCCGCAGATTTATATATTCATGCGGGTAACCTGAACCAGGCGGCAAATCTTTATCAGAAATGTCTGGCCATCAACAGTGCTGATTTTCACAGCCTGACGGGTTTGGGTTGGATTGCACTGGTACACGACAAAAACGATTCTTTGGCGAAAAGAATATTTGCATTTGTAAGAAGCAAAAATAAATTGCCTGATCCGCTGTTTAAACTAACACAAGTGGCGCAGATGAGCGGAGATAGTTTACAGGAAATAAAATGGGCCCGTGCATTTGAGTCGGAAGTCACGGAACCTGTTTATGGCAAAATGTATAATAAATACTTGATCGAATTATATACCGGCATATTAAATAATCCGTCCAGGGCAGAAGAAATTTCAAAGGGCGAATTGGAAAACCGGGCAACAGCTCAGACCTATGCATGGTATGCCTGGAGTTTGTTTTCCAATAATAAAAAGAAGCAAGCCTATGAACAGTTTGAAAAAAATGTTTCGGGTCGTCCCCTCGAAGGATTGGAATTATACTGGATGGGTAAAATGATGAAGGGTATGAATAAAGGATATAATGCCCAGGCTTTTTTCAAAGCTGCGTACGTCAATAAATATGATCTCAGTCCGGCGATCCTGCAGGACCTGGAAAAACAATTAGATTAAGAGCCGCTGAACGGTCCAGACAGCGGATACGATAGCAATAACAGCCGATGCCGGAATGACGATGAGTCGTCTATAGTAAGATTTGTTTCCGAACCATTTCCCCAGCAAAAAATAGGCAGCCAGGATAATCGTCAACTGACCCAGCTCCACGCCAATATTAAACATGACAAGGGACAACAGGTAAGCGTCCTGCGGTAATCCGAGTTTCCCCAGCGCACCGGCGAACCCCATACCATGAACCAGTCCAAATAAAAATACGATTCCGATACGTGAGGCTTTTAACCGGGGCGAAAAAATATTTTCGAGCGATACATAGAGAATGGATAAAGCAATCAGGGGTTCAACAATATTGGCCGGTGGACTGATGATATGATACATGGACAGTCCCAGCGTAATGGAATGGGCAACAGTAAAGGCAGTTGCCTGCCATAATAAGGGCTTTAACTTCGGACTCAGCATAAACAGACTCAGGACAAATAGAATATGATCAAGGCCCAGAGGCAGAATATGGGTATAACCCAACTTCAGATATACCCAGGCGGCATCTGTTACGGATAATTTATCCAACTCCTGTACGATGACATGCGCAAAAAATATTCGTGACATGTGATAGAAGTAAATTTTTAAAAGTAAAAAGGTCAGAAGATTGACATTCTGACCTTTTCTAATTTTGAATTTGCACATTCTCGCGTTAAGCCTTAAGCTTTAAGCGTTACGCTTTACGCTTACCATGGATTTGCTTCATAAGGAAATGATGTCAAAAATGTCTTATCATTTCCATTTACATGATCACTGGTAAGCGCCGGATTAGCCGAGCCATCAGGTCCACCAAAAAGTAGAGTCAATTCAACGTCGATCACATCATCGCCTAAAGTTCTACCGGTTAAAACCTGCGTGCCGTTATAGAAACTGGTGACTCCTTTTGTAGATGCGTTTAAGACGTCGGTTGACAACACACCGATGAATTGGTCAGCGGTCAATCCCAGCAGATTGGTTGTATAACCCGGATTCAGGGTCATTAGCGAAGTTTTCATGTCGTTCGTGAAGATTGAAGGCATTTGACTGGGGGTGGTCATATTAAAACTGTCTTTTCCACTGGCCGGGATGAATACGGTATTGATCGCGGGCCTTCCGACCTGGTCGGCCTGATCGTAATAAACGGTCGGAGTGGGAGGAGGATTATGATTGTTTGATTTCGAACAACCAACGACACCCAGAGACAAAAGAATAGCGGCCGAAATAAATTTTACTACATAATGCTTTTCCATATTATTAATTTCTTAAGAGATGAATGAATATTTTGAAATCTGATTTCGATCAGGATTCTTTCTTTTTTGTGGTTAACCAAACATTTATTTTCCCAGTGCTATAGAGCAGTTTTTTGGGTACTTCCACCACCACGCTCATCACATTCGTCCCGGCGAATGCATCTTTGCCCGGATTATTAAAACCGGTTGCCTTACCCGCTATGATTGCATGGTACTGGTCGAGGTCAAAAAAGAAAGGATCATCTCTTGGACCGGCGAAAACCATAATTCCTGAACCGGTTGTATAAGTTTCAGGAGAACCCGCACCGTATGCTGTCACCCCAACGGATCCGATCCTATCTCCTTCCAGCTTGCTTCTGGCACCGGTGATCGAAGGTTTAACCGGACCGTAAAAATTCATTTTGCCATCAGCGTAAATCGCCTGTATCACAAGATCCTCCACATTATCTCCGTTATTATCAATATTAAACTGGATTAATGTGTTGGGATCGAAAGCCGCCGCACCCGTTGCAGACGGCGCATAGTAAACCTTGCGTGTTTGCCACAAACACCAGGTTGTTGGTATCTGTACCATTAAACACGTACAAATCAGTAATGTCAGTTGTCTGGTTTTTGACTGCCGGCGCATCAATATGATCGGAAGCCAGTAAAAAACCACCTACCGTAGTAGCGACCGCTACGAGGACGATCAATGCAAGTTTTTTTTGTTTCATATAAAGTTTATTTAGTGATTATTTGAAAGACCTACGAGATAAAGACCCGGTCAGATTTTCGAATGCCGTATATTTTTTATTCATATTGATTATCTGTACGAAAAAATAAAAATTTATAAAAGGCGTATCATCGTCCTGAATATGAATTTTCATTCGTCATACATGCATCTATTCATCTTAAAAAGAAAATCATGAAAGAGTATTTATTCCTGCTTCGGGGCGGAAAACCCGTGACTGACAAAACAGAGGCTGAAAAAAAAGCTGAAATACAAGCCTGGGGTGCCTATATGGGTAGTCTCGGTGAAAAAGGTCAGTTTGTTGGCGGACTACCATTGGTTTCCGGTGGCATGGTCATAACACCTGAAGGTTTAAGATCCGAGCCGGTCAATTCGGGTAAGGAGGGTATTGTGGGTGGTTACCTGATCATTAAGGCTGAAAATCAGCAAAAAGCAGCGGATCTGGCCAAAGCATGTCCGCATATTGCCAATGACGGTAATATCGAAGTGAGGGAAATTGCGCCCATGCCTGCTATGTAAAGAAAGTCTTTCAGTGCCGCGGGTAACCCGCGGCAGTTTTTATGGCAGCATTTTTGAGGCTGGGGTATTTATATCCCATGAAAACGAATACAGACAAAATGATTGTGCTTGCGGAGAAGGTCAGGGATCTGATTTTCGATATGATACATAATTCATTGGAATTGCCCGACGTCAATTATTCTGCATACATCAGCAAAAATCTTTGCGTTAATTATACGACCATTTCAAAATCTTTCTCCAAAGCCGTCGGCGTAACCATTGAGCGGTATATCATCATGCAAAAAATTGAAAAGGTAAAAAAGATGCTGTCGGTTGATCATCTTACACTTTCTGAAATTGCATGGAGACTCCATTACAGCAGCACGGCGCATCTCTCTGGTCAATTTAAAAAAATCACGGGAATCACGCCGTCTTTATTCAGGAAAATAATAGACAATTCCCGGTTGTCTGCTGATCTTCTGTAGAGGTCAGAATTATATAACAAATGACCCGAATTATATAACAGCTTTTGAGGTGCTGCCACGTATTTTGTGGTCTGAATATATCAGGTTGTGTTGAAAAGATCTTTTCTTTAAAAATTCCCACCCCTCGTCCCGACTGCATAGTAAATATCTGCTTACTGATCGGACTGTTTAAAATTACAGCATAAGGATTTAGCAAGTACGCTGTCCATCCAATTATACGATTCATATCATGGTGCTCTGATCCGGCGGCAGGTTTCAACAATTTCCAAAAATTTTTAAACCTACCATCATGACAAGAAAATCTACACTCTGCATCTCCGTACTCATTCTTACGTTGTTATCTGTTTGCTCACAGGCTCAGACAAAAAGAGAAATCGCCGGAAAATTATTTCTAAATCAACCAAGACAAACGAATCCCAGGGACTTAAACCAACTGGCCTTTTTTTTACATAGACCTTTCCGTACCTACGACGGCACCGGAAATAATATTTCGAGCCGGCAGACTTTTGATTGGGGTGCGGCAGATATCGCTTTGTTTCGTGAATTACCGGCCCAATACGGATCCACAGATCCAAATAACGCTATGGCCGGCAGTACAAGACCCAGTGCCCGGGAGATATCCAATCTTTTATGCGATGAACCAGTTACTCATTTTAACGAACGGGAACTCAGCACCTACGTATATGTATGGGGTCAGTTCATTGACCACGATATGAGTTTAACGCCAACCGGAACTACCGAATCGGTTCCTATTCCTTTGCCTTCTGATGAAGTGGTTTTTACAGAAGAAATTCCTTTCGAGAGAAGCGAAGTCCGGACAGGCACCGGAATACAGAATCCCAGACAACAAAGCAATCTGAATACATCGTGGATCGATGCTTCCATGGTCTACGGCTGTGATTCTGTAAGAGCCAGATGGATGCGCACTTTCAGTAATGGTAAAATGAAAACATCCGCAGGTAATTTCCTGCCCTGGAATACCATCACGGGTGAATTTTCCGCTGCCATAGATCCTAATGCACCGGATATGGCAAATGATGGCGGAAAAACGATAAAAACATTTATAGCCGGTGATATCCGGGCAGCCGAACATCCGGGCATTACAGGGCTGCATACCATTTTTGTACGGGAACATAACAGGATTTGCGACCGCCTGGTAAAAGAAGGACTTCGCAATGACGAAATCATTTATCAAATGGCCCGCAAAGAAGTGGGAGCATTAATTCAGGCAATTACTTATCAGGAATTCCTGCCGGCGGTGGGTATATACCTGGATAAATATACCGGATACAGACTCAACGTACGACCCGACATCACGAATATTTTTGCGACGGCTGGTTATCGTATCGGTCATACGATGGTTGCTGATGATATTTTTCTTCGAAATGATTTATGCCAGGAAGTGGCACCTGGTGTACTGGATCTGGTAGATGTTTTTTGGACACCCTCCGCAGTGATTAATTATCAGCTGGAACCATTTCTAAAAGGATTTGCTTCCCATACGCAATATGAAACAGATACCCGGATCAACAGCGTGCTCAGAAACTTTCTCTTTGTAAGCCCGACAGATCCCACGCGATTTGGTATCGATCTCGCAAGCCTGAATATTCAGCGGGGCCGTGATCACGGATTGCCTGATTATAATACCGTTCGCAGGTTTTATACAGGCCGGGGAGTCACCAGTTTTTCCCAGATAACATCAGATACGGCACAGGCAAATACTTTAAAAAAATTATATGGTGATGTAAACAATATTGACCTCTGGATAGGAATACTTTCAGAAGATCATTTGCCGGGCACTTCCGTCGGATTAACCATGCAGCAAATATTGAAAGGGCAATTTGCCCATCTGCGGGATGGAGACTACTATTTTTATCTCAATGATCCGTACCTGCCCATTACGACCCGCAATACGGTTTCCAGAACCAGATTCTCAGATGTGATCAAACGAAACACGACGCTGACCAGTTTGCAGGACAATGTTTTCTTTACATCTGAGTGCCCCGGTGATGAAGAAGAAGCGCGGTGACAGCAGATAGTGTGACATCAAATATTTTAAAATCTCCGATTACCGATGCCCGGATTTTTCCGAATCCGACAAGCGGTAGTCTGCATGTTGACTTCGGAAGTTTGACAGGTACCGTGAGCGTCAGGATATTCAATTCCAACAATAAACTGGTGAAAGTTCAGACAGTCAATGCAGGTGCAGCTGGTCTGGATATGAACCTGGGTGACCTGCCTGCCGGTGTTTACATCCTGAGTATGACAAACGGTGCAGATATGAAGACACTTAAATTGATAAAAACAGCAAATTAGACCGGTATTTCAGTCACAAATTCTACGGCCCTGCCACTTAACTTGTTCTGTACAAGCGAACGAACATTTTCATATATTTTCTGATCCAGTGTCAGCTTTCCGGATGCATACTGAAGATCTGTTTCGTCTTTTGTAAATTTTATGAACAGGATATGGCTGATCCGGCTGGTGGATGTGATCAAAAAGGTTCCGAGATTCATGGAAACTGCATCTCCCTCCTGGGTTGCAACGCCAATCTGGAAACTGCCATTGCTTTCAGAATGGGTATTCTTTTCGAATGCTTCAATCTTGCCATTGGAATCTGCCAGTGATTTGATACCGTCCAGTGCCCGGGTAACGATCTGCAGGAAATCTGCACCAAAGGCTGCTTTTAAGATATCGATGATGACTTCCTGGAGTTCGACAACATTCGCCTTAGCGGAAAATTGCTGTACTTCACCTCCTTCCATCGTCCAGCCAATTTTGGTGAGAATTTCGATATAGGCTTTATACCAGCCAATCACGTCTTTTTCGTCGGGCACTTTACTTTTGGCTCCTAATTGTGCCAGCAATGTCGATTCGAGAATGTCAGCCCGGTTCTCTGCACTTAATCCCGAAACAAAAGAAATGAGGCTCTTATCAACGATCATGGCCTGGTCTTTTCCATCCTGTACGGGCAAGGGGGCCGCCTGGGCCGGCGTTGCTGTAACCACTGTGGAACCCAGGGCCGGCGAACGTTTGAAGGAAGGAGAAGCGGGCGGTTGCAATGGCTTGAAATCAGAATGTAGCAGGGGTGTCATCCCATCCGGGAAAGAAATGTCAAGATCGTCCAGGTAGTTTTTAATAAGGGTAGTCTGTAGCATTTCGTAAATGATTTTAGCAGTTTTTATTTTTTTATAAGCCTTTTCGGCTATTGCCTGTTGCATATCGATACATACTTTGTCTTTATCCGGAAATTTTCAGATCAGCAATTTCCAATTGTTTGATTATAAATATTTCCAAGCTTTACCTTTCGGTTACTCTTTTTTGCCTATCGGTATTTTTTCCTATCGTTATCTGAACTATATTTTAGCATGGCTTCTCACGATCGGCGGCAATCAGGGAATAAAAGGCAGTCCGGCTTTTTCTAAAGGCGAATCCCGGACTGGCAACCGTTTCGGCCGTACAATTATTTATACAAGTGATTATCTTTAGTAGTTAATCAATTCGTCGAAAACCCGTAGGATGACCATGTTCAGGTTTTTATTATGTGTTCTATTTTCATTTTCTACGCAGATCATGAGTAATCCCCTCATGGCCCAGGATTTGGATGAAACGAATTTTGTCAGGTATACCCGGTTGCAGGGTTTGTCAAATAATTATATTTCCGGAATTGTTCAGGATTCTGATGGTTATATCTGGGTTGCCACCCATAAAGGACTAAACCGGTTTGACGGAAATAATTTCATGTCCATTTTCAAAAGCTCTCCGCGCTCACCCTTGCCGGATAATCTGGTAAAATATTTACACGAACAGACACCGGCGGAAATCCTGGGAGCGACACGCGCAGGCGCCTTCGCTTTTAATCCGTCAACGGGCGAATTCAAACAATTTATTGTTCCATGCGACTCTGCTATTTATTTCTGGACAAATAATGTGTTTGATATTTCAAAAGACAGCGATGGGAATTATGTTGTGTCAACGAAAACCGGACTATATGTTTTTAATAATTCAGGAACGTTGATAAAAAGATATGATTATCATCTGCCGGCAGTCGTAGGCAAGGTTGAAATGATTTTCGGAGGCTGGGTGCACACTTTGCCAAACGGATACAGTTTTCAGCAAAATGGCATTTATGGCAGCATGTATGATCCCAAAAAAAATGAAATCGATACTTTTTATATCAATAAAAGACAGTATCTCAAAAAACTCATGACGGATTCGTCGGGAGAAATCAGAATAACCTGCAGTGGCAAAAATGGCGAACTGTTTATATTAAACCTTGATGAGAAAACCATTGATATCGCTGATCTGCAAACTTCCCAAAGCATATCCAGCCCGATGGCTGATTCTGTCATGAATGACCTGTATTGGACGAGCAAACTGGTCAGTATCAATGACAGCACTTTTATCATAACCTGCAGGAACAGTGGTTTCTATTTTTTGCATTACAATAAGAACAACAGACAGATAACATGTAATGGCAAAAAATATTTTGGGAAGGAATTGTGCACATCCGTATTCATGGACAGGGAAGGTCGTGTCTGGGTGGGCACGGCAGACGGATTATACAAGCAGAACATGCACAATTCGTTTTTCTCCGTTACGGATCTTTCGCTCCAGTGCAGTAAGATGGTCGATCAGGAAATCAGGAGTCTGTATATTGAAAATAATTTTATTTACGCAGGACTGAAGAACGATGGGGGACTGCTGGTACTGAATAAGAAGACAGGAAACATTTTAAAACAACTTGATTTTACTCCCCACACACAATTCAGCAACACAATTTCAAATGTATTTCCTTATAACCGGGACACATTGTGGGTTTCAACTTCCCGGGGGATTTTGTGGGTGAATAAAAATAACTATCACTATGGCAGGCTGAAAACAACCCCTGAGATGAATTGGATTCAAAACATCAATTCGCGTTGCTTCTTTCAGGATACAAAGAGAAATATATGGATTTCTTTTTCAACATTGAACAGCCTCCTGCGGTATGACCGGATCACCCGGACTTTTACTGACATTTCTCTGTCCAATCCCCTCTTAAAACTAACCTATGTATTTAGCATGGCTGAAGATTTACAGGGGAATATATGGCTGGCGGGTGATGGATTGTGCCGTTGGAATACAAGAAAACAATTCGTCGATACGCTGATTCCTTATCCGAAAGTAAGTCGCCTGCTGCTGAATTATATGTATATTCTTGACAGGGACAATAAAAATAACTTGTGGCTCTCGTCCTTCGACAATGAAATCATTCAGTACAACTGTTCTGACAATACCATGTACCTGCGTCAGCATGAGAATAATATCGTAGACGGAAATACAGTCACCAGTTCTCCTATTATCAATGATAATATCTGGATGGGGACCGATAACGGAATTTCTGCTTTCAATATCCGGAATTATTCCGTCAAACAATTCACCTATGCAGATGGACTCCCTTCTGTAAATATTACAACGACCGGTCGGGGTAGTTTTTATGACCGGGAAGCAAACCGGTTCTATATTGGAGCCAAACACCGGCTGATTTCATTCACCCCTGATATTTCCCTGTCACATAAATCAACCCCCCGGCTTTTCATTGAAAAAATCAGTACCCGCGATTCAGTTTTTTCTATATCAGGCAACGACCTCCGGCTGACGTATAATGAGAATAATTTATCCATTGTCTTAAACACCATTAATTATACTGATCCGGAAGAAGACCGCTTTGCATGGCGCTCACTCGACAATGGCGATACGGCCTGGAACGATCTGTACACTCAAAAATCAATCACGCTAACCAATCTGCCTGTTGGAAATAATTCGATTCAGTTAAAATTATATTCAGCCAATAATCACTGGCCCCAGCAGGTAAAGTCAATCAATATATTTGTAAGACCGCCATTTTGGAAAGCAACCTGGTTTATCGTTTTACTGGCCCTGGCGATTGCTGCATTGATCATATTGATTTACAAGAACCGGGTATACCAGATCAGGAAAAAAGAAAGAGAAAATTCAAGGGTACAACAATTAATTGTAGAGGAATACAAAAACCAGTTTGAGCTGCAGCAGATCAGTAATTATTTTTCATCCTGCATTTCGGGAATCAATAATGTAGATGATGTATTATGGGACGTGTCAAAAAACCTGATCGGTCGTATGCATTATGAGGATTGTATCATATATATGTGGAACAAGGATAAGACCAAAATGAAACAAAGGGCTGCTCATGGCCCGAAAGGCAATCCAAAAACGATCGAAGCGCAAACTTTTGATGTGGAACCCGGACAGGGTATTGTCGGTCATGTGATGCTGACCCGGGAACCCTTGCTGGTGGCCGATACGAGGCACGATCACCGGTACCGGGTGGATGATAAGAACCGCCTGAGCGAACTATGTGTCCCCATTATTCATGATGATGAATTAATTGGGATTATTGATTCAGAGCACCCGGTTGAAAATCATTTTAAGGAAAGGGATGTTAAAATATTGACGACAATAGCAACCCTGGTTGGAAATAGAATTATACAGATTGAATCTGAGCAGTCACTGGCAAAAAAACAAAAAGAGCTGGCCAATATCAACCAGCAGCTGGCAGAAGCCCAATTATCGGCATTGCAGACGCAGATGAACCCTCATTTTATTTTTAACTCATTGAACAGTATAAAGGGAATGATCCTGGCCAACGAACAGCAGAAGGCCTCCAGGTATCTGAGCAAGTTTGCGCAGATGATCCGCGTAACCCTGAATCAGTCAAAAGAGATATTCACCACTTTATATGAAAACCTGCAACATCTCGAAAACTATCTGTTAATGGAGAAACTTCGGTTTGACGACTCATTTTCATACAAAATCACGGTGGATGACTGCCTGGACAAAGAGGAAACACTGATTCCCACACTGATGATACAACCTTTAGCAGAAAATGCGATCTGGCACGGTCTGTTGTTAAAGGAGGGAGAAAAAAAATTACTGATCAGTTTTTCTCAACGGGATGAAACGATATACTGCCGGATAGAAGATAATGGGATCGGCATCAGGCATTCTGAAGAACTTAAAAGAGTCAATAATCCTTCACATCAGTCCGTTGGCCTGAGCAACCTGCGTCACCGCATTAAAATAATGAACGAGAAATATGATATCGGTTGCAATCTGGAGATCAGTGATCTGGGAGGTGACGAAGAAAAATCAGGAACATCCGCATTATTATACTTTAATATCATAAACAAATAAACACAAAACAAAAACATGAAAGCAATACTGGTAGACGACGAACCGGACGGAATAAAAACCCTTAAAAAATTATTGGAACTGAATTGTCCGGAAGTAGAAATTGTTGCCAGCTGTGGCAATGCGCTTTTTGCCAGGCAAAAACTGGAAGAATTAAAACCCGACCTGGTATTTCTGGATATCCGTATGCCGGGAATGAGTGGTTTGGATTTGTTGGCTGAATTACCCGAAAAGGATTTTGAAGTTATTTTTGTTACCGCGCATAATGAGTATCTGCTGCAGGCTCTCCAATTTAGCGCGGTCGATTACCTGATGAAACCGGTTGATGAGGACCGCCTTACAGAAGCGGTTCAGAGAGTGAAGAAAAGACTGCTGCACGAGCGTGCCCCCGGTCATACAGATGCCCTGCTTCATAATATCAACAAAGCCGGATTCCCTTTGGAAATGCGGCTCGTACTGCCCACTTTAAAAGGTTTTACGATTGTAAAGCTGGAAGAAATTGTTTATTGCGAAGCCCAGCGGAGTTATACCATATTTCGTCTCGTCAATAATAAAACCATCATGATATCCCGGCCATTATTCGACTATGAAGGAATACTGGCGGGCACCACTTTCTTAAGGATCCACAAATCTTTCCTGATCAATCTGCTGCATATCAAAGAATATCTGCGTGGGGAAGGTGGTACAGTCGTTATGAGCAATGGAATGGAAATTGAAGTCAGTCGCCGGAAAAAAGAATTATTCCTGACAAAAGTGAAGGAGCATTTTAAATATTAAAAAAAAGCCGCCTCAAAATATTCTTTTGGACGGGCTCTTTGGAGGATAAGGATTAATGAAAAATTTTTATTTTTTGCTTTTGATTTTATATCCCATCTCTATGAAAAAATCCAGAAAGGCTTCTGATAATGCATCTGTGAAAATGCTTCCCTGCTTTGCCGGTTTTGGAAAAATTCGCTGAAATAATATCTTCATTTTTTTCATTGGGTACGATTCGGCTGCAAGTACGCAGAAAAATAAATATCGCATACCCGGTTTTCACCATACGGTTACTCTCAATTCATTAATGGTGGTGGTGATCTTTTGAAAGGCTAAGGCTTAAGGCTAAGGCTTAAGGCTAAGGCTAAACGCCCAACGGTCATCGGTCATCGGTCATCGGTCATCCATCAACCGTCAACCAACCAATAAAACCAGTAGGCAAATAAATGATGCCGCACATGAATTCATAACCACCGATGGAAAGTTGCGGCTGATGTCATATTGATCTGAATGATACTTTTATCTCTTGTCTGAGATATTCATAAACGTTCTCATGGTATAAAACAGGAGCAGGTGATGGAACCGGAAACAGCGAATGTCAGCATCCGGTTCTCTTTTTAAAAGCTCAACCGGAAGATAAGTCAGAAGAACAACCAAAAGTCGAATCGTATGCAAACCCTTACATTAACCGACAACCCTTCCATCCATCTGGTCAGAGACAGCGTGGTTGCCCGGCGAATTGAATCAATAGATCTTTTAAGGGGTATCGTGATGATCATTATGGCACTTGATCATGTTCGCCATTTCTTTCATCAGCCGGCTTATTTCTATGAACCAACCGATCTGGATCATACAACCATATCCTTATTTTTTACAAGGTGGGTGACCCATTTTTGCGCTCCCGTTTTCGTTTTTCTTGCAGGTGTTTCTGCTTACCTGTACGGCGTTCGGAAAACAAAGAAGGAAATATCACAGTATCTTTTTTCCCGTGGATTGTGGCTGATATTCGTTGAACTCTTTATTATCGGTCTGGGACAGACTTTCAACCCGACATATCCTTATTTTAATTTACAGGTTATATGGGCGATCGGTATCAGCATGATTGCGTTATCAGCAATGATTTACTTAAACAGGACTGTCATGCTCCTGATCGCCGTTTTATTCATTGCCGCCCACAATCTGCTGGATCATGTTCATGTGCAGGGCACGGGTGGCCTGGCGTTTCTTTGGTCCGTATTACACGAACCTTCAGTTTTTCAATTTGGACGGTTTCATATATATGTCATGTACCCGGTCCTCCCATGGATCGGGATACTTGCCATTGGTTATTACCTGGGAAGTTTGTTCAGCACACATTATGATCCCGAAAAAAGAATGAAGGTTCTGATTTTAATGGGATTTGTATCGATGGAACTCTTCCTGTTTTTGCGAACACTGAATTTTTATGGTGATTCTGCATTTTGGATGAACCAGAAAACGGGATCACTCACCTTGTTATCTTTCTTAAACGTTACAAAGTATCCGCCATCTTTACTTTATACTTTGATGACACTCGGACCCGCGCTGGCATTTCTGGGCCTGGTCAACAGACCATTGAATCCGCTGGCAAAAAAAATTCTTGTATTCGGAAGAGTGCCATTCTTTTACTATGTGGTCCATATTTATATTATTCACCTGGCTGCCCTCATTGCCGCGCAAATATCCGGTTTTGGATGGTACAATATGATATTATCAGACAGGGTAAACCGGGTACCTGAGTTAAAGGGATTTGGTTATAATTTATTGACCGTTTACCTGATATGGATCCTCCTGATACTGTTCCTTTATCCGATCTGCAAATGGTATTACAAGTATAAACGGGCCCATCTGCCTGAACAAAAATGGTTAAGCTATATGTAATTTATCCATAGTATGTTTGTCCTAACATACTATGCTGTTTAATTCCTTTCCCTTTTTACTTTTTTTCCTGGGAGTAACCGTAGCATTTTACGCTATCAGCCATACATGGCGATGGCTGCTGTTATTGGTTGCGAGTTGTTATTTTTATGCTTTCCTGATACCTGGTTATTTATTAATTCTTTTTTTGATCATCGGAATTGATTTTGCCGCCGGCCTGTTGATCGAAAAAAATGAAGGACACAGGCGCAGGTTTTTTTTAGGCCTGAGTATTATAAGCAACCTGTCGGTTTTGTTCATTTTCAAATACCATAACTTTTTCGTTGAGAACCTGCGCCTGATTTCAGCAGGCATTTTTTCAAATCCGATAATCATCACCACCTGGAAATGGGCGCTCCCGATTGGCCTCTCATTTCATACTTTCCAGGCCATGTCCTATACGATTGAAGTGTACCGTGGAAATCAAAAAGCTGAAAAGCATTTGGGAATATATGCCTTGTATGTGATGTTTTACCCCCAGCTGGTTGCGGGCCCGATAGAACGCCCGCAAAATCTCATCCATCAGTTTTATGAAAAACACCCGGTGAAATTTGATGGAATTGTTGCCGGCTTAAAACTCATGTTATGGGGATTTTTTATGAAAGTCGTTGTAGCAGACAGGCTTGGAATCTATGTGGACTATGTTTTCCGGGATGTCGCTTTTCATAGCAGGCTGGCATTACTTACAGCAGTCTTTTTTTACTCTTTTCAGATCTATTGCGATTTTGCGGGTTATTCTTTGATTGCGATTGGATCTGCCAGAGCGATGGGTTTTACATTATCGACGAATTTTAACAGGCCTTATTTAGCACTTTCCTTAAGGGATTTCTGGCAACGCTGGAATATTACCCTTTCCCGCTGGTTCAGGGATTACACATACTATCCTTTAGGTGGGAGCAGGGTGGTGCCGTTAAAATACATTTTTAATGTAACCGTCGTATTTATTTTAAGTGGTTTGTGGCATGGCGCAAACTGGACCTTTATTGTCTGGGGTCTTTTACATGGTTTCTATATATTGGTTGGTCATCTTCGCAGGAGCCGGTTCCCAAAGTCTGTTTTTAATCCCGTCGTGGAAATCATTCTTACATTTCTGCTTGCGAGTTTTGCCTGGATATTTTTCCGTTCCCAAAACTTACAGGAAGCTTTTACAGTAGTTAAAAGAATATTTAGTCCGAAAACACCGCATCTTATTGATGGAGAATTCGATCAGCGTTCAGTGATGGTTTATTCCCTGGCAGGCATCATCACTATTATGATCACAGATGTGATGGCAGAATTCTTCCCATGGAAACAAACGATACTGCACAATCGAAGAGACTGGATCAGGTTAGCGGCCCCGGTCGGTCTGATTCTGATAATTATTTTATTTGGTGTTTTTGATGGCGGCCAGTTTATTTATTTTCAATTTTAAAACCGTATGAAAACAAAAGAATTCTTACGGAAGCTTTTTATTATAGGGATCTCCCTGATTTTACTGGATAAAGGACTGGGCCTTGTCTTACAACATTATTATTTTAAAATCAGGCACGGAGAACTGGCCAGAACGACGTATGCGATCGATTCCTGTGTCGCTGAAACGGTCGTCCTGGGATCCTCCAGGGCCGTCCATCACTACGTGTCGCCCGTTATCGCTGAAATATTGAATACATCCTGTTATAATGCAGGACAGGATAAACAGCGTCTGATTTATTGTCTGGCGGTATTGAAAACGATGTACCGGAGGTATTCGCCAAAAGAAATTATTCTGGATCTCAACCCCACGGCTTTTGAAAAAAATGAAAATGGATTGGACGAACTGGGCACCCTTCTTCCATATTATTCGTCACATCCTGAAATCAGACCCATTTTGAATATGCGTAACCGGTTTGAGTGGGTAAAAGCGCGATCCAGTCTCTATTGTTATAATTCATTGCCGTTAAAAATTATTTTTAATAACCTTTCAAATCAGCGGGATGTAAAAGAGATGAATGGCTATGTGCCGCTGCTCGACAGAAAAGCACTTCTTCCGGATTCCGCCGGGAACCTGCCTGCCGCACAACCCATTGATGACCGGATCGTATCTACTTTTAAAAACCTGATTCAGCTGACGAAGGAGCATAATTCCACATTATACGTGGTTGTTTCCCCGATCTATTTTCGAATTCCAAAAGACCTTATGTCTTTGTCCTGGGCCAAAACGATTTGTACAGAGAAAGGGATTTCCTTTCTGGATTATAGCCAGGATATCCGTTTTCTCGGGCACGGCCCTGAAATGTTTCTCGATGACGGACATCTCAACGATTCTTCTGCGAGGCTTTTTTCTGCAATTATGGCGACGGACCTGAAAAAGATTAAACAGTAACCGTACATCTAATAAATACCTTCCCTGATTTCATCATTGGCATCTGTTATAACACTATCACCCTTTGTGAGGTTTCCGAAAACTTCTGCAGAGTGACCGGATTCATTTCCAGATGTAACATCCACTTTGACAATCCTGCCGGACTTTACCAGCAGAACATATTTTTGTTCTGTAGAAGTTACGACAGCTGATTTCGGAACCCTGAAGCCGGATACATTTCCTTTTGCATACATGACTACATCTGCATACATACCGGGTGAAAGTAGTTCATCCATATTGAGTACATCGGCTTCCACTCTCTCTGACCGGAACTGGGCATTTACATTCATTGATTCCCTGCTGATATGGGCTGTAATTTTTTTCCCCGGAAGTGCACTGGTATAAAAAGAGATTGTATCATTCACTTTTAGTGAACCCGACAGATTTTCCGGAATATCTACCTGAAGGCGAAGCCTGGAAATTTCCTTTAGTTCAAGCATGGGTTTGGAATCTTTTGATTCCGCGCTGACCAGTGCGCCGGGATGTACATTCCGTTCGGTGATTACTCCGCTGAAAGGCGCGGTTACGACCAGATAGGCCTGCATGGTTTCCTGCATCTGCCAGTTGGATTTCGCAGCGTTACTGACGGCACTGTCCGATTCCAATTTTGATTTTACAAATGAAAGATCGAGTGGCGATACCGCTCCGGGTGTCTGGGAGGCTTCCAGCAGACGATTATAATGTTCCCTGTCGATGGAAAGATCTGCCTTTGTTCTTGCATATTTCTCCTTCGCCTGCATCGTGGACTGAGCCAGTTCCGGTGCTTCGAGTTTCATCAGCAACTGACCCTGATGAACTTTTGAGCCGATGTCCACCTGCACATTTTTTACATAGCCGTTTACTTTGGGAAAGATGCTCACTTCCTGGTAAGCAGCCAGCTGTCCCGGCAGTTTGATTATACTCGACGGACCGGTTGTCTGAATAACGGACAACGCATAATGTGGTTTTCTATCCGCCTCACCATCCTTCACTTTTTCCGGCTTCGCTGAATGGCAATAACTGAAGAGCATAACGAGAATAGTACCCGGAAAAATAAAATGCTTCATATTTAAATAATTATTTGTTTTCATCTTCGGCAAGTAATGAACTTGTTTTAAAATTTGTTTTCTGTCGTATCCATCCGTAAACCAGTGGCACAATAAATAAGGCTGCCCCTGTGGATGCTGCCAGACCGCCGATGACGGCTCTACCGAGAGGTGCGGACTGATCCCCGGCTTCACCGAGACCGCTTGCCATGGGGATCATACCGGCAATCATAGCCAGACTCGTCATCAGGATGGGACGCAAACGTATGCTGGCACTGGTGTACGCTGCCTTAAAGGGATCCCGGTATTCCAGTCGCAAAGACTCTGCATTCGTCACGATCAGGATGGCATTGGCAACGGATACGCCGGTTGACATAATAATACCCATATAGGACTGCAGATTGAGTGTTGATCCGGTAGCCAGCAACATCAGCATCGAGCCTAGTATAACCGCGGGCACCGTAGAGAGCACCGTGATGGCCAATCCGAAGGATTGATAATTGGCGGCAAGTAATAAAAGAATTACGATGATGGCGGCTATCAGGCCATTCTGAAGCGATTGCAGGGTTTCAGTCAGCAACGAGGACATTCCCTTCACTTCTGTCACTAACCCCGCCGGGGGGTTCCCTATTTCACTGATCGCCTGTTGAACTGCAGTAGTGGCTGAGCCCAGATCCTTGTGGTAAACATTTGCACTCACAGTAACAAAGCGACGTGGTCCGCTACGGTCATACTCACCCGGCAAACTGTCTGTTGTTATGTCTGCAATATCTGATAGTATGGGCCGCATCTGACCTTTTACAACAGGCACCGATTGCAACTGTTCCATGGAATTCATATTATATTCCGGCACTTCGATCTGTGTCTGGTATGTGTATGCGCTCTTTGTATCAAGCCAGAGATTCTTATTGGTAAAACGGCTGGAAGAAGTTACATCGGTAACGCTTTTCGCCACATTTTCAAGCGACAATCCCATCAGCGCCAAACGACTTCTGTCAATACGTATTTGAATGGTCGGCATATGCAGGGGTTGCACAATCTGAACATCCCGCAGGAATTCTATCTTTCGAAGTTTTTCCGTTAAAGCAGTAGCATAGGATTTTATGTCTTCCATATTTTTCCCGGCCACCCTCACTTCAACTGGTGTGGATGCGCCCTGGGCCATGATTTTTTCGGTAAGCTCGATGGGCTCAAACGAAATCAACAAAGAAGGATATTTTTTTATTAAATCCAGCCGGATCGTTTCTTTCAGTTCTTCCATCTTCCCTTTATATTCTTCATCCAGGTTAACCTGTATGACCGCTTCCTGGGTGCCACTGTTGAATATATACAGGTTGCTGGCGCCGAAACTGCTGGGTACAATGCCCACATAGGCGGAAGAAATGGACACATGATGATCCACAATCGAATCTATGATGGACAATACGTCTTTTGTAAGTCGCTCGGTGACTTCCAGACGTGTACCCTGGGGTTCGCGCAATCGCAATTGTAATTGACCATTATTTGTTTTCGGCAACAGATCCTTCCCGATATGGGCATAACAAAATCCGGCCGCACTGATGATAACAAGCAGATATATGATCACAATTATTTTCCGGTCAGGCATCCATTTTTTTAGTCTGTCTGCCAAGACCCGTTTTCATTTTTTGAAAGAAGCTATTATTTTCCTTATGAGAAGTTTCTGTTATACCATGCGCATTCACTTCTTCAATTTCATTTTCATCCAGTGCAAGTCCGGCATGCGCATGTATTCCGGACTGATGATATTGAAATTTTTCAGCCTTTAGCAACCAGACGGATATTACAGGTACCAATGTTTGTGCTGCCACAAATGAAACGATCATCGCAAAGGCGATCGACAGGGACAGGGGAAGGAACATGGCCCGGGGCACACCGGTCATAATAAAGGCTGGCGCAAAAACAGCCAGTATACAAAGCAGGATCAGAACCAACGGGAATGAAATTTCTTTACAGGCATCTTCAATGGCCTGTTTTTTTGGTTTGCCCATTTCCAGATGCTGGTGAATATTTTCAATCGTCACCGTCGCCTGATCTACCAGGATTCCAATCGCAAGGGCAAGCCCGCTCAGCGTCATGATATTGACGGTTTGTCCGGCCAGTTTTAAAAAGAATACAGCGCCCATCACAGCAACAGGTATGGTGATGATCACCACCAGGCTGCTGCGCCAGTCACGCAGAAACAAAAGAACCATCAATCCGGTCAGTATCGCACCCAGTATTCCTTCGGTCATCAGGCTCTTGGCCGCGTTGATTACAAAAATGGATTGGTCGAATTCATAACTGATATGAACATCCTCAGGCAGCAGACTTTGCATCTCGGGCAATTTTCCACGCAGTGTTTGCACTACGTCCCAGGTGGATGCATCAGCGGTTTTTACAACAGGAATATAAACCGACCGTTTCCCATTCACCAGCGCATAATCGACCGTGATATCCGCTCCGTCTGAAACAGATCCGACATCCCGTATAAAAACATTACTTGTTCCATTGCTTTTTATCGGGATATCTTCAAATTTCTCCACCGTGGATTCCAGTGAATTGATGGATGTGATGAACATCGTTGAATCGACACGCAGATTGCCGGATGGTGAAATGGAATTGTTTCGGACGAGTGCATCAACTACTTCATCTGCAGAAAGATTATAGGCTTTTAGTTTTTCAGGCGTCACATTGATCACGACCGTTCTGGCATTGGATCCGAAAGGCGGTGCAGATGACATTCCCGGAATGGTTGCAAACAATGGTCGTACACGGGTGAGCGCCAAATCGAATATTTCTTTCAGCGAACTGGTTTTACTGCTAAAGACCAGTTCTCCTACGGGCAGGGAAGATGCATCAAACCGGATTACCTGTGGAGGCAGGGCGCCCGGCGGGAAAAAAGCCGCCGTCCGGTTTACCTGTAATGCTACCTGGGCGGAAGCTTCGGCCATATTAGTTGATTCATAAAAGCTCAGCTTGATCAGAGTAAGACCCTGAATATTCTTACTCTCAACATTTTTTACACCATTGATGTAGAGAAACTGATCCTGCATACGCGTAGCAAAAAATCCTTCCATTTGCTGGGCCGACATGCCGCCATATTGTTCGATTACATAAATAGTAGGAGAGTTGAGCCGGGGGAAAATATCGATCGGAATAGTCCGGATCGCCATCACGGAAAAAAGCAGGATAGACAGAAAAAGAACCAGCACGGTAACAGGTCTTCGCAATGCGGAACGTACCATATCATGAGTTATTGAATAGATTGAATAAATGCGGCCAGCTGGCCGGTCGCGATGGCTTTGTCCAACTGAGCCAGCCACCAGTTGCCCATGGTTCCGGCATAATCATTTAAAGATCTGTCCAGCACAAAGGCTGCATTGGTCAGATCGATCAAAGTGATGATACCGGCTTTGTACTGCGCAATTTTCTGATTATAAGTATCGACGGCAGACTTGTACTGGATCGGCAATTCAAGCAGATTTTTTTCTGTGATATCGATACTGTTCTGCGCCTGTCGGGACGCTGAAGCCAGACTGATCTGTTGTTGTTTTAATTCCAGTTCCGAAGCTTCTCTTTCAAAACCAAAGGTTTTCAACCTGTCCTTTTTATGAAGACCATTGAACAGATCATATTGAAATGAAATGCCTGCGAGGTAGTTGAACCGTTGATAACCGAGGCCGGTCGGGATGGACTTATACTGATCGTCATAAACGATACTGGAACCACGGGCCCATGATGCGGCAGTCAGAGAGATCTTCGGCAGGTAACTTTTGGAAATCAGCCGTTCGTTGGAGACGTATACCTTATTAAGACTTGTATAGTATTCAAGCAGCGGGTTAACGATCGTATCCGCCGGCAGTTGATGAATGTCTTTTCGTTTTGTGATGGACATCAGGTTACTGTCGGCGACGATCCGTTCTGTTGTTATACCCGTCAGATAAGAAATTTCCTCCCGGTCATTCTTGGCCTGCTCATTGATCTGATTATACGTGATCCGGCTCTTGGATAATTCTGCCTTTGCAAGCGAAGAATCTGATCCTGGTTTTATACCGCTCATTGTAAGCGCACGGATGATATTAAAAATCGTATCATACCGTTTCACGGTTTCTTTTTCTACGGCCATCCTGGCCTCATTGATCATCAGATGAAAATAGGCCCTGCAAATGCGACCGTGCAGAATATACATTTCTCTCTGAAGATCTGATTGTGACAATGCCTGCTCGGATTTTGCATATCCGATACGCGCGTTTTTATAACCGAAATCCACCAGGTCGTATTCCCCATAAAGAACTGCCAGATTTCCTGAAACGGCCTGATAATCGTTCGCGTCCCGAATACCGGAAGACGTGGATGGTATGATTCCATAAGGGAAATAACTGCCCGCGGTTGAATTATCCGTCCCGATATTCACCTGGTCATTGAAACGGACCGCCGGCAGGAATTGATTACGGGTTTCAGTCACATAAGCGGATGCACTGCTGACCAATGCCCTTTTTTCCAAAAGCCTTGGCAGATAATGATCGGCGCTGTCATTAAGGGCTGACAGAGTGAGAACCGGTTTTTGAGAAAAAATATAAAAGGGTGACAGGAATATAATAATCATTACCAGTGCCACCCGGTTCCCGTTTCGGAAACTGGACATATAATATGGTTAAGATGAGAAAACTTGTTTAATGGAGCATTAAACAAATGCAGGCGGACCGCGTAAAGAGGGAGAATTGAAAGAATAATTTGTCAGCGGATCTTCCTCATGCACCAGGGGAGTCTGTGTATTGTAATTTATTTCTACCAGCATGTCCGGAACGGAGGGCAGGATAAAAAGGTTCTCGGGATGAAACCTTTTATTTAGTTTAAAGTTCGAATGTTTTGAATGAGTACAATTTAGATGTTGATTCGATTTTGAAGAATTCGATGTGTTATTGATCGAACTATAGTCGCAGGAAAAATAGGAAACGTTATTGGGTGTCCCGTTCAGATGAACATTAAACTGCACAAGAAAAAATGTCAGGTATATAATACCCGCCATTGTTTTTGAGAAAATATGATATGATCTTCTTTTACACATCAACTACAAATGTAAGCTTTAAGCTTTACGCTTTACACTTTATGCCTATAAAGCTTTACGCTTTACGCTTTATGCTTTATGCTTATAAAGCAATTTGTTAATGTAATTTTTACTTGTTCTTAACATTCCGTTCATGTCGCAATCTGTCCTTTGCTTCATTGATTCATTAAATGAAAAAAACTAACACTATGCGACAGAAAAATCGTGGGTTTAAGGAAACCTCCATGCGAAATGCGATCATCGGCCTGTTCCTGTGCGGACTGTTCATATCGGGTTGTAAAAAAAATGACATACCACCTTTTCCGGGTAAAGGTTCTATAGATAATGTAAAACATGTTGTTGTAATTTATCTGGAGAATCACAGTTTTGATAATCTCTACGGACAATTTGCAGGAGCCAATGGATTGCAAAACGCCGATCCCTCAAATACTACACAGGTTGATTCAAACGGTAACCCCTATACTTTTTTGCCTCCGGTTTCTGGAAACCTCGCATTCCCGACCAACTTACCCAATGCGTTTTTTAATATCGACCAGTATGTGCCCAATGATCAGATGACGCCTGATGTGTTGCATCGTTATTATCAGGAACAACTACAGATTGACGGAGGTAAGATGGATAAATACGCTTTATATAATACCTCGGCCGGATTGTCACAGGGATATTATAAGACCAGTTTGCTGCCATTACTGGAGCTGGCACAGAAATATACACTCTGTGATAATTTTTACCATAGCGCGTTTGGCGGTTCGTTTTTGAATCATATATGGCTGATTGCATCGGCCAGTCCGGTATTTCCGAATGCGCCGTCAACTTCAATCGCAGTGCTGGATGGATCCGGTAAACTGATAAAAGACGGCGCTGTTACACCCGATGGTTATGTGGTGAATACAAGCTTTTCTGTGAATGCGCCACATCCATCCACGGCCGCGGCCAACACGCTGGTTCCAAACCAAACTTTACCAACCATCGGAGACAGATTAAGTGATAAAAATGTTTCATGGGCCTGGTATTCCGGTGGCTGGGATAGCGCACTGGCAGGAAAACCCGATCCGACTTTTCAATTTCATCACCAGCCGTTTATCTATTTTGCAAATTTTGCAGACGGAACAAAAGCAAAAGCCGATCACCTCAAAGACGAAACAGCTTTTATTGCGGCTGCTAAAAACGGAACACTTCCATCTGTTTCTTTTGTAAAACCCCTGGGTATAAATAACGAACATCCTGGTTATTCTGATGTCGAAGCAGGTGAGAGCCATACGGTGGATCTGGTAAATGATGTACTCAACGGGCCCGATGGCGACAACACAGTGATCATCATTACCTATGACGAAAATGGCGGCTTCTGGGATCATGTGGCGCCGCCGGTGATCGATACGAAATGGGGACCTGGAACACGTGTACCGGGAATCATCATTTCGCCGTTTGCAAGAAGAGGTTATGTTGATCATACCCAATATGAAACTGTTAGCATTTTATCATTTATTGAGAAAAGATGGCATCTCAGTCCTCTGACGGACAGGGACAGAAATGCCAATCCCTTTGATAATGCCCTCGACTTTGACATCTTCCCGACAATACATAAATAGTTAGCAAATTACCAACTTGTTGAAGGGGCGGCCCATTGGGTCGCTCCTCAGCATTTTTTTTATCTTATATCATCCGGATTACCAGAATGATTCCGATGATTGTAACTTAGGCTCTCGTATTCGACTAATGAAGAAATATATTCAGCTTTTTATTTTGCCGGCCCTGATTAGCTGTTTTATCTCCGTATCCTGCAAGGAAAAAACAACAGTCCCGGAGAAAGCAATAGCCAACTCATTACTAAATCAAATAGACAGTTTCGCATCTGCCTGTAACCGGCTGAAAACACTTGCAGAAACAGCATCCGCTGATCAATCCGCCTTACAGCAAAACTTTCTTCAATGCAGACTGGCATATAAAAAATTTGAATGGGCAGCTGAATATTTTGAACCCCTGGCAGCAAAGTCCGTCAATGGTCCGCCGGTACAGGAAGTGGAAATTTCCGGACAGGTTATCGAACCATCCGGTCTGCAGATGATCGAGGGCCTGCTGTTTCCTGGTTATGATTCTGCCCGCAAACGGGAGCTATTAACACAGATTGCAGTATTGCAGGCAGCTTGTGACAGGTACAGGACAAGATTTAAAAATATTGATATTTTAAACTGGCAGGTTTTTGATGCAACAAAACTGGAGGTTTTCAGAATCGAAACGCTGGGCATCACCGGATTTGACAACCCGCTTACAAAAAAAAGTATGGAGGAATCTGCAGCCGCCCTGGAAGCTGTGCAGAAAGCGCTTGTCTATTATGAAAATAAGACGGATACCGGAAAATTAGCAGAAAGATTGAACCAGGCTACAGATTATCTGTCGGCCCATCCTGCATTCGACCCGTTCAACAGGATGGAATTCATTACGGCATATGCTAATCCGGTAACAGAAGAAATCTCAGATCTCGAAACAAAATTAAACATTCATGTTATCCGGTATAACCGGTTGTTAAACCAGGATGCGAAAACCCTGTTTGATACCAATGCCTTTAACGTGAATGCCTATGCGCCGGATCATTCATCCTTTATTTCAAATGAAAAAGTAGCACTGGGTAAAATATTATTTTCTGATCCGATACTTTCCGGTACCGGAAAAAGAAGCTGTCAGTCCTGTCATCAGCCCGGGAAGGCATTTACAGACGGTCTGCCAAAAAATACCATCATCGGTCAGAACGAATTGCTGGAGAGAAATACACCCACCCTGATCAATGCAGCATTGCAGCCGGCATTATTTTATGACCTGAGGGTGAATACCCTGGAAGACCAGTCGGTCAGCGTGGTGCAGAGCAGTAAGGAAATGCACGGCTCGATGGTGATGTCCGTGAAACGACTCTGGCTGGATCAGAAATACCGGCAAAAGTTTCTGGAGGCATTCCCCTATGAAGATAAAACCCGGATTGACACTTTTGAAGTGATGAACGCGATCGGATCTTATATCAGGAGCCTGGTGTTTCTCAACAGTCGTTTTGATGAATATATGCGGGGCGACAAATCCAAAATGAATGCAGACGAGATCAATGGGTTTAATCTGTTCATGGGTAAGGCAAAATGCGCTACCTGTCATTATATGCCCTTGTTCAACGGAACATTCCCGCCAAGGTTTGCGCGGATCGAAGCAGAAGTGATCGGCGTTCCAAAATCAACAAAGGAAAATATCATTGATCCGGACATAGGAAGATATGCCGTAATAAAAGTGGAGTCTTTTAAACATGCCTTCAAAACGTCTACCGTTCGAAACGCCGCGCTGACCGCTCCCTATATGCACAATGGTGTATTCAATACGCTGGAAGAGGTTATGGATTTTTATAATAAGGGTGGAGGGACCGGGTTGGGAATAAAAATTGAAAACCAGACACTGCCCTTTGACAGTCTTTCTCTTTCCCGAAAAGAACAGGATGATATTGTTTCATTTATCAAAAGCCTGAACAGCCAGCTGCCAAAGAATTAACTTTTGTGTGCAGCCGCTGCCTTTCGTTTCGCGATTCGACTTTTTATCTTTAGATAAATTTTCTGGATAGGATAAATAAAGAAACTAATATAGAAATAGTTGAATTTAAAAGCAATCAGAATGGTGGCGATAAAGAAAATCGAAAACTGGCGGAAAGAATTTGACTTTAATTTGCTTATTTTTTGTTTATCACGAATGCTGGAAAAATGATTCTTTTCGGAAAAAATATAGCGTATCAATATGCTATACGTAAATATGGTAAATGACAGATTAAAGAAATAGCATAATAACTGGAAGCGCATGGGCTCGTTGGCAGTAAATAAAAACTGAATGGATATGGGAAGGAGCATCACAGAAAAAAGGAAATACAGATTGATCCGGATCATGGTCTCATTATAATTGATGATATGCTCAAATAACTGGTGGTGGCGGATCCATAGGTTGCCGATGGTCAGAAACCCGACTAATAAGGCGACTGTATGCAGGAACATGCTCAGGCCATATGTTTTTAAGATCATCCGGAGGCCCGTATCTTTTCCTATTTCAGGGATCTTTATTTCAAGAATCATCAGGGTAAGAGCAATCGCGATAACCGCATCGCTGAAAAATGCGATTCGGTCTATTTGAAATTGCGTCCGGTTCTGTTCAGATTCCCTGTGCGCTTTCATCGTGACCATATATTTTAGATTTCAGTTATGATTTCGAAAAAAGAATGGATTTTAAATTAAACCCTCCCTTATCTATCCTGATCCGCAAATGGTTGACTCCTTTTCTTAATGGAACATTTTTAGCGATTATAATTCCCCAGTTTTCATTGGCTCCGGATGAAGGAATCCCGATTGTTTGTTGCGGGGCCTGATCGTTAGTGACTGATAAAACGCCATCGTTGTTGTTTGCAGACACGGTAATCTTCAGGTTATACTTACCTGTTTCCAAAACATCGATCGTATACTGTAACCATTCTCCATCCTCAGTATGACCGACATAAAAGTTTCCTTTCTGAATTGAATCTTCGTAAATATCAACCCCGTCATTCCGGTATGTTCTGCCCCTGTTGCCCATACTTTCTTTGCCAGTCGATATCCGGTAGTTTGCGGTGTCCATATCATAATAGGCTACTCCGTTCACGCCCAGGTCATAGTCCACAGCATAAATAACCGTTCCGTCCGAGATCTTATTTGCTTTAAATGGAATCGCATGATGGCTGAAAGGTTGTCTGATCATAGCGTCAATGACATCACGATGCACGATATTGTTTTCGCATTTTGTTTGTTGGGCTAAGTCCATGATTGCGTCGTATACATGCGCCGGTGGCACTGATATTTTCCCATTCCAGTAATTAACCAGCGAATCGTAGCCAGGATTGGATTTTATTTGAAGAGGATTATTATTCCCGAGTTTTTTCAACGGCCACCAGCACCATCCCATATTATTTTTTTCAAACAGTTGGATGGCTTCCGTAAACCATGTATTTGAATTTTCGCCCGTCTCACCAATCCAGACAGGCATGTTGTATTGAGTGCGGAAGTTTACGATGTGCTGGATGGATTGCTGGTCATTATTGTTCCAGTATTTATGAAAACTCAGCACCATGTTTTTATCCCATGGCCCAAGCATGCCTTTGTAGTTATTGCCCCAGCCATTTCCTTCAATAATTATCAGATGATTTCTATCCACTTCCCGGATAGCATTTGTAATATCAACCAGAAGTTGTTTTAGCTGAACATTTTTTTCTTCCTTCAAACCATTACGATCCTGAACAGTATCCTCAAATCCCCAGTTGGGTTCATTCAGAATATCGTAACCGCCAACAGTTGGTTCATTGGCATAACGGGCTGCGATCTTTTGCCATAACGCCACCGTCTTTTGCCTGTTGGCCTCACTCTGCCACAAGGAAGGTTTGGAAGGATCACGGTCAGAAATATTCAGATCATTACCCTGACCACCCGGCGCTGCGTGCAAATCCAGCATCACATACATATGATTGGCCTTACACCAGGACACGAGACTATCCGTCAGCGCAAATCCGATTGTCAGCCAGGTATTTTTCCCCGCTTCCGGTTCCTGATCAACAGATAAGGTAAATAGATTGTAATGCATCGGTAACCGGACGGAATTAAAGCCCCATGCATGCAGGGAATCAATGTCTGCATGGGTAGTATGATTTGACAGCCAGGCATTATAAAATGCTTTTGTTTCTTCTTCGCCTATCAATGATGCAATGCGCTGTTTTATCCTGTACTGCTGACCTTCTTTATTCAGATGAAGCATATATCCCTCCTGCAGCATCCACCCGCCGAGGCCTATTCCGCGAAGCAGTACATTATCACCATGTCCGTTTACGATTCTCTGGCCATCAGTTTTTAAAAAACCCTGAGATTTCAATCGGGTAGACAAACAGAAAAAAGAAATCATTAGAAACAAGGCCTTCGCTCGCATATGTTATTGATTTTCGTGAATGGGTGTTAAGGTAAACAGCGGAACTAAATAACTGCCTTTTTCTTTATTTTCGGTGGAGAATAAAATTAGTCAATAAAATAAATCAAAATAATACTGATGAACCTGATTATCCGGCCGATTGACCGCACTGATTATGATCAATGGCTACCGCTATGGAATGGTTATAATGCTTTCTATGGGAGATCCGGTGCAACGGCACTCCCGGAAGAAATTACACAGACGACATGGGATCGTTTTTTTGATGAATCTGAACCTGTGTTTGCTCTTGTTGCGGAAAGTGAAGGAAAGCTCGTCGGGCTCACACATTATCTGTTCCACAGAAGTACGACAAAGATAAAACCGGTTTGTTATTTGCAGGACCTGTTCACCGATGACGCCCTGCGAGGAAAAGGAATCGGAAGGGCCCTGATCAACGGAGTATATGAACGTGCGCAAGCCGGCCGGTTCCAGCACGTGTTTACTGGCTCACACATAAAACGAATACAACTGCCATGATGCTTTATGATAAAGTAGCCGATAACTCCGGCTTTGTCGTTTACCGTAAAATTTTCTGAAATGTATTATAGAAATACTAGAAAACTAAATAACTAAACCACTTACTTCCAGACTTCCAGTCTTCCAGTACTTCCAAACTTGTGTTCCAGTCTTGTCTAAAGCCCTTCAAACGGAAACACGTCGTTGACCAGTTTCTTTCGCGGTAAGAGATCGGGCCTGACACTTGCCTGGTACACGAAAGCTGCTACAATGATGGCGGCCTGTTTCATATCATCCAGTTGCAGGTAATCATAGGTATCCATATTCGTATGATGCGTTTTGGATTCATAATCCAGCGGGTCCTGTATAAACTGGAAACCGGGAATACCGGCCCATTCAAATGAAACATGATCCGTCGAACCCGAACTATTCAATGTTACCGTCTGTGCGCCGAGATCATGAAAGGGAATCAGCCATTGTTCAAATATGGGTTTGATGGCGGTATCCCCATCGGCGAAGACGCCCCGGATTTTACCACAGCCATCATCGAGATTGAAATAGACAGACACTTTAGCCTGCTCCGGTTTTAACACACCGGTTTCACCATTTCCAAAATGATTCCTGACATAATTGTAAGAGCCATACACACCCTGCTCTTCACCACTCCATAAAGCAATCCGAATCGTACGTTTTGGTTTCAAATGTAAAGAATCCAGTAAACGAACTACTTCGAGCATGACAGCTGATCCGGCTGCATTATCAGTAGCGCCAGTGGCCGCGTTCCATGAATCCAGGTGTCCGCCAAGCATCACGATCTGATCCTTCAATAGCGGATCCGTACCAGGTATTTCCGCAATCACGTTATATCCTTTCGTGTCATCACTATAAAATTTCCCTTTGATATTGAGTGAAACTTCCACCGGCTGACCGGAAGCGATCAATCGTTTGATTTTAAAACCATCTTCTGCAGAGATAGCCGCTTCAGGCAAGAGAATCGGGCTGTTTGTTTTGAACCCGCTGGAATTCTGTACAAAGACGGTTCCGTCGCGATGCGTGCCCCTGGAACCGATAACGGCCAGTGCTCCGAATTCTTTCAGTTTTATTTTTCCATCGATGGCACGTTTTCTAAAGGGTATAATAAATGCAATCTGTTTATGATTGTAGACATAGGTATTCGGAATACGCACGAGTTCACTGTCGGTAAATCTTGTTGAAAACGGCTTAAAATCTTCTTCATGTTTAGTGCCTGGATTTGTCAGAAAAATGATCTTTCCCTTTATTTCATCCCTGTGTTTTTCCATCCATACAGAATCTGTGAGCTGACTGTCCAGGATTTCAAAAACCGGTGCACGAATTTCACCATTGGTATTTGAACTCCAGGGCAACGGGTAACCGATAATATATCCGGTATAAGGCGCTTTCAGCGAAATATTAAATTCTTCCACATCCCAGCCGCGGCCATATTCACCCCAGGCTTCAAATCCCGCGTTCTGAAGTCCCCATTTTTTCATGGACTCGATGGCCCATGTTCCCGCTCTTTTAAAACCCGGAGAATTGGTGAGTCTTGAACCAGAAACATCTGTGAGATAATGTGCAATCTGTGGGATCTGGGAGCTGTTCAGTTCAGCATTCCGGATCTTTTGGAATACAGCGGTGTCCACCATTTCATGCTGCGCATATAGAAAACTGGCAGAGCTAACAAGAAAAATAAAAAGCATTAACCGGGCGATCGTCTTCATAGATGAAAATTAGGTGCGCAAGATAAGTAAAACTAAAAATAATGCAGGGTAAGGCCCGGTTTCTAATCATGTAAAGTATAAGAAAGGAACGACCGGGCTCAATTTTAATCAGTAATTTTAGTAGGACCTGGTTCGCAGCACATGAAAAATTTTATTCTCTGTTTCGTATTGTCAATCTCTTTAGTTGGATTTATCCGATTCCGGTTAAACTTCCGTCAACTTAGGGAAGATATAGAGATCAGAAAGTATAATACGTCAGGTTGCAGTCCCGCCTACTTCGGAAATTCGGAAGCAGGGGAGGACGGAAAGTTCATTACTGTTCTTCCCGGATGGGGGCATTACGGTTATACCATTTCGACAAAGAATGACAGCACCCGGTTTTATTTTAACCAGGGATTAAATATGTATTACAGTTATCACTGGGAGGAAGCCAATGCTTCATTTCAGGAAGCTGCCAGATTTGATCCCGGATCCGCCATGGCTTACTGGGGTGAGGCACTCGCCCTCGGACCCGGATACAATTTTTCGCTCCATTATAAAATGAGAAAGGACGTTCCGGGTGTACTGCAGCTAATGAATCAACACGCCGGTCAGGCCTCTGACAAAGAAAAAAAACTGATCGAAGTGATGAACCGTCGTTATTCATCCGATACGATGGATATACAACGACCCGCCTTAAACCTTGCCTATGCGCAGGGTATGCACGAACTCATTTCTTTATATCCCGCCGATCCCGACATCCGGATTTTATATGTGGATGCCATGATGCTTATTCACGCATGGGATCTGTGGAATAACGATGGAACGCCCAAACAGTGGACGCCCGAAATGATCCGTCTCTGTGAAGGAGTCCTGAAGGAAAATCCGCATCATCCGGCTGCACTGCATTATTATATTCATTTGACCGAGGCTTCGCACCATCCTGAACGGGCATTGGCCAGTGCAGATACTTTAAAAGACCTGATGCCGGGTGTAGCGCATATGGTGCATATGTCAAGCCACGAATATGAGCGAAACGGATCGTATGCATTGGGTGTTGAAGTAAATGACCGCGCCGATGCGGATTTGATACAGTATGAATCACTGACAGCAAATCTTCATCTCAGAAAACATTCCCTGCATTATTATGCAGTACAGGCTTACTGTGGGTTGAGCGGAGCCATGTATAAGAAAGGAATGTCCGATGCGATCCGCTGCAGTAAAATGGCCAGGCCTTCGTACGACGACACTTATTCCCAATACTTGTATATGATGCCAGAGTTTACAAATGTCCGGATGGGTAAATGGAATGAAATATTGAAGGATAGTGTTGAACCCAATGCAAGCTGGATCTATGCCGGAATTATTCATGATTTCGCGATGGGAATGGCATTTGCCAATACCGGTCAGATGGATTCAGCAAAAAGGCGTCTTGTTATGCTGCAGGACAAATCAAAAGATACCATTCTGAACGTTGCAGACACACTGACCAATAAAGCCATTCAGGGAGCCACAGTCGCCGGAGAGATTCTGAATTCAGTTATTTATTTTTCTGAAAAGAAATATGATTCTGCGATAACCCATATTCAGTACGCCATAAAAGAGGAAGACCGTTTGTTTTATTCAGAACCGGAGGACTGGATGATTCCCGCCCGTCAATATCTCGGGGCATATTATTTAAAAATGGGTGATCCTGTTGCAGCGGAGAAAACGTATCGGGCAGATCTTGTATGGAATCCCGGGAACGGTTGGTCTTTACTGGGTTTATGCCAAAGCCTGAAAGCACAACATAAAATGGAAGAAATAGCCGGTTACGAAAAAAAATATCTTTTCTCTTTTTCACACGCAGACCAGATGCCGTCTGGTTCTGTGTATTTGAAATAAATTATTTCGCCTTACCCAATCCCATTTGATAATCGTCCGGAGTTCCCGTGATTTTCAGATTGATAAAATGTATTTTCTTATCCTTATCACGGTATTGAATGGCATCTACCTGATCGGGATCTACTTCTTCCTGTTTTTTACCAAATAGTTTTTTGAAGGCAACCTTTGTTACCATTTTCAGCGGGATGCGGAGATAATATTCCATATGTTTATCCATCCCCTGGTTGCCGGAGATCTCCAGAAAACCGAGGGAAGAATTGATATTCATGGACGGAATAGTTAATGTGTTGTTCTTGAATGTTAGTTTGTTTCTCAGTGTATCAAACCTGACCATGTTCAGATTCTTATCGCTGAAATAAGATGACATGGCCTGTATGGGAGTAAAATTATCCAGTTCGCCGTCATAAATATTCACATCGATTTGCGCCTCGGATTGATCCATGATCGGCGTCAGGTCAGGGTGTATCTGTACATAACATTTCACTTGTCCCGTGAGCCGACCCTTGATGTTTTTATTGATCACATAATCCTGTCCCAGGTAATCCATTTTCAACATCAGTTTTTCCAGATTCACATCATATATGCGGATCCTGCTTTTCAGATATATCTTATTCGGATCCGATCCGTTGAAATGTGCCCTTGCGCCAATTTTTCCTCCCGCCACTTCAATGCCAAAAGTATCCAGGTACAATTGCTGGTTGGCCGTCATCCGTACTTTGGTGGAGAAATTTTTTAGCCCCAGTTTACGGTATTTGATCCTGCCAATGTCTACCGATGCATTGAAATTGATAAAGGGAATATTGAAAATATTGAATCCATTCTCGTGTGTGGATCCCGAAGCCGCTTTGGCGACTGCTGCCGTATCTGTCGGCGGGTTATCCATTTCATCTGCTGCCGTCATCACATAATTCGTCAATTGATTTACATCCAGAAACCGGGAAGCAAACTGCAGGTAATTCTCTTTCCTGCTTTTGGCAGTATCTTTTCCGGTATACAATCGCATGCTGACATTAAAGTCAGTATTCCCGATTTTACCTTGCAGCGTATCGATCTTTACAAAATTGCCGGTGTTGAATTTTATATTGCCGTGAATACTATCCAGACGGTAGGGATGATTTGTCAGTTCACCCGATACATTGGCAATTTTTATATTGGCGAATTTGAAAACGGTATCATACTTCAGTTCAACTTTTGAGCGGAGCCATACATTGTTGAATATCTCATGCACATATTCTTTTGGAACATACTTCCTGCTGCGTCTTCCCAACAGTTCGTACAGGGCGAGTCGCTGCGATTTCAGATCAAATGCAATCAGGGTCTTGCCCTTCTTTACTTTGTCGAACCAGAGCGCGTAATTATTTACCCGGCCACTCAAACGAAGATCACTGCTGTCCACGCGTCCGTTGAAATTCTTGAGCCTCAATGACGTATCATTGATCGTCAGCTCTGCACCAAAATCATGAAATACATGCGGATATTTCTTAAAAGCTATGCTGAGATGATCGATTGTAAATTTTCCTCTGGGCAGCGGTTTCGGATGCAGCAGTTCATTTACCGATGTTTCCAGTGACAGGCCGATATTAAAACCATTGATTTCTTCTTTCGCCTTCGCACTCCGCGCCGAATCAAAGGCAAACAATTCTTTCAAAACCATTTTATTACTACCCGCATTCAAAGTAAGGGTAATCGGCTCCTGTTGTTTATGAAAGATGGCAGGCAGATTACTCAGCGAACCATTCATATGAAAATCAGACTGACCCACATGAAATGAAAGTGTATCGAGTTTCAAAAAACCATTCTTCATATTCGCATGCAAGTCCATATGTTCAATGATGTAGGGATAGGAGGGAATACGGAAACTCAGATTAGTGACCGTTAACTCACTTTGTATTCCACCGGTTAGTTTGTCGATTGTTTGTTCAGGCAGACTGATATCCACCAGTTCTTTAAAGTCCATTTTCAGACTGATATGACCCGTGATACGCTGCAGATCCTTTATACCCAGGAAGCCGCCAATAAATTCCAGTTCCAGTTCGGAATTGACACGCATGGATATTTTTGGATTCGTAAAATCGCGGAGAACCAGGTTTCCCTTGAAAATACCTTTGTCCGGTCGCGCATTGAAATCCAGCAGTCGCAGCTCGGATGTTTGTAAGGATTGTTTGGCACCATTGGTATAGAATCCTTTAAAGGCCAGGGAATCCAGTTTCCTTTTGGATTCGGTATTATGAAGCCAGCCGTTTTTACAGGAGAAAGTAAGATCTATACGCGGAATCTTTCCGTTTTGAAGTTTTCCTTTGATGGTTCCTTTAAAGTCCATGTGCCCGTCGTACTTAAAATGCTTCAGTTCCTTCGCCAGTTTCTCCGGAGCAAAGGCAAACAATTGTCTGAAATCCGTTTTATCTCCGGAGAATTTGAGATCGACCAGGTTATCATGCAGCAGGTCTGCTGTACCTGTGATATTGAACATGGCATCTTCCAGTTTTAGTTTGCCCTGTTGCAATGCCAGCATCCCGTTCGTTTTATTATAGGATAATGTAATGTCTGTCTCCAGCCGTTTGTTTCTTAGCAGGGAACTGTCACCGGGCCAGATATAATCGACCAGCATGGCTCCCTGCAGATCAGCGTCCATCTGCAGACTGTCGCTGCGGAAGGAAGACTGGATTCTGTCAATATGTGTATGAACCTGTTCAAGACTTTGTTTGTCAAAAAAAGAAATATCCATGTTTTTCAAAACCAGTTTCTTCAAAACCAGGTCGAGTGCTTTTGTTGTGTCGATGGTTGACGTGTCCTGGCTCAGGCGGATGGCGTCGAGAATATTCATCCTGCCATTATCTTTTACGATATCAATGCAACCATTTTTCAGGAGGATCACTTTCGCATGATATTGTTGTTTCAAAATGTCCGTCAGGTTGAAGCCGACAAAGATCTTCTCTGCTTCAAATATGGTCTTACCCGTCGTGTCTTTGTCGGCAAAAAAACGCACATTTTTAACGGCGATGGATATATAAGGATAGTTTTGAAAAACTGAAATATCACTCCCTCCGACAATGAGTTCACCGGGTAATTGTTTGTTCAGTTCGCTAACGGCCATTCTGACCAGGCGCTGTTGCTGGTAATACAAAACGGCTGTGGCCGCAAACACCAATATGATGAGGCAAATGACGGGCAGGATCAGGAACCGGAAGATGATTTTCCGTAGTCGGGTTTTCATTGGATTTTATTTGACAACAGGGCTATTTCGCTGTCGCTAAAAGCAGTACAAAATAGGCAGTCGTCCTTTATAAAACAACCGGTTAAGGGATTTATTGTATAACCGGAGTTATTGATTTATATTTATATAATATATTGATAATGAAACTATTACTTAGAGTCTTTTTCAATATTAGCTTTAATCAGTTCCCCCACCATGAAGGCAGAGTCAAAAGAAAATTCTAATTTCCTCAATCATTCAGGTAAAACATCCATTAATGAACGACAGGCAACGATCAACCAGTCTGGGAACCGTAATTGCTTTCGGATTTATCCTTTTAGGTATTTTAAATTTGGTTGGCGCATTTCATTACAAAAAGCCATCACCCATCTCGGCAAGCAGAATGCCCGCTATGTTGTTTATTGCAACCGGTCTGATCATTCTCATCATAAAAGCGATAAAAAAAACCAGGGAACGCTAAGACCGTGAACGGATGAGCCCGGTTATCCTGAACCCATGCTCCCTTCGATAAAGGACGACCGAAAAAATTATTATCTTACGTAAAGAAACCAGCAAATCGAACGATATGAAATTTGCCTTACTGACTGTAACCTATGGTGGATTGTTTTACAAGGGTAGGGCCTTGTCTTTGGAAGAACAGATCCATCGGGCCAAAGAATTTGGTTTTGATGCCATCGCCATAGAAACCAAACGGCCCGTTGCTTCACCACTCGATGTAAACAAAGCAGAACGGACGCGAATAAAAAGCCTGGCTGCTGACCAGGGCATTGCATTGTGTGCGGTTGAAAGCATGTCGAATTTTGCGGGGAAGCATATGGAAGAAAGGGAAAACAATTTGGCCATGATGCGCTTTGTGCTGGAAATGGCCAAAGACCTGGGTGTCGGTCTGGTAAAAGTTTTTGCTGCCTGGCCCGGGCTGATCAATGACGAAGAGGATATTGCCTTGTACGGTCAGTTTGAAAGAGGTAATTATTACAAACGGTTATGGCCCGCCGAACTCAGAAAATGGAATCATTGCGTGGAAGGAATCCGTGAAGTGGCTGATATGGCTGCCGATATGGGCATTACGCTCGCACTGCAGAATCATGCACCGGTATTGTCGAAAGGATATGAAGATACACTGACCATGATGCAGGAAATTGACCGCAGGAATGTAAAACTTTGTATTGATGTGCCTCTGTTCTATGAACGGCAGAGTGATGAATATATCCGCGAAGCAGTAGAAAAATGCCAGGGACAAATCGTGCACACGCATTATGGGGCCTGGAATTTCAGCCAGAAAAAAAATGGAGAAATTGTTCAGGACCCTTCTCCGTCCACCGGCGATCTGATCAATTACCAGGCATTTATTGAAGCATTATACCATGCGGGTTATACGGGTTATCTCACATCAGAATATTGTTTGCCGGTGATCAAAAATCATCAACTGGCCGGCATCGAAGAAGTGGATCACGCCACACGTATTTCTCTTCAATACATGAAACAGCTAGTACAGCAGGCCGTGTTGGCTTAGCGGACTATCCATAAGACAACCATGCTTCGATACGCGAAGACCCGCCTCAGCATCATGATGTTTTTGCAATTCTTTATCTGGGGTGCATGGTATGCAACGGGTGGAAATTACATGAAGAGCCATGGTATGGGGAATGTGATCTACCTGGCTTATATGACGAGCGCCACCGGTGCCATTGTTTCCCCTTTTTTTCTCGGTATGATCGCGGACCGCTTTTTTCCTGTACAGAAAGTACTGGGATGGATGCATATCCTGAGTGGCATCTTTGTTTTTTGTGCACCATTCTTTGCGGAAGGAAGTTTTATATCCACTCCATTATTTCTCGGGTTTCTATTATTGCATATGCTTTGTTATATGCCCACCGTAAACCTCGCGGCAGCTACGGCATTTCATCTGCTGGACAACCGCGAAAAACAATTTCCGATCATCCGTTTATTCGGAACGGTCGGATGGATCGCTGCCGGCTTCCTGGTGAGTAAACTGCTTCAGGCCGATGCCACGGCCATGCCTATGCGCATTTCAGGAATCGGCGGACTGCTGATGGGCCTGTATTGTTTTACACTGCCGCATATTCCCCCGGCAGGCGCGGGTAAGAAAATGTCTTTCCGCGACGTCATCGGGATCGATGCCTTTGCAAAATTGAAATCAGGCCCCTTCATTATTTTTATCATCAGCCTGCTGCTGATCAGTGTACCCTTCGCGGCTTATTTTTCTTATGTACCTGTTTTTCTGCAATCAGCCCATATTTCAAACCCTGCGTTCAAAATGACTTTCGGGCAAATGTCCGAGATCCTTTTTTTGCTTGTATTGCCCTGGTTCTTTGCCCGATTCGGTCTCAAATGGGTCTTGCTGACGGGTATGCTGGCCTGGGTTTGCCGCTACGCGTTATTTGCATGGGCCGCACCGGATGCCATCGGCTGGATGATCATGGCTGGCATCGTATTACATGGCTGTTGTTATGATTTTGTATATGTAGCCGGACAAATCTACATCGATCAGAAAGCAACGCCTGAAATCCGGGCGCAGGCACAGGGCCTTTTTGTGCTGGTTTCTTATGGAGTGGGGCAGGGCCTGGGAACACTGGCCGCCGGCTGGATCTTCAACAGTATCATGGGTAGCGGCTCATCTCTTCAGCAATGGCAGCATTTCTGGATTGTTCCATTATACTTTGCCGCTGTGGTTACCCTGTTGTTTGTACTCGGATTCAGGAAGAAACGGATGTAATCGCAAAGCTAAGGCCTAAGGCTAAGCCAAAGCAAATCAGTCTCTCAGCCATATTCAATTAAGAGTACTGACTGAGAAACTGATCACTAAGGCACTAGCGTTAAGCGTTAAGCGTTAGGCGTTAAGCTTATTTTATAAGCTTATACCAGCGAACAGTCGGAGGACTGTCGACACCGGCATCTGTCATTATTTTTTTCAGCTCGGGGCTGGAGGATCTTGCCTTCGCCTTTGCCAGATCACTAACCTCAAATAAAATAGATATGGAGTTGGAATCTTCCAGATTACGGGCGATACCTCGTGTTATTAATCCATTGGCCCTTCTAACAGAATCGCCTTCTGCATCGAATGCCTTCATCCAGACGCCGAAATCTTTTACATGATGGCTGATGGCCATGCCGTCGAGGAATTGCACGGGGTTATCGTTACCGGTCACGAATTCTGCAAATGTAAATCCGGGAGGACTCATTACACCGGCCCTTTTCATGGTTTCTTTTGCGCCGGGTAATTTATAGAAAGCTTTCGCTTTATCTACGTCCTGTATTCTGTCAATAACAAAAACGGTATTAGAATCTTTTGAATCCCTGCCAATTACATAGTGTGTGATTCCATAAGTCAGACGCAAAGAATCCCGGCTAAAATACTCTTCTTCCGCTTTTCCGAAATTCTTCACTTTGTGCTGCACAACGACTACTTTGAACGGAACAAATGCAGGTTTCACTTCCGCAGGCGCAGGAGCAACCGCCGCCGTCGTATCCGTTTTTTGTTCTTCTTTTGCGGGACCATTATTGCACGCAAACAGCAGCGCCATAATCAGCACCAGAGGCAAATTTTTCATTTTATATTGTTTTGAATGAGGAATTACAATTTTTAAGCCGTAAAAGTGAATACTTACGAAGGGTAGGACTAGCTGGAACAGATCAGAAAACTACCAAATATTCAGAGAGAAACAAAAATTTAATCTCACGAAGCCACTCCCCGTTCAAAATCTTTAACCTCATCTGATAGGCTAAGGGGCAACAGCTCCGTCTATTCCATCTTTTGAACGTAAAATAAAATCGCTCCGGTGGTCTCCATTCATATCAGCGACTTGCAGTGTATTGTTCTGATAGTGATCTGTAAAATTAGAATGATACCAGAGCATATCTTCGAGAAAGGCCTGGCCATTGGAAAGTAAGACATGCACGCCATCTTTAGCCCGTACGATGAGGTCTGCCATTTCATCTCCATTCACATCACCGAGACGGATCGCTCCATAATAACTCTCGTCTTTTCCCCATCCACGGGCATCAGAAAATGAGGCAGACCAGAGAGAAGCCTTTTGAAATCCTTTACCGGTTGATAAACTGACCAATATCCCCTGGGGACCTCTTACAATCAGATCGGCCATGCCATCCCCATTCACATCCGCCAATTGAAAAGTTGAGCTATATTTTGCCTCTTTCCACGCAATAGTACCGAGATCGGAAAATTCAGTGGTCCATACGGATGGCTGCATGAATGAAGCAGATGAAGACAGGCTCACATAAATTCCTTCAGGTCCTCTCGCCACGATATCTGCCAGGCCATCCCCATTCACGTCTGCCAGGCAAATGGTTCCAGAATAACCATCTACTTTCTTCCAGGGTTGTTTTGAATCATCAGAAAAATAATTTGTCCAGAGAGTTGATTGTTCAAAACCATTTCCCGTGCTTAATGCCACCCGTATTCCATGCGGGCTTCTGATGATCAGATCGGCTTTATGATCGCCATTTACATCTGCCCACCGGATGGTAGAGTGGTACTCCGCGGCACCCCATCCTTTCTTATCTGAAAACTCGTCACTCCAGACTTCTTCATTTGCAAAACCAAGTCCGGTTGACAGCGCCACATGTACGCCATCCACATTGCGGCCGATGATGTCGGCCATACCGTCTCCATTGACATCCGCCAGACGGATCGATTTGAAATATCTGGCTGCCCATTTTTGGTCACCGGAAAATTCACCGGGCTGAGCGATATTTATTTTGATGGGTGAAAATTCAAGCGTAGGTGAAACGAACACATATCCCCTGGACCTTAGAAGATGCACGATCATTTTTGTTTCTTCCAAAGCAAAATCCTTATCAACATAGGAATTGAAATCATGCATCTTAACAACGCCACCTACTCCTTTATTGACCCTTGCCAGATTGAATGAATCTTTTACAAATTTATTCGCGCATTCAGATGCGGTATTGTAATCTCTGTACAAATAATCTTCTGAATCGAAGGTCATACCGATGGGACCTCTCATATGTTTTAATTCCGGATCGGTCAGTATACATTCTGATATAGGCCAGGTCCAGCTGAACCAGGGAGGAGTAAAATAACACAGGTTATTATGTATCAGCGGATCGATAGCCAGCTGATTCTGCTTAATCTGATATATCCGGTCCTCACAGGCAAGTGTCTTCAGGTCCCGATGGTTGAGCGTGTGGTTGCCTATTCGTTGTCCATAATAAATGAGACTGTCCAATACAGGATAATGCATATATCCGCCTCCCGGATCAGAATCTCCGACAACAAAGAAAGTAGCGCAAATTTTTTCACTGCGAAGGTATTTCGCCAGATCTGTGGTTCCCGGGCCCGGGCCATCATCATAGGTCAGTGAAATATAGCCTTTGGGTAATGAGGTATACAAAGGTGTTCCAAGCGAAACGGTCCCGTCATTTGGATATAATTTGTCCCGTTTACAGGAAATGAATAAGAATGGAAATAAAAGAAAGCAGGGGAATACGGACAAAGTGCCAGTACACCAGGCATGCAATCGAAAGAAATTTGGCATAGTCTTACAATTCAAGGGCTATCGTTTTCATTGGACGGATGCCAGGTATAAGGTACATCGAATTTTTACGACCCTGGCCTATATGTCAAAAAAACGCAATATTAGTGATCCCGGCTGGCAATAACAAACCGGCCGGCCCATAAAGTGCAACACCCATGCCAGGGTGATCTCATTACTTATGTTACCTTAGTATGTATCTCGCGCCTTAACAATAATGGGTATTTACTATGGAAAAGAATATTGCCATCCTGATGGCAGATCTTTCAGGATATACCGCTCTGACAGAAACACATGGCGCTATCGCCGCCGCAGACATTATTGACAAATACATGGGAATTGCTGAAAACTGCCTGGTCGGAGACAGCAGGGTCCATGAACGTGTCGGAGATGAAATCATGATTGTTTCTTCCACTCCGGATTTTTTACTGGCAACCGCCCTTATGATCGGTAAGAACACGTCAAATGAAGAGAATTTTCTGATGGTGCATGGAGGACTGCATTATGGCAAAGTATTGGAGCGGGGTAACAGTTATTTCGGATCTGCGATCAACGTAACGTCCAGGATTGCTGCCAAGGCCAGCGCGGGAACTTATTGGTGCTCTGAAGAATTTATGGATGCTTTATCTGACAAATCCGTGTTTACTTCCAAAGGACATCACTTTTTCAAAAACATAAAAAAAGAGAAGCACGTATTTGAAATATGCATTGAAGACAGGAAAACATTTTACGTGGATCCCGTTTGTCGTATGCTGATACTTGACCCCCAAAATGCAATCCCGCATCCAACAGACGGAGAACAATATTTTTGCTCTCCGGATTGTCTGGAGATTTATATTACTGATCAGAGAGATGGTTAGCCTTCATTTTTTAAGAAAAATCTTAGAATGGGATTTATATGAGTGATCATATGTATGATGCGATCGTTATCGGATCCGGTATTTCCGGCGGCTGGGCCGCAAAAGAATTATGTGAAAAGGGATTGAAGACCCTGGTGCTGGAACGCGGAAGAAATGTGGAGCATATAAAAGATTACACAACCGCTATGACACCGCCCTGGGGATTTAAACACCGGGACGATCTTACGCTGAAAACCCGTGAAGAGAATCCCATTGTTTCCAGGTGTTATGCATTTAATGAAGGAACCGAACATTTTTTTGTAAAAGACAAAGAGCATCCATACATACAAACCAAACCCTTCGACTGGATCCGGGGTTATCAGGTGGGCGGAAAATCCCTGCTATGGGCGAGATGGACGCAGCGTTGGAGTGAAATGGACTTTGAAGCCAATGCGCTGGATGGCACGGCCATCGAATGGCCCATCAACTATAAAGACATCGCACCCTGGTATAGTTATGTGGAACAATTTGCGGGCATCAGTGGCAACCGTGATGGATTACCACAGGTACCGGACGGCGAATTTCTGCCGCCCATGGAAATGAATGTCCTGGAGAAACATTTTAAAAAAAGTATCGAAGAGAATTTTCCGGGGCGTCATATGATCATTTCCAGAACGGCTAATCTGTCGCGTGCAATCAATGGCCGCGGACCCTGCCAGTATCGTGACCTCTGTTTTCGTGGCTGTCCCTACGGCGGATATTTCAGCAGCAATTCCGCCACTCTCCCTGCAGCCGTTGCGACAGGAAATTTAACCCTGCGTCCTTTTTCCGTCGTGCACTCGATTATCTATGATGAAAAAAAACAAAGAGCCAAAGGTGTACGCGTGATAGATACAAACACACTGGAAGCGACAGAATATTTTGCAAAGATTATTTTTGTGAATGCAGGAACGCTGAATTCTACGTTGATTCTGTTGAACTCCACCAGTTCCCGTTTTCCCCAGGGCATGGGCAATGACAGTGGCGCACTGGGAAAATATTTAATGGATCATAATTATCGCGGCCGGGTAGGGGGCGAATACAAGGGTTTCGATGATCAATATTATTTCGGAAGAAGACCAACAGGTGTTTATGTTCCCCGTTTTCGGAATCTGAATGGTAAAAAAGAAAAAAATTTTATACGTGGTTATGCATACGCCTGTGGCAGTTCCCGGGAGCGGGGATATGATGAAGGGGAAGTGAATATCGGGAAGGATCTGAAAGACCAGCTCAGCGTGCCGGGTAACTGGTATTTCTCCATGACCGGTATGGGGGAATGTCTGCCGGATATCCGCAACCAGGTTTCGTTGAGCAGGGATCAGAAAGACCGTTGGGGTATGCCTCTGCTGGAGATAGACTGTCGTTTTGGAAACAATGAAACGGAAATGCTAAAAGACATCCTGGACAGCGGCTCTGAAATGATGGAGCGCGCCGGGTTTACCAACATACAACAGATAGATACTCACCAGGCGCCCGGACTGGGTATTCACGAAATGGGTACGGCACGTATGGGACGCGAATCAAAAACTTCTGTACTCAATGCACACAACCAGGTCTGGGGGGCACCGAATGTATTTGTAACAGATGGCGCCTGCATGACCTCCGGCGCCTGCCAGAATCCTTCGCTCACTTATATGGCACTGACTGCCCGCGCCGCGGATTATGCCGTGGAGGAAACAAAAAAGGGGAATTTATAAACTGCAGGCCATCCACCCGCCTTGATTTTAAAGAATTATTTTGAAATCAGATTCTTTCTGCCGGATATTTTAAAAATAAATTTGAGAAACCGATTAGTTGCATTTATATTTGCAACCGAACGGTTTCGTAATAAAATAACAACCCCATGAGAAGAGATATTTTTCAGGCCATAGCCGACCCGACACGAAGGGCGATCATCACATTGATAGCCCTGCAATCCATGACGCCGAATGCCATAGCCGAGCATTTTGACACGACCCGGCAGGCCATCTCAAAACATTTAAAAATATTGACAGAATGTGAACTGGTGAAACAGGAATCCCAGGGAAGGGAAATTTATTATCAACTTGAAATTAATAAAATGAAAGAGATAGACAAATGGCTGGAACAATTCCGGAAGATCTGGGAGAAACGATTCGATCAACTCGACAAATTATTATCAACCATTAAAAAAAGAAAAAAATGAAAAACGTTTTGCAATTTGACTTCATAGCAGATAAGAAAAAAAATACGCTGACCATCAGGCGTGAGTTTTTAGCCGGGCGGCAATTGGTTTGGGACTGTTACACCAAAAGGGAACTTCTTGACCGGTGGTTTGCACCCAAACCGTTAACAACAAAAACAAAATCCATGGACTTTCGGGAGGGGGGACACTGGCACTATGCCATGGTGGAACCGAACGGCAATGAATATTGGGGTTGGACAGAATACCGGAAAATCAAACCCATCGACTACTATACTACAATCGATGCCTTCTCTAATGCGGATGGTGAAATAAATAAAGACATGCCCCGCGCAGACTGGCGTGTTATTTTTACTGACAAGGGTAAAAATACTTTGGTAGAAACGATTGTAACCTATCAATCACTGTCAGATCTGGAAAAAGTTATTCAAATGGGTATGGAACAGGGCATGATGGCAACCCTTGAAAAACTGGATGAACTATTGTTGGTTATCAATAAATAATACTACTTGGGATTACTCTGGCTCCAGAGATTTTATATGCTTTGCGGGAACACCTCCGGCAATGGTATTAGCGGGAACATCAGTTGTAACCACGGCGCCGGCTGCTATCACAGCATTTTCTCCGATGGTTACACCCGGCAGTATAGTAACGGCAGCGCCGATCCATGCATTACGTTTAATGATGACCTGCTTTAATAAAAGCGTTTGCCTGCCGGCAGGATCTAAAGGATGACTTTCAGAAATGATGTTCACCCTGGGACCTATTAGCACATCGTCTTCGATGGTTATGCCGCCTATATCAAGAAATGAACAGGCATGGTTAATGAAAACATTTTTACCAAGGCTGATAAACCTTCCAAAATTGGTGTAAAACGGTGGGAATATTCTGGTGCTTTTATCTATCCGGGCACCGGTTATTTCACTTAACCGTTCCCTTACTTCGTCGATATTTGTTGAAGTATTGAGCTGCACCGACAAGCGCTGTGTACGGGTAACGACGTCCATCACCTCCGCATATTGCGGGTCGTCTGGCCTCAAAGGTTCTCCGGCCTTCAGTCTGTCAAAAATGTGCCGTTTATCCTGATTGGAAGCTTGTACATTATCCTTCTTTTCCATGCATGACGAATTTAATAAAATTCAGCCAAGGTCGTGCATTAAAGGACTGAACTTGTATAGTGGATTCCGGCATTTCTCAAGGTAGTGGGAGTGTGGAAACAAATTCCGGAACATGATGGCCTGATTAGTCAAATCAATGGACTTTGCAGTTACTATGCTGTATCGCAAGCGTGTTAGCTTTGTGTAAACAAAAATTCTTAGAAATATATGAATCCAAACAAAGCACTTTGGGAAAAAGGAGACTTTACCCAAATCGCTCAAACCATGCGTGAGAGCGGCGAAACACTTGTAGCAAAATTAGGCATTACCAAAAATCTTGATGTACTCGATCTTGGCTGTGGTGATGGCACTACGGCGATACCTGAAGCAAAACTCGGCGCCAATGTCCTGGGAGTCGATATCGCAGGTAATCTGGTGGAAGCCGGAAACAGGCGGGCAAAAGCGGAAGGACTTTCAAATTGCAATTTCCAGGTAGGTGATGCAATAGCACTGGATGGGCTTGGCGATAAAAGTTTTGACGTGGTGGTCAGCATCTTTGGGGCCATGTTCGCACCTAAACCGTTTGAAGTTGCAAAGGAGATGGTAAGGGTAACAAAACCCGGTGGAAAAATAGTCATGGGCAACTGGATCCCCGGAGATCCGACCTTAGTCGCTCAGATATTAAAAATCAGTTCCGCTTACACGCCGCCTCCACCCGAAGGCTTCGTTAGCCCGATGTTATGGGGTATTGAAAATAACGTGGTAGAACGTTTTGTACACGCAGGTGTGAGAAAAGAAAACATCTCTTTCGAGAAAGATACTTTTGTATTCAATGCTTCTTATTCTCCATCTGAATTGGTGAAAACATTCAAAAACTATTACGGACCAACCATGAATGCATTTGAGGCGGCAGAAAAGAATGGAAAGTCTTTGGAACTTCAGCAGGAGTTGGAAGCATTGTTCAATAGTCAAAACAAAAGCTCCGGCAAAGACACCACTTCAATACCAGCGACTTTTCTGAAAGTAGAAGTTACGGTGTGAAAAAAGCCCCGATGGGTTAAGAAATAAAAGAATGAGAAAGCCAAACGCACAGGTTTGAAACTTTCTCATTTTTTATTTCAATGTTGGATCCTATTTTGGTTTCAAAGGGACTATCTTTTAAGAAAAGTGGAATTGGCTCCTAAACACACTTTTCGCCAGCGGTGCATCTGTTATCAGACTGGGTGCTTCCGCAACACTGAATGTATTGATCTGTAAATTGCTGTAAGCAGGGTTGCTTGTGAGTCTCTCATACAGGGGACCGTTCATAAACTGCTCCAATGCTTCAGCGGATTCAAACAGGTACACACCACCCGCTTCTTTTCGGTCTTCATTAATGAGCCATATCTTCCAGCATAAGCCGGGGATTTCTGAAAACTTAGGTGCCGATGCAGACGTTCCTTTTTTAAATTCCTCTGTTGGCATACTGTAATTGAACTTTGCTGTAAATACTTTTTGTGTCATTGTAAAAAATTTTAAGACACAAAAAAACGACTGATTTGGCGTAAACCGGTTCTGCAAAAAGTAGTTTGATTTATGCAAAAGGTATTTTGTTGAAGGAAACGGATGACTATTCAGCTTTGCACGGCTGCCGGAGAATATCCGAATCTTTTCTTAAAGGCGGTGCTGAAATTATTGTAATGTTTGTATCCCAGTTCATCTGCCAGATCGGTCAGATCTATCGGGCCCTGCTGCAACTGTGACCGGGCATAGCTCATTTTATGTTCATCAACATATTTCATGACCGAATTGCTGAAGAGCTGCTTAAAACCATGCTTTAATTTAAAACTGTTGATATAAAATTTACGGGTGAGCTGCTGCAGCGATCCGACTTCAAGATAGTGCTGATCAAGCCAGGTTTTGATGTCGTTCAGCAAATCAATATCCGCCCTGCTCAGCCGGGTTCCGGTGTCACCGGACTCGTGCTCGGCTCCTGTAAAAGCGGCCAGCTGGTGAATAAGGAGGTTTAGAATAATATTGTCTTTATAGGCAGCACCCAACGCGCCCGTGTAGGGGCAATTCAGGTAGTCATGAATGCATTGGTATATAGCTGGTTTTATTACCTGCGGTGTATCCAGCGTAATAAAAGGATCTTTTCGTTTGCAAAAATGAACCAGCGGATTATTTTCATCCTGATCCTGCATATGCCTGGAGTAACAAGTCAGGAAATACTTTTACACAAAAAAATTCTTCCACCGTATTCTTCTTAATACAGGTATTGAATTTGAATGAAGGAAGATAATTGAGGGAATGCATCTGACCACTTACGCTAACATGGGTATTGGTGGCAAATGTGGACGTGCCCTTCAGCTGAAAATACATCATGATAAACGGCGTGGGTCCTGCCTGCCGTAAAATGGAGATCGTGGCTGACATTACAAAAGATGCCGTTCAAAACGATATACCATTTTTCTGCAGCGGCGCTTACACGGATAAGCCCCTCTTTTTCATCCTTAAGTGTAAGCGCAGAGGTTTCCCCGTTGCTGTAAATGCCGTTAACAGTATGTATTATTTCATCCAGGTCACGCATTGAAGTAGTGTCTGTAAAAAGAGTCGCCGTTATTTGAACCGCCTAAATTAAACTTCTTAGGCGGTTATCTGTCTCCGAAATGGGTGGTAATCTCCGAACGGAAGGATTAAGATTCCGAAAGGCAGAATGAATTCCAGTTACTTTGATTAGAATATAAAAAACTCAAAAGATTTTACGAATCGGAGTACTAAGGGGACTTTGATTTTTCGGGAAGTAAGAAAAATAAATATTCAAGTCAGTTATTTTAATCTCAGCAGATGATCAAATTTTCGGTCTGTGATCTTTATTTTTTTACCTGCATAGAAGATTAATAAACGGCATTCATCCGGATTACACTTGCAGTTTAACCGTTAAACACAATCGTTAAACCAGGATCTGCTAAATCTGGGTTACCTTATAACCGAAAGAATGTTCTCAACAGAACCTGGGCCCTTTGGGCAGTGAAGAAAGTTTTATACTCATTCACAAAATTCCTATCAATAATATAAACCACATTTTATGAATAGATCAATTCTAAGGAATGCCTTTTTGGTATCGGTCACACTGTTAGGGGTTTTGCAATCAGATATTCTAATGGCCCAGCAAACTACGGGCACACCCGGAACTCCTAGTGCCACTACAACCATTGATGGCAAATATTTGCCCGCGCCAGCACAACCTTTTGGAGGTATCATCAACATGACGGCTCCGGATTCCAAACCGTTCTGGCCATCTACTATCGTTCCTCCTAAAGGGGCTCCCAATATTCTCCTGATTATGACTGATGATCAGGGATATGGTGTCTCAGGAACTTTCGGTGGCCTGGTGCCAACACCTGCCATGGATATGCTTGCAAAATCGGGACTTCGCTATACGCAATTTCATTCAACAGCACTTTGCTCTCCGACACGCGCAGCATTAATAACCGGACGCAATCACCATTCAGTTGGTTTTGGTGTTATTAGTGAAATGTCAACAGGGTATCCGGGCTACAATTCGCTGATGGGGCCGGAGTGTGCAACCATTGGAGAAATTTTAAAGGACAATGGATACGCTACTTCCTGGTTTGGAAAGAATCATAACACGCCTTCCTATCAATTGAGCGATGCAGGACCATTTAATCAATGGCCGGTCGGAATGGGTTTTGAATATTTCTATGGTTTCATGGGTGGTGAAACGGATCAGTGGACCCCTTATTTATTTCAGAATACATCCCAGATTTTCCCCTGGATCGGTAAAACGGATTATAATCTCGGGAGTGATCTGGCGGACAATGCCATTGAGCATATGCAGAAACTCAAGGCAGCAGCGCCAGAAAAACCATTCTTCGTTTATTTTGTTCCCGGAGGAACACATTCTCCCCATCAACCACCAAAGGAATGGATAGAAAAATTTAAAGGCAAATTTGACATGGGCTGGAATGCCATGCGTGAACAGATTTTTGCAAATCAAAAAAAATTGGGTGTAATTCCGGAAGGAACGCAATTGACGCCATGGCCAAAAGATGTTTTGCCCATGTGGGAATCATTGACCGCAGATGAGAAAAAATTATATGCACATGAAGCGGAAGTATATGCCGCTTATGCCGCATACACTGACCATGAAATAGGAAGAGTGATACAATCGGTCAGGGATATGGGGGAAATAAACAATACCATTGTCATATACATTAGTGGCGACAACGGGACGAGCGCTGAAGGAACCTTACAAGGTACTTTTAACCAGATGACAGCATACAATGGAATCCTCGATTTACCGATACAGGATCAATTAAAACTCATGGATGCCTGGGGATCAGACCAGACCTACCCACATATGTCGGTAGCATGGTCATGGGCATTTGATTGTCCTTTTAAATGGACAAAACAGGTTGCGTCCCATTTTGGAGGAACCAGGCAGGGTATGGTTATTTCCTGGCCGGGTCATATAAAAGATACAGGCGCGATCAGGACGCAGTTTCATCATATGATTGATATCGTTCCAACCATTCTGGAAGCTACGGGAATTCAGGCTCCGGCCATGGTGAACGGAATTGCGCAAAAGCCGATTGAAGGAATTAGTATGGTATATACTTTCAATGCGGCGAATGCAAATGTCCCTTCAACAAGAAAAACGCAATATTTTGAAATGTTTGGTAATCGCGCCATTTATCATGATGGATGGGTTGCCTGCACAACGCCACCGGCAGCGCCCTGGTTAATGGGAACCACTAAACTTCCTGAAGTTATGAATGGGTACAAATGGGAGCTGTATAATATTGCAAATGATTTTTCCGAGAACAATGATTTGTCTGCGAAAATGCCTGACAAGCTGCATGAAATGCAGCAAATATTTATAGAAGAAGCAACGAAATACAATGTATTTCCGATGGATAACTCAATCATTACCCGCTTAATTACTCCCCGGCCAAGTGCCGTTGCAGGACGAACACTGTTTACGTATTCCGGTGAAATGGCAGGACTACCCGCCAGCGGAGCTCCAAGCATTTTGAATAAATCGTATACCATCACAGCTGATATTACTGTACCCGAAGGCGGCGGCGATGGAATGATCAATACGGAAGGTGGCCGGTTTGGCGGCTATGGTCTTTATTTATTAAAAGGAGTTCCTGTTTTTACTTACAACGCTCTTGACCTGGCCAGGTTCCGCTTGACTGGAAAGGATCCACTAACTGCCGGAAATCATACCATCGTATTTGATTTTACGTATGACGGACCTGGTGTTGCAAAAGGTGGAACTGGTGTGCTTAAAGTAGATGGTAAAGAAGTATCAACGCTCAAGTTTCCCAAAACAATTCCCTTTTTAATGACAATCGACGAAACCTTCGATGTGGGAATTGATCTTCGGACCGGCGTGAATGATCAGGATTATAAAGTGCCATTTAAATTCAATGGTAAAATAAACAAGCTTACGGTCAATTTAGGTGAAGATAAATTAACTGAAGCCGAACATCAGGAAATGGAACGGCATTTAGCGATGGTTAATAATTAAATATTTTTCTGATAACGACCTATGCGGTTTTCTAAAGGGGATTTGATCAAATTTCGGTTTGACAAATCCTTTTACTTTTACCGATGTAGTTATTAATGTTCATAGTCATAAAATTTAAATAACCTGAGATACGGCAACCATGAGTACTAGAAAAATTGTAATTGGAGATATTCACGGAGCGCTGAGAGCACTGGAGCAAATTATTGCAAAGCTGAAGCTTGAAAAAACTGATGAGTTGATTTTCATGGGAGATTTTGTGGATGGCTGGTCTGAGTCGGCCCGGGTTGTTCAATACTTAATCAATCTTGAAAAAACGAATCATTGTATTTTCATAAAGGGGAATCATGATGCCTGGGCTGAAGAATGGTTAATAACCGGAAATGCTGATCCGGAGTGGGTAAAACATGGCGGGGCAGAGACTATTAAAAGTTATAATGGGTTGAGTAAAGAAGAAATGGAGCGTCATATATGGTTCTTTAATAAAATGCCTTTGTATGTGATAGATGAGGAGAGACGTTTGTTTGTGCACGCTGGTTTTTCGTCTATGCACGGTCCGGAAAATGAGCGTTTTGAAATCAATTTCTACTGGGACAGGACTTTGTGGGAGCTGGCACTGGCAACAGATCTTAATTTGAAACGGGATTCCAAATACTTCCCCAGGCGTTTAAGAATATTTAAAGAGATATACATCGCACATACACCCACAACGAACTATGATATGGAAACGCCCATGCGGGCTCAAAATGTATGGAACGTTGATACAGGTGCGGCGTTTAAAGGCAGGTTAACGGCGCTGGATATAGTATCGAAGGAATATTGGCAAAGCGATCCCGTGTGGAAGTTATATCCGAACGAAAGAGGAAGAAACAGATAATTCATTATGACATCTTTTGATATGATGGCACCGGAAAAATCTGATACAAACATAACCACTCCGATAATCCTGAAAACCCGGCAGCATTTCGAAATTCTCGACGGGTTAAGGGGAATTGCCGCCCTCTCCATAGTAACGTTTCATTTTATGGAATGGGCTTACACTGATTACAGCAAGGACTTTATCGGACATGGTTTTTTAGCCGTTGATTTCTTCTTCTGCCTTTCAGGATTTGTTATCGCATATGCCTATGACGATCGTATTGCAAAAATGGGCGTCCTCGAGTTTTTTAAATCGAGGCTCATCAGGCTGCACCCGCTGGTTATATCAGGATCGGTGCTGGGCCTGCTGGCATTTTTGTTCGATCCGTTTGGCGGCCATCCCGAACTGTACAGCACCGGTAAGATCATCCTGGCATTTTTTTGCTCGGTACTTCTTATTCCTTTGCCTGTGATAGCCGACCGTGGATTTAACCTGTTCAGCTTCAATGCACCGGCTTGGTCTTTGTTTTGGGAATATGTTGCCAATATCGTTTACGCATTTGTGCTTTATAAGATTCGCCGCGGCTACCTGCTGCTCTTAACCATACTCTCGGCGGTGGCTATTTGCTTTGTATGTTATCGTTCCGGTAATTTATTGGGCGGCTGGAGCGGCCCAACCTTTTGGGACGGCCTTGCCCGCGTATCGTATTCTTTTTCAGCAGGACTTCTTATTTACCGTTCCAACTGGATTATCAAAAACAAGCTGGGATTTATCGGCATGGCCTTTTTATTGTTCCTGGCCTTTATCATGCCATTCTCAACATGGAACTGGTTATCTGAACCTTTGGTAGTACTGTTTTATTTCCCTTTGCTGATCGCGTTGGGGGCAGGTGCCAGTTTAACATCCGGCTTAAAAAAAGTCTGCATATTCCTGGGAAAGATCTCCTACCCATTGTACATGACGCATTATGCCGTGTTATGGATGTTCGGTAATTATTACACCAGTCATAAGCCAGGCACGATGCAACTGGCTTTAATAATCATAGCCGGGCTAATCCTGCTGGTTGTGGCATCATACCTGGTAATGATATTTTACGATATCCCGGTAAGGAAATATCTAAGCAATAAACGAATTGAAAGGCTCGCCAGACAAAAAGCTCGTAGTTTATGAAACACTGATTTGCCGCGGACTAATAACAGAAAACCCCTAATGTAATTTTAAACTTTTTAGGGGCTTGACCAGACAGGGAGAAAATTTTCTACTCATTAAACTTCAACTGTTCCGAATACTTCATAATGGACAGGCATTATCTCTGGTTTTGCTTCGGCAATTCCCATTTTTGCTAAAATGGGCATCAAAGTTTCACCAAATTTTTCAAATGCATCCATTGATTCCCAAACATCCGATACTACCATACCATTCCCCAGTTGAGCACCAACGTGATGAATAAGACCGGGAGGATTTTGCATGCCTGTAGCGCGCAGATCATCCCAGCATTGGTCGTATTGTTTTGCTGTCATGTCAGGAATTCTAAAAATAGCTAATAGCTTTTCCATAATTAATTTGTTTTGGAGAAGTTACGAATAAGCACCTGTATTAAATGCAACAATTTTAGCACCTTTGCTATAAATTTTAAAATTTCTATAGATTTTGATCTTGTTAATGATAGCATAACAAATGGTTAGGCTAAGCCAGATCTCGAGGGGATCTATCCAATTAAGTCTACTCCGTCAATTCCGTTTTCATTTTTTAAACCTTAATCAGAATTGTCCGCCAGCGCCGCCTCCTCCGCCTGAACCACCACCAAACTGGAAATCATTGGAGGGTGCTTTCAACTGCAGAAGGTCCTCCGAAAGTTTCCGCAATCACCAGTGATTCGAGATGAAGATTTTCCAGTAAATTTTTGCTGCTGCCTTCCTGAGAAGTGAATCCGTGTTTGGGTGTTTTAAGATATCTGATCAATCCATAGGCAATGGCGATCATCACAATGCCGCCGGATATCAACGCCCATTCAACCGGAATCACATGATAGTAATACCGAATGGTGAATATGGTGGCTGCTACCAGTCCGAGTCCGGTCCAAATAAAAAGATGATCTTTTTTTCGCACTCCACGATATATATAAAAAAGGGGAGTAGCCACTGTCAATATCCAGAAGAGCCAGGCCATCGAAATATTTTCCGTATTCCCGTTTTGACTGAAAATTGCATTGTTCATTTCGCTCACCGCGAAATAATTACCCGCGAGATAAAAACTAACCAGGGATCCCGCTTTTAGATTTGCAAGGCATTCACGATAATGCCTGCATTTATTTACATGGTACAGTCTGAACGAAATGAAACAGGTCGCTATCGAAACAGCCATGATGATGAAGGGAAGCAGTTGTTGAAAAGGTCTGGCAAGCTCCGTACCAATATCGATGATCCATGTGAGCATTGCCAGGTAAGCAATAAGTGCCATCAAATGGTTGGCAAACCGGAGTGCAAAAAAAAGGCTGATCAAACAGACAGTGATACATTGAAATGCTACAGACATATTATTAACAGCCATATAAATGCCGGCAAACAACAATCCTGCTGACATCCACAACATGGCGTAATCAACACCCGATCTGAAATGCCGGAATTTATAAACCGTAAATTCCAGGGCTCCATAACAGATCAGACCGAAAAAAATGATCAGCACATTTAAAGAATCTTCGCTGCCAGAGTTGATCAATATAAAAAACCCCAATGAACAGGACGCAATGATGGCAGTTAGTATGAACAGTCCAATACAAATAAAAAAATTGGGGGTATAAAAATCCACCGGATAGGCTGTGCTGATCCTTGTATTTTCTTCTACAGAAATGCATCCGGCATCAAGTGCATCCTGCACCTGGTCCCGAACAGACAGGTTATCGAGACTTTTTTTATTATAGGCTATCATGTGCCTTCATTTTACGGTTGACTGTCATGAGTAATCTTACCAGACCGATCGCAGAAAGAATAAAATATAGCAATTCGATATATATGATGCCCATATTATAAATGCCCCCCTTATCCAAAAGATTTATGATCACATAACTGACTGCGATATATGTATACAAAGTGGCCAGCAGAAAAAAGTAGAAGGAGTTCTTTTTTATCGCCCGCCGATAAATAAACCAGGCGATAACCAGAAGCAACAGGAACCAAAAGATCAAATAATACTGATTGATAAACAAGATGGCAAGACCCGATATAAAAAGAATATGTGTTCCAAAATTATTGTATGTAAATGCAAAATGTTTTTTCAGGTTTTTCTTTTCGCTGATCAGCCCCGTCACCAAAAGGATCACCCCGAGAAGCAGACCCATATACGATAGCCTGGTGTCATCAAAATTATTGTCTTTCAGAATGCGCATCGGGGTGACGACGATACCCATCCAGGCTGCCAGATTCGTAATAGCGAGACTCAGCACCCCAAGATGATCGAAGGAATAAGCGCTGACAAATAATATTACCATAGGTATAAAAGTCGCCAGCCCGTAACGGTTGCCGAATACAGTATAGGCATACTGGAGATAGGCGACGAACGTGATCATGGTCAGACAGCCCAGGAGCAGAACATAATCGAAGAACGGATTCGGAGCCGGCACCCTGCCAAAAGAGAAAGGTGCAGCGGTACGGCGGCAATAATAAAAACAACCGACAGATACCAGCGCAATAACGGCCAGGATCACCTGATGACCGATCGAATCAATGTTTTTATAGATGATGACACCCAAACCCCCACTGAGCAGGGTAACACCCAGATAGAGCAGGGTCTTCAGTTCCCAGTGCAGGGAAAACAGACGGGCCTTTTCCACCGCCTCCACTTTTTGCAAAGAGTCATCGCTGAGGAGACCCTCGCTGTGAAGTTGTTTGAATGTGTGAATGTCCATAGTTGGTTGCAAGCGAAATATAGACAATTATCCCGGTTTTAGGAAGGAGAAGGATCGGGCCTGTTCGATGTAATGAATGGATGATTGAATTTCCAAAGCGGGCAGTACATGTATCAAAAGCGGGCAGGTTAAAGACAGCATTTTGTTTTATCGAATTGATTCATAAGGATATAATTTTATGGCATTCTGTTAGTGCGTCTTAGCGGTAATATAGGTGAACGTCATCGTTGCTATCAATCTTGATCAGACCAATCGTATTGTATGCTTAAAAACTACCTCAAAACTGCACTGCGCAATTTTTTTCGACACAGGATTAACTCAGTGATCAATATTGCCGGTCTGACGGTTGGCTTTACGGCATTTCTTTTGATATTTCTTGTGATTAAATATGAGAAAAGCTTTGATGATTTTCATCCGGATAAAAATAATATTTACCGGGTTGTACGCATCGGGAAAAATATTAATGTCAGGGAATACAGGGCAGGCGTTCCTTTTCCTGTAACACAAACGCTGCGTACCGAAGCCCCGCAACTGAAAAATGCTGCGGCCATTTTTAGCGAGTACAATGTACAGGTTGACGTAACAGCCCCGGACGGCTCTGTGCAGAAAAAATTTAAAGAACCGAACGTATTTGTTGCAGAAACGCAATTCTTTAAAATGTTCAACTTCCCTTTGGCGGAAGGCAATATGACAACAGCCTTTACTGAGCTCAATACCGTATTGCTGACAAAAGAAATAGCGTCGAAATATTTTGGCGACTGGAAAACGGCGATTGGGAAAACGATAAAAGCGTTTGGAATAAACCTGAAGGTCACGGGCATTTTGGAAAATCCTCCTCCCAATACCGATTTCCCACTGGGTGTTGTTTTGTCCTATGAGTCACTGGTAAAAAAATTCACTTTGACCGACTGGGAAAGTATTTCAGATTATAATTATTGCTTTGTTACAGCTCAACAATAATGCTTCAACAAACGAATTTAATAACCTGCTTGCCCGGTTTGTTGATAAACATATTAAACCGGTTAACCCAAATTATGATTTATCCCTTCAGCGTTTTGATGACATGCATTATGACGGACGTTTTGGAAATTTTAACCGGGCTACTTTTGGTAAAGATCTGATCCTGGCGCTCAGCCTGATAGGATTGTTTTTGCTGGTTATTGCCTGTGTAAACTTTATAAATCTTACAACCGCCCAGGCCGTAAACCGGGCAAGAGAAGTCGGTGTACGAAAAGTGCTTGGCAGTAGCCGGGCGCAACTGGTGTTACAGTTTTTGGGAGAAACAGGTATCACTGTTTTGCTTGCATTGGTCAGCTCTTTATTAGTGGTTTCCATCTGCATTCCATTCATCAATAATCTGCTCGGGATTCATTTATCTGAAAATATTTTATTCAGTACAGCATTTATCGGATTCATGATTCTCGTCGTAGTGCTGGTGACATTCCTTTCCGGTTTGTATCCGGCCATGGTTCTGTCGGGTTTCAATTCCGCAGATGTATTAAAAAGTGCCATGCTGAGCGGCAATCAAAAAGGTATTTCACTGAGGAGAGCCTTGGTGATCTTTCAATTTGTCATTGCCCAGACCCTGATCATCGGCACACTGATCGTTGTAACACAAATGAATTATTTCCGCCAGGCGGATATGGGGTTTACAAAAAAAGCCATCATCAACGCAGGCATTCCGGGCGACAGTCTTAGCCAGACAAAATTTGATCTGCTCAAAAATGAATTGAAAAAAGTACCGGGTATTGAGAACGTAAGCCTGAGCAGATTTTCGCCAACAGGAGGTGGCTGGTACACGGATCTGCGTGTTCTTTCAAACAAAAATGTGAGTCCCGATATGGTTGTGAACATGAAACCGGCAGATACTGCTTTTTTTAATTTATATAATTTAAAACTTGTTGCCGGCAGAATGTATTATCCTTCAGATACCATGCGTGAATTTGTGGTGAACGAAACAGTAGTAAGAAATTTAGGTTTTAAAAATGCACAGGCTGCCATCGGCAAAGAAGTTAATGTGGACGGAAAGACTTGCCCGATTGTTGGCGTGGTAAAAGATTTTCATGTTAATTCTCTCCGGGATGCGATCGGTCCGGTTGTATTTATGACACTGAAAGACGCCTATGGACTGACAAATATTAAAATCGATCTTAAGCAGGCACAATCTGTTATTAAGTCCATGCAGGATATATGGAACAAAAATTTCCCTGATTATGTTTTTGAATATCATTTTCTGGATCAGACCGTAGCAGATTATTATAAACAGGAAAACCAGCTTTCCCAACTTTATAAAATATTCTCCGGCATCGCCATTTTCATTTCCTGTCTGGGTTTGTATGGACTGGTTGCGTTCATGGCCGTTCAGCGTAAAAAAGAAATCGGCATACGCAAAGTGCTTGGTGCCCCGGTTCGGGATATCGTGGTGATGTTGTCGAAGGAATTAACCATTCTTATTGTTGTGGCGTTTATTATTGCATCGCCGATCGCATGGTATTATATGCATCAGTGGTTGCAGCAATATACATATCGAATTACTATCAATATATGGTTTTTTGCCGGAACCATTGGATGTGCATTGGTTATTGCGTGGCTTACCGTGGGTTATACTGCAATAAAGGCAGCGATCGCGAATCCGGTGAAATCGTTACGGACAGAATGAGCCTGGTGCACTTAAAAACAGTATTTTTAAAATATAAAATACTGTTATGAAACTAAAACTCATATTGTTTTCATTCGGACTATTGACTTCCATATATTGCCGTAGCCAGACTTCTATGACCGCCGGCGCTGACCGGTTGTTAAACTACATCGAACAGCATATAACAGAAGTAGCGGAAGCTATGCCGGAGAACCGTTTCTATTTCACACCCGATAGCCTGAAAATTCCGGGCAGCCAGTTTAAAGATGTGCGCAGTTTCGCCGGACAGATCAAACATTTGGCGACGGACAACTTTTTCATTTGGACTGCAATCACAGGAGATAATATGCCACCGGGTATTGATGACGTCAACGGGCCGGCCAACCTGAAGACAAAAGCTGAAATTCTCGAATTTCTGAAACAATCATTTGCAGCCGGCCATAAAGCAATCGCCACGCTAACGACAAATAATGCCATGGACATGATGGCTTTCCGGGGACGTACATTGCCCCGCGTGGATCTCGCTTTTTATGCGTTGACCCATGCGAATGAGCATTATGGACAACTGGTTATTTATTTGCGGATGTGTGGCATTATACCTCCTGCCAGCAGGCCCGACAGACCACAATAGTTAGTCGCATTGTCGTTATTTAAGATACATTCTTCCGTAAGCAATAAAAAAACAAATGCCAAAGAGTATCACATTTGTCATAACATTTTTTGGTTCTTTTCTTTTATAATGAATAACGGCAGCCGGTATCATGATGATTGAAAGTAGAAGGGCTGAAACGGATGTTAGTCCGGGTAATACATTGAGCCAGCAGGGAAGTATTAAACCGATCGCGCCCAGTATTTCTGAAATGCCTATAAAGCGTACCATGGAAATTGATAAATTTTCCACACCTGTCTGGCCTTTTTCATAGACTAATTTTCTGATTGAAAAAATTGATTTATTTATACCAGAATAAATGAATGTCGCTGCCGCCACGGCCTGAAGAACCCAAAGTATAGTATTCATAATTTTTTATTTTTGATTTCATACACAAAGAAACGACGTCTTTTGAGTCGCGCTTTTGACATATATCAAAAAATTAAATCTGCGAACGAACCCTGCTTAATGTTTCCTGTGTTATACCCAGGTAGGAGGCTATCATTCCAAGCGGAACACGTTGAATAAGAGTTGGATTTGTTGTCATTAGCTTCTGGTAACGCTGCAACGCAGTTTCAAAATGCAAATCGTCAAATTTTTGTTGCAATTGAATCAGGCCTGAACTTACCAGAAGTCTTATCATTCTTTCAATATCGTGATGCTGCGCGCAAAGGCATTCCAATTCATCAACATGTATGGACAACAAAACGGAAAGTTCCAGTAATTCTATTGCTCGTCTGTCAGGCTTTCTGGTTATAAAACTTATGATGGATACCGCAAATGTATTTTCAGCACTCAGCCAGTCGGTAACATCTTTTCCGTCTTTGAAGTAATAAGTGCGGGTAAGTCCTTCCTCGACAAAATAAAGATGCTGGCAAATGCTGTCGGGTTTAACCAATATTTTACCTTTTGGATATTCCGATCTTTTTAAAACAGCTGCCAGGGCAGACCGGCTGATGTCGGACAGGCTAGTGAGTTGGGAAATTGTATCGAAAAATTTTTGCATGCTAAATCATTTTCTGCGAAGGCTACAGTCTCAACAAGACTGATTATCTGGCAAACAAACGGCCCATGTAAAAGGTTTGATCGAACTCGCTGCTGCTGAATTGAAAAAGCATCTGGAATGACTTTTGTAACAGTTGCCCATAACAAAAGACACTGATCTATAAATATGACAAGCCCATTTGCTCAGACATACTTCCACGGTACAAAGGCTGACCTGAAAATGGGCGACTTTATCGAAACAGGTCTTAACTCAAACTATGGGCAAAGAAAAAATGCTAAATATATTTATCTGACAGCCACATTGGACGCGGCTATTTGGGGCGCTGAACTTGCGCAGGGCGAAGGGCGTGAAAGAATATATCTGGTAGAACCAACCGGTCCCATTGAGGACGACCCGAATCTAACTGACAAAAAATTCCCGGGTAATCCAACAAAATCTTATCGCTCAGCGCACCCATTTAAGGTCGTTGGGGAAATTACTATCTGGCAGGGACATCCGCCAGAACAACTCAAAGCAATGAAGGACGGAATTGAGCGGGCCAGGCAACTGGGTATCGAGGCAATAGAGGACTGATAAAAAACGGCCCTGTTATTGAATCTTACTGATAATTCCCCAGCCGTTGGCAACTGCACTTATTCCAATCAATAACTCGTTATTTCCTTTTTTCAGTGGAAGGTATACGGCATCGGATATGAATTGCTTTTCGATGGAACCATTGTACAAAGTTCCTTTTAAAAAGAAAGAATGGTCGCCATGGTATAAGATCTGCCCGTTTAGAAAAACCCAGACCCGGTTAGAAAAATCAAAATTCATTTTTTTCGTAACTGGTTCATCGGCTACCAGTTCCTGCTTTAACCAAACCATATCATTACTTCTCGATTCATAAGTTTCGGCGTTTTGTTTTGCATAATATTTACTAATATTCAGTAGCCCGTCTTCATCAGTTGCAACGGTTTTCCAGTTTAACTTCATGGATGAAGGATAAGCAACTTCTTTGGTATTTTTATCGATGGTATAGGACTGGGAGATTTGGTATTCTGTAATGAGTCCGTCTTCCTTTCGTACAGCAACAGGTGTAAGTGCCGCCCGCGGCATCGGTGTATAGGTCAGATTGGCAAAAGTCTCTTCACCCAGGCATGTGAACCCGATTTTACCGCTTCGGTTATGCGTACGGAGATTGGTAACCGTTAGTACAGGTTGGCTAACTGTATCCATAAACAATTGCGCCGTATTTCCGCTCAACACTATTTTCATATGCACCCAGCCTGTTTGCGGAAAAGTATAATTTGCCTGGTGCTCCGGATATAATTGCCAGTTGGCCTCCTTATTAAAAAAGGGAACGTACTGAATGGCATCATCCCTGCCGGATAAAGGCACACGTAAATAAATCAATTCCTCATTGCCTTCCTCATCTCCGCGAAAGCAGATACCACCAAAACTTCGTTCAGGGAAAACCGACAGGTCCGCCTCAATGATGCCGTCTGCAAAATCAACACCCTTCGCCCATACGATACCACGATCTAATTTTACCACATCCTTTCCTTCTTTTGTTGAAAAGATGGCCTTCTGTTTTCCAACATCCCAGTTAGCCGGTTGTAAGGGTACTTTCTGTGCGGTTGCCTTAAACAGGCTGGCGAAAAACAGAAACATGAAAAAGATCTTAGGCATGGTGTTGATTTTTTTCAAATGTAAATGCCCGGCAGGCCGTTTAATGGTCATTTTGTTTACAATCCGGTCAGTTTAATACTGCCGGCGATATTGCCGGGGAGAGAGGCCTGTAATCGATCTGAAAAAACGATTGAAATTGGACGGGTCACTGAAATTAAGCCGGTAAGCAATGTCTGAAATAGCTTCCGTTGTAGCCCTTAGCAGCCTTTTGGCCTCTGATATTTGCTTATGATGAATCATCTGCTGTGCCGTAATGCCCATATACAGGCGGCAAAGCTTATTGAGTTGCGCAGGACTTACATTAAGCAACTGCAAATAATCAACCACGCGGTGATGAGAATTATAATTCTTTTCGAGTAAAGAACGGAAACTGAAAAAGAACGGGATGTACATAGGTATCACTTTGCAATTCATTTTGTTTTGCATAAGACCTGTTCAGCAAAACAAGCAACTGGTATAACAGCGCGCGTAGTAAATGAGAACTGTCGTTCTGCAGATTTTTTATTTCTGCTTCTATCTGTGAATTGATGGAAAGATATGTTGAAAATTCAGCCGGTGCAACGAATAAACTAGTTGGCTTCCGGTACTGATGAAAAAAGCCGAAGCGGTACAAAAAAAGTTCATCGGTAAAAAAGAGATTCAGAAAATCTTTTTCAAAAAAAACAGCGTAGCCGCCAACGGGTTTCCTGATATGCCATTCGCGGGTATGCCCGGGAGAAGTAAAAATGATCGTACCGGGTTTTAAAGCGATCTTATGATCATCCAGCATAAAATGGCCGGCCCCTTTATCAATAAAGAGAATGTCATAAAAACTGAGCTGGTGTGGCTCGGCCCCAAAGTTGAAGTTGGGAATCTTTTCAATCCTGCCAATATCCAGCAACAGCTCCCTGCCGTATTTATTGGGCAGGAAATGATAGGTTTTCATGTTTCCCTTTGAGGAAACGTCCGCTTTCATTGATGTTAGAGTTTTAACTGCATCGATTAATAAAATAATTTCCAGCCTAAGTGTTTACTCTTAGGTTCCTGCGTAAAGTAGTTTGTTTTTATCAGCTTTCACTTCAGGTACCGCTTTGATTAACCGGGTTTTAATTATATCTTCCTATACCAAAATTAACCCCAACATGAGAATTCTGTATTCAATATCCGGGACAATACTTTTATACATTGTATTCTTTGCGGGCAGTACCCAGATTGCCGGTTGCGAAAAAACAACGGTTCAGCATGATACGACTGTTAAAGTAAAAGTAGTTACAGATACGCTTATTAAAACAGTAACAGTACGGGATACATTAACCCTGACAGATACTATTTATACACTCACGGATGGCATGGTTGCTTATTATAATTTCAATGGAGGCAATCTGAACGACAGCAGCGGGCACAACAACAATATCACTTTCAACAGTGCATTGCCAGCCGCAGACCGGTTTGGCGTTCCAAATAATGCCTATATATTCGATGGCGCCAGCAGTTATATGAGAGTGCCAAATAGTGCGAGCCTGAATCCTTCTGCCGGCATTACCCTTTTTGCGATCGTTAAAGTCAATGGGTTCTACAAGGGCCCATGCCATATCAATCAGATTTTAGGAAAGGGCGCTCCGGATGATGTACTGGGATATTATGTATTACGATTTGACGATGCCGGTTTGATCGACGGCTCAGGTTGTTCGGTAGCTGCTGACACCACCAAAGAGTTTTTCTATGGAAGTTATGGAGATAATATTCCGTATGGAGCTGCAACCGGAGCCGTAAACGACAGTTTCCCCTTTATTCATCGGGGAGAATGGGCAAATGTGGTGTTCACCTACAATGGAACGGTATCTAAAGTTTATTTAAATGGTGCGTTACTGGCTTCGTATTCAAAATCAGTTCCATTCACAGCCAATACACAGGATCTTTATATCGGCGAGACTCAATCTGCCACTTTTCCATATTATTTCAAGGGAATAATCGACGAGATAAGAATTTATAACAAAGCCATTCCGGATAACCGTATCGGAATTTTAAACAGCCTGGGCAAAAAGGAATTTGCTCATCCAAAAACAATGTAACGGCCTAACGAATCTACCGCGTCATCCATAGTAGAAAAGTAGCTATCAATATTTGATCATTCGATTATTATGTCTTCCAACCATATAAATTTTCCGTTGTTTTTTTTATCTACATATTCGGACCAAAAATGAGGATCATCTAATGTCCGGGATGAAGTGAGAAAGAGGTAGTCGTCCCAATCAGAAATTGAATGAATATCATCAATAACATCCTGCGAATAATGATAACTATGTCCGCTAAAGCGGGGCTTGGGGAAGTTCCATCGATAAAATTTGTTTGACGCAGAATCATAATAAAACCAAACCAGTCTGTAGCCTAAAATTTGATGCTTGGCCATAGCAACAACGAGAAAACGATCCTTTAACTCTGGATATAGAAGTTGATAGTCGGATCCGTATAAGGAATATAATTCGGCAAATTCTTCAAAAAACTTGATTCGCAGCTGTTTAAAAAAAGGTTGAACCTGGCTAAGGTTCATGTAATGACTAAACGCTCTGTTGATTCCGGCCTTTTTTTCAGATTTGAGATGGCTGACTAACCAGGGCATACGGGGAAATTGTTCCATGTCAATATCCCGAACATGCATTTCTTTTCCAATAGTAATTAGATGCCTGTCGAATTCAAATAAACCGGTCTGCCAAAAATCGGAACTATTAAAATGTGATTCTAATTGGTTCTTCACAGCTTTTTCATCCATTTTATCGCCGTAAAAAGTCAGGTGATCTGGTAAAATAAACCATTCATTCTCAAAAAAGGCACCTGAGATTAATAGGGAATATGCTGTAAAGACTTTCTCTTTGACACATTCTTCCAGTGGTTTCGACTTGTATTGATTTTTATCAAGGTAGATTCTGGTCTTTTCTAAATCCACTCCCATATATGAATAACCCTTGCATCCAGCAAATAGACAGTTATACTTTTCAAAGTCAACAGCGTCCAATCGTACATAGGTTGCAGCCACCAGTTTATCCTTTTCTGAATTGAATGTGCCAACATAGAAGCCATGAAGTTCTTCATTGTAGACCCTGGGACGGAGAATTTTTAAAATTTCTTCTGTATTGGATAACATAAAACGAGAAAATATCTTATCGGATCGAATATAAGAACATCTGTTATTGATAAGTGTATTTCTTGCCGGCCAATCCTTCGAATACGGGATCACTAAATGTTTCAGCAACTATTTTCCCATTCGCATTTACTGAAGCTGTCATGGTGCTCGTTTGATTATTGGGGAAGTCGTAATCGCTCGTTATACCACTAACATGAATGCTATTAAATGTAGTTGCCGAAAAGGTCTCCGCAAAGAAAGAAGCGGATACCATAGGCTGACGGTTCATAGCTGTAACGGGATATGAGTATATGTACAGAAGTGAGTCTGTTTTTAGAAAAATGTTATTGTCATTGGTATATGTGTAACTGAAATTTGCAACGATATAATTTTGCGTTGCGGACACATAACTTTCCTCCATTTGAGAAATATTATTTCCGGAATAAGTTGGCTTATATATTAGTTTGTACCCGTATTCATGAACAATGGCAGAATCTAATAGATTGGTATGGTTGTGATAAAAAAAGTCTGCATAGTCTGAATTTACTTCAACTCCGTTTGTAGAATTATAGAAAATTATTTTGATTGGCAGGCTGAATGAATTCAAATAATATTTAAGCCCTTCGTCATCTCCGAAAGAAAGAGAAACACATGGTGTATCTCCGTATTTTAAATGTTGAATCATTGCAATCTTGTTGCCGGATATGCCGGTAATGGTATCTCCGTTATAAGCAAATTTATTTACACCCGCACTGTCACTCGAAATAGATTTTAATTTCTTTCCATTATTTCCTGATGAAGCTAAATCGTTATTTCTCTGGCAGGAAACCAATAAGAATATTGAAAAAGAGGCAAGAGTTAAATATTTCATACAAATACCAGGAACGGCAGTTTTAGTCTGAATCGCAATGTTTGAGTATTCAGTTGCTAATATCCAGATTCAGATATGATGATAAACGTTGCCTGACAGGTAAATATAAATTTCAGTCCTGATCGCCCTTCTTTACATCTATTGCTTCAGGATGCTGATCCGGTTGGAAAGGATTATAGTAATAGATGTTTTCCTTATCGTATAATAACAGATGAGCTTTTAATCTTGTATTAAAATGGCTGTCATTTTTAGCCGAACCGGCGGTCCAGCCAGCCTCTGCAAGCGAAGCCATTCTTGGGAATATTAAATATTGCAGTCTTTTCTTTGAGATAACGGTCTCCGTCCATAAATTTCCCTGCAGGCCAAGTATGTTCGTCTTACCGGACAAATCGGCTGCTATTGAATTTTCGGGAAAATGATAAATATCGAGATACGAATTGAAGTATTTTTTATCCCATTTCCGGCCAGACTTATGTGTACTGTCCTGCACAAAATCAAGATAAAGTGGCAAGCGCGGACATAAAACCACTTTATAGCCTTTTGAAATGGCTTCGTTTAAACTTTCAGGATGATTCTGTCGCCACCAGCTAACATACGTTCTGCTCACTGGTAAGCCTGCGGAAACTGCTTCATCCCAGCACATGAGGTAATTGCTGAATTTTAAAACACTATCTGCCATTCTTCTCAGGAAATAATGTTCCACCTGGTTCAATTCAGTAAACTGATTTGCTGCCATTAATTTGGCAACCCCGGGATTGTTTTTCCATGCAGCAATACCAAATGCAACCTCGTCGCCGCCTAGATGTATTATTCCGGACGGAAAAAGAGTTCTGATTTCCTTCAGAATATCGGTTAAGTAAGTGTACGTTTCATCGTTCGCCGGATCAAAAGTAAAACCAGGATAGCCTGGTGCATCGCCACCTGAAAGGGTTGGGTAAGCACGGGTTGCTGCAGTTGCATGTCCGGGCATGTCTATTTCAGGAATAATCGTAATAAACCTGTCTTTTGCATAGTCAACGATTTCACGGATGTCCTCCTGGGTATAATAGGTGGCATCTGCCAGCGAGTCTGTAAAATTCCCTTTGCCACCAACAGAAGTTAACAAAGGATATTTTTTTATTTCTAACCTCCAGCCCTGCGAATCACTTAAGTGCCAGTGAAAACGGTTCAGCTTGTAGAAAGCCATCCAGTCCAGTAATTCTTTTACTATTTGTTTTCCAAAAAAATGGCGTGACTCGTCCAGCATAAAACCTCTCCAGCCGAATCTTGGCTGATCATGAATAACCAAACGCGGCAATACCAGTTTATCATTTAACAGGGTTGCTGATTTGTAAAGCTGTAACAAGGTAATCAGGCCATTGAACAATCCGGCAGAATCCGGCAGCCGTGATGGCCACCTGCTTTTCAGAAGTTACCAATTCATAAGAGCCGTAAACATCCGAAGAAGGCAGGATTTTCAGGTCAATAACCTGCTTTGGGATATGGCTGTTTTTTTGCTGCAGACCCATTTCTTCATTGAAAAAATGAAGTAAACCGGATAGCTCCTTATTATTTGTAAAAAGCTGCGAATTGTACAGAACACAATTCCCTTTTAATACTTCAACCTGGCTGGGGTAAGGTATGAGATTCAGGTTCTGGGCTTTTGAATATCCGGCGCTTAATATCAAGAGCGCAGAAATAACAAGCAGCTTAAAAAGAAATTTATACATCTGATTCATTTGATTCCCGGCAACCGGAGATACAAATTATGTATTTTCTGATTTCTCAGACGTTTTCTTCATCTATTGCGGTTATATAAAGCACATCCTGATTTAATATCCTGAACCGGCTCCGGTACGAATTCTACTTTTTACCGGACAAATCCTGAATAAAGAGTACGAACTGGCTAACGCTTTTACCAGTCTGTTTTTTGAAAAGCCGCGAAAAATAAGCAGGATCAGCAAATCCTAATTCGTACGTTAATTCTTTGACAGTGGATTTTTCATAAAACAAAATTCGTTGTGCCTCAAGCATCAATCGCTGTATCAAATATTCTTTTGGCGATAGTCCTGAAAATTCCTTTACGATGGAGTAGAGTTGATTTTCTGATAAGATAAGTTGTTCGGCAATGGAATGTACAGATGGTTGTTTTTTAAATTCGGTTTCAATAAAAAGTTTGAACTGAATGTATTTTGAAAGTTTATTACTGGAAAAAATTCCAACGCTGCTGTTCCTGAAATAGGCATTGTTGAATTCGGTTAAGAGCGTATTGAGATGAGCAATGATAATTTCCGTATTATTCCTTGTGCTGTCGGAAAACAGCAGTAGCCTCAATGTCTCAAAAAGATTTTTTACTCTTTGTCTTGATTCGTTGTCAAAAGAAATAGTTTGCTTGTTGAATGGATCGGTAAGAAAAGAAAATTGTCGCGGAAGGAGAGAAAGGCAACTGGATTCAAAACTCAGCGAATGAAATTTTAATCCTTTTTTCAAAGGTGGCGAAGCGTGAATTTGATTGGGCACGACAAATAGTAATTCTCCGCCCGAAAGATTTATTTCAAGCAAATCCAATTGGTGTTTTGCCGAATTCTGTTCATTATATATAAAAAAGTAACGGTCGCTTTTGTGGGGTATTTGAAACTTTTTGTAAATACTTTTATGAAGTGCGGAAAGGTCTTCCGATGAGCCGGTAAGGATTTTTAATTTGTCATGCTGCGAAAATCCATCTACAAGCTTTGTCGGACTCCAGACAATTTTTTTATCAATTGATTTTTTCATCTGACCTTTTTGGTGCAGGTTTATAATTTTTCATGGAAATGATTTTTCCTGTAGAATCATAAGTTTCCCAAAGTCCGTCTTTCTTTGAAATTAATGTTGGGAATTCAAATTTTGTATGTCCGGATAATACTATGTTATTAATTTTTAAAGAATCGTTTTCACCCCACGAAAATGATTCTGTTTCTGCAAAACCCTTCTGATAATCCCCGGATGTTAATTTGCGGAGAAATACAGAATCTTCTTTGGAAATTTGATAATAAGAGATTGATTTTATTTGGCCGTTTGAATAATAATCTTTCCACGTTCCGGTTCTGAAATGTTCTATAATAGTGTGATTCTCTCTTTATAGACCCATTCTCGTAATAGCCGGTTAAACGCCCGGTAAGAAATCCACTATCAGTGTAGGGGAAAATCCATGCAATATTTCCGTTTGGATGATATACGACAGAACTGTCCTTGTCGAGAAAAGTAACGGGATTTAATTTTTGGGTTTGTTCAATTTTGCCACCTGGATAAAGTTTGTATAAGCGCCAATATGTATTGCCGCTATCGTATACACCATAACTCTTAAGTTTATCTGTATTATCGTAAAATGCTGAATCTGTCACCATTTGCGATAAACAATTAAGAGAGGACAGAATTAATAATATTGATAATATAAGTCTCACTTGATTCCCGACAACCGGTTATATAAATTATGTATTTTCTGATTTCTCAGATTGTTTTCTTCATCTATGGCGGCTGTGTAAAGCACATCCTGATTTAATGTCCTGAACCTTTTATCTAATTCAGGCTCCAGATTCATCAATGCTTTTAAACGGGTAAGGTAAATGGGTATTTTACTCCGGCTGAAATCATCGCTGTTCACTTCTTTTTCAATTTCCATGAAGTTTACGTAGTACACCCTGATATCTGCCATTAATTGAAAATGGCTGAACATGTTATTATTTTTTTTCGGCTGGAGTGAATGAAAAATTTCGGAGGCCTGGCGGACGCTGTCCAGTAAGTCGTTCACGGTGATGTGGCCGGGAGCGTTCACTTTGCCGTCTGTGATCGTATAAGGTGCGGTAAAAAGGGCTTTTTGAAATTGTTCCGACTGATTGTTATCAAATCCAAATTCTGTCCTGCAATAATCTTTTATAAACTGATCAATGTTGAGCGGATGATCAGCATTTATCGCCTTAATATAAGCGCTTATCAGGATGTCGAAGCCGGTGATGGGGTACACATGGCGCAGGGCATACAGTTCAACCAGATCGTCTTCAGATTCATAGGTGGGGGAGTACACCCCGGAGGTGGACCATGATGTCATCACGATTCCCTTATATCCCAGATTTTTGCAAATGGGAATAAAGTCCCTGATATTATTGAAATGGTATTGCCATCTTGTTAAAAAATAATTATCCGGCGAACTCCTGATGGACGGAGCTCCCCAGATTTCATAACCGCTTTTTACGAGTTGTTCATGCGCCCCGAACCTGTCCATCGCCCAGCCGTAATTCCAGTCCACAAAAATGGTTTCCTTCGGCAGCAGGTTTATATATTCAGGATACTTCAGGGCAATATCAGCCCAGAGCACGGGTCGCTTACCCAGTGAGACGACTATATCGCAAAGCATTTTGATATGGTCAAAATATAGCCGGGATATCCCGATCTCCGCAGCCCTTTTTTTGCATTTTTCGCAATGACCCAACAGATGCGTTTCATCACCGCCAATATGAAAATAGGGTGAGGGATGCATGGCAGCCATATCCTTAAACAGGCGGGTGAACAACTCCCTGTTTTTCTCCGGCTCACTGGGACATACCTGTGAAAAATCCTTATCATCTTCACGCAGCTGAGCGTATTTATAATTTCGCAGGATATATTCAACATGACCAAAGCTTTGCTGAAGAGGGATCACATCGATATGCAGGCTTTGACAATATTTTATAAAGTCTTTTACTTCCTGCCTGGTGTAAGCAAACCGGTTTGGAATAAGGGGGTCCTCCTGAAAAGGATAAGTGGCTTCCCATTCCATGACCAGGGTATTGATTCCCTGTTTGCTTAATTGAAGAGTAAAATTTTTTAAGTGCCTGCATTTTCATCACCTGTATCCTTAGATCGAGATGAAAACCGCGGATATGAAAGCTATCTTCAGGAACATCTGTTTTCGCTTGCGACAGGCAGCTAAAAAGAAGAAAGGAGATGAGCAATAATTGTCGTGCTCTCATTTGAAACCGGTTTTTAAAGTGGCGCAGCTTCCAGCTTTTTATTTTATACCCATAAAAGGCATAGAAAACAAGATATGAATAGCAGGGCAATAAAATCCAATAACCCGTTTGCAAACTATACTTATCTGCAAAGTAACCATACAACAGGGGAACGATTGCATTTCCGCTAAGCCCCATGATCAGTATGGAGGCACCCAGTTTCAGGTGGGTTCCCAGTCTGTCTAATGCAAGTGGCCATATCCCTGCCCAGATCATTGAATTGGCAAATCCCAGCATCACCAGAAACCAGATAGAAATATCAGCGTGATGGCCCAGAAAAAAACTATTTCCCGTGGATGTTACAACCAACAGGGAAAGTATGACGCCCAGTAAAGTACAAAACCGCAACGCATTCACCTGGGAGATGCGCCAGGGAATCAGGGTAATCCCCAGCAGGTATCCGCATATCGTTGCAAAAAGTGTGTAAGAAGGGAATACTTTGGCTTCCATCATAGAAATTCCCATTCCCTGTGCATAGCTGATGATACTGTCGATGGCAAGAATCTGCGAGCCGACATGTAAAAATATCGCCACAGCCTCCCAGAATTAAGTGAGGGTAACTAAAAATATTACGATGCAGAGAATTGCTTACCGGAGCATCTTCATCTTTGAAGTTCTCGATTTCAGGAAGAGGAGAGAAGCGTACAGCAAAACCAAGAATGGTCAGCAGGCTACCGACACAGGCATAAGGAAAAATAACCCTTCTGATCAAAGCATCGAGTACTTTGTTTTTTTCAATCGTATCCATGTGCTGAATACTTTGAAACAGGGCATTGTCACCCGGCCTGAGGATGGCTGCGGCAAGCAGGAGCGGTGCTATAATGCCCGCTGTCTTGTTGCAGATACCCATGATACTGATTCTTTGAGCTGCCCTGTTTTTTGCTCCGAGAATGGTAACATAAGGATTGGCGGCCGTTTGAAGAACAGACAAACCAATACCGATCAAAAACAGACCGCAAAGAAACAGACCGTACGTGCGGGTTTGAGCAGCCGGGATAAAAACAAAGGCGCCCGCCGCCATGACCCAGAAACCGATCATCATCCCTTTTTTAAATCCAATTTTTTTCAACAGAAATGAGGAAGGAACAGACACGACCAGGTAGGAGATATAGAAAGCGAAAGTGACCAGGTACGACTGAAAGTGTGAGAGCTCGCAGGCAATTTTAAAATACGGAATCAGCATCGCGTTGATCCATGTGGCAAAGCCAAATACAAAGAACATCATACCGATAATAATGATCGGTACGAAGTTCCTGTTCAAAATTCTCCGGCTCATCAATTGTATCCTGTTATCGCGTTCCTTTAATATGATTTGTTGATTCAAGATAAGCATAGGTCCTGCATCTGGCAGTCAATTATGAGATTTTTAGCCGATCGAAGCTTTCTTATTCATTTTAAGCGTTTTATGAATCGGGGAAAAATATTTCCCTATTTATAATAAATATTTATTGTTAAACGATAAATATTTATCTATATTTGCATTCTAAACAAATCAAAGTGAAAACAAAAACACAAACAATTCTAACGGTTTCAAAAATTTTAGCCATGATAGGCGGCATTTGGTATTCCATTCTCTGCGGCAGCCGGTTGCTGACTCTGGTAGCCAGCTTTATAAACCCGGAATGGGCAAAACGTACGTATGAAGCAGACTTAACTTTATTCAGCATCCGTGAGCAAAGTACCGGTTTTTTTATTTTCGCTATGTGTCTGACGATTGCGGTCTTCGCCTTAAAAGCCATTATCTGGTATGTGGTATTTGAGTTGTTATCGAAGCTCAAACTTCAGACACCATTTTCGATGGAGGTAGAAAAAAAATTAGAAAAAATTGCGTACCTGATGCTTGCCGTCTGGATCGTAAGCACCGTCTTCTGGAAGTCCTGTCTTTATTACGTGTCGGTTAATACAGGCATACAGCTGGCAACCAACAATAGCGGAGCCGAATATCTTTTCATGGCCGGTATGATTTATATTATTTCCCAGGTCTTCAAACGCGGAATCGAAATTCAGGAAGAAAACCAATTAACCGTATAACCTATGTCCATTATTGTAAACCTCGATGTCATGATGGCGAAACGAAAAATGTCGCTAAATGAACTTTCAGAAAAAGTAGATTTAACTTTGTCGAATCTTTCCATATTAAAAACCGGCAAAGCAAAAGCCATTCGTTTCAGCACGCTGGATGCTATTTGTAAAGTGTTGGATTGTCAGCCTGGTGATATTCTTGAGTTTGTGAAAAAGAAATAATACAAAGAAACTATACAATAATAATGAATCCTATCAAAACACAATTATTAGCGGAAATTTTCATAAAGGCTCCTATTGAAAAAGTATGGGACGTATGGACGAAACCTGAGCACATTGTACATTGGAACAACATATCCGACGAATGGCATACGCCAAGAGCAGAAAATGATTTAAGAGTTGGCGGGAGATTGTTTTTAAGAATGGAAAAGAAAGATAACAGCGGTGGCTTTGATTATGAATGTTTTTATGATGAAATAGTTGCCCATCAAAAGATCAGCCATACCGGATCCGATAATAGAAAAACAACCATATTGTTTTTTGTTGCTGAAGACGGGGTAAAATTGACTGAAACATTTGACCCGGAAAGTAAAACGCCATTGGACATTCAGCAGGAATTTTGCCAGTCAATCCTGAATAAATTTAAGTCATACGTTGAAAATTATAAATATTGAATACAGCTGAAGTCCTGAACAGATGTGTTTTTTCCTGACGGATCGGTAGAAATAGTCTTTCATGTCGGGCTTGATTTCTACCGGAACAATGAAAAAGAAAGTTCTGCAAAGGTTCTCGGCCAGATTACCCGTCCGCTTATTATGAAGGCCAGGGGTGAAGGCAGGAGCTTCGGTATCTGGTTTTTACCGCATGCCTTTCATTCTTTTACTAAAATTCCGGTGAATAGCCTGAATGACCGGGCCATCCCCCTGGACACATTTATTTAGCAAAACATTTATTGACTTTGTAAATAACTGCATCTTCGAAAACAGGATAGAAGATCTTATAACAGGCGTTAATTCTTATTTCATCAGCCTGCTGAACATATCAGTAAATCCGGTAAGGGACAAAATTGCTGCCTATGCGACCCATTACATCTTAAGAAAAAAGGCAGAGGCAGACCTTGATAAATTAGTTGGAGAATGCAATATTTCTAACCGCTATCTGCAGAAAATCTTTCTTGAAAAAATAGGTTATAGTCCTAAATACTTCATTAAAATGGTAAGGTTTCAGCATGCGCTGAAGCTTTTGTCAGGTGAACGCAGGAGTTCACTCACTTCCTGTGCTTACAAGGCGGGTTATTTCGATCAGGCTCATTTTATCCGGGATTTTAAACAGTTCACCGGTTTTACACCATCGCAGTTTTCTCCTTCTAAAAGCCCGATCAATCAATATTTTCTAAATCTGTAGAATAAGCGTCAGTATTTTGGCTATTTTTTTGCTGACAGTTCGCTTTTGTACAATTTTCCCGGATGGTTTGGGATCATCTTTGTGGCAGCAAATCGTTATTCCGGCATATCCGGTCAGAAACCTTTAGATAATAACCACCATCAGGATGAAAATATCAAGAAAAAAATTTATCAGTGACAGTTTTATTTTAAGCGCCGGGAGTTTGCTGCTACCGGGTTTTAGCAGCGACAATGAAACGGTAATGACCGTTAACGGGCCCTTGCCTTCGCAAAAGATGGGTTTCACATTAACGCATGAGCACATCATGGCAGATTTTATCGGCGCTGACAAATTCAGCAGGGATCGTTATAATCCGGACGAAGTGGTTATGGTTGCCCTGCCATTTATAAAGGACATAAAAGCAAAGGGTGTTAACACGTTTATCGATTGCGGCCCTGTTTATCTGGGAAGAGATGTTAATATACTGAAACGTATTTCCGATATGACCGGCATGAATATAATGACCCCCACCGGCTATTACGGCGCTGTAAATGAAAAATTTGTGCCGGCCCACGCTTATAATGAAACTGCCCGGCAATTGGCTGACCGGTGGATCAGCGAATGGGAAAATGGAATCGAGGGTACGGCTATTAAACCCGGTTTAATCAAGACAAGTACTGACAAGGGTCCGCTGACACCCATGCAGCGTAAACTGATCGAGGCAGCAGGTATTACACATCTTGCGACAGGACTAACGATTGCCATACATACCGGAGACGGGGCAGCTGCTTTTGAACAACTTGATATCCTGAAGCAGCTGGCGGTAGCCCCGGCCGCAAAAATCTGGGTTCATGCTCAAAATGAACCCGACAGTGAGATGCATATCCGCGCTGCAAAACTAAACGGATGGGTGTCATTTGATGGTGTTAACCCGGCTACACTTCAGGATAATTTAATTTACCTGAAACGTATGAAAGCAAACGGACTGCTTGGGCAGGTGTTGGTCTCACAGGATTCCGGGTGGTATCACGTAGGTGAGCCAAATGGCGGGAACTTTAAGCCATATAATTGTATTTCGACCCAGTTCATTCCCTTACTTCAGCAAAACGGTTTTACATCCGCTGAACTTGACGGTATTTTCAAAATAAATCCTGCAAAAGCCTTTACAATCAGAGTAAGAAAATATTAACGGGGCTTATTTTTATTTCATTTTTCCTTGCGTACAAAGGATCAAATGGGTCCTGGCTTTTTAAGTCATACGTGGAAAATTTATAAATATTGACTTCACTATTTATTTAGGTTTCTGGAGTACTTTTTCCGGTAGTCCCTGGGTGAAAGTCCTGTCATTCGTTTAAAAATCGTTCTGAACGTTTTTACATCCTCATATCCGGCAACATTCATGATTTCGTTTATTTGCCAGTCTTTGTCTTCCAGTGCTTTTTTGGCCGCTTCAATTCGTACACGCTGAAGATATTCTGTGGGTGTATTATTGGTCGCTGCTTTGAATCGCCGGATAAAATTTCTTTTCCCTGTACTGGTCAGGGCCGATACTTTGTCCATAGATATGTCAGCTGAATAATTCTGTTCGATATAAGCCTGGGATTTCAAAATTTCATCATCGTTATGCTGATGCTGCCCGGTGAAGACAGCAAAATGAGCCTGACTCACCTGGTCTATGTCGACGGAAAAACGTTTGCTGATCCAAAGGGCAGATTCTCTTCCGCAAAATTTTTCAATCAGGTATAATATGAGTTTTATGGATGAAAAGCCACCACCGCTGGTATAAATTCCGTCGTGATCCGTAATGATCCTGTCAGATTGAACATTGATCGACGGATAGCGCGACTTCATTTGGTCAGTCACTGCCCAGTGCGATGTAGCTGTCCTGCCGTTTAACAGACCCGCTTCGGCTAAAAAAAAGCTGCCCACACAGAGGCTGGCAACTTCTGACCCGGCATTGTTCATTTCTTTTATCCACTGAACGATCGCTGAATTTTTTTTGACGATGTCTTTTGGCTCACCGTTGAATCCGGGTATAACAATCAGATCGGTCTGGACGACTTCTTCCATCGTCGCATAACATAAAAACTGGGCGTGACCCGACAACTGTATGTTTTTTGTTTTTTCGCTCACCAGTTCCAGCTTAAAGGCAGGTGGCTTACCGGCCAAATCAAAGAACCAGTTGGCGCCGGCGAACAGATCGATTACTCCGGCAACAGATGAAGAATAAACATCTTCATGTATTAACAATGATACTTTCTTCATGGCATATTATGAATAGTTACAGGCGAATTTAATGTTATCTCATGTCATAATATACCCCTAAGAATGTCATATTTGGCTGTTTTATTTCTACTGAGATCGATCCAAATTTGTCCTCAGATTAAAATTATAAATCATGATAAAAACGAAAGAACAGGACATACCGGTCAAACCAAGTAAACAGGTGGAAGAGGTCAAAAAATACTGGCTTCAGAGCGCTGCTGCGGCACCTTCTCATGAATCCCTGGACGCTGCACGCGATTATGGCGAAAATTGGGAAGCGCTTACCGCCGAGCCTGGCGGAGTGGACTACATCGAAACAGATGCAGGTGGCGTGCCAGCCATGTGGGCGGTTCCGAAAGGATGCAGGGAGGATCGCGTGATCCTGTGCTTTCATGGCGGAGGATTTTTCAGCGGATCTATGTATACGCACAGAAAAATGTTTGGCCATTTTGCGAAACAAATTGGTTGCAGGGCATTGCTTGTAAATTATAGCCGCAGTCCGGAAAACGTACACCCGGTGCAGGTCAATAATGCACTCACTGCTTATCAATGGCTGCTGGGTCAGGGAATAAAATCAAATCATATTGCCTTTACCGGCGATTCAGCGGGCGGTAACCTTTCTATAACTACGCTATTACTTGCCCGTGATAAAAGTCTGCCGATGCCTGCAGCGACAATGCCTTTTTGCGCGTGGTTCGACATGACAGGAACGGGAGAGTCCATGAAATATAACGGCGATAAGGACGCGCTTTTTAATGTAGAATGGATAAAGAATATGGCCGGGATGTTTCTGGGTGCAAAAGGTGATCCCAGGGATCCGTATGCGAGTCCGGTATATGCGGACCTTCGGGGTCTTCCACCGGTTTATCTGCAGGCTGGCGGTTATGAAATGCTTTTGGATGACAGCCGGATGCTTGCGGATCGTCTCAGCAAAGCCGGCGTTGAAGTACGTTTCGATATTTTTCCCGGAAATGCAGCATACCTTTCATATGGCCGCCGGTCGGGCTCCCGAAGCAAATGATGCAATTGCAAGATATGCTGAGTGGGTAAAACCTAAACTCGGACTGGATTAATTCTAAAATATGGGAAAGATTATTCTTCATGAAAACATTACACCGGAGGGTTATTGCGATCACCGGGCGTTCGTCGCAGATGCCGGACTGATGCAGTCTGTCAACGACCTGCTCGCAACAGCAGACAAGGCCATGTTTGGCCGTGTCACTTTTCAGCTTTTCGAAAGTTACTGGCCATCCGTCTGGCAAAGTAAAAATGGCCCGGATTCAGATGTTGAATTTGCCGGCATGATGGAAAACATGGAAAAAATAGTTGTCTCGCGAACGATACAAAATTCATCGTGGCAGAATACAAGGATATTACAGGACCTGAATCCGGCTGAAATAAGGAACCTGAAAGAAATGTCTGAAAGAAATATCATCGTTTTCGGAAGTCCGAATCTCGCAACCCAATTGATTCGTCTCGGCCTCGTTGATGAATATTATTTTATCGTTCAGCCCATCATTTTTGGCAATGGCGGCCGGCTATTTAAAGATGGCGAGCTGGATAAACGCCAGGATCTAAAATTAATGGATGTGAAAAATTATCATTCCGGCGCTGTTTCTCTTCACTATCAATTCCATTCATTGTAAAGTGGATAACAACTGCTGTCTGAACCAATCAATTTTTGTTCGGAAATGAACGATCCGTATATGTCCCAAAGATGTTTTAAGTTATAATTCAGGCAGATTCCGCCATGGCAACGATTTTGATGTAACAGAAATGATCTCAAATTCCATATTAGCATATTTCATTATGCGATTAAACAGATCATAATGTATTCATCATCCTTTCATCGGCTTTGCGGTGCAATCATGGGTGTATTGTTATCATTCTCTTCGGGCACTCTCTTTGCCCAGAATACACGTTTTGAAAACTTTGATCTGAAACCCGTGCAGGTGAATATGTCGGTTGTAAACATCGAAGGCAAAAAAGCAGTGCGGGTATCAAGGGATACAGCCATCCAGGGAGCCGATATACCCACCTTCGTGCGACTGAACAATACCGGTGATTTTAGTAACGGGACGATTGAAGTTATGCTGTTGAGCCGGCTGTTGCCGACCGCGGATGCCACTGCAAGGGGCTTCATCGGTTTGGCGTTCCGGATCAATAAGGATAACAGCCGGTTTGAATGCTTCTATATCAGGCCCACCAATGGTAGGGCAGAGGATCAGCTCCGTAGAAATCATTCCACGCAATATTTTTCTTACCCTGATTATAAATTCGACAGGCTTAGAAAAGAAGCAGAGGGAAAATATGAATCCTATGCCGACATGGGACTGAATGAATGGATCCAAATGAAGATCGTGGTGCAGCATGCCCAGGCCAAACTCTACCTGAACGATAACCCGCTGCCCGTCCTCATCGTGAACGACCTCAAACTCGGCGCCGATAACAGCGGTGCCATCGGTCTTTTCGTGGATTCGGGTACGGATGCATTTTTCCGGGATATAAAAGTGGTGTCTGGAAATTAGCCAATACCTCGTTGTCGGCTGTCATTCCTGTAGGTTTAATTTTCTATCTTTTAGTTATTTCAGCCTTTCCAAAGCCAACTGTCTCCCTGTATTGCTGCGTTGAAATTTGCGTATTCTTTTTAAAGAATCTGCTAAAGTAATGTTCATCTTCGTAGCCTAATCCAAATGCTATTTCCTTGACTGTTTTATTTGTCAAATACAATTCCCGTTTTGCTTCTATAAGTATTCGTTCTGTAATGAGTTCTGTAAAAGTTTTGTAATAATGATTCTTTATATACTTTGCAAGCGATTTTTGAGAAATGTTCAGCATGGATGAATACTCAATGGGTAAATGTTTTGATTTGAAATTTTCTTCTATTGCCATTTTAAGCCGTTGGAGTATTTCGGGTGTTTTAGTATCTTTTTCAATGTTTGCATTGAGTTGTTCAGATTTGATTCGTGAAGCGGTGATTAGTAAAATTTTCATATAAGAAATCAGCATTTCGTACTGAGCGATTGCAGAGTTGCTGATTTCAGTTTTCATTTTTTCAATTAGTTCCTGAAATATGACTTGAGAAGCTTCATCAATTGGGAAAACCGGATGTTGATATATGTTATTGAATAAAACGCCATTACAGGTCACTTCTGTATGGTGTTTATGGATGCAAAAAAAATCTGAATGAAAAAAGACAGCTATACCTTCGCAGTATTCTGCATTAAGCATAAATGGCTGATAAGGTGCAAAAGAAAACATTGAATTTTGCTCAAAATAAAACTCAGAGAAATCAGTACGTAACTTGCCAGAACCATTCTTTATCCATATTAGCGTAAAGTAGTTATTACGTTGCAAATGATCAAAATGGGAGTTGTCAGAGAAGGGTAAAATCTTAAAAGCAAGATTGCCTGTTTGTTCATTTAGAAGTGTAAAAACCTGTTTATCTTTCATACCCAAATTTACTTATTTTAGTTTCCGGTCTTCTTCATTTATGGGCAGGTCGTTTATGCTGGCATATCTTTTTTTCATATAGCCATTTTCATCAAATTCCCACATTTCGTTTCCATAACTTCTAAACCATTGCCCGTCGTTGTCGTGCCATTCATATTCAAACCGAACAGCAATTTTATTTTCGGTAAAACACCATAATTCTTTTTTGAGCTTATAGTCCAACTCCTTTTTCCACTTTTGATTTAGAAATTCAATAACCTCCTCTCTGCCATTGAGAAATAGGTTTCTGTTTCGCCATTCCGTGTCAATTGTATAGGCTTTACTAACTTTCTCAGCATCTTTTGTATTCCAGGCATTTTCTGCTAACTGCACTTTTTCTTTGGCTGTTTCGGCAGTAAATGGTGGAAGAGGATGTCGTTTGTCAGTCATTGTAAATTAGTTTATTAATCAAAAGTAAGGCGGCTTTTTCAAGTCCGCATTACTTATTTTAGGAGATAATAAAGGGAAAAATAATTATACTACAGTATAAATTTCTACTACAGGGCTGTCCTCCAAAAAAGGTTTAAGACCTGAAACAACATCATTTGAAAACAAATCTGATGTCAGATAACTTTCTGCTTCGGTAACAGTCGTAAAACCATGTAATACCGCAACATTTTCATTTCTTATTAAAAGTTCTTTTGAAACAGCACCTTTGATATTGTCTAAAAAAGGTTGCTTGTATTTGGCATAAACTCCTGCTGCTGCAGGTCTGTTTGCTTCTGAAATATTTAGCGCGATTTTTAAATATGCTTTGCTCATTTTGTTTTTTATTTAAATTGTTTTATGAAATTTTGATTGTTACGATTTTAAGATTGTTTCTGCAAGTAATTCCGGGTTTTCCACATGAGGTACATGTCCTGTATTTATGGAAATTGCTTTGTTGCAATTGATTATTTTAACAAGTTCCTTTTGAGCTGTGGCAGAAAGAATTTTGTCTTTTACGCAGACGATATACGTTTTATCAATTTTACCAAAGTTGTTTTCAGTAGTAGTTACCGGATATGAAAAATGGTTGAGTAGCCTGACGTACCAATTGAGGTGCTGCCTTCGCAATTTGCTCATCCGTTGCACCATTGTAAACAACATTTTTCAATGTTTCTTCATTTACAGTTGCCCAACTTTGGTCTTCGGCAAAAATCAGATTCTGTAGTAATTCACTTCCTGCATCCTCTTTTAAAGTGTCAAAAACAGTTTTCTGATTGTTTGGAATCATTGCAGAAACAAATACAAGCTTTTCAATGCTGTTCGGCATATCCTCCGCTACCTTGCTTACGATGTAGCCTGCAAGGCTGTGTCCAACCAAGATTACCGGAGTGTTGAGTTTTGTTATTTCCTGCTTTACTTTTTCCACATAAGAGTCAAATGTTACCTGGGGAATGTCAGTCTTGTCATTTCCGTGTCCCGGAAGGTCAAAGGTTATAACTTTTGAGTCAGACTGCTCCATTTTTTGTTTGACCGTTTGCCATGACCATGCACCGTGCCAGGCACCGTGCACCAATACATACGTTTTTTTTGAATTTGTCCATTTTGAAATTATTAATTGTGAATTGCAAAGCTTGATACAATGTCACAATTCATAAAATGGATAAAATACGCTTTGTAGTGGACAGATTTTTCAATCATCAATTTCTCGAATTTCTTAATGTTATCGGTCCGCTTACCATTCCATTGTCTTACGGCGGACGAGCGCAGGATGTGTTCAACATCGTAATTCCGGCCTTTCCAGGATATGGTTTTTCCGGCATGCCAAAAGACCCTGGCTGGGGGCCGGACTGTATTGCACATGCCTGGGAAGTGCTCAGGAAGCGCCCGGGCTACGCTCACTATGTCCCGCAGGGCGGTGATCATGGTTCGGTGATTTCCGATGCACCAGCCCGCCAGACCCCGGCCGGACTGACAGGCATCCATCTAACCATGCCCGTTACGATCAGGAAGACTGTCCGGTTTTATGGGGCCGACATCCCGAAAATGTTACCATTCTATTAACCGCATAGGGCCGATACACCGAAAATGTTACCATTCTATTAGCCGCATATTATTTTTCCCAATATTTACTGCTTATCTTAGGATAGTAATCGCCTGCTATTTTGGCTTCCTTCATAAATAATACAACTTGAAAGTTCGAGACATATGAATTCTTTTGACAGGCTCATTATAGATTTTGTTTTGAGGCATATCAGCCGGTCCTATTACTTTTTTCACACGATTGAATTTATGGCGGCAGATAATCTACTCAAAGGAGGTGTAGTTGCTGTTATATTCTGGTATTTATGGTTTAAAGGCGGTCTGGATAATTCGGCGAAGCGGGTACAATTAATTGCAACCCTGATATCCGTATTTTTTGTAATGGTAATAACACTGAGCATTGCCGGTTTAGCTCCGTTCAGGCACAGACCTTTTTTAAATCCCAACTTTAATTTTAACTCTTTGATTCCGTTTAATGAACCGCTCACAAAATTAAGTTCATTCCCCAGCGATCATGCTGCATTATTTACTTCGCTTGCAACCGGTTTTTATTTTGTATCACGAAAGACTGGTATCATAACAATGTTTTTTGTTTTTATTTATCTTATGTTCCCCAGATTGTACTTAGGGTATCATTATCCGACCGACGTTCTTGCCGGCACTGTTATTGGAGTTTCTTTTACAGCTTTCTTTATTCGTTCGGATGCTGTAAAGAATATTATTTCGAAAACGATTCTGCCTTTCTCAATAAATTATCCGGCGTATTTTTATGCCTTTCTATTTGTAGTTACCTACCAGATTGCCGACTTATTTGGAGGGTGCAGGGAAATTATCGGTTATATTCATAACCTGTATAAACACCAGTTCTAGAATCCCCGCTTGCAGCAATACATTTGTCGGGCGTTCGTGGTTTCCTGCATTAAATTGAGAATACTTCGATCGGTTTCTGCATAAATAATGCATTATCAGTTCATCTGCATTTTTCAATCTCATTTTTTATCCCTGCGTTTATAAAATATGCCTTGACTAATTTGCCCTTATTATCCACTTCAAATTCATATTGATAAGCATCCGGACTGGGAGTAAAAAAAAACTTTGTTTCAGATTCAGGCTTAAACTCATATACATCACTTCTATCCTGAGGATAGATATATAGCTTACTTTCTTTTATTTTTAAAACGTCTACCTCTCCATTTGGTTGTTTGTATACACCTGCATATCGATTTAGTATGGATGAATCTACCTTTACTTCCGTATGCTTATATGGTGCTATTACCGGAATTTCAAAAACTATGGCAGCAAGCGCATTTACTATGCCCTGGGTGTTTGTTGTCTCCTCATTTGATAATCCTGTTACTACAACATCATCCGTTGGAAAACGACCAAGAAAAGAAGTAAATCCATTGATGACTCCGTTATGCCCTATTTCTAAATGATGTTGAAAACTGTCAATAGATAGACCATATCCATAATGTCCTTTGTAAGGGGTTGTCATTTTAGAAAATGAGGCAGCAGATATAATCTTGTTTGAAAACAAAGCATTGTCCCATTGATATAAATCTTCTATAGTAGAGATAATAGATCCCGGCTATGCTGTTATGGATTCCTTCCATAGAAATTTCTATAATACCGGAATTCTTCCATCCGTTTGTTGTTTTCCGATATCGAAAAATCTTTTGCGCGATATAATAAGATTGAATCCAAACGATTAACGCAGGTATTTTTTAAGCCGGCCTTTTGAATAACGTTATTGTACACATAAGAGGAAGTGAGGTGTATTTTAATTGGCGTGCAATAAAGAAAATTTATTTATTTTCACTGTATGACTTACCTGATACTTTCTCTATGATGTAGCCCAATAAAAAATAACCGGAACTACTATAACTCCATTTCGTTCCCGGAGAAAAAACATAAGATTGCTTTTTCATTAACGCTACCATGCTATCCTTTTCAAGAGGCAGGGTAGCTACTTTCACAAATTCCGGTACTTCAGTGTAATCTTTTATACCTGAAGTATGGGTATAGAAGCATATGTATTGTCACACTGTCACCTTTTGGGAAATCATCAAAATATTTACTTAGTTTGTCATCCAAACTTAATTTTCCCTGTTCTGCCAGTTGCAAAATGCAGGCTGATGTAAATTGTTTGGTAATAGAACCAACTTCAAATTTACTCTGGATGGTGTTAGGTATATTCCATTCTCTGTCGGACATACCAAACGCTTTTTCGTAAATAATTCTGTCGACAACCAAATTTTTTAAATTCTGCCCTTTTTGCGCAACAAGCACTGTACCTGTAAATTCATTTACATTTACCTGGGCCTGCATGTAGTTATCTAATAAGGTAGAAATATTTTTTTGGGCTAACGACATAACTGGCAAAAGAAGAAAAGATATAAGCAGTTCTTTCATACCCGACAATTAAGTTTAAGAATTTTCAGCAATATTTTATACGACGGTACTCGGAAAAGCACAGTAATTGTAAATTCATTTACATTTAGCTGGGCTTATGTAGTTATCTATAAGGTAGAAGTTTGTCCTTTTGTGTAAAGACTTAGCCGGCAAAATAATACAAGATATAAGCAGTTCAATCATAGCCGATAATTAAGTTTAAGAATTTTCAGCAATAATTTATACGACAGTACCCAAATTAGTGACATTTTCGGCCGAAGTTTTTATAATGGATTTCTTTTTTTAGTCAGTTGTTCTGCCAATCCGATAAGAAGCCCTTCAGGACCGCGGATATAACAAAGTCGATACAATTCCTCATACTTTACCACTTCTCCGACGAGCTGCGCACCAATTTTTTGGAGTCTTACAAGTGTTTCATCGATGTCTTCCACGGTGAACATAGCGCGTAAATAGCCGAGGGCGTTTACCGGCGCATTGCGGTGATCGGCTATAATGGACGGATTTAGAAAACGTGATATCTCAAGCCGGCTGTGGCCATCCGGAGTGACCATCATGGCAATCTCGACGTGCTGGTTTCCCAGTCCGGTGACGCGTCCGGCCCATTCTCCTTCTATGGTGGCCCTCCCTTCGAGTTTTAAGCCCAGCTCAGCGAAAAAGGCAATGGCGTCATCGAGGGATTCTACCACGATGCCGATATTGTCCATCCGTATCAATTTGCTTTTTGCCATAATCTATATTTTTAACGATCAATCAAAGATATGCTTGTACCGAACCCTCATGTCCAGCAAATTCAGGACCATTCGCGTTGTACCAAAAGGCAAAATCCAGTGAACATTTTTATAGTGAGAAAAAGATAAGCTGCAGGAATAATCAATAAATTAGCGGTTTATGTAATCATGCCCGATAATTTCTTCAATATACTATCGAAAACGGTAACATTAACAGAAGCCGACAAGGCGATTTTCAGGCAGCATATTATTGTAAAGAAGTTAAGGAAACGACAATATCTTTTACAGGAAGGAGAAATTTGCAAATATGTTGCATTTGTCAGTACAGGTATGCTGCGTTCTTATTTTGTGGATGAAAAAAGTAATGAACACATTATGCAATTTGCACCTGAAGGTTGGTTTATTTCTGATTTGAACAGTTTTATAAATGAAGATTATTCCAACCTGAGTATTGAGGCAATAGAAGCTTCTGAATTAATACTGATAAGCAGAACGGCCCATGTATTCCTCGAAAATGCAGTTCCTGCATTTTACAAATTCAATTATATGCAATTTCGCGGTGCATATATAGCCATGCATAAAAGATTAATAAATATGTTTACGCTTTCTGCGGAAGAAAAATACATTCATCTGCTGCAGATTTATCCGGATATTATGCAGCGCGTACCGCAACACATGATTGCCTCTTATCTTGGGCTAACAGCAGAAACATTGAGCCGGGTAAGAAAGAAACTGATTCCCAAAAAAAGCTAAGCCTGGCTTTTTACCTTGATCTGCATCAATGTAATTTCCTGACTTATATCAAGGTTACGGAATTAATAGACTAATATCTTTACTCTGTATATGCATCTCAAGCACTAAAGTCAGCTATAAGTAGCCAGTCTTTGGCATTCTTTGTTTACAATCAAAAATTATCCGTTTAAAATGAAAAAATTAATCTTTGCAGTTATTCTGTTTGTTCATGCTTCTGTGTCTGCCCAGACAACGACGTGGAAAAATGATAAAATGCATTCCAAGCTTACGTTTACGGTAACGCATCTTTTGGTGTCTGATGTGGATGGTTTGTTTAAAAACTTTGATGTGACCATAACTACAACCAAGCCTGATTTCAGTGATGCGATGTTTGACCTTTCTGCCGATGCGGCCTCCATAAATACGGAGGTTGAAATGCGCGACAACGATTTAAAAAGCGCTAATTATTTTGATGTCGCTACGTATCCGAAAATCACCTTTAGGAGCACTTCAATAATGCCGGATGGACAAAATAAGTTTAAACTTACCGGCAACCTTACCATGCATGGTGTTACAAAGCCGGTGACTATGAATCTCTGGTTTCGGGGTACAACTGAAAACCCCATGAGTAAGAAAAAGGATGCAGGTTTTAAATTAACCGGTAACTTAAAACGTTCTGACTTTAATATTGGTTCTAAAACATCTTCCGCCATGGTTAGCGATGAGATAGAGATTAAAGCTGACGGAGAGTTTGCACCGGCTGGTTGATTCAGCCTTTTTCATTATCAAAAGAAAAGAAGTGAAAACCACCCGACGGGATTTTTTGAGCAGAATGTCAATGGCTACAGCTGCTTTTGCTGTTCCCGCATCTGTCAATTCTTTTTCAGCATTTGATGAATACGTCAATGTAGAGACATCACACGGAAAAATAAGAGGCATCAGAAGCGAAGGTGTCAATTTATTCAAAGGAATTCCATACGGCGGCAGAACTTCAGGTGACAGGCGATTTAGAAGACCAGCTCAACTGCAGTCCTGGACAGGCGTCCGGGATGCGTTGCAGTTAGGTGCTCCTACTATTCAGGATGGTCAAACGAGGGGTCTGAACGAACCCAGGCCGAGTGAAGATTGTTTGTTTTTAAATGTCTGGACCCCGGCTAACGATGATAAGAAACGTGCCGTGATGTTTTACAATCATGGCGGTGCCTTTTCTAACGGCTCGGGAGGAGCTATTGACCAGGACGGCTCTAACCTTGCCAGACTTTTTGACGTGGTGGTCGTGGAAGCAAATCATCGCCTGGGAATCATGGGATTTCTTTATCTGGATGAACTGGCAGGCGCAGACTATGCAGGTTCAGGAAACAACGGGATGCTTGATATAATTGAGGCGCTGGCCTGGGTAAATAAGAATATTGCTGTGTTTGGGGGAGACCCGAACAACGTAATGATTTTTGGTGAATCGGGCGGCGGTGCAAAAACATCCTGTTTATATGCAATGCCTGCGGCGGCTGCCTTCTTCAATAAAGCGTCCATTGAAAGCGGACCGGGTGTGCATATGATTCCTAAAGAGGCGGCGACCGAAATGACCTTAATCGCTTTACGTGAACTGAATATAACTCCAAAGAACTGGAAGAAATTAATTGAAATACCTGCAGCAGATCTGTTGGCTGTTCAACTGAAAATGCCCACATTAATGGCGCAGTCTGAGTATGTAAAGAAAAACGGCAACGTAGGTTTTGTTGCTAATTCTTTCCAGCCTGTGGTTGATGGAATTGCACTTCCGCACCATCCTTTTGACCCCACTGCACCCGATATATCGAAAAACAAACCGCTTTTGACTGGCTGGAACGAAGATGAATATACCTTTTTCGCGATGGCATTTCAGGACACCGAAGCATTAAAGACGGGCTTTACATTTGAAGCATTGTCTGCGAAACTTGAAAAGCAATTTGGCAGCAACACAAAAAAGATCATTGACACTTACAGGCAAACGATGCCAAATGCAACGGCATCAAATATTTGGGTGGCCATAGAATCCATGAATATGATGGGTTTGGGCTCAATCACCATAGCCGAACGCAAAGTACAACAGAAAGGGGCACCCGTTTATCTATACAATTTTGGCTATAAATCAGAAGCAAAAGTTCCGGGAACTGATTATCCGTTTGGAACACCTCATGCAATGGATATAACATTTAAATTCAATAATGAAGTTCCGGGAATGAAAGAAGGTTTATTATCAGGCAAAAGACCCGAACGTTTTTCAGCATCTCACCATATGGCAGAACTATGGACAACCTTTGCAAAAACGGGCAAGCCCGCTGCTGAAAATGTTCCTGAATGGACGGCTTATAATCTGAATGACAGACCCACTATGCGAATAGATACAACATGTGAACTGATTAACAACAGATTTAGTGAAGAGCTAACAATGTGGAGGTCAATTGGAAAGTTGTAAAGCCTCCTGAAGATTATTACATCCAATTAGAAGAATCACGAAGGGCAATAGTAATTTCATATAAACCTCATTTTCTTATTTACCCTTTCCATACTTTTCTGTAACCTGTCCTGACATCAGCCAGCATAGCAGAAAACCTTTTATTATGTGCTGCTTTGCGATCTGTTTAAAATTCTTCCTGTATTATTTCTTTGTTACAAGTACCACCTGCCACCATACCTGCTGATACAGCAAGAGCGATGTCTCTTGATGAATTGGAATTGTCGCCACAGGCAAAAACTCCATGTATTGTTGTCTTTTGGGCAGCATCCACTTTTACAATACCTTGCTCTGTCAGTTCACACCCTAATTGTGCAGGAATTTCAGAGTGTTGTACGAGTTCAGGTCTGGCATATATTGCTGTTATGGAAGTTTTGGAATTGTCATTGAAAACGATGTTTTGAATTTTCCCATTTATTTGCTCAAAGCAATCAATTCCATCTTCAACAACTGAGATATTATGCTTTCTCAATTTCTCAGTCTGCTCCGTTGTTAGCGTTGATTTTCCGTTCGTATAAAGGGTTAAGTCTTTTGTCCAATGGTTAACCAACCTGGAAAATTCAAAGCCATAATCTCCATTACCCAATATTCCTGTCTTTTCATTTTTGACTTCGTAACCATGGCAATACGGACAATGAATTACTGAAATTCCCCAACATTCTGCAAAGCCTTTTATATCTGGAATTATATCTTTTAGTCCCGTGGCGAGTATTAGTTTTTTAGAGTAAAATAAGTCCCCCGCCTGAGTTCTGACCTCAAATCCTTTCTCTGTTTTTGCTCCCCCTACAGCTAATCCACTGTAAAATTTTACGGTTTTGTATTGACTAACCTGCTCTTTTGCCAATGTCGCGATTTGCATGGGTGTCTTGCCGTCTTGTGTTAAGAAATTATGTGAGTATGGTGTTTGTTTATTGCGAGGTCTTTCGCTGTCAATAACTAACACGTTTCTTAAGGCCCGGCCCAGGCTCATTGCTGCCGAAAGTCCTGAATAACTTCCACCGATTATTATTATTTCGAAATTATTATTGTCAGGCATATGATTATAATTTATTAGCGCTGTCAGGGGGCTGGTACAAAGACATTCCTGTTTCCCTGATCACTATTCAAATAAATTGGGTAAGTTTAAGGTAACTTAAAACCAGCTCATTGTTTGAAAATATTCGAACAGGAGTCACAAAATAAAAGAATATATGAACAAGAAACATTTATCAGGTTTCCTGGCTATCGTTTTATTAATGATGCTTTACTGTTTACCAGCAGTTAGTCAGAAAGTGCTCGCCACGATTGTAAAAAACGGTGAGCTCCGCATTGGAACCAGCGGTAATCAGCCTCCTTACTCGATGAAGTCGAAGACAGGGGAGCTGATGGGGTTTGAAGTTGACCTGGCGAATGCATTGGCAACCAATATGGGCGTGAAACTGAAACTGGTAGAAATGCCTTTTTCAGAATTGATGGACGCGCTCAAATCAAATAAAATTGATGCGATCATGTCAGGTATGACCATCACACCGGAGCGAAATCTGGTCGCACTTTTTGCGGGCCCTTATACCATTTCGGGAAAAGCAATCCTGACCAAATCCGGTAAGGTAGCAGCGTTCAATGCTGATACCAGCAGCATGGCAAAAAAATATAAGATCGTTTGTCTGAAAGGATCAACCAGTGAACAATTTGTAAAAACCGTTATGGCAAAACAGGAACTCATCGCTGTTAGTAATTACGATGAGGGGGTGAACATGGTCATCAATGATCAGGCTGATGCCATGGTTGCAGACAAACCCATCTGTGTGATTTCAATTATGAGATATCCGGGGAAGGACCTGGTGACTACGGAGCAGCCGTTGACGGTTGAACCCATTGGTGTGGCGTTGCCGTCCGGAGATCCGCAATTTTTGAACCTGGTATCAAACTATATTTCTACCCTGCAAATATCCGGCACGCTGACAGGGCTGGAACAAAAGTGGTTTAAAGATGGCTCCTGGATGTTGCGTGTAAAATAGAAATCTTCTGAATCAATACGCCATACATCGCAAAAACAAAAGCGGCATAAAAAAACTGACCGCGGGATACGCCTACACCATATGGAAACCAAATGCCTGGTATAACATGCAATGCCGATACTTCTTTTGGAAACAAGGCAATGGTCATCAATAATGCTGCTAATAAAGCTAATAAATCTTTCGTGCCTTGTTTACGGATTCCCTGGTAGAGGGTAAATAGCATCAATGCCAACATCAATAGTCTGATATAATCTGCAATGGTTAGAAAATATGTATGAATTAAGGAGTTTGAAACCCAGGAAATGCCGAGCAACTGAGCTGCCATGTATAGTAAAGTCAGTATGGCAATCATTTTAGGTAACCATTTCGGTTGATGCAGGTCAAACCATTCCCTCCAGGCCATCAGCCAACTGCCAAGCACCAATGATTTGAGGATAACCGGGCCTATGATATCGGATTGATGTGTATTCTCTATTTGAAACCAATAGAAAACAGCCTGATTCAGTCGCATCAGTCCGACCAAAACCAACGCCGTGATAAACCATTTACATGATTGTGTTGGTTTTCTACTCCTGTTCAGTAAAAACATCGTTATTGCCAGCAAAATAAACATGATCGGCAAAGCAACTTCCACGATATAACCTTTTATGGTTTGTGTCCATTGAAAACTGTATTTATTTTCGATATGCGTTTTTTCTCCAAGAGCCGGGGCAATATGAATACCGCCTGCATCGGGACCCAGACTGAATGAACTCATCCACACCCTGAAAGCAATTGTAAAATTCTTTTCTTTTTTTACATTTTCCGGCAACAGGAACATACGGGGTTGAATACTGTAAACGATTGGAACTGTACCAGAGAAATCACCTGCACTGCCTGCAAGTGATCCGTTCATAAATAACTGGTAGGCATCATCAACGGCAGGTGGTGCCGCTAAAGCTAGATGGTTTCCTGGTAAACTATCCAGTGAAACTTTCAGCCGATACCAGGCATAACCTGAATAGTTTGGATGCCCTTTGGCAGTCCAGCCCGGTATATAACCTGAAAGTCCCACATCGTCATCATGTGCTCCCGGCGGGGCAGAAAGGTCTACGGTTTCCCATCCCGAATCATCATAGTCGGACCGGGCATATTGCATATTATCCCCAACTATAAATTTCCAGGGACCGTTTAGGGTTGTGATATTTTTATCGGTGCGCAATGTTTTCTCAGTCGTTGCAAAATAGGAGAGGTACATAGTGACACCGGCTACCAAAAACAATGTGATAAATAGCATCACATACAGAGTAAAAGAATATTTTGCATTTTGCTGAACACCCATATTATTTTAGTTTTACGGGTTAAATGTATTTAGAAGGTAAAGATAGTATTTACTATCAAAAGCTTAATAGGTGGTAAAAGACAATCTGGTAAAGAATGTTTTGCTCAACGGCAGTATACTGTGCCTGGATTTTGTGAATACGATCCATGACAGGATCAATGAGCCGGACAGGGATTACTGGGTTACCTATGTGCATTTGCTTCAATGGGCCTTAAAAGCAGGTAGTATCAGGTCAAAAGATTATGAAGCATTCCTGAAGCATTTTAAAAGTAAACCTGCACGGGGTCCAAAACTCCTGAAGGAGGCGATCAGGTTGCGGGAATTGCTTTACAGAATTTTTCATCAACTAGTTCAGGGAAGAAGATTGCAGGAGGAGATTTGGAAGCTTTTAATGTGATCTTATCAAAATGCCTGTCGCATCTTCGGTTAAAAGCGAATGATAAAGGCTTCAGCCAAAGCTGGCAATTAATGCCCGGGGAATCTATGATCATCATGGTTCCTGTTATTTACTCAGCCTATGAATTGCTTCTTTCAGATAAGCTGAACAGGATAAAAGAATGTTCCAATTGCGGCTGGCTGTTTCTTGACACTACTAAAAACGGAACCCGCCGCTGGTGCAGCATGAGCACCTGTGGCAGCATTGTGAAGGCTAAGGAATGGTACCACCGGAATAAAGGAAAATAACACTGTCTGCGTAACGCATGATCTGAAATCCGGCAGTAGGCCTGTCGAAACGCCAATAAACAACTTTCAATTCATCATTCATTTTCGCATCGTGCAACGTAGCCTGGAACTGATGATTGCGTGTCAACATTCATATTTACCAGCAATATGAACAAAAATTTCATTTGGACTAACGACAATCAGGATGTTTGTTCTAATTATGTTGCAGAATAAATCAGTTTCTGCCAATGACGTGATAACTAGGTATTTCCGGAAACCAGGATATTGTGAACGACTCAGCATTTGTTGGTATAGGTGTACAGCAGATCATCTTGCCGGTTATGTGGCCAGCCAGGCGATTTTGTAATATCAGAACGAATGGTTTTATTTAAGTTAAGCGAGGGTAGGAATTTGGATACTTTAGGTTATACCCGGACTTCAGACACTACAATAATAATTGCGTCCTTTGGACTTATATTGAATAGCGTACCTGAAATCAGTCATATCACCAATCTGACGAACCATACTGCGACGATCAATGCGCCTGTTGCAATCACTCCCGGAGGTGAATTCGGATAAAAGTAATTCTGAAAAATAAAACTGCGGTAAGATTTTTTTGTACTCTTATTGGATAAATAGCAGAATAACCCTGCTCCGCTATGAGTGGAGGAGCACCCATCCAATGCTGATCCATTGGACAGATCGATCGGAAGTTTGATTTACCAGATATGGATTCTTTTCTCATCGGGTAAATACATGGTATCTCCCTGCTTTACATGGAATGCCTCATAAAAATGTGGATTGTTCATCAGAGGACCATTTACGCGCCACATCGGGGGAGAATGCGGATTATTATTGATCCATAAACGCAGGAATTCATTTTTCATTTTTACACGCCAAATACGCGCAACAGAAATAAAGAATCGTTGGTCCGGGGTATAGCCGTCAATTTTCGTGCTGTCCTGTCCTTCTTTTGTCAGTTTAAATGCATCATAGGCAATGGAAACCCCGCCTACATCTGCTGCATTTTCGCCAACGGTCATCGCGCCTTTTACGTGCACGGTATCGAGCACTACAAAAGTATTGTAAAGGTCGATTACATTTTGCGTTTTTGCTTTGAACTTTGCATAGTCATCTTTTGTCCACCAGCTTTTCACGTTGCCATCCTTGTCGAACTGAGCGCCCTGGTCGTCAAATGAATGTGTAATTTCATGACCGATTACCATGCCGATTCCTCCGTAGTTGAAAGCATCATCGGCATTGTTGTCAAAATAGGGCGGTTGCAGGATAGCCGCCGGGAAAACAATTTCATTGGCGTTCGGGTTAAAGTAAGCTGTAACGGTTGAAGGCGTCGTGAACCACTCGGTTCTGTCTACCGGTTTGTTGAGCTTAGCCAATTGAAAGAGATAATTGTCAGAAGTAGCGGATAGTACATTTTCAAAATATTTATCTTTTACAATGATCACATGACCATAATCCCTCCACTTATCGGGATATCCTATTTTCTTTGTGATAGCAAATAATTTTTCTTTTGCTTTTAGTTTCGTACTGTCACTCATCCAGTCCAGCTTGTCTATTCTTACGGCCAGCGCTTTCTGTAAATTATTTACCAGATCAAGCACACGTTTTTTTGCATCTTCTGTAAAATATTTTGTAACGTATAATTGTCCAAGGGCTTCACCCAGTTTCTGGTCTGCCAGGCTTGCTGTTTTTTCACCACGCGTTTTTTGCACAGCCTGTCCGGAAATTACCTTATTGAACTCAAATGAAGCATCCACAAAGGGCTGGCTTAACACATCTGCATAATTTTTAATCGTATAAGCCTTCAGGTAAATTTTCCAGTTGCTGATGGGAATGGATTTCAGGACGGTATTCAGCTTGTCGTAATAGGCAGGCTGAGCCACATCAATAGAATCCGTTTTAGCACCCAAATCATTTAAAACATGCTGCCACCCAATATTAGGTTGTTTCTTTACAAGCGATGAAACGGACATCTTATTGTAATTGGCATTTACGTCGCGCAATTCAATATTTGTTCTGTGAGAACCGGCGAGCTGCTTGTCTATGTTATAAACTATATCAGCATCTTTGGATGCTATGGAGGTATCGCTGCCGGTAAGCTGAAATAGTTTGGCGAGATATAATTTGTAGGCTTGCTGAATAGCCACGCTGGGTGCATCCGTTTTGAAATAATAATCCCGCTCGGGCAGGCCGATGCCCGTCTGATAGATGTGTGCTATGTTTAGCCTGCTGTTTTTATTGTCCGGACTCACTCCAAAAGACAAAAAAGAAGAATTTCCTGATTTGACTTCTGTTGCAACGAATTTCATCAATGAAGTGAGATTACTGATGCTGTCAATTCTGGCAAGCACTGGCTTAATGGGATCGTAGCCGAGCTTGTTAATGGTGATGGTATCCATTCCCGAAGCATAAAAATCACCCAGCTTTTGTTCAATACTACCCGCTGTATTATTGGCTTTTGAAACACTGTCCAGAATACCCTGTAATCGCAGGCGCTGCGGATAATTCATAAACATATACGCACCCACGCCGGATTGTGAAGGAGGTATTAGGGCCGTATCATACCAGATACGGTTCACATACATAAAGAAGTTGTTTTCCGGTTTAATCGAAGAATCTATTCCGGCTATACCTGCCGGGGCAACGGTTGCCGGTTTGCTTTGGCATCCAGCCAACAGAAACAATATAGCCAACAAAAAGGGTAGTTTTTTCATAAATAATGTCGAAGTTAGTAGTTATTGCGAATCCTGAATTAGTGATTGAAGCCCGCATTTATTGTTTTTGCTTTTTTAGAGGCAGATCAAATTTACCATCGGTTAATTGCGAAGGTTTTTGAGTGGCAACATTTACAAGCTCTCCTGAAAATGTACCCGTAATACGGGTTTCGCTTTTAGAGGTTATGACAACTGTGACTGTCGATTTGCGGCCAAATTCATAGTCTGGATACTTTTCGTTTTCATTTGGATAGGAAAGCCTGAAATTAGCAAAATGATTTCCGCCATTACTTCCCGACGATTTAAACCGATCCATATTTTCCCATTTTATGGTAGTAGAGCCAACCGCAGCGACACCAAAACCAAATTGTGGCGGATTTTTTTCGGCGGGGTCGTTGCTCATCAGCGTAAAAAATACTTCACCTTTTGAGTTTATGGTAGCCTGGTTTGCATACGGATCGTTGCCACTCCATGAATAAAGTTGACCGTCAATCTTATAGGAAAAAGTTGAATTTTCCTTTGGCATTAAAGCCGCATCGGCCGTATTGCCCGTTACGCTTGCATCGTAGCTATCCCAGGACGTTATCATAAATCCTGATAATGCAAGTGCGGTAATTGACAAATAGTTTGTTATGTTTTTCATCCTGATATATAATTATTTTCCTAAAAATACTTTTGCATTAGTTACCGGTCTGCAACAAATCGACTCCATACACTTACAGTCAGTGAGCAGTGGACGAATAACCAAATCATGAGCCGACAGCGACTCATTCACATTATAATGATGCCTTACATCTGAAGGCGTTAAAGACACATTTATAGGTTTATAAAAATCGCTGTTTTCCATAATCCACTAAAATGAATAAATACAAATGGTGAATTTAAATATTAAAGGACTAAGGGTTTATGCTTAGTCGAAGGATGAAGTTTTATTAATAAATGGAGTTTTTATCAATAAGACGAATTATTACATGAAATGTTCGCTAAGATACTAAAATACGATTTTTTAAGTGCTAGTTTTACCTCAGGCCTTTATCCCCATGAACTCAAAGTGAAACAGGAAGAATGATTTATTGTTGTTTTTGCTGGCTTTAACCCGGACCATTCTAATTATAAGGCATGAGAAAATCAATATTACTTTTTTCAATTGTTATAAAGGCTCTATGCTTTATGATGCTTTTTTCGGGGTGCAAAAAGGATTCTTCTGCAATGCAGCCAGCACAGCAAGCGCCGGCTACGCAGGCCCCTTTAATTGTTGGTTTTTCTCCTGATATTGCAGGAATCGGATATACAGTAACCATAAATGGTTCGAATTTTATACCTGATACAAGTAAGGATATTGTTTCGTTCAATGGCGTGCAATCCTTCTGTACTTCGGCGACAAACACACAATTGACGGCTATTGTGCCCATTGGAGCGACGTCCGGTAATATTTCTGTAGTTACCAATAACCAAAAGAGTGTTTCATCATCAGCCATTCAGATCAAGACTTTGACGGTAACCACTATTGCGGGTTCAGGAGAATTGGGTCATCTTGATGGCCCGGCTTTAATTGCATCATTCGGTAGTCCGGAGAACGCGACACCTGACGGGAAAGGGAGTTATTATATTACGGACCCCTATAACCATAAGATAAGAAAATTGACATCAGATGGAACGGTGAGCACGTACGCCGGCGGCAACTATGGTTTTACAAATGGAGATTTAGGTACGGCGCTATTTGGACAGCCTTATGACATCGCGTTCGATAAAGCAGGCAATATGTATGTGACCGATTATGCGGGCAATAATATCCGTAAAATCACACCCGGAGGCATCGTAAGTACTTTTGCCGGAGACAGCCTGGGAAATTACGGATCTGCAGACGGCACAGGTAATAACGCGCGTTTTTTTTCACCTGCGGGGATAGTCATTGATCATAACGATAATATTTTTGTTGTTGATGTTTTCAATAGCTCGATCAGGAAAATAACACCGGCGGGTGTTGTAACTACATTGGCGGGCAGTGACTCTCCCGGTTTTGCTGACGGAACAGGATCGTCTGCCAGTTTTCAAACCCCTTTTTATGTTGCAATAGATTCCAATGACAATTTATATGTTGCTGATGATTTCAATGGCAGGATTTGTAAGGTGACTCAGACCGGAGTCGTCACTACTATTGCCAGCCTTAATCATCCCCTTGGAATAACGATTGATCATGGAGGAAATATATGGGTCACTGATATTGACCAAAGAATAGATATGATAACGCCGGCAGGAATGGTGTACACCCTGGCTGGTAATGAGGCCGATTTTAAAACGATAGATGGAGTAGGCATATATGCCAGTTTTGGAGGACCTCAAGGCATCAAGATAGATCCCAGTGGCGCATTAATCGTTGTCGACAACAATACGAATAAAATCAGGAAAATTACTATTCAGTAATTCAGATCCATTATTTGTATTTTTCCGAAAGTTAAATAATAGTGATTTGTAAGTACCCTTAAAACGCACGCAGATTAAAGTTATATAAGATAAAAAATAAGAGCCAGACGGACTCGGACGCCAGTGCTTAAGACTTAAATAGTTTAGCACAGACAAAGTGCTAAACTTGCTCGCGAAAGCGATCATTTTTTATCATAGATTCTGATTCTATTTCCCTGAATTTGGAAAATTAATCCCCGGCCCGAAAAAACACTCGTACGCCTGAATTTTCCCGTCTTTTATCCTGAAATAATCGGTGTTCCGTAATAATTTACCGTCTTTATTCCAGCCCTTAGAGATGACAAAGGCTTCATCTCCATTTACAGCGAACTTCTCTACTTCGAATCGTTCGATATTAGAGGCATTTGGCCAGCACCTTTCCTTTACGACCTTCACATTAATATGATCATCAACAGGACTGGAAAAAGTAAACCCGGTTGCCAGAACCTGCTCCAGCGAATTCCAATCGTTTGTCGACCAGGCGGTATACCAGGCGTAGATGATTTTTCCGTTTGGCGTATTTTGCAACGCCGCTGCCGGGCTGGAGGGGCCCTGGGCAAATCCCTCCTGGCAAGATAGGATTGTCCATACCATAAGAATTCTGCCAAAGAGAGTAGTCATTTTCATAATTTTTTATTTTAATAAAGACAACTCCGGAAGCTTTTTCCGGACATATCTGCTTTATTATTTTTTGCCTCATAGCGCCGGATGTCGCCATGCAGTGAAGTAACGCGTTCGACATACTTTCGAATGGAAAGAAAACCCTTTAGAATCAGGCATTCTAAGGGGTTGCCATTACTCACAAAAACATTTGCATTGTTGTACTTAAAAAAACGATTAATGCGGCCCCTGTCCTGTTGTCGTAAATGAGCCGGTACGGCTATTAGTAAAGGTTCCTCTGGTGGGTGATGAAACGGTTTCCACAAGATAAGCTGCACCACTAATCCCGGATGGTCCCCCGCTTCCCCTTAGTTCCCATTCCATAGTCACGGTGTAGGCTTCAGGAGATGTATATGAAGCTGTTGCGGTTGCATCCATGATGATTAGTCCACCGACTTCATAACTCACTTTCACCCCGTATAAAATATGGTTGATCGTCATACTGCAATTTCCGCCTTCCCCGTGTTCACCCGGTTGAAAATGTGGAAACCGGATATTGTCCAATTCAAACGGATAGGCTACTTCATTTGACAATGCAAAGGGATCGGAAGGAATAGTAAAGGGATCCGGTTTGTTGGACGAGTCAAGGAAGCTGATCAAATTGGGTCTGTTCAATGTTGAATCCATGATAAGCGTTCCGGTAAAATTATAATACGGATTCGCCACAACGGAGGCATGAAATTGAACAGACAAGTCAATATTATTATATATCACTTTGGCGACGACCTCTTCGGCGGAATCGAGGGGATTGAGTGTCCAGGTTGCCGATGCCTTCCCGGAGCTGTCGGTCTTTTGTAAAGGTGCACTGACGGATCCGCTATTCGGTGCTGCCGTAAAGGAGACTGCAAGGCCTTTGATGCCCTGACCTTCTTTATTTTTAACGATGACTGAAATAGATATGGGAGTAAGGCCGGATGAGTCTTCAACCATTTGATCACCGGTTAGAATAGTTATAGAAACCGGCACCGTATCCAGTATCACTTTGGTTGCCGTGTCCGTTTTCGATCCGGTCGTATCTTTATGATACCCACAAGTATCACAGGGGGTAATTACTATATTTTCCTTCCTGGTGCAGTTTATCAGAATACAGCTTAGAACAATTAAAGTAAGAAAGTACTTCATTGCTTTGAGTTTATGGGGGTTCTGACAAAGCTAAAATAACCGGCAGCCCATTCCTAATCGATCCTTCGGGAATAAAAAATCCATTTTAGTTAAAATTGCCAATAAGCAAACCGAAGCAACTTTCTAACCGAACATTTTGCAGAAAATGCAAAAAACTATCAGCCCTATTAGTTCTTTATATTATATTCTTTGCACACATACTGCATCAACTTCAGTGCACTTTCCTTGCTTTCGTTGTAACTGCCCACTAACAGGGTATTAAAATCTTCTATGCTTACCATAGCCGCCCGGAAGTCTTCAAGATCGTCAGGCGATATCTTTCTCAGTTTTCCGCTGATGTCGGAATGATCGATTCTTAATGCATATAAGTCATCCGCAGTAAAATGCTGTTGCATGAATTTTTCCACGATCTCCTTCACCTGTTGTACCTGGATTGCCTCCGCGGTTTTCACCTGGTTTTGTTTGCCCTCATAATCAGTAATGTAATTACTAATCTCTGAGCCTGAGAATTGTTTTAGGTTCAATTGATTTTTAATAGAAGTGAGCGCTCCTGACGAGGATGTAAACGTGGTTACCCGAAAACATTTCTCAATAAGTTGCTCCAATTTTTTTGAATCCATTACACCGGGCGGTTTTCGGAGTATTTTAAACACGCTGTCGGCGTTTTTCTGTAAGTTTGTTTGATAAGCAATCGTTTCATTGAGACTTGCGGTATCTTTTTTTAATTCCTGTACCAGTTGTTCGCTGAGTTGGGTTACCCTTTCGTTATTTGAAAAATATTCTCTTATATTTTCTGCAAAGAAGCCCATTGTTACGGCCAGGAATATCATTAAGAATTCAAGAAAGTATTCCTTGAATCTTTTCTTATCAACTTTGGGATGATGATGTACTTCCATATTTTCTAATTTGTGATTTGGGCTAATAGTCTCAATGTCTTTAGTAGGGTTAATCTCGTAAGGAGGATTTTCCGACTGAGTTTTTTGGGGGTTATCCAAATGTTCTTCGTGCGTATTGTCTGGCATTTATTTATTTATTGATAGTTGGTCAAATTATTAGAGTGTTAAGTCGCATGACGCACAACGAACCGCCACTTTTGCCAAACCCGTGTTAGCGGTTCGGGCATTATTGAGATTTCTCACATTCATTTTTGAGTCCTTCCATTTCCATTATCATATATCGGACAGTTAATTTTCTTGAAATAGCGCATAATACACTTGCAAGAAATCCTTTGTACGTTAATATTGATTTAGCAATTGTACCTCTTGACGAACTCTCCAAAATATGTTCTCCAATGACAGTTACGCCCAATATCTTCGTCTCCCAGGTAAATGATTTATCTGCTTTTATTTCAGTTATTTTCCATACAGCCGGGGATAATTTCGGTTGTATAACTTTCGCTCTTCCGCCAACTTTAAAACTAAAATTTTCTAAATATGAAATTTGTTTTATGGATTCAGTCCATAAATTCCATTTTTCTATGTCAGTCCAAATGCCATACACTTTTTTTATGTCAGCGTTAATTAGTATGTCTTTTGTTAATCTGTTTTTACTATCCATTGGTTACTCGTTATTATTGTTTTTAGTCTAGCCTGACCGCAAACGTACTGCATTGCCGCAGGTGGGGATTTTGAAAACCGTCTGCCCGGTGGCAATGCTGAAAAAGAAATATGATTATAAAATTATCGAAAAGATTCTTAGAACGAGTCAGGCCCCAAACCAAAGCTGATACCGATTTGTAGATGAAGTTACAACGTCAAGCCCCCACTTGCGGCAATGCAATGTTGGCAGAAGTTTTTATCTCATGAATGTTAGTGTCATTACCAAAAGTCCTACTACCAAACACAATGGTGAATAATATTTTGTGTCTAATTGGCCAAATTGGGTTGATTTGATTCTCTTGAAAAAGCCTACGTATTTGAAGTCACCAATGGCTCTCAAAATGAATATTGTAGAAAGTACCCAAAGTCCATATTTCATCAACCAATTCGGTAGACTCAAAGGTAAAATTTGGGTCTTCACTAAAATAAAAAGTCCGAACCCCAATAGCCCAAAGGCAATAACGAAGCATTCAAATAGTTTTGGGTTCATTACTTTTTCGTTATTCTCCCTTGTTGGAATAGCAGCGTTTGCGCCCCATTTTCCACCAAGTCCCCAATAGAAATGAATTACTGAAAGAATACAGAAAATAAAAAATAATAATAGTCCGATTAAGTTTGTCAGCATTTTCTGTGAAAGTTACTTATTGAATGAATACTACTACTGGCGTTTGCCTGTTCTTCAATTGTTTAATTATGGTGATGCGGCCGGTAATAAAATTTCTGCCAACACTCAAATTTATGCTATGAGACGCAATACCTGAAAAATAATGCTTTTGAAAACTCTAATCGCGGATAGCCTGGATTTAAGGGAGCTTACAGGAAGGCATCCGTAAATTCAGAAAATAAAAAGTTCGGACCCTGGCTTCACGGGTCTACATTTAGATTAACTTCCTCCTCTGTTTTTCAGGCGACTTCGGTGAACGGGCCGATTATTCTAAAATGCCAGCACAGAAAAAAACAACATGCCATGAGAAATGTGCTTACGTTCTTAGTTATCTTTTTTATCACATCTGCCGTAAATGCCCAATGGAATTACCCGCCTACTAAGATGGTTGACAGTGTTGATAATTACTTTGGAAAAACAATTACCGACCATTATCGCTGGATGGAACATACAGGGGATAGTTCGGTTCAGGATTGGTTTAAACAACAGGGAAAATACAGTCATGACATTTTAAAAAACATTTCCGGGAGAGACAGCCTGTTTTTGAAGTTCGTTGCTCTTGATAAATTGCAAAGCACTTCTTATCAGGGTATGGTCCTGGTTGACTCCATCTGGTTTTACAAAAAACGTATGGCGGGTGAACCGGTGGCAAGTCTTTATTATCGCAAAACCAGGCAGGATAAAGAAGTTTTGCTTTTTAATCCGATGAGTTTCAGACAAGGACACACTCTTAATATTAAGAACTTTACGCCATCCATACATGGAACTAATATTACGATCGAGACTGCAGAGGGTGGGGGTGAGGTAGCCACTGTAAGGATCATGAAAGTGGCCACTAAACAATTCTATAAAGATTCACTGGCTCCTACGCTGTATGGTGTCAGCGCCTGGGTTAATGACAGTGCTTTTATTTATACGGCCCATACTTCCTTTAAAGAAGATGCCATAGAATTTCACCTGAATACAAAATCAATGCTTCATGTTATTGGAGCTGACAGAACTAATGATACTGAAATTTTCTCAGCTGCAAAGTATAATCAATTACACATTGCTCCGGAAGATATTTGTTTTGTAACCCTTGATAATGAAGAAAAATATCTGATGGGATTTCTGTTTACGGCTGCCAATGAGCTTAGAACATACTATGCACCTGTTACAACGATACAGGATAAAGTCATTCCCTGGAAACTACTGTTTAAGAAAGAAGATAAAATCACCAACTTCTTTACACATGGAAAGGATATCTACATGCTTACTTATAAGGATGCGCCCAACTATAAAATTACCAAAACAAATATCGAGGCACCTGAGATAAATACTGCAGTAACGATCTATAAAGAAGGCAAAAATAAAATAAGTGATATCAGCGGCACTAAAAATTATCTTATTGTTACACTGACAGATGGCATCAATAGTACCCTGATTAAATATAATTTTAAGACGGCATCTTATGAAAATATAGTAAAGGAATTAACCGGACAGGTAACCATAGCTTTTTCCGGCAGTAAAACAGATACAAGTATCATTGGCGTCACTTCATGGAGCAAGCCTTTCACGCTATATGATTTTAATGCAATAACGGATCAATATCATAAAAGTATTTTTGATGAAACGGTTAATTACCCTGGTATAGATAATATAAGGGTGAAAGAAGTGGAAGTTTCATCTTATGATGGTACAATGGTTCCATTGTCCATTTTATATAATAAAAACACAGTTCCTGATGGCAACAATAGTTGTATCCTTACCGGTTATGGTTGTTATGGATATTCCTATTCACCGTATTTTTCTATCATGAACCTGGAATTAATAAACCAGGGTGTTGTGCTTGCGATCGCACACGTAAGAGGAGGCGGTGAAAAAGGAGAGAACTGGCATTTAAGCGGATATAAAACTACTAAACCGAATACCTGGAAAGATTTTATTGCCTGTGCTGAATACCTGATAAAGAGTGGTTATACTACTAAAGAAAGGTTAGCCGGAACCGGTACCAGTGCAGGTGGTATTTTAATAGGGCGTGCAATAACAGAAAGACCGGATTTATTTGCAGCGGCTGTTTGTAATGTAGGAGATGCGAATGCTTTACGGTCGGAATATGGAACGGATGGACCTGCCAACAGCAAAGAATATGGAACGGTAAAGGACTCAATGGAATGTATGGCACTAATAGAAATGGATGCATTAAGTCACGTACAAAAGGGAGTAAGGTATCCTGCGGTTCTCTGTGCAACAGGGATCAATGATGCACGCGTTGCGCCCTGGCAACCTGGTAAATTTGCGGGTGCCTTACAAAACGCTACGGCATCTGATAAACCGGTTTTGCTTAGAGTGGATTTAAACAATGGACATTTTACTGAGAATCGGTTGGTAACATATAGTGATTTTGCCGACCAGTTTGCATTTTTGTTATGGCAAACAGGAAATCCGAACTTCCGGTTAAAAAAATAAGAGTGTACTGACCTCTTTATAACATCTGCGTGAATGTAGCCATGTTTACTATTTTTAATACAGCCAACCGAACTGTCAACTTGTAGAATTGAAAAACCCCACAATTTTTGCAAATCATAGGGTTTCAAGCTATTTCAGGGAACCGGACCGGACTCGATTAGTTTTCTAATCAATTGGTATCAGTTTTCTCCCAAGAGTTCGAGTCCCCGCAAGATCCCAATTTCGAGATCAGAATATTCATTTTTTAAAATCAAAGGTCAAAGGCTTATAAACTGTTTGAATATATCATTCAACAATATTGTTATTTAATCATTACAAATTCTCCAGGTTGCCATGTCTTATTAAACCACGGTTCAAGAGGTCCATAAAGGCGAAGTAATGTATTCCAGCCCTTGCCAGGCACTGTTTGTACCCAATTGTTTTCTTTTCCTGGCGGAGCCTTTGGCCCAAAATAGACATCGACCGATCCATCCTGGTTGACAGCCAGTCCCTTATTTTCACTACCGACAGCCGGGAATTGCTGATCAGTTTGAAGCATGGATCGGGTCTGATTATCATAAGCGGTGAACGACCAGAAATCTTTAGCGGGAATATGGGGTGGCATGTGAAGCTGATAAGTGTTTTTCCCATCGAGCGCTTCGCCTTTGGAGTCCACGAAACAGGCGGCATACGCTGAACCCTCGCCCGGGGCCAGTTTCATAGACATTGCCGGGGTGATGCCTGTTGCATAAAAAAAGAACATGGATTGCGCATCCAGCAGACGAACGCCATCCTGTTCAAATGTATAGCTGCCGCCAATAAAAGCGGTCATCCATGCGCTGTTGGGGTAAAAAAATGCTTCTTTTATTCGTGTTTTAAATAGCACAGTACGAGCTGTTGCATCGCCAACAACTGCTGCATTTACAAGAATTTTTTTCATGCGGGCATCCGGGGCAAATGTTTTGCCTTTTTCAATGCCAATGGACGCAAACATACCCAGCATGTCTGGCGTCATTATATCAATTGGCTCATTCTGGATCACATGATCAATATATTCAAAAGCGGAGTAATTCGACGGGCCGATGGTATTAAATGCTTTTCCTGAAATATTGACAAAATTCATTGCCGGCGGATTACGCGGCCTGACTAAGTAGGTATACCTTCAAATTCTTTTTAACATTGTCCACTCCGGGCGCAGGATTGCCGTCCTTTAAGAAAGTACGAAAGAACATCAAATGTCCATAAGTCCGGCATTTTACTACAAAAAATCCATCGGGAACATTTCCATTATATCCAGGTGGCAATAACAAGTACTTCCCGCCTTTACCTTTATCAGGCCCGGTGAACCCGACATCACTATCCCATTTAAACAATGCGTCATCGATCGGACCGAGGACGGATGATGGGATTTCCATAACAAGCGGTCCCTCTTTAACATCTAACGATACTACAGTATATGGTGTCGTGGTATTGGCAGTTAAGAACAGAGATTTTGAGTCCAGCAGCTGTTCAGAAATCAGAACTGTTTGATTGGATGGACCAAAACTTACGATGGCCCGCCGTGCTTCTTCAACAGAAACAATGGGAAGTCCGGTTAAGTAAGCCTGTGTTCCCCGCTGAAAATCAAGATTATCATAAACTTTGGTGACAGTTTCCTGATCGGGAAAGCCATCGTTGAATTTAAGTGTTCCAATACTGGTTTCAACTTTGTCAGGTGTTATGATCGACGATGGAATATCCGTGGTCATTTTATATTTTGTCTGCGCTGTAAGACAATTGTTACCAAAAACAAATGACGCAGATAATACGAGCAACGGTTTTAAATTTTTATGAACTAACATAATTGCTGTTTTTGTCCGGTTTGTGTGAGCATGGTTATGCTATAATCAGTTGTGATCCCTTCAAGGTAATCTTATAAATTTTATTGCCCTTAGTAAGAATGCATTTTACCGTTAAACGGAGATCAATAGAGAGCTTTCCCAAACAACTATTTGACTCTTTTTGATCGCCGACCTATTTTTATTCTGGTCGATGTGAACGGCTACGAAGTAGTTTGTCTCGAGAGAATTAGGAGCGAAATCGCCGGTTTCGTCGATACCTGTTATCATGCCAAATCCTTTTATTCTGAATTAACTTCAAAGATCCGCTCTTCTCACTTATTTATTCAGTCAATCATTTTAAATCGAGGAAATATTGTTCGTAAAAAACGAATCGAATTTCCGTAGGCAACCTTTTTTTCATTTTATGAGTCTAATCATCAGAAATTAACCAATATTTGAGGATTTAGAATCATGAAGACATAAGGATAAACACTTATAACCATTACTTAAATGACAAATTTTCAATTTTTCAAATTCAGCAAAATGGTTTGCCTTTATTCAGGCCTGACGATCGTGCTTTTTACAAATTGTTCAAAGCAAAATAGCAATACCGATTCCGGATACTGGACCATTGGAGGGCCCCAGAAAACAGACAGATATAATATCAATTACACCTCCCGGTTGGATAGTTTCGGGTATTCAGTCCTGAAAGGCAATGACAATCCTCCATCGTCCACAAATCCCACATCAAACAGCATATTTATCTGGTTCCCCAAAGGTTTTCCGGTTAAGAACGGTTCGTACGCAATGGTAAACCTTCATTATCCACCCTACACATTATCGGATAGTCAGATAGGCATATCGGGTAGGTTAACCAGTAACTCATTCTATCATTGCGCCGATAATGACACCTCTGTCTTTGATGCCACCAATGTGGCAGACAGAAGTACCTGGCCATTTACTCTTTCCGGCAATGCAGAAGTAACTGTTACCAATGGAAAAATAGGAGTTAAGATTCCTCAGACAATTGCTGTTGAACTTAGAACCTGCGGGTTAGATTCTCCATTCCTCAATCTCCAGTATCAGGAAAAATAGCGCCTTTCGCTAATGAGTCGGGACTTGTAAGGGTAGCGGTTTTTATGGTGTCTTTTTTTGAAACTTTATTATTTTTTGACTACTGTGAGATGTGCAAGAACAAAAAACAAATAAAATCAAAAGGAATTTATACATAATAGCTTTTTGTTGGCATTATTTAATGTCGAGACCCTAACAGCCGGCTTCACCATGAACTTTAAACAATGCGTTTATTTTGTTGCTAATTATTTGCAAAGTGCCAGAATAAAGGCCGCCTTCGTCATATGATTTTGTTTGTTTAATTTTCAATACGGCTTTATAATCCTGACATTTATAAACTGCTATGTAACTCTTATCGTTAATTTCTTTGCTTTCGATTGTGTCTCTTTTCAAATAAATGTCTTTTCCATTTATTTTAATGATAGCAAATTCTGTTAAATTAGATAAGAATATATATTTCTTGTTTGTAACAGTGCTAGTGTCGTAGGTAATATATTCACCACAACCACTGATAGTATCTGGAATTACATTGAAGAAGTCGAGTTTGAACGTAGTGTCACCCTGTGACAAAGTAGTGATTTGTTTTGAAACAACTGTTTTAGGTGTGTCTATCTTTTGAGAATATTTCTCGACGTGATCGTTATTTATGCAACTTGTAAATAAAATAATATAAACTAAAATACATATTGGCTTAGTCATGACTTGTTAATATTGGGATATGGTCCAGATAGACGAATTATCCCTGGTTAATTATTGTTTACTTTCCTTAATATATATGTTTGATCTTCATATAATTCGCTTTCAGGAGGTCTCCCGTCAGTATAGTAATGAATTATACTTTTCAAATGAAATGAGTCTTCGGTTAGATTTGTTACTGATAGTTGTAAAGAGTCCTTTCTAATTTCATCGTAGGGCAAAAGTATTATGACAAAATCACTTTTTAATTTGGCAATTCTGTATTTGTAATTGCCGTTCCATCTATACGAATCGCCAAACGTAAAATACATTTTGTTCGAATCCATAAAATTTAAAGAAATACTGGCATCTCGTCCACCTGGTAAAGTCCATTTTCCTTTAAACTCATTTTGATCAGATTGCTGAGCGAACGTTGAAATTCCAGTAAACAGAATTGATAAAAGCACCAGCGTATTCTTCATATTTATTATTACTGTTCTTAATTATTAATTACTAAATATCACCCGGGTATACTTTTTTTATTGACATATAGACGGTAGTCTTTTTTCGATTTATTATTTTCCCATTTATATATTATTTCACCTGAAGGTTTCCTTTTGGGCATTTGTAGCAGGTATGATTTAGGATCAATGTTGCGAATCATAAATTCTATTTTTCGACATTTTTTTAGACCTGGTAAAACATTTAGCGTAAGAACGATTTCGCCATTTATTTCTTTAAGAGAATAAGTTCCTTCCTGATTGCCGAATTCTGACGACTTTGATGAGAAATAAAAATTTGAACTATCCTGAAATATTAGAAAATATTCCATATTAGAAAGACCGATTGTACAAAAACTTCCTTTTAAGTCTACAACATTGATTTTTTGGCTTCTGGCCATAAAGACCAATACAGTTAGTGCGATTGTTAGAAGTGCCGTATACAATGTCATATTACATTTTCCTATTGGTTTTTTTCATTCTTAAAGCCTGATTTGTGCCATCTCTCCATAATTGGCAGTATTCTAAAAATTAGAATATGCAGGCAACTCACTAACGTCTTCCACAGGCATTCCATTGTCCAAACAATTAGTTGTGACAAATATGCGCCCCATTTGCTGCCTATACGATGTTTTAGGAAAGCTTCAAGTATAGTACACTAATGGTTTTCCCTTAGATCTAAGAGAAACCCCCTACGCCCTTTTCGATTTGTAATTTTTTTCCAGCTCCTCTTCATCGAGCTGTTCGATGTACTGGCGCAGGGCCTTATCCATCTTGAGGGCCAGGGAAGTGGTTTCTTTTCTGCGGGTTACGTTTGTTACTGTTGTCTTTCCTAAACAGGAGATAAAAGAGTACGGGTACTGACACGAATAGCAAATAATAAAAATTTTCACTCAACAGATACCCTTCTCTTACAATCACGACATTCAGCATTACTAAAATCAAGATAATTAATCGAAACCGCGGATCTTTATTTTTATTCATAACATAATTATTTAAAGTATAAAAGTTTAAACTTTGCCATAATAAATCAATTTATTTTCTTTCAGATAATTCTCCATTTCAATTACGAGTGGAAAAAATCTGTCATTTTCAAAATGGATATACGTGACAAGATCATTTTCTAATTTCTTCAGTTTGTCAAATAAAAGTTTGTATGGTTTACTGGCGCCTTCGGGTACCCTGTAATCTCCTGTCAGGATTCTGAAATATTTTAATTTGTCAATGAATGAATAGTGTTCACGTTGAATCTTGTTCTTTAGTTCCTGAAACGGCTGTCCGGCTGCTCGCTTGCCGATTTTTGGATGTTGAACTTTTTCAATCATATCCAAGGCAGCAGGAATTAGGCGTTGGTTTTCAATATTTAAATAATATCCAAAATCGCTAAAAAATAAAAAAAGTGATGCGGCCAGTTTTGCCAGCTCCGGATTTTTATCATAGTGCCGATAATAAACTTCCTGCGACAAATCGTAAATGATCATCACATCGTTTTTAGACTTCTGATGAAATGGCCTTAACTCTTGTTCCACCATAGATTCAAGTAATAGGGCATCCGGTTTAATAATTTCCTGTTGTAGTGTTTCCCCCTTTGACTGCAGCGGAAATTCATAACCCAAATGAGGATGGACGAATGGCTGAATTTCTTTTTCCCGCAAAACAATGTGTTCCATAAATTAGTTTATTTGATTTTAAATTAAAAGTCCGAATCAGACATTCCTTTCCCATGACGCTTTCCGCGAACGGTTACATGCCTTCTGTCTTTTAAAAAATGATTCGAGTTTGTCGATATAAGGGATGCTCAATGAAAGTGTCGGAGCTACCGGTCCCGATAGCTACTTCCATTCAACGGTAATACCCGCGTCATCCACTTATTCGAATTGAAGGATTGAATTCAAGACTAAGTAAACTAGTCCTGAATAAAAGTGCAAAAGTCCTTAAAATTGGAGAAGTAATACAGCCTACTGCAAAAAGGTAAGAATTCAGTAAAGGAGCAGGTATAAATATCCCGCATATCAACCTTAACCGGTTGACTGATTTGCGTAAAAGGGATATTTAAAAATTTTCCTGTCATTTCATGAAGATACAAAAGTTATTTCTTTAAGAGGTTAATGAAACCTTAATTATAAATGATGAAAAGAATATGACCGGCCTTTGCTTTGTTGCTATTGACTGTACTGACTTTGCTCAAGGACCTTGTGCATGAATTATTCGACAGATCGAGACGTTTTGGATCTTTGAAGATCTTGTGTATATTAGGAAGCTATATCTTCTACTATGAGTGATCCCTACAAGTGGTTAACAGATTTTTTTAGCGCCAGGAAGATTCGATCACCTTTGAGTTTGGAATTTATGATCCCCAAAGAGTTTGACAAATACTTTCTCATTCACGAAAACTGTGGGATCATTGATGACTATCCCTTTGGCGATCTTCACGTCGGGGCTGGTGAGCAGCAGCAGGAGAATCGGTACAAACTCGAGCGTTACTACGACTTGTTGCTAAGAAACAGTGGAAATTTGGAAAGATTGTACAGGCCAATATCCATGAAGGAGCTCGCGGTCCGATTTAAAACGGATTACTCTGTGCACATGTTAGATGCTATTAAGTACTCACAGGGTATCTCGACGCTTTGGGATAGAACTGTTGAAAACTTAAAAAAGTTTATTCAACACGTGAGAAACCACGAGAGACTCTATTTGTACGTAGCTGATTACCACAGGTATCCAAAAGCCTGGCCGGACGAAAGAGATGAAGAAACCAAAGAGAGAACCGAGATAGAGGATATTCAACAATATATAGACTTCCAGGAGAAGTCTGGTAAGGACGCTTGCAGTTATCTGTTTGAAAAAGACCATTCTTGGTGCTTGGCGACTTTTGAGGACTTCCCTCACTTCATTCTGGGGTGTGACAACGAAACTGCTGAATCAACTCGCTTTAGTGGATGGTCTCGAATATTTCGAGATATCCGGAGTATGAGGTTATTCATATATTGCTCTATGAGTCGTTGTGACTGAGGAGTATTCAACTAACTCCGGAAACCTTATCTTAGAAATCAAAATGCGTCTCACAGATGAAACTGAAGTTTTTGTTCTTCCTCACATTACTTTTGTCGGTAACGGCTTCCGGGTTTTCCCATGAATTTGACGGAGTAAAAATCGCCGGATCCAAAAACTCCTTTATTAAAGCAATGCTTGCTAAAAGATACACTGTAAAATCAGATAAAGACGTGTCTGTTACCTTGGAAGGTAATACGTCTCATCCTACATTGAAACTCTTTGCTTTTTTTAGTCCGTTTACGAAGATGACATGGAAACTCGTTGTGTATCTCCCGGAGCAAACTTCCTGGTACGACCTCAAATCTCAATACACCCAAAATACTTGGATCTCCTAATAGAAAAATACGGAGAACCCTCTAACAACTATGGCTTCTTCTTAAAGCCTTATGCTGGAGGTGACGTGAAACGAAATGAATGCTGTAGGATTAGAAAAGTGTACTTATACAGCAAGCTGGACAAATCCTGAAATAAGAGTTGAAATATCTAAGTACAAACAGGTAACTGTTAAGTACGAGAATCCTGCTAACTCGGCTATTGACACTCGAGAGAGAGATCAAGCTGATAGAAAGACCTTTTAACTCTATTCCTGCTCCAAATAAAAACACTCAAGTGCTTGCTCGCCATGATATCTTTAGCTGAAAAGAGCCATCTCGGTACCACATTACTTTTGAAGTCCATTTCTGGAATCATCACTTCTTTCGGGTATACTTTTATTGAAAAGTGGGTATACTTTATTATCCAAGCTGATTTTACACCAAAACTGAGATCAACTAAAAACGACAAAACCCGCTACCAGAGCGGGTTTCAACCGGCGGACCGGACGGGACTCGATCGGCATTATTTTTAGTTGACAATTAATATTTTAAATTTATAAAACGGTTTACTGAAACACAACTGAAACAAATTTCTCCCAAAAGTTCGAGTCCCCGCCAGATCCCAAAATTGAGATCAGACCACGTCCTGCAGGTTCTGGTATTAATAATAATTATCAGCGTTGGGATTTCGCATCGAAAATTCAAACTGGTCAACGATGGATTAACACAAATCAGTAAAAGCCAAACTAGCACAAGGCATTTCACGAATACAGGTGTATTCCCTTTACCATCGTTTCACATAGAAAAAATGATTTGCAACGGGGCAACGATCATCCAGGTTCCGACAAAATCAGCAAATTATGATTGGACCATACGTTCTCGGACGGACTCACGCCAGAAACGTATTTTCCTTTAAAACAATAAATTAGAGTAATTATTTAAAATAAGATGAAACAGTACTGAAACAGCCCCCATTGTCAATTATAACCACCTGCGAAAAATATCTGATTAGTCACAATACCTCAATACTGATTGGAAAACTGCCTGCCTGATGGGATTCACATTATAATAGTCCCCTGTGCTAAGCAATCCCGTATTCTGCCGGTTAATCAGCAGAATAACTGAGATATTATATTTTGGAATCACGGCGATACTGGTTCCGGTAAAACCGGTATGACCAAAACTGCCTTCAGGTGCGTTTTTCATAAATGAACTCTCAGGATCCATCATCCAGCCCAGCCCGTTATTGAATTTGTCTTTGGTAAGAAAAGTATCGATGGTTGATGCTTTAATGAATTGACGATTGCCGAGCCGTCCTTTATTCATTAATACATCCACCAGTTTCTGGAGGTCCTTAACAGTAGAGAATAATCCCGCAGCACCCGAAATTCCCCCGTTGGCATACCAGGCATTCCCATCATTCACTTCACCCCTTAGTACATAGTGGCGCCAACCGTTCCAGGAAACCGGATTGATGCCTTTGACCTGAAAGCCGAGGCTTGAATCATATACCATCCGCCGCTCGTAAGGATTACCCATCGATGTCGCCGCGATTTTTTTAAACCTGCCCGTTTTCAACGGATTATATCCTGTGTTGGTCATGCCCAATGGAATGAAAATATTCAGTTCCATGAATTGTTCCAGCGGCAGCCCGGAAACGATTTCTATGATTTCACCCAAAAGCACAAACCCCAGATCACTATAACTGCGCTTTTGACCTACAGGATATTTCAAAGGCAGTTCACCAATCAGTCTATAAGTTTGTTCTTTATTGGCAGCTTTGTAATAGAGCGGGTACCATTCATACAGACCAGCAGTATGGGTGAGCAGGTGCCTGATGGTAATCGTTTTTTTTGCGCCCGTATCAAAGGCCTTTATATATTTTCCAACCGGGTCATCTATTTTAATCAGTCCTTTATCGACCAACAACATGATAGCCGTTGTGGTTCCCACCACTTTGGTAAGTGAAGCGATGTCAAACAAATGTTCGACCGTCATTTTATCAGGAGCAGAAAGTTCGCGGTGATTGAAATCATATTTTTGGGCCCAGCCATAAGACCGTTCAAAAACTACACTTCCCTTCTGTTTGACTTCTATTACGGCTCCGGGAATTTTATTGCTGTCCACCTGGCCCTGCAGGATTTTATCTATCTCATTACGGAGGACGTTATCTTTCTCCTCATTATATTTTGCCTTTTGACCATTTACGATATGGCAGAAAAAGGTCAGGCAGATCAAACCTGTAAAAATTCTTTTACTCATAGATTATAGATAACCCACAATAGGGCCCATCGTTTTTCGATATAATAATTCAGCATATCCATTCTTTAAGAAATCTTTTAATTCACCTACCTTACCATAACCCAGTTCCTCATATAAGCGGATCGCACCGGGGTTAAACGATGAAACACAAATGAACACGTTGGGAGAATATTTCAATATCCTGTCCTCACAGAATTGAATCAGTTCTTTGCCCAATCCCCTGCCCCGCCAGGACGCTTTCATGAAGATGGTTTGAATATACCCTTTAAATGTTCCCTGCGTTTGCATGATCACAAAACCCGCCAGCTCATTTTCGCATTCCGCCAGAAACACTTCCCTGAACCCGCCTTCAAATGCTTTAATACAATATTCGTATGGCAGGCCAAGGGTGGTCCAGGGATCCGACTGTGACATCAACCGGGCACATTCAGCAAAAACTTCCGGATCTTTTGTTTCCGTAATTTTTAATTTCTTTCCGGCTTCCATGAATCTTTCGTTTTAATCAGGTAAAGAAACAAAATAGTCAGCAGGGCATTCACCCCGATATTCATAAAACCAAAATCAAATGTAAAGACCCGGATAAAATACTCATTTAATAGCCATGTGAGTCCTGCCGCCGAGAGACAGGCCAGAGGAACCCATTTCTCCCGGAATCGTATTTTGGAAAACAATCCGGTGAGGTATAGACCCAAAATCGGCCCGTAAGTATAACCGGCTATTTTGAAAATCGTATTGATGATGGCACCCTGGCTGTTCCAGAAGGACAGGATTATGATAAACATGGTGCCATTGACACCCAGCAGCACCAGGTTCTTCAATTTCTTTCTGATAGTCAGGGGTTTTTTTTCGATATCCAAAAAATCATAGCAGAATGCGGTGGTCAGGGCAGCAATGCAGGAATCCATACTGGCGAATGTAGAAGCCACCACGCCAATAAAAAATGCAATGACCCCGATCTTTCCAAAATAATTTAAGGTGAGCAAGGGGTACACGCCGTCAGTATTCAGAAAATGACCATCCTTTGTGGCCAGGGGTATTCCATGTTTTTCGGCAAACAAATAGATCAGAATGCCCAGTGCGAGGAAGAGGGTTTGTGCGCCAGCGATAAAAAAACTGAATACCAGCACATTTTTTCCGGCATCCTTTGCATTTTTTATCGTAAGTGTTTTTTGCATCATACTCTGATCCAGGCCCACCAGGGCAACGGTAATCAATAAACCGGAAACGAATTGCTTGAAAAAATTGGATCCGGACTGCGCTTCCCAGTCAAACATTTTGAAATAGGGATGATGAACCATGGCTTTAACCAGTCCGGAAGGAGAAAGGCCGAGTGACTGCGTAATGGTGATCATGGAAATGACCAGCACCGTGATCAGGAAAACCGATTGCAACGCATCCGTCCACACAATCGTTTTGATACCCGATTTGTTCGTGTACAACCAGATTAGTAAAAGAACTAAAATAACGGTCAGTGCATAAGGAATGTGCAGGGCATCGAAAAACGCCCATTGCAATATCTTAACAGCCAGCAACAACCGGAGTGCCGCGCCGAATGACTGGGATACCAGGAAAAAAACCGATCCGGTTTTATATGTCGTGTTACCGAACCGGATATTGAGGTATGTATAAATGGAAACCAGTTTCAGTTTATAAAATATCGGCGTGAGCACGAAGGCAATGAACAGGTAGCCGAGGATGGTGCCGAGGATAAACTGAAAATAATAGAGGTGGTTGTTGCCGACATTGCCGGGAATGGATACCAGGGATACCGCTGATATTCCGGAACCGATCATGCCAAAGGCCACCAGGAACCAGGGTGACTTCCTATCACCATCAAAAAAGGTATTGTCGCGGTTATGCCTGGACGTTAGCCGGGCAATCGTCATGAGCATTAAAAAATAAGCTCCGATAATCGAAAAAATAAGACCTGGGCTCATAATCTCAGGTAGTCATCTGTTTTATCCAGCCAATCCTGCCGGGGCGGAGACCAGGTATCAATTCCTTCCGCATCCCCGATCATCTCAGCTGCATGGGGCAGGTTGGACGGGATGACCACTACATCACCCGGATTAAGTTCCATCTCTTGTTCTTTGTTTTCTCCAAACCAAAACCGCATCTTCCCGGAAATGCATTGAGAAATCTGCTCATGTACGTGATGGTGCAGCGGCACGATGAAGCCATTTTTGAATTTGAGTCTGGCAATCATTATTTTTTCACCATGAATGATCTGCCGGGACATGGAGGGATTCACAACTTCAACCGGAACCAATGTCCAATTTAATTTTGTAATCATATGCATGAATTGGTCATTTTATTTATAACCCGCCGCTTACACCCACTCCGCGAATGGTCACCGGCTTTTTGTTATCGTCAATCGCCACAAAGGTAAAAGTGCCGTGAATCGCACGTTCCCTGCCGTCGGTGTACATATCTTCCACGAAAACTTCTACTGCAACCTTCAGACTGGTATTACCGACATGAGCAACCCGTCCGATGAGTTCGATGATGGTGCCGGCCGGGATCGCTTTCGCGAAATCGATTTTATCAGATGATACCGTTACGACTTTTTTTCTGCTATACCGGGTAGCAGTAATAAACGCCACCTCGTCCATGAGCTGCATGGCCGTTCCGCCAAAAAGGGTATCATAGTGATTGGTGCTATCGGGAAAAACAGCCTTGAAGATGCGGGTTTCTGATTGATCAATCCGTATGGAATCCATAATGAAACGTTTAAATGGTGGGCATTAAAGATACGAGACTCAGGGAAACAGATTTTCTCCAAAAGTTCGAATCCGGCCAAATCCCATTTTCGAGACCTCTCCAAGCGTATAATATCTGAATTTTGGTAATTCGGTTCAGGATTTTAATAATCTAAATCTATTAATTTTAGGCTGTCACGCGCTCGGAATCCATACAAATAATTGTTTCTAATTATAAACTGAGTCGAATCAGTTGTTATTACAGAAGTCAAAATTTGGAAATTTATTTCGTGCTATGCAATTTAACGTTAAGATCTGACGATGGGAGTAATAACTACATTGCATCAGAACTATCCCTGAGAAGTTATTTTTTCTTTCCTCAGAATATATGTACGACCACTATATAATTCGCTTTCAGGAGGTCGTCCGTCAGCATAATAGTGTACTATACTTTTCAATTGAAATGAGTCAGCAGTTAGATTGGTTGCTGATATTTGAAAAGAATCTTTTCTCATTTCATCATTGTGGAATAGTACAATGATAAAATCTTTATCCTTTTTGTCAATTCTGTATTTGTAATTGCCTTTCGTACGATCCAGCGTGAAATTCATCCTAACTGAATCCACGAAATCTAATGAAATACTGCGATCCTGCTCCGTCGGTAAAGACCAGGTTCCTCTGAAATGATTTAGATCAAAATGTTGCGCGTAAGTCGAAACCCTTATAATAAGTAGTGATAAAAGTACAAGCGTATTTTTCATATCAAGACCCTTTCGGTAAACGGAATTACTATGCTGGAAAATCCACCTGTCGGGGATCAAGGCCACGAAGGATCTTGTGTTGGATGGTCTGTCGGCTACACTGCTATGGGAATTTTGTTCTATAACAATGCGGGGAGTTGTTGGAATGCAGCCAGAAGGAGCCCGGATAATCTCTTAAGAAAATCTCAATAACCTCTTGGTGATGCGGTATGACCTTAAGTTATCTCACTTGCTATGATCGAAAATTTAATCTCGATCCTTACAGTTTGTGCCTTAGCGCTAAGACGGGGATAATGTAGTACCCATTAGTTTATCACCCAAATAATTTCTTATAAAAGTGAATAAATGGACGCGCTTTGCATATAGGTCACCAAGTAGGTCACTGAAATTTCTACAGAGTATTGGAAAATCTATGGAGGTACACATGAGCAAAAAGCCCTCAGAATGCGGATTCTGAAGGCTTTTGCAAAATTTGAAGATTCTTGAAGCGGACCGGACGGGACTCGAACCCGCGACCTCTGCCGTGACAGGGCAGCATTCTAACCAACTGAACTACCGATCCTTTTATTTGATGAAACTGCGGTTTTACGGCAGTTGTCCCTTCTGCGGAACCATCATGCCTTCGTTTTTTCATCCGAAGGAGGGCAAAGATAATGGTTTTCCATTTATTTAATCAAAACTTTCCCGGTACTTTTTTCCGAAGTTGCTATAAATCAAATAAATAGAAAATGCGATAGCAGAAAAACGCCTGCAAATTACTGCGGCTCCTCAAAACTGCGCTTTATGTCTTAATCTTATTTAGGATAGAGTAAGGATTCAAAGCGACGTGCATCTGGCACATTTTTAGGCTAAAAATATAATTCAGCCGGAGACATAATTCCGGCTTATTTTTTTCGTTCCCTTTGTTTGAATTATGGCAAAAGACTGACAAATAATGTAATTACCGGCAGCGACAAGAGATTGGGGCTGTATTTTTATTATTCCCCTCACTTCGGTCAGAATATTGTAAGAAAAACAACTTCCCTGACCGGACAGCGGGTGAAGACCGACAACGCATTTAAGGGTTTTCGCGAAAGCAGCAACCGGATGAAGCAGGCATCGCCTATTGCGGCTTCATTGTATAAACTGATACCCGCAGAAACCAAACAATACAGCATCTATCGCTTATTAACGAGTGAAGCGCTGAAGATGATCAAAGAAGGTTTGGATACTGACGATCATCATAGAAACCCTGCAAAGAACCTATATAGAGCCTTTATTAAGTGAGCCGGAAAAAGAATTGAATCGAAAAGACAAGATTGAACCCGAAAAATGTCACCATGAAAGGGGACTTAGAAGTTTTATACGATATCCCGAGCAAAAGCCTCACAACCCGGGAACAGGTAGAAAAAGACGACGCTATCAGGTGCTTCAACATGCTGATCAAACCACGGAACTTCAAACCGACTCAGAATTTTCAAATGAGCAGGATAGGATTACATCTGCACGACATAAAATATTCTCACTTGCTCAGGAGAAATGCAGACATGCTTCAAATACAAAAGAAGAAAAAATTCCCGGACTCATCTACCTGTGCAGATTACCCGAATGTAAAAATCTGAAAATGTGGATCCGCCCCTCTGACTTTCCAGCCATAACGGGGTAACTGGCTTTCTATCCTCACAACCAGTATAAAGGCTTAAAAATCCGCATATAAGCGCATAAATAACCGCCCGGAATTAAACTTTCCTATATTTTGCGCTTAGCTTAAATTTACAGCTTAAATACGCTTATGCCCTTGGATAAAAACCGTCAATTCCTCGATTTTGAAAAACCGATCAAAGAGCTCTTCGATGAGATAGAAAAACTCCGGCTGACGGCCGAAAAGACCAAGGTCAATCTTTCCGATTCCATCAATAAATTATACGACCAGGTAACCGAACGCAGGCGCGATATCACCGCCCACCTCACCCCCTGGCAGAAGGTACAACTGAGCCGCCATCCCGACCGGCCCTATACGATGAAGTATATCGAGAAAATGACCGACAATTTTATCGAACTCTTTGGCGACCGGAATGTGAAGGATGATAAGGCCATGGTCGGCGGATTTGCCCAGCTCGACGGAGAAACCGTGATGATCATCGGTCAGCAGAAAGGCACCAATACCAAGATGCGCCAGTATCGCAATTTCGGTATGGCCAATCCCGAAGGTTACCGCAAGGCGCTTCGCCTGATGAGGCTGGCCGAAAAATTCAATAAACCCATCGTTACTTTAATCGATACACCCGGCGCATTTCCCGGCATGGAAGCCGAAGAGCGCGGACAGGGAGAAGCCATCGCCCGTAATATTTATGAGATGATTCGGTTACGCGTACCCGTTATAGTGGTGATCATCGGCGAAGGAGCATCCGGCGGTGCACTGGGCATCGGGGTGGGAGATAAGATTTTTATGCTGGAGAATTCCTGGTACACGGTGATATCACCCGAAAACTGCAGTTCCATTCTCTGGCGCAGCTGGGATCAGAAAGAAAAAGCAGCGGAAGAACTCCGTCTCACACCGGATAATATGTATGGGTTCGGTCTCATCGATGAAATCATACCGGAACCGATTGGTGGTGCGCATTGGGATTATAATGAAGCAGCGGCCTTACTCAAGCCACGCATCATTCAAACCATTAAGGAACTGAAGAAATTTTCACCGGAAGAACGTATCAACAACCGCATCGAAAAATTTAATAAAATGGGTTTCTGGGATGAACATCCTGAACAGCCGGATCTAATTCATCATGGCGATCCGGAACCAGAACCAGAAGTCAATGAAATCATACCCGTAAACCATGAGTAATCTTATCACTACTTTATCAGGAACCGGCGTTGCCCTTGTTACACCCTTCAAAGCAGATTATGTCTGTCGATGAACCAGCCCTGGCCAGGGTGATCGAACACGTGATCGCCGGTGGCGTCGAATATATTGTTACACTGGGAACCACCGGTGAAACACCCACGATTTCAAGAGAAGAAAAAATCCGCATCGCGCGTTACACCATTGAAGTAGTCAATGACCGGGTGCCGGTTGTGATCGGCGCCGGCGGAAGCGACACCCGTGAAGTGATTCGTGAAATTGAAAAATTGCCCACCGATCAGGCGGTCGCGATTCTGAGTGCCAGTCCGTATTACAGCAAACCTTCGCAGGAAGGTATTTACCAGCATTATAAAGCCATTGCTGCTGCATCTCCGATACCGGTACTGTTATATAATGTGCCCGGCAGAACCGCGCGTAATGTGGATGCCGGCACCATCCTGCGTCTGTCTGAACTGTCCAATATCGCCGGTATCAAAGAAGCCGGTGGTGATATGGCGCAGTGTGCATTGATCCTGCGTGACCGGCCCAGTGATTTCCTGATCGTGAGTGGTGATGATGCGCTGGCCTTTCCGCAAATCGCGATGGGCATGGACGGCGTGATCAGCGTAGCTGCGAATAGTTATCCGCAGGCATTTTCAAATATGGTTCGCGCCGCACTGGATGGTGATCTGAAAAAAGCAAAAAAAATAAACGACGGATTGATTGAAGGATATGAATTGCTTTTTGTAGAAAACAATCCGGCCGGTGTAAAAGCAGCCCTGGCGGAACTGGGTCTGATTGAAAATGTGGTTCGTCTGCCGTTGGTTCCTTTGAGTAAAATTACATCATGATAAATTTAAAGAAATACCTCTTGAGCCTAACGCCTAAAGCGCAAACGCCTAACGCTTTCAAAGGCTAAGGCTTAAGGCTAAGGCTTTTTGTGAAATAGTGATGTTATAAATTAATCTGTATATTCACTTCCATACTTCCATTCTTCCATACTTCCACACTAAAGTAGCTATGGCTTCATCCATTTTCCGGAGAAAATCTTTAGATAAAATTGTCAGAGATGCAGAAGCCGGATTGGGTGACGCGCATGAACACAAGCTAAAGAAAGTACTGGGCGTAAAGGATCTCACGTTCATGGGTGTTGCGGCGGTGATCGGCGCAGGCATTTTCTCCACGATCGGTACAGCGGCCTATCATGGCGGTCCGGGTGTTATTTTTCTCTTCCTGATTACGGCTGTCACCTGTGGTTTCACGGCACTTTGTTATGCAGAATTTGCTTCGCGTGTTCCGGTGGCCGGCAGCGCTTATACCTATTCCTATGTGAGTTTTGGTGAAGTGATTGCCTGGATCATCGGATGGGCACTGATTCTTGAATATGCCATCGGGAATGTGGTAGTGGCGATTTCCTGGAGCGCTTATTTTAATAATATCCTCCGCAATATGGGCATTCACCTGCCCGACTGGCTGGCGATCGGATACCAGTCAGCGAAAATGACTTATCAGGCTGCACTGGAAGCGCATAAACCGGTTGCAGATATGGTGTTTCTGAATGCACCGGAAATTGGAGGCGTAAAATTCATCATCAACCTGCCGGCATTTGTCATCGTGATGCTGATCACCGCACTCGCCTATATCGGTATCAATGAAAGTCGCAAGAGTGCGAATTTCATGGTGGGCCTCAAACTCGTGGTGCTTTGTTTTATCGCGGTCATTGGATTTTATATCATTTTTTCCACGGGTACAACGGGCAACTGGAAACCCTTTCTTCCGGAGGGAATGGCAGGCGTCATGCAAAGTGTTTCCTCCGTATTTTTTGCCTATATCGGTTTTGATGCGATCTCCACAACCGCAGAAGAATGTCGTATGCCGCAAAGAGATCTGCCCAAGGGCATGATGTATTCTTTGATTATCTGTACGGTCATTTATGTGATCACGGCCCTCGTGATAACGGGACTGGTGAATTATAAAGAATTTGAATTTGTTGCGGATCCGCTGGCCTATGTTTTTGATAAGATCAATATGCATAAGATCGGATTTATCATTTCCATCAGCGCCGTGGTCGCTTCCACTTCCGTGATGCTTGTTTTCCAGATCGGCCAGCCCAGGATCTGGATGAGCATGAGTCGCGATGGTCTTCTTGCCGAAGGCATTTGGACGAATCAGTCCCAGGTTTAAAACACCCGGATTTGCAACCATTATAACCGGATTATTTGTAGGCATACCGGTGTTGGTTGTGGATGACCGTTTGATGACGGACCTCACGAGCATCGGAACCCTCTTTGCTTTTGTACTGGTATGCGGTGGTGTTTTATACCTGCCGAAACTCGTCAAGGTTCCCGGGAAATTCAGCATTCCTTATCTGAACGGGAAGTATATCATTCCGATCCTGCTGGCCATTTTTATTCTTGCAGCCAGACATCGGATCGGGACTGCCTTTTCAAATCTGACCGGAGAATCTTACCAGGAGATATTATTCCTGTTGTTCATCGTTGCTGCATGCGTCATTACGATATTCACGTTTATCCGCAACTATTCGGTGATACCCGTGCTGGGTGTTTTATGTTGTTTATATCTGATGATTGAAATCCCTGCAAAAAGCTGGATGGTATTTTTTATCTGGATGGGAGTGGGACTTGCGATTTATCTTTTATACGGAAGAAGGAAGAGTAAGCTTGCGGATAGGCCAAGCTGAATACAAGTGTGGAAGACTGGAAGTCTGGAAGTATGGAAGTACTTCTATAACGAACTTTCAAACTAACACTTCCAGTCTTCCAGACTTCCAGTCTTCCACACTTGTGTTTCATTTTTGATTGATGGGAATGTCAAAGCTGCCTGCTTTAATCACAATGCGTGATCCATCATCTGCAACAAATGCTCCGGAAAATTTTCCGACTACATGTTTTTCATCCGCCATACTGATGTCGACCGTACAATTGTCCGCGTAATAATTAACCAGATTTCCGGACATATACGCAGCTTTTTTTTCTTCCTGCACCGTCAGTTTGGGTTTGTAATGCTGGATAACCGTAGTGCCTTTATTAGCCACTACGAAATCAAAAACCTCATGCGTCAGTGAGTTTGTAAAATTCACCCTTAACAGATTTGTATTGGGAATCAGGCCCACCACATTTAAATGCAATGCTTTGATATTTTCTCCTTCCGTTTGCAATATATTTTTGATGGTGGTTTTTTTGCCGTTGATGGTATAAGACACCTGCGGCATTCCCGAAATAATTGCTGTCGGGAATGGCATTTAGATATGAAGCCATTCTTGAACAATAACTGTCAGAAGGATGAATGACAAAAAACATAAGAAACAACAATACTGGTTTCATGGGTTGTAAAGTGCAAAATCTATACCTGAAGGCAAGACTGAAAGTCTGAAAGACTGGAAGACTGGAAGTGTCTGATAACTAAGCAACTACACTTCCAGTCTTCCAGACTTCCAGTCTTCCATACTGGCTTGCGTTCATTCAGATCGTAAGCTGGTGACGGGGTTGGCCAGTGCTGCTTTAACAGCCTGAAAGCTGACGGTTATTAACGCAATAAATAGTGAAATAAGTCCTGCCAAAGCGAATATCCATCCATTGATATGTATTCTGTAAGAAAAATCTCTTAACCAGCTGTTCATGATAAACCATGTCAACGGGGAAACCAGGAGAATAGACAAAAGGACCAATTTTAAAAAATCCTGTGAAAGCATAGTCGTGATATTTGCAACAGAAGCGCCCAATACTTTTCTGATGCCAATTTCCCTGATTCGCTGGCTGGCAGTGAAGGCTGAAAGACCGAATAAACCCAAACAGCTGATCATGATGGCCAGCGCAGCGAAAATAATAAAGAGCTGTTCGAATTTACGTTCACTGGCGTACTGACTGTTAAAATAATCGTCAAGAAAAAAATAATCAAAGGGATTACCCGGGAATGCTGTTGTCCAGGATTGTTGAACATGCTGCAATGTCTGCGAAAGATTATTCGTATGCAGACGAATGGAATAATATTCGCCATCATACAAATCACACATAAAAACAGTTGGCGCGAGTGCTTTTTTCAAAGAGACCTGATGATAATCATTTACAACTCCGGCGACAATCACTTTGGCACCATCAAATTCAGTAATAACAAGTGTTTTACCGATGGCATCTTCCGGAGTCTTAAAACCCAGCAACGGGACGGCAGATGATGTAATAATGACAGATGTATCCGGGTCTTTTGGAAAATCCCTGGAGAAATTTCTCCCGGCAATCAGTTTCATTTTAAATACTTTGAAGAAATCATAATCCATACTATTGATGCGGGCTATCATCGAGTCATTAGAATGATCACCATCTCTTTTTATCGTTGCTTTATATTCACGTTGTTTTCCGGGAATGGTTGCAGAAGCCGTGACTGCTTCTATGGCCGGGCTCTTTTTGAGTTCATCGCGAAACAGATCAATTTCTGCCATGTAGGCATTGCGGTTCTTAAAATCATTCGGCGCATTGCCCGGACGATCCATTACCAATACCTGGCTGATATTCATTCCCAGGTCCTGGCTCATCATATAATGCAACTGCCGATAAACAATAAATGTTCCTGCTATCAATGCGATGGATGCCATGAATTGAGCAACGACCAATCCTTTTCGCAACAGAATGCCTCCGGCACTACTTTTCAACTTTCCTTTTAATACCACGACGGGTTGATAGGATGATAAGACCCAGGGAAGGATAGAAGCCCGAGAGCAGGGAGCCGATGATCCAAAGTCCGGCAAGAAGTCCGAAGAACCAGGGCTGGAGCAGGTAGGTGGAATTTAATTCCAATCCCGAAACAACATTAAACCAGGGCAGGGCCAAAAATACCAATCCGACACCAATGATCAGCGCAATCAGGTTGACCATGGCGGCTTCTGTTATAAACTGAATGATCAACTGATATTTGAAAGCTCCGGCTACCTTTCGAATGCCCACTTCCTTTGCCCGGCCAATCGCTTTTGCGGTTGAGAGGTTTATATAATTTATCCAGGCAATAACAAGAACGAAAATCCCGATCAGACTTATAAAAAGAACAACCTTCGCATTGCCATTCGTTTCAGGTTCATCTGCCAGGTCTGAATTGAGATGAATATCTTTCAATGGCTGAAGAACCAGCTCCTGTTTTTCATTTGCTTCTTTTAGCCGGGGTTTATATTTACTGATTATCCCGGGAAATTTAGATTCAGGAATTTTTGGATCGGTTCCCGGTTTTAACTGGATGAAAGTATACATGTCCTGTCTTGTCCAGCTTTGGTCATAACGTTTATTTCCCTGATTTTTATACCGTCCAAACAGTGTTTTATATGAAAAAAGAATATCAAATTTCAAATGTGTATTGGCAGGCAGGTCTTTAAATACAGCGGTTATTTTTACCAATTCATCGTTCGAGTCATCATCATGCATATGCAGTGTCTTACCGATCGGATCCTCTTTTCCAAAATACATCTGTGCATATTTCTCCGAAATCGCAGCGGTATACGGATCCGCCAGTGCTGTCCGGGCATTTCCACTTACTAATTCATAGCTCATCATAGACAGAAACGCAGAGTCCGCATAAAGAAATCTTCTTTGTTTGAAAGCGATGGGTTCCGGTCTTGCATTTTCATAGGTAATAATGACATTGTTTTTATATCCCAGATTATATAAACGGGCATAACTCAAAACGTCCGGTAACTCTTTTATTAATGCAGGACCTACCGCGGGATAATTTTCAGCGCTGGCCAGAATCAATTCGTTGTTCCGATAGGTTTTTAAGGCGACCCGGTAAATATTTTCCCTGTTCGGAATAAAATTTTCATAACTGTTTTCGAATCTTTTGTATTGAGTTATTAAGAGGAAAACAGCCATGCCCACGGCCAGTCCGAGTATATTGATGATGGCGAAACTTTTGTTTCTGAACAGACTGCGGAGTGCGGTCTTGAAAAATAAATTTAGCATGGCGTTTTAGTATAAGAGTATAAGAGTATAAGAGTATAGGAGTGACGGATACACTTAACAACTAAACTAAATAACTCTACTTCCAGACTTCCAGTCTTCCAGTCTTCCAGACTATTCGGATCGCAGGCTTGTCACTGGATTTGCGGCAGCCGCTTTCATCGCAAGTAAACTGACCGTTGCCAAAGCAATTATCAAAGCGATCATTCCGGCTAAAAGAAATACCCACCAGCTTATTGATACACGATAGGCATAGTCCTGCATCCACCGGTTAACGGTAAACCAGGCAAGTGGCCAGGCGATCGCGTTTGCGATCAGAACGAGTTTGATAAAATGTGCTGAGAGAAGAGTTACAATATTTGACATCGAAGCGCCAAGTACTTTACGTACACCGATTTCCTTTATTCTTCTTTCGGCTGAATAGGAGGCAAGTCCGAATAATCCGAGACAGGAAATCAATATCGTCAGGAAGGCAAGTATGCCCACCATCTGTGAAATCTGCGCATCCGTGCGGTATACTTCTTTAAAATGATCGTCGAGGAACGTATATTCGAAAGGGTTTGTCGGATTGATTTCCCTCCATGTCTTTTCGATAAATCCGATGGCATCCTGGGCCCGCGCACCATTAATTTTTACCGAAACCGTACTGTACCCCCAGTCCTTCTGGTTGAACAAAAACATGGTTTCAATTTTATAGTGCAGGGAATTGAAATTAAAGTCCTTTACTACACCAACAATATAACCTGCGGAATCAAAACCAAAAGTCTTTCCCAATAAGGAAGAAACATCGGTGCCTTGGGTTTATCTTTTAATAGTTCTTTGGCCAGGGCTTCATTGATGATATATTCTTTTCCGTTGGCCTGTTTTTCCGATGAAAAATTTTTACCATAAGCCAGTTTCAATTTGTACAGGTTCAGATAATCATGGTCCACAATCAGTCTGGTTGAAGTCAGGTCTCTTTTTAATCCATCATTTATGAAAAGGATGCCCGACTGATCCAGGTGGCTTCCCAATTGGTCCTGGGCGGCAGTAACACCGGATACCAGGGAATTCGACAGGAGTTTTTGTTTAAAGATTTCGAATGTCTTGTAGGTAAATCCGTCCAGAGGAATAGTCATTACCTGGTCCCGGCTAAATCCGGGATCCTTGCCCCGCATGAAGTTGAACTGACGAAAAACAAATATCGTGGCGATGATAAGAAAGATGGCGCTAACAAACTGTCCGACTACCAGGATGTTCCGGAAATTGGATTTTTTGCTTCCCGTTTGGGCGCTTCCTTTTAGTACTTTGGAAGGTTGGAATGAGGAGAGGTAAACTGCCGGATATAATCCCGAAATCAGCCCGACGGTGATCGTTCCTAAAATAATAGCCAGTATTAGTCCCGGATGTTCAAATATTAGGGGTTTCAGATTCCGCTGACTCAGGTTTTCAATGTAAGGAAGAACCAAAATGACCAATACAATAGCTGATGAGCAATGCGATGATGGAAAGCAAAACCGTTTCACCCAAAAACTGGATGCCCAGCTGGAAACGATATGCGCCGACGGATTTTCGAATTCCCACTTCTTTGGCTCTTTCTGCAGAACGCGCGGTAGAAAGATTCATGAAATTGATGCAGGCGATCGCCAGAACGATCAGTGCGATCACTATAAAATATATTGGTATAATTTTTATCGAATTTCTGATAGTTAATATAATCGAGACCGATGTCAGCCGCATTAGAATGAACATCTTTATAGGGAAGCAAAAACAATTCGTAGTATTTCCACCCGTCTTTATTTCCATTGTCCGTCATATATTTTTTCAGATAGTCGGGAAATCTTTTTTCCATCGCGGCGACATTTGTATTTGGCGCCAATTCGAAGTAAGTATTCAGCCAGTTGCCACCCCATCACTTCATCATCTCCGGTTTGTAGGTGGTATTAAATGAAAATAGCGCATCAAATTGCAGTTGTGAATTGCTGGGAATGTCTTTTAGAATGCCGGTTACCGTATAGGCTGTTGTATCGTTATCCTAATCTGATAGATTGTTTTTCCCATGGGGTTATCAGAGCCAAAAAATTTCAGCGCTGCAGATTCCGTAAGTACTGCGCTGTGCGGTCTGCAAAGAGCGGTCTGCCGATTTCCGTCTTTACAGCGGAAAATCAAAAATGTCCAGAAAGGCTGGTATCCACCCGAAAGGTCTGGGCAGATAAATTCGCTTTTCTCCATACGCTACATAATAATTTATCTCACCAGCTGATACTGGTATAATTCTGCGTATCTCCGGAAAATCCTTTTTTAATGTCGGCCCCATGGGGAACATGCTGAGCGCCACTTTCTGTGAAGACACCATGCCGGGGAATTTCTGAACTTCATTCAGCCGGTAAATATTTTTGCTGTGCATATTGTCGAAACTCCTTTCGTAATACACAAACAGTGAGATGACGATACAGGCTGCCATACCAATCGCCAGTCCGACGATGTTAATGGCTGAATACAATTTGTGTTTACTCAGATTGCGCCAGGCGATCACTAGGTAATTTTTTAACATAACTGCATTTTAAGTGTGGAAGTCTGGAAGACTGGAAGTCTGGAAGTACAGTGCATTAGACTTTCAGTCTTCCAGTCTTCCATACTTGCACTAATGTGGTGCCGCTTTTTCAAGTCGTTCGGTATCAAAATCTTAGATATCTTTATTAGCTGGGGAAATGTTCGCAATTGATACAAAGGGTGAACGCTTTTTAAGCATAAAGCTCAAAGCCTAAAGCCTAAAACCAGATCTGTAAGAATTCCTGCAATGACTCGTTCATAAAACTATAAACCTGCCTCTTCTATTCGTTGTACATCGTTAAAATAACAAGGTTTGTCGAAAATGTTTTCTCACTTTTCATATCGCAGCTAATTTTTCTGTGTAGAATTAAATAAATCTGACATGAGAAAACGTTTATTTTTTTTGATCTTATGCACTACCGGACTTCTGTTTGATGCAACAGCACAGTCCTCTTTTTTAGAAAGTAAAGATGCCTGGCTGGGACAAAAACCGCCAGGCGATCAACCCGAGGTGTTTGCCGAAAACCTGCTGATGAAAAACGATACTTTCCCAATGGACCGGGTCGCGTTCTCAAAGGATGGTAAGGAGTTTTATTATACCAGCAGTAATACCTGGTTTAACAGTAAGCCTGCCAAGATAAGATACTTCAAATTCGAGAATAGCAAATGGAACGGTCCCTTCGTCTTGAACGAGCATTATTTCACGCCCACTTTTTCGGTTGATGGGGACAAATTATATTTTATGGGCGGTGAGGGGGATGGCAAACATTTTATTGTCTGGCAATCGACCCGAAAGCCTGACGGAGGCTGGACAGATCCTTCTGTGTACCTCGCGGTGCCTTATGCGATGTACGATTTTATGCCAACGACGAGCGGGACTATTTATGCAGGAAGCAGGGTACCCGGCGATACCACCCGAAAGGATATGGATATATGTGAGTTTAAAATGTCGCCGGGCGACACAACGATCCGCAGCCTGGGCGAACCGATCAATACAAAAGGATTTGATGGTGATTTTTTTGTTGCAAAGGACGAATCGTATATGATCGTAAGCACCAAAGAAACCAAAGATTTTGAATGTGAATTATGGATCAGCTTTCGTAAAAACGATGGCAGCTGGACGCCATTAGTGAGCCTTGGTCCGGATATTAACAATGGTATAGCTCACCGTTGGGGGCAATATGTATCACCCGATGGCAAATACCTGTTTTATTCAACCGGGCATAGCCCGAAAGATTGCCGCATCGTTTGGGTTCGTTTCGATCGATTGTTGGCTAAATTGAAAAAGGAAAGCCTGGGTTCGTGAAATTCGGATAAGCATATTTTTGTCACCGGTTATTCAGCCCTTAGGCTTTTTACAGGATTTGCAATCGCGGATCTGAATGCCCGGTAGCCCACTGTCATCCAGGCAATGGAAACAGAGATGGCGATGGTGATGATGAAAATACCCGAGCCAATGGAAATACGAAAGGTGAAATTTTCGAGCCAGCTGTGCATGAAATAATAAGCCAGTGGTGCGGCTATTAAAAATGAGATGCAGACGAGTAGCGTAAATTCGCGGGAGAACAGATAAATAATATTCGCCACGGAGGCGCCCAGTACTTTTCGAATACCGATTTCTTTCTGTCGTTGTGTCGCCATAAAAGACACGAGGCCATAAAGTCCCAGACAGGAAATAAAAATGGCGATGCCGGCAAATATTTTATAGAGTTCAGAGAGCTGATTTTCCTGCTTGTAAAAACCAGCTATTTTTTCGTCGAGGAACTGGTACTGGTAAACATATTCCGGGTAAGCCGTGTTCCATAATTTTTCAATAACAGAAAGGGTGTGTTTTGCATCGCCGGACTGCAATTTAACCGCCATCGTCTCGTATACTTCCTTCCAGGTTGACATCACGACGGCAGATATCGGCTTCACCAGGGAGGTCCCGTTAAAATCTTTCACGACTCCAACGATCTCTCCTTTTAACTGCCCGTCCCAAAAGCTTATCTTTTTCCCAATGATCTGATCCGGATTGCGGATACCCAGTTTTTTAACCAACGTTTCATTGACGACAAATTCCCTGACTGTATCAGAAGGCCGGTAGGGCCTGCCTGCTGCCATTTGCAGGCCAAATGTTTTGAAAGCATCCGCATCTGCCCATTTGAGGTCGGCGTTGAAGCCGGATGCTTTTCCGGAATTGTCAAATGTAAATTCGCTGCCCCAGTGTGAATTGTCCGAGATAGAAAAGGTGCTGAAACTTACACCCCTGATATCCGGTTGTTGCAGAAGTTCTGTTTTTAAAGCCGTCATTTTAGTAAGGCTGATACTATCGTTGGGTATAGGAATATTTACAATGGCTTCTTTATCAAAACCCATCTGCGCAGTCTTAAAATAATTCATCTGGCTCACGACAATCAGCGTGCCGATAATCAGCGCCTGCGCGAGAGTAAATTGCAGGATCACGAGTCCGCGCCTTAGTGAAATACCACCCGCCATCCTGTTCGTAAACCTGCTTTTTAATGTTGTGATGGGATTAAAACCGGAAAGTACAATGGCCGGATAAAGACCCGATAATACAGTAACCAGTCCGGTCACGATTGTTAAAAAAACCAGGATGGCGGGATCGATATGCATGACAATTTTTGTATCCAGCAACTGATTTAAAAATGGTAAAACCATGAATGCAATCGCGAAAGCTATCATGACAGCGGCGAGTGATACGATAAAACTTTCACTCAGGAACTGCGCGACCAGTTGCCGTTTACGGCTACCCAGTACTTTGCGCACGCCGACTTCCTTTGCACGATCCACGGCCTGCGCGGTGGCGAGGTTCACAAAGTTGATACAGGCGATTACAACTAAAAAAAGACCGATGAGGCTCAAAGCAGTTATCAACTCTTTACTGAAAGTGGCGCGGCTAAAATTGCCAAACCTTTTGTCAAAATGTATAGTGCTTAAGGGCTGCAGGGTAAATCCCTGTTTTTTCGAGTAGTCGGCAGGGATATGCTTATTGCCGAAAGATGCGAGAGAAGCCCCAAATTTTTCGGCTGACATCCCGGGAGGCAATTTGACATAGGTGTTGAGGTCGCCATTAGTGCTTATCCAATCTCTGGAACTGTCGTTGTTCAGTGTTTTAAAAGATATAACTACCTGTAAACGGAAAGTCTGAATTAACAGGTGGATCTTTCAATATGCCGGTAATTGTACAGACTTTATTATCCTGGCACCTGATCAAACGGCCTATGGCTTTTCGCCAGTCGCCAAAATATTTTTTTGCCGCTTCCTGTGTCAGAACAACAGTATTCGGAGATGATAAAGCGGTTTTCGGATTGCCCGCAATAAAGGGGAAATGAAAGATGTCAAAAAATTGCGGTTCGGCGAAGAATAGACCTTCTTCTTTAAATTTAGCCTGGGGCTGATGGCTGTTTTCATCCAGTATCGTCACCTGGTTGCCCTGCGCACTATATATTGACGCTACTTTCTCCAGTTGAGGAAAGTCCAACGGTAATTGTTTACCTGCAGGAAAACAGGTTCCCCTGCGTATATGTGATACCGTCGGGTGTATTAAAATGCACGGAAACCCTGTATATGCGGTCTTTATCCGGGTGAAAATTGTCAAAACTGTTTTCATATTGTATAACCAGAAATAACAGCAGACAGGCGGCAATGCCGACCGCCAGCCCGGCCACATTGATAAATGTGTAACTTTTATTGCGCCTTAAGCTTCTGAAAGCCGTTTTTAAATAGTTTCTGAACATGCTCCAAAGGCTCCATATCTGTGCCATATTATAATCAATTAATATTCATTCTTTTGCTTTCAGGTACTTTTGTGTATGTGCGATTTCGATACAGAGATTGTCCGCCTAATTAAGCTTAAAGCGCAAAGCGTAAAGCTTAAAGCATTCCAGGACAATAAAGATCAAATCAGAACGGTCTTGTAATATTATCGTACAGTCTGGATCACTTCAAAAAATATAAGAATCTGATTGATAGTGAAATGTCAAATCGGCACCGAAATAGTATGGAAGTATGGAAGAATGGAAGTATGGAAGTGCCACTTCTACTAACTTTTCAAACTATCACTTCCAGTCTTCCATACTTCCATTCTTCCATACTTAATATGATAAAGTTTATGCTGAAAAAGCTATCTTGTTCCTCTGATCATTCTTTTCTCTATTCCCCGGCAGGCGCTTAGCCAGTTTTCAGAGAAAATAGTTTTTAATAACAAAGACAGCGCGAATGATTATTACCTGGCGGTGCGCCCGCTGTCGGGTAATATACACGGTGTGCAGGTTCTGCTGACCAGTTTTAATCCGCCTGAATTCGTGATGGCAGAATCCAAACTGCCAAATATTGCTTATGGAAACGACCTGCTGACCATAATTGCTTCATTGAATCAGAGCTTCTGTGCAGATTCATCTTCAGTCGATCGTATAAACCAGATTTTACAACATGTGATCACACATTATTCCAGCTGATACATCCAGGTTTGTTCTGGGAGGTTTTATGTATGCCGGGACTACGGCACTTCGATATACCGAATTATGTTATGAAAATCCATCGCGCTATCCTGTACTTCCGAAGGCCGTATTCGGTATCAACACTCCGGTGGATCTGACAGGCCTGGCACGCTGGTCTGAAGCCGAGATTAAGAAGAATTATTATTCCGGTGATGTGGGAGATGCGAAGTTTATTCTCGACGTACTGACGAAAAAATATGGATCCTATACAGAAAACGCTGAGAAATATAATCAGTTGTCGCCATTTTCCAGGGATGCACAGTCACCGGGTAATGAACAATTCCTGAAACAGGTGGCCGTCAGATTTTACTTTGACACAGATATTGAATGGCAATTGCAAAACCGACGGAACAGTTATTATGATACATATATGCCGGACGCTTCCGAAATGCTGAAACGCCTGTTGCTGTTGGGTAATACAGATGCTGAGTTTATTTCATCAAAACAACCCGGTATCAGAAGCACCGGTCTCAGAAGCCCTTATTCGTGGTCAGTCGTTGATGAAGTCGACTGCATACAATGGATAAAAAAGAAATTAAAAATATTTAACCCGCAACGTATTCACCTGTGTATCTGCTGCCCATTCCCAAGGGATGGGACACAGAGCAATTTGCACTGCCGCCGGATTTTGCAAAACAACTCTCCTTTAAAGGCGTGGAAGATCTGAGGTTTTTTCCGGGCTGGGGCGATCCCAATAGTGAAGAGCATTGGTCATATGCCTTTCTGTGGTCGCTGGAAGGCAAACCGGATATTGATGCGCGTGCCCTTCAGGATAACCTGAAGACTTTGTATACGGGTTTGATTGGCAGAAATATCGTACCCAGAAAGATTCCTAAGGAAAAACTATTCCCGGTTGAAGTTAATATTCAAAATATAAAGACTTCTGCAGGAGATTTAAAAACTTTCGCAGGCACCGTTCATATGCTGGATTATATTACCCAGACGCCGATGACTTTGAATGTAAAAATTCATGTCAAAGATTGTCCGGATAAAATGAATAGTATTTTATTGTTTGAAGTCTCGCCAAAGTCTCCCGATCATGCCAACTGGCAGAAACTGGATCAGTTGAATGCTGATTTTAAATGCACCAAGTAAGCTTAAAGCTTAAAGCCTAAAGCCTCAAAGCCTGAATGTGTGAATATGGAAGTAAACTGTAAATTTGCAGTTCAATAATTTGCTTTTTGTTTAAAGCCCTGGTTTTAGGCTTTAGGCTTTGGGCTTTAAGCTTAAAAGAGTGAAATTCGAAATCGGAGATAAAGTAACAGTGTTGCATTCCAATGAGGAAGGCGAAGTCGTGGAGATGATCAATGACAAAATGGTATTGGTAGAAGTGCGTGGAGTCAGGTTCCCCGCCTATATTGACCAGCTGGATTTCCCTTATTTCAAACGGTTTTCTGAAAAGAAAAACATTCCGTTGAAAAAAGAAAAAACTTTTCTGGATCAGCTGCCCAGAGACAAATCACAAAAAGCAAGTAATCCGCTGGACGGATGCTGGCTGAGAATATTACCCGTGTCCGACGACGATGAGTTTGGGGATGAAGTCGTCGAAAGCCTGAAGATCTATCTCGTGAATCATACGGAGAAAGGGCTTCATTTTGATTACAAACTCAACTATGCGGGGAAGCCGGATTTTAGTCTGACCAATGAAATTATGGCATCGAAGGAATTTTATCTGCATGATATTCCTTTCGAAAACCTGAATGATGCGCCTGTTTTTGAATTTGATTTCAGTCTGCTGCAGCCTGAAAAATCGAAAGCGCCGCATTTTGAAACATCCCTGAAATTAAAAGCGAAGCAGGTCTTTTTGCGCATTGAAGAGATCAGGAAAAAGGGTGAAGCGAGTTTTGCTTATAAATTATTTGACCGCTATCCGGATAAGGCATTGGAGGAGGACATACCGGAATACCAGGCGTCTGGCAAAAACGGAAATAAGATCTATGATGCGAAACATAGCCGCCAGCATCTGGAACCGGCAAAATATGAAGTGGATCTGCATATCGAGAAACTGACTCCCGACTGGCAAAATCTGACCAACTTTGAAATGCTGACATTACAGCTGAATACATTTGAAAAATACCTTGACCTCGCGATCGCGCATCATCAGCACAACCTGATTGTGATTCATGGGGTGGGCAAGGGAAAGCTGAAGGATGAAATACATGAAATTCTAAATGCCCGCAGAGAAGTACGATCCTTCATCAACCAGTACGATCCGCGATACGGATATGGCGCTACAGAGATATTTCTGTGAAGCTTAAAGCGTAAAGCGCAATGCGTAAAGCAGCTTTAAGCTTTGCGCTTTATGCTTTAAGCTTTAAAAGTGTAAATTTGCGGCGGCTACCGGCCGGGCCATCGCTACTCTCTTAATCAGAGTGGAGGAAAGTCCGGACAGCAAAGAGCAATGTACCGGTTAAGAGCCGGGGTCATCACAGCAAGGGCTCCTGATACAGACAGTGCCACAGAAAATAACCTCTTGTCTACCGAATCTTTGTGTGAAGTCCACCTTCGCCAAGGCTTCGGTGGACAAGTAAGGGTGAAAACGTAGGGTAAGAGCCTACGGCTTCATGCAGTGATGCATGTCGCGGGTAAACCTTGCATGCTGAAATGCCATGTAAATTACGTTGACCTCCGCGCTAAAGCTTGGAGGCCGGTGAGCGGCTCGTTCATAAACAGCAATGTTTGCGTAATGGGTAGGCAGCTAGATCCTTTCAGTAATGAAAGGGCCAGATAAATGATGGCATTGGAACAGAATCCGGCTTATGAGCCGGTAGCCTTTTTAAGCTTAAAGCAGAAAGCGTAAAGCTTAAAGCAAAAGTGTGGAAGATGAAGTCTGAAATGCTTATCGAAAAGTTATTTTTTAACTGCTTTACCGTGTTAAAGTCCGTGATAGGTCCTACCATCATAAACAATGCACGACCACCTCCAGTATCCAATACCTAACCGTATAATTGTCATCGGTTGTTACCAATATTTACTAAAAAACCATTATTGCTCCTGACGTAATTTCTGCTACAGTGCGCATTTTATTGATACAACCGGAATATTTGAGATCATAACAGAAAGATGCCCATGGTCCACGACTTCACCAGAGATTTACCAGACCAGTTAGTGACACAAATGATTTTGCCTTTAAAATAAACAGCGATCCGGCGATAATTGCATATCGTTTAGTACAAGATTCTGACGTCATAGCGTCAGAAGACCAATCAATTTCACCGAATCCAACCTGTCCCTTTCCTATATAGTTGCCGACCAAGACGTTGAGAAAGGAATTTGCACTCATGATAGTTTTGAGGCCGTTATATAGTTCATCATTAAACCGAGCAAACCTTGAGCCAAAGCAAAGTTTAAAAGGTTATGAAAGGAAGTAAATAATTCACATGTTAATAGTACGTTTTGGATTTAAAATATCAATGAGGCTGATTAACCGTTATTCCATTGTGGCAGCATTACTCAAATAGCTACTGGTTTTGATCGTCTGTCAAATATTACGGAGCTAGTCATTTAGATCAACGTTATGTCCCCTGGTTGTAATAACTGTTGTCATTAGCTTTTTCCATTGTAATGAAATCTGAATCGTATCTGGAAGTAACCAAAGATTGCCGCGACGAACTAAGAATATAGAATAGCACAGAACCTATTTTAATACTTGTGAGATTAGAAATAAAAGATTTAGCCACTTATCGCTAAATTCGCGTTCAGTGAACAATTAAAATGTTCCGTTTCCATCATGGATTTACAACCGAACAATTTGCAGGTCCGTAAAATATTGCTTACATTCTATTGATCATTCCTTTCTGGTACGATTATTATTTGGATTTGCCCACAGGAAATGTCAAACTAATCGGGAAAAGACGCAAATTCATGTACACATTTTCATCACTATTCCGCGAATATTTCATACTAATCGCTTCAAATTAAACACAACTTATCTAGACAGTACATAATTTCTCACCAATTACACATATATTGTCGATTGAAAGTGCAAATGTACAAAATACGTATTGAAAATTTAATGCTTTAAGCCAAGAGCCTTACGCCTTACGCTTTGCCTTTACGCCTGAAACGCCTTTGCCATTTTTTCGAGTAACTGTGTCTGAATCATTTTCTGCGCGAGGAGCAGCATGTTCTTATATGCTTTTGCGCGGGAGATACCGTGACCGATGATCACCGGTTTATTAACACCGAGTACCGGTGTGCCGCCATAGTCTTCGAAGTTGAAGCGGTCGAAGTATTCGTTCTTTATTTTCTGACGATCCATAATGCCATGCAGGGATTCGGCCAGCTTGAGGATAACATTTCCTGTAAAGCCTTCGCATACGATCACATCCGCATGATCCAGGAAAACATCCCTGCCTTCTATGTTGCCGATAAAATGGATGTCGCTGTTTTCTTTCATCAAAGGATAGGTAGCCTGCGCAAGTACATTTCCCTTTCCTTCTTCTTCACCAATATTGAGCAGACCCACCCGTGGTGTTTCAATGCCCAGGATATATTTTGCATAGAGTGATCCGAGTGTTGCAAACTGATTCAGGTGCTCTGCTTTGCAATCCGCATTGGCGCCCACATCCAGGAGAAGCCCGGTGTTTCCGTTCTCCATGGGAACAATCGTTCCGATCGTAGGCCGCTGAACGCCTTCAATGGGTTTAATCGTATATAGCGAACCGATGAGCATCGCGCCGGTATTGCCTGCGCTGATGAATGCATCTGTTTTCCCGGCGGCGAGCATACCAAAACCAATTGCAATAGATGAATTGGGTTTAGCCTTTAAAGCCTTTAATGGATGTTCGTGCATGCCGATCACTTCCGTACTCGGAATGATACGGTACGCGCTGGCAGGAACCTGGTATTGGTTCAGAAGAGGCAAGAGCAGCTGCTCATCACCAATCAGCGATACAAGTGCAGGTTTTTTTTCTGATAAATAATCACGGACACCTTTTACCAGTTCATCCGGTGCAAAGTCTCCGCCCATCATATCTAATGCAATATTCATCCGCGTGGTTACATTATAAGATGTGAAAAATTACTTTACGGCGCTTTCTCAACAACTACTTTGCCCTTGTAAAATAACTTTCCTTCACTTACATGTGCGCGGTGACGTACGTGCAGTTCGCCTGTAGCTGAATCCTTGCTCAGGGTCAGTTTAGAAGCCTTGTAATGCGTCCTTCTCTTTGCACTCCGTTGCTGCGAGTGTCTCCTTTTGGGATTTGGCATGATCTCAATTATTAATGATCAATGATTAATTATTAATTTTCTAGAATTTGCACCCCTGGAATTTCTATCCTTCTTATTAATTAACAATTGACAATTGACAATTAATAATTATTAAAGTTCCGGGTTGCGGAATTTTTCCAATGCTTTCCATAACGGGTTCTCGGCTTCGCTTGCACTGGCATCCATCTTCTTTAACATGGCCAGCACTTCAGGATTACAATTCGGTCCGCCGATCTCATCTTCCTTGCACATCCGCTGATAGGGGATGCTCAGGTTGATAAATTCGTAAATCCAGTCTGCCAGGTGAAGATGACTTTCCGTTCTGGATATATAATATACATCCGGATCCTCTTCTTCCTGGTTCATGATTTCCGGATCCTCCACGAGTTTCACGATCACCTGGAATTCATCCCAGAGTTCTAAAGGCAGGGGATTACCACAACGATCACAAAAAACATTCACGGTTCCCGTTACTTCAAACCGGAGTAACATAAACCCCAGGTTTTTTTCGAGGAAAAGCTTTACTTCTGCGTCACAATGCGTAAAATCCTGCTGCTGATATGCCTCAAAGAACCTGTCTGTAATTTTATAATCGAACGCATGAATACCGGGCTTTAGTCCCACAAACGCAAGTTCAAATTCTCTGCGGCTGTTCATGAGCACTTTTTTAAATAGTCGGCAAAGGTAGGGCGTTTTATGCACATTTTGCCTATCTTTTTTGCAGTTTTATGAGTTTATTTCCACTGTCTGTGAACAACTTAAGGAAATAAACCCCGGGCGTATAAGGGGCAATATTTATCTGCTGAACATAACCCTGAACCGCCTTGTCAAACAGTTTTCTGCCCAACAGGTCAAATATCTGTATTTCCCGGCATTGGGAGGGCGTTTTAATGGTTATATCCCCGGTCGTAGGATTCGGATACACCTGTAATGATGTCGGAATCGGGGGAACCGGAGGAATTGGCGGAGCCGGTACATAGAATATCTTTCTTACCGGAGATACCAGACTGTCCCCATTTACATCGTACAGTATCAGCATATAATAGTTGTTACCGGGCGTCAGTTGCTGATCCGTGTATTGATAGGTTTGTACGGAATCGGTATGCGGAACCGCCGGTACTTCCCCGATCTTATTAAAATGGATACTATCTGTACTTTTTTCAATTATATATTTCACCGACCCGGCCTCCTGCCAGCTCGACCAGTTTAATAAAGCACTCGAATCCACCTGGGTCACGGTAAAGTCCTTCAACCAGGCCGCCAGGGGATGATCACTGTAATTTTCCGCCACCATTGATCCAGAATTCAGAAAATCCTTTCACCGTTGTCTCTGCGTAATAACCGTTGTCGTATGGAATGATCTGAACATCCTGCTGTGGTTTATGAAAGATATAATTTCCGGTCCGGTTGTTTTGCAGACTATCATCTTCTTCCGAAACCTGACTGCTGCTGTATTGTGTGATGCCGGACGCATAAGCATCTTCCATATTTATGCAGGAGTCACAACTGTTGGCTTTTATCAGCTGATTCGCTTCAGAATCCGTGAAGTAATAACGGACACGCACATCCGCAGTTGGCGGATTCGCCGTTTGTACAACCCAGCTTCGGCTTCCATAATACTGACCGGCCGTATCACGTATGGCAGAGGTATCCCGGTAAACAGTCAGCCGGGTGCTGCCCAGGTTTTGCCCGTTTGGCTGAATGGAAAAAATCCGCTTCCCGTTTTCATCATAGTCAATCCAGCTGTTGCCACTCACGGTTTGCGATAGAGTCGTGGACAGGCTGTCAGTGAATACCGGGGCCTTTTCAAACAGGTGTATATCATCGATACCAATACCTTCATAGTTGGTACCGGGATCAGAGAACATCACAATACGGAACCTGATCTTATTGCTGATGACGGGTATATCGTAACTGGAAACATGCCATAAGGGATCTGATTTTTGCCATGCCTTCTTAGTGGCATTATCATACCAGTTTACACCCGTGGTGGCATTTCCAAGGGTCGTCCAGGCGGAATCGTTCACACTGTATTCAACCCAGTGATAATCGCAATCACAGGCATCCTCGGTCTGGAAAATATGACTAAAGGATAAAACCGGGTGCGTCAGGCCGGTTAAATCAAAACAGGGTGAATATAAATACGAGTTCTCGTTATCGTTGTAATTCCCCGTTAGATTGGTAACCCAGGCATTCGATCCGTTGGCTGCCTTATGAATAATCTTTTTGGACGGTTTACCCCATTGCCAGCTGTTATTCTGACCTCCGCTATACCAATAGCCATCATTATTTTCGAATCCTTCCAGATAAGGATACTGACTGATCAGCGGCGTGGTTTGAATGGTATAATCAGACGAACTATCATTATTCCTGTAATTATCAGTCGGATTACTGACCCATGCTTTGATGTGATATGTTTGATAAACAGACATATCTGCGGTTTTTGTAAAGCTATACTGCAGGCTATCCTTCGGAGCCAGCGCAGGCACCATTTCGGTGACGGTATCCTGGTTTACGGCATAGGTTATGGGAATATTCTGAACCGTATCGATTCCAAAATTCTTTATGGTAACGATAATCGTTTCGAGCATTACTGAGTGCGCAAATATTTGTTAGGGTGGGTTGAACCAGCCCGCGCATCGCTACATCATGCTGGGAACTGGTCAGCATAAAATCATCGAAACTGATGCCACCGCCGGGCAGTGCAGATGGATTTGAAGAAGCAGCGGGTGTTTTTCCTTCTGACCCGCACTTAACCTGAAAACTGCTGCTGATGGTTTGAGCGGGCGAAGCAGAAGCCAGCGTTCCCGTTACATCGAGATTGAGTTTGACATATACTCCCGCCGGATCCAGTGGATCACTCAGACTTTTTACGGGTATCCAGGCGGCCTGATCATTACCCCTTATCCAAATATAATTTCCTCCAAGTGCAGGAGCAGGCGTTTGCTTCTTAAAATATATGTCGAGCCATATCTGGTCGGAGGGTAAATAATTTGACAGATTAAAAGTATTGATGAGAGAATCCGCGGCATTGGTTCCCTGTTCGGCTACGTCCAGCAGCATACTGCGATTTCCGGTTCTGGCAAATCCGCTGTTGAAAAAACTATTCAGTCTGCCATTGGAATTTGAGTTGACGAAGTCCGTGCGGTCAAGACTGTCCAGACCCATTCGCCGGGTATTATAGGTTTGATCTGTCGCTGATTCAAATCCTTCGGTGAAAGCAGGATTCAGATTGACCGGATCATTCCTCAGTGTTCTGATGCTGGTAAACAAACTGTCATTTCCCGGTATCGTATCCGACGCATAGTGTATCCATGTTTTGATATCGTATTTGCCCGGCGATGTAAAATCATAACTATTGGCCGGAGAGAAAACAAATACCGTGCTGGTGCCGGCGGGAATGACTGCAGCCGAACTTTCCGTGACGATGGGTCCCCCGTTCACCTGGTAAGTATAACTGATCGGAGAAGAAGTGGGCAGGCTGCCGGGATTCCTAACGTGAATGCTTATACGCTGTACGCCGGGTTGGGAACTCGTAAACTGTCTTCCGGTAGTTGGAACCAGGAGGGAGTCGAGTATCAGGTCGTTATCCAGGGACATATCGGTGCAGGCGCCTCCGCCAGGTATTGTATTCACACCGATGGCACGACGCCCGTAAATTCCTCGCATGCACCGCCCTTACTGAAAACCAGTAGCTGCTGTCTTTTTTTAATGGCGTTGCGAGCCAGGTGGTATCGGTCGTATGGGCGATAACCTGCATGGTATCGCCGGATAATTTCATGATATCATACGAATCGGCACCGGTAATTGAATTCCAATTTAAACGGGCGTATCCCGGGCAGGTGTTCGTGACCGTTAGTAAGGGCTGGTTCAGAATGGTAAAGGGATAATCGCTGATATCAGAATAGCCGGCTACATTCCGTGTGATCCGTATCAGCGCCTGTGTGCTGACTACGGGAGGAACGGTCCATGTATATGAACGTGCCTGGGCCGGGATCGCATTATCGATTGTTGTCCAGCTGCCTCCTCCATCCAGAGAGTACTCCAGCGTAAAACTATTGGGTTCACCGCCATAAGCGCTCCAGCGGATATTTTCCTGCTGACCGGGCACCCAGGTTTCGGATCCAAAAGGATATTCCACGGTCACCGAGGCCGGCAGCATTTCATAAGCGATATAAAAATTCTGAGGACCGGCGGGTAATGCACTGCCCTTTATTTGTAAAGTATAATTACCCGCAGGTGGATTATTTATTAATACCTGTTCAACATTGTTGGTATGATCAACACCCTCTACGGCATTGTTATTCAGATTTGCCGGAGAAGGATCCAGTATCATCGGAAGATGTACCAGTCCACCCGGTTCAGTAACCGTCAGATCCAGATCGTTTACCAGCGCAGCGGTTGCAGAAGGAAGTGCAGGCGCATCCGGCCAGTATAGTAAAACTTTCAGCTGATTGGTACCTGCCGGAACAGCAGGTATTGAAAAAGAATGAATGAGATTATCATTGATGGATCCGGTGATATAATGATTTTGTTCCAACGCCTCAACAGTAGTTCGTCCACTGATCATTCCAAATCCATAAGTAAAATCAGGTCCGGGATTTCCCAGATCTACTGCACTGTTCATCACCAGTGCTTTCAGCAAAGCGCCATCGGGATTCACGCCGCCATGCAATTGCTTATACCTTTCAGCGATGAGTGCCAGAATACCGGTTGCCGTCGGGCTGGACATACTCGTACCGGAAAGCGTGAGATAATAATTATTTACATCGGTGGACCTTATGTTCACACCTCCTGCAACGATTTCCGGTTTGATACGTCCGTCCAATGCAGGACCCCGGGCCGATGCATAACTGATGGTGTACGTCGTATTATCCATATTGCCGACGGACAAAGTATTTTTAGCCGACTGAAATCCTGATTTTATGGTGCCGAAAGAAAGTGGAAAAGGAGAACAGGTGAGTGATCCGTCATTGCCTGCTGCAAATACGTGGAGAAGTTTTGGGTAGGCCAATAATTGGGCATCCACATAATAACTCAGCTCATTATAGTCCCCTTCACCCGGACATCCGGCACTTCCATTATAATAGGAGTTGTTAGTCAGGGGCATATTATAATCAGCCACATAGGTCGGGCTGTTCACGATAATATTACTGAAATCATTGACCACGAGCCGGACCCTGGGTGCCATTCCGGTGTACAGGGGATTCAGGATACCGCCACCCGCGATAATACCGGCGGTATGCGTTCCATGATCATCTACCGGTTCGTCCGTTCGCATAATTAGTTTTCCCGACAGGTCTATATGTGTTGAGGGATCGGCATTGTCTCCGATACCTACGACCAGATGGTTACCGGTTAGATTCCTGCCGACGGTAGCTGAAAGTGACTGCACTCCATGAATTGCACGGTTATTATAATTCAGGGGAATATCTTCCAGATGGATCGGACGGATTGAACTGATAAAAGGAATTGAAGCGAGCCTCCTGATTGTTTCCGGACTTCCCTGTATAAACCAGGTATTGGATGGTTTTATTTTTGTATCGAAAATCGTTGCACCTGAATCTTTCAGTGCCTGAGTAACCATATCTCTGTCCGCCGGAAAACAATTGACCGCGATCAAGTCTTTGGGTCCTTTCGGTTTCGCCGCATAATCCAGAAGTTGCGCATTCAGTTTTAGAGAAGACGGGAAGGAATAGATATTACGAATTCCCAGTTCAGTCAGATTCCGGTTATTAAATCCCAGCCGGCAGGTCGCCAGCCAGTTATTCCCGGATATCCATTGTTCCAGTCGGATTCCCCGATCCATTAATTCTTTTCTCTGATGCTGGTCTGCATGTTGATTCAGCTGAACAACCACATAATACCGGGAACCAAACAAGGCGGAATGCCATGCGGGATGATTGATCTTACGGAGAAACAGACTGTTTTCAGGGGCAATGCGCCCATACTTGAAAGCGGGTGCCTGTTGATCAACCTGTGAATACAAATCCGGCCCTATCAGACAAAACAAAAGGCAGGCAGTCAGGACTCGCAACATCGGTTAGGGATTTTGGCCCGTTAACTAAAATTAACGATGAAAATTCATAAAAGTGGCCAGAAACTAAACGTACCGCTGGTATGATTATTACGTACAAAGAAACTGGAAGAGATGTCTGTACGTATATTAATCAAAATAATTTCGGAAATCGAAGGAATTCCTTTTATTTCGGTTGATATTCAATTGAAAGCGGCTTTAAAGTACCTTCCTGCGAAATATTGGCTTGTATAAACTTTACCCGGATTATTGAGTAGCGATAAGAACTTGAATACATTTTTGAATATCATTTACCGATTTGTCTTGCTTTGTTGTTTCCTGGGCTTTTTTTCTTTTGCAAAAGCCGGAGATGTTACAGGTATTTACGTCTCATCAGATACAGTCGCAAAAGCAGGAAGCAGGAGGCAGGAGGCAGGAAGCGGAACCGTTATTCAATTCTCATCTGACACAGTGCCGCATGTTGAAACTCCCAAAAAGCGCAGCAACATTGCCAGGTACATGAATATTATTACGGACCGGCAGCAAAGGGATTCTCTTTTCCAAAAGCTGGCGAGAACAAATGCCCCGATACCCGTTTCGGACAGTACGATGTGGAAGAACAGGGAACATGCTTTTGACGTTTACGGGGGAAAACAAATCCGTTACGTGTATTACAACCAGCTAAAGGTTTTCGGAACGACCATAGAAGATACTTCCGTTGTTAAATCCAAACTGGTGCGTTTTGCGAACAAGCTCCATTATAATACCAGGACCTGGGCAATCAAACAAGCCCTTTTTTTCCGTGAAGGCGATACCGTGAATGCATATAAACTCGTGGACAATGAAAGATATCTTCGCCGCCTGCCCTTTATACAGGATGCGAGAATTTATGTGATCAACAGTTATGAATCCAGTGATTCCATTGACATCGTTGTTTTAACAAAAGATGTATTCGAATATGGAGGTGCCATTTCAAATCTTAACGGCACAAAAGCGGCTGCAAATATTTTTAATACAAACCTGCTCGGCGCAGCACAAAGGGTGACGGTTGGTTTCAGCTGGGATAACAGCTATACTCCGCAGTGGCGCACCGGTGCCAGTTATACAAAATATAATCTGGGCGGATCATTTGCCGATGTTTCATTCGGGTATTCGATGTTAAATGACAAACCGGATGTTGACACGGGTCAGTATGAAAACTCAGCTTATCTGATTGTTAATCGTCCACTGTACAGTACCTGGGCCAGCTTAACCGGGGGAATTACTTTATCCGCCAATAAATCCGTAAACATTTTCAGCTTTCCCGATACGGTTTACAGGAATTATAAGTACAACGTGATTGATTTATGGGGAGGCTATAATTTTACAAATCAATATAAAAAGACGGGTTATAATAGTCTGAGTCCAAACTTTGGTATTGAGGGACGAACGTTCAACATGAATTTCACGGAGAGACCCACGCAGGATACATTGAAATATAACCCGAAATACAATTCGCACAATTTTGTCATGGGTCAGTTTGTGGTTTACCACCAGGACTTCTTTAAAACCAATTATTTTTTCGGCTTCGGGCGAACGGAAGATATTCCGATGGGATATACCTATGCTGCGAGTTTTGCATACGACCGGTGGGATACATTAAACCGGCCGTACACAGCCATACAGGCACAGAAATATTGGCTGCCGGGTAAAAATCTGATCAGTACAACGCTGGGATTCGGCGGTTTCTGGAATCATGGTCAGTCGCAGGATGCCGTGTTGCATATTGCCACCGACTATTACAGTAATCTGTTCCGCCTGCACGGACCAAAACTGCGCGAATTCCTGCATGCAGATTACCTGATCTGTTTCAATCCGGTCATCTATAAGTATATGCCTCTTAATATAAACCGGGAAAATGGTATCTATGGATACCGGAATACTTTATACAACAATTTTCAGCGGCTGAATTTAAGTGCACAGACAAATTACTACAGTCCGATCAGCGTCTATGGTTTTAAATTTAACTTTTATATGCTCTTGCAGGCTTCTCTGCTTGCCAGCTATAACGAGTCGGTTTTTAAAAGTCCGTTATATTCAGGATTCACACTGGGCTTACAGATCAGAAATGAAAATCTTTCATTCAATACTTTGCAGATTTCAGCTACCTACATGCCCAATGTGGATCATACGTATGATTCTTATTATGGTCCGAAAACTTTATTTGTTCAGATCACTTCTGTTACGGCATTTAACTTCCCCATCTTCGCGTTAACGCAACCAACTTTAATACAATATCGCTAAGGCTTAAGGCGTAAAGCTAAGGCTAGTGTGGTGAATGTAGAAGGGTAGGAATGTAGTAATTCAAAATGGAAAAGGAAATGACAACGTGGAAGTGTGTGCTCGAACCGAGTTAAATTCATGCCACATTTCCAAATTGTCATTTCCAAATTCAATTTCCGCTTTATACGTTTTACGCTTTACATTCACCACCCTTTGGGCTTTAGGCTTAAGAGGCAAGCATTTTGATGATATTATGCATTATTAAAAATAAATTCCCGAAGATTAATTTAATAAATTGCATTAAGCCTTGTGCCTGGCCTTACGCCTTAGCCTTGGCCTTAGCCTTTTGAATCAGAACGTCAAAAAAATAGTAAAAATGGAAACAGCAGAAAAAACAACCGTTGACCTGGAAACACTTTGTATCAATACTGTCAGAATACTGGCAGCTGATGCGGTTCAGAAAGCCAATTCCGGCCATCCGGGTACTCCCATGGCACTCGCTCCTGTGGGGCACCTGCTGTGGACGAAAATCATGAATTATAGTCCGCAAAATTCAAACTGGCCCAACCGTGACCGTTTTATATTATCTGCCGGTCATGCCTGCATGCTCCAGTATAGTTATTTATATCTGACAGGATATGATCTGACGCTGAACGATCTGAAAAAATTCAGACAGCTGCACAGTAAAACACCCGGGCATCCGGAATATGGATTGACTGATGGAATCGAAGCTACGACCGGACCTCTTGGACAGGGATTCGCGAATGGAGTGGGAATGGGTATTGCGCAGAAATGGCTCGCTGACAGGTATAACAAACCCGGATTCGACCTTTTTGATTATTCCATTTATGTTATTTGCAGCGATGGTGATATGATGGAAGGAATCAGTTCGGAAGCGGCATCCATGGCGGGTAGTCTGCAGTTAGGTAACCTCATATATATTTACGACGATAATCACATCACGATAGAAGGAAACACAAATATTACTTTTAATGAAGATCTCGGCGAACGTTTTCTGGCATATGGCTGGCATGTGCAGGAATTGCCGGATGGTAACGATCTGGATGCTATTGAAGAAGCACTAAAAAAAGCGAAAGAAGAAACAGGCAAGCCTTCTTTGATCAAATTGAGAACGCATATTGGATATGGAAGTCCGAATAAAGTGGACACAGCGGCTGCACACGGATCCCCGCTGGGGGCAGATGAAGTAAAACTGGTAAAAAAATTCTTTGGATTCGATCCCGATCAATCATTTGTGGTTTCGGATGATGTATTATCGTTTTACAGGGCTGCAGGGAAATCCGGCATTGAAAAAGAAAAAGTATGGAATACTCTCTTCAATCAATACAGGGAAAAATATCCGGTGGAAGCAAATGAATATGTGAGCACCAGCAATGGGATACTGCCGGGAGGATGGAAGGAAAAACTTCCGGTATTCAGCGGCGACGAAAAAATAGCCACCAGAAAAGCTTCCGGAAAAGTGCTGAATGCCATTGCAGCAGAAATACCTTTCCTGATGGGTGGTTCGGCGGATCTTTCTCCGTCTACGGATACCATTCTGGATGACTTCGATTCTTTTTCAGCGGATCATTATGATGGCAGAAATTTTCACTTTGGAATACGCGAACACAGTATGGGCGCCATTTTAAATGGAATGGCACTTACAAAAGGATTCATTCCCTATGGCGCTACATTTCTTATTTTTTCTGATTATATGCGTCCGCCGATGCGGTTGGCAGCGATCAGTAAAATAAAACCCATTTATGTTTTCACACACGACAGTATCGGTTTAGGCGAAGACGGAACAACGCATCAGCCGATCGAACAATTGGCCGGACTGCGATCTGTTCCAAACATGACCGTCATCAGACCGGCAGATGCGAATGAAACATCCCAGGCATGGCGTGTGGCATTGGAACATAGCGGCGGTCCTGTAGCGATTGTGCTGACGAGGCAGGGACTACCGGTGATTGACCAGGGGAAATTTGCAAAAGCCAGCGGACTGGAAAAAGGCGCTTATATACTATCTGATCCGGCTACTGAACCGGATGTCATTTTAATCGGAACGGGTTCTGAAGTAAGCCTGTTAATAAAAGCGCAGGAAAAATTGAAAGAAAAATCCATTCATGCACGGGTGGTGAGTATGCCTTCCTGGGAATTATTTGAGAAACAGGATGCGGCTTACAAGGAAACCGTTTTTCCAAAAAACATACGCAAACGTTTGTCCGTAGAAGCTGCTTCTACTTTTGGCTGGATAAAATATGTTACGGAAGACGGGAAAAGTGTGGGGATAAATCATTTCGGAGAATCTGCACCTGCGGAGGAACTCTTTAAAGAATTTGGCTTTACGGTTGAAAATATCGTAACATTAGCGGAGTTTTTGTAAACAAGAGTATACCTCATGGTTAGATTTCCGTTTTACGCCAGGCTAGCATTGACGCTTTTTGCGATTGCCCTGATATTTGCATTCATGTGGGTGGGAAAAAGTGTACTGGTGCCATTATTTTTTTCTTTCCTGGTGGCGATACTGCTGCATCCCCTGGTTAAGTTTTTTGAAAAGAAACGCTTTCCCCGCGCGCTGGCTGCCGTGACAGCCCTTCTGATCTTTATGATATTGCTCGGTGGATTATTATATTTCTTCAGCCACCAGGTAGTGCGTCTTTCCCGGGATCTTCCTTCCCTGCAGGCTAAGGTCACAGATAAATGGGAGCAAATACAGGACTGGATCAGTGATAAATATCATATTACCAATACTCAACAGGTGGCCTATGTGAATAAATCAGCCACCGGAATTTTAAATTCCGCTGTGAATTCCGCGGCAACCACCTTTATGGGAATCGCCGAAACGCTGATACTTACGATATTCTTTTTCATATTTACTTTTTTTATTCTTCAATACCGCCGCTTACTCATGCACTTTGTGGTAGAGCTATTCGATCATGAGCACAATGAGAAAGTACAGATCATTATCACCCGCATCCGGTCTCTCATCAACAGTTATGTTGTAGGTCTGCTGATTGAAATGAGTGTCATAGCGGTTCTTATTTTTGCGAGCCTGATGATCATTGGTGTAAAATATGCCCTGCTGATCAGCATTATGGCAGCGGTGCTGAATATCATCCCTTATCTCGGTATTTATTCCTGTATGGCTATTGCCATGATCATTACAGCAGCGACGGGTACCACGGGACAGGTAGTGGCTGTTGCCATCGTGTTTCTGGTCACACATTTTGCAGATGCCAATGTGATTCTACCGCATGTTGTCGGCGGCAAAGTAAAAATGAATCCTTTTATAACTATTCTCGCTGTATTGATCGGTCATCTCGTTTGGGGCATTCCGGGAATGTTTTTATTTATTCCGCTTACTGCCATCCTGCGCCTGATCAGTGAAGAGGTTCCCGGCATGAAACCATGGGCCATTCTGATGGGCGAAGAAAGCCAAAAGCCCAAAGCCTAAAGCCTAAAACCAAATTTCAAATTTGAAAATGAATCATTCAGCCAGGTGTCTGAATTGAAATTCATTCTTCTGAAAAGAAGTTTTAGGCTTTGGGCTTTAAGCTTTAGGCGTAAATTTGTGGAATATCTTCCCCGCCTGATGAATTACACTACGAATACATTACAAGAGGAAAAGGGCCTGTTCTTTGCTTTAGATAGGAAACCCGCTACCAGTGTATGAAGATCAGTGAAAAGGCAAAGAAAATAGTCAGGCGGATTTTTCGAATTACCCTTACGACCGTCCTTGTCATCCTGGGTGTCATTCTGTTGATCCTGGTTCTGATTCAAACCGGGCCGGTTCAGAATTATGGCCGTGGTAAAATCGAGGCATATCTCGAAAAAAAGCTCCAGACAAAAGTTCGTATAGGCAATTTGTACATTGACTTCCCTGCCCGGGTTATCATTAAGAATATTTACCTGGAAGACAGGAGCAAAGACACATTGATTTCAGGTGGAAAGATCGAGGTGGACATCAGTATGTTCAGGCTCCTGCATAAAGAACTGCGCGTTAACAATCTGGAGCTCGACAATGTAACACTGAAAGTCAAAAGGCTGATGCCGGATTCGGTTTACAATTTTCAATTTATAGCTGATGCGTTCAGTTCTCCCGAAAAACAACCTGTTCAAAAAGATACCACCGCAGGATTCCAATTTATTATCGGTGATATCCGGCTCCATCAGATCCATGCAACATATCGTGATGACGCCACCGGCAATGACGTTTATGTAAACCTGGGTGACTTCAAAACAAAATTAAAAACCTTTGATCCTGCTCACCAGACTTACGCCATACCGGATATTGCATTGTCAGATATTTCGGGGAAAATAAGGCAATACAATCCGATTCTTATTTTACGGCATGTGGCAGATACGATCAGCGAGCACAATAAAAATTCCGAACCCATTCACCTTACATTGGGAGACATTGATTTTACAAAAATCAATCTCGACTATCGTAACGATGCGCAAAATATGGATGCAGTCATCCGTCTTGGAAATTTTCATTTAAAAGCGGATTCCATAGACCTGGCAACACTGCATATCAAATTAAAACAGGTGTCATTGAACAGCACCGTTGCTACTGTCAGATTTGGCAAACTGGCAGCAGTAAAAAATAAAACAACGGTTCCCGTAAAAGATACCATTACCCACGCCGGAACCTGGAGTCTGGACCTCGCCGCATTTACGATTGACAGTACAAGGCTGCAATATGATGACGATAACAAGACGGCTGTAAAAAAAGGAATGGATTACAGCCACCTGAATGTCAATCACCTCAGCATTCATACCAGTGGCCTGCATGCAGATCCATCGAGCTACCGGGCACTCATCTCCGGAATATCTTTCGATGAAAAAAGTGGTTTGGTATTGAAAAAACTTTCTGCCGGCGCAGAGTATAATTCATCTGGTATTTCTATGAAGAACCTGGTGATCCTGACAAGTCGTTCAGAGATAAAGAATCAGACCTCTATTCAGTACCGGTCGCTGAGTGATATGAAAAAGCACCCGGGAGATATAAAAACCAACCTGGAATTTGATCATGCAAGAATTGCTGTAAAAGATGTTTTGATTTTTGTACCCTCACTGGAAGATCCCTTAAAAGACAATCAGAATGCCGTTCTGAATTTAAATGGCAAGGTCACCGGACAGCTGAAGAAATTGCAAATTCCATATCTCGAGATCGGAGGGGTGGGAAATACTTCTCTTGCCGCATCGGGAACGATCAATGGTTTGCCGGATGCAAAAAAAACCTTTATATGATATCAGCATTTCCAGATTGAAAACATCCAGAACGGATTTGTATCGTATAATTCCGGAAAAATCATTTCCTCAAAATCTGCGCATCCCGGAAAGCATTTCTGTAAACGGAAAATTCAGAGGCACGACCAACAGTTTTTTTGTACAACTGCACACTGAAACAAGTAATGGTATTGCCGATGTTCGGGGGACGCTGGATCTGAATCACAAAACCTACGACCTGGTTGCCAGCACGCGTTCCGTGGATCTGGGATATATATTAAAACAGGATAGCCTGCTGGGTAAAATCACGCTGAATGCTACGGCTAAAGGCTCTGGTTTTGAACCGAAAAAAATGAACAGTGTTTTCCATGTAAACCTGGGCGAAGCAGTAATAAAGTCTTATACCTATAAGGGCCTGTTATTAGATGCCAATCTGCAAAATGGAAACGGAAAGATTCAGTCATCCATGAAAGATCCGAATCTGACCTATGAATTGAATGCTGAAACTGCCTTTTTGGAGAAATATCCTTCCCTGAAGCTGACGTTACAGCTGGATACATTAAATGCGCAGGCCCTGCATCTGATGGACAGTCTTCAGTTGCACCTGATGGTTGATGCTGATTTCAAATCAACCAATCCGGACGCATTACAGGGTCATTTGGAGCTCAGTGACATCGGCATGACGGCCGGTTCACAATCACTGCATACAGATTCTGTTCTTTTGCTTGCGCAACATACGGATACCGGTCAACTTATTCAGCTTCATTCCGAAGCAGCAGATATAGACTGGTCAGGACAATATAAACTGACGCAGGTGACCGAATCATTCAAACATTTTATAAATAATTATTATAAAATAAAAGTTTCCATGCCCGACAGCACGGAACCCGAACAATGGGAGATGGCGTTGCGGCTAAGGCCTTCTCCGATTGTACTGGTAGCAATGCCCTCGCTGAAAGGAACAGACAGTTTAACCGGAAGTATCCGGTATAACAGTGCAAAAAAAAATCTGAATGTTCTCCTGCATGCGGATAAAATTCAGATGAATCAACAGGTAATACATCAATTTAATCTGACTGCCGATTCAAAAGATTCGGCACTGATGTATAATATCTCTGTTGCGGATGCAGGTCAGAAGGGTTTTCAATTATACCGCACCGCTGTTTATGGCTCGCTGGCACATAACAAACTATCGACCACCCTGCGGTTAAAAGACAAAAAAGCAAAAAACAAATATGTTCTCTCCGGTGCACTCTCTCAGGTAAACAACGGAGTAAAGTTTGTTTTCAGCCCGGATAGTTTGCTGCTGAATTATCAGCCATGGCAAATACCCGCTGACAATTTTATTCTTTATGATTCATCAGGTCTGATCGTACGGAATTTCAAACTGAGCCATCAGGGAGAATCGATTAGCATTAATACGAACGGTGAAACCACTAAATCGCCGCTGGATGTGAGTTTTACGGAATTTAAGATTAAAACGATTACCCAATTTGCGGAACAGGATTCCCTGTTGGCAGATGGAACGATCAACGGAAAGGCTGTAGTGAAAGATCTGTTTACAAAGCCTCTGTTTACATCCGATCTCACCATCGATTCTCTTTCCATAGAAAAAGATACACTGGGTACGCTGACCGTAAAGGTTGACAATGAGCAGTTGAATGCTTATGCTGCCCATATCGTCTTAAAAGGACATGATAACGATATACAGGTAGATGGAAAATATTTTTCCGGTGAGAGCAAAATGGATATGGATGTCAAATTAAACCAGCTTAACCTGGAATCATTCAGAGGACTTGCCCAGTCGCAGGTAAAAAAAATGAAAGGTTATCTCAAAGGAAATTTACATGCCAGTGGAGATCTTGACAAACCCCTGCTAAAAGGCTACGCTGCATTTTGATCATGCTACCCTGGTTCCTGTAATCACAGGAGAGGCGCTGAGCCTTTCTGATGACAAAATCAATTTTGATGACGGAGGATTTGACTTCGACAATTTTGTTATGCAGGACTCCGCAGGTAATAAAGCAACCCTGGATGGAAATGTCTATACCAAGGACTATAAGAATTATAAGTTTGATATATCATTCAGTGCGCAGAATTTCCGGGTGGTGAATGCACCGAAGGAACCCAACAGGATGTTTTACGGCAGGTTAAATCTGAATGCAGATATTGATGTGACCGGCGATATGAATTTGCCGAAAGTAACATCATACCTGAGAGTGAATAAAAATACTGATTTCTACGTCATCCTTCCCAGCGATGACCCTGAAGTGGTTAGCCGGGACGGCGTAGTGATATTCACAAACAAAAACAGAAAGGTTGATTCGAGTCAGCTGAAACATTTCCTGGATTCGCTGACGACCCATGCCATACTGAAAGGCATCGACCTTGCTGCTACCATTGAAACAGACAGCAGTGCACAATTCACATTGATTATTGATGAAAGAAACGGAGACGCACTAGCGCTGCGCGGAAGAGCCGATCTGGTCGGTGGAATAGATAAAAGCGGGAAAGTCAGCCTGACCGGAAATTACGAGCTTGTCAATGGATCATATAATCTTACGCTCAGTGTACTGCACCGCAAATTCGATATTCAGAGAGGCAGTACGATTACCTGGACAGGTGATCCCAGAACAGCGAATATCGATATCACAGCCATTTACTATGTAAATACACCTCCGATAGACCTGGTAGCGGACCAATTGTCGTCTACAGCCGATCAAAACCGCTTTAAAACAAAATTACCCTTCCAGGTTAAACTGAATATGACTGGTGAATTACTAAAACCGATCATCAAATTTGATATAGCGTTGCCGGACAATCTACTGGCGCTCTGGCCTGAAGTTGACCTGAAGCTTGTTCAGATGCGCACAGATGAAGCGGAAGTAAATAAACAGGTATTTGCACTCTTATTGCTTGGTCGTTTTATTCAGCAAAATCCTTTTCAGTCGGCAGGGGCCCCGACCGATGCCGGTACTATTGCCAGGCAGAGTGCGAGCAAATTGCTGAGCGATCAACTGAACCAGCTGGCAGGGTCACTTATAAAAGGAGTGGATGTGACTTTTGATATGAATGCAGATCAGGATTATTCATCCGGAACACCAACCAATCAAACAGACCTGAATGTAAAGGTTTCAAAAAATCTGTTTAATGACCGGATACGCGTTACCGTGGGAAGTGATTTTCAATTACAGGAAACAAACCCGGGTCAGAATGCGACGAATATTGCGGGCGATGTAAGCGTTGACTACAGACTAAGTAAGGACGGCCGTTATATGCTAAGGGTATATCGTAATGATCAGTATCAGACGGTCGTCCAGGGACAGGTAGTCGAAACAGGTGTGAGTTTTATTCTGACATTCGACTATAACAAATTCCGTGAATTGTTTCAGAATAAAAAAGAACCTGCTCCCATACAGCCCAGGCATCACAAACCGGCCACTCCGGCTACAGATAAACAGTCAACAACAGCAAACCCACCTGCAAAATGAGTAAAATTATTTTCAGAGTGATGTTTTTGGTTTTTTTGCCGGTTATGTTTTATTCCTGCAGCGAAACCAGCAGCCTGGAGGAAGGACAATATCTTTATGATGGAGCAAAAATAAATATCAAGGCAGATCCCAGGCTTTCAAGAAAAACTACGAAATCACTGAAACCGGAACTGGAAGGGTTGCTCCGTCCAAAGCCAAATGGAAGTTTCCTCGGTATCAAAGTAAAATTGCTTTTGTATAATTTTGCAGGCAAGCCCACGGGTAAGGGTGTTCGTTATTTTATCAGGGAAAAACTCGGAGAACCACCCGTAATTGCTTCCTATAGTGTAATGGAAAAAAACAGGGTTGTACTTCAAAACCGGCTTGAGAACCGGGGATTTTTTAAAGACACCGTGATCCTGGACACGGTATATAAAGGAAGAAAACTTAAGTCCATATACACGGCTGAAATCGGAAAACAGTATACTATAAAAAATGTCGATTATCCTATACCACTGGATTCGGCTGATACACTAACCAGGGATGTACAGGGCATGCTGAAGCGATCACTGCTTAAAAAAGGCGATCCATATAACCTGGATATAATAAAAAGTGAAAGAGTACGGATTGATACACGTTTAAAGCAAAGAGGATTTTATTATTTCAGTCCGGATAATTTATTATTCAGGGTAGATTCCACAGCCGGCGACCATCAGGTTGATTTGACACTGCTTATTAAGAAATCCACGCCGCCTGAAGCCCGCAGAATATACCGGATCGGGGAGGTGGTCGTTTTTGCGGATTATGATGTTCATGTAGATACCAGTATGGATGTCAAAAGCCTGCCCAGATATCAGGGCTATACCATCATTGACCCCAATAAAATGTTTAAGCCGCAGATATTCGCACGGGCATTAATTTTTAAACCCGGTGATATTTATAACAGGAAAGATCATGACCTGACATTGAACCGGCTGATCAGTCTGGGTGTATTTAAATTTGTCAAAATCAGGTTCGACGAGAAAGATACCGCACAGCATATCCTGAATGCGTACTATTATCTGACTCCTACGGAAAAGAAATCCATCCGCTTTGAAGTATCAGGCCTTACCCAATCGGATAACGCAAACGGGGGACAGATTTCTGTTAACTGGCGGAACAGAAATACTTTCAGAGGTGCTGAATTGCTTACGAATACCGCCTATATCGGATTTCTGCGACAAAATCTTGGCCACGGCCAATATACCAATTCGTTTAAATTCGGAGACGATATCAGTTTATTTGTACCCAGAATTATAGGCCCCATTCAATTTCAGACTAACAGCGGGTTTATTCCCAAAACAAAATTTTCGCTGGGATATGAATACTTTAAAGAATCGCAACAATATACCCTGAATTCATTTAAGGCCAGTGCCGGTTATGTATGGAAAGAAAGCATCACGAAGGAGCATGCTCTCGATGTATTCCGGGTAAACCTGGTGAACCCCTCGTATATTGATCCCAGTTATCAGGCACAGCTTGATACGAACATCGTACTGGCACGCAGTATTGAAAGAACATTTATTATTGGCCCCACATACAATTTTAATTTTAATTCGAACCTGAAGCCAAATCATAATAAAAATAATTTTTATTTTAACGGCAATATCGATTGGTCCTCCAATATCATAGGGCTGGCCACAGGTGCGAATATTGAAAAAAATGGTGTTCAAAAAACAATATTCAATGTGCCATTTTCACAATATATCCGTGGAGAAGTTGACTTTCGTCATTACCTGAGTTTTTCAAAAACGACTATACTGGCCAGTCGCCTGACAGGAGGTATTGGTTACGCATGGGGAAACAGTTCAACCATGCCATTTGTAAAAGAGTTTTTTGCAGGTGGCGCCAATGATGTTCGTGCCTTCCGGTCGAGATCTCTTGGGCCCGGTACCTATTATGCCGGTAGCAGGGACACTGCTTTTATCGCCGATCAGCCCGGAGATATTAAAATAGAAGCAAATACCGAAATACGATTTAAGATCGTTTCTGTTTTCCATTGGGCATTTTTCGCGGATGCCGGCAACATCTGGACATTACGATATGACAGCTCCCGTGTAGGATCTCAGTTTGGCAGTAACTGGCTCAATCAGATCGGCGTTGGCGTCGGCACAGGTCTCCGGCTGGATATCTCCATCCTGCTGATTCGCCTGGATCTGGGAATTCCTGTTCGTGAACCCTGGATGCCTAAGGGAAGTCAATGGGTTTTTGACACGAAAAATACAGTTTTGAACTTTGCGATTGGTTATCCTTTTTAAGCTGAACGCCCGGATAAGTGTGGTGAATGTGATAAGGGTACAAAATGTAGGAATTCAAAATGGAAAAAGGAAATGATCCCGCACGTGCGGGATGTATATGTAATGTCGATATTGCATATCCAGACGATTCATCAAGAACTAACACCACATTTTCAGATTGTCATTTTCAAATTCAATTTCCACTTTTATACATTCTTTACAATTACACATTTACCACACTAATTTCAGGCTTATAAAGCGACCTGTTTGATCCCCGCAAAAAACTGACTTCCACATCAGGTTAAATATCGACCGATGTATATCTCTTGTATAGTCGACATTACCAACGCGCATCTTATCATGCTTGAGGATTTGAACCTTTTAATAATACACCGGCTGCAAGGGTGGGCAGAAATCTTGGTTTTGTATTTGTTTTTGTTGTCGTCTTTTTTCAAGCAGTTTTATTTTCAGATCCTCATACTTTATAAACAGCTTTCCCCGCGCATTTGTATTGGTTGCATCCATATGATATTGTAATCCTGTTATTTTTCCCTTTTCCGAGTTCGGCCAGTGCCATGGGTTTTAATAAAGGATTTAACGTAAACGGCATCGGCATTTCATCCAGCTTTGCATCTAATTGAAAATTTCCCTGCCGGTCATTCAAACGCATATTGATATTTGCCGTAAAAGGTGTAGCATTCAGAAATGAGGATTCAAAATGAAGCCGCATCTGATTTTCTTTCCGGATAGAATCGGTAATGTTGGTGACATTTTTTATAGAAGCATTCACATGAAAAAAAGCAACTTTCCCGCTGCTGTCTGATTTGTCATTTTTTTCCTTGTATTCAATATATGAATCCCTGACAATTATTTTCTTTATAAATAAAGGAAGTGATAATCGCATGATCGCCTCCTGGGGATAGTCATGCGTACGGTCAACTGAGTCGTGCGGTACAGATTTATCTCTGAAAATCCGGATGGATGCATTTGACAATATCAGACTGTCGGCCACGAATTCCTGACGGAGCAGGGTCTGCCGGTTCAGGTGAACGATATCCATACTGCCGATTGCAATATTGAACCGGTCTTTGGCATATTTATTTGCGCTGGCAAAAGCGGTTTCTGATTGTGACGGGATTAATCTGATTTGTTCAGTGTGCAGCTGACTCGTCTGACTGTTATAATCCAGTCCTGATATTTTGAAGTCATATACTTTATTCTTAGCAGGTACTTCCAACTGATTGCAATGAACGGCCTGATCATTCGAAAATAACATTCTACTACTGTCTTTTTGTTTCGAACTGTCAATGGCAATTCCTGCGAAACGGATACTGAGGCCCTGGGCCTTACAACGAATATTTTTTGAATCCTTATCAACCAGTGTCAGACGGGTGTTTTCAAGCACCACACTGTCAGCGGTAATACTATTTAATTTACCCAATAACTGCCGGTACTGTTCCGAGGCAAGGATGGTTTTAAAAAAATCCGGTTTTTTTTCATTCCTGCTCTTGCCCATACGAATTTCAATTTCTGCATTTTGAATCCGGATGATATGGGCGCTGATTTCCTTGTTCAACAGAGCCTTGGGTGTTTTTACTCCTGAAATTGTCAATTTAGGTATCCTGATGTAAAACAATGATTGCGGAGCTTTTTTCTCTTCAACGAGTTGTTGATATATAAGACTGTCCGGCATCATTACCACTTCTTCAGCTGAAATATTTCCCAGGGCTTCGTCTATGACGAGGTGCTGGTAACTGAGCTGGTAAAGGCCTTTTGATTTACCGGTAACAAGATTGTCGAGTTTTCTGTTAACGAGCCGGTATTTATAACTTCTCCAGATAAAAAAGCCAATAGTGAGAATGATCAGCAATATGCCGGATAAAATGTAAAAAAACCTTGATCGATGGAGAGCCCTTTTTTCAGCCATTTACTGGAAAATTGAAAATGAATGATTTGAAAACCATTTGAGAAATAAATTGTTGCAGCAGACATTTTCAACGGATTTTATGCTGGTAAAATAATAATGAAATGGCCGTTAATCTGATTTTATGCTGATAAAACAATAATGAAATGGCCGTTAATTTGATTTTATGCTGGTAAAACAATAACGAAATGGCCGTCATCTGATTTTATACTGATATTTGAATGTCCTGATTTACAAAATAATAATGAAATGGCCGTTAGTTGATTTTATGCTGATAAAATAATAATGAAATGGCCGTTAGTTTGAAAATGAGGATTGGGATGGGTGTTTCACTTCAGCCGGAATCTTTTGATAAGCCAGACCTTCTTCATGATGTGACAGATGGAACCAACGGAAAATTTTATTCTTTACCTGGTTCAGTATCGCTTTTGAAGATGTTTTGACTGGTGCCGTTTCAACATATTCCGCATGGGACATTTGAACTTTGATCAGAACGGTCTCGTTGTACCGGGCCTGTTGCTTGACGGTCTCATGCAGACAATCTGCGTTGTTTATTTCTTCCGGATCATTTACCACGAAGGCCTTGCCAAGAATTTTCAGATAGTAGTCCCGTCCTTTTCTGAAAAAATCCAGTTTTACCGGGAATGTTTTGTCGAAAGCATGAATCAGTTGTGAGGGCTTGGGAATTACAAACCATAACTGGCCGAGTTCATCCGCCTGAAGCACTTTAATAACACAACTGGGTATTTTCAAAACGGCATCACTTAAGGAAAAAAACAAAGCGTTTTCGAGATCCATTACTTTTTCCTCAATGAATGTTAGTGGAAGGTATCCGGACATATTTTCGTTTCGTATAAATGTTCAAAAGCGGTACCAGAAAATTTGCCGTAACCCTGACCGGGAAACCTCCATTAAATAATTTGTAATCAGCACTTAGCGAAAAAAGATTAGATTGCCAGTTGCAGTAAAATCGCCGGGGAAAGTCTAAATACGAGTAAAGAATTCCCCAACAATTGTACTTTTTAGCATTCACAGGAAATAAAGCTCTGGCATGAAATTGCAATGAAAGAAATATCAAATACTATGCAGGCCAATTTCTTCAAAAAATCATGGCGGATACTGGTAAGAAGCTTTAATCATTTTATTGACTTGAACGGGTTAAAATTAAGCGCTGCCCTTTCATATTACGCCGTGTTTTCCATTGCCCCGCTTTTAATTGTTATTATTTCACTGGCTGCTGTTTTATATGGCCGCGACGCGGTGGAAGGCAGGGTATACCACCAGATCAGCGGTCTGGTGGGAAGTAATGCGGCTTTGCAGATCCAGGATATTATCCGGAATACGCAGAATTCAAGTCATGGTAAACTGGGCGGGCTGATCGGAACGATTATTCTGATGATCGGCGCTTCCGGCGTTTTTTCAGAAATTCAAAGCTCAATAAATTATCTGTGGTCCATTCCGACACCAAAGAAAAAGGTCTTCCTCATGGCTGTTTTAAGGAGATTAATTTCACTATCATTATTAATCGGTGTTGCATTTCTGCTCCTGGTTTCACTCACAGTAAATGCATTACTGGATATTCTGAGTGATCGCCTGAAGGAACTGTTCAGTGATTCATTGCTGAATGTTTTTTATTTAGTCAACCTCGGCCTGATATTATTTGTAATCAGTGCGATGTTCATGCTGATTTTTAAGATTCTGCCGGATTCCACCATTTCCTGGAAAAATGCGTTTATTGGCGCGCTGGTCACTTCGGCCCTTTTCCTGATCGGGAAATTCATCATTGGATTTTACCTGGGGCATTCAAAAATCGGCGCTACTTTCGGCACAACCGCTTCTATCGTAATTTTGATGTTGTGGATATATTATTCTTCTATCATTTTATATTTCGGCGCCTGCTATACGGCAGCCCTGGCAGACGCGCGGGGGCATCCCATCCGCGGACGCAAATCAAATGAACCGGAGCCGGTTGAGGCTCGTGCTTGAGGCTTTAAGCGTTACGCGTTAAGCATTAAGCCAGGAATAAAGAGAAACTAAGCTATTTTTTGTTAAGATAATATTTGATCATTTTATAAAATCCGTCTTTCTGATTTGAAAGTTAATATTACACCCATTCAGGAATTCATTTCCCAGCTGCGTATTTCGTTTCTGGGTGACGACCTGATGCATAAATACGACGACGAGAAGGCGCCGATACGTTCCGAACTTTTTAGTCTGGAACAATTGGAAAGTTATGCCCGCACGCTTGCGAAGAGCCACCAGCTGACCGTTGACAAGCCATCCGAACAGTTACTAAAAAGGCTGGCCGAAAACGAAGAAATCCTGCTGGAAGTGCATAACCTTCTCACCGCTTCCGTAAAAGAAAATAAAAGGATCACACCGGCCGGCGAATGGTTGCTCGACAATTTTTATCTCATCGAGGAACAGATCTATACAGGCAAAAAACATTTGCCGAAAGGCTATAGCAAGGGACTGCCGCAATTGGCAAAGGGTCCCTCCGCCGGATTACCGCGCGTGTACGATCTGGCTGTTGAGCTGATTGCGCATAGCGATGGACGTGTGGATCTGAAAAGCCTGAATAGCTTTACAGCTGCTTATCAGATGGAGTCAGAGTTGAAATTGGGAGAACTATGGGCCATTCCGATCATGCTGCGCCTTGCATTGATTGAAAACCTGCGCAGACTGGCAGCCCTGATTGCGAAGAACCGGATAAATAAAAATCTTGCGGATTATTGGGCTGATCAGATGACGGAAACGGCTGAGAAAGATCCGAAAAGTCTGATCCTGGTCATTGCCGACATGGCACGATACGGACCACCGATGGAAAGTTCTTTTGTCGCTGAACTTACCAGACGACTGGTCGGTAAGGGGGCGGCATTTTCCTTACCCATCAGTTGGATCGAACAAAGACTTTCTGAAAAAGGAATGACCAGTGACGAACTGGTGCACGTTGAGAATCAGAAACAGGCGGCAGACCAGGTTTCTATCAGTAACAGCATTGGCAGTCTTCGCTTTTTAAGCAGTAACAACTGGCGGGATTATGTAGAAAATATAAGTGTTGTAGAAAATATTCTTAAAATAGAAAATTCCGGTATCTATCCCCTGATGGATTTTCATACCAGGGATGAATACAGGCATAGTGTTGAAAGAATCGCGAAAGCCAGTCTCAAGGCTGAATCGTTTATCGCGCAGATGGCTCTTACAAAAGCAAATGAAGGTCTTATCTCCAGGCCTGACTATCCCCGGGCGGGTCATATCGGCTATTATCTTATTGGTAAAGGAACCAAACAGTTGATCAGGGATTCAGAAGCGCATTTTTCTTTTGGTGAAAGACTTGTCGGTTTCTTTAAAAAAATTCCACTGCTGCTCTATGTTGGATCTTCATTGCTGGTAGCGGCAGTGATGGTCGGTACCCTGATCATCAGGGCATGGGAAGACGGCTTCAGAGATCCATGGATTCTGTCGCTGATCGCTTTTGTGTGCCTGATTGGTTGCAGCCAGTTGTCGATATCCCTGATCAATTGGATCAGTACACTGATCATTCGTCCTTTAATTCTTCCCAGGATGGATTTTTCAGAAGGCATCCCCGAAAGTTCGCGCACACTGGTTGTAATACCCTCCATGTTCAATGATTCGAAAGAACTGGAAGATCTGATAGAAAACCTGGAAGTTCGTTTCCTGGCAAACCGGGGTCCCAACATACACTTCGCCCTTCTGACGGATTTCAAAGATTCGAAACAGGAATCCTTACCCGGCGAACAGGAATTATTAAGTACAGCCAGAACCCGGATCGAAGAGCTGAATAACAAGTACGGGAAAACCAACAATGAAATATTTTTTATTTTTCACCGGCCACGGAAATACAATGCGAAGGAGAAAGTGTGGATGGGTTATGAACGAAAAAGAGGGAAGCTTGCTGAAATGAACGCATTACTCCGGGGATCCGGAAGTGAAAAGTTCGTCATGATTGTAGCTGATTCCTCTGTGTTTGAACAAATAAAATACGTTATTACCCTCGACACGGATACCCACCTGCCCAGAGATGCCGCATGGAAGATTACAGGCACGATGGCGCATCCCATGAATCATCCGTTTTATAATGATAAGAAACAACGGGTGACGGAAGGCTACGGCATCCTGCAGCCCAGAGTGGCCGTGAGTCAGCCTTCCAATGAAAGCACACCCTTTGCGCGAATGCATGGTAATGAACCAGGCATTGATCCCTATACACGTGCCATTTCAGATGTGTACCAGGATCTGTTCGGGGAAGGATCATTTATCGGCAAAGGTATTTATGACGTGGATGCATTTGAAAAGGCGATCGGTGAACGCTTCCCTGAGAACCGGATACTGAGTCATGATTTGCTGGAAGGCAGTTATGCGCGGTGTGGATTGCTGAGTGATGTCCAGTTGTATGAAGCATATCCGGTCCGCTATGATGTTGATATGAAACGCAGACATCGCTGGATCCGGGGAGACTGGCAAATTGCATCCTGGATGCTTCCCTTGGTGCCGGGTCCTTCAAAAAGAATCCGGAGAAACCCTATTTCTCCTTTGTCAAAATGGAAAATATTTGATAACATCCGCCGCAGCCTGTTACCGATTGCATTGTTGGCCATGTTACTTTTTGGCTGGGTCTATTCACACTCTCCGGTTTTTTGGACGCTGGCTGTTCTGAGCATATTGCTGTTGAATTCAGTGATCAGTTTTTTCTGGGAGGTCTGGCAAAAACCGGAAGACGTTCATGTGCTGCCGCATATTGTAATGAGTTTTCATTACACGATCCAGCATTTTCTGGGTCAGTTATTCCTGTTAATTACGATCCCTTATGAGGCCTTTGTGTATGCAGATGCGATCTGGAGAACGAACTGGCGAATGATTTTAAGTCACCGGCACCTGCTTCAATGGAACCCGTCCCAAAATCTGATGGGTCGCACGAACAAAAATTTATTTCAGACCTATGTTGAAATGTGGTTCCCGGTTCTGCTGGCCATCGGTGTCTTCGAATGGTTGGAATTCAGACATTCCGAGGGAATCGGTATTAGTGTTCCTTTTCTGATTGCCTGGATGATGTCGCCTGCCATCGCCTGGAAAATCAGTCTGCCGGATAAGATCAAAAAAGTTGACCTGAATGAAAACGAAAAATTATTCCTCAACAAACTGGCACGGAAAACATGGGCCTTTTTTGAAACGTTTGTTGTGGCCGGTGACAATTGGCTTCCGCCGGATAACTATCAGGAAAGTCCCGTTGAACGTATCGCTCATCGCACATCACCCACAAATATCGGACTGTCGTTGCTGTCCAATCTGACGGCATTTGATTTTGGATATATACCCATGCAGGTTTTGTTGGTCAGGGTCTCGAATACGATGCAAACCCTGCAGAAGATGGAACAGTACAGGGGACATTTTTATAACTGGTATGATACCCAAAGCCTGTTACCGCTTCCTCCGAATTATGTTTCTACGGTTGATAGCGGAAATATGGCCGGCCACCTCATCACATTGAAACAGGGACTTCTGATGCTGGCTGACAAACCGGTCATCACAGACCAGATGTATAAAGGATTGCAGGTTACATTGGAAATATTAAAGGATAAGATGGGAAGCCGGAAAGGAACCGAAATATTAGATCAACAAATTTCCGCTGCTCTTGCAAATGATAACCATTCGGTTCAGGGATTATACAAAGCATTGCAATCGTTATTAAAAGAAGCAGAAACGCTGACAGGATTATTCAACGATGATTCCGAATCAGCCTGGTGGGCCGATGCATTTGCGAACCAGGTAAGGGATGCTTTCAACGACGTAAACGAATCCTATCCCTGGCTCACCATCCCGGATTTTCCTGAGCGGTTCAAAACGCTCGAGGAATCTGTATCGCGTCTTTTGACTTTGCAGGAACTGGCGATGCTGGAAATTTCACTGCTTCCCCAGGTACATATATTTGATGAAGAAGATTTAGTTGCTGATGAAAAATCCTGGCTGGAAACATTCCGCAGGCAGTTGATAGAAACCAGCCGCCGGGCAAAAGAAAGATTACTAAATATTCAATCACTGAGCAGGCTCTGTGAAGAATTCGCGGATTTGCAGTTCGATTTTCTGTATGATAAATCCCAAAGACTCTTAGCAATTGGATACAATGTGACGGATCATCGCAGAGACAATGGTTTTTATGACCTGCTTGCTTCGGAAGCCAGGCTGACGATTTTCCTGGGTATTGCCCAGGGAAAACTGCAACAGGACACATGGTTTGCCCTGGGTCGTCAGCTGACCAATCCCGGTACTTCTCCGGTTCTTGTTTCCTGGAGCGGCTCCATGTTTGAATATCTGATGCCTCAGTTGGTGATGCCCAACTTTGACAATACACTGCTTGATCAAACAAATAAATCTGTAGTACAGAAACAAATTGAATACGGCAAAAAAAGAAATGTTCCATGGGGTGTTTCAGAATCGGGATACAACCTGGTGGATGTAAATCTGAATTATCAATACCGTGCGTTCGGTGTTCCCGGCCTTGGATTGAAACGCGGGCTGGGCGAGGATCTTGTGATTGCTCCCTATGCGACCGTCATGGCACTGATGGTGCTTCCGGAACAGGCGACAGAAAATCTGATGGATCTGGAAAAAGACGGATTTGGAGGAAGGTATGGTATGTATGAAGCGGTTGACTATACGCCGGCCCGGTTAACCCGTGGTCAGTCACATGCGATCGTGAGATCATTTATGGCTCATCACCAGGGCATGTCATTTCTTTCTGTCTCGTATCTGCTGCATGACAAGCCCATGCAAAAGCGGTTTGAAAATGAAGCACAGTTCAAAGCCATTATGCTGCTGTTGCAGGAACGTGTACCGCATGCAACAGAGTTTTATTCTCCGACTGTTCACGTATCCGATACCAGCGTAACAGAGCAGGAAGTGCAGATGCGCATTATCCGTACGCCTTCCACAGCATTACCGGAAATCCAGATGCTGTCTAACGGTCGCTATTATGCGATGGTTACAAACTCCGGCAGCGGATACAGTCGCTGGAGGGATATTGCGGTTACGCGCTGGAGAGAGGACGCGACCATTGACAACACAGGCATCTTTTGTTATATCAGGGATCTCGATAATGAAAGCAGCTGGTCCGCAGCATTCCAGCCTTCGCTTAAAACAGCCGAATCGTATGAAGTCGTTTTTTCACAGGGGCGTGCTGAATTCAGACGTCTGGAACAAAACTTTGAAACCCATACCGAAATTGTGGTTTCTTCAGAAGATGATGTGGAAATGCGGCGCGTGCATATCAGTAATCGAAGCCGCAGAAAAAGAACGCTTGAAGTGACCAGTTATGCCGAAGTAGTGCTTACTACTGCCGCTGCCGATGCAGCCCATCCGGCTTTCAGCAATCTGTTTGTTCAAACAGAGATCCTTCCGCAGCGTGATGCGATCCTTTGCACGCGCAGACCGAGAGGTGCAGGAGATCCGCAGCCCTGGATGTTCCACCTGATGAAAGTGCATAATGCGACAGACATCCGGGATGTTTCTTTTGAAACTGATCGTTCCATATTTATCGGAAGAACGCGCACTATCCATGAACCGGATGCATTGAATAAGAACCAGCCGCTCTCCAATTCCCATGGCGCTGTACTCGATCCGATTGTTGCCATACGGTATCGGTTTACAATCGAAGCGCACGACGCTGTTACGGTTGATATGGTCTTTGGTATGGCGGAAAACAAAGAGGCATGTACATCACTGGTAGAAAAATATCAGGACAGACCATTGACGGACCGTGCCTTTGAACTTGCCTGGACACATAGCCAGGTTGTACTGCGTCAGATCAATGCAACAGAAGCGGATGCGCAATTGTATTCTAAACTTGCGAGTTCTGTCATATTTGCAAATCCTGCATTAAGGGCAGAAGCCTCGGTCATCATCAGAAATCGCCGGGGTCAGAGTGCACTGTGGAGTTATTCCATTTCCGGGGACCTGCCGATTGTGCTTTTACAAATCCAGGACATTGCCAACATGGAACTGGCACGTCAAATGGTGCAGGCACATGCCTATTGGCGTTTGAAAGGATTGATGGTTGATCTGGTGATCTGGAATGAAGATTTTGGCGGATACCGGCAGGCGCTGCAAAATGAATTGCTGAGTCTGATTTCACCCGGAATCATCACGGATGTGAAGGATAAACCAGGTGGCATATTTATCCGTTCCGGTGAACAGGTATCACAGGAAGACCGCGTTTTATTCCAGGCAGTATCCCGGATCATACTGTCGGATAGTTTTGGAACCCTGGATGATCAGGTTAAACGCAGAAGCAAAGTGAAACCGGTGATACCTTATTTTACGCCAACGAAATTTTATGCTTCGCAGGAATCTTCGCTGGAACAACCAAAGGATCTGGTGTTTTTTAATGGAATCGGAGGATTTACCGCAGACGGATCTGCATACCATATTCTGACCAGCGCTGAAAAACCGACGCCGGCTCCCTGGTGTAATGTAATTGCAAACCCTTTATTTGGAACGGTTATTTCCGAGAGCGGACAGTCCTATAGCTGGATGGAAAATGCCCATGAATACCGGTTAACACCATGGAACAATGATTCCATTTCGGATCTCTGCGGAGAAGCATTTTATATACGCGATGAGGAAAGCGGGAAGTACTGGTCACCGGCACTTCTGCCAACACCCGGCAAATCAGGCTATCAATGTATTCATGGATTTGGGTACAGCGAATTTCATTTTGCCGAAGATGGAATTTTTTCTTCCATGACTGTATTTGTCGATCTCGAAGATCCGGTTAAATACATCCTCTTTAAGATAAAAAATGCATCCGGAAGGATGAGAAAATTATCGGTCACCGGTTATGTAGAATGGGTGCTGGGCGATCTCAGGCCAAAAACAGCCATGCAGATTACTACGGAGATCAATCAGGAAACCGGTGTATTACTTGCGGGAAATGCTTACAATAGTGATTTCGGAAGTTATATCAGCTTTTTTGACGTAGATGATAATTTAAAAACATTTACGAGTGACCGCACAGAATTTCTGGGAAGAAACGGAACATATAAAAATCCGGAAGCCATGGGAAAGGCTAAGCTGTCCGGAAGAATCGGCGCATCCCAGGATGCCTGTGCTGTACTGCAATCGGCGATGGATCTGACCGATACAGAAGAAAGAACACTTGTGTTCAGACTGGGTGCAGGGAAAGATCAGTATAGTGCTGTGCAGACGGCAAAAAAGGTCAGGGGCTCCATTAACGCGACAGAAGCGCTGACCCGTGTAAAAGAATTCTGGAAGAAAACACTCTCTGCAGTGAAAGTGGAAACTCCGGATCCGGCGATCAATTTCCTGTTTAACGGATGGCTGAATTATCAAACCATCGCGTCGCGCATTTGGGGAAGAAGTGGTTTTTATCAATCGGGTGGCGCCTTCGGTTTCCGCGATCAGCTACAGGATGTGTTGTCATTACTGCATTCAAGGCCGGACCTGGTAAAACAACAAATTCTGTTAAGCGCATCCAGGCAATTTCGTGAAGGCGATGTGCAGCACTGGTGGCATCCGCCCATGGGACGGGGTGTGCGCACAACTTGTTCAGATGATTATTTGTGGCTCCCTTATGTTGTATCAAGGTATGTGAAACATACAGGTGACGATACGATTCTGGATGAAAGCGTAAAATTTATTGAAGGCAGGTTATTGAATCCCGGAGAGGAATCCAACTACGAATTACCGGGTGTTTCAAATCAGTCGCAGAGTTTGTACGAACATTGCAAACTATCCATTCAGCATGGGCTTCATTTTGGATCGCATGGATTACCCCTGATCGGATCCGGCGACTGGAACGACGGAATGGACAAAGTGGGAAATGAAGGAAGAGGCGAAAGTGTATGGCTCGCTTTCTTTTTATATGATGTTCTGATCCGCTTTCAGGAAGTTGCCCATGCAAGGAAGGATCTTGAACTTGCGGAACAATTGCAGAAGGAATCCCTTCAGCTCAGGAAGAATATTGAAGCAAATGCCTGGGACGGAAGCTGGTATCTGCGTGCATTTTTTGATGACGGAACCCCGCTGGGATCATCGAAAAACCAGGAATGTAAAATTGATTCCATACCACAAAGCTGGTCCGTTATTTCCGGAGCAGGCAATACGTCTCACAGCCGGACAGCCATGCAATCGGCATATGATCACCTGGTGAAAAAAGATATCTCTGTAATTCAATTATTCAATCCGCCGTTTGATCATGCAGTTCCAAACCCCGGATATATCAAAGGCTACCTTCCCGGTGTTCGTGAGAACGGCGGACAGTATACGCATGCTGCGGTCTGGCTTATCATGGCTTCTGCCGCATTGGAAGACAAACAGCGAACATACGATCTGATCCAGATGGTCAATCCGCTGAATCACGGATCTACTGCAGCAGGTATAAAAAAATACAAAACAGAACCTTATGTAATCGCCGCCGATGTGTACGCCGTAGAGAACCATGAAGGAATGGGCGGATGGACCTGGTATACCGGCTCGGCAGGCTGGATGTATCAATTGCTTGCTGAATCCTTTTTTGGACTAAGCAGAACCGGCAACAGGCTCACCATAAAACCCTGCATACCCGATAGCTGGAATTCATTTAAGATCAAATACATCTTCGTTGACACAGAATATCATCTGTATTTTGACAGAAATGAGGCTTCCGAAGAAATGACCATTTCTCTGGACGGTGTCAGCCAAAATTCCAATGATGTGTTGTTGCTGAATGACCAGACGGTGCATGATCTGAAAATAACGCTGCCGGGCATCAGGCCAAAGGTTGAAACCATTAAGCCGGTTTTAAGCGTAAGGCGTAAAGCGTAAGGCGTAAAGCCGTAGTGTGGTGAATGTGGGAAGAGTAAGAATGTAGAATTCGAAATGGAAAAAGGAAATGATCCCGCACGTGCGGGATGGAGGTGTTACTAATCCACGTCCACATTAAAATATATGGCTTTACGCTTTGTGCCTTACGCCTTAAGCTCAAGAAGCTTTTTTCTTTTTTGTAGAAAGACTTTCCTTTAACTGATCCATCAGATCCTTCGATTTGCTATGCACAACCCGGAGAGGGGCTGGCTGAAGTTTTTTGCCTTTGGCCTTGGCATGAATCACCTTCAATAGCTCAGCAGAATATGTGTCCTTAAATTTTGAAATATCAAATTTTGAGGATAATTGATCGATCAGTGCGATCGCCATTTTCATTTCAGCAGGTGAAACGGTGGATTTTGCCGGGATATCGAGTTCGTTCATTTCCCTGATCTCCTGTTCAAAACGAATTCCCTGTAAGAGAATGGCATTCTCCATGGGTTTCAGCACGCAGAGTGATTCCTTGGTTCTCATCACAAAATTACCAACGCCCACTTTGCCCGTTTTTTTCAATGCCTCCCGGAGAAGCGCATACGCTTTCACCCCGGATTTCTGCGGTTCCAGATAATAGGGCGTTTCATAAAATATACTCTGAATTTCACTCTCCTTTACAAATTCCACGATCTCGATGATCTTTGATTTTTCGGGACTCGCCTTTTGGAAATCCTCGTCGTCCAGAACGATGTACTTACCGTTATAATCATAGGCCTTCACAATATTTTCCCAAGTAACCTCCCGGCCACTATCCTCGTTGACTCTTTTAAAACGGATTTTTGCGTGATCTTTTTTATCCAGCATATCAAGATCCAGGTTGCTGTCCTGAGTGGCACTGAAGATCCGGACGGGTATATTCACCAGCCCAAAACCAATGGCTCCTGTCCATATTGCGCGCATAACAGTATTTTTATTAATTAAACTCTAAAAATCTTGCCAATCTTAAGCCTAAAGCCTAACGCCTAAAGCGTAAAGCTATTTTAAACAATTAGTTATGAAATAATCTTCAGTGAATGAATTTCAATGGATAAGTCTAAGATATTATACCTACAAGCTTTAGGCTTTGCGCTTTAGGCTTTAAGCTTAATTCAAGTACTTATTCAGATCCGTCAAACTGATGGGTTTCTCCCATATTCTGACTGATTTCGACTTGCCTGAGAAATTTTGATCATACTTGTAAGCGCTGATCAGGTTAATGCGTGTGTTTGGATAATGCTGGCAGATATACTCCGTTTTTTCCCATCCAAGCCCGTCCGGTAAATTGTTGTCGAGAAAAATGATGTCCGGTTTGATCTTTTCAAGGTTTTTCATTCCTTCTTCCAGGGTATGAAAAATATGCACTTCATAATTCTTCCTGATGAAATAATTTTTCATCAACAGACAAAAATCTGTTTCGTCATCAATTATGAGCACTCGTTCAATGGAATTAGTCTGATTTGCCATTCAGTATTTTACACGTATAAAAACGGAGATTATTGTAGCGGCATTCAAATATAACAACTGTTTGTAAAATTTATTTGATTAGTTAAGAGTTTTTAGTGTAGAAAATCATCTACATCAAATGACCATCCTTTAAGGAATTGATAAAATCATCCGGTATTGAAGGCTGGCATGAAATTGCTACTACCTTATTATATTAATCAACCTATAATTTATTTTATGAGTAGTTTATTGTATCTCATTGCAGTCATCCTGATCATCGGCTGGATACTCGGGTTTTTTGTATATAGCGCAGGTGGTTTAATTCATATTCTGTTGATCATTGCAATTATTGCCCTGATATTAGGGGTGATCAGAAGGGCGTGAATGAATCATTTGCCGTAAAATGCTCATCCGCCTGCCGGATGAGCATTTTACATTCAACCTTTTTTCACCATTAAATTTATTTTATGAATATCATAGAAACGATCCAAAAAAATCTTGGATTCGACACTTTGAAGAAAATAGATCCGAACACCCAGGAAACGGTGGGAGAGGATACCGCCGTGGGCAACAGCGCCGTTGCACAGGCCGGGATTCCTGCCATTTTACTTGGCATATATAATAAATTAGAAGAGAACCCTGACCTGAATCTTTTAGGTGCTGAAAAAGGCAATTTATTGGAAAATATCTTTGGCAAATCCACGGAAGTGGTCGTCACTCAAATAGAAAATTATTCAAAAGTGAGGGATAAGCATATTGCCCAGCAGCTGGAACATATTGCTTCAGAATCTCTTCGTGTTGTTAAAGAGGGAATCGGAAATTCCACTGATGAAAATCATATAAGAAAATTTGTCGCAAAGAATAAACCGGATACACTTCTGTACCTGCCGCCCTCCCTGGAATTAGGATCCATTTTAAAAAATAATAATCTGGACGACAGGACGGGCAAAATGGAAGGGCCTGTTTCTACATTTATGCATAAAGTGGAGAAAGCATTTAATACTTCCAATTAGAGCGTAAAGCTTAAAGCGTAAAGCGTAAAGCAATAATTTGGTGGCGTATTCTTCAATATCTCTATTATTTTATTATAACCAGAGTTAGGATTATGATATGTTCCTAATTGGGAAGAATTGTTCTGGCTATTGAAAGTGAATTTAGCTTTAACTTAAAACCAGAGTTATGATTATGATATGTTCCTAATTGGAAGAATTGTTCTGGCTGTTGAAAGTGAATTTAGCTTTAACTTATAATTTTGCGTTAGGCTTTACGCTTTTAGCTTTACGCTTAAAAAGCCGGTCGATGATTCCTCCGGCTTTTTCTTTTATTTTTTCTGCATTCTGAGAAATCAATCCCGCCATTCCCCACTGTATGGCTTTACCCACTGTTTTTCCGACAAAGCCAGTGGTTTTGCCAAGGATCAGTTTTCGGCTCAGCAGTCCGGAACCCAGCCCGATCAGGGCATTGAACGAGTTCTCCTTTATGCTCACCTGAAAATACCGAACGAAGTCCATTCTTCACCAGGTTGAGCGGTTGAAGATCTTCTGCGACAGCATGGAAAGTTTCTTCGATATCTCTTCTCTGAGCCGCTGCTTTTAATTCAAGTGCAGCAATGGCTTCCGCCAGTTCCTCAGAATTTGTGATTGTTTTTTTCATCGGGGTTATTTCAGCATTTTACTGATCAGTTCATTGGCAATCGGAGTCTTGATCCACTTCTCCCTCTTGACGTAAATGACCAGCAAGATGATGGCATAAAATCCGCCCATGATAAAAAACCCATAATGATAGGCACCGAGCATTTTACCCAAAAAGAGCGCTATTGCAAGACTGATAAAAAGTATTAACAGGAATGAAACGATCAGCATGGAAACTGTAACGACCACGGTCGATAAAACATCGGCCGATTTATCAATGGTTTTCAGTCTGGTCAGTTCAATTTTCGTTTCGAGATAATCTTTCGACTTATCTATCAGCGTCTTAATAGATTCGGTGTAGGTCATATTTATTTATTAAGCTAAGATACCTACTTTAGAATACCCTGCACCCTTCCCTGCAATTGATCTACAAATTCACCAAATTTTCCCTTTAAATCATCCGTCAGCTTATTTCCTTTTTTCAGGAATTTTTGGCTTGCTTCACGACCCTTTTTTGTATTCAGAATAATGGCGATTGAAACACCGGCGGCGATTCCGGTTAGTATTCCCGCGACAATTTTTTTATTAGTCATAAAGTTAATTTACCAATCTTATTCGAAAATCAGGCCATATTAAGCCCAAAGCCTAAAGCGTAAAGCCTAAAGCCTCTGTATTATGCAGCCAAAAGCCTGTAAACTGCTTCTATTAAATCACAATATTATAAGTTAAACATAAAACGACTCTTACAATAATATGGCTTTAGGCTTTGAGCTTTAGGCCTTAGGCTTGTATGGGTACTTATTTCTACGGTTAATCCTGATAATGCAAGTTACGGTCTTAAAATGCAGGGGCATGATCTTCCTACTAAGTGCAATACAAAATATTATAATGGATACTGCTGAAAGTCAAATGCCCGCCTGGGTACCTTTTAAATCAACCATCCAGGGTGCCGGCGATTTCTTCATGTTTTATATTCGGTTCATGAAAGAGATGTTTAAACGTCCTTTCGAATGGAGAGAATTCCTGGTACAGTGTTATAAAATGGGAAATAAATCACTTCCTCTGGTACTCATTACCGCCTTTATCATGGGTTTGGTATTAACCCTGCAAACCAGGCCCTCTCTTGTAAACTTTGGCGCTGAAGCTTTATTACCCGGCATGGTCTCCGTATCCGTTATCAAGGAGATCGGACCGGTTATAACCGCCATCATCTGCGCGGGTAAAATCGGCAGTCGTATCGGGGCAGAACTGGGGTCCATGAAAGTTACGGAGCAGATTGATGCCATGGAAGTTTCTGCCATCAATCCATTTCGTTTTCTTGTTGTTACCCGTGTACTGGCAGCGACCTGTATGCTTCCTGTGCTGGTGGTTTTTGCAGATACAATTTCTATTTTTTCTTCCTACCTGGCGTATAATATTCATGGGGAAATGTCCCTGACCAGTTATTTCAATGCGGCGCTTTCCAAGCTGGACTGGATTGATATTATACCTTCTATCATCAAATCTGTTTTATTCGGTACGGCAATCGGTTTGATCGGATGTTATAAAGGTTTTACCGTGGAGGGAGGAACAGCCAGCGTGGGTACCGCTGCGAATTCTTCAGTGGTCACGGCTTCACTGGCGATATTCTTTATTGACATGATAACAGTGCAGGTAACGGATATATTATAAAAACGGAGAATTGATGGAGATTGAAAATATAGTCAGTATAAAGGGTCTGAGTAAATCTTTTAAGGAAAAACATATTCTTAAAGACATAAACCTTGAAATACACAAAGCTGAAAACGTTGTTGTACTGGGTAAGTCCGGATCCGGGAAATCCACGCTGATCAAATGTATGATTGGATTGACGGAACCGGATGAAGGTGAGATCTGCATTTTTGGACAGGACATGGCGCAGATCGATTACGATGAACTTAACAGGTTTCGTACACGTATCGGGTTTCTTTTTCAAAGTGGTGCACTATATGATTCCATGACGGTATATGAGAACCTGGCTTTCCCCCTGCGTCACCATAAAAAAGAAATGGGAAAGGAAAAACTGGATCAACTGATTCATGAAGTGCTGGAAAATGTAGGTCTGCCGGAGGCTGGAGACATGATGCCGGCTGAACTCTCCGGTGGAATGAGTAAACGCATCGGACTGGCGCGCACGCTGATTTTAAAACCGGAAATCATGTTATATGATGAACCGACAACAGGGCTGGATACGGCAACGGCGAAGGAGATCAGCCAGTTGATTCTTGATTTGCAGCGGAAATATAAAATTTCGTCACTGATCATCACGCATGATATCTCTTGTGCAAAGATGGTGGCTGACCGCGTGGTGATGTTAAAAGAGGGTGTTATAATCGCCGAAGGTTCTTACGATGATATGGAAAACAATCATGATGAATGGATTAAATCTTTTTTCTCTTAAAATATTAAATGTGAACATATGAAATCTAGCGGCAGGCTTAAATGGAAACTCGGATTATTTATCGTGGTGGGCCTGGTGCTCCTGGTATTTGGATTATTTTTTATTGGAAAGCAGAAGAATCTTTTTGTTTCTGTTTTCCCGATAAAGGCGGTATTTAATAACGTGAGCGGCTTGAAAGTGGGCAATAATGTACGTTTTGGGGGCATCGCCGTAGGGACTGTAGATGGCATTCAGCTGTTGAATGATACTTCGGTGCAGGTAAACATGAATATCAAATCCGAGGTCAGAAAATTTATTAAACAGGATGCCAGCGCCAGTATCGGATCAGATGGTCTCGTGGGTGACCGGGTGGTATTAATATCTCCGGGTTCTATGAACCGGGAACCTGTAAAAGACAATGAAATACTGGTTTCGCGCGCGCCTGTGGAAACAGAACAAATCATGGCCGGTTTAAAAACATCCGCTGACAATGCAGCCATTATTACGCAACAGCTGGCGGAAATTGCCAATAAAGTAAACCACGGCCATGGTATTATTGCCAGACTGCTGGGAGACACCAGTATGGGTAATAACCTGCATGCAACGATGGTTAATCTGAAGAAAGGTTCCGCCGGGTTAAATGAAAATATGGAAGCAGCCAAACATAACTTCCTGCTGAAAGGCTATTTTAAAAAGAAGAAAAAAGAAGAGGATAAGAAGAAAAAAGAACTGGAAGAACAGAAGACAGAATGCCGATGACAAGAAAAAGGAAGACCAGGAAAAGAAGCAATCTGGCAAAGAAACCTCCGATAAATAGAAAAAAGGCTAAATATGATGTGAAAGAAACCTCTGATGAATAGAAAAATGGCCAAAAAAGTTGTGAAAAACCTCCGATAAATAGAAAAAAGGGCTAAAAAAGTTGTGAATAATATGTCTTACCCATTTAAAATTCCCCATTTTGGGGAAATAATTCCCCCAATGCTGTTGTTTTTGATAAAAAATAGCTATTTTCAAGGGGAATATTTTTGGTGTTTTATTTGTTTTTATAAGTGAAACCAAAGACACTCGCATGCTTAACCAGCTTCAGTCGCAAAAGCTACAGCATAAGATTCTTCCCCATCACATCGCATTACTCAATCTGTTACACCTGGATTCATTGAGTCTGGAACAGAGAATTGAAGACGAAATCAATGAAAACCCGGCGTTGGAAGAAAGCAGTAATCCCGATGATGCCCTGAATGATAAATTCAATAAAGAAACGGTGCAGGATTTTCAAAATTGGGAAGAATACGGGTATGATGATATTCCTGACTATAAAACGGAATATGAAAATTACCTGCCGTCGGATAAAATGCCGGACCGCCAGATTGCGGAAACCGTTGATTTCAGGGAAGAATTAAAAAAGCAATACCGATTTGTAGAGCTGGATGAGAAGAAATATAAACTGGCCGATTTTATTATCGATTCTTTAAATGAGAGCGGATTTCTGACACATGATCTGGATACGATTGCAGAAGAAATTTCTTTTAAACAGAATATCTGGATTCACGGCGAAGAACTTGAGCCGCTGTTGAAAAATATTCAGGAACTCGATCCGCTGGGTTGTGGTTCCCGGGACCTGGGAGAGTTTTTTCTGATACAGCTGAATAAGTTAAATAACAGGAGACCGGTTTACGCTACGGCCATTGAATTGGTCAGGGATCATTTCCCTGATCTGCATGCCTGTAATATTGAAAAAATAAGAAGGGATATGAAAATGAGGGACGGTGAAGTAAAGGAAGTGCTGCAAATACTCGCGTCTCTGAAAACCCGGCCCTTCACAGGTTCTACAAATACCATTCAGGTCAACAATACGGTTTTTCCGGATTTTATAATTACAGTTGAAGCGGATGAAGTATTTGTGACCCTGGCCAGACAGCGTTCAGCATCATTGCATGTGAACCAGACCTGGGCAGAAACTGTGCATCAGATGGACAATGATAAAACAACAGATCGCGGAACCCGTCAGTATATGCGCAGCAAACTGGCATCGGCCCAATGGTTTATCAAAGCCATTCGGGAGAGGGAATCCAATATGCTAAAAGTGATCAAGGCAATTGTTCAGTTCCAGTCTGAATATTTCAAATATGGGGATACGATGCAGTTGCAACCGATGGTATTAAAAAATATAGCAGAAATAGTCGGACTGGATATTTCAACAGTATCCAGGATCACCTGTAATAAATATGCGGATACACCTTTTGGAATGATCCTGCTCAAAGACTTGTTCACGGAAGGTTTAACAAATAAAGAAGGAACGATTATCAGTAATAAAGTAATTCAGACCATCGTGGAGGAAGTGGTTGAGAAAGAAGATAAAAAGAAACCTTACACCGATCAGCAACTGGCTGATATATTATCCGGTAAGGGTTATATCGTAGCACGCAGAACCATTGCGAAATACAGGGATCAGTTAAATATTCCTGTGGCCCAGATGAGAGCATTATTCAATTAGTTCATTTTTACCAAAGCTATTTTTGAATTACAAATTTGATGTTTATGAAAAAAATTCTAGTGATTGATGATGACAGAGATATTTGCCTTCTGCTCAACCGGTTTCTAACCCGTCGTGGTTATGAAGTCATTGAAATGTATACGGGCAAGAAAGCACTCGTATGGCTGGATTCGAATCAACCCAACCTGGTGATGTGTGATTACCGGCTGGGAGATATGGATGCGATGGAGATGCTGACGAGTATCAAGAACAAATATTCCGAGGTGCCGGTTATCATCATTACAGGATACAGCGACATGCGCACCGCCGTGAAAGTGATGAAAATGGGCGCGTACGATTATATTACAAAGCCTTTATTGCCGGATGAAATTATACATACCATTCAGCAGGCCATTGATCATAGTGAAAACAGCAGTGCCCGTCCGGCAGCAAAAACAAAAACGACAGTGCCCGACAAGCCTGTTGCAGAAACAGCCGGGGTCACCTACTCCGGAAAATATATATTTGGGGATTCAGAAGCGTTCCGTAAAATATTGAAGCAGATTGCCCTGGTAGCACCTACCAGTTACAGTGTCATTATCTACGGTGAAACAGGCAGCGGTAAGGAATCGTTCGCCCAGGAAATTCATAAACGCAGTAAGCGCAGCAGTAAAACTTTTATAGCCATTGACTGCGGAGCGCTTTCAAAGGAACTGGCAGCCAGTGAATTATTTGGTCATGAAAAAGGCGCTTTTACCGGCGCATTAAATCAGAAGATCGGATGCTTTGAACTGGCGAATGGAGGAACCATTTTCCTGGATGAAGTAGCCAATCTGCCGTACGATGTACAGGTATCTTTATTACGTGTGGTGCAGGAACGAAAAATGAGAAGGGTGGGCGGCGTCAAGGATATTGACCTGGATGTGCGGATACTGATAGCCAGCAATGAATTGTTATGGAATGCCACCCGGTCAGGAAAATTCCGCGAAGATCTTTATCATCGTTTCAATGAATTCTCCATTGAAATTCCCCCTTTGCGCGAACGCAGGGATGATATCATGTTATTTGCCACTCATTTTCTCCATACCACCAATGAGGAACTGGGAAAAAATGTAAAAGGCTTTGAGCCCGATGTGGAAGAAATTTTAAAAAAATACGTATGGTTCGGCAATCTGCGCGAATTAAAAAATGTTATTAAAAGGGCGACCCTGCTCACAGAAGGAGATTTTATAGAAGCCAGGACCCTTCCTTTTGAAATTTCAAATTACGATAAACTCCAGTTTTCTGAACAGCCCCCGGGGATCATGGGAACAGGTTCCCTGCCCGGATCGGATGCAAAACCTGGTGCTAACGGGAAAATAAATCTGAGTGAAAGTTCGCTGAAGGAAGCCAGCATCGATGCCGAATACGAAATGATTCTTCAGGCATTGAAAGAATCCAATTACAATAAAAGTAAGGCAGCACAGCTTCTGAAAATCGACCGGAAAACGCTGTATAATAAAATGACTCTGTATGAGGAAATGAAAAATCATTAATTCAATGTACCCGTCTGAAATAAATACCCATAACCACCGCCCGTCCATGAGCTCTGAAAATTTGCCCGTCAAAATTCTTATCGTTGACGATGATGAGGAAGACTTTTTTCTCACCAGCCAGTATATTAAAAAGATACGGGGTAAGGAATTTATTATCGACTGGTGTTATCGTTATAATGACGCGCTGGAAGCCATTGTGGAAGCCCGGTATGATATATATTTTATCGATTATTATCTGGGTGCCCAGACCGGCCTGGAATTGATGAAGGAAGCGCTGGAACAAAACTGCGAACAACCCCTGATATTACTGACCGGTATGGGGAACCAGAAAATAGATCTTGAAGCGATGCAGGCGGGGGCTTATGATTATCTGGTTAAACTGGAGCTGAATACCGAAAAAATCGAAAGGTGTATCCGTTACTCCCTGGAAAGAGCAACCTCTCTTAAAATTCTTCGTTCCAATGAAAGAAAATTCAGAAGCATTTTTGAAAGGTCAAAAGATGCAGTATTCCTGACGGATGAATCCCTTGTTTTTAAGGATCTGAATGATATTACGGTGAGCATGTTTGGTTATTCCAGGGAGGAACTGATGAACATGAACCTGCTGCATTTTTTTACAAAACCCCAGCAGGCAGAAGAGATTGTCAAATTATTAAAGTCTGAAGGTAATGTGGAGGATATTGAAGTGGAACTGGTCAGCCAAAACAGTGAGGTTCTGCAATCGGTTCTTTCTCTCTCCATGGAAATGGATGCCGACGATAACTTATATGTACAGGGAATTATACATGATATTACCAATCTCAAGCGTGCCGAAAAAGCAACATTGCAGGCAGAGAAACTGGGCGCTGCCAACCGGCTGGTAAGAGCGCTGGCGCATGAAGTAAGAAACCCGCTGAACAATATCAATCTGTCGGTCGAACAACTGGCGCAGGAAAACCTGGGAGATACCGGCACCGTATATATGGATATTATCAGCAGGAATTCCAAGAGAATTAACGATCTGATCACCGAGCTTTTGTTATCCTCTTCGCTTCCACCTGAAAATGTCCGGGAAAAGAGAGCACTTCAAAGTATTCTGGATGAATCGATTGCTACCATCATCGACCGGATTACGCTTAAAAAAGTAAACTGGAAAGTGGCTTACCCCAATGAGCCCGCTTATATCATGGCAGATCCGCTGAAATTAAAAATCGCCTTTACAAATATCATCATCAATGCCATTGAGGCAATGAACGAGAACAAGGGCGAACTGGACATTTCCATAACCAGCCAGAACGGCCATCACCTGGTATCCATCAAAGACAATGGTTCAGGAATCAGTAAAGAAACTCTTCCACACTTATTCGAACCTTATTTTACTTTTAAAAGAAACGGCCTGGGCCTGGGCCTGGCTACCACACTCAATATCATTCAATCGCATAAAGGATCCATTGACGTTCAGACCGGGGTGAATCAGGGATCGAACTTCATTCTCAAATTTGAAAGGGCGTAACTTCACACTAAATCACAACACTTTACACAAGTATGGAAGTATGGAAGAATGGAAGTATGGAAGTGAAGTGATTTAGTTTTTAGTCGGGTGATTTTCTTATATCATCTACGTGATTTTCCTCTTTTAGAACTTATATAAATGAATCAGATTTGCACAAATCTGTCTATCATGAAAGAGGGTCCCATTGTAAACAAATCATTCGCTTTTTCTGTTTCCATTATTTCTTACTGCGAATATCTAAATGATAAAAGAAAATTTATCATTGCTAATCAATTATTGAAATCCGGCACGTCGATAGGTGCAAATGTTTTTGAAGCGCAGTATTCCGAAAGCAGGCTGGATTTTATTCACAAAATGAAAATCGCCCTGAAAGAAGCGAATGAAACGTTTTACTGGCTCTCTTTATGTGAAAAAATAGATGGATTATCGGTAAAACAGGAAATACTAAATGAATTAAAAGAAATCATTCTGATTCTATCGAAAATTATTGTTACAGCTAAAAAAAATCTCACTAAAAACTAAAATACTTCACTTCCAGACTTCCAGTCTTCCAGTCTTCCAGACTTGTGAGTAGTAGTGTTTAGTGTAGTTAGCTTTCCTTCAAAATTTTGAGTAAGAACCTTCTCCGAAGGTGTCAAGCCGAAACTTTCTTCCGTCATTTCAATCTGGTCAAGGCAGCGCGCGTATTTTGAAAAATTATTTTCTTCATACAAACGAAGCAAACCCGGATGAACATAATATTTTTTGCAGATAGATCGGGAATTCCCGAGTTTTTTACTGACCGAATCAAGCACAGCAACAATATTTTTCTTTCTTTCCGCCTCTGATATTACATCCGATAAAGTACACAATGTTTCCAGTGCATGTACGGATCCGGCCCAGGTTCTGAAGTCCTTGGCACTGAAATCTTTTCCGGTGGATTTTTTTATATATTCATTCACCATACCGGATTCAATGATCCGCCGGCTTCCTGTTTCGTCGTAATACTGAAACAATTCTTTTCCCGGAATATCCCGGCATTGTTCCACCGTTCTCGCCAGTTTTTTATTTCTTAAGGTAATATCATGCTGGATTCCTTTTTTACCGCGAAAAGCAAAACGCATTTTGTCGCCGTTTATAGAGACATGTTTGTCTTTCAGGGTGGTTAATCCGTAAGAACCATAGAGCTTTTCGTAATTGCTGTTACCGATGCGTATATAGGTTCTTTCCATCAGGCTGATTACGGTAGCCAGCACTTTATCCTGGTTCAGTTCCCTGATCCTCAGATCGGCTTCCAATTGCTCACGCAGCCGGGGTAATAGTTTACCGAATTCATACAGGCGGTGGAATTTCGTCTCACTACGTACATGCGCCCAAAGACTATGATAGCGGTACTGTTTTCTCTTTCGGATATCCAGTCCCGTTGCCTGGATATGACCATTTTCCACCGGGCAGATCCAGACCTCCGTCCAGGCTGGCGGAATGGCCAGTTTTTTTATTCTTTTCAGCTCCTGGTGATCCTTCAGGGTCTGGTCTTCCATGATATAGGTAAAGCCTTTTCCCTTTTTGAGACGCTGAATCCCCGGCATATTATCCCGCACATAGATCAGATTTACGGCATTGGCCGCCTTCTCATAGTCCTTATCGGCTTTGAGCAGCTCTTTATGGGAAAGGGTTAGGACCAGTTCGGCCATTTTTGTTTTTTTATTGATTTCGAATCTTGTGCCCCGGTTTTTTGAAATATCGGTATATGATTTGAATAATATTTCATGAAACCGGTACTACAACGTATAAAACCTGTTTATGGATATAAGGGATTTCAATTTTATGGATGGTATGGCCAAGACAGAGGTGCTGGCCAGCGACGGGGTTTTCCTGGCCGAAAGGCATGATGGATGTTTTCGGATCAGCCTATACCAGGTAAACGATTTTTATGTTGAGATTTATTATCATAAGACCCGTTATTTTTATATCTGCATCCGCAGTTTCGAGGATTCGTCAGAGTTATACCCGTATTTACAGGATATTGATATCTCCGAGATCTATAAAGTGATATATAGTTTTCGCTGATAAGATGGTATTATGATCTACAAAAAAAGATGTTTGGGAAAGAAATTCCACATCGCGATGAATAAACGTTAGAAATCAAACCAAAATTCTTTGGCAAATAAATTGAATAAACTATATAAGTCGTATGCATTAGTCTTAGGATAGGGAAACATGCAAAAAGTCCTGAAATCAATTCAGGACTTTTGTATTTTTATTATTCATCGCCCAATAAATTGAAGGACGATTATGATCTTGATTGTGGACGATTCGCCGGAGAACATTTTTACCTTAAAGACATTACTGGAGTTGCACGCTTTTCCGACGGATTCTGCATCCAGCGGAGAGGAAGCTCTTAAAAAAACATTGAGGAACTCCTATGCATTGATTATTCTGGATGTCCAGATGCCCGGCATGGACGGGTTTGAAGTGGCAGAAACCCTGTCGGGCAACAGCGCTACGAAAGATATTCCGATTATATTCCTTTCTGCCATTAACGTGGAAAAAAAATATATTACGAAAGGTTACTCCTCGGGCGGGATAGATTATGTTACCAAACCGATCGACCCGGATATCTTATTATTGAGGGTAAAAACATTTTACCGTTTATACGAACAGAACCGCGTGTTGAGTCAGATGCAGGACAGCCTGCGACTGGAAATCGAATTCCGGAAAGCGGCCCAGAAGGAGGCGCAGGCGGCTTCAAAGCGTAAGGATGAATTTATGAGCATTGCAAGTCATGAATTGAAAACACCACTGGCCAGTGTGAAGGCCTATGTTCAGTTGCTTGACCGTTCATTGGAAAAAGACGAAAGAGTAAAAGGATATCTCGACCGCACCCTGGCACAAATAAACAAATTGAACAGTCTGATTGTGGATCTGCTGGACACATCACGCATAGAAAACGGCAGACTGAAATTCAATGAATCGCTCTTTAATTTCAACAAACTTATAAATGAATCGGTCGAAATGATCGGTCAGATTTACCCGGACTACAAGATTCGGGTAAGCGGTGAGAGCAATGTACTCGTAAGGGGTGACGAAACGCGTCTCGAGCAGGTGATACTGAACTATATGACCAATGCCATTAAATATTCTCCGGATGTCAGGGAACTGGAGCTGCATTCAACCATTCAGGATAATTTATTGATCGTATCAGTAAAAGATTTTGGGATCGGTATTCCAAAAGACAGTCAGGCAGATGTATTCCGCAAGTTTTATCGTGTGGAGGGTACGGCCCGGCGCTTTCAGGGGCTGGGTGTGGGCCTTTATATTTGCTTTGAAATCATACGGAGACATAATGGAAAATGCTGGCTCGAAAGTGAAGTCGGAAAAGGATCTACTTTCTATTTTTCTTTACCCATTGCTAACCCCATTGCAGAAAATTAAAAGGATTTTATTTTAATGAAACAATCGCTGACCCGCAACCTTGCCATCGGTTTTGGATTCTCTCTGTTGATCCTGCTTGGAAGTTCTGTTGCTTCCTTCTTCAGTATTCAAAACCTGTTAACCAGTTCACAATGGGTAAATCATACCTACGAAGTCATTTCAAACCTGAACGATGTGGTAGCGCCCATCCGTGAAGCCGAAACTTCGCAGCGTGGTTTTTTAATTACAAATGACCCCGTTTTCCTGGAACCCTTTCATGGATCTTTTGAAGAATCCATTACAGCGCTGGATCATGTGAAAACGCTAACCAGTGATAATCCTGCACAGCAGGTACGATGTGAACTGCTTCGGGAACTGATCAATAAACGATTCAATAAAATGGAGGCGCTGATCAAATCCAAACAGGAGTCTAATCTGATTAGATCCAAAACAATTGACATCCGGAAAGGATTATATGGATTCCATTGTGTCGACGTAAATGATTTGAAAAATGCAGAAAAAGAATTGCTGTCATCCAGAACCAAAAATTTCGAAACATTCTCACGGGCTACGCCGATCATTATCGTTTTATCTTCCATCATCGCCATTCTCATTGCCATCTTCTTTTTTCTCAGGGTCAGAAACGATATCAATCTGCGGCTCAGGCTTCAGCGGGAATTGGAACAAAAGGATTTGGAAATCACCCGGCGTATTCAGACGGTCAGTAAAATTGCAGAAACGTATTTCTTCCGGGGACTACAGCACCCGTATTAATGACGAGGAAAGGGACAATCTGGGAAGTTTATCTTCTGCGCTGAATAAAATGGGAGCGTCCCTGGAGTACTCTTTCAATAGTCTTTCAGACAAAGAATGGCTGCAAACCGGAGCCGCTTTAATCAGCGAAGCAGCCATTGGTGAACAAACGGTTCAGCAGCTTTCTTCGAAAGCGCTCCAGGTGATAGCTAATTATACCGGAAGTTCTGTAGGCGCATTTTATTTGTATTCAGGAAATAATCGTTTGAATTTTGAAGCGGGTTATGCATTTGTTCCGACTACTGACAGAAAAAATATTGCTATCGGAGACGGAATTATCGGAGAAGTGGCGGTCACCCACAAAGAAATCTTCCTGCCCGAAACCACAGGATCCCCGTTACAAATCAGTTACGCAACCGGCAGCCTGAAACCGGTCAGTATTTTTGGATTCCCGGTATCATTTGAAAATAAACTGATTGGCGTATTAGAACTGGGCAGTTTAAAAATCTATTCCGACAGAGATCTGCAATTTTTCCGGAATGCGGCAAATGTCATAGCGATTGCCATCAATATGGCTCAGAACCGGGAACGCATGCAGGAATTGCTCGAAGAGGTCCAGGCACAGTCGGAAGAATTGCAGGCCCAGCATAAAGAGCTTGAGATAGTGAATACAGAAATGGAAGCACAAACAGAAAAACTGCAGGTATCTGAGGAAGAATTAAAAGTGCAGCAGGAAGAACTGATGCAAACCAACCGGGAGCTCGAAGAGCGAAGCAAATTGCTGGAAGAAAAAAATGAACTGATCGGACACAGGAATCGCGAAATCCAGAAAAAAGCGGAAGAGCTGGCACAGAGTACAAAATATAAATCCGAGTTTCTTGCGAATATGTCCCACGAACTTCGTACGCCTCTGAATTCAATTCTGTTATTATCCAGACTGATGGCGGAAAATAAAGATTCCAACCTTGTCCAAAGAACAGGTGGAATATGCGCAGGTAATTCAAAGCTCCGGTAATGGCCTGCTGGAACTGATTGATGAAATTCTCGACCTCTCTAAAATTGAGGCAGGTAAAATGGACCTGGATTATTCATATGTTTCCTTCAAACAGGTCATGGATGATATGCGCATGTTATTTGAACCCCTGGCCCGCGAAAAAGGACTACAACTCGATTTCGAAACGGATACGGATACGATCACGGAGATTGAAACAGATAAAATGCGACTCGAACAGATTCTGAAAAATCTGCTTTCCAATGCATTTAAGTTTACAAATTCCGGAGGCATCAGCCTCCGGATTAAACCTGAGCCGCAATCCGGCGGACGTTTCATATTATTTGAAGTACAGGACAGCGGTATTGGTATTCCCGGGGATAAACAGGGATTGATTTTCGAGGCATTCCAGCAGGCCGACGGCTCTACCAAGAGAAAATACGGCGGCACGGGACTGGGACTTTCCATCAGCCGGGAACTAAGTTATTTACTAAAAGGCGATCTGTTTGTAAGCAGCAGGGAGGGAGAGGGAAGTGTTTTTACATTACGCATCCCGGTCAGCCAACAAATACAACCGGAACCAGACCGGGTCGTCCTTCCTGCTGTCACAACTCCTTTACCCGTTCTGCCAAAGGAACCAGAACGTCCGGCTGGCAAACTTACCCTTACTGAAATTCCGAAAGCAATACCCGACGACCGGGAGGATATATTGCCGGGTGATAAAATCATATTGATCATAGAGGATGATACCCATTTTGCAACGGCCCTTTTGAATTATACCCGTAGTCAGCATTATAAAGCGCATCGTCGCCGTGCGGGGCGATGAGGGAGTTCAACTGGCAAAAAAATACAATCCCCTGGGTATCCTGCTGGATATCCAACTGCCGGTTAAAAATGGATGGGAAGTGATGGAAGAATTGAAAAAAGATTCCGCTACGCGGCATATACCGGTACATATCATGTCTTCTTTCGAAGCAAAAAAAGAAAGCCTCACGCGTGGCGCCGTTGATTTTATCAACAAACCGGTGGCATTGGATCAGATGGCGGAAATATTCCGTAGAATAGAATCGGTGATCAATCACGAAAAAAGTAAGGTTCTGATCGTCGAGGAAAATCCAAAACACGCACAGGCCCTCAGTTATTACCTGAGTAGCTACCAGGTGCAATCTTCCATTGCGAAATCCATACCTGAAAGTATACAGGCCCTTCAGAATAAAGATGTGAACTGTGTGATCCTAGACATGGGTTTGCCGGAAACGCGTACCTATGATAATCTGGAACAAATCAAATCAACCCCGGGATTTGAAAATATTCCCATTATTATTTTTACCGGAAAAAGTTTTTCAAGAACCGAAGAACAACGGATAAAGCAATATGCAGATTCCATTGTGATTAAAACGGCTCATTCTTACCAGAGAATACTGGACGAAGTTTCCCTGTTTCTTCATATCATGGATCAGCAGCAGAAAAATAAACCGACTAACGGCCTTGAAAGACTCGGATCACTGGATGAAGTGCTGAAGAATAAAACGGTTTTACTGGCAGACGATGATGTGCGTAATATTTTCTCACTTACAAAAATTCTTGAGCAGCATAAGATGAAAATCATTCCCGCCATTGATGGGAAAGAGGCGCTTGAAAAAATGAATGCCCATCCGGATGTCGATATTGTTCTGATGGATATGATGATGCCGGAAATGGATGGTTTTGAAAGCATTCGAAAGATCAGGCAGACCCCCGCTTTTAAAAATATTCCGATCATTGCGATTACAGCAAAAGCGATGGCGGGCGACCGGGAGAAATGCATACAGGCAGGAGCATCCGATTATATTTCAAAACCTGTCGATATGGATCAGCTGATTTCCCTGCTGCGCATCTGGTTATATGAAAAATAAAGAGGAATGTTCCTTCAGGATGAAGAACTACAGCTTTTGCTGAATGACATGATTGACCGGTATGGTTACGATTTTACCGGTTATTCAGAGGCATCCCTGAAACGACAGGATTGAACATTTCATGATCAATGATCATATCACGAATATTTCAAAACTCCGTTCTCTGATCGTTCAGAACCCTGACTATTTCAGGCACCTGGTGGAAGAAATAACGGTGAATGTTACGGAAATGCTGCGTGATCCGGTTTTCTACAAGACGATCCGGGAAGAAGTATTGCCGGTACTCGCCACCTATCCCTTCATTCGGATCTGGCATGCCGGATGTTCCACCGGAGAAGAAGTCTTATTCCATGGCCATCCTGCTTAAAAGAGGCCGGTATCCTGCATAAGTCCCGGTTATATGCAACGGATATCAATCCGCAGGTGATCGAAAAAGCAAAAAGTGGAATTTTTCCGGCCAGCCAGATGCGGAAATATTCGGAGAACTATATTCAATCCGGCGGAAGTAATGATTTCTCGTCCTATTATACGTCAAACTACAATCTGGCTAAATTCGATGAAAGCCTTTCGGAAAAAATGATCTTTGCAACACATAACCTGGTGGCGGACTTCATCATTCAATGAATTTCAGCTGATCCTTTGCCGGAATACATTGATCTATTTTAATAAAAAACTGCAGTCCCGGGTGCTGGAACTATTCGACCATAGTCTGGATTTACTGGGTTTCCTGGGACTCGGTTCAAAGGAATCGCTGCGGTTTTCAGGCATAGAATCTAAATTCCGGCAAATAATGCCCGGACAAAAAATATGGCGGAAACAGAAGTAAATACAGGGAAAACTGGTTGTAATCGGCGGATCCTCCGGGAAGTCTGCAGGTTATAATACATATACTGGGTCGTCTTCCCAAAGATTATCCAATACCCATTCTATTAATTATTCACCGGGCATATTCCACTGATTCCATGCTGCTGGATCTGCTCGTGTTAAAATCAAATATTAAGGTGCGCGAAGTGGAAGAAAAGGACAAAATCCTTCCTTCCTGTGTTTACCTGGCACCGGCAGACTATCATGTGCTGATCGAAAAAGATGAAACCTTTACTTTGGATTATTCTGAGAAATTAAATTTTAGCCGGCCCAGTATTGATGTGAGTTTTATATCGGCTGCCGTGGTATACGGCAGAAACCTGACTGGTATTTTATTATCAGGCGCCAATGAAGATGGAGCTGAAGGTTTAAAGGAAATAAAAGAACAGGGTGGCCATACGATTATACAGCACCCTGATGAGGCAATTGTCAACTATATGCCACTGCAGGCAAGTTATAAATCCAGGATTGATGAAGTGCTAAATACGGAGGAAATTTCAGGTTACCTGATTTCACTGATTCCCGCCTGACGATGAACGGCGACCGCTTTGGAGACGGTTGTTTCCAGTTCTTCAATCTCAAATGGTTTTTGCAGGTAAAATTCCGCACCGGCTTCTAATGCCAGATCTTCCACCCGGTCATTGGCGCTGAAGAAAATAACCGGTATTGATTTTAATTCCGGATTATTTTTCAGCAGTTGTGTTGCCTTCACACCACCGACGTCCGGAATCCAGTTGTCCATTAAAATAACATTGGGCGAAAATGACTTCACTTCATGAATAATATCGCTGCATTTATTTAAAGCCATGACGATAAAATTCTTCGATTTCAAAACAATACTACATACTTCCAGTAAATCAGTATCATCGTCAAAAATCATCACTCGGCCTGGCATTCGTAAATTTTTAGATAAACTCCGGGGAGGCAAAAATAACAACAAATCACACATTTCTTACCTTTGTTGACCATAATCAATACCCAATAAATGATCGGGATGAAAAGAACGGTTGTCCTGTTAAACCTGGCCCCTTGTTATTTCTCAGCTTCTACCGCACAAACTACGTATCATTCGGCCATCGGGCTCAGAATCGGTACCGGCTACTATGACTTGTTTTCCGCCTCTTACCAGTATCATGTACCTATCGCGGCCCTGCCAGGACTCCAGTGGTTCTATAGGAGGGGGGCCTGTTTTTTCCGGTCGATACGCTTTTTAAGCTTAAAGCGTAAAGCGTAAAGCTTAAAGCCTTTTTCTGTCAACCTAAACAAATTAACAACTAACAACTAACAAATTGACAACTAGCGAGGATCAGTTTGAACGGATGAACGTCTGCATTTTAGTGCCTACTTACAATAATGCAAAAACCCTGGCTCCTTTACTGGAAAACCTGCAGAAACTCAATGCATATATCATCGTAGTGAATGACGGATCTACCGATGAAACACAAAATATTCTCGACCATTATACCGGAATACATTCCATTTCCTATTCACCGAATAAAGGCAAAGGCATCGCGCTCAGGCGGGGATTCAGCGCCGCTGTCAGCCAGGGATATCAGTATGCTATTTCCATCGATTCAGATGGTCAGCATTTTGCCCGGGACATTCCTGCTTTTCTCGAATGTCTGGAAAAAAATCCGGGTGCACTGATCGTTGGCGCACGGAATATGGATCAGTCTTCCGTGCCGGGGAAAAGCAGTTTCGGACACCGGTTCTCCAATTTTTGGTTCAAGGTGGAAACAGGCATCCAATTGCCGGATACACAGTCCGGTTTTCGCCTCTATCCGGTTCAGCGATTACAGTCCATGACTTTTATAACCCGCCGTTTTGAATTTGAAATCGAAGTGATCGTACGTTCCGCCTGGAATGGCATTCCGGTAACCTCCGTGCCGGTTTCCGTTTATTATGCACCTCCGGGCGAAAGGGTTTCACATTTCAGACCCTTTGCCGATTTCACCCGGATCAGTATCCTTAATACTTTTCTGGTTTTTATCAGTTTTCTTTATATCAGACCGAGGGATTTGTTGAGAAGGTTGTTCCTGAAACAAAAATGGAAAGAAGTATTTATTGATGAACTTTTTGATCCTTCTCAAAGCAATCTCCGAAAATCTGTTTCTGTAGCATTTGGTATTTTTATGGGTATATTACCCATCTGGGGTTTTCAATTGGTATCAGCTATATTTCTTGCGGTTCTTTTAAGACTCAACAAAGGATTGGTCATTGTATTTGCTAATATCAGTATACCGCCCATGATTCCGCTGATCATATATGCCAGCTACCGTTTTGGGGCATTTTGGATGCCTGCCAATGCCCATGTGATTTCCCTTACGAAAACACTGAGTTTATCAGCGATCCGTTATAACTTCAAACAATACCTGGCCGGCAGTATCAGCCTGGCAATAACAGCCGGTTTGGTCACCGGATTGATCACTTATCTTTTGCTCCAATTATTCAGCAAAAAAAATCAGGCAGTCGTTTAATAATGGCGAACCTATTTCTTAATATCTATTCATATTTCGCATCTCACCGGAAAATATTTTTCACGGTATTCATTGCACTATTCGCGATAACCGGATTTTTTTCACTGAAAATAAAACCGGAAGAAGATATTTCTAAAATTTTACCGAAAGACCGGCAGACCGAAAAGCTGAATCAGATTTTGCAAAATGCCCGCTTCGCTGATAAGATCGTGGTGATGGTCTCGATGAAAGACAGTTCACATGCATCCCCTGAAACGCAGGCGGCTTTTTCCGATTCATTTTCAGCCAGTCTCCGTAATCAATATCCCGGATTGATTCGTTCTGTTGATGAACGGGTTAGTGATAGCCTGGCACCGCAATTAATACAGATCGTAACGGATCACCTGCCGGTATTCCTGGAACCCGGGGACTATGCATCCATGGACAGCCTGGAAGATCCCGGAAAACTGAGGGAAATATTGTCGAAAGATCTCCGGACGCTTTCATCACCGGCCGGATTTGTAATGAAGTCTTTTATAACCCGGGATCCGCTTGGTATTGGAACTCCTGCATTTAGAAAGATCAGGCAGTTGCAGTACGATGAAAATTTTGATTTGTATGACGGACATATCATCAGCAGGGATGGCCGGTACATGTTGCTCTTTGTCAGTCCTGCGTTCTCCGCTGATAACACCGGCAGGAATGGGCAGCTTCTGAATGGCATGGATCAGATTATTTCCAGGCTTCAGGCGAATGGATTTGAAATGATCCAGGCAAATTACTTTGGGAGCGTCGCCGTTGCTGTCGGAAATGCACTGCAGCTCCGAAGAGATTCCATACTGACGCTGAGCATTACAACTTTATTTTTGATTTTATTTATCAGCTGGTATTTTAAAAAGAAAAGAGCACCCTTCCTGATCCTGCTGCCCGTCCTGTTGGGCGCCTTATTTTCTTTGTCCATCATTTACTGGATCAAGGGAACCATCTCTGTTATAGCGCTGGCAGCAGGATCCATCGTGCTGGGTATTGCGATTAATTACTCTTTACACGTATATAATCATTTCCGTCACCGCCGGGATATGCGTTTGGTATTACAGGACCTGACTTTCCCGCTGACCATCGGCGGGTTTACAACCATTGGGGGATTTCTTTGTCTGCAGTTTGTCCAGTCTGAAATTCTAAAGGACCTTGGTCTGTTCGCCGCATTCAGTCTCATTGGCGCTTCCCTGAGTTCACTTATTTTCCTGCCGCATCTGATCCCGCAGTCAGATTCGATATCGACCTGAAGCCGTCAAAGGCGGCAGAGAATCCTGGATTCTTCGAATTGCAGATTATCATCCCGAAAAAAACAAATGGCTGATTGCCGTCATTTTTATTTTGACCATTGTTTTTGCCTTTTTTGTAAATAAAGTTGGGTTCGACCAGGACATGATGCATATGAATTATATGTCCAAAGATTTGAAAAAGACGGAATCTACACTGGATAAAATCAATGCTTACAGCCTGCGTTCTGTTTACCTGGTCACCGAAGGCAAAAACCTGGAAGACGCGTTGAAACGACAGGAGTCTGTGCATACTGCCATCGACGCGCTGCAGAAAAAAAACATCGTTAAAAGATATACGGGCGTTTTTCAGTTGTTCCTTTCAGACTCCCTTCAAAAGGAAAGAATAAACTATCTGGAATGAATACTGGACAGATAAAAGAAAAACATCCCTTTTGGATAATTTAAAAAAAACAGGAGGACAAATGGGATTCAGTCCATCTGCTTTTGATTCCTTTAGCGAGTTGCTGAACCGGCACTATACTCCTCTTAATCCTTCGGAAACAAATAATCTGAGAACCGGATTTGCGAATGACTATATCATCGAAAAACCCGGCAATATTTCCCTGATCAGTCTGTTGAAAGTAGAACCGGATGACAAAAAGTTGATCTACCAGGCATTTTCTGCAGCTCCGGACGTTACGGTGATTGATAAACAATATCTCACTTCGAAACTTCTCGACGTCGTAACGGCGGATTTCAACCAGATCGGCTGGATGGTTTCATTGCTTGTATTTTTTGTATTGCTGCTTACCTACGGCAGAATAGAACTTGCCCTGGTATCGTTTATTCCGATGGTCATTGCATTTATCTGGATCCTGGGGATCATGGGAATCGCGGGATTGCAATTCAATATTGTAAATATCATTTTGTCGGCACTCATTTTCGGACTGGGAGACGACTATAGTCTCTTCATCATGGATGGCCTGCTGCAGGAATATAAAACCGGGAAAAAAAACCTCTCGAGTTACAAATCCTCCATCGTACTGTCAGCTATCACCACACTGGCGGGTCTGGGTGTTTTGATTTTCGCGCGTCACCCGGCGCTTCGTTCGATTGCACTGATATCCATTACCGGCATTTTAAGTGTCGTATTCATTGCGCAGGTGCTGATACCTTTTTTCTTTGATTTCCTTATCGGGAACAGGGTCAAAAAGAAACTCTTGCCCTGGACAGCTGCCGGACTGATAAAATCTGTTTTTTCCCTGAGTTATTTTGCCATCGGGAGCTGGCTGGTTACCCTTCTTGGATTTATTATTTTGAAACTAAACCCGTTTGCGGGTAGGCGTACACGTTATTTCTACCATTGGGTACTGTCACATTATACCTGGTCGGTTTTATATATCATGGGAAATGTGAAGAAGAAAATCATCAATCCGCAACACGAAGATTTCTCCAGGCCCTGCGTTATGATTGCCAACCACCAGTCTTTCCTGGATATCCTGGTGATGACCATGCTCCATCCCAGGGTTATTTTACTGACGAATAACTGGGTTTGGAATTCCCCTGTGTTTGGCAAACTGGTCAGAATGGCGGGCTACTATCCGGTTGCGCGTGGTATCGAAAACAGCATAGAATATATGGAATCAAAAGTGAAGGCAGGTTTTTCGATTGCTGTATTTCCTGAAGGTACCAGATCACCTGACGAACAGATCAGACGATTTCATAAAGGTGCTTTTTTTATTGCCGAAAAATTGGATCTGGACATATTACCCATTTTGATCCATGGAACAGGGTACACCATGTCTAAAAGTGATTTTTTACTAAAAGATGGTTATATCACGATCAAATATCTCCCGCGTGTAAAGACAGGCGATCTTTTTTTTGGCGTGGACTATGCGGAGAGAGCAAAATTTATGGGAAAATATTTCAGGCAGCAATATGAAAAACTGAAAGAGGAATCGGAACAGCCACGTTTCTTTAAAGAACTGCTGATCTATAACTATATATATAAAGGACCGGTACTCGAGTGGTACCTGCGTGTAAAAATTCGCCTGGAGAAAAACTACCAGGTATTTCATGATCTTTTACCAAAGCAGGGACGAATACTGGATATCGGTTGCGGATACGGATTCATGAGTTATATGCTCCATTTCTCTGCACCGGAACGGGACCTGATCGGATATGACTATGACGAAGAAAAAATAGCCGTAGCCAATCATTGTTTCAGCAGGGAAACAAATATCCATTTTGTGACGAAGGATGTGAACGAACTTCATATTTCTGCAGCAGATGCGATTATTTTATCGGATACACTACACTATCTTCAGCCCGTTCAACAGGAGATTCTGATCCGTAAATGCATGGATGCCTTACGTCCGGGTGGTACCCTGGTGATCCGCGATGGAGACCGGGATTTGAAGAAAAAACATGAACGTACAAAGTGGACGGAATTTTTCTCCACCCGCTTCTTCGCCTTCAATAAAACCTCCGGGTTTCCCCTGCAATTCTTATCCGGTAAAATTATCAGGGAGCTTGCTGCGAGTCATCAGATGGATTGCCGGGATATGAACGATTCAGAATTTACATCCAATCGTCTTTTTGTTATCACCCATCAGGTAAACGCCTATGAAAAAGTTTGACGTCCTGATTATCGGTACTGGTATGGGCGGGCTCGTCTGTGGTAATATTCTGGCGAAGCAGGGATACAGTGTATGCATGATTGAAAAAAACAAACAACTGGGTGGTTGCCTGCAGATATATGTGCGTAACAGGGTCATTTTTGATTCCGGTGTGCACTATATCGGGGGATTGGACAAGGGACAAAACCTCTACCAGATTTTCAAGTGGCTGGGTCTGATGGACGAATTGAAACTGGAAAAAATGGATCCGGATTTCGACCGGATCATCCTGGATGACGATCAGAAAGAATATCTGTTCATGCAGGGGTACGATGCATTCGAACAGGAAATGATCCGTGAATTTCCTGATGAAGAAAAAGCGATTCACAAGTACACCAAAACCATTCTTGAAATCTGCGATCGTTTTCCACTATATCGTTTGCGTCTTCTGGGTGACGGAGAAAAACAGGAAGCCATGGGGATTTCTGCTAAAAAATTTATTGAATCCATCACGGATAATAAAAAGCTTCGCGCAGTATTGGCTGGAAATAATATGCTCTATGCCGGCAGCGGGGAGGCCACACCCTTTTATATACACGCATTGACCCTTAACAGTTATATTGAAAGCGCCTGGCGTTGTCTTGACGGTGGCTCGCAGATTTCAAAAATACTTGCCCGGAACATTACAAATGCCGGAGGTCAGATTGTCAAAAACAGGGAAGTAAAAAAACTGAACGTCGAAGAAGGTATAATCAAAACTGCGGAACTCAGTGACGGTTCGCTGATACAGGCTGATTATTTTGTATCGAATACAACGCCTGCAAACACTTTTCGAATGACGGAAACCAACCTGATCCGGCCTGTTACACGGAAAAGGATCGAAGCCATGCCCACTACGGTATCTTCATTTATCATAAATATTGTTTTTAAAAAAGACCGGTTTCCCTATTTAAAACACAATTATTATTATCAGAAAGCAGGATCGGTTTGGGCGATGGACAATTATGCAGAAAATGAATGGCCGCTCGGCTATGCCATATACTGCTCGCCTTCTGTAAAAAAGGAATTTGCCCGGGGGTTGACTATTTTTGCATATATGCGATATGATGAAGTTCGATCCTGGGAAACCAGTTTTAACACCGTGTCCTCAAAACAAAACAGGGGAGCGGAATATGAAGCGTTTAAGGATAGAAAAACGGAACAATTACTGAACCGCGTGGAAGAAAAATTTCCCGGTTTAAGACAATCCATATTGCATACCTATACATCTACGCCGCTTACTTTCCGTGATTATATCGGAAATGAAGATGGTAATTTATATGGAACGGCCAAGGATTACCGCAACCCGGTGGGTACCCTCATTTCTCCAAAAACCCGGATACCGAACCTTTTTCTCACTGGACAATACCTGAACCTGCATGGCATTCTCGGAACCGCTATCAGTGGTCTGATCACTTCCATTGCAGTAACAGGTAAGGATGATTTCATTGAAAAAATCAGAAATGCCTGAAACAAAGAAAAAAAGAAGTCTGTTCCTCCGGATACTCGCTGTTTTTGGCGTGTTCATACTATTGGGCATTCTGTATATCCTAATCGTTTCAAGAATAAGTCCTCCGAAAATTACCGATCAGACCGCATTGAGCTGGCAACGTGCAGAGCCGAGTCCCGGATTCTTTACGATAAAAAATAACTGGTTCAGAAAAAGTAAATCCGGATTATACGAACTATATGTGGAAGGGCAGCCCTTTGACCGCGGTATCGTGAATGGGAAATTATCAATGGAGCTGATCCAATTGCAGGAAGACTATTTCAGTGACCAGATCAACAAGATGGTGCCTTCAAAATTTTACCGTCATTTTTTAAAATATGTAATAGGATGGTTCAACCGGGATCTCGACAAATATGTTTCGGAGGAAGATAAAGAAGAGATTTATGGAATCTCCCAGTCTGCTTCCGACAAGTATTCTTACATCGGGAGTAACTATCAGCGTATCCTCAATTATCATGCAGCACATGATATTGGTCACGCTTTGCAAAATCTGGCCCTGGTAGGATGTACATCGTTTGGTACCTGGGGAGCCAGATCGGAAGACAGTACGATGATCATCGGAAGAAATTTTGATTTTTATGTGGGTGATCATTTCTCCGAAAACAAAATCGTTTCATTCGAGAAACCAACAGACGGGTTCAAATTCATGTATGTTACCTGGGGCGGATTTATTGGCGTGGTATCCGGAATGAATGAAAAGGGACTGACGGTCACCATCAACGCAGCGAAATCTGATATGCCTTCCGGTTCGGCTACACCGGTGTCGCTGGTGGCGCGTGAGATACTTCAATATGCGGAAAATATCAGATGGCGCCATGGCGATTGCGAAGAAAAGAAAAATGTTTGTATCAGAATCTTTTCTGATCGGTTCTGCTGAAGACAACAAAGCGGTTATCATTGAAAAAACACCCGACTCCCTCGGATTGTATGATCCGGGAGGCAATGAGATCATATGCACCAATCATTTTCAGAGTAAGGAACTTGGTAAGCTGAGATCAAATCAAATCCAGAAGCGGCAATCTGCATCTGAGTATCGCTATCACCGGATGAAGGAATTGCTGGCCGCCGATAAAAAAAATACCGTACAGAAAACGGTCAAAATTTTAAGGGACCGTGCAGGCCTGGAGAATACAGATATCGGAATGGGCAATGAAAAAGCGGTTAATCAGATGATCGCGCATCATTCCATTATTTTTGAACCACAGAAAAAACGCGTCTGGGTTTCAACGGGGCCCTGGCAGTTGGGCGAGTTTGTCTGTTACGATCTGGAAAAAGTATTTTCGATGAACGGAATGAAAACGGACAGGGAAATCATGGACAGTTCACTGAACCTGCCGGCCGACAGTTTTCTGCTGACTGACCAGTTTCAACTTTTTTTAAAGTATCGCAGGTATAAAAAAGAACTGCTGGAAGGAAAAGAAATAAACCCTGACAGCCTGATCGCAACCAATCCAAATTATTATCAGGCTTATCAGCTGGCGGGAAATGAAATGTTTAAAGAGAAAAAATATGAAAAAGCCATTGACTATTACCGTCAGGCGCTTTCGAAAGAAATAGCCACGAAAACGGAGGAGAATGATATTAAAAACAGAATCAGCGCGTGTGAGGAGAAACTTAATAAGCCTAACGCTTAACGCCTAACGCCTAACGCATTTTAGTTAATATTACAAGATACTTTGAATGAACGTTACTAAAATTAATTTACAAATTATTCATTTTAAATTGCGTTGTGCGTTAAGCTTTAGGCGTTAGGCATTAGTGCCTTAAGTATAAAAAACATGATACTCGGAACCGGAATAGACATAATTGAAGTAGAACGCATTGCTTTGCGCGTGGGAAAAGACAATGGGTTTAAAGAACTTGTTTTTTCAAAAGACGAGATGAGTTATTGCGATGCAAAGGCTGCTCCTTTTGAACACTATGCAGCCCGGTTCGCGGCCAAAGAAGCCTTTCTCAAAGCCGTGGGCAGGGGATGGGATAGTGGTTTGCAATGGAATGAAATTGAAATAGTAAATGAAACAAACGGCAAACCGGCACTACGTATCACAGGCGTGACGGAGAAAACGCTGGCACCGATGGGTATACGGATTATCCATGTATCTCTTTCTCATTTAAAATCTATGGCGACAGCCATCGTTATACTGGAATCATGAATCATTCTTCCCATAAAAAATTCATACAGCGAAAAGAGATCCGGGATATACAGGAAAATAAACTGCATGAACTGCTTGCTTATCTGAAATCAAATTCACCTTATTACCAGCGGATTTTTAAAGAGAAGCAAATAGATATTCACCGGATTCAAAAACTGGAAGACCTCGAATTATTACCAACAACCGTTAAGGAAGATCTGCAATCATTCAACGAGGAATTTCTCTGCGTACCCAGGACTTCAGTGATTGAATATACATCCACCTCAGGAACGCTCGGTTCTCCGGTTACCATTGCATTGACCGAGAAAGACCTGCAAAGGCTGGCCTATAATGAATTCAAATCTTTCAGTTGCGCAGGAGGAGAACCGGACGATGTCTATCAGCTCATGCTTACGCTGGACCGGCAATTCATGGCAGGCATGGCATACTATTCAGGCATACGTAAGCTGGGCGCAGGAATTATCAGGGTTGGTCCGGGTGTTCCTTCCCTTCAATGGGAAACTATTTTCAGGCTGAAACCAACGGTGCTGGTTGCCGTGCCTTCTTTTATTTTGAAACTGATTCAGTGGGCGGATGAACATCAGATTGACATGGCATCTGCATCCGTTAAAAAGGCTGTTTGCATTGGTGAAAATATTCGTCAGGCGGATTTCTCTTTAAACCTGCTTGGAAAAAAAATAACGGATGCCTGGAATATCAAATTATTTTCCACCTATGCTTCTACTGAAATGCAAACAGCATTTACAGAATGTGAAGCCGGCCGGGGTGGTCATCATCAGCCGGATCTTGTGATAGTAGAACTATTGAACGAGCAGGATCAGCCGGTGCTTACAGGAGAAGCCGGAGAAGTTACCATCACCACGCTGGGTGTGGAAGGCATGCCGCTGCTGAGATATAAAACGGGCGATCTATGTGTTGCTCATGAGGAAATCTGTACTTGCGGACGTCATTCATTGCGATTATCGCCCGTGATCGGAAGAAAAAAACAAATGATAAAATTTAAGGGAACCACTTTGTTTGCTCCCGCACTCTTTGATCTGCTGGCGGGCATGGAGGACATATCCGATTTTGTGGCGGAAGTATATTCGAATGAAATTGGAACCGACGAAGTATTACTGCACCTGCTGCCGCTGAAATATTCGGAAGAATCAGATCATCGTATCCGGGCCTATCTGCAGGCTAAACTTCGGGTGACTCCCCAGATCAGATATGAAAATGCGGAAACGATTCAACAACTTCAGTTTCCCGGAGCAGGGAGGAAGCCGGTGAAGTTTTTAGATAAGCGGAATTCGGTTGACGGTTGACAGTTGACAGTTGACAGTTGACAGTTGACAGATGGCTGATAAGAAATTCTTCTGGTAATAAATAGAAGCCTTAGCTATGAAACTCTTATTTCCTGAATATAATTCTGATCTGCTTTGCCGGATCAACAATGGCATTATCACGGTCAACCGCAACTGCCACCGTCAACCGTCAACTGTCAACCGTCAACTGTCAACTCGCTCAACCGCCAACCGACCTCAACCGCGCCGCCTTCTATAAAGCCATGGAATCGGATAGTAAAACCCTGGTTGATGCGCAGATATCCGAGCTGAATTCGGCACCGGCCGATGTTAAAAATGCGTTTCTAGGGGCCATGTACATGCGAAAAGCGGGCATTGGGGGTAATCCGGCATCTAAATTGAAACTATTTAAACAGGGGCGTAAATTACTGGAAGAGGCCATTGCAAAAGACCCGGACAACGCAGAATTCCGTTTTCTGAGGCTGATCATCCAGGAAAATGCACCGGGGGCATTGGGTTATAGGAATGACCAACAGAAGGATAGCGAATTCATCCGGAAATCATATAATTCCCTGCCCGAAGAGCTGCAGAAAACCATCGCAGATTACAACAAAAAATCGAAGGTTTTAAAGCTGCAGGTTTCATAACTTCGAACCAACAATGGGTAAAAAAGTTTTAGCCGTATTTTATTCGCAATCAGGCCAATTAGAACAGATTATAGACCAATTTACCCAGCCCATGACCGAGGCAGGGGTAACCGTGGAAAAACTTCGTATTTATCCTGCGCAGGCATACCCCTTTCCCTGGACAGGAAAATCCTTTTTCAGCGTCATGCCGGATTGCGTAAACCAGGTTCCCGGTCAGCTTCAGCCGTTCAGCTTTCGGGAAGCCCGGTACGACCTGATCATCCTGGGATACCAGGCATGGTTTCTTTCCCCGAGTATACCATCGAATACACTGATGTTTGATCCGCGCTTCAGGGAGATCGCCAAAAATACACCCGTCATCACGATTACCGGCGCAAGAAACATGTGGCTCAGCGCTATGGAAAAAATCAAACCGGTGTTAAAATCAATGGATGCCCGACTGGTGGGTAATATGGCGCTGGTGGACCGGCATCACAATTTTGTAAGTTTTGTAACGATCTTTCACTGGATGTTTAAAGCGAAGAAAGACCGTTTCCTGAATATTTTTCCCGTTCCCGGTGTATCGGAAGCTGACATCCTCAATACAAAAAATTATGGAACGACTGCGATTCCTTATCTTGAAAAAGCGAACTGGCAAGGATTTCAGGAGGAAATGGTTAAACAGGGCGCCGTGCCGGTGAAATATAATCTGATGTTTATTGAGAGCAAAGCACGTAAGATTTTTAAGGTGTGGGCGGGCATCATTTCCAAACGCAAAAAAAGAGATGCCTGGCTTGTTGCATTCAAATATTATCTTTTAATTGCGCTCTTTATAGCTGCCCCCATTATCCTGACAGTGGACGCGATTTTATTCAAACCATTTCTTTCCGGGCGCATAAAAAGACAAAAACAATATTATTCAGGTGTGAATTAATCCGGTAATGCAGATGGAGTTTAAAGATGTATATATTACAAAAACAGCTACCTATTTTCCCAACGAACCGATTTCCAACGATGAGATGGAAGAGTTCCTTGGCCTCATAAATAAAAGCCCCTCAAAATCAAAACGTATTGTTCTGCGTAATAACGGGATTAAAAATCGTTTTTATGCCCTGGACAAACAGGGTAAGGCCACCCACACGAATGCAGAAATGACGGCCCAGGCCATCCGCACAATGCTGGATAACGATCCAAAGCAGATAAAGGAAATAGACCTGCTGGTCTGCGGTACTTCTTCTCCTGACCAGATCATGCCATCCCATGCTGTTATGGTTCACGGGGAACTGCCGGAAGCAGAATCCATTGAAGTGGTTTCACCATCGGGTGTATGCTGCGCGGGTATGCATGCCCTGAAATATGCCTATATGTCCGTAAAAACAGGTGACGCTCATCATGCAGTGGCTACGGGTTCTGAACGGTTTTCGTCTTCACTTAAATCTCAGATATTTGAGGATGAAGCTAAGAAACTCAGTGAGTTAGAAGAGAATCCTTATATCGGATTTGAAAAAGAATTCCTGCGTTGGATGTTATCTGACGGTGCATCCAGTTTTTTGTTGTCCGACAAGAAAAATGAAACCGGTTTTAGTTTAAAAATTGAATGGATTGAAGGAGTATCGTATGCCAATATAAAGGAAGTGTGTATGTATATGGGTGGTGAGAAGCTGGAGAATGGGAAAATGAAGAGTTACCTGGATTATAGTCCGGAGGAAGTACAGGCCCGCTCGATCATGAGCATAAAACAGGATGTAAAACTTTTGAGCGAAAATATCGTCCCGCTGGGAGGGATCATGCTCTCGAAGCTTTTCAAAGAAAAAGGTCTGAACCCGGCAGATGTAGATTATTTTCTTCCCCATATGTCCAGCGATTTCTTCCGCACCAAGATTTTTGACCAGTTGAATAAAAATGAAACACCCATTCCTTATGAGAAATGGGTAATCAATCTGAGCAGTCTGGGAAATGTGGGCGCTGCTTCAGTTTATTTTATGGTGGATGAAGTGTTTAAAAGCGATAAACTGAAAGCCGGACAAAAAGTTCTGTTGCTCGTTCCTGAAAGTTCCAGGTTCTCTTATATGTATGCATTGCTCACTGTCGTTTAGCAGGAAGCAGGAGGCAGGAAGCAGAAGGCTTGAAGTCTGAAGCTGCTTCCCGCCTCAAGCCTCCGGCCTCAAGCTTATAACATGAAGAAAGACGAACTACCTCAAGATCTGGGTGCGTTGGGAAAAATCACCGGCGAAGTCTGTTATGTGGTAGATGAATCCGGAAATTATACAACGGTGCTCAGCAATGGCTGGGAAGTAAAATCATCCGCACTCGAAGTGGCATGGAAGGATGTGGAACAACGCATCCAGGACGCTCATCATAAAGTGATCAATAAAGAAGCCAGTCCCATCTTATTTTTTATGGAACTGCGCGTAATGGATATTCCTATTGTTGCTGCGTATACCGGTTTTTGGAAATGGCAGGTAAAAAGACATTTGAAATATGATGTTTTCCAAAAACTCTCCCCGTCAAAACTCGCTAAGTATGCAGAATTGTTTGAAGTGTCGCAGGAAGAATTAAAAACAATGAAAGTAGATGAAACTTGATTTTAAGCATACGCAGGCCGCCCATTGTGAAAACGGTGTTACAACCAGTCTGCTCCGGCACCACGGAGTAAATCAGATTACAGAACCACTTGCTTTTGGTATCGGCGCCGGCCTTTTCTTTATATATATACCCTTTATGAAAATCAATAACGGTCCGGCGATCGCTTTCCGAACCCAGCCCGGATTGATATTCAACAGAACCTGCAAGGCGCTGGACATACCGGTCGCCAGAAAAAAATTCAGATCAAAGGAAGAAGCGGAAAAAATATTAATGGAATGTCTGGCTGCGGGTCAGCCGGTCGGTTGCCAGGTGGGTGTTTATTATCTCACATATTTTCCAAAGGAATACCGGTTTCATTTCAATGCGCATAACCTCATTGTTTTTGGGAGGGAGGACGATAACTTTTTGATCAGTGACCCGGTGATGGAAATGGCTACTTCCCTGAGCAGTTATGAATTGGAAAGAGTGCGTTTTGCAAAAGGGGCATTTGCGCCCAGGGGACAACTGTATTATCCGAAGGAGAAAAGAGAGGTCACCAATGAACAGATTAAAAAAGCCATCAAGACCGGAATAAATCGAAATATCAACCTGATGCTTCGTATTCCCGGACCGATCGCCGGCATTCGCGGCATTCGTTTTATGGCAAAAAAAATCAGTCAGTGGCGCGATAAACTGGGTCCGAAAAAAGCCGGCAGCTACCTGGCCCAACTCGTACGTATGCAGGAGGAAATCGGCACCGGCGGTGGCGGATTCCGTTTTATATATGCTGCATTTTTGCAGGAAGCCCATGCTTATCATCAGATACCTGAACTGATTGATATTTCAAAACAGTTTACCAAATCCGGCGATATCTGGCGCTCTGCCGCTGTACAGGCCGCCGGGATTTATAAAGGAAGAATTGGCAGTCAGGCCGATTTTGATGTGATGAGCGATTATCTCCGTGCATCAGCAGATATTGAAAAACAGGCTTTTCAGGCGCTCTCAAAAATAAAGTGGCCGGCATGAGTACCTCTGCCATAAAGATTCATGACCTGGCATTTCAATATCCCCGGCAGGAAGGGGTTTGTTTTAAAAATTTTCATCTCGAAATATCGGCTGGTGAACGGTTCGGATTATTCGGTCCCAATGGCGCCGGTAAAACGACACTGATGAACCTCATGACTGGCCTGTTGAAATATTCCGAGGGAAGCATCCGGTTGCTGGATCATGAAATCAATCATCATCCGAAATCCATCAATACCATTTTCGGATTCGTGCCACAGGATTTTTCATTTTATCCTGAACTAACCGCACGTGAGAACCTGGCTTTTTATGGTGCCTGGTACGGACTCAGTACAAAACAAATAAAAATCAGGACGAAAGAATTATTAAACGTACTCGGACTCGCATCTGTAGCTGACCGCCTGGTGAAAAGTTTTTCGGGCGGCATGAAACGCAGAATCAACCTGGCTATCGGTGTTATGCACAAACCCCAGGTTCTGTTTCTGGATGAACCGACCGTAGGTGTGGATGTTCAAACACGACATGCCGTTATTAATTACCTGAAAGAACTTAATGAAACCGGCACGACATTAATTTATACCTCACACCAGCTGGAAGAGGCTGCCGAATTGTGTAATAAAATTGCCCTGATTGACAATGGAAAAATTATAGCCCACGACAGTCTGGATGTTTTATTAGAGAAACACGGGCACGAGGGAATGGAAGGATTATTTCTGGAACTCACGGGTAAAAGATTCCGGGATTGATATGCATATACTAAGGGCCACGATTATTAAGGACAGCAAAATTCTTCTGCGCGACCGGGTCGGGTTGTTCATCATGTTTTTCATGCCCATCCTCCTGGTGATCGTGATCACCAGTGTGCAGAACAGTACGTTTGAACTGGTGAATAATAACAAAGTTTCACTGGTCGTATTTAATAAAGATGCGGGGCCCATGGGTAGTGAGCTGGTTGACGCGCTCCATAAAATCGGTTTATTCAAATTGCAAATGGCCGATTCCTCCATGTCGGAGCATAATATCATTTCGGTCATGTATGATAAGGACGCATTGGTGGCGGTGGTTATACCAGCAAATTTTACTTCATTCATTCAGCATAAGGCAGATGAAATTGCGACCCGTGCTTTGAGTGATCCCGATTCCGCGCAGGTAAAATCTTCCTCTGCTTCTGAATTAACCGACTCCCTGCAAATGTTTTATCATCCGGTGATGCAGGTTTCATTCCGCCAGTCCATTGAAGGCGCACTGCGCAGTTCGGTACAGGTGATCCAGGGAGAAACGGTTGTAAAAAAATTATATTCTGCGGTAAATCAAAAAGAAATTCCAACGGATCTTCAAAAACAAATCCTGTTCTCCCAGTTTCCCATAACAGAAGTCCCGGTATCCCGCACAGGCAGTCGCACGATTCCCAATGCGTCCCAGCATAACGTGCCGGCATGGACGATTTTTGCGATGTTCTTTATTGTTTTGTCACTCGGAGGTACGATGGTAAGGGAAAAAAACAGCGGCAGTTTTATCCGTTTGAAAACGATGCCTGCCAGTTACCTGCACGCTTTGTATTCAAAACAATTCGTTTATCTGACCGTGACCATCCTGCAGGCAGTCGTGATATTTGCGATCGGGAATAAAATTTTCCCGTATATCGGATTGCCCGCGCTGCATTTGCCAAAAGATATCCTGGCATTATTCATTGTTACGGCGGTTACCGGTTATTGTGCCGTTAATTATGCCATCTGTGTCGGCGTATTCGCGAATACACCGGAGCAGTCAAACGGATTCGGGGCGATATCCATAATAATCATGGCTGCATTGGGCGGATTAATCGTACCTTCTTTTGCGATGCCTGCCCATTTGCAAAAACTTTTGCAGATATCACCCTTGCATTGGGCGCTGGAAGCATATTACGGACTGTTTCTGGAGGGGGGCAAACTGACCGACATTTGGATGAATATTCTATCTTTAATAGGAATAACGGTTCTTATTCAGATTCTTACTTTATACGGATTAAAAAGGAAAAATTTAATTTAAACAGATAATGGAAACAGCTGCATTAAAGCAACAGGTAAAGGAGCAGATCATTCACTTTCTGAATCTGACGACGGTGAAACCGGAAGACATAAAAGATGACGAGCCGTTATTCGGTGAAGGACTTGGACTGGACTCTATCGATTCCATTGAACTGATTGTATTACTATCACGTGAATATGGCATTACTATCCAGGATCCCAAAGAAGGCAGGAAGATCCTGACGGATATCAACACGATGGTGGCCTACATAGAAAAAAACAGAACCAAGTAAATAGCGCGAATTGAGCAGAATCATTATCACAGGCATGGGCCTGATCAGTGCGATTGGAGATTCTGTGGAAGAAAACAGGGATTCTCTTCAGTTTGAACGCAGTGGAATTGACCATATCCGTTTTTATAAAACAGCCTATGCGGGTCGCCTGCCGACAGCTGAAGTAAAACATTCCACGGAAGCACTCAACAGAAAAATTTTCGGGAAACCAGATCCATCGATTACAAGAACATCTTTGCTCGCCCTGCATGCTGCGGAGGAGGCGATCAGGGACAGTGGGCTGACTTCAGCCCAATTAGCATCAGCAGACACGGCGCTGGTCGGCGCAACAACCGTGGGAGGCATGTGCCTGACAGACGAAATTTTTCATGATGCGATAGCTAAAGATCATGGCACACCTTATCTCACTTCCTATGATTACGCTTCAGTTACCATGGCCATCCAGAATCGGTATGGAATGCTGGGAGAAGTAAGTACGATCAATACGGCCTGTTCCTCTTCTGCAAATGCCATTCTGTTCGGCGCCCGTCTCATCCGTCATGGATATGCGAAACGTGCCATTGTAGGCGGTGCAGAGAGTCTCGCGAAATTTACCATCAATGGATTCAACGCACTGAATATTCTTTCTACCAAATCCTGCGCTCCCTTTGATCGCGACCGTAATGGTCTGAACCTGGGAGAAGGAGCAGCATTTCTTGTACTGGAAAAAGAAGAAGATTGCAGGGACAAAAATAATTACGCATTTCTGGCTGGCTATGGAAATAAGAACGATGCCTATCATCCGTCATCTAATTCACCGGAAGGTGACGGGCCTTATTTATCTATGAAAGACGCTTTGCAAAACAGCGGACTCAGGGCGGAAGATATTAGCTATATCAATGCACACGGTACCGGTACGGAAAACAATGACGAAACAGAAAGTCGCGCCATGCTTCGGTTGTTTGAAAAAGTTCCACCGTTCTCATCTACCAAATCATATACCGGTCATACGCTGGGTGCGGCGGGCGCGGTGGAAGCCGTGTATTCGATTCTGAATCTGGTGCACCAGGAAATATATCCGTCATTATTATTTAGAAATCCGATTATCGAAACGGGACTCGTACCCGTTCGGGCATATGCGAAACGAGAAATAAGAAACGTCATGTCGAATTCATTTGGATTTGGTGGCAATTGCAGTACACTGATATTTTCAAAAACCTGATGCATGCCCTATTTTCATCAATCGATTTGTATTTCACCCCAGGCAAGTTTTCCGGAAACGGATCTCACGCAGATCAGAAAGTCCGCAAATAATTTACTAAGCGTGGTGGAACCTGATTATCCGGGTATTCCGGCGGGTGTAAAAAGAAGGATGGGAAAATCTGTTCGCATGGCAGTAGGAGCAGCGCTACCCCTGCTCCAAAAATATCCACAGCCGGATGGTATGATCATCGCCACAGCGAATGGAGGTATGGAGGATTGTGTCAAATTTCTGAATCAGATCATCGAATACAATGAAGGGCTGCTCACGCCAGCAAATTTTGTGCAGAGTACTTCCAACGCAGCGGCGGCGCAGATTGCGCTCGTTACAAAAAATCACCAATATAATATTACCCATGTCCACAGGGGACTGGCATTTGAAAATGCTTTGATGGATACAGTGATGTCGTTAAGGGAATATCCCGATACGGCATACCTGATGGGATGTACAGATGAAATTTCTGCATACAATTATAATATTGACGGCCTGGCCGGTTGGTTCAGAAAAGACCCGGTATTGAATATTGATTTGTTTACTACTTCAGCAGCCGGTACGATTCCGGGTGAGGGTTCATTCATGGTCTGGATGAATAACCAGCGGGACGGCGCGATTGCCAGCCTGGATGCGATACGGACTGTTCATACTAGAAGATCCCGCGATGGTATTGAATATCCTGAAAGAATTCCTGTCAGAAAATTTTGCTGATGGTGAAATGCCTGACCTGTTATTGACTGGTGAAGATGGCGACAATCGGCTGCTGAAATATTATGATGCGGTGGAATCGGCTTTTCAGGATACTGTTCCCGTAGCAAGATTTAAACATCTTTGTGGCGAATACTGTACCGCAACTTCCTTTGCCTGCTGGTTATCTTTTCAAATTCTGACAGAAGGCAGCATTCCTCCGTTGGTGATAAAGAAAAATACGTCTGCAAAACCTGTCAGACGGATATTGATTTATAATAATTACCGCGGCGCGCAGCATGCGTTTATTTTGGTGTCAGCGGCGTAGTAGTTGACAGTTGACGGTTGACAGTTGACAGTAGTATGAGAAGTAAATATTTTAAAATGATTAAATTTAATTGTGCATATATCAAATAAAACTGTCAACCGTCAACTGTCAACTGTCAACCAAATGATGCTTCGCTACTCCCTGTTTTTATTGATAATATTCATTTCCTCCTGCAACACCGAATCCGATCCTTACCAGACCTGGAAGGTTGTGAATGGAAATGGATCCGGAAATAAATTTTCATCTCTTTCAGAAGTTGATACTTCCAACGTCTCCCGGCTCAAAGTGGCCTGGACCTATCATACGGAAGACGTGGATACAGCAGCTCATTCCCAGATACAGTGTAATCCGATTATCATAAACGGAACATTGTACGGGACTTCACCACAGCTAAAATTATTTGCGCTGGATGCATGCCACCGGAAAAGAAAAATGGCATTACAATCCAATTCGACAGCGCTGCAGGTGAAAAGAAAATCAATTTTAATTTAAACAGTAACCGGGGTGTTGCTTACTGGACCGATAACAAAGACGACGAAAGAATATTTTATACCGCAGGTTCTATTCTTCGCGCGATCGATGCAAAAACGGGTAAGATCATCGAAGGGTTTGGGAATAAAGGAAAAGTGGATCTGCGTGACGGTTTAGGTGTGGAAGGCAATGATCTTTTTGTTACCGCTACTTCAGCATCTACGGTTTATAAGGATCTTTTACTGGTGGGTACAAGAGTATCGGAAGGTATGGATGCGGCACCTGGTCATATTCGTGCGTATAATGTGCGGACCGGAAAACAGGAATGGATATTCCATACCATTCCCTATCCGGGTGAGCCGGGTTATGAAACCTGGGAAGATAAAAATGCCTGGAAGATGACCGGTGGTGCGAATAACTGGATGGGTATGATCGTTGATCAAAAAACGGGTATCGCTTATATTCCCATCGGATCGGCTTCCATGGATTTTTACGGAGGCAAGAGAAGGGGTTCGGATCTGTTTGCAGACTGTATGCTGGCCCTCGATGCAAATACCGGAAAACATATCTGGCATTTTCAATATATCCATCACGATACCTGGGACTGGGATCCCTCTTCAGCTCCTGTATTACTAACGGTCAGGCATAATGGAGATGAAGTAGCCGCGGTAGCACAAACTACGAAGACAGGATTTGTTTACTTGTTTAACCGTGCAACCGGTGAATCACTTTTTCCTATTGTAGAAACGCCCGTGGATACTGCAACAGAACTGGTGGGCGAAAAATTATCTCCCACACAACCGGTTCCGCAATCACCGGCTCCTTTCGTCAGGCAAAAATTTACGGAGAAAGATATCAATCCTTATCTGTCTCCCGAAGAATATGCGGACGTGAAGGCAAGACTCATGCAGTATGGAGACGGACATATGTTTTCACCCGAGACGAAAAAGGGAACCATCATCATCCCGGGTTTCGACGGGGGCGCAGAGTGGGGCGGACCCGCTGTAGATCCTTCGGATGGCACTTTGTTTATCAATGCCAATGAAATGGCCTGGGTACAACAGATGCGTGATGTCGATAACACTGCGAAGAATAACGAATCCTATGTGATGGCGGGACAGAGATTATATATTCAAAACTGTATGTCATGCCATGGTGCGGACCGGAAAGGAGGAAGTAATTATCCTTCTATTCTGGACATCAGTAAAAAATTAAACAAAGAACAGTTTGTTCAGTTTATCTCTGCGGGAAGAAGAATGATGCCATCATTTTCATTTCTGAAACCGGAAAACAAGGAAGCGATTGCCAGTTTTGTTCTCGACATCAAATCGGATCAGAAAAAAATCTATCACACTGAACTGACGGAAGATGAAAAATTCAGGCAAGTTCCATATACCATTGCGGGGTATAATAAATTTCTGTCTAAATCAGGGTTGCCGGCCATTGCACCGCCCTGGGGAACGCTGACTGCCATTGACATGAACCGGGGAGATGTGAAATGGAAAATCATACTCGGTGATGACAGTGCCTTTGCAGGCAAGCCCCAAACCGGAACAGAGAACTATGGCGGACCCGTTGTTACATCGGGGGGATTGCTTTTCATCGCCGCCACGAAGGACGGAAAAATCAGGGCCTTTAATAAAAATACGGGTAAACTTTTATGGGAATCAAAATTGCCCAACCCGGGATTTGCCACACCCGCCATTTATGATGTGAATGGCAAACAATATATCGTGATTGCCTGCGGTGGTGGTAAATTGAAGACATCATCCGGCGACAGTTATGTCGCTTATGCATTACCGTGAGCTTTGGGCTGGAGGCGGGAGGCAGAAGCGCAGGAGGCAGGACGCTTGAAGCAAAAGCGTTACGCGTTGAGCGTTGGGCGTTAGGCGTTAGCTTCTGGGTTTTGACAAAATACCAGACCACTGGCGCGGATACTAATGCGAGTATTGCATATGCAACAGCCGGTACATTTTCATTGGAACCTGTGACGGATCCAATCAATGCCACTACAAATATTAATGTCGGAGCAAGGAATAACAACAGTAATCCTTTTCTTTCCAGGGGAATCCGGAAAGGTCTTTGATCTCCGGATGCTTTCTTTCGTAAACTGATTAACGCGGCAAACTCCAGTGACACACCACCCGTATACAGACAGATGTCCATGACGATCAGATCCGCCAACGGCAGAAGGATCAGCAGACTCACGATGCTTGCACAGGCGATGATGGAAATATAAGGAGTCTGATATCTTGGATGCAAATGTGTAAATATCTTCGGCAGCAGATTATCTTGTCCCATCACTGCCGGTACTCTGGAGACGGATAATAGAACAGCGCAGAAAATGCCCATCATGCTGGCCATTCCACCAATCGATAAGATGGTGCCCAGGGATTTTCCGCCGATCAGTTCACCGAGATAGGGAATGCCTTTTTCAGCAAACACGGATCCCGGAATGCCTGAATGTAAAGCGAGCCAGGTGATCGCGATATAAATAATATAAATGCTCGAAAATGCAAGGAAGATGGCTTTGACATAAGCATGGATGGGTTTATCAACCTCACCTGCATATGTTGTTGCATTGTCCCATCCGATAAAATTCCACATGATAGTGAAGATGGCCATACCGAGTGAAGTCATTCCGGCATGGTGATGGACAGCTGCAAAATCTGTATGAATAAAACCTGTGAAAAATAAAATTAAAAAGGGACACATCACGGCGACTGTCAGGAACATGGCTGTTCTTCCCACCGGAACAATTCCGCGGATATTCAGACCAGCGTTTAACCAGATCATCCCTAAACAGACCGGAATTTTGTAATGATCTATTTCGGGGAAAAATGAAGCGTATTCAATAAAGAAAACAGGATAAATGGCCAGATCTACAAACGTGTAAAGCCAGGTCCACCAGCCCTCAAAAAATGCCCAGTGTAATCCTAGTCCACGTTTAACCCATTCGTAATAACCGCCTTCCACGGGCATCATACTATTTAACTCGAGTACAACCAGGATCGTGGGTATATCATAAAGCAACGGGGTGATCATCAAAAGCGGAATGGCATACGAGCCGGCATATCCGATCAGGGGTTCGATACCATAGGGGCCACCGGAAACGGTGAAAAATATCACCGCTGCCAGGGGAATGACTCCGATTTTACGTAATGTGTTGGGAACAGTACCGGCCTTTGATTTCATCTGTTAAAAACCACCGAACCTACAACAAAATTCAACCGCGCAGCCCTTGACAGAAGGGTTTTTTGCTCGGAATATTTCAGTATATTTGCCGCCCTTAGCGCCTGGGGTATCAATCATTCCGGGTCGCATGGCCCCGTAGCTCAATTGAATAGAGCATTTGACTACGGATCAAAAGGTTTCAGGTTTGAATCCTGACGGGGTCACAATACCAGAGCGGGTTTCAGCGGATTAGCTGGAGCCTTTTTTGTTTCTAGTAAATACAAAGTTCGTACAAAGCGCTTTCATCCATCTGATAAAATTCGACCGAAACACTTGGAATTACCTCCTAAACGAATCTTTTTAAATTTCCAAAATTTATTTATGAAACGATGTGCATAATCAGCTGATGCAGTGCCAGCTTGGCTTTCCGCGAATATTAACATCAATTATGTTTAATGTGAATATTTACAATGGGAATATTCAGAATCAAAAAATACTTTCGTGATCAGCTCTTGTAATTATTGTTTGAGGGAGACTTGAAAAAATATAAGATATAGGTATTGAGGACTTTAGGACTCGTTACCGCATATTGAAATAGAAATTCGATTCTTAAAACTATCAAAGGGCCGCTTAAGACGACCCCTTGACTTGCCTCCGTAGTTCAATGGAAGAGAATGCTGGCCCGCTAAGCTGGAGATTCAGGTCCGATCCCTGACGGAGGTACTACCGAGCCACTAGTAAAAAACTGGTGGCTTTTTATTTTAATAATATTCGTTTTCGAAATGTCTTTTCTTTGAAATAGAAAAGTGAAGTCAGGTTACGCATAAGCTCGGTTTTGGCTCCGGCCTCTCGTAGGAATTGGGAGAGTTCAAAAATAATAGGATTCATGTAAATATCGTAATTCGATCAAGGTATTTTATAAGTTGTTATCCACATACTGTGATTTAACCGTTAAGCGAATTTATCCTTTTCCTAGCTAAATGATTGGATGATGGGGATGAATTTACGGCTATTGGGGTTATTGAATTTTCCAAAGAAGAAAATATTTGGGTAATGAGATATGATAAAATGATACATAAGTAAAGTCCCAAAAGAGGATTTAATACATTGCAATCAATATAACAATATCAGATTTTTGAGGGAGGGGACTTAAAAGGTGACTTATTGAGAAGAAAAACCTCCAGTAAAATGGGGGTTTTCTGTTTCATATGATGACCATTTATCCTTACTTTCTATTATTCGGTACTGTAAGCATAAAACTCAATATTTTTACTGGATATGGTCGATTATATATTGGGAGGAGGCGTACACTAAGTAATACTTCGATGAAACAAATTTTAACGGTTGGGCTAATAATACTATCAACTTTATCTCGAGGACAAGCACCTAGAAATAAGACATCTAAACTAACTACTGCAAAATATGCGGGTACTTATTCTTATGGAACTAATATAGAGAAAGAAAGAACCGGGAATATTTCAGTATTTCCTGAGACTGACACAACAATCCTTTTTTATGTCGATGTAAATCGCGGAGCTCCATCATATAATATGGGTGAACTCTATGGTAGAGTAAAAATTATAGATGGTCGGGGAACATTTTACATAAAGCTTGATTCCTCAGATCAGGGATGCAAATGGGACTTTATATTCTCAAAAAGCTTGGTGACTTTGAGAACCTTTGACGATTACTATGATTGTGAATTCGGTAATGCTGTATATGTTGATGGGGATTTTAAACAAACATCAAGTGCAATACCGGTCAAGTTTGAAAACTTGGAAGGTCGCAGCATTTCATTTAAAAATATTTCCCCGGAAGTTTACATCAAAGACCATTAAAAGAAAACATATGATTTGGAGAGTAATCTGCTCATATTCTCGGGACTACTTTATGCCCGACTACCAGTTTGTTTATTGATAAGGAAGAATATATTTTGGTATTTTTTTAAGCTATTCTTTTTGTGGTTGTTGATCTGATAGACGTTTCATATTTTTAGTTCTATGAAATACATAATAACACTTAGTTTCTTTTTCGTTTTCCAAACCGTATTTGCCCAAGTAACAGATTCAATGTTTACACAAGGCCCAAAAGGTTCAGACACTGTTAGTAGTTATTCAAATCCTGACAGCATTTATACCGTAGTAGAAATCCAATCTGGTTATCCCGGAGGTGTCATGGCTTGGAACAGGTATCTAAATAATAATTTTAAATATCCAAAAGCAGCGAAAAAAGCTCGAATTCAAGGTGATGTATCCGTACGTTTTGTTGTGGAAACCGACGGGAAAACACACAATTTTGAGATTGTTTCCGGTCCAGAAGAACTGCGGGAGGAATCGCTTGATCTAATTAGACAAAGCGGATATTGGACCCCTGCCATTCAAAACGGTAAAAAAGTGCGGTCATATAAAGTCGAGACATTTTATTATAGGCTTTAACCGATTTCCTACATTAGTATGTGTCACAATATAATACTGCCCATTTTCGATACCATAAAGTTAATTTGCTAAGTTAAAATTTGACTTCATAGTTTCATGCATCAGTTAATCCATTCTTTGAATTAAACTTTTAATTTGCCGGAGGTATTTCAAAACATATAGAATGCTTACCGGGCACGGAATCAAGTACTATTTTTTCCGGCAAAATAGTCCCCATTTTTAAATGGAATTTTTCCTCTATATTTTTATAGCCATTTTTCCTTAGTATCGCAGTAATTCGATTTTTAACAGATGTTACTTCAACATCTGCTCCATTGAAAGCCACAAATTCGACTGAAAGTGTTCTATCAGGGAAATATTTATTCATATCAAACATTATTTCCCTTTCGCTTATTTTTCTGTGAACCATCTTAGTTGGCGCTTTTTTAGTATTGTCATGAATGTCATCGTTTGAAGAGGATTTAATCTTTTTCTTATGGATAGCCTTTGCTACAGGTTTTAATGTATCTGGTATTTTCTGTTGTATAGGAGGGGCACTATAATGTATGTTTCGGAATATTCAAATAATTATAAGCCGTACTGTTAATAGCCTGATTTTTACCAGTTGACTTATTGCAAATAAGTCCTATTATATTTGAAGCAAATAAAAGTCCTCCTGTTACCCAGGCTATCTTAACTCCGACTCTCATTTGTGCCATGCCATAGGTTTTTCTTCATAGCAAAGCTCTTATTAATTTTTCATTTACTCAGACCACTGCTATACAACGGTGTCCTGGTCTCCTAAATGACCAGACTAAATTAGCAAATCAATTTAGTCACTTAAATTTGGGTTAGGAGAAGCTACATTGAAAGCACATTTTTGAATAACTTCTTATAACTGGAATCATGAACGACAACTGGACCGAAAAATGGACCAACAGATGGAACGAGCGATTTGGCTAATGAAGAATTCGCCTATGGCGAAGAACCAAATAACTATCTAAAAGAACAATTAGAAAAGCTGGCTCCCGGAAGCATACTTTTTCCGGCAGAAGGAGAGGGTCGCAATGCTGTTTTTGCAGCCAGAATGGGCTGGACCGTTTCGGCTTTTGACATCAGTGTGGAAGGGAAAAAGAAGGCGCTGAAACTGGCGGAGGCAAAGGGAGTAAAAATAGACTACCAGCTGGGTGAATTAGAAAACCTTCATTATAAGCCGGAGCAATTTGATGCGATTGCGCTCATTTATGCGCATTTCCCCGCGGATATCAAATCAGCTTATCACAAAACGCTTGACAAATATCTGCGGAGTGGCGGACTGATTATCTTCGAAGCATTTAGTAAAAAACACGTTGAATATTTAAAAAAGAACGAAGCAGTCGGCGGACCGAAGGACATAGACATGTTATTCTCCGTCGAAGAAATAAAATCGGATTTTTTGAATTATGAAATCATAGAATTGTCAGAAAAAGAGATAGAATTGAAAGAAGGTTCGTTTCATAACGGAACTGGTTCCGTAATCCGGTTTGTCGGGAGAAAAAAATAAATTGCAAAACAGCCTAACTGAAATTGTTTAATTTAAAATCACCTGAATTATTGGTGTCGTATATGCGCATGTCGATGAAATATACCCTGAAAAGGGTATGATTTCGCTTTAAAGGTCTTTTACTTTTATGAAAACCTTTAATATATGCGACACCTTTTCACCTTCTTGCTTGTTGGAGCATTCGCCTCCAGCTGCATAAAAACCGATTTACCTGCAATTATCCCAACAGTAACCAATCCTGCTGCCGACATGAATTTTTCGATAAAGATTATTTTCAATGATTCGAACGCCAGCGGTTACATACTTGATAAGTATCACGATGAAGGGACTTTTGAATTAGATGTGAAAAATAATCTGGTGTCGGTACCTCAGGACAAAATTCAAAACTTTGTCCCGACTGATACGCCTGTCTCTTTTGTGTACGGTAATACAAAGGTCGACTATCTGGTTGATTCTTTTGGTGTAATCAATGTTGTCGATGCGAAGGGTTTTCTGTTACCCGACTCTTTGAATTCCATCAACAGAATCGTAGCTCTTATGATTGAACATACGAAAACGGTTACTCCGAGTTTTCGAACTACTTACATACCCACAGGAAATATTTCCTTTGTCGTAGGAGATTCAGTTCCAGGCTATCCGCAGGCAATATCCTTTAAATATATTGATTCAACACAGGTCATAGATCCGGCGAAAGGCACTGATCTCGAAGGGCAGGAGACAATTACCATAACCCCCATTCACTGATGCCTGCAAGTACAAAAATTGAATACTGAAGTGTCAGGATTTCGCGACGGAGAAAGCCAAAAAAAATGTAATATAGTTCACACCAGAAAAATTTAATTTTATAGAATTGTTCTGAATGGAGTATACATTTTTTAAGAATTGATTTTCATGGCGGAATTAAAAACAAAAAAGACCGAACTCAGTGTTCAATCGTTTATAAAAAAAATCCCTGAAGAGTGGAAGCGCAAGGATGCCCAGGTCATTCTTGATCTCATGGAGAAGGCCACAAAAGCAAAAGCGAAAATGTGGGGTACGGCCATCATCGGATTTGGTGACCGGCACTTAAAGTATGAAAGCGGACGGGAACTGGATTGGTTCATCATGGGCTTTTCCCCGCGTAAACAAAACTTCGCGCTGTATATTTCCGGTGCAGTCAAACAATCAGCACTTCTGAAAAAACTTGGGAAATATAAAACAGGTAAAGGATGTTTGTATCTAAACAAACTGGAGGAAGTGAATCTGCCTGTTTTAAATGAGATTATTTTGAATGGACTCGTGGCTCCCGGTTATTAATAATCTCAATGAGCGTGACTTTTATTTTCAAAAAATAAAACGTCCGTAGGCTCAGTTTGTAATGGAACTTTGCAAAACCCTACAAGCTGCTTTTCTCGGACGCTCGGTAAATCCTTGGCGAAATACCATCTCAAATTTATATACACAAAGTCAGAATTAAAATAAGCAAAAACACTTACACTGAGATGTTTAAGACGCAGATCTGGCCTGGGAGCCTGATAACGATTCGGATGGCAGGTGGAAGGATCCACTTATGTTATCGCCTTCAGATGAGTTTGTGTACTACGTAAATAACCACACTCATATCCAGAGCCAATAATGCTGATAAAATAACGGCAAATAACTTCCTTTTCCTCGTTGTCATAAAATGAATTGAATTACGAAAAACACTGAACCATATCATTATTTGCAATTCAAATGCCATCCCAATCTGGGAAAACCGGCCATTTCCCGTAATGGCCTGATTTTTATGAAGTCCCCAATTCTAATTCGGAATGTTTTATCCAAGAGGAAGTGTCTGTCAAACTGGCCAAAGGCCGCGAAAAAGGAGAGAATGTTGGTATTGAGAAAGCGAGGTTCTTCGCATAAGCCAGGCAAACAATGTGCAAAGGCCATGCGAACAATATGCGAACAGACCCGGTCTTCCAGCGCAGCATAAGTAATTTCACTTAGCCCTGATGAGATGCCATTTTTTCAGGAGAAGGATTCCCGTCATTCAATTTCAGAACATTTTTCGCCGACCGTCCCGATCGGAGCAGTTAAAAATTAAATATCTTCCGAACTCTTTGGTACCGGACATCTGAAAACCCGAATTAATAATTGATGATCATTCAGATTCGATGATAGATTTAACAGAGTACAATCCTATCTTATGAAAATTAAAATTCAAGGTTATGGCAAAATTGCCTAATGGTATCCTTGGCGGTTTCATTGGAACGCTCGGCCCTGCTGTCGGCACCCAATGGAAAGGCAACCAAGTGATACGCAGCAGACCGCCCAGAAAAAGGCCCAGGTCTTCTGAAGATCAGTTAAAACAGCAGGCGAAAATGAGTTTACTGACTCCTTTCATTGGTCCTGTTGACTCGTTTTCTAAACAGTACATATCAGAGTGTCACTGTTCAGATGTCGTGCTTCAACCAAGCAATGTCATATAATTTGCGCAACGCGATCAGTGGTGAATTTCCCGAATTCAAGATCAATTATCCCCAGGTGGTAATGGGTGTAGGAGATCTCCTGAATGTGGAAAGTCCAATGGTCAATTCTGAATCAAGAAGGAAGATTAACTTTCAGCTGGAATGACAACAGCAATGAAGGAAGCGCCAGGGCCACGGATCAGTCTTTCGCAGCATTGTATTGCGAAGAACTGAAAAAATGGGAGACCAGGAAAGAAGGTCCCCAGAGAAATGCCGGCAGTTACACGTTAGATGTACCTGCATTCAGCGGCAAGGCAGTACATACCTATATCGGGTTTTTATCTGCTGATGCTAAGTTTGTGACTACCAGCCTTTATGCTGGCTTAATAAACATACTGTAAGCATACATATCTAATATGACCCATTCGGGTAACCGGGGCCGTTACGAAGCGGCCCTTTTTTTATTTTAAACATCCCCATATTATCCCAAATATTCCACAATAAAATGCCCTTTTCGGAGTTTGGAAAATAGGTGGATAAAAAAGGAGAAATAAAATGCCCTGCTTTGAATACCCTTGTCTACTTTAGCGGCTCAAAGCAGAATTAGCATGTATAGTCCAGAGTATCAGATATGTAATAAATACATAAACGCAACCATATGAAAAACCAAATTCACAAATCCCTGTTACAGGGTGTCAAGGACCTGCATATTAAAATCCTGCAGTCGAATAATCTGCCTGAAATTGGTAACTACTTACAGGAGATTCTGGACAAAGTAATACCGGTACCTGCCGCTTCCAACAAGAAAATAATGACCCCCGATATGAAGGGTTTGAGCAAATCCCGGATTATCAATATGATGAAAAGCGATATCCAATCCATCGTGGATGGTACATACAACCGCGCTGAGATTGCAAAATATAAAGCTTCTCTCAGCATTGCCTGGCTAAAACGATTGTTTACAGAGCCTACAACCCAATCGGAGTACCTAACGCCTAACGCTTAACGCCTAACCTTAAGCTTTATGTCTTATGCCTGAATAGGCTATCTTGTCCCCTTATGGGATGAAATCGACGTGTATTTCATGCCGGCGGGAAATATGGATGATAAATTCGAAGAACTGATCGGTACTTATATTCAAAACCGAATCGGAATCAGCAATCATTTTATTACAAAGGAACTGGCGTTAAGCCTTCAGAAAAATCTTCTTTCCCTCGATGAAGAGGATAAAATGAAGACAGCCGGAATCGGAAATCAATTCGTAAAAGACAGGGATCAGGACAAACGCGGCGACAAGATTTTCTGGATCGACAATCAATCGGATGAACCTTCGGAACGCGCCTTTTTAAAGCAGATCAATCTCTTCATTGAACATTTGAATGATACCTGTTATACCGGTATCAATGCCTATGAATTTCACTATGCATTATATGAAACGGGTAGTTATTACCAGCGGCATGTTGACCAGTTTCAGAATAACAATGATCGAAAATTTTCGCTGATACATTATCTCAATACAGACTGGATAGAGGAGGAAGGTGGTGAATTATTGATTTATCATGAGAATAAAACAGATATAATATTCCCCGAAATGCAAAAAGCTGTTTTCTTCCGGAGCGAAGATTGTGAACATGAAGTATCCAGATCCACCAGGCCCCGGATGAGTATTTCCGGCTGGCTGAAAAGTATTTAAATCCCAATAAATACTAACTTAACCTCAAATTGCCATATGAGTCAAAAAGGATTTATCCAGGTGCTGGGCGCCGCCGGAACGGTAACCGGTTCAAAGTATTTAATAGCAGCCAATGATAAAAAATTCCTGGTAGACTGTGGTCTGTTCCAGGGTCTGAAAGAACTGCGCCTGTTGAACTGGAATCCCCTGCCGGTTGACGCGACGACCATCGATTTTATACTGCTGACCCATGGCCACCTGGATCATGTGGGATACCTGCCCAGGCTTGTACAGGCAGGATTTAAGGGAAAGATTTATGGAACGGCCCCCACGATTGAAATAGCAACCATTGTTCTGAATGATACTGGTAAAATACAGGAAGAAGAAGCAGCGCAGGCCAATCGTTTCAATTATTCAAAGCACGCACCGGCGAAGCCACTATACGATCTGAAAGATGTGGCGCTGACTCTTCCGCTTTTGAGTGAAATCAAAACAGATGAGTGGATAGATTTCGGGGATGACATCAAAGTATGTTATCATACCAACGGTCATATCATCGGATCGGCTTTTATCGAAATTCATATCGGAGAAAAAAAACTTGTCTTCAGTGGTGATATTGGCAAGTCCCCGGATATTTTATTAAATCCCCCGAACCGACCGAAAGAAGCCGATATACTTTTTGTTGAAAGTACTTATGGCGACCGGCTTCATCCGAATGAAGATGTTCTCGTAACGATTGAAAGAAATCATTCTGCAAACCGTATCAAAAGGCGGAACACTGATCATTCCAAGTTTTGCGGTTGAAAGAACGCAGACCCTGATGTATCTGATCTGGCAATTAAAGAAATCAGGCATATTGCCTGATATTCCACTGATCATGGACAGCCCGATGGGCGCACATGTACTGGATACTTTTCAAAAATTCAATGACTGGCTAAAACTTCCGATGGGAGATTTTATGGAGATGACGAAGATATTTCATGTTGTCAGTGAGTTCAAAGAAACCCAGGCTTTCATAAGAAATCATGCGCCCAAAATTGTAATCGCAGGCAGTGGCATGATTACCGGCGGCCGCGTATTGAATTATTTACAGGAGTATATTGGTAAGCCGGAGACGACCTTACTGCTGGTCGGTTACCAGGCCGAAGGTACCAGGGGAAGGCAATTGCAGGATGGATGCACACGAGGTAAAAATTTATGGAAAATATTATACTGTAAAAGCCCGGATAGAAATGATCAGAGGTCTGTCAGCCCATGCAGATCAAAATGGTTTGTTACAGTGGCTCAGCGAAATAAAAAATAAACCGCAACGGGTGATGATCACACATGGTGAAAAACAGGTTGCGGATGTTTTCCGTGTGAAAATAAAAGATGTTTACGGATGGGAGGGTACGGTGCCCAAACTCAATGATATCATCGAATGGTAAATGCAGGTATCCACAGATGTAGGCCTATTATGTGCAAAAAAAGGGTGAAAAATCATCACCCTTTTTATTATCTTAGGTAGATCTAAACCAAACTTGCCATGAAATCAATTTTACTATTGAGCTCAATTCTTATTGCCCTGTCGGCAACCTCCCAAACCACCACTTTCAAAACCAACAAATGGGGTAACACCAAACAAACCCAGGACCATGACTGGGCCACTGCGTTGGATAATCCTGTGAAGGAAAATGTTACGATCGTTGAGACACCCACGGCGTTTAAAGCCACATTCGGACAAAAAATCAAGGTTTACAAGATCGTCAATTCAAGCAAAATGGATGAAGATACCAGGGTGTATAACACGACGATGAATGCCAAACCTTATATCATCAAAGTCATGTACATCAGTTCAGACAAAACCTATGCAATCCTTTGCGAAAATGAATGGGCTGTTGCCAATGTTACGGATGCGGTAGTTGCCAAATAAAAATTTATTTGCCATTATCTTATACACTTTGCCGGTATTGCCCTGCGGACCGATCTGATCTGAAGTCAGCAGATAGATTTCTCCGCTCTGATCCTGTCCAAAACTTTTCAGGTAAGTGCCGAGATTCAGTCGGATATCCACTTAATAGCAAGCAGACTGTAAGGCCAGCTTCCGCTGGCCGCCATATCGGCTGAATATACCTGTTCCGGTTCGCTTGTCCGTTAGCAAAGCATTCCGAATATATATTTTCCCTGCAGGGATTGGCAGTGCGGTTCCCCTGTAAACAAATCCGCCGATAATCGCAATTCCCACACCACCACCCTTTGGGTTTGCTTAATTCACCAATTCAATAACCGGGTCTATCAATGGATTTCCGGCCGAGTCGGTCATGGGACAGGAGGACCGTTCCACCAGATCATTGTCCGTATCGAAACAATGGGTGCCTTCTTTTACATTCCATCCATAATTGCCTCCTTTTGTAACCAGGTCAATTTCTTCATACAGAGACTGCCCTACATCGCCGACAATCAGCTGATGGGATCCGCCCATATCAAATGAAAAACGGAACGGATTTCTGAAACCAAAAGCATATATCTCCGGTCTGGCAGCCTGTGCCAACAAAAGGATTATCGGCAGGAATATTATAGGGACTACCGTTCACGTCTATACGCAGAATATTCCCCATCAGGTTTGCATAATTATCCTGTCCGTTTCCGCCTGCATTTACTGCATACCAATCCGGAACATGACCATTGCCCACATCATCCGCATTTCCGCCATCTCCTATAGAAATATATAAAAATCCATCAGGACCAAAAGCCAGCGTACCCCCATTGTGATTTAGATACGGATGATTATCTTCCAGAAGAACTCTTTCTGAACTCAGGTCAGCCTGGTTTGCATCTGCAGCAGAAACTTTAAACTCCGATATCCTGGTCAGATTGTTCCATCCCGATCCGGCAGTTCCGGGTACCGGTGTGCCGGCTCTTGGGGGTGCTGTATAAAACAGATAAAATTTTCCGTTTGTTTTAAAATCCGGATGGAAAGCCAGTCCCAGCAGATCCTCGTTCATCGTATGAAGGACTTAAAGCCACCATCCTGCTGAAATATCAATAAAAGGGCTGGTTAGTTTTTTGCCATCTGCACCGATGATCCATATTTTACCGGTCTCATCGACGACAAATAATCTTTTCGATCCATCCGGCGGTTCTGAAATGACAAGCGGTGCAATCATACTGTCTGCAATCAATTGCAGACCCGGAATTTTGGCAGTGGTATCAACGACCGGAGGAGGTGGCGGTGGCGGTGGGGGAGTTGTTTGTGAATATGAACTGTTTTTTTTGCAACCTGTGTGGATGAATAATTGAGAAGTCAACAGAACAATACTAAGATTCTGATGAATAAGTTTCATAAGATCAAATTAATTGTGTATATGACATGAAAGAATCTTCGGAGAGGAAACTGAAATATAAAACGTCGTATCAGCCGGGATAGTTGCGTAAATAATATGTGGTAATATCTCCGCTTTTCAACTGATCATCGCCAGTTTATTATTAATCAGGTAATCATAACTTTCTTTTAATGCCACAAATACATCGCCGGCTGTTTTGTCCATTTCAACCACCATCCATTCCGTATTACCATCAGCGGCTTTTACAATAGCCGGAAAATTTTGTGTACCCTTTCCGACAGCGGTCATCGGATCGGGAACATCTTTCGGCAGGTTATCATCCCATTTGGCAGGCCCGTCTTTAATATGCAGTAATTGTGCCCGGCTTCCCAGTTTTTTCACAATGGCAGCGGGATCCTGTCCGGCCACTTTCACCCAATAGGTATCTACTTCGAAAAATATATCCTTATCCAGGTTTTCAAGTAATAATTCGTAAACGAATCGTCCGCCCACTTTATTCCGGTATTCCCACCAGTGATTATGCAGACCAAACTGCAATCCGTTTGATTTGGCAAATGCTGCCGCCTCATTATAAATGGAAATCAGTTCCATGGTTCCTTCCACGCTGCTGTATCGTTTATCTTCCGGCCAGCCATGCCATATCATTCTTTTGCAATTGTAAGCGGCGGCTGTTTCCAGGAAAATCTTTTTGTGATCGCCGATGGGAATTTCTATATGTGCGGAAGAAACCGACAGACCCGCATCTTTCAGATACGACGCCGCCTGTTGTACAGAAATACCATCGGGCCAGAATGCCGTCTCCACATAATTGAAACCAATATCCCTTACGCGTTTCAGGGTTCCCGGAATATCTGTTTTGATCTGATCCCGCACAGTATAGAGCTGAACAGATAATTTAGCAGGATTCCATTTTTCCGGAATGAAAGCAGAGAAAGCAGATGATGGAATAACGGATGCCTGCCAGGCCCAGACCGGTCCATTGCAAAAAATTTCTGCGTGATAACGGCTGCTTATTTTTCATACGGTTTTGTTGAAATTTAATCGCTCTTACTAAAGTTAGTTCTAAACTTATTATTATATTTAACTAACATCTTAGTTATATTGTGGTGGACTGATATCGGAATAAAATATTCTTATGGGAGACAGTTTACTATTTAATTCAAAAGGCAAATTGGAAAATACCTATGATGCCATCGTGATCGGATCCGGCATCAGCGGCGGATGGGCAGCCAAGGAATTATGTGAACATGGAATCAAAACACTGGTATTGGAACGCGGGAGGAATGTGCAACATATAAAAGATTATCCGACGGCTACCAAACATCCCTGGCAGTTTACACACCGGGGCAGAATTTCTCATGAACTTGAAAAGGAAAATCCCATCATCAGCAAATGTTATGCATTTGATGAAGGCGCCCAGCATTTTTTTGTAAAGGATAAGGAACATCCTTATGTGCAGGAAAAACCATTTGACTGGATACGCGGATACCAGGTCGGCGGCAAATCACTGATGTGGGCGCGCGAAACACAGCGCTGGAGCCGGTTTGAGTTTGAAGCCCCTGCAAGAGATGGATTTGCGGTTGACTGGCCGATACGGTATACTGATCTCGCACCCTGGTATTCGCATGTTGAAAATTTTGCGGGTATCAGCGGGAATAAAGATGGTATTGACAATCTTCCTGATGGTGAATTTCTGCCTCCCTGGGAATTCAACTGCGCTGAAGATTCGATGCGGCAAAAAGTGAATGCACATTATTCAAACAGACGCATGTTAATGGGCCGTTGTGCAAACCTCACAAAAGCCGGCGAATTACAATTGCAACAGGGCCGTGGCCAATGTCAGGCAAGAAATTTATGCAGCCGGGGTTGCCCTTATGGCGGTTATTTCAGTTCGAACTCTTCCACTTTACCCTGGGCAGAAAAAACGGGTCATCTGACCCTTCGTCCGGATTCTGTGGTTCATTCCATCCTCTATGATGAAAAAAAAGGAAGGGCGACGGGTGTTCGGGTGATCGATGCAAAGACAAAACAGGCCACCGAATATTTTGCACGTATCATTTTTGTAAATGCGGCCTGTTTAAATTCTAATCTGATTTTACTGAATTCAACTTCTCACCGGTTTCCGGAAGGGCTGGGAAATGATCATGATATACTCGGCAGATATATTGCTTTTCAGAATTACCGTGGATCCATTTCAGCCAGTATGGAAGGATTCAAAGACGGATACTATTATGGACGAAGACCCGTATCACCGTTGATGCCCAATTTCAGAAATGTTTATAAACAGGAAGAAGATTTCCAGCGGGGATATCTTGTTTTCTGGGGTGCCTATAGAAATACAGGCAATGGGGACTCCGGTATTGGTACCGATTTGAAAAAATCGTTCAGCGAAGCCGGCGACTGGTCAGCTTATATGTCGATGCAGGGTGAAGTGATTCCCAAAAAAACAAATCATGTGCGGCTCAGTAAGGATTTGAAAGACGAGTGGGGCATCCCGCAATTGATCACATCCGTGGATTATGATGAGAATGATGAGAAAATGGTAAAAGATTTTTTAACACAGGGATCCGAGATACTGGATATCGCCGGCTGTAAGAATATTCAGCCCAATGATAATAAACAGGCGCCGGGCCTGGATATCCACGAGATGGGCGGCATTCGTATGGGCAGTGATCCAAATACATCCATGCTCAACGAATGGAATCAGCTGCATGCATGCAAAAATGTTTTTGTAACAGACGGAGCATGTATGACTTCTGTCGGAAATCAGAATCCTTCACTGACATTTATGGCCATCACAGCGAGAGCGGCGAATCATGCGGTTGAGGAATTAAAGAAAGGGAACCTTTAAGTGTAGGAGTATGAGAGTATGGGAGTATAGAGAGTGGTACATTTGTACACTATCATTTCCACCCTTCACTTTGAATTCCTACATTCTCTACCCTTCCATCCCGCACGTGCGGGACCACACTTATTTTGCTCTCATCTTATTGCCCTTCGCCTCATGGGTAAGTTCCGCAAGTCCCAGTGCCTCCATCAATGGGGGAATATACATTCCAAACCTGCCGCGTAATCCTTTCTTTAGTCCGTACCATCCACCTACCGGATTCCTTGCTGACCTGCCCCAGGCTTCAACCGTTCCTTCCTTCGCCGGCTTTTGTTCGTCTGCACTGCCCAGTTCCATCCAGTCCCCATGTTTTTTTAACATGGCGTGCAGATCTGCGAGACAACGCATATTGTAATGCAAAACCGTTTTTCCAACTGTACAAACTAATATTTCCATCCCATCCTTTTCATCAGCATGCATCGTGTATTCAGAGGTTCCCGGAGGCGTTTTTAATTGCATGGGCTTTTCTTTTGTACCGATTTTATTTTTCATTATTCCAGGTTTGATATTTTATTATATAGTTCCTTTTTTATTCCACCTTTGCCAGTTTTCGTTTTCAAGCCATTTGCTTAAAGTGGTTGGAATCACTGAAGGAAAATGTAGTTTAATTTCTTTCCATATCCGCCGTGAAGCCTTTTTCATTAAACCATTTAAACATCAGAAACATTTCCTTGTCCATCATTAATTTCGCAACAAGGAGCGGCAGTCTTTTAAATTTTATTTTCTTACCCAGAACCCGGGTCATGGTGATGGCTATTTGTTCATTGCTTAACTCATCGCCCGCGATTTCAATTGTGCGGCCAATGAATTTTTCGGGATGTATAAATGTTTCAGCCACGAAGGCGCCGATATCATCCACTGCAATCATCTGATGTTTTTTTCCAGCTTTTATCGGATCAAATAAATTGCCACTCAGAATTCCCTTAAATACCTGGGAGATATAATAATTCTCCATGAATTTTACAGGTCTCAAAATTGTAGCAGGAAGTTCTATTTGATGAATATATTTTTCTATGATGTTTTTGGTTTCGAAATGTGGCACGCCGGTATGGTCACCGGCATTACAAACGGAATTATATACAAAATGAGAAATGCCGGCTTTTTTCGCTGCATCCGCCATATTTTTACCATACCGGATTTCAAGCTCAGCCCCGTATTCAAAAAAATTCTGGATACTGAAAACCGCATAACAATCCTTCATTGCTTTAACCAGCGATTCCGGGTCGTTCATATCGCCTTTTATGACCTGTATATTTTTTGAAATCAATATCTGCGATGACAAGCTATCCGGCGTCCTGGAAAGCGCCCGTACCGGCAGGTTATTTCTTATCAGATGTTGTAAAACAGCACCTCCCTGCCGACCCGTGGCCCCCGTTACCAAAATAAACTTGCCCGATGTCATATCTGTCATGGTCCGTGTATGGTGCATTTTGATGCATCATGGATCTTTGACGTTTGGGCAGATTAAAACGATAGGTTAATTGGTAAGTTTTTTAAGATATTTCTCCATTACCCGTCTGTTATGTTCCAGGTGATGCAGTTGTAATTCCGCTGCATTTGATTTAAAAGGATCAATTCCTTTCAATACTTCTACCCGCAGATCAAAAAGATGTTCTTTACCGGCTTTTTCTGATTCCCTTACCATGTCGATTTTTAATGCTTCTTCCTGGAATTTTTGCCTGGGATTATAAAGTCCGTTTAGTTCTGAGCATTGATGGCAAACACCCTGTTTGTTTATTAAAGCGCAGCGTCCGTCAAAAATATTGATCATTTTATTCCGGCCCTCACGCAGATAATATTTTACCATGGGCTCCGTGCTATCGAGAATTTCAGCAATTTCGATTATTTTAAAATCATATACTTCTTTCAATAAAATACTGATCTGCTGTTCGAGGGGCAGTGTTTTTGAAATACAGGTAAAACAAAAAGCGATATGCTCTTTGATCTCGAATTGTCCCTGCGGTGAAGTTGCCCTGATATGCATGGATTCCTGAAAGAATTCCGGATCGGAGAGTGCCGCTTCCTTTGAAATATCCGTAACATTTTCAACCCATCGGTTTCGGGCTCTCAGACAATCCTTAGCGAGGTTAGAGGCTATGGCAAACAGCCAGGTTTTTAATGAAGACTGTCCTTTGAAATTGTCCCATTTTTCCCTGGCCCTGAGCCAGGTATCCTGAACGATATCTTCTGTATCGTTGACACTGGCCGTTATACGGAGTATGTATGATTTTAATTGTCCGCCGGATTTTTCAAATTCCTTCGTCAGTTCTTCAATATTCATGGTAAATATTCAATCATCCAAATTGCCAGCCGTTCAATACGAATGGGGATTTTAAAATTATGAAATTTTAAGCTGAGTGGCGGAATATCCTATGATCGATTTGAAATTCAAACATCTCTGTCTGCCGGTAAAAAACAGACTTTTACCGGTTATAAGAGCCGGATTACCTATATCGTCTTGTAATAAAATGTCCCTTCATTTATTTTTATCCAGTATTTAAAATATAATCACCGTTCGTTCGTCTGAACAGGGAGATGGTAGAAAACCGGAGTATTTGGCATGAAGTTGGCCGGACGATTGAAATGATTTTTAAAGAAAGTGAACTAATTATTTCATAAATAAGCGAACATTCACTTATTTTACATGTTATTCACGAAAAGATGCGTACAAGGAATACTGAAAAGGAAGAGTTGGTCAGGGAGGAAGCCATTGAAATGCTTGTCAGGGACGGGTTTCAGGGATTTAGCATGAACAGGCTGGCCCAGGCATGCGGTATTTCGGTGGCCACCCTGTACATCTATTATCAGGATAAAGATGACCTGATACAAAAGATTGGCGCAATGATTGGTAAACAATTTATGGCAAAAACCCTTGAGGGATTTGATCCGGAAATGAGTTTTGGAGAGGGGCTTAAAAAGCAATGGGAGAACAGGGCCGCTTTTGCCATGAAGTTTCCTAAAGAGGTTGCATGTTATGAAATCATCCGTCGTTCAAGACATGGCGATGATATTGTGGAAGAAAGTCTCAAAGGATTTAAGACAACCATGGGAAATTTTACGCATAATGCGATCAAAAATAATGAGTTGGTTCCTTTGTCATTAGAAGTTTTCTGGAGTATAGCTTACGGACCGCTATACACATTGTTACGCTTTCATGAAGAAGGCAAGAGCATTGGCGGCAGGCCCTTTAAATTTTCTAAAAAAATTATGAATGAAACTTTTCAGCTCGTGCTTAAATCATTGACACCATAAAAAACCTGACATATTAAAAAATCATTATGACAATCGATTTATCAAATATTTTCATATTTAAAACAAATATTCAAACTGAGTTTGATAAGCTGCGGATAAAGAACGTATTGGATGCGTCCCAGAAAGTACTCAAATGGAATATCGATATGGATGATGCGGATCGTGTGCTGAGAGTCGTTTCGGATTCTCTGCGACCGGAACAAATTATTTCCGTACTTGATTATGTCGGTTTCGAATGTTCAGAACTAGAATAAGTCACTTTCATGAAACAAGAAAAACAAAAAACCGTTCCTTTTACAAGCTATCAGAAATTTGCCATATTCGCACTGGCCATTACGATGTTTACCGTGGTGCTTGATTTTATGGTCATGTCGCCGCTGGGAGATATCCTGATGAAATCGCTTAATATAAAACCCGCGCATTTCGGGCTGGCCGTTTCGGCCTATGCATTCAGTGCAGGTATTTCCGGACTTTTAACGGCAGGATTTGCGGATAGGTATGACCGTAAGAAATTACTGCTTTTCTTTTATACCGGATTTATAGCCGGCACCCTCCTGTGCGGTATTGCCAACACCTATCCATTACTCGTGGGCGCGCGTATCATTACCGGATTATTCGGCGGGCGTGATCGGTTCTATTTCTATGGCGATTGTTGCCGACCTGTTTGACCTCCAGCACCGCGGGCGTGTGATGGGATTTATGCAAATGGGATTTGGTGCCAGCCAGGTATTGGGGATACCGATTGGATTGTATCTGGCGAACTTCTGGGGATGGCATGCGCCTTTTTTGTGGGTTGGCATCATGGCTATTATCGTTGCCATTCTGATTGCGGTCAAATTGAAACCATTGACAAAACACCTGGCTGTTCAGCAGGACAGATCTGCGCTTAAACATTTACTGCATACCTTGTCGAAAAAAGATTACCGTATCGGTTTTTCAGCCACCGCACTCCTGTCGATCGGCGGATTTATGATGATGCCATTCGGCAGTGCCTTTGCGATCAACAATTTGCATATTACCCAGCACCAGTTACCATTGTTGTTTATGGTTGCCGGGCTGAGTACACTGATCATCATGCCACTGATCGGAAAACTGAGTGACAAGGTGGATAAATTCAAAATATTCGTCGCGGCATCCATCTGGATGGCGGTCGTGGTTGTAATATATACCAACCTTTCTGTCACCCCTCTATGGCTCGTTATGGTTTTTAATGTGCTGATGATGTGTGGTATCATGAGTCGTATGGTTCCATCCAGCGCCCTGATTACGGCGGTTCCGGTATTACAGGACAGAGGTGCGTTTATGAGTATAAATTCTTCGTTGCAACAAATAGCGGGAGGCGTGGCGGCTGCATTTGCTGGTCTGATTGTCGTACAAAAAGATAAATTCAGTCCGCTGGAACATTATAATACCCTCGGCTATATTATCGTGGGAATCAGCGCCGTGAGTGCATTCCTGCTGTATCGTGTGAGCAAATTGGTAAAAACCAGGGCAAAGCAAACCAGACCGCAGAAAGAGGAGCAGGTTGTAATGGAAAAAGAGGCCTTTCTGATTGAATAATAATATACAGTTTCATGCTCAGGGATATTGATCATTTTTACCTGCAGAAAGAAGAACCGGTAAAGAGTTGCCTGATCGCCCTGAGAGAAATCATTCTCAAACAGGATCGTGATATCACGGTTGCCTGGAAATACGGTATGCCTTTTTTCTGTTACAAAGGAAAAATGTTTTGTTATCTCTGGGTGCACAAGACGATTAAACAGCCCTATATTGGTTTTGTGGAGGGGAAATATCTGAACCATCCGAAACTGTTGATTGAAAAACGCGCCAGGATGAAAATATTCCTGTGCGATCCTCAAAAGGACCTGCCCATCAAAGTCATTCAAACGATCTTAAAACAAGCCCTTGATCTCTATAAAAAAGGAACTGTTCAGATAAAGAACTGACGGGGTTCCTGTTTTTTTAATATTTCTTATAAAAAAAGGAAGAAATCAGGGCCGTCAATGGCTTTCACAATATGGATTCGATTGCCGGATTAATGCCCGTATCTTTAAGGCTCTTACCGCGGACCGGTTTTATAAAGGCATGACTTTTACTCATCAAAGGCTTATATACCAAGCAAAGAACATTTTTGAAACTGCACATTAAGTATATGGTCAGCCTTCGTTGTAAAATGGTCGTCAAAGACGAACTCAGGAAACTGGGAATCAGCTATTCAAATATCAGCCTGGGACAAGTGGAGCTAGCGGAAGAAATTAACCGTTCGCAACTGGAAAAAATCAGAACCGCTTTGAAGCAATCAGGTCTCGAATTGATGGATGATAAAAAATCTGTACTGATCGAAAAGATAAAGGATGTGGTGATTGAAATGGTTCACTACGAAGACGAATTACCCAAAGTAAATTTTTCGGATTACCTGACAGAAAAATTAGGATACAATTATACCTACCTGGCCAATCTGTTCTCAGAAACAGAAGGTACAACCATTGAGCATTTTATTATAATCCATAAGATAGAACGGGTAAAAGAGTTAATCATCTATGACGAGCTCAACCTGACAGAAATTGCCTGGAAACTGCACTACAGCAGCGTCTCTCATCTCTCCAATCAGTTTAAAAAAATAACCGGGCTGACGCCATCCTTTTTTAAGTCTTTAAAGAACAAGAAACGCAGTAATCTGGAGAATCTTTAAAGCCAAAAGCTTAACGCGTAATGCTGAACGCAGGATTTTCTATAGCTAACTCGCGCAATTGTGCGTGAAACCTGTGAATAATGCAACATTTAGGGATAATTGTGTAATGTATTGGGAGCCAATGGGGGCACCTTTGGGTAGTAAAACAGCTCTGAATTTTATATGACCATAAAAGCGAGGGAAGCCGATATCGAGTTGGAAAAGGCGAAGCCGATGATTACGGTGGAGATCATTGAATATGTTGAAAATGCAGTGGTGATTAAAACCATTTTAAAAAAATCTTCCGGAAATATCAGTGTTATGTCGGTTGATACCGGCGAAGGTTTAATGGAGAGAACCAGTCCGTTCGATACGTTTGCTCAAGTGATTGATGGCAAGGTTGAACTGATGATCGGAGGTGTCTTACACCTGCTGAATACAGGTGGCTCGATCATTATACCCGCTCACGCTGCTAACTATGTAAAACCGGATGGCCGGTTTAAAATGATATTAACGGTTCTTAAAAGCGGATATGATTGATGGCTGATCTATTTCCCTGAATTGACAATTGTCAGAAACTTTATTTTGTAACTTAAAAAGATTTATGCAAGGTGGTTCATCAGATATTTTGAAAACAAGTACAATTATTCAATATCCTTCTATTCGAATCAGCAAAAGAACAAATGCCGATTCTGACAAAACGGAGTTAGCCGTCGTAGATAATGAATTGGAGGAGGCAGAGCGAATCAGACTATTGCATAAAATAACCGCCGGCATACCGTTACAAATACTTAAAAAGAAATCCGGTGTTTTTGCTACTTCACTGGTTCACGAGGTAAGAAACCCCCTGACAAATATCAACCTGGCCGCCGATATTCTTGGACTCGGTAGCCTAAGTGAAGAGCAGGAAAAATTTGTTGCCATTATTAAACGGGGTGCAGAAAGAATAAATCATATTTTAACCAGTTTCCTCAGTTCCCATAACGAAGATGAAATTCACGCTGAATGCTGCTCTGTGAATGAATTAATTGAAGAAGTTCTAACCATCAATAAAGACCGGATCGGTTTGAAGCACGTGATGGTCAATAAAAATTTCGGGGCCGGCGATCTGAACATATTGGTAAAGAAGCAGGAAATAAAAATTGCGTTGATAAACATTATTGTCAATGCTATAGAGGCGCTGCCTCCCACAAATGGTATATTAACCCTGAGCACCGGCATAAAAAATGATCAGTGCATTATTGAAATAGAAGATAATGGCATGGGCATCAGTGAAAAGAATCTTTTAAATATTTTCGATCCATATTATACTAACAAACCCGGCGGGATGGGCCTTGGCCTTTCTACTACCATGGATATACTATTATCCAATTGTGGTACCATGGATGTGCAATCTGAAGAGGGATCCGGAACGCATTTTACACTTCATTTTAATCAGATTGAAAGTTAAAGGACTCAAATCTACAGCTGGGATAATGGCGTACCGGAACCTTCCATTTCAAAGCCACAATGATCTCCTGAAGTTTTTTTCTCTGATTTCCTGGGGTATTGGTTCTGAATTTAACCCTATTAACCGTAAATCAGGGATTTGAAATTGCATTTAACCGATAAACGAATCATTTTAGTGAATTGGATGTAATTTCATCCACGTTCGCTGCCACTATTACGTTTCGCTATGGTTCAAAATATAACGCCATATAAATCCTAAACAACAAAAAATGAAAAAAAATCTTATTCTTTGCAGCCTGCTTGTAACCATGATACAGGTTGTTTCAGCGCAATCAAATAAAACAAATCTGAGCCTTCAGGTTTCAGCAGCTGCTGCTGCAAACCGCGCCCAGCTCGCCGGTTATGTATGGACAAGAACGGTCCAGGTATTTGTCGGCGGTGCTTTGAAGAATACGATTGTCAGTTCCATGTCTATTGGCCCAGATGGGAAAATGGTTGCTACGGCTGTTTCGTCCACACCAACAGATCCTCCGCCAACCAGGGGAATACGCGGTGATATTGCAAGAAAAAAAATAGCCGAAATGAAAGCCTATATTGATAATGCGATGACCACGAGTGTGGGTTATATCTATATGTCAAAGGGAAAAATGGTTGATTATTTTGATGCTGCCGGTATTTCACAATCCGGTAATACAATTACAGTCGTGGGTTCCAATGTAAACCAGCCAAACGATCAACTAACGATGAAAATAACACCCGGTACATTCGCCTATATCAGTCAGAGTTTTAGTTCTACTGTTACCGGTGGGGATGCCATTTCGGGTGTATGCAATTATAAAACATTTAGTAACGGGCTGACCGCTTTTAATACGGGTGAACTGGACCTGCCAGCAAAGGATATGAAACTGATGCTTGCGAATACGGGTTATGCAAAAAAACTACAATAAAGCCTTTTAAGCTTAAAGCTGAAAGCTTAAAGCCTAACGCAAGATAAAAGGGAATGAAATAATCAGGGGGTTTTATCTGCTGCTTCTAATTGCTGTTTATACCTTTTCGATCTGAAATAAAAATTCAGCTGGAGTCCGATCGCATTCAATGGATCGACACCGGGTTTATTTTGAAATTGATATAAGTAATACACTTCAAAATCGATATTCTTACTGACTTTGATATCGGATCCCGCCGTTAACCGAAACCTGTCCTGAGAGTTATCATTTAGATAAAAAAAGTATTCTGCCCAGATATAGGTATATGAAAGTCATGTATTCTGTTTTAAAATTCCGGACAAATTTGGCCCTGGGTCTGTAAATGGGCTGGAAGTCTCCATTCACCCATCGCCAGTCTAAACGGTTCCTGGTTGTCAGTACGACGTCCAGTGGCAAATGAAAATTATTATTTGTTTCCGTTTCAAATATATTGACTACTTTTTTTTTGTCGCCAGGCGGTGCATTGGAATATGAATAACCCGTCCTAAACCACCAATAATAGCCCTGGGTCGTGTCATGTAAATCCATGAACTTTTTACCTCTTAGCCAGGGATGTGCGAAATAATCGATGTAAGCACCCGTGGTTCCATCCGTATATTCAGAATTGGCCCTGGTACCGGAAACCATCCCGTACAACCTGAGCCGTTCATTGATTCTGTAATAAAAATCAAATTCAGGCCATACCTGCTTGGATGATGAGGAGGAATCCTGTGCCATAAGCATTTGGGTATTCAAAACGACACTCAATAATAAAACGGCTCTTATAGCTGGTAGCCTCACTGATTTATGACGTTTAACAGTTAAATTAAATAGTTCGGAGCATTAGGAAGACGTCGCTTTGACCGGGCACTGGTTGATATGTCAGATTGATGCAAAAAAACAGCTTATTCCCAATAATCGTCGTTTTGTTTTACGGTTAAACTATTAAAAATTTCCTGAATATTGATCCCGCTTAATTAACTTTATTAGGAAACGCACGCAACATATTTCTTTTAAAACAACTTTTATGAAAAAATTGATCTCTTTGTCAGCCGCCATTCTCTCCTCACTGATTTTAATCACTTCCTGCGGACCCACCCTGACTGTAACCAACGACTATGATCATACAGCCAATTTCAGCCAGTATCATACATTCAGGATCGTAAAGCTGGAGCAACAATACCAGGCACTCAGCCAGCTAAACCAAAACCGTGTGATCGCCGCTGTCAGGCAGCAAATGATTGCCAAGGGTTTCACGGAAACAGAAAATGCCGACCTGCTGGTAAACATCACCAGCATTTTAAAGAACGAGAAAGAAATTATTGCGAATTCCTATGGTTACGGTGGCGGTTACAGACCTTATGCATGGGGCGGCGGAAATATGTCCACAACCGTGAATGTTCAGAATTATATCGCCGGATCTCTGATTATCGAAGTTGCCGCAGCACAGGGTAACAAATTACTTTGGGAAGGTATCGGCAACCAGGATATCAATTCTCCATCCAGCGATCCTGACAAGACAGTGCCTATTGTCGTACAAAAAATCATGGCCAGTTTTCCTCCGGGCATGGCAGCTAAATAGGATTACTCAACTGATTACACTAACAAAAAGGGAGCTAAAAAGGGAGCAAAGCTCCCTTTTTAGTATGGAAGAATGGAAGTCTGGAAGAATGGAAGTGAAGTTAATAAGTGTATATGTGTTGAAGTATGGGAATTCATTCCTTCAATGTAGAAGATTTGTTTCGGCAATAATTAACAATTAACCATTGACAATTAACAATTATAATTTAAATCCAACAATGAAAAGAATAGCGATGGTCTCATTTTCGTATTTGGAGGAGTAGAAACCTTTCACTTCAGCGGCATAAGAAATAGTTGGTTTCTGAACAAACCTATATCCGACTGTAACAGCAAAATCTGCAGTGGAGAGGTAACTGGAATTAAAATTATAGGCGCTGTCGGTATTGCTTATCTTATTATAGTTCAGGGACTGACCCATCGACCAGTTCACGTATATTTTTTTTGAGAATTTCATAGAGGCTACGAACAATAACGGTACAGCTGAATTGGTAACATCTCCTTTTGGATCTGTACTCTTAACCGAGTAGAGTCTGTAGTATCCGGTTTCAAATCCAAGCGACACAAAAGAATGCTGGGGTTCCCACATAAACCTGGCTGAAATAGCATATTTAAATGAACTGACTCCGTCTTTCAGGATAACAAGGTTATTGAAAAAATAACTGGGGCCGGCACCGGCATAAATTGAAAATTTATGGTATTTACCCGTTTCACCTTCTCCATTTTGAGCAAAAGATTTTCCGGTCAGGAAACAAAATATGAGTGCTATGAGTAATTTATAAATGCGCATGCGATATTATTAATGGCAAGGAAAATATTTTTTTAGTATCATTTCGTCGTGTACCAATCATATACTACAAAACAGGGATAGTCGGATATGAAGCCGTCGAATTGCCCGTTTTGCATATAGTTCGCAATAAGATGTTCATCATTCAGCGTCCAGCTGATCACTTTTATACCCATTGAGTGTGCCGTTGCCACATCACTCAGCAGCAAACCCCTTGAATACCGGGGTCCCCAGCGTGTACATCCATTGTCAATAACATCCTGAAATGTAAGCTCACACATTGTTTTCAAACTGGTATCAGCACGGTAAGCCGGGTAGGACTGGAATTCGCTGATAACTGTTGTAGAAGGCAAATCGGCATAAATAACCACATTTCTGCCAACTGCTTTTGCGTGTGCCTGTGCATTTAAAATAATTGGCTGCAGAGCCTGGAAAATACCATCATCTGCCTTTAATATCCATCCAGAAATAAGTCATCGTCGTTGAATCAATGAAATCTTTTAAGCAATGTTCGAGGGATGCAATTTTTTGTCCGTCGATGAGATCGATATACTGTTCGAGAAATTTAAATGTGAACTGGTCAAGGTCACCGGAGATCGGGCTTTTTTCTGTAAGCCGAATATTGATATAGCCGTCATGCATCATAATCGGAACGCTATCCCTTGTAAGACGAACATCAAACTCAAGTCCGTTTACACCATAATCCTCGTCATTCAATACGCCTCCCATGGAATTTTCAGCAAAAGGTGGATTGGCGACCGTCTGCACGCCATGATGGGCATATATTTCGAAGGGTGTGTTTTTGGCATAAGCGGAAAAGTTTTTTGAAAACTTCAGGCCAATCGGAGTTTGTGTTCCGTTCCCGTTTTCAATATTTCCATTTAACACCAGGTTGCTGATATCACCAGTTTTAAGAAACGCAAGCGCGTCTGCTTTTGGCAGACTGAAATTCACCAGGCCCTGTCTCGCATCTTTGGAATACCGGTAGAAACCCGAAAATTTTAATGAACTGTCGTTCTGTTCCAGCCCGTATTTCAGGATCATAAAAATGCCGCCATTACCAAAAAAGGATACCCTGTATTTGGAAACCTTGCAAACAAAACTGGTTCCCAGCTGGTTGCTGCCTGAAGCCAGATCATAAATGGCTTCCATGGGTTTCATCGTGGTATAAGGAATGAAAGCAACATTCCCGATATCGATGGGCGGTTGGTATGTAGTCTGATTCCTGGAACAGGAAAAGAAAATTATCAGGAAAAGAAAGTATTTATATGTATTCCGGAATGTCATAATATTTTGTATTGCAATTATAAGTTTATACCTATTTTGAATTCAGGCATCCAGTATCTCTTACCGTTTACGGGAAATGCAGGCCACGCAACAATATGGTACTGGATATAGTCCATTTGTAATGCGAAATTAATAGCGCGGTTTTTATATAATTTCTGTTCAAAACCGGCCGAGAAACTATAGCCGTTTATAAAGCCGTTCTCTGTTTGCAGGGTATGTTTATCTTCACTTATATAAAGGACATTTGTCCAGTAAAGGTCTGCCCTGAATGTCACGGCCGTTTTAGCGAACATGTGGCCGAAAGAAATGGAAGGCTGCTGTTCCCAACCGGTGAGTGTGGTGGCAAAACCGAATTGATTGAGTACGCCAAAATTCCAGGCTACGTTCCATCCCAGGCCGACATAATTGTTGTCTATCTTGTAATTCCAGTAAGGACCGAGATAGATCCTGTTTGAAATAAAAAGACTTTGCAGACCAGCCTGGAGATTAAATCCTTTTGGCAAGTGTATATTTTCCCTGGTAAAAAAACATGGGTGCAGTTACGTTATCCAGTGTCCAGTCTTGGGGGGTAACCACATATAAAACTGAAATAGAAGAAGAGTAGTGTCCGGATGGTAAAGGCTGGGGCAGAAAAAAACTCGCTTTATGGATATCAAAAGTATCTTCCTGTTTTTTCTGTCCAAAACCGGTAAGGCATGAAACCAGCATGCTAAAAACCAGGATGGTCCTGCATTTGTGATGATTACGGCATGTATTCACTAAATATTTTTTATTTGCTTTGAAATCAGTTTCATCATTTCAAAAGGATCGGAGACGAGGCGGCTGTTAACACTCGAAGGGGAATTAACCGATGCAAGCAGCTTTGTAAAGGATCGATTTGGTTATGGTGCAATTTATCTAATCTTTTAGTAATTAAGGTCCGGTCAACTCATTTAACCGATAAACAGAAAACGTTGAATCATCTATGCAACGGTGAGGAAAGGGATTTTGTAAGATTTAAATCCTTTATAAATCTGATCCACCAGGTCCTCATCAAGTAAAAATCTATTCAGAAATTCTTTTGAGATCCAGGCTTTATTGAGTGAATGATTCTTGAGTGATTTGGCCAGCATATCAGCTTCTGCCTTTCTGTCCATGTGAAATAATGTGGCAACGCGTAAAATAATATTCAAACCGAGCCCCGGAATGGCCATTTCATCTGAACACGCAAAAGCAAGGGAATATTCTTTTTGTTTGAAATGGTATAAACTAATGAAAAATTTGAATAGGGCGGGGTAGGATTTATTCCGGCTCATCGAATTCCGTATCAGTTCGATGCCGCGTGTCATATTCGCCGGCCGCAATCATCAGGCAACCACAGACGCCCATGATACCAACAGCATTGGGATTCAGGGTGATCGTATATTCCAGTTCATCCAGTCCGGCCTGCCTGTTATGTAAGGAAATATGAGCCATCGCCAGGGCAATATGTCCATGCTGGCTAAGGGAATTTATTTTCAGGGCAATACGTGCGGTTCTTAAACCCTGGACCACCGGATTTTCACTGGTGGGTTGTTCAAATAAAAATGCCAAAAGGGATAGTTGCCCCAAAAATGCCCAGGCCAATTCATCCGAAGGATTTTTTTCAGTAGCCTCCTGCATGGCTAAATACGCTTTTTTGAAAACTTCTTCATTGAATCTGGAATAAAATATATTGTACCAGGATTGCGTAGTTAAATATGCATTGCCCGATTTACTTTTTGTGAAACCGCGGGACATTTGCTGGACAATGATTCCATTGAAATCGCCCAATACAGCAATCACAGAGTTTACAATATTATCTCCCACTTCAAATAAGTTCGAAGAATTGTAATTGTGATGATACAACTCTGTCCAAATCTGTGCGCCGGAATGGGTTTCTGTCAGCTGAACCGCCACCCGTAGCCTTTTCTTTTCAAACTGGACATTTCCGGTTAACATATATTGCGCACCGAAATGATTAGCGATTTCGTGTATGTCTTTACTTCTGACTGTAAGTTGCTGAATCGTATAGTAGGATATCACCGAAAAATCGGGAAACTTTCCAAACTCCGCACTCAGTTGCTGGCCCAGGTTATCCGTAAATGCCTGACGGGAAATATCCGTTTCAAAAGTTCTGAAAGGCATTACAACCAGAGTTATGGAATCAGCGGGCATTTCCTGTTGTACAGGTTTTATAACCGGATTTGTAGTTTTAAGGAATTTATTCACGAATACCGGAATATAACTACCCTTGGGCACAGAGATTTCAATTTCATCATCGATGCCCGGCTCCTTATAATAATAATTTAATGCGCGACGGAGCCTGCCGGCATGTATGCGCACGATGGCATCCTGCTGAGGTTTAAAACTGATGGGTTTATTTAATACATTGATTGCTATCGTATACTCCTTGATCGTGTTGGATCTGCCGCCCAGGGTCTCATCAACGATGTAAGACAAAAAACGCCGGAGTATATCAGAAACCGCAAATACGGGGCAAAGAAATATTTTCTGAAGTTGTGCGCAGATAAGTTCTTCCGAAAATGATTCGGAAGCACCGGCCATGGTTTTGGTACTCATTGGATGAGGTTTTACAGTTAAATGCCTGATTAGCCAACCTTTGCGCTACCAATAGAGTACCTTGAGTAAACCGGGAATCGGATTTCAAATTTAAAAATAAGGATATAGAGCCTATAAACAATGAATTATACACGTTAGTTTAGAACGACAACCATTTCATGAACGCACTTCAAACCGAATTGGGCCTGATTAAAAACAGGTTTCCTGATCATAAATCTGTCATCGACGATCTGTACAGAAATGACACCGATTTTAAATCCCTCTGTGCTGATTTATTTCTGTGTACTAAAATGATCCTGGATTTTGAATTGGAAATTGCCGAGAAACAACATGCTTTAGTTGAATACCGTGAAATTGTGAAGGACCTGGAATCGGAGTTATGTATGGTCATTAAATCCAGCCGGACAACAGAATAAGCGCATATCCATCATTGTTAGTGAAAACGGTATGCATTCCTTTTGTGCTGTTTTTTTACCAGCATGCGTTCCGGATTCTTCTGCTAATCTTCCAGAGAACATTTCAATAGACGCATTATCGTAAAAGAGAAAAGTATTGGTTGATCCGGGACTAAATTCAAGTTCAAAAAAACCACCGGAATTCCAAATTAAGAAATCATCTACTGAGGGACCCTTGCCATAATGGATCATTTCTTTTTCGGATACCTTATTCTCCTTGCTTCCAGCGCCACTGATTATATAATGTACATGGTCCTTCGAATAAAAATACTGAAGTGCATGCAGATGTCCGCTCACATAATAGATTCCCGGATACCGGCGCAGGATGGTATCGATTTTTGAAGCCATTGTTTTATATGAGGGGAATTGGATATAGGATGCTTTTATCCTTCTGAAAAGATATGGATGACTCAATGTTTTATTTATGGGGCCGAGGGCATAAACCGGATGATGGGCTACGATCACGATCTTTTGATTTAGCATATATCCGGCACGGATAATACTATCCAGTCTGTCATAAAACGATAATTCATCCTCCGGTATTTTATTTTTTTTTAATCCTGTCATAATGATCCGGTAGGTATCAATAAATATCAACCGGATAGTTCGTTGGTTCAATTCTACATAATCGGGACCATAGCCGCCATTTTTGGGTAGAAACACATTTCCCGGATTTGCAATGCTGGAATTCTTTGCCAGATTTTTCGAAATAAAAGCTTCCTCCATCGCCAGTTTGGGCCGTCCCCGCTCATACGTTAAACGATTCCACCAATCGTGGTTTCCCGGAGTAAAAAAAGCTGATCCCTGATAATGATCCAGCAGCGCCAGTTGAGAATTAATTTTTTCCATGGTGTTTCGGGTGCTGTCAAAACCTTTGTAGCCAAATGGAATAAGACCCCATAATATATTTTTATAACTATTATCTCCCAGAAATACGACTGCGCTGTTCGGATTGTTTAATAACTCCTTTCGAAGATTGATCAGTGTTTCTCCTGATTCTTCATGATCTCCGGCATCTCCAACCAGGAAAATCTTATAACTATTTTGAGCGAATCCTATTTGGAAAGACAGTCAAAAGAGTCAGGATAGTATATGTAGCCAGATGCAGGGGCTTTGAAAATCTCATCCCTTTTTGTTGCAAGTTGCGTTTTATAGCGCAAAGCATAAAGCGGAAAGCATAAAGCTTTACGCATTGCGCTTTCAGCCTTAAGCTTATTACTGGTTTTACTGTTAAATGCGGCAAAATTAGATTCCCCGTTTTGGGATGGGTAAATTTGATTCATCCGGATGGTCCTTAGTTCCGCTTTTCAGGAACTCCCCTGGCGGATTTTGGATGGCGGGCCCAGCTGACCTTAATTTTTCCTAAATAAAATTACATCGGAATAAACATACATACCTTAACATAGGAAGTCTGCCGGACTTGAAGGGCATGCAATTTTTTTAAACCATTTTTTATGAAACAGATGATCTTCAAAAAATTCAAAGGTTTTTATTGGTTGATCCTGGCTTCATGCAGCCTTTTGTCAGTCGTTCATACGAACGCCCAGATATACAACGATTCTTCAAAAAAATTCAAAGTGTATCTTGAACCATATCTCATGTTTACCAGTATGAGCGGTACGACTGGTATCGGAAATCTTCCGAATACTTTTATATGCATTCCGGCAGGAGAGGTCTTCAGCTATCTTAAAATCGGCGGTATGTTATATGGCGAGGTTCATAATGACCAACTCGCCTTCACGTCCGATTTGTTTTATGCAGACCTGACCGAGGACGCATCAGGGAAAAACGGTGTGCTGAACGGAACTGCCACGCTAAAACAATTCTGGTGGGAACTGGAGGGTCTTTACAGAATCAATTCATGGCTGGAATTTGGAGCTGGCGCCCGGATCAACAACATCACGGCCTCGGCGGATATCAATGTGATTACTCCAGGTGGCGGCGTAAATATGAGCAGCTCCAAATCAAATACCTGGGTGGATCCACTCCTGGTAACCCGTTTAAAGAAAGTAGTAAATGAAAAATGGCTTTTTCAACTGCGGGCCGATATCGGAGGATTTGGGGTGGGGTCACAATTTGCCTGGCAGCTGCAGCCGGACATTTTTTACCGTGTGTCCAAACTGTTTCAATTTGGCCTGGGTTACCGGATCATTTCGATGGATTATAATAATGATAGTGGCGGGGGAGACCGGTTTATATATGATATGGACGAATACGGACCACAGATCAGAATCGGACTGAATTTTTAAAGGAGAGCTCCAAACTAACCAGTTATAATTTCTTTATTTACAAGCATTGACTCATCAAAATTATCTACATATCTTTTTCAGTCAACATAAAAAATTAGCCATCCGGGTTACAGGGTTGCTCTTTTTATCATTGATCCATTGGACAGGCTATGGCCAAGGAAAAAAACCGCTTCCGGATTCTCTGGAATTCAATAAACAAGTGGATATATTCGATGTTATCCGGAAATGGACAGGCAAAGTTCCCAAACCACAGGCTGCCATTCCGGAGAAAGGAGTAAAGAATTTATCATTGTTGCCCATCGTTGGATATACACCTGCCAATGGGTTTGTGATCGGGGCGGCGATCAGTGTTACTGAATTTCTGGGCGAACCCAGCCATACCAATTTATCTTCTACACTAATTAATGTATCGCTGACAACCAAAAGTCAGTTACTGATGAATTTAAAATTTGACGTTTATCTCCCAAATAACAAATGGTATATATCGGGAGACAACCGGTTATTATTCTTTAATCAGGATACTTACGGCCTGGGTATCTACGGGCTGAAAAATCAGACGTATACATTTGGTCTCAATGGGGGTGAACAGATCTCTGATTCAGCACAACCTATGAAATTTAATTATCTGCGGTTATACGAAACCGGGTTAAGGCAATTTGCCAAACACTGGTATGCGGGTGTGGGTATTATGATCGACGATAACTTTAAGATCAATGATCAGTCCCTCCGGCTCGATTCGCCTGTCCATCTGACTTCTCATTACAACTATTCCAAAGCTTATGGATTTGATACGGCGCATTATTCAGCCAACGGATTGTCGGTTCATCTCATGCACGACAGCCGGGATAATCCGATCGAACCATTTAAAGGGAATTACTTTAATATGGCATTCCGGAGTAACACCGTTGCTTTTGGAAGTACGCAGGCCAGTACCATGCTCTACTACGAATACAGAACCTATTTTGGATTAAATAAATCAATTCCCAGGAATGTACTCGCATTCTGGTTCTGGGGCGTATCGGTACTATCCGGCAAAATGCCTTACCTGGAACTTCCGGCGATTACATGGGATACTTATAACCGATCAGGCAGGGGTTATATACAGGGCAGGTTCCGGGGCGACAATATGGTATACGGAGAAACAGAATATCGATTCCGGCTTACCAAAAACAATTTGTTCGGTGGTGTTGTTTTCCTGAATTGTACAACTGCCAGTAACCCGGAAACACATCAGTCTGTTTTTAATTCGCTTGCCCCGGGTTATGGATTTGGCCTTCGAATTCTGATGAATAAAAATGACAGGACCAATATATGCGTTGATTATGGAAAGGGTGATGGTTTTGCCGGTATATACTTCAATATCCGGGAAGCTTTTTAGGCTGAAAGCATAAGGCATAACGCTTAAAGCTTTTCTTATTTTTTTATTCTGCATATTTTTAGAAATCCAAAAAAATTATTGGCTACCGGATATTGCGAATTAAAATTTGCAGTTAAATTTCCGCTATGAAAAAATATTTCCTGGTTCTCTTCATATTTATTTGTGCATTTGGCAATAGCAGCAGGAGCCAACCGCTCAGACCCGGGTTTGATAAATCCGAATGTTTAACGATGCTCGAAATCGGCGCCCGATTTGGTGACAGTATATATGCCAGCAGATTTCCCGAACCAGCCGGATTTAAGATGATTTACAGGTCAAAGGTTATGGGCATGGAAAACCTTTGGGAGTTGTGGATGAACGACAAGGGTGTGGCGGTGATCAGTCTTCGCGGAACAACCCAGGCCGCCACCAGCTGGCTCGAAAATTTTTATTCTGCCATGGTCCCGGCTAAAGGAGAATTGCATGTATCAGATTCTTTTAGTTTCAAATATGAATTGGCTTCGAATCCCAGAGCAGCTGTGCACGTGGGCTGGCTGATCGGACTTGCCTTTCTTTCAAGAGATATTATTCCAAAAATAGATTCCTTATATAAAAACGGCATAAAGAATTTTTTCATCTCCGGACACAGCCAGGGAGGTGCGCTTACATTTCTTATGACGTCTTATTTATATAGTTTGCAAACACAAAATAAACTACCATCGGATATTCGTTTTAAGACGTATAGCACGGCCGGCCCCAAGGTGGGTAATCTTTATTATGCTTATGACTATGAAGCGCAGACGCAGTTCGGATGGGCCTACAATGTGGTGAACTCAGCAGACTGGGTGCCGGAAGGCATGTTTTCCATTCAAACGCCCGATGATTTTAATAATACCAATCCCTTTACAAATGCCAAAGAACTGATCGGCAAACTGCCTTTTCCGAAAGATCTTGTGTTGAAATATATTTATAACAGGATGGATGGACCGGTGAGAAAGGCTGAATATCGTTTTCAGGACTGCCTCGGAAAAGGACTTGAAAGTTATGTAAAGAAGGCCATTCCGGGTTTTCAACCGCCGGCCTCTTATTTTAACAGCATGGATTATGTACGGGCAGGGAATGTGATTGTACTATTGGCCGATGCGGATTACTACAAATTATTTCCTGACAATCCGAATACGATTTTTGTACACCACTTTCATGAAGCATATTTCTATTTAGCCAAGAAGTTACCTGACAGTAATTTGTCGGGGGCACCCTAGATTATCGCTACCTCAGTCTTTCTTTCTATTAAACGCATAGGTTACTTCCAGAGAAAAGTAAAATGTACTGGGGAGTTTTTCTTTGTATGTATAGGATTTTGACTGGTTGTCTATCGTAAGCGTCGCTTTAATGTCAGCCGGGTTTACAGGTAATGCTTCGGTGGGTGTAAAATTGAATGTCCAGTTACCGGCTGTATAGCTGACAGGTGCGCTGAATTCATAATCCAAAATCTGAAATTTATCTGCGTTCAGCACTTCTCCGGAAAGGGTAACATTTGCAGGCAGTGGCGGTTTGCCATCATTTCTCGGGATGCTGAAACGCCTGTTCTGATAATATGAGTTATACGAATTTTGAGTGGCGGCGTTCATAGTGGCCGTAGGTGTAATACTTAAATTCCCGATATCAAACTCATGCTGAAGTGCAAAACTTGCCTGATAATCGGGCAGGTGATTGCCGACTGTCCAGGTGAGATCCAGACTGGGCTGAATAAAGCTAAAAGAATAACTATTATCGTACACAAGGCTTCCCTTTTGCTCTGCGGTTGTGCTACCGCTGTTTTTACTATAGATAAATCCGTTTAGTGTTACTGAACCGCTATAATTACCCGGATTGAAACTGTATGATCCATCCAGTGTATATTGATTTACCTGGGGTGAGGTTTCATGTGTATTATATCCAACGCTCAGATCTATTTCGAAACCGCTTTTAAAAATATAACTGATTTCCGGAGTTAACAATGGTATGACGGATGAATCTTTACGGCCATTGTTCACATCATTGGATTGCCAGGTCAGACTTGCCTGGAAATGAGAGGGCGCGGGAGCCGAACTGTCGGTATCAGATGCCGGTACTGCTTTTTTCAGTGTATCATTTTTTAATATGGAAGTATCCTTCAGATAATTTACATTCTTTTTATTCAAATTAGTTATTGCAGAGTCCTCTAAAACGCTCTTCGAATCCTGGGCAGGCAGTTGATTCATGAAAAATAAACAGGAGAGGAGGACGGCCAGCCGGCTGAATTTTGCTTTCATTAATATAAAGGATTGCACAAAATGGATCGGTTTAAAAGGATTGGATCCGGGAATATACAGCTAATTTAAAGTGTTCTTTAACTTAACACTCATTTTACTGTTAATGACAAAGTAAAAATTGAATAAAAATTCTTAATTTAAATGGGTGGAATCGGGCTAAGTTGCAGGCCGGCTATATAAAACAACTCAACATGAAATGGTTTCCACTGGTGCTGATATTTTTCATATTTGCCTGTAAATCCAAGGGACCGGTCTGTTTAATTGATGTAACGGATATCTTAAAAAACGGTAAAGGACATTTAATTACCCTAAAAGATTCCAGTCTTAGAATTACGGCATTATACGATGACGGGTGGGACAGTCTGAAAGGAGGCGCTTATTTGTTTTATCCAAATCAACTATTGAAATCCTATACATTTTATCAAAACAGGGTGCCTGTTTATATGGAGTCATATGACGAGCATGGTTATCTGATTGGAACGAAGGGTAGTCCGATGGTGGATCGCGTGATCAATGAACTGGGAAATGATTCTGCTTATATTCAGGTGTATTTTTTCAGTGTTATGAAATCCTACCAGCAATTAAATATCAAGATCAATAACAATTCGGCAGTAAATTATATGCTCCAAAAGGATAGCATCTATTCAAATATGCTGTCAACCACTTTCGGTATCAATACAGATAGCCTGAATAAAATCAATATGTATTCCCGAATACAATATATTGATCAATGCGATAAGGTTGAGCATGTTTTAAGTGACTCTATTTTCCTCATCAAGGATTCTAAAAATGGTTTATCACCGGCTCTGGTAAAATAACCCAGGTTTTCTACAGATGTGCAGGCATGGAAATTGAATATTCTATGCTGAACAAAAAAATCTGTTATGAAAACAAAAACGTGTATTAAACAAAAATTTGCATTTCTTCTATTGACGGCATCATTGGTAATTTTTTCTACAGTTCATGCCCAGCAACAACAAACTTCAGATGAATCCGCCCTGGCTACGAAGTTTGGGATCAAAGGGGGGTTGAATTTAACTAATCTTTCCTCTGATCATTTTACTGATAATCATTTGAAACCAGGATTTAATGTGGGAATATTTTCGAAGATTCCCGTTACTCCAGGATTCTCGATCCAGCCGGAATTATTGTACAGCCTGAAGGGTTCAAAAACAGATTATAATAATTTTGTTGAGGGAAATGGCGAATACAGGTTTAACCTGGGATATGTGGAATTACCCATTTTGGCTGTTGTCAATCTGACGAAAAATTTCAGCATTCATTTAGGTGGTTATGGAGCGTATATGACCAATGCGAATGTTAAGGATGTAAACAACAATGGCAGTATTCAGAGCATTACGGATCTGAATGCGGATGATTTCAACCGATGGGATTTTGGTCTGGCAGGTGGTTTGGGATTTGATATCGAAAATTTTACAATTGGCGCCAGATATAATTACGGTCTCACAGATATTGGGAAATCGAATAATTTAACGGGTGCCTCTCTGGGCAATGCCAAAAATAATGGTCTCTCCATATATGTAGGGTTTGGATTTTAAACCACCAACAAATTGAATTTTGGGGAATTGGTTCTACCTCCTTTTAAAATGCAGGTTGTAGAACCAGTTCCTCAATTTGTTTTACTAAACGATTCTGCTATTTGATTCAGATAGCTGCTGGTGCAGGTTGTCTTACCGTTTTGAATGAGTACCCGATACCTGAATGTTATTTTATCGCCCTTTTTTATCTTCAGATTCAGCGCTTTTTTCCCCTTTGTAAATATTTGTTCGCCCAGAGGATTTGCGGCGAAAAGACCGTATCCGCGGGCATGCCAGAACGTGGGATAGTTTGGATTGTGCATATGATCAAATATGGTAATGCTCACTGAGTCATCTTTTATCTTACCAAATACTTTACACCATCGGCCCCTGGTGCTCCAGGCAGAATCTCCCCGTTTGCCTTCGCTGGTCAGATAATCTCCATTGGAAGTGTTATCCTTTTTTGCGGTGTTAATATTTCCTTTATTGTCAGTGAAATGCTGATCCTGCACACTGGGTATTTGCAGTTCACGTGTAAGCCGCAACCCCAGCATTCCATCTTTCGCGTCGGCAAGAAGAATATCTGTATCTGCTATCAGCTCCGTTATCCGGTCGATGATTCTCTCCTGATTATACGTGCCGCTGAATTCAAAACGGGTGCTTTCTTCCAGAAGGGTCTGGTTTTGATTATTCACCCACCTTGCATGATATCGTAATACGCCGGTTGTTCCGGAAGACAGTTCCAGTATGCTGTCTGTTTTTATCCAGCCATATTGTGATTTTTTTTCCAATGGAATGGCATAGGAATTATTCCAGAAATCCAGACCATTTACATTTTCATATGTAAGCCAAAGACCCAGGTGGTGTGGATGATCGGTGGGTTCTCCGGGTCTTGGTTCCATTGGAAATCCACGCGTGATTACGGTTCCGCCCGCATCGTATATTGGAAATAAAACCGGTTTCTCGAGACTGTCAGGATATATAAAACGAGTGAATAGAGAATGTCCGATATGGATCTCAATTTTATTTTCATTTTTAATTTTCGTCAACTTCACGTATTCCTTCTGTTGAGCGATCAACAGGAGAGGAGTGCAAACAAAACATAAAAGCAATTTTCGGTTGTGCAAGGATTCATCAGATTACGAGTAAAGAAAAATTTTTCCGTCCGCCATTACGTTCTGTGTAGTTTCATCGAATGTGGCTTTCGCGCCTGTATGAACCGCTGCATTGGTCATAATATTCGCGATGGAATGACTATAGCCGGCTTCTACCGGTGCGTTCGGCTGCTTCCGGCTGCGGACGCATTCCATCCAATTTCGTATATGGGCTGAGGTCAGACTATCCCCACCGGTATTGGCGGATGTGACAACTTTTTCAGCACTTGACAGATCCATGGTTGGAAGGAGGTTGGCCTGCATATGCATGGCTTCCGCAAAATGCTGTGTCAGGCCCCCGGCCGGCGTAATCTTATTGGTATCGAGATTTAGTTCCCCGCCATTGGAATAATATACTTCCGTCGCATGATCATCACCGTTATCCATCCGCGATTGAAAACTCACCTGGAAACCGGTTGACGGATCATTTTGCGGACCGTAATCAAATACTGCTGAAATAGTATCCCAATTTTTTCTACCGTCCTTCCACATATAAATTCCTCCGTTGGCAGTTACCGAACGCGGATGCTGTAGTCCGGTGAACCAATGCACTGTGTCAATCTGGTGGCTCATCCACTGTCCCGGTAATCCGGAGGAATAAGGCCAGAATAAGCGGTATTCCAGATAATACCGGGGATTAAAAGGAACTTCAGGCCGGTTGATCAGGAAACGTTTCCAGTCGGTATCCTCTTCCTTTAACAGCGGAACCAGTTCAGGTCGCCGCCAGCGACCGGGTTGGTTTACATTCCAGGTTAATTCAACCATAACAATATTCCCAAATTTTCCTGACCTGATAAAATCGTTTGCCGCCATATAATTGACTCCGCTTCTTCGCTGGGATCCGATCTGAACAATTTTGCCGGAAGACTTAATGGCTTTCAGGGCAGCCCGGTTATCTTCCATGGTTTCCGCAAATGGTTTTTCCACGTAAGCATCGCAACCGCCTTCCACAGCCTGGATTGCATGACGAGCGTGTTGAAAATCCGCCGTACTTATAAAAACGGCATCGGCGAGTTTCTTATCATATAATTCTTCATTATTCCTGCAGCCCACGATGTCATGATTCATTTTTTGTTTCCACTGAGCCGTTCCTTCTTCCCTTCGACGGTTCCATATATCGGAAACAGCAACGATATCGAAATTCAATTCTTTATAATGATTCATGAAACAGGGCATGTGCGTGGATCTGTGCCTGTCTGAAAATCCGACTACAGCCACGCGAACCCGGTCGTTGGATCCGATAATTCTATTATAACTGGAAGCGCTGAATCCTGCGCGGGCGAGTAAAACAGCAGATGCGGTCAGAGAAGAGTTTCTGATGAAAGCACGTCGGGAATTTTTCATTGACATTTTTTTACAATCGTTTCCTAAAGATAACGCAATGTAAAAAAAATCTATTCAGTCATTTTAGGAACTGATTCCAATATCCGGCGAAGAAACTGGCGGGACTCTTTTTCTTTGGAGTTGGATAAATCATACAATGTGATTTTATCCAGTAACTGATCAACGGTAAATTGGATCATCTGCCAGAGTGAACGGGCGGAACAATCTACAGAATTTGTGCACAGGTTCACCGAACCTGCATGCTGACCGCAGAAATCCTTATCATATAATACGCCTCCCAGTGCCTGCAGAACATATCTTATTTTGATTTCTTTGGAAGGCATAGCCAATACATACCCACCCTTATAACCGGGTGTACTGTTTATGAAGCCCGCCATACGAAGGGTTCTGGTCAATTTTGCGACATAGGTACTGGTAAGCCCTTCAGCCTTGCTGAGCTGTGGAATGCTCATACCATCTTCCGTTTCACAACATGCGATCCGGATCAGTACCCGTAAACCAAATTCTTCCTGTGCAGTAATTTTCATAATATTATTTTCAGATAGCCAACCGTTATAAGCGTAAAGCGTAAAGCGTAAAGCATAAAGCATAGGGCCTTTTAAAGCCAGCCCAATTCCAATTGTGCAACCTCCGACATTCTGCTTTTATCCCATGCCGGTGTCCAGGTAATGGCTACATGCACATCATTCACACCTTCTATTTCCCTTAATTTCTGATCCACTTCAACCGGCAGTGATTGGGCTGCCGGACAACCCGGAGCTGTCAGTGTCATCACAATCTGGACATTATTGATTGGCAGAATATTGATTTCATAGATCAGCCCCAGTTCATAAATACTCACCGGAATTTCCGGGTCAAATATCGTTTGTAATTTTTCTATTACTTTTTCTTTTAAATCTTCCATTTCCTAATTTTTTGAAGGAACGGGATCCTTAATTTTATAGGCCAGCGCGTAATGTTTCATTTGTTTTACCATGCTCAGTAATCCGTTCGATCTGGTTTGTGCCAGATGGGTTGTCATTCCGATTTCCCTGATAAAATCCATTTTAGCCTCCATAATTTCATCCGGTGTCCTTTTGTTTAAGACGCGGATCAGCATACTGATCAAACCCTTTACAATTACTGCATCACTATCTGCCTGGAAAAATAATTTTCCGTCCCTATAATCTGCCACTAACCAAACAGAAGACTGGCAGCCTCTTACCCGGTTTTCGTCCGTTTTATATTTTGGATCAAGGGGTGGCAGTTTTTTCCCCAGATCAATAATATATTCATATTTATCATCCCATGAATCAAACAAGGCAAACTCACTGACGATTTCCTGTTCAGTCTCCGCAATATTCATTTCGGCATTCATCAGGATAAAATTTTAACAACCCGCAGCAGTCCTTTTACCAGTTCATCTATTTCATATCGGGTATTATAAATAGCAAATGAAGCCCTGGCAGTTCCGGGAATGCAAAAGTGATCCATCAGCGGCTGGGCACAATGATGACCTGTTCTGACAGCAATTCCACGGTTATCCAGCAATATGCCGATGTCCTGCGGGTGCGCATTTTCAATCACAAATGAAATGACGCTTACTTTTTCCTTTGCTTTTCCTATGATTTTGAGACCGGGAATTTTTTCAAGTTCCTGTTGTCCATAATCCATCAGGTCCCGTTCGTGCCGCCGGATTTTTTCTTTTCCGATGGATTGAACAAAATGAAGGGCAGATTTAAAAGCGATCACGTCCGCTATATTGGGTGTGCCTGCTTCAAATTTGTAAGGAAGGTCATTAAAAGTTGTTTTTTGAAGTGTTACTTCTTTAATCATTTCACCGCCGGCCTGAAAAGGAGGCATCGCTTCCAGCACCGCTTTCTTTCCATACAAAACACCGACTCCGGTAGGTCCGTAAAGTTTATGTGCAGAGAATGCAAAGAAATCGCAATCCAGATCCGTGACATTTATATCCAGATGAACAGCTGATTGAGCGCCATCCACCATAAACAGTGCACCTACAGCATGTGCGTCTGCAATCATCTCTTTCACAGGATTCACCGTACCCAATGCGTTCGAAACATGCACGATGGAAACCAGTTTGGTTTTTGGTCCCAGCATTTTTTTATACTCATCCAATATCAGTTCACCATTTTCATTGATGGGTATTATTTTCAAAATGGCTCCTTTCTCCTCACATAACAGCTGCCAGGGTACGATATTGGAGTGGTGTTCCATATTGCTGATGATGATTTCATCATTAGCCTGAATATTTTTTCTGCCCCAGGAATATGCCACCAGGTTGATACCTTCCGTAGTACCTCTGGTAAATATGATTTCTTCCCTGGAACCTGCTCCGATAAAGGATTTAACAGCATCCCGCGTGTGTTCAAAAGCAGCTGTCGCTTCTTCTGCCAGGGTATGAATGCCCCGGTGAATGTTGGCATTGTAGTTTGTATAGTAATGCATGAGCGCATTCAAAACCTGTTGTGGCTTTTGGGTAGTAGCCGCATTATCCAGATAAATGAGGGGCCGGCCCTTTACCTCCCGGTTCAATATGGGAAATTCCTGCCGGATGACATTGATATCTAAAGATTTTGATTTGGTAAGCGGCGAATTCATGATAAATCTTTTTCCAGGCGATGATTGATCAGCTTTTCAACATATAACTTTAAAGCTTCAGGTTTTATCTGCTCCAGAATATCGGAAGCATATGCACTGAGCAACAGATTGCGGGCTGTTTTTTCTGAAATGCCGCGGGATTGCAAATAAAACAAACCTTCTTCATTCAGCCGGCCCACCGTACAGCCATGCGTACACTTCACATCGTCTGCAAATATTTCCAGCTGCGGCTTTGTATTCACACTACTGGAATCGGAAAGCAGTATATTCTTATTACTCTGGTAAGCGTTTGTTTTTTGTGCCGCCTGCCGCACAAATATTTTTCCGTTAAAGACCCCTGTTGCGCTGTCGCTCAAAATGCCTTTATACAATTCGTTGCTCAGACAATTGGGTTTGATATTGTCAACGATGGTGTGATTATCAATATGACTTTGACCGGATTGAAAATAGAGACCGTAGAGATGTGCTTCGCAATTTTTTGCATCAAGGATAACATTCAGGTTATTACGCACCAGTCCGCCATTTAAAGAAATGGTAACCGTATGGATAAAACTTTTACCAACCTGGCGGATATGAGTAGTACTTACCTGGTTTGTATTGGAGCCGTCATTTTGAATTTTATAATATTCAAGCCGGGCAGCATTTTCAACAATGATCTCCATGACCTGGTTTGTAAAACTTTCATTGTTGCCTAACGTGGAGTAAGATTCAACCACCTGTACCTGAGCCTGCTCATGTATGATCATCAGGCTGCGTGGCTGGGAAAGAATATTTACAGAGCGTGCATCCGTGATATGATAAATATAAAGCGGATGTTCAATTTGCTGTCCCTTTGCCACGTGAATGAAAACGGCTCCATGCACAAAAGCCGTATTTAACGCGTTGATTCCGTCTTTCAGGTAATGACCGCTGTCTCCCAGCCATTGCGTGACCTGGTCGCGATGACCATTATTCGCAGCTTCTTCCAGTGCGATCACTTCCAATCCGGAGGATTGTATCCTGGAAAGAGCAAAAGAATAAAATCCGTTTACAAATACCAGTTCATTGGCCTGTGCATGGCCCGGTAACCGAAACTTATCCAGGTCCGACGTTGTAATGGTACCTGTCAGCGGATCAGCAGGCAATTGAAATTCTTTATTAAAAAGGCCGGCTACGCGGGTATATTTCCATTCCTCATGTTTCGTTCCGGGAATCCCCATAGTAGAAAAAGCCGTAAAAGCCTGTTCACGGATTTTATCCAGACCTCCATGGTCTTCACTTGGCTGGAACTGATCAAATCTTTCCTTAAAATATGCGATTGTATTCATTATATCTTATTAAGCCGCACGATCAGGCCAGCTCTACCGTGTTTTCATTTTTTATAAAATCATATCCTCTTTCTTCCAGTTCCAGGGCAAGTTCCTTAGGTCCTGATTTTACAATTCTGCCATTATACAGTACATGTACAAAATCGGGAACGATATAATCAAGCAAACGCTGGTAATGGGTTACGACCAAAATAGCGTTATCCTTTCTGCGCAATTTGTTTACACCGTTTGAAACAATCCGGATAGCATCGATATCGAGACCTGAATCAGTTTCATCCAAAATGGCCAGTTTAGGTTCCAGCATAGCCATCTGAAATACCTCATTACGTTTTTTCTCACCACCTGAAAACCCTTCGTTCAGTGAGCGGCTCAGTAATGTTTGTTCCATATTGACCAATGCCATTTTCTCCTTCATCCTTTTCAGAAATGTGACAGCATCCAGTGGATCTTCACCACGGTATTTCCGTATTTCATTTACAGCTGTTTTGATAAAATTGACTGAATTAAGTCCCGGAATCTCCACCGGATATTGAAAGGCGAGAAATAATCCTTCTGCCGCCCGGTGTTCCGGGGATAAATCAAGCAGGTTCTTTCCCAGGAATTCGACAGAGCCTTCCAGTACTTCATAATCACTGCGACCGGCAAGAACGGATGCCAGGGTACTTTTGCCCGAGCCATTAGGCCCCATGATAGCATGTACCTCGCCCGCTTTGATGTCCAGGTTAATCCCGTTTAAAATTTTCTTTCCCTCAATACCTGCATGTAAATTCTGAATCGTCAACATAGTTCTTCTTTATAATTTTTATTACTCTGTTATTTTCGTTGACGGTTGACGGTTGACCGTTGACCGTTTTAAATTGTATTTCACTTTCAGACTTCCAACTTCCAGTCTTCCACACTAACCTACGCTTCCTTCCAGGCTGATCGCGAGCAGCTTCTGGGCTTCGACTGCAAATTCCATGGGAAGCTGGTTCATGACTTCCTTGGCAAATCCATTGATGATCAGCGCCACGGCAGTCTCCGTATCGATCCCGCGCTGGTTACAATAAAAAATCTGATCCTCGCCAATTTTGGAAGTCGTGGCTTCATGTTCCACCACCGCTGTATTATTCCTGACTTCGATATAAGGGAAGGTATGTGCTCCGCATTTATCTCCGAGCAGCAGGGAATCACACTGGGAAAAATTTCTCGAATTGGAGGCGTTCTTACTAACATGCACCAGGCCCCGATAACTGTTATTACTAAAACCGGCAGAAATTCCTTTGGAAACAATACGGCTGCGGGTATTTTTTCCGAGATGCATCATCTTGGTTCCGGTGTCGGCCTGCTGGTAATTATTGGTTACCGCCACTGAATAAAATTCACCGGTTGAATAGTCACCTTTCAAAATGACGCTGGGATATTTCCATGTTATGGCAGAACCTGTTTCTACCTGTGTCCATGATATTTTTGAATGATTGCCTTTGCAGATACCTCTTTTTGTTACAAAGTTGTAAACACCACCCATTCCGTTCTTATCCCCCGGATACCAGTTCTGTACGGTTGAATATTTTATTTCAGCGTTTTCCTGGGTTACCAGTTCTACCACCGCCGCATGTAATTGATTTTCGTCGCGCATTGGCGCTGTACAACCCTCCAGATAACTGACATAACTGCCCGCATCGGCAATGATTAGCGTTCTTTCAAACTGACCCGTATTTTCAGCATTGATTCTGAAATACGTTGATAACTCCATCGGACAACGAACGCCTTTTGGAATATATACAAATGAACCGTCGCTGAAAACAGCAGCATTCAAAGCAGAAAAATAATTATCAGTTATAGGAACCACCGATCCCAGATATTCCCGGATCAATTCCGGATGTTCCTGTATGGCCTCGCTCATCGAACAGAAGATGATGCCGAGTTCAGCCAATTGCCCCTTGAATGAAGTACCAATAGAAACGCTGTCGATTACTGCATCCACAGCAACTCCGGTTAACCTTTTTTGTTCATCCAGCGAAATTCCAAGCTTTTCAAATGTCCTCAGCAGTTCCGGATCGATTTCATCCAGGTTTTTAGGATTAACTTTTTGTTTTGGAGCAGAATAATAAATAATATTCTGATAGTCTATCGGGGGATATTTTATATTGGCCCATTCCGGTGATTTCATTGTCAGCCAATGACGGTAGGCTTTTAATCTCCAGTCAAGCATCCACTGTGGTTCCTTTTTCCGGGCTGAAATAAAACGGATAACATCTTCATTCAGTCCCCTGGGCGCTTCATCTGCTTCTATGTTTGTAACGAAACCGTATTTATAGTCGCTAAAGACCGTTTTTTCTATCGTCCTCAATTCGTCTTCAGCTTCCCTGGTTCTAGGTTGAATGAGATCTGTCTTCATACTGCAAATTTACGAAACCGTTTATACTAAAAAGTATAAACAAGGTATTTTCTTTACTTTTATGAATGAAAAATGAAGCAGCGTTTAGCAATTGGGAGCCTGTCCTGAGGCGGGCCTGAAGCGTAAATTCTAAAGCCTAAAACGTGAATGCTTAATGTGCCAATTGTAAAAATTGACGCTCATAGCTTACGAATTCGGCTCTTTAATAGCTGTAAATTGGAAAAATCGCTTAAGATCGATTTAATATGCTAATAATCAATATTATATAAAGCAATTAGGAGGGAATGATGAAGAGATGGCTTTAAAGCCCGGTTAAACGAGGATTTAGGAGACTGTTTTAGTCCGGCTATGTTTAGCCCAGACGCAGAAACTTCCTTTTTGGAAAAAGTATGTCTTCGGCAGTTTCATACCCTTCATCTGCCACGACAGTCAGCCTTTTTTTAGTTTTTTTACTTTTAATCAGCTGGATAATCAAAATAGCTGTAAGAGTGATACTTGCGGCGATCAGAATTTTTTTGGTTTTCATTTCATTTACACACTGAAATTCTTGTCAAAAATAGATGTTTGATGCTAATCGTTCTAAAAATCATGCCTGTTTTAATCAAATACAAAACTAAAAAGGAAAATATCAAAACTAAAAAAGAACTACGGCAAGATCAGACCGACTATTTTTACTCTACGTTTTAATTTTTTATTTTTCACAATGCCTCTTCCATACAAAACATTCCCCTTTTATCATAAACTGGCTGCTGTACTTGTCAGTCTGGTAGCAATCGGTTACCTCGTCATCCAGGGCAAAGAATTATTAAGTCCCTTAATATTTTCCTGTTTGTTTTCCATTTTGCTTTTGCCGCTGGCTTCTTTTATGGAAAGCAGATGGCATTTTCGCCGTGGATTGGCAGCGATCCTCTCGGTATTACTATTGCTTTTTGTTGTTGCCGGCATCGTCTACATTGTAGGTGTGCAGATGAGTGATCTGGCAGACGACTGGCCCCAGTTCAAAATGCAACTGAATAATTCATTATCGAGCATACAGCACTGGATCGCTTTGAAATTTCATATAAATGCAACCAAACAACTCACCTATGTGAAGTCAGCTGCCAGTAATGTACTGGCCTCCGGAACAGCCTTCGTAGGCGTGACGATTGTCTCTCTTTCTTCCATCTTCCTCTTTTTTGTTTTTACATTTATTTATACGCTTTTTTTTCTTACATACCGGCGAATCATCATGCATTTTCTTATCTCTGTTTTTCTGGAAAAAAATTCACTCGTGGTGCACGACATCATTGAACAGGTTCAGCAAATCCTGAGAAAATATATTACTGGTTTATTTATTGAGATGTGTATTGTTTCAGTGGTTGTTTGTTTTGCTTTATGGGCACTGGGAATCAAATATGCCCTGTTATTGGGTCTGATTACCGGACTCTTTAACATCATTCCCTATATCGGCATTTTTACAGCTATGCTGATCAGTGTACTTATAACATTTGCGACCGCAGCAGCTGCGGGAAAAGTATTTCTTGTATTAATTACACTGGTTATCACACACCTGGTTGACAGTAATATTTTATTACCTGCCATTGTTGGTTCCAAGGTTAAAATAAATCCCCTGATTACGGTACTCGGTGTGGTTCTCGGTGAAATGATCTGGGGGGTTTCCGGCATGTTCTTGTCAATCCCGGTAATAGCCGTTCTCAAAATAATTTTCGACCGGATAGATAGTTTGAAACCCTGGGGTATTTTGTTGGGAGAACAGGATAAATCAATCCATTCTAAAAAAATTAAGACAGAAAGGGAACCCATTGCAGCTGATCACGGGATTACCTGATTATCAATCGGTTTTGGATTCAGGATTTCGAGTCATTCACATATTCCTTAAATATTTTGATCGTTTGCTGTAATGACTGCTCTATTTCTTTTTTATCCAACAGCTCAACCTGATATAATCCATTGGACATAAGGCTTGCGAGGATCTCATGACCCGGACTACTGGCTATATAGAGGTTCTGGCCGGCGAACGCCGGTTTCATACCATATTCAATGACGATTTTCTCTACCTGTTCCAGACTCAGATCATTCAATTTTAACGGCATGCGGATGTTTGTTCAAAGTTCTGAATATCCGGATTTAATTGGAAAAGGGGAAACGAAAGTTTTATAAACCAAATGTTAATAACTCCTTATAGGTTCCTGCGCGCTGGTGTAAATACTTGTCATTATCCGTTTTTTAGACAGGGTTATTATTCAGGAAGAATTATCTTTGGCTTATGGCAGTATTGAAAAATGTGCAATTTTCGAAATTGATTAAAGCGGAAGGAAGGCTGAGGGAATTCAATTTCAGAAAAAGTAATGGAATTGTCGGACCGGTGTACCATGTCGATGTGAGTGACGATCGGGGCAATCGTTATTATCTCAATTTGTTATTGGAAAATAATACCTGGACCGTTCAGGAAAAAAATCTGCCACCGTGGATTCAGGAAGCAGTCGCCCAATTTCATCCTGCTATTCAGGAACAGGAAGTTTAATTCTTTTTATAGTATAGGTTTTTTCATTACCCGCCGGATAGGCTCCGGGCTAATTCGCCTTTGTAGTCCTGATACGAACCCCTGACAGCGATATGAATAAAAACAGACTGGAAGCATTCAGCGATGGTGTTATTGCCATTATTATAACAATCATGGTATTGGAAATCAAAACACCCCATGATACGAGCTGGATGGCATTGAAAGAACAACTGCCCGTATTTTTAAGTTATTTGCTGAGTTTTATATATATCGGAATATACTGGGGTAATCATCACCATTTGATCGGTGTATTGAGCCATGTCAATGCGGCGATTATATGGTCCAATATGAATCTTTTATTTTGGTTATCCCTGATACCATTTGCAACCGGATGGATGGGCGAAAATCATTTTGCCCAGAATACAGTGGTTCTCTATGCCATTTTACTCCTGGTTTGCGGTCTTTCTTTTACCATACTGCAGATTTGTGTTGAGAGAGTAATGAAAAATAATCCAAAGCTCGTAGCGGCATTCAGCCGGGTGATGCAAAAAGGTATTTTTTCGCTTGTATTTTATATCATGTCAATCATCCTGGCCTATTATAACACTTTATTTTCCGCCATCATTTTTTGTATCGTGGCCATTCGATGGCTGATCCCCGACAAGAATATCGAAAAAGCCATGTCTAAATAAATTATTTTAATGAAAAATCTCGTCACTGTACTTGGTTTTCTCCTTATGTTCTCTTTTGGGTTCAGCCAGGACGCTGTTCATTTTACAATGGGACTGTTACCCAACAACAGATATAATCAGTCAGTTTCCCAGAAAATCAGAATCGAGTTGAATCTGGACAGCAGTACCGATGATATGATTGCAAAAATGGAAGCAAACGGCGTAAAGAATCCCACTGTACAGGAACAGGAAACCAGCATGGAGGCCTTAACCATATCTGGTAGTTTGAATAAGCAAAGCGGTAAGATACCGGTAACCATGTCGATTATTAAATCAGACGACAATCTGGCCAAGATTTTGACGCCGGAAACAAAATTTCTTGGCACTGCAAGGCTTAATGAAATGCCGGTATATGATTCTATTTCCGGAATTACACTGCAGGAAAATCAGAAGCAGCAAATGCTGAAAACCATGTCATCTCTCTCGCAGATTAATCTGCCCAATAGGAGCCTGGTACCCGGGCAGTCAGATACATTACATACACCCGTCAATATACCCGTTGGTGGCGTCACATTGAAAATGGACTATATCACGATTTATCATTTAAAATCAATCCGGGAAAAAACAGCCTTTTTTGATGTTGATGCCAATTTTGTTTTGAACATGGAAGTGAAAGACCTTCCCATTGCCGGTTATGGTACGGGCAGCGGGTCTATGGAATATGATTTGGAAAAACATTATCCGGCTGTATATAAACTTAAGTACAAGATCATCATGCGGATCGCAAAAGAAGGACTGGTTCTGCATATGAATATGATCAGCGACCTAAACAGCATATCCAAAGTTCAGGCTTTGTAAATTTTTTTTACGCTTTACAAAGTTGCCATATCAATCACAAACCGATATTTGACATCTCCTTTTAACATACGGTCGTAAGCGCGATGAATTTCCTGGATGTTTATCAATTCAATATCCGATACTATTTGATGATCTGCACAATAGTTCAGCATTTCCTGAGTCTCAGGCAAACCTCCGATTAAAGACCCGGCGATACTTTTCCTTCCCCCGATCAAATTAAATGCATAAATCTGCGCAGGGGCGGGAGGCGCGCCGACGCAGATAAGAACTCCATTTGTTCTCAATAAACCGAGGTATTCATTATAATTGTGGGGGGCTGAAACTGTATCGATAATAAAATCAAAATATCCCTGTACTGACTTCAGCTGTTCCGGATCGCTGGTCAGAAGGAATTTATGCGCCCCCAGTTTCCGGGCATCTTCTTTCTTAGATGGAGAAGAACTCAGCATGGTTACTTCTGCTCCGAAAGAAACACCGAATTTCACGGCCATATGTCCCAGGCCACCCAGTCCGAGTACGGCCAGTTTATGACCCTTTCCAACATTCCAGTGTCTAAGTGGTGAATAGGTGGTAATGCCTGCGCATAAAAGGGGTGCCACATTCTGCAGGGGAAGTTTGTCTGAAATCCGAAGCACAAAATCCTGATCTGCTACAATCATTTTCGAATAGCCACCATAGGTGGGTGTTTTTTTATCCTGCTCTAATCCATTGTAAGTGGGTGAACTTCCGTTCAGGCAATATTGTTCGAGGCCCTCTTTGCAATTCTCACATTTTCTGCATGAATCCACCAGGCAACCAACCCCGGCCAGTTCACCCACTTTGAATTTTTTTACATCGGATCCAATTTTAGAAATTCTTCCAACGATTTCGTGTCCCGGCACCATTGGAAAAATCGAATTACCCCATTCATTTCTAATCTGGTGTAAGTCTGAGTGGCAAACGCCACAGTATAAAATCTCAATTTGAATATCTCCAGGTCCGGGAGCCCTGCGCTCCAGATTCCATGGACCCAGTGTGCTCTCTGCATCCTGGGCGGCAAATGCTTTAATTCTTGTCATTTTTTTTATTGAATGTTAAATACCCGAACAATTAAAAATTAAAACAGATTAAAAGGAAAATGAAGTTTACCGAAATTTAATATTAGCTGATTTTGCTAAAACGGGTATTGATATAATCCCAATTGAGAACGGACCACCAGGCAGTGATATAATCCGGCCTTTTATTTTGGTATTTCAAATAGTAAGCATGCTCCCACACGTCAATGCCAAACAGAGGCTGTCCCTTTGCATCACTCAGGTCCATCAGCGGATTGTCCTGATTAGGCGTTGACACAACATCCAGTTTGTTATCTTTTTTTAGAATTACCCATGCCCAACCACTACCAAAGCGACCTTTTGCAGCATCATTGAATTTTGTTTTCAATGTATCTACCGAACCAAAATCTCTTTGTATCGCGGTCATGAGCGCAGTTGAAGGAGCAGCCACTTTACCCGGAGAATTCATCAGTTCCCAAAACAGGGAATGATTATAATGTCCACCTGCATTATTTCTCATTTTGACAGAATATTTTGAAATAGAAGCCAGTAAATCCTCCAAAGACATTTTTGAAGTATCTACCTTTTCTGCCTCCACGGCTTCTGAAAGATTTTTTGCATAGGTAGCTGCATGTTTACTGTAATGAATCTCCATCGTCATGGCATCTATAGCCGGTTCAAGAGCGGAATACGAATATGGAAGCGGGCGTTGCGTGTATGGAATAGGATCGGGTGGTGACTTTAAATGGCCGTTCTCCTGTGGGTTTGTATTCGCCAAAGTTGTCAGCACAGATCCGGTTAGTCCTGCCATGACCCCAGCTTTTCCTGCGGTATTTATAAATGCTCGTCTGGATAAATCTCTGTTTGTCATAACTGAAGTTTTTGATAATGTAATTTAAGATCATTTCAAGCCCAAAGCCTAAAGCTCAAAGCCTAAAACGTGTTTATTTTTTATTGCAAAACTTTGACCACAGTAAAAAGCCGAAAGCTCAAAGCCCAAAGCCTAAAACTGAAATACTATTGAGGACGAATTCTTTTAGTCATGTTGAAGATGGTAAGCTTTAGACTTTCAGCTTTGGGCCTATTCCGGATAAAGCAAATATTTCTTTCTTTTGCTTTTGAAGTGTGAAAGTGCTGGTTCCCAGCTTTTGCGGATGGTTTGTTCGGATGCACCTTCTATAATCTGCTTACGAAGCATGTGTGTACCTGCCAGCTTATCGAAATTTCCGATCTGGTTGCTCCGGGAAGCATCGAAGAATACTTTTTTGTCCGGGTAGGCTTTATAAAATTCAAACAACCAGTGCAGATCAATTTGTTTTTTTACACGAAGACTTTCAAGATCAGCATTTCCAAAATTCAAGCCGAAACAAACCGAGTCCTGGTAAAGAGGATGTTCACTCATGCCTGGTATTGAAACGGGCGTGAAACTGTATTCATATTTTCCGGCTAAGGCAGGTGCACCCAACATAGTAAATGGTCGCTGGGTACCTCTTCCGAGATTGATAACAGTTCCTTCAAAAAGACAAAGACTTGGATACAACTGGATTGCCAGCTGTGTATTCAGATTCGGAGACGGTGGTACGGGTAATACATACTCTGATGCATGCGTGTAATTCATCATTGTAATGACCTGCAAACTGCATTTCATTTTACCGGATAACCAGCCTTCTCCATTGATCATTTTGGCCAATTCACCCATTGTCATACCATGTACGATCGGAATGGGCTGAAGACCCACCCCTGAACGTAAAGAATCTTCAAGGACCGGTCCATCCACATAATATCCATTTGGATTGGGTCTGTCCAGCAATAAAATGGGTTTATGAAAATCGGCACATGCCTGCATAACACGTTGCAGGGTTATGATATAAGTGAAAAACCGGGCACCGACATCCTGAATATCAAAAACAACTATATCCACGTCCTGTAAATCTTCCCGGGAAGGCATGGATTTTTTCCCATACAACGATATGATGGGTAAACCGGTCAGTGGATCATGACTATCCCCGACAGTAACACCGGCACTCGCATTTCCACGGAAACCATGTTCAGGTCCGAATACTTTTACAACCCGGATGCCGGAATGGAGCAGGCTGTCGACCAGTGAAGTCCCCGCAATTTGTGACGTTGGATTGGCGACAATAGCAACCCGTTTACCCAGCAGTATTGGATAATATCTTTCAGTCTGATCAGCACCAGTGAGTATCCGGGACTTACCAATTTGTCCAAATCCATTTACTATGGACAAGAGAAAAACAAAAAGCAGGAATTGTTTTTTCAACAACTTACAAGTTCAATATGATTTTACTGCGTTCAGCTTTTCGCTTTGTGCATTATGCTTCATTCAGTCATATAGTTTCATTGCGATTCCCTCTACAATGGATTTTGGAAGCAGCCAGGCAAAAAAAGCACTGAGTTTATTCAAACCGCCGGTAATCACTTCGGGTTTACGACAGGAATAGACTATCTACTGCAATACGTGCCACTGTTTGTGGAGACATGTTGAACCGTTCTGCGGCTTTTTGGCCTTTAGTTCCGACGTTCGCCCGGTTTACAAAATTGGTATCTGTCGGCCCCGGGCAAATACAGGTTACAGAAACAGTTGTCTTTTTAAGTTCCCGATATAGTCCGCGGCTAAAGTTCAGCACATAAGCTTTTGAAGCCGCATATGCCGATAATAAAGGCACTGCCTGGTAGGATGCCGAACTGCCGATATTAAGAATATAGGCTGCGGGTTGTTTTAACAGTGAAGGAAGAAACAGACGGGTTAATTGGGTTAGCGTGATAATATTTACCCTCAGCATATCTGTATGTTCCTGAACGGAATATTTTTCAAAACTTCCACTCAGACCATAGCCTGCATTGTTTACCAAAACAGATACAACAAGCTGATTTTTATTGCAGTATTCAAAAACAGATTCTGCGGCCCGGTCTTCGGCAAGATCCAGTGCCAGCCATTGGCAATTTTTATTTGTTGACTGACTGATTTCTTTCGCCACCTGTTCCAGAAGGTCTGCGGATCTTGCAACGAGCAGCAGATCAAAACCACGTGCAGCGAGCTGTTCTGCAATAGATTTTCCAATTCCTTTGCTGGCTCCGGTAATGAGTGCAAAAGGCATCTGCGTTTATTTAAATTACGCTAACTAGTTCTGAACCTTGGAAGCGAAACGATGGTAAAAAGGGGTTTTACTATTTTCGTCTTTAGGCATGTATTTGCCTGTAATAATCGGGACATACATTACGCGGCGACGACTGGCTTCTCCCACATAAGGAGACTGTTGTGCGCGATGCCAGATCCGTCCGTCATGAACAGTCAAATCGCCGGCGTTGATATCAAACCCGATTTCGCGGGCATCGGGATTATTATCAATAAAGTATTTTTTCTTGAAAAGTAACCGTAAAACACCCTGCGTATGTGTTCCGGGAAGAACCCGCAAACCACCCGCTTCAAAAGGGCAGGGGTCAAGATGAATTCCAACGTTCAACATTGGCATAATCTTCTGTCCGAGAAATAAATCCCGAGGGCTATCCGTATGCCATCCCATCTGAGAAAATTTGCTTTCCGGCGTACGTACATAATGATTCAGGATCAGTCCATCTTTTTCATTCTCAGCAATCCGGCCTTCATAAGGCGCCAGGAGCTCAAGTAATGCTACAAGCCGGGGGTCCTGTAAAAATTCATGGAACGTCGAACTGAATGTCGAAAGAAAGCACAGGCGCTGAATGATGGTCTGGCCATTATGGTCCTTTCCAAATTTAAGCGGTACTCCATTGATTTTGTCCACGCCTTCATCCAGTAATTTCTTTTCGATCCGGTTTAATTCCTGGATAAAAAAAGCAACGGTTTCAGGCTTCAGGACATTGCGAAATACGATGACCCCATTTTTATGGAAAAAAGCTGCTTGCTCCGGGGTTACCTTATCACCTAAAACGAATTCAGGGCATAGTAATTTTTTCATATCATGGTAGCATTTAAGTCTTTAGCAGGGGAAGTCAGCCGCTTAAAACCCATATTTGAACAGGATGAAATTAACTTAAAAATAATTATGATTTTTTTATTATTGGCAAAATTAATGAATAAAGTCCTATTAACCAGCCCAGTCTTAAATTCTTATCCCCTCTCTGTTAATTTCCGGATCTATCTAAACGTCTAAATGAACCCCTTGGTATCCATATTATTAATTCTTTAAACTGCTGAACGTCCCGAAACGAGGAGGCTGTTCTCCTTTTTTGTAAATACCAGGGCAAGCCGGTAAGCAGCATAGGTAAAAACCGGTGCTGCCAAAACGTCTATCGTATAATGTACATGCTGACCCAGTAAAAAAAATCCCAGAAAGATGGATGCCCATAATGCATACACCCGGTCCCATTTCTTCTTAAGGCACAAAAATATCAGGAAAACGGTGGTCGTGTGGCCAGAGAAAAAAAGATCATGAGTAATGTAATGAGCCCCATAAAATTGATTGGTAATCGGGTCTGCAAGGGGAATCAGCCCGGCGGGCGGATTCAGTGAAATCAGGCCAATACAGGCCATTCTGAGCAATGTCACACAATTATAAGCCCATAAAGTAACCAACATCATCATCGGGTCCCGGTATATCCTGATGATCAGAAGTAAACAGGAAGACCATATCAAAAAGAAGACTGCAATCGAAAAATTACGGGCCGGAATAAGTTCGAGAATAAAATCAGACAACACGTATCCATTCCGGTTTTCAATCGCATCAAAAAAAAAGGGCAAACTGGTAAGAATCCCGGCAAAAACTGCCATTCCGACCCAAAATTTCCATTTAAAAGATGATATTTTCCATGCATCAGACCATTTTAAGCTTACAGCAGAAGGCGTAATGCTTATGGCTATTTTTGGATCTTCCTTGTTCTTTGAAACTTTCTTATATGTTAATTCTGAATCCTTCAAAAAGACTTATTTGTTCTAAAAATTGATATAAATCAAGGTAAAATCTGGCATTTTAGACGCTGATGGGCTGTTTTTACAAGAAAAGCCTTATGCTTTGCGCCTTCCGCTTTAAGCTTAAAAGTGCCAGCGTTTGAATGCCTCCATCGCTGCATATTTCGTTAGTCCCAATTGAGCATACAAATTCGCCGTATTGGCATTTCGGTCTTCAGCCCTTTGCCAGAATTCCCGGCTGTCAGATCCCTGGAACGGTACCATGTCCTTTTGCGACTGGTGGATAAAAATACCAAATCGTTTTTTTAACACCTGATCCGGACTCATCGGAATGGCCATTTCGATTTCGCTGACGTCCCATTCCTGCCATGCACCTTTATATAACCAGACCCAACAATCTTTCACCCAGGATTCTCCGGCATTTTTGAGACGCTTCAGGGATTCAAACACAACCTCCAGACAAACTCTATGTGTTCCATGCGGATCCGCGAGATCGCCGGCACAATAGACCTGATGAGGTTTGATTTTCTGCAAAAGTTCAATTGTAATTGCAATATCCGCCTCACTCATTGGATTTTTCTGTATAGTGCCCGTTTCATAAAAAGGAAGATTCATAAAATGTATGCCTGTCTCCGGAATGCCAACATACCGGCATGTTGCACTGGCTTCACTTCGCCGGATCAATCCCTTTATGCTACGAATTTCAGGTGAATCGACTCCACTTGATTTTTTATCTTTCAGGTACTTCTTGGCATTCGCAAGAATTTCTGTCGATCTTTTGTTGTCGATACCAAACATAGATTCAAAACCCACGGCAAAGTCGATAAAGCGGGTTACAAATTCGTCTGTAACAGCAATATTGCCAGAAGTCTGGTAACCTACATGCACTTCATGGCCCTGATCATGTAACCGCATAAAAGTTCCTCCCATGGATATAATATCATCATCGGGGTGTGGTGAAAAAATCAGGCATCTTTTGGGATAGGGAGTCATTCTTTCCGGGGCATTCGGCAACGGCAGATTTTTTCCCCCGGGCCAGCCCGTGATACTGTCCCGCAGTATATAAAATACCTCCAGATTTATCTCATAAGCATCTCCCTTAACCGCAAGCAGATCGCTTAAACCATGATCGTTATAATCTTTGTCCGTAAGACTTAAAATAGGTTTACCCAGTTTGAGAGCCGTGCTGACCACGGCCTTGCGCAGAATATCTTTATTCCAGTCGCAGTCGCCGGTAAGCCAGGGAGCTTTGAATCGAATAAGGTCAGCGGCTGCCGCTTCATCTGTAACGAATAAAGTGTCGTCATGTTCCTGCAAAATAGATGCGGGTACTTCTTCCGTGGTATTGCCTTCAATGGATTTCTGGATAGCCTGGGCCTTATTACTTCCCCATGCCATCAGGATTATTTTTCTGCTCTTGAGAATTGTACTGATACCCATGGTAACCGATAAACGGGGAACCTGTGTAACGCTATCAAAATCACCTGCGTTTGATAACCTGGTAGAATTTTCGAGTGGTGTTACCCTCGTTTTGGAAAACCGACTGGAACCCGGTTCATTAAACCCAATATGCCCGTTGGAACCGATGCCCAGGATTTGTAAGTCTATGCCACCCGCGTCTGTGATCGCCTGTTCGTATTCTGCGCAAAAAGACTTCATGTCTTCTTTTGGCAACTCTCCATTCGGAATAAAACAATTCTTCGGATCTATATCAATATGATCAAAGAGATTTTCCTTCATGAAACGATAATAACTCTGCCTGGCCGTTCTCTGAATCGGATAATATTCATCCAGATTAAAAGCAACCACATTTTTGAAACTGAGTCCTTCTTCTTTATGCATTCTGATCAGCTCAGTATATAATTTTAAGGGTGATTTACCCGTTGACAGACCAAGCACGCAACGCTCTTTATTTTTCTCCTTTTCACGAATCAGACGTGCGATTTTTTTTGCAACAAATGCCGAACCGGCTGTTGCATTCGGGAAAAATATCCAAAGGAATCTTTTCAAAAGAATCTACCATTTTCATATTGCTGGCTGTTTATTCAAATTATCTGCGAAAATAGGGATTTAGCACAAGTATGGAAGTATGGAAGTATGGAAGTATGGAAGTTCAAACGATCAAGATGTACGTGTTACCTGATTGATTCGTAGCAGAGGGAAAGTAATTCTCTGCTATCGGGATTCATTTGCTGTTTTTCAATTTTTTGTTGAATGCCTTGTATTAGTTGTTCATATCTCTTATGAATATCTCTTTTCCGGTTCAGTTTGGCAACAATCAGATCAGTACAGATATTTCCGCCATTATGTGTATTTAGTGACCAGTCGGGATTTGCTTCAAAATATTTTTCTATCGCTTCGATGGAATTCAATTGTTCGCACATTGGTACCAATTCGTATTGCAGTGTCTGGGCGAGCCAGTCTCCAACCATAAATAAATCCTGCTGATTACAAACCGTATAGTCTTTTACAATTTCCTGCTGGGGATCATTAGATGGAAAATCTTTCATGTATAGAATGATACTGCAAAGATTAGATTCCTTCACTGCAATATCGCGCATAAAAAATTCTTTTACCTTCTTAATTTCGGAGTGCCAGATTTCAAGTTGAAATCCAATCCTGTATTTTACCGGAAACTGGCTCAGGAAGATAATGGAAAGTTCATCCTGGCTTTTTTTGTTTTTTCTTTTATAACTAAACTCGGTTCTGTTAAATTGAAAACGGGCCATTCCCATCGGGCCGCTTGTTACCCGATAAATATAGGATTGAACATCCTGAAGCCATAACTCAAGCAAAGGTTGTTGTTTGGCAGATTCCATAACCGGCAGTTGAATCTGAATAAAGAGTTTAATTATGCTAAATTAAATAACCGGTGCCTCTTTAGGAAAAAATAATACGTAGTAAATCAACTATTCCAGCTTCCCTGACAGAACAGGTAATATAATCGTCGAAGCATTTTGCCTTTCGCGAAAAATACGAATGCTTGATTTTTGAAAATCCTTCTCATCACAGGAATAAATATCTGTAAACTTCTGTGGATTCCTGTCAGACAATGGAAACCAGCTGCTTTGAATCTGGATCATCAGACGGTGACCTTTTTTAAAAGTATGGGCTATATCCGGCAGTGTGAACCGAACGGTTTCTATTTTCCCCGGTTGAAAGGGCTGAGGTATTTCGAAACTTTTCCGGAATTTGCCCCGGAAAATTTCTCCACGTACCAGCATCTGGTATCCTCCCATGGGATAAATTCTGTCAGGCTCATTTACGGCATAAATATCGATGCGCTGGTAAGAGAGACTGTCTGGAAACACATCTATTACTTTAACTACAAAATCGGCATCCGAAGTACTTATACTGGTTTTCAGATCCGCCACTACAGGACCTCCGACAGTCAAATCTTCTTTTAAAACCGGCGAACTATAGGTGAGTACGTCCGGCCTCCGGCTGGCGAATCGCTGATCGTCGGTCATATATTCGCGTGTACGGTTAAAATGGACTACTGTCTGTATACGGAACCGGATGAGCAGGATCACTGGTATACTCATCGAAACCCGATTCGTTTTCCGGTTCTCTGATGGACAGTCCATTTTTATCGGTCAGGTAAATTTTTTCTTCCTTCATCTGAACGGATGGCCATGTATCAAATCGCCTCCATTGATTTTCGCCGGTAAAAAATATAGTCGCACCGGCAATAGAAGGATCGTTTTTGCCTTTGAGATAGTGATTAAAAAAGGGAATGATGATTTCATTTTGATAGGTTACCGATGTATTGGACCCATAATAAATGTTTCCGAGGTGTGTTCCATCCGTACTGGACCATTCTTCATGATACCAGGGTCCCATTACCAGTTTTGCATTTGTTTCAGGGCTTTGTTTTCGAATAGCTTTATAAAAATTCCATGCGCCAAAACAATCTTCAGCATCAAAAAATCCTCCGACAACCAGTATAGCGGGCTTAATATTATACTGCGCTACCCGTGCATTTCTCGCCTGCCACCAGGCATCTTTATTCGGATGCTTATATATTTCATTGAAAAAAGCAATACTGTCTCCCGCAAGATTTAATAAATTTTTGTCCGCTCCCTGTTGCAGATAAAACTGATAATTATCCTTGCTATTGTATACATCGGGCATTGGAGATTCCTTGCTGACCGGCACCGGATGTGGTCTGCCAAAGCCACCCGCAACATAAAAATCAAAAGCATCCATATAAAAAAATGCTCCGTTGTGATGAAAATCATCACCTTCGAACCAGTCGGTTACAGGGGCCTGCGGGCTAACGGCCTTTAATGCCGGGTGACCTGAAGCAGCTGCCATACCTGCATAGAATCCTGGATAAGAGGTACCAAAAACACCCACTTTTCCATTGTTGCCGGCGACATTTTTTACAAGCCAGTCGATAGCATCATAAGCATCCGTAGATTCATCAATTTCGCCTGGTTTTTTGTCTTTGATGAAGGGCCTGACATCAACAAATTTTCCTTCACTCATCCATCGTCCGCGAACATCCTGAATGACCATAATGTAACCTTCATGCAGAAAAAAACGTTTGTATCCTGACCAGAAGTCCCGGTATTCATTCGCACCGTAAGGTGCGCAGTTATACGGCGTTCTTTCCATCAGAATCGGATGTTTTTCAGTGCTGTCCCTGGGTACATAAATGGAAGTGAATAATTTCACTCCATCTCTCATGGAAATGGCTTTCTCAATTTTATAATAATTATCGCGAAACCAGGCGCTGTCCTGGTTGATACTTTGAGATGAAACGCTCCATGTTGTGAGAAGTAAGAACGGGAATAACAGGAACCTGATGATATTCATAATTTGGGAATATGAAATTGTGGAAGTCTGGTAATGTGAAAATGAAATTTTAAATTGAATTTTAAATTCCATTCCCTCATCCCCACATATCCACAATTTCATATTTTTCACATTACAAAGTAGGGTTTGCCCGAAACTATTAACCTAAATTGAGTAATAAACGCATTGAAATGTTTAACAGAAGAAAATTTCTGGGTTCTTCTTTTCTTGCTTCCACTGCATGGTTTTTAAAAACACCGGATCCGGTTAACACGAAAACCAGCGAACGACCAACGCAACGGCCAGCGAAATAGTCCTCTGGTGATTTCCACCTGGGATTTTGGGAAAGCCGCCAATGCGGGAGCATGGGAAGTGTTGAGTAAACAGGGACGGGCACTGGATGCCGTAGAAGCCGGAGTCAGAATTCCGGAAGCAGATCCAACGAATCATTCTATTGGTTATGGCGGTCTGCCTGACCGTGATGGCTTTGTGACGCTGGATGCCTGTATTATGGATGAAAAAAGTAATTGCGGTTCCGTGATGTGTCTGGAGTATATCGTTCATCCCATTTCTGTTGCGCGGTTGGTCATGGAAAAGACTCCTCATGTCGTTCTGGCCGGGAACGGAGCGCTGGAATTTGCGCTGGCCAACGGCTTCAAAAAAGAAAACCTGTTAACGCCTGAAAGTGAAAAAATCTGGAAAGAATGGCTGCACAGTTCCAAATATGAACCGGTGATCAATATTGAAAATAAAAAGTACAGTCCCGGTGGTCCTCAAAATCATGACACGATCGGAATGCTGGCGTTGGATTCTGCAGGTAATCTCAGTGGAGCCTGTACTACCAGTGGCATGGCTTTTAAAATGCATGGCAGGGTGGGAGATTCGCCCATCATCGGCGCCGGATTATTTGTGGATAATGAAATCGGATCTGCTACATCTACAGGTGTCGGAGAAGAAGTAATTCGCATCGTTGGTTCTCATTTAGTCGTAGAATATATGCGTCAGGGATTGACTCCCGGAGATGCTTGCAAGAAGGCTGTTGAAAGAATTGTATCAAGAGATCCTGCAAAAGCAAAAAACCTCCAGGTAGGATTTTTGGCCATGAGAAAGGACGGTGTATATGGTGCTTTCTGTATCCAGAAAGGTTTTACCTATGCTGTCCGTTCCACTACAGAAGAAAAAATTTATGAATCTGAAAGCTGGTTCAGCTGATGAAAAAAAACAAACTCGAAATTTGTTGTTATAATCTGGATTCGGCTGTTATTGCTGCAGAAGCCGGCGCTGACCGGGTTGAACTCTGCGCCGATCCGGCAGCCGGCGGAACAACACCCGGTATAGGACTCATAAAGACTGTCCGTAAAAAAATCAACACCGAGCTTTATCCGATTATACGTGTCCGGGGAGGAGACTTTTTATTTTCGGATGAGGAATTTGAGATCATGTTACATGATATTGAAGCCTGTAAATCGGCCGGTTGTGACGGAGTTGTTTTGGGAATGTTGATGCCGGAGGGTCGCGTAGACAAAACACATGTGTCCAGGCTGATAGAAAAAGCATATCCCATGGGCGTGTGTTTTCACCGGGCCTTTGACTGGACAAGAAATCCTTTTGAGGCACTGGAAGACATTATCGACATCGGATGTGAAAGAATATCTGACTTCCGGTCAACAGCCTACTGCCATCCTGGGCGTTCATTTAATCAGAGACCTGATTTTACAGGCAGATGACCGCATACAGATAATGCCCGGTTCCGGTGTGCGGGCATCAAATATTACAGATTTGAAAAATGAAACAGGGGCTACTCAGTTTCATAGTTCTGCGCGCATATTCAAAAAATCCTCCATGGAATATGTTCAGCCTTTCATGACCGAAGACCTTTCAACTATTATGGCGGACCGGCGGGAGATAGAGGAAATGGTTTCTAAGCTTAAGGCCTAAAGCTCAAAGCCTAAAGCAAAAAATACGTAAGCTCTGGAATATGGTTCATTGTAAATATTCACCTCATTTCAACTTGCTTTACGCTTTGCGCTTTACGCGTTTAGCTTTAAACCACTTTCGAGATCTTTAAGCAGATTCGTCGGCAAATGCTCACTAACCGGTAAACTTCCGGTGTTTATGATTACATCTCCTTTCTTGATAAATCCTCTTTGCTTTAAGAATTTCTGTGAGGTCAGCCACAATTTCATCCATGCTTTCTTCTTCAGCATAATGGAATGCGCGAACGCCCCAACTCAGACTCAGCTGGTTAATCAGGGTTTTTTCTTTTGAAAATATAAAAAGGGGAGATTTCGGACGATAGCTGGATAACATAAAACCGGTATATCCACTTTGTGTCATTCCGATCAGCGCATTGGCCTGTGTATCCTGCGCCAGTTTACAGGCATTGTAGCAAATCGCATCACTTAGAAAAGAAGGAGAGTGGGGCTGAGGTTCCAGCTCATCTTCCCGGTTGTAATGATAATCTGTTCTTTCCACTTCCATAATGATCTTTCGCATGGTTTCCACTACGAGCGTAGGATAATTACCGGTAGCTGTTTCTGCGCTCAGCATAACCGCATCAGCACCTTCCAGAACGGCATTGGCAACATCCGTAATTTCGCTGCGGTTTGGTTTCGTCCGATCGATCATACTCTCCATCATCTGTGTTGCCACAATCACCGGTTTGGCGCGGTGAATGGATTTACGTATGATTTGTTTCTGAATGAGCGGTACCTGTTCAACAGGAAGTTCAACACCGAGGTCGCCGCGTGCCACCATGATACCATCTGATTCCAGGATTATTTCACGCAGATTGGTGAGTGCCTCCGGCATTTCAATTTTTGCAATAATCTTTGTTTTACTTTTCTTCTGGTTCAATTTTTCACGCAAACCCACAATATCATTCACCCTGCGTACAAACGAAAGAGCCACCCAGTCGAGCTTTTGCTCGATGATGAATGCCAGATCCGCCTCGTCTTTTTCGGTTATGGCCGGTAGTGAGATTTTTGTGTCCGGCAGATTGAGTCCCTTTTTTGAAGAAAGAATGCCGCCGAGTTTCACCTGAACTTTTACATCATGGTTTTTTTCAATGCTCATCACTTTCACTTCCAGTTTGCCGTCATCAATCATGATGATGTTTCCAATTTTTACATCTTCATGCAGATTGGGATATGAGACATAAATCCTTTCCTTATTTCCGACAAGTTTGGTATTGGTAAATGTTAGTATTTCTCCTTCTTCCACCAGCATACTGCCTCCTTCAATTTCACCTACTCTCAGTTTGGGTCCCTGTAAGTCGCCAAGAATGGCAATATTAAAAGGTTCGGTTGAATTGATCTTCCGGATATGCTCAATTATTTTTGCCTTATCCTCATGGCTTCCGTGAGAAAAGTTCAAGCGGAAAACATTTACGCCGGCTTTTACCAGGGACAACAATTTATCATACGTGTCGCAGGCAGGACCGACGGTGGCAACAATCTTTGTGCGGTGAAAAGTATGTTCCAGACCAGCCTTCTTATCCATCTGGCCGTAGATATACTTGTCGAGATTTTTTGACATGATACTGAAACTAAGTTAAGAGTTAATAGTTAAGAGTTAAAGCTATTGCAATTATCACATTTTGATGCATTAAGCTTTAGGCGTTACGCTTTTGGCTTTAAGAGGCCAGTATTTTTATAATCCTGAGCCAGTCATCACTGATTTTCTGTTTGGCCTTTACAGCTTTCTCCAACGGCGTATAATGAATCTTATTATTCACAATACCCACCATCACATTATATTTTCCTTCCAGAAGACATTCAACGGCTGAATATCCCATCCGGCTGGCGATTACCCGGTCAAGGCAGCTGGGTGATCCACCTCTTTGAATATGACCGAGAATACAAACACGTGTATCAATATTCGGAAGTCGTTGTTTTACTACTTTGGCTACTTCTTCTGCGCCTCCGTAATTATCTCCTTCTGCAACCACCACCAGGTTCACCAGTTTTTTTCTTTTTTCCTTTTCCTGCAGAGAACTTACGAGTTCTTCAATATCCGTTTTTCTTTCCGGTATCAGTATGTTTTCGGCACCGGTGGCGATCCCGCTGTGTAAAGCAATATATCCGGCATCCCGGCCCATCACTTCAATTACAAAAAGACGGTCATGTGCATCGGCGGTATCCCTGATCTTATCGATTGCTTCGACAGCTGTGTTTACTGCCGTATCAAAACCAATTGTAAAATCAGTTCCGGCAATATCCTTATCAATGGTACCAGGCACTCCGATACAGGGAATTTCGAATTCTGAACTGAATCTGTGGGCACCTCGGAAAGAGCCGTCTCCTCCAATAATAATCAGGCCATTGATTCCCAGTTTTTTCAGATTGGCATGTGCCCTGGATCTTCCTTCATATTCAAAAAATTCTTTACAACGGGCAGTTTTTAAAATGGTGCCCCCCCGCTGAATGATATTGGCCACACTACGCGAATGGAGCGGGATAATATCATTTTCAATAATTCCGCTATAACCCCGCATGATTCCGAAAACTTCCAATCCATTATAAATTCCTGTACGAACAACTGCGCGAACGGCGGCATTCATTCCCGGTGAATCTCCACCAGATGTGAGTACCCCGATTTTTGAAACTTTTTGTTGCATTAATTAGAAAAGAGTTGTATTTGTTGAATCTGTTTCAATCAAATGGCAATATCTGTTGAAATTTTTTAATCTTTCCGAAAGAAGTCCCAAAAATAAGCATTTGCATTGAATCCTCATGGAGTAAATCGGGTTAATTCATTGCAATCATTTATAAATGAATTTCAGCAATCATACATCTTGCACTTCCGCCACCGTTGGTTTCTATTTCCCTGAGAGAAGCATGCAGGATCCGGTTGTATTTTGTAAGTTTCTTTATCTGTTCCGGTAAGCAACGCATTCCAGGCGGCGCTTGACATAACGAGTATTTTCTCATTGCGTTCATTTTCCAGCTGAAGCATATTGCCTGCAAACTGATTCATCTGGCTACTGGTGATTCGTATCAATTCCTTTCCGCTTCGGAGAATGGTCTCTTCAACATATTTTTTTTCAGACGGATCCGTAATGGAATCCAGACATATCACCACATAACGGTCGGCCACACACATCATGACATTCGTATGATAAATAGCCTGCCCGGATTCGTTGACCGCATGAAACACAACCGCCTGATAATTTAATTTATTACAGAAATCCTGCAGGACGACTTCATTGGTTCTTGGCGACAAACAGGCATAGGCGAGTCGTTTTTCACGATCCAAAACCATACTGCCTGTTCCTTCCAGAAAAAGATTTTCAGACTCATAGCCGGTGAAATCGATCAAATGATCATAATGAAATTTTTTCTGAATGATGGAAATCACTTCCGCCTTCCGCTCTTTTCTCCTGTTTGGTGCAAACATGGGATAGAGACAATAAATACCGGATGAATGAAAGGAGATCCAATTATTTGGAAAAATGGCATCCGGTGTATGGGGATCCGGTGAATCTTCCACCACGGTTACATCAATACCCTGATCCCGCAATGTGATTAACAAATGCGTCAAATTCCTGTACCGCTTTTTCTGTCAGGTTTTCCTGGTCACCTTTCACCTGGAAACTATTATTCACAGCCGTTTCGGCATTATACACGAAATGCAGGGGTCTGATCATTAAAACTTTTGAAGTGGTTTGCATATCTGAGTTGACGGTTGACGGTTGACGGTTGCTTTAAGCTTTGCGCCTTACGCTTTAAGCTTACAGATCGTCCCTCAGTAAAGGCATACTCATGCAATGAAAGCCACCCCGTGCGCGAGACAGTTCGGCCGATGGCATCAGTATGACAGTATCTTTTATCTGATCAACTTTCAAAGTTTCGTCTTCCAGTTGCCTGATCAATTCATGCGCATGTATGATTTCAAATCCATTTTCTTTAAACGCCTCAATCGTCTTGTCGTTTCGGTCATAACCCAGTATCACACCTTCTTTCAAAGCCAGCAGATTACAGGAATCTGTCCACTGTTCCCGGGCGTCAAAAGGAAATTCATTATTACCGGAATAAATAAATTTTACTTTACCGGTACACTGCAGATCCACTTTACTGATTTCTGTCAGCAGGTCTTCGAGGTTGTCAAAATAAACTGGATTCTCAATATCCTTTTTCTTAAACTGAATGATTTTTAATTTTTCATCTTTTTTTGATCCTTCCAATGCTCTTTGTATGGAATCTTCATTTTCATGCTTCATGGATTTTTTGGAAAATACGCCCAACATTACCCAGGCATCCTTTCGAATCTGGGTAAAAACGGTATCAATATGCATATAGTCCCTTTTCTTTGGAATCTTAACGACTGTTATTTTTTTTACGACATTTTTTTCAAACAACAGTTGTATCGCCTGGTGCGCTGCTTCCATGGTCGTCCGTTCACTCACACCAATCAGCAGATGATCCCTGGTGACCACCATCACATCGCCTCCTTCAAGCGTAACTTTCCGGTCATCAGATTCCTTGGGTAATAAAAAATGATGATAACCATCATTGAGTTCCAGAATATTATCCTGGTATTCCTTAAAAAAAGGATGATTGAAGAAAATATATTTTGCAATCAGTGCTTCCCTTGTCCTTGCTTTTTTGGCTGGTTTATTCAGCAGGACAAATTCATTGATAACAATACCTATATCGCGTGTAAAAATGAAATTGGGTATGGGTGCGAATAACATGCGCCCGCCTTCCAGGGTACCGGTAATAAATGTTTTGGCAAGCGCAATGGGATTGAGTTCGAGCAATTCTTTCTGGGTATCGTAGGAACAATTTTCAATAGCACAAACAGAGGCAGCCAGTTTGAGACGAATTTCCAGGTCTTCCAGAATTTCAGCAAGCAGCCACTGAAGTTCAATTACTTTATCAGAACGAAAAAAATCCTTGTGTTCGGGTTTGTAAAAATTTCTTTTATTTTTTTCTGCATCAATCGTCTTTCAGTTTGCCCAGAATTAAATCGGGATCAAGAAAATATAATAACAATTTGGTATAGAAATCATATTCCTTTCTCCGGATAGTATCCAGGTGAACGATATCTTCAAACAACCAGTCCTGTGCTTTGGAAGGCACTACTTTCCCCAATCCGCTGTCCGGACTGTGCACCAGGAGACGACGAAGGCGGCCGACTTCGGAACTTACTTTAATCATTTGTTCATGTTTACCCATATCGTTTTTTTCGTGGGGTCAAAGGTAGCTAAACCCCTTTCGCGTTCAAAACCTAACGGTTGTTAGTTTTGTCACAGTAATTCTGCTATTTTTGCCGCGATCATCATTTTTATTATGGATTTTTCTTACACAGAAGAACAATTGACCATACGGCAGGCGGCAAGAGATTTTGTCAGGCAGGAATGTTTGCCCGGTGTTATTGAAAGAGATGAACATCAAAAATTTCCACGGGAACAATTATTAAAGCTCGCTGAGCTGGGATTCCTGGGCATGATGGTTACACCGGAATATGGTGGTGCAGGTATGGATACTGTAAGTTATGTACTTGCGATGGAAGAAATCAGTAAAATTGATTCCAGCGTATCCGTCGCCATGAGTGTAAATAATTCACTGGTTTGTTGGGGACTCCAGGCGTATGGATCCGTTTTCCAGAAAGAAAAATGGCTAAGACACCTGGCGGCCGGACAAAAAAACGGTGAACTCTATATTGGTGCATTTTTATTGAGTGAACCAGAAGCGGGCAGTGATGCTACATCACAAAAAACGACTGCAATAGACAAGGGCGACCATTATGTTTTGAATGGTATGAAAAACTGGATTACCAATGGAAATTCCGCATCTGTATATCTGGTGATGGCCCATACAGATCCGGCAAAAGGATCCAAAGGCATCAATGCTTTTATTGTTGAAAAAAATTCACCCGGTGTTTCTGTCGGAACAAAAGAGAATAAACTCGGCATCCGCGGCAGCGATACACATAGTGTCAGCTTCAATGAAGTGAAAGTTCCCAAAGAGAACAGAATCGGAGAAGATGGATTCGGATTTTCATTCGCCATGAAGACGCTTTCGGGTGGCAGAATCGGCATTGCTTCCCAGGCGCTTGGCATTGCATCCGGGGCATACGAGTTATCTCTGAAATATGTCAAGGAAAGAAAAGCTTTTGGAACGGAAATTAAAAACCATCAGATCATCCAGTTCAAACTGGCTGACATGGCAACCCGAATTGAGGCCTCCCGATTGTTGTGTTTGAGAGCTGCTCTCGATAAAGACAGTGGTCGGGACTATGCCATTAGTTCTTCTATGGCCAAAGTATTTGCCAGTGAAACCGCGATGTGGACAACCACTGAAGCTGTACAGATTCATGGTGGATATGGTTACGTAAAAGAGTATCATGTGGAAAGGCTGATGCGGGATGCAAAAATCACGCAGATATATGAGGGCACCAGTGAAGTGCAACGAATCGTAATTTCGCGAAGCATTTTAAAATGACTTTCGCATGAACAGGAATGATTATTCCGACATCGTTGACAAACTGAAACCCTTCGGTGTTCAGCTCCTGGCGGTATCCAAAACAAAGTCCGTAGAAGAAATACAGGCGCTGTATGACCTGGGACAAAGAGATTTCGGAGAAAATTATGTACAGGAATTGTTGGAAAAGCAAGCACAACTTCCAAAAGATATCCGCTGGCATTTCATCGGTCATCTGCAAACCAATAAGGTTAAATTCCTGGTTCCTTTTATTTATATGATCCAATCAGTGGACAGTCTGAAGTTATTGCTTGAAATTGACAAACATGCATCAAAAAACCAGCGGATCGTACGTTGTCTGCTGCAGATTTTTATTGCCCGCGAAGAATCGAAATTTGGGTTGGATGAATCCGAGCTTGATTCACTATTGCTCACAGTGAACCGGAACAGGCAGGAGGGCAGGTTCAGTCATTCGCAAATCTCAGGTTGTATGGGCATGGCCTCCCTGACTGAAAATAAATCACAAATCCGGGAAGAATTCGTACGTCTTCGAACAATATTCGAAAAAATTAAAATATCCTTTCCTTCCGATCCTGTAGATACGCTTAGTATGGGTATGAGCAGCGATTATCCAATAGCGATCGAAGCGGGATCGACGATGGTGAGATTGGGGACGTTGATTTTTGGAAAACGATAAAACAAGTATGAGAGTATGGGAGTATGGGAGTATGAGAGTAGTTTTAGGCTTTAAGCTTTGGGCTTTAGCCTTATTAGATTTAATTTTGCATCCTGATATACAAAATCAATATGGCGGAAATACAAGCGGAAGAGAGATCACTGAATTTTTTGGAGGAAATAGTTGAGGAAGACCTGAAACAAGGTAAATACAAAACGATCCTTACCCGTTTTCCGCCGGAACCGAATGGTCATCTGCATATCGGTCACGCAAAATCAATTTGTCTGAATTTCGGACTGGCTCAAAAATACGGAGGGAAAACCAACCTGCGTTTTGATGATACGAATCCGTCGAAAGAAGAAACTGAATACGTTGACAGCATCATCGAAGATGTAAAATGGTTGGGATATAGTCCTGAAATCGTTTTGTATGCTTCTGATTATTTTGAACAGCTTTATCAGTTTGCATTAAAGCTGATTGAGAAAGGACTTGCCTATGTTGATGATAGCACAAGTGAAGAAATCGCCATACAAAAAGGAACGCCTACTGAACCTGGTATCGCAAATAAATTTCGCAGCAGAACCATTGCTGAAAATATTCAGTACTTCAGCGAAATGAGAGCAGGTAAATATAGCGACGGCGAAAAAGTGTTACGGGCAAAGGTCGATATGGCTTCGCCCAATATGCATATGCGTGATCCGATTATGTACAGGATTAAAAAAGCGCATCATCACCGCACAGGCAATAACTGGTGTATCTACCCGATGTATGATTTTGCACATGGTCAAAGTGATGCCATAGAAAAGATTACACATTCGATTTGCACGCTGGAATTCGTGCCACACCGCCCTTTATATGACTGGTTTATAGAGAAATTGGAAATCTTTCCTTCCCATCAATACGAATTTGCCCGCCTGAACCTGACTTTCACGGTAATGAGTAAACGAAAACTGCTGCAACTTGTCGAAGAAGGTTATGTGCAATCATGGGACGATCCCCGGATGCCTACCATTTCGGGACTCCGTCGCCGCGGATATACTCCTGAAAGCATCCGAAATTTCGCTGACCGGATCGGGGTACAAAAAAGAGATAATCTGATCGACGTCTCTCTGTTGGAATTTTGTCTGCGTGAGGATCTGAATCAGCGTGCAATGAGAAAAATGGTCGTCTTCGATCCGCTCAAAGTGATCATTACGAACTATCCGGATCAGGTAGAGACCCTGATTTCTGAAGATTATCCGGAAGGCTCCGAAAAAACTGGAAGTCGACCCCTGCCATTCAGCAGAGAATTGTATATCGAACAGGAAGACTTCATGGAAAATCCGCCAAAAAAGTTTTTCAGACTTGCTCCGGGAAAAAGAGTGAGGTTAAAAAGCGCCTATATCATTCAGTGTGATGAAGTCATAAAGGATAATGAAGGTAAAATTATCGAGCTGCATTGCAGTTATCTGCCGGAAAGTAAAAGCGGTACAGATGCCTCCGGTTTAAAAGTACAGGGCACTTTGCATTGGGTCAGCAAATCACACGCTATTCCTGTTGAACTTCGTTTATATGACCGTTTATTTAAAGTTGAAAATCCTGCAGCCGAGGAAGGGGATTTCAAAGATTATATAAATCCGGCTTCACTTGAAATTGTGAAAACGGCCATGGCAGAACCCTCCCTGGGCGCTGCCAGACCTGATGAACGGTATCAGTTCCTTCGCAAGGGTTATTTTTGCCTTGACAAAGAAAGCAATCCTCAGAAACCGGTTTTTAACAGGACAGTCGGCTTGAAAGACGCATGGGCTAAAGAAGTCAGAAAAAGTTAAAGCTAGATAATAACCTGTCATTAACTATTTCCGGATTTCCCAGATCGCATTTGCTGCATGTTTTTCATTCTCCATTCCTGGTATTGTTTAAAAAGCGGATCTCCCAATACAGGCTGAATTCTCTTGTCAGCCTGATCGGTTATGGTCTTCATCTTTGCCTTTTTTTCATCCTGACTAAGTGTTTGATCCTGGAAAATATCACGCATCTGAGGTCTGTATGACATGTTAATGGCAACCACTGAATCGGCTTGCACGTCGGTCATTTTCAGTTCGGTAATCAATTTTTGCTTCATTTGTGCTGCGCGGGTGGCCGGATCGCCGGACTGGGCAAAACCACTAACAGATGTGAGCAATGTTACCAGAACAAAAGCACAGGCTGCTGCATATTGTTTCATAATCTTTGAAGTTTTATAATCATGGGTTGCCAATCGCATGCCAGAGCTGAAAATTTATGCACCCTTTATTCAGACGGTAAATGTCGATAATCGTTAACAGATTGATAAGACTTCAGAACTTCTGTAAATTGCACACATGAAGCAATACCTGGATTTACTTCGCCATGTGACTGAGCAGGGCATTGAAAAAAGCGATAGAACCGGCACTGGTACCCAAAGTTGTTTTGGTTATCAGATGCGATTTGATTTAACAAAGGGATTCCCGCTGGTCACCACAAAAAAACTTCATCTGAAAAGTATTATCTATGAGCTGCTGTGGTTTTTGAAAGGGGACAGCAATATCTCTTATTTAAATGAAAACGGAGTTCGGATATGGGATGAATGGGCAAATTCAAATGGCGATCTGGGGCCTGTTTATGGCAAACAATGGAGAAGCTGGTCGGGTACAGATGGGAAACAGACAGATCAGATCAGCGATTTGATACAACAAATAAAAACGAACCCCGATAGCCGGCGATTAATAGTCAGCACCTGGAATGTTGCGGAATTATCTCAAATGGCGCTGATGCCATGTCATGTATTGTTTCAATTCTACGTTTCCCCTCCGGAGCGTGAAGGTTCCCGCCCGCGATTAAGCTGCCAGTTGTACCAACGCAGTGCAGATGTTTTCCTGGGCGTTCCATTCAATATTGCATCTTATGCTTTATTAACGCTGATGATTGCCCAGGTAACAAACCTGGATCCCGGAGAATTTATACATAGTTTCGGTGACGTTCACCTGTACAATAATCACCGCGAACAGGCGGCGCTTCAATTGACCAGAACTCCCAATCCATTACCACAAATGAAATTGAATCCGGAAGTAAAAAATATATTTGATTTCCGGTTTGAAGATTTCAGTTTGGAAAATTACAACCCCCATCCGTCGATTAAAGCCCAGGTAGCTGTATAAAAGAATCTGATATGAAGCTATCCATTATCGTTGCCGCATCTGAAAACAATGCCATCGGGAAAAATAATCAGATGTTATGGAATCTGCCCGAGGATATGCGGTTTTTCAAAAACACTACCTGGGGACTTCCCATTATCATGGGCAGAAAAACTTTCGAAGCATTGGGAAACAAGCCATTGCCCGGCAGATTTAATATTGTGGTCAGCCGCAGGCCAGGGTATACATCAGGAAACCCGGAGGTTCAGCATACAGATAGTTTGACAAAAGCCATTGAGCTGGCAAAAAAAATGGATGCAAAGGAAGCTTTTATTGGTGGAGGCGGACAGATTTATAAAGAATCCATTTTAATATGTGATACTATTTATATGACAAGGGTATTTACCTTTCTGGAAGGGGATGCTTTTTTTCCTGAAATACCCACTGATGTCTTTCAAATAACTTATTCCAAAAAAGTGCCGGCGGATGAAAAGCACGCATATGACATGGACTTTCAGACCTGGACAAAAATAAAATCAATTCCGGAACATACCAGATAAGGACACATGTATTCAAAATCTCAACTTGCACTCAAGTGGTTTCAATATTATGCGCTCGCTTCCAATGGCAAGGGGCATGGTATCCATTCGCCCTTTGTTTATGAATTGATCAGGGAAGTATTTAATGACGATCGAGACTATTATGCATACAAACTGATTGAAACAGTTAAGAAAAACATGTTGCAGGATCACCGGGTTTTAGATGTACATGATCTGGGTGCCGGTTCAAAGAAAAAAAAGTATTCAAAAAAAACTATTTGTGAGATTGCACGCAATGTTGTTTCTGATCAGAAATTCGGTAGATTATTATTTCGTCTTGCCAATTTTTATCGCGCGCGGGTGATCATGGAACTGGGGAGTTCTCTCGGAATCTCTACTGCTTATCTTGCATCTGCCGATGCTGCTTCACGGGTTATAACCATGGAAGGATCACCTGCCATTGCCAGTATTGCCCATGAAAATTTCCAGAAATTAAAACTCGGAAACATCTCTCAGTCGACAGGAGATTTTGAAACAACCTTATCAGAACAAATCGAACGGAATCCTCCTACGGACCTGGTTTTTATAGATGGCAACCATCGGAAAAAACCCGTGCTTCAATATTTCGAAAAATTCCTGAACAAAATTTCAGAATCCTCACTCATCATCATTCATGATATTCACTGGAGCCGTGAAATGGAAGAAGCCTGGGAAATAATCCAGGGAGATCCGCGAGTTAAAATGACTATCGATATCTTTTCCGCAGGACTCATATTTTTCCGCAACGAATTCAAAGTAAAACAACAATTTGTAATCCGTTTTTGAACTATAAAATCATTGGGTTCATATTTACCATTGGGATTAATCAATTCATTGAAAAAGATGGATCATTTTGATCCGGATGGTTTTCAGCATATACATGATTCCGGCGAACAACTGGTTTCAGTTCATATGAATGTAGAAAAACCCATTCTGCACAACGGTAAATGGCCCACTGAAAAAGCAGATATTCCGTTTGAATTGGCGGGCAAAGTTCCCTGGGCTCCGGATGCTTACTATCTGAGAAGCCGTCCTTCCTTTACCATGGATCCTTTGTTTCATGCAGGTGTCTATTATGTGCAGGAAGCATCCGGAATGTTTGTTTCATTTGCATTGAAGCATATTGCCGACCCATATCAAAAATTAAAGGTTCTTGATTTGTGTGCAGCTCCCGGAGGTAAATCCACATTGATACAATCGCTGATTTCACCAGAATCTCTTTTACTCAGTAATGAAGTAATAAAAACCCGGGTTCCTGTTTTGACTCAGAATATGACTAAATGGGGCAGGGCGAATAGCATAGTATCCAATAATGATCCGTCACATTTCAGAAGAATCCCGGACTTTTTCGATATTATACTAATTGATGCGCCCTGCAGCGGGAGTGGATTATACAGAAAGGATCCTGAAGCTGCCTCGTCCTGGAGCACGGAATTAGTAAAACTGTGCAATCAGCGACAGCAGCGTATTCTGACAGATGTATGGGATTCTCTGAAAGAAGATGGCTTTCTGATATATTCCACCTGTTCATATTCGAAGGAAGAAAACGAAGACATACTGGACTTTCATTTTCAATCAATATTCCTGTAAAACAGTTGCTCTTACGCCGGATCCTTTCTGGAATATTGTCGAAACCCAATCTGACCTGGCGGGTGCATCTGGGTTATCGGTTTTATCCCGACAAACTTTCGGGAGAAGGATTTTTTCTTTCCGTTATACAAAAAAAACAAATTACCAGTTCAGAGAAATCAAATCAATATTCGATCGGTAATCCGACAAGATCCGGCCGGGTGAATAAATCAGGTAAGAATACAAATGCAATTTCTAAATCTGCCGAGCAGCAAATCAGCGGATGGATTCGCCCGGATGTTTTGAAATATGTATCGATTGAGGATTCAATACATGCTTTGATGCCTGACCTGGTAAGTGACCTTGAAATATTGAAAAATAACCTCTATTTGAAAAAGGCTGGTGTCAGAATCGGAAAAGCAGGAGAACGTGAATGGATTCCTGATCATGAACTGGCCCTGGCGACTTTCCTGCGGCATGATTCTCCTGTATTACATGTTTCAAAATCAGATGCACTTCATTTCCTGCGTGGCAATCCGTTTGACACTCATTTACCGGCAAAGGGCTGGCATACGGTTTGCTTCCTGGGACAACGTTTAGGCTGGGTTAAATTACTGGATAAAAGGATGAATAACTATTATCCTAAATCATGGAGGATCAGGCAATAGCTTTTTTTTAATATTTCATTTGCAAGATTATTCAGCATCTTTGCGTTCATCCATAAATACCTGAAATGAAAAACAGGATAGCCCTTATATTTTGCCTGATTTACAGTGTTTCGACCGGATATTCGCAGAGTCCTCAGCTTAAAATTGAAGGAACGCAAGGCAAATTCTACCTGACACATACAGTTGTAGCCAAAGAAAACTGGTACAGTATCGGTCGCCTGTTCAATTGTCCGCCGCATGATATCGCCAGTTTTAACAATATGAATTTCGATAAACCACTGGAAGTAGCAACCGTTATCAATATTCCACTTACTTCAGGCAATTTTGATCAGAAACAGTTGAAAACCACTGGCGAATCCCTGATTCCGATATATCATGAGGTTGGAGACAAAGAATGGATGTATAAGATCAGTTCAATTTATAACGACGTGCCGGTAACAAGTCTTGAAAAATGGAATAAGATTAAACGGGATGATGTAAAAAAAGGAACTGTTTTAATTGTCGGTTATTTGAAAGTAAAAACAGATCTTTCGCCGCTGGCCATAGGCATTTCAACAAATCCCGTAATCAGCCCTGCCACAGCAGATGAACAAGTCAAATCATTAAAGACTGCCGATCCCGCTTCGACCCAGACTGGTAGCAAACCGACTCAGGCGGGTCCGACGGCTACAGTCTCTCAAACCGCGGTCAAATCCTGCAGTTTCAACTGTTCCAAATACAAATGCATCTACTACTGCAGCAATCCCGGTAAGCAATCCATCGGAAAGGATGAACAATTATGCTGCGACACATAGTAATGGTGGTTTTTTCAGCATTGATTATACCGGTGCCGGAAAATCAGCCTCCGGTATGGCAGGAACTTTTAAAAGCACGAGTGGATGGACGGACGGAAAATATTACGCTTTGATGAATGGTGTAACCGTCGGATCAATTATCAGGGTTACAGCAACCAATGGAAAAACGGTTTATGCAAAGGTCCTGGGACAACTTCCGGACATGAAGGAAAGTGCCGGCCTTCTTATTCGTATCAGTAATGCAGCATCTGCGGAACTCGGTCTTGGCGAAGGAAAATATTCTGTTGACGTAAAATATTAATCATAACTCAGATTTGCTATTTCATTTTCAGAACAGACTGACCCGAACCTGTGATTCTTCTATTCGGGAAATCGGTTGTTCCGTGATCGGTATAAAAGGCGGTAACTATAAAAACTCCGGAGTGTAGACTTGTTTTCGGCTTATTTAATGGTAATACACCTTGTAATCCCACAAAATAATTCAATCCGGGATCATTGGCATATGTCAGGATCCACTGAACCATTTTTTGTGCAAACTCTGCGCTCTAATTCCGGATGTGTCGGCATGACTTCTTTGCCCCATATACCGGTGGATCCTGTTAGAATATGATTTTCCAGTTGTTCGCGTGTGGAAGAACTATTCGGATATTTCTTACAGATATCCTGGAAAGAGGGACCTGCTAATTTAGTCTTAAATCCATGACAACTAAAACAATTTGAAACCATCATATTCATAAGTCCTGTTGTGTCATTAAACTTTTTTTGTTTAAGATAAGCGGATGCCTGAACAGAATTTTCTACATATTTTAATCTGACAAGGACTTCTGCGGATTGAATTTCCTGATATTTCGATTCGCCATCTTCGGTATCGGATACTTCAACAGCATACGGAACCTGACTACCCCATGTACAAACCGAATGATTTACCGGTTGGGTAATTCTGATAACCGGTGCATGGTTCGGTGTTTGTCCGATGAAGAACAGCAAACATCAGAAATGCCGGCACGCAATCCTTTTAACATGCATTAAGAATAAATCATTGAAATTAAATTTTTGTCATCTGCTGTGCGAGATGCCCCAAGCGGGCACTAAAACAATTCCGTTTATTTTCGTTTTTGTCAAGGTTAGGAATTGATTGATTTCTTCGGCAACACGTTTGGCTGAACGGAGACAGGATTCCATTCCACGGCTCATATTATCAGCATAGGTACCAATGAAAAAAATTCTTCCTTCCGGTTTCAATACCTGCGGCCAGAATTTATGCATTTGACCTACGGGAAAAGGAACCATTTCGCAGGTCGGGAGCAAAACTATCCTTTGACCAGTCCTTCGTCAATGCCTGCACGATGGTATCGCGCTTACCGGGATATAATCTTCTGAAAGCAGCCAGCACTCTTTGCGGTGAGAGTCCTGAAGGCCCATAAGCAACTATCATCACCCTTTCTGTTTCAACCTCATCTGCTGTTTGCCAGGTTGCCTGTATATCCGGATCATCAAATTCCAGATTGATAGATTTCAGTCCGTCATCCAGCCAGAATTTTGAACTCGCCTCGAATATATAATGCGGATGCGATGTATAAGCGAGATTATCAACTACGTATTGTTTTTCTGCAGAAAGGGCAGGAGTCACTACAATTTTTTTAAAGACGGGCATTGAAATCGCATTCACCAGAAAATCAGCAGTGATCTGTTTTTCTTCATCATAACCGTATTGCTTGTAATTTACTGTAACGGATTGAGGAGATTGTTTGATCGAAATAACAGGCGAACCCAGGTGTACCCGATTGCCCAGTTTTTTCGCAAATGCATTGGTCATTTCCTGGTTGCCGCCTTTCAGCCGGAATGTGTTGCCTTCCGAAAGTGGTATGCCGCGAAAACCCATAATGGCCAAACGCCAGACTTTATATAATGCCGAAGTATTATGACCTCCCAGATAGTCCAGAGCCATACCGGATGCTCCCTGTTTTTTATAAAGGTCTGCAAGGGAAATATTATCCAGGTCGTCGAGCCCAACCCCAAATGGCTGTAAGGGATCGGTAAATTTTGAAATATAAGATTGAAGATAAAATGGTTGAAGTTCCCACCAGGCGTTCCGTGAAAGTAATTGAACTTCGCGTTCATTAAAACCAAAAGACTTTAAGATGGCCGGATCGCGAAGTTGTTCTGTCGAATAAAATTTCCCTTTTATCATACTCAATCCGTCATTCCCCTGACGGTATGGAAGTACTGTGAGATTAAATTCCTTAGCTGTATTCAAAGAATTTTTCATATCCCGGATCAGTAATATGATCCGCTCCATAATCCGCATAAAGTCCATCGGAAAACCCATCCCTTCCGGTGAAAACATGACCGCCATGACGGCCACTGGCTTCGAGAACAGTCACTTCATGACCTGCTTTCATCAGTTCATATGCAGCAACATAAACCGCTGATACCTGCACCAGCGACAACTATTTTTTTTGGATTCAATTTTTTTTGAACACCTGAATTCGTCAGGCAGATTTGATACTGATGTTATTAAATATTTCAGGGACGGTGAGTGAGATTCCGGCTCCTGCCAGGAAGCTATTGCGGATAAAAGCTCTTCTTTTTAAATCCTCCATTTAGTTTTTTTGGTGACCGCCACCATCTTCGGGCTTTTTACAACAGGTGGGTAGTTTTTTATATGCTTCCGGATCTGCCGCTACGTCACCTGCGTCGTAACCGATATTGGCAATGGCTGTTTTTATATTTTCAATGGTCGTACGGTCCCAGATATAAGTCACTTTGCAAGTATGATGTTTATAATCCACTTTCACCATTTGTATTCCATCTTCCCGGGACATATATTTTTCTATTCTATCCTTGCATTGTTCACATTGAACGGTCGGAACAGAAATGGTTGCAGTTTCCAGTGCGCCTTTACGAACAGGTTGCTGAGCCCTGCTGAGGAGAAAAAAGCAATTGACGATCATATGTCATCCACAATATCTTTTTCATAGCATTTATTTAATTTCAAAAATACGAAACAGCATTCCAGTGAGCGGGATCTTCCCGCCATTTAACAAGTGTTTTGTGTTGGGCTGTACTTAACAGTTCCTTTTTCAACGGCCAGTTTGATCAGGGTCGGATAATCTGTCAGTGACCTGGTTTTAACACCTTCAACAGCAAAGCCATCTGCCGCTTCATCGAAACCATAATTAAATATAGAAACCAGTCCAGCAATTTGCAACCCTGCTGATTTCAATGCCTGTACTAACTGCCAGGCTGCTTTTACCGGTAGAAACCAGATCCTCAATGACCAGCACCTGTTTTCCTTCTTCATAAAATCCTTCAATCTGGTTTCCCATTCCATGATCCTTGGGTTTTGAACGAACATAGATAAAGGGCAGTTTCAACTGATCGGCGGCCATGGCACCCCATGCGATACCTGCCGTTGCCACGCCGGCCAGATATTCCGCATCCGGAAATTCTTCAAAAATCAGATTACACATTTCGGATTTTATAAACTCCCGGATATGAGGAAAGGAAAGTGTTTTGCGGTTGTCACAATAGATGGGACTTTTCCATCCGGAGGCCCAGGTAAACGGTTTTTCCAGATTTAATTTGATTGCCTGAATTTCCAGTAATTTTTCAGCTACTGCCTTTTCATTAGTCATGGTGTGAAGATAAAAAAAATCCCTTTGTTTCTGTCATTGAGCCTGTCCCCATTATCTTTACCATATCATGATCATATCCAAAAAAATTCTTCTCCTCGCTGCCGGCGGGCTTGTTGAAAATGAAAAGCGAGAGATTTTATTTATGTTTCGCCGGGGCAAATGGGATCTGCCCAAAGGCAAACTTGACCCCGGAGAAACATTGGAAGAATGTGCCCTTCGGGAAGTTGAGGAAGAAACGGGCGTTGGACAACTGGAATTAAAAAAGTTTTTATTACAGACGCTTCATGAATATGAAGAACTCGGCAAAGTGATTCAGAAGAAAACGCATTGGTTTCACATGTCAACGACCAGTCATCAGTCACTGATCCCGCAAACCGAAGAAGATATTACCGATTTAAGATGGATAGCACCTGCAGATTTTGAGATTGTTTTGCGTAATACCTATCCGGCCATTGTTGAAGTGCTTGAGAGCAGGAGGGCTACTCTAGTATGGAAGACTGGAAGTACTGAAAGTATGGAAATTAGTTTGAGAACTATCTAACACTTCCAGTACTTCCATACTTCCAGTCTTCCATACTACACCGCAGGTGTCGCTTTCTTTTGCTTCACGAAAACCGTAAGCCTGCTCACGCAAACGAGTTTATCATTCTTATCCACGATCTTTATTTCCCACACATGAGAGGAAGCGCCAATATGTAATGGGACAGCTGTTCCGGTAACAAAACCATCTCTCACACTTCTGATATGATTGGCATTGATTTCTACGCCCACGCAAATATATTGTTCGGGATCCACGATGATGACTGATCCAATGCTGCCAAGCGTTTCCGCCAGTGCCGCAGATGCGCCTCCATGTAATATTCCATACGCCTGGTGTGTTCTTTTATCCACCGGCATGATGGCTTTAATATAGTTTTCTCCTAATTCCGTGATCCTGATTCCCAGCAATTCATTCATTGTGTTGACCGAAAACTGGTTCAGCTTTTCTAAATTGATATCTTTCTTAAACCAAATAGACATGGCGATTGGTTTTATGTTTATACTCCCAATATATTCGTTGATCGATGGTCGGATTCTTCCGGATACTCTACACACTTACCTGATGGCTTTGAGCTTTACGCCTTACGCTTTCAGCTTCTTCAGTGATTCGGCAACAACCTCCGGTAAAAATGGAGTTACATCCCCGCCATTTCGTATCACGTCACGCACAAGTGTAGATGCAACTGAAGTATACTGCGGCAGACAGGTAAGAAATACTGTTTCTATATGAAAATCCAAACTTCGGTTCATATCAGCGATTGCTTTTTCATATTCAAAGTCATTCACGTAACGGATTCCCCGTATGATATAGTGAGCGCCCACCTGCTGGCAACATTTAATCGTGAGACCATCATACAATACTGCTTCCACACGAGGATTATTTTTATAGATTTCCTTAAGCCAGGTAATTCTCTGTTCCTCCGAAAACATCGGAAGTTTATTTACGTTTCGTCCGATCCCAATCACCACTTTATCAAACAATCCCAATGAACGGTTTATAATATCTACGTGTCCGATGGTGATCGGATCAAAAGTGCCTGGAAATACTGCGATCCGTTGCATACGATTATTTTGAAGGGATTAAAGATTCGTTGCTTTGCCCGCTAAAAGATAAAGGACTGCCATCCGCACGGCGACTCCATTTTCAACCTGTTGTAAAATGATTGACTGTTTGCTGTCCGCCGCATCGCTGTCCAGTTCCACACCCCGGTTGATAGGGCCCGGGTGCATGATCAATATTTCCTTTGATAAACTGTCCAGTATCTTCCGGTTAATACCATAAGCCAGACTATATTCTCTTAAAGAAGAAAATAAAACCTGGTTCTGTCTTTCAAGCTGAATACGTAATACATTAGCCACATCGCACCATTCCAGCGCCCTGCGAAGATTGTATTCCACGGGTATGCCAAATGCTTCTGTGATATACAGAGGGATCAGTGTGGGCGGGCCCGCCACCATTACTTCAGCTCCCATTTTTTTCAGGAGATATATATTACTAAGTGCAACACGGGAATGCATAATATCGCCAATGATGGCAACTTTTTTTCCTTCCAGCGAACCCAGTTTTTCCCTAATGGAAAATGCATCCAGCAAGGCCTGCGTTGGATGTTCGTTAATACCGTCTCCGGCATTCACAATGGCTGCAGGAATATGTTTCGCGAGGAAATGAGGTGCTCCGCTGGCACTATGCCGCATGACCACCATATCAACCTTCATGGAAAGTATATTGTTGACGGTATCGAGCAAACTTTCTCCTTTGGATACCGAAGAACCCGAAGCAGTAAAATTGATTGTATCTGCAGAAAGTCTTTTTTCTGCCAATTCAAATGAAATCCTGGTGCGTGTGGAATTCTCATAAAAGAGATTTACGATGGTTACATCGCGCAGAGTTGGAACTTTTTTTATGGGTCTTTGAAGAACTTCCTTAAACTGAGTGGCCGTGTCTAAAATAGTCTGAATGTCGGAAGTTAGTAAATCTCGAATGCCAAGAAGATGTTTGGTACTGAGTTGCATTAAAAGTCAAAGTTATATTTTCAAGGCCATACTCCAAAACAATTTAAGCAGGAAGCAGGAAGCGGGAGGCAGGAGGCTTTTCAAATAAATTCAGTGTTGCATTAGACAAAAAACAGATCAGGCCTCCTGCTTCAAGCCTCCCGCTTCCTGCCTATAAAAGAACCACTTCTTCCTTTCCGTCTCTTTCCTTCCATAATACTTTTACCCGCTGGGTAATGATGGTATCAATGGATCTGCCCACGAAATCGGCCTGGATGGGCACTTCCCGGCTAAACCGGCGGTCAATTAATATACAAAGCTCCACTTTAGCCGGTCTTCCGAATGTCAGCAGGGCGTCCATGGATGCCCGGATGGTTCTGCCGGTATACAATACATCATCCACGAGAATCACCGTTTTATTTTCAACGCTGAAGGGCATGTCAGTCTGATTGAGCGTGTGAAGGCCCTGACGCACATCATCACGGTAAAATGTATTATCGAGTTTACCGTATGTAATTTTTGACGGTTTTATCTGTTCATTGATCTGCTGCACAATCCTGTCTGAAAAATAAATTCCACGAGGTTGAATACCAATGATCACGAGATCCTGAAAACTGAGATGGTTTTCGAGGAGTTGATGACTCAATCGCTGAATAGTAAGGCCGAGCTCTTTTTCGGTCAGGATCGTCTTCAATCAGAATATTTTTATAAAAATAATGAATGCCGTCATGCTTCAGCTAAAAAAGGATATTCATAACCGGTAGGAGGATCGAAGGTTTCTTTGATCGTTCGTGCGCTTAGCCATCGGTAAAGATTTAGAATGGATCCTGCTTTATCGTTGGTTCCGCTGCCCGCGGGCTCCTCCAAATGGCTGCTGACCAACGACTGCACCTGTTGGTTTGTCGTTTACATAGAAATTTCCTGCTGAATGGCGCAATCTTTCTGTGGCCAGTTCGATAGCCTGACGGTTAGTTGAAATAACGGAACCCGTCAGAGCATAATTTGATGTATTATCTACCAGGTCCATCGTTTCTTCGAATTTGTTTTCATCATATACAAAGATGGTGAGCACCGGACCGAATATTTCTTCTTTTAAAGTTGCATAATCCGGGTCTGTTGTCTCTATGAGGGTTGGATGAATAAAATAACCTTTGGTTTTATCAGTTTTACCGCCAGCCAAAATGCTGGCTGCCGGATCCGCAGACGCACGGTCGATATACCCTTTGATCTTATCAAAACTTCTCTCATCAATCACCGCATTTACAAAATTGCTGAAATCCTCAACAGATCCCACCTTCATATGCTGAATAACATTTTTCAGCTTATCCTTAATTTCCGCAGCCAGATTCGATGGCAGGTAGGCCCTTGAAGCTGCAGAACATTTCTGGCCCTGGAATTCAAATGCACCTCTGGCGAGTGCAGTCACCACAACGTCTACTTCTGCTTCCCGATGTACCAGTACAAAGTCTTTACCTCCGGTTTCTCCAACGATGCGGGGGTAGGACCTGTATTTCCCGATATTCTCACCAATATGTTTCCATATCTGATTGAAAACCGCCGTGGATCCGGTAAAATGAATACCCGCAAAATCCCGGTGACTGAAACAAATATCACCGAGTTCGGGACCATCCGCATAAACGAGGTTAATAACACCGTCCGGTAAACCGGCTTCCTGCAGAATTTTCATAAAAATATGTGCACTAAAAACCTGGGTATCGGCAGGTTTCCAAATCACCACGTTTCCGCATAGCGCCGCTGAAGTCGGGAGATTTCCACCAATGGCAGTAAAATTAAATGGAGTTATCGCCAGTACAAATCCTTCCAGAGACCGGTATTCCAACCGGTTATGCATACCCGGTGAACTGATGGGTTGTTGCCTGTATATTTCACTTAGATAATGTACATTAAACCGCAAAAAATCAATGAGTTCGCAAGCGCTGTCTATTTCTGCCTGGTAGGCATTTTTGCTTTGCCCCAGCATGGTAGATGCATTCATGATATTTCGATACTTACCGGCCAGTAAATCGGCTGCTTTGAGAAATACAGAAGCCCTGTTTTCCCAGTTCATCAACTCCCAGGAAGGCTTTGCTGTCAGGGCCGCCGTAATAGCAGATTCTACCTGCTGTCTTATTTGAACGATGAAAATAACCCAGTGTATGAGAAAGTTCATGTGGAGGACGCATTTTGATCTTAACTCCGGAGCGGATTTCTTTTCCACCAATGATTGCAGGGATATCATGTTCAACGGATTTCAGTTCCACCAATGCTTTCTTCAATAATTTTTTTTCAGTCGAACCGGGGGCATAGGATTTCACCGGTTCATTCGCGGGCAGGGGATAATGGAAGTAGCCGATGTTCATTTTCTTGAATTTATTCGTTGGCAGCTGACGGTTGACGGTTGACTAAATCCGCAAATTACGTCAGTGTTTCTTTCTCTGACATTAAATATGCTTTTATAAATCCATCCAGTTCACCATCCATTACAGGCTGAATATTTCCAGTTTCAAAACCAGTCCGGTGATCCTTAATCATCTTATAAGGATGAAAAACATAGGAACGAATCTGTGATCCCCATTCGATTTTTTTCTTACTCGCATTATTAGCATTTTTAATCGCCTCCCGTTTACGCATTTCTTCTTCATACAGACCGGCTCTTCAACATGGCCATTGCCTTTTCACGATTCTCTCCCTGTGTACGGGCCTGTTGACATTCCACAATAATACCACTGGGTTTATGGGTAAGCCGAACAGCTGTTTCTACTTTATTTACGTTTTGACCACCGGCGCCTCCACTTCTGAAAAATGCCCATTCGACATCAGCGGGATTTACTTCGATTTCAATCGTGTCGTCAATCAGGGGATAAACATATACCGATGCAAATGAAGTATGTCTTCTGGCATTGCTGTCGAAGGGGGAAATACGTACCAGCCGGTGAACACCGCTTTCAGCTTTTAAAAAACCATAGGCAAAAGGGCCGTCAAACTGAAGTGTTACACTTTTAATACCAGCTGATTCGCCGTCCTGAAAATCGAGTTCTGTAACAGACCATCCCTGCTTTTCACCGTACATACGGTACATACGCATCAGCATTTCTGCCCAATCCTGACTTTCAGTGCCACCGGCACCTGAATTGATTTGCAGTACAGCCGGTAATTCATCCTCCGGTTCGTTGAGTGTCGATTTGAACTCAGCTTCTTCAATCAGTTCAAGTGATTTTTCGTAAGCAGCACGCGTTTCTTCTTCTGTTGCTTCACCTGCTTTCCAGAATTCCATCAGAACAGCAAAATCCTCTATCGCCGTTTCTACAGCCTGATAGAGTTTAAGCCAATACTCATTTACTTTGATGTTTTTGAGAATGGCGGTGGCCCGTTCATTATCTTCCCAGAATCCTGAACTACCGGTTAATTGTCTTTCTTCATTAATTTTAATCTGTCGGTTCTCGACGTCAAAGAAACCTCCTCAGTCCGCTCAGCCGGGACCTCATATCGATTAGCTTTTCCTGTGTCATAGGGACGCAAGTTAAAGATTCATTTACAAATAGGGGATAGTGTAAAAGATAAAAAAAGCCCTTCCGGTATCATGCCGGAAGAGCCCTTATAAAAAATCCGCATTATAATGTGCTTTTTTCTGAACCGGATACAGTATTTGATTTAAACCATTTTCTCAGATCGTCTTTTGTTTTTCCTGTTTTTTGCTGCAGACGACCCAATAATTCGTCGTCTTTTCCTTCTTCATATTTCAGATCATCATCTGTCAGATTGCCATAGGCCTGCTTTAATTTTCCTTTTACCGTATTCCAGGTTCCTTTCACAATTAAATTGTCCATAGTACTTAATTTTATACCCTATCGTTTCAATCTTCATGCCATCGGCCATGCGGAAAAATAGCTTTAACATAAGAAAATATGATCATTGATTTCCGTTCGGACACGGTTACGAAACCAACTCCGCAGATGCTGGACGCCATGTTAAAGGCTGATGTGGGAGATGATGTATTCAGGGAAGACCCGACTGTGAACCGGTTGGAAAAAAAGATGGCAGCTACATTTAATATGGAATCAGCACTATGGTGTGCCAGCGGAACGATGTCAAATCAGGTTGCTATAGCCAGTCATACCAGACCAGGCGATGAAGTGATATGCGAACAGGAATCCCATGTTTATTATTATGAAGGTGGTGGCATAGCCTTTAATGCAGGTTGTCAGACAAAAACACTGGCGGGCGACAGGGGTCGGATCAATGCCAGGCAGGTTTTAACGTCCATTAATCCGGATGACGTACATAAATCCCATAGTTCGCTGGTATGTCATTGAAAACACATCGAACCGGGGAGGCGGAAGTTGTTACGAATTGGAAGAAATAAAAAGAATCAGATCAGTTTGCGATGAGCATCATCTCAAACTGCACCTGGATGGAGCGCGTTTGTATAATGCACTCGTTGCGAAAAACCAAAAAGAAGCGGAATTTGGAAAACTCTTCCACAGCATTTCGGTTTGCTTTAATAAAGGGCTCGGATGCCCGGCCGGCAGTATGTTACTGGGCACCGAAGCTTTTATTCGTCAGGCGATCAGGGTACGCAAGGTATTTGGCGGAGGTATGCGACAGGCCGGTTTCCTGGCAGCAACTGCTTTATATGCCCTGGAACATCATGTTGAAAGACTGGCTACGGATCATCAGCATGCCAAAAGAATCGGCGAAGCGCTTCAAAAACATCCGCTGGTAAAAATGGTTTTGCCGGTAGAAACCAACCTCGTGATTTTTGAGTTAATTGATGGGAAAGATCCAAAAGCTTTTATTGCCTCTTTAAAGCAAAAAGAAATCCTCTTACTAACGATATCCGATAAACGCCTGCGCATTGTAACCCATCTGGATATCAGCAGCGATATGGTAGATCAATTTCTAAAAGTACTCGAAGACCTGAACTAAGCGCTTTATGCTTTACGCTTTACGCTTATTAATAACGTACCATTTTGAATCTTTATCCTTTGCATAAGAAAGACCATTGCTCATCACATGTACTTCTCGTTTATTTTCATTGTCCTTCACACGGTGTTTTTCATAAACGCGGATACCATTATTTTCCCTGGTCAGGTACATGATCAGGGCAGTAACGGAAGGAGAGACATCCTGCAACAACATTTCATCATTTTCTCTAACAAACGCCTGACTCATAAAAGATGTTTTTAAAATGTGAATTCAATACTCGTCCAATAACAACATTCAAATCGTAATTTTGTTAGCAAACAAAAAGCCAACCCTGCCAATATGTTCCCAAACATTTCCCCTGTAGAAACCCTGGCCTGGAAAAAATTGCAGGCAGACCAACAGTATATGAAAGGAATTCAGATGAAAAGTCTTTTCACCGAAGACCGGGAAAGATTCCAGCGATGCTCAATTATTTTTGGAGATATCCTGTTTGACTATTCAAAAAACCTGGTGAATGAGGAAACTTTTGCACATTTATTGGATCTGGCTGCGGATTGTAAGGTTTGGGAGGCACAACAGGCTATGTTTTCCGGTGAAAAAATAAACCACACTGAAAACCGCTCCGTCTTACACACGGCACTAAGAAATTTTTCCGGTGAACCTGTTTATTCTGATGGCAAGGATGTGATGCCGGAAGTAAGGAAGGAGCTGGAACACATGAAATCCTTCAGCCAAAAAATTCATTCAGGTGAATGGAGGGGTTACAGCGGCAAACCCATTAAGAATATTGTTAATATCGGTATAGGTGGCAGTGATCTCGGACCTGTAATGGTAACAGAGGCTTTGAAGCACTATTGGATCGATGGCATGGAGGCATATTTTGTTTCAAATGTTGATGCAACCCAGATCGTCGAAACACTTAAAAAAATAAATCCGGAAGAAACTCTCTTCCTCATTGCGTCAAAAACTTTCACTACGCAGGAAACCATGACGAATGCTTATAGTGCAAGAGAATGGTTTTTAAAGTCAGCAGGGGATGAGGCGCATATTGCTAAACATTTTGTAGCATTATCCACCAACGAAGCAGAGGTTGTAAAATTTGGCATTGACCGCTCGAATATGTTTGTTTTCTGGGATTGGGTGGGAGGGCGATATTCCCTTTGGAGTGCAATCGGGCTATCTATCGTACTTATGATCGGTTATCCCCGATTTGAAGAAATGCTTCAGGGCGCTCATGCGGCGGACAAACATTTTAAAAACACTCCGTTTGAGAAAAACATACCGGTTATCATGGCGCTGCTGGGGATCTGGTATCGAAATTTCTTTGGTTCACAAACAGAGGCCATCCTGCCATATGATCAATATATGCACCGGTTTGCCGCATATTTTCAACAGGGGAATATGGAAAGTAACGGCAAATCTGTAGACCGAAACGGTGTTCCCGTTACTTATTCAACAGGTCCTGTGGTTTGGGGTGAACCCGGCACGAACGGTCAGCATGCTTTTTATCAGTTGATCCATCAGGGCACCGTTTTGATACCCTGCGATTTTATAGCACCGGCGATCAGTCATAATCCACTCGGTGATCATCACGCTAAATTACTGTCTAATTTTTTTGCACAAACGGAAGCCCTTATGAATGGCAGGACACCTGAAGCAACTGCTGGCTGCAAAAGTGAAACCCGATCTGATTCCCTTTAAATTTTTCAGCGGTAACAGACCCACCAACTCATTTTTCATTAAAGCCATCACACCCTATACCCTTGGCCAGCTTATTGCCTTGTATGAACATAAGATATTTGTTCAGGGTGTAATATGGAATATCTACTCCTTTGATCAATGGGGAGTAGAATTGGGTAAGGAACTTGCCGGAAAAATATTACCCGAACTAAAAAACGCCGAAGAAACTTCGTCCCATGACGGGTCGACAAACGGTTTGATAAACTGGTATAAAAAAATGGTTTTTTAACAGATTAAACTTAAAATAAAGCATTGTTAAAAACGTTTTGGTTATAGATCACAAGTAAAATCTGTCCGTTAATCTACGTCCCTATGCAAATTTCGCCGAAGACGGCCGGAAAGCCCGGCATTTTAAAGAAGCAGTATATTGTTATACTCTTTATCCTTTGCTCCGGATTGACCGGATTATACTTTTACCAGGCTTTTGGTTCAGGAAACCTTTTTCACCGGAATTCCAGTGAATTACTGGCTAATGCCAGGGATACAGTTGGAAATACCGACTCATCCCGGAAATTAAATCTCCATGCCCGCTGTGCTGGATACGATCAAATATGATCAGCTAAATCTTGCATTAAGCAATGGGGATAGCTCAGGTCGCTGGCCGGTCAAATTAAAATACCCTTTACCGGGTGCCATTTTCCCATTTAACCGGGTCATTGCGTTTTATGGTAATTTCTATTCCAAGAAAATGGGGGTTTTAGGAGAATATCCTACGGACACCATGTTTGCCAAATTGAACGCAGAATTAAAGAAATGGCAGGCTGCTGATTCAACAGTTCCGGTTCGTCCGGCCTTACATTATATTGCCGTTACCGCTCAGGGATATCCTGGCAACGGGAATAAATACAGGCTGCGTATGCCATTTAAACAAATTGATTCTCTCATTCGAATGGCCGCCAGGATCAACGCCCTTGTATTTCTTGATATTCAGGTGGGTATGAGCACGGTTCAGGAAGAAGTTCCCATGTTGGAGCCTTATCTGAAGATGCCTCAGGTTCACCTTGGAATAGACCCTGAATTTTCTATGAAAACAGGTAAAAAACCGGGTTCTGTGATAGGAACCATGAATGACTCCGATATCAACTTTACCATAAAATATCTTGCAAACCTGGCTAAGGTTAATCAACTTCCACCCAAAATACTGGTAGTTCACCGTTTCACCCAGGCGATGATCAGGAACTATAAAAATATTAAGCCAACTCCGGAAGTACAGGTGGTGGTAGATATGGACGGGTGGGGTGCCAAAGAACGTAAATTGACCACTTACCGGGAATATGTTTCAAGGGAACCGGTTCAGTTCACAGGTTTCAAATTATTCTACAAGAATGATTACCGGGAGGCCGGCAGTAGTATGATGACCCCTGCAGAAGTGATGCGATTGAAACCGAAGCCTGTTTATATTCAGTATCAATAAAGCTTAAAGCGACAAAGCGTAAAGCTTTTTTACTTGTTTCCAGGTATGAAAGCAATGGTTATGATTTCAAATAAGTCATATACTGCCTGCGCATTGAATTACTTTCTAAGGAACATGCGAATAACAAGGTATCCGACAATGCTGAGCAGGAGAATGATTACGATAGCCCAGTAACCCCAGGACAGATCTCCGATCGACTTTTTTCTTTTATGCATTTTTTTATGAGCCAACTGACGATGCATCTGCTGGTTCAGATTTCGCAAAACAGATTCAAGTTGTTTTGTATCCTTTAACTGATTGAGACCTTCTGACGCGTCAGACAGAAATTCTGCAGGCAGTTGTTCCCGGAAACGATTCAATTCCTTTTCTTCCATTATCGTACGCAGATGGTCGTCCAGTGAATCAGGAAGTTTATTCTCAGGATGGTTCATATCGTTGATTTCTTCACTCATATTACTCGTCCGGATGATCTATTTTCTTTTCCAACAGTATTCGCAGGTTTCTTTTTCCGTTTTGAATATAACTTTTCACCTGCAATAAACTGAAACCTGTTTCTGATGCAATAGCCTGGTAGGATTTTTTTTCCAGGTAAAACATTCTGATGCACGTTTTCTGTTCCGTATTCAGATGCTGCAATGCTTCTTCCAAATCCTTTAAAAGTGCATCATCCTGCAGGGGATCCGGATCGGTTATTTCCGAAACAGGTTCATTCACCAGATCTACCGAAATGCCATGACGTCGTTTCCTTAACTGCATCAGGCAATGATTCTTTGCTATCATATACAGCCAGGAACTGAAATAGCTGACCTCATATTTGTGCAATTCAGTAATGGCTTTTAAAAAAATCTGTTGTACCGCATCCCTTGCCTCTTCGGGGTTTTTCAAATATTTCATAGATACACCGTATAATAACATGGTATATCTTTCTAACAGGATACCAAGCCACTCATTGTTATGATCAGCGTAAAAATGTTTTAATAATTTCCTGATCCGTCAACCGGGTATAAGAGGTATGATGCACGATAATAAATCAGCTTTCACTTAAGATGCAGAAATCTGTTATTTACATATTAAAGCTTAAAGCCCAAGGCCTAAAGCCTAAAACTTCTTTTTAGATTCGGGAAGTAATCTATAAAATTTCAATTTACATGGTTTTAGGCTTTTGGCTTTAGGCTTTTGGCTTTTTCTCCGAATTCCTGTTTATAAAATGCAATGGCATTTTCTATCACTTTCAATGCCATGGTCTTATCCTGGAATTCTTCCACCTTAACAGCTTTATTTTCCAGTTTTTTATATTCTTCAAAGAAATGCCTTAATTCATCAAAAAAATGTTTGGGTAACTCTTCGATATTGTTGTAATGGTTCACACCAGGATCTTTGGCAGCTACAGCAATGATCTTATCATCGCCGTCACCATTATCGATCATTTGCATAACGCCAAGCACTTTCGCTTCCATCAGGCATAGCGGAACAACGGGCAGGGAGGTAATAACCAGTATATCCAGCGGATCCCGGTCATCTCCATATGTCTGGGGGATAAATCCATAATTCACCGGGTAGTAAAATGAAGAATAAATGACCCTGTCGAGCTTTAGTAAACCGCTGTCCTTGTCAATTTCATATTTTGCGCGGGCGCCCTGGGGAATTTCGATTATGGCATTTACAATTCTGGGTGCCAGGCTTCCGTAAGGAACACCATGCCAGGGGTGTGATACATTCATCTTATTCATAAGTTGGTTTGAAGTTACAAACCTACTCTTTCGATATCATAGCACAAAGCAAATGAAGGAGATGGCTAATGTTTATGGTTCAGGATCTCTTTAAGATCCACCAGCCATTCTCCATTTTTTCTTACAATATGAACCGTTGTAGTGTCCTTACGAAAACTATTTGAAAACGTATAGGTTGTAACCGAATCATTGATCGCATGGATATTGATCGGAAGAATATTTGCTTCCCGATATTGCTGACGTGTGTTTTGGTCCATCTTGTCAAATCCCTGCTGCCATTTACTGATCAGCAAAAGATTGACGGAATCATTTAACAGATAGAAGCGTGCTTTCTCATAATCACCGTCCAAAGAAGCACGGATAAACTGACGTCCCGCATCCTGTGCATCTTCAGCCGGAGTAAATGTTTTTCCCGCGTTGCACGCCATGATGAAAGCAAGGAAACAACTTACAAGAATGGTTTTCAACGGAATTATTATTTATAAAGAGCGTCTTCAATAATTGTCAATTGACAATTGAAAATTATTATGCGCCTCCCTGTTCAATTATTTTGTCCTTTTCATACGCTTTGATAATGGCTTTTACCAGGCGATGCCTTACCACATCTTCCTCATCGAGTTCGATATGCGAAATGCCTTCGATTCCTTTGAGGATATATAATGCTTTGGCCAAACCGCTTTTCTGATTTTTCGGAAGATCGATCTGTGTGAGATCACCCGTTATAATTGCCTTGGCACTGGCGCCAATACGTGTCAGGAACATTTTCAATTGAAGGTCGGTGGCATTTTGTGCTTCATCCAGAATGATGAAGGCGTTATCGAGTGTTCGTCCGCGCATATAAGCCAGCGGTGCAATTTCAATTGTACGCGTGGTCATATAATAACCTAGTTTATCCGCAGGAATCATATCATCCAGGGCATCGTACAGTGGTCGCAGGTAAGGATCAATTTTTTCTTTCAGGTCGCCGGGCAGGAAACCAAGATTTTCACCAGCTTCTACGGCAGGCCGGGTAAGAATAATCTTCTTGACCATTTTATTTTTTAAAGCCCTTACGGCCATGGCAACAGCAGTATAGGTTTTACCGGTACCGGCGGGCCCGATAGCAAACACAATATCGTTTCTTTCCGAAGCCGTAACCAGTTTTTTCTGGTTAATCGTTCTGGCGCGTACAGTTTTTCCATTGGGCCCGAAAACCAGGATATCATTCGGGTTTCTATCCACAAAATGATCCACCGTCTCGGCGTCGTCTCCACCCAGGATCTGGTTGAAATAATTTTCCGTCAGACTGCCATTTCGCTCCAGATACTGTAGCAGGAGGTCGATTTTTTCTTTAGCGGTTTCCACCTGTTCCGGTGCCCCGCTTAATTTAATTTGTGTTCCGCGAGAAAGAATTTTTAGAAGAGGGAATTTTTTTTTGAGGATATCTAACTTGCCATTGTTAACACCAAAAAACTCAATCGGGTTAACGGTTTCCAGGTTGATAATCGTTTCAGTCAATTCAGGGAATTTTAAGTTTTCAAATGAGGTTTCTACAGCATCCACCGACGCATCTAATCAAATTTAATAGTTTATAAGCAAACTTCCGACAACTTACTTATTAACAGATTGTGCATTCATTTTCAGCATCTCTCCATAAGTCAGATTTTTTTCCATCGCTACAATTGTAAGTCCGATTCTTTTAGCTTTTGTGCCGATTGTCTTGGCAGATTCAATCCAGTTACTATAATACATCTGATGAGAGACGGGTAAAGCTTTGAATTTTTTTTCTGCCTTCGGCGAATCCGAAAGGCATTCCAGGAGTTCAGCTGAAACTTTTAGGGCCCTGTTATCTACCTCCAAAATGAGTTTTATCATCGCCCCTTTATTTTTATGAAGGGCTTTCCGGACGGCCGCTTTCAGCGGTAAAATAAATTCGCCATTACCCATGGGAAGAATTGCCTGGCGGGCAATGGGATAATTGTCCAGTTTTCCTTTAACTCGAAATGATTTTCTGAAACCGGGTTTTAATTTTTCAGCGAGATCGGGAGGTATGCATGACATAAGACCATCCGGTCTTTTCTCCTTTTTCCGCAAATTGAAGTATGGTAGTGGAAAATTCAACCATGCAGGTCAAAACTCTTCCCTGTAAATATAAGAGAAAACAGCGTCAGGAAACCTTCAATTCTTCCTCGATGGCTTCTTTATACCGGGTACTGTATGTTTTCACCCAGTCCGGAATGGGATTGTCCGTAGAGATAAACCACTCATTTCCTTCCTTGCGCATCTTGAACATAATCCGGTTTCCCCGATCGTCGCTGACGTCTACTGTAAATAACTCTTCCATGAGGCCGTTTACTTTTCTAAAATTAAACTCCCTTAAATGACCTTCAGCCTTTATAAGTTTTGTAAACTGAATATTACGGTTGAATTGTACAATCATAATTAGAAGAATTGAATTCTTAGAATCAATTTTCGTGCTATAAATTGGTAATGGATTATTAATTTACAGATCATTTATCCACAGGAACCTATTTTTGCCGGATGGAAGAGGCGGTCTTTATTTCTATTTGTATACCGGCTTATAAAAGGGTTTCCTTTCTCAGACGATTGCTGGATTCCATAGAACGCCAGACTTACCGCCAGTTTGAAGTAGTGGTTACGGATGACAGTCCGGACAATGAAGTTTCGGATTTATGCCGGTCGCACCCTCTTTCAGCCACTATCCGCTATTTTAAAAATGAAAAGCAGTTAGGAACCCCCGAAAACTGGAACGAGAGTATTCGCCGGGCAAGTGGGGGATGGATCAAGCTTATGCACGACGATGACTGGTTTCTGGAACCGAAAGCACTAAAATCTTTTGCAGCGGCGGTTTTACAAAATCCCGCCGGTAATTTCTTTTTTTCCGAATACACGAATGTTTTCCTGGATGAGGGAAAAAAACCGGGCACGAAGGTTCATTTGACCAGAGATTGGCTAAAAAGACTGGAGCGAAACCCGAAAACCTTGTTGTCCAGCAACCGAATCGGACCACCCAGTGTCATTTTGCATAAAAATATCCCCGGTATTTTTTACGATTCCACCCTAAAATGGCTGGTAGATATCGACTTTTATATACGGTTTCTCGATCATTCCATACCTCTGCTGATCGATGAAAACCTGATTGCAGTTGGTTTGGGAGAGGAACAAGTGACAAAACAGGTGTTTAGAAATCCGCAAGTGGAAATTCCCGAGAATCTTTATGTTTTAAATAAGATAGGAGTCCGGAGTCTTCAGAATATCATTGTTTATGACGCGTACTGGAGATTTGTCAGGAATTTAGACATCCGATCTTTGGATCAGGTCAGAGAATCAGGTTTTCAGGGCCCGGTCCCGGACGTCATTGATTCCATGATCAGATTTCAGTCATCTATACCAAAGGCAGTTCTAAAGACAGGTATTTTTTCGAAATTCTTCATGATGGCCCATTATGCCACTCATTATGCTAAATTAAACCGTGGTTAATTTATCCATCATTATTATTAATTACAAAAGCCTGGATCTGATCCGTGACTGTTTACGTTCCATTTATGCTTCAAATCCTTCCATTTCATTTGAAATCATTGTCGTAAATAATGATGACTTAAGGGATACGGATAATCCACTGCTTTCTGAATTCGCCGGCATCAGGTGGATCGACATGCACTATAATGCAGGATTCGCACGAGCTAATAATGAGGGTATACGTCAGGCTGAGGCAGAAACCGTTTTGATATTGAATCCGGATACGATTATACCGCCAAATGCCCTGGACGACTCTTACCGGCCATTCATTGCTTCAGATTATGTTGCCTGCGGTGTACAGCTGCTCAACGAGGATTCTTCGCCGCAGATTTCCGGCAATTATTTTGTGTCAGGAGGACTGAATTACCTTCTTCCTTTGCCTTATACGGGGAAGTTTATAAAAGCACTGGGAAATTTATTTTCAGTAAAAGCGCCACATGTCGCCGATTCAGATGCGTTGATCGAAGTGGATTGGATTAATGGTGCATTCCTGATGGTTAAGCAATCCGCGATCCGAAATGCGGGTCTTATGGATGAAGATTTCTTTTTATATGCAGAGGAAGCCGAATGGTGCGCGAGATTAAAGAAAATCGGAAAACTTTGCATATTTGGCAATGTGAAAGTCTTTCATCTGCAGGGTATTTCCTCTAATGAAGCATTTTCGTCTGCCGGTAAAGGCTATTATAATCTATCTGATAAAAAAGGTAAACAGATTATTCTTTCGAACCTCGTCAGGATTAGAAAACAATACGGACTATTCTGGTTCTTATTTGACTTATGTATCTACAGCATGACGATACCGATATCCTTTATCGGGAATTTAATATCACTTCTTTTCCCTAAATACCGGAGAACTTACAGCTTCAATGAATGGGCAGGATTCAGCCGGAACCTGGCTTATATATGGTCCAAAACACCTCATATTATTGTAAACAGGCCTTATTTTTATAAAGCCCTGTAAATCAGCAATATTCTGATCAGGTATTCGTTCAATTCGGGGCACCGGATTGTTTGAAATTCAGCTATATAAGTATATTTTTAACCTAAATCCTTAAAACGTTCCGATATGAAGCCCCTTCTCGTATTCATTGGTTGCGCCATACTTGTCATGTTCAGTATGACCAATTGCACAAAAACTACGCAAACGATCCACGATACGGTAACACTTCATAAAATAGATACGGTTACCTTACACAAAACTGATACTTTAAATAAGACAGATACATTATATCACGGCGATACACTGACAATTACCCTCACTCTGCAACCAGGCCCGGATGAAGGTCAGAATACCCTCGTTACGAGTGATCTTTATGCCGCTTCTAACATAAACTCAAATCCAGATATCAATGTAGGTACGTGGACCTATGCTGCACAAGGCGGTGGGACAGGTGTATCCCGAACATATCTCAAATTTATAGGATTGGACGGGATGCCCGACAGCGCAACGATTTTATCAGCCAGACTTTCATTATATGGTATCAGCGTTGGGACAGCTGCGCCTCAGGGAAATTCTATAGGTATCGACAATTCAGCCTGGATTCAACGCCTGACGACCGATTGGAACCCGGATTCAGTGACCTGGAATACAAAACCCACTTCTGTAACTTTGAACGAGGCGACCATTCCAGCTTCGACTACGGTCTGGAATAATGATGTTCTGAATATAGATGTTACCGCTTTGGTTGACGATCTTTTAAATAATAATAATTACGGATTTGCGCTCCAGGGTAAAATTGAGCAAACTTATCGGAGCATGTCATTTGCAAGTTGCAAAGTAGCTGATCCCAGCAAACGACCCAAACTGGTGGTCGTTTATGAAATTTATAAACATCACAGTTAAGAAATTTCAGACCCGGTTTTTTAACCGGGTTTTTTATTTCGTTCATTATATCACCTAATTTTCCATCCGCTTAGTATTCGGATAAAAAATGAATCGCGTTCAATGAACAGGGAATTTCAGTATGGGAATGAAATACTCACGATATTAAAAGTCGTTCAACTGGCTGAAGGGACCATACGGGGTGTTCTTTCAGATGATGCATTGGCTAAAATCAGGAAAAGCCAACAATATGTGTCTGAAATTGTATCCGACAATAAAACGGTATACGGCATCAATACCGGTTTTGGCGTATTAGCCAATACGCATATATCGGCTGAAGATACCCGAACCCTTCAACATAAGATTTTACAGAGCCATAGTGTGGGCGTGGGGAAGCCGATCAGTCCCTTCCTGTCGAAGATCATGATGATTACGAAAGTGCATTCACTGGCGCAGGGATATTCAGGTGTACAGGTTGAAACACTGGAAAGGATCTGCTGGTTTATAGATCAGGATATCTGTCCCGTAGTTCCAGAAAAAGGTTCCGTCGGAGCCTCCGGAGATCTCGCACCGCTGGCCCATCTTTTTCTTCCGCTTATTGGTTTGGGCGAAGTGTGGGTAAAAGGAAAAATATTTCGCCAGTGCAGATGTCCTGACAGAACGGGGTCTCACACCCCTGCGGCTCGGCCCGAAGGAAGGTCTTGCCCTGATCAATGGTACTCAATTTATACTAGCCTATGCCGTTGCCAATTTACAAAGAATGCATTTCTGTCTTGAATCTGCCGATCTCATCGGAGCGATGAGTCTGGAAGCCCTTACAGGAACCAAATCGCCCTTTGACGAAAGATTACATGCACTCAGGCCTTTCAAGGGAAATCAACTGGTGGCGCAGCGCTTGCGCGCGCTGCTTTCGGGATCAGATATTATGCAGAGTCACGTTGATTGCGGACGTGTGCAGGATCCATATTCACTTCGCTGTATGCCACAGGTGCATGGAGCAAGCCGGAATGCCTGGCTGCATTTAAAAGAATTAACGAACATAGAACTGAATTCAGTAACGGATAATCCGCTGATTTTTTCTGCCGATGATACCATCAGTGGCGGAAATTTTCATGGTCAGCCCCTGGCCATTCCATTGGACTATGCGACCATCGCCGCGTCTGAAGCAGGAAATATATCTGACCGGAGATGTTATTTGTTACTGGAGGGAAAATGGGGTCTTCCACTTTTATTGATGAATGATGTGGGATTGAATAGCGGTTTTATGATTCCCCAGTATACGACGGCTGCGCTTGTCACAGAAAATAAAACGCTCTGTTTTCCCGCCAGCGCCGATAGCATCCCAACTTCCCTGGGGCAGGAGGATCATGTAAGTATGGGAAGTATCAGCGGCCGTAAACTGGAAATGGTATTGGAAAATCTTGAATATATACTGGCCATCGAGTTGTTGACAGCCTGCCAGGCGATAGAATTCCGCCGGCCTCTCAGGAGCAGTTCAATTTTGGAATATGCACATGATTTTGTAAGGCAACAGGTTAAGTTCGCCAATGAGGACAGAATATTCGCCGATGATATCCGGAAAATAAAATCCATGATCGAATCCTTCAGTTTTATTCGCGCAGCAGATGCTTTTGCTGTTTCCCAGGGGACAGATCTCAATAAGAATTACAGTGAATTTTCTCTGAATTAAGATGAATAGGATTTTATTTCAATCAGTTTCGTGGTGCAATCGTAGCCTACGATGATTCATTGCTAAATTTGAGCCGGAGCTTTCATGATGTATCAGATAGTAACAGAAGAAAGATATCTAACCGGCAAGCATTATAATTTATAAAATATGCAAAAAACGATTTCCAGATACGACCCGGTTAAATACAAAACGCCTACCGGGTCTGAAATGATCTGCAAGGGATGGATACAGGAAGCGGCTTATCGCATGCTGTTGAATAATCTGAATCCCGAAGTGGCAGAACGTCCCGATGAGTTGATTGTTTATGGAGGAAGGGGAAAGGCCGCGCGAAATTTCCAGGCGCTGGATGATATCCTGGCAAATCTTAAAATTCTGGAGAATGATGAAACGCTTCTGATACAAAGTGGCAAACCGGTAGCCCGGATGAAAACACATCCGGACGCTCCCAGGGTACTTATATCCAATTCACAACTGGTTCCCAAGTGGGCCACATGGGAACATTTCGATGAACTCGAAAAAAAAGGACTGATGATGTATGGTCAAATGACCGCGGGATCCTGGATCTATATTGGTTCGCAGGGAATTGTTCAGGGAACTTATGAAACATACGCAGCCGCGGCTGACAAACATTTCCATGGAACGCTTCGGGGTACATTAAATGTTACGGCAGGACTGGGTGGAATGGGTGGGGCACAGCCATTGGCCATTACGATGAATGAAGGTGTGGCGCTGATTGCTGAAGTGGAATGGTGGCGGATTGAAAAAAGAATCGAAACAAAATATCTGGATCTTGCCGTGCAGGATATTGATGAAGCCATCGATCAGGCACTGGATGCAAAAAAAAACAGAAAGGCACTTTCGATCGGTGTTCATTGTAATGCTGTGGATTTGCTCGAAAGGTTATTGGAAAGAAATATCATTCCGGACACATTGACCGATCAGACATCTGCCCATGATCCGCTCATCGGGTACTGGCCTCATCAGGTTTCTTTGGAAGCAGCAAAAATTTTAAGGGAATCTAATCCCGATAAATACCTCGAGCTGGCGTATGAGTCCATGAAATTGCATGTGGAAAAAATGCTCGAACTACAAAAAAAAGGTGCTGTCACATTCGATTATGGGAATAACTTACGGGCACGTGCACACGAAAAAGGGCTTCAGAATGCGTTTGATTTTCCAGGGTTTGTTCCCGCCTATATTCGCCCGCTGTTTTGCGAAGGCAAAGGCCCTTTCCGCTGGGCTGCTCTCAGTGGAAACCCGGAGGATATTGCGGTTACAGATGAACTGATGGTCAGATTGTTTCCCGAAAATCATTCTATGCAACGCTGGTTAAAGCTGGCGAAAGAAAAAATTGCATTCCAGGGATTACCTGCCCGGATCTGCTGGCTGGGACAGGGAGAAAGAGAAAAAGCCGGACTGGCTTTCAATGAACTCGTTCGTACGAAAAAAGTAAATGCACCCATCGTCATTGGCCGGGATCATCTGGATACAGGGTCCGTGGCATCGCCAAACCGGGAAACAGAAGCCATGCTGGACGGAAGTGATGCTGTTGCCGACTGGCCGATATTGAACGCTCTTGTCAATACTGCCGGCGGTGCCAGCTGGGTGAGTCTGCATCATGGGGGCGGAGTGGGTATGGGATATAGTATTCATGCCGGCATGGTGATCGTAGCCGATGGAACGGATGCAGCGGCGGCACGTCTTTCAAGAGTGCTACGAAATGACCCTGGCCTGGGCGTAATCCGTCATGCCGACGCCGGTTATGAACTGGCACAAAAAACGAAAGCTGATTTTAAACTCGGATTATAATGCAGGGCATTCTGCTGACAAATATCAAACAACTCGTAAACGTACGGGAAGATACCGGACCTCTGTATGGAACTGAAATGGCAGAACTACCTGCTATCGAAAATGCCTGGTTACATATTGAGGGAAACGAAATTGCCGGCTTTGGTAAAATGGAGAACCTGAAAAATGTATTACCCAGTCTTCCCGCTGAAAAAATAGATTGCACAGGCAAGTTTGTAATGCCATCCTGGTGTGATAGTCATACCCATCTGGTATTTGCCGGAAGCCGTGAAAATGAATTTGTTGACAAAATCCGCGGACTCAGTTATCAGGAAATCAATGCCCGGGGTGGAGGCATATTGAACAGTGTTCATAAATTAAATGAAATATCGGAAGACGAACTTTTCAGGATATCCTGGAAAAGACTGGAAGAAATATCAGCACTGGGTACAGGAGCGGTCGAAATAAAAAGCGGTTATGGATTATCAGTGGCGGGGGAGCTGAAAATGCTGCGAGTTATCCGGAAAATGAAAGAAAAATCTTCTGTACAAATAAAATCCACTTTTCTTGGCGCACATACTTATCCTCTGGCCCACCGCGAAGATCACGCTGCCTATATAAAAATGATCACGGAAGAAATGCTACCTGTGATTGCAAAAGAAAAACTTGCAGACTATATCGATGTTTTTTGCGAAGAAGGTTTTTTTAATCACGAAGAATCTGAAACCATTCTCAGAGCCGGAATGCACCATGGCTTGCAGGCAAAAATGCATGTAAATCAAATCCATTCCATTGGGGGGATAGGGACCGGAATAAAACTGAATGTCCTTTCCATGGATCATCTGGAAACATTGCCTCCGGATGATATGGAAAAAATTAAAACCGCCGGATGGAAAGGGTTGTGTACTTTACTTCCGACAGCTGCCTTTTTTCTTCGAATGCCATTTCCTCCGGCCAGGCATCTGCTGGAATCTGGTGCGGCGATAGCGCTGGCATCCGACTATAATCCCGGATCATCTCCCACAGGAGATATGAATCTGGTTGTATCACTGGCTTGTATTCAAATGAAATTATTACCTGAAGAGGCCTGGAATGGAGCGACTACAAATGGTGCATTTGCGATGGGCCTGGGAAATTCCCTTGGTTCAATTACGATTGGCAAGTTGGCCAATCTGATTATTACAAGAGCAGTACCATCACTGGCGTATCTGCCGTATCGGTTCGGAACCAATCTCATTGATAAAGTAATACTCGGGGGGCGTATCGTCGCCTAAGCTTTGTATATTGGGTATTATACCCGTGTTTATGCCCTTAGTCCTTTTCCGCAAGAAAAAATCCGCAAATTTTATTGAATCCGTCAAAAGACGCAGTACGGTGATTCGTACCGGGGATAAAAAAGCGGGATTGGAATTTCTCATATCTTTTTTTTCTGCTATCAGACCGAATAAAGAAAATAAAATTCCTTCTAAAAATCTGCAGGTTCTGATACGGGAGATGGATGGGCATCCGATATTATTATCCAATCTTCACAATGCCCTGGTTTCACAATTGATTCAAACTGATTTGACATCCGCTCTGACGGAAAGCGGCATTCCGATGGCCAATGGCTTCTGGCAGGAATTTTTTGGCCGTCTTCGTCATAAAATGATCCCCGCTCTTCAAAATGAAAATGATTTTCTGTTTATAATCAACAGAATTTTCTACCGTTCGGACGATTACAAATGGGTAGAGGCGATCCCCCATGATCAATGGAAACAATTCTTTGGAAATATCGGTCTGGCATTTTCGGTTGACGACAAACATATCCTTCTGCAGCTGATGCAGTCACTAAAAATCCTGAGTATCCAGGTTGCCAATCTGGGACTGGAAAAGGAAGTAAGGAAACACATGGTTACAGGAAACATAGATGAAAACCCCTTCCTGAATCAAACAGAGATGATCCTGAAGATCGAGAAAGCGTTTATAGCAGAAGATGAAAACGAATTGGGAGAAGTGAGCGAAAGGCTACATTCACTTGCCAGGCGCGGAATTGACTCTATTGAATTTATAAGGCAGAACCATTCCCTTAGCGGAACCAGTATACATCAGACGTATGTATTATTAATACTGAGCAACAAACTGGGACGTGTGGAATTGATTACGGATATACTGGAAGGAAATTCGCAATTTAACTCAGACAATTTTATTTCATTTTTTAAAATGCTCGTAAGAAATGAAAATACAAAAAACAGTATTCGCGAATTCCTTTCTCAATCCCTGGGATATGTTGCATATCAGATAGCCGAGCATAAAGGGTCAAAAGGAAGTCATTACATCACGTCTACCAGAAAGGAATATAATAAAATGACATGGAGTGCCATGAAAGGCGGAGGCATCATTTCGTTCGTGGCAATCATAAAAAATCTTCTGACAGCTGTTGAGCTGCCTATATTCTGGCACGGATTTGTTTACAGTGCGAATTACAGCATCGGCTTTTTGCTTATAGATGCAACCGGTTCAACATTGGCCACCAAACAACCCGCATTTACTGCCAGTGCTGTGGCCAGTTCCCTGGATACCAAGGGAAATACATACAAACCGAATTTGTATAATCTGGCCGTTACTGTAGCCAGGGTTTCGCGAAGTCAGATCGCTTCTTTCATTGGAAATCTTTTAATTGTTTTCCCTGGTACCTACCTGCTTGCATGGCTATATTATTTAATCACAAAAACAAAAATCCTCGAGGGGGAACAGGCGATGGCTATGCTGGAGAGCCAGCATCCCTGGCATAGTTTATCTCTGCTTTATGCCTGTAACACAGGTGTGTTTCTCTTTCTCAGTGGTATTATCGCCGGCTATGTCCAGAATAAGATTCTTTATGGGCGTATCGGTGAAAGGTTAAAAAATCATCCATGGTGGCGTACCAGCGCTACTCGCGGAAAAAAGGTTGCGCAGGGTAAATTTTATTGAAAAAAATGCAGGTGCTGTGATCGGTAACATTTCGCTGGGATTTATGTTGGGAATGTCTACTATTGTGCAAAAAATAGTGGGCATACCATTCGATATCCGTCATATTACGATTTCTGCGGGCAATGTATCGATTGCTTTATACGGACTGGGAATTAAAAATGTTCCTATCACATATCTTATCACCATATTTATGGGTGTGCTGGCTATTGGTCTTTTAAATTTCCTGGTAAGCTTTTCTCTTGCCTTTATAGTGGCCGTCAGGTCCCGTGGGGTAAAGCTTAGGGATTATCCTGAATTTTTGGGAATACTGGGAAGGTATTTCATGAACAAGCCCCTGGATTTTATTCGCCCCCGCAGGGAGCTTTCCGAAACAGATTGATTTTCTTTCCTTAACATTGGCATTTCAATTCAGGTATATGACTCCTATTATAGAGTGTGTTCCCAACTTTAGTGAAGGCAGAAACCCACTGATTATTCAGACCATTACGAATGAGATCGAATCCGTAGAAACTGTCAGGCTATTGAATGTGGATCCCGGAAAGACAACCAATCGCACGGTAGTTACATTTGTCGGACCCCCGGAAGCCGTTGTGGAAGCGGCCTTCCTTGCCATACGCAAAGCAGGCGAGCTCATTGATATGCGCCAGCATTCAGGGGAACATCCGCGGATGGGAGCAACAGACGTTTGTCCGCTGATACCAGTCTCCGGCATCTCCATGGAAGAAACCGTTCGCTGGGCACACATACTGGCAGAACGGGTCGGAAAAGAATTGTCTTTGCCCGTTTATTTATATGAGGCAGCACAAAGTAATAAATTGCGGAACAATCTATCGGTTATTCGTGCTGGTGAATATGAAGGATTTTTTGAAAAAATAAAAAAGCCGGAATGGAAACCGGATTTTGGCCCTGCAATATTTGATGAAAAAAGAGGCGCTACGGTAATCGGAGCGCGTGACTTCCTCGTTGCTTACAATGTAAATCTGAACACGACTTCCGTACGTCGCGCCAATAGCGTTGCTTTTGACGTGCGGGAAGCGGGACGGATCAAAAGGCAAGGGGATCCGGTGTATGGGGAAATCGTGAAAGATGAAAAGGGCCAGCCGGTCATGATACCAGGATCTCTCAAATCAGTGAAAGCCATCGGATGGTTCATAAAGGAATATGGGATCGCGCAGATTTCGATGAACCTCACCAATATTTCAGTTACACCTTTGCACGTAGCCTTTGATGAGGTCTGCCGTAAAGCAGAAGCCCGCGGAATCCGGGTTACAGGCAGCGAACTGGTTGGACTCATTCCATTGCAATCGTTACTCGACGCAGGTAAATATTTTTTAAAAAAACAAAAACGTTCTGCCGGTGTTTCCGAAAAGGAGCTGATCCGGATTGCCACGATTTCAATGGGTTTGAACGAACTCGCTCCTTTTAAACCGGAGGAAAGGATTATAGAATATTTATTGAAGGATCCGGTGGATGATAAGCTCGTTCGTCTTTCGCTCACAGACTTCGCGGATGAAACCGCCTGTGAATCACCGGCTCCGGGTGGAGGATCGGTGGCTGCTTATATCGGGGCGATGGGGGCCAGTCTGGGCGCAATGGTAGCTAATTTGTCAGCGCAAAAAAAGGAGTGGGAGTTCTTCAGCGACTGGGCAGAAAAGGCAGCAGGATACAAAAAGGAATTGATTACTATGGTGGACGCCGACACCAGGGCATTTGAAGGAATTATGGCAGCCAGGTCCCTTCCAAAATCAACAGAATCAGAAAAAGCATTCAGAATAAATGCAATAGAAAAAGCCACATTGCATGCTATTGAAGTTCCATTCCATGTTATGAAAATATCGTTGCAATCAATGGACGTTTTGAAGGTGATGGCCGCGGATGGCAACCCTAACTCAAAATCCGATGCAGGCGTCGGAGCAGTTTGTGCCCGCAGCGCGGTCATTGGTGCTTATCTGAATGTGTGCATCAATGCTGCGGGTTCAACATCCGATAATATTGCAGCCATACTGTCAGAAGGCAGGAAAATACAAGACCTTGCCATAGCAAAAGAAAAGGAAATACTGGATCTTATAAGCCTAATGCCTAACGCTCTAAGGCAAGTATGGAAGACTGGAAGTATGGAAGTATGGAAGTGTTGATTAATTAATTGCATTTTCTAATTCTAAATTTGCTTTAAGCGTTACGCGTTGAGCGTTAAGCTTAAAAGGGTATTCCAATATTTACATATCCCATCACACGTTTCCACTGATCGCAATACATGGCGCTCAACTCCAATGGTCCCAGAACAAAATTGTAAGTAAAGGTGAGGGCGTAACCCGACAAAAAATCAGGTGTATCGAAAAACTTATTTTGGTTATTCACGAAGTTGTTAAACATCACGTTCGCGCGACCTGTCAGGTATAAGTTTCCATAAAAATTATATCGAAATCCAGCCTGTAATTCGGCTGAGCTTGAAGCATAGTAGGAACCTTCTCTTAAGCCGGCGAACGTAATCTGGTTATGAAAACTATGCGTCAGTCCGCCAATAGAGAATTGATTCATGACATTTCCCTTTTGAAAATTAATGCCGGACTGAATCATAAACAGCAAGGTGCTTTTGTTCGACAAAGGAGTATAGCTTTCGAAATTAAATACTATTCGGGGATAGGGGCTGCTGACAGTTACTGTATCTGCATCCAGAGTATTCGAATGCAATTGAAGATTCGGATTCTGCGTATAAACCCAGTCGCCTTCGAGTTCCGAGCGGACACCTTTTTTGGGATAGACAGGTCGGTCCAGGGAATTATGATTAAAGTAGAAATAACTGGTCGGGAAGTCATCTGTTCCCTTAAACTCCAGCGCAGAAGTTATTGATGGTTTGTATCGGGTCCATTCAAAACGGGTTCCGACACCAATCGTAACATCCCGATTGGTGGAATATCCTAATTTACCATCCAGCAGAAAATAATTCTGATTATATATACCGGCTTCTTTCGTGTTATTGTATGTAGTAATATTCATTTGGTCAAACTGCGTGAATAATTTCAATGCAAATTTCCTGTCCCTGCCAACATATTGAAGATGTTCTGCCTTGACCCGGAAATTTTCTCCAATATTCAATGTGAAGGAACTCCTTGAATTGGGTGTAAAAAAATCTCTGGAAGTAACATTCAGAATGGCACTGATGCCGGTGAACTGGTTGTAATGCAATGATAGTTTTGCAAATGTCAAAGGACTTTCCGTTACATCAAATACGATTTTTGCAGATTGATCCGGTTGAGGATCCAGATGATAAACGATCCGGGTGTAATACCGGGTGCCACCTGCCCTGCGTACCATGTATGAAAGCATTCTGGGCGTATATACATGGTTCGTCAGCAAGCCTGTAGTATGTATAAAAAAATCCTTCGTTGTATTATTAAGTCCGTTTACTTCATAAGAAGATATTTTAACACTGCGCAGATCGGGTAACTCTTTGTAATTGCTATCATTTCCGTATAAGGCATTTAATGAATCAGCCAGTTTTTTTAATTGAGGGTATAATCTTCTACCTTCTTCGATACCAGAGTCAATGATTTCATTTGCCTGGGAGAAAGTACCCATCGTATATTTTTCAAGTGGAGTCTGAACATATATGTTACAAAGAGGCACCTCCAGTTTTGTATCCTCAGCCTCGCGGAAAAACGCGACCTGTAAAAGAACCTGGATGGCATTGTTTACTTTACTGGCCGGCAATAAACTGGCAGTGACGTTACTTCCAATTACAAATTGGGCACCCATTTGCCGTACATCCTTTACAGGAAAATTTCGAACTATACCTCCATCAACCAACAATCTGCCATTATATTCCACTGCAGTAAAAACGGAAGGGATGGCCATACTCGCCCGGACAGCAGAAACCAGTTCCCCGCTATCCAGCACGACAGCCTGACCAGTCGAAATATCTGTTGCTATACATTTAAAAGGGATTTCCAGTGAATCAAAGTTTTTTATTTTATAAACCGGAAATAAAAGCTCAGAAAATTTTAACCACAATTCCTGACCCTCCAGCACACCGGTTGAGATTCTGAAAAAATTATTCACCCATGGCAATTCCAGGTCGTACTTGTTATATTCATTCTTTTCCTCCATGATAATATTCCGGAGGGAACTCTGATTGGAAAGTATCTGGTCCCAATTCATTTTTTTGGCAATGTACAGGATGCTGTCTGCGGAATAACCAGCGGCGTAAAGAGATCCGATAATACTTCCCATGCTGGTGCCTGTTACGTAGTCAACAGTAAGCCCGGCGGAATCGATGGCCTTCAGAATACCGATATGAGCCAGGCCCTTGGCTCCGCCGCCACTCAGTGCGAGACCGATTTTAGGTCTTTTATACGTATGGGCAAGTGAATCCTGAGAAAATCCGGGAAGGTTTAAGGAAAGGATCAGGAAGCCGGCAAAAAAAGGAATACGGATTGAACGAAAAATGGAATCTATTTTAATAGCTAAAAAGGTTTAATATAAAATTACACAAAGTACACGAACGAAACCGGGGAAATAAGTCGGCACTTCCATACTTCCATACTTTCAGTCTTCCATCCTTGTATTATTCTTCCATTTCAATCAATCTCTCCAATGCCACATCGTATTGCTGTCTGGCAACGTTTAAACTAAGTGCGGCTTTTTTATATTCCGATTCGGCGACCAGGAATTTCTGCCTGTCGGCATAAATTTCCGGAGCAGACAACTGAAGTTCCAGGCGGTCGCTTTCCTGTTGAAGACGTTTGATATCCCCATCGAGTTGCTCTACCAGTTTCTGTTGTTTCTGAAATTGTTTCTTTGCTTCCTTATTAATGGGCTGTGTAATCTCGGGCGCCTTTTGCTGGACCGGAGGTTGATTCTCAATTTTTGGTTTATTCTGAACGGGTTTAGCCTGGGCACTCATTCTTTTGTTCCATTCCACCCATTCGTCATAGGTTCCTTTGAATTCCTTTATTCTGCCGTCTTCAATCTCCCAAATTTTATTTGCCGTTTTAGAAATAAAATAGCGGTCGTGGCTTACCAGTATATAACTGCCTTCATATTTATTCAAAGCTTCCGCCAGCAATTCGCAGGAATGAATGTCCAGGTGATTGGTTGGCTCATCCAATAATAGAAAATTTGCCTTTCCGGCAATTGTTTTTGCAAGGGCGACACGGGCTTTTTCGCCTCCGCTCAGCACTTTAATCTTTTTTTCGACATCATCTCCTGAAAAAAGAAAACAGCCTAATAATGTCCGGAGTTCAAGCTCGTTTTTCCCGGACCCGGCATGTTTCATTTCTTCAAGAACAGAATCGTTCAGATTTAAGGATTCCAGCTGATGCTGAGCATAAAAACTCGCATCCACATGATGCCCCCAGATACGTTCCCCTGTAAACGTTTCCGTTCCCGCAACAATACGCAGCACAGTGGACTTGCCCTTTCCATTCGCACCGATCAGTGCAATTTTATCTCCTCTTTCTATCTCCGCCTCTGCATGTTCTATGATGACATTATCTCCAAAACTTTTGGTCAGGTCTTTTAATTGCACCAACACTTTACCGGGTGGTCTGTCGATGCGAAACTGAATCCGCATATCCGGTCTTTCCATTTCAACGTTTTCTATCCGGTCTATTTTGTCGAGTCTTTTCATGGCCGATTGTGCAGCTGCGGCTTTACTGGCTTTCGCTTTAAACCGTTCAATGAATCTTTCCTGTTGCCTGATATAATCTTTTTGATTTTCATAAGCCTTTTGCTGAATGGTGATTCGCATTTCTTTTTCCCTTTCATAAAAGGAATAATTCCCGTTATAGAAATGCAGATTTTGCTGATAGAGCTCAACTATTTTGTCCACCATCCGATCAAGGAAAAATTTATCATGACTTACAATCACTACCGAACCCTGGTAATTCTTAAGATATTTTTCCAGCCATTCAATAGAAGGAAGATCCAGGTGATTGGTCGGTTCATCCAGCAGAAGCAGATCGGGTTTCTGAAGAATCATTTTTGCCAGCAGAACACGCATCCGCCAGCCACCACTGAATTCCCGGTAGGGTCTTAACAAATGAGCATTGGAGAATCCAAGTCCCTGCAAAACTTCTTCTGTTTTATGATGAATATTGTAACCATCCAACAGATCCATTTCATGAAGTTTGTCGGTATAATTCAATAGCAAGGTTTCGGATTGCGGTTTACCGGCTTTTTCCTCTTCTTCCATTTCAGCAACTAACTGCTCCAGTTCTTTTTCCACCGCAAGTACTTTATCAAATGCCCCCATGGCAACTTTTAAAATGGAATCACCCGTATCAAAACTCAGCAGGTCCTGATGGAGGTAACCAATGCTTGTGCTCCGGCTTCGTTCGACTGTTCCGCCGCTGGGAGTATATTCACCCGCCAGCAATTTTAACAAAGTCGACTTGCCGGTACCATTGTATCCGATCAGTCCAATATGTTCACCGGGCTGGATATGCCAGGTAGCATCTTCCAGGATCGTACGGGCGCCAAACTCAAAAGTCATATTCTGAAAACCTGCCAGCATATATATAAAATGAAGTTTATTCCAAACGCGCAAAATTAAAGCAAATGCATTTAGAATTATCTTTGATTAAATTCTATTTATGAAGAAGGCCTTTTTATTGATTGTTGTTTTGGCCCTGGCGCTTGGGATTACTTATCTGGTACTTCATAAAAGTAATTCAGATGGCAATAAAGCAGTTGAAAAGGATCCCGCTTTGCTTGTAGGTTCTAAAACTTCAGCCTTTAACAGGTCCATAGCCAGCGTGTTATCTGCCTATTTTGATTTATCTGATGCGTTTTTCAACAATGATACCGCCCAAATTTCAATAACAGCCAAAAAACTCAGTGTGGCTATTGACAGTATCCGGTTTGACCAGTTCAAAGCAGATTCATCTTTGATTTTGACAGCCATTACCGTTGCTCAATCCGTTCCCTCTGAGATTGCGGGTTTACTGGGTGAAAAGACGATGGAACAAAAGAAAAGAGAATTTAATATGATTACGGCAGATTTATATTCGCTGGTCCGTGCAGTAAAATATGATGGAAATGTGATATACTTCATGAGTTGCCCGACAGCATTTTCCGATTCAACAGAAGGCGACTGGCTAAGCGGAACGACATCTATTTCCAATCCATACCGCGGGAAGAATAACACGAATAAAACCGAAACGCCGGATTGCGGTGAAATCAAGGACAGTTTACGTTTTCGTACTGGTGAGTGAATGATGAAAAAAACATTGTTAATTTGTCTATTCTTATATGCGGGCATCATTCATGCTCAGAATAAATTCAGCATTACAGGTTATGTAAAAGATTCACTCTCTTCCGAAAACCTGATCGGCGCTACAGTCAGTTTCATAGGTCAGCATAAAGGCGTCAATACAAATGCATATGGCTTTTTTTCTATTACATTGCCCGAAGGTCACTATGTTATTTCAGTTTCATACGTTGGTTACTTTTCAAAAAGCATTGAAATCAGCCTGGATAAAAATATTAACTACAATTTCCTGATCAACCAGCGCAGTACCAGCAATGAAGAAGTTGTAGTATACGCCAAAAAAAAAGATGTCAATGTAACCAGCGCACAAATGGGGAAGATCGACCTGTCAATGAACCAGATTAAAAACCTGCCTGTTTTATTCGGGGAAATTGATATTATGAAGACCCTTCAGCTTTTACCAGGAGTCAGTAATGCCGGTGAAGGTAATACCGGATTGTATGTCAGAGGTGGCGGTCCGGACCAAAATTTAATTACACTTGACGATGCGATTGTTTACAACACAGGGCATCTATTTGGATTTTTCTCCATTTTTAATTCAGATGCCATCAAGAATACAACGCTGATCAAGGGCAGCATGCCAGCTCAATATGGTGGACGACTATCTTCTGTATTGGATATTTCCATGAAAGAAGGTAATATGAATAAGTATGAAGTGGATGGCGGATTGGGACTGCTGGCATCCAGATTATCTATCCAGGGTCCGCTGATTAAACAAAAGGCCTCATTTATCGTTTCTTACAGGCGAACCTATGTGGACCTGTTGGTCAGTCCTTTTGTTCCCAGATCAAGCAGCTACTATGGTTCGGGATATTATTTTTATGACCTCAACGTAAAAATGAATTATCAGTTCTCTGAAAAAGACCGGATCTATCTGAGCGGATATTTTGGAAGAGATGTGTTTGACTTCAACAATTCCCGCCGATCTTTCAGCACCGATATTCCCTGGGGTAATTCCACAGCCACATTACGATGGAACCATGTTTTCAACAGGAGATTATTTGCCAATACCACTTTACTGTATAATGACTATAAATTCGCATTCAACGGGGCGCAGGATAATTTTGCATTGAGCCTTTCCTCCGGGATCCATGATCTTTCAGCTAAGACGGATTTTGATTATTATGCGAATCCAAAAAATAAAGTACGGTTTGGTGCTTTATATACCTATCACACATTTACACCAAATATTCTGAACGGTCACCAGGATTCAATTGTATTTACTCCCAATAATTCCAATATCAAATACGCACGCGAAGCAGCAGTATATCTGCAGGACGACTGGCAGGTCAGTAATAAAATTGATATCAGCGCAGGGATTCGCTGGAGTGCTTTTGAGCAGGTTGGCCCATATACCATTTACCAGACAGATGCCGATGGAAATAAAACTGACAGCACGCACTTCAACAAGGGTCAGAATGTAAAAACATATGGCGGACCGGAACCCAGATTTACCATTCGTTATTCGCTGAACGACCAGACTTCTGTGAAGGGATCCGTATCGCGGAATCTTCAATATATCCATCTTGTCAGCAATGCCGGCACGACACTTCCTACCGATCTTTGGGTACCCAGTACATACATCGTTGCACCGCAAATCAGCTGGCTCTATTCCGCAGGATTGTTTAAGAACTTCAATAACAACATGTTTGAATCATCAGTTGAACTCTATTACAAACAAATGCAAAACCAGATTGAGTATAAAGAAGGATATACGCCTTCCCTCAGTGATCCGGAAAATTCATTTGTATTTGGAAAAGGCTGGAGTTACGGAGCTGAATTTTTTGTGAACAAACAAAAAGGCCGGTGGACGGGTTGGATAGGGTATACGTTGTCGTGGACATGGAGGCAATTTCCTGACCTTAATAACGGACAAAAATATCCGGCTAAGTATGACCGGCGCAATGACCTGTCAGTAGTTAGCACCTACGATCTGAATAAACACTGGAAACTTTCTGCTGTATTTGTTTTTGCCAGCGGAAACGCAACATCATATCCTGAAAAATTTTATATCGTAGAAGGTACACTTACGCAGGATTTCAGCCGGATAAATCAATACCGGTTACCGCCTTATAACCGCCTGGACCTGGCAGCCATTTATACCCCCACTCATAAAATAAATAAAAAGCTTTACAGCAGTTGGGTATTCAGCATTTATAATGTTTATAACCGGTTGAATCCATATTTTATCTATTTTGATCAGACGGGCAATCCTTTTGACGGAACACTGCAGGTGCAGGCAAAAAAAGTTTCGCTTTTTCCCATACTCCCTTCCGTAACCTGGAATTTTCATTTTTAAGTTTTCCGCTTATATAATAGTTGCCGTCGGAAACTCAGTCCCTTTATAAATTCGCAGCTATTCAAAAAATGCACATGAGAAAAGGAATCATTCTCCCCCTGTTGATGCTGACCAGCGGCGTTTTTGCGCAATCTGAAAACCTGGATACGTCGATGATGACTAAAATACGGGATGAGGGAATGAACCATTCGCAGGTAATGGAAATAGTTTTTAATCTGACGGATGCGAGTGGTCCCCGTCTGATGCAATCTCCGGGATATTTTAAAGCGGCCAATTGGGCCAAAACGAAATTAGCCTCCTGGGGTCTGGTCAATGCGAATCTCGAAGCCTGGGGAAACTGGGGGAAGGGTTGGGAACTCGAGAAATATTATCTGGCAATGACCAGTCCATACTACAAACCGCTGATTGGATTTCCGAAAACTTTTTCGAATGGCACCAACGGTCTTGCCCATGCGCAGGTAATCTTGCTGGAAGCTGCAGATTCCAGCGATTTTCCCACTTACGCAGGCAAATTAAAAGATAAAATAATTCTGATTAAAAGAACGGATTCCCTGCCATTGGGTTTCAGGCCGGATGCAAATCGCTATAGCGATACAGAACTCAAAAATCTTGCTGATTACGATCCCAAATCTCCTCCTGTAGCAACTGCAGCTTCTGCTGCCACAACCAGAGCATTTATGGCTGCAGCCCATTTTCTTAGTCTTGTAAAAAAGTTTGCCACTGAACAAGGTGCATTGGGTGTTTTAACGACAAGCACGAGAAATTCCGACGGTACCGTTTTTGTCCAGAACGGCATTCCCTATAATGATGAAATGTTGCCAACTCTAAACGATATTTCCATATCCTTTGAAGATTTTATGACGATGCAAAGATTATTGCTTCATAATATTCCGGTACAGATAGATCTGGAACTGCAGGCAAAAATATATTCAGATGATCTGAAGGGTTATAATGTAATCGCAGAAATTCCAGGAACAGATAATAAACTGAAGGAGCAACTTGTAATGATTGGCGGTCATCTTGATTCCTGGCAGGGAGCTACGGGGGCCACAGACAATGCCGCCGGTTCAGCTGTCATGATGGAAGCGGTTCGGATATTAAAAGCCGTTGGCATAAGACCGAAACGCACGATCCGGATTGCCTTGTGGGGAGGAGAAGAAACGGGACTGCACGGATCAAAAAATTATGTAAAGAATCATTTTACAGATACGATAACAAAGAAATTCAACCAGGCCGGCGACAAGCTGTCGGTATATCTGAACCTGGACAATGGAACGGGTAAAATCCGCGGCATCTACATGCAAGGCAATGCAGGCGTTAAGCCCATCTTTAATCAATGGTTTCAACCGTTTCATGATCTGGGCGCCGGTACACTCAGTTTACAAAATACGGGAGGAACTGATCACCTGTCTTTTGATGCAATCGGCCTGCCGGCATTTCAATTCATCCAGGACCCAATGGAGTACGGATCCCGGACACATCACAGCAATATGGATACCTATGACCATCTAAGCGGCGAGGATATGAAACAGGCTGCAACGATTATCGCCGCCTTTATTTACGATGCTGCCCAGAGAGAGGAGAAGTTGCCAAGGAAACAAAACTAAAACACATCAATTCAGTATGGAAGAATGGAAGTATGGAAGTACAGAGATCTTAGTTGAGAAGTTATTTATAGTTGCACTTCCAGTCTTCCATACTTCCAGACTTCCATACTTGTTATGTTACTCAACTTTCTTGTATTGAAAGTTAATCACCACATTTTTTTGTTCAGTAGAAATAATTCTTTCCTCATATCTTTTTTCCCCATCCACTACTACAAGCAGGGAAGTATTGGGAGGAATATCACCCAGATTCTCTGCGACCATCACGAGTTGATGTGGATGTACGGAGGGATCAACTGTTATTTTTGCTGTAACAGGCTGATCAGATATCCGGGCTTTTGAAATCAGCAATTTGTTATCATAGTATACGGAAACTGTATCATTATCAATAGCTCCGTCATCATAAATGCGTATCTCAATCGTATTATGATCTACGGTAAGCGTTTTCAGTAATTCATTTGTTCTGCTTTTAAGTACGGCAGGTACCGGAACAACGACGGCCGGTTGTGAAATTTTCATGGAAGAATCACTCATATGCTGAGTTTCCACGGGCCGCACTGCAGTCGAATTTTTCTGAACCGCCATTGAATGAGAAGCAGTGGATGAAGACGGATGCTTTTTAGCCGGCGCATTGGACGGTGTTGATTTAGCAATTGGATTGGGTTGAACCGGATTTGTATTTACCGGCTTTTTGACCGGCGAAGAAGGTTTTGCCACTGCCGGCGGAATTACGGCGGCTACCGGTCCGGGTACATTTTCCTTCTTATGTGCAAGCAATTCTTTTTCTTTTTTCTCCAGAAACGGCTCTTTATGAAAATCGGATTCAACCACGCGGTGAAGAAAAATACTTCCCTTACCACAGCCGGATAAAGAATCATTTACACTGGTACTGTAATAAGTGCCCTGCAGATATTCGTCATTTCCCAGTTTGGAATATTGCATGAAACAGGTCATGATGCATACAAAACCATTAGCGTATCGCACTTCCAGCAATTTTCCTTCTTTCAACAGCACTTTTTTGGTGTCCTTATTCAGGGAACCGCTCGCCGTAGCCTTACCGTAAAATTCAGTATTCTTATATGAATAAGTGACAGCTTCGAAATGATTGTGTGTTTGTGCAATCTGCACTTCCATCTTATACCTGTCATCGTAAATCTTATACCTGCCATCGTAACTCTCTACCAGTCGCTCTACGCCTTCGTTAGAACGAAAGTGTCCGCGCCATATTCCCGTCAGATCCTGGGCATATATCGTAGCGATAGATGAGCCATTCAAAAGGGCCAGGCAATAAACTAAACGGATACAGTTTTTCATCAATGGCAAATTAGATAAAATTATTTTCCGCAGAAATTAGAGAAAGCAAAATCTGGCAAGAGTTTGTTAATTTTGCAACCCTCAAAGGAAAATATCCGGCATGATAAAAATTACATTACCAGATGGCGCAGTAAAGGAATATCCGGAAGGAACCAATTCCATGGAAATTGCGAAATCAATTAGTGAAGGTCTTGCAAGAAAGGTAATCGCTGCAAATGTTAACGGAGAGGTATGGGATGCCACAAGACCTATCCGGAACAATGCGTCGGTAAATCTGCTCACCTGGAATGATGCCGCGGGCAAATCTACCTTCTGGCATTCTACCGCCCACTTGATGGCAGAAGCCGTTGAATCCATTTTCCCGGGCGTCAAATTCTGGGTCGGACCAGCTATTGAAAATGGATTTTACTATGATATGGACCTGGGTGGGCGTCAGATTTCTGAAGAGGACCTGCGGAATCTGGAGGCCAAAATGACCGAGTTGGCCGCCAGACAAAATAAATATATCCGGAAAGAAGTGCCGAAAGCAGAAGCCATTCATTTTTTTCAGGAAAAAGGAGATGAATACAAGCTGGATTTATTGCAAAATCTCAAAGATGGTGAGATCACTTTTTATACACAGGGTGGTTTTACTGATCTGTGCCGGGGTCCGCACATACCTGATACCGGAATCATCAAAGCCCTGAAGCTAACCAATATCGCCGGGGCTTACTGGAAGGGGGATGAAAAAAATAAACAGCTGACCCGCATATATGGGGTTAGTTTCCCTTCAAAAAAAGAACTGGATGAGTACCTCCTGATGCTGGAAGAAGCAAAAAAACGTGATCATCGCAAGCTGGGTAAAGAAATGGGTATTTATACCACGGATGACGAAGTCGGACAGGGACTGATCCTTTGGATGCCCAACGGAACCATCATTATTGAGGAATTGGAAAAGCTTGCTAAGGAAACCGAGCAAGCAGCTGGCTATCAAAGAGTGGTAACCCCCCATATCGGGAAGGAGAGTCTGTATTTAACAAGTGGTCATTTACCATATTATAAGGAAAGCATGTATCCGCCCATGGAATTGGACGGCACTAAATACTACCTGAAGGCGATGAATTGTCCGCATCACCATAAAATTTTTGCGGCTGAACCCAGAAGTTACAAGGACCTCCCATTGAGACTGGCGGAATACGGGACCTGCTATCGCTTCGAACAAAGCGGTGAACTTTTTGGGCTGATGAGGGTACGATGCCTGCATATGAATGATGCTCATATTTATTGCGCCAAAGAAGACTTTGCCAAGGAATTCCGGGCTGTCAACGACATGTACCTGAAATACTTCAGGATATTCGGAATTGATAAATATGTAATGCGTCTGAGCCTACACGATCCGGCAAAACTGGGTGTGAAATATGTAAATGAACCGGAACTCTGGCTTCAAACTGAGGCTATGGTCCGAAAAGTATTGCAGGATACAAATACCCCTTTTGTCGAGGTTTTGGACGAGGCTGCTTTTTATGGACCCAAGATTGATGTACAAATATGGAGTGCAATTGGCAGGGAATTCACCCTTGCCACCAACCAGGTAGATTTTGCGCAGGGCCGCAGTTTTAAACTGGAATTTACAAACAGTGAAAATGGCCACGAAACACCGCTGATTATTCACCGGGCGCCCCTGGGAACCCACGAAAGATTCATAGGTTTTTTACTGGAGCATTATGCGGGTAAATTCCCTTTGTGGCTGGCGCCTCTGCAGGTTAAATTGTTGCCAATCAGCGATAAGTACATGGGATATGCACAAACTGTTCTGGAATCGCTTAAAAATGCGGATATTCGTGCATCCATCGATGACCGGAGTGAGAAGATTGGCAAGAAAATCCGGGACACTGAACTGGCCAGGGTACCTTTTATGCTGATCATCGGAGAAAAAGAGATGAATGAACATCAGGTATCCGTAAGAAGGCAGGGAAAGGGTGATATCGGTGTACAGGATGTAGAAACTTTTGTCAGAGACATCAAATCAGAAATAAAACTAAGATCCTAAAAAAAATTAAACCGGATCTTGACTATCGTTCAACTAAAAACAATAAATGGCATTTCCACCGAGACCTCCCAGAGGTAATTTTAATCCCAGATTCAGAAAAGAACAACAACAGGAACACCGTACCAACAATATGATTCGCGTACCGAATGTACGCCTGGTAGGTGAAAATGTAACAGTCGGTGTTTATCCGACAACAGAAGCTCTTAAAATGGCGCAGGATCAGGCGCTGGACCTGGTAGAAATTTCTCCGAATGCTGATCCGCCAGTTTGCAAAATCATTGATTATAATAAATTCCTTTACGAAAAGAAACGGAAGGAAAAAGAAATGAAGGCCAAGAGTAAGGCTTCAGAAGTAAAAGAAATACGCTTTACTCCGAATACAGATGATCACGATTTCGATTTCAAAGCGAAACACGCAGAGAAATTTTTAAAAGACGGTGACAAGGTAAAAGCGTATGTGCAATTCAAGGGACGCGCAATCCAGTTTCGTGAAAGAGGAGAATTGCTGCTGCTTAAATTCGCGGAACGCCTGAATGAAGTAGGTGTTCTGGAGGGTATGCCAAAAATGGAAGGCAAACGGATGCTCGCGATCTGGGCGCCTAAATCGCAGAAGAAGAAATCTTAGTCAATTTTTTATCGGCCTCCGGCTCGATTACCCATGGATATAGTACTCATTGGTTCCGGCAATGTGGCCACTGTGCTTGGCCGGAAATCACTGGCAGCCGGTCACCGGATCGTACAGGTCTATAGCCGTAATTCGGATCATGCCAATGCGCTGGCCACGAGACTGGGGACAACCTCCACCTCTTATATTTCATCCATCGAAAGAAAAGCAGACCTGATGATCATCGCACTGCGGGATGACGCGGTAAGTTATCTCGTTCGGGAGATCGGCGAGGTCAGGTCCATTCTTGTACATACGGCTGGTGCTCTCTCTATCAATGAAGTCCGGGGATCAAATAAATCATTCGGGGTAGTATACCCTTTACAAAGCCTGAGAAAAGAAATTGAAATATTACCGGCACTACCGATACTCATACAAGGCAATAATGTTAATACAACAAGGCAATTAAAAGAATTTGCTTCCAGTATTGCAGCAAATGTTACCGAAGCAGATGATGAAACACGTTTAAAATATCATCTTGTCGCGACCATGGTAAATAATTTTACAAACCATTTGTATGCCCTGGCGGCTTCATTCTGCGTAAAAGAAAATATATCATTTGCGGTTTTACAGCCTCTGATTGAAGAGACAGCGATCCGGTTACGAAATACAACACCTCAAAAAACGCAAACCGGTCCTGCGATCAGAAATGATACGATTACAATTCAGAAGCATCGTGACCTGTTGAAAAAATATCCGGATATTTTGAATTTTTATAATTTATTCACATCTGAAATTCAGAAATCCGTTTTAGGCTTTGAGCTTTAGGCTTTAAGCTTAATACGTACTTTTGCCGCAAAACAAAACATGAACCTGCTCGATTCTTTCAAACCCATTACCACGCTGATATTTGATATTGACGGCGTCTTAACGGATGGGTCCGTGATGGTATTTGAAACCGGTGAACAGGTTCGCCAAATGAACGTCCGGGATGGATATGCATTACAGCTGGCTGTAAAGAAAAAATACAATGTAGTCGTGATTTCAGGTGGAAACGGTTTGGGCGCTGCCATCCGATTAGAAAAGCTGGGTATAAAAAATATTTTTTTAAACGTGGAAGACAAGGTAGAAATTCTGGAAGAATACCTGAATGAAAATCATGTCAGCTGGTTGGAAACTTTGTACATGGGAGATGACATCCCGGATCTGAAACCAATGCAAAAAGCAGCCATGCCCTGTGCGCCTGCTGACGCTGCTCCGGAAATACTTGAAACTGCGCGATATATTTCGGCGCATCATGGAGGAAAAGGCTGTGTGCGTGATGTAATAGAAAAATTGCTTCGTTTACACGGGCAATGGGATCTTGAATCCTTTGTACCTTCCCGTTGAGCACAAAATTATTTATGAAATCAAAAGCAATTCCGGCTTTTTTTCGACTGGTCCGGTGGCCAAACCTGCTCTTTATTTCACTTACCCAGTCCCTTTTTTATTTCTGTATAATCATACCAAGTTTTTACCAGGGTCATCCCGAGCATGAAAATATTCTTAAATTAAATGAATTTATTTTACTCAGCCTTTCGTCCGTTTTAATAGCTGCTGCCGGATATATCATCAACGATTACTTTGATCTCAATATAGATCGGGTGAATAAACCGGAACGGGTCGTGGTGGAAAAAATTATTAAAAGAAGGTGGGCCATCATCTGGCACTGGATTTTATCAGGTATTGGCATTGGCATCGGGTTTTATCTTTCATGGAAACTCAGGAACATTTTTATCGGCCCGTCTAACTTATGTTGCGTATTGCTGCTATGGTTTTACAGTACCACCTTCAAAAAGAAATTATTGATCGGGAATATTTTGATTTCACTTCTTACGGCGTGGGTGATCGGTGTTTTGTACCTGTCAGAATTCCGGTTGCACCGTTTCGTAGATCCCGAATTCCATGGAGCCCTGTCCAGGATTTATAAATTCACGGTCGTTTATGCCTCTTTTGCATTCATCATTTCACTCGTCCGGGAAGTGATCAAGGACATGGAGGATATGGAAGGAGATGCCCGCTACAATTGTCGGACAATGCCCCTGGTTTGGGGACTGAACGCTGCAAAATTCTTCTGCGTTTGCTGGCTAACGGTACTGGTTGCCGCCCTGATCTTTATCCAGTTTTATGTATTACAATACAGGTGGTGGCTGACGATCATCTATACCTGTTTCGGAGTTATTTATCCAATACTGCGTGTATTGAAAAAATTATCCGGAGCCGATCAGCCCGCACAATTTCATCAGCTCAGCCAGATTGTTAAAGCCATTATGCTAATGGGCATTCTTTCCATGATATTTCTAAAATTGTATACCTCATGGATCGGATAATCCTGGCTTCGGCATCACCGCGGAGAAAACAATTACTGGAATGGGCGGAAATACCGTTTGATATCATACCCAGTGATGCAGATGAAATGGTACCCGATGGGTTACCCGTTTCCGAAATTCCTGTGTTTCTTGCAAGTCAGAAAGCTGCCCTCGTTCGAAAGAAAATTACACCCGGAGGAATCATACTGGCGGCTGACACTATTGTGGTGTTAGATCAGCAGATGCTCGGAAAACCCCTGGACAGATCCGATGCTATTCGAATGCTTTTGCTATTGTCGGGGAAAGTGCATGAAGTGATCACCGGGGTTGCACTTACTAATGCAAAAAAAGAAATCCTTTTTGCTGAAACAACCCGAGTTCGTTTTCACTCACTCTCGCGAACAGAGATAGAACACTATGTTGATCGTTACCGGCCATATGATAAGGCCGGCGCTTATGCCATTCAGGAATGGATAGGCGTCACTGGCATTCATTCAATTGATGGTGATTTTTACAATGTCATGGGACTGCCTGTAAGTCGGGTACTGCAGGAACTAAGATCTTTTTAAGGCTTCGCCTTAAAAAGATCTAGTATGCAAGACTGGAAGTATGGAAGTATGGAGGTGTTCGTTTTAAAGTATAATAGTAATAGCACTTCCATTCTTCCATACTTCCATACTTCCATACTTGTCCTCAAGTGTTTTCATCCCCAAAACCGTGTTGTTTTTCCCCTTTTTTCGATCAGGTCAGGTTCTATTTTTAATAGAATCCATTACACAGATGACCGAGAAATTATTACAATTTATTTGGAAACACAGATATTTCAATCAACAAAAACTGGAATTGACAACCGGTGAGTCGATGACCATAGACTATCCGGGAGAATTAAATACATATCAGGGTCCCGATTTCGTCAATGCACGCATTCGGATTAATGGACATTGCTGGATTGGGAGTGTTGAATTGCATTTATATTCGTCCGGGTGGATAAAACACAATCACACGGAAGACGGGAACTACCAAAATGTTATGTTGCATGTTGTTTGGAAACAGGACCGGCTTGATATTAAAAGAAATATTCCGCAGCTTGAACTGTGTAACCGGATTCCAAACATCATGTTGGATACTTATGCGGGCTGGATGACTAAACCTGTTTTTATTCCCTGCGAATTATCAGCTTCAAAAACCGGGTATAACAAATGGGAAAACTGGGCATCACAGCTGTTGATCATGCGCCTGAACAGAAAAATGCATAAAATTCTGGATTCCCTGCGTTTGAATCAGTATCACTGGGAAGAACAATTATGGTGGATGATGGCCCGGAATTTCGGCAATCCTGTCAATGCTTCTGCATTTGAGTCAATCGCCCGGAGTATTCCTTATTCGCTGCTGGCAAAACACCGGCATCATTTTATTCAACTGGAAGCTTTATTCATCGGACAAGCCAATCTGCTCGAGAAAGATTTTCTTGACCCATATCCAGTAATGCTCAAAAAGGAATATGAATTTCTCAAAAAAAAATACCGTTTAAATAAAATATATGAGCCAGTGCATTTATTGCGGATGAGACCGGAGAATTTTCCCTGCATCCGATTATCCCAGCTTGCAGCGGTTTGTTTTCAGTCGACCGCCCTGTTCGCATGGATATTGGAATGTGAAACCATTTCACAGTTAAGAAAAAAACTAATGGTCAGGGCAAATGACTATTGGCATAATCACTATGTATTCGACAAGGTTTCCATATTCAGGGAAAAGATACTTGGTCGGGATATGTGTGATAATATTATTATCAATAGCATAATTCCAATAATATACACCTATGGAAAAATGATTCCTGATGCGGCTATTCTAAAAAAGGCTGTCAGTTGGCTGGCACAAATGCCGGCAGAACAAAACGAACTTATCAAGAGCTGGAAACGGATAGGTGTAACCGTAAAAAAGGCGGCTGGTTCACAGGCATTGACTGAATTGAAAAGGCAATTCTGTGACCAGAGAAAATGTCTGGAATGCGAAATCGGTAAATATTTATTACAGCCGGATAAACCGATTAATAATTAGAAAATTTTTCGGCTGCAGTTGGCCAGTTAAAATTCACTTCAACTTCAATTTCAGGGTGAATACTTAGCATCACCGGACAGGTTTCTGCTGCTCTCTGAAGAATGATAGTTTGTTTTTCATTTAACCTCAGATTGTCTGGCAAATGAAATGTTAAATTGATACCGGACATTTTACGGGGCTCCGCCTTCATTATTTTTTGTATTTCTATTCGCGTACCCTTCAGGTCAATTTTATGATCACGCGCTTTTTGTCCCATGATGGTCAGCATACAGGATCCCAGGGCGGTTGCCACGAGATCTGTTGGTGAAAATCTTTGTCCTTTTCCCTGATTATCAACAGGCGCATCAGTTTCTATTGTGGTCCCGGATGCAATATGCAGAGCAACCGTTCTAAGATCTCCCTCGTAAATAACTGTAGAGGTCATACATTTTTTCATAAATTTACAGCAGTAATTCCAATCATGCCGGTAAAAAACGCGTTGTTTCTAATTTGCTTTACCCTGATTACTATTCCCGTCCTGGCCCAACAATCCGGCACACCTGTTTACAGCAATGATAAAAATGCGGCTAAAAAACAGCGGATAAACCAGATGATGAAAATGGAAGAGGAGGGTAACCTGATTTTTAATCATTATAATGTTTACGGATTTAAACTGGCCACCAACGGATATGGCATTTTCTATGAAAGAGGTAAATTTATAACCAACACCAAATCCCGGATTCTCAATTTTGAACTGAATGAAATAAAAGATCCAAAAGATCATAAAGAGGCAGTTTCGGGGGACGGGTATACGTATAATTATGTTTCAGTTGGAAGACTGAACAACTTTTACGAACTCAAAGTCTCTCTGGGTCAGCAATTCCTCCTGGGGGGGAAAGGAAATAAAAATGGGGTTGCAGTGACCTATTTGTATAGCGGTGGGTTATCCCTGGGAATGTTGAAGCAATACGTATTGCATGTATATCCTGCGCAAAGTCTGTATTCTATCCAGAGTACTTATCCTACCATATTTGACAGTGCCTATATTGTATATGATGCCCTCGGTTTAAGCGGTGGCTGGAATAAACTCACCTTCTCTCCCGGACTAAATGCCAAGCTAGCGATGCGGTTCGATTATGGACGTTATAACACCAATGTAGCAGCATTTGAAACTGGTGTAACGGCTGAATATTATCTGAATGAAATGCCCTTAATGGCATATGTGCCACCCAAGCACCTGTTTTTCAATGCCTATATCTGCATCATGTTTGGCAAGCGAAAGTGACCGGCTGAAGATATGCCTGTTTCATTGTAACTTTGCCCTTTGACTATATATGCAGGAACTACCCGTCATTTCTTCTATTGAAACAAAAGAAACGCATAATAAGAAACCGAGCTGGCTTCGTGTTAAACTTCCCATCGGTGAAAATTTCAGACAGGTTCGTAACCTGGTTGACCAACATAAACTTCATACCATTTGTGAAAGTGGAAATTGTCCGAATATGGGTGAATGCTGGGGGGCGGGTACGGCTACTTTTATGATCCTTGGAAACATATGCACCCGTAGTTGCGGATTCTGTGCTGTTGCCACAGGTAAACCCCTTCCGGTGGACTGGGATGAACCCCAAAGAGTTGCCGAAGCGATCTATCTTATGAAGGTCAAACATGCTGTCATAACATCTGTTGATCGCGATGAAATAAAGGACGGTGGAAGCATCATCTGGCAGAATACGATTCGCGCAGTAAAATCTTTAAATCCGGATACGACGCTGGAAACATTGATACCGGACTTCAAAGGTGAAGAGGAAAATATCCGGCGAATCATTGAGTCAGCACCGGAAGTTGTTTCGCATAATATTGAAACGGTGGAAAGACTAACCAAACAGGTCCGCATCCAGGCGCGTTATTGGAGAAGTATGCAAACACTTCAGATCCTGAAGAAGGGTGGCATGCGTACGAAAAGTGGCATCATGCTTGGCCTTGGGGAACAAAAAGAAGAAGTAGTTCAAACTATAAAAGACCTTGCAAACAGTGGGGTGGATGTGATTACCATCGGTCAGTATCTGCAACCCACGAAAAAACATTTACCGGTTGTTCGTTTTGTTCATCCCGATGAATTTGCCGAGTTTCGGGAAATCGGATATGGTCTTGGACTGGATTATGTAGAGAGCGGTCCACTGGTTCGTTCTTCTTATCACAGTGAGAAACATGTTTTCCCCGGATTTGGCCGTAATCTCTGGCTTCAAGAAAAGGCATTGGCTTTCAGAAATTAGATTCCGGAGTTCCATAAGCGTTGAAAAAGGTCTTTCACGCACACATCAAGCTTTCACCTCAGAAGCTTAATATGAAGTTAAATTTGAGTTCAGGTGACTTGTCTACTGACAATCACCTATTTAACCATTGAAATTCTATCTCGAACTGCTATTTTTTAATATAATCAAATACTTCCAGGAAAGATCTATGAAAGACAGGCGCAGTCACGCTTACAGCATGCTCTCAGCATGCTATGAGCATACAAGCGGATAGTCTCTATAAGGTCTCTATAAAGTCTCTATATGGTCTCTATATGGCAGAATGGACATCACTGGTCAAGATCAATAAAAAATGATTATATGACGGATATCGTCATATAATCATTAGGGAAAATTTCTATTGCTGCATATCTTAAGGAGCCGGAGGTGGAGGAGGAGGTGCCGGTGCTCCCGGAGGAACCGGAGGCTGGGCTTGATGGGTCGGAGCACAACTAGCAAAGAATGCGAGGCATAAAATGCCGATGATAATCTTTTTCATAATACATGATTTTTATATGGTACAGTCAAAGTGACTACCTGTATAATTGAAAAATCATGCCATCAGGATCGGGATGAAACGCAGGGATATAAAAAAACTTAACAACAATAGCTTTAAGCTTTGGGCTTTAAGCTTTAAGCTTACCTAAGGCATATCCCATACCAGGGCGCTTGCCCCAAGAATCGCTGCATCGGATTCGCGCAGGTGGCTGACGAGAATCTTCACGCGATTTTGAAAAACCTGTATCAGGTTCGCTTCCATATGTTCACGGGTTGGCTTGAGGATCAGATCACCGGCTTTTGTTAATCCACCAAATAATATAATGGCTTCCGGACTTGAGAACATAACGAAATTAGCCAGGGCCAGTCCAAGTATCTTTCCGGTATAATCAAAAATTTCTTTCGCTATTTTATCACCCTGAACCGCAGCGTCATAAACTTTCTTGGAATCGATTTCGTCGACATGAATTTTTCTGAGTAAACTGTCGTCTGTTGTTTTTTCAAGTATTTCTTTGGCAGTCAGCATCACTCCGGTTGCAGATGCATAACTTTCAAGTGAACCATATTTGCCTGTCCCTTCGTGATATCTCCCATCCGGAATAATGATTGTATGTCCGAGTTCCCCGGCAAAACCGTCGTGTCCTAAAATCAAATGCCCATTTGCAATGATACCGCTGCCCACACCGGTTCCAAGCGTGATCATGATAAAATCTTTCATGCCCTGGGCGGCACCATACATCATTTCTCCAATCGCTGCTGCATTAGCATCATTGGTCAGGTTGGTTGGCAACTGAAATTTATCCTGAATAAGCTGGGCCAGTGGAATGATTCCTTTCCATGGCAGATTTGGTGCATAGTCAACCGTTCCGGTATAGAAATTACCATTCGGTGCTCCGACACCAATACCTCTGATCCTGCCAGGCCCTCCAACCGTTTGTATTAATGCAAATAGCTTTTCATGCAACTCATCAATAAAAGTTTCTATTTTCCTGTGCTTCTTTGTAGAAAGATCACCGGTAAATAAAACATTTCCTATCCGGTCTACGATTCCAAACTTTGTTCCTGTACCACCAATATCAATACCGATGGCAAGTGGCTCCAGCGATACCGGAGAAGAAGTTGCTTTTGACATAATTTTTTATCTAGTGACCTCCGATTTGTTCATCAAAATTAAGTCCCTGTGATTGTAATACACTTTTCAATTTAAGTGCAAGCCAGGCAAGAAAAGCAAAACATACAGCCGCAACCAGATAAGAATTATGCATTCCTATGGACGGGTTATCACCCAACGCTCCCTGGAAAGGCGGGATTACGGCACCTCCTAAAATCATCATGATAAGAAATGCGGAACCCTGGCTGGTATATTTTCCAAGTCCTGCAACGCTCAATGCAAAAATACAGGGCCACATAATAGAGCAACACAAACCTCCGGCAATAAACGCATAAACGGATAGAAGTCCATTCGTGAAAACACCTATCAACATAGCAATGGTTGCCAGCGTGGCCAGCGTCAACAGGGTTTTTACCGGTTTTTCCTGCCCGTAGAAAAAAGCTACAATAATAAGCAGAACGCAGATTGAATAGGCATAGAGATCGCTGACATCATTTCCCTTCAATCTGTTTGCGAGTAATACAACCGCAAAAGCAATAAACGGAACCACAACGGTTGCGATTCGCTTGCCCATTTTAGACAGATTAAAAACACTGATCGCCCCGGTCCATCGGCCAATCATGAGGCTTCCCCAATACAGTGAGATATATTTTGAAATCTGACTTTCATTTAACCCTGATGCAGTGAGGTAATTTTTCGTCTTAAGTAGTGCACCAAAATTATTATCAATCGTTACTTCCACGCCTACATATACAAATATTCCAATCATCCCATAGATCAACTGGGGATATTTCATGGCACCCCATCCGTCGTTACTTTTCAGAGCAATCTGGTTTGAATAAAATAAAGTAACCAATACCACAATGATGGTGGCGATCAGAAGAGGCGCTTTACTGATTTCGGTGAAATGACCGAGAACGATAATCGCCAGGATGAATCCGGTCATAGTCAGCAGAGATTTTGAAGCTTTGGCCGCTTTTTCAAACTTTTCATCATTTTTGCCGGCAGGAAGTTTGGAGAATGCAAAAATCAGGGCTACCAGTGCAAATACGACCGCCACGATCACGTACAGAGATTTAACGGAGGAAACAGAAGTATCGTCCGGATCGGCGTTTAGTGACCCGAACAGGAAAAGACTCACGATGATGGGTCCTACCGTGGTTCCAAACGAATTTACACTACCACCCAGGTTCAGACGATGTGAACCGGTTGAGGGATCACCCAGCATGATAGCAAAAGGCTGGGCACAGGTCTGCTGTAAAGAAAATCCCAACGCAATGATAAATAGCGCAACTAAAATAAAAGTAAAATTGCCGAAGGCGATCGTTTCACCTTTCAGAGAACTGACAATGGCATCTACCTTGTCAGCACCGAAACTGGCAGAGAGCTTAACGGGAACACCGTCAATTATTTTGGTATCCTTGGCCGGAACGAAGGGGCCATTCAGGTTTTTAAGGATCTCCGGATTATTTATGAACTTTTTTCCAGTCTCATCATTTCTTACGATCAGTGAATAAGAATCCTTTTCTTCTTTTTTCAATACAAGCACCTTGTCCGACGTGACATATTTTTGGTCAGTTTTAAAAGCCTTAATTTCCTGAACATGTTCATCAATGGGCTTAAATGTTTCTCCGCTTACGGCAGGAATCATTAACAAAGCGCCGGCAATCGAAATGCCAAGTCCGATAATGATTCCTTTTTTGTAGCCGATTTTATTTAAGATATCGCTGCCCCGGGTTTCCGAGAAAATATATAGAAATAAAGACCCAATAAAATAAGCACCATAAAAAGCGGTCCCGATCAATTGGGATTCAAACTGGCTTAGGTTAAAATAATTTTTACAAAAAGGAATAAAAATACTGTTGGATGCAGCTATAAATCCCCAAAAGAAAAAAACAAGGACTAAAGTTGCTAAGGCGCCAGTGTTGGTTGGCTGTTTAGGTTGGCTCATGAGCAGGCAATCATTTTAAAATGAGTGTTGAAAGTAGTTAAGTTTTGGCTTGATTAAAAATTTTTTCATATAGCATGAAGAATCCCTAAATCCTTCATAAATTGATCTCAATTCTCAAGGGCGCCCTCACCCATAACTTCATTTCATGGAGATTTTACACGTTTCAGCTGAATGTTATCCTGTTGCAAAAGCAGGCGGGTTGGGTGATGTAGTAGGTGCATTACCAAAATACCAAACAGCCGAGGGACATATTGCGAAAGTGGTAATGCCCATGTACAAAACAAAATTTCTTTATAACAATGAATTTGATGTTGTTCATAAAGGATATACAAACCTGGGGAACTGGTGGTTTATTTATACCGTTATAAAGGAAAGAAATAACACCCTTGGTTTTGATCTTTATCTGGTAGATATTAACGGACTGCTTGACAGGGATAAAATTTATGGATACGATGATGATTCCGAACGGTTCATCTCATTCCAGATTGCGGTTGTTGACTGGCTTGCATCCTGGAAACATCATCCTGATGTTGTACACGTCCACGACCACCAGGCGGCGCTGATTCCTTTCATGATGAAGCATTGCTATCGCTACCAGCATCTGCGCGATATTCCTACTGTTCTTACGATTCACAATGCGGAATACCAGGGCTGGCTCAGTTGGGATAAGAGTTTTTATATACCTGCATGGGATACCTGGAAATCGGGTTTATTGGAATGGAACAAGAGTATCAATGCGCTGGCCTGCGGTGTGCGATGTGCCTGGAAAGTCACCACGGTGAGCTGGAGTTATCTGGAAGAACTCCGATGGGCGGCCAATGGGCTCGAAGCTCTTTTTGAATATGAAAAAGGTAAGTGTTATGGTATCCTGAACGGAATTGACACAAAGGTCTGGGACCCGGGAACAGACAGTTATCTGCAAAACCATTATGATATCAAAGCGAATGCCGCTGGTAAAACAAAGAATAAAGAAATACTTTGCAAACGATTCGGGCTCGACATAGAAAAACCGCTGATTGCTTTTATCGGCAGGCTGGTGGGTGAAAAAGGCGCAGATCTATTACCTCAGGCGATCGGAGATTCATTTTATTATATCGGCCGCAAAATGAATTTTCTGATTCTGGGAAGCGGAGCTACCTATATTCAGGATAGCCTGGAAAGAGTGAGTATGCTCAGCGATGGTGATTTTAGTATATTTATTGGTTATGACGAAGCACTGAGTCATATTATTTATGCAGGGGCAGATTTTATCCTGATGCCTTCCAGAGTTGAACCCTGCGGATTAAATCAGATGTATGCCATGCGCTATGGTACCGTGCCCATTGTTCGAGCTACCGGCGGACTGAGAGATACAGTGAGAGATTTCGGGGATCCCGATGGTTACGGTATCAGGTTTGGTAACGCCATCGTCGGGGACATTACGCACGCGGTTTGGCGCGCAGTACAATTATATCAGGAACCTCTATTGATGGAGGAGCTCAGAAGAAGAATGATGCGACTTGACTTTAGCTGGGAAACCAGTATGCAACAATATCTTGATCTTTACGCTTCGCTTTAATGAGAATTTAATAAATCAGACGTTATGTCAAAAAAAGTATTAGCTGTTATTTTAGGAGGTGGTGCGGGTACCCGCTTGTATCCATTGACTGCCAGCCGCTCCAAACCAGCCGTTCCCATTGCCGGTAAATACAGGCTGGTAGATATTCCTATTTCAAACTGTTTGAATTCCGGCATCGACAGGATGTTTGTACTGACGCAGTTTAATTCAGCCTCACTGAACCGGCACATAAAAAATACCTACCATTTCAGTGCATTCAGTTCGGCTTTTGTGGACATTCTCGCGGCAGAACAAACGCCGGACAATCCCACCTGGTATCAGGGGACGGCTGATGCAGTGCGACAATGCCTGCGTCATCTGGGCCCTTTTGAAGCTGAATATATCCTGATTCTTTCAGGTGATCAGTTGTACCAGATGAATTTTATGGAAATGCTGAATAACCATATCCAGCAAAAAGCAGAAATAACGATTGCGACCATTCCGGTTGCGGACAGGGAGGCCTCTGAATTCGGTATATTGAAAAAAGATAATAAAGGTTTCATTACTTCTTTTATCGAGAAACCCAAAAAAGAGGTTTTAAAAGACTGGACCAGTGATACAGGAACGGCCATGCAAAGCCAGGGTAGAAACTACCTGGCGTCGATGGGTATTTATATTTTTAACAGACAATTGCTGCAGGATCTGCTTCAGAATGAATATGTGGAAGCAACTGACTTCGGAAAAGAGATTCTTCCGCAATCGATCGACAAGTACAAAGTAGTCAGTTACCAGTATGATGGCTATTGGACGGATATTGGAAATATTTATTCTTTTTTTGAAGCCAATCTCGGCCTTACCAAGGAAATTCCCGATTTCAATTTATTCGACAATAACAATGCGATCTACACACGTGCGCGCATGTTACCACCTGCAAAAATCAGCGGCACCACACTGGAGAAAACAATCATTGCGGAAGGATGTATCATCAATGCGTCCCGTATCGAGAGCAGTGTGATCGGTATACGCACCAGAATCGGTATCGGCACCACCATCGTCAGCAGTTATCTGATGGGCATTGATTACTATGAAACCATTGAAGAGATCAAGCATGATAAAGAACATGGCTTGCCATCTGTGGGTATTGGCGACCGCTGTTATATACGCAATTGCATTGTAGACAAGAACTGCCGTATCGGTGATGATGTCAGGATTAACGGAGGTACACACCTGGAGAATACCGATCATGCTTTGTATACAGTGAAAGACGGAATCGTGGTAGTGAAAAAAGGTGCGGTGATTCCGAATGGTTTTGTTATTTAGTTTATAACGATTGCTATGGCCACAGCGACTTCTCTTGCCAAAAATAGCCTGGCTGAAAAACCGCGGCTTTCTGTTTGGCAGATTGTAACGATGAGTTTTGGATTTCTGGGAATTCAATTTGGCTTTGCATTGCAAAATGGCAATACCAGCCGTATTCTTCGTTCCTTTGGCGCTGATGTGGATCAACTGCCTGCTTTCTGGCTGGTGGCTCCGCTCACCGGAATGATTGTTCAACCGCTGATCGGTCACTATAGCGATCGCACCTGGAACCGGTTGGGCAGAAGAAAACCTTATTTTTTAACCGGTGCCATTCTGACCTGTACGGCGCTGCTAATTCTTCCCAATTCCGGTTCTTTTTCTTCTATCATACCTGCGTTGTGGATCGGTGCAGGCATGGTGATGATTATGGATACGTCCATTAACATAGCGATGGAACCATTCAGGGCACTTGTGGCTGACAACCTTCCTGACAAACAAAGAACACTCGGATTTAGTATACAAACATTCCTGATCGGACTCGGGGCTGTCGGCGGATCCTATCTCCCCGAATGGATGGGTAAACACGGATTCAGTCTGCTGCCGGGCCCAAACGGTGTGGCGGATAATATTCGGTACTCATATTATATTGGTGCGGCGGTTCTGATCATAGCCATTTTGGTGACTGTATTTTTTTCCAGGGAGTATGCACCGGCAGAATATGAAAAATATCATGGGAAACCGGAGCAAACACATAAGCGGTCGGGCATTCGTGAAATAATTTATGATTTCCGGCACATGCCGAAAACGATGAAACAACTGGGCCTCGTTCAGTTCTTTTCCTGGTTCGCATTGTTTTCCATGTGGGTGTTTACCACAGATGCTGTAGCGACACATGTTTACGGTCTCACCGGAGAATATGCCAAGACGGTAGAATACAATGAAGCAGGAAATAAAGTAAGTTCTGCATTTGGTGTTTACAACCTGGTTGCCATGTTTTACGCACTACTTCTGCCTGCAATTGCCCGGCGGATAGGACGCAAGGCTACGCATGCATTTTCATTGATGGCAGGTGGTGTGGGTTTGATCTCCATCTTCTTTATAAAAGATCCTGCCATGTTAACTTATTCTATGGTTGGCGTGGGGTTGGCCTGGGCCAGTATTCTGGCCATGCCCTATGTGATTTTGTCGGGTTCCATACCGCCCGGGAAACTGGGAATTTACATGGGTATATTTAATTTCTTTATCACACTTCCGCAAATTGTAAACGGTGTATTCGGCGGTTCGATCGTAAAACATATTTATGGCAACCAGCCGATCTATGCGATTGTACTGGCGGGATTCTTTTTATTCTGCGCAGCCATCAGTGTTTTGTTTGTATATGATGCCGGGGATATACGGATCAGCAGGAAACAACAAAGACTGGCCGCGACATGAGAAAGTTTATTTTCCTTCCTTTCCTGTTTTCATTTTGTTGTGCCTTCGCCCAAAATGAAATAAAAATTTATCCGTCCAATTGGTGGGTGGGTATGAAAAATCAGAATCTCCAGTTAATATTTCACGGGAATGCCATTGGTTTAATAAATTCCATCACAATTAATTATCCGGGTGTCCGAATAATTCGAAAACACAACCTAAAAAATAAAAATTATCTGGTATTAGATCTGGCAATCGAATCCTATACGAAGCCCGGAAATTTCGAAATTAAATGTCGGTCTGAAAACTTCAGCAGAATTTTTACGTATGCACTCCTAAAACCTCCTGCTGGAAAAGGTTTATCATATGCCCGTGGTATCAATTCATCTGACTTCATATACCTCCTGATGCCCGACCGTTTCAGTAACGGGGATCCTAACAATGACCATTATGCGAATATGCGTGATACGGTTGCCGACCGTAAGAATCCTCTGGCACGGCATGGGGGCGACCTGCAGGGTGTGATCAATCATCTCGATTATATTCAGCAGCTCGGTGCCACAGCCATATGGCTTACGCCGGTAATAGAAAATGACATGCCGTTGGAAAAAGAACCCTCCGGCATGCTGAGCGGATATCATGGCTACTGGTTCACCGACCACTATGAAATAGATAAAAGAATGGGCGGAAAAGAAGCCTATTTAAAATTAGTGGCAGCTGCACACAAACACGGACTGAAAATAATTCAGGATGCGGTTTATAACCATATCGGTTCGGAACACTGGATCATGAAGGATCTGCCTGACAGCAACTGGATCAATTGGTGGCCTGCATATCAAAATACGAGCCACCGCGAACAGGCTATTTTCGATATTCATGCTTCTGCGAAAGACAGGGAAATAATGGAAGCAGGCTGGTTTGTGCCGCATCTTCCGGATCTTAATTTGAGAAACCCATTGCTCGCAACCTATCTTATTCAGCAGGCTATCTGGATGACGCAGACTTTTCAATTGGACGGTTGGCGTGTAGATACTTATAAATACTGTGACCCGATATTTCTTAAATAATTTGAACGCCGCATTAGAAAAGGAATTCCCTTCCATTACATCTTTGGGAGAAGCCACAGTAAACACAGTGGCGGCGGGTGCTTATTTCTGCAGGAACAATTTAAACGTTCCATGGAAAAGTAACCTTACCGGAATACTTGATTTTCCTGTTTGTTATGCAATGCTAGAGGCACTCAAAAAAAATTACGGGTGGTCGGATGGCGTGATGCGGCTGTATACGACCCTGGCAGAAGATATGCTGTATAAGAATCCTATGTACAATTGTATTTTTCTGGACAACCACGATATGGACCGTTTTTACTCTGTAGCCGGCGAAGACTTTGCAAATTTTCAAATGGGCATCGGTCTGCTGTTGACGGAAAGAGGTATTCCGCATTTATATTATGGCACCGAAATTCTTATGAAAAATTTCAAGAACCCTTCCGACGCGATGGTAAGGGAGGATTTCCCGGGCGGCTTTGAAGGAGATCCAAAAAATAAATTCCTGGAATCCGGAAGAACAGATAGTGAAAATATCGCATTTAATTATGTTGCCAGACTGGCGAACGTCAGAAAAACATCTTCTGCGCTCACAACCGGTGCCCTGATGCAATATATTCCGTCAAAAGGGATGTACGTATATTTTCGTTATAATAACAATCAGACCATTCTATGTGCTCTGAACTCAGATACACTTTCTGCTACCATTCATTTTGAGGATTATTCAGAAAGAACGAAGTCCTTTGAAACGGCAACGGATGTGATGACCGGAAGCATTTACTCCCTTTCGGAAAAAATGAATATTCCTGCCCGTTCTATACGGATACTTGAACTAAAAAAACGGCCGACTGCCAATAAGGTTGTACATTAGTGAAGGTGAATCATTTGATTACAGACTACGAACATACCCATTTTGTAGATTCCACGAAACCCGTTTGGAATTACTCCCTTTTTTCTGATGAAGACATCAGTAATTTCCAAAATGGGACTCACTATCGTTTGTACGAAATTTTTGGCTCCCATGCACGCGAAGTGCTCGGGACAAAAGGCTATTATTTTGCAGTATGGGCTCCCAATGCCACAGCTGTGTCGGTCATCGGAAATTTTAATCACTGGAAACCAGACGAGCATCCATTATTTGTAAGACTTGAAAAATCGGGTATATGGGAGGGTTTTATTCCCCACATCAACAGAGGTGAAATTTATAAATATCATATTCGCGGATTTAATAATTCGGAGACTGTGAAAGGCGATCCCTTTGGACATTTTTGGGAGCAAAGACCCAAGACGGCAACAATTACCTGGGACCTTGACTATAAATGGAAGGACGACTCCTGGATGAAGACACGCAAAAAAAACAACGCACTGGATCAACCATGGAGTGTATATGAAGTTCATCTCGCCAGCTGGATGCGGCCATCACCGGATGATGAAGAAACATACAACAGCTACGATCAGATCCGTGAACGTCTCGTTCCATATGTAAAAGAAATGGGCTTTACACATGTCGAACTGATGCCTGTGATGGAATATCCTTTTGATGGAAGCTGGGGTTATCAGGGGGTCGGTTATTTCGCACCTACATCACGATTTGGCGATCCGCAATCGTTTATGGAACTGGTGAATGCTTTTCATGAAGCTGGTATCGGTGTTCTGCTCGATTGGGTGCCGTCTCATTTTCCGTATGATGCACATGGCCTCTATATGTTTGATGGCGCCAATACCTATGAGTATGCCGATATGCGAAAGGGATATCACCCTGACTGGAACAGCTATATTTTTAATTACAAGAGGGGAGAAGTCAAATCATTTCTGATCAGCAGTGGCCGCTTTTGGTGTGACAAGTTCCATGCAGACGGCATCCGGGTGGATGCTGTCAGCTCGATGCTGAAATTAAATTATTCCAGAACAACGGGTCAATGGGAACCCAATGAGTTTGGTGGTGATGGAAATCTGGAAGCGATTGCATTTATTAAAGACCTGAATGAAACTTTGTACCGCGATTTTCCGGACACGCAAACCATTGCTGAAGAGGCTACAGACTGGCCGGGCATCAGCAAACCGACTTTTGCAGATGGACTGGGTTTCGGAATGAAATGGATGATGGGTTGGATGCATGATACACTGGACTATTTTAAGGCCGATCCGCTGATGCGTAAGGGCCTGCAGGATAAGTTTACATTCAGCATGATGTATTATTATGATGAAAATTTTATGCTGCCGCTGAGTCATGATGAAGTGGTCCACGGCAAATCGCCGATGTTATACAAAATGCCGGGTGATGAATGGCAGAAATTTGCCAATCTTCGGCTCATGTATACTTATATGTTTATGCACCCTGGAGGTAAGCTGCTTTTTATGGGGAATGAATTTGGTGCAACCAGTGAATGGAATCATAAAAGTGAGTTGCAATGGTATTTACTCAAATACGAATTGCATTGGAAAATGAAGGACTGTGTGCGAGATCTCAATCTGCTATTGAGAAGTGAGCCTGCCCTGTATGAAAATCAATTCAATCAGTATGGATTTGAATGGATCGATCTTGATCATCGGGCAGAATCGGTGATTGTTTTCAGAAGAAAGGGTAAACTACCCGAAAATGATGTGCTCGTTATATTAAATATGACACCTGTGGTTCGTAATAACTGGAAAGTTTATGCGAATGGTAAATCCGAGTGGAAGGAAATCTTTAACAGTGACGAAAGGGAATATGGCGGATCAGGAAATATTTTTAATCCGGAACCGATTGTCACGCTGGTGGATAAAACCGAAAACCGCTACGAAATAAATGTTCACCTGCCACCGCTTGCAGCTGTGATACTCAGATAAACCTTTTACGCTTAACGCCCAACGCTCAATGCCAAACGCACGAAGTTGGATGACACCTTATACCCATGCCAGGCATTATACTGTTAAACGGTCGTTATGTTCTGTAAGGTATTTATATTGTGTGTAGAATTTCCCTACAAACTGACTTGACATGGCTATCGATCATTCTGAGAACCCAAAGAAAAAGGATCATCGGATCCTGCTGAAAAAGCCTTCCAAAAGCCTGACCTCACTGGTTCTTGAACTTATCAGGCCTTATAATAAATGGCTGCTTGTCATTTTTTTGGCTATGTTACTGGAAACAGCCATGAGCCTATTGGGTCCTTGGCCATTGAAAATTATTATTGACAACGTCGTGGGCCATCACCCGCTGCCAGAGTGGCTTAGATGGATCAAGGATTTGCCATTTGAAACCGATAAGATGGCGATTGCGGGAGCAGCAGCCATCGGACTCGTGCTGATCGCACTGATTGGGGGAATTGCGGGTTATATTGATAATTATTATACAGAAAGTGTTGCCCAATATGTAGCCAACGATCTGCGACAAAAAGTTTACCACCATCTGCAACGCCTTTCTCTTTCTTATTACGATTCTCATCAGATTGGAAATATCCTGAGTACCATTACGTCGGATGTATCCACCATACAGGGTTTTGCTTCTTCTGCATTACTGAGCATTCTCATTGATGCACTTACAATTCTTGGGATGCTCGGGCTTATGTTTTATATGAATTGGGATTTTGCCCTCGTGGCGGTTGCAGTTACGCCATTGCTTCTTTTATTTGTGGCACGTTTTAAAACGGCCGTAAAAAAAGCCACACACGAGGTCAGAGCAGAGCAAAGTACCATGGTTTCTGTTCTTCAGCAAGGACTTGAGTCGGTGCGTGCCGTTAAAGCATTTGACAGACAGGATCTGGAAGAAACACATTTGAAAGATGTGAGTATGGATACTGTAAAGGCTTCATTGAGGGCGAGAAAAGTCAAATCTTTGTTATCTCCGGTGGTGGCACTGATTGTTTCAGGTTGTACAGCTTTTGTACTTTGGCGGGGTACGCATCTGGTACTTATTGGAGCCATGACACTCGGAGGGTTGACTGTATTTCTTTCATATCTGGCAAAATTCTTTAAACCGGTTCAGGACCTGGCCAAAATGACAACCTCGATCGCTCAGGCTTCGGTGGCGTTGGAGCGCATACAGGCTATTCTGGATACAGATACCGTCATACCTCAAAAACCAAATGCTAAAATTCCGGAAAATGTGCAGGGGCATATTGAATTTGAACATGTGGCATTTTCATATGATCCCGAGTCACCTGTTTTGAGTGATGTCCATTTTTCAATCAAAGCTGGACAAAGGATTGGCATATGCGGCCCTACTGGCGGAGGAAAATCTACTGTTGTCAGTTTGATACCGCGTTTTTACGATCCTACCAAAGGACGTGTTTTGATCGATGGCGTCGACATTACCGAATATCAATTGCATGGTGACACCGGCTTGCGGGATCAAATAGCGTTTGTATTACAGGATACGGTTCTTTTCTTTGGGACAGTGAGGGACAATATCGCCTATGGCAAGCAGGGTGCGACCCAGGAAGAAATTGAAGCAGCCGCCAAAATGGCCAATGCAGATGAATTTATTTCGAAAATGGCCCATGGTTATGATACAATGGTAGGCGAAAGGGGGCTGACGCTTTCCGGGGGACAACGTCAAAGAATTGGCATCGCGCGGGCTATCATTCGTAATTCACCGATTCTAATTCTGGACGAACCGACAGCAGCATTGGATACCGAATCGGAAAAGCTTGTGATGGAAGCATTGGAACGTTTGATGAAAGGCCGCACGGTTATCATTATTGCGCACAGACTCAGTACCATTCGCGATGCCGACAAAATCGTCGTGTTGAAAGGGGGATATGTGGCCGAGCAAGGAACACACGATGAACTTGTGGCCCGGAATGGAATTTATGCAGAACTTTATCATATACAGGCAGGAACAGAACCCGTAGCTGATTCGAAATTAAATTAACTTATACTTTAAAAGCAACTATTAATATGTCAAAAGATTCTTCCATAAGGACCATCATCATCCTGCCCGACGATACGAAAAAGCCCATTGTAGATGCTATTGAAGCTGCTAAGAGTTCAATCAAGATAAAGATGTTTGTATTTTCTGACCCGGATCTGATCAATGCGGTGATCGCTGCCAGAAAAAGAGGCGTCGATGTGCAGGTGATGTTGAATCCGGCGCGAAGAAGTGGTGAGGAAGATAATGGCGAAACCCGCAAGCGTCTGGAAGAAGCCGGTATTGAGGTTAAAGACAGTAATCCCGAAATTTGGCCTTACGCACGAGAAATCCATGGTGATCGATGATACTACTGCCTTTATTAAATCCCTGAACTGGGCAACCAAAAACCTGACGGTAACCCGCGATTATGCAATTACCACCAATCACAAACATGAAGTGGACGAAGTGGTTGCCTGCTTTTTGGCTGACTGGAACCGAACAGATTTCGATCCGGGAGAACACGCCCACATGATCTGGTGTACCGGTAATGGACGGGACCGGATCGCACGCTTCATAGATGAGGCAAAACATACATTATTTGTAGAGAATGAACGCTACCAGGATTCCGTGATCATTGAAAGGCTGGTCCGTGCGGCAACCCGCGGTGTAAAAGTCCACGTAATGGCACGTCCGCCGCATTCTTTGAAAAAAGATAAACTGGTAGAAGCCGTGGGTGGTTTACGTATCATGGATGATGTGGGAATTAAAATTCATACACTCAGACATTTGAAACTACATGGGAAAATGCTGATAGCCGATGGCTGCCGTGCGATTGTTGGATCGATCAATCTCGCCCCCGGAAGTTTTGACGACAGAAGGGAACTAGCCATTGAAGTACACGATGAAGACGTTGTGCTGAGGCTTCATAGCATTGCGCATGAGGACTGGAAAAATTCACATCCGCTCGATCTCACAGACGAAGGTCTGATTGCCGATCTTGAAAACAAAGGAGATGGAGGAGAAGAAAACCTCGCGCTCAATATGAAGAAAAAGGAGGAAGATTAAATCAAGTGTGGAAGACTGGAAGTATGGAAGTATGTCGTTAAACTTACATCACATTCTTTCAGGAACTTTAATTCCCAAAAGACTCATAGATGACTGAATAATATGCGCTGTCATAACGCATATCCGTAAACGCAATTGTTTTTTTTCTTCAGTTTCTGCCCGGCTCACAGAATGTTCTGAATAAAATGAGTTGAAAATCTTTGCAAGGCCATAAACATAGTTTACAATCAGCGAAGGATTCATTTCGGCACAGGCCTGCTGTACTAACAAACTATATTTTTCCATAGTTATCAGCAATTGCTTTTCCAAGGGGAGCAGTGCTGCGTCCTTTTTTTCAGGGTATTCTCCAACGGTTTCCTTTCTCAATATAGATTTAATGCGGGCATGCGTATATTGGATAAAAGGACCGGTAAATCCTTGAAAGTCGATGGACTCATCCGGATTGAAAACCATTCTCTTTTTCGGATCCACCCGTATCAGAAAAAATTTCAGAGCGCCCAAACCAATCGTATCGTATAACTCTTTTCTTTCATCTTTTGAAAAATCTTCTACCTTACCAAGCTCTTCAGTATGTTTAGCTGCGATACCCGTCATCTCATCGATGATATCGTCAGCGTCCACGACATTGCCTTCCCTGGTTTTCATTCTGCCTGAAGGAAGTTCAACCAATCCATATGACAAATGAAAAATCCCTGCTGCAGATGGCAATTCCAACTTTTGAGAAATCAGTTTGAGCACTTTAAAATGATAGTTCTGTTCGTCAGCCACTACATAAATACTCAGATCTGCATGATATTCTTCATATTTTTTTTCAACCAGGCCGATGTCCTGTGTCATATAAACTGAGGTGCCGTCGCTTCGCTGAACTATCTTTTCATCAAGTCCGTCAGGGACCAGATCGATCCAAACACTGCCGTCCTCTTTCTGAAAAAAGACTTTTTTCTTTAAACCTTTTTCTACCAGATCTTTTCCAAGCAGATATGTTTGACTTTCATAATAAATTTTGTCAAAATCACTTCCAATCCGCCGATAGGTAATATCAAATCCAGCATATACCCAGCTATTCATAGTGCGCCAGAGTTCAATCACTTCCGGTATACCGGCCTCCCAGTCAATCAGCATTTGTTGAGCAGATTTCATGAGAGGTGCTTCCTTCTCTGCTTCTTCCTTCGTGAGTCCCGCAGCCACGCCGGCTTCCACCTGCTTTTTCAATTCAACTCCAAACAGCACATAATAGTCCCCTACAAAATGATCTCCTTTGATACCTGTGGACTCAGGCGTGGATCCTCCGCCAAAAAGCTTCCATGCAACCATGCTTTTACAAATATGAATTCCCCGGTCATTCGCAATACAGGTCTTTACGACATCATAACCACAGGCTTTATACAGGGCTGCTACACTCCAACCCAGAAAATTATTTCTGAGATGACCCAGATGAAGCGGTTTATTGGTATTGGGAGATGAATATTCAACCATGACCCGTTTACCATTGGATGGCTGTTTACCAAATGTTGGCTGATTGTATTGGGAATTCAGAAAGTCTTTCAGAATGAAATCTGTCAATTCCAGATTCAGAAAGCCCTTGATAACATTGTAGCCGGAAACCCAATTGGAATTTGCAGTAAGCAGAGATTCACCCAACTCCTGACCCAGTTTATCCGGACTTGTTTTCAGGATTTTGGAAAAGGAAAATAAAACAACGGTATAATCGCCTGAAAATTCAGGCTTGGTTTCATTGACAAGAATGTCGTCAATATCGACCTGATAATTATATTTTTCGGCCAGAACTGTCTGAATTGCCAGTTTGATGCCGGGTACAAGCTCCATTTTAAGTTAAATTGGACGCAAAAGTAGTATTTGTTGTTTAGACTTTATGACCGTTATATTAACTTTGCGCCCGGAATCAGAGGATTATGCCAAAAAAGGAGATCATTTCATTCATAGATTTTTTTTATCCCCCCTTCCGAAAGTTCATCCCCTTGCAGACATTTCGATACGCAGCTTGCGGGGGCTTCAATACAGTTCTCGATATCTTCATTTTTTTTGTGGCTTATAATTTTATTTTACACAAGCAAATACTTCATCTGGGATTTATTTCCATTAAGCCGCATGTTGCATCATTCATTATATCCTTTTTGATCAGTTTTCCTACCGGCTTTATGCTGAATCGTTATATCGTATTTCCGGGTTCAAACCTGCATGGCCGTGTTCAGCTTTTCCGTTATTTCCTGCTTGTGCTGATTTGCGTAATACTGAACTATTTTTTCATCCGGCTTTTTGTAGAACACTTTCATTTATATCCCACCATCTCCAAAATTATCACCACCGCCATTGTAGTTTCATTCAGTTACCTGACTCAGAAAAATTATACTTTCAAAGCGGATGACCCAAAGCTGAAGGCACAGGAATAAAGTTCCGGGCATATGATTGAGTGGATAATATTTCATTGAACTTTCCACACAATACGCGTAAATTGACTGTTAAATTATTATTGTTTGTATATTTAATTATAACAAAAAAACGATTGCCATGACTACATCCCGCAGGAATTTTTTGAAGACAAGTGGCCTTTCTGCCGCTGCACTCGCCATTGGGTCACATAAATTAATGGCTGCCGCCAGTCCCGATGTTTACCTTGCCATACAATTATATACCGTTCGGGAGGAAATGGGTAAAGATCCTTCAGGCACGCTGAAAAAACTAGCCGACATGGGCTATAAATATGTTGAACATGCCAACTATAAGGACCGTAAATTTTATGGTTATAAGCCGGCTGATTTTAAATCCCTGCTGAGCGGATACGGAATGGAAATGCCCAGTGGCCACGTGCAGATGTTGCCCAATGATTATGAATTCTCAAAAAACGACTTTGCCGATAAATGGAAATATACGGTGGATGACGCAGCTACTGCCGGACAGAAATACCTGGTTTCTCCATGGCTGGATGATAGTCTCCGAAAAAACATGAAGGATTTCAAAGCCTATATGGATGTATTTAATAAATCAGGAGAACTTTGCAAAAAATCCGGAATGAAGTTCGGTTATCATAACCACGACTTCGAATTTACGACCAAAATCGATGGCGAATTGTTATATGATCTTATCCTTACCAATACGGATCCGTCGCTGGTCGCACAACAACTCGATATGGGTAATCTCTATAATGGAGGCTTCAAAGCAATCGATGTGGCTAAAAAATATCCCGGAAGATTTGAGATGATGCATGTGAAAGATGAGATCCTGGCAAAAGAGGGTAAGGAAAAATATGTCAGCACTATTTTAGGTCAGGGAATTGTAGGAACGAAAGAAGTCTGTGACATTGGCCGAACCAGCGGTGGCACCAAATGGTTTATTGTTGAACAGGAATCCTACCAGGGAGGCCTGACACCACTGGAATCCTCAAAGAAAGACTTTGCGATCATGAAAGGATGGGGGTATTAGTCAAGCTGAAAGCCTAAAGCCCAAAGCCTAAAACTTATATCCTTTTGTAAGTAGTTGTGTAATGAAAAACCCTCCTGATAATTCAAGAGGGTTTTTTTATTGATCAAAAATATACAATAACAGTTTTAAGCTTTGGGCTTTAGGCCTTAGGCTTAATAACGGTAATGATCTGCTTTATACGGGCCTTTCACGGGAATACCCAGGTATTCACTTTGTGTTTCGGTTAATTCATCCAGAGTCACACCAATTTTGGCAAGATGCAAACGGGCAACTTTCTCATCCAGATGTTTTGGAAGAACAAATACTTTATTATCATATTTCTTATGGTTCAGCCAAAGTTCGATCTGAGCCAATACCTGATTTGTAAAGGAATTACTCATCACAAAACTAGGATGACCCGTAGCGCAACCCAGGTTCACCAGGCGCCCTTCAGCTAAAATGATCACATCTTTTCCATCAATATTATAAAGATCTACCTGTGGTTTGATAGTATCCTTTGTATGACCATATTGACCATTTAACCAGGCCATATCGATTTCGATGTCGAAGTGTCCGATATTACAAACAATGGCTTTGTCTTTTAATGCGCGAAAATGTTTTTCGGTGATCAGATCGCGGCAACCGGAGGCTGTAACAACAATATCTGCTTCTTTGACTGCATCGGCCATACGTTTTACCTCGAACCCATCCATAGCTGCCTGAAGTGCACAGATCGGATCAATTTCAGTAACGATGACGCGGCAACCTGCACCCTGCAACGACTGAGCAGAACCTTTACCCACATCACCGTAACCACCCACAACAGCTACTTTACCAGCCATCATGACATCTGTTGCACGGCGGATTGCATCCACAAGGCTTTCTTTACATCCGTATTTATTGTCGAATTTAGATTTTGTAACTGAATCATTTACATTTATAGCCGGCATTGGAAGTGTACCTTTTGCAACTCTTTCATACAATCTGTGTACACCAGTGGTGGTTTCTTCTGAAATTCCTTTTACATGCTGCACCAGCTCAGTATATTTATCAAGAACGATATTCGTCAGGTCCCCACCGTCGTCCAATATCATATTAAGCGGACGATCAGTACCACCGAAAAATAAAGTCTGTTCTATACACCAATCTGCTTCTTCCAGACTTTGGCCTTTCCAGGCAAAAACACCAATTCCTGCCGCCGCAATAGCTGCTGCTGCATGATCCTGTGTGGAGAATATATTGCATGAGCTCCAGCGAACTTCGGCACCCAGCTCTATCAGGGTTTCGATCAAGACGGCAGTTTGAATTGTCATATGGAGACAGCCGGCTATCCGTGAACCTTTGAGTGGTTTTAGCTTTCCGTATTCAGCACGCAGAGCCATCAATCCGGGCATTTCAGCTTCGGCCAGGCGAATTTCCTTACGGCCCCAGGCGGCCAGACTCATATCCTTCACTTTATAGGGAAGGGTCAGATCAATATTTTTTGTTTGTGTAGACATGTAAAATGGTTTTGTGACTCAAAGGTAGGTTTGTAGAACAGGAAGTGGATAATGATCTCTATTTTTGGTATAAACAATCAATTTTTGGTAATTTTGCAGAACAACTAAGTAATATCACATGCAAACCGATGCTCTAAAAGAACAATCGCCCTCACCGATTTTGCCGCTGGATGAAAAGGATAAAGCAATCCTTCGCTATATACAATCCAATGCAAAAGCGACGGTTCGGGAAATTGCGGCTAACGTTCATTTGAGTGCAACTCCTGTGCATGAACGTATAAAGCGTATGGAGGAGGAGGGAGTAATACTACAGTATGCCACTTTACTGGATCATTCCAGGATCAACAAAGGGTTGATGGCCATCTGTTATATTTCACTGAAAGAACATAATAAAAAATCAGGTGGCAAATTTATCAAGACGCTTTCAGAAATGCCCGAAGTAACCGAGTTCTACATTATTTCGGGAGCCTTTGATTTCATGCTTAAAATAGCGGTTGAAAACATGGATGACTATTATAATTTTCATGTGAACAAATTGGGACAGGTGGAAAATATAGCTCAGGTACAGAGTACTTTTATCATGGGTACAATTAAAGCAGGACAACCCGTGATCAGCTAATCTTCAGCAGATCGGCTACTACTTTGTCTATCGGAAGACTTACCGAATCGGCTGAGAAAGTACTCCAGGGAATAAAACGAAATGTTTCCGTTTCTCCTGTTTTTCTGTATACTTCCATCTGCGCTTCATCAAAATCAAATAACCGGATGCGGAGCGGTACGCGGATTTCTTCCAGTGCTTCGACCCGGTAGTAGATGGAAATGATCTGATGTTCGGGATTAAAAGCGCTCATCTGAAAAAAATCAGTCGTATAAATATGATCTGTTACAAGAACTTTCAGCTGCATTTCTTCCAAAAATTCGCGTTTTAAACAATCCCGGGTTCCCTCACCGAATTCCAAACCACCACCCGGAAATTTGGTGTACTGGTTTCCCCGGATGAATTCATCCGACACCAATACATCTCCATTTTTATTCTGAAGAATTCCGTATACCCTGATATTAAACATAGACATGAAGATAATTTAAATATTTTCAGATTTCTATTTTCTGCAAATAGCCAGACGTTTATAAGAGTTAGAAAAATAGTTAACTTGAAATAAAATACCATCTAATATACAACTATGGCAGAGGATGAGATAGCAAAACACAGCCGGAAAATTTATAAAACCTGGTTCAATAAAGAACTCACCATCTGGCACAAAATTTCTGAGTTTCTGATTGAAATGACCATCATTGTTTTTGCTGTCAGCATCTCTATCTGGTTTCATAATATGAGTGAACATAAACATCAGCAGGAAGAAGTAAAACAATTTCTAACAGGATTGAAAGCCGATCTGACACAGGATATTAAGGAAATGGAAAATGATAAAAAATCTTATCAAAAACAAAGCGAGATCTTCACATATCTCCGCAATTTAAGGAAGAATCAAACGCCTGATAAGGACACACTGAACGCCTATAGTAACTGGCTTTTTAATACAACTGCGTTGAACCCAAATGATGGAAGATTCCAGGGATTTAAATCATCGGGGAAAATAGGAACCATTGAAAACGATTCCCTCCAAAATGATATTATGGATCTGTACGAAGAGAATATTCCGGCTTTACTTCACAGCACGGAAAGTTATATCAGGATCAAAACTTTGTTCATTGACCTGCTGAATAAAAATTCAAAACGCCTGACCGATTCGACAGATAATAGGATAGAAGTAATTAAAACAGATGAATCTTTTAACCTATGTCGGGCATTATGCAGGCCGGATCAGGTTCTGGAACGCTACGATCAATGTATTCAGTTGATGGAAAAAATCATTGGCCGAATAGATATGGAATATAATTGACCTGTCATAAGAATATTAAATTTGAAAAAAGCATCACTGATTAAACCGAAAAATATGAATAAGATTAAACGAGTAGTATCGGGGTTTTTCCTGATTGTTGTCGTTCCCGCAATAACAAAAGCTCAGGTCGATACGACTAAGTCGCAGCAATATAAACACGTTGAAATTGTGACTTTCAAACCCGGCACATCAGATAGCAGCAAACACATGGTGGACAAATCATACCGGCAGGCAGCCGATGCATTTCCCATGGTGAAGGCGTTTGAATGGGGATGGGATGACAACGATAAGTCACAGAATACCCGTATTTACACCACTACTTTTAATAGCAAGGGAGACTTAACTACTTATTCTTCATCGCCCGCACACCAGACGATTACAAAGACAAAACCTTCCAATGTGGTTAAGATTACGACAGTGGACTATCCTGTAAATAAATAACAACTGATTTTTGACAGTCTGTTTAAAACCAGATGCATAGTTTCAACCCTTCGGGTCAGAAGGGTTGAAACTATTGTAATTTAATTAAGAGGAATATTAGAGGTTCCGAGCAGATTCGAACTGCTGTAGAAGCTTTTGCAGAGCTCTGCCTAACCGCTCGGCCACGGAACCTTTTGAGATGGGCAAAAGTAGTATATTCGGACTAATTTGCCTAACGGATCAATAGAAATGCAACGTATAGAAGAAAGTGAACTCATCATTAATTCCAGGGGTGCCATTTATCATCTTGACCTGCGACCCGATGAATTATCCCATAAAATCTTTCTGGTGGGTGACCCGGGCAGGGTGCCCGTTGTGAGCAAACATTTCGACCGTATTGAAATTAAACAACAACATCGGGAATTTGTATCTCATACCGGATTGATCGGCTCGGAAAGATATTCCGTTATTTCTACCGGTATTGGAACGGATAACATTGATATTGTAATGAATGAACTGGATGCGTTGGTCAATATCGATTTTGCCACAAGGACTATTAAACCAAACCTGACCCAATTACAGATCATTCGTCTGGGTACATCAGGATCCCTGCAGAGAGAAATTCCGGTGGATTCGTTCGTTGCATCCACACACGGACTGGGAATTGACAACCTCCTGAATTTTTATCGTCTGGAACCGAGGGGGGCGGAGCTTGAAATCCTTCAGGCATTCACAACCCATACACAATTACATCAACAATTTGCACAGCCGGCCATTGCGTCTGCTTCCGGGTTTTTATTAAAACATTTTACAGACGGATATCATACCGGAATTACGATCACCTGTCCGGGTTTTTATGGCCCACAGGGCAGAATACTTAGGCTCGGCCTAAAACATCCGGAACTCATTGACCGGCTAACCAGTTTTAGTTTTGGCCCCTACCGGATTACAAATTTTGAAATGGAAACCTCTGCCATTTACGGATTAGGAAGTATGCTGGGACATCAATGCCTCAGCCTGAATGTCATTGTTGCAAACCGCATCAGTAAAACCTTTTCGACCAATGGTTTGTTAGCAGTTGAGCGTCTGATCGAGAAATCGATTCAAACAATACGTTCAATGACTCATTAAAATTATCTTTGCACCTAATGAACATTCCATTTTTTAAATACCAGGGCACGGGTAACGATTTTATCCTGGTCGACAATAGAAGCAAAGCGTTTTCCAATTTATCACAAGAAGAAATCGAACGAATCTGTGATCGGCGGTTCAGTATCGGGGCCGATGGTCTCATGATGCTTAACCAGAAAGATGGATATGATTTTGAAATGAAATATTACAATTCAGACGGAAAACAGGGTTCCATGTGTGGAAATGGTGGCCGGTGTATGGTGCGTTTTGCATATGATCTGGGTATTCATAAAGAATCCTATCATTTTTTAGCAAGCGACGGACAACATGAAGCAGAAATTGAAACGGGATCAAATATTATTAGCCTCAAAATGAAAGATGTTTCGGGATACAAAGAGGAAAACGGGCATTTTATTGTAGATACCGGTTCACCGCACTATATAAAATTTGTTAAAGATGTGATGGGTGTGGATGTAGTGAAAGAGGGAAAAGAAATCAGGTACAGCGAACCATTTGCAAAAGACGGCATCAATGTGAATTTTGTACAGACTAAGGGAGATGATGAGATCGTTGTCAGAACTTATGAAAGAGGAGTGGAGGATGAAACGTATTCATGTGGTACCGGAGTTACCGCAAGTGCATTGGTTTGCCACCATAATGATGTCGGATATAATGATGTAACCATCGATACGAAAGGAGGGAGGCTGGTTGTCAAATACGATCGGAGTTATGATAATAAATACACGAATATCTGGCTTTGCGGACCTGCAGAAAAATCATTCGAAGGAAAAGTAGAAGTGAAATTATAAAATCCCAGAATTTGAAATTGGCTATTTATTTCGGCATCGGTGCTGCCTTGCTTCTGATTATTTGCTGCTTTATCCCCTGGGCATATTATCCCGATCTTCAGCAGAATTTCTCAGGTTTTTACTCCAAGGGAAATAATTATGGAAAACCTGGAAAAGCCTTTATTTTTCTTTCTGTGATATCTATTGCTTTTTTCCTGATTCCAACATTGTGGGCCAAGAGAGCTAATCAGTTTACAGCCATTTTGATTTTCTCCTATGCATTGAAAACTTATCTTCTTTTTGCTGCCTGTTACCTGGGAATCTGCCCGCAGATAAAAATCGGGCTTTACGGTATTCTTGTATTTTCATTGATCGTTCTCATCTGCAGCTTACTCTCCAGAGCACCTATAAAAGCAGAAGGATAAATTATTTATCGATTTATTGCGGTCCAATTTATAATGGAGATTTATTAATGAAGGCGTTACGCGTTAAGCGTTACGCGTTAAGCTTAATAGTGTCCTTGTATTAATCTGGCGATGGCGAAAGCACATCCGGCTGCTAAAGCACCAATCATCATCACACGGAATGCTCCGCCGATTTTATTTACGCCTGTAAATTTACTTTTGAAATATCCGAATATAAATAAACAGACCAGTGTAATGACCGACGAAATTTTGAGTCCTTCAATACCATTTGAAACAAAAAAATAAGGACATAAAGGAATCAATCCGCCGACGATGTATGAAAAACCAATATTGAAAGCACTTTGAGCCGCACGTTTGGGATTGGGTTTTTCCAGTCCGAGTTCATATTTCATCATCAACTCCACCCATTTCTCTTTATCCCTGCTTACTTCTTCCACCGCCTGGTTCTGAATTTCATTGCTAAGACCCAGTGACGAAAAAAAAGTTCTTAATTCCTGTTTTTCAATTTCAGGAACCGTTTCAACTTCTTCATATTCCCTTTTCATTTCAGAATTATAGTGGTCAACTTCCGTTTTTCCTGCCAGGTATCCACCCAATCCCATGGCGATGGATCCGGCTGCTATTTCAGCCAGTCCGGCAATAATGATGAGGCTTGTACTTGAAACCGCGCCACTCAGTCCGGCCGCCAATGCAAAAGGAACAGTAAGTCCGTCAGACATCCCGATAACAATATCACGCAAAGTCTCAGCGCTGATCATATGTTCTTCCCGATGCACTTGCGTCTTGTTATCTACCGGGAGGTCTATGTTTTCCGGGTTTACCATAAAATTCAGAGTAAGTTAAATAATTTCTGTTCTTATTTCAGGATGGCAAGGCTGTCTTCAATTATTTCCAGACATTCATCCATTTGGGTCTGATTGATGATTAACGGAGGTGCAAATCTTATTTTATTTCCATGCGTGGGTTTGGCCAGCAATCCATTTTCTTTCAATTCCATGCAAAGTTCCCAGGCCGCTTCGGGATGGGTTTGATGAATTACCACAGCATTCAACAGCCCTTTCCCTCTGATCTTTTCAATGAATGGAGACTGAATGGATTCCAAGCCCCTTCTGAAATAAACCCCCATGCGCGCTGCATTCTCTGTCATGTTTTCGTCTTTTAAAACAGACAGTGCTGTGATAGCTACCGCAGAAGCGAGAGGATTCCCTCCATAAGTGGATCCGTGTTCACCAGGTTTAATCGTAAGCATGATTTCATCATTTGCCAAAACCGCCGAAACGGGGAGTACACCTCCGCTGAGTGCTTTTCCGAGTATCAAAATATCAGGCCGCACATTTTCATGCTCGCAGGCCAGCATTTTCCCCGTTCTTCCTAATCCTGTTTGAATTTCATCCCCGATAAATAATACATTCTCCTGCTTACAATATTCAAAGGCCTTCCTTAGATACCCCTCGTCGGGAACAACCACACCCGCTTCCCCCTGGATGGGTTCCATAAGTATCGCTGCAACATCCTTACTCTGCAAGGCTTTTGCAAGCGCTTGCAGGTCATTATAAGGAATCACATCGAATCCGGGCATAAAAGGACCAAATCCGGTAAAAGAACCGGGATCGCTGCTGAATGAGATAACAGTACTTGTGCGTCCATGGAAATTATTTTCAAAAGCAATGATGCGTGCTTTGTTCTCAGCAATTCCTTTGCATTCATAACCCCAGCGCCTGGCGAGTTTAATGGCTGTTTCCACTGCTTCCACACCCGTATTCATTGGCAGAACTTTATCGTATCCAAAATAGTCTGTGATAAATCGGGCAAATTCCGCAAACTGATCGTTGTGAAAAGCCCGTGAAGTAAGCGTAAGTTTTTGCGCCTGCTGAATGAGGCTGGCTATGATTTTAGGATGACAATGTCCCTGGTTCAAAGCGGAATATCCGCTTAGAAAATCATAATATTTTTTACCATCCACATCCCAGACATAAACACCCTGTCCGCGTGAAAGCACAACCGGGAGAGGATGATAGTTATGCGCACTAAACTGATTTTCCAGTTCAAGGTAAGAAGCTGTGGTATGAGAATCTGCTGTAGTCATTTGCATAAAAACTAAAAATTAAAAAGTAAAACTAATAAACTAAAAAAGCGTTAAGCGTTAAGCGTTAAGCCTTGGGCCTAAGAAAGCTTCCTCGATGATTGAGTAAATCGAGGTTGCCCGAAAGAATTGATATGGGAGACTGATCTTTGATAGTTTGCAATATACAAAAAGGCCGAAAGCCGAAAGCATAAAATGCAAAGCTTTTTTTACGGTCACCCATTATTAGTCATTGAATAACGGACTGGGTGGCATTTTCAAAGGCGATGTCCGGTACGGCTGATTTATCAAATATCCCGTAAATGGTAGATCCGCTGCCTGTCATAGATGCATAGATGGCACCGGCCTCATAAAGCCGATTTTTTATGACCTGCAATTGTGGATGAGCTTCAAAGACCGGAATTTCGAAATCATTGGAAATAGTATAAATCCAATCCCGCACAGGTTCTGAAATGCTTTGTTTTAAACTATATTTTGGAAGGGATGGCTTGATTTTAGAAAAAGCCCACCCTGTATTGATGCGGATTTCCGGATGTACCAGCAACAGGGAATAGTTCGATATATCCAGGGACAATGGTTCCAGTATTTCACCCCTTCCTGTTGCAATACAGGGGGCGGACTGCATAAAAAACGGACAATCGCTACCTAGTTCCGATGCATAAGCCGATAGGATGTCGGATGAAATGTCAAGATTACAGAGCCGGTTAATTAATTGAATGGTTTCTGCTGCGTCGGATGATCCACCGCCCAGCCCGGCACCCAGGGGAATGATCTTATGCAGATGAATTTCCAATGGTTTAATTTGGGGATAATGCTTTTCCAACAGGCGGCAGGCTTTAAGAACCAGGTTATCTTCCTGTTTACCTGTAATTTTTAAACCGGTTTGAATGAATGAATATTCGTCTGAAGGGACAATCTCCAGTGCATCCCGGAGAGGAACCGGATAAAAAACCGTTTCCAGGTTATGAAAACCGTCTGGTCTTTTTGAAATGATGGAAAGTCCCAGATTTATTTTCGCATGGGGAAAAACGATCATCCGGCGCGTCCTTTTCTTCTCCGGTTGATTTCATCCCGGATCTTGATAGCGCGGATATAATCTTCCTGCTCAAGGACTTCTGAAAGCAGGCTATTGAGATCTTCCAGTGATAATCCGCCCAGGTCTTCTTTGGCGCCCCCTTCGGTTGTAACGGTTTCCTTAGGTTGTTTTTTCTTTCCCGCACTATCCTCCATCAGAATGCCTGCGCTTTCGATAATGTTTTCGTAAGTATAGATTGGGCAACCGAATCGCACGGCCAGGGCCAACGCATCTGAGGTTCTGGAATCAATTTCGACCGTGTCGTGCTCACTGATGCAAATTAGTTTGGAGTAGAATATGCCTTCCTGGAGATCGGAAATAACAATTTCCTGCAGATCAATGGAAAATGCGGTCATAAAATTCTTCATCAGATCGTGGGTGAGGGGGCGACTGGGATGCATTTTCTCTAAAGCAACTGCAATAGCCTGGGCTTCAAATCCTCCGATGACTATGGGTAGACGCCGGAGACCATTGATTTCACCCAGAACCACAGCATACGAATGCGTTTGTGTAATGCTGTGTGACAAAGCCACAATTTCCAATTCTATCTTCTTCATAAAACGGATCCGCCCCTCAGGCAATCATAATTTTTTCGTTAAAAGGGCAAATATAAAAAACTAATCCCTTTAAAATAGATAATCCTCCTTTACTTCACCAGATCCGAAGGGTAAATGAAAGGAACTATGCCAGGCCTTTAAGTTTTTTTACCTCCTGAATCAGCTTGGGCAAAACTTCAAACGCATCACCGACAATTCCATAATCTGCAGACTTAAAAAAAGGTGCCTCCGGATCCTTATTAATAACTACTATCACTTTGCTTCGATTAACACCGGCCAAGTGCTGAATAGCTCCTGAAATACCAACTGCAATATAAAGGTTTGGCGCGATGGCAATGCCTGTCTGTCCGACATGCTCATGATGCGGTCTCCAGCCCGCATCTGCTACCGGACGACTGCAGGCAGTTGCTGCATGAAGCAGTTTTGCCAATTCTTCAATCGGCCCCCAGTTTTCAGGCCCTTTCATTCCTCTGCCGCCGCTGACCACAATTTCCGCCTCTGTCAGTGGAATCTCTCCCGATGCCTTGGATATCGATTTTATCGAGACGGCCGTTGCATTCAATGTTATATTCTCCTGAATAATTTCTGCAGCTACCCGTCCCGGTTGTTACCGGGAATACATTGGGGTTTAAGGAAATAATTTTAACGGGTGTTTTTATGGAAACTGTGCAAAAAGCTTTACCTGAGAAAACATTTTTCTTCACACTGAATCCATTTGATGTGTCAGGCAGCTCCGTAGCCCCAGTTACCAGGCCCGCCTTTAAACGGACGGACAAACCCGGCGCAATGGCTCTTCCGGTATTTGTATGGGAAAGAACAATTACAGAAGAACCGCTGGATTCTGCTATGGTTGAAATGATGCGGATATATTGCTCCGTATCCAGCTGGTTAAGTGAATCATGATTTAACTGATGAATTTTTTGAATGCCATATTTTCCAAGGGATAAAAGATCCTCCTTAACATTCCCGAGTAAAACACCTTCAGCGGGCACCGCCATTTGTTTTCCAAGGGCCGCCCCATAACTTAAAGCTTCGAGTGACGTCTTTTTTATTTGTCCCTCAGAATGATCTATGAAAACGAGAACACTCATAACTGGAAAATTTGAAAAATTGAAAAGAGAATTTTTAAAACTTACAGAGAATCAGAAAAATTGAATATGGCTATTTTCAAATCTTTAGGTCTTCAAATCACTTTCGCTTCATCATGCAATAATCTGATCAACTCTTCAGCGTTGTCTGCCGGCACCAGTCTGACTCCTTTTTTTGCAGCAGGCAGTTCAAATGAAAGAATTTCAGTCAGCGAATCAGCTGCGACTGGATCCACAACTTTCAGGGGTTTACTCCGTGCACCCATAATTCCTTTCATATTAGGAATTCGTTGTTCTGCCATTCCCTTCTGGCATCCCACCACCAATGGAAGTTTCACTTCGACGGTTTCTTCACCGCCTTCTGTTTCACGTACCAGAGTGACGATATCGCCAGCCAGCTCCAACTTCGCCGCAAGAGATATAAACGGCAAATCCAATAAAGCCGCAATCATGCCTCCAACGGAAGCTCCGTTAAAATCAATGGTTTCCTTGCCAGTCAGAATCAGGTCATAACCACCCGGTTTTGCAATCGACGCAATTTGGTTTGCAACATAAAAACTATCTCCGGGTTCTGTATTTATACGTATAGCTTCATCGCCACCCAACGCCAACGCCTTTCGGATCACCACATCGCAGTCTGGCCCACCAACCATCACCAGGTGAAGTATTGCAGAAGGGTCTTTTTCTTTAATCTCAATGGCACGCACCAAAGCATACCATTCATCATAAGGATTCAGGATCCACTGAACGCCATCAGTGACAAATTTCCGGTTGTTATCCGTGAAGGCTATTTTTGCCGTCGTATCTGGTGTTTTGCTGATGCAGACTAAAATCTTCATGGTATGCATTTAAATTAAAGTTGTTTATGCAACTAAACAAAGGTAAGTCTTGAGATAGCAAGTTTATGATAAAAAAAACGAAAAATTATCTACGCGATGGAGAAAATAGAAAAGCTGAAATCTTTCCTGATCGATTCTCCCGGGGATTCGTTTTTAAAACATGCCCTGGCCCTTGAATATATCAAACTGGGCGATGAAGCTGAAGCCAGGAAATTATTTTTAGAAATACTTGAGCGCGATCCTTCATATATCGGATCATATTATCATCTGGCGCGTTTATTGGAACGGACAGGCGAAACAGAAAATGCAAAAATCTGGTATGAAAAAGGCATGATCGCTGCAAGACAGGCAGGCGACAGTCATGCATACAACGAATTACAGGCGGCATACGAAGATTTCATAGATTGATTATGGAAAATCTACTCGCTGAATTTCAGACATCATTACAACAGCTGGGCATTGCAAAAAACGACCGGCTGCTGTTGGCAGTCAGTGGCGGACTGGATTCTGTCGTATTGACTTCTTTATCGACGATGTCAGGACTGGAATTTGCGATTGCGCATGTCAATTTCCAGTTAAGAGGGGCCGAAAGTGACAGGGACGAAGCCTTTGTTCGTCAATTGGCTGACAAATATCAAAAGCCCTTTTTTGTTAAAAAATTTGACACCATTGCATATGCTAAAAGTGAAAAGATCTCAATTCAGGTAATCGCCCGAAATCTCCGTTATGAATGGTTTAAAACATTTATCGGAAATAGGGTTGACCAATACAAATTTCTGTTAACGGGTCACCATCTGGACGACAATATCGAAACCATGCTCATGTATTTCTTCAGGGGCACTGGTATATCCGGGTTAACCGGAATGCCCGGAAAAAACGGGCACCTGATACGACCACTCTTAGAAATATCCCGGAAGCGGTTAGAAGATTATGCTTTGAAACAAAACCTGGAATGGGTTGAAGACAGTTCGAATACTTCCGACGATTACACCAGGAATTTTTTCCGCAATCAGCTGATCCCGTCTGTAATGAGCATTTTTCCTGATCTTCAGCTCAATTTGAAAAATAATCTCAACCGGTTTTCGGAAGCATATATTTTGTATGAACAGGCGATTGTATTGCATAAAAAAAGATTGCTAAAAAAAATCGGATCAGAAATACATATTCCTATTCTGCTTTTAAAAAAAGCTGTTCCGCTGAAAACCATTCTTTTTGAAATTATGAAGGAATATCATTTCAGTCCTTCGCAAACGGATGAAATGATCCGGCTGATGGACAGTGCGAACGGGAAATATATCTCCAGTTCATCGCATCGGATTATTAAAAACAGGGGATGGTTGATTATTGCCCCTGTAAATGATGAATCCGCAACCCATATCGTCATTGACGGTGAGTGTGAAGTTGCGTATCCGGAGGGATGGATACGGATCAATACAAAGTTGCTGGAAGGGTCAGAACATTTTATATCACCGCCGGGAACCGAGTATCTGGATGCGAAAAAAATCAAGTTTCCCATGCTACTAAGAAAATGGAAAGCCGGTGACTATTTCTATCCACTGGGAATGAAGAAGAAGAAAAAACTGGCACGTTTCTTTATCGATCAGAAATTATCCAAAACAGCCAAGGAAAAAGTCTGGGTCCTGGTTATGGATAGCCAGATCATCTGGGTTGTTGGTCAACGGATAGACAATCGTTTTCGGATGGATGCTTCAACAAATAAAATATTAATGTTGCGTAATGAAGCAATAAATCATTAATGCAATTATCCGGAAATAACAGGATTAAAATCAGGGATGAATCAGTTTATTCCAAAATTCACCTGCCACATTCGGACTCACAGCAATCGTAAATAATATGCCGAACAATGCTCCATAGAAATGTGCATCGTGATTTACGTTATCGCCACCTTTCCTGGACATGTAGGCAGAATAAACAAGAAATAATGCTCCATAAACAATTGCAGGAACCGGAAAAACCAATACAAGATTCGTTGCCAGGGATATAAAAGGATAAACGCAAACAAAACAGCCGAAACGGCACCGGATGCTCCGAGACTCCTGTAATTATAATCGTTTCTGTGTTTCAGATATGTTGGAATGTTAGAGACGATCAGGGCGCCTATATATAATGCGAGATAATACCATTTTTGCAATCCGAGTTCTCCCTGGTAATGTGCTTCCATGAAAGTCCCGAAAAAATACAACGTCAGCATATTGAAAATAAGATGCATGTAGTCGGCATGAATCAGACCGCAGGTAATAAAGCGATAATACTGGTGTTTTTTACTGATGGCCGGGGGCCAGAATATCAATTCGTCGACTACCTTACCATTTCTGAATCCGGCTAAAGTAATAACGCAGGTAACAATAATAATGGTCAGTGTGATATCGAACATGAGCGGCTAAGGGGTTTAAAGATATACTTTAATTGCAGAATTCAAAACTGTTCAGTCATGATGGTATTTTTCATTGCGTCCGATGCTGCAGGCCCTGTAAATTTGTTCAGCTAATATGAGTCGCACGAGCTGATGGGGAAATGTAAGTGTGGAAAGCGACCAGATAAATTTTGATTTTTTTAATACTGTTTCATCCAAACCATATGCGCCTCCAATTAAAAAAATCAATCTCTTTACACTCTCATTTCCCCGATCCTGGATAAATCCGGCCAACTTTTTTGAATTAAATGATTTCCCTTTTTCATCCAGTGAAACCAGCCAGTCTTCCGGTTTGAGCGAACCCATGATGAGCAAAGATTCGTCATGTTTTAATTTATCATGAGAAAAAGCTCCGGAATTTTTTTTTAAGTTGAATAATCGCCATTCAAAAGGATAATAATTTTCAATCCTTTTTGTGAAATCTTTTATACCCTCATCCACGTAGGATTCATGTGGTTTGCCGATCGCCCAACATTCAATCTTCATCTTATAAAATTAACCAGATATACACTCAAAAAGAGTCTGCTTCCCGGTAGGCTGCAATGAGTGCCGCTTCACCTTCTTTTCCGGGGATGGAATTGCCATGTTCCATACCCAGCATGCCTTTATATCCCTTATTAAATAAATGTTTGAATATGTTTTTATAATTGACTTCCCCGGTACCGGGTTCATTCCTGCCCGGATTATCTCCGATCTGATAGTAAGAAATTTCTTCATATCCACGGTCAATGCCTTTGATCAGATCGCCCTCATTTCTCTGCATATGGTAAATATCAAATAATATTTTACACGAAGGACTATTCACCGCTTTACATATAGCATAGGCCTGCGACGAATGACGTAAAAACAGGTCAGGCGTGTCACTCAGAGGTTCAAGTACCATCACGATCTGATGAGGTTCCAGGATTTCAGCGGCGGGTTTCAAAGCTTCAATAACATGTGCAGTTTGATAATCGAAAGGTATTGTACGGTCATAATTCCCTGGAACGACCGTTATCAGTTTGCCTGTACATCTTTTCGAAACATCGATTGCCTCCCGGGTATATTTCAGAAATTTATCACGCCATTCTGCATTTCCTGAACAAAGTGAAGTGCTGACCGGCCAATGATCAAAGGCCTGAACAAAAACACCCATCGACATATTCAATTTGGTGAGCAGGTTCCCAATTTTTTCCTGGTCCGCAGGTAACCGGTCCATCATCCCATTGTCTTCAATAGCCCGGAAACCCTGGTCATATCCAAAACGTATCTGGTCAGTGAAATCCTTACCCGCACTGTTTTTAAACATGCCATCATGGAAAGCATAATTCAGTTTGAAAGGTTTGTCAGAATGTGTTTTTTTATTAGCTGCTTCAGTAAGCAATGTTGCCGGCAGAAACATGGCACTTCCTGCCACTATGCTCTCCTGAATAAAATTTCTTCTTCTCATATGTAAGTATTCAGGATCATTTTATAAAAAAGTGAATATCCTGGCCTTACGCTTTATGCTTTGCGCTTTAAGCTTTAAACCTGTATCCCCTTAGAAAATCGGCAATGCCCATTTTTTTCTTCCCCTCAAGCTGCATTTCTTCTATATAAATATACCCATCGGAGGCTGAAAAGCGGAGCCAGGTTTTGCCATCCGTTTCCATTTTACCCGTTTTACCAGCCTCATTATTTATTTCCCTTCGTGAACGGAAAACCTTGCAGATTTTAGAGTCTAAGAGAGTGAAAGCGCCGGGAAATGGAGATAATCCCCTGATCTGATTATAAATTTTTTGTATTGGATCTTCCCATCTGATCTCACAATCAGATGCAAAAATTTTAGGTGCCATTTTTAAAGCCATCGGATCAACTACGGCCTGTGGTTTTTCCTGCAACGTCCCATCTATCATACCGCGAACGGTCTTTATAACAAGTCCGGCACCGATTTCTTTCATCCGGTCATGCAATTCACCGGCTGTTTCATCAGGACCAATGGAAATTTCCTCCATCAGTAAAATATTTCCTGTATCAATTTCCTGTTGCAGTTTAAATGTGGTAACGCCGGTTTTTAATTCACCATTCATGATTGCCCGGTTTATGGGTGCTGCACCGCGATATTGGGGAAGGAGAGATCCATGCAGGTTTATGGTTCCCAACGGAGGCATCGACCAAACTACTTCAGGTAACATGCGAAAAGCAACGACAATCTGCACATCCGGCTGAAATGATTTTAATTGTTCATGAAATGCAGGATCCTTTAACTTGACAGGCTGCAAAACAGGTATGTTTTTTTGAATGGCATATCGTTTGACTGCAGATTCAGATAATTTCAGACCCCTTCCTGCCGGTTTATCAGGAGCGGTTACCACGGCTGCTATACGAAATCCATTTTCAAAAAGTGCATGCAGGCTCGCAACAGCGAACTCCGGCGTACCCATAAATATGATACTGGGATTTGAATTCATACTTTCAAGCTTAACGCAAAACGCTTAACGCTTAACGCCTAATACTTAGTGATTTAAGACCGGATTTCATAATGATAAATTCAGCTACAAATTAACATCTATTCACTAATAAAAGCAGATGTCCATAAATTGTATTTATCAGATAGTAATTAACTTTGCCACAAATAGCGTTACGCGTTTAGCGTTCCGCGTTCAGCTTATAAATTTTCTTTACCTCAAAAATTAAATTATGGCCGTTCAATCCGGTGACACCATTAAAATTCATTACCACGGCAGATTATCTGATGGTACTACGTTTGATTCCTCTGCTGGCCGGACTCCTTTGGAGTTTACCGTGGGCAGCGGCTCAGTAATAAAAGGCTTTGACGACGGTGTTCAGGGCATGACAGTGGGAGAGAAAAAAACGATTGAAATTCCATTTCTCCAGGCTTATGGTCCTGAAGATCCTTCCATGATTATTGAATTTCCGGTCGACAGGCTTCCGGAAGATCTGAAACCTGAAATAGGAATGCAGCTCAATATGAACAACGCCGAGGGACAACAATTTGCTGTCACCATCACAGATATTACGGACGAAAATATAGTACTTAATGCCAACCATCCGCTGGCTGGCAAGGATCTTATATTCGACCTGGAGCTGGTTGAAATCGTGGATTAAATTTTCTCTGAAGAAACAAATACAATGCAATCAGGCTCAGGAGGGCGACGGCCGTCAGGATCACAGATCCCTCCAGCCCGTTTGCTCCGCCGGTGATATTTATATCACCGTTTAACTCCGGCTGCAGAAAAGTTTGAAAAGACTCATCCCCCGAATACCCAAAGGCAGGTCCTTCCATAAATTTCCATGCAAAATGAAAACAGAAAGAGAACCAAAGATTGCGCGAATACATATAATTCAGACCCAATATAAGGCCCATTAGGAGCGAATTGGTCAGGGTAAAAAATCCGATAGAAGACTGTCCGGTCCAATGAAAAATCATAAATAAAAGTGAAGAGATTACTAAAGCCAACCATCCGGGAAAGGAATCCAGCAGGTTATTCAGTATATAGCCCCGGAATATCAATTCTTCATAAAAGGAAATGATGACCACGCTACCGAAAGACAGAAAAAGAGCCCTGGAATCAAAAATAATATCCATCCATTTTAAATGGCCGGTTGCTTTCAAAAGCAGACTACTGGCGCAGATAATGAAAGTCGCAAGCATGCCGCCTGCAATCGCGTCCCCTCCATGTCCGCTAAAATCCAAACCGAGAGAAATAAATGATTTGCGATCAACCCAATGTCGAAATACAAATGTGAGTAGCAGGCTGAGGGCGAAAATAATCGCCGTTGTTACTAAAAGATTGTTGCCCTTCATCAGGTTTTCTAACCCGGTGTATCCGGGCTTCCCTTGTGCATTGCAAACAAATAAACACCTAAACTAATGCCCGCCAATAAACCGAATGCTATGAGAAATAATAATGCACGCAGCCAACCCTGCGATATCAGGGGTTTAAAGGAACCGGATTTATCCATAGAATAAAATTATGACCGAAAGATGATATTTTTATCCTTCATTTGACTATTAATTTTTCTTTATGCTAAATGGCAATTCTTCTTCGCTGACCGATCGTTTTTTCAGATATGCCCAAATCGATACCCAAAGTAATCCGGATTCAAACACACAACCTTCAACAGCTAAACAGCTGGATCTTAGCCATCTTCTGGTGGAAGAATTGAAGACAATGGGATTAACAGAAACGGAGCTCGATGAAAACGGTTATGTATATGCGAGCATCCCGTCCAATAGTGAAAAAAAGGTTCCCGTAATTTGTTTTTGTGCGCATGTGGACACATCTCCGGATTGCAAAGCGAGTGAAGTAAAACCGCTGTTGCATAAAAATTATTCAGGCGAAGACATCATGCTGCCCGATGATCCTGATCAAATTATCAGTACGGGCGAACATCCTTATTTACTCGAAAAAATCGGACAGGATATTATTACAGCTTCTGGGAAAACCCTGTTGGGCGCAGATGATAAGGCCGGAGTGGCCATTATTATGGAACTGGCTTATTGGTTCATGCAAAACCCGGAAATAAAACATGGAAAGATTCGGGTTCTGTTTACTCCGGACGAAGAAATTGGCAGGGGTGTGAATAAACTGGACATGAAAAAACTGGGCGCTGATTTTGGTTATACACTCGACGGTCCTGAATTGGGTTCTTTTGAGGAAGAGACGTTTTCGGCAGACGGTATGCATTTCATTTTTTATGGCGTATCGGCACATCCCGGTCATGCCAAGGACAAACTCGTAAATGCAATAAAAATCGCTTCTGCTTTTATTGATGAACTCCCAACAGATGAATTCTCACCGGAAACAACGGAAGGCCGGTATGGTTTTGTGCATCCGGTGCGTATGGAGGGCAATACTGAAAAAATGCGCGTGGATTTTATCGTACGCGATTTCAATACGGCCAAACTGCATGCATATGAAGAATATCTGAAAGATAAAGCGGAATATGTGATGGAGAAATTTCCCGGCGGAAGATTTGAGTTCGAAATAAAGGAACAATACCGGAATATGAAAGAAGTACTTGTGAATCATCCGGAGGTTTCAGAATATGCACGCGAAGCGATTAAACAGGCAGGCATAGAAATCAGGGAATCAGCGGCACGTGGAGGAACCGACGGTTCCAGATTATCTTTTATGGGACTGCCATGCCCCAATATTTTCACGGGCGAAATGGCATTCCACAGCAAACATGAATATGTATGCGTACAGGACATGGAAAAAAGCCTGGAGACAATCATCCACCTGTCCAGGATTTGGGAAGAAAAATCCTAGGCCGGTTGCCTTTTTTTTAGAATCGTCTGAATGATCTGACGGGCATGTTCGCGAGAATTTTCTATAAACCATATATGTGTATCCATTCCGCCACAAACCACACCGGCCAGGAAAATATTCTTGCGGTTTGATTCCATGGACTCCTTATTGTAGCTGGGATACCTTTTCTCGTCTGCCGACAATTCAATGCCCAGTTTTTCCAAAAAAGCAAAATCCGGCTGATACCCCGTCATCAGTAAAACATAATCATTGGGTATTGTTATCTTCCCCTCAGGCGTTTGAATGTCCACTTCTTTTTCCCGAATGGCAATCAAATCGGAATTAAAGTAAGCTTTGATGGAGCCTTCTTCAATACGGTTCACGATGTCGGGTCTGACCCAGTATTTCACACGTTTTCCGATCTCAGGACCTTTTATAACCATCGTTACTTCAGCACCTTTCCGAAAGCTTTCCAATGATGCATCAACGGCTGAATTATTGGCGCCCACCACCAGGAGTTTTTGCATGGCATAAAAATGAGGCTCTTTGTAGTAATGCCTTACTTTCGATAAATCTTCACCTGGAATATGCAGGAGATTAGGTATATCATAAAATCCGGTTGCAATTATAAGATTCCTTGCAGCATATTCCGCTATTGAACTTTTCACTTTATAATTTTCACCCTGCTGCAGGACTTCAGTAACCGTTTCGTGTAAGTGAATATTCAATTTTTGCGAAACTGCAATACGCCGGTAGTATTCCAGCGCTTCCGGTCGTGTTGGCTTGATGTTATTACTTACAAACGGTATATCTCCGATTTCAATTCTTTCGGAAGTGGAAAAAAAAGTCATGTTGGAAGGGTAGTGGTACAAAGAATTTACGAGTACCCCTTTTTCAAGAATGAGATAACTCAACCCTGCCCTCTTGGCTTCCAGCCCGCAGACCAGTCCAATGGGTCCTCCGCCGACGATGAGAACATCCAGTATTTCATGCATGGTTTCAAAGATAAATCATAAATGTCCGAAGCCGGAATTCGGGTTCCAATCTTCAAAATATAGTACATTCACCGCGGCTAATATCCTAAAGAGGGTCTAACAATTAATTGAAATATGGAAATTCTCGTTCAGTTCTGGTGGGTTCTTCCCATTCTTATTATTTTTTTCAGCGGATTGGTAACAGTTAGTCAGGGCTACATAGATGTTGTTACCATGTTCGGTAAATACCGGAGAATATTACAACCCGGGCTTAATTTTAAAATCCCTTTACTGGAGCAGATTCAGAAACGAATCAGTATACAGAACCGTTCTGTAGAACTGGAATTCCAGGCGGTCACAACAGACCAGGCGAATGTATATTTTAAGAGTATGCTGTTGTACGCTGTACAGAATTCAGATGAGGAAACGATCAAAAAAGTTGCGTTTAAATTCATTGCCGAAAGGGACCTGATGCAAGCGCTGACGAGAACCATTGAGGGCAGTATCCGGGCATTTGTTGCTACAAAAAAACAGGCTGAGATACTGGGTCTTCGCAGGGATATTGTTGAATACGTGAAGGACCAGATAGACCATTCGCTCGAAGAATGGGGTTATCACCTGCTCGATTTGCAAATTAACGATATCACATTCGACCAGGCGATCATTGACTCTATGAGCAGGGTAGTGGCCAGCAATAACCTGAAAGCAGCAGCTGAGAATGAAGGCCAGGCACTGCTGATCACAAAGACAAAAGCGGCAGAAGCTGAAGGAAACGCAATAAAAATTTCGGCTGAAGCGGAAAAAGAAGCCGCCCGTCTTCGCGGACAGGGGGTGGCGTTGTTCCGGGAAGAAGTGGCCAGGGGTATGACGGAAGCAGCTGAACAAATGAAACGTGCAAATCTGGATACGAACGTGATCCTTTTCAGCATGTGGACAGAAGCCATAAAAAACTTTGCAGAATTCGGTAAGGGAAATGTGATTTTCCTCGACGGCAGCAGCGATGGTATGAACAAAACGATGATGCAGATCCAGGCCATGATGATGAAAAAGGAAAACGTCAGCTAATTGTCAATGGTTAATTGTTAATTGTTAATGAAAAAGAAAACAACATTAACAATTGACAATTAACAATTAACAATTGTATAGTTATTTTTACCTCAATTAAACAACCGGTACGAATGCATTTATTCTTTCTGCAGATCATTATCGATTCTTCGAAATTAAAAGACAGTCTGGCCCGGGCAGGTATTATCCCGCCTCCCGGAAAACAAAATCTTTGGGATATCCTGGAAAGAGGCGGTCCCCTGATGATACCTCTTGCAATCCTGTTGGTAATTGCAATATTTGTTTTTATTGAGCGTGTGATGGCTATCAACAAAGCTTCCAGAACGGATGAAAACTTTATGAATATCATCCGGGATCATATTGTAAATAATAATGTCATGGCAGCCCGAAGCCTGGCAAAAAATACTAACAACTCCATAGCCCGCATGATTGATAAGGGCATTCAGCGGATCGGGAAACCCATTGATGCCATAGAGAAAAGTATGGAAAATGTGGGCAGGCTTGAACTGTATAAAATGGAAAAAAATGTCTCTATTTTATCCGTCATCGGTTATATAGCCCCGCTTTTCGGATTCCTGGGAACCATCATCGGTATGTTTCAGCTTTTCTATAATATCGCATCAACCGGAGAATACAGTATTTCAAATATTGCAGGTGGTATTTATGTAAAGATGATTTCATCGGCCGGTGGCTTAATTATCGGGATCATCGCCTATATTATGTACCGTTACCTGAATTCACAAATTGATAAGACAACCAATAAAATGGAAGTGGCAAGTGCTGAATTTATTGACATACTACAAGAACCAACACGTTAAGTTAACAGTATGAGAGTATGGGAGTATGAGAGTACTCCCATACTCCCATACTCCCATACTCTCATACTAAAATCAGTTTTTTTGAATTTACGCAACAAACATAGAGATGAAGGCGAGGTACATACAGGTCCTCTGAATGACATCCTGTTCATTTTGCTTCTTTTCTTTTTGATCGTTTCTACACTGGCCAATCCCAATGTGATCAAACTTTCACAGCCAAAATCAAAAAGTGACACCAAATCAAAACAGACTGTTGTAGTATCCATTGACGCAAACCAGCAATATTTTGTAGGTACTACGAAAGTGAATATTGCTGATCTCAAAGCCCATTTGCAACCCTTTCTTGCCAAGGAAACGGATCAGCCCTCCATCGTCATCAATGCTGATAAAACGGTGCCCATCGATGACGTCGTAGCCGTCATGCGCATTGCCCGTGAACTGGGCGCCAGAACCGTGCTGGCTGTGGATAAGAAAGGTGTACAATAAGATGAAGGCATTTTCTAAAAATAGATATGTACACGGGCCGCGATTAATGAAACGGGACCACGATCATGATTATACGCGGGGTTAGAAACAAATTGGTAATCGATGGTCGTAAAAAGATTTTCGAATAATTTTACTTCATAAAATAATTCTACAATATTTTCCCTTTTATAATTCGGGAGCTTACCATCACCAATCATAAACCCGTAACCACCTATATTCAGGAAATCCCGGTGATCGGAAGAAATTCCGTTGCTTACAAAGGCAAATCCGATATTATCGGTGGATCTTTTCCTGCCGATACCATAATACCGTAATCCCAGACTGATGCTATTATCAATTTCCGCAAACGCCCAGGAAGCTGTTTTGCCATCATTCCATCCAAAACGGAAAAAACTATTCAGACGATTCGAGAGGGATTGATTCAAATTGATTCCAATTCCATATTTCTTTCCGCCGTATGCCGTGCCGTATATCACATTCAGGGAAGTATCTGTGCCATTTTTATATTCATTGATAACTGTTTGATATGCGGGAGCCTTTGATGTATTGTAATATAAGAGCAGTCTGACGGTTCCGGGGAGTTTGTGCACTGTATAATCCTTTTGAATTTCAAATGTCTCGCTATTTGACTTCGCCCAATTGAAATTCAGGTAGGGGCCATTTGCATAGGTCGGTTCAAGGGCAGTACCTGCACGGAGAACCCAGCCTGGAGTGTAATATTCCAAAACGAGAGCTCCGGTGTATCCACGCGTGTTTGCCGGATAATCATAAGCCCCATTATTCATTAAAGACCAGTTCATAAAGTCTGTGCGCGGATCGTGGCTCACAGCATTCTGATCAAAGAAATCTGCTATTCCAACTTTACCAAAATTGATGGTTAATCGTTTAGTGGAAACCCTCTCTTTGACTTGATTTATTGCGTCATCCAATGTGTCAAAATGCTCCTTGTCCAAATTAATTTGCTGCCGTAAAAAAATGCGGGCGACATATACAACCGTCTGGTCCGCTCCAATTCGAAAGGTTTCTCCGTTCGGAAAACCTGCTATGCCCAGTGTACTGCTCAGTCCCTGTCCGCCCGCCATTTCCGGATTAAAATAGATGGATGCTCCGGGCCAAAGTTTTCTTCCCAAAAAAGCTGTGGTCGTCACTGAAAAAGCACGTGCCGCCTGCGGCAGAAAACTATTCTGGCCCAGGTAGGGGGAATGAAAAGGTGGATTATACTGGATGATACCAGTGAACTGAAAGTGAAAATTCCATGCAGAATCGCTCAGCAAAGCGTCCTGAGCACTTAACTTATTATCAATAGAAATTAAAATGACGGAAAGAGTTAATAAGCGAAAAATAGTCTTCATTATATTTTCAGATGCGCAAAAATAATAGATTGTATGGTTGTTTTACATATTCAGATCCTTTCGGCTTTTATCATTCGGTTATTTCCTGAAAAATCTTTTCTCAATTCCAGGGAAAATCCATTTTTTTCATACCAATCCATGATATCCTTCGCATAATCATGATGTATTTCCAAAAACAATGTACCTCCGGGCATTAATTTTTGCAAGGCCAGATGTCCAATCAGCTTATAAAATATAATGGGATCATCGTCCGGTACAAAAAGTGCCAGTCCGGGTTCGAAATCTCTTACATGTTTTTCCAGTATTTGTTTTTGCTTTTCCGGAATATAAGGGGGGTTACTAATGATAATATGCATCGCAGGGATATTTTTCCACTGATTTTGATCGCGGATATCACATGGAAAAAAATGAATGTGTACATCCTGTTTATCGGCATTCTTTTTTGCAATTTCCAATGCTGCTTCGCTGATATCGAATCCAAGCACATTAAAATCCTCTCTCTTTTTTTTAATATATACCGGTATACATCCGCTACCTGTTCCGATATCTATGACTATTGTTCCCGGACCTCTTAATGAATTGTCTTTTAGCAACCAGTCAACCAATTCTTCAGTTTCCGGACGGGGAATCAAAACATTTTCATCAACATAAAAAGGCATGGGGCCAAACCAGGCTTCATTCAGCACATATTGAACCGGTCTGTGATTTACCAATTCCTGTGTATAAGAGCGGAACAACAGTTCCTGCTTTGCTGACAACAGATCTGTCTTTTGTAAAAGGCGAAGGCTTTTGGGCATACCCGTAAGATGTTCCAGTACCATAGAGCTTATGGATGCCGCTTCCCGCTCATCGTAAAGATCCGAAAGGCTCGAAAGGAGTAATCTGTTAGCAACTTCAATTGTCATGGGAACAAACTTACAATGAATTAAATTGCAGTCTATGTCTTCACCCTCACAAGAAACGCATGAATCAGGCCGAATTCCTGATGACAATATTTTTATGGAAAGATGCCTGAAGCTGGCCGAATTGGGTGCAGGTTATACAAGTCCCAATCCACTGGTGGGGGCTGTGCTGGTCCACGAAGGAAGAATAATAGGAGAAGGATATCATAAACAATATGGAGGGCCGCATGCAGAAGTCAACTGCATTGGGTCAGTAAGAGATGCTGATCGTTCGCTGATTCCAAAATCCAGTTTATACGTTTCTCTGGAACCCTGTGTTCATCATGGCAAAACTCCCCCATGTACGGATCTGATCCTCGCTGAAAAAATTCCCCGGGTAGTGATTGGCTGCCGTGACCCTTTCAGCGAAGTGAATGGAAAAGGTATAGAAAAACTTTTGGCTCATGGCGTGCAGGTGGACTATCCGGTTTTAAATAACGAATCCACAGAATTGAACAGGCGATTTATCACATTCCATCAGCAAAAACGACCATATATTATTTTGAAATGGGCCCAATCGGCGAATCATAAAATGTCCGGAATGCAGGGCAAACGGGAAATGATTTCGAATGGGTATTCGAATCGACTTGTTCATAAATGGAGGAGCGAAGAGGCGGGCATATTGATTGGAACGAATACTGCCCTGTTGGATAATCCCGAATTAACGGTCCGTTTATGGGACGGAAAAAATCCAATTCGTATGGTAGTCGATCTCAGTCTTCGGCTGCCGGATTCACTCAAATTATTTGACGGGAGCGGTCAAACGATTGTGCTGAATAATTCGACCGATTTAAAGGCGGGAAATTTATTATTTAAAAAACTACTTCCCGGAAAATCCGAAACATCTTCTATTTTAACTGCCATACATTCATTAAATATCCTGAGTGTTATCGTAGAAGGTGGCCCGAAATTATTGCAGTCCTTTATAGATGATGATAATTGGGATGAAATACGTACGATTACAAATAACGAGTTAATGATTCCCGGGGGCATTCAAGCACCAGATATTCAAGATTTGAAATTTCTGAGATCCGAGAATTATGGAGCGGATACGGTGTCTTACTATAGAAAACCGGAGAGCACGAGAGTATAAGAGTATGAGGAGTATAAGAGTATAGGAGTGGAGCTTTATTGCATCTTGAATTTTGAACTTACCACTAACTCTTTGGATCCATTTTTATAGTCGTAAAATCCTTCTCCTGATTTAATTCCCAGTTTTCCCGATGCCACCATATTGACCAGCAGGCCGGCAGGGGCGTATTTGGGATTTCCAAATCCTTCATAAAGGACTTTTAAAATTGCCATACAAACATCGAGGCCTATAAAATCAGCCAATTGTAAAGGTCCCATAGGATGGGCCATGCCCATTTTCATGATGGTATCGATGGATTCAACAGAAGCAACGCCTTCCTGTAAACTGATGATTGCCTCATTAATCATCGGCATTAAAATGCGATTAGCAATAAATCCGGGATAGTCATTCACTACACAGGGCGTTTTACCCAATTGTCCGGTTAACTTTATAATTTTATCTGTCACTTCGGGCAATGTGGCGAATCCATTAATCACTTCAACCAACTTCATCAACGGTACGGGATTCATAAAATGCATGCCGATAACCTGACCCGGACGCTTGGTTACCGATGCAATTTTTGTAATAGATATAGAAGATGTATTACTGGCCAATATAGCTCCGGGTGGCGCCGCTTCATCCAGCTCGCGGAATATCTGCAATTTCACAGACTCGTTTTCCGTAGCTGCCTCAATAATAATATCTGCTTCCTGCACACCTTCCTTCAGCTTCAAAACCGGATGAATGCGAAGTAATGCACTGCCTTTCTCTTCATCAGATAATAAGCCTTTCTGTACCTGCCTGTCCATATTCTTTGAAATCGCTGACATCGCTTTCTCTAATTGTTTTTCATTCAGGTCAGTCAATTGAACAGAAAATCCATGCTGGGCAAATACATGTGCGATGCCATTCCCCATTGTACCGGCACCAATGACAGAAATATTATACATTGGTTAATATTTTCAGGCAAGGATACGAAGCTTCCGTCAGGTTTTTACCCTTATCTTGCAGCTCCTATGTATCCGAATTTATACTACGCGGTCAAGGATCTGTTTGGCCTGGATTTAAAGTTCCTTCATTTTATAAACTCCTTCGGGTTTTTTGTGGCCCTCGCCTTTATCGGCGCAGCCATGGTATTTACCCTTGAGTTGAAAAGAAAAGAAAGACAGGGATTCCTGGAAGCGGAAGAAGAAACCATCGTAGTTGGTAAAATTGCCAGTCCGGGCGAACTCTTTACCAATTTCATACTGGGTTTTCTGATTGGATACAAGATCATCGGGCTGTTTACATCGAATTCACCATTGACCCAAAATCCGGCTGATTTTATATTCTCTTCCGCAGGAAATGGTTGGGCCGGCCTTGCCCTGGGATTGCTTTTTGCCGGGTTAAAATGGCGGGAAAAAAATAAACAAAAATTACAAACTCCTGAAGAGAGAAAAATTCGAATCTGGCCCCATGACCGGGTAGGGGATATTGTTATTTTTGCAGCCATATTTGGCTTTTTAGGAGCTAAAATTTTTAACAGCCTGGAAACCTGGGATGAATTCATAAAGAACCCGGTTGAATCCCTGCTTTCCTTTAGTGGTCTTACATTTTACGGTGGCTTAATCATCGCTGCCCTGTCCATTTGGTATTATGCACGAAAACACAAAATTGGTTTCTGGTACCTGAATGATGCAGCTGCACCCGCGTTAATGCTGGCTTACGGACTGGGGAGAATTGGCTGCCAGGTCTCAGGAGATGGCGACTGGGGAATACCAAACAGCGCATATGCTGTAGGGCCTGATCTGAAATCGATCCCTTCCACAATACAGAATTTTCAAATCCAGGTTGATAAAAACACTGATTATTTTATGAGTGAATTTCATTCACTCAATGTACCCCACCTTACAGTGAAGGGGCCATCCTTTCTTCCAAACTGGCTATTCGGCTATCCTTATCCCCATAATGTGATTGGCGCAGGAATCAAAATCCCTGGTTGTAGCGGCCCTTATTGCAGTTATCTTCCGATCCCTGTTTTTCCAACACCTTTTTACGAATCCGTCATTTGCATTGGACTGTTTTTCCTACTCTGGTCGGTCCGTAAAAAATTTAAGGTGCCCGGAACCATGTTTGCATTCTATCTCATCATCAATGGAATTGAACGATTTTTTATCGAAAAAATCCGGGTTAATTCCAGGTATTCGATCTTTGGTTTTCACCCAACCCAGGCCGAAATCATTTCCACCCTGTTGATAATTGGCGGCTTCCTGCTATATTATTTCCTCAAAAAGCAAAACAGGAATGGTCAGATAAGCCCTACACCAATCACGTAACATTTTTATTTTTTACTACACAATCTGCTGATTTACAATTAAGTATTTGATTTACTTGGCTTTTATTCAGCGTCCCTCACGCCGCTAATCCGGTAAAAACCGCTTTTATACCAATTCACTCCTGAACCGCAACTTTTTTTTGCGGCTTGCGTCCAATGCATAACACGGGATATTCCGGTCATCAATAAAATCAGCCTTCCAACACAATGCATTGTTCTATGTTATGCTTAGTACCAATCTTTGTCCTGTAACTACCTAACAATAGTACCAAGCTAAACTAATTATTATGAAGACAATCATCACCATATTAATGCTAAGCATTTCCGGATATCTGGGTGCACAAACAAAGGTTCAGGGAATCGTTCGGGAAGCAAACAATGGGCCTCTTGAATCAGTAAGCATCTCACTCTTTAAAGGAATAGATACGAGCGTATCTAAAACAACTGTTACAAGCAAGGAAGGCAGGTTTATTTTTCCAGACATTCCAGCCGGAGTGTATCATATCAGGATTTCAGCTGTAGGATATGAAACTGTCAATGGAGCTAACTTCAACATTGCCGCAGGAAATAAATCCTTAGAACTTCCCACTTTTGATCTTAAAAGGAAAAACAACGAATTGCAATCTGTCGTGGTCGTTTCCAAAAAACCCTTTATTGAGCAAAAAAACGATCGCATCCTTGTAAATGTAGATGCGTCGCCGGCGAATGCGGGAACCTCGGTAATGGATGTATTGGAAAAATCTCCTGGTGTATCGGTTGACAAAGATGGTAATATCAGTCTCAAGGGGAAACAGGGTGTAACGATAATGATTGATAACAGACCGACGTATATGTCGGGCACCCAACTGGCGACGTATCTGAAGAGTCTGCCCTCATCAGCGATTGATCAGCTGGAAATCATGAGCAATCCGTCTGCTAAATATGATGCGGCAGGAAATTCGGGTATTATCAATCTCAAAACAAAGAAAAACAAAGCCAGGGGTTTTAACGGATCTGCCACACTTACATATACGCAGGGTGAGTATGCCAAACCGGGTGGAAGCCTCAACCTGAATGACCGTGAAGCTAAATTTAATTTTTTCATGAATGGCGGTTATACCTACTGGCAGGGATTCCAGAATCTGGATATCAACAGAAATTATCTGGATCCCGGAACCGATAATATCAATTCTATTTTTACCCAGAATACGCATATGAAATTTCTGTCTCCCGAAATAAATTTAAAACTGGGAGCAGATTATTTTCTTGATAGTAAAACAACTTTAGGCATTGTCCTCAGCGGTTATCAGAATAATGAAACAAATAATTCAATCAGTAATATTACTTTGAAGAATGCGAACGATGTAGCGGATTCATTGGTTCAGTCCATCGGAAATATTCATGGTAAGTGGACCAACGGCACGGTGAACCTGAATTTCAGGAGACAGTTTGATTCCAGCGGTCGCGAATTGTCGGCGGATGCTGACTATATCTATTATAAATCTACCAGCGACCAGCTTTTTCAGAATTACACTTATGATCCGAATATGAAACCTCTGTCCTCAAATACGCTGAGCGGAGATCTTCCTTCTACCATCAACATATACAGTTTCAAAACCGATTACACCCATCCGTTTCAGAATGATTTCAAACTGGAAGCCGGACTGAAAACCAGCTTTGTCGCAACGGACAATAAAGCGAATTATTATGATGTGAGTGGAAACGAATATATTCCTGATACTACCAAAACCAATTATTTTGTTTATCATGAAAATATAAATGCCGTCTATTTCAATCTGACAAAAAAATATAAGAAATGGAATTTCCAGGCCGGGGTTCGTGTTGAAAACACTAATTATGATGGACATCAATATGGAAATATCTATACAGTAGACAATAATGATTCTTCTTTCAAAAAATCATACGTCAATGCATTTCCTACTGCTTACATCTCTTATGAACTCAATGATAAGAACACATTCAATGTGAATTTCGGACGACGTATAGACCGTCCGGATTATGGAGACCTGAACCCATTTTTATTTTTTCTGGACGAATATACTTATCAGGCTGGCAATCCATACCTGCAGCCTCAGATCAGTACCAATATTGAAGTATCACATACATATCACAATATGCTGACCACTACATTGAACTACAGCAACACACAAAATTACTTTGCTGAAACATTTCAACAGGAAGGACATGCAACTATTGTACGCAAGGGTAATATCGGAAGAAGAGAAAATGCGGGAATTGCGGTCAGCCTGAATACGCCGGTTACAAAATGGTGGAATACGACAATCTATGTAAATGTCAATTATAATCGTTACACCGGGGAACTATATAGTGAGGCGCTGGATGTACATGCGATTCAGGGAATGGCCAATATGACCAATATGTTCAAATTCAAACATGGATGGAGCGCAGAATTATCCGGATGGTACAGGACCAGTGGCATTGAAGGACAGATTTATGTTCAACCCATGGGCCAGACTTCGACAGCCATAGCCAAACAAATCCTGAAAGAGAAAGGAACTCTTAAACTGGGATTGCGGGATATTTTTTATACCCAGCAGGTGAAAGGGTCCATCGATTTTCAACAAACTGAAGCAACTTTTCATAATACAAGGGACAGTCGCCAGCTGAGTCTGACGTTTACCTACCGATTTGGACAAGCGATCAAGGGAGCCCAAAATAATCATCATTCGGGTGGGGCAGACGATGAATCCAGCAGGTTAAAGAAAGGCGGAAATAATTAGATGACGCGTGTTTTAGATAATAAAGTCCTGCTCAGCACCTGAGCAGGCTTTTTATTTTTACTTTTACATTTACAATCTCTGATTATGCCTTCATTCGATATCGTAAGTAAAATAGATGCGCAAACGCTGGATAACGCCGTGAACGTTACCAAGAAAGAAATCCAAAATCGTTTTGATTTTAAGGATTCTCCTGTTTCCATCGAATTGAATAAAAAGGAAATGAAAATAGATCTGGAGGCGGCCAGTGATATGAAAATCAAACAGATTACCGATGTGCTCATCAGCCGTTCTATTAAGCAGGGCATAGATCCGCTGGCATACGATATGTCCAAAGAACCTTACCCCAGCGGAAAAGTCACTAAATTGGAAGTACCCGTCAGAAATGGTCTTAAACAGGAGGACGCCAAAAAAATAGTCAAACTGATCAAAGATTCCGGGATGAAGGTCCAGGCAGCTATCATGGATGATCTGATACGCGTAACTGGCAAGAAATTAGATGATTTACAGTCAGTTATGCAGCTTTGCAGGACTTCAAATTTAGGTGTTCCCCTTCAGTTTGACAACATGCGTTCTTAAGCTTAAAGCGTCAAGAGCGCAAAGCCTGCCTGACGGCAGTCAGGCAAAAACCACTATTACGACTATACGTTCAGCATTAAAGACGTATTCAAACGCTATCCAATCCGTAAATTCTGGGAGGCTTCCGGGAGGTTCCCGGGAGGTTCCTGGGAAGCCAAGCCCACAAACCTCCTTTTTTCTCCCATTAACTGTGCAATTGTTTCCGGAAGATTCTGCGCTCAGGGCCAGCGGGAAACCATTACAGGATACCAAAGATCAGCAGCAAGGGATTCATAATCTTTGGTACTAAATACAAAAATGCTTAATTTCGCGCTCCCTTTCGTGCCGGGAATTGAAATTTAAAAGCACGGTTAAAAAAATAGTTATGAAAAAGAATCTGCATCCTGATAATTATAGGCTGGTCGTTTTTCGCGATATGAGTAACGGCACGAGTTTTCTTACACGGTCATCCGCTAATTCCCGTGAAACAATCAAATGGGAAGATGGTAACGAATACCCGTTAATCAAACTGGAAATTTCAAACACCTCACATCCTTTTTTTACAGGCAAAAATATGCTGGTCGATACTGCCGGACGTATTGATAAGTTTAAAAAACGCTACGAGAAAAAATCGTAATGATTATAATTCTACAAAGAATCCTCCCGCCAAAAGCGTGGAGGATTTTTTTTTGAAAAACGGATTAAAGATTAGTTTTAAACAATGAATGCCCCATTGCTGGTCAGCGGTTCCTTCGTGGATGACTTTTTTCCCTTTTCATTGACCAGGTCTTTGGCAGATTTCCGGTGTGGCATTCTAACTATTCGGGAAAAGTGGTATTACTATCTGAAGGACAATCTTTCCTTTCCGGCAGGAATTTCTGTACCTGCCAATATTATCCCCAACCAGGAACTGGTTCGATCCATAGGTGATCTCAATGCAGGATTTGCTTTGGGAAAAACAGCCACGCTTTTGCAGCTTCCGGATATTCTTCATTATAATTTATCAGAAATAAAAAAAGATTTTGATCTCATTACAAAGGGACGACTTACAGCTGCAATTTCTTCCACCAACAGACTGACAGGCTCTGAGATTTTTCTTGAACAGGGAGCAAATGTTGAACACAGTTATCTGAATGCAAGCGAAGGACCTATTTATATTGGCAAGGATGCTTTGGTAATGGAAGGCTCCATGATCAGGGGACCTTTTGCTCTTGGAGAAAAGTCAGTTGTTAAAATGGGTGCTAAAATTTATGGAGCTACATCCATCGGCCCGGCTTGCGTTATAGGAGGAGAAATTAAAAATTCGGTCATCTTCGGTTACTCTAATAAGGCGCACGACGGGTATCTCGGTGATTCAATCATTGGCGAGTGGTGTAACCTGGGTGCGGGTAGCACCAATTCAAATATGAAGAACAGCGGCGGGTCTGTTAAACTCTGGAATCCTATAAAGAAAACGGCTATAAATGCAGGGCTGAAATGCGGACTGATGATGGGTGATTATTCACGGTCTGCAATCAATACTTCTTTTAACACCGGAACCGTTGTAGGTCCCGCCTCGCACGTTTTTGGAAATGGAGCCACTCCGTCTTATCTTCCTAGCTTTAGCTGGGGTTATGAACAGGAGGTATATGATTTCGACAGAGCCATCCAGCATATCGGCAAATGGAAAAAACTGAAGGGTCATGTGTTAAATGATGAAGAAATAAAACAACTGAAAAATATTTTCGATCAACAAAACCAACTTAAATGAGAAAGCAAATTGCTGCGGCAAACTGGAAGATGAATCTGACATATCAACAGGCAACAGCCTTATTACAAACCATCATTTCAACAGATATCTCATTAAAGGAAAATCATTCAGCTGTTTTCGCTGTGCCTTTTCCTTACCTGGAAATGGCCATCGACACCGTTCAGCTTAGAAAGAATTTTTTTATTTCCGCTCAAAATTGTTCTGACAGGAAATCGGGCGCTTTTACCGGAGAGGTTTCGACGGAGATGCTAAAGTCCATTGATGTTAATTTTTGCCTCGTTGGTCATAGTGAGCGTCGCGAATATTTTGGAGAAAGCAACTTAATGCTGGCAGACAAACTGAATCTCTGCCTGGCCAACGGAATAACTCCTATTTTCTGTTGTGGTGAGGCGCTGGGAACCAGGGAGCAAAATCAGCAAAACATTTATGTTGAACAACAACTGAGAGAATCGCTGTTCCATTTGAACCGCGAAGAAGTCCTCAAGATCGTGATCGCCTACGAACCCATATGGGCTATCGGAACGGGTAAAACAGCGAGCACTGCACAGGCACAGGAAATGCACGCATTTATTCGTTCGGCATTGAAAAACCAATACGATGCTGCGATCGCTGATCAGATATCTATTTTATACGGAGGGAGTGTAAAGGCCGCCAATGCGAAAGAAATTTTTGGAAGTAAGGATGTAGACGGAGGACTGGTAGGTGGCGCATCCCTGAATGCAGCAGAGTTTATAGAAATCATAAAAGCGCTGAAATAATAATGAAAAAAAATTCCAGCCATGTTCTCCAACACATGTTATGGCGTGGCTTGTATTTCTTTTCAATTCTTCTCATAAATATCTGGATAGCCCGCTATTTTGCCGCGGAAAAAAGCGGTCAGATTTTTTATATAGTCAACAACCTTGCTTTGGTGCTTCTCATTGCAAGTATAAGTCTTGAATCCGGGGCTACTTATTATGTTGCGTCAGGAAAACTGAACGCTTCATTAATGGCTAATTTCTGTCTGGTTTGGGCCACGGGTATCTCTTTAATTGCTGTGGCAGGATGGGGAATGGTTCTTTATCTGACGCATTCTGTTTATCTGCAAAATCCCGTATTTCTGGTATCCAGTTTCTTTTTTATCCTGGGAGTACTATTTACGACTTATTTTACTGCCTTATTCTATGCAAAGAAGGAATTCGGACTGCCAAATAAAATTCTCTTCTTTGTAAATATGTTCCTGATTGTTTTCCTTATTTTAGGAAAGAACAACACAACCATCAGGTCACAGTTTATAGAGATTTACTTCTTCTGTTTTTTTCTACAGGGTATGCTATTGAGGGTGTTTTTTTTCCGGAAGCATACATACGCCGGAAAACAGATGTTCCCTGATCGTCCGATATTGAAAATGGTTATCCGTTATTCACTTTTTGCTCTGGTGGCCAACCTGGTTTATTTTCTTGTAAACCGAATAGACTATTGGTTTGTAGAATATTATTGTTCTGCACATGATTTGGGCAATTATATCCAGGCTTCCAAGCTTGCCCAAATGCTTGTAATTCTTCCTGCCATTCTTGGATCCACTTTGTTTCCCCTTTTTTCTTCTGAGGAGAAATCAGGATCCCAGTCCCAGTTAACTGCCGTTATACGCGTGTTATTTTGGGCGAATGCCGGAATTTGTCTTATGATAGTTGCTGCCGGATGGTATTTTATTCCTTTGCTTTTCGGTGCCTCTTTTAATTTGATGTACAGGCTTTTTGTATTTCTTATTCCGGGTATTCTATGCATAACGATGAATAATCCGCTGGGTGCCTGGTTTTCTGCGGCTAACAGGATTGGTGTAAATCTCCGGGGAGCCCTGCTGGCGCTGACCGTTATTTGTGCCGGTGATTTATTAGTGCTTCCGCATGCGGGTATAATAGCTGCACCCATCATAAGCAGTGCAGGATATTTTAGCTACTATTGTTACGCTGTTTACATGTACCGAAAAGAGAATGCCGTATCGTGGAAGGAATTTTTACTCATCCGGAAATCAGATCTGTTGATGATTCGCCAGTCTATCAGATCCAGGAAAGATGAATTTTCTTCTGAAAATTCCATTATCCAAAACTCAACCACATGACGAAAATTCTATGGCTGACAAGTTGGTATCCGAATTCGACAGATCCCTTCAATGGAGATTTTATTAAACGCGAAGCAGAAGCAGTCTCCGTTTATCAGCCTTTGAAAATATTGTATGTCGTAAAAAATCACCGGAAATCTCTTCTGACAGGAAACGACTATCCTGATGTTCACAACCGAAATCAAAATCTGGAGGAACATATCTTATACTATTCGTCCACTGGCAATGACCGGTCAGTCTTATCAAGATTCAATTCCTTAAAAGTCTATTTCAGGCGTCATCTGGAATTCATAAAGAAGCTTCGAAAAAATGATGAATTGCCCGATCTGGTACATGTCCAGGTCGCTTTGAAAGCCGGCCTGATCGCGCTTTATTTGAAAATGGAGATACGGAATTCCATATATATTGACTGAACACTGGTCGGGATATTATCCTGTATCCAGAGATAGTTTATATAAGAAATCTTACTTTACCCGTTTTGTCACCCGCTTAATCATAAAAAATGCCGCCCGTTTTCTCCCGGTCAGTGAAGACCTGGGAAAAGAAATATCAAAACACTGGATTCCCGTTTCATTTCAGAAAATCCCCAATGTTGTAAATACAGATTTGTTTTATCCTTCTGAAAATGCGCCATCAACTATTTTCCGGTTCGTTCATATTTCATCTTTGCAATATCCAAAAAATCCGGAGGGCATTATAAGGGCATTTATCAAATTATTGAAACAGAATATACCGGCTGAACTGGTATTAGTCGGTCCTGTAAATCCATCATTGACTGAATTTATAAAGGCATGCGGACTTAGATCCGATCAGCTCCATTGCACTGGCGAAATTCCATATGATCAGGTGGCAGTTGAACTCAGAAAATCTTCGTCCCTGGTCATGTTTAGCTTTTATGAGAACATGCCCTGTGTCATTCTCGAAGCTCTCTGTAGCGGACTTCCTGTTATAGCAACAAAAGTGGGTGGCATTCCTGAAATTATCCGGAAGGAAAATGGAATCTTAATTAATGTTGGAAAAGAAACCGAACTGGTGGATGCGATGAAAGAAATGATACGTAATTATCATATTTATGATCGCAGACAAATAAGTCGTGAGGCTACGGAACAATTTTCATACGAAGTGATCGGGAAGAAAATAGTTGATATATATCGTTCAGTTCTTGAAAATAAATAATCACCGGTGATCGATATATTTATTTGCAGGCAACATATTCCGCAATGCATCTAACTGATCTTCGCGTAACAGATCGGCTCCCCGGATCGCCAGCGCCTCTTTCAATTGTACTTCCGTTCGTATACCGATAACGGCTGAAGAAACAGCCGGATTTTTTAAAACAAAATGAACTGAAGTTTCCAGGGCATCAGACCTGCTACCGGAAATCGATTTGACTGTCGCCGCTGCCTCTGAAACCTGTTCGGCAGAATAATTTAAATAGTGTTCAGCTGGCTTTGAAATCAAAAGTCCCTTGGCAATCGAACCCCTTGCCAGCACGCCGATCTGGTTTTCTTTTAACAGGGAAAGCATCTCTTCTTCAGGCCGGCGATCAAGCAGGCTGTACTGCATCATCACACTAATGATGGAAGATCTTTTTATATATTCCCTGATTACATTCGGACGAATCGAGGAAATGCCATAATAGCGGATTTTACCAGCTGATTTCAACATTTCAAATGCTTCGATCACGTCATCGATGGGATCTTCAATCGTACCACCATGCAGTTGGTATAAATCAATATAATCGGTTTGTAATCGTTCAAGACTTTGATCGACGGATGACAGGATATATTTTTTTGAAGGATTCCAGTCCCATCCCGATCCATCATTTCTCCATTGGTTTCCAACTTTCGTGGCCAGTATCAATTCTTTTCTTTTATCCCGGAAAGCACGTCCCAGCATCATTTCATTTTCCCCTTTATTATACAAATCTGCGGTATCAAAATAATTCATACCTGCATCCATCGCCATGTGTAATATATTTTCTCCTTGTGGATCCTTCGGATCCAGTGACATACATCCAAACCCAAGACGACTGATATTCAGATCCGATTTCCCAAGTAAACAATATTCCATCAGGTAAAATTACGGGTGATTTTATTGGGTGACTTTGAATATTTCTTACCTTTTAATTCTAAAATTTTATTTATGAAAAAAATAAACTTTCTTTTTATTATGATTACCGGAATACTGATTTCAGGTAATCTTTCCGCCCAATCACAGGAAGATATGAAGGCGTTTGCGGAATACATGAATCCCGGGCCCATACAACAGATGATGGCCAAATCAGTAGGTGCCTGGACCGGTGCGGTGACTATGTGGATGCAGCCAGGCGCACCGCCAACAACATCTACATTGGAAACGAATAATGAGATGATTCTCGGAGGCAGGTATTTGCAGGGCCTGCATAAGGGATCTATGATGGGAATGCCTTTTGAAGGAATTGGAACCACAGGATATGACAATGCGAGAAAAATATTTGTGAGTAGCTGGGTGGATAATATGGGAACCGGAATTATCTATATGGAAGGCAGCTGGGATGCAAATACAAAAACTATAAACTTCAGCGGGAAAAGTACAGATCCGTTAACCGGTAAGGATATACCCACCCGGGAAGTATGGAAGTTCGTGGATGATACACATCAGGTTTTGGAAATGTATTTCACTGAAAAAGGCCAGGAATTCAAGGGAATGGAAATCGCATACACCAAGAAGTAGTCAACCATTTCCATCCCGCATGTGCGGGACCATTTCCCCATCCCCACACATCCACAATTCCATCCCGCATTATGCGGGACCACATTAAAACCCAAGGCTTACGCCTTGGGTTTTTTATGTACCTTCGCGGCTCTTAAAAATGGAACGGAACCCCATGAAGAATATCCGGAATTTCTGCATTATCGCTCATATTGATCACGGAAAATCAACCCTGGCCGACCGTCTTTTACAGGTCACCCATACTATCAGTGACCGGGAAATGAAGGAACAGGTACTGGACGATATGGACCTTGAACGGGAGAAGGGTATCACGATCAAAAGTCACGCTATTCAGATCAACTACAGGCAGAATAACCAGGATTATATCTTAAATCTGATTGATACGCCGGGTCACGTGGATTTTAGTTATGAAGTGAGCCGTGCGCTGGCAGCCTGTGAGGGCGTTTTATTGCTTGTTGACGCGTCTCAGGGAATACAGGCACAGACTATCTCAAATCTTTACCTCGCCATCGAAAATGACCTGGAAATTATCCCGGTGATCAATAAGATAGATATGGATGGTGCCATGGTGGAGGAGGTGACCGATCAGATCATCGACCTCATAGGCTGTACAAAAGAATCCATCCTGCTGGCCAGCGCCAGAACCGGTATTGGAGTAGATGCAATCCTGGAAGCAATCGTAGAGCGGATACCAGCTCCGGAAGGCAATCCCGATATTCCCCTCCAGGCACTTATTTTCGATAGCGTATTCAACTCTTTTCGCGGGATTATCGTTTACTACCGGATCATGAACGGGGTTTTAAAAAAGGGCGATAAAATAAAATTTGTTTCAACGGACCAGGAATACTTTGCTGACGAAGTCGGTATTCTGAAACTGGGCCTGGCACCCAGACCTGAAGTCAGCGCCGGAGATGTAGGATATATCATCACTGGTATAAAAAATGCCAAAGAAGTAAAAGTCGGAGATACGATCACCCTGAGTTCAAATCCTAATCCGCAAATGATCCAGGGTTTCCAGGAAGTAAAGCCCATGGTTTTTGCAGGTATTTATCCCGTATTGACGGAGGATTTCGAAGAACTGCGTGAATGCATGGACAAACTTCAGCTTAATGACGCTTCCCTGACATATGAGCTGGAAACATCTCAGGCCCTCGGATTCGGCTTCCGCTGCGGTTTCCTTGGCATGTTGCACATGGAGATAATACAGGAACGACTGGAAAGGGAATTTAACCAGACCGTTATTACAACTGTGCCAAACGTGAGTTTTATCGCCCATACGACCAGGGATGAAACCATCATGGTGAATAATCCGTCTGAAATGCCCGATCCGACACGAACGGAAAGGATTGAAGAACCTTTTATTCAGGCCCAAATCATTACCAAACCGGAGTACATAGGAAATATCATTACTTTATGTTTAGGTAAAAGAGGTATTCTGCTGAATCAGAATTATTTAACTCCAACAAGAGTAGAGCTTCATTTTGAAATGCCACTCACAGAAATCGTATTTGACTTTTATGATAAACTAAAAAGTCAGACAAGGGGATATGCATCTTTTGATTATCACCCGATAGGATACCGGGATGCAGATATTTCAAAAATGGATATCCTGTTGAACGGAGAAAAAGTAGATGCACTGAGCGCATTGATACATCGGGGCAGAGCGGCAGATTTCGGTCGCAAGCTTTGTGAAAAACTGAAAGAACTTCTCCCGCGCCAGCAATTTCAGATCGCCATACAGGCGGCCATCGGATCTAAAGTGATCGCACGTGAAACCATCAGTGCTTTACGTAAGGATGTTACTGCGAAATGTTATGGAGGAGACATCTCCCGCAAGAGAAAACTGTTGGAAAAACAGAAGGAAGGAAAGAAACGTATGCGCCAGGTAGGAAATGTTGAAATTCCGCAGGAAGCTTTTCTGGCGGTCCTGAAGCTTGATGAATAACTATATCACAAGTCTGGAAGACTGAAAGACTGGAAGTCTGGAAGTGCATATACAACTTCAAGACTGTACTTTCAGTCTTCCAGTCTTCCAGTCTTCCACACTACTTCTTCGGTGGTTGTTTCAACAGGTTCTCATCAATGCCCCCGGCATCATTCAATATCTTCTTTTCCACCGGGAACTGACCTTCCTGTAAAGTGGCATTGAAAACTTTATTCACGTGGAGCCACTGACCGTTCTGCCACACAAATCCTTCATAATCGCCATCCGGTACATAGCTTTCTTTTCTGTTCGGTTCATCTGTTTCAGAAACCAGGTGATCATATACGATCATATTCAGGGATGAATCGTAATTAAACGTAGTGACGGCTTCTTTTTTATATTCTATAAAAAAACGGTCAACCTCTTTTTTTGAAGCTTTGGCGGAATCATCTTTAAACGAAAAATAAGGACCGCCAAATACCGGTTGTCCCTGCTCGTTAAATGTGAGTACTTCCATCCATTTTTTATTACTGTTAATGGTGAAGTCGTCAAAACCAAGCAGGGTGTAAATATTTTTGCCTTTGACATTCTTCTGGATAATCCGATAATAAATCGCCCCGATCCAGTTGTTTGCTCCGCGTACCGAATCCTGCGGTTTTTTTGAAAACATGGAAACATCATGTAGCGGAAACAGTTTCAGCGAGCCGTCTGCGGTACGCATCTGGATTGCACCTCTTTGAAGAAAAACATAAACGTCTTTTTTTATTTGCCAGGTGAATATCCTGAAACTGCTGTCCGGTGCATATAATTTTGAAATCGTAAGCAGAGAATCAAACGGATAATAAAATGAATGGGGAATTTTTAATGATCTGACCAGCATGCGAATGAATGAACTGTCTGCACGAAATCGCTGGTTCGGTTCAGGGGCATTTACGATATTATCAGCCAAAGATTTTAGGGAGTCCTGCTGTTTTTCAAATTGCATCAATTCACTTGAAGAAATATTTTTTCCGGCAGTGGCTTGTCCCAGTGCCCTTACCGAATGCAGGCTTAAAAAGGAGAGTAGCAGAAAAAAGTATTTTTTCAGGGTCATGGATACATTTTGAAAATCCGTCACAATTTACAAGGAAGATTATCAACTACCGGGGCAAACCGTAATACTTTCAAAATTTTATGATTTTCTCAGGGACGCGGCGAATTCATCCAAATTGTTAAAATGAAGATCAATGAGATCGTCTGGTAATTTCCGGTCGGGATCGGTGGTTTTAAGAAATACCGTTTTCATACCTGCATTCCTTCCAAAAAGCATATCACTGATATTGTTTCCAACCATGAGGGATTTATGCAGATCAATTTCAGGAAAATCTATGACAGCCTGCAAGGCCATACCCGGATTCGGCTTCCTGCAGGGACTGGATTCACTGGCATCCACACAATAATAAATCCGGTCTATTTTACCAGCTTTTGATTCAATCCCTTTGATCATGTTCTGATGAATATCTTCCAGATCCTCCAGGGTCATAAGTCCCCGGGTAATCCCGCGCTGATTGGTGGCCAGGATGATTCGCTGAAATACGGTGTTGAAATAAGCAATATTTTCAGGCGCCTGGGAATAAAAAATAAATTCTGACCAGTTCCTTACATAGGTCCCGGGAATTTCATAATTAATAACACCATCCCGATCCAGAAATAAAGTCCAGCTATGATCGATGAGGGAGAGGTTAAAGGGCATGGGTATCGGGATTAGAATATCAGTTGACAGTTGACGGTTGACGGTTGACGAGGATAGCTGACTGATGACTTGATATAAAACGTTTTGATTTTTAAAGAATACCGGGTCATGAAATTCTAAGATTTTACAACCGTCAACTGTCAACTGTCAACTGTCAACCAACATTTGCCACCAACTCTTCCTGCGCCCGTTGGTAATCTTCCGGAATACCGATATCGATAAAATAAGCATCAGACACCAATGCCAGGAATTTTCCGCGACGGTATTCCTTTTCTAAATAATCCCTTTCGAAGGAAAAATTGCGCTGAAAGGATTTCTGAAGAAATGGCTCAACGGAAAGCGCATACACGCCACCATTTATAAGACCGTCTTTACGATATTTTTTTTCTCCGAATCCGGTGACCACCTGTCTTTCAATTTCCACGGCTCCGTACCTGTCAAACGCTTTCATCGGTTTTAAGGCGAGTGTACAATCAGCTTTCCGTAGTTCATGAATGATCGAAAGATTTGAATACAAAATACCAAAATAGGTATCGGCGTTTAATACAATAACATTCGGTCCTTCAGCCAGATTGCAAGCTTTATGAATAGCTCCGCCGGTTCCCAATGGTTCTTCTTCTGTCGAAAAAATATATGATCCTTCAGGCAGAGATTTTTTTACAAAAGTTTCAATCTGATCTGTCTTATGTCCGAGCGCAAAAATGAATTTTTTGATCCCCTGTTTTTTTGCGCTGTCCAGCAGATAGGACAGAAAGGGTCTGCCCGCAACGGGAGCCAGACACTTGGGAAGATCACCTACGACGGGTTGCAGCCTTGTTCCCAGACCTCCCGCCAGAATAATTGCTTCTGTTATCATAATTTATCAGGATTTAAAGAAATCTCTTTCTACCAGTTCACAAACAATATGCCCCAATAGAATATGAGCCTCCTGAATCCTGGGCGTGTCCGTGGAAGGAATATTGAATAAAAAATCACACAGGGGTTTAAGTTTGCCACCGGTTTCACCTGTAAACCCAATGGTGATTACTTTTTTTTGTCTGGCCGCTTCAAATGCTTTTATGATATTTCCGGAATTACCTGAAGTAGATAATCCAACCAGCACATCGCCCGGATGAGCAATGCCCCGGATTAACCTGGCATATACTTCATCAAAACTATAGTCATTGGCGACAGCCGTGAGATAAGAGGTATTACAATGAAGCGCTTCTGCCGGCAGTGCCAGCCGGTCTGTGTAAAATCTTCCGGAGAATTCTGCTGCCAGATGTTGTGCATCGGCTGCACTACCACCATTGCCTGCAAAATAAACACGGTTGCCCGCTTTGAACGCTTTGACAATCGTGTCCACCACATCATTCGTTGTTTTTAACATCGTTTCATCCAGCAACAATTTTTGCTTGACTACGATGGAAGCGCTGATTATTTTTTTTATGTGATCAATCATATGTCAAATTTAAATGGTCCAGGTGGTCAAACCATGATCCACAAACTGATAGGTTTTGCAATGACCACCAAACTCACTCAGTTTGGCCATCACCTGGAACTTTGTATTACCCGGACAATAAAATATCATAAATCCCCCGCCACCGGCACCTGAGATCTTCCCGCCTGTAGCGCCAGCTGATTTCGCGGCAAGATAAATTTCTTCCATACGGTCATTTGAAATACCTTCTGCCATGCGTCGTTTTTGCTGAAAGCCGAAGTCCAGGATCTCACCAATTTCATGCAGCCTGCCCTTTAATAATGCTTCCTTCATTCGCTGCGATTGTTGTTTCAGCTGATGCATAGCTTCAATAGAAGCGGATTTCTTATCCACCACATTTTGACTTTGCTGTGTGATGATCTTCGCAGACTCCCGGCTGGTTGCTGTATAGTAAAGCAACAGATTGTTTTCAAGCTCAAACAGATATTGTTGTTTTACACGAAGCGGATTGACAATTACCTTTTCATCGTCAAAAAATTCCATATAATTGACGCCGCCAAAAGTAGCTGCATACTGGTCCTGTTTCCCGCCCGCCATTTTCAAATCCTTGCGTTCTATTTCATAGGCCAGGTGGGCAATGTCATATTCGCCCAGCGGAAGTTTCAACATCTCTGCAAAAGCACCTACTATAGCAACGACCAGGGTAGAAGAAGTTCCCAAACCGGAACCCGCCGGTGCATCAACAAAAGTTGACAATTTAAATCCTGCGGGCATGCCCGTATACTGTTTCCTTATGCGGTCGTACACGCCTTTATGCAGATCAAGCACACCATTAAATTCGATGGGAGATCCCTTGCGAATGATTTGTTTGGTTTTATAGTCAATGGATTCAAAATGCACTTCTTCACCTTCCATGATTTCGATATTCGCATAAGCATACAGCGAAACCGTGGCATTGAGGATAGCGCCGCCATAAAGATCACTGTACGGACTTACATCCGTACCGCCACCTGCCAGACCGATGCGAAGAGGAGCTTTACTTCTGTATATCATTAGATAAGTCGAGAATGGAATTTACCAGGTTTTTCCAGGAATATTTTTTCTTTTCCATACGAAGATGAGGAATAAAATATTGTTCTCCTAATTCGTAGAATCGCATAATGGCCTTTGCCAGAGATGCGGGATCGGCCTCTGTAACCAGCCCGGTTTCTTCATGCAGAACCTGTTTCGAAAAACTTCCCACATTGGAAACGATCATGGGTTTTTCATAGTGATAGGCAAGAGGGGTTACGCCACTTTGCGTTGCATGCCGGTAAGGTTGTACAACGGCGTCTGCTGCGCACAAATAATACTGAACTTCTCCATCAGGAACAAAATCCGTTTTGAGAATCAATTTTTCTGAAATATTTAACTCATTAATCAACCTGCTATAGGATTCACTGTCTTCATAAAACTCTCCGGCAATCAGAAGACGGATATCCGATTCCCGGATGCCGGGCTCAGCCATCGCCCGGATCAGGATATCCAGTCCCTTGTATTTCCGGATGAAACCAAAGAATAAAAGTATTTTCTCATGCTCACCAATATGAAGGCCCAACTTTTCCTTTAATAACCTCCTGGCTTCTTCCTTTGAAATGATTTCTCCGAAATTATCGTAGAGGGGATGAATAACTGTTTTGGCCGGTTTTGTTTTTTCAAATTTCCGAAGGTCATCCATGACGGCCTCGCTCATAGTAATAAAGGCATCGCAACTCTTAAGAAAATATTTTGTAAAAGATTTATCACCGGGTCTCTTTTCATGAGGCAGTACATTATCGGTGATGGCAACAATTTTTGTTTTACCATTCTTGCGTATCCGTCTCAGGATCGTACCCAGTGCGGGTCCCATAAAGGGCAACCAATATCTGACCACCACCAGGTCGGGCGCTTCCGTCCGTAAACGATTGCCAATCACCAGCCAGTTCAGCGGATTAACAGAATTGATCGATGGATGTATTTCGATTCCCATGGGAGGCGGGTCAGAAGAAAACTGCGTTTTACCTGGAAAGAGAAAACCCGGATATTGCAATGAGAAGGAATAAATGGAACAGATATGTCCTTCATCCATAAATGCCTTGCAAAGCCTCTGATCAAAACTTGCAAGACCACCCCGAAGAGGCCAGGCAGGCCCGATAATAATTACTTTCATAATCCTGCTCTCTTTTCAACCAGGTATGCATTTCGGTTGGGAGCATTCCGGGAAATCAATTCCGCAACGAATCCGGTTACAAAAAGTTGAGTACCGATCACCATCGCTACCAGTGCTACAAAAAAAAGCGGACGTTGGGTAAAACCTGTTTTATCAAAAAATATTTTTGACAACGCCAGGTAGAATGATACCAAAAAACCAAACAGGAAGAAAGACATACCCCAGGTCCCGAACAAATGCATGGGTCTCTTCCCATATTTGCCTACAAACATAATGGAAGCCAGATCCAGTCCCCCCGTAATCAGGCGACCCACACCAAACTTAGATACACCATATTTCCTGGCATGATGCTCTACCACTTTCTCGCCAATCTTTTTAAATCCTGCCCATTTTGCGATCAGGGGAATATACCTGTGCATCTCACCATAGACTTCAATACTTTTTACCACCCGGCTCTGATAAGATTTCAGCCCACAGTTAAAATCATGCAACTCAATTTTCGAAACTTTAGATGTTACCCAGTTAAAAAAACGCGAAGGCACTGTTTTAGAGAGCGGATCATGGCGAAGTTTTTTCCATCCGCTTACCAGGTCATATCCATCCCTGGTAATCATCTGATAAAGGGCAGGTATCTCATCAGGACTATCCTGCAGATCCGCGTCCATCGTAATCACAACATTTCCATGGCAGGATCTGAACCCCTCATTCAGGGCGGCGGACTTGCCATAATTCCTTTGGAAACGAATGCCCTTTATGCAATCGTTCTGTTCATGCAGGGATTCTATCACGGACCAGGAAGAATCGGTACTGCCATCATCCACCAGAATGACTTCATAACTAAACTGGTTGGCAGCCATCACGCGGCCTATCCAGGCAACCAACTCGGGAAGCGATTCTTCTTCATTTAACAATGGCACTATGACAGATATATCCATACTCGTGATTACTTGGTATCCGCCAAAAATTTTTTGATCGGCGGATTTGGTTTTCGCAAAATAATTGCAAAGATCAATCCGAAAACACTATCAATAACGACATTAACTCCATAACCTTTTATCAGGTTACCGGGACTCGATTGTGTCTCCATTTCCTTAAAACTTTTCATCTGCTGCTCGATCTGTTCTACCGGAATATGAGCCATCTGCAACTTGGTGCGTGTGGATGCCTGGAAATTTTCCCAGAATCCCGGATCTACTATTTTAAAATATACAAGGTTGAAAAATATATATGACAGCTCGGTAATCAGGATAACAATAAAAACAGAAGTAAAAATTTCTTTCATGTTGGCGTATCCCCCCAATTCATTTCTTCTGGCAATGGCTGTAAACAGATACATCATTAAAATAATGAGATAAGAAACAACAGCGGATAATACGAAGTAACGGGGATTGGAAGAAAAAAATTTAAACCGGCAAAAAAGCAAAATAATATATAACAGTCCGGTAATGAAACCGTAACGCAATCCAATCCTGTATTTTGATGCAGGGGCCATGAGAAAAATTTAAATCCTGTTAAGACTTATCCTTAAAAACATCGGTCTCGGTTTTTTTTGTAAATGCCGCACCCAGCAAAGACGCTATGGTATTAAAAAAAAGAGTGATCAAAAAAACAAAGATTGAAAGTATCCCGGGTTGCATGAATTTTTTTGTCATGGCCACCTGGGTATCAATCTGGTCGTCGGTCAATTTACCTGCGGCTTGCAAATCAGTTCTCGTTTTTGTGAGGATCTGATCGATGAGTTCCGGGAATATGATGTACATCGAGAGAAGATTATAAACAACCATTAATGCAGAGACAATCAGAGATATCTTAAACCCATACCCAAAGACTTTTCCAAAAGTAACGCCCTCAACCTGTCGTTTTCCGAATTGTATACAAAAAACGATAATGGCGATCGCAGCAACAAAAGTTGAAATCCATTTGAACCATGATTCGAAGCGGAGATGTGCGAATCCGCCAATGAGATCAATCACTATCAGTATTAATGAAAGCATAAGGCCCTTGCCCAAATAATCAGAAGATTTCTTTTCCATGTTAGACGTTTTTATTTTAGCAATCAATTACTCAGGTGAAGTTTCCCTTTTGCAACAATGCCAATCGCCTTACCCTTTAAAGGAATTCCATAAAACGGCGAATTCCTCGATTTGGAAACCGTTTTCGCCAGGTCATAAGTCCAATCAAATTCCATGTCAAAAAGGGTCAGGTTACACAGACTACCTTTTTCGATCACACAGGTGTCGAGGTTAAAAATTCTGCGGGCGTTTCCTCCGAACAATGCATAAATCCTCTCCGCCGATAAATCGGGCAATAAGGTTTGAACAACAGCGTAAGAAGTTTCCAGTCCGGTCATTCCGAATTTCGCATTTTCGAACTCCAATATCTTGCTGTCATATTCATGCGGAAGATGATGTGACGCGATACAGTCAATCGTCCCATCCATCACGGCCTGTTTTAGCTGTTCTGAAATTATTTTGGAGCGAAGAGGTGGGTATACCTTCAGGTTGGTATCATAATCAACCAGGGCTTCATCACTAAAAAAAAGATGATATGGTGTTACCGAGCAGGTAATCTGAATTCCGGAATCTTTACCCCGGCGTATATATTCAATTGATTTGGGAGATGTGATACCGGTAAAATGAATCCGGGAATCGGTGTATCTGGCCAGTTTTATATCGCGGGCAATGATGAGTTCCTCCGACATCATGGGTTTTCCCGGAAGACCAAGCTGGGTGGAAATAATTCCTTCGTGAATCAATCCATTGGGCGAAATGCTGGTATCATCCGGGATCTGAATAATCACTCCGTCGAAAGCTTTTATATATTGAAGTGCTTTTACAAGTACACCAGAAGATTGCACCGGATGCAGGCCATCAGAAAATGCAACAGCGCCGCTGTTTTGCATATCATACATTTCGGCGAGATGCCGGCCCTCTAAATTTTTTGTAATGGCACCGATGGCGTGAATGGTAACGGGCAACACACTATTACGATGCCGGATAACCTCTACCTGCGATTTTCCGTCAGTCACCGGTTTTGTGTCCGGAATAAGAAACACATCGGTAAAGCCGCCGGCAGCAGCTGCTGCAGCTCCTGTTTCGAGTGTTTCTTTATATTCATACCCGGGGTCAGCAAAATTTGAAAAAATGTCAACCCATCCCGGACTAACCTGGAGTCCCTGATGGTCGATAACCTGGTCCGCTTTTTCAGAAACGGATGGCGCAATTTCACGGATAGTGCCGTTTTCTATTAAAATATCCTGAATGGTTCCGTGATGGGAAGAGAGAGGGTCAGTAATGCAAGCCTGTTTGATTAGCAGCTTCATCTATAAGGAATTGCGCGAAGATAAGGTATACGGATGAATCCATTTTCGGGCAATGGGTTTTTATCTTAAATTTGCATCCCGCTGAAGCGGAAAACGGGACGTAGCGCAGCCCGGTAGCGCGTTTGCATGGGGTGCAAGAGGCCGCTGGTTCGAATCCAGTCGTCCCGACAAAAGAAAGCCTCTTACACTTTGTAGGAGGCTTTCTTATTCTGTCAACTTTTGAGTTTCTTCCTGGCTGGCATATTCACCCGGGGGATTTGGGAGAATCATTACTTTGGAGTTTTGTAATGAAATAACTGAAGAGGCAGAATACAGGCCAATACTATTTCCTGAAAATGTATAATCCATCAAAGTGAGCTTGACAAATCCATCAATGGAAAGCTCGATATAATTACCGTAACTAATCAGCCTGAAGTAAAAAGATCTTTCTTTATTGACTGTAAATATTCCCGACTGGATATCATAAAAAACAAAATTCTGACGAGTGTTCAAAGGATTAAATCCCCAGGTTCTGATATTTACCAAACCGTTGGAAACATCAAAGGAAATAAAATAGCCATTTCCATCCTGGTCAATATCGCTGACCAATCCGAGTTTTCCCATTCCCTCTACCGTGAGTAATCCCTCCCAGATAAAACTGGACGAGGGTTTCTCAAAACAAAATATCTCATAACCGCTTCTTGCGCCATAAGTCCATTTATCAGGTTCAATGGTAGAAGAAGCTGTTGGATTATTAAGCAGGGTTTTTACTTTCCCGAAACCTGCCTGCGGTATCGTTTTTATGACCATTTGTTCCCAGCGGTAATAACTTTTTAATACCAGCCTTCCACGGTCATCCGTATCCAGTTCCTTTGGTGGTGGCAACACGCGGTGTGTATCAATTTTTCCATAGGCGTAAAAAAAATTATACACCAGTAAATGTTTTCCATCCTGCACCGTACGGGCTGCATAATTTCCCTGAGGCAACAACACATCCGCATGAAAGGAATGATACTCGTCAAAAAAATCTTTCGCAAACCAATAACGTATTTTTATATCTTCCCGGATGGATCCCAGTATATAAAAATGCCCGTTCAATTCAAATACACAAGGGCATTCAATGTCATCATATACCATCGGATACAACAACGGGGGCATTGGTTCAACCTTATCATTGGTAATTTTTATCAGACCAACACATCCTCTCCGGGATATGGGTCCCGCGACCGTGCGTGCTGCAACAACCAGATAAATTTCTCCTTTGTGTTCAATTCTGAAGGGATCACGGAAACTCAGCCACTTTCTGGGATTTGTTTCGGATGTTTCATAAAAGAATCCTTCCGGTGCAATGGGAAAAATCGCTTTCCGGTCTTTTTTCCAATCCACCAGATTGGTTGATTCGGCATATCCGATCCTGGAAATTACGCCGCGGTCTTTTCGTTGTAAACCGGTATAATACATTTCGAATTTGTCGCCCACCTCTACCACATGCATGGTCCATAACATATCATCATCCCATTCGCCGGGATTACCAACAAATAAAGCATTATTCACTCTTTTCCAGGAGATTCCGTCTCTTGAAACTGCGTGCGCGATATAGTCGTGGTTGGGAATAATCAGATGAAACAAATGATAAATGCCCTTATGTATAATAACCGTGATATCGCCGATTTCCCAATCACTAAATCCTGATCCCGAGTACATACCAGTTTTTATTCATTTAAAAAAAAGTAATAATATTCCTTTGGACTGATTTTGGATGCCCTTCAAATGTTAAGCTAGTGCAAAATGAAAAATAATGAAGGAATATTACATACAATTATTCAGCCCCCATGGGCTGATCCGATTTAATGATCCCGAAATCGGCAGGGACAAGGACACCGGAGGGCAGGTAAAATATGTATTGGAATTGCTGGAGAATCTATCACATCATCCACAGGTTCGTAAAGTGGATCTTTTTACCCGTCGCATCATAGACAGGAGGGTGTCGGCAGCTTACGAAAGAGAGGTTGAAATAGTCAATGAAAAAGCCCGTATTGTCAGAATGTCCTGCGGCGGTCATTCCTACAGGCCGAAAGAAACGCTCTGGGATCACCTGGACGAGTTTATAGATAAAACAATACGATTTATTGACCAGGAAGCCGATTTTCCGGACGTGGTGCACGGCCACTACGCTGATGGCAACTACCTCGCAGGCCAGGTAAGTGAAATATATGGGATCCCTTTTCTCGCCACTGGTCATTCACTGGGAAGAAATAAAAAAAATATACTGATCCAGGAGGGGATGACGCCTGAAAGAATTAATGAAAAATTTAACATGGAACGGCGGATCGCCGTGGAAGAAAATGTGTTACAGACCGCCGATGTTTTTATTGAAAGTACCCAGCATACTATTGATACGCAATACGCACTGTATGATCATGTAAAGTCGGCCAGATTTAAAGTGATACCACCCGGTGTGAACCTGGAAATTTTCTATCCCTTCTACAGATTGGATATGCCATCCTTTAAGATGTCCATAGAACAGGAACAGGCGATTTACCGGGTTAATTCGGATATTGAGCGATTCCTGTTCAATCCCGCAAAACCATTGATCCTTTCCATCGGGCGGGCGGACAAACGAAAGAATTTTGAAGCGATTATTCAATCCTACGGACAGGATAAGGAGTTACAGGCCATGGCTAATCTCGCCATATTCGCGGGGGTCCGTAAAGACATCAGCCAGATGCCAGAGGACGAACAGGATATCCTTAAAAATCTGTTGTTACTGCTTGACAAATACGACCTGTATGGCAAAATGGCCATTCCCAAAAAAAATGATCCCAAGCTGGAAGTACCCGAAATATATCGAATCGTTGCACGAAAAAAGGGGGTATTTATCAATGCAACACCGGGGGAGAATTTTGGATTGACGATTGTGGAAGCCGCCGCTTGCGGATTACCGGTGATCGCATCGCCCACAGGAGGTCCAAAAGAGATATTGGAACAGATCGAAAACGGCTTGCTGGTAGATGTAGAAAACCCTAAGGCCATCGCAGAGGCACTCAAAAAAATTATTTCCGATCAAACATTATGGGAAAAATATTCTACGAACGGCATTGTAGGAACCAGTCAACAGTATTCATGGACATCCTATGCAAACAAATATATTGATGCAATTAATGAATTGTTTGCGCATAAAAATAATGAGATCCACGGCTCCAAAAACAGAACCGCTTATGGAAAAAAATTGGCCAATGCAGAAATGATTGTCATTTCGGATCTGGATGGAACCCTGGTTGAAGGCAACAATTCAAACGGCCTGAAAGAATTTAAAGAATGGGTCGTAAACAATAGTAACAAAGTGGCATTTGGTGTGGCGAGTGGTAGAAACAGGCATATAACAGAACAGGCATTTAAGGATTATGATCTTCCCAAACCAGATATTCTGATCTGTTCTGCAGGATCTGAAATTTATTACACGGATAAATTTATTCCCGACAGAGGATGGGAAAGTCATATCGACTATCTGTGGAAAAGAATTGAATTGGAACAGGCATTATCCGGCTTCCCGGGTATTCATTTACAGGAGCCGGATGCCCAGTGGCGTTTTAAGCTCAGCTACTATGTGGATGATCATTTTGATGAAGATGACCTGGCCAATCTCTATAAATTTCTCGACGACCGTAAGCTGAGGGCCAAAATATTACTTACTGAAAATCATTACCTGGACCTGCTGCCGTTTCGGGCCAGTAAAGGAAGTGCCGTACGCTACCTGAGCTACAAATGGAAAGTTCCCCTGGAACGTTTCATTACAGCTGGCAACAGTGGTAATGATGAGGATATGCTCAAAGCGAAAACAAATGGAATTGTAGTTTCCAACTATAGTCCGGAGCTGGAAGATTTAAGAAAAAATAAGTCAATTTATTTTACAAAAAACCCGCTGGCCAAAGGAGTGCTCGAAGGCATTCAGCACCACCTCGAGTTGGATTCAATGAAATAATAATTTTTTTATTCTGGTTTCAATTTTACCCTCATGACATAGGATTTACAGGTCATGTAAAGCATATTGTGCACCTGATCTATAAAACAATTCGAAGTCAGCTCGCCGGTATAAATTCTGGCCAGCACTTTACCTGCCGGATTAAATAACCATATGCCACCCGGACCGCTGGCGAAAATATATCCCTTCGCATTTACTTTCATACCATCCGGACTGCCGGGTAATTTTCCTTCTTCGGCAGACACATGATAAAAGACAGAAGCTTTTGCTATCAATCCCTGATCGTTCAATTCATATTTCGTCCATTCCTTATTATCACCGTCCGAGTTGGATATATAGAGAATTTTGTTATCGGGAGAAAGTGCAATGCCATTCGGATAAGAAACTTTGTCTGTAAAAAGTAACGCCTTGCCTCCCGGTTTTACGAGATAGATTCCCTGAAAAGGTATTTCTTTTGAACTGTCTTTTACACCCTTTTCCAAACCATAAGGCGGATCGGTGAAATATAAATTTCCATTAGTTGCATAAACGGCATCATTGGGGCTGTTAAATTTTTTGCCCTGGTAAGAAGAAACAATGGTTTCAAAGTCGGCCTTGGGATCGCTTAATGAAGATTTCATCCGGCCAATCTGCCGGTTGCCCTGTTGACACAATACGAGTTTTCCTTTTTTGTCAATCACCAGACCATTGGAGCCGGGTTCTTTTTCTTTCGGAATCGTGCCTGTATATCCCGACGGTTCCAGATAGATGCTCGCGCCATTTCCCTGCTTCCATTTGTAAATCCTGTTGGCTGGAACATCGGAAAATAAAAGATAAGTCGCTGTCACTGACATACACCGGACCCTCTGTCCATTTATAACCTTCTGCTATCACTTCAATAGTTGCAGTGGAGTCCAACAGATTCTGCCCTTCTGCATCCAGGATACTGATATGCTTTGGAGATTCGCTCACAACGGGCGCTGAGACAACAGAATCCTTTTTTTCTGCTCCGGCGGGCTGGTTGTTACAGGCAGCAATTACAACAATAAAAAAAACAATCAGTGGAAAATTTTTATTTTTCATATACTGTATTTTAAAAGAACAGATCAGCTATTTTACAATGGGCCCTTAACAGCATTTCGTCGGCATTCAAATAAAATATCTCCCTGTCTGATTCCATTAATTTCAGACCTGTAAGATAAGCCTGCTTTAAAGGTTCACTGCAAACTACATACACGGGGCAATGAGTTTCTTTCAGCTGAGCAAGTTCGCCGCCAATCAAAAGACCGCTCAGAAACTGATAACCGCTCACAGGGTTTGCATGCTGCAGTAATTGCCTGGTACGAACCATAAAAACATGATGTAACAGATTTCCATTCAATCCCGACTTAAAGCCATCCGAAAACGATTTTTCGTCTGTTCCTTTTTTTACCGCATGGCATAAAATACTTTTCTCCGCCAACAGGTTAAAGATTTCGCCAGTCATGTATGTTTTAAGGTCGATGCCCGATTTATTTTTAACAAACACATGTTTGGAATGCGTGCCCGGAAAAATAAATATTCTCTCATTGTTATCTGGTATATCACATCCCAGCAACAGGCTCTCTTCACCGCGCATCACATCATGATCTGTCTTAAATCCGGATACTAAATATAATGGATGTGAAAATTTTTCATCCTCATTTATTTTTTTAACCGGGAATTGCGCCAGATCCCAACTGAAAGGGAATTCCTGATAGGGGAGTTCTGCCAGTCCAATGCTCGAAGAAGCCATACCGGAAAGAATGACCGGCATATCTTGTAAGACATCTCCCGGCAACTGGCGGATAGTATCATCTAATTTTCCGCGGTAAAAATCAATTCTTTCAGTTTCCGGTCTGCCTGTTGCCAGCCATTGCTGATGGGAATTCGCGATTCCATCGTTTGTTATGAGTTCGGCAGACGCTTCCCTTTTCACAGCATCCACTAGCCGAATCCTGAAGGTTGATGTACCCCAATCACAACTCAGAAATTTATCCATTAATTTTTAATAACGCTTCCTTTACTGATTCTGTTATCTTATCAAATTGGCCAGCTTTTATGAACTCAGCTTTTGACAGCCAGGAACCACCGACGGCGATTACATTTTTGAGATTCAGGTATTCGTTCATATTGCTGAGGGATACTCCACCCATCGGTATAAACATTATTTGCAATGATTGGTAGGGATCCTGTATCGCTTTTAAAAAATGCACACCGTCTATTTGGGATGCGGGAAATAATTTCAATATTTCAAATCCCATCCCGGCAGCCGATTCTATTTCGGAAGGTGTCATGACGCCCGGTATAAAAGGAAAATTATCTTCGATAGCCTTTTTGCAAACGGCGGGATTGAAACCTGGCGCCAGACCAAATTGGGCGCCTGCATCTATGGCCTGTTTCAATTGAGTCCCGGATAGCAATGTTCCGGCACCCAGATACATCTCAGGCAAATTTTTTCTGATGATTCTGATCGCCTCTGCCGCAACTGCCGTACGGAAAGTGACTTCCATCACCCGCAGTCCACCCCGAAGCATGGCTTCAGCCACGGGTAATGCTTCATCAGCCGAAGAAAAAGTTACCGCAGGAAGAATTCTCTGACTTAAGGCGGAATGTAATAATTCATTTTTCATTGGCGAAGTTCCCGCTATAAATGTAGTTTTTATATCGACAGCTGCTTTGATCAAAAATGTATTAAATTGAAACGAACCTTTTTTAAAACGTATGAATGAAATATTGGTGATAGGCAGTTCCAACACCGATATGGTGGTTAAAACGGATGAACTGCCCTTACCCGGAGAAACAAAATTAGGGGGCACATTCTTTATGAATGCCGGGGGCAAAGGGGCAAACCAGGCTGTAGCCGCAGCAAGACTTGGCGGAAATGTAACGCTGGTAACCAAGCTGGGTGACGATATTTTCGGCAGACAAACATTGGAAGGATTAAAAAAAGAAAATATCAATACGAACTATGTTTTCTTTGATGAAAGCAATCCGTCCGGAACCGCGCTCATCATCGTAAATGCAGTGGGGGAGAATTGTATCGTCGTCGCTCCCGGTGCCAACGCGAATCTGTTCCCTGCAGATATCGAAAAAGTGGAAAATCTCCGATATGCGGGTATCATCCTGCTGCAATTGGAAATCCCGATGGACACAATAAATTATATAGCGAAACTAGCCAAAGTAAATAAACAGAAACTTATACTCAATCCCGCGCCCGCACAAAAATTAAATGATGAGTTATTAAGGGGATTGTACCTGATAACTCCTAATGAGACCGAAGCATTTGATTTAACCGGCATACTGGTAAAAGACGAAACATCCGCTGCTGCTGCCGCAGATTTTTTACTAAAGAAGGGGGTGGAGAATGTCATTATTACCCTGGGAAGGGAGGGAGCTTTTTTTCAGAATGACCAATTAAAAATAAAGGTCAATGCACCGGTTGTGGAGCCACTCGACACGACTGCTGCGGGGGATACATTTAATGGCGCCATAACAGTGGCCCTAACCGAAAATATGGAATGGGATAACGCTATACGATTCGCCGTACAGGCCGCTTCCATTTCTGTTACGAGGATGGGTGCACAGTCTTCTGTTCCTTACCGGAAAGAGATTGTCTGAATAATTACCCGGCGGGAACGCAATTCTTGGTAATTTGAACGGTGAAGCAGTTTATTCAAATTGAAATATAAAAAATGTCCTGGTTAAGGCTTATGGAAGAAAAAATACAGGAAGATGAATCGGTTGAAATCCCGGGAGAAACAGCAGCCACCCAGCCTCCATCTGTTCCTCATAAAAAACAAACAGTTTCAGGTCTGATAAAAGAAATGTGGCCCGCCTACCTGATTGAAATCATTGTCATTATATTGGGCATTTCCATAACCCTGGCACTGGAGGAATGGCGCGACAACAGTAAGGAAAATCATCTGGAACAGATCTACCTGAAAAATCTGCAAACCGATATTGGAACGGATTTGGAATCACTCAGCCAGGCAATCAGCGGAACAAATTCATTACTTCAAAGAGGAAACGAATTGTTAGCGTATGCAAGATCACCTGACAATAAAAATATCTCGCCCGACCAGATATATGAAGACGTTCGCGCCACCCTCAACCGGCCAAATTTTATTTCCAGCGATGCCAGTTTTACTGATCTGAAAAGTTCGGGAAACCTGCACCTGATCAAAGATATTCAGCTAAAAAAACTTTTGTTTGCCTATTACAATGAAACCCAACTTATCAAAGAGATCCAGGATGCTGAACGGCAAACAACCATCGCTCTTTCGGGAGCTTATTTTCTGAAACAGTTTCCATTGGACAAGATGAGAAGCCAAGCTGGTTCCATGACGACGAAAGACATGAATGAACTGTTGAAAAAATTTGAATTTGACAATAATGTGCTTCTACGAGTGCTGAACCGAAAAGAACTGTTAGACATTTATCAACGAGCCGATTCACTGGCTGAGCTTTTGCACACCGATCTCGTCAAAAAAACCGGGAATTCAGAGTAATTTCTTTATTCCCGATTTATTCTTCCGGAATCAATTCTTACATGTACACTTACCATTTATCGATCCCCAATAATTTGCGACCCAGGGGAGAGAGTTCAGCCACCGGATTCTTCTTTTCTCTTTCCAGCGGATCTCCCGGGAATGCATATCCCTGCATAGCGTCCCTGTTTTTCCAGCTGCTGATCCGCCATTCCACGAGTTCTTCATTGTCTTCCTGTGCGGGCATCATAGCAATATATTGAGCGACGCGGACTTTATCCTTGCTGGTATTGGCCCTGATGCCATGGGGTTCCAGACTGTTAAAGATCAATAAGTCACCGGCTTCGAGTTTCACTTTTTCCAGTACAAATCCCGATGTGTCGGGTTTGTAATGATCCCTGTCTTCCGGCTGTGTTAATTTCCAGGTATCGTAGGTCCTGTATAATTCAGGAACACATTGAAAGCCGCCCATGTTTTCATCTGTCTGATCTGCCAGGGCCAGCACACCCTGTACATTTTGGGGTTTTGTTTCAGGATCATAATCCCAATGAATAAAGCCTTTGTATTCAAACCCTGGTCTCAGGGGAAAATTCAGGTTTGCGCGATCAATGGTGACCCAAAGTTTTTCTGTCCCCCAGATGTCGGCGAATGCCTGGTGCACTTTCGGGAATTGCCGGTTATCCCACATATACTGGTGATTATAGATTTCCACCATACCCGTATTATTTAATTCTTTCATTTCCATTTTCACGTTGGGCCTTTTATACCAACTGTCCATATCATCAGGATTTTTATCTTCATATTCCCAGAGATAATCGGCCAGTTTTTTCACTTGTTCTCTTGGCACAGCGTTTTTGATGATGACATATCCATTCTTTACCCAGAAAGCCCAGTCATCCTCGCTGAGTAAACGAAGCGGCTGACCGTTGCTGCGATCATTTAATTTAATCTGACTTGATTTTGCAGTGGAAGGATTTCCGGGAATTTCCTTATGAGCCATGGTAGGTGGGGCGGGAGCCATCGTTTTTTGCATCATATATTTTGATTTAATAACACAAAGCTATACCGGGTTTCACCCCTTAGCTTCCCATCTATTGACAAGAATTTGCTCTGTATTGACTTAATTACTAACTTAAGGGGAGATTATTACATAATTCAGGACATGAATGAGATCCAGCTGGAAAAGATCGTATTCGAACCGGGAAAGTCATTTAAGATATTTTCACCCCGGTTAAAGAATACGTTTTTTTGGCATTATCACCCACAGATAGAATTAGTATACGTAGAAGCAGATGCCGGCATTCGCCATGTCGGAACCCATATTTCCAGTTATACATACAGCGACCTGGTATTCATGGGCGGGAACCTGCCGCATCTGAATTTTGATTACCGGCTAAGAAGTGATTATCACCAGATCGTTATTCAATTGAAAACCGATTTTCTGGGAACAGCTATTTCTATTGCACCGGAACTCGCAGCAATTAATAAGTTATTTAAGGATGCAGATTATGGGATTGCCTTTTATGGAGAAACAAAAAGGATCGTATCTGAAAAATTAAAACAATTGGATGGTCTCAGTGCTTTCGATCAGCTGATTGAACTGATGGGTATTTTCAAAATCCTGGCCGATACAAAAGAGCGAAATATTTTAAATAATGATTTATCGAGTTCATCCTTTATACTAAAAGATAAAATCAGGATGGGGGCGATCTATGAATATATTGACGCGCATTATGATGAACGGCCCGATGTAAATAAAGTGGCTGCGAAAGTGCACCTGACCACGCCGGCCTTTTGCAGATATTTTAAGAGGCAGACAAATATGACATTTACCGATTTTGTAAATCAATACCGGATTGAACGGGCAAAGAATCTGCTGATGCAGGATCAGAATGTGACTGAAACCTGCTATGCTGTGGGCTTTGAAAGTATTTCCTATTTCAATAAATTATTCAACAGGATAGTGGGTGAAAATCCCTCTGCCTTCAAAAAGAATTGGGAAATTCATAACCGTGCATGACTTGATAAAATGACAAAATCAACGACAGAAATATTTCCATCGTTGATTTCGTTAACACCAGATGCCTAAGCGTTATTTCATCGCTACGTAGTCCGCCAACTTTGAAGTATCTTTTTTGGGAACTGAATCCATTACATAATGCGCAATACTCGCATATTTTGAAGTATCTTTTTTGGGAACTGTATCCAAAATCATAGCATACTTAGAAGTATCTTTTTTCGGAACGGTATCCAGAATCATAGCATACTTGGAAGTATCTTTTTTTGGAACGGTATCCAAAATCATAGCATACTTGGAAGTATCTTTTTTCGGAACGGTATCCAGAATCATAGCATACTTAGAAGTATCTTTTTTCGGAACGGTATCCATTGCGCTAAAAGCCACTGCATGTTTTGCTTTAGTGGCAGTAGTTCCCATCAGAGACGACGCAACACACAGGCCTGCGAAGGCCGCAAATAAAACTTTCTTCATTTTTAATAAATTTTTGAGGTTTAACGAAAAATCCTACAATTCGGGGGTTAGTGTCTGATATGTGTTTTTCGTAGTGGGAGGATCATTTTCAATAAGGGAAAAACCATGCCAATTTTATTTCAGGCATTTAACAATCCTTAATGAAAAACAAAAATTCCAGGATGGTATGATATTTTAAAAATCAATATTTTATAAGGTTGTAGAATATTTTACATAAATACCCTGGCTATTTTTTGATTTGAATCTTTTATTACGGGTATTTTGCTGAGGATCAGCCGTACTATATATATCGTTTCATCGTTAACAGTTTAACAGTCGTTAAGAGAGAACTGTCAGCCGTATGATGTATTTTGTGCCCAAATCCAATAAAATCATTTTCGATGTTAAGAAAAACCTTAAAACTATCCGCTATTATTATAGCCGTTCTCCTGCTTCTTGCCTTTAGTCTCCCATTTATATTTAAAGGAAAAATTCTGACCCTTGCCAGAGAACAGGTTAATAAAAATATAAATGCCCGCGTTGATTTTTCAGATGTGGATCTGTCCCTTTTCAGGCATTTCCCCAGGCTCGCCGTAGGATTGGAAAATCTGCAGATCATTGGTAACGGATCATTCAGCCATGATACCCTGATATCCGCGAACCAGATCGATGTTGCACTGAATCTGTTCAGCCTGTTTGGTGGATCTGATATAAGCATTTATAGTATTACGGTGGACAAGCCGCGCATACATGTGATCGTGCATAAGGACGGAAAAGCAAATTGGGAAATCAGTAAAACCGACACATCCACTGTTTCAACAGCCAGCACGCCCACCGCATTTCATATGCATCTGCAATCCTATGAAATCAAAGACGCCTATATCAGTTATATCGATCTGCCATCCGATATGAGCAGTGAAATCCGGCACCTCGATCATTCAGGCAGCGGGGATTTTACTTCTGACCTGTTTACACTCCGTACGAAAACTTCTGCCGAATCTCTTTCCTTTACATATACAAAAATTCCCTACCTGATCGATGCAAAAACAGCCATGACAGCAGATATAGAAGTTGACAACAAATCGAATAAGTATAGTTTTAAAACAGATGACATTCATCTGAATGATCTGCAGCTGGCTACCGAAGGTTATTTCCAATTCGTCAACGACTCAACCTATGGGATGGATATTAAATTCAATACGCCTTCTACTGCATTTAAAACACTATTGTCTTTAATCCCTTCGATATATAAAACCGATTTTGATAAAATTAAAACCAGTGGTACAGCCAGCTTCAATGGATTTGTAAAAGGTGAATACAATTCCACTAAAATCCCTGCTTACAGTGTGAACATGAAAGTTGAGAATGGTTTTTTTCAATACCCTGATCTGCCCCAACCTGTACAGCATATTGGAATTGATATGAAGATTGATAACCCCGATGGTATAACAGATCACACCGTCGTGGATATTTCAAAAGGCCATATCGAATTCGGAAAAGATCCGTTTGACTTTCGAATGCTTTTTAAAAGTCCAATGACCGTTCAATATATCGATGCAGCCGTCAAAGGAAAATTAAACCTCGCCGATATTACCCGCTTTGTCAAGCTACCTGCAGGCACCAGTCTGTCCGGAATGCTGGACGCGAATGCAACTGCCAAGGGAAACATGTCAACCATTACAAAACAACAGGCGGGGGATTTTTCAGCCAACGGTAACATTGATATTTCCGGGTTGAATTATGGTTCGCCGGATTTTCCACAGCCCATCAGGAACAGTCATATTCAAATTGCATTTCAAAATCCCGATGGACTGGCTGATCATACCCTGATTCAAATCCCTACGGCGCATATCGAGATAGGAACTACCCCGGTCGATTTCAACCTTACCATAAAAACACCCGTATCAAATATGGTTTTCGACGGGAGACTGAAAGGCAGTTTCGACCTCGCCAACGCAAAGCAATTCACTACATTCCCGACCGGTACAAACATTTCCGGAATAATGGCGGGGGATATTTCATTCTCCGGAACCAAACAGGCGATTGATAAAAAAGATTATGATAAAATCAAAAGTTCAGGAACACTGAATCTGAAAAATATCAATTATACAAGCAAGGACTACCCGGATGGTTTTGTACTTAGCGATGCGGCATTTAGCTTCAACCCTAAAAATATTACCCTCAGCGAAGCGCATGCGGAATACCAAAAGAGTCATTTTACTGCGAAGGGTTCTCTGGACAATGCCATCGGATACGCCTTAAAGGATGAACCGCTCTCCGGAAATCTGGACCTCTATGCAGATCAGATTGATCTGAACAAATTGATGGCAACCGTTCCGGCTGGTAAGGATACCACAACAAATAAAACAGTATCTCCTCCGTTCGAAGTACCAAAAAATCTGAGCATACTGATCCATGCCAAAGTAGACAAACTGCACTACGATAAGGTGGACTATTCAAACCTGAGCGGCGCCATGGCGATCAATGATGAAACCATCGGATTGAAAGATGTACAGATGAGCGCATTGGATGGATCATTGAAAGCGAGCGGGTATTATTCTACAAAAAAGGATAAGAAAAATCCTGACATATCTTTTAATTATGACGTACAGGGTTTGGATATTCAAAAAACGTTTTATGCATTTAACTCGGTTCAGAAGATTATGCCCATGGGTCAATATATCGACGGAAAGATGAATGCGCAGCTTTCCATGACCGGCAGGCTCGGTGCTGATATGATGCCCGATACAAAGACATTAACGGGCAAGGGCAATCTCTTCCTGGTGGATGGCGTATTTAAGAAATTTGCCCCGGTTGAAAAACTGGCACAATCCATTCACATAGATCAACTGAATGGAACATCCCTGAAAGATGTCAAATTCAATTTTGAATTTGCGAATGGAAAGGTCCTGGTTCAGCCATTCCATTATAAATACAACAATATTGACATGGAAATCGGTGGCATGCATGGTTTCGATCAATCGATCAATTATGTAATTGCCATGAAGGTGCCGAGGGCCATGATGGGAGCGGACGCCAATAACCTGCTCAATAATCTATCGCAGCAGGCGGTAGCGAAAGGTATTCCCGTTAAAGTTTCTGACTACATTAATTTAAAAATTAATATGGTTGGTACCCTGACGAATCCCCAGATCAAAACAGACTTAAGTTCGACTGGGACGGATCTGGCTGCGGAAGTGAAACAACAGGCTGCTGTATTTGCCAAACAGGCAACAGACAGTGTAAAAACGGTCGTGAATGCCAAAACGAACGAGGCGAAGGACTCCGCTGTTGCTATAAAAAACCAGGCGGCAAAAGATATTCAATCTGATCTGGGTAAAGCCATCGCTGGTCAGAAGGACAGTACCGGGAATTCGGGCAAGGTGCTTGAGACCACCCAGAAAAATGCGGAACAGACGCTGAAGAATACATTTGGGAGCCTGTTCAATAAAAAGAAAGAGGTTAAGGATAGTACGAAAACGAAATAAGAAGGACGCAGGAGGCAGGATGCGGGAGGCCATGATGTAATTTTTACCTCATGCGTCCTGCTTCCCACGTCCCGCCTCCCGCTTGTTAAAGAGTATTAACGATTCGTTAATTAAGCCGTTCTGATTTCCAAGAGCCTGATTCTATTGTATTGCATAGATATCTTCATGCTTTGGAACAGGGTGCTGATGTTTAAATATTTTCTATTACTGGTTTTATTTTCTCCCACGGTTTTTTTATTGGCTCAATCTGTACCGGACACAATCATTAATCCGGGTATAAAACAACTTGATCTGATTGATATCGCACAGAGAATTTTGAATAAGAATTCTGTGGATAGGGAAGACGTAGTGGTAAACAAAAAAGGCCGGGTTCATTTCAGTGCATTCCCGGCCGTGGGTTATACGTTACAAACCGGTTTTGCCGGAGTCATCAGCGCCAATGCTGCTTTTTTTACCAGTGCACACGATCATGAAACGGAAAATATTTCGACCGTTATCACCAGCATCGCTTATACCAGTAAAAGCCAGATTATTTTTCCGATAGCATCCAGTATATGGACAAAGAATAATGAATATAATATTCTCAGCGACTGGCGTTATCTGAAATATCCTTCGGAAACCTATGGACTGGGAGGTCATACCCAACAGGATAGTTTTTATAATGTGGACTATTCTTACATAAAACTACACCAGGCGGTTCTCAAAAAAATAGCACCCAACCTGTATGCCGGACTAGGATATGATTTTGACTATTTCTGGAATATCTCAGAAGTAAATCCTCCTGATCATGAAACCGATTTTCAACAATACGGCCTGTCCGATACTGAAAAAGCTTCCGGACTTTCATTCATTGTTAAATATGATTCAAGAAGAAATCCGATCAATCCCCAAAAGGGTATATATGCTTGCATACTTTTTCAACCGAAATTTACTTTCATGGGAAGTGATGCCAACTGGCAATCACTATTGGTCGAATTCAGAAGCTATATTAAATTTCCGGATAACTCCAGGAACATCCTGGCCTTCTGGAGCTATAACTGGTTCACGTTAGGTGGTAACCCGCCTTATTTATTGTTGCCAAGTACTGGATGGGACGAATTCAGCAATACCGGAAGGGGATATATTCAGGGAAGGTTCAGAAGCCTGAATATGATAGATCAGGAGGCGGAATATCGTTTCACCATTTCCCGGAACGGATTATTCGGAGGTGTTGTATTTGCGAATGCTGAGACTTTTTCAGATGTGCTGACCGGAAAATATGAAGTCATTTCTCCCGGTGCCGGTCTGGGCATCCGGATTATGCTGAATAAATTTTCAAGGACAAATATCGCCCTCGATTATGCGTGGGGAACCCAGGGATCAAGAGGGTTTTTTGTAAACCTCGGAGAAGTCTTCTGAGCCTAAAGCCCAAAGCTCAATGCCTAAAACTAATTTTTAAATATTTAGATGCTAAACCTTGAAATCATTTCAACAAATGCTGCATTTGCTGAAATGCAGAAATAAACATTTTATACTTATTATCCGTGTGTGGCCAGGCAATCGTATGGGTTCTGACAATATTTTCAAGGATTGTCGATGCCCTGGCACAATTCGCACTATCATAAAAATATCCCTTCCATGTGTCCGGTAAATCATTGTATGGCTTTATTGTAAATCCGTTACCATAAATCTTGATGGGCGATGGGGTACTTCTGACGTCCACGGTTGTTAATTCATTATCGAGCGCCCAATTAAAATAACTGACCCAAAACGAACAATGATTTCTCAACCGGCTTTTTAACTGCTCGTCCGTTTCCTTCCTAGTTGCCGTTTTTCTCCATAAATTATTTGACGTGGCGAATGGATCCTTGACAGTTTCCGGCACAGGCTGTCCGTCAAAATTAGCGGCCTTTGAATTTCCGGTCTGAACCTGCATTTCCTGTGACTTCAGGAAATTGACAAGCAGAATATTGATTTCTCCATTGTCCGCGTGCAAAAACAATTGCTGATCCTTAAAATCCCAGTGACCGGATTGAAATTTACCGAGATCAGAAGTGAAGGATTTGTCATTCCTTAATTCAAGAAAATTCGCGGGCGTCAGAGAACTCTTATCCGGATCCGGATCACTGCTATATGTATAAAACCAAAGCTGACTGATACCCGATTTATTCTGACAACCACTTACACATGCAGTTATTAAGAGAAATGATATAGATAAATATTTATTCATGAAGTGGTTTTAGGCTTTGGACTTTAGGCCTTAGGCTTGTTACATATTTAACCAGTAATTCAGTTTCAGCACCACCGCCCTGGTCCGCACCGAAAACGGATTGGTATAATAATTATCCGTATATACCAGGAAGAAATCAGAAGCCGGTTTGTACCGCCACTGCAGGCGTGTGTTAATATTCATATTTTTTATCTGTTCATTATACTGGACAAAAGCAGTAAAATAAATGGTATTTGTAAAAGTAATGTCGATACGCGGACCGACCAGTAAGAATCTTGTATTTCCCCAGGGTTGTGGAAGGTCCAGCTGGTTATAAGAAGTCGTGAGGGTAATACTTACAAAAGGCTGAATCCTGAATCCAACATCTGTCAGAATGGACAATTTATTTCCCTGTGCATAATAACTACCATATCTAACCGAAAAATCATACGTAAAAATGCTCTGTGGTTTGGAAAAGAAGTCGACGCCGCCGGTATACCATTTATGAACAGAGCCAACAGGCAGATAAGCGATACCGGTGTTGGTCGGATCGAAAGGCGCCTGCAACTGCACATAATCCTGCATGGTAACCAGGGTCAGTGTCGCTTTGTTCCGGAACGTAATAAGCCAGTCAACAATGTTCTCGTTGTCGGTTGTTTTAAATTTTTCATCATAATAAAAATTTGAAAACCATTGCGGACCATGACTTAATATCGCACCCTGGCTGGGGAAAATATAATAGGATGCCTGTGGATAAAACCGGATATATCCTGTTCTCGGTATGTATCCTGCTTCTGCTTTATAATTGCTGCCGATATATTGGTAGGCACCATTGATCAGCCATTTTTTACTTGAATACTGCAGGTTGCCGGCAGCCACCCAATCTTTTCCAGTCGAACCGGGAGTAAAAGATTTCATGATCAGTTGCTTGCCTGTCCAGAAATTGTTGACAGAAGCGAGGTTATATTCCAGACCAAATGTTCTGTTGTAAGTCGTGTAATGCGGATGAACCGAATCCTTCATCGGATCGTAGTCAATCGACTGCTTGTTAACCCATAAAAATCCAATATTGGATCGCGCGAAAACTTTTCGCTGCAACGCCAGAACGGCATAATTCTGCTCCGGCAATCCGATGGAGTCAACCGTCCCGGTTTGCATATCCATGGCGCCGATCCGCCAGTTTTTATCCAACTTTCCGCTTAACCTGGCACCAAATTCTATCGGTACGCCCAAACCAATTCTCCTGGAGAAAAAAGGCCGGATGTCGGCATATCCAAAATTATTGAACTGATCTCCGTTTTCCAGGAAGAACTGCCTTTTTTCCGGGTAGAACAATTCGTAGCGGCTCAGGTCGACCACCTGTTTATCCACTTCTATCTGGGAGAAGTCCGGATTGACCGTCAGGTCCAGGTTCAGTGACGAAGTAATGGAAACCTTTGCATCTCCGCCCACCATGGTCTTATATTGCGTTGGAAGGGTATGATCATAGGTTTTGATTGCCCGGGTCAGAACATAGGGAATAAAAGACACATTAGTGCCGGGAGCCGGTGGAATCGAATCCCAGAGCAGAACACCGGTGTAAGCGAGGGATGCTGATGGAAATTGTCTCGGAACGGGTGCCCAGCTGGATTTTTCGGTGGTTTTCAGATCATTCCGGCTCAGGTTGATTCCCCAGGTAGACAAAGCCTTTTTATAACGAAGGGTTTTAAAGGGAATGGCAATCTCCATGATATATTTATCCGGATATTCCTTCACTTTTGAAAACCAGATATTATCCCAGCTCAGATCTACTTTTCCGCCTTCATACATAGTACCGTCCCATTGCGCACCGGCAGCATTGGTGCCAAATGTAAACCCATTGGTTTCGTCCCCATAAGTATCAAGGAAGAAAATGAAATTATCGTTTTTGCTGAAACTAAAATCCCGCCGCAGAGATTCCACCATGTAGGGACCCTTTATCCCGTCATAACATACGGCGGACAAATAGAAAAACTTATTGTCATAAGCCATGCGTACCTCCGTTTTCACGTTGGCAAAAGATGTATCCATGGGCAGGATCATAAAGAAATCCTTGGCTAATTCCGCCTGTTTCCAGGAAGATTCGTCCAATACGCCGTCAATCCGGATCGGATCAACCGTATGATGTATATGTATCAGGAATTTCGCATTCTTTTTTTGGGAAAAAACGGGTAGGCTGAGCAATAACAAAAACAACACGGGCAGGCCAGTTCTCATCAACAGGGGGAATCGTTTGTATTGGTTGAAAAAATACGATTTATTAGGGAAATCAGCTGTTTTGGCTTGTATTTAACTATAATTCAAAGTATTTTTAACGGGTTCCCTTCAATATGTGGCGCAATACTTGCGTTAGCGGTCTGATTCCAATTTTTTCCAATTTCCACCGAATTTCCGTTTAAAGACCTTGTTCTTTGAAAGATTTGATCCGTCGAAAATCTTTTAAGAATGAAATCATTGTTTTTTTCTCTTTTGCTGGTTCCCGGATTTATGCAGGCGCAGCGCTGGCATGTAAATATAACCGGGGGCGTGGCCAACTATTCAGGAGACTTGCAAGCCAAGGCATTTACTTTCGATCAATCCTTTTTTTCCTTTGGGGCCGGTGCGCAGTATGATGTTACCAGGAATTTTTCCGTCTTGAGTAATATCATGATTTTGAAAGTAGGCGCATCGGACCAGTATAATAAACCGGATCTGGTATTTCGCAACCTGAGTTTTCAGAATAATATTACCGAATGGAACCTGCTTGCTGAATATACATTTTTAGATATTACACAAAAGAAATTTTCTCCGTTTCTGTTTGCAGGAATCGCCGTGTTTCATAATAACCCATATGCTTATGATACACTGGGCGCGAAAACATATCTGCGACCACTGAGCACAGAAGGTGAGGGGTTGCCACAATACCCGGACCAAAAACCTTATAGTCAGACACAGTTTTCCATCCCCTTTGGTGGAGGTATTAAATTCAGGATGAGTGAGAGTGTTGTACTCGCATGGGAACTTGGATTCAGAAAAACATTTACCGATTATATCGATGATGTGAGTACATTTTATGTCGACAAAACTGTTTTGCAAAATGCGAGGGGACCCATTGCTGTAGAATTGGCCTATCGCGCGAATGAACTAAAAGGAGGTGACCAGACTTATCCTGTGGCCTTCACCAAGCGGGGAAGTTCCCAATACAATGATATTTATTATTATACCGGCATACGGATCAGCATCGCGCTGATAAATTATAAGGAGTACGGAAGAGGCAGGACTGATTGTCCGACCAATGTACAATGAGATTTGTTAGCTAATTTTGCCGTCTAACTGAAAAGATGGCATTTAATAATCTAAGTGAATTCCTGAGCGCGTTGGAATCGGCAGGTGAACTGGTAAGAATAAAAACCTTTGTAGATCCAACATTGGAAATTGCTGAGATTACCGATCGGATCAGCAAAACAGCCTCAAAAAACAAAGCGCTTCTTTTCGAAAATACCGGTTATGATTTCCCGGTACTGATGAATGCCTATGGCAGTGAAAAGAGAATGTGCATCGCGCTGGGAGTGTCGAAGCTTGACGATATCAGTAAAGAAATCGAATCTCTTTTTAAAATGCTGGCGGGCCCTAAGGAATCTATCCTCGACAAACTTCGTGTACTTCCTAAATTGACACAGTTCGCCGCGTGGATGCCAAAAGTGGTGAGAGGAAAGGGCGAATGCCAGGAAGTGATCATGGAGTCACCGAACCTGAATAAACTTCCCATCATTACCTGCTGGCCAAAGGATGGAGGTCCTTTTATCACACTACCCGTAATTCATACCAAGGATCCGGAAACCGGAATACGTAATGTGGGCATGTACCGAATGCAACTGATGGGTGAGCAGCTAACAGCCATGCACTGGCATAAACATAAAGTGAGTGCGCGTCATTTTGAAGCCTATAAGAAATTAAAAAAGCGTATGCCCGTGGCCGTTGCATTGGGCGGTGATCCCGTATATGCCTATGCAGCCACTGCACCATTGCCGGATAATGTAGATGAATATATGCTGGCCGGTTTTTTACGAAAGAAAAAAGTAGAACTCGTTCGGTGTCTCACACAACCCGAAATCGAAGTGCCTGCTGATGCAGATATTGTGATTGAAGGATATGTGGATCCGGAAGAAGCGCCCGTTTGGGAAGGTCCCTTTGGTGATCACACAGGATATTATTCATTGCCGGACTGGTATCCGTCGTTTCATGTAACGGCCATTACACATAAGAAAAAAGCCATTTATCCTGCAACCATTGTCGGCATACCACCGCAGGAAGATGCCTGGCTTGGGAAAGCAACGGAAAGAATATTTCTTGCACCCATGAAGATGATGATGATACCCGAGATTGTAGATATGGAAATGCCGGTGGAAGGTGTTTTTCATAACCTCGTGATCGCACAAATTCATAAAGCATTTGCGGGTCACGGACAAAAAGTAATGAGTGCTATGTGGGGTGCAGGTCAGATGATGTTTAATAAAATACTTGTGCTGGTTGATGAAGGCGTCTCAATTACTGATTATTTGTCGCTGGCGAAATATGTCTTCAAGAACCTGAATCCCGCCACCGATATTGCCTTTGCGCAGGGACCGATGGATGTGCTGGATCATAGCTGCAGCAAGCTGGGATTTGGCGGAAAAATGTGCATCGACGGAACAAAGAAATTCGAAGAAGAAATTGACGAGCGATATGCTTCGCGGGAATATGTTCAGGTTCCCAAAACTGGCTGGTCCGATGCATTTCCTGAAATCAGGGCAGTGAACCAGCGGTTACTGGAGAAGGAAATTCCCTGTCTCATTGTATCTGTTTCAAAAACGCGTAAGGGACATGTGCGTGATCTGCACCGGGCATTTGCGGAAAAAATATATGCTGATTCCGGCGTGAAACTGATTCTCTATATTGACGAGAATATAGATCCCTCCAATTTACCGGTAGCGCTCTGGCGATTCTGTAATAACCTCGATCCGAAAAGAGATTCCTTTTTATTTGAAGGAAGAAAAGGAGAAAAAATAATTGCCTGTATGGGGCTTGACGGTACAACCAAAACAGAAGCCCTCGATGACTTCCATCGCGACTGGCCCAATATCATTGTGGCAGATGAAAAAACAATTGAAGCGGTTGATAAAAAATGGTCGTTGCTTGGCCTGGGAGAACTCATTCTGTCACCATCTCTTTCTTTTCGTGATCAGCTTTATGGAGAGGAAGCTGTAGCAGCTGTTTAAAATTAATCCGTTTTGGCAGACAATTCATCTGCTTTCTTTCGTTTATGTTCTTTCATATAATCGGAGAGTGCACAATGGTAAATAGATTTCCTGCCCTGGCGGGGATAGGAGGATCTTTTATCCGGATCGCTCATAATATCACTGGCAAACTTTGCGGCTTCCGCAAAAATTTTCCTAAATTCGATTTGTTCTTTGGTATAGACAACTTTGCTGCGGTCGGGGTATTTGGTGATAAAGGTTTTCCCGTTGATGATCTTAATCACCACCAGTTTTCCAATTCTTCCTGAACTTCCTTCCACGACAAAGTTTTCCTTGACTTCGGCCATAGTTTCCGTTTTCCTGAATAACGGCCTTTTCTAGCAGATATTATGATCTTACGTCTTTTTACGTCATTTTAGGTTTTCTGTCGTCTGGAATTCGTCTTGAATTCGCCTGAAATTCTTCTGGAATTCCTCTGTGTTACAGCCTGATTGCGGCTTCCAAATCTTTATCAATTTCCCATCCTAAAGGTTGCATTCTGGATCTTAAAAGCAGCTTTCCCTTCGCAGGTAAAAGATTGAAAGACAAAGAATAGTTAAGGAAAACCGCAATTATATTTTGCCATAATTCGCCAAACCCTAATTTTGCGCCCGGAGAGATGGCAGAGTGGTCTATTGCGGCGGTCTTGAAAACCGTTGAAGGTCAAACTTCCGGGGGTTCGAATCCCTCTCTCTCCGCCTTCGCCCACCGAAGCTTTAGCGCAGGTGGGTTTTTTTATTTATTGGTGGGCTTCGGCGGACAAGGTCCACTTAAAAACATAAACCTCACTGTATTAGCGTCTAATCATCATTTTTTGAAATTTAGTGACGCATAATTTTGGCAAATGTATTATGTGTATGTTTTGAAATGTGGTGATGATGATTATTATAAAGGTTGCACCAAAAATTTACGCGAACGATTTAATAGGCATATTAACGGATGGGTGCCAGCTACCGCCTACAGGCTGCCTTTAGAATTAGTATTTTACTGCGCATTCACTGATAAATACAAAGCATTTGAATTTGAAAACTATTTAAAATCCGGATCTGGTATCGCATTTATGCGAAAGAGACTGATTTAATTTAGATCTCAAAACATCGTTATAAATCTGTTTAATTCTTCTTCGCGCTCCTGCAACCAAAAAAGGATCATTTGCACCTTTTGGGGAAGTTCTTTTAATTCAATTAATTTGATATTCATATTCGCGCCCCGAACAGAAGACATGGGTTCAATGGAAATACCAAGACCGGCTTCTACCAGTCGCAATACGCCGATGGAATGTGCCGACTCATGCGCCACTTTTGGTTTAAAGCCAAATCCCTGGCAAATCTGTAATATCGTTTCAACATAACCAACGCCCGTCGAAAGCTGTGGTAAAATAAATGTCTCGTTTTTTAAAACAGATAAATCGGTGAATTTCTTTTTTGACAGGGGATGACCCACAGGTAAGATCAGTACAAAATTTTCCTTGTATAATATTTTTGACCCCACTTCCGGAGGTAACACAATATTTGGTGCAACACCCAAATCCGTTTTCCTGGTCAGCAACATTTCAATTTGTTGAAAGTTTGAAGTTTCCTGCGCTATCGTTTTCAATTCCGGCCACTTATTTTTCACCTTAACCAAAAAAGAAGGGACCACGGTGTTCATGGCAGAACTCGAATGGGTAATTCTGACTTCACCCGCTTCACCATTATGCATCTGTGCGGTTCGAATAATTGTTTTGTCCAGGTCCTGCAATATCCTTTGCGCTTCTTTTTGAAAAAATAGACCCGCCTCCGTTACATGTTACGGCTCGTTTGCTCCTGTTAAACAGCAAAGCACCGATTTCATTTTCCAGCAATTGTATCTGCCTGCTCAAGAGCAGGCTGAACAATATTTATTTGCTCTGCGGCCTTTCTGAAATTGAGCGTGTCACATAAAATCAGGAAATTCTTAATCTGCTGAATATCCATTGTAATCAAAATAAGTTATCAATTAATCAAAATTAAGTATTTTATTTTATCAGTAAAACATACTTGCTTTGCATAAGCAGAACCTTGGTACAATGAAACTTTCGGGACATGAGTATAAGCAAATCAGACGGGCCGGCATTGATTCTTATTGACATTCAAAAAGGATTTGAGAACATTGAATATTGGGGTGGACAGAGAAATAATCCGGATGCTGAATTAAGGGCAAGTGAACTGCTGAGCGTATGGCGGGAGAATGATTTACCGGTTTTTCATGTACAACATTGTTCCTCCAATCCATCTTCTCCGCTTCATGAAACCCATGCCGGAAATCAATTTAACGACCTGGTAACTCCAACAGAAGGGGAGCCAATAATAAAAAAGAATGTAAATAGTGCATTTATAGGAACTGATTTGCAGGCTCAGCTCGATCAATGCTAAAATCACCACACTTGTAATTGCCGGATTAACGACCGACCATTGCATTTCAACAACCACAAGGATGGCCGGGAATTTAGGGTATGAAACTTTTCTTGTTGCGGATGCAACGGCCACCTTTAATAAAAAAGGTATTGACGGGCAAATTTTCCCGGCTGAACTGATTCATCAAACCGCCTTGGCCAGTTTGGATAAGGAGTTTGCTACAGTTATCACAATAGATGTCATGAAGCAAGCCATAGAATTTAATCCGGCCAAAAAAATAAAAATGTTCAGCCGCGCGAAACGAAATTCCTTCCTGTTCAATGTGAGCAAATAAATTTCTTCTTCATCTGTACAACCAATCATGTAAACGGTAATTTTTTATATAATACACTTAATCTATTCCAAACGATGAAAAAATCTATTAAATTTTACTTTCTATTGCTTTTGCTTCATCTTGCCTTCGCCGGGTCTGTTGAAGCCCAGCTCACAACCACTCCGAGGGGTGGCAATAAAAAAGCATCCGTCAGCGAGCAGATCGGCATCACTGATGTCATAATACATTACAGCCGGCCGGGTGTTAAAAAGAGGGAAGGCCATATCTGGGGCGAACTGATTCCGGTAGGTTACACCGAACTTGGATACGGCATTAAAAAACCCGCACCCTGGCGTGCCGGTGCAAATGAGAATACAACCATTGAGTTTACAACCGATGTTCAGATTGAAGGTCATGAACTGCCTGCCGGCAGGTATGGATTTTTTGTAGCATACGATCCCGGCGAGTGTACCCTCATCTTCTCAAAAAATTCAACATCCTGGGGAAATTTCTTTTATAACCCGGATGAAGATGCTTTGCGCGTAAAAGTAAAGCCGGTAAAAACCGATAAAAGTGTGGAATGGCTTAAATATGAATTTGCTGATCAGACCTCCACGAGTGCGATCATTCAATTACAATGGGAAAAACTGGTAATTCCTTTTAGAATTGATGTAGACGTGATAAAAACGCAGCTCGAATCATTCCGGAAAGAATTGCGCGGCGATAAAGCCCTGCCGGGAAGCTGGCAGGCATGGAACCAGGCTGCTGCTTATTGTGCCGCAAATAACACCAACCTCGAAGAAGGTTTAATGTGGGCCGACAGTTCCCTGAGCCCTATTTTCGGTGGAGCCAGCAATTTCACTGCATGGCAAACAAAGGCTGCCATACTGGATAGCCTGGGGCGCAAAGCCGAAGCAGCAGAAGTGATGAAAAAAGCCATGCCATTGATGGACATGATACAAGGGTATACGTATGGTTATAGCCTGATCGCCACCGATCCAAAAGAAGCATTCGAGATATTTAAAATGGTCTACGATAAATATCCCAACACGCTATTTAGCAATATAGGTATGGCAAGCGGGTATTCGGCATTTGGCGAATACAAGAAAGCTCTTCCATTTGCACAAAAAGCGCTTCCGCAAGCCAAAGGAGGCAACAAGGCAGAGATTGAAAAAAACATAAGGGATCTTCAAAATGGCAGGGACATGAACTATTAATGACTCCTCTGTATTAAGAGATCTGCACCTTTTTATCCGCACGATTTCTTATGAGATGTTTCATACGGCTAAAGGTTTCCGGCTTAATTCCAAGATATGACGCAAGATATTTTTGAGGTACCCGCTGAATGAGGTGCCCGTTATTCTGAACAAACTCTACAAATCTATTTTCCGTAGTAGCCCTTGCCCGATGATAATCAAAATCCGTTTTTTTAAGGTATGCTTCTCTGGTAAATAATCTTCCAAGCGTTTCTATTTTGACGTTGTAAGCAAAAAGGTTTTCCAAATTCTCATGCGTGAGTGAGAAAACGGTCAACGGTTCCATGGCCTCTATTGAAAAATGAGAGGGTTTCTTTGAGAAATATGAATTAAAACAGCCGATCACGTCATTTTCAATGGCAAATTCCATGACGATTTCCTCTTTCCCCTTCAAAAAAAATAACATTGCAGATCCTGAATCGATATAGTTAAGATATTTTTCAACTTCACCCTCGCGAATGAGTAACTCTTTCTTTTTAAAATGCCTTATTTCAAAAAAGCTTTCAAAATATTCGAATTCTTCATCGGTTAATGAGACATATTTTGAAACGAAGGTTCTTAGATTATTCATTGTTGACATAACAACTATTTTATGGGATTCAAACACCGACAAGTAATTTAATTCATTTAACCAATAAATTTGATCAATATTACTTATCGCGTTTGTTTGCGACGTTGTTTTACCTTTTCTCCCGTGATCGTATAACAGATTCATGAAGACCTGGATATTTTTTATTCATAATCACCCTTTTATTGCCGGGCACCATGGCTTTCATTACCCAATATTCAATAAATTACAATTACTTAAAACAATGAATGCCAGCAGAAACAGTTAAACGAATCAGGGAAGAATATCAGTTTACAGCCACTATTCTGGCGTTTGCCCTGATTCCACTTTCGGGTTTTGCGGTCGATATATATCTTCCTTCCATGCCACAGATGGGGCAGTCGCTTCATGCCAGCAGTATCCAGGTGCAGTCTACCATTACCATTTTCCTGGTCAGCTATGGCATATCCCAATTGTTTATCGGCAGCCTGCTGGATAGTTTTGGCCGTTATCATATCGGATTATGGGCTCTGATTGTATTCGCAATATCCTGCCTGGTCATTGCCACATCGCAGAATATTTATGTTTTTTACGCGATGAGAATTGTCCATGGCATTACAGTGGCAGCGATCATCGTAGCCAAAAGAGCCTTTTTTGTAGACATGTTTTCCGGCGATCAATTAAAAAGCTACCTGAGCATGTTTACGATCGTGTGGTCGACAGGACCCATACTCGCGCCTTTTTTTGGAGGTTACCTTGAAACCGCATTCGGATGGCAGTCCAACTTTTATTTTTTGGCCGCTTTTGCACTGGTTATCGCCTTACTGGAGTTGATCTTCAGTGGAGAAACACTGGTTGAATATTCGGTATTCAATTTCAAAAAAATTACCGGTGTCTATATAAACATGCTGGCTACGCCCAGTTTCACATTGGGGTTACTTATGCTGGGCCTGTCTTATTCGATGGTGATGGTTTTTAATATGACAGGGCCATTTATCATTGAACATCACCTGTCTTTTTCACCCGTTACCGCTGGTTATTGTTCATTGATTCTCGGCACAGCCTGGATGGCAGGAGGTTTTGCCGGCAAAGCAACTATTCGAAAACCCTTTTATAAAAAATTATTCATCAATCTTTTCCTGCAAATCATTTTCATAAGTGCTATGCTAATCAGTCTGAACTTCCGGATGAACCTATTTACCCTGATCTTTTTTGCATTTATCATCCATGTGACAGCCGGTTTTGCTTTTAATAATTATTTCTCCTATAGCCTGGGTCTGTTTCCAAAGAATGCGGGTATCGCCAGCGGCCTTTCCGGTGGTGTCAACTATATCATCGTTTCCCTGTTGAGTTATGGTATCGTGTATTTCATTCCAGCCAGTGATGAAAAAAATCTTGCATACAGTTACCTGGTGCTGATTTTATTGTCGGTCCTGGTTATGTTTTTTGTATATAAAATAAATCGGAAAAAATAACTTTAGTGCCATTTTATATCGGTTCTTTCGAAATATGAACGGGATCATTTTCAATAACCAGTGGCTAAGTCGGGTTTAAAAATAAGTTTATGAACTCTATACCAGAAAAACAAAGAGCATACTTTAGTCAGAACCACACGAAGCCAGTTGAATTCAGAATACAACAATTGAAAAAATTAAAGGAACTACTGAAGACAAATGAAACGTTGTTGTATGATGCTATTTATATGGACTTCAAAAAATCAGGATTTGATACCTATCTGACTGAATTCGCCGTTCCCATTAATGAACTTGACATAGCCATCAGTCATTTAAAACGCTGGTCCAAAACAAAAAAGGCCAGGACCGATATGGTCAATTTCCCCGGCAGCAGTTATATTATTCCAGAACCCCTGGGCGTTTGCCTGGTCATTGGTGCATGGAATTATCCGATCAATCTTACACTGACACCGCTGATTTCAGCTATCGCTGCAGGAAACACCGTTGTACTTAAACCCAGTGAACTGGCCATGCACACAAGCGCCGCACTGGCCCGCATAATCAACGAACATTTTGATCCTGCATTTCTGACCGTGGTTGAAGGAGGAATTGCCGAAACGACTGCGCTGCTGGATAATCAATTTGACAAGATATTTTTCACGGGAAGCGCCTCAGTAGGAAAAATCGTATACCAGGCTGCAGCAAAGCATTTGACACCTGTTACGCTGGAGCTGGGCGGCAAAAGTCCCGTGATCATTGAGAAAGACGCCAACCTCAGCATGGCAGCCAGGAGGCTGGTCTGGGCAAAATTCCTGAATGCCGGCCAAACCTGCGTAGCTCCTGATTATATTCTCGTTCATCAAAGTGTAGAAAAGGAATTGCTTGAAAAACTGAAACTAGAAATTCAGCAATCCAATTTTTCCCTGGCGAATGGCAATTATGTTCAAATCATTAATGAAAAAAATCTGGACAGATTAAAGGGCCTGATTGATGAGAACAAAATATTTATCGGTGGTCAGACAGACAAAGAACAACGAACCATTGAGCCGACCGTTCTTTCAAATGTTTTGCCGACAGATAAGGTCATGACCGAAGAAATATTCGGTCCGATTTTTCCCGTTGTATCTTACGACGACCTGGACAGCGCCATTGCTTTTATTAAATCAAAATCCAAACCACTGTCTTTGTATTTGTTTACAAATAATGATGCCGTCAGAAAGAAAATACTCAGTGAGATATCTTTTGGCGGAGGAGCGGTAAATGATGCAATCATGTATTTTTCTAACAGCAGTTTACCATTCGGTGGCGTGGGTAACAGTGGCATGGGCAGTTACCATGGAAAGGCTGGCTTTGATACATTCACGCATTACAAGAGTGTTTTTCAGAAACCCAACTGGTTTGAACTCAATTTCAAATACTATCCCCATACGAAACGGAAACTGAAACTCATAAAATTCGTAATGGGCCTGAAATAATGTTGCATTTCATTTTTTAACGGAGGGCTCAATCAGGTCCCAGAGATTCCCATACAAATCTTCAAAAACAGCTACCGTGCCGTATTCTTCTTTGGCCGGAGTCCTTACGAAATGAATTCCCATCTTCAACATATTTTCGTAATCACGTTCAAAATTGTCGGTGAACAGAAAAAGAAAAACACGTCCACCCGTTTGATTACCGACGGCGTTCTCCTGTTCGGGTTTTGCTGCTTTGGCTAACAGGAGTGAGCAGTCACCGGATCCCGGTGGCCTGACGAGTACCCACCTCTTTGTTTCCGATAATATGGTATCTTCCTCCAATGTAAATCCAAGCTTCCGGGTGTAAAATTCGATGGCTTCGTCATAATCTTTCACTACCAGTGCGATATGGGCGATAAACTGTTTCATCGTATTAGAATTCCTTTTCAAAATATTTTTGGGCTTCAGGCTCTACCAGATATTAACCCGCAAACTATCCGGCCTGTACATTTTATCTCCCGGTTTTACCCCAAATGCTTCATAAAATGCAGGAATATTGGCCATTGGACCATTCACTCTTTCTTTTGCCGTTGCATGCACGTCCGTCATCAGTTGGGAAGCAATGGATTCTTTTCTTTGTTCCGAAAGCCACCCATAGGCATATCCCAGAAAAAAACGCTGGGAGGGGGTGAGACCTCCGATCTTTTCTCCCTTTTTATATGATTCCGTTTTAACAAATGCATCCCATCCAATGAGTATTCCGCCGAGGTCGGCAATATTTTCTCCCTGGGTTGCATCGCCATTTATGTGGATGGTATCCACAGGAACAAATTCATCGAACTGGCGGATAATTCTTTTTGCACTTTCCTTATATCGTTTCGCATCATTGGGCTGCCACCAGTCACGAAGATTTCCGATTTCATCAAACTGCCGTCCCTCGTCATCAAATCCGTGCGTCATTTCATGGCCGACGGTTGAAGATGCGGTATAGCCGTAAACGAAAGCGTCATCCAGCTCTTCATCTCTTTTTCCCGGTACCATAAATATGGCAGCAGGCAGGACGATTTCATTATTACTTGGATTGTAATAAGCATTGTAGGTCTGTGGCGTGATGTCCCATTCTGTTCTGTCGACGGGTTTATTTAACTTTTTTGCCTGGTCATCATACCACCACGCACTTGCTCTTTGCACATTCAGTACGAATGGTCCCCGGTCAATAACCATTGTACCAAAGTCCCGCCATTTATCGGGGTAGCCGACTTTTTTTGAAATCCTGGAAAGCTTTAATAATGCTTTTTGTTTAGTGCTGTCGCTCATCCAGCTGAGGTTCGTGATCCTTTCTTTATATGCCTCTCTCATCGATTCCACCAGATCGTTGTAACGCTTCTTTGATTTTTCCGGAAAATATTCATCCACAAATAAATGTCCCAGCGCTTCCCCGATCGCATTTTCTTCCGCATCCAGCACCCGTTTCCATCGCGGTTTGGGAACCTGCACCCCCGATACGGTACGCACATAGTTGAAGCGATCATTGAAAACGGACTCATACAGATAAGGTGCCGAGTTATTCAATAGATGAAACGCCAGATAATTTTTCCAAACCTCAAGTGGAGTCTTTTTCAATTCCTGGTTCAGGGCATCGAGAAATTCAGGTTGTCCGACGATGACAGAGTCCATTGCCGGCAGACCCGAACTGATTAAAAAATCTTTCCAGTTTACATTCTTATATAATTTTTGGATACGTGAAAGATCCATTTTATGATAATTCGCATTCGGATCCCGCAAGGCTGCAATTTTACGGGAAGCTTTTGCCAACCTGCTTTCCAGTTGATATACTTCACCGGCAGATTTCAGTGCGGATGCGCTGTCTTTTCCCAGCGTTCTGAACGACTTATACAAATAGACCTGATATGCATTCCTGACCTTCATTGATTTTTCATCCGTATTGAAATAATAATCACGGTTGGGCATACCCAGTCCGCCCTGCAATAGATGTAAGGCCATTCGGTCACTTTTCTTTTCGTCCTGATAAATGCCACCACCCATCAATGCATCAACACCTGATTTACCAAGCTCTGCCGCAACTTTTAGAAATTCATCAAGGCTGGTTACTTTTTCGATTTTTGTCAATTCAGGTTTCAGAGGATCCAGGCCTTCCTTTTCAATGCCGGCTGAATCCATTCCGCTGAACCAGAAGTCGCCGATTTTTTGTGTTATGCTTCCAGGCACAACATTTTCGGTTACTGCTTTTTCATTAATTGTACGCAGTCGGTTGTAGATATCAAGATTTATCAGGGAGCCTACGCTCCAGCGGCTCTGATCCGCGGGTATCGGGTTTCTTTTGATCCAGCTGCCGTTTGCATATAAAAAGAAATCACTGGCCGGATTGATGGCGGTGTCGATATTCTCTGCAAGAAAATCCGGAGCTTCTTTTTTTTCTGCCGGGTGACAGGAAATAAAAAATAAAAGAGCCGGTAATATCCAGGAACTTTTGCGCATATGAAATTTTACTGAAATGTATTCTCCGACAATACTAAATCAATCGTTGTAATCAAACTTTACCATTCAAATAAAAATTTACAAGCCCAAGGTTAAAGCCCAAAGCCATTTTGAATGAATGTAGAAATGTAAAACTGAATTTTATTCACTATTACATTTTTTCATAGATCTGGTTTTAGGCTTTAGGCTTTGGGCTTTGGTCTCATATAGTTGGACCAGATTTTGCTTAATAAATGTATCCCCTCACCAAAACGGGCCGGTCGGCAATAAACATGGCTCTTTCGTACGAATTTCTTAATTTAATCTCTTTACCGTCGAAAAAATGATGGATTTAAGTCCCGTTTCAGATTCAAAACTTCCGGTTCCCGCTTTTTTATCCGGCCATGGAGATATGAGTGAGCGCATCAGGCACTTCAACTGGTCGCAAACATCTATTGGCGCCGTTGACAAATGGAAACAAAGTTTACGGTCTGCATTAAATATCTGTCTGAATTCAAATTTCCCGATCGCGATTTACTGGGGCAAAGAACTTTGTTTATTATATAACGATGCGTGGTCCCCGATTCCAGGTAATAAACATCCCTGGGCGCTTGGCCGGCCGGCAAAGGAAGTATGGCCGGAAATATGGAACGACATTGAACCCCAGTTTGCGAAAGCATTCACAGGTGAACCAGGTGGATCAAAAGATGCCCTCCTGCCCATGCAAAGACATGGTTATACGGAAGAATGTTATTTTGATTTTACTTTCACTCCGGTATATGGAGAAGACGGAAACGTGGATGGCATTTTCAATGCAGTGATAGAAACAACCTATCGCGTAATCAATGAACGCAGGGCCGCACTATTACAAAAACTTTCCCGTAAGATCAGTTCGGCCAGCTCTGCAGATGAAGTATATAAAAAAGTAACTGGTTTGCTGAAAAACAATACAGCTGATCTGCCATTTTGTTTTATCTATTCTCTGTCTGATGAGAAAAATCCGCTGCTGGTAGCCAGCACTGCACCAGATATTCGTGTAAGAGAACTACCCATCCAGGATCTGATTAAAAATGGTTCTTCCAAATATATTGCTGACGTTCGTCAGTACATGGATCATGTACCTGTAAACTTCTGGCCGGAATCACCCACTGAAGGCAGTGCTGATTCCTTTGCGGGGGAATAAAGGGACTATGAACGGATTTCTGTTTGCGGGGCTGAGTGCCCGGAGACAATTTGATGGGGAATATCAAATCTTTGCGGAACAGGTTGCCGGCATTATCAGTGGTGCGCTGAATGCGATTGATTCGATGGAAGAAGAGCGGAGGCGTGCGGAAGCTGTCATTATAGCCGCCAAAAAACTGGAAGATAGTGAAGCTGCGCTCCGCCTTGCGAATGAACAACTGGAACTCACTTTCAGAAATGTACCCGCGGCCATTTACCTGTTCGATAAAGAGGGCAAAATTCTTTTTCTGAATACCGAAGCCGCTAATTTAAACGGATTGATCCCGGAGGAAAATGCAACGAAAAAAATACATCTGACGAGCTATCATCAAAGCGTAACCGACCTGTTTGAAATTTTGGATGAAGAAGGGACATCCCTGTCTATGGAGGATACACCAACGGCTATTACTTTGCGAACGGGAAAGGCCGCTCAAAAAATCATGCATTTTGTTCAGAAATCAGATGGTACGCACAAATGGATCCTGACCACCACATCACCGCTTTTGGATGAGGCCCGTGAACTGGTGATGGTGCTGACTACTTCAACCGATATTACCTTTCAAAAACAGGCAGAACAAAAAATCAGGGAAAGTGAAGAACATTTCCGCAACCTCACACAGGCACTTCCTCAACTGGTTTGGGTTACCGATACAGAAGGCAAACAGGAATTTGTAACGGAACGCTGGAAAGAATATACCGGGCTGGACCCGCATGACGAAAAAACCTGGGCGATGATTGTTCACCCCGAGGATAGTCAGATTCTGAACCAAATCTGGAGTAACAGTAAAAAAACAGGAACCACTTACAAGGCAGAAGCCCGTTTAAAAAGACGGGATGGAGAATTCCGCTGGTTTCATGTTCACGGAGAACCGATCCGGTCAGAAAAAAATGAGATCATAAAATGGGTGGGCGCTTTTACGGATATCCATGAACAGAAATTAGCGGAGGCCTTGTTACGACATAGCGAGGAAAGACTGGAGTTCCTTGTAAAAAAACGCACGGAACAATTGGAAAGGTCCAACGAAGACCTGCAGCAGTTCGCGCATGTGGCCAGTCACGATTTAAAAGAACCCATCCGGAAAATAAAAATATTCAGCAATTTATTACAGGAAGAATTTAATTCATCATTCAACGACAACGCTAAATTATATTTATCTAAAATACAAGGTGCAACTGAAAGGATGTTACTGATGATGGAAGGTGTTCTGAGCTATGCTGCGCTGGACGGCTATCAGCAGGGTGTCGAGGAATTGGATCTGAATGAAATTCTCCGTTCCGTTGAAACAGATCTTGAGTTGGTTATTCAGAAAAGAAAGGTGGTTGTACAAATAGACCCGCTACCGAAAATCCAGGGATATCCTATTTTAGTTTACCAGCTTTTTTATAACCTGATCTCCAACGCGCTCAAGTTTTCAAGAACAGACATAACACCGCAAATCCGGATTCTTTATAAGACTATTGTTATCGATCATAAGGAATTCGCACAGTTCCGCGTGATCGACAATGGGATCGGCTTTGACCCCAAATACGCCGAAAGGATATTTCATACGTTTACCCGGCTGAATGCCCGGGATGATTATGAAGGCACCGGACTCGGACTTTCTTTATGCAAAAAGATTGTAAACCGTCACCAGGGATTTCTAAAAGCCATCGGTAAACCCAACCTGGGTGCTGAATTTGTTGTCGAATTGCCTTTTATACATTTTGAATAAACCTGGTTATTTGGTTTTTTTGGATTTAGGGGAATTCTTGTTCTTTGGTTTAGATATCCATTGATCCGCGTTTTTATCTTTTTCCATCTGCGCGATGGATTTATCTGAGAGCACTGATTTTGCCTTTTTTGTTATATCAGTAGTTGAAGCAAAATCATCCCGGTGCTTAATCAATAACCAGGCGTTTTCCCCGCTGCCATTATTATTCTTAATATGTACAAGTGCAAATTCACCTTTCAATTTTTTTCCAAACAGCCGGAATTTGAGGGATCCCGATTTCAATTGGGCCAGCAAAGATTTTTCTTCTTCTTTTATTGATTTTTGCGGTTCAAGTGTTTCATAAGTTCCTTCATCCCATACGATTACTGTACCTGCTCCGTAATTTCCTTCGGGAATGATGCCTTCGAAGTCCTTATAGTCGTAGGGATGGTCCTCCACCATCATCGCCAGTCTTCTGTCATCCGGATTCAGTGAAGGGCCTTTGGGGATGGCCCAGCTTTTTAAAACGCCCTTCATTTCCAGACGGAAATCGTAATGCAGCCGGGTAGCGTCATGTTTCTGCACTACAAAATGCAATGCATCTTTTGCAGGTTTTCCGCCCCTGGGTTCCGGAGTCTTATTAAAAACACGTTTTTTATTATATTCCCTGAGTGCCATAGAATGAATTTTACCTCAATTGACTATGCAAATGGTATGCTAAGGGACTTTAAGGCGTAATCTTATTCCGCACAGTGCTGAAGCAGCCTTTCCGCTTCAACGGTAATCTGGTTGAAGTTGGCCGGTTTGGTAACCAACTCAACACCAAATTGTTGGCAGAAGAATAAATCTGAGGGGTGGGCAGAAGTGCTGAAAACGACAATGGGCACTTGGTTCCATTTATCATTCCTTTTTATTTCAACCAGGGTTTGTTTGCCATCCATCACGGGCATGTTGATATCCAGAATTACCAGGCAGGGCAGGTCGGATTCGTCAGCCCTTGTAAGGTATTGCAGTGCCTCTTTACCGTTCGTGGCATGGGCAACGGTATAGGAAGGATCTACCTTAAAAATTGCATTTCTTATCAATTCCCGGTCATCGGGGTCGTCGTCTACACAGAGCACTATTCGGGCCATGGTCTCATATGCGATTAGTGAAGTTCCGATGCATAGGTAAGTTTATTTAATATAATAATAAAAATTATTCATTTAATTTTTCCAGGTTGTTTTTGCCTTTAACTTCAAAGAATTAAACGAATGCTATGCCGGGAGATACCCTTCAAATTAATAATAAATCTGCAGCTCAAAACACCTATGATGCCATCGTAATCGGTTCAGGAATCAGCGGCGGCTGGGCCGCCAAGGAATTTTGTGATCACGGACTGAAAACACTGGTGCTGGAAAGGGGGAAAAATGTAGTCCATCTGAAAGATTATCCGACAGCAACCATGAATCCATGGGATTTTCCACATCATGAAAAGCTTCCCTTATCGGTAACAGAAAACAACCCGGTCGTCAACCGCTGTTATGCTTTTAATGAAACCTCACAGCATTTTTTTGTAAAGGACACCGAACATCCATATGTGCAGGAAAAACCTTTCGACTGGATCAGGGGATACCAGGTCGGGGGAAAATCACTTCTATGGGCCAGACAAACCCAGCGGTGGAGCAAATATGATTTTATGGGTCCCGGGAGAGATGGATTTGCCGTGGAATGGCCTCTTTCTTACGAAGAACTGGCGCCCTGGTACAGTCATGTGGAACATTTCGCAGGGATCAGCGGAAATTTCGACGGGCTGGATACATTGCCGGATGGAGACTTTCTGCCGGCCTGGGAGATGAACTGCGTCGAATCAGATATCAGCGGAAAAATCAATGCACATTATAAAGACCGGCATGTAGTACAGGGACGTTGTGCCCACCTGACTAAACCCAGGGAGATTCATCTGCAACAAGGTAGGAATCCCTGCCAGGCGCGCAGCGAATGCGAAAGAGGCTGCCCCTTCGGCGGATATTTCAGTTCCAATTCATCCACCATACCCTGGGCCCTGAAAACGGGTAATCTGACCATCAGGCCTTTTAGTGTGGTCCATTCGATTATTTACGATGAGCAGAAAAAAAGAGCCACCGGCGTCCGTGTGATTGATGCGAATACAAAAGAAGAAGTTATTTATCATGCGAAAGTAATTTTTGTGAATGCGGCTACTATGAATTCAAATCTGCTCCTGCTGAATTCTGTCTCCAACCGTTTTCCGAATGGCCTGGGAAATGACAATGGATTACTTGGAAAATATGTCTGTTTCCATAACTACCGGGGAAGTGTAAACGCTGCTTTCGACGGACCGCTTGATAAATATTATTTTGGACGGAGGCCCACACAGCCCATGATGCCGAACTTCAGAAATGTGCACAAGCAGGAAATGGATTTCCTCCGGGGGTACATGGTATTTTTTGGCGCGGGCCGGGGACGGGGGAAATTTCAGGCTGAAGAAGAAATGGGTGCCGCATTAAAAGAAAATCTTTCAGAACCCGGAGGATGGTTTGTTTCCTCCCAGATGCAGGGCGAGACGATTCCGAAGGAAACCAATCATGTGCGGCTGAGTACGGAAAAGAAAGATGCCTGGGGCATACCGGAACTGGTTTTTTCAGTGGACTATGATGAGAACGATGTGAAATCGATGAAAGACTATTTAGAGCAGACATCTGAAATGCTCGACATGGCCGGATGTAAGGACATACAGGCAAACGACAGCAAACAGGCGCCTGGCCTGGATATTCACGAGATGGGCGGCTGCCGGATGGGGAAAGATCCTAAAACTTCGCTTCTGAATAAATACAATCAGTTTCACCTCTGTCCGAATGTATTTGTAACGGACGGAGCCGCCATGGTTTCAACCAGCACGCAAAATCCTTCCCTCACTTTTATGGCTTTTACCGCAAGGGCCGTTGATCATGCCGTTTCAGAATTAAAAAAAGGAAATATTTGAATACATATGACGCCATCGTGGTGGGCTCCGGAATAAGCGGCGGATGGGCGGCCAAAGAACTTTGTGAGGCTGGATTGAAAACCCTTGTTCTGGAACGGGGACGGGACGTCGTACACCTGAAAGATTATCCCACTGCCATGCTCGCACCCTGGGAATTTCCCCACAGGGAAGAAATGCCGGAAAAGTTTGTAAAAGAAAATCCGCTGATCACCCGGGCGGCCGGTTTTAGCGAATCCACACAACATTTTTTTATCCGGGATAAAGATCATCCTTATGAGCAGGAAAAACCCTTTGACTGGATCAGGGGATATCAGGTGGGTGGAAAATCGTTGATCTGGGGAAGGGCTTGTCCGCGATGGAGCCCATACGAATTTATCTCACCCGCGCGCGATGGGTATGGAATTGAATGGCCGATTGGTTATGATGATATTGCACCCTGGTATTCTCATGTGGAGAAATTCGCCGGGATCTGCGGAAGCAAAGATGGTTTGGAATCCATGCCCGACGGGGAATACCTGCCGCCCTTTGAATTCAATTGTGTTGAAAAGGATCTTGCAAAAAAAATCAGTGAAAGGTATACAGACCGGCGGATGATACATGGCCGCTGGGCGCAATTGACAGAAGCCAGGGATATTCATAAAAAACAGGGGAGAGGCCAATGCCAGGCACGCGATCTTTGCATGCGCGGTTGCCCGTTCGGTGGTTACTTCAGTTCCAATTCATCTACTTTGCCCTGGGCTGCGAGCACGGGCAACCTGACCGTTCGTCCGCATAGTGTGGTGCATTCCATTATTTACGATGAAAAGAAAAACAGGGCCACCGGCGTTCGCATAATCGATGCCGTTAGTCATGAAACAACGGATTATTTTGCGCGTATAATTTTCATGAACGCGTCTGCATTAAATACCAACCTGGTCCTGCTGAATTCCACTTCCAATCGTTTTCCAAATGGCCTTGGAAATGATCATGATATATTAGGAAAATATATTTGTCATCACAACTACCTGGGCACCATGAATGGCAGGATAGAAGGATATCATGATACCTATTATTATGGAAGAAAACCAGCCGAGGCCATGATGAACAACTTCAGGAATTTCAAAAAGCACGACATGGATTTCGTGGGCGGTTATATGGCTTTTATGGGTTGTTACAGAACGAGGGGCGCCAGTACCGACGGACCGGAAATCGGGGCAGATTATAAAAAAGCTTTATCTGAGGCTGGCGACTGGGGTTGTTATATGTATATGCAGGGGGAAACCGTCCCTAAGGAATCCAACCGGGTTTATCTGAGCAAGGACAAAAAGGACCCGTGGGGTATACCCCTGCTGGTTACCGATGTCGCCTATGACCGGAATGATGAACTATTAATGAAAGATTTCATGGAGCAGGGTGCTGAAACTTTGACAAATGGCGGAGTTAAGGATATAGTAGTTCAAAACCGGCACTGGGCTCCGGGCAGGGATATACACGAAATGGGTGGTTGCCGGATGGGGAAAGATCCCAAAACTTCCATGCTCAATAAATGGAATCAGCTGCATCAATGTAAGAACGTTTTTGTGACCGATGGGGCCTGTATGACAAGTACAGGAATGCAAAGCCCATCCATTTTATATATGGCTTTTACAGCCCGGGCAGCCGGATTTGCAATAAATGAATTAAAAAAACAGAACTTATGATAAAAAACCGTCTTATTAACGGCCTAATGTTTATAAATAATACATATTAATTTTATTATAATGTTACTTATAATATGATTTTGTTTTAATTTACAGCTGATTTTAGTCCTCGTTAACATCTTATTTACAAAATCTATTTTCAGCATGAACAAAGTCACATTAAAAACAGCGACACCATTCGTCCTACTTGTTCTCATTTCCTTACTGGCTCTATTCGTACCTTCTTTAACAAATTTTGATGATGGCAAATACAATGGGGCAGATATTGCCTGGATCATTGTTGCCACAGCCCTTGTATTTTTAATGACCCCCGGACTGGCTTTTTTCTATGGCGGAATGGTGAACCGCAAAAATGTGATTTCGACGATGATCAAAAGTTTGATCGCTGCGGGCATTGTATCTGTACTTTGGATTGTAGTTGGATACAGTCTTTGTTTCGGACCCGATGTGAAAGGATTGGGATTGATAGGAGATCCAATGACTCATTTTATGTTTAAAGGTGTTAACTCCGGAAAACCGTGGGTTTTCATGCCGACAGTACCATTAACCCTTTTTGCCTTATTTCAATTGATGTTTGCGATCATTACACCCGGACTGGTTGTGGGTGCTGTTGCTGAACGTATCAAGTTCCTTTCTTATGTTCTGTTTGTGATTTTATTTAGTCTGCTCGTATACGCCCCTCTGGCTCATTGGAGCTGGCATCCTGATGGTATACTCGCTAAATGGGGAGCCCTGGATTTTGCGGGGGGAACCGTAGTTCATATATCAGCGGGTTGCGCGGCGCTGGCGGGAGCTATTGTTTTGAAACAACGCAGAAGTCATATTGACCATATAGAAATTCCACCGGCCAATATTCCCTATGTATTGATTGGTACCGGTCTTCTCTGGTTTGGCTGGTTCGGATTTAATGCCGGGTCCGCAGGAGCAGCCAGTGCTCTTTCCGTTTCAGCATTTGCCACTACAAATACTGCCGCTGGTGCAGCTGGTTTATCCTGGATGTTCTTCGACGTTATTAAAGGTAAAAAACCATCCGTACTCGGATTCTGTATCGGAGCAGTTGTAGGTCTTGTAGCCATTACGCCGGCCGCAGGATTTGTCGCCATTCCGCAAAGTATTTTCATCGGTGTGGTTGCAGCTGTTATATCAAACACTGCCGTATACTGGCGTTCCAAAACCAGACTGGATGACACGCTGGATGTGTTCCCATGTCACGGTATTGGTGGTATGGTCGGTATGCTGATGACCGGTATATTCGCTACAAAAACAGTCAACTCAGCCGGTGCTGATGGCTGGTTCTACGGAAATCCGGCATTTTTCTGGACACAGGTCAAAGCCCTGTTAGTAGTTGTTCCATTCAGCTTTGGCGTGTCCTTTTTAATTTTCAAATTTATCAACCTGATCCTCCCAATTCGTGTAAGTACGACTGAAGAAGAAGAAGGATTGGATTCCAGTCAGCATGCAGAGAAATACCTGCAGGGTCATTTACTGGTAACTACTCCATATGGTGTAAAAGAAGAAGCTGTCTAGTATAATGGTCAATTGTTAATTGTTAATTGTCAATGATGAACGTTTAGAAGAGCATGTAGTCATTGGCAATTAACTTTTAAAGCACAAAGCTCAAAGCGAAAGCTGAAAGTTTTGTGCTTTAGTTTTTTAATAAGGTTCATTATTTATTTTTCTTTACCAATCTTATATTACCTGCTTTGAGTGTTACACGTTTTGCGTTCGGCATAACAATCTTAAATTTGCACTGAATCAACCCTGGGGCGTTTGAGATATTTAAAGGCTGTCAATAAATACTTCTGGAAATATAAATGGAGGCTCCTGCTGGGCCTCATTTTTGTGATCCTCTCCAATTACTTCCGCATTCTCGCGCCACAGGTTACAGGATATGTTGTGAATACGGTAGAAAAGGAACTGACAGCACAGGTGCAGGCAAAATCACCGCACCCCGTTTCGGCCGCAGCGCAGATCAGTATTGCCAAAACGCAAAGATCTGATACAGCCAATTATGATATTCTTGTAAAAAAATTTATACGGAGTTTAAATTCCACCGACCAGAGTTTTAAACATAAAGTAGCCATTTCCGGACTTACCTTATTGTTACTGGCTATCCTCGGTGGTATTTTTATGTTCTTCATGCGACAGACCCTGATCGTCATGAGTCGCCATATTGAATTCGATCAGAAAAATGAAATTTACCAGCACTATCAGCAGCTGGATACTTCTTTCTATAAGACCCACAGCACAGGTGACCTCATGAGCCGGATGGCGGAAGACGTGAGTCGTGTAAGAATGTATACCGGACCGGCAATTATGTATCTCGCGAACCTTTTGGCAACCATTGGTTTCAGTCTTTATTTTATGATCCGAAAGGATGCATTGCTTACTTTATATGTGCTTGCGCCCTTACCCATTCTGGCCATAACGATTTATATGGTCAATAATCTGATCCACAGAAAAAGTGAAAGGATCCAGGCATTACTGAGTAAACTCACGACCAATGCTCAGGAATCCTATAGTGGCATCCGGGTTATTAAATCCTTTGTACAGGAATCCGCCATGTTGCGTTTTTTCAGTGCGAACAGCGAGGAATATAGGAAAAACGCGATTGGTCTGGCCAAAGTAGAAGCCATCTATTTCCCTTCTATGGGCCTGATCATCGGCCTGAGCACCCTGTTGACCATTATGATTGGCGGATTTTATGTAATTCATGGCACACACCAGACAGATTTGGGTACCATCACAGAATTCGTCATTTACATTACGATGCTGACGTTCCCTGTCAGCGCTATCGGATGGGTAGCCAGTATGATTCAGCGCGCTTCGGCCTCCCAGAAACGACTGAATGAATTTTTGGAAACAAAACCTACTATTCAGGATATCCGGCAACCGGTTAAACTGGCCCTTACCGGAAATATATCCTTTGATCATGTAGATTTTATTTATCCGCATACCGGGATTCATGCATTAAAGGATTTCAACCTGCAGGTGCGCAAAGGAGAAAAAATTGCCGTTATCGGAAGAACGGGTAGTGGTAAAACCACGCTCGCCCAATTAATTCTGCGGTTTTATGATCCGACGCATGGAACCATAATGATGGATAAAAAGGATATCCGAACGCTTGATCTGCCCGATTTCAGGAACCAGATCGGTTATGTTCCTCAGGATGTATTTCTGTTCAGTGATACAGTAACGGGAAACATCCTTTTCGGTCTGGAACGTAAATCTCCAGCCGAAGCGAAAAATGCTGCGGAATATGCAAGTATCGACAAAGAAATTCTACAGTTTTCCGCTGGTTACGATACCATGATCGGCGAAAGAGGCGTCACTTTGAGTGGAGGACAGAAACAAAGAATATCCATTGCGAGAGCACTGGCCGGAAATCATGAAATCGTCATCTTCGACGACTGCCTCAGCGCAGTGGATGCCCGGACGGAAAAGGAAATTATCAGCAATCTCTATAATTATCTTCAGAATAAAACGGCCTTCATCATTACCCACCGGATTTTCTCTCTCTTTGAATTTGACCGGATTGTAGTTCTTGATCAGGGAAGGATGGTAGAAACGGGCACCCATGAAGAACTGCTGTCCAGGAATGGACATTACACCCGCCTCTACGAACAGCAACTGAAAACAGGAGAGGAGCTTCAAACCCGCGACTGACCTGATTTGCGTAAAAACACGCGGTGCTACACAAATTGGGGAATTTTTTGCCAGTTCCATAACAATATTATATTTGTATGGGCTTGCTTTATTTTTTTTACCTAAAACAACGAACGTGGCGTACGAGAACAATGACAAAAGAATGGAAAGCGTGTATAGCAAACGAATCAGAGCCGGTAAGCGGAGGACTTATTTTTTTGATGTACGGGCTACACGAAGCAATGATTATTATCTGACGATTACCGAAAGCCGTAAGAAATTTAATGAAGATGGATATGACCGGCACAAAATCTTCCTGTACAAGGAGGACTTCAATAAATTTATCAAGGCGCTTACCGAAGCTGTAGATTATGTTAAGACTGATCTGATGCCCGACTTTGATTTCGATGCTTTCAATCATGACCAGGTACAGGAAAATGGAGAAGGACATCATGAAAATCATGAACAGGTTGAGTCCCCTCTGGATCCTGTTGTGAATGTTTCTGAACCGGAACCCATTAAAGTGGAAGCGGTCACGGTTACGGCCCAGCCAACTTCATCCGGCACGGATCATTTGGAAGAAGTGGACAAATGGTAAGTTAAGCTTAAAGCGTAAAGCGCTAAAGCTTAAAGCTTTTTAATTAAATTAATGATGGTGTATAGCATAGGATTTTCCTATTCTTGCACCATTTCTTTTTACCTGGTGCAAATCGTCTTGTATAACCGATATACGTATAACGATTCACGAAAACTATCAACCGCCAATCCGTCAACCGGAAATAAAATCCGCTGCGCGCTTCGTAATATTTCCCCAATAAAATTGTTCGTAAAAACTCTGCGGCATCGCCCTGTTCAAATGGATGGCACGTGAGATTGCCTCTGTAAATAAATTCCAATCACTATCCGGGCAAACGATCAGCTTGTCATTGCAAAGAGCAGGATCAATACCGATCGCTCCGTTTTCAGTTGACACTGCGTTTAGGTTAAATGCCAACGCTTCCACCAGTTTTGTTTTAATTCCCCCTCCTGATTGTACTGGATTCAGAAAGACGTTACAGCCTGTCAGATAGAGCTCGAGATTTTCAACAAATCCCAATATCTTAACATTTGGATAGGAGGCATTTTTAATTGTCTCCGGAATTTCCAAACCAATAATCAATATTAAATAAGGGATTTCTTTTTTTTGTAATAAAGGATTCACTTTAAACAATAGATTATCCAGGGCCTCCCGGTTGGGTAAATATTGAAATGAGCCATTCAATAACAATAATGGCAGGTCATCCCCGATTTGCAATTCCTTCTGCAAGATCCGGTAAGAAGATTCGTGACTTTCGGCAGATGGAGGTCCCTGTATTTCCGTTCCGAAACTGACGGAAAGGCATTTTTTTGCATCCAGATGGAATGCGTCGATCGCATAATTTCTATCCTCCTCCTGGATAAAAAAATTGTAATCTGCCTGTTGATGCGTTATTTTTTCATAGTTCCATAAAATACGCCACCACCATTTTCCCAGGCTCTTCCATCGAAGCCCTTCGATATTATGCGAATGAACAACGAGTTTTACGCCACATGTTCTTTTCAAAAAGATACCCAGCCAGCCGTAATAGGGATGTTCCAGAATCAGGTGTGTTGCTTTTTTTTGACGAATAAGATTCCGCAGCCTGAAAAAAAGGAAAGGGTTGATATAGCGAAGTTTCGAATTACCGATTATGTTCAGCAATTCGTATCCATCAGCAAATGCCGGTTGATTCTTTTCAGTTGTGACAATGGTCAGCTGATGGTATCTGGAAAAATATTTGTAAAAAAGGGCGATGCCTTTTTGTCCCCCGGTTCTTGCCGGGAGGAAGGGATAAGAAACGAGTGATATGATATTCATTTTAAAAAGCCTAAAGCCCAAAGCCTAAGGCCTAAAACTTTTTTGGTAATTTTTGAAGATCACGACGATGAAATTATCAATATAATATTAACTAAATCAATTTCCTGGTTTTAGGCTTTAGGCCTTACGCTTTGGGCTTATAATGCCGAATTGTTGTAAAGCTGCTGCAATCAGCAGCAAATAAATAATGATCGAAGCCCAAACGCTCAAGCGGTTGCCCATGATATAGGATTGTGGTTCAAATCGAAATTCAATTGTATGATCCCCTGCAGGAACTGCCATGCCCCGTAAAATATAATCCACTTTGCAATAAGGGGCGGGCTTTCCGTCTATAAAAGCGTTCCAGCCCTTATCATAATATACTTCGCTGAAAACGGCAAACTGATTTGTCTTTGATTTAAACTGGTAAGATATTTTGTCATTCAGATTTTCAATCAGGTGAATGCTGGCGCTGCTATCTTTCACCGGCATAAAAGGAATCCGTTCCTTAAAAATATCTTCAACGATCGCCGTATCCCGCACATTGATACTATCCAGGGCCGACATTTCCTGGTCCGCATTTTTTACGAAATGTATATCCGAAACAAGCCAGCAGGAACCGTAAGCACCCGGATTCAACATAGCTTCTTCCCGTCCGTCCTGTGTTTTCCTGATAATATATTTTGTGTTCAGCATATCGTACACACGCTGATTGCCCTTTGTAAGCTGGTGTTCAATGATGTCATTATAAAGAGCCAGTTTGGCCGGATGATAACCACCTACTGAATTATGAAAATAAGATGTATGGGCATCCTGGAACGGGTCACCGCTGCTCATATCCAGCACCCTGAAATTTTTTTCCGGATCCGCTTTTATGCGTTTGTCTGCATCCGACATGGTAAATGCCGCTTCGATCGTTTCGGGTTCCGTATACGTATCCTCGCTCAAATATTTTTTTCCTTCGGTCAGAATATCAAAGGAACTGAGGACTAACAAACCGGATATTAAAATGACTGATTTGTATTTCCCCTTAAAATAAAACCAGCAGAGTGTGGCAGCCAAAATCACAAACACGATACTCCGCAACAAATCAGCCTCGAATATACTTTTACGATCTTCACGCAGGGCAGACATCCATGTATTTACAGTCTGCGATGGTTTGTTGCTGCATCTCAGCCGTAGGCTGTTTACCCTGACCCATCTGCGGGTAAAATCTGATACAAACTTATCCTTGATCCGGATATCATTATCTGACTTAAAATCACTCGCTAAAGAATATCAGCACGCTGAGCAATATCAATCCGCCGGATGTATACAATACCTTTTTGAATTTTTTAAAATCCAATTCCTTTCTTTCCGTGGAATTGATGAATTCCTGTAATCCCAATGAGGCCAGCAGGGCAAACCCCAGTTGCGGCATGATAAGTGCCATGGAAGGTGCACGGAATTTACTATAAAACGGCAGATGGTCGAATAAAAAATAATTCACGAATGCGAAATGCCTTCCCCATGCCATTACAATACCGACGACACAGATTGACAAGTATCCACCACTTGTGCCAGCTCTTCACGTAGAACCATTCCGAGAATAAATAAAAAGCAAATGACCGCACCCAGGTAAACTGGACCTGACTGTAAATGGTTGCTCTCCCCAATATGCATAACCATTTACCATAGCCAGCGCATTATCCTCTGGTAATACCGGCTTCCATTAAGCTTATCGGCAAACTTTGAATTATCCGTAATCAATTTGCCGGATTTCCACCACCCTGCATTCCCGGAACGAATAAGGTGAGAGTCTCCTGAATTCCGTAACTCCATGAAAAAGCATAATCCTTATTGAGTCCACCTTCTGTTTTATTTTTTTTGTCGACCGGAGTCAGTTGGGATTTGCCACCACGCATGGTTTCCTCAGCAACTTCTTTAGTGGGCAAGAGGGTGTACGCATAACTTAATAATCCAATGATAAGCGAGCAGGCGATCAGTAAATAACTTACTAAAACATGTCTGACTTTAATTTCCTTCCGGTTCGTTATCAAATAAACAATAGCTATAATACCGGTCATTATCCCCGTATAATAAACAACCTGCAAATGCTGTGTACTTACTTCCAGTCCGAAAAACACCGTCATCAATGCCGTTCCGCCCAGATATTTTCCACGAAGTATCAGCAGGGCACCGGCAATCACTGCCGGCAAATATCCAATAGCTATCAGTTCCGTATTATGTCCAACCGAAACCAGTATAGGATTAAAAGTTGCAAATGCATAGGCGATTGAACCCAGGAGCGAAATCAGGAGGCTCAAACCAAGAACCTGTGTAAGAATATAAAAACAGACACAGGCGATAAAAAAATAGTAAATGGGTTGCGGCCCCACAAAAAATAAACGATTCAGATAGTTAATATTGATCGGTGAAGTTCCTTCAAAAGCAATATTATAACCAGGCATGCCGCCAAACATGGATTCGGTCCACAAAGGATAGTGACCATATTTTTCCCTGAACTCAATTGACTGTTGAGCCATACCTGTGAAGCCCTGTACGTCCGACTGCCTGAGTGTTTTCCCCTCGAGTGCCGTTTTATTAAAAGCAACAGAAACGATCCAAAAAACAACAACCGCGATGACATGTGGGAGAGCTTTCTTAAGAAGCGATGAATTCATATTTGCTGAAACTGATTAATCAGGCAAAATAATGCTATTTTATGCAGAAATTTGGATTTTTGAACTATGGCTTTGTTAAGGATGTTATGTCGCGCGGCTTTCATTTGTAATGTATGTTTCATGCTTGCGCTTGCCATATTATGGCTTAAGCATCCGGAAAATTCGGATCCCGGGATCAGTTCTCTCATCATCGTGATGGGATTTTTTCTCGCCATCTTGCTGAATATTGTAGTGAACGCTCTGGCTGCTTATTATTCGCATTTCTAAAAAACGGACAGAAGGTATCCCACATTCCCTTATAATCATAAACGGAGGGTTCATGGCCATCCAATTAATCTTATTATTTAAATGATTCGTAAAATCCTGGATGACAAACCCAGCAAACTCTTTGTTTTCTTTACAGCTTTTTTTGTAGCCAATGCGCTCATTGCAGAATGTATCGGTGGTAAAATCTTTTCACTCGAAAGCACCCTGGGATTCAAGCCATTTTCTTTTTCCCTCTTTGGGCAATCCGGACTTTCGTTTTCGCTTACCTGTGGTGTTTTGTTATGGCCCCTGGAATTTGTGATGACAGATATCATCAATGAATTCTACGGTCCCAAAGCCATCCGGAGGATTTCCTATATAGCCGTTGCCCTGATCTCATATGCCTATCTCATGTTCTTTATGGCCATGAATACATCACCCGCGCCTTTTTGGGTGGTGAGTAATCAAAACCAGCGGTGTTCCCGATATGCAGGCTGCTTTCAATGGTGTTTTCGGGCAGGGTATGCGCATCATTATCGGAAGCCTGGTCGCTTTTCTGGTCAGCCAGATCGTTGACGTGACCATATTTCACAAAATTAAAAAGCTGACGGGTGAAAAACATGTCTGGCTCCGCGCCACCGGATCGACACTCGTTTCGCAACTGGTGGACAGTTATATCGTGTTGTTCATTGCCTTCGCCGGAAAATTCAGCTGGCAGCACATCCTGGCCATCGGGATGGTGAATTATACGTATAAATTTATTATGGCCATCGTGTTGACCCCTCTTATTTATGGTATTGAAAGAGCGATTGAAAAATATTTCGGTCATGAACTCACGCATAAAATGAAACAGTCGGCGATGGGGAAAGAAGTCCCGGATGTGCCGATTGTGGCGGGATGAGTGGTTGGCGGTATCTTTCGATGACAGTTGACAGTTGATCAGTTGACGGTTGACGGACAAAAGTTTTGGGCTTTAGGCTTTGGGCTTTAAGCTTATTTCCATGACATAATCATCCATAAAATATCCTCTTCCGATATCCAGCAATTCTTCTTTCTTTAAAACAAAACCCATCGATTTATAAAAACCGACAGCTTTGTTGAAGCGATTCACATTGAGCTGTAAAGATTTTCCGCCGGCATTTCTAACGCGTGAGATCACATCGTTGAGCAGGATTCTTCCGAGTCCCTTTCCCTGCAAGCGGGTGTCTACGTAAATCTTATTTAATTTATATTCCCCGTTTTCATTGAGTGGCGTATAGGAAGCGTAACCTGACGCCTTACCTTCTGAATAAATGATAAGAAAAACCTGACCCGATTCAAATTGCTTCCGGAGATTTTCAGAAGTATAAAAAAGGTCCATCATATAATCTATCTGCTCCTGTTCAACGATCTCCTGGTAGGTAATTGGAAATATCTGAAGTGCCAGTTCCCGGACCTGCCATAAATCTTCTTTCAACAAATGCCGGACTTCCAGTGCGGGAGAAACTGATTCCATGGTCAACGAATCGTTTAAAAATAAAAATTGCTCTTTTCTAACATTCTGCCTTTCAAATTGTAAATATAAAAAAACGGTAAATGGAAAAAAGAAGTTTGGGGAGATCGGGGATTGAAGGAGCCCCTTTTGCTTTGGGCACAAATGTTTTTGGCTGGACAATAAAAGAGTCTGTCGCTTTTGACATACTCGACGAATTTACACGGTCAGGCTTCAATTTGATTGATACTGCAGATGTATATTCCACCTGGGGTCCGGGAAACAAAGGGGGAGAATCCGAGTCAATCATCGGGCAATGGATCAGGAAAAGAAAAAACAGAAAGGACGTCGTGATTTGCACGAAAGTAGGGAAACCAATGGGCCCTGGAAAAACAGGGCTTTCCGCCAAATACATCCGCCAGGCTGTGGATGATTCCCTGAAGAGATTACAAACTGACTATATAGACCTGTATCAGTCACATGATGACGATCCCCATACGCCTATGGAGGAAACTTTGGGTGCGTATACGGATCTGATACGGGAAGGAAAAATCCGGGCCATCGGAGCTTCCAATTTCACGGCAGACCGCCTGGCAGCTTCACTGGAGATCAGTAAAGCGAATGGTTATGCCCGTTATGAAACCCTGCAGCCGGCTTATAATTTGTATGACCGTAGTATTGAAAAGGATCTTCAGCCTCTTTGTGTAATGGAAGAAATGGGTATCCTGCCTTATTATGGATTGGCAAGTGGATTTCTAACCGGGAAATACCGTGGGCCGGAGGATCTGGGAAAAAGTGTTCGTGGAAAAGGTATTCAGAAGTATCTCGACGCAAGGGGAATGAAAATTTTATCCGCTTTGGATGAAATATCGTTGAAATATAAAACAGCTCCCGCTACGATCGCACTGGCCTGGTTAATGACGCGTCCAGCTGTGGTGGCGCCGATCGCGAGTGCGACGAGTGTTCAACAATTAGAAGATTTACTGAATGCCGCGAAAATTGAACTTGACAAGGAGTCCATCAAAATTTTATCATCAGAAGCTGAGCCGGTTGCATTCTGATTTCAACCTTGAAATCAGGCAGATCGAAAAATCGACTTTCGTATGTGGATGCCGAAATGATCCCAATCGGGATTTTTCAGTTCTTTTAGCATTCCGGCAAACTTAAAGGAACCTGTATCGCCAATCCTCCGTCTGAAGTTTCCTTGTATTTACTGTTCATGTCGAGCGCCGTGTCCCACATGGTTCGGATGACGGCGTCCAGGGATACTTTCGCAAAATCAGGCATACTTTGCAGAGCGAGTTGGGAAGCCGTAATCGCTTTGATGGCTCCCATCGTATTTCTTTCGATACAGGGTACTTGCACCAGTCCTCCGATGGGGTCGCAGGTGAGACCCAGATGATGCTCCATCGCAATCTCAGCAGCCATGAGCGCCTGACGCTGTGTTCCGCCCATACTTTCTGTTAATGCGCCTGCGGCCATTGCCGATGAGACACCAATTTCGGCCTGGCACCCCCCCATAGCTGCAGAGAGTGTAGCCCCTTTTTTAAATATGCTCCCAATTTCTGCTGCCGTTAACAGAAATGAAATGATTTTTTCTTCCGTAAAACCGTCAGTAAAACAAATAAAATATTGCAATACGGCCGGGATCACGCCCGCAGCCCCATTGGTTGGGGCCGTAACTACTTTGCCGAAGGACGCATTCTCTTCGTTCACGGCCAGAGCAAAACAGCTTACCCAGTCCAGGATATACTGAAAATCCCTGCCTCCCGATTTTATGGCTTCAACCCATCCCTGGTAATCTGAATATCTTTTTCCTTTCAGTAGTTTTTTATTGAGTGCCGAGGCCCGCCGGTTTACCTGCAGACCTCCGGGCAAAACACCGTCTGAATGACAACCCTTATACATGCATTCCTTCATCACCCGCCAGATATTGGCCAGTTGTTTTTTTACTTCAGATTCTTCCCGCCAAACCAATTCATTCTCCATCACCACTTCATGGATGGTTAGTCCGGTTTTCATGCACCAGTGCAATAAATTTCCGGCCGTATCGATCGGAAAGGGTAGCTGCACGGTTTTTTTTTCAGCAGATGTTCCCCTTTCCTGCTCAATAAAACCACCGCCAATAGAATAATAGGTTTCCGCAATGGGTTCATGATTATTAAAATCGGCCAGAAAGCTAAGCGCATTCGGATGGTAGGGCAGGGATTCCTTCATGAGGAACTCAATATCCTCTGAAGGATCAAAAGAGACCGGAAGACCCGGTGCAAGCGTTTTTTCTTTCTGAATACTTTCAACAATAGATGGGATGATCGAAGTATCAATTCCAACAGGATCATACCCAGCCAGGCCCAGCTGAATGGCAATATCGGTTCCGTGCCCTTTTCCGGTTTTTGCGAGGGAACCATATAATAAAACACGAAGATGATTGAGATCTGTCAGTATTCCCTTCTGATCCAGGGACCTGATAAAAGCCTGTCCTGCCCGCCAGGGGCCCAAAGTATGAGAACTGGACGGACCAACACCAATTTTGAAGATATCAAAAACTGAAATGGGTTCGTACGGCAAGAAGCTTGTTTCGCCTAAATTACAATAAAAAACCCTGAACTTATGTCCAGGGTCGGTTTAGCAGGTAGTGTGGTTACGGCCTTCTAATAAAAACGTTAGCCTTCAACATAAGACAGTTCCATAGTCTGAAATGCTGCACCATTTATTTTTTTTCGGATTTTTCGAGCCTTTCTTTCTTGGCCAGCAATTCGATATATCGCTGCTCATTCTGTTCCCACTTGAATTTCCTGGAAAAAATGGCAATAAAAACCACGATAAGTATCAGCGCCAGCAACAAAACACCGGGGTTAAAGTCCGTCGTATCACGTATCATGGTTGCCCTTTTATACCAGCCCGAAAAGAAATTCAGCGTGATCGGTATCACAAAAAGCAGCGCCAGGGGAATTCCAAGAAGAAACTGCCGGAAAGTTCGCTTATGTTTTTCCCGGTTGGCAGCCCAATAGGCAATAAATGCTTCTTCCTGGTCACTGAGTATCATGGAATCGCTTTATTTTGATCATAGGTGCAAATATTGAACAAAACTGGAGGTTTCGGCAGGTATATGGTTAGTTTTCAATATTTTATTTTAAATTTCGCATAATTATTTAGTCTGATTCGCGTTCGTTAATTACTTTTAAAAAGTAAATCCAGGACTTTGAAGATACCCCAGTTGCTCGTACAGTATTTATATACTAACCGGAAGATGTCTCTTCCAGGTCTGGGTATTTTTACCCTTGACAAATCTGTCATACTTCCCGACGAACATGATCGCAACCTGCATTCCACACCCAATGCGGTTCAATTTCAAAACGCAAATATAGTTGCAGCGGATAAAGAACTCATCAGCTTCATTTGTGAGCAGACAGGGAAAATCAAACCACTGGCGATCTCTGACCTGGATTCTTATCTGAACCTGGGAATGGAAATGCTGAATATCGGCAAACCATTTTACCTGGAAGGAATCGGAACGATCACCAAGAACAAGGCGGGCAAATTTGATTTTAGTCCGGGAGAATATTCATTGATTAAAGAAACGAGCGCGTCAGCTGATCACGAAAAGAAAAAAGTATACGCTAAAGATAAAAGGCAACTGACTGAAAATTTGCCAGTACAGAACAGAACCGGGCTGAAAATACTCGCGTTTATATCGGCTCTTGTGATTGTAGGGTTGGGTGGATGGATGATGTATAAAAAAAATGGTCAGTCGGTTTCCGAAAGTAACCCGGATACCAGCTCCGTCGTACAGCAACAAGTACCCGTTGCGGCAGATACTCTCAAACGAGATACGCCTGCGTAAGGATACTGCTAAAATTTTACTTGCGGATACCCCGCATCCGGTTGCCGCTTTGCATGAAGGAACGCCCTATAAATTCATCATATTGTCTACAGATAAAGCGCGTGCCATGAAACGTTATAACCAGTTAATCGGATTCAACCTGAAAGCACATTACTATCATGTGGATTCCACTTACAAAGTATATTTTCAATTTCCCGCCCTGGCCAGGGATACGACACATATCAAAGATTCCCTGCGCAAAGAATACGCCGCTGACGTTACGATAGAGAAGGAATAACAGCCTTCTTTAAATGCCTTCTCCTTCACAGGATTTTGCTAACTTGAATTCAATTTAAAAAACTGAATATGCACGTTATTGTTTTGTCATCATGGAGAAAATGTTTTATTCTGTCCGTTTCATTTATTATGGTTGTTTGTTCCATATCTGCTCAATCCCCTGCAGATAGCCTTGCCAGGGCAAAGAGAAATAAGGAAAATGGAGAAAAAGCCGCGATAACAGAAATCTACAGTCCGGTGCCACCCATCGTTACACCCGGAAAAACAGATGCTGAACCTCCTTCTGATGCGCTTGTTTTGTTTGATGGTAAGAACCTGGATTTATGGCGTGCTGAGGGTCCTGATTCAACCAAATCAGCCGGCTGGAAAGTACATGACAACATCATGACCGTTGATAAAAAAGCGAAAGGGATTATGACACGTCAGCGTTTTCAGGATTATCAAATGCATCTGGAATTCCGTATCCCGGAAAATATTACGGGGTCAAACCAGGCCCGTGGAAACAGCGGTATTTTTCTAGCCTGTATTTCAGACAGCGGTTCAGACGTGGGGTATGAACTACAGATCCTGGATAATTATAATAACACGACTTATGTAAACGGCCAGGTTGGAAGTATTTACAAGCAAGGCGTTCCACTTGTTAATCCATCACGCAAGCCAGGAGAATGGCAGATTTATGAAATCGTATGGAAAGCTCCCCGTTTCAAAGCAGATGGAACCCTCAACTCACCGGGAGAAGTGACCATCTTTTTGAATGGTGTGCTGGTACAAAACGACTATCATTTAATCGGAGGCACAGAATATATCGGTTTCCCACACTATATCAAACATGGACCTGCACCCATCAAACTACAGGCACACGGTGATCCGAGTGAACCGATCAGTTTTCGGAATATTTGGTTAAGAGCTTTATAATTGTTAATTATTAATTGTTAGTTGTTAATTGATTTAGTAACATAGATTAATAGATCATTAACAACTAACAATTGACAATTAACAATTACCTGGTTATATAAACCGCTCCATCCTTTAGCTGTTTCAGAACTACCATGTCCTTATGCTTCAGGATGGTATCGAGAGCAGGCATTTGCAGGTCCTCTTCGTTCTGAAACCAGACCAGGTATTCATGACGGTGATCGTAATACCCATTGTAATATGCGTCAACCTTTTTGGGGAAATCAGTAAACGGAAGTTGCAATGCGGGCTGGCCGGTTACAAAATATACTGCATCCCCGGCATTAGAATAAACGGGAAATTGAGGGTCAAATATGTTTTTATTTGTTCTTAGATACTGTACAATCTCGGACTTGACAAAAGGATCTTCCTGGTAACCGGGAATACCCGCATCTTTTACACCATCATAATATTCCCAGTCAGCCGCCAGTTGTTTGTTGATGAACCAGGCAGTTAATAATAAGACGGGAAGTCCCAGAGCCCATTTCGTCCGGCTGGATTTTTCGCCAATAAAAGCTGGCAGCCAGCTACTAAGGCTCCATAACAGGAGAATATAAATAGGTGACAACAACCGGCTCGTGAAGGGTTCATAACGGGTAATACTATACGAAAAAATCATGAACGACGAATAGATCAGTCCGCTGACGGCTATGACATATTCCAATCCATTTGCAGACCGTTTATACCGCCTGATAAATATGATGAATGCAAAAATCAATAAAACCAGGATCGTCAGAAAGACGGCCAGGCCAGGACTCTTATTCAACAACAACCAGTCACAAAGCACATCTCCGAAATATTCCATAATCTTCAACAGACCAACTTCACTTTTGGGTCTGATTCCGGTGGCCAGTCCTGTTAGCCAGTAATTGCGAATAATATTGATCAGCAACAGGGGGACGGAAAGGATACCGAATATCAGACAATCCATGACTCGTTTGAGCAGCGGATTTTCTTTATTAAAAATCAGGACGGTCCCACCGGTTAACATCAGAAATACTCCCGCATAGCGTGTTAAACAAGTGATGGCGCAGATCCCTGCCGAAATCCAAAGCCAGCGTTTTGATTTAAATGTGAGATAATTGGTTATACTGAAAATAAAAAGCAGAATCAGGATGAGAAAAACGGTTTCAGACCAAAGCATGGAGTAAACCTCCTGCAGAGCAGGACTGCACAGCATACAAAAAAGTAAAATTCGTTTATACCATCCGGTTGTTTTTTGAAATCCGTTCATGATACCGCCGGACATATATAATAATACGCCGAATAATATCCCGTTCAGCCATGGACCAAACTGCAGGGGATCCAGGCGCGATAAAAATGAAATGATTGTTAAAAAAAACGGGTACGCAAACGGAAAATCCACGACCGGCAGATTATCGAATGACTTAAATCCGATTCCGCCCACCATATGCCGGGTGGCGGCTATATAGGTTACTGAATCCGGTGAAACCCCGATACCGCTATGTCTGGAAAAAATCTGGATCAGGAAAAACCCGATCAAAGCGGCCAGCAATGAATCTGCGTTTCTGGAAATGGAAAATAAATTCGACTTTACTTTCATGCGTTAATTCGAAGTTATAGGAATTATAATGGTTCGTCTATGAACCTGATGGCCTAATTTCATTATTTGTTCCAGATCAAACTTTGATGAACAGATTTTCTTATTTGTCCTTCATTTTAGCGGCCTTGATTACTGTGCAGGCTGAAGCTCAGATTTTTGGCGGAACGCCTCCCTCCGTTAAATGGAAATCTGTCAATACCATTCCGGCCAATATAATTTTCCCGCCAGGCATGGATACAGAAGCCAGGCAGGTCGGTTTCCTGGTATCTGCATTAAGCAAATCAACTTTATCAACCATTGGAAGCCGTCAAAACAAAGTTGATATCGTATTTCATAACCTGACGATCGTTCCGAACGGATATGTGCAGCTGGCTCCTTTCAGAAGTGAATTTCAACTCACCCCTCCGCAGAATAGTTTTGAACTGGGCAGTCTGCCCTGGAACCAGATGCTGGCCATTCATGAATACCGGCATGTTCAGCAGTACAACAATTTTTGTGTGGGCCTGGCGAAGGCTTTTTATTTTTTATTTGGGCAGGACGGGCTCGCTTTTGCAAACAGTGTAGCCGTTCCCAACTGGTTTTTCGAGGGAGACGCTGTTTACCAGGAAACGCTGGTCAGTCAGCAGGGAAGGGGAAGGCTTCCTTTTTTTCTTACGGGATATGAGGCGCTCTGGGTTTCAAAAAAAAATTATTCCTGGATGAAACTCCGCAATGGTTCATACCGCGATTATACGCCGGATTATTATCCCCTGGGTTATATGATGGTCGCCTATGGCAGAGATGTTTACGGGAAAGATTTCTGGGCCAGGACTGCCGATGAGGCTGCAGCATTCAAAGGTCTTTTCTACCCGCTGCAAAAATCCATTCAGAGAAATGCAAATATCTCATTCGATTCTTTTCGTACCCGGGCGCTGGATTATTTTCAGGATCAACTATCTGACAACGCATATAATAGTCCGGAGGCCATATTTGGAAAATCAAGCCGCCATTTTGTTGCGGATGAATTATTCCCTCAGTTCACAGACAGTAACCGGCTGATCTTCGTGAACAGCAATTATTATCTACCGCCTTTTTTCGCAGAACAGGAAACCGGAAGTACAAAACCCAGACGTTTAAAATTTCGTGCAGTGGCGATCGATGACGCCTTTTCATACAGGAACCATCAACTGGTATATGCAGCCTATGAACCGGACCTGCGATGGGGATGGCGGGACTATTCAGTGATTCGTGTGATGGATCTGAATACAAAAAGAGACAGAAGACTCACTTCTAAAACAAAATATTTTTCGCCCGATATTTCTCCCGACGGGAAACGAATGGTCGCCGTCAATATGTCCATCACAGGGAAAAGTTCCCTGGATATTCTAAGTGTGGACTCCGGAAAAATTTCAGTACGGGTACCCAACCCGGAAATGCTTATTTATACGTATCCAAAATTTCTTACTGATCAATTGTTGATTTCTGCTGTTCGAAACAGCCGGGGTCAGATGGCATTATTGCAAATCAGTCTTCCTGCAGGAAATCAGAAGGTGTTGGTTGACTGGTCGATGGATCCGATTGGTTTTGTTTCGACGAAAAACAATAAAATATATTTTACACGAACATTTCGAGGGGCAGGATCAGGGTTTCTGTCTGCGCGACGGAAATATATACCGTTTGAAAGCCGATGCGAGCAGCGGCAACTACCAATTATCAGCAGCTGATGACAAAATAACCTGGAATAGCTTTACCAGCGCTGGTTTCCGGTTACAGCTGGCGGATGCAAAAAATGCTTTTGACGAACAACCCATTCACTTTAATATATCAGATACCTCAGAAAAACACAGAGTCTATTCGCTTGATCATCCGCCTTTCCAGATTCCTTTTCCTATTCCGGATTCGAGTTTTCAAATAAAGCCTTACAGTGCAGGAACTCATATTTTTAACTTTCATAGCTGGCGACCCTATATTAACGATCCTGATTATACCCTGGCACTACTCGGACAAAATGTGCTGAATACTTTTCAATCGGAAATATATATCGGATATAACAGCAATGAACAGTACAAGAAAGTCGGCGCGGATTTTACCTATGGCGGCCTTTTCCCGTTTATCAACATAGGCACCGAATACAGGATTGACCGCAATGCTTATTTCAAAGGACAAAAGATATACTGGAATGAATTGCTTCCTTACCTCGGACTATCCGTCCCACTTAATCTGAGCAGGGGCCGATGGATCACAGGCCTGGAAGGCGGCGCTAATATCACTTATCATCAACAATATTTCAAGGGCTTGTATAAAGACAGCATTGCAAACAGTTCTTATTTCAGTCTGGATCCACAACTATTCTTTAGTCACCAGCTTCAGGCCGGCAGAATGCAGATCTATCCTTCATTTGCGCAAACGCTTTTGTTACAATATAACCGGGCCATTTCAAATATTGCAGGAAATCAGTTTCTGGCTTCTGCCAGTTTGTATTTTCCGGGGCTCACAGCTACACATAGTCTGGTGTTTAAAGGGGCAGTGCAACAGCGCGATTCTTTGAACCAGGTCAGGTTTACCAACAGCTTTCCTTTTTCCCGGGGATACTCCGGAGAAAATTTTTATCAGATGTATGGATTGGGAGTTAATTATAATCTTCCGCTGGCTTACCCTGACTGGGGTTTCGCAGAGCTGGTTTATTTTTTGCGGATTCGCGCGAATGCATTTTTTGATTATACGGCTGTTCCTTTCTATGCTACCAATGGACCGGGCGTACAATCCCAGTATCGTTCAGCGGGCATCGAAATATTTTTCGATACAAAATGGTGGAACCAGCTGGCATTGAGTTTTGGCATCCGTTATAGCCGTCTTCTGGATCCGGATTATGAAGGCAGGGGTCCGAATCAATGGGAAATCATCCTGCCATTGAATTTATTAAATAATGGATATAACAATCATTTGGCAAATCCATAGAAAGATCCTTCTCATCCCCCGGAACTTCTTAATTTTGCGCGCTTCCGGGAAAAGATCCGGGTCCTACACATGAAGTATACATCTGAAATTGAGAGAAGAAGAACATTTGCCATCATATCCCACCCCGATGCCGGGAAAACGACGCTGACAGAAAAATTCCTGTTATTCGGAGGCGCTATTCAAACGGCCGGTGCGGTTAAAAGCAATAAGATCCGTAAACACGCTACCAGCGATTTTATGGAAATTGAAAGGCAACGTGGAATTTCAGTAGCCACTTCCGTCATGAGCTTTCAGTATAAGAACATGCTGATCAACCTCCTCGACACGCCAGGTCATAAGGACTTTGCGGAAGATACCTATAGAACCTTAACGGCTGTCGATAGCGTGATCCTCGTAATTGACAGCGTGAACGGGGTGGAGGAACAAACGCGTAAATTGACGGAGGTCTGTCGTATGCGTGACACACCGATCATTGTTTTTGTAAATAAAATGGACCGTGACGGAAAAAACCGTTTCGAACTGATGGAAGAAATCGAAAATGAATTAAAGATAAAATTGCATCCGCTGACCTGGCCCATAAACAGCGGAAAGGATTTTAAAGGTGTATACAATCTCCATGATAAAAACCTGATTTTATTCACCGCCAATACAAAAGCCTCCGACGAAGATGTGGTTCAGATCGGAGATCTCAAAGATCAACTACTGGATGAAAAACTGGGAGAGAAAGATGCGGCCATTCTACGCGAAGATGTGGAACTGGTGGATGGTGTATATGGCCCTTTGAACGTGGACGAATACCTCAGTGGAAAAATCTGTCCCGTATTTTTCGGATCTGCCATCAATAATTTCGGCGTGCGTGAAATGCTGGATAATTTTATCCGTATCGCACCTATTCCCCAATGCCGCCCAACGACGGAAGGAATGGTGTGTCCGGAAGATGAAAAACTCAGCGGTTTTGTTTTTAAGATCCACGCAAACCTGGATCCCAGACATCGTGACCGGATCGCATTTATCAGGGTATGCAGCGGTAAATTCGAAAGAAATAAATATTTTCACCACGTGCGACTGCACAAGGATGTTCGTTTTAGCAATCCTTATAGTTTTCTTGCCCGTGACAAGGATGTGATCGAAGAAGCTTATCCGGGTGATGTAGTCGGATTGTTCGACACAGGAAATTTTAAAATCGGGGATACTTTAACCGAGGGCGACGATTTTTATTTCACAGGTATTCCATCTTTTTCACCGGAGATTTTTAAAGAAGTGCAGAATAAGGATCCGATGAAAACCAAACAGCTGGAAAAGGGATTATTGCAACTGACGGACGAGGGTGTGGCGCAGCTCTTCACCCAGTTCGGAGGGAACAAAAAAATCATCGGTTGTGTGGGCGAATTGCAATTCGAAGTAATCCAATACCGGCTTCTGCATGAATATTCCGCCTCCGTACAGTTCAATACGCTTCCTTTTTTTAAAGCCTGCTGGTTGACCAGCCGGGATGAAAAAAAATTACTGGATTTCGTTCGTTTTAAACAAAATAATATCGCCGAGGATAAAGACGGACAGCTGGTTTACCTTGCTCAAAGCGAATGGTTCCTGAAAACGGAAATCAGTAATAATCCGGATATTGAGTTTCACTATACGTCGGAGATACACAAATAAAGTATGAGAGTATGGGAGTATGGGAGTATGGGAGTGTTAATTCAGCCGTTTTTTGCTTGTAGATTATTATTTTGGATAGAATGGCCATCATTTCATTTAATTCATCCAATGTTTCTTGCTGATACATTGAGATCTTCCATTTTTTCACATAAAATCAGCCAATAAAGGGTTTCATTGGCTTCCTTTAAAGCGATTTTCATTTTATGAATAAAATCCAATCTGCTTTCTGCATATTGTGCTTCGAAAACATTCGCCCCAATAGAAGTTCCAGATTTCAAAATTGATTTGAAATGATAAACTTTCGTTTATCATTCAACAAATCACAATACTTTATAATGGAGATCGAAAAAGACATTGATTTTCTTACAATTCGGACCGTCACGAAGAATCATGAACAAATTTTATAAACCCAAATCTGTAACGTTTAATAACAACGAAAAAGAGGTTTTAACGTTTGAAATTGAAGAAATTCACCTATACTCTCATACTCCCATACTCCCATACTCCCATACTTCATTATTTCAGCCTGACCCCGGTGTAGTTGTGGGGACTAATCTTCTTGAGTTCTTTTTTCACGACTGCGGCGATATCGAGTGAGTCAATAAATTCGTGCATGGATTGTTTTGTAATGCCATTCTTTCCACGTGTAAGGGCCTTCAGAGCTTCGTACGGCTGGGGATAATCTTCACGCCTTAGAATGGTCTGTACGGCTTCTGCAACCACAGCCCAGTTATTTTCCAGATCCTGTGTGAGTTTATCGGAATTTAGTACGAGTTTGGCGAGGCCGCGCTCGATGGATTTTAAGGCCAGGATCGAATGTGAAAATGGGACGCCGATACTCCGCAATGTGGTTGAATCTGTCAGGTCACGTTGCAAACGGGAAACAGGTAATTTTGAAGAAAGATATTCAAAGATTGCGTTTGCCATTCCGAGATTTCCCTCTGCATTTTCAAAATCTATCGGGTTCACTTTATGTGGCATGGCCGAAGATCCGATCTCTCCTTCCTTTATTTTCTGTTTGAAATAATCCATCGAAATATAGGTCCAAAGGTCCCTGCAAAAATCAATCAGGATGGTATTGATTCGTTTCATACAGTCAAACTGCGCAGCGAGCATGTCATAGTGTTCGATCTGTGTTGTAAACTGCTGGCGTTTCAAACCGAGTTCCTTTTCAATAAATTCATTAGCGAGTTTGGTCCAGTCTTTATTTGGAAAAGCAACTATATGAGCATTCAAATTTCCGGTTGCACCACCAAATTTAGCCATGAAAGGAATCTGTATCAGAAGTTCTACCTGGTTTTGAATTCTTTCCACAAAGACCATCACTTCTTTACCCAGGGTGGTGGGAGACGCTGCCTGGCCATGGGTACGTGCCAGCATCGCGGTATTGCGCCATTCACTGGCCAGGATGCTAAGCTGTTTTTTCAGATTTAAAATAAAAGGCAGGTATTCGATTTCTACTGCATGTTTCCAGAGAAGAGGAATGGCCGTATTATTAATATCCTGCGATGTCAGACCAAAATGGATCCATTCCCTGGTTTCCGCATTTTTCGTTTTTTCCAATACAGTTTTCAGAAAATATTCAACTGCCTTTACATCGTGGTTTGTGGTCCTTTCTATTTTTTTTATCTCCAGCGCATCTTCCAGGCTGAAATTCTCCGCAGCTGATTGTAATGTTTTCTTTGTATTGGCAGAAATAGTAAAAAACTTCTTTTCTGAAAGAAAAATAAAATAGGCTACTTCAACCTGCACGCGGTATTTGATCAATGCATATTCAGAGAAATATTCTCCCAGTGAATGCAATTGACTGCGATATCTGCCGTCTATCGGTGAAATAGCTGTCAGTGCGTGAAGTTCCATATACTGAATCGTAAATAGGGATTATTTGTATGCCTTCCCTACTTTTGCAGCCAAATTTAAACTAATCGCGTTGGACAGAAAAATAAGGGTGGGTGCCGTGAGTTATCTGAATACCAAACCCCTTTTGTATGGAATTGAAAATTCCCCTATAATCAATGAAATATCGCTGATTACTGAATATCCTGCCCGGATCGCCGAGATGCTGCTCCTGGATGAGATCGATATCGGTCTGGTACCCGTTTCGATCATTCCTCAAATGAAAGAATACCATATCAATACGAGGTATTGTATAGGATCTGATGGGCCCGTTGCATCAGTTTGTTTGTTCAGCGAAGTTCCTGTTGAGGATATCAGGACTGTCATATTGGACTACCAGAGCCGTACATCCGTCGCGCTTGCAGAGATTTTATTTGAGAAGCATTGGAAACAAAAACCGGTGTTCGTACCGGCAGATCATGAATTTCTCCGTGAAATCCGGGGAAACACAGCGGCCGTTGTAATTGGTGATCGTGCACTGGAACAAAGAAAAAAATCAACTCATTTCTATGATCTGGGGGAAGAATGGAAAAAAATGACCGGTTTACCATTTGTGTTTGCTGCCTGGATTAGTAATAAAATATTGGATCCTGGATGGGTTCGTCGTTTCGAAGATGCCAACACGTTGGGCATTCAAAATATATCCCGGGTTTTGGACGAATTGTCGGTCAATGATTTTGATCTGCAGAGTTATTTTACACAAAATCTGAGTTACGATTTGGATGAAAAAAAGAGAAGAGGAATGGATCTCTTTCTTGGTATGTTAACGGAGAAAAACCTGATACCTAAAATCTAAAACGAAGTACCTGCCAACTTTGACTTCCAGGCGTTCGATTTATCAAACAATCGTCACACTGTTTTCAAAAATCGCAGGGGTTGCATTTAGGTTATTCAGAGAAATGTCTTAGTTTTTATCAATAGGCATTAAAAAATAAAATCTTCTTTATAGTAATCTGTAAAGAAATCAAAAAAAATTTGTTTTTTGTAAGGCGTGCATTTTGAGTTGATAACAGAAATTTCGCTTTAAGGTGGAGGCAAATAAAGCGGTACAATCACTTAAACTTGACCAAGATCAATAAGCTGATCAAACATCGGCCAGTCTAGGTATTTACTCTTAGATAGCCGCCGAAATCAGTAGATAATATTTAAAAATCATGCTTTAAAAATAGCAACGACGTAATTATTATTGAGTATTTTAGGCACAAATAAAAACCTAACACATGTATTTGAAAATCGTGACATTTTTGATATTCGGTTTCACAATCTGTTTCACATCTTGCACAAAAACCACGACACAAACAATATATACTCATGACACTACTACCATCGTTACCCGGGATACAATTATTAACAGGGACACTTTAGTAGTGGTAACTCCAAAAAATCCAATTATTGGATTATGGGTTGGCGTTCTTACTGCAGTCAATGAGCCTCTTGCCGGGCCATTGTATTATAGCTGTGATATTCGAGCCGATAGCACGATTTTAACTACTGGCCTGGGTGCTGATGGAAATACGTACTATTCAGCTGGTACATGGTCACTTTCCGGCACCGCGTTTAGCGCTACCATAACATCAACTACTTTAAGCAATAAAGGGACAGTCCAAAATGTAAGCCTTATTTACAATCAAACTAACGGAACTCTGATTGGTACGTGGCAAAATCAGGCACTGAATGCTTCGGGAACAATGTCATTTAAAAGAGTTAACTAACTACTTAATGTAAAGGAATTGTCTTTTGTCCCATAGTCATTATGCTGGCCATTTTAGATTTAAGTTTTTTAGCTGTGTTATTTAGCATTTACATTAATTTTATCTTTTAGATAAATGAATATTATGCTAATTTAACGACGATGGAGAATAAGAGAAGTGCTGCAACTATGGGTAAAGCGCTAATGCGCAGAGTCGGATTGCTTTTAAAAGATAATCCCAATGATTTATTAAAAAAAATCAATGGCGTGATTCACGTTGGCGCCAATACTGGACAGGAAATAAAATTATATGCAAAATATAAACTGTCAGTAATATGGATTGAGCCAATTCCGGAGATATTTGAAAAATTACAAAAGAATCTTATCGATTACCCCAGACAGACTGCTCTTAGGTGCCTGGTTACTGATCAGGACAACGTTGAATATCATTTTCATCTTTCCAATAATAATGGAGCATCATCCTCAATTCTTGAACTAAATCTTCATCACGATATTTGGCCAGAAGTAACATTTGAAAAAACTATTAAACTTTATAGCAAAACATTATCAACTCTATTACAAGAAAACGAGATAAATATTTCTAATTACAAAATGTTAGTAATTGATACGCAAGGTTCAGAATTATTGGTTCTGACCGGTGCTGCTTCTATACTTCATAATTTTACATATATCCAAACCGAAGTGCCTGACTTTGAAGCTTATAAGGGTTGCTGTCAGCTAAAGGACCTGCAACAATTTTTGGGGAAATATGGATACCAGGAAATTATCCGTCGAAAATTTGCAACACATCCTGGTGGAGGTAGTTACTTTGATATTACATTTAAAAACAGTTCGAAGAATTAATCCTGATTAAAATCCGGCTTAGGATTTAAAAGCAAATATGTTTAATATAATATCGTAATCGCCGGTTTTATCTCTGTCCCAAAAAGGCCTTGCATAAACAGGACTGCCTTCTTTAATATAATATTTAAAATTATTGCTGGTAAGAATACCCAATATCTCGTTTAGTTTATACATTTCTGAATATACTCCATGATATTCCACAAAGAGGTTTTTGACATGTATTAAATTATCGGAACAATCCTTAATCACTGCATATTCGGCCCCCTCTATATCAATTTTCAAAAAATCAATGTCTTCGTTCAACAAATCCTTTAATCTAAAGCATTTAACAATCTTTTTATTTTCATTTTCAGACAAATCATTTTCAATTCTGCTCCCCATACTGCCTTTTGAATTAAATGAGAGTGTCTCGTTATTTATCCAAATGGCTGCATTTACTACACTTGTATTAGTAAAATTCCAGGCCTCCAAGTTTGACTTAACGATGATAAAGTTTTTTTCATCCGGCTCAAAGCCCGTTACTATTGCATTTGGATAATTAATTTTGAAGTAGAGAATGCTTGTGCCTATATATGATCCGCAATCAATTATTCTTGGACAATCTGTGGTAGCCCTGAATTTGTAAAATTCATTTACAAACAATTCATTTATTGAGATTAGAAAAACCGGAGCATCCCTAAAAGCGATCTTATATTTCTTCCTGAAAACATGATATTTTAGGCTGTCGTTTGTTTGATGCTTTAATATTTTTTCTTTTAAAAATCCGATGTCAAAGACACTATATGGCCGAAAAAATATTTTTCTAAACCTTGTAATGATTCCTCTGCTAAAATTGGCCAAAAAATGCGGCATATTTCAATTTAAGTCCAGCTATAAATTAATTTAAATTCGAATGACCAATAAAATAATTGTGTTGTCAATCAATTCTGATCATACCAGCGCTCAAATGTAATTCATCTGAGAATATCATTTTTATTGGGCACAAAACTAAATTTGCATAAACTTACACAGTTAAAATATTATAAACCTGCGGTTTTATGGATGTCATACTGTTATTTAATGGTTTGGGAAACCAAATGTCCCAATATGCTTTTTATCTAAATAAAAGGAGAATTTCCAAATCAACGAGGTTTATATTTTCTAAAAAATCAGATAATTTTCATAATGGATACGAATTGGGCAACGTTTTTGGAATCAAATATCAAGACTCACTCGTGAATAAAATCCTTTTTCTAACTTTCAGAATCGTGGGTTACAAGAAATTTTCTTTCATTACGATGCCCTTAATCCGAATTCTAAATTTTCTAGGGATATCAATTATAAACGAAAATGATGATTATAATTTTAAGCCTGAATATTTGTTGCCATCCCGGGGCATAAAATTTTATGTAGGAGGATGGCATTCCGAAAAATACTTTATTGAAATGAAAGATGATGTTAAGAATACCTTTCAATTTAATTTACAAAGCATAGGACAAGAAAATCTGCAGGTTTTGGAGGCTATAAAGGCATCTAAAAGTGTATCAGTTCATGTCAGGAGAGGAGATTTTATGGATTCCAATAATTATGGGAAACTTGGAGGCGTATGTACACTAAACTATTTCCTGACTGCAATGCAAAAAATGAATTCACTGGTTGATAACCCACATTTCTTTTTCTTTACAGACGACAATTCCTGGGTTAGAGCGAATTTCAACGGACCTAACATTACGATAATAAATATAAATAGAGATAAAAATAGTTGGAAAGATATGTTTCTTATCTCAAACTGTTCAAACCACATCAGTTCTAATGGATCCTTTAGCTGGTGGTCTTCCTGGTTGGATCAAAAAAGGGATAAGTTAGTTATTGTACCCAGGAATTTTGTTGTAAATAAATTATTTGAAGATATATATCCTGAAAGCTGGATTCAATTATCAGATTATTAATTTTCATTTGGGTTTTTAGGAATTGGATCTAATTGTATCAGATGGAGGATCCACAACAGGCGATGCATATGACGGGGAGCATTGTAACTGATTGGCTACCTCTTGGTTTTTCAGATACTTCTGCCAACGACTCAATCACCTAAATTTGAGTCTTTGCCAACGAAAACCTGTGTTAACACGCGGAATTTGATAGGAATGATTGGTATAAAAAGTCCTGAAATTCGGGTCCTGTCTTTAACCGAATAGATTTTCCCCCTGAGTTTTAAGCATTTCTGAAGACTTTCCGCTTTCAAACTGCCATTTTTGCACTATTTCCTGCATGGCATAATGATTGACATTCAGTTATGAAACTTTAAATACTAACCTTAAATAAATCAATATTATGGGTAAAATAATCGGAATCGACCTGGGTACCACCAATAGCTGTGTTGCCGTGATGGAGGGAAATGAACCTGTGGTGATCGCCAACGAAGAAGGACGTCGCACTACACCATCTGTGGTCGCTTTTTTAAAAAATGGAGAACGTAAGGTGGGTGATCCGGCTAAACGTCAGGCAATTACCAACCCAACAAACACGATTTCTTCCGTAAAGCGCTTTATGGGGCGCCGTTATGATGAAGTAACCAATGAAATCAGTCACTGGAGCTATAAAGTCGTAAAAGGTGACAACAATACTTGCCGAATTGACATAGAAGGTCGTCAATATACGCCTCAGGAAATCAGCGCCATGATTCTTCAAAAAATGAAGAAAACCGCCGAAGACTATCTGGGTCAGGAAGTTACGGATGCTGTTATCACCGTTCCGGCCTATTTTAATGACGCACAACGCCAGGCTACCAAAGAAGCCGGTGAAATTGCCGGTTTGAACGTTCGCCGTATCGTGAACGAACCTACCGCTGCAGCTCTTGCTTATGGGCTGGACAAAGCGGGTAAGGATGAAAAAATTGCAGTGTTTGATTTGGGAGGCGGAACATTTGACATATCCGTACTTGAACTGGGAGACGGTGTTTTTGAAGTAAAATCAACTAATGGAGATACCCATCTGGGTGGTGACGATTTTGATAAAATCATCATCGACTGGCTGGCAGACGAATTTAAAAAGGATGAAAATATCGATCTCCGCAAGGATCCAATGGCGTTACAGCGTCTGAAAGAAGCCGCTGAAAAAGCAAAGATTGAATTGTCCTCTTCAACTGAAACTGAAATCAACCTGCCATATGTTACGGCTGTTGACGGTGTGCCCAAACATCTTGTAAAGAAACTGACCCGTGCAAAATTTGAACAGCTGTCAGATAAACTTTTTGAAAGATGTCTCAAGCCCTGCGAACAGGCGATGAAGGATGCCGGATTAAGTGTTTCGCAAATAGACGAAGTAATACTGGTGGGCGGAAGTACCAGAATCCCGAAAGTGCAGGAAATCGTTGAAAAATTCTTCGGAAAAAAACCTAATAAAGGTGTAAATCCGGATGAAGTGGTAGCCATCGGAGCTGCCATCCAGGGTGCCGTATTAACCGGTGAAGTAAAGGATGTATTGTTACTGGATGTAACTCCGCTGAGTCTTGGAATTGAAACCATGGGAGGTGTGATGACCCGGCTGATAGATAGTAACACAACAATCCCTACGAAAAAATCAGAAACATTCTCTACCGCGAGCGATAATCAGCCCGGTGTACAGATTCATGTATTACAGGGTGAAAGGCCCATGGCGAATCAGAACAAGAGTTTGGGAATGTTTAATCTGGATGGCATACCACCAGCACCTCGCGGGGTACCTCAGGTTGAAGTAACATTCGACATCGACGCAAATGGTATTCTGCATGTGGTAGCAAAGGATAAGGGAACCGGAAAAGAACAGAAAATCCGTATTGAAGCAGGCAGTGGTTTGAGCAAGGAAGAAGTTGAAAAGATGAAAGCTGAAGCCAAGGCCAATGAAGCATCAGATAAGGAAGCACGCGAACGTGTTGATAAACTCAATCAGGCCGATAGTTTTATTTTCCAGACAGAGAAACAACTCAAAGAACTGGGCGAAAAATTACCAGCCGATAAAAAGGCTCCGATTGAGTCTGCTCTTACAAAATTGAAGGAAGCCCAGAAAGCACAGGACATTGCAAAAATTGATGCTGCGATCGCAGAAATCAATACCGCATGGACCGCTGCATCTGAACATTTATACAAAGGAACCCAGGAAGGAGGTCCGCAATCCGCTGCTGACGGCCAGCCTAACGGTAACGAACATTCGAACGCAGGCAAAAATGCAGAAAACGTTACTGACGCTGAATTTGAAGAAGTTAAATGACCTTAACTTAAGAAATGGAGATAAGGGCTGACCAATGCGTCAGCCCTTATTATTTAAGCAGTTATGTATGAAAATCAACGTTGGACATGATATAATTTTTTATAATAAGGGTTTGACACGATGCGATTGCTTCGTATATTTGCATCGCAATTAAGAGCAATTAACAGTCTTGCAAGATCAAAATAGGTACTACACTTCTTTCTAACGATTCTTTTGTGTTCTCCTCCTATTGCTCAGCATATTTTTAATCTTAAAAAAGTAATTTTTATGAAACAAGTTGTAATGCCATCTATTGTACAGATGGATACCGAAACCTTTAAGAAACTGACAACCGAAGTGAAGGAAACACTCGCAACCGGACTCGTGATGCCTGCGCAGAAGAAACGATTTGCAGTAGTGGACCTCTGGAAAATTCACCGGGGAATGAAACAGACATCTCGTATTACCAGAAAATGGGCAATCTAATATAGAATGATCAGCACTGCGACACGGAAAGGCTCCGTGCAAGTTCGAAGTTTTAAACACTGTAGTTAAACACAGTGTTTTTTTTATTTCAGGAAGAAAGGAAGCCGCACTACATGATATCCAGGGCCTTCGCAAAAAAAGTGCAAATGAAAGGAAGTGTCAGTATACTCACTCCGCCAATAACCTGGTACAGGCCAATAAATGCAATCACCGAAAGAATAAATAGGATCCAGTAAAGACCTGTGTATTTCTTAGTGTTTTCCATGTAGTTTTTTGTTGCACAAATATATTCCAATTCCCCATTCTGTTTGTGCTCTGACATTAATTTTATTACAAGATGCTGTTTTGGTATTTTCGTGTGATCGCGTCAGCTTTCTTAACCACCAGGAGTTTGAACTTCCATCCAGGATGAAAATACATTTTTACTTACGATTTAGTACGAAACCGGGTCAGGATCTTTACATCTGTGGAAACATCCCTGAACTGGGCTACCAGAATAAATTAAATACCCAGCCGGTTCTTATGCAATATAAGAACACCGATTTCTGGGAGATTACGATTGAACTGGCCGGTCTGCCTGTAGATCCCGTGCAGTATTTCTATGAGCTGAAAATGGAGGATGGGAGTATGGTGCTGGAATGGGGCAATGACCGCGAAATCAGGCTTAATTCCCGACACGACGACCTGCAGATTTTCGATACATGGAATCATGCCGGCGAATACGAAAACACTTTTTATACCGCTCCGTTTCAGGAAATCCTATTACCGCGTCATTCTAAAAAATCAGGAAGGAAGACACCCAAATCCTATACCCATATATTCAAAATAAAGGCGCCCCTGCTTCACGCGAGCGAGTCTGTCTGTATTTCCGGCAATGGCAAAACTTTGGGCGAATGGTCCATGGCCGAACCGCTTATCCTGCATAAACAAGGAAGCTGGTGGACGATTGAACTCAATTTAACCGATTTATCCTTTCCCGTGCACTACAAATACGGAGTGTACGATACGAAGCACAAATCACTGATACATTTCGAAAATGGCCCTAACCGGATCCTGTTGGGTGATACGCGGGAAGGCAATCTGAACATTCAACATGATGGATTTATACGGCTTCCGAATAGTACATGGAAGGGTGCCGGAGTGAGTTTGCCGGTATTCAGTCTGAGAAGCAGGGACTCTCTGGGAACCGGTGAATTCTCTGATATCCGCCTGCTGGTTGACTGGGCCCACAAAACAGGACTTAAACTGATCCAGATTCTGCCCGTCAATGACACATCCGCTACAGGAAGCTGGCTGGACTCATATCCCTATGGAGCCATCTCAGCATTTGCGCTGCATCCTTTATATCTGAATCTGCAGGAAATGGCTGGTAAGAAAAATGCAGCTCTCGTTAAACCGCTGAAAAAAATTCAAAAGCAGTTAAACATTTTACCAGACCTGGACTATGAGTCCGTCATGCGGACCAAAATAGAAGCAGCGAAAGAAATATTTGCCGCCGAGAAAGAAAACTTTCTGGCCGATGAAGATTTTATACAGTTTTTTGGACAAAATAAAACATGGCTGGTTCCCTATGCAGCATTTTGTTACCTGAGAGATTCTAATAACACGGTAGATTTCAGCAAATGGAAAACATTCGGACGGTATACCAAACTGGCCGTCGATAAACTTGTTTCACCCCAATCCAGACAATACGACCAGATTGCCTTTCATTACTTTATTCAATATCATCTTTACCGGCAGTTAAGAAAATCGGTTCTATATGCCCATGAAAACGGAATTGTGCTGAAAGGGGATATTCCCATTGGCGTTTACCGGCACAGCTGCGATGCGTGGGTATCGCCAGAGCTGTACCATTTGGATTTGCAGGCCGGTGCCCCGCCTGATCCCTTTGCTATCAAGGGACAAAACTGGGGATTCCCGACCTATAACTGGGAGCGAATGGCCAAAGATTCTTTCCAGTGGTGGAAAAACCGATTCTCCCAGATGGCCATTTACTTTGATGCATTTCGGATTGATCATATTTTGGGTTTTTTTCGAATATGGAGTATCCCTGTTACGCAAATAGAGGGGATCATGGGACATTTTGAACACGCCATTCCGGTGCACCGGGTGGAATTCGATGAACGAAATATTTATTTTGATAAGGACCGTTACACAAAGCCATTTATCAATGAAGCTGTTTTATGGGAATATTTTGGAACTGAAACCGAAAACGTAAAATCAATTTATTTTGAAGAAACCAAACACGGTAGATTTAATATCAGGGATTTTGTAAATACGCAAAGAAAAGTTGCAGATTATTTCGAAGATAAAACGACAGAGCCCATCGATATTTTAAGCAGGGAAGTATTGATGAATCTGATTTCAAACCTGATCCTTTTTGAAGTGGAAGGATCGGACGGAAAACAATTTCATTTTCGCATTTCCATGGAATCAACTTCGTCTTTCCGTTATCTTGACTGGCATTTGCAAAACCAGTTACGGGATCTTTATATAAATTATTTTTATCGTCGTCAGGATAATTTCTGGAAGAAGGAAGCGATGAAAAAGCTTCCGCTTTTGAAAAGATCAACCAATATGCTGGTCTGCGGAGAAGACCTGGGCATGGTACCTTCCTGTGTGCCCGATGTGATGAAAGAGACCGGTATACTTAGCCTCGAAATCCAACGCATGCCAAAGGATGTTACAAAGGAATTTTTCAATCCTGCATCTGCACCCTATTTGTCGGTCGTTACACCTTCAACCCACGATATGAGCACGATCAGGGGGTGGTGGGAAGAAGACCGGGTTAAGACTCAGAAATTCTTTAATGAAGAACTGGGACAATGGGGTGAAGCACCTTATTTCTGCGATGCATGGATTAACAAAGCCATCGTGCAGCAACATCTTCATTCTCCCGCCATGTGGAGCATTTTTCAGCTACAGGATTTGCTGGGAATGGATGAGAATATAAGAAGGGAAAATCCAAATGATGAGAGAATCAATGTACCGGCGATCCCGAATTATTACTGGCGGTACCGGACGCATATATATCTCGAAGATCTCCTCAAAGCAAAATCTTTTAATGAACAACTCAGGGAAATGATCAAATCATCCGGCAGATAATGAACCCGATGAAAATTCAACACATTCCTTATAATCTCCGGTTTAAATATCCATTTACAATATCCAAGGGAACGAAGACGCATCAGCCAACCCTGGTCGTTAGCATTGAACAATTTGGGCAGACTGGTTATGGAGAAGCACCAGCGATTACTTACTACGGAATAACCGTTGAAAAAATGATTGCTGACCTGGAATTGAAAAAACCGGTGATAGAAAAATTTGCCTTCACAGAACCCTCACGGTTCTGGCATTTTCTGCATCATCTCATTCCGGACAATCCATTCCTTGTTTGCGCATTGGACATTGCGGCCTGGGATCTTTATGGAAAACTTCAGAAAAAACCTTTATATACCTGTTGGAAATTAAATATCAGCGAAGGACCGCTGACTGATTACACGATCGGCATCGACAGCGTGGAAAAAATGCTTCAGAAAATGCGGGAAAAACCCTGGCCGATCTATAAAGTAAAACTGGGAACCCCTGACGATATTAATATTATCCGTGCATTGAGAAAAAATACGGATGCGGTTTTGCGCGTAGACGCAAACGCAGGATGGAGCCTGCAGGAAGCTCTTGATCTGATACCTGCCCTGCATGAATGCGGTGTTGAATTCATCGAACAACCGTTGGCAAAAGATAATCTGGAAGAGATGCGGGTTCTCTATGAAAAATCACCCATTCCTCTGATCGCTGATGAATCCTGCGTCTTTGAAAAGGACGTAGAAAAATGTCATGGATTATTTCATGGTATCAATATCAAATTGACTAAATGCGGCGGGATAACACCTGCCCTTCGTATGATAGAAACAGCCAGGAAATTAGGCATGAAAGTCATGGCCGGCAGCATGAATGAAAGCAGTATCGGATCGGCCGCTGTCGGACACCTGTTGCCCCTGCTGGATTACGTTGATATGGATGGAATACTTTTGCTGGATGAAGATATTGCCAGCGGGTTGATAATCGAAAATGGCAAAGTAGTCCTTTCGGGAAAACCCGGCCTCGGTATTGAATATATCGGATTACCTTTGATCCCGTAAATTTTAAAAGATGGCGGAAGATTTGACAATAAAAAGAGGAACCAAGGAGGAGCAATACCTGGAACTTATTCCGCAGATTGCAGGCCTCCTGGAAGGTGAACCGGATTTAATTGCCAACCTCGCAAATATAACGGCCGCTCTAAAAGAACAATTCGGCTGGTTGTGGATTGGATTCTACATTGTGAAAGAGAATGAACTGGTACTGGGTCCATTCCAGGGACCCATCGCCTGCACAAGAATAAAAAAGGGCAAAGGAGTATGTGGGGTTGCCTGGGAACAAATGAAAACAATTATTGTTGAGGATGTAAATCAATTCCCTGGTCATATCACTTGCAGCAGTTTGTCTAAATCTGAAATTGTTCTTCCCCTGATCCGTAATAACGAAGTAGTTGCAGTACTGGATGTGGATCACTCCCTTTATGCAAGCTTTGATAAATCAGATGAATTATTCCTTTCGGAAATCATCGACCTGATCGTTTTCTAAAATAAATTAAACAAACGTTTAATTATTATCAGGATATCTTATTTTTGCATTCCATTGCTTGCTTCCGGCGACCATGAAGTTGCTTTTTTAAGGGCAGACTTCGATTATTTTTCACATTTTATGAAAAGAATTATTCTATTTTTTCCAGTAATGATTTTACTGGTTTCAGCCAATGCACAATCCAGGGATAGTTCCAATATCAAATCATTGGAAGATTGTATAAAATATGCACTGGATAATCAAACAAATATCCGACAGGCGTTGATTGACGAACAGATTACGGATCGCGAAATCAAGTCTCAGCTGTCAGAATGGTATCCCCAGATAAATTTTTCAGGAAATTACCAATACAATTTTCAAAAACCAGTCAGTATTTTTAATGGGTCGCCCTCGCCGATTGGAACGACGAATCAGTCAGGTGGCTATTTTGGCCTGAATCAAAATATTTTTAACCGGGATGTTATCGTTGCACAACAATCCGCTAAAGACGTCCGCTTAAGTGCAAAACAGAATACGATCAATTACCGGATTGCAGTCGTTTCAAATGTCAGCAAGGCCTTTTACGACCTGTTGCTTTCAAAACAACAGATTGCCCTGCTCGATACCGACATTGTTCTGTTAACCAGAAGTCTGAAGGACGCTTATAATCAATATAAGGGTGGCATTGTGGATAAAACAGATTACCAGCGTGCCACAATCACCCTGAACAATGCAAATGCAACTCTCAAAACAGCTATAGAAACTCAAAAATCCAGAACAGCTCTGTTGAAATTATACATGAGCTATCCAACCAATGCCAATTTGGAAATAGTATTTGACAGCAGCAAGCTGAGGGAGGAAGTCGCTTCCTTTGACACGTTGCAGGATGTGGATATAAAAAACCGAATCGAATTTCAACAACTTGTTACAGAAAAACGTCTGTATGAGTATAATCTGAAATATTATAAATGGGGGTTTTTACCCACTGTATCGGCATTCGGAGAATATAATCTGAATTACTATAATAACCAGTTCAAAGATCTTTACCAGAATAACTTTCCGAATTCCTATGCCGGTTTATCTGTTACGATCCCTCTTTTTACCGGTACAAAGCGCATTCAGCAGGTGCGCATTGCGCAATTACAGATAGACAGGCTAAATTATAATTTTATTTCCCTGACCGATTCGATCCGCACGCAGTTTATAACTGCAATGTCTTCTTATAAAGCGGATCTCAACAACTATTTTGAACAAAAAGCAAATATGGAACTGGCCCGTGAGGTTTATAATATCATACAGTTGCAATACCGTTCCGGAATAAAAACCTATCTGGACGTGGTGGTTGCAAACAATGATTTATTCACGGCCCAGGTCAATTATACCAATGCGATTTTCCAGGTATTAAGCGACCGGATAGATGTCCAGCGAGCCATGGGAACTCTTAAATATATTTATTAATCTTCCTGTTATGAACTATAAATCGTTTGTTTATTTAATGATCGCAGCAGCTTTGTTTTCCTGCAGCCATCCGGCGCCGCCGCCGCCACCTCCGCCAGTGTCAGTCAATGTTTACACTGTAAAGAAAGGGAGTGCCCAATATTACAATTCTTATCCTGCTACCATCACATCCGTCAATGAAGTGGAAGTGAGACCACAGGTTGCCGGTTATATTACGGGTGTATTTTTCAAAGAAGGACAATTCGTCGAAAAGGGACAAAAACTTTATTCAATCGACCAGCAACAGTATCGTGGAGCATACGAACAGGCTGTTGCACAGCTACATTCCAGCGAAGCCAACCTGAGTAAACTTCAACAGGATGCTGACCGTTACGAAGAACTCGGCAAACAGGACGCCATTGCCCAGCAAACCGTGCAACATGCCCAAGCCGATCTCGAGGCGGGGAAAAAACAGGTAGACGCAGCAAAGGCCAATGTCAGCGCGATTGAAGTGAACCTGCGCTACTCAACGATCTATGCCCCACTTTCCGGAACGATTGGAATATCTCAGGTTAAAATAGGCGCTTCGGTTTCTCCGGGTACCACATTGCTGAATACCATTTCATCGGATAACCCGATTGCAGCGGACGTCGCTTTGGATGAAACCCTGATTCCATTTATGGAAAGACAAAGCAGAGAGCATAAACTGGTTGGCGATTCCATTTTTACATTGATCCTTTCGGACCAGTCCAAGTACCCATATCCGGGAACTATTTATATTGTTGACCGTGCGGTAGATCCGCAAACCGCCACTATCAAAATACGATTCCTATTTCCCAATCCGACGAATTTTCTCAGGGCAGGTATGTCGGCCAACCTGAAAGTCTTAAACAACAGCGGCGCAGAAACAATACTGATACCGTACAGGGCTGTTGTTGAGCAGATGGCTGAATATTTTGTTTTTGTGGTGAACGCCGACACGGTGACCCAGAAAAAAATATTTATTGGTCAGCAGATAAGGGATATGGTGGTTGTTAAATCGGGTCTTGAAGAAAATGAAACCATTGTATTGGATGGAGTCCAAAAGTTAAAGAACGGAGCCAAGGTTAAAGTGGCAGCCCCCTCATCAGCGGGAGCCGATTCAACGGGTCGTCCGAAAGCAGATTCATCAAAAAGAAAATCATCGTAATCCGATAGCAGCATGATTGCAGATACTTTTATTAAAAGGCCGGTTACGGCCATCGTCGTTTCAATCGTCCTCGTTTTGGTCGGGTTATTGGCATTAAATAGCCTGCCTGTAAGCCAGTATCCTGATATTACGCCACCAACCGTTCAGGTGACCAGTAATTTTATCGGTGCGGATGCTCAAACAGTCGAGCAAACCGTCACGACGCCCATAGAAATACAGGTAAACGGAACGCCGGGTATGGCGTATATGCAAAGTAATAGCACGAACAATGGCCAGTCTACCATTACAGTCACATACGAAATTGGAGCAGACGTCAACACCGGCATGCTGGATGTTCAAAACCGTGTCGGCATCGCTACGCCTTCGCTGCCTGAAGAAATAAAAAGACTGGGAGTCACAACCAGGAAAAGAAATCCAAGCATCCTTTTGCTGGTGGCCATATATGCACCCAAGGGTACTCATGCCACAACATTCCTGGACAACTATACGAATATTTTTGTAAGGGATGTATTGTTACGTGTGAAGGGAGTAGGGGATGTATTTAGCCGCGCAGATGATTTTAGTATGCGCATATGGCTTAAACCGGATAAACTGGCGCAATTGGGACTTACATCCTCGGATATAACCAATGCACTGCAGGAGCAAAACGTCCAGATCTCGGCTGGCTCCGTCGGTGCACCTCCGCAAAATTCTGATCAGGCATTTGAATATTCGGTCATTGCCAATAGCCGCCTTTCCACAGAAGACCAATTCAATAATATTGTGGTCAGGTCAAATCCAAAAGATGGTTCGATTGTTTATCTGAAAGACATTGCGCGTGTGCAGCTTGGAAAATTCAGTTACGCCAGCAATTCTTTTGTGGATGGCAAAAGGGCATCTTACCTCCTGGTCTACCAGGCACCTGGCAGCAACGCCCTGGCTACTGCGGAAGGTGTGTATGCAGCGATGAATGAATTGAAGAAATCCTTCCCTCCGGATATTGATTATGTTGTTCCCTTTGAATCTATCACCGTTGTACAGGTTTCCATTCGCGAAGTGGTACAGACACTGCTCGAAGCGCTGGGACTGGTTATACTGGTCGTGTTCTTATTCCTGCAAAGCTGGAGAGCAACACTGATTCCTGTATTGGCAATCCCCGTTTCTATTATTGGAACATTTATATTTTTTATACCGCTTGGTTTTACGATCAATACACTGACCTTATTTGGATTTGTACTTGCCATCGGTATCGTGGTAGATGATGCGATCGTAGTTGTGGAAGCCGTTCAACATTATATTGACGTTGATAAATTAACCCCCAGAGAAGCTACAGAAAGAGCCATGAAAGACATTTCGGGTCCGGTCGTCGCCATTGCACTGATCCTGGCTGCAGTATTTGTACCGGTAGGATTTATTCCGGGTATCGTGGGAAGATTGTATCAGCAGTTCGCCATAACGATTGCGATCTCTGTTTTAATTTCTGCCTTTGTTGCATTGTCTCTGACACCGGCTCTTTGCACCATGTTGTTAAGGCCAATGCATATGAGTGAATCTTCCAGAGGCTTAAATAAATTTTTCTACAAGTTTAATAATTGGTTCGGACGCGTTACCAATAGATATACCAGGAATGTGGACACATGGATCAAAAGATCGCGTTATGTGATCGTCCTGCTGGCTTGCATATGTGTCGGAGTATTTTTATTATTCCGGTCCAAACCAAGCGGGTTTATTCCGCAGGAAGATGAAGGAAGATTGTATATAACATATGAATTACCCGAAGCATCTTCAACAACCCGCAGTATTGCAACGCTAAATAAAATAATGCAAATAATTGCTGAGACCAAAGGGATAAGACATTATGCAGCTCTGGGTGGATTAAACGCCATCACTTTTGCTACCAAAGCAAACAGTGGAACTATTTTTACCTCCCTGAATCCATGGGACGAACGAAAGGACAAAGATCTCCAGCTAAAAGGTATAACGGCAACCCTGCAGAAAAAATTCGCAGCGATAAAAGAAGCCAATATTCTGGTCATTGCCCCTCCCGCCATTCCCGGATTGGGTCAGACCGGTGGATTTACTTTTGAATTTCAGCAAAAAGGAAGTACAGATGATATCAAGACTTTTGAAAAAAATGTTTTTGCATTTGTTGCCGCAGTAAATAAGAGGCCTGAAATCGCAGGGCTTTCACATTCTTTAATGCCCGAACGCCTGCCTATGCACTGGATGTGGACCGTGACAAATGTAAAAAACTGGGTCTTTCACTGACTGACGTATATAATACGATTCAAACCTATATGGGAAGTACCTATGTAAATGACCTCACGATATACGGAAGAAATTTTCGCGTGGTAGCGCAGGCAGATTCTAATTACCGTGGCAGTATCAGCAATTTGAATACTTATTATGTGAAAAATACCGCCGGCACACTGGTTCCCCTGAGTGCAGTTACATCATACAAAGTAATAGAGAATGCTGCACTTATTTCCCATTTCAACCTTTTCAGAACAGCCGAAATCAACGGCGATGCAAAACCCGGTTATAGCAGTGGTCAGGCGTTAACAGCTTTAAAGGAAGTAGCCGATCAAACGCTGCCCGTCGGATATGGTTATGAATTTGCAGGTCTCAGCCGGGAAGAATTAAAAGCAGGAAGCAGCACCCTGCTGATTTTCGCATTATCAATTGTATTTGTATTTCTTTTTCTTGCCGCACTATATGAAAGTTGGGAAGTTCCTTTTTCCGTTTTGCTTGCTGTGCCGGTTGGTATGTTTGGGGCGATTCTTACCTTGACACTGATACCATCCCTCGTAAATAATGTGTATGCGCAGATCGGAATGATCACGCTGATCGGACTTTCTGCAAAAAATGCGATTCTGATTGTTGAGTTTGCCAAAGAGCGTGTTGACCGTGGCATTCCCGTTATTGAAGCGACTCTCGAGGCTGTTAAACTTCGTCTTCGACCTATCCTAATGACTTCCTTGGCATTTATCCTGGGTGTATTACCATTGGCCCTGGCAACCGGTGCAGCCAGTGTAGCCAGGTCAACCATCGGTTGGACCGTGCTGGGCGGGATGCTGGCTGCTACTTCGCTTGCCATTTTCATCGTGCCGGTATTATTTGTGGTTATTACGAGACTTTCTTATGGAAAACAAAAATTGGCCCAATTGAAGGAACAGGTTCCCGGATTAACTGAATAAGAATAAAGCGCAAAGCTCAAAGCTTTTAATAAAAAAATCCTTCCCATATTTGAGAAGGATTTTTTGCTAAAAATTATCTTACGATTCGTGAATCAATATATTTTTCCTTTGCATTACGTCTTACGATTTGCGCTTTAGGATTTCAGCTTATCTCAGTGTAACCGTTCTGGAAATACTTCCGACTTTTAACGTAGCCGTATTATCGCAGGTACCGTCACCGAAATCAATTGTACCGCTGACACTCTGATTATATACAAAAGAAACCACGCCTTGTGTAATATTCAAACAGGTGAAATTTCTGACCAGGGGGGTTGTAACGTTTAGCACCAGGCTGGATCCATCAGAAGAAGAGAATGCACTATTTCCGTTGATAGCATATACGTCATCTGAGATATTAAACGGAGTGCTTGCGCCGGCCGTTTGTGTGAACGTTTTATTATGGCTATAGTGAAAATTAGTTGCATCAGGACAAGTCAGGATACCATTTGTTACCAGTGTTGTAAAGCTGACACCATTTTGGGTTGAATTATTTGTAATGGCATAAGTCCCCAGGATACCATATCCATTCACGGTATATTGGTTAAAGGAAACAGAAACGGTTGTACCTGGAGTAAATAGTGGTCCGCTAAAAGTATAAATTAACTTGCCGGTACGAATAACACCATCGATGCTGCTACATCCGGCACCGAAATCGAGGGTTAGCGTTTTTGGATAATGTCCGGGAGTGGAATCACTGATCGTATAATTCGCACAACTTATATGACCGGTACCCGTGCCTTCCGTACCAGTTGATAATATAGTCGTCTTTCCTCTTTGTACGGATACACCCATCGCACTGACGTTATCTGAATAACCGACAAAAGCATTATTAAGTACATCATAATATGCATTTTCGGCAATTGTAGATGAGTCTGAAAGCGTAGCCGCTTTTGAATCGTTTGATGCCGTTACGTTTGAAACATCAGATTTTTTACAGGATCCAAGGCTGAGGCCGATGATTGCAGTCATCGCTATACATTTACCAGCGGTTTTTAAAGGTCGGAAATTCATAGAGTCTATTGTTTAGTTGATTCCCTCTAACGCTGGTCCATAAGGGTTATTTTACAAAGCCTAATTTAATGTCAAAACATGTTCATTTACCACTGATAATCAGCTAAGTATGCCTAGTTAATTAAATATAAAAATAAAGGGTGTTTTGCCGTCCGGATGCGGTTAATATTCCATCATAAAATTCTCTTCCGGTTCCTAGATTCTTTCCAGATTAGAGAAGAAGAAATCGCATTCAATGTGGGCATTGTCGTCGCTGTCACTTCCGTGAATCGCATTTTCGCCGATTGACTCGGCATACAATTGACGGATAGTGCCTTTTTCGGCTTTAGAAGGATCGGTAGCCCCAATCAATTTACGGAAATCAGCAACTGCGTTATCTTTTTCCAGGATTGCGGCGATGATCGGACCCCGGCTCATAAACTCGACGAGTTCCCCATAAAAAGGGCGTTGACGGTGAATTGCATAAAATTCACCAGCTTTTTCTGCTGACAAATGGATCATTTTGAGAGCGATGAGTTTAAATCCTGCTTTTAATATAATGTCCAGGATAGCGCCTGAATGCCCGTTTGCGAATGCATCAGGCTTTATCATAGTGAAACTGCGGTTACTCATTTTGGTTTTTGTTTGGCGGGCAAAGGTAATACATTTTACAGGAGATTTGGGAATGGCGATTTAATTCTGCACCTTTGCAACCGTTTTACATGCAACCTATTACGGAAATAATTCCCTTACTGCAAAAGCCGAGAACCATTGTTATTGTGATGCATCAGAAGCCTGACGCAGATGCGATGGGTTCTTCATTAGGCCTTTATCATATTTTGATCACCTTGGGGCACGAGGTAACTGTTATTTCACCCACGAACTGGGCCGATTGGCTTGGATGGATGCCCGGGGCTGAAAAAGTGATAGACTATGAACTCAATACGGTTCGGTCAAACGAATTATTGAATAAGGCAGACTGGATTTTCTGTCTGGATTTTAACGTGCTGCACCGCACGAGAAAAATGACCGAACCTATTCGGAAAGCCCCGGGTATCCGAATCCTGATTGATCATCATCAGCAGCCGGAATCAGAAGTATTTGCCTATGGTATCAGTGATACGTCCAAAAGTTCGGCCAGCGAAATGGTTTTCGATTTTATTGAGTCAGCATCACAGGGCGCCAGAATCAATCAGGACGTGGCCGAGTGCTTATACGCCGGCGTTATGACAGATACGGGTTCATTCCGTTTTAGTTCAGCTTCGGCTTCTGTTCACCGGATGGTAGCCGTATTGAAAGACACTGGTTTGGACCATTCGAAAGTGCATGAAAATCTCTTTGATAATTTCCTGGAAAACCGGCTTCGTTTCCTCGGGCATGCTTTGTTAAACAGAATGGAAGTTATGTATGAATACAATACTGCATTGATCAGTATTCCCTGGAAGGATCTGGTGAAATTCCAGATTAGAACCGGCGATACTGAAGGATTGGTCAACTATCCGCTGACTATACAGGGTATCAAATTTGCGGCGCTGATTGTTGACCGCGATGAAGAAATCAAATGCTCTTTCAGAAGTAAGGGCGGCTTCGATGTGAATCAGTTCGCACGTAATTATTTCGAGGGCGGTGGTCACCGCAATGCTGCCGGAGGAAGGAGCAGTCATACACTGGAAGAAACAACGCAGCGCTTCCGCGCTTCAGTTAAAGAAAACGCTTTACAATTACAATAAATCTGAAATGAAACAAATCAATTCTTTTCTATTTGCACTCCTTGGAATTCTGTTACTGGTTTCCTGTGATAATCATGGATTAAATAAAACGAAATCCGGCTTATTATATAAAATCATATCCGACAAGAAAAATCCGGTCGTTAAAAGAGGGCAGTTCATCAAACTAAACTTTAGCCAGAAAATAAGTGGAACAAAAGATTCTGTTCTGTTTACTTCCGACAGCACCATGCCGGCTTATGTTCCGATTGACAGTGTGCCTCCAAATTCATACAGTCCGGTTGAAATCTTTTCTTTATTAAGAAAGGGAGACAGTGCGGTAGTGATCCAGCTGGCCGACAGCATTCAAAAAAAATCCGCTCAGCCTTTACCACCATTCATTCATAAGAAAGATAAGATTATACTTACCCTGCGCGTGGAAGATGTGTTTGACAATGAAGAATTGGTTAAGAAAGACAGGGATTCATTACTGGTAGGATTCCATGCTAAGCAAACTCAACAGGTAGAAAATTACCTGAAGGAACATAATATACAAGCAACCAAAACGGCCAAAGGGACTTTTGTCGAAATAAAGACACCTGGAGAAGGACCAATCATCGATTCCGGCAAACAGGTAGCTGTCATTTATACGGGTAAATTATTTCCTTCCGGAAAAGTATTTGAGACAAATGACAAGGAAGATGGTCAGCCCATCAAATTTGTGGTGGGCAGTCATAGAATTATTCCGGGATGGGAAGATGGCGTTCGTCTTTTAAAGAAAGGATCAACCGCAACGCTTTATATCCCTGCATTTCTGGCTTATGATCAGCAAATAGGGCCAGGCAAAAAACCGTTTGAAAATCTCATTTTCGATGTGAAAATTGTGGATGTAACGGATGCGCCGGCAGAAAATCAAATGCCTGCGATGCCTGGTGCGCAGACCAGGCCGAATATGCACGTCGCTCCGGCACCTGTGCATAAGAAATAGTTCAATCCGGGGACGTCCTATGCAGATGCGTAGGACGTCCATAGCCGGATTGCCTCGATGGCTTCCTTCACATCATGTACACGCAGAATCTGAGCTCCACCCTGTAATGCCAGTGTATGCATGACCGTAGTTCCGTTTAAGGAATCCTCAGGTTTTATATTTAATGTTTTATAAATCGTTGCCTTTCTCGACATTCCAACCATCAGCGGCAGATCGGGTATACCCAGTAATCTTAGATTTTTTAGTAATAAGAAATTCTGAGCAGTTGTTTTAGCGAAACCAAATCCGGGATCCAGGATGATATCTGTAAGCCCTAACCGGATACCCTCCGCTTTGCGCCGTATAAAAAAATCCAAAACCTCCATCGTAACATCCTCATAATCCGTCAAATCCTGCATGGTTCCCGGATTTCCACGCATATGCATGCATATATATGGAACATGTTCAGCAGCAGCGAGTTCTGCCAATGCCTCGTTTTTACCGGCCCCAATATCATTGATCATGGATGCGCCTGCTCCTAATGCAGCTTCCGCCACTTTATAACGGTAACTGTCAACCGAAATAATAACAGAAGGAAAACGGTTAGCCAGCAATTGAATCGCCGGCACCACACGCCTGAGTTCGGCTTCTACAGAAATTTCCATAGCGCCCGGCCGGCTGCTTAATCCTCCCAGGTCAAGAATAGACGCACCTTCCGTCAACATCTTTTCAGCCTGATCCAATAACATTTCTTCCGATCGTCATGCGGCTGCCGGAATAAAAAGAGTCCGGCGTCATATTCAGAATACCCATTACGATGGGATCATTCCAGCAGAGTAACCGGCCCTTGCAGTTCAGTGAATACATATTGAATGCGTAAATTTAAACCTTCATTATTAAATATTAGTTTTGAGCATGAAAGATACTCTCCGTCAGTATGAAAATGCAGTGAAAGGTTGCCGTGACATATTCCTGAAAAAAACTGCGGATTATGGCACATCCTGGCGCGTACTTCGTATGATATCCATCCTGGACCAATTATATATCAAAGCAAAACGTATTCGCACCATCCAGGAAAAAGGTTCCCAACGGGTGGGGGAGGATATTCGCGGCGAATTCCAGGCCATTGTGAATTACGGAGTCATTGGATTGATTCAGCTGGATTTGAAAGAAGAAGATGTTGAGGATCTGTCCATTGAAAAAACATCCGCATTTTATAATAACAAGATTTCATTTGTAAAAAAAATCATGGAAAATAAAAACCATGATTATGGCGAAGCATGGCGGGAAATGAGTCAGGAAAGTTTTGTCGATTTAATCCTAATGAAACTTCAGCGTATGCGACAGATCCTGGCGAACGATGGCAAGACCCTGATAAGCGAAGGCATTGATGCCAACCTGACCGATATTATTAATTATGCAATCTTTGCCCTGATCGGTATTGCAGAAAAACGCCACGCCCATTAATATCTTCAAATGAAAAAAACCTTTCTGAATACAGCCCGGCTCCTCGTAGGCATCTTATTTATATTCTCCGGACTGATCAAAGCAAATGATCCATTAGGGCTCAGTTACAAGATGCAGGAGTTTTTTGAAGTATGGAATATGCCCGCGCTGGACGCTTATACACTTGGGTTTTCCATCGTCATGATTGTATTTGAAATTCTGGCAGGTGTAGCAGTCATCATCGGATGGCGCATGCGTCTCTTCGCCTGGTTGTTGCTCCTGTTGATTATTTTTTTCAGTTTCTTAACAGGCTATGCAGTTATATCCGGCAAGGTTCGTGAATGCGGGTGCTTCGGAAATTGTATCCCGCTGCAGGCGATGGGTTCTTTTATTAAGGATCTGATTTTACTGCTGCTGATTGCCATATTGTTTATATTCAGAAATGAAATAAAATCCCGTCTTTCATCCAGAAGCGCCCTCATTATACTGGCTCTTACACTTGTTTTTTCATTTGCCGTTCAATGGTACGCGCTTCGATATTTGCCAATGATAGACTGTCTGCCTTTCAAAAAAAATGCAAACATTTTCGAAAAAATGAAACCACCTCCGGGAGCTATTCCCGATAGCAGTGTCATTCATTTCGTTTATGAAAAGAACCACAAAACCATGGAATATACGGCCGATGAACTGCCGGCTGATCTGGACAGCAGTTATACTTTTATCAAACGATATGACAAGCTTATCCGAAAAGGAAATGCTGAGCCGGAAATAAAAGATTTTTCACTTATCAGTTCATCCGGAAGTGATAGTACAGTACAAATACTCGGAAGACCCGGTTATCAATTGATGCTGATTTCAAGGAGTTTTCCTCAAAGTAGCCAGGCATGGGATAAAACATTTCTTTTACTGTATACTTTGGCAAAATCAAAAAATATTCCGGTAATCCTTGTAACATCCAATCGAACCGAAGGGGAGAACTGGCTGAATAATAATGCGCTCAGTAGTGATATTCCCGTTTTTGGCTGCGATGCGACGGCTGTTAAAACAGCAGCAAGAGCAGACCCTACTTTATATTTGTTAAAAAAAGCAAGCATCCTGGATAAATGGAGTTATGCAAATTTGGATATGGCAATCCCTTCCATTGCAGAACTACCTGTACAACCAATAGAAAGTCCAAATTAATTATGATCAGCCAGTTTCTCTCACGTCTTTTTTATGGAAGCCTTGTTATGCTGGGTGTGGTAGTGATCGTATTCTTTTTATTTCAGGGCTTCGGAGACCCTGCCCGGCTGATCCTGGGCCAACGCGCAGATGCAGGTACCTTAAACAATATCCGGAAGGATCTTTATCTGGATCAGCCAAAATGGAAACAGTTTGTTTATTACCTGAATGATGTTTCTCCGATCAGTATTTACGGTGATGAAGAACTCAGGGAAAAAAATATACATGGGATATCGATCGGAAATAAAACCAGGCTGACATTAAAATTCCCCTATCTGCGGCGTTCTTACCAAACGCGAAAGGAAGTCTGGTCCATGCTGATGGAAGCATTACCCGGAACCATCATTCTGGCTTTCCTGGCCATGTTTATTGCGACGGTCACGGGTATGGCCCTGGGCATTCTGGCGGCCATAAAAAAAGACACATGGCTGGACACAACGGCCATTTTTACCAGCGTGCTGGGTATATCAGCTCCTTCATTTTTTATGAGCATTGTGATCGCCTATGTTTTTGGTTTTGTGCTCAATCAGTATACCGGACTGCAAATGACGGGCAGTTTGTTTGATACTGATCCCTTTAACGGCCGCCAATGGCAGCTTCGCAATGCAATATTGCCCGCACTCACGCTGGGTATCAGGCCCATGGCCATTATTGCACAATTAACAAGGGGGTCCATGCTCGATATTTTAAATCAGGATTTTATACGTACAGCTTATGCTAAAGGATTGTCGAGGAAACAAGTCATCTGGCGGCACGCATTACGAAATGCATTGAATCCGGTAATCACAGCTATCACGGGATGGTTTGCAGAATTATTGGCTGGTGCTTTTTTTGTAGAATACATTTTTGGTTGGAAGGGCATAGGAAAAATAACTGTAGACGCGCTGGCCAAACTTGATTTTCCGGTTGTGATGGGATCCGTTCTCGTCACTTCCTTTGTCTTTATCACAGTCAATGTACTGACAGACTGGTTATATCGAGTGGTGGATCCGCGGTTAAGGCCTAATGTGTAAAGCCAATTAGTTTATTAGCGAATAACGACGTCACGAATCAGGTTTTCTCCAAGTGCTTCGTTTACCCTTTCCCTGATTTTGTCTTTCTTATAAAGTAATTCCTGTTTTAAAGGTGCTACCGCAGTCTGGATATATAATGTTGTTCCGTGAATTTCAATTTTGTCTGTATAACGCGCGATTGTTTTACCCATAATCTCCTCCCATACCTCCGTTATCTGCAGCGCGAGTACACTTCCCTTCAGCCTGCTTTGCTGAAGAAATTTTCTCATTGCTTCCGCCATTGAATATTCACTCATTGGTCAAAGGTAAGCCTAAAGCCCAAAGCCTAAAGCCTAAAACTAAATTTGAAAATTGAAAATGTGATTCCAAAAGGCAAAAACCAATATTGATGCTTAATATCTTCAATAACCGCCTTTAATAAATAAAGTTTTGGGCTTTAGGCTTTGGGCTTTAAGCCTATAAGAGAATAATCTGCAGACAAGTTTTCCAAATGTTCCCGGATACGTCCTTCATGGGTGTCCGTAATAAAAAGTTGTCCGTTTCCGGGTTCGCAAACCCTTGCCAGTAACTGATGCATTCGACGGGCGTCAAGTTTTTCAAAAACATCATCCAGGAGAATAATGGGTGCGAATCCCTTGGCCGTTTTTAACATCTCATACTCAGCCAGCTTCATTGCAAACAGCAGGCTTTTCCGCTGGCCCTGGGAAGCGATATTTTTAAATTGAAGGGTCTTTAGCCGGATATCAATATCATCACGGTGAATACCGGCATGGGTTCGCTGTAACATTAAATCTTTCTCCCGCGATTTGTACAAAATCTCTGCATAGGGCGCGGACAACAAATCACTTTGGTAAAATAAATGCAGGCCATCGTCGGATCCTGCTATATATTGATAAATAGATTCTATGGAAGGCAATATCTCATGGAAAAAATGTTGCCGCTTTACAAAAATGTAAGTGCCAGGCCGTTGGAGTTGGGCGTCATATACGTCCAATAGACTTCTGTCGGTAGAAATGCTTTCAGTCAGTGAGCGCAATAATTGATTGCGTTGCTGAAGAAGACGGTTATATTCTATCAGATGTTGTAGATAAAGCGGATCCATCTGGCAGAGTAATGCGTCCATAAATCTTCTTCGTTCATCACTTCCTTCAGTAATGATCCGGGCATCGTCCGGGGTGACAATCACACAGGGAAACTTTCCAATATGTCCTGACAACCGCTGGTAAATTTCGTCATTGAGCAACACTTCTTTTTTCCCATTTTCACGAACAATGCACGCGACATTCTGATCGCCATCCTCTGTTTGAAAATTTCCTTCTATCCGGAATCCTGATTTTCCATCATGCACATTCTGCAAATCGGATTTGTAAAAATAACTTCTTGTAAAACTCAGATAATAAATAGCATCCAGGAGATTTGTTTTACCAACGCCATTATTTCCATAAATACCAACGATCGGTTTGTCAAATTCAAAACTTTCCTGCAGATAATTTTTATATTGCGTCAGAGTAATATTCCTGAGAGATAGCATAGGCTGATCCGATATACGGAGATGTAATTTAGTTATTAGCGGGCATCCGTATCATCTGTTCTGTTTCCATGGTCAATCCGGAAAAATCGTAACCAACAGCTCTTCTGCAAGCAATTTGCTGTGACTAACGATATAGGATATCCGCTGAATTTCCGAAGATATTTTTTTAGACCCTGTTCAATTACATCGATATCTTCTTCCACAGATAAGCCGGTGATTCGAACCTCCCGAAACAAAAAGAACGGAGAAAGTATTCTGCCCGCCGTTGTCAGCTGACATCGGTATTTTCCTGTCAGACATTCTGAGTGGTTAGTAAATAAAGTCAACCCCTGAGTCAGTCTATTCAGCTACCGGACAGTTTGAATCGGCGGAATTTTGGGACCGGAAAAATACCGGCGTGCCGATCAACGCCTTTGCGCCGAATATATTAAGGGTTAAGCTGTTGGAAAGCCAAAAAACAGTCCCCAAATCCCGTTGATTCCCTGAAATTTTCCCGTTTACCCCTTATCTTTGCACCCCGCCCGCCAATCCGGCTGGTTTAAATCAAATTTAAGCAAGTGGCTACCAAGTTTTCCAAAGAAACCTACTTATACTGGTATGAACTCATGCAGTTGATCCGGCAGTTTGAAATGATGGCAGAAGAAAAGTATAAGATGGAAGGAAAGATCCGCGGATTCTTTCATGCTTATATTGGCCAGGAAGCCATTGCCGCCGGATGCATGACTGCAACCAGGCCCGATGATCCCTTCATTACCGGTTATCGTGACCATGGTCTCGCTCTCGCCAAAGGCGTGAGCCCCAACGCATGTATGGCAGAACTTTATGGAAAAGCCACCGGTGCCGCAAAGGGTAAAGGTGGTAGTATGCATTTCTTTGGCGTAGATGTAAAATTCTTTGGGGGTCATGGAATTGTCGGCGCACAAATCGGAACAGGTGCCGGTCTTGCCTTTGCGGAAAAATATAAAGGAACCGACAATGCTGTTTTGACATTCTTTGGAGATGGCGCCGCCCGCCAGGGAATGTTACACGAAGTTTTTAATCTCGCCATGCTCTGGAGCCTGCCTGTCGTCTTCATATGCGAAAACAACAATTATGCGATGGGCACTTCTGTAGAACGGACGTCCAACGTGGTAGACATTTATAAACTGGCAGATTCTTATGAAATGCCGGCTGATTCCATCGACGGTATGAGCGCGGAAGCTGTGCACGAAGGTGTTTCCAGGGCCATCAAGCGCGCCAGGGACGGAGGTGGACCGACTTTATTGGAAATCAAAACATACCGGTACAAGGGCCACTCTATTTCAGATCCCCAGAAATACAGAACAAAGGAAGAGGTGGAAGAATACAAACAAAGAGATGCGATTGCGCAGGTAACGGACACCATTCTGGCAAAAAAATATGCTACGCAGGCGGAATTGGATGCCATCAATAAAAGGGTAGCGGAAACCGTTGCAGCTGCCGTAAAATTTGCAGAAGAATCACCCATCCCGAATGACGATGAGGTCTACAAAGACATTTACATCGATAAGAATTATCCATTTATTAAAGATTGAAAAACAGCAAGCCTGTTTCATAATTCCCAAACATGAGCGACATTAAACATCGTGAGCAATTAGAACGTGAAATTTCACCGGTTGATAAATGGAAACATTTCCAGGACAACTACGGTAAGAAGGCTGCCATAGGCCTGGCAGGGATCCTGATCGTGATATTAGGTTATTTTGCCTATAAACAATTCATACTCGATCCTAAAGAGAAAGACGCAGCCGGGGCCATGTACCGGGCCGAAGAGTATTTTCGTTTGGATTCCACCCGTCTGGCCCTCAATGGTGATGCGGTAAATGCGGGTTTTGTCAAAATAATTTCACGTTATAGCGGTACGAAAGCAGCGAATCTCGCTGCATTTTATGCCGGCAGCTGCTATCTGAAACTGGGCGATTTTAATAACGCGGTGAAATATTTAAAAGACTTTAAAACCTCTGCCGTTCAGGTGCAGGCTAAAGCATACGGTCTTTTGGGTGATGCATATTCAGAATTGAATAAAAAGAACGAGGCCGCAGAAGAGTATAAAAAAGCCGGAACTTATTTTGAGGAGGATGAAATCATTTCTCCTGAATATCTTTTCCGCGCCGGATATTTATACGAAAGCATGGGTAAGACGCAGGATGCAATCTCCATGTACGAACTCTTAAAGAATAAATATCCCGCTTCACCCCGGGGTTTTGAAATAGACCGTTACCTGGCCAGACTGGGAGTAGTTAAATAATAATCCTGCATGTCTTCATCCGGAAAATCAAAAACCGCAACACCAAAATTAAAAAAGGCATCCGTCGTTGTGATCAGAACCGAATGGAATGCGATTATTGTAGATGAATTATTCGCAGGATGTAAGAAAATACTTGAATCAGGAAAAGTTGATTGGCAGGACTATCGGGTGCCCGGTGCTATTGAAATTCCATTTGCCATAAAAAAATACTGGGAGCAGGCTGGCAAAAATAAACCTGACGCATTTATCGCGCTGGGATGCGTTATCAAAGGAGATACTCCTCATTTTGAGTTTGTTTGCCGTTCGGTCACGGATGGCATAACCGCCTTAAACCTGCAGCTTCCGGTTCCAGTTATATTTGGAGTACTCACCGTTAATACGGAAGACCAGGCTAAACAAAGAATCGGTGGCATTCATGGTCATAAAGGTGAAGAAGCGGCCGATGCCGCTATAAAAATGATTTCTTTTTCAAGATCTCTTTAAGCATTATTATTGAAAATCCAGCTTTTCATACCTTGTTTTGTCGACCAGCTTTACCCGGATACGGCATTCAACATGGTACGCATACTCGAAAAAGCTGGCTGTACGGTTCATTATAATACTGACCAGACATGCTGCGGACAACCTGCTTTCAATGCAGGTTTTCAGGACGATGCTAAGGAAGTCTGTCTGAAATTCCTGAAGGATTTTTCCGGCACCGATTATATAGTATCTCCCAGCGCATCCTGCACCGGATTTGTCAGGAATTATTATCCCGGACTATTCATAGATTCTTCCTTCAATAAGGAAGTAAAGGCCGTGGGAAAACGGATTTATGAATTTTCAGATTTTCTGGTGAACGTGCTTCAACTGGAAAATTTTAATGCCAGTTTAACAGGAAAAGCTACTTATCATGATTCCTGTTCAGCATTGAGAGAATGCAAAATAAAAACTGAACCGCGCAAATTATTGTCTCATGTAAAAGGTCTGGAATTAATTGAAATGGCTGACGTAGAAACCTGTTGCGGATTTGGAGGAAGTTTTGCAGTAAAGTTTGAATCCATTTCCCTTGCCATGGCGGATCAAAAAGTAAATCATGCATTAAAAACAGGTGCGAAGTATTTGATTTCTACCGACCTGTCCTGTCTGATGCACCTGGATGGATATATCAGGCACAAGGGACTGCCTTTAAAAACACTTCATATCGCTGACGTACTAAGCAGCGGCTGGTAAAAATAAACCACCCACCATGCCACGAAGGCAGGCGGGTGGTGACCTTAAAACAACCTGTCGCAAGAGTTTGGCCGTTTTCACAGCCTTTAATGTATATACGCAACAGATCCTGAATTGGATGCTTCTGAAAGCTGAAAGCGGAAAGCAATAAAACTTAAAACTTTTGTTAAAGGAATTTGCAGGACTATACTCAGATCAGTTTACCGTTGTTAGACGTTCAGAAACAGCACTCTACCATGTTGGAAGGCTTACCTTTTAATCTTTAAGCTCTAACAAACATTATCTTTGAAGCCTCATAACTAATAACTCATAATCAAATGTCCAAGTGGCTTGTCAAATCTGAACCGGAAGTTTATAGTTGGGATCAGTTAATAAAAGACAAACACACCCGTTGGGACGGCATTCGTAATTATGCAGCCCGTTTACATTTGAGGGCGATGAAAAAGGGAGATGAAATATTTTTCTACCACAGCAATAAAGGAACAGAAATCGTCGGAATTGCCGCCGTTTTAAAAGAAGCCTATCCGGATCCTACCAGCGACGATCCTGCCTGGTTTGCCGTAGATATAAAACCGCTGAAAAAACTAAAAAATCCGGTCACCCTCGAACAGATCAAGAAGGAAAAAAAACTTTCAAACATGTCACTGGTCCGGATCAGCCGCTTATCCGTTCAGCCCGTCACAGAAGAAGAATGGCAGATTATAATGAAAATGGGGGGTACGGCATAAGAATTATGAAAAATAAAAATTTCCTACTGTTTATTTTATTTGTTGCTTCTTCCGTCAGGTTATGTTTTGCCCAGATTACTCCTCCAAATCCCTCCTTAATCAGCCTGCAGCATTTTGTAACGAAACAGCTGCCAAATACATATGATAGCAGTTACACGGACCTGCATTACATAATCGGAGACAACATTAATTATCTCTACCCGCTCTATCAATTACTGGGCAACGGCAAAAAATTTATGGGAGATTTTTCTGTACCCGTTTACTACGATTTGCTCAGCCAGTCCGTTTCGTTCACAGGTGATTATGCTGCGGCTCTGGAATATCAAAAAATGTCTGATACGACGCATCTGACAGACGTAGAGTATCGTCAAATAGGAAAAAGTATTCAGCAGCTCAAGGATATTAAAAATGCGGATGCAAAAAGATTTATCACGTTCATCGCATCCAACTATAAAGTGATCATGCTGAATGAAGCAAATAATAAACCTATTCACCGGGCCTTTGCCTATTCGTTACTCGATGTTTTATACAACCGGGGATATCGTTATCTGGCAATGGAAATGCTGAATCCGATGCCGGATCATGAACTGACAAAACTCACATATAAAACCGGACATTTTGCAACTGAACCAGTGGCCGGTGAAATGATCCGGCAGGCATTGGAACTTGGATTCAAACTGGTTGCCTATCAGGATCCACAGGGCAATAATCACACACCTACTGAAAGGGATTCAATACAGGCTTTGAATATTGCAAAGATTCTGAAAGATGATCCGGAAGCAAAAATATTTGTATATGGCAGTTATGGAAATATCGCAGAAAAAAGTATCTCGCCCGATTTTGTTCCAATGGGCATGGCATTCAAAAAAATTACCGGCATTGATCCCCTCACAATCGATCAGACTGATATGACAGAAGAGAGTAATTTTTCATTTGGGAAGGCCTTTTATGATGCTTATGTTGAAAAATTTCCGTTAACAATTCCTTCGATTCCTCTTGTAAATGATGAACCGGTGAATGTAACCGGAACTACTTTGTACGATCTGACGGTAATTCATCCGAAAACCACTTACTATTTTGCAAGACCTACCTGGCTTACTTTATCCAATCGAAGGCGACCTGTATCTGTCAAGACAAAAAATCAGAATATTTTCCTGGTGCAGGCCTATTACCAGTTTGAATCTTTCGGTACTAAACCGGGCCAGGTGGTCCCGGCAGATCAAACATATTTTTCTTATGGAAGCGGAACGTATACACTTTACCTGAAGCGGGGACTCTATATCCTGATATTCCGGGACATGCAATATAAAACCCTTTATACACAACACCTGGAGGTCAATTAACTTCTTCACGGAAATGAATTCCTTCTAAAGCAAGTTCTTCCAATACCGGTTCATAAATTTCCGGGATGATGGGAATATGCAATCCCGAAATGGTCATCCTGTTCTCCAATATCAGTTTGGCCGCAATACCCAGCGGTAGGCCTACCGTTTTTGCCATCGCAGTCCTCAACGCATTTTCGCCTTTAACGATCAGGCTGCTTCGAAGGGAATATCTTCTGTCATTCAACAGGTATTCAAATTCATGTAACATCAGGATCATGTCTTTATCAGACTCCTTCATTTTCCAGTTTTTTTCCAGGAGAGTCTGCAGAATTTTTGCCGATGTGTGGGCGCCTGCCGGCAGGGATTCGTTTTGAAATAACCCAAGCTGCTCGTATAGATATTTATTGGAATTATTTACAAAAGTTAATAATGGCTGGCTCCAATCCGAAATCGTTTTAATAAAAGATGGAATGACCTTTTCATCATTTGTTAATCCTGCTTTCACCAGGTTTTTCCATCCAAAACAATAATCCGGGTGACGGAGTGTGGTCCTGATAAAACTACGTGCCGATTCCAATCCATAAACCGGAATATAAGCTAGTGAATCCCTGTTGGGATACCAGGCTAATTTGCCCATTGGTTTTATTTCGGCTATTCCAGTGTTTTCGAATAGACTTTCATAACTCAGTTTTTTAATTTTGCCATCTTCTTTATAAATGGCACCTGATGAACCCGCTTTTACTACGTTCGCCGGATTCCAGCTTATTTTGTAATGCCAGGGATTATCGTCGCTTTCAGGTGCAACCAGGCCTCCGGTATGAGAAAGAAATGAATCTATGATTCCACCTTCCCGCTGGATTTTGTGAATAATTTGCATGGCACTCATATGATCGATGCCAGGATCCAGACCCATCTCGCAGAGAAACAAAAGTTTTTTTTCTCTGACAGCTGAAGACAGTTTTCTGATTTCCTCGTCCACATACGAAGCGGTGAGCAGATTTTTCAGATTGAAAATGCAATCTTTTGCAATTAAAATATGTAATGCAGGAGGTAATAGGGATATGACAAGATCCGCCTTTTTTATCAGCAAGATTCTTTCGCCCGGACTTTCGACATTAACCTGAATGGCATGTACAAATGCAGACGGGATTAATTTCTTGCGCAAAGCTTCCGCATCTGCATCAGCGATTGTAAGTATCCAATTCTTTTCCGTGCAAATTCTGGTGAGGTAATCTATAAGACAGGTGGCTGATTTTCCTGCACCAAACAGGACGATGCTTTTCATATTCAATGATAGAACATTTCAGCCGAATGCGGTCTTGTCGACAGCCCGATTTTGGTCCCAAATGAATATTACTGGGCTAACCGAATTTCGCCCAGATTAATATGTTTGCCTTCCAGCACCTGTACCTTCTTTTCTGTGGAAATGCCATAAAGTTCATTAACGGCAAAAATCAACCTCCAGTCTCCGGGTTGAAGTTCCATCCCAAAATGGCCATCATTACTGATAACCTTGACGGAATCCTGGCCTCTGACGGCAATAATCGAGGAGGAGGTCATCGCAGGAGAAACCCTGCCTTCTATAGATCCATTATGTAATAAGCGTTCAGCATGTATTCCAATCACCACAATAATGATGAGACAAAGCTCCAATATTCCTCTGCGCATTTTCCAATTTATTAAATCATTGAACAATCTAATTACCCGTGACGATCACAGTCGATAGTGGAATTATGGAATTTGCATAGGAGGACGGAACTCCTACTGAATTTCAACTATTATGCCAATGATGTAGTATGCTATGATCTTTAGGAGAAATCAATGTTAACCGAACATTAATTGGAAGATCCTGGAACCGGTCGATGTATGTTGATATTATGTATATGAGTAGCTATTTTAGTACCCCGGGAGCTCTTGGGGGCTTTTATGGTAAGATCTTCTCCGGGCTCAAGATCATTAAAAGACAGGGTTTCCGTTTTAAAAACCTTCTCATTGTTTTGGATATAATCAATGATCACTTCAACCATCTCAATTTTTGCTGGTGAATTATTGGTGAGTGTAACGGGGAAACTGGATATGCCTCCGAATAAACCTGTGGAATAACGGCCTGTCGAGAGGTTGAGATATTTTTCAGGATTTGCTTTGATTCTCTGATAAAGCATTTCCGATTTATTGATGGCATCTTGTTTTAAACTGTCTTTTTCCCTGATTGCAGCGAGTACCGCCTGTTCAGCTGCCATAGAATCCTTATTTACAGCATTTATAGTTATAACTTTTTTAGCTGCGGCGCCGTTTATTTTTTTCAGAATCCGATTTGTTTTCTTTACAGAATCCGGGTTCAATGAGATTATTTCATTGTTAATAACTGCCGGATTGTTATTAGTGGAAACGGCTGAATTTTCTTTTTTTTCTTTAAATACTACCTGCTGTGCAGCTGGGTTGTTTTGCGGATGATTTTCATCTGATGAGAAAAATTTTCTACGATCAGAAATAAAAAACCCAGTCATAATGCCTGCCCCAAATAGTAGCATTATTGTACTGATCCATAAAATTCTGCCCGAATATCTGGCTGCAGCTGAGGGTTGCTTTTTATAAATTTCCGTAAAATCAAATTCGGATTGGGGGTTATTGGATGTAATCATCCCTGATTCCTCCAATGTCAGATCCGATAATTGGTTGCCCGATTTTTTTTCGGCAGGCAGGTTGATATAGACAGAGCGGTTGGTTACCGATCGCTGACTGTTTGTCGACGGTTTTTGACTGTTAAGTGAATCCGGAATTTTGGTATTTGAAAGATCAGATCCCTGATTTTCAGTATTCGTTTTTTTAAGAAAATTATCTGCCCCCTGTTCGGGAACCGAAGGTGCAAAAGACTTAAGCTCAGAAATTTCTCCGGGATATCTCCATGCAGCACTTTTTCCAACTACCCATATCAGGTCGTATGTTTTCAAAGACATACCCTGAACCTCGTCCAAAGTAAATGGACCAGATTCCTTGTTATTACGAAGCAATAAATAGCTGCTCATGGTTTAGGGATAAATAGGGTAGGGCGCCTGTCAGTACCCAAAAGTATATAATTTATCGTTTCAAGCCCAGTTTTAGCATAAGGTCTGGCAGCGGAAAGCATAAAATTATTTGTGGAAATAAGTGCAGCTTGAAGGGAAATCCGTACAGGACATCGTTAAACGCAAAACCTGAAAAATGATACATTGATGAAACCACGCTAAAACCTTAGGTTTTAAGCATTAAGCGTTTAATGTCAGTAATAAAGAGGTGAAAATCTCAACCCCTTCAACTTGCTCCACTCCAGGGCAGGCGCCGGTACCTTTGAAAATCTTGTCAGGTAAGCTGCGGCATTATACAGCGACGAATTCGTGGGAATGCTATAGAGATTGGCATCCGGGGCAAAATAAAACTTTCGGTACCTGGGGAAATCCGGAATGGCTTTGCCGTTGATCGTGGCAGGATTGGATCTGGCACCAATCATGCCTTCGGCTCCGTAACCTGCGCTTAAATTCAGCCAATACGGAAATCCACTATTGGTCGGTAAAAATGAAGCCACATTAAATGACAACCAATACGTCTGACCATTGTAATCTTTTAGCATGCGTGATAAAAAACCCGTTCCCAATTCAGCAGGATAATATTTTGCATAGGGTGACATATGAAAGGACCATTTCATTGAAATTCTTTGTTGATTCCACCCTTTTTGCTGTGCTGCAAATAATGCGGCGCCGAAAATATTGGCGACCATATCTCCTTTCGAAAACCCCCATTTGGAAGAGAATCCATCAAAGATTTCGATGATCGACATATATCCCAATGCTGTAAGTCCACCCACCGTAATGGCAGTGTTATTACTTACACCGCACCATCGCATCAGATCGTATTGAATGGCTCCTACATTATAAGCCGTGGTAGCATGTCCGATTTTATCCATCTGGAGCCATTCTCCATTGTCATTAAAAAAATGAAAATGACTTCTGGGGTGTTTACGGTACCATAAAAAATATAGTCCCGCAGAAATAACAACACCGGTTGCCACTTCTGTTATCACGACCGTTTTGAGCCGGTCAGGTTGGTATACGGGACTGGGTGGAAGAAAAATATCCTGGGCAATGCCAGTCATGGATGTGACCAGCAGACAGATAATGACCAGGGGTCGCGCTATTATATTTCTATCTTCGAAATCAAAAGAAAAAGCGTCCGGCAATCAGCAAGAATTTTATAGGGGCGTGAATGAAAAGTAGGATTTGGTTCATGTAAAAATCAATATCTTAGGTTCAAATTTAAAGCAAGTTTTATGGATGCGGTGATTCTGGCAAAAGTGAATAATTGGCTAACGGGGAATTATGATCAGGAAACTAAAAATGAAATCATAAGGCTGCAAAATGAAAACCCTGCTGAACTTACAGACAGCTTTTACCAGAATCTCGAATTCGGAACCGGAGGACTTCGCGGAATTATGGGAGTAGGCACTAACCGGATCAATAAATATACGATCGGAATGGCCACCCAGGGATATTCCAATTACCTGCTAAAATCTTTCCCAAATATCCAGGTAAAGGTTGCCGTAGCACATGACAGCCGAAACAACAGTCGTTTTTTTGCAGAAACGGCAGCAAAAGTTTTCGCAGCCAATGGCATTAAGGTTTTTCTTTTCCAATCGCTCAGGCCCACACCCGAACTCAGTTTTACCATCCGGTACCTGGGTTGTCAGGGTGGTGTAGTATGTACGGCTTCTCATAATCCAAAAGAATACAACGGGTATAAGGCATACTGGAACGACGGAGGACAATTGGTTCCCCCACACGATCATCTGGTTATTCAGGAAGTTGAAAAAATAGCCTCAGTAGATGAAGTGAAATGGACGGGGGGTGAATCGCATATTACCATGATTGGGAAAGAAATGGATGAGGCCTACATCAGCATGGTGAAGAATCTTTCGATCAATCCGGACGTCATCGAAAGACAACATAATCTCTGTATCGTATATACACCCATCCATGGTACGGGTATTAAATTAGTTCCCGAAGTGTTGCAAAGATTTGGATTCAGCAATGTGCATGTAGTGGATGAACAGGCTGCTCCGGATGGCAATTTTCCAACGGTGGCATATCCCAATCCTGAAGAGAAGGAAACGATGAGTCTCGGCCTGAAAAAGGCCAGGGAGATTGACGCGGATATTTTATTGGGAACCGATCCTGATGCGGATCGCGTAGGGATCGGCATCAAGAACGATAAGGGCGAATGGATATTGATGAATGGAAATCAGACTGCTGTACTGGCATTTAATTATATGATCGAAGCCAGAAAAGAAAAAGGGATCGCCCAGCCCAATGATATGGTTATAAAAACCATAGTGACCACTGACATGATAGATGAAATCGCGCGTCAGTCAAATATTCAGTGTTATAATGTGCTGACCGGATTCAAGTGGATCGCCGAACTGATCAAAGAAAAGGAGAAGTCAGAAAATTATGTGATCGGCGGAGAAGAAAGTTATGGGCTTATGATCGGAGATAAGCTTCGTGATAAAGACGCAGTCAGTGCGGTCGCAATCCTTTGTGAAATGGCGGCTTATGAGAAAAATAATGGAAAGTCACTTTATAATAAACTGATTGATCTGTATCTGAAATTTGGCTTTTACAAAGAATTCCTGATTTCAATCACCAGGAAGGGTATGGACGGGCAAAAGCAGATCGCCGATATGATGTCCGTTTACAGGAATCAGCCACCTCCGGCCATAAACGGGTCTGATGTTATTCAACTACTGGATTATCAAACCAGCACAGGTAGAAATCTAAAAACCGGTGAAACCTGGAATATTACATTACCAACAAGCAACGTACTTCAATTCATACTGGAAGACGGGTCTAAAATCTCCGCACGTCCTTCCGGAACTGAACCCAAAATAAAATTTTATTTCAGCGTCCACACTAAATTGGAAAGCCGCTCCGCATTTGATGCTACAGATACCTTACTGCAAAGAAAAATAGAGGCTATCATTGCTGATTTGAAATTGAATTAATCCTGTTACACTACTCAAGTATATGAAAAGTATATTTTTATTGCTGACCAGTTATCTCGTCACAATGACGGGTTATTGTCAAATAAAGCTGCCTGGGGTTTTTGGTGATCATATGGTGATTCAGCGCAGTCAGCCGGTTCCTGTCTGGGGATGGTCATCTCCGAATGAAAAGGTCACGGTCAATTTTAACCAACAACAAAAACAGACCGTCGCTGATAATAATGGAAAATGGCTGGTAAAACTGGACCCGGAGCCGGCCGGTGGGCCTTTCGAACTTAGCGTTCAGGGAAAGGACGGTATTATCATTCACGATGTGCTGGTGGGAGAAGTATGGCTCTGTTCAGGTCAGTCAAATATGGAATTTCAATTAAAGAATGCAAAAGATGCGGATTCTGAAATCAGTATGGCCGGTTTTCCAGAAATCCGCCAGATCAAAATTCCACTGACCGTTGGCAGTATGGCAAAAGAGGATATACCGCCGGCAAACTGGATTGTGTGTTCCTCTAAGACTGCCGGAGATTTTACTGCTGTCGGTTATTTTTTTGCAAAGGAAATGGTAAAACGTTTACACGTGCCCGTTGGATTGATTAATTCAACCTGGGGAGGAACTATGATAGAATCCTGGATCAGCCGTGGAGCATTTGAAAACAGCCCGGAATTTAAATCAATGGCTGCCTCCATGAATGGCAAAGACATCGAGCCGGTTATTAAGGAAAGACAATTAAAACTTGAAAGGCAGATCAGATCTATTGAAAAAAATATTCATGACTCGATCCCTGAAGCTGAATGGAAAAATCCGACTTATAACAGCATCGGTTGGCCGGCTATCAGTGTCAGTAACATTTGGGAAAATCAGCCACTGGGATTATCAGGACTGGATGGCATAGTTTGGTACAGGAAGGAGATTGTACTCGATTCAGGCGTTGCAAATAATCCTTTAATTCTTTCTCTCGGAAAAATTGATGATAATGATGAAACTTATGTAAATGGCATTTGGGTAGGTTCCACAAAAAACTGGGCGGAGAAAAGAACCTATCACGTTCCCGCATCGGTATTCAAAACCGGAAAAAACATGATTGCTGTTCGGGTAGAAGATACAGGTGGCGGCGGTGGTTTTTATGAAGATTCCCTGGCGGTAAATCTGAAAACAGAAAACGGTATCATACCCTTAGGGGATAACTGGCATTTCCGTATTGCAAAAATTGCGGGAAACAGTGGCGGTATCGGACCCAATGATTATCCGGGTCTGTTATTTAATGCGATGATCAATCCATTAATACCATATGCTATCGGCGGTGTTTTATGGTACCAGGGGGAAGCCAATGCCGGACGTGCGTATCAATACCGCACTGCTTTCCCGTTAATGATTACTGACTGGAGACAACATTGGGGTCAGGGAAATTTCCCGTTTTATTTCGTACAGCTGGCCAGTTTCAATGCAGAGAATGGGAATAGTGAAAAAGGCAGCAGCTGGGCGGAACTGCGCGAAGCCCAGACTTATGCTTTAAATCTAAAGGCAACCGGCATGTCTGTAACCGACGATATTGGAGAACCGAATGATATTCATCCGAAAAATAAAAAAGATGTGGGCTTACGTCTGGCTGCGATCGCATTGAATAATATTTATGGTAAACCCATGGAGTACTCTGGTCCTGTTTATGAATCCATGTTGATACAGGGAAATAAGGTGGTATTGAATTTCACCCATACAGGAAGCGGGTTGATGGTGAAAGATAAATATGGTTATATCAGGGGATTTGAGATCGCGGGTTCAGATCAGCAGTTTCATTATGCGAAAGCCTTTCTGGAAAATAATAAAGTAGTGGTATATGCTAATGAAGTGACGTCGCCTGTCTCTATCCGTTATGCCTGGTCAGATGACAACAGCGATGCCAATCTGTACAACTTTGAAGATTTTCCTGCAGTTCCTTTCCGCACCGATCAATGGAAAGGAATCACGGAGGGGAAACACTATGAGATTGGGAAACCTTAACAAGACTGGAAGACTGGAAGACTGGAAGACTGGAAGTGCAGTGTAATAGTAAGTGTTTGATTCTCTACTTCCATACTTTCATACTTCCATTCTTCCATATCTTGTGTCAAAGTACTCTCTCGCTAATAACCCCGCTCTTCTTATTTTTTATGATTAGTTTCTTCGCGCCGTAATGGGTCGTTTCTTCTTTAATCAGATAATGATCCTTGTCATATTCTACGAGATTACTGGGTTTTGTCAGACCCGTCTGACCACGCCATATATCCAATTGCACCGGTTCCCAGAGTTTTGTTTTGGCAGATTTATAGGCCGCATCAAGAATTGAATTCACCACATAACCATCATAAAAAGTTTCCTTTGGTTCGGTTCCCTTTTCAATGGCATTGAACATATCAGTAAACATATGATTATATCCCAGGTCATTCATTTCATCACCGACTGGAAACAACCATCCCGAATTAGACTCGGCTTTTTCTGCCAGGTAATCACCCCCTTTACCCGTCGTAAACATTTCAAATCCCGTTCTTAAAAAATTATTGATCCAGATGGTCCCTTCTGTCCCCATGACTTCATCACGAAGATCAAGACCTCCGCGAAATGTCCAACTGACTTCAAATTGACCGATCGCACCGTTTTCGTACTTCACAAGTCCGATGGCATGGTCCTCCGCCTCAATGGGTTTTACCTGCGTGTCAGCCCAGCACATCACTTCAACCGGCTTGATATCTTTGCCTATAAAACCACGGGCTATTTCCACACAATGACATCCAAGGTCCAGTATACAGCCACCACCAGCCTGTTCCAGATCCCAGAACCAGTCGCTGTGAGGACCTGGATGTGTTTCTCTCGACTTCGACCATAGAATCCTACCCAATGCGCCGTTTTTTACACTTTCCAGTGCCTTCAAAAATTTCGGAGTATAAACCAGGTCTTCCAGATAACCGTTGAAAATGCCGGCTTTTTCCACTGCTTCAAGCATTCGTTTTGCCTCTACTGCGTTTCTACCCAACGGTTTTGTTGTAATAACTGCTTTCTTATGTTTACAGCATAACATAACTGCTGCTTCATGGAGATTGTTCGGCAGGGAAATACAAACAACATCCACATCAGGATGTGCAACTGCTTCTTCCATGGCAATTGTCCAGTGAGGACAACCGTAATCAGAAGCAAATTTTTTAGCAGACTCTTCCCGTCTGGAATAAATACTGACGATACGATCACGGCTTCGCTGGCCGTGTAATGATTCAGCATAAAACCGGCCAATGAACCCGGATCCTAACATAGCAATTCTCATACATTCAGTTTAAAGATTAAATAATTCAGGCGGAGACACGCAAACCTGAGTCTGATTTTTTTTCACGGAAAAATAAAATAAAATAGATCAGTACCCCCAACGCAATATAAGCTGGGACGAACCAGATCCTGGTCCAGTTGTGGCCTGCAGGGCTTACATAGTTGTCCACAACAAATCCGGAAAAATAAGTCCCGATAAACATGCCCAGCCCGTATGTAGCAAAAGTAAACAGCCCCTGCGCTGCGTTCTTAATAGCAGCGCCCGCTTTCTTTTCAGTATACATATATCCGGTAACAAAAAAGAAATCATAACATACACCATGCAGAATGATCCCGGCATACAGCATCCACAGATTTGTGTCTACATTACCGTATGCAAAACAAACATACCGTAAGATCCAGGCCACCATTCCCATAATCAGCATTTTCTTTACACCGATTCGATTGAAAAGAAAGGGGATAGCAAGAATGAAAATGGCTTCTGAAAACTGACCGTAAATCATTTTGGAAGCAGCCCCCTGCATTCCTATTTCATTCAGGAAGGCATTGGCAAATCCATAATAAAAGGAAAGAGGAATGCATACCAGGATGGCCGCGATAAAAAATATCAGGTAAGCTCTGTTTCTAAATAATACGAATGCATCTGTTCCCAATGCCTTGGCAGCAGTTGCTTCACCGGCTGTTGCTTTGGGAGGAGTATTCGGTAAGGCAAAACTAAATATTCCCAGCAGGGCAGAAGCGCCCGCAGCGAGATAAAAAGTATTGATGATTTGTCCGGTTTTTTCCCAGTCCAGCACCCCGATCAGTTTCCCCGCAACGATCCATCCAAGGGTTCCAAAAACACGAATCCAGGGAAATTGTTTCCCGGGATCGCTCATCTGGTAAAAAGCGATGCTATTCGATAAAGCGATCGTTGGCATATACAAGAGAGAATAAACAAGAATGATCCAATAGAACGGTCCATTCAAAGTGACGGTTGAAGCCAGAAAAAGAAGAACTGCCCCGAGCAGGTGCAGTACACCCATGATCCGTTGCGCGGCAAAATAACGGTCTGCCACGAGACCAACAATAAATGGAGAAATCATTGTTGCGATGGCCAGTGCACTATACGCGGCTCCAATCTGTACGCCTGAGGAATGCAGATTGTTACCCATGTATGTACTCATCGTAACATACCAGGAACCCCAGATAAAATATTCCACAAACATCATCAGACAAAGCAGTACGGAAGAATTTTTCTTCATGCAGGGGATTTTTAGATATAGAAGCCTTTGAAATGAAAAGTTACAAATGAAAAGACGCATTGTAAAAAATTCTTCAATTATCTTGCAGCCATGAGGGTGTTGTCCGATTCATACAGACACAAGGGACTTAGAAAACAATTGGTAGAAGGAATCCGCAAAAAGGGAATTACAGATGAGCGTGTTCTTCGGGCCATTCTGGAAATACCCAGGCATTTTTTTATCGATTCCGCCTTTGATCAGATTGCTTATGAAGACAGAGCCTTTCCGATCGAAGAGGGACAGACTATTTCTCAACCGTACACCGTTGCTTACCAGACACAGTTGCTGGAAGCAAAACCGCATGAAAAAGTACTTGAAGTGGGAACCGGCAGTGCTTACCAGGCTGTTGTATTGGCTATCATGGGTAGCCAGGTGTATACAATCGAAAGACAAAAGCAGTTATACGATCGCAATAAACAGTTCACATACCTGCGCGGTTTTCCTTCTATTCGCTATTTCTATGGAGACGGGTACCAGGGCCTTCCAACCTATGCGCCGTTCGATAAGATTATTGTTACTGCCGCTGCTCCCCAGGTACCGGAAAAACTACTGGAGCAATTAAAACCCGGAGGTAAAATGGTCATTCCGGTCGGTGAAGGAAAAATCCAGCAAATGCTTCGCATCCATAAAGATGAAACGGGTGTAATACATGAAGAAATATTTGATAATTTTTCCTTTGTTCCGATGCTACAGGGAAAGAACATTTAAAAGCTGAACGCTTAAGGCTTAACGCATAACGCAACCATCAACAACAAAATGACTCCGGAAAGAGAAGAAAGGCTAAAAAATGTACTACACAAACGACAGCCGGACCTGACGGTGGTGCTGGAGAATGTATTTGATCCACATAATATTTCTGCGGTTATGCGTACCTGTGATGCGGTAGGCATTCAGGACATGTATGTACTGAATACAAAAATCGGCAAGCACAAAAAATGGGGCGCCAGGAGTAGTAGTAGTGCGGCCAAATGGTTAACGGTTCACGAACATTCAGACGCATCCGCTTGCTTTACTGAACTCAGAAAAAAATTTCCCCTTATTCTTACGACACATCTTTCATCTTCCGCCGTATCATTATTTGAAATAGATTTCACAAATCCTGTCGCTCTTATTTTCGGAAATGAACATGATGGAGTCAGTGAAGAAATCCGTGCCCTGTCCGATGGTAATTTCGTGATTCCCCAGGTGGGGATGATTCGGTCACTGAATATTTCAGTTGCCTGTGCTGTCAGTCTGTATGAAGCTTTCCGCCAGAAACAGGCGGCTTCACATTACAATAAAATTAAATTGCCTGAATCCGACCAGCAGGCTTTATGGAAAATCTGGAGTATCAATACGTAAAGGTTCACCAGATATTATTCATTTGGCCAATTCCCGCAAAGTCTCCTCATCATGGACCTTTCTCTCATGCGCTTTTTCCTTCAGGGAATGTATACTCACATTCAGTTCAAAGCCGACTAAAAGAATCATTGCGTTGAAATATATCACGATCATTAAAATCAGGATCGTACCGATGGATCCATACACTTTATTATAAGTTCCGAAATTATTTACCCAGAAAGAAAACAAAAAGGTAAGCACGATCATCAGAATGGTTGCCAGTGTGGTACCGGGTGAAATCAAACGCCATTTTTTCTGAATAGATGGCGCATGCCGGTAAATAAAGGCAATCGTAAAATAGAACAGGGGAATGATCACGATCCATCGTAGAGACTTGACAAGTCCTTTCATAGATCTCCGGTGCACATTTAATGCTTTGAATATATATTTTAAAAGTTCGTCCTGCGTAACCAGAATCAAGATGCAACCAATCAGCAACAAAATCATTACCAGGGTAAGCTGAATGGCAATCAGCCTGTTTTCGAAAAAATTCTTGGGTGCCTGCGGGGGAAGAGACTTATTAAAGGATCGCATCAAACCAATCATCGCATTGGAAGCATAATACAGGGCAACAAACAGTCCGATCGATAACAATCCTCCCCGTTGTTTATTTAAAAAGTCATTCAGAAAATTTGAAACCAGTGAAAATGTATTTTGATTCGGTGTTATTTCTTTGGTCAGTAGCAGAAGCTGATAGGTGAGTTTTTTTGAAACAGGCAAATAAGGTATCAGCGTGCACAGAAATATGGTTGCAGCCGGAATGGCCATTAAGAAACTAAATGCAATCGACCGGGCCCGGTCATTCAATCCGACTTTCTGCACCTGGTTTTTGAAAAAAACAACCACATCATATAAAGGAAGGCCCTGGAATCCCGGAAGGAAAATGCTTTTGCTTTTTAACGAAGCATATCGGTAAGGGTAAGAAGTTTTGATGAATTTATCCAGAATGGTCATGGGTTTCCTTTTGACTGCTGACCGATCCGCATTTCTTCATCGAGTGCCTTTTGATATTCTTTTGCAAATTTCAAATGCTCCGGAAATGTTTCCGCAAAATTTGAATAACCTGAGAAATCCGGTTTCGCAACAAAATATAAATATTTAGTAGAGGGCGCATTCAGTACAGCGTCCAGAGATTCCAGGGAGGGTGTACAAATAGGACCGGGTGGTAACCCCGCATTCATATACGTATTATAAGGCGATTCCACCAGCAAATATTTCTCGTATACTCTTTTCAGATCGAACCGGCGAAGCGCAAATTTAACGGTCGGATCGGCCGCCAGACGCATGCCTGTCCGGATCCTGTTGAGATATACACTGGCGATCTTTGGTTTATCATCTTTGCGCGTTGTCTCTTCTTCCACAATAGAGGCCAGTATATAAGCAGTCGTACGATTCAGACCATGCGCAGACGCTTCCTGCAAACGGTCAGGAGTCCAATAAGCCTGAGCGGCAACTTCCATTTTTTTGAAAATCCGGGAAGGTGTCGTGTTCCAGAAATAGGTGTATGTATTGGGGAAAACCATGGTCATAAACGTATTCGTGTCAAGTCCGTAAAACTTCAGTGTATCCGGATTATTTATATAACGCATAAACAGGAGGGAATCGCATTCAAATTTTCTACCGATCAGTGCGCCCAGATCTTCCCGTGTACGCAACTTGGTAATAACCAGATTGACCGGTACCTGCCTGCCATTCTTAAGCATCTTAAGAATATTCAAAAGGTTTGTTCCTTTACGGATTTCATATTTTCCCGCCTTCATATTTGAAGGATATGAAACCCGGTTTCCAAGCCATTTAAACAGAGCCGGATGTTCAATCACTTCATCCTTTTTCAGCATGGAATCCAGTTCTTCATAATTCATTCCGGTATGAATGTAAAGGTCATGACTGGCCGTTTCGAACGCGGTTCCGGGACCTAGTACCAGGTAGGCCCCGATGATCATAACCAGCAAAATGAGAGTAAGTAGGAGGAGAAGTAGTTTCTTCACGTGTATTTGGATTATTTACCAAAATAAACAAAAAACCCCGTCATTGGAATGCGGGGTATTAAATATCGTATGTAAGATTACTTCTGCTGGATGGGCGTTCCGGGCACTGAAGTGGACGTGGGAGCTGCCTTCACATCCCTCACTTTATTGGAAGCCGCTTTTGGTATGAATACGGTCGAAAATAAACAAAGGATAACTACCACTGTAGCCAGTATCCAGGTTCCTTTCTCCAATATATCGGTCGTTTGCTTAACGCCCATAAACTGGTTGCTGAATCCCGCAACGTTTCCTGCAAGACCACCACCTTTCGGATTCTGTACCAGGATAATCAAACCCAGTAAACCACAGGCCAACAAGAGGATAATAACAAAAAATATCATGGTAACGACGCTTTTAATTGTTCAATTCTGGACGCAAAATAAGCGCTTTTAGGGGGATAAATCAAACTTAATTTCTGGAACAGCGCTATGGCATTCTCATACATTCCCTGCTTGGCAAGTACTTCCGCCATCGACTCAGTGAGGATATCCCTTTCTTCAACGGAATGAGCGGCAAAATGGCGGATCTTTTCGTTTTCTTTTTCATCGTCCTTTTCTGATGAAGGCTGCGGAGGAAGTTTTCTCATCACTTTCAACCAGTCAGTAAAGCTTTTTAACTGCTTGCCAAATTGATCCGGTGGATTGTCTTCCAAAATCAATTTAATACCCTGTGAGGCGAAATAATCCACCATATGATAGGGTGTAAAAACAATGGAATCCGCATTTTTTGCATTGAATGCGGTAAATGATTTTTGATGTTCATCAAATCGTTCAGACAGCTCCTGCATCTGACCATTTGCCCCTGATTCAGAGTCATCTGTATATTCAACCGGCTTCCCGGTATTATCCGGGTCATAATCAGTTAATTCGTTAGAATTTTCATATTCATTCACCGGCACTTCAGTCTGCTCAGGTTCTTCCAGGGGTCGGTCGAAGGCATCATAATCATGCTCATCCGTTTGGTGGGGTGCGTCTTCGGATTCCTCGGATTCCTGATCTTCTGTAATAGCGGCATTTTCGATAATCCCGGAATTGTCTGTAGTGACACTATCTACATATCCCGGAATCTTCGTCAACTACAATTTGCCCCGCATCCTCAGCTTGCAGGCACCGTATTCACAGATTGCCCGGCAGGATTCGTGTCTTGTGGTATCTTGTCGGATACAAAGGGAATCTGATCCAGGGGCTCGTCAAACGAATCCATATCATGATCATGTTCCGCCTTCTTTACTACCTTTTCTTCAAAAATGCCATATTCATTTACAACTTCTTCCAGCGTTTCAAATTGATCGTTATTATTTGCGGCGATTTTGTCGGGAGACGGTTCAGCAGCCGGCAAAATGCCATATTCATTTACAACTTCTTCCCGCGTTTCAAATTGATCGCTATTATTTGCGGCGATTTTGTCGGGAGTCGGTTCAGCAGCCGGCAAAATGCCATATTCATTTATAACTTCTTCCGGCGTTTCAAATTGATCGCTATTATTTGCGGTGATTTTGTCAGGAGTCGGTTCAGCAGCCGGCAATTTGTATTCCTGTATTGCTTCAGGTTCTGATTGAATTTCTTTCGGTTCGGAAAGGACCGCCTCCGGCGCCTCAGCCGTTTCATCCACCATGTCAAGCGGCTGGATGTTATATTTCGCCATCAGTTCATCAAAGGATGTTACTGTTTGAGATCCTGGTTCCGCATATTGAAATGTTTCTTCTGAACGCACAGGATCCGAGTTCAGTTTTTCATCCAGTATTTCTTCCGTTTCTTTATCTAATTCGTCTTTTTCAGTAACAGTTTGTTCAATGGGGGTATATGATTCAAATGTATAGTTACTTTCTTCCTGGATAATATCCAGTGTTTCAGCTGGATTTTCTTCGAAAATAATACGATCCTCATCCCGTGATTCCTTTACATGGGATGTGCTTTCTGACTGCTGGAAATGATTGCCGTCATCCAGGAGGCTTTGCAGCCAGAACGGATTATTAAAATACAAAGCAGTTCGCATGCTTTCCATTTCATAACCTGGATCCGCCTGCAATTTTAATTTTTTTGCCAGGAGAAAATGGCCCGCATTAAAAGAAGGAAATTCCCTGATCACTTCATAAATTTCATCCAACGAAACCAAAGCCAGGTCTTGTTTTCCAAATATGGCATCTAACAGGGATGGCAAGCCGCTATTCATCTTAAATAATTACCAGTTTGAAAATAAACGGTTGAATATATCATCCGTTAACTGCTGAAGGATCTGAGGCAACAAACTGACCTGTGCGTCCGTAAAACTCTGTGTTGCCGGGAAATCAAAATTCCTCGAAATATCGGTCTCAAAATCAGGCGTTCCCAATTTTTGTTCATTTAAACGGTTTTTCAATGCAAGATGAACCGAAACTGTAAGCCTGTTAATAGAGGCCGCCTGATTCGACACGCCGGCGGTCGTAATATCATAGGCTGAAACATAGGCCGTCACATCATAGTCTGCATCTTCCGTTTGAATCTGGGTCAGTTTAGTCTGGCTGCTGATTTTTTGTTTTAATTTGTCTGTTAGTTGGGGACTCAATTGCGGATCAACGTAACGGGCCCGGTTTTCTATAAATCCGATGTGAATGGATTTCACTTCAGGTGGTATCGAAACATCTTTAAAGGAATATACTCCGCAGGCATTTACAAATAAAAAAATAACCAGCAGACAAATGCTTTGCCGGAAATATCGATCAAAAAAATTGCCTTTATTCACTGATATCATATTCTTTTAATTTTCTGTACAGTGTTCTTTCACTGATGCCAAGATCCGACGACGCATCCTTTCTTTTTCCTTTATGTTTCTTTAGTGCTTTTACGATCAGTTCTTTCTCCTTATCCATGATACTCAGTGATTCTTCCACTTCTTCGTGATTTTGAATCGTGTTGTTGCCGTTTCCATTATTATGTATCACGACCGGTTGGGATTGAAAAGAAGACGAAACCGAATTGGCGCCATAGTGCTCCTGCGGTTTGAGTTCTTTCATTTCCCGGGAAAACGCTTCCTGGGCATCGGCTGCCAGGGAAGGGTTTTTTAATATTTCAAGGAACATTTTTTTGAGTTCCGTTACATCCTTCTTCATATCGAAGAATAATTTATACAGGATCTCTCTTTCATTCGAAAAATCGTTTGGCGCCTGGTTATGTGACGACGGCATAACCATGGGCAGCCGGTTTACCGGATTTTCCGGAATGAATCTACGCAATTGTTGTGCACTAATCAGCTTGTCTTCCGACAAAACGGAAATCTGTTCAGCAATATTCTTTAACTCCCGAACATTTCCCGGCCAGCTGTATTGGATTAACAGATTTTTTGCTTCTTCATCCAATTGTACAGGAGTCGTTTTATATCGTTCAGCGAAATCAACAGCGAATTTTCTGAATAAAAGCGGAATATCGTCTTTTCGGTCACGCAGGGAAGGTACGCGGATCGGGACTGTGCTTAACCGATAATATAAATCTTCGCGGAATTTTCCTCTGTCTGTCAACTGGAGAAGGTCCTTATTCGTCGCAGCAATAACGCGCACATCTGTTTTTTGCACTTTGGATGAACCAACGCGGATAAATTCTCCTGCTTCGAGTACCCTCAGTAATCTGGCCTGGGTACCAAGTGGCAATTCTCCGATTTCATCCAGAAAAATAGTTCCTCCATTCACCGTTTCAAAATATCCTTTACGGGAATCAACAGCACCGGTAAAAGAGCCCTTTTCATGACCGAATAATTCAGAATCAATTGTTCCCTCCGGTATGGCGCCACAGTTTACAGCGATAAAGGGGTTATGTTTCCTCGCGGAAAGTGAATGTATAATATGTGAAAAAGCCTCTTTACCAACGCCGCTTTCTCCATTTATCAACACAGTCAGATCCGTATTCGCTACCTGAACCGCAACACTCAACGCAAAATTGAGTTCCGGCGCATTTCCAATAATGCCAAACCTGTTTTTTATTGCCTGAAGTTCCATGTTTAAAAATTTAAGGTTGCTTCCCTTTACTCAAATCGCTGAACCAATCAGGGTACCTCCGGTGGATTGTACGATTTTTAAAATCGCATAATCGCCTTTTTGCAGGGCGAGCCCCTCTTTAGGAAAAACAACTACTTTATTTTGATCATTCCTGCCCATCCATTCCGATGGGCTTCTTTTCGAATCTCCCTCTATCAGTACCCTGGAAATGGTTCCAATATCATTTCTATTGGACTCCTCTGAAATTTTCCTTTGCAGTTTGATGATTTCTTCCAGTCTTCTTTTCTTTTCTGTTTCCGGAATATCATCGGGATACCTTTTGGCAGCCAGGGTTCCGGGCCTTTCCGAATAAAAATACATATAGCTGAAATCAAACCGGCTCTCCCTGATCAGCGAAAGTGTTTGCTGATGATCAAGCTCCGTTTCGCCACAAAAACCCGAAATGATATCAGTACTGATACCACAGTCAGGAATCAGTTCCCTGATTCTTTTAACTTTGGACAAATACCATTCCCTGGTATACGTCCTGTTCATGCGCTGAAGAACAGTTGTCGAACCACTCTGCACCGGCAGATGAATATAATTACAGATATTCTCAAAGCGTGCAATAACATGCAATACATCATCAGTGATATCCTTCGGATGAGAAGTAGAAAAGCGGATACGCAACAGGGGAGAAATCTTTGCCACATTTTCAAGCAATGCGGAAAATCCGACCGCTGTTTCTCCTTCCAATCCGGAATGCCAATGATAACTATCTACATTTTGTCCGAGCAGCGTTACTTCCCTGTAGCCGTTTTCGAAAAGGTCCCGGCACTCCGCGATGATCGATTCCGGATTCCGGCTTCTCTCTCTGCCCCTCGTAAAAGGCACCACACAAAATGAGCACATATTATTACATCCGCGCATGATACTTACAAATGCATTCACGCCATTACTGTTCAATCGCAGAGGGGAAATGTCAGCATATGTTTCCTCACGGCTTAGCAAAACATTCACAGATTTTTGTCCGCCTTCGGCTTTCTCAATCAACAGGGGCAGGCTCCGGTAAGCATCCGGACCTACAACCAGATCGACCAGTTTTTCTTCTTCCAGAAATTTGGATTTCAGTCTTTCTGCCATACAACCCAACACAGCAATCAGCATGGAAGGATTGGCTCTTTTTTGCTGGCGGAAAATATGAAGCCTGTTTCGAATGGTCTGTTCTGCTTTTTCCCGGATGGAACAGGTATTAATCATTACCAGGTCAGCCTCTGTATAGTCACGGGTTGCAGTAAATCCCGCACCCTGCAGGATAGAAGCAACGACTTCGCTATCCGCAAAATTCATGGCACAGCCATAGCTCTCAATATAAAATTTCCGGATGGAGTCCGTTTCCAAAAGGATGGCAGGTGAAAAACTTTCGCCCTGTCTTGCCTCATCATGTTCCTTACTGAGTATTTTCAATTCCATTACAAACCTTTGGGATAGCAAAATTAATCAAAACAAAGGAATAAATGACAGGATGACAGGTCAGGCCTGTTCCCTGATCACCCGAAGTCCCTTGTCAACTTTGATCATTTCCTGAAACATATCATTGAGGCCATTGTTCAGGACTTCAGTCGGAACGAAAACACCATCTTTAATATGGGATGCAAAAAACGGAATGGGGAGGGATTCCGTTACCGGAACTACTTTTAATGTAGTGAGCACCTGTTTAAACATTTGAGTCGCCCGGGTGCCGCCGGCCAGACCGCCGTAACTTACAATGCCTGCCGTTTTATAAGCCCATTCTTTAAATAAAAAGTCTATCGCATTTTTTAAAGGTGCCGTATATCCATAATTGTATTCCGGTATCACGAAGATAAATGCTTCTCCCTCTGAAATTTTACTGCTCCATTCCTTCGTATGCTGCTTGGTATAATTCTGAAACCGGGGATGGTGGGGTTCGTCCAGAAAAGGCAGATTGATTTCATTCAGGTCCAGGTGTTCAACCTGAAAGGAAGGATTGGATTGCAATGCTTCAATTACCCAATGGCTTATATAAATGCCTTTTCTCTCCGGTCTTGTACTGGCTGTAATAATCTTTAAATTAATCATTCATTATATCTAGAGCGGAAGACGGGACTCGAACCCGCTACCTACAGCTTGGGAAGCTGTCGCTCTGCCAGGTGAGCTACTTCCGCATACGGTCTTTCAGCCAGCTTTCCTTTAGCGGCAGCAACCATTTTTCCTCCAGTTCCTTTTTGGTTTGAACAGTATTATTAAAATAAATGGTATCCCTGGAAATAAATTGGTTTTCCGCCGCGAAATCCAGTTGGGAAATAGGTAATAACTGCACTTTCTCCTCGATCAGAAAAGCAAGTAATAACCTGTCGAATAACTGAATCCTGAATTTCTGTTCAATTGATTTCATAAGGCGTACGGATGAATCTGTACTGCATCCACTAACTCCGGAGGCCGTTTCATCTGCCATCAAAATAATAAATTGCCCGTAAAACAAATTAGCGTATCCTTTAACGGCAACACCGTGTGAATGCCATGAACCGACAAATTCATTCAGCATTTCTTCTATCTGGAGCGCTTCAGATATACTGAAGAGGCGGCTGGACTGATATATCCAGACGCGGGAGGATGCATCCATTTCCTTCGGCAACATTTCCCGGTAATTGAAAGTCATGTTGCAAAATTAATTATTCCGCCGCTTAAATATGGATAATTTCTGTTTCCGAAACTTCGAGCTTGTTTCGCAACACATCGACCTGTATTTTCTTGCGTTCGATTTGCTTTTGCATCTTTTTCAGCAACGGTTTTATTTTCCGTTGATCCGGTAAGAAAAGCTTTTGATTTTCTATTTCGATCCGGGTAAGTTCCTGCTTGTTTTTATCAATCTGGATTTCAAGTTCTTTCAGGTTGGCGATGGCTTTGAGATTGGCGAGGCAGACGATTGTACTGATATCATTTTTAATCAGTATATCACGCATACTGTCAGCTGCAATAACAACTGGTTGAGCATCGTAAGCAAGACTAACAGAAGGTACGTATGGCGAACCAGGCATTGCGTGAACCGGTTCCTGACTCAGGTCTGCAGCCGGTTGATTCGAATAGTCCCTTGGAATTTTATTGTCTGCATAATATGCCATATCCGGTGGCTCGGTTGATTCGTCCGATTCTGCCACCGGTAAAGATGGTATGTCGGGACTCACTTTAATTTTTACACGTTTCTGGCCGCTACTCTTTTTGGACACCTGGTCTTTCACCTTACCTGTTATTTTCAATTTCATTGCTTCATAACGGGTTGGCGTAAGCGCTTTGGTGCTGTATGGCAATACCTGGGCTGTTTGCCGGGAGCAATACCTGATGGTCTGAGAATAATCAAACAGAGAGCTGTCAATCCGCTTATGATAATCAGAGGACTGAAACGGTTTTGCCTGAGTTCCGGTTTCCCCAATACACGCCGTATTCTTTCCATCAGCAGCCATGGTTTATTGCCATCTGCCGCCAGGGAAAACCCGGGAGAAGGCTGACGAAATTTTTCCAGCGAATATAAAGTCTCGGCGTACAAGTCCGGTGTAAACCCCAGTTCCAGTACACCGTCATCGCAGGCCAACTCTCTTTCCCTGGCAATTTCCTTGTAAAAAAGATGAGCGAATGGGTTAAAAAAGAAAATACCCCTGTAGCACGCCATGCATATATTGGTCAGGTAGTCATTACGTCTTATATGATAGAGTTCATGAACCAGGATCGCTTCAATCTGTTGGGGAGAAAGTTGCGAAATAAGCGAAACCGGCAGCAGAATGATCGGCTTGAAAAATTTGCTTGTTTCTGCGGTCTCTGCCAGTGTACAAATGTATACCTGTACTTTTCGGTGAATCCCCAGAATTTTGGAATAACGGTCTGCAAATGCCTGAAATAACGGATGGGGTGTTTTGCTGTTCACATTTTTCCAAAACCTGAAATATTGAAAGGTGTATTGTAACAGGCGGCCCGATATTATGACCAGGTAAAACACCGTTAACCAGGAAATCCAATGGTTGGCAACAGGTGAAACAGGAAGAAATCCAGGCAGAAAATGTTCGGATGGTTCATTCATTAAATGAACAAAAGAATAAGCAAACCATTCGGTTCCAATAAAGACGAATAATAAAATCAGATTATGCTTTCCCGCCGGTGAAATGCGCTTATTCCCGGTCGTTATCATTTTGTAACCCATCCACATGACTGCCATTTGCCAGATACTATCCAGCAGGCACCATCCAAGTACAGTCAGGGCGCTTTGGTAGGCCGACATGTTTTATTGCTTTTTCAGATTGTTGAGCAGCTGTTGAATTTCCTCCAGTTCTTCCGGAGAAGCTTTATGATTTCCGAGTGCATGAATGACCAGTTCAGTGGAAGATCCGCCAAACAGATTGGTGATCATTTTTCCTAACAAATGTTTTTGGGTCTTTTCCCGGCTTACGACCGGATGATAGACATGTATTTTCACAGAATCATCCCTTCCCACCAGTCCTTTTTCAAACATAATCTGCATCAGTTTTAGCGTGGTGGTATACCCGGCTTCTTTGGTTTTTGAAAGTTCCTCATGGACGTCCCGTACGCTGGCTTTATTTCTTTCCCAAAGCACCCGCAGAATCTCCAGTTCACTTTCCGTGGGTTTAATATATTTTGATGTTACCATATGCTAAATTTGTATGCAAAGCAAAATACGATTTTATTCGTATTAGACATCTTTTTTAACAATTTATTTATTGAACGGTTGGCATAACCGTAAAGAAAAATATTAATTATTTAAACCTTCACTATGGCATCTCAACGACCCGCATCTTTTTTTTCAGATAAATTTAAGGTCGGTCAAAATAAGGGAGTCAAATTAAAAGACTGGCCGACCGATGATAATGAAAAGCCGGTCACCAAGGATGAAGGAGAGGGGTTATTGAAGGCTGATATACTGAAGCTCTCGGAACTCCAGGAAAAATTATATGCCTCCAACCGGTACAGCGTATTGATTGTGATTCAGGCCATGGATGCTGCCGGTAAGGATAGTGTCATAAAACATGTGATGAGTGGATTGAATCCGCAAGGGTGTCACGGTGACCTCCTTTTAAGACGCCAACACATCAGGAACTTGAACACGATTATTTATGGCGCCATAATATAGCCCTGCCGGCCCGGGGAATGGTTGGCATTTTTAACCGGTCACATTATGAAAACGTACTGGTTACAAGAGTTCACCCGGAATATATATTAAATGAAAACCTGCCCGGCATCAAATCAGTAAGTGACATCGATAAATCCTTCTGGGAAAAAAGATTCCGTCAGATCAATCATTTTGAAAGAATCCTGGTTGACAATGGCACCGTTATACTGAAATTTTTTCTTCATGTTTCCAAGAAGGAACAAAAGAAACGATTCCTTGAACGGATCAACGATCCGGCAAAAAATTGGAAATTTTCAGCAGGCGACATTAAGGAACGGGATCTGTGGAAAGAATACAGAAAAGCGTACGAGGATATGTTTGAAAATACTTCAAATCTCCTCGCACCCTGGTTCATCGTTCCGGCCGACGACAAATGGTTTACCAGACTGGTTTTGGCCAATATTATAGTAAGTGAATTGAGCCGTCTGGATCTGAATTATCCGCAACTCAGCGACCAGCAAAAAAAGGATCTCGAAAATTCGAAGAAACAGCTGACCGGAGAAACGGATATTCCGGCCGACAACAATGAATAAATTTTCTATCTGGCCCTGCTGATAAGTTCTTTTTGAATTTTTTGCGTTTTCAACGCCTTCGCCTGTACGTCATGGGTACCATAAATCTGAGCCAGGGTGGGGGCGATGACAAGTGAAACGATCGACATCAATTTGATGAGAATATTCATAGATGGACCTGAAGTATCTTTAAACGGGTCGCCTACAGTATCTCCGGTTACAGATGCCTTATGTGGCTCCGATTTTTTGTAAAACATTTCACCGTTAATCTCCACACCTTTTTCAAAAGATTTTTTTGCATTATCCCAGGCGCCGCCTGCATTATTCTGGAACATGCCCATTAAGACGCCACTCACGGTGGCACCTGCCAGAAATCCACCAAGCGCTTCCGGTCCAAGCAAAAATCCCATGATCAATGGTGAGAAGATTGCAATGGCACCCGGCAGCATCATCTTTTTTAGTGATGCCTCTGTAGAGATCGCCACACATTTATCATATTCAGGTTTTCCTGTTCCTTCCATGATTCCTGGTATCGTGCGGAATTGCCTGCGTACTTCTTCCACCATGGCCATCGCCGCTTCACCCACTGCGCGTATTGCCAGGGACGAAAATATGAATGGAATCATGGCACCTACAAAAAGTGAGGCAAGTACCTTGGCTTTATATATATCAATACCGCTGATTCCTGCCACACCAACAAATGCGGCAAACAGAGCAAGTGAAGTAAGTGCAGCGGAAGCGATGGCGAAGCCCTTACCGGTCGCCGCCGTAGTATTACCAACAGCGTCCAGCACATCTGTTTTTTCCCGGACTTCTTTTGGCAGTTCACTCATTTCAGCGATACCTCCTGCATTGTCAGCAATGGGTCCAAATGCGTCAATGGCAAGTTGCATGGCAGTAGTGGCCATCATGCCCGCAGCCGCTATCGCAACTCCGTACAAACCGGCACAGGCATACGCACCCCAGATTCCAGTAGCTAATACCAGAATCGGGAGGCAGGTCGATTCCATTCCCACTGCCAGTCCTCCAATCACATTGGTCGCATGTCCTGTAGACGATTGACGGATGATGGACATAACCGGTCTTTTTCCCATCGCAGTATAATACTCTGTGATCATACTCATCAGTGTTCCCACTGCCAGACCGACAGCAATGGCTCCGAGTACACCCCATTTGGTGAATTCCAGCCCACGCAATGTCATCGTTTCCGGTAATATGAAATAGACCAGTCCGACGGATGCCAGAGCAGTTAAAACAATCGAACCCCAGTTACCCATATTGAGCGCCTTTTGTACACTGGCCGTGCTGACACTGGCATTTTCACTGATTCTCACAAATAAAGTGGCGACCATGGAAAACAGAATTCCGGTGCCGGCAATCATCATTGGAAGAAGGATAGGGGACATGCCTCCAAAATTATCCTGCGAAACAGTTTCCTGACCGAGTACCATGGTAGCAAGAACAGTAGCCACATAGGAACCGAAAAGATCAGCTCCCATACCTGCCACATCGCCCACATTGTCGCCCACATTGTCGGCAATCGTTGCAGGGTTCCGGGGATCGTCTTCCGGAATACCGGCTTCCACTTTCCCCACCAGGTCGGCGCCGACATCTGCAGCTTTAGTATATATTCCACCACCCACACGGGCAAAAAGAGCGATGGATTCCGCACCCAGAGAAAAGCCTGTAAGTACTTCAATGGTACGAAGCATTTCTTCAGAATTAACTTCTGCATCCGGAGCAAAAATGGCCTTTAGTATGATGAATAACCCTCCTAAACCCAAAACAGCCAGACCGGCAACACCAAGGCCCATAACAGAGCCTCCGGTAAAGGATACTTTAAGTGCGCGACTCAGGCTGGTCCTGGCAGCTTGTGCGGTTCTCACATTGGCTTTTGTAGCTACGCGCATTCCGATATAACCGGCTGTGGCACTCAGAATAGCACCCAGTATAAAAGCGATCGATATTGACCAGTTGGAATGAGGGTTTGTGCTGGCCATAAAACCCAGCAGAAGCGCCACAATAACCACAAAATATCCCAGGATCTTCCATTCAGCTTTCAGAAAAGCCATAGCACCTTCTGCGATGTATTGGCTAATCTTTTTCATCAGATCAGTACCTTCTTCCTGCCTGGAGACCCATTTGAATTTTAAATACGTATATAAAAGACCAATAATTCCCATCAGGGGCACCAGATAAATCAATTTGTCCATATTTATTAGATCTGAGATTTTTAGGGGAGGCAAAAATAGTGGAAAACCGTTAAAACCCCGATAAATGATACCAATATCTTACCCGTATCAATATACATATCAGTATATTATTTCCATTTTTGCTTAAATCACCGTACTTTTGCGCTCCATTTTTAAATGGTCATCCCGCACATGCGGGATTGAATTGCCCAAACGGCCCCATAAGTGTTCTGCCCGTGCAGATCCGCCAGCAGGGTATCAAATAAAACCTCATCAGAAGATGCCAAAGGTTAAAACAAACTCGAGTGCCAAGAAAAGATTCAAAATCACAGGCACCGGTGAAATCACTTTCCAGAAAGCTTTTAAGAGACACATTCTAACAAAGAAATCAACGAAAAGAAAAAGATTAATGGCGAAAAAAGGAGAGGTTAGTCATGCTAATCTGGACTTTGTAAAAAGGCTGTTGCGCCTCAAGTAGTCACTCTTAACTCTTAACTATTAACTTTTAACTTTTTATCATATGCCACGTTCAGTAAATGCGGTAGCCTCCAGAGCCCGCAGGAAAAGAATCCTCAAACAAGCCAAGGGCTTTTACGGAAAACGTAAGAATGTCTATACGGTAGCTAAAAATGTATTGGAAAAGGGGCTTACATATCGTTATGTGGGCAGGAAACTTAAAAAACGCGAATACCGCGCACTCTGGATCGCACGTATCAACGCAGCAGTCCGGGCTGAAGGACTAACCTATTCCAGGTTTATCCATCTGCTCAATGAAAAAGGTATTACACTCGACCGGAAAATGCTGGCTGATCTTGCCATGAATGAACCGGAAGCGTTTGCAAAGCTGATCGCTTCAGTAAAATAAAAAAGATAACTATTATATAAAGAGGTTTCTGAGGGAATAATAGGATCCTTTAGAAACCTCTTTTATTTTGCGATTGTTTACAGAAATTTATATTTGTACCACATTCATTCACTAACTAAATCGTCCTACCATCATCCATCCAAATGATTCCATGAACAATACGTATGCTGATCTCGTACAGCAAACGTTTAATTTTCCGCAGGAAGGATTTGAAGTGAAGGAAAATTATTTAGAATTTAACGGGGTAGATCTAAAGGCCCTTATTGATAAATATGGTACACCGCTGAAACTTTCTTATCTGCCGAAAATCGGGATGCAGATAAAAAAAGCAAAGAAAATGTTTGCGGCTGCCATGGCCCGACACAAATACGAAGGCAAATATTTTTATTGTTACTGTACCAAGAGTTCTCATTTTTCATTTATTGTAGAAGAAGCGCTGAACAGCGATATCCACCTCGAAACTTCTTACGCATATGATATCGATATTATTAAGAAATTATACGCAAAGAAAAAAATAACCAAAGACACTTACATCATCTGCAATGGTTTTAAACAAAAACCATATACCAGTCGTATTGCCTCACTGCTCAACACAGGATTCAGAAACGTGGTTCCCATTCTGGATAACAAGGACGAACTGCAGCAGTATAAAAAATCAGTAAAAGTTCCTTTCAAGCTGGGCATCCGTGTAGCCGCTGAAGAAGAACCCAATTTCCCGTTTTATACTTCCCGCCTCGGTTTCAGGCCCCGGGATGTACTGGAATTTTATGTGGATAAGATTGAAGGAAACGAAGATCGCTTTCAATTGAAGATGCTGCATATCTTCCTGAATAAGGGAATAAAGGATGATATCTATTACTGGAGCGAGCTCAATAAAGTGATCAACCTGTATTGTCAGCTAAAAAAGATTTGTCCGGAACTGGATTCCATCAATATCGGTGGAGGTTTCCCGATAAAACATTCCCTGGGGTTTGAGTACGACTACCAGTTCATGATTAATGAAATTGTAGGCAATATCAAAAAAGCCTGCAAAAGAAATCATGTACCCATGCCGAATATCTTCACGGAATTCGGAAGTTATACAGTGGGGGAGAGCATGGCACATATTTATAGTGTGATCGGACAAAAAATGCAAAATGACCGTGAAATCTGGTATATGATCGATTCTTCTTTCATCACTACATTACCGGATACCTGGGGCATCGGTGAACGGTTTCTGATGATGCCCATAAATAAATGGGATGTGGAATACCAGCGCGTGGTACTGGGTGGGATCACATGCGATAGTCACGATTATTACGACTCTGAGGAACATATCAATGAAGTGTTCCTGCCAAAGCTCAATAACGGCGAACCCTTATATCTGGGATTTTTTCATACCGGCGCTTACCAGGATCAGATCAGCGGATATGGTGGTATTAAACATTGTCTGATTCCTTCTCCCAAACATGTCATCATGAATTACGATAAGAACGGGAAATTGGTAGACTGGCTCTATGCGAAAGAGCAAACTGCACAGAGCATGCTGAAGATTTTGGGATACTAGTGATTCAGCTTATATTTTTTGTTTACTTTATTTGAATTGAAATATTCATTTAGCTGTTCCTCCGTCATATTGGTATTTTCATCTATCGGCACTTCAATCAGCTGAACCTGAATTTGCTTCATCTCATCTTTCAGCTTGTTTATTTTTTTTACTATATCCGGATCTTTCTCGCCGGTCAAACTATTTTCGTGCAACTGGTACTCCAGTCTTTTGATTGAAGAACGTATAATGGAAGCTCCATTTTGCTCGGCAATTTTTTGAGGTGCAACCGTTTCCTTTACGGGCACCAGGGCAACGCCGGCTCCCGGAAGGATTTTGCCAGCCGTTTGGGCACCGACACCACCCGATGATGACAATACGGTGCCACCCAAAGCAGATGAAGAAGAAGTCATATCAAATGATGTCCTGGTCGTTTTTGTATTTTTTACTTTTTTATCCAGCTGCACAAAAGCATATTTGAGTTGCAGGATATAGGTATGTTCTTCTTTCACTGTACGCTGATATTCCTGTAGCATAAAAGGGTAATTCAGGGCGGATTTTACATACAATTTTACGAGCGCGGTGTCCCGGTTAAAAAATTTATTGACGCCGATAAAATACAGGAGCACCAGCTTTTGATTCGCCGAATCGGCTTCTTTAATAAAGTCATAGGGTGGACTCCACGAAAATTCGTCGTCACATTTTTTTACAGGCTTATAATTTTTAATCGGGAGATTGGAAAAGAAGCTGATATTTTCCACGGGAAAACTTCCTTCTTCACATTCAATACGAAAATTGATGGTATCTCCTTCGTCAACAAATAATACACTATTCACAGAAGGCTTCAGACGGGAGGGGACGATTTCGGTGGTAAAGAATTGGATGGTAAAAGTCGTATCAACATGCTCGGACGGATCCTTTAGATTCTGCACACCTACGCTGACTTTATAAGGATAGTCATATTTTAATCTCCCGGAAAGGAAGTAAGACTTATCCGCTTTAAAAGTGAGCACGCCATTGTCTTTGTTTATCTTCAGTCCAAGCGGTGAATTCTTCAAATACCAATAGAAATAGGTGGGATTTTTATTTATCTCGAGACCATAATTCATGGTTGAATCCACATGCAGGGTAAAATAGGGGCTCAGGTTTACAATTCTCAACATACTGTCCTGCGCAGGATAAAGAGTGTCCGCCGGATTTTTGGCAACGGGAACCTGGCCAAAAGATGGAAAAACCCAGGTTGATCCAAAAATCATCAATACCAAAAACCACTGGTAGCTGGATTTACTCATGTCTGGTTTGAGAAAATGAAGCGCAAATTAACCCAGAACGGTTAGAGTAAAAAGCCAAAAAAACCCCCCTGCTACAAGCAGAGGGGCATCACAACCACCAATTTAACACGTTCTCAAGAGGTATTAGGCTATATTAATTTGCTTTGCGATCTGTTTTGATTCTTCTTTCTTAGGCAAAAGAAGTTTCAACACACCGTTTTCATATTTGGCTTCTATGCCATCTACATTGATCTTTTCATCAACAGAAAAACTGCGTTTGAATGACCTGAATTCGAATTCACGACGGATGGTCTTGTAATCTTCTGACTTTGCAGATTCTTCTTTCTTTTCAAAGCTGACAGTTAATAAACCCTGTTCAACCTGGATTTTAAAGTCTTCTTTGGTTCTTCCGGGTGCATTCATTTCAAGATGGTAGGCTTCAGAAGTTTCATGAATATTTGTCTGAGGAAATGCAAGGAAATCCTGGCCGAATGAACGGGCGGCAACTGGAATCTCATTTAATAATTCATTAAACAGATTGCCAAATGGCCTGTTGTTAACTTTTACAAGTGTCATAGTACTATGTTTTAAAAATTTGAATGAATGATTTCGATCTTGATTGTTCAAACCCCATACCGATCAAATTTTAACCAAAAATAGCTGACATTATGACCAATTAGACTAAGAGTCAATGTCATAATAGCATGAAACCAGAATTTAATTACCAATTTGTCGTCAGACTGGTTCAGCTGTAGGAGTTCTGGTTGTTTAACCATCGAGTTAATGAACAAATTGATTAGTTTTGCGTTGTTCTAAAAAACCCAAACAATGTATCCCGAACAATTAGTTATACCGATGAAAGAAGAGCTGACCGAAAACGGTTTCAGCGAAATGAAGACCCCGGAAGAAGTTATTAATCAGCTGGAAGCCAAGGGAACGACGCTGGTAGTCATAAATTCTGTTTGTGGCTGTTCTGCAGGCACTGCCAGACCAGGCGTTCTGATGGCTGTTCACAACACCACAAAGAAACCGGATCATCTGACAACCAGTTTTGCCGGATTTGATGTAGATGCAGTCAGAACATTACGCGAAAAATTGTTGCCATATCCACCATCTTCACCGGCCGTTGCTTTGTTTAAAGATGGTCAGTTGGTGCACATGATTGAGCGTCATCATATTGAAGGTCGTTCAGCGCAAATGATTGCCCACAATCTGATAGCTGCATTTGACGAATACTGCTAATACAGGCGAGCTAAATTCTTATTGAAGACGCATAAAATAAAGGATATAGACGTTTAATCTATATCCTTTATTTATGAAATCCAATCGAAAAATCTCCGCTCAATCCAAGTCCCAGACTTCCCGGAAAACCTTTAATCCATCTGCAGTGACCGCAATGGCCATAGGCAAAAAACTACTGGAAATCAAACGTATTTCCGGTGCGGGTGAAATAACAGAACTAAATATGGCGCTCTGGCGTCATTTAAAGTAAAGTAACAGTTCAAGTAACCATTATTTAGTATTTAGCCCGACCGCTTAAAGCGATACCACTGTCTTTCTCCTTCCTTTAATACAGGCATTTACAGGAACCATGAATTTTATTCATTGGAGCCATGACAACCTTTAAAAATAAAAATGATGAGTCCCAGAACCAGCACGGCACCGAGGACCAAAGGAAGCCAGTTAACCTTATAATCCGGAACCTCTGAATGATCCATTTTTTCAGATGACATAATTAAATACAATTTTGAAAGTTAAAAAAGTCGGGGTGGACTAAATAGAGGGTTTAAATGTACGAAGCGGAATCCAGTGAAAGAACCAGGATGATTCTACGGCTCCTTTGTTTCTCCTCAATTTCTCCTCGGTTTGTCCTCATTGGTACCTCTTTGGTACCTCTTTGGGTCCTCGGAATCCGAGGTAGCAATGAGGTCCCATCGAGGTAGCAATGAGGTCCCATCGGTGTAGGAATGGGTGCGTCGGGCAGCTATGGGGGATACTTTAGGATTTATTTCCAGGGCCCGGTTATTTAATCAGATGGGTATTACTGGGGGTAATATCAAATACTGACTAAATACTATTTGACATAATATAAATTATAGGATATTTATAATATGTATTTATTTAATTATGAATCAGTTTTAAAGCCGTTGTAAATATCAGATCCCAGATTGAAAAAATTATCAATTCTTCATATTGGATTGATATTATAGAATACTAGAACTACTTAATGAGAATTTTTAATGAAGTCTTTAAATCTTTTATTTATGATCTCCCGCGTTAGTCCGTATATTATATCATTTAACACCAAATAACCCAATTGAAACTTAAACAAGGATCCTCATTCTGGATTCATTCTGTTTTTTTTACGCTTCTGAACCGCTCCTTCCTGATTGCTTTTGGCGTTGTCAGTTATATCATTCTTGCCAAAAAAGTATTTCCCACAGTCAAGGAAATGGGTATTTGGGCGCTTTTCCTTACCATATTCACATTGATTGAAAATATTAAGCAGGGCCTTTTACGTAACCCGATGATCAAGTTTTTGAGCGAACCGGAATATGTAAACCATCGAAACAAGGTTCAGTCTTCGTCGCTGATCACTAATATCCTGTTTTCCGCGGTCGTAATCTGTATGCTTTTTTTTGGCGGAAATATTTTCGCCGACCTGGTTGAACGCCCCCGAACTTTATCCTTTGTTTCGATTAGGCATACTCGTTATCATCGTATTGATACCTTTCAATCATTTGGAGGTTCTTCTTCAGGCACATTTCAAATTCAAAGCCATTTTCTATGGTTATTTATGCAGGCAGGGAATTTTTATGATCTCGGTGATTGGTTTGCTGCTGTACGATAAACCGGCTCTGACACTGATTAATCTGGTCAAATTGCAAATTATTTCCCAGATGTTGGGTACTACTGGTACTGCTCTATTTCGCCAGGGGATATTTATATCGCTCATTCGAAACAGATAAAGTAACCATGCTGCGTATGTTTAATTTTGGTAAATATATTTTTGGAACCAATGTATTTTCATCCCTGGGAAGATCTGCCGACCAGTTTATTTCTGCAGGACTCATTTCAGCCAATGTCGTTGCCTATTATAATATTGTCGCTCGTATAAATAATATGATGGACGTGCCATCTTTCGCTATTGCAGATGTATTATTTCCCAAAAATGTGGAAGCGATGGTTACTTCAGGACAGGACAAAGTGCGATACTATTTTGAAAGAATGGTCGGCACCATTGTGAGTATCCTGGTGCCTCATCAGTATCCTTATTTTTTTATTTCCTCATATTTTCATCACGATACTCGCAGGCAGTAAATATTATGCAGCGATTCCGATACTTCAAATAGTCATTCTATTCAGTATTCTGCGTCCCTTTTCCTACCAGTTTGGAACCACCATGGATGCGATTGGAAAACCGGCGCTGAATTTTTGGGTGAACCTGCTTATCATGATCTTAAACTATGGCTTTATGTATATCGGTTTGCGATATACGGGATGGCTGGGTGCAGCATATGGCGCAGACGTAGCAGCCATAATATCTTTCTTTATCATGTATTTCGTCCTTAAGAAAGTCGTAGGTATACAAATCGGAGAAACCGTGAAATGGGTATGGAAATCCTATGTGGAAATATTCAGCTATCTCAAAAAAAACAGATAGCGTCCATGACCAATTAATATAATAATCTTGTTTTTATTGTATTCTTCACTTCTTTCAACAAGCCAATGGCCTGAGCCGAAAGTTTTTTATCAACATCCAGAACCACATACCCGATATCATCATTTGTTTTCAGGTACTGAGCCAGGATATTGATGTGATGACTGGACAGTCTGGTATTAATATCAGACAAAACGCCGGGTACATTATAGTGTATATGTAGTATCCGGTGTGTGTCAGGATGTTGTGGTAAACTGAGCTCCGGTATCGTATGTGAACCTGTGCTGATGCCCATTTCCAAATATTGAAATAATTTATTACTTACATCGTCACCGATATTTGCCTGGGCTTCCTCAGTCGAACCTCCGATATGAGGGGTCAACAATACATTGGGAAGATGCTGGAGGGGCGTCATGAACTTGTCACCATTTTTTTCAGGTTCCAATGGATATACATCAACGCCGGCACCCGCCAGATCTCCTTTCTCCAGGGCTGCAGCGAGTGCCTCCAGATCAACTACCTCGCCTCTCGCATAGTTCAATAAAATAGCTCCTTTTTTGAATTGCTTTATGACATTTTTATTGATCATTAAACGTGTCTGGTCTGTGTCCGGAACATGAATCGTTACTATATCAGAAACTGAAACGAGCTCCTTTACAGATTTCTTTGGCAATGCATTTCCCAGCGGTAGCTTAGTCTCAATATCAAAATAAACCACTTTCATACCCATGGATTCCGCCAATACACTCACCTGGGTTCCGATATTTCCATATCCGATAATACCCATGGTTTTGCCCCGAAGCTCATAACTCCCTTTTGATTCCTTCATCCAGATGCCTTCGTGTGCAGACTTACTTTTATCAGGAATCCGCCGTATGAGCATGATTGACGCGCCGATTACCAGTTCGGCTACAGACCGTGTGTTAGAATACGGTGCATTAAAGACTGCAATGCCATTTTTAGTGGCATTTTTGAGGTCCACCTGGTTAACCCCGATACAGAAACAGCCCACAGCCTGGAGCTTCTTAGCAGCTTTTAACACTTTTTCAGTGATTTGTGTTTTGGAACGGATGCCCAATAGATGAACATCTTCAATTTCCCTGATCAGATCAGATTCGGACAGAGCTTTTGGAAGCTTCTTAACAGATGTATAACCAGCGCTGGAAAACCGCTTCACTGCTGCATCACTGATGTTTTCCAGAAACAAAATATTCACCTTTTCCTTCGGATAACTGGTAATTTTCTTATCTGTCATAATCTCCGTACGTTTTTAGCGTTATTCTTATAAAATAAGTTGCAAAATTGCCGTTAAAAAAGGAAACGGAAAAACAAAACTCGTTTCCTGCGACCCAAACGGCATAAATAATTTATTTTTGCGCCTTGATAACCGAAAAAATATACCTGTTGAAAACCATTTGCTGTTATTTGCTTGCCGCTTCCTTTCTGGTTTGTTGCGGGCAGTCTCCTGCGGTTAAACAGCCCGCGCCAAAAACGCAGGACTCCACGTTGCTGGCATTAGCAAATCCCCGCCCGAAAACCCTGCGCCCGGATGAGTTTAAGTTATACAACACGGCATCGCGCCGGTTTTTTGATTCCCTGTTTGCACGTGGATTTAACGGCGGCCTGGTAGTCGCACATAACGGTGTCGTTGTCTATGAAAGATATAGTGGTTTTAAGGATCCGCGAAAACATAAAGACAGTGTAAATATTCATACTGCTTTTCATCTGGCATCCGTTTCCAAGACCTTTACCGCAATGGCGATCCTGAAATTGTGGGAAGAAGGAAAACTCGATATCCATGATGATATTTCAAAATATCTGACAGGATTTCCGCCAGGCATCAGTATAAAAAATCTCTTGAGTCAACGCAGCGGATTGAGAAATTATGTACACTTCATGGATCAGTCGGGATGGGATAAAAGAAGATATCTCAGCAATGCAGATTTATTGCAATACATTATCCAACACCATGACCAGGTAATTTATACAACTGCCGGACGTCATTTCGAATACTCGAACACGAACTACGCTTTTCTGGCACTTATTATTGAAAAAGTATCGGGCGAAACATATAATGAATTTCTTACAAAAACATTTTTTCTGCCTTTGCAAATGCAGGATACTTATGTGTATGCCACCCAGGATTCTTCCAGGGCCACACGCTCTTACAGATTAAGTGGAAGAGCCTATCCGACAGAGTACCTGGACATGGTTTACGGTGATAAAAATATTTATAGTACTCCGGAAGATATGCTCAAGTGGGATGCGGCCTTACGCGGAGGGATTATGTTTAAAGAATCTACTTTGGATAGCGCATATACTCCTTACAGCAATGAAAAAAGAGGCAAACGGAATTATGGTCTTGGATGGCGTATGATCGTCTATCCTTACGGTAAAAAGTTGATATACCATAATGGATGGTGGCATGGAAACCGCACCGTATTCATCCGGATGATGGAAGAGAACGCCACGATTATTGCCCTCTGCAATAATGATAATAAAAGAGTGTATGCTTCCAAAAAACTATGTGATGTTTTTGGAAACTACCAGCAGAGCCACGAAAACTTTGAAGAGCCCGACAATGATCCCGAAGGCCGCGGTGGCGAAAATAAAAAACCATAAAAGCATCAGGCGTAAAGCGGAAAGCATAAAGCTTTGACCTTGCTTTACGCTTTACGCTTTAAGCTTTGAGCTTAAGAATTATCTTCGCATGATGAAATCGCTCGAATCTTATCTGTCCGGATTCCAATCTTCTTATTCAGTTTTTAATAAAAGTAAAGCGCTTTCACTTTATAAACCGAGGGATCCGTTTGCACATAAAGGAAATTTTGGGCATGCCCTGATACTTGCAGGAAGTTATGGTAAAATGGGCGCTGCGGTTCTGGCTGCAAAAGCCTGTTTATCTGCCGGTGTTGGATTGTTGACTTCCTGTTTCCCGTCTTGCGGATATGAAATTATGCAGTCTTCGATTCCCGAAGCCATGGCCACTGTGGATGTAAATGAATTCCGTCTGACAGCCCTTCCTCCAAATCTGGATATGTATCAGGCGGCAGGTTTGGGACCGGGAATCGGAACAGATGATGAAACAGCATACATGGTGAAGAATTTTATAAAAACTTTTCAACATCCGCTGGTTCTGGACGCCGACGCTATCAATATCATCAGCAAATCTCCTGAACTTTTATCGTCCCTTGTTCATTATACAATCATCACACCTCATCCAAAAGAATTTGATCGTTTATCGGGTGACAGTAAAGACGATTTTACAAGATTTGAAAAAGCGAAGAATTTGGCAATTCTTCATAAAATCATCATCGTTTTGAAAGGTCATTTTACCGGCATATTTTATCCGGATGGAAATATTACGTTCAATACCAGCGGAAATGCCGGCATGGCGAAAGGCGGCAGCGGAGACGTGTTAACAGGTATCATAACGGCTCTCCTGGCTCAGGGTTATACAGCTTCATCCGCCGCGGCTCTTGGCGTATACTTGCATGGATACGCCGGCGATCTGGCTGCTGATTTATATTCTGAAGAAGCGATGCTCCCGACTGATCTGATACATTGTTTGGGAAGAACTTTTCTGGAATGGAAAAAACAATCTAAAAACTAATTTTTAATATGTTATTTGACCGGCTGGAAATCCGATCTGATCCGATTTAAAAACCGGATTGCCATCTCCCCTATGTGTCAGTATTCATCGGTTGACGGATTTGCAAACGACTGGCATCTGGTACACCTGGGGTCTCGTGCCACAGGAGGTGCATCCCTCGTTATTCAGGAAGCAACGGCTGTCACAAAGCGCGGAAGAATCTCACCCGATGATATGGGATTGTGGAAAGATGATCAGGTTGAACCACTACAAAGAATAACCGGTTTTATAAAAAACCAGGGTTCAGTACCAGGTATTCAGTTGGCCCATGCCGGCAGAAAAGCCAGCATGAATTCATCCTGGAAAGGTGGCAAACAAGTGGAAGTATCAGATGGAGGCTGGATAACGCAAGCCCCTTCCGCAATTCCTTATAACGATGAATATCCATTCCCGGAAGCCATGACGAAGGAAGATATCATCCAGGTTAGGAAGGATTTTAAGTCGTCTGCAATCAGATCCCTGGAAGCGGGTTTCGAGGTTATCGAAATACATGGCGCACATGGTTATCTGATCCACAGTTTTCTTTCACCGCTGAGCAATCACCGCACGGATGAATATGGAGGAGGTTTTGAAAACCGAACCCGATTTGTGAGAGAAATAATCGGTGATATCAGAAGTATATGGCCTGAGAGACTACCTCTTTTTCTGCGCATTTCTTCCACAGATTATTCACCTGATGGTTGGGACCTTACGTCGTCGGTGCGTTTGTCCGTTCTGGTAAAACAATTGGGTGTTGATCTTATCGATTGTTCCTCCGGCGGACTGACGCCAAATGTTCGGATACCGCTGGGTCCGGGATACCAGGTACCGTTTGCAGAAACGATCAGGAAAGAAGCCGGGATTATGACCGGCGCTGTCGGACTGATTACGACTGCAGCGCAGGCTAATGAAATAATTGAAAGCGGGAAAGCAGATATGATATTGATTGCCCGGGCATCATTACGCAATCCCCATTTCCCGTTGGCAGCAGCCAAAGAACTTGGCAAGGACATCGAATGGCCTGTTCAATATTTGCGTGCTAAATAATTTGTATCTCTGAAGACGGGGTCAGGTTATCAATCATTCATTTCCGCAACTGGTAGTGTGAAAGAAAACGTACTACCCTTTCCCCGCTCGCTCTCGATTAACAGCGAGCCGCCGTTTTTAGAAAGAAAATCCCGGCACAACATAAGGCCAAGTCCGGTACCGCTTTCTTTGGCGGTTCCGTTTGTGCTATAATATGAATTATCCTGTATTCTCGCCAGCGTTTCCTGGTCCATTCCGATTCCGTTGTCAATAACAGATATCCGGCAAAATTTAGAATCCGTTTTCAGCCGGATGATGATAGTGCCATGCTCAGGCGTAAATTTAATGGCATTTGACAGCAGGTTCCTGAGTACCAGGGTTAACATATCGCGGTCTGCAAATACAAAAGGAGACTCGTCCATTTCCCGAATGATAGATATTTTTTTTGTCGTTGCCTGTAATTGATGAATGTGAATGGTTTCATCGGTAATCTCTTCCATACTTAACTCACCCGGCGAAACATTGGCGGAATTCATTTGACTCTTAACCCAGTGGAGAAGATTTTCCATGAGCCCGGTTGTATAATTCAGGTCGCTGACAACATCCGGAATAATCGATTTTATTTCTTCCCCGCTCATATCGAACTGTTGCATACTCCTGAACAAATTACGAAGGGCATACATCGGTGTTTTCATATCGTGGGAAATCACCGAAAAAAGTTTATTCTTTAATGAATTCAATTCACTCAATTCCGCAGCCTTTTGCTCGATTTCAGCTTTTTGCTTTTCAATTTTATCGTTCTTTTCCTGCAGGGCCTTATTGGTTGCCAATATTCCAAACTGGTACAGGTTGCTTTCTTTTTTGATCAGAAATAGCGCGTAAAAAATAAATATGATCGATGTGCCCTGATTAAAAATATACATTAAGAAATTCGAGGAATGCAGCTGATAATTGTATTCTTTATTAAGAACGACGAGTACGAAATAACTCACCATGGAAAGCCCGACTGAAAATAACATCTGGCTGATATAGGGAAGAAAAAAAACGGCCAGTATACCGTTTAGAAAAAAATAGAGTTCCACGCCGAGATTCATACCGCTCATATATACAATCGAAGTAACCAGCGGGTACAGGATAAAATAGGTAAGCATACCGGCCTCATAGCGGAAATAAAAATTCAGACACAGAACGACCAGGTTAACGAAGGCAGGCAGACAGGCAATAATAAATATACCAGCCGGGAATTTGCCATTTCCAAAAAAACACATCAGGGGAACCACAATACCCGATACAAACTGAAAGAAATTAAGCTGATTAAAAACACTCAATTTACCCTTTTCCAATACATCCATGGAGCCGGTAAAACCAAGAGATTTTATTTCTTCAAGAAAATGTTGTGATTTTAATGAGAAGGATTCCATCCGGTGGTGGAAGGATCCGTTTTTTTTGCCCAGGAAAAAAGAACGAAGGTTTGTTTCCTGGCCATTGTTGGTATGACCTATATCTAGCACGCTTGGATTTCCTTGTAAAAAGTTGGATTTACCTTCGCTTTTCATTTCGATATTGGTCTAAAGGATTAATGAATTTAAACATTAATTGTGAAAAAGACAAATAAAGCCCGAACCCTTTTCAACCCAATTTAATCATTGGAAATCAGTGAAAAAAGCCAATACCTGAAGAACTAAAAAGTAGAAATCTTCCGACAATAAAATTAAACATAAAAAAAGCACCCGTCAAATGACGAATGCTCAAATATTTCCATACCGACTATTTACTCACTTTAAGCTGTACGCTTTGCGCTTTAGGCTTTTACGGGTGTTTTGTCCTTTTTCTTGGCCTTTTTCAAAGCGGCTTCAATACCCTTGCTCAGATTATCGTAAGTAGGCTTACCGGTAAACATTTCCCCGTTGATAAAGAAAGCAGGAACGGTGGTCACACCCTTCTGAATGCCTTCTCTCAAATCGCCCTGTACCTGCCAGCCATAGGTGGCATTTACCAGGTGATCGAGGAATTTTTTATTCGAAATACCCGCTTCCCTGGAATGTAACTTCAAACTAGTGGTTCCCAGGTTATGCCTGTTGTGAAACAAAATATTGTGCATTTCCCAGAATTTTCCTTCCTGGGCCGCAGCAACAGATGCCTCACCGGCTTTCAAACTACGCTGGTGGATTTTTGTAAGCGGAAAATGCCTGAAATTAAAACGGACCTTCCCTTTAAATTCTTCCATGATTTTCTTTACCACTTCATGCGCTTTCGCACAATCTTCATTTTCGTATTCCCCGAATTCCATCAGGGTTACCGGAGCTGTATCCGGACCAACGAATACGTCCCTTGGTTCAATGATCTCTATGATCTCTTTCTTAAACGCCATAATGTATATTCCTTTAAAATTTTCCCTTTGCTTTATAACAGATTTCCTTGCGGAAAGTTGAGTAAAAAGCCTCCAGTCCAGACTATCTGGCAGGAGGCGGCTAAAAATAGGTATTTTAACTGAAATACCCTGCATATTTTACGTAACCGGAAAGGATAATTATTTAGTTAACAAGTTCTTAAGAAGCAACCCCGGATTTCTCCTTCTCTTCATGTTCATTCCTAAAAACGACCAGCCCGTCAAATACATCTACCAACACCGGGTGCTGATGGTCTATTGTACCTTCTAATATCTTTTTACTCAACGGATTAACGATCATTTTCTGGATCAGTCGTTTAAGTGGCCGCGCACCATACTGGGCATCATATCCGTTCTCTGCGAGATAATCCAGGGTATATTCTGTAAAACGAAGATCTACCCCGTTTTTTCTTAGCATCCTGGACAAATTGTCCAGTTGAATGCGGATGATACCTTTAATCTCTGTTTTCAGGAGAGGCTGGAACATGATCACTTCGTCTACCCTGTTCAGGAATTCTGGACGTATTGTCTGCCTGAGCAAATCCATTACTTCCAGCCGGGTCTGCTCAACCACTTCTTCTTTGTTGGCTTCCGTCACATTCTCAAAATTCGCCTGTATTATCTGGCTGCCCATATTACTGGTCATGATGATGATCGAATTCTTAAAGTTCACCACCCTGCCCTTGTTATCTGTCAGTCTTCCATCATCCAATACCTGAAGTAAAATATTAAATGTATCCGGATGAGCTTTTTCAATTTCATCCAATAATATCACGCTATAAGGTTTGCGACGCACAGCTTCAGTCAACTGACCACCTTCATCGTAGCCTATATATCCGGGAGGAGCACCGATCAGGCGGCTGACGGTATGTTTTTCCTGGTATTCACTCATATCGATACGCGTCATCATGGATTCGTCGTCAAAAAGATATTCCGCAAGTGCTTTCGCAAGTTCGGTTTTACCAACTCCTGTCGTGCCCAAAAAAATGAACGAACCAATCGGACGTTTCGGATCCTGAAGACCCGCACGGCTTCTTCTGATCGCATCAGCAACGGCTGCAATCGCTTCATCCTGTCCCACTACGCGCTGATGTAAATGCTCTTCCAGATGCAATAACTTTTCCCTTTCACTTTGCAACATTCTGGAAACAGGAATACCTGTCGCCTTGGCAACTGCCTCCGCAATATCTTCCGCATCTACCTCTTCCTTCAATAATCGTTTGTCGGAATTATTTGCTAACTGAACAGAGTATTCTTCTATTACTTTTTCAGCTTCTTTTATTTTTCCGTAACGGATCTCCGCTACTTTTCCGTAATCACCTTCACGTTCTGCTTTTTCTGCCGTTAATTTTAAGGTTTCTATTTCAGCTTTTGCGTTTTGAACCTTATCAACCAGCTCTTTTTCCTGTTTCCATTTCGACATCAGCGTATCGCGTGTAACACTCAGATTTCCGATTTCACTACTCAGCTGACGAAGTTTGTCATCATCATTTTCCCGTTTGATAGCTTCCCTTTCAATTTCCAATTGCCGTATTTGTCTTTGCAGTTGATCCAGTTCTTCGGGCATGGAGTTCATTTCAAGTCGCAGCTTGGCTGCGCTTTCATCAATCAGGTCGATTGCCTTATCAGGAAGAAAACGATCCGTGATATACCGGCTCGACAATTCAACGGCTGCAATAATCGCTTCGTCTTTAATTCTAACGTGGTGATGTGTTTCATAACGATCTTTCAGACCACGTAAAATAGAGATCGCATCTTCCACGCTGGGTTCATCGATCAACACTTTTTGGAAACGACGCTCCAACGCTTTATCTTTTTCAAAAAATTTCTGATACTCATTCAGTGTAGTTGCACCAATAGCGCGAAGTTCTCCCCGGGCCAGGGCTGGCTTTAATATATTGGCAGCGTCCATCGCACCTTCACCCCCACCCGCTCCTACGAGCGTATGAATTTCATCAATGAACAGAATAATTTCACCATCACTGCTGCCTACTTCTTTAACAACTGATTTTAATCTTTCCTCAAACTCTCCTTTGTATTTTGCACCAGCTATAAGCTGACCCATATCCAGCGCGTAAATTATTTTTGACTTCAGATTTTCAGGAACATCCCCGTTTATAATACGGTGTGCCAGCCCTTCTGCGATAGCTGTTTTACCAACGCCGGGTTCACCGACCAGTATGGGATTGTTTTTTGTCCTGCGTGAAAGTATATGTAGTGTTCTGCGAATTTCTTCATCGCGACCAATCACAGGATCCAGCTTTCCCTGCCGCGCCAGTTCATTCAGATTTTTAGAATATTTATTTAAGGCATTAAATTGGGTTTCCTGGGTATTGGATGATACTGTTTCACCTTTTCTTAATTCTTTTATTGCGCTGATCAGCCCTTTTTCTGTAAGCCCTGAATTCTTTAACAATTTTGCGGTTGCATCATTGCCCTGAACCAGCGCGAGCACCAGGTGCTCTGGCGTAATAAACTCATCGCCAAATTGCTTCAATACCGACCCCGCACGCAGAACGACGTTATTTGCGTCACGGCCTAATGCCTGGGCAGGATCTGCACCGGAGGTTCTGGGTAGTTTCTGAATTAATTCATCCAGCTTGGTTTCGAGAACCGGTATCGTTACGTTATTCTTCTTGAGAAGATATTCTACAGGAGAATCTTCCTGATTCAGCAACGCTTTCATCAGGTGTTCCGTTTCGATGATTGGATTCTGGGCATTAAACGCCAGTTGCTGCGCCTGCTGCAGCACTTCAGATGCTTTTATAGTAAAGTTGTTTAAATTCATTAATTGTTATTTTAAATCGGTGATAATGATTCAAAAGATAAACCATTTCCAAAAGTCTGAAAATCTGTCAGATAAACGGATTTTCTCATGTCGGCCCTTCCGGTTGATTTGTCTTGGCCTGTTAATCTGGCTGAATCCCATGGCACAGTCCTCAAAAGTTGCGCCATCTGCTTCTCCCGAAATGGATGCGTTTTTGACTACCAATCAAAAACTATTCGGGTCCGATGTGATCGCGTATGCCTTCAAAGACGGCAAAATCGTTTATAAAAAAGAAATCGAAAAGGAGATTGGAGATTTTAACGGAAGAGTACAGGTTCCTGCAGGAGTCGCCAGTCAATGGCTGGTGGCTGCGACTATTATGGCTTATGTTGATGAAGGTAAAATTTCGCTTGATGACAAAGTCAGTAAATATATTCCCATTTTTGCCAAGTATATGAAGACCTATATCACGATCCGTAACTGTCTCAGTTTTACGACTGGAATACATGCGGATCCGCCGGGCCCCCTTAAATTATTGGAAAAATCAAAATATCCGGATCTGGAAACAGAAGTCAACGCGTTTGCATCCAAAAGAGACATTGAATCAAATCCCGGAACGGAAATTTTTTACAGCCAGATTGGTCCCGATATCGCTGCCCGGGTACTGGAAGTAATCACGAAGAAAACATTCGACCGTTGCGTGTCGGATAAAATTCTCCGACCATGTAAAATGCGGGGAACCAGTTTTACAAACGATAACGGGCTGGTAACAAATGCGTCCAGTGGCGCCATTACAACCGCAAGTGATTATATCAATTTCCTGGGTATGCTCCTGAACAAGGGGATGTTTGAGGGAAAAAGGGTTCTCAGTGAGAAGTCTATTGCGGATATGGAAACCATCCAGTACGCTACCATTCCCGTAAAATATATGCCGAAGGAGGCGTCTGGTTTAAAACTGGGATTGGGTTGTTGGATAGATAATGGCAATACGGTTACCAGTCTGAATTTGACCGGCTTCTATCCTTATGTTGATCGTAGACTGAATTATGCTGCCATACTGGTTCCCCGAAAAACCGATGAACCCAAAAAGGAATTATATATTCAGTTCAAGCAAAAAATGGATGCGGCATTCGGTAAATAATTGTCAATTGTTAATTGTCAATTGTTAATTGAGTTGACAATTGACAATTAACAATTGACAATTAATAGATGTATTGATTAATGATATTTTCCAGCCACTCCTGTTTTCCGCTGATTTGCCTGGGCTCGCCATTTGACAACGCAAAATTCCGAAGATCTTCCAGCCGCAGTTTTCCGTTTTCGAATTCTGCACCTTTTCCGGAATCGAAAGAAGCATATCTTTCTTTTCTGAATTTTTTATATGGTGATTTTGTCAGGATCTGATCGGCAATAATGAGACTGCGCGCAAACACATCCATACCGCCGATATGTGCGAGGAACAGGTCCTCCGGGTCAGTTGAATTTCTTCTCGTCTTGGCATCAAAGTTTACACCTCCACCCGCAAGCCCTCCGGCTTCAAGAATGATCAGCATGGACTCAATGAGTTCGTTAAGCTGCGTGGGAAACTGGTCCGTGTCCCAGCCATTTTGTTGATCTCCGCGATTCGCATCGATACTCCCCAGCATACCGGCATCCGCCGCTACCTGCAATTCGTGCTGGAAAGTGTGACCTGCAAGTGTTGCATGATTTACTTCAATATTTATTTTGAAATCTTTGTCAAGGCCGAAGGCTTTCAGAAATCCGATCACGGTCGCACAATCGTAATCGTATTGATGTTTGGTAGGCTCACAGGGCTTGGGTTCAATAAAAAATGTTCCCTTGAATCCCTGACCGCGGGCATAGTCTCGCGCCATGCCCAGAAAACGACCCAGGTGTTCAATTTCTTTTTTCATATTCGTATTCAGCAATGACATATAGCCCTCCCGGCCACCCCAGAATACATAGTTCTCACCACCCAATGCGATGGTTGCATCGAGTGCATTTTTAATTTGCAATCCTGCATAGGCAACTGCCGCAAAATCAGGATTGGTAGCTGCGCCATTCATGTAACGCGGATTAGAAAACACATTGGCTGTTCCCCAAAGTAATTTCACACCACTTGCCGTTTGTTTTTGCTTCGCATAATCCACCATCGTTTGCAACCTTTTTTCATATTCGGATGCAGAACTGCCTTCATCCACCAGATCGATATCGTGGAAACAATAATAAGGCACACCCAGTTTTGTGATGAATTCGAAAGCTGCGTCCATTTTGTCTTTCCCTGCCTGCAAAGCATCTCCTGAAGTATTCCATGGAAAAACTTTTGGTACCGGGGCCAAAAGGATCACCACCCGTATTACCGAAGCTATGCCAGTACGCTACAGCAAATTTTATATATTCCTTAAGTTTCTTACCGGAGATAATTCTGTTTTCGTCGTACCATTTAAAAGCTAGCGGATTATCCGATTCAGGTCCCTCAAATTTTATCTCTCCAACACCCGGAAAATATTCCTTTGTTCCCGTAATGACCTGCATAAAAATTGATTTTTGCGTATGTTATTGACTGATTGGCCTTGAGCTTTAGGCGTTAAGCGTTAAGCTTTTCAACCCTTCTTTCCAACGCTCATATATTTCCCGCACAAGAGGGCTATGGTTTTTCTCCGGTTCTACCTTTCGAATTACCTCCATGCCAAGGAAACAATCTTTCATCTGCGAATATAATTTAACTCCATAACCTGCACCACGCGCAGCACCCAGGGCGCCATCTGTATTATATAATTCAACAGGACATTCACTGCAGTTTGCAAAAGTTTGTGCAAATAAATCACTTAAAAACATATTTGAATAACCTGCCCTGATACGTTTAATAGACAGACCCATCTCCTGCATGATCTCAGCTCCGTAGATCATTGAAAATACGATTCCTTCCTGCGCAGCCCTGGCCAAATGATATTTGTTGTGCCGGTTGAAATCCAGACCCTTTATCTGCCCTCCGAAGTTCTGGTTTTCCAGAATACGTTCGGATCCATTACCAAATGGATAACATATAATTCCTTCAGCACCGATGGCAGTTAGCGATGCTCCGGAGTTCATCGTTTCATATGACTCATCCGGGAAAAATTCCCTGCGGAGCCAGCTGTTTAATATCCCGGTTCCGTTCAGACACATCAGTATTCCATAGCGGGGATCTTCTTTTCGGTGATTTACATGTATAAAAGAATTTACCCTGGAACGCAAATCGTAAACAGGCTGATCACTGATTCCATACAATACTCCTGAGGTTCCGGCAGTGGCTGCTATCTCACCGGGTTCCATTACATTAAGGGAAAAAGCATTGTTGGGCTGGTCCCCTGCCCGGTAGCAAACGGGGGTACCTTCGGCAATACCCAGTAGTTCTGCGGCAGAAGTCTGCAATTTTCCCTGGTCACCAAAATTGGGTACGCATGGAGCCAGCAGGGATTTGTCTATTTGATAAAAATCCAGCAATGAATAAGCGATTCCATCTTCCTTATAATCCCAGAAAATTCCTTCAGATAGTCCTGAAATGGTGGTGGCCGCTTCTCCCGTCAGCTTCAGCGCAATGAAATCACCCGGTAACAGGATCCGGGCGGTTTTCGCATAGATTTCCGGTTCGTTTTCTTTGACCCATTTTAATTTGGATGCCGTAAAATTGCCCGGTGAATTCAAAAAATGATCCAGGCAGAAGGCATGCCCCAGTTTATCAAATGCATCGGATCCATATTGAACCGCACGGCTGTCACACCAGATGATGGCAGGACGCAAGGACTGCCCGTTTTTGTCAATACATACCAGCCCGTGCATCTGATAAGAAATGCCGATCGCACCGATTTCGTCTCTCTTGAATGGGTATTTTTTTCGAAGCAAATGAGTTGCCTGCACGAGCTCTTCCCACCATTGTTCCGGATCCTGCTCTGCAAACCCAGGTCGGGGAGAATGAATCCTCATTTCAGATGCAGGCGAAAAAGCCGCAGCCAGCGGCTTGCCGCTATTCGCATCCAATAACGCTGCTTTCACGGAAGAAGAACCCAGGTCGTAACCCAACAAATATTTCACAAGCAAAAAATGAGGATTGCAAGATAACAGATAATTATTTATCAGAACCCTGATTAGTCAAGTCTTACAATCAATCACCACTTCGTCTGCGGTTATGCATGTTATTTGGGGTCAAAATAAATAATCCGTTTACTTTATTTTCTTGAAAACGATCTGTTCACTTTCCTTTTTTACCACAAAAGCAAAAAAGTCACGCAATGTAGGATATTCTCTGCCGGGAAAAATAGCCTTGTTGAATTTCAAATGAACACGCATTTGAAATTGCTTTCTCCATTCTGCTGAATCAGATATTCAAAAAATCCTTCGGTTTCATTATAATTGACCCTGGCTGATTTGGGAAGCTCGTCCACTTTAAATCCTTTGGGTATTTCCATGGAAAGAAGAAATGTATAATCCATTTTGTACGAAAATTCTACTGGATAAAGCCGCTCAGTGGCTGTGAAGGGATTAGTATTAAACGATGAACCCATAACAGGATTAATATATAATATATCAGTCGACTTCAAGTCTTTAAGCTCCAGATCACAATGAAAAACCAGGGGACGATCCGGCTTGTCAAGTGAATCAAAAGTCTCATTCGTCAAATTAAAATCATTATAGTCGGCCCGAATTGACTTAAAATAATCTTTTGCCGAAGACTTCTTTACCTGATCACGTATATCCAATGATTGATCGGATCCAAAAACCGTCGTTAAACTACCGGAAAATTCACCCTTTTCGTCGTTTATGAAAATTGCATTGGTCGTCCTGACTTCAGAAACGGAATCCGGAGATAGCGAAATAAAATCCGGATGTATTTCATGAATAACTCTTGCACCCCAGTTATAACAATAGGAAGGAAGTTTACCAAAACCAATGTTTGGCTGACTCGCATCTAAAGTATAGGTTTTCCCGGCCGCCTTTGCAATACAGATTACGTAGTTGTATTCATAGGTCAGAGGATAATCTCGGCTGGTTACCCCGTTATCACGTGTACTCAAAATAGCAGGATCAGCAGTAATTTTTAAATGGCGCAACATAGCTACCAATAGGAGATTCAGTTCGGCTACGTTACCTGACTTCTTATTAAAAACATCCTTAAGAGAAGTCTCGATATATTTTTCAGAATAATCCGTGCAATGAAAATTATCACGAACAAAATGATAAACGGCCCTAATCTCTTCTTCCTGATTGGTAGTGGTACTAATTACGTCCTTCATTGCATTGTCCATCCAAAGATTATCCTGATCGAGCTCAAACCCAAAATCTTCGCTGGTCAGAAAGCTATGAGATTTGGTGTTCCATGTGCCCATTTCCATATCCCTTTCGTGTTCCTGGTCCTGCTGATAATAATCCAGTTCAAATGAAATCCTGCTTACATAATTGTTGATAGTACTTAAATAGGGTTGTTTTTTCAGGGCCGGAACATTTTTCTTTACCCATCGGTTTTGAAAAGATGTACATGACACACTCAGAAATTCGTCCGTTTCAATAGCACCCCCCTCTTTCCGAATCGAAAAATGCTGTTGCAACTGTTTGGTCGTTTTGATATCAAAATTTGCATCCCCTGACATTTTAACCAGATAGTGAAATGCCGACGGTATGGTAACTTCATATTCGCTCCACAGGCAGGGATACTCACCCTGAAAGGTCCAGCTGGGGGGATCTGAAAAATTACTCGATTTGGTAGTGATGGTCAGGTCAAATATGGATCCCTCCTTTAATGCCGGCATGGAAAATTTTGTCAGGTCGTAATACTGACTGTGCTTTTCTTCAAATATGGATTTGGACTCCAGTTTGGTTTCCTGAACTATACCATTTTGCAAATTAAACGTTGATCCTTTCAAATTGGTGATCTTCTCATTCGCTCCATGTCTGTCGTTGTAAAGCAGGAATTCAAAGTCACCTGCGCCAAAACCGTTCTTATTAAGAATTTTTATTCTCAAAAAATGCGTATATACTATGCTGAAAAACCCCTTGCCATTTCCCTCAAATCCCGTTTTTCCAATATCAGCGATTACGACGACACTGGATCCTGTATCAAATTTAGGTGCGGAAACCTGGAAATCAGTTGCAGTTATCTTTCCAAATTTTATATCCGAGCCATCCTGGGCTGCCAGCATCTGGAACGATATAATCAGAAATAAAATGATGCCTGCATGTTTTCTGCTAATCATAGAAAAAAATTGAGATAATAAATTGTCAATTGATGAGCGTTATGATTTGGTCTTTTTAAAAACAATCTGGTCTGATTCCTTTCTGACAATATGGCTAAAAAATTCACGCAGGCTGCTATACTCAGCAGTAGAAAATAAAGTCTTATTTAACTTCATTCGAATCTGCATCTGAATATTATCCTGATTCTGCTGTATGATATAATCAAAAACTCCCAGATTGTCACCCAGTATGATTCTCTCAGATTTGGGTATTTCTTCCACTTGAAATCCTTTTGGAATATCCATGGATAATAGATAAACATTGTCTGTTTTATAAGGCATTTCTATAGGGAAATGTCGTTCAAGCGATGTAAAAGGATTGGAACCGATAGAATAGTCCATGACAGGTTTAAAATATACGATGTCGGATTTCGAAAACGACTGGAAGATCAAATCGTAATGCATCGTAAGCGGAAAATCGTAATTTTCGAGAGAATCCAGCTCCACATTCGATATCTCTACCCCGTCACTATATTTGGCCAGAAGTTTCCTGAAATACTCTTTCTCAGACTCTTTTTTTATCGCCTCTCGTATTTGGTACCCGTGTTCGTATCCATAAACTGTAGTGAGATTGCCGGATACAACCCCGGAATCATCCGCTGATATAATTAGCTGCGTCTGTTTCTTTTCAACCAGCGAGTCTGGCAATAGGGGAATGAACTTGGGATTTTCTTCATCCAACACCCGGGCGCCGCCATTAAAACAATTTGCCACAAGCCGGCCAAAAGGATTTCTGGGCCAGCTTGCGTCAAGCTTGATTTCATTTTCGTCATCATCAACCACACAAATCAGGTAATTATATTCATCCATCATGGGTAAATCATAATTGGCCACGCCGTTTTCCCGGGTGCTGAGAATAGCGGGATGGGCAGGAATATTCGCATGCCTGATCATGGCTACAAGAAGCAAATTGATTTCTGCTTCCGTACCCGACTTTTTTTTATATACATCCTGCAGATTTTGATAAGGGTAAATTCCGCTACGCCGATAACAGGTAAAATGGTTCCTGATAAAATAATAAATCGTCCGGATTTTTTCATCCGAACTCTTTGCATCAGCGATCAACAACCCAACCGTCCTGTCAAGCCAGAAATTATCTTCGCCAAGCGACTCTCTTAAATCTCTGGGGCTGAGATAAGTTACACTGGCATCTTTCCAGGATGAATAATTATTATATTTTACAGATAGCGCGTTCAATTGAAAATAATCCCACTTAAATGAAATACGGTCGATGTAGCTCCTGACTGAATTAACATACGGTTCCTTCACAATCGCAGGTTCATTGGTCTTTACCCACCTGAGTTCGTTTGATTTTCCGGATAAATTTATATTCTGTATGTAGTTCGCCCTGCGGTATACGGTATTAATATCAAATTTTTCTTCAACTATTTTCCGGGTTGCAATATCAAATAGGGAATCGCCAAAGATTTTAATACGGTAATGGTATGATTCAGGAATCCGGATCTGATATTCACTCCATAAACAGGGAAAGTCGCTCTGAAAGGACCAGCTTCTCAGATTATCTTCAAAGACTGATTTAATCGTATACGTAACGTCATAAATAGATCCCTCTTTTAAAGCCGGCATCGCAAATTTTCTCACTTTATAGTCTCCTTCAAATTTTTCATCAAACACAGAATTGGAATCCAGATTAGTCTCAAGGATATTACCCTTCTCCATGTTAAAAGTCGTGCCCTTTAATTCGGTAATCGCTTCAATAGTACCACCTATAAAATTCGATAATGTCGATTTATTATAACCGATCTCGTATGACCCGATGCGGAATCCGTTTTTATTCAGAATTTTCACCCGCATAAAACGGGTAAACACCAACCCCAATGATCCGGCTGAATTCGCTTCGTAATAGGAACGGCCGATATCTGCCAGGATTACGGCACCGGCACTGGAATCTGATATATGGACAGGCTGATAAAAGTCCCGAACGGTAACTTTGCCAAATAAAATATTCAGCGTGTCCTGTGCAGAAAGGTATCCTGGCACAAAGAAAACAACGCCCATTAATATCCAACAAATCGTCGGACGTAAAATTTTAAAAAATCGCATACTTTCAAAAATAGATTCCGGATTTAATTCTTTTTAACCAGTACGATTTGCGAATGATCCGCTTCGTAAATATTGTTATAAAATGTTTTTATGTCATCATAGGAAGAAGCCGGGAAACGGCCCCTGAACTGCTCGAAATGACGATAATACAGAATTTTATCAGGCAGTATTTTAGATATGCGTTTTATAACGTCCGTATTGGGTTTCCAGTAAAACATCTTTATGCTGTGATTCTGTCTCATACCCGGTCGGGATCGAAATTTCAACACTGTCTGTTTCGCTATATTCCGTTTTGAATTGAAAATCCAGTACCCGGTTTTTTTCCTCAGAAAATTTGATCTGCGACCTGCGAAGCACATCGGGATTGATAAATATCCTTTTACCCGTAACATGCGCATAATTCGTCACGGAGATATCAAGTGTTTCCTGCATGACCGGTAGCCTGGCAGAATAGTCTTCTTTGTAATTAAAAGAATTGACCGTATACGTTGGGAGACTTAAATTTTTCTTTAGGTATTCCAATTGTTTATCCCTGGATAAATGATGCGAAATACTTTCATACGGGTCATGACTAAGCGCTTTGTAATAAGTTTCACTTTTAATCTGAAGATTCCCATCCAGATCCATGACCGCGGATAATTTTCTGGTGCTGGTATTATCTTTTAATAAATAAGCCGGTGTATGCACCAGTGTTCCTCCGTTATCATCTATAAATAAGCCATAACGGTTGGCAGTAAAAACACCTAAATACCCGGCCGGGAGATACTGGTCCGTGCACTCCAGCCAAATCGTGTCTTTTTGAAGCGGCACCGCACAAATCACATGATTAAATTGATGACTGGGGAAATCCGCATAAAACTCACTCTCTTCCACATCTCCTTTGATAATAACAGAATGACCTTTGATTCCTGCCTCTTTTAAGAGGGCGATCATGAAATTGGATAAAGCCTTACAATCGCCATATTTGTTTTTTGCCACATAACTGGCTTCATAAGTCTGAAGTCCGCCAATTCCAAACTGAATTAATACGTAGTGCGTATTTTTCTGCAGATAGTCGTAGAGTATGGCAATTTTTTTTGCTGGATCGCTGACCTGGTCTGTCAACGCATGCACCTGCTGCTTTACATCGTCAGGCAAAACATCTCTGCCTTTTTGCAGTGATGAATAAAATTTCCCATACTCATTCCAGTCAGACATATTGCCCGCATATCCCTGCAACTCGAAATTCGTCGGACCTACAAGCATAAACGGGTCGTATAAGTCTTCAGATATAGCAAAAGGTTCCTGCGGCATGACAGGTAAATCGCGAATCTCCCAGGTATATGTTATTTTATCTTTTTTTTCGCTTACGGTCGGCTTCACATTTGAATTGACCATTTTATAGCGAAACTTATAATCTGACGGAACGGTTAGAACATATCGGCTCAATTCCACGGACATCTTATCAGAACGCGGAGGCGCCCAGCTGGGAATATATAAAGCGCCGGCCTCTTCATCTTCTTCTTCAAAGGTCACAGAGTATGGATATGCATTATAGTTGAATCCACTAACTTTCATCCGGTCGTCACTTACAAATGCCTCACCATCCCTTGCAAAGTCCGACATATCCTTTTTCTTGAAATGCTTCATTTCCTTTCCGGCAGAATTGTAGAGAGCACCATCCACAGAATTTATGGTAGTCAGTTTATTGTAGTGCGTATAATAGTCGGATAACTTCTCGGCATTATCGTTCAGAATCGTATAAACGTGCCTTTCCCGGACGATAATTTTCCCGGGTGACTTGACCTCCACATCATACTCTTCGAGTCTGCAAACGGCGTCAGCGCCTTTAGTGAGTATTTCGGGAATCTCTCCCTTCACATAGTTTTCGATTTTATCCTGGGCAGATAGGTAAATTTGCAGGAACAGGGAAATACCAGTCAGGCAGATTTTGAGCTGGGCGCCCATAGTTTGGTGTTTAGGGTTGATAACGTTCTAAAAATATAAAAATTATAGTGAATAAATTCCGCATCCTTTCATGAACATATCAGAAAAAAGTCAATTTATCAAATCACTCGCCTCCGCTGCGGGATTTGACTTCTGCGGAATCGCGGCTGCCCGTCATTTGGATGATGATGCCCGAAAGCTCGAAAACTGGCTACAGCAGGGCAAACAGGGAGATATGCACTATATGGAAAAACATTTCGACCTAAGAGTAAACCCTTATAAGCTTTTACCCGGTGCGAAATCTGTCATCTGTTTCCTGATAAATTATTATCCTGACGCAGATCAAGAAAACAATACGCCAAAAATCTCCAAATATGCTTACGGTAAAGACTATCATGAAATCATCCGGCCAAAACTTCAGCTCATCCTGGCACAGATGAAAGAAAAATTCGGCGATTTCCACGGACGGGGATTCGTTGACAGTGCTCCGGTGCTGGAAAGATCCTGGGCCGTGATCAGCGGACTTGGCTGGGTCGGCAAAAACGGTAACCTGATACATAAAAAAAGTGGTTCATTTTTTTTTATCGCCACCCTGATTGTTGATCTGGAACTTGCATATGATGAGCCTGAACAGTCTGATTATTGCGGAACCTGCACCCGATGTATCGACGCATGTCCTACCGGGGCTATTGAACCAGATAAAGTAGTGAACGGCAGTAAGTGCATTTCATATTTTACCATCGAGCTGAAGGATCTGCTGATTCCAGACACGATGAAAAATAAATTTGAGAACTGGATGTTTGGTTGCGATATTTGTCAGGATGTTTGTCCCTGGAACCGATTCTCCAGGCCAACACAGGAAATCGCCTTTACCCCCATCGCCGAGATTCTCCATTACAATGAAAATGACTGGGAAGAAATGACGGAATCCGGATTTAAAAAAATATTTGCTGACTCTCCGCTCAAACGTGCAAAATACCAGGGCATCCGCAGGAATTTACATTTTCTTAAAAAGAGTTAAAAGAAAGACTCACCTGATCATCTGCCGATTTTATTATTTAGATGAATCAATAACAACCTGATGAAGTACCACATTTCAAGCCTTAAGCTTTGCGCCTTACGCCTTAAGCTTAAAAACTATCTTTGGTAAATGAATGACTCTCTTGGTAAACGTGACTCAAATGTAATATGGCATCCCTACACCCAGCACCAAAAAATGGAGGAACCAATTCCTATAACGAAGGGAGAAGGTGCATTGCTTTTTGATGAAAACGGCAATACCTACATTGATGCCGTCAGCAGCTGGTGGGTCAATTTGCATGGTCATGGACATCCCTATATAGCGGAAAAAATTTATAAACAGGCCTTGGCTCTCGAGCACGTCATTTTCACGCATTTTACACATGAACCGGCTGTCACACTCGCCGAAAGAATATTAAAGATACTTCCGGGAAAATTTTCCAAAATATTTTATTCGGATAATGGATCAACGGCAGTGGAAGTTGCATTGAAAATGGCCATACAATACTGGATGAACAAAGATCAGCCCCAGCGAAAAAAAATCCTCGCATTCAATAATGCATATCACGGCGATACTTTCGGTTCTATGAGCGTAAGCGCTCGTGGACTTTTTACAAATTCCTTTAAAGACTTTTTATTCGACACGGTATTTATTGAAACACCCAATGAGAACAACCTGGAAGAAATAGAAACCGTCATTCGATCCTATAAAGGACAAATCGCCGTCTTTATTTATGAACCCCTCCTACAGGCAGCAGGCGGTATGCGTATGTACCAGGCAAAATATCTGGATGAATTACTGGCCATCATTCGGGCAGAAAATATTCTTTGTATCGCTGATGAAGTGTTAACCGGTTTCGGCAGAACCGGTACTCTCTTTGCAGGCGAATCCATTAGTCACCACGCTGATATGATTTGTCTCTCAAAGGGTCTTACAGGCGGAACCATGGCCCTTGGTATAACCGCCTGCAATCAAAGTATATTTAATGCCTTTTTAAGTACCGACCGAACCAAAACTTTTTACCATGGTCATTCTTTTACAGCCAATCCATTGGCCTGCACGGCAGGACTTGCCAGCCTTGACCTGCTGGAAAAAACATCCTGTCGTGATCAGATTCAGTGGATCCGTCAGCAACATGAAGAATTTGCGCGGAATGAATTATCTGTGATCGGTATGGAATTACTGGTAAATATCCGGATCATCGGAACCATTCTGGCATTTGAGCTGAACATTGGCAGAGACGAATATATAAATGAGGTAAGCGCTACGGTTATGGGCAAAGCCATGACGCAGGGCATCTACCTGCGGCCGCTGGGAAACACGGTTTACATTATGCCTCCCTACTGCATTACCCCTGAGCAACTCAGAAAGATTTATCAATTCATCTTAACCATTCCTGATTTTATCAGGAAAAACTAACCGGAATACTTACTTCCACATTGTCCCATTCAATATTCATGGCTGATGGAGGCAGATCAATTGTAAGTTGTTCAACCGGACTACTCAGCTTTTTTACAGGCACATCAGCGTGCAAAACATCTTTGTCCTTGTATTTTTCATAATCATAAGCTCCCCATTGGCCAAGCTGACTATTCAGTATAATTGTCCAGCTTTGTTCATTCGGAATCACAAATAATGTATAGGTACCCGCCTTCACCGGTTTACCTGCAAAATTTGCATCCTTTGCAAAAGTGACGATTGTAGCAGAATCAGCACCACAACGATAAACTTTCCCATAAGGAATCAAGTGCTGCCAAAAATAACCCTGCCTTTTTTATATGGCCGGCCATAACGAACAGATATATCCTTACCAGTCGCGGTCTCATGCGGACTAACCGGCTTTTCCTGACCACAGGCGCTCAAAATAATCATGGAAACCATGGAAAACAAGATCATTCTTTTCATAACTCTGTTTTTTTAACTTTTATATTGGTTGAATGAATAAGCAATTCTTTCTATGCGAAATGTATACCAAGTTTCTCCCCACTCTCATACTCTTATACTCTTATACTCTTATACTTCTTAACGTTTCTCCAACTCATCTCGCAGTTGCACCAACGATTTCTCCATCAGGGGTCCAAGTTGTTTATCATAAAACATACTGGCCAGTTTTTCCCAGGGATACCATTTGATATTAAAGTTCATTGTCCAGATCACAATCGGCGGACCCGTTTTTGGCATCTATAATAAACTGTCCCGTAAACATCCTGTCACCTCGCGTCCAGAGCGTATACACATGATCACGGTCGACTACCCGAAAGAGATATTTCATTACCCGCCAACCCTTAAATAATCAGCCCGCGACACTATCCGGTTTTGTAAGAAGGCTATTTTTTGCATCCGGGGAATTGACAAATTCATTCCAGCTTTTCCAGGTACGCAGATCCGAAATTTTGTTCAGGATCTTTTCTTTCGAACTGTTGATCAGCACCATCCTGGTAACCGAAACAGTAGAAGGAAATAGCGCAAAGAGGAACAGAACAATCAGTGACAAAATAACAATGCTTCCAATAACAAGTCTCAAAAGAATAAATTTAAGATGTCTATTCCCATTTGAAAGTTTTTATCGCAACCGCATATATGACAATACCCCATAAAACGAGAATTCCGATTTGTTTGCCACAGTCAGTAAGGGAAGCGCCTTCAAATGCCACATTCCGCATGGCATCATTTAATTGTTTCAGCGGAAGGATTTCACAAAAGCCCTGCAGCCACTTGGGAAAGGCCTGGGTGGAAAAAAATGTTCCGCCAAGTAAAAACTGTGGCAGGGTAAAAATATTGGCAAATGGCGGAATAGAACTTTCATTTTTTGCTACGCTGCTGATGATAAATCCAAATCCCATAAACACAACCAGCCCAAGAAAACTAAGAACCAGCATCTCTAATAAAGTGGCCAGCCCGTTTATAAGCGTAAAGTGAAAGAAAAAATGTCCGGCCAGGATAATCACAATAGACGTCACCATCTGAAAAAGTGCCCTGCTCAGACCTTCCCCAAAAACAATATTTTTCCGATTGATCGGCGTTGCATAAAATCTTTTTAATACCAGCGTTTGCCGGAGATTAAAAAAAACAAAAGCCACTCCAAATACGGCCGCACTTAACAGGGAAAAACCCAGCATGCCAGGTAATATAAAATCGATCATTGTATATTCCCTGCCAGGCACTTGCGGTAATTCCTGCACACTGATGATTTTAAACTGATCAGGAATTTTCCTGTCCTCAACCATCATGATGGTTTGAGCCAGGGCCATTTTCAGAATCGGATATTGGTCGGCGGAAGCAGAAGAAGTTTGTGTTTTAATTTTATATTGGGTAAACCCTGCCGGTGACTGGGAAGAATCTAAGGATACAATCGCGGCGATCCTTCCCTTGACCAGTTCCTTTTGCATCGTCAGGCTGTCCTTTTCATCCTTTATTTTAACAACGCCGGATGCCTGAAGGGCCCGGATTACATAGTTATTGCTGTCTGATGAATTTTTCAGTGCAATGGAAACAGATGCTCCGCCACCACCAATAAAACCGAAAACCAAAATAAAAATCAGCGGAAATCCGAGACTGAAAATAACGGCCGAAGGACTTCTCAATATTGCTCTTAAACTGGCCCTGGAGATGGCCAGCATGGCGCGGAACTGACTGTACGGTTGGCTCATATTCGTTGTTTGCTCTAGGGAATCAGGCTGAATTCAAATGGCAGCCTGGCCTGCGGCACGCCTGACATACTTTGATAATCCGACATGGTCTGGTACCATTTTGCACCTTGTTCTCCAAGATCTTCCCGGATTGTTTTTGCTTTCACTGTTTGAGTATAATTATTGAGCAACAGGTCCAGGAAATTTTCCGGTTCCGGATATTCACGCAAGCGGTAGGTTTTCAATTTAGCCATCCTTGCGGCACAATCCACCGCATCCTGTACTCCGCCGATTCGGTCAACCAGTCCCAGTTCCAATGCTTTTTGTCCACTCCAGATTCTGCCCTGCCCGATGCTGTCAATATACGAGATGCTTTTATTTCTGCCGGAGGCAACCCGCGAAGTAAAATCATGATAAATAGAATCCACATCATTCTGAAGAAATTTTTTCTGCAGATCCGTCAGAGGCTGAACGATGCTGAGGGCATCCTGTTCCTTTGCCGTGTGCACCCCATCGAATGTGATGCCCAGTTTATTTTTGAAAAAACTCTGCGTGTTAAACAACATGCTGAACACACCAATGGATCCGGTGATGGTCATCGGGTCGGCAAATATACTGTCCGCATTACATGACAGATAATAACCACCCGAGGCAGAAACATCACCAAAACTTAATACAACCGGTTTGGCTGCTTTGGCTAATGTAAGTTCCCTCCACAGATTCTCACTTACAAGAGCAGATCCTCCCCCCGAATTGATACGCAGGACAATGGCCTTTACATCATTATCGAGCCTTGCTTTTCGAATGAAATAGCGGTAAATATCCTGACCGATTTCTTTCTGGCTGTTTTTTCCTCCAACAATATCCCCTTCAGCATAAATAATCACGACCCTGTCCGTACCTGTATTATTAAATTTCAATTTAGCCGATTCATAATATTTTCCAAGCGGTATAAAATTGATACCGGTAATAGAACTGACTTTTAATTTACCCGCAATCTCTTCCATCACCTGGTCATTATATTTTTCGCCATCAACCAGTTTATACTGAACAGCATTCGATGCAGACTGAATCAGCTGTTGATCCACACAACGTCTTAGTATTGAACTATCCTGATTGCGCGCAACTGCCGTCTGATCCAGCATGTGATTAAATATGTCTCCCAAGATTTCAGTCAGCTGCAAACGGTTCGCGTCACTCATTTTATCCGCGCGCAGTGGTTCGGTGGCACTTTTGAATTTACCGGCATAAAATATTTCAGGCTGAATTTCAAGTTTGTCCAAGCCGCCTTTTAAATACGGACTCACACTGGTTAGTCCCTTCCATTCCACCCCCCCTTTTGGATTACAATAAATCCTGTCCGAAATATTGGCGACATAATAAGCCTTCAGGGATATCACATCTCCGAAAGCATAAATAAATTTTTTAGATTTCTTAAAATCCAGCAATGCATTGCGTATTTCCTCTGAGCTGCCAAGACCATTCGGATTTGTGGAAGCCTTGATGTAAATACCCTTGATCGAACTGTCTGATTTGGCGTAACGAATCAAACGGATCACATCATAAACACCGGGTGTATTGTATCGGCTCTCACTAAAACCTGCCAGCGCATCCACAACAGGTTTCTCTCCGAAGTTCTCGCTCAGATCCAAAACCAGGACGGCATTTGAACCGGTTTCAACGTTCGGCTTGCTGGTGATGCCTCCTATATAACCTGCAAGGAAGAAGAACAAAAGGACAACAAAAACAACCAGGGCAAGAAAACTGGCGAAAAATATTTTAAAAAAGCTGCGCATGCGCTTTCTGTTTAGATGATTTTAAAATTAAAGATATTTGAACCGGAATAAACTATTCATACATGAACAAAGCTTATCTGCTGACAGGTGGTAATGAAGGTGACAGATACCTGAACATGCAGCAGGCGCGGACAAATATAGAACATATTTGCGGTCAGCTTCTACAAGTTTCATCACTATATGAAACAGCCCCCTGGGGGAAACCGGATCAGGCAGATTTTCTCAACCAGGTATTACTGATTGAAACAAAATGGAGCCCGGGGGAATTGTTAAAAGCCATACTTCAAATTGAAGAAAAAGGAGGAAGAATCAGAACGGTAAAAAACGCACCGCGAACCATCGATATCGATATTCTTTTTTATGACCAGTTGATCATTGAAGAGGCAGGACTGAGCATACCCCATCCACGGATTGCCGACCGGCGCTTCGTGTTGGAGCCGCTGAACGAAATTTCACCGGGATTTGAACATCCCGTTCTGCATAAAACCATACATCAGCTCCTGCTGGAATGTACTGATGAATTGGCGGTAAAAAAAATCAGATGAGTCGATTTTAACCAGCCGGATTCCGGATATTTACAGTTCATGAATTATCATTTTATTGCGGTGGAAGGAAACATTGGCGCAGGAAAGACCACGCTTGCCCATCTGCTGGCACGACATTTCAATTCCCGCCTGATACTGGAAGCCTTCGCAGAAAATCCATTTTTACCTAAATTCTACGAGGATCCGAAACAATATGCCTTTCCGCTGGAACTTTTTTTTATGGCCGAGCGTTATAAACAGCTAAAAGAACTCGTTCATACAAAAGATCTTTTTCAAAGGATTACCATATCAGACTATGTGTTTTCCAAATGCCTGCTCTTTGCCAAGGTAAACCTGCCCGACGAAGAATTCCATTTATACCAGAAACTTTTCGACATTATATATCAGCAACTCGTTCAACCAGATCTCTTAATTTATCTGCACGCGCCGGTACAGCAATTGCAAAAAAATATACGCAAAAGAAACCGTCCCTACGAGCAATCCATTCCGGACGATTACCTCTTTAAACTTCAGGAAACGTATACCAGCTATATTAAGCAGCATGGCATCAAAACCCTGTTTATTGACGCAACCAACGCCGACTTTCTTGGCAACGAAAAACATTTCCAGGTTATTCTGGATGCACTGGAGAAAAATTATGAACCCGGTCATCATTATTTTACGTTACCCTGATCTGGTTTTCTAACTTTGTATGGCATGACAATGGATCAAAATCGCCCCTCACCCCTGGAAGCATTACGGATCCCTCAATTCAGAAACCTGGTTATCGGTCGGTTTATTTTTATCATGGGACTGCGGATGATGAGCACGCTGGTTGGATGGTGGATTTACAACCTGACCAATGCACCGCTGGCCATCGGCATTGTCGGACTTTCCGAATTCATACCTGCCGTATCCCTCGCGCTTTATGCAGGTCATATTATAGATATCAGTGAAAAACGAAAGATGATGCTGACAGGCGTAGGGCTCTATGCGACGGCGGCATTGCTCTTGCTCTGCTTGTCATTTAGCTATGATAAGACACGTATAAATCCCCATTGGGTAGCTGCTGCCATTTACCTCATAATATTCGGAACCGGTATTGTGCGATCGTTTACGGGACCTATTTTTAATGTGATGCTGGCACAGGTGGTTCCAAAAGCAAAATTACAAAATGCCATAACCTGGAATACCGGTGTTTTTCTGTCCGCGTCCATTACCGGACACGCTATGGGTGGATTTCTAATTGCCGGATTGGGTAATTCCGGCACACTGGTAGTCGTTGTTCTGTTGGTTTCCCTTGCTTTTGTAATACTAACTTCTTTAAAAAAGATTCCGCCACTAAATGAAAAAGGCGAAAAGAAAACATGGGACAGTGTGAAAGAGGGTTTAGCCTTTGTGTTCAGAACAAAAGAATTGCTGGGTGCTGTCTCCCTGGATTTATTTGCCGTTCTTTTTGGCGGAGCAACCGCTCTGATTCCGGTTTATGCCAGGGATATCCTGAAAGTTGGCGCGCGGGGCTTCGGTTTTTTAAACGGAGCATCTGATATGGGAGCAGTCTGCATCGTTATTCTGCTGACAGTTTTCCCTTTCAGAAAAAGTCAGGGTAAAAAATTGCTGCTGGCTGTTGCAGGATTCGGCACCTGCATTATCATTTTTGGCATATCAAAAATATTCTGGTTATCCTTTGCTGTATTACTGCTAAGTGGTGTACTGGACGGCATTAGTGTCGTAACGAGGGGAACCATCATGCAGCTAAAAACACCTGATAATATGCGCGGACGTGTACTCAGCGTAAATTCTATGTTCATCAATTCAAGTAATGAACTCGGACAATTTGAAAGCGGCATTGCGGCACGCATCCTGGGGGTTGTTCCATCCGTAGTATTTGGTGGATGCATGACCCTCCTGGTAGTTATCACTACCTGGTTTAAAGCACCTTCACTAAGAAAAATGGAATATTAGATTTATTAACTTTAGATAAACTTCTGATATGAATCGCAGATCTTTTGTTAGAAACGCAAGCCTTGGTTTCGGAGCTGTTCCGCTATTACGAAATGACTGGTTAAGCCTGTTTATGCAGGAAAATCCTTACAAAATGAAGATGCTCCGGAACGACGTGGGCATTTTTACGGAAAAGGGAGGTACCATCGCCTATTATATTTCTAAAAATAATATTGCTGTAGTAGATGCCGAATTCCCTGAACAATCCAAACACCTGATCGATGCTTTGCAAAAAGATCCCGGCAAACCCTTCGAGATCCTGATCAATACACATCACCATGGTGATCACACATCGGGAAATATTTCGTTTAAGGGAATCGTTCCACATGTAGCTGCACATACGAATTCATTGCTGAATCAGCAAAGAGTAGCCAGAGAAAAAAATACCGAGGATCAGCAACTATATCCGGATATCACTTATGGCGATACCTGGGAGTATAAAAAAATGAAAGAAAATATTAAAACTTATTACTGGGGGCCCGCTCATACAAATGGCGACAGTGTCATTTTTTTCCCCCATGCCAATATCGCTCATGTAGGTGATCTTGTTTTCAACCGCCGCTGGGCATTTATCGACCGGTCTGCAGGCGCTTCAATAAAAAACTGGATTATCGTCCTCGATAAAATTCAGGCGCAGTTTGACAATGATACTTTATTTGTTTTCGGTCATGCTTTCGATCCGGAAAAAATAACCGGCAATAAGACTGATATAAAAGCTATGCAGGATTATCTGAAGAACCTGCTTGCTTTCGTGAACAGCCAGATTAAAGCAGGGAAAACAAAAGATGAAATTATGAAGGCGACATCGATTCCCGGTGTTACCGAATGGCAGGGAGATGGCATCGATCGCGGCTTACAGGCGGCTTATGAAGAAGAGATACAGAATATCATGTAAGTTTTTCCAAAAGTCCTTCCATAACGGAAACAACGATCGGGCAGAAACTGCTGTTTTTCATGGTAAGCTGGGGCCTTTTTAAAATAACATCTTCATCCGTATAAGGGAATCTTCTGCAATCCGAAGGCCGGTCTTCATAAATACCGCATTTATTATCAGCTTCCAAAAAGGGACAGGGGGTTGAAACGGCTACATAATCCCCTTCATCATCATACTCAAGGTATTTTTCGATGAATGCTGTTTCCTTCATTCCCTTTACCTTGGAAATTCTTTTGATATCAGGACCTTTAAAACGGGGAGAATATCCCTTACAACAACGGGCACATTTCAAACAATCGATTTTTTCAAAGGCTTTCTCATGCAGGTCCGGAATTAGTTTTAACACTTCCTTCTTATCTGCCTTTGCCAGGAAATTTTTATACTGTTTCTGGTGCTCAACGGAAATTTTTTCCCAGCTCTCTAAAGTGACTTTTGACTGTGAGTCCATATAAATCACAAGTTATAAAATTGATCGTTTCATATTACCTTTGCGCATCTTTTGATCCATACATCCCCTGATATGAATTTATTTGAGAAACAGGCCGGCGAATTTTCACGCAGACATATTGGTTCCAACGAATTGGAATCCCGTCAAATGCTTGCTGTAGTTGGAGCAAAGTCATTGGAAGATCTGATTGATAAGGCTCTTCCTGCCAGCATCCGGGATCCAAAACCACTACGCGTTACTGAAGCGGTTAGTGAAGCTGCATACCTCGAAATGATACATGAAATTGCTTCCAGGAACCTGGTTTTCAAGAACTACATCGGTCACGGTTACTTTGAAACGATTGTTCCCAGCGTTATTCTGCGAAATGTTTTCGAAAACCCGGGATGGTATACTCAATACACGCCTTACCAGGCTGAAATTTCTCAGGGACGTCTGGAAAGTCTGCTGAATTTCCAAACCATGGTCAGTGATCTGACTGCCCTTCCGTTGGCCAATGCTTCCCTGCTTGATGAAGGCACGGCGGCAGCGGAAGCCATGATTATGTTTTTCAATCAAAAAAATAAGGATCACCAACATGTGGCCGTTCCTAAATTTTTTGTTGACAAGGCAATTTTCAAACAGACCCTGGATGTACTCGCCACCCGTGCCGAACCTTTAGACATTGAGCTGGTGACCGGCGACTACGCAAAAGCTGAAATTGACGAAACGTATTTTGGCGCAATTGTTCAATATCCAAATTCGGAAGGAAACATTCCGGACTATAGAAATTTTATACGAAAGGTTCAGCTTTCAGGTGGTTATGTCGCGATGGCTACCGATTTGCTGGCACTGACACTGCTGGTTCCTCCGGGCGAACTGGGTGCCGATGTGGCTATTGGTTCTGCTCAGCGCTTTGGAGTGCCGATTGGATTTGGCGGACCTCATGCCGCATTTTTTGCGGCAAAAGAAGACTTTAAGCGCGCTATACCCGGACGAATCATTGGAGTAAGTATAGACGCCCAGAATAACCGTGCCCTGAGAATGGCGCTTCAAACTCGTGAGCAACATATAAAAAGAGAAAAAGCTACTTCGAATATTTGTACGGCACAGGCCCTGCTGGCCAATATGGCGGCTATGTACGCTGTATATCATGGGCCGCAGGGATTGAAAGATATTGCTACCAGGATAAATATTCTCGCATTTGCGTTATCAAATGGCCTGCAGGAACTGGGTTTCGAAATATCACACGGATATTTCTTTGATACCATTCAGGTAAAAATAGAAAAGCCGGAAAAACTTCGCCAGATCGCCGAAGATCATAAAATGAATTTCTTTTATGACGGAAAGGAGAATGTGCGCATCTCAATAGGGGAAAACAGCACGCAGAGGGATATTCTCGATATCCTATCGGTATTTTCTGCCTATCTGGAACAGGACGAAGCCTCTATTATTTTCGACTACGATCGGCACGAAGAAATTATTCCTGTCGAACTGAACAGGAGTTCTCCATATCTGACACACCCGGTTTTTAATACCCATCACAGCGAAACAGAAATGATGCGGTACCTGAAAAGTCTTGAGAACAAAGACCTTTCTTTAAATACTTCGATGATCCCCCTGGGATCATGTACTATGAAACTAAATGCAGCCAGTGAATTGATTCCTGTCAGTTGGCCGCGGTTCAGTAAGATACATCCCTTCGCACCTGAATTCCAATGGAAGGGTTATCAGCAAATGATACTAGAACTGGAATCCTGGTTAAGCACCATCACCGGATTTGCAGCAACCTCTCTGCAGCCAAACAGTGGTGCCCAGGGAGAATATGCCGGACTATTGGCGATACGTTCATACCATGCGGCCCATGGTGAGCAACACCGTCAGGTGATGCTGATTCCGATATCAGCCCATGGTACCAATCCCGCAAGCGCAGTGATGGCCGGGATGAAAGTGGTCGTAGTCAAAAGTGATGAGGATGGACATATTGATATTCAGGACCTGAAAGAAAAAGCTGTTTCTCATAAATCAGAATTAGCCGGACTAATGGTAACCTATCCTTCCACACATGGCGTTTTTGAAGAAGGTATAAAAGATATTTGCCAGATCATTCATGACAACGGCGGATTGGTATATATGGATGGAGCCAATATGAATGCACAGGTTGGATTAACCAACCCGGGATTTATCGGCGCTGATGTTTGTCACTTGAACCTGCATAAAACATTTGCCATTCCACATGGCGGCGGTGGTCCCGGTATGGGCCCGATCTGTGTGAATGAAAAACTGAAAGATCATCTTCCCCGACATTGGACCAGTCCGAATACAACTGGCACTGGTGCGGTTAGTGCTGCCCGTTATGGTTCCGCAAGCATCCTGCTCATCAGTTACGCTTACATCAAAATGTTGGGTTCCCATGGCATACGGCAAGCCACCGCTTATGCCATTCTGAATGCGAATTATATGAAGAGCCGGCTAGAATCTTACTATCCGATTTTATATACAGGCCCCAATAATACCTGTGCGCATGAATTCATCGTTGACCTCCGGCCATTTAAAACCCTGGCAGGAATAGAAGCGGAAGACGTTGCAAAGAGGCTGATGGATTATGGATTCCACGCGCCTACCCTCAGCTTTCCAGTGCCCGGCACCATTATGATCGAACCAACTGAAAGTGAGGACAAAGCTGAACTGGACCGTTTTTGTGATGCGATGATTTCTATTTACCACGAGATTCAGGACATCGTCGCGGGCAAAATGGATAAAGTTGATAATCCTCTAAAAAATGCACCGCATACACAAGCCATTATTACGGCAGATGAATGGAATCACAGCTATGGCCGCGAAAAAGCTGCATTCCCGTTGCCTTATACAAGAACAAATAAATTCTGGCCGTCCATCGGCCGTGTAAATAATACGTTTGGAGACAGACATCTGGTTTGCACCTGCGAACCGGTTTCCAGTTATGAAGTGGAAGTTGCAAGTTGATTGGAGCCTACGTCACATCAAATGAGATGAAAATGTTCAAATGTGATGTTAAATAGTGAAGTTAATGAGTGAACCACTTCCATACTTCCATACTTCCATTCTTCCATACTTCCATACTTGTGTGTGCTAGTTACTGTCCTATAATTTCCGGTATCGGCTCCAGCATCTTTTTAGTTTTTCGATCCAGGGTAAAGCGCCTCGCATATACCAGCCGGTAATTTCCTGCATTAGCCGTGTAATTATAGTTGGAAGTCTGCCCCTTCATGAAAAGCTCCGTGTTTACCCAGAGAACACTCAGGTCCCATTTATCACTATTGTAGCCAGCACCGGCATGTAAAATATAGTTCGGTCTGAAACCTAAGTGACTGCCGTGCTCTTCATACAACGAAGAGATTTCAGTAGAATAACGAAATGCAAGATTGATCGTCGCTGAACCCAGAATAAATAAATGTTCCTTAATAACAAGAGTGTATGCATAACCGACTCCGGGTCCGAAACTAAAAAAATGAAACCTGTCGATAGCCAGTGCACTGGCTTTTGGATCGATGACCGTTGGCATCAGTGTGCTGTCTCCAAATATAGCACCGTAATAAATCTCACCGCCTATTAACACTGAACCGGCTGATTTTTTTTGCCATTCATTTTGCAGAAGCCCTGCCTGGTAAGAAAACTTTTTTTCATTCAATGCTCTGTAAAAAGCAAATCCGATGAGACTCAATCCAATATCGGGTCTCAGATAATATTTTTCACCCGTAGTCGCAGCCAGGCCCTCGGGCGTCAGGTAGAATCCATGGTAGAATTCACCCAGCAAATCGATATTCCACTTACGGGCATAAAAATGACCCTGCAGATCCAGATATTTTGTGTCCCCCTTTTCGTTATCGGGATTGAACTTACTGATGCCGACTCCAATATTTACTGTAAACGCATGATAAGTAGCCCCGATTCCCAAATTCAGAGACGTTGTAGCACGGTATTGAAATGACTGAACAGGAACCGGCGGATTAAAGCTGAGGACATTATACTTTCTGGAGAGATAGGCCCTGCCCGTCAGCATAGAACGATAGGTTGAATAATAACTTGAATCGTGATCGTCCTGAAATTTTGTTTTCTGAGCCCTCACAAATGGCGAGAAAATACAAATGATCGCCGGGGTTATTATGAATTTCTTCATGCTGATGAAAACGGTTTCTGATCCCGGCGACAAATTTTTTTATTATTAAACCGGAAACATAACTTCTTTGTGCTCATGTAATCGCTGCAGCTCCACAATAGTTGTCCTGCCATCATCGCTCTCCCGGTACATCTGGACAAATTTGCGCCCGAATAAAATCTCATCCCAGGTATAGGAAGTTCGTTGCTGTACTATATTTGAATACACATCATCGAATGCACGGATAGATACATAAATCTCGAGATCTGCCTTTTTCATATCCTCCCGGGTAAAATCATAGATCGGGCTGTCGGAAGTTAACGGATGCACAACCGTCCAGTTCATGGGAAGCGATTCTACTTTATTTCGTTCCAGGTTCAGATCATAAAATTTATACGTTGTTTTCCCATTTTCTTCGACCAGCATCGCCGCGTTTACTTTGATATCTACATTTGTCATGGTATGATGGTCCTTGTAAGTCGCAAACCGGAACATAAGCGCCGACCCGTCGCGATAAGGACTTATTAACGCGTCTTTACTAAAAAGTAAAAAAGATTTGGGTTTGGAGAACCGCCCGTATAAAAGACCGGTCGCAATGGCAAAAGACAAAAATCCAAGCATTGATTCCACGGCTGCGATTGAATTGGCCGTATCACCGATTGGATTCACCCTCCCATAGCCAACCGTAGTATATGTTTCTGTACTAAAAAAAAACATCTCCTTAAAATATTGCCAATGGGTTGTTCCCAGTACTCCGACAAATTCCCGGGGACCAATAAAATAATATACAACACCAAATATGAAATTTACTGTAAGATAAAAAGTGAATAACGTCCCAAAGAATTTCCAGCTGGGCATGTTCAGCATCGTATGGTAAAGGCTGAACCGTTGATAAAATGGAACTCCTTCCTTCCTGACGTTGTAAGTTCCATCACGGTTTACGAATCGACCCCCATAATTATCGGGGTTTCCACCGAACCCGGTATCATTGTTATCCTTCAACTGATTTTGCCTTCCCGTAAGTGCCATGGACAGTTATTTGAAAGCAAATTTAAGGTGAAAGCCTAAAGCCCAAAGCCTAAAGCCTAAGACTATTTAAGAACCGAAAGAAAGGATTTTATAATTTCCATATACAATCGAATCTTTAAATATCCAATCTAAATCTTAATGACTATATATCAGAAATACGTTTTAGGCTTTGGGCTTTAGCGCTTTAAGCTTAACTATTTTTTATTCGCGATAGCCTGTATAGAATCCAGGTGTTTTTCCAAAACCGGCAACGTGTTAGAAGCAAAAGATTTTATGGTAGAATCGGAACAATTGTCGGCGCATTTTCTGAATTCTGCGATATCCTTTTTATGGTCGTCCAGCATCATGCTGACATATTCTTTGTCAAAATCCTTCCCTTTTTTCATTTTCATTTTATCTATTTCCTTCCGGGTATCATCGCTTACAGAATCCGGAATGGCAATATTGAGAGAACCGGCGAGTCCCTTTAATGTCGCATTTGCTTCTGAATGATCCTTTACCATCATGGCGCCAAAAGACTTCACTCTTGGATTACTCGCATGATCCTCGGCAATTTTACCTAATTCTACTTCCATCATGCCGCCATTGGCAGCTGCTATGGCAAAATTTGAAGCATCCGGTTGAACGGCTTTCACTTCTTTATTAACCGCCTTGGCACTATCGACTGTATCCTGGTGATTGTCGCTGCTACTATTACTGCTGCAGGCCAGCAATCCCAGACCAAGCGTGATAAATGCAGAAAATAATACTGTTTTCATATGCTGTTTTTTAATGATCAGATATTCAGATATTTCAAAGCCTGCGCCAGGCTAATCTCAACAGATTACACCCTGTACATGGTCCATTTTGGGTAAAATCGGCAACTATTTGAGTACGACTTGAATCATTTTAAACAAACCTTATTTTTCACCTCTTTGCATAAAGGAATCATTGTTTTAATTTTATATTATGGTAACGCAGTCAAATAAACCGGGAGCTGTGGAAGAACAGGCTTTTGACACCGACGTTCTGACGGAGGTGGAATCTCCATACAGTCTGATAGTCTGGAATGATGAGGTCAACAGCTTTGACTGGGTAATTCAAACCCTGATTGAAGTGTGTAATCATTCGACTGAACAGGCCGAACAATGTGCGATGATTATTCATACGCAGGGAAAGTATGCAGTAAAACAGGGAAGTTATGAAGAATTAAAACCCATGTGCGACGCTATCACAGACCGTGGAATCGGCGCAACCATTGAAGTACTTTCCAACTCTTAACATTCCAGACTTCCAGTCTTCCATACTTTGTTCTATGTCACTCATCGCATTAAATGAAACCATACAATTTCCGCCTCCGGAAATGGCAGACGAAGACGGTTTGCTGGCGATTGGCGGCGACCTGTCAAGAGCAAGATTATTACACGCATACCGAAATGGAATTTTCCCATGGTATGAAAACAAATATATATTATGGTGGTGCCCTGATCCACGTTTTGTTTTATTTCCATCTGAACTGAAAATAAGTTCAAGTATGAAACAATTGTTGAAAAAACAGGCATTTGAATTTTCAGTAAACACTGATTTTGACGGGGTGATCAGCCAATGTAAAGCAATCAACCGAAGGGGGCAGAACGGAACATGGATTACAGAAGAAATGCGAAATGCCTACAACGATCTGCATCATGCAGGATACGCACACAGCGCAGAAGTGCGATTAAACGGCGAATTGGTAGGTGGTTTATATGGCATTCGTCTGGGAAAAATGTTTTATGGTGAAAGCATGTTCAGCCGGCATAGTAATGCCAGCAAATATGCATTTATACGATACGTGCAACTTTTGAAATCCGAAGCTGTGGAACTGATCGATTGCCAGGTGTACACTTCACACCTTGAATCCCTTGGTGCCCGGATGATACCTCGTTCCAGGTTCCTGAATCTTGTAGAGCAATTGTCCAAGCCTAACGCTTAACGCGTAACGCATAACGCAAGTGAAAAGTGAGTGTCAAATTCCCGCAACTCTCATACTCCTATACTCTTATACTCTTATACTTTCTTCTTCTCAGGCCATTTTTCCGCAAAACTATAAACGAGTCCGCGCATATAGTCATTTTCAGGATAAGCCGTGAGGCTTTCTTTCAATGTTTCCAGGTCCTGAACCTGTATCTCCCTGTCCAGGTATCCCATTCCATAGAATCGTCCTTTTTCGATGAGTATAAAACTTTCTTCGGATGAATCCCTGCCTCTGTCCCGGATTATAAATGACGGCAATACGTTCTGCAGAGATTCCAATGCCAGCAGCAAACGTTTATTATATGCGGCAGCCGTTTCTTCCTGTATGCAGGCACCATGGCAGGATTTATCCAGAAGTCCGCTGCACTTTTCATTACCTCTTTCAATAAAGCATAATTTGGGGCAAAGATCAAATTGTCTGACCAGTTTACGTAGTAACTGCCAGCCTTCTGAAAGGCCATTAAAACTATAATAGGCTGTCAGATGCTGCTTTTTCTTTTCTATGGTCAGTCTCAGATAGCCGCTTTGATCTTCATACATATATAACCCATAGGTCTGTTCAAATCTTTTCAGGCTGCTGTTATAAAGTGGCCAGAGACGTCTGATCTCCACGCATTCATAAAGGAAAGCCATCAGCTCAGTTCCGCAATCCTGCCAGGAAACTGAATAAATATTCCTCAGGAATTCCTGTTTTCTGAGACCCGGACTATTGTTCGAAAAATGGCTGCAAACACGGCTACGGAGATTCTTTGCTTTCCCGACATAGATTACTTTACCCCGCTGGTCGTGGAAATAATATATCCCCGGTGTATAAGGCAAAGAAGCAATTTGCTCAGAGGGTAGATTGGGCGGCAGGTATTGCTCCCGGCTTTTTCCATAAAGCATCTGACGGACTGTCCCCTGGCTGTCGTTTTTTAGTATTTTTTCGAACAGGATGGCCGTCGCATCTGCATCACCCCCGGCCCGGTGACGGTTTAGAATGGGTATGTCCAGATCCCTGCAAAGCTTTCCCAGACTATAACCCGATAGCCCCGGAAAAACCTTTCTGCTGAGGCGAACCGTACATAGCTTCTTTGTGTCCAGTTCATATCCGCAACTCTCCAGCTGATGTTTGATAAATGAATAGTCGAAATTGACATGATGAGCCACAAAAACGGCGTTCTTCAAGAGTTCATATACGTGGTCAGCAATTTCAGAAAACACCGGAGCGTCGTTTAACATACCGGAATGAATTCCGGTCAGCACCTGAATGTATGGAGGGATGGGTACGAGGGGATTGATCAGGGTTTCATATCGGTCTGTGATCTTATTTCCATCATGCAGCACAATAGCTAATTCAGTGATGCCGTTATTAGCAGCATAACTGCCCGTGGTTTCGATGTCTACGATCGCATACATGGCGGTTTACCTCCTGAGAACATTTTGCTAATAAAGTTAGGAATAATCACCTTTCAATGTCCGGAAAATAACTGTTTTCTGATATTATTTTTCCGTACCCTTGAAAATGAAATGATTTTAATTATGCCCTATTCACCTTTTAAATTCCAATCCATGAAACATCTTCACATTGGACATGTTGGAGAGCAGGCAACCCTGGCAGTTGTTATTGCCGTGTTGTATTTTTGCGCTATCAGCCTGTTTTCTTATGTCTTTAATCTGCTTTGAAGCGTCAAAAGAGATTCAAGTACGATAACTCCGGCCCGTTCCGGAGTTTTTTTTTAGGTATTTTTACGCAAAAAATTTCTCCTAAAACACTAGTATCTCAAAAAAAAACGCTATATATTTGTCCCGATACGGTCCCGCTAACTGTATTTTATCCGCCCTACGCTATACCAAATCGTATAAGAAACCACCTGTTGTTGTTTTTAGTGTGTCCCCTTTGAAACAAAATGTTTTTATAAACATGGTTTCACTCTTTAAATTTTTCATTAATGAAAAAAACTTTACACTCATTTCATCTGGGAGAAAATGCAAAGACAGCTTTATTTGCTTTTGGCTTCCTTAGCTTGGTAATGTTGCTTTCTTACCTTTACTGGTTCGCTTAGTCACGGGCAAATTGCCACGAATCTGATTTCAAGACCTCTACAGCGCATATTATGTGAGGGTGATTTCATATTCTCCCTCTTAAAGTTTTCATTTGTAAACAAATGAAAACTTTTTTTTGTGCCCCTGCCAATCCCCCATTGTAAGTGATTGATTAACTTTGCCATCCAAAAAAAGGGACCGGATGGATCTGAGTAAATATTATGAACCTGCAGGAATTGAAACCAAATGGTATGCACACTGGTCCGCGAACCATTATTTCAACAGCTATCCCGATAGTCGCCCGCCATTTACTGTCGTCATACCACCCCCCAACGTTACCGGCGTATTACATATGGGTCATACCCTGAATGAAACGGTGCAGGACATCCTTGTCAGACGTGCCCGGATGAAGGGTTTCAATGCCTGCTGGGTACCCGGGAGCGATCATGCATCTATCGCGACGGAAGCCAGAGTGGTAGCCATGCTGAAAGAAAAGGGCATCGACAAAAACAGTATCTCCCGTGAAAAATTTCTCGAATATGCTTTTGAATGGAAAGAGAAATACGGAAGTATCATATATGATCAGATTGCCAGACTTGGATGCAGTGTGGACTGGAACCGCACAACATTCACCATGGATGACCACTATTACAAGGCCGTAATAAAAGTTTTTGTAGAACTGTTTAAGAAAAAAATGATCTACCGGGGCGCCCGTATGATTCACTGGGATCCCGCCGCCCGTACCGCCTTAAGTGATGAAGAAGTAGAATACCGGGAAGTTGAAGGCACATTATATTATATCAGGTACCAGGTGGAAAATTCATCGGAGTTCATTACAATCGCAACACAAAGGCCCGAAACCATCATGGGTGATACGGCCATTTGCGTACATCCCGCAGATCCGAAATATCATCACCTGTTGGGTAAAAAGATAATTGTCCCTCTTATACACCGTTCAGTACCGCTGATAACGGATGACTATATTGACATGAGTTTTGGAACGGGTGCCCTGAAAGTAACCCCGGCCCATGATATCAATGATTATAATCTTGGATTAAAACACGGTCTGGCGGTTATCGACACTTTAAATGAAGATGGGACACTTTCCGAAGCGGCTCAAATTTTCGTCGGGATGGACCGTTTTGAAGCGCGGAAGAAAGTGGTTGAAAAACTCAGGGAGGCTGGCCTTATCCTGAAAGAAGAACCTTATTCCACCCGTCTCGGTTTTTCGCAGCGCAGTCATGCAGTTGTCGAACCCAGGATTTCCACCCAGTGGTTTGTAAAAATGAAACCTCTCGCGATGCCGGCCCTCGATGCCGTACTATCCGGAGATATCCGGATTCACCCCGGCGATAAATTCATGGCGACTTATAAGTACTGGCTCGAAAATGTAAAGGACTGGTGTATATCACGCCAGCTATGGTGGGGACAGCGAATTCCGGCCTGGTATGATAGCAAGGGAAACTTTGTGGTCGCAGAAAATGAATCACTGGCTCTGGAAGCCTACCAGGATCAATATGGTCTGCTGGCGGTGCATGATGAACTGACCCAGGATGAAGACGTACTTGACACGTGGTTTTCTTCCTGGCTTTGGCCCATCGAAGTATTCAGGGGCATTACAAATCCGGGCAATGCGGATTTAAAATATTATTACCCGGCATCTGTGCTGGTGACCGGCCAGGATATTATCTTTTTCTGGGTGGCCAGAATGATCATGGCCGGATTGGAATTTCAACAAGAGATTCCTTTCCCTGACGTCTATTTTACCGGCATGGTCAGAGACAAACAGGGAAGAAAAATGAGCAAGAGCCTGGGAAACTCACCCGACCTCCTCCAACTCATTGATAAGTATGGAGCAGACGCTGTTCGATTTGGAATCATGATCGCGGCACCTGCAGGAAATGATTTATTATTTGATGAAGCCGGACTGGAACAGGGAAGGAATTTCAATAACAAACTATGGAATGCACTCAAGCTGGTTCGCATATGGGGCAACCGGTTGGATCAGCCCGGAAACAAAATGTCTGAAACGGATCCGGGCATTTTTGCATTGGAATGGTTCGATAATCGTTTCTCTCAGGCCAAAACAGAAGTCAACAGATTATTCTCGGAATTTAAAATCAGCGAAGCGCTGAAAACCATTTATTCCTTATTCTGGGACGATTTCTGTAGTTGGTATCTGGAATGGGTAAAACCTGGTTTCGAACAACCAATGAATTCCGGGTTATACGATAAAACAATTTCTTTTTTTGAGGACCTGTTATTGTGGTTACATCCGTTTATGCCTTTCGTCACCGAAGAAATTTACCATCTGCTTCGTGACCGTAAACCTAATGATGATCTTTGTTTAATACAACTGAAGCCCGAAAATATTTACAATCCATCAGTTTTGGAGGTTGGCGAAAAATTGCGCTTATTCCTGACCGTTGGTCGCGAATTCCGCCAGCAACAACAATTAAAAAACAGCGAGGCAATAACGCGTCTGTTTATTCCAAGGGAAATTTTTGGAGAAAGGAAAAGCCTCTATGAGATCATCCGCAAGCAACTCAATTGTACGAAAATCGAATTCAGGGACGGCACATACGCCAGTGATCCCGGGGTTCAGGTAATTCCTTTTTACTCCTATCAGATCGGGTTTGAAAGTCCGAAGAAACTGGGTGATTCAAAAAGAAAAGCGGAACTGGAAAAAGAACTCGTCTACTATCAGGGATTTCTCGAATCTCTGAATAAAAAACTTTCTAATGAACGGTTTGTTCTGAATGCTAAACCGGAAGTCATTGATTTGGAAAAGAAGAAAAAAGCAGATACAGAAGAAAAGATTGCAGCCATACTTTTAACGCTTAAAGCTTAAAGCCCAAAGCTTAAGGCCTCAACTTTTTACTTTATTAAAGATCTTTTTAATTCTCGGTATGAGAATTTTGAAATGCTTTAAGCTTTGCGCTTTACGCCTTAAGCTTTACTTGATTTCCTGCATCACTTCATAATTAACCGGGACATTAAAACTTACACCACTCCGCTTCACACGAACACTGCCCAGCAATTTTACTTTGATCTTATTCCCGTTCATGAGCATTTTAAGCGCGCTGTTGATAAGCAGTTTGGGACTGATCCGCAGATTCATCGGAACATAGAATGTATCTTTTTTGGGAATACTGATCGTCGTGTCCATCACATAATGATTTGCCAGCTGATCATCCAGAAAAACACTCACATCCCCCCTCTTCAATTCCATGTTAAATGTATTGGGATTATAAAATGCAAGCTGTGTATGCAACAAAGCCGAATCCATACTGACATTCTGTATGGAAAAATCACGAAAACCAAGATATTCAGGTGCTTCCGGGCTACTACAGGAAACCATGGCCGAAACGACGATGACGGATAAAATACAGTATAAGCTTTTCATCAGGTCGCAAGATAATTCTTTTCACCGGCAGCAGACAGACATTAACTTTGTCATATCTTTTTTTCAATTGAATCATTCATCTCATGTTCATACTGGAGAACGAAGTTTTAAAAGTTCAGGTCGCAGCAAAAGGGGCAGAACTTCAAAGTATCGTAAACAAGGTTTTTGGTATTGATTACTTATGGAATGGAAATCCGGTCTTCTGGGCAAAGCATTCCCCGGTTTTATTTCCGATAGTCGGAAGTCTTAAAAATAATACCTATTCCTACATGGGTAAATCATATCAGCTCCCAAGGCACGGGTTTGCCAGGGACATGGATTTTGAAGCTGAAAAGCATAGCCAGAAGGAAATTATCTTTCTGCTGAAGAGTAATGCGGAAACAAAAAAAAACTATCCTTTTGATTTTGAGTTCAGGATCCGTTATCAAATATCAGGAGATGAACTCAGCACCGAATACATCGTGTCAAATACCGGGAATGCCATCCTTTTATTTTCCGTAGGGGGTCATCCGGCATTCCGTTTGCCATTGACGACCGATACGGGTTTTTCTGATTATTATTTGAAATTTGAAGAAACAGAAAACCTTCCGCGCTGGCCCATTTCAAAAGATGGCCTGTTACTTCCACAACCCGTCCCTCTATTGGAAGATACCAGTCGGCTAAACCTGAACAAGTCATTGTTTTACCAGGACGCACTGGTTTTTAAATACCCTGCTTCTTCCGAAATCTCCCTGTTATCCGCAAAAACGCCGCATGGTCTCCGGTTTCAAATGGGAGAGTTTCCTTTTCTGGGTATCTGGTCCGCCAAAGACGCGGATTTCGTTTGCATTGAGCCCTGGTGCGGTATTGCTGACACAGTGAACAGCAATCAGCAACTGGAACAAAAGGAAGGAATCGAAAAATTGTCCCCGGGAAAATTATTCAGCCGGCAATGGCGCATAAAAACATTTTAAAAAGTTAATCCGGTTCTGATTCTGATGGGCGGTAAAGAAATTCGCCGATTTATAACGATATTGGGAGTCTAAATCGATCTTCTGGAACGTTATTTCAATATCATCATTACAAGCCTGAAAATGGCGCTTCAGGAATTCCGTTCCAATAAACTCCGCACTTTTTTATCATTGCTTGGAATTACTTTCGGCATTTTTTGTATCATCAGTGTCCTTGCAACCATCAGTAGCATGAAAACGGCAGTGCAGGACGATATCAAAAAACTGGGAACAAATACCGTGTTCATTGATAAATGGGAATACCGTAACGATAATAATTATCCCTGGTGGCGCTATTATAAAAGGCCCACACCCAAATTTGAGGAACTCAAACAAATCAAGGACCGTGTGCCCATTGTAGAAAACGCTTCCTATATGACCCAGCTTCAATCAAAAGTTGAATATGGAAGTGACATGTTGAATGGCGTAAATTATTACGGGGTGACGGAAGATTTTTCCAAAACAGAGCATTTGAATGTTGGGGAGGGTCGGTATCTGCAACAAACTGATTTCGATAATGGAGGAAATTCTATAGTCATTGGTTATACGATTGCTGAAAAAATGTTCGGGAAAGCTGAGCTGGCAGTCGGAAAAACGGTCCGCCTGGAGAATGATAAACCTGCGAACGTCATAGGTGTTTTGGAAAAACAGGGACAGAATATGATGGACATGTTCGGATATGACGATTGTATCATCCTACCCTACAGGTTCATGCGACAAATGATACGTGACGAAGATGCGCAACCAAAAATTATTGTGGAAGGAAAAGAAAATGTAAGCATTCCTGCGTTGAAGGATGAACTGACAGGTGCCATGCGCACCATTCATAAACTGGCTCCCAACCAGGATGACAATTATTCCCTGAATGATATCGAATCATTCAGCAAATTCATGGATAGTATATTTTCAAATATCAATATCGGAGGATGGGCCATTGCTGCGCTTTCATTGATTGTCGGCATGTTCGGCGTCGCAAATATTATGTTTGTTACCGTACGGGAACGAACTGCGCAGATTGGTTTGAAAAAAGCGCTCGGTGCTAAGAAAAGCACCATCGTTTCCGAATTCCTGCTGGAATCATCCTTCCTATGCATCATCGGCGGGATGATCGGCATGGTTGCCGTTTTTATTCTCGCCGCGATACTCTCAAACTTATTTAGTTTTAAAGTATTTATTCCGCTGGATATTATAGGACTTGCCGTTGGCATATGTTTGTTTGTTGGCATTCTGGCCGGTATCATTCCCGCCGTGATTGCCTCCCGCCTCGACCCGGTGGTGGCCATCCGTTCTACCAACTAATTCGCTCCTTCTCCGGTATCTTTGCAGCATTAATTTGCAATATTGGCAATCACTATATTAGGTATCGAATCTTCCTGTGATGAAACAGCAGCATCCGTGTGTACTGATGGAAAAATCTTATCAAACATCATTGCCTCACAGGATATCCATGCCCGTTATGGCGGAGTGGTTCCTGAACTGGCCAGCCGCGCCCATTTGCAGAATATTACACCTGTAGTGGACCAGGCCCTGCTCGAAGCCGCCGTATCTTTATCAGATATCCATGCCATCGCTTTTACCCGGTCACCCGGACTCATAGGATCACTGCTGGTTGGCGCCCAGTTTGCAAAATCACTTGCTTTTTCCCTGGATATTCCGCTGATAGCGGTACATCATATGCAGGCACATGTACTCGCTAACCTGATCACCAAAACCGGAAGTCCGGAGACCGTTCCCGATTTTCCTTTTTTGTGCCTGACTGTCAGCGGAGGCCATACTCAGATTGTTGTTTGCAAATCACCTTCGCAGATGGAAGTCATCGGTGAAACATTGGATGATGCTGCCGGTGAGGCTTTTGATAAATCCGCAAAATTGCTGGGTCTTCCTTATCCGGGCGGACCCCTGATCGACCGTTTCGCTTCGGATGGAAACGCCAGCCGTTTTAAATTTCCGGAACCCCGGATTCCCGGATTGAATTTCAGTTTTAGCGGATTGAAAACCTCGATATTATATTTCATTCAGAATGAAAAAGAAAAAGACTCCGGATTTGTAGAGAAAAATCTGGCGGATATCTGTGCATCCGTTCAGAGCCGGATCGTTTCAATCCTGTTAAATAAATTAATAAAAGCATCGGCACAAACGGGAATAAAAAATCTATGTCTCGCCGGCGGCGTCGCTGCTAATAAAGGATTAAGAAAAGCATTTGAAGAAACCGGCAGATCGCTTGGCTGGAAGACCTTTATTCCTAAAATGGAATATTGTACTGACAACGCCGCGATGATTGCATTGACCGGATATTATAAATTCCTGGACCAATCGTTTTCTCCTCTGTCCGTTACCGTTAGTGCACGGGCGGACTGGTAAAAATTTGCTATGCCTAATTCCTATTTCCGGTTTAAACATTTTACCATACAGCAGGATAAATCTGCAATGAAGGTTTGTACCGATTCCTGCATCCTGGGTGCCTGGTCAGTAAAACATTCAGATGGAGCAAAAAAAATATTAGATATCGGCGCTGGTACCGGTCTGCTATCGCTTATGCTGGCACAAAAATCAGAAAGCCTGATAGATTCCATAGAACTGGATCCGGATTCAGCCTCCCAGGCACTGGAAAATATAACAGCCAGTTCCTGGTCCGGACGCATCCGTTTATTGGAAGGAAATGTTTTACATTATCCATTGCCTGCTGACTATGATTTTATCATCAGCAATCCACCTTTCTTTGAATCTGACCTTCGCTCTCCTTTAGAAAAGAAAAACAAGGCAAAACACAATGAAACCCTGACGCTTGATGAATTGATTGTATTTATCCGGAACCACCTGAATATAACGGGAACCTTTAGTGTACTCTTACCATATCACCGCGGCGACTACTTTGAAAAACTGGCAACAACCAATGGATTTTTTCTTTCTGAAAAACTAAACGTCCGGCAAACGCCCATGCATCAGGCATTCCGCAGTATCTGTTTATTTAGTTTTAAAAAACCAGAAAAGATAGACTTAAAAGAATTGGTCATTAAAAATGAAAAGGGAAAATATACCAGGGAATTCGTGGATTTAATGTCTGATTACTACGGTTGACGTTCATTTAATAAATTTTCACATTAGTTTTAGGCTTTGGGCTTTCGGCTTTGAGCGTACTCAGCCATATATTTAAAATGATCTGTAATAACACCCTCCCGGACCATGGTCGCTTTGGCGATTACGTTCGATCCCCCTTTAAAAAGATCTTCCAAAACATATTTGATTAGCTGTTCCCCGAAATAACGAGAGGCGTCCCGGGGAAGTTCATTGGGAAGATTTCCGACAGCCATCATGTCAATTGAACCTTCGAGATAGGGCGCTGTCTTTTCCCGGGTTTTTTTATCAACACCATAAAACGGCTGCTCCATCGTTCCGTCTCCCAGGTTGCAGGGCACCGATCCGTCCTTATCATCCGTAATATCTGCGATGGTTTGTATTCTGAAACGAGGCGATAAGAGATCCCCCCATTCAAATAAGCGCGGCATGCGCGAATCCCAGAATATTCCATTCATCAATATATCAGAGTGCTCTGCAAAGGATTTAAAAAGGCAATCATATTCTTCCGGATGATTATGAAAGTCATCGCGGTTATAGGTCATCCTGGTTTTATGCTGGTATAACAAAGAACCCTTCAATTGCGTAAATACGGGATAGCTAAAATTTCTGGACAAATACTCATCCGGTTCCACTTCAATGATCCCCAGAAGATTCATCACTTCCAGCAGACCATGCGCTACACGACCCGAACCTGTAATAACCACTTTAATATTGGGAAGTTTAATGCCAAAGTAACCATGAATGAGCTGTCGGAAATTGGGCTGCTTATACACTCGCGGGAGCATATAATGCCCGCTACGGTTGCCATAAGCCATGATCCCGTTATGTGCGCCTACAATGCCGGCAAAAAAACCAAAACCCAATATGCGTTGACCGTCCTCATGCTCCATACATTCGTAGTCGATCAGGGTGATTTTTTTGTCAAGTATCATCCGGAAAAGTGCCCGGTTATACGGTTGCATCTTACGGGTATGAGAAAAGAATAAATATTTCTTACCGGGTATGAGCTGTTCAGCAGCGACTTCCTTGATGCCAAATAAATAATCACAATCACTCAGGTCCTCCTTTATTTCCACCCCCGCCATTTCGTATTCTTTATTACCATAACAGCGGTCACCAGAAGGCTGGGCAAATATTTTGAGGGTATCAAAATTCTTTTGCAGCCATTTACATTGGGAAGGAATCAAGGCTACCCGGTTATCTGCAGGAATTTTCGTCTCCCGGATTAGACCAATACGGATCATGAAAATCGATTTTATCAGGAAAGATATTCATTTTTAAGATTTCCGATTATCTGGAGAGTGGGTATACATAAAAAAGCAAACAGCCCGGAGGCTGTTTGCTTACGTGTTCCCGAATCGATCGGACAGCAATTAGTAATTTCGATGTCACCAAAAAAGGCGTTACGCTTTACGCGTTGAGCGTTAGGCTTGTTTATAGAATTTTTCAATCACCTGCGTAATGCCGTCAGAGGAGCCTTTTACGGTTATCCATTCCTTGTTATCTTCCATTTTTATATAGTAAAGTGTTTCTGATTCGGTATTGGTTTCCGTAATCCCGAAAACTGTTTTGTTGGGGAATTTTTTATGCAGCGCCCAGGCGAGGTGAATGGGCAGCATGTCTGCTGATTTATAATATCTTTCTGAAGCAAGAAAATTTCCTTCATGGTCATATTCTATTTCTGACATGATCTCATGGTCCTTAAAATGGACGAAATAGTGATCGCCGCTTTCGTTCCAGTCTACTTTTTCAGCCAGTGGAAAGGCAGCCTGAAAAGCCTGGATGAGTTTTTCATTCACGGTGAATGGACCATTATCGGCTTTTACTTTCAGTTGAGCAACCAAAAAGAAAAGGACAGCGATACCTGCAATTTTTGTTTTCATAAATAATCGTTTTTTGATTTGGATAATCTGATACCACTAATATATACTTAAACAGTAGACTGTTCCAAGCAGTTATGTATCAACGGTGTTGCACAAAAAATAAAATTTAAATAAACTATAACAGCCACCCGTAAACTAAGTATTTTGGATAGCTGAAACATTAAAAATGCCTCTGAGTATGAAGGTTTTCGTATTTGACTTTGGATTTGTAAAATGATGTACTGGATCAACGGTAAATTCCTTTCGGGAATAGACTGTTCTCCTACCCTCCTTTTATGCTAAAAGCTGTATCTTAAATTTTTAAAACTATCTGCTCTGTATGAAATTGAATCCGATTCTTTTGTCCGTTTTTACGATTTGCCTGTTTTTAACGAGCTCTGCCCAGCATTCTGAAACCGTTACCCTGGGTAAGATAAAAATGCAGTTTACACTGGATAAAGCCGGTGTTCCATCCTACGAAGTATTATTTAATAACAAGCCGGTTATATTACCCTCCAGGCTTGGATTTAAACTGAATGTGGACAGCCTGTTTTATACCGGCTTCCAGGTGACGGGAACCGAAAAAAAATCCTTTGACCAGACATGGCAGACCGTTTGGGGGGAAACAAAAGAAATTCGCAATCACTATGAAGAACTGACTATCCACTTACAATCCAGTCATGCGCCGGGCATACGCCTCAACCTGATTTTCAGGGTGTTTGAAGATGGCGTGGGTTTCCGCTATGAATTCCCGCTTCAGGGCGGATTAAAATACTTTATCGTTACGGATGAAACAACTCAATTTAACCTGAGCGGAAATAATAAAACATTCTGGATCCCCGGCGATTTCGACAGCAACGAATACCTGTACACGACTTCCCTGATCAGCGAAATCGACAACCGGAAAATGGTTGAATCTGCCACGGATATCGCCGTCCGCGTGGCTCCGGATCCCTACGCCGTTCAAACACCATTGATGATGAAAACCGGCGACGGGCTTTACCTCAATATCCATGAAGCGGCTCTGGTCAACTATTCTGCCATGCAGCTGCATGTAAACACAAAAAATTATTCTCTGACTTCCAGCCTGGTACCGGATGCTTATGGAAACAAGGCATACCTGCATGCGCCCTTTAAAACACCCTGGAGAACCGTAATCGTAAGTGATAAAGCTGCCGATATACTTACGTCGAAAATGATCCTAAACCTCAATGAGCCTTCCGCATTTATCGAATACATCATGGATCAGGCCCATGAAATTTGCCGGGGTATGGTGGGAAATGCAAACCGGCAAGAGCACCTGGAACTATTCGGATTTCCCTGACAGTACAGATGCCGGTGGAAAGCCTATTCCGAACGGGAAACATGGAGCAAACACAGCCAACGTCAAACGCTATATCGATTTTGCCGCTGCCAATAATATCCAGGGCGTGCTGGTTGAGGGATGGAATACGGGTTGGGAAGACTGGTTCGGGAACTGGAAAGAACTGGTATTTAATTTCACCAAACCCTACCCCGATTTTGATGTCATCGAACTTACCCGTTATGCCGCTTCTAAAAATGTGAACCTGATCATGCATAATGAAACCTCAGGCTCGGCAACGGATTATGAACGCCAGATGGATGCGGCATTCCGGTTTATGAACCAATATGGTTATACTTCCGTAAAAACAGGCTATGTAGGGAGAATCATTCCCCGTGGTGAACATCACGACGGACAATGGATGATCGACCACTACCTGCGTGTGGCGCAAAAGGCAGCTGAACACCATGTCATGCTGGATTCACATGAACCTGTGCGTCCAACAGGATTGCAACGCACATGGCCCAATTGGATGGCCTCGGAAGCTGCGAGGGGAAATGAATACAACGCATTCAGTATTGGTAGTCCCCCCGAACATGAAACCATACTCCCTTTTACACGCCTGATGGGCGGACCCATGGATTATACACCCGGGATTTTCAAAATGAAGGGATACAATGCCAATGTGCCGGCACGGCAGATGCACTCAACCCTTTGCAAACAACTGGCATTATATGTTACCATGTATAGCCCCTTGCAAATGGTAGCCGACCTTCCCGAAAATTATGAAAAACACAAAGATGCCTTTCAATTTATCAAAGACGTAACCACCGATTGGGAAGATACCCGTATTATTGCTGCGGAACCCGGCGACTATATTTATATCGCAAGGAAAGAAAAGGGATCTTCCAAATGGTTCCTGGGTGCTATTACGGATGAGAATAACCGTGCGGCAGATCTGCCTCTGTCATTTCTCGATAAGGGAAATAAATACCTGGCAACGATCTACCGGGATGCTTCGAATGCAGACTGGAAGGATAACCCTGAAGCATACACGATCGAACAGTTTATTGTTGACAGCAGCACAAAACTGAGAATTGAACTGGCAAAAGGTGGCGGAGCGGCGGTGAGTATTTTTCCGGCGACTGAATCAGATATCAAAAAAATTCATAGCTACAAAAGTTTTCCTTAAATATCAATGATATGAAAATGAAACCTGTCCTCCTGATCAGCCTGTTCGTTATAATACAACAATTCAGTTCGGCCCAAAACGCTCTGAAGAATGGCAAAAAAGATGGTGTCTGGAATTATTATGGTAGTAATAAAGCATTGCTCGCCCGGCATTTTTACGATGAAGGAGTAAAAACGGGCATATGGGAGTTCTATAATATAGACGGTGTTCTTTCCTGGACTTATAATTTTAGAACTTCTACTCCGACGTACCTTATTCAAAACACCGAAAATGGCTCCTATGCTTATCTGGGTGATGATGGCAAATGGGTAAAAAAAATGCCGACAAAACCTGCTCTCTGGCTGGCTTCTCAGTCGCAATGGAATAATTTTCTTGTGAATAATCTGAAATTTCACGAAGAATCTGTACCCGCAAGAGATCCGGGCAAGGTGGAAATCAGGGTATATATTGATGAAAATGGCACTGTCACCGGCTATAAGACCGGAAATAATATTGAAGCCGATATGGATAAGGACGCTCTGCGCGTTGCAAAATTGTTCGGGCCCGAATTTATTCCCGCATCCAATAACGGAAAAAATGTAAAGTCAATTTACACACTGAAAGTTTCTTATAAACTGGCTGACTACCGATAGGTCGATCCACGATCATCGGTCATCGGTCATCGAAAAACCGCCAACCGTCAACTAAAAACCATGAGTGATTCAAAAGAAAAGCTTATTCAGTTTTTCAGGAACACGAACCTGGTTGGCATGGAAAAAGCCGAAGAGTTTGCTGAGCATTTTCACCTGAAGCTGTTTGCTAAAAATGATTTTTTTCTCCAGGAGGGCAGGATATCTGATGAGTATCTATACCTGGAAAACGGATGCATGCGTTCTTTCGCTCACGACACAGAGGGTAATGATATTACGACTAATTTTTCTACCGGCAACCAGGTTGTTTTTGAAATATCATCCTTTTTCAACCGCACAGGCTCAAAAGAAAATATCCAGGCACTGACCGATGGGCGTGGCTGGTTTATTACATACAAGGAACTCAATAATATGTTTCATGCAACACCTGAATTCAGGGAATTCGGAAGACATATTCTCGTTCGCGGATTCAGTTCCCTGAAAATCCGTATGCTTTCGATGATCACTGAAACGGCTGAAGAACGATATACAAATCTCCTGAACTCCCATCCGGAAATATTTATTTACGCGCCACTAAAAAATATCGCAACGTATCTGGGAATCACAGATACATCCCTGAGCAGGATCCGAAGGGATTTTTCGAAAAAATGATTTCTTGCCAATTGCCAAGAAATGGCAGATTTCTCCTGACTTACTTTGTATTCAAATAAGGGGTTATGGAAAATCTCAGACTTTTCACCACGATTATTTTTATTCTGACTACGGTACTGACCATTATATGGTTTCGCAAAGCATCAGAGAATTCATCCGCCGGCTTCCGGATTATTTTAATATGGACCCTTTTGCAGGGCTTGTTGGGTTTGACGGGTTTGTATCAAAATCCGAATAAGTTTCCTCCCCCGATATTACTTCTTCTCTTACCTCCTGTTTTAATAATTATAATATTATTTACAACGACCGGTGGCCAACATTTCATCGATCAGTTAAAACCCCGTGTGTTAACCCTGTTGCATGTTGTAAGGATTCCCGTAGAAATTGTCCTTTACCTGTTATACCTGGATCATCAGGTGCCGGAAATCATGACATTTGCCGGTGGAAATTATGATATCGTATCAGGACTTACCGCGCCCGTTATTTACTATTACGGTTTTGTAAAAAAATCTTTCAGCAGGGGCATTTTAATTTGCTGGAATTTCATATGCATTGCCCTTTTATTAAACGTCGTAGTAAGGGCGGTATTATCAGCTCCTTCACCGTTTCAAAAACTGGCTTTTGGTCAGCCCAATATAGCCATCCTGCATTTTCCGTATAACTGGCTTCCATCTGTGCTCGTGCCATTGGTTTTATTTTCCCATCTGGTAAGCATCCGTTCTTTGTTTCGAACAGTCCCGTATCAAAAACGGACAGTATCCCGGACGCCGATTTTATAAAGGATTGAAAACCCGGTGCATCTGAATTTGGCATTGCCTTAGAAGATAGATGTGCTATGAAAAGAACTATACAATCGATTACCATCATTTGGGTGATCAGTTTGACCGTATTACAAAGTTTTAGTCAGAAGGCGCAGGTTTACGACCTGCCAGCCCGTGTAAGACATCATTTACTGGAGCCTGCAAAGCCTGATTTTAGAATCTCTGTTCTGGATACAGCAACAGTTCCTGCTGTTAGCTGCCAGGGTCTTTTTTGGCTGACTGGTGCCGGCTTTTCCGAAGGAACTATCGAAGTGGACCTGAGAGGTAAAAATATATTGCTGAAAAGTTTTCTGGGGATCGCTTTTCATGGTATTGACTCATCTGCCTACGACGTTGTTTATTTCCGTCCATTTAATTTCCGCAATGAAGATACATCCCGTCATAACTGGGGCGTCCAATATATGTCGCTGCCGGATTTCCCCTATGATAAATTACGCAAAGAACATCCGCTCGGGTACGAACATGCTGTAAAACCGGTTCCCTTCCCGGATGACTGGTTCCACGCACGCATCGTCGTAAACCGCGACAGTATCATGGTGTACGTAAATCATTCACCGGATTACTGTCTGAAAGTTCCCGTACTCTCCAGTCGTCACAGTGGCAGAATCGGAATCTGGTCAGATCAGTTACCCGGAGATTTTGCAAACCTGACAATTACAGGAAATAATTAATGCCTGACATTTCAGACAAACAAATTCCCAGTTCATTCATTTACGGATTGCCGGCGCTCTCATTCATTTGCATCTTTATAACGACAAAAAAATAGTCTCTATAAAATTCAAATTATTTAACCCGCCGGTTATGAGAAAAATTCTACGATTCCTAAAATGGACAGGGATCATCCTCCTTAGCATACTGATTACCGTTAGTATTCTGACTGCATCAAGGCAAAATCTCAAATTTGACGCGCCTTATCCGGCCATACGGGCATCACAGGATACAGTCGTGATTGCCAAAGGCAAACACCTGGTGAACGCGATTGCGCATTGTATGGATTGCCATAGCCGCACAAATGGGGATTCTTTGTTAGACCTTGATAAAGATGTACCGCTAAGCGGTTCAGTAGCATTTCATTTACCTGTCGGAACGGTCTATTCAGCGAATATCACATCAGATCCGGTATTCGGAATCGGCCGGTATGATGATGGACAGATAGCCAGGGTACTGCGTTATGGTGTTCATCCCGATGGCACGGCGGTTTATGATTTTATGCCATTTCACAATCTCAGTGATGAGGACCTGACAGCAGTCATTTCCTACCTGAGAACTCAGAAACCAGTCGCATTAAAAAAACAGGAAAACCAATTGAATGCAATTGGAAATATCGTAAAGGCATTTCTCGTTAAACCGGTTGGCCCTTCTGAAAATATCGAACAAAAGGTCCAAAAAGATTCCTCTGCCGCATATGGGAAATACCTCGTGATGAACGTGGCCAATTGCAGCGGCTGTCATACCAAAAGAAGTATCAGCGGAGAAGTCACCGGAGAATTGCTGGCAGGAGGAAGTCCGATGGGTAGCGGCCACACACCACCCAACCTTACTCCGGATTGCAGCAGCCGCATATTCGGATGGACCGAACAAATATTTATAAATCGTTTCAGAATGGGCAAAGTATATCCGGATAGTGAAATGCCATGGAATTCATTTAAGAGAATGGATGACATCGAACTGAAAGCCATTTACAAATTTCTCCAAACAATCAAGCCGGTTAAAACAGCAAAAAGCAAATCATGATAAAACGGTCAGTGTCGATGGGTTATGAATTATGATTTATCAGTTATGAATAATTTAACTTATCGCATAGGCATGACCGAAATATGGGATTCTGATGTAGGCATACAATTTGCACTGCAGTGCCGAAAATACTTCAGTTCAATATGGGTAATCGGATCTTCTCTATTTTATTGGCCCTGGGCATATTATCAGGTTGTAAAAACGCGGAAGACTATTTTTCGGAAGGCCAGGACCTGTATTTGGACGGCCATTACAAAGAAGCCATTATAAAGTACAACAGAGCCATTCAGGCAAACCAATACCTGAAGGACTCATATATACAAATGGGTAACTGTTACGAATACCTGAACCAGCACGATTCGGCGTTAAAAGCGTATAGCGCATTACTGAAAATATTTCCGGACAATACCGCGGCAAATTATTATTCGGGCGTCAGCAAATACAGGCAGCAAAAATACGCAGAGGCCATTCCGTATTACAATAGGGCCCTGGATTCGAAGGGTGGTTTTCATGCATCCGATACAAACAGCATCCAAACCCTGATCGATCTGTGCAAGGATAACTTCGAATCGGAAAACGCGGAAATCGATATTCCCTCCCGGGAAATTTTATATGACCGCGCGATGGCCAGTTATAAATCCGGCAAATTCAAATCTGCCTGTGATGATTTTTCCAATTGCATTCTTCAGGATTATAATCCCGGAACCAGTTATTATATGATCGGGCTTTGCCGTCTGGCGAGAAAGGAAATTAAATTTGCCCGGAAAGCATTTTTCCAGGCTTCCAATTACGGCGACAGTCTCGCAATAAAAAAATTAAGCTTCCTGGAAAACCGTTTAAAGTCTAAAGCTTAACGCCGAACGCGAAAGGCTTTACTTCTTACGCTTAAATCCCTTCTCTTTCGATATTTCTTATATTGTTGGCCGAAAAAGCCTTGCGCCTTGAGCCTTGTGCCTTAAGCTCCTATTGTTCATCTCTAAACCGGATAAAATGTTTGTGCATGCCATTGAAGAAGTTTCAAAATTTACAAGACCTATTCATACCATTTCAAGAAATTATAATCAGACGACCGTAAACCCCGGAGCAGCCACTTTGTTTTTCGTGAATGAGGACGGTTGTGCGGTTACCTGCAAACATGTTATTGACCTGATCGCGAATAGAAATGCCATCAACGAGCATTACCGGAAATTCAAAACCGAAAAAGCGCTGATTGGAAGGAACAATAAATACAATCAGAGAATAAAGGCGCTGGAAGAGGCTTTTCATTATAAGCAGGATGTCCTGGTTCAGTTACAGGATCGATTCATGGCCGTTACCAGTGAACCTCAATTAAGTTATCGTTGGATCAATCATCCGAAATATGACTTGTCCATTTTAATCATCCAGGATTTCAAAAATTCGTTATACCAGTCTCATGCAAAATTCCTGAAAGATTCATCTGTACTTAAACAAGGCAAGTTTTTGTGTCGCCTGGGTTTCCCGTTCCCGGAGTTTTCAAATTTCCAATATAACGCAGAAAAGGATGATATCGAATGGACCCAAACCGGTGTATCTGACTCGCCCAGGTTCCCTCTGGAAGGGATGCTGACAAGACATATTCAGGGAGATAAGGAAATTGCGGGTATCGAATTAAGCACACCCGGACTAAGGGGTCAAAGCGGCGGTCCTTTGTTTGATATTGAGGGCACCGTTTGCGGAATGCAATCCAGTACGAATCATCTGCATCTGGGTTTCGACATGAAAAATTTCGAATACAATTTAAATGGCGTAAAAATTAAAGTGACCAATCAACCCTTCTTACATGTCGGTCATTGTATTCACGTGGATATTATCAAAAAATTTCTACAGGAAAACAAAATCAAATTCTACGAAAAAGAATAATATTTTTTAATCAATCGAAATGTTATTCATTGGTTAATGAATTGTAATATTTACCAACTGGTCGTTAAAACAAGTGGTAAATTCACGACTTCAATATTCTACCAATAAATCCACGTGCGTTCACATATGAAACGAATCATAATCCGGATTCCGGTTCTGGCGGTAACCCTGCTGAATATTTGGGCCTGTCATAATAAAATCCCCGAAACCAAAGAGAAAGCCCCTTTCTGTCTTACAGATACACTTCAGAAGAAAGCGGTGATTGACACCGTCAAACTGCAAATCGTAAAAAATATCATTGCCCTCTCCGGTAAAATTGAAGCCAACGAGGATAAATGGGTAAAAGTCTATCCTGTCGTAGGCGGTATCGTTGATGAAATGAAAGTTCAGCTGGGGGATTATGTAACCAGGGGACAAACATTAGCCGTCATCAGAAGTGGTGAATTAGCCGATTATCAAAACCAGTTGACCTCTGCTCAATCAAGTGTCAGAAATGCTGAGAAATCCCTTAATTCAAGCCGGGAACTCTTTAAATCAGGCCTCGCGACGGAAAGAGACACGATGAACGCCCGAACGGATCTGGATAAGGCTTCGTCGGATTTGAAAAGAATGGAACAAACCACATCCATTTATGGAGTAAAGAGCAACGCCATACAAGTCATCACCGCTCCCATTTCGGGTTATGTGATCGAAAAAAACGTCACAGACAAAATGCAGTATAAGCCCGACGCAGCACAACCCTTTTTTGTGATAGCCAACCTGGAGGAAGTCTGGGTCATGGCCAGTGTATTCGAAACCGATATCGCAAAAATAAAAACGGGTTACGATGCGGAAGTAAATGTGATCGCCTACAAAGACAAAACGTTTACCGGAAAAGTCGACAGAATTTTTTCCATCCTGGATCCACAAAGCCGGGTCATGAAAGTCCGCGTCAAGATTCAAAACAAGGACAATCTCCTGAAACCTGAAATGTTTGCACAGATTACCATTCGTTATAATGATAACACAACCAGGATGCCCGCCATTCCATCGGAGGCCATCATCTTCGACAAGAACAAGAATTATGTTATGGTCTATAAGGACAGCTGCAATATTGAAACCCGCGAAATAGAAATCCTCGAGGTGGCCGGTAAAACCACCTATATAAAAAGCGGTTTGCAGCTGGGTGAAAAAGTCATCTCCAAATACCAGCTCCTGGTGTATGATGCATTAAACGACTAACCCCTATGAACAAGTTTATTACCGGAATTGTCACCTTTTCCCTCAAGAACCGGTTCTTTATATTTTTCATGACTGTGTTGATCATCATCGCGGGAATCTGGAGTTATGTCAAAACTCCACTGGAGGCTTTTCCGGACGTCACCAATACACAAATCATTATTGTTACCCAATGGAACGGCCGGAGCGCTGAAGAAGTGGAAAGATTTGTGACCGTACCGATCGAAGTCGCCATGAATTCAGTGCAAAAAAAATCAACGTTGCGCTCCATTTCCATGTTCGGTCTCTCCGTAACAAAAATCATCTTTGATGATGATGTCGAAGATTTCTTCGCAAGACAGCAGGTCAATAATCTGTTGCGTAATGTGAAACTTCCGGAGGATGTTGAGCCGGATGTGCAACCTCCTTATGGTCCGACCGGTGAGATTTTCCGATATACGGTTCAGGGAAAGAATAAAAGTTCCATCGACCTGCTCACCGAACAGACCTGGGTCATTGACAGGCAACTGCGCAGTATCCCTGGTGTGGCAGATCTCGTGGCATTTGGAGGTGCAGACCGTACCTATGAAATTACGGTGGACCCGGTGAAACTGGCACAATACGATATCACTCCGCTTGAAGTATACAGTGCAGTCTCAAAAAGTAATATCAATGTAGGCGGGGATGTGATTGAGAAAAACGCGCAGGCCTATGTGGTCAGGGGCATTGGCCTGCTCGATAACATCAAGGATATCGAAAATATCATTGTTGATAATATCAACGGCACACCCATTCTGGTGAAGAACCTCGCCGTCGTGGCACCCAGCCATGTCAGTCGTGTCGGACAGGCCGGCCTTGATGGCGATGATGACGTGGTAGAAGGAATCGTTGTTATGCGGAAGGGAGAAAATCCCCGCCAGGTGCTTAAGCTGGTGAAAGAAAAAGTTCGCGAACTGAATGAAAAGATCCTGCCGCCGGATATTAAAATGGTTACTTTTTATGACCGCGATAACCTGATGGATTTTTGTACGGAAACCATCAGTCATAATCTGATCGAAGGCATTTTACTGGTTACATTGATCGTTTTTATTTTCATGTTTGACTGGCGGACAACTGTTATCGTTTCCATCATCATCCCGCTGTCCTTACTTTTCGCCTTCATCTGTCTGAAAATAAAAGGGATGACCGCCAACCTGCTTTCAATGGGCGCCATTGATTTCGGGATCATCATTGATGGTGCAGTGGTGATGGTCGAGGGACTCTTTGTGGTGCTGGCGATCAAAGCCCATGATGTCGGCATGGAGAAATATAACAAAATGGCCAAGCTCAGCATCATTCGCAAAACGGGCTCTACGCTGGCCAAGGCCATTTTTTTTGCAAAGATTATCATCATCACCTGCCTGATTCCGATTTTCGCATTTGAAAAAGTAGAGGGCAAAATGTTTTCACCGCTCGCCTGGACACTGAGCTTTGCCCTGCTCGGTGCCCTCCTTTTCACACTGACGCTTGTACCTGTGCTGGCGAGCATCCTCTTAAGAAAAGATACAAGGGAGAGAAATAATCCCATCGTGAATTTCTTTAACCGCATCGTGATGGGCGGCCTGAAATATACCATGGGTCATAAAAAAATTACCCTGCTGGTTGCCTTCAGTATCATGGGACTGACACTCTTCTCATTTAAATTTTTAGGAAGCGAGTTCCTGCCTGAATTAAACGAAGGTGCACTTTGGGTGGAAGCCAAACTGCCCATGAGTAGTTCCCTCACAGAAACCGTGAAGTTTGTAACCCAGTTCCGGAAAATATTAAACAGTTTTGATGAAGTGGATGGCGTGTTGTCGCAAACAGGCCGCAGTAATGATGGCACGGATCCTTCTGGTTTTTATTATGTGCAGTGCCAGGTAAATCTGAAACAGAAAAAAGACTGGAAACGGAAAATATCAGTTGAACAACTGGTGGACGAGATGGATACCAGGCTCCGCCAATATCCGGGCGTAGTGTACAATTATTCACAGCCCATTATTGATAACGTACACGAAGCCGTTGCAGGTATCAATGCTGACCTCGCCGTAAAGATTTTCGGGAATGACCTGGTGAAACTTGACAAGCTGGCCGACAGCACATATAATATTTTACAAACCGTTCCGGGCATTAAGGATCTCGGTATCATGCGCAACCTGGGTCAGCCCGAACTGAGTATTGTGCTGGACGAACAGAAAATGGGAATCTATGGTGTCACCACCGCTGATGCCAACTCCGTAATCGAAATGGCGATTGGCGGAAAATCAGCATCCACTTTTTATCAGCAGGAAAGAAAGTTTGATATCAGGATCCGTTATCCTGAACAATACCGGAACAATGAGGGAGCGATCGGTGATCTTCGTGTGCCCACCATCCACGGTTCAAAAATTCCATTGAAGGAGATCGCAGAGATAAAAACAATTACAGGACCGGCCTTCGTTTACCGCGATAAGAATACGCGGTTCATTGCTATAAAGTTTACTGTCCGCGACCGGGACATGGGAAGTACCATTGCGGAAGCGCAGGAAAAAGTAGATGATCAGATCAGTTTGGGTAAGGGCTTCAGTATGGAATGGGCGGGTGAATTTGAAAACCAGGTGAGGGCGCAGGCCAGACTCTCACAGGTTGTACCGGTTGTACTTGTCATGATTTTTATTTTACTCTTCATCAGCTTTGGTAATGGCCTGGATGCATCACTTGTATTGCTGAATGTGCCCTTTGCCATTATTGGTGGGATACTGGCACTTCATATCACCGGTACTGTTTTTAGTATTTCCGCAGGCATCGGTTTTATCGCATTGTTTGGAATTTGCATTCAAAATGGCGTGATCCTGATTTCCGTGTTCAAACAAAACCTGCATCGTAAAATCTCCATCGTGCGGGCCGTGATGCAGGGCGTTCAATCCAGGGTACGACCTGTAGTAATGACCGCTTTGATGGCCGCCATCGGACTCATGCCCGCAGCGGTTTCAAAAGGTATCGGCAGTGAAACACAAAAGCCTCTCGCCATTGTAGTGATCGGCGGGCTGATCAGCTCCACCATTCTGACATTATTGGTATTCCCGCTGATTGTTGAAATACTCTACCGGTATACACATCGGCGAAATAAGGAGAGACACGTTTCCTTAACTGGAGAGAGCTAAAAGTATAGGAGTATAAGAGTATAAGAGTATAGTTGAGTCTGATACTCTAATACTCTTATACTCTTATACTCTTATACTAATCTAGTTTCTCCAAATCCCGCTCCATTTTCTTCACAGTCTCTTTCACCTTGATGATATTCTCCCGGATCTCTTCTTTGAATGATGTATTGTCAGTTGCTACGCGGCCGGAAGGATACAGATTTTCATCATCAATATATTCCTGTTCGGGAACATTGGGACGATATGCCAGTTCCTGTCCTGCATAAACAACCCCGTGAGTCCGCACAAAAACCGATCGTATGGCATTTTCGGTGTCCATACTGATTTTTCCCCTTTCATAAGATGGAAGAGAGGCCAGATGTCCAACTGTAAGCGCCGGAATCATTACAAGATTCTCCTTCCGGTCAATTTCAGCGAGCCCCATGGGTACAATAACACTTCTGGAAATCAGATTTAATGGCTTGCCATTGATATCCAGCACCAGGTATATGACGCGACGTGTTACCTCGTCAAATATCAATTCAGAAACGCGACCCACCAATTGATTTTCACTGGCGACAACCGACCAATTCCTGATATCCGTTTCGCCATCGACTATTTCAAAACCACTTTCATGCAAGGCGACAAGACGGTTGTTATAGATTGTTTTGTTGTTAGACATCATTGATTGTTTTATTAATAGAAAAATCTGTCTGTATCTGGCTGGTAGGTTTTGCTTTTATGACCTGTTCCGGATGGTCAAAGCGACTGTAAATAAATAGTCCCGCCAGAAATAATATGATTACGATTATTATGAGCCATAACAAAAGATGGCTGTTTCGTTTGCGTTGTACATGTAACTCTGCCATGACTGTTTTTCCATTGCATATATCCCAAACCATGCCGCTGCGGGATATATTCGCTTTGCATCTTTCCTGTTTGATTATTAAGCAGGTAGCTCTTTTAACACAATAAAAAAACGGATGTGTAGAATTTTTACCGTGGCATATTTTATACACAATTCCATCTACACTGACTATGGCACCCAGTAATTATGTGATAAAATAATCAGGTTCAGCATTTTTATGCTGTTGTCGAAGTAGTCAAAATCTTTCAGTTTGAAATGAATCATATAGTCCCATAACTTATTCAACCATTCCTGATTTTTTGCATCTGTCATGGCAGATATCGCAAAAGAGGAAATAAAACTCAATGCTTCGAAATTCCTGCTTTTCAGATCTTCACCCCCCAATGTGTATCCGGCCGAAATATTATCAGGATTATCATTCGTTGTTTCACGTATCCATTGATTGATGGGTTCAAGAAATAATTTTGAGCGCCTGTCCCCGGTTATAATGTAATCCGTTGCGATCCGCCAGGGCACTCTGCTGGCGTTGTAATTGTATATACCGTCATACTTACTTTCCAGATAGTGTTTTTTAGCCGGCCCCGGATTTTTGTTGATGCCCTGAATAAAATCAGGAACCAGTCCGGCATCCGGACTATACTTCTTTTGTATATACCTGAATATTTTATAACAGCTGTCGATGGTCCTGAGCCAGGCATTTTCTTTTGTTGCCTTATAGAATGAACGAAATTCGGAAGGAATAAAATCAGAAGAACGCATATCAAAATAATCCCTGCTGTCGGATTCTATGGAATTACTCTCTAAAACGGAATATGTCTTTGCATTGATTTCCTGATCCAATATGGCACCGATGATTGATTTCGCTTTCAGCGCATAATTTATATTTCCGTGGCTGGACCATTGCGCATCGGCCAGTAGCAGAGAATAAGCGATGTCAATATCGCCGTCACTCGCTGAGCTCTCTTCATCATGCCCGCAAATGCTCCGCTGGGCCCAGGACATTAGCGCCTTGCTTCTTTTACTGGGATGTTCCAGGTAGTACTTTAGTAATCTGTCAAATGTGAATTGAGATACAGAATCGGCACCCGCCATCAGGGCAACGATGATCATACCATATCCCTGCCCCTCGGAAACACATTCGTGATTTTTACCGGAATTTTCAGACCAGACATAATATGCATCCGAACACCGGCTTTTCCTGATATAACGGTTTTTCCATTGGAAGTAGAAAGACCTGACACTGTCGTCCATTTCCTTTGAAGATATATGTCCGGGTGTTATAACTCCGGTGAAATAACCGGCGTGCTGGGGAAAGGGTCGAAGAACAGGCTGTGCAAATGCATTTGAGATATGCAGCAATAGAAGTATGGAAAAGCTGATTTTGATTTTACTTCCTTTCTGCAAAGTTGGCATTTAATTATCTGTTACCGGCTGTCCTTCCACTGGTGGCAATGCGATAAGCTCACGCACGGTCACTTCTACCGGATCGATTTCTTTCACCTGGTTTTTGATATAGGCTTTACTGAGACTTTGAATCTTACGACCCTGGGGCAGGAAGTTGCCTTCCAGGCTGCCGACCGCTTTATTGTAATTCGCGACTGTCGAACGAAGACCGTTACCGATATTTACCATATGTCCCATCAAAGTATGGCTGCGTTCATAAAGTTCCACGGCAGCATCCCTGATCTCCTCGATATTTTCCATTGTTTTCAGCTGGTTCCAGCTGTATCCGATACTTTTTAATATAGTGATCAAGGTAGTCGGCGTAGCTACGATAATCCGGTTATCCAGCGCCTCTTCAATCAATTCCGGCCAGGCCTGTAATGCCGCACCAAATGAAGATTCGATCTGCATAAACAACACTACGAAATCCGGCGCCTCACTGAACTGATCCCAATATGCTTTGCCGCTCAGTTGTTTTAAATGGATTTTGATCGCTGCTACATGCTGACCCATCAGGATTTTTTGTTGTTCCATATCATCAGTCTCAAAAATTTTCAGGTAGGCACTGAGCGGCACCTTGCTATCGACCACCACATGTCTGTTTGCCGGCAGCTTGATGATCATGTCCGGCCTCAGCCTGCCCGTTTCTGTTTCAGCACTTTCCTGTTCCACGAAATCGCACTGATCGGTCATACCTGCGAATTCAACCAGTCTTCTCAATGCGATCTCACCATAACGCCCGCGTGTATGGCTCGTCTTGAGTGCTGTCACGAGATTCCTTGTTTCTTTATCGAGTGCAGAAGTTGTCAATTTCATCTGATCAAGCATGGTGCTGATATTTCCGTATGCTCCTTCCCTCTTATTTTCCAGTGTATTAATTTTTTCATCCATTTTGTTCAGTGATTCACCCAATGGTTTTACCAGGTTATCAATCGCCTGCTGACGTTTTTCGAGATCTCCTTTCGCTTCTGTTACATGCGTGTCCAGCGCCGTTTTTGCGAGGTCAAGGAAAGATTGGTTATTCTTATCCAGCGCAGCGGCGGAAAGTGCATCAAATGAATCCTTCAGTGTTTTCTGACTTTCTTCAACGAATTTTTTCTGTTCTTCAACGGCTTTAACCGCTTCTTCATATTTGGCGGCCAGGGCGGAATTTTTATTCGTCAGCTCCATTTCCCTTGTCCGGTAATCCTCGATCTGAGATTTGAGCCTGCTCCGCTCATTGTTCAATTCAATGGAATCAAACATCTGTTTCTCATACTTGGTTTTTACCGTTGAATATTGATCCCGTAAAAGAGCAAGTTCTCTCAGATCATTTTGTAATTCAGAAATTCTTTCCATGGAGTTTTTTAAATCGGATTCAGCGCGTGTTTTTATCGTTGACTCTGTTTGCAGTTCCGATCTCAGACTTTCAACCTGGCCTCTTAAATTCCCAATGATCCCGGCAGACTCGGTGTTTTTTTCAGACAGCACATCAGTTCTTGTCTTGAATTTCACTCTTGTAATAATCCATCCGGCTGCAATTCCGATGATAAATGTAAACGCGGCCAGTGCTATATATTCAGTCATATGATATTTATAAAATTGATTGAAATATTTCCCATTAAGAACTCAATTTACTAACTTATTTAGCACATGCAGAATATCTTTGCTACTTTCGGCAATTCTGTTTCACTTTAAATAAAAAATCTTTCTAATGGCGAACCAGTTTATAAAAGTCGAAATGCAGGGCATACCTGTTCTGATCAACAAGTCACATATTATCATTGCAAAGTTCGGTAACACGTCGGTAACAAGGATCCAGTTAACCAGCGGCGAGACCATTGAGGTAACGCACACGCCGCAATTATTTAAAGAGATGCAGAGTTGAAAAACGGAAGTTCTGTAAAAAGAAAAAACCGCTATTGTTGGTAGCGGTTATTCAAAAAACAGGATTTTACGTCTTTCGTTCGGATTGGATGGTTTTCTTTCGGACTGGACAGGATGGTTTCTTTGGACTGGATCGGTTATTTCTTTCGGATTGGATATATCAAATATAGATTCGTTTATTCATTCCCGATAGCGCGGGAACACTCGATTTTTATCGTAAACTTACGAAGTTGTGGTTTATATGAAATTCATAAGTCGTTTAAAATCAATCATTATTCAAACCGCATCAGCGCTGTCTTACCGGTTGGAATTCGGTTGAGGCAATGATTGTGAGCTTGGCGAGTGTAAAAGCACCCATGGCCATGACCAGGTCGCGAACAGCTACGTCAAGATAATGCCCTCCCGTGATCAGTTGAAGAGCAATACATATCAGCCAGGCCATCACGATATAGGCGCCAATCAACGGGCGCACAAGTACAATGATACCGGCAACGATTTCGATGATTCCCACGATTTTCATAAATGCGAGGGCACTCATCGGCAGGATCCCGGCGAGATTTGCATTGAGATAGTCGGGCCAGTTAGTAAGTAAATTGGAAAATTTATCCAGGCCGGCCACAATCGGAACGATGCCAAAAGTGAGTCGTAAGGCGTTTTGCAGCTGTTTTACTGTGGTCATACATTATTTTTATGTCTGTTAGATGAAAGCGGTAAAAAAAGGTTACAAAAATGTTTCTCCCGATTTTTGTAACTTCTGAGGCATTTTAGAATCTAAATACTATGTCAGAGCGCTCCGAGTCTGAATTGATCGAAGACATCCTCGCCGGTGAGCACAGTTTGTATGAATATTTCATTCGTAAATACAATCAGCGGCTCTTCCGTACCGGCATGTCTATCCTGAATAACGATATGGAAGTGGAAGATGCCATGCAGACAGCCTATGTCAAAGCGTATGAGCATCTGGGATCCTTTAAAAACCGTTCTTCCTTTGGCACCTGGATTACCCGGATCCTGATCAATGAATGTCTTTTGCAGAAAAAAAATAAACAGCGGCTGCAGATAGTGGAGGGAAATCAATCCGAAAAAATAAGTCATATGGACACACCTGCGCATAAGCTCTTTAATAAGGAACTTGCCACTGTTTTAGAAGATGCCATTGCAGGTCTTCCGGAAAAATACAGACTGGTATTTGTATTGCGCGAAGTAGAGGATCTGTCTGTAAAGGAAACTGCCGAAGTGCTTTTGCTGGAAGAATCCAATATTAAAGTCCGTTTGAACCGGGCAAAAACGATGCTCCGCGAAAACCTCTCCGGCTACGTGAAAGAAAACGTATTCGCCTTTCATCTTACACGCTGTGATCGCATAGTCGGTCATGTATTGAAAGAACTACAGATTGAACATCCCCTGAGTCTACCATAAATCCCCATGTAAAGCAGTCGGTGTCAAACCCGGACGATCTGATAACAAAAACGGACAGTCAACCAGATCGTCAGATTCCAATTGTATAGCTTTCATCTGTTTATAAAATGGCATGCAGTTCGCAGAAAGATTGCAAACGCTTCCGCATGAAAAAGTCCAGACAATTTTTCGGTATATTTTTAATCCTGTTGTCTTTTGCTACTAATGCCCAGACTACCCATTATAACCTCGTTCAAATGATGCACGACGGCAGGATCATGAACGTACAGAAAATCCCCGCTGGTAATAAGATTCAGATCACGGACAATACTGATCGGCCCGCAGTCAGCTTGCAAGGCAATGCCTGGCTGAAGGATGTGATGTTTACAAACGGCCGGATTGATATTGATTTGAGGGGGAAAAATATTCCGGGACAAAGTTTTATTGGCGTGGCTTTTAGTGCTCTTAACGATAGTGATTATGATTGCGTTTATTTCAGGCCCTTCAATTTTGAAAGTAGGGATAGTCTGCATCGCATTCATATGGTACAATACATGAGTCTCCCCGGACATGAATGGAATGTGCTCAGAGAAACCCATCCATCAGTTTTTGAAAAAACGATTTCACCTGCGCCGGATCCCGCGCGCTGGTTTCATGCTACCATTTTTGCCGATTCCGACAGCTTACGGGTATATGTGAACGCCGCTGCAGAGCCATGCCTGCGGGTAAAAAGATTTAAGAATCATAGCGGTGAAAAATTCGCCCTCTGGTGTAGTGATCTGCCGGGAGATTTTGCGAACCTGGTAATTACAAAAAACTGACATGCGTCATCCATTCTCTTCCGTCGATTTCTCCAGCTCCTTCAGGATCCGGGCCACATCTTCTTCCGTGCTGGTAAGTTTCGCTTTACAGATTTTAATCAGGACAGCCGCCCGCTTTACTTTTTCAGAAAGCGCGTCTACCGATATCTCGCCCTGTTCAATCTCCAAAACGATTTCCTGCAGTTCTTCAAATGCTTCTGTATAATTTGGCTCCTTACTCATGAGTTTCCGGTTTATGGGTTGACTGAACAATGCTCGTGATGTTTCCTTCGAAAATAGTTGTATTTAACATGTCGCCTGGTTGAACTTCTTCAAAACTCTTTATTGCTTTTCCATTCAACAGAGTAATACTGTATCCGCGCTGTAAAACATTTTCAGGACTCATGTTCCTGATCTGTTTGCTTATATGATCGAGTTCGATCCCCCTGCTTTTCAATAAAATATTTGCCGCACCGGGAATCCGGTTCTGAAACTGGGTCAGATAAGATTGCTCATGTCTGAAACGGAAGACTGACTGCTGTAACAATGACCGGATCTGTATTTTCATGTCATTCCTCCTGCGCTGAAGCATATTTGCTGTAACGGAACGAAACAATTTTACTTCCGACCTGAATCTCGTTTTTTGTTCGCTGATCAGGCGAAGTGATTTATCAATGATCATTCTTCGCGCAAATTCCACCGGCTCCCGGAAAACATCAAATTTCTGCAATAACCATTCAGCCAGTTTGGTCGGTGTGATCGCGTTCGAATAAGAAATCATCTCACAGACCGTTTCATTCGTGGAATGACCGATCCCGGTAAGTACCGGTAGTGGAAACTCTGCGATCGCTCTGGCCAGACGGTAATCATTATAGCATGACAGGCCGATATCGTCTCCACCGCCTCTTACAATGACTACAAGATCAAAATGATCTTTTACTTTCCTTATGCGGTTTAACTGGGCCATCATCGATGTGACTGCTTTTTCGCCCTGCAACAGGGAAGGAAACAACAGGTGAAAGAACCGATAGCCGTGCGCATTGGAATGGAGGATTTTTATAAAGTCCGCATATCCCTTGCTGGTTTCCACCGATATGACGGCAATCCGCTGGGGTAGCAATGCCAGGTGGAGTTCCCTGTTTTTATCGTAAAGATTTTCATTTTTCAATCTTTGTATCGTCTCCTGTTTTTCTCTTTCCAGATCGCCCAGGGTAAACGATGGATCGATATCCATAATACGCAAGGCGAGGCCATGCGTCGGATCAAAGGAAATGGTGGCCAGAAAAAGAATTTTTATTCCATCTTTCAGCGGTTCATGTAACACACGCTGAAACTCCCTGTTGATTACTATAAAATCATCCTTCCAGATTGTAGCCTTCATCTGAGCAAGCACCCTCCCTTCCTGCTTTTCCACCAGCTCTGGAAAACAATGACCGGATTGTTTATAATAGTTCAGTTTATTCAGTTCAGCCTTGATCCATACGGGGGTCTTATAACGCTCTGCGATGGTTTTCTGAATACTGCGGGTCACATCCACCAGCGTGAAAACGGGTTTATTATTAAATGTTTCGGGCATTACAGATTTTAATATTCGGTAAATTTAATCAATGGCTGACAGTTTAAAACGATTTACGGATGCCCAGGAAGATTCTTACGTGATAGCGTTTTCTGAAATTCAGCAAGGCAGGAAACAAAGCCACTGGATGTGGTTTATTTTTCCGCAGATTGCAGGACTTGGTTTTAGCGAAACATCCCGGTATTACGCTATAAAAGATCTGCAGGAAGCGGCTGGTTTTTTAAAACATCCGGTTTTAGGATCCCGGCTGATCAATATCTCCCGCGAGTTGCTGAAGCTGAAAACAGATGACGCCCACCGGGTATTTGGAAGTCCGGACGATCTTAAGCTAAAATCCTGCATGACTTTATTTTCCATGCTGCCGGAAGCGGATCCTGTTTTTAATACCGTGCTGGAAAAGTTTTTCAATGGAGAGAAGGATACAAAAACTTTACATCTTATCTCTTAAAAATCTTCCGGTTTACCGACAAAGTATTTTTAAATATATTACCCTGTGACAAAAAAATTCAAAACCTTTTCTTCCTCCAATTTCCATTCTATCTGTGACACACTAGCCAGGAAAGATAAGGACCTGGCTGCTGTCATTGAACAGTATGGATACCCCCCGATGTGGACAAGGCCAAATAGTTTTGAAACCCTGGTACATTTTATTTTGGAACAACAGGTTTCACTGGCATCGGCCCTCGCAGCGTTGGAAAAGCTCCGTGAAAGAATCATATTGATAACGCCCGAACGACTCATACCATTAAGTGACGCGGAACTCAGGGCCTGTTATTTCAGCCGTCAGAAAATCGTCTATGTAAAATCCCTGGCAAGAGCGATCATTGACAACCAGATCGATCTGAAAGAAATGGAAACATTGTCAGATGCACAGGTTCGTGAAAAATTGATAGCATTAAAAGGGATTGGTAACTGGACCATTGATGTATATCTCATGTTTGTATTACAGCATACGGATATATTTCCTGTCGGGGATCTGGCCGTCAGGAATGCTGTCATCGCGGTAAAGAGTCTGGTAAAAGATTTTTCGAAGGAAAAGATCCTGGATCTTGCAAAAATTTGGAAACCTTACCGTACAGTCGCGGCCATGATACTATGGCATTATTATCTGAAGACGCGTGCATCAAAGCCCGGAAAAAATAACATCAACGAGCCTGTATAAATTCTTCTTCGAACAGTGATTGTATCAAAAACGCACAACCCGATGGGCCTGGTCAATTTGATGAAGAATGCCATTCATGTTCTATTCCTGTCATCAAATTGGCAGTCAAATTTGAACGATCCTTTGGGAAAAACTGCTTCCTCTTCAAAAAAGCTGGATTGAACCTTCGACACCATCATGGATCAACTTTCCACTTGTAAGTCCTCAATTCCAATCCTTCAGGTTTGCTTCCACTGGGGAATAACCTAAAGCACCCTGAAATATTGAGATGCCGTTCTAAGTCCCGGAAAATTGAATCAGGATTAAATTTATTTGTATTGTAGGCATCTATAGCGATCGTCGTTCCATCTGAACTTTCAAAAGCAATATGATATTTTCCATACTTTCGACTACATCAAATTCAGCTGATAATGTTTACCCGCGGAAAATCCGACCACCCATGATACTGTTTGTTTCGGAGATGTACCGCGCCGGCGGCTTGCCAGCTTTTACTTCGTCTCATTCATCCCATTCCACAGTAAAACCCGGGGGAAAGAACGTTAAAACGAATGACATAGCAATTGATTTTGAGGGTTGAAAAATGAACTTGTCCTGCTGAAGGTAGTAATAAGAACTGCTTATTATAGTAAACACCAAATATTTACCTGCTTTCGAATTTCATTGGGATAATTATTACCTTTTTAGACCATATAAGCCAGCCGGAATCATAATTATTTAATCCCAGATGCAGATTGGACGACGGCCAGCCAAAACATTTCATCATCATACAAATGAAATACAAAATAATCGACAAAGTTCCGCTTCCATAAATGATCAGATCGTTACGAGATCTGAATCCTTTCAATAAAACAATAAATACCAGAGGCAGAAAAAACAGAACAAAACTTGCAAAACCAAATAATAGGAAGAAATCGGTCAGTCGGGACAGGAATATCTTTCCTATTGATCCGGCAATAAATCCGGCAACTGCACAAAGGCCGCTGATGATCAGTGCTTTTTTCATAATGAGATTATTTTGATATAATAAATAATTGGTTTCTATTTCCAGTTCAGAGAGGTCATTTTTGTAAAATGATTTTATTGTCGCGGCATAAAACTGATGGAAATCCGCACCTTCTTCAAGATTCTCCTCAATCAATATACAGATATGATCCAGTAGGTTCAGTTGCAGACTTTCAGTTTCGATTCCGCGTTTGTTCAGATCCTCCAGGATAAAATCAATATTCTCATCTGTGATCTGGTACATCTAACTTGTTTTGGGTTTTATGTCCAGTAATACTGTCATGGTAGTAATGAAACGCGAGAAATCTTTCAGCTTTTCTTTTGTTGCTGTTTTGCCGGCTGCGCTAAGGCTATAATATTTACGGATCCGTTTGCCGATATATTCTGTCTGCGTAACAACCAGTTTATCAGATTCCAGGGCGTGCAGGGTCGGGTACAATGAACCTTCAGTAATCTGGATTTCATCCCCGGTAAGTTCCCTGACTTTTTGGGTAATCTCATAACCGTACATTTTCCGGTTATCCGACAGCAGCTTCAGAATGACTGTCTTAAGGGTGCCTTTTAGTAATTCGGGAGAATAGGTCATCGGAATATTTCTAATTTTAACCCAATATACATAAGATTCCGATGCATTGCATGTTTTTGTATATAATTATTGTTAAAAGTGAATGACCGTGGGTGATTAATGTATTTCCAAAATCTTAACCTTGGCCATCGAATTGTCCAAAGAAGAAAACTTGCTGATCATTGCATTTTCACTTGAAATATATCCTCCGGGGGAGCGCTGCTTAGGCTTTGGTTTATTGATTTTGCTTTTGAAATATAGTTGCAGTTTGTTGGGTATGTGATCTCTTAATGTATTAAAATCTTCGCTGTCAAGTAAAAACCGGTAAAGTCTTCCTTTAAATTCATTCCCGGCTACCGTAACCTGATCCTCCATACTTTCGTAACTCACAGCTTTGAACACTGAATCTTTACCTGACATCAATAAAACCCTTACACTCATATCATTATTCGCGAGATCGTCATAACTTTTATTTCCTATGCCCACCGGAAAAGAAAGTGCCAATACATGTTCCGGTTTTTTTTCTTTTGTCAGAATGATTCCAATGGTACCATAAATGCCATCATCAATCATAGTCAGCGGAAAATATAAGATGGTGACTCCGTCCTGTCCCCCATTCTTGGCATCCGACCCGCGCTCATATTCAAATAATTCTTCGGATGCATACGTAACATTCCATTTATTATAAAATGTTTTTGTGATAATATGTTCCTTATTATCCTGGCTGATTAATGGTCCGGATAGCAATAAGGAGAAAATAAAAAGACCTGTTAATTTCATATTCAACACCGCTAACTATTTCCCGTTGCAAATTTTACCTGATTTGCAATGTAAGCAGCTATTAAAATTACGATCATTCCGAAGATTTGAACTAAACTGATTCGCTCATTGGCAATTAAATATCCGAGCAGAACAGCAATGACCGGATTAACATAAGCATAAGTACCTACAACCGCTGCGGGTCGCCGCGCAAGCAGCCAGTATAACGCGATCAATGCAACGATGGATCCGGCAATAGCCAGGTATAACACTGAGGCCCATCCACTCCAGGGTACCGACCGATAATCAAAATTTGACCATTCGCCTGCAATCGCTGAGATGATCAGGCAGCAGATCATTCCTCCTATCAACTGCCAGCCTATGTTAACATACAGCGACCCGGTTTTATTATGGTATTTATAGTATAATGAACCGGCAGCCCAACAATAACATGCTGCCACTGTAATGGCTGAAGCCAACACGGTGATAGAGCCAGTATGAGATTCAGAAGCTGCTGCCGGACTGATAAACAAAATCACGATACCCAGAATGCCCAGACTGATACTCAGGATTGTCAACTTACTTTTTCCGTAATTCGCCCAGTTCCTTTTGTCGGCAATGATATAACAGATCGGCAACAAAGAATTAAATACAGCTGTCAGTCCGGATGAAATATATTTCTCCGACCAAAAAGCGGTGGCTTGTCCAAAAGTCATTATAAAAGCGCCAAGCACAATATTTTGCGGGATGTTTGTTGAAAATATGGATTCACGTCTGACCAGACAGAACATCAACAACAAACTGCCTGCGATGAAATAACGCAGGGAAGCCATAATATAAGGTGGTATAAATTCGATGCCGATTTTTATCGCCAGGTAGGTAGTACCCCAGATAATATAAATCGCGGCAAAGGCCAGCCAAAGCCGGAGATCTCTTTTCAAATGTTGGTTTTAGTCAACCAAAATTAATTGAAATCTTTGATGCATTAGCAAGCCTATTTTAAAATCACCTTTCGGCAGATACTTAGCAAATGACAAGAAATTAAGTCCGGCTGATATAAGAGGAAAAATTATACTCTATTTGTGAAATAATTATATGCAAAAAGATGGAAACGATCACAGATTTATTTCAGGAATTGTATAAGAACTTCAATAACCGGCAAATTGATTTAGTTATTTCACAAATGACACCGGATGTAAAATGGGCTAACGGGATGGACGGTGGTTTTGTATATGGTCACGAAGCTCTGCGGGAATACTGGATCCGGCAATTTAAAATCGTGCATTCACAAGTAACTCCGGTAAAGATTGACATCGAAAGTGATTTTGTAAAAATAAAAGTTCATCAGGTTGTTCATGACCTGGAAGGAACCCTGCTGGCCGATGAAATAGTCGAGCATCATTTTTATTTGAAAAATGGCAAAATTTCGGAATTTGTTATTGGTGAAAAAGTAAAAAATAATTGATTATGGAATAAACTGGACCGAATAATATTTAACCTTATTCGGCTTTTAAACTCTCGACCGGATTCGCAAGTGCTGCTCTGATCGCCTGCACGCTGACTGTTAGAAGAGCAATCACAAGCGCCAGCAGACCTGCAACAAGAAAAACCCACCAACCGATATTCACACGGTAAGCAAAATCCTGCAGCCAGCGATGCATCGCCCAGCCGGCTAAAGGGAATGCGATCAGTGCGGCAACAACCACCAGTCCCAGAAAATCTTTTGATAACAATCCGACGATATTATTGACAGAAGCACCCAGGACTTTTCGAATTCCGATTTCGCGGGAACGCTGTTCAGCCGCATAAGTCACGAGACCGAAGAGTCCCAGGCAGGCGATTAAAATAGCCAGCACAGCGAAATTTATAAAGATACTGCCGGTCCTTTGTTCCGCATCATAGATATGGTTAAAGTCATCATCCATAAAGGAACTTTCAAATGGTTGTGCAGGCACCATGGAAAGCCACACTTTATTCAGCCTGGCAATCAGTCCGGGTAAATCAGATGTGTGCACACGAATCGCCGTTTTGTTTGGAGACGAACCAAGCAAAAATACAAGCGGCGATACCGGCTCACGCAGAGAATTAAAATTAAAATCTTTGATCACACCCACTACGTGAAACTGAAGGGTATTATCAGCTGACTGTGGCGCGTGAAAATCTTTCGGGATATATAGATTTTTATTCAGCGGATCCTTATAACCCATCAGTTTGGCCGTAGACTCGTTGATGATGACAGCACTATAGTCGGTTTTATAATCTTCTGAAAAATTGCGGCCTTTTGTAACCGATATTCCAAGCGTCGGAATATAATGTTCATCTATATTCCAGATCTGCATTGAAATGGCACGCGTCTGATCGAGTGTCGGATCAAGAAACATCGGTGCCTCATTACGGCTGCCATTGGTCGGCAGAAAACCGGTCATCGTTACATTCTCTACACCCCGGATATGCAAGCATTCTGACCGAAAGGCTTTGGCCTGACTGCCAAGCACATCTGTATTTTGTAATATGATCACCTGATCGCGATTAAATCCCAGATCCTTACTGCGTATAAATTTCAACTGGTTATAAATGATCACCGTACTAATCATCAGGAATATGGATATGGAAAACTGGAAAATGACCAGGGTGCTACGTAAACGGCCGGTCTTAAATCCGGTAGACAGAATGCCCTTTAGTACTTTGATCGGCGCAAATGACGAAAGGTAGAACGCCGGATAAATACCTGCCAGCAATCCGATAAATACAGCAAGGCCAAGCAGGGAAAGCTGTAACCCGGGTCTTGAAAAGAAATCCATGCTGATGGCTTTGCCCGATAAATGATTGAAATAAGGCAGACAGACAGAAACGAGTGCGACTGCCAATACAAGTGCAATCAGACTTACCAGGATGGATTCTGTAAGGAATTGCGCAATGAGATTTATTCTCAATGATCCAAGAACTTTTCTGACACCCACTTCCTTCGCGCGGTTTGCGGAGCGCGCCGTGGACAGGTTCATAAAATTGACTCCTGCAATCAGCAGGATAAGGATGGCGATACCAGAAAATATATAGATGTATTCGATATCACTGTTTGTTCCCATCTCTCCCGTCTTATTGGAACGCAGATGAATATCCGTGAGCGGCATGAGTGAATAATTCGCAAAATTGCCTCCTTTTTTAAAAGCGTCTTTAGAAGAACCCAGCATTTGCTGGATCTGCGGAAACAAATATTTATCAAGCATATCGCCAAAGCGATTGGTCAGTTGTTTTGGATCAGTGCCCGGTTTTAAGACCAGATAGGTATTAAAATTATTCATGACCCACATACCCTCCCGGCTCTCCGGGTTGGTCGACATGGAAATAAAAAAGTCTTCTGCGAAATGTGATTGTGCCGGCATATCCTTCATTACTCCGGTCACTTTATAATTATTCGTGTCGTTGATTACGATTGATTTTCCGACCACATCAATCGAATTAAAATATTTTTCTGCCATGCTTTCGCTAAGTACCACACTGCCTGGATCTGCGAGTGCGGTTTTCGTATTGCCATGGATCAGGGGCAGGGTAAACACATCGAACAGCGTGGAATCTGCAAACATTACCCTGTTCTCCTGAAAATTCCGATCTCCTTTTTTCACCAGAAATTTTCCCGGGAAATTCCGGAAACGCAGGAACTGCTCTACCTGCGGATAATCCTTCTTCATGGTGGGGCCCATGGGATCAGGCGTGACGGCCAGAATCATCCTGTTCCCTCCAAATTGTATATCGGCGTCTATCCTGTAAGTTCGGTCTGCCTTCGTATTGTACCGGTCATAACCCAGTTCATCCATTACGAACAGGAGAATCATTAAACAGGTCGCAAGTCCGACCGTCAGGCCAAGGATATTAATGGCGGTAAAGCCTTTGCTTTTCCAGAGATTTCGGAGAGAAACCAGCAAATTATTTTTGAGCATATGAGCTTATTAATACGTTATGGGGGTCTAAGAGGATGCCGGATTTTAAATGGCTGAAAATAAAGACATTATGAATGCGGTTTGAAATAAAACTGTGCGTTTCCGGGCATCCACCGTACGAACTTGCAAAACATCACCTCTGGAGGGTAGCATAAACATGATATTAGTCCGCATCCATAGTAATACTTCATAACCTTTGTCGTTATATAGATATAAAATCCTCCCGATGAAAAGCCTATTCCTCCTATTGATTTTTTGCAAATCAATCGTCTCCTTTGCACAGACCGCAAAACCAAATTATAAGGTAGTACCAGTCGTAACCAGCCACTCCTTCTTCTTAAAAGGAGGTTCCCGCGCGATAATTGGCAACAGTTCAAGACAGGTATTGCAAATCGAACTACCCGCCAATACAGTTGAATGGTATTATACAGTTACGACCACCACGACCAGGAAGCAATCTTTGAATAGCGATTTAACGGAGCAACTGGATAAGCTACTGGTTCCTGATCTTGGAATCACTTCGAATGCTTCATCATCCATTGCTGTACCGCATGGATCCGGCATCTGTGACGTGTATGTGATGACAAATCCAAATGAAGTAACCAAGTATGTCAATAAAAAGCCGGCGGCCAGTTTCCTCATGAATGACTCCAGGCAAAATTATATTTCAGGGTTAATCCAGGTGAAGGATTTTCTTTATGGATCCTGTTTTCTGGTACTAAGAAATCCAAGTGCTTCTCAGGGACTGAATGTCACCGTCGAAGTCACAGCCATCGTTCTGACAACAGCGACCAGCAGCAGCACGGCCATGCAATAATAAAGCTCAATTGTAGACATCATAATTGCTTTCATAATAATCATGATCTCTGGCTCCCCGCTCATGAACCTGATGTAGCTCGTTTCTAAATACAAGTATAAACATGATATAGATAAGGGCAAACCATCCGACGGCAACAAAAAGACTTCCCAGCACATCGGTCGCATAATGAACATGCAGATACACACGACTGAATCCTATCAAAATACCAAAGACAGCGCTGATAAAATATAAAAAATATTTGTTCAGCCGGCCGGTTTTTAGTTTCCAGATAAGAAAAATTATTAAAAGGCAAAAAATAAAACCGCCCAGTGAATGGCCGCTCGGGAAACTGTAACCACCTGCCCCAGCCATCTTGTGAAGGGGACGGGGTCGTTGAAACAGCTCTTTTAGAACAAAGCCCAAAAGAAGCCCGGAAACCGACACAGTAAACACGAATATCGCATAGGTCTTACGACCTTTTGTCGCCAGAGAATAAATAATAATGAAATAGGCCGGTAACAGGAAAAGTCCGGAACCAAAATAGGAAACAAAAACAGCTGCTTGAGTATTCGCGTTCGTTATCCATGGCTTCATATAATAAAAAGAAAGGCTGTCAATCAGGTTTTCCTTTTCCGGAATAACGAAATGGATCAAAATATAAAATAAACCACCGGCCGTTATAAAAAAAATCAGTGCAACAAAAAATTCTATATAGATTTCACTTAAGTCATCAGACCATCGGGTGAAAAGCTTTTTCGCGCTTTGTAGCCAGTTGTAATTGTTCTTCATGATCTAGAATACAAGGATGCTCCGGATCATGACAGGGTTGGGTGAACAAAAATTATTAAAATAAGTAAACGATACCTGCACCAATACCAAAATTATATGGATAGGCCGACAGGCTGCTGCTGTTCATGTTGATGGGACCCAGCGTATTTTTAAAAGAAGGGATCAGGCTGATAGCCATATGTGAAGTCAGGCGGTATTGAATTTCAGCTTTTACCAAAAGTCCGAGATTTATTTTTTTCAATCCCTTCAGCGGAATCTCGGATTCATTTTGCCTGTAATTTGCTCCGTAAATATCGGTTTCAATGGTTGCATGCGTAAGTACATTAAATGTCACGCCCGCCCCTGCCAGCAAAGTAAATCTGTGCATGGGAATCCGGTATGAGAGAACAAGCGGGACCGTTAAATAATGAAGTTCGCTGTGGGTCTTGGCCGTCGCCATACTGTCGCCCACCATGGGTACTATAAATGAAGGAGAATGCAAAAAACTGTAACCGGATGCTGTATTTAATTTAAATGCGATATCACCTCCCGCATTCTTTACCGCATAGGATTGTGAAGAATCCATGATGCTTCTCGACCAGGAATAACTGAGCCCGGTCTGAAGCATCCATCTTTTATTTATTTTATAATTCAGGTACACACCAATGGAAGCTGAGAAGATATTTCTTTCTGCTTTTTCTATTTCCTTTCCGTTCGGTGCTGTTATATCATTATCAGAAAAATTGTAGCCTGCAAATTCCTGTGAAAAATAGGGAGTTATTGAAAACCTGTCCCTGAACTTGGGTTGTTCCAATTTTATAATATCATGATCGGAAGATGCATGAAGTGATAAAGGCTTGTTCATTGCTAACCTCGTCGATTGAAAGACCTGGTCCGTCGTTGTGACCGGAATAAATTCAGCACTTGTTGACAGGTTTGAATGGTTAATATCGGAAAAGGGAAGGTTGGGATCTGTCACTTCAGTTCGGTTTGCCGGTACGGAATGGGCATTTACCGCATTGTCCTGTTCAATAGAAACAGCTCTATCGGGAAAAGTTTTCAGCGGTTTCGGTGTTGAGTTTCCGGTTCCGGATTTTTTTATATTGGCTGAAAGAACGGATTTTTTTAATTGAACCGGATGCAGTCCATAATAGAGAAACAGGGAGCTTATAAAAAAGAACAATAGCAGCAGTGCGCCTGTTTTTTTTAACCCCGCTTTGTTTTTATTGACCAGTGCAGCTTTATCTTCTTTGTCCAGTTCTGTTTCAATATTTTCCCACACATGTCTTCCAGGCTCCTTTTTATGAAATTGAAGCTTGTCCCGGAATAAATTGTCAATATGATTCTGAAACGAATCTTTCATATTTGCCTATTTCGCAATTTTAAATTCACGGCTCAATTGTTTTTTAAGAATGTTTCTGGCATCAAACAGATTGGATTTTGATGTGCCTTCGGAAATTTCCAATAACCGGGCGATCTCACGATGCTTCAAACCTTCGAAAACATATAAATTAAACACCAGGCGGCAGGCAGGAGGCAACGACTGAATTAACCGGATTAGTTCTTTTTCCTGAAGCTGGTTGGAAACACTCAGATCGGAAGGCAGGTAATGCAGTTCCTCGGATATGGCAACCGTACTAAACCGGTCCGATTTACGCCGGTATTTTTGCAGGGCACAGTTTATCATAATTTTACGAAGCCAGCCCTCAAATGTCCCCGTATTCCTGAATTGCTGAATACTCCTGTACATCTGTAGGAAGCCATCCTGTAGAACTTCTTCCGCTTCCCGCCGGTCTTTCGTATACCGCATACATAAGGACATCATCGCGGGGCTGTATAATGAATAGATTTCCTTCTGGCAAGATCGATCCCTTGCCAGGCAGCCCGCAATTAACCTTTTCAGATCATTGTTTATTATGTTCCGTCCTTTAAGGATCATAGATGCTTACATCTGGCATTTGGTTGGGTCAATGAAGCTGTCTTGCCATTTTTTGAATGGCATCCTATATGTCTGATTCCGGCAAGTAAAGGTGAGATTCAATTTGGGAGAAATACTGTAGTTGATCGGGTTGCTGGCACGATATTATGTTATTAGCAAAAAAGATATAACTCTTAAATTAACCATTATGAAGACTATTATTAATGTCTCTATTATTTGCATGTCCATATTATACTGTGGATGCAAAACAAATTCTATCACGGGCAGGAGCCAGCTCGACCTGGTACCCGAGTCAGAATTACAAACCATGGCTCTGACCGAGTATAAAGATTTTTTATCAAAAAATCCTGTCGTACCGGCAACTGATCAGAACCAGGAAATGGTTCGACGGGTAGGCAACAGAATAGCCAGCGCAATTACCAAATATTATAGTGATCATGGCGCCGGCGATCAGTTGCAGGGTTATGCCTGGGAATTTAATCTGGTTTCAAGTAAGGAAGTAAACGCCTGGTGTATGCCGGGTGGTAAAGTAGTTGTCTATTCGGGTTTGCTGCCCGTTACCCAAAACGAAACAGCACTGGCCATTGTGCTCGGACATGAAATCACGCATGCCGTAGCAGGTCATGGACGTGAACGCATGAGCCAGCAGATGCTGGCAGAAGGTATACAGGTTGCCGGCAATGTTGCACTGGGAAGTAATCCGAAAACAGTATCGATATTTAATCAGGTATACGGACCTACTGCACAGATCGGTGTCCTTCTTCCCTATTCACGCAAGCAGGAAAGCGAGGCAGATCACTATGGGTTAATCTTCGCTGCCATGGCGGGATATAATCCGCAGGAAGCAATCCCCTTCTGGAGTCGCATGGCATCGCTGGGCGGACAAAAACCGCCGGAATTATTAAGCGATCATCCGACCGATGAGCAAAGAATTGAAGATTTGAAAAAAGTAATGCCGGAGGCGGTGAAGTATTACGAAGGTTCGAAACACTAACATACAAGTATGGAAGACTGGAAGTCTGGAAGTTTGAAGGCTATAGTTTGAAAGTTAATAAAAGACACTTCCAGTCTTCCAGACTTCCAGTCTTCCATACTTGTGTGTTAGTGTGTTTTCTCAGGCGAAGACTTACTGAACCCTTTGGCCAGATCATGCATGTCCGTGGTCTTATCTTTTATATCACGCAGGTTGCCTTTGAGCTTTCGCAACATTTCAGATCCCACGTCAGGAATCGCCACAGTACAAATCGCTAAACCAGTCAGAATGACCCTGATTACCCTTTTCATAGTTAACTAAGATAACATTTTGATCACATTAGAGGGGGTGAACACCATTTTTATTATCAACAACCTTTCCCCCGTCTTGTCGCAAAAAAGAAGCCGGATTTTGGGTAATTCCAAGACAATTTGGGAAAAAATCTCCATGCTCTGTTTATGGCAGGAATTCCGCATTCAAAAGTTCCAGCGGAATATCCGGGTATCCCCTGATTCATTTTTTTGTAATTCTTAAAGATTAGCCTATGTTTGCTAAATAATTTAGTATTTATGGCGGAAAGTAAAGTCATCGTTCTGCAAAATTCTGACACTAAAAAACTGGAGGCCGAACTGACCGAGGTTCTGCGGGGCAACAAGGCTAAACCCTCCTCCATAACCCAGTCCCAATCAGCTGTACCTGTGATCGGTTCGCGCATGGGTTGGGAGAATATTATTACAATTACTGTTGTGTATCCTGAATGATTTAGTTCTGTCAGTAGTTGAGCCCTGGTATGTTTATGCCGGGGTATTTAATTTTCCTTACGCTGTGCATCTCTTTTTTGTTGATCCTGGATGATTGCCCTGACCGCCTGTTCATATTGCGATGTGTCTTCTTTCTGTTTGTCTGTATATCCGTGCCCAAGACTGATCAGCTTTTTTTTAGTATTGATTCTATAGAAACTGTAATAATCCCTGCCGGAGAGTCGAAGGCTGGAAATAATATTGTATACGGAATCGAAACCGGGATTGGGTAGTTTTTCAAAACCCTTTACATAGGTTAGTTTGTGTCCGGCCTTGTCAACGAGGTACAAATGAAATGAAGAATTTGACCGTGCCCCGCCGGGATGATTGTAAACTAAAATATCCTTCACATGATCGTTGTTGAAGTCCTGGCGATCGATATAGTAGTCAGTACAAAATAAAGAATCCCGAAATATTTCTCTTGTTTTTCCGGCTTTGACCTGATTATATGTAATGACTGTATTGGTATCGTTATCCGAAACAGCGCCCGGTTTGAATATATGAATGTTCAGTCTGTAAGAAGAATCCGAAAATGGAAACCAGACGGTATCCAAAGCCGGAGGAGTCATATTCGTTTTTACCACGTCTATCGTATCTGCACCCCTTTTGCCAGCACTATCTATATGATTGCCCTGATTTCTATCGGTACAGGAAAACAACAGAAAATAACCAATCATTTTTGGTAAATGATATTTCATCATGGGTTTAGGCTGTGTAACCAAATATAGACAGATAAAATTAACGAGACTGGCCTTCTCATCCACTTGAAAAATACCAAATACATTGTGATCCGGATCCAGAAAATATCCCTGCCAGCACCTGCCCGGGATAGCAAATTTCGGCATGGCAACCACGCCGCCATGCTGCAGGATGGATACCGATATCTTATCGAAATTTTCCACCTGCACTGAACACACAAAAGCATTCGTACCAGTCCCTTCAGGAGGCAGGGCAGCCGGTCGCTTCAACAAGCCGCCATAGATTGTGTTTGTCTCGATCCGGTAATATTCAATGGGGGCAAATTCTTCTTTGACGAAATTCCATCCAAATATGGCTTTGTAGAATGCCAGTTCCCTTGGAGGGTTGGATGACTGAATTTCAAAATAACCCACGGTATTCATATGGCTCATTTTTAAGAACTAAATTTACATCAAAAGGGTAAAGCCTAAAGACCAAAACCTAAAACTAATAGAAGGATTGGATTTGTCTGCAAATAGAAAACTCGTTATCGTCAAACTGGTACACAGTACCATCTGGATGTTTTTCAATCTGATTATATTTTATTTGTACTATTCCGTTATCGTCAACAAGATTGACAAGTGGGTTTGGATTTGTATCGGAATCATTTTATTGGAAGGGCTTGTACTTCTTTTTTTCAAACGCATATGTCCGATAACCCTGATTGCCAGAAAGTATTCTGACTCGACGAAAGATAATTTTGATATTTATCTGCCCAACTGGCTGGCGAAGCATAATAAGTTAATCTATACAATTCTTTTTGTAGCGGTATTATTGATGATTGCTTTCCGGCTCATTCAAGCCTAAAGCCTAAAGCCCAAAGCCTAAAACCAATACATGAAATAATAAATCAGATGAGGACTTTCAATTTTCTAATTTACAAATTGACAATTTAGTTTTGGGCTTTAGGCTTTGGGCTTTAGGCGTGACTTGGTTCCTGATACAAACCGAGAATATTTCCTGACAGATCCTGAAACCAGGCTGTTATTTCCGGAGCATCCAGACCCAGCGGCCGGACAATCGTTCCTCCCCTTTCAATAATTTTCTTCATCGTTATTTCGATATCGTCTACCATGATATGCAGTAGCATACCGATCTCTGTGGTCGGCTTGCGATCCTTGCGCCAGGTACCACTCACTTCATTTACTCCATCATCAAAGGCGACGGTTCCATCACTGCGCTTACGGACTTTCCAGTCAAACACCGCCTGATAAAATGAACTGGATTCATCTATATCGCGTGAAGGCAATTCCAGGTAACAGATTTTGCCATTTCCATAATGCGGTTCATGATTGTTTGTCATAGATCTTTTTTTTCAAGTTGAAAAATTTCCTCGACAGATTTACCAAATACACGCGCAATTTTTAACGCGAGCAGAGTCGATGGAATATATTTATTGCTTTCGATTGAATTGATCGTTTGTCTGGATACCCCAACCTGGTCGGCGAGTTCAGCCTGCGTCACTTTTTTGATCGCACGTTCTACGTGTAGATTGTTTTTCATAGGCCGGTATCAGAATCATTTGACCTGGCCGAACGGTTTAAGCGGTAGATCACCCACTGAAAACGCAGGATGAAAAAAAGTAAGGGCAGCCAGATGTTCAGCATTAATATATGATTGGAATCACCGCCATATGTAAATATCAAACCGAAGAGCAGAATCGCATAATTCAGATAGATGGCCCATCGCAGAGAATCGAGTCGCAGCTGGATGATCTGTTCATCTTCCACCCGCTCCCGGGAAAAAGCAACCAGGAAAAGACCGACCAATACCATCAGCGTCGTGCCGATGAAAAAAAGATGTGGTGCTGAAAATAAAAAATCGTTTGAACCGGATGATGGCATGTGCTGGCCATAGCCCTTCGGGTATAAATGATCCCAGAGCAATTTAATCGGAATATGCACCAGGATCAGGGCGATACCGAAATAGCGGCTACTATAGGGAAACAGGTATTTTGTGCTCATTTTGTCAAGTTTGCAATACTAAATGTAAAGAATACTTGACATATTATCCAAATATTTTTTATTGAATCCTGAAAATCCCGCGGGTTGGGTTTGTATTTTTAAAGACACTGAAGGCAACAAGATGGGCCTCTATGCAGGTGAGGAATGAATGGCTAATGACAAAACTGCACTTTTCAATCCCGGCACTGTTTTTAGATTAAAATTTATGTTCATCTATTTTTTAATTTAAAATGAAAAACATGTACTACAATCAGTCATGGGCCGCAAAAGGCAATCCACACGGTAACAAACATCTGTACGCCCGCACCATGCAGCGTGCAGCCGTGAACATTTACAAGACAGATAACAGCTATGAACTACTGGTATTTGCTCCGGGACGCATCAAAGAACATTTTCACCTGGACATGAGTGGAAATGAACTCACTGTTTCCTACAATCCACCAGAAGGATTTCCCCGCCCGGAATGGGTATTAAGGGAATACAGTCGTGGAGGTTTTAGCAGATCTTTTACTTTGAACGAAAGCATCGACACAGAAAACATATCTGCTAAATATGCAGACGGTGTTCTCCAGGTCAGTCTTCCTGTCATAGAAGGAAAAGAAAACACAAGAAAGGAAATTTTGATTAACTGATTCTTTTAAAGCCTAAAGCTCAAAGCCTAAAGCCTAAAACTAAATTTGAAAATTTTAAATTTCAGATTTAACATTGGTTTTAGGCTTTTGGCTTTACGCTTTAAGCTTGCCAGAAGGCACAACAATTGCCGCAATAATGAAAAATCGAAGCCATGTTCAAATACGGAATCTTATTATTTGCCGCATTCGCAGTCATAAACCTGTCGTGGAATAAGTCAGATTTCTCCGCTATTAAGAAGGCAGGATTTTTGAATATTTCAGACACATCGGTGTGCGATAAAGTTTTTGATGGTAAGTATATCGATAGCAATCATACAACATGTATCAGTCTGGGGGGCGCTTCCCCGGGACAGAAGATCAGGATTGTAATAAAGGGAAAGGACCGCAACAATTTTCCTTCACCACCTGAAAAATTGTATACCGGTAAAACGGTTTGTGTGAAGGGACCCGTGGAAATGCAGGACGGTCAGCCATCCGTCGTGGTGAAGGATCCGGGTCAGATCATCGTACAGCAATAATTATACGGGATCGAACTATACTTTTTTAAAAGTAATTTCAACTTTTCGGTCGATTTTGCTTTCCGGATGCAGGGTTTCCATCACAAGTACACCGGATTTTATAGTAACGGTACTTTGTACAGCCTTCGTTCCTTTTTGATCAGTCATAGTTAAAATATTTCCATCCATGGACCAGCTACCGGTAAAGGTGCGCGAACCGGCATCCTCTTCACCTGAGTTAATCACATAAGTATGACTCGATTTGAATTCATACACGACAGTTCCGATGGTAGACATATCCGTCACAACAAAAGGTTTTCCATATTTTTTTGCTCCCTCATCAGTTAAATATTGTTTCACCGTTACCTGGTTCCATTTACCGACAATCGATTGCGCAAAGGAATACTTTGAAGAAAATAAAGAACAGATAGAAATAAGACCAATAAAAAGATTCTTGAAAACAGGTGAATGATTCATTTGGAAGATTTAATCTTTCCTAAGCTAATCTTAATTCTGCACTAACCGGGAACAATTATTCTCTCATTATATTTGTCATTAAATCATTCTATGGCATTCGCAGGTAAACAGATCACGAATTCAAAAAATGGTCAGACTTTCCGATTCATTCAAACCGCGGTCAGTACCGGTGGGAAAATGCTTGAAATGGAATCTGTGTATGTTCCCAATACACCGGAACCAATACTTCATTACCACCCCAGGCAGGATGAATACTTTAAAATACTGGATGGAGAAGTAACTGTCAGAATCGGAACAGAGATTAAAATCTTACATGCGGGAGATGAATTGCATATTCCTGCCGGCACCCATCATGGTATGTGGAATCCATCCAACCGTGCTGCCACCGTGAACTGGAAAACCATGCCGGCATTCGAAACTGAATATTTCTTTGAAACCATCACAGGCCTTGTCAACGATGGAAAAACAGATCAACAGGGTAAGCCCCATTTACTTCAGACAGCGGTGACCATAAATCATTTTTCAGGAATGTTCAGGCTGGTAAAACCTCCCTATCTGATCCAAAAAATATTGTTTTATACATTAACACCAGTCGCCTGGGCTTTGGGGTATCGGGCCACGTATAAGAAGTACCTGGATTGATCATTTTCTCTTCCGAAGAAATATCTCTTTAAAAAATACGAACAGATAGGTTAGTACAATCATCCCGACTATCGCAAGTATTGCGTAAGTCGGCGAATTAAAATAATATTTGCTTATAATCCTGTATCCTATCAATAATAAGACGATAACGATTGCCCTGGGTCTCCATTTTGACCGGGATTTTTGCATGCATGAATGTACAAATTAAACGACAGGTCATGCGACCGGTTTCTGCATGCTGTCGATAAACTGCAGCGCTTCTTTTTCATGGGCCGGGCCGTTCGTGAAAGAGTCAAAAGTAAAAACGATTTTGCCCGTCAGATCTACTACAAAAGTTTCCCTTCCGGTAATAAAGAATTTGCTTTTGACGCCAAACATTTTTAAAACTTTATTATCCGGATCACTCAGTAATGTGAAAGGGAGCTTATGGTTTTGAATAAATTTTTTGTGGCTTTCAACAGTTCCCGAATTAATGCCGATGACCATCGCCCCCGCTTTTATGATTTTATCATACTGGTCCCTGAATGAACAGGCTTCCTTGGTGCATCCACTGCTCTCATCCCTCGGATAAAAATAAATAACCAGGATTTTCTTTCCCTTATAATCCGAAATGTTGAACAGGGTGTCGTTTTGATCACGCAGGGAAAATGACGGAATCATATCTCCCACCTTCAGGTGTTTGTCCTGCGCCTTAGATGCCTGGAACCAGCCGAATATGAGGGCAGCCAAAAGGACTTTTTTTTGCATGCACAAATTTACAGATAATCAACAGTCCTTACCATAACGCTATTGAATTACGGATGGATCCGGCTCCAGACTCTTAGGTTGCTGATCATCTTTCTGAATCTTGGGTTTCTTATGATAATCCGCTACGAGGTTATGAATTTCCTGATCACGTTGTTTCTTTAACAAGCGAACTTCCTGACGTTTTTGTTTATTGGTCAGGCTGTCATCCTGCCGCACGGAATAAATCCGGTCCGCATAATCGGATCTGATATCTTCCTCTTCTTTTTGCAACTGACTGGGCCGGCTGTACATATTCCCGTACGGATAGTAGGCACCGTAAGGAAGACCGTAAAATCCAAACGGACTATAGAATGCCGGATAGTAACCGACACCAAAACCCAAGGCCGGATGGAATGCATACACAGGATGATAAACGGCAATGGTACGAACCTTCTGGGCCGACGCAGTAAAGCCGAGCCCGACACAAATCACTACTACTACGATAAACTTTTTCATAAATCACTTCTTTATATAATGCTAAACGCAAATTACATCCAGAAGATGCCTGACATATGACAACGAATTGTGTAATAACGAATGCCTAACAAATGCCGGCGATAACATTTAATTTACCTGAACGACTTCATAAGCATCCGTTCCATTTTCTGATACGGGCTGATAATACGTGTTGTTGTAAACAAGATAGGTTTGTCCGTTGATGTCCTGTTGGATCGCTCCATCCGGTATTTGTGTGACCACGGCTCCATAGGGCGCCTGTACAACCTGGTAACCATTACCTGTATCAATATAAAAAGCACCTCCGTAATAATAATAATAATCGTTTCCAACCATGGTCGTTTCATATCCGGGCGGCAGGGAACTGACCGTTGCGCCAATCGGTGCCGGTACAACAGAATAACCACTGGCAGAAGGCTGGTAATAAACGCCTTCATCATAATAAAACTGCTGGTTTGCAACAGACAGCAGGAAGGCATCCCTTGCCAGTGAAGCGGCAAAATATCCGAGCGGATGCCAGTTATGTCCCCAATAGTATGGATGATAAGGATGGTATGCATAAGCATGTACCGGCTGATAGTGATTATGATAAACATTCACGTTCTCATGTACTGTAACGTTATGCTGAACGGTCACGTTTTTTTGAACCGGTACCGGAGCCCGGTAGGCTGCTGTATTCCGGCTATAGTCATGCTGTTTATAATCATGATTCATATTGCTGCCTCCATTAATTGTCGGACGATTTTCTACCTGCCGTGGTTGCTCTACGGGACGGGCAGGCATCTGTTGCGGCGGATGATTGACAGCTGCCGGAGGCGGATGGTTCACGGCTGGCGCAGATCTGTTATAATTCTGTGGAGGAGCAGATGGCCGGCCTCCTCCGTTATAGTTGGGATGATTCATGCGCTGTGCATGCCCTGCCTGCGGAATGGTCAGCAGGACGGTCATCAGGATTATCATGCTTAGTGAAAAGAAAATACGAAAAGACATTTTCATGACGCGAAATTTAGCGGATGATCATTTTATTTTTTAACAGGGCTTTTAGCCATCTTTATTTTCTTTGCCTTCGGAGGTGCCATAAATTCAAACAGCGACGCAGGCAGCATCGGATTGATTTGCCAGTCAGACAATACCGCTTCATATTGCGGATTCATATCGCGGCTCGTATAAACGATCACCATTTTTATGGGAAGTGTCAGTGCATCGTCCGATATCCAGAACTGATAGGTCTTGTCCGGCGTTGTACCGGCAATATGGTAACAATCTTTACCATCCACTTTTGTCATCCCGAGATAAATGAGATTTTTGGATTCGGACAGCAGATCATCCACGAACGTCGGATAGAAAAAATCTGATGCGGGAAATTCAATGCCATATAATTTGTTCACGGTATCAATCATATCAACGATGGGTGCAGACAGCGCCAGGCTTGCAAATCGATTATTCTCCAGGGAATAATAACTGAGCGTTTCGCCATCGTAATAAAGGGATCGGTCGCCGCGGTCCCCCTGGGAGCGGATCAGCAGTTTATTTGGTCCCTGCATATAAATCTGTTCATCGTCTCCATGTTTGACAAGTCCCAGGTGCTGACTACGGATATCGTAATTCGATCTTACCATGTAATGGCAGGAGCTCAGGGATCCGATCATCGCGCTCATGCGATCGAGGATGGAAACAGCAATGGTATCTATATTGTTTCTTTGGGCCGATGCACCGGTGGCTGATGCAATGCAAATGATTACACTGAAAAGGAATTTTTTATTCATCTCATGAATTTTAAATCGTTGGCCTTGATGATTAAAACCGCGGCAATGTAGGGCAAAATCATGCCATGGCTTGTTCACGAGATGTTAACAGAAGCAAGAATGGATGTCTATCTAATTATGAGTTGTTACATTTTTGGACGTGTGATCTTTTTGCCCGCCAGATGTTGTTTCCAGGGTTTCCAGTAATGGTCGTGCCAGCCCCGGTTGATGCTTTCTTCTTTCCCATCCGGCACACCACTATGGACCACATGCAGGATGGTGTCCTTACCGCTGGGCTCCAGGATGATGGTAAAAAGAGAATCCGGATCATCAGGAGTCCAATCCACCGCGCGCCAGGTTTGCACAATGATTTTATCCTTCACGGTATGTACACTCTTTCCTGTAATATAACCACCGTGCGAGCTGAATGGAGCGCCATCTTTTGATGAAATTGTAACCGGTGCTCCGGAGATCATTGCATGTTTCTTTGGATTCATGTACAGATCGAAGAGATCTTTCGGCTTGGTTTTTTTGAATTTGATTTTTTGCTTGATATGCTTTGCCATAAAGAGGGTTTTAGTCCATAATAAAGTTAGTAATTCCCGGAAGCCGCGCAGTTACGAAGTAAAGAGGCCGATGGCACTAAAACCCTTCCCTTATATGATGCTGATTTTCAAGCAAGTCATGAATATTAACTTAACCTTCGGTTGCCTCTTTTTTTCGGTTAACGAAAATGTGCCGGTTACCACCTTTCCCGAAATTTTTTCCAACCTCAATGGTCGCTGTGTAATGCTGCCTTTTCATTATGCGTTATTAAAAGCTCTTCGAGCTGCTTTAAGCAGGTGTTCCAGCCATGGTTGTGTGCGGTATAATCTTCCAAAAAAGAAAAACCATTATGCACCAGTTGCAACTCCGTTCCGTTTTCCTTCGGAACCAGTGTCCATACTATGGTTGAATTAAAAGGCTGATTGTCTTTGGCGACTGGCTAAAATGCTTCGTGTGTTTGATTTCATTTTGCATAATAGGTAATTTAAAAGTTACCCAAATATATGTAACTTTTAAGTTACATACCAAATTTTTATGGACTATACCCCTCCCATTGCCAGGGTATCGTAACTCCCAGCAGTTTTTCACAAAGCCTGTTAAAAATCTTTTCTCCATTGGAGGAATTACACATGATGACAAGTGCCCGGCCGGCAGAAGGAATGCCAATGGAATAATGAACCCAGCCATCATCATGACCCTCTTTAAAAAAAGCAGTACCGGCAGGCGTATTATACAAACCCCAGCCCAGTCCATAAGATAAATGAATCTGGTCATTGGCGCTGGTTGTATCGTTCTTTAAAGAAGGAAACTGATGCAGGGAATGAATTGAAATGACGGGTGTAAACATATGATGGTCATTTTGCATCACCGCGGCCATAAATTTTGCATAGTCACTGACGGTTGTTTCCATAGAACCAGCTGCATTTGGATTGGTACGACGCCGTTTCCTGATAGAGTCGCCTTTTTCATCGTAACCCAATGCATAATCGCTTTCAAATTCCGGATGCCATATGTATCCGGTACGCGTCATACCCAAAGGAATAAATACCATTTCTTTTGCCAGGTCTTCGAGAGAGCGGCCGGTAATCGTTTCGACAACCATCTGCAAAAGGTTTATGCCTTCACCGGAATAAGCGTAACGGGATCCCGGTGTGAAAAATATCTCCAGTTTTTTATTGTCGTTCGGATTAAACTGTCGCCAGTTCGGGAAGCCCGTTGTATGGGAGAGGCACATGGCCGGCGTGATTTGTTTCCATCTGTCATCTCCTGCCAGATCTTTATAATTATCATAATCAGGCAGCGGTTTGGGAAGATACCGGGCGATCGGTGTGTCGAGGCTGATGACACCTTTTTCAACCAGTTCCATAACCAGATAGGCAAACACAGCCTTTGATAAAGATGCTGCGTAAAAACAGGTTGATGTATCGTTTAAAAGGTTTTTTTCTTTTATCCGGTATCCATAGGCCCGCGTGTAAAGAAACTTATTGTCTCTGATCATTCCGATACAGACACCCGTAACCGCAGCCGAATCCATTAACTGCTTCACGATGCTGTCCGTCTGATGAATGGATTGACCCTGTTGCTGCTGGAAAATAAAAACAAACGGGATCAAAAGACAATATCTCATACATCGCAATTCACCATCCAGATGATTTCGAACTGGTCGATCAGCATTCCGAAATAAGCACCCCAGAAAGTTTTATCCATGGGCATGGTTATCCTCCCGCCTTCGGTCAGCGAATTAAATATCCTGTCCGCTTCCTTTTTACTTTCTGTATTGACAGACAAAGCAATATTCTGTCCCATTTTTACATTTCCCATGGCCGGATTGGCATCGCTGGCCATGAGAATATTTTCTTTATTGATCGGCAGTGAAACATGCATGATACGATCCCGGAGTTCGTCCGGAATTTCCATTCCGGGCATCGGAGGCATGTCTTTAAAACGACTGAACGTATGAAATTCACCACCGAATACTTTTTTGTAAAAATTAAAAGCCTGTTCGCAATTGCCGTTAAATGTCAAATATGGATTTACTGATGCCATGGTATTTCATTTTAGGATTATAAAGGTAATGTCATTATCATTCCCGTTATTCTTTTTCCCCCGCATCATTTAAAACATTTACTGCGGCATCATTCATCAGAGTTTTAGCGTAAGGTTTGTATATCCGTCTTTCCCTGTAAACCGGTTTAACGCTTCTTTGGGTGGCTCTACCCAATGTTCCTGGTTAATGACAAATTTGAATTGCCTGCTTTCGCCCTTTTTCCCTATTTGTTTTTTGGCGATAGTCAGCCTGAATATTTTATCATTGCCCATGACAGCCACATATTTTACATCTTTTGGATTCCAGTTGTTAAAATCACCCGCTACATTCACCGATTTAATCTCATTGAAACGGTCTTTCAGGTTTATAACCTGCCCACTAATTATAATTGTTTTCTCCTGCCCGAATATGAATTCAATGGAGTCACCCTTAGCTAAATATCCAAACTCTGCATGAGACTGACTCCTTGCAGAATGTGAAGCGATCACGAATCCCATCACCAGGATGGATAGCCAGAATCGCTTTTTTGTAATTTCTGTTTTAGGGCTTTTCATTTCCCGCTGATTCATAACATGCTGGTTTGATCAGGAGTAATTTATTGAAACTATTCGGTAAATTTGCATGCTTAAAAAGAGGCCGATGTGTTATGATATTTCATATACCGTGAATGTGAAAGAGCTGGCGGATTATTTTCCCGATCTGGAATTTCACTCGCAGCTGGAACTGGATTTTGATGCCGGCGTACATATCATGGGTCACTCCTACGCCGAACATCCGATCATATACCGGACCGCCGAAGGCAAGCTGCTTTGTCGCGCGATGGAATGGGGCTGCATACCCTTTTATGTAAAGGATGAAAAAACTTTTTTGCGTCAGCGTGCGACCATGCTCAACGCGCGCAGCGAACGGATATTGGAAGACACGAAATCTTACTGGCACAAAATAAAAAACCGCCGCTGCCTGATTCCTGTAAACGGAATGTACGAACATAGGGCAATAAAAGGCTGGAAGAAAAAAGTTCCTTATTTTATCCGGTTGAAGGACCAGCCCATGCTTTTCCTGCCGGGACTTTATTCTGTGGCGGATTTACCTGATATGGAGACCGGAGAAATCGTCAAACGTTATACGTTTACACTTATCACCCGCCCTGCCAACGACGTCATGGTGAATATTCATAATGACGGCGACAACAAAAGCAGGATGCCCCTGTTTCTTCCAAAATATTTATCCGACAAATGGCTGAGCGAAGAATTGTCGGCGGAAGAATATAAAACCATACTGGATTTTGAAATGCCTTCGGATCAGATGATCTATCATCCGGTCTTCACAATCCGCAGCGCGAAACCGCGGCCCGACGATAAATTGAAGAATGAATACTGGGAATGGGAGAAATTGCCGGCACTGGGGGAAATGAATCCCTGATTATCTTTTCACTTTGACAAGCTCATCTTCCATTTCCTTCTTGATCGTGTGCTCTTCATGTTCTTCGTCAATGGAATGGGATTGTTGCAGTGTATCCTGCTTATGAGCGAACTCGCTTAATTTGGAATAATATTTTTGTATCACTTTCAGTTCGTCTTCTGTCATTCCTTCAACATTCACCAGGCGGTTACTCGCCGATTCATTCGCGGCCACTAATTCATTCAATTTCAATTGTATTGAAAGCGAATCCTTATTCTGAGATTTAAGTATCAGAAAGACCATCAGCACGGTGATTACGCTGGAAAGGGTTCCGATGATCATTTCCCATCGGGCAGAAAAATGCAGGAAGAATCCTGAAATAGCCCATGCTAATACGAAAAGAAAGATAACAAATACCGTAAAGGTCCTTCCGGCAATATTAACAACATTGGAGGCCATTTTCTCGATAAAACGGGTAAAAGAAGTACTGGATTTCATTCCCTGTCCAAGGCAATTGGCGTGCCCGGATTTAAAAAGAACAGCCCTTCCGGCGTGGCCTTTCAATATTACCTTTCATACAGATCAAACTTTGTTTCGGTTTTCCTCAGGATTTGGTTTTAGGCTTTAGGCTTTGACCTTTAGGCCTTAAATTCACCCTATGTCTGAGGGAAAACAGTCATTTCATGTCAAAAGGACTCCCTTTGGTGCCCCTCGCCTGTTAACCATCGCTCCCCTATACCTTGAGATGGAAGGACCGCTGGCCAACACACGTTTTACGAAAGAGGACATCGAAGGTCTTCGTTTTGGCGTCACCCTGATCCGATATTACCTGATACCGATCAGTAAAACATATAACATAGAGATAAAAAACAGCCAGGGAAAGATTATCCTTATTCGCATGCACTCGCTTTTCAGTGTCGGAAGTCAGAAGAATCGGAATCTCTTTATTCAGATACACAAGCAAATACAGCAATCATATTTTAACGATATGGCGATTCATTATGTGCGATTACTGAACGGAGGTTTAACATTTGAGCTGGCCGGCGCATTTCTGACAGAAGAGGGCGTTCTGATAAAAAAAGATAAACCACTGATACCATGGTCACGTACTGGTCTGGCAACCCGTTTCCATTCCTGTTCTGTTTACGACACGGCAGATCTCCGTCATTTCAGATCCTTTGATTACTGGCACGACTGGAATGCTTCTCTGCTGCGCTCTGTCGTAGACTATAAGATCCGCGCAATGAGATCCTGAGTCAGGTGTAAAATTTACGCTATCAGAATTAACAATCGGATAATGAGTATGTACAAAAAATGATAGTATTTTTGTGCATCCTATATTATGAAAAAGACGCGACCAAATTTTTTAAAATCAAAGAAGCAACAGAATTCTGAAATAGAAATTCAGAATGAAAAGTTATACCAGGATCTGGAAATTCCTCAACGAACTCAAATACCTCCTTCCGAAGAACTGATTGCAAAACTCAATCAGATCGCATCACAACCTCCGTTTAGTTATACACAGAGGAAAAAGGATCACGATACTCTTTAATTCATCCTCGCTTTAAAAGTTGCCCCTCATGGATTCGAACCATGATCTACTTTCTATTGCAATATTTTTTCAAGTTCGCTATCGAGCGATTCAATAGGTGACTTGTTCTTTCCGCTATTTCCAAATTGTTTACAAATCTTATGATTCTTATCGATTAGTATCAGTGATGGTATGACATTGATATAATACGAGTCCGTAATCGACCCACTACCTGAAAGAATTTGTTTAGAGCTATCATTGTCCAGAATTTGCGTCCAGGACATTTGATCCTTCCTTATAGCCGCGAGCCAGTCGCATTCTTTGTCATGATGGGCAATGCTGATCAGATGAATCTTCTCCTTATACTTTGCATTTATTTTGATTAATATGGGTGTAATATCTCTACATGGGTCACACCATGACGCCCAGAAATCCAGCAATACATATTGCCTTCCTTTAAAATCAATCAATCTGACGGTATCTCCCTGCCTGTTCAAAGCGACAAAATCCACGGCTTCTGATCCTACATGGATAGCCGACTCAGATTCCATGATGTCTCTTATACTTTTACCGTATGAGCTCTCTTTTATATTCGGTGGAAATTTGTCATATAGTTTTTTTATATCCGAAAACTGATCGGTTGCCCCTCCATGGACATTTCTAAATAACATATTCGCCGCAACATATGAAGCCGGGTTATCAACAATGAAAGCGGAATCAATCTGGGCTTCTTTTGCATATAAAGGGGCCAAAACAGCATTGATCGAATCCATTTTTCTTTTACGAAGTTTAAATGATTCCGGCTTTGGGTTCTTTATAAACTCGGCGTTGTATATTGGCATTAGAACATCATATTCCTGCATAACTGGCCGAATTCTTAATTCGACTGTATCTTTCATCCTTAAAAGCCTTACTCTGTCACTATCAGATCTGGATCCTTCCATATGCAATTCAAGGAAACTGTCTACGGTTGCCTTCAGATTCATCTGTCCCGGCTCGATATAAAAACTGGTTATATTTTTGGAATCATATATCGCCCGGTTTTTTGATGAAAAATTAAAGGTTGAAAAAATTACGTCCACTGGCTCCCGGAGATCACCCTTAAAAATAAACTCACCAGTACGTAAGTGAAAACTATCTGAAACAACTCCGCTTGTACCCCGATACCATAGATAAATATATCCGGTATCCTTTCCAATTATTTTTCCTCTTAAGACAAAGGAACCGGAATCCGAAGACTGGGATTTTCCTGAGCAAATGCAAAAAACCAAACTGATCAAAAGAAGTTTTCTTTTCATTTGGATTTTGATATAATGATGAGGAGCTATGCTTCTATAAATCTATTGCTTTTGTTTGCAGAGAAATGATGAAGTGTCAATTTCTCATATTTTTAACTGGCTGCTAATCTCTGCAAAAAAAACGTCCGTAGTCTTTGTCTGTAATGGCAACCTTACTCTTCCTACAGGCAAACGTCACGGACGCTCGGTTAAATACAAGATGATGGAAGCCGCAAAGATATTCCAGTGCGCTGACAAAAAATTAAGTTTTAGACGACATGGAAATGGTATTCGCTATTGACCCCGATCAGGAAAGCAGCCGGTAACCAATAATGCGCTACATTATTCGTTAAAAGATCAGGACCAATTATTGATATTTGTGATTAATGAGGAAATTTCTGATTTTTACTTCGTTCTTGTTGGTATCAGCAGTTAACATACCGGATAGCCCAGTGGATGGCTGCAGCATACAAAACACTTCTTTTATAGGCGGAGAATATGCTGCCTACAATATTTACTATTCGCTGGCCGGCCTGTATTTCGAAGCGGGCACTGTGAATTTCACCTGCAGGAGCGAACAGCTTGGAACTATACCTGTATATCATATTACGGCGGCCGGTAAAACGATCCCTTTCTATGATCATTTGTATAAAGTCCGTGACAAATACGAAACCTATATTGACACCGGCTCCCTTCTCTCCTACCAGTTTAGCCGGTCCGTTCTTGAAGACAATGTAAAGAAATATGAGAATATCCGGTTCAACCGTGAAATTCAAACCGCCATCACCGACAGCGGCGTGTATAAGGTTCCTCCCTGCGTGCTGGATGTATTGGGTGCCGTATATTATGTCCGAAACCTGTCGGCGGAAAATCTCCATCCCGGCGACAAAGTCGATTTCCAGCTATTTCTCGAAAATAAATTGTACAAGTCTTATGTCAGGTATATGGGTAAGGAAATCATCAATACCAGATATGGAAAGTTTCACGCAATCAAAATAAAGCCGTATCTAATAGAAGGGAGCATGTTTGTAACTGGGGAAAAGATGACGGTCTGGGTTAGTGACGATCCGAATCATATCCCGCTCCGTGTCCAGGCCTTAATCCGGATCGGAAGTGTAAAAGCCGACCTGATGGAATTTAATAATCTGCGCTGGCCCCTTAGTTCGTTTATCAGCAAGTAAAATTTCATAATCCGGGATTATTCTTCTTCTCCAGTGTTTTTATGAAATGATTGTGACTGCTTTATTATAGTTGGAATACTTCACGCTAGATCGCTATATGATCCTGTTGCTGACCAAAATTAAAAATATTGCTATGATCAGAATATGTAAAGTCACCGTTGCCCAGTGGTTTTTATCCTTTGAAAATGCCAGGTAAATACTTCTGATGATAAGGAAAGCCACGACAGGTACAGAAAATAGAAAGGCAAGAATACCAAGTCCGGGGTTACAGGAACCAGTTGGTGAGATCTTTTCCAACTCTACCATTATAGTAATTGCAACGACGTAGAAAATCGGCGTCGGCAATAAAAACTTAAAGATTCATTTCATCATCTAAACATGATAATAAATTTTCAATCTTAAAAATGTGAGGATCGGAATTAACAGGCAATTTGGTTAATAGCATTCCTGTCTATTATTGATTTTCGATGGAATGGCATCAAATTCGATGGAATGGCATCCAAGAGACATAATAGTTAATGCCTTTCTTTCCTGAGCCTGCGGAAAGCAAATAGAAGGGCAATTGATATGGCAACTATTATTTCCGTCATCCTTATCTAAAGTACAAATTTACACGAACATGAGTAGGATGATAACGGTTCAAACTGCGTTTTAATAATTAGTTCTACCAATTCAGCGCCACCACATAGGACTTCAAGTCAAATCTTCTCAGATAATACTTACCGATCATTGACGTTCTTAAGGGAGAAACCCCCAAACCGATGAAAAACCCATTGCTCGCGCTACTGGTTTTTTGCGCGTCATACCATTCGGACGCCCAGTCTTCCAGACAAGATTATATGGTTGTGCCCGTCATTTCGCAGCAGACTATTTATTTAAAAACAGGTTCCACCGAGAAGGGGCATTGCAGTTCCAGACAGGTATTGCAGGTCAATTTGCCGGCTAACACGGTTGCGTGGTATTACACGGTCACCACCCGGTTGGGTCGTGGTCAGTTTTCGAACAACGATCTGACAGGACAACTGGTGAAGTTGGTTGACCCTAATGGTGGTGTTTCAAACAAGGCCTCTGTACGCGTTCCCGCCGGAACTGGCTTCTGCGATGTCTACCTGATGACAAATCCCCATGAAGTAAATAAATATGTCAATAATCGGCCGGCAGTGAGTTTCCTGATGAATGATTCGAGGGAACACTATGCTTCTGGTGCCGTTATGGTAAAAGATTTTCTGGATGGTTCCTGTTTTCTTGTCATCCGGAATCCGAATTCCTCCCATGGCGTGAATGTGAATATTGAAGTGACTGCCATTGTTTTGTCGACAACCGTTGGCAGCAGCACGGCTATGCAATAAGGTTTAAAGATAATTTCCTCAACCTCTTCCCTGCATTCCGAATGAATCGGCAAATAGTTATTTCTGAATGGATTTCCATATGGGCACGTAGTCATACGTCGGATAAAACTCCGTATTGAAAGCACCCCAGGCGCCTTTCTCAATCGACAGATTCAGTGTCCGAAGTTCCGAGGCTGGAATTTTTACCGTGACCACCTGCCCTATTCCCATCATAACATACCAGGAAACGACCCGCGCCGATTTTGGCGGAAATAATTCACCGAAATGGTTTTTCTTTTGAATCGTTTGAAGAGAATCGAGATTCTTATCCTTCTGGTGTTTGAGGAAAATCGTAATCATGATCGAGTCCTGCGATTGCTGCGCATGGACGATGACTCCGGCAATTAAACCGATGAGGAGGAGGACAATAAGTTTCATACATGCAGAATTGCCAAATCCGTGCCATGGCTGGCATGATATTCAACGTAATCCTTAGTAGATGAAAAAGGTTCTCGCCATAATCATTCTTATTGCAGCCGGATGTTCGGATCATCAAAACAATATGGCGGATGCATCCCATCATTCGAGAGCCGAATCGGCGATCAACAACCTGGTTGACAGTTTTAAATCTGATTATGCATCAGCGAAATCCAATCAGGCAAAAGATGCTGTGATGTCAAATTACCAGGCAAAAACAGACAAGTTTCTGTCGGGGCATTATCTGAATCATATGCGCGTTCATGTTGATTCAGTAGTAATAAAGAATCTGACCATAGACACGAAGTTCCATGCGGGAAAAAATCTGGTGTTTGCATCTTCAATGGAGTTTCGCAAACATATGCCCAAGGTGGAAGACTCACTTTATCAATTCATGAAGGGTCTAAGACCGGGCACCGATACGAATATCGATTTTATGTATATCGGTAAATTCGAACTCCACCGTCCGGATGATACACTCCATCCTGCTTTGATTGTTAATGCCTATCCCCTGACTTACCAGGTTCACGGGCACAAATAAGAGTATTAAAATAAGAACAGCCACCCAGGGGTGGCCGTTCAAAAAAACTTCTCGTACAGATCAAACGTTGCTTCGGTTTTCTAAGGATTGGTTTGGTTTTTTCGGATTTGGATTCTTGCGTTTTCGAAGGATCAGGGTTTAGGGGTTCAATTGTTGGTTCTTTTCAGGATTCGGTTTTTGTTTTTCTAAGGATTAGGATTTAGGGATTTAATTAATTTTTTCCGGATTTAGTCTTAGGCTTTGGGCTTTTGGCTTTCGGCTTAAGAATACAAAGATGCTGCGGATTCCCTCCTTCTCATAACCTATTCGGCGAAGGGTCAAAAAGCTTCGATTTTCGGGTTAAAATGACTGTTTTACCGAAACCAGGATTACAATTTTAGGCTTACACTAGAATAGTTTTAGGCTTTCGGCTTTAAGCCTTGGGCTTTCAATCCCAGGTTTTCGCGCCGGATTTCATTTTATCCAGGGTTTCCTGATAAGATTTTTTATCGGCAGATTCCGCGAGTGCCAGCGCTTCTGTTTCTTTGGCGACAGCCTCGGTTTTGCGGCCCAGCTTGTAAAGCAGGTTGGCATAGGTATCCAGAGAAGCCGGATCGGGTTTCTGGCCATTCATACTTCGCTCGCTAATGGATAATCCGTACGTCAGATCTTCCGTACTGGAACAATATTGAAAAATATCCCAGGCATAATTGTTTAAATCAGGGGGCGCCAGATCACTCCCAAATTCCTTCAGATAAGGTATCAGACTTTTAGCATAGAGATCCCAGTTCTTATTTCTTTTATAGTACACCGGTTTGACCGAAATGACAATCTGGTGGGCCAACGCTGCTCCATATTGAGTGCTGATTTCCGTGTATATTTTATTCCAGTCTGGTGTAGAAGCGGGGTTATTGAAAGCCGTAAGGATCGACTGATTATGTTGTACGACTGCATTCATTACAACATTTTCAGCATAGCCCGGTTTTAAGAGGCGGTTTATTTTTTCGGCATTATGATAGAATAAATCAAATTCCGGCGATCCAGGCTGAATGGCAATTTGCGCAATCATCTGCAGGCGATCAGTCGTATAAACGTTTTTGATCAATGGCAACCAGGCCCTGATCACGGAATCCGCCAGAAATCCATTCTCATTCTGAATCGCCACGCTTATGAGAGATTCCAGCATAAGGGTATCACCGCTCCCCGACCTGAATTTTTCAATCATGGAATAATATTGCCTATCCGGATTCATTGCATTTTTTGTATTTAATATAAACTCTGCGGCATCTCTGGTGGATCCCTCAGTTCGGTGAACCAGTTGGCCGTCCGGGTTGAAATATAGAAATGTTGGATAGGCACGTATATTATAATTGGCCTCTATTAAGCGTGCGTCCCGATAGGCGAACTTTACTGATTCAGGATCCTCACCCGTTGAATCGATTTGTATCCCAACGCAGATATAATGCGGGTTCACCGCATCGCCCGTCTCTTTCAGAGGAAAAATCTCTTTCGCCATGAACTTACAGGGCCCGCACCAGGTCGTATAACAATCCACAAATATGTATTTGTTTTCCTTTTTTGCCTTTGTGAGAATCTGCTGCCAGCTCATCCCCTGCGCAAAATGCATTCCCTCTCCCTGGCAAAAAGAAAAAAGATAAAAACAGACCGCTGAAATGGTCAGGAGGATATTTTTCATCTGATTCAGTTAAAGTGATTAAGGGATTCCGTTATAGGAAATTACTAATAGATTTTGATCTTAGAGGTCACGCTCCTCTTCACAATCACAATTTAACGTTCCGTAAAATACCGTGTAAGGGAATTCACTTAGGAGACTTTAATTATCATCTAGTTAAATGATTGTCTGAACTCCAATGGCGAAAGGTTTGTTTTTGACTTGAATAATTTATTAAATGATGAAGGATGTTCAAAGCCTAATTCATAAGCAATTTCACTGATTGATAAGCTGGTGGTTGATATTTTTTCTTTTGCCTTTTCGATGAGTTTATGGTGAATATGCTGTTGCGCATTTTGACCCGTAAGGCTGCGCAACATATCACTTAAATAGCCGGGGGACATGTTTAAGGTTTCTGCTAGATATTGGACCGTTGGGATGCCCTGCATCAGGGATTTTTCGTTATTGAAATAATCGTCTAAAGTCTCTTCTAATTTTTGTAATAAATCGTTGCTTACCGATTTCCTTGTAATAAATTGCCTCTTATAAAAACGATTGCTATAATTCAGCAATGTTTCAATTTGTGAAATAATCAGATCCTGGCTGAAATCGTCAATTCTGTTTTGCAATTCTTCATCAATGTTTTTAAAAATAGAAATAATGGTTTCTTTTTCTTTGTCTGAAAGATGCAGCGCTTCATTCACTGAATAGGAGAAGAAACCGTATTGTTTTATTTTTTTTGCCAGAGGATAAGAAGCTAAGAAATCCGGATGAAAGAGTAATGTAAAGCCCCGATGGTCATCATTGGTTTCGCCATTAGCACTTACCTGATTCGGTGACTTGAAAAACAATCCGCCTTCATCGAAATCATAATAGCCTTGCCCGTATTTTAATTTTCCACTCAGATTTTTTTTATACGATACTTTATAAAAATTACCTATAAATGAAACGGGCATTTTCCATGAATCTATTTCATTGTCTTTATTTTCTACCAGACTGATCAAAGGGTGCAAAGGCTTTGGCAGCCCTAACATCCGGTGTAAGTCGGACAGAGATTCAAATTTATAAGGAACATTTTCTTCCTTTTTCATAATGTAAATTTAAACTATTTATCTGCCAGGTCATTGCAGCAGTTTAACGTTGGACCTACATAACATCGCACACACCAGTAATGAACATTTACCGGTTTAACGTATTCATAACATTTCAGGGTAACGGGTGCCTGAAACAATTCCTGCGGGCATGATCGCTTCTATGCTTTGTAAATCTTCCCTGGTGAGTTGCACATTTTCGGACGCAATGTTTTCTTCAAGATATTTTATATGCTTGGTACCGGGGATCGTAATGATATCTTCACCCTGTGCCAGCACCCATGCAATGGCTAACTGGGATGGCGTGCAGCCTTTTTCGTTGGCCAGCGTTCTGATCTTTTCTACCAGTTCAACATTTTTATAGAAGTTCTCTCCCTGGAAACGTGGCATATGTACACGGCTGTCTTTGATATCTTCCGGTTTTTTAAATTCACCAGCTCAGAAAGCCCCGGCTCAAAGGAGAATAGGCAACCAGTCCGATACCGAGTGCACGAATCGTGGGGAGGACTTCGGCTTCAATGTCTCTGCTCCATAGAGAGTATTCTATCTGAAGTGAAGTGATGGGATGAACCGCAGCCGCTTTGCGGATGGTTGCAGCAGATGCTTCAGAGAGACCAATATAACGGACAACACCTTTTGCAACAAGGTCAGCCAATGCACCGACAGTATCTTCAATAGGTACATTCGGATCTACTCGTGCAGTGGTATATAAATCAATATAATCCGTTTTGAGGCGCTGGAGGCTATGGAGAACAGCGTTGCGGATATAGTCAGGATGACCATTTACTCCTGCAAAGCGCAAAGATTTGTCAGGCCCGGGTGCAAGTAACGGACCGGTTTTTACAGAGAGAAAAGCCTTATCACGTTTTCCTTTAATAGCCTGGGAGATGAGTTCTTCATTATGACCTGCACCGTAGAAATCGGCAGTGTCTAAAAAATTATGTCCGAGCTCGAGAGCTCTTTCGATGGTAGCGATTGATTCTTTATCGTTGCGTTGTCCGTAGACGCCGGACATTCCCATACATCCCAAACCGATTGCAGATACCATGGGGCCGTTCTTTCCTAATTTTCTGTTCATTATTCTTATTTTAATAAATAATGAAACAAAGGTCATCGGAAGCCTTTTAGTGGATTTAGCCTGGTTGAGGAATTGCTTAGCCAAAATGAGAAAGTCTGATAAAAAAAGGTCAGTTGGCCCGTACTATCCGGTATCCAAAACACGTTAACTGGTGAACAGTTTCCCCGGATATTAAGATTCAATAAAACGCCCGGATTCACTGGAATTCAGCGATTTGGCTCCGGGATATCGCTCATGCCTTTTGGACCGGCCGGCTCCCCCAGAAATGCGAAAGTGCGCGTTAACCTCTTTACTTAGTTCTTAGATAGTAAGTGAACAGATTATTTCGAAGTCTAACAACGAGAATAGCTTTGAGCTTTACGCTTTAGGCGTTAAGCTTGTTTAGCTACTTCCCTGATTTCAATATTTCCGTCAAAATTAAAAATGGGACAACCTTTTGATATTTCAATAGCCTCACGCAGGTTATCAGCCTTGATTTTGATATAACCACCAATCATCTCGTTGTTTGCAGCATAAGGTCCGGGAGTAACTTGTTTTAGTTTGCCCTGTACAAAAGCTGCATCATTCCTTGTTACACGGTCACCACCGCCATATATTCCTTTTTTTGTAAGTTCATCAATCCAGCTTTTCCATTTCATCAATACCTGTTGCAATTGTTCCGGTGGTGCTTGTGAAAAATCAAGACCACCCCGGAAAAAAAATAAGTACTCTTTCATAGTTTAATGTTTGATGAATGACTTGATAGCTCTATGTTCATCAATTTTTATGCCTTTGCGATGATTCATTGAGCAATATAACTTTGCACAATGATTGGCCTGTCAGTAATTCTTATGGGATTAATGGTAATCATTTTATCTATTCTGTATTTTCGCAAGGTCTTCGCAGATAAAGATAAAAAACATACAATCGTTTTCCTGCTGTTGTCAATTCTCTTTTTCGCACCTGTTGTGTTGGCCCTGATTTATTTTATTATCCTGGTTTTTGTTGGAATGCACAGAGTGAATTGAAAAGTTACTTTCTTTAAAATATAATCATCTCATGAAAAGGGAACAATCAGAAGAGCAGTCCTTTAACAAACTCGACTTCAGTGAGAGTCCACTGGAAAAGGGCGACTATGAGTATTGTAATTTTACAGCCTGCAATTTTTCGAAGGCGGACCTGGCTGAGAACCGTTTCATAGAATGCAAATTCCTGGGGTGTAATATGAATATGGCTGTTCTGACGAAGACGACTTTTATGAACATTCAGTTTAAGGATTGCAAAATGCTGGGATTGTTTTTTGAACATTGCAATCCTTTTGGCCTGACTGTCAGCTTTGAAAATTGCATCCTCACCCATTCGTCTTTTTACAAACTCCATCTTAAAAAAACGTCTTTCAAAAACTCAAACTTCCAGAATGTCGATTTCACGGAATGCGATCTGAGCAATGCGGTTTTCGACAATTGCGATCTCACCGGCGTCATCTTCAGTAATACGATTCTTGAAAAAGCGGATTTACGTACTTCTTTTGGCTATTTCTTCGACCCACAAAATAACAAGATCAAAAAAGCAAAATTCTCCCTGTCTGGTTTACCCGGGCTCCTGGAAAAATATGATATCGATATTGATGTGAATTTGTAAGTTATAAAGCATCGACTAGGTGTTTACACTTATGGTAAATTGTAAAAGATGTCTCTATATTTGTTACGACACTCTTGCTATCTTCTTATAAAAATACTGAGCTAATTCCCTATGAGAAAAATATTATTACTGATTGTTTTTATATCCTTTTTATCCATCGGAAATTCCCAGGTACAATTCGGCGTAAAAGGTGGTTTAAACCTGTCTGATTTCAGTTATTCTAACATTTACTACGGTTCATATCACTCCAAAACAAATATAAATCTGGGAATCATGCTCTCAGTGCCATTGTCGCCACACTTTTATTTGCAGCCTGAAATGGTTTATTCCGGACAGGGTGCCAATTTTTATGACCCACAAAATAATGTCACGCTGGCAGACAACTATGACTATATGAATATTCCTGTGCTGATAAAATACCAATCGAAGGCTGGCTTTTTTATGGAAACAGGTCCGCAAATCGGTTTCTTATTAAGCGCGAGTATTCCGAAAGTCAATATGGATCAGCTCAGTTATAGCAATACAGTTGAATTCGCATGGACTGCAGGGCTGGGATACCGGATTCCAAAAATTAATTTAGGATTTGACGCGCGGTATAATATAGGAATTTCCAATGTGAATGCAGTCTACACCATAGCAGGTCCCATGAAAAACAGTGTTTATCAGTTCGGCCTCTTCTATTTTTTTAAATAATGAGACTTCCGGTCTGCCTTACCGCCATCCAGCTCCGCATACAGCTGATCATTGTCTGACTCCCGGAGTAGTCTCGAGTAGTTTGCAAAAACGTAAATGCTTTCATCTTTTCTGTTTTGAGTAAAATTAATTCGAAGAGGAACAAAGTGGAATAAACCCAGCGCACGGTCATCAATTCTTTTGAAAATACTATCAAATCCCAGGTGAAGTCCTGTTATGTCGGTCCTGGGGATCGTCAGATTAAATCGGGATCCTGTTTTTCCATCCTCTCCCGAAAATGAAACGGATTTCTGATCAACAACCAACACGCCAACATACCGGTGAAGTGGCCGCATAAAAGATGTATGCGCCTCCAGCCAGTCGATCAACCCCTTATGCTCGATATCTGCTTTAAAGGCCAGGAGGGAATCTGCATATTCGCTCATCTCCAAATGTAGGAATTAATGAAAAATGAGGCCCACTTCCATACTTCCATTCTTCCATACTTTCATACTTTTATAGTGCTGTATGAAGAAAGTGACGATTGCCATATCTGTCCTGTTCCTGGCTGTTCTGATATTCCTGTTCAACACCAGGCGTAAACCCGTCGATTTTACCAGCCAGGTAAAACCCATTATCAATAAGAATTGTATCACCTGCCATGGTGGAGTAAGGCAAAAGGGCGGATTCAGCCTTCTGTTTCGTGATGAAGCGCTGGCCACTCTAAAATCCGGCAAACATGCCATCGTACCGGGAGACCCGGAACACAGTGAAATGATCCGGCGTATCAGCCTTAAAGATCCCGAGGATCGGATGCCCTATAAACATGATCCCTTAAACAAAGAAGATATTCAGACACTCACCCGCTGGATCAAGGAAGGTGCGCCCTGGGGCGAGCACTGGGCCTATGTTCCAGTAAAAGAACCAGTGGTGCCGAAGCTTACAACCTTTTTCGGACTGATCGACAAAAAAAGTTCCTGGGCAAAAAATGATGTGGATCATTTCATCGAACAGAAATGGAAGGAAGAAGATTTAAAACCTTCACCCCAGGCAGACAAACAAACATTATTACGCAGGGTAAGTCTGGACATCACTGGATTATTGCCATCCGAAAAACTCGCAGAGAAATATTTAAACGACAACTCCGACAAAGCATATTCTGATCTCGTTGATTCCTTACTCGCCTCGCCTCACTATGGAGAAAAATGGACTTCGATGTGGCTCGATCTGGCGCGCTATGCCGATACGAAGGGATATGAACGTGATGACAGCCGCAGCATCTGGAAATACCGTGACTGGCTGATCCATGCATTCAATGAGGATAAACCCTATGATGTTTTTTTAAAGGAACAAATAGCGGGTGACCTGTTGCCGGATCCAACGGATGATCAGTATATCGCCACGGCATTTCACCGGAACACGATGACCAATGATGAAGGAGGCACGGAAAATGAGGAGTTCAGAACAGCCGCCGTGCTTGACCGGGTGAACACGACCTGGGCAGCCCTTATGGGTACCACATTCGGTTGCGTCCAATGCCACAGCCATCCCTACGACCCCTTCAAGCATGATGAATTTTATAAATTCATGGCTTTCTTTAATGACACGCGGGATGAAGACACGGAAGCAGATTATCCGCTGCTGCGCAGCTACAATGATTCCCTGCAAAAACAATTATCAGCGCTGGTGGGATGGATAAAAGAAAATGCTTCACCCGAAAAAGCAAAAGAGGTTTATACTTTTTTGAAAACATGGCAGCCTGCTTACAACTCGCTCACCTGTGACAGTTTCATCAACAGCGAATTGGCCGATACAAAATGGCTCGCATTACGCAATCACGCGCAGTGCCGTTTGAAAAATGTGGATCTGCAAAATAAAGACCAGCTGATTTTTCGTTATCAGGCATCGACACCCGGAGGCATTTGGCTAATACATATGGATTCACCCGATGGACCAACCATTGCAACTGTGCCACTACAAAAAACGAAAGATTGGGTAATCACACAAATAAAAATTCCAACGCAAACACCGTCAACAAAAATCCGTCAACCGTCAACCGTCAACCGTCAACCCATACACGATCTGTATTTTACTTACACCAATAAAAATTTGAAAAAGCCCGAAGACAATGGTGCACTCTTCGACTGGTTTTATTTTACGGAAGAACTGCCGGGCAAGGATAAACCGGGATATGCCGAAATAAAAAAACAATACGAGAAATTATATACTGCTGATGTTCCCACCACACCCGTGATGATGGATAATCCGAACGACATGCACCGGGCCTCTTATGTTTTTGAAAGAGGCAACTGGCTCGTGAAAGGAAATAAAGTAGAACCCGATGTTCCCCATTCATTAACGCCGCTTCCCGCTGATGCGCCACACAACCGGTTGGGATTGGCGATGTGGCTGACATCCAAACAAAATCCACTCACGGCGAGAACTATGGTGAATCGTGTCTGGGAACAACTCTTCGGAACCGGTCTCGCAGAAACACTTGAAGACCTTGGCTCGCAGGGTGTTCTTCCTACTCATCCTGAATTGCTGGACTGGCTGAGTTATCAGTTTATGAATGAAGACAACTGGAGCGTGAAAAAATTAATTCGCCGGATCGTGATGAGCGCCACTTATCAGCAGGAATCAAAAATATCACCCGCGTTGCTGCAAAAAGATCCATACAACAGATTTTATGCGCGTGGTGCCAGGGTGCGTTTGTCGGCAGAGCAGGTGCGCGATCAGGCACTCTGTATCAGTGGCGAATTTTGCGATTCCATGTATGGCCCCAGTGTGTATCCCTGGCAGCCAAAGGGCATCTGGCTCTCTCCCTGGAACAGCAAGGACTGGGAACAAAGCAAGGGTAAACAACAATACCGACGCGCGTTGTACACATACTGGAAACGTTCATCCGCCTATCCTTCTATGATCACATTCGACGGCGTATCCAGGGAAGTGTGCACGGTTCGCCGCATCCGTACGAATACACCGCTGCAGGCGCTCGCCACATTGAATGATTCTGCTTATATTGATATGGCAAGACAATTCGCGCAGCAGATGCAAACGGAAGCAGGTAAAAATATTCAGCAGCAAATAAAATATGGATATGAGCGGGCGACTTATCATGCGGCCAGTGAAAAAACGATGTCGGCCCTGATGAATTTATATAATACCGCATACAATCAGTTCAAAGATAATCCGGACAAAACCTGTCAGATGGTGGGTGTAAAGGGGAAGAACACAACAGCAGAAACAGCAGCATTGATCGTTGTATCTAATGCGATCCTGAATCTGGATGAAGTGCTGACGAAAAATTAAAACGAATGACGCAAAAAGAATTACATAACCAGCGCCTGCTCCGTGAAGCGGAACGTGCCGTTATAAATATGCACACGCGCCGTCACTTCATAAAAGAAAGTGCGATGGGACTGGGCGCACTGGCGTTGGGTTCATTCCTGGGTAGTTGCGGCAACAGGAATTCCGGTAGCGAAATCGCTTTTGATCCCGCACATCCCTTACTACCCAAATTGCCGCCGTTTCCTGGCAAAGCAAAATCGGTGATCTACCTGCATATGGCAGGCGCGCCTTCTCAACTGGAGTTGTTTGATTACAAACCCGAGCTGATGAAAATGGACGGACAGGATTGTCCGAAATCATTACTCGAAGGAAAACGTTTTGCATTCATACGTGGTGTGCCGAAGATGCTCGGACCACAGGCAAAATTTGCGCAGCATGGTGAGAGTCGCGCCTGGGTCAGTGAACACATGCCACATCTTTCAACGATCGTGGATGAACTAAGTTTTCTGAAAGCAGTCACCACGGATCAGTTTAATCATGCGCCGGCACAACTGATGGTGCACACTGGTTCACCCAGACTGGGCCGTCCGAGTCTGGGTTCATGGGTAACGTATGGTTTGGGAACAGAGAATCAAAACCTGCCGGGATTTATTGTGCTCACGAGCGGAGGTAAAACGCCGGACGCAGGTAAAAGCGTTTGGGGAAGCGGATTTTTACCCAGTGTATATCAGGGTGTGCAATGCAGGAACGAAGGGGCTCCGGTATTATTTATGAATGACCCCGACGGTATGAACAGAGATCTGAGAAAAGCTTCCATTGATGCCATCAACGATGTGAATCAGCAGGAGTTCGCGGACTATCATGACCCTGAAATTTTATCCCGGATCTCGCAATATGAAATGGCCTACAAGATGCAGATCGCTGCGCCCGAAGTCATGAACATCAATAATGAACCGGAATATATTCATGAAATGTATGGCACGAAACCCGGTAAGGCCTGCTTTGCAAATAATGTATTGCTCGCCAGAAAACTGGTGGAGAAAGGTGTTCGCTTCGTGCAGTTATTCGACTGGGGTTGGGACAGTCATGGATCTGAGGCAAGTCTCGCAATTGATATCGGCTTTATCAATAAATGCAGGGAAGTGGATAAATCCATCACTGCTTTGATACTGGATCTGAAACAACGAGGTTTACTGGAAGAAACATTAGTTGTATGGGGCGGTGAATTTGGACGCACACCGATGATGGAAAACCGCGAAGGGAAAAAAATGCCTTTCAAGGGAAGGGATCATCATACGGAAGCATTTACGATCTGGATGGCAGGCGCAGGCATTAAGAAAGGATTCAGTTATGGCGAAACGGATGAGATCGGGTACAGTACGATCAGCGGAAAAGTAGAACCATTCGATATTCAGGCCACCATTCTCAATCAGCTGGGATTTGATCATGAAAAATTTACCTATCAGTTTCAGGGAAGACCATTCAGACTAACGGATACAAGAGGAAAAATAATTGATGATATTCTTGCATAATTATATATTGAATTGAAACGTAGAAATTTTTTGCAAACTATGGGAACTGCAGCAGCCGCTGTACAGTTTTCACCCGCTGTCAGCATCTTCCATTCTCCCAAACATAAACATGAACAATAATTTTAAACTGAAAGTCTTGGCCACCAACTGGGGCTTTAACGGAACCCTTGATGCCTATTGCGCGAAAGTAAAAAAAGAAGGTTATGACGGAATAGAAATCTGGTGGCCCCTGGAAAAGAAAGATCAGGATGAATTATTTTCCTTATTGAAAAAACATGATCTGGAAGTCGGTTTTTTGACTGCGGGTTCAGACAGTAACTATCAAAAACATTTTGACCAGTTCACACAAATGATCGATGCAGCGGCGAATGAGACCGTGCAACGGCCTCTATATATCAATTGCCATTCGGGCAGGGATTATTTTACCTATGAAGAAGGTAAAAATTTTATAAGTCACACATCCGCACTGGCCAAATCAACCGGTATCAAAATCTGCCACGAGACACATCGTTCGAGATTATTATATTCTGCACCGGTAGCGAGGCATTATATGGAAACCATTCCTGACCTACGCATCACGTTCGATGTATCACACTGGTGTAATGTGCATGAAAGTCTGCTGGAAGATCAGCCCGAAACAGTAAACCTGGCTTTGCAAAGAGTGGATCATATACATGCGCGCGTCGGCCATGCTGAGGGGCCGCAGGTGAATGATCCGCGTGCGCCCGAATGGGATCATGCGGTGAAAGCACATTTTGCGTGGTGGGACAAAGTAGTAGAGTTAAAAAAACAGAAGGGAGACACATTAACGATTTTGACCGAATTCGGACCGCCGGATTATATGCCCACCCTGCCCTATACGCGCCAGCCGCTGGCTGATCAATGGGCCGTGAATGTTTATATGATGCAGCAGATCAGAAACCGTTACCAGCCATAAAATCATTTTCGTGTTTCTATCCATCCTGGAATTTTTTGGACATTTTCATCCCCTGCTTGTACATCTGCCGATTGGTATTTTACTGATGGCACTTTTTTTACAATGGTTATCGTATAAAGAATCTTACCGGTCCTATCAAAGTGTTGTGCCAGTCGTATTACTTGTCGGTGCTATGACGGCACTTATCTCCTGCATCACTGGATGGATTTTATCGCTTACGGATGATTACGATAAAACGCTTGTTAGCTGGCACATGTGGATGGGCATATCGACGGCTTTCACGTCGTTCTTACTCTATGCGAAGTCTATGAATCCCCGATTCGGAATTAACCGAAAACTATTAACTCTTATACTATTAACTCTTATACTTATTACCGGACACTTGGGGGGTTCTTTGACGCACGGTTCAGATTATCTCACAAAGCCGCTTGCAGATGTTTTCGGGAAAGACACAGTTGTGAATGCCGTTATAAAACCGATTCCCAATGTGCAGGAAGCATATGCCTATAGCGATGTCGTGAAGCCGATCCTGCAAACCAAATGTTATTCCTGTCATGGAGAAAATAAACAAAAAGGAAAGCTGCGCATGGATGATTCTCTCCTGCTGATGAAAGGCGGCAAGGATGGTAAAGTAATTCTGCCCGGTAATGAAAAAGAAAGCGAAATGATCAAAAGACTTCTTCTTCCCGTCGACAATGAGGATCATATGCCGCCCAAGGAAAAATCACAACCATCGGAAAACCAGATTGCCTTACTGGAATGGTGGATCAGCCAGGGCGCCGGTTTTGGAAAAAAAGTAAAAGAAGTGAGTCAGCCTGACAAAATAGTTCCGATCCTTTTTGCCCTGCAAAAGACAATTGTTACTGAAAAGGAAGCGATGGATATTCCGGTTGCAAAAGTGATAGAAGCCGATATCGCAGTTATTGAAAAAATGAAAAGCCCGTGGTATCGTTGTTTTGCCGGTTGCGCAGAACAGCCATTACCTGCAGGCGAACTTTGTTACCGATACGGTGATCAGTAATGAAGACCTACAACTGCTTTCCGCGATCAAAAAACAATTGATATGGCTGAAACTTGGCTATACAAATATCAGTAATGCAAATATGACCGTGATCGGTCAGCTCGAAAATCTTACCCGGCTTAATTTGGAACACACTGCTATTTCCGATAGCGGACTCCGCGCGGTGCATTCTCTTCAGCATTTGCAATATCTGAACCTGGTTGGAACTTCCGTAACCTCACAAGGCGTTTTGCAATTAAAGAATTTGCAATCACTCCGCTCTTTGTACCTCTATCAAACGAAGGTCAATATGGCCAATTGGAGTGTTATTCAAAATGCATTTCCGAAAACCAGCATTGATTCCGGAAAATATTCCGTCCCGACATTGATGACAGATACCACATTGGTCAAATCAAATAAGGATGGCTATAAATAAAAGTGGCAGGTCATACCAGAACTATGTGCTCGGCATGCTCACGCTGGTATATGTTTTTAATTTCATCGACCGGCAGGTATTGGTGATTCTCCAGGAGTCGATCAAAAAAGATCTGCACTTGTCAGATACGCAACTGGGTTTGCTATCCGGCTTCACCTTTGCTATTTTTTATGTCACACTGGGCATTCCCATCGCAAGACTCGCGGATAAAGGAAACCGGAGAAATGTGGTTACCATTTCCCTGGCGATATGGAGCGTGATGACAGCCTTTTCCGGTCTCGCGAGAAACTTCATACAATTGCTGCTGGCGCGCATCGGTGTGGGTGTTGGTGAAGCCGGCGGAAGTCCTCCGGCGCATGCCATGATCTCAGATTATTTTCCTCCGGAAAAAAGATCCACAGCGCTTTCGGTTTATTCCACCGGTATTTATTTTGGCGTATTGATTGGATTCCTGATGGGTGGTTATCTGAATCAGCATCTGGGATGGCGCACGGCGTTTTTTGTTTTGGGCATACCGGGTTTGATTTTTTCCCTGCTGTTTTATACAACTGTCAAAGAGCCTGCCAAAGGAGCGACCGATGCAACGGCTACGATATCCGGTGAAGCCCCAACGTTTGGATCCGTATTAAGATTATTATTTTCCCTCAAAGTTTTTGTATACCTGGCCATCGCGACAGCGCTTCACGTTTTCTGTATTTATGGTCTGCTCAATTGGGCGCCTTCTTTCCTATCGAGGATGCACGGAATGAAAAATGTAGACATCGGTGTTTCGCTTGGTTTGATTTATGGTCTCGGCGGCGCTGCCGGCACGTATGCCGGTGGATACCTGACAGATCATTTTGGAAAAAAAGACCGTAGGTTCTATCTGAGCATTCCGGCTTATGCTGTGCTCCTGTCCATGGTATTTATTGCGGGAACCATTTTTCTGCAAAGTTTACCTCTTACACTTTTATGTCTGGGCGCCTGCGCCTTTCTCCAAAGCATGTACCTGGGTCCGTCGCTGGCAGTCGCCCACAGTCTGGTATCCGCACCGATGCGCGCAATGACTTCCGCCATTTTATTTTTTGTCCTGAATTTTTTCGGTCAGGGATTCGGGCCACTGATCGTCGGTCTTATCAGTGATGCGCTCAAACCCCAACTGGGCATTGAATCATTGCGCTGGGCACTTACCATTTTATTGATCATGGCTTTCGGAGCGGCCATGATGTTCTTTGCAGCGGCGAAAAAATTGCGAACAGCCGAATAGGTGGTAGTTAGCAGATCGTGCTTTGGCACTTCCAGTCTTCCAGACTTCCAGACTTCCACACTTGAATTATCATCTCGTTGCGCCACCATCAATCGTCAGACAAATCCCACTGACAAAAGATGCTTCATCCGATGCCAGGTAAAGATATCCATTGGCAATATCTTCCGGATATCCCCACTTGCCCAGAGGAATATGAGGAATGCTTTGTTTCCGCACTTCTTCGGGCATCATATCCGTCATGGCAGTATGAATAAATCCCGGTGCGATGCAGTTGACCGTTATACCGTATCGGCCAAGTTCCATGGCCCAGACTTTGGTCATGCCAATGATGGCTGATTTTGTTGCCACATAATTGGTTTGTCCGTAGTTTCCCCGGATGGCCACATTGGAAGAGGCCGATACGATGCGTCCATAATTTTGTTCTTTCATTATGGGAGCTACTTCCCGCGTGCAGTTAAAAACACCGGTGAGGTTTACGGAAATCACATCATCCCATTCCGCATCCGACATTTTCAGTAACGTCCTGTCTTTCGTAATACCTGCATTGTTGATCAGAATATCGATACGTCCAAAATGCGCGTGGGCCTCCTTTACGGCTGCCTGCACTTTATTTTTTTCGGTAACGGAAACTTTTTGAAAGAGAACTTCCCTTCCGGCTTTTTTTAAGCCTTCCGCGATATCATTTCCTTTATCCGTCAGATCCCATAAAATAATTTTTGCTCCCTCTTTGGCGAACCGTTCAACCGTAGCCAGGCCGATCCCATTTGCTCCGCCCGTTACCAGTGCGACTTTGTTTTGTAGTCTCATGTTTTTGTTTATTCTTCTACCGGAAGATACTTAAAAAATAAAATGCTCCCTGTTTTGCCGGAAACTGAATCGATTAATTAAATTCAATGATCAAAATGAAAACCATGAAGTCTGTCCAGGTCCGGCTGATCATGTTCTGTGTATGTTTCGTGTGCATAGTAAAAGCACAATCCCAGCCAAAAACATTGACTGAAAGCGCACCTGCAACCGGCGGATTCTCTGCAGAACGCCTCGCGCGTCTGGATTCCGGTATGAATGACTGGGTGAAAAAGAAATGGGTGAACGGGTCGGTTGCGCTGATCGGCCGCAAAGGCAAGATCGTTTTTTATAAGGCGTACGGATACAATGATCCCGAAACAAAAGCGCCGCTCGACAGGACCGGGATATTTCGGATTGCATCGCAAACAAAAGCCGTTACGACGGTAGCTGCCATGATACTCTGGGAAGAAGGAAAATATTCATTGGATGATCCGGTTTCCAAATACATTCCTGCCTTTGCCAATCAGCGTGTACTGGATACCTATAATGCGAAAGACACGACCTATACCACAGTACCGGCGAAGCGCGCGGTTACGATCCGTGATCTGCTCACGCATGTGTCGGGCCTCGGATATCCGGGCATTGGCACACCGGAGGAAATTGCGATCTATGCAAAATATCACATCACGGGTGGTGTGGGTGTAACCAATCAAAAACTTTCCGATGTCATGAACCGGCTGGGTGGCCTGCCACTTTTCTTTCAGCCCGGCGAAAAATGGAAATACGGATTAAACGCAGATGTGATCGGATATCTGATTGAAATATGGTCCGGCATGGGTCTGGAAGAATTTTTCACGAAGCGCATTTTCACACCGCTCGGGATGAAAGACACTTATTATAATCTGCCGGCTGAAAAAGCGTCGAGGCTGGTGAATTTCTTTCAGCAGGATTCTACCGGTGCGTTCAAAAAACAACCCATCGTACTGGGTGCCCTGGATATGAACTATCCGCTTCATAAGACCGATTATTTTTCTGGCGGCGGCGGACTGGTATCCACTGTTTACGACTACGCGATTCTTCTTCAGATGTTATTAAACAACGGTACTTACAATGGAGTGCAGATTTTGTCACGCAATACGGTGCGTATGATGACCACCAATCAGATCGGCAATCTGTTTGTCGATCTTTATGGTATTACAGAAAATAAATTCGGATTCAACTTTTCTCTGATCACGGAAGAAGGAAGCAGACTGGGACCGAGCCAGGCGGGCACCTATTCCTGGGGCGGTATATTTTCTACCACCTATTGGGTGGATCCCAAAGAAGATATGTTCGTGATACTGCACCAACAAATGTGGGGACCGCATGTGGTGGATGCGCAAAAACAATTTAAGCAGCTGGTGTATCAGGCGATTAGTGATTGATGCCAGGATTTTCCTGATTGTATTTTTCGCGCAGTGCTGATTTTAGAAACTTTCCCACGGAAGTTTTTGGAATGGTGTCGATAAATGAATAACCTGTCGGGTATCCAGAAACGGGGAAACATTTCCTGCAGATGTTCTCTCAATTCCTGCGCTGAAACTTTCTTTCCTTCTTTTAGTACCAGATAAGCATGGGGCCGTTCCATCCACCTGGCATCGGGAACTCCGACAACGGCCGCTTCCAGTACGGCAGGATGGCCCATGAGTGCATTTTCAAGTGCAACGGAACTGATCCATTCTCCGCCGGATTTGATCATGTCTTTGCTCCGGTCCCTGATTTCGATGAACCCATTTTCATCGATGGTTGCTATATCGCCGGTCTTCAGCCAGCCATCCGGAGTAAACTTTGTATTTGCGCCATCATCGTGATAATAAGAAGACGCAACCCAGGGTCCGCGCACTTCAAGTTCACCCATTGTCATTCCATCCCAGGGAATCAGGCCGGATTCATTTCTTCCGCGGATCTCCACCAGCGGAATCGGCTGTCCCTGTTTCATCGCATGATCGTATTGTTCTTCTTTGGAAGCTTTTTGCAGTTCGCTGGATATAACTGAAGTGACTCCAAGCGGAGAAATTTCCGTCATTCCCCAGGTATGAAGAACCCTGACGCCATAACGTTCGTCAAATGATTTTACTAAGAATCTGGGCATGGCCGAACCTCCGATCATAATGGTTCGCAGGGACAATTTGTATTTACCGGGATGCTCATCCAGCTTATGCAAAATGCCCTGGATCACCGTCGGCACCGCTCCGGTGACTGTTACATTTTCAGTTTCCAGGAGACGGAGAAGATTTTCTGTATCCAGATTCGGACCCGGAAAAACCTGTTTGGCCCCCACCAGTGTGCAATTATATGGAAGTCCCCAGGCTCCTGCATGAAACATCGGAACGATGGATAACACGGTATCTTGTTCCGTGATGCCGATGCCGGTGGAAGCCAGCAGGGAAGACAAAGCATGGAGCAGGATCGAACGGTGTGAATATAAAACACCCTTTGGCTTTCCGGTTGTTCCTGATGTATAACACATAAAGGCAGCTGCATTTTCATCACCTGCAAAAGGTTCGAATTGAGTTTCATCACCGCCCTGCAGGAGGGTCTTCATAATCTAAATACTCTTCCGGAACAGGTTGACTACTTTGAGAAATAACAATTACTGAGGAAATCTTTATGGACGATTTAAACTTTTCGAACAAGGGAAGCAGCACCTGATCCACGATCAGAAATTTATCCTCCGCTTCATTGATGATATAACTCAGGTCCTCCGCGCTGAACCTGACGTTGAGTGGATGAATGATGGCACCCATACAAGGAATGGCAAAATAAGTTTCGAGGTGTTGGTAGTGATTCCAGCAAAGTGTAGCTACACGATCGCCTTCGCGAACACCCAGTCGGTGGAGCGCTGTTGAAAGTTTCTTTACTCTGCACGTAAAATCCCTGTAGGTATAACGATGTGTGCTTTTGTCCGGCAGACAACTCACGATCTCCTTTTTTAAATAAAAAGTCTCCGCCCGCCGCAAAATTGCAGGAACTGTGAGCTGATAATCCATCATTAAACCCTTCATGGAAGATTGCAGTATGTTTAGAAATGCGGATAAAAGATAGGGAAAAAATAGTAGTTGACGTATCAGAATATCGTTATTGTTTTGGACACTGAAGGAAGGGATTAATTTAAATTGAGCATCCGAAAGTAGATTCACTGACTGCCTATGTAAAGCGATTTTGTACAGATCACGCCAAAGAACTAAAACATAGTGGTCAGGGAGACGTGACGCTCAATTTTGTAGTGCATCTCAAAGGACAGCGATGTAATTACTCAACTGAGGGTAATTATCCGGAAGCCAGATATAATCTGGCTGTTAAGTGCATCTCGGAAGGTCCTGACTGGATTACAGGAATGCAAAATGGCCGCAAAGTGATCGCCTATGTGCGCTTGACGCTTCATCTTTATCCGGATTGAGTCCTTGCATGCCTATATTCATCAACTCAACATTAGAGAATTTGCCTTAACTTAAAAGGTCAATTGCGATATCGACACGGATGTGGGTCAGACTGGCGTTCATTCCTTAATGATCATAAATATCTATAAACGTCCACCGTTTATTAAAGAGTGCATTTATGAAAAAAAGGTTCATATTTCTGATTTTGATTTTTCTATTTCTACATACTAAACGGATTTTCTCACAGCAAATCACTTTTTTGCCGGTCAGTTATAAACCCGATCAGAATATATCAAGCTTCAGTGGCATTACACAGGATCAAATGGGTTATATCTGGCTTTCATCTTACAAGGGCGGTATTTCGCGTTTTGATGGTCAGAACTATGTAAACTTTCAGCATAGCGATTCGGACTCGAATTCTTTAGCTGGAAACTGGACGTATTGCATACTGGCCGATTTATCTGATAAGATCTGGATCGGAACGTACGGTCAGGGCCTGGATTGTTATGATCCGATAACAAACATTTTTACACATTTCCGGCATGATAACGGGAAGAATACAAGCTTAGCAAATGATACGGTTACGGCAATATTAGAAGATCATAGTGGCAACTTATGGATTGGTAACCACGGGGGACTTGATTTATTTAACCGTAAAACAGGTGTATTTACTCATTACAGTCATCGGCAGAATGATACCACAAGTTTAACCGGCAATCAAATCGCGGTTATATACGAAGATCACCAGGGAACACTTTGGATCGGTTGCGAAATACCCGGCATGTTTAGAGATAGACCGATGGAGGGAGGACTGAATCGCTTCAACAACAAGGATGGAACTTTTAAACAATATCAGCATAATCCGAAAGATTCAAATAGCCTGGAAGCGAATGAAGTGCAGTCGTTGTTCGAAGATAGCAAAGGGAATTTCTGGGTTGGGAGTTCCGGAAATGGGTTACATATATTAGACAGAAGTACGGGAACCTTCAGGCATTTCTATTACGATTCCACTCATCCTGAGAGGCTGAGCAGACCTCCTTGTAACAAAATGACGGCAGCATACGATTTCATTTCGTTTATAAACGAAGACAAAACAGGTGGTATTTGGATTGGCTCTGATGCCGGAGGCATAAACCGGTATGATCCTGTTTTAAATAAAATAACACACTTTGGTAATGTTGGGCCAAGTATGAAACCTTTGCCCACTTTGAAAAATGACACTTCGTCTGGATTTGAAGCCTGTTCTGTAGTCAAAGCCTTGTTCTCAACTGATGGCCAAATTTGGATTAGCACAAATTCTTCTCTTTTTTCAGAAGTCCTTTTGTATAATGCTACAATTGCGAGAACAAGGATTCCATTTTATCCAATTCATAATATGAACGGTGCAAATACATTTTATTGCGATAACGATAGTGTGCTTTGGATAGGTACTGACGGTGGGTTAATAAAAAAAAATCTAAAACTCGAAACAGATATCTATTTTAAGATTGATCCTAAAAAGTCAAAGAGTATCGGCAATTCGATAAATGTGATACGTTTCGATAAAGATGAAAATAATTTCTGGGTAGGAACGATGGGTGGATTATACAAATTCAGCCCGCAATCCAACCATTTTACAAAATATCAGGTTGGATTAAAAAATGAATTTGGATTAAGTAACGACAGTGTTTGGAGTATGTACCTGGATCACCAAAGCAATTTATGGGTGGGAACACTGCATGGATTAAATAGATTAAACAAAAAAACAGGCGACTTTACCCAGTATATTCCTGTCAACAATGCCTGGTTTGACTTTGGTAATACAATCAATTGTATTCGTGAAGATCAGAATAATATATTGTGGATAGGAACAGAATCCGGTTTATACGTAGTAAATACTGCAACCGGGAAACTAACCACCATATTAGAAAAAGCAAGAGTTCGAAGTATATGTGTTGATTCCAAAAATAATGTTTGGATAGGTGCTGACACTTCAAATGGCATAGAACAAGCACTTTACCGGCTGGACCGGAATCGTAATCAGTTTAATCTATTTGTTGATCCGGGTTTGCTTTCGAAAATAAATAACATATTTGATATAACAGAAGACGATAAAGGCAACTTATGGGTCAGCACAAAAAATGCCATCCTGAAAATAAATGAAAAAAGAAATGTATTGAGAAAATATGGAGCAGGTTTTGGTGTGCATGAGAATACCTTTACGACAGCCGATAATTTCAAAGCAAGAGATGGAAAATTATTTTTTGGTGATTTCCGCGGTTACTATGCGTTTAATCCGGAAGAATTAAAAGACATACCGTCCCGACTGAATTTAACAAGCTTTAAAATTAAAGGCAAAGAAGTGGTACCACTCCGGGGCGGTGTTTTAGAGAAATCCATTTGGCGTACGAATCAAATCAGGCTCGCTTATAATCAAAATAGTTTTTCCTTCGAATTTTCAGAAATCGATTATCAAAGTCCGGGCGAAGTAAAGTACCTCTTTACACTGGAAAATTATGATGACAGCTGGTTGACGTATGGAGCCGAGCATCGGGCATATTACTTTAATCTGCCTTCAGGAAATTATATTTTTCATGTTAAAGCAATTGATGCCGGGGCAGAATAAATGAAAAGTCAATACCAATTGTCATTCTGCCTCCCTGGTGGAAAACCTGGTGGGCGTATCTGTTGTTTAGTATATCTGCCATATGTGCTATATGGGGTATTATATATTACCGATCAAAAAAGCTAAGAGAGGAGAACAAACTGTTGGAACAAAAAGTAGATGAGAGAACAAATCAATTAAAATTATCCTTTGAAGAACTCAAAACAACTCAATCTCAGTTAATCCAATCTGAGAAAATGGCTTCGCTTGGCGTACTTACTGCCGGTATTGCACATGAAATACAGAACCCACTCAACTTCGTGAATAATTTTTCTGAAGTGAATACGGATTTGATTGACGAATTGCAGTCAGAATTAAAATCGGGAAATATGGAAAATGTTCTATCTATTTCCAATGATGTCAAAGCAAATGAAGAAAAGATAAATCACCATGGCAAAAGAGCAGATACTATCGTAAAGGGTATGTTGCTGCACAGCCGCAATAGCAACGGCTTAAAAGAACAATCAAATATCAATGTACTTGCTGATGAATATCTTCGTATCAGTTATCAAGGCCTTCGGGCGAAGGATAAATCCTTTAGCGCTGTTATAAAAACCGATTTTGATAAAAACGTTGGACTGGTAAATATCGTCCCGCAAGATATTGGAAGAGTGTTATTGAACTTATACAATAATGCTTTTTATGCAGTTACTGAGAAAAAGAAAGAAGCAACCTGAAGGTTATGAACCTACCGTTTCAGTCAGTTCAACGAAAATAAATGGCAAACTTGAAATAAAAGTAAAAGATAACGGTAATGGCATTTCTCAAAAAGTGCTAGATAAAATATTTCAACCCTTCTTCACAACAAAACCCACAGGACAAGGAACAGGATTAGGGCTATCATTAAGCTATGATATTATTGAAGCGCAGGGTGGGAAAATAAAAATAGATACGGTTGAGGGAAAATACGCTGAGTTCACAATAATATTAAATTCATAATTTTTCAAATTTCTCTTTAAACTTCGATTCTTCGAACCTGCATTACGCTACGATAACCAGATTTTGAATCTGGTACGTCTCAATGAAAACGAACCTGACCGGCTCATATTTAAAAGCAAGATGAAGCATCCTGAAGCAAGATGAAGCAGCGATAAAATAATTTATACAATCTGTTGTTTAAGAAACGAAGGCGCCCTGCTGTATGCCGATGCCAAAATAAGCGTGCACGGATCCGGGCGATGTTCAAACGAATTACAAGCGATGCTTAGACGGATTTCAAGCGATGCTTAGACGGGATGAGAGCAAATGGTTGATTTTTAACCATTAAACTGCCGGAGATGATGGTCGGTATGTTTATAAATTAAAAAATCCGACTGCTCTCTCGTCATTTTCCCGAAAAAAGGATGCATGATTTCAGGTACCGGACTCAAGGCCCGCTCTTCCATCAGGCTGATCCATCTTGCTTTTTCTGTTTCGAAATCACCGGTCTCTTTTATTTTCAGGTCGGGAATCGTAGGTGTATTCCGTCTCAGGGGTTTGTCATCTTTTAAAAGGCCTTTCAAAGCCATTTTACCAAACAGTTTCCCTATCCAGTTCTGTTTAGAATTTTTCTTTCCCAACATCAGTTCTTCCCAGAGAGAACAGTGCCTGACCATCTGATCGACATTCATTTTACCCCATTGCGCTGTTGTGTTTGGAGACATCTGCCGGATCCTACGGATCAATTCGTCACGGGTAGTTTTGTCCGATACTGTTTTCATCATAGCGTGTATGTTATTGTGACGTACAATTTATTGAAAATTTATTTGTAAAATAACCGTACAATTTTTTAGCGACTTATATTTTTCGCGCTTCATAACATGAATTAATTTTGATCCTGCCATGAGTACAAAATCATTCAAATTAGATGTTTCCCCCTCGGTGGGCAAAGTCTCAGCCAAATATATAGTTCCCGACAAACCTACGTGCATCTTCACGCTGGCACATGGTGCAGGTGCGGGTATGGACCATTCGTTTATGGAAACGCTGACGGATGCTCTTTCGAAAGTGGGCATCGCAACCCTGCGGTTTAATTTTCCTTTTGCTGAACACAAAAAGTTCAGACCTGATTCTCCGCCCGTTGCTCATTTAACAATCGAAGCGGCTATTACAAAGGCACATGCATTAAACCCCAAACTGCCGTTATTTGTTTCCGGTAAATCTTTTGGGGGAAGAATGAGTTCGCAATATCTGGCAGGCCATCCGGACAGTCCTGCTGTCGGTATTGTTTTCTATGGTTTTCCGCTTCATCCTTCCGGCAAGCCCTCCACCGAGCGTGCAGACCATCTGAAAGAGCTGAAAATACCCATGCTTTTTTTGCAGGGCTCGAAGGATACGCTGGCTGAATGGGCACTAATTGAAAAAGTATGCAAATCCCTGCGAAAAGCTACCCTGGTAAAACTGGAAGGCGCAGATCATTCTTTCAAAGCAGGCAAAAATGATATTATGTCCTTGCTGGTAAATGAAACAAAGAAATGGGTCGAGAAAATAATTAAGTAACCTGCGATTTATAAACGGCGGCAAATTCCTTTGCAAAGTCTTCCAGCTTAGTGCTTCCCCAAACCCCAGGTCTATGCCTGTTAAAATCTTCAAACAATATTCCACTATTCATGGCCTTACCCATTTCGACATAAGTGCTGGCAATAGCCTCAGACATCCCCGCAGCGGTCATGCCTGTAAACGTATCCGCGTCACTAAATTGTACCCAGGATAATTCCGGTTTACCAATGGCAGTTCCCAATATTTTAACGATTTCAGAAATTTCGCGTTCATCACTCACAACGTATTGGTGACTCTTTCCTTCAAATGAGCCTTGCAACTCCTGAGCCGCTACTGTTGCAATATCTCTCGGATGCACCATGATCAATTTGGTTTTTTCTCCGTAATTATTCCCCATGATGCCCATTTTTCGGATAGTTCCTATATCAAAGAAAAAATTGATAAAGAAAATACCCGCCCGCAAATGTTTTATCGCTACGCCATCCAGCGTGTTCAGCTCATGCTCGACATCATAGAGTCCTGCGATCGGGCCGGTGCCTCCACTCAGGTCTGCCCCAATGCTGCTCAGATTTACGACACGTTTCACTCCTGAAGCTTTTATCGCTTCCAGGTAGTTCTTACCCGATTCGGCAATGTATTGCCTGTAATTGCTAACACCCCAATTGGGTGGAACCATCGTATAAATGGCATCGGCATCCTTTAAGCTTTTTGTTAAAAAAGAAACATCAGAAATAGAACCGATGGCTGCTTTTGCGCCTAACGCTTCTATAGCACTCAGCTTTTTTGAATCGCTGCTTATAATCGTGACTTCGTGGCCATTTTTAATCAGTATGTCAGCAAGCGGCTTACTGATATTGCCAAGCGAACCTGTTAATGTAATTTTCATAACTCATGGTTTATTTGTAAATGCAAAGTTATCTTTGTACAAACTTTAATACAAGTACCTACCCCAAAGTAAGTGTCATGACAAAAGTAAAAGAGCAATCAACCCAAAATCACAATAAAGGCGTTTCAGAAATGGTCTGTCCGATCACTTATGTAATGAATAAGATCGGCGGCCATTGGAAACCGATTATTCTTTATTACCTGATGAAAGGCCCTATGCGTTACAGTGAACTCAAAAGGGCCATACCTGCTATCACAGAGAAAATGTTAGCACAGCATTTAAAGCAATTAAGAGAAGATAACCTGATCAACAGAAAAGTGGAACAGGAGATGCCGCCGATAACGATTTATAGCCTGGCACCAGCGGGTAAAAAATTGGGCCCCGTTCTGATGGCCATGGCAGACTGGGCTGTAAAGGACTCCAAACTGTATAAAGCCTTAACAAAACCGGGAACTTCAAATTGAAAAAGCTCAACTACTTTGTCCTGGACGTATTTACCGATCATAAGTTTAAGGGCAACCAGTTGTCAGTCATTTGTATCGATGAAGAATTGACGATGGATCAGTATTACGATATCTCAAGAGAGTTCGGGTACTCGGAAACTTCTTTTGTAAAGTATTCAGAAGCAGATAAAGCATTAAGGGTACGTTCATTCACCCCCGCAAAATTTGAAATAATTGGAGCCGGTCACAATCTGTTAGGCGCGGTATGCATGGCGTTGCTAAACAAATGGGATATTTTCAAAGAACAAAATGGTGAGACATGGGTACTGATGTCAGGAAAAAAAATACCCCTGGCGATTACTGAAATAAATGGACTGCCTTATGTAGGTATGAAGCAGCGTCCGGCCGAAATTCTAGGCCCCGCTCCTGCCGACGTTATTGCCAGGGCCATAGGTTTAACGACTGATGACCTTAGCTTAAACGGCTGGGAAATCAGGACGGTAAAAACAGAAGTCGGGCATCTGATGGTGCCTGTTAGAAATTTGGATGTGCTCAAACGTGCCGTCTTAAATAAGTCACTGTTAAAAGACGCATCCCGAAAATATGAATTTGAAGGTTGTTACTTGTTTACTACAGACCATCCCAGAGCGGACTATCTCGCTGAAGCCCGTTTTTTTAATCCCAGTATTGGCATCGACGAGGACCCCGCGACAGGAACAGCAGCAGGTCCCCTGGCAGGCTACCTGGAAAAACTCGGGTATATACAAAAAGACATTGATTACCAGATCCTGCAGGGAGAATATGTTGATCAGCCTTCGACGATACAAGTCAAAGTGGTGTCTGACGGTATATGGATCAGTGGATCATCTGTGATTGTAATGAAGGGTGAATTATATTTATGATCCTTTCGCCGGATGATAAATGTGTACCACGATTCCGCCCGGGAAAGATTTTACATCCACCAGCTTCAGGTGAAGCGGTGTTGCAAGATCTGAGAAGATTGGGAACCCCGAGCCTAATGCGACGGGATGGATGATCATTTGGAATTCATCGATCAGCCCCGTCTCTATCAGGCTTCGCATGAAGCCCGCACCCCCGATTGCCAGGATCGGATTCCCCGATTCGTTTTTGAGTTTCCTGATCCCTTCGGCAAGATCGCCATCAAAGATCTGCGCCGCGGCCCAGGAAGCCACGGCGGGCGACTGCTCCGCACCTGAAAGAATTCCCGCAAATCCATTTTTGGTAAACACCGCCTTGGGGATCTCGTTCATCGGCGCAGCAAATGGACCGGGTGCAGTAGGCCAGTAAGGACCGATCTTCTCAAATGTTTTCCTGCCCATAATGATCAGCCCTGCCTTCCAGGTTTGTTCGAGGGACCAGCTCCTCGAAGTTTCATCCGAACTCTTGAAGACCCAATCATTCTCGTCATTGGGGCCGCTTACGAAACCGTCGAGCGACATCGACATCTTCATGATCAACTTTCGCATAACTAAAGATTTGTTTTTAATATATATTTCCCTACTTCAATATCTGTAGCAGTCATTAGAGCCCTGACGTTTGCATCATGAATTCATTGACTACTATTTTCGAAATCATTTGCTGGGGACCAGGCTGAGAAAATATTCGTCCAGATTGCTCATTCCCATGGCAAGGCCTTCCTTGTAACCCATTGCGACGAACTGTTCAAGTTGGGCAAGGCTTTCCATTTTTTTGACAATATGAACGGTGGTTTTTTCGCCCGCGGCTTTGAAAGAGTTCTTGGTTATGGAGAATGTAAACCCGCTATCGGTGTGATTTCCATTTTCGTCGGAAAAAGAATTCTTTGTGGTGAAACTGGATTTGGGTTGTATTTCGATAAACTCCGCCAAACTATAGCGGGTTGGTTTTACATTCTCGTCGGTGATCATGGTATACAACCAACGACCGCCTACACGGAAATCCATTTCCTTCGTTTGAACCCGAAAGGGTTTGGGGCCCATCCACTGGTCCAGTATTTCCGCTTTTGTAAAGGCATCCCATACTTGATCGAGATCAGCGGCGAATTCCCGCGTAATATAAATGGTTGCCGTGGCTTTGTCGACGGTGAAATCAAATAACAGGTTCATTTTTTTTTATTTTTTATGGTGAACAATACTTCATCGAGTTGCTGGAAGCTTTTTTCCATAATCTTCCGGAACTGGTCCAGCCAGATATCGATTTCTTTCATTCTGTCAATTTTCAGTTCATAATAAATCTCCCTGCCTTCCTGCTTTTGGGCCAGGAGGTCGCATTCGGACAGGATGCGCAAATGTTTCGATATGGACTGACGTGTAATGTTGAAGTGCTCCGCAACGGCGTTCGGGGTCATTGCGTGCACGGCAATCAGGACGAGGATCGCTCGTCGGGTGGGGTCCGCAATAGCTTGAAAAATGTCTCGTCTCATAAATATTAATTAAGAAGCCATTCGGTTGCAAATATACGTGCAACCGATCGACTTCACAAAATTTATTTTTTAACAGGGATCGTTTACGAAGTCAAAATGAGGCAACCGTTACCGACCGTGGCGATCCCAATATGTATTCTCACGCACGATGGCCAGGGCGCCCGCGAAGACCCGACATGTTAATTCATTCTTTTAAATTTGAATATGCTATTAGATCATGAAGGCGAACTGATTGAAATTACCGATGGAAATATTGGGGAATTGCATTCCCTGATCGGGGAATCAGTTCGTGATGGCTATAATTTTTTACAAAGAACAATCGATGATTGGCATAGCGGAGCGAATAAGTTTGACAGGCCGGGTGAAAAGTTATGGGGATTATTCATAAGAAATAATCTGATCGGCGTCGGCGGCCTGAATATAGATCCCTATAGCCTTATTCCGAAGATTGGTCGGATGCGACATCTGTATGTCCGGGAGGCCCATCGCCGAGCAGGTTACGCAACTTTAATAGTGAATAAAATATTGAAGGAGGCATGTTATCATTTTACCGTATTGCGCTTATTCACTGAAAATGAGGGGGCGTCGGCCTTTTACGAAAAATTGGGTTTTAAAAAAACCGTGGAGTATAAGGCAAGTCATTTTATAACGCTGCCAGCCCATACGGATTGAGTTTTGTAATGATTGAATTATCTATAAAAAATACCGGCCTTGCGAAAAAAAGAAAACCCCCGACCATTGTCGGGGGCTAAGTGCCCGGAACAGGAATCGAACCTGCACATCCTTGCGAATACCAGATTTTGAGTCTGGCGCGTCTACCAATTCCGCCATCCGGGCTGGATCTGTTTATTGGGATGCAAATGTAAGGATTTGAGCTTATTAAAAGCCATTCAAACGCATCTATTATCCCTGAGTGATTTGCAGATTCTCAGCCAGTATCTGGCTTACAATCGCTGATTTACTGTATACCATCAGGTGTTCGCCTTCTTTCACCGGAATCGCGTTCATAATCTTTTTATATGGCAGAATTTTATCAGCCGTTCCATGTATCCGGAGGAGGTTTGCCGGCTTCCAATGATTGTCCCAGGAGAACAACTGCCGGATGGCCCACTCAAAAAATGCGGGGTCCGTATCTTCTAAAATATTTGTCAGCAGGTTTTTAATCTCGGGTTTGTATGCACCAAACAGGCGGAATGCAATATTATTCGGCTTTAACAGAAAACGCGGGGGTAAAATTTTATATATCCCGGAATTACCCAGGAGAATATAAAACCAGGGCACTTCTTTTTTAAAACAAAAACTGGAAATCAGCACCGTCTGTACCGGAGAAAGAAATTTCGACAGTTCTGTGGCTATCACGCCGCCAAATGAAAGACCCACGAGACTAAAAGGCTCCTGCTGGTTGATCTGACTGCTCAGTCGTTTGCAATAAGATTCCATGGACTCGTTTTCCGAAACGGCCACCCATTCTATATAGTATATCTTAAAAACTTCGGGGAGAACCAGGTTTTGAAATATCCTTTTGTCTGCACCCAGTCCGCTGATGAAATAGAGATTCATTATTTCTTTCTTCTTCCGGCCGGATGAACCTGTTAACCATCCCGCTCCTATTTATCAAACTTAATTAACTTAGGAGGACAAAGTACAAAAATTCCATGCACCTTCCCCCTGATATCATTATCAAATTGTTGCTTTCCATTTTTATAGGAGGTTTGATTGGTGCGGAAAGAGAATACCGCAGCAAATCAGCCGGCTTTCGTACACTCACGCTGATCTGCCTGGGTTCTACCCTCTTCACCATTTTCTCGCAAATGATCGGAGCCGGAAATAATCCCGACCGGATCGCATCCAATATCGCCACCGGTATTGGTTTTGTTGGCGCGGGCGTCATATTCAAAGGAGAGATTGGAGTAAACGGAATCACCACTGCAGCCATGATCTGGGTAACCGCCGCACTGGGCATGGGCATTGGCGCAGGTTATGAATGGGTGTCGGTGATTGCCTGTCTGATGATCCTTCTGATGCTTTTTATTTTTGGTTTCGCGGAAAACTGGATTGACAAGATCAACCAGACAAGAAATTACAAGATAGTGACCGGTTTCAAAAACGAAACGATGAGGCGATTTGAAAAAGACTTTGAAGCCCATAACCTGAAATATAAAAGGGCGCGGGAGATCAAGGATGGTGATACCATCACCGGCGAATGGTTTGTCAGGGGATCCAAAAAAAATCACTTTGCATTTATCAACGGGATCCTGAATGATCCGGAGGTTAGCCGTTTTGAATATTAAAAAAGATCCGCTTTTATGAATTACCGGGTCGCCGAACAAAAAGACCTGCCTGCGTTAGAAGAACTGGCCCTGGCATCTTATGGACGTTTGAAGAAACACCTCACACCGGAAAACTGGACAAAGATGGAAACGCTTCTGAAATCAGATCAGACTTTTCCTTTACTGGTGCGCGACTGCCATTCATTTGTATGTGAAGAAAACGAACGGCTACTGGGCATGGCCTGGCTGGTACCGAGCGGAAATCCGACAAAAGTGTATTCTGCAGAAACCAGTCTACATACGCATGGTAGGCGTGCATCCCGATGCAGGCGGAAAGGGAATCGCACAGACGCTGACAAAACTTTGCATGGACAAAGCAAAGGAAACAGGAGAAACGATGATCAGTCTGCATTCAGCCGAAATCATGTATGATGCCCGCCATATTTATGAAAAACTCGGATTTAAAAAAATCCGTCTGCTGGACGAACATTATGGATTGAAATATTGGTTATACGAAATGACATTGATCTGATATAATAATTAATCATTAATAACTAATAACTATGAATCGGGTTGTACATTTTGAAATACATTCAAAAGATCTTAACCGCACGCAGAAATTTTATCAGGAAGTATTTGGATGGACCATTACGGATATGGGTCCGCAAATGGGAAACTACCGGGTAGTTGAAACCGGTGAAAATACGGCTGGTAGCCAATGGAATGGAATCAATGGTGGAATCACCCCAAGACATGGTGAAGGTCCAAAGGGTGGTGAACCGGTAAACGCTTATGTATGCACAATTGAAGTGGAAAATATCGATGAGACCCTTGAAAAAATTGCAAAAGCCGGTGGAACGTTGCATTAGAGAAAATGGAGGTTCCCGGTGTTGGATTGCTGGCTTACCGGAAAGATCCGGAAGGAAATATTTTCGGCGTATTACAACCCTTCAAACAAAGTTAATTACAGCGCAGGCGTACGACCCCCATCCACTGCGATATTGGTGCCGTTCACATAAGATGCAGCGGGAGAAGCGAGGAATGCAATCACGTTTGCAATCTCTTCCGGGGTTCCGAAACGCTTCATTGGAATGCTTTCTTTCATTTGAGATTCTATTAACGCCTGTTCCTTTTTAACAGCGTCAGCTGTATGTTTCACCAACTCGTCCAGTCTTTGAGTTTGAGTAAGACCGGGAAGAATATTGTTGACGGTAATATTAAACTGTCCGATTTCATTGGCGAGGGTCTTGGCCCAGGAAGCCACGGCCAGTCGAATAGTATTGGACACGCCCAGATTTGCCAGCGGTGTTTTTACCGAGGTTGAAATGATATTGATGATCCTTCCGTATCCGGCATCCTTCATGCCCGGCACAACTGTTCTCGCCAGAATCTGATTATTGATGAGATGCTGTCTGAATGCCTGTTCAAATGCATCTGTGGATGCTTCTATAATGGGACCTGCTTTGGGTCCACCGGTATTATTGATCAGGATTTCTATGCGTTGCTTATCTACTATTTTTTTTATGGCATCCTCCACCGCCTTGTTATCCGAAAAATCGACTGCAACCCACTGGTGATGCTGATCTCCCGTTACCGCTAATTGTTTCACTGCTGCCTGTAGTGCTTCCGGATTGCGCGCGATCAAAATACAATTCGCACCATTGATCGCCAGTTCCATTGCTGTTGCCAGTCCGATCCCCTGCGAGCTTCCGCAGATGACGGCGAATTTTCCTTTAAGTGAAATATCCATACTAATTCATTAAGACACAAAGATACAATCGGTTGACGGTTGACCGTTGACAGTTCGATGACGACGTTAGATACTTCCACACTTCCAGTCTTCCATACTTCCAGATTGTTTTGTCTTCCATACTGGTAAAACTTTATTTGGCCTTGTCAAATAAAGTTTTTACCTTTGATATCACTTTAATATCATTTCAATAACATACCATGGAAAAGACAACTAAACCCATATCAGGATTTGCCATCCTACTTTTATGTTTGGTTCTTCTAGGATTGGCGGCTTATTTCTTTCAAAACGGCGCGCGGCAGGAAACACCGCAGTTAAATATTGGTGGCGTGATCTGTATGATCGCTTTTATCTTTTTTGCCAAAGGACTGATCATTGTGAATCCCAACCAGGCCCGCGTACTGACTTTCTTTGGAAAATATGTCGGTACGGTAAAGGCAAACGGACTTTTATGGGTCAATCCTTTTTATAGCTCATCCAGGATTTCCCTGCGTTCAGAAAATATGGAGAGCAACCAGCTGAAAGTAAATGACAAGATGGGAAACCCGATTGAAATCGCCGCCGTCATTGTATGGCAGGTCAGCGATACGTACAAAGCCGCTTTTGAAGTGGCCAATTATGATCAGTATGTAAAAATACAGAGTGAAGCTGCGATCAGGCATCTGGCAACTACATGTCCTTATGATCATATGGAAGATGAACACGCGGACATCACATTGAGAGACGGGGGCGACCAGGTGAATGATCTGCTTGAAAAAGAATTACACGAGCGACTGGCACCTGCGGGCATTATCATCAAGGAAGCTCGGATCAGTCATCTCGCTTATGCTCCTGAAATTGCCGGTGCGATGTTACAACGTCAGCAGGCTACGGCGATCGTTGCGGCCCGGTTTAAGATCGTGGAAGGTGCTGTGGGCATGGTTGAACTGGCACTGGAGATGTTGTCAAAAAAAGGCATCGTACAATTGGATGAAGAGAAAAAAGCGGCCATGGTCAGCAACCTGATGGTTGTTCTATGCGGAGAAAAAGCAGCATCACCCGTTTTGAATACAGGAACCCTGTACACATAAATTCAAGCGAATGGCTGAAAAGAAAGCATTTGTATTAAGGATCGACGAAAACATTTACAAAAGTCTGGAGAAATGGGCCGCGGATGAATTCCGCAGCGTCAATGGCCAGATCGAATGGATATTATTAAATCAGTTGAAAGAAGCGAAGAGGTTGAAGTCCGAAAAAAAGCCGAAGGCTTAAGCGCCCAAGGCTTAATGCGAGTTAATTTTTAAATTTCATTTTTAGAGCAGCCAGCGCATCTTCCATTGAAGGTTCAGGTTTACTGCTTTTCTCCTTGGAGATCTTGGGCTTCCAGCCTCCTGCCTCAAACTTCTTTGGCTTGGCCTCACGCTTCCCGCCTCCTGCCTCCGGCTTAACAGAAGCTTGTTTAATCGACAACGCAATCCTCTTCCTCACCGGATCCACTTCCGTTACTTTTACCTGAACCTTATCATTGAGTTTTAATACTTCATTGGGATCGGTAATATAACGGTGCGCGATCTCACTGACATGCACCAGCCCGTCCTGCTTCACACCGATATCCACGAACGCACCAAAGCGCGTGATATTCGTGACCACACCCGGTACGATCATACCCACCTGAACATCTTCTATTTTATAAATACTCGCGAATTCAAATTGTTCCAGCTCGGTTCTCGGATCCAGTCCTGGTTTACGCAGTTCATTTAATATATCACGTATCGTATGTTCACCCACCGCTTCATGGATATATTTCTTCACTTCCACTTTTGTTATGAGATCCTCTTTCCCGATCAGGGATTTGAGATCCACACCCAGATCAAGCGCGATTTTCTCCACTACGGGATAGGCTTCCGGATGCACCGCACTTTCATCCAGCGGATTTTTTCCCTGGTGGATTCTCAGGAATCCGGCAGATTGTTCAAAGGCCTTTTCACCCATCCGCGGAACTTTCAGCAATTGTTTCCGGTCAGTAAATTTTCCGATTTCGTTCCTGTGCTTAATAATATTTTCTGCCAGCGTATCACCAATGCCGCTCACATAACTTAATAATTGTTTGCCCGCTGTATTCAGGTTCACACCCACTGCATTCACACAACTGACAACCGTTTGATCGAGCCTTTCTTTTAACCTCGTCTGATTTACATCGTGCTGGTACTGTCCTACCCCGATACTTTTCGGATCTATCTTCACCAGTTCCGCCAGCGGGTCCATCAGTCTGCGACCGATACTCACCGAACCGCGCACCGTAATATCCTGATCGGGAAATTCTTCCCTCGCGATTTCCGATGCAGAGTAAACCGACGCACCATCTTCATTTACTAAAAAAACCGGAAGACCTAGACCCAGTTTCTTTATGAACTGTTCTGTCTCTCTTCCGGCAGTACCATCGCCAATGGCGAAGGCTTCGATTTTATATTTCTCAACCAGTGATCGGATTTTCATTTCGGCCTCAGCAATCCTACCTGCTTCATGAATAAAAATCAGATCCGTTTTTTGCAGGTCGCCCTGCTCATTGAGACAAACCACTTTGCAGCCCGTGCGATAACCGGGATCAATCGCCAGAATTCTTTTACTGCCCAGCGGAGAGCTCAGCAATAACTGTCGCAGGTTCTCTGCAAAAACGGTGATCGCTTCTTCATCGGCTTTTGTTTTCAGAGCCATCCGGAATTCACTTTCCATGCCCGGTTGTAACAATCGGCGCCAGCAGTCTTTGATGGCTTTTTTTATTTCATCGGCTGAATCACCGGAACTATGAATGAACTGATCTTCCAGGATGAACAGGGCTTCGTCTTCCGACGGCGTTATCTCCATCCTTAGAAATCCTTCCATAAATCCGCGCAGCACGGCCAGGATCCGGTGAGAAGGAATGGTAGATATTTTTTCAGAAAAATCAAAATAGTCTTTAAACTTGGCGGCTTCCGTTTCTTTGCCGGATAAAACCTTGCTCTCCATCCGGCCCGTTTCCTGGAAAAGTTTTCGGATGCGGGCACGAACAGTTTCTTCTTCGTTGATGATCTCCGCGATGATATCCCTTGCGCCCTGCAGGACCTCTTCCACAGTTTTTACTTCATCCTTTATAAATGCTTCGGCTGTTTCCTGCAGCTTCAGCGGCTTTTGTTCCAGGATGAGCAATGCCAAAGGCTCCAGTCCTTTTTCACGGGCTGCCTGTGCTTTTGTTCTGCGTTTGGGTTTGTAAGGCAGGTAGATGTCTTCCAGTTCAGAGAGGGTCAGCGCATCGTCCAGTTTCTTCTGCAGGGTTTCGGTCATCTTACCCTGTTCCGAAATGGATTTCTCGATCGCTGTTTTTCTTTCGGTAAATGCCTTGAGTGTTTTGAATTCATCCTGGATCTGCTGGATGACCACTTCATCCAGCGCACCGGTTTTGTCCTTACGATAACGCGCAATAAAAGGAATCGTGGCGCCTTCTGCGAGTAATGACAATACGGTATCTGCCTGTACGGACCGGATCTTTAGTTTTTCAGCTATCAGCGGAGCAAATGAATTCATTCCGCAAAACTAAGAACTGCCGGTATAAAGAACCAATTTTAAAATCGCCTGTGAATAAATAAATGGTAATTCTATTGCCGTGTTTGCGACAAGGTAAGACAGCCCTCAAATGTCATGATTAAATAAAAAAGTTTAAATTTAAATAACTAATGTTTCAGACAATGAAAAAAATGTCATGGACCTTAACGCTCATCGCTGTTTCGTTTTTATCAGGTTTCACTTTTAAGACAATCATATCCAACAAAAAAAATACAAAAATGAAAAAAGTAACAGGAATAGGAGGTATTTTCTTCAAAGCCAAAGACCCGAAAGCCATTAACGAATGGTATAAAACACATCTTGGGTTTGATACAACCCCCTATGGAACAAGCTTTGAATGGCGGGAGCTTGATGACAGTAATAAAAAGGGACTTACCCAGTGGAATCCTTTTAAAGAAAGCACAAAATATTTTGAGCCTTCAACAAAGGACTTTATGATCAACTACAGAGTGGAGAATTTAGAAGCATTGGTGGAAGACTTAAAAAAGGAAAACGTAACGATCGTTGACAAGATTGAAGATTCTGATTATGGAAAATTTGTCCATATTCTTGACATTGAAGGAAATAAAATTCAATTGTGGGAGCCGAAGGATAGTTGACGGTTGGCAGTTGGCAGTTAACGAGTACATTTTTCACACTGTCATTTTCAAACTTCATTTTGAATTATTACATTTTCTACGCTTTTATATTCACCACACTTAATGTGAAAATTACTTGCTAGAATTTTAATATCTTTTACCTCAATAACATTTTTATTATAGCCGTTCTTCACCGCGTTAATCATGGCTTTTCCTAATTCTGCCAATGATGTAATCAGATTAGGAGAAAATAACCCGAATACGGGAATCAGCCAGCCGGCCCATTTATAAAAGCCGAGCGTATTTTTTAATCCGGGTGTTGGTTTTAAAATGCCGGGACGGAAAAGAAATGTTTGTTTAAATCCAAATTTCTGTAAATCGTTTTCTGTTTTTCCTTTTACACGGGCCCAGTGCGACCGGCCTTTTTCTGTTGAATCAGTACCTGCACCGGAAATATAACAGAAACTCATTTCGGTATTCACATTTGCCAGTGTTCTCGCGAAGTTCATCGTCAGGTCATAGGTCATTTTTTCATAGTCTTCTTTTTTCATGCCGACGGATGAAACACCCAGACAGAAAAAGCACGCATTGTATCCCGCGAGTTGCGATTCAATGGGAGATAAATCAAAAAAATCTTTATGGACAATTTCAGTCAGCTTGGTGTGTTGCACGCCACAGGATCTGCGGCCGACCACCAGGACTTTTTCGACATCAGGAGAGAGAAGACATTCATGCAGAACGCCCTCTCCCACCATGCCGCTGGCTCCGGTAATGATTACACGGATATTATTCACGGAAATATATTATCGCTGTGAAAACTTTCTACCATATCGTCTGCCGCCACCCATACTGCGACCTGATGAAGCAGCTGCACCAACGGCAACCGTTAATGGCTCCATCAAAGCTACATGATATGGATGATTACTTTCAACAGGAACGGTTTGACCGATGAATTTCTGAATATCTTTCAGATAGATTTTTTCTTCATAGTCACAGAAAGAAATCGCTTTACCGAATGCGCCGGCACGACCGGTTCTTCCGATCCGGTGTACATAGGATTCGGGAATATTCGGAAGGTCGAAGTTCACGACCAGGCCCAGGTCATCAATGTCGATCCCGCGGGCAGCAATATCGGTCGCCACGAGGATCTGCATTTTGCCATCTTTAAAACCCTGCAGTGACCTTTCGCGCGCCTGTTGCGTTTTATCACCATGAATCGCAGTCGCCTGGAATCCGGCATGATTTAAATCGCGGGCCACACGGTCAGCACCATGTTTGGTTCTTGTGAATACCAACACGCTTTCACGCGGGTTCGTTTTCAGCAAATGATGAAGCAAAGCGCGTTTTTCGCTTTTCTGCACATAATATAATTTCTGATCCACCAGTTCCGCAGTCGTTGATTCAGGCGTAATGGTGATATGCACCGGATTGGTGAGTATCTCCTTTACAAGTGACTGGATAGCGGGTGGCATGGTAGCCGAGAAAAATAATGTCTGTCTTTTCCTGGGAAGACGCGTAATGATTCTTTTTACTTCGTGAACAAATCCCATGTCCAGCATTCGATCGGCTTCGTCCAGGACAAAATATTCAATCCCGTTCAAAACGATATAATTCTGATTCATAAGGTCCATCAGTCTGCCCGGTGTTGCCACAATAAAATCACAGCCACGGCGCAGATCTGATACCTGGCGGGATTGCGAAACACCGCCGAAGATCACCACCGATTTCAGTTTCAAAAATTTGCCATAGGTTTCTATGGATTCATGAATCTGAGTGGCAAGTTCTCTCGTAGGTGTCAATATCAGTGCTTTCAACTGATGTCCGCTGATACCGGATGCCTGTTTCTGTTCATGCATACGTTGCAACAGGGGTAATACGAAGGAAGCGGTCTTTCCGGTTCCTGTTTGCGCACAGCCCAAAATATCTCTTCCGGCTAAAACGACGGGGATGGCTTCTTCCTGAATGGGTGTGGGGGTTGTGTAACCCTCATGGGCTACAGCTTTTTGTAAGGGCTCAATAAGCCCCAGTTCTGAAAATAACAATGTATAAAATATTAAATAAAAAATGTGGTAAGGCTGCCTCTTCTTAAAAGGGCACTTTACCTGCCTTACGTTACACTGATCTGGGGAAACTCTGCGGAAAATAGAAAGGCAGAAGAAAACGCAGTAAAAGCAATAACATACAGAAATACAAAGGTAGTATATTTATCTCAATATTCCGAATGTTGGGGCCAAAATCCACTACAGGCCTTTGTTTTTGATGACTATCTGTGCCATATAAACGCTTTTTTATAATGTTAAAATTCCTTTGCATAATCTGTCTTGCCCTATTCTTCTTTAAGCCTAAGGCCCAACGCTCAACGCTGAACGCCGAGCCTGAAGCCCAACGGTCATCGGTCATCGGTCATCGGTCAACGATTAATGCAACGCCGATTCAAATAGAATCAGGATTGGTATCCGGTTATTATAATGCAAAAACATCGGTCACTGTTTTTAAAGGAATTCCATTTGCTGCTCCACCTGTTGGTGATCTTCGATGGAAAGCACCGCAGCCGGTTAAACCCTGGAAAGGTGTGAAAGAATGCGTTGCATTCGGACCCAGCCCGATGCAGCCAAAACCGGTTTCCTTTTTAATGATCGGACCTGAATTCGTAGTACCCCGGCAACCGCTGAGCGAAGATTGTCTTTACCTGAATGTATGGACGGCTGCTGAGTCCTGCAAAAGAAAAAAGACCGGTCATGATCTGGATTTATGGTGGTGGTTTCCAAACCGGGGGAGCCGCAGCAGCCGGATATTCCGGAGAAGCATTGGCAGAACAGGGAATTATTTTTGTTTCCTTTAATTACCGTCTGGGCATTTTCGGTTTTCTGGCGCATCCTGAATTGACAGCTGAATCTGATCATCACAGTTCGGGAAATTATGCACTGATGGATATGATCGCCGCGATCAGCTGGGTGAAAAAAAACATCAGCGCTTTTGGCGGTGATCCCGATCGCATCACCATTGCGGGACAGTCAGCGGGTTCTGCCAGTGTCAATTGCCTGCTTGCTTCTCCCCCGGCCCGCGGATTATTCCAGGGCGCGATCGGTGAAAGTGGTTCTTATGTTCTTGAAAACCCGCTGCTCCATATGAACACGCTGACTGCCGCGGAAAATGAAGGCCGGCGGATCGCCAATAAATTAAATGCAGCCAACCTGAGCGCGCTGCGCGCGATCCCCGCTGATGAATTGCAAAAGAACGCAGGTGGATTTTTTGCACCCATCGTAGACGGTTATATATTGCCTGCGACTGTTGCGGAGACTTATAAAAAAAATCAGCAAATACATGTTCCGCTGCTCACTGGCTGGAACAGCGACGAAGGATTTATATTTGGCATAGCCAGTAAAGAAAATTTCGCAAAACAAGCCAATGCATTCGGCGCCGACTCAAATCTCTTCAGAAAATATTTTCCGTCTGTGACGGATTCGCAATCTGTTGCTTCACAAATTTCACTCGCTGTAGATAAAACCATCGGTATGTCCCAGTATCAATGGGCTTTGAAGCAAAATGAAAACAGCAAACAGAACACATATTTGTACGTCTTCACCCGGAAACCACCGGCCACAGGTGACAAAAAAAAATTTGGTGCCTATCATACAGCCGAAATCGGATATGCTTTTCATACACTGGACAGTATCCAACGTGAGTGGGAACCCGTGGATCGAAAACTGGAAAAACTCATGTCCGCATATTGGGTTCAATTTGTAAAAACCGGGAATCCAAACCTGCCTGGAAGGCCGGTCTGGGGATCCTTTTCGAATGATCAACCTCATTCTATGATTTTTGGAGATACAAGCGCAGCAAGGCTTTTACCGGATAAACAGGCCCTTGACTTTTTATATCAATCCTACCCGGGAAAATGATTATGATGATATAACGCAGGATTTTCCGATAACCCATGCGCTATAAAATGAATCCGGTATCTTTCGGACAAATAACGATTTTTTAAGCCCCCTCCCACGAAGGCTTTTAACGATGCTCTATGATGTGGTTTAAAACAAAAATTATTTTTATTTCCCTTTTCATCCCCTGCTGTCTGTCGGCCCAAACCATGCTATGGAAAAATCTTCCGATTGACAGTCTGAAAGATCTTACGGACATTATCAATGAAATCCGTCACAAGGATGTCAGAAAAGAGATGGAGGAAAGAAACAAACATCATATTCAGTTCGGTGTATTTCCGGCGATCGGTTATACATTACAAACAGGATTCGCGGTTGTTGTGAGTGCCAATGCAGTCATATATAAAAAACACCGGTCCGCCAAAGATTCAACCAGTCTGCCTTCCACGATATCCGCCAGTATATCCTATTCGCAGAAGGAGCAGATCATCCTGCCCATTCAGGCAACCTTGTACTTCAACAATAATAAAACGATATTAATTTCTGACTACCGTTATCTCAAATATCCGACATATACGTTTGGTCTCGGTCCGAATACCACGCCACAGGATTCTACCCTGCTGAACTATAAGTATTTCAAATTTCACCAATCCGTATTATTCCAGGTTCACCCGCATGTATATATCGGTGCAGGATATTTATTAGATTATTTCTGGGATGTGCGACAGGTTCATAAGCAGCAGACACCCTCGGATTTTCAGACCTATGGATCTGCATCCACTTCTTTTTCTTCCGGTGTTTCGCTTGATTTTATGCGTGACACCCGGGACAATACCATCAACGCTTATAAAGGCGATTATATCAACTTTGTGCTGGCGCCCCGATTGCAATTTCTTGGTTCCAATGCAAACTGGACCTCGATGATGCTGGAGTATAGAACCTATATCCGTTTTCCCCGCAGTTCACCCAATATACTTGGCATTGTGGAGTTATAATTGGGTCACTCTGGGTGGCGTTCCTCCTTACCTGATGCTTCCCAGTACGGGTTGGGACAAAACATTTAATACGGGAAGGGGATATATTCAAGGGCGATTCAGAAGTAATAATATGCTGGATGCGGAAGCGGAGTATCGTATTCAGTTAACGAGAAATGGTTTATTTGGTATGGTGGTTTTTACAAACTTCGAAAGTTTTTCCAATATCGATACCTGGCAGTTTGGAATACCTGCACCAGCGGGCGGGTTGGGTCTCCGGATAAAACTTAATAAATATTCCCGCACCAATATCGCCATCGACTATGGTTGGGGACGGGAAGGATCGAAAGGGTTCTTTGTGAATTTGGGAGAAGCGTTTTAACACAAGTATGGAAGACTGGAAGTATGGAAGTCTGAAAGTAAATATTTTAATGAGGAAAATGTTTCAGTTAAAAAATTGAATAACTACTTCCAGACTTCCAGTCTTCCAGTCTTCCACACTTGTATTTTAGTTTTTCAGTATAGCATCAATCTCCTTCAGTTCCGAATCAGAAAAACTCAGGTTTTCCAAACATGCAATGGAGTCAGTTACTTGTTGCGGCTTACTTACACCAATCAATACAGAGGTAACAGCATCGTGTCGTAAAACCCAGGCCAGTGCGAGTTGTGCGAGGTTTTGATTTCGCTTCTTAGCCAGTTCATTCAGCTTCACCACTTTGGCAATTTTCTCCGGCGTAATGGCTGTTTCATCAATGGCGCCATTTCCGCGATGACTGAGCGCACGCGATCCCTCCGGAATTCCATTCAGATATTTATTGGAAAGCAGTCCCTGCGCCAGCGGACTGAAACATATACATCCCACGCCTTCTTTTTTCAACACATCCAGTAATCCATCTTCTACCCACCGATCGAACATCGAATATTTTGGCTGATGGATTAAACAGGGCGTCCCCATGTCACGCAGCATGCGAATGGCTGCTTCCGTTTCTTTTGGATTATAACTGGAGATACCTACATATAATGCTTTTCCCTGTCGTACAAACAGATCCAGGGTTCTCATGGTTTCTTCCAGCGGAGTCGCCGGATCGGGACGATGATGATAAAAAATATCCACGTAATCAAGCCCCATTCTTTTCAGACTCTGATCCATGCTGGCAACCAGGTATTTTTTTGAGCCATGATCACCATAGGGACCCGGCCACATACCCCATCCTGCTTTGCTGGAAATAATCAGCTCGTCGCGATAAGCTGCGAAATCCTGCTTGAAAATCTTTCCGAAATTTTCTTCCGCCGATCCGGGTGGCGGACCATAATTATTCGCCAGGTCAAAATGCGTGATGCCCTTATCAAAAGCGAGCCGCAAAATTTCGCGTGCTGTTTCCTGGTTATCTATATCTCCGAAATTATGCCAGAGGCCAAGCGATACAGCGGGTAAGAGCAATCCGCTTTTGCCTGTGCGGCGGTATTGCATTTTATCATAACGGTCGTCCCGGGAAGAATAACTCATGGTATATTTTATTGAAGAACAAAGATGGCAGGAAATTAAACGAAAATGCGCGTTCCGGAAAAACTTTCACGGAATTCCCGTGGCGTACAGCCTTTTTTCTTTTTGAAAATCCGGTTGAAATTCGAGATATTATTGAACCCGCAATGATAGGCGACTTCGGCAATCGAGTTCGTAGTATCAATCAGGATGCGGCTCGCGTGACCCAGGCGGATCTCCGTCAGACTATCAACAAATGTATTGCCCGTCCTCTGTCTGAAAAAACGGCTGAACGAAACATCACTCATGTTGGCCAGTTTCGAAACTTCCGATAATGTAATGGTACGGTCGAAATTTTTATTCATATAATCGAAAGTCTTTTCGATCCGGCGGCTGTTGTAGGTGAATTGTTCATTCGCAAAAGCAGAATCAGAGAGTATCCGGAGATTTCGCGAAATGGAAAGGTCATGCAGGATGGAAATCAGTTCGAGTACAGAATCAAAACCATGTTTCTGATTCAACTCGGCAATGCGCGGCGCGACAGACTGTATCGTTTCCTTTGGAAAAAGAATACCGCGCGAAGACTTGTCAAACATGTTTTTTATAAAACTCAGCTGATTTCGGCGCAATAATTTGTCGTCGAATAAATCCTTGTGAAACTGGATCGTGATCTCATGGATCTCTTTTGATTTGCACTGATGATTAAACCAGGCATGCTGAACATTCGGACCAACCAAAACAAGCTCTATGTCCTCAATTTCTTCCACATGGTCACCAACTACCCGCCGGGCACCCTTTGCCCCGCGGATAAAATTCAACTCGAATTCCTCGTGATAATGAAGTGGAAAATCAAAACCGGATTTTACGCGGGAAAAAAGCGTAAAACAATCATTCTGTGTCAATGGTGTAATCTCCCTTAGCAAACTCTTTTTCATTTTTTATCTTCTTTCATGAACAACAATCATGCTTTAAGGGCATACGAATGTAAAAAAAGTATTATAAAACTGTATATATTTTTATGCTCATTCTCATCTTCCAGTACTCATTCACAGCGAATTTGCATGCCGAACCACCGGATTATCAGTAAAATAATACCATTAAATGCTAAGAAAGTATTTAATAAAAGGGCCTATGAAAAATAGCTTTGGTGATAACGATTGTTTTATGAAAATGAAGAACCGCCTCCATTTCCTGCTGATATTATTTTTTCCACTCCGCGGTCTCTTTGCACAGTCCTGCAGCGATCAGCAGGCAACCGTAGAAACAAAAGCACTTTATAAAAATCTTTACAGTCTCATCGGTCAGCATATTTTATTCGGTCACCAGGATGACCCTTGTTATGGGGTAGGCTGGAAATATATTCCGGGACGCAGTGACGTGCGCGATGTGACCGGTGAATACCCCGCGGTATATGGATTTGATTTGGGAAGAATAGAATTGGGCTGGACCCATAATATTGATTCGGTTCCCTTTGAGAAAACAAAAGCATTTATCAGAGATGCTTATGATCGCGGCGGCGTGATCACGCTTAGCTGGCATTTAAACAATCCATTGACAGCTGGAACAGCCTGGGATAATAAACCCGGCGCGGTTGCTTCCGTACTTCCGGGCGGATCAAAAAATGCGCTGTATACCAGCTGGCTCGACCGGGTCGCAGAATTTATCGGCAGTCTGAAGGGTAAAAACGGAGAATCCATTCCCGTCATTCTTCGTTTGTTTCATGAACTGAATGGCGGATGGTTCTGGTGGGGGAAAGATCAATGCAGTCCGGATGAAATGAAAAAACTCTGGCGTTATACCATTCTGTACTTCAGAACTGAAAAAAATCTGCATAATCTTTTATATGCTTTCAATACGGATAAGTTCAACAGCGGATCTGAATATGTTGAAAGATATCCGGGCGACGACCTGATCGATATCATGGGTTTTGATATCTACCAGGCCAACATCTTACGCGATAATACGGCATTTATGAATTTCTTCAGTAAGGACCTCAGTCTGCTGGACAGTGTGGCTGTCTCCCATCACAAAATACCGGCACTGACGGAGTTCGGATACAATGAAATGCCCGACAGCACCTGGTGGACAAAAGTATTTTTACCGACCATCGAAAATCATCAGGTCGTATATGCGCTGGCCTGGCGTAATGCGGGTAAAAAGCAATCCGGAAATGCTGAGTATTATGTACCTTATCCCGGTGCGGCTTCCGCATCCGATTTCAAAAAAATGTCCGGCTACGGAAAAATTTTATTTGAAAACGGGATAAAAACTAAAAACATATACAAATGAAAAAATGGTATGCAGGTCTTATTGCATTAATTGTAATGAATGCATTTTGCGTGGTCAGCTACGCGCAGAAAGACATTTATGAATTGCTTGTTTATAAATTAAAAACGGCGGACCAGGTGGCGGCCACCGACAACTACCTGAAAGATGCTTATATCCCCGCCATGCACCGGCTGGGCATTAAGCAGATCGGTGTGTTTAAACCGGTGGCGAACGATACGTCTGAAATCAAAAAAGTAATTGTGCTCGTGCAATATATTTCGCTGGATGTCTGGCAGAGAACAAAGTCAAATATTTTGAACGACGCTGTATATACAACTGCAGCAAAACCTTTCCTGGACGCCGATACGGCCCATCTGCCCTTTTTAAGGGCTGAGTCAACGATCATGGAAGCATTCCCCGATGCGCCAAAACTGATTCCGACAACATTAATATCCAATCCGGATGCCATATATGAATTGAGGAGTTATGAGAGTCCTACAGAAGAATTACACCGTATCAAAGTAAATATGTTTAATGCCGGCGGTGAAGTGGCACTTTTCAAAAGACTGGATTTCCAGGCGGTTTTTTATTCAGACGTATTGAGTGGCAGCCGTATGCCCAACCTGATTTATATGGTTGCATTTGCGAACGCCGCCGCCAGGGAAGAACATTGGAAAGCATTTGGATCAAGTCCTGAATGGAAAAAAATTTCAACCGATCCGATGTACAGAAATAATGTTTCCGTGAATCATATCGACAGCTGGATTTTGAAAAGAACAACGTATTCTGATTTGTAAAACATAACCCGCTCCAACGATGAAATTGACCTGGTTAGATATCAGTATCGTCCTGTTGTACCTGGGATCCATGGTAACGATCGGATGGGTACTCAGAAAAAAAGCCAGGCAGAATAAACTGAGTTATCTCATGGGCGGGAAATCCCTGCCCTGGTATCTGCTGGGTCTCAGCGATGCCTCTGATATGTTTGACATCAGCGGCACGATGTGGATGGTGGCGCTTTGTTTTATTTACGGAATGAAGAGCATCTGGATTCCCTGGTTATGGCCCGTCTTCAACCAGGTTTTCCTGATGATGTACCTGTCGAAATGGTTACGCAGATCCAATGCAACAACGGGCGCAGAATGGCTCGCCACGCGTTTCGGGACCGACAGAAAAGTAAATGCTTCCCATATCAGCGTGGTGGTTTTCGCCTTGCTGGGCTGTTTTGGATTTCTGGCATACGGATTTGTAGGCCTCGGCAAATTCATGGAGATTTTTATTCCCTGGAGTTCGGTTCAGCCCTATTTTCCTTTTCATGTTTCTCCCGAATATGTGCCGCATATTTATGGAATTGTTTTTACCCTCTTTGCTACTTTTTATTCGGTGATTGGCGGTATGCACAGCATCGTGATCGGCGACCTGATAAAATATATCATACTCACAGTTGCCTGTCTCGCCGTGGGCATCATTGCGTTTATACGCTTACATGGTCATCCGCTGCCGGTGCCCGAAGGATGGCATAATCCTTTTTTTGGTAAGCAGCTGGGACTCGACTGGACAAAAATCATTGCTGATGCGAATAAGAAAATTTCCGAAGATGGTTTTAGTCCCTTCGGATTCTTCTTTATGATGATGTTATTCAAGGGCGTTTTTGCGAGCCTCGCGGGACCTGCACCGAATTATGATATGCAGAAGATTTTATCCACCCGCTCGCCGAAAGAGGCTTCCAAAATGACCGGCTTTGTTTCGATCGTCTTATTGCCCATCCGGTATGCGCTGATCATCGGGTTAACCGTACTGGCACTCATGAATTATAACCAGCTGAATTTATCATCGCCCGGTGGAACTGATTTTGAAAAAATTCTGCCGGCAGCGATCATACAATTCATCCCGGCTGGAATTATGGGCTTATTATTTACCGGTCTGCTGGGTGCTTTCATGAGTACATTCTCCGGAACGCTCAACGCCGCCCAGGCCTATGTGGTGAACGATATTTATATAAAATATATAAATCCCCAGGCGACCAACCGCCAGATCATCCTCCGGAATTATACCGTCGGGATTGCCGTTGTTTTACTTAGTATTCTGTTGGGATTTTTTGTAAAGAATGTCAACAGTGTGCTGCAATGGATCGTAGGCGCATTGTATGGCGGATATATTGCCGCGAATATGTTCAAGTGGTATTGGTGGCGGTTCAATGCGAATGGCTTCTTCTGGGGCATGGCATCGGGCATCGCTGCGGCATTGGTGTTCCCCTATATATTCGTGGGTCAGCTCCCGCTATATAACTGGCCGCTCCTGTTCCTGATCTCCGTGATCGGTTCCATCGTGGGCACGTATACCGCGAAACCGACAGATATGGATACCCTGAAAAAGTTTTACACCAGTGTCAGGCCCTGGGGTTTCTGGAAGCCTGTTCGATTACAGGTTCAAAAAGAAAATCCCGCTGTTTGAACCAAACCGTCGTTTCGGTCTGGATATGTTCAATGTCGTAATCGGAATCATCGCGCAATGTTGTCTGACGATCCTGCCGATGTACCTGGTGCTCTGGATGAAAATTCCTTTTATTATTACCTGCGGCATACTGGCCATTATCATCATCATCCTGAAAAAAACATGGTGGGCCAGGCTGGAGAATTAAATTTAATTTTTTATGAGTAAAATATTTTCTGAAAGATTGTCTTCAATAAAAAAACAATACGAACAAATCATTCGTAACAAAAATAAAAAAGTCAAATTCAGCAAGGGAGGCGTTTTTAACCGGTATGAATTCCCCGTTTTAACTGCCGGACACATTCCATTGGACTGGCGCTATGACCTGAATGAAAAATCCAATCCCTTTCTGCTCGAACGTCTCAGCGTAAATGCGGTGTTGAATCCGGGCGCGATCAAATGGAAGGACAAATACCTGCTAATGGCTCGCGTTGAAGGCGTGGACAGAAAATCTTTTTTCGCCATTGCTGAAAGTGATAATGGCGTGGATCAATTTAAATTCCGGAAAAGGCCGGTTATCATGCCCGCCCTGAATAACCAGGAAACCAATTTCTATGATATGCGGCTGGTCGCACATGAGGACGGCTGGATCTACGGCCTGTTCTGTACGGAGATGCGGGATCCGTCCGCACCAGCGGGGGATCAGTCCGCCGCGATCGCCCAATGCGGCATTGCGCGCACCAGGGACCTGGTGAAATGGGAAAGACTGAAAAACCTGGCAACCGGTTCTGCACAGCAGAGAAATGTTGTTTTGCATCCGGAATTTGTACAGGGCAAATATGCATTTTACACCCGGCCTCAGGATAGTTTTATTGAAGCGGGAAATGGTGGCGGCATCGGATTCGGGCTGGCGGATGATATAGCGGAAGCCGTCATTACCCGGGAAACGATCATTGATAAAAAGATTTATCATACCGTGTATGAACTGAAAAATGGTCAGGGGCCCGCACCATTGAAAACAAAGGCGGGCTGGCTGCACCTGGCACATGGAGTTCGTAATACGGCAGCCGGGCTTCGTTATGTTTTATACCTGTTCATGACGGATCTGAAAGACCCTTCCAGAGAGATCTATAAGCCGGGCGGTTATTTCCTGGCCCCTGAAGGAGAAGAACGAATCGGCGATGTCTCCAATGTGGCTTTTTCCAATGGATGGATCGCTGACCCGGACGGAACTGTATTTATTTATTATGCCTCCTCAGATACACGTATACACGTGGCCGTTAGTTCAATCGAAAAATTACTCGACTATGTGATGCACACGCCGCCGGACGGATTCACATCCGTACAATCTGTTGTACAAATCAATCTGCTCATTGATAAAAACACGAAAAGGGCAAAAAGTGAAAAGGTCCAAAAGCATGAGGTTAATTTGAAAGAGGCGAAAAAAGAAAAGACTCAAAAGCATGAGGGTAATCTAAAAGAGGCGAAAAAAGAAAAGGTCCAAAAGCAGGAGGTTAATTTTAAAGAGGCGAAAAAAGAAAAGACTCAACAGCATGAGGTTAATTTGAAAGGCGCGAAAAAAGAAAAAGCAGAAAAAGTTTGAGTTTCCATGAATGAAAAAAATAATTCCTTTTCAATGGAACCGGAATGGCAGGCATTGCCCGCAGAAATCGAATCTGAATTAAATCGTATCCTGAACTACTGGCATCAGTTTTCCATAGATTCTGTGAACGGTGGTTTTGCTGGCAGAATCGACCAGGATAATAAGGTGCAACTAATAGAACCAAAAGGCTCAGTGCTGAATGCAAGAATTCTTTGGAGCTTTTCCGCGGCCTACCATCATACGCAGAATCCGGTTCATCTCGAATTGGCCAGCCGTGCGTTCCACTATATTAAAGATTATTTCACAGATCCCGATTTCGGCGGTCTTTACTGGTCGGTCGATTACCAGGGTAATATGTTGGATGGTCGTAAGCAGGTATATGCACAGGCTTTTGGTATTTACGGTATGAGTGAATATTACCGGGTCACAAGAGACGAAAGAGCGCTGGAGCTGGCGCTGGCCTGGTATGGGCTCATTGAAAAATTCAGCCATGACTCCCGGCGTGGTGGTTATATCGACGCGTTCGCCAGGGACTGGTCCTTTCTGGAAGACAAACGACTCAGTGCCAAAGATGAAAATGCTTCAAAGACTATGAACACGCATCTGCATATTGTGGAAGCGTATGCGAACCTGTATGAAGTCTGGCCCTCACAAAATCTGAAAACAGCCATCATTCATTTGTTGCAACTATTCGACGAGAAAATAATCAATCATGACAATCATCACCTGGGACTTTTTTTCACGGATGACTGGCAGATGGATGCGGGCATTATCTCCTACGGTCATGATATAGAAGCCGGCTGGCTGCTCCAGTCCTGCGCAGAGTCCATACATGACAGTTCGTCCACCCAAACAGCCAGGAGAAATGCTGAAGCGATTACGATGGCCGCGATGGAAGGTCTGGATGAAAACGGTGGCCTCTGGTATGAATACAATACTAAAACGGGCGAAAAAATATTTGAAAAACACTGGTGGCCACAGGCAGAGGCGCTGATCGGATTTTGTAATGCATGGCAGCTCACGGGAAACTCCCTCTATAAAAATGCGCTGATCAAAAACTGGCATTTCATCCGGAATTATATCCTGGACAAGCGTAATGGCGAATGGCTATGGGGTGTTGACAGGGATGGAAAGAAAATGGCCGGTCAGGATAAGATTGGTATCTGGAAATGCCCGTATCATAATACGCGGGCCTGTTTGGAATTGCTTCGAAGGCTTAAACCCTAAAGCTCAAAAACTTTTTAGTGTTGTCCAGCATGTGCGGGATGGAATTGACAAACGCCACATCAACACACTGTCATTTTCACACTCCATTTCGAATTACTACATTTTCACCATTCCACGTTCGCCACACTAAAAAGTTTTACTTTTTAACGCTGGTGTCTTTTGACTTATAAGTCGTATCGGCCAGGGATGAATTATTTGCATTGCCAGGCGATCCTGACGGAGGCAGGATACCATTGTTTGCGGCGGAATCCGGACCGCCATTATTCACCGTGGTATCACTACTTTTGGGTGCTGTCTGATTACTGTTATTATTACAGGAAACAAAAACCAGCAGCATGGCTGCGAAAGTTAAAATGAGAATATTTTTCATAAAAATGATTTCAGGAATCTGTTAAATAATGCGGCCACGAAGAAATATACTGGCATGAAATTTTAAGCAGTACAAGTTAAAAGAATGCATATGACAAACAAAAATTATTTACACGACGATATTCAGGATTCACCTGAAGATCAGGAAAAATTAAAACCCGATCAGGCTACCCTGAACCTGCCAGAGATCAAAGATATTCCGGGGGCTGCGCGTTCAGTTAAAAATGCTTCTCTCCTTCCCGGCGATACGACCATCTCCTCTTCAGATGAAGAAGCCGACGACTTATTAGACGATGATGATGATGAAATGACGGAGGAAAATAATTTGCGTGATGAGAGCAATGTGAGCCGGACAGAAAAAAAACTTCTGAGGGATAGTTTGGATCCGTCGTATGATACCGATCTGCCCATTCATTCGATCAGCCTGGACCGCAAAGACAATGATGGTGTGTTGTTAAATGAATCCGGTATGGACCGCGATTTATTCGGGGAAGACCTGGACGACAGTCTGGTGGAAGAAGAAGATGAAGAATCGGAAGGTGAAGATCAGCAATAAGGCAGCGGGGTGAAGCTGTAATCCATATTGATATATTCGCGGATCTGATTCCCTTCTTCATAAAAAACCAGAAAAGATCTTCTGCGATCGTCGGTCTTTTTTTGAAGTTCCAGGATCTTATTGATCAGGAATTTTTTGTCTACCCAGGAGAAGCGGGTCTCAATCTTCAGAAAATCCTGTAAGGAGTAAATTACTTCGCCACCCTTCAACACATGCACGGTACTGACAAATCCTCTCTCTGACGGCGCTGAAGTTTCGACTGAAGACATAAGGGATGGTTAATGAGTGAATTTACAAGACTGCCGAAGATTATTCTTGAAATATTATCCACATATTTTAAGAAGTTTTTCACATAATGATGTCCCAATTATAGACTGATGCTGCTTTTATTCAACCAGAATCAGGAGTAACTTGGTCAGGAAGTGAATATATCCTTAAAGCCTTTCAATCATTGTTTTAAAGCCGCGCCTGCCCGGGAATAGTTATTGCATATCAATATATATATGAGAATAAAATCTACCAGTTCTACATACAGTTTCTGGATCTTTCTTGGATTACTGGTATTTCTTTCTCTGGCTTTCCGGATTTATTATAACAGCCCGGTAAAAGGGTCCGTCAGTCCGCCAAATGGTGCCAGCCGGGCCTGGCTGATATCAAAGCGCGATACGCTGAACGCCCCTGTTATACAGGGAAATTTTATGATCACAAATGTAAAACCGGGGAATTATACGCTGATGCTGGAAGCGAAACCGCCATTCAGGGACAGCTTCAAACAGGACGTATTGGTCGTGGAAGGACAGCCAACCGATGTAGGTGTAATTGAAATGAATCAATAATCAAAAGCATGCAGAAACGAAAAGACGAACCAGAGGAAAAAAGTAAAAACACGAAAGTAAAAATTCAGAAAACTGCCGATAATACGCATCTCGGATCTTCGAATGCTTTTGAAGAAACTGAGAATACTGTTTCCAGAGATGCAGATAATATCAGTGATGAAAAGCTCGATGAAATGTTAGGGGATTCATAGTTTCCAATAATTGGAAGAAATTTTCCCAATTGATTTGTAGATATATATCCTCAGCCTATTCGATTTAATTTATGGATAGTAAACTATTTGGCATCATAATACGTATTCTATAATAGAAACTCACGCTCATGTTGAAAATAATGATTATCGAGGATGACCTGGATTTGTTACATGGTCTGCGGTTTTTGCTTCAGGCTTACCACTGCAAAATTTGCCCTTTGTCAGATGCAGATGAAATCCTGAAAACGGTCGGTCTTTTACAACCTGATTTGATTTTACTCGACATCAAACTCGATCATAGCAACGGACTGGACGTTTGCAAGGAAATTAAAAACAGTTATTTAGGGACTATGCCGGTTTACATTATGTCAGGGCTTCCGGACGTTGATAAAAAAGCATATGAAGCCGGTGCAGACTACTTTCTTCCCAAGCCCTTTGATTCTGAAACATTACTTGCAAAAATCAAAACGCTGGAAAACTCTTCTTTCGAGAATCACTCTTAAGCTGAAAGCCGCAAGGGTAAAGCGCAAAGCAAATTTAATTTTTGCACAAAATATGTTTACATTTTCGGCTTCGGTTTATTTCATCGCACTGTGATTTTCTAATATCAGTTTTGAGCTTTACGCCTTACGCTTTAAGCTCAAAAAACCTTTCCCAATTTGGTATATTTTCCCAATACCGTACTTATTGAAATAAACAGGTAAGTCCTTTTAAAAACGGAAATCGCAGACTATCTTTATCTCCTCCTCTCATCCTTGATCACCCCGATTTCTTTTTCAAAATTTTTCCGTATACCAATAAACTGATCCAATCCTTTAAAGACCGCTATTCGTAACCCCCAAAAGCGCATTCTTTAAATTGATCAGTATGAAAACATTTACCCCTTGCCGGAATCTGGTTTTTAATATAACCAGGTTTACTAAAAACAGAACAGCCCTGTTCACATTAACCATCATTTCTTTTTTACAGGTCAGCGAATTAAAAAGCCAGAACTGCAAACTTTGCTCAATTCCTTCTTTTCCCAGTGTTACCATATATCAGTCATTTCAAACAGGTCATGGGATCGGATTTGGCGCCGAAGCCGGCACCTGGAATAAAGATTCCGGGAAATTCAGTTATTTCGTCGGTACCAGTATGGTTTGGGTTGAGAATAAGCAAACCGATGCGAAAACAATCGGTTCACAAAAACAGGCTTTACTGAGTTTCTATCTGAAGGGCCAGTACCAATTAACGAATCATCTGTACGTAATTGCTGCACCAGGCATTGTGGACTTGTCTTATTTTGATTTGCAAACCGGTTTCCGCTATGTATTCCCGCTCACCAGCAAGATCGGTATCGGACTGGAACCAGCTTATTCATTCAATCAACATCAATTCGTAATCAATACTAATCTGCACTTTGCCCTGAAATAAAATAAAAAACCCATACAATGTTGTAAAACCTTGCATGGGTTCAGTAAAGAAATTTAATTAGTGCACTTTATCTACGTTGTTGTATTTATCCGTCCAGTAAGCAATTTTAGCCTGGTCCTTCTTGGATTCATAGATAGTAACCAGCATATCGTAAGAATCCCGCAAAGCCACTTTATCGGCTTTCTTAAGTTTGGGTTGTGATCCCAGGATCTGTTCTACTTTTTCCAGGTAAGGAATCGCTTCATCGAATTTTTTTGCAGACTGCGCCCGGTAATCCTGACGTTGTTTCAATTCTGCTGCATTGGTATTTCCTTTTGGTTTACCCAATACCTGGAATTCAACGCCTTCATTGTAGGCTATCTGTCCGAGCACTAAATTGGCCTGCGGATAATTGGGATTGATCTTAATGCTGGCCAACAGTTTTTCCTGGGCCTTCTTAATCAGTTCATCAGAATTCGCTACACGCTTGCCCGAACTCGTGTCCGTTGCATATTGATACAACTCCAACCCATAATTGAAAAAGTAAATGGAACTGTCGGGATGCGCCTTATTAATTTCTTCATATTTGGCAAAAAGTGAATCCTTGGGGCCGTTTTTTCTCAGCACATCCAATTGGAGTTCATCATAAAAAATATCGTTTGGATACTTGGATTTGCCTAACGCAATATATTTAGCCGCGTTGGCCTTATCTCCTTTTCGTGTGTAGTAATCTGACAGCCATTTATAGATTTCGGCCATGTCATTGCCGCCGATTTTGGTAATACCCGAGTCAGCGATGATCTTATAATAAATCAGCGCGGAATCCCGCTTGTCGGATTTTTCAGCTGAAATACCCGCGTATAAAGTAGACGTAGTATCCATGCTTTGTTTGATCCATCCCTGTTTATACATGAAACCGATGGCCGAGAGCGCATTGGTGAAATCAGTATAGGCTTCACTCCATTTTTGCGCATTATAATTGGCGGCGCCCAAAGTAAACAGACCCTGATAAATTTCATTCACGGGTTTGTAGCCATCGGCAGCGAGCAGCACCGATTTCTTATCATCATATTGCACATATTTTTTTAACGCGTCCAACGACTGGATGAGGGCATCCGGGTATTGGCCCTTCAGCGTATTATCCGCCGCGATGGCGTTATAAATCTTGACCTTGGTATACCAGGCTTCCGGATTTTTTTGATTTTTATCAACCATTAAAACCTTGTCAATTTCGTCCTTGGCGCCTGCGAGATTATTTGCCTTTAGTAAATCTTTTGCCTTGTCTACGGACTGGGCAAACAATCCGTTAAATACGATGGCCATTAAAAGGCTAAAAAGCATCCGTTTCATGAGATTATTATTTGAAGTTTTCTGATGACATTATTCTGGACTGTCTTCCGGTGGCAATATATCCAAAACCGGGCCTTCCCCTCCTTTTATTTCCTCAATAGTAGATTCTTCATCAAGTTGCGTGATGGCGGCAATGCCATCCCCTTCATCAAGCCGGATCAATTTGACACCCTGTGTAGCCCGACCCAGCTCGCTGATCCCATTGACCGGCATACGGATCGTAATACCCGATTTGCAGGTGATCATGAGATCTTCTTTTTCGGTTACGTCGAGGATACCGACCAGATGACCGGTTTTATCTGTGACCTGAATGGTTTTTATTCCCTTCCCTCCCCGGTTCGTAACACGATATTCTTCTACCTGGGTTCGCTTGCCGTATCCATTTTCACTGACAACCAGGACGGTTTTAGATTTATCGTCTTTATTGACACATATCATACCAATTACTTCGTCAGAGCTGTCATCAACTTCTATTCCACTCACACCGATGGCACCCCTTCCGGTAGGCCTTACATTTTCTTCCGGGAACCTGATGGCGCGTCCGGATTTTATTGCCATCATGATTTCACAATTCCCGTCTGTAAGCCTCGCGGTCAGCAGCTGATCATTCTCGAGTATCGTGATCGCATTGACACCACTTTGCCGGGGACGGCTGAAATCTTCCAGCTGTGTTTTTTTTATAACACCCCGTTTGGTACAAAGCACGATATAATGACTGTTCAAAAATTCATTATCCTTCATATCCTTCACATCGATGATCGCTTTGATCTTATCATCCGGCGGAATCTGGATCAGATTCTGAACGGCACGACCCTTTCCAACCCGGTCGCCTTCAGGAATCTGGTATACGTTCAACCAAAAACATCTGCCTTTTTCCGTAAAGAAAAGCAAGGTATGGTGTGAACTGGCAACAAAAAGATGTTCAATATAATCCTCAAGACGGGCCTTGCCTCCACTTAAACCTCTTCCTCCCCGGCGTTGCTGACGGTATTCCGTGGCAGATGTTCTTTTGATATAACCATTATGTGAAATCGTGATCACAACGTCTTCTTCCTTGATCAGATCCTTGATCTGCACTTCATCATCCAGGTATGTAATTTCCGTTTTGCGTTCGTCTCCAAATTTTTCCTTTATATCAAGAAGCTCTGTGCGAATCAGGGCAAACCGTTTTGATTCGTCCTGCAGTAAATCATTCAGGTAGGCAATAAGTTTTTGTAATTCATCATATTCATTCCGGATCTTGTCTCTTTCCATTCCGGTGAGACGTTGCAAACGCATTTCCAAAATGGCCTTGGCCTGTATTTCACTCAGTCCCCAGCCTGCATTGATCAGACTGTCCTTAGCCAGTTCCGGAGTGGATGAAGAACGGATCAATGAAATGACTTCGTCCAGATGATCGAGTGCAATCAGATAACCCTGTAGTATATGCGCTCTTTTTTCAGCTTCCTTTAATTCAAACTGTGTGCGACGAACCACCACTTCATGACGGAAGTCGATAAATTCTGAAATAATTTCTCTCAGATTGAGCGTACGGGGACGGCCCTTTACAAGTGCCACGTTATTGATACCGTAAGAAGTCTGCAATTCGGTATGCTTGTACACCTGATTTATAACCACATTGGCTACCGCGTCACGACGCAGATCGATGACAATTCTGATACCGTCTTTTTCACTGGATTCGTTTCGTACATCAGAGATACCTTCGATGATCTTTTCATTCGTCAGCTGGGCAATGCGGTCACAAAGTGCATCGATATTAACCTGGTATGGCGTTTCCGTTATAATGATCTGCTCACGTCCACTGGCCTTGGTATCCACGTGCAGTTTTCCTCTGAGCACTACCCTGCCCCGGCCTGTATGCATGGCGGCTTTAACACCTTCCATACCGAAGATCACGCCCCCGGTTGGAAAATCAGGTGCTTTGACATATTTCATGAGTTCCTCGATGGAAATATCCCGCTTATCAATAAATGCTACACAACCGTCAATGGATTCAGACAGGTTATGCGGAAGCATATTAGTAGCCATTCCCACGGCGATACCACTGGCGCCATTGATCAGCAATTGCGGAAACCGGGCGGGAAGAATGGTTGGTTCGGTGAGTGATTCATCAAAATTCGGCTGAAAATCGACGGTTTCTTTGTCGATATCTTCCAGCATGGCTTCGGCCAGCCTGTGAAGGCGGGCTTCGGTATAACGCATGGCCGCCGGACCGTCTCCATCCTGGCTTCCGAAATTACCCTGCTTATCGATCAGCATATAGCGTATACTCCATTCCTGCGCCATTCTGACCATGGTATGATAAATGGCCGCATCCCCGTGCGGATGGTATTTCCCCATGACTTCCCCCACGATACGGGCTGATTTCTTGAAAGGTTTGTTGCTGTTGCTGCCCAGTTCATTCATCCCGTAAAGGATACGGCGGTGCACCGGTTTGAGACCGTCGCGCACATCTGGTAAAGCCCTGCTTACAATAACCGACATAGAATAATCTATGTAGGCCATTTTCATTTGTTCCTCGATGTTGATCGATACAATACGATTATTATCCTGCGTTTCTTCCGGTATGATATGTTCTTCCATAGTAAATTAAGAGCCCGTAAAATCCAAGTTTTTATAGGGCCACCAAAGGTAGTGAAATCAGGAGGGTTTGAGACGAAAAAAGAGAGATAAAAACAGTCCTTTTACAAGGTATTTTATTCAAGCCAGGCTCCCTTTACGAGCCCCTTTTCAACTTCCACGTAAATATGTTCCTGTATCGTGGTTGCAACCGATAAACCCACATAATCCGGTTTTACCGGAAATGCATTATGGCTCCTTTCAACAAGTACCAGCGTTTGTATTTTTTTTGGGCTCGAATCAAGAAAAGGCCTGATGGCATACATCAGGGTCTTGCCACTGTTCGATACATCATCGATCAAAATGACCACTTTGTTTTTGAAGTCGAGCGGTCTGCTGATCTCAACGGTTGTCGGGTTTTTTTTGTCCAGGCTCACAGTAATCAATTCTGTTTGCAATCCGGCAATTTCAGTAAGTAACCGCTGGATGGTTTCTGCGATCACGGTTCCGCTCTCCCGGATGCCTGCCAGAATAAAAGATGTTTCACCAAAATTATTCTCCAGAATTTCAAAAGCCATCCGCTTTAATTTTTTTGCGGCGACTTCCGGACTTAAAATATAATTCTTCTCCATGCCCCAAGGTAAAGAAAATCATAAATCCTGCAAATCTGCTATAACTTCAGGCCTCAAATCCGGTTCATGCAGCTGGTTCAGCAAATCACGTTTTTTTTACTTTCCGTTGCCGCTATCGGGCTCTTTAGTCGAAATGCCCTTCGCATCCGTAGAAATATCCTGCTCGGAAAAGAAGAGGATTTCAGTGATCATCCCTCAGCCCGCTGGAAGAATTTGCTGTTATTGGCTTTCGGCCAGAAAAAAATGTTCCGGAATCCGCTGGTAGCGGTGCTGCACTTTTTTATATATGCCGGGTTTATCATTATCAACCTGGAAGTGCTGGAAATTTCTCTGGATGGTCTTTTCGGAACGCACAGACTTTTTTCCATACCGATGGGCGGTTTATATAGCTGGCTGATCAATGCATTTGAAATACTGGCGATCACCGTCCTGATAGCCTGCATCGTTTTTTTGTGCCGGAGAAATATTCTGAAACTGCGTCGTTTCATCAGTCATGATCTGGATGGATGGCCCCGGTCAGATGCCAATTATATTTTAATTACGGAGATCATCTTAATGACACTTTTCCTGACGTTGAATGCCTCCGATACTTTATTGCAGGAAAGAAATTATGGTCACTATGGCATTCATCCCACCGGAAATTTTCTGATTTCCCATTGGCTGCATCCCTTGTTAAACGGATTATCGGACCATCAACTGGTGATGCTTGAGAGATCATGCTGGTGGCTGCATATCGCAGGCATATTTGCTTTTTTAAATTATCTGCCATACTCCAAACATCTTCACATTCTGCTGGCATTTCCGAATGCTTATTTTGCCAGGCTTTTGCCGGAAGGGGAAATGCGGAATATGAAATCCATTCAACAGGAAGTGTTGTATTCTATGCAACCCGAACTGGCTCCGGCTGAATCATCAACGCCCACCAGCTTCGGTGCTAAAGATGTAATGGATCTAAGCTGGCGTAACCTGCTGGATGCCTATGCCTGTACAGAATGCGGAAGATGTACAGCAGCCTGCCCGGCGAACATAACAGGAAAAAAACTTTCTCCCCGCAAGATCATGATGGACACACGTGACCGCCTGGAAGAAGTGGGAAAAAATATTCGTACGAACGGTTCTTTCAAAGAAGATGGCAGGCAATTGCTAAAGAATTATATATCGGTTGAAGAACTAAGGGCCTGCACCAGTTGCAATGCCTGCGTTGAAGAATGTCCTGTTAGTATCAGTCCGTTGGAAATTATCCTCGAGCTCCGGAGATCCCTGGTCATGGAAGACTCGGACGCACCACCCGAATGGAATACAATGTTCGGAAATATTGAAAATAATTTCGCTCCCTGGAAATTCAGTCCTGATGAAAGAGATGCCTGGAAAAATGGTTAGGGCCGGAGTACGCGATATAATTGCGCAACAGCGGCAATGATGAAAATGATTCCCATCAGTTTATTGAGTGTACGGTTGCTGGTATTCATTTTCTTAACCAGCCAGTTCCCTCCGTACATATAAATGATCAAACCGCCCAGGGTACCAATACCGGATCCCAGAGTAAAAAGATTAAACTCCGCAAAACCAGATTTCAGCAATCCCTGATTTATAAAATATCCTGTCCAGATAAACCAGAAAGGAATCTGTGCCGGATTCAGTGCACTCATACTCAGACCAAGTAAAAACCGGTTAAGAGGATAGTTGAGCAATAAAGCCTTTTTTTCTTTCTCCTGTTTTCGTGCGGCCATCAGACTGATAATACCCAAACCGGCAAATAATGCAATCGTAATCCAGTTGAAGATCATAAAAACCAGCTGATGCGAAATGATCCATTGCATGAACGACAATACCACCCGGAGATATAACATTTCTATCAGCGCGATGCCGACAGAAAATTTCCATGCATTCCGGAAATTTTCCTGCACAGCAATCTGGGTTGCCGTCATGCTGATGGTACCCAGGGGCAATTGGCCGAGGAGACTGATTATTAACCCGAGAAAAAAATTGTAGATAAGTTGCACGTTGGTTGACGGTTGGTGGTTGACGGTTGGCGTTAGCGTTAGCGTTAAGCGTTAGCGTTAGGCGTTAAGCGTAAATCATATTTTAATTCCCTCCAATTGTTTTGAATCATTCTTGTCTTTCCTAAACATCTCTACTCCTTCCTTTATAGTCAGGTAAGGGAAACCCAGTTTATGGTTTGCCCGGCTTATCTTAAAGAGAATTACCCAGTGCCTGATGATTTCCTTCCAGGCAAAAAATAACGAATGCCGGGGGTCATACATGTGGGTAGGTTCGCTGCCGGCACCATTCACTTCCAATATGAAGAATGATTTTCCTTCTTCAAGTAATTCCCGGCTATGATACCGGATATCCATTCTTCCAAAATAAAACAAAGGAATCTGCCGGCAGATTTCATCCATAACTTTCATCAGTTTTTCATTGACCGACCCGCTATCGTCCAGGAACATAGCACCCCGTGCATGATTCCCGTAGGGAACAACGGTAAAAATTTCGCCGGCGGCAGGCACATGATTCAATACATCCGGCTCCGTTAATTCCAACCGGGGCAACTGTAATATAGCACGTGGGATTGGCATTCAGTAATGTGCGGATATTCTGATTTCCATCTCCCGTTACTTTCAGGAATTCTTTGTGAACGATACCGGATATATTTCCTTTCGCCTGACCCGGGAAACGGTAATAAAAAATACCTGCCTCGTTTTCATATGAAATAAATTCCTGCACATGAAAATCAACGGGCACAGATGAAACATAATTCAATACAGCACCCGCATCATCCAGTTTTTTTACGCCGCGTCCCCTGGCACCAATGTCCGGTTTCCCAATCATCGGAAACCGGAAACCCTCCTGCAATAGTTTATCAAGAACAGAATCCGGATGGGAACCCGCGGGAAAAAAAATAGTTCTGGGTTGCCATTGTGCAGGCACCAATGCGTAAATATCCTTCTTCGATTCTCCCAGGAATCCGCCATTTTTTATTTTGGGATTGGATGCTGCATAGAAAAAAAATGAACGGGCCCTCAGACAAAGAAAAATAAATACAGGATAAATGGGAACATATACCTTATTAAAACTCCAGTATTCCCAATGTAATAACCGTATCCAGAAGGGCTTTTTCTTCCAGCCCGGAATGTCATTCATGCTTTTACCCGAACTGATTTTAGAAGGGAAAGATTTGTCTCCGAAGATTTTCCATTCCGTAAATCCAGGTAACGGAAACTGGCTGTATCAGTTGAAAGGCGTATGGAGCTGATGCTGTTGGTAAAAAATTTGTGATCCCGGTTCATCATGATATCATTAAAAGGATCTCCGTCACCACCCTTTTGATGAAAGTGAATAATATCCAGGCTGCCGGGATAGGCGCTTTCGCTTAACCATGCATGAAACCATTCTTCCCTTTTCCTGATCGCTACCGGATCATATAAAGTAACGGAAGACCAGATATGGGGTTTGTTTGCACTCAATGATTCCAGCCATTTCATCTGCCCATCCCATTTTCCGGAATAAAGATTTTTGTTTTCAAATAAAATGACGGTGAAGGGTTCAATGCCGTAGAAATCTGTTGCTTCAAATGCATCTGCAGGTGACGGAGCGGAGATCAGATCGAGTAAAATCAGGCCCCTGCTTTTCCGGTAAAAACTGCCCGTTTCATGTGCTCTGATGGCACCGTTTAATAATACGCCGGTATGACCGGTTTCGTTTACCGCAATCCAACTGCCACCACCCTGCGGGTCTTTTGGAAAAAGTACACGGCAACCATTTATTTCGTAAATCTCCGGAAATAGCGCCGATGGCCTGCCGGACTTTTCATCGCGGCTGGATGTAAAAAAAAAATGATTGCCTGCTGGTATAAAAGTTACTGTGCACATTGTTTCCTGTACTTAAGAGTAGATGAAGCTACGCCATATGAATCATCAACGGGCAGATCACCCAGTTCCCTGAGTCCGACACGAATCAGCGCCATATGGTGTATGGTATGTTCCAGATTATACGCGATCTCCCGGAAATAATTTGTAGTGATTTTCTCTGGCTTATCCTGCAATTCGTCATAATAGGTCAGCAGGTACAAAGTTTTATTTTCCCTGGAAATTTGCCGGCTGATCTCTTTCAGAATAACCGTTGCGAAATCTTTATCAGTTTCTATCTGTTTATCCCGTTTCCTTTTTTCGTAATCCACTTCCCCTGTTGGATAACCGGCATCCAGGCATTGGAACATTTCAATGATGTGACGAACATGCTGACCGATGGTATTGCCGGATAGATTTTTACAAACCTGTATATATTGACCAGGCTGCAACTGATTCAGGGAATCAGTGAGCTGAAGGAAAACCTGCTGTACGGCTTTTTGCAGTTCCATAAAAGTCGTTTTCTAAAAATAATATTTTTTTATTTACCGGGCGACTACTTTTATTTCGACCGTCACTTCATCAGACAGGGTACTGGAACCACCGATATCATAATCCTTCCGGTTCAATTTAAAGCTACCTGAAAACAGCCATCCGTCTCCATTTTTTTCTGCCGTAAATGGCAGCGTAATCTCTTTGTTTTTATTTTTGATCGTTAAAATACCGGTGGTCTCATACGACCCGATTTTGCCGTTCACTTTCACGGAAGAAGATACGAAACGGATCATCGGATAGTTTTTCACATCGAAGTAAGTTTCTTCTTTCAGATGTTCGTCCCGCGATTCGTTGTCTGTGTTAATGCTCTCCGCCTTGATCCTGACCCGGAATGAAGATTTGGCCAGGTCATCCGGATTAAAAACAATGTCACCTTCCGGAGCATCCAGCGTTCCTCCGGTTTTAAAGCCAAAATTCTTCAGACTGAACCGTACGGTCGATTCACCGGCAACCGGATGATACTGGGCGAAACCACAATGGCACGACAAAAACAAGAAAATGAATAATCCCTTGAGCATACATATTTCAAATGAATGGTACGAACTCCCGGCTATTTTCTTTTCAGTTGGCTTTCCAACCGGGTTTTATAAATAAAAATTAACAGGGCACAACAGACAAACGTAACGACAGCATAGATAAAAAGCAAGGCATCGCCTCCAAAAAAAATCCCAATTTTAGTCAGGTGAAAATACAAGGCACCGGTCATCATCACCAAACCCAAAATAGCGCCATATCCGGTATATCGCGGAATTAAAATCAGGATGGCAGCAACCAGTTCCAGCACTCCGGTACCGATACGTCCATAAGGTTCCATGCCAATCCGGGTAAACAACTGAACGGATTCAGGCTGGGCTGTAAATTTGAAATAAAGTGTCTGAAGCAGAATGATGGCAGGAACCAGTCTCAGGATCCAAATTCCAATGGTGCGAATAATCATATGAATGTTTTAAGGTTTATTGCTTTAGAATTTTTTGCCAGTTTGCATCTGCCTGGCCGTGGAGTTTGGATTCATCCTGATTCCATGTCTTCAGCGTATTATTAAAAAACCGGTTATAAAAAAGAAATAATTTTCCATTGATGATTTTAAAAGTCTCCGGATCTACTTCAACCTTCGAACCATCATGGCCCATGGCGTAAGCGCACCAGCCGCCATATTGCGGTTCGAATTTTTCCGGATTTGCCTGGAAACTGTTCTGATCCGCCGCGTTTGCAAAATGATAACTCACGCCATGATAAGATGAAGAAAATGCAGATTTCCCCTTTTCAGCCTTACCCAATCGTAAAATAGGCCACCGGATCGTATCCTTTGATCGCGACCCCGTCATCCAGGTTAAACTGCTTCTTCCGGAAATCATCAGCCTGCGAAAACCCGGCGGATGTTATGCATACAAATAAAACAGTGAGCAGTAATTTCATTTTTAATATTTGATCAAAACTATACTGCTTCCGGACCATCGTATGTCCGTTAATTGACAGATAACCGTTTTTGTAAGTTTTTAACATTCAGAAAGCAGATCTCCTGTCGGTTGTAAGAAAGGATTCCTTCAGCTTCCAGTTCGTTGATCATGGTTGTGACCGTTTGCCGGCTGGAGCCGATGAGGTTGGCAATATCCTCATGTTTCAGATAATTGGGTATACAGAATCCTTCCGGCATGGTTTCACCCAGTTTATTCTCTACCAGTTGCCAGAAGAAATGAGCGAGTCTGGTTTTTACATCTTTGTTTAAAAGATTCAGCAGACGATTTTCGATGGTCCTTAATTTGGCTCCCACCTGTTTACTGTACCGAAGGGCAAGATCCGGACGTTTTTTCAGCAATTTTTCAAAGTCCTCAATATAGAAGGCGCAGATGCTTACATCCTGTTTATAAGCCTGCGCAAATTCTCCATGGAGGTTACTTCTCTCCAGCGTGATTTGTCCGAATAATTCACCCTTTTGAATGATCTCACTGACTTTTTCGTTGCCCTCCGAATCGATATGGCCGATGCGGATATAACCCTCTTTTACAAAATAGATCTTGTTATGATTATAGGCCTCAAAATATATGTACTCCCCTTTCGGCACTTCCATATAATGGTGTTCAATTTTCAGTTCTTTATAATCTTCATCTGAAAGATGACACCAGAGATCGTAATTGCGGATTAAAAGCATTTTATCGTCCACGGACATATTGGGAATTATCCTTAAAATTACCAAATCAGCACTGAACCCGCAGGCAATTTTACTTTAGATTTACAGGGTAAAATTTTTATACATGGATATACCCGTTATGGCGGAGCTGGCAGGCCGCGGAGAATCTCCGGAAATTTTGTTTTGGGTAGGATGTTCGGGTAGTTATGATCAGCGCGCACAAAAAATTACGCGGGCATTTGCGGGTATTCTCAACCGGATCGGAATCCGGTATGCCATCCTGGGTAAGGAGGAATTATGTACAGGCGATCCGGCCAGGCGGGCGGGCAACGAGTTTATATTTCAGATGATGGCTTATCAGAATATTCAGACTTTAAATAATTATAAGATCCGTAAAATCGTCACCGCCTGTCCGCATTGTTTCAATATTCTGAAAAATGAGTATCCGGAACTGGGCGGTCAGTATGAAGTGATTCATCACACTGTTTTTCTTCAGCAACTGATCGATGAGGGAAAGATTCGGTTAAAAGAAGGTGGTTCTTTTAAAGGAAAAAAAATCACCTATCACGATAGTTGTTATCTCGGCAGGGGGAATGGCATTTATGACGCGCCAAGGAAAATATTAGAGGCCCTGGATGCCGAGCTGGTTGAAATGAAACGTTGCAAAAGCAAGGGACTTTGCTGCGGTGCCGGTGGTGCACAGATGTTCAAGGAAGAAGAAAAAGGAACCACGCGGATCAATTTTGAAAGAACCCATGAGGCCATCGAAACATCCGCATCATTCATTGCCTCCGCCTGTCCTTTTTGCAATACCATGCTTACTGATGGCGTAAAAAATGAAGAAAAGGAAGATCAGGTGAAAGTGCATGGATATTGCTGAAATGATCGCCATTGAGCTCAACGCTTAACGCTTAACGCCCAACGCCTAACGCCCAACGCGTAACGCTTGAAAAAACGTAGAACACTTCCAGACTTCCAGTCTTCCATACTTTCATACTCGCACATCCGAATTGCGTAGCAATTCGGATGTGCGGGGTCCACAGTTAAATAAAAGATCGAGGATCGACAGATTCGGAAAGAAGCCGGTTCTTTCCTCAAATACCTGCCGGTATTTCACCGGGCTCCATTCCATATAATTTTTTGGTATTACCCTGTTGCGCAAGTCCATGACGCCATCGCTCTGATAAGGTATGGCGGATTCTGTGAAATGGATCCCGGTGCGCCAGGCCAGTTTTTCTTTTACCCATTCCAGACAACAGATATTCCAGTCTGTCAGAAGATCAAACGGTCGCTGATAAATCGCTGCAAGTTCATCCTGGTAGAAATCAAAAAAGGGGGACCTGCTGTAGGCAGACCGGATGGATTTGAAATGTCGTAACTGCCAATTTTCAGTATCTGAAATCCGGACTTCATTCATGGGTAACTGTTGATTTCTTCCTTGTCGTAATGGAACCGATAATGAAATAATTCCCTGCGCTCCGGCAATCAAACAACGGTTCCGAAAACTCATTTTTCGATAGATCTCATATGTATCTAAATAGAAATATGTTTCTCCAAACAAAGTCGAAAAGAAGCTAACCGGTGGAAAGTATTGTAATTCAAAAACAATCATGGAACATCAGTGGAAATTCGAATGTAAGGATTATTTTAATTAAAAGAGGCGGTTTATAGCCGGTAAGTTAATCCATATTCACTTTAGTCAACAGTTATAAAATATTAATAATTAACATAATAAAGAATAATTATCTACTAAATGAATTGTCCACAAATTTATAGCATTGAGTAGTGCGTGAAACGGCCTTTTTCTAAATTTTTTAGCAGTGAAAAAAACAGGGAAAGTGTGGAAGTTTGGAAGACTGGAAGTATGGAAGTGCCCTACTAAGCGTTGGGCGCTAGGCGTTGAGCGTTGGGCTCAAGTGAGCTATAATTTTGTAATCAAAAAACAAAACCGATTAAGCTTACCCTGGAAGTCAAATGGCGTGGTAGCCCGGGTAATATCCTTTACGGTACAGTCCGTTAAGGATTCAATTTGTAGTTGGAAGCGGCTGAAGTTTGTACTAAAGTAAATCACCCCTCCGGGTTTCATGGCAGCGAGCGTCTGCCGGATCAGAATGGGATGATCCTGTTGGATATCCAGGAAATCCTCCATCCTCTTGCTATTGCTGAATGTCGGCGGGTCCATAATGACCAGATCGAAATATCCGGCTGGCAGCGTCGGCAGATATTGTTTTACATCTTCGTGCAGATAAAAATGTTTTAACGGATCATAGAATCCGTTTATTTCCATGTTTTCGGTTGCCCATTTCAGGTAGGTCTTGGACAGGTCCACGGAGACCACTTCTGCTGCTCCTCCGGCGGCAGCATAGACAGAAAACGAACCGGTATAACAAAACAGATTTAATATTTTTTTACCCTGAGCATCCGCCCGTACCATGGCCCTCGTCATGCGGTGATCCAGAAATAATCCGGTATCCAGATAATCGGTGAGATTGATTTTGAATTTCAGTCCCTGCTCCCTGACCTGCATGTATTCTTTTTCATCATCCAGCTTTTGATACTGGTCCTGGCGGTTTGATTTGCGCTGCCTCGTTCTTAATACGATCCGCGATGCAGGAATCCCGGTAATCTCTTCGATAATCGATTTACATCCGTCCAGCCATTCGTCATGTTCCGTTTCTTCCATATGGTGATTACGACGATATTCTGCCACATAGAGCCAGTTTTCATACATCTCAATACATAAAGGAAATTCCGGCAGGTCATGGTCATAGATCCGGTAGCAACTGACGTCCTGCCGTCTGGCCAGTTTGCTCATATGCCGGAACACTTTGGTGAGCCGGTTGCGGAACATGGTAGCCTTCTCAGAAGAGATCATGAGAGGCAAGATAGTGACTTCGGTTAAAAATCGCGGAGTATCCACCGGTGCAGCACGCTGCCATTCCAGGTTCCCGGCACGATGATGCGACGGATAGAGTATAAAGGGTCAACAGGATCCGGTTTCTCATTGAGCTGGAAGGCCGCCACAAAACCTCGTTTCTTAAGCTCAGGGAAAGCAGCCGGGTTCCACAAGCCAAAGGGATAGGCGAAGTATTTTATACTCTTTCCGGTGATTTGTTCCAGTTGTTTTGTGGGCTTGTCGAGCTGGGTAATCCAGTCATTCCCTTCATATTTTTTCACGTTATGATGGTCCCAGGTATGCGAGCCAATCGTATTCCCATCTTCAGAAAGCGCGTGCACCTGTTCCTTGCTCATATAATGCGCTTTACCCAGAGATACGGTCATGATAAAGAACATACCCTTGAAACCATATTTCTTCATTTCTGGATAAGCAACGGTATACTGATCCAGGTCAGTGTCATCAAAGCTCAGCAGGATGGGCTTGGAAGGCAGCCTGGCGCCCGATATCAGATAGGCATATAATTGGTCCGGCGAGATGGTATGATACCCGCTATCGGCCAGCATTCGCATCTGAGCGGCAAATGCGGCAGGCGGAACGATGTATTCACGCGAAATCTTTGAGTCCGTCACTTTCCAGTCACGTATCTGGTGATAACATAGGATCGGCACCTGCTTCTTCGATAATATCACAGAAGCCTTTGGAATAACCGTAACAGGTGTATTTATGGCAGATGGCACGGTGGAAGACTCTCTGCCCTTATCAGCAGCTGTAATACTTCCTGTAAAAGAAGCAGTGCTGGTCTGACTAAACTCTGAAGGAATCGAATCAGGAAATGACTGGCAGGAAAACATAAATAACAGAAAGCTGCAGCTAAGCAATTTCAGTTTCATGGGGATCGGATTTCAACCTGAATAACGCTTATACCCCATTCATTTATTGCGTTGGTTGGTAATACCTTTCGTGTAAATTGCAGAAGTCTAATTTTAAAACTTTTTCCATGCGTTGGAATCTGACATTGCTGTTATTCCTGTTTTCTTTTTCGTGTTTTTCCCAGGAACCTTACCTGTTTATCGGAACCTATACCAGTGGGAAAAGTAAGGGCATTTACGTTTATAAGTTTAATACAAAAACGGGGATGGGTACTGAGGTCGGCAGCATAGAAGCTAAAAATCCTTCTTATCTGAGTGTATCGGCTAATGGCAGGTATCTGTATGCTACCGATGAGGAAGATCACGGTGGCTCTGTTGGTGCCTATGCTTTTGAACCAACTACAGGTCGTCTTGCCTTATTGAATGCACAGTCGAGCCAGGGCAGTTGCCCTTGTTATGTTTCTGAAGACAAAACCGGCAGATGGGTTTTTGTGGCGAATTATTGTTCAGGCAGTCTGGCCGCGCTACCGGTCAACAGTGATGGTTCCCTGGCACCCGCCATGCAGGTGATCCAGCAATTCGGAAAGGGTGCGGACACTGCAAGACAGAAAGAAGCGCATGTTCACTCAACGATCTTTTCGCCGGACGAGAGATTCCTGCTGGAAGCAAATCTTGGCACGGATCAGGAACATGTATATATATTTCATCCCAATGAAATGATTCCACTGTCAGAGCCATTTGATTCAGTTGTCACTTTACAACCCGGATCCGGTCCACGGCATATCGCATTTCATCCAAAGAAATCAGACGTATACATCCTCGGCGAATTATCAGGTACCGTAGATGCGTTTCATTTTGATTCAACCAGTGGGAAGATGAGTCATTTCCAAAGAATACGAACGACGCCGGAGCATTTTACAGGACTTGCCCAGAGCGCCGACATACATATCCGTCCCGATGGGAAATTTTTATATGCAACCAACCGGGGAACGTCCAATACGATTGCTGTTTTCGAAATTCGGAAGGATGGCAGGCTGGCCACAAAACAAATTATTTCTGTAAAAGGAAAACATCCCCGCAATTTTGTTATTGATCCGGGTGGCCACTTTTTGCTGATTGCCAATCGCGACACGGATAATATTGTTATTTTTTCCATTGATCCGGCTTCTGGTTTATTAAAGGCAACAGGAAAGGAAATCAGCATTCCCAATCCTGTCTGTTTGAAATTTTTGGGCAATTGAGTTCGTTGACGGTTGATGGTTGGCGGTTGACATTTGACGGTTGACGGTTCCACGACTCACGGTTTGCAACATATGAAAAGCGTTATGCTTTACGCGTTACGCTTTAGGCCTTATCTCAACGTCTTAAAAAAATAAACTTTTATGTGGTGGATCTATGCCCTGCTTTCAGCTTTTTTTGCTTCGCTGACAGCCATATTTGCAAAAATCGGTGTGACGAATGTAAACTCAAACCTCGCTACAGCCATACGGACAGTTATCATTTTAGTGATTGCCTGGTTGATTGTTTTTTTCCGGGGAGAACATAAATCGATACAGGGATTGACGAAACACAATCTTTTTTTTCTCGTCATTTCCGGACTGGCTACAGGCCTCTCATGGATATTTTATTTCAAGGCCCTCCAGCTCGGAAAAGTTTCCCAGGTTGCACCGGTAGATAAGCTGAGTGTTGCACTAACCATCCTCTTATCAGTCATTTTTCTGGGAGAGGCACTAAGCTGGAAAACGGCCATCGGCGCATTATTAATTATCGGCGGAACAGTCGTGCTGATTCTTTAGTTTCGGTTAGTAAGTTCCTGTGTTTGTTATTTAGTTTCTTGTTTACAAAGCACTTCCATACTTCCATACTTCCATACTTTCATACTTTCCTGAGGCTTCTGAAGTAAGCCAGTATCTCCTCCCAGTTATTCATCCGCTGATGATGGTTATAATTTATATTATGCGCTGCTGTGAACATCAGGGGAATGCCCGAAAAATTATCCAGGTTTTTTAAATGGTCGTCGATCAGGTAATCTGTTTTGATGATGCTTTTATCACCGCAGAAAACGATATTCTTCCAGTGAACAAATGGAAAATGTTCTTCGAGCCACAGTTTTTTTTCATATAGAGAAAGCGGGAATTCCATAGCGGCAGAAACAATATATACGTCAAAATCCTCCATCAGCGTATGAATGGCCTGTACAGCCCCGCTGATCAATGGAAGTGTTCTGAAGAAACCGGCCGTATTTACATATCGCCATACGGCTGTTTTATCCGGAAAGGACTGACTTTCCGGAATTCCCAGCATTACTTTCCTGTCGAATTTTTCTCCCGATTCTGTTTCGTAATATTTTATGAAATGTGTTTCTGTATCAGCCAGTACACCGTCCATATCTACTGCAATGGATATCCGGCGCGGTTTTTTTTCTGCCATGTTTAAAGATATCTTTCCCTTAATATATTGAGGTGATGTTTGTGATGCCCGTAAATAATATTCACGAGATATCGCACGGACAGAGAATTATTATTCGCAAGACCCTTTCTGTTTAATGCTTCATCCGACAATGATTCAACAAACGCAATACTGGATTCCCTCACCAGGGAATATTCCCTCATAATGTCTTCCTTCTCTCTGTCATTTGCACAGGCATTCAGCGCATATAAGCTTTCTTCAAACCCCGGTAACGGTGTCTCGTCTCCCCGTGAAAACCGCAAAGCCCTGTAAATGAAAATCCGCTCGCAGTCCGACATATGAAGCAGCATATCCTTGATGGTCCATTTGCCCGGTGCGTAACGGTAATTCATTTTCTCCTCACTGAGCGGGTTAATGAGTTCCTCTGTTTCGGAAAAAATATCTTCCAGATGAATCAGCAGATTACCGTCGTCGGGCACCAGCTTTATATAAGCCTCCATATACGGAGGTCCCTGCTCAGCAGGTTTATAAATTTTTTTCAAATCAAATCATTTCAAACACAAATTTAAGAAACTCCCACCCGATCCCCGCGACAATTTCCCTGGGGCGTTTTCTCCCCGACCCGTTTATCAGCAAATAAAATAAATATAGTCTACTATTTTTGTAGACTTATAAATTTACTGTATTATTGCAACCTGATCAGGTCATGTGGCCGAGCGGTTAGGCGTGGGTCTGCAAAACCTTTTACGGCGGTTCGATCCCGCCCATGACCTCTGTGAGAAGTTAAATTGATGGCAGTCGTTCGGGGTGTATTTCAATACACCCCTTTTTATTTTATTTCCCGCTGACAGATTTCGGTTTTGATGTTCAGGATCCCGATTTTAAAAAATAAACATCTGATTAATTAAATTCTTCCTTCAGCAATTCATACAAACGCTGAAATTTGAGAAAGCCTTTTGCGTAAACGGAATGTATAGTGGCGTCGGGGAAATATTTTTTACTGATCACGGTGCCATTGGGTGTCTGGATACCCATTGCCATCATACCGCATTTCACGGCACCCCAGGCAGAGTTCTCCACCGTTTCACAAACCAGCACCGGGAGATTAAAAACATCCGCCATGATTTGTAATCCAAGTTCGTTGCGTGCGAATCCTCCGGTTGCATAAATATTCCGGATTTCCGACTGCTCCATAATGGCCTGGCTGATCCCGTAGATGCAATAAATTATTCCTTCCAGGGAAGCACGGACAATGGATGCCTGCGAGTGATTAATCTGTACACCGAACAAAACACCCTTTGCATCTGCATTCCATATCGGCGCTCTTTCCCCCAGTAAATAAGGAAGAAATATCAAACCTTCCGAACCCGGCTTCACATCAGATGCCTGGGTTAGAAAATCAGTGACTGTTTTTTCAGAACGAAATATATTTTCGTGCAGCCATTGTAATACGATGCCGCCGTTATTACTGGCGCCACCCAACAACCATTGATTGTGATTGATGTAATAACAGAATGTTCGCATGCCAGGATCAATATATGGTCTGCTGAGTATGACACGCGCAGCACTGCTGGTACCTACCGTGATGACCAGTGAGCCGGGTTCTTCCGTAGATCCTATATTTGCCATGGCGCCATCGCTTCCTCCGACAACAAAAGGCACTTTTTGGAATGCGGGTAATATTCCGGGTGCATAAAATATTTTATCTACCGGAACGACTTCCGAAAGTTTGTCTGCAGTTATTCCAACCTGTTCCAGTATCCAGGGATCCCATTGCAGGGTTCCCGCATTGAGCAATCCGGTAGCCGAAGCAACAGACACATCGATGGCGTACACTCCGAACAGTTTATAAAAATACGTATTCTTTTATCCCGACGAATTTATAAGCCTTATCAAATAATTCTTTTTGATTTTCTTTTAACCAGAGCAGTTTGCAAAAAGGTGACATCGCATGGATCGGCAGACCGGTATGTTCATACAAAACCTTCGCGCGGTTTGCCTTGTGAATCGCCGCTGAAATACCCGCGGCCCGGTTATCGGCCCAGATAATGGAAGGTGAAATAGCCATGCCCGTTTTATCAACAGCGATCACACTGTGCATGGCTGAACAAAAACTCAACAACACGGGAAGCTGCGGATGAAGTTCCTGGAGAATATTTTCTACAGTTTTGACAAGCGCACGGACGATTTCTTCCGGATCCTGTTCACTCCAATCGGGAAACGGATGATGTATCGGGTATGAAATAGAAGATTCACACAATGATTTTCCCTCTTTGGAAAACGCAATCGACTTAACCGAAGTCGTTCCAATATCAATCCCCAGAAAATATTCCATATTGCCCTTGAGGCCCAAATATAAATACTAAAAGCTGCGCTAATTCAGGGAGATGGAATAGAACATAAAATGTATTCCTTTCACAGGCGGAACCGTTGGCACCGGATCTGTTACCGGTGGTATGGGAGTCGGTTCAACAGGTGGTATTTCCGGCGGCGGATTGGGAGAATTGCCCGTGGGTTTTGCCAGTTGAAAAACGAAATAAGAAGTTGTATTGGAAGACATCGTATTATCTTTATGGATATAATTACATACTTCATGCCATGCTTTCGGGCTGTCATGATCATCCCCGCCATTCATGGATTTTAACAACAAGACGGTTTTAATTACAGGTGCCACCCGGGGCATCGGAAAAGCCATTGCTATAAAACTGGCAGCTTCCGGTGCTAACATTGTGATCGCCGCCAAATCAACCAGTGAGGATGGAAGACTGGGTGGGACGATCTTTTCGGCTGCTGCCGAAGTGGAGGCAGCCGGCGGAAAAGCGCTGGCCGTTTATTGCGATATCAGGGATGAAAAACTGATACAGGATGTGATTGATAAAACATTGGAAAAATTCGGCGGCCTCGATATACTGATTAATAATGCATCTGCGATCAATATCAGCGATACAGAAAATACAGAACCCAAACGTTTTGATTTAATGTTCGATATCAACGTGCGCGGAACATTCATGATGACAAAATATGCGGTTCCCCTGCTGAAAAAATCTACGAATGCTCATATTCTTACCCTTTCGCCTCCACTGAATTTCGACATGAAATGGTTCAAGCCCCATGTGGCATATACCATCAGTAAGTATAACATGAGTTTACTCTCGGCAGCATGGGCGGAAGAATTTAAAAAATATGGAATTGCCTCCAACAGCCTCTGGCCCGCAACATTGATTGCTACAGCAGCCGTAAAAAATATGCTCGGTGGTGAAAAAATATTTCAGGTGAGTCGTAAACCGGAAATTATGGCAGACGCCGCATCTTATATTCTTGGCAGGGATTCCAGGACGACCACCGGAAATCATTTTATTGATGAAAACGTATTACGTGATGAGGGCATCACGAATTTGGACACCTATTCTTTTATACCGGGCGCTACTTTACAGCGCGACCTTTTCCTTTAGTCTTCGTTCCATGTTTTGTAAATATCCGGTGTGTGATGGGGCTCGAAAGTATAATAGAGGTGGTTGTTTCACCATACTCCATCATGTGGGCCAGTAATTCCTGGAGATGCCCGGAATTTTCAACAACGACTTTCAGGTAAATGCAATGATTACCCGTCACCCGGTGACATTCCAACACTTCATCCAGTTTGCTGATATAATTTAAAAACGGAAGTAATTTTCCCGAATGCGCGGTAAAAGAGATAAAAGCTTTTAATGCATATCCGGTTTTTTCATAATCTACTTCAATCCGGTAACCCTGTATGATTCCCGATTCTTCCAGTTTAATCATCCGTTCGGCAACAGCAGGCGCCGATAATCCCACTTCTCTTCCGATGTCGGCAAAAGACGCTCTCGCATTTTCCTGCAGGCATGCAAGGATTGACCAGCTCGTTTTATCAAGTTCCATAATGGAAGGCATTTTTGGATATTTAGCTTATTTTCGAAGGCCAATGTTCAAAAAAACATTGATTTCGTAAGCAAAAATAATAAATTTCCTTTTAACTTTGGATAGTCGCTTGCCGGAATAAGAATAAACTGAAGAAAATGAATAATAATAAAACACCCGGCACACTGCAGGTTGTACTGGCCTACCTGATTGTTTACATTGTATGGGGTTCCACTTATTTTTTTATCAGCAGGGCCCTGCATGGTTTTCCGCCCTTTATATTAGGCGCCGTCCGATTTATCATTGCCGGCCTGCTCATGATGATCTGGGCGGTCTGGAAAAAAGAGAACCTGTTGAATTGGGCGTCCATCAGACTGGCCGCCGTCAGCGGATTTTTGGTATTATTTATCGGCAACGGTGTGGTCATATTTGTTGAGCAATACGTAGCCAGTGCATGGGTGGCGATTATTATTTCTGCCGCACCGCTCTGGTACGTAGTGTACGATAAACCACACTGGAGGGAAAATTTCAGCAGCAAATCCATTCTGACTGGTTTGTTCCTCGGCCTGATCGGTATATTTTTATTGTTCCTGCCCAATATTTCTTCTTCCTATAATATAGGCCGTAACCCGTACGAACGCATTGCATTATTTGCATTGATTGTCGGATCCATGTCGTGGGTCGTCGGTTCACTATTTGCGAAATATAAAAAAACAGACGCCCCGGCAACCGTGAATACCAGCTGGCAAATGTTTTTTGCGGGAGTTTATTTTTTAGCGGGTGCTTTTATTTCGGGAGAATTCAAAACATTTCAATTATCGGCCGTTCCGTCCGGAGCCTGGTATTCTCTTACGTACCTGATCATATTTGGTTCTATTCTCGCTTATAGTTGTTTTGTCTGGCTGATGGAAGTCAGATCTCCCGCACAGGTCAGCACATACGCATATGTCAATCCGGTAGTTGCGGTATTACTGGGAGTTTTCATCGCTTCGGAAACGGTGAACTCTTTGCAAATTGCCGGACTGATTGTAATCCTGCTGAGTGTATTGATGATAAATCTGAATAAATACCTCAAAAAACCAGGAATTGCTTAACTAATTGTCAATTGTTAATTGTCAATTGTTAATTGAGATTAAATGCTTCCAACTTCTTTTACAAACAAGTTGAATTGACAATTGACAATTAACAATTGACAATTAACTCCATCGCTTCCGCGATCAATTCAAACGAACGGAATCGGTCTTTTTGCGAGTGGGTCATCGAAGTGACCATGATCTCATCTATTTCCATTTCAGATGCAAGTGAAATAAGCTGGTCCCGCACCTGCTCCTTTGTACCGGATATAATACGACCGCGGTTATATTGAATTCTTTCCAGCTCCTGTTCTGAAAAAACATAGTCTTTAATATCCTCATATCGATTCATCTCCCTGTAATTGCCTTTTTCAAATTGCAGGAGAGTAAAATCTGCCAGCTTCCGTAAACGGTTTGCTTTTTCTTCTGTATCCGCACATAACACCGAAATAGCCATCAGCGTTTGAGGCGATTCCATTTCCCGCGAAGGCTTAAAACTTTTTTTATAATCTTTCACCATGTCAGGTCCGGCAAAACCATTGATAAACCTCGCCACCGCAAGTCCCATTCCGAATTTCGCGGCGATTGCCGCACTGCCTCCGCTGGAGCTCAGTATCCAGGAATCCGGAACCGTATCTGAAACGGGCACCGCCAACAGCGGTCCGTACGAAGAAGAAGCTTCATCATGAAAAAAAGCCTGCAGGTATTCCAGCTGCTGCAAATAAGATTCTTCACTGAAATGGTTTGACGGATTTAACAGACTGGCCGTAATACGGTCTCCGCCCGGCGCTCTTCCGATGCCCAGATCAATTCTTCCTGGATACATCGTTTCCAGCAGTCTGAAATTTTCGGCCACTTTCAGGGCGCTGTGATTGGGCAGCATAATACCACCGGAGCCGATCCGTATCTTTTTTGTTTCGCTGGCCAGACGCACCATCAGCAATTCCGGCGCAGAGCCCGCAATCATCGTTGAGTTATGATGTTCAGAAACCCAGAATCGGTGAAATCCCCATTCCTCTGCTTTTTTAACGAGCTGTATGGTATTTGCAATGGCCTGTGAAGCAGTCGCACCTTTTGGTATAATGGACTGATCAAGTATGCTGACCCGGAGCATGTGTTTTCATTTGATTCATTAACATTTCAAGGGCTGCTTTGTTCTATTATTAACAGGCATTTCATGTTTGATCCTTAATTTTATAGTCAAGTTTGTATATGAATTACCAACAAATCACAGAATTACTGGGAAAGGAAAATGAAGATCTTTTTTCCCATACATGTATCAAAGTTCCGAAGGAAAGTCTGCAACTCCCTTCGCCACGATTTATTGATGATGTGTTTTTAATGTCAAACCGCAATCTGCAAACCCTGCGTAGTTTGAGACAACTGTTTAATGGAGGCAGACTCGCAGGTACGGGATATTTATCGATTCTTCCGGTCGATCAGGGTATTGAGCACAGTGCCGGTGCATCTTTCGCAAAAAATCCTTTGTATTTTGATCCGGAAAATATTGTCCGGCTGGCTGTGGAGGGCGGTTGCAATGCAGTGGCGAGCACGTTTGGTGTGTTGGGAATGGTGGCCCGCAAGTACGCCCATCGAATACCTTTCATTGTTAAATTAAATCATAATGAACTGCTGACATATCCCAATAAATTTGACCAGGTGATGTTCGGTACGGTTCGGGATGCATGGAATATGGGAGCTGCTGCCGTCGGCGCAACCATTTATTTTGGATCCCCGGAATCGGACAGGCAAATTACAGAAGTGGCAAAGGCGTTCGATGAAGCCCATGCACTCGGTATGGCGACCGTGTTATGGTGTTACCTGCGAAATAATGCGTTTGTCACGGGAGGAAGGGATTTTCACGTATCAGCAGATTTAACCGGCCAGGCCAATCATCTCGGGGTTACCATTCAGGCGGATATTGTAAAACAAAAATTACCCGAACTCAATGGCGGATATAAAGCTTTGAATATGGGCAACAGCCATTATGGAAAACTGGATGAGAAAATGTATACGGATCTGTCAACGGACCATCCGATTGATCTCTGTCGCTACCAGGTTTTGAATGGATATTCCGGCAGGGTCGGACTCATCAATTCCGGTGGTGCTTCCGAGGGAGACAAAGACCTGAAAGAAGCCCTGCGCACCTCCGTCATCAATAAAAGAGCCGGAGGCAGTGGTGTGATTTCAGGAAGAAAGGCCTTCCAACGACCATTTTCCGAGGGTGTTCAATTATTAAATAGCATACAGGACGTATATCTAGAAAAACAGATTACCGTAGCATGAAAAAAACCAAAACAGCACCTACCACCATTTTTACAGATATCGGCGGTGTTTTACTGACGAACGGATGGGATCGCGAAGCCCGGAAATCCGCTATTAAATTATTCAAACTGGATCCGGCAGAAACCGAGGAAAGACATCATCTTTCTTTCGATACGTATGAATCCGGCAAAATTTCACTCAGTGAATATTTAAAACGTCTTGTCTTTTATAAAAAAAGAGATTTCTCCGAAGAAGATTTCCGGGCATTCATGTTCGAACAATCACAACCATATTCAGACATGCTGGACCTGGTCTGCGGCATCAAAAAAAAATACGGGATAAAAATTGCAGTCGTTAACAATGAAGGAAGAGAACTAAATAATTATCGCATCCACAAGTTTAAAATGGGTGAGTTCGTTGATTTTTTTATCAGCTCCTGTTTTGTTCACTTCCGTAAACCCGATGCAGATATTTTTAAAGTGGCGCTCGATATCGCTCAGGTTCCGGCTGAGAAAGTGATTTACCTCGAAGACCGTCCATTGTTTGTACAGGTGGCTGATGGCTTAGGTATCCGCGGCATTGTTCATCAGGATTTTAATACGACAAAGAAACAACTGTCGGATTTGGGTTGGTCGATATAACACCGGTCAGAGATTTAATCAGATCGATCTCTGCCTGACTATAAGGCGAACCATCCGGACGGAAGATATCGTGAAACCAGATCTTTGGGTTCTGCTCCGTCGGGCATCGGCGTATCCCAGGCATATTTGGTGTTTGTTTTTCCGCTCACCAATCCCCAGTTAATGGCAGCGATATTTTCTTTTTTCAGCAGTGGCATAATATTAAAAAATGTGCTGTTCCGGAGACGCGCCATGTATTCGGTGCAAATCAGCGGCCGGCCGAATTTTCTCAATGAATCGATGGCTACCTGGTGCTCCTTTTCATTTTCATAATTGTGGTAGGTAATCACGTCTGAATTGATTAATTGATAGGCTGTCAGATCAACCAGATTTTTGCTCCATACGCCGGCTGTTAACGGTTGTACCGGATTGACCTCTCTTCCCCATTGAAAAGCTTTTTTCAGAAGCGGCATCGATTTATTCTGATAGTTTGAATTTCCCGGCTCATTGTACAAATCCCATAGCAGAATTCGCTTGTCATTTCTGAAAGTCCGGAGAATATCTTTGACATAGGCCTCCAGTGTATTTATTAAATTTGGATCATCATATAACAATTTTCCCGGATCCCTCACCCATCCGGAATTGTGTATACCGGGTTTGGGCGCAGGCTGCGGCCCGGCTGAATAAGTCTCGTTCCAGCAATCATCAAAAAATACAAAAATGGTTTTTATATTTCTCTTACTGGCTATGGCCAGGTACAACTCCATCCGCTTCTTAAAACCAGCGGCATCCTTCTGCCAGACGAGGTGGTGCAGAAACACGCGCATACAATTGAGACCGATGGACTGTGCATATCCAAGTTCCCTGTTGATCGTCGCAGTATCAAAACTTTCCGCCTGCCACATCTCCAATTGATTGATGGCTGTGCTTGGAATAAAATCACATCCCCTTAGCCATCCCTGTTTACTGTACCATTGATTGGCCGCATGTTTTGACCAGACCGGACGAACCGTCTGCGCACACAGATAAAGACAACAGCAAATCGCAGGGATAATCAAAAGAAATTTTTTCAACATTGAATGATTTTAATATATAATTTTTACTCAGGGATGCCAGGACTTGTATGAAATCCTTTTCAACCTCCGGGCGGCGGCAAATTTACATATTCTCAGGCAAAACGCTGTATCATCCCGGATCATTCGCTGTACGATTGCGAACAGTAACCCCGCTTATTTTGGAAATATGACCATGCTATTCAATGATTTATGAAGTGGCATATCTTGTGACCGCTATTCGCACAAACCAACTCCATGTTTAGAAACTATTGCAAGACAGCGTTCCGGAATCTGGTTAGGAATAAAAAATTCAGCCTGATCAATATATCGGGACTGGCCATTGGTATTGCTTCATCGATACTGATCTTCACTGTTGTTCAGTATGAATTAAGCTATGATACATTTCAGCCGGGGTATAATAATATTTATCAGGTAGCCATCGAAGATAAATTTCCGGCTTCTACCGCGTATACACCCGGAACGCCCTATCCTGCATTGGACGCAATCAGAGCAAGGTTTCCGCAGATGACAACGGGTGTTATATATGCAAATTACAGTGCCCAGTTAACAGTGGTGGGTCCGGATGGCGCACCCTCAAGGGAGAAAAGATTCATTGAAGAAACCGGGATGTTTTTCGCGGATCCACAGTATTTCAAAATATTCAAAACAAATTGGCTGGTGGGATCCCCGGAAGTTCTCGACCAGCCCAATAAAATAGTTCTTACCAAAAAAACAGCGGAAAAATATTTTGGTCAGTGGCAGGAGGCAACGGGAAAATACATTCGTCTGGATAATCTGAATACCCTGCAGGTAGCCGGTATTATCCAGGATCCTCCGGGTAATTCAGATTTTCAGTACAAAGCCATAGGATCATATCCCATTTTTAAGAGTAACAGTTTTTACCCTTACAGTAAGGAATGGAATTCTACCAGCAGCAGCGAACAGCTCTATGTGTTATTGCCACCTGCACAATCCGCTTCTGCCATCAATGCACAGCTTCTGAAATATAGTAAAGAACGTTTTAAAGAAAACAACCGCAAGGTCAGTCGCACTATTTTTCTTAGACCACTCAGTATAATACATTTTGATTCCCGCATGGAAAATATGGGCGATCATATTACAAACAAATCAACTCTCTGGACCCTTGCCCTGATCGCGCTTTTCATACTGGTTATGGCCTGCATCAATTTTGTGAATCTGTCTACAGTACAGGCTGTAAACCGATCTAAGGAAATTGGTGTAAGAAAAGTATTGGGCAGCAGCCGATGGAATCTCCTCTGGCAGATTTTAGGAGAAACCGCACTGGTCGTTATTGCTTCGATCGTTCTGGCTATTGGGCTGGCGGAATTATGTCTTCCCTATATTAAACACGTATCATCGATAACTGAAGACATTAGTTTATTCAGCTGGCAAACATGTTCGTATCTGGCCGGCTTATTTATACTGGTGACATTGATGGCCGGACTGTATCCCGCCATGGTTGTATCCGGCTTCAGTCCGATACTGGCATTAAAAAATAAAATAAATTCTGCAAGTGTAGGTGGCATATCGCTTAGGAGATCTCTGGTTGTTTTGCAATTCGCCATTTCGCAGGTACTGATTGTGGGAACCCTGATTGCCGTTTCCCAAATGAATTTTATTCAGAACGCCGATCTCGGACTCAATAAGGAAGGAATCCTGGTATTAAGAGGCAACGGCGACAGCATCCAGATTTCGAGGATGGATATTTTCAAGTCCGAGTTAAAGAAAAATAATTCCGTGATGGATGTTACACAATGCACTGATATTCCATCTTCAGACAATAATTGGGGAACCAATTTTGCCTTCAACCATAAACCGGATGAAAATTATACGCTGTTCCTGAAATTTGCTGATGCGGATTATTTTAAAACTTTCGGTCTTCAGTTTGCCGCCGGAGGTCCATATACAAAAGCCGACACTGTGAACGAAGTTGTTATCAACCAGACCCTCGTTTCCCAGCTGGGTCTGAAATCCCCCCAGGAAGCCATCGGAAAAGATTTACAACTGGGTGGTGGATGGAAAAAAATATGCGGCGTTGTAAAAGATTTCAGACAAAATTCCTTACGCGATGCAACAAAGCCTTTATTAATAGCAAACGATAAAAAAGTATACTCATTGACCGCCTTGAAATTAAAAGGAAGCAACCTGGCTGCCATCAGGGAACAGGTGCAGAAAGTCTGGGATAAGTATTTCCCTGAATATGCAAATCAGACATATTTCGTAGACGAGAGAATAGAAGAGTTCTACCAACAGGAACATCAGCTTGCTCTTTTATATAAAATATTTGCCGGGATTGCTGTTTTTATTTCTTGTCTGGGTTTATATGGTCTTGTATCGTTTATGGCCGTGCAAAGGAAAAAAGAAGTCGGAATCCGGAAAGTGCTTGGCGCCAGTATTTCCCAGATCATTTATTTATTTTCAAGGGAATTTACCGTGCTAATCCTGATCGCATTTGTAATCGCGGCGCCCGTGGCCTGGTACATGATGAGTAACTGGCTGCAACGGTTCGATTATCGTATTCCGATGCGCCCCATGCTTTTCATCCTGGCTGTGGTGATATCAGTAACGATCGCCTGGTTAACGGTGGGGTATAAATCATTTCGTGCGGCCCTGGCTAATCCGGCGAGAAGTTTGAAATCGGAATGATAAAGCCTAAAGCCCAAAGCCTAAAACCAGTGTGGAAGTATGGAAGAATGGAAGTCTGGAAATTGATTTTCCTTCGATCCACGATAAACGATTACCGTCAACCGTCAACTGTCAACCGTCAACCGTCAACCGCCAACCGTCAACCGTCAACCGTCAACTGTCAACCGTCAACTGCCAACTGCCAAACCGCCAACCGCCAACAGTCAACCGCCAACCTCCACCTATTTGGTAGAAAACAAATAAACAGTCGTTTCGTGAAAAGTCTGTCCCGGTGCCAGTATCGAATTTGGAAATGAAGGCTGATTCGGGGAATCCGGAAAGTGTTGAGTTTCCAGACAAAGGGCACTGTGTTTCACTACCTTTTTGCCATCACGTCCTGTCAGCGTTCCGTCCAGAAAATTACCTGTATAGAATTGTATACCTGGCTGGGTGGTTTTGACGATTAAGTGGCGACCGGATCCGGGATCATACAATTCTGCCGCTACTGCCAAACCAGAATCTTTTTTGTTTATTATAAAGTTGTGATCATAACCTCCTTTTACATGATCAATATCCTTTCCGATTTTCTTTGTTGTCAGGAAATTAAATGCTGTGTTGTTCACGGATGATATTTGTCCGGTAGGAATCAGTGAATCATTTACGGGTGTATACCTGGATGCATTTATTTTTAATTCTTCAGAAAGAATCGTTGAATCCTTTCCCGCGGATAAATTGAAATAGGCGTGATTCGTCAGATTCACGGGCGTCTTCATATCAGTCAGTGCGGTATAATCAATCATCAGACCATTTTCTGAAGTAACCGTATACACCACTTTCACATTGAGGTTGCCGGGATAACCTTCTTCGCCGTCGTGGCTGAGATATGAAAGCGCCAGACTGGAATCGTTCACCAGGTTTACCGTCCAGATCACTTTGTCAAAACCTTTCATACCACCGTGCAGTGCATTTCCGTGATTATTGAGTTCCAATGTATAGGTTTTGCCATCTATTTGAAATGTACCGTGATGTATCCTGTTCGCATATCTCCCGATCAAAGCACCAAAAAAGGGGTTTGCTTTCTGACGGTATCCTGCCAGAGAATCATAACCCAGTACAATATCTCCGGAAACACCCGATTTATCAGGCGTCCAAAGTGAAAGAATGGTACCGCCATAATTTGAAATAACGGCTTTCAGTCCCTTATTGTTTTTAATCGTATAGGCATAAACGGTATCCTTGTCAACAATGCCATAAAAACTTTTTTTCCCGTTTTCCTGAATAACGATTTCATTATTTTTTTCGGGTGCTGAATGGCAACCGCCTGTCAGGCCCGCAATAAAAACGGAAAAGCAAATGCTGTGTAATGGAAGGAATTTCATATCGGTTTCTTTGTTACAATGATTTTTAAAACCCGGAGCGATCGCCGATCTTGAAAAAATCTACCGGCTGGTTACCGCAGTTTTCGCTCTGCGTCTCACAACAAATATCTCCCGCGTGATATCCGGTTGATTATCTCCCAATAAAAATCCGAATGGCTGAAGCGGACTAACGCGATCGAAAATCACTTTCACAATAGCCGTTAACGGAATGGACAAAAACATGCCCGGCACACCCCAGAGTGCATTCCCTACCAGAACTACGATAATAGAAACAAGCGCATTGATCTTCACCTTGGAAGCTACAATTTTTGGCACAAATAGATTGTTATCTATAAATTGAACGATCAGATAGGCAATTAAAACATACAGGGCGTCGATGGGCTGTTTTGTGGCCAGCGCCAGCAGCATGGGCAGAGCCACAGCCACTACACCGCCGATATACGGAATTACATTTAATAATGCACCGATCACACCGAGCAGAATCGCATAGGGTATGCCAAGGATCATCAGGGCAACAGAATTTAATATAGCGACCAGGACAGCTTCTACCAGCAGGCCAATGAGATAGTTCTGTATTAAACCCTTGGTTTCCGTCAGGACCTCAACAACCATCCCATGAACATTTTTTGGGAATAGTCTGGCAAAGAATTCCATCAACAAAGGTTTGTAATAAATGATCATAAATACATAGACCGGCATGATGATAAAAGTCATGAGCATACCACTCAGGGTGCTGACGGTACTCGTGATGACTACCGTGCCATTGTCCATACCTTCCTGCCGGGTTTTTGTTACCCAGGCATCGACCTTCCATTTGGATACATTGAATGTTTTGGAGATCCACCGTTCTCCATCATTGAACAAAGAAAGAAATTTTTGTTTGAATAAGGGAAAAGATTCACTGAAAAGCGAAATCTGAGTCACAAAAAAATAGAACACTGTGCTGATCAGAAGCATGGTTACGACCAGCGATAGAATAATGGCTAAAACACGGGGAATCTTTATACGGCAGAGAAAAAGAATAACCGGATTGAGCAGTATGGCAATCATGATAGCAAAGACCAGCGGTATGATGATATCCTGACCGATGTATAAAATGAAAAACAAAATAGCGATGCCCATTAAAATCTGTGCAATTTTCAAATATACGGGCAGCTTAACCGACGCATTATCCATGAAGGGATGTTTAAAGAACTAAAATAATCTATCTTGACAAGCAAAACCGATACCATGTTCCGGCGAATGCTCTGCACGATGCCTCTTCTGGCGCTTTTAATGAACTTGCAGGCACAGAAACTTTATGATGAACCTTACCGGCCGCAGGTTCATTTTTCTCCTATGACCAGCTGGATGAATGATCCAAACGGACTGGTTTATATTGATAACACCTGGCATATATTCTTTCAGTATTTTCCTGACAGCACCGTTTGGGGCCCGATGCATTGGGGCCATGCAGTCAGCAGGGATCTCCTGCATTGGAAACAGAAAGGTATTGCACTTTATCCCGACAGCCTCGGATATATTTTTTCGGGCAGTGTGGTAATCGATAGTACCAATTCAAGTGGATTCGGAACAAAAGGCAAAAAACCAATGGTTGCCATATTCACTCAGCATGATCCGGTCGGAGAAAAATCTGGCAGCCATTTTTTTCAAAATCAAAGCATCGCATACAGTCTGGATAACGGCATCCACTGGCAGAAATATACGGGTAATCCGGTTGTAAAAACGCCCGGATTAAAAGACTTCAGGGATCCAAAAGTGAGCTGGTACGCCGGACAGAAAAAATGGATCATGGTATTGGCAGCCGGTGACCGCGTCATGTTTTTTTCTTCCGGGAATCTGAAAGAATGGAAAAAGGAATCTGAATTTGGTTCCGGAATCGGTGGTCATGGAGGAGTTTGGGAATGCCCCGATCTGATACCTTTTATCGTGGATGGAAAAAAAATCTGGCTGCTGATTGTAAGTATCAATCCGGGTGCCCCCCAGGGCGGTTCGGGTACTCAATATTTTACCGGTGAGTTTGATGGACATCAATTCATATCAAACGATACACTTACACGCTGGATGGATTATGGAGCCGATGACTATGCAGGAGTAAGTTTCAGTAATACCGGAAAAGAAAAAATATTTCTCGGCTGGATGAGCAACTGGCAATACGCTGTAAGAGTTCCAACCATAAAATGGAGAAGTGCGATGACGATACCGCGTGTACTGGGTTTGAAAAAAATCGGACAGCATTATTTTACGACGATGACACCGGTTTCGGTGAAACCACTCAATATTTCTTCGAAACTGTCCACCGGAAATAAAATTAAATTGCAGGTGCCTTATAAAATCGATTTTAATATTCCGGACCTGCATGCATTCACCATCATATATAGCAATTCATCGGGCCAGGAATTGCGCATCGGTTTCGATGAAGATAAAAATGCATTTTTTATTGACAGAACCAACGCGGGGAAATCCGATTTTGATCCGCAATTCGCAGCCATTCACTATGCGCCCCGTATTGCAAAATCAAAAGAATCCAACCTGACAGTGATTCTCGACAACTCATCAGTGGAATTATTTGCAGATGGCGGTTTAACCTGTATGACAGATATATTTTTTCCCGAACAGCCGCTCAATGAATGGCGAACAGAAGCCAATAAAAACTTTTTTGAAAAGGTAGAAATCAGTCAGTTAAAATCAATCTGGATCTCGCCCTAAAATACTCTTCCCTATTAACTCTTAACTCTTAACTCTTAACTCTTGTGGCTAGTTTACCTCCAGTTCATCCTTGTTGGGTAAAACCGGAAATGCATGATGGGGCTCGGTCTGGTACCAGAAAACAGTTGATGCGATATCATCTTCCAGGGGAAGATACCTTCCTCCGGATCGCCATCCAAGGGCCTGTATCGTTACCCGAAGATTTTTTTCAAAACGGATGGGATCGGTAATATGCCAACGGTATAATCCAAATCGCTGCGAAACATTATAGTGGCCATCTCCGCGAATCACCTGGGCGAGGCCTGAATAGGGACTGTTGAATTCGGTGTAGTTCGATTCCTCAACACCAGCTGCATTTTTTTTGCGTGTATCAAAATCATAAGATCCGCAGAAATAATCTTCTGTGCCCGTTCCGCAAATCGTTGGATATTCCCTATCATCATCCATAAAAAATTTTATTTCCCCCTCACCCCACCAGCCATTATTATGAACACCCCATGCCAGATAAGTACCCACATACTGTCCGCTGTCCCTGGACGCCATCCAGCAATACAACAACGGATTTCGCAGGCAGGGGATTCACGCGCCTGAACTGGGCATGAAAATAAGCAGCATCCGCAGGCACTTCTGTAAGAATATAATCTACCTGGTAATACAGCATCATAGGGTCATTGTCAATATTCTCCATCGTGATGCGGCATTTCTTCCTGAAGGGCATCGGCCAGTAACAATTAAAAGCAGAGCCGGGATTTACACATACTGCGAGCGAACGAAGGGGTGCATACTGGTTCCATCCCATTCCGAAAAAATCTCCTACCGGCGCTTCCACCGAAGGTGTTTTTTCATCGTCCCAGTAAAACCGAATGATGGAATTCCGCCAGACACCGGTAGGCGTCATCCAGATATGCTGTATGGATCCCGGACCATTTATTTCTGCAATGGTAAATGTGGTATGCGCTTTAATCTCGAACGGACGGACTCAGTTTCCACCCTTTTCCCAATTCCCGTGCAGCTGATTCTCCCGTTCCTTTTTCAGCCATACCGCCCTTTCCCTTTTCTCCATTAAAATTTTCCGGACTGATGGACCGGCTTTTTGCATCTGACAGACGGTATATATTCGACAGATTGGCATCCATACCATTATACTTTTCCTGGGACCATGATTTGAAAGAAATGATCAGGCATAATACCAGACAGGTCAGCCATTTATTTTTCATGTTTGCTGTTTTATATATGAATAATGAATATAAGTCAATCACTTAAATAGTTAACATTCTGAACACAGAATAGATTCTTTCCCGGCAGAAATCAGGAGTACCTTTGTGTGGCTAACAGACTACACAGAAATGTATAAAGTTTCATTTACTAATAAAGACAATTCTTTTCACCAGGACATGAAATCTTCGGTGGACCAGTATTTTTCAGCCAACCGGATTAAGAAAACCGGTAATTGGAAATTGTATATAAAGGCCATCACACTCGTTCCGGTAGCGATCGGTTTATATATCATGTTATTGTCCGTTCATTTTACATTGCTTCCGGGCATCCTGATTTCCGGACTATTCGGTTTTGTATTAGCCAGTATTGGTTTCAATATTATGCATGATGCCTGTCATGGTTCCTATTCCACAAGACCATGGGTCAATAATATAATGGGGTTAAGCCTGAACCTGCTCGGAGGAAATGCTTTTATCTGGAAATTCAAACATAATATTATCCATCACACATACACGAATATTGACGGGATTGATGATGACATAGCCAAGAGTCCCGTCATGCGTCAGTGTGAATCCCAGAAATGGGTGAAGGCACATCGCTTTCAGCATATCTATGTGCCGGTCCTCTACGCGGTATCTTCTTTTGCGTGGGTATCCATGATGGACTTCGTAAAATATTTTAAAGGGAAAATCCATAATACGAAGCTGCAGAAAATGGACCTGAATGAACATATCATTTTCTGGTTAAGCAAATTAATGTATGTCGTTTTTTATCTTGTCATACCTGTGCATTTTGTCGGATGGTCTGCCTGGGCAATTGGTTTCTGCAGTATGCATGTGATGATGGGACTCACGCTGGCGCTTGTATTCCAGCTGGCTCATGTGGTAGAAGATGCGGAATTTGTTTTTGCACCGGGTATTGAACCGCAAAAAATCGAAGACGAATGGGCCATCCATCAGGTAAAGACAACGGCCAATTTTGCTCCGCAAAATAAATTAATCAGCTGGTTTGTCGGTGGGTTGAACTACCAGATCGAACATCATTTATTTCCTAAAGTGAGTCATGTGCATTATCCGGCAATTGCCCATATCGTGAAGGAAGTCTGCGATAAACACCAGGTACATTACAATGAATTCAGGACAATGACCGGCGCCGTGGCCTCACATTTCAGGATGATGAAGCAATTGGGTCTAAAGCCTAAAGCCTAAAGCGCAAAGCTTAAAGTTTTCTGAATATCTTACGCTGTAAAAATTGATAACCGTCAACCGTCAACCTGTCAACCGTCAACCGTCAACTGTCAACCGTCAACCGTCAACTCATCCACGCTATCAACCTCATCAGCAGCCTTCACAACGAGCCTGATCGTTTCTCCCTGCTGTTCGGCAAGCCCTGATGTAACCAATTGTTTCAGCCGCCAGATCAAAAATGTTTCATTTAATTTTTCAGTGGACTTTAAAAGAATCTGATGTACTGTGCGTTGTATTTTCTGAAAAGCAGGTTGAATAAAGTGAAGAATCTGTTTGTCATAATAGTCATCCGATTGCTGCACTATTTTTTTCCCGCCTTCCAGGAGACGAAGATTTTTATTTTCTGCAGCCAGGCGCAACCATTCATCCGGATCGGTTTCGAATTCTGCCGGACTAACGGGTCGGGCTAATTTTCTTGCCTTGACGAACTCGCGGGCTGGAATTTCGGCAAGCGAAACGGGATAAAAAACATTTCCCTTTTCGTTTATAAATGGAAGATTATTTAAACTCAGCAGGTAAATCCTTCCTGAAAATTCCTTCAGCTGCGAGATCAGCCAGAAATAACCACTCACATCCCGGACGTTCGGTGCCATCCAGATCCAGATCTGGTCAAACTCTTCCTCTTCCATTCTTTGCAGAATTTTCATCAGCGTGCCGGCATCGGATTCCTCAGCAACAGGTTCACTTGCTTCCTGACGGATCTCATCCCACCATTTTTTGCGTTCAGCCCGCCCTTCATCAGAAAACAAATCCTGAATCGGACCTACTGAATAGTCATCCTGAATCAGGATGACTTCACCATCCAGCGCCTCATCCAGATCCATAGCTGCATTTAATAGCTCCGCTCCCCTGGAATCAAATACAATATGAAACATCAGTTAGTGATTTGAGTTTTGTTAATTAGTCTTATACTCCTATACTCTTACACTCTTATACTCTTATACTTCCATACTTCCATACTTGTGTGAGTGTGTGGTTATTCCGCATGATCTATCTCCATCCGGAGATTTCCAATAATGAAATCCTGCCGCTGCGGTGTATTCTTACCCATAAAATATTCCAGCAATTGCTGGATATGCGTCTCGGGCATGATCATTACCGGTTGCACCCGCATATCCGGACCGATAAACCGGGCAAATTCCTGCGGGGAGATTTCTCCCAGTCCTTTGAAACGCGTGATCTCCGGTTTACTGCCCAGTTTTTTGGTGGCCGCTTTTTTTTCCGTTTCATCGTAACAATAAATCGTCTCCTGCTTATTCCGTACGCGGAACAAAGGTGTTTCCAGAATATAAACATGATTATTCTTCACCAGATCGGGAAAGAACTGGAGAAAAAAAGTCATGAGCAAAAGACGGATATGCATCCCATCCACATCGGCATCGGTGGCCACTACGATATTATTGTAGCGCAGACCTTCGATTCCGTCTTCCACATTCAGCGCATGTTGCAGCAAATTGAATTCCTCATTTTCATATACCACTTTTTTTGTGAGCCCGAAACAATTTAAGGGTTTCCCACGTAAACTGAATACAGCCTGTGTTTCCACATTGCGAACCTTGGTAATCGATCCACTGGCGGAATCACCCTCTGTGATAAAAATGGTGGACTCCTTTTGTTTTTCAAGGATCAGATTTTTTTCTTTGCCCGTGGCTTCTTCGTTATAATGTACACGGCAATCTCTTAATTTTTTATTGTGCAGGTTGGCTTTTTTAGCCCTTTCATTGGCCAGTTTGCGAATGCCTGACAATTCTTTTCGTTCTTTCTCACTTTGTTCAATGCGTTTTTTCATCGCATCGGCAATGGAAGGATTTTTATGCAGATAATTATCCAGCTCCCGCGCCAGGAAATCATGAATAAAATTCTTCATGCTGGCGCCGCCTTCCTCCATATACTGGCTGCCCAGTTTGGTTTTGGTCTGCGATTCAAAAACCGGTTCCACAACGCGTACCGATATGGCGGCCGTGATACTTTGACGTATATCGGCTGCTTCATAATCTTTCTTATAAAAATCACGAATCACTTTCACGAATGCTTCACGGAAGGCCTGCTGATGCGTACCACCCTGTGTTGTATACTGACCATTTACAAAACTGAATATCTCTTCGCCATAATCATTGTTATGGGTGATGGCCACTTCAATATCATCACCTTTCAGATGGATGATCGGATAACGAAGTTCATCTTCGTTGGTCTTACGTTTCAGCAGATCGAGCAATCCGTTTTTAGAGAGATATTTCTTCCCGTTATAATTGATGACCAGTCCGGCATTCAGATAACAATAATTCCAGAACTGGTTGTCCAGGTATTCATTGATAAAATGAAAATTCTTGAAGATCGATTCGTCAGGAACAAACTCAACCAGAGTGCCGTTGGGTACCGTGGCTTTGATTTCCCTGTCTTCTTTCACCAGATTCCCTTTTGAAAACGAAGCACGTTTTTCACGGCCATCCCGGAATGCCGCCACGATAAAAGACTGGCTCAAAGCATTGACTGCCTTTATACCCACACCATTCAGACCAACGGCTTTTTGAAATGCCTTGCTGTCGTATTTGGCACCCGTATTGATTTTGCTGACCACATCTACCACTTTGCCCAGCGGAATGCCCCTTCCATAGTCCCGCACACTCACGGTTTTCTCTTCGATCATTACCTCGATCTGTTTTCCGTGTCCCATGGTGTATTCATCAATACAATTGTCCACCACTTCCTTAATCATAACATAGATGCCATCGTCGGCACTGCTGCCATCGCCGAGTTTTCCGATATACATACCGGGCCTAAGACGGATATGTTCTTTCCAGTCAAGTGAACGGATGGACTCCTCTGTGTACGCGAATAAATCCTGTTTATTTTCTGCCATAATGAATGGTCGCAAATATAAGTAAATCGAACTATTGGCGGGCTGCGTGAATTACGCACGTTTGTGCATAAAACGTTGTTTATTTACTTGATTTCCTGTTTTTTAGGCGCAATCCGCGAACAAATATCAGCAGTAATTTGAGTACAAAACCAAGTAGTTTTACCTATAATAAAAGCCTTGATTTAACGCTATTATAGCATAAACTTTAACCCTTGAAAACTGGTCTGTTACCGGGAATAAATCAGCTGCTGGCCATCCTGGTCGTGCTGCTTACGTTCCTCCCCCTGGTCCTTTACTGGAGGAAAAGACTAACTGCTGAGAAATCTTATCTCTGTATTGTTGTATTCTGGACTATTAACGGAATACTTTATTTCCCCGAAATGTTTCACTGGGCCTGGTATAAGGCGGTAACAAATCAAATTACCTTATATTATAATCTGATTGATCCGCCACTCATAATCCTTACTTTCTACTATATTTTCAAAAAGAAATTCTTTTTAAACCTCCTCGGTGCCTTCGTCATATTTGAAGTGGTTATGATCGCGTGGAAGGGATTCAATTTCGATTCAAATAATTACATCATCGGACTTGGCAGTCTGATCAGCCTGATCATGAATCTCTGGGGAATCAGCCGGTATTTCATGAATGTGGAACATACCGAAAAAGAGAACGTACTGGTGTTTGTTTACGCCGGCTTTATCTTCTATTATGGATTATTCGCGATAGTGTTCAATTATAACTACCTGCATACGAGCGGAACCGAAATGCCTTATGTAGTGTTTATAAACTATTCAGCAGTTATATTATCCACTTCTCTGATCTCCTACGGTTTTTGGAAATATGCTACCATAAAATACAGCGAAGAAAAATATTAATCCTCGTCTTCCTCGTAGTTATAAGATCCCTGATTATCGTTGTAAATCGATTCCCAGTCTTTTATTTTATCGTCACCGACAAGTTCAAGAATATCAAAAATCGGATCGCCTTTTTTCTTCCATTCATTTAATTGTTCATCGGTGTATTTGGAAACATACATACATTGTTCTGTTTCCAGATTTACCTTGATAAGATGAATAGGTGATTCCTCCGTTTCCTGGATAAGGTAGTAGCAATTTTTTTCTAACAGGGCATAAGAATACATAACTGTAAAGTTTTAAAAATGATTCAGTTCGGATGTTAGAATTAATGGGAAGTAAGAAAAAGTCTGCAGAAGAATTTTGGAGGTAGTAAGAAGTACTGCAGTACACAAATTTAATGTTTTTCAGATTCAACGGTCCCGTTTTTACACGTTTGGTAACAGGTATTTAATCTTTTCTAAAAAACAATTGATAATCAGCGTCTTATACAACTCTGCCTTTTTGCAGTTGAAGAGTTTGGCCAATGCAGGACGGAAATTCATCCTGGTAATGGCTCACGAAGATCAGGCTGGCGCCAAAATCAGCACAATAGCGGTCAATAATATGAAGTGTAAGGGCTGTCTGAGCCCCGTCCAGACCCTGACAGGGTTCATCCAGGATGAGTAAAGGCGGTGTTTTGATCAGAGATCTCCCAAGGAGAATCATCCGCTGCAGGCCAGCAGGCAGACTCCTTAATAAACGATTTCCATAGGCCGCGCAATCCAGGAACTGCAACCAGTCATTAACATATTGCTCCTGGTCTGCCGAAAGGCGGCGGAACAAACCAATCGTATCAAATAATCCGGAGGCGACAGCTGTGAATGCAGTTGCCGCCGGATCGAAATAAAGCTGCAGTTCCGGTGAGAGATAACCGATTTTATGTTTAATCTCCCAGATACTTTCACCGGAACCCCTCTTCCTGTCGAAGAGATAAATATCATTGGCATAAGCCTGCGGATTATCAGCCGTGATAAGGCTCAGCAGTGTTGATTTACCTGCACCGTTATGACCACTGAGTCCCCAGCATGCACCTTTTTCTATTTCCCAGTTTATTTCGTCGAGTATTTTTTTTCCTTCATACTCTATATGCACATTCCGCATACGCACAGCATAACTGAAATCAGGATACGAAAACTGCATGGACGACGGAAAATCTTTAACCGGCATTTCCCTGAATGCAGAATACCGGTCCGGAATCTCGGAGCGGGTATTCAAAAACTGCAATTTCCCGCCCTGCAAACGGGCATAACGGTTAAAACATGAAGGAACAAAAACACGGCTGGTCAATAGAAGCATCTGCTGTCCTGAATTGGCCAGGCCGGCAAGAATTACCTTCCAGTATTTTGCGACCCTCTGCATCCAGTCCGGTAAAAGGTTCATCCAATATCAGCAAAGCAGGAAATCGAAGCACTGCTTCTAATATCTGCAACCTTTTGTTTTCACCGTTTGATAATTGGATCAGCGGTTCGTTCAATACCTGATCCAGATGAAATGTTTCTATTAATACTGATTTGGAGAAATATGCATCCCGCTCCTCATCAAATACGGCAAGCGCTTCGGAAACTGTCATCGTTGCTTCGGCGTCGATCGCATTATACCGCTGCTGATAATAAAAATTACTTTGATTTTGCAGGTCAAGGAACCGGTGTTGCTGTTCAACCACCACAACACCACTTCCCTGTTTTTTATCTTCAAAGCCGCGGAAATCGATCCGGCCGCTGAATGCATGATTCCCTGCCAGTGTATGCGCCAATATTGTTTTTCCCGAACCTGCTTCACCAAATATCATCCATTGTTCCCCCGATTTTATTTCCATGGAAATATCCCTGAGAATTTCTTTTCTGTGGATTTGAACACAAACACTTTCGATCTTCAGTAAAGGGGAATCCATCCGGTTCGATTTTTGGACTTAAAGATCCTGGTTTTGCACTAAATTCGACGCTCAATCCCGTCACCTGATTTCACCACAAACCATACAACAGATTCTCAGCCGCATCGACATCACGGAAATAGTGGGCGGATTTGTAAAGTTGAAAAAAAGAGGGGCAAATTACCTGGGACTCTGTCCTTTTCACAACGAAAAAACGCCTTCTTTTACGGTTTCCCCTTCCAAGGAAATATATAAATGTTTTGGATGCGGAAGAAGTGGTAATACCATCAGCTTTCTCATGGAGCATGAGAAGTTTTCTTATGTGGAAGCATTGAAATGGCTGGCTAACCGGTATAATGTGGAGGTTGAAGAAACAGAACTGAGTCCGGAGGTAAAAATCCAGCAACAGACGGCAGACAGTCTCTACATACTGAACGCGTTTGCGCAAAAATTTTTCAGCGACGTTTTACATAATTCGGAAGAGGGACAAAATATTGGACTAAGCTATTTGCAGGAGCGGGGGTTCGATGCAGCGGTTATTGAAAAATTCCAGCTGGGTTATAATCCTTCAGCGCCGGATGCATTTGCTTCGGATGCCATTGCGGCCCAGTATAATCCCGAACTTCTGCAAAAAAGCGGTCTCGTGGTCATGCGCGACGGCAGGGCCATGGATAATTACAGGGGACGCATTATTTTTCCCATTCATAGTCCGATTGGAAAAATTGCCGGTTTTGGTGCACGCGTAATTCGCAATAATGACCGTTCGCCCAAGTATATCAACACACCGGAAAATGAAATTTATGTAAAAAGCAAACTGCTCTACGGTTCTTATTTTGCAAGACAGGCCATAGATAAAGCCGATGAATGTTTGCTGGTGGAAGGATACACCGATGTGGTTGCATTGCATCAGGCGGGCATTGAAAACGTCGTTGCCAGTGGAGGCACTTCGCTCACGCCGGATCAACTGCGTCTGATAAAAAAATACACATCCAACCTGACGATCATTTATGACGGTGATGCAGCAGGCATCAAGGCCGCCCAGCGCGGAATGGACCTGGCATTTGAAGAGAGCCTTCAGGTAAAACTGGTTTTAATTCCGGGTCAGGAAGATCCGGATAGTTATGTAAAAAAAATCGGCGCAGCCGCATTCAGGGACTTTATAGCATCTGATAAAAAAGACTTTATTTTATTTCAGCTGGAAACCTCGCTGGCAGCTGCTGCGGGTGACAGTAACCAGAAAGCGCGGCTCGTCAGCCAGATCGCAGAAACCATTTCAAGAATCAATAAGGCCGAAGATTTTACAAGGCAGCAGGACTATATACGCCGTTCTTCCGAGTTACTAAAAATAGATGAGAACGGGCTCAATACACTGGTCAATAAATTTATCCGGGAACGCGTCGGTAAATACGAATCAAAAACGGCTGCCAAAGAGTCTGCGGCAGAAACAGAGCCCACAGAAAAAGTTTTCCTCGATGAAGAACTGAATGAATTATTAAATCGTGATGAACAGCAGGAGCGGGCCATTATCCGGTCGCTGCTCGAATTTGGTCTGCGCAAATGGGACGAAGAAAAAACGGTGGCGGAATACCTGCTGCCAGAACTGGAGGACAAGGAAATGTTCGACAATAAAAACCTGTACACGGTATTGGACCTTTATAAGACCTGGTACGAACAAAAGCTGGAGCCGACGGCCAGGAATTTTTTATACCATGAGGATCAGTCCCTGGGTGCACTGGTTGTATCCATTATGGATTTCCCATACGAAGTAAGTGAAAACTGGAAGACGCATTATGAAGGAAAAATTCCGACCACGGGATGAGCTTTACCTCGAAGAAGTCGGATCCACACTGACCTACCTGAAGCTCAGAAAAATTCAGCGCCTGATGATCATGAATCAGAAAGATCTCGAAAAATCCAGGAACCCGGACGAACAGATGATGTTCATGCAAACCCATCTTCATTTAAAACAAATGGAGAAACAGCTGATGGGACAGGCAGGTACTGTGATCGTGAAGATCTAAGCTAAGTATAATAGTATAGGAGTATAAGAGTATAAGGCGATACACTCCAATTGACAATTAACAATTGACAATTAACAATTAACCTACCAGCTCTTCAACCTTTCTGGTTGACAGGGCAGAACCGGCAATCACCGCTTTTTCAAAGCGGGTAGCCGTCCATACATGGTCCAGGGTGATTTCATTGATGCCTTCAAAACCGGCATTCGTAATGCAGGTCCAACTGCACTCACGGTTAAGGGTGGTTGCAATTTTTGAACTGGTTTTAGGATAGGCAACCCAGAATTTGCCTCCTTTACCAAGGGCCGGCAATACTTCATGGATGATGCCTCTCAGCTGGGTTTCATTCACAGCAAAAACCAGGGCAAAATCGATTTTCTTAATCTTTAAGAGGGGGGTAACATTCTTAGCAAAAGCCAGTTTGGCAAACTGCTTCTCTATCGAAGAAGGAAGACCCTGAATTAAAATGCTCTTTTCATCTTTGAGTTCCAACTTTTCCAATAAAGTTAATGACATGCTTTATATGTTTTTGTTTGCGGAATCGCCTTCAGGGGCTGCAAAGGTAACGAAAATTTAACCGTAACTAAAAGAAAATCATCCTTTAGCAGCCAAAAAGGGAATCAACCATGTGTTTCCTGAACGGAAAAGGGTAAAAGATTGGGGTACTGCAACTTAGGGCAGGTTAACTAAATTTGAGATCCAGGCCTTCTGGGTCTTTTTTTGTCGCGGTATTTTAAAATGGGAATCTTGCTTTCGCTTCCCCTCAGCAATCGGCTGATATTCTTCTGATGTGTCAGTATAACGAGTAGAGCAACAGCAATGGAAAAAAACCGGTAGAGCGGTTCCTTTTCATTAAAAATAAAAAGGATCAGTACCGCAAAAGCAATACTTGCCAGTATAGAGCTCAGGGACACAAAGCGTGTCAGATACAGGCAAAGGAGAAAGACGCCTACGCAATAAAGAGCAACCATCGGCTGTATGGCCAGGATCATTCCAAACAGGGTTGCCACACCTTTCCCGCCCCTGAAATCAGCCCAGAGAGGAAATATATGCCCTACAACGGCTGCCAGGCCCAGTCCGACCATGAGGTTGGTTCTGTCCCATTCATTGTGCATGTAAAAAGGTAATAATATGTAGAGACTCGTGGCTATGAATCCCTTTAAGACGTCTACAGACATCACGATGCATCCCCATTTTGATCCAAGTACCCGAAAAGTATTGGTGGCACCTGCGTTTCCACTGCCATAATCCCGGATGTCAACTCCAAAAAAATAACGACTTATCCATACGGCCGTCGGTATGGAACCTATCAGGTAAGCAAAGAGAATAAATAGAACTTCCTTCATGGACGGCTAGGAGTGCTTGGATTTCAAAATTAATTAAAAAAAGCGATCAATCGCTGATGAATTTACTCAGGGCCGATGATTTTTTAAACTGAAACTCATCCAGTTGTCTCTGATCATCTGCAATTCAAAAGCAAAACCGGCAACAGTGGCCCGTTCCCTGATTTTTCCTTCGTCAGATTCCAGAACACCGCTACCTATCAGAACGCCGGTTTCATTCAAATGTTGTCGTATGGAATCCATGTTTTCAAGTATCACCCTTAAATTGATATTAGCCAGAATGATATCAAACCGACCGGTCCCTGAAAGGGAATCGCTGAGTTCAATCTGAACCGTTTCACAGCCATTGATGGCTACATTTTCCCGGGCATTGTCAATGCTCAGCTCGTCTGAATCGATCGCCAGCACGGATCCCGCTCCCATTTTACAGGCCAGGATGGCCAGTACTCCGGTTCCCGTCCCGAAGTCCAGTACAGACTTTTGCTTCAAATCCAGGTGCTCCATGGCGGCGATCATCATATAGGTGGTTGCATGATGTCCAGTACCAAAACTCATTTTTGGGGTTATGATGATATCATATTTTACTTCCGGAATCGCCTTGTGAAAATGTGCCCGGATCGCACAGAAATCATCAACCGTCACCGGTTCAAAATCCTTCTCCCATTCTGAATTCCAGTTTCGCGGCTCAATAACTTCTTTTTGAAATAAAGTATGAAAGGGATCGGCCACGCCTTTTATCTCTGCTATGATATTTTCGATCTTCGCTGGCTCATATAATGTTTCGGGAATGAAAGCATGTAGTTTTCCCGGTTCTTCTTCAAATCCTTCAAAACCCGACTGGCTCAGGCGCGCCACGAATATGTCCGACTCGTCAGCGTCTTTGGTTTCTATTGTTATTTGAATGTATCTGTTCATAAGCCTAAAGCGTAAAGCCTAAAGCCTAAAACTAATTTGTAAATTTGTAGAATTAGGAAATTTAATTATTAGTTTCATTGACGATCATCCATGAAAAAAAAAAGCACCCATTGGTGCTTTCTCATTAATAATTACTTCATATCTCTCAATTAACAGAATGCTTTACGCTTTAGGCTTTAGGCTTTAAGCTTGTTCCTGTTGCCGTCCCTCTGGTTTTGGCATCAGCACTTTCCGGCTGAGTTTGAATTTACCGGTTTTACTATCCAGTCCGATCAGTTTTACTTTCACCATATCATTTTCATTCAGTACCCCATCCATAGTCTCCAGTCTTTTCCAGCTGATTTCACTGATATGAAGCAAACCCTGTTTGCCAGGCATGAATTCAACAAAGGCGCCATAAGGCATGACAGATTTTACTTTCGCTTCGTATACGGCTCCTATCTCAGGAACGGCAACGATTCCTTTAATCCAGGCAACCGCTTTATCAAGTCCTTCTTTGGACGGACTGAAAATACTTACCTCACCCTGGTTACCCACTTCTTCCAGATTAATGGTGGCACCTGTTTCTCTTTGTATTTCCTGAATGATCTTGCCACCAGGCCCGATCACCGCACCAATGAATTCCTTGTCGATAAATAATTTCTCCATTCTCGGAGCATGTGGTTTCACTTCCTCTCTGGCCACCGGAATGCATTCATACATGGCATCCAGTATATGAAGTCTTCCTTTACGTGCCTGCTCAAGGGCTTCACGCATGGTATCCATACTGAGACCATCCACTTTTATATCCATCTGCACACCACATATTCCATCGCGGGTTCCGGTTACTTTAAAGTCCATGTCACCGAGATGATCTTCATCACCCAGAATATCCGTGAGCACTGCATATTTATTATCCGATGCTCTTGAGATCAGGCCCATCGCTACACCACTTACGTGTTTGGCAAAGGGAACACCCGCATCCATCAATGCGAGTGAGCCGGCACATACGGTCGCCATGGAAGAAGATCCATTTGATTCCAGTACATCACTTACCACACGAACAGTATATGGATAATCATTTCCCGGCATCATCTTTTTCAATGAACGCATTGCCAGATTGCCATGTCCCACTTCACGACGTGCAGGGGCACGCATCATTTTTACTTCTCCTGTAGAGAAAGGAGGAAAATTATAATGCAGTATGAATTTGCTATAATCTGATTTTGCCGCGCTTTCAATAAGTAGTTCATCCAGCGGAGTTCCCAGGGTAACCGTAGTAAGGGACTGTGTTTCTCCTCTTGTGAATAAGGCAGAACCATGCGGAGTTGGTAACGGATCCGTTTCCATGGCAAGTGGCCTCACCTCATCCAGTTTGCGCCCATCAAGACGGACTTTTTCATCTACAATCATATTGCGAACCACTTCCCATTGCAGATCGCCATAATATTTTTTAACCAGTTTTTTGTCGGCGTCTGTAGCCTCAGCACCCAGACTTTCGATCAGTTCTTTTTTTAATACATCAAATGCTTCGCTGCGCTGATGCTTGCTGCTTCCGGCTTTGGATATCTGGTAAACTTTATCTTTTGCGAATGCCTGTACTTTTTCATTCAGGGCTTCATTCGTCTCGGGTTTTTTATAGTCTCTTTTTTCTTTCGCTCCCACTTTCGCGCGAAGATCCACCTGTGCCCTGATCTGGATTCGGATTGCATCATGGGCAATCTGTAGTGCCTGGATCAGATCATCCTCACTACACTCATTAGCTTCGCCTTCCACCATCATCAGATTTTTATCTGTTGCAGCAATCAGGAATTCGAGAGCAGATTTCTCAAGCTCGCTACGGGTTGGATTGACGATGAATTTTCCGTCTACTTTGGCCACACGAACCTCACTGATGGGTTCCTTAATCGGAATATCAGATACTGCCAGTGCAGCAGATGCTGCCAGTCCGGCCAGGGCATCAGGTAAAATTTCCGAATCACTGGAAACCAGTGTAACCAATACCTGTACATCACAGAAATAATCGTCCGGAAATAACGGGCGCAGAGCGCGGTCAATCAAACGGCTGGTCAGTACTTCATAGTCATTCAGCCGGGATTCTCTTTTGAAGAATGAACCGGGAATTCTGCCGGCAGATGCAAATTTTTCCTGGTAGTCAACTGAAAGAGGGAAAAACTCCTGTCCTTCCCGGGGTTCCTTATTGGCAACGACCGTGGCAAGAATAATACAGTTTCCCTGGCGCACGGTAACCGCGCCATCTGCCTGACGGGCGAGTTTTCCGGTTTCTATAGAAATAGGTAAACCTTCACCGGTCGTAAAGGATACACTGAATGGCTGTGATAACATATGAATCGTTTGTAAAATAAATCGGCCTGAACGGTTTGCAGGGTGTGCCTGGCACAGTTAAGTCACGATAATGAAGGTTCTGAAAAAATGATTCCCAACTGTTGAGTTGGGAATTTATTTATTTTCTGAGACCGATCTTTTCGATCAGCTGGCGGTAGTTCTGCAGGTCATTATTGCTCAGGTATGTCAAGAGTCTTTTTCTCTTACCAACCAGCTGCATCAGCCCGCGGTGAGTAGAAAAATCTTTTTTATTTTCCTGAAGGTGCTCGGAAATCCGGTTGATACGTTCAGTTAATAACGCGATCTGCGCTTCAATGGAACCGGTATTCGCTGCGCTGCTTCCGAACTTTGTGAAGAATTCTGCTGTTTTTTCTTTTGTCAAATAAGGCATCTCAATTTTTTTAAGGCATCCAGATAATATTCTGCTAATTTCGGCGCGAAGGTAGAGAATTATTTGCGAATTATGACGTTTTCATTGAAAAACCCTGGCCGGGCCTGAGCCCTGTAATGTATGACTTCATTTCGCTATCCTGTTGACAGAAAGTTGATTACAGTGACGGTTATTTCGGACCTGGTAACCGATTACCGTGTTCATAAAATCTGTCAGACGCTTTATAACGAGGGTTATGGTGTACACCTGATCGGCTCAATAAAAAAAAGAAGTCTTGCGCTTAAATCTCGTGACTATCAAACAGATAGAATAAAAACATGGTTTAATCGGTCTGCTCTTTTCTATGCAGAATTCAATATCCGTCTCTTTTTCAGGCTGCTTCGTCAAAAGCCGGACATCTTCCTGGGAAATGATCTGGACGTAATGCCGGCCACCATGCTTAGCGCAAGACTCAGGAAAAAGCCCGTCGTGTATGACAGTCATGAATATTTCCTTGGTATGGCAGGAATGGAGAAAAAACCATTTCGCCGGAATATCTGGAAATACATCGAAGCCCGCATTTTCGCCAGGCTGAAATATATGTATACCGTTTCTGATTCGATCCGGAACATATACGCTAAAATCTATCATGAAAAACTTTTTGTTGTTCGAAACCTCCCATTAAAAAATCAGGATAACGCTATATTGACCCCTGAAGAATTGAACTGGCTCCGGGCACTTGAAGGGGAGATTCCTTCAAGCAAACATTTGCTGATTTTCCAGGGTGCCGGTATTAATGAGTCCCGCGGTGCAGAGGAACTGGTTCTCAGTATGAAATTCCTGGATGCTTCCGATTACCATCTGCTGATCGTTGGCGGAGGAGATGTTTTCTCCAGGCTTGAAGAAATGACTAATCAGCATCATTTGTGGAAAAAAATTACCCTGATTCCAAAACTCCCTTTTAGCATGCTGAGCCATCTAACCAGGAAGGCCCAACTAGGGATTTCCATCGACAAGTCGTCCGTATTGAATCATAAATACAGCCTTCCGAATAAATTATTCGAATATCTCCACGCAGGCGTGCCGGTGCTTGCCAGCCGCCTCATTGAACAGGAAAGGATCATCAACCAGTTTGAGGTGGGAGATTTTATTGAAGATTATCAGCCCGAACATATAGCAGGAAAAATAAAAGAGATTTTTGCCAACCCTGAACAGCTGAACCGCTGGAAACAAAACACTTGCAAAGTGAGGGAAACACTCAATTGGGAGAACGAAAGCAAAATAGTTATCGATATTTTTAAACAAGTAGAAAGGGATTCGGTTAATTAGTAAATGGAAGACAGGAAACTCCATATTGTTTGCCATGACGTTCCTTATCCTCCCGATTATGGCGGTGTCTTCGACCTTTATTATAAAATCAGAACCCTGCATGAACAGGGTATTCAGATTCTCCTGCATTGTTTTACAAGCGGAAGGGATGAACAACCCATATTAAAAACACTTTGTGAACAGGTTTACTATTACCCGCGAAGAACCGGTCACAAAGGCTTTTCACACCAGCTTCCATACATCGTTTGTTCCCGTTCCAATCCCGAATTACTGGAAAGACTTTTACAGGATGAATATCCGATTCTGCTCGAAGGCGTTCACTGTTCTTATCTCACGCAGGACAGCCGTTTTGCACACAGGAAAATTTTACTTCGACTGCACAACGTTGAATCCGTCTACTACAAACAACTTGCAAAAAGCAGCTCCTCCTGGTTCAAAAAATTATATTATCTGCGTGAAAGCGCCGTACTCAGAAAATATGAACGTCAAATTGCGTCCGGCTGGCCACTACTGACCGTTACCCAGTCAGATGCCGAGATGGCGTCCGTTTCTTATCAGTCAAAAAACATTTCGGTGATACCCGTATTCCTGCCCTTCCAGCATATCGAGTCTCCGCAGGGCACGGGATGTTATTGCCTGTACCATGGAAATTTGTCCGTAGATGAAAACGAGAAGGCCGTCATCTGGCTGCTGGAAAAAGTGTTCAATGATCTTTCGATTCCCTTCCTCGTGGCAGGTAAAAACCCGGGACCCAGGCTGCGCCGTACGGTGGCAAAATATAAAAATTGTTGTCTGGTTTCAGATCCCAGCGATCAGGAATTAAAGGACATTATTTCCAAAGCCCAGTTGCACGTGATCCCGTCTTTTAATCGTACAGGAGTAAAATTAAAATTGCTGAATGCACTTTTTAACGGGCGCCATTGTGTGGTAAATGAAAATGCTGTGGAAGGAACAGGGCTCAAAGAAGTTTGTCATTTGGCTGAAGGAGCCGCTGAATTTAAAATATTGATCGAAACCCTGTATGAACGCCCTTTTACTTTTCTTGATTTACAATTCCGTCGGGAAAAATTGTTGCACCAGTACAACAATCTGCAAACAGCGGGACTCCTGATAGCCCAGATTTGGTAGTGTGATCGCTATAATCTGCAATTAAATAACTCCTTGTAGAAGTATATGCACTCCTACACTCTTATACTCCTATACTATTAACTCATTTAGAATACAGAAATGGTAGCATTGTCCAACACCTTGCCTTTCTCGGTACGAAGTGTGCGTGCAGGAAATTTATTTACAACACGATAATCATGAGTCGCCATGACTACAGTAGTTCCATATTCTTTTGATATCTGGAATAACAACTGCATGATTTCGTCGGAGGTTTCCGGATCCAGGTTCCCGGTGGGTTCGTCCGCCAGTATGAGTTTGGGAGAATTCAGCAAAGCCCTTGCGATATCCACGCGCTGTTGTTCTCCGCCGCTCATCTCATAGGGCATTTTGAAACCCTTGGATTTCAGCCCTACTTTGTCCAATACATCATCGATTTTTTCTGTCATGAGTTTTTCATCTTTCCAGCCGGTAGCTTTCAAAACGAATTTTAAATTATCGATTACATTTCTGTCAGTCAGCAATTGAAAGTCCTGGAATACAACACCCAGGTTCCTGCGCAGGTAGGGGACTTTTTTCCAGGTCATTTCCCGAAGGTTAAAGCCGGCAACGGTTCCCTCCCCTTCTTTCATCGTGAGATCGCCATACATCGTCTTTCAGTAAACTCGATTTCCCGGTGCCTGTTTTCCCAACCAGGTATACAAATTCTGCTTTATTCACGACGATATTCACGTTTCCCAGGATCAGAGTCCCGGACTGGTAAATATTCACATTCTTAAGTTCAACAATAGGTTCCGCCATATTTCAAAGTTAAAGGGCCGGCCTCAACCGGCAATGAATAAAATGCCCACATGAAAGCTTGCATCTGAGAAATAAATATAATATCTTAACGTTAAGTACAAATCCACGAAAGCGAAATCTACCTATATGAAAACATCCCACAAACCATTCCTTGCTATTCTCATCCTTAGTATTGTTGTGTTATACGGTCTGATGGCCATCATAGCATCCTGATCATTTATTTACCGGCTCCACTTCATAAACAGGACTGAATAAATACAGTTTGCCTGATGGTATCTCCACACCTTCAATTCTCTTCCTGATTTGTTTACCTCTCTTGAATACCCTGCCGTCTGATGTTTTAAAAAGTCCTCCTTCTTTAATATCCTCCGCCAGCACGGTCTTGTCCCTTTCATCATAACTTTTTAATGCTCTTGTGAGATTGACATCGGAACAGCTGCTGGCCGGCAGGTCATGCAGGGATTTGAGCAGGGTTTGATGCAGATCCGCCGGAAACAGTTTCAGTTTCATAAAATCTTCCAGCACATGACGGTAAGCCAGTTTCCATTCCTTACCATGTGACTGAACCTTGTTGCCGTATTGCTGAAAAGTAATCAGGTGACCCAGTTCATGGATCAGGGTTATAAGGAATGCATATTTATTCAGATTTCCGTTTACGCTGATGCGGTGATGATCGGAGCCGGTCGCATGACGATAATCGCCGAGTATGCTCTTACGTGTACGCGTGATCGTAAGATGTACTTTGTAACGATGCAGGTACCCGAGCATCTTTTCACTCGCTCCGGCGGGCATATAATGATTCAGATATTCAAGCGGCGCTTCCTTCTTAGGCATTTGGCTTTTTACTCATTTTCATGACGGATCGCATTTCAATAAATGTATAAATAAAATACAAAGCAAGGCACCCGAACAATGCCGGTTTACTGATCATTTTTTTGAAGATGGCTATATAAATAAAAGCGGCAATGGCCAGTACGAAAAACTTGAAGATAAAGGCGCCATAAACAAGCCTCAAAAATCCCTGCGTTTGCTGATGCTTCATTGCACGGCTATTCATCTCGGAAGAAATGATTCCCACGACGAATAACAGGCCGTTGCCACCCATCAATACGCGATAATCTACCGGTGTGTCATGAAAGGAAAGACGCAAAAGGAAGAAAAGCAGGGTCAGGCCCAGGAAGAGAAGGATCAGCGGGACAAATGTTTTGTTTTTCATTAATAGCCCCAAAAGTAAGCTGAAAGCTTAAAGCGTAAAGCTTAAAGCCATTCCTTTTTATGAGAGCGTCTCAATGAATTAGACAATAATTTTCCCGGGCTGGTTGATTCTGTTTTATAAGAATATACAACCAGGATAAACTATGGTTCTATTCAACCAAAGCTTTAGCTTTGCGCTTTACGCTTTACGCTTTACGCTTAGGAAAGTGCCAAACTCGGACTACCCTTCGACGAATAATCTTCCTTTACAGATGTTGATTTACTACTGGTAGTCGAAACAGGTGCCTCATGTATCATGTGACATTGTCCGTTAAAATTAGCAGCCGGTTCAATCTGCAGTTTCGCAGAATGGATGTTACCATTTACCTGGCAATTGCTTTTTAACTGGAGCAGTTCCTTCACCTTGATGGTGCCGGAAACCTTTCCCATGATATCAGCTGTGACACCGCTGACGTCACCTTCTACTACACCGTTTGCACCGATGATCACTTTTGCAGAACAGATAATATTGCCAACCAGCGTACCGTCAATTCTGAGGTCGCCGCTGCTGGTAATATCGCCTTTGAGGGAAGTTCCGCTGCCAATGAGACTGGCGCTGCCTGTAGGTACAACAGTTTCTGTTGTTTCGGATTTGGATTTGTTATTAAACATTGGTATCAGATTTTAATCGTCGATTTTTTCCGCTTTCGGAATCTTCAGCGCCGTCGTATCCGTTTTCACCGTACTGCTCCCCTGCAACACATTTTTCAAACCCTCAAAATACTGATCGCGGTACCTTACTTCCTGCTCTAACGAATCAGTACGTATTTTTAGTTCACGCAACTCCTTAGTATTATTTAAATCTCCATAACCAGGTATGTAAAGCTTTAATGGAGTAAACACTATTAAAGCCACTGTAAGTCCGGTAAGTAACACAAAAACCGTGCTGAGAAAAACATATACACTCAGGCGGGAAAGTTTAAAAGTGACCACTTCCTCATATGTATCGTCGTTCATGACGACCAGCCGGTACCGGTTTTGCAATCTTTTTAAGGTGGAATTGGCATCGAATTTGGCCATAAGGGGATATTGCGGTCTAAAGATAACAAGTTATTGGTTTGCAGGTTAAAACGGGCTTAAATTGGCTGATTTTTATAATAAAAATCCCGTTTATCAGTTAATAACAATTTAGTTTGCATGGCAATCCTAAAGGACGCAGGGTGAAACGGATCGTTACATCGGTTATATTTTTTTCTCTTTTTTTCTATCTGAACGGATCCGGGCAGGTCGGGGTGGACTATGATGTGAAGAAACCGGACAAGTACGAAAACCGTACCCTCGGTTATGAAAAAACAGCCACCACCAAGTGGAATGTTCCCCGGGCACTTCTTCAAAATACCATCACCCAATATAATTTCTATTTCAATACCAATAATAAACTGAATGATGTATTGGCCCGCGCCAAATCTCAGTTTAAAGAAGATTATACCCAACTCCTGCCATTTTACAATTACACGCTCGAGACAACAGCCAGGGATAAACGCAATCTCGATTCCGTAGTCGATAAAATCAATTCTGCCATACTCCTGCACGATTTAAGAAACAGCTGGAACGACAACCTGTATATCCTGATGGGTCGGGCCTACCTGTACAAGAATAACATGGATTCGGCCCATATTTTATTTCAATTTGTGAATTATGCCTATGCGCCCAGAGACGCCGACGGATACGCAATGCCCATCGGCAGTAACCAGGAAGAAGGGGGAAATGCATTTTCAATTTCCACTAATGAAAAAAGAAATATTGCAAAAAAAGTGTTCAGTCTGCCGCCCAGCCGGAATGAATCCTTCATTTGGCTCATAAGAACTTATTTCCAGCAGGAAAAACTTACAAAAGGCGCCGTGCTGATTGAGATCCTGAAACAGGATCCTAATTTTCCGGACCGGTTAAAACCTTCACTGCATGAAATGCAGGCACTTTATTTTTATAAAATCAAAGAGTGGGACAGCGCTGCACTTCACCTGAGTCTGGCGCTCGATAACGCCACAGACCAGAATGAAGAGGCGCGATGGTCATACCTGGTAGCACAGTTATATGATCTCAGTGGGCATCCGGCCGCATCAAAAGCCTGGTATGAAAAAGCAGCTTCCCATACCCTCGACCCGGCCCTTGCTGTATACGCCCGGTTAAATGCAATCCGGGATAATAAAGGTGATGGAGCAAAAAACGACTATATACAGAAAAACCTGAACGCTCTGATGCGTATGGCCAGGAAAGAAATTTATGCGCCATACCTGGATGTAATTTATTATGTAGCAGCAGAAATGGAACTGGAAAGACATGATAAGAAAGCTGCACGCGCATATTTCAGAAAATGTATAGACCATGCCAACGGGCTGGGATATAACCGTGACCGGGCATTCCTGAAACTCGGATGGATTTTCATGGAAGATAAAATGTATCCTGAGGCAAAATATGCGTATGACAGCGTGAATGTGAGTGACCCGGGCGTTGCCGATTCGCTGAAAGTATTGCTTGAAAGAAAAGAGGCACTGAGCCGTATCGTTCCGCAAATTCTGATCATAGAAAGGCAGGACAGCCTGCAGCGGATAGCTGAAATGACAGCGGCCGAAAGAGACGCCTATATAAAAAAAATGCTACGGGCCTATCGGAAGCAGCAGGGTCTGGCTGAAGATGATTACAGCAGTGGCTCAGGTGGCTACGGCTTCAGATCCAACAGTGTAGTTCCGGACATGTTCACAAATCCCATTGGCGCAGGAGACTGGTATTTTTATAATCAATCAGTAAAAGCGAAGGGCTATGGCGATTTTAAATCCCGATGGGGTAACCGGCCAAACGTAGACAATTGGGAAGTTCAATCTTTGATTAACCAGCAGATCACGGGTCTTACGCCGGCCAGTAATCTGCGTTTAAACGGGGCTGAACCAAATGCAGCTACACCGGCTGCTGCGCAGCTCACAGCAGAATCGCTGATGGCCGGACTCCCGCTTACGCCGGAGAAAATGCAGAAGTCAAAGGATTCAGTGGAAAACGCCCTGTTTGCACTGGGAAAATCACTGCAGGATTATATACCTGATTACCGCGGTGCATTGAAAATCTATGATACCCTCGAAACGAAATTCCCGGATTCTAAATTTTATCAGGAAGCACTTTATAACCAGTATTTCTGTTATATACACCTGGACGATTCGGTCAATGCAGCACGGATATTGGCATTGATGAAACAGAAATTCCCAACCGGTCGTTATATCACGCTGATTGAAAATCCACCGAAAGGTCCCGAGGACCTGCCTGCACGCACAAGAGCGACCCAGGCTTACGAAACGGTGTACGAGCATTTTATTGAAGGTCATTTCGACCAGGCAGCCGGCGAAAAACTAAAGCTGGACAGTGTATTTGGAGAAAAATACTGGACACCGCAATTGTTGTACATCGAAGCGCTTTATTATATCCATTATCGCTATGACAGTATCGGGAAAGTAACGCTGACTAAAATTATAACCCGTTTCCCCAAGACCATCATGTCTGCAAAGGCCGAGAATGTACTAAGGGTGCTGAATGAAAGAGAAAGAATTGAAACCTATCTGCGGAACCTTCATGTCCAGCGCATGACGGAGGATAGTATTGCACGTTTGGCTAACGCCGCGGCACAACCGAAAATAACGGATTCGGCAAACGCCAAAGCAAAGGCCATGAACGCTCAGAATATTGGCAGGGACAGCAGCCAGATTTCGATTAAGAAACCGGATGCGCTCCAGTTAAAGGCACAAGCCCTGTTTGTTTCTCCCTATACATGGTCGCCCGACAAACCCCAATTCGTCGTTATGGTGATGTCGAATGTGGATCCTGTATACGTCACAGAATCAAAGAATGCGTTCGACCGGTATAACCGAGAAAATTTCTACGGTAAAAACTATGAGATCGATAAACAGTCATTGACCGATACCACCAAGTTGATGGTGATGCAGGGATTTGAAAATATGTCAGCAGCTGTTACTTACCTGAATAAAGCGGCGAATGCTGCGCCGAGGGAAATCATACCCTGGTTACCGGAAAAGAAATATTTCTTTATCATCATTGATGCCCGGAACCTGGAAGTTTTAAAAGCAAATAAAGACATTCAACTATATAAGAGATTTTTATCTGTTTATTCTCCGGATTCATTTCCGGCAGGCAAATAAAGCAGGAAGCATGAGGCGGGAGGCTTGAGGCGACCGTCAACGGTCAACCGTCAACCGTCAACCGTCAACGATATAAAAAATTGATTTTAATAAAATAAAAATATGCGCAAAGCAATTCCAATATTCTGGAAAATATTTTTTGCCGGCCTGGGTGTCTTCATCTTATTGCTGGTGCTGATAAACTTTGGTGTCTTCGGCTCACTTCCTTCTCTGAAAGAATTGGAAAATCCGTCCATTATGCTGGCATCCGAAGTATATGCAGATGATGGAACCCTGATGGGTAAATATTATAAGGACAAAAGCAACCGCAGTAATGTGGAATACCACGACATATCAAAAAATGCCATCAATGCGTTACTTTCTACAGAAGATAAAAGGTTTTATGATCATTCCGGAATTGATGGCATGGGCGTGCTGCGTGCAGTTGTAAAACTGGGTCGTGACGGTGGTGGATCGACAATTACCCAGCAGCTGGCAAAATATATGCTCGGTCAGGGATCTCATAATATCACCCGGCGCGGTATTGAAAAATTAAAAGAATGGATTACGGCCGTGCGACTGGAACGAAATTTCACAAAGGAAGAAATACTGGCACTCTATCTGAATGCGGTCCCTTTCGGCGATAATGTATACGGCATCCGGAATGCAAGCCGCACATTCTTTCAAAAAGAACCCGACCAGCTGACCGTGGATGAATCCGCCATGCTCATCGGTATGTTAAGCGGTAATACATTATATAACCCGAGAAAAAATCCGAAAGCGGCTATCGAAAGGAGAAACACTGTCATCAACCGGATGGTGGAGAGCAACTTCATTACCGAAGATGAGGGCCGCAAATACAAACTGAAGCCCATAGATCTGTCCAATTATAAGAAGCTCGATGAGAATAACGGACTGGCACCTTATTTCCGTGATGTAATACGCGATGAATTAAAAAAATGGTGCAAGGACCATAAAAATCCGGCAACCGGCGACCCATACGATTTGTATGAAGACGGATTGAGGATTTATACCACCATCAATCCGCGTATGCAATTATATGCTGAAGAGGCTGTTGCCAAACAGGTTCCCAGCCTGCAGAAAGTTTTGAGTGCCCAGCCGTCCATCCGGAAGGGATTGGTTTGGAAAGAACATGCCAATATTCTGGAATCCCTGATCCGCAATACGGAACGCTGGCGGAATATGGAAGACGACGGCATCCCGGCAGCAGAGATCCGCAAGAGTTTTGACCAGCCGGTTCAAATGAAGGTATTTGCCTGGAACTCCCGTCGTGAAACGGACACTGTGATGTCGCCGCTGGATTCAATAAAATACAATCACCAGATGATGCAGACTGCCTTTCTGGCGATGGATCCCATGAGCGGAGCAGTAAAAGCCTGGATCGGTGGAATCGATTTTAAGACGTATAAATTTGATCACGCGAATATAAATACCAAGAGGCAGGTGGGATCATCCATCAAGCCGCTGCTTTATGCAGATGCCATCGAGGATGCAGGATTCACGCCCGCAACCATCGTAGATAATGAACCGCAATATTTTGATGGTTTTGGACTTGTACCGGCCGGTGGAAAATGTGAACTCGGTCCGCAGGTTACCATGGCAAATGCACTGGCGCATTCTCTGAACTGCGCCTCCGCGTCCATCATGAAACAGGTAGGTCCGAAAAATTTTGTGGATTTTCTCCATAATATCAACATCAAATCAAAAATGGAACCCTATCCTTCCCTTGCGCTGGGTGCGATTGAAATTTCCCTTTATGAAATGTTGTGGGGTTATACCATGTTTCCTGCCGGTGGCTTTAGCACCAAACCATACTATATCGCACGCATAGAAGATAAAAACGGAAACGTACTGGCCCGCTTTGATACGGAAAGAAAGGAAGTTATCAGTCAGAATACAGCATACACGATGTGCCGGATGATGCAGGGAACGGTCGACGTCGGAACAGCTGCCGGCATGAGGGACCGCCTCGGCCTGGCTGAAATGGGCGGGAAAACAGGAACAACACAAAACAATACCGATGCCTGGTTCATCGGATATACACCACAATTACTGGCCGGTGTCTGGATCGGTTGCGATGATAATTTTATCCGCCTGGATACTAAATTGGGAGAAGGCGGACGTTCCGCCCGACCCATCTGGGAATATTTTTATGCAAAAACGGCCGCAGACAAAGATGTGGGACTAAACCGCAAAGCACATTTCGTACAACCGGAAAACATGAAGGGTGAATTGATGCCTGATTATTACAAGACCATCATCGATTCTATAACTCCGGGAGCCCAGGGATATGACCAGGGTAACGGAAATGCGAGTCAATACTTTGACACAAGTTCGCCGCATGTACCGGTCGATTCAAAACAACTTTCACCCGAAGAACAGAAAATATTAGATGAAGCGATCGGAAACAAAAAAAAAGCTGACGCTATAAAAGTGGTCAACCCGCCGGAAGAGAAAAAGAAAAAGGGATTTTTTAAAAGATTGTTTGGGAAATAATTTTCACGCGAAAAGCTTAAAGCGCAAAGCGTAAAGCCATCTTAACGCGAAGCTTCAGTTTGTTTGCAAGTTTCAACCCGGATTATTTCCATACTTCCATACTTCCATTCTTCCATACTACCCTGTTCCATTCCTTAATATTTTGTGAATACAGATTTCAATCTGTGGAATGAATGCCTGCGCGCATCAAAGGGTAAACCCGAACATGCGCTTGCTCATATACGTCCTGGTTCCTGCCATAGCCCTTGCATTCCTTTCATACAAAAAGACTAACAGTCGTCAGCAACCGAAAACAGTTAAATCCCGCAAAACGGATACATCTCAATCCGCCCGTCCCCTTTCCTATCCGCCGGATTCCTGGCCCTGGTTTCTCCAGCACCTTCCGACTGAAAACAAACCCATCCTGGATTACAAAGGAAATCAGATCGACAACCAGGAGAAGCATTTTGCGATCCTGACCTATGATGTTGGCAGCTCAGATCTGCAGCAATGCGCGGATGCACTCATACGACTGAGGTCTGAATATTTATTCAGTCAAAAAAAATATGCACAGATCGGATTTCATTTTAATTCGGGAATCTATTATAGTTTGGCGGATTATCTGAAAGGCATCCGCCCCATATTTATAAAGCGGCAACAGATACTTGCCCAAACCAATAAAGCGTCTGATCTTGTCACACACATCATTGAGGAAATGGCTGGATATCGTATACACCTATGCGAATACCGTATCGCTTTGCAAAGAATTAAAAAAGGCGAATGGACTTCAAACCGGAACCGTCATTATTTTTCCAGGCAATCCCGGTCATTGCTGCATAATTATAGATGAAGCTGTGACAGACAAACAGGACACCGTATATAAAATAGCAGAAGGATATATGCCGGCTCAATCGATATATGTTCTGTCCAATCCATATGAACCGGAATGGAATCCCATGGTATCATTTGGGAAAGCGGTGAAATTAATACCGCCTCCTGCAGCTTCCGGTCCTACTATCTGAAGAAATTTGAATAGAGTGGTTGGTAAAAATCTAATGTTTCCATGATCTTGCACCAAAGGAGAAAGTAGCGCCAAGAGAAGGTCCATTATATCCCCATCTGAATTCGCCGCTGACATCTTTTTTTGTGGTCTTGACATACAAAATTCAGACCTGCATAAGCCAGTGATAGGTCCAGTTGCCTGATCAGTTTATATGTGAAAACGAGATCATAAGCAATCAGGCGACCATTAATGCCATTAATAGTCAAAGCGAGATAATCGAAGTCTAGATTCACAGCAAACCGATTACTAAAAGCATAACCGCCCCAAACTCCAAGGTCCGGCAAAGGGGCTGTAAATCCGAAATTACTATTTGCTGAGCCGGTTGTCGCGCCATTTAATGAAATACCGGTCTTAGCTCCTACTGTATGTGCTCCAATCATAACACCCACTTCATATGTCGGTTTTTCGATGATGGCATATCCATAAGAGAATTGGTAAATGGCCGTATTAAAATAAGTATCAACGGTATTATCAATATGATAAGTCTGATCTTTAAATGTGATATCTTTTTTTAGGGTATGGGTGGCGGTGCGGTTCATATTATAATAAGCCAGGTTAATTCGTGACCGTCTGGAGATCCGCCATTGAAAATTAGCTAAAAACGTTATCTGAGCAGCGTCGAAACCTAAATCTTTTTGAAAATCAATATTGGTCCCATTAGCCGTACCGTTTACTCCAACCTGGACTTTTGTATTATTAATTGGGACAAATAAACCGGCAGTCAGTTTAAATTTTTCCACCCACCAGGGGGCGACAAGGGAATCTTTTGTTTGAAGGGAATCTTTCGTTTGGGAATAGCTGAATAAAATGCTGATTAAAAAAATCGTTGTAAGGGTGGCTGCTTTCATGCTTTAAAAATTGCTGGTTTGACTGGCTTGCGTGGTTTTCGCTCCCTTATCTGACCAAATCAAATGAGTATGTAAGGCGAAGGTTGGACCTGCAAAATGAATGTAACTTTATAAAATGGGTGGACAAAGATTTAACCGTTAAACACCATCGAAAATCCGAATAGAAATTTTTGCAGGAAACGAAGCTGGATTAAGCATGTGCTCCGTAAAAATAAAAAAGGCTCACCAGGAGCCTTTTATTTGTAGCGAAGGGAGGGTTCGAACCTCCGTCCGCCAGCTGGCGGATATGAGCCCGTTTTTTATATTTCCCTGACCAGCTTCCAGATAAAATCTCTTCCTTTGGCAGATTTCAATTCTTTTTCCCGGCGCATTGCAGCCGCCTTACTGGTATGCTCTTCTGAATACAATACTATCCACGGTCGAAATCTACTCGTCCACCCGGTTTTCTCTAATTTATTATGAAATAAAAATCTTCTATTCAGGTCACTAGTAAACCCAATGTAGATTTTATCAAATGAAGCGGAGTAAAGTACATAAACCGTAAACATAAAAAGGCTCACCAGGAGCCTTTTATTTGTTGCGAAGGGAGGGTTCGAACCTCCGACCTTCGGGTTATGAGCCCGACGAGCTACCGCTGCTCTACTTCGCGATGTGGACGGCAAATTTACGATCATAAGGACTACCATCCAAACTAATATTGCATTTTCTATCTTTAGCACATGAATGGAAAATATCTCCTGATTGTACTCACCCTCGTTATATCCTGCAAACGGGTTAAGCAATCAGATGACACCCTATATTCGAAACATCTTCAACGTAATGTGAAGTTGCATATCGTGCACACACCACCACCTTCCGACCGTTCGTTGTTTAACCTGCTCATTTTGAATGACGGGCAGGATATGGACAAACTCCGTGTTAAAGAAACCTTAGATAGTTTATACAAGGCAGGAAAAATATTGCCCCTGGTAATCATAGGAGTGGAAGCAGGCGACCGCATGCAGGAATACGGAGTCACGGACAAACCGGATTATCTGAATCGTGGTGGGAGGGCCACATTCTACGATGCATTCATCAATAATGAATTATACCCTTATGCAAAAAAACAATCCGGCGTAAGAAAATTTCAATCATTCGCGATAGCTGGTTGCTCCATGGGCGGACTCTCTGCATTTGATATCGCCTGGAATCATCCGGATAAAATCAATAAGGTGGGCGTTTTCTCGGGATCTTTCTGGTGGCGGGATAAGGCTTCTGAAGACAGCTCCTACTCCGATGAAAAAAACCGGATCATGTATTCAAAATTAAAAGCTTCCAGAAAAAAACCAGGATTGCAATATTGGTTTTATGCCGGCGCAGCAGAAGAAAAGGGAGACAGGGATAAAGACAGTATCATCGATGTCATTGACGATACAAAAGATGTAATCTATCTGCTGAAAAAGAAAAATGTAGTCGCACCGGAAGGAATTGTTTACAGGGAATTACCGAATGGTATCCATGATTATAGCAGCTGGAGCGAAGTGTTTCCGGAATTTCTGATCTGGGCTTTTCCGGCGAAATAGTTGGCAGTTGACAGTTAACAGTTGGCAGAAATTAGTTAGCGAGGTTGTTTCTCAGCACTTCCAGTCTTCCATACTTCCATACTTCCATACTTGTATTAAATCATTTCCCGCTCCAGAACCGGATTCCGCATATTTTTTTTACTGGCAAACTCTTTGGCAGCTTTGATGAAGGATACAAAAATGGGTTGCGGGTTTTCTACAGAACTTTTTAATTCCGGATGATATTGCACTCCAATAAAGAAAGGATGATTGGGCAATTCGATAATTTCCACCAGTCCGCTTTCGGGATTCTTTCCGCTGGCTATCATACCCGCATCCTCAAACTGCTGGAGATATTCATTATTAAATTCATAACGGTGCCGGTGTCTTTCAGAGATCATCGATTTGCCATATATGGCCTTCGCCAGCGTCCCGTCTTCAAGGGCACAGGGATAAGCACCCAGGCGCATGGTTCCTCCTTTCACGGTGATCTTTTTCTGATGTTCCATCAGGTCAATCACCGGTGTGGGTGTGTCCGCCTGCATTTCAGTGGAATGGGCTTTTGTCAGTCCGAGTATATTGCGAGCAAATTCTATCACCGCCATTTGCATACCCAGGCAAATTCCAAAGAATGGTAATTTATTTTCCCGGGCGTACTTCACGGCCGTAATCTTTCCTTCAATTCCGCGATGTCCAAATCCGGGTGCAACCAGCAGCCCGTCCAGAATACCCAGTTTCTCTGCTACATTTTCACTGGTGATGGATTCACTGTGCACATTCAGAATTTGCACTTTACATTCGTTCATAGCACCGGCATGCACAAAGGATTCGAGAATCGATTTATAGGCATCCTGGAGTTCAATATATTTCCCGATCAGCCCGATGGTTACTTTGGATTTTGGGTGACGAAGTTTATCGAGAAATTCTTTCCACTTCGTGAGTTCGGCATCCTGATAATTGGTAATGTTCAGTTTTTTCAGACAGATCAGGTCCAGTTTCTCTTTCATCATGGTCACCGGCACCTCATATATGGTGGAAGCATCGGCTGCTTCAATCACGGCCTCTACTTTTACATTACAAAACAGGGCTATTTTTTTTCTTATCTCCGGAGAAAGTGGTTCTTCCGTACGGCAAACGATCACATCAGGTGTTACGCCTTCCTGGCTGAGCATACGAACGCTGTGCTGGGTAGGTTTTGTTTTTAACTCCTTGGCAGCTTTCAGATAAGGGATCAGGGTCAGGTGAATCACAACCACGTCATCTTCCGGCAATTCCCATTGCAACTGACGTACAGCTTCGATAAAGGGAAGGGATTCGATATCGCCTACGGTTCCTCCGAGTTCAGTGATAATGACATCATATTCATTGCGTGCACCAATCAGCAACATCCTTCTTTTGATTTCATCCGTTATATGAGGTACAACCTGAACGGTTTTACCCAGGTAGGCGCCTTCTCTTTCCTTATTGATAACTGTCTGGTAAATTCTTCCGGTTGTTACATTGTTTGCCTGCGAAGTAAAAATATTCAGATACCGCTCATAATGGCCCAGATCAAGATCCGTCTCGGCACCATCTTCCGTAACAAAACATTCTCCATGTTCGTAAGGATTTAAAGTTCCCGGATCAACATTTATATATGGGTCAAATTTCTGAATGGTTACCCGGATCCCCCTGGCCTGCAGCAGCTTTGCCAGAGATGCCGCAATGATTCCTTTTCCCAAAGAAGAAGTAACACCTCCGGTAACAAAAATATATTTGGCCATAATCTTTAAATTAAGACAACAATAAATTCAGTAAAATGAAATGATATGACCTGTTGAATTACAGATGTAAAACAGTAACCAGAAGGTCATGCAAACCTACGGCAATTTTTTTAATCCTCCGAAACCGGAAAATCAGATTGTGGATAAGTGGAGAATAGTGGGCGGGGAAAAATTACTTTACAAGATTTACAAGCATGTATTCTGTGCCGGTCTTGTTTTTAGTATCCATTTTAGGCAGGGCCACAGTCCTGGCCGCGGGCGTAAAAACCAAATCCCCGGACTGTTTTTCGGATTGTTTGATCTTTACTGCGTGAAATAAAATAATGATCAGAATCTCTGCCGCTAATACGTAACTGCTGGATTTGGCTTTCATAGTTTGGATTCTTAGCAATTATTTGCTAAGTGGTTAGGGTTATGCTTATAACGGTAAATTTCCATCTATATTTTAACAGTTGCAAGTCATAGCAGCAACTATTCAGGAAAGCGCATTATAACTATCTGATTATCAAAGTGACTTTTAGTCCTGACCTATTTTCTGGTAACTGGCGACCAGGCCCTTGATCAAAGAAGAGCTGAAACCGCGGTGTTCCATCTCATTAAGTCCCGCAATGGTACAGCCCTTGGGAGTGGTTACTTTATCTATTTCCTGTTCCGGATGGGTTTGTTTCTTGAGAAGCAGTTCCGCCGCCCCTTTAACGGTTTGTGCCGCTATCAGGCTGGCCGTGGCGGCATCAAATCCGATTTCAATACCTCCCTGGATATTCGCCCGGATATAACGCATGGCGAATGCCGTTCCGCAGGCACCCAAAACGGTGGCCGCATCCATCAGCTTTTCATCAATCTTCACCGAGCTGCCGAGCTGGTTGAACATTTCAAGTATTTCCTGAAATTGTTCATGGTCGATATCCTTGGCTGCCAGACAGGTCATGCTCTCGCGGATGGCAATGGCCGTATTGGGCATGGCCCTTACGATCGGAACCTGTTCCGGTACATGGGCGGATAACTGCTGAATACTGACACCCGTCACCACAGACACCAGGATATGTTTTCCTTTTTTAAAGCTGCCCTTTAATTTGGACAGCACTTCATTCACCTGGAAGGGTTTTACCGCCAGTAAGATCAGGGAAGCATAATTGAGCGCATCTTCATTATTGGAGCTTACCATAACACCTTTTCTTTCCAGGGCATGCAATTGATCAACTGAACGGCGGGTAATCAGAATATGACCCGGGCTGATATATCCGCTTTGGATTAATCCTTCTGCGATGGCCATACCCAGGTTTCCGCCTCCGATGATGCCGATTTTGTTGATCATTGGCTAGTAATAATTTTTATTTGAAAGATAATTTTTTACATAATCCACTACGCCGTCTTCCAGGGAATAAAAAGGTTCTGTATACCCGGCCGACCGGAGCTTTTCCATTTTGGCTTCTGTAAAATACTGATATTTATCGCGAATGTCTTCCGGCATATCGATATATTGAATCTGCACGGGTTCACCGGCACCGGAAAAAGTTGCCCGCACAAGGTCCTCGAAACTCCTGGCCCTTCCTGTTCCCAGATTATATAAACCACTGGGCGGCTTCTTTTCAAAATTTTCCATCAGCCAGAAACAGACTTTCAAAATATCCTTCACATAAATAAAATCACGGAGTTGCTGGCCGTCTTTAAAGTCAGGACGATGTGATTTAAAAAGTTTTACGGTACCATTATTTTTTATCTGGTTGAAGGCATGCCAGATCACGCTGGCCATACGACCTTTATGATATTCATTCGGGCCATACACATTGAAGAATTTCAATCCTGCCCAAAACGGCGGATGGCTTTGCTGAAGAATGGCCCATTTATCAAATTCGTTTTTTGAAATGCCATAAGCATTCAGGGGTTCCAGCTTAAACGGCAATTGATGGTTGTCGCTATAACCCAAATCACCGGAGCCATAGGTAGCTGCTGAAGAAGCATATACCAGCGGGATTTGTTTGAGCATACAATAATCCCACACACGTTGCGAATATTCCAGGTTCAGTCGTTCATGAACCGCATAATCAAATTCCGTCGTATCCGTTCTGGCGCCCAGATGAAATATAAATGATATGGCCGGTTTCTTTTGTTCCAGCCAATGGAAAAAATCATCTCGTTCAACCTGATGAGAGAATTTTTTTCCTTTCAGATTATTCACTTTATCCAGGCGGCTGAATTCATCCACCAGGATGAGTTGTTCGAATCCTTTTTCATTCAGAAAACCCGTCAGGCAGCTGCCAATAAAACCTGCAGCGCCTGTTACCACAATGGAGGAAGATTTGGTCATGCTTCTACATTAATTCTATTTCTTTTTGAAGGAAGATCCGATTATGCTTCTACGATTGATTCCATTTCTTTTTCAATGGCCGTATCATATTCATGTTTCCATTCCCGGATATTACCCCAGTTTTCACCGTTTATCTGGATAATGGGATCCGGTAACTTCACCGAGTTTTTCAAGAGAAATTCCCTCCATTGCTTTTTTAAATGCGGAGAGCTTTTCGTTCCTGACTGAAACCACCACCCTGCTTTGTGATTCCCCGAACCAGTATGCATCCCGCCGGATGGATTCATCCTGACAGGAAACGGAGAAGCCCAGGTTTTTATGAAAACCGCTTTCGGCAAGGGCCACAAATAAACCACCTTCTGCCACATCATGCGCAGACTCAACCAGTCCCTGCTGAATACAGGCCAGTAATTTTGTCTGTAAAACAAATTCTTCTTCCAGATCGAAATGGGGAGCCGGACTGTATTCCACTCCATGCAATGCATGTAAATAGGCGGAAGAATGAATATCGTTTCTGGATTTACCGATCATGAAGATCTGATCACCGGATTGTTTGAAAAAAAGAGTCATTTTTTGTTTCGTGTCTTCCAGCAATCCAACCATACCAATGGTGGGTGTTGGATATACAGCTCCATCCGGATGCTGGTTATAGAAACTTACATTTCCGCCGGTCACCGGCGTATCAAATTTCAGACAGGCTTCTCCCATCCCTTTTACGGCATGCACAAATTGGTAATATACTTCCGGATCATAGGGATTCCCAAAATTCAGACAGTTTGTAACTCCCAGCGGAGTGGCTCCTGAGCAGACCAGGTTGCGGGCCGCTTCCGATACCGCGATCATGGCACCTTTGTAAGGATCCGCAAGCACATAACGGCTATTACAATCCGTTGTCATCGCAATTCCCTTTTTTGTTCCCAGCACGATAACAATCGCTGCATCCGAAGGTTCATTCGTAGAAGTATTGGCTGCACCTACCGTACTGTCATACTGAACACTGATCCAGCGTTTGGATGCAATAGACGGTAGCCTGATCAGTTCTGCCGCAACCGTCTTTCAGATTTTCGGATGCGGTTTCAGGAATGGAAGCCGCGATCGAATGATTTTATTTTTTCAAAATAAGCGGGCTCTTTATATTCTCTGGTATACTGTGGCGCACCACCACCCAGCACAAGTTCTTCTGCGGGAATACTGGCTTCCGGTTTTCCGTGATAATAAAAGCTCAATAAAGTATCGTCAGTAACCTCTCCGATATTCGAACAGGGAAGATCCCATTTTTCAAAAATGTCAAGCACTTCTTTCTCTTTTCCTTTTTCCACGACCATCAGCATTCGCTCCTGGCTTTCGCTGAGCAGGAGTTCCCAGGCCTTCATGCCGGTCTGACGGGTAGGCACTTTATCCAGATCAATACGCATTCCCACTCCGCCCTTTGCACTCATTTCTGCGGTTGAACAAATAATGCCCGCTGCACCCATATCCTGCATGCCCACAACGGCGCCGGTTTCGATTACTTCCAGACAGGCTTCCAGTAATTTTTTTTCCTGGAACGGATCTCCCACCTGCACCGCCGGCAGTTCCTGTACTGACTCTTTTGTGATATTGGCCGAAGCGAAAGAAGCACCACCAATCCCGTCCTTCCCAGTTGCGCTGCCAACAAAGAAAACAGGATTTCCTTTTCCGAGTGCCGTCGCAGAAATCGTTTTACCCTTTTTTACAATGCCCACACTCATGGCATTCACGAGTGGATTGGTATGGTAGCATTCATCAAAATAAATTTCTCCTCCCACGGTTGGTACGCCAAAACAATTTCCATAGTGACCGATCCCATGCACCACACCGGCCAGCAGATGCTGAGTCTGCGGATCATTCAATTTGCCGAAACGCAATGAATTGAGCGATGCAATCGGACGCGCACCCATGGTAAAAATATCCCGGTGAATACCGCCGACACCGGTGGCGGCTCCCTGGAACGGTTCGATGGCCGAAGGATGATTATGAGATTCTATTTTAAAAACAACGCCGAGGCCGTCGCCAATATCCATCAGACCTGCATTTTCTTCGCCGGCCTTTACCAGCATTTTTTTCCCGTCACGTGGAAGGGTTTTCAACCACCGGATCGAATTCTTGTAACTGCAATGTTCACTCCACATGGCGCTAAAGGCACAGAGCTCAGTAAAATTCGGCGTGCGGCCCAATTTCTGACAAATCAGTTCAAATTCTTCTGCGGTAAGCCGGAGTTGTTCGGCGGTTTTTACGGTAATATCCATGTTCTTTGAGGAAACCGCAAATTTACGAAGGACGCGTTAATCTATTTGATAATTTTAGTATTCCATGAAGATCGCTTTCATCCACAATCACAAGGCTTTTTTACCTGAACTCTCTGCATACGGTGAATTTTTCCCGAAACAAAATATACAAACCTGTCTGGCAAAATACGGAGAAGAAGCATTGTCCGGCGCAGATGTGTATTGGTACTTCATGGGCTTTTATCCGAAGTCAAAACATAAAAAAAAACTGATCATACACGAGTATGCTTCTGCTTCGGTTCCCCCTTACCGTAAGCTTAAAGATTTTTTAAAAAGCAGACTGAATCCGCGCCCCCATTTTCGTTTATATCTGAATGATTACGTCAGGGAGCAAATAAATATTCACGACGAAATTCCTTTTGGATACCGTGATATGGGAATCAGCGAGGAATTTTTCCATCCGCGGCCTGATACGCCGAAAGAATTCGATTTTATTTATTCCGGCAATCTTTCATCTCAAAGAAAACTCAGGGATCTGCTGAAATATTTTGATCAGGGTCCTTTAAGAACCCACACCATATTGTTGCTGGGGAATGATGAAGGGGGGCTGGCACATACGTTCGGGCATTGTAAAAATATTTATTTCCAGTCTGCGGTTCCATGGCAGGAAGTGCCTGCCTGGCTTGCCAGGGCCCGTTATGCCATGAATTATATTCCGGATGAAGAACCTTTTAACGCACAGACGCCAACGAAATTTCTCGAATATGCCGCGATGAAAATGCCGGTGATCAGTACCAACTATTTCTGGATTTCAGAATTTCAGGAGAGATATGGAGGAAATTATTTTTTATTGAAAGATGATTTTTCAAATATGACCTGGGACCGGATCAGAGTATTCCCTTATGAATCTCCGAAAATGGAGAGCTGGCGATGGGAAGAAAAAATCAGGGATTCAGGAATTTTAGAATTCCTCAGTCAGGCCCACATAAGCTGAAAGCGCAAAGCGTAAGGCGCAAAGCAAAGTTAGTGTGGTAAATGTGAAATTATATTAATCTCAACTACACTACAATATACAAGAAGTCCATGTGTCAATTCAAAATGAAATTTGAAAATGATCCCGCACGTGCGGGATGGAAATATAGTTCTCGGGTTAAAATACCAGGTGATTAAATTCTATCGCCCACATGAACATCCCGTACGTGCGGGATCATTTCCTTTTTCCATTTTGAATTCCTACATTTCTCACGCTTCCACGTTCACCACACTAATGTGGGCTTTAGGCTTTACGCCTTACGCTTTAAGCTCGACAAAGTCGCATCATATTCTCTAAGAATCTTTTCAATCCCAAATTTTTCAATCACCCGTTCCCTGCCTTTTTTCCCCATTGCAGCTCGCTCGCCATTGCCAAGCGCCATCATCTCTTCCATCCGGGCAGCCAGTTTAGCGGCATCATTCGGAGCCGCCAAAAAACCATTCACTCCTTCCAACACCACTTCCTTGCAACCGGTGTTGACGGATGTGATAATGGGCACTTCCATCGCTGCCGCTTCAAGCAGGCAGCGCGGAATACCCTCATGATAAAAGGAGGGGAATACAAAGCAATCTGCCTGACGGAGAAAGGGCCGCACATCCTTTGCAAATCCGCCATAATGTATGATCCCTTTTTTCTGCCAGTTTCTAAGTTCCGATTCAGTAATCGAATCCCGGTGATTTTTCTCAAAGAAACCAATCAGCTCAAATCGTACATCGCGGTATTTATTTTTTAAAATACGCGCCGCTTCAATATAAACACCCACCCCTTTTGAACGGAGCAGGCGGGTTCCCATCAAAAATTGAAAAGCCCTGGTTCGGGCGACCGCTTTATGGGATTGTGGAAAAAAATGATCGGTATTAATGCCTTCACCGGGTAAAATTTTTATTTTTTCGGTACTCACCAGTTTTCGCTGAATAAACACATCCGCATCTTCCTGGTTGAGGAACCAAACTTCCAGGGCTTTCTTCAAAGCCCTTCGGTAAAGAAAACGAACGATGCGGTTCAGCCAGTTCGAACGGTCGAATGTATAACCCAGACCCGTGATGACGGCCACGGACTGAATTCCACACCGGGCAGCTGCCATCGAACCATAAATATTCGGCTTGATCACATAATGAAAAATAAAATCCGGCTGTTCAGCCCGGTAAATCCTTTCCAGGGATTTTAATAAAGCATAATCCTGTAAAGGGTTCTCGGAACGGTTATTGAAACGAATATCCAGGTAGGAGCAACCCGCTTTTTTCAGATCTTCGGCGAATTCGTCTTTGGGTGCGATGATGAGCACGTCAAAACTGGCTAAGAGATGGCGGATAAGATCTATCCGGAAATTATACATTGACCATGCACTATTGGCAACAAGAGCGATTTTCTTTCTCTTCAGTTCGGTCTGATTTACGATCATCCGGCTTTATTAAATTCAAATTTATAGATTTGGGTAATCAAAATCAGGTAAAGTTCCTATGCTGACCTACTTTCTCTTTTTCTTTTACCTGGTTTCGGGAACCATTTTACTGCATATCATCATCCGGCAGAAAATTTTTCCGTTTACAATATATCATACAACAGCCATTGTTTTTTTCAAAGTATTCATGGGATGTTTGTATGGATGGGTATTTCTACATTATTATAATGGCGATGACACCTGGAATTATTTCAATGAATCAAAAGAAGAGACCAAGCCTGCTGATGCAGCATCCGCTCCGGTTCTTCCATCCCTTCTCCCCTTCTTATGCACTTCGAGCTAAAACGGGTTTCACAGTTGGGATGCTTTTGTATTTTATATAAATGATTTTGAAAGATTGTTTATCATAAAAGGTTTGGCCATACTGAATCTGCTGACCGGAAAAAATTATTATACCGACGTCCTTTTATTCGAATTTTTAATTATCGGGGGTCCGCTTCTTTTATTTAAACTCCTGGCCAGGGAGTTTCCCGGCCGCATCGGCATGTATTTTCTGCTGGTCTTTTTTATTCCTTCCGTCATTTTCTGGTGCAGTGGGATCAGGGCCGAAGGATTGCTTTTACTTTTTATGGTCCTCATGATTTATAACGGACAGGCTTACGCGCGGAAAGCCGGGATCTGGTCTGCCCTGGGATGTATAGCCGGCTTCCTGGGCCTTCTGCTGATCCGCTATCAGTTCCTGCTGGTTTTTCTGCCGGCCTTCCTCGCTTATTGGGTCAGCCTGAAAAACCAGGAGACTTCTCCAAAATATTTTAACCGGATCTACCTGATCCTTATCCTGATTTTTAGTATTAGCCTTTTTCTGCCACCCGCCCGACAGCTGTCACGCCCCTTACGACTGGCCCAGGAAAAGTTTTTCCTTTTGAAGGGCAATACACAATATAAACTGGACAGCCTGGAGCCGGGACCCATGAGTTTTATTCGAATACTTCCACAGGCCACAGCAAACACTGTTTTCCGGCCCTATCCATGGGAGGGGAAGAACCTTTTACAATCGCTTTCTTCCGTAGAAGTCATTTTTCTGATTGCCGGCTTATTTTTCTATATCGTTTCGCCAAACCGGAAACAACAGGTTTCCCATCCGCTGTACTGGCTATTCCTCTTTTATAGCATCACCCAATTTATAGCTATTGGTTATGTCGTTCCCTTCCCGGGAGCCATCGTCCGATACCGGAGCATCGCCTTTCTATTCCTGGTTTTGTTTCTGTATGCCGGCAATCCGCTCCTGCAACAGAAACTCCGTTACTGGATTTTCAAATTACATTAGAATTAACCTTAATGTTATAATTATTTGGGATTTTAAATATATAAATCTCAATAAACAGGGGCAAAATGAATATATTTTAGAACAATTTCTAAAAAAACGGGTAAAAAGCTATTTTTTTTTCGTCCTTATGAATAATCGCTTACTTTCGTTTCCATAAAAAAATTATTGTAAATGGAATCGTTAAGAGTAAAAGCAATTAACGATCTGTCAACAAAGACTCCGGTAATACTTGACGGATCTGACAAAATCACAGGCTATTTTCCAGGAAAATGTATTTACAACCCGCACAGCAAGGGAATTCCTGAGCGATGAAGCCTATAAAAGCCTCACGGGCTCAATTAAAGGCGGCAAGAAAATTGACCGCGCTGTGGCTAATCAGATCGCTGCCGGACTCCGTCAGTGGGCTGAATTAAAAGGCGTAACCCACTATACACACTGGTTTCAGCCGTTAACCGGGTCTTCTGCAGAAAAACACGATTCCTTTTTTGCTATAAAGGGGGACGGTACCGCCATTGAACAATTTGAGGGAGACGCCCTGATCCAACAGGAACCGGATGCTTCATCATTCCCTTCCGGTGGCATCCGCGCTACATTTGAAGCCCGTGGATACACTGCCTGGGATCCATCTTCTCCGCCATTCATCATGGAGATCGAAACGGGTAAAACATTATGTATTCCTACCATATTTGTTTCCTATACCGGCGAAACACTGGATTATAAAGCACCCCTGTTAAAGTCCCTCGAAGCTATGAACAAGGCTGCCGTGGACGTATGTAATTATTTTGACAAGAATGTTACCAAAGTAATCGGCACTTTAGGATGGGAACAGGAATATTTTGTGATAGATGAGGCTCTGGCGAATGCGCGCCCGGACCTGGTGATGAGCGGAAGAACCGTATTCGGTCACCCGCCCGCAAAGGGCCAGCAACTGGAAGACCATTATTTTGGTTCCATACCGGAAAGGATTTATGCATTCATGCGTGATTATGAAACCGAATGTTATAAACTGGGTATTCCATTAAAAACGCGTCATAATGAAGTGGCTCCTTCCCAGTTCGAGTGTGCCCCGATTTTCGAAGAAATCAGTCTCGCTGTCGACCACAACACACTCCTGATGGATATCATGGATCGTGTGGCCCGTCGTCATAAACTGCGCGCCCTCCTGCATGAAAAACCATTTGCCGGCATCAACGGTAATGGTAAACATAATAACTGGAGCATGTCAACGGATACCGGCGTCAACCTGCTGGCACCCGGCAAAACACCCAAGACAAACCTCATGTTCCTTACCTTCTTTGTAAATACAATTAAGGCGGTGCATGATTATGCCGATGTTCTGCGTGCATCGATCGCTTCCGCAGGCAATGACCATCGCCTCGGAGCCAATGAAGCACCCCCGGCCATCATCTCTGTATTCATCGGCGAATACCTGACCAAAGTGCTGGAAGATATCAAACAGCGTGTCGGCGCCAAATTTGACGAACAGGATGAAGCCATCCTGAAACTGGACCTGCACAGATCCATTCCTGAATTGCTGCTGGATAATACCGATCGTAACCGTACTTCTCCATTCGCGTTTACAGGTAATAAATTTGAATTCCGCGCCGTAGGTTCTTCTGCCAATTGCGCCAATGCGATGACTGCCCTCAACACAATCATGGCGGAAACTTTGAAAAACTTCAAGAAGGAAGTGGATGCCCTGATTGAAAAAGGTGAGAAAAAAGAAATCGCCATCATGCACGTGATCAGAGAATATATCGTGAGCAGCGAAAAAATTCTTTTCGAAGGAAATAACTACAGCGACGAATGGGAAGCAGAAGCAAAGAAAAGAGGCCTTGGTAATGTAAAAGCTACCCCACTGGCCCTCGATGCGCTCTTAACTGAAAAGACAAAACATTTGTATGAGTCCAATAATGTGCTCACACATATTGAACTGGAAGCACGCCATGAAATAGAACTGGAGAAATATGTGAAGAAAGTGCAGATCGAAGCCCGGATTATGGGAGAACTTTGCACCAGTCATATCCTGCCACCGGCTTTCAAATATCAAAATACCCTGATACAAAATATCATCGGTATTAAAGAGATAGGACTGAAAGAACCCGCTTTCTCGAATCAGAAACAGATCCTGGAAAAGATTTCAGAACATATCTCCCAGATCAGCGAACAGGTCAGCCGGATGATCGAAGCCAGGAAAAAAGCAAATGCCCTGACAGACACCAGAGCAAAAGCCATCGCTTACTGCGACGATGTGAAAGGTGCATTCTTTGATCAGATCCGCTATCATGTAGATAAACTGGAAGTCCTGGTTGACGACAGCGAATGGCTGTTACCAAAATACCGGGAAATCCTTTTCTTAAGATAGTTAGGAGAGATAATACATTCTTTTTATATAAGGCCCCGTTTTGGGGCCTTTTTTTATTAAATAATATTTATTACAAATATGTTTTTTTTAAATAAAATCTAATTTTCAGATCATATGAAATAAAAATATATATGTTCGACTTAACGAATTAGATTTAAAATTAATAATACTTTCACATTATTAAATGAGTATTACATATTTATTTAATGTCGTATTAAACCTTCCCTTTGCTGATCGAGAAAAGAGTCCAACATATTATTTGAGCCATACCGTCGACGATTCAGCTTGCCATTAAAATTGCTAAAGTAGTATCCCTGGTCAGGGTATTACTGATTTTCGGTAATCTTTAAAAACAAACAGCAATGGTTAAAAACTTAAAACTGCTTATTGTCGCAATCGGTTCATTTATTTCCGTACACGCTCAGGATACAACAAAAGCGGTTGTTGTAGCACCTAAGGATACTATTCCCCCTTCGCCGGCAACTACTTTTTCCGGTTCACTGGACCTGTACTATCGCTACAACTTTGCGAATGCGCCCAGTTCGATTAACAACTACACCAGCTTTACGAATTCCCAGAATTCATTCGAACTGGGTATGGCCACTATCCGGGCGGATCATAGCTGGGCAAAAGCAGGCGTTACCGTGGAACTTGGCTTCGGCAGAAGGGCTGAAGAGTTTTCCTATAATGATGGCGCCTCTAACGGATTCTTTTCACTAAAAAATGTGGTGCAGGCCTTTGTCTATTATAATATCACCGATAAGATCAAACTGACCGCAGGTAAATGGGGCACCCATATCGGTTATGAAGTAGTGGACGCAGCGGCCAACAGGAACTACTCCATGAGTTATATGTTTTCCTATGGTCCTTTTTTCAATACCGGTATAAAAGCGGATATCGCCATTGCCGGCAAGACAGCCATCATGGTGGGTATATCCAATCCGACAGACAATTCAACAACCACTGCGGTACAGAAAATGGCCATTGCGCAGATCAGCACAGCAACTCCGAATAATAAATGGAAGTTCTTCCTGAATTATCAGGGCGGCAACAACACCGACAGCACCATATTGAACCAGTTCGACCTGGTGTTAACCGGAACGATCACAGATAAATTCAGTGTAGGCTTCAATGCTACGGATCAAACGGTAAAACAAATCAACACGAATAACTGGTGGGGTGCCGCACTCTATCTGAATATTGATCCAAGCCCCAAATTCGGTGCTACACTGAGAGCGGAGTATTTTGATAATAAAGATGCAGTTCTTCCGATCCCTGCAGGAAACTTTATGGAGTATACGTTAACCGGACAGTTTCATTTGGGCAAACTCACATTTATGCCGGAAATACGGTATGATAATTCTTCCGAGGACGCCTTCCTGAAACATGATGATTCGCCAACTAAAAATACATTTTCAGGTATTCTGGCAGCAACCTATGTCTTTTAATCAGGTTCATAATATTCCTACATCTAAAACTCAATCGACATGCATTCATTCAGACAGCAACATGCAAAAGCTTTTAAGGCGGTTTTTGCATGTCTGACCATTATTTTTTGCCTATTCACTTTTTCACCGGTAATGGCCCAGGACCCGACTGGCGCAAAAACGGGTACTCTAAGTGATATTGATACGATGGCTGTAAAAGCCCTGGACAGCGTGGCCAATGCCAAAGACACATCTGTCGCAGCACTCAGCGCAAGCGTAAGCAAACTTACAACGGCTGTACAGACAATTGGTGCAGCAGATGGTCACAACAAGATTGGAATAAACATTATGTGGACCCTGATCACCGGTTTCCTGGTAATGTTTATGCAGGCAGGATTCGCACTCGTTGAAACTGGTTTTACTCAGAAGAAGAATGCGGCACACGTAATGGCAATGAACTTCATGGTATACGGAATCGGTATGTTTGGATTCTGGGTATGTGGTTTTGCGCTGATGTTTGGAGGAGCTTTGAATGTTGGAACGCTTGGAGGAGGCCAGGGCGTTATCCCACATGAATATATCGTTCATTTATTCGGTCATGACTTTGGCATCTGGGGCACAGTAGGGTATTTCCTGAATAGCAATGTATATGACGTAGGAGTATTTTCATTGTTCCTTTTCCAGATGGTATTTATGGATACTACTGCTACCATTCCAACAGGAGCCATGGCAGAAAGATGGACATTTAAATCCTTTGTTATTTACGGACTTTTCATTTCCATGTTCGTCTATCCAATCTTCGGAAACTGGGTTTGGGGCGGTGGTTGGCTCTCCCAGCTTGGAGCTAACTTCCATTTAGGTCACGGGCATGTTGACTTCGCCGGATCTTCAGTAGTTCATATGGTGGGCGGTGTCGCTGCGCTGGCAGGTGCCATAGTTCTTGGCCCGCGTATAGGAAAATATGGCAAAGACGGATCCATAAAAACTATACCAGGACATAATATTCCAATGGCTTTATTGGGAACATTCATTTTAGCTTTCGGTTGGTTTGGTTTTAATCCCGGATCAACACTGGCTGGTACTGATTTTCGTATTTCAATAATAGCCGTAAATACTATGATGGCAGGTACAATGGGCGCTTTAGTCGTAATGATAATCGGCTACGCAAAGACAGGGAAATTTGACCCGGGTATGATGGCCAATGGTCTGCTCGCCGGACTGGTAGCTATTACAGCACCAAGTGCTTTTGTGAATTCCATCGGTTCAGTTGCGATTGGATCCATCGCGGGTATATTGGTTTATTATGGATATAATTTTATCGACCGGAAACTTAAAGTAGACGATCCTGTAGGCGCTATTGCTGTACACGGTATCAACGGAGCCTGGGGAGTTATCTCTGTTGGCATATTTGCAGACGGATCCTACGGCGACGGATGGAATGGCGTTCCCGGTACAGTAAAAGGTATCTTATATGGAGACGGAAGCCAGCTTGTAGCCCAACTTATTGGAACAGCAACCTGTTTTGTTTTCGTTTTTGCAGCAATGTGGTCCTGGTTTAAACTCTCTAATAAATTCGTACCCATACGTGTCAAGGCGGATGATGAAGTCGCCGGACTGGATATCCCGGAAATGGGTGTTCTTGGATACGTGGATTAATTTTTGTTTGATCCTTAACCTTTCCCAAAAAGGCCCCTGTTCGCAGGGGCTTTATTTTTAATTGGTATAGCATTGATTGTGAAATATAAATGCGATAAATTCTATTCATATATGATTTATATAAATGTGTATATTTTTTAAGACTTTTTCATAAATCAGGCGCATTTGCTTAAAATATTTGAATAACTTTGAACAGGGTATAGAAATTTCACATTATATTCTTCATATATCATGGAATTAAAGAGAACCAGACCATTTCATCATTTCATTACTCCACTCAGGGATCTGCTGAGTGACAGCCGGACGACCGGAGTATTATTGGTGGGATGCACTATATTATCTTTATTTCTTACCAACTCTCTTACTTCCGGAGGCTTCAATCATTTGTGGAACGATCAGTTCAATCCCGGTTTATTTTCCAGACTCAGACTTCCCAATTCCGGTATAGACTGGATCAATAATTTCGGAATGGCATTTTTCTTTGTTCTGGCTGCCACCGAGATAAAAAGAGAATTATTATCAGGAGAATTATCCCAGTTTAAAAAAGCCGTTCTGCCTTTTGGTGCAGCATTCGGGGGCATGATGATGCCGGCTTTGATATTTATTGGATTCAATTTCTATTCCGGTTACTCTCATGGCTGGGGAATTCCCACTGCAACAGATATTGCATTTTCAATTGCAGCGGCTTCCCTGCTCGGTAAAAGATTCCCGGTTGGCCTGAAAATTTTATTACTGGCAATCGCAATCATAGATGATCTCGGAGCCATTGTAGTAATCGCTTTATTCTATGGCGGTCATATAAACTGGATGGCACTTCTTTGCTGTGGAATTATATACGGAGCCCTTCTCTTGTGCAACAGGATGAAAATGAAATTTGGCATTCTGCAGGTTGTATTGGGGTTCGCTCTCTGGTTTATGATGCTGCAAAGCGGCGTAGAAGCCAGCATATCCGGTGTACTGTTTGCCTTCGCTATGCCCGTCAATGCCCTGGCTGTCATTGAAAAAGCAATTCACAAATGGGTTAACTTTTTTATACTACCAATATTCGCCCTGGCAAATACGGCCATTCTTTTACCGGCTCATCTGGTTTCTTCTTTGACAAGTCCGGTCGGCATGGGCATCTTTTTCGGACTGGTTGTCGGGAAACCATTGGGAATCTACCTGGCATGCCGCATAATGGTTCGGTTAAATGTTGCCAGTCTGCCTTCTAATGTCAACTGGAGACAGGTATTTGGTATGGGAACATTGGCCGGAATAGGATTTACAATGTCGATATTTACAACCATGCTTGCTTTCAGTGATTCGGGCGCCCGGGATATAGCAAAGATTTCGATCCTTTCTGCAGTTGTCGCGTCAGTACTTGTCAGCTATTTCTATTTCAGGTCTATATACGGAAAAAATTACCTGCCTGCAGGTGTGTCCAATCCCAGTTTACTTTTGGCCGACTGATACTTTCGATAGTTAATTACCCGTACTCCTGAATTAATTACCCGTACACGTAAATTAGTTGCCCGTGCGCATAAATTGGTTACCCGTACACGTAAATTTGTTATCTGTACATTTAAATGCAAAAAAGCCTCCCGGTTGCGGGAAGCTCTTGTTGTATTTTGAAGTAATTGTTTATTTAGAGGCCTGAATAGTCTTTAGCTTTTTTTCTCTCAAGTACATATATGCCAGCATACCTCCTATCCATAATGTCGAACCCACGACAACCTTGGCCAGGTCCAGTAGTGCCGGATTATCGTATGGCAGACTTTTGAAAAAAGACACAACGGAGAAGAAAAGAAAAGCTTCCATTTTTTTTGAATTAACAACGCAAAGTTCAGATCAAAATTTCAAAGTATCAAATCATAACACGCCCAAAATGAATGAAGAATATATATAATAGTTTATTAATAACATAATTTTAATGTTGTTGCACCGAATCAAAGAAAACGGCCCGAAAAAAATGAATAAAGTTTGATAAATACGGGAGTTATTTTGATTTTTCAGAAAAAAAACCTGCTTTTTTTCGATTTGAGAAAAGAAAAATATTTATCCACATTTCTAAAGAAGCTATTTGATACTCGTTCGTAACCATTCTCTGAAAGTCCAATGACCTGATAGCACGCCAGCATTCCTGATCGTTGCTCAATTAAAGTGAATACCTGATTTCTGAATGTTACTCCGTCCTCTTATTTTAATTGGATTACCAAATGGACGATTAGAAAGTACGATCTGCAAAAATGATCATTGCCAGTCATGTCAGATTTATATAAAACTGAAAAAGCTATTACGAATTATGTTGATGCCAATAATGGCATGAATAAAATAAAATTAATTGGACTTTTCACCCGGGAGGCAACAGTGATCGAGGAAGGTGAATATTATAAAGGCATAGATGAAATAAAAATGTGGCGCAGGAAAATCAACTCGGCCAACGACGTGACCCTGGAAATTGTTGGCGGTTCAACAGCTACAGATGGTATAATTATAGATATCCTCTGTACAGGTAACTTTCCGGAAAGTCCTGTTATTGCACAACACCATTTTATATTAAAGAATAATTTGATCGCCTATTTAAAAATAAACAGGGTTATTGTATCATAATCTTCTGTCCATCTTGAAAATAAACAAGATTGTTATATGATAATGGCCCTTTCATTTCAATTCATTAAATGTATTCGGCTAACAAAACAATTCTGATATAGAGCCATCTCGGTTTCATTTGATAAGATTTTTTTGAAAAATATTACTGAAAATCAAGGAAGCATGCATTCCGAAAAAATATTTTAAAAAAAATTTCAGGAGAAATACTGATGTTTTTTGAACGGGTTACATTTTTTTTGATTCTGCGGGCAGTAAATAAATAATTTTTTCAGAAGGAATGCGTAATTTTTAAATCACTTGCGCTTCATAAATAATATATATTATAATACAATATGTTACACATTGGTTCCCAGGAGTAAGCAATTCAAAAAAGCCTTAGTTTTGTTATTGAGTAGTTAACAAACAAAATAAACTTCAATGAAAAATCTTCTAAAAACCGCCTGCTATACCCTGGCCACTACACTCGTATTTATCCTGTCACAATCTTCTGCACTGGCTGCAGGAACCACTCAAAACGATTCTACTTTAAGTTTCGGGCAGGTTTTTGGCGGTGTTGCTCTTTTAATTGCAGTCGTACTTGTACCTGCAATAAAGGCTCGCAAAGCAAAAGCTGAATAATCAGTCTAAAATTTACCTGGATTATATCTTTTAAAAAAAGTCGTCTCAAATAATAAGGAGACGACTTTTTATTTAGCTACCGGTTACAAGAGTGTTGACATTGACTCTTCCCATTTCCTGTCCGGGAATTTTTAAAGTACTTCCGATCATCATCCAAATCTCTCCCAAATATCTCCAAAGCTTTGGGAATCTTCCAGAAACGAAAAAATATTGCGGTGTGGTAACTAACTACGTTACTCGTAAAAAAATAGAAAAATGATTATTGGCCCCGGTATAAATTAGAGGAATTCCAGCCTGCAACCACTAGTCCGGATATGATTAAAAACAGGCATAAAGAAGAATAGAGAATATTTTGATGGTGCGTGAAGAAACCGCAATAACCCACCCAATAAATGGCTGAACCGAGGACAATTTTTGAAATGCGCTTAATGGGATTCATCTTGGAACGACTTGGATATTTCCTATTCAATAACCAAATAAATATAACAAAATAAAACCAACAGATGGACAAATTTAACCAGAATGTCAAAAAATATTCCCCTTTTGGTTGAATTTTTCCCGCAAAATGAATAATATATGTAACTAATTTTATATAATTTATTTACGATATATGATTGGCGATACGGCAAAATTAATCTAGCCCGGTATAACACGCATAACAGGATTTCAGAAAATGTCGTCCCCTGACACATGATAGGTCTGATTTACTTCCAGACTTCCAGTCTTCCAGTCTTCCATACTGCGCTGGGCGAACGAAAGAATTAAAGCTTTGCTTTAATTCTTTCGTTCGCCCAGCGCATGGCCAGCTGCAGCTGTTCCTGCTCTGTAAGATTTGAATTATCAAGCACCCGGGCATCGGCAGCTTGTCTCAGCGGACTGATTTCGCGGTGGGAATCAATATAATCGCGCATCTCCAGGTTATTCTTTACTTCCTCGAGACTGATATTCGGATTCTTGTCATACAATTCCCGGAATCTCCGCGCCACACGGATGGCTTTATCTGCCGTCATAAAGATTTTTAATTCTGCATTGGGAAACACCACCGTACCAATATCACGTCCATCCATCACAATGGACTTTTTACTGCCCATCTCCTGCTGATGTTTTACGGCAAATTCCCGCACTTCCCTGATGGCCGCGACCTCACTCACTTTTTCAGCGACTACCAGGTCCCGGATCAGGTATTCCACATTCTCTCCGTTCAGGATGATTTCACTTTCTTTTGTTGCTTCGTTGTGTGAGAATTCAATATTTATTTCCTTCAGCGCCCGGTTCACTTTTCTGGTATCTGTCCAGTCCACATGATTTCTGAGAAAATAAAGTGTGATGGCCCGGTACATTGCGCCACTATCGATATATGTGTATTTCAGTTTAGCCGCAAGCTGTTTGGCCAGCGTGCTCTTGCCACAGGACGACCAACCGTCGATCGTTATAATAATTTTTTTATCAGCCATTATATAAGGTCTTGGAAACATAAGTTTAAGTACAGGCAAATGTAAAAATCAATTTGCCACGGAATCACGGAAAATTCCGTGCGCCGTGGCAAATAATATTTGTTCTGAATGATTCGCTTATACTTCTGAAGCCTCTTTTTCTTTTTCCTTCAGTGTAAATTTAATCTTGGATTCCGCCTTATCCAGGTCTGCAATCATGACATCTCCGTTCTTGATACTCATATTCAGGATCTCTTCAGCCAGCGGATCTTCCAGGTATTTCTGAATTGCACGGTGTAAAGGTCTCGCACCAAATTCTGCGTCATATCCTTTTTCTGCAAGGAATGCTTTTGCATCTGCTGTGAGCTCCAGACTGAACCCAAGTTGTACCAGCCTCTTCATAACACCCTTCATCAGGATATCAATGATATTGAAAATATTTTCTCTGTCGAGAGAATTGAAAATAACGATATCATCTACCCGGTTGAGGAACTCCGGACTAAAAGTCCGTTTCAGTGCTTTTTCGATAACAGCTTTATTGTTTTCTTCTAAATTGGCTGTTCTGGAAGAAGTAGCAAAGCCCACACCGGCTCCAAAATCTTTTAATTGTCTTGCACCGATATTAGAGGTCATGATGATCAGTGTATTCTTAAAATCCACCTTTCTTCCCAAACCATCCGTCAACTGGCCGTCATCCAGCACCTGTAATAATATATTGTAGATATCGGGATGCGCTTTTTCAATTTCATCCAGCAGGATAACACTGTATGGTTTTCTTCTGACTTTTTCGGTCAGCTGTCCGCCTTCTTCATAACCTACATATCCGGGAGGAGCACCGATTAAACGGCTTACCGTAAATTTCTCCATGTATTCACTCATATCAATCCGGATCAGCGAATCTTCAGAGTCAAACATATAACGTGACAGCGCACGGGCAAGTTCTGTTTTACCAACACCGGTTGGACCGAGGAAAATAAACGTGCCGATGGGTTTCTTTGGATCTTTCAAACCAACGCGGTTCCTCTGAATGGCTTTCACCACTTTAGAGATCGCCTCCGTTTGACCGACAACCATTGATGCCATATCAACTGCCATATTTTTCAGCTTTTCGCTTTCTGCCAGCACCATTCTCTTTACCGGAATACCCGTCATCATACTCACCACTTCGGCGATATTTTCTTCATCGATCGGATAGCGTCTGTGTTTACTTTCTTCTTCCCATTCGAGTTTGGCTTTTTCCAATTCTTCCTGCAAACGTTTTTCAGCGTCACGCAGAGAAGCCGCTTCTTCGAATTTCTGGCTCTTGACGACTTTATTTTTTTCGTTCTTTACTTCTTCAATCTTCTTTTCGAATTCAACGATATTCTGTGGTACGTTGATATTTTTCAAATGCACACGTGCACCCACTTCATCCAGCACATCGATCGCCTTGTCGGGCAACAGCCGGTCAGTCATATAACGGTCACTTAATTTAACACAGGCCTGGATGGCATCGTCAGAATAAGTTACATTATGATAGTCCTCGTATTTTGATTTGATATTTTCAAGAATCTGAATGGTTTCATCCACACTGGGCGGATCGATCATCACTTTCTGAAAACGACGATCCAATGCACCATCTTTCTCTATATACATTCTGTATTCATCGAGTGTGGAAGCACCGATACATTGCAGTTCCCCACGGGCCAGGGCTGGTTTGAAAATATTGGATGCATCCAGTGAACCGGAAGCACCACCTGCACCTACGATGGTATGAATTTCATCAATGAATAAAATAACGTCGCGGTTTTTTTCCAGTTCATTCATGATCGCTTTCATGCGTTCTTCAAACTGTCCGCGGTATTTCGTTCCTGCAACGAGTGCTGCGAGATCCAGCGATATCACCCGTTTGTCGAACAGCACACGTGAAACCTTCCGCTGCACGATACGAAGTGCCAGCCCTTCCACGATCGCTGTTTTACCAACGCCGGGTTCACCGATCAGGATCGGATTATTTTTCTTGCGTCTGGAAAGGATCTGTGAAACTCTTTCGATTTCTTCTTCCCTTCCAACGATCGGATCCAGTGAATTCATTTCAGCCAGGCGCGTGATGTCGCGACCGAAATTATCAAGCACCGGTGTTTTACTTTTTGTATTTCCTGCAGGACGTGCTTTGGATGCGGCGTATTTCTTTTCGTCATCAAAATCATCATCATTCTCTTCAGCATATTCGCTGCGGGTATCATTACTTTTAACAACACCCAGTTCATTTCTGAATAAATCGTAATCCACGTCGAACTGATTTAAGATTTGAGTTGCGATGTTTTCTTTGTTTTTCAGAATCGAGAGCATCAGGTGTTCTGTCTCAACAGTCGGACTCTTCAAAGCTTTTGCTTCGAGAACCGTAACACGTATGACTTTTTCAGCCTGTTTGGTGAGGGGGAGGCTGTTGATATTGGCGATATTCTTACCGGTTTTGTCCTTTACTGCGAGTTCTACTTCTTTGCGGAGCTCATAAAGATCTACATTGAAACTTTTCAAAATCCGGACGGCCGTATTGTCACCCTCCCTGATCAGACCCAGAAGCAAATGTTCTGTCCCGATAAAGTCATTTCCTAACCTTAAGGCTTCCTCTCTGCTGAACGAAATAATCTCTTTAACCTGGGCCGAAAAATTATTATCCATTTTTAACTAATTGAGCTTAATACAATAATAACGAATATTTTTGATTCTTGTTTTTCGTGGTTTATTAACGTATGTTAACAATACCGGCAGATATGAAAGTCAAAATTAGTACCAACGAGAAATTCCATGCCATTACTGTGCTCGAACCCAATTTCACTGCTAATATGACAGCAGCTCTGCATGATCTGTGTGAGCCTTTTTTAAATCAGGAAGTAAAAAACCTGCTCCTCAATTTAAAAGACATTCAAAAATTGGATTCTGCTGCTGCGGATGGCTTTCTCGAAGTAAGAAACCTTTTTTATTCGAACGGGGCTTCTTTTGTACTATGCGAACTACAACCGCAGGTAAAAAAATATTTCGAACAGAATGAACAATTTGAAATATTACAAATTGCCCCCACCCAGAGTGAGGCCTCTGACATTATTTATATGGAAGAAATCGAAAGGGAATTAACGGATTAATTCAAACGGGGTACCGGATAATATGCTAACGATCAAATCCCGTTCCTATTACATTTTGTACTATTTTTCAGCTGCGATCAGCAAAATAAACTGCTGATCCGATTGATCATACCTAAATCCAATCTGTGCTCGCGGTTACCATTCTAGGAAATAATTCAGCCATCCCGGCATTCGACAGGCACCCGACTGCCCAGGTGGTTACCCTCGATGATCATTTGTTCCTGATTGATTGCGGAGAAGGCACCCAGACCCAGATGAACAAATACAAGATCCGTCGCAGCCGGATAAACCATATTTTCATCTCACACCTGCACGGGGATCATTATTTCGGACTGATCGGACTGGTCACCAGCATGGGTCTCCTGGGTCGTACGCAGGACCTTAACCTCTATGGACCAGCACGGCTGATCGATATATTTAACTTACAATTAGAAGTAGCCGATACCAAACTGCCTTTTAACCTGATCTTCCATCCTCTGGAGGAAGAAGGCATTCTGTTGAAGGAAAACCGGTACCAGGTCAGCTGTTTCAAGGTTTTTCACCGGATAGAATGCTGGGGCTTCATCTTTCAGCAAATCCGGCCACCCAGACGCGTAAACCCGGATAAGGCAAGGATCGCCGGTGTTCCGGCTGCTTTTTTCGACCGGCTGAAATGGGGCGAAGATTACGAAACCCGGGAAGGTCTGCTGATCGCGAATGATTCCGTAACGGATGCTGCACCCAAGCCAAAGTCTTATGCCTATTCGGCAGACACAGTGTACAATCCCGAAGTCGCGACAAAGGTTAAAGATGTGGATATGTTGTACCATGAGACCACTTATCTTAAGGACTTGGAAGATCGTGCCACGAAGAGATTTCACTGTACGACCATTCAGGCTGCTGACATTGCAAAAACTGCCGGCGTAAAACAACTGCTCATCGGTCACTTTAGTTCCAAATATGACAGGCTCGATGAATTTGAGAAAGAAACCAGGGAAGTTTTTCCGAACAGTTTTTTGGCACTTGAAGGAGTCAGCTATATCGTTCAGTAGGCCTTTCGAAATGCCTAAAGCCTAAAACTAAATCCAGAGCTCAAAACCTAAAACTTCTAAATAGAACGTTCATTATTAATTTAAAAATTACAAATTAGTTTTAGGCTTTAGGCCTTGGGCTTTGGGCTTTAGTTACCTTAGGCATTCCTCTCCAGCAAATACACTGCAAGCTCTCTCAGAGATTTTTTTCTTTCCGGGGCCACTGAAATATTCTCCAGACTTAAATAAGCCTTCTCCATATAATAATTCTTGGCTTCCTGCGCCGCCTGGCCGACTCCCGATTCCTGATAAATAAAAGTCACTCGTTCCACTTTGTCGGCTCCGGAATAAATCAGTAGTTCCGTCAGCTCCTGTTTTCTTTCCGGTGAAGCAGATTCCAGGGCTTTTACCAGGAGAAAGGTTTTTTTATTGGCCGTGATATCACCACCTTTTAGTTTTCCAAAGGTAGACGGATCACCAAAAGCGTCCAGCCAGTCATCCTGGACCTGGAAAGCCAGACCGAGGTTTCTGCCAAAATCGTATACCAACTCCTGATCTGTTTGTTTGGCACCGGCGGCAATGGCGCCCATCTGCAAACTGCCTGCTAGTAAAACGGCTGTTTTCAATTCGATCATATGCAAATACTCCGAAAGTGAAATGGATGCATTTTTTTCGAAGTCCATATCGAGCTGCTGTCCTTCACAAACTTCCCGTCCTGTTTTATTCAGGAGACGGATCAGGGTTTGCACATATTGCGGATCCGTTTCATTCAGATAGTCATAAGCCTGTAACAACATCACATCACCGGCCAGCAGGGCAGTGGATTCGTCATACATGGTATGTACAGTGGCCCTGCCCCTGCGAAGCGGTGCATTGTCCATGATGTCATCGTGAATCAACGTGAAATTATGGAAAAGCTCCAGCGCGACAGCCATTTTCCAGGTGTCTGGTTTGATGGGTCCGAATAACTCATTGCCCAGTAAACAAAGAACGGGACGGATTCTTTTGCCACCGTCTTCCAGCATATAATGGGCAGCACCGTAAAGACTTTCCGGCTTTTCGGGAAAATGTTTTTTATTAAAATAAGTTGTGAACTCCTGCGATAATTCCTGAAAACGCATCATCATTTAATCACTAATAATGTTAGAGCATATTTGGTTGGCAGTTGATAGTTGACGGTTCGTTGACGGTTACGTTGACAGAATTCCACTTCCAATCTTCCAGACTTCCAGTCTTCCATACTTTGCCTTACGCTTTCAACACCCACTCATAATCCAGCTGCCGCTTCGCCAGATTCGCTGAAATAACCTTGATGGTAATCTTATCACCCATCCTGAATTTTCTGCCGCTGCGTTTTCCCACCAGCGCATATTCGGTTTCGATCAAACGGAAATCGTCATATTCCATCAGACTGTTCAGACTCACCAGTCCTTCACATTTATGCAGCACGGTTTCAACCCAGAATCCGAAAGCAGCCACACCACTGATCACTCCTTCAAAGCTGTCACCCACAAAATCTTTCATATACTCCACCTGTTTATATTTATTGGCGGCCCGCTCGCTGTCCATCGCTGCGCGTTCTCTCTCACTGCAATGTCTGCATTGCTCTTCCAGTTTTTTGTGCACCTGAATTTCTTCATCCAGCACTTCCTGGAGAATCCGGTGCGTTAGCACATCCGGATAACGACGGATCGGTGAAGTAAAATGACAGTAGTTTGTAAATCCCAAACCATAATGACCAATATTTTCGGTTGTATAAACCGCTTTGGCCATGGTGCGGATACCGAGTTGTTCCAGCACATGCTGCTCTGGTTTGCCTTTTACATCATGCAGCATCAGGTTGAAAGAAGCTGCGATACCCTCGGGTGTTTTGGTATCGAATGTATGTCCGTATTTTTTTGCAAACTCAACAAAGGGTGCGAGTTTTTCTTTGTCCGGCGTATCATGTATGCGGTATGGAAAAGGAATCGGTTTCTTCTTGATTTTTATTTTCGCCACATGACTCGCCACGGTCCGGTTGGCGAGCAACATGAATTCTTCTATCAGCTGATGTGATTCCTTGCTTTCCTTTACCAGTATGCCAATGGGTTTTCCTTTTTCATCCAGTTTGAAACGAACTTCCACGGAAGAAAAATTGATGGCCCCTTTTTTAATACGCTGTCTGCGGAATCGCTGGGCGAGATGATGCAGGATGCTGATCTCCTCCGAATATTCTCCGGCATTTTTATCAATAATTTCCTGCACGTCTTCATAAGCAAACCGGTGATCGGAATGTATGACCGTCCGGCCGAGCCAGTATTCTTTTATCTCTCCCTTATGCGTAATATGAAATACGGCTGAAAAACAAAGTTTGTCTTCATGCGGACGAAGAGAACAGAGTTCATTGGAGATTCTTTCCGGCAGCATCGGATTCACGCGGTCCGGCAGATACACCGAAGTGGCGCGGTCATAGGCTTCTTCATCCAGCGCAGTGCCCGGTTTTACATAGTGACTCACATCGGCAATATGAACGCCGATCTCATAGATATCATTCTTTAATTTCCGGAAGGAAATGGCATCATCAAAATCCTTCGCATCGGCCGGATCAATGGTAAAGGTTAATACTTTTCTGAAATCCTTTCTGCCTGGATATATCTGATTCCGGAATGGTTTCCGGGAGTGCGGTCGGATTCTTCCAATACTTTTTCCGGGAAAATAATATCAAAACCGTTTTCAATCAGGATCTCTTTCATCACCCGGTCGTTTTCATCGGCTTCATCCAACACCTGTAATACTTCTCCCTGCGGCTTTTTATTTTTTCCCCAATCCGTAATGCGCACAATCACACGATCCCCGTGAACAGCGCCATTTATTTTGGTCAGCGGAATATATACATCGGGCATCGGTCGGGCGGTTTCCGGTATAAAAAAAGCAAAGCCTTCCCCCATTTCAATATGTCCGGGAAAGTCAGTTTGTTTTCTTTCAACCACCGATTCCACGGCACCCTGCACGCGTCCGCTGCTGCCCTTGGATTGTGTTATGCGTCACCAGTACGGTATCTCCATGCATGGCGGTATTAAAATCATTCGGACGAACCAGGATATCCCGTTCCAATGCCTTGGCAATGACAAATCCCATACCCGAACGCGTTACTTCAAGCGTACCTTTATATAACTGCGCGCCCGATTTCTTTTTTATCTTTTCTGTTTTTTTATGACCCATATCTATTTAAGCTTGATCAGGAAATTCCTGAATGAATGTAGTAATTAAGCGTGTAAACTGATTTTCTTCATTGAACATAAACACCGGTTGGATGGGCATTACAAAGAAAGGCAGTCCGCGCAGTTGATGTGAGAATTTCTGCAGACGCACGGCATCTTTTTCCGTCGTGAGCAGAATCTTATCTGGTGATTCGATCTGGTTGAATTTTTTAAGAATATAATTCAGATCGTCAATTGTAAAAATATGATGATCGCTGTAGGCCAGTTCATCGTATCCGTTAAAATTTTCTTCCAGATGTTTTTTCAGCGCGCCCGGATTGGCAATCCCCGTAACCAGTAATACCTCGGCTTCTTTATTGGGTTTCCAGGGTTCCCGCGTGATCACCTGGTAAGGAATGCCATACGAAATGGCTGTAAAAAAAATCTGCTGATTCGGACGTGGTTTGATTTCCCGGATGAGCTGGCTTTTTTCTGCCAGTGAAATATCCGGTGCACATTTCGTCACAACGATGATATCGGCCCGTCGTGCACTTTTGGGCAGATCCCTCAGATCACCCGTTGGCAGGAACCAGTCGCGTGTAAATAAATTGTTGTAATCTGTCAGCAGAATATTGAAACCTGCCTTCACCCAACGATGCTGAAAAGCATCGTCCAGCAGGATCACCTGGGTATCCGGTTTGTCATGTAAAAGCTGTGGTATGGCCACGACTCTTTCTTCACCCACTGCAATGGTCAGATCCGGAAACTTGTTAAAGAACTGCATGGGTTCATCCCCGATTTCAAGCGCGGTGCTTTCTTTGGTCGCCAGCGCATATCCGCTTGTTTTTCTTTTATATCCGCGACTGAGTACCGCCAGCCGGAAAGATCCTTTCAATTTTCCAATCAGGAATTCAACCATCGGCGATTTGCCCGTACCGCCCACGGCCAGGTTTCCGATACAGATGACGGGCAGGTTGAACACGGAAGCCCTGAGCAGATTCTTGTCAAACAACCAGTTCCGGACATAAATGATCAGCCCGTAAATCAGCGAAAAGGGAAGCAGGAGCATCCTGACGGGCTTCAATAACGGATAGTTGAGATTGATCATAAAGACTCGTAAAGATAACCCATTCCTTCCGGCGGGATGCTTTCCGCAGCCGTTAAGATCGCCTGTTTCGACAGCGGGTTCATCAGGGGAACGGAGAATAGCGACGGAAAACCCGACCAGCGCACGATTTCATGCTCATAGTTCAGGTACTGATCATTAAAAACCCACCCGACAACATCGAGACCGTAGTTGCGGCAAATCGCTGCCGTCATCAGGGAATGATTGATACTGCCCAGGTAATTCCGGCTCACCAGGACCAGTCTGGCATCCAGCATCTTCACCAGGTCAATCACAAATTCCTGTTCGTTCAGCGGTACCATCAATCCGCCGGCTCCTTCGATCACCAGTGGGCGGGTCTTGTCCATACGACTCAAATCATCCGCTATTTTTTTGAGTTCAATGCGTTTGTTTTCTCTTTGCGCAGCAATATGCGGTGAAGCTGCCAGCTTTAACAGATAGGTTTCCGGATGAATAACCGTTTCGGAATTACTAATGAGTGAAGCGACCAGTCCACGATCGGTTCCGGGATGAATAAATGTTTCGGAGTTATTTATAGGTGAAGCGCCTGGCTCACTGTCGGTTCCTGGATGATTAACGGTTTCGGAATTTCTTACAAGCGAAGCGCCCGGTTCACTGACGGTTCCCAATTCATAACCCGCCTGTACCGGCTTCCAGTAATCGGCTTTCAATGCTTCCGTGATGATCGCAGCAATCACTGTTTTTCCAATGCCCGTGCCAATGCCGCTGATAAAAATGGGTTTCATCCCGCTTTATTAATGAATATGGAAAAAAGCGTGGTACCATAATTCCGTTCGGTAACAAAAAGCGGATAACCACTATAACGGTTCCGCGGCGTGTGTTCCAGCACGAACCAGCCATTTGTTTTTAATAAATTTCCTGCTACAACATCTTTCGGAATCTGGTCAATGGTTTCCAGCGCATACGGGGGGCCCGCAAAAATAAAATCGTATTGTTCTTTGGTATTTTTCAGAAAGCGGAACACATCCGATGGAACCACTTTCAATTGGGTAAGGCCGAGTGTTTCAGCTGTCTTCCGGATAAAGGCCAGCATCTGGCTGTCTTTTTCAACGATGGTGAGATCGGCTGCTCCACGCGAAGCCAGTTCGAAACTGATACTGCCCGTTCCTCCGAAAAGGTCAAGCGTTTTCAGGCCCTCCAGTTCGCGGTTGGATTGAATAATATTGAATAAACCTTCTTTTGCGATATCTGTGGTTGGCCTGGTATAGGGCATTTTTGAAGGCGGATGAATCTTTCTTCCACCCCATTCGCCCCCGATTATACGCATGTCATTATTTTCAGAATCTCTATACGCATATTGTCATTTCAGAGTCATCTCGCTTGCGCTTTGCGCATATTCTCGCCTTACGCTTTACGCCTTACGCTTTGCGCATTCTTTATACGCATATCGTCATTTTCAGAATAGAGGCGAAGAAATGATTGGGAAATTGCATGAGTTCATCCGTCATCTTGATACTGTCTTCCATACTGTCGAAACGGATATGCAGAAAATACAATTCAAGATCTTCGTACAGCACAGATTTTTTTTCGATCATGCCCGATATCTCAAGAACCAGTTCTTCCCTGTTCAGATTGAGCTGATGGCAAATATTCAGCAGGTTGTATAACACATCTTTGGAATCATTATAATCGAAATGCTGGATAAGCTGTAACTGTCCGGCTTTGCAAACCATCACCACCATTTTATCCGGATAGAAAAAAACTTTTACAAAAGAAGGTTCTTCTTTGGCGGTAAACATTTTAAAACACTTCAGCTGGAGACTGTAAAAATGCCAGAACCTCGCTCTCTCAAATTTTTCCTGCATCAAAAAATGTATCCTCGGCGGAACGCGGTACACATTATGAAATTCGAACCAGGGAATTTTTTCATCCAGCACCAGATCATTGCTCAGGTTGCCATATACGAGGTCGGTTACGGGTCTCGTCATATCTCCGCTGAAAAATTTTTCAGGAATCAGATTGCTTTCAGGAAAATTATAGATCAGAAAAATCTCTGCAGGATGGAACCGGCTTAATACCGGGTCGGATTCCAGAATACTGCGAAGGATCGTCTCCGGTTCATTCGTTCGTAAGGTCGGCCATTTAAAAAACTTGATGGCCGAGGGCCGCATACCCCGCACGTTTAATAAAACGTAGGTCAGTGAACAGGAGCCGATTTCAACCAACAACCGGCACTGGTTCGGATCCTCGGCTGTCGGATCATCATTATGTATATCGAAATCGGGTCTGATGTTCATAAAATGGTTCGCAATTATACTACAATTTGCTGACTGGTCAGGGGGTTTATTGCCATTCCGTAAGCAATTGACGTGCAATCACTTTAACCCTCGTATCGTCATAAATCACATCCTGCATTGTTAAAAGCGTCCGGAGATAGCTAACCGCTTTTTTATCCTGACCCATCCGGTGATACGACCGCGCCAGTTCATAATAATTGAGGATAAATGCGGGATACAGGGACCGGCTTTTCTCAAAATCTACGATCGCATCATCCAGGCTGGCATCAGGAATCTTTCCATAAAACATCCTGGCGAATGATCGTTCCGCCACATTCAGATCGCTCACGTCATAGTTCCAACGGCCCAGAATATGATAAGCCCGGAAATTCGTAGGATCAAGCCGGATTGCATTTTCCACATAAAATTTAACGTCTCTCGCAAGGATCACACGCTCTTTTGTTGACGATACATGGGATATCCGGCCAAGCGCAAAGGCCATGGCACAATTGGCCTCTGAAGAATTTGTATTCACTGAAAGCGCTGCAGATGCATAATTTTTGGCAGCGATAAAATAAGGTCTCATTTTTTCTTTGTCCGCCTGACGTGCACCGATACGTGAACAAAGTTCGCTGCATTTCCAGAGAGCAACCAGGTTGGCCGGATCCAGCTTTACGACCTGCGCATATTTCAGGAAGGCTTCGTTTTCATGCAACAGGGATTCCTGTTGTTGTGCTTCTTTCAGGAGCTGGTTGATATCCTGAGAAAATAACAGGCATGGAAAACAGATAAATAAAAAGATAAGCCATCGAAGCATAATTACTCCTTAAATGTGCGTTGCATCGTTACCCCTACCTTACCGACAAAATGTTCGATGGGTGCCTGTAATTTAAAAATGCTGATCCTGACTTCGGATACGGCCGGATATTGATGTTTGATGTTTAAGATAATGCCCTGGCAGATTTTTTCCAAAAGAAATACCGGTTCTTTCATTTTTTCCTGCACGATCCGGAACAAATTAACATAACTGATGGTATCGGAAATTTTCTCAAACACCGGAATGGTATCCATATAAGATACACTCAGATTTACTTCGAAGGAATTCATCACTCTTCTCTCTTCTTCATAAATACCGTGGTGCTCATAAAAGATCAGATCCTGCAGTTCGATGGTAATCATATTTTTTTTCCAATATCAGGTGATCGGGCAGGAGGCAGGATGCGGGATGCAGGAGGCTTCAAACTTCTGTCCTCACGTTTTACGCGTTACGCGTTAGGCGTTAGGCGTTAGGCTTTCAAAGAAAGCCATCTCTCCGCATCAAGAGCAGCCATACATCCACTGCCGGCTGCTGTTACGGCCTGCCGGTAAATTTTATCCTGTACATCTCCGGCAGCATACACACCTTCGATATTTGTTCTCGTACTGCCGGGGATCGTTTTGATATATCCTGTTTCATCCATGTCAAGCCATTCTTTAAAAATACCTGAATTGGGTTCATGACCGATGGCCACAAAAAAACCATGCACAGGAATGGTTTCAACTTTTCCGGTAGCAGTGTTTTTTATTCTTACGCCATCCACCTTGGTATCACCCAGTATTTCCTCAACCGTTGTGTTCCAGTATATTTTAATATTGGATGATTCCCGGATGCGCTGCTGCATGATCTGCGATGCCCGCATCTGATCGCGCCGGATAAGCATATGTACGTTGGTACAAAGTTTCGACAAATACAATGCTTCTTCTGCTGCTGTATCACCGGCACCTACGATCGCCACTTCTTTTCCCCTGAAGAAAAAATCCATCGCAAACCGCACAGGCACTCACTCCGTATCCGTTGAGTTTTTCTTCACTCGGAAGTCCCAGCCATTTTGCAGTGGCCCCGGTGGCAATGATAACGGAATCTGCCGTCAATCAGTTTTTCATCGTCAATCCATACTTTGAAAGGTCGTTCGGAAAAATCAACTTTTGTAGCGAGTCCAAAACGTATATCTGCACCCATGCGGGTTGCCTGCTTTTCAAACTCCACCATCATCTCGGGTCCCTGTACGCCGTTTGGATATCCCGGATAATTCTCCACTTCGGTTGTAATGGTCAGCTGACCACCGGGCTGGATGCCCTGGTAGAGTAAGGGTTTGAGATTTGCCCGTGCAGTATAAATGGCTGCCGAATATCCGGCGGGCCCTGATCCGATAATTAAACAATGAACATGCTCTTTATTTTCCATATTTTAATACTCTCTATTGATTTGTTGACAGATGACAGTTTACAGTTGACAGCGGTATTTTAACTACTTAAGATTAACCCGAATCTCAATTCTGTCAACTGTAAACTGTCATCTGTCAACTTATTCAGGACGCAAATTTAATCGTAAATAGTGACAAAGAAGGTCGCTCAGACGACTGATCAGTAGGGAATCAGCAATCCCTTGTACTGGGCCGCGTATCCGCCAAAATATCCCAGCGCTCCATTGGAAATATTTGAAATCACAACCGTGGGTGTTGAAAATGGATTACCGACACTCTGATAATTGTATTCCATCGTGCGCCAGAAATCATAGGTTGCCTTATCGATATCTGCCAGTTTCACAACCACCGAATCTCCCTTATTAAAAAAAGAATAATCATTTATGTCGATGGGAAAATTCCGGTTCACGCCTTTATCAACAGTCACCGTATACGTTGTGCCATCCGTGATCTGGTCATCAAAAACCGATGTCAGTCCGGGATAATAAGGTCCGTCATTGACGCTGGTAAAATAGCGGGTATAATTTCCGTAATCCCGGCGGATCCACGATACGTGCTTTTAAATTCACCAGTCCCGAGTCAGCGGCGGATGGGGCATTCACCCACCATAAACTATCTATGTATTTGGCAAGCGACGGAATCGTGGTGCTGGCGGTATAGGTCTCGTTGCCCACCTGTATTTCCAGGTTGTAGGCGGTATTGAATGCACCCTTGAATTTGGGTCCCGAATATGTCGGAGAAATAGTATAATAATAAAAGACAAGACCGGTACTGTCGTCTTTTGCACTGTCTTCTTTGAGCTGACCGGTAATACTGCCGTTGTTCATGGTAACATATGCGCCGTGTACATAGGAAGCGGATAAGGCATGCAGTACTCAGCTGACTGAAATATGCGAGACTCTTCGATAACACGACCATCGGATATTTGTCGTTTTCAATGGAAGCATCCACCACCAGGTCCGTGGATGTCGGATCCAGTTTGATTTTGATATCCTTTTCGCAGGAAGCAAAAGAAATACTGAAAAGGAAAAGGAAAAAGATGTTACGGATCATGGATGAAGGCGTAAAAAGGAATCGGCTGATTCAACAAAGTTAACCACCAATAAAAAAAACCGTCCCGCATTTAAGCAGGACGGCTATAACTAATAACTAATAATTAATAACTAACAACTATCCCAGATATGCTTTCAGTGCACTACTGTATCTTGCTTTCTGCAGACGCTTGATCGCTCTTTCCTTGATCTGGCGGATTCTTTCCTTGGTCAGGTCGTATTTCTGTCCGATCTGTTCAATGGTTACACCATTTTCTCCGTCCAGTCCGAAATAAGCATTTACGATTTCTGCTTCACGCGGACTCAGTGATTTCAGCACCCGGCGGATTTCAGCCCGGAGGGAATCTTTCATCACATCGTCATCTGTGTCATCGCCGCCTTCCAGCAGATCGCCCATGGCCACATCTTCTGCTTCGTGCACGGGTGCATCCAGCGAACTGTGACGGGTATTGCTCTGGAAAATATTATTGATTTCTGTTTCGCTCATTTCAAGCAATTCAGCCAGTTCTTCTGTATGAAGGTTCACGTTCGTGTTCCTGTTCGAAAGCCATATAGGCTTTATTGGCCTTATTATAGGTTCCGATTTTGTTCTGTGGAAGACGTACCAGACGACCCTGTTCGGCCAAAGCCTGCAGGATTGACTGACGGATCCACCATACAGCGTAAGAAATAAATTTAAAACCCTTGGTTTCATCAAAGCGCTGGGCGGCTTTGATCAGTCCGAGGTTTCCTTCATTAATGAGGTCACTCAGGGAAAGACCCTGGTGCTGGTATTGTTTGGCAACTGATACCACGAAACGCAGATTGGACTGGGCCAGTTTGTCCAATGCCTTTTGATCTCCCATCTTAATACGCTGAGCGAGAATGGTTTCCTCTTCCGGCGTGATCATGGAGATCTTTGAAATTTCCTGTAAATACTTTTCTACCGCCTGCGAGTCGCGGTTTGTAATCTGCGTGGCAATTTTAAGTTGCCTCATAATGGGTAAAAATAATTAGTGACAAATGTCTTTGTCGGGTATAGATCAACCATATAACAATGCAAAAGGCGGAAAAGTTGGATAGGGTAAGATTAATAATATTCCGCTATGTACAAGCACGAAAGTAATACCCAAACGTGGAACTTCATAATCTTTCCCAAACTAAAAAGCATAAAATTTGGTAGAACTAATTATTTAGTTATATATTTGATCTAGAACTACTTTTTTAGTTATAACCTTTTTTACCAAATGCATTGTAACAATCATCGTTTTTTTCGTAACCCGGATACATGGATCAATACCCGAATAAGCAAAAAGTAACCCAGTATTTAAAAATCAAAAATGAATTCTGCAAAAACATTAACCAAAGCCGAAGAACAGGTGATGCAGGTGCTCTGGAAACTCGGAAAAGGGTTTCTTGAAAGAAATCATTGAATCGACTCCCGAGCCCAAACCCCATTCCAATACCATTGCCACCATCCTGAAGATCCTGGTAGAGAAGGGATTTGTGGAATACAGCGTGCATGGCCGCAATAACCTCTATAAACCCCTGATATCCCAGACAGAATATGGCAAGAAATCGGTCAACCAGCTGATCAAGGGGTATTTTGACGGCTCCCCGGCCCGGCTGGTATCCCAGTTTATCAGCGATCAGAAACTTTCGGAAGCCGAACTCGAACAATTACTGCAACAGATCCAGTCAGCAAAAAACAAGAAATCATGACCCAGTTGATCTATCTCCTGAAAACGGTTTTCATATCCGGATTGCTCTTTGCCTATTTCTGGATCTTTCTGCGGAATCGCTTCTTCCATGGTTTTAACCGGCTTTTCCTGATCTGTATACCCCTCTTCAGTTTCTTATTGCCGGCCCTTCATTTCAACCTGCCGGAATTCTGGAACCGGTCCGCCGGCGGATCACCCATTCATTTGCTGGGCGTTGCACAGGGCGGACTCGAAGAAGCCGTAACCATATATGCCAAAAGAAATCCGGGGCATTCGCTGTCCTGGGAATGGATTGCCCTGATGATTACTCTTATTATCAGCACGATGCTCTTTATCCGTTTTCTAAAAACCATTCGTTACCTGCGGAACCTTCGCAGGAACAGGACATCTCTTCAACTTCCGGAAGCAACGGTTTATTTCGTTTCCGAAAAAGGAACTCCCTTTTCTTTCTTTAAATCCATTTTCTGGGGAGAAGAAATGGATATGAACAGCCCGGAGGGTCGGCAGATTCTCCGCCATGAATTATTTCATGTAAGAAACAATCATTCACTGGACATCATCGGAATGGAAATCATCTCCATCATTGTGCTGGTTCAATCCCTTCTTTCATTTGATTAGCCGCGAGCTGAAACTGATACATGAATATGCCGCAGATGCCTGCGCAGTGGCCGAAACAAATGAATACGAATATGCCGGTCTGTTATTAACGAAAATATCCGGATCGACCCTTCCCGCTCACGAATCCATTTTTCAAAAACCAGATAAAAAGAAGAATTACTATGATCACCAAATCAAACAAAAACAAAAAAGCGCTGATGGGCCGCTTTATGATCCTGCCCGTACTTGCACTGCTGATCTGCCTTTTCTCATTTAAGATAAAAACCATCCTGCCCTTTCATGCAACAAAAAACATAAAAGTGGTCATTGATGCCGGACATGGGGGTGCTTTCCCAGGCACCCAATTAAATGGTATTTATGAAAAAGATATCAACCTGAGCATCTCAAAAAAAATACAGTCTTTGGCCGGAGAATATAATGTGGACGTGATCATGTCGAGAGAAACAGATGTAACACCGGGCAGTAATGAACTCAGAAAATCACTGGAATATATTGCCGCACTGCCAAAAAATAAAAACGCCGATCTGTTTATTTCCATTCATACGCAATATGACAGCAGATGGAGAGAAAGGAAAAAATCAAACATCCAGCTCCGGTTTCCAGATTTATATTCCCCGGAATATCAAGTAATGTATATGAAGGCTCCGTGAAATTGGGATCCGTTCTTACAGAAATTATTAAATCCGATTATACCATTGAACCCGAATTAAAACAGACTCAGGATGATGGAGGAAATATTCTCATTCTGAAAAAAGCAACCGTACCGGCTGTTTTGATCGAATGCGGATATATGGACAACCCCGCCGATTTGAAATATTTGCAGGATGAAAAGAACCAGGAAAAAATCGCACGTGATATACTGGAAGGAATAAAAAAGTACAGCCTTGCAACCGCGATTCCGGCTACTGAAACTTCTCCAACAAATACGGGCAAACAGAATAAACTGGTAACACAAACTTCCAATACGGAAATTAATAATGAGGTAGTGACCGAAAATCAGGTAAGAAATACAAGCCTCACAAAGAATGTATCTGCGGAAATAGCTGTTACAACCGTTTCGGAAGTAAATGAAACCGCATCGGATTCTTCCGGACCGTTAAAAAAAGTGGAAGTGGATGCTGAATATCCTGGCGATGCCGAAGGCTGGAAGGCCTATCTCTTCAAAAATTTAAAATATCCCGAGGCAGCAGTCAACAATGAAGTACAGGGAGAAGTGATCGTAGAATTTGTAGTGAATACCGACGGATCCATTTCAAAAGTACATGCCATCAGCGGACCGAAAGAACTACGCGCAGAATCTGTGAGGGTAGTAAAAGAAAGTGGCTACTGGGTTCCCGCCATGAATAAAGGCGCGAAAGTGGCGTCATATAAGAAACAACCAATTGTTTATAAACTCGAAGCGAAATAGACTCTGTTAATTGTCAATTGTTAATTGTCAATTGATTAATTAGAATTGATAATTAATAATTAATAATTGATAATTAATACCCGATCTGGTTTTCCCCAACATCAATGAGCAGTTCTTTCTTAGCAGATTCCTCCACCCTGCCGATCACCTGCGCTTCCATCCCGAAACCTCTGTATCAAATCAATCAGGCCGTTTGCGGCAGATGGATCGGTATAAATTTCCAGACGCTGACCCATATTGAATACCTGGTACATCTCACGGTCATCGGCACCCGAAGATTGACGGATCAGGTCGAAAATAACAGGAGGTTTGAATAAATTGTCCTTGACGATCCGCATCGGGCCGGGCAGATATTTCAGACATTTTGTTTGTCCGCCCCCGCTGCTGTGGATCATGCCGTGTATCTGGTCAAAATGATTTTTCCAGCAGGGCTTTTACCACCGGCGCATAGGTTCTCGTCGGACTCAATAATAATCTGCCCACCGATGTCTCCTCTCCCGTTTCTGTTTTTACGGGATCGGAAATTTTATGACTGCCGGTATAGATCACATCTTTGTCGAGCATCGGCTCAACGGTTTCAGGATAATAATGTCCATAACTGGATTCCAGCATATCGTGGCGGGCACTGGTGAGTCCGTTGGATCCGATGCCGCTGTTATATACTTTTTCATAAGATGGCCTTGCCACTGCTTGAAATACCGACGATCAAATCACCCACAGCGATTTTTTCATTGCTGATGATTTTTGATTTCGGCCAGCGCGCCGTCATCGTGCCATTCACCGCAATGGTTCTGACCAGGTCACCGACATCGGCCGTTTCGCCTCCGAGAAAATGAATGTGAACGCCAAATAATTTTAATTCATCAAAAAATTCCTGCGTGCCTTCGATGATGGCCTGTAAAACGTCGCCCGGTATCCTTGATTTGTTACGATCGATCGTGGATGAAAACAACAGGTTATCATAAATACCCACACATAATAAATCATCGAGGTTCATGGCCACGGCGTCCCGCGCAATATCTTTCCACACAGAAATATCGCCGGTTTCCTTCCAGTATAAATAGGCCAGTATACTCTTGGTGCCCGCGCCGTCAGCATGCATCAGGTTTACCCATTCCGGGTCGCCGCCGAGGAAATCCGCATATATCTTGCAGAAGGCAAAGGGATATAGCCCCTTGTCCAGGCTGGCCGTTGCCTGATGCACTTCTTCTTTCTGGGCAGAAACACCACGTCGGGAGTAAAGAGACATATAAAAAAATCCAGATTTAAATCTGCCGCAAAGCTAATCGAATCGGGGCGGCTGGAAAACGAAAAACATAAATTTTAATTCATACGGTTATTGAAGGAAAATCGATCCTCAGTAATTTCATACAGTAAGTTCGCCATGTGTATAAGATCCCCGTGATTCATATTTTACAGAAAGTGATTCCCGGCGATCATCGGTTAATTTCGCCTGAGATAAGTTCCCCGCGTTTATATAATTTCGCAGCAGATTTTACTTATGCTGGTTTACAGGAATATTGAACAAATACCCCTTTTTCGAAATGCCGTACTCACCATTGGAACCTTTGATGGTGTGCATACGGGTCATCAGCAGGTGATTGCACAGATGAAAAAAAGTGCCGCTGAAGTGGATGGCGAAACCGTGATCATCACCTTCGATCCCCATCCGAGAACCGTCATCAATGCGGCCGCGGGTATTCAGCTCATCAATACCCTCGATGAAAAAATTGAACTGCTTTCCGGTATGGGCATCGATCACCTCGTGGTCATTCCTTTTACAGAAGAATTTCGCCGCAGCTGACGGCAGAGGATTATATCGGCCAGTTCCTGATCCGGTATTTTCAACCGCATACACTGATCATCGGGTATGATCATCGTTTTGGAAAAGGACGGACGGGTAATTATGAATTGCTGAAATCAGAAATCCATTTATTATCAATATCAGCTGCAGGAAATTCCTGCCCATATATTGAATTCTATTTCCGTGAGTTCCACCCGTATCCGGGAGGCTGTTAGTGCGGGTGATATGGAAGCGGCCCGTGATTTATTGGGTTATGATTATTTTTTCTCTGGTAAAGTGGTGGAAGGAAATAAACTGGGCCGCACACTTGGTTATCCGACAGCCAACCTGGAGATCACGAAAAACTCAAACTGATTCCAGGCGACGGCATATATGCAGTGGATATCGTACTGCCGGATGAGCCCGGGAAAATATATGCCGGCATGATGAGTATTGGATTTCGCCCGACCATTGGCATCTCCGAGCGTACCATTGAAGTAAATATTTTTGACTTTGACAGAATGATATATGGAGAAACCATCAAGGTAATTGTAAAAAAATATCTCCGGCCCGAAGTAAAATTCAACAGTCTCGACGAACTAAAACACCAACTTGCTCTTGACAAGAAGGCAACGTCTGAAGAAGTATGAGAGTATGAGAGTATGGGAGTATGGGAGTGCAAGTGCTAGTGAATTTCTTATACTCTCATACTCCCATACTCCCATACTCCCATACTCTCAGACTAGTTTTACCACAAGCTCCTTGAGCAGTGAAGCATCCTCAACATTACACTCCCAACTCCAACACTCTTCAAATTATAATGATGTAATAAAAGCAATGCATTTTCTGTTCCGGCGAATCCGTAATTTTTTGCTGCCGTCAAATAATCCTTCACAAAAAACGGAGACACACCCAGCACGGATGCTGTTGTTTTTTCATCCGGTCCCGGAATACCGAATATCATATATACTTTACTAAAAAAACTATAGAGCGTCGGAAGCACCAGCTGGATCGGCGCGGCCTTGGGATTACTTTCGAAGTATTGAATGATGCGCAGTGATTTGGCCAGATCCTTTTTCGCCAGAGCAATCTGTAATTCAAAAGCATTATATTCCTTACTGACGCCAACATATTTTTCAACATCATCCTCATCGATCATCTTTCTGTTTCCAAGATTAATCTGAATTTTATCCACTTCGCTTTTTATCCGCATGAGATCATTTCCGATATGATCGATCAGCAGGGCGAGCGCTTTCTGCTGAATCGTAAGACCTCTGGATTGTAATAATTCGGTAACCCATTCCGGCAACTGGTTGTCGTACATTTTTTTGGTGGACAGCAATTCACCCTTCTCCTTTAAGAGCTTGGCGAGCTTACTCCGGCCATCGACTTTCTTATCCTTATAGGAAACAACAAAAATCGTGGAACCCAGCGGCTGCATGATATAAGGTTCCAGTTTTGCAATCTCCCGCATTTGCTGGGCTTCCTTTAATAATACCACCTGTCTTTCTGCAAACATGGGATACCGGCGACAGGCATTCACAACCGAAGCCCAGTCCGCATCCTTTCCATAAAATATAGTCAGGTTAAAAGATTTCTCTTCTTCCGGTAAAATCTGGTGCTCCGCAAAATCCATTACCTCATTTATAAAGTATTCTTCTTCTCCTTCCAGCCAGTAAACAGGCTTGTAAATTTTCCTTTTCCAATCACGTATAATCTGTTCAGCCGACAATTTTCAGGTTTTAGGCGCAAGTTATTTTTTTAATTGTCAATGGTTAATTGTTAATGGTTAATTTACAGAATACAGTTTCCAAAAATCACATAACCAATTGACAATTAACAATTAACAATTGACAATTCTTGTCCACCGCTGCTGTAATTAACGAAAATTGGCACGGTTTTAGACAAACACCGTACTGGAAACCTGCCTAAACCACGGGTCTCGTACAAAAAATATTTTTAAAATAAAAATCAAACCATGAGCACAACCACTAATTATCCATCCGCGACTCCACAAAGTCAGCCACCGAAAAAAGATTTTAAGAATCTGGTTATCGGTTTGCTGGCAGCAGGTTTCCTCGGCACCTGGGGTTATTTACTTTGGAACAATAACAAACAGGAACAAGTTCAGCAAAGTCAACAAACTCAGATCGCTAAAGTAACAGACGAAAAAGGCGCATTACAGAAGAACTTCGATGATGCCCTCGTTCGCCTGGATTCACTTACAGGAACCAACAACCGCCTGACTTCACAGCTTTCCGCTTCAAACTCTGATATTGCTAAAAAGAAAGCAGAAATCAGAAGCATCCTCGGAAAGAAAAATGCAACGGTTGCAGAATTAAATAAAGCAAAAGCATTAATCGCTGACCTGAATACAAAGATCTCTGATCTTCAGGCGCAGGTTGCTACACTTACAACTCAGAATACTCAGCTGACAGCCGACAAAACACAGTTGACTGCCGATAAAGAAAAACTGACTTCTGATCTGTCAACTACTACAACCCAGAAAGAAGACCTGGAAAAGAAAGTTGACATCGCTTCTACTCTTAATGCATCCAACATTTCTGTAGTTCCTGTGAAAGACAAAAAGAACGGCAAGGAAAAAATAACTACAACTGCAAAAAGAGTTGACAAGCTGATCATTTCCTTCGACGTAAACAATCGTATCGCCCAGAATGGCCAGACTGATGTTTATGTATGTATCACCGGACCGGATGGCAAACCAATCTCTGTACCTGCTCTGGGTTCAGGAACATTTGCAAGCCGTGATGAAGGTGACAAGATCTTCACAGCCAAAGTGCCTGTAGATATCGAAGCCGGTAAAACAAAATCAGTACAGTTTGCCTGGAAACAATCAGGTTCATTTGTACCAGGTGCTTATAAGATCGAAATCTACCACAATGGATTTAAGATCGGAGAAGACACTAAGGAATTGAAAAAAGGTGGTCTATTTAGCTAAGGGGTTAAGGTTTTAATATAGGGACCGTCACGCTATAAGCGTGACGGTTTTTTTTGTGCCTCGCCCTCCGAAGCCTTGGCGAAGGAGGGTCAACTATTATAGGTCATCCGCCTTCGCTAACGCTACGGCGGACAAAGTCGGTCATCGAACTACCGTCAACCGTCAACCCCGCATTCGCGGGGCAAGCCGTCAACCGCCATCCTGTCAACCGTCAACTGTCAACTGTCAACTGCCAACCGCCAACCGTTCGGAAACTCCCCCTTTCGCAGCAACTTAAATGTTGGACCTTTGAATAAGTCACATTCTGAAAATATACACCCCCTAGTCTATGAGTTTATTCGAACAATTTGCCGTTATCGCAGAACAGTATATTGCCGGACTTAATAACCGTTCGGTATATCCATCTAGAAAAAAATATCCAGGCAGCTGAATGCAGCTGATAGAACCCCTCCAGGAAGAACCCATACCCGCCGAACAGGTACTGGATATATTGAATGACAAGGGGTCGCCGGCCACTGTTACGTCTACAGGTGGCCGTTATTATGGTTTTGTTTGTGGAAGTTCATTACCGGCTGCGATGGCTGCCAAATTAATGGCCAGCGTTTGGGACCAGAATGCGGGTATGTATGTCATGTCCCCGATAGCGGCTTTATTGGAAGAAATCAGCAGCAGCTGGATGATTGATTTACTCGGACTTTCAAAACAGACTTCTGTCGGATTTGTTACCGGCGCTACCATGGGAAATTTTACCGCCCTTGCCGCTGCCCGTCATGCCCTGCTGAAAAATGAAGGCTGGGATGTGGAAGCCCATGGATTATTTAATGCTCCGGAAATCACGGTGATCACTGGTTGCGAGGTGCACGTAAGTATGCTGAAAGCGCTCAACCTGATCGGTTTTGGCAAAGACCGGATCATCAAAGTACCGGTGGATGGTCAGGGCCGAATGATCGCAGAAAAAATCCCCGTCACAGCAGGTCCGACTATCATTTGCCTGCAGGCAGGCAATGTAAATACAGGGGCCTTCGATCCGATCGATGAGATATGCAGAAAAAAACGAAAGCATGTATGGATTCATGTGGATGCAGCTTTCGGCTTATGGGCCGCTGCTTCTGAGAAAACAAAACACCTGGTAAAAGGAATCGAATTGGCGGATTCTATCGCAACCGACGCGCATAAATGGCTGAATGTTCCCTATGACTGTGGCCTGGTCTTCGTAAAACACCAGGATGCATTGCTGGGAGCCGTTTCTGCATCTGCCGCCTACCTTCCGGAAAATGGTAAACGGGATCCGTTCCAGTTTATTCCGGAAATGTCCCGTGAAGCAAGGGGTATTGCTGTTTGGGCCGCATTAAAATCACTGGGGAAAAAAGGATTCTCCGACCTGGTAGAAAAAAATTGTTCTCAGGCCCGCCGGTTTGCGGAAGGTTTAAAAAATGCAGGATATACATATATTAAATGACGTGGTGCTCAACCAGGTGCTGGTGAGTTTTGGCGACACCCTGACCACCCTTGCCGTTATAAAGAAAATACAGGAAGACGGTACCTGCTGGTGCGGTGGTACCACCTGGCAATGTAAAACGGCCATGCGCATCAGTGTTAGTTCCTGGTCCACCACTGAAATGGATGTGGATCTTTCCCTCGCCGCTATGCTGAAAGCAGCCGATGAAGTGATTTCTTCAAAATCTAAAATACCGTCCGGAAAAAAAGTCGAACAATCGGCATAATCGGACGCCATACCCCCGAATATCGACAACCATCCTTATAGCATATTTTCATCAGTAATACCGCTCATTACTCCCCTGATACAGATTTTCACATTGAAATTCCAAATTCTGGAATAAAAATGTAAGAAAACAGCGATTCACGCGTTTAATAGCCAATCCTCCCTGCCCCCCAAAAATCCAATATCTAAAAAAACTAGTAGATGCGTGTCTATTTACTGTCCTTCTTTTTGATAATCACCGGTACGACCCTATTTGCGCAGAAGCCCTGTTATCAGAACTCGCGCTTATACCTCTTCAACAAACACGATGAACCCCGCTTATTTACGGATCCCCTCGGCCGGCATCCCCAGTTTCCTTTTCTGCAAAGAATGAACGGGATCACTACGCCCGAACTTTTTATAAAATCCATCAACGATCCGCATCAGCAGGGAAAATACACGCGCACATTTCCGGCCTTTGATTTATTACTGCGTAATTCCGGATTCGCAAATGGTTACAAGGACCTGAATAAAAAAAATGTAAGAAAGGTTTATATCACACCGGGCACGGTCGGTAACCTCGGTTTCTTTAACCAGCAGACCAACGTGATGAATTATCTCTATGTGAAATTGAATCCGTCCGGAGAAGCAGCAGAAGGAATCGAAGCCTGGAAACTCATTAATAAAAACGGATGTTTTTTATATATCCTCTTTACCTGCGGAAATGCTTTCTATCCAAACGGCGACGCAGTGATTGTGAAAGGCGGCGCCCCGGTGGTCATCCCTGCAGGTGGCAATGGTGGCGCATGCTGTCGCGCGGTGACCGTAAGTTCGACCGTAACAGCTGTTCCGCAACAAAAGGATTCTGTTCAAAGAAAGGCGCAGCTAAGATTGAATTTTTACCTGGCCCATGTTTTTCCTTCCAGCAGAAAAGGATTTAAATACGATACGACGGTTGAACTGGTCCGGCACAAGGACACAACCGTTCATTTTAAAGACAGGCTCGTCGTTCCTGCAAGAATGGATTCGGCCAGCCGTATAAAATATTATAGTGTTTGCCGCGACAGCACTATCCAGATGCACTTTCCGCTGGTGGGCGATCCCGCGCAACAAACGGATACTGCTCAACCGATCCGATACGTTGTGGCTGATACGGTATACGACAAACAGGCGCCGCCAAAGGAAGAACCGGAATGTGAACTCAACTGGGCGGTATCTGTTGAAATTGGAAACTCATGGAACAGCATACCGCGGCTCGATGATCCGATTCAGCATACACAAACCAACGGCGGACAATTTACCGGTACGGTTGAAATATCAAAATTCATGGAGTCCTGGTTTCAGCTCGGCATTCGTGTTTCTTATATCACCCTGTCTTATCAGGACGATATAAACTATCCCGGATATACGCCGGGTATTTATAATACGGTGTATCTCGCGAAACCTATTATTCCGATTCAGCTCTTTGGAAAATTCAATTTTGGAAAACCGATCGGTTTTGAAGAAAGTATTTCGCTGGCCTTTGGATATTCAGTTCCGCTCAACGGAAAAATAGTCAGCGGGAATAATACACTCACAACGAATCCAAATCTGAAAGGAGATTTTACCGCCAGTCTGAAATTCGGTATTTATTATTATTTCTCCTGTCACGTAGGAATCGGTGCCAGCTTTACGGGTGAATATTTTAATAATAAAAGCGACATGATTGCATATAGTTTATATGCGCTTCCCGTGCAGTTGGGATTGCACTTTAGATTCTGATTTGGCTGCTCCCGCACGTGCGGGAGCAGTTTGCAGTTGGCGTAAGTTTCAAGCTTCACGCTTCAAGCCTAAGCGGTTAGCTTTAGACGATAAACTTAGAGATGCGTTAAAAATAATCTCATACAAGGCCATAATTTTTAAAGAACAAAACCCATATCTTTAAGAAGATACTTATAACCTTTTTGGCTAAGTCGTACTCATACCCTCTCAAAACCATTTGGCAGTCTTCCACCCTATTAGCTCCGTTTGTAAACAACCAGTTCCCTTGACTAATTAAGCACTTATTCGTTGAAGAATAGCCATGTTATTATAGTTGTCAGGGTTTGTTTGCTAGCAATATTTTTTTGCCTGCAGGGAATTACTTCCCGTGCCCAGGAGAATATCAGAGGTCATGTCACTGACCGTGATGAAAAGATACCACTGTATCCTGTATCAGTTGTTGTCAAAGGCACCAATAAAGGAACCATCACCGATAGTACCGGATATTTCCAGATACTCGCAAAAAAAGGATCCACGCTTGTTTTTACTTTTGTCGGTTACGGTTCAAAAGAAATGGTTGTCGGAACTGAAACGGTTTTTCAAATCACCCTTTCCAGTACTGTTTCAGATCTGAATGAGGTTGTGATGACCGGATATTCCATGCAGCGGGTGAAGGAGATTACCGGGTCAGTTACTGTTGTAAAAGGAAATGAACTGACAGAAGTTCCAACCGGTCAGGTAGAATCCATGCTGCAGGGAAAAGTGTCCGGTCTCACAGTCATCAATTCCGGTATGCCAGGCGCTTCCAGTAATATCCGGATAAACGGCATCGGGAATTTCGGAAATACAACACCTCTCTATATCATTGACGGAGTGGAGGGTGATATTAATAATCTAAATCCCGACGACATCGAATCACTGCAGGTATTAAAAGATGCTGGTGCATATGCAATCTATGGCGTACGTGGTGGAAACGGAGTGATAATCGTTACTACCCGCACAGGGAAAAACGGAAAGACAAGAATTCATTACGATGGCTATTATAACAGAACACTTCCTTTGCCGAAAAGCATCGACCTGCTAAATCCAACCGAGGAGGGCGAGGCTTACTGGGAAGCCTATAATAACTCCGGACAGGTTGGTCCATCAGGCTATCCGAACGACCCCATATTCGGTTCCGGCCAACAACCCTTAATACCTTATTATCGTATAGCGGGACCCTATAGCGGTCTTCCGGAGTTTGATCCGCGGGCCAGCGATTCTGCTTATAATATTGACTATTCAAAAGGACCCATTTACCAGATCGTGCGGGCAGACCAGTCGGGCACCAACTGGTATAAACAAATATTCAAACCCGCCAATACCCAGAATCATACGATTTCTGTTTCTGGCGGCAACGATAGAAACAATTATTTGTTTTCTTTCGGTTACCTCGATCAGCAAGGCACATTGCTGAATACGTACTTAAAAAGATTTACCATCCGGACCAATACAGAATTTACGGTCAATAATAATATTCACCTTGGAGAGAATATTCAGCTTTCGTACCGGGACAACCCACAGATTGTAAACAACCCAACCTTCGGCAACAACGATATATATACGGGGCTTCTCACAGATCCTATCTGGCCGGTATATGATATCAAAGGAGGCTGGGCCGGGCTGCTTCCATCCAATGGTTTCAACAACCCGGTGGCAAATCGGACAATCGCAGCAGATAACAGCAGCGAAAACGCTAACGTGCTTGGAAATGTATACGCTGAAATTAAATTTCTGAAATATTTTTCTTTAAAAACAAGTTTTGGAGGCACATATACTGACTACTATGTTTATAATTACGGATATATCTACGGCGCCACATCAAACGGATTGCCAGCTAATAACCTCACGGAAAATTCAGGATATGCCAGGTCATGGACATGGACCAATACATTGAATTTTTCAAAAACTTTTCACGAAATCCATTCCATAAAATTGTTATTGGGTACCGAAACCCTGAATGATTATTACCGGAATCAGACCGGAACCACATCCGGCTTTTTTACAAACGATCCGAATTACAGGCTGCTCTCAAATGGCGCTTCTCCGGCACCGACCGTCAGCAGCACCGCCAGCAAAACAGTTTTGTATTCACTGATAAGTCGTTTGGATTATGGATTTAAAGAAAAATTATTTATTTCCGCCACGCTTCGGAGGGACGGCGCTTCGGTCTTCGGCAATGAAAACCGGTATGCTTGGTTTCCTTCCGTGAGTGCCGCATGGAGAATGAGTCAGGAAAATTTCATGAAAGAACTCGATTGGTTGAACGAATTAAAAATCCGCGGCAGCTGGGGTGAATCCGGCTATTATGGAAATACCAGCCCTTTCAATCAATATACTTTATATGGCGGAAATGCTTCCAGCTCTTATTATGATATCAGGGGAACCGGCACAAGTTCTGTTCAGGGAATCAGACCCGTTACCATTGGGGATTCGAAAACCGGCTGGCAGGACGATGTGATGACCGATTTCGGTCTTGAATCCATTCTCTTGAAAGGAAAATTGAGTTTCACCGCGGACTGGTATATACGGCGATCCGATGGATTGCTGTTCCAGGTTACACTACCAGCTGTTTTAGGTGGCGCCTCTCCTCCTTTTGAAAATGTCGGCAGCGTGCAAAACACCGGCTTCAATTTTTCTTTGGGCTCCAAAGGAAATTTTTCGGCAGACTGGACCTGGAATGCAACTCTGACGCTGTCAACATATAGAAGTAAAGTATTAAGCCTTCCGGATCTGCATTATTTCGACGACAATTTGTTTACCAGAAACGAAGTAGGCTACCCGGTGGGCTCTTTTTACGGGCTTAAAATACTTGGACTCTTCAAAGACGACGCTGAAGTGGCCAAATCACCTGCACAGCAGGATGCCACACCGGGGCTATTCAAATTTTACGACGCAAACGGTGATGGGAAAATTGAAGCGGATTCAGACAGGATTCATTTGGGCAATCCGAATCCTAAATTCACAATGGGAATCAATATTGGATTCCGTTTTAAGGGATTTGACTTTTCCATGTTCTGTTATGGTTCATTCGGAAATGATGTCATGAATACGGAAATAATATTTACGGATATCTTCCATGGACCTGGTTCTCCCCTGACTAAAAACGCACTCTACAAATCCTGGAGACCGGGACGCACGAATACAAAAATTCCCCTGCTCGAATCTATAGGAAACTTTAGCAACAACAGCGACCCGGGTGGTTATTCCGGAGTTAGCTCTTATGGACTGGAAAATGGTTCTTATTTCAGAAATAAATCGATGGAGCTGGGTTATACTTTACCAGCCAGCTTTTTATCAAAATTCAAAATCGAGAACTTCCGGATTTACCTGCAGGCTTTAAACCTGTTTACGATTACAAGCTATACGGGACTCGATCCGGAATTATCAGGCACCAGCAGTTCTTTTGGCGTGGATTGGGGAAATTATCCCAGTAATCAGAAACAATATATCATAGGTTTGAGCCTCGGCTTTTAAAAGACGAATATGAAATTTCGAATTACAAATATTTTTTTACCGGCCGTCATTGTTACACTGCTGTTTTCGTATTGCAGTAAAAATTACCTCACTGTTCCACCCATCGGCAATCTGACTGCTTCCGATCTGGCGAATTACAAGGGTGCGCAAAGTCTTTTAATTGCAACATATTCATTACTGGATGGATATGGTGCAACCGGACAAAACGGAATATTTTCAGCGTATAATGCCGGAGCGTCTTCAGCGTCCAATCACTATATCGGTAGCATATGCGGAAGTGAAGCTTATAAAGGTTCTTTTTTTAGTGATGTATCGGATATTACCAGCCTTGAGTTATTTACGGTCAGCCCAAACAATTTCATACTTTCCGCTAAATGGGCCGCTCTTTATGAAGGAATTGCTGATGCAAATAGTCTGCTCAGAATATTGCCTGCCGCTACCGACATGACGGATGCACAGAAAAATGAATTCAGGGCGGAAGCGCTTTTTATGCGCGCTTGGTATCATTTTGAAGCAAAAAAAATCTGGAACAAAATTCCATTCATTGATGAAACGGTTACATATGCGGCAGGCAATTATCATGTGGTAAATGATACCAGTTGGATTCATATCGAAAATGATCTGGACAGCGCATTAGAATATCTTCCGAAAACACAGGATTATGTCGGACGGGTAAATTATTATGCAGCAGAAGCCGTTTTTGCGAAAGTATATTTATTTGAACATAAGTTTCAGTTGGCCCGGACATTCCTGGCCGACCTGATTGTAAATGGAAACAATTCCTCCGGCGTTCCTTATGCATTGGATGCCCATTACGGAGATAATTTCAATCCTGCAACAAAAAATAGTTCAGAATCTGTATTTGCCGTTCAATCTTCGGTAAATGATGGTTCGGCCGGTACCAATGGAAATCTGGGAGACCTCGATGATTTCCCGGCTGGAGGCGGTCCGGTCGGGTGCTGCGGTTTTTTTCAACCCTCACAGTTTCTGGTCAATCATTTTAAAACCGATTCTGTAACCGGATTGCCCGACCTGGATAATTTCAATACAGAAGATGTAACGCCCGATGATACGATTCCAAGTTCTGCACCCTTTACACCCTATGCCGGAACTTTAGATCCGCGGCTTGACTGGACAGTGGGCCGTAGAGGAATTCCTTTTCTTGACTGGGGAATTGAATCAGGCCTGGACTGGGTACCCAGAGATCCTATAGATTATGGAACCTACGTTTCAAAAAAAAATGATTTCTATATATCCCAGATCGGAATATTGACAGATAACTCTTCCTGGTCGACCGGATCAACAGCTAATAACGTAAACCTGATACGTTTTGCGGATGTGTTACTTTGGGCAGCAGAAATTGAAATTGAATTACCGGATGGAGATTTGGAGAAAGCGCGCGGATATGTAAATGTGATCAGGACAAGAGCTATGAATCCGGATGGATTTGTACATTCATATATTGATAATAATAATCCGGGGCAGGGCTCAACGAATATTCCCGCTGCCAATTATAAAGTAGGAATATATACACAGCCATGGACAGATCACGCATTCGCCCTCAAAGCGCTGCAATACGAAAGAATGCTGGAGCTTGGTCTCGAGGGTCATCGTTTCTTCGACCTGGTCAGATGGGGTATCGCAGCTGAATCCATGGAAGCCTACTGGCAGCATGAAAAAATCAGAAGAACCTATCTTGGCATGGGTCATTTTACTGTAAATAAAAACGAATATTTTCCGATTCCCCAACAGCAGATAGATCTGAGTGCGGGTGCCGACGGCATTTCGAAAATGACACAGAATCCCGGATATTAATGAATCAACAGTTTTAATTCATGTTAATCGGCAATTCCTCATGATGAATCTTATTATACAGCCTGGTTCCGGATTCTATAAAAGAAAATATTTTATTATCCTGATATTTGTATTCATCCTGATTTGTTTCCAGACTATTTTCCCTGACTCGTTAATGGCTCAGCAAAAGGCTGACTTCAACCAGGATCATTACCGGACGATTAATTGGACAATGGACGACGGCCTGGGAATAGGTATACATTATGTAATAAAGGATTCGAAGGGCTTTACCTGGGTAGGTGCTCCGTTTGGCTCACTTCTCCGTTTCGATGGCAATCATTTCGACAAATATGACCCTGATCCGGATAAACCCGGTTCCATTCTGGCAAGCGGATGCAACTCACTCGTAGAAGACAGTCTGCATAATATCTGGATCGGAAGCACGACCGGTATCTCCCGTTATGATATATTGGCAGATACGTTTAAGACTTTTCTTACAATCCGTGATTCTGTAAATACAGACAGAACAACCACTGCGTTATGGAGTACGGCCAATGAACTGCTTGCAATCGAATCCGGCTTCCGTATCGTAAAATACAATATTCACACATTGGCCAAAACCCAGCTCACTTCATTAACAACGGATGAAAAAAACGGAATAACCCAAGTCAATCCATGCGTTTATGAACCTGCAGGAAACTCATTGTGGATATTGGAAGTGGGAAATCAGGACTCGCTGCGTCCCGGCGGCGGTTTGATCCAAATCTCACTCGACGATGGAAAGAAAAAACATTATGGATGGAGTCGTTTTGGAAATACACCGGGTAATCGACACGATGCGGAAGCAATGTGTTTTGATGCAAAAAGAAATTCTATCTGGATCAATACCGATGATGATGGACTGGTGGAATTTTCTCTCCGCGATAAAACTTATCACTATGCAGAAGCATTTGACAAATTAAGAAAACAGAAGAATTACGGACGGTTTGTAGGTATCGATATGGACAAAGATGGAAGACTTTGGATGGCAACACATCCAAATGGCATTCTGATATATGACCCACGTACAAACGAACTAAAGCCTCTGTTTACAAACCCCGATCTGCAAAAAAAAACGGGGGAAAACAATATGCAGGTTTATTGTGGGAAAGATGGAATTGTGTGGCTGACCTATTGGGATAATCGCGGGATCTACGAGCTATTGCCTTATAACCCTTCTGTAACCTTATATACACCTAAACAGGTTTTTAAAGATTCATTAAGAGGCGGCGGAATTGCGTTAGTCCTTACTGCAGATAGTAACCGGATCTGGGTTCTTACGAATACCTCCATAAATATTTTGAACACGGCTACTGGAAAATCATTTGTTGAAAATTTTCAAAAAAAGTTTAAAATTAAAGCGGATGCATTGTTTCCCGTATTGCTGGATACGATGAGACAAATGACGTGGTTGATCGCATCTCCTCAAAATGTGATGTATGAGGCAAACCTGAAAACCGGACAGTCCAAAACGATTACCTTTTGGGATGGAACAAAACAGCTTGATAAATTGGAATTCGAAGCAGTGATAGCCCAGCCATACAAAAATGGATTTCTGATATATGATATGAATCACGGCTTTTTTGAAGTTGGACCGGATAGTCCCGTTGCACATCTCGTGATTCCGTTTCACGATTTTATCGGCAGAATGGAAATCGTGGAAGACAGCCTGCTTTTTGCAAAAAATCCTAATTTTCCGTATAACTATTCATTCAGTAATCATAACGGGAAATGGACAAGGACTCCACATCTGCTCGACAGCCTCGACTGGGATTGCATCTATTATAATGAAACAGACAAAACCATCTGGACGGATCTCTCAAATAAACTAACACATTTTGACAAAAACTTTCATATAATTAAAAGCTATCGAAAAGAAGATGGTTATTTCGGAATACCGTTTAAAATGCTGGAAGACAAATCAGGTAATATCTGGTATGTGAATAGTCAAAAGCAGATAGCGAGAGTCAACGTAACAACTGGAATCATCAGTACATTAGCTCCCCAACATGGTTACCAGCCTCAGTTTTTTGACTGGTTTACACCAGGCACGAAAGATTCAAAGGGCAGTTTATATTTTGGTGAATCCAGTCTGGGTCTTGGAAATATTGGCCTGATCCGGATTGATCCGGAGAAATATGTTTCTTCAAATCCTTCATCAGTCTATTTTAATGCATTAAATATTAATTATAAGGCCTACCCTCTTTCAACAGGTGTCAATAACCTGAATGAATTATTTCTTTCACATGATCAGAACAATCTGAGTATTGAAACAGGCATTATAGATTATTACTCGATGGGGAAAAGCCATTTAAGGTACAAACTGAGAGGAGAAGGAAAAACTGCGGAATGGCAATATGCCCCGGCTTATTTTACGATCCGTTATGACGGTCTCACTCCGGGTGATTACGAATTGATATTGCAAAGTTCAAATGCTGGCAACGAATTCATCGGCCCGGAAAAGATCCTGTCTATTCATGTCAGGCCGCCCTGGTGGCAAACCTGGTGGGCAAGACTGATTTTCATTTTTGTGTTCGCATCGGCCTTATGGAGTTTTATCAGATACCGTTCCCGCAGCCTGAGACAAAAAAACCTGGTGCTGGAAGAAAAAGTAATGAACCGGACAAAAGAACTGAAACATTCACTGGAGGAATTACGGGAAACTCAGGCACACCTGATACAACGGGAAAAGATGGCTTCTTTGGGTGAACTGACTGCAGGCATTGCACACGAAATTCAGAACCCCCTGAACTTTGTAAATAATTTTTCCGATCTCAATAAGGAACTGTTAGAAGAATTGAAAGCAGAACAAAAACAACTACCGCGCAATCATCCATTAGAAGAACAATTGTTAAACGACATTCAGGAAAACGAAGATAAGATCAATCATCATGGCCGGCGGGCAGCCGCCATCGTAAAGGGTATGCTTTTACATTCGCGAACCAGTACAGGTCAGAAAGAACCCGCTGATATCAACGCCCTTTCGGATGAATTTCTGCGTTTGAGTTATCATGGCTTAAGAGCCAAGGATAAAACCTTTAATGCAAATCTTGTCACGGCTTTTGATCCGCATATTGAAGAGATATACGTAGTCCCGGGAGATATCGGCCGTGTACTACTGAATTTGTTTAATAATGCCTTTTATTCAGTCAATGAAAAAAAGAAACTTCAGCCGTCGAACTATGAGCCCGCTGTTACAGTCAGCACAAGAAAACTAGAAAAGATGGTTGAAATCAGAATCAGGGACAATGGAATCGGCATTCCCCAAAATGTATTAGAAAAAATATATCAGCCATTTTTCACAACTAAACCTCCCGGCGAAGGAACCGGCCTCGGATTATCACTCAGTTACGATATTATTACCAAGATTCACAGCGGAGAATTAAAAGTTGAAACGAAGCAAGGCGAATTCGCCGAGTTTATTATTTTGCTGCCGTCATGATTTGGTTGACAGTTGACAGTTGACAACACTTCCATACTTCCATTCTTCCATACTTCCATACTTGTTAGAGATTTCGCCTCTTCAGTTCATCCACCGCCTTATTCGCCGCCCTCGCCGCAAATGCCATATACAAAATAGACGGACTCTGATTTCCGGTACTGGTCATGCAGGCGCCGTCGGTTACAAAAACATTTTTACAATGATGCATCTGGTTCCATTCATTGAGCAATGAATCCTTCGGATCCTTCCCCATCCTGCATCCGCCCATTTCGTGAATATCCAGGCCAGGCGCCTGTTTGGTATCGTGTGAATGCACATTTTTACAACCCGCTTTCTCCAGCATCTCCGAACTCTGGTTCATAAAATCAATCACCATCTTATCCGCATTGTCATCATAATCGACGGACGTGATCAATTGCGGAATGCCCCAGGGATCTTTCCGATCCTTACTCAGCTTCACATGATTGGATTCGCGCGGAATGGTTTCTCCCTGCATATACATGCCCGCCATCCAGGGACCGGGTTCTGTGAGATCATTTTTAAATGATGATCCGATTCCTTCCGGCATACCGTTGAATGCAGCCGCGCTCCGTCGTGACCATACAAAAGTTAAAAAGCCACCGAGATAATCCGTATCCTTTTTATGCAGGTTCCTGTAATTGGCGATGATCGGATTGGTCGGATTGCGGCCATAAGAATATTTATCTTCATATCCCGGAAATTCTCCACCGGCACTGGCGCGGTAATTATGAAAGGCCATAAATTTTCCGAGCAGACCATTATCATTTCCAAGACCATTGGGAAATCTCGAAGAAGTTGAATTGAGTAAGATCAGATTTGAATTCAGACAGGCAGCATTTACAAAAATTACTTTTGCAAAAAAATCGGTGGATCTGTTTTGTATTGGCATCGATCACACGCACGCCCGTGGCCCGGCCCTTTTTATCATCATAAATAATAGAATGCACAACCGAAAAAGGATTGATCGTGAGGTTGCCTGTTTTTTGCGCCCAGGGTAATGTAGATGAAACCGAACTGAAATATCCGCCAAAAGGACATCCGCGCGTGCAGAGATCGCGGGCCTGACATTGTCCGCGACCCTGATCCAGGTGAATCTGGTTTGGTTTTGTAAGATGTGCCCACCGGCTATGCACCATGAAGCGGTCAGGATAATTTGCTTTTATTTTTTGCTGAATTTCTGATTCCACACAACTCATTTCGAATGGCGGAAGATAATCTCCATCCGGCAGGGCCTCGAGTCCGTCCTTGCTTCCGCAGATACCTGCAAATCGTTCCACATGTCCGTACCAGGGTGCGATATCTTTGTAGCGGATCGGCCAGTCGATCGCGTATCCGAAACGCGCAGGAGATGTAAATTCAAAATCACTCCAGCGCTGACAGGCACGTCCCCAGGTAATGGATTTTCCACCGACCTGGTATCCGCGGATCCAGTCGAATGGTTTTTCCTGCACATAAGGATGTTCCGCATCCTTCACAAAAAACTGTCGCGTGTCTTCGGTGAATGCATAACATTTGCTGATCACCGGATTCTCTTTTAATATTTCATCTGTATTGGCGCCCCGGTGTGCAAAATCCCAGGGATTCATCGTTGCGGTGGGATAATCTTTGATGTGTTCAATACTTCTTCCTCTTTCGAGTACCAGCGTTTTTAATCCGTGTTCACACAATTCCTTCGCGGCCCATCCGCCACTGATTCCCGAGCCGATCACAATGGCGTCGAATATATTTTTTCCTGGCATCGTTAGTGATTTATTATTCTAAAGCTAGGAAAAAATAGTTGACAGTTGACAGTTGGACAGTTGACAGCGTGATGAATGGTAAATGAATAAAATTGAATTAATTAATTGTCAACTGTTACACATAAGTCTGATCAACTAATCAACTGACAACTGATCAACTATCAAAGTATCGCCCGCAAACTCGCTCTCCCCGTATGAATCACATTCCCCTCTCCCGGCTTACGGCCCTCGTAGGTCACATTGAGTTCGAGAAAACTGCCGAGCTTCTTGGTAAGATCCAGGCTCCAGATATAATTTTTTCCCGGCAGCAGACCATCGAGCATGATATAACTCACCGTTGTATTGGCCGTACCCGTATAATGCAGATCATTCAGCGTGAATTTTGCTTCCAGGGAAGTATTGGAGACCAGGTTATATTTTACATCGGTGTTCACGAGCGCTGGAATAAGAAGTCTCGCCGCCGTACAGCGGATCATTTTTTTGCGGATTATAACTATATCCCACCGTGATGCGCATATTCGCATGACGCGTATAACTCAGGTCCGGCGCAATGGAATACTGTTTTATATTGTAGTTGGTATTATCAAATTTCGCGTTCGTCGTCAGCAAAGAGTTGTAACCCTGTTTCAGAATCGCATTCATCAAAAAGGAACGGCTGATATTCCATCTCGTGCGGAGGTTCCATTCGTTGAGTGACTGCGTCTGGTATCCATAGGTGAGCAGGGCCTTGGAAACATTCCGGTTATTGCTGATATCAAATCCCCATTTCGGATTCAGTTTATTATAGGAAAATGAATTCACAAAAATAGAACTGCGGCTGATCAGCGAGGTATCATTCAACGGAGATTTAAATGGATTGAGCTCGATAAAACCGGCAGCCACTACTTTCTGATTCAGCTGCAGGGAGGATTGAAAAAACAGATTGGACAAAAACTTTTTAAACCCGATGGCTTTCGTACCCAGCAGCATGCGCGGATTCAGCATGACGCTATAGTTGAACGTATTATAATTTGCCTTTACAAAATCATTCGTCGGCGTGTATATCCTGATATAGGTCGCCTGGTCGGCAAATTGCGCGATCACAAATTCATTCAGCTGCTGTATGCCATCATTATTCAGATCGATCCAGGTATACTGACCGGTACCGGCCGGCACCGCCACATAGGTATAGTTTCTTTTTTGTTCCTGACCCGAACCCACTTCATATAATGCATTGGCCGCCACCATACCCTTCCATTCGTGCATCGAATATTCCACGCGACCCAGCAGACTGTTATCAGCCTGCTGCGTACTCACATTCTGATTCACCACCTGCAGACTCCGGTAAGTTGCATTGACCGTCACCTGCTCATTTTTATTTTTTGTAAGCGTTGTGTATACATTCACATTCTGGCTTCGGTTGGCCAGCGCGAGATTTTTTCCATAGGGATAAGCATCCTGACGATAGAAATAACTGGCCCCCCATTTATTCGGATTTTTTTCCGGAGATTTCAGATAAGCCTGCAGGATAGTGAATGAATAACTATCCGTCGACACGGAATCCGTTGTCTTGCTCCTTTGCACATTTTGTTCCATCGAGAAATTGATACCCGTCGTATAGTTTCCGAATTTTTTAAGCAGTTTGGAAATATCAGCTGAGGGACGGAAAAGATATCCGTCATTGACGGATCCATGATCCACGGTATAGTATAAGCTGATCCATAAAATGCCATCCGCTGGTTGTATTCAGCGTATGACCGATGATGTTACGAATACCGGTAAAATCCTTGTTCCGGTTATAGCCGGACAGCTCATAATGAATTTCATTTTTATGAATATCCGTCAGCTGGAAGGCGGATTTATAAAAAGTTTCATTTGCCTTCGGCAGTTGCAACGGCAATCCCCAGTCACGAAGAAATTCAATCGGACGGATCGGCTCGAGCGGTGAAAAACGGATATCATTGTATTCATAATTCAGAAAGGAACTGATCGTCCATCCGGGCATTGTCTTCTTGAGTCCATGCAGATTTTTCAGCGTCAGCTTGACCGCACTTCCCGCATCGTTGCCTTTATCAATGGTGGAAAGTGTATTCACATCAAAGCGGCTGCGCGCGACATCGGCTGTTACCGATGTTTCTTTCGAAACATTATAATCAACACCCGCCGTGATCACCTGCTGTGTTTTTGGCGTGACGAGGAATTCCGCCGCCTCAAACTGGCCCTGCCTGTCACCATTCGTCGGCGAGATCCACTGATATACATTTCCATTCAGCCCTTGTGAATTCAGAATATAATTTCCCAGCCCCTGACCCACATCAGAAAAAGAAAGATTATATAATGGATATGAATGATCGGCAGAAACAATAAAAACGGAATCATGCGTGATCAGCCCGTTTGCTGCCTTGTAAGTAGTATCAATCTTACGGTATAAAATATTACCGACACCCTGCCCGGTATCAAGGGGCGCCACCGGATAAAAAGCATTCTGAATACTATCACCCAGTTCATTCAGGAATTTTTTTCTTCCCGCATCCAGTGTCTGTCCGATGGGCGAATTGCGCGCATCGCTGTTGCTGAATACACCGAACCGGACGCGAAGATTTTTATTGATCTGCGCTTCGTCCATCAGGTAAAGATTCACGTTGAGATAGGACTGATTCGAATATTCGAATTCCACCTGTATACGGGAATCCTTTGTGATCATGCGCTTAGGGGTGAACGTTAGTTCCGCGGTATTGTAGTTGATGACATAATCCTGGTCCTCTCCTCTTTGCAGCAGCGCGCCATCCAGATACACTTTTTCTGTTCCCGCCAGCACAATAAAATACAGCTCATTGTTGGCGCCGATCAATCGGTAAGGACCCTGGTTACCTTCTTCTCCCTGGAAGATATTCTTGGTGAATTTTCCCTTCGCGACAGCGCCACTGAACAGCACTTTGTTGCTGGCGGTATTTGAAATCTTTGAAACGGTTTCGAATGTGCCGCCTCTGAGTCTTTTATAAAAAGAAAGAAAATAATTATCCGTTTGTCGCAGGTCGATATCTCCCATGCGCAGGGACCAGTTTTTCTTTTTAAACTGGATATAGATCTGGTCAAAATCACTGAGCTGCGCCGTGGTACCATCGGGCTGGATCGGAATATTATTATCGGTGATAGCCGCCGCGATTTCGATGGAATCGGATAAATATCCGCTGATCTGCAGATTGAGATTGGAAGTCACCACCGCATCCTGTGCGTTCCCAAAAGAAATCGCCCGCCCGAAAGATCCGTTGTATGTGATATTGCCGAAATTGAAAAAATCCTCCTGGCCGTAGTTTTTATCCTTATTATATACGGAGGGCTGCATGATGAATTTATCCATCACTTTATTATAATCCAGTCTTTGCACAACACCGTTTAGCTGATAAGGGAAAATGCGATACTGGATAAAAACACTATCCAGGTTGGGCTTGCGGATCCATGTGATGGTAGAATGAACGTAGTCGACCGTAGTAGCTATTCTCCGGTATACCTGAAACAACGAGAGTTCCGGGAACCAGGCTGAGGGAATCCAGTTTTTGCGTACCGCCATAAACCGGCATATATTTCCGGTGCAGGTTGGAAGAAATTTTAGAGGGCGGCGCTTGTTTTGTGACAGGCTGCTGGGCGCTTATCTTATTCAACAACCCACAGAAAATCAATCCTATAAGCAGCCATTTGATCAACGAAAACGGTTTTTCTTAAAACGGGAAACAGGTCATTTATTGTATCAGCGGTCCAGTTCGGCCAGCAATCCCTTGATGTCAAGTCCTTCGGTACCCATCAGCAAGGCACCCTTCTCATCTGTCGGCCATTCTTCCCGGGGCCGGTCATGGTAAAGTTCGACGCCATTACCATCCGGATCATTCAGATAAATAGCCTCCGAAACACCATGGTCCGACATGCCGGTCAGCGGATAATCCGCATCTATCAAACGTTTCAGGATAACAGCCAGGTCCCTGCGCGTCGGGTATAGAATGGCAGTATGGAATAATCCGGCCGAACGCTGCGGTGCCGGCGGTGCATTTTTACTGTACCAGGTATTCAGGCCAATATGATGATGATAGCCTCCGGCAGAAATGAAGACGGCATCCGTTCCATACCATTGCATGATCTGAAACCCCAGTAAATCCTGGTAGAATTTCAGTGACCGCGGAATGTCCGCCACTTTCAGATGAACATGTCCGATGCGGGTATTATCAGGGACGATATATTGATTTGCCATATCCAACGCCGAAGGTAAAGACATTCTTTCGAGCATTCGGGTTGCCTGAAGAATATGAGGTTTTGGCGACCGCGTGCTGCACAGAAGCCCGCAGTTTTATCCCGGCCAGGCGTTTGATTAATAGCCGGTCAGTCGTCGGTCAACGAATTTTGATATGCGGTTACAAAATGAGAGCATGATTCCGGTATAATCCGGCCGCATGTAATTTTTTTAGAAACTCCAGTCTGCCGGAGACTACTTTCAGATCCTTCAGGACCTTCTTCGTCTTGGCGAATACCTCATTGTCTTTGATGGACTGGTCCAGCTGTTTTTCGTAATAATTTAATTGGATTTCCAACGCAAGGATTGTTGCGTTTAATTCTGGGTTTTGCATAGCTGATAAATTGGGTTTAGAAATTTATTATCAGTCTGCATAATGTCGTACGGATGCTCGCTTCATTATTCCATGCTATCATTCCATCCATCGGCGGTTGTACCCGGAGCAAAAAGAACTGTCATTACCGTCAATAACGATATAAATTTGTATTTATTATAATACAAACCAATTTGTTAGCCTGTGATACTTAGATAATTACATGAAGTCAGATACTGATGTGGGTATTTACCTAAACAAAAGCATCTATTTGTTTACCGGCGGATTTTTTACATCTTTATCTCAGATCCTGAAAACCGGCCATGCGCAAAAAGATCAATTATTTTTACCCCGTTTGGGTTTGGCTAACCACCGTGACCGCATACCCCCTTTCGTGTTTTATTGCCACTTTATTTGAAGAAGAACCGAATTTCCATCACTTCTTTAAAGTTTATCCCATAATCTTTGTTTTGAGTCTGGCTTTTTCGATTCCCATGCTGATTATTTGCTGGATCTCATTTGCACGGCTCATTAAAACCAACATGGAAACCATTGAACTCAAGCTGGTACTTTTTTTAATAGCCGTTGCGGGGTTTGCTATAACCCTTCAAATCCTGAATGGCTTAAGTCTTCCTTTATTCTCTATTTACGCTGTTCCGTTATTGATAGCAACACTCATTTTCCGGATCAGATCCCGCAAAGACGAGCCGGTAAAAAAGTATGATGTTTTTGAAGTGAATCGCGAAATCAATCCATTGGTGCCGAAAGGAAGTCGCGGTGCCATCCTGGAAGTATGGGAAGACGGCGTTTTTGAAGTGGAATTTGTTGGACCCGACGGACAAAATATCGCGTATGACGGAAGGAACACGTACACGATTTATATCAAGGACATCAGCTTCTATTCTGATCCTTTAACCATGCCCGTTCGTTCCTGAGATTATATTAAATATCAGGCTGTAACCAGCTGACCCGATCCGTACATCGAGCTGCGCAATTGTTTTACACGTTCGTCAGCCAGGTAATCATCAAAGTCAGTGAGTCGATCGATCGCACCCGTTGGGGTGATTTCAATCACCCGGTTGGCAACAGTTTGCAGGAAGGTATGGTCATGCGATGTCATGACAACCACGCCCTTGAAATTCGTCATGCTTTCGTTAAATGCCTGGATGGATTCCAGGTCGAGATGATTCGTGGGTTCATCCAGTAAAACTACATTTGGATCCTGTAACATCATGCGGCTGAGCATACAACGCACTTTTTCTCCCCCGCTTAAAACACCTACTTTCTTCATGACTTCATCTCCGCTGAACAGCATTTTCCCGAGGAAACCGCGCAGGAAGGGCTCATCCACGTCGGTCACGTGCGGCGGAACAAACTGGCGGAGCCAGTCCATCAGGTTGATGTTCTTATCCAGGAAAAACTGGGAGTTATCGTTGGGCAGATAGGCATGGGTAACCGTGGTTCCCCATTCATAGGTGCCCTTATCGGCCTTTAATTTACCTGTAATTATTTCGTAGAAGTCTGTGAGTGCTAATGGATTCTTACTGACCAGCGCAACCTTATCACCCTTATTCAGACTGAAAGTAATATCATTGAAAAGCGGTGTACCGTCGTCGGCTGTCTTGGACAGTTTCACCACATTCAGGATCTGGTTTCCGACTTCCCGCTGTTGTTTGAAAATGATACCCGGGTAGCGGCGGTTGGATGGTTCGATCTCTTCGATCGTTAGTTTTTCCAGGGCCTTTTTACGTGAAGTAGCCTGTTTGGATTTGGAGGCATTCGCAGAGAAACGGGCGATAAACTCCAGGAGAGCCGCGCGTTTGTCTTCGGTCTTTTTATTCTTATCCGACATCTGGCGGGCCATCAGCTGGGATGACTCATACCAGAAAGTATAGTTACCGGTATAAGCTTTGATCTTTGCGCGATCCACATCGGCCACATGGGTGCAGACGGCATCGAGAAAGTGACGGTCATGCGAAACGACGATCACGATATTCTCATAATCGGCGAGGAAATTCTCCAGCCAGTTGATGGTTTCCACGTCCAGGTCATTGGTCGGTTCATCCAGTAAGAGGATATCGGGATTTCCGAAAATGGCCTGTGCCAGGAGCACGCGCACTTTCATGGCGCCGGACAGTTCCTTCAGCAGTTGGGAATGCATCGATTCCTTTACACCCAGGTCGCTGAGCAGGGAAGCCGCATCGCTTTCGGCGGTATAACCACCCATTTCTCCAAATTCAGCTTCCAGTTCACCGGCCAGGATCCCGTCATCTTCTGTAAAATCTTCCTTGGAATAGAGGGCGTCCTTGGTCTGCATCACGTCCCACATCTTCCGGTAGCCCATGAGCACGGTATTCAGGACGGTAATATTATCAAACTCAAAATGGTTTTGTTTTAAGACGGCCAGGCGCAGACCGGGAGAAATTTCGATATTGCCCTTGGTGGGTTCAATTTCCCCTGAAAGTATCTTTAGAAAAGTGGACTTTCCCGCTCCGTTGGCTCCGATCACACCATAGCAATTTCCCTTGGTGAAAGAGATATTTACCTCATCAAACAGTACACGTTTTCCAAACAGAAGGGTGACATTATTCGCGCGAATCATTCATCAATATTTTGAAGTTGCAAAGGTACGCACTTCCTGCGGAAAGTATGGAAGAATGGAAGTATGGAAGACTGAAGCGAAGGAAGGTGGAGTGAAGACAGTGAAGGCGGGATATTTGCACTATTCAGGGAATTAACAATTAACAATTGACAATTGACAATTAGTGAACAATTTGGCTGGCTGATGCTGCTATCAATACCTGTCGCCTGCATCGCCTGGACCGTCACCCATGAAGAAGTATTCCGTGAACCAAGGGAATGGTGCCAGGGTCGTTGCGAAAGAGGTAAATCATTTCTTGAACGCAAGTTTTTTTATCTGTTTACCTGTGAATATTGTTTCAGTCATTATGTGGCGCTGGCCTTTATCCTGCTCACACATTTTCATCTGCTGATGACCGGCTGGCGCGGTCTCCTGATCGCCGGTTTCTCACTGGTCTGGGTCGCGAATTTTTACATGAGTATCTTTGGACTCCTGCGAACTGATTTGAAGAAAGAAAAAATCGAAGTGAAAAAGACTTGAAGAAGAAGTTAAGAGTTAAGAGTATGGGAGTATGGGAGTAGAAAACCGTCAACTGTCAACTGTCATCTGTCAACTAAATTAGAATATTATATACTGTCGTTGTTATTTTCATGCACCAAAGACCCCGGCACACCAAGTGGCGATCTCAATGGTGTATATATCGGAGACTATTCACAGACCGGGGATTATAAACAGCTTTGCTTATGTAAAACTTGTTTTTGTCGGAAGTAATTTCAGTGGTGAAGGCACAGATTCAATACGTTCAATTTGTAACGGCAGTTATCAGATCACCGGCGATTCCATCAACTTTAAAAACTTCTGCTCAACACCCGATCCTGAATTACTCCTTGCAGGCAAATATAAAATCACAACTGTGGGTGACAGTCTTTATTTCAAACGCGATTCACCCGCCGACACTATTCATTATACTGAATTGTTCAGTCTGAAATCGCAGTGATACAGGCAACTAAATCTTTGGATTTAATGTCTAATAATAAACAGGACTCATGAAATGGTTTCTCCTTCTTTTTGTGATCGCGAGTTCGCTTCCTTCATGCAGAAAAGGATGTAGCATGGGTATGGGACATAAGATTCAGGGAACTTATACCGGAACTTTTGTACGCTGGCAGGAAAAGCAGGGTGTCGCTTCCAATGTGAAATTGACATTTTCAGAAAATGCGTTTAACGGAAGCAGCGACAGTTTAAACTATCCTTCCATCTGCAGTGGCACATTCACTACAACCTATGACCCCGATTCCATACATTTTATAAACCAGTGTGATTTCCCTGCAAACTCCGACTGGACATTGATTTTAACCGGTTCTTACAAGTTGATTGAAACAGGCGACAGTCTGTATTTCCGTCGTATAATTGGTGATTTTGCTTATGAAGAAGATGTCTACAGTCTCCGGAAGCAATAGCTTTCTTTCTTCCCTCAAATACATTATTTTTGCGCGAAATTGGACCGGTAGCTCAGTTGGATAGAGCAGCTGCCTTCTAAGCAGCAGGCCATTGGTTCGAATCCAATCCGGTTCACAAGATTGCGGCCGTTCAACGAAGTTGAATGGCTTTTTTATTTGTGAAGCGATGCAAGCTTGCTTGCAGAAGCGGATAAATGAAAAAGCCGGGACGCCGCGAAGCGGATGGACGGCCATTTTTAAGGATTTGGGTAAGGACCTCGCAGGAGTATTTGGATCACCGCAGGTAATCCGGACCGTAGGTGTTGTCGTTCAAGGCTTGGAATCTACGGCATGAGTTTTAGAAAACCTGGTGAAATTTTGTTCAATCTGTAAAGAGACAACAAGAGAACGCGGATTTTACAAATTCCCCGCATACCCCCGCCGATGCTCGTTCCTGCACGATTACTGTATCGAAACCGAACATCATTTTCTCTCGCAGGCCTTGACAGAAGAATGGTCTTCAAGACTTTATAAACCCGGCACTCTTTTGGGATCATCCTGATGATTTGGCCGCCTTACTCGTCATAAAACCGACCAACCCATGTTCCGCAACTATCTCAAGATTGCCTTCCGCAGCCTCAGGAAAAGCAAGGGCTTTACCGCCCTCAACATCATCGGCCTCGCTGCCGGCCTCGGTGTCTGTCTGCTGATCGTCCTGTACGTCACCGATGAGCTCAGTTACGACCGCTACAACGTCAACGCCGACCGCATCTATCGGATCGATGAGGATGTCTACTTAAATAACACCCAGTACGACGCTGTCACCACCTCCAAATTTTTCGGCCCCACGCTCGTCGCTTCCTATCCGAAGATCCAGCAGATGGTCAGGTTTCGCAACCCGGGCGACCTGCTGGTGAGGAAGGGCAACGACCACGTCTTCGAACATCACTTCACCTTTGCCGACTCGACGATCTTCAAGGTCTTCACGCTGCCCATGATCGCCGGCGACCCCAATACCGCCCTCAACAACCCTCATTCGATCGTGATCGATGAAAGTGCCGCCCGCCGCTATTTCAACAGCACCGATGTCATCGGTCGCACGCTGGTGGTAGATAATGACAATAAGCTCCTCAAGGTCACCGGGGTCATCCGGGACATGCCGGAACAGTCCCAGTTCCATTTCAGCTTCATTCGCCCCATCCGCGAAGCCTACAACTTTAATGACCCCAGCGACAACAACTGGGTAAGTAATTCTTATTATACCTATATCCTTGCCCAACCCGGCACCACGCGAGCCGAGGTCCAGAAGGATGTAGACGAAGTCGTCAACCACAATATCAGCCCGGCCCTCCAGCGGAATGTTCCACACTTCGGGCGCCGACCTCGAGAAAGCGGGTAATCATTTCCGGTGCCACATCTTCCCCCTCACCGACGTGCACCTCCATTCCAATAAGTCTGGTGAGCTCGAAGCCAACAGCAATATCCAGTATCGTATACATCTTCTCCGTCATCGCCGTGCTCATCCTCCTGATCGCCTGCGTCAATTTCATGAACCTCAGCACCGCCCGCTCCGCCAACCGCGCCAAGGAAGTGGGCATCCGCAAGGTCGCCGGCTCGACAAAAGGACACCTCATCATCCAGTTCCTCACCGAGTCCATCCTGCTCAGCCTCTTCTCCCTTGTCCTCGCCCTTTGCATCGCTGTCCTGCTGCTACCGATGTTCAATCAGCTTGCCGGCAAATCGCTCCATCCCGACGTGCTCTTCAGCGGCCGGTTCCTGCCCATCCTCATCCTCCTGGTGTTGCTGGTCGGCTGTCTCGCAGGCAGCTACCCCGCCTTCTACCTTTCCTCCTTTCAGCCGATCGATGTATTGAAAGGAAAGATGGCCGCAGGTTTCAAGAGCAGCTGGCTCCGTAGCAGCCTGGTGGTCTTTCAATTTTTTATTTCTATTGGCCTCATCGTCAGCACCCTCGTCATCTACCGCCAGCTGCACTATATTCGAAATAAGGAAGTCGGCTTCAACCGGGATCAGGTACTCGTCATCCATGGTACCTGGTCGCTCGGCCGGGATGGTACGACCAATCTTCGCAATAACCTGCTCACCCTTGCCGGGGTCACCGACGCAACCATCACCCCCGACCTCCCTACCGTCGGCGGCGGCCAGTACTGGCAGGAAGGCTGGTTCCCGGATGCCTCGCTCGACGCCCAAAAGGCGATCCTCATGACTACGCTCAGGGTCGACGACCATTATATTCCTACCCTCGGCATGCAGATGATCAAAGGCCGCAATTTCGACCTCGCGCAATTTCCTACCGACTCCACCGCCATCCTCCTCAATGAAGCCGCCGTAGCGACGCTCGGCGTAAAAGACCCGCTCAATCTGATCCTCTACAATCACGATGATCTGTTCAGGACTATCACCTATCATGTCGTCGGCGTCGTAAAGGATTTCAACTATAACTCCATGCATGACAAGATCCACCCCCTTATCATGGTGGTCAACACGTATAACTGGAGCAGCATGGCCGTCCGCTTCCACACGAATGATGTCTTCAGTCTCATCCGGCAGGTGGAAAGTAAGTTCCATGCCGAAAAGCAAGGGCTGCCCTTCAGCTACACCTTCATGGATAACGACTTTGATAAATTGTATCACGCCGAGCAGCAGACCGGCCGGATCTTCATCACCTTCGCCGTCTTCGCCATCCTCATTGCCTGCCTCGGTCTCTTCGGCCTCGTCACCTATGCTGCCGAACAACGCACCAAGGAGATCGGGATCCGCAAGGTCCTCGGCGCCAGCGTCAGTGGTATCGTCGGCCTCCTCAGCAGGGACTTCACGATGCTTGTCGGGATCGCTGCGCTCATCGCCTTCCCCGTCGCGTGGTGGGCCATGTACAAATGGCTCGAGACGTTTGCCTATCGTACGGAGATCAGCTGGTGGATCTTCCTCGTGGCCGGCGCCGTCGCCCTCGCCATTGCCCTGTTGACGGTCAGTATTCAGACCGTCCGCGCGGCCCTCGCTAACCCCGTAAAATCCCTCCGCAGCGAATGAAATGTTTAACAAAGTGACCGCGCGTGGAAATTCCAGGAGCTGGTTTTGCCATTTTTACGAACTAATTACGGACGATTCTAAAAGAAGCCTATACAGATTAAATAAGAATTTCCAAGATTATTGGGGTAAATATGAACGGACAAAATAAATACTGGTATTAATTATTCGATATTAGCGATAGTTATTTAGAAAGCTCATTCCCTTTTTCCCCATGTTCGCGTTCCTTTCATTTTCTATGGAATGTACTTATAGCACCGTTCGCTTTAATGTGCAAGATGTTGTTAGTGGTTCGTTGTTTTGTATTGTCATTTCTTGTACTTATTATCTTTCCACTGGTTCGTTTCTGCAGCACTGTCCGAGATAAGTTGATTCAGCCTTTTTATTCGGGTCGTTTCCTGCTTTGCGCTCATTACCCAATGTGTTGATACTTTTCTGTATGAAGGTGCCAGTGACTGAAAGTATTCCCAAGCCTTTTTGTTTGCTTTAAACTGCTTTTTAAAATTCGGAGTCAATGCTGCTTCGTCTTTTTCGTAAGAATATATCTTGGACTTACTTTCTTTTCTTTTTTCAAAACTCGCAAGTCCGGCTGGCCGCATAAGTCCTTGCATTGTTAACTCTTCAATTTTTTGGATGTTAATCGCACTCCATATACTCGTTGGTTTTCGTTGCGTAAAACGAATTTGATAACTTTCTTTATCTATTGATTTTCTAACTGCGTCAATCCATCCAAAACAAAGAGCTTCGTCAACCGATTGAGACCAGGTCATACTGGGTTTTCCACTACCAACTTTATAAAAGCCAACCAACAACTCAGTTTCCTTTTTATGATTTTTTTGTAACCACTTCCTGAAATCAGATTGTTTCGCAAAAAAGGTTGGTATTGTTTGCTCGTCTTTCAAAATATGTAGAATGTCAATTTACAATCATCGCTAACACTCAAATTTATGCTATAAGATGCAGCAACTGACGGGTTTGAATCCTATCTGGGTGAAGCCGCCTCCAATAATCCCAAATCCGGGTAAAATAAAAATTAGGGTACATTTATGTCCCAAACACTACTGCTATGAGTCACTCTTCTGTAAAAAAAATAGTCACTTATTTCGCCCTCGTTACCTTCACCGGCTTGACTTCTGGCGCATCTGCCCAGGCCATCACCGGTGATCAGATCAAGGCGCAATTCATCAAGGATTGGCAACGGTCGAAAGCATACACACTCGACTACCTCAACACTATGCCGGCCGACAAATATTCCTTCAGGCCAGTCGACAGTATCCGCAGCTTCGCGGAGCAAATGCTGCACCTCGCCTGGGACAATGTCTTCCTGAACATGGTCGCCACTGGTAAAAAGATAGACTGGACGCCTGGCCAAAAGTTCAACTGGCATGATGGTGAAAAAATCGATTGGCCCGACGGCTACATCGAAAAAAGCACCACCGCGCAGGGCAAGGATTCTGTCATTTATTATGTAAGTAAAAGCTATGACATTGCCCTTCAGTATATAAAAAGTCTGGATCCAGGCAAATATGGCGAGATAACGGGCATGCGCAATATCACAGACACCCGCTATGCGTGGTTGCTCAAAGCATTGGAGCACCAGACCCACCACCGCGGTCAGACCACGATCTATATCCGCCTGGTGGGCATCAAGCCACCAAACGAGAGATTGTTCTGAGCATTTTCCAATATTTGCGAAAATCCGGTTTTCCCAAAAGATTTTCGTTTCGGAATACGGTGGGACCTCAGTGGCAAGACAGAAGCAGTTATCATAAATTAGCATGTTGGGCGCAACCTTTTTGGAAACTAAGCAAACATTCAAGTATGCATCAAGAGAGTCCAAAACATTGGATCGAAATCGCCAAAAAAATAAACTCTATTGCGCAAACAGGTTTGACATTTACCAAAGACCCTTTTGATAAAGAGAGATATGAAGAGCTCTTAGAGTTAAGCATTCAGATCGGGGTTTATTATTGATACTTCTGCATTGTCGGTATTCTAATGTTGACTTTTGGGTGGATATATCCAATACAAATGTTTATAAAAGTCTCGCAGCAGAAATTGCGGTACTCAAAACTCAGTATTTAAATTAAATATTAATTTCTTAACTAAGTAAATACACTTAGATATCCATGTGAAAAAGATGATTTTGTATGTGTTCAGGCAGCTAAATCCAATCCGGTCCTTATGAAAATAAAATATTTTATTGTACGTTATTTGTTAGTAACCCTTTACTAACAACTATATGAAAAAAATTCCTTTCCGGTTTATTATTCTCGTCAACTTTTTATTTCTATTTACTACTCAATCAGATGCGCAGGTCATGTTTGGCCCCTCAGCAGGTTTTACTGCGGCAGGGCTTTATACGAGTGATAATAATGTCTACGCGGGTATTAATGGACAGATTGGCGCTACCGCGCACTTTCAGATAACAGATTTCCTGGCAGTACGTCCTTCGCTTTTATACAGATTCGGATCAATGGCAAATTCGAATGACAATACCGATAAAATATCGCTAAACCGGATCGCTATTCCTGTGCCCATTGTATACTCCCATATTTTCCCAAACAACGGCATCCTCTTTGGCGGCCTCGGACCTAATTTCATGTACAATCTGTCAGGCACACAGCAGAATTATTATCAAAATGGAGACATCAGCTTTAGCGGAGACAATGCGCAAATGCAACGTTTTGATGTGGGACTTGATTTCACGGGTGGATATCAGTTTTCAAGTGGTCTCTCTTTAAGTCTTTTCTTAAACGCAGGACTTTCAAATATTTCAAAAGTGCCGGACAATACTCTGCACTCTTTGGATGCCTTCGGATTTTCGATTGGCTGGATGTTTGGGAGTGCTTCGAATGAACAATAAAACAATATTATTAATGAATGTTCACGTTTTAGAACATTAGTTAATCATAGTAAACCCGATTCGTACCATCATCCTATGTTAAAAAAGTTTCTCTTCACGGGCTTTTTTTATTTATTGTTTACCGCTTCGTTCAGTCAAAATATTTCCCACCAGAGAAAAGAGGATTTGAACATTAAAAAATTTCATCAGGCTGTTATTTCAATCAATTCCCCCGAAGACTATATTTCCATTCCAGTCAATTCCATTTACTGTTGTTGATGAAAGGCCGGATTCTTCGGCTATTGGATTGTATCAGCTATTTAAACTGGAACCCCGGTTCATAGTTACCCCGGCCAGTTTTCGCACGGAGACGGATCAATACATAAAAAAATACGTTCATTGCTCGAAATCAGATCCGTGTTCAGTAGTCATGGTATTGAGAAAATTCTGGATTTCGACGAACGTTCATAAGTATGACGGCAGCCTGATGTGGGATGTGGTAGAAGACACCAGCAAAGGAATAAACGTCAGCCTCTTTGTCAATATCGAGTTCTACATGTTTAAAGATTCCGGCTATTATGCGCTTTACCGGTTTGATTCAACTTTTTCAGGTGATATCAAAAAACCAATAAATATAGCAAGTAAAAATACAGCGGGCAATAAACAAAAGTCTTATGTCGGACTTTTAGTACAGGAAGCTCTGGAAACATCTTTGTCCAAATTGGAAACAATGGATTGGAAAAAGAATGCAACCGTTTCATCCAAAAGAAAATTTATATGGTCAGAAATTGCCGCCCACGAACATAAGATTTTTGATATACCCGTATTGAAAGATAGTTTACTGGTTCCGGGTGTTTATTTAACTTTTGAAGAATTCAAAACCAACAGTCCGTCGGTTACTCAGTTTGAAGTCACGAAAGACAAACTAAATGATTTCATTTATGTAAAACAGTCAGACGGCAGGCAGGTTTCTATTATCGAATGTATGGGGATATTGCGACAGCAGTAATCAAATCTTCGTCAAATTAAAATACAATTTTTTTAAACTTCAGCGCAGACAAAATGCATTTTACATATACGGTTCCAATCAAACCGTTCGTGAAATTTATCACTATTATTACCCCGGATATCCGGGAACCAACGGCTTGCCACCTACTTAGGCTAACAACTCCACAAGCGAAGATTTTGTGTTGACTTCTAAAACCTTTCCAGCTGGACTGGGAAACGGGTGAGCTGTATTAAGAAAAGTATCTGTCATGGAGAATCAGGTAGGTTTTTTTGACATCATTGTGTATCCAGCTGGAAAAACGGAGTGGCTGTTCATCTCACCCCCGGTAATCTGAATGACAATGGAATGGGCATAGTCGTTGTGCCTAAATAATTTTCCAATCCACAGCGATTCGAACTCCTGTAAAATCTCAATCTTATTTCTATAAACTGCGATTAACTGGTCTCTTACTTTACTTCGCACTTATATAGAGATATAAAACATAGCCAATTATAAAAAAAGAGAGCAGGGTAACAACGACCAGGAGGTATTTCATCAATTTCATATCCAATTATAGCAAACCATATTGTTGAATACAACGGGGAAAACCCCGTAGTTTTCTGGGAGAAACACCCCCTTGGCAACCGTTCTTCGAACCTGGATTCTGCGAATATTTGTGAAGATTGTCACTGTCATATCCATGTTCGGAAAACCCACCGCATTTATGAGAGCGCAATAATAGGACTGCTTCCCGGATTTCATTTGTGGTCGGAATAATCATCCTATCAGAAAATTCAAAATGCAGAACCACCATAACCAACAATAACCAGCTCAAATACGAATCTGAAAAACTAATCCCCACTGGTGATGAAATCTATCATCTTTTCACCTGACGATTGTCATGTGACATGACATATATTATTACATAGCTTTAGTGACAAGTATCAAATTGCACAATTTATTTCCGAAACGACTAACAGCCAATTCGTATGAAAGGAGATAATATGGAGGGGAACTGATCAACTTTATCCGCACATTAGCCAAAAGGCCTATGAAGAAATAGCGTAGAAAATAAATATAAGAAATATGAAACGCACTTTATTTTATATAATAGCCGCAATCATAAGTATTGGCGCCGTGCAATGTGGCTCAAACACACAAAATGCCAACATTGCACCTGCACGGGATACGAATGTCCAAAAAGTAGTTGGGGATACCGTAATCGTTTTCTTAGGTAAAAATGCCAAAGGAATTGGCCGGTTTAGAAATATTCAATTAACCCATCCGCTGGATGAAGGAATGGTAACTAAGGGAAAAGCAATTTTCCAGTCAAAATGCTTTGCATGTCATAAACTAACTACGGAAAAACTGGTAGGACCAGGTTGGTCCGGCGTTACAAACAGGCGGTCTCCTGAATGGATTATGAACTGGGTTACCAACACAAAAGTTATGGTGGACAGGGATCTTGCGGCCCAGGCAGATTTGGCGGTTTGCATTATCAGAATGCCTGATCAGGAACTTACCGACGATCAGGCAAGGAATGTTTTGGAATTTATGCGGGAAAACGATGGTAAAAAATAGAAATATTACTGCATTTGCAAATACGATATTGGATCCCAAACTGAGTTCGTTGCAGTATGGTTACATGTAGTCGGGCCAAATAATGATGGGCGTCGGCCATTACCTTCAATTTTTAAACCCCGTTATCGGATGCAAGGTCCCCTTTTACATTTATTTGTAATTTTATTTCATAAACCATCCGGTCATGAAAAATATATTATTGTTTACTTTTTTTACTTTTTTTTTAAAAGCACCTACCGGCGTATTTAATGGAGTTCTTAAATACGAAAGTGATTACGATATGGCAGGAGAAGTCGGAAAAGTGTTGACAACTATTTACGAGAACTGATTCTAAAGGGCGTGTAGAGTCTACAAATATTCAGACAAAATCGTCCATAGGAACTCCAACTACAAAAGATCAGAACGTGCTCCTGTTTGATTTCAGCAAACAACAGGAAACACATCTTCAAACATTGACCAGTCGTGCGATCGTTGGACCATACCAGGAAACATTCTACCGGCAATCCAAACAAGGCGAATCATTCCTTGATGCCATAAAAGTTGAGGTTCAAAATCTGGGAAGTGAAAAAGTTGGCGAATATAGTTGTACGCATTTTGTGGTGTCCAAATTGAATACAAAAATGAAAAATTCTGAAATGAATCCCTCTAAAACTGATCTCTGGCTTACAAAAGAGCTGGGTAGTTGCCATCTCTGGTATGTAGGTTCCTATTTGTATTATCCGGAGGGTTCTGTTACCCAAAAGAAATTAGCTGATGCCGGTGTAGATGGAGTAGTCGTGAAGTGGCATACCGGCTCAGGAAGTTTGCAGAATTCTGGTATGCTGATGAGCTATGAGAAAAAAAATCTTCCATCTGCCACATTTACCCCGCCTTCAAATTTCACGGTCGTACAGCCTGATATGTCTGCCTTACCGCACTGAGGCTTTAATCATTTTTTTATTATTGAACCTTCAACAAAAAAGCGCGCGTCTCGCTGATAATGAGGTCTTGAAATTTCGGGTCCTGCACCAGCGTCGAGCCATGCATCGCGTGGCCCTTTTCGTCGTAGTAAATTCCTGTCTTACCTGACTCATCGGTGAGCACTTGGGTCTCCAGGCACGCAGCTCTCGTGGGCGTACTCCAGTTTTTGACGTGAGGCGCCAGCAGCGGAAGCAGGTAATTCGCTATGAAGCGGAGGATGGCGTTGGTGTCCCGGGCAAGCCCGGTGTTCGGGACGAAGCCTGGTTCGATGGCATTAATCCTCAACCGGGGTGTTTCACGGGATAAAGCCATTGCTGCAGCGAGGATGCATTGCTTGGACGTTGCGTAGGCGTCTAAACCCGGGATTTTGGAGCCGCCTGGCATCCATTCGCCGCGCGCGCTTGCTTCCACGGAGACAAAGCGACCGCCGCGGTAGCCGGCAATTTTGGAAAATCTGCGCTTAGGATCTTCCACGCCTGAAACGACAAAGACGACGTTTGCGCCATCAGGCAGATGCGGTATGAGCGCCTCGGTCAGCGCGAACGGGCCGAGGTGGTTTGTAGCAAACGTTGTGTCCCATCCCTGTGCATTCTTTGTAGTGCGCATTTGCATGATGCCCGCATTGTTCAATAAACCGGCAATTGGGAATTTTTGCGCGATAATCTCCCCGGCCGCGTGACGGACACTGGCGATATCGGACAAATCGCACAGGACAGAGACCGCATGTTGTCCCCTTTGTTCAATGACACGCTGCGACTCGTCGAGCTTTTTGCGGTTACGGCCGACCAACACAACCGTTCCAAATTTTGCCAGCTCAAAGGCCGTGAGGCGGCCAATACCAGAAGTCGGACCGGTGATGATGTACGCTTTGTTATTTTTCAAATCAGTCATCTTCGCACTCGAATTGTTACAAAATGTCCAAATCACGGGCCACATAATAACTCTGGCAAAAGTGGCCACAGTTGATGCATCACTGTAAATAAATTATCCGCCTGGCATGAATTCTGAGTTCTCATTTTATATATCCCGTAAGAGCCCGCATGGACACGACGATATAATGATTATCATACAGGTATTTCATACAACTTTCAAAAACAGCGGGCGTGGTACTTAATGCATCATGTGCAAGATCCGGCACACCGTGAACCGTGAGTACAACAATATGTCCGTTTTTGGCAAAGGCAAACGCATCGATGATTTCCTGTTCATTATGTGCATTCAGTGTAAAGCTGGGAATATAATAGGCGCCATCGTACACAGGATTATAGGCGTGGTTGCCCCCTGCGCGGGCAGTAGTATATCCCAGCCGGTTGATGACCGGGATTTTCGTTGCATCCGTAATATAATCCGGATAGGCCATGCTGGTTGGTTTGGGAATTTTAAAAGTATCGCATTTGCGTTCTATATAAAGCAGTTCTGATTTTAGCGAATCGTTGCTGATGTGGTCGATACGGGCATGATGCCAGGTAAGATTGCCGATCTCGAATCCCATATCCGACAATTGTTTCATATCGTACCAGCTCATGTATTTTACCGTATCGCGGAAGTCGGGCGGATACTCGCATACATAAAAAGTGGCTCCAAAGCCATATTTTTTCAACAGCGGCGCTACATAACTATAATGACTTTGGGACGCATCGTCGAAGGTGAGCACGACGATTTTATCCGGAGACTTTTTCTGGGAAAAACAGAATGATGCATGCAGCATCAATAGCGCGAGTAATATTTTTCTTGCCATAAAAGGAAAATACAAAGATCATGGAAATCATGTAATCTTTCATACATTCATTTAAGTAAACGCATGTTCAGAATATTCAGAAATAATCACCTCGCTCTTCTTGCACTCACAGCAATCCTGACTGCCTGTCATCCGGCTGTCGGGCTTGCGCAGGCCGGGAATCCGGCTGTCGCTCATCTCCAATATGCGGTCATCGGAGATTTCAAATTGGAAAATGGCCGCTCGATTGATCAATGCAAAATAGCCTATCAGACTTTTGGAAATCTCAACAAAGAAAAAAATAATGCCGTCCTCTTCCCTACCTGGTTCACCGGTACGAGTATGAATCTGTTACCATTCGTTCCCGGAAAGCTGATCGATACGACCCGGTTTTTTCTGATCCTCGTGGACGCACTGGGCGACGGCTTGTCCAGCTCACCATCTAACAGTCAGACGCAACCGGGAATAAAATTTCCCGCTTTTTCGATCCGTGACATGGTTGAATCGGAATATGTTCTGCTGACCGCGTATCTGAATATTCATCATCTCTATGCTGTTTCCGGAGTTTCCATGGGCGGCATGCAGTCTTTCCAGTGGGCCGTTTCTTATCCCGGTTTTGCTGATAAGATAATCCCCATTTCCGGTTCACCTCAATTGAACGCCCCCGATCTGTTGCTATGGAATGGCGAATTACAGGGCATACAAAACGATACAGCTTACCATGATGGCAACTATACCGGCCACCCGCCCATGCCCTCCGTTACGATACTGCACGAGTTTGCGGTGCACACACCCGCCTGGTTTGCAGATACGATATCGCGCGACAGCTTTGATGTCTGGCTGAAAGGCATCATAGCAAACGATCAGTTCGACTGGAATAACCGGATCTATCAACTCCGTGCCATGATAGGCCATGACATTGCAAAAAACCAGGGAGGATCACTTCAAAATGCCGCAAAACAAATCCGGGCAAAGATGCTGATCATCGTTGGCGGACAGGATCATATGGTCAATCCGTCTCCCGCCATAAAAATGGCGGGCATTTTAAATGCTCAGTTACTGATACTAAAAACCGATTGCGGCCACGCCGTGCTGGATTGTGAACTGGAAAAAATCATCGCAGCCATGCATCAGTTTCTGAACTGAGAATCATTCTTCGGATTGTAAAAAGGATACCTCAGAAAAATCGCTTACAATGGGATTGGAATGGGAAGTTTTCATATGTACGGATTTACGTGATGGATGGTACAGCTCATACAGGATAAGGCTTGCAGTAAAAAGTTTAAAAATGAAGTTTTAGGTTGTTGTCTGCAGGCGCCAGGTCGGTCCATAACGAATTCACCGCATCACCCAGCGGCGGCACGAGTTGTCCGAATGCGTCTACCTGTAATTGTTCAGCAGGGGTGATCTTTTCATCACCGGCATAATGTGCCAGAAACCCATCCCGTAAAAGAGGCGTACCCATGTCTACCAGCTCTGCCGGCAGGGAATAAGGAGGATTTGCAAGGGCATATCCGATAAAACCATCCAGATGGCCGGAGAGAAACTGCGTTGAATAGTCTGTGAAATCCAAACCTCCGGGCAGCGGGGTGGCTATATTTTTCACATAGCTGGTTGAAATATCCATGGTATTTCCTTTTACCGTAATCATCCGGTAAGGAACCGGAGCCGTTACCATGGATCCTGTTTCGATATCATACAGGATCTTATCTCCGTCAGTCCGGCTCGTGATATCATTTGCGTGATAATGGCCGGTAAACATGATGGAGAGACCGGCTTGCGTGAATTCATGCGCAACGGTTTCGTAATCGTCGATCACATAACCAGGATCCAGCTGGTTCTGACCGGTATAGTGTTCCACAATGCCATGATGCATCATACCAAATAAAGCAATATGCCTTTTTTTGGCTTCTGCAATCCAGTGCAGGGCCCATTGTCTGGTTTCCGGTTTGATTCTGCCGCCCACGATGGCAATGTTTTCATTATCCTCATACCGGCAGGCGTCGAGCCCCAGGATCCAAAGACCGGGGAATGCCTCGGCAACATAACTCAGCGATTGCTGATCCCTTGAAATGGCATGATCATATCCGTACCGGGCATAGTAGGCCGCGAAATCAGCCGCACTGATCGAAGGCGCGGGCGTTGCGTTGTCGCCATCGTATTGTGCAGATTCCGGATTATTGACATCATGATTTCCGGGTACTACAAATACTTTGATATGGGCGAGATCAAACTGGTTCAGAAGTTTCAACAGATCCTGGTGACTGACTTTCTCGCCATCCTTGGTGAGATCACCGGGAATCAGCAGCATATCAGGTTTTTCGGCAATCACCTGCTTCATACACTGCCTGAATATCGGATCACTGAATTCGATCAGCTTGGGGTCCTGGTCCAGGTAAGCCTGGAAGGCGGCACCCGAAGCCGCATTATTTTTTAGCAGCGATGAAGACATGTAATGAATATCTGAAACGATCGCAATTTTCAACTGACTGCTGTTTCCGGGACCCCCTTTTTCAATCGGAATTTTTCCGGTGACCGGCTTTTCCTTTACGCAGGAGACCATCATAGAGATTGTGATCCATAAAACAGCATAAATCATCATTTTCGGGCGGGATCCAACCCAGGGTAATGATGACAGCATCGTAGTGACTGAAAGACTTTTTCATGTGCGAGGTTTTGGGGGTGAATAAATTATATCCTAAACCTACTACGATGTAAGGCGGAGCCCAAACGGATAATTGCCTGCCTCTCCATATATTTATTGAAATCCGATAATTACGGGTTTACCCCGGGCCGGATAATAAAAAAATAATAATAAATGCCAAAACATGTATTGAATTTGCAGGAATCCATAAAGAAGCCAATGGTAATTACGGAATTCTCCCAATAATCGGCACGCCTTGAAGCCTGCATGTCAATGATCCCGGCCGGGATAAAGCCGCCGTCTTTTTGCCGGACTTTAAATTTTATTTACCTTTTCTGTCTCAAAACTTAAAATAATCAAATATGAAAAAGTTGCTTGTTTTAATTGGTTTTGCTGTATTTGTTACTTCCTGTAATAACGGCAATTCCCCGATGATGAATAATGGTATGGACTCAGTTGCTTCTGCCTATAAAGCGAAAGACAGTGTGCTCGAAAAAAATAAGGCGACGGCGCTGGCCAGCGTACAGGCTTTCAGTTCCGGAAAACTCGATGACGCATTTAAAGATGTTACCCCGGACGCAGTAGATTATGGCGACGGAGGATGGCAAGCCCATGAAGGGTCGCGATACAATCATTAATATGGTCAAAGGATTTTTGTCAGCCTTCCCGGATTATAAAGGAGAAAATTTCATGGTCGTCGGAGACGGAAATCATGTAGCCGTTTTTGCTGACTATTCCGGCACTTTTAAAAACCCGTTGATGGGCATGAAACCCACCGGCAAATCATTTAAATACAGGGATGTAGATATATTTACATTCAATGATGCCGGCCAGATTACAGAACACCGCTCGGTTCAATCCGGCAAAACATTGATGGACATGATCGGAGCAAAAATGCCGAAAAAATAATTTCCGATACGATAAAATTCTCCTGCCGCCCCTAACACAGGGGCGGCTTTTATTTGAGAACGCTTTCCGCTTTAAGCTCGCTTTGCGCTTTACGCTTTGCGCTTTACGCTCTCTTACTTCTTCGGCATTACAAAAATGGCCGGATCGATATCGCGATTCATATCCATCATTTTGGTAGTGGATACGATGGTTAGTCCGGGATAATTCACTTCCGAAACAAAGGGCATGAGCAACCCAATATTCGTTTTTTGATAACCGGAGGTTGCGATGGAGATTTCCACTGGCTGTCCGGATACCGTCACTTTAATAACCGTTTTGAGAAGTAACCAGGAAGCGGCATCGATATAACAGTCGATTTCAGTACTGTCTTTGGTATTTAGTTTCAGCTTAAATACATCTGCATTATTGAGTTTTTCTTTACCGGCCAGCTCCAGTTTATATCCTTTCGCCCCATAATTATACAGCGGGCCTTTCAGGTCGTAAGTTATTGGACCCATATCCGCCTGTCCGGCAGGCATCGGCGTGGGTTCGGTTATACCTGCCAGTGGGTTCACCGTCCATCCCGCTCCTGCGCTGTAACAAGTAATTATTTTTTGTCCGTTGAAATTCATCTCGCTCCTGGATGCTTTCCCGTCGATAACAGACGAAGTAAAGGGAGCGGGATTATTCATGATACTCATTTCTCCTTCTGAATACGATGTTTTCAGGGTTTCCAATTTTGCTTTTCCGCCGACAGCATCGATATACTTGTTTACAATCTCGTCTGCCGTTTGCGCCTTTGTCTGCGCAATCAATAAAAGCCCAATAGATAAAGACGCTAATTTTCTCATATACCTGTTTTAAGTGTTTTATTTTTTTATATCAAAAGCCAGGAGAACATTTCCTTTCATCTGCCCAAACATGCCATAACCGGAATTCACAATCAGCATGCCATCAGAAATCACGGGTGCCGGTCCGTCAATCGCTCCGCCGCTTCCTTCGATTCCGTTCACGGTTTCAAAATGAATGGCCGTATTAAAATCCCAGATTATTTTTCCGTCCTTCGAATCGTAACCCCTGACATGTCCATCCAGCGAACCCGCAAATACGATTCCGGGTATCACGGCCGGCGCCGCGGAGTTGTTCGCAAAACAATTCTCTTTTTCAGGACAGGATGGGTTGGCTGTTTTCCAAATAAGATTTCCTGTATTTACATCCAGCGCATAAATACCCGGTGATGCTTTCCAGGTGGTATCCTTTTTATCCAGTCCGAAGAATTGATCGGAATTGGCTGCATATACATATTTTCCATCGGTGGCCATGCCCCAGTGAATACCGCCCAGGGTTCCGCCTTTCCCGATTCTTGTTTCCCAGATTTTTTTTCCATTGTCAGGCGACAAACAAAACACGATGCCTGATTTTTGTCCGATCAGCAGAATATCTTTTCCGTTTTTATCACGTGTAAGAATGGGCGCCATACCAAAGTCGAGATCAGGACCTGCCTTCTCCGGACAATTTAAAAAGTAGGGACAGGCGGCATTGTATGTATCACCCCCGGTTGCCTGAAAATTCCATTTCAGTTTACCTGTTTTCATATCCAGCGCCTGAACCGCATCACTATTTTTTGTCGCCGGGTTCGTATAATTTTCGCCGGTTCCTATATAAACCAGACCCCTTTTCAGATCAATCGTCGGACTGCACCATACAGGCGCACCGGACGGTCCGTAGAATGGTTTCCCGTTTTTCTTCTTTCCCGATTCGACGGCCGCCTCCGTAATGACCCGGTGATGCCAGATTTCTTCACCGGTTCCGGCATTCAGAGCCACCAATCCTCCCGAGGAAAAACAGCAGGCATAATTTCCATCCGCGGCAGAAGCAACTTCAAGTGAAGAAATCGGCACATACACCATCCCGTCGGCAATGGTCACCGATCCGGTAACGGCCGATTGTGATTCATAACCCGCTCTTGATTTCCAGATCTCCTTCCCGGTTCTCACATCTACGGCATATACATTGGTACTGTAATCGGCAAAATAAGCGATGAGCCGATTGTCTTTTTTGATCGTTGCAATGGCCCCGCGGATGGCGGCGCCGGCAGAAAAATGCCAGCCGATCTTTCCTGTTTTTTTATTGAGTGCAAATACATCACCAAACTGACTGCCCACCAGCAACCAGTCACCCGCCACAGCCGGTTTGCTCCGCACGATCGTTGCATCCGGAAAAGCAAATGCCCATTTCAGTTTCAAATTTGCCAGATTGGTTTTATTGATACCCGCCTGTGCTGCATTTCGAAATCCGGTGGAACGGATATCTCCACCCCATCCGGAATAAACAGGAACCGCATTTAAATTTCCAGGCAAACTGAATTGGGTGTACGCCGTCTTCGGCATGTCACCGGATTTCAGGGGTGCACCCGTAATCCATTCTGCGATGGCTTTTCTCTGAACCGGACTTAATCCGGAAGCCTGGATGCGCATTTTTCCGGTTTCCATCGCCGCAAGAACCGCTCTGGGTGTCATGGTCGATAAAACTATTTTGGCCGGAATGCGTGCGTTGATGGTATCGTGGTGACAACTCTCACAGGTTTGCATAAACGCTGATTTGCCCATGGCCCTAACGGAGTCGGCTACCTGCGCGCGACTGCTCATCATGGCACCGGTAAATAAAAAAACAAATATCAGACGCATAAGAATCGCTTTCTGCAGTAAAACTAAATGAAGAACATAAGCAGAAATAATCTTTTCGCTTAAAGGAGAGAGAATCCGACAATCTGTATGATTTTCACGACGAACTGTTATCGCCGCAGATTCGTTTTACGACTTCCTGCCGCAGATCACGGGATATGGGAATCAGTTTACCGGCGATTTCAACATTGCTGCCCTCTACGGCAGAAACCTTGTCGATCGCAACGGTAAAAGAGCGGTGGATCCGCATAAACCGATCATCCGGCAATTTTTCAGTAATGGAAGTCAGTGTCTGATAGGAGATCCAGAAATTGCCGGGCGTGACTACTTTAATATAATCTTTCAGGCTTTCCACATAGAGTATTTCTGCAATGGCAATTTTCACCATTTTTCCGCTCACTTTCAGAAACAGATGTTCCTTTTCGGATTCTGAACCTTCCAGCCGTCGGAATATTTCGATGCAGATGTTTTAACACTTTCTCAAAGGCCTTCATAAACCGCGGAAAGGAAATGGGTTTCACCAGATAATCGAGCGCATCGTGTTCATAGCCCTCTACGGCATAATCCCTGTATGCTGTGGTGATCACGACGGCCGGCGGTGACTGCATCGTTTTCAAAAAATCAAGCCCCGACATCAATGGCATTTCGATATCCAGAAAGATCAGATCGATTTTCTCCCTTTGCAGAATCTGAAATGCATCAATGGCGTTATTACACTGGAAGGATTCAATATTGGGCAATCGTTTCAGATAATTATCAATGACGTCAATGGCCAGCGGCTCATCGTCCAGGATCAGGCATTTTATATTCTTTGTCATACCGGCATTTTTAAAGACACGGCATATTCCTGTTTGTCATCCGTAATAACTAATTCATAGTTCGTTTGAAATAACAGATCCAGCCGGCGTCTGACATTTTTAAGTCCGATCCCCGACACGCCGGTGGAAGCGATATAAACCGACACCGGATTCTTAATACTGAAAAATAAAAAACCGTTTTGAATTTTCAATTCGATGTCCACACGCACCTGATCGATATTGTCTTTTAATCCGTGTTTAAAACAATTCTCCACAAAAAGAATCAGGATCATGGGTGGAATCAATACGCCTTCCATATTTCCTTCGATTTCAAAACGGATGGTCAGCCGCTGTCCGAAACGCAGTTTTTCCAGGTCCACATAATCCTGCAGATAATTCACTTCCTTCTCCAGGGAAACCCGGGCCTCGTTGGATTCATACAACATATAACTCATCAGGTGCGAGAGCTTCAGGATCACTTCGGGTGTTTGTTCAGACCGGTTCAGTGCCAGTGAATACAGATTGTTGAGGGTATTGAAAAAGAAATGCGGATTGATCTGTGTTTTTAAAAAATTCAATTCGGTTTGCAGGTATATTTTTTCTCTTTCGCTTTGCCGCTTCTGGTTTTCAATCCACTCCTTCGCCAGATGGATGGCGCTGGTTAGTCCCAGAAGGTAAAACCGGGCGGCCATGGCGCCTGAAAAACTGGCGAGATTAAAAAAAGCAGTTTTGGGAAACAGCTGGGAACCCATATGTGCATAGAACTGCCTGATCGACGCATCCACACAGGCATCGATGAATACCGCTGTAAAAACCAGGCAGGCGTAAGCGATATACTTTTTTGTTTTTAAAAACCGTGGTATGAGAACATAAAAATTGAAATAGACCAGGCAGATATCAAAAGGATAAAACAGCATGATCTGGAAGTAAAAAACCGGGCTTTTGATCTGATAGGTGGTATAGAGAATAAAGTAACAGTACCAGGAATAATAACAAACCCAGAAGATGACATGGTATAACCAGCGCTTTTTGAATAATGTATACAAACGGGTCGCTTTGGTTTCAAAGATAATCATCCGCGTGTTTCCAAAGGAAGTGACTCCGTGAATAGCGTGATTTGCACGACGAATGGTATCAGGTTTACAACTACCCGTCATTCAGATCATCCATAATCATTATTGCCAAAAGAATCCCGCCGGGCATAAATTCAGTATCTTTTTCATCGAAAAGCTAAGCTGCAATACATTTATGTCATAATTACATTTAAAACACGAAAAATGAATTTTAGATTCTTGTCATTTTTTATTGTAACCACTTTAATAAGTGGAATTTGTCTGGCCCAAACCCAGACCGCGGTACTGGAAGATTTCAAACCTTCAACCCTTAACCAGCCGGGACAGGAATACCCGCAGGTCAATTCGCAGGGTTATGTACGATTTCGTATAAAAGCGCCCGGTGCCGATAGTGTAAGGGTAAGCCTGGGCCTGGGCGGAAGAGGCGGCACCCGACTCACGCAGGCCGCAGACAGCATGTGGGTCGGCACCACGGAGGGCCCGATGGATGAAGGTTTTCATTATTATCATCTCACCGTTGCGGGCGGAACATTCAACGATCCCGGAGCTTTAAATTTTTATGGTTCCACCCGTTGGGAAAGTGGCATTGAAATACCCGCTCACGACCAGGATTTCTATGCGCTGAAAGATGTTCCGCATGGCAATGTGCAACAGATACTTTTCCCTTCAAAAAGTACAAATACCTCACGCCGGGCTTTTGTATATACGCCTCCGGATTACAATAAAGATTTATCTAAACGCTACCCGGTATTATACCTCCAGCATGGCTGGGGCGAAGATGAAACTGCCTGGCCTAACCAGGGACATGCCAACCTCATCATGGACAATCTGATCGCCGAAAGCAAGATCAAACCATTCATTATCGTGATGACTTATGGAATGACAAACGAAGTAAAATGGGGTCATATGAAGGATTTTAAAATTGATGCGTTTCAAACGGTGCTTACCGATGAATTGATACCTTACATCGACACCCATTTCCGCACACTCGCCAACGAATCGAACCGGGCTATGGCCGGGTTATCCATGGGCGGAATGGAAACGCACTCGATTACGCTTGCAAAACCCGGCATATTTTCCCAATATGCACTACTGAGTGGCGGCATCTATACGCCGGAAGAGTTAAAGGACAAAGCAAAGCCTGCGCTTATTTTTTTAAGCTGCGGCAGCCGCGAAAGTCCCGAACGCATACAGCAGGCCGGCGTCAAACTGAAAGAAGCCGGTTATCCGGTTGTGGTATTTGTTTCTGAGAATACAGCGCATGAATTCCTAACCTGGCGCCGAAGTCTGTATCAACTTGCACCGATATTGTTTAAGAATTAGCTGCTGTTTTTATTTCAGCACGGAACATGAGCAGATAACCTGGAATTTTTAAATGTTGGATTTATTTATGAAACAAAACACATTCAGAAAACTTTGTTTACTGTTGTTAACAGCCACTGGTTTTGCCGTTAACCAGGCCGTGTCGCAATCACCTGTGATAACGCTGGACCTCGCAAAACCAGGCGCCGACGTGAGTCCCAGGTTATATGGATTGATGACTGAAGAAATAAACCATTCTTACGATGGCGGTTTGTATGCTGAGTTAATACGCAACAGGATTTTTAAGGACAGTAAGACTTCGCCGGAAGGATGGCGACTGGTGCAGGATAATTCATCGTCAGTGGCTGGTATAAAATTGGTAGGCGCTGAAGATCATGTTCCGAATGATGAACGCCGGAATGCTATAAACGGAGCCCTTACCGCCTGCTTAAGGCTTACAGTAGAAAAATCGGATGGAAGAGTGGGCATTGCCAATGAAGGTTATTGGGGCATTCCGGTAAAACCTTCCACCACGTACCATGCGTCTTTTTATATAAAGGGAACAGACCGGAGCGAACCTCCCCGCTGGCCCTGGGAGCCAAAACCCAATACAGCTCCGCTTCCTGTAATTGAAAATAACACACCCGGACCGATAACGATTTCGATTGAAAGCAATGATGGTAAAACAGTGTATGCAACAGGTACTATCAATCTTGAAAAAACCATTTACTGGAAAAGATATGAGCTAAACTTAACCACCGCTGCAGATGTAAAGCCAACCAGGGACGCACACTTTGTTATTTCTACCGATCGCAAAGGGGTGTATTATTTCAATCTGGTTTCTTTATTTCCGCCAACCTATAATAATCAGCCGAATGGTTTCCGGGTTGACCTGATGGAAATGCTCGTGAAAATGAAACCCAAATTCCTGCGTTTTCCCGGCGGAAATTTCCTGGAAGGCCCGTTGATTACCGATGCCTTTCCCTGGAAAACAACACTTGGCCCGATTGCAAACAGGCCGGGGCATAACGGTTCATGGGGTTATCGTGCCTCAGACGGACTGGGTTTACTTGAATTTTTGGAATGGGCGGAAGATATGGGCGCAGAGCCCCTTCTGGCCGTTTACGCAGGATATTCTCTGGATGGAGACCATATAGATGCAGGGCCGCTTTTAAAACCTTATGTAGATGATGCATTGAATGAGATAGAATATGTAATGGGAGACAAGAATACTTACTGGGGCGCTAAACGTATTGAAGACGGGCATCCCGAACCTTTCAAACTTAGCTATGTGGAAATTGGTAATGAAGATTGGTTTGACAGGTCGGATAGTTATGATGGAAGGTTTAACCAGTTCCGGAAAGCGATTGAAGCTAAATACCCAAACCTGATCTGCATTTCCACGATTGCTGATGCGCAATTTCCGCAAACAAAAGTTACCTCGGGCAAACCGCCGGCCGTGGTGGATGAACATTATTACCGCGACGCCTGGGAAATGTGGGAGAATGCTTCGCAATATGATAAATACGACCGCCATGGAACAAAGATTTTTGTGGGAGAATGGGCCACACGCGAAGGAGCACCCACCACGAATCTGAATGCTGCGCTTGGCGATGCCGCCTGGATGACCGGCATGGAGCGTAATTCGGATTTGATTATCATGTCCTGTTATGCGCCTTTGTTCGTAAACGTAAACAAAGATTCCGCTTCCGGCAGAAAAGCCTGGCAGTGGGATTCTGATCTGATCGGTTATGATGCCCTGAACAGTTATGGTTCGCCGTCTTATTATGTACAGAAATTGTTCAGCCAATATCTGGGCAATAAGATTGTGCCGGTCACTGCGACAAACATACCCACGCAAAACCGGCCCCTTACCAAAAAAGACAGTGCCGATGGAATCCGGTTCAAAACAGTTCCTGTTATATTTTATTCTGCAACCAGGAATGACACAACAGGGACCATTTACCTGAAAATTGTTCATACAGCCGCAAAAAAAGAAACTGTAAAAATAAACCTGGATGGTATTGGAAAAGTTTCGCCGGAAGCAACATGGGTTGTTATAAAAGGTAACAAACCCGATGATACCAATACCATTATAGCGCCGGAAAACATTGTTCCGGTTACTTCAACAATAAAAGGGATTACCAGGTCTTTTTCAAGAACATTAGATCCTTATTCTGTAACCATCATTCAAATTAAAACAGGCAATTAGAGACATTCGCTGTTTGACCCTGCGTTCGCTTCTTTGCGGCGAGGTTGTATCACCATTCTATTTTTAGTAATGAAACGCCTTGTCGTGGCATTGAAATCTTAATGTCGGCTTTCCCTTCGTTCGTCCTTATCCATTCCGGTGAACCAAATAATTGCAATTGCCCGGCTCTTTGCAGTTCAGATATTTGTTCAACTGTTGGATTTTCAGGTGACCCCATTTTCTTCCACACGGTGTAGGAGTTGCTATGTTCCTGATCAATCCTATAGTGTGTTAACATGGCCGACGGGGAAGGTATATTTTTCATTATAATTTCGACCGGCGCAGCGCCCGCCTCTGTCGAGTTCTTATCGTGATAGTTCCATATCATGATAAAAGCTGAATGATCTGTAGTGGTCGCTATTCCGTTTATGTCCGGATCAACACCTCTGACACTGGAATCGCGAATCCGGCGATAGTTATACATTGACGTCGAAGTAACTTTAACAATATTTCCCTGCATCATTCCAAACATACGAAACACGTTTAATACCGGCTTATCGACGCCATTCGTTGCTAAGTCTCTGAAGCCGCGATACCATGGCTGGTCTTCAAATTCGAATGCCCATGTAACTGCACCCAGCAAATTGATTCCCCTGTTTTTGGCAAGATCATATTTGCGGGCAAAAGAAGCTGCAGTATAGCTTGAATATAAAGTCCCGTTTCTATACGCATTATGGGGAAATATATCTGCAGGACAAGCAGCACAACCTTCAGGATCCGATTCACCAATTATAACAGGCAAGTTTTTGAGGGTCGGAAAAGAAGCAATGATTTCGAATCCTTTATCAATATTATTTAATTGAATCCCCATATTCATCCAAACCGTATCATCAATCACCTTCGGCTGACCCTTGGCATGAAAAGTTATAAAATCCAAAGGGCTGCCTTTTTTTTCCGTTACATAATTTCGGCCGCTCACCACATGCTCCAAAAATGTTTTAAGAAATTTTTCTGCACCGGGTGAAGCCGGATTGGTCGTCTCCGGTCCCCCTATCCTGGCTGATGGCAATGCACGCTTTACTGCGTCGGCGCTGTAGTCATATAATTTTATGTAGTCATCTGTTGTCCCTTTCCAGTAAGAAATGTCCGGTTCGTTCCATAATTCCCAGTACCAACTTTCCACTTCCTGTTGGCCATATCGCTGAACGCAATGTTTAACCCACTGATATACCAGCTCTGCAAATTTTTCATAACTTTTAGGTGGATAGTTCCAGCCCGTATAGTGATATACTTTTTGATTATCCGGAGTCATCTGGAAGCTGTCTGATTCGGGTTTGACCGACAATGCTTCGGGCATGAAACCAATTTGTGCCATCGGTTTCATGCCCCGTTGCATATAAGTGTCAAATATGCTGTCTGCAATTGTCCAGTTATAAACCGGTTTTCCATTTTTATCTTCTGTATATGCGTTGGTAGAACCCCATTTCAACGAAGCTTTGCCATTACCCGTTGTCAAAAGATTATGGGTCCGAACGAATACCGGGACTCTGCTAAGAGCCGCAAGTTCAGACAGCAGCTTTTTACCATCCTTCATATACGTATAATTAGGCTCATCGTAACCAAACCAGGCCCAAATGGGTCTTAATGTATCATGGGTCTTCCCGGCAAGATCTATTTCTAATCTGATATCTCCGGCCACCGGCTGGGTATAACCCCTGCAAACAAATAAGAATATTAACACTGCAGCAATAGATGATCTCCTGATTGCCGGGTTCCTGAACATTTTTATTGAACAGCCGGATCGGGATGGATTGATAAGTGCGGAGAATTGCATTAAAGTCTGATGTTGACTTTAAATATAAATAATTAAAGTGTATGTCTCAACTGTCCGACGGCTCTTGCAAATACAGAGTAATCTTAAAACGATCAGATAGTCCCTGTTATCAGAGATCATAGGAAACGCCTACACCAAGAAGGTTTGCTTTATTCCGGAACCGTTTTACTTCTGTACCGTCGGGGGCTGTCTGATAGATGGTTGTTGTGTTATATTCTGTAAAGAAGAACTGGTAGACCAGTTTTATATCCCATTGCGATGATATATTATATTTTACAAAAAACTCTGAATTCAGACTACCATAGTCCAGGTCACCGGTAAGCAGAACGTTCCATGTACCTGGTTTTGTAACAGGCTCCTCCATAATGGATCCGTTACTGATAAGAACAGAGCTTGTTGTACGGCCGACAGTAAATCCCAGGAGATCAATATTTAATCCGACATACCATTTCTTCGCAAAACGATATCCTGCATTGGCAGACAGATTCAGGCTGCCGGTAAAAGGTTTCCGGATGGTAAGGGTATCAACATTTTGCTCTTCATGGCCTGAGAATACTCCCAGAAATGGCACCGAACTTGATCTGGAGAGTCTTGCCGGTGCTGTATAAAACGCAGTCTTTGTTCCCGTATAAGTAGTCCATCTCAAACCAAGACCCAGCTCAGGTTTTCCTGTCTTACCCAACCGCCAGTTTCTAACATAAGAGAAAGCGGCCGTTCCTTCCTGATTACCCAGCGCAACCGTAAAATCAAGATAAGGATTGATTCGTGACACATCAGACTTTTGTGCGGTTGTTTCCAAACCAGACAATAACAGAACTGCCACCAAAAAAAAGAAACAGATTTTCATATTATATCCGAGGCGAACTTCAGCGGTATTCAAAAATATTATGAACCGCGGTGTTCCATTGTCGTGGATTGGACATACCGAATGATATTCGGAGAATGCGGAAATATTTTTGCAGTCTTCTTTCGTGGATTTGTAAGAAATATGACAAATTCTTATTATTGGACCCACTAAATTGTACATATCTATTCTTATACCGTATGATGGGTGCAGAAATGCTGAACAATATTATAGTCAGAAAAATACTGGATGATGAAGATATTCCGTATGGGTTGCTTTTGGACGCAGATCCATCCATGGAGGTTATTTCAACCTATCTGGATTTATCAGAGATTTATGTTGCCCTTCTGGAGGATCAAATAATCGGAACCTTTGTTCTTTACCCGGTGGATAATGAAACTTTTGAAATAAAAAACATCGCCGTAGACGAAAGGCTTCAGAGAAGGGGTATCGGAAAACTGCTTTTGAATAAAGCCGCACAAATTTCAGGATCAAAAGGCGCCAAAAAAATAGAAATCGCAACGTCCAATGCGAGCTTTGAAGCCCTGAGCCTGTATCAGAAGGCCGGCTTTGACATGCATTCATTAAAGAAAAACTTTATCATTGAAAATTATCCGGAACCTCTTTTCGATAATGGGATTCAGTGCAGGCATATGATCGTACTGTCAAAATATTTATAATGATGAATGAAACAAGTTCACATACCATGGTTAACCCCCAGAGTGGTCATCTGGCTTTTAAGATATTTTCTTTCGAAAACATATCCTGTTTTGATCATATCCAGCGTCTGGGTTATTACTCCATGATCCTTATCCATGCGGGTAAGGGAAAACTGAACACCGATCTCTCGGTATATGATTTTCATGAAAATATGCTGATATGCTTCTCTCCCTATCAGCCATTTATGATGGAGGCCAATGAACCGGTGAACGGTTTTTGTATCCATTTTCACCCCGACTTCTTTTGTATTTACAAAAACCAACAGGAAACCTCCTGTAACGGCGTTCTTTTTAATAATATTTATGACCCGCCTTTTTTATTCCTGCAACCGGAAGAAATCCCACAACTGAATACGATTGCGGAGGGTATAAGACTTGAAATGACAAGCCCGGGTCTGGATCAGTCTAACATGCTCATCTCCTATTTGAAAATATTTCTGATCACGGCCTCCAGAATAAAACTCGTGCAGAAACCAACAGCAGCATCTGCTTTATCCGGGGATCGGGGACCTTTCATTTTGCAGAAACTGAAAGATGCTATTGAAACGCATTTCAAATCTAAACATACCGCCAGCGATTATGCGAAACTGCTTCATATTTCACCCAAGGCTTTAGCAAGGATATGCAGAAATTATTTCGATAAGACAATTACAGACCTGATTGCGGAGCGTATTGTGATTGAAGCAAAAAGACAACTCTATCTCACAGGTAAATCGGTAAAGGAAATTGCCTGGGAACTCGGATATGAAGATGAACATTATTTCAGCCGGTTCTTTAAAAGAAACGCTGACATTTCCCCGCAATTCTACCGTGACAGGATCGGATTTGCCAGAGCCATGGCAAGTTAAAATTACCCCTGGTTATAGTCCATATAAAAACGCCCGGTCATAAAATATACCGGGCGTTTATTATCGCCAGCACGCACAACACCAAACCATTATTGATTCAACTTCGACCATTTAGCCGGCAATTCGGCGAGAAGCTGCTCCTGGTTTTTATTCCATTCGGTCAGCGTATTAAATTGCTTTCCGTTAAAATCACCATTAAAGAATAAATATAGTTTTCCGTCGATGATCTTATAGGTCATCGGATTGACAGGGACCTTTTTTCCTTTTTCAGCCACACCCCAGGCACAATAACCATCACAAACGGGCAGGTATTTCTCTGGTGAAGCCTGGAACAACCGTTGATGATCCACAGAAGAGAACCGGTATTTAGCTCCATGATATTCAGTCGTGTATTCAGCAGTACCCTTCTCAGCAGTATGATCGGTAAAATAAGCCACCAGGTCATAACCACCGTTGGCGATTTTATTTTTATCTACGGGTTCAACTACCTGGGCCATGGAAATATGGAAACTCATTGTAAACATAAAGATGCCAGTAATAACGGAAATAATTTTTTTCATTTATTTGAATTTTGATATTATTTATTTAGTGAGATCAGACGCAGACATCAGGCCTCAATTTTTACAAGTTCTATGTTTATAGACAGGTGAACGGTGTTTCCGACCAGTACGCCACCCCCTGAGAGCAACCCGTTCCAGTTAAGACCAAATTGATTTCTCTCTATATCGCCATTCACTCTGAAACCTGCTTTCGTATTGCCGAACGGATCTGCGACAGTCCCCCTGTATTGAACTTCAAGATTTACCTCCCGGGTAATATCCCGGATCGTTAAATTCCCGGAAAGCAGATACCTGTTTTCGCCGGATGGTATCAACGATTTGCTTTTGAAGTGGATGAAAGGAAACCTGACGGTATCAAAGAACTCGGATGATTTCAAGTGTTCATCTCTGCTTTCATATTCGGTGTTTATGCTGGCAACATCGATGTCAAATTCTACTTCGGCATCCGAAAAATCAGCTTTGTCTGAAAGAATGGTCCCCTCGAATAACGTAAACCGGCCCTCCGTTTCCGAAATGCCAAAATGAGAAATTGCAAAACCCAGTTTGCTGTGTGATGCATCGAAGCTCCACCTGGTTTGTGGTACCGGAGCATTGGCACCCATGGCCGTGAGATTGGCCGTTTGATTCGTTGTGTTCACTTTGCGTTGATTTTTTTTAAAATAATTTGAATGATCAGGACAGCTGGAATGTAGCGCCGCCGTATTCAACACAAAATTGACTCATTAAAAGCTCCGTGTAAATGGACAATCATCGCCATCCCGTGGATTATTTGCCCAATCAAATATTTAAAATGTACCGGTTTCTGTAAGACACACGACAACCGGGCTTTCAGGTTCATGCTTTCTTTGTGTCGAAAAAACAAAGAACATGCAAAAGAAAATGGTTTCTCCCCGATTGCTTCTTGTCAAAGCAATCTATATTCAGAATTATACAAAGACATTGGACAGCTTTTTATGGAAAGCATTTTTAATAGTACTTTCTATCATGATCATTGCCGGCGCCGCCAGGGCCCAGCAGTTTAACGGCAGGTATTTTAATAATGTGGATGGCAAAGGTGTTATACTGGACGGCTATGATCCGGTTGCTTTTTTTACTGATCATAAACCTGTAAAAGGCGATGCACAGTTTCAGTACACATATGAAGACGCGATTTATTATTTCTCTTCAAACGATCACCTGGAACTTTTCAAAGCAAGCCCGGAGAAATATAAACCACAATTCGGCGGCTGGTGTGCCTATGCCGTATCGCTGGGCCGTGTTGCACCCATTGATGTAAATACGTTTTCGATTGTGGACGGCAGATTACTGATCCAGCATAATCAACGCGCCGTAAATGCATGGAATAAAGATGTAGCCGGAAACCTTCAGCTGGCGGACAAGTACTGGCCAAAAGTAACCACCAATGGCGGCAAACAAATTGTAACCGACGACGAAATAAAATTCCTGAACAATACCGATGAAGCCGGTGTCATTCTCCAGGGTTATGATGCCGTTGCCTATTTCAGTGACGGCAAACCCGTTAAAGGGGATCCGAAATATTCGGCGCGTTTTAACGGAGCTACTTACTGGTTTGTATCCGACGCTCATGCTTCCATGTTCAAGGACCATCCGGAGATGTTTGCACCACAATATGGAAATTTCTGTGGATATGCGATGAGCTTAAATAAACTGCGTCCGGTAGATCCGACGATTTTCCAGATTGTGGACGGACGTCTGATTCTCCAGCATACGCAGGATGCTTATATCCAGTTTAACAAGGACGTGCCGGGAAATATCGTAAAGGCTGATGGCAATTGGCCGGGTCAGGTCAGGAAACATGCAGGTAAAAAAGTGAAATATGATAAACCTGCAGAGCCCTCGGCAACAGATAATGCAACTACTCAAAATTAAAAAAATAAAAATAATGAAAACATTCTTTATAACACTGATGGCTATCGCTATCACATCGGCATGCACGGCACAGGTGCTGAGCACGAAAAATATATCTCTGGACGCTGCAAAAAAAATAGTTACCGAAGCGGTAAAATTTGCGAAAGACAATAAAGCACCCGGTGGCGCCATCGCAGTAGTAGACGCGGGCGGCAGTCTGGTTTACCTCGAAAGACTCGACAATACATTTCCGGCTGCATCGGAAGTGGCTATCAAAAAAGCCGGCACTTCGGCGGGTTTCAAAGCGCCTTCATCCAAACTGGAAAACTCCATCAATGGTGGCAGACAGGCCCTGATCACCGTGGGTCATACTTTTCTGCAGGGTGGCATTCCCATTATCTACGACGGACAGGTGATTGGTGCGATTGGCGTAAGTGGCAGCGCGAGTGCGCAGCAGGATGAAGATATTGCCAATGCAGGCGTGAAAATAAAAATAGATTAACCGGATCGTTGAAAAATAAATAATGAAAAAATATCTGGTTATATGGATGGCTCTTTATTCGCAGACAATATATGCGCAGGAAACACGCCAGCTCGCAGTGGACAAACCGCAGGCGATCGCGGACCTTCGTACAGAATCCGGCAGCGCACTGGTGAATGCCCATTGGTATGTGCAAAATGCAAATATCGTTTCGGCGAGTTTCAAAAAACCAGGTCCGGGCACGAATGGCGATCCTTCCCTGATATACCCTACCGGTATGGAGGAGAAAACAAATCAGTTGCACCCTCAGATCGGTGATGCGGATTTCAATCAGCATTTACAGGAAATAAAACCAACCGAGCTGGAAAAAAGACAGGGCAATGGTTTAATTTCTTTCGTCTGGTATAAGGTGGAACTCACGATCCCGGAGACGATCGGAAAATTAAATACCGCCGGAACAACAGCCGTATTTGAAATTGTGATGGACGATTACAGCGAAATATGGGTAAACGGAAAACAAAAAGTGGAAAGAGAATTCGGCTTAAGTGGCGAGGGTGCCATCAGCGGTTATAACGCAAGAAATCGTGTAATCCTTTCGGAAAACGCCCATCCGGGTGAAAAATACTCCATTGCTGTTCTCGGAATCAATGGCACACTGGGTATGATACCGGATAATTATATCTGGGTAAGAAATGCCGTCGTTGACTTCTATAAAGATATTCCTGTCAATAAGGATTGGAAAAACACCGGTAAAATTTATACGATCGATAAAAGACTAAATGAAATTATTCCGGCAGGTACTGTTATTGAAAAAGTTGCAGACGGCTTTTCCTTTACGGAAGGTCCGGTCTGGCATCCGGATGGTTATTTATTATTCAGCGATCCAAATACCAATACCATCTATCGCTACAATCCGAAAAATCACAACGTGACCGTGTATATGAGTCATAGTGGTTATACCGGTGCGGACATCGGAGAATACGGACAGCCGGGATCGAACGGACTGGCGATCGACAAACAGGGAAGACTGATTGTAGATCAACATGGCAATCGTCGCGTAGTACGTTATGAAAAGAAAGGACCGTTAACTATATTGGCGGATACGGTCGATGGTAAACGATTCAACAGTCCGAATGATATTGTCCTGAAAAGTGATGGTACCATTTATTTTACGGATCCGCCTTATGGATTACCCGGATTCTTCGATGATAAACGAAAGGAACTGGATTACTCCGGTGTATTCATGATCAAAAACGGAAAGGTTCAGGTTGTTTCAAAGGACCTGGGCGGACCGAACGGACTGGCATTCTCGCCGGATGAAAAATATTTCTACTGTGACCAACTGGGACATCCGGGACATACATCATACGAAAACCCTCTGGCGTTACGAAGTGCAACCGGATGGCACATTCAAAAACGGGAAGATATTTTTTGACTGGAACAACACCATAGATGAAGAAGCCCTGGATGGAATGAAAGTTGACAAAGAGGGAAATCTTTTCGTATCGGCACCCGGAGGTGTATGGATACTTTCTCCGGACGGGAAACTGCTGGGAAAAATTGAAACACCGGAACGCGCGGCCAATATGGCCTGGGGCGACGAAGATGGAAAAACCTTATACCTCACTGCACACAGCAGTTTATATAAAATCAGGGTGAACACCGGCGGAAAATTCAGCTGGCAATAAATCAATTCAAATGAAAACCATTATCATTACCGGTGCGAATGGAAACCTGGGTACCGTTGTAACAAAAAAATTCCTGAACAGCGGTTATCGGGTGATCGCTACGGTCATCCATGAAGATTTCGCAAAAGATCTGACTTCGCATCCGAACCTTCAGGTGGAAATCGTAAATCTCACCAATGAAACGGAAACCTGTTTGTTTGTGCAGAAATCGATTTCAAAATATAAACAGATCGACGCCGCACTGATGCTGGTCGGTGGATTTGCTGCAGGAGATATCCATGCAACGGGTGCTGCAGAATTGGAGAAACAGTTTTCGCTAAATTTTGAGACAGCCTATTTTGTAGCCAGGCCAACATTCAGGCATATGCTTGAAAAAGGAAACGGGCGACTGGTTTTTATTGGAGCCAGGCCGGCACTCAAAGCGTCTGATGGAAAGGATCTGCTGGCTTATGCATTGGGAAAATCATTATTATTTAAACTGGCCGAATTTCTGAACGAAGAAGCCCGGGGCAAAAATGTAACAGCTACTGTCATTGTCCCCAGCACGATAGATACGCCTGCCAACAGAAAATATATGCCACTCACAAACCCTGTCGATCTGGTAAAACCGGAACAGCTGGCGGATATACTGGAATTTGTTGTTTCGGAAAAAAGTTCAGGCCTGCGTGAGCCGGTACTGAAAGTCTATAATAACGTGTAAAGTTTGCAGGTCCCGGAATTTATAATGTATTTGTAAGACCACTGACAAAACATCAGCCGAATAGTCGGTTAATTCACATTCAAATAAAATGATATGAACAACCCGTCTTTACAAAACAAAAATGTACTGATTACAGCAGGCCCAACACGGGAAAGCATTGATCCGGTCAGATATATCAGCAATCATTCCACCGGTAAAATGGGCTACGCCCTGGCAGAATCCTGTTTGAAACAGGGTGCAAACGTATTTCTGATTTCCGGTCCGGTGCACATTCAGCTCATGCACCCCAACCTGAAGATCGTTCAGGTAAACAGCGCTTCAGAAATGTACCTGGCCTGCTGTCGTTTTTTTGAAGAAGTGGACATCGCGGTTTTTGCCGCCGCGGTGGCAGATTACCGTCCGCACCGGATAGCTTCCCAAAAAATCAAAAAGGATCAGGATATTTTCTCCCTCCGGATGGTAAAAAATATTGATATCGCTTTCGAATTCGGAAAAATAAAAAGATTGGACCAGCTTTCCGTTGGCTTTGCGCTGGAAACTGAGGATGAGCTGAAAAATGCAATGGGTAAACTGGACCGAAAAACTTTGACCTGGTTGTTATGAATTCGATGAATGATGAAAAATCAGGATTTGGATTCGATACCAATCAGATCAGTATCATAAAAAAGGATTTTACGCGTAAAACCTTTCCGCTAAAATCCAAAAAGGAAGTGGCCGAAGATATTATGTCTGAAATCGTTCTTTGCATTGATGAATATGAGGAAAGTCTCAGACTGGACCTTTATGAGTCAGCTTATTTTTGATCAGTGCTGATTACTTATTACAATTCGCAGAACAATATTGAATCGAATGGCCAAACCGGGTCTGCAGATAAGAGAAACGTTGAATATCTTCCTTCCTTTCCACATAAGCAACAATCCAGTCGTCGTATTGAACCAGCTTTGCATTGATCTCTACCGGTTCGGCAACGAAATCCTGCACCGCCTGATTCATCGGCTCTCCATTGGGTCCCACCAGTATATAATAATTTGATTCTCCCCGGTCATTGGTCACAGCCAGCATCGGCGGAATGCCCCCCAGTATACAGCGGATAGCGCAGTCGCGGTGCACTTTACCTTCCCCGGGTTTCATGACACCGAAATAACATTTCGGATCAATGATCTCACCCTTTACTTTGAAGAGACCCAATTCCTTTTTTACTGGTAATAATTCAGAAGGAGCAGACGCAGACGATATATTACTTACCGGAGAGTCGTTTTTGTTTATCTGTAAAATGGTTTTACCGTCATTATAAAGTAGTGTTCCTTTCAGGGTCAGTTTTTTCTGATTGAGTGAGATGTTCTTTTCTGTCTCGATGTCAGCCATCATGCCCACTGCACCATGTTTCCCATAGCCCACCAACGGTATAGTTAAATAAGAAGGGTTCCCCCAAATATCTTTTCCGTTGATTACTTTGATACGCGGAACCGGATAACTGAAATAGATGCCGGTGACTTCGGTTAATTGTCCGAATTCGAAACTCCCCGTACCAAATTTTTTCTGTGACAGAGCCAGAATGCCTGCCAGTAAAATAATCAGCGGCAGTATAATCAGCAGATATTTCCTGATGAATCTGCTGAATAATTTTGGAGCGGCTGACATCCAGCCGATATAAAAGGCACCCGATTCTTTTTCAGGTGCAGCCTGTTCAGTAGCCGATATATTATTTTTTTCCTGCGACATGTTATTACTCATTTCTTTCTTACATTTTATATTCAATAGATCACTCCGGGCCTTTCCGTTCCTTCTGCGTATGGCGTCGGGTTTAACCATACGTCTGTTCCCTCCATTTGCAAATCGTAGGTACTTACTTTTTCTTTGAAAGGAGGTGGTGACTGTCCGTTTTTTGGCAGATACTGATATCCATGCCAGGGACAGGTAATACAGCCATCTACAATTTTGCCCTCACCAAGCGGACCGTTCTGATGTTTGCATACATTATTTACCGCAAATAACTTTCCTTCGGTTTTATATACGGCAATCCGTTCCTTATCCACACAAAACATTTTAGCGCGGTTATTTTCAATTTCATTTACTGAACAGACTTTAACGAAGCCTTTTTTTTGTAAACCAAAGGCGATATGATCTTTTTTGACTTCCCGGGAACCGGCATATACATGCAGAGTGATTAGTGTAATGGCACCAATAAAAAGGATCAGTACAAAAACCGGATTCGTTTCATACTGGATAACGCCCAGCATCACATGCATAATAATGAGCACATAGGCCAGGTAAACAAACATATGCAGGGTCTTCCAAACCCTGGGTGATAAATTATGCAACCAGAAATCATGACTCGTAATCGCCATCAGGAAAAAGATCAGCAGGGCAAAAAATCCCAGGGCCTGGAAGGGAAAATCAGCCAGCGAGCCATATCGGGTATTGGATGTAAACAGGGAAAGCAGTGGACCCGTATTTCCCAGCGTGTGAAATTGAATGATTCCAAAAACACCATGCACCAGCGCCACACAGAACATCGTGACTCCCAGATGTCGCCTGTTATATAATAGAGGGAGAAATTTTTTGTTGATGCGGCACAAAGGTCCAATGCTCAGGATAATATGCAGCAATAAAACAGCCAGTGTTGAACTGGACCTGATCAGCAGGGTTTCAAAAGTAACCTGCGGATTAAAAATCAAAGTCAGCCCGCAAAAAATCAACAGATAAGTAATACAAAATCCGAAGATCAGCCAGTCGTATATCTTTTTTTGCCTGTTCCACCCTACTGCCTGGTATGAAGCACTCATGATTAGAAATTTATCCGGTCAATTACCTGGTGATGAATAATATCATAAAGAACAAATTGCATGGGCGTGTTGGCGGATTCTTTTTTTAAAGCGAAATGATAAACCCCTCTTGAATCTAACCTTCCAATCAGGTCCGCATTTTCAATGTGTTGACTTGTGTCAGACTGAGACAGCTCATAAATAATGGCCGACGGCGAAGTGAGTGCGAATTGATTGATCCATTCCAGCTGTATTACAGAGCGGTCGTTATTGGTCCGCAGATTGACTGTATAGTTTTCTTTTTTTACTGATTTTATAATAACAGGCAATGCCACTGTAGACGCGGGTTGCCATAAATGATCTTTTACCGGTTTTGGAACAACCAGCCAGGCGCAGATCATTCCAACCGGTAAGAGAACCGCGATGCCGGTCCAGATCTGTAAATGTCTTTTTCTTAATGGCTTAATCATGGGACTGGTTTTTTAGAAGCACGAATCCATTTTACCAGGAGCAACGGCCAGAATACCATGCTGGCCGGAATAATAATGATCTTAAACCCCCAGGTGGAATCCCCTGCTCCTTCATCGATTACCCGCGCACCTTTGAAAACAAAGGCCAGCGCGAATACAAAACCGCAGATAAGATAAATCCCGACGATTGTAAAAATGAGATCAATGATCATCGATTCAGTTTAAAGAATTTTCAACCCATAACAAACTGTTGAATCCGCCAAAACCATCCGGTTCTTTATATATATTGTTTACATCCTCCAGCCAGACGGATTCATCAACAAAATATTTGTATCCGTACTTTCCGCCCGGCAAGAGAGGTATTTCAATCTTCCAAAGTCCGTCCCTGCCCGGTTCCATAAATAAAACATCTTTGGCCCACTGATTAAAACTGCCGGCTAATGAGATCTGACCAGCGCCTTCATGATGAACAATAAATTCGATACAGTTCTTCACCCGGTTAACATAAGGAGAACGCTCTGGCTCTGGTACCCATTCTTTTTGCACTACTCTTAAGATCGCTTTTCTCGGTTGAACCAAACCAAATCCCTGCCGTTCAGGTGCTACACCGTCAATTCTTTTCGCGGTCGAGAATAATATCTGTCTTACGCGGGCCGGACTTAATTGCGGATTGACTTCCAGTAATTGTGCGATGATGGCAGTTACAACGGGTGCGGAAAAAGAAGTGCCGTCCACATGCATATAATCAGGGGAAATGTATTTCGCCGATTGTATCCGAAATTTCAGGGCTTCCCGAATATAACTTATATCGTTGCTTTCCGGAATGGCGGATTCTAATTTTGTTTTCCGGAAAACTTTTTTCAAACCCGCCTTCAGACTTCCATCGGGTAAAGTTAGCAATTGATATAATGCTTCCGCTTCTTCCTGCTCGCTGGTATTTCGTAAAATGGGGGCTGCAACCCATATGGCATGGGCGACCAGTTCCGGTTTTATGAAATCATCCAGGGTAATTCCAAAAGTAGAATGATAGGCTTTGTCATTTGCCCTGTTTAGCTGATTGCCATCGTCTGCCCCACCGACCGCGATTACATTCGGTGCATTGGCAGGCGGATGGATTTTTCCGGATTCGTCATTACCCACAGCTGCAACTACATGAACACCTTCGGCGATCAGCGCTTCTGCCAACAGGTCCACCTGGCTGTCCTTGTAAGAACTCAAAAGATCATCACTCACTGAAAGGTTAACGATCCGGATATCCATTTTCCTGTGATTGACCAGCACCCATTGCAATGCTTTTACGATATTTTCTGTTGTTATTCTTCCCTTTTCATCCTGCACTTTCAGTAATACCAGTTCAGCACTGACTCGCAATTCCTTTATACAGTCCATTGCTCAGGTAACCATCACCCGCACAGACCACGGTAGTCATTGTGCCATGCCAGGAGGACGGATCATTTTGTTCGGGATTCGTCTGCCGGATGTTTTCACCAATGGTGATATCAATCGCCACTTTGATCCTTTTTTCAGACACCGTGAGATCCGGATGAAAAGAAAATCCGCTGTCGATAAAACAAATCGTGATTCCCTTCCCCGAATAACGTGCATCCGCGTCCAGGCGAAGACCGGTTGGCAGGATCACATAATCGTCCACACTCTTCACCGGGAAATAAGGGCCTATCAAGGGCAGCAGTCTTTGCGCCATCACGATTTCAACCTGATAATAATCCAGACAGCGGCTGCATAATCCATCGGTGGCCGACCAGTCGGGATGCGCGGATTTTATTTTTTCAATAACCGTTTTCTCGTTATCAAAATGAAAACGGTAAACCAGTTTTTCCACGGCATCCTGGCATAAAGGGCAAATGACTTTCTCTCTGTTCTGCATGGATTACTGATTGAGTTTTTCCATTACCAGCATGGCATGACCATCCCTGTCCCGCACCACGAAAGCGCGAACCTGCTTTCCGTTTTTGATCTGCAGGACCACCACTCCTTTGGAGACCATTTGATAACCGGCTTCTTTTAGTTGATTGTATAATTTTCCTGCATCGTCAGTCACCAGGGTCGTTTGCCAGTACCAGACATCGTCCGCACGGGTATCAGCGGGATAAGATTTTCCCGGACCCGGTGTCAGGTATTGCAGGAATTCAATGCCCGGCCCGGATTCAGTTCTCAGTCCGGTAATGTGCAGGCTCGCTCCTTCCACAAAATTCAAACGCGCCTGTTCCATTCCCATATTCCAGCTCTCCCCTTTACGTTGAATGCCCAATATTTCCTGATAAAAAACCAGGCTGGAATCCGTATTGCTCACGCCGATCGCCGTATGATCAATACCAAGAAATAATTTGCCATTTGCTTTTTGCCATTTCGGTTGTCCTTTTCCTTTTGGAAAATAGATCAGCTCGATATTATGCATATCCGGATCATGAAAATAAAATGCTTTGATACCTGCAGCAGCGGGATTGCTGGCCGGCAGGGTCTGGGGTTCGGTAGACACATATTCCACCATGTGTTTGCGCAGTTGCTGATAGGCTTTATCCATATCACTGACCACAACGGCGATATGCTGAAAAATCAGGTCATTGCTTTTGGCATCTGCCGGTATGTTTCTTCCGCCGGAGGTTAAATAATCGGTCAGGTCAATATATTCATCACCCAACTGCATCCTCACCACGCGCATATGCAGACCATAAATCCCTTCCAGGTTTTCATAATCTGTTCCCTGCAATTCCACATCACTTATTTTTCTAAACCCCAGTGCCTCGCTGAAAAATTTTACGGATCTGTCCATATTACTGACCGTAATACCGATTGACCCGACAGCATTTATCTGTCCAAAACTGATGTTGGCGAGAAAGATGAAAATAAAAAATGAAAAAATCCATTTTAGAGCTGACATATATTACACTTTGTTTAATTATTAATTATTAATTATTAGTTATTAACTCAGACAACACCGACGACTATCTGCTTTTCGCCTCTGATAAATATTGAATACTTCCGCGGCACTCAGCATACCCGCGACCGGAACGATCATATAGATCCAAAAACCGGTATAAATATGTGAGGGCAGAGCGCTGGAAAATGTTCTTGCCGGGTTCATTCCAAAACCTGAAACAGGTCCACCAAAAATTACATAGAGGCAAACCAGACAGCCGGCAATCATCCGCGTATAGTTTTTTAATATTTTGCTTTCGGAAGTAAAGAGTACCATGGTAATCATTATAAAAGCAGTGATGAATTCACTGGCAGCTGCCCAGACAATCCCATATTTTCCCGGAACGGTTGTTACATAATGCACAGGTTTATCTGTCAGGGAATTTCCCAGAATAAAAGCCATCACAAAAACCGCCAGGGTTCCGCCGATAAATTGGAAAATGATATAAAAAAAAGCGTCCGGGCGACTCATTTTCCCAAGCCGGAGAAATACAAGCGTTACAGCAGGATTGATATGTGAACCGGAAGGAGCCGTAAACGGTGAATAGAAAATAAACAATGCGGTCAGACCCATCATCAGACCCATGATCAGCATACGTGTAAAACCATTTGGGATCAAAGGATGCAGAAATCCATGTTCACCCTCGAGAGCGGCACCAAAAAAACAGGCCGAAATCATAAATATGGCGAGTCCCAGCCCTTCCTGGAAATAATGAATCCGGTTTTTTTTAAATGACTCACGCACAAGCATCATGCCTTTGTCAATCGAATGCACCCGGATGTTCATTGCTCTCATTTTGTAAAGGAATGAATAAAACAGCCGGCCATTTGTCACTGGCTTGACAGGAGAAACTAAATATGTTTACTAATTTGAATCATAAATATTCAAACCATGTCAGCTAAAACACAATATCAAAGGATGCTTTCCGGTGAACTGTACGACGCTTCCGAAGATGAATTATTACAACTACGGGTGAAAGCAAGGTTATTCATGAAGGAATATAATCACACGGATTTTGACAGGGAAAAAAGGAGCTCTGTTGTTAAAACAGATATTTAAAAAAGTCGGGACGAATGTGGATATTCAGACACCGTTTTATTGTGATTACGGATGCCATATCGAAGTCGGAAATAATTTTTTTGCCAACTTCAATTGTGTATTTCTGGATTGTAATGATATACGGATGGGTGACAATGTTTTCCTGGGACCCGCTGTGCAGATATATGCGGCATTTCATCCGGTCCTGGCATCAGAAAGAATTAAAGGACCGGAACTGGCGTTGCCCGTCATCATCGGAGACAATGTCTGGATCGGCGGAGGCAGTATTATTTGCGCGGGCGTTACCATTGGAAGCAATACAACCATCGGCGCAGGCAGTGTGGTGGTAAAAGATATTCCAGCAAATGTGGTTGCAGTTGGCAATCCCTGCAGGGTGATCAGGAATCTATGATCTGAGGATAATTATTAGTTGTTAGTTATTAGTTGTTAATTATTAACAATTAGATCAATTAACAGTTAACAACTAACAACTAATAACTAATAACTTTCAGCACGTGCTGATCGTGCATAAGTTTGGTGACTGTTTTCTGCGTAGTGACGTTGTGCATATGTTTCAGTTCCCTGGCCAGAAAATAATTGAGCGCGGTTCGTAATATGGCAATCGCCGCGAGTTTCCCTATATCATTCCAGCTGGGAGCCACAGCTGTGGCCAGCACATCGGCGCCCAGCAGCAGTTCCAATGCAACTGCTACGGAGCCCCCAAAATGAACCCTGATTTCTTCCTTCGAAATTTTTTTATTGGAAGGATGTATGCGGGTGAGATAATTGATCAGCACTTTGATGATGGCAAGCCCGATAATGAAAGCGGAAAGTATTTCCGCGGCGTGACTAATGACCAGTGTGATTTGCTTTGCAATTTCTTCCATGATGATGAAAATTTAAATAACGTCCCCGGGAACGGGGACGTTTTCAAACACTACCTGCTATGAAAAAAAGTTAGGCTATGGCTTCTTTCAAAGATTTCTCCGATAACATACCCGTTTTCAAAACATCCTTTAAAATATGATCCCCCACCCTTAGTGCGTTGGCGGCAATTGTCAGCGCCGGATTGAATGCCCCGCAACTCACAAAGAAACTTGCATCCACTACATATAAATTCTGCACATCATGTGCCTTGCAATGCAGATCCAGCACGGAAGTTTCGGGATCCGTTCCAAAACGGATGGTTCCATTCTGATGGCTCATGCCGCTGATATCCAGATCATACCCGTTCCATTGCACGTCTTTATAATCAGGATCCAGTTCGCCCAGTTTTTCAAATACCTGCTTCAGTTTTTCTTTTAGTTTTTCGTAGGCCTTATAATTTGTTCTTGTATAAGAAACACGGATGCTTCCATCTTCTTTGAGTGTAACACGATTATCCGGATGGGGCAGGTCTTCTGCGGTTAACCAGAAATCGATTGTCATTTCTTTTAATTCAGCATACGTTTTCCCCGGGGCTATTTTTTCGGCCAGCCATAAGATCGTGTCATAATCATTGCGTCCCATGAGCTGGATCTCTCCCAGCGGAAAAATGCTGTCATTCGCACCATGATAAAAATCGGCGAGACCGAGACTTTTCTGAAATACGCAATCATTCTTCTTTTTGGTGAATGCCACCAGGCAGCCATTATGATGAAGCATCAGATTTCTGCCTACCTGGCCGCTGCTGTTTGCCAGACCATCCGGATGTTTTTCATTGGCACTCCGCAGCAATAGAGCGGCAGAATTCACGGCACCGCAGGCAACAATTACTATATCTGCACTGAATATGATTCTCTCTCCTTTTATGATTGTATAAACCTTATTCACTTTTTTCCCGCTGGCATCGGTATCCAGTTTTTCCACATAAGCATGCGTGATCAGGGTTACGTTTTTATGTTGCAGCGCGGGACGCAGGGCCATGACCTGTCCATCAGCTTTACTATCTGTAGGATCCGGAAAGCCATCAAAATTTTCAAGCATCACAGGTGCTTCGGTCTCCGTATAATCCTGTGGCAGTTTCACACCCATCGGCAGCGGGAAAGGTTTCAATCCCAGCTGCTCCAATTTTGCATTCAGGTCTTTGATCAGGGGTTCATAAACGAGTGGAGGCTGCGGATAATCATTGGCCGCCCAGGGCTCACTCGGATCGATACCCCGTTTGCCATGCACGCTGTACAGCTTTTCTGCAATCTCATAATAGGGTTCATACACATCATATTTGAGGGGCCACTCCGGGGACAGGCCGCCAAAATGCTGCACATTTTCAAAATCCGATTCGCGGAAGCGAAACAGTGCAGCTCCATACATTTTAGAATTACCACCCACATTGTAATGTATAAACGGTTTGAATGGTTTATCATCCTGGTCATACCAGACATCATTGGGTCGATAGCGGCCCTGATTCACCACTTCATGCGGATCCCAGTTCTCCTTTTCTTTCGGAATAAAACCACCGCGTTCCAGAATTAAGATCCGTTTTCCACTGGATGCGAGTTTATATGCCATCGTACTCCCGCCGGAACCGGTACCGATGATTATGATATCGTAATGATTCGTCATGATGAAAATGATTTTGAAACAGAATGAGCTTTTATTCTATTGTAAAGAAATATATGATTCAGAAAACAAATTGTCTTGCAGTTGACTTTGTATGAATTTTTATGCAAATACTTTTGGCTTAAATAAAAAACAAAATGCCAGATAGTAATATACTTGCCTTCCTGTTTAGCACCGTTGCGGTGCTTGTTGCCACACTAACCGGCTTAATCGGTGCTTTCTCCACATTCAGGCTCCAGCGTATGGATGCCAAACTGGATTTTCTAAAAGATTATTTGTTACACAAAGAAGTGAGCAATGCAAAAACTTTCAATCAGAAATTAAGAGAAACAGGATATACAGATATAGAAAAAATCTACCGGCACGATATGGCGGCAGTCGAACTTTTACACCAGCTTGTTGACGAGCTCGATTATCATCAGCACACGGAAGAGTATGAACACGATATTTTGAATATCCGGAGACACCAGAAGATCAGCGACCAGGTAAGAAAATTAACAAAGGGGAATTTTATTTTCTCCCTGGCGTTCGTGCTCATCAGCATCGTGCTGCTGGTTCTTACAAATCTGCTCACCGGATCCGTCCTGTTATGGCCCGTACTGGTTATTTTCCTCCTGTTACTGACTGCAGTATTCGTCGCCTTTATCTTTCAGGTCAGAGGACTGATTGCCTAATCAGCGCCCGGATAAAACGATCAACATTCAAGTTATGATCGGTTATCACTCCTAATACTTCAGTTGCTATTTAGGTGAAACGCGATTTATCAATTCCGCCACAACACCCGTCCACCCTGTCTGGTGAGAAGCACCGACGCCCCGCGCATTGTCTCCATGAAAATATTCGTAAAATAAAACGAGGTCTGAAAAATTCGGATCGTGCTGGTAGATGGATTCGTTTCCATTTGCCGGTCTCCTGCCCTGTTCATCTTTCTCAAAGGTTGAAATCAGTCTCTTCCCAATTTCATTGGAAATGGAGTGCAGATTCATCTGAGTGCCTGAACCGCTTGGAAAATCCGGTTTAAATTCATTTTTATAGTAATCACCATATTGCTGAAGAGCCAGCACCAGCAGATAGTTCATCGGCATCCATACCGGACCCCGCCAGTTTGAATTGCCTCCGAATAAGTTTGTTGTGCCTTCTGCGGGTTCGTAATTCAGTCCGAATTCCATCCCGTTGATATGGACGGAATAAGGCGTTTCATGTGTTTTGGAAATGGCACGAATACCACCCGGAGATAAAAATTCCTTTTCATCCAGCAGTGCTTTTAAAAGTTTTTTGAGACGCTTCATCGGCACCAGCGAGAGTAAAATATCATCGTGGTCTTTTAATTCCTCGATGACCAGGCACTGGTCATTGTCCTGCCTGTACTGCTGGAACCATTTCAGCCGTTTGTGGAAATCAGGCAGTTTTTCGAGCAGTTCTTTTTTTAAAACCAACACAGCGAACAAAGTACTCAGACCTACCAGGCTTCTCACTTTAACCGGAATATATTGTCCGTCCGGCATGGCCAGCACATCATAAAAAAATCCTTCTTCTTCATCCCAGCTGCCGGTCCAGTTCTCACCGATCCGGTTCAGAGATTCTGCGATATAAACAAAATGTTCAAAAAATTTCGTTGTAACATCTTCATAGTTCGGATTATGCTGTGAAATTTCCAGCGCCATCTCCAGCATGTTCAGACAGTACATGGCCATCCAGCTGGTTCCATCCGCCTGCTCGAGTACACCGCCACCGGGTATTGCGCTGCTGCGGTCAAAGACGCCGATATTATCGAGTCCTAAAAACCCACCTTCAAATACATTGTTGCCCTTATGATCTTTCCGGTTCACCCACCAGGTAAAATTGATCAGCAGTTTCTGAAAAACCTTCTCGAGAAAATCGATATCGCCCTTTCCTGTTTTTGCTTTTTCATTTTTATACACCTGCAGACAGCTCCACGCATGAACCGGCGGATTTACATCGCCAAATGCCCATTCGTAAGCAGGCAGTTGTCCGTTGGGATGCATATACCATTCCCGCAAAAAAAGGATGAGCTGGTCCTTTGCAAACTGCGGATCGACCATGGAAAGCGGAACACAATGAAATGCAAGATCCCAGGCCGCATACCAGGGATATTCCCATTTATCCGGCATTGAAATAATGTCTTCGTTATTCAGCGTGTGCCATTGATGATTGCGACCCGTTTTGCGGGATTCAGGAGGTGCGATCTGTCCCTTATCACCATTGAGCCATTTGGGTATATCAATATTGAAATACTGCTTGCTCCATAACATGCCGGCCAAAGCCTGCCGCTGAATATTTATCTGATCCTGATTCGTTGCCGACGTAATGTCTTTATAGAATGCATCGGCTTCCTGAATACGGTTTGTCAAATAAGTTATCAAATCGGTTGTTAAAGGGATCAGTGGAAATATCCTGTTTACTGAGGCGAAGTTTGATCGTTACCGATTTCTGAGGATCAATTTGGTATTCATACATCGGCGCAAACTTCGTTCCTTCCTTATTGGCTACCAGCCAGTCGTAATCCTGGTTTTGTACAGCGGTATGAAAGGCATCCTTTACAAATGGCGTCTTGTTTGGTTGCCCGTATAATCGTTCTGTATTGGTTTCATTATCCGTCAACAGGCTGCGGGAAGGTTTTTCAAAGTATAATGTATAATTCCCCAACAGTTCGTGGTTGATTTTCACTTCGCCATAACTGTCCGCCATGGTGCCTCTTTTTATCGAAGGCTTTTGATCCATCAGTCCGAAGGACCACAGGTTACGCAGCCAGAGCGTTGGAAGCACGGCTATATAGGCAGATTGATGACTCCGGTTATGTATCGAAATTCTGATGCAAAGATCTTCGGGATCATTTTTGGCATATTCGGTAAAAACATCAAAATATTTTCCTTCCTGAAAAAGACCCGTGTCCAACAGTTCATATTCGGGATCATATTTTGAACGGCTTCGGTTTGTATTCAACAGATCGCCGTAAGGATAGGCTTCCATCGGATATTTATACAAATGTTTCATATAGGCGTGCGAAGGCGTATTGTCCAGATAGTAATACAGTTCCTTCACATCTTCCCCATGATTACCTTCTGTGCCTGTCAGACCGAACAGGCGCTCTTTTAATATGGGATCCTTTCCATTCCAGAGTGCAACAGCAAAACAAATTCTTTGCAAATCATCGCTGATGCCTGCAATACCATCTTCGCCCCAACGGTATACCCTGGAGCGGGCATGATCGTGCGGGAAATAATCCCAGGCTTCACCATGTTCACTATAGTCTTCACGAACAGTGCCCCACTGACGTTCGCTCAGGTAAGGTCCCCATTTTTTCCATGTGATATCTCCCAGACGTTGCTGTTCGCTATTCATCGAATTGATTTTTTGGAATTATCATATACCTATCCGTTTGTCGTAAATCCCGGATATAAAGTCATCCCGCCATCCACAAATAATGAAGTACCGTTTACATAGTCACTGTCATCGCTGGCCAGCCACACAGCCGCATTGCCAATATCTTCCGGCTGACCGATGCGCTGATAAGGGATCAGTGTGAGTAATTCTTTCAATGCTTCCGGTGTTTCCCAGGCCTGTCTGTTGATCGGCGTTTGGATGGCTCCCGGACAAATACTGTTGATCCTGATTTTCTTCCAGGCAAATTCCTGCGCAAGACTTTTCATGAGCAACATAACGCCACCTTTTGACGCCGCATAATTGGCATGACCGGCCCAGGGTATCACTTCATGCACACTGCTCATCTGGATGATTTTACCCGCAGCCTTTGATCTGGAAGGATCAACACCTCTTCTCAAAAACTCCCTGATGGCTTCTCTTGAACAAAGAAATTGTCCGGTGAGATTTACACCCAGCACAAAGTTCCATTGTTCCAGGGTCATATCCTGAAATGCCGCATCTTTTTGTAAACCCGCATTATTGACGAGTATGTCAACGGTTCCAAATTGTCTGATCACGTCGGCGAACATATTTTGGACATCTGCTTCTTTACTCACATCGGCTCTTGCGATCATTCCCTGACCACCCGCTTTAATGATTTCGTCCAGTACGGTCTTCGCGCCAGGCATGGCTGCATCGACCGGATAATTAATGATTACGGTGGCTCCTGCAGCAGCCAGCGATTTAGCGACACCTGCGCCGATTCCGCTGCTGGCACCCGTGACAATGGCCACCTGGTTTTGTAACTTGTTTTGCATTTTTATTGATTAATGATTGTTTAATTGGTCAGGGCAGCGGAGATCAGTCACGCTATATTTTTAATCTGCGTGAAGAAGCAAACCTAATATCAAATAGAAAATGGGGATGTCAGATAATTGACAGGCAGGATATATATTAATTCCAGACAAGCAAATCCCTCAGCTCAATATGTTTCCTTGTATAATTCAACAGGCCGGAATCCCTCAATTCGTTCAGGAGAACATTTACACTTTGCCTGGAAGTGGCGATTGCCCCGGCAATATCGCTATGTGTCAGATAATTATTCAGAATGATCTTGTCGCCTATCCGGTTGCCATCAGAATCTGCCCAGTTTTTTATAAACCGGATCAGCCTGCTTTTGGTATCTCTCAATACCAGATCAGAATGACGTCCTTCAAGCTTTCTTAATTTACTATTCACTGTATTGGCATAATTCAAAGCCATCAGTGGATTGTCCTGCAGCAGCCTTCTGAAATCAACCACATTGAAAAAACATATAATCGTGTTGCTGGTTAACGCTTCTGCCTGTTCGTCCCGTGAATAACGGTTCTCCAGACTGAGGTCGCCAAAAACATCCGGCGAAGTGAGAATATCTTTGATCATTTCAATATCCAGATCATTACTCTCCGTAATTTTTATTTTGCCTTTGATCAGCAGAAATATTTTACTGTATGTTCCTTCACCAAAGCTGAAGATTTCCCCGCGATAAACCGTTCTGAGTTTCGCCAGGTTGCAGGCCTCATTTATTTTTTGTTCCGGCATATTGGAAAATAGCGGATGGCTTTTGAGATAAGCATACTTTACTTCGCTGGACATAGTTTTAGGTTTATTAGTGAATGATGTTATTTACCGTTTGAATTATTCAATGCCATTTCTATTTTGGCGATTAAAACATTTTTTGGTATCAGACCAACTGCATGGTCGATAATCTGTCCGCTTTTGAAGAAAAGTATGGTCGGTACTTCCGTCACGCCGAATGCTTTGCTCAAATCGGTTTCTTTTTCAAAGTCTACGACATGAAAATCCACCATACCCTTATAGGACCGGGCCAGGTCTTCATAGATCATGGAAATAATCTGCGAGGCACCATTCCATTCTGCCTTAAACTGAACCAGCGAAAGCGGTTTACCTTCCGCCAGCTTCCGATTAAAATTCATTTTATTCACCATCCCTTATTTTTTTATTTCTTACGGACGTGGCTGTATAGCCAACCGGCATGCCAGATTTTATTTTCAGTTCATAGGTCCCGCTGAAACCCTTTACCATAAAGGGTTTCAGGGAAATAAAAAAAATGGGATGTCGGGAGATCAGATAAAATATTTCCCAATCCATTGGGAATCTCCCAATATGTTGGGAGCTGGTTTTGGGAATGATTCGTTACTAAAAAAAGCAGGAGGCAGGATGCAGGACGCAGGACGGCCCGATATTATCCATTGCGTTTAATGCCCAGCTTTTTCATCCGGGCCTCCAGTGTGGTGGGGTTCAGACCCAGGAATTTGGCGGCTCCGTTTTCACCGCTCACTTTCCAGTTGAATTTTTTCAGCGTCTCTGTGATATGATCTTTTTCTACTTCTTCCATGGTTTTCAGGGAATGATCATTGTGTTTCGCTGCTCCTTTTGAAACAGGAAGCCAGTCACCATACTCCAGTTCATTACCCGGACTGAGGATCATGGCCCTTTCAATCAGGTTCTCCAGTTCCCTGATATTACCGGGCCAGCCGTATTCGCAGAGGGCGTCCATAACCGGTTCGGAAACATGTGTAATTTTCTTTCCCATTTTACCTTCATATTTCTGAAGAAAATGTTTTACCAGCAGCGGTATGTCCTCTTTACGGTCACGCAGAGGCGGGCAGGTTATCGGAAAAACATTCAGGCGATAAAAAAGATCTTCCCTGAATTCTTTTTTCTCGATAGCCAGTTGAAGATTACGGTTGGTTGCAGCGATCACGCGAACGTTTACCTTCATGGTTTTTGCATTGCCGAGCCTTTCAAACTCCCCTTCCTGTAAAACCCGTAGTAATTTTGCCTGCAGTTCAACGGGCAGTTCGCCCAGTTCGTCCAGGAAAATGGTACCGCCATCCGCCAGTTCGAACCTGCCGATTTTTCTATCCATGGCACCGGTAAAAGCTCCTTTTTCGTGTCCGAATAATTCGCTCTCGATCAGATTGGCGGGCAATGTGGCACAATTGACTTTTACCAGGGGTCTTTTGCTTCGGTTACTGATATTGTGAACGGCCCTTGCCAGCAGTTCCTTTCCTGTGCCGCTTTCCCCCAGAATCAGTACCGTGGCATCCGTTGATGCAACCCGTTCTATTTGTTGTAATACCTTATGAAAGAGACTGCTTCTGCTGACGATTTCTTCAAAATTATAATTCAGCTTTATTTCTTCCTGCAGGTATTTGTTTTCCGCTTTCAGCCTCGCCTGTTCCTGCTCCATCAGTACTTTGTCGGTGATATCCACGAACATGGTGCGTGTGAACTGACCACCCAGATCGGGATTTGACCACCATTGTATCCACACAGGTTGTCCGTTGTCGTGGCGGCGAAGTTCCAGTACCACGCCGCTTGTATCCGTTCCCCTGCCCAATGGATTCAAATGCTTCTTTCATACGCCGCTGCGCATCAGGTGTATTGGGTGCCATGGTTTTTCCATACATATAGGGCACCTGGTCCGGTCGAACACCCAGGATGCGTAAGGCCGCCCGGTTTGCTTTGATAAATTTTGAGTCAAGACCCTCATGTACATACGCAATGGGTGCTTCTTCAAAAAGATCCCGGAAGCGTTCTTCACTTTCCTTTAAAAGAATTTCTAATTCAGCATTGTGGTTTTTTAAGGATTCCACCAGTTTTTCTTCCGCGCGGATACGATCAATTTCCGCGCCGGCCCTGGCGGCAAAAATCCGCAGGATGGCGACCTGGTTTTGTTCACTGACCATGGGTACATGATCAAAGGCCGCGATATTGCCGATTACTTTTCCTGAAGACGGACTATAAATGGGGACGGCCACCCAGGAATTGATACCCTTCTCCTTCGGAAATGTTTCTTCCAGTTTGTCTTTGCAGAAAAATTCCTTGCCCTGCATAACGATCTCACAGGGAGTTCCTTTTGTGTCGTAGTCAATGTTTTCCAGAATTTCTTTCCTGTCAACATAGGAAAGCATCCGAAGCTTTGTGATATTGTCCGCCGAACACACCACAACCATTGAGTACCTGACATTTAATGTTGCCGTAATATATTTCGCCAGTTCCCTGAAATAATCCGTACCTGTTACACCCGATGTGTTTTCTGAAATGGTGCGCAGAATATCCTCTTCTCTTTTTTTCTTCCGGATATCCCGAACGATGGAACAGGAATATTCTTTTCCATCCGTCTCGATAAAATTTCCGGTTACTTCAACATCGTAGTAGTACCCTTCTTTATGCAGGTGCTGTGCATCGAAAGTAATTTTCTTTTCTTTTCTCAACCGGCTCCAGAATGCGGGCCAGTCTACCAATATGGCCGATGGATTCAAATCGGTAACCCTTTTATGGGTAAGTTCTTCCCGGGAATAGCCTGATAACCGGCAGGCTGCCTCATTTACATGGATTATATGCTGACCGGAATCAATCCAATAGACAGCTTCATGAATATTCTCCATGGTAAACTGTGAGAGCTGCCGCTCGTTTTGAATATCTTCCCCGCCAAATTTTAACATCCGCTGAAATATTTATAGCCGGTCTTCTCTAAAGATACTGATTCGCCCAAATTACCGGGAAAGAACCGATTTAAAAAGTCAGGCAGCTGACAATGGCCCCCTGGAGAAAATCAACTGAACTGATTACCCATTTAACAATTTAGAAATACGTTCTGTCAAATCAGCGACAAAATTTTCTTCTGCGCTGCTCTAGTTTTGTTTTTTAAAAAAACAGAATATGAAAAGAGTGATTGTTTTAATGAGTTTTTTATTTTTTATTTCCATCGCAGCCATCGCACAAAAATCAGAAGTATTTAATACGTCGGATGGTGCCATTCACGGATATGATCCGGTGGCTTATTTTAAGGAAAACAAACCGGTAAAGGGAGACAAAAAATATTCCACTACCTGGAAATCTGCCAACTGGTATTTTGTAAGTCAGCAAAACCTGGATGCATTCAAAGCCAAACCCGACATGTATGCACCACAATATGGCGGTTATTGTGCATATGGTCTTGCCAATGGACACAAGGCAACCACAGAGCCGGATGCATGGCTTATTTCAGATGGAAAATTATACCTGAATTATAATAAAGATGTTCAGGTAAAATGGAAAGAGAAACAAGCCGAATACATTCAGACAGCCAATAAAAACTGGCCGGGAATAAAGGACAAAGAATAAGGACGGATTCTGGGAATAAATATTTCAAGGACCCCTTCATTAAAAGGGGTCTTTTAATTTAAAAAAACTACATTAGCTGTACTTATCCGCTGGTCATGCTTAATTTATACCAAAATCTAAAAAATTATCCCAGCCTGTTCAAACAGCTTACCTGCAGGGAACTACTATTTACAAACTATGATTGCCCGCAAACAGAAAAAAAGGTCAGCTTTTATATTGAATGCAATTTTATAGCGTATGTGATCAGCGGAAGAAGAATATTTCATAAAAACAACCAGTCCTGGGAGCTGAAGGAGGGATCATGCGTTTTTGTGAAAAAAGGAGCTCATATCGCCGAAAGGGAAAATGATGAAGGCTGGTGTGTGATGGTATTTTTTATGCCCGACGATTTCCTGAAACAACTGTCAGAGAAAACAGGAACAGTTTGTCGGTGGCCCACCTGCCGGAAACAGTAACAGATCATGTACTACCCCTGAACGTAAATGAAATCAGTCATTCCTTCTTCCAATCGATGCTTCCTTATTTCACACAAAGTCCGCCACCGCCTGAAAACCTGATCGAATTAAAATTCAGGGAACTGGTTTTGTCTCTTCTTTCCAATCCTCAAAACGTACAACTTCTTTCATATCTCTTTCAACTGAGCCAGGATGAAAAGCCATCTCTCGAAGAGATCATGCATAATAATTTTGCTTATAAACTGACACTGGCCGAATACGCAAAACTTTCCTGCAAAAGCGTGCCCACATTCAAAAGAGAGTTCAAAAAACTTTTTAAGGATTCTCCGGCCAAATGGGTTTTGAAGAAACGGTTAAAACTCGCTGCCGAATTATTGGTCAATACGGGACTCCCTGTCGGAGAAATTACCTATGAAACCGGGTTTGAAAATCAAACGCATTTCAGCCGGACCTTCAAAGAAAAATACGGAATTAGCCCCTCTTTGTACAGGACGAAAAATCAAGCGTAAAGCGCTAAACGCGCAAAGCGTCCTGCCTCCTGCGTCCTCGCCTCCTGCGTCCCGCCTCCTGCGTCCTGCCCAAATGATCTGAATAGAAATATAATTGATCCAAACAGGCAAAAGAAACCGTTCCCATAGGAATACCTTTATATCCATCATTCACTCTTAAACCTGAATAATATGGAAGCAACCATGGAGAAAGTTAAACCTGCAGGATTAAAGACCCTGCTGGAAAGAATAAACAATATTGGAACCATCCTGGAAAAAAATGTCGATGAAGAAGAAAGCCAGCGAAGTCTTTCTGAACCTGTATTTAAGGCGCTGCGCGAGAACGGACTTCTGCGTTTATTTATGCCGGAATCATTGGGTGGCCTGGAAGCGGATCCATTAACCGTGGCTATTCTCGTGGAAGAGGCTTCCAAATATAATGCGGCCGCAGGCTGGTCGATGATGGTTGCCAATGTATCTACCTGGTGGTGTGGCAGACTGTCGCAAAAAGGCGTTGAAGAAATTTATCAGGATGGGCCCGATACGCTTTTGGCCGGGGCCGTGCATCCTCCCATGGCGGCCATTCCTGCAGAAGGAGGATTCTGATCAGCGGCAGGGTTCCACTGACCAGTAATGTACATGCTGCCAAATGGGTCTTTGTAAGTGCCTGTGTGATGGCCAATGGCCAGATGAAGATGAACAACGGAATACCCGAAATCATCGGCGTTTTTATGGAAGCAGAAAAATGTGAGATCGTCGATACCTGGTATACCATTGGTATGAAAGCCACAGACAGCAATGATGTTGCAGCCAGCGAAGTGTTTGTTCCCTATGACCGTTCATTTCCTCTCATGCCTGAATACAAACCGAATAAATATTATGACCAGTCGCTGTACAGGTTTCCGGCCGTCGGTATCAGCGCCAACTGCCTGATTGCACCGGTTGCACTGGCTATTGCTTCCAATGCGATAAAGGAAGTCCGGACTTTGGCCGGAAAGAAAACTTCGTTTGGTTCTGTGACTTCCTTACGGGAAAGAGGTGTTGTTCAGCGCAAACTGGGTCAGGCAGAAGCATTGGTACAATCGGGTCGCGCCTACATGCATAACACCATCAGGTTCTGCTGGGACAAGATTAAAAATGGCGAGCAGATAACCATGGAGGAAAAAGCCGGGCTTTTGTTATCTGCTACCCATGCAAACCAGAGCTCCCTGCAGGCAGTGGACCTCATGTATTCTGCCGCAGGCAGCCATGCAATATATACCCGCAACAAATTGTCCCGTTATTTCACCGATGCACAGGTCGTCCGCCAACACGGTTTTGCCAATGACAGCCGGTACGAAACAGCTGCGCAGGTATTTCTGGGACTTCAGCCCGATTTGCCGATTCTTGCATTTTAGATAATGTATGATTGCAAGTATGGCGGCCTGGCTCATCGATAAACATTCCCTGTATGGTCATCATTTAATTATTACTTCATTGTCACCCCTGCGACTTTTTGATCGTATTTAATGTGGGTATTTTATCGTTCAATCATCAATAATACTATCAAATGGAAAAATTTGCTTTACTCGTAAGACTCGAAGCCAAACCAGGAAAAGAAAAAGAAGTATCCGATTTTATCAGGAGCGCACTGCCACTTGCCCAGGCCGAGCCTCTTACAACAAAATGGTATGCATTACAGATAGGTCCGTCCACATTTGGCATTTTTGACAGTTTTGAAACCGAAGAAGGCAGGAAAGTCCATCTGAGTGGAGCAATTGCCCAGGCCCTGATGCAAAAAGCGCCGGGTTTGTTAGCCAGCGCTCCGGTTATAGAAAAGGTTGATTTGCTGGCAGTGAAATAAGAAAATCAACTGCTGTCTTTATGTTGTTCACCGGTCAGACCGACCGGTTGATTATTTTAATGAACCGGCCATAAATTATTTGACGAAAGTCAGCAGGTTGACAAATACAATGACCATGCATGGATAGCTTTGATCCCAAAAGTAAATCCAAAGTCATGGTCTTTATCCAGCTTATTGAGCAGTTGCAATCCCTCAGCAATCTGCTGATCATATTAGATGACAATCAATACACCCGGAATAATCGTTTGCTGGGCAATGCCAGCATTGGCGGGCATACGAGGCATATTATAGAATTACTGAAATGTGCAGTCGACGGATATTCCACGGGAAACGTGGATTATATTAACCGGTCCAGAAATCTATCGCTTGAATCGGAACGAATCTCCGCCATGCGGGAACTGGAAAATCTGCAAAGCCTGATCATAAAAGCTGATAAGGAATTAAAACTGGCCGTGGAGAGTCAGGCTCCCCCTGCGTATGTCAGAACCACTTTCTACAGAGAAATCGTTTACAATACGGAACATACCATTCATCATCTGGCCCTGATTCGCGTGGCACTGAGAGAAATGAATCTGGATATCGTCAGCGATGATTTTGGTGTGGCCCACTCAACAATAAAATATCGATACGCACGTCAATAGTATAGTATGATTTTAATCGGAATACCCATCGGCCTATACGGATATCTTTTCCCCGGCAATATCAACCTGATGATGCTGGAAATCTACCGCACCGGGAAAACAAAGTTTATGATCATGATGCTCGGCCTGATACTTATATTTGAAAGCATCTACTGCATCATAGCGCTGACTTTCCTGGATGCAATCAAATCAAATCACAGATTGTATACGACTCTCGAGACCATCTCGTATGCCATGATTTTTTTGCTGGGCTTATGGATGCTTCTTGAAAAACGAAAAAATGTGGACAGATCATATAAAAACACGATCTACAGAGGTGTATTAAGTATCATCATTCACCCGCAGCAAATTCCCTTCTGGATTATTGCCGGCATCATCATCAACCGGTTTACACATCTGTCCATTGGAGACGGATCCCTTTTCATGTTTGCCTTGTTCAATGCTGCGGGCGCATCACTGGCCATGCTTTTATACATGTTTGTTGGGAAAAAAATATTGAATTTCTTTCAGTTCAATACAGGTCAGATCAATAAGGTGATGGGCGGACTCTATATCCTGGTCTTCCTGTGCCATTTAATCCCATCGCCTTGACCGTAAGTTGGGAGGTTTTTTTATTTAGGACTGGGTAGCATTTACACTGACTCGATCGATCTCATCCTGTTATTGATCAGTCTGTTCAATGCCTTTTGCAAATCCGACAGAATCCCTGTACAGTTGCGGCGACAAATCTGTATTCGTTTTGAAGAAACGGCTGAAATAGAATTCATCTTCGTAGCCGAGCTCGTACGCAATTTCTTTAACCGTTTTATCAGTCAGGTATAGTTCCCTTTTTGCCTCGATAATAATGCGTTCATTGATCAGGCTGGAGAGAGTTTTATTGAAATGTGATTTTGTGATCTTTGCCAATGACTTGGGAGAAATATATAGTAAGTCAGCATATTCACTGGCTGAATGCCTGGTTTTGAAATTTTCCTCAATCGCATCTTTTAGTTTTTGAAGTATAAAGGGCTGTCTGTTATCTTTTACAGATTCGGCTGCCATGGGTTGTTGTTCGAGTTTCAACCTTGATGCGGTTATTAAAATGATCTTCAAATAGGAAACAAGCAATTCATGCTGGGCCAGCGCTTGATTCTGCATTTCATGATAGATTTGCATGCATGTAGTTTCCAATATATCTATCGAATGGGGATCAAGTCGAACATAGGGAGGCTGATAAACATTGTTATACAGCACGCCATTGAGTTCTAATTCTTTTTGATGTTTGTGAATGCAGAAAAAATCAGCATGGAAATAAATCGCGATACCTTTGATTGGCATCGCCATGGAAAATAAAAAAGGTTGATAGGGCGCAAAGCTCATCAGCGTGTTTTCTTTGAAGTCAAAACTTTCAGTTTCCACTTTTAGTTTTCCCGCCCCTTCTTTTATCCATATGAGCGTAAAAAAATTGTTGCGCTGCAATTGATCGAAATTACAATTGTCTTCGAATGAAAAGAGCTTAAAAGCCGGTTTTCCACTTTGCTGACTGATTAATGTAAGTGAGGATTTTTTATTTTTTTTTTTATACAATTTATCGTAGTGCTTTGGTTTCCTGCATTAAAAAACCCCGATGATCAGTTTTTTGTATTTAATACTGTTATGTCATCTGCTTGACAAACCTGTTTTAATAACGGATTTAATTTTGAGTTGAAAAATTGTCTGTTCGATTTATAATAGAATGAAAAAGAAATAAAATGAGAAAAAAGATTTTTGCGTTATTGATGATGGTTACTGTCTTACTAAATAAGCTCAATGCACAGAATAATGTTGGTGATATTGCTAAAACAAGGGTAAATTCTTATGCTGGAGAAAATACTACAATAATAGACGGTAAATTCATTACTATAAAGGATGCCGGGGGATTCGAATTCAGAGCTTTTGCTGCAGGGCCGGAAGATTCGAAGGTTGGTATTTTACTTATTCACGACTTTTTTGGAATTACTCCTGCCACAAAGGAGGCGGTTGAGCGGTTTGGAGCATTAGGATATCTTACTGTTGCTGTTGATTTATATAAAGGCAGATCTGCAACTACCAACGATTCTGCTGCATCTTTATTGCAAATCGAAAGACAGCGCCGAAACGATACATATACTGAAAACGGGAATTAATTACCTCAAAAAACCGGGAAGGAAACTGGCTGCAGTTGGATTCAGTGCGGGAGGCGTAGATGCAATGAACGCCACACTATTGGAACCTCAATTATTCAGTGCAACGATAATTGTATATGGTGGAGGTTATGATAAGATAGGACAATCAAGACTTGATAAACTGAATAATCCTGTTTTAGCTATAACGGGTTCGCTGGATGGATGGCCTCTGCAGGCTGGGATCGATTTTCTTGCAAATGAGAAAGATAAATCATTTGAATTCTTTGTTTATCCGCGGGCTGACCATGGATATGCTCAGCCTCTCTTCAACGCAGGCAAGAATTATAATGCCGAAGCAACAAGGATTACATGGGTATTAATGAAGGATTTTATTTTACAAAACACCATGAAATGACCCTGGCCTTGGAGCCGCTGATTACAAATGAACGACATGCTAATGATCAAAGGACTTTACGAAACCCACCTGTTTGTTGAAAATTTAGAAGTTTCTATTGACTTCTATAAAAATATTCTTGGACTTGAACAATGTTATTTTGAAAACGAGCGACGGATCGCTTTTTTCTGGATCGGCAAACCCAAAGAAGCCATGTTGGGTCTTTGGGAAAAACCGAAAGCCGAAATTGATAAACGACATTTTGCATTTCGTTGTAACATAGAAGACATTTTGAACAAATCAGTTCAGTTTTTGAAAACACGAAATCTAAAACCCTACAATTTTTTAAATGACGGAATTGAAAGACCAATGGTCTTTTGCTGGATGCCTGCCATTGCGATTTATTTCGACGACCCGGATGGACATCAACTTGAATTTATTTCCGTTTTAGATGGAGAAGCAAGACCGGAATTAGGAGTTATTTCTTATGACGAATGGAAAAGTTTAGACTGAGGCTTCACATAATAATTAATAGATTGATTATTTGTGAAATCATTAGTAGATAGCGTCATCAAACCGACATTTTACCAGACTGCTGCATGCTTACATTTGCGTCTGAATCGATGCATATTTTAAAACAATACAATACTCAATTAAATCATAAAATGAAAACCTTATCTCTCGTAGCAGTTTGTATGATAATCGTGGTGACATCCTTTGCGCAACCTTCATTTAAAATCTCAGGCCAGATTGAGGGGCTGAATTCGGGAATTGCGAAACTGAATTATATTACTGGCCAACAGACCAGGCAAATTTCCACCGAAATAAATAATGGCAGCTTTGTTTTTAAAGGCAGTCTGCCTGAGCAGGAATGGTTGCAAATCAGTTTTTCTTCTGAAACCGGCAATAGAGAAATAAGTTTTTTTGCCGGTAATGACCAGGTGGTTCTTTTCCTCGATACGGCTCATTGGGATAGCCCTAAAATTACCGGCTCCCCATCACAAAAGGAATTCGAAGGATTTCAACAAACAACAAAATCTGTGGACGAACAATCGATAACGCTGAATAGGACAGGTTCAGCCCTGTATTCATCGGGAAAGCTGGATGAAAGAACCAGGGACAGTCTGTTCGGTGTGCGTGATCAGCTGGACCAGGAAAAAAGATCCCTTATTGCCGGATTTGCAAAAGAAAATCCTTCATCTGCAGTAAGTGCCTGGGCCATCAGTGTATTTTATGGCTATGAACCTCATCTGGAGGAATTATTGCCTGCATATCATTCACTGACGGATCGGAACCAGCAGAGCTTATATGGCAAACAGATTGCAGAAATTATACAGTCAACAGAAAAAACAGCTATTGGAAATACCGCTTCAGATTTTACTATACCTGATCCAATGGGGAAACTGGTATCTCTTCACGATTACAGGGGAAAATATGTTCTGGTTGATTTTTGGGCGAGTTGGTGCGGTCCGTGCCGTGCTGAAAATCCAAATGTAGTCAACACCTACAGGAATTATCATTCGGATAAATTTGATATACTGGGTGTGTCCCTAGATAATAATAAGGATCAGTGGTTAAAAGCGATCCAAAAGGATAAGCTACCATGGAAGCAGGGGTCTGACCTTCAGGCATGGAACAGCCAGGTGGTTAAGGAGTATGGGATTAAGGGCATTCCGTTCAATATGTTACTGGATCCGAACGGCAAAATAATCGCCAGGAACCTGCGGGGGGCAGATCTTCAGATTACATTAAGCGAACTTTTTGAAAAACAGAATCCGCAAAACAGGGGCTCAAAATAAAACAGCATGGTAACGGATGAGACCAGAAACTCCCATGGGTTTATTTCAGGATCAAAACAGCGGTGAAATCCTGGCTGTTGCTAAAGCATCAATATGTGTACAGTAACCTATATTCCTGGCAAAAACGGATTTGTTCTCACTTCAAACCGGGATGAGCATATCAGCCGTGGCATCGCCTTTTATCCTGATTTTTATGAGACCGGGGATAAAAAGCTGGTTTACCCAAGGGATCGTAAAGCAGGAGGTACCTGGTTCATCAGCAATGAGCATGGTGATACCGGTGTTTTATTAAACGGCGCATTTGAAAAACATAAACCGTTACCGTTCTATCGTAAAAGCCGGGGAATGGTATTGCCGGAAATATTTCAATCGGATTCACCCATTGTGGCAATAAAGCAGTGCAACCTTTCAGGTATACAAAATTTCACGATTATTTTATTGGAGCAAGGGCTTCTGTACGAAATTAAATGGGATGGCATAAAACTATATATTAAAAATCACCACCCTCAAATGGCGCATATATGGTCTTCAGTTACCTTATATTCCACACAAATGATTTTAGAAAGACACAGCTGGTTTGATAAATGGCTGCAATCCAATAAAACGAACGCACAGGCCGATATATTGAATTTCCATAGTGACACCGGATCAGCAAATATGGAATATGGATTGAAAATTTCAAGAGAAAATGAAATTGCGACGTCCAGTATCACTTCACTCAAAATTGACTCTCAAAAAGCCACATTTTATCATAAAGATCTTATTCAAAAAATCGATGCCATTTTGGAGTATGACCTGAGGTCAATAGCAACAAACCCAACATCAATCATTAACTGTTGTGAAATTGCTTCAAAAAATTAAAACCAACCCATTTTTCATAAAGCTTTTTCATTGGGAATACTGGCCCTTTCATGTGGTATATGCAGCCATTTATCCTGTTTGGATATGGAACTGTATAAAGGCCCGGTCATTGTTCTTTTTTGGTGCGTCTAATCCTACCATAAAAAACGCAGGATTTCTGATGGAACCGAAAAGTGAGATTGATCTCCTGATACCAGAACAATACAAACCTGCCACACTATTCTTTGCTGCGGGTACTATGGTTGAAAAAATAAAACAAGCCATTTTCGATAAGCAATTAAACTACCCGCTGGTGATAAAGCCTGATATCGGACTGCAGGGAAAGGCGGTAATTAAAGTACACGATGACAGTGAATTGAAAAAGGCAGTATCCAAATTCACCGTTAATTTTTTGGTTCAGCCATTTATACCTTTTCCAAAAGAAGTGGGTATATTTTATATTCGTTATCCTGATGAAGAACATGGGAGAATTACCGGCATCGTAGAAAAAGAATTTTTAGCAGTGACCGGAGATGGTTGCAACACGATTGAAACACTGTTATACAATACGCCAAGATATATCCTTCAAATCCCGGTACTAAAAAAATTGCTGGGAGTAGAAATGAATGATATTTTACAAAAAGGGGAATACAGGATACTGGTTCCTTATGGAAATCATGTAAGAGGTTCTTTGTTTTTGGACAGCACTTATAAGAATACAAAGCAAATTGAAGCTGTAATCGACAAGGCCTGCCAATCAATTGACGGATTTTATTATGGCCGTCTCGATATTCGTTTTAACAGCTTTGAAGAGCTGGGCAACAATAAAAACTGGAGCATCATTGAATTAAATGGTGCAGGAAGTGAACCCACTCATATTTATGATCCTAAACATTCCTTGTTCTTTGCGTGGAAAGAAATCATCCGTCATTGGAAAATACTGTACAGTATTTCAATGCAAAATAAAAAAAAGGGCTTTCCATTTTTAAAATATAAAGATGGCATGGTTATGTTTAAAGAGAACCTGGAGTATGTAAAGATGCTTGATGAAATTATTTTTGAAAAAAACAAAGAAGCTGAGCCAGTGAAATTTGACAATATAAGACCGGTTCCCGGAGTTGCAAGACTAAGTTTCCCCTGCTGATAATAATTGCAACTGAATACTGTAATTTCAACGAAATGGCTTATTCTTTCAATTGACTAAATTAATGGTCGCTCTGACGGCCTCTCTCGAATTAGAACAAAAATCGATAACTTTAAAACGCTTGTCCTTACCAAGGAGAACAATATGCCTGATTCAAAATTTAGAATTTTAGTTTTGGGAATCGGTGGTGTCGGAGGATACCTGGGTGGATTGCTGGCGAAATATTCTTCTGAGGCAAATACAGAAGTTATATTTTTTTGCCGGGGAGGAAATCTGAATGCCATTAAAAATAATGGACTGATACTCAAAAAAGATGACGGTGAAATACAAGCCCGTCCATTTCTTGTAACCAATGATGCAACTAAAACCGGAAGAATAGACTTATTGTTATGTTGTGTGAAGGGTTTCGATTTAGAGGAAAGTTTAAAACCACTTATAAATTACATTACAAATAAAACAATTGTCATTCCCTTTCTTAACGGAATAGATGCTTATGAAAGAATTAAACATTTTATCCCTGACAGCCGAATCTGGAAAGGTTGTATTTACCTTGTTTCAAGACTGATTTCACCAGGAGTCGTGAGGCAAACAGGTCCGATCAATCAAATTTTTTTCGGATCTGATAAAGAGTCAGATTCTACGCATCAATATATTGAAAATATTTTCAGATCAGCTTCACTAAATGCCAGTTATTCAGATTCGATTCAGATTAAACTATGGGAAAAGTTTTATTTCATCTCAGCGATGGCTACCGTCACCAGTTTCTTCAATTCATCGATCGGTGAAATTCAAAAAGACCCCGCAAAATCGCAGCTTATAACGAATTTGCTGTTAGAATTACAGCTGGTAACCACGGCATCTGAAATATCTCTGTCGCCCGGACTGGTCGAAAAAACTTTCCTCAAAATAATGACTCTTGCGCCTGAAACTACATCGTCCATGCTAAATGATTTCCAAAACGGGAATAAAACAGAACTTGAAGAAATTACCGGATATGTAGTTCATAAAGGTAATGCTCTGAATGTCACTGTTCCGACATATGAAATGATGTATAGAAACCTTCTTAATAGAATGAATTCAATTAATATGGTTCGTTAGTGAGGAAATCATTCCTTTTTACGCTTATAAGTAAAATCATAGGATACTACCCACGTCTTTCCGCCATCAGGACTTGTTTCATTCAGTTGCCTTACCTGGTAGGGTCCCTGATTAAAAAAACTAAATTTTCCCTGGATGATATGCCCCTGCGGATCCAGGGTCGTGAATGTAAAACGCATCACGCTGTCTTTATATTCACCGTTTACAAAATCCTGTTTTCCGTTGGGATACGATCCAACCCAAACCTGTTTCCATTTATGGGTGCTGTCGTCAATAAAATTTAAACTCTTGCCCTCGCTAATGGCGGACTGCCAGTTCTCCAGAATGGCGCAACCTCCGGATATCTGCTGGATAACACTATGTCCTGCGTAGGAATTGGTGCCGGTAACATATACATCCCAGTCTCCTATCCAGAAATCGAATTCGCGGGCGCGTTTGTCCTGATAACAGGGATAAATAGAATTATACAACTTGTTTCGCACCGCAACAAAGGCTGCATTATTCCGGATTTTGCTGAAATCATCCAGTGTATCCAGCTCGGGATAAGAAAGATATCCGTATTTCACCGCGCTATCGAGGAAACCGACGGCATCTGTTGCATTGTTTTGAGCGGCGCTGATACGCGCCAGCCGGGATAAAATGGATGCCTTTAATGGTGGGGATGGCTTTGAAGCCAGGGCCCTTTTCAGATGTGCTTCTGCCGCCTTGTAATTTTTTGACATCAGTTCCGTATAAGCCAGTCTGTTCAGATGCAGGGCATCGTGCGAGGTATCGGTAATCAGCGACTTGTAAATATCACCCGACCGGATATAATCCTTTGCAAGAAAAAGCGAATCCGCATATTTGAAATTTTTATTCAACCCGGACTGGGCACTGGCAACTTCAGATAAAATAAATGCCGGAATCAGCAGACAGAGATATCCAATTTTTTTCATGCAGCAGGTTTAAGTTATCTCTCTAATTTACTTTAAACCCTCAGAAATAAAATTCCAATGGGATAAGCGGCAAAAGAGTATGGGTTAACCCATCTTTGGTGTTTGAATTGGTGTTTGAATTGTATAAAGAATTTGTCAGGATAGATTTAATACGCTGGCAGTCCCATTTAAATGAGAATCCAATTTTTGGGATAGAAGGCTGATTAGAATATTCAAATGGCTAATTATTTAACCCGAAAACATGTATTTTAGTCCCGGGTGCAAAATTTTAATTACCATTTTAAAAAGTACAGGACTATGTATCAGGCAAAGTATTTGAGTCCTATGATACCTTCCACTAATATAGAAAAGACAGCATCATTTTTTACGGATCTGCTTGGCTTTAAAGTCATGATGGATGTTAAAACGTATGTTATTTTAAAAAAGGACAACTCAACGATACATGTCCTGCGTGCCGGTCCGGACATTGGAGAAATGGAGTTTTATCTGGAGGTTGACAACATCGAGCAGGTATGGAACGGTATGAAAGACAAAGTGGATGGAATGAAATATAAAGCACCTTTTGACCGGGAATATGGAATGCGGGAGATTCATATTATAATTCCCGAAACAAAAACGCTTATGTTTATCGGCCAGGAGGTAAAATAATTTTCAATATCCCGAGAATTTTTGGTTATCAAAACTTATTTTTATTGATAACCTCCATAAACCGCTCCCTGAATTTTTCACTTACAGGTATGCGTTTGTCACCGATGTAAATATGGTTGTCTTCGATTTTACTAAGCTGCTCATAATTGATAATATAAGAATTGTGCACCCTGATAAACGGAGATTTAAGTTGCTCTTCCATGTCCTTTAAGCCGACGGTATATCAGCATCTGTTCCTGGCCCGTCGCTAGCCTTACGTAATCCTTCTCCCCTTCAAAATACAGGATGTCCTTTAACAAGATCTTCCTCAATGTTTTTCCCGATTTCACGAAAAAAAAATCGCGGGTCCTGTTCAGCATTTGGCAGATATTCCGGTCCGGGTTTCAAAAAATGCTGCTCTATTTTTTCGACCGATGCCAGGAAGCGCTTTAAAGTGATGGGTTTAAGCAAATAATCGATGGTCTGAAAAGAATAGCTTTCAACAGCATATTCGGAATAAGCAGTGGTAAAAACAATTTTGGTGCGGGGCGGCAACAACGTTGCGAGTTCCATTCCGGTGAGCTTCGGCATATTGATATCCAGGAAAATAAAATCAACCTGGTTCATTTTTAAAAATGCCAGCGCTTCCAATGCATCATAACATTTTGCTTTCAGTGTCCAGGTTGTACTTTGCTTTATCAGCAGTTCAACCAGATTCGATAGCGTCGGGTTCGTCATCAATAATTATGCAGCTTAAATTCATTAAAGCGGGATTTTTAAAAACGCAATGAATAATTCTCCTTCACTATCAATAGTCAGTTCAAATTTGTCTCCGTACAACATCCTGAGCCTTTTGGTCAAATTAATGATCCCGAAGCCGCCGGGTTGATTGTCGGCTCCCGGATCGATCTTACGGTTGCTGGTTTTAAAAAACAAATAATCACTTTGCTGGACCAGTGAAATCGTTACCCGGTTTTGCCGTCGCGATTTGTCGATCCCATGTTTGAAAATGTTCTCTACAAAGGTCATGAGCAGCATGGGCGGGATGCGGAGGTCCGGGTTATAAGCTTTCTCGAAATGAATACTGGCGCCGTGCCGGATACGAATTCTCTCAAGCTCCATATAGTTTTCGATAAATGCCACTTCTGTGGATACCGGCACCACTTCCTTTGGGCTTTCATCAACAAAATAACGCATAATATCCGACAGACGTTCAATCAAACCGGCCGATGGTGGATCAACTTTATAAACCCGGTAATAAATGCTGTTCAGCGCATTGAAAAGAAAGTGTGGTTGCACCTGTGATTTGAGTAAATTAAGTTCAGCCTGACTTTTTTGCAAAAGGATCTCCTCTGTTTGTTGTTTTAAAGTGAAATACGCAATGGCAATGCGAAAAACCAGGCTGAGGACATAGATCAGGACGCCACCGGGAACATAACTCAGTAATTCAGGCAAATCAACCGGGGCTGTTTTTATCAACCGAAAATACTCGTAGAGGATAATGCTTGCGTAACCCTTTAACATTCCTGTTAAAATTAAAAAGATCGCTACTGAAATGCCGTACAATACGAACCTTCTTTTTTGATAAAATACCGGATATAAGAACAGGATATTCCCGTAAATAATGATTGCATACGATGTTGCGTTGACTACCGTGTAGATGGCTGATTTCAGCAAACCATCCATCGGTAGCAGCGAAAAAAATATCAATAACAACACGGCGGTCCATATCAGCACCTGAAGCTGAATAATACTGAGTGTCTGCCTCCAGATCTTCATGTTTAAAAATACTAACCCTTTAGATTTTTCATTACGCAATTTTAAACGGTTGGGCTACTATTCTCTACCGTTGCCCGAAAAATTCAGATGGTTGAACGTAAAACCCTGAAAAGTCCGGGCGTGGAAAAATACCCTTCGCTGTTGGAAATAAAGGGGACCCCGTCGAAAAGATTATTTAAGCCGGTTTGCAAATAACAATTTTGATCATCAAAACAAATTATGAAGAAGCTATTCATCTTAAGTTTCATCATCTTTCTGACGCCGGAGCTTTTCGCCCAACAGATATCGACCACTACGATCAAACAGACGATCAATACGATGATGGACGCCATGCGCAAAGGCGACAGTACTTTATTAAGGTCAGTTCTCGCAAAAGATATGGAACTGCAAAGCATTGCCATTGACACGACGGGAAGAGTTTCGTTATCGACCGAAAGCGCTAATGGCCTGGTGACACTAATCGGCACTCCGCATGCGGATCTTTATGATGAGCGAATCGTTTTTGGCGGTATTAAAATTGACGGGCCGCTGGCCAGTGTCTGGACACCTTATAAATTTTATCTCGGAACAACCTTCAGTCATTGCGGCGTCAACTTTTTCCAATTGGCCAGAATGGACGACGGCTGGAAAATTATTCATATCGCGTATACCATCATGAAAGATAATTGTAATCCTAATCCGGAGCTGCTGAGCGGGCGCCTTGAGTAGCAGAATATCTAAGAAGCTCATGAAACAACTTCGGTTAACAATAGCAGCAATCGGTCTGATTATGCTGACTGCCGCCACAGGATATAGCCAGCAAAGCATAAAAATATCCGGAACGCTTTGCGATTCGCTTACGCATGAACCTATCCGGTTTGCAACGGTAGCCTTATTAAATCAACAAACCAGAGCCCCTGTTACAGGAAACCCAAACCGATACAGGCGGTCATTTCGTGCTTGAAAATGTGCCCGGCCGGACGTTTACCCTGCGGATAACTTATATTGGCTACAATGATATCTTCAAAGAAAACATTCCGATCAATTCCGCAACAGGCGAATTAAATTTCGGCATGCTCACGATGACCAATCAAAGAGCAGCTTACTAAAAGAAGTTGCTATCACTGCCAAAAAGAAGGCGTTACAAATTGTCGATGGTAAAGAAAGTATTTTCGGTTAACCAAAGTCTTGTCAGCAAAGGCGGTAATGCGGCGGATTTGCTGCGGAACGTGCCAACCCTGCAAGTTGATGTAGATGGCAATGTGAGCCTTCGCGGATCTGCCAATGTTAAAGTACTCATTGATGGAAAACCTTCCATTATTGCAAATGGCGATGTAACCCAGATGCTCCAATCTATACCGGCCAGACGCAATCGAAAGCATTGAAGTAATCCCCAATCCACCGGCTAATTATGACGCAGATGGCGAGGGTATTATCAATATCATTTTAAAAAAGAACAGCAGGCCCGGATTAAACGGTTCTGCAGCTATTGGCGGCGGTACCCGGGAAAACTATAATGCCGATGCCAGCCTGAGTTACCAAAGCGGCAAGGTAAATGTATACGGGAACTATAGCCTAAAGGATGGAAACACGCTTTTAACCGGGTTTCAGAACGTCACTTATTTGCAACCGACCGACTCCGTTGTATATGTCCAATGAAACCTTTCCAGCCGTCACCCGAAATAAAATACAGTTTATAAAAGCCGGCATTGATTATTCACTTACCCCCAGGAACACATTAGGTATATCCGCCAGTTTTAATTCGAGTCGCCTTCATGAGGATCAGTTGATACCTGTGATCGAGTATTCTGCTGAACACGCCCCTCTTGAATCCTTCAACCGCTATATTACCGTAAATAATAATGGCAACAGTTATGAACTAGACCTCGACTACAACAGGCGTTTTAAGAAACCTAAAGAGGAACTTTCGCTCAACTTCGCCTACGCATCCGGCAGTTTCAGGGATTATGAGCAATTTACAACCCAATATAACCCTATAAATGGCGTGCAATCATCCAATATTGATACCCCGTTAATCAATGATACAAGGCATAACTCCATTAATTATAATATACAGGCTGATTTTGTATTACCGGTAGGCAAATCGGGACAATTCTCGGCTGGTTACCGCACCCAGATCACCCTCGGAAATAATGACCAGTATGCCTATAATGTTTTAAATACGGGCGAAACTCCGCTGTATACCTTTACCGATTTTTTTAGCAGCAATAACCAGGTGAACGCCGTCTATTTGAACTTTAAGGGCCAGATTGGCAATTTAAGCTACCAGGCAGGTGTAAGAGGAGAAGATAGTCGCCTTGACGCCACCTTTACGAGTTATGATATAAACAATGTGTTAGTTTCCACCCCGGTAAAAGTGCCGGTCAAAGGAGTTTACCCAAGCTTACTGCTCACTGAAAAGCTTAAAAACAACGGCCAATTGCAGTTCACCTTTACCAGGCGGCTTTCGAAGCCATCGGTAAGACAGTTGAATTCCACCATAGATTTTTCCGACCCGTCAAATTACAACAAGGGTAACCCGGAGTTTAAGGCCTGAAAGCGTTACCAACCTGGAATTGGATTTTAATAAAACCTGGCAAAACATATCCGCCACCTTTGGCATCTACAATAACACGATCAATAATGCCATTCAAATTATTGAAACCGCCCCGGTCAATAATGAAACAACCACGATACCTGAAAATTTAAACTACTCCATTACCACCGGGCTGGAGTTGATCGGCCATTTTGAACTGCTAAAAGGATGGGATCTGACGGCGAATGCCAATATCTTTAATCGGGATAATGCTGCGGCCCCGCAATATGGTATAGCGGCCAACCATGGGATCAGCTGGAATGCAAACATCACGACTAATGTAACCCCCCTGACAAAGATTATCCTTCCAAATCCATGCAGATTATAGCGCACCGAACCTGTTTCTGCAATTTAAAAATCGGGCTGAATTTGGAATGGACGCGGCTGCAAAGTATCGACTTCGCCGGAAACAGGGCTTCCTTAAGTCTTAATGCCACTGACATTTTCAACAGCCGGAAGCGGGCATTCTTATCAGGCAGCGATGACGTGTTACTCGATTTTCGAACGACACCTCGAAAGCTCCAGGGCTACACTAATTTTTTCCTATCGCTTCGGCTGGGATTCCGGTGCTTCAAAACACCGCAAACAAGAAAAGCGGATCGAAGACGCTTCTTAAATCAAACCTCCGGCATTCCGGGGTAATGTCATAAAATTCAGAAATCAGGAATAATTGCTTTATTTTTGTAACTATTAAAGTTTTATAAAATAAACTAATGAAAAAATATCCTATCAGGTGTCCTGTTACAGCTTATTTGAGTGTGATCGACGGTCATTGGAAACCGTTACTTCTTTGGCATTTACAAACAAAACCGTTGCGTTTTAAAGATATTCTGTTACGTATCCCTGACATCTCGACAAGGGTACTTACAGAACAACTTAATGAAATGGAAGAGGACAAGCTGATTTTTCGCAGGTCCTACAATGAAACGCCTCCGAGGGTGGAGTACGAATTAACGGATTACGGCAGGACCTTATTACCTGGTTTGGCCCTGTTACGCGAGTGGGGCCTGCAGTTCTTAAAGGAAAACAAACACGTCCTTCATCCTGAAAGTGAATGGAATCAAAAAATTCTTAAGCTAAAATAAAATGAAAATCACGAAACATGATCAGGATGCGCTGACGAAGTTTCTGTAATACGGGTCAATAAAAGCAGGTGTGAAATAAAATTTGGAAGTCCAAATACTATTACTTTATATTTGTAACTATTAACACTTTACAAAACAAACTAATGAGAACCATCGGACTCATCGGCGGAACCACCTGGCTTTCTACGATTGATTATTACCGCGTCATTAACCAGGAAGTGAACCGCCAACTGGGAGACCTGCATTCCGCTAAACTATTGCTCTATTCGATTGACTTTGATGAATTCAAAACACTTGCTGATGCAGGTGACTGGCCAACGTTAACGGAGTGGTTTGCCGGCATTGCGCAACGGATCTGCAAACCGCCGGGGCAGAAGCGATCGTGCTTTGCGCCAATACGCTGCACCTCATGATTCCGGAACTGGAAAAACTTGTACAAATTCCCATTATCCATGTCGCTGATGCGACGGTTGTTGAATTATGCGCACAAAATATCCGCAAGACCGCGTTGCTGGGAACTAAATTTACGATGGAAGCAACATTCTTTAAGGATAGACTTTCACGTCAGGGTATTGAGGTGATGATCCCTGGTGCAGATGAGCGGCAGTTCATTCATCAAACAATATTTGCCGAACTGGACAGGGGCTTACTGCTGAACGGAAACAAAAGTCCGTTATCTCGCCATTATCAAAAAGCTGATAGCAATGGGTGCCGAATCCGTCATTTTAGGCTGTACAGAAATCCCGCTGCTGATCAAGCCCGAAGATTGCACTGTCCCGGTTTTCGATACAACGCTGATTCACGCCAAAGCCGCCGCCAGGTTCGCATTAACCGCATAAAACCTCATCATGGAAACCGTTTACATCATTGGCGCCGGCGCTATCGGCAAAGTGCTGGCCGTTTGTCTGAGTAACGACGGAAAGAAAGTCGTCTTACTGCGCGGTAGCGTGGACAATGGCGAAACACACAGGGAAACCATCCAGGTGACGCTTCTTTCACAGGAAATAATTGAGGCGGAAGTAACGATCGATACACTTGGCAACTACAGGAGTTTAGAAGGATTGGTAGTGCTATGTAACAAATCATATGGCAATGCGGCTTTGGCTGACGCATTAAGAAAAAAAATTGGCCACTCTCCCATTGTGCTCTTGCAAAATGGCCTGGGTGTAGAGCAAGCGTTTATGGACTTTCCGGCTGTTTACCGTTGTGTGCTTTTCGTCACCAGCCAACCAGTCTCAGCTACGAAGCTAAACTTTAAGCCGGTAGCTGTATCGCCTATCGGAAGAATCAGCGGCGGTGACGAAACTTCACTTGACCAGATCGCCGCTTTACTGAATACCCCGTATTTTGGATTTAGAGCCGAGCGTGATATTCAGACTGTCATCTGGAAAAAGGCCATTATCAATAGTGTGTTCAATTCGGTTTGCCCGCTGCTTGACACAGACAACGGCATCTTTCACCGGAACCCGCAGGCTTTACAAATCGCGGAAAGTTTAGTGTCCGAATGTTTGTGCGTAGCAGAAGAACAAGGTGTTCATCTTAACCTGGCAGAGGTGATGGATAGCCTCTTGCTGATCAGCCGCTCTTCGGACGGGCAATTTATCTCCACCTTGCAAGACATCCGGAACCACCGGCCTACCGAAATAGCGACGCTCAATCTGGCCATTGCCGGAATGGCCGCAACGGAACAGACTATTATCCGAACCCGTTTGCTGGGCCAGTTGATTTTATTAAAATCTCAACTATAAATTAATAAATAAAACAGAAAATCAAATGAAACAAATTGAAGCTGTTCACTCATCTAAATTGGCTGTTTCACCGGGGCCTTTCAGCGCAGGCGTAAAAGCCAACGGTTTTTTATTCTTATCAGGGCAGGTGGGCATTGACCAGAGCGGTAAACTGGCCGATGATTTTGATCTCGAGGTAAGGCAGATATTTAAAAATATTGATGCTGTACTGTCGGAACAAAAGCTGACGTTCGACAACATCGTGAGCGTTACGATATATTTAAAAGACATGCAGAATTTTAAACGCCTGAACGATATTTACAAAACTTACTTTAACGGCTATTATCCGTCAAGGACCTGTATTGCAGTTTTAGAACTGCCGTTAAAAGCTAATGTTGAAATGACTATCACCGCCTCAACCAATAACTGATTATGCCATTAGTTACATTTACTTTGCTGAAAGGCCAGCCAGCCGCCCTGAAGACCAAACTTGGTCAGGTTGTCCATCTCGCCCTGGAGAATGCCGGCGTTCCCAAGGCTGACAGATTTCAAAGATTCCTGGAACTGGATAAGGAAAATTTCAACTATGACCTTCATTATCCGGATCTGGCGGAGCCGCGCACAGATCGTTTTGTCCTGATCGAAATACTATTTTCAGTCGGGAGAAGTGTTAAAATCAAACAAACAATACTGCGCGATCTGCATGACACATTTGCAGAATGTGGGAATTTCTTCAAACGACGTTATGGTTAGTTTTCAGGAGACGGCCTGGGAAAACTGGTCGTTTGCCAATGGTCATATACTTCATAAATAAATTGAATGAAGAAAAATTCATTGAAATGCATTACAATCATCAGGATGTCGATTCCTGCGATGTTTGCATTTTTATTATTCTCATGCTCAATTTCAAATGCGAAACCACCGCAACAAAAGGCCGGGCTTTCTCCTCAAACAACGCAGAATTTGCAGGTTATAAAAGACCTGGAACCGGCAGAAGTATGGCAACATTTTGTCACACTATGCTCTATTCCCCGTTGTTCGGGGAGTGAAGACTCAATCGCTTCGTTTATTGGACAGTTAGCAACTGATCATGGGTTTGAAAACTTCCGGCATAAATCAAATGATGTCCTCGTTCGTATCCCTGCCTCGCACGGGTTTGAAAACTATCCATGGGAATGCTGGCAAGCGCATCTTGATATGGTCTGTCAGTCAAAAACAGGTAGTCCGACAGCGATATACCCTGTTATGCTTCACCGGGAGGGCCCATTGATAAAAGCAAATGGCACCACCCTGGGTGCCGATGATGGCTTTGGCGTAGCGGCATTAATGGCGCTTATCACTGATCGCAGTATTAAACATGGGCCACTGGAGTTACTCTTCACAACTGGTGAAGAATCTGGTTTTATTGGAGCCACGGCATTTGATTACACACTACTGAAAAGCAGGATTATTTACAATGTCGATTCTGAAGAAGAAGGTATTGTGACTGTTGGTGCCGCAGGTATTGGACGGATGGAAATAAACATACCGGTTCGCACTTCTGTGATGGCTGATCATAATCATGTCTATGTGATCAAAGTATCAGGTCTGAAGGGTGGGCACTCCGGTATCGACATCAATAAAGGCCGTGCAAACGCCATTAAAGTAATAGTGCAGATATTGAAAGCTCATTCTGAACTTAATGTTGTGAGCATCTCTGGCGGCAGTGCCATAAACACGATTCCCCGTGAAGCTGAAACAATGATTGCAACGCCTTTGGATAAACAATCTTTACAAGATGCGCTGAATGGCATTGAAAAGAAGATTGCCGCAAAAGATACCGTGGAAAAGATTGTATTTACACTACAAGATACTACTGCGGGAAAAGTGGTACGAGTACTGAATAGTACTGACAAAGACAGCATCCTGTCATTTATCAGCAAACTTCCTAATGGTATGTTAGCAATGGAACATGGTAGTACCACCCTGGTTCGCACTTCGAACAACGTTTCTTCTGTGGATACCCGCAACGATACTGTCACAGTTAAATGTCTGTTTAGGAGTTCCTCAAACAAAGATATAGACTCTGTAATGTCAATGATTGAAGCTGAAACTGTCATCGCAAACCCTAAAGCCATTGCGAAATTAGTTGGCCGGTATGCACCATGGGAACCGAACTTTGATTCTCCTTTGGTAAAAACAGTGACTGATACCTACGAACAGATATTTCATAAGAAAATGATTGTTCAGACTATTCATGGTGCGCTCGAATGTGCTGTTTTTGCTCAAAACATCCCCGATGCCCAAATCGTATCCATTGGCCCAACCGTTTTTGGCGCTCACACACCAGACGAAGCGGTAAATATGAAATCGGTTGCAGATTATTGGAACCTGGTCTTGGCACTTCTGATAAAAAAATAACTGATTGGAAAGTCTAAAATCAAAATTTCTAAGTTTTAATATGAGAAATCCGATCGGCCAAAGGAACCTGATCCGACGCGTATCAGGGGGCATCAGGATGTTTGTTTTTATTTCAATTGCAGTGATATAGACGGTCTTTATAAATATCTAATAGAAAAGGACATTCATATCCAAAAAGAACCACATATTACAAGTTACGGCTGGAAAGCAATGAACACCAGAGACCCTGACGGATACGGGATTTGTTTTCATAACCATTAAAATATATGAGCTCACAAAGGATCTAACAATACGAAAAATTTCTACGTAATGACATACCTCGACTATATTTCGCCGGTCATTTAAGTGTTTACCCTTAGTGTGTAATGAAAATTGAAGATATTTTCTATTAGCTACCTTTGCTCAATAATACTCTTGGAAAATCAATGGCAAAATCAGGGAAGACACCCGTGATGGCATTTTTATTTTCAGAAAATGCCCTGTTAGCACCTGACATTCCAACAGCCGTTTTCCTAAATGTCTGATCAAACAAGTCGGATAATGGACGAAGGAAATTTGTCATCAGTGTAAATTTCGCCTGAACTTCCAGTTGCGCTTCAGAAGGCGGCGCCGTTCTTTTAGCCGGCGGTTTACTTCGTATCACGCTTTTTCCTTTCCAGGTAGATCCCACAGCGGTTCCTAATTTGCCGCGAAATCCACCCATGAAACCTTTTTCAATGGTTCCCATAAGCATGGATTTAAAAATGAACAAATAAAATTCCAATCCTCACCGGAAAGCGCAGGTACCTTTCGCCAATAAATTAGAGGATATATTCTTTAACCGCAGTCCTCTGATTATTATCAGCGCCGGAACTTTCCGTTGATTTTACAAATATGCTATTGGGTTAAAGCATTTTTACGGAGTGTAGACGTAGGCTACGTAAAATTTTTTTCAGGATATTTATAATCTGATAAAAATGAGTGCTTTGGATCATATTCGTTTTATGTTTCGTTTAGATTTCTTTCGGGATTCTTTCGGAAATCCGATACAAACCCAAAAGAAATCCGAAAGAAATATGGGAGAAAGAATCAAAAACAACGGCAAGAAGACTGATTGACAGGGCCTTATCAGAATACGAAAAATAAATTTTACGTAGCCTACGTCTACACTCCGTAAAATATCTCAATTTTGTTTGTGTGTATATTCCCCGGCCACACTTAAGTGCTAAATCCTTAGTTGATGCGATATATTCTTCCCACGGAGTCGCTGGCGATGCATCCATTGTTGTCGGTTACCGTTACACGATACTGCCCTGTGTCCGCAACCAAGCCGGGTTCTTGAACTGCTTCCATCGTTCCATAAATAACCCGCAAAGTTTCCCGCGTCCAATATCCGGCTACTGTTCTTGCAAAGCAGCGGATTTTTGTCAAGCGAAATCACCGGCGTACTAAATAATTTCAATGGTATCGTATTGCTGACGGCGGTCGGGGTCGCAGCACAATAGTTATTGGATGTCATCACACAGGATATCTGGTCGTTATTGTTTATAGTATTGTCGGAATACAAGGGAGCATTGGTTCCAACATTTAATCCGTTTTTCAGCCATTGAAACTGGGGTGCAGTTCCACCACCAATAGGGATGGCTGTGAATAAAACCGAATCTCCGGTGCAAATATTATTGGTATTTGCAGAAATGGATACGGAAGGTGGAGCGGGTGTTTGTATCGACAGCGTATCCGGTACCGAACTCAGGGTAGCGCAATTATTGATCGCATCGCAACGGAATAAATATCCATCCAAAGAAGTATTTGAAGCGGTAATCGTCAATTGATTGCTTTTACTGCCGGCATATACCGCATCATCTGTCAGCGGCTTCCAACCCGTTCCGTCATTTACAAGCCAGCTAAAACTAAGGGCATTCACAGCGGTGATGGAAAAGACTGCAGTTCCGGCATTACAAATCTGTGTATGAACGGGCGTATGGTTAATACTCAGCGGAGCTGCGCAAGTGGGCACTTCCCGTATCACACAACTGTAATAGTTTATAAAATAGATGTTTCCATTATTATCCGTATTAATTAGTCCATTTGTCAGATTAATCTCAGCATTTAGAGCCGGACCACCGTCTCCGGTATAGCCCGCAGTACCGTTGCCTGCATAGGTTGTAATAATCCCGGATGGATCTACTTTGCGGATGACCATGTTTGCATCTCCGAAATAAAAATTGCCTGCATTGTCCAATACTACAGAACCCGGATAATAAACTTCAGCCGCGGTAGCCGGGCCTCCATCCCCGGAATAACCCAGGACGCCGTTACCCACTACGGTGGTGATAATGCCGGTTACTGCATCCACCCGGCGAATGCGTTGATTCTGCGCATCCGGTATATAGATATTGCCGTTGTTGTCAACAGCCACTTTGGATGGATAATTCATTTGGGCCGCTGTTGCTAAGCCACCATCACCTGAAAATCCATTGGTTCCGTTGCCGGCCACCGTGGTAATAATCCCGGAGCTGTTTACCTTTCTGATCACGTTGCACCCATAATCGGATATATAAAGATTTCCATTGTGATCGGTGGTCAATCCGGAAATCGCTTCAAACTGGGCCCCGCTCAAAGGACCCCCGTCTCCCACTATGCAGGAAGTGGCATATGGGCCTGAAACAGTCGTAATGATGCCGGCGGGATTAATCATTCGGATGACGCTTCCCACCTGATCGGAGAAATAAATATTACCGGCATCATCAATAGCCATTGAAGTAAGGATGGTATATTAATGCATTTACCGCCGGTCCGCCATCGCCCGCTATACCCGATTACGTTTAAAGTTCCCGCGATCGTTGTGATGATGCCTGTAACAGCGTCCACTCTTCGAATCGTGTTAACATCCGTTTCAGCGAAATACATATTGCCTGCGTTGTCAAAAGCCGGATAACAATAATAGCCCCCAGTCAGTGACGCACTTGTTGCCGGGCCGCCGTCACCTGCATACTGACCACAGGTTGTGCCGGCAACGGTTTTAATGATCTGCGCAGGAAGCGAATTAGTCGTTATCAGCAAAATGATGACACAAAAGGCTTTCAGACGCATCGGCGGGGTTTAGAGTATGGGCCATGGAGATGGAGTTTAAATCAGGAGTTGCCAAAATAATGATTTGGATTTGGATTGTCAACCGCCTTTTATTAACAGGTTGTCGATTAAGCATCGGCTCAATGTAAGGGTTAACACTTAGTCAGGAATATTACAGAGTACGCCATTGGTTTTGTGCACTTTTTTTTTCAACTTGAGTAGGTTTAACCCTTATTATTAAATGAAACGCACCCTGGCCATAGCCTCCCTGACATTGACCCTGTTCAGCTTTAAAAAAGTTTCCGCACAGGATACTCTTTATTGGTCATCCGGTTACAAATTGACACCAAAAGATTTTCGTGGAAAACCGGATACAACCGCGTCTTATCCTTCCATATCTACCTGTGGAATTAAATATATTGGACATGCAGGCAAAAACTCTGTTCAGACGGAAGCATTTGGAATTTTCATTCGTCCTAAGTCCTGGGCTGTACTTTATGAAGATGATAGTCTCTGGTTGATCCATGAGCGGTTGAATTTTGATATTGCTGAACTCTTCGCGAGAAAGTTAAGAAAATCATTTTCCGAATATAAATTCAGATATGCGACGGTGCAACAGGACCTGGATAGTCTGTATGATATCAATCATGATGAAATGAATGAGATGCACGCATCTTATGAAAAAGAAACCAATCATGGTCTTGATGAATCTGCACAATCGATCTGGAATCGTAAAATAAAAATGGAATTGGAAAAATTCGAGAAATATTCCGGTAAATGAGGTTTCCAGGCGGAGGGATGTCAATTCATGAGATTTCTGATAAGTTCTTAAATGGGATTTGTTTTAAAGCAGAGTTACGGTCAATGATGTTTTATTTCCCGGAAGATCGGTTGCCGTCGCCGTTATCCTTGAACCAGCAAATGGTTCATTTGCGACCGTAACCGCATACAACCAGTCAACCGTATTTATTTGCATGATGGCATCCCCTTGTTCAATGAGATGGCCGTTTGCATTATGTATACATATTTGAACGGCTTTCACCTTGAAATCATCGGTGGCTTCTATTATCAGGTAATCACCGGGCTGACCATGATAATTATCCGTATCGATTTTTCCGATTTTTGGCGGAGTACAGGCATCGGTGACCGCCCTGTTAAAAGCTGTTCTGCCTGGTTTTGCAGCACGTGCATAGGCCGCTTTGATATCCGGATCTTTTATTGCTGCTTTTGCATACTTAATATATTCGGCAAAACGTTTTTTTACTGCTACCTGTTCTTTTGAATCGGGTACAGAGGGTTTGGCACGAATCTTTCTTAGAAAAGTTTTGCGACCCCGTTTATGAAATGTACCTATTCCTGCAAGTGTGCCTGAAAGGCCGGCTACGATGAAGTTGTCCTTTGATTCTGGCATATTTTTCTTTTTTTATTCTATCTTTTTCAAATTTTCCTTCCGCACTGGTTCCCCACCGGTTCCGCACTCGTTCCGCACTTGTTCGGCAGATTAAATGCGTCTTAATAGCGTCTGGATTCCAGTTACTCCCAGCTGAGTCTCCGCAGGCAGGTTGTTTATCATTACGATTTACAAATCTGGGTATTTGATTTGATTACATTTCGGAGCCTCCGAAAGATTTTTTTTAAAAAACCACCTGTAAACGTGGAGGCTTATTTTTAGACCGTCGATATATTTCTACTAATCCGTTGAGAAATAACCGATTTGTTACCGTGTTTTCACCCTTTTTGCGTTTAAGCGATGAACTATATTAATAAAAATTTATTTTTGTGGAAGAGGCAATGGATCAAATTAAATTATATAATATTCTCAGGAACGCATTGAAGATGACGGAACAGGATGCCGGTGAATTTATATCCGCCATGGGATCCGTTACATCCAGAGAGCTCGACACCAAAATTCAGGCACTCGCCACTAAGGACGATTTAAGAGAATTATCACTCGCAACTAAAGATGATATTTTGGATCTTAACAAAAAGATATACCTGATCGGTCTTGTTCAGTATATCGCCCTCGTTACAAGCATGCTGGCGATCGTGAAATTTATGAGATGATGCCAATAAATGAGTATACATTAGGAAACCGGTGTCGATCTGATGCCTATTTATATTCATGTTAGATCTTATATCTAAATTAACGTGAGTACGCAATGGTTTTCGACCTAAATTATACTGAGCTTCAAACCAATCCTTTAAGCGCGGATCTAATTTGTATAATTGCGTTAGTAAATATCCGGATAATGGTCTTTCAGTTTCTGAAGGCCTTTTTCTTTAGAAGCAAGAAAGGCACCGTCATTCACCAGAATATCTTCCGGATCGGTATTGTTCTTAAAAATAAATTTTCTTCTTCCGGGTGCGCACGGCGCCAGGCCGTGAGTTCTTTTTTTTGAAGGCCTTTTTCTTTAGAAGCAAAGAAAGGCACTGTCATGCACCATAATATCTTCCGGATCAGTATTGTTTTTAAAAATAAATTTGCTTCTTCCGTGGTGCTCACGACGCCAGGCCGTTAGTTCTTTTTTTTTCCTTGCCGGTCAGTTCTCTTCTGGCATACGCAACCTGAACATGAGGGTGCGCGAACTATAAATCTCATGGCTGATATTGCCACAAATCATTGTAGGTATCGGTATAACCACCACCCGGACCGGCATCATGAAGCGGACCCTGGCCATAGCCCACGAATCCCAGCTTGTCGCCTGAAAATGCGATGGCCGATCCACGAATGCCTCCGCTAAAATCTTTCACTTGTATCCATGTGTCTGTTGCAGGATTGTATTGCCAAAAGTCCTGCATATTCGTACCGGAAGCATTTACACCTGTACCCATATAACCATAGTTGCCAATCGAAAAACCCACTGCCGAACTTCGTCCGACACCGGCGAAATCCGCTTTTCTGGTCCATGTATCGTTTGAGGGATCATATCGGTAGAATTCTTTCGTACCAGTGGCCGTATTCAACCAGGTTATTCCGGTTCCGACATAACCATAGTGACCGATCACAAAGAAAGCCGGGAAAGTTGAATTCGCGCTCGGAAAATCAGCTTTCCGGGTCCAGGTATTGGCAACCGGATTATATTGCCAGAATTTACTTGCACCGGAAGAAACAGCTCCACTGGGACCAAAATAACCATAATTGTCTATCGTGAAAGCAGGCACTCCTGTTTGAATACCCCCTGGGGCAGAACCTTTGTCTGCCCACTTATCCGATGCGGTATCATATTCCCAAACTTCCGGATACACCAGATTATTGTCCTGCATAATAACATATCCTTTCCCTCCGATGGCAAATCCAACACCATGGCCCGGCACCGGCGTGGTTGGAAAATTGGCCTTTTGTGTCCATACTTTTGATAAAACATCGTATTGCCAAAATTCCGGTAGGTTACCGTTGTAAGCCTGACCCAAACCCATATACAATTTATTACCTACGCGAAATGATGTTACCAGTTTCATAAAGGATCCGGGATAACCAGCGATACTTATCCAGTTTCCACCTGTGACGACAGTAAATTCCTGTGGACTGGTGGCAGTGCTGGTATCTATGGTTACCGTGATCTTTCCAGTGGTAGCACCTGCCGGGACCGTAACCACCAGTTGTGCATCTGTTCCTGATTTAACAACAGCCGTTGTGCCATTGAACTTGACAATGTCTTTGGAAATATCAGCACTAAAATGAGCGCCGGTAATCGTTACTGTCGTATCCACAGCACCGGTTATCGGACTAAAGCTTGTTATCACCGGCAATGGTTTCGGCGACACGGGTGTAACGGGCGGTGGAGTATTTGGCTGGTCGCTGGTTTTCTTACAGGAAACAGAAAATACCAGTATGAACAGACAAAGGGCAGGGATTAATTTCATAACTGAAGATTAGGTCGGGTTAAATGAAGAATTCAATTTTAAAAATACTCAATTTTTTTTCTAAAAGAAATGAAATACAATAAATGAAGATTTGATATCAAATGGACTAAGTAGAATTACTTAGCCCAATCGATGAATATCCGCAAAATGTTTGCGGTTCTGGCGTTGCTCTTCCCACATCCTGCGCATATGACTTAAAACATAGCCATCTGGTAGTTGCGGCCAGTCATTTACCAAATCATATTTTTGCGGGTTCTTTACGGTTTTTAAAGCTTGGGGTATTCCTGCACTATAGCAGCAAGTAAAAAAAACTGTCATAAATATTATTCTCCGGCATTTATTTAGCATAATGTATTGGTGTAAGTTTTCGATGTTGCTCTGGTTCACTCATTTGTTTAATTGTATTCTTTTTTTATAAGCTCTATCAATTTCGTAGCTTCTTCACGATAATGTTTTTCATTGTCTATGATTATTATTATGTCGCTCTTTTCAAATTGTGTGAATGAATAAAGTTGTTCAATCAGTGGAGTATCATATCGCGTAAAGACTTCGGCATTGTGAGGATATGAGTGATACAGAGGGTCATCAATACCTGGCGGTGGAGATGGAAGCTTTATTAATTGCATAGCAAATTGGTCCAATTTGTTCCAATGCTCATTATAAATATTTTGATTGAATTGTAAAGGAGATTCATAAAATGAGTTCAGCTCGTTTATAGCTTTAAGAACTGTTTGTTTACGAATTACGCTAAAGCCGCCTGTATTTTTGAGCTGAGCAATAGTGATATCGTGCCTGTTAAAACCTGATGGCCAGGAATAGTAGAAAAAGAAATGATGGAAGAAAGTATCCTGTGTTGGGATAGACCTGAGATTTACAATAGGAATATTCAATGCGCTATCCATTTTTTTAACGATCAGGTTCTTGAATCCAATATCGTATGATATTGCCGCAGTGTCTTTCTCAAGATCCTGCAACATGCCTTCCATATAATTCTTTTCTTTTTCGCTGTTAACAAAATGCTCCCGGATATTCTCAGCAAAAAAACCTAACGTAACAGCAAGAAATATCATTAAGAATTCCAAAAAATATTCTTTGAAATTTTTCTTTTCTACGTGTCGGATGATGATGTACTTCCATGTCTGGTATTTGGGTTTCTGATGGGGAAATAATTGCATCCTGCACAATTGCATCTACAGGGAGCTCTTCGTTGAGGGGTTGCTTCGGCATGTCTTTTTCTTCAGGCATACAAAATAAAGATAAGAGTATTACCGGCTCGCAACTAAAGATGATATTCTGGATCTTAACAAAAAAATATACCTTATCGGTCTTGTTCAGTTTATCGCACTCGTTACGAGCATGTTGGCGATTGTGAAATTTATGAGATAATGTCAAAATAATTCTCGATCAATAAAGGCTATTTGTACTCCGGCTACAATATTAATGGTTTCACAGTCTGCTGAAATATCTGTACTTCCATCTGTCAATTATTTAAATGGTATTCCTTTTTTAAAGCATCCATTGCCGAAATGGATTGCCTTTTCGCATCATTAAGTAATTTAATTTCCACCTTGTAATTTGTAGAAGAACAGTAAGCCCAGTTTCTAATTTGCTGAATCAAACCCTGATCATAAGTAAGCAAGGTATAGTTATTATTCATGTAACGAGTTACCTTTTCTTCATTCAGCCTTAAATTAAATTCTGTTGTATCACCCGTTGAATAGAAATAAGATTGATCAAAGACTTTTTGAACCAAATTCCAGTTTTCTATTTTTTGGGGCTCGAACCTGTTTTGTGCCAAATAAATAATCTGTACAGATTCTTCATAGTTCATGATTTTTCGAATCAGTGATGTATCACGGAAATATCTCAATGTCCCTGAACTTTTTAACTGCTGAATGGTGGCATCATGAGAAATAAAATTCCAACTCCGGCTGGACAAGTATTCATAGAAATAAAGTTTCCCACCCCTGGTTAATTTTGCATTCTTGCTTAATAAATTTCCCAGGCTATCTCCCGCCATGATAATTAAATTCATTACATGAGCAGCGGTGCTTAGTTGTGTCGTGTCAGCACTTAGATCTTCAATCAGCAGGTTAGCATATTCTTTCGCACGTTCGTGCTCAACGGCATTTTCCCTGATGTTTTCTGCAATAAAACCTAAAAACACTGCAAGAAATAGCATAAAGAATTCCAGCAGGTATTCTGTCCATTTCTTTTTATGTGTTACGTGGTGTGGATGTTTGTGTACTTCCATATTTTCAGATTCATTTTGTAGTTGTTGGATAGATTGTTCCGGTGAAGTATTTTCATTCGCATTGGGAACTATATTCTCCTCTTGATTCATTGCTTTGTATTGCGTGAAGGAAATTAATCTATTTATACTGATACTGGCAAATGAATCACAAACTCAGTAAATTCTCCCTGTCTGTCTTCATGATAGTTGAACATATTCTGAAAGTACTCGTTGGTTTATATTGTTCAAAGTCCAGGCGTTCAGGTTTGCTCACCTCCTTGCTTATTCAATATGATGCTTGTTCTTATAAAATGTGATCAATTTTGCGGCTTTCTCTTTCAATTCACCAAGAATATTCCGTTGGGCATTGGTTATTTTTCTCCTGGTATTTAACTTCGCTAATACCTTTGGCCCGACACCTCCTGATTCGATAATGATCCTATTTGTCTCCTCTGTGGTCCTGATGGGACTTATTGTTTCACTTGCGTATTGGGTAGATAATAACCGGGAGGTAACTTATAAATGGTAAAAACGCGGCGCAGTCAAAACAATCAAAGTCATGAATGATCAAAACAAACGTCAACTCCCGTTTACAAAACGCATGTTCGTAATCCTGCAAGCCGAAGAAGCAGCAATTACCGCCGTTGCTATTTATTTTTTATCCAAACATAGCCTGGGTTTGTCCTTTTGGTTATGGATACCACTGTTCCTGAGTCCGGATATATCCATGATGGGCTACCTGTTTAACAACCGTGTGGGCGCCTTTACTTATAATTTGTTCCACCACCGCGCTTTGAGTTTATTGATAGCAACAGCCGGTTTTTTACTGCACCAGGAGTTGACGATCACCATCGGCATATTATTATTCGCGCACTCATCTTTTGACCGCATGTTGGGTTTCGGATTAAAATACAACGATAGTTTTAACCACACCAGTTTAGGCTGGACGGGAAAAAAAGAGCCGCGTCTATAAACGAAAGAGCTTCGACCCCTTATGAACCTGACAACTATTTAATATTAATCTGGTACACCATTGAATTGGTGAAGCTTTATCGAGAAACTTCCGGTGATTTTTGTATCATGGGTTGCTGAATATTCTCAGGGTTCACAAAATTCGATCTTCCCGGGTCCCTATGGGCGAACGCGGATGATCGTCTTCCCCTTGACCCGCTTGGTCGAATTGTATGCGGCGACCGCGTCGTCGAGCGTAACGATGTTGCCGATGTTCGTCCGCAGACGCCCCTCCCGGAACCGCCGGACGACCTCGCCCAACTGGGCGCGATCGGATTCAACGACAAAGTCAATAGTCAGACCGCCAGTCGGCCGAGTCTCGGTCGGGCCAGTGACAGTCACCAGCGTTCCTCCTGTACGAATCAGGCGCGCAGAACGCTTCGCGATATCGCCGCCGAGAACATCAAAAACAAGATCGACCCCGCCAACATCTTCTAAGGCATCATTATCGAGATCGACAAACTCCTGTGCGCCGAAGTCGAGCGCTGTCTGACGGCTGGCAGCGCGGCCGGTGCCGATGACGTGCGCGCCAGCCGCACGAGCGAGCTGGACCGCCATCGAACCGACTATGCCGGCTGCACCATGTACGAGTACGCTCTGGCCCGCCCGAAGCCGGCCGTGGTCGAACAGTCCTTGCCACGCGGTCAGGCCCGGCATCACGAGAGCTGCGCCCTCCGTGAAGTCAACGTCGCCCGGCAGTGGCGCAAGGTTGCGTGCCTCGACGGCCACATACTCCGCCAGGGTGCCGTTGCGATACCAGTCTGTAAGGCCAAACACCCTTTGTCCGACAGACAGCCCTGTTGTGCCATAGCCGAGTGCAGTGACCACTCCGGCCAGTTCGTGGCCAGGAATCGATGGCGTCCGGTCACGATCGATGCGATCGGTCCAGGTGGATGGCCACGACAGCTCATCCCCGGTGATACTTGACGCGTAAACCTGAACGACGACGTCGTTTATCGCTGCCTTCGGTTCGGGCCGCTCTACCAGTTTCATCCCGGCCGTACCCGCAGCTTGATCTGTCACTACTATTGATTTCATAACATACCTCCTTTTTTTCCAATCAGCAAATAACTCCTCAACGAAGTGATATTGCTGTCTATCATCGTTATCAATTTGTTTTAAATATTTAAGGTTGCGTTTAATTTCCTTAACCTTAAGACAAAATTGAAGAAATATTTTTTTATAGTTCTACCCTTTTCATTTTGGGCACCAGGTTTGTCCAAATAATTTAAAGAAGCCGCATCTGTCGTCTGCGTTCTTTATGTACTTAAATATAATATTCAAAAAGCTATTAATGTTTTCGTTGTACCCATAAACATCAAGGTGTTTTTTTCATCAACATTAAATTTAAATCCATATGTGTGTGATTGAATAGAATTTTTTACTTTCTAATGCGTGAGCTCCTAATTTGTTTACCAATTATTTTCCTGTTCTTTATTTACTCTTTCAGGAACCTCAGGAGGATTTACGGCCCAACCTGCATCATATCTAACAAAAAATGCGAGCCATCCGGTTCTGGACACCCGCATCAGCCAGGGCTGCAGACCGAATAGCAGGATCGCATTGAAAATTAGCCAGTAAATTATAAAATTCCCGGCAAAAGGGAAACCTACAAATATCCAGAATAATGCAAATGTGGCAGCAGATATTGCTAACGTTAAAGCATAACTAATATAGCTCGAACCGTAATAAAATCCCGGTTCCAGATTAAAAGGTTGTTTACAGACGGAGCAGGTCTCATGCATGTCCATAGTATGTTTCAGGTTCCATGGATTTTGAAAAATAAACATTTCCCCCTTTCTGCACCGAGGGCACTTGCAGGATAACAGGCTGGTTATTCCGAATGGCCTCCCTGTATCTTTTGAATTATCAGAAATCATGTGGCTTAAGTTTATGGTTAAAAGCGGCGTGACGGTATGTCAAATCATTCATCATTCAAGGAAAATGCCGAAAATAAAAATCGTTCACAACCAGAGAGTTGATTTTTAGAATGTGCATAGGGGTATTGATATATGATTAATGAATTGAAAAATTTCAATATTTCGCAGAGAGAGAGATAGATTATGAAAATGAAACGTGCGCAGGGGTGATCGGCTTATAGTCAAAAATTACTTTTATGTGCGTTCCATCATTGGTTTCAATGCTGAAACTGCCTCCTAAATCATCGGTTAGTCCCCGCAGCAATTCCATGCCCATGGAGGCCCCGATTTTAGAGTCAAAATCAATAGGAAGTCCGCGTCCATTATCGGCGATACTCAATAAAATCTGTGAATCCGAAATATGGCTAAGTGAAATAGAGATTTTACCGTTTTTTGTCCTTGCGAATGCGTACTTAATTGCATTGGTAATCGCCTCATTCAGGATTAACCCCAGTGTAATCGCTGACGCATGGTTCAACTCAATATTCTCTATCTGCAGAGCAAATCCAATGTTCTCACGGATCGCGTAGCTTTCCCGGAGATATTCAACCAGTTCATATATGTACTCGGGCATATGGATGGTGGACAACGTATCGGACTGGTAAAGTTTTTGATGAATGATGGACATGGAATGAATCCGGTGCTGACTTTCCTTTATGGCGGAGAGGGCTTCTTTATTCTTCAGGTAACTGGACTGGATCTCCAGCAGACTCGCAACAATGTGGAAATTATTTTTGACGCGATGATGGATTTCTTTGACGAGCCATTCCTTGTCCTTAACCAATTGCTCGAGCGCCCGGTTTTTTTCATTTATTTCTTTGTTCGCTTTTTGCTTGTTTCGGTACAGTCTATAAACCAACGCCGTTACTACTAACAAAACAAAAATACCGGCCAGTGTAACATTTCTCATGAAATCTGACTGGCGCAGTGCAGACAGCTGGACTTTATCTTTTTGCTGAAGTAATTCGATATTTTTATCCTTCGCCTCTATTTCGTATTGTATCTGCAGCTCGGCAAATTGATTTGTCTTTCTCAAATTGTATATACTATCGTCCACTACGCGGGTTAATTTATATTCACGCAGAGCCTTCAAATAATTTCCGTCGCTCGAATCAATCCTGTATTGCAATTCATGGATCCTGGCTGAATTAAATAATTTGTTTATACCAGGAGATGTTTTGGCCTTTTGAAAATATTTCTTTGAAAGGCCGGGATGACCAATATCCATTTGGTAATTGGCAAGATCAAGCAATGCATAAAATACTTTATCGTTTTCTTCCGGATCATTTCGCATTGAATCCAATAAGGGTAACATCCTGCTATAGTACTTTTCACAAAGATCCAACCGGTTCAGCCTGTAATAGCTATATCCCAAAACATCTGCTACATGAAACCTTTCGTCTGCAGAAACCGGTGGATAATCAAGAATTGTTTTCAAAACAACATCAATGGCCTGTTGGGGGTGACCGAATTTCGAAATGTTCAGCGTAATATTACAAAACTGATGGTACCAGGTTCTTTTCGCCATATTCGCCGGCTCCTGCCGGAGACTTTTGTTTAACCATTCAAGCGCCTTCTGATAATTATCAAACTTGGCGTAGATATTGGCCATGTTGCCATAGAAAAAATTTGAAAAGGCATAATCGCGGTTAACCTCCATGATTTCAATGGCGGCTTTAGCTTCGGAAAATACTTTCACATAGTCGACCGAGGTGAAATAAAGATAGGAAAGGACGTAATCATTATAATGAATGTGCCTGTACCCAATTAATTTCTCCAGTTCCGTTACATACAGCAGTTGCTTTATAACCGTGTCGTATTCCCCTTTTACAAAATGTATTTCGTAAATACGGGTCAACATCTCGATTTCCCCAACCGTATCCTGAAGCTGCCGGGACAATTTTAATGCTTCATTCAGATCTTTTTCCTTTAGCGGATCGTTAAACGCTCCATATGTACCACGATTCGCCATGGCCCTGAATAAAATAACCGTATTGTTGCCCTTTACGGTAATGTCCACAGCTTCGTTAAAACAGCGCTTGCTGTTTGATGCATCATTTATTTGTAAATAGTATCTGCCAAGCGCCGCCAATGCCGCATTCTGGAAATAAATATCTTTAGACTTGTCTGCTTCCAGTTTTGCCGTAAGTAAAAGGGGCAAGGCGCTATCGAGATCATTCTTATTTGAACCGGACTTAAAAAGATAATAGCATCCTTTCTTCAATAATTCTTTAATGTGGTTGTCCGGGCCTTTTTCATAGTCTTCATCAAAATAGAGAGAATAGGGTAAATGCTCCCCTTCGCTCACCATAATAGCGGCACTGTCCTGGTCCAGTTGTCCCTGCATGCTAAAATATACAAAAGAGGTCACCAGCTTTAGCTGAAGACGTTGTTAAGGAAATTGAATACCCAAAAGATGGTTGAGATTGATCCTGCTGACCAAAGGAATGTGCAACTATTGCAAGGTTACCTGCGATGCATAAAAAAATTAAATATAGATGTCCTCGCTTCATTTGTCAGTCATTTCCTTTCAATGCCCAGTTTTTTTATTTTTGAGTTGAGCGTATTGACATTGATATCCAGAATTTCTGCAGCACCACCTTTTCCGGATATTTTCCAATTACAGTTTTCCAGTACGGCCAGTATATGATCCCGCTCATTTTCCAATATGGTTTTAAAACCATTCATATTGCCCGTTGAATTAGCGGATCTTTTTGAAACCGGCATTTCAAGGGATTCAATAACAGCACCAGTCACAAACACAATATTGCGTTGGATCGTATTCTCCAGTTCCCTGATATTACCCGGCCAGTTATATTGCACCAGGGTGTCCGTGGCTTCCGGCAGAAAGTACAGGTATTTGTTTCCCATCTTCGTCACCGTACTTTTTTAAAAAATGATTTGCCAATAGCGGTATATCTTCTTTCCTTTCCCGCAGCGCTGGCATTAGTAATGGGAAAACGTTCAGCCGGTAATAAAGATCAATGCGAAAACGTCCTGCAGCTACTTCTTCCTCCAGATCTTTATTGGTTGCAGCAAGCACGCGTACATTAATCTTTTTGGGCTTCCCGCCAATCGGTTCAATCTCTCTTTCCTGTAATACCCTCAGGAATTTGACCTGCAATTCAAGTGGTAACTCGCCGATCTCGTCCAGGAAAATGGTTCCTCCGTCTGCGAGCTCAAACTTACCTTCTCTTTTTGTGACGGCTCCGGTATAAGAACCTTTTTCATGACCGAACAGATCAGATTCGATCAGATTAGCCGGAAGCGTACCGCAATTAACGACGATGAATGGTTTATAACGTCTGGCAGAAACTTTATGAATAGAATGAGCGATTAATTCTTTTCCTGTGCCACTCTCGCCCAATATCAGCACGGATGTATCTTTAGGGCCAACCATTTTGGCCTGTTCAAGTGCTTCGAGAAATTTCCGGCTCCTGCCAATCATGGTACCGAATTCAGGAGGAAGTAAAACCGGTGCATTCTTTTGAGATGATAGAGGAGTTCAGTTTTTCAGGTTGCCGGTTTTTGTGCAGATACAAAGCGACGTCCAGCATAATCAACACATCCTTTGCACGAAATGGCTTTACCATAAAACCGTAAGGTTTTGTTGGTTTTGCTTCTTCCAATATCTGCCTGTTCGAATTGGCAGATAAATAAACAAAAGCCATATTCTTTTCATTCAGCACTTTGCCAAGATCAATACCGGTTTCTTCTCCCTGCAAAAAAATATCAACTAATACCAAATCAGGTTTTTCTTTTTCAATAATTGATAAGGCAACAGCAACCGATCGCGCGATGGTACAGGTGGAATATCCTGCGTTAATGAGTATAACATTGAGACTCTTCGCCTCAATAAATTGATCTTCTACTATCAGGATTTTAGCTTTCAATGAAAGGCGTTTGATGCACTTTATTACAATGTTTATCGTGAATAAAATTACAACAGTTATCTCTCCAAACTAAAAAACATTCTTTTCAATCACGCTGCTCACGAATATTTTCAACAATTATTGATATAGCAATATTTTATTTCATCCGTAAAAATTAAACTATTGCAAACCAACTGTCTGAAAAACCGGCACAGGCTTGGATTGCAGGTCAAAGAATTTCTTCAAACCAAACTGAAAAAAAGAAGAGTTCAGAAATAAATACATTTTCCAGAGCTGTTGCGTACAAAAACTTCAAACACATGAAACAGTATAATTCACCGGCAGAAGCATTGGATGATCTCAAAAAAAGAGGTTACGAAGCGGACTTTCAACCACAATCAGATTGCCTTTACTGCAGCGATCTTGATCTGCGTCTGTATGAAGAAGAATTTCACGTAGACGAAGTCTATCGCTTTGAAGGAGATTCCAATCCAGTCGATAACGCTATCGTATATGCCTTCACTTCTCCCACCGGAGTAAAGGGCACTGTAGTGGATGGAAGTGGTACACAAGATTCTTCACAATTATAAATAAAAAGCTATGGTACATCAAGAACAAACACTAAAAGCGGAAAACGATTCCGGTATTTCAAAAGAGCCTTTACTACACGAACAAACTGTAAAAGCAGAAAATGATCCCCGCATTTTAAAACAAGTAAGAGGATTCCTGAAGGCGCTTAATTCAGGAAACGGAAAACCAATTGAACAACTGAGTCCCGCGGATGCACGAAAGGTATTGGTGGATGCCCAAAATTCTGTGGAAGTTGATTACTCCGGTATTGAAGAATCCGAACGGACCATCACGCAGGATGGCGAAAAAGTCAACATACATATTACAAGACCAATCGGCGCCGGCCCCGACACACCTGTTTTCATATTTGTACATGGTGGCGGATGGGTATTGGGAGATTATCCGACGCACAGAAGACTGGTAAGAGATCTTGTTGTTGAAAGCGGGGCAGTTGCGGTTTTTCCTGATTACACTCCTTCTCCCGAGGCCCGCTATCCTACAGCCATCAATCAGATATATGCTACTGCCAAATGGGTATCAGAACATGGCAGCGAAATTCAGGTTGATGGAAAAAATCTTGCCGTGGTTGGCAACAGCGTAGGAGGAAATATGACAGCCTCTGTAGATCCTGATGGCAAAAGATAAAGGCGGTCCAACTATAAAACTCCAGGCAATGCTATGGCCGGTAACCGATGCAAATTTTGAAACCGGCTCCTATAAAGAATTGGGTGAAGGAAGGTTTCTGACAAGAAACATGATGATCTGGTTCTGGGACAATTATCTGCCTGATAAAAATGCCCGCAAAGAAATTTACGCCTCTCCATTACAGGCGAGCACTGAACAGTTGAAAGGGCTCCCCCGGACGCTCATTCAAGTAGCAGAAAATGATGTATTGCGGGATGAAGGTGAAGCATACGCGAGGAAGTTAGATGAAGCCGGTGTTCCCGTAACATTAACCCGATATGGTGGATTGATACACGATTATGGTTTATTAAATCCAATAGCGAAAGTTCCGGCAGTAAAAACGGCGCTGTTACAGGCAGCAGCAGTGATCAGAAAGTCATTAAATATTAGTTACGATAAAATCTAAAAAACCAAATTATGAAAATCACAGTAATCGGCGGCACAGGTCTTATCGGTTCAAACCTCGTAAATAAGCTTCGCCAGCTTGGTCACGCAGTAATAGCGGGCTCGCCTGCTTCAGGCATCAACACCATTACCGGGGAAGGGCTTCTTGAAGCATTGCAGGATGCGGATGTTGTTGTAGATGTTTCCAACTCCCCTTCTTTTGAAGACAACGCAGTGATGGAATTTTTTCAAACGGCCACCGGAAACCTGCTTAAAGCCGAGGCGTATGCAAATGTCAAACATCATGTTGCCTTATCGATTGTAGGTGCAGAACGTTTGCCGGCGAGTGGTTACTTAAGAGCAAAGATCAGACAGGAAGATCTGATTAAGTCCTCCGGAATTCCCTATTCCATTTTGCGCTCTACCCAATTTTTCGAATTTGCTCCGGGTATCGCAAAGTCCGGCACCATTGGCCAGGAGGTTCATATTTCAACAGGTGCGATACAACCCATTGCCTCAGACGAGACAGTAGATGCATTATTGGATATCGTGGTTGGTGCACCATTAAATAATACTGTCGAAGTAGCCGGTCCCGTCCGGATGCCGATGTCTGAATTTATCCGCTACTACCTGGATTCAACTGAAGATCCCCGTCATACTGGTAGAGGACGCGCATGCGCTTTATTTTGGAGCGGAATTGAATGACGAATCGCTGGTGCCCCTCAATAAATCCCGCCTTGGAAAAATTAAATATGAAGACTGGTTTAGTAAGCAGCTTGTCAGCTATTGACCGGTAAGCGCTTCGATTAAGTTCCTGAAATTTCATTCGTGCCTTTCGTAACGGAGACGACGGGTGTCAGTTCGTTGAGGCGGCTGTAAAGGGGCGTGCACTTTCCGCCCGTTCGTGCACGGGACAACCCACGTCGGCGCGGTGTCCCCGCGAAAACCGATCAGCAACACAACGAAGCGGCAGGCAGCCCTGTTCTGATTTTTCTAATAACAAAAAGGTTTACCATGAACACAAATCCTTTTCATCAAAAGAGAGACCCGGGCATTGACCTGATTTCAGAAGAAGAAGTTCAGGAGAGCATCTACCCGGCCCATCACGAAGTAAATATATCTGATGGTGGGGAATTCCTGGATGATGCGATACGAATGAAAGACCAACCGTTCGGGGAAACAAATAAAACAGAAGAATAATTTTTTTCAAAACGCCTGATACAGGCACATTTTTAACAAACAAAAACTACATTTTATGTTTACGATCAATCATCTCAGTACAATTGGCTTACTGGTAGCCTCGACCATTTTTTCCATGCCACAACAGGCAAAGTCACAGGCCATTCCGAAGGGAGTAAAAAATATCGTATTGGTTCACGGCGCATTTGCCGATGGTAGCAGTTGGGCGAAGGTCATCTCGTTATTACAGGCAAAGGGCTACAACGTTATTGCTGTGCAAAATCCACTCACTTCATTAGCCGATGATGTTGCTACGACCAAACGGGCTATTGCCCAAATGGACGGACCCGTACTGCTGGCGGCGCACTCATATGGTGGAATGGTGATTTCTGAAGCCGGTAACGATCCGAAAGTAGTCGGATTACTCTATGTTGCTGCATTGGTTCCTGAAGAAGGCCAAAGCGCCAATGCTGTGAATGCCGCAATGCCTACAACAGGAATTGAAAAAAAGTTCAAGGTTAGTCCGGAAGGATTTGTGTCGCTGTCAGTGAAAGCAGTCAACGAGAATTTCGTACCGGATGCATCCCTGGTAGAACAACAACTGGTATATGCTACACAAGTGCCGTTGTTTGCTGGCGCAGGCGAGGAAAAAGTACAGAACCCCGCCTGGAAGACCAAACCCTCCTGGTATATCGTCGCCGCGCAGGATGGTGTGATCAATCCTGACCTGGAAGCATACAAAGCCAAATTGATCAAAGCAAACACAATTAAATTGGAATCCGGACATGTTCCGATGATAACCCAGCCAAAAAAAGTAGCGGATTTCATCATGGGGGCAGCTCAGGAATTACAGAATCAGCAAGCTACGGCAGCTACCGCTGTTCCGGCTTCATAAGGTCTCAGCATATTAGAATGCCTTTGTCCGGACAAAGGCATTCCCTCAAAACCCCGCCGAGCAACCACATAGAATACACCTTGAGTATGGCGCCTGCCCGAAGGAAATTAATCACGACTACAAACCTGGTATATGACGAATAATCAAATAAAAGATGAGCATGCAGTATTGTCGGAACTTTTAGGAATCCTTCAAATGTCTGGTGATACTATAGACTCTTATTTTGATCAGGTCAAGGACGGAGAAATGTTGAATCCAATCCTGGCCCCAGGCAAATTAAGTTCGATGGGAAATAAGGAAGCACTCCCGCATGAGTTTTTCCCTGGATTTGGAATACGAAAGCTGATTTTGGATGCATTACACGGGAGACTATCACTTTCCGGAAAAAACTTTATCGATGCCATTGCCAATGATCTTGTTATAAATAAATGGAACGATTGGAAGAATGATGTAATTATGGAAGATCTCAAATTGCTTTTTGAACATGTACAAATTGTTGAATTTGACAAATGGTCGGATGTTAAGCATGCCTCTGACCTGTGGGACAATCTTCGGCGTGATGTGATTAAACCGCTTAAAAAAAATGATTTTAATTTTATTTTTCACCTGGGGGATACAACAAAGAAGTTGGCTTTTGAAGTGGATGAATTCCTGGACATCGTCAGTGATTTTTCTGCATACGGCAGAGTAACCCTGGTTTTGGATGAGCAAAACATTGATCACTTGTGGGCAATGTTTTTCGAATGGAATTCCTATTCTAATATTTTAATCTCGCCGGGTTTACATGAGAAATGCCGCTCTGTTTTTGACCTGATTAATATGGAATATCTATTGATAGACGCTTTCTCTGCTACCCTCATGTTCTCCAAACAACAACAATTTGAAATAAAAGCCAGGAATAGCTTTAGCATTTCGAAAATGGACAGAAAATACTCAGATGCCGGCTATATTCTGGGATTAGTTCTTAAGATGGACATTTTACATTCTATGGTTCTCGGACTCGCAGTGTCAGGAGTATATGCTGAAAATGGACTTAAACAGGATAGAAAGGAGCTTCTTGGCTATATAGAAAACTGGATGAGAGAAAAAGAATCGATTAAACCGGAAGAGCGTCAATTGTCAGTTGCATAAAAGCATTTACAACGCGAGGTCATTATTTCGACTCTAAAAATTCAAGATTATGTTACATAATACATGGCAACAAGAAATATTACTGGCCTACGATTCTTCCTATTTAACTAAAATGTATGCTGAAAATGTCAGCAGGCAATCTATATGCCCATCTACTGAAATTGAAAGGATCGAAGAGGCGTGCTGGGATGGCTTTTTGTCGGAGATGCTCCCGGAAATTTGTGGAGAAGCACCATCAAAAAATCAATTGTATATATGGGCTATAAGAGAATATAACTCTTTTCTGGAAATTGATATGGGTGAATATCCTTTTGAAAAAGACCAATATTTCTGTTTAGATCCTTACAAATTTACTGCTATGCAGGAAAAGTGTCTGTTTAGCTAACTAACACCATGAACAACAAACTTATTGCCGGCTATGTCTGGCAGGCCATTGTAAGAGAATTTTTGAAATTTATAGTGGTCCCAAATTAACCATTTAAAACTTGCTATATGAACATCGTACAACGCCTGGAGCAATGGGGTGACCATCATCATCCCAAATGGATAGATATCATTCGCATTGGGCTAGGTCTCTTCCTATGTTACAAAGGATTTGATTTTCTTGTCAACATGAGCGAGTTGCCTAATCTCCTGAGCAATAAAATGTCTTTTGGTTCATTTAACATTATGTTGCTAATCAATTTTATTGCATTTGCCCATTGGCTCGGTGGATTTCTGCTTGTCCTGGGATTGCTCACCCGTTTTGCCTGCATTCTGCAAATTCCCATTCTGATTGGCGCTATCGTTTTAAACAATTCTTCGGGGAATATCTTTAGGCCATTCTCTGAATTAACCCTTGCCATATTGGTCCTGCTTTTGCTAATATACTTTTTAATTGTGGGCAACGGCCCCTGGTCTTTTAGATTGTCTCCCAATCAGTATGACAAATAAACATTTCAGCCGCCAATATCATTTTCAAACATCATGTAACCGGCACCATCGGAATCTATACTGATGCGCTTTGGCGTAATAAGCATATGACGCAGTTTGGATTTAAATTCGCCCCGTATATGCTGATGAATCCAACAAGCAATTATACCCGGCTGAATACGTACAGCATTTTTCCGGTGACTTTTTTTCAACCACCTTCCATATTACAGCAAATCAATTCACCGGCTTCATGCAGGGTAATTTCGGCACAAAAGCCGCCAGTCTTCAAATTGGTACGAGCTACCGGTTAGGAAAGTAAATGAAAGAATTCAGGAACCCATAGTCAGCCTGGGTTTACTGTTGTTTCACTTTCTCCGGGCTGCTTTCTTTGCTACAGATTTTTTTACCGCCGGCCTCCTTTTACTGTTTACTTTGATTCGACCGGAACTCACTCTTTGACTTTGAAAAACACCACCCCGCCTGGCCGTGGACGATGAGTCGATTTTTACACTGAGCAGTTCCTCAGCATTTATCTTTAATATCTGATGCATTTTAACTGCCAATGGAAAGCTAATGCCTTTTTTTCCATTCAGAATATCGGAAATGGTTGAACCGGAAACCTGCAAAACAGTCCCTAATTTGGTTCTGTTCAGGTTATGGGTGGCCATATAACCCTGAAGTATTCCGGAAACAGAATTCGCCATGGGCATTGGATATTTGAGAGATTCATATTCATGAACCTGATCAGAAAGTTCGTCTAAATGATTGGCTTCCTTCGCATTCAGATTTTCAAATCCCCTGGCCAGGAAATCCTCTATTTTGGACATAGCCGCATGATATTGACTAGGTGTAGAAATCTGCTTTACTGTATTTTTAATGGATGCCGTTGACATGTTATAATGTTTTTAATTCTCCTCTTTCATTTAATGCGTCATATTCCGCATGTGTTAAAACTCCTCTCACATAAACTTTCTTTCTCTCAAAAAAAATCATTACTACCAACCTAAAATTATTTCCCCTGATGTTAAATACAAATCTGCTATCTCCTACGGAATCAACAGAATTGAATGTCTTTTTAATTTCAGCAAAATTATTCCAGTCAGCCTCTTCTGTCTTTCTCCACCATTCATTTAATGCATTTGAAGCAACGGGAAACCGTTCAGCAAAATCGTATAAAGGCTTCCGTGAAATAATGCGCATGATATATGATTATTCTCCTTAGCTAACATTAAGCTAAAGTATATAATTTAAGCTAAAGCAAAAAACTTCTGTTTAGCGAATTTGTAAAATTATGATACTCAATTAGTTCATTTGACTGGACCCTGAACTACTCCACCTGTGCCAATCCCTTTTATATTCATGCCATATCTTCGGGTATGGGTGGCTTTCTGACATGTGTAAGATTATTTTACAGCGCTGAGATATTGGGCACGATATGCCTGGGGAGGCATGTTTTTTATTTTCTTAAACTGCCGGTAGAAAAAAGGAATGGTTTCGTATCCCACCTGGTAGCAGATTTCACTCACCTGTTTTTCTGTTTCGATCAGCAGTTTACAGGCGCGGTTTATCCGGTATTCATTGAGAAATGTAAAAAAAGATTTCATCAGGCTCTTGCTGAAGAACCGGGAAAAATATTCTTCGCTCATATTCACGCGCGCGGCCACATCAGCAAGTGATATCTTTTTATGATAATTGTTTCTCACATATTCATATACGGTATTGATGCGCTCGTTGTTGGCGGAGTTTAATTCATAGGAAAATCCAACCTGGCTGAGTAAATCAAATTCGGTGGTTACGGACAATTCCTGCAGTATCTGCAGCAGGGTAATGTATTTTTCAAAAGGATCTGCCTGCAGCAACTGATCGAGCTTGGGTTTTATTTTTAAGGCAACGCTGGTTTTGAATTTTACACCCTGACTGGATTTATGGAATAGAGAACGGACACTGTTGAACTGATCTTCGGACAACCATTTCACGAGTTCTTCATTTAAATAAATCACGACGGCCTTCGACGACTCTTCCTGATCCTCACTGTTGATCCAGCAATGGGGTAAATTGGAACCCAGTAACACCAGATCATTTTCATAAAAATTTTCAATATTGTTTCCAACGTATCGCAGACCCTGGCTGTTGGAAATATAGGTGAGCTCAAACTCCGGATGATAATGCCAGGGAAATTCGAATTCCTGTTTGTTTTCCTGCCGGATTACCCTGAATGTCCTCGAATCCATCAAAGACACTGACTTATACGCAGGTTTCATATTATATTATTTTGTAGTGAATACCAGTATAATACACCAGTAATTTACAAAATAAGGTAGTCGGTTCCGCAAATAATCGGATATTATTTTAGATCATATGTATATCTGAATTTTTTTAATGCAGCGACAACGGGCAAGACATTTTCTTCGATGGACAAATCACCGGCGCTTATTTTAGTTTTTGAAAGTTGCCAGCACTCGTTGTTTTCCGTTTGACCACCTGGCTGAATCATGGCAAAGGGCCCCAGTGTTTCAATCTCCAGAAACCGGTGATTAAAATAGATTTCCTGGTTGCTCATAAAATCGGGATAAGCTGCGGACGGATCATACGCAAATATTTTGACCAGCATTTCATCTTCCATTATAAAAGCCGTCCAACCCTGTTTATTCAACACCCCTATTTTTTGTTCTGTCTGCCTGTTCGGGTCAGGCGTGGCCAGTATAAATTTATTTCCCCAGATCCAGCGCGAATCATTCATCTGCGTATAGTTCCACAACGCCATGCTGCGGGCAGGTAACAGAAAATCATTTCCTTCGCCATATGCTTCCTGGGGAATAATGGCCGTTCCTTCCGGCATGAGCGCAGAAAGTGCCCAGGCTGCTAACTGAACCGGAAATGCATTTTGATTGATGAGCCGATGCACCAGCTTCAACTGATTCGATTCAGCAGATAAATAGATCTCCATCTCTTTCCTGATGCCCGTTTCTTTTTCTACCGGCTGAATTAATTTCAGTGTACCTGATTCAAAAGAATAACGGATGGGCATATTATCCGGCATATAGGTTCGTGGTATTTGCTCCGGCGCATGCCATAACCGGTGACCCCCATAAATTCTCCACTGGTCACCACCTGTTTTTCCCAGGTCCTCCGGTGACAGATAAAAAATATTTTTTCCTCCGATGAATCCGAAATGCAGGATGCGGATTCCGATATCGGTGGCGATAATCAATTCAACTTCCGCATTACGCAGCCGCAGGCAATGCGGCCATCCCATGTAAGGGATATTTTCTTCAAATTGAATGGATTTCATATTACTGCTCCAGCCGGTGTTTAAATTTTGTGAGCAGTTCCGATCCTTTGTCGGTCACCAGCATCAGGTGTTCCAGTCTCATGCCATAGGCAGGCTGATAGATGGCGGGTTCAAGCGCGATGATCATGCCTGGTTCCAGAATGGTATCATTGTATGGTGTTATTCTGGGTTCCTCGTGATAGGCCGTACCCACACTATGACCGCTGTGATGCGGATAGTTGCCCAGGTGATTACGCATGAGGCGATCGACTTCTTTTGCGGGTATGCCCGGCCTGACTGCCTCAATGCCGATGTAAAGCGTTTCTTTCACCAGGGAAAAAGTCTTTTTCTGATCCGCCGTTGGTTCATCGCCGATGATGACCGTACTGCAGGAATCACCCCAGTATCCCTGCAGGCAGGGCTGGAAGTCGGAAAGCAGCGGATCGCCTTTGCTGATGACCCTGTTGGTGGGCATGCCACCTCCCCCGTTCGTACCAATGCCCGTGCTGAGATCAGACATCAGCGGAACCCGGCAACCTGCGGATGCTTCCATATCCCGGTGTACAAGGGCAAAGACTTCAAGCTCCGTCATGCCCGGCCGGGCATATTTCAAAACAGCTTCCTGTCCGATATCCGCCAGTGCCGCAGCCCTGCGTATGGCGTCTATTTCATCATCGTCTTTAATCATGCGCAGTTTTGCCATGGCTTCACCCACATCAATCCATTGTATGCCGGGAAATTTCTCATCCAGTGCTTTGATGATGCGATAAGGAATGCTATTGTATTCAATTCCGATGGTTGCGGCTGTGAGTTTATTCTTCAACAGAAACTCCTCTATTTTTTCAACGGCCGCGGTGGCGGGATCCGGAGCCTGTTCAAAGCGGTAGCTTTCATAAGGCATGACTTCAAATGCGGGATTTTCCAACGATGCCTGACCCAGTTCATTGTCCGCAACAATCAGGCTTGTATTTCCGCCGGGCACCGCCAGGCAGATGGCCGGAAGTAAATGAAAGGGAGACGCGCCGTATTCAAAATAAAAAAAATAACCACTGAAATATTTTACCGACGGGGCAGAAGAAATGAAGAAGGCGTCTGCAGGATAATCTTTTTGCAGCTCCTTCAGCTTTTCGATTCTGGATTTCGATTGCATCATGGAAAATAATTTAAATCGAAATTCCATATTTCCGGATGACTTCCGGATTCAGTTCAACGCCCAGACCCGGTGTTTGTGGCACATCCACATAGCCGTCTTTTTGTTTGAACGGCGTCAGCAATAATTCTTTCCGGATGGCAGACTCGGTAACAGAAAATTCCAGAAAGGGTGCATGGGGAATCGCGGCGATCATTTGTATAGATGCCGCCACCAGTATGCCGGTTTTAAATGCATGGGGCACACACAAAATATTTTGATCAGCCGCCATGGTTGCAATTTTTTTTGCTTCTGTTAAACCGCCGCAGCGCGACATGTCCGGCTGTATCACATCCACATGGGTTTCATTGATCAGCCGCGCAAAGGCAAGTCTCCCGCTTTCTTCTTCCCCGGTGGCAATGCGCATGGTGGTGGATGCGGCGAGTGTACGATATCCTGCATAGTCTTCTGCCGGCAGCGGTTCTTCCAGCCAGTAAATATTTAATTGTTCCAGCGCCTTCGCTACGTACATCGCCTCTTTTAAACGGTAACGTTTACCGATATCGATCATGATTTCGACATGATCGCCGGCGGCCTGTCGCGCGGTTTTGATGAGTTCAATATCGAACTGCTTATCATATCCCAAAGGCCCCCATCCGAATTTGATGGCCGTAAAACCCTGCGAGGTATAACTCTCTACCATTTTTTTTACGGTCTCTTTATTTTCGGGCATCAGCGCACTCGCATAGGCCCTTACTTTATCGGAATAACTTCCGCCGAGTAATTTATGAACCGGTTTGCCACTTGCCTTGCCCATGATATCCCAGATCGCCATGTCGATGCCACTCATCACGTGCATCACCGGACCAAAACGTCCATAGTAATAGGTCTTTGCCCACATATCATTCCATATCTGTTCATAGTCGAAGGGATCTGAACCCACCACCACTTCTTTTAAGTCCATAACAGGTGCCGTGCGACATATGCGCGTTTACAATGGCAATGCCGACGCCGGGAGCCGTGTCGACTTCTCCGTAACCGGTGATGCCTTCATCCGTTTCCACGATAATAATCAGATCATCCTGCGTGCCGTCTGCGGCGCTGGATATTTCAGGAAGTTTCAGCGCAATGGCTTTTACATTTGTAATTTTCAATTTGACAGGGATTTGCGTTTGTTAAAAAAAGCAAGCAGACTATTTTCATAGATGGTCACCATCAGTGTACTGAGTAAAATCAGGATACCTCCGAAAAACATCAGCCAGGTTATTTTTTCATTTAATAATAAGATGCCCAGCAGCGCAATAAAAAACGGAAGCAGATAATTTCCCAGGATGGCCTGGGTTACATCCATGCGTTTCAATATATAAAAAAATAAGAGCATCGACACACCGTATACAATCAGACTCAATTCAAGCATACCGAGCAGGGCTTTTGCTCCGCTATGGATGAATTGTGTATAATGAAAGGGTTCCACCCAAATCAGCATGGGTATACTGGCAATGCTTCCGATGATCGACCCGTAAACCAGAATCTCGAGCTCCGTAAATTTTTTATCAACCAGCAGCTTGCAGTAGGTATTATAAAAACCGCAACAGATGCAGGCAAATAAAAAAATCAGGTTGCCACTGAGAAAACTTCCCTGTTTAAAATTGGCTCCTGAAATATCCGGCAGTGAAGTGAGGATCACTCCCACGATGGCCAATACAAAACTCAGCACCCGGATGATATTTAATTTTTCATTTAATAAGAGCGAAGCAAAAATGGCTACGATCACCGGTATGGTGAGCGTGATGATGCCGGCATTGGCTGCCAGCGTCTTTTGAGAACCCAGCGTATACAGATATTGCATCAGGAATACGCCGATGAGTCCGGGAATCACAAAATATTTCAGATCCTTCCAGCGCCATTTCATTTTTACGCCCCGTTTTTTGTTTTCCATCCACAGCACCGGCAGAAAAATCAGCGTGCTTAAAATCATCGGAACAAAAGCAATGGTGATCGGACCATAGGCATCCCCGATCAGACGGATCACCGGCACCTGGGTTGCCCACATGAAGTTGATAAGAATCACCAGCGACCAGTCAATGATTTTCTGTGCATTCAGATTACTCACAGGGATTTGTATTTATTATATACATCACGTAATGTACTTCCATTCTGTAATTCCAGTCTTGAATGATTCTCATTCTGGACTTTTTCTTTAGCCCGGATAAATACTTCGAGTTCTACTGCTTTGGGCACCACCACAATGCCATCAAAATCGGAGAAGATCAGATCACCCGGATGAACCGTAACCCCGCCGCACTGAATGGGCACATCATAAGCCACCACCTGGCCCCGGCCCTTGGAATCCAGCGGTCGGATGCCGGCATAGAAAACAGGAAAATTCATCTCTATGATTTTAACGCAGTCCCTCACCTGGCTGTCACAAATGCATCCGACGACTCCTTTATTTTTTGATATCGTCGACATCAGCTCGCCCCAGGGGGCGTTCGTGCCATTGTAATCTGTTGAATGCACCACCACGTCGCCGGCTTTCAGGGAGTCCATGGCCTCAATTTCGAGTCCGTAAGGATCTTCTTCCGAAATCGTATCCGTTTCGATCCAGTGAAATGTTCTCGCCCTTCCTACAAAGCCACAGTGGTTGATATCCATGAGCAAAGGCCGCAACCGCTGATGCATGGCCTGGTTCCGATAACCTGCTTCGTCCAGTATATCACACACGGCAGCCACGTACAAATGCTCCTGTATAAATTGAAATAATTCTTTATCGTTCTTAAAAACTGTCATCAGGATGGGTTTAATAATTTTTTACACCTGCACGGCGGATATTATGATCAATTTTTTAATTACTCACGAATGTAAATACGCAGTTGGGTGGTATGGTCTGCGAGAACGAATGGCTGCTGACTTTTACATCATCACCGCGTGAGAAATGATGTGTTTCATCCGTATAATAAAACTTCAGCATGGACTTCTCAGAAAAGTTTTTCAACAGCGCGTTTATTTTCAATTCTTTGTTATTGTCGTTCTTACCGGTCATCACCAGGCTTCCCGTCCGGGGATCATAGTAGGCCGAAAGCGTCAGGGAAGGCAGGGTGGTTTTGATATCGATTCTTTTAAATCCGGGTTTGACAAATCTGAATAATTGTTTGAATGTGTAATAATGCGCGCGGGGAGAATAATCGGCCGGATGCAGGGTGTCATTAATTCCATAGATGCCCCACATACTCCAGGTGAGTGTGCGGTTCGGATGGTGATAACGGCTGTCGTATCCTTCCCAGATTTGCAATCCATTGGCGCCCGCATTCAGATGTTGCAAAATATATTTGTAAGCAGGACCTGCATACGCATTGAAATCATAACTCTTATTGTAGGTACCGCCATCGCAGCCGATACAACTGGCATTGGCTTCCGTCATGATCGCTTCGCGGTCGGAGTAAGCGGAATGTTTGATGGAATCAATCGAGGTCCCGGATTTTTTTTGTGTTATCGCCATAGTCATGCTGACCAAAGCGTAAAATTTTTGACATGGCCACCGGGCTGCTCACCATGGCGTGATAACTATTGGCCCAGCCTCCGCAATCATCGGGGCCAATGATGGATAATTCATTCAACTGATCTTTGATCAGATGCTTCGCGATATCGGTATAAATCAATCCGAACTGTTCAGGCGTAGTGAGTACCCCTTCACCTCCGCCGCAGGTAGTTTCGTTAATCGGTGAAATCATAATAAAATGAAGGGCCGGGGTGCGACGGCGCAATCCATAGAAAACCATGGAAGAAATGGTTTCTGCATATTCCGCCTTCCATGCCGGGTTTCAGCTTTGTACCGCCCATCCATTGAGGCGTGGCGCCGTCGGGACTCAGCGTAATATCTGTTATTCCCCTGCTGTTTAAATACGCAACCGTATTCCATACGCAGGTAAACCTGGGTTCGCTGTAAACAGAATCGTAGTAGCTCCAGTTGTATGTATCCGGATCTTCATTGTCATTCATAGCTTCCCAGTCACAATCGTCATACATCAGACGAAAACTGGTTGCGCCCAGACCGGTAATCAGACTGTCAATTACTTTTTTTACAGAATCAGGATTTACATTCCAGGATTGCGGATTGATATTCACGCCCAGACCATGCAGCGTCTGATATTTTATTCCGGCATCCACGATTACATTTTGTGCCTGCGCGGTATGAAACAATAAAAAAATGCACAGGCCCGCAGTACGATAAAATATTTTTCATTCTTTACTTTTATAATTTTTATTTGGGCGGCAGTCCGGAACCAAAACCTCCATCCACCACCATGGCCGTGCCTGTAACGAAAGAAGCATCTTCGCTGGCCAGAAAAACAGCCACCTTGCCCACTTCTTCCGGTTTTCCGATCCGCCAGAGTGCATGCAGTTTGCCGGCATCCTTTCTTGCCTGTGCGGGATCGGCCTGACTCTGAAAATATCCTTCGGCGAGTCCGGCATCAATATATCCCGGACAAATACAATTCACGCGTACCCCTTCATGGCCGTGATCGATGGCCATGGCTTTGGTGAGGCCGATGATGGCCGCCTTGGTTGCACAATACCCCGCACAGGTCGGTTCCACAAAATATCCATTCACCGAAGACATGTTTACGATACTGCCTTTGGAGATTTTCAGGTGGGGCAGAAAATATTTCGAACATAAAAAAACACCACCCAGGTTTACAGCGAGCTGCCGGTTCCATTCTTCAAAACTGGTGTCTTCTGCTGTTTTATTAATCTGGATAGCCGCATTGTTTACGATCGCGTACGACCGATTTAAATTCTTTCATCGTATATCCGACCAGCGCCATAACGGATGCCGGATCTGATACATCCGTTTTGAAAGCGACTACCTTTCCCTTCGTTTCTCCGATCAATCGAATCGTTTCTGTTGCTGCTTCGAAGTTGATGTCTGCAAGCACCAGATCTGCACCTGCCTTCGCAAAACATACGGCGGTCGCGCGACCAATGCCCGAACCCGCTCCTGTAATCACCACTGTCTTTTTACTGAAATCCATCATCCTTTCATTTTATTTTTTCTATTCTATGGACACCGGGCCTGCAACCGTTCTTTTCAGCGTAACCGCGTAGTCGCCCTGTCCCAGCGACCGTATCTGATAATTTTTTACGGATACGCCATTTACCTTTATATTTTTTGGCTGAAATGAAATCCTGAAATATTCCAGCCCTTCCGGAACAATTGCCTGATACCGTATGCTGTTTTTCGTATACAGCACATCTTTCAATATCGTTGTCGAATATAAAATATGATTTTCACCCGGCGGAGCCCATTCCGGTATGGCTGCCAGCGCATGGTAAAACATGCGGGGTCCTTCTCCATAACAATCGGACCACCAGCTGGTAACCCCATTACTTAAAGGACTTTCAAATGCCAGCCCGGAGGAATCGCTGCAATACGTTACCCAGTTCAGGGCACGATATGCTTTCTCCCTGTACATACTGTCTCCCGATATGGCGTACCAGCGTGCCGTTTCCGCACCATAGCGCGCGGTCTGGTAATCCATTTTAGGAAGGAACCCATCCTGTTCACCAACAATGGAAGCACCCCACTGATAAGAAGGTTCCCCGGGAGCCGAGTGCATGACAAAATTGGTATCCGTCCAGCGAATAAGTTTCGGAATATCCGTTTTGTATTCCGGATCAAACTCCGGATGATCCAGTAGATAAAGCACCATATTGCTTGCGCTCATATTGCTTTTATATGTGTTGCTGTTTACGTCGGTATCGGTATGCCCGTCTGTCCAGTATCCTGTTTTCATCGGAAACTGAATCATAAAATCATGAATCTTTTTCATGGCCTTCTGATAGCTGTTTACGTTACCGAGTTTCGCCTGAACCAGCATGTCCAGCAGCGAATAGCAACCCATCCAGTTGGCAGCATATTCAGCAGTGATCCGGCCGTCACGCATCACCACGCGATATGGCAGAACGGATTGGGTCGCAGAACCTGTGCGCGCATGGTTCGCAATGGCATTGGCCACCTGAATGGCAGCTGTTTTAAATTTTTCATTCCCGGTATATAAATACAACTTATAATAAGTGAAACCGATATCTCCGGCATGATCTACCTGCACTTCATGGAGCACAAGTTTTTTGCTGTCGGTGAAGCCCTGAAAAATAGTATCTCCGGCATTGGTAGTCGTGTAGGGAAAATACGGCCATGCAAAAGATTCCGGACTAGTTCCGTGCGCCAGTGTGTAGCTGATCAGCTTTACCACAATATCCATTACACGTTTATCACCCGTATATTGATAATACAGTCGTGCCGATTCAAACCAGTTGGGAACTTTTTCACCGACATCATTCATCCAGGTATCCGGAATCATCTGCTGGTTTTTATACGCGCAATAAAAATAATACTGCGGATAGTCAGAACGGGGCGCAGGACCCGGTGAAAGAGGAACTCCCCGTATAATAAAATTCCACCGGTCACGCAGGAAACCGATCGTAGGCCATGGACTGGGGCCGTGATCCAGGAAATGATTTTCGACTGATCGTCCAGCATTACTTTATGGGTAGCGATGGAATCCGGAAATTCCGTATTCCTGTTAGAAACATTTTGGGAACTAACAAAAACGGGATAACAGCAAAGCATGATCCATGTTATTTGTTTCAACATACACCCGTTTATTTCGCATCCGTATGAAAATAAATATCGCCAAAATTTCCACTGATCTTTTCTCCCTGGGCGTCTTTTATACTCACCGGCAACATATAACTTTTTGTGCTGTCAATCTTTGATGGATAAAATATTATCCTCACCGTATCGAGTCTGTCGCCCGCAGCAATGGTTCCGGATTTCACCGGGAAAGAATACACCGAATCCGGCATGGGTTCATAGTCAGTGCCATTGCTCGCATTGTAAGCCGCGCGCAAACCATCGTTCACCGCCAGTGTGATCGTAATCGATTTGTTCAGGGGTTTCGGCGATGCGATGTTTAAATCGATATCGGCACTGTCTTCTTCGTCTGTGGGATCATACTCCAGTACTGCTGCATCAAAATTTTCCAGTCCTCCCCCATTGGGTGGCAGAATTTCTACGATGGTACCTACGGTTGTAAAATCCACCGCAGGGGTATCTTTCAGACAGGAAGAAAAAAGCAGCACGATAAAAGTGGAAAAGATGATATTTCTATATTTCATATTCATTCGTGTTTTGGTTTAAGGCATCCAGAAAATCAGGGATGTAAACTGATTGATCGTTCCTTCCGCACCTACATTCGCCGCATTGTAATGATATTCACTGGAAGGATATAATAAGCGATAAGGAATATGCGTGGCCGTTGTACCGGGATATACGGATACCGGCAGGTCCGGCGGAATATTCAGCCTTCGCCAGTCACTATATGATTCCAGCGGATCATATCCGTTCATCGCCGCCCATTTCTGGGTAATGATCGTAAATATTTTATCAGAAGAAGATGAAATGTTTACCAGGTTGCCTGGTTGTGAATAGTATGTCTGCGCTGCATTTATAAAATCAGGCACACCCAGTAACCGGAAAGATTCCGTGACGGCCAGTTTATATAATGCAACCGGGTCACCCGATATATATCCCCGTTGCGTGGCTTCTGCCTGGAGAAAAAGACTTTCAAAAGCCGTGAGAATATAAGCAGGAGCACTGGCGGAATTCAACAGCCCCATCCCAAAACCGGATATATTGTTGCCACCCTGTCCCACGTCGCTGCTTCCGAAAGCACGTCCCTTGTATATGCCATCTGCATTCACGGCATAAAATTGTCCTACCCGCGGATCATTCGTATTCAGATAAAAATTCACGGCATAACTGTTTGCCCTGATATAAGTATAACCACCAGTGGGTGATCCGTCGGGATTATAACCGATATTCCGCCAGAGCGGAGATTGCTGCGTAGCCGTTGCGTTGGTATAACCCGGATTGATGCCCGCATCTTCACCTGCTCCCAGAAAATCATCTTTCGTTAAACCCGCCAGGTTACTGGTAATGTAGGCCGGGCCGCCGGCTGGTTTGCGTGAGACGCATCAGTATTTTTAATTTCAGCGTGCGATCAAATTTGATCCATTTATCCATGTCGCCTCCGAAGAGAATATCGCTGGCCCCGGGATCTTCTACCGATGAAGCAACGGCACCGTTGATAATCGTTACGGCAGAGTCCAGCTGAATCACCAGATCTTTATACACGGCGGTCGCACTGTCAAATTTTGGAAACGGATTGTGAGAAGACAGGGCCTGCGAGTATGGAATATTATTATATAAATCAACCAGGCGCTGATAATGAAAGACCTCCATAATTTTTGCGATGGCCAGGAAATAGGCATTCTCCGGTATCCTGGAATTGTCCACGATGATTTTATAATTCTCCAGAATCACATAAGCATCATCCCAGTTATTCGCATACGTATCGGTGGTGAGATTATAAGAGAGAACGGCCGGAGACTGCTCCCCGTACGGAGCCCAGTAACCCATCCAGAAATTCAGAAAGTTTCCATCACCACCCAGCACCAGATTCGCAGTTGCCGAAAGGGATGCCGACAAGATCAGATCCGGTGTAACAACCGATGGCTGATTGGGATTGGGACTGTTGATATCAAAATCCTTTTTTGAGCAGGAGCTTACCGTAACTACCATGAAGGAGAAAACGGCTATGCAGACTATTTGAATTTCTTTTCGCATGATGATAGTTTTATTATTCAACAATCGCTAAAACCGGATGGATAATGTTGCGCTGAAAATCCTGGTAGGCGGTGTTTGTGCCACAGTATTTCTTCCCACCGCATTGCTTGTATTGTCGTTGAATTCGGGATCCGTCCAGCTATTGGTGGCAGGTCTCAGCATCAGCAGATTTCTACCGGATACCGTGAGGCTGACATCCTGAAACACTTTTGCTTTTTCATACCATCTGTTTGGAAAATCATATCGAATGGCTACTTCTCTTAATTTCCATACATCCCCGCTGGTTACATAATTTGATCCGACACCGAGATAAGTACCACCCCAGAAATTATATCCCGCATCATCTGTAGTCACGTTGGTATTCTGTACATATTTCCCTCCACCCTGATCAATCACGGAATTGGGAAAAACAAATCGCTGCCTTCCGGTTGCCGCAGTAACCGAACTGATTCCGGTGAATGTCATATTCTCGCCGGACTGATTAAATACTTTATATCCCCCGCGATAATCAGCCGTAGCAGTCAGCGTAAAATGTTTCCAGCTTACACTGGTGGTGATGCCAACCAGATCTGTCGGAACCGCATTGCCAACGATTTTTAAGTTGGGATCTATCGAAGGATTTCCGGTTACCGGATCTACTACCACATGCCCCTGCGGATCCCGCACCCAGTCGCCGGTTTCAATCACCGGATAGGGCTGTCCAACCACTGCATAGGCATTGCCCCCGACGTTGAGTGCAAGCAGATCGCCATTGATGGAAACAACTTTGCTGGTCATATGGGTATAATTTATATTGGCATTCCAGGTGACCGACTGGGTATTGACAATAACTGCTTTCAGGCCGAGTTCGAGTCCTTTATTTTCTGTATTGGCTGCGTTGATCAGGGATGATGTAAAACCGGAAGAACTGGCCGTATTGGTAAATACAATTCCATCCTTTAAGTTTTGCTTATAAATAACGGCCACCAGGGAAAAGCGGTTGTGAAAAAATACGGCCTCCAGTCCCAATTCATTTTCTGTTATTTGTTCCGGTTTGATATCCGGATTGGCGACGTTTGTATTGGAAAGAAATCCTCCCAGGCCGTTGAAAGGAAATCCTGGCGCGCTCACAAAAGTCGGATCAGTTGTATAGGCACCATCGGCGATATAGGGTGAACCCTTACCCAGCGCGGACGCATTTCCGGTTAGGGAATGGGCACCCCTGATTTTTAAAAAATTCAGAAAGTTTTCGCTTTTAATAGAGGGAAACATTTCGCTGATCACGAGTGCGGCATCGATATCGTAATAAGGAATATAACTATTGGCGCTGGACAGGCGCGAATCTCTGTCGCTCCGGTAATTTCCATGCAGGAAAGCAAATTCTTTATAACCGATGGTGGCGTCCCCAAAATATCCGAGCTTTTTCGCAATGTTATTATACTGACCGAGGATGGGGATGCCGGTGAGCGAATTCACATTATATACCGGAACAAACAAATTTCCGGCATTCACTGCCAGATAGTTGATCTGATTATTGATATAAGAAATACCTCCCGTTACGGTAAGGTTGAAATCCTTACTCAGATCCTTTGTGAAAGTGGCCAGGAAATCAGAGGTAAAAAGAAAATTATTTGTCGTGGACGTATTATAGGTTGCCTGCGTGGTTGCCAGTCCGGTTGCCTGCGGTTTGATATAATCAAATGAAGTATCCAGGCCTGTTCCGTTGGCGTTGGAATAAATCACCGTATCACTCGTTCTCGCATGTTCGTTGTAGTGCGCGATGCCGCCGATGAATTCGTAGCGTGAATTGGAATAATTCATCGAGGCCAGGTAACTGAGGTGAAGCCAGGGTACCGGTTGCAGATTGAGTTGCACATTGCCGGTTACATTATTCGAAGTGGTTTTATTTCTTTCCTGATCGATCGTAAAATAAGGATTGTCTGCCCAGTCATTGAAATAGCCGGAAGGATCTGCATATTTGTTGTGCTGCCAGTCACTCAGGCTGGTCAGTGGTACATGTTGCGGTGTATTGATTACATTATTATAAACATCCGCGGTATTGGTGGTATTGGTGAACTTGTAGGTGTAAGCCAGTCCATAATTGGCCGAGAAAATTCCATATTTTCTGGAACCCCCTAAGCGGACGATGGCCCGGTTTCCATAATCTTTTGGCATCACCCCATTTGAATAAATATACTGGCCGCTCAGAAAAAATGTACCCTTGTCATCGCCCGCACTATAGGATATATTATTCTGTGTGGTGACGGCGTTTTGAAAAAAATCTTTTTTTTCACCGGGGATTGAAGAATAGGGCACCATTAAAAGACTCCCGTCGCCGGGTGGTCTTCCCAGGGGAACCAGTTTTCCATTGTATTGCGGTCCGAATTGCTGATTTTCATCCGGAATATAATACGTGAGGTCGTTGTAATTCTGCGGAAAACTTTCTCCGCCATTGCTTCCAAACTGATTTTGGAAAGTCGGCATGTAAGCGATGGATTCCACCTGCACGGTGGAGGAAAAATTGATAACGGGTTTACCGACACTACCCTTCTTTGTGGTGATCAGCAAAACGCCGTTCGACGCATCGGACCCGTAAATCGCCGCTGCGCTGGATCCTTTCAAAACGTTGATGGATTCGATATCATCCGGATTCAGATTGCTGATATCATTATAGAAAATCGATCCATCCACTACGATCAGCGCCTGATTATTGCCGGTTAAAGAACGATTGCCCCGTAAAATAATCCGCGTGGGCGCAAACACCCCATTATTGATGGTATTGATTTGCATGCCCGAAACTTTTCCGGTGAGTCCGTTGGCCACGCTGATCGGCCGGGCCTGCACAAGTTCCCTTCCCCTGACCAGGGTAGTGGAATACCCGATATCTTTTTCCTTTCTCATAATACCGAGCGCAGTTACCACCACATCATTCAGCCCTTTTGCTTTGGGTGCCAGGGTAACATAAATGGCCGACTGGTTTTTGACCTGCACTTCTTTTGTTTCAAAACCAATCGAGGTGATGGTCAGCGTGGCATTATCTGCCACGGAAATTTTAAACCGTCCGTTCTCATCTGTGACGGTGCTGGCATTCCCCGGACCGGCAGAGACCGTTGCGGAAGGAACGGGATTACCATCCAGGCCCGTAACAGATCCGTTAATGGTATGCACCTGGGCGTGTAAAAAGTACGCGCACAATAAATAAATGCTGGTCAGCAATACTTGTTTTATCATACATGTGCAGTTTAGTGTCGGCGAAAGTGGAAGAATCGAACTATTCAAATGTAACAAGCAGAATACTGCGGTTTTTACCCGAATCCGCATTAATCCTTATCCTATTTTGTAAAATAGCTGCCAAATAAGATAATGACCGTTTATATTGCTATATATAATAAAGATGCATACGAACGGGCGTTCGCATTTTAAAATGGCTGCAGTCATAAAGGATACCACTGATCCTTTTGTATTTATTTTTTTTGCAGGAACGCTTCCATTACATTCATACTCTTCAATGCCTCATTGGCGGAACAGGGATTATCGCCTGTATTCAAAAAGTAATCCACTACTTTCTGTATCATGGGTTGCTGAATATTCTCAGGGTGCACAAAATCAAAAATTTGCAAACCGTTTTTATTTTGCAAAGTGAACTGATTGCCGAATACCGGAAATTTTATGGAGCCTTTTTCTCCAATCATTTCGCAACTATCTTCCTGCACAAAATCAGGCATGGTAAAGCACCAGTTACCGGTGAACAGCACATTGCCCGGTAATTGCATGGTTCCTGAAACGGTATCTTCCGCTTCGTACAAACCTGCCTGGTTAACCGCTTTTCCGCAATAGCTCACCGGGTCTCCCAATAACCATATTAATATATCCAGTTGGTGAGGAGCCAGGTCAAAAAACAAACCGCCGCCGGAAATTTCCGGCACTACCCGCCAGTTATAATCTGTCTTTGCAATCAGTTCGGTTTTATAAGGCTGAAACATGGTAAGCCTGATCATTTTTACCTTGCCAATAAGACCTTGTTCCAATGCCTTTTTTATCTCATTAAAATAAGGCAGGGCCCGGCGGTAGTGAGCTACGCAGAGCTTACCCTTGTACATTTCAGCCGCTTCAATCATTCTTTTGCATGATGCGACCGAAGTGGTTATGGGCTTTTCAACATAAACATATTTACCTGCTATCAATGCCTGCTTTACGTATTCTTCATGAAAAGCCGGTGGCGTAGCGATATAGATTGCATTGATCTCCGGATCGTTTATTAATTTATTTGCATCATCATACCATTTTGGTACGCCATGGCGTTGCGCATAGTCTTCTGCTTTGGTTGCGTCACGACGCATGACAGCTACTAATCTGGAATTCGCCACTTTGTTAAATGCCGGTCCGCTTTTTTTCTCGGTCACATTGCCGCAGCCAATGATGCCCCATGAAATTGTCTGATTCATTAAGTTCATACAGATTGATTTTTCAATATCCTGTCCGCCAGCGAAACATCCGGCCTTTGAAATGATCTCCCCGGATGTTTAGTAGTTAGCGGGGAATAAAGTTGTATAAAGTTAACATTTGGAATGATCTCCCTGTCTATCAGTCAGTATTTTGCACTGAAGGATTGTGCAAAGCAAAGATCGAATTTTATCCGATGGATTGTTATTTCGCTCCAGGTATCCGGGGCCGATCGTAACCAATTTGGTTACATTTTTGTATATTTGCCTATGCGCGTTATTGCGGTGAAAACCCTGAAGAAGTTTTGGACTCAATACCCGGCAGCAAAACAATCTTTGTTGTCGTGGTATGAAGAAGCTGAGGCTGCGGAGTGGGAAACTCCCAATCAATTAAAGGAACAATATCGGAATGCATCATTTCGGCTAAACGAGTGGTCTTCAATATTCATGGGAATGCTTATCGGCTGATTGTAATTATTGAATACAAATTGAAAATCGTTTTTTTATTATGGTTCGGAACGCACAAACAGTATGATAAAATTGACGCAAAAAAAATAATTTATGGTAAAACCAATTAAATCAAACCGTGATTACGAAGAAGGATTGAGCCGGGTTTATCAGCTCATGCAAAAAGATATAAAACCGAAAACAAAAAATTCGGATGAGCTGGAAGTTTTATCAATTCTGATTAAAGATTATGAATTAACCCACTATCCTGTGCCTAAGCCAAAACCACTGGAAGCCATCCGGTTTAGACTGGAACAAATGGGTATGACAGAGTCCGAACTGTCTCAAATTCTGGGATACCGATCCCGCAAATCCGAAATACTTTCCGGCAAGAGGAAATTAAGCCTTGTCATGATCAGAAAGCTAAACGATCTTCTTCACATTCCGGCAGAAGAACTTAATTCAGGATTATTGAGGATGTTTTCTTTCCACGACTGTGATGGAGCGTTAAGGCAATCGCCCTCAGCGCCTTCAATTGCCCCCCAAAAATTTTAAATCTACCATCAATCATCCTGATATTTCATCCGGCCCCATACCTGATCTGGCTTACCTTCTTTACTTCTCTCGATAGTCAGGGAAAGAATTGGTCTTTGACATTTTTGTTTTGACTTTTGTTTTCGGTGAGTTCTTCTGTTTTCAGTGCTTAGGGGTTGAGTTATCGTAATCCGGCCTGTTTAAGAATATTTTGAAGCGTTCCGGGCGGAATATCACCACTATGCATCGGAACGGTTACCTTTCCTTTTCTCCTGGGATGATGCATTTGAAGATGTGATCCCTTCTGAGCTTTTTTCTCCCATCCATGCGCCCTGAGCAGTTTGACAACCTGTTTCGATGTCATATACTGCATTTTATAAGATCTGATATCAGACCGGAAAAGCGCCTGTTCATCAAAGGTAACGTTTTCGCTACCTTTTTTCCAAATAAAAAGGTGACATTTTCGTTACCGCCGAACGAAGGGTAAAATTTCATGTTCGAAAAGTTCGTCATTGTTTTGAATGAGCAGTTTGCATTTAACCCTATAAATCAGGGTAATTAAACGGTCAAATGAATGTTCATTCATTCCAAAAAACGATTGCAGGATATCTCGCCGTAACCGGAGTTGAAAAAGTTGGCCAGTAAGTGAAGCTTGTCAAAGGCAAATCGGCGAAAATTCAGAATATAAATCATCTCAGAAGCCTTCACGGGATCATTCCGACCTCAAACTGGCATTGATAACCCTGCCTACGCCAAGGCTTCAGCTTCACAAAGTCACTCCGACCTCAGGCTGGTGACCGGGTTCGTCGTCGCTGCTTTCATCGCCTGGACCACGATGGTCACGATGGCGATCATCAGCGCAATGGCGCCGGCAATACCAAATACCCACCAGCCGATATGGATCCGGAAAGCATAATCTTCCAGCCATTGGCTCATGAGGATCCAACCCACAGGAATCGCCAGAAAAAAGGAAACCAGGATCAGCCGGAGAAAATCTTTTGACAATAAAACCAGGATGCTGTTGACGGAGGCGCCCAATACTTTACGGATGCCGATCTCTTTGGTGCGTTGCAAAACATTATAGGCAGAAAGTCCAAGCAACCCGAAACAGGCGATTAAAATGGCGAGAAAAGCAAATATGCCGAAGACCTTCCCGAATAATAAATCCGCCTTATACTGCTGGCCGAATGATTCATCCAGGAAAAAATAATCAAAGGGATCCTTCGGAAAAAAACGGGTCCATATCTGTTTCAAAGCGGTCACGGATTGTGCTGCATTGGCTCCATTTATTTTCAGGGAATAATACTGGGAGATATTGGGCCGCGGTAATAGGATCATCGGATCGACAATTTTTTGAAGCCCGAGCTGATGAAAGTTTGCCGTAATGCCAACAATGGTTAGCGTATCGCCATTCCGTACGATTTTCTGATTGATCGCATCTTCAGGGTTTTTAAATCCCAGCAGAGATGCGGCATTTTGATTCAGGATCACTGATTTTTCAACCATCCCGAAACTCCCTGAAAAGTTTTTACCCGCCGCCATTTCAATTTTGTATGCAGGAATAAAATCAAAATCGATACCCAGGTTATAGAGCGTAACAGCGGATTGGCCAGATCCCAACCGGCGTGATCCGTTTGTCCAGTAGATTTCATCTCCCATCACCGAACTGGACGCTGTAATACTTTTTATGGACGGATGTTTTAATACTTCGGTTTTGAAAGGCTGAAAGACCTGTTTGTAAACAGAGTCGCCCAGCGTTTGCGGACCTTTTAAAATGAGCGTCTGGCTGATGTCGGCACCCAGACTCTGATTACGCATAAAGTTCACCTGCTGATAAACCACAATGGTTCCGGCAATCAATACGACGGAAGTAATAAATTGTAAAATGATCAGGCTTTTCCGGAGAAACAACCCGCTGCCGGAATTTTTGAAAGATCCCTTCAGAACAACTCCCGGTTTAAATCCTGACAATACAAAAGCGGGATAAATGCCGCTGACCAGGGTGCCGATGACAAACAATCCGATAAAATAAATCCAGTAACGGATGTTCAGAATCAACCCGGTATAATGATCTCTTCCGGTAAACAGATCAAAGGGATGCAACAAAACATAAAAAACAGCAATGGAAAGAATTAAGGAAATTCCATTGAGCAAAAAACTTTCCATAAGGAACTGGCGGATCAATGTGCCACGAAGTGCGCCGAGCACTTTCCGCACACCCACTTCTTTGGCTCTCTCCACCGATCGCGCTGTAGCGAGATTTATGTAGTTGATCCAGGCAATACAAATAATAAATATGGCAATCAGAAAAAGAAACGCCACTGCCCTTCCATTCCCATTCACTTCCGCTTCCTGATTGTAATTTGAATACAGATGGATATCGGAAAGCGGTATTAAATGCAATTCCGTACGATGATTATTCTTCACAGCCCATTCCTGGGAATTAATGTATTTGTTGGTGAAAGCCGGAAGTTTAGCTTCCAGCGTCTTGTAATCGATACCGGGTTTAAGTTGTAAGTACACATAGAAATCGTACCATCCACAGGCCGTTTCGCTGGAGTTGGAACTATCTCCCGACAGGATCATTTCCTTTTGGAGCGTACTGTAAGAAACCAGGTAATTTAAAATCAGGTGTGAATTTTCCGGAAAATCTTTATAAATGCCTGTTATCTGAAAAGGTTGTACATGATCCCCTGAACGGTTGATCAGCGTTTTTCCCAGCGCATCTTCATTTCCAAAATATTTGTGCGCCATCGATTCAGACAGCACAATTTTGTCCGGACCGTTCAATGCTGTTTGCTGGTTTCCTTTCAGGAATTGCAGATTAAAAATATCAATGGATGCAGGGTCTGCATAATACCCTTTGTTTTCGGTAAACTTCACGTCTTTTGCTTCATTGGAAAGAAGCAGGTCATCATCGATCAGCCTGCAAAACTTTTCCACTTCCGGAAAATCCCTTTTCATCGTTGGTCCGATGGCCGGATAAGAAGTAGCTGACTTATAGGCGAGCACGCCCTTCTGATAACTGTCCAGACGGACTCTTACGATCTGACCGGCTTTGGGTTCAAAGCGGTCATAACTTCTTTCGTAAGAAACATAATGGAAAATCAGGAGGCAGCAACTCATACCAATGGTGAGTCCCGCAATATTCAAAAACGAATACCCTTTTCTTTTGAATATGTTCCGAAAGGCTATCCGAAGGTGATTGAAAAACATGATGGATGTTTTAATGAAACGTCTGGAAGACTGCCGGAAAAGGCACAATGGTTATGCCAACCTTTAAATACCTTAACTGGCAGGAGTTCCGGCGCTTACAACTGGTTTCACTGTACGGAAATGAACAGTTTTTGTCCGCTTATATCAACAGGATCCCAGGTCAGGAAGTCTTAATTCGCAGATCATACGCATAGTCAGCGATATCGATGATCCTAAAAGATTTGTGTTTTGCGTGCAGGGGGTTGAGGATATAATTAAATTCATTCGGAATGATGGTGGAAGGTATTTTTATAATCGCTGTTTTCGCCGCTTTCAATAACAGCGTACCAAATTTTTTTGTTGATGCCGGTGCAGGAAATGCCTTCCAGTCACCGGGAAGTTGTGCTTCCTTCAATTCCTGCATCCCGGCTTTTCCAAAATCTATAGTTACAATGCTGAGTGTCCTTGGGATATCATTGATATTTATATTGACTGTAAACTCAAGCAGGGCCAGCGCACGTGATTCCGATGTATAGAGACATTCAAAACCGGGCTGGTTCCACCTGGCGCCATATTTCCGTGCCCCGACACCATTCAGGTCCTTTGCATACATCGTCTTGCAGATCCGGTATACAATCATACATTAAGAGTAGACGCCGTATTCAATTCTTCCCAGAATATTCTTTACTTCCTCCCTGCCGAACTGACTATTGATAATGTCAAAAGGTGCTTTGCCACCCAGGGCCTTGTTTGGAGCAACCATCCAACGGTTAAATTTTTCCTTATCTTCAAACACTTTGAAACCGTAATCGTAGAGATCTGCCAGGCCAACGATCCGTTCACTGAGCGACGCGTTGAATTTCTCCTGTTTCTTTTTGTTTATTAGCGTGGCCCTCGTAACTGCAAGAGCCGTCGCCAGCTTTTGATAATCCAGATTGGCCATGTCCTTGAGTTTCTCCAAATAGATTTTGCTCACGCCCTTTTGAGCCATCTGCATTTTCTCAATGGGTGTTAAAGTCATTACGCTGGTCGCATATACAGCTTTATCTTCCTTCACTGATTGTACATCTTTTAAAGTTTTACTGTAATGGGCCTTTCGACCTGGAGTCATTGCTTTTGCCATAGTATAAGTTTTACACTTTACAGGTATAAATTTATACTTTATTTTTCGTAACTTAAAACTGATTCAGAGATATGACAGTAGATTTCTGTCACACCTGTGCCGGGCATGAAGATACTAGTGATCCCGGATAGGTTTTGCCGACAGAATATACGAGTAGGTCAGGTGGAAAATATTTTGAACGATTTACCATTAACGGAAACAGAGAATGTTCCGTTTTGAAGACCGACACTTTCTGTAGCGTCGAAGATGTTTACCAGTTTCTTATTGGACAGTAATAAAATAATTCTGTCAGGCAATGGTTGAAGGTCTGTTGATGCCGACTTCCCGATCGGGATTTGTAAGGGGGATGGCATCGGCTGATATCCATTGTTGAACACCACAATCACTACTTCGTCACGGAAGTATCGCAGGAAAGCATATACAAAGTCATCGACCCAGAGCGTGATCACCACACCGTATTTCAAAGGATTGCTTTTCCTCCGGAATGAAATCAGTTTTTTGATCGTCTGGAAAAGTGCAGATTCATCCGCGAAGTTTGCTGATACATCGTTGTTTGCACCAATCAGCTGCCAGGGAAAGTCACGGCGCAGATCATAGTCGTTACTCCCGCCGCCGAAATTCTTATATCCCTCGAGACCGGTCTCGGAGCCATAATAAATCTGGGGAATGCCGCGGACCGTAAAAAGAAATGCATACAACATCGCCGCGATCTGAAACGAAAAGGTCTTGTTCTGATCACCGGTAAATCTGGTGCGGATCTCACTCATGATGCGCCTGTCCAGGTCGTGGTTATCGAGCAGGGTCACCAAACGGTTTGCATTTGTATAATAACCACCGCCGGATGGATCATCGAGATCGAGAATGCCACTGATTTCATTATCATTCAGTCTGGGCCTGGCAATATCAGTGAACGGCCGGTCGTAGATAATGACATCTTTTATTCTTTTACGAAGCGGGAAATCAAAAATCGAATTGAGATCACTCTGGTTTTGAAAAGTCGCGTTCTCATCGATGTCCAAAAATTCAGAATCAAATACTTCGCCCACAATAAAAATCTGCGGAAATTTTCCCTTCACGATACTCTTATAGAAATACCAGAATTTATTGAAATCGGGATCCTTTACTTTCTGTCCGGGATGGTTCGTGTAACCGCCGATGTTCCGTGCCATATCCATCCGCAGTCCGTCGATGCCGGAGGTTTCGATCCAGTCCATCAGATTGTTGATGAAATGATCAACCACTGTTGAATTGGCCAGATCCAGTTTCGGCAGACCGCTGAAATCTGAATCCGGTGGATCATTGCGGTACCAGTCCGGCGGAAATATCTGGTTGCCGTTATCATAGCCGGTATGATTCACAACGACGTCCAGCACCACTTTGAAATTTGCAGCGTGACAGGCATCCACAAAATCTTTCAGATATTTTTTATCTCCTGCAGCATGGGCTCCGTTTGTATAGAGGTGATCGTCCATGGAGTCAAAATCCTTTGGCCAGTATCCATGATAGGGTTGGGAACCCGGGATTCCGCTGATATTTAAATATACCGGTGTGATCCAGATGGTGCTGATGCCGAGATTTTTTAAATAAGGGAATTTCGACTGTATTCCCTTCAGATCGCCCCCATGCCGCAGTTGCGGATTGGTTTTATCGATATTCAAATTATTATTCGGATCGCCGTCAAAAAAACGATCGGTCATAATAAAATAAATGATATCGTCCTGGGTAATCATGATGTGATATAAGGAATGCAAAGAACGCCAGCGATACAAAGGTAAATGAAGCGGCTTCTGATTTTTCAGAAACCGTTAATCCACGGTTTCTGACACCGTGTTTTGACGGTATTTTTCAGGGATTACTTAAAAGTCACTACGAATTGATTTTTCGTATCAGCCAGGTCACCGAAAATGAATACGCTGGGTAATTTTTTACAATTGAATATGCATCCGCTGGACGGTACCGATTTTTTTCCAGGTGTTGACAAGAGTCTGTATTCCCTAGAGACGCCATTATACTTTATCATCACGGTTCCTTCGCTTTGTCGTCTGGGACCTGTTGAATTATAATCCGGTATCAGAGATCCGTTTATTGCTACATCATCATTCAGCGGATACGCACAAAATGGTTTATACCAAACGCCTGTTTTTGGTTTGATATGCAGGGGCATATCATTTATGCGAAAGTGGACCGAATCCGGATAAGCTGTAATACTATAATTATAAAGACTGTCCGTGTTGTGCCGGGTATAAATCAGAATATTTTCACCGGAAATAGTCACCTGTTTAGGAGTTCCGAAAACGCTATTATATACTTGTTTATCCTTTCGATTTTGAGCATCCGAGAGGGAGCAGATGTTTAACAGGACCACAATCAGGAAAATTCTCATAGACTGAAGATACTCATAGAAGATTATACATTTCCGGAGAACGTGCGGCCATTCAGAAAAATATTATGGGTAATTATTAATCAGCTGTAATCGCTTCCAGCAGTTCCCTGTATAAATCTTTTTTCTGCGAAATGAGGTCATCGCCTATCTCCAATGTCATACCTGTTTTATAGGGATCCCAGCGGGGCAGGCCCGTAACATTGGGGTTGCCCGTACGGATAAATTGTATCCAGTATGCGCTCATGCTTTTTTCCGTGGCATAATCCGATGCCCGCCAGGGGCGGTCCCATGTATGCAAATTATCGAGCGCAAAGGGAACGTCGGCCGTATGGAATGCACCGTAATTGGGAAAGCCGGGTTTGTCAACCGGCACATGAGAAAACTCGTAGATATAATTTGGCCTGGCATTGTACCTGGACATCATGTACGGACTGGTGACGCCAAAAGAAATGAGATGAAGTTCCACCAGTGATGCCGAAGCTTCTGCAGAATCTGCATGCGGCAGCAGAGCAATCAGTTTTTCTGCCTTACCGCCATATTCTTCATGAACAGTTTGCATAAATTTTTCTTTGCTTGTTTTTTCTATTCCAAACATCGTCAATTCATCGGTTACCCATCCTCCCAGAAAATCCACGGAATTAAATTTTCCTTCGCTAAATGCTTTATAAAAATCCGCCGGCAGAAAAGTGCCATCACGTACCGGCCCGAAGTGCGGGCCATTCCATCCCGGGGACGCCGACAGTATACTATCTGCCGGCAGACTTCTCATGGCTTTCAGATTATCAACATGCAGTTTTTGCTGCAGGGCAATACCGGTTTTTTCTCCTTCCTCCAGGGTGCCAATTTGGAAGCTGCCGAAAATTCCACCGCTTTCCGCGATGGCTCTATGAAACAGCCCCCTGGCGGAGGGACTTGCTATCAGTGCATACATACTGATGGATCCCGCGGATTGTCCCCCGATCGTAACATTCGACGGATCTCCACCGAATGCTGCGATATTTTCCTTTACCCATCGTAATGCAGCTACCTGATCCATCAACCCATAATTACCGGATGAACCATTTCCTTCTTTGGTAAGTTCCGGGTGCGCCATAAATCCCAGGGCTCCGACCCGGTAGTTGATACTCACAAACACGATTCCCTTTTTTGCATATTCCAGACCGTCGTAAATAGCACATCCGGCGGAACCCGAAATAAATCCGCCGCCATATATCCACACAAACACCGGACGTTTTTCAGATGCCGACGATGCACCCGTCCAGACATTCAGATAAAGACAATCTTCGCTTAATGGCACGGGCGGAGCCATAAATTCTTTTGACCAGCACAGGAACGGAACCGGGTCTTCTTGTATGGGGCTGGCAGAGAAAGCCACGCATTTTTTTACTCCCTTCCAGGCAACGGGTGAGCTGAGGCGCCTTCCACCTCAGATCTCCGATGGGTGGTGCCGCGAACGGAATACCTTTGAATATGCGGATATTTTCTTCCCGGTAACCTTCTACCTTTCCATATTTTGTTTCTATGATTCCGGATTGGGCAGATACGATTGCCTGCAGACATACCAATAAAAAACCGGTTAATAATATCTTTTTAAATTTCCTCATGATGGTGTTTATTATTCGGAATCTGAAACCGGTGATCACTTGGTTGGTGGTCTGAATTCACCTTTCCCCGTTGTAAAATAGGAAAAAAGACTTGATTTGATCCAGTGCGTCCAGCCCGGCTCACAATCCTTGTAACATTCCACGTCGGGCGTAAGGCCTTCATGCGTGAATTTCAGATCGGTCATGCCATCATGTTCATTCAGATCAAAAATCAGTCGGGTATTGGTCCATTCTTTTTTATCCGAATACCAGGGCATATAACAATCTTTCACCAGCCACACGACTTTTTTACCGGGGATCAGTTCCTCCACGGTAAAGTTGAAGAAAGAATCTCCACTCATCTTTATTACAAATTCATCATTTTTATTTTCAGCCTTCCCGGTAAATGTTACTCCCCACCATTCCGGCACACGGCTTATCTTTTTGATCGCCTCATCTGCGCTGATTTTGGCAGATATACTACTGGTGAAATCATTGTTTTCCATTTGTTTATTTTTTAAACAAAAATAGAAAGACGTTTTTTCCCGGTATTGTACAAATCGGAACTAGCTGGTATAATGCCTGATGGCAAGCTCGTTCGGGCTGCCCTGCAGCTCAGTCGGGATGAATCCGGTAAACCTTTTAAAGGCCCTGATAAAATGGGATTGATCGTAGTAGTAATCGTAGATAGGGCCCTTTAATTTCTTTTGTTTATGCTCTGTCGAATATGACTGGTAAAATTCTTTGAAACGGACAATTTCGGAAAGGTTTTTGGGGCCCGTACCCAAATGCTCTGCAAATTTTTTATTGAGCCATCTCGCAGTATAACCGGTTTTCTTCTCAAGCTCCGAAACAGTAATCAGTCCTTTGGAATCGGATATCCGACGGATGCAAAAATCGTATATAGGATCGGACACAGACTTCTCCAGCTGTTTAATCAGAAAATGCTGCAGGATCTGCAGTTTCATATCCAGGTTACCTGCCTCTGCGAGTCGGGATTCGAGATCTTCTGCATGATGTCCGATCAGGTCCGACAGTTCAACGATCTGATTTTTTATATGGACGTAGGAAAAATGAAAAAAACGGTAGGCTCCGATCGGGTTGAATTCAATAACAATCGTACCGGTTTGCGCATCTTCCTGCGGATCCAGGTTGACCGGCGAATCGATCAGTCCGGTGAACGATAACTTATTCTCCTGTTGGATATAGGTCCTCTCTCCCACACGGGCCACTATCCCGTTACGCCAGGTATATGTTAATTTGAAATTCGCATTCGGCACGATCAGTTTCTTATCCTCAGCGGGCAGCCGGCCGCTGCTTTCAAACACATACATTTTCGCGATGTATGGGCTCAGCAAAGGATGTGCTGTGAAGGGAATAAATTGGAAATTTATCATCTCTCTGCAAACTATAAAGACTACTTAAAGTTAGTCCGGTTTGTCGATTTTTTCAATTTTATCAGTATGAATAAAACGACGGCAGATGAATCGTTAAACTTGAACTAATTTCATAAAGTCAGTCAATTGTTCGTTTAAATCCGATCTTTTACATTGACTAAATATACGACCGATTCACAAAGTTGTTTTATCACTGATTCAATCAATTCATACATATCAACAAAAGCAACATGTCAGATCTCCTGAGAAAGCATATTGAAAAATTTATTACGGTTGATGATAAAGATTTTTCCAACATACTGCCTTACTTTAAAACGATTGAGGCTCGTAAAAAACATAATTTACTGACTGAGGGAAAAATCTGTACTTCCAATTATTTTGTGGTCAGCGGTTGTTTGAGACTATTTTTTGTAAATGATAAAGGAGTTGAACAAACAGTGCAATTCGCTCTGGAAAACTGGTGGCTGGCCGATTATACTTCGTTCTCGGCACAAAAGCCGTCTGAATTTTATATACAGGCCATTGAAAAATCCGAGATACTGTTCGATTGATTTTAAATCCCAGGAAAAATTACTAATGGAATTTCCATCCATGGAAAGATATTTCCGGTTTATACATCAACGGGCTCATGCCGCATATCAATTCCGGATTAAATATTTATATAGCTCTTCCCGGGAGGAACTGTATCATGCATTTAATCAGCTCTATCCGGAATTTGTCCAGCGGATACCTCAATACCTGCTGGCCTCCTACCTGGGATTCACCCCCGAATACCTCAGCGAAATCAGAAACAAACGAATTTCTTAAACGGGTTTAAGCAATGGAGCACCCGACTGACAGTAGCTTTGTTTCATTAAAAAACGTCAAAAAATGGAACAAAGAGTAGACATTGAAAGAACACAGCCCGAAGCCTGGAAATCGCTTTATCAGCTTTCTCTGATTTTAAATAAATCGACCCTCTCCCCCATTCTGAAGCACCTGATCATGGTACGCACTTCACAAATCAACTCCTGTGCTTTCTGTATAAATATGCACACCAAAGAAGCATTAAAAATCGGTGAAACCCAGCAACGGTTATTCCTGCTGAATGCCTGGAAAGAAACCACCATTTTTACGGACGAAGAAAAGGCACTGCTTGCACTCGTGGAAGAAGTGACCTTAATTCATCATAATGGTGTATCTGAGAATACATACAAAGGCGCGGAAAAGTATTTCAGCTCCCAAACGATCGGCGAAATCATCATGTCGACCGTTTTAATAAATGCATGGAACCGGATTGCAGTGAGTACACACAAACCATTAGGTAATTAAAATCGCTGAAAAGGGCTGCGAAGTGGCAGCCCTTATAAAACTGATCGAAGCCAACGTCCCGGAGCTTTTTCCAAATGGAATAATATAGCAGCCAAATGATTTTAGTTCTGTAAACTACCCGCCAGAAGCGGTAACTACTAAATAGTCCGTGACTAAACGCGTGAATTCAAATACTTTATAAAAAATAATTCCGGAATCACCGGTAAAATAAAAACTACTTTCGTTTAACAAACACCAATATGACCTTCATCAGTCATTTTGAACCGTTTACTTATAATAAAAGGAGCCCATTCCTTTTAAGGAGCATTTGTATTATTTTTCTTGGACTTACCCTGATTTCCGGGGCATCTTTCGCACAACATCCAAATCGCAAAGCGATTGACGCCCTGTTAACTGAATTGCCACACACAGTTGGCAATCTCAGGATCGATTGTTTGAACTCCCTGGGTGAACAATACTGGTGGTCTCCACGCCCCAACCCCGATTCCATTTTTTTCTACGCCAATCAGTCATTCCAGTTATCCAAAAATACCCGCGATGGCTACGGCCTGGCGATGGCAAAACTGAATCTGGGCATCAGTGAATATTGCCGAAGAAATTACCCCGAGGCTGAAAAGGATATTCTTGAATGCATCAGCATGTCTTATAAAAATCATAGTGCAAAAATGCTTGGGTATGGCTACCTCTACCTGGGGTCCATTCATTATCTAAAAAATGAAAATATAAATGCCGAAAGGGACTATAATAAAGTAGGCGTTTATTTTGATGAAACAGGTGATGAAGAAGGCAAAGGAAAGTTATGTGCATTTCAGTGTGTACTCTATACAGCCATGGGCGATTATATAAAGGGGTTTGAATATTGCCAGAAGAGTTTGATGATCAGAACCAAATTGAATGATAACATTTGTGTCCTCTCTTCCTATAACAATTTCGGAAATCTGTTTAAAGCAGCAGGAGATTATGAAGGTGCACTCGACTGTTATCAAAAAAGTCTGCAATATGCAAGGGCAAACAATGTACCCTGGGATCAGAATGAACCTTTGGGATCAATATATTGTCGCCTGAACAAATACGATTCATCCTATTATTATCTTTTCCTGTCATTGAAAAAAACGCCTAATGATCCGCTCGTTTTGCAGAGTCTGAGCGAAACCTATCTGGCGGGAAAAGATTACGATTCTTCCTTAAAAATTTCCTCTAACCTCACAAAAATTTTCAAAAACAGCGACGACAGGGTTCATCTGACGACAGCCCTTATGAATGTGGGAAAAAGTTATGTCGGCAAGAATAATTTTAAAGCCGCCTTAAAATTCACCACAGAAGGTCTCGCCATCGCAAAAGCCGGCCACGCGCAACAATCCATGATCGAAGGATACCAGCTGTTGTCTACGATATATTCCCAAACCGGGCATTACGACAGCGCCTTCTTCTATTCGAATAAGTATACCGTTTTGAAGGATTCTGTGCTAACGCACAAGTTCCTGTCGAGGTTAAACTATTTCGCAACAGTGTCTGAGGACGATAAGAAACAGTCCTCCCTGAACTTATTGGACAAGGATAATAAAATCAAAGAAGTACAGCTTAAACAGCAGTCCCTGGTTAACAAAATACTTATTGGAAGCATTCTGATTTTTGCTTTTTTAGGACTTATTATATTCAGAAATTTTTCCCTTAAGAAGAACAACGACCTGTTGCAAAATAAGCGGAAACAGGCCGAGCTGCATCAACAGGCCGCCGAATTAAAAATGCAAACCCTGCGAACCCAAATGAATCCTCATTTCATTTTCAATTCCCTAAATTCCATCAATCGTTTTATACTGGAAAACAATAAACCAGATTCTTCAAGATATCTTACTAAATTTTCGAGATTAATCCGGATGATTTTACAAAATTCACAGAGTTCATTCATATCCCTGAAAAGTGAAATGGAGTCCCTCGAACTATATCTGGATATGGAGGCCATGCGGTTTGATAATCATTTTACATATAAAATTATGATTTCGCCGGACCTGAACATGTCGCGGCTTAAACTGCCTCCGCTCATCATCCAGCCCTATGTGGAAAATGCCGTCTGGCATGGATTGATGCATAAGGAGGAAAAGGGTGAATTGGAAATTGAAGTGGTGCAGGAAGCAAATTCACTGCTTATAAAAATTACGGACAATGGCATTGGCCGTGAACAGGCTGCGAGAATTGCCAGCAAGTCGGCTACCAAACATAAATCCATGGGCTTGTTGATTACTGCCGACCGGATCGCGATGATCCAAAGCGGTAATGGAAATGAATCAGCCGTGATCATAAACGATCTTGTCCACGCGGATGGCAGCGCTGCGGGAACGGAGGTCCAGATTAAAATTCCTGTCAAATATGATTAAATCCATTCTCATCGACGACGAGGTTCATTGCCTGAATTCGCTCAGCATTCAGTTACAGGAACATTGCCCGGGCGTAGAAGTCATGGCCAAATGCATGTCTGGAACAAAGGCTCTTGAGGCGGTTGAAAAAATGAATCCGGAACTGGTATTCCTGGATATTGAAATGCCAACCATGAACGGGTTTGAATTTCTGGAACAATGCAAACAGATCCACTTCTCCGTGATCTTTACGACCAGTTATGATCAATATGCCGTCAAAGCATTCCGGATCAGTGCACTGGACTATCTTTTAAAACCCATCGATCCCGAAGAATTGATTGCAGCCGTGCATAAAATAGAAGAACAAAAATCCAGACCGCTCGCCGAGCAATTTCGTTCCATGATTGAGCAGATACAGAACAGGAACAAGGGCATTACGAAAATCGGGATCCCTACTGTAGAAGGTTTTGAACTGATTCCTGCCGACCAGATCGTTTACTGTGAGGCCAGGAATAATTACACCCATATTTTCCTCAGGGATAAATCTAAAATAGTAGCCTGCAGATGTTTGAAAGAAATGGAAGAGCAATTGCTGGATTTCAAATCCTTTCTCCGGGTGCATCATTCCTACCTTGTGAACCTGAATGAAGTAAACAAATACATCCGGGGAGATGGGGGTTACCTTGTTATGGCTGATGGCTCTACGGTAAGTGTATCACGGGGTCGTAAGGACTCGTTGATGAAGATTTTGGAGATAGAGGGATGACAACTAATTGTCAATTGTTAGATTGTCAGTTGTCAGTGAGTTGTTAGTTGAATATAAAAAGATACCCGGGTACATTGTGCCCGGGTATTTTTATTGGAGGGGTTAGGTATTATTTATCTCCGGGATTAAATCGAGACAAACTGTTCACGACATTATCCCCGACGTTTGTTCCGGATTTGAGGCCTGCATCGATGGACGGCTGGTAATGTATTCCGGCATAAAATCTGGAATTGCCTGCGTCCAATGCGAATTCCCGAAATGTGTTGAAGGTACGGGCCGGGAATCCCAGATAATCCCAGGTATGATCCGTCAGGGGCCCGATATTCCCGAAAGCGGCGGTCAGTCCTTCGGCAGCAGCTGCAGAAATGTAGGCATGGGCAGCCGGATATTCCGGATGATTGGGTGTTGTAAATTGAGCTTTCCAGGAGGTATCGCCAATGACCTTGTGGATATACGTGATCGGCCTGACATTAAGGTATATGTATTTGTAATGGAACACGCTGATCACCGCATCGTTCAGGCATATTCCGGTGAGGGCATAGGCGCCGGCAGCTTTATCGAGCCGGCTGTGTGATTGTCTGATGGCCTGTTGAGTGATGCTCATCCAGTGACCAGGTGTAGAAACGCCGGGCACATCTCTCCAGAATAGTGCCTGATTCTTCTGATCGGTGGTGAGCACTTTGGATGCCTGGTAGAGATCATTAACCTGCTTGTAAAAATCAGAACCCGGATCTTCAGAATATGGAATCGGTGCACCCGGAGCGTCGTTGTCTCCGCTATTTGCAATGATGCGCCGGTCATTCCCCCAAAAAGGAGCGACTGGTGGCGTAGGCGAAGTCGGAACCCAGAGACCAAAACCTACCGGAGGCGTATAGGGCATTGCATTATTTTGAGTAAATCCATCCGTCTGAGCCCAGGCAAAAATGGCGTCGGCAATGGATTTACCGAAAGCCACCGAGCGACTGAGTACTTCGGCTTTCTCTCCACTGAAACCAAGGGATAGGGCGTTTTCGAGTGAATCAATCGCTGCCAGATCGGTCGCATCCAGATTGGCGGATGTAAAAAAACCTCTGTTGATTTCAGCCAGGGTCGCGTTGACGCTGGCGGGCCAGTTGTATTTTTTAAACGGATCTGTTTCCGGCAGTCCTGAAAGACCATTGTATTTATGCTTCCAGGAAAGTATTCCCGGATCAATGGATTCATAAGCGCTGATGCCTGAATAGGCAAATGGCCGCGCAAATCCCCCATTGCCAAAACCTGTTGCACTCTTATAAATTCTTGTTTCAAGCGTCATCCATTTGTCAATCACATCAGCCGAATAAAAAGAGGGAGGAAAATCCACATGGAAGCCCGGCTCTTTTTTGCAACCTGTAAAACAAACAACTGCCATGATCACGTACATCAGATTGTAAACTCCTTGTCCGCCTTTCGGCCAAAATAAAAATTGTTTCATAAAATAATTGTTAGAGTTAATGAATAATAAAACGCGGCGACCGATACGGGGCTTAACCGGGTACGCGCAATAGAATAAAGCTATCTTCTGTTTCAATATCCGGGATCGGGAAATGAGTATCTAACGGTTTTAACTGCCAGATCACTGTTATGGGATAGTGGTTTGATGAACGGCATGGAAAGTTTGTTCATATGTCCTCGTCCGCTATACAGACATAGAGGTCAAATAAGCCGAATACCCAAATGCCTGAAATCATCGAGTGTAGGATCATCGGTTGCAAGATCAGTGATCATTCCGCTAATATCTTTTATATCACATACCTTATAATGTTCAGTAGTATTCAGACTGGAACTATTTACCAGGGCAAATGTTTTATTTGCATTTCTTAGCATGGTTTGTTTTACTTCTCCATCATTTTGAAAAACGGCGCTGATGCCAAAGTCCTTTTGAAGAGCACAGGTACCCATAAAATAAAGACTGGCGATATATTGATTCACCTCATGGCGGGTCTGACCGCCTGTATTAATAGCCGTTTCACGATCGTACATACCACCCAGTATGATCAGTTCTATATCCCTGAATTTTGAAATGATCGGAACCAGCGCCATATTATTCGTAACCAGCCTGAAACTGGAGTTGGCAGGAAGATGAGTGGCGATTGAACAAATGGTAGAACCTCCATCCATAAAAATCGTTTGCCCCTTCTTAATCAGCTGTTGCGCCTTTAAGGCAATCAATTCTTTTTCTTTAGCTAAATAGTGGGTGCGATCCTGGAAACTGAGCGGGTTCTTAGAAATGGAAATCGCGCCCCCGCGAACTTTACATAACAAACCATTGTTGTGGAGAGACTCAATATCCCTCCTCACCGTATCTTCAGAAATATTTAAATCTTCTGACAAAGTTTCATAAAAGACCTTGCCTCTTTTCTTTATGACTTTAAGAATATGATTAAACCGCTCTTCTTTTAACATCCTGGTTGAATTAAAAAATCTGAATTCCTGGTTTTATATCAGGCCCATTGCATACAGCTCACTTTTCAAATCTGTTTTTTCCTGTACATGAATCGTTGCGAATCCCATTTCTTTTGCCGCCTGAATATTATTCATATTATCGTCAATAAAGACTGCGTTTTTAGCTTCCAGATGATAGCGTTCCAGCATTAGTTCAAAAATCTTCTTATCCGGCTTTATCAGTTTTTCTTCTCCTGAAATGACAATCCCGTCAAATAATGTAAAGAATGAGTATCGTTTGAAAACGATCGGAAAAGTTTCAGCCGACCAGTTCGTCAATCCATACAGTTTATATTTCTCCTTCAGTTTTCGTAAAAGGGCTACATTTTGCGGAATGTCACCTTTTACCATTTTCTCCCATTGATCATAATATAATTGGATTTTCACCGCATGCTCCGGGAACTTCTCCTGCAGAATCCGGGTTCCCTCTGCCAGTGACCGTCCTTTATCCTGTTGAAGATTCCAATCATCTGTACAAACCTCTGCTGAGAAAATGTTCCATTTCTGAACTTTCTTCAAATTCATCCCGGTACATATATCTCGGATTCCAGTCTATCAAAACGCCTCCGAAGTCAAATATGATGGTATTGATATGGTTCATTGATCAGGCTGAAATTTCCAGATAATTTCCCTCAGGATCCAGGACAACCGTTTCATAATAACCATCTCCCGTTGTTCTCGGTTCGCTAAAAATGGTGAAGTGGTCGTTTCTTAAACGTTCTGTCAGTTCATTCACTTTATCCTTTCCTCCCACCGATATGGCGAAATGGGCAATGCCCATATTAAATCCGCGCTTACTGTTATCAGACATGATATCCGGTCGCATCATTAACTCTAATCTTGTTTTACCATCTCCGAATAAAATAAAATAAGACTGGAACTGTGTTTTCGGATTAACATATTTCTCTCCTGAACTCGTATCGAAATATTTCAGGTAAAAACTTCTCATGAGTTCCAAATCCTGTACCCAGACACCGAGATGTTCAATTTTCATGATGTCAACCGGTTAAAATGTAAATCCTATTGTGCGACGATTTTTCCCTGCATCGTTCCCCAATGACCGGGAAAACTGCATATAAAATCATAAACTCCTGGTTTAGGAATAATAAACTCCACCTGATCAGAATCACCAGCGTTCACCAATCTTGTATGCGCGATTATTAATGAGTCCAAAGAGGATGGAACATATTGTTCAGCTTTTGCATTGTGCGCTACATCCGCAAAATCGGCAATATCGACACCACTCTGTAAGATCACCACATTGTGGGCCATGGACGCAGCGGATTTTGCACCTGTATTTTTAAAAATGAGACTGATTTTTTTTCCGGCCCTGACCCTGAACAATTCTTTATCAAAGCGCATATTCTCATTTGCCTTCAATTGAACGGTATCTGTAAATGCAAGCTTCTCAATACCGGGAACAGATGTTTCTGTCTTTTCAGCTGGCGAACTTTCTTTGGAATTATTTTTATTGTCCGCACCCTGTCCGCAGGATAATGAAGAGCATTATAGCTGCCAAAACAAATGCGTTTATTACCATTTTGTATTTTAACATGAACTGTATTTATTCATATAATTGACAATTAACAATTGACAATTGACAATTATCAAAGTTTTTTGATTTTTATATCTCTGAACGAAACACCATTTGTCCAGTCCTGAACAGCAATATGTCCTTTGAAATGTGTTCCAAATTCAGGGTAATGACTCATAGAACTTGCAGCTACCAATTTTTTCCATTCATCGCTTTTCATATCCACCTGAACGGTTTGCACTCCATTCAGCCAGAAAGTAAGCTTGCCATTCTGCTGTTGAATACGTGACTGGTTCCATTCACCGGAATTTGGGATGGTCTTACTTGTATTGGGGATGATCCCGAAGATGGCAGCGGCTTTATGTGAGGAATCCTTCAGATAGTCAGGCTCTACATTTCTGTCATCCAGTAACTGATATTCCGGGCCGGTGGAAAAAGTAGTCCCCAGGTCGGGTCTTTCCTGTACGTTTATAAACACACCACTATTACCGGCATGTGAAATTTTCCATTCGAAGGTCAAATCAAAATTTTCATACTCATTATCTGTCACGAGATCTCCGTGTTTTACATTTTTAGCGTGCGGGTTGCATACCAGGTTACCGCTGTCCACGGACCAGGCTGAAGGGATATTGCCCCTGTTAAACACATGCCATCCATTCAGTGGTCTTTCCATCAAAAAGGAGGACCCATCCATCTTTTTTTTCCTGATCAGAAATGGTATTGTGCTGTTCAGAACGACTTGAGCATGCAGACATAAAGAATGTACAAAACACGACTATACAAATGCTAAAAATGTTTACCTGCCTTTTCATAAATGACTTATTAATTAATCCCGGCATAATGACGGTTTGCAATATTATGCAATATTGCAGATATTTGCAAAATGGAATCATTATGCTGTTTTATGACATGCAGCCCTAAATGAAAACACTTATTCCTGGTCAAAAATGAACTGGTTAAAATAATTACAAAGACGAAAACACAATAAAACTGCCGGAGACACGTGCTTGAGAAATTGAGATCCGGTTATTATTTTGTCGCGTAATTAACCCAGCCCCATGAAATTAACCCATAAAATCGTCTTTCTTCTTTCCGCTGCTTATCTCAGCTCCTGCTCGAACCAGCCATACGTTCCGCAAAAAACAGATTCTCTGCATTCCCAAAATTCTTTGGCGGGCAAAGTCTATTCTTTTGGATCTGAATTCGACAGCACAAACCTCGTAGCAACGGGGGACGGCGATTGTTCCTTTGCGAATACCTTGTTCCTGGATGACAGCAGTTTTTTGGAAATTGAATATTGTGAGGATGGGGCTACCTATTCAATGGGAAAATACAGGGCAGATGACCGGTTGCTCAGCCTGATTTTCGACGGCGTAAACGTAAATGAATATTTCCCGGAAACAGAAGATACCGCATCTGCAAAATCCGGCAAACCGATTTATCGTATCTCCCTGGATAAACCCCAGACAAGAATCTATCAAAAGCAGGAATATAAAGGTGTAACCCTGTTTGTAAACAGGGACATAGGTGCGCCGGATAAAGAAAGAAAATATAGCGATATGCTAAAAGCCATTCATGATGATGGTATTTGGGACAAGCTACATACCGATCCCGCATCCATTCCCAAAAATTCAACAGCGATAGAATATTATCTGCAGGGTAATTGGGCCCGGCCCGGTGATACAACAGATGGTTTTAAAATCATGGAAGATTCCATCTACTATTTTAATATTGGCCGAAAGCTTCCATACAGGATAAATCATGACAGCTTACGAATTCTGTTTGCACATAACGAATTGGTTTACCCGGTTAAGATGATGGGAAGCGACACCCTGATTTTTGAAGGACCTGAAAAGCAGATCTATTATCGGTTCAATAGATATCAATAAAACTTCCTGACTCAACTTTGGCCTTGAAGGCTGGCGTGAATTTTCGAAATTCAGGGCGTATCATGGATGAAAACGGTAATTCTAATATTAGACTTTTATTCTAATTAAAATTACACGGAACTTTGTACCATGAAAATTGATTTCTTTTCTGCCAAACCATACGATAAATTATTTTTTGACCGTTTCAATAAAACGTATGGATTTGATATTAAATATCATGATACGCACCTGGGACCACATATAGTCGATATCATTAAAGATGCAACTGCCGTATGCGTATTTGTTAATGATAAATTGACCGCACAGGTTATTGAGGTATTGTCTCAAAAAGGGGTAAAGATCATTGCATTGCGGTGCGCAGGTTTTAACAACGTTGATCTGGAAGCTGCAAAAAAATTCCATGTTGCAGTCTGCCGGGTACCCGCCTATTCGCCGGAAGCCGTTGCGGAACATGCCGTTGCGATGCTGTTAACGATCAATAGAAAAACACACAAAGCGTACAATCGGGTTCGTGAACAAAATTTCTCGTTAAACGGACTCCTGGGATATAATCTTTTTGGTAAGACAGTCGGGGTCATCGGCACGGGCAAAATCGGGAAAGCCTTTATTAATATTATGACAGGTTTTGGTTGTAAAATTCTGGCATACGATATTTATCCGGATGCTCATTTACTGGAGAAAGGAATACTCTATGTTCCTTTGGAGGAACTACTTCAAAAATCAAATATCATATCCCTGCATTGCCCTCTGTCAAAAGAAAATCACTATTTAATCAATAAGAAAACCTTGAGCTTAATGAAACCGGGCGTTACGCTTATAAATACAAGTCGCGGTGGGTTAATCAATACTGCGGATATTATTGAAGCGCTCAAAGCGAAACAGGTTGCCGCTTTATGCATTGATGTTTATGAACAGGAAGAGAGCTTATTTTTTAAAGATTTATCATCCGATATTATTGATGATGATAAAATTCAACGATTAATGAGTTTTCCAAATGTTCTTATTACAGCTCATCAGGCTTTTTTTACGGAAGAGGCTTTAGCAGAAATTGCAGAAGTGACTTTAGATAATATATCTAAACTGAATGAAAACCGCATGGAGGCAAACTCACCGGTTATGCTGACATAAATAATAAATTGTACCCTTTTTACTGCCTTAATATTTTCATATACTCTACCCAGGGACCGGATTGTTCTTTATACTGTTTTGCCATAACTCTTGAAATTTGCGAGATATGGTCAAGATCGTGTACAGTCCAGGCAGCAATTAATTGCGAGAGGGTTACCGCTCCAAATTTTGGGTGAATACCCGTTTTGTTAAAATCATTTTCTGTCAGGTTAAAGCCTTTCAGCTTTTTAAGATTCAATTCCCTGGCTGCCAGAAATTCGTTCAACAACTGCTCCAGCGATTTTCCTTTGCTTTCTTCAAACTGGGCAAATCTGTCAAATGGTTTAAATTCTTTCTTAGCCCCTTCAGAAAGAATAATTTCCATTCTGGTTATCCAGTCCGTTTTTTCTCCGTGAATCAAATGACCAATCACATCAAAAACTGACCAGGTTTCACCGCCTTCATTATTCATTGTCCAGTCCGCAGATAAGTGATTCGTTAATTGAATCAGAACATGGGGCGTTCTTTCCAGTATTTCTATCGATTTGTTTATTGAAAATTCCATGATGTTTAGCTTTTATGCAGGAAATTCAGATCTGGTTTATTCATTGAAATAATTCGCGAAGTGCCGTAATATGTTCTTCAGCCGCACCCAGATTAAGCATCCCCCTTCGTGGCCGGTCTAATTCAAGGATCAGAAATAAAGCAATTGTTGTCATCAGACTGAATGTACATATCATAACCAGGTTACGGCGCCTGCCTTTGTAACCATAACCAACCAGAAAGGAAGATATAAGGGTTAGTATGAGCAGCATAGTCAGGATGAAGGGTGGCACTTTGGCCTTTCTGGCGGATTCCCTGACGCTCACTATATCGATCATGCTGTTCAGCGCCGGTATCATTTGGAGATTACTTACCCGGTATCGGTCGTCCTGAGCCAGAACAGCGGCCCGCTTCCATAGTCTGCCGGAATAGAAGTTCGTTTTTTTAAGAGCGGAATCAATTTTATCCGCGTCAACACCTGCATCATAATAGGAAATCCTGGCTTCAACATATTCTTTAAAATCTGCACGCAGCAGGGTTCGGATACTGTCCGGAAAAAGATCAGCGCGGAGAACAGCGGTACCAATATCGTTGGCTTCCTCTATGATTATCTGGCGCCTGGTATCAAATTTTGAAATGGCCATTGAAAAAGTAAAGCCCAGAAGCAAGGCCATTAATCCGAGCATGGAAGACTCCATGGATCCCATGCCATCCAGTGTTTCCGCAGCAGGTTTGGCATCCTGATACTTACGGTAACGGAATCCCAGCCAATTGGTCAATAGTATCAGCAGAAAAATTCCGATGGCTATCCAATGAGCTTCCACTTTATACAGGATCGGTTCATTCATATTTTTTCCATTGCAAAATGTAATCTATCTGGCGACCCGGCTGCTCGTGCAGATATTTTTCAAACCATAAGCAAACCTATACTTGTTCATTGATAAAACCTGAACTGGTTGAGAGGTAGCCACCGGGCAAGGATCAAAGGCAGGTGAATCTTTCGGGTAGGGGAAAATATCACTTAATTGCATAAATCCGGTAAGAGACTTTGCCGGCAGCAGGAAAACGACCTACGCCGACTGCAACCGTATGATTAAGCCAGGCATATCTGGGAGAGCTTGTTTCAAATGATACACTGGTTCTGAAATAATAGTCAGAAGTCGAAACTTCACTTCCCTTACCCGCACTGATCATAGCAAAGTTTTTTGCATTCGCGTGATTATATCCAGAATATGTCATGTAGATAAGAGCACCATCATCTGTTTGAATAGTGGCGCGAACGTCTACTTTAAAGGTTGTGGAATCAAAAACAAGACCCCAGTCTGCGCCACTCTCTAATATTTTACCATTTATTTTATCACTTTTTACAACGCCATCCTTGAATGGAAAAATGACACGCGTTCCCTTCAATACAGGTCCGACTGCCTGTGGTGGATTGAGATTGAGGTCCAAATCAAATAAAAATTCAGATTTCAATTCCTGTGAAAATATCTGTTGACTAAAAAACAGGGAAGAAATGAATACAGTGATGATAAATTTTTTCATTCTACAGGTTTTAAGTGAGTAAATGTCGCAAAAATATTCAAAGTGTTACCAGGAAAATGAATGAAGATCGCCGGTTAATGGAATGAATCCCGATTCCTGATTGATACCCGGGTTCGCCAATCCCAACACATATAACGGTAACGGGTAACTGAAAGATTTATAACAACCAGTCTGTTTTTTTGGATAAGAAGCATTATATTTAGTAGATCTGCTGACTCGCTAAGGAAAGAACCCATATTTCATTTAACCCCAAAAACATCCATTATGAAATCCATCTTTTCTATCTGCAGGATTTTTTCTTTTTGCTTTTTCGTTGTGTTTACCATTTCATCGTGCAAATCTTACCTGATTGTCAATGGCAATCAGCAGGTGCCGAACAAGATCACCATCTACGTCACCGGGTTTGACACAGCTACCGGGCATCTCACCCTGCAGGATGATTCCAAGAATTCCCCGGACCCCTTCCCAGCCTACGCGGGTCAGAAAATCAAATGGAAAATTTCAGGGATCAGTCATTTTGTTATCGATAATGTGGTTGAAAAGAAAGTTCAAGCTCCCCCGGATGAAGTCTTTAAGAAGAAGCCGCATCCTGTACCATTTTTTTCCAAGAGCTGGAAAGGAACTCTTAAAGATTCAACAGGCCTTCACGGAATCGCCTATGAGACTGACAGTAGTGGACACTTCATAAATTATATTTATAATATTGTCTGGCGCAAGGCAGGACACCAACATACGTTCGACCCAAGAATCCAGATTAAGCTGGGGAATTAGAGATGTCAATTAAAAAATATATCTCATCGTTCCTGACAGGCCTTGCCTGTTTAATGGGTCAGGCAGGTTATGGGCAGGACCAGAAACTGGCAGACAGCCTGGTAAAGATTTACCAAAAAGATACCCTGAGAGACAAGGCACAATTGCAATTACTGGGGGATTTATCTTTCAACGAGGTAAGGAATCTTGGAGTTGGCTTTACAGTACGCCGAAGAACTCATTTCTCTGTCGCGTGCGGCAGGCAATAATTATTATCTCAGTTTGGGATATTATCAAAAAGGAAATAAAAAAAGACTTTCAGGTGATCTGCCGGACGCCCTGGATGCATATTTCAAATGCACGGAAGTTGCCGCCAAAGGCGGATTTATACCTGAGCCCGCTGTGTATGCGGGCATCGCTGACATTTATGGTATTTCAAAAAAACATGGCGACGCGATAGTTTATTATAAAAAAGCGATTGCTATCCTCCGGCCGGCCAGAGATTCTATCAAGCTGGCTTCCGTCATTCTAAATGCAGGCGAAGAATACCGCCTGAATAATATCTACGATTCCGCATTGCTGTATTTTGTTGAAGCAAAGGAGATCTATGAAAAAAAAGATTATTCACTCGGCACCGCCTATGCCATTGGAAATATCGGAATGGTATATGCCGGTATGGGCAAGAATGATCTGGCCGAAAAAAATATTAACACGGCCATACCACTGTTGGAGCAGTTTGGCGTTTACTACCCCATCTGTGAATACCTTCTTTCGATGTGTGATGTCTACCTGGAAAGAAATGATAAAACGACTGCGCTGTCCTATGCACTGAGGAGCCTTCAGATAGCCAGGCAATATCATTTAAAGGAACAGATAAGGGATGCAAATCTTAAATTATCCGGTCTGTATGAGCGTTCAGGCAATTTTGAAAAATCATATAACTACTACAGGGATTATATTGTTTACCGTGACAGCATCAGTAATCTGGAGACCATCGAAAAAATGGGAGACCAAAGTAAAATCTTTGAGGTATCCCAGAAGCAGGCAGAAGTAAACGTATTAAATCAGCAAAAAAAATTACAGCGGATACTGCTGATTGCAGCATTGATTGTACTCGCCGTGATTATCGTTCTCATCATGATATTATTCAGAAGCTACCGGCAAAAAGCAAAAGGCATACGAGCAGTTAACCAGGGCAAATGCGCTTACGGAAGAACAGCGTGACGAGACGAATAAAGCCCTTGAAAAACTGAAGCGGGCGCAGGCGCATCTGATCCAGTCAGAGAAACTGGCCTCCCTGGGCCAGCTGACCGCCGGTATTGCGCACGAAATACAGAACCCGCTGAACTTTGTGACCAATTTCTCGGAAGTAAATACGGAACTGATCGCGGACCTGCAGGAGGCAAACAGGAAAAAAGATACGGATGAAGTACACGCGATTTCCGAAGAAATTTTCAGCAATGAAGCTAAAATCGGTTATCATGGTAAAAGAGCAGATGCGATCGTAAAGGACATGTTGCAGCATAGCAGGCCCGGTGAGCAGGAACAAATGCCGACGGATATCAATGCGCTGATCGATGAATACTTTCGTCTTGCCTATCATGGAATGCGTGCAAAAAACAAATCCTTTAATGTTGCAATGAACAAAGATTTTGATCCTGAAGCAGGGATGATAAATATTGTGCCCCAGGAGTTGGGCCGCGTAATACTAAACATCCTGAACAATGCTTTTTATGCCGTAAACGCGAAAAGTAAAGAAGCGCCGGCTGATTTTAGTCCGACTGTTTCCGTCAGCACCAAAAAAACAGATAAACGTTTGTTTATTGTTGTGAAGGACAATGGCACCGGCATTTCCCCTTTAATTAAAGAGAAAATATTCCATCCCTTTTTTACAACAAAAGGCCCCGGAGTGGGTACCGGCCTGGGTTTGTCATTAAGTTACGATATTGTAAAAGCGCATGGCGGCGAAATCATGGTAGAAAGCGAAGAAGGTGTGGGCAGCGAGTTTACGATAATACTTCCGGCCGATAAATGAGAACTTTGAACAGGTGGCAGGATTTGATTACGCCGGCTATTTCAACCATGTATTCAATCCGGAATCATTAAAAAAGAAACTGGTTAAGTCTTCCGTAGGTTTTGGAAAATCCTTTCAATAATTATTATAAACGCTTACCCTTTTTTTTCTTCAGCATTTTTCTCATCTCTGGCAACTTATTAATTTCCTGAATATCCGCCAGATCCTGCATTCTGCCGGTTGCCTGTTTGTTTTTGACGAAATCATTCAAACCGATATAATTTAACGGCAAATCCGTTTCAATATCAATTCTGTTCATGTGGTTAGCCGCTTCGTTAAATTCAACTCCGTCAATGGAATTGAGTATATCAATTCGTAACGGAGGGTATCCAATCTGGGTTACAAAACCAGGTTTTAAAAAATCATCTTTTTTAAATCCCAGGGCCGACATTCCAAAATCCTTCAAAACCTTTAGCATTCCGGATGCATTTTTTTCAGAAATATTAATCCATATATCCAAATCACCTGTGTGCCGTGGTTTGCCATGAAAAGCTAGTGCGTACCCACCCACTACCATATATTCCACCTCATATTGGTTAAGCAGTTTTATAAAATCTTCAAAGTCCTTTGCGAGTGTCATGGTTTCAATTTTTTCTTTACAATCCGGGTTTTATCCATGTGGCCGGATTTGTCCATGGTCCGCGATATCATTTCAGTTACAGCCGCTACCCTAAACAATGGAGATCTGGAAAGCCAGAATGACAAATCGCGTTTTTCGTCTCCTGACCCTTTCATTTTTACTTTACGCACAACGGGAATAATACTTCTTCCCATGCTGGAAACGGAAAGGGCTTTAGGTTTTAGTATAACCTCTTTCCGCTCAATTCTGACTATGGGATTTTCGTAAGCAATTTTATCTTTACTCAAATAATTACTCAGGGTGTTATAGTTGTATCCATAATAACTCATACAAAAGTTCTTCAGGCTGGAAAATACTTCAAATGGATTTTCAAGTCTGGTTTTCCAATGGACAATAACCACTCTCTTTTTTTGAATCATAAGAAGCATTATTGCTGAATATGACAAATATAATACCAATATATGTCATTTCCAGACTGGAATGATTCTTTGATATTGAACTTTTTATAATATTTCTAAAAAGTATTTGGAAATACTAAACACTGTTCAGTATATTTGCACTGTAAACTATTTTCAATGGGCATAATAGAAAGAAAGGAACGGGACCGGGTCGAAATGCGGGAGCGCATTATCGATGTGGCCATTGAAATGTTCGTAAAGGATGGGTATGAAAAAACGTCGATAAGAAATATCGCTGAGAAAATTGAATACAGCCCCGCAACCATTTATCTCTATTATAAGGACAAGGACGAATTACTGTATGATGTGCAGGCGCAGGCCTTTGAAAAACTGGATAAGACTTTTCGTGACAAAGTCAATGCGCAGGAACCGCTGAAAAGACTGGAACAAATCATGAAGACCTATGTCTGGTTCGGGAAAAATAACCCTGAGCTCTACGACCTGATGTTCATCATCCGCGCACCGATGAATGTGGTGGGAGAAAAAGAAGACTGGCAGAATTGTCACGATGCATTTGGAACCCTCGTGCAATGCCTTACCGAGTGTATTGAAAAAAAACTGCTCCGTTTTACTGACCCCATGGTAGCTGCGGTTTCTGTCTGGTCCATGGGCCATGGCCTGGTTTCACTCGATCTTCGTGACCGTTTAAAAGTGACAGAAATGAATGAGGAAGAAATTGCTGCAACCATTGAAAAATCAGTAAAGGAATATTTTAAACTCATCAAAGCGTAGACGGCTATTTTTTTTGCCATTTCACTAAACACTGTTCATTAACTCAACAATAGTAATTATGAAAATGCTGTTTATCATACCGCTCCTTCTGCTATGCGCAGGAGCCAGCGCCCAGGAGAATGCACTCGATACCTATATCAATACGGCATTCTCCAATAACCAGGGTCTGACGGGTCAGCAACTGCAACTGGAACAATCACTGTATGCATTGAAAGAAGCCCGCGCACTTTTTCTTCCCAATGTTTCTTTCGGTGCCAGCTACACGAAAGCAGACGGCGGCCGTACCATCGATCTTCCACTGGGCGATTTACTGAATCCGGTTTATCAATCACTCAATCAGCTCACGGGTTCAACAAAATTCCCCAACCTCCAGAATAAATCTGTTTTGCTAACACCGGATGATTACTACGACGCCCGTTTCCGCACCACACTCCCGCTGGTCAACGCAGAGATTTATTACAATGAGAAAATAAAAAAAGAAACCATATCCAGGAACCGCGCGGCTGTGAATGTGTACAAGCGCGAACTGGTGAAAGAAATAAAAACCGCTTACTACCGGTACTACCAGGCGGATAAAGCAATCGAAATTTATAATAACGCCCTTCTCCTGGTAAATGAAAATATCCGGGTGAATCAAAGTCTGCTGAAAAACGGCATGCGCAATAGCACCGCGCTCACACGTTCGGAAACAGAAAAACAAAAGATTGAAACTTCCGTCACACAGGCCTCCAACAACCGGAATAATATCCAGGCTTATCTGAATTTCCTGATGAACCGCCCGCTGGATTCCGGAATTATACTCGACACCGCCAGTTTCGTTACTGAATCCGAATCACTCAACGGAAGCATGAATCTGAATACGGAAAACCGGGAAGAACTCCAGGAACTTCAATCCACCATTCAAACCCATGAGTTAAACCGCAAACTGCAAAGCGCTTATCTCGTTCCCAAACTGAATACCTATCTCGATCTCGGCTCACAGGGTTTCAATTTCAAATACAATGACAAAACACAATATTATGTGTGGGGTGTAAGTCTGGAGATGAATTTATTCGCAGGCGGATTGCACAAATCCCGTATCCAGCAGGCAGCAGTCGGAAAGCAGGAAGCAGAATCCAATTTCCAGGAGACTTCTTCCCAGCTGAAAATGCAACTGGTTCAGTCTGTAAATAATTTACACACCGCCCTCTCCGATTACCAGAATGCAAAAAAACAACTCGCCCTTGCTGATAAATATTATGCCGACCAGTTTAAAGTGTACAAGGCAGGTCAGCTGTTGTATATCGAATTGCTGGATGCACTCACCCAGCTCACGAACGCCAGACTTCAGCTGGCCGTCACCATCGCCAATGTACAGGTTGCCTATGCGGATACCGAACGCAATGCAGCTACTTATCCACTCAATAAATAATAAATCATATGCAACGCTTATTATCTTATCTGCTCATCCTGTCCGCCGTTGTCACCATCGCCTCCTGCACCGCCAGAACAGAACCACTCAGGAAAAAAGAATCAACCGCCATTCCGGTGAAAGTACTTCCCGTTAAACAATACAACGGGCTGGAAAAAATTCCTGTCTCCGGACAGTTCACCACAGATGACGAAGTGATGATGTCCTTTAAGACAACCGGCATCATCAGCAAAATATTTGTGAAGGAAGGAGATGCAATAAAAAAAGGCCAGTTGCTCGCAACACTGAACCTGACGGAAATTGATGCCAGCCTGCAACAGACACAACTCGCATTTGAGAAGGCCAGCCGGGATCTGCAGCGGCTGAACAACCTGTACAACGATAGTGTCGCCACCCTTGAGCAGGTTCAAAATGCAAAAACAACCCGGGATCTTACAGCGCAACAACTCAATACGGCCCGGTTCAACAGGCAGTATTCCGAAATCCGGGCCGAAGCCAATGGATTTGTTTTGCGCAAGCTCGCCAATGAAGGACAACTCGTGAATTCGGGCAATGCGGTATTGCAAACCAATGGTGCCGGTGCCGGAAAATGGATCTTACGGGCAGGCATAACCGATCAGCAATGGAATGCAATCCAAACGGGGAACCCCGCAGAAATCATGATCTCTTCACCGGGCAGGCAAAACATTTCGGGTAAAGTAACCCGGAAATCCGAATCGGTGGATCCTTCGAACGGACTGTTCAGTATTGACATCACACTGAACGGAGATCAAAAAGGTAAAATTGCCGCCGGCATGTTTGGAAACGGAGTCATCATGACGACAGGACACCAGACAGATAAATCGGGAACCGAAACCTGGTCCGTTCCTTATGAGGCCCTGATGGATGGCGACGGGAGTTCCGGATTTGTATTTGTTACGAACGACAGTAAAACAGCGGAAAAAACGAAAGTGGTGATTGCGGGCGTTGAAAAAGATCATGTAATCGTCAGCCAGGGACTGGAAAAATCAAAATTACTCATCGTGTCCGGCAGCGCTTATCTCACAGACAAGAGTGCCATTCAAATCATTCCATAAAGATTCCGATCATGAAAATCACCAACTACGCAGTCAAAAATTACCAGTTCACCCTGATCATTTTCATTATGATCATTGTGCTGGGACTTACCACGCTTTTGAATATGTCCCGCTCGGAAGATCCTGAAATGCACGCACCCACGTTTACCGTCGTGGTTGTATACCCCGGTACGAGCCCCGGCGATATGGAAGAACTGGTTGTGAAACCACTGGAAAAAGAAATCTGGGGGCTTGAAAACATCAAGCGCATACGTACGACCATCGGCGACGGTGTGGCGGCCATTCGCGTGGATTATAAATACAATAGCAATGTGGACAATAAGTATCAGGAAATCGTACGCGTAGTCAATAGCAAGCGGCCGGAACTGCCGGCGGATATTGCGAGCATTGACGTGCAGAAATTTCAGCCCTCCGATGTAAATATCATCCAGGTGGCGCTTGTTTCTGAAAATGCATCCCGGGAGAAAATGAAATACTACGCAGAAAAACTGCAGGACGAACTGGAGAAACTGCCCGCATTAAAAAAAGTGGAAATTCATGGTATACCCGATCCGCAGGTGCGTGTGGAACTCGATCTTGAAAAAATGGCGCAGATGCACCTGCCACTGAGTGCAGTAACCGGAAGCCTGCAAAGCGAGATCGCCAATATTCCGGGAGGAAGTATTTCTGCAGGCCAGAGAAGTTTCGATATCAAGACCAGCGGAAACTTCCAGTCAATAGATGAAATCAGGAATACCATTGTTTCATCTTCTTCCGGAAAAAACATTTATCTGAAAGACGTTGCCAAAGTGTATTATGGTTTTGAAGACACCAAGTATAAAACACGGCTCAATGGCCACCGGTGTATATTTATTACTGCCGCGCAGAAAGAAGGGGAAAATATCAGCAGGACCAAACAGAGTTATGAACCTGTGCTGGCACAATTCAAAAAAACGCTGCCGTCCAATATTGACCAGGTGCAGAACTTCGACCAGGCCGATAATGTAAACCGCCGGCTGGGCAGTCTGGGAGAAGATTTTATTATAGCCATCCTGCTGGTGGCCGTCACCCTGCTTCCCCTCGGATTTCGGTCAGCCATGATCGTTATGATCTCCATCCCGCTGTCCCTGTCCATCGGATTGGTGTTGCTGAATCTTTTCGGATTTAACCTGAACCAGCTCAGTATTGTCGGACTGGTGGTGGCCCTGGGATTACTGGTAGACGACAGCATCGTGGTAGTTGAAAACATCGAACGCTGGATGCTGGAAGGACATACGCCGTATGGAGGCAACGCTGAAAGCCACCGGACAGATCGGCAAGGCCGTGGCCGGTTGTACCGCTATGCTGATCATTTCATTTATGCCGCTGGTCTTTATGCCTGAAGGCGCCGGTGATTTTATCCGCGGTCTGCCGATGGCTGTCATTCTCTCGGTATTCGCCTCCATGCTGGTCTCACTTACCATCATTCCTTTTTTGTCCAGCCGACTGCTGAAAAATCATATGATACCGGAGGGAAATATTTTTATGCGCGGCCTGAAAAAAATCATACACGGAAGTTATGCCCGCCTGCTGGACCGCTCGCTGACACCGCCCGGTATTTACGATCGCCACGGCAGCCGTATTATTTGGTTTCTCGATCTATGTTTTCAATATCATTGGATTCGCACTCTTCCCTTCTTCTGAAAAACCACAATTTTTAATCAATATAACCGCACCGCCACAGTCCAATATTTTAGTACACCGATAACATCACAAGAAATATAGAAGAGGAATTAAAAAAAGAACCGGCCATCACTTATTTCGCGAGTAATGTGGGCAAAGGAAATCCCCGCATCTATTATAATGAAGTGCCTGAAAATGAAAAATCAGAATATGCACAGATTTTTGTCCAACTGGATAATCACACGGCACCGGATAAAAAAATGGCGATTATCGAATCGCTGCGCAAAAAATGGACGCCCTACCCCGGCGCCAAAATAGAAGTGAAAAACTTTGAACAGGGGCCTCCTGTAGCAGCACCCATAGAAGTGCGGGTGTTTGGAGATAACCTGGACACATTACGCAGCCTGGCGGCAAGGGTTGAAAACCTGCTGCAGAACACGGACGGTACCATTTACATCGACAACCCGGTGGACCAGCTCAAGTCAGATATCAAAGTAGATATTAATAAAGAAAAAGCCCAGTTGCTCGGAATACAGACCGTGAACATCGACAAAACCGTAAGGCTTGCCGTGGCCGGTCTGAATATGGGTAAGTACACGGATGAAAACGACAAGGACTATTCCATCTTACTAACGCGTACCAAAGAAGAAATACCCACCCTCGATGTTTTTAATAATCTCTACGTAAACAATAACCAGGGTGTGGCCGTTCCGGTCGGCCAGGTATCTGCGCTGAAACTGCAAACCTCTCCACAGGTGATTAATCACCAGGAAAAAAAACGCGTCGTATCTGTTAAAGCCAGTGTGAAAAAAGGCTTCCTGTCAGACCGGCTGATCACCCAGGTGACCAATAAAATGGACAAAATGATTTTACCTGCGGGATACACGTATGAAATGGGCGGAGAAGTGGAATCACGCAAAGACTCCTTCGGCGGATTCACCAGCGTCATCATTGTAACTGTTTTCCTTTTCATCGCTGCGCTGGTGCTGATATTCGGCACATTCAAAAGCACGCTGATCGTACTCTCCGTTATTCCGCTCGGCGTCGTGGGCGCTGCCATGGCATTGTGGATCACGGGCTATCCGCTATCCTTTGTATCCATCATCGGGCTGATCGCACTCGCGGGGATCGAAGTGAAGAACACCATTTTGCTGGTCGATTTTACCAATCAGCTGCGCAGCCAGGGCAAGGATCTGGAATCTGCGATACGCGAAGCGGGTGAAGTTCGTTTTCTCCCCATCGTACTGACCTCCCTCACGGCCATTGGCGGACTGATGCCGATCGCACTATCCACCAATCCGCTGATTGCGCCGCTGGCGATTGTGCTGATCGGAGGGTTGATCAGTTCTACGCTTTTGTCCCGCATCGTGACACCGGTCATTTATAAACTCATCCCGCCTAATGTGAGGATTGGATAAACATAAAATACCCCAGTATAATAAGGTTGGCTAACATGAACAGTAGTATCAGGACGCCCGATATATTGGAAATCCGGTTATTCCGGTATTGACCCATGATTTTACTGTTATTGGCGACGTGAAGGATGATCCCTATTAAAAGTGGTGCTGTAATTCCATAAAGGACGGTAGTTAATAAAAGCGCCTTTACAGAACTGATGCGAAGCCAGTGCATGGCAATTCCACAACACATGGATATCCCGATTACAAAATAAAATAATTTTGCCTCCCCGGGTTTTTTACTGAGCCCGGCTTTAAATTCAAATGCCTCCATGATAATGTATGAAATCGTGGCACTTAGTACCGGTATAATCAAAAAGCCGGTCCCGATGATTCCGATCGAAAACAACAGATACGAAAGGTTTCCGGCGAGTGGCTTTAATGCAATGGCTGCATCCCGAATGCTGTTTATATTCCGAATGCCGTGGTCGTGGAGAATGGTGCCTGTCGTTAAAATTATAAAATACATGATGAGTACAGCAAAAAAAGCACCTGACAGAATATCTTTCCTCATGAGGAGAAATGTGTATCGCTTAATGGCTTTTTTACCATGTGTAGATGGATCTATTCGCTCCACTTCAGAGGAGACCTGCCAAAAAAACAGATACGGAGAAATGATAGCGCCTGTCAATCCGATAACAATTAAAACAAAATCTTTATCAAGATGAAAAGAGGGAATCAGGGAGCTTCTAAAAATTAATTCTATTTTTTGGGGGCTTAGAAATGGAACTACCAGGTATACCAACAGTACCAGGCATACAAATTTCATGATATGGACCAGCTTCTTATAGGGCAGAAATAAAATGAATGAAAACAAAAGCAACGTAAATCCAATCGAACAATATATGGCAGGCAGGCGGGGGAATAACAGGTTACCCGCTTCACCTAAAATCGCAATATCAGCGCCGATATTCAATAGAAAAGCGGGACAGGTCAAAAGAATCAATGTATACAAAAGCCAGGAAGGGTAATGGTTTCTAACCACACTCGTCAGTCCTTTTCCGGATACAATACCAATACGCGCGCACATTTCCTGTATGATCGCAAGAATTGGATATGCTACCAGAGCCATCCATAAAGTAGTCAACCCATAACTTGCACCTGCTTGTGAAAAAGTAGTAATCGCAGAAGGATCATCATCGCTGGCTCCTGTGATAAGACCAGGACCAAGTGTTCTCCAGAATCTTTTCGTTCGATGTAAAAATCGGAAATTTGGCCTCATGGTGCTACCTGGGAGAAACGGGTAAATTCATCGAGCAGTTTTATTAAATATAAGAATAATCCCGGGTATCTGTATCCGAATTTCAGGCTCATTTCAGCATCCTGTACATCACACCTGCAAAGGCAATCAGGATATAAAATAAAAGCAACATATGAAAAGGCGTAAATTTTTTGCGGCTACGATAAAAATAATATGGGGAATTTCCGCCATACAAAAGCCAATAATCCCAAGTCTATTTTGTCCCGAATGAGTCATTTTGCATTCTCTTGTAAATGTTTCTTTAAGAAGGATCGTCACAGCTGGCTCCGTATAAGTCCGGGATCAGATTTTCTCGAGAATCCTTGCCTTATGATAAAGAACGAATTGATCCGTTCAACATGGAAGCCCGCATGGTGCTCATTCAACAAAAGAAGAAGACATTGTAAACATGTAACTTAGATATTTCATATTTTAAGAAGAATCAGTATGACCTTTTATCAGTTTCTCATCCTTGTGTTTTTATTCCTGATGGTAATCGCCATTTTAATCACATCCCGTAAAGATGACAAGGTGTTAGAGCTGCAGGAGAGAATTGCATTTTTAGAAGAAAAAATCAACAAGACTATTGAGAGCAGGAAACAATTCATAGAACTCAAATCAGTCAATGCAGTATTGGATACACTTAATAATCTTTACTATGATGTGGGCCCCGATGGGAATTATATTGTAGACAGTGAATATACCCTTAATGATGTGACGGAGGATTGGTGGGCCCAACTGTCCGGAGAAGACCTAACTATCGTAAACCGCAGTATTCACAAAACAAAAAAACAGTGACCGGGAGCACATTATCCGGAATGGCGCCATCCAATGATGGCGCTACTTTTTTTTGAGTATTTCTTCAGTTTCTTTATTTCCTTTATTTTTCTTACAAATAAAATAAATGGAATCAATACAATCATTCCGGCAATAAACATAATCGTCGCGATATCCCATAATCCGTCTGATGCCCATGATACTGAATAAATCATCAGTGCCAAAGCTGCTGACAATGAAAGCAGGCGCCCCGTTATAAATATCCACAAATGAATATTTCGCCTTTTGAATTTTAAGCGACCTGTTGGAGATAAAGAAGAACCGGCAGAAGAATACGATCCATTGGATAATATTTCATATGCCCCCGGTTTATCTATAGTCAGGTCTTTCAACTCGTAATGTTTAGATAAATCATTAAAAAATTATGCCAGCGATTCCGGTATACGTCAATCTGTCAGCTGTAAACCGGTGCGGAAGACAAATATTTTTCGACCAGATCCACAGCAGACTGCAAACCTTTTTCTTCCCTTACCTTTTTTCCAACATCTACAGCCTTCTTTTTTTTATCCTCCAGGCGGAGTTGCCGTATGGCCTGGATCAGTTTTTCTTTATCAAGATCTTTAAAACGGATATGCGCACCCACATCCAGCACCTTCAGGCGTTCACCCCATAACGGATTGTCCCAGAAAATAGAACATATAATGGTTGGGATTCCAGACTCCAGACTTAAATGCGTTGTCCCGACGCCGCCATGATGCACGATCATACTGCACTGCGGAAAAAGCCATTCAAGATCGGTATATTTTATAAAATACACCGGGTCATCCGGATGATTGGTCTTGCCCTCAAAATTTGACCAGCCTGCATTGATGATCGCCCTCACTCCTGTCTCCCTGCAGATTTCATACACCATATTCTGAACCTCCTTCGGATTTAAAACAGGCATACTGCCAAAACCAAAATAGATGGGCGCAGAACCGGCTTTTAACCATTCGATCAGATCCTCCGGCTGCGATTGAACCGGAAAATATTTTTTGTCGGCTTTCCAGATACCGGTTACTGAAATATGAGGACCCCAGTCCTTTGGTTTCGGCAAAAGATATGGACTGTATCCGTGGATAACCGGTACTTTCAGCTGATCGATCCTATTATATATGTTTCTTTTCTCGGGACCCAGGCCCAGATTTTTCCGCCATTCATTGATTGCTGTTATCCTGCTTTTTTGAAATTCCTTATTTACCAGTTTATGCGTTAATTTATTCAGGAAACGGAAGGGCAGTGGTTTTTGTGAAATAAAGAGGTGCGGGAATTCGCCGGTTGGCGTACAAACCGGATTCACAATGGCAATGACCATCGGGATCTTAAATCTTTCGGATATATTCGTTGCGTAAAAAAGCATCAGAGTGCCTGCGATAATCAGTTGGGCATCGCTGCACGCGGCCACACTATCACGTTGCATTTCATATTGGTTTTTGGATGCAATCGCATTGAGCTCCTTAAAAAATGATTTTGTATTGCCGGTCGCCATCCACTGCATTCCTTCCTTTGATTCCAGCGTGGCCTGCGTGTCTCCCGGAAGCGGTTTGTAATGAATACCCATAGATTTTACCTGGGTCTCAAAATTCTGCGGAGCAGCCAGAATCACTTCGTGATTTCTTTCCATGAGCCCGAGCGCCAGCGAAATATAGGGGACAACGTCACCCGCAGATCCATACGTGAGAATGGTGATTTTCATACTGCTTGTTTTTAGGGGGAGTCTGTTAATATAGATTATTCCTTTTGATTAAAGTGTTAATCAGTTATTATTGTTAAGAAGTTCTTTGGATAGCCCGGGGCCCGCTTAAAAGGCCGGTTTATCTACGCATTATTTGAAATATCTATTAGTTTGATATCATACTATCAATGTCTTAACTTTATGGTAAGAAATCGCTGAAAATGGAGAAGGATATAAGAAATACTGCTGAACTGGCCCGTGAGCTGGGAAGATGCCTGATTGAGATGCGGAATTTTCTGCGTCAGTATATCCAGGCGAAAATAAAAGAGCATAAAATCGACATCAGTTTTGAAATGATCGAAATCATGGCTTGTTTATGGAATCAAGACGGGATTAATCAGCAGGAAATTGCCGACATCGTAATCAAGGATAAATCCAGCATGACATACCTCGTAGATAATCTGGTGAAAAGAAATATGGTTAGCAGAAAAGTGGATGCAGATGACCGCCGCAATAACCTGATTTATATTACAAAAGAAGGACGGCTCTTACAAAAGAAGTTGAACCCGTGGATTTTGGAAATGTATGATCAGGCAGCCCTGGGTATTCATAAAACAAAAATAGACCAGTCTATAAAGGTTGTAAAGAGAATGTCGGAAAACCTGAAAGCAGAAAAAATCACATCCAATAATAATGTGAAATATGAAAACGCTACTAGTTCCCGTTGACTTCACAAGCACATCGGATAATGCCTCGGATTTTGCGCTGGCATGGAGCAGGAATTTTGAATACGATCACATCATCTTACTAAAATCATTTTACAGCTCCTTTTATGAAAACGCATTACTGACAACAGAGTATGCAGATGTCTGCCAGGAGCGTCGAAAGAATGAAATGGAAATGCTCCGGCACCGGCGCCAGGAATTCACAGATCAGTCGGACCCGGGTCTAAAAGTTTCTATCGCTGTCAGCGAACAACCCCTGCTCCGATCCATTATAGATATCCTGGAAAGCGAGAAAGTGGATCTGATTGTATTGGGTAGTGATCATTTCAGCCATTCTGATAATAGTTTTATTTCTTCACGGATCGTTGAAATCGCAAAGGTCAGCCCGGTAAACGTCTTAATCGTTCCATCCATTTGTACGTTTCAATCTGTTCAGAAGGTATTGGTTCCGGTGGATCTACAAGCGGTCGGTCTTTTAGAAAGACTGGAAAGATTTGGAACAAAATCAGCACGATGGTTTGACAAAGAGCTAATGATATTACACGTCGCTACGAAAGAAAATGACCCGCTTCGGGACGAAGCATTTAAGCGATACGAAAACACCCTCCACAGTCACTTAAAGAATTTCCGTCATGAAGTTTATTACGCAAATAATAAAAACATTTTAAACGGGATCCTTCATTTTTTAAACGACCATCCGGCTGATCTGCTTGTGGCGTTGCCCGGCAGGCACAGCTTCTTATACTCGTTAACGCACAAAAGTATTTCAGAAGCCCTTTACCGGGGTACCCCAAAACCTGTATTGATACTGAAATAATCAATTAATAAATAGTAGACATGAACAGGTTTAGAAAATTCAGAAATTGGGGAGATGCACATCACCCAAAAATGCTGGATATCATACGAATGCTGGTAGGACTTATAAACAGTCCGGAGAGCAGTGAACTATAAAAACTAAACACTGTCTTTTACTTTATTTATTTTATAGCTAAATACAGGACTTACTGTATACCAGGCAAGGGCCGGAAAAAATACCATGGGTACCGCCAGACCAGGAAACAATTCGGGAGACTTTATATCTAATGGCAATGAAATTGAAATGGGAACCACCACCAAAGCAAATGAAATGATCGATAGTATAAAATTAAAAATAATCTCCCCTCTATTTTTAAAAAACTTGGTTATCAAGTAGTTGCCTATTGCGGCCAACATACAAAATAATATACTGAAGCTTAGAATTTTACTAATATTCAGTGCTTTGGAAAAATCCACTTCGGTAGCAAAATAGTAGATTCTGCAATAAATATAGCCAGCCAAAGCTGCTAATGCAGCTGCCGTTAAGGCGTGAAAAAAAATCCTCTTAAACATTATTTTTAGGTTGTAACAGGAACCTCAATATCAACTTTAAAGGTACTTGCGCCATGATTAGGCTCCTCTGTATTAATATTATATTCCAACCTGTTAATTGAAATACTTCCCTTAAATACATTGTTGTCAAAAGTAAATGGAATAACTACTTCCTTTTGAACCCCATGTATGGTAAGCATTCCTTTGGCCTCATATCCTGTAGCAACTTTGCTTATCGCTGTAGAAGTAAACTGTATGGTGGGGTACTTTGCCGCATCAAACCATTTTTCACTTTTAGCATGTGTATTTTTCATCCCGTTTCCAGTGTTAATCGTTGACACATCGATGGTTGCGTCAAATTTTGAAGTGTTCAAATTATTCGGGTCAAAGTTTATGGTAGCCTTCAGCCCGCTAAATGTGCCAGATGGGTCACCCCCATCGAATTTTATAGAATAGGTATCTGTGATTTTCCATTCCTGTGAAATCAGAATGGTAAAGGAAGATGCTACAATTAACACCATTGCCAAAGCCGGGAATATGACTTTTTTCATTTCAAACGAGTTTTATGTAAAAAATATGTTCGACGTGAAAGTATTAAATCGATCTACTTTCTTTTTTAAATTGCGACTAAACACTGGTTTTCTGAGACCAAAACTCAGGATCTACCTGGTCATAACACCTGAAATACTGGCGTGTAAGTACCTCATCATTTCTTATAACTTCATTCAATCCCGTCCACTATCTATAAAAAGCATAATTTGAATCAGATGCAATGGATAAATATCTAAATTAGTACTGCCTGAAATCCTGAAGTTTTCAGTTAAAATAAAATATTTTGAATCTCCTTGGGAACCTGATCTGGATAGTCTTTGGTGGATTGATTTCCGCCATTGGTTATGTAGTTGGCGGCATCGTGTTATGTTGCACCATCATTGGTATTCCATTTGGACTGCAATGTTTTAAACTGGCAGATTTCATGTTATGGCCTTTTGGAAGAAAAGTGGTGTATAACAATTCAACCGGGGGCTGCTTACAGACTTTTGCAAATATTATCTGGATTTTTTGCGGCGGGATCTGGATTGCTCTATCCCATCTCTTTTTCGGATTCTTACTTTGCATTACGATCATCGGTTTGCCTTTTGGAAGAAAGCATTTTCAAATGATAGAATTAGCATTAATGCCTTTTGGGAAGAAAATTGTCAGTGTATAAGTGCAGGAGGAGCTACCGATCCATTTCAGCGACGGCGGGTACATCTTCTTCTTTAGCGCTTGTTTTTTCTGCCCTTGATTTCTTCCGGTATTTGACGAAGGCTGCAGCCATATAGCAAACCGCACCCACTAAATAGGCATAAGGAAGTCCTTTCCTTCCCTCAGAAAAATAATAATAACTAACGCCCAGAAGCACCAGGCCCTCACAAAGAAAAAGAATAACGTGAAAATCTTTAAAATGCTTTTCAAATAAATGATGTCTGAAGTTGGCAAACAGGATAAATCCCCCAATAATAAATAACGAGAGACATAACCATGGATGTTCACTAAAATGTTCAGACTTATCGATACCCTTTACGATGATGAGCATTCCGAACAGGTAATGCGTCAACCGCTCTAAACGTGGATTTCCTTTCTTTTTAATAAGGGTCAATTTCTTCTAAAGTTAATCAATAGCGCCTATAACCTGCCATTTCAATAAATTGCAAACATATTTGATCTATATTGTTAAAATATGAATAAAAGCTTCAGGATATCTTGCCAAATGGCTCTGTGTTTGTTTGTTTTTTTTGCTTCCTGCAGGCAGAAACCACTCCCCAATCAGGAGATGATTGATCTCTTACAAGAGGCAGAAAAATATTATAACAACCCGGCGAATGTTTTTGCGCCCGAAGCCATCATCAGGTCCTGCGATTCCATCCTGCATGCTTCATCCGATCCGGAGACGCAGATGAAAGCACTGTATTCCAAAGCAGGTGCATTCTTAAACCTGGGGCAGGAGCAAAAAGCCATCGACATTTATCAGAACCTGCTTACCCGGATACCCGTGGGGAATCTTGATCAGCGGTCATCTTTGATGACAAGTATGGCTGTATCTTATCAGAGAATGGGCGAGAGACTGAATTGCATTCAGAATCACAGCGCCGAATCCTGCATTTTCCCCATTTCGCAGGCAGGTGTGCATCTGGATAAAACAGGCTCTGAAAAAGCCATTGAAATATACAAAGCAATACTCTCCAACGACCGCAATGATCTTGAATCCAGGTGGCTCTTAAATATTGCGTATATGACCGCCGGAAGATATCCGCAGGATGTGCCGCCACAATATCTTTTAAAAATAATCAATGATGATTCCATGCATCTGGTGAAACCATTTACAGATGTGGCGCCAAACCTGGGACTGACCGAGAAAACGATGTCGGGCGGTTGTATTATCGATGATTTTAATAATGATGGGTATCCGGATATTGTGCTGAGCACATGGTCGCTCTCAGATCGCATGCGTTATTACAGGAATAATGCAAACGGAACTTTTACAGATATATCGGATTCATCAGGACTTGGATACCTGCCCGGTGGATTGCATATTATGCAAACGGATTACAACAATGATGGTTTCAAAGATATTTTCGTAATGCGAGGAGGATGGAATGGAAAGTTTGGGAACCAGCCAAATTCTTTGCTGAGGAACAATGGTAACGGCACATTCACGGATGTTACAAAAGAAAGCGGGCTGCTTTCATTTCATCCAACGCAAACAGCTACCTGGGCGGACTTCAATAATGACGGCTGGCTGGATGTTTTCATTGGAAATGAAACCACGCCAGGCGGTGAAGTCAATCCCTGTGAATTGTATATCAATAATAAGAACGGAACTTTTACCGAAACTGCCGTTCAGGCCGGCTGTGCTGTAACCGCTTATGTAAAAGGTGTTACATCGGCCGATTATGATAACGACGGGCTGACAGATATTTTTATTTCCTCCTTCGACCGGAAGAAAATATTACTGAAAAACGAAACGGGGAAAGACGGCATTGTAAAGTTTGAAGATGTGAGTGAAAAATCCGGCTTGGCCAGAAATCTTGACCGCAGTTTTCCCACCTGGTTCTGGGATTATGACAACGACGGCTGGCCCGATATCCTGGTTTGCGGTTATGAATTTACCAATTCTCTTGCCTATTACGCTGGTGCCGAAGCACTTCAATTACCGGAGGGCAATGCCGGAAAAGTTATTTTGTTCAGGAACAATCACGACGGAACATTTGAAGATGTATCTGCTAAAGTGGGATTAAACAAAATTGCTTTTGCGATGGGTTCAAATTTTGGCGATATTGATAACGACGGTTATCTGGATTTTTATCTGGGTACCGGAAACCCGCGTCTGAAATCGGTCGTCCCCAATAAACTGTTTAAAAATTTGAATGGCAAACGTTTTTTGGATGTTACCACTTCCGCACGTGTAGGCAATTTGCAAAAAGGACATGCCGTATCTTTTGCTGATCTGGACAATGATGGCAATGAAGATATCTTTATCAAAATGGGCGGAGCCTATATCGGAGATGCTTATGAAAATTCATTGTATCTGAACCCGGGACAAAATAACAATCACTGGGTCAATCTTTCATTGCATGGAACGGTTTCCAATAAAGCAGCCATCGGCGCAAGAATAAAAGTGACTTTTAAAGAAAATGATACGCTCCGTTCTGTGTACAGGGATGTAAATTCCGGCGGAAGTTTTGGTGCCAATCCCTTACGTCAGCACATTGGTGTCGGTCAGGCTACTGTTATTAAAAAAATTGAAATAAGATGGCCAGTTACAGGCAAAGCTGCAGATCATTTGAAAACGTCCCGGTGGATGTAAATATAAATATTACGGAAGGTGACAGCACATTCAGCACCTACAATCTGGCCCGGCTTGATTTTACAAAAAAAGGACCGGGGCTGATCAGATGTTCTCCAGCTGCAGTCGCTGTCAGGTCTGAAAAATGACCATGAGACTGACTTATTTTTTTTGAAATTGATATCATGAATAAAATCAGAATTTCTTTCACCGCATCGATTTTTTTGTTCATAAGCTGCTTTTTAAACCCGGTTCATGCACAGCAAAAAGACTATCCGATCCAGACAGTTTTATTTACGCAGGTAAAACTCAATGATCAGTTCTGGCTTCCAAGAATGGAAATAAACCGGAAGGTTACCATACCTACCTCGTTTGCCCGCTGCGAAAGTACGGGCCGCGTAAAAAATTTTGTAATGGCGGCACAGAGAAAAGGAAAATTTTGCACGAAATACCCTTTTGATGACACCGATATTTATAAAACCATTGAAGGCGCCTCTTATTCTTTAGCTGAATATCCGGATCCGTTGTTGGACAGATATGTTGATTCATTAATAGCAATTATCGGCAAGGCACAGGAACCCGATGGTTATCTGTATACAGCGAGAACAATAAATCCAAATGAAACGCATAGCTGGTCCGGGAAAGAAAGATGGGAAAAAGAAAGAGAACTGAGTCATGAGCTATACAATGCCGGGCATTTATACGAGGCCGCGGCCGCTCACTACCAGGCAACCAAAAAAACCAGCTTATTAAATATTGCATTAAAGAATGCCGATCTGGTTTGTTCCGTATTCGGACCGGATAAAAAACATGTTGCTCCCGGACATGAAATCGTAGAAATGGGATTAGTGAAATTATACCGGATTACAGGCAAAAAAGAATATCTGTACACCGCCAAATTTTTTATTGAAGAACGTGGCCATTTCAAAGGATATGATTCCACCAGTAAAGATCTTTGGAAAAACGGTGCGTACTGGCAGGATAATATTCCGGTTGTGGACCAGGAAGAAGCAGAAGGACATGCCGTTCGTGCCGGATACCTCTATGCTGCTGTCGCCGATGTGGCCGCATTAACGGGAGATGACAGCCTGCTGCGCGCTATTGATAAAATCTGGACCAATGTAGTGGACAAGAAAATGTATGTGCAGGGTGGTGTGGGTGCGATTGGAGATGGGGAACGATACGGGGTCAATTACGAATTGCCCAATGCAACGGCATACAATGAGACCTGTGCTGCCATTGCCTTGGTTTATTGGAACGAGCGGATGTTCTTATTACACGGAGATGCAAAATATATAGACGTCCTGGAAAAGTCATTATATAATGGCCTGATATCCGGGGTTGGGCTCGATGGCAAATCATTCTTTTATACGAATGCCATGCAAATCAAAAACAGTTTCCGGGATCCATCCATCGAAACATCCCGCTCCGGATGGTTTGAATGCTCCTGCTGTCCTACAAACCTGGCCAGATTTATCCCTTCTGTTCCGGGATATATATATGCTCAAAACGCGGACAATCTATATGTAAATCTTTTCATCAGCAGCCACGCAGATCTGATGATCGCCAGTAAAAAAACAGAGATCATTCAAAAAAATAATTATCCCTGGGATGGTGAATTGTCATTTATCATCAATCCGGCATCCGCCAGTTCATTTAATCTGCTTCTGCGCATTCCCGGATGGGCCAGGAATGAAGCCATTCCTTCAACACTTTATCAATTTGAAAACAATTCAAATGCGAAACCCGTAATAAAAGTGAATGGCCAGCCCATTGATTATACCATAGAGAAGGGTTATGTTTCTATAAAAAGAACGTGGAAGAAGAATGATCAGGTGGAAATGATCCTTCCCATGGAAATAAGGAAAATTGTTGCTAACCCAAAAGTTCCCGATGACATCGGTAAAATGGCCCTGCAGCGCGGTCCGCTGATTTATTGCGCCGAATGGATCGACAATTTTGGAAAAACCAGCAATATCATCCTCAACACAAATACACCTTTTACGAAAGAGTATAATGCAAATTTATTAAATGGCGTGGTGGTATTGAAATCCGAAGCTTCAGGCATTATAATAAAAAATGAAGAAAATATTTCTACAGTAAAGCAATCCTTTACCGCAATCCCCTATTATAGCTGGGCGAACCGGGGAACGGGGGAAATGATGGTATGGTTTCCAACCAGAATAAATGATGTTGAATTGCTGACCAAATAACTTTTGTACGGCAGTACTAGTATGAGGCGATATTATCTGCTACGCCGTCCGGATCATTGAGCGCAACACCGCTGGAATGAATATTTTTTCCTGCAACAACCAATATACCGGCTACATGGGGCGCGGCCATGGAAGTACCGCTAAGCCGCGCATACTGGCCATGAATATAAGTGGAAACAATTCGAACTCCGGGAGCAGCAAAATCTACCACATCGTTACCGAAATTTGAAAAAGAGGCAAACCTTCCCAGACTGTCAATCGCAGAGACCGTAAATACATTGGGATGATTCACCCTGCCTGGTGAAAAAAGGCTGGCTTTTTTAGAATCATTACCGGCAGCAATCGCAAATAAAATTCCATTATTTGCCAGCGTGAGAACAGCATTGTCAAGAGCAGGAGAAACGGTGTCAGTGCCCAGACTCATGTTAACAACCTCTCCGGCTTTTGCATTCTGCGCTACATAATTCAGCGCCCTGATCAGCTGGCTGGTACTCCCCTCTCCTTCGTTGTTCAATGCCTTCAAAGCAATAATTTTTACACCCGAAGCAACACCCACGACACCGAAGGAATTATTTAAAGCACCTATTATTCCTGCCACATGGGTGCCATGCCCGTTGTCGTCTTCCACAGATGTTTCACCACTCACAAAACATTTGCTCAGTATGGTATCCACATTCAGATCGGGATGATCAGTTTCCACACCGGTATCAACGATCCAAACACGTTTTCCGGTTCCATCGCCAACACCTGTTCGTTTGGCACCCCATTGCACGCTGGACGGAGAAACCAATTCGAAGCAGCCTTTGTCCAGCTTGATTACCCGGTCCTGCTCTACCAGTTCGACATCATTGTCCTGCTTCAATGCCAGGGCCTGATTTTGAGACAAACGGGCAATAAATCCTGAATGAATGTTGTTCAGTACGGCAATCCGCTGGCTCTGCCGGATCGCATAACGATTTAAAATATTGTTAACAGTGGTCGTCGCCTCACCCAGGGTCTGTACAGAGCCGGTTTGAATTTCTGCGCTTCGTAACATGACGATATAAGTAGAATCGACGGGCGTAGAAAAAAGATGTACGGGATCGCATGCGGGATCGGAGGCCTGGCCCATTTTTACAGGCTGGTCCGCCTTCTTACATCCCTGGGAAATCAGGATGGAGGCGGCGAGCAGACAAGCGGCAAATGCTGTATGATTATTCATAACTTGTTAAACAAAATATATACGTCACACCAGGGACTATGTTTCAAAGAAAATGTTAATATGGTCTGGTAGGCGGCAGGAACAGGAAATCACTTTATTATGGAAGTACATCACCATACCGATTTGCAGCATAAAAAGAAACACTTTACAGAATACTTTCTGGAATTCCTGATGATATTCCTTGCCGTTACACTGGGTTTTCTGGCTGAAAACTTACGTGAGCATATCACAAACCATGCAAAGGAAAAAGAGTACATCCGGGGTTTTATCCGGAATGTACAGGACGACACGGCTGTCTTAAAATACGTCATTTATTTCGATAGTGTACAGGTGAGTAAAATTGATATTTTTTTGCGTTTGCGCCATGCCGATATGACCCTGGACAGTAATCGTAAAAACTTTTATTTTCTTTCCTGGAATACTTTTTACAACTCTGTCTCATTTACCAGCAACAATGCTACGCTGCAGCAACTGAAAAGCACTGGGGACTACCGGCTCATAAAAAAGGACCATGTATCAGACAGCCTGTCAAAATATGACACCGATATTCAGGGCATATCCAGTCAGTCAAATTATTATAGAGATTATTTCAAAGACATCCTCTCGCGCCTGGACGAATTAACAGATATGTCCCTGTACTCAGATACCGCTTACATGAAAAATGGAAAATTTACCCACAAAACGACGCCCGAATTGAATGCGGATAATAAGCAGCTTCGCACCTTTTTTAATAAAGTATTTGACTTCAGAGTTATTACAAGCTCTTATGCTGCCAACTATTTAAAGCCTCAGTTGGAAAATGCCACCCGCCTGATCACCTTTCTTAAAAAAGAATACGGATTGGAAGATGAATAGCCGTAGTTCACTCTGAACGAAGGCTGCTTACCGGGTTTGCAAGCGCCGCTTTGATAGCCTGGAAACTGATGGTGACAAGTGTTATGACCAACGCTGTGAATGCCGCCCAGAAGAATACAGAGGCACCAATACTTATGCGATAAGAATATTTCTGTAACCAACCGCTTAAAAAATATAAGGCAATGGGCGATGCAATCACAGCGCTTATCAATACAAGTACGATGAATTCTTTTGAAAGCAGAAGCCATACCTGCGACACGGACGCCCCCAATACTTTTCGTATACCAATTTCTTTTGTACGTTGTTCCGCGATATAGGCCGCCAAACCAAATAACCCCAGGCATGAAATAAAAATCGCAAGTCCTGCGAATAAACCCGCTAATTTGCCAATCAGCAATTCCAGGTTGAATTTGGCCGCATAATTTTCGTCGGCGAATGTATAGGTGAATGGATAGGCCGCATTGTATTTGCCAAAAACTTCGGTTAACTGTGCAACGGCATCAGAAGTTTTTTTCCCCGGTGACAAGCGATACATCATCACGCCATGCGGTTTCGGATCATAAAAAAACAAGGTTGGATCGGCAGGTGCAAAGGGTGATATGGTTAAGGCATCCTTCACAACACCCACAATTCTCATCCGGGTGTCCAGATAGGTGATGATCTGGTTCAGAGGATCTTTCAGACGCAGGCGTTTAATAGCGGCCTCATTAAATATAGCACTCAGTGTATCAGCATTCCCCGAAAAATCACGGCCTTCTTTAAAAGTTATACCCAGCGTTTTAAAATAATTTTCCGAGACATCGATCCTTCCCATATCAACTGTTTCTCCCGGCTTTTTCCCAGGCCAGTCATCTACGTCCCGGTGCCAGCCGGAATTTGTAGCCCCGCTGGTAGCCGTTGTAACAGACTCTGCAATTCCCTTTTGTAATAATTCATTTTTTATCGCTGCATAATTCCGGTTCAGGTCCTCATTCATGTCGGTCATCATCAGCCGGTTCATATTGAGTCCCGCCGGCCTGTCTTTCGCATATTGTATCTGCTGATAAATAATATAGGTACTTACGATCAATGCAATGGAACAGGTGAACTGGAGCACCACCAATATTTTTCTGGTGGCTGTTGCAGATTTACCTGCCTGAATAACACCTTTCAGTACGTACACCGGATTAAAGGAAGAAAGATAAAACGCCGGTCTGCTGCCCGCTGCCAATGCAGTGATCACCACACTCACCGATATGATCAGCCAGAAAACAGGATTGGACCAGGGTATTTGGATTTTACTATCCGTTAATATATTGAAGGCCGGCAATGCCAGCTGAACAAAAACCAGAGACAGGATAAAGGCCATGAGTGTCAGCAAAAATGATTCTGTCAGAAATTGTATGACCAGATCCTTCCTTTGAGACCCGATCGTTTTTCGCACACCCACTTCCCGCGCTCTTTTTTCTGACCTCGCGGTGGACAGGTTTACAAAATTGATACAGGCAATCAGTAAAACCAACATACCAATGACACTGAACATGCGCACATACTCAATAAAACCTCCCGCTTCCTTTCCTTTCTCATAGTTACCATACAGGTGCCAGTTTTGCAGGGGTTGCAGGATCACATCTGTTTTCACGGACATGAAATTGTCCTTGTCTGCTTTTTCAATGTCCCTGATTTTGGCTGATACCTGTGCGAAAGAAACCCCTGGTTTTAATTTTACAAAATTGTTGAATGCGTTCCATTCAAAATTGCGTTGACGCGCAGTTTGTACAAATTCAGTGGTGGCTTCATAGTAACTGAATGGTACCAGGTAATTAAATTGAAAAGTGGAATTGGCCGGTATGTTTTTCAGGATACCGGTTACTTTCAGATCATTTTTATTATCAAAGCGAACCGTTTTATTGATTGGATCTTCATTACCAAACAGCGCTTTTGCTGTGTTCTCGGTAAGTACGATGGAATAGGGATCCTGCAGAACCGTGCTGGCGTTTCCCTTCACTAAAGGGAATGGAAAGACTTTGAGAAAATCTTTGGCGGTTTGTCCACCGGCCAAATAGAGTTTCGTTTCGCCAGCCACCAATCCATGCTGACCAAAATTATCCGTTTCTACAACATATTCGATTTCCGGAATCTGGCTCCGCAGAGCATCCGATAACTTCAGGGAACTGCCACCATACGTAACCGTATCGCCATTACCATGATAATTCCTTCGGACCTGGTATGCCTGTTGGTAGCCGGAAAGGAATTTATCATAAGAATATTCTTTATAAACCCATAATCCGATCAGCAGGGCAACCGCCATGCCTGTTGCAAGACCTGAAATATTCAGGGCGCTATAACCTTTACTTCTGATAATATTTCGCCAGGCCGTATTAAAATAATTCTTAAACATGGTTGGTATTTATCTTATGATGTATGTACCAGCCAAGCGTATGCCTGATTATATTTTAATATGAACCAGCGACTTATACCAACAGCTTTTTTTCGATTGTCCGTTTTCGTTACACCGGGTGATTGTTTTCACTGACAGCATTTAGCCACATATTTTCCTGTTCGTCCATATCAGCGAACAAACAAAAGAAATCAATTCAAAAAATAAGGGTCGAATTAGAAAAAACGACCCTTGTTAAACCAAAAGACGAAAACCCTTATCGGGTATCGAAATGCTAAAGTATTCTTTCAGATATTGAAATTATTAAACGAAACGACGAACAATCGATATTTTGAGACGAAAACCAGGAGAGCTGTGAAGAACAATCATTTAATATCTTAGATCATTTAATCCTGAATCGTAAGCATGAGTGAATAACTGACAGGAAAATCAGAACTGATAAGTAACATGCATCATGGAGTTGAATTTCATTTTTGTCTGGCCTTCAGCAAAGTTCTGCGCCAGGGGAAGCTGTCCGTTGATGCCCACGCCGATTTTTCCAAAATCAAATTCAACACCGGCGATCGCCGTCATGATCCGGCTTCCTGTATATTGTACGCCCTTGCCTGAAAACTGGTTGATCGCAACATTTTCATAACCGAGCCCCAGATTGGGTGTTATGGTAGGTCCCTTTCCGGTGAATTGATAAAAAGCGATCAGATTGGATTGAAATTTATTACCATATTTATATTGTTCTGTGTTCGTGGTATTCAATTTGTAATTCGCCGTCAGACTAACCCCGAAATTCCGGATACTTACACTGTACATGCCATTGATCAGGAAATCCACGCTGCCTGTGCCGATTTGTGCATTGATATCCGCTACGGTCGTATTGCTGTCCTGCACGTTTAAGTCAAAAGGCCCAGTGGGGAGTTTAATCCCGCCACCGATCCACAACTGCTGGGTAAATATTTTATGTGAAGCCAGATGTTTTGAACTGCTGAAAATCTGATACTGGCCCATCACGGTAATATCTCCCAGGCCATGTGTATAGGTAGTGCCATCATCATCTACCTGTTTATTCATATAATAAGGCACGAAGGCAAGTAACTGAATTTTCTTCCCCAGTCTCACACCACCCCAGAGTTCAACCGTATTGTAATAATTTGTGCTGAATTGAGATGGATCATTGATCAACTGGGTATGATATTGCGTAGTATGAAACCTTAGACCGATAAACTGATATTTAAAATCAGGGAGTAATCCCATATACACATTGCCACCGCCGCAGCCGCAGATCGGACAGGACATACCCGCAATACAAATTCCAAATATCAAAAACAGTAGAAGAAACAGAATCTTTCTCATAAACGAGGTAAAACGGCCCGACAAAATTGAAGGGCTTTTGGAAACAAAATATTATTTTCCAGGTGGACGTGAATATGCAAATCATCTTCAAATTCTTTGAGTTCCGACAAACTTAAACGAAATGTCGTGCAGGCTCCGGTCGGTACAGCATACTGATTCGTAAGGCTCCTGATCTCGAAAAGTATGTCTCCGGCATTTTCATGTTCGTGCTCCATCATGGCAATCGGTCCGCTGATATAATCGGCCGGAAACATCTTCTCCCGTCTGCTGTTTTTTTCTATTTCCAGGATCCTCGGAAATAAAATGGTCTCTTCCTTCTTCATATGCGCATCCATTTCTTTATGTATTATCCCGAAAAGCTCCTGTATGCGGAACATGAAGGGAAAAGAATCACCGTGTTTATTTGCGACTTTTTCCAAATGGCCGGCAATCACCGGCATCATCTTTTTTACATAGTAATGATGTGTCGTCAAAATATGATTCACCAATTGCGTTTCCGTCATGTCAGTGAACGGCATCTGTTTACCTGTTTCCTCCGTTCCCACTGCTTCCATATCTTTTAAAACCTTTGATAATTCAATTCCTTTGTCCTTACATGCTGCTTGCAGGTTCATCTTTCCGCGACAACAAAAGTCAATATTGTATTTTTCAAGAACTGGTACGATCCGATGGTTTTCGAGCACCAACGACGCAATTGATTGTCTGGCTGTATTATCCATTTGATTTCTTTTTTCAAAATTCGTTACAGATTTTCCAGCATTTTATGATCTTGGTCATCTTTTGAAAAAAACTGATGATAAACAATCATTTCTATTCCACCCAGGAGCAAACAGGCAGCAGCAAATAACCAGTATTGCATGCCGGCCACACCGGTATACGAAAGATCTGAAACGCCCTGTATCATCAGTAGCAGTTCATTAAAGATAATGGCCGTCACAAAAAAGATAATGCCCCGTTTTGTACCGACATTCATCTGGATCTGACCAAACGTGAAACTGTAGGCAAGAATAAAAATCGTAATGATGCCGAGCAGAATAAGGTGCAGGTATCCGATGACAATAGGACGAAAACCAAAGGCCAGGCGGCTGATCGCGGGTATGACCGAAGCAGTCTGAAGGATTAATTTTATACTGACCGCGATGCCAAAAAAAATAAATAATACACGCGAAAACAAAATGATATTGCTTTGTATGAGGCTGGCCTGCTTCTTAACCAGCCATATGAATTGCACCCAACCCGCCAGTTGACATACCGCAGCCAGCACAACGACTATATATAACCACAAAGGAATATGCCACCACAATACTGACAGAAAATAAGTCGGCAGGGCAGCCAGGGCAAAACAGTAGAATATTTTTTTGAGGCTTTCTTCAGAAATTCCCATCACCGATAATCGGTAACTGAGCAAACCCATACAGGAAAAAAAGAACCAGATATTATACTGGAAATGCAGGTAAAAATAAAGGGAAGCCAGGTACCAGTTCTGATGCATATTATGCGATGCCATCATATAGGCCAGCGAAAACGGACCGGCAGAAGAAATGACATTTCCCAGCAGGGCCAGCTTGAACCAGGAATCGCTTACAAAGTGAACAGGTAAGCGGTTCAGATCCTTCCAGAATATAATAGCAAAATAATACGACGCAAACACCGACATCGTCGAAAAGAAAATAGAAACAGAACCATAGCCCTGGATGGGAAAACTGATCAGCATGCCATACGCCGTGATGGCATTGAAATAAAGAATCCAGCGGTACCGGGGAAAATAATCTTTCGATGTCTTTTCAGACAGGTAACCGATCAGCAGGGTCATCAGTACCTGTGTAACCCATCCCGCAAATGCAAAATGGGAATGACCGTGAAGCAAATTCTGCTGATCAATAAATGGAAGGTAAAAGGCAATTTTATATCGGAGGGTTGCGCCTAAAAAAGCAACCAGCCATAAATTAAAAAGAGAGAACTGCAGCCATTTTTTACGGGAAGAGTGCACGGAATTTTTTTACAAAGGAAATGATAAACAGCCGGAAAATTTATGCGTACAATCATACGGTCAGCAATAAACCTTGCCTCTTTCAATCACCAGCTGGCCATTTTCATTCATATGCCGGATACTTCTGATAACGGTTTCAACCCGCAGCCCGGTCATATTGGCGATCTGCTGACGGGTGAGATCCATCCGGTTATTTTCTTTACAAATATTTCCGCTTGATTTTTTTAAATAAGTGAACAAGGTTGAAATCCGGTGTTCCGGTCCAAAACAGGCAAGCTCCTTCAACAACAGAAATTTAAATCTCATCCTTTCAGAAAGTAATTTTAAAAAAGCCAGACCGATTTCAGGACTTTTCTTCAGCAGCTGCTGAAAGCTGGATATATGCAGGCGAATTACAACCGATTCTTTATTTGCTATCGCAGTAGCGGCGTAAGGCGAGTCATCAAATAGAGGGAGTTCACCAAAGCTTTCGCCCGGTTTTATCATATTTTGAATAAACTCGCCGCCATCATCTTTAAAGTTAGTCCAGCGAACCGAACCGGATACCAGTTGATGATAAAAATGACATTCACTATCTTCCTGAAAAATGGTTTCCTCTGGCCCGTACTTTTTATAAACAGCACCCCAGGCCAGCAATGTGTCGATATCTATCATGCGGGTTTATTTACGCTAAAATATCCTGATCCTGACGGGTGTTCTATGATCTGGATCGTACGATAATATGATTAAAATCATATCTCCGGGCTTTCCGGCTACAATCCCTTACTGGTATTGGGTTCCGGCTAAACTTTGGAATCATTCCTCCTCTGCCGGTGTACTTTATCCTGTTTTTATGATTACACGCATAAATCTGCCGGTGAACGGATCTTAATCTTGCACTAACATTTCAATTCAATAAAAAACACTGTATGAAAAAATTTCTTTTCCTGAGTCTGGTGACTTTGTTTGTGATTGCCTGCGGAAATAATTCCGGCGACAGCAAACAACCCGCTTCTACTGCCGATCAGTCAAAACCCGCGGATGCAAATCCTTCCTACGACCAGAAGAGAGGAGAAGGCAAATTTTCGAAAGTAGATATACCTGCCAGTCTCGATGTGACAAAAGCCGAAGCCGGTTCCAAAGTGTACAGCGTTAAATGCAGTGCCTGTCACAAACTTACAGATGAGAAACTGGTGGGTCCGGGTTGGAAAGGCGTCACCAGCCGGCACACGGCAGAATGGATCATGAATTTCGCAACCAACCCCGATGTCATGATCGACAAAGATCCCAAAGCACAGGCCATGCTTGAACTCTGTCTTGTTCGCATGCCCAACCAGAATTTAACAGACGATGACGCCCGGAATATTTATGAGTTTATGCGTAAAAATGACGGAGTAAAATAGCAAGGAATTTTTTCAAAGTAAAGAATCAAAATATGAAAAATTTTAAGAGTACACTGGTAGCTGCAGTTGGTATATGCGCACTGGCATTTGGATTTCAATCCTGCAAACCAAAAAACGCCGGCAATGCTGTATCGGGTGATGCAGCTGCAAAAGCCTATGTGGCGCCCGGTAAATATGACGAGTTCTACAATTTTGTCTCCGGTGGTTTTAGTGGCCAGATGAGTGTTTACGGACTTCCCTCCGGTCGTCTGCTCAGGGTAATTCCGGTATTTTCAGTCGATCCGGAAAAAGGCTATGGATACAGCGAAGAAACAAAGCCCATGCTCAATACCTCTCACGGGTTCGTTCCCTGGGATGACCTGCATCACGAAGATCTCTCACAGACAAACGGCTTAATAGACGGCAGATGGATATTTGCCAATGCGAATAATACGCCGAGGGTAGCCAGGGTTGACCTGAAAACTTTTCACACAGCTGAAATCATCGAACTGCCCAACAGCGCAGGAAATCACTCTTCTCCTTTTATTACAGAAAATACCGAATATGTTGTAGCGGGGACACGATTCAGCGTTCCGCCTGATAATGTAAACGGGGATGTTCCCATTAATTCATATAAAAAGAATTTCAAAGGAACGATCAGTTTTATCAGTGTAGACAAAACCTCCGGTGCCATGAACATCGCCTTTCAACTGCGCTGTCCCGGAGTGAATTTTGACCTTAGCCATTCCGGCAAAGAAAAATCGCATGGCTGGTTCTTTTTCTCCTGTTATAATACAGAACAGGCCAACACCCTCCTGGAAGTAAATGCTTCCCAGAGAGACAAGGATTTTATCATGGCCGTTAACTGGAAAAAGGCAGAAGAATATGTAAAAGCCGGGAAGGGAGAAAAGCAGACCGTAAAATATGTACATAATATATTCGATGAAAAAACCCATACTGCTACTTCCGAAACCAGAACAGAAGTGATCGTACTCGACACAAAAATCCTGAAAGATATCTGTTACTTTATCCCCTGCCCCAAATCACCACATGGTTGTGATGTGGATCCAACAGGTGAATATATTGTCGGCAGCGGAAAATTAGCTGCGCTGATTCCTGTTTTCAGTTTTACAAAACTGATGACAGCCATTAACAATAAAGACTATATCGGAGACTACGATGGTATACCGGTTGTGAAATACGAATCCGCCTTATATGGTGAAGTAAAAAAACCGGGACTTGGGCCATTGCATACCGAATTTGACGGAAAGGGATTCGGATATACCACCATGTTCGTTTCTTCAGAAGTGGTGAAATGGAATATCAAAGATCTGAAAGTGGTGGATCGCCAGCCAACTTTTTATTCTCCCGGACATTTGTGTATTCCAGGTGGAGATACAAAAAGTCCCAATGCAAAATACATGATTGTATATAACAAAATCACAAAAGACCGGTATCTGCCAACAGGTCCCGAACTCGCCCAGAGTGCCCAGCTATTTGATATTACCGGTGAAAAAATGCAACTGATCCTTGATTTTCCAACGATCGGTGAACCACACTACGCACAGGCCGTGGCAGCCGATGTCATCAAAAACAATTCGGTGAAGTTTTATAAACTGGAAGAAAATAGCCAATGCGTTTGTATCCAAAGGAGAAGCGGAAACAAAGGTTGTCAGAAAAGGCAACCGTGTGGATGTTTATATCACGGCGATCCGTTCTCATTTTTCTCCTGATAATATTGAAGGAATCAAAATGGGCGACGAAGTATACTGGCATGTAACCAACCTGGAACAGGATTGGGATGTGCCTCATGGATTTGCCATCAAGGGTGCATTAACCGGCGAGCTGCTGATTATGCCGGGAGAAACCCAGACGCTTAAATGGACACCTGAAAAACCGGGCATGTATCCTTTCTACTGCACAGATTTTTGCAGCGCGCTGCATCAGGAAATGTCTGGGCTATGTAAGAGTTTCACCAAAAGAAAGCAACACTGCCCTTTTATTCAGTACAGGTAAAAATTTGCCTCCGAATGATTCAACGCTGGTGAAAAATTAATGACCAATCAAATCAACAGACCATGAAGTACATTACTAACCTTCTCTATATCACACTCTTTCTTTCACTGTTTTCCTGCAATCAATCCGCTGGTTCAGATGCTGCTCCTTCGAAATCTCCGGAGTCGGCTACAGCCGGCTGGTGGTCAGGAAAATGTACAGGATAATGAATCCGCAAAAGACGTCGTCAAAGTAGCCGTCTCCTCGAAAGATCATACGACGCTGGTAGCCGCCCTAAAACAGGCTGATCTCGTAACCTCCCTTTCCAATGCCGGGCCATTTACCGTATTCGCTCCAACCAATGAAGCATTTGCAAAACTGCCGACCGGAACAGTGGATGGTCTCATGAAAAACGAGAAAAAAGAAGACCTGCGTAATGTGCTTCAATATCACGTAACACTTTCCGCGTTAAAACCGGAAAGTTTTCAGGACGGACAAAAACTGGGAATGGTCAATGGTGACAACGTAACCGTTCAGGTGAAAGATGGTAAAATAACACTGAACAATTCCGTTCATGTGATTACCTCGATCCCTGCATCCAACGGGATGATCTATGTGGTGGATGGCGTGCTCTTACCTCCCGCTGCTAAGTAATAAATATTTGAATTTATTTTATGAAAATAAATCAGACAAGTATATCAGGCAGAATGCTCTTCATATTAAGCGGCCTTTCGCTGTTTACCATTTTGTTCTTCCCGATCTGGCAGATCCAGTTATCTGCTCCGCAATATCCGGAGGGCCTGGTGATGCTGATTTACGCAAATAAAATTGCCGGTAATGTCGATATCATCAATGGCCTGAACCATTATATCGGGATGAAAACCATTCATGCGGGTGACTTCATTGAATTTACAATCCTGCCCTATATCATTTGCTTTTTTTCATTGTTGTTTATCATTGCCGGCATTATAGGAAAAAGAAAACTGATCAAAGGTTCCTTCATTTTATTTGTCTGTTTTGGTATTGTCGCAATGGCTGATTTCTGGAAATGGGAATACAATTATGGTCACAACCTGAATCCGGATGCCGCCATCATTGTTCCGGGCATGTCTTATCAGCCACCGCTGATCGGATTCAAGCAGCTCCTCAATTTCGGCGCTTATTCAATTCCGGATATCGGCGGATGGATATTTGTCGGTGTGGGAATCATACTACTGTTTGTCGTATGTCGCGAATGGTATGCTGCGAGATCCATAAAGCCATCAGTAAAACTACATTCCCTTTCGGTTTTGACCATTCTTTTTATATCTCTTCTGCTTAGTTCCTGCAGTGCGGGTCCGGTTCCGCTCAAACCGGGTACCGACAACTGCGAGTTCTGTAAGATGACCATCAGTGATATCCGGTATGGCGCGGAGATTATCACGAAGAAAGGAAAAATATTCAAATTTGACGATCCCCAATGCGCCATTTCATTTCTAAAAGAGCATCCGGAAATCAAACAGGCACTGCGGGAAATATATTATAGCAGTTTCTCTGAACCCCATGCCCTGATTCCGTCCCATACCGCATTCGTTTTGAAATGTGAAAATCTCAGGGCACCGATGGGTGGTTTGTATACCGTGTTTAACAAGCATGGAAGATCTCAATAAAGTAAAACAGGAATTTCCGGGATCAGTTATAAACTGGACTGAAATGAACAGGCCATGAAATGCCTGCTTCTCATATTCTTTTTCCTGCCCTGTCTGATTTTGCAGGCGCATGTCCTGAAAGTCGGACCCGCTCAAAAATACAAGTCCATCCGGGCGGCGGTTCTTGCATCCGTCGCGGGCGATACGATCCTGGTAGAACCCGGATTATACAAAGAAAAAAATATAACGATCAACAAACCGATTACCCTGATCGGTCTGCAGTTCCCCGTATTGGATGGTGAACACCAATATGAAATCCTTTCGCTGAGATCAAATCACATAACCATCCGCGGATTCAAAATCATACACTCCGGTGTTTCCAGTATGGATGATATTGCCGGTATAAAAGTTTACAATGCCCGCGATGTGACTGTTACAAATAATATCCTGGAGGATGATTTTTTTGGAATCTATATCCAGGCAGGAACAAAATGCCGGATAGAAAACAATGACATCAGAGCGTATGCGAAATCTGAACAGCAGAGCGGTAATGGCATCCACTGCTGGAAATGCGACAGCCTGCTGATCCGGAAGAATCATATCTCCGGACACCGCGATGGTATTTACTTCGAGTTTGTCACCAACTCCATGATCGAATTAAATGTCTCTGAAAGCAACCTGCGTTACGGCTTACACTTTATGTTTTCTCATCACGATGATTATGTTTCCAATATTTTCAGAAATAATGGTGCCGGTGTATCGGTTATGTTTACGCATGGTGTAAAGATGCTGAATAACCGTTTTGAAGACAACTGGGGCGACGGGTCTTTTGGTCTTTTGTTAAAAGAGATTTCAGACAGTTATATCAGTGGCAATAAATTCAGCAATAATACAGCAGGTATTTATATGGAAGGCGCCAGCCGGATTCAGATTGAGGGAAATCTGTTTCAGCGAAACGGATGGGCCATGAAAATTCAGGCCAGCTGCATGGATGTTCATGTTACCCGGAATAATTTTCTCTCCAACACATTTGACATCGCAACAAACGGTGTGCTTGTCCTGAATTCCTTTAATCGCAATTACTGGGATAAATATGAAGGATATGATCTCAATAAAGATCATGTGGGAGATATTGCTTTTCATCCGGTAAGCCTTTTTTCCATGGTCGTGGAAAAAAATCCATCTGCCATGATGCTGTTCAGAAGTTTTATGACTACCCTGCTGGATAAAACCGAAAAAATAGTGCCCAGCCTCACGCCCGAAAACCTGAAAGATGATTATCCATTTATGAAACCCATTCAACTATGATCATCGCCAGTAACGTCTCCAAAAAATTCGGACAGCTCAAAGCGCTGGACAATGTATCAGCCACATGCACCCGGGGTGAGTGTGTTGCTTTGATTGGTCCCAATGGCAGCGGAAAAACCACGCTTATAAAAAGCATATTGGGTATGGTGGTACCGAACAGTGGTTTCATCACGTTCAATGGGAAAAATATACTGCATGACTGGCTATACAGGGAACATATCGGCTATATGCCGCAAACCGGCAGGTATCCCGAAAACATGACCATCCGGCAGGTCATCTCCATGATGAAAGATATCCGGCAGAAAACAGGATCAACGCATCTGGATGAAGAACTGTTGACATCCTTCGGGCTGGATAAAATGCTCGACAAACGAATGAGAACGCTTTCCGGCGGTACGCGACAAAAAGTAAGTGCGACCCTGGCCTTCCTTTTCAACCCGGATGTACTGATACTGGATGAACCAACAGCCGGACTCGATCCCGTGGCATCTGAAGTATTAAAAGAAAAAATTGTAAAAGAAAAACAAAAGGGTAAATTGATTCTGATTACATCACATATTCTGAGTGATCTGGACGATCTGATCACCCAGGTGATCTATATGCACGAGGGAAAACTGATATTCCATAAATCCCTGACTGATCTGAAAACGGACACAGGAGAAATAAAATTATCAAGAGCGATCGCCTCCGTCATGTCAAAAAACCGGCATTATGAATAAAATCATCAAATATGTCATGGCAGATATATTGAGGAATAAGATCGTCATCGGATATACGATGTTCCTCCTGCTCATTTCCTTCAGTGTTTTTAATCTGGATGATAATGCAACCAAGGGCCTGCTGAGTTTACTCAACCTGGTACTGATCATCGTTCCGCTCGTTTCCATCATATTCTCAACGATCTATATTTATAACAGCGCAGAGTTTATCGAACTGCTGGTAAGCCAGCCCTTGAAAAGAAAGAAAATATGGGTGAGTCTTTTTGCAGGCCTGAGCGGGTCCCTGTCCATGTCTATTTTGGCCGGTATCGGCATACCGATACTGCTCTACTCCCCGACTGCGACCGGATTGATCATGATCGCCATGGCTGTGTTGTTAACTATCATATTCGTTTCTATTGCCATGCTTGCTGCCGTACTGACCCGCGATAAGGCAAAGGGTATCGGCGTTTCCATACTGCTCTGGCTGTATTTCTCTTTGCTTTTTGATGGCCTGGCCCTGTTTATACTATTTCAGTTCCAGGACTATCCCATGGAAAAAGCGATGGTGGTTATGAGTGGTCTGAATCCCATTGATCTGGGCAGAATTCTAATTTTGCTAAAAATGGACATCTCGGCACTGATGGGATATAGCGGCGCCATATTCAGGGATTCCTTTGGCTCAGGCACGGGCTTCATCATCGCACTGCTGGTCATGATTGCCTGGATACTGATACCCACCTGGTTCTCATTGAGAAAATTTAGCCGGAAAGACTTGTAGTCTATCCCGGAAAATTAAAAAAGATGAAAAAAGAAATAGAAACTATTGAAGATATTAAATTACTGATTGATCATTTTTACAAACAGGTAATCGAAGATCCTGTGATCGGCCATATTTTCACCACTATAATAAAAGTGAACTGGGAAAAGCATCTGCCGGTCATGTATTCATTCTGGGAAAACACTCTTTTCTACACAGGAACCTATGCCGGTAATCCCATGATGATACATCAGAGAATTCATAAGATTGCAGGTTTGACCGTTCAGCACTTTGACAGGTGGACGGCACTGTTTAATTCAACCGTTGACAGTCATTTTGAGGGGGAAAAAGCAGAACTGGCCAAACAGAGAGCACTGAGTATTGCAACCGTTATGAAAATAAAAATATTGAATGATCAACCAACATTATCTTAACCCGTGTTATCAATACAAAAAGAAACCCACCAGTACAGGTGGGTTTCCGCTTTTATAAAACCTGATTAGTGACAAACACAACCCGGAACTACAGGACAAACAGCTGTTTTGCTGCAATCCTTTGTTTTCGGACATCCTTTATCACATGTTTTGGCAGTGGCTGGTTTTTTATCCTTCCCTCCACCCGCAAATACAGCAGTTGAAGACAGCATGGCAATGGCCAGCATAGAAAAAATAATCTTATGCATAATATAAATATTAAGTAAAATGAAATAATAATGAAACGATAAAATCAGGCGGTGCAGGATGCTGCCTGTTTTGGCGGGTGCCAGCAATCCGAAGAAATAAAATACAGCCGGTGATCATTGAAAGAAAACAGTTCACCCTTTGTTCCGGGCACTAGTACAATATTTATCTCAGCAGATATCGGCATGTAATAGGTGCATAAGCTGCACGATAACATATTGCATCCGGTATTGCCACAATCCTTCTTAGCAGGACCTTCGCGGTGTTTTTCGCAGGCGGACTTTTTAGCGCATTCCATTTTGTCCGCCATCCGCATCGTGCCTGTGACCGGCTTGAAAATAAAAGCCGCAAAAGAAATGAATAATATGGCAGTAGACAATTTCACAGTACAAATATAACAGTTGAAAGGATTAAATCAAATGATTTACATCTTGATTAACTAAATCCACAAGAGATCTTTTATTGAAGTCTAACCGTGCCTGACGCAAAGGGCGCTAAACATGCAAACATGGAAAAATCTGATTCGCTCATTATACTGAAACAATATTCCCTTTTTGAGAAATTAAGCCCGGCAGAGTACGAAAATCATTGAGGGAGATTTATTACCTTTCAAAAGACTGGTTCATGTGATTCCGGCAGATTGATAGCTTCAGACACATAACTCAATATTCAGGTGATCATTTATGAAATCGACCGACAGGCAAACAGTTTTCCCTTCGTACAGCAAATTGCTCGACAACATCGACAAAAGGAAATATTTGATTCTGCTGGTCAGTTTTTTAATCCTGATATTCGGAAATACTTTTACTGAGGATTACCAGATATTTGGCATTGTTAACATTTATCAAAACCTGATTGCCGGATTACTCGTTTTTCAAAACAAGAAACGACTTCGCTATATCATACTGGGTATTATTTTAATCTCCATTGCGCTCGATCTTTTTGCAAATAACTTTTCTCCGACCCAAACCAAAACCGGGCATACCATTCTGTACCTGATCTTTTTCACCATGGTAGTCGCAGAAGTATACACCAAAGTTTTAACCGTAAAGGAAGTATCTACCGAAATGTTGGCGGCTGCCCTTTGTGGATTCGTACTGCTTTGTCAGATTGCTACTCTTGTCTTTTATCAGATCGATATTTACAGTCCTCATTCTTTTTCAAATACCGGTGAAGGAAACAACATTCTCATAAACCTGAACTACTTTAGCTTTACCACGCTGTTAACGATCGGTTTTGGAGACATCGCCCCACTGACCTTAATTGCGAAAAGAGCCGTCATGTTTATTGGGCTCCTGGGGCATTTTTATACCGTATTTGTAACCGGAATAATCATCGGAAAATTTATATCACCTGGTAATTCGCTTACATAAGCAAAGCGATGTTGCGCGATCGCGTTATGGATCCTTTTTGATTTTGCCACAGTCTCCGGCGACAAAAAGGAATGTTTAAACTCTTTACGATTAAGACTTGTCTGTATCTTTTCGCTGAATTTCTTTTACCCTTACCAGGAGGATCATAGCGGCTGCAAGCATTAATACCAAAACCATATAACCCGAGAAGAACTGCCAGTTTGTGATCAATATGGGCGTATAGGCCGGACGCAGTTTGTCGGGCCGGAAACTGGCGGCTTGCTGAAGATTTTTTTGTTTCCGATTTGATATAGGCTAATATACTTTTGATATTATCGGTGCTCAGGTCGGGATGATCCGGCATCGGAACCTTATTAAACTTCTCATACAGATCAACGGCTGCTTTATCACCACCTTTAATAACGGTTTGAGACGAGTGAACAAATTTTACAATCCAGTCTTCAGGGTGTCTTTCACTTACGCCTGCCAGGGCCGGGCCCACAACAATTTTATTCACGTTATGACAGCTGGCACACCGGCTCGTGAAGATCAGCTTTCCATCATCCACGGGTGGAATGGAAAAAACACAGGTTATTGTGAAAAGAGTCAGGATTGAGATAACTAATTTCTTTTTCATCAGCTCGTATAGATTTATAATTTAAATTCATTTTTTAACTTGTCGATATCATGAATAAGCCCGTTCACTTCACCTTCATCCGTTCCTTTGTAATATCCCCTGATCCTTCCCAATGGATCAATAAGCACCAGGCTTTCACTGTGAATAAAATCGGTCGGACCTCCATCTCCATCGGTTGCTACGATCATTAAATCCTTTCTCGCAAACCGGTACAAACTGATTTTTTCACCCGTTAGCAAATGCCAGTTCGACCCAATACCCATACGATCGGCATATATTTTTAATTTGGCTACACTATCTCTTTCCGGATCAACAGTAAATGAACTGATCAGCATATTTTTATCCGCATAAGCCTGAACCCTTTTTAACTGGTAGGCGACTTTCGGACATATGGCAGGACAACTGGTGAAGAAAAAATCCGCTACGACTATTTTTCCCTTCCACATTTGGTTGTCAATAAAATGGCCTGTCTGGTCTTTAAAACGGAAAGAACTTATTGTATGATTTTCCGGGCCCAACACGGGCAGGCGCTGAACATGTGTCTCATACCACTGCGTGATTCCAAATACACTCAGGGGAACGACGATCACCGCAATGACAAAAAGATATATCGTTGTTCGGGATTTCATCTGAAAACAAATAATTTGCTAATCACTGATTATAAATATTAGATTTTGTGACTGGCTGAATGGGAACCGGATTATCCGGTGTAAAGGCTGGTGCTCCCGGTCCCGGGATTTTTGCTGGCGCTATAAAATGCGGGAATATAGGCGAGCATGATAATTATGCCCATGATGACCAGCCAGGGTTTGAATGTGTCAAACAATGGAATTCGTTTTTCATCATGCAGTGCTTCTGAAACCGGAAGGTCCAGCCCTGCCTGCCTGCGTTTTTTTGCTGAACATGGTTCCAAAAAACACAATGAAGAAAAGTAATGCGGCAAAGGTCATGATGATACCGCCGCACAATGCCAGCATCGTAGTCGGTACCCATTCCGGTGTAAACAATTCGTTTTTGGGATTGAGATAGGACATACCCAGATTCGTTCTTCTCGGTTCTCCAATTAAACCACCCCAGGAAAGACCGGTGGAAAATATCAGAATACCAATCACCCATAGATAGGGTATGATCACATTTATTCTGGGAAGAAATATTTTTTTACCGGCAATGCCACTGTACAGATATAAACTCATACCAATGATACTCAGAAAAACAGGACCCGCCACCGTCATATGAAAATGGCCAGGCAGCCAGGCCGTATTGTGCACTACCGCATTCAGCTGGCCTGATGCATTCACGATGCCGGTCAGTCCGCCGAAAATAAAAAGAATCAACCCGCCTATCAGATAGGCAAAAAGATATTTGTTTGGATCCAGATAAGGCAATTTGCCAAAGAAACCCAGCAATCCTTTGGAGCCACGTTTTTTACCGGCATATTCCAAAGAGGCGGCGAGTGTAAAAGCTGTTATAAAACTTGGAATCGCTACTCCGAATGTAATAAGCCCCTGAAACATCTTGATTCCTCTTGGAATAGACGGATCACTGAACTGGTGATGCACGCCGACCGGAACTGAAAAAAGCAGAAAAAGAAAAAGTGAGATTCGCCCGGCGAGATCTGAAAACAATTTACCACCCGCCAGTTTGGGCAACATCGTATAGTACATCGTATAGGCCGGCAATAACCAGAAGTACACCAGCGCATGACCAAAAAACCAGAATAAGGTACGGGCCAGCGTGACGTTCACCGTCGCCTTCCAGCCCATGGCCCAGGGAAGCAACAGTACCAACACTTCATAAGCCACTGCCAATGTGCAAACGAACCAGATTGTAAAATTGACCAGCGTTCCAATAACGGCCAATGGCGTTTTTACAAGCGGATTTTCTTTTTTCCAGCTAATATACATATTGGCCCAGCTGAAAAGCGGAATCCAGGAACCGACAAGCAGCAAAGCGGCGCCCAGATAAAACAATGGATGTGCTTTCAGTGGAGGATAAAAAGTATACAGAACCGATGCCTTTCCGGACAGCATCGCCCAGGCTGCCATCAGCGTTCCGACGGTCATCAGCCAAAAGCTTAACCAGGCTACCCATTTATGCGGTTCCCTTTTAAAATAGAAAGCCATCGTTGCATGGCCAAACGCCACGGCAAAAAACGAAGTCAGAACAACCGCGTTGATGACACCATGCAAAGTGAGTCCCTGGTAATAGTCCAGGTGTGCAAAAGAAGACTGATGAATGACGCCTGCCCGGTAGATGGTCTGCATGAGCCCATGATAAATACCGATGGTTAATAAAGTCAGCGGAATACCCAGTTCCCAGTAAATCAGCCGCCTGAGAGATTTTGAAATTTGCATGATCTTATATTTCGGGAGGTTAGTTTTTGGAAGGTTCATTCACAATCACTTCAGCCTGCATGGACTGATGGCCGACGCCACAATATTCGTGGCATATAATTTTATATATACCGGCTTTCTCAAACTTCACTGTGGTTTTGTTGATATTGCCGTATATGGCCATCATATTGACGTCCTTGTCGTTGATATGGAATCCGTGTACCAGGTCTTTGGATGTAACAAAAAAATCTACCTCACTGCCAACAGGCACTTCGATCTGCGCCGGCTGAAACTGCCACATCTGGGCTACCGCATATACCTGATAGGTTTTTTCATCCAGTTTGGTGACTTTGGGCTCCAGGTAAGCTTTATCAAATGGAAGGCACTCGGGAAGATCATTGTTCTTATTTCTGGCATATAAGATGGAAAAAATAAACAGGGAAAGAACAGCCCCTGTGATCATGATGACCTTTTTCTCATATGGATCTATCGGAGACATAGAATGCGTTTTAAATTCTGGAAAGCATTAAAAAATAAATTCCGAACCAGATGATCATACCCAGCAAAATCAGCAGCACAAAAAAGGCGACTGCCCCTTTCGGCCTGAAGTCCCGGTCGAAATCCTGATCCATTTTAGGAGCCGTTTCGTTGCCTGATTCCATCATACAATAGATTTAAAAGCCAAATATATTCTGAGACCTGAATGGGCGACATGACAATTGAAAGGTCGGCACATGATTAAAGTCATGTAAAAGCAGGTTGACCGAAATTATATTTGGGCAGGCAAGGATGATCATTTAAAACAAAGTTGATGGCCCAGGATTTTAGCGGTTCAATTGCAGATATTGTTGACAGAGACTACCGTACAGGGGAAGTTTTTAAAAAGCACCATATCAATTTTTGCTGTGGCGGCCAGATTTCATTAATGGATAGCTGTGTACAAAGAAATATTGATTACCAGGAACTGTTTGATGAATTGGTTTGGGCTACCAGGACAATTGTCGTTCCCAATAATCTTCCCTTTGAAGACTGGGATCTTCATTTTCTGATTAACTATATTCTTAATATTCACCATGCCTATATATTTCAAACAACACCCGTTCTCCGGCAGGAACTCTCAACCTTTGCCATTGGTCATGAACGGAAATTGCCCGAAATAAATAAAGTAGCCGAAGCCTTTGACAAATTATCTTCCCTATTACTTATCCATAGCAAGCACGAGGAAGAAATTATTTTTCCTTATATCAGGCAGATGGCGGATGCCTACAAACGCAAAGAAGCTTATGGCAGTCTGTTTGTCCGTACGCTTCGCAAACCATTGAACAATATTCATTCCGAACATATTGAAATTGAAAAACTGGCAAACAAACTGAAGGATCTCACGAACGAATTTACTTTTCCCGAAAAAGCCTGCACTACCCACAAATTACTATACCGGAAATTAAGTGCGTTTCACGATAACCTGATACAGCATAAATATCTTGAAACGAAGTTATTATTTCCAAAGGCCGTACGCATTGAAGAGCGGTTACTGCAAACATAAAACATCCGTACATTCGATTAAAATACAGTTTCCCGAATGGAGTTTGAAATTGTGCATATCAGATCGCTATTTGAAAACGCTACGGAGGGTATGATCGTAACGGACAGCAAAGGGAATATTTTTCTCGTCAACCCTTCCGCCGGCCGCATGTTTGGCTATGAGGCAAACGAACTGAAGGGTCAAAAAATCGAAATAATAGTACCCGCCAAATACGCCAAAAACCATGTTAAACTAAGGGATGGATTTTATCATGATCCAAAAAACAGGGTCATGGGCCATAACCGCGATCTGCACGGGCAAAAAAAAGACGGAAGTAATTTTCCCGTTGAGGTCAGTCTGAGTACGTATATTCAGAATAACGAACGTTATGTTATTGCCTTCATTATTGACATTACACAACGCAAACTGATCGAACAGAACATGCTCTCACAACAACATGAATTGGAAAAACTCACAGATGATATGCGAAATTTAAATATCGATCTGGAAGCAAAAGTGGAGCAAAGAACCATCATTCTCAAAGAAGCCCTTCAAAAGCTGGAAAAATCGCAGATAGAATTAAATGAGGCGCTCGACAAGGAAAAGGAGTTAAATGAAATCAAAAGCCGGTTCGTATCCATGGCTTCCCATGAATTCAGAACTCCCCTCAGCACGGTATTATCTTCGGCTTCGCTGGTTGATAAATATACCACTACAGAAGATCAGGAAAAAAGGTCAAGACATGTAGATAAGATAAAAAATTCAGTAAAACATTTGAATAACCTGCTGGAAGACTTTCTTTCCATGGGTAAACTGGATGAAGGTAAAATAGGAACCCATTTTCATGAATTCAATCTGGAGGAATTAATCGAAAATACGATCGAGGAAATGAAAGCGTCGTTAAAAAAGGGCCAGCAGATATCCTGCAATATATCCGGTATGTTTTTGATTATGAGTGATAAAAATCTTCTCAGAAATATCCTTTTTAACCTGATTTCCAATGCGATCAAGTTTTCAGATGAATCAAAAACTATATTTTTGACTGCCACAGCAGAAGATTCCTGCATCCGTATTTCAATAGCCGATGAAGGGATCGGCATTTCAGAAGAAGACCAGGAGCATTTGTTTTCTTCTTTTTTCCGTGGTAAAAATGTTGTAAATATTCAGGGAACCGGCCTGGGACTGCATATTGTTAAAAAATATATTGAACTCCTGGACGGGAACATCGAGCTTGAAAGCAAGTTGGGAATGGGGACCAGGGTAACTGTTTCGATTCCAATTAAATAAATTTTAAAATGACAAATTCCATTCTCGTAATTGATGATAACAAAGATATTCGTGAGAATACGGCCGAAATTCTCGACCTGGCCGGTTATAAAACTTTTATGGCAGAGAACGGCAGATCAGGCGTTGAGATCGCATTAAAAGAAAAACCATCCATTATCGTATGTGATATCATGATGCCTGAACTGGATGGATATGGAGTACTTCATTTACTGAGGAAAAATTCCGAAACACAACATATCCCTTTCATTTTTCTGACAGCAAAAACAGAAAGAAGCGACTTTCGTAAAGGCATGGAAATGGGAGCAGATGACTATATCACAAAACCCTTTGAAGATATTGAACTGTTGAACGCAGTGGAAATCCGGTTAAAGAAATCGGCCATATCAAATAATATTTATGATGCCACTTCTACCGGCTTTACGAAATTCCTGAAAGATGTGAAAAATGTCGGCCTCATTCAGCAAATGTCTGAACGATATGATGTCGAAAGCTATGAGCGAAAACAAATACTTTACCACGAAAGCAAAAAACCCCGTTTTCTGTATTACCTGGTGAAGGGTAAGGTAAAATGTTATAAAACGAATGAAGAGGGAAAAGAATACATCATGAACCTGCACAGTGCCGGGGATTTTATAGGCTACACCGCTCTGCTGGAAGATACATATTATCAGGATTCGGCGGTTATTCTGGAGGACGCAGAAGTCATGCCCATCCCCAGGGAAGATTTTTTACAAATGATATACAGCGATATAAATATTGCAACAAAGTTTATTCATATTATAACGCATAATATAAAGGAAAAAGAAGACCGGCTCCTGAATATTGCCTACAATTCCCTTCGTAAACGCGTCGCCACGGCCCTGGTGGAAATTGTCACAAAATTTAACCTCAGGGAACAGCTCATGCCCATTGAAATTTCAAGGGAGGAAATCGCCCAGTATGTCGGCACAGCAACCGAATCGCTTATCCGGACCCTGAGTGATTTTAAAGCGGAAAAACTCATAGAAATTAAAAGCGGCCATATCATGGTAAACAATATAGAAAAACTTAAAAATCTGGCTAATTAGGCCTGCCCCCATTTCGCTGCCCGCCAATAAGCATCCATTTTATTTAAAATATCTGCCTGGATATTTTTTACTTCAGAAATTTCCTGCGTTTGCATGTTATTCCGTTTAAAAAACAAAATTACAGCCCATATCGGTGATCGTTTTTTAAATTCTTCTTTATCATTTTGCCATATTCGCCATTTTTGTATTCAGCAGAAATTTTGCCGTCAACAGTATCTTCCGGCAGGCTGAAGGACCTGGTCCATCTGGAATAGTTGTATTCGCGCCTGTTGTACTTGTCGTCAGCGTTTTTGTTTTCTTCTTTTTCCGCGCTGATCGTCATTATACCCTGATGAATCTGAATATCAAAATCATCCTTATCCAACCCCGGTGCAGCTATGGACAATTTGTATTCCTGCTCTGTTTCCTTCAAATTGATTGCCGGAACATTCAGCGCCCGGCTGAAATTAAAATCGGCATCGGGCGGCAGATCAAAAAATCTATCCACCCAGTCGGCTTTATTGAACAGGGAGGGCCAGCCTGCTTTGGCTTTAGACAGTGCTTTTGTTTCCATTTTTTTTAAATTTTATTGATGAATAATAAAATGAAATAATGCGAACGAATTCGGAACAAAGCTAAACCCGTGTTGTTGCCCGAAAAATGAGATGTATACTATATGCGATTGATATTAATCATATCAGGAAAAAAAAGCGTGATCGGATATAATTCTTTTACGCAGTGAAGTTTTTTTTACGCAATAGTGCGATGGCGAACACCACGACCCATAACATGAAAGCGGCAATATTGATTCGTTCCCATATTCCTATGTAAGGGGTCGGCAGGCCCGCCTGTATATCCGGGGCCTCTGTTCCAATCAAAATGCCAAACACGAGAAAGACAAAAAAAGTCGCTGTGGTAAAAATCCTGAATTTCTTCCCCAGCGCCGCTGCTCCGAATCCCATGATGAGCATCATAAAAAGCAGGGTCATCATTGCCCAGGCAATATGCAGGCTATCGGTTAGTGTTGCTCTGTCCGCAGCAATTACTTCGCGCTGATGCATCGGCGGCCAGTAAAAATTCAGTATAGCATACAGGATGATTAAACTTCCGGTTATATGCAGTGCACGGCTCTTTCCTGCTGAGGCAAGCACTCCCCATCCAAATGACGCAAACAGCATGGGATACCATATCACAAGCAGCACCCAAAATATTCTGGTGGGGGCGTTTATCGCTGAGAGTTCGCTCACCGTATGGGTGATAACGCTGTACCCTGCGTAATGCATAGGAACTAAAATATTGATGGCCACGTACCATAATGAAGAAAGGATACCACAAATCAGCAAATCGTTCCGTAAAGCCACCGTATGATGCCTTGAATAAATTAATGGGATCGCGACCACCCATCCCAGCAATACCGGTAATCCCCACATGAGGTGAAGCCAGTGCAGTTCCTGTAAAATGATAATTTCAACAACGAACCAGATGAACAACCCACCCAATCGCAAGTCCTGCCATGAACCAGTCGGAAGAGGACCTGCGGAGTACGAAAATAAAAGCAACTGTGTTCAGAATTCCCAAACCAAAGAGAATTAAACCCGGAATAAAGAAATCGTGGAACACAGCATGCATCATGTCTACGGGCATGTTCATGAACCTGCCATCCGGCGCTGCCATAAGAAGTGAACCGCCCAGTAAACATCCTGCCGCTTCATATCCCAGCACAATCAGCAGAATAACCCGCTGCAGCTGATGGCGGCTCGTTGTATTTTGGGTAAACTCTTCTCTGATGGCGTTTGGTATTGACTGTTTTCATACGTTTCCATTTTACAGTTATCGATTTCACCCGCTGCTCAGAAACACCAGAGTTCCATGTCAAAGTAACAATGCCAAACAATGAAATAAAATGATATTGGTCTGCAGTTGTATGATCATGATCAGCAGGTTGGTTAACCCAGATCATAATAAGCTATGCAAATAAAAATTAATTTTAATTAAATAAATATTTATACATCATGTCAGGTATTTCCCTCTCTTTTGAAGATCATCTGCTACTGTGGGTCAGTTCAGTTATCCTTTTTGCATTTTTTATTGCTCTTTTCTTTATTGAAAGAAATAAGAAAATCAAATAAATAGCAGCCCGGGTAATATGATTATACTCATCAACCAATTTGATATCGGTCATTGTACCGGTCAAATGCCTGAAATATGTTTGTAAAAAAATATGAAAAAGATTTTACTGGTATTCGACGGAACACATTTTTCCGAAGGAGCCTTTGAATTCGCTCAGGCAATGAATGAACAGCAGTCGCTACTGCTAACCGGTGTGTTCCTGCCGCAGGCCGACTATACCGGTTTCTTTAATTATGGCGATGCCATAACCACTCCTTTATACATTCCTGTCATGGATGTCAATAAGGAAATCATACAAAAGAATATCAGCCGGTTTAAAGCCGTTTGTAAAAAGCAGGGAATTGAATACAGGGTGCATGAAGATTATTTAGATTTTGTACTGCCGGAACTCAAAAAAGAAACACGTTTTGCTGATTTGCTGATTATTGGAAGTGAATCTTTTTATAATTATCTCGCCATCAGGGAACCCAATGAATTCGTGCAGGATACCCTGCATGGAGCGGAATGCCCTGTGCTGGTTGTTCCCGAAAAATTCAGGTTCCCTGTCAATAATATTCTTTGCTACGATGGCAGTGAGTCATCTGTTTATGCCATTAAACAATTCGCTTACCTGTTTCCTGAAATGAGTAAGAACCCCACTATTCTGATTTATGCAAAGGGAAATGCGGACACTGAAATTCCGGATGAAGGAAATATTGAAGAGCTGGTTGCCAGGCATTTTCCGGATCTGACGATTACCATGCTGGATCTGGAACCGGGGAAAGATCTCCGTGAATGGCTGGCTGAAAAGGAAGCTGCGATTGTCGTAAGCGGCTCTTTTGGCCGTTCCCTGTTATCGAGACTCTTCAAAAAGAGTTTTGCTGCGGGCCTGATAAATGATCACAGGCTGCCCGTGTTCATTGCCCACAAATAACACCCTATATCACTCAAACAAGTCAAACTGAGATATGCCGCCTCAACCAGCCTAACCGGTTGCCGGATTATCGTGATCTATTGCTCCGAATTTTGAATATTACCGGCCTGTCGGGATCCTATACGCCATATTTTAGATACTTCAAACCATCCCACGGAAAACAGACTGACTATAATACAAATGAGATAATGAAACATCGTTAGACGAGAGAGCTGAAAAATGTCCCGCAGGAAGGGAATCATATTAATCACTAACAAAAATCCAAGGGAAATAAAAATCAGCCAGGGTGTCAGCACATTCCTGTAATATAATGTCTTTAGAATGGACTCCGTAAAGGAACGGTTGGTAAAGGTCAGGAATATATTACTCAGAATAAGTGTATCGAAAACCATAGTTCTTACATATCTCAATTCATATCCATTCTGCATAAAATAAAAATACAGGCTCAGTAATCCGGCTGAGATCACCATGCCTTGTAAAATGCTCATCCGTAATTCCTTTCCTGAAAAAATATTTTGCCGGTAGGGCCTGGGTTTAATTAGCATGATATTGCGTTCCACGGGTTCCCGTTCAAAAAATATGGAACAGGTTGGTCCCATGATCAGTTCCAGGAAAATGACATGGACCGGCATAAAAACGTTTGGATATTTCCATCCGAATACCAGCGGTAGCGAGGCGGTCAGTATAATCGGTATATGAATGGAAATGATATACCGGACCGCCTTTTTAAAATTGGCATATATTTTTCTGCCCTCTGCAATTGAATCTGTTATTTTATCCAGATCATCATCGGTGATCACCAGATCCGCTGCTTCTTTTGCGACCTCCGTACCTTTACTGCCCATGGCAACGCCAATATCAGCTGATTGTAACGCGAGCGCATCATTCACACCATCTCCGGTCATGGCAATAATCTCCTGATTCGCTTTCAGAGCATTTACAACTTTCAGTTTCGCCTCGGGGAACATACGAACATACATATGTATGCCGACAACGCGATTCCTTAAAATCTCTTCGGGAAGATTCATAACCTGTTCACCCGTTAAGTAGTCCTGACCATATTCAAGACCGGTGATTTCAGCAATATGCAAGGCAGTCGCGGGAAAGTCGCCGGTAATCAATTTTATGGAAATTCCGGCCTGATACCATTTTTCAAATGTGTCGGACACATTTTCTTTGGGCGGATCGTACAGTGACAGAAACCCTTCAAACTTCCATTTAAAATCATCCTGTTTTTCCGGAAAGGGCGTTGCCGGATGTATTGCGCTGCAAATACCCAGAACACGAAATCCGGAGGAAGCCATTTCTGAGACTATTTTCTCCTGCCTGGTTAATGTATCTGTGTCCAGGTTGCAAATTCTCAGAATTCTTTCCGGCGCACCTTTCCCGGCGACCCAGATCCCTTTGTCCGTTTCGTACACATGTGTCATCATGGGTGGCAACCCACCCAGGGCGTACTCATGAATTAAATGCATTTTTCCAAAATATTCCGATTCATCCTGTTTTTGATATGCATCCCTGATCGCTTTTTCCATCGCATCGAACGGTTCTTTTTCACATGCCATTCGTGCAAACAACAGAACATGGTTTACACCCGCTTCGGTTCGATCGTAGGGCCCTTTCAACTGTCCTGTTTCAAAATGATAGACCTGCTTTACTTCCATCTTGTTTTTAGTGATCGTTCCCGTCTTATCCAGACAAATCACATTGACTGCCCCCAGATTTTCGATGGTTTGTGCCGCCTTTGTGATGATTCCAAGTTTTGCCATTTTTGCAGAACCCAGCGCCATAAAGGTGGAAAATGCGACCGGGATCTCTTCCGGAACAGCAGACATCGCGAGTGTCAGTCCAAGTAACAAACTGTGAAAAACATCCCGGCTATGTACGAAGTTGATCAGCCAGATGACCGCAAAGGCTATCAGGCCAAATGCCGTAAGCCATTTTACAAAATGACCAATCTGTTTCTGTAGTGCCGTTTTCGATGCTGTATGGTCATTGAGTGATTTACCGATTTTACCCAGGACCGTGTGGCTTCCGGTTAAAGAAACCCTTGCGTAACAGCTGCCGGAATCAATCAGGGTTCCCTGAAAAAGTTGATTTGAACCGGCCTGCTCATTTTTTTCTGCCGGGAAAGACTCTCCCGTAATAACCGATTCATTAACGGTCAGGTCATTCGCATGCAGGATGACAGCATCTGCCGGTACTTTATCGCCTTCTGTTAAAACCATGGTATCACCTGGCAGCAGATCCTCGGTGAGAATCATTTCTTCCTGTTGATCCCGTATTACTGTAATTCTGGCCTGCGTAAATTCTTTCAGCGCCTCGAGGGCGCGTGAGCTTTTGGTTTCCTGATATATGGAAATAGCTACCACAAAACACATGGCCATTAACATCAGCAGGCCTTCATCTGATTCACCCAAAACAAAATATAAGGTTGATGCGAATACCAGCATCAGAAACATGGGCTCTTTAAAAATATTCCATACAGCCCGTATAAAGCCTCCATGTTTTACAGGCTTTAAAACATTCTTCCCAAATTGTTTCAACAGAGAATGGACTTCTGATTTTTTTAACCCGGAGAAGAATACAAGATCTGATGGCTGTGCAGGCATATGCGAATCCTTTACGTATGAGCTATAAAAACCGGTTGCGTCGTCATTTTAATCAGGGTTTCCGCCGTTGATTTTTTAAAGAAAGCTGACAATGCACTTCGCCCATAAGAACCCATAACAATAAAAATATTTTCTTTCTTAAATACCGAATCAAAGAGTATCTGCCCGGCTGTTCCTTCCCTTATTTCATGTTGAAAATGGATATAGTGATTCCCAACCCATTCTGTCAGTCGTTTTTCCACCTGCCTGTCTCTTATCCCGTTTTTTGTTACTTCCAGAATAACGAGTCTTTTTTCTTTAAACTGCGGAAAAAGACAGGTAAACTGTCTTATAGCGTGCATGGCATTCGGACTTCCATCATAACAAAAGATGATTTCGTGTATGTCCCCGGGATGTTCCGGTGCAAGAATAACCGGGCATTCGGATTTTCTTAGAATCTCTTGCACGAAAGCTGTAGGTGTCCGTTCTGATTTTTTTTCAAGATCAATGCCCGCATCAATCAGCATGATGTCGGAAAACCTGCTTTCCGCAACGACGTCGTCTACAGGTAAGCCATAATCCCGATGAACAACGAAGGGGATCCAACGATCTGCACATTTCCTTTCAAAGCCGGATAAGGTTTCCTCGATTTCCGCTTTCATGACCAGCCTGTTTTTTGCAGTTTCAATTCCGGTGAAGGCTACCGGGAAACCGTGCAAATCTTTCTCCACCAGCCTGTCCGTAACAGCATTTTCTATGAAAACACAGGTAATCGCAGATTTTGTCAGATGGCCAATATAAAGAGCAAATTCCAGCAGGTTTCTATTTGCTTTTAAAGGGTCAATGACGACCAATATCTTTTCCATGGTGATGGCATTTCAGACTTTAACTTCAGATGGAGATGACTGCCATCTCTTTAACCGGGGCAACATATTCATTGATTGTTGTATGATACTTTCTGGCAGGTCCTGCTTTTTCATTTCTTTTTCCGCTATTCCCATCATTTGGTCCAATGTCATATCAGGTTCCGTGAATGAGCCATTTTGATAACAGTATTTGCAATACAGGTCACTTTTTGAACCGTCTTTTTCAATTCCGCAATCTTCCAGATTATCTATCGGAAACGTGCAACTCTGACAAAACTTTCGTGATTCCATATCAATAGTATGTGTTTAAAATATTTCTTCATTTATAAGCCTGTCATAAATGTAACCGGATTAAAAGCTCGCATTTATGACAAGCATCAAGACCTTTTATGACAGTGATCATTTTACCGCCTGGGTATGCGCGGCACGTATTACCATGACGAATATTACCCTCCCAACTGATTTTTGTCAGAAATTCTGGCGAGCCACTCCCCTATTTTTGACGACGACTGTTTTCAACGTCAAACGATTCATATGATTAAAATTATTGTAGCACTCGACAGTCTCAGGTCATCAAAATCTGCTGTTTCTTATGCTATCGATCTTTCTAAAAGCATGGACTCGCATTTGGTCGCCGTATTTCTGGACGATTTCACAAATAGCAGTTATAAATCACACCAGGCACTTCGTAAACAGCTTACGATTTCACAGGAAACCTACGATGCGTGTGTTCAGGAAGATAACCACACAAGAAAGGAAGCCGTTTCTCATTTTGAAGAGTTGGCAGTGAAAGAACATCTGAAATATACCATACATCATGACAGGAATATTTCCATGAATGAGCTGATATCCGAAAGCTGTTATGCGGACCTGCTTATCATTGAAAATAAAGAAACGATGACTTTTTACGCCGAAAATCCCCCCACTCATTTTTTAAAAAACCTGTTGCCGGAGATTCACTGCCCTGTCCTGGTTGTTCCCGGAGGATATAAAAAGATAAATAAAGTATTGTTTTTGTATGATGGGGAACCCGATTCTGTTGATGCAATAAAAATGTTTAGTTACCTTTTTCGGGCTTATAACGAAACCCAGGTAGAAGTATTGACGGTGAAATCAAATAAGCGGGATCAGCCTGCTTTGAATAATCGTCTTTTAAAGGAATATATGAAAAGTCATTTTCCAAATACCATCTATACGGCCCTCAATGGCCTTCCGGATATTGAGATTATAAATCATCTGAAATGCAGATATAATAACGAACTGATTATACTCGGATCATACCATCGGGGAAAGCTTTCGCGGCTCATCAGGCCCAGCATTGCTGAAGCACTGATGCAAGAATTAGAAACACCGCTTTTTATCGATAATAATTAGTCATTTACTGCCTTTAGTCATAACTGATATCACCTAAACATTCAATTACAGAACAAAATTGAATGACTAAAATCATATAGACGGACGACGCCCATCATTTCTAGTATGAACTTTCCTTCATTCCTTTGTCGTATCAAAATGATTAACTGATGAACAGGGCAAACTTCACTTTCAGCAGTAATGATACAATTGCAGAAATTCAAAGCAGTTTCTCACGCTTTTTTCCAAACTGGACGATTAACTTTTTCAGCAACCTTGAAAAAAATCAACCGAATGATTCATGCGTTATGTTTTCGTCAGAAGTAAGAGTTCGGGATATAAGTCCTGATTGTGGGAACGGATGTATTGAATTTAACAATAACATGACATCTGATGATCTGGAGAAATCAATCCAGGATTATTTTGGACTTCACGTGGAAATATCGCCAAGAATCGCAGATCAGACCACCACTATTCAGAAACTGATGCAGTCATCGACGAAAAATAATCCTGAAGGAGTGCGTTTGCCGGAAAGAACCCCTATTACCTGCTTCAAAAATGTACCCTTTGGATGTTAACTATACTAACCACAAAATATATATATTATGAAAAAAATACTCTTTCTCTGCGACGGAGACAATTTCTCCGAAGCTTCTTTTGAATTCATTAAACAATTGTCTGTTCATGAAACCATTTCTGTGAAAGGCCTGTTTTTTACACCCATTGATGTTGATCAGCTGGTAACCATGGATTTTATGCCGATTGCAGAGCCTTATGCCAGATTAAAAGAGAAAGAAAAGAGATTGACTCAGAAAAGTCAACAACGCTTTGTCCAGGCTTGTGACGATGCCGGATTAAGACACCAGGTTCATTCATACACTAAAGAATGGAGTCGGGACATTGTCGAAAAGGAAAGCCGTTATGCCGATCTGGTTGTCTTAAGCGGGGAACTTTTCTGTCGCGACACACCGGAACGGCAGCCGAATTATTTTATGGAAGAAACTCTCCGGCTTGCCGAATGTCCGGTGATTGTTGTTCCTGAAAATTTCCGGGCGATTGAACGGGTCGCTATTGCCTACGACGGGAAAAAAGAAAGCATGTTTGCGTTGAGGCAATTTGCAACTTTATTTCCCAACCTGATGGAACTTCCTGCAGACATTGTCCATATCAGGAACGATGAAGATGAAGAAATTCCGGATCGTGATCTTTTACTTGAATACACAAAGGCTCATTTCGAAGCCCAGTATACTTCCAAACTTCATTTTGAACCGAAGAAGAATTTCGCCAGCTGGCTTGATGACAAAAAAAATGTATTCCTGGTAACCGGATCCTTTTCAAGATCTGCATTTTCAAATATGCTAAGAGCAAGTTTCACAAAGGAAATTATATCCAGGCACAGCTGCCCCATTTTCATAGCCCATTCTTCCTGACATCATCATTTATATAAATTCAATTAATGATGTATATGGAGTTGGATCAGGCGATGGTCATCTTCTGACATCGGATGTCCTCCTTTCCGATTGATCAATGCCTGCGAATTCAGACTAATCAGCTTTTTTATTCAAAAGGCTGTAGACATCCTGGTAAAATGAAATCTGATCTGCATTTACCTCCGCTGTCATATACACCACGAATACCGGAATCGACCCGAACAAGGGCAAGGTCTTCGGGACTTGATTGTTTAGTGGATTGAGCAGCGCAATACTATCAATCGGAGTATCTAAAAAGTAATCTGCCAATTGGAAGGGCTTTTCAAGACGTATACAGCCATGGCTGTAAAACCGGTGATTTGATTTGAAGGCAGACTTCATATTGGTATCATGCATATAAACATCATATGGGCTGGTAAGATTGAATTTCATCACGCCCAATGCATTATCACAACCGGTTGATTGCCTGATGCGATAAGGAAAATAATCTTTGGAGTACAGCGACCAGTTTATCTCGCTTTCAGGTACGATATTCCCCCGATTGTCAAGGATCTGCATGTTCATGATCGTTACCATGGCCGGAGATTTTTTAAATATGGGTAGAAATTCTTTCACGGCAATGGAATGGGGAACATTCCAATATGGAAATAAAATGATTTTATCACAATAAGCGGCAAAACGGGGAGTACGAGTGGACGGCTTTCCCACAACAACTTTCATTTGCAGACGGATGGAGTCATTTATATAATACCCAAGCGTAGCAGATGGAATGTTTACGACGACGAATTTGTCCAGTTTAAAATGGTGAATCCAGCGATATTGATTGATTGAAGTGGTTAGTTTCGCCACTTTCAGAAAATCAGCTGAATCTATACTACTTTTTAAAGCCGATTTGAGGATTTTGTAGTCCTCATTTTGCGGCTCCAGCAGGTTGACAAAGCTGGTCGCAGTTATTTCCGTTCCCAATTCAATCATTCTATTTATAACAGCATACTCGTCATTCTCGCGGAATTCAGGAGAGATTTCATCGGAATTGATCCAGCTGGGCATTTCGGCCCCGCGATAAATATCCAATCCATAGAGGATGACTGCATCCGTAAATATTCTGTCAGCCTGCATGGCCCTGATACTATCTCCGGGTAAAAACAAATCATTCACATGCTCCAATATAAACTGGTAATGATATTTTAGTTTATTCAGGCCAATATACCGGCAACTATCCAGGTTGCTCTTAAATTGTTTTCTTCGCACGATCGATTCCGCGTCCAGAGAAAACCATAATAAATGATGATTATTTAACGCATAGTATTTCCCAACCAGGCCTTCATTGACAGAAATATAACCGGGCCCTTCTTTTGCAAAATAGGAGTCTTCTTTTTTATTTTCGCCCGGAAATCCGGAATTGTCGGAAAGTTCAAGCAAAGACAAAAAAAAGTACAAAAGATATTTTAAGATATCTCCCACTTTTTATTTTGTTATGATTGTATTTACATAGCCGTATAAGCAATATCGCTTTTAAAAGGGTGATAATATTTCCCCTTACCCACGGTAAAAAGGATAAAAAAGCCGATTAATAATAGCGGATACTTCATGTAAATTATACCACTGACGAAAAAACATATGGCCAGGCAGATGCTGATCCGGTTTACGATTCTTTTTGCCATTGCTGCTGAATATTTTTTTTCAAGAAAAGTATCCAGAGCCCTTCCACCATCCATGGGGAATGAAGGAAGCAGGTTCAGCAAGCCCAGACTGAGATTTATAAACTGAAATTGAAAAATAAAATTGCCCGGATAGGCACTCCCGATATTTTCCGGTTCGTCCCAGTAGGCTTTATAAGGGTGTAGAAAATAAAACAGGAATGCAGCAATACCCAAATTGGCTGCAGGACCTGCTGCAAGCATTAATAACTCATAATATTTCTTTTTGGGCCTGGTGGAAATACTGGGAAGTCCGCCGATGGGCATAATGATCAGACTATTGATTTTCATTCCATACATCGTACCCACAACAGCCTGCGCCAGGTCGTGCGCAAGAATGGAAATCATCAATGAAAAAAGCATTATTAAACTCCAGATCCAACCCGTTGAAGTAAACCCGGTTAACACATTTGCTAATGCAAACCAGAGGATGACCAATACAAATGTCCAATGTATAGAGACATGTATGCCCCGATAATTAAAATTATGTAAGTCTTTTTTCATTTTAATTCTGTTTACATATGTTAAATAATTACTGATCGTTGCTAAGCAAAACTTTTAGTGTTTTTTCTTTTGCAGCATGAGCGAAGCAATCATACGCCTCGATCATTTCAAATAATTTGAAACGGTGTGTGATCAATTGTTTTGAATTCAATTTTCCTGACTGAACAGTCTTCATCAGCATGGGTGTGGTAACCGTATCTACCAGCCGGGTAGTAATGGTTATGTTTTTACTCCATAACTTCTCCAGGTGCAGGTTAACACTCTTACCATGCACACCCACATTGGCAATCCTGCCTCCGGCTGCCACCAGCGACTGGCACAATTCAAAAGTTTCGGGAATACCGACTGCTTCAATGACCGTATCAGCGCCTTTGTTTGCGGTAATTGATAAAACCTTTTCCACAGCCTTCTCTTTACTGTTATTGATTGTATGGGTAGCTCCCATTTTCCTGGCTACAGCCAGGCGATTGTCATCCGGATCAATCATAATGATTTCAGAAGGAGTATAAAATTGGGCAGTCAGAAGAGCAGCGAGTCCGATGGGACCAGCGCCTATAATGGCAACGGTATCGCCGGGTTTAACCTGTCCGTTCAGAACCCCACATTCATAACCGGTAGGCAGAATGTCGCTTAACATGACCAGGGCATCTTCTTCGCTACCCTCAGGAATCTTATACATACTGGTATCGGCATAAGGTATCCGGACATATTCCGCCTGGGTTCCGTCAATCAGATGGCCTAAAATCCAACCCCCATTTTCGCAGTGGGAATACATGCCCTTCCTGCAATATTCGCAGGTGCCACAGGACGTAATACAGGAAATAAGGACATGATCGCCTTTCTTAAAGCGGGTAACAAACTCGCCCGTTTCTTCTATAACGCCGACGCCTTCATGGCCCAGTATACGGCCGTCCGTTACTTCCGGAACATCCCCCTTCAGTATATGCAAATCCGTTCCGCAAATCGTTGTTTTTGATATGCGAACAATGGCGTCAGAGGGTTTCTGTATGGTTGGTCTGGGCTTTTCTTCCCAGGATTTATTGCCCGGCCCGTGATAAACTAGTGCTTTCATATAAAAAAATTTGATGAGTGTAAACTAAAAAGTTCTGTACTCATCCGGGATGACCCGGAAACACGAAAGAGATGATTTTACTCATGATGGGTATAAACAAATGATGAATATCAGTTTTGTTCCGGATGAATATCATGTATTAACAACCGGTATTTTGTCAATTTTAGAAAAACAATAAATCATGTTTGGAAATCTTAACCGGGAGGAAATAGAACAGGTTCTGCATCATCAGCTGGTCGGTCGGATTGGTTGCCATGCGGAGGGCACTACTTATATTGTTCCAATCAGTTACGCCTACGACGGGGAATATATTTACGCCCACACGCACGAAGGCATGAAGACTGACATTATGAGAAAAGACCCAAAAGTGTGTTTTGAAGTAGAAAACATGACAAATATGGCCAATTGGAAAACTGTCATCTGCTGGGGTGAATTTGAAGAAATTACCGGGTATGAAGACAGACACAGCGCGTTGGAAAAATTGCAGGACCGGATATTACCCAGTTTTCCGAGCGCCACAACAAAACTTTCACCGGAATGGCCTTTTCGTCCGGCAAACACTGATAATATACAGGGTTTGGTTTTTCGCATCCGTCTGACAAAGAAAACAGGCAGATTCGAAAACGATGCCACTCCTTCATTTATAGCATGGGGGTAATTTGAATTCCAGATTAATAATCAATTTATGAAAACAATATTGGCGCCTACTGACTTTTCTGCATCCTCGATTAATGCAGTTAATTACGCTGCAGACATGGCTTTAGCAGTCAATGCCCAGCTTATTTTGATAAACGCCGTTCAATTTCCTTTAGCTGTTTCTGAAATATCCCTTCCGGAATCTGTGATGGATGAAATCATTGACATGGGGAACAGCGATTTGGAAGATCTTGCCGACAAATTAAAAAAAAGAACAAATGAAAAAATTTCGATATCGGCTGAAGTATTGTTTGGACCCGCTGAACAACAAATTGAGTTCATGTCGGCAAGAAAAAGACCATTGGCGATCGTCATGGGTATAAAACCGGGCAAAACATTTGACCGGGCGGCTCTGGGAAGCACCGTATTTCACACCATGAACCATATACCTTATCCTCTTTTAATTATTCCCGACAATTTCAAATTCAATCCCATCAGGGAAATCGGATTGGCCTGTGACCTCGAAGACATGGAAGAAAATATGCCGATAGAAACCATCAAGGAGTGGTTATCCCTTTTCAATGCCCGGCTCCATATTGTTCATGTATCCGTAAAAAATAAGGAATTCAGAACGTCTCAACTAAGTGAGTCCGTTTCACTTCAGAACCGTTTTGCGTCTTTTACACCCATATTTCATTTTTTGGAAGGCTCAAACCTCGAAGATGAGTTAAACCATTTCGCCAAATCCATTAATCTGGATTTACTCATCGTTATGCCGAGAACCTACGGGATGTTTAAGCCATTTCATAAAAAACATTCAAAAAAGCTGATCAGGCATAATCAGATACCTGTATTGTCGGTACACGAACTTCCTCCGCGAAGGTAATTCCGTGATCATGAAAGGAAAGAAATCCAAATCCATTCTTATTCTGTCCTGGGTCATTGCATTACTTGCTGATCATAACTGCCTGTTTTGGCATTTTTTCAAATGAAACATACATCCGGGAAACAGCAAACTGGAGAGCACAAAGTATTGGCCAGGATAAAATAAACCTGTTTATCATTTCACCCGTGCTTCTGATATCCGGAATGAAATCATACTACAGAAAGAAAAACTACCTGTTTATATTATGCGGCTGTCTCCTGTTTTTAATTTACACATTCACTGTCTACTGCTTTGACATTCATTTTAATTTTCTGTTCCTGGTATACTGCCTGACACTTGGAATATCATTCTATGCGTTCATTTATATTTTATACCAGTTGTGGCTGCAAATGAGGGACGATTTATACCGCGTTCGGTTGCCCGTCAGATCACTGAGGGTCTTTTTATTTATTACGGTTTGGGTCTTTTGTTTTCTTTGGCTGAGGGAGGACGTCACAGCTATTTTACTCACGGTGCCGTCCATTACATTAACGGATGCGGGCCTTTTCACGAATCCCGTTCACGTACTGGATCTGGCCATTTTTTTACCAGGATTTTGTATCGTGGCGCACCTGTTAAAGAAGGATAATGGCCTGGGGAAATTGCTTATTCCCTGTATTTTATTTTTTTCCGCGCTAATGGACATTACTATGATCGTATTGTTTGTCATGAACACCGAACTCGCAGTGTCATTATTATGGATCCCGGGAGGTATGATACTATTTGGGTTGGCTAGTCTTTCTCTCTTATGGGTGGTATTCAGACGATACAATATGATTCAATCGAATTGACTTTAATAATCATTGAGCCGGAGGCTCGAGGCTTGAGGCCGGATTGAGCGTTGCGCGTTAGGCATTAGGCGTTAAGCCTTGGCCTTAAGCCTTAGCCTTACCAAATGTATGTGCAAACTGAGCCGGGTGGTACTGTAGTAGTAACCCATTTTCCGTTGAACCGGATATTGATGGCGTCCGGAGCCTGATCATCATTTTCAATGATCAATACTTTTTTATGATCCGGTGTCATAAACGCAGCGGTTTGTAAAACATTGGTAACGGTACTGGATATGCGAACAGATCCGGGAGGTACAAATTTCGAAGCATGTGCAATAATATAATATCCTACATTCCTCGTAACGGATGAACCACTGATGGTCAGCGCCCCTTTGCAGGTTGTACAACCGCCCGGGGTATGCGGACCAAAGGACGGATCGTTGGCAAGATTCCACTCGAGGGCATTACGACTCCAGTTTCTCATGGAACCAATGATCACATTTTTCACACTCCATTTCAGATCATCGGAAAACCTGGACGTGGAACCGGTGTACTGTTCTGTAAAGTATAGTTGTTTGTCAGGATACAGGTTGTGTACCTGGCTCATCGCACTGATATCACCGGCATAGAGGTGAAAGGCGGACCCGTTTACAAAAACATTGGCCGCTGCATCCTGTAAAATGGTTTCAGGATAGTCTGGTCTGTCGCAATTGTGATCGTAAACAACAATTTTTGTCGTAATGCCCGAAGATTGAAAGGCAGGTCCCAGAAAGTTTTTTATAAAAACAGATTGATCAGCCGCCTGCATCACCAGACTCGGATTATTGTCCGGATTCAGCGGTTCATTTTGCGGTGTGATGGCATCAATTGTAATGCCCTTTGACTTCATCTGCTGAATATATTTTACAAAATACCGCGCATAGACTCCATAATAATTAGTAAGCAGACTTCCTCCCGCCGTGCTATGGTTGTCTTTCATCCAGACGGGTGCGCTCCAGGGAGCAGCAATGATTTTGATGGATGGGCTGATAGCCAGTATCTGCTGCAGTATCGGTATCAGGTCGGTTGTATCCGTGCCCAGACTAAAATGCGCAAGACCTGTATCTGTTTGTCCTGCCGGCATATCGTCATAACTAAAAACAGATGCATTTAAATCAGAAGATCCGATGGAAAGACGCAGATAACTGATACCAATTCCGGAACTGCCATTACCAAATAATTCATTCAGTAAAGACGCTTTGCTATTCGCATCCATTTTATTAATGACAAAAGCACTTCCCCCTGTGAGCGTATAACCAAAACCATCAACGGTTTGAAATGTCTGTGTGCTGTCCACATCAATAAAGGGATTGCTGTTCGTTGTTGTTCCAAATACCAACGCCGTATTTTGTTTTTGTAGCAGTACCGAACTATCTCCCCTGGTGAGCCAGAAATCAACATCACTCACCGGTGTGGTTCCTGTGGAAGTGGTATCGGTACTGTTATTCTTACTGCCATCTCTTGAACAGGCAAACAGCAGAATGCTAATGCTTAAAAAAACGGCCAACGCCTTCCTGGTTCTCATTACGGAAATTTTTTATTAGAGAACGGTTAACGCTTAACGCCTAACGCTTAACGCCTAACGCCTCCTACGCCTTGCTCCTGCCTCCTGCGTCCTGCTCAATACCCCGGATTCTGCGTCAGATTTTTATTCAATAACAAATCCTGTTGCGGCACAGGGAAAATGTACTGATATTTATTTGGATTCATGTTGTAATTGAGATTATTCCCATGTGAATCAACCTGGGCGTTCATCAGGTCAACAATATTGATAACACCGTTCGCATCCGCTCTCTGCAGATCGTTCCAGCGTGACATTTCAAATACAAGTTCCAGTTGCCGTTCATTCAAAACCGCCATCGCCAGATCGGTCTTCGAAGTGGCGGTTGTATTGGGTAATCCGGCGCGGGCCCTGATCTGATTTATTTGTGCAGCAGCATCCGTTAAATTTCCAAGCTGAACGTTCGCTTCCGCAGCAAGCAGAATAATATCTGCGAGCCTGATCATCACGATATCATCCGCGGAATTATATCCGTTTGCATCCGGGTATTTATTCATAAATGGTATGGGCTGGCTGGCATCCCAGGCATTGGGCGGCATCACGAAAGCTGCTCCCGGAATCTGCCAGTTGATAGTCGTCTGATACCGTGCACCGGAATCACCCGCTGCTTTATACGCAGCGATCAGATTCGCAGACGCAATGTCACGTTTGGGATATCCGTCAGAAGCAACAAAATCAAAAATCTCAAATCCAAAAAAACCATAGGCGATGGCATTGGACTGCAATTCAAAAATAGATTCTGAATTATTTTTGTTCGCCACGCCCCAGAGGTTTGCGAAATTGGGGACCAATGAATACGTGCCGCTGCTGATGACTTTATTACAATAAGCAAGACAATTGGTGTAATCACCCATCTGTGCATAGGTTTTCGCGAGCATCGCTTCGGCGGCACCCTTTGTTGCTCTTCCTAACTGGCCGTTATAAGGTGTGGCCTGCAGTACACTGTCAGCTGATTTCAGGTCAGCGATGATTTGCGCATATACTTCGGGGACTGTATTGCGTTTAGGAGATAAATTACCACCATTGGTAACAGAAAGAATGATCGGGCACTCGCCCCATTCTGTAACGAGCCAGTAATAGTGCTCGGCGCGTAAAAATTTCGCTTCACCAAGAATCATGGCTTTTCGATCGGCGGTTAGCGCAGGATCCGTGATATTGGGTACATCATCCAGCACCGCATTGGCCGCCCTGATATCGTTATATAATTCCTGCCAGTCCCTTTGAATATTGGTGTTGGAAGCAGTAACGGTTGAAAAATATTCCAGGGGCTGCTCAGCGGTTACGTTGTCACTATTGAGATAACAGTTATCCGACTTTCCGTCGGTATTAAAGTAGTTATCATACTGATAAAAATTAGTATAATAAACCATCCAATCGTAAGCGCCCGTCAGTTCGCTTTCAGCGTCAGCTGCCAACACGGGGAAATTTCCGGTTGTCAGACTGGATTCCGGAATTTTATTCAGGAAATCTTTTTTGCACGAAAACAACAATAAAAAAGCTGCCGCGATGCATATGTAGGTAAAAGATTTTCTCGCAATCATAAAATTATATTTAAGAAATTTATAATTGAACATTCACACCGACTGTATACGTTCTGGCTGCGGGATAAGACCCTTGATCTATACCGATCGAATATAATGTCGGGGCATATTGGGCGTTGACCGCCTGATTATTGGTTCCACCCTGCGGCGAACTGTCCAGTTCAGGATAGTATCCTTTGTACTTCGTGATGATAAAAAGGTTTTGACCTGTTACATAAATACGAAGACCCGACAGACCGATCTGTTTTAATAATTTCTGATTTACATTATAACTCAGCGTGGCATTCCGCATGCGTACAAAAGATCCGTTTTCAACATACAGGGATGATACCTGGCTTTGCAGTAAAGCGGCATTCACTGCATTGGTTGTTCCATTGGCCAGTGCCCTCGGCACATCCGAAACATTTCCCTGTGCCTTCCACCGGTTTAAAACAGCGGCGCTTTCGTTGTTATAACCGGTCAGGTTTTCAATTTCCATCCGGGTCTCATCATATACTTTATTTCCCTGCACACCATCAATCAGCACTGAAAGAGTTAAATCTTTGTATCGAAATGTATTGGTGAATCCAAAAATGTATTTTGGTAAAGCATTTCCAAGATTCGTGAGTTGTGTGCCGAACATTTCATTTCCCGTTGTCGGATCCACTCCCAGTGCCTGGTAACCCCAGAATGTTCCGAGTGAGTATCCGCTTTTTATAATCTGCGTGTAAATGGGTGCCTGGCTTCCACCAACCGTAACAGGACCTGTCTGGTAAGAACTGGTAACGGTCGTATCCAGGTTGCTGATCATGTTTTGGTTAAAGGAAATATTGAAGTTTATATCCCAGTTAAAATCCTTTTTTTTCACAACGAACGCATCAACATTAAATTCGATACCCTTATTGATATCATAACCCGGCACGTTTATTTGAGTGATCGGACCGCCAAATACAAGGCTGCCCTGCTGCGAGAAGATCATGTTCTTCACTTTCTTATAATAATAGTCAGCGGATAAGGTTAACCGCTGATCAAACACTGTGATGTCGAAACCAATATTTGTTTGTTCACCGGATTCCCACTTCAGATTCGGATTTCCGATTTGAGATGTTGTCGTAACACCCGGATCAGCTGTCGGACTGCTGCTGTATGCATAAGGAGCGCCCGGACTTAATAATGTGTAAGTAGGATATAGAACACCATAAGGTGGCAGGTTACCGGTTTCACCCCATCCCGCACGGATCTTCAGGTCATTTATCCAGGTTACTTTATCCATAAAACTTTCTTTGGAAACCCGCCAGCCGGCAGATACCGCAGGAAAAGTGCCCCATTGATTATTAATACCTACCCTCGATGTTCCATCCGCTCTGAATGTTCCGGTAAACAGATATTTATCATTATAGGAATAGTTGATTCTGCCGAAATAGGAATTGGTTGTCCATTCAAAGTTTTGTGTGTTGACGGTAAAGTGACTGCTCGCGGCGTTTAATGTTTGAATGGAGCTTGTTGCAAAACCCTGACCGGTTTGAGCAGACAGGGCAATCGATTCTTCCAGAGCAGAAGTTCCCACGACCACATTGAACGAATGCGAACCGAATACTTTTGACCAGGTTAATGTATTATCCCAGGCCCAGCGATTGGTTTCCGAATAATTGGATTTAGCCTCTCCATTTACGGTCAGTCCGGCTAAACTATTATAAGGATTTAAAAACCAGTCATACTTTGAATTTTCGATGACGGAATTGAATTGTGTGCGCAGTTTCAGATTGTAAGGAAGCGTGACTTCTGCATAAGCATTACCAAGAAAATTATTCCCGACGGTGTTATTGTCATTGTTATAAATGTCTGACATGGGATTATCCCCGGAATAAAAAGTGCTATAGCCAAAAACACCCGGATGGTCAGAGCCGGGTGGCATATAGACCGGAATGTATTCAGGCGTTACCAATGCGCTGATTATGGCGCCGCCAAACTGACCAGACGCATTCTGGGGAACCGTTCTTTGATTCGTTCTGTTGAAGCTGACATTTGCTCCCATTCTAAGCCAGCTGGTAGCTGCCTGATCGATACTCAACTTCACAGAGTAGCGTTTGAAATTTGATCCCACCATAATACCATCCTGGTTCAGGTAACCAAAATCCAGATAATAAGTTCCTTTTTCCGAGCCACCCGAAACGCCGGCGTTTACACCTGTTTGCATGGCATCATGATAAATCAGATTCTGCCAGTTATTATTGGTGTTGACCAAATCATAATAAGAAGGAATGGTTGCCGCAAAACCGGCCTTTGTCGTATCAAATATTTCTGCCTCCAGATCAAGCCACTGATCATTATTTAAAACACCTATCTTTTTTGTTATCTGCTGAAACCCTGTATAGAAATTAACGTCCACCCTGGGTTTGCCCTTTGAACCCTGCTTGGTGGTAATCATCACAATACCGTTTGTCGAACCCGCGGCACCATATATTCCTGCGGCAGCAGCATCTTTTAAAATGCTGATCGTTTCTATGGTATTGGGATCTATGCCTCTGATATCACTGGCCAGCACACCATCCACGACATACAATGGCTCACTGCCATTGGGTGAACCGATGCCTCTTATCTTCACAGAAAGATCGCTGCCCGGCATACCGGAAGGCACAGAAACCTGCACGCCCGGAGCCTTTCCGGTAATGGCCTCCACCGCGCTCACCATCGGCCGGCTGGAAATATCTTTTGTTGACACAATGGAAATGGCCGAAGTGATGTCTTTTTGTCTTTGAGCACCATAACCAACCACGACCACCTGATCCAGTTGCCTGTTGGAGGGCGAAAGCTGTATGTCTACCACTGATTGTCCGTTTACCTTAACTTCTTTTGTTTCATCACCGATATAAGAAACAACCAACGTTGCATCATCCGGAACTGTCATGGTGTAAACCCCGTTATTGTCGGTAGTGGCTCCAATAGCGGTGCCCTTAACCGTAATACTAACACCAGAGAGCGGTTCCCCGTTTAACCCGGTCACCTTCCCTGTTATGCGGATATTCGCCATCAACTGGGTTGTAGACATCACGACAATCAGATTATTCCCCAGCATTTTGTATGTAAGATCCGTGTTGGCGAAAATTTTATTTAAAACATCGCTGATGGAAGATTCCTCAAAGTCAACATCCACTTTTTTCTTTAATGAATTCAGATCATAGTTATACAGGAATCTGAATTCTCCCTCCTTTTCAATTTTATTCAGCACTTTTTCAATCTCCACCTGCCGCATACTCAGGGTAATCGAGCCCTGCGCAAATACGCCTGCATGCGTCTGCATAACAGCCAGCAGAATGAACAGGAGGGAAAGTTTCATGATGATTAAAAATTTGAAAAGCATGATCCGTGAGCTGCTCCGGGCAGGAAATGGTAATTTTTTCATGTTATTACTTTTGCGATTAATAATCCGAAAAACCTCATCGCCTTTTGCGTGGATTGGTTTCCGCTGTATATATATTGATTACATTATTATCTATTTTATAAGAGAATTCGGCAGTCAGTTGTAACGCATCCAGGGCCTCCCGGATGGTTTCATTTTCAAACGCCCCTTTAAACCGGTAGCGCAATAGTTCCTTACTGTTTATTATTATTTTTACATTGTACCACCGTTCCATTTTTTTTGCGAGTTCCTGGAAGTTGTCGCCGTCAAAAACCAGGCGGTTATATACCCAGGAGGTTTCTACCTTATTGCTGTCCGGAATGGCTTTTGAAACTGCTGCAACAGATATCTTGCCGATTGTCTTTGCCGACCGGGAGGATGTATCACTGGCATATTGATGCACTTCCGTTTCCAGTTGCTTACTGAAAATGAGTTTCTCGTTTGGCTTCAGGATAACTTTTGGTCCGTCCGGGATATCCTTCCGGGTTACCTCTATGATACCGCGTAATAAAGTCGCTTCGATGGTTTCATCCTGCGGGTAGGACTTTACAACAAATGCAGTCCCTACTGCTCTTATATTTAAGGAAGAAGCGTGAACAATAAAAGGACGCCCCGCTACTTTCACCACGTCAAAATAAGCCTCGCCTTCCAAATCCACATCACGCTGGGTTTCGTTATAGGCGTTTGAATAATTCAGCTTACTTCCTGCATTCAGCCAAACCTGGGTTCCGTCAGGAAGCACCAGTTTTGTTCTGGCCCCCGATCTGGAAATGAATTCATTTCCCCTGGCTGCCGGATTTTCCGTTTTGGTTTTTATATTTTCTGATTTAGGTTTTGGCTGACGAAAATAATTGAACCCTAAACCTGCGATCATCGCAAAACACCCAACGGCGGCTGCATACTTCCAAAACCTGTAACGGTCACGTACTATTACCGGTTTTATTGCGGGCAGCGGGGTGAGATCCCGGTGATCTTCACCTTGCTCGATGATCCTGCGAAATCTTAATTCGTCATCCATGGACGAATCGCCGGTTGTTTCTTCTGCATCATCGGGAAGAACAAAGTAAGATTGCAGGATATCAAACAGGTGATGCTTATCCGGGTGTTTTTTTAGTAATTCCTGTAATGTTTTGGATTCGTCGGCAGAGATCTCTCCCGACAAATGGCGCGCAATCAAAAACCATAGCTGATTTTCTTCCATATCAAATGGGGCTAATTAGAAGGACTGAAAAATGAAGTCCATCTACTAAGCGAATGGCAGATTTTTTAAAATAAAGTCTGTTACGCGTTGCCCACCTACGCTATCCCGCATATGCGGGACGGTGGGCGAAGGGCGTTTAGCGTTAAGAGCCCGGAATTCTTCGTATACTTACCGATCTGGATTTGTCCGTGGCGAGGAAGTCAAATTCAGGTTTTAGTGCTGCTGAAATCTTTTTTACCGCAATAGCCATTTGAACGTCGATGGTATTTACTGAAATATTTAAGATATCGGATACTTCTTTATACTTCAATCCATCCTCGCGTATCAATTTAAATATCATTTTGCAACGTAGAGGCAATGCTTCCACCTGTTGCTGGATTTTGCGGTACATCTCCGCAGTGATCATGAGCTCTTCCGGTGTTACGGTGGATTTAAACAGGTCTATATTGATATTGTCAAAAGGCTGGGTCAGATTATCTTTTGCTTTTTTTGACAAATAATTGAGTGAAGTATTTTTTGTAGCAATGTATAAATAGACGCGCAGGTTATGGATCGCTGAAATCTGGCCCTTTTGCTGCCATATTTTTATAAAAACATCTTCTGTGATTTCTTCTGCTGCTTCCTTTGTCTTGACCAATGCCAGTGAAAACAGGTATAATTTTTTATAAAAGATGTAATAGATCTGCTTAAAGGCTTCCTCGTCACCAGCAGCAGCGCGTTGCTGGATACCCAATAGAATTGAGTCTGAAAAAGAATCGTTTTTTTTCATATAGCAAGCGCAGTAAGTCTTTTATCTTATAAGGTCCGGAATGCTGATCAATCGATCATGTAGAAAAAGCCGGTCATGAAGTAAAGCCTGTCGAAAAAATAAAGACAATTTATATCCAATCAACGCTGCAATCAAAGTGTAAAGCCTAAAGTCCAAAGCCTAAAACTAATAAAAGATTCAGAGTCTGAAAAAAGTCTTAGGCAACGAGCTCCAGATGTAAAATGGTTTTAGGCTTTAGGCTTTAGGCCTTTTTAACTGAATTGACTTCACCATTTCTCTCCATGTATATCTTCTCAATCCGGTCAAGGTTTTCCGTGAGCGCCGATCTGCGAACTTCCTGTAAAATCTCCTCTTCGCAAATCAACGCCTTATCAATATTCTTCTTTAGAAAATCTCCATTTTTAAACAGAAGGATCTTTTCTCCCGACACCAGTCTGGAAAACGCGGGATGATGAACCATTCCATACGCAAACAACCGGTGAATAAGAACCAGGATTGTGCAGCTTGCAATCACCGGAAGAAATCCGGATGCGCCAACGATTGCCCGGCTAAGTACCGCGCCAAGTACGATGGTAATAATATTATCGAGCGGCGAATGAAGTCCAAAAGAGCGGCGTCCGGAAATCCGGATGAGAACGAGTGCGATGATAAAGACCACAACCGATCTCGCGCTCATTTGAAGAACGGTCAGTTCCTTACCCGCACCAAAGATTGAGTGGAGGATTTGCATCGTTATTTGTTTATGCCCTCAACACCCGAAAACGTATGCCAGTAAATGCGCCGTGTATGTAAGACTGATCGAACATGCCAACGCTCTTAAGGCTGACCCTTGCCGCCAGAAGATCCATAAATTTGTCCGTTCGCGTAACTGCCACTATTATCGGCGAGTTGTACATAAATGGATGCAAGTTCAGCCGGCTGACCGGGTCTCTCAAGTGGCGTATCTCCTCCGAACTTTACAATTTTCTCCTGCGTGGCACCCCCGCTGACCTGCAGGGCGGTCCAGATCGGACCGGGTGCAACACCATTTACACGAATGCCTTTGGGACCGAGTTGTTTCGCCAGTGATTTCACATAATTCATCGTCGCCGCCTTGGTCTGCGCATAATCATAAAGATCCGGTGAAGGATCATAAGCTTGTTCAGACGCTGTGCCAATGATAACCGATCCTGGCAGCAAATGCGGGAGCGCAGCCTTGATGATCCAGAACGGTGCATATATATTTGTTTTCATCGTCCAGTCGAATTGTTCGGTTGAAATATCGAGAATGGATGCGTGTGTCTGCTGACGACCGGCATTATTGACGATGATATCGAGACCTCCTAATTGCTGCACAGTTTGTTCAACCAACTTCTGACAAAATGCTTCTTCCCGCAGGTCGCCGGGAATTCCGATTCCCTTTCTTCCTTCAGCCCTGATCAGCGTAATGACTTCCTGGGCATCAGATTCTTCAGTGGGAAAATAATTGATCACAACATCTGCCCCTTCACGCGCATAAGCGATCGCAGCGGCACGGCCCATACCGGAGTCGCCTCCGGTGATCAGCGCTTTGCGACCGGCAAGCCGGCCAGATCCTTTGTAACTGCTCTCGCCATGATCCGGCCTTGGATTCATCTTACTCACCAGTCCGGGCCAGGGCTGGGTCTGATTCGGGAATGGCGGTTTCGGATATTTGGTAACCGGATTTACAAGGCCTTCAGGCATATTTCTTTTTATCTTTTTTCCGGGAGAAGCAAAACCAGGTGTTACCGCAACCGCGGCCAGCGTCGCACCGAGCCCTCCAATCACCTGACGCCTGTGCATTTTATTTTCTTCCTTCATAAAAATTTGTTTTTATACTAAAAAGAATTCAAGACTTATGCCAGCAGACCTCACTAAAAACAATTACCTTGAACATGACCTTTTAGCCTCCATCTTTTTTTGAGCAGCAAATTAAATGTCCATACCCAGAACCAATTTTGCAACTCCCGCACTAACAAGACTGGTAAGTTTTCATGCCTAAAATTTGCAGATCATGCAAACACAAGATCAGCGTTCCGTAGCGGCATCATTACAGCATCAGCTAAAAACAATATCAGAGAAATTTGACCTCGCCATCAAAAATGATGTCCCTCTGGGCGAGTTAAAGAAATTATTTCACGAAATGAAGGATTTGAAAACGCAGTTGGATGCGTTAAAAAAACACAATGCTGATACTCCTAATCCGGATTGAATTACCATTTCGTTTAAAATTAGCCAGCAGGCCTGACGGTCTGCTTTAAATTTTGGCTGTCCCTGACGATTCCGATCAATTTCCTGTATGACTATTATGAGACAGGTAATATATATGCAGACGATTGGCTGTAGAAATATGACCCCAAAATACGATTAACCGATCCTGATCTACAGTCCGTTTAATCGCAAATCATTCATTATAAAAGGCATGTGTTGAGTCTAATATAGAACTACGAAAACCTACTGCAAGACTAATTCAAATTTTAAAAAATGCAGCGTTTTACAAAAGACGTTTGTCTTTATTAGAGAGAAGAGTTTTGTACTGAGTGTATTTGCAGAGAAGAGTTTTGCTTATGCGTAGCCAACACTAAGTGCTAAGCCGCCCTGAACCCATGTTCAGGGTTTTTTATTTTCCAGATTTGCTACCGCCAAGTTTTGCTTCCACCTTCTTCCTTAAATTCCCGGCGTTTTTAATTGCTTTCTTCACCTGGTCTGTTGAAGAACCGGATTTTTTGCTTTCATATTGTACTTCGTAATCTTGTCCGCCGGCCACTTTAGTTCTGTCCTGTGCAGTTCCGCGGGAAGTTTTTTCCTTTTGCATATACCTGTGTTTTAATTACAAAATGAATTTTAAAACTAAATAAAAAATGGTGCCGGAATGACGGGGTGTTTTAATCTGTGCATTCTCTTCTACAAATACAATTTTATTAAGTGCTTTTATTTTCGATAGCCAACTTCTTTTTCTGGCACGGTTATAACAATAATAACTCAAACGAAAACTTAATCACAATGAAAACAAAAACAGACAGTACTAAAACAACAAAGGCAAAATCAGCCAGTACCAAATCAGCAAACGGTACACAGTCGACATCGAAATCTGAAGGAAGTGAAAAAGAGGGTATGCTAGAAGAATTTTTTAAAGATGAAATTAAGGATATCTACTGGGCTGAAAAGCACCTGGTAAAAACGCTCCCCAAGATGGCAAAGGCGGCTACGAGTTCCGAACTAAAGGAAGCTTTCACCAATCACCTGGAAGAAACAAAAGGGCATGTTGAAAGGCTTGAACAGGTTTTTGAATTGCTGGAAGAAAAGCCCCAGGCAAAGAAATGCGAAGCCATGGAGGGCATTACCAAAGAAGGTGACGGTATTGTAGAAGAAACCGAAACCGGTACGGCAACACGTGATGTGGGATTAATTCTCGCGGGACAAAAAGTTGAGCATTATGAAATTTCAACTTACGGCGGATTGGCCCAACTCGCTCGGAATCTTGGCCGAGATGATGTGGCAGAATTGCTTGAACAAACCCTCGCAGAAGAAAAAGCAGCAGACAGGCTTCTGACTACCGTTGCTGAAGAAAGTGTAAACTATGAAGCAGCAGAAGAAGGGGAGGAAGCATAGAAACATGTGTAAATGACAAGATAAAAAAAGGGCCGGTATTACCGGCCCTTTCTATTTATCATCACGGCCATGCCCCTCCACTTTTACAAGTTTATTGTAAAGACCTAATATCAGAAATGGTGCGGCCCACTGTCCCAGAAATAAAGCATCATGCTTCTTACCTATTATTTTCAGGGTAAGTGATATACCCATAGCCCCCAGCGCAGTCCATAGAAACAAATCTGATGGTAGTTTGGCGGTTTGGCTTTCAATGGCCTTTGCTACCGGACCCTCCTTTTTCGGACTGGTTAAAATGTCTTCCATACAACTTAATTTTAATTTTTACTAAAAGCTTTTTCGTCAACATCTTCGTTACCATTCTCAGACTCCTCATCATTCCCGGAGATTTCATTGGACTCATCATTTTCGTCTTCCTCATTCGGTACATCGTCCCTATCAATTGATTCCTCATTCACATCCTCTTCCGGGTTGTCTTCCCCATCCGTCAATTCTTCATCAGCGATTTCTTCATCTTCTGCTGAAGTCAGATTATCAGTGTTGCTGCTATTCGTCTCACTTCTCTCTACAACGCCGCCAACAGTGGGCGTCACCAGATCCCCGGGATTTAATTTTTTAATTGCCATAACATTTGTTTTATTATTTACGATATATAGTCAATACGAGTGCCAACGGTCCGGTGAAAGGAAATCCTAATCCTGTTCGGGGCGGCGATTGCACGACTCAAATATGGATGCGGGAAATGCTATACACATATAGGTTTAATGAATCTTTCAGGTATGATATTTTAATAAACATTGAAACATCTGATATGAAAACAATATATTTTGCCATTGCGGGTCTTGCAGGTTTAGCAGCAGCTGTCTATTATTTTAGATTCGGAAATAGATTAAAAGGAATTAGTAGTTATGAAAATATAAAGAAACGACCTGCTTATGGGGAGAAGCATCTTCGGGGTATCATAAAAAAATCCAAGCATCCAATGTAGTTTTAGCAGGAAGCTTATTAAACTCTACATTTTATCCGACTATATGGGTAAAATCTCCAGCCCGAAGCAGATGGCATGAAATTGTGATATACAAATCCGATCTGAAACAACATTTTTTAATTAATAAAATCAACACATGGGAAATTTACTGTACGTTATTGCCGTCATTTTGATAATCAGTTGGGCGATTGGATTTTTTGGCTATCATGCCGGTGGCATCATTCATGTTTTACTGGTAATAGCCATTATCGCGTTTCTTCTAAAGGTTATCAGAAGGGTGTAACTTAATTTAGTCATTCTGTAATTAAAATCACTCACTTTATCCGCTTGGAATTTCCGGACTTGTGAATTTCCTCTTCAATCAATTCGACCGGCTTGGGCACTTCCCTCACCACATCCTTTGGCTTCTTATCTTTCCTGAATCCTAAAAAAGTTGCCGGTTTTCGGATCCGGCCGCTCTTTGTCCAGGTTGCAAACTCAAAATTGGCCACCAGTTGAGGTTTTACATAATGCGTCCTGGCGCCCTTCGTGTCAAGTACTTTATTGTGGAAAGGCGATCGATCAATCTCAATAGCTTTTAGTTGTTTTAAAATCCCCGGCATCTCTTTTTCTTTATAACCCCCACCCGACCGGCCGATCCATTCAAATTTTCCGTTTGTATAGGCACCGAATAACAATGATTTGAATGATCTGCTTTTGTCTGATTCCGCCCAGCCTCCGATCACAAATTCCTGTCTCTTTCTGGTGGGTGTTTTCAGCCAGCTGTCACCGCGATTCCCAGGTATATAAGGACTGTCCTTCATTTTGGCAACAATACCTTCCATGTTCTTTTGAATCACCTGTTCATAGAGTGCCGGTCCATCTTCAAAAGATTCAGAATAACGAAGGATTCTGTTTCCTTTTAATATTTGTTTTAGTATTTCTTTTCTTTCTCTAAGCGGCAATTTTTTCAAATCATAACCATCCAGCCATAAAACATCAAACAGGCAATAGGTCAGCGGCGTTTCGTGGCCGTCATATAACTGAAGTGCATCAAAATCAGGTAATCCTTCTTCGTTAAAAACAACTACCTCACCATCCAGAACAATATCATGATTCAGAGCAGCCAGCGCTTTGGCAACAACGGGATATTTATGGGTATAATTCAGGGAACTCCTGGAATTCATTTTGACCTTTCCTTTCTCTGAATAAGAAATGATACGGTAACCATCCCATTTCAGTTCATAAAGATATTTTTCATCCTGGATAACTTCCTTTGTGAGTGTGCAAAGCATCGGCGCTACTGAAGCCGGTATTTTTGATTTGATACCTCTCTTCATCAGGATTTCGTATGACACGATCTTCGGCATCCGTTGCTATAAGCTTGTTTGATATTTTTCTATGGCTTCTCCTATTTCCTGCAACAGCGCCGGATCATAATTTCCTGTTTCACCAGGCTCGCCTTTAAAGCACCATTCCATTTTGCCATCACCGCAGGGATTGGCGGTAATGTCCATGTTTAATTCCTGATTTTGACTTTCTACTTTCACGGAATAGATTAATTCGTCCCCTGTCTGCCTGGGAGAAACCAGGCCGGTAAAAGGCATTTGTTCATAAATAAAATCAATTACAAATTCATCCATGGCCGTATCGGTTTTTAAAATCGTGTCTGTGCTCTAAAATTAACTAATAAATGCGCAGCCCGGCGTGTTCTGCATTCCGGAAGGCGATTTGACCGGATATGACAAGGAAAAAGGGTCAGATGGAAATCCGACCCCGATAATGATAATAACTACCCTCGAAATGTAGAAACTCGTATTACGAATTGCAAATCTTATTCCTGTAGTTCAGGTCCCATGGAAATTAAAATCGCTTTGCGTAAAAAAATCTACATTCCCCGCTAAATAAGTTCAAAAAATATAAGCAATCAACATATTTCAATCCGGTATGCTTTTGGTAATATTCATATTAACGTAAACCATTAACGACATAGTTCCAATAAGGCAGTTGAATAATCCTCCCTATGTCGTTAAAGCCCTCTCTCACGTGAGGGCTTTTTAATTTGTAAAAATTAAAACATGGAGAACCTGGAAAAATTATGCAAAACAGCCCTGAATGGTTACTTCAATCTTCTTAGAAAGAATGACGAATATATTAAAACCCGCCATCTGATCAATCATACCGCTGGCAATGTAGATCCGGAAATCCTGGAAAAGTTCGAAAAACTTCACAACCATTTCGAAACTGAATATAAAATCTTTAATCAAACACAGGCTCAACTGATAGAATATTTAAAAACGATCCCGACCAAATCTGTGACTTTGAACCTGGGCACAGGAATACCCCAGGAAGGGAACTATACGATAGGACTCGATGAATCAAATAATCTGATTGTGAAAAATAATTATCGATAACTATCTTAACTGAATGTCTTCCTGAATTTTTATTGCCCTTCCAATGATTACAATAAGATCCGGATCAGCCAGCTCGGTTTCCCGTTGGCTGAATCTCTGTCTCCAGTAGATTCCATGATCCGGAGCAGAACCGCGATAAATTTCCAACTCCTCGACGGACTCAGGATTCGCCGCCAGGGCATAAAAAACATCATAAACCGGAACCCTGTCGACAAGCTGTTTTCTGATTTCGGCTATGAAGAGGAAATCCATGTAGGTAAACAGTATTGTGAATTTGGGGCCCATATCTGCATTAATAAAAAAAGTGGGCCAGGACGGTCGTAAATATAACGATGGTTCCCAATTGCAGATTCGTGGTATCTAATTTGCTCTAATATGAACAGTTGGCATTTTGGTCTGATTATAAAACCCCCGAAAAAATCATCATGGTCACAAGCAGGTGCCTGTATTTAATTTTGTTATTTATTGTGTTTAATGCCTGCAAGCCGGAAATTTATTCTTTTTCTGCAAGTCCCCGAATCATAACCGAGCGGGATTCAGTACATCTGAACTGGTCCATACAGGGTAAGCCTGAATTGACATTTTACCAAAAAAAAATCGCCTATTCCGGTGGAGACAGCCTGCAACAGCTGCAATTTTCACTGGTCGCCGTAAAAGGCGAATCACGCACTACACCCCGACTGATAGAACTCAATGTATTACCCCTGCTTTACCGGGATGTATTTGTTCTTCCGATTAGCGGCAGGCATGGCGATACACTGGTTGCCGAAGGCAGCCGGGATAGTCTTTACAAGGACTTTAAAATTGAATCTATGATATCGGTGACCGGCAGAAAAATATTGGTCGAACACTCCTCATATCGGACCATGTTATATGATTCCGTCACGCGGTCGAAGACATTCAGAGGGGTCGATTACAGTGGCACGTGGAGATTTCAGTCCCTGTTAACGCCGGAAGAAAAAGCAAATCCAAAGCTCCTTCCCAATCAGTTTGCGATCGCTGTTTATATAAGTCCGAAAAAACCATAACGGGTTATAAAAAGAAAGTAAATGCTCTTTCTAGTCTTTCAGCTGAATCCAGACCGGCGCATGATCGCTTGTTTTTTCCCAACCCCTCACATTTTTGTCCACACCGGCGGAAAGCAATCTTTTGCTTACCTGGGGACTTAATAGAAAATGATCAATTCGGAGGCCTGCATTGCGACCATACGCGTTTCGGAAATAATCCCAGAATGTATAAATAACTTCTTCCGGATATAATTTTCGTATAGCGTCCGTCCATCCCTGATCAACCAGTTGTTTATAAGCATCCCGTATTTCTATCCTGAACAGGGCATCATTGATCCATCGTTCAGGTTTATAAACATCGAGTTCTGTCGGCATCACGTTGAAATCTCCCGCCAGTATAACCGGTGTTTGCTGAGCCAGCAATTTTTTGGCGTGAACTTTTAATCTTTTAAACCAGTCTAATTTATAATCGAATTTTGGCCCGGGATAAGGATTGCCGTTAGGCAGGTATAAACAAACGATCAAAATATCTTCGATTACGGCTTCTATATAACGGCTGTGCAAATCGTCCGGATCTCCGGGAAGTCCGCGCCGAATCTCACCGGGCTGGCCGACCCGGGACAACACCGCCACGCCGTTCCAACTTTTTTGTCCATGCCATACAGCCTGGTATCCGGCATCCTGTATGGCTTTCTCCGGAAACTTTTCGTCCGGCGATTTGAGTTCCTGCAGACAGACAATATCAGGGCTTTCTTCTTCCAGCCATCGGAGCAGGACGGGCAGGCGGCCGTTCACACCGTTTACATTATAGGTAGCGATTTTCAATGATTCAATTTTAAATTTTTTTTTTACACATTAAAAAACAATGCAAGTTAACTTTGGTTCCGGTTCATTATCCTAGTTTTCTTTTTAAAAAACCAGCAGTCTTACTTTTTTTTAAATTGGCTATCTCTTCGGGTTTACCAAAACCCACCACTTCACCACCTTCATCACCTGCGCCCGGCCCCATATCAATCACCCAGTCGCAGGAAGCGATCACCTGCATATCATGCTCGACCAGGATAATCGTGTTTCCTGCATCCGACAGTCTGTTCAGCTGTTTTATAAGCCGGTCCACATCCGCAGGATGCAGTCCGGTAGTAGGTTCATCCAGTACATAGAGCGTAGAACCCATTTGTATTCGCTGCAGTTCGGTGGCCAGTTTAATCCGCTGCGCTTCTCCACCCGACAATTCCGTCGCCGGTTGCCCGAGCCTTAAATATCCAAGGCCAACTTCCTGTAAAACACCCAGTGAACGAAGTATCGATGGTTCATCCGTAAAAAAATCAAAAGCCTGATTCACTGTCATTTTCAATACATCTGCGATGTTTGAATCCTTATATAAAACCTCCAGCGTTTTATTATTGTACCGGCTCCCATTACAAACCGGGCAGGGTGAATAAACGCTCGGAAGAAAAAGCAATTCCACCATCACAAATCCCTCCCCTTCACAATTTGGACAACGGCCACTGGCCACATTAAAAGAAAACCGACCCGCATTATAATGCCGCGCCTTCGCCATCTTTGTAGCTGCAAAAATTTTTCTTACAGGATCAAAAAGACCGGTGTATGTAGCCAGGTTGGATCTCGGCGTACGGCCAATGGGCTTTTGATCCACCACCACCAGACGTCTGATATTTTGCGGAGCTTCTTTTATATATCCTTCAACCGGCATCGTTATTTCAGGACCTGGGATTTCTTCTTCTTCTGCTGCTTCCAATGACTGACCCAGCATCTTACTCACCAGTTCCACCATGGCCTGGCTGACCAGGCTCGATTTCCCCGATCCCGAAATACCGGTCACTGCAGTCATCACGCCCAGCGGGAAATCAACATTTACTTTCACAAGATTATTACGGGAAATATTTCTGCATCTCAGCCAGCCTGCCGGTTCGCGTCGCCCAAGTCTGTCTTGTTTTTTTTCGTGAAAAAGATATTCGCGGGTTTTCGACAGTAATATTTTTTCAAGACCTGGGAGCTCACCGCTATAGAGTATTTCACCGCCGTTCAGTCCTGCGTCGGGTCCCACATCCACGATCCAATCTGCTTTTTCAATGATATCCAGTTCGTGCTCGACTACAAAAAGAGAATTGCCTGCCGCCTTTAATTTCTGCATGGCAGAAATCAGCGCCAGCGTATCGGAGGGATGAAGACCTGCAGATGGTTCATCCAGTACATACACCACTCCGAAGAGATTGGAATGAATCTGGGTTGCCAGTCGCAGTCTTTGCATTTCACCGGGAGAAAGGGTTGGCGTACTCCTTTCCATCGTGAGATAGCCCAGCCCGAGATCTTTTAGAACGATCAGGCGGTGCAGGAGGTCCGCACAAATGCGCTGGGCTACAATTTCCGATATGGCTTTTTTCTTTCCGGTCGCATATGGCTCGACAAGCTCCAGTAATTTTTTAATCGGCAAACGAGCCATCTCCATGATGTCCATTCCGGCAAAATGGACACGCAGCGATTCGGGGCGCAGTCGCTTACCCTGACAAACCGGGCATAACGCACTGACCATATATTTCAACACCCTTTTTTTCATCAGGGCACTCTGTGTCTCAGAAAAAGTATGCAGTAAATAGGCTTTCGCTCCGGAGAACGTACCCATATAACTCGGCTCTTCCTTTTTTCGGATCGCCCTTTTTACTTCTGCATGGGTATAGCCTGCATATACCGGAACCGTCGGTTTTTCTTCCGTAAATAAAATCCAGTCGCGATCTTTTTTGGGTAATTGTTTCCAGGGGATGTCGACATTATATCCCATCGTTATTAAAATATCGCGGAGATTTTGTCCCTGCCAGGCCGTGGGCCAGGAAGCAATGGCACGTTCGCGGATGCTGAGTGAATCATCCGGCACCATGGTTTTTTCCGTGATCTCATAAACCAATCCCAATCCATGGCAATTCGGACAGGCACCCTGCGGCGTATTCGTTGAAAACGATTCCGCATACAAAATGGATTGTCCGGCGGGATAATCACCTGCCCGGGAATAGAGCATGCGCATCAGGTTCGACAAGGTGGTCACGCTACCTACAGAAGAACGGGTGGAAGGCGAACCCCTTTGTTGTTGCAGGGCGACTGCAGGTGGCAGACCTGTAATCTCATCCACCTGTGGAACTGCCATCTGATGAAACAGGCGCCGGGCATATGGTGAAACTGATTCCAGGTATCTGCGCTGAGCCTCGGCATATAAAGTGCCGAATGCGAGAGATGATTTCCCAGACCCGGAAACACCCGTGAATACAACGAGCGCACCCCGCGGTAAGCTAAGAGAAATATTTTTCAGATTATGTTCCCGCGCACCCCGGACATGAACAAAGCCATCGTCGTTCCTTATGGAATCCATAGATCAAATTATTTCATTGTAGTGGAAAACATATGCCAGTGCTGGCACTATAATATCATAGATACCGGATCATGAACCAAACAACCTGGATCGGTCTGATCGCGAGCATACTGACCACTCTTGCATCCGTGCCCCAACTCATAAAAATATGTAAGGAGAAAAAAGCCGAAAATATTTCACTCCTGTGGGTCTTTATCCTTTTTCTTGGACTTTGTGGCTGGATATACTATGGCATTTTAAAAAAGGACATGATCATATTTGTTTCCAATACCATTGCGGCGCTGATCAATGCGGGGATCGCCGTTTCGGCCATCATATTCAAGCAGGAGAAACGATAACCGGCAAGGTTAAGGCCGGTTTTTCAGGTCATCAACGATATCTTCCTCCCTTTCTTTTTTAATCTGGGCCATATTTTCAGCCTCATCGATAGAGTGCGACTGCCGCAGGCTCTCTTCTTTTTTTGTGAGCGAACTGAGACCTGCGTAATACTTCTGGATGACTTTCAGGTCCTCCTCCGACATATTTTCCACGTTTACCAGGCGGTTGCTGGCGAACTCATGCGCGGCCACCAGTTCATTCAGTTTTAACTGGATCGCCAGTGAATCCTTATTCTGCGCTTTCTGAATAAGGAATACCATCAGGAAAGTGATGATCGTCGTTCCTGTGTTAATGACCAATTGCCAGTTTTCTGAATAATGAAAAAAGGGGCCGGATATAGCCCACACCAGGACTACAAAAAAAGCCAGGATAAATGCAGCCGTACTGCCGGTTGCCCTGGTGACGCCGATGGCAAATCGTTCCCACAGGCTGGCGTCATGAGTCGTTTTTTCTGTTTGCATGGCTTTGATTTAATTCTAATATCTGTTACAATATTGTGCCATCTGCTCACAAAATAACGGATGTTCAATCCCCGGCGGTCTGGCACGATTATCTAAGCGTATATAGAACCTAAAAACTAAAAAAATGTCGACTGTGCAAACTAAACTGAAAAAATCAGTTGATAGTGCTTAAAAGAATCCATGCAGCCGGAATTTTTCCATGACGAAATCAGGAATATTTTTCGACTGAAAACATTTGTTGAAAGCAATCCCCAATATGTCCATAGGGACTAACGCAGCGGAATTGAAAAAACCTTCAACAATCATCTGGAAGAAAGTTGTACACTATGAAATCCCATATATTGGTGTTACAGATGGCCCGCGTCGCGGATATGACGATATCGCTGATGATACGCTGACGGCCACGCGGAAGGAGATCGAGTGTTATGAATGCGGCGCAGGGTGAAGAAGCTTTGTGAACAAGGGCGCTGCAAACTAAAACCTGGTAGATGTTTATTTACCAGGTTTTTTTCCGCCCTTCGTGGGCTGGTTTAAGAAATCTCTTTCCCGGTTCTTCCTGGATCTATTGATCATGGCGCGTTAGAATGGAGGAATATATAATGACTACAAGAATCTTGATTATCGACGACGAGAAAGACTTATGCCATTTACTAAAGATAGTCCTGCTTAAAGAACGTTTTTTGGTGGACTGTGCATTTAGTTTATTGGACGCAGACAAAAAACTTCTTCGGAATCCTCATATTATTTTTCTTGACAATAATCTTCCGGATGGTTCCGGTCTTGATTATTTCCATGAAAATCCGAAGAAGTTCATCAACTGTTCAGTCATTCTGATCACGGCAGATGGAAGTCCTTCCACGAAGATGCAGGCACTGGAGAAGGGGATTGACATTTTTATTGAGAAACCATTTTCAGTGAGAGAGATAAAAGACATTATAAAAAAAATCTGCCAGCAAAATGAAATGCTTTAATATACTTTACATTGTATACCCTTTAAATGTCCGATCAACGCGGGCATGTCTTTACCCAGGTTGTCTGCAATCATGCCCAGATTGATTATTAATTGTTTGAACTCTGTGGGTTTCGTAAAAAAACATATTGCTCCCATATCAAATGCTTTTTCTACTTCCTTATGGTAGGATGCGGTTGAATAAATGACAACGGGTATATTCCTGTACAATTCGCACTCTTTTAATTTGGCAAGACATTCCCATCCGTTCATGATGGGCATATTGATATCCAGAAAAATAATATCCGGTTTCTCCAGGTTCTTATCTCCCAAATTATCCAATACTCCCCTCCCGTCCTGTGCGTGATAAAAAACAATGGCAGGATCTATGGTCGAGAGAGCTTCCCGGAACATGTCTACATCATCCGGATCATCATCAGCCAATAAAAATATTCTATTCATTTCCAAACTACTTTGATGATCAAATGGATTGTTGAATCCTTCCAGGTTTAAATGTCGTACCAGTTCACTAAAGAATCCAGACAGATGCCGTTAACAAAAATGCTTTTTATCGCAGAGCAGGAACGATCGAACGGGCTGTTTTAATTGAGGATATTAAATATTGAAATTCAATATTTTACGCAATTAAGGACGCGCGGGTGCAATATACCTACTTTTTTTATCATCTTTTTAGACGGGCCCGATTATTTAAGTACGGAAGCAATGTTCTTAGAATTTGCCCAACCATGATAAAGAAATATCCTTTTTTTATGAAGGTGACCGTCATTATGTTCGGAATGGTCCTTCTATCCTATATCCTTCTGAATTTACGGGATATCCTGGTACCCCTGGCGTTTGCCCTGTTACTGGCCATTCTGCTCAATCCGCTGACTATATTTCTGGAGAAACATCGTTTTCCACAGATAGCGGCGATTGCCGTTTCTATACTCGTCGCCATGTTGATTATTTCCGGCGTCACGTATTTTCTATTTATGGAGGTTAAAGGATTTTCCAATGAGTGGCCCGTTTTTAAAGAAAAAATCGGAATGCTGTTTAAAAAACTTCAACATTTCGCAAGAACCGATGTGGGTATTGATACAAAAAAACAGAATGAATATATCAGCCAGGCGGAATCAGGTATGAAACCCGTGCTGGCAACCGCCATGGGATCTGTTCTCGGCGGCATCGAAATGACTTTCTTATTACCGGTGTATGCCTTTCTCTTTCTGTATTACAAAAAGCTGATTTTGAATTTTCTTTTTGAACTTTTTGCAGAATCCGGAGAGAAAGAAGTGGGCGTTGTTTTGACTCAAACCAAGGGTGCTATACAGAATTATATGTTTGGATTATTACTGGAAGCACTGATCGTTGCAACCCTTGATACGGTGGCGTTGCTGATCATTGGTGTACCCTATGCAGTTTTGCTGGGCGTAATTGGTGCATTACTCAATATATTACCATTTATTGGAGGTATCCTGGCTGTATTATTTCCAATCCTGGTAGCGATGGCCACCATAGATGGATCTTCCACCCCGTTGTGGATTGTCTTATCCTATATGATCATTCAGTTTATTGACAACCATTTCCTGGTTCCCTATATTGTTGCCTCCAGAGTAAAAATCAATGCTTTGATTTCGATTGTGATTGTATTAATGGGTGGTGCCTTGTGGGGTATTGCCGGCATGTTCTTATCCATACCGGTAATCGGTGTTCTGAAAATTATATTTGACCGTATCCCGGAAATGAAAGCCTGGGGCATGCTGATCGGAACCGAAGTGCCGACAAAACGCAGACGACTGTCGCGAAAAAAATGAACTCATCTCATGTTTTCTTCATAAATCGTTTCAAAGTCTTTGTTCTTCTGCTTCTGAAATAAACCGGTAAACCGGCGGTCGATCGGTGAAAGCAACTGAATACATAATTCCTTGTCCTCATCCGTCAGGTCATGCACCATCATACCGGCCATTTTCATCACCCGGTCTTTTGCCTGCAGCACCACTTTTTTCCCCTTGGGTGTAAGTTCCAGTCTTGTTTGTCTTTTATCCTCTTTGTCATCATATTCACGAACAAGTCCCCTTTTCTTCATCCGGATAAGCATATTGGATCCGCTGGAGAGCTCCATAATATTACTGTAGATCGCTTCCGATTTAATCGGGTTACCCATATTAAAAATGGTTACGAGTATTCCGAACTCCTCCATCTGATCGAGACCTGTTCCTTCCAGCGCTATATTAGAATAAGCAATATGAAATTTCCCTATTCGCCTGAGAAGAATCACCAGTTTGCCATTCAGATCGGGGATCAGTTTTCCCGGCGATCCTGTAGCAGGTTTGGGTTTTACTTTTTCAGCGAGACTATACCGAAAAAAATCTTCCAGGGAACCCTGAGGGTGTTGTTCTTCAAAAGCAGCCCACCGGGCGACTAATACCGCCGTTTTATTCATTGGATGCAACCATTTAGTATTAAAAATACAAAAAATACTTCCAAATCTTGGTTATTATAACCTTTTGGTATAATTTAGTGATTTAATACAACCTTTTGGTACTTAAAATAAACACACTATGACCATTACTTATTTACTTCCCGCGTTATTATCACTGCATCTGATTGCACTCATCCTGATGGCCGGTACAACCCTGATTGATTTTGTTACTGTTCGGGGTTTCTGGCGATTATTTGAAAAGCAAAAAGAAAAGGCTTTCGGTCTGCTGGAGGCAACAGCCGCCTACTCCCGTTTGATCGGCATCGGAGCAGCCATTCTCATTATCACCGGCTTCGGAATGATGTTTGTCACTCATGGCGTTTTTGGAGAACAGCTTTGGTTCCGGATCAAGTTCTTTTTTGTTATTCTACTGGTGGCCAATGGAGTCTTCATCGGCCGTCGCCTGGGTTTACGGTTGAGAAAAACGGTATCCGACACTGATCAGAACAATCCGGACGGAATTGTACAGGTGCGAAAAAATATGTATCGCTTTCATATCAGTCAGCTGTTGATCTTCACCGTTATTATTTTTCTCAGCATTTTTAAATTTAACTGATCATGTCGAATATCCTTATCATCGGAGCCAACGGTGGCATTGGCCGCCAGACAGTAGACCTGGCTCTTTCCGAAGGCCATCGGGTTACCGCACTCGTCCGTAATCCGGCCAAACTTCCTTTAACACATCCTAATCTGAAGATTGTGCGGGCCGATGTAACCCAGCCTCTCAGTTTTTCAAATCTTTTCGCCGGTCATGATGTGATCATTTCCACTATCGGCGTAAGTGGTGGTTTCAAAGACCCTCCGACGAATCTTTATTCGCAGGGTGCTCTGAATATCCTGCGCGAAATGAAACAGTCGGGGCCGAGACGTGCTTTCTTTATTTCTGCATCTGCTGTCGAAACAAATCCATTGCTTCCGTTTTTTGTCCGGCTTGTTTCGAAATATATTATTCAAAAACTCCTGTCAAATATGTATGCTGATCTTCGGCTGATGGAAAAACTGGTGAAAGAAACAGATCTGGATTGGACCATTGTCCGGCCACCGCAGTTAACTGATGCGAATGTTACGGGGAACTATAGAATAGCCGTCAACCGGTTTTTGAGAAACGGATTAAAGTTATCGCGCGCCGATACGGCGCATTTTATGCTTTCGCATATCCAGTCCGAGGATATGTTCAGATCTGTTGTTGAAATCGGTTATTAATTCGCAGACCGATCTTTATATTCAACGGGTGTGAGAACGCGAATCGAAAGCCTGTGCAAAAACAAAAAGGAAATCTGAAAACATTAAAACAGGTTGAATCTACAAATGTGCTCCACCATTTAAATAAATGGATTATCAGGAGTTAAAAAGATAGTTCCGCCAGTAATTGCTTACGAATACCTGCTTCGGATCCAGTTCTTCCCGGACAGCCATGAATTTATCGAAATTCGGATACTTATTTTTCCAATATTGTTCTCTGTCCGGACCGGCGACCGGCGGCAGATACTTGCCCCAGTGGGGCCTGAAATTGAAATCCTTGAGCAGATTCCAGAACGCAGGGTAAAATGACGTTGTTGGTGAACCCGGATTGTCGCCATACCAGAACATATCAATTCTGAAAACATCGGTATGGTAAGCTGCACTCAGCCAGAATTCACTTGCCCTCGCTGGATAAATCTCATAAGAGAAATTGCCCACCTTATCCGGGTTATCATGGAAAAAATTCCTTAACGTGCTTAACACTTCCGGGCCCTTCTGGATAGGAAACCAGAGTTCGGTGAACCAGACCGGTATTAATACGTCACTGATCTTATTGTCCATCGGGATACTCCCGTACCATATGTCCTGAAAAGGCGGCGGCACAGGTTTTCCATCTTTAACGGGGTTCAGTGGTACGAATAAGTTCAGCAAAAAAGGAACAAGCTTATCTTTCATGGGTTCGAGAACGGCATATAATTGTGGGTGTGAAACACTTAATTTTTTCAGAAATGATTCCATATCAGCAAAGCCGCTCATCATCAGATGGGCAGCGACTTCAGCAAGCTCCGGGATTTCAATATCAAAAATTTTTATTACCGGTACCTCCAAGTATGGATCGGCAACAAAGCCTGCTTGATTTTTTATCGCTTTTGCCTGCCATAGCACCGTTTTTTGTACGCCGTCCTGCGGCCACCACATCATCCTTTTATAATGGTTCTCTGTAAAGAACTGAACCAGCGACGGGAGATCAGGCCGGTCACCAAACAGGTTGATCGGACATTCCTTTTCAAGTACTGTGGATTCCTGGCCAACGATATTAAAATTCGTGATACATTGGAAGGTTGCGGACACAATAACCCCGCAAAGTCCCAGCCCCACTCCTACGGCATAAAATGGATTTTCATTCTTATCCGGATATTTTGGATCATCCTTACTAAATGATTGTATGCGCGCACCGTCAGTCCCGCCGGTAACCAGCTCAATGCTGACCAGCTGCTCATTAAAAGATGCTTCGAGGTTGCTTCCTGAAGAGCCGGTGGACAAAAAGCCGCCCACCGTTTGATGTATGATTCCACCGAGGTCAGGCAGGGCCCATCCGTCGAGTGGGTTTTTCGGATCTATGCGGTGTTGATCGAGTTGGTACACCAGTGAATTTTCAACGGTTGAACGAAAGGGTGCAAATTGATCAGGTGCGCTGGCGAGCGGGTCGCTGGGATCATATCCCAGATGACAGCCGCCTTCCACGGTTACCTGCATCAGGTTGTCATTAAAAATAACCGACTTCATCTTCGCCAGAAATAAATACAGTCGCCCTTCCGCTGATTCAGATTCCAGACTACTGATCAGTGGACGCGAATGTGCCGCACCACGCAGGCACACAACTTTTTTTTCTTTCTGAGCTTTGCTAACCAGGAATACAACTTCTTCTTTTGTGGACGGCAGATAATAACTGACTCCATCAATCATGAAGGTATCTATCATTGGATCGGCAGGCATGTGAATAGGTTTATGAAGGGATTAATCGTTGACGGTTGACAGTTGACAGTTGACGGTTGACAGTTGACGGTTGACGGTTGACGGTTGACGGTTGACGGTTTATAAAATGGATAGGCAATTTAAATGATTATATGCATTGTTCCGTTTTCTGTTTGATTTCTGAACAGCGTCGTTTCAAATTATTTTATCATGAAGTGATTGCTAAAACATTTTGTAGAGGGTTGTTGTCAGGCAGGCGGATGATCATTTCTGTTCCTTCCCCCAACATGCTCTCCACCCCGAATGAACCGCCATGTCCTTTCGTTACGATATCATAGCTGATCGATAAGCCCAGCCCCGTTCCCTGACCTGTTGGTTTTGTGGTAAAGAAGGGTTGAAAGATCTTGGCCTTTACTCCCTCAGGCATCCCCGTTCCATTATCCCGGATCCTGATTTCAATTCCCTCTCTCGAACCATCTGGTCGCAGCAGCGGATATGTTTTTACAAATACCTGCGGTTCGTAAACGGTTGCGGTTCCATTCTGCTGATTACGTTTTTCGTGCACCGCATAAAAAGCATTGTTAAACACATTTTGCAATACCCGGCCTATATCCTGTGAAATCAGGTCAATACTGGCAGTATCCGGATCGAGATCCATACGAAGGGCACAAATGAATGAATGGTTCTTAGCCAGCATAATATTGAAACTCAGCTGTGCATACTGCAGGCAAAGGGCGTTGATATCAGCAGGATTGCGCAAACCATTACTGGGTTTTGAATGTTCAAGCATGTTTTTAACTATGCCGGCAGCCCTTCCACCATGATGGGCAATTTTCACCAGATTATCAGCGAGTTCATCCGCGAGCACGATGGCGTCGGCCTGCTGACCGGTTTCCATGCATTCTTTCAGTTCATTCATCATTTCTGCACTCACTTCGGAAAAGTTATTGACAAAATTGAGCGGATTCTGAATCTCGTGGGCGATACCCGCTGTGAGTTCTCCGAGACTCGCCATTTTCTCGGACTGCACCAGTTGTGCCTGGGTATTCTGAAGAGTAACCAGTGATTGTCTTAAGGCTGCCGTTCGTTCTGTAACTTTCAATTCCAGTTGTTCGGCATAATTACGAAGTTCGTCATTGGCCTGTTTTAGTGAATGTGTCATCTGGTTAAAATTTACAGTCAGATCACCAATCTCATCCGGTGAACCAACAGGCACCTGCACCATAAGATTTCCGCCATTCACTTCTTTTACTCCTAAAAGCAGTCTCTTCAACGGATCAGTTAAACTGATACGTAATAAACCCGGTAGCACGGCAACAACAAATACAGAAGCCCCGGCAATAATGATAAACATACGACGAAGACCTGTCTGCTGTAGTAAACGGGCAGGAATATCAGTTGGAATCAGCGGAGGGAAGAAGGCCAGCGTTACGACTGTGAGAAAAGTTACAACAGTAACGAAACTGAAGCCCGCAATTTTTATCTGGAAACTTACAGGAACGGCCGAGTAAGTGATATAAACTACAATCTGTGTCAGATTACAGAGCCAGATGAGTATGAAAAAAGTCCAGTACCCGACAGGGCTGTAAAAACCAAATGCAACATCCACCACACACATCACGATAAATCCGATATTCACCAGCACCAATATCCCAAGTGCCCTTGCTGCCTGCCGGTCAACCGTTCTTAACAGCCGGGATTTGCGGATGCTGATCACTAATGCCCAGATATTCGTAAGAAATCCGTATACAAAGGATGTGGCCTGAAATATGAAAATATTACTGTGATTGGCAAATTCATTCCAGGCATTGAAAGCAACCAGGCCGATAGCCACAGGAACTACAATCCGCACCATGATGTGCCTTTCCTTTTCATAAGGCTGGTAGAGAAATAAGTACAGGATCTGGAAATAACTAAGCACCAGTACAGCCAGGGCCGGACTGTAAACAAACACTGTTTCAAGCTTATATAATAACGTCCCCTGGACCGAGGGATTCAGGCTGAATCGTACGGTCTGGTCGGCCTGCCAGATGACGGATGACAGATAATTGATAATCATCCATCGCCGTATCTGGGTATGGTTCGGAAGTTTGAGCAGAAAAAAAAGCATCCCCAGCTGGGTCGTTGCCAGTATGAATGCCATGATGGAATGCGTATGAAATAAAATCAGCGAATCCATTGGGGTTGCAAACTTTCAGCTTAAAGTTCACCACTAAAGTAGTTAAACGCCAGTTATCGTCAATATATTCAAACCGGTTCACGGACTGCAACATGAGTTTTCTTAAGATTCACGGAAATATCTGATCGTTATTTTGCATTCTTCTTTTTAAAAAGAACCAATTTGTCATTTATATATAACAGAATATCCATACTGGTTGCGCGCAGACAATATTCGTATGTGGGCTTATAAGTATTTATGAATAGGAGAAGTGAATCTCCGCGCAAACCCGTCAGCTTGGGAACGCGACGTGAAAATTTGTAATAAATAAACTCCTCTTTGTCGTCACGTTCTAATCTTTCTTTTAATTTCCTCTTTTGTTTCTCTTCGGAAGACCAGTGACCAATCGGGCTAAAATTTACCCCACGTCCATCGCCGGATAATTTATTATCCCATAAAGGCTTGTTGTTTTTATTCTTAAAAATATAATCATAGTCTTCTCTCCTGCTCAAAGAATCCAATGTGTATTTTGACATCTCATTGACGTCTACGCTGGTCAGATATTCTATCTTTTCTTTCAGTTCAATGGGTAGTCTTTCACTAAACATCGTGCTGTTCACTACAATCGTATCGGAGATGTAGCTCAAATGACTAAATATCACAGTATCGCCCAGCTCCGCCGCAATCCTGTAATTACCTCCCAGGTCCGACGTATTTACTTTATGCTGACTAATATTCTCAATGGTAGCCGCAAACAAAAGTTCTGAATTGCCTTTTATATTGCCACTGATGAGTCCCTGCGCCGAAGCACCGGAAAATAATAGCTGAAGAACTGCATACATCAGGAAACCTATTTTTGTTTCAACAGACCTGCATATATTCATTCCTGAGGTATAGTCCGCTATCGAAAGCGAATGGTAAAAATATCTCTTAAGCTGTCTAAAACTAGATTTAAATGAATGATGTAAAAGACAGAAAGAATATTTTACATTTATTTTAACTGCGGAGAAAACATCCATTGTACCGTTTTTTAACCCTTTTTGGGTATACAGGTTGGACTATATTCATAAAAATTTTAGTTTTGTGGAACAATACATGGATCAAATCAAACTATATAATATACTCCGAACAGATTTACATCTGACTGACGACAAAGCCGCTGATTTTGTTTCAGCTATGGGAAAAACAGCTGAAAGAGGACTTGATGCCAGGATTCAAACACTAGCAACAAAAGATGATATACGAGATCTTTATAAGACGATATATCTGAGTGGCCTGGTTCAGTTTATCGCAATTGTAGCCAGCGTCCTGGCGATAGTAAAATTCATGAAATAAATTAATGATTCCTCAGAACCATCCATGGCATAACGTATTTTGAATCCGGATAATTATACGGGCGATTTTTCTCTTTCCCAAAACCTATGTTGTGCAGATGGCTTTTATAAAATCCTTTGACAGATCTTTTTCTGTTCCGGAAGAAGAAATAACACCTGCCAATGTTTTTTTAGCACGCAGATCCTCGCCGATGCTGGTTTTCTGAATGAGCGGTTCAGCATCCGATTCAAAAGCAATGGCTTTGCAATGTTTATAAGCCTGCGATAATAAAATCGATGGCATCTTGTTTTTGTGCAAGCATGGCAATGGCTTTTGGTCCACCTGGAATATAAACCGCGTCGTATAAAACAGAGGATACGGTCATCAGACTTTTATCCACCGGAATTGCGATGCCTTTGACGGTACTCACTTCGCCAAATTTTGGAGCGATCAATTCCACAACTGCACCCACTGCCATTAGAGCCTTTTTCGTTTTGTCCACATTTGTTCCATCGATACCATCAGCAATAAGAATCGCGATCTTCCTGCTTTTGATCGTGTCTTTGATTGTACGGGTCATGCTGAGCGGAGCAGAACTTTTTATTCCCTGGTCTATTGTTTTCGGTTGAAATTTCACCGACTTCTCCATCAGCAGGAATACTATGATTGATTGGTTGTTCAGGTTTTTTTGGAACGCTTAAACCCAGGGCATCCGCGACATTCGTTGCCAGTCCCTTATCTATCTGACTCAAAAGTCCGATCACACGCTGGCGGATTTCGACACGCTGCACTTTACCCAATTCAAACCGCAAAGCATTCGTCAGATGATTCTTTTCGGCATCCGACTGGCTGTTATAAAACAACGTGGCCTGACTGAAATGATCAAAAAAACTCTGGCTCCTGGCCCTGACTTTTCTGGCATCGATTCTTTCTACATAACTTCTAAAACCGCCTTCAGCGGCCTTGGCCTGAAAAGGACAACCACCGCCAATACTATTCGGATGATAACTGGTTAAATCCTTATTGATTTGCTGACGCATATGACCATCCCGCTGATTATTATGAACCGTATTGATCGAACGATTGATTGGTATCTCATGAAAATTCGGACCTCCCAGTCTTGACAATTGCGTATCAGTGTAGGAGAATAATCTTCCCTGCAACAGCGGATCATTGGTGAAGTCAATGCCCGGCACCAGGTGACCCGGATGAAAAGCCACCTGTTCTGTTTCAGCAAAAAAATTATCTGTATTCCTGTTCAACACCATTTTACCGATGCGTTGTACGGGTACTAATTCTTCGGGAATCAATTTCGTGGGATCGAGCAGATCAAAGGGATATTTGTGTTCATCTTTTTCCTCGACCACCTGGATGCCGAGTTCCCATTCAGGAAAAGCGCCTGATTCGATGGCGTCAAATAAATCCCGGCGATGGAAGTCCGGATCCTTGCCGGAAATAATTTGTGCTTCGTCCCAGGCTACGGAATGAACACCTAATAATGGTTTCCAATGAAACTTTACGAAGACGGATTTTCCTGCTTCATTGATAAGCCGGAATGTATGTACGCCAAAACCCTCCATCATGCGCAAGACTTCTTGGTATTGCCCGGTCACTCATCACCCACATGATCATATGCATCGATTCCGGCATCAATGAAATAAAGTCCCAGAAAGTATCATGTGCGGAAGCGGCCTGTGGTATTTCGTTATTTGGTTCTGGTTTAACAGCGTGAATAAGATCTGGAAACTTTATCGCGTCCTGTATAAAGAAGACCGGCATATTGTTCCCCACCAGGTCATAGTTCCCTTCTTCTGTGTAGAATTTTACCGAGAAGCCGCGCACGTCCCGAGCGAGATCTGTAGATCCCCTGGACCCGGCTACTGTGGAAAACCGGACAAAAACCGGCGTCTTCAATGCGGGGTCATTCAGAAAACCAGCTCTTGTATACTGAGCCATCGGCTTGTACACCTGAAAATATCCGTGTGCCGCGGTTCCCCGGGCGTGTACAATTCTTTCCGGTATTCTTTCATGATCGAAATGGGTAATCTTTTCCCTTAGAATAAAATCTTCCAGCAGAGTAGCTCCCCGCTCCCCGCTCTTCAACGAATTCTGGTCGTCGTTTATTTTCAGACCCTGGTCTGTGGTCATGAATTCATTGGCACCCGATTCGATATCCAGCGTTAAATCTTCCTGTTTTAAATCTGTTTTTGAAATGTTAATCTTTCCTGTTCCTGACAGTGTTTTCCTGTTTGCCTTTGGCATGGATTAAATTTTAAAAGGTATGATCTGAGAATGTGTAAAGTGAGGCGGTATAAGTGTATATTAAAATCGTGCCGGGTCTGACCGAATCAGATGTGGCTTCGCTCACATTCTTGTATACCATCCATCAAGGAAATTAAGAAAAATGCAACTGGTTTTGAATTCTAAAAGCCAACAATTATTTTCGCACACAAATTCCTGCCCATCCCATAAATGCCGGAATATCCATTCGGAGAAGCAGTATAGTACTCAAAATATTTTAGCCGGCTCTGGTTCGACTGATAGATGGCATCAAAAAGATTATTTACCTGCAGGTTGAATTGCATCGAATGATTTTTGCTGTATTGGATCGTCGTTAACAGGCCCAGATTGACCAAAGTATAAGCAGGTGTGGGCGTCTCCGTTTTATTCAGTGCGAGGTAATGGTTCTGGGCACCGTTAATATCTGCCACGCATTTTAAGATAAAGGAAGTAAAAACACCGGATCTCGTTTTTATTTCCTGGCTGACCCCCGACAACAAACGAACTGGCGGCATAAATGGAAGCCACTGGCCGTTCACTCCCTTATTCTTAAAATCCGGAACTCAGATTATATCCCTGGATAAACGAAAAGGAGTTGTCAAAGGAAAAACCTTTCCATCTTTCAGGATGAAGATTCACCGTTGCTTCGAGACCGAATAGTTCGGCAGATGCCTGTACATATTCCAGTGTTTTATTTCCCGGCCACCACGACAACCGGATTGCCCTGGTCATCGGTTTTCTGCGATTCATAGAGATAGTTCTGGATATAGTTATTAAACACGGAAACATAGACCGAAATATCCCTGAAATTCATTTCGATGCCCGGCGTCTTCCTGCAGACTGAATTCGGGAACCGCCTGACGGTTTCCCAGGTAAACAATATGCGCGCCGGGATCCAGACCGTTGGAGGCGAATTCAGATATATTCGGCGCCCGGAATCCGCGGGCAATATTTGCCTTTACACTGATCCGTTCATTGATCTCATAAGTGACACCCGCACTAAATGAAAATCCCGCAAATGTTTTATTAAAGGCAGGAAATTGCAAATAAGATCCTGTCGTATCAGCGGACAAAACATGTTTGTAAAATCCCGTAGACGGATTCTGCGCCGTATAAAAATCCTCTCCGTTTAGTGATCGATTGTCATAGCGGATACCCCCACTCAGTGACCAACGATTCCATGTATGATGCAGGTAAACATATGGACCGATATCCAGCAGGTTAAAATCCGGAATGGGAAAGTCAGTTGCATTCAGACTTTTATTATTCTGATACATACCGTTTACACCGATCGTCATTTCGGTCCCTTCAAATATTTTTTCCGTATACCTGAAACCATAGTTCAAAGTATACAACCGGATATAGAGACCAGCCTGCTCCGGATCCGTCGGATGATTATACTCCGTTCTCAGGTTGGTTGTAAAGGCAATCTGAGCATCCAAAAATCCTTTACCGATGGCATAATGATTATTACTATAAATTTTATAATCCTGGATCCGCTGATGCAGCGGACTTAGCAAATAACTGTTCAGCGAATCATACAAAACGATGGGCCTGTTTTTGATATCATCCTCCGGCGATCCGCCTGCTTCATAAACCTGTCTTGTGAATTGCCGGGTAAGAGAATCGCGACTGCCATCCGGAATTCCCTGTTTATTGTCATAAAGATTCAGGTTCAGCGTGCTGAAACCGCGAGCGCTGTTATACTTTGTCGAAAATGAAATATTGGTTGTTCTGAAATTTGTATTATACACCCATCCGTCCGCCGCGTTATGATAATTTTTCGCGATCCGATATGATCCGCGCAGCGCAAATGACCAGTGATCCTTTCCATATACCAACCGCATTCCGTTTCCAATGAGTCCGTTGTTATTTTGATATTCCGTTGTATACCGCCCCACCAACGTCCCCTGCGTATTATAGGGCTTCACCGGGAAGAGACTCATCACGCCGGCCAGCGCATCCGAACCGTACATGAGGCTGGCCGGACCTTTGATGATTTCCGCCCTTTCAATATTATAATCATCCACCACGATGCCATGTTCATCGCCCCATTGCTGGCTCTCCTGCCGCACACCATCGTATAATGTCAGCACGCGATTATATCCCAGGCCATGTATAAATGGCTTTGAAACACCAGGGCCCGTCTTTACACTATTGAAACCGGGCGCAGCCTGGGCAAGGGCATCGATGATATTATTTTCCGTCGACCGGTCAATGGTCCGCGCAGAAATAACAACCACCGGAACCGGCGTTTCTTTCACCGACGTGGCCCTCGATACACCCGTCGTGACTTCCACATTTCGGAGGATATTGACAGAAGGCGTCATTTCGATCGTATAATGGTTCTGATCAACAGCGAGCTGAATGGTATCAGTCCGGTAACCAGCATAGGAAATAATCAATATTGATTTATTATCCGGCACCATGCACGTAAAGGAACCGTTGGCATTTGTAGTTGCCCCACTATGAACCCCTGTTATCGCGATGGAGGCAGATGAAAGAAATTCACCCGAATAGGCATCCCGCACGATACCGGTGATTTTCCGAATCTGGGCACGCATGTCCTCGCAAACAAATAAAAAACCCAACAATAAAAAAACTTTCATAACCCGTACGATTCGGTCAAATATAAATATTTATTTAGTTTAATCATTATATTATTATTAGGCTTGCCTAATTTTTTAAATGAGACGATATGATTAATTTTGATAGATGGCCACGACCTCCACGCATACGCTGTCAGAAGAGAATTATCTGAAAGCGATCTATCATCTTGAAAAACAGGGGCATGGAAAAGTTTCTGCGACTGCCATTGCGGAAGAACTGGACAATAACCCGGCCTCGGTGGTGGATATGCTCAAAAGGCTCTCCGATAAAAAACTCATACAATACGATAAAAACAAAGGTGCGGTGCTGACTGCCAGCGGTCAGAAAGTGGCCGTACTGATCGTTCGCAAACACCGGCTCTGGGAAGTTTTCCTGCACGATAAACTTGGCTACAACTGGGATGAAGTGCATGATATTGCCGAGCAGCTGGAACATATCCGGGACTATGACCTGCCCGATCGCCTGGACAAATTTCTTGGCTTTCCCAAATATGATCCGCACGGCGATCCCATCCCCCAGTCCAATGGTAACCTGCCCGCATTTTCCTCCATCCCGCTGTCAGAAGCAGCAGTAAATCGAAAAATGAAAGTGGTAAAGGTCTCGGATGATTCCCCGGATTTCCTTCGCTACCTGGAAAAACAGGGCATTGGTCTAAATGAAGTGATTGTGATCAGGGAAATACAGGAGTTTGACAAATCCGTGCTGGTAGAACTCAAAGGCAAAAAAGAAGTGTACCTGAGCGCCGAAGCCGCCAAGAAAATATTTGTGAAATAATGCCCGAAACCCCGCACAGGATTTTCACTGCATCTCCAAAACAATAACTGAAAACGGAGGTATTTTTAAAGAAATCTTATTCCCTTTCAATAGGGCACCATTAAAAATATCCGGTTTTACTGCCCGGGGATTTTCGAAACTGTTATGGTCGCCCATTTTATCAGAATGAAGAATTCTTCCCTTCACCGTTCCCGGGGTAATATCACCAAGGTCTATCGCAATATCCTGTTCTTTATGCGCATCGATGTTTACAAGAGTAATATGTAATACACCGAAATGGTCTTTTGATGCGGAAGCGGAAATGGCTTTCAGTGTTTTTTCACCCAAAACATAATCATTACCAGAAACAGTAAGGGGTATCATCAATGCATTCTGATGCACATTGTACATTTCCATGACATGATAGGTAGGCGTCAATAACATTTTTTCTTCATTCGTTAATATGACGGCCTGCAATACATTCACACATTGGGCAAGATTGGCCATCCTGACCCGGTCGCAATGATTGTTCAATATATTCAGTGTCATACCGGCAATCATGGCATCCCTCATGGTATTTTGCTGATACAGGGGTGAGCCGCCGGGTTCCGTGTCATACCAGCCACCCCATTCGTCCACCACCAGGCCTACTTTCTTTTCCGGATCATATTTATCCATCACCCCGCTGTTACCCGAAACCATTTTCTCCATGCCGAAGGCCTGTTGCATGGTGGAAAAATATTCAGCCTCGGTAAAATCTGAGGCGGAACCTTTTCTGCTCCAGTCTATGACGGAGTAATGATGGATGGAAATGCCTTCCATCAATTTTCGGGGTATATCCCGCATCAGGACTTCTGTCCAGTTTAAATCTTCCGTACCGGGCCCAACCGCTATCCGGTACAATCCTTCACTGTTACCATAGCTGGTTATAAGTGTCGCGTATTGTTTATACAAATTGGTATAATATTCGACTGACATATGACCACCGCAATCCCAGGATTCATTTCCAATTCCCCAGAATCTGACATTCCATGGTTTGGCTCGTCCGTTCTGCTCACGTAAGTCAGTCACATCACTTTTGCCATTCGCATGATTGACATATTGCACCCATTCCTCCGCCTCCTGTACGGTACCACCGCCGACATTCATCGCGAGGTATGGATCGGCATGCAGTGTTTCACACATATCAAGAAATTCGTGCGTACCGAATGCATTCGTCTCCCGCACGTTTCCCCAGGAAACATTCTCTGTACTTTTTCTTTTATTTTTCGGGCCGATTCCATCCTTCCAATGATAATGGTCGGCATAACATCCGCCTGGCCACCTGAGCACAGGTATTTTTAATTTCTTCAGCGCATCAATAATGTCGAGGCGGATGCCATTTTCATTTGGAATATTTTTATTGTCGCCAACATAGAATCCTCCATATATACAACGGCCGAGATCTTCTGCAAAATGGCCGTATATATTTTTATTGATCGTGTCTTTTGCCATGGCGGTATTTAGCACGATTTTATTCTGTGAATACAAGGAAGGTGCTGCGAACAAAACTCCGGTTAAGAGAATAATAATTTTAAACATGATTCTTAATTTTAGCGGTTATTTACCGTCTGCCAGCTGAATGGCAGCGGCGGCCAGAAAAATATAATCGGCACATCCGCCCACAGTCACTTCGTTTTCACCCCAGAAGAATGGCCAGTCTTCCTTATTCTCCGGAAAATCCGGCTTTAAAACCAGTATGCCCGGAACAATGCCGCCTGCAATAAAACTAAAATCTGCTCTGTTGTTGCCATAGGTAATCTTTTTTGATTTTGTTCCTACGGATGAAACAAAGGAAATATTTGAATATGGATGACATCCGAAAATATAGTTGAGTCCTTTGTAAACATATTCGGGACTTATCATGTCAGGAAAAACCTTATTAGCATAATAGTTCGTTATGGCAAAGCTTACAACACCGCTGCTTCCGCCCCAGCCTCCGGTAGCTATCGGCACACCATAAGGATTCTGTTTACTGAATTCATCGCAGGCCGCTTTGTATTTTATCATATACGGCCGTAATTTGGTTTTGTACTCATCATCCATATAGGCCACTGCCTGTAAAGCGGTTGTCATTCCAAACATCACCGACCGGTCAAGCGCTGGCCAGATGCCTTCTTTAAAAGCCGTTGCATATAACTCTTCTTTTGTGGCGATATATAATTGCAGGGCTGCGGCGGATTTAAGGTTTCTTCTGAACATGACCGAAAATCGGGAGGTATCCGTTTTACTGAGGCTGTCATCTTCGATCCATAATTTTTTGGCATAATATAAACTTTGTGTGGACAGGGTATCATTGAACCCTTTCAATGCCCGGCTCGCTGCTGCCAGGGCAGCGGACGTGAAGTAATCCAGGAATGTAGTCCTTTCTGTAAAGGCCCACCTGTCGTCCATCGTGCCGCTGGATTTGCCATCCGTTTCATATGGCTTCAGATTCGGATTATAGAGAAGGTTGTCGGTTTCTTCAGCCGCATCGCCCAGGTGATGATACTGATGCAGGTTTGGAACCACAATGCCCCTCACCGGATGACCAATATTTTTTACCTGTGCCACTACATTGAGTGTGCCGTGCTGAATTTGCTGCAGTATATCGGGCTTGCCATCGGGCCGGTGGATGTCTACATAACGTGTCGGGTAATCCACAAATGTTTCATCACGGTTAATTTTGAATTTTTCATAGGCATCGCTCAGGCTCAACAAAGCAATGCAATGCGATCCGGTCTGAATATCAAAATCCCCTGCATCAAACCAACCGCCTGCATCCAGCCCGGGAATATGTTCCAGGGATTTATATTTTGTCTGCGTGGAAGGCCCCATGCTGTAACCATCGAAATGAATATGATTGACCGGCGCCTGCAGTGCGTCATCCAAAAACGGCACACCATGCCATACACGATATGCTTCATTTACCTCCATATGGTCCATTTGCACGGGAAACCACACATCGAGTGTCGGATGCCAGATATCGCGGTAAACAGAGGGACCAATCGGGAAAACATTTGTCTTCTGATCGCCGTACTGAATAAAATAAAGGCCTGGATCTTTTATGTTACTGAAATCAAATTTCACATAGTTATACCGTAGCCACCTCCCCCAGGGTTTTGTTTCGCCTTTCCATTTCTCCACTGTCCTGCCATCGGCTGTAACCTGGAAAAGTGATGCTGATGTAACAGGCTCATCATTTTTATCAAGCTCAATAACGGCTGTTTTTTCCTGCGACGGAATGTAACCAACCTGTGAAAATCCGATCACCGGTTTTCTTTTCCAGTTGGGGATGGCATTGGGTTCAATATACCATGTTAATACTTTGCCGGTCTTATTGGACGGCAACAGACTGCGCACTACGAACCATCCATTTTGACCCAGGTTGCGGCCATCGAATAACATCATATCCGCATCAGGCGATTGAATATCTACATGGTGTTCCGGATCCTCAGGCGCCAGTGAAAGTGATTTGGCTGTTGCAAACGGACCCGGCACGATATATTCTCCTCTTCCACGGTCGTCGAATGTTGTATGATTTGCAAACTGCTTTATTTTTTTATCGGCGTTTTCCATTCTCGTATTGCCGGAAGGATATAATGGAAATATTCCCGGATTCCCGTCGGCCAGATAGGTTTTTTCAAAATAGGCAGAAGGCAGAAACTCCAGATTGAATCCGGCACGTCCTTCCAGTTTTTCAGGCAGCGGCTTATCCAGATAAATGCTTATTTCGACACCCTTATCTTTTGCTGTAACGACAGCCTTCGACGTGAAATCAAATTCCTGGTAATACATAGTCACCGTTATGCTATTGCCGGTCCGGTCGATCTGGCGACTGATAAGCTTTGGAATCAGGTCCCATTGTTCCGGCGAATTCTGCAACCTTACTGCGCCACCCGTCACCGTTCGTACCCCATGCTGAATCATTTCAATACCTGCTGTCTTTTCGTCATAAAACATTCCGTTGTACTGACTGCTGAAGACCAGCACATTTAATCCCGGTTTCTCAAAATATCCCGAATCGCTGATTTGTAATTTTTGGCCATGGGTTATTTGAGCAAGTGCGGTAAAGAAAATAACAAAAGCTGTAATTACCGGAAAATTATTACCTCCTGAGTTTGGTTGCATGATTGTATTTTTTATATTCAGAGGCCATATTGAATTTTTTGATCAATTAAAATGCATTTGTTTTTAGTAATAGATTCTCCGTTTGAATGATCACCATGATTCTCCTCTATGAACTAATTCCTGAATAATAACGGGGCGAAGTTGTACAGGTTGTTACGCCAAACCGGCCAGGTATGGCCACCGGGATATTCTGAATACGTATATTTTATTTTGAGTTCATCAAATTTACCCAGCATGATCTGACAATTTTTATAAGCGATATCTTCTTTTCCACCCATAGCAATCCAGAATAATTTCAGATGACTGTTCAGAAAATCAGCATGTATTTTCATAAAATCATATTGCGCATCGGCGATCGCCTGTTGCAGGGGAATGATCCATCCGGAACTGAATACACCCAGCCAGGAAAACTGGTCTGAATTTTTTATACCGGTGTAAAGGGTATGTATGCCGCCCATGGACAAACCAGCCAGGGCCCGGTTGGCTGCCCCCGTTTTGGTTCTGTAATTTTTTTCTACAAAAGGAATGAGGCTGTTTTTCAATTCCGATTCAAACAGTTTGAGCCCCTGTTCATCAAAGGCAGGGATACTCATATTGGCATCCGGCATGACGATGATCATGGGTACGGCATTTTTTGAAGCAATCAGATTGTCCATGATCAGATCTGTTTTCCCCTGAGTGGCCCATCCGGTTTCATCTTCTCCACCACCATGCAAAATATATAGAACGGGATATGATGCATTCGTATTCGAATCATAACCAGGGGGTGTATAGAGATAGAACCGGCGCCATGAATTGGTTACTTTTGAATAATATCTTTTGATCCGGATATCTCCGTGAGGAACATCGCGAAGCGAATAATAAACACCGCCATCAAAAGGAATCTCGATTCCGCTGGCCATTCTTCCCATACCATAAAAAGTTTCGCTGGACGGATCGGCAATCGCCACACCATCGATCAGCAACGAATAATAGTGAAATCCTTCGCTGACGGAATCTGTGGTCACCGTCCAGATTCCGCCCGTATCTTTTATCATATCGTATTTCCGTACAAGATCAACCTGAACTTTTTTTGCATCCGGTGCTTTCACGCTGAAGACAACCCGGTGATCAGACATGATTTGCGGATATCTGGCCGATCGCACATTCGTAGCGGCGGGTGCGCCGGCAACAGGGTATGCAGAAAAAGTAGAAGTATCAACCGGTTTAAAAATCAATTGCGTAAACATATACAGTCCGTTTTTCCATACTTTGAAATCATGTACACCGGGTTCGATATAATAAATATGGGGAACATGATATTTATACAAATAGTCATGGGTTCTTTTGCTAAAGATGATCAGTCCGTCGCTGGCTCCGCAGGAAATAAAAAGCAGTTTTATTTTCTGTTTTGCCATTTCAGGATCCGGCAATAAAATTTCCGGCGGTTTTGTATTGGGAGCTGATGAAAATCCACCGATCCATGCAAACTGATCGAGGTTACCCAATCCGAAGTTCAATGATTGTCCACCACCCATAGAGAGGCCCGCGATCGCGCGATGTTCCCGGTCGGTATACACCGGATAATTTTTTTGTATGTACGGGATCAGATCGTTCAGCAGATCTTTTTCGAAGTTCGAGAATGCCTGTACTTTGGCGCTGTCAAAAATATTTCCCACTGCCCGGTCATCTTTCATGGCTCTGCCATTGGGCAACACCACGATCATGGGTTCGATCTTACCTTCTGCATACAGATTATCCAGAATGATCTGCGGGGAACCACCATTCAGCCATTCCTTTTCATCGCCACCAATACCATGGAGCAGGTAGAGCACCGGATATTGTTTATTTTTTCCGAAACCCGGCGGCGTGTATATTAAAGCTCTTCGCTTATTGCCAACCGTTTTAGAGAAATAAAAGATGGTATCAATTTTTCCATGCGGAATACCCGTGCGAAGGGTATCAAAGCCCGGAGAGGCATGCTTTACGATGTTTTGGCTATGCAGGGATAAAGCCGTTAAGAAAGTTAAAGCAATGATCGGGAAGAATTGTTTCATCATTTTTTTTGTTTTTTCATCTTTACAATCGTCTTCATTTGGAAACAAGTGTCACTGACTGTCCTTGTTTGGTTGGTATATCATATAGGTAAGTCGTTTTCAAAACCGGAAATTTTACTTCTGCCTTTTCTGAAATAACCGGCGCAGGTATTGATTCAACCTGATAAAATACATTTGTATTTTCAGCCTCCGCTTTCTGTAAGGTGATCCGATGATCCGTCACCAGTTCGTTTGGAACACGCAAACGAAGATTGCCACCCAAATTGGACCTGATCACCATTTTTACAATTTTCCCTTCTTTCCATTGCATACTGACTACTTCAAATCCTCCCCTTGCTCTGAGCCCGCTGATGCGGCCATCCGGCCAGGCATCGGGAACTGCGGGCAGTAAATGGATATTGCCGTCTGAACTTTGCATGAGCATTTCGGTGATTCCGGAAGTACAGCCGAAATTTCCATCAATCTGAAAAGGCGGATGCGCGTCAAACAGATTATTATAAGTGCCCCCGCTGCCTTCATGGGTTCCCGCAGGGGTCAGCTGACTCCGGATTAATGCATAGGCATGATTCCCATCCAGCATTCTTGCCCACCAGTTTACTTTCCACCCCATGCTCCAGCCCGTTGAAAGGTCCCCGCGCTGGATGAGCGTTTGTCTGGCTGCACTGTATAATGACGCTGTTCGGTAGGCTGATATCTGAGCAGAAGGGAACAATCCATAGAGATGTGAAATGTGCCGGTGATGGTCATCGGGATCATCAATATCGTCTAACCATTCCTGCAATTGTCCATACTGACCGATATGCATCGGTGCCAGACGGCTGCGCATTTTTATTAGTGTATCTGCAAACGACGAATCTGTATTCAGCATTTTTGCGGCACTGATCGCTGTGCTGAATACATCAAACACAATCTGATTGGTCATGGTGACGCCCGCATCCAGCGAACTTCCCTGATGCGCTTTTGGCGCATTCTCCGGTGACATGTCGGGACAGATCACCAGCCATTTATATTTCGGATGTTCAATCAGAAAATCGGCATAAAACAGGGCTGCTCCTTTCAGGGCGGGATAAACAGAAGCCAGATATTTTTTATCTCCATTATACAGGAAATGTTCCCAGAGATGCTGGCTGGTCCATCCGCCGCCATTGCTCCAGATTCCCCAGAAAGCGCCATCCACCGCGCCGGTCGTTCTCCATATATCTGTATTATGATGCGCCATCCAGCCCCTGGTTCCATACATTTCTCTGGCAGTTTGCCTGCCGGTCACCGACATGTCCTGTACCATTTGAAGAAAGGGTTCATGCAATTCGGCCAGGTTTGTTTTTTCCGCGGGCCAATAGTTCATTTCCGCATTGATGTTGATGGTGTACTTACTGTCCCAGGGCGGATACAGTTTGTTATTCCAGATACCCTGCAGATTTGCCGGCTGACCGCCGGGTTGGGAGGAAGATATCAGAAGATACCGGCCAAATTGATAATAAAGCGTAACAAATTGCGGATCATTTACCGAATCAAAGTTTTTCAATCTTTCATCCGTAGGAAGACTGACGGCATTGTTTGATCCAAGATCGAGTTGTACCCGGTTAAAATATTTCTGATAGGCAATGCGATGCGCTTTTAGTATTTCCGAAAATGATTTCATCGCGGCCTTCTCCATGTATGAACCTGCTCTTTCATTTTCATCTGCATTCAGATCCTGATAATTCCTGAAATTGGTCGCGATGGAAATATAAATAGTAACTGCATTGGCATTCCTGATCAAAATGCTGCTGTCAGATGCCGTATTTGTTCCGCCTTCCGTTTTAAAACGTGTTATGCATTTATACCTGACCATACCTTTCACCCCTTCATGATCCGGGCCCGTTCCGGAAATGATCAAATCCATACCGGACGATTTAACGGCTGCTCCCGGGAGAGGTGTTGAATAAAAAGCCTTCAGGGAAATACTATGCGGTTTACTCGCGGTCAAACGGATTACAATCACGCGGTCGGCAAACGACGCGATGGCTTCCCTTGTATATTCCACGCCGTCTGCGGTGTATGATGTCTTTGCCACTGCATTTTCTATATCCAGTTCCCGCTCATAATGGCTGTAAACACCCTGGCCCGGAAAAGCAAGATGCAATTCTCCCGCCGGCTCAAATATCTGACCCTGCGATTTTTTACTCACGATCAACCGGTCTGCCATCCGCTCTGCTTCTTTTTGATTACCGGAAAATATCAGATTCCTGATTTCAGCGAGTGAATCGGCCTTCAGGGGATGATCATTCCGGTTTGGGCTGCCGCTCCACAACGTATGCTCATTCAACTGAACCGTTTCTGTATCCACATTTCCATAAATCATTGCACCCAGTCTGCCGTTTCCAATAGGCAGTGCGTTCTCCCACTTGTCGCCCGAAGGTGTTTTGTACCAGAGTTTCAACCCGTCAGTCCCCTGTCCGAAACCACAAACTGATAAAAACATCAACAGGAAAAACAGCAGCTGAATTTTAGAAGACGGAAAAATGAATTGCATGCTATCTGAAATAAAATTATTCTTTTTTAAATCCTGCTTTGATTTGCGTAAAGGAATGGGGCGGAAACGTGCATGTCAGTTTTTTACCTCCCGCTTCAAGGGCTCTTACAACAGGAAGATACCGGTCCTGTTTTTCAATGGAGAATATTTCCTCCAGAGAATCGGAATTTATGAGACTGGCTTCAGCCTTACCGGTAAAAATGCCCGATGTACTCATCACTTCCGCCGTCACTGATTTGTCCTTATGTCTGTTAACGACATTTATATATACCATGCCGGTTTCTTCGGAGTACACGGTAGTTACATCGAGATAAGGAATTCCTTTGGATAATTCCGTATTGAAAGTATCACATGCAACGTGTGTATCAACGGAGTTACCCAGACAATTGTTTGAAAACAGTTTGAACGTATAAAATAACGGCGATTTAAAGGTTCCTCTTTTTGTATCGTTTGACAACAGGGAAGTGAGCAGGGTAAAGTTTGCCATTTTTACTACGTCCGAATGACGAACAAAAGAATTCAGCGTTTGGGCGACGGGCAGTACACTACGAAAATTTCTCCCGAAAGCGCCCCACTCATCCACCGAGATGTAAACCGGATTTTTGAAACCCTTCATGGATTTTGCAATTTCAATCTGGCCGGCAGTCAGTTTTATCTTTTCTTCAACATCCATGGCGCTGCGGCCCATATAGTCATAATAGCCGCTTGCATTTTCCCAGTATTTGTGAATGGAAATAAAACTGATCATATCTCCCAGCCCGGCCAGAATTTTGCGATTCCATTCCAGCCATTGACCGGTGCTTTCGTAATAAGAAGATCCCGAAGCAACAAACTGCAATGAATTGTCAACCGATTTCATGGCTTTTGCGGCTTCCCTGGCGATTTTCACATAATCATCAGCATCCTTATGACCCAGTTCCCATGGCGAACCATCCACCTCATTACCGAGATCCCAGATTTTTATATCATATGGTTTTTCATGTCCGTTTTTTATTCGCAGATCGGAATAATAAGTTCCTTTTTTATATCTGCAATATTCCACCCAGCTTACTGCATCCTGGATATTGCCAAGACCGAGATTTACAGCGACAATATTTTCACTGCCGATCGACTTATTTAATTCGACCCATTCATCTGTACCTACATGATTATTTTCTACTCCTCCCCAGGCCAGGTTGATACGGGTGGGACGCTCATTTTTCGGGCCGACACCATCCTGCCAGTTATAACCCATCAGGAAATTTCCACCAGGCCATCGCATATTGGTTATTTTAAGCTCTTTCATGGCGTCGATATAGTCTTTCCGGAAACCATTTGCATCTGCCAGCGAAGATGAAGGATCATACAGCGTTCCATATAAGGTGTTGAAGTCTGCGGTATCCGGCAATCCCACCCTGGCCCCGTTCAGGTGTATGGGTTCCATAAAGACTCCATAAATCTTCGGATCGATCCGGGCAATGACTCTTTCGACATCGATTTTGATGATGGCAGGCTTTGCCATGTTGCTGTTCTGAGCGTAAACAGAAAACGAAAAACAACACAGCAGGAGCATGAATGCATGAGAAGGTTTTTCCTTCATGTGCAGGATACTGTTTTGAAATTTTTTGCTCTGACGGGATGAAATAAAAATTAGCATTCGCGTTGATTTTATTGATTAATAAGCGGCATACCCGGAAACTTTACCCCGATTGAATAAAAAAGTCTGTACCCGTTAAATCTTGTAAATGGCCGGCTGCAATAACTGCTTCAGCATATCACCCGGAATCCCTGAAATCCGGATAAAAAAAAGTGTGAGTCTGAGAAATAAGATCGGATAAATGTCAAACGTACAATTAAAAATAGTAAGTTTTTATTAATTTAAAAACAATTGCCGGTTTTCTTTTGCTGAACGCACATTATGGGGATTTTTGGCCCACAGGAAGGTAAGCAGTCCTTCTAACCCTTTTGAAACTGCAAAAAATAAAAAATTCTGTTGCGTGTTAAAGGCATTAAATAGGATTCCGACGGTCTTTAATTATTCTGCTCTCAGGCTATTTACCGGATTCGCAGTAGCAGCTTTTACGGCCTGAAAGCTAATGGTTACCATAGCGATCAGTACCGTTATAATCCCCGCGAACGCGAAAGCCTCCCAACCAATGTCTACGCGGTAGGTAAAATCCTGTAGCCATTTTCGCATTGCCCACCAGGCAACAGGAAAAGCAAACAAAGAAGCAATGCAGATGAGCACCAGGAAATCTTTTGAGATCAGCGAAACGATGCTTGTGACGTTGGCGCCTAATACTTTCCGGATACCAATTTCTTTTACACGCTGTTCCGCGGCGTAGGTAATTAATCCAAATAAACCAAGACAGGCAATGAGAATAGCCAGTACAGCAAAAGTGACGAATATTTGTCCGGTCCGCTGTTCAGTGATATATAATTTATTGAAGTCATCGTCCATAAATGAATATTCGAAAGGCTGTGCAGCTGCCATCGATTTCCATTTATTTTTTATTTGCCCGATCGTGGCGGGCAATATCAGTCATCCCGATGCGGGCTGAGATACTGCCTCTGTCTTTTCCAAGAATAAATGCCAGCGGCGTAACCACCTCACGCAGGGAGCTGAAGTGGAAATTTTTTATAATCCCGATAATATGATATTCCTGCACCTTTTTCGTTCGTATATCGTAAATCGTATACAATTTTTTGTTGAGCAGATCTTTTCCACCCAGGAATTTTGCCGCTGCCTCGTTAATAACCATGGCGGATGAATCGGTCAGGAATGCAGGCGAAAAGTTTCTTCCCTGCATTAATTTAATATCGAGTGTGGGGATATAATTTTCGTCAACCGTCCAGCTTTGCATTGACATGCCAGTAGAAGGATCAAGCGTTGTGGAAGTAAAGAAAGTATTATTGCTCCTATTGTAATTGACGGGGAGATAACCACTCACCGTGACGCTTTGAATAGTATTGATCTGCAGTAATTCATTTTTAAAGCTGGTTACCTGGTCACCCAGTGTGTTGGTGTTATAGATTGTAATGATCTGATTCCGGTTAAATCCAATATCCTTATGATGAATATAATTCAGCTGACTATAGATAATCACCGTTCCGAATATAAGGATAATGGAAATAACAAACTGAACAACCACGAGGGAACTACGCAACCAGGATCTCTTAAAGCCCCCGGCTAATTTGCCTTTCAGCACATCGATGGGCTGAAATGAAGCGAGAAAAAATGCCGGATAACTTCCCGCCAGCAAACCAACCACTAACATGAGTGCCACGAGACAAAGAAGGATGGCAGGTTGGAAGAGTATTGCGTGTTGAATATTTTTCCCGGTAAGCTGGTTAAAATATGGCAGCAATAACCAGGAGATGGCCATGCAGATAACCAGTGAAATAAAACTGATCAACAGTGATTCGGTCAGAAATTGCCGGACCAGGTTAATTTTCAACGAACCCAGCACTTTTCTTACACCTACCTCCTTTGCGCGGTTGGAAGACCGGGCGGTAGAGAGATTCATAAAATTTACACAGGCAATGAGCAGAATCAGGAAAGCAATGGCAGAAAAGATATATACAAATTCAGCATTCCCATTACCATCCAATTCGCCAATTTTATTGGAGTGAAGGTGAATAGCGGTTATGGGCATAAGGCTTGCCCGTATAAAACCTCCTGATTTTTCAAACTCCTCGATACTTTGGTTAATAACCGATTTTAATTGCGGTCCAAAGTGTTTGTTCATAAAAGGGTTCAACTGAGCCTGTACCTGCTTTGCATTTGCATTTTGTTTCAGAAGGATGTACGTATTCCAATTTTGACTTAACCAGTTGTCGCTATTGCTGCCTGCATCTTCAATCATAGGCACAAACACGTCAAAGTTGAAATGCGATTGCTTCGGAATGTCCCTGATGACAGCCGTGATTTTATAATTAGAGGTGTCATTGATGAGCATGGTTTTACCGACAACATCGGTACTGTTAAAATACTTTTTTGCGATGGTTTCTGTGATGACCAGAGAGTGATATTCTTTCAATGCCGTTTTTGCCTGGCCACTGATTACCGGTATAGTAAAGACCTCGAAAAAAGTTGAATCGGCAAATGCGACCCGGCCTTCACTGAGGTTTTCAATTCCTTTTCTGATATGTAAATTTCCATGCCATTTCAGGCGTGTGTATTGCTGAACCTGTGGCATTTCACGAACCATCGTTGTACCTTGTAAAGCAGCACAAACAGCCAGATCCAGATGGTTATTGCCAAACTTCACTTCATTGTCTACCCTGTAGATTCGATCCGCATTCAGATTATGCCGGTCGTAACTCAATTCATCCAATACATAAACCAGAATCAGCAGACAGGTAGCCAGTCCGACAGCCAGCCCAATGATATTCAGTGAAGAATAAAATTTACTCTTTACTATATTCCGAAAAGCTGTTTTAATATAATTTCTCAACATCGGTGAACCGTTTGCCATATGTAAACAAACGGTATGCAGCTTCTTAAAAATTTGAATGCCAGCTAATTGTATTTGAGCATCTGATTGGAATGTTCATTTCCGGACAGATTTGTCCGATTTTTGTTCGAAATAACACGGGGGAACCATTCTCCTAAGTTTTATGGATGATCTTTTCATTACGACCTATACGGTGGAATAAAATACAGGAACCATTCTCAATATATTTTCCGCACTAACCATCTCGTTGCCTGCATGGATTTATTTGGTCCCGCGATTATACATCGGAGGCAAAGCAGTCATGGTTCGGAATGACTAGTCCACTGACGGTTAGGCTAAATTTTGTTACAAATTGCTGTTATCTGTTCTTATTTGATAGCTGTTAGCTATATATTTATATAAATAAGAGGGAAAAAGAACATATTAAATAATTTAAGCAACTATAGATGGGCAACGCAGAGAATGAGCGTCTTTCCAAATCATCGAATAACAGAAACTGGAAGAAATGGGGACCTTATGTCTCGGACCGGCAATGGGGTACGATCAGGGAAGATTACAGCCGGGAAGGTAATGCCTGGGATTTCGTCAACCACGATCTCGCACGCAGTTATGCGTATCGCTGGGGAGAGGAAGGGATTGCCGGTTTTTGTGACAATGACCAGATACTATGTCTAGCGCCTGCATTCTGGAACGGAAATGATTCCATATTAAAAGAACGGCTTTTTGGATTAACAAATGGTGAAGGAAATCATGGGGAAGATGTGAAGGAACTTTATTTTCATTTGGATTCCTCCCCCACCCATTCCTACTGCAAATTTCTTTATAAGTATCCGCAGCAGGCCTTCCCTTACCTGGACCTTTTGCAGAAAAACAAACGGAGCCGGCTGAGTCCGGAATTTGAATTGCTGGATACCGATGCATTCAAAGACAACCGCTATTTCGATTGTTATATTGAATATGCCAAAGCGGATATCAATGATGTGCTGATGAAAATCACAGTTTATAATCGTGGCCCTGAACCGGCAACCATCCACGTGCTGCCCCATCTCTGGTTTCGTAATTTCTGGAAACATAATGCCCGCTTTAACAGGCCCGAAATAGTATCGCTTTCAACCAACTGTCTCCAGACAACTTCTTCACGCAACGGCAGTTTTTATCTCTACCATGAAGGTGGTGAACAATTATTTTGCGAAAACGAAACGAATAACCGGCGGATGTACAACCGCCCCAATGATTCTGCCTTTGTAAAAGACGGCATCAATAATTATATCGTTGATAATGAAAATTCGGTGAACCCGAAAAAGAAAGGTACCAAGGCTGCCATATGGCTGAAGGAAAGAATCAGGCCAGGAGCATCCAAAACATTCAGGGTACGATTAAGCAAAGCAGAAGTGGATGATCCATTTACAGCGTTTGAAGATATTTTTATCAAACGCCTGAATGATACCGATGAATATTATGATCAGCTGGCTCCCAAAAATTTGTCACCGGAACACAAGTCCCTGCTCCGCAGTACTTCGAGTGGATTGCTGTGGACAAAACAATTCTATTATCTCGATGTATTTAAATGGCTGTTTGGAGAACCGAACGAAACGCCTCCCCACCGCGCATTCAAAAGAAACTACGACTGGCAGCACCTCACCTGCCGGAATGTAATTTCCATGCCCGACAAATGGGAATATCCCTGGTTTGCGGCCTGGGATCTGGCTTTTCACGCGGCTACCTTTGTTCATATCGATCCTGATTTTGCCAAGCAGCAATTACTGGTCGTGCTCCGGGAATATTATATGCATCCCAACGGACAGATCCCTGCGTATGAATGGAACTTCAGCGATGTAAATCCACCCGTGCATGCGTGGGGTGTCTGGTATGTTTTTGAAGAGGACAGGAAAAAAACCGGTGTTGCGGACTGGGACTTTCTCGAAAGGGCCTTTCAGAAATTACTCATGAACTTCACCTGGTGGGTCAATCAAAAAGATGCCAATGGTACCGACATTTTTGAAGGCGGCTTCCTGGGACTGGATAATATAGGAGTCTTCGATCGCAACCACATGCCGCCGGGAATAAAAAAACTTCAGCAGGCCGACGCGACGAGCTGGATGGCGATGTATTCCATTAATATGCTGCGCATTTCACTGGAGCTGGCCCAGCATAACCAGGCTTATGAGGAATCGGCCGCCAAATTTTTCAGGCACTTTCTGAATATTGGATGGGCGATGCATCATATCGGGAAGAAAGATATTTCTCTCTGGGACGATCAGGATGCCTTTTATTACGATGCCATTCAATTTGAAAATGGTAAAAGTGAACGCCTGAGAATCCGTTCCATCGTGGGTATCATCCCCCTGCTGGCCGTTGAAATCATGCACAGTAAAGTATTTGAACATCTGAGGCAATTCAATACAAGACTGGAAGTGATCAAACTGACAAGGCCGGATCTGACGCGGATCATCTCAGATATTGAACAGAAAAATAAAGATGGAAATTATTTATTCGCGATCATGGTGGACGACCGCCTGGAGAGTCTGTTAAAAAGGCTGCTGGATGAAGCAGAGTTTTTATCGGACTACGGAATCCGTTCCCTTTCCAGGTCGCATCAGGAGAAGCCCTATGTTTTCGGATACCAGGGTACCGATTATTCCATACAATATGAACCGGGTGAAAGTTCCAGCACCATGTTCGGCGGTAATTCCAACTGGCGGGGACCGATCTGGCTTCCGTTAAATTATCTGATCATTCATTCCCTGAGAAAATATTATGAATACTATGGCGACAAATATCAATATGAATTTCCAGCGGGTTCGGGAAATAAACTGAATCTGAAACAGATTGCCAATCAGCTTACACGCCGGATTCTAAAAATATTTGAGAAGAATGAACAGGGACAATTTCAATATCATGCCAGTCACCAGCCGGTCTGGTCAAAAGATCATTTCAAAGATCATCATCTCTTTTATGAATTCTTTCATGGCGACACCGGACAGGGTCTTGGCGCCTCTCATCAAACAGGCTGGACGGCTTTGATCGCCAATTTATTGCTGGAACTGGATGAAGATGAGAATCTTTTATAAAAGTTGCAACATATAACCCAAGACAGCACCAGGCCTGACAACGGTCATTTAAAATTATTGTTTCCTGGAAGTTCTTGACAGTGTCCGTATATAATCAATCAGTTCCCATCTTTGCTGATCACTAAATACTTTTTTGTAAGCAGGCATGGGTGCTCTGCCTTCGGACAGTTTCCAGAAAAGTGAACCATCCGTTTCACTCTGAATCAGTGCGGATGAGTGATCCGCAGGTTTTGGATTCAGACCTGCCGCAGCAGGACCATCACCGCGTCCTTTTTCTCCATGACAAGGACCACAGTTGGCTACATAAATTGTTTTCCCATCAGGTATTACGGAAGTATTGCCGGACAGAGGATTTTTAACCGCCGCTGCATCCGCAGGTACGACCCAGGGTTTCGACTGGGCCAGGGTTTGACCATGTACTATCAGCATGAAGCATAAGCAGCGAATCATGAAAAAACTATTTCGACTGAATTTAGGTGTATTCATATTTTTCGCTTGCTGAACCTTTCTGAAAACTTAAGATGCCGAAGCATTGAACTATCTGCAAAATAAAACAAGAAAAAATCCCGAAAGCTGATTGGAGTCATGGGTTGCAGTGATACAAGTCATGCAATATGATTTCACAGCTGAATAATTTTAATAGTCGTTGCAGATGTGATTTTCAACGACATATTTCCTGCAACATCAAGACGATATCCTTCTAATTTTTCTACCCAATTTGTAAGCATGAAAAGAAAAATATATTTAATGACCGCAACCGCATTGATATTTGCGTTCTCGCCATTTCAAGGTGTTTTGTATGCGCAGGATAAGGCTTTAGATTCGGCCCTTATGGATCGCGTTACGGAACTGGAAAAACAGATGTCCGAAAAAAAATCAGGTGATGATCACTTTATGGTCGCCGGACTTGCCACATTTGGATTTGTAGCCAATACAACAACAACCACATCCGGCGGAGTCATCCAGAAAGCCAAAACAAACAGTTTCCCGGATGCCGATCATTTTGAATTCAGTCCCATGCTTCTCTGGAGACATGGCAGCCATTTTCTTTTGGAGTTTGAACCATCTTTCGATGGTTTTTCAGTGGGCGTAAACTGGGCGGATGTTTCGTACTTCGTTACGCGCGGCCTGATTCTTCGCGCGGGTTATATCGTTACTCCATTCGGAACATATAATAAACGTCTGGCAGCCGGCTGGATTGATAAACTGCCGACGGATCCCACCGGTGTTGCAGATTATCCATCCACAACGGATTTCGGAGTTGAAGCGGAAGGTGGTTTTCCCCTGGGCTCGATGAAAGGAAATTATGACGTCAGCCTTACAAACGGCCAACAATTGTTGCCGGACGGCGAATTGCAGCCCGTCGGAGCAGTAGACAATAATGCAAATAAAACCATTACAGGAAGGCTCGGATTGTTACCGATTTCCAATTCTTCGCTGGAGCTGGGTGTAAGCATTATGTACGGAACGGTTGGTGATGCCAATTCTTCTTATCAGTCAGCCAAAAGCACTTCCTATGCGATCGATCTCAATTATGTAAAGCTTTTTAATCCGATCCTGGTTAATTTCAAGGGTCAGGCAAATTTTACTGATGTAAACAGTCAGCAATATGTAAATCCGACAGATTCCAGCCTGTATACGTTCGACAATAAAACCACGTCAAGTTTTGCACAACTGGCGCTACGCCCGACCGGCTCGGAAAATAATTTCCTGAAAAATCTGGAGATCGCGTTTCGATATGGCCGTTATGTAACGCCGGAAAATTCACTCTGGGGTCAAAAATCGGATATCATCGACGCCAGCCTGAATTACTGGCTTACCTGGAGAACCGTTTTTAAAATTGGTTATCAATCCAATAATGGAACCAGCACTGCCTTATTGAACGCGGGTGACAAAATAAAATCGGAATCATTGTTTATCCAATTCGCCATTCAACTTTAATACCATGAAAATGAAATCATTCTTACGAAATAAATTGATCTTCTTCGTTTTGATATCGTTTGTTGCTACCGTTGTTTTCAGCATCAATGGGTGTAAAGCAACTCAGCAGGTCAGCAATAAACCGGGCGTACAGCTCTGGGCAGAAAATTGTCAGCGTTGTCACAATACGCCTTCTCCAACTTCCTTTTCACCAGAACAATGGGAAACCATTGGCATGCACATGCAGACCCGTGCATTGATCACCGATGAGGAAAGGACTAAAATCGTCGCGTTTCTGAAACAATAAACGGGCTCGTTATAGTTTATTCACCAGTCGCACTGGTAAAAGATCAAATTATCAAATTTTTTTCTTACGCAACCACCCCAATGGGGGTTTCGTTTATAATCGAAGTCTCCACAGCTCCCATCGTCCGCACCTTTTGAATAACACGCTCATTCTTCCCTATTCATTGAGCGGGGATCCTCATTTGTTTTCTGCATACACCGCAACAGTATCCCATGCGGAACATCCGCCTATTTTTTATGTCCAATTAAAACTTTCTAATTATGAACAAAATGATCAATTCAGGAAAAGGGTTAAACCCTGTAAGGCTTTGCCTGCTTGTAGTTTTATTGACCGGACTCGCCGTGAGCTGCCGGAAAGCAAACATCGATCAAAATGACCTGCGGAATTTCCAGCAAGTCAACCTGGTTTCGAATAATGGTGCAGATGGCCCCGTCCTCAATGACCCCAGTTTGCAAAATGCCTGGGGTATTGCCTGGTCGCCGACGGGCATTGCCTGGGTAAATTCTGAGGCTTCTCATCTGAGTCATTTATATACGGGTGAAGGTGCCATCGTTCGTCCTGCCGTAAACATTCCATCACCTACGGATACCATTGGCGGTGCGCCAACCGGAATCGTATTTGCCGGAGGAGCTGGTTTTAAGCTGGCGAATGGTCAGCCGGCCGCATTTCTTTTTGTGGGTGATGACGGCGTTTTATCCGGCTGGAACGGTGCGGCAGGAAATAATGCATTGCGTATCGCAGACAATTCTGCCAACTCCGGTTATTTTGGCCTGGCGCTGGCCACCTGGAACGGATCGCATTTTCTGTATGCGGCTAATTTCATGGCGGGTAAAATTGATGTATGGGATACAACTTTTACCCCGGTCAACATGCCATTCCACGATCCGGGTCTGCCTGCCTCTTATTCACCATTTAATATACAAGCCATCGGATCCTGGCTTTTTGTGATGTACGCAAAAGTGGGACCGGGTGGTGATGAAATACATCAGGTAGGTTTGGGACTGGTGGATGTGTTCAATCCCGATGGTTCATTTGTAAAAAGATTTGCAACAGGGGGTACCCTGAATTCACCCTGGGGTGCGACGATGACACCAGCGAATTTTCTGTCAGACAATGATATGTCCGGCGTTGACGGTAGCAGTCTGAAAAATATTCCGGGCGTCAGCAAAATTGATAATGACCAGGAACCGGGTATCCTGATAGGAAATTTTGGTGACGGACGAATCAATGTCTATACCCTGGAAGGACATTTCCGCGGGCAGTTGCAAAAACATAAACAAGCCATTACCATTGACGGACTATGGGCGCTGTCTTTTGCTCCCACTACGGCAACGGCCATCGATCCGATGCGGCTTTATTTTTCTGCCGGTCCGAAGGATGAAACCGATGGCTTATTCGGATACCTGATCAAAAAATAGAACCTGTGAAGCAGAGCCGTCCCGCCACAGGCGGGATGGCTTTTTTACGTCCGGTAATTATCTAATCGTATTGTGAAAGCATAATGGTAAAGCGATAGCTTTACAATATGAAAAGTTCAAATCTCTGGTGGCTTCTTACCATTGCCGGCGGGATTTTAGTTGCACTGGGAATTTTTTGCCTGACAAGTCCGTTACGTGCATATGTTTTTCTGACTCACTATTCCGGACTGGCACTTTTGCTGAACGGAATACTTTTGATGATTGTTTCTTACAAGAGCTTAGATACGCTCAGCGAAAAGGAATGGCTTCTTGCTGAAAGCGTGCTGGATATTCTCTTTGCAGCCTGTTTATTATTTAATCCATTTATGACGTTCATCGCATTTGCCATTCTCATCGGGCCATGGATGATTGGAAAAGGTATTCTGAAAATGCTGGCTGCCATTAAATTGAAATCGATCCGTGGCCGGATTTTCATCTTTTTTGCGGGTCTTCTGTCCGTCGTTTTTGGCCTGCTGATCATATTTTATCCGCTGGAAAAAGCAAACGGGATTACTATTTTTCTCGGGCTTTTCGCATTGATCATAGGAACCTTGTATGTGTTTGATTCCATCCGGTATAGAAAATTATCAGACTCACTTGATTTAATGCTATAAAAGATACTGCCTATTTGCTTATATACGGCCCGCCTGTTTCTCCCCAGCCCCACTCAGGCATCGGTTCATTGTCGTCCATGGGATTAACAGTCAACTGTGAATTGATCACTGCGATGCGTGTGCCCCATTCCAGGTAACCGACAAAGGCAGACCGGAATTCAGGATCGCTTTTGAGCCCGGTTTCATCCGCCGTTTGCAGCAAGAGAGACATCCATCGCTGCCGTTTTTCTTCGGTCAGCATTTTTCCAATATGATGTCCGATCATGATGGCATGGCTTCCTCCGTCCTCTCCCGAGTATAATTTCTCACCGCCAAATACCTCAGCCACGAAATGCGCTACATGTTTTACGTGGTCAGAAGACATATTTTTAAAGGTATCCGATAGTAAATCGTCTTTCAGTACTTTGTTATAGAAGCGCTCAAATAAGTTCTCAAAAGTCTGCCGGTCACCCGCCCACTCGTATAATGTAATTGTATTTATCATGTTTAAAATGAATCTTTCATCAAGCAGGTGCCTGGGTCAGAATCAGGAAACAGCCGGACTTTCCTTTCGCATTTGTTCATGGATTATCCTTCCCTCCCTCAGCACAATGGCCGGCAGGGATTCGATATCGCTGAGCCTGGTTCGGAAATTTACAATACATACTCTCAAAAGAAAATTGCCATCAAGGACAGCATTACTGGGGAAAACTTCTCCGCCTGATTGTAATCTGTTTAGCAGTGACTGGTTTAACTTGTTAAGATATTCCTGCTCCAGTTTTGGATCAACGCCCTCGGGCTTAAACCTGAATGTTGTAATACTCAGGTGTTGTGTAAATGTTTCAATCTCTTTGCAATCTTTCAATATTTTAAAAAGTGTTTTTGCAAGCAGAATATCCTCGCGTATCATTCGGATGTGACCTTCCGCTCCCAGCTGTCGCAAAACCATCCAGACTTTCAACGAACGAAATCCCCTTGAGTTTTGTAAACCTCGTTCATAAAAATTTGTTTGCGGTTCCTCTTCCCCGTCAAAATTGTAATAAGCCGGATGAAAACTGAAAGCGTCAGTTAATGCATTTGCGTTTTTCACCAGGGTGCAACCGGCTTCCAGTGGACTATACAACCATTTATGTGGATCGATCGCCACTGAATCAGCCAGCTCAATGCCCTGAAACATATCTTTGAGTTCGGGCAATGCAGCCGCAAAACCTCCGTATGCACCGTCAATATGAAACCAGCAGTTATTTTTTTTACAGATTGCAGCAATATCACTCAGTGAATCAACAGCACCGGTGCCTACCGCTCCGGCAGTACCCACCACCAGGAATGGAATCAACCCTTCATTTTTATCTTCCGTTATTTTTTGATTGAGTAATGAAGTATTTATCCTTTGATCCCCATCGACGGGGATCCAACGAACAGCATCGAGACCCAAACCAAACAGGTCCACCGCTTTACTGATCCATGTATGTGTTTCGGCGGACGCATAGACCCGCCATTTCCCTTGCAAAGGTTGTAGTCCAAGTGTACGAATATCAAATCCCGCCATTGCTCTTCTTGCAGCCAGGAAACCGATAAAGTTTGCCATGTTACCACCGCTCACCATAATCCCCCCGCCTGCGGGATAACCAATCAATTCTCCAAGCCATTCGATTGTTTGCTTTTCAATTTCAGTAGCCATGGGTGAAAGCACAAATGCACCGCAATTGCTGTTCACCGATGATGCGAGGAGATCCCCAAGAATACCCAGCGGTGCGGGTGAGGAAGTGATATAACCCCAAAACTTCGGATGACCATTAAACAAACTATTATTAACAAGTAGTTGCCAGGTTTCTTCGACCAAAACTGAAGGATCGGAACCGGTTAATGGTAATGATTTTGGAAGTTTTGCCTGAACTGATCCAGGAGTTGGTGCTGTGGTCACCGGGAAATTCGATATGGAAGAAAGAAACTCAGCTATGTCATCAATTAACTTGTGACCTGCTTCCCGAAATGCACCGGCATCCATTTCAGCCGGGAACTGGTACCGATTCATTGTCTCATCTGGTAAAAGAGGTCCCATAAAGTTTGTTATGTAACAATAATATCATTTCCTTTCTGGTCTAATTCGAAATGATGAATATATTCAGTCCCAACCTCTTTTATAGGAAAAGTTATAGTCGGTTTAATTGATTGTAAAAATTTGACTATCTCATTTTTAGCAAGTGTTACCAATCCTACCTTTCGTTTAATTGCCTCATCATTTCGTTTTATTAATTCGTGGATTTCCGTCATTCTATTGGAGTATGATGCTTTCTCCCATTCAATATTACCTGTATTCAGTATGAGCCTGGCCATTTCTTCCTGTAAGGAGCTATTCTGATTATCTAATTCATAGATGAGTTGCATTTGAACAATATAAACTCCAAATGCCCTGTTTAGTTCCATAATGATGGTTTTCATAAAGATATTACAAAATAAAACCCAGTCATGAGTGCAACCAACTGATAAAAGCTGCTAATTTTTCAGGCTATATGCAACGATGAAGTCCCCTTGTTTTGTATGAATTTTTCCATGACCTCCGGCAGCAATCACAACGAATTGTTTGTTATTCACCATATAGGTCATCGGTGTAGCCTGTGCACTTGCCGGCAAAAGGAATTCACCTAATAATTCCCCTGTTTCGCTATTGAAGGCCCGCAGATGATTGTCCATGCTGGCGGCCACAAATGCCAGTTTCCCTTTCGTGACAATGGCCCCGCCGAGATTTATGGATCCCCAGTTTTTTGCTTCCGGATATTTTGTGATATCCATCATGTAGCCGAGTGGTGTATCCCATTTGATTTTTCCGGTATTCAGGTCGATGGCGATCAACTCTCCCCAGGGCGGAGGAAACTGCATGGCAAAACCATGTTCATCGATTTTGATCAGATAGTCCCGTTTCAAAATGTACGGCGTGCCCGTCTGACTTCCGATTTCAAGTCTTTGTCTTTCTTTTCTTATTTCATCTTCCGATATTTCTTTTCTGGATACCAGGTTGATGATGGCGGGAAGACGGTTGATATTTGTGATCAGTAATCCTTTCGTGCTGTCATAACACATGCCGCCCCAATGAATACCTCCCAGGTTACCCGGTGTCATTAATGATCCCTGAAGAGAGGGTGGCGTATAAATTCCCTTATTTTGATAAGTGCCTATGCGTTGGGCGGCTTCTGCGCGTGCATCTGCGTTCAGGCCCCATGCCAGGGAACTGTCAATTTTCTGGATACCCAATGCCGGAGGATACAATGGAAAAGGTTGTGTCGGCCAGGCCTCTTCACCCTTTATTTCAGAAGCAGGAACGGGTCTTTCTTCAACCGGAAATACAGGTTTTCCGGTCATTCTGTCCAAAACGAAAATAAATCCCATTTTAGTTCCGACGATGACAACGGATCTATTTATCCCGTCTTTAAAAATGGTTGTCAATACGGGTTGCGCGGCTATATCATAATCCCACAAATCATGATGAACAACCTGAAAATACCAGATGAGTTTACCGGTAGACGCCTGCAGTGCAACCAAACTGTTTCCGTACAGGTTCTGACCCAGCCGTTCACCTCCGTAATAATCGGGGCTGGGGCAGGAAGTTGGAATAAATACCAGATCATTTTTTTCATCTGCTGAAATAGTAGTCCAGGTATTGGCAGCTCCCGTCTGATGGGCCTTTGGTCCGATCCATGTTTTCCATGCCGGGTCAGCGTCATTTTTGGGAATGGGATCCCAGGACCAAATCAGTTTTCCACTCTCCACATTGTAAGCTCTCACAGTTCCTGCTGTGGCGTTAAACCGGTTGTTATCACCTAAGGAAGAACCGACAATGATCAGGTGACCGATGATGGCAGGAGCCGATGTTACACTGATATCCTTGCCGAGGCCTGACTTTAAATCGACCGTTCCATGATCGCCGAAAGTCTGAATGGGTAATCCGGTTTTTGCCGAAAGCGCGATCAGTCTTCCGTCAATGGTCGCAATAAATACTATCATTTCTTTATGCTCACTGTCGCCTGCGGAAGGTTTCCAAATGGAAACACCTCTGGAAGTGATCTCACTATAGTCTTCATGAAGATCAACCTTTGGATCATAAAGCCAAAGCATTTTTCCGTTCGAGGCATCCACGGCAAAGACACGATCTGAAGGCGTACTGAAGTACAATACATTTCCGATCATCAAAGGAGTGGCTTCAAATGCTGCTTTCTCCAGTGCACGGGTCCCTTCATACGTCCCGAGTTCTCCGGTTTGAAAGGTCCATGCAATCTGCAGCTGGTTTACATTTCCGATATTGATCTGATCGAGAGAAGAAAACCGGCTGCCCCCCGGGTCTTTGCCATAAGAGGACCATTCATCCGTTTCCTGTGCCTTTGCAAAAGGAAGGACCAGTAAAATTTGAATACTTATGAGAAAAACGGGTCTGGTGATCATGAGCTACCTTTTAAAGATGTTCCCTGTAAAATTTAATTTACTCTCAAAATGTATGCTTGAAAATGTCAGGCTAATGTAAAAAACCAATTCTTTCAGATTTCTTTCTTTTATTTACGTGGCTAAAAATTATCCGGAACAATTGAAATAGCCACCGAAACCCGTCATTTCCGCAGGTACCGGAAATTTTTCCGACAGCATAAATATGGAGAGGATTCAAGCGTCATTTCAGAATGCGGTCAGAGGCTCTGAAATTTCTTTGTTTATTCCGTTCTCAAACTCTTCACCGGATTTGCCATCGCCGTTCTGATTGCCTGGAAGCTGACGGTAGCCAGCGCAATAAAAATAACCAGGATCCCGGCTATGGCAAAAATTTGCCAGTTCAGAGGAATACGGTAAGGATAATTTTGCAGCCATTTATTCGCAGCATACCAGGCGAGGGGTATTGCAATCAGCAATGCCAGGATCACCAGTTTTACAAAGTCTTTTGAAAGAACAGTCACTACCTGATTAACCGATGCACCCAGTACTTTACGAATGCCCATTTCCTTTGTTCGTCTTTCTGCGGATAATACCGATAATCCAAAGAGACCGATGCATGAAATGAAAATGGTCAACACAGCGCTGAATAGCATGATTTGTTTCCATTTTTGTTCTGCCTGATAATTTTTAAAATTCTCCTCTGATTTGAATGTATAAGTAAAAGGAGATGTGGGAAAGAGTCGTTTATATATCTTTTCAATATGTTTCAGGCTCGCCGTTTCAGTGCCGGGTTTTATTTTGATGAACGAAATCCCATAATTATTTCCCGCTTTCATGGTAAACAATTGCGGACCAATTTTCTGGTTCAGGGATTCGAAATGATAATCTTTCACCAGTCCGATCACCCTGTATTTCTCATTATTATACCAGAAATTAACCAGCTGCCCGATCGGGTTTTTCCAACCTGCTTTTTTTGCAAAAGTTTCATTAACCAGGATGGAATGAGATGAATCGCCGGGAAAATCCATTGAAAAATTTCTTCCCTGCAGGATGGAGATCTTAAGCAGGGGAAGATAGGATTCATCCACCGTTTCATAAGCAAACATGATCGTCGAGTCCGTATTTACTTTCGCCACCGTGCCCCAACTTCCCCCATTCTTAAACGTTACATCCACAATATTGGGATTCTTTAAAAGTTCTGTTTTGAATAAAACAGCCTGATCCCGCTTTAAATTCCATTTCTCCACGCCAACCAGGTTGGAATCATCATATCCCAATTTCTCCGTGGTGAGATAATTGAACTGGGCATAGATCGTAAATGTCGCAATGATCAGAAAAGAAGCGAGTGAAAACTGCAATACCACCAAACCTTTCTGCAAATAATTCTTCCCACTCAGGTTAAAGCGACTGTATAAGGTTTGCACCGGATTATAGCCGGATAAGACCAATGCAGGATAAAAACCTGCCAGAAATGCGGTTAAAAGAAACAGCAGTATATATCCTGCCACCAGTTTGAAGTCAAACAAATAAGATAATGCCAGCGCCTTATTGGAAAGATCATTGAACACCGGCAGGATCAGTTGCACAATAAGCACAGCAAATGAGAAGGCGAACAAACAGATTAACAACGATTCGCCGAGGAACTGAATAATGAGTTGTGTTCTTTCTCCCCCAACCACTTTCCGGATCCCGATCTCTTTCGCACGCTTTACTGAACGGGCGATGGTCAGGTTCACAAAATTGATGGAAGCAATCAATAAAATAAAGATGGCGATACCGGAAAGAATATAAGAATACACCGGATTGCTGGCGTCTGACAACCCGTTCTTGGCGGTAAGTTCTTTGCTCAAATGCATCTCCAGAAATGGCTGCAGATGATAATCCGCTTTCCAGTCTGCTACTTCCGGACCGTATTTTGCAATCAGGTTCCTGATTGCTTCTTTCGTGTCTTCATCATAAAACTTTTTCATTTTAGTTTCTACCGTCTTCGTATCCGCATGGGGCGATAATATGACAAAAGTGTTCAGAAAAAAATTGAACCAGTTTTCGCTGTTTTGTGCATCCGCAACCGGCTCCTGCAAAGGCACCAGGATTTCAAATTTTATGGAAGAATTTTGAGGACATTTTTTAGTGACTGCCGTTACGGTATAGGGAATAAAGTCATCCTCGTCCTTCATCATGACTGTTTTACCTACGGCCTGCCGTGTACCGAATTGCTTTTTCGCTTCGTCTTCTGAAAGAACTATGGAATGCGGATTGATGAGACAGGTTTTCGGGTTGCCTTCAACAAGCGGGAAATTAAACATCGAAAAGAAATTCGAATCCACATCCAACATTTCATGCGATGTGACATCCGTTCCCTTCTTTATATCCCGTCGCTGGCTGGCAATCCGAACGAAAGATTGAATCCCGGGAATATTTGCCGTAAAACGGGGTCCCTGTAAATAACCGGAATTGCTGTTCCAGTCGATCTTATTTTCTTTCCTGTTAAAGGATTGAGAAGTGATCCGGTATATCCTGGTTAACCTCACTGTGAAAACGGTCATAACTGACTTCGTCTTTTACATACAGAATGATCAGCATGGAGCAGGCAAGACCCAGGCTTAAACCTGCAATGTTGATAAAAGAATAGACCTTGTTTCGGGTCAGGTTCCGCAGTGCAATTTTGAAATAATTTGTAAACATAGAAGAATAATGCAGTTGTTATGAATCCGCGATGGTTATGGGCAGCTAAGAAAATGCCGCTTTATTACTTCTTTGATAATCAACAATGTAAATGTCCTGATTGTGATGGGAAAGTCTGTTTTCATTACAAAAGTGTCCGATACTATTACAGTGTTTCCCACGATTGCAATATCCTGATTTCGCGATGGTTACTACTTCTTTTTTTTAGAAGCTTTGGCAACAGCATTATAATCCAACGCAAGCCCGATCCAGTAAGCCAGTTTCTTTTGTGTCGTGAGGGCGGCAGCATCTACGAAGACATAACCCCGCATGGGCTTGCCCGTGAAGTCCATTGGATGGCATCCCTCCATCTCCATCACCTGGTCATATACAGCCGGGTCGAGACGGATCATCATCCGTTCCTGCTCTACGCCCACGCACATTTTATGATTGACCATAAAACAGAGGCCGCCAAACATTTTTTTCTCTTCGGTTATTTTGTGGGTTTTACTGATGAGCTCGCGGGTGCGGGCAGCCAGTTTTTCGTTATATGCCATGAGGCTGGATTTAGCACCTCAAGTTAATAAAAATCGAAACTGTTCGAACTGTTAAACGAAATACTAATGACGGACACTGGTTAAGGGTCTACGAGTAACTACGAAGGCAGGTTAGCAAATATCGACAAGAGGAATACATTATTGATCAGGAAGATTTACTGCAATCCCGCCAGCTGAAGTCCCTGGCCGATAGACTGAATATACTCTTCCGGGTGAACGGGTTCGCCGGGTATCTGCTGCTGACGCCAGATAATTTGATCACCGATTATTCGTGAGGTGTCAGGGATAATCACGAAATTCTCGCCATCCGGCAAGGTGATCCGATACCAGTGATTTCTTTTTTCCACAAAGCGACTCGCTATCGCCTGATACCGCGCATTTTCATATCTGAAACTGATCTTGTACACAATTGTAAAGTAGAAATTTCCTGAATGGTTGTCAAGCTTTTTGCTGTTGAAAATATTCCCCAAAATCCCCTATCCTCAGAAGGAAAAGAACGTAATTTTTCTGAGTTAATTACGATGGAGCCATTGCACAATGCCGAAAGCACGTTTTGTGCTAAGTTTTATCCGGATGATATACATGCTTTAATACATTCAACATATTATTTCTACAAAAATGTCTGAATTTTATACCCTGTCAATTCTCCTCATTAACAACCTCCGCTTCTGCATTACTGAAAACATAATTTCTCTGGAGACTAAAACTTACAAGAAAGAGTGTGGTTTCAGCTATAATTTTTGATAAGGGAACATTGATGCCCAGTTTAGAGTGCAACATGGAAATAAACACAAATGAAAGTCCTGTTATAAGACATAAAATGATATAATATCTGATCAGTGAAAAAGTAAGGCCATGCCGCCGGTGAAAGACTAATTTTCGGTTTATAAAAAAATTTACCAGGGAGGAAACAATTCTGGAGCCAATCAGCGATATAAGAATGCTCTTCGAAGCAGAGTAAATAAGTATAAAAACAATAAAGTCGATGAAAGCAGCGGTCAGTGAAGAAAAAATAAATCGAAAAAATACAAAGTAAATCTTCATGGAATCAATCAGCGGATTGAATTTGGAAGATTCATTACCGTCCAGGTAAACGGTTTCCACGGTGACCTCCTGAATGGGCATTTTTGATTCATGCACTGCAATCAGCATCCCTAACTCAAATTCATAAGCCTCTCCCGAGACTTTTAATAACCGGGGCAATATGGATACAGGAATTCCCCTTAGGCCGCTCTGTGTATCCGAAATTTTCACCCCGATCAGGGCCCTGAAAATATGTTTGGTAAGTATGTTCCCGAACTTACTCCTGAAAGGAACGTTATCGCCAAAATTTCTGACACCCATCACAAAAGTATTTGCCGTATCCGAAGTTGCATTGGCTACCCGGACGATATCCTCCGGCTTATGCTGTCCGTCCGCATCCGCCGTCACAACACATTTGGCATCCGGATAATTATTCAGCACATAATTGAATGCCGTTTTTAACGCCCGGCCCTTACCCAGATTAACTGCATGCTTAAGAACCACACAGGGTTCATATACAGTCAGATCATCGAAAAATGCGTTTTTATCAGCATCGCTGCCATCATTTACAATCACGATTTTTTCAACCTGCAGGCTGATCAATTCCTGAATCAATTTCAACAATGCATTTCCCGGAGGGTTATATGCGGGAATAATAATGATCATCCTGATATTTTAATTTTTGTTTCATTCCAAAATCTCCTCCATATGCCATCCCGCGTCGCCTCTGAAATATAATTTCATTGCTCCTTCCTTTTCCTTTTGGCTGATAAAGTCCAGGATTTCAGAAGGGGCATTTTCATTAAAAATTAAATATTCAATTTGGCGGTCGGTTTTATTGTTAAGATAAATCGTCCGTAAACTGTCCAGGTTTTCTTTTTCAAAATGAAACCCCATATAATACTGTTTTACCCCCGGCAGGTATTTTAAAAATTCATATCCGGAAAGGATCTTTCCCTTTAACTGTTTAGAATAATAAAGATCATAGAGTTTTGTATTCAATGTAGAATCACCCATTAATAATCTAGCTTGTTCGGCTTCCTTCTGTAAGAGATACCGTTTATCGTACTTAACTGATATAACCGCAAGTACCAGGATGATCATGAGTAATATTCCATACCATAAATTTGTTTTTGGCAGATGCATGGTGGGGATCCATCTCAAAACATATTTCAATAAAACAATGGTTCCTATGGCCAACGACAAGCCCAGGAAAGGCAGGAGAAGGCTTACATTCCTAAGATCGTAACTAAAAAAGAAAGCCCATAACAAATAATAGGGTATAACAACCAGCATCAGGGCCATTCTTCCGTAAAAAGAAAAAACCGACAACAGTGCAAGCAATAGAAAAAATGCAAATACGGAATATTGAATAACGACCGTCTTATCATCAGAGAATTTCTTTATAAAATCAAAATCGCATATTTTTTCTGAAAAATGAAAGGTTGCATCAGCCCCGCGTCGCGATATGGTTTTACCGGCATATATATCTTTTGTTACCCAACTGACTTCTGATTTCTCCACCCCCATTTGCATTTGCACCTGTTTATATACATACCAGGGCGCGGCTGATATAAGGCAAATGAGGACGGATAATCCAAACACTGTCCATTTTTGTTTATTGGAATCATTCGTTTGTTTTAGCAAATACCAGGACATCGCCAGGAAACGAGATGGTCATAAAAATACCTGACTGCTTAGTTAAGACAGCTCCTGACAGAACAATGGCCAAAATCATCATGCTACGATTAACAGACATATATCCATTCAGCCCCAGGTAGAAAACGTAAAAAACAGCCAGCGAAAAAAAGGCAACAGGGATATCAACATACCCTTTGCCCAAATAAGGACCTACGATCTTTTGAATTAAAAATCCCGAAATGGTCAGAGCCATCAAAAAATAAACAGATTTTGATTTCGCATACAGGTCCCAAAAAATAAACAGGATCCCAAACCCAAACAGGACCATGATGGATTTTGCAAAAAACTGTATCTCGTCTGTGCCCAAAAACTGATAGGATATTGACCAGTTTGCGGGAAGAAGCTGCGGATAATGATATGTTTTTAGCGGAAGCTGACCCGAATACCACTCTGACGCCCACCGGTTCCAGGAAAACACATCGTCCCAGGAATCGAAAATACCCGGGTTCTCCGCCAGGGTCTTTGAAAAATATACAAGAAATATAATCAGGCCGGTAGCAACAAAAATAAATTTAAGTATCCTGGTGACTGATTCATCCGGCACTAAAAACCCAAGATCGGGCTTTTGAAATGAAGTGTTCCTACTGGTAGGCCGAAAAACTTATCTTTTTAGTATAAATTAAAATCAATGCCAAAATTTCAAGCACAAACAGAATCAAAACACTTGTTCTGCTATACAAACCCAAGATGGTAAGCAGAAATACGAATTGATAATTAAAAACCAGACTGAGAGCAAAAGACAGAATGATCCGGGTCAGTGGCCTGCCCACGGGATAAATCCGTGTAAAAATCAAACCAGGCAGAAATGTGATCTGCAGAATGGAAAGAATGCCTAAAAGGGTCATATATAAATATTAGTCATCGACAGGGTGGTCAAAAGTAAAGTTTTATTAATAGCTTTCCCCCGACCTGCGAATATATATATATCAATAAACGGCGAGAGTCAGATTGCTCATCATTTACAAATTTATTTTAAATGATAAAGCCGGAAAAGAATGACTGTAAAGTCCGGAAGGCAGAACAGACATGCTTTGTTCTATTTTCACACATAATGATGGATCCATTGCCTTTCTTTTGTTCCTTCCGGAAGCAATGAATAAAGGAATACTCGACAATGATGCTACTACTCCTATGCCGGCCACCACGACTAAAGCGTCCAACGTGCTAAATGAAACGGTACCCGGTATTGCGATGATGACCGGAACTATAATAAGGATACCCCCGCCAATAAGCAATGTTCGTGCAGCGGCATTCTGATTTTTACTTTTCGTCAGATACTCTTCACAGGTAAGTTGCTTTGAAGATTTTATTTGCTGACTGAGTGCCGTTCCGGCTATGGACATTAACATAATAACAATGAATATCTGTTTCATAACGATTGGTTTTGGGGTTGAATCTTTATTAAAAATACTTCCTGATAAAACCAATCCAAAATCGATTTACACTAAAGGCTTCAGGGATATTATCAAGTTTGAGCATTTATCGGGCACCATGGATGCTTATTTGCATTTTTTGCAAAATTTTCAGCCGATGATTCAGATTTTCTCAGATTTTAATAACAGGCATAGAATTGCATTCCGGCATAATGCTAAAAATACCATTATCGGCTTCTTTTATAACTTTGATAGTACATTCCCCCAAACCCTGGAGGAGCGGGAAAGTCCTCAGGAATATATAAATATATTACTATGAATATAGATGAATTCAGGGATCGCCTGTATGAACTTGGTACAGATACCATTAAAAAACTCAGTGACTATGTGTCAGCGCAAAACAATTTGTTTGACGAAGGAAGCAAAAGCCCCCACGGTTTCATTGACATGGATTCAAACGAGGAAGTCTTTAGATCAGAACAGGCATGGAAAGATGCGTCTGCCAAATATTTTGAGTTTCTGCGGTATGGACACGATTGCTTTGCCAAGAAACTAGATACTTAGGCCATTCTCCTGGTTAAACAATTCATGATTTTTCTGCGCTGATATTCAACATCAGTTCCAGTTCATCTGATATCGTACTGCTGCCACCGATCTGAAAGTCTTTCCTGTTGATGCGGAAACTTCCTTTAAAAATATAACCGGTCTGACTGGCTGTTGCAGTGAAAGGAAAGGATATTTCCTTTGTCGTGTTTTTGATGGTGAGTTTACCTGATACGATAAAGGCATCTGCTTTATTAGCCTGTAAGATTTTCGTCGACTGAAAACGTATCCGGGGATATGTCTTCACATCAAAGTAATTGTCTTTCCGCAAATGTTCGTCGCGCATCGAATTATCAGTGTTGACAGAAGCCGCATCAATAGTCACATCAAAATGGCATTGGTCCGGATGTGCGGGATCGAACTGAATATTCCCTTGCAATCCGGTAAAGGAGCCATTCACACTGAAACCCAGATTTTTGATTTTAAACTGAACCGCTGATCCCTGATCCGTTGGTTTATATTGAGCTGTGGCTGCCAAAGCCGAAAAAATAACTGACAGAAATAAAAAAATTCGTCTCATATATTTTTATTAAAAATTTTCCGGCCGTGGTTTTCCCTGATGACAGGTTCCGCAACTGACGATCCCCGTGGAATCACCAATCATGGGATGCCGTATTTTAAAATATTTTCTGTTGATGCCGTTTGTCATCTGCATCATCAGGCGGGCGATTTGTTTTTCAGGCTTTTCGTCACTCGCATAATCCGGCTTATGCGTTTCTTTGTTTTCTGAATGACAGAAATTACATGACACGCCCAGTTCGTCCTGAAATTGGTCCACCATAATAGCAGATAGTTGTTTCTGACTGATATTCTTTGGCAAAACCCTGAGATTTTTAAATGCTGACTCCGGTTTTTTTGTCGGCTCTATCGCAGCGACTGAACCGATAACGGTCAGGCTGAGTGCAGATATCACCAGCAATTTGCGTGTTCCTTTCATGTCAGGACTTTTACTGTGAGATTGTTTCTCCGGCTTTCATCAGTGGAGAATCCGTAATGGCCAGTGTGTGATCGTGTTCCTGATAATGCACACTGGTGAGACCGAGCAGTCCGCGTAATTGGTCCGCAGGTACTTTCATGGGACCCGGTGCCGGTGCAGCGCCTGGTTGTGGTTGCGGAAAGGCCGTTGAAGTAGCGGTATGAAAGGTGATATTGCCTTCCACTTTTTGCATGGTCTGGTGAATATGTCCATTGAGTACGGTTACCGATCCGAATCTTTTCAGATAAGACAAAGCCTGCGCACTGTCGCGTGTACCCCAGCCCCACTGCGGATAAACGGCCCAGAGGGGAATATGCGCAAATACGACAACCGGTGTGCTGGAGGATAATCCCTTCAAATCTTTTTCCAGCCATTCGAGTTGTTCGTTGCCCAACACGCCGAGTCCACCTTCCGATGTGTTGACCACGTTTACAAGTGCGACAAAGTGCACACCATGCGAATCGAAACTATACCATCCATCACCCATGTGTTCCTTTACCGTAGCGTGCGAGGTATTGTTTGTTGTCGCCATTTAAAACATCATGTTCGCCTGGCACATAAAAAATTTTGTCTGTCTTTACAGACTTCAGCGCCTGGTCGAGGGTATCGAATTCATCGGCCTGGGCCAGGTGCGAAAGATCGCCGGTATGTAAAACGAATGAAGGTGCCTGGGGCATCCCGTTTATTTTTGAAATGGCGGCCTGGAGCGTACCGATCACATCGGGATTTGCTGGTTTGTTAAACCCGATATGACTGTCGCTGATTTGCACAAAACTGAAATCCGACGGAGGAATAATCAATCCTTTTTTCAGGCCTCCTGTGGCTTTGTCGATCATCTGGCTCATGCCAAATGATTTCATAATGCCCCCGTTCATCATCCACAAAATGCCGGTTCCTGCCCATGCCATACATTTAATAAACCCGGCCCGGTCGATGCCATCGTCGTTTTTGTCCGATACGATCAGATCTTCTTTCATTTTTTATATTTTTTGATTTTTTTGGTTTGACAAAGCAAACTTCAGCATGGTGGGTCAGCGGCAAAAAATATTTACAGCAACGGGCAGGTTTACTTGATGAAAGCGGTTAGAATCGTGTTATCGTGGTGTATGAAATATTACGTTCAGCAGAATTCTCAGATTCCGGGGAGAAATATGTGAGTACGGGCACCCTATCTGAGTTATATTTTCCTGGTCTTTTATTTTGTTCTCTTGCTTTTATTTCTTCTTATTATCAGAAAGCTTGTAAATAATAAGATTAAGAGGGCTGCTGATGACCATAAATAGGAAACCCCTGGTTTTTTTTGATTGACATGATAGATCGCCAGACCCTTCCAATGATACACCCTGGAAATGCTGTTGATGATTTCCGGGATGATGGCGCTGTTGTCGGAATTAACCATGATCACCAGACCATCTCCGCCGCTGAGGCTTCCTGTGTACTGGCATCGGAATCCTTCATTCGCGCCGCCGTGCTGGAAATAAACCGCGCTGTCGGTGCTGTTGATAAACACACCCAATGCCGCATGTGCATCCCCGGCAGGTGTCAGACGGAGATGAGTCATGGTCTGGTTCAGTACTTTGGCAGATTTACCCTCCCAGGCAAGCTGCGTCTCTATGATATATTTTGAAAGATCCATCGGGTTTGTCCAAAGTCCCGCTGCGGCCTGTTCAGGATATACATGATATTTACCCGGAACTTCGTCGCCATTCTCGCGGTAGCCCGTCGCCAGTAGATTTGAATCGAACTTTGCAGGTTGCTCATAACTGCTGCCCGTCATTCCCAGGGGCGTGAGTACTTCGTCTTTCATGAATTGCGCATAAGGTATTCGGGTGATGTCCATCACGATCAATTGCGAAATCGTAATGCCGCCACCAGAATATTCGGAACGGAGCCCGGGTTCTATCATGGAGCGTATGGCATCTGAATTGGCGGGCGGCTGTCCATTCAGGATCTGAACAATTGTGGGCAATGTCGCGCCCATTTGATACCCCTCAAAGCCGTGCACATTGAGTCCTGCTGTATGGCTGAGTAATTCGATGGTAGAAATCTTTTTTCCCTTTGATTTTGCGTCATATGGGAATTTCCAACTCGTCAGGTATTGGTTGATATCGGCCTTCAAATCAAGTTTATTTTCCTGCGCTAGTTTGAGCACGCCGACTCCATTCAGGGATTTACTGATGGAAGCTGCCTGGAATCGGGTTTCCGGCGAGACAGGTATCCGGGCATTTTCGTCAGCCCAACCATAGCCCCTCGTCCACTCTATTTTGTAGTTATGAATAACAGCGACGCTGACCCCTTTGATCTTGTAATGTTTCATCCTGCTTAGAATATTCCAGGAGGAGTCTTTTTCCGTATCATCTGTTCCGGCAAGATTATTTTCAACTGCACGAATATTTTTAATAATTTCTGCGGATGGCGAGTCGGGAGATTGCGCAAAAATCCTTTGATCTGTCATCAGGAAGAACATCCAGATAAATAGTAAATACGTTGGCTTGTGGAATTTCATGGTATAAATCTAACAAGAGAATGGGTAAAGTCTTCTTTTAAAAAACCCTAACTGTTAAATTAAGGGGCTTTATTGTTCTCACCAGACAATATACATACATTGGCAAATCGTTAGATTCTATTATGAGTTTTCAGAAATTTGTCAGATTAGTCTGGACTTTTTATAAAAGTTATATTTTTTCTTCTATTACCATAACACTCTGTAGTCTTATTTTATTTTGGGAATATGGGCTTGATATCTTTAAAGCATTGTTTTGGTTTAAAATGGCAACATTGGGAGTTACATTTTTTTTCATTAACAGTTACAAGAAAAATGAATACTACTATTACCAAAATTTAGGAGTTTCCAAAGTAATGCTATGGGTAACGTCGCTCTCATTTGATTTTATATTGTTTGTATTTCTAATTATTCAGACATATAAGATCAAATGAAGCATATTTTAGAAACCGATAGTATTCAGCTGGCATTTAATGGTCGGAAAATACTGTCAGATATTTATCTGAGATGCGAAACGGGAAAAATTACCGGTCTGTTGGGACGAAACGGGCAAGGAAAGTCCTGTCTTATGCAAATCATTTATGGCAGTTTGAATTGCGAGAAATCAGTTCGAGTCGACAACTTATCCCAAAAAAACGTATCCGGATTCCGTAACATGCTGCTTTACCTGCCGCAATTCAATTTTTTTCCAAAATCTCTTTCATTACAACGGATATTTCTTGATTTTGGATTGGATTACTCATTATTTCAAATTCGATTTCCGGAGTTTAAAAATCGACATCGTCAAATAATAAAACAATTCTCCGGGGGAGAGCAGAGATTGATTGCGCTTTATGTAATAGTTAAATCAAAAACGTTATTCGCCATGTTGGATGAGCCATTTACTCATTTAAATCCTATTCAAATAGAAAAAGTAAAGGGATTGCTGATTGAAGAAAAAGAAAATAAAGGAATTCTTATCACAGATCATATGTATAAAAATGTTACAGACATTTCAGATACCCTGTACATTCTGTCAAATGGAAAGACTCACTTATCTAAAAGTCCGGAAGATATTGAAACGCTTGGATATGCAAGAATTCACTTGTAAGAATCAGAACTTAATCCTGCCGTCTCAGATACGCATACACTGTCAGACTGATTATCCAGGAAATCAACGGAATCACCAGAAAGACAAAGGCAGGTTTTGCTCCGGAAAAGAATAACAGTCCGCCGTAAAACAAAAGAGAGATCAGAGAGATCATCATCATGATCACATATAATGAAATGCGCGCACGGGACGACCAGCTTCCTGAACGCACACAGAAAATAATCAAAAGAATAAATGGAGATAAGACCCAGGCAGAAAATAACAGCATGAGGATCACTGAGACATTGTGTCCGCCTGTCTGTAATGTAAAAGCGAGTGATCCCAGCGCTCCGGCAGTGGCTACACCGAGGGCAAGTGAACGAACCAGGCCTGGTTTGTTTCTGTCGTATATTTCATCTGTCATGGTAGAAAAGTATTATGAATATTAACCCAATAACACCTTACTCTGATAATATACGCTATCACCCGAAACCATTCGTTCCGAAGCTATGATGCTCCGGACCTCTAAAAAAGTTGGTTTTAATAAATAAAATTTTCAGTGAGAAAAAGTTATGCCAGGCGAGCTATAATATCGCTTTAAACCCAAGATAAAAGCTGCGGCCAACAGCCGGGATGATACCCGGGCCGGGATATTCGTCCGTCCTTCGTGTGAAGTAAGACTTGTCCGCAAGATTATTTACTCCCCCGTTCAATGAAAAATGACTGAATTTGTATGTCGCACTAAAATCGAGAACCGTGTAAGCCGGGATATAACCTGCAATCGGGTTGGAACTTGTTTTTGCATTCGTAGCGTCTCCATACGCATCGCTCACGTAACTGTACTGAAAAGTGGAAGAAAAACCTTTGATAGAATAAACCACACCGGCCCGTTCTATGATCTGCGCGGCTGCTTCCACGCGGTTGCCTTTAAACTCCCCGCTTGTATATTTTGCATCGGTATATCCGAATGAATTAAAAATACTAAGCCCTGATTTGGAAGAGGGATTTCTGAATTTCAAAATATTGAATTCAATATAGGCTTCGGCGCCCTGGTGTACGCTGTTTGCCGCATTTGTACGGTAGGAATATTCGTTTCCGGCTGAATCTTTTCTCAATACCTCAGCGATCCGGTCATTATAGGCCAGGTAGAATAAGCTGATATCGAAATTCAGGTAATTCTTAACCGTACCCCGAAATCCGAAATCTGAATTATAGCCGTAAGCATCTTTGAGGTTCGGGTCTATTTTTGAGGTTACACCAAATGGCTCCAGCATGCTGTAATCAATGGGCCGGTAAACCTGGGTGATATTTCCATATAGACTGGTATTGGGTGAAGTCTTATATTCAAGTCCCAAACCGAAAAGAGGAAATGTTCTCGATCTGCTTTCATCAGGTGTTTGTCTGTCACCATCCGTTGTCTTGTAACCCGATGCAGTGCTTTTGAGATATTCGAAACGAACACCTGGTGTTACCGAGAAATATTTGCCAAAGCGAAAGATATTCTCCGCGAAGGGCGCCAGATTGGTCGTTGTAAAATCGAGATTATATCCCCATTCGCCGGTGATGGAAAGATCAAAATCACTTCCTGTTGTACCTTCTCCTCCACCCTGCCTTTTAAATGAGGCGTAAGAAAAACGAATTCCGCCTGCCAGTGTTGATGATATTTTGCCAATATGGTAATTCGTTAGTCCTCTCACTTCGGTTGCAATGCTGTGCATGTCTTCAATTCCAACTTCCCGGGGAGCATACTGGTGGGTAATCGTATCGATATTATCGGATGCCTCCGGACCGCCATCCTCGTTTCTCCAAACCAGCGAACGGCTGGAAAAAATATAAGTGGCTTTTATGCCGATGGCTGTTTTTTCGGAAGGCGTAAAATTGGCATAAGCCGTTAACACATTCCACGGGCTCTTCAGCCAATTTCTGGCGCGGGTAGAAGTCTTCGGATTGGCATAAAAAAGACTGTCAGTCAGTCCGCCGGGCATTTGGATTCTGTTTCTCAGCAACGAGTATTCCATGCCGATATTCAGTTTATCCGAAGCATCATATTGAACTTTCGCGTATCCTGAAAACTGTGTTTGCTGACTGTTCGGACGATAACCCTGCATGAACCGGTACTGGAAGAAACCGTAGTAACTAAATTTTTTATAATTGCCGCCCGCGGAATTAAAGGAATTGAATAAACCGTAACTACCCAGGGTTTCTGATGTGGTGAACTGAAACGCTTTCCCGACCGGTGCATCTTCGGTAATATAATTCACCATACCCCCGAACTGCGCGCCAAATTGTAAGGCGGCGGCTCCCCGCACCAGTTCTATCCTGCGCACACCTTCCATCGGCGGTACATAATAAGATTCATTATAACCATAAACATCCGCACTGACATTATAGCCGTTCTGCCTGGTATTCATTTCAATACTCTGGATCGGATTTAATCCGCGGGTAGCTATCCCGTTAGCTGTGAAACCACTGCTTTCTGTTTCTACGATATTCAATCCGGGGATTCTTCCCAGAATCTGGCGGGAATTATTGATGGCTTTGTTTGCATCCAGACTGTCAACAATGATCACTTCTGTTTTTTTGCCTGCATAGATGATACTGCCTTTTACATCCGGTAAATGCCCCACCCCATTCACCGTCTTGATTCCTGTAACGTTTACCGGATTCAGCATCTTTGATGAATCGGTTGCCTGTGCCCCGGCATTTGTACAAGCAACTAAAGACAATAGAACGGACATGAAGGTCCCCGCACGCATAATGGTTCGTTTGACGGCGAAAATCACCTGATTTCCTGAATGGCTACTGCCGTATCGGGAATAAAATAAACGAAATACGGAAATATAAGTCCAGAACCCTCAGAATGGGATCGACCGTGAGCGGTTGGGATGCGGAAATCTGAATCATCAAAGGCAGTGGCTGATCAATAAAAATAATGACCAGATGATCGATGAAGAACTCATACGCAAGCATTTGACAGAACCCGACCTGGAAGAAGAAAGGTTGAGCTTTTTATAAATAATCAGCGGCATATTTAATAAAAAGAAAACTTGTAGCTGACGTCCACTGTCTGCCCGTTGTCAACCCTGACTTTTCTACAGTAAACCCTGGCTGTCTCTCCGGAAAATAATTCCGGTGTGTTTCGATTGTGCGATTGAATATAAACATAGTAAGTTCCTTTGGGAACCACAACCGAATAGTGACCGGCACGATCTACTGTTGACGTGTTAACCATTTCATTGTTAGCAAAAACCAGCAGCTGACTCAGATTCCGGGAATAATAATCCCTGAGGGTTGCGTCGTCCATCGCACGATATTTGTTGATCTCTTCGCTTATTTCAGCAGGCATTAAAGCCACATCCGCATAGGTAGTAGCCACACTGCGATACATGAGACATGTTTTGAACGTATCTGCCAATTGAATATTGAAATTTCCTGCATACAGAGAATCCAGCACATAAACCTTCGATCCGATATCCGCCTTGTTCAGATGATTTTCGATTAAATAATGTGTGACCACACCTTTAATGGTGCAGGTCCCGGATTGACAATAACAAATGAACGGAAAGAGTAAAAAGAGACAAAGTATCTTTTTCATACAGTCTTTTTTTAGAGTTTAGAAGATAAAAATGAGAGGGGGTATATGAAGTACAAGAAAAATACGTGCCAACGACGCTCGGCGGGAATACCGGCCATTTCCCCGCTTTATTCACCAAAATGATCTTCTAAAAGCTTTTTTCAAATGCTCCGACCGTGGTTCTTTTTCTACATTATAGGAGGGGCTTAATCATATTTAATATGGTACAGGGATTGTGATTTGAGTCTGATATATTAACAACTTAATGACGAAATGTAACATCAAAGTATACCCTGGAAATGGACGCGAGTCTCTTGTATTACGATTGTATGCGCACGTATAATACTGATAATATTGATTTTCGTCGAATGAGCATATACTTAAATTTTATATACCCTCTTTAAAACCCCAAATAAATTCCGGGGTTTTTATTTTAATAAATGGTTTAAACTACAGTAAAAATACGATGACAATCAGCTTAGTAAAAATTCATGGTATTATAATTGTCTTTAGTAAACAGGCAATATTATTAAATTTAAATCCACCTTGTGAGTTCAAAAAAAAGAAAAGTATTTGTGCTGTTATTATCAGCCCTGTTAGCTTTTGATTTAGGTGTCGTAGCTTTTATAATACATAAAATCATTTAGCGGTACGTACCCTAATACGAAGGCGGAGTTTCCCCCGCCTTTATTTACCAGAATGGCCACGCTATTAATCATCCCAGTCAATTATTTTTCGTGTTTGTCACCTGCACGTACCGCAAACAGATGCAGCACATAGGGAAAAAGGGCATTCATCGTGTCGATGGAACCGCCAACAGAACCGGGCAGTGTGATAACCAGGCTGTTTTTTACAAATCCTGCAACGCCGCGTGACAACATCGCATACGGAGTACGTTCCTGTCCGTAATGGCGGGCAGCTTCCATAATACCGGGTATAGGCGTTTCAATCAACGGCTCAATCGCATCGGGCGTGAGATCTTTTGGCGAGAGCCCCGTTCCGCCGGTAAACAAAATCAGCTCATAACCCTGACCGCTGTATTTGATGGCTTCCTGCTGAATTAATTGAAAGTCGTCCGGAACTACCTCGTACGATGTATTTTCTATCCCGTATTCTTTTAATTTTTCAATGATCATTTTGCCGGACTGGTCATTGGCATTTCCCTTGGAAATACTGTCCGAACAAACGATCACCGCGCAACGAATCGTCTCAGGCGTGCTTTTTTTTGTAATCACTCTTGCCACCTGATTTTTTCTCCAGCCGTATGGATGAGATTTCAATTCCTTTGTCGAGCGGCTTCAGCATATCATAGATAGTCAGCGCAACAACCGAAGCGCCATGCATGGCTTCCACTTCCACGCCGGTTTTATAAATCGTATGCACTTCAACGGAAATATGTATCGAAAGTTTTTCTGTTTTGAAAGTGATCGCTGCAAATTCTATCGGAATGGGATGACAATCCGGAATTACATCCGAAGTCTTTTTGATGGCCAGTAATCCCGCGGCTCTTGAAAATTCAAACGGATCTCCCTTGGGAACAGTTTTGTTCAGTACCGCATGCATGGCATCGGGATTGGAAAGCTGTACAATGGCGGTGGCAATTGCTTTTCGTAGTGTCGATGATTTATTCAGGATGTCTTTCATGCAGGCTGATTGATTTTCCATTGAAAGCTGTCGTCTTCAAAAATTTCCTTTCCCCAGATCGGCAGTTCTGCTTTTAACCGTTCCACCGTTTCAGAACAGGCATCTATAGCAGCTTTCCGGTGCGGCGCAGAAGTGAATACAAACAAGCAGATTTCCCCGCTTTTTATTTTTCCGAGAGAATGATACACATGCATGCAGTTCAGTGAATATTTTTCAATGATCATTTCCCTTATAGCCGTCATCTGTTCCAGAGCCATCGGTTCATAACTTGTATAATCCACGGCAACGACCTGTTTATTTTCTATGATATCGGCCCTCACCTGTCCAAGGAAAATACTATGTCCACCGATACCCGTTTTAGATTGGTGCGCAGCGATTTTCTCCGCGATAAAAGATGGTGATATGGCACCCTCAACAAATATGTTTTTTATTTTCTGGTTCATCTATCCTCCGGAATATGGTGGCAGCAGTGCCAGTTCCTGTCCTGCTTTAATGGTCGTATTGGTTTGCACAATGTTTCTGTCAACCGCGATCAGGCAGGTCAGATTTTCAAGCAGTGGAAAACGGGCGGCGACTTCCTTCATCAGTCCATCGGTATCTGCCGCATCGGTGATGATCTCCGACGCCCCGGTGATTTGTTTCAGCTGTCCGTATAATTGAATTTTTACTGCCATAATAATTTCCAGGCTGCGATCATCAAAACAAAAGCCAACAGGTTTTTCAGAACGGTTTGCGGAAATTTAATAGAACCCATATAAGCGCCGCACAAACCGCCGGCAAAAGCGACGGCCACATATCCCAGCATTTCCGTACTAAACTGAATGCCCTTGGTATACTGGCCGGCGAGACCTGCTACCGAGTTCACAAAAATAAATAAAGCGCTGATAGCAGCCGTTTGTTTCTGATTCGTCCATTTTAGTAAAAGCAGGATCGGAGAAAGTATAATGCCACCACCGATACCGATCATGCCAGAGATAAAACCGATGACTGCGCCAATGAGCAATGACAGATAAAGGTTGGGCGGTTTCATATCCTTCGGATCCGTGTTCTTAAAAAAAAGAAAACGGCAGATGGGTATGATCAGGAAAAGGCCCAGGATCGTTTTATAAACCGGATCCTGGATGGCCATCCTGCCGCCCAGAAAAGCCATGGGAATGGACAAAACGACCAATGGAACAAATAATTTCCATCTGAAATATTTTCCACGATAAAACTGGATAAAGGAAACCATCGAAACAAAGAGGTTGAGCAAAAGGGCGGTTGGTTTCATGACCGCGGGACTGAAATTAAACAGTGCCATCAGCGCGAGATAACCACTGGCGCCTCCATGTCCTACGGAAGCATATAAAAATGCAACGATAAAAAGTAAAATATAAAACAAGGGAAGATAAGTCGCCATGCATTTTTATTTTGGAAGAAGCCGGACCGTTACCATTTCTCCTTTATCATAGGTCAGCCTGTTTTCATCCAGAGCCACCAGGCAATTGGCAGTGGCAAAGGAACGTAACCTGTAAGACTCCTGTGCTTCGAGGATCTCCACTTCACCATCTGCAAAATAAGCTTTCAGAAACTGCGTAAGGCCCTTTACTTTTTTAAAATCATCTTTCAGTCTGGCGGTCAGCAGTTCCTCCTGTGGCAGATGCAGCATATATCGGACTGCGGGCAGAACGTATTCGTAAAAACAACTGACCACCGAAGCGGGATTGCCCGGCAAACCGAAGATGATCTTATTTTCTTTTGTACCAAAATATAAAGGTTTGCCGGGTTTCTGTTTTACGCGGTGGAATTTACAATGAATGCCGGCAAGATCTGCCGCCTGTCGCACAAAATCATAATCGCCGACGCTGACGCCGCCCGTTATAATGATCAATTCGTAATTATTAATGATTAACGACAGTTCACGCTCCATGATTTCCAGATTGTCTTCAACATAGATGGCAGACTTCATCGCTTCGGCAAAGGGTTTCAGTGCTGCCATCAGGAAACTACTATTAGATTCATAAGCCTGACCCGGCAACAGCGGCATTCCGGGCATCTGCAATTCATTTCCTGTTGCAATAATACAAACGGAAAGACGGGGATAGACTTTCACAGTATTCAATACCTAGACTGGCAATGAGGCCGGCGACAGGCGCCGTGATCACGGTTCCTTTCTTTAACACGAGTTCATCTTTTTTTATTTCCGATCCACGTTTCCGCACATGGGTTCCTTTTTCAATCTGCGGATCGGTAATCTGAATACCGGATGAATGGACGATCACTTTTTCCTGCATCACGATAGTATCAGAACCGGCGGGAAGCGGTGCACCGGTAAAGATGCGCATCGCATGATTTCTTTCCAAAATTTCCGGTTGTGCATGACCGGCAGCGATGATACCCTGCACGGTCAGCTGTCTTTTGATATCTTCCGCATAGATCGCATAACCGTCCATCGAAGACTGATCAAAGGCCGGAATATCCAATGGAGAAAAAATATCCTCCGCTATTGCAAGCCCCGCCGAATGCATTAGCTCTTTCACGGCGGGATGCACGCGTGATACGCTGGCTGCGATGAGTGCGCGTGCCTGTTCTACCGAAACGAGTTCATTTGATTCCATTAGATTTTCTGTCGGTGAATGATAATCTTGTTCAGCCACTTCACATATCGTCTGCCGGTGGCCTGATCGGTCGGCGTAATGAGTGCAATGCGGTCATCGAGCTGTCCTGCGTTTGTTCCGTTTTTACTTGTGATGATCATCACGTGTTTTCCTGTTTCGCTGTTAAAAATTTCGTTCCAGGAAAAAAGAACAATATAACCATCAGTAGCCACGCATTCAATATAATATTCACTGAGCGATTTCGGGTTCTCGTTGTTGAAGGGAATGGCGGACAAAATATCCTTCAGTAAAACGCCATTGATATTTTTCATAAGACCCTTTGGCTGCATATCGTGTGTATAAATACGCAGACTATCCAGGTGCACCTGTGTATAACCGGACGAGTTTAGCGATGTCGATGGTTTCAGCCTTCAACACTTCTCCCGACACTGTAAAATTTTCGCTGGTATTTTGTGCATCTGATGTCCTGAAACAAGTAAAAGCCCGAAACAAAAGAAAAGGAAATATTTCATAATCATCATTTATCCGCCGATGCTGATCATACTGCGATTATGAATGGAGGCGGCATCCAGCATATCGAATGTGCCTGAAAACTGTCCGCCCAGTTGTTTTGCCTTTGACCGGATGGAAGCATGTATGAGCGCTGTCACATCTTCCTGATTTCTCAGCGCCGTCAGTAAATCCGTTTCGCCTGTAGAAAAAAGGCAGTTTTTTAATTTCCCGTCTGCGGTGAGCCGCATGCGATTGCAGTCGCCGCAGAACGGAGCACTCATGGTGCTGATGATGGCGAATGAGCCAACATGTCCCGGTATCATAAAATGTTTGGCCGTGTCATGCAATTCGTTTTCCACCGGCAGAAATTCAAACTGAGTGCTGATCTCTGCAAACATATCATGCATGGAAAACACTTTATTGCCCGTCCACCGGTTTCCGCTGAAGGGCATAAATTCAATAAATCGAATCTCGACCGGAATATGGGTGGTCCACCGGATAAAATCGTTTATTTCGTCTTCATTGAATCCCTTCATCACCACGACGTTTATTTTTACTTTGAATCCGTGATGTAATAAAAGTTCAATATTACTGCGTACCCGGTGAAAGAGATCACGTCGGGTAACCAATAAAAATTTATCCGGCTGCAGTGTATCCAGACTGATATTGATGGTTCTGATCTTTGACGCCTTTAGTATGTGGATGAAATCATGAATTCGTGTTGCATTGGTAGTCATCACCAGTTCCACCGGCAGTGCACTCAGTGACTCGATGATTTTTCCTGCATCTTTTCTTACCAGTGGTTCACCACCGGTCAGCCTGATTTTTGTGACACCTTCCTTTACAAACAGTCCGCGCCAGTTGTTCCACTTCATCCGTTTGCATCAGACGGGCAGCCGGTGTGAAATCGTAGTGTTCATCCGGCATGCAATAAAAGCAACGCAGGTTGCAGTTATCCGTGAGGGATATACGAAGATAATTGTGCACACGTCCAAACTCATCCTGTATCATGCGTTATTGTATTTCTGAAATCAATTTTTCATAATCCTCTTTTGTATCGATGTCAATACTTCCTTTTTCGAATTCGACGGGACAAACATCGGACATATTCATTTTCACGATATTTTTTGCTCCCTGATTTCCATCCAGGGATTTCAACTGATTAAAATATTCCTTATCAAACAATACCGGTGTACCCAGGGTGCCGGCATAGGAGGAGGCAACGATCCTTTTGCCCGACTGATCTTTCATGGTTAGCATTTTTGCAAACAGACCCGACGAGACATAGGGCTGGTCGCTGACCGCCAGGATCACGGAATCAAGATCTGACAAGCAACGCTTGTTTGATACCGGCAGAAATTCCCGTTCCCATTCCTTCGGACCATTGTTCGTTATATACTATGGTCACGTTCATGCCTGTAATGGCCTTCGATATCTGATCTGACTGGTACCCGGTGACGCATATCACAGGATTCAAATTCGCTTCTTTTGATTCTTCAACGATATGCTGTAAAAAAGTTTTGCTTTTAAATTTCATCAGTTGTTTGGGCTCTCCCATGCGGGATGAATTTCCGGCTGCCAATATGATGATTCCGGTTTTACTCATAATGTGGAACTGATCGCCCGGTTATGAATAGATTCTTTTTTCTGTTTCAACGGAGACTCCGGATCGTCCGGATAAAAATGCTTTTATTTCCGCAACAATGGAAAGCGCAATTTCTGTTGCATTTTCTGCGCCGATATCAAGACCCGTCGGTCCATGTATTTTTGAAAGCTGTTCTTCATTTAACTGAATTCCCTGATCCTGCAGGTCGGATAACATACGGTCCCGTTTTTGTGCGGGCCCGAGCAGTCCGATATATCCGAATTCCTGTTGTACAATCTGTTTCAGAAAACCCAGGTCGTAATTGTAATTATGACTCATAAGCAGAAAAACCGTCTGGCTGTCTGTTTTTATCTGAGACAGAATATCATCGGCCCTGCTGTACAATACTTTTGAAGCACCGGGAAAACGTTCGGGCAGTGCATAATGAAATCTTCCGTCCACCACCGTCACCGACCATCCCAGCATCGCAGCGATCTCAACGAGTGGCTGAATATCATTTCCTGCACCGGCGATCACGAGAGAGACGGGGCGTTCGATCCATTCAATAAAAGCTGTACAAGTCGTCTGTTCTACATCCACATCCAGTGAAGCTGATTGTTTTTCTGCGTACACGTTTTTGACCGGCTCAGTTAATATTTTTTGCAGAGGTTCGCTGAGACCGCTATGCATATGATTTTTCAAATATAAAAGCCGGGTTCCGGGTTGTATTTTTTTCATCGAAAAAATGGTTACCAGCACGGCTTCTTCTCCTGCTATTTGAAATGAGTCGCAATAATTCCACCGGATTTTGAGGATCTTCTTTTTTGATGGGTTCAAATAAAATATGCACGACACCATTGCATCCCAGGTGAAGTCCGAACTGAATATCGTCTTCGCCGGTTGAATCGTAGGTAATGAGTTTATTTTCTCCTGTGGCCATGGCGAATAATGCTTTTTCCAGTGCATCGCCTTCGAGGCAGCCGCCGCTGATGGCGCCGGTGATCTTACTGTCGTCGGTCACCAGCATGCGCGCACCGGGCCGCCGGTAAGAAGAGCCATCCACCCGGACCACGGTAGCCAGTACCATTTGTTTGTTTTGCAAAATGGCTTTGTCATACGCACTCACGATATCATTCAGTTCTTTCATTCAAATCGTGTTCATATCGAAAGGAAGTTTCCGTATCCTGGTTCCCGTCAAATCAAAAATGGCGTTCGTGAGTGCGGGGGAAAACGGCGGCAGGCCCGGTTCCCCGACGCCTCCTGCTGCCGCATCATTGTCCATAATATATATGTCTACCGGAGGTATGTCCGAAATCCGTGGCATTTTATAATCGTAGAAATTCTTTTGCTCAACCAGTCCGTCTTTAAAAGTGATTTCATGAATCGTGGCTGCACCCAGTGCCATGACAATACTGCCCTCCACCTGTGCCCTGATAATATCCGGATTCACATACCAGCCACAATCCATCACGGCCCAAACATGGTCGATTTTTATTTTACCGGCCGGGTTTCTGGAGACTTTTACGATCTGACCGACCGTTGAGTTAAAACATTCTGTAATCGCCACACCGTATCCTTCGTTTTTCTTCCTGTTTTTCCATCCGGACACTTCTTCCATTTTATCAATCTGCTTCTGTACACGTTCATCCTTCATCAGGTAAGATCTTCTGAATTCCAGCGGATCCTTACCGGCAGCGATGGCCAGTTCATCCATAAAACTTTCGTAAGCGAATCCATTGGTGGATGCATATACCGAGCGCCACCACATGATGGGCACCGGTTTTTCAAAAGGCACGTCTGCAATGCTTAGGTTTTTTATACTGTCGTAGTAAGGTTTTAGAAATCCTTCGGATGTGCTGCCATTTGGCTTGAGCCGGTCAGGATCCTGGAAGTGATCCATGTTTTGTCCGGCCATCCGGAATTTGAATGCGCTGATCTCTCCGTCAGCAATAACTCCTTCGCAGCGGTATGACATTCCGGGACGATGTGGTCCCTGTGTCATTTCATCTTCGCGGGTCCAGGTGACCTGTACCGGCAGACCAATGGCCTTTGAAATCATCGTTGCTTCATGCGGATAATCCAGAAAAGCTTTTCTTCCAAAACCGCCACCCAGAAAAGTCATGTTCACGATCACATTGTCCATCGGCAGGTTCATTTCCTTGCTCAAATATTCCTGTACCCAGTCCGGCGCCTGTATCGGTCCCCAGATCTCGAGCTTGTTTTCCTGGTAATGTGCAATGCAATTCAGCGGCTCCATGCAGGCGTGCGCCTCATAAGGAGTTTGATAAATGACATCCACTTTCTTTTCCGCTTTTTCGATGATCGCGTCGGGGTCGCCCTGTTTTTTTACGGAAATTCCTTCTTTTGATTTCAGAAGTTCTTCCTGCTGTTTGTAAATATCTGCGGTTTCCATGTGTTCAAAGCCGCTGTCGTCCCATTCAACTTTCAATGCCTTACGGCCCTGCATAGCTGCCCAGGTAGAATCTGCGATCACGGCAACACCATCGCGATAGGTACCAAAGACTGCCATTTTGATACTTAAAACTTTTTTTACACCGGGTACTTTCAATGCGGCGGAATCGTCATAAGATTTCAGTTTGCCCCGCATACGCGGATTTCTTTCCACTGAGGCGAATACCATACCCGGGATTCTTTTATCCAGTCCGAATATGGCGCTGCCATTGGTTTTTAAAGGCGTGTCGCGGCGGTGCAGGGGTTTGCCGATCAATGTATATTCGGAGCGGGGTTTTAGTTTTACATTTTTGGGAGCTTCCAGTTTGGATGCATCCACGACCAGTTCTCCGTAATGAAAACTTTTATTGGTGGGTTTATGATATACGCTGCCATTCTTCGCATAACATTCGGAAACAGGAACATTCCATCTGGCAGCGGCTGCCTGGATCAGCAATTCGCGGGCTGATGCGCCAAGCGTTAATAAATTAATATAGGAACCACGGATGGTGGAACTGCCGCCCGTGATCTGGCTGCCATATTTTTTCTGATGTCCCTGGGCAAAGATGACATTGATATTACTTAATTCCACTTCGAGTTCTTCTGAAATGATTTGCGGAACAGACTGAAAGGAACCCTGCCCCATTTCTGCCCGATGATCGACCAGTGTTACTTTGCCCGAAGTGTCGATGATGATCCAGGCATTCATTTCAATTTCGAACTCGACATTGTTCAATGCCGTTTCCGAAATAACCTGGCCTGCTTTGGCAGCCAGGGGAAAATAAAAACCCAGGAACAAGTGCTGTACCGCTAAGTCCTGCTGTTCTTAAAAATTTTCTGCGTGATAAGGCGTTTGCCTCTGATGTTTGTACCATCTTAACTCTCTTTAAATATCATGAAGAATTCATCTTTCATTACTTCGGCGCATATCCGCCTTTATTAACCCAGCTGTCCCAGGCAGCCACAAATGCAGTATAAGTCATCGGAGGAGGCACTCGGCCTTCACCCATATTCCAGGCTGATTTCACCAGCGTATCCCGTGCATGTTCAATCAGCTGCTGTTTATTTTTATGACCGTTCATGATTGTAATTCATAATCTGCAGGGCCAGCTGGCGGGCTGTTTTTCCCTGGAAAACCATCTTCATATCGGATGGTGGTAATTGCCATTTCGGATTTCCCGGAGGTGTATGCAATCCGGGCGTATTGGTTGGCTGGTGACAGTTGGAACATTTGGCCGCATACATTCCTTTACCATCCGGTCCGCGTACAACATTCATGGTGTGCACGTGACTGTCATCGCCCTGGAGCGGTGCATCACCTGCGGGATGGCAATTCATACAACGGGGACTCATCAGCACTTTATACACTTTCATAAATGCCTTTACGGATTCAACACTGTCCTTCACCATTTTTTCATCCTTTGCTCCGTGATCGACCGGATCCGTTACTTTCCCTGAACGCAGAAGCCATCCAGACAACTGAAAAAACAACCGTCATAACAAGCACTGTTTTGACGGGTAAGTGGATGTCGCCGTTTCTTTTCGGAATGCTGATTCATAATTCAATAAACTTTTATATTTTAACCTGCCACCATTTTCTTTTTCTGAATCTCTGCAGCGATATGAATGGCTTTACGGATGCGCAGATAGGTACCGCAGCGGCAGATATTACCCGACATGGCCTCGTCAATATCCTGATCCGTCGGATTCGGATTTTCACGAAGTAAGTACGGCTGCCGACATCAATTGTCCGGAATGACAATATCCGCATTGGGGAACATCAATTTCCTGCCAGGCCAGCTGTGCCGGATGATCATTATTTGCAGAGAGGCCTTCAATCGTAACAATTTTTTGTCCCTGCGCCCGGCTCACTTTTGTAACACAGGAACGTACCGCTTCCCCATTCATGTGCACCGTACAGGCCCCGCATTGCGCAACCCCGCAACCATATTTTGTTCCTGTTAGTCCGATGATATCCCGGATCACCCATAAAAGCGGCATGTTGCTGTCAACATCCACCTGATATTCTTTCTGATTGACATTTAATGTAATCATGAGCTGGTATTTAGAAGAAATAACGTAATTACAATTCCCGCAAAAATTAAACCCCGTTTAGTGAAAATGGCATTTTACGGATTCTCTTTCCGGTAGCAGCGAAAATGGCATTTGCCAGGGCCGGTGCAAAAGCGGGTAATCCCGGCTCGCCCACACCTTTTACTTTACCCCCTTCTGCCAGAATCAGCACTTCAATTTCGGGCATTTCATTGATACGGACCATCGGATTATCATAAAAATTATGCTGCATGCATTTACCGTCCTTTAATGTAATGCCCGGTTTCGTAGCTGCACCTAAAGCCATCACGATGGCACCTTCCACCTGATTTTTTACATTATCCGGATTGACCACTTCTCCCAGATCGATCACCGCAAAAACCTTATCGACTTTTATCGACTGATCGGGCTGAACAGTCACTTCAACCACCTGGGCACAGAGCCCGGCGAAGAATTCCCATTGGGCCACACCTCGTCCCCTGTTCTTCGGAAGCGGTTCATCCCAATGCGAAAATTCTTTTGTTTTCAACAGCACCCGTTTGGTATCGGATGGTTTTGAAAGCAGATCGAGCCGGAAATTCATCCCGTCCTTATTTGCTTTATGGGCCAGTTCATCGATAAAACATTCATGGCAAAAAGCGAGTGTTGAACTGGTCACAGATCTCCAGGCAGCAACCGGTATATGAAAATCGGCTCTCACATAGGAAGTTTTGAGATTCGGGATTTCATAGGCCTGTTCGCCGATGCCTTCCACCATCGTGCCGTCTACTTTTTTGATATCAAATCCGGGGACCATGGCTTCCCTAAAAGAAGGACTAATTACTTTATGCTGAAATGAAATCAGTTTACCGTCTTCTGAAAAACCACCCTGCAGTTTTGAAAAAGTCATTGGCCTGTAGGGGCCGAGTTCGGTTGTGTCTTCCCGTGACCAGAGTACTTTCACCGGCTGGCTTACATTTTTTGCAATACCGACTGCTTCGATTACATAATCCACATTGAGCCTTCTTCCAAATCCGCCACCAACAAATGTGCTGTGTAGTTTTATATTATCAGGTTCGAAACCGATGTATTTATGTACGTCGTTTTCACCGGTACCCGTTATGGAACTGGGTACCTGGGTGGAGGTCCAGATTTCCACGTGATCGCCGCGAACCTGCGCCACACAATTCATAGGCTCCAGCGCATGATGTGCCACCATCGGCGTTTCATAAAAAGCTTCGACAATATTACCGGGCAACAGGTTCAGGTTGTCAACCGATCCGATCGTTTTATCTGTCACTCCTTCTTCCTGTGACAATTCATGCAAATGTTTTTCGTAATCTTCCGTGTTAAAATTTTCATATCCTTTATTGTCCCATTCGATTTTTAATGTCCTGCGGGCCTTCATGGCGGTCCAGTATGAATTGGCAATCACCGCCACTCCGACAGAATGATAACGGCCCATGATACGTTCCACCTGCACAACTTTTTCAACACCGGGGATCTTCATTGCTTCCGTCGCATCAAAACTTTTTAAGGTGCCGCCGATGACCGGACTTCTTGCCACGGTTGCATATAACATCCCCGGGACCTGCACATCGATGCCGAACTGTGCGCTGCCGTTTGTCTTTAACGGAACATCCGGCCGCCTGGACATCTTGCCCAGTATTTTGAAATCTTTGGGATCTTTTAGTTTTGGTTCTTTTGGCAGTTCCAGTTTGGATGCATCGCCTACCAGTTCACCATAGGTGAAAGCTCTGTTCGTTGGTTTATGAATCACTTTCCCATTCTCTGCATAACAGGAGGATGGATCCACCTGCCATCTCGTACTGCCTGCTTTTACAAAAACTTCTCTGGCAGAAGCACCGACCTTTCTCAGATCGGTATAGTTGGTCCGGATCGAAGAGGAACCACCGGCACGCTGCCGGTCGCCAAAGGGTTTTTCCCCGTTGGTGTTTTTGATGGTCACCTGGTCCAGCGACACTTCAAACTCTTCCGCAATAATAGCGGGTATGGACTGAAAAGTGCCCTGGCCCATTTCGGGTTTTGTATTGAAGAGGGTAATGGTTCCGGCGGCTTCAACGAGTATATACGGTGTAAAATTCCCGGCTTCGACTATTTCTGTCGTAATGAAGATATTGCCGCGGAAATTCATCCCCAGCCAGAGTGCGATACCGGTTCCGCCTGCATTCTTTATAAAACTTCTTCTGGAGACCTGATGCATAGCAGGTTAAATTTGAGTACGTACGCGAATATTTTCCTTCCGGATCTCTCTATAAAATTACTTAAAATCGCTGTAATCATCCTCCGAAAATCTCCCCGGTATCTCCCGGTCATTTTATAATTGCCTTATTGATTCCATACGTCAGTGTGGTATAAATCATCGCACCGATCGAGGGTCCGCCCAGGAATGAACGATAATAGTGATTTGTCAGGTTGGTGGCCCCCAGCTTGATTTGAAGTTTAGCAGATTCAACCAGGTAAGTGATCTGTGCATCGAGGGTCGCATAGGCCGGCGTTGTACCGGTTACCAGGAAGGATTGCCAATAATAACTGCTTTGCCATTTGAATGTAATGCCGGCGCCTATTTTTTTATACAGATTGGGATTGGAAATCATAAAGTTTGTGATCCACTGGGGTGTATTGAATCCGTCTTCCAATCCGTCTTCATTGGATGATTTCTGTAATTTGGCAAAAGAGGTATTTCCGTTTATCGTGTACCCTTTTTTTGAGAAATAAGTGATGCCGGCCGTAAATCCATAATTATAAACGGAAGTTTTTGAATTGGTCCACATACGGTACTGGCTTTGTTTGGTTTTATCATACAAATAAAAAGGAATGGAATCGGTGTTCGTGGTATTCGGCACATTCATATTTGCCTGTGCAATGAACGAACGATAATTATTAAAATAGAAATCCACATCTACAAATATCTTTCCGTCTGCATACAATCCCTTATAACCGGCTTCAAAAGATTCGACGTGTTCGGGCTGGATGTAGGTATATGGATTTTTTAAAAGCAGATTTTCGTTTTTTACAATGGCGTCGTTTTTTGACAAGCCGTTCCGGTTGATGTCATTCAAAACGGCCGCCTGGAACGCCGAGATCGAAGTTTGCAGCCATGCGTTTTCAAAGATTCCGTTCGACATGATGGGCAGACCGCCGACGCGTTTTACACCTCCGCTATTGATATTTGAATATGCTTCGAATATACTGGGGTATCGATAACCGCTTTGATAAGAGGCACGAAAATTATGTTTATAAACAGGTGAATAAACAGCCGTGAACCGCGGGTTCCAGGTAACCGGGAAATAATCATTCTTATCTACTCCCATAGTGGCACCCAATTTCAATTTTTTGTCAAAGAGCGTTTTTGTTACAGATAGAAATGCATTGGTTCTGCCATAATGAATGTCATCGTATGTTTTTCCTTTCTCCGGGTTTATGAAATAGTTTCCGTCCGGAACAATGATATAAGTCCGCTGGCTGATACCGGCGAGCATTTCAAAACCTGCATTTTTCTCCATTTTTCAAGCCATTGTTCCGTCAGATTGTATTGTATTTCCCCCTGAATAAAACTTGCCTTTACGCGCAGCGCCGCCCCACTGTCCCAATTGTTAACCGTAGACAGTTCGTTCAGTGTATTTTTAAATGCCTGCGTTCCGGGAACATACCTGCCATCATCGGCTGCAGCCCGGGCCTGCTGGTGTGCCCCGGCCACAGAAACACCTGAGGCAGTTGCATTATTAAACGCTGATGTATAATCTGCATACCATTGATTGTCGGGTTTAAAATTCCGGTCTATATTTTCAGCCACAGAACGCAGGTTGTAAGACTTCCCGGTATTTTCATTATTAAAATATATTTTAGCCTGTACGGACCGGGACTGAAACTGCAGGCCATGCTGCTGGATAAAATAATTCTGAAGCCGAAAACGGTTGGCACGCTGGTAAACATTATCCAGCAAGGCAATATGGCCCAGGTACACAATGGAACTATTTGGCGAAATTTTGAAATACAAACCGGCATCTGCCTTTACATTTTGCAGTGAATAATCCACCACCTGCTTTTCATAATAACCTGTGCGGGCAACCACATAGGATTTACCCTGCAGGGTGATGGTTTTACGATCTGACGATTCGTTGCCATATCCGTTTGCCGGATCCTGCGCCGGATTATCATAACCAGTCAGATTCGTGCTGATATTGGCATTGGGATTCAGATCTGTGTGGTCATCGGCAATCCAGTCATAACCTGCGGTAAATCCTCCACTGATTTTAAAAGCAAATTTCGAAGAGACCACTTTGGCAAACCGGAAACTGGTTTCCGAAAATAACTTTGCAGAACTATTGGAATCGCCCAGGTGGTTTATGCCGACTTTCTGCTGGATCGTCAATCCTTCTGCATTAAATGGATTTTTGGTAGTGATGTTCGCCATACCATTGATGGTGTTCATTCCATAAAGTGCAGAAGCGATCCCGGGTACGATCTCGACGTTATCGATATCCAGGTCAGTTGGTCCGAGCGCATTCCCAATGGGTCCTCCGATATGAGGCGACTGCATGTCCATCCCATCAACCAGCTGCGCAAAACGCACATTGGTTGTATTCGCGAACCCGCGCGCATTGATGACTTTGAAGCCCAGGCTGGGTGTAATCATTTGTACACCCTGTATATTTTCCAGAGCATCAAAAAAGGATGGTGCCGGAGATGCATGAAAATATTTCTGTCCTGCTTTCTGAATGCTTACCGGGGATTGCAGTATTTTCTCCTTTATCCTGGAGGCAGAAACTACCACTTCATCCAATACAGAATAGGTAATCGAATCGGTTTTTTGTTTTTCATCCGGCAGGGTGACTTGTCCATTGGCTATGGAAAATAAAAAGCACGCGGCCAGGGATAAAATCGGTCTACTACCGGTCGACATACATCAAATATTTTCAAATTGATTATAAAGCTACCAATTATGTCATGATGTATTTCTTTCTGTAAATCAAATCCCATGGCAGAGCCAGATAATTTTGTACTTTATCAGGTTTCGTCGCGACAGGTTTTATCAAATCCATAAAATACTGCGGGGAATATCGAATTGTTCATCAAAGCAGGTATTATTTGGTATAATCAGTGGAAGCCAGCTTTTGTATTCTTCTTTGTGCACTCAATTATTTTAGCCGAAATCAATGTTTTGTCAGCCGTTGATTTTGCCAGTTTCAAAGCGTCCTCAAAATGCGCGATGGCTTTGGCATTGTCGACGCCACTATACAGTTCTCCCAACAGTGAATGATAGAGATGATTACCGGTAAGACTTATCTTCTCCGCCTCTATGATCGCTTCTTTTTTCCCGTTTACCTTGGCAAGTGCATAGGTTCTGTTTAATGCTGCAATGGGTGAATATTCAATCATCAGCAGTTGATTATAAAGCTGTAAAATATTATCCCATTTTTCTTTTGTATCGGCTTTCAGGGTGTGCCAGTAAGCGATACCGGCTTCCAGGTGATATTTTGAAATTTCATTACCCTGCGAAGCCAGATCTAAATAAATATTCTCCTTTGGTAATCAGTTCCCGGTTCCACAGGTCAGTATCCTGGGCCTGGTATAAGATTGTTTCCCCGTTTTGATTGTGTCTGGCGTCAAATCTGGATGATTGAAAACACATGAGCGAAAGCAAAGCATTTGCGGATGGTTTGGCTGCCTGTTCATTTTCTATCAGAAGATACGTCAGTCTCATCGCTTCCAGACAGAGATCCTTACGTAATGTTATGTCCTGGTTTGAAGAATAATATCCTTCATTAAAAAGCAGATACAAAGTCATTAAGACAGCCGGCAGGCGATCGTTTATTTCGGATAAACCAGGCTGTTCTATTTTTATCCTTTCCGTTCTGAGTTTTTCTTTGGCCCGTTGCAGCCGTTTATAAATAACTTTTTTATTTGTCAAAAAAGCATTGGCAATTTCATCCACACTAAAACCACAAAGAAGATTTAAGGCCAATCCGATTTGTGCTTCCGGCGGATTACAGGGATGGCAAACAACAAATATCATCGCCAGCTGGCTGTCGTTGATATTTTTGACGGACAAATCGATATCTATTTCTTCCGAAGAGGTCGCATTATATTTTATTTCTTTTGATATGTTTTGGGCAAAATGGGCATTACGTTTCAAATAATCCCTGGTCTTATTTTTTGCAACGATATACAGCCAGGCTGTTGGGTTTTCAGGCAGACCTTTTAAACCCCATAACTCAGATGCCAAAAGAAATGCATCACTTACGATGTCTTCTGCAATTTCAATATGATCAATACCAAACAATTTACAGAGTACAGAAACGATTTTTCTGTATTCCGTTCTGAATAAATGGGGTATTAGTTCTGACTGTGTCATAATAAATAGTGCCTTTGCAAAAATACAAAGGCACTTGTTTTCCCTGATCAGGCCTCTATAACACCAATCTCTCTGACTTCCACACTTCCACCACTGGCCAAACCAGGACAGCCTTTTGCCAGTTCAGCAGCCAGTTCAAGCGTATCTGCTTTTACAATGCTATAACCCACAATCGACTCTTTAATTTCCGTGTACGGGCCATCGGCAATTACATTACCGGGTTTTAACACTTTGCCCGAAGCGACCAACCTGTTTCCCCGGTCCGTCAATTTGTTTTGAGCTGCAATACCGCCTATCCAGTCCATCCAGCGCTTTGTCGAAGCCTGCATTTGTTCGGGAGAACTTTTTGGCATAGAATTTAAATCTGATCTGTACACAAATAAGAAATCTTTCATTTTTTTGAATTTAATTATTAAAGAAAAATGGTTTTTGGTTAATCTCTGTTGAATTTTATATTTCCGTTTCCAGGACAGGTCGTTTTTAAATGTTGGCGTTCGATTAATGACGATTGAGTTTAAAGAATTCGACATATTTTGGAAAATATTTTTTTCATCCGACAGGTCAGCCGTTTTATTCCTCTGTTCCGGTACCCGCTTTTAAAAGGTAATATGGTTTATGTAGCTTCGCATGGAATGAACTTTTGCAACCATGCTGGACATAGTTATTGAAGCGCGCAACGCAGCGATCAGTCCGACGATAAAAGTGAAACGCATACTGCCCTTCCGGTTGCGCCGGATGGTGGGTCCTTTTATTTTTATGGATCATGCGGGTCCCATCACAGATATTCCTTCCAAACCGTCCGCCCTGGATGTGCTGCCTCATCCGCATATCGGCCTTTCCACGGTGAGTTATCTTTTCGGCGGACAGGTAACACATCGCGATAGTCTGGGTGTGGAACAGATCATTCGTCCGGGCGAAGTAAACTGGATGACAGCTGGCAGGGGCATTGCGCACTCCGAGCGATTTGAAGATCCTGCAGCATTGGCTGGCGGAGATGTAGAAATGATACAGACCTGGGTTGCTCTTCCTGAGAAAGACGAAGAAGCCGCTCCCTCCTTTAATAATTACGTTCCTGATCAGTTGCCGATATTTACAGACACCGGTGTCTGGATGCGGCTTATTGCCGGTGATGCTTACGGACTGCGCAATGAGGTTAAAACAAATTCACCTTTGTTTTACCTGCATGTGATCCTGAAAGCCGGGGCACGATTTGGTCTTCCGAAAGAACATTCTGAACGCGGATTTTATATTACGAAGGGCAGCGTGGAAGTGGCGGGCAATTTTTATCACGCAGGGCAGATGCTGGTGTTTACAACCGATGCCGATCCGGTGATCATTGCAAAAGAAGATACGACGCTGATGCTTTTGGGTGGTGAGCCCCTGGGTGAACGGTTTATCTGGTGGAACTTTGTTTCTTCCCGCAAGGAGCGCATCGAACAGGCGAAGGAAGACTGGAAGCAGGGCCGCATCATATTGCCACCCAACGACAACAAAGAATTTATTCCACTTCCCGAAGACAAATCAAGACCCGCGGGTGAAGCGCCAAGACCGGAGCCGCTTTCTTAGTGGCACTCGCACAATAGCTAAGGATTCTGGAGATTAAAATTCCGATCTTTTTTTATGCCCCGGCTTTTGGTTTTAGATCTGTTCATTTCACAGCAATATGGAAATCTTCCTAACTTACCACTAATACGATCATATGCAAACACGGACCGGGCTTTTAAAAGTTTATCTTCTAGTTGTTGCTTGCCTGGTTTCTATTTTGTGCTATTCCCAACAATCGGAAAAAAAGGATCTGATCATTAACACGAAAATGGACACATTATCAGTGATCTTTCAGAACACCCTGATCCCGATTCGTTCTTTTGGGCAGCTGGACTCATTTATAAGATTTAATCTGATGGGGATGGCCAAACCCAGAGTTGAAATCAGGGGTTATCCAGGTGACACATATGAAAATTATGACAAGGTTGTCGCTATTTTAAAGAAAAATAAAATCTCCGATTTTTCATTTGGTATGGCGACGGCGGCTCCCTGACAATTCATCTGCTAATTATTCATTTTTATTTATTTACCCTGTAATGATATCGCATGTAGGGAATCTCAAATCCCGGTTCTTTAAATCCAATATAGGCAGGACTGTTTTTATTTTTACCCGGAGTTCGATATCTTTTACCATCATATAGGAACGGTAATTGCTGGTAAATGGAATAGCCCGCATTCTTTAAACCAACATAAAAACTTCGATTATGAAAAGGAACAATTTAATCAGACTGGTATTTTTTGCATTCATCATCTTTTTACTGCCACAGTCCATGAAGGCCCAGGATGATAAGGCAAAAGAAAAGCTTATATCTGACAGCAAAGAAGCGAAGGCGAATTTTATGAAAACGGACCCATCGATGGATAAACTATTTAATAGTTCCTACGGATATGTCATCTTTCCAAAAATTGGCAAGGGCGCTATTATAATCGGTGGATCAGGCGGAAACGGCGTTGTGTATGAAAAGGGCAAAACAATCGGCACCGCAAAGATGGCGCAAGTATCTGTTGGCGCACAAATTGGTGGCCAATCCTACCAGGAAATTATTTTCTTTGAAACTAAGGAAGCCCTGGACCATTTCAAGGACAACAAGGTTGAGTTCACCGGACAGATTTCAGCAGTTGCTGCCAAATCAGGGGCCTCAAAGAATGCCAAATATGCCGACGGTGTTGCCGTATTTACCCAGGACCTCAGCGGGTTGATGGCGGAGGCTGCTGTTGGTGGACAGAAATTTACGTATAAGACTCTGTAGTAGTTTCATCTAAACAGAATAGTACCAAAACGTTCATAATCGTGAAAATCGGTTCTGACGGATTGCCAGGACCATCCCGCGCCTCCCTGGTCATAATCTATACGATAAAAATTTGCGCGCCACCGGGTATTTTTTGATGGAACTATTTTTATTAATGGCTTAAGCAGTACATAAGGAATAAAAAATTCCGCAGTCCAGGCAATCAATTTATCATCCTGTTTAATGACGTGCGTCAGATGTTGGGTTTTGCGATTTCCAGTATAATGAAACGGCAGCCAGCCCATAAAATTTCCCCTGATATTAGGAACCATTAACGGCAATTCATAATTGTATGGGGATACTTCATATTCAAAATAGACTGGTGTATTTTCATCCGGCCAAAAAAAGGCTTCCACAACATCTTCATTATACAAATCCGAAAAATCCTGTTTTAGTGTTGATGTCAACACACTATCCTGACAATAATAAAGGCAGTAAATGCCGGAATCTGAATACAGGATCTTCATTTTTGTTTCATAGGCGGGACCCTTACCCTCCCTTTTTGGAAGGACTACCCATTTTTCAGTTTTCCAATTGTCGGCTATTCCATCTCCGGTTATAACAAAATCCTTTGTCCGGTTTACGGCCAGTATGGTGGTGTCGCCGACCTGGGAACGAAGGGGCATTTCGAAAACAAATTCGAATAGAAATAACAGTATAAAAATGAATCGGATCTGACTTTTCATTTGAATCTGCTAAAGCTAGTAATATTCCATAAAAAAAATCAAAGAGGAGTATATGACTAGTTTTCAGCCCGGTCAATGATCGCCACCAGTTCCATCAGGTCACTGATAATATAATCCGGGTTGGCAGACTGAAGCTGGAGAAATGTATGCGCCCCGGTGGTTATTCCGATATTTAGTCCGCAGCCAGCATTTTGACCTTCTTCTATATCAATGATGGAATCGCCTACTTTAATTACTTTCTTTGGATCGATAACTCCATATATATCCATGGCCAGATCGATCATTTCCGGATCAGGCCTGCTGTTTTCAACATCACTGGAAGTAATCAGGCTGTCAAATTCAATACCTTTTTTCCATCCCAGTTTTTTTACCAGTGATTCTGCGATATCCGCATTATAACCTGTATTCAGGATGACCCTTATATTTCGTTTTTTTAAAATCTGAAATAATTCTTCCGCATTGGGTTGTGGAAGTACGTCGATGTCTTCGTAGGCTTTCGATAACAAATCCATGAAATCGGAATATATTTCATTCGCGAGATCCTTATCCGTATTTCGTGCATATACTTTTAAAATGCTTTGAACGGCTTCCAGTTTTTCTTTGCCTGCACCTTCAGCTAAAACCTGATCCAGGTTAAAATCAAATCCCTTTTTGTTCAACGCTTTTTGAAGCGTTTTGTACACCACATTGTCTTCATTCACTGTGGTTCCCGCCATGTCGAAAACTACCATGCTGATCATCTTATTATGATTTACTGTCTGCGGCTACCTGCTGCATTTAAGATACAAACTAAACAATCACATTAACCAGGCGATGAATACAGCATTATCTGAATGTTAAATCGCGGTTACGAGATCCTGGTTACCAGCGGTAATTATCTGATGTTGAATTCCCGTGAATTATTCTCTCCGATGGTAATGGGTGTTTTCAGTATGAGCTTTCCTCCTCCCTGTAAACGGATCGATTTAATTTCCAGCTTTCCGAAGTGCACGGCAATCAGAACGGTATGATCGCCTACGATCACATTTCCCCAGCTATAACCATCGGACCAGAAATATTTTCCCGGCTTGGATGTAATGGTAAATTCTTTGTCAACAGCCGAATAATGGAAACGGCTGAACGCGATAAACGCCGACCAGCTTGCCATGGCGCGTGCATAATGATTACCGCATTCTTCTTCATTAAACGGATTCCGTTTGTACCCGTCATAACGGTTCCGGACATCCGAAATAATGTTCAGTGCTTCCGTATTCATGTTTTCATAGATCATGCCGGTGGCTGCGGTATATTCAAGTCCTGTCCAGGCTTCAAATGCGTATGATAAAGGAACGGCGGGCCGTCTTCGATGGATCGGGATATGAAGTCAGCATGAGCCCGGATTCATCACCCAATGCATAGGAACGCATATTATTAAAATGATCGCCGAAGGAAACCACATGATTGTATTTATAAATGCTTTCCAATGTCTTTCGGATATGTGCTGAATCTGCCAGATAACCCAGACCACAGATCCAGGCCATATTTTGTCCCACCAGCTGATCCACGAGACAGCCTTCGCCAATCTGGAAGTCGGGATTTTTTAGATTCGATGCGCCCATGCCCGCCATCAGCCCGGTAGCAATCATATTTTTATCTGTAACAGGCCGGATTTGCTGGATATAGAATTCACCATTAAATAAATGCTGATCCGTCCAGCGACTCCCTTTTTCAAAAAGTGTTGCACAGGTTTGCTCGAAATTCCCGGTCTTTCAGATATTCCGCCATTCTGGATGCAGCTTTCAATGCGCCGAGGTACCAGAATTCAATTTCCGGATTGGGGCCAAAATATTCGATGTCCATGGTATTGTGCTGGCATCCTTCCATCACGCCGTCCTGGTCGGCATCCCATCCTCCTTTGATCCAGGCAAAGGCCAGCGCTTTTTTCACACCCGGCCAGGTAGCTCTTAGAAATGCATCATCACCCGACAACTGCCATTCCCGGTACACTTTCATCACCGTTCCCATTTGTCCGTCGGCAGCCGCTATTTTCCAATTTTCTTTTTTGTTGAATGGCAGTGAAACCCGGAAGCTCATCAATCCCGAACTGTCATTCAGTCCATACTGGTATTCCACATTTCTCATTTTCATAGCGAGACTGCCAAAAAGAAATGGCGTCGCATGTTCATAATTCCAGACATGCGTGCAATTGCCATAACAGGAACCGGTGGCAGCAAATACACCTTCCCATCCGAAAAAATATCCTTCTTTATTTCGAAAGGCAGTTTGTGAACGCAGGGTGCTGCTGTTGAATAATGCGGCTTCTTTTATGACAGCGGGATAATCGCTTTGAGCGATCAGACTTACAAAATCGATCGTTTTTGCTTCCAGAGCGGGTAATTGTGGTAAAGTTTTTTCAGCCACATCCCAGGCATCCGAATAAAAAGTAGAATAATAATTTCCAATGGTTACTTTATCATTCCAGTCTTTGCGGTTTGGAAAATCCCAGGTCAGAAAAAATTCCACTTCTTTTGTTTCATGCGCCGCCAGCTGCAGTTTGACAGACAATGCCGCGCGCGGATCGTTCACCTTTTGATCAAACTGTACGTCTTTGAATGCTCCATCGTCGGAGAAATCATCCCACATATCCGTGATGTTATCATTCCATCCCTTCGGACTGAACTGGGTCCGGTAACTGATGCTATAACCCGCAACGTTCGCAGGCGTAGTCAGGGCCATCGTTCCCCAGGCATTCGAATCATGGTCAACACTGTCAGAAGTCATATAGATTCCCGTAAGCTCTTTTGATTGTCTGAACTGGTTACGATTATTTTTTGTACCCAGCAGGTTGATCGACCGGTTCCAGTTATTAAATTCAACCACGGAACCATCCATCCCGATAAAATTATCCAGTGAACCGGCTACGGCGATGGTCAGCGGCTGGTCTGTTTTATTTGTGATCTCATAACGGATAACGGCGATCGGGATTCCACTGCTAAGTGCATCACCCGGTATAAACGGATTGAACACTTTTGCCCTGGCAGAAATGGGCATGGTTTCATCTTCCAGGTTTACGATGCCAAACGGGTATCCCGCATCAAAGCTGGCTTTTGCAAATCTGGGCAATCCGTGGTTGGGTGCATTACTTCCTTCCGAGCCGGTATATTCCGGAGGAGGTATGGGACCCATCAGTGCTTTTGCACGTTTTTCGCCGGATGCATTCTGTGTAAAAACCATAAAACAGGGTGCCCGTTTCGGTGTTACGGACCCATAAAAACCCATACCGGGTTTATTCATGATTTCAACATCCTTCCACTGGCCATTACCGCCGATGGATATATTTCCGGTTCCGATACCACCCACGGGCATGGCAATTTTTTCTATGAATTTTCCTTCATAATGTTTGATGACAGGCCACATCGTTTGCTGGCAGAACACCGAAGAAAAGGAAAAACAAAGCAGAATAAAAGAGATGTTTTTCATGTGGCTGTTTAATAACCAAATGTAAGGATGATCTGAATGTTACCGGATTTTTTGCATAAGTTGTAAACTCATCATGAAAACCTATTTTATATCCGGTATTGCAGCTGACGGGCGACTGTTCAGGCGCATTCACCTTCCTGCCGGATTTGAAGCGGTGTATCTGAATTGGATAAAACCATTTCACGACGAGCCCCTGGATAATTACGCTTTGCGACTGGCAGAAAAAATCAATGTGCATGAACCATTTGTACTCGTGGGAACTTCACTGGGGGGTATCGTAGCAACGGAAATTGCACTAAAATATAAACCGCTTGCCGTTATTATTATTGGCAGCGTACCCACCGCTTCACAATTGCCAAAATATTACCGGATGGTTGAAAAATTAAAATTGCACAAAATCATACCGGGTTCGTTATATAATATTTCAGCCAGGGTCAAGCATTACTTTACCCGGGAAGATCCGGAAGATAAAAAAGTTATCATTCAGATGATATCCGAAACAGATCCTGCTTTTATCAAATGGGGAATCCAGGCTGTGCTGCAGTGGCGAAACACAGAGATCCCCAAATCTCTTTATCATATCCACGGTACAAGAGATGAAGTATTTCCCTATGCGTACACATCACCAACCTATACCATTTCCAAAGGCGACCATGTGATCGTCATTACCAGGGCGGATGAAGTAAACAGGATTTTAGAAGAAATATTTTCTAACATTAGACATGCCTGAAATGAAGGGCATATCAAACCGTTCGTATGTCTTGCATAAGATAGTTCCCTTTGTTTGCCTGGCTGTCTTTTATTAAAACAACATCTCATTGGGAGGCGTCACACCTTTTAAACGCAGGTAAATGGTTGTCTGACCCCGATGATGCGTCTGGTGTTCAAATCCTTTCCCGAAAAGGTTGGATCTTGATATTTCCTGCCCATTGCGTCTTTTTACCAGCTCATTCATTTGATCAGCCGTCATGCTTTGCAATGTACTGATCATAAAATCATAGCTGTCCATGACCGCTTTTGTAGTGGCTTCCTTCGTTGGCTGAACTGTTTTTTCGAGTGCTGTGTCAGCACTCGGAGTTTGTTTTCCGCTTGCGAAAGCCGCAAAACCATAATTGTCAGTCGCCAGATGAAGCATTTGTTCTGCAAAAGAACGGATTTCGGGCGTCGGTTTAAAACTATAACCATCTGCAGGCATCGCATCCAGGTAGGCTTTGGTATATGTTTTTGCCCGCTGCCATTCGCCTACCATCTGCGATTGGGTAAACTGTGCGAATGCTGATCCGGTAACAAGTGTTAGTATGAGGAACGAAAATAATAATGTCAGACGTTTCATTTTTTTTACTATTTGGATGAATAAATGAATAGTAAACCTTCTTTATATTATTTATATGATCAAATCATTTCAACGGATAATGCTGTATTTATAATGATTTGGCCAAAATAATCAATGGCAGGGCAGCCATTGATTGAATATACATGCCGGATTATTGAAAACAGGCGGGCAGAACGAAAAAGCCTTGTAATTTTAAATATGAAGTTTTTTAGCGGACAGGCAACGATTAAACAGCTGCAATGGCTGGTTTGGATCGCTGTGTTTTTTATTGTCTTTTTCTCTATGCTGCCGCAGGATGGTTTTCTCTGGTCGGGTAGTTTCGCCCTGGTTAATATTTCCTTCTATGCACTGATTATTTACGGGAATATTAAATTCCTGTTCCCGGTTTATTACCAACGGGGAAAAAAGATTCAATACGTTTTGTATGTCATAATCCTGCTGATAGGAGCAGGTTTGACAAGGGGTTATCTGATCATATCACTCTATAATTCATTTAATCCTGCTAAGCCTGAAACCTGGTCCTTCGGAACAGCAGTGAATTTTGTTTTGGCCGGTTTCTTAACTTATATGCTCAGCTTTATATTCAGGATAGCAATTGCTTATTTTGCTTTGAAGCAGCAATCAGAAAAAATTCTGGCTCAAAAGAGCCAGGCCGAATTGAATTTGCTGAAATCACAGGTGCAGCCGCATTTTTTGTTTAATACGTTGAATAATATTTATTACGAAGCATATCGCGAGGCCCCCAGAACGGCCAGCCTGATCGAACGACTTTCGGATATTATGCGGTATTTTGTAGATGAGAGCACTAAAGACGAAGTATCATTACAAACCGAGATCCTCTTTATAGAAAATTATATTGCGTTGGAAAAAATCCGCATCCGGCACGAAACAGAGATTCATTTTACAAAGGAATGTAATGGAGAAGCGAGCATCCCTCCTATGCTGCTGATGACCTTTGTAGAAAATATCTTTAAACACGGGATTGATAAATCAAGCAGCCATAATATTGTGGACATCTCCCTGATTCACAGAGATGGATACCTGTTATTTCAAACCCGCAACCACATTCACAATAAACAAACACAGAAAGCCTCCCATGGTTTCGGGATCCAGAATTTGCGCAAACGCCTTACTCTTTTATTCGGAACAAAATTTGAATTGAATATTGACCGTACGGACCCTTATTTCACTGCCTTTTTAAAAGTTCCGTTATCATGAATTTGAATTGCATCATCATTGATGACGAACCCAATGCGGTTAACCTGCTGGAAATACTGATCCATCAGACCACCCAATGGCAACTGTTGGCAAAATGTTACGATGCACTGGAAGCCATCGCGTTTTTAAAAAAGAACAAGGTCGATTTTATTTTCCTGGATATCAATATGCCCCGGTTATCCGGTATGGAACTCGCTGTTTTGTTGCCAAAAGAAACAAAAATTGTATTCACCACCGCTTACTCCGAGTACGCGGCAGAAAGTTATAGTTTCCAAACCATTGATTACCTGCTGAAGCCGATAACGCTGAATCGTTTCCTGTCTTCAATACAAAAAATCGAGGCACATTTTAATAATCGCCAATCTGCAGATATTTCTCTTTCTGCTCCGGAAAATGAGTACTTTTTTGTAAAGTCGGGAAAGACTTTGAGCAAAATACGAATGGAAGACATTCTTTATTTTGAAGGCGAGAAAGAATATGTACGACTGGTAACCACCGCAGAACGCATACTTATTTACAGACGCCTGAAAGATATACAGGAGCAACTGTCTTTACCGTTTATACGCGTACACAATTCCTATATCGTAAATACCAGACAGATCAGCAAAATTCAGGATAATCACATTTATATAGGAGGGAAGCAAATCCCCTTAAGTGAAAAATTCAAGTCCGATTTTATGACCGTTATACAGCAACGGTTATTTTAAATTCCGGGAAAGGTTGAAAAGATCTGCCATCCCGTTGAATATATTTTCTCCATACAAACATCTTTAATTTATTTGCTTAAAAAAGATGCGTTATTGTTTTTTTAGCAAGAACCGGGTTGAACAAAGGGATTTTCGATCGTTATTTTACCAGACAATTAGTAAAGCGATGAATCCGCAATCAAAATTATTATTAGTAATCGGGATATTTGTATTCAGTACATCTTGTTTCGGACAGCGACCATCATGTGAAAAACTCATCGTGCATTTTGCCGCTGACATCATCAAAGTTGATAGTATATTGTCCAGATCTTCTCATTGCAACGGACAAAGAACTTCAAATATTCCGTCGCGTAGCTTACCATTCGATAAAATCAATATCCGGTTTGAATTAAACAGGGATAACGGCGATTGGAATAGAGAATCCGTTTGTCCTGTGATCTTAGAAATGGACCGACCAAAAAAAATATGATTGACGATCATGAATGAATACCGGGTTGAAAGAATAAATCATAATCAAAGGCATCTTTTTGCTGACCTATTCAATCAGTACAATCGGTGTGAAACTGCTCATGAAAAGCTGTTGACAAAACACCTGGCGAACAAAGAATAACAGACGAGCCCGTTCTTTTTATAGTTCTGACAAATTACCCCGGACAAATTCCGGTTGGATTTATCCAATTGTATTCGATCTGTTCGTCAACAAATGCTGTACAAGCTACCATTGTTCATGATCTCTATGTTCTGCCGGACTACCGCAAAAATGGAATAGGCCTCAGGCTCATTGAAGCAGCCGTCAGATTTGCCATTGATAACAAATCAGCCTTAATCCAGCTTGAAACTTTACAGGATAACCTGATCGCTCAAAAATTATTTGAATCAGTGGGCTTCAAAAGCCAAAGCTCAGCATCCGAATTGAATGTCTATTCCATTCAATTTGCATGTGGCTGATTTATAAAGCATTGATAGATAACATTTTATGTGTTTCGAATCTCCCGGGGTCACAATTCTGCCATTGCAAAAAGGCAAAACTGCGCTTTATGTATATAGTTTAATAAGAACTCAAGTAGATCTCTGACGGAGACCAACTGCATGATAAAACATTTTTTTCTTCAGGTACGTACTTTGAAATGCCGGGTTTGCGTTGTTCCCGACAGACCAAATGGGTAAACGATTAACATATAATATTATAACCGGCAACGATCCCCGACCTCGGGCTGAATTTCTATTATTCTCCTTATTTTAATCAGAATATATGGCGCAAGGCATCTTCGCTTACCGGTGAACGAACCAAGAAGGACCCTGCCTTTAAAGGGTTTCGCCAAAGCATCAACAGGATGAAGGAAGCTTCTCCCATCGCGGCTTCGCTTTATAAAAGGGTGCCTGAACAGGTAAAACAATACGCTCTCTACAGAACATTAACGGGTGAAGCGATCAAAATGCTGAAAGAAGGAATAGAAGCGGCTGCTATTACGGAAACCCTGAAGAAAAAATATATTGACCCGCTCCTGGATGCACCGAAAAAGAATTCTGAAAATAAAACAGTTGAGACACCCGAGACAAGAGGACGCAAAAAAAGTATGGCTCATTTCGCTTCATATCCTCAATTTCCTTCAGGGGACAGAAAGATGACAAGAGCACGTCGCTCTTATTTACTTCAAAAAATCACAGAAGGCCAGTCGTCAGTCGAATGTTTTTCACCCACGGTTACAGATCCTCTGCTACAAACCAGCAACAATGTTTTACCAATTAGTAAAACTGAATCGACAGAAGAGCCGAAGCGGCGAACGAAAACCACCAGCGGCCTGATATATCTTGGTCGTCTTGCCGAATGTAAAAAACTGAAAATCTGGTTGCGGCCACAGTCGATCCTTCATTCTTAATAGAGCCACCCGCTGACGTAGATGTGAATGAGATGGTTGTTCGTCCGACGGCGCAAAGTTAAAACTGCATTTACTTTTTGTTCTGTGGATCATCAGACGGGTTTACATACGTTACACCGGAAGGCCCGTAACCTGTAATCTCAACGACGACCGGGTCCCTGGTCATCGCAAAATGGTTTTGCCCGGCCACTTCTGAATAAACGCTACCTGCGGGCAGCTTCTTCAGGCTGTCAACGGAAAACTGATTTCCATACCCAAAATACCAGTCACCTGAAATCACTGTAGCAATACGCTGATCCGGATGAAGATGGGCAGGAATTTTTGTGTTCGCCGCTACTTTTATAACGATTGTATACAGGCCCGCTTTGGAAGGATCTCCAAAAAGAACAATGACCTGCACGGCAGACAAATTGGATGAACCAGGAGCCTTCGTTCCCGGGGCTTTGGTGTCGATGATTTCATCCTTTGTCATCCGAAACGGGCCTTCATTGACAGCCTGTGCTTTTAGGGATGTACAAAAAAGGACGGATATGAAAAATGTAAACAGAACCTGCACGACTGATTTCATGATATACCGTTTTATAACAACATGTAAATTGGAATTCTTTATTTGACTTGTTTATCCAGGAAGAAATCAAGCAACCCTTTCTGAACCTGATCTGTTTTTTCCTGCACGATCCAATGCCCTGCACCCTTGATGACAACTTCGGTCACATGAGTAGCTACCACGCGGGAATGGTTTGCAAGAAAACTTCCTGAGCCATATTCTGCTCCCATGGCAAGCACCGGCATTTGCAATTTGTTTTTTTCGAAAATATGGTTGTCCAGTGCATCCTGTGGAAAATTACCAAACCAGTGAAAACAGGCTGTTGTTGATCCGGGTACTGAAAAGGCTCTTATAAATTCATTGCTTTCTTCCTTTGTAAATGCATCGTTTACATGTCCGACCACCGGCCAGAAGTCCATCAGAAATGCACCTTCCTTTCCCTGCACCAAATAGCCGGAAACCGGTCGCGCAAAAAATCCAAACCACCAGGCCTTTCCGGAAAAATCTGACCATACCGGTTCAACACCCGGCAGCAATGCATCCATCAGCGCAAGTTTTTTTACTTCCGATCCGAATTGAGCAGCGTAGGCATAAGCCACCATAAGGCCAATATCATGGCCGGCCAGATTTATATTCCTGTATCCAAGTTTTTTCACCAGTTCGTGAATATCCACGGCCATGGTCTTCTTATCATAACCACTGTCCGGTTTGTCTGATTCACCCATTCCCCTCAGGTCCGGTGCGACTACTGTGAAATGTTTGGCAAGCTCTGGCAAGAGCCTGTTCCACATAAACCAGTTCTGACCAAAACCATGAAGTAATACGAGCGGCTCTCCGCTGCCACCTGTCACGTAATGAATTTTCACACCATTCACGGTTGCAAATGAATGCTGAAACCCGGAAGGCGGATTAGCAGCTGCGATAACAGAATCCGGTTTTTTTGTTTCCGCGGCAGGTTGTTCGCCTGATTGTTTTGACGAATCCTTTGTTCCGCAAGACATAACAAGCGCAACCATTATACTTACAGCAAAAAAATAAATGTGATTTTTTTTCACGAAGGAGTTTTTTATGGGTGAATTTAAGATACTCTTTTCAAATTGAACCACGGGTTTATGATGAACCCATCTTTCTGCCAATGGCGGGGGTATCAGGCGAAAGAATTGATTATACTTTTTTTAAGGCACCCAGCCTTTTCTTTTTGGCTTCGCTTTTTATTTTATTCCTGTGCATTATTCCCCAGTCAATCATTGCCCGAAGAACGTTATCCAATGTAACACTATAGGCGGTGAGTCCATATTCAATCACCACCGGCGTGCTGGTAAATACTTTCCTGCTTACAAAACCGTTCATTTCGAGTTCCTTCAATTCATTCGACAATACCCTGGCCGAAATACCTGTGATCGTTCTTTGCATTTCATTGAAGCGCATGCTTCCTTGTTCTTTTAAAGCAATAATGACTTTCAATTTCCATTTTCCACCGATTACGTATAAGGTATCTTCGATCGCCGCCAGGCTCGCGGAACAATCTCTGTTCTCCAGGACGGCTTTTTCTGCTGCTTTATTTTTCATAATCCTTCTATTGACTAACCAACAGGTTACCACTAATAAATAGTATAGTGCTAACTATTTGTAAGTAAATATACCGAATTTTGCCTTATTCAAAAATATATTATCATCGTGCATGCAGAGGGAACGTCCATGCCTGCCACAAAAGACGTGGCCATTGGTCGATTGGCATTACCGATGGTAGCTTAAAATAAAAATATGGAAATTGGTATAGATAGTTTTGCCGCCATGTTCAGCGGCAACAGCAACAAACGGGTAAATGATGCCGATGCAATGGCTCAGTTGCTCGACAGAATAGAACATGCTGACCGTATGGGTCTTGACGTATTTGGAATCGGTGAGCATCACCGCAAGGGTTTTCTTGATTCAGCCCCTACCCTTATTCTGGCGGCCGCTGCTGCCCGTACAAATCGTATTCGTCTTACCAGTGCAGTTACGGTATTGAGCGCTGCCGACCCGGTAAGGGTATTTCAAAACTTTGCATCACTGGATCTGATTTCCCGTGGAAGAGCTGAAATGGTGGTGGGACGCGGCTCATCCATAGAAGCATTTCCGCTGTTTGGTTATAACCTGAAGGACTATGACGAACTGTTTGCCGAAAAACTTGGGCTCTTACTAAATATACGTGCAAATGAATTTGTTACATGGTCAGGCAAATACCGTCCTGCACTCAGGCATTTGCCTGTCTATCCGAGACCGGTACAGGATCCCTTACCCATTTGGATTGGAGTGGGTGGCACACCTGAATCCTTCATTCGTGCGGGCTCACTGGGATTACCACTGATGGTTGCTGTGATTGGTGGCGAGACCCGCCACTTTCGTCCGCTGGTAGATCTTTATCGTGAAGCCGGAAACAAAGCAGGATTTACGCCCGAACAACTCAAGGTAGGATTGCACTCACTGGGTTATATCGCAGACACATCGACAGGAAGCAATCGATGATTTTTATCCGGGTTATGCTGAGTCGATGACCAAGATTGGAAAAGAACGCGGATGGCCGGCAATGACCAGAAGCAGATTCGAATCTCAAATGGGACCAGGTGGTGCATTGCTGGTGGGAAGTCCGGAAGAAGTAGCGGAAAAAATTCTCCGGCATTCGGAAGCGCTGGGCGGTATTTCCAGGCTTACTTTTCAGATGGACAGTGCCGAGTTACCGCATGAAAAATTGATGCATTCCATCGAACTGATCGGCAAACGTTTAATGCCTTTAGTCTCGTGATCCATTTCACTCCACTGGCATGATTATTTACCTTTTCATAAATATATAACAGACGTCGCGAGAATTATGAAAATCAACAAAATTCCGACCACTTATAAAGGATTTGTAAACGTAATAATCGAAACACCCCGTGCTTGTCAGAATAAATTCGATTTCGATCCCAAACTGGGGGTTTTTACTTTGAGTAAAACATTACCGATGGGCACCGTTTTTCCCTTCGATTTCGGATTCATTCCTCAGACACTCGGTGAGGATGGAGATCCACTTGATGTACTTGTTATCATGGACGAACCCTCATATCCCGGCTGTCTCATACATACCCGGTTGCTGGGTGTATTGGAGGCCAGACAGGAAGACAAAAAAGGCGTAAAAATCCGTAATGACCGGCTGGTGGCTGTTTCTGACTGTTCGGTTTTATATGAAAACATTAAAAATATCGACGACCTGAATAAAAGTATGGTCAAGGAAATCGAAAATTTTTTCATCGACTATAACAAACACGAGGGCAAAAAATTCCATCCGTCCGGCTGGAGAAATTCCAAAAAGGCTATGAAACTTATTGACAAATCAAAGGTTTCCTGATGCCCGTCATTTTACCTGCCAAACACATTCTTTTTTCTTCTGGTTGCTGAAAGACAAGTCCGGATAAAGGAACAGAAGGAAGATTTTTTTGCTGAATTAACACCTTAAACTGTTTTCCCATCTGGTTCAGCAATGTAGTGAACGTATATATTTTGTTTTCATCACTGTCACTCATATCATAAAGATATGGGACAAACCCAAGTGCCCGCAGGAAATGGTTTTGACTTACATAACCGGTAAAGTGAAACCCCTTTTTTGCACCCCAATAACAAAGTGAGGAAAAATTTACATCAGCAGTGATATCCTGTTCACCGGGCCTCTGATACAATTCATAATTGATCTGATGATTATAATAACACCGTATAGTTCCAAGCGTTCGTTGCTGTTGAACCAATTCATCCAGAAGATAACCATAGTCAATGGTAACAATATAACCGCTGTTTAAGACGCGGGAAATATTTTCAAACCACTCCAGGGCGTCAAGGCAAACTTCAGTACAAAATCCTTCTGGCAAATCGACATGGTTAAAATTAAACAGATCTACCATATCCGTTTTCGCGGGTCTTAAAATTTCTTTGAACCCGTCCTTGTAATCAACAAATACTTCCATGAATTTCTGATTCTGCCGGACCATCCTGTGGACCGGGAAATTATCAAACAGTTCATTGGAAATAATACATCCGTTAAAAGCCCCTAATTTTTCGATATCATCAATCCAGGTAACCTGATTACCCAGGTATTTTTGACTGATTTTCCTCAACACCGGACTTTTTTCAATAATTACGTACCGGATTGATTGGAAAGTTGTGTGATTTAATTTTAAGTATTCGAGTATATCATAACAAAGTAATCCGGTTCCGGCGCCATATTCTACAACGGTAAAATCTCCGCTTATCTGCTTTCTAAATTCCTCTATCTGCCGGCCGATCATAGCGCCGAAGGCAGATGAAATATAAGGGCTGGTAAAAAAGTCGCCTTTTTTCCCAATAGTATGCGGGGAAGACGTAAAATATCCAAAATCATCATGATACAGAGCCATATCCATATAATCCCTGAAAGAAATGGCTCCGTTCTGTTTTATTCTTTCAATGATCAAACCGGCTACATTCATTTCCTTTAATCCTTTCCGCTCGTTCATTAATCATTGTCTCTTAAAATCCGGATAAGCATTAATCGTATTCCGACAACCATCAGAATATTTAAGTTATTCCCTGGAGTGAGTTTCCTGGTAATTGATCTTAGGCAGCTTTTGATTTTGACCGCGAACTTTTTGACCGGGAGCCGGAACTTTTCTTCTTTGGAACTTTTTTACCTGCTTTTCTTGCCTCTGATAAGCCGATGGCTATTGCCTGTTTGCGGCTTTTTACTTTTTTCCCGGATTTACCGCTTTTAAGTGTTCCTTCTTTTTTTTCGTGCATCGCGCGTTCAACTTTTTTTCCCGCGGCTTTAGAATACTTTGGCATGTTTATCTGTTTTAGTTTGAATAAAAAAGACTGACATTAAGAATTGTAAAAAAATCGGGCCAGCACATTCAGAAGGACACTGACTTAGACTTTCATACAGCGGGATTGTTTCTAAGCACTATCAGGAATGTCTTCACGATCTCATTCACATAGAAATACTGTATGAGCTGGGGATTGGCTTCGGGATGCTTCAGGCAGGCAGTTTTCTTAATCTGACCCATATGAGTAATCGCAAAATGAGCAAAAGGCCGGTCCATTTTTATTTCCGGATCCATGGTTGCATAACCCGTGACCGCTATTCCCCAATGGCTGGCAAATAATGAGCAAACACCGGCAGCCATTTCTGTAGCGACGGTATCAGATACACAGTCACAGTTTTCGGCATGAATGGGATTTATATGCAAATGCCGGCTTTTCTGACCCAGATTATATGCGGTTATACCACCCTGAAAAAACAGTGAGGCATCCGTGGCCGATCCAAAAGCTGTTTGAAGAATACCACAGGTTACGCTTTCAGCTATTGCAAGCGTCTCTTTACGATCAATTAAAATATCCCTGATATTGTTTATTACCTGATCATCGATCAGTACTATATCTTTTGAGTCCATGCCGTAAAAAAGGCAATTCATATGCCTGCCATTTTCAATGAATGAGCTGGGACTGATCATGATCAGCGCAGATGCCCGTCCGGAAATAAAAAAAACGCGCACCTTGAAGGGTTCGCGTCTTTCTACAAAAGCCTTTCCCGGTCGGTGCGGTGAAAGAAGCTATAGAACGTATTGCTTATCAGTTAGCATATTTCCGTCAGATTTTTATTCCTGCCGGTGGAATACTTTACGCAATTCTTCCTTGGCTTTTTCCAGCGTATTTTTTTTACTTTCCGAAAGATTTTTGCCACCCCGGTTAATATAAAAATTCAGCATCGACATAGCGGACTGATAAGGAGTGCCCTTGCGCCGGTGGCTATGAGACGCTGAGTTTTTTAACGACAGTGCGATTTCATGAGGATCGGTTTTTGCGAAAACACCCTGATCCAGATCCAGCGCATTGCTGGTTTGGTTTACCCTCGCCGACCATTTTTTTCTTTTAGAAGTATTCGCCATATAACAAATGGTATTTTAACTTTCAGCTTCCGCCATTTCTGATGGCTGCTTTTGTTTATCCCAGGAATATTGAACGCCTTCCTGTTCGGCGCCCAGGTTAATATCATTTTCAGCAATTTCTGTCAGGATGCTGTCTGTATTTTCTTCCTCCCGCAAAGTTCTGTCCAGTATATCAGCTGCTTCATGTAAGCCCAGCGTGATAGCAAACTGCACGAGGCCACCGTAGGTCGCGATTTCATAATGCTCTACTTTCTGTGCTGCGAAAATCAATGCCGCATCACGGGTCATAGTGCCTTCCTGAGTTTCTTCAATGATGGACTCTGCTTCTTTCAGAATGCCTTCAATTGCATCACATTTTTTACCCTCGGGTTTTTTATTGAGTAGACCGAATACTTTTTCAAGTCTTTTGACGTGTTTTTCAGTCTGACCCTGATGCTCCTTAAAAGCATCTTTTAACTCATCTGTCGTGGCCGATTGTATCATTTTTTTCAGACCTTCCAGAATCTTGTTCTCTGCATAGTAGATGTCTTTCAGCTGATCCGTAAAAAATTTTTCCAGATAGGATGGTTCGGTGGACTGATTGTCTTTTTTATCCTTTATATCCTTCGTGCTGTTGACAGCTGTTTTAGATGTTGTTTTATTATTTGCATTTTTCTGAGCCATGATATAATATTTTAAAAATAAAAAAAAGGGCCGTCCGTAAACCCGAACGGCCCGTGTAAATTAACGGGAAGAACGGCTCCCTGAACTGGAGGAGCTTCTTCTGCCTGATGAACTTCTGTTACCAGAAGAACCGCGACCGGATGAACCGTTGTGTGAGGAACTTCTTCCGGATGAATGACCGTTTGAAGAACTTCTTCCCGATGAATGACCGTTTGAAGAACTTCTTCCCGATGAACTTCTATCGGACGAACTTCTGCCGGATGAACCGCTGTGTGAAGAATTTCTTCCGGATGAACTGCGGCCGGATGAATGACCATTACTGCCACGGCCGTTGCTTGTAAAACGACCCTCGCTGTCGCGGTGCTGTCCACCTGAACTACGACCGCCATAACCGCTGCGACCGGAACGGCTGGTATGCCCATTGTTGCCGCGATTATTGCCGGTGAAGCGACCTTCGCTGTCGCGGTGTTGCCCGCCGGAGTTCCGGGATTCTGAACGTGAAGAGCCAGAGCGTGAGGAACCGAAGCGTTCACCGCCGGATCGGCTGCGATTGTTCCCTGAGCGATTATAGTCGGATTCGCGATCATAGTCCCTGTTAGCCGCTTCCCAATTATAATTTCCCTGAACTCTGCGACCGCTTCTTCTGTCGTCATCGTCTTCATATCGGCTGTATTGTCTTCTTCCATTCTGATATTCGTCTTCGTCGTCTTCAAAATCCTCATTGTAATCGTTGTCATCCTCTTCTTCATCCTCATCCTGATACCTTGAATAAGGCCGGTAATTGTTTTGATCGTCATCTTCATCTTCATCCCAGTCTTCGCGGTCATAATTTTCGTCGTCGTCTTCATACCTGTCTTCCCGGCCACCTGAATACTGATTTCTTCCTTGTTCTCTACGCCCACGATCATCACGATCCGTGGATGCAGAGCTACGCCTCTGATTCGATCTCATAAAATTTGATTTTTGTGTAATTGAATATGGTTACAATCAGCTGTTTTGGTAAAAAAATTATACCAGCAGATTTAATATAAGCGACTGGGGGGAACGGGAATTTTCGTCCCAATAATTTTTCCCCAGGTCTAAAAATGTGGAATGAATTTCTTCATCTAAGAATATTTTAATTTTTCATAAATTAATTATGTTTTACCTTAGAACTCCTTAAATTTCCAACCCGATCATATCCTTGCAATGAACCAGGTGATTATCACAAGTCAGGCTTTAAACCAAACGCCCCGGATTCTTTAAAGAAATTTTCAAGACAGATTACAATGGCTGGAAATGGTTTGGCTACTGATCCAGAATCAGATTCCTTAATGATTGTCGGTATTGGCGCTTCGGCTGGTGGTATACAGGCACTGAAGGAATTTTTTGAACACGTAACGGCCTATTCCGGGATGGCCTATGTGGTGATATTACATTTGTCACCTGATCACGAGAGCAAGCTTTCGGAAGTCCTTCAGATCGTTGCAAAAATTCCCGTGATACAAGTGGTTGGAAAAGTACCGGTCGAAGCAGACCGTATATATGTTATTTCCCCAAATCACCATCTGGCCATGTCCGATGGGCATATCACCGCATCTGAAAATTTACTGGTGGAGGAGCGCCGGGCACCGGTGGATATCTTTTTCCGCACCCTGGCCGAATCCGTCGGTCCCCGGGCGATCAGTGTGGTTCTATCCGGCACGGGTGCCAATGGCTCGATGGGTTTGAAGCGTATAAAGGAAAAGGGAGGAGCGGCTTTTGTGCAGAACCCCCTGCAGGCAGAATTTGGTGAAATGCCCAGAAATTCAATTGCCACCGGTCTCGTAGATGAAGTGCTGCCGGTTTCCGAAATTCCCAATAAAATTCTCCAATATAAAAATGGGCTGGGTCGTATTCAGATACATATCGATGATGATGAAAAGCATATTGACCAGCAAAATGCGCTCCGGGAAATATTTACACAGATCAGGGTACAGATGGGTCATGATTTTTCAAATTATAAAAGACCCACGATTCTGCGCAGGATAGAACGCAGGATCAATGTGCATAATCTGCCCGACCTGCTTTCCTATCTCCGTTTTATTGAAAAGAATCCGGGAGAAATCAAGGCCCTGCTGAAAGATCTCCTGATTTCAGTCACCAATTTCTTTCGTGATCAGAAAGCATTCGAAGTGCTGGAGCAGGAAGTTGTTCCTGCCCTGATCAATATGCATAATGACGGCAAACCCATCCGGATCTGGGTAGCGGGCTGTGCCACCGGAGAGGAAGCATACTCTATCGCCATGATTTGCGCCGAGCAGATCCTAAACCGGATCGACACTCCCAAAGTGCAGATATTCGGAACCGATATCGACGAGGACGCTATTAGCCAGGCCAGGGAGGGGGTATATTCACTCAATGACGCTGCTGATATATCTCCCGACAGACTCAGCCGGTTCTTTACAAAATATAGAGAAAACTACAAGATCAACTCAGAAATCAGGGAGATGGTACTTTTCGCGGTGCATAATTTTATAAAAGATCCCCCCTTCTCCCATCTGGATCTGGTGAGCTGTCGCAATGTGCTGATTTACCTTAATCGTATGGCACAGCAAAGAGCCATGGAAACTTTTCATTTTGCGCTGGATCCGGAACGATATCTTTTTCTCGGATCCTCCGAATCGATCGAAGGTGCCGGTGATTTGTATTCTGTTTATAACCGGGACATGCATTTTTTCCAGTCACGTGCCGTTGCACCACGAGCGTATCCGGTACCCGATTCGGTACCATCCTTTCGCTATGATCTGGCCAGTCAGTCGGAGTTCAGGAAGGATAGAAACAAAAAACTAATGAACGGCCTGTCATTTGGCGATCTGCATCAGCGCATATTGGAGGAGTATGCACCTCCGTCCATTTTAATAAACCAGGAGTTTGAAATTCTGCATATTTCTGAAACAGCCGGACGATATCTGCAGATTACCGGTGGTGAACTCTCACAGAATATATTAAAACTTATTCTACCTGAGCTGCGGGTCGAACTGCATAGCGCGCTCAGCCAGGCACTTCAAAAAAAATCAGCGGTCGAAGCAAGAAAACAAAAAGTTTTTATTGGAAACCGGGAAGAACTTATCAATATCCGCGTACGACCCGTGCTAATGGACGGAAACTCCACGCAGGGTTTTATACTATTGATTTTTGAGCCTGCTGCTTCGGGTGAAGGGGTGGAAAATTTCGTGACCCTGGCTGATGAACCAGTGGCTAAACATCTGGATGAAGAACTGATGCGTGTGAAAACACAGCTCCGGAATTCCGTGGAACAACATGAATACCGTGCCGAAGAATTAAAAGCCAATAATGAAGAACTGCAGGCAATGAATGAGGAATTGCGATCCGCGGCGGAGGAACTGGAAACCAGTAAGGAAGAATTGCAATCCATCAATGAGGAATTGCGGACAGTGAACCAGGAGTTGAAAATAAAAATTGATGAAACCATACTAAATAATAATAATCTACATAATCTGATTAACTCCTCGGATATTGGAACCATATTCCTGGATAAAAAATTCTGTATTGCATTCTTCACCCCCGCTGTTACACAGATCTTTAATCTGAAACCGGGAGATAAGGGCCGCCCGCTGACCGATATCACGAGCAGGCTGGAATATAAAAATCTGACCGATGATGCAAAAATGGTTCTTGACAATCTGCAGTCGGTGGAAAAAGAAGTTGCTACCACAGATCAGCGAAAATATTTATTACGCGTATTGCCATACCGCACATCAGAGGACCAGATCAATGGTGTGGTTATTACGTTTGTCGATATCACGGCTCGTTCGAAGGCCGAAGTAGATCTTCATCAATCTCAGGATCGTCTGCAGACAGTAACCGATCTGGTGCCCGATCTGCTTTGGAGCAATGAACCAGATGGCAAACTGTACTGGTTCAACAAGCGGTGGAATGAATATACGGGTGAATATTTAAGTCTCCGGGACACCCAAATGGCATTTAGCAGCTGGACTTCGATCATCCACCCGGAGGATCTCATGCGTATTAACGAAAACTGGAAGAAATCTCTTGAAGAAGGAAAAATCCTGGAGACTCAGCTCAGGCTCAAAAGGGCCGATGGTGCGTACCGCTGGCATTTGGCAAGGACCATTCCTCTAACCGGAGATGATGGCAAAGTAGTTTCCTGGTTCGGTTCGGCCACGGATATCGATCAGTTGAAGATGGCGGAAAAAGCGTTATCCATTTCGGAGGAACGATACCGGATCGCCCTTCAGTCTGCCGAAATGATCGCCTGGGATTGGGATATTGACACCGACGTCCTGGTCTGGAACGAAGACAAGGGTTCCTTTCCTAAAACTAACGTATCAGAAAAAAAATCAACCTTGCTTCAACGGTATGTGCGCCCCGAGGACCGGGATATTTTGTTGGAAGGCTTACAAAAGGCTGCTGACAGTGCCGGGATATTTCAGGCCGAATTCCGCGCATTGACGGGCGAGCCCTCAGAAAATATTTGGTTATCTGCTTATGGCAGAACTGTGTCACGGCAGAATGGCAAAGCAACCCGTATGGCTGGCGTCATCTATAATATTACCAGCCGTAAAATACTGGAAAATCAGAAAGATGAATTTTTTGGTATCGCCAGTCATGAGTTAAAAACACCCGTGACCAGCATCAAGGCTTATGCTGAAGTATTGCAGGAAATGGCTGTCGAAACCCGGGATCCTAACAGTTCTTCGGTAGTCGACAAGCTGAACAGACAGGTTGACCGGCTCACGAGCCTGATCAACAATTTGCTGGATACTACAAAAATATTCGAGGGCCAGCTAACCATACAACGGGAGGAATTTAATATCAACGAACTCATTGCAGAAAGAGCAGAAGATATGCAGCCCCTGACCAGAAAAAATACAATCAACGTGGGATTGGATCCGAATATTCCGAATGTTCTGGCCGACAAGGAAAGAATCCGGCAGGTGTTAACCAACCTGATTTCCAATGCGATAAAATATTCTCCGGGTGGTGGTGAAATCCTTATACAGTCCGAATTGAAGAAGAACGAATTAAAAGTGAGTGTGAAGGATTCAGGCATCGGTATTCCGGAGAACCTGAAAACAAAAGTATTTGACCGTTTTTTCAGGGTAAAAAATCCACGTGTTCACTCTTTCCCGGGGATGGGTCTGGGATTATACATTACAGCCGGAATTATTCATCAGCACGGTGGCAGGATTTTAGTAGATGATAAACAGGAAACGGGAACATTGATATATTTCACGCTGCCATTAATAACTTCTAATTGATCGTTATGAAAAGGATATTGTGCGCAGATGATGATCCCGCTTTACAGGATGTTTTTCCATTGATCTTTGGGAGGGCCGGATATGAGGTTACCATGGTCGATAATGGTGAACAATTGCTGGAAAATGAATTTGTACCACCAGATCTGTTTTTACTTGATAGACAGCTTTCAGGGGTGGATGGGATGGAAATATGCCGTTTTCTGAAGGGACAGGATTCCACGCGCGATATTCCGGTAATCATCGTCTCAGCCAGCCCAAACCTGGATGAGCAGGCGAAAGCCGCCGGAGCGGATGGTTTTATAGAAAAGCCTTTTCAGATGAAATTCATGCTGGAATTATTAAAAAAGTATATCTGAGAGAAGTCTCTGTTATACGAACCACAGTATAGCCGGATCAGTGTTCTTTCACGCTGTCGTCGTAATGGTTTTCATCTTCATCACCATCATCATCATTCTCGTCAGGCAAATCTGATTTAGCTGTTTGAGACGGAGTCTGATTTATTTCTTCGGAAAATTTCTGATCCTGATTTTGGTTTTGATTTTTGTTTTCCTGGTTCTGGTTGTTTTTTTTGTCAGGCATACAATATATTTTATTGGTTATGATGTCTCTAAATTATGACTGTTTCTTATCTTTCTTCTCCTCTTCTTTTTTCTTCTTTTCTTTTGCTGCTTTTTTTTCTGCACGTTTTTCCTTTCTCAATTCCTTCTTCGATTTTTTTTGCTCCGTCTTATTTTTTATAACTCCGCCACCCGATCCGGCAATTTCCTTGTTTAACGGAGAATCCTTTGAATCTTTTCCGAGTGAATTGATGCTTACAGAATTTTCAAGCGATGGATATAAGGCCTGTATAAATGCGTTTTTTAAAACCTCGCCGATCAGTTCCCAGATATCAATATTTGGTTTTTTGATATTGCCTTCAAATTCCACCCGGGTCGCCAGCTGTTCCTTATTATGATTTTTAAATACCCAGGCAACCGCTCCAACCACGGCTTCATAGGCAATTTTCAATGGTTTCTCCTTATCCTTTTCCCAGTTAACAACTTTTAGATTTTTTATGATGGGCTTGGTATATCCTGTAATACGTCCCTGTTTAGCCGCTGCCTCGGTATAAATGCTGATTTCACCCGATTTGATATCAAATTTTGCAAAAGCGTCAATGAAGTTATTCAGATTGGCCAGATTGAGTCCTTCCAGTTTTGCTTTTCCGTCAAACGTGGGTGTTTTTGCCAGCGCATCCATTTTCATACTGGCCGTTGCCTTACCGCCATATACATCGGCGGATGCTGTAATGGTCGATGGCAGGAGTTCCTTATTTTTTTCGGCGTTATTTAGATTTTCGGCGAGGATATGCACCTGCTTTGTGTAAATATCAAAAGCGGGTTTACTATGAAAATCCCGGTAATGAATCTGACCCTCTACGATCTCAAATTTGTTCAGTTTCAGGGGCATCAGTTTTTTTACTACATCCGTCCAGCTGGAATCGATTTTTGTCTGGCTGGTTTCTTCCGTTGGCCCTTTGACAAAATTCAGCACCGGCTGATCCACTTCTATTTTACCCACGATGCGCCCGTGAAACAAGGATGCCCACTGCAGGCTCAGATCAATCAGCGGCGCGGAAAAAAAAGGCACAGGTACTTTGCCACCTGTTTTTTCCAGTTTGATCATTATTATTTTGTAAGCTCCACGATAAAGCGCTACGTCAATATCATCGACATGACCTGTGTAGCCCGGAATATTTTGCAGTTCCCTGTTAACCAGCTTTAATAAAATATAGGGAAGAGCGATCCGAATGGCTATTAATAAAATCAGTATTGATCCAAGAATAATAACCAGTTTCTTTCGGGTTCGGACAAATACCGACAGACTTTTTTTTGTTTTCATTTTACGGACTACCATTCATTCGACGTTTTTTCCGCCTTTGCGTTACCTTCCTCAGCCATATGCTTAGCTCCGCCTATCAGATCGTTGATGGTATCTCTGGTCTTACTTTTTAAATCGTCGAGAAAATCTGCAATCTTTTGCCAGGTTTCCGATCCCCTGCCTGGGACGATCAGAATACCAAAGGCCACACCGGTAAGGATTAAATAAAATACTTTTCTCATTTTTTTTAAAGTACGGGATACAAATACCGGACCTGCCAATAGTCAGTCCTGTTTCAGACGCAGCATGCAGGCCACATCCTTTCCATTAAAATACCACTCCACTCTGTTTTCATTGTCATCCAGTCCGGGTTCCAACCGCAGGCGCTGAAACACGTTTTCTATTTCCATCATATTCTGTAGATAATTACGGACAATTGCAGAAAGATATATACCCCGTTTAATAATATGCAGTTCAAGGTTCAAATCCCTGTTTTCATAACGGGTTAATTGTTCCACCGCAAGCCGATAACAAAGACATCCATTCTCCGGAACGAGAATCCCATAATACATTCTGTCGCATGCAAAAGGAACGTTTTTTATCAATTCCTGATAAACTTGCGGAAGACTAAGGGAAGAAGTGTTTTTCTTCACGTAAAAGACCCGTATATCATGATACATTGTAATCGTCTCCATCTTCAATATAATTCATCCATAATACTCCGGTCTGTTCATTTTCCTCCTGCCCGAGTCCAATTTTTATGGTATGAATTAAAAAAGAATGCCAATGGCTTCGGGTATCCATTTATTTTTTATCAATAGTCTGGGATGGAAATGGTAAAAAAATAGCCCGCATCATTCTGCGGGCCTGCGAGCCTTTGATTATCCTGGTTTAGCCAGACAAATTTTAAAAACAATATTTTTTTTTATTCATCGACCGCTTTATTTTTTTATTGCACCCTGAAACATCTGGAGATGCATTTTCAGTTTTGGTAAATACTTTGCAGCAAAGGCCTTGGCACCGGGATCGGATCCGTTCACGGATTCTTCGGAGAACAAAGCAACCGCTGTTTTATGATCGGCCAGCTGGCTCGTCATATAAGCAGAATCAAAAGACCTACCGGAAAGTTTATTTAAATCTGCCAGCGCCTGTTTGTGTTCAGCGTCCGGACTCATCGGAATGGTCACGGCTTCTTTTTTTGCAAGGGCTACCAGTTCGTTTTGAGCCGTTGTATGATCGGTCACCATTTGTTTGCCCAGTGACTTTACTTTTGCGTTTCCTTTGGTTTCTGCCAGCTGCCCTGCAGCGATTTCAGCCAGGTTTGCCTGACTTGCCTGATTAAAAAAAGTCTGATCGGCATACCGCATAAAAGCCAGCAGAAAACAACTAAGCAGAATAAATGTAATTGCAACCGGTGAATAGTGAGACTTCATTACCTTTTTATTCAAAAAAGCAAAACGTATGCCTGCTCTAATGTTTTTTATCCCTGACAAAGGCAATGAGGCTGCCGACTGTTTTTAGATTTTCTGCTACCTCTTCCGGCATATTTAAAGAGTACTGTTTTTCAATTTCCATCTGTAGTTCGATCAGGTCAAGGGAATCCACGCCCAGGTCGTCTTTGAAACTGGCTTTATCTGCTAAAAGCTCCGTTCCAATCCCCAATTTATCATGGATGAGACTCCGAATCTCAGCGGCTATCACATCTTCTTTTAGTTCTCCCTGCATAAAATCAAATATTTACAACATCAAAACTGTTGGATCCTCTCTTTGATTTTTGGTATAACTTCCTTTATCCAGTCCGGAATTTCAGTCGTTTTCAGAATCCACTGATCGTTCTCCTGCCGGAACATCAGATAATGCCGCTCTCCCCTGACATCTGCAACATCGATCGTAAAAAGGGAACCAACCTGTCCGGTACTTTTTCTAAAATTGAATTCTCTTAACAGACCGCCGGCTTTTATAAGGACAGTAAACTGAATATTTTTTAATTGCTCCATGAACCCTGCAGTTTATAGACCGTAATTAAATTTCCTCCGCAACCCAGGTTCCTGCCTGATCCAATTCCTCCAGTTTAAAATCCTGTGTCGTACCAGGCAAAATGGAGGGAATATTCTTCATTACCGTTATCATGGGTTTTCTTTATCAAAATTATTAAAAAACCGGGCCATAATCATCACTTATTCTGTAATGGAAAACAATATGTTGTGTTAGCAGCGAGTGGCGGAAGTTATTTTTATTTAGTCGCCGTTTTGTTTTTAGCAGGTTACATTTATTTGTCAGTCACTGGAAATTTGTCTTTTGGCGGATGGCTGTTGACCGGATTTTTTCTTCAGGCAGGCAGTTTGAAATTATCAGGCCTCATTCTTCCGTTATTCCAAATCATTATGTTTGGGATGGGCACGGAATTAAGTATCAAAGAATTCCTGACCGTGCTGAAAAAACCCAGAGGCATTTTGATCGGTATCCTTTGTAATTATACGATCATGCCCGTCTTTGGTTTTATGTTCGCCATTGTTTTTAGTTTTCCGAAAGAAATTGCGCCTGGTATTATTCTGGTTGGTTGTTGTCTAAGCGGTCTTGCGCCTATTGTAACGTCATTTGTTACCCGGGCAAACCTGTGTCTCGGAAAGTAGCAGAGTCGTAAATAATCTGATGATGTCAACGCGTGTAATTATCATAACATATCATCTGGATAGCAGTTTTTTTATGCTTTAACATTTCTCTAAGATTTGCCGTTTTTTAAACTGATGGCCAGGAATGACCCCAATCTGCTGACAGACAGGGACAGTGGTATTTTCGCCATGAAAAATTAAACACCCATCATTTTATTTATAAATAATGTGGAAAACTTAAGTGCTTCAGAATGGAAAAGTCTTTTATTTTCGCGCAATCAAAAAAAGGGCCGGATAGAAATCCAGCCCGAAGTTTATCCAATATCCAAGCCCCTTTCGGGACTGGTGAGTCCCCGTCGGGACTCATAAACCGAACTGCAAATATTATTCCTGCAGACGCGTAGAAAGACCATGTAAATCCGCCCGGCACTGCGGTCAGCCCCCAAACCCCCTACCAGTAGAAATTCATTATGAGTTAAATAGACTCATCGGATTATCCTGAAAAACCGCCCCGAAACCTTAGACCGTACCCCTTCATATATGCCTTGCTACAGAAATGTAGCAGGGCTTTTTATTTCCCCCGGATTATCAGAACCAGTTGTATTGATATGCGAGTGTTACAGCAGTGTAATTTTGTCCTGCGCGGGTTGCCACGCCGGTGTTAATCATGAATTTGACAGACTGGTGTTTATTGAAAATGGGAGTTGAAAACGTACCGCCTATCCGCCAGTTCTCCTGATCGTCAAATCTTTGTACCGCATTTAAAGATGTTTCACCACCGCTCGCAAATCCTCCGTTTAAAGCGACATATTTTCCATGTTTGAATGTATAGTCCGTGTGAGCCTGAAAGCTGAATAATGGCTTCTGACTCAGTGTTGATTTATTATAATACTGATTGTTCTCGGTGTAAAACCAGACACCGGCATATCCTTCGTAAAAAAGTCTGCCTTCGCGGTGTGAAACGCCGATCTCTGGTTTGATGCCCCAGCGGTTGGATCCGATATTGATTAGTTTGTCACTAAAATATTGTCCAATTGGAACGGAAATTACCACACTCGCGCCAAGTACCGTGTGCTCCTGAAATTGCTGAAAATCTTTTGGCGCCAGAACTGGTGAACCGATCAGATTGATACCCAATTTTATTCTTCCATCACCGAATCCGTTTCGGGAAGCCGCTGTGTCAATACCATACGCTTTTGCCGTTCCGTTTAAAAAAGCGTATGGCATACCTACTGCAATACGACCAAGCTTTTTGAAAAGAGAAAAAGTCTGTACATATCCGAGTGAGATAATGGACGCATTGATATTCAGGTCTTGCAACGGTGAATTCAAACCGGATACAACTTCTCCTCCGGAAAAAGTATAGGACAACTGTGCCGCGTGCAAACCTACGGGTACCACCGAATAACTTCTTGGTTCCATGTCCTGGGAAAAAGCAGAAAAGGAAAAACTTATTGCCAGTAAGCTGAGGAATGCAGTTTTCTGAATTGAACAGTTCATTGGGTTTATCATGCGGCTTTATTAGTGGTCATCTTCTAAATTTACGCCTGTTCAGGTAAACTTTCGGGTAGAAAAAATTAATGAGGGGATCGAAGAATGAGCGTTAAAAAAAAATATTTGCGTAGTTAAATAACTACACATATATTTGTAGTCAAATAGCTACACAATGCTTACACGACGAGACGTATTTCAAGCCATCGCAGACCCGACCAGAAGAGCCATCCTGCTATTGGTCGCTTCGCAATCCATGACAGCCGGTGCCATTGCCGCAAATTTTGACACGGCCAGACCGACCGTTTCAAAACATCTCCAGATACTCAATGAGTGTGAATTGCTAAAACAGGAGCTAAACGGCAGAGAGATTTATTATCATATTAATGCAAAAAAAATGAAAGAGGTATCCGACTTTATCGAGCCATTCCGCAATATGTGGGACGACCGGTTCAATAAGTTAGAAGCCGTTATGAAAAAACATAAAAACAAATAATATGGAACGCAAAACAAAAATCCATGCAGAAGAAGGCAAACAGGATCTGGTAATTACCAGGGAATTTGATTTGCCTGTGGAATTACTTTTTAAAGCCAATGCGGAGGCAGAAATCATTGAACAATGGATGGGAACGAAAGTGCTGAAACTCGAAAGTAAAAAGCAGGGCAGCTGGCAGTTTGAAACAAAAGATGAAAAAGGAAATGTGGTATTTAGTGCCAATGGGGTAATTCATGAGTTTGTTCCCAACCGGAAAATCACACAGGACATTTGAAATGGACAATTCGCCCTTTGGTGTTCAGCTTGAAGTGGCCGAATTTGAACGACTTACCGATGAAACCAGCAGACTTAGTATCCATGCCATATATGAGTCTGTTGCTCAAAGGGACCAGGTACTGAAACTACCCTTTGCCTATGGAATCAATATGGCACATAACAGATTACAGGAAGTAGTAAGCAAATTAAAATAATATACCATGGAAAAGAGAAATTTAGCGATCTATTGGACCGCAACCGGTTTAATGTCGGTGGGTATGCTGGGAAGTGGTCTGGCACAAATAGCGCATGCAAAAGAGATGATTGACTTAGTTGTTCCCCTGGGTTATCCATTATATATACTGTACATCATTGGTGTCTGGAAAATACTGGGTGTAATAGCTATTTTAGTTCCCGGATTTAAATTACTGAAAGAATGGGCCTATGCAGGTTTCTTCTTTGTTATGACGGGAGCCCTTATCTCGCATCTGGCGAGTGGTGATTATGGCTTAAAGGGACTTATCGGACCATTCATGCAGACCATTTTTATTATTACGTCCTGGTATTTCAGGCCTGCAAACAGAAAAATTACATCAACAACTGCCACGTTTGCATAACAGACTCAATATAATTGTATGAGCAAAAACAATATTAAAAAACTGACATCAGCACAACAGGATTCATTATTCAGCGTATTGAAAGTCCGGTTTGAGAAAAACAAGAATCGACACGCCGGTCTTGAATGGGCTAAAGTACAGGCCAGGCTGGATTCATCAGCTGGCAGAGAAAAACTATGGTCGCTCAGCGAAATGGAAAGAACAGGCGGTGAACCCGATGTGGTTGGTTTTGATAAAAAGACGGACGAATATATTTTTTATGATTGTTCAGCGGAAAGTCCAAATGGCCGCAGAAGTCTTTGTTACGACCGTGAAGCGCTTGATTCAAGAAAAGAAAATAAACCGAAAGATAATGCGGTGGATATGGCTGCAGCTATGGGCATTGAACTTTTATCAGAAGAACAGTACCGGGCATTGCAGAAACTTGGAAATTTCGATACGAAAACATCGAGCTGGATAAAAACACCTCCTGGTATCAGAAAACTTGGTGGTGCCATCTTCTGTGATCGTCGCTACGACACCGTCTTCGTGTATCATAATGGCGCAGAATCTTATTATGCTGCCAGGGGATTTCGCGGCTCGCTAAGGGTCTGAATTTTGCATAATCTGCGAATGGTTATCTTCCATTCAGTAAGTTGGAGGACGCATATCAAAATTGAATACAATGAATCCAAAGGTTGATTTTTATTTTAGCAAAGCCAAAAAATGGCAGGAAGAAATCAGGAGATTGAGAACAATTGTTCTTGACTGTGGACTGACCGAAGAACTGAAATGGGGCTGTCCCTGTTACACATTTCAGAAAACGAATATCGTTCTGATTCATGTATTTAAAGAATACTGTGCGCTTGTTGTTTTTTAAGGGGGCTTTGTTACATGATGCCGAAGGAATTCTTGTTCAGCAAACGAAGAATGTGCAGGTCGGCGCGCCAGATCCGGTTCACCAATGTGAAGGAAATCGTTCAGATGAAATCCATCCTTAAAGCCTATATTTTTGAAGCCATTGAAGTGGAAAAATCCGGTTTGAAACTGACATTAAAAAAGACGGCAGAATATAGTATTCCGGAAGAGTTTCAAAAGAAACTGGATAAAACGCCTGCATTGAAAACTGCTTTTAAAGCATTGACGCCAGGACGGCAAAGAGGATATATTCTTTATTTTTCTGCACCCAAACAATCCAAAACCCGGGCAGTCAAGAGTTGAAAAATCTATGAAACAAATTCTCAATGGAAAGGGATTGAATGATGAGTAGGTTTGCGTTGACGGCTGACGGTTGACGGTTGACAGGTAACGAAAAAAATGTTTTAAATAATCGAATGAATATACGGCGGCTCTCCCAAACCATTCTTAAGCCAGACATCTGCTTCGTGTTCTAATCCTTCGCGAACATCCTCGTCTTCTTCACCTGCGATGGGCCATTCTTCAAAGATTTCATCAGTATAAAATTCGACAAATAAAACACTGTGTGAATATGCAGAAAATGCTTCGTCGGGATTTGCCGCATGTTGTTCCGGAGAAAGATAAGGGAAGATGAATCCTTCCGGTAATGTCTGATATCGTTCGGTTAAATATTCAATAGCATCATGTCGTGCCTTACGCAGATCTGCATTTTTGAAATCCTCCACATGATGATAGCTGTTAACCACTTCTTTGTCTTTAAAGGCAGCAACATCTTGTGTAACGCGGTAAAAATAACTGGCGACCCGCTGCTCATTGTAAAGATTTGCACGAAAATCCTGCGGTTTGAATTCCATCTTTATGCATTTTTGATGATCCCGGGGTCATTCTTCCAAAGAATGTGCCACAGGCCTGATATTCATTCCTTGCACCCAGAACACAACGTACCTGCAATGGATTTTTGCTGGCGGATGGCTGTGCAAATATTACGCGCAACCACTTCAACAGTATGAATGCCAATACCGATCATTGAAAGACGACGTCTTACCGGACCGCGATTATCGATAATGATATAAAATAATCTTTTGTATGCCGGGTTTATCCGCCGGCATTTTATTCCCGGTGCCATCCCATGTGCTTGCATGCGTTTCGTCGCCATTCAAACGGCGGCGGGCGATCCATTGATCGTCTTTGAAAAAACCTTCATCCGCCGAGAGCACACCGATGCGTTGCGTTGAATCTTTCGGAATATAAAAAAGGTCAAGTGATTTGCCCGCAACGATGAATTCATCTGCTCCTGTCTGAATGATGAGGCCACCGGCCGTCACTGTATTTTTATCCGCTGACAATCTTGCTTTGATCCGGTAATTGCCCAATTCCAGGTCCTGCTCCGGATGTGCCGTATCGACCAGCACACCCCGCATGGAATTCTTTCCCTGATTTTCTAAAATAAGTGGTGAGAGATTTTGTAATACAAGATAGGATTCATTCAGCGGATCATTTGTTTCATATAAACTTCCGTCGATACCAAATGGCGCAAAACCGAACGCACTAAATCCTCCAATTGCATAGAATGCCCTTGCAGCGCCGGTTGCACCGCCAAGTGTTTCCGGAATGAAAAGCGGGTTTCCACTCCGTGTATATTCATTACATACCCAAATGAATTCATTTGTATAAATATCAGGTGCGATGAAATCAATCGAAGGAGCCGCGGCGCGCCACAGATCGATTACCTGGGGAAGCGGTCCCCCACTCGGATATTTGCCGGGTATATAACTGAAGGGTTGTTTCAGCCAGGCGTTGACATACATCGGTAGTTGGTATTCTTTTTTTCCCGCGGCAGCCACCTGCCCGGCATAGTTCGCATAGTTCCAGGCAGAAAAAAGTTCTTCGGTATAAAAAGAATATGATTTCCAGTCTTTCTGATCAGCTTTCAGAAAACTTTTCCCGAAGACTTCTTCCCAGTTACCTGTTTTTTTATAGCCGTTATCAGCCCAGACTTTTTTTAATTCAGGAAACAAAGAATCTTTATTCCGTTCAAGATATTTTATAAGCGTGCCGGGAACTTCTGCATGAAAAGCAGCATCCGCAGCCGGACTATAATCACGTGCCGCGTTTCCGGGCAGGCCGGGGTTATCGAGCACGCCCATTTCGTTTTCTACCTGCATCATGATCACGGTTTGGAACCGGCTGTCTGTTTCTTTTATATGATGCATGAGCGCAGCAAATGCTTTTGCATCGGCCTTCATAGATGCTTCGCCAAAAGTGGAAAGAATTTCAAGTGACTTTCCGGATTTGTCTTTTACCCGCGGGAATTTTTTATCATCTTTCTTTACCCAGGCAGGCATATAGATGGAGCCGCCATTTTTCCAGCTCGCAAACCAGATGAGAATGAGTTTCAGATTCGCCGCGCGGGCACCGGCGATCGTACTGTCAACGAGTGTAAAATCATAGCTGCCCTCTGTTGGTTCGATAAGTTCCCAGGACACGGCAGCAATTACGCTGTTCAGATTTTTTTCCGCCATGCGTTTCCAGATGGGTCGCATATAATCCAAACCACCTGTGCTTGAATTATGGAGTTCACCACAGAGCAACAGCATCGGTTTTCCATTCACCACCAGCCGCGCCGCGGTTCCCTGTTTTTCAAGATGCGGAATCGTTTGCTCATTGGATTGTGCGTTGGCCACAAGTGCTAACAATGAATAAAAAGCAACACGGAAAAAAACATTCATATATTTTGTTTTTTTAATTCACTCACGGCATAGTCTGCCGCTCGTGCTGTGAGTGCCATATAGGACAGCGAAGGATTCTGACAACCGCTGGACACCATACAGGCGCCATCGGTTACAAAAACATTGGGTGCATCCCAAACCTGGTTATGGCTGTTCAATACGGATGTGCGGGGATCGCGACCCATCCGCGCGGCGCCCATCTCATGGATACCCTGGCCGATTGCATAATCTTTGTCCCAGGTAGTAATATTTTTTATGCCGGCATTGTCAAACATCTCGACCAGATCCTTCACGATATCCTTGCGCATGTTGAGTTCGTTTTCTTTAAGCCCTGCATCCATCGTCAATACGGGCAGTCCCCATTTGTCTTTCACGTCGTGATTAAGAGAGATCATGTTGTCGTGATAAGGCAGGATTTCACCGAAGCCGGTCGCACCGATCGACCAGCTGCCCGGCTCCGTGAGTGCTTCTTTGAATTCGGCGCCAATATTCATCTCCGCTACATCCTGGCTCCAGCCCTGTCGGCTCGCGCTGCCCTGGTATCCGTAACCACGCAGAAAATTTCTTTTATCCGTGCCGAGATTCACATAGCGCGGAATATAAAAACCGTTCGCACGCCGGCCATAATAATATTGATCCGTATAACCATCGATGGAACCCTGAGCGCCGAGCATATAGTGATGGTCCATGATATTGTGACCCAGCTCACCGCTGCTGCTGCCGAGCCCTTCCGGCCAGATATCTGTTGCCGAATTCATCAATACCCAGGCGCTGTTGAGTGTGGATGCATTCAGGAAAATAATTTTGGACTGGTATTCATATGTCTTGTTGTTCTCCGCATCAAGCACTTCGACACCCGTTGCGCGTTTCGTGTTTTTGTCGTAAATGATTTTAGTCACGATGGAATAAGGCCGCACGGTGAGTCTCCCCGTTGCCATGGCTGCCGGCAAAGTCGATGACTGTGTACTGAAGTAACCGCCAAAAGGGCAACCTTCCCAGCAACGGTTGCGGAACTGGCATTTGGTTCTGCCCGGGATCGCTTCCGTTAAATTGGCCACTCTGCCAATAAATAAATGTCTCTGCCCTTTATATTTTTCTTTTATTCTTGCAGCGACATCTTTTTCCACGCAGTTCAAATCCATGGGTGGAAGAAAATGTCCGTCGGGTAAATGCGCGAGGCCTTCTTTTGATCCACTGATGCCTGCAAATGTTTCGACATAATCAAACCATGGCGCCATTTCTTTATACCGGATCGGCCAGTCGATGGCAATACCATCCCTTAGATTGGCCTCATAATCCAGATCACTCCAGCGGTAACACTGCCTTCCCCACAGGATAGATCGTCCGCCCATCTGGTAACTTCGCCACCAGGTAAACGGACGTTTCTCTACATAGGGAGAATCTTTTTCATTCACCCAGTAGTCCATAATGGCTTCCTGGGCGGCCGTGCCATACATACCCCAGGGCCGCGATATGACCGGGTCATCCTCTTTTTGTTTCATGGTCGCGCGACCGCGGTGTGGAAAATCCCAGGGATTTAAAGTCGCCGTTTTATATCCTGTAATATGATCTAACGGCCGTCCTCTCTCGAGCATGAGCACACGTAAACCTTTTTCGGTTAATTCTTTTGCTGCCCAGCCGCCGCTGATACCGGAACCGATTACAATCGCATCGTATGTATTTTTTGCATCGGCCTTATTATTTATCAAAAGGGAATCACCGGGCATATGTTGTTATTTTATTTTTATTTGAATATAATCTACTTTTTTACTCCTGGGCTTTAATATCGTGAAAATTGGCTCTGATAATTTTTTCCACTACTTCCGGATAAATCGCAATCCTGTGATTTACGACCATAGCAGGAATGGCAGCTGCATTACCCGACGGGATTACCATAATAGCTGTGGAATACTGCAAAGGCATATGGCAGCCGGTACAATTGTTTTGTAAAAAAGTCATATTGGTACCGGTCGCCATTTTACAAAAATGATTACCCGGTGCATGACAACTCTGACAACGATCGTTGAAGCTTTTTACAAGTCCGCGTTGATTAACATGAACGTCATGACAGGTTGAACAATCTATTTTGCTGCTCCGGAAACATTTACTCTGCGAAAGCAATTGCGTCTGGTTACCGTGCACATCCAATTGGTCTCCGGTGGATAATGGCATCATAAAAGACGACAGGCTGTCTCCCATTTTAAAAGCAAAAGTCGATTTAAGCAGAATATGTTTTGTTCCGGAATGGCAAATTGCGCAAAGATCGATTTTCTGCTGACCTGTTGAGTGACTGGAAAGAAACCAAAAACCTTGCATGCTTTTCTTCAGGATGTGAAGTATGAAACTGAACATGAGCCGCAGCCGGTCCATGACATCGCTCGCAATCTATATTGAATACCCAACTATTTTGCTGTAAATCAAAACCAGACCGTCCATGCGGGTCACCTTCAGCAAAAGAACTGTGACATCCAAAACATTCCTTTAGAACCGGGCGGTTAAAATTCAGGTCAGAAAAAGAATATCCGGGACTACCTGTCCATTGATGAAGGGCAGAAGATATAGGAAACCGGCATCTGAAAAAACCCATTCTCTTTCCAGTAAAGGTAGGTTTGACCTTTCACTGCACCCATTACGAGGTCAAACCGATGAGATTCTATTTCCTTATTCTGTACATATAACACCTGGTAAAATCCCGTGGCTCTTTTTTCCATTCTGATCCTGGTCGTATCATTTATCATCAGATCATTCGAATCTTTTGAAAAATTTCCGGCAATCGTAGTTGAATCGGCAATCCTTGTAGAAAGAAAATGAGCGGTATGAGCAAAAGTTGAAGATTTAGTTTTGTGACAATTCAGGCATGCTTCGGATCCTGCGTAGGATGGACCCCGTGGATCCGTTTGCGTCTGCGCCTGGAAGCATCGGGTGAATAAAAATACCGATCCAACGATCACTGTCACCAAAATTAATTTCCGGATACCCATGATTGCATAAGATGTTTACATTAAACCCTATTTTTCATTTTTATCCCCGAACGAAATATTTCTTACTTTTCCCTTGACATCAGTAATGCTCACTGAAGACACCAGGTCCCCGATGTCCAGGAAACTGGCAGACTGAGATAAAAAAGATGAACCCTGGTTGAGTTCCTGTTTTTGAATTTTACCGTCACTGAAAGTGAGTATGGCAAAAAGGTCTCCCGGATTCACAGGAATGATTCGGTGTTTATTATTCAATTCAAATAAAATAAGATTTCCCCTGTTCTGACTGGCTGAAACTAAATAATGGCCGTTGGCCCCGGTGAGCTTCACCAATGCCTTTCCATTTCCCGGAATATTAATTCCACTCTGTAGCATGGACATGGGTTTGAATCCACCTGCTCCATCTCCTTTTAAAAGTAAGCCATTGAATGCATCATAACGACCGATACCGATGGACGTAGAGTAATCATTTCCGTTTATTAAAACATCCAGATTTCCGTCTCCGTCAAAATCATCCACAACCATTCCGTTTATAATGGATACCTGGGCGGCTACGGGCAGAGGAATCATTGTAAATTTTCCACCCCCTTCATTTCGCAGATAACAGGACTGAAGCATATTGGCTTTCAGTCGCAGTGCACCCTTTCGCTGATCAGGTGTCAGCAAATCGTCCATTGTGGCATTTGCATACGTTTTATAATTGAAAAATCTCTTTTTCAAACTATTCAACTGCCGGGTCATATCATCTCTTCCCTGAGCCGGAAATTCTTTTTTCATCCCTTTCCTATCCGGCAGGAACAACGATGGTATGCCGGCATATTTTCCATTGCCGTCAAAATCCTTGGCTGTTATATAAACAGGCCACTGGTCACTCGCCTGATACAATGAATTCATGCCCAGATTCCCGACGATATAATCCATTCTGCCCGTATGCCTGAAATCGCCCGCAGTTATTGAATTCCACCAGCCTGCCTGTTCGCCCATTCCGGTTGATGCTGTTACATTTTTAAATTTCCCATTTGAATTTTTAAAAAAAGTAACCGGCATCCATTCCCCGACAACAATCAGATCTGTTTGTCCGTCGCCGTCAAAATCCGTGAACATTGCATCGCAAACCATACCAATCTCTCTTAAACCAGGAGCCACTTCATCGGTTACATCGGTAAATTTCACATGTCCTTTTTCAGAATCATTCCGGAAGATAAAACTGCTTACCGGTTTTGGATAATTCCAGGGGTCTACACGTCCTGATACAAACAGGTCCGGTTTCCCATCTTTATTATAATCAAATGACCTGACACAGAATTTACTGTTATAATTGACCGGCAACGCTGATGTGTCCATCTTAAAATTTCCTCTTCCGTCATTGATATATAAGCGATCCTGGTAACCTGGGTTGCCAGGTGATAATTCATATCCTCCGCTACTGATATAGATATCCGGTTTGCCATCCCCGTTCGCATCAAAAATCAGAATGCCTTCGTCTTTTGAAACCTTTGAATGATTTAATATTCCGGGTATTGAATCTTTTTGCAGGAATTTTCCATTGCGTTGTTGCAGGAGGATATGCGTGGGATATACCGCATTGCCACCGATTACAATATCATCGAGACCATTTCCATCCAGATCACCAACAGCAAGTGCAGGAGCATATTCCGAGAGTTTATGCGGCAATAAATGCTGAATATCGAAATCTATGAAATCATAATCATGATGCCGGTAACTAATACCTGCCGACCTGGTTATTGCTTTGAATAAAGCATTCTGTGCAATGATGGGTGTCTGAGGAATATATGATTTCGCATTGGCAATGTCAACCGTAAGCGTCTGATTGGTCGGTACATTTTTAATTGTTTGCTGTTTGCCATTATACCATTGTATCACCACCGAATCTACATTCAGTATATTGTTTAGACCGAAATGAACAATTCCCTGCATGCTGGCCAGATAACCCCGATACGGATTGTTCTCATATACCTGTTGTTTTCCATGATCATAATAAATATGAATGATAGCGCCCAATCCATTTATATTTTTTTTATCGCCTTTGAATTTAATTTGTAAAAAATGAGTATTTAAACTGTCCTGATCGCGGGAAGTATTTCTGTATAACAAAGCTTCATCATTCGTGTTATTGATAACCATATCCATCGCACCGTCATTGTCAAAGTCAGCATAAGCGACAGAGGTGGAAAAAGTCGGTTGGTCAAGTCCCCAGGCGGTTGTCTGGTCGCTAAATGTGAGATTCCCGTTGTTTCTGAAAGCATAATTATGAAGTTTTACCTTCGGAATCTGATCCAGCAGGATTTTTTTAGTGACGATGCCTTTTTTCTCTTCGCGATAGGCCATAAAATCATGATCCGATACATCACGTGGAAAACCATTGGTAATGACCAGATCGCGATATCCGTCATTATCGAAATCTGTTACCAGTGGTGACCAGCTCCAGTCGGTTTGCGAAATGCCACTCAAAAATCCGATTTCACTAAATGACGGAATACCGATGCTATCATTTTCTCCCACACCCGGTCCCTGGTTCCATTGAAGGGTGTTTCGCACATACTGATATTCGTATCCATACCCGTCGAAATTCTGATAGGTCAGGTAGGATTCGGAAGCCAGCATCATTTTTTTACGATAATTGTCCTGCGGGTTCATGTCCAGTTCGATCACATCGTGCAATCCATCGTTATTCATATCAACGACATCCTGTCCCATTGAATTATAAGAAGTATGTTTAAAATATTCCTTTACGCGGTTTGTGAAAGTGCCGTCATGATTGTTGATATAAAGCAGATTACTGGATAAAAAATCGTCTGATACATAAATGTCTTTCCATCCGTCATGATTGATATCACAAATGGTGGCTGCATGTCCATATCCTTCGAAATTTAATACCTGCTTCATTTGAGACATCCCGGAAAACAGGATGGTTCAGACTGCTGTCCCATATCATTCCGGTATAATCTTCCCACGCTGGGTGCTGTACTCCGGGTATTCCGTTGCAGAAAAGTGGAAGGATTTTCGCCGTTGAATGCTTCGTTGACCGTTAGGTACATGTCCAGATCGCCGTCATTATCATAGTCAAAAAAACTTGCCATGGTGGATTGTACATGAATATCCAGTCCGTACTCCGCCGCCATATCTTTAAAATGCGGAATGCCATTTTTATCCATTCCCTGGTTGACGTATAATATATTTCTTCTTCTGAGGGAATCTTTATAAATGGTATTACAGATATAGATATCCATCAGGCCATCATTATTTATATCTATCACTGATATACCCCTTGCCCAACGTCCTAATCCGGCAACACCCGCTTCTTCGGTAATATCTTTGAATGTGAAATGACCCTTGTTCAGATACAGCCGGTTGGAGACCATATTTCCTGCCGAAATAAATATCCTGGCAACCCATCGTTGTTGAAATCTCCAATGCCAACCCCTCCGCCATTATAAATATTCACCACATCAATCGGATTGATTGTATCGTTTTCAACGATCTGATTGTTAAAAACAATGCCTGAATGAGAAGATGAAATTTTTTCGAATAAAGTATGGTTCCGATGATGACAGGCAAATAGCAGGACAGGATCAAAAGAACCGGATAAGAATCGATAACCATTCATATGAAAAAAATGATAAAAAAACAGTTCGGATTCGAAATGCATCACAAAAAGAGGAAGGCTTTGTAAAAATACAAAGCCTCCTCCACCAATTGACTGTTTGCTTATGCTCAATAGTTGGGATTCTGCGTTAAATTCGGATTGGTTGCTATTGCGTTTTGCGGAATGGGCAGCAGATCATGACCCGGCAGGAATCGTTACACCAAATGTGTTTTTAATATAATCGATCTGTAGTCCGGATCTTCTTAGATCATACCACAGAGACATGTCGCCGACCAGTTCATGCCTGTATTCATTGATCACAATCTGCATAAAATCGGGCCCGAAGGGTGATGCAGGTGCGGTACCACCCCAGGCACGGTTTCTTATCGTGGCGACGGATGCTGCAGCTCCGGACAGCATCTCCGCTTTGGAACTGGGCCTCTGCCAGACTGAGATAAATCTCACCCAGCCGCAACAGGGTCACGTTCTGATCGCCGAAAATAGCCGTCGCTTTTGTCGATGCATATTTGCCGGAATTTGCGGCGTATTACCGCTTACATTCGGATCGCGCCAGTATTTCATACCATAATATCCGGATCTTAATTGACCCGGCTGATCGCCTGTCCACAGATCACCTGCTTTTCCGCAGGTATTAATAATTTTTCCATCCAGTACCCGTAAAATGAGATGCCGGAAGAGAAAGTGTTCCGTTAAATCCTGCAATAACCTGGGGATAATTTTTAATTCCTCCGATCGCAACGATGCCAGGGCTTGCAATCGTATCACCCGGTCCGATGACCGTTGCAGCTTTCCGGGTATCGCCGGCTTCATATGAAGTCCCACAACAATTTGTTCGCGTAAGTATATCCAAAGTTTGAAGTTTCCCAGGGCCACATGAAAGATGAGTTCCAGGTGACTTCATTATTGTTATAACTCCAGTCCGGCGTAGTGCCACCCGGTGTCAGGAACTGCAATTCAAAGATCGATTCCTTGCTGTTTCGATTTTTATATTCATGGATGTCCATATAGTTTGCAAATCAACTGGTAATGCGGTATCAATTGCTGAAATGTGGTAACCGCATCGGAATATTTTTTCAGCCACATCTGGGCGCTCCCAAGATAACCGAGAGCAGCTCCCCTGGTTGCTCTTCCGAAATCAGAAGGAGCCAGATTTTCAGGCCAGGGCAATAAAGCAGCAGCTGTCGTTAAATCAGATGCTACCTGCAGTAAATACGGAATCCTGGGTACTGCGCGGATGCAACCCATTGGTCGATACATTCAATTCCAATGGCACGCCACCAAATGTACATGCGAGATAATAATAATAAACACCGCGTAAAAAATAGGTCTGGCCGGTTAGAAAGTTAGCCAGCGAATCAGTGATAACACCATCGGTATGCATCTTCGCAATAATGGGTATCGCAGAATTGGCTCTTGATATCCCCTGGTAAGAAAGATTCCAATAAGCTGAAAGTGATCCAAAATCCGTCGGGAAGAGATACGTGTTATAAGAAACATCGGCTCCCCAGTTGAAGAAATCCTGTGAAGTATAATTTGCATTATACCAAAGGGCTTTCAAAACGAAACTTTGGTTATCATGCTGGAATCCATCATAAATCGCATTGACCAGGCTGATTCCATCCTGGGGCGTATGAAACAGAGTGGAAGCACTGATCCCCTGGGTATTTGTGTATCCAAAAAGTTTTTTGAACAGGAGAAGGGAATCAGCATGACCCCGAATGCAGCAAAAATTATAATAGTTTATTTTTCATTTCTAAATATTTATATTTTTTCACTAAAACGTCACATTAAATCCAAGCGTATAAAATTGGATGTGGGATAAGTACCAACGTCTACGCCCGAAGCGGTTACACTTCGATAGTTGGTATTCGTTGATTATTACATCGTCCTACCGGTTCTCCGATTTCCGGATTAAGACCGGAGTATTTCGTAATCGTGAAAAGATTCTGTCCGGTAAAAAAGACCCGTATCTTAATGGGTACTGCGGCAGTAATTAGTTTCGCCGGTATATTATATCCGATGGTTAAGTTTCTTAAGCGCAGGTAACTGCCATCTTCAACATAAACATCCGAAGGACGGGTATTGGCGTTAAATTCGTTGGCATCGATCTGGGCATACCGGTTCGAACCATTTGAGGATGTCCAGGCCTTCTGATAATATTTCAAACCAATATTTTCGATACCAACAGATCCGGTTGAACTTCCAAAACTTTCCAGCGTCCTTTCCTGATAATTGTAAATCTTATTTCCGTAAGAGCCGTAGAAAAATATATTGAAATCAAAGTTTTTGTAGGTTCCGCCGAAAGTCAGTCCTCCATATAATTTTGGAACAGGACTCCCAAGAGAAGTCTGGTCAGCTGCCGTTATCCTGCCGTCGCCATTTACATCCACGAACTTACGGTCACCCGGCACTGCGCTTTTCAAAGGTCCGGTTGTCGCCTCATAAGGAGTTCCGTATTTGGCCTGCGCGATGGCATTCAAATCATCAATCTCTTTTTGATCCTGGAAAATTCCGGCAGATTTATATCCATAAAATTCTCCAACTGGTCCGCCGACCACTGTCTTGCTGAAAGTGCCCCAGTTGTTACTGCCTGTTGTTGAGAAGCCAAGACTCGCGAGATTGGTGACATTATCCAGTCCGTTTGTCAGGCTTAGTAATTTATTGGTCAGGGTGGTTACATTAACTCCGATGTTGTAACGGAAATCGCCTGATCCGCCGGCATAATTGACAGAAAACTCCATGCCTGCATTGCTGATGCTTCCCACATTCTGATATCCGCTGGCAAAACCTGATTGCGGCGGCAGGGGTACATTCAGCAGGAAATCCTTTGATTTTTTATAATAATAATCGACAGTCAAAGTCAGTCTGCCGTTCAGAAAAGCGGCATCCAGACCGATGTCAGTTTGATCGGATGTTTCCCATCTCAGACTTGAATCGGGTAACTGACTTAACACAAGACCAGGTTGATAAACCCCGTTAAAGGGATATCCGTTGTTATCCTGATTGGTTTGCTCCGGGCCGGAAGTATATTGTGACAAATATGCAAAATTGCCGGCATTGATCTGACTACCCACCTGACCATAACTGGCCCTGAATTTCAGGTCTGATATGCGCATTCACATTTTTCAGGAAATTTTCCTCTTTTATTCTCCAGCGCAACCGCCCCTGAAGGAAACACTCCATATTGCTGGCCGGGTGGAAACCTGGATGATCCATCCCGTCTGACCGTACCGGTGATCAGGTATTTATCCATGATAACTATAGTTCAGTCTTCCAAACTGTGAATACAGCGTGATGGTTGACTGGTTACCACAATATTGGTAACATTTGCCACGGCTGAAAATCCCTCAGCTGATTACTCACTAAATTGTTACCCTGTACACTCATCTGCCGGAATGTATTTGACTGTGCCGAAACACCGCCGACAAAATCAATACTGTTTGCTCCGAAAGTTTTTGTATATGCAATCGTGTTTTCCCAGAGCCACTCGTATGTATTATTGGCAAATTGTTTATAAAAGTTATTGCTTGTGGCTGTTCCCGTTCCGTATTGATCAAATGCCCTGGTGTCGGAAGGAGTAAAATAATAGCCGGAAAGATCATTGGTATTGACGCCAAAATTTGTCTTTATCCGGAGTCCCGGCAGAATCGTAGCTTCCAGAAAAGTAGTACCCAGGAAATAGTTGGTTAAATTTTGCTGATCCTGTGTTTCAATCAGGTATACGGGACCGGAACCCCAGTTTCTGACAGCCTGGTTATTGGGATTAAAGAAGCCATAATTGTTTCCATCCTTAATCGCCGTGGTAAACATATTACCCCCGTCGAGAGTCGGTGGCAATTTGGTTAAATATCCCACACCTGATGACGGCTCCCTGGCCACCTGTTCCAAAAGGAATCTGGGCATTCACTCTCGAATATTTAAAGCTGGTTGAAGACTTGAGCCATGTTTAAGGAGTGTAATCTACGTTGGCACTTGCATTAAATCTTTTATAATCAGAACCCAGCACGACGCCTTTCTGATCAAAATATCCCACGGAAACCGCGGTTGACAACTTTATCGTCGCCCCACGGAGAGCGATATTGTATTGTTGCCGTACACCTGTCTGGTAGACTGCATTCTGCCAGTCGGCTTCATGAAGGTATCTGCATTAGCCCAGTTTGGCAGTGCAGTATAACCATCCGTTGCAGCATGATGAAAACGCGAGTGCACCCCATTGCTGCGCATTCAGTACTTCATATGTTTTAGGCTTTGCCTGAATAGCAACTTCCGCGTCGCAGCGAATCTGTATTCCATTTCTCCTGCCCCGTTTTGTGGTGATGATAACGACGCCATTCGCTGCCCGGTTTCCGTAAATGGCTGTTGCAGAAGCATCTTTCAAGATATCAATAGTTGCGACGTCATCCGGGTTTATATTACTGATGCCACCGGATACCGGGTAGCCGTCGACGACATAGAGGGGATCTGTAAGTCCTAAACTGCCCACTCCCCGGATCTGGACCTGGAGCCCTGCTCCTGGTGCAGCGTCGTTATTCGTAACGTTTACGCCGGCAGCCCTTCCCTGGAGGGATTGTTCCAAAACCGTTACCGGTACTCTTTCGATCTGATCGGAAGTGATAGAACTTACAGCACCTGTCAGATCTTTGCGTTTGGTTGTTCCATATCCCACAACAACCACTTCATTGAGTGCCCTGATATCTCTTGTGAGCTGGATTGTTAGCACACTGTTATCACCAACCGTAACCTGTAGCGCTGTGTATCCAACTCCGGTAAATTCCAGTATAGACCCCCTGGCTGCATTAATTGAAAAAGAACCATCATTTGATGTGGTTGTTCCAATATTACTTCCCTTTACGTGCACACTTACTCCCGCGGCTGGAGCTGCCGGCTTCAGACGTTACTTTACCGGTGATATTTTTTGTCTGCGCTAATGCCTGTCAAGCTTGCCAGAAATATAAGGACAAAGGCAAATGGGGAAACTTTTCCCATTGTGAATTTTAAAAACATAATTTTTTTCATCATTTGATCTATTTGCAGTTAACTAAGTGGCTATGAAATCAAAATTGGCATCCTGTCATGATGACTGATTAATAAAACTTAAATGTCAGGGGGATGAAAACAAACTGAAATAGTAACGCAGAAACTGAAACCCAGGAAATGGGGAGGAATTTCGTTTTGGCATAAGCAATGTTTTAGCGTAGTGGTTTTAATTGGCAGAATACAAGCGGAATCATTTCCGCTGATCCTATTAATGAAGGAAAGCATATTCTAAAACTTTATATGATCTATATGCGTCAAATTGTTTTCATAATGTCTCAATCTTATTTTTCATACAGAGAAACCCTTATATAAATTCCGATCAATGATTCAATTTTAATTTGATCAATACTTTTTTATCATGATGTTTTTACCGGGAGGTATCCATTATTCATTTTTTTTGATCTAATTTGTGTTTGCTAACGGCCGCTTGTGAAGAAAAAAATAATCTATATTCTGATCTGCATTTTTTGCGGGCATCCTGCTCTCCGGGCCCAGGAATATTATTTCAAACACTATCAGGTTGAAAACGGTCTATCAAACAACAGCGTCAACTGCAGTATGCAGGATAAAAAGGGATTTTTATGGTTCGGCACGATCAACGGTCTGAACCGGTTTGACGGATACAGATTTAGGATTTACCGGCACGATCATGACGATTCTGACCAGCATCGGAAGTAATTTCATCCGTTGTTTGTATGAAGACAAAAAAGGATTTATATGGGTCGGCACGAACAAAGGAATCTATATATACAATACGCATTCCGAAAAATTCAAACCTTTCCCTGTAACCGGTCTGGAAGAAGTATCCGATATCAAAGAAGATAAAACAGGCGGAGTCTGGCTCATTTCAAATTCCAATCTGTTTCATTATGATCCCGCCATCCGGTAAAATCAAACCTTATAAATCTGGATATCAGGGGCGGCACGGTTTCGTCGCTTAGCATTTCGCCGGATAACAGCATCTGGGTGTCGACCACGACAGCGCTTCTGAAAAAATATATTCCCGTCATCTGATCAATTTATAACTATAGGCGTTTTAAAATCCGCGGGAACAAAAGAATCTATCCAAATCCAGAAAATTTATTCCCTGAAAAATGGGAACCTGCTGGTCGGTACACTCGCCCAGGGTGTAAAACTCTTTGATGTGTCAAGCCAGACCTTTCGGGATATCGTGAATGTAAATCCGGATAAAACAGGTATATATCCAAGGGATTTTATGCAGATATCAGAAAATGAATACTGGATCGGGAACCGAGACAGGCATTTATATATATCATGCTCGACGATCGGATCGATCCTGCGGCTGAAAAAAGAATATGATAATTCATATTCCATTTCAGACAATGTTGTACTCACTTTTTGCAAGGACCGGGAAGGCGGTTTGTGGATCGGAACCTATTTTGGGGGACTGGATTATTATCCACAAACAATTCACAACATTCAATAAATATTTTCCCGAGTATACAAAACCCTCCATTGTCGGTAATGCCATACATGAAATCTGCAAGGATCATTCGGGAAGTTATGGGTTGGAACGGAGGACGGAGGTCTGAATAAAATAGATTTGAACAGGAAAATATTTACTTCGTACAAACCACTCGGTACCACCAGCAGTATTGCCTATCATAATATTCATGGATTGCTTGCATCCGGCGACAGCCTTGTGGATAGGAACATTTATGCACGGTCTGGATATCATGAATATCAAAACCGGGAAAATAATCCGTCATTATAATGCCGGTGCCGGTGCCCATGATCTGAAAAATAATTTCATCGTTACGATTTTTCAAACCCGTGCAGGCGATGTACTGGTCGGTACACAAAACGGTTTATTCAGGTATAATCGCGCAGACGGATGATTTTTCTCCCGTTCCCCATTTCGAATCACAGATTCAGACGTATGTGGGAAGATGAAGAAGGTGTTGCTCTGGGCCTGTACACGGGGAAACGGCAGTTATTTTTTATCAATCCCTTGCAAAAAAAGCGGTTCATTGCTTATATAATGCCAAAGATTCAAACAGTCTTCCCAGTAATTATGTAAATGGAATTTATGAAGACGGAAATAAAGACTTTTGGTTTGCTACGGATGTCGGCTTATGCAAGTATCGAAAAAGATAAATGAAAATTTACCCGCTATACTACAAAAAACGGATTGCCGGATAACCTGATATTTCGCATACTGGAAGACGAAGAACACAATTTATTTGTCAGCACGTCCAAGGGGCTGGTTTGTTTTAATCCGGAGAACGGGAATATCAGAACCTATACACAAAATCCAACGGATCTGCTGAGCGATCAGTTCAATTATAATTCCGCATTTAAGGATGCGGATGGTCGTATGTATTTTCGGAAGCGGAAAAGGACTGATCAGTTTCAAACCGGATGAATTCATAAAAAATACGGACATACCGCCTGTTTATATTACAGGACTCGAAGTGAACAACCGCGAGATTTCAGCGAATACGAAAAACTCGCCCGCTGAGTGAATCCATCATCTGTACAAAAACATTTCACTTCCCTATGATCAGTCAACACTCAGCATTGATTTTGCCGCATTAAGTTATACGGTGCCTGAAATGAATGAATATGCTTATAAAATGGAAGGGCTGGATAAGGAATGGACTTTTCTGAAAAGCAACCGGAAAGTATATTATACAAAACTCGCCCCGGGAAATTATACTTTTCAAAGTAAAAGGATCCAACAGCAGCGGTGTATGGAACAAACAGGAAGCCCGCTTGAAATAAAAATTTATCCCCCCTGGTGGGGCAGCATCTGGGCCTATATTTTATATGCAGCGGCAATCTGCCGCTATTGTGTACTGCTCATCAAAAGTTATCTCAACCGCGTAGAATGAAAAAAACAGGCGCCGGTTTGAAATACTGGACATGGAGAAAGAAAGGGAAATGTATCATTCGAAAATTGAATTCTTTACCAATATTGCGCACGAAATCAGAACACCGCTGACCCTGATTAAAATGCCGCTGGACAAACTGATCAGGAAAAAAAACAGTAATGCCGAAATTGCTTATAATCTGAAAACAATGGAAAAAAATACGAACCGGTCTGATTGACCTGACGAATCAGTTGCTGGATTTCCGAAACACAGAAATGGACAAATTCAGTCTGAATTTTGTGAAGACCGATATTTCAGATTTGCTGCAGGAAACATATAACAGTTTTCAGCTGGCAGCAGAAGAAAAAGACATCATTTTCAAACTTGAACTTGCCAGGTATCGCGCTGCAGGCTTATGTGGATCCGGAAGCATTGAAAAAAATCCTCAGCAACCTCTTTAATAATGCCATTAAGTATGCAGAATCCAAAATCATCATCCGGTTGAAAAATTTCAACAGTGATGACCGGGTATTTACCATACTCATTCAAAACGATGGTTATATCTATCCCCTATGATCTGAAGGAAAAAATATTCGAGCCCTTTTACAGGATCAAGGAAACGGACAGTCAGCCGGGCAACGGCATCGGTCTTTCCCTCTCCCGTTCACTGGCAGAACTACACAAAGGCGTACTCGATCTGTCAAAACCGGAAAATGGTATGAATATCTTTGTGCTCACGCTTCCGATTCATCAGGAAAAAGAATTCATGATGCATACGATGAAACAGGAATCAGTTCGTGAAGCAGAATCCTGCAATGGTGGCAACAGTACGGACAATATATTAAAACCCGAAATCCTTCTGGTGGAAGACAATAAAGAGATCCTTGATTTTATAAGTCGCGAAATAGCTGCCGATTATATGGTCCGTAAGGCATCGAACGGTACAGAGGCCCTGGAAATTCTAGAAAACGGCACGATACAACTGGTGATCAGCGATATCATGATGCCCGTTATGGATGGACTGGAATTATGCAAAAAAATTAAAACCAATCTGGAATACAGCCATATACCCATCATTTTGCTCACGGCGAAGAATTCTTTACATGCGAAAATTGAAGGACTTGAAATGGGTGCAGACGCTTATATCGAGAAACCCTTTGACTTTGAACACCTGAGTGTACAGATTTCAAACCTGTTGATGAACAGGAATAAAATCAAGGAATATTTCGCAAGCTCTCCGCTTTCCCAGATCAGAACCATCGGTTATACGAAGACCGACAAGGCTTTCCTGGAGAAACTCAAACAGGTTATTGACGAAAATCTGATCAATATTGATATTGACGTAGAGCGTATGGCTAAAATCATGAACATGAGCCGGCCGACATTTTATAGAAAAATCAAAGCCTTGTCCAACCTGACCCCTCATGAACTCATTCACATCACCCGGCTGAAAAAAGCCGCTGAACTCCTTTCAGACGGTAACTATAAAGTGTATGAAGTCGCGGCGATGGTGGGATATAGTCTGCAAACCAATTTCGCGCGCGATTTTCATAAACAGTTCGGCATGACGCCATCAGAATATGTCAGTGATACTTCGGGCAAAAAAATACCACTAAATAAATTATATTAGCCTGTTGGAATTGCAAAAAGAATGGCGAAGATATCAGACGCTGGTCGCATTTTTTATGGTTTAGCCATTGCCGGGATCGGATTTCCGTCGATCTATTATAAGGATTTTCCTTATATGCTCCTGCCTCAGCAGGATTTTTCATTTCCAGGCCATGAAGTGCTTAGTTATATTTCCGGGGTCATACTGGTATTGGTTGGAATATGTATTGTTTTTAAAAAGAAAATCAGGCCCGTATCTTTTCTGTTTGGAATCATTCTTCTATTGATATTTTGTTTATACTATCTGCCATATCAGTTTTTTGTAAACCCAAATTTTAAACATTTGCTGGAATGGGATAATGCCGGTAAAGAGTTGGCCTTAGCCGGCGGGGCATTTGTTATTGCCGGTTGTTTTCCTGAAAATAATAAAAATCTCCTGATCGGATTTCCGGAGAAGTTGATGCGCTTTGGATCTATTTTGTTTTCCCTACCGATAGTCACTTTCGGTATCCTTCATTTATTACATGCGAAAGATGTTTCAACCCTGGTCCCGTCCTGGATATCCTATCCTGTATTCTGGACTTATTTGGCAGGTATTGGATTGCTGGGTTCAGGCATCGCGATTATTTTTAAAATCAGACCCGGATTAATTGCTACTCTTTTGGGTACAATGATTTTTATCTGGTTTATTATTCTCCATATCCCCCGGGTGATCACTTCGCTTGTTACTGATATAGAAGGGGAAGTTACCAGTGCATTTTTAGCGCTCGCTTATAGCGGAATTGCTTTTGTTATTGCCGGGGCATATAAAAAGATTGTTTAATTGATGAATGTATGGCTGGGCTTATTCCGGCGAAAAGTTATCCTGACATAATTTCCAGATCGGCCATTAATAAAGTTTTGGGATTAAACCTTTTCATGGTTTGCCTGTCTATAGCGGTCTGATATAGAACCAAAGACTATGAGATTTGGACTGACTGCTCTTTTTCCATGGATCATTTTTCTGGCCGGATGCTCAAAACAATCCGGACCGGCAATGGTTGGGGTGACGACAGACAGTGCCACCGTTACTGTCATCAATGGCTATGGCAGTGGACAATACAAGGTTGGAGATACGGTGGATATCTGGTCGAATGCGATTGCCCCGGATAGTGTCTTCAATGAATGGACCGGCGATAATAACCTCCTGAATAATGCCGGTGAATGGCATAGCAGTTTTATTATGCCCCGGACGAATATAACGCTGACGGCTACCTGCAGTTGGCTGACACCATTTACATTAAAATATGAAAAGATTAAAGGCGTCAACAACCTTAAAAATGTATTTTATTATTTCCCCGCCAGTCAGAAAGGAATTGTTTATTTATGTCATGGCACCGGGGGAAACGCCCAGAACCTGGTAAACAATTTTGAATGGCGGGAGATGATAAACGATTTGATATTTGCGGGATACGCCATTGTCGTAACCGAGGCTGAAGAAGTAACTGTGAATACAGATCTGGACGGTGACGGGAAAATTCACTGGATGCTGCTTCCTGCGGATACGACGGCCAATATCGACTATGCAAACATCGCTGCGTTGACAGACACGTTTTATGCCAGGGGTTATACACAACCTTCCATCCCCCGTTATTCGATCGGCATGAGTAATGGAGGAATTTTCTCATCAGCCCTGTCCTTTATCTATCATTATGCCGCAGGAGTGTCTTACTGCGCACCAACAGGTACACTCGTGACCTCCACCAGCGTTACACCGCTTCAATTTTGCATGGCACAGTATGATAATGCCCCGGAAGTCGGAGCGACAGGCAATGCGTTGGCGCAATCCAATACGTCGGCCCTCACGGCCAGAGGAATCTGCAGTCCCCTCTATTTGCAAAACCACAGTCGCGTATATCCCCAACGCTGGGCCCGCTGGAACGGCGTCAGTTTATCTTTATCTCAGGCTATCTATAGCGAATTGCAATCGAATCATCTGCTGGATTCCAGGAACTACCTGGTATTGGCCGCGGATAGTATTGAAGCGCGTATTCAGTCCACTCCTTCAAAATATCCGGTGATCTCTTCCCTGACCCTGACACAGTATACTTTTGTCTGCAATGAAATGGACATCATGTATGCAGCTCATCAATTCTTCAGTGATTATAATAAAACGACGATTCATTTTCTGGAGGCGCCCTGCCGATAGTGTAGCGACCATCAAGTATATATTTAGCGAATCGTTTTTTTTTGCTTCCTCAAATAAATGTAATTGATCACTAAAACTGTAATAACAATCATCAGACCAAAAAATTCACGTGTCTCTTCTACCCAGGGTGTTTCAGCCTTCATGGTTCCTGCAATATTCTGGGCATTATGTTTTCTAATCCAGTCTATCAAACCGTTCTCGTCAAATACTTTATAAAGCGCGTAAAGGCCATATACAATAAAACCTGCCCAATAAGCCGAAGGAGAAAATTTTTTTCTGATAGAAAGCCAGCACAAAAGGGCTGCATATAAATAAATCGGCATCCATATATAGGGATCGGGATCATTGTATTGAAGGCCTGCAAAAACAATAAACGTAACAATAAAGAACCAGTTGAATACTTTCATCTCAGAACTTATGTTAAAAGGCTAAGATAGTTGAAATAAAAAAACGGCATGATGCCATGCCGTTGCTGTATTAGGGAAGGAGTCGGGGAAATAATTATTTTTTTGACGCTGCATTGATGGGCGCCCTGTCCAGGAATTGAACCACGCGGTCAATTTTATCATTGGCATCAAAGTGAATGGCTGTATGTATCCACTGGGCCATTCTCTTTCCGGTTTTATATTTAGCCTGTGTAAGGTACCAGCCCAATGCCCAGTTTCCAGGCGTATGTTCCGGCTGCTGGGGCTCATTTACTTTAACGGCCAGCCAGATATCATGGGCTGAAGCTGATTGAATCGATCACACTACCCCTTCTTTGTTTCCAGTAGGCAGTGATGGCTGGTTTGCCCGCGAGACTGTCTCCATTATTCCATTGATACACGGCATTGTCGGCAAAACTCGTCATCCAGGCATCGATATTGCCAGATGACAGATTTGCATTCCCTGATTTGCCAATATCAACATACTTCGAATCTCCAATTTCTGTGGGCAGTACTTTGGCAGGGGTCGCAGCAGCTGTTGAATCTGTTGTTGCTGCTTTGTCTTCGGTTTTTTGATTTGAACAGGCAAAGAATAGTGGAATGGCAAGAGCCATGGCAATCGTTTTTTTCATGCTTGAAGTTTTTGATGATTAAAAATGTACAGGGTAGAGAAGAGCGGGCTGACGGCGGGTAGAATTCAAAATAAATGTAATCATAAAAGACATGATCAAAGGAAATTTTTATGATTATCCCGGCCTTCTTAAAACGATGCCTGGCATATATCCGGATCTTTATTTTAGTTTCATTATAAGAATCCGGGATCGGGTGCGCGCAGAGCTTCGAATTTTTCGAAAATAGATATTAACTTAGTCTGGTAAAAAAGCCGATAAAATACAGAGAGAAATTTCGGGATGTAGCGCAGCCCGGTAGCGCACTACGTTCGGGACGTAGGGGCCGCAGGTTCGAATCCTGTCATCCCGACTTTTAAGGAATAACCGGCATTCTTTTTCCCTTACTTTGTCACCAGTCTTTTGATTGCGAGGATCGTGCCTGAATGCAATCCCTCATGAAAGGGCAGGAATTCGATGCTGTCATCTATACTGGCCAGTTCAACACCATAGCGCGTTGACCAGGTTGTGTAACTGCCAAAGATTTTTTTGTCATAATCTATTTCAAATTTGTCCAACGTGGTAAACAGCAATTCTTTGATTTGCGTTATTTCGTCATCACTAACCAGCCCCGCAGGTTTTGAACCCGATCTGAATTTCTCCCAAAAATCTTCGCTTATCATGGTTGGCAGGCCGGCCCTTTTATAACATATACCCTGTTGCGTTGCAATCATATGACCCAGGTTCCAGATAATGTTATTGTTAAATCCTTCCGCCACGCGATTAAACTGTTCGTTGCGCAGATCTTTTATCTGTTCAAGCAGGAAGGTTCTTGTCTTTCTAATGGTTTCAATTTGTGACTTCATAATATAGATTCTGCTGGTTATTATAGTTTAAAAATATCTATTGCCAAAAATCCGGTTTAGCGAGGGTGCCGCCCTGATAAGTGCAGTTCAGGCAACTTTTAAAAGTAATTAACATGGCCCCGGAGGAATAGTAATATAGCTGGTAACTCGTATCCGGATAATTCCAATACACAGTATTGTTAGGGTCAGGGGGTGCGATCACCTTAATGGGACAATTCACCGATGGATTCGATTGCCATCCCGGCAATTGATCATTACTGATGAATATTCGTTTTTCCCCGATCGAGCAGGCAGATACATAGCCCACCACCGGGTCCTTCGCATTGGTAACCCCATGTATATTACCCGGAAGCTGGCCAGGCTGGAGGTCGAATAGCCCGCCAAGGCTCTGCGAATTTTTCTGCACATTCAGCCAGTATGTATACGCCTGCTGGTCCAGCGGATACTGCCTCACCAGCATGCTGTATCCGATATTCATCTTCGGATCATCCTTAGTGATCGTAGCCACTTTGATCTGGCTGATCACATCGGAGCTCAGGGTGATGGTTGTGCCCAATGCGATTTGGGTTGACAAAGCGGTTGACCAGCAGGTATGGGTTGTCTGATTCGGAAACAATCCGTATTCGAGATTGCCAGGACCCAATGCCCAGAACGACTCATAGGTAGAAAGGTGTTGCCAGGTTTCGAGATAATCCCACCTGTAAAATTTTGTACTATTGGTGGGATCATGGGAGTTCACGTATACGTTTACCACTTCAGTCCCGAATGAGGGATCCTGTACCAGTTCCCAATTTACACTGTCGATCGGAGATGATATTTTTGGCATTACCAGATCAGATAAATACTTACTGCCTTCGGCGGTCGTCACGGCCAATTGATACTTCTGTCCGGGATCCAGGTTTAGTGGCTCACTGATATACACACCATTGTTTGTAATATCTGTCAACGGATAACCTGTCCCGGCGGCACTTCGTATCATTACCTCTGCACCCAGTTCGGGCAGATCGGTTACCGAATCCAGCAGGCTGCGTGAGCGGGTGAGGACAAATTGCGTTGAACTGTTGGCACCGATATTAATCACGCCATCGATTGCCAGGATATGACTACTTGCTTTGATCGCGGGTGGTTCATAAGGTTTTCTGCACATGAGTACAGAAAAAATAGTCACTACAACGAGTACAGATTTCCAGTATCCTGACATATTCAATCCTTCCGCTTTCAAACAACAAACCGTTAAAGTTCAATAAAGATACGGAACAGTTCAGACCGGCGGCTGATACCCCCGGATAACTGATTTTCAGTTAAGTAAGAACGTTCATCCAGGTTTCATTCCGGCCTTATGAAACGACAGGTATATCCATCTTCCATTCCGGTCTTATGAAATGACAGGTATATCCATAAGGATTTTTACGAAGATAGTTTTGGTGCTCTTCTTCTGCATTCCAGAAATCTGATGCAGGGACAACTTCCGTAACGATCGTTCCCGGCCATTTGTGCGAAGCGGTCATTTCCCCGATTAATTTCTGTGCTGTTTCTTTCTGCCGTTCATCGAGATAGAATATAGCGGACCGATACGAAGTACCCCTGTCATTCCCCTGCCTGTTTTTTGTTGTCGGATCATGAATCTGAAAGAAAAATTCCAGGAGCTTCCGATATGACAACCGGGCCGGATCAAATGTTATTTCAATCGCCTCTGCATGCGTACCATGATTCCGATAAGTGGCATTTCGCACATCACCACCAGTATATCCTACAACTGTTGAGGTGACACCCGGGAGATCGCGAATAAGTTCTTCTACCCCCCAAAAGCATCCTCCGGCCAATATTGCTTTTTCTGTATTCATAAAATTCGATTATTAAAAAGATACGAAATTACATGAAATTTATTATTGATGTTTGAGACAGGCCAGGATACATTTATTTGACTCTTATGATAAAAAATTCGAGAATACAAAATTCGATATTAACGGACAGATTAATATTAGAGAAATTAAAAGTGGATGATTATGATTTTATTCTATCCCTTGTCAATACAACAGGCTGGATTGAGAATATTGGTGACCGGAACATTCATTCAAAAAATGAGGCAATAGAATATATAAATAAAATCCTGTGGACAGAAAATTTCATTTATTGGGTTGTCAGAACAAATGATGATCATACGCCTATTGGAATCATATCCCTGATAAAAAGAAGTTATCTGGAATATTTTGATATTGGTTTTGCATTTCTCCCGGAGTATGGCAATTATGGATATGCTTATGAAGCTGCAAAAGCAGTCTTGTTGATGATATCAAAACTACCTGAATTCAAAATAGTACTTGCTACAACACTATTTTCAAATAAAAGCTCCATTAAATTATTAACAAAACTCGGATTCAGGTATGAAAAAGAGAATGAAACAGAAAATGAAAAGATGCATATTTATACAAATGCACCGCTGCCATAAGAACGAATGCAGGCGGCGAATGTGCCGGTTCCTTCACTCTGTCCGTACTAATAGTTTACAATAATATCTGTCATAGATATCCGGAATCTCGGTAGGTATTCTGCCACCGGGCACATGGAAATAAATACTACCCGGCTGATACCCGAACTTATTTGGGTTATCGGGTTCGTCACTATAGTAGAGATCAATCGTATCTACTTTCAGGTAATCTGAAGCAACACAAAACTGAGCCGCGCTCCAGGAAGCCTGGTCATGTCCTTCCTGGACGATCCATTTTTGATGTATATTCTGATAGTGTTGCGGCTGCAATGCCGATTTAGTGCAGGATGCGATCGCAATCGCAAACAGGAATATTGGATATTTCATTGAGGTGGCCTTTAGTCAGAGAATCTGGAATCCTTCAACTTCTCATAGAACGCCAGATGGCCTGCCAGATGTATCTATTTGAAAAATAAAATGATGTTATGGTATCCGGTCTGCCTTGCGGGTTGGCGACCTTTTTTTAAACACATGATTACCAGTGCATCATGCGCCACTATTTCCGCGGATCGCCGGGCGATATGGAATGGTAAGGCCCGAATGAGTCGATTACTATGCTTCTGTCGCAGAGTTCAAAAAAATCTTCGGGCTTAAAATGATGGGTTCAGGATGTTCCCGGTCAGAACTGGAAATAAATAAAAGAGTCTCCACTTTTCTGACAAATAATGATACTGATGACCAGGAAGGCCCAGAAACAGGCCAGCGTAAACCATGAAACTTTTTTTGCAACTTGTAAAACAGAGCTGTTACGCATCAGCCAATGGCAAATAAAAATAAGCGTGATGACGACGGAAACTTTTATAATATCCACGCTTGGCAGTATGGGGGTTGTTGTTTTTGATTGTCCAAACATGGAGACTAAAAGCTGCCAGGCTGTAGAGAAATCCCTGGCCCTGAAAAAGACCCAGGTCACATTGATCAGGAAAAAGGTTCCCAGCGCAAGCAGAATATTCTGAAATCCCTTTGAATTTGTAAATGCCGGCTGCATACTGGCGTGCTGAACGACCGCTTTGCCGATTGTTGTTTTTTGACCTTGTCCAAAAATATGTTTAAACCATTTTTCAATACAGAGATATATTCCATGAAGTGCTCCCCAGACAACAAAGGTCCAGGATGCTCCGTGCCAGAGGCCGCCCAGCAGCATCGTCATCATTAAATTGAAATATGTTCTGAATACAGAATTCCGGTTTCCGCCCAATGGGATATACAGATAATCCCGAAGCCAGGACGATAAAGTGATATGCCAGCGTCGCCAAAAATCAGTAAAGCCGATCGCGGCATAGGGGTACCTGAAATTTTCCGGTAAGATAAATCCGAGACACATCGCCACGCCAATAGCGCAGGTTGAATAACCGGCGAAGTCTGCAAAAATCTGTCCTGAAAATGCCAGCACACCTATCCATGCGTCCAGGGTGGGCAATGGTTTTGTAGAACCAAAGACCGCATTGGATGAGCCCGCCATCAGGGTATCTGCTACCACCACTTTCAGGAAAAGACCCAGGGAAAGTAAAAATAATCCCTGCAACAGTTGTTGCCGGGTTGCCTGGTGCGGATGTTGAAACTGAGGAACCAATTGCGGTGGTCGCACAATGGGACCGGCGACCAGATGAGGAAAGAATGTTACAAACAACGCAAAGTCCAAAAAAGATTTTACGGGTTCGCTTTTCTTTTTATACATATCAATGGTATAGCACAATGTGGTGAATGTATAAAATGAAATGCCCGCAGGTAAAATGATATTGGGCTTTGCCGGATGAAAATCCAGACCCAATGCGTTGGTGAAGGCAACAAAATTTTCAAGAAAGAAATTGCCATATTTGAAAAAACAAAGCATTCCCAGATTTCCGATCAGGCTCAGTACGAGCAGCATTCTTTTTTTGTATTTATTCTCCTGTGTATATAGCGCGCGTCCGACAAAAAAATCTACGACGGTTGAAAGCCAGAGTAATAAAATAAATGGAGGGTTCCAGGCAGCATAAAAAAGGTAACTGGCAATCAGCAGGTTTATTTTTTTTGTTCTCCAGGAGAGGAAGGGCAGATTATGCAAAACCAGCATAATCACAAAAAAAGCAATGAAGGTATAAGAGTTGAATACCATAATTATTGTTTTATGCTGGTGTCACCAGAGTCCTCGGACCGGGGGAAGGTCCATCCATTCTCCCTCAGGTAATGGATCAATGCTTTTGTAAAAATGACTGCATCTCCGGGTGACAGATGGGATTGCTCGGGGCAGGTCAGATGCGCAATCTCCGGATGATCGGTATAATAAAAACCCGGCGATTCCGTATATCGGATCAAACGATCCCAATATTGATCACGAGGATATAACCTGTTTTCCCGTTCAAGTACGGCCCCGGTGGATGGAGGACGGATAAATGCAATTTTGGCCTCCGCGGGCTTTTAATTTATCGATTGAATTTTTATACTGTTTGAAAAAAGCCTGCAGTGTATCACCCTTGATCGGTTTTATTTTGAAGCGCGTTGCACCGACAGTCCAGTAATTAATTACTTCATTCTGTAGCGCCGTGTCTTTGAGAAGCCGGGAAGATTCGGAAGACTGACGAAAAAAATCTGAATTCGAAAATTGCCTGGGAGGTAATGATCTCGTGAACACCCCCGGGCGGTTAGAAATGGGAACTGTATTCAACAAAGCATTCAATCCGAATTTTCCTTCTTCCAGGAAAACCAGTTTCGATTCCAGGAAAAAATCGAGGGAAGCATTCAGCTTTTGTGCGGGTGTTTCTTTGTTATAATATTCTATCCCGTCTCTTGCTGAAGTTTCTCTTTGCAGCGTGTCGAGAGAATAAAACGCAAGCTCTGCTCCTCCTATTATTATTTTTCCTTTGAAATTCACATCATTGGCCAGATTATGGAGCACGGGCCTGGCCGGAGTTCCTACCATCGCCAGCTGGACTGCATTTTCACCGGTCAGCGCTTTCCAGGTGGCCAGGTCAATATCGAATTTGACCCTTGAATCTCCAATGAAAACAGTTGTTTCGGGTGCATAAATCTTTTTCCTGTTGGTGGCCCATATTACTTTATCATCGTTATAGGTAATAGTAAATCCCTTATTCCGCCAGTAGTACTCCCAAAACACTACAAAGGCAACGATCATTATCAAAGCGGCGCATAGTGCCTTATAAAAATGATTCGTTTGCATGAGGTATAATTATAAAATCATGGTAACGCGATGGGGAAAATAATATGGACGAAGAATGCTGACTTAGCGGACTAACTTATCGTTATTGAGATGTTAAGGTAAAAATATTTTCCTGGTTTCTGAAAAATAAATACGATATGGGTAATAAGGAACCGATTACCATATGCCTCCCGCGCGATCTTTTTTATTGATTTTCCAAGCTTAAGAATTGCCTGATGAGAGGCAGGGCTACCGGTGGACCGTCTTCTTCCTTCCATTCCGCAATCTCACCCATATATCCCCCATGTCCACCAGGAAAAACAGCGAGGCTTGCATGAGGCATCAAACGATACATTGCCAGGGCGCCTTCAACCAGGGGAACATCGTGATCACCCAGAATAATTAATGTTTTCGCCTGGATCGCCTGCACCGATGAATCCGGAATATCAGTGAACTTCTCCATCCGCTGCACGCATTGATCGAACATAATCTTAAGTGATGCCGGATTCGGATTAACTGAAAGAAATACTTTTTTGTAAATCTCAGGCATATCTTCGAATCGCGCATTTCCAAATCCCTGCCAGAATGCAGGAGCGCAACCAGAACGCTTATACATGGAAGAAGCAAATACGAGCCTGCCGACCAGGGCCGGGTGATGAATCGCAATCTCCAGTGCTGTTGTTCCTCCGTTACTAAAACCAAAAAAATCCGCCTTTTCAATATGCAACTGACGCAACAACTCCACAACATCCGCCGCATCCTGTTCAAAACTAATCGGCCTGCCGTCGCGGTTGTCGCTATGACCATGCGCCTGCATTTCCACGCCGATGATCCGGTGTGTTTTCGAAAGTTCAGGGATCAGCCGGCCAAAACTCGTCTGCACCGTCGAAGCCGCTCCATGGATCAATACAAGCGGACTGCCCTTCCCATACTCCTCATAATACATATGAAGACCGTTTACTTCAGCGTATTTTCCGTTCTGTGCATTTGTACTGTTCATACTCATAACAATGCAAATTATTAAGGTGATGAAATTTTTCATATTCTGCTATTTTGAAAAATGTTCCAGATAGGCGACCATCTTTTCCACGTTCTGTTTGAGACCCACATCTGCCTTGTGTTTTTTTACCACTTCAATAAATTCTTCCCGGCTGTCGAATAAAGCGTGCCAGTGAATAAATGTTTGTTTTCCCTGTTTTTCAAAAGTGATCGTCGCCACGATGTGAGGATCGGATACATGTTCATAAACGATCTTCTTCAATGGTAGAACTTCTCTGAAAATGCTTTTATTCGGATAATCTGTTCCATCCGGGCCATGCATGGTCAATTCCCATACACCTCCCGGCCTGACTTCCATTTTCGTGATCGTATTGGTGAATCCGTCAGGTCCCCACCAGTTGGCGATATGCTCCGGTTTGGTCCATACTTCCCAGACCAGTTCCACCGGCGCATTGATTTTTCTGGTGATGATCAGTTCGCGATCCCTGGTGTCATTTTTTACGTTTTCCATATCGTTCTTTTTTTAGTTTCTCAATATATTTTTCCATCGCGTCGAGTTTGCTTTCATAATGCTGGCGGTACTGGCTGATCCAATGGTCCACTTCGCTCAGTTTCGCCAGTTTCGCTTCGCAGATCCGGTTTCTCCCCTGCTGTTTTATGTGCACCAGCCCGCAATCCGCCAGGATCTTCACATGCAATGAAATCGCCTGCTGGGTGATATCAAATTTCTCTGTAATCGAATTCATGTCAAGCGGTCCGGCGGCGATCAACCCTATGATCGCCCTTCGGGTCGGATCAGCTATTGCCTGGTATACATCACGTCTGGCTTTCATAATATACAAGTAAGTGGTTGTAAATATATGCACAAGTATTCGCTTGTGCAATTTTTTTTAAATAATTTTTTTTGATTTATTTAAAATACCGGCTCGCCCAATCTATAAATGTGGGCCAGTTTGGTCCCGTCGTATGGCCACCGCTATGCTGCCGAAACGCAATCTCACCATCAGTCAATGGTGTTTCAAGAGGAGGAAATTCCATTGTTCCCAAATCCTTTTTTCCTAATAGTTTGTAAACGGGTCCTGCGTAAACACCTCCGAGAAACATGCCTTTGGCATCCACCCATTGTCCTTCATATTTTGGAGAACCGGAACTGATAAATACAGGACGAGGTGCACATAAAGCAACCAGTTCATGTGCATCAACAGGCAGATCGTTTACTTTAAGTGGTCCGGCATATTTGATAAAGTTTCCGGCGAACCAATGATACTCGGCCGAATGAAGCCAGGTTCTCCACCTGTTCTCCAAAATTCCTGCGAAGTATTTTTGTTCCACCTGCACCCGAAGAACCGACAAATGCGATGGCAAACCTCGGTTCATATGCCATCGAAACAATCGTTGCTTTTCCGTATCGTGACAGTCCTTCAATGCCGAGTCGCTTTGTATCGACTGATTTGTCCGTTTCAAAATAATCTATGGCGCGACTTGCACCCCATGCCCAGGCGCGCAATGCGCCCCAGTCATCGGGTTTACGATGTTGGCCTTTATTCATCAAACCGATAATGCCCTGCGTTAGTCCGGCTCCGTTATCAGCCTGAAAACTGGCCGGGATAATAATCGCATAACCCCAGCCTTTTTCAAGAAGCTGTTGTTGCCATCCTTTTTCAACCGGTGTACCGGGCGGAGGAGCGGGAAATTTAAATCCGGGTGGAAATACAAAACCAAATTCCATGATCACCGGTACAGGCGTCTTTACATTGGCCGGTGTGCTGAGTGTAAGATCTATATTGACTGTGATGGCGGGATATGAAGAATTATCTACATGACCGATCAGTTTTTTTGTAATAGCAGGAACATGATTACTTGTATCATAGGTTGTACTGACCAGCTCCCAGGTCACTTTCGGAATATCTTTTGGCACGCGACCATAAATATCCCTGTCAAAATATTCAACGATTTCAGGTCTTCGCTGTTCCCACCACATTTTCGCCGTTGTAACCTGGTCGCCGTTATTTAATATTAACGGGTTGGGCAAATTCGTGTATGTCGTGGCTTTTGATTCATCCGAATTCGCGGCATTGGGTGCCTGCGGATTTCCTGAAGGACCCGGACGGGTAGAATCAATATGCAGCTGGTCCAGCATATTCTGATAATCCAATTGTGTAAGTTTTCTGATATTCGCCCAATACAAACTATCTGCCGGTGAAAGTTTCCCAAATTGAGAGAGACCGTTCAAAACAATGGATAAACTCAATAATATAAGTACAAATATTTTTTTCATATATAGCTTTCTGCTATTAAATTATATTATTTCAAATTTTTAGCTGCCGGGTTTATTCTGAAAACCCGCAGCGAATCATTGTTTACAGCAGCCAATACAATTTTCACGCCGTTCGACAATCGAATCACAGACATGTCTTTGACATCTCCATTCAAAATAAAACCACTGACAGCGGGTGGTACAGGAGTGAATTTCTTATCCGGACCGCCTCTGAGAAAACAACCATAGGATGCATCATACCTGCCCGTCATCACTTCCGTCTGGTATTCATTACCAGCCAGTAACAGGTCTTTAAAGCCGTCATTGTCCAGATCATCACAGATGATTGCGTTGACAGGAGCGAACTGGGCTTCAACAGGCAAAGGATGTTTTATAAATTTCCCATTCCCGATATTTTCAAAATAACAGGTTCTTGTTTCTTCACAAAAAAGTTTCAGGATATCCTGATCGGATTTCGTTTTAAATATCTCATCGTATGTGGCTTTTGAATAATCACTGTATCGCAGGAAACGCTTTTTAATCGACGGTACCTGTTCTGAAAACTGGCTTCTGCTTATTCCCGGGAATGAATGTCTTTTTCCATCCAGGCCTTTTATAAAATAGAAAAATACGGGATCCATGACTGCCGTTACCATCCAGATCAGTCGCATATAAATGCATGGGCTCGGCGGGACTGACCCGGTATTCGCAATTTAAACCCAGATTACCTGCCACCAGATCGATATCTCCGTCATTGTCTATATCCGCCGCCACAAGACTTCGCCACATCCCATTCGTATGTGTCAGGCCTGTCGATTCTGTCACTTCTGTTAAAAGACCGTGATTATTTTTGAAAAATCTAACCGGCATCCATTCGCCCGCAATGACCAGATCAGTTTGTTTATCGTTATCAAAATCTGTCCATACGGCGGAAGTGACCATGCCCGGATATTGCAGGGCCGGACAGACTTTCGCTGTTACATCGGTGAAGACGCCTTTGTTGTTTTGTAAAATGAAACTTTTTGGTGACAGAGGATATTTTCCTGAAATTCTGCCGCCGATAAAAAGATCCATATCACCATCCCCGTCGTAGTCGCCGACACTTACACAACCTGCAATCGTTTTTACATTATCCGGAATGGCATGGGGATCTAAATTAAAATTTCCTTTCCCGTCATTGATATACAGCCGGGGTTTATAATAAACAGAATTTTCGGCATATTGTATATCGCCTCCTGTAATCAACAAATCCAGATCTCCATCCTGGTCTGCGTCAAAAAAATACACATCCCATGTCTTCCGCATACTTCAAACTATCCGTGAGATTTTTTGAAGTAAATGTCTGACCAGCCTGTTGTGAAAATATTTTTCCCGAAAAATTGATTCCACCACCAATGAAAAAGTCGGTGAGTCCATTATGGTCTATATCACCTGTAGCAATAAAAGGTCCCAGCTGGGAATATTTTTGTGGGAATAACCGTTGAATGGAATAATCGTCAAAGGCATTTTCCTGGTGTTTGTACACAAGACCCGAAGACGATGTAATATCTGAAAAAAGCAACGGCGTTTTGACAGTTACAGCAGGTGAATAACTACCAGCATTTTTCCATAAAAGGCTGAATGTTGTATCAGCATGAAAATTTCTGATTGTCTGCTGTTTATTATCGGGCCATACCACCCGTATTGAATCGACATGGTCATTCTTTCCCAGGCCAAAAATCAATTGCCTGTCTACAGAAGAAAAATAACCCCTCACGGGATTTTCTTCCTGCATCTGAATGCCGGATTGATCGTAGACATAAACCTTTGAGCCGAACCCCTGCCTGTTAAGGCTGTCTCCTTCCAGTCTGAGGCTTATAAAATGGGCCGTTGCCTGTTTGTCTTTTTGATTTGTATTGTTGATAAAAACAAATGCTTCACTGTTTATATTGTTAACCACCAGGTCCAGATCGCCATCGTTATCCAGATCCGCATAGGCGGCGCCATTGGACATGGAAGGTTCACTGATACCACCTGCTTCTGATTTATCTGCGAATGTGAGATCATGATTATTCATGAACAGATAGTTCGGCAGGTTGATGTGTTTGAGATCCGCCAGTTTTTTCCGGATGGCATCCTGTTGTTCTTTCCTTGGTCAGGTTGCTGTTAAAAACATTGCTGCTGAATTCCAGAAAATCTGCATTTATAAAATCCCTGCCGATACCGTTTGTAATATGCATATCCTTCCATCCGTCGTTATCGAAGTCAGCGAGCAGAACACTCCAGCTCCAGTCTGTGGCCTGTACACCTGCCAGTTGTCCGATCTCACTAAAAAAAGGAATGCTCGTATCTCCGTGCATTTGGATACCATTGTTCAGTTGCAGCATATTCCGCACGAATTCAGGCTCATAACCTATGGAACGCTCCCTGTCGTAGCGGTCGTGGTTCATAAAAGAGAAAGATGTTTTTTTACGTTCATTGTATTCCGGCAGCATATCCAGTGTAACAATATCGGGAAGTGCATCATTGTTAAGGTCCGCAGCATCCGCCCCCATACTCGAATAACTTTGGTGGCGGAGCGACTGACTGATGCAGTTGGTAAATGTACCATTGCGATTGTTCAGCCAGAGTTCATCATTTGAAATAAAATCGTTGGCTACATAAATGTCCGGCCACCCGTCGTTATTAAAATCCCCTGATACCACGCCAAGACCGAATCCGTCTTCTTTTATACCAGCCTGAATGGTTACATCTTTAAAAACAGGATGTCCTGTATGCATAATGTCGCCATCATTCCGGTAGAGGCGGTCGTTGGCAGCTGAAAATCCCGATTTATCGCGGGGTATTATATTATTGGCATTGTTTGAAGTGAGCAGATAATTTGTCAGATACATATCCAGGTCACCGTCCCTGTCGTAGTCGAAAAATACTGCCTGCGTGGAATATCCGGTATCTGCCAGCCCGTATGCTTCCGCTTCTTCTTTGAAAGTCAGATCATGCTGATTGATAAACAACAAATTTTTGGAGCGGTGCAGCAGGTCCTTTCCAAAAACACAAACATAAATATCGTCGTACCCGTCCTGGTTGATATCAACAATACTAACACCGGTACACCAGACGTCGGTTTTGATGCCGGCTTTTTCAGTTATATCTTCGAATTGATTGTTTCCTTTATTGATATAAAGCCGGCAGCTTACCTGGTTGCCGGTAAAAAAGATATCTTTTTTCCCATCGTTGTTAAAATCACCGATTCCCACGCCGCCACCCATATAACCAAACTCATTGATAAAAGAATGCGATGAATCGTTTTCAATTAATCTCATTGTTAAAATGGATACCTGTTTTCGCGGGGCTCAATCCGGTAAACAAAGGATTGACCGGTTTATGGGTGCAGGAAAAAAACAATATGATGATGACGGAGAAAACAAAAGAATTAAGAATCATAATCTTCCCCTTCATAGAGACTGTAAGTTATTCTTTAAGATAAATCTTCTTTTTAAAACCAACTCTTTTCGTTTGAGCGGTTGACGGGCAAAAAAACAGAGGCTATAAAAATAGCCTCTGTTTTTGAGATAGGATATCAATTCGTATCTGCTGTTTCGCCTGCCAACTGTATCCAGTCTAATTCGTTATTAGCGGATTTGTTGAAATTTCATTTGATGGAATGGGTAATGTAGTCTGTCCTGGTTTTGGATCCGGGGCAATGGAAGGATAATATCCTTTTGCCCTCCAGCGAAGCATATCGATATTATTCACTTCTTCGATGGCCAGCTCTACAGCTCTTTCGTGCATGACCGCTTTTATTGCAGCGTCATGTGAAGCGAGCGTTACCGGAGGCATATTTACGCTTGGCCGGGCACGTACTTCGTTGATATAACTTGCAGCCTGAGCAGGAGTTCCTACTTCAGCTTCACATTCTGCGAGCATCAACAGCACATCGGCATAACGAATCAAACGGGCGTTCAGACCACCCGGATGAAAACCTGAACTCACCCATTCGTATATATTATATTTTCTGAAAAATCTCTTTTCGGTTACGCCACCCTTTGTGCTGGTAGCGATATTCATCATATCAGGCGTTAGTGTTACAGGTCCGGCGGGAACGCCGGTTAAGATCTTGTCACCCACTTCCCAAAATGTAAACCCATAACGCGGGTCACCTGCTTCAAATTCATTCAATATTTTATCTGAAGGGATGACGTTCCCCCAGGTAATTCCATATTCCTGGTTACGTACCGTACTGAGTGGGTTGGTAGAGCCTTCTCCGGTATAACCCCAGTTGAAATTGTTATCTCCCTTGTCAACAAAAACGGCTTCAAAGATAGATTCTGAGTTGAATTCATGACCGGTTTCAACCGTTACATTCTTATCATCCTTTACATCCCCGTCGAAATTCCAATTGTAATTGGCAGTCAGAGAATATTTTCCATATACGTTCAGCAGTGCAGTTTTTGCAGCTGTATAATCTCCGTTCTGCATCAGAACCCTTCCCAGCAAAGCGTAGGCAGCACCACTGGTTGCTCTTCCATAGTCTGCTGCTCCATAAGTGGAAGGCAATGCGGCCGCAGCGGCCGTGAGATCCTGAATGATCAGTGCATACACATCAGCAGCAGGCGATTTCGCGGCATAGGCGGTAGCTGAAGTAATTGTCTTAGTGTACAGCGGAACATCACCCCACTGGGATACCAGTTCAAAGTATGCCCAGGCTCTTAAGAAATGTGCTTCACCCACCAGCCGGTTCACGAGGTCCGTGTTGTCCGTTACATTCGGTGCTTTGTCAAATATCAGATTGGCTCTGTTGATCATTTGGTAGGTACCATTCCAGACGCTTGTCATTACCGAATTTGCCGGACTCGCTGTAGGTTGTGTCAGTAACTCTGCCCGGGGGGCTTCCAGCTGGGCACCTCCGGATGCCGTTTCGCTGCCCCGCATATCATGGGTAAAAAACCATTCCCTGCCAACCAGGTTTCCTGCCCGCATGCTCGAATAAATGGCGTTTACACCATTCTGCAGCTGACCGGATGTTTTAAAATAACTTTCAGTAGTCGGGTTATTCTGATCGGTAACATCAAGATCTTTCGTACAGGCCATTACACTGAAGAAAATCAGCATAACTGCAACGATTAATTTGTTTTTACTTTGTCTCATAATTTTATAATAAATCTTTTGAAAAAATATTTCGCTTACACATTTAAAAACTTACCTGGATGCCCGCATTGAAAGCTTTCGGTTGCGGATAAACAGCAAAGTCGATTCCGTTTGTTAAAGCAGATCCAACGCCCGGAGACGTATTGGGTGTTCTGTTCCCAACTTCTGGATCATATCCGTTATATTTTGTAATCGTCCAGAGATTCTGTGCAGAAATATAAATCCGGAAACTTCCTACCACTCCTTTCGTCACGGATTGCAATGCTGAACCCGGAATACTGTAACTCAAAATAATATTCTTCATCCGGAAATAAGATCCGTCTTCAATAAAACGGGTGGATGTGCGGGCATTTCCATTGGGATCGGAAGTGATGGCCCGTGGAATATTGGTATTTGTATTAGAAGGCGTCCATGCATTTAGTACCTGTGTGCCGGCATTAAAGAAACGGATCATTCCTTCTGATATCACCCGCGTAGCGTTATATATTTTATTTCCCTGCACACTATAAAAGAATGCAGATAAATCAAAATTCTTATAACTCACGCCCAGATTTAACGAATAAGTCGCTTTTGGCATAAAACTACCTATGAATGTACGATCCTTCAAATCGATCACCCCGTCGCCGTTGATGTCTTTGAAAGCGAGATCACCAGGAGCGGTGCCTGCCGTTTGTGTTGCATGCTTGGCCACATCTGCGGCTGTTTGAAATATGCCTTCCACTTCCCAGCCGTAGAAAGACTGAATAGGGTGTCCGGGCGCCGTGTTGGTTATATTATAGCCACCATAATCTGCATCAGAACCTGCCTCAATATTTGTAACGTTCGGCGCCAGGTGGGTCACATTATTGGTAATGATATTCATATTGAAAGTAGCGAACCATTTGAAATCGCGGCTACTCTCATTGTAACCGACCTGCATTTCAAATCCGTTGTTTTGCATACCTCCAATGTTTTGGTTGACCGTAGAATTGAGATATCCAAACGAAGGAGGCAGTGGCACACCCAAAATCAGGTTATCGGTTTTACGCTGATAGTAATCTGTGATAAACGTGATTTTATTTCTTAGAAATCCCATGTCCAGACCGATGTTAAACATGTTTGTTTTTTCCCAGTTCAGCTCAGTATTTCCCTGGCCCTGGATGGAAGAAGCGGGTCCACCTGTTACATTATTATCAAACGGATATTGCGCACTATTGGCGGCTACGCTAACCTGCCAGGGCGTGTTGCCTAACACCAGCCCGTTCAGACCCGTAACCCCATAACCCGCTCTTAATTTCAATTCAGAAAATACAGTTGAAGTTTTCATGAAATCTTCCTGGTCAATTCTCCAGCCTACCGAAGCAGAAGGGAATGTAGCATACTTATGACCCGGTGCCCAAACCGAGAGACCGTCATATCGTATCGCAGCACTCAGTAAATATTTTCCCTCAAAATCATAATTCACACGCCCGACCCACGATATCAGGGCATTATCGCCGACCAGTGACTGGGCGGATACATTGGTCGCATTGTTTAGTGTTCTCAGGTCATTGGAAGCCTGATTACCAGTCATAACTTCCTGCTGGGAATGCTGACCCTGGTATTCATAAACAGCCACGGCATTGACATGATTTTTACCAAACGTTTTGTCGAACGTGAGTTGTTCGGTAAATAAAAGATTGGATGTTACTGTGCGGGTATTATAAATCGTTGCCTGCGTTGAACTGGATCCGGCAATCGCGCCGCTGTCGTTGAAAATCGGATAAACGCGATAGTCTAACCCACTCCCATAGTTAACCCCGAATGTAGAGCGAAATTTCAGATAGGAAGTAAAATTTACATCGATGTAGGCAGTGGCAAACAGCGCGGCCAGTTTTCTGCTACCCGGATTTTTTAAAGTAGCATCTTCCACCGGATTGGTTGGGTCGCCGCCATCTTTTGTGGCGTCCACCCCTCTGAATCCGCCCTGTGTGGTCGGGTCGTATACAGGTATGTGCGGCATCATGCGTATCACATTCACCAGATTTGATCTGGATCCTGTCTGATTATTATCATATGACTGATTGCCATATGAAAAATAGAGATTTTCGCCAAAGGTGAATATTTTACTAATGGTATAATCGGAATTGATCCTGAAATTATACCGCTGGTAACCTACCGATGGAGTAGTGCCTTTTTGATCCATATATCCAAAAGACGCATAATAACGGGATTTTTCATTTCCACCGCTTAACCCGATATTCTGCTGGGTCATCGGACCGTTTTTAAAGTATGCGTCCTGCCAGTCGGTATTGGTTTCTCCATAGGTTTGTGACGCACCCTGATAAATCGGCTGATCGATTTGCGGAGGGAGAAGTCTTGGTACCTGACTGCCTCTGTATGCGATGGCGTATTGTTCAAATTGTGATGTATTTAGCAGGCTGAGACGTTGTGTAACTTTCTGCACACCGAAATATGAATCCAGCGTTACACGAACTTTGCCGCTCCTGTTTCCCTTTTTAGTGGTAATCATGATGACACCGTTGGTGGCTCTTGATCCATAAATCGCTGCAGCGGATGCATCTTTCAATACGTCTACTGTTTCAATATCCCTGACGTCGATGGTCGTAATATCGGTGAGTGGAAATCCATCAATCACATATAATGGATCTGATGCATAACTGATAGAACTGATTCCGCGGATTGTTACAATCGGTGCTGTACCCGGACTTCCGTTATTTACAACCGAAACACCGGCTACCCGGCCCTGCAAGGCTTCTGAAACCAGCATTACCGGTTGTTGATTTAATGTTTTACTGTCAACACTGGAAATTGCTCCGGTAACCAACGCCCTTCGTTGTGTACCGTAACCGGTTACTACAATTTCGTTTAAGTGGGAAACATCTGTTTTCAGTTGCACTGAAATGCTGGTCCGATCTCCGATCTTAACAGATACGGTTTCGAAACCAACCATTGAAATAACAAGTGTGGCATCCTTGTTGGCCGTAATCGAAAAATTACCGTTTTCATCGGTAGTTGTTCCCCTTTTCGATCCGGCTTCTGAAACAGTCGCTCCTCTCAGGGGCTTCGATTCAGGATCCGTTACAGTTCCATTAATTTTTGATTGGGCATTCGCCGTTGACGAGAAAAAGACAAGCATGAAGGCAATGAATAGATGACATGCCTGTGGTTTGAATTTCATTTTTGGCATAGCAGTCGTTTGTAGATTGGTTATAAGTCGCAATGAGTACTATAAATATATAAGTAAAAAACAATCGGAATTTCATTTGAGGTTTCCTTTATTTACTACAACGTTGTCGAAAATGTTTTAGAAAAGTAAAGGAAGATTGTTGCAAAAATGAAAACATACAGATTGAAGTCGCTTGATATGAATCAAGTTTGTAGCAGATGTTTTATAAAGTGGGTGGTGGTATTCAAATGATGTGTACGAGGGACGCGTAATAAAAAAGGGGTAATGGAAATTACCCCCGGAAGACTCAGACTTTTTTATTGCTTATGTGTGAGTATTGCTTAAACCTCCAGATGTGGTCAATGAAGTGTTTTTCATTGCCCCAATAAATATATACTGAAATTCTTTTTTTAAAATCTCCGGAGTAGTTGTTTATTTACTACAACGTTGTCGGTGTTTTCATTCAAAATAAGTGTATAAAATTGCGGAAGCAAATATCTTCACGGGATAAAAAGAAATTATTTAACCAAACATACGATTGCCAATGCCATACACAACCTTACAAAAAGAATACTTCAAAGGGATCGGTCAAATTCAATTTGAAGGCCCGGATTCCGACAATCCATTAGCCTATCGCTGGTATGATGAAAAAAGAATAGTAGCCGGAAAACCCCTGAAAGCCTGGCTCCGTTTTGCATGCGCATACTGGCATAGCTTCAATGGCAGCGGGGCTGACCCGTTTGGCGAGGCTACCCACTTATTTCCCTGGAATAAAAAGGCAGATGCCCTGGAAAGAGCAAAGGATAAAGCGGATGCTGCATTTGAGTTCATTACAAAATTGGGTTTGCCTTATTATTGTTTTCATGATGTGGACGTTGTGGATTATACCAATGATGTGATAGAAAATGAAAAAAGGCTTCAGGCGATGACCGTTTATCTTTCTGATAAACAAAAAGAAACCGGTGTAAAGCTGCTGTGGGGCACAGCAAATTTATTTACACACAGAAGATATATGAATGGTGCCGCCACCAATCCTGATTTCCATGTATTGGCTCATAGCGCTGCGCAGGTGAAAGCGGCGCTGGACGCAACCATTGCACTGGGAGGTGAAAATTATGTTTTCTGGGGTGGCCGCGAAGGATACACGAGCCTGCTGAACACCAATATGAAAAAAGAAAAAGAACATCTTGCACAATTCCTGCACACATCAGCGGCTTATGCCAGAAAGAATGGTTTCAAAGGGCAATTTTTTATCGAACCAAAACCCTGTGAGCCCACCAAACATCAATATGATTATGATGCAGAAACTGTTATAGGTTTCCTGCGTCAATATAATTTATTAAATGATTTCAAATTAAACCTGGAAGTAAACCATGCCACTTTAGCGGGTCATACCATGAATCATGAAATGCAGGTGGCCGTGGATGCCGGCATGCTGGGTTCTATGGATGCCAACCGGGGTGATTATCAAAATGGCTGGGATACGGATCAGTTCCCGAATAATATTAATGAATTGACGGAATGCATGCTGGTGTTATTAAAGGCCGGAGGTTTTAAAGGCGGCGGCATCAACTTTGATGCAAAGATCAGGAGAAACAGTACGGATCCCGGTGATCTTTTCTTCGCTCATGTCGGCGGCATCGATGTTTTTGCCAGGGCACTCATTACAGCTGAAAAAATATTACAAAAGTCCGACTACGACCAGATCAGAACAGATCGATATGCAAGTTTTGACAGCGAAGACGGAAAAGCATTTGAAGAAGGAAAATTATCACTGGAAGACCTGAGGGACTATGCCATTAAAAACGGAGAACCCAAAATAATCAGCGGCAAACAGGAGTATATGGAAAACCTGATAAACCACTACATTTAACGGTCTTTGAAAAACGAACTTGCGTTAACGAACGCTATTTATTGAAAAGCCATAATGAAATGAAATTTTCTTTAGGAGCCATCGCGCTTGCTGCCCTGATGGTATCCGGTTTTTTTGCGTATGACTCGTCTCTAAAAAATCATTTTAAGAATGATTTTTTTATCGGTGCCGCACTGAATGCATCCGATATTGAAGAGAGGAATCCCCTGGCAGCATCTTTAATTACGGCGCAATTCAATTCCATCAGCCCGGAGAATGTTATGAAATGTGAAGTGATTCACCCCGGCTGGGATGAATACCATTTTGACCTGGCAGACAAATATGTGGCTTATGGAATGAAACATCAGATGTTTATTGTCGGTCACACGCTGATATGGCATAGCCAACTGTCACCCTTCGTAAAAAATATAAAGAGCAGCGACTCACTCCTGCTGTTCATGACCAATCACATCAATACCGTAGCCGGCCGGTACGCCGGAAAAGTGAATAGCTGGGATGTGGTCAATGAAGCGCTGAATGAAGACGGATCCATGCGAAAATCGATCTTCCTGGAAAAATTGGGAGAAGATTATATACGCAAGGCTTTCGAACTGGCTGCTAAAGCTGCCCCCCGCGCAGAGCTTTATTATAATGATTACAATATCGAACAACCGAAAAAAAGAGCGGGTGTCATTGCTTTGGTAAAAAAACTGAGAGCAGCCGGAACACGTATAGATGGGATCGGTATTCAGGGACACTGGAGCATTCAGGGTCCGCCGTTAAAGGATATTGAAAGCAGCATTCAGGAATATTCTGCGCTGGGATTAAAAATAAGTTTTACTGAATTGGATCTGACTTGTTTGCCCAACCCCTGGGATCTGAAAGGTTCAGACGTTAATCAAAATTATGCAGGCAGCCCTTTTATGAACCCCTATCCGAATGGCCTCCCGGATTCCATGCAAATAAAACTGGCAACTTGTTATGAGGATTTGTTTAAATTATTCATTAAATACAAAGACAAAATTGAAAGGGTAACTTTTTGGGGCGTGAACGACGGCCAGTCCTGGTTAAATAACTGGCCCATAAAAGGAAGAACAAATTATCCTTTGCTTTTTGACAGAAATTTTAAACCAAAGCCGGCATTTGAAAAAGTAATCGAGATAAAAGAGACTCTGTAATTTTTTTTACCCTGCCGTAATATATATATGATTGAACCATCACAGAAATTATCCGTACTGGAGAAAGTTGGCTATAGTCTGGGAGACCTGGCGGCCAATCTGATCTTTCAGACCCTGATGACCTTTCTTGCTTTTTTTTATACGGATGTATACAAAATTCCGGCAGGGACCGCCAGTGTGATCATATTTGTGGGCGGTTTTTTTGGCGCTTTTTTTAATGTGGTGATGGGCGCCATTGCCGACCGCACAAAAACACGATGGGGGAAATTCAGGCCCTGGGTATTATGGACATCCGTTCCGTTTGGTGTGATCTCCATCCTCGCCTTCTCCACACCTGATTTTGGAGCGACCGGCAAACTGATATATGCGCTCATCACATATTTCTTTGCTGGTAATTATTTATTCGGCCAATAACCTGCCTTATTCTGCACTCAGCGGTGTCATTACAGGGGATATGAAGGAGCGAAACAGCCTTTCCTCTTATAGATTTGTCGCCGTTATGCTGGCCCAGTTTATCATACAGGTATTGTTACTTCCCCTTGTCCTGATAGCCGGTCACGGTGATAAAGCGGCAGGTTTTAAAATCGTGATGGGGTTTTTTGCCGTTACCGGCGTTATATTTTTCATCATTACTTTCCTGACTACAAGAGAAAGGATCCTGCCTGTTCAGGATAAAAAGAGTTCCGTTACGCAGGATCTGAAAGACCTCAGTAAGAACAAGCCCTGGGTAATTATGCTGTTCCTGACCATCCTGGTTTTTATTACACTCGCATTAAAAGGGGGCATGTATATTTATTATTTCAAATATTATTTAAATGAGTCAGCCATAGCTTCCTTTTTAGAAAACATTGGTTTTAATAAATTTACAGTATGGCTTTACCGTGCAACCGGATTCCAGTGGCCCGATGATGCAGCTACATCCGGAAACAGTTTGTTTAATGGCAGTGGAATCATATTTATGATCGCCGGTATTATGTTTTCCAAACCACTGGCCGACCGGTTTGGTAAAAAAGATGTGTTCGGTGTGTTTCTATTTCTTTCGGCCATATTTTTATTACTGTTTGTTTTTTATTCGCCCAATGCCATAGGCCTGGTGTTCATCACCCAGATCTTACACGGTTTTTTTTACGGAGTGACGATTCCCTTACTGTGGGCGATGATCGCTGATGTAGCTGATTACAGCGAATGGAAAAATAACCGCCGGGCAACCGCAATTATTTTTTCTGCTATGATATTCGGATTAAAAATAGGCTTAAGTGTGGGTGGTGCGCTGGGCGCGGCTTTACTGGCAAAATATGGTTATGTCGCGGAAGCTCCGCATCAGACTGCCAGCACCATATCCGGTATTAAAATGTCGGTAAGCGTTTATCCCTGCATAGTTTTTATTGCAGGTGTAGCGCTGCTTGCCGGATATAAAATAAATAAGAAAATGGAACTGACCATTGAAAAAGACCTTAAGGAAAGAAGGTCTTGAAATATTATAAATAATTGAATATGCCCGAAGACAATATCAGTGATATTGACTTTACCGATTTAAACCGGAAAGCCATTTCAAAGCCGCTCGTAAAACATATTTATACGGCAGATCCGTCTGCCCATGTCTTTGACGGAAAAATATTTATTTATCCTTCGCACGATATTGAATCGGGCATTCCTTTTGATGACCTGGGGAGTCATTTTGCGATGGAAGATTATCATGTTCTCTCGATGGACAGTGTTCATTCTGATGTCACAGACCATGGTGTAGCGCTGCATGTCAAAGATGTTCTCTGGGCCGAAAAGCAAATGTGGGCGCCGGATGCTGCTTATAGAAATGGCAGATATTATTTATATTTCCCCGCAAAAAGACCAGATGGAATTTTTCAGATCGGGGTAGCTCTGGGCAGTTCACCTGCGGGGCCTTTCATCGCCGAGCCGGAGCCGATCAAAAACAGCTATTCTATTGATCCGGCTGTTTTCGCGGATGATGACGGAAAATATTATATGTATTTCGGCGGCATCTGGGGCGGGCAATTACAATTGTACAGGAATAATGCCTACCGTTCCGACTATAAAGAACCGTTACCACATGAAAAAGCACTGGGGCCAAGGGTTGCACTGCTTGCAGAAGATATGAAGCATTTTGAAGGAACCGTTAAAGAAATAACTATCCTTGACCCGCAGGGTCAGCCAATTTTAGCCGGCGATAACAACAGGCGGTTTTTTGAAGCGTCCTGGATGCATAAACACAACGGCAGATATTATTTTTCCTATTCTACCGGAGATACTCATTTTATTTGTTATGCCATTGGCGACAATCCCCTGGGGCCCTTTATTTACCAGGGAAAAATTCTTAGTCCGGTCGTAGGATGGACAACACATCATTCCATTTGTTCTTTTAAAGGAAAATGGTATTTATTTTATCATGATTCCAGCTTAAGCAGGGGTGTAACTCATTTGAGGTCTGTAAAGGTCACGGAGCTTTCCTATGACGAATCCGGAAAAATACATGAGATCAATCCTTACCAGGGAAATAATTAATATTAATCGATTACCGGTTAGTTGTGAAATATTATTTCATGCAATGAAACGGTATCAAATCAGGATGATGAAAAAAATATTATTCACCGGCGTTTTGGGTTTGTTAGTATCGATCTGTATCCACGCGCAATCCGGCGGTCCATGGAACGGTAAAAAATGTGCCGTTGTTTTGACTTATGATGATGCCATCGACCAGCAGTTGGATAATGCCGTTCCTGTTCTTGACTCGCTGGGTCTGAAAGCCACGTTTTATATCACTGCTTATTCCACTTCCATACAGGCACGGATGTCTGAGTGGAAGTTACTGCCCGTAAGAGGTCATGAACTCGGCAATCATACATTATTTCATCCATGTATGGGCGGACCAGACCGGGCCTGGATAAAACCAGAATATGATATGAGAAACTATACCGTTCAGCGTATGATCGATGAAACGAGAATGACCAATATTTTTCTACAATCGTTAGATGGAAAAACAAGGAGGACATTTGCTTTTACCTGCGGGGACATGAAGATCGGCGATTCTTCATTTATCAATGCTATGAAAAAGGATTTTGTTGCTGCCCGGTCTGTAAGGAATGAAATGCATCAGATGAATGAGATTGATCTGTACAATATTGATTGTTTTGTAGTAAATGGCGAAAGTGGTACACAATTAACTTCATGGGTTAAGAAAGCAATGGATACCCATTCATTGTTAGTTATTCTGTTCCACGGCGTCGGAGGTGGAAACACATTGGATGTATCTCTTCCGGCGCACAGGGAATTCCTGTTGTTCCTGAAACAACACGAAAATGAAATCATGATTGCTCCTATGATCGTTGTCTCGGATTATATCCGTTTAAGTCAGGGGAAATGAAATAACATATTCAAGTTTACGAAGTTAAAAGCCCGGCCTGGACGATGCAAAAATTCAAAATATTCATTTTGTTTTTCATTACATGCGCATTGTACTATGCGAACGTCCATGCGCAGCAGGATAACAAACAGCCCCGGCTTGTTCATCATCATGGAGTCACCCAGTTATTTGTTGACGGAAAACCGTTTTTGATTCTTGGCGGTGAATTGGGCAATTCAACTTCCTCGAATATTGATTATATGCGTCCGGTATGGCGAAAACTAAAGTCTATGCACCTTAATACAGTACTCGTACCCGTGTACTGGGAACTGCTGGAACCGGCTGAAGGAAAATTTGACTTTACATTGGTAGACAGTATGATGGCAGAAGCCAGAAAACAAGATTTAAAACTGATCATACTTTGGTTTGGATCCTGGAAAAACAGCATGAGTTGTTACGCACCGGAATGGATTAAATTAAATCAGCAAAAGTTTGAACGGGCAAAAAACAGTAAAGGCAATGGTTTAGAAATATTATCCGCCTTTAATAAAATTAATTTATCTGCGGATATGAATGCCTTTGTCACTTTAATGAAACATATCGCCCAGCTTGATTCAGTGGAGAAAACAGTACTCATGGTACAAGTGGAGAATGAAATCGGAATGCTTACAGAAGCCCGGGAATACACGGATGCGGCCAACCTTGCCATTCATCAAAAGGTTCCTGATCAACTTATAAATTATTTAAAAAAAAATAAAAATGAACTGGTTCCTGAATTTATAACATACTGGAGTAAAAATGGATTTTCAACAACCGGCTCCTGGGAAGAAATATTTGGCAAAAGTCTGGCTACAGACGAATTATTTCAAGCCTGGCAATATGCTGTCTATACCAACGCTATTGCGGCAGCGGGTAAAAAAGCATATAATATACCCATGTATGTGAATGCGGCACTGAATTACAAAAATGTGCTGCCTGGACAATATCCAAGTGGCGGTCCTCTTCCCCATTTAATGGATATCTGGCAGGCCGCAGCACCGGCCATCGACATCTTGTCCCCGGATTTTTACAATCCTTATTTCAGGTCTTATTGCGATTTATACAGCAGGAGAAACAATCCTTTTTTTATTCCGGAGATACGATCAGAGCCCGGCAATGCTGCTAAAGTTTTCCTGGCAGTGGGACATTACAAAGCGATTGGTTTCTCGCCATTTTCCATCGAATCTGATACTACACCTTTAGAAGAACCGGTTGCAAAAAGTTATCGGCTGTTACAACAATTGTCGTCCCTCATTCTGGAAAACCAGGTAACAGGAAAAATAGAAGGCGTTTTACTGGATTCGAATTTTCAGAATCAGGAGTTGATCATGGGCGATTATAAGTTAACGATCAGCCATGAATACAGTCTTGGATGGTCTGCTGGATCAAAAGAACCGGGATGGCCTGAAAGCGGCGGTCTGATCATTCAAACTGCTCAAAATGAATTTATCATTGCAGGAACCGGGATCGTTGTCAGCTTTTCTTCCGCAAAGAATCTGAATTCTTTTGTCGGTATTCTCCAGGCTTATGAGGGAGAATATATGAACGGCCAATGGATTCCCGGCAGAAGGATGAATGGTGATCAGGATCATCAGGGTCGCCACATCAGAATTCCCGTTAAAGAGTTTTCCATACAACGGGTAAAACTGTATGACTATCGCTAAAGTCTCAACTACTTTGTAGAATTTCTTACGATCAGTCGCGATTTAATTTCAGTTCTTTGAGGTCGGAACCTGGATTCTTTTTTTTCCACCAGATTTACGAGCGTCATCGCAGCTTCCCTGCCCATTTCAAAAGCAGGCTGGGCGATGGCTGTGAGGGAAGGATTCAGCAGGGCCGCCAGATAAGAATTGGAAAAAGCGATGATCTTTAAATCTTTTGGAATATTTAGCCCCAATTCTTCGCAGACTTCATAAGTTGAAATAGCCAGTGTTTCCACTGAAGCAAATATGCCATCCGGCCTGTTCTTGCTGGTCAGCAATTTTCGAATTAATTCTTTATTCATCCGGTCATCACCGTCACAGCATAATATCAGCTCATCCTCCCGGTTCATTGAATTTTCTTTCAAAGCCTGCAGGTATCCATTCATTCTGCCTGTACTGACGGAGACGGTTTTTGATATGGCCAGAAAGCCTATCCGCCGGCATCCCTTTTCAATCAGGTGCTCAGTGGCCCTTTTTCCTCCTGCACTATTATCCGTGGTGACTGTTGAAACGTCCAGCTGGTCAGTAATTCTGTCAAATAAAATAAGCGGAACGCCTTTCTCTTTTAATTCTTTCAGGTGGGTAAAATCGCATGTTTGTTCCGACAGCGAAAGCATAATACCATCTACCCTTCCATTTTGTAACAGCTTGAATATCGAGATCTCTTTTTGGCTGTCCTCATGGGTCATATAAATTAATACATGATATCCTTTTTCCTGGGCTATGGATTCAATGCCGTTGATGACCGGTCCAAAAAAATCATTCACCACTTCAGGAATAATCAGCGCGATGGTTTTTGTTTTTTGTTTTCGGAAATTGCTCGCGAGGGGATTGACCTGGTAATTCAACTCATTTGCCTTTGCAATAACCCTGCTTTTTGTTTCACAACTAATTTCATGGCTGTCCCTCAAAGCTTTCGATACTGTGGAGAAAGACAAATTCAATTCTTTGGCAAGTATCTTTAGGTTCATTTTGACTTGTTAATAATACCTGGGGTAGTATTAGCAGGTAATAGCAATAGTTAGTGGTCTTCACACTAATATACAAAAATTCAGCCAACTACGTATGAAATTAAATGTCCATTCCGGTCCATACAGGCTATTACCTGCACAAACCGGTTCATCCGTTGACTCATCAGCGGGAAAAAGTTTGACCTAAGGGAAAATACTTACCTGATCCAGGTTTCAGGTGGCCCGAGATAACTTGGGTTAACCGCTGGCTGGCCCACTACTATTTTTTGTAAAACAATACCGGGATCAACCATCCAGAACTTCAGGACATGCATGCCTGATTTTTTGATAAGAAATTCGGAAGGACTGATAATAATATTATCGGCCACCCATTTTTCCCAGCTCCGATTTGAATGGTCTGCGTGAAGATTTATGATTTGTGGTGACTCATCATCCAATGAAATGGCATATTGCAATTCCTGACCGTTGAAATTTAATGTGGGTGAAAAATAAGTCTGCACATGTATTCTCCCGGTATCTGATAAAAGCATGTTGAATTCAAGCCTGGGGCCTGAAGCACCCGGAGTTTGCCGATTTGCAGTTACCGGCAGGATGGTCATTCCCGATCCGGTGCGGCCAATATCAGGAATCAGTTGCCAGGTCAGCGAAGCTGCATTCACGACACGGGAACTGTGACTGCTTTCCATCGAAACAAAACCATTGGTTTCTACAAAGCCCTTGAATTGTACTTCTTTGGGAGACTTATTATTTCTTATTACGACGAAAACAATCATCGGCCTGCCTGCAGTGGTTGTGATGGTGATGGGGATTTTATGGATACCCGCCGGTGCGGTTTTCCAATTGACCTGTATCCATAATCTTTGCTGCTTTTCTATTTTCCCGTATTGTCCTTCAATTTTTATCCAGGGTACCGGTGACAGAACGGAAAATTCAAAGGGTTTGACGCCCCGGTTATATAATTCAATATAATGGGATTGTTTCAGGAAAGAGTCAAATTCTGGCAATACTGCCTCCGCTTTTTCATGTGGCCACCAGGCATCGGAACCTTCTATCGCCAGTCCGGCTTCAGCCGAATCCTTCAATTGAATATATTTTAATTCAGGCATCACATTTTTATCAGGCTGTTGCCAGTAGGTGTATCCGATATGGGTCTGGTCCATCATATGATTCCATTTTCCATTGGACATGATGGTATTATAATATTTTGATAGGGATGCATCCTGATCAAAATATTTTTTTACACTATCAGCCAGGTCGTTGGCCGAAGCCCTTCCCTGTGCGGCATATAATCTGTTTTTGCCGGCGGTAACATACAGTTTATTCAAATTGGCACAGGCTTTTACCGGATACAAAACAAGCTGGTAATAGGCATTTCTGTATTCGCCGGGAATTTTTGCATATATACGTTCTGCCTTTTCGGCCAGGCGGTCATAATCTGCTTCAATAGTTTCTGCTTCCCGGAAGTTTATGAGACTGTATGTATCCGGCGACAACAATTCCGGTTTTCTGCGACTGTTATACTTTGTGTATGCCGACATGATGTCCGCAATATCTTTTGCATATTGGCTCCCGAAAATATGTTCTGACCATATACGCGTATAATTTGCAATATTACCGGCATTCCATTTTTTTGTATTCCAGGCAAAATCTAAAAAAAACTGAATCGGTAATTCCATGGGCTTAAGATCACCAACATTGACGATCCAGATGCGGTCTGCTCCATATTGATAGGCCAGGTTCATCTGTTCCCAAACCCGGGGGATAGAATTTGTGTTCAGCCATTTATAATTTCTGGGATCGCCCACATAATCGAAATGATAATAAATACCATAACCCCCGGCCCTTGGTTTATCTGTAAGCTTTGGCAGTTTCCGGATATTCCCCCAGTTATCATCACATAATAATAAGGTGACATCATCGGGAACGGTCATGCCTTTGTCATAATAATCCTGTACTTCTTTATAGAGTGCCCAAAGTTGCGGGGTTTCGGAAGCGGGTTTCTGGTAACGTCTGCAATGATTGTTCTCTGATCTTTAACGATTCTTTCAAGCAGTGCAATATTTGATCCTACGGTCATTGGCATGTCCCCGTCGCCTCTCATTCCGATGGAAACAATGCTTTCGCGGGAATCCATATTTTCGATGCCTTTCTTCCAAAATGCTTTTAATACAAGTTCATTACTGTCATAATTCCAGGGTCCCTTACCATAACGTTTCCATTCCTGTTGTGCCCGCAGCATGGGTTCATGATGCGTGGTGCCCATGACAATACCATATTGCTGGGCAAGGACAGGATTCATCGGATCATCGTCATTGAAAGCATTTCCCCACATGGCGGGCCACAAATAATTTGCCTTCAAACGAAGCATCAATTCAAATACCTTTTCGTATACCAGATGATTTACGCCTCCGAATTTTTCTTTTGCCCATCCGGAAAATGCGGGCGCCTCATCGTTGATAAAAATACCCCTGTATTTTACCGATGGAGATCCATCGATATACGATCCGTTTTGAATATATATTTCTTTCTTTTTTTTCACAGGCACATCAGCCCACCAATACCAGGGAGAGACACCCATCTGTTTTGACAATTCAAATACAGCATAGGCTGTGCCTCTTTTGTCGCTCCCGGTTATGATCAGCGCATTTCTGATACCCCTGGCCGGATCCTTTATGGTCTGTATCAGAAACTTTTCCCATTGACCGGTCAGACCATTTATTTGAATTTTCTTTTCTGCGGCCAGTTGTTTAATAATCTCCGAACTATCCAGACTGCCAATAATAATTAAATGATCCGAGGATTTTGGCCAGGTGGTAATGATGGTAGTTTTTTGTCCCGTTAGCATTTCCAGATCCTGCCTGAGCAATTCAGCAGCCCGGTGCATGAGCCAGTGGTCATTTTTGTCGACGTATATAGCCGTAGGACCAGAACCGGAAACAATCGGGAAAACCGCAGGACCATTTTTTTCAGTAATAACTATACCCTGTGCAGGAAGTTGTATGAAAGAGAGGAATACCAGGAACGTCAAAAACAATTTCTCTTTCATATTATTAAAAGGAGATTAAACATAATCAGAATCCGATCGAATTGCCGCCGTCGACCGGCAGAATGATTCCGGTTAAATAACCGGATTTCTCGGAAGCGAGAAAATAAGCTGCTTCGGCAACGTCAGCCGGATTTCCCAGTTTGCCCAATGGTGTTCTGGATAATACTTTTCGCATTCTTTCCACATCGCCATTCAACGCTTTACCCGACATGTCCGTGGCGATAAATCCCGGCGCTATGCAGTTAACGAGTATTCCTTTGGGTGATAATTCAACAGCCATGGCCCGGGTCATTCCCTCAATGGCAGATTTGGATGCCGTGTAGGCGATTACCTTTGGCAGACCATATTGGGAAGCCATCGAACTGATATTTATAATATTTCCTTTGCCTTTTTTTATCATGGATTTTACAACTTCCCTGGACAGAGCAAATACCGAGGAAACATTCGTAAGGATAATACTTTCAAATTCCTCATCACTGACTTTTGTAAACTCCTTCTTCAGGTTGATACCGGCATTATTCACCAGTATGTCGATGCTTCCATATTTTTCCTCGATCTGCTTCACCTGTTGTGGTATGGATTTCAGGTCATTCAGGTCGAAACAGACGGGCATACATAATTTACCCAGCTGATCTTTTGCTTTCTTCAGGTTTTGCTGATTGCGCCCGATGATGACCGTGCGTATCCCACCATTTACAAATTTCTCTGTGATGGCATATCCAATACCTGATGCGCCTCCCGTGACGATGGCTAATTTATTTTGGGCATTTATTTTCATGTGTGTGGTTCGTTTCAGGTATCAGTAATTTGAATATTCCATTCGTCATGACCGCATTCAGCGACGGTAATATAATACATTCGTGTTTTGCCGCGCAGAACTATTTTTTTTTGCGTTTGGAGGATGCACGAATGATTAATTCCGAATGAAGAAGGATCGTATTGGCCGTTTTGATGATTACTGTACCATTTAAATGATTTATTAAATTTTGGGCAGCCACCTGGCCCATTTCGTATCCGGGATAATTAATGGTGGTCAGGTTGGGTTCAATCACTTTGGATACCGGGTCGTTATTAAAGCCCACAAATGCAATGTCTTCAGGAATACGCATCCCGGCTTTTTTCAATGCAATCATACATCCCACCGCGCAATTATCATTGGCTGCAAAGACAGCATCCGGCCGGGGATCCATTTTCATCAGGATATCAGCAGACGCGAAACCCGCTTCCTGGCTGAGATTATTGATAATCAGGTTTTCCTGCCTGAATTTGATTTTATGATCAGCCAGCGCCTGTTTATATCCCTGCATACGGTCAACATAGACGTTTCGCTTGGGTGTAGCCGTAATGTGTGCTATGTTTTTACATCCCTGGCTGATCAGATGGCTGGTCGCTTCGTAACCCGCTTTCCGGTTATCAATTAATATATTGGAACAATTTTTATAATGAGCCACGCGGTCAAAGAACAGGAAGGGTATATTTTTTTTAAAAAAAGGTTCAAAATGGGAAACGTCATCCGTATCATATGCCAATGATACCAGGAGACCATCCACCCGGTTCTTAAACATCGTGGCTACACTAAGCTTCTCTTTCTGAACGGATTCTGATGACTGGGAAATAATCAAATTGTAGCCTTCATTGTTTACTACATTTTCAATTCCTGCTATTACCGTCGACATGAAATAACTGTTGAGCCTGGGCACGATGACACCGATCGTCTGCGTTGTCTGGTTCCGGAGATTTCTTGCAAAGTGATTTGAACGATAACCCATTTCTTCCGCCAGGTCGGTTATCTTTTTCCTGGTTTTCTTACTTACAACCGGATCATTTTTCAGCGCCCGGCTGATGGTTGCACTGGATAAATTGAGCTCTCTGGCCAGATCGTAGATAGTAATGTCCTTTTCTGTATTCATACAATCGGTTACATGCTTGTATGGCAAAGCTAATATAAATAAATTTTGAGCAATAAAATGTAATCGGTTGCATTTTTAATAAATTATCCTACATTAGTGTAAGAATATTCGTTCCGGTCCATTTCTGCATGTCTTATTTATAACGATTGTATGCAGCCAAAACAAACTCAGCTAAGATTTTATATCGATGGTCGTTTCCTCGGCGACTCCACTTCCTGCTTTCAAACCACAACTGTAACATATAAAACAATTATTTATGAGAATAACCAATAAACCGGATACATCCCGTGTATTTTGGATGGCTCGGAAATATTTTAAAATCCCGGCTTTTTTTATATTTCTGATCCTCGTGGTAATCATCCCTTCATCTCTGGTTTATGCCCAAAAAAATATTCAGGTGAAGGGCCATATTGCCAGTGAAACGGGGCTGGCCATATCAAAAGCCTCCGTTATGGTAAAGGGTTTATCAAACGGAGTCACCAGTGATGACAATGGTAATTATGAAATAACGGCGCCCGATAATGGCACGTTGATTTTTTCTTATGTCGGATTCACCACAGCCGAAATCAAAATCAATAACCGGACTTCGATTGATGTAAGTCTGACCAGTACTCCCAATTCGCTGAGCCAGGTGATTGTCATTGGTTATGGCACCCAAAAAAGAAGCGATGTGACGGGAGCCATTGCAACCGTTAATGCTTCAACACTGCAGGAAGTGCCGACAGCAAATTTTGTAACCGAACTGAAAGGCCGGGCGGCCGGTGTGGATATCGTCAGTAATAACTCCAGCCCCGGAGCGACTGGACAAATAAGGATCAGGGGAAACCGCTCCCTTGCACCGGAAGCCGTTCCATACAATCCCACACAAACCGCTGTCAGTAATGACCAGCTGAATGGGCCACTCATCGTGTTGGATGGTATTCCTTACGGTGGTTCCATCAATGATATAAACCCCGATGATATTGCCAGCCTGGATATATTAAAAGATGCATCGGCTACTGTTATTTATGGTTCAAGAGGATCAGGAGGTGTTATACTAATAACAACTAAAAGAGGAAACAAGTCCGGCAGAGCAGTCATGAGTTACAATGGTTACTATGGTTTTTCCAATCCGACCGGAGAATACAAAGTATTTAATGGTTCTGAATATGCAGCTCTGAAAGACGAAGCCAAAGCAGGTAACAGCATCAATCCGGGAACCAGTGCTTATGGATTAACGACCGCGGAACAGGCGGGCCTTGCAAACGGAACATCTACTGACTGGCAGAAACTGATTTACCAAACCGGGCAGGTCACCAATCAAAATATTAGTCTCAATGGTGGTAATGAAAGAACACAATATTCTATCGGTGGTAGTTTCTATAAAGAGATCGGAGTTATTCCCGGACAGGATTTCAGCAGGTATGCATTACGCACAACCCTGGATCATCAGATCAACAGTCATCTGCAGATTGGAATCAATATGATGAATTCCCTTACATATACAGATTTTGGAGGAAACCCTGTTGGTGGACTGATCAGGATGAGTCCCCTGGTTTCACCTTATAATGACGACGGTACCATCAACCAATTGCCGCAGACCGGATCCATAGATGGCGCCGTGGTGAATCCATTATCAATAAAATATAATTCAGGCGCCATCGTAAACAATAACCGGAGGCTGAGAACTTTTAATAGTTTATATGGACAATGGAATATTATTTCAGGTTTGAAATACAGGATCAACGTTGGACTGGACTACAGCCAGGATCAGTCAGGTGCTTATTTCGGACCCAATACCTTTTATAATTCCAGCACGTCCCTTTCATCCGCCAGTGAGGCGGTTGGTAATGCAGAAGCATATACATACACAATAGAAAACGTACTGACTTATGATAAAACGATTAAAGAAAAAAGCAGATTAAATTTCACCGGACTGTTTAGTGTTCAGAAAGATCACAATCAGGCCAGTGGTATTTTCGGAACAGGAATACCCGCAGACTATATACAGAATTATAATCTCAGCCTGGCCAGCCAGGTGAATGCTTCGACCGCGAATTCAAATGCGGCTGCCATAGCATCCAATCCCTGGACTTATGCAGAAAGGGGTTTGCTTTCTTATATGGCCCGATTAAATTATGCTTATGATAACCGATTTCTTTTAACTGCGACAGTGAGAACAGATGGATCTTCTGTTTTATCTCCCGGTAATCAGTATTATACCTATCCTGCATTTGCCGGCGGCTGGATTATTTCGAATGAAAGATTTATGGACAGAGCGGGTTGGGTTTCCAGTCTTAAATTAAGGGGCGGTTGGGGTATCACATCCAACCAGGGAATCAGTCCTTATGCAACGTTGGGTGCATTGAGTACAAACGCATATAATTTCGGACCCGGTACTGCTGGCCAAAATATTGGTTATCTCGTGACCAGTCTTGCAAATCCAAATCTTAAATGGCAGAATACAGCTGAAACAGATATCGGACTTGACTTCGGCTTTTTAAAAAATCGTCTCACCGGTACATTCGATATTTATTTTCAAAACACCAATAATATACTTCTGCAGGAAAGCCTGCCGGCAAGTAATGGAGCACAAAGCACCATTGTCAATGCGGGAAAAACAAAGGGTCATGGATATGAGTTAAGCCTGAGTAGTATCAACATACAGTCTTCGAGCGGATTTACCTGGTCAACCGATGTGAATTTTTCTATCGACCGGAGTGAAATCGTACAACTGCAGAATCCGACGCTCCAACAGGATATCGGCAACGGATGGTTTGTAGGCCAGCCGATAACAGTAATCTATGACGTAAAAAAAATTGGCATCTGGCAGGACAAGGATGCGGCAGAAGCAAAATCTTTTGGCCAGTTGCCCGGACAGATCAGGGTGCAGGATCAGAATGGAGACGGAAAGATCAATGCGAACGATGCTGTGATACTGGGAAATTACCAGCCGAAATGGATCGGTGGCATGACCAACCGGTTTTATTTTAAAAACTTTGATCTTTCAATTGTTATGTATGCCAGGATGGGACAGATGGTTGATGTGCCTTATATCACTTCAGACGGAAGTGCACAGGGTTTTGACTTTTTTAATAACAGCCGCAACAACCAGATAAAGACCAATTACTGGACATCTGCTAATCCGACAAACGGATTTCCAAGGCCGGATGCCAGTGCCGATAAATTTATTTATGCATCCACGCTGGGTTACCAGGATGGTTCATTTGTTAAGGTACGCAGCATTAACCTGGGATACGACCTTCCATCAAAATGGCTGGGCAGGTCCGGTATCAGTTCCCTGCGGGTGTACGTGACTGCACTGAATCCATTCATTATTTATTCGCCGCTTGTAAAAGATGGTTTGGGACTGGATCCCGAAGGAAACGGTTATGGAGGTGCAATCTCATCAACAGCAACGAGTATTGTATCGGCGCCGAGCCGCACCATCACGGTGAATTTAAATGCGCCGCCAACAAGACAGTTCAATTTTGGTGTAAACCTGAAATTTTAATTCCTTAAATTTTTTGTTATGAAATTGAATAAACATACATCAAATTATAAAATACTGATCGTCGCGGCCTCGGTCCTCCTGATCATTTGCAGTTGTCAGAAAGTATTAGAGGAATCACCGAGATCGCAGATAACGCCGCAATTTTTCAGCACACCCGGTGGGATTCTGGGTGGTATTTCCGGAATCTATTCCGATATGCGCAATTTATGGGGCACGGAAGGTTTTACGAATATTACCCTGGCCGGAACAGACGAAGTGCTGGCAGGAGGAAGTGCGAGCGGTGTTCCCTGGTGGACCTACAATAATATTGTGGCTTCCGATAATGCAATTACTGCGTTGTGGAACATTGCCTATCAGGATATCAATACAGCGAACGGAGTTTTACAGTTTGGAGCAACAGCTACTTTACCCGATTCGACAAAAGCGCAATACCTTGCCCAGGCTAAGTTCCTGCGCGCATTTTATTATTTTTATCTGGTTCAGACCTTTGGAGAAGTGCCACTGCATACTACCTATATAACAAGCGCAACTACGTCAGATACACGTGAACCTATACAAAACATTTATGCGCAAATCATTTCTGATCTCACCGATGCTTCCAATGAGCTACCCAAAAAACCAGCTGCACCATTTCTGGGAAAACCTGCAACACAGGCCGCCGCCTTGTATTTTTTAGCAAAGGTTTATCTGACCAGGGGTTGGTCAACCGCGGATTCAGCGGGAGACTTTGCACAGGCCGCGGCGATTGCTTCGAACCTGATTACAAACGCAGGTAGTTATGGTCTTGGACTATGGCCGGATTATGCAAATGCGAATGCACCAGGTAACGAATATGGTATTGAAACCATATTTGTTGTTGACCGCGAAGCGGACCTGAAATATGGAGAACGCACGACCGGATCATTTGCAAACGGTACGAAGGAAAACGGAACCTGTTTCTTTTTCAGGCCCAATTATCCAACGGTGAATGTTAAATATCCTGCTTCCGGCGGCAATCCCGTCATGACCCGCGATATTCCAAACGGCCGGCCGTTTATCCGTATCAGACAAAATACGCCGTATGTACTAAACCAGGCATTTACGGATCTGGTAAATGATACCCGTTATAATAAAACATTTCAAACCGTTTGGATCGCCAACACAGCCAATGACACGACTCCGAGAGGAATATTAAATGTCGGAGTGGATACGGGCATCTGGGTTGCTCCGTATGAAGTGCCCGCCGCGACCGTCAGCACATTTAAAGGCGTCATCTTTACTCCCAATGGTACGAATGGAGCGAATAAGTATACGACGGTGATTTTTCCTTCAATGAAAAAATATGACGATCCAAACAGAGCCAGTGTGAATGACGCATCCACCCGGCCTTTTGTATTTGCAAAATTCTCCGATGTCTATCTGATCGCTGCAGAAGCGTATTTTAAAACAGGCGACAATGCAAATGCCGCTGCCATGTTAAATGTTCTTAGGCAAAGAGCTGCGTTCGGCACGACAAACCCCGGAGGCCTTGCCGCAGCCATTGCCGCACAAACAATTACCCCCGCACAGGTTACGCTGGATTTTATTCTGGATGAACGAACCCGTGAGTTATTCGGGGAATGCCAGCGATGGTGGGATCTTGTACGTACGCAAACACTCAGCGAAAGACTGTCGCAATGGAATCCGACGGAAGCCTTTACCCATTATTCGGCATCCAGTCCGGCGAATGCGTATTCTCTGCGGCCCATACCGCAAACCCAGATTAACCTGGTTACTTCAGGACCAGCGTTCCCACAAAATCCCGGTTATTGATTATTAAATCAACTATATTAAACCGGATTTTGCATCATCCAAATCAAAAAAAATCAGATGATGGCTCACATGCATCAAACCATGCGTTGGTTCGGTCCTGAAGATCCGGTCAGTTTACGTGATATCCGCCAGGCGGGGTGCGCAGGTGTAGTTACTGCATTGCACCACATTCCCCCGGGAGAAATATGGACGAGGGATGAGATAACCAAAAGAAAAAAAATGATTGAAGATGCCGGTATGGTATGGTCGGTCATCGAAAGCCTGCCGGTTCACGAGGACATCAAAAGAAAAAACGGTCATTACCAAAAATATATTGATAACTACAAACAAAGCCTGCGCAATATTTCAGCATGCGGTTTGCAGGTCGTGGTGTATAATTTCATGCCGCTGTTAGACTGGGTCCGTACTGACATATCTTATCTGATGCCTGACAGAAGTCTGGCCCTGCGTTTTGAAAAGCTCGCTTTCATTGCATTCGACCTTTTTATGCTGAAGCGGCCCGGAGCAGAAGATGATTATACAGATATTGAGAAAAAGGGAAGCCGGGTTTTTTTCGATTCTTTGACCGCGGAAAGAAAAGAATTATTGTACCGGAATGTTTTACTGGGCTTACCCGGAAGTAAAGACCGCTTTACAGAAGAACAAATTCTGGAGGCTTTGAAAACCTACGAAGGGATAGACAGGCAATTACTGAAGCAACATTTAATTTATTTTTTACAGGAAATTATACCGGTTGCAGAAGAGTTAAACCTGAACATGGCCATACATCCCGACGATCCGCCCTACCCTGTTCTGGGCCTTCCAAGAATCGTGTGTACAGAGCAGGATGTTGCAGAGCTGTTTTTATCGGTTCCGCACGCAGCTAATGGATTATGTTTTTGTACAGGATCTTTCGGAGTCCGGGCCGATAATGACCTGGTTGGCATGATACAACGTCTGGGTGATCGAATCCATTTCATTCACCTTCGCAACACGCGGCGTGACAGCGAAGGTAATTTTTATGAAGCGGATCATCTGGACGGAGACACTGATATGTATGCAGTGGTCAGGGAGATTGTGCTGTTGATGCGTCGTAAAAAACAAGTCCTCCCGATGCGACCTGATCACGGTCATCAGATGCTGGATGATATGGATAAATCAACTTATCCGGGTTATAGCGCCATCGGGAGACTGAGGGCGCTGGCAGAATTAAGAGGTCTCGAACTCGGCATTAATAAATCACTATGAGACCTGCGACCGGTTATCGCTGGACCATCTGCGCGTTGGTTTTTTTCGCTACTACCATTAACTATCTCGACAGGTCCATCATCAGTTTATTAAAGCCACAACTGGAGAAAGAATTTTACTGGAGTGAATCAGATTATGCAAATATTGTAATCGCCTTCCAGGTTTGTTATGCGCTGGGATTGCTCGGGGCTGGTCGTTTAATTGATAAGCTGGGAACAAAAATTGGGTATGGTATCGTATTCCTGTTGTGGAACCTGGCTGCTATAGCCCATGCAGCCGTGCGTTCCACATTTGGTTTTTTTATTGTCAGAGGATCACTGGGCCTGGCTGAGGCAGGAAATTTTCCCGCTGCCATAAAAACGATTGCCGAATGGTTTCCCCCGAAAGAACGGGCGCTGGCGACCGGAATATTTAATTCCGGCGCCAATGTGGGTGCTATCATTACACCTTTGATTGTCCCGTTTATCGCACGAACATGGGGATGGAAATGGGCTTTCATCATTGCCGGAATGATCGGATTTGTATGGCTCATATTCTGGTTCCTGTTATATTCGGTTCCGCAAAAAAGTAAACGAACCTCCACTTCAGAATTGGCTTATATCAGCGAAAACGAAAACAAAACGACGATACCGTCCGGTACGAATTCAGAAAAATTATCCTGGTCAAAATTATTAACCTTCAAACAGACATGGGCTTTTGCTATCGGAAAATTCCTGACCGATTCAGCCTGGTGGTTCTATCTTTTCTGGCTGCCGGATATTCTGAAAAATAATTTTTCTCTACCCCAAACAACCACCGGACTGATGCTTGCAGTCGCCTATACGCTGTCCACTGCCGGAAGTGTATTCGGAGGATGGCTGCCCTTGTGGTTTATAAAAAAAGGAAATGCTGTTTCTGCTTCCCGAAGCAAGGCCATGCTGATCTACGCCTGCTGCGCCCTTCCTGTTGTGCTGGCCCAGTGGCTGGGTTACTCAGATGCGTGGTTTGCCGTGATCATCATCGGTTTTGTGATGGCGGCACATCAGGCCTGGAGCGCAAATATTTATACGATGGTGAGTGATCTCTTTCCGAAAACAGCGGTGGCTTCCGTTACGGGAATTGGCGGTATGTTTGGCGCTGTAGGCGGAATATTGATTTCGAAATTTGCCGGCATTATATTCGATTATTACAAATCAAAAGGGAATATTGAAATGGGTTATGAGGTCATATTTATTATTTGCGGAGTGGTTTACCTGATCGCATGGGGTATCATCCGGATTTTACTAAAAAATTCACATCCGGTATTTGAATGAAATCCTGTTTCTTCGACAGTGGGTTGCAGCTGATCATCATCGCGACTAAAATGATTCACTATGAATAAATGCTATTTTAAAGTTCTTGTTTCGTGTATCATGATTATTCTTTTCAATTCTTTTTCAGCAGGCGCGACCGTCAGGCTTCCGCAATTGCTGAGTAATCATATGGTGTTACAACGGGATATGGATTTTAAAATATGGGGATGGGCATCACCGGGCGAAAAAGTCAGTATAGTCTTTAACGGGAAAAAAGTAAATGTCGTTACCGGACCGGATAGTAAATGGCTGGTCAGTTTTCCCGCGATGTCAGCCGGCGGTCCGTTTACGATGCATATTCAGGGAGAAAATGAAATCATTTTAAATGATATTTTGATTGGTGATGTCTGGTTTTGTTCCGGTCAGTCGAATATGGTTTTGCCGATGGAACGTTTAAAAGAAAAATATCCGGATGAAGTAGCAAATGATCATTTCCCGGAGATAAGAAATTTTTTTGTTCCGACACTTACAGACGTGACTAAAATACATGATGACCTGCCGCCGGGTAAATGGATTCCAGCCGTTGGAAGTGACATACTTCAATTTGGCGGGTTAACTTATTTTTTTGCAAAACAGCTGTATCAAAAATATCATGTACCCATTGGAATTATTAACTCAAGCGTTGGAGGCTATCCAATACAATCATGGATGAGCAAAGACGCAGTGAAAGAATTTCCAAAACTGGAATCGCAAATAAAAAAATATTCCGATTCAAATTATATGAACAACCTGGGGCGCGCGCGGGCAGCCAGAGAATATGAAAATGCGCACCCGGTGATCCTGCCCGATAAAGGAACCATCGGGCCTTTACATTGGACAGACCCTGCCTATGTTCCGGCAAACTGGCATAAGTTCTGGATGCCCGGGTATTGGGCCGACCAGGGTGTGAAGGGACTTCATGGTATTCTTTATTTCAGAAAGGAAATTGAAGTGCCGGCATCCATGACCGGTATGCCGGCCAGACTTTTTCTCGGTTGTATAGTAGATGCTGATTCAACCTTCGTGAATGGAAAATTTGTAGGCAACATCACATATCAGTATCCACCCCGCAGGTATGTTCTGCCTTCCGGTTTATTAAAGCCCGGTAAAAATCTGATTGCTATCAAAGTGACCAATACGGGCGGCAAGGGTGGTTTTGTTCCGGATAAGGATTATTCACTGAATGCAAATGGCCAACAAATTGATCTGCGCGGTGACTGGGTCTACCAGATTGCCCGGATAATTGATCCAGTTGTGGACAGCACCGCATCAGATGAATGGATCATGAAGAACTCGATCACCGGTTTATATAATACGATGGTGGCACCGGCCATTCAATATGCAATCAAAGGATTTCTATGGAATCAGGGCGAATCCAATATCAGCAATCCCGGGAATTATGACAAATACTTGATCGCTTTAATAAATGACTGGAGAAGTAAATGGAATGAAGGGGAGATTCCTTTTTTATATGCACAGCTTCCTGGCTTTGGGGATGTGGAATATTCTCCGTCAGAAAGCAACTGGGCGCAAATGAGGCAGTACCAACTGGACGCATTAACGGCACCTAATACAGGTATGGCCGTAACCATAGATGCCGGTGAATGGAATAATCTTCACCCGCTGGATAAAAAAGATGTTGGTGAGCGCCTGGCGCTTTGGGCAGAACATCTATGCTACGGTTCTACTGATCCGGATTTTTCAGGTCCGGTTTATCGTTCCAGTACAATAGAAGGTAACAAGATGATATTAAGCTTTACCCACACGGGTGGTGGCTTAACGATAAAAGGAGGTGGCGATCTCTATTATTTTTCAATAGCTGGTGCTGATAAAAAATTTGTTTGGGCCAAAGCAAAAATAGATGCAGATAAAATTACCGTATGGAATGACCAAGTGCCCAACCCTGCAGTCGTACGATATGCATGGGCCGATAATCCGGAGGGTGCTAATCTGTATAATAAAAAGGGTCTGCCGGCATCACCTTTTGAGACCGACCAAAGTAATGATCCACGTTAATACAATAAGTATTGGATCGATTGGATGCTTGGGTAATTTTCCTTACAGACTCTCCAATATATCCCTGTAGCCCCTGCCGATAGGAATCGAAACTCCCTTTAATTCAACGATCTCGGCAGTGTAAGACACAATTTTGCTGATTGAAATGATATAGGACCGATGGATTCGTTTGAAAAGTCCGGATGGCAGGAGACTCTCTATTTCACGGGTGCTCATTTTTGACAGGTATTCCTTATTTATCGTGACGATCCGGATGTATTCCTGCTGGCTTTCAATATATATGATTTCAGAAAATAATATTTTCACCTTCTTTTTCTGAATGTTGAGAAAGATAAAATCTTTGACCCCGCCGCTCTCCTCTTTATGCTTCTCAGTTTGTGCGGTTTTAACCTTGTTTACTGCTATTAAAAAACGCTCAAACTCAAAGGGCTTCAGGAGGTAATCCGTTACATTTAAATTAAATCCTTCCACAGCGTATTGATGATAGGCTGTTGTAACAATCACTGCAGGTGGATGGGAAAGCGTTTTTAAAAAGGCCATACCCTTCAATTTCGGAAGATGAATATCCAGAAAAATAAGATCCGTATGATTATTCCGCAGGAAGTCAGTGGCCAGTATCGCGTCTTTATAGGTCTGCTGTAATTCCAGGAAAGGAACCTGTGAAATATAATCCGATAAAACTTTTACCGCCAGTGGCTCATCTTCAATGATAATGCACTTAATGCTATACATGACTTGCGAGATTAATTTTTAAAACAGCAGAAAAACCGGAGTCACTATGTTGAACAGAGAGGTCGTAATCCGTATAAAGCAATTCCAGTTGCCGACGCAGGTTTGAAAGTCCTATATTTTCTTTCAGTCTGCCTTTTTCCTGTAAATCTTCCGTAGAATTTTTTACAATAAACAGCAATTGACGTTTATTAACCGAGAGATGAATATCGACAAAGGGATCGGATCTTGTTTCAGAAACGCCATGTTTAAAGGCATTTTCAACCAGCGGGATCAGCAACAGTGGAGGAAGGGCTTGTTTCATATCTTCGACATCGTTACTGAAACTGACCCGCAGGGATTCATCGTATCTTAATTTTTCAAGCGCAATATAATCGTTCGATGATCTTCATCTCCTGTTCAATGGGAACAAAGGAGCCACCGGCCTCATACAGCATAAATCGCAATATTTTCGACAGGCGTAAGATGGATTCAGGAGCCAGGTCGGATTTATCTCTGGCAAGCGAATAGATATTATTCAGGGTATTGAATAAAAAATGAGGGTTAGTCTGAGATTTGAGATAATTCAACTCTGCCATTTGTTTTTCAATAAGCAGGCTCTGTGCGGATGCTTTCAATTTAATGTAATTATAAATATGCCGGATGATTCCAAAAAAGAAAAAGGATCCTACGCTGAATCCGAAGTGAAATGTCATTTCCTCCTTGATATCCCTAAAAGTCCTGAATTCTCTGTATATCCCTATGCCGGCTCCGATGGTTTTCCATATGTACAAAAATATTGTATACAACATCAGATGAGCAAGGAAAAGTAAAGGGGCCAGCAATATATTGATGAGCAGATATTTCCTGCGCCGCATGATCGCCGGTATACTATACTCGAACAATATATAGTTGACAACAACGATATAGGACGTGCGCCAGATCTCATTCAGTAATATCGTTCCAAACATACCAGGATGGCCACTCCATTCACCATGGCCGCCCCATTCACCTAACACCCACAACATTAAATAGGCGAGCCCAACCCATAAATAAAATGTAAACCGCCTGATATCATTTACTTTCTTCATCCGGTTATTATGCAATAAATGTCGGTAAAACTATTCCTTTCCATCGTGTAATCCATAGAATCGACTTCCTGGTAAACGAATGACAGGAAGAGGTCAACCGATGGGAAGTCAATAGCATTGAATGTCCTGTTTCGCTCTTAATCCGTCTGGAAAAATGGGAGAAAATAATCCAGGACCAGAAGATATCAGTCTTGGATAAATGTATTAAAGTCCTTAAAATTCGAATGGAACACTGATGGGATATTTATTTTTTACCCGCCATTGACTGAATGTAGAAAGAATACGAGATTATCGTAGTGCATTTCATGATATCATCTCATCATCGGACACTACTTAAAACGACTTTAGATATTCTGTCAGATCCTGAATTTCTGTTGAATTCAGATTCAAATTCATGTGTGTATTATAATGATCTATTACATCTGATAAAGTTGCAAACCTGCCATCGTGATAATATCCTCCTTTCGCCCTGGCTAAATAAACCTCCCAATGGCGTTGTACGGTATTTCCCGGTTGGGGACCGCATAGCTTCAAAATCATCAATCCCGATTTCATCGGGAGTATGCAAAATATTATCAGCAAATAGAGGCGCTGCGTGGCAGGTAGCACATTTAGCCTTACTCATAAAGATTGCTTTGCCCCGATCTGCCGATGTCGGATCAAAACTGCCAGCAGGTGGTTTTGGTGCAGGAATAGAATGTTGATACGCTTTTAATGCGGGCAATTTGGACGTGAGCAGGTCCGGTGAGCTTTGGATATTCCAGAAATTATTTTCAACAGCGATTGGATATTTTACCGGATCATTCATGCGGGGATCATGTAAAGACCCCTTTCCATGCATTTCCAGCGTGCCCACAAATGCATTCCAGTAACTGATATCTCCCCAACCGGTATAGGTCACCAGATCTATTCCATCCAGGCCAAATGCAGCGGGAATCAAATTGGCAGCAACGGATCCATCCGGCCGGAGGGCCTTCCCATCCATAAATAATACAGCAGCAAATTTCCCGGGACCCCATGCGCCCAGCACGGTTCTTAATGTAGGTTCATCCACATGGAGTAAATTGGCAACAGGCAGTGCGTTATCTGTTAAAGAAATAATGGCCCCGACATTCAAATCCCTGTTTGGCCAGCCATCAAGCCGTTTTCCGATGCCTGAAGCAAATGAATTATCTACAGTTGAGTGACAAAGAGCACAGGTAATTCCCAATGATTTGAAGGAACCCGATGTTGTATCAAATGTGCCTTTGATACCAACCACCGCATTTAATTTTAACAGGGCCAGTGTGGTGGCCGGATTATTCAGGTCTACTTTTCCCGCTTTAATAGCAGCTACTAAGTCGGCAGGAAGCGCGTCTGCATCTACTTTTAGACCAACAGACAAGGCGGTTGCCGGGCTTACACCCGTGCCATAACCCCCGTTGGCAGCTCCTGCAACTGCCTTATCCAGATGCAGCAACCCGCTCCAGAAATCATCATCCCCAAAATCGTCATAACGGAATATTTGTTTTCCATCAACAACAAGCGCCGGTTGTTCCGGTGGTATATGGTTATGATTTTCTTTTGCGCATTGAGTGATGGCCAAACCACCAACCAGAAACAATAGTACAATGGTTTTATTTTTATGCCTCATAAAAATGGATTGACGTGTTATCCATGATAGAGTATACCAACTCGAAAAAAGTTACAAAAACAGGAAATTAATCGGGCAAATAATACGACGGGTTACCAAATTGATCGATAAAAAAATAAATATGCTTTTTTTTGTAACCTCTACCGGTTTATATACTCTATGTAGCAGTCATTCACTTCTCGTAAATACACGAACCATGATTTTAAGTAAGACAATCAAAAAAGCAATTTTTGGCATCCTGATTTGCTCTGCAGTTTTTTCAACTTCCGTTTTTTCACAAGCGAAACCACAACTTACAGATCCGGAAATAGCTTCCGTTGCTGTAACTGCCAATCAGGTAGATATTGGAAATGCCAATATCGCGATCGCCAAATCAAAAGATTCAAGCATTTTACAATTTGCTGAAACGATGAAAAGAGATCATCAGGCCGTTATTGACCAGGCCGTTGCGCTGGTAACGAAATTGAAGGTTACCCCCAAGGATAATGCTGTCAGTCAAAAATTACTGGCCGATGCAGCGAAGACCAGGAAAATGCTGGAGTCCAAATCAGGAAAAGCATTTGACAAAGCATATATAGATAATGAAGTAGCGTATCATAAAGCGGTTATTTCGGTTATCGAAACCGTTCTCATTCCGGAGGCCCAGAATGCAGAATTAAAATCCTTATTACAAAAAGTGCTTCCGGCTTTTCATGCCCATCTTGAGCACGCTGAAATGATTCAAAAAAATTACTGATTTGAAGACCCGTATTTATCCACTCATACTCATTCTTAGTCCTTACCTGCTATTGTCTTTCCTGAGCGGTTGTACTTCTGAACCTGAAAAATCAGTGCCAGAAGTACATACCATTGTTATCAGTGCAATGCAGTTCAATCCTGCGGAACTTACTCTGCAAAAAGGAGATACAGTCGTATTTGTAAATAAGGACCTGGTTGTTCATGACATTACCCAGGAACCTGACAAAGCATGGTCATCCTCCAATTTATCTCCCGGACAGTCCTATCGAGTGGCCGTGAGGGAGAGTTCAAACTACTATTGTTCGATTCATCCTACTATGAAAGGCAAACTGATCGTACAACCCTAGATTACCCGTTGCGATCGCATCGTGTATCAGGTATTTAAAGGCCTGTATATGGATTATCCTTCAGATCAGGCATAGCCAGCGGAAAAATAAAATCACGGAATATGCTATAGGTAGCCTTTTTAACATGGATCACATATCGTTCCAGGCTTTTGCTCAAAGCCAAGGCATACGCCGGCGTTAACCGTGAAATGATTTCATATATATTTTTTATTTCCATTTTCAGCAGAGACCGTTGTTTTTCATCAAAGGGATAATACCGCTCCGCTGCTTCTTCAAAATGTTCTTTAAAATTTTTTTCTGCCTCCCTGAAATAGGATTGCAATTCCGGCAGCGCGGTAAAAGTTTTTATGTGCGCCAGTTTGATCGCATCTGCTTTTTGTTTTTGATTGATCCCATGTTCAGAACAGGATGCCAATACCGATAGCAACACAGGTGCTTTGACCAAAAGTTCCTGTTCCCGGGGAGTTAATTTTTCAAATTGAGGAATCATTTTATTTCATGATTAAAAGTTGACGAAGTTTTGTTTCATTTTTGATTTTTACATATTTCCCTGATGTTGAAATGATTTTATCTTTTTTTAATTCAATAAATAATTTGAACAGGGTTTCATAGGTGGTACCTGCGTATGCCGCGATATCCTGCCGGCTGACGGGCAAAGAAATAAACCCCTCCCTGTTTGTGCCAAATTTGTTATTCATTTCCATCAGTGCACCGGCAATTCTTCCTTTTGTTTCCATATGTACCAGGTCGCGCATCCTTCTTTCTGCTTTCTGCAATTCCGCTGCATAAAATTGCATAAGCCGGTAGGTCAGGTTTGGGTTTGCACGTAAAGAGGTTTCCAAAAACTCTTCCGGAACAAAACAAACAGTCGAGTCTTCAAGCACCGTTGCAGAAACCGGGTAATTTTTTTTTTCTCCAAGTCCGCGGTGCCCGATGATATCACCCGGTCCGGCAAATCGCACAACCAATTCTTTCGGATGAGTCCATTCCTTATGAATTTTTACCCAGCCACGGTACATAAAATAAATACCTTCCACCGGGTCACCTTCCTTAAAAACCGCTTTTCCCTTTTTAATTATTCTCGTGTCCTTATTTAGTCCGATGAGCGGTCGCCACTCGATCATACAATGCTGGCACAGAAAACAATCGTACAGGTTACAGGTTGTTTTGGGCATATACAAAATTATATTTTATATCATATTATTCACCATATAAATCGCAAAATATTTGATAAAACATGATTTATACAATATTTTTGCAAAATGTCTTCATCCATCCCCTTATCTGTTTCTCTCAGTGGCTTACACCAGAGAAACAGAGATTTGAAAGAAGCGCCGGTTAACAAACGCGTTTTATATCTCAGCCTTCAATCTGTTTTTAATGCCATATTGATTGGTTTTATCGCCAAAGGTTTGGTATTTCTGATTGACGGGATCACCAATCTTTGTTTCCACGGAAAATTTTCTTTTGCACCCGCTTCGCCGGCTGAGAATCACCTGGGGTGGTTCGTTGTATGTATACCGGTCATTGGAAGTGTAATAGTTGGTTTGATGGCCCGTTACGGTTCGAGGTCAATTACAGGTCATGGCATACCGGAAGCTATGGAAAAAATTATTGTGGATGACAGCCGGATTCCCCCTGCCATTACTTTCCTGAAACCTCTTTCCGCTGCCATTTCCATTGGAACCGGTGGCCCTTTTGGTGCGGAAGGTCCGATCATTGCTACGGGCGGTGCATTTGGTTCTTTTACCGGGCAGCTCATGCATATATCATCCTCCGAAAGAAAAATTATTCTGGCCGCCGGCGCCTGCTCGGGAATGGCCGCAATTTTCGGAACCCCGCTGGCTGCCGTTATGCTGGCCATCGAACTATTATTGTTCGAATTTTCACCGCGCTCTATTATTCCGGTCACTACGGGTTGCATTACAGGAGCCGGTATGCATATTTTTTTATTCGGCAGTCACCCGGTTTTTTCAATACCCGATATGCCGGCCGTTTCTGGGACCGCTTTGTTTATTTATGTTATTTTGGGATTGATAACCGGAGTCGTTGCTGCCGGAATCTCCCGGTCGGTTTACGCGATCGAGGATTTATTTGAAAAAATACCCATTCACTGGATGTGGTTTCCCGCCATCGGGGCGATAGCGATCGGTGTTACTGGATATTTTGCTCCTTATACAATGGGTGTGGGATATGATAATATCCGGAATTTATTAACCGGAAAGCTTCCCCTGACTATATTGTTTTCTTTATTTCTGCTGAAGTATATCTCCTGGTCCGTCTCACTAGGAAGCGGCACGTCCGGCGGAACACTGGCGCCTTTGTTTACCATTGGCGGTGCGTTCGGAGCCCTTACAGGAACGTTGATCCTTCATTTCTATCCAAACGCTCCTATCAATATTACCCTGGCTGCTTTAGTCGGAATGGCGTCCATGTTTGCCGGAGCATCCAGGGCGCTCCTGACTTCAATCCTGTTTGCCATGGAAACCACCGGTCAGTCAAATACCCTGTTGCCGCTGCTTGGCGCCTGTATAGCCGCCTATTTTATTTCGTTCTTTTTAATGGAGGGTAGTATTATGACCGAGAAAATAAAGCGGCGCGGTGTGCATGCGCCTGATGCTTTTCATCCTGATATGCTGCGGACTGTTCCGGTTGCCGGTTTTTTGTCCAACGCGAAGAACACCGATTCCCAATTACCGCATATATACGACACGGACGATCTTGGCTTTGCTGCCGAAATGATGGGCAAATATCATCTGCAGAAATTGCTGGTCCTGAAAGAGAGTGATGGCCGCGAAATTGCAGGTATCATTGAGGCAGAGTCTATTTTGAAATTTTATAGCGAACAAAAGCAAAAAGATCACTCGTATGAATCGCCGGGGAAAACAAAAAGGGTCATGGTCAGAGGACGGCAGATTTTCAAAATAAACAAAAACCAGTTTCACCCGTAAATTATTTTTTATGAACAATCATTTCAATCAAATTCCATTCGGCGAAATATTTTTGACCGCTCTGTTCGTGGGCATAATCGCGACTATGTTTTGCCTTGGTTATAATATCTGGTTCAGGGAAGCGACCTATTATGGTCCTTCTGATTTCATTAATGTATCCTCTATCATTTTTATCGTAAACATTCTACTCCTGCTGGCCGGCGTCGTTTATTATGCTCTTAAAAGCTGGTCAAGAAGGGGGGATTTAATCTATACCCTGTTTTTTTTACTTATAATCGCTTTCTGCATTTGGAAAACGATGGGAATACATCGATTTGCCGATTTGAAACTCAATGGCGAATTTATTAAACTGCTCGGGGGCACCATCCTTATTATTGGGATCGCGATGCTTTGTATCCCGTACATCTATAACCATAAAAAGATAGTAGATTTATTTTACGAGGCGGAAGTTTAAGCATCTCATTCTGCGATTTGTAATTTTTTCAGCATCTCGTTGGTCAGCGGTTCGGAATAAATACCGTATGCATTGATCAGGATTCCTTTTAAATCATGTTTTTGGGAGGAAATGGCGTAGATGATACTTTGGTCTGCTGCGTCGCTGCTAACGTCGAACCGGAAATATTTATCAATGATAAACTCATCGTGGAAGATTTTAAATTGGCCATCCCTGCAGGAAATACATTGCTGCTCCAGGTTAAAATCCTCCGTATAACCTTCCTTTCTAAGGCCGTTAATCGCCTCTATTAAATTCGAATATTGTTGCATCGTTCATTTTTTTGTTTCTTAATGAATACCTGTCTTTCGTGTAACGCCCGTTACCATCCGATTAACAAACGCAACTTATGAATTTCACGTGAAAAAGGGAGATTTGTAGAATGCAACGCCGATCCTTTATAAAAAATGCCGCCTTCGGAGTGGTCGCTGTAAATGCTTCGGGGTTTATCCACTTTGACGGTAAGCGGTACGTAGGCGATTGTGAAACGACCACAGACATCATCGGACCTTTTTACCGGCCTGATGCGCCTGTGAGAACCAATCTGATCATCCCGGGCGATCCGGGCATTCCGGTGGAGTTAAGCGGTGTCATACGGCATGACGATTGCACGACGCCTTACGAAAAAGCTAAAGTCGAATTATGGCATTGCGCCAATAGCGGCTTATACGATAATGACTCGAGTGAATATCGTTACCGGGGCACTACTTTTACAGATAAAAAGGGTCATTACTTTTTCAGCACCATTTTACCAGTACCCTATAATGCTGCAGGCGGCCCCATGCGTCCGGCACATTTTCACCTGATGGTGACGGCCGCAGACTATCAGCCACTCATCACCCAACTCTATTTTACAAACGACCCATATATCGACAAGGATCCGTTTTCCGCCGCCCCAGCCGCAAAAAAAAGAATACTAACGGCCGTAACTGCGCCGGACGGAAAGAAAAAAGTAGTGTATGATATCAGCATGGCAGAAAAGCTGGATGTTGAACCATTGTGGCTCGAAAAACTGGCAGGAAATTATACCTGCCAGGAAAATGATGACTTCACCTGCACACTTTTTATCTGGAACAAGCGACTCTGGCAGAATACGGTGTATGGGACGAAACTTGATCCTTTCGGGCGCATTTTAGATTATATCGGCAATAACACCTTTCTGTCCCCGGGGCAGCCCACTGCAATGAGCAGCATCTGGGTGTTTGAAATCAGCGACACCGGATCCATCAAATGCATCCATACTATCATTAATGAAAAAGGGAACAAGCACGTATATACGTTTGTAAAAAATGGATAATTTTTGTTATTTCAGGCAATCGATTAATAAACGATATGTACGGAGGGTGATTTTTTTTATCCCCCAAAAATTATTTTTGTAAGGCCGAATCTCACCATCGGCAGAATGGGGATCACTATCGGCAAACATCATTCTCCAAAAGGTGATTATTAAAATGCTGCCCCTTCAAATCAGATTCATCCTGTTCATTTTTCAGCAACCATAATTCCTGCATTTACGTACTCTTGTCTTTTGGTGAAAAAATAAATCCGGAAGATGAATACTTATTTGAAAAATCACAGCGCTGAGATAGACAGTATCGCTATTAGTCTGGCAGACCATTTCGCAAAACCCTTATACCATTTCACAGATGCAAAAAGTTATTCAGAATATATTGAGATTTTAAAGGAAATCCTTAGCTGGTCAATTGAATTTTATGTACAATATCATCATAAGCTGAAAAGCTGGGAAAGTTTTGTAAGAAGTCATGAGAATATATATAATTCTACAGATAGAGATGAATTTATGATTGCCTGGGGAAGAGACAAACTGAAGAAGTTTACAAACGAATACCAGGACAATCAGAAATATCAAAATTTATGACGACCTATTGCAAATTCATCTTTGTGATCCTGTTTGTCGCAGCCAATGGCTGTAAAAAAGACAATCCGCAACCCACAACTCCGCAAACGGAAAATAAATGGGTAGTGACCACCTTTGCCGGAGAAGGAACCGGGGCATTTAACGACGGGCCCCTATTATCCGCGAAATTCAAATCACCCACCGGGGTAACGGTTGCTGCAGACGGAACCCTGTTTGTTGCAGATATGGGTAATCACCGGATCAGAAAAATTTCAGACGGCCTGGTTTCCACATTTGCAGGAAACGATACAGAAGGGTTTATTAATGGACATGGCTTGGAAGCACAATTTAAATCTCCCTATCATATCGGATCAGATAAAAACGGGAACCTGTATATATTAGATCAGGATATTTCCCTCATCCGTAAAATTTCTCCTGCGGCAGATGTGTCTGTTTTCGCCGGTGTCGTAAATCCCGGTTATGTAGACGGGGCAGCCATAACAGCCCGGTTTCAATCAGACGCGAGTGCTGTTATTGCCGATCAATCCGGGAATATATATATCGGAGATACATTTAATAATACCATACGCAAAATAAATTCTGATGGTCAGGTAAGTACATTCGCAGGCATGCAAGCTGAAGGTTTCAGGAATGGGGATGCAAACAACGCTCAATTCCGGTATCCTGTGGCCATTGCGTTTGATAAACCAGGCAACCTCTTTGTGGCGGATGAAGGCAATTATTGCATTCGCAAAATAACCACGGAAGGCATTGTTTCAACATTTTCAGGTTCCGGAACTGGTGGAACGACTGATGGTGATCACTCCACTGCGGAATTCAATTTCATTAATGATATGGTTGCTGATAACCGGGGGAATTTATATGTGGCTGATGATAACCGCGTACGTAAAATTACACCGGATGGTACTGTCTCGACGATTGCGGGAAGCAGTGCCGGTTATGAGGAAGGTGATGGAGCTTCTGCCAGATTCCATGGTATCGGCGGACTGGGTATTGATGTATCCGGTAATTTATATGTCGCGGATATTGCGAACAACCGTATTCGGAAAATCAGTTTTCAATAGATAATCAAACGTAAAAATAAAATGGGCAGCTACCATCGAGCACGTTTCCTGTATATCATTTTATTCCGGATTTGGTATATAACGAATACGGACAAATCCTCCCGGGATATGATCAATTTCCATTTCAAACTATAATATGAACCGGGACAGTTATTCTTCTCCTTTCTCTTTTGAAACGACGCCTACTTTTTTTATGAATAATTCCCATTCATGTAACATCTCCTTGTACTTACCCTGATTTGATTTGGAGAGGTCATTGGTTTCCGCCATATCATTCGAAAGATCATAGAGCGCAAAAGCGTTTTCATCAAAAGGCTCGCTGATATTGGTGATTTTCCATTGTCCTCTGATCAGCATACATTGACCATCGTGCTCTAATCCGAGGTCGTATTCATCATTATGAATACGATCTTTTTGTTTTTTCAAATAGGGAACAAAAGAACTGCCCAGCTGCGGTGTCATTTTTTTGTTTTTATAGATCTCCGGATAAGATAATTGCGCGAGATCGAGGAAACCCGGCGCCAGATCCATAACGCTGATCAAACTGCGATCGATTCCCGGTTTTCTATCGATGAATTTTCCCGATATGATCAATGGTGTAACGATACCCCCTTCCGTTGCATATGACTTATACAATTTAAAGGGTGCGGCACCTGCCTGTGCCCACTGAGGACCGTATGACACAAAAGAACCGGCTGTCCCCATATTTTCATAGCTATTATCATAGTGCGCCCTCAGGAATGGGCCAAAACCTTTTGGGAGATTATAAAAATCTTCACCTGCTGCACCGTTATCTGACATAAACACGATCACCGTGTTATCGAACAATCCGGATTTTCTGAGGAATTGAATCAGTTGCCCGATATGATCATCCAGGTTTTCTACCATGGCCGCATAGATCTCCATCTTCCTCGATTCGGATTTTTTCTCTTCCGCACTGAGATCAGTCCAGGGACGAATTTTCGGATTTCTCTCTCGCAGTACAGCGTTTTCCGGAACGATACCCGCCGCTTTTTGACTTGCAAACCGAATCACCCGAAGAGAATCATAGCCCATATCATATCTTCCCTTATACCGGTCGATATAATTCCCGGGAACCTGCAGGGGCCAGTGCGGAGCGGTATAAGCGAGGTAGGCAAAAAATGGTTTGCCGGTTTGTTTCTGCGCGATATATCCCATCATTTTATCAGTGTACACATCGGTTGAGAAACTTCCATCAGGAAATAACACGACATTGCTATCAAGGCGGTATTGGGGAGGATCATTTGGCGAGAAGGGATGGTTATTGAAATGATTTGCCGCACCGTTCATGAGCGCAAAACTTTTTTCAAATCCCTTAGAGAACGGTATTTCATCTTGGGATGAACCGAGATGCCATTTGCCCGTCATGAACGTTTGATACCCGCCATCCTTTAATAGTTGAGCTATAGTGACAATGCGATCCGTCAGATGTTGTTCATAGCCTGGTTTACCCGCTCTGTTTGTTCCATCAACTGAAAACATCGAACCCATTCCCGCTACATGGTTGTCGTTTCCCGACAATAGCATACTGCGGGTGGGTGCGCAGAGTGGTGAAGTATGAAAATGGGTGAACAGGATGCCTTTGCCGGCCAGTGCATCAATGTTTGGTGTTTTAATCTCTCCACCATAACATCCCAGGTCGGCGTACCCCAAATCGTCCGCCACGATCATTAAAATGTTGGGCCTTTGGTCAACTGCCGATTGAGCGACCGAAGTTTTAGGGTCAATGCAAATGAGGACAATAATAAGTACAGCAGCTATATTATTTTTCATCTGCGTTGTGTTGATTGTTTAAATGACTGTCTTACAAATTACGCCTTTTCAATAAGGCTATCTGCATATCGATTCCGCAGATTCTAATTTCTCCTGATCCCGCTGAAAGTTTTTGGTAAGATTTGAATTATCCAAAACATTAGTACGAAATGATAAAATTGAAACAGATCTCCATAGACCTTGGAGTTCTAAGCATAAAAAAAGGGCCGGCATGAATATGCAGCCCATTATAAAATCCAATATCCTATGAAAAACCATCTTTAATAAGGCAATATGTGTACCAATTTTTTATTTGGACCTGGCCATGGCTGAATTTCCGGTTCTTTATTCCTGATTCGAAGTTGATACACCGATGACACAACAACCAGCTATTCCGTATGTTAGACAAGTATAAATTCATTGATCATGGCTGAAATTAAAATATTTATTTCCGCACATCATCGCTTGGGATCCCCAATATCTTTTACGGCTACGGGCCATTTTCCGGCTACCGGTACACTGACCGCCAAGGTTAATCCCCTGACTGAATCCTGACCGAAAAAATGCAATGGCCAGCCTTTATAAGTCAACTGTTGTTTACCGGCAAACCCAATATTTCCAAATAAGGTTTTATCCAGGGCAGACGGAATAACAACATTTGTTTGTTCATAAATAGGGAAAACATTATTGTTTGATAAATCCGCCTTTGTAAACTTATTAATATTAAAACTATCCAGGCTGAATGTGTAAATTGTTCTTCCGACTCCGTTTGTGAAATAAATCGTTTTCCCGTTGCCGAGCGTGAAATCACTCTTATAATTTTTAGTATCCAAACCTTTCAGCTGTTTATCGGCCAGCATAATCGTATAGTCGGGTTTAGCAACAAACCAAACACCGGCAAAGCCGTCTCCTCTGGTAGTTCCGGGTCCTTCGGGAACGTTCGATGAACCACCGTAACCCCCCGTGCTCAACGGCGAATAAGTATGCAGGGGCCAGCCTTTATATGTTACCTGCTTCTTACCATTTGCAGTCGTAATGGTATCAAAGTCTGCTATATTCAAACCCGCATTCAATTTCGCCGTCGTTAAATCAGCCGTGAATTCAGGCCAGATGGCGGCGCAGTCTCCGGTACAGGCATTTGCACCATCCACTTCATCAGAAAACATATACAAAGCCTGTCCCTGACTGTTGGTAAGATACTGGCCCAGCGTCGCACTGGAGGATAGGTCAATATCCGGTCCGGAAGGAGGAGGATTCGGTGCACCTCCTCCGTATCCATTTGAATAATCTTTTTTACAATTACTGAGCGATAACACGAGTACGGACAATACAATGCCCCTAGAAAACCATCGTTTCATTTTTTTTCTTTTAAATTTTTAATGAGTGCGTTCTGAGATGAAATAAAAAACAGGGTTCAATTCTAATTGACGATCCAGAACTAGTCAATACTGATTCCCTGTTTAATAATTTTTGAAACTATTTATCCGGTTTTGCAATAACCGGTTTATATGTTTCTCAAGAATTAAATAAACGAAGACAAATGAAAAACAGTTGCGTATGCATAAAACCGTTTACCGATCTCTGTTATGCCATTTTCCCAACGGCAGGATTATGAAATCGGCAAACGGCGAATGGCATTCCGTTAGGCAGTGTTGCCCCGCATATTCCTGATCCCCTGCAAATAGGAATATAATACTACGAACATGTATCAACTATCTGAATGTTTTTAGGAAATTGCAGTTTTAACGGCATTCAATGGATAAGCAGGAAGTCCTGAAACAACATATCTCCCGTTTTGTCACACTGACCAACGAAGAGCTCGATTATTTCCTGTCGCATTTTAATGAACATTCATATAAAAAGGGCCAGGTCATTATCAGCGAGGGTGACCGGGTGGAAAATGAATACTTCGTTCTCTCCGGTTATTTAAAATCTTTCTTCATCAACGAGGAAACGAAAATGTACATCCTTCAGTTTGCGATGCCCAACTGGTGGACCTCCGACTATGTCGCTTTGTATAATAACACCCGGGCAACCATCAACATCGATTGCATCAGCGACGCCGAAATCCTTTCGCTCTCCAATTCGGACCGGGAGAAAATTTGCAGTGAGATCCACGCGATCGAACGCTTCTTCCGATGGCGGACAAACCGCGGCTATATTGCATCCCAGCAACGGCTTTTATCCTTCATGTCCGGAGACGCAAAGAAGAGGTACGAAGACCTGATGCAATTATATCCCCAACTTTATAATGTGGTTCCCAAACAACTTATTGCCGCCTACCTGGGCGTTTCAAGGGAAACTTTAAGTCGCCTCTACAGCAATCATAAACACAAGTGAGAAACCCGGCCTGATTGTCCATCTTAACTGAACAGTAATTTTTGTGAGCTATGTCACATTCAGCCTTCTCCTTTTAAATGTGATGTATGTCACTGCTTTTCATCTGGTCTGCTTAGTTACTTTGTGTCGGTCAGAAAATGATCGCAAGTATAAAAGATGGAAAGAATAAATTATATAATAGATAAGGCAGAAAGCCGAATCTTCTGGTTGGGTAAAAAAGTGACCGGATCTCACCATGGCACCATCGATATTAAAGAAGGTGTACTCACAATGGACGACGGAGAACTGGTTGCCGGTGAAATCATCGTCGACACCCGGTCCATAAAAATTCTGGATATCACAGATCCCGACACGAATCAACAATTTGCCGGACATCTGGCTTCCGAAGATTTTTTTGCCAGCGGAGATTATCCCACAGCTACCCTGACGATCAGTAAAGTGTCAAAACTTGTGAACACGAATTACCATATCGTTGCTGATCTGACCATCAAGGGTATTACGAATCCAATAGAATTCGATGCGGAAGTCTTCAACATGAACACCGATACCTTAAAAGCATCCGGCAAGCTGGTGATCGACCGCACCAGGTACAACATGAAATTCCGGAGCGGTCATTTCTTTAAGGATCTCGGTGACGCCCTGATCTATGACGACTTCACATTGAAGGTGCAACTGACCGCCAGGGCATCCTGATTACAATAGTTAGAATATTTGATAAAATAAAAATACCGCTCATGAAATTTCTTTCACTACCATTCTTCTTCATCATCCTGACAGCCGGAACCAAACAGTTGTCAGACAAACACGATATACAAATGAAAAATTTTAACGAAGATTCCACAGAAATTGTGGGTATCCTCAACGATGCCTATTTTAAAGGTATTTATCTGGGTGACATAAACCTGCTCGGTACTGTCTATTATCCCGGCACTCTCCTGTTCGGTGACGCCGCTGGCAAACCTTATTTCAAAACGCTTGCTCAATACCTGGACGGCGTAAAAAATCGGCAGAGTCCTAAGGATTCCGGCAAACCGTTTAAGGGAGAAATTATTTCCATAGAAATCATTCAATCCATTGCCGTAGCCAAGGTACGTGTGAAGATGTACGATTTTAATTACTTCGAATTATTATCTTTTCATAAGCTGGACGGCAAATGGGTTATCGTCAACAAAATGATCGCAGACGTTGAGCAATAATCAAATAGTAAAATGAATGTATGTGGAATAACACGGCAGCTGCCAAAATTTTAGGATCACAATATCCCATCATGCAGGGACCTTTCGGCGGGGGGCTTTCTTCTGTAAAACTTACAGCCACCGTTTCTAACCTGGGAGGCGTCGGTGGATATGGTGTTTATACATTGGAGCCCGATGAAATCGTCCGGGTGAATAATGATCTTCAGAAGGCAACCAGCAAACCTTATAATATTAACCTATGGGTTTCGGATACTGACAGCATGCCGGGAAATATAATCAATGAACGTTTTGAAAAAACAAAGGCATTGTTTCATCATTATTTCGATGAACTCGGGATCGGTATTCCGGAAAAACCAATCGTACAGTCAAGCCGATATGAAAACCAGGTACAGACCATTCTCGATATCCGCCCCCCTATATTCAGTTTTTCCTTTGGCATTCCTTCGGCAGATATTCTGGATCAATGCAGAAAAAAAAGCATCGTGACAGCCGGCTCGGCAACCACCTTAGACGAAGCGCTGGCCCTCGAAGCAGCGGGTGTTGATCTCATCATTGCTTCCGGCTTTGAGGCAGGCGGGCACCGGCCATCCTTTCTGGCACCTGCCGAATCTTCTCTTGTTGGCAGTTTCGTGCTGGTTCAGCAAATAAAAGATCGTGTACATATTCCCGTTATAGCTGCCGGTGGTATTGCCAATGGCAAAGGGATAGCGGCTGCCCTCGCCCTGGGCGCCGATGGGGTTCAGATCGGTACGGCCTTCCTTGCCTGTGAGGAATCTGCTGCACCGCCTTTTCACCGCGACCTGTTGTTTTCCGGTGCAGCAAAATACACTGTATTGTCACGGGCCTTTACCGGTCGCCTGGGCCGCGGCTTGGTGAATCGAATCACCGCGGAAATGAATGATAGAAGAAAAAGACTTCTTACCATTCCCATCGCAGAGTCGTTTCACCGGTTCCTTTCGTGAAGCAGCCATCGACCGGAAAAAATGGGAACTGATTTTTGTATGGGGCGGACAGATCGCCAGCGTTTTGAAACACAGGAAAGCAACTGATTTGATGAATGCTCTTATTGTTGAAACGAATGCATATTACGCTCAAGCTCAAAGCCCAAATCTTAAAACCATTTGAAAAATAAAATCTGCTATGGTTCATTTTTTTTCCATTATAAAAACCTTTTATTATGAAAAGTACTAAAGTATGGTATGTCACCGGCGCCTCCCAGGGATTGGGACTATCCCTTGTAAAAAAGCTTCTGTCCGAAGGTTACCGTGTAGCTGCCACTTCCCGTTCGGCCAGTGAAATGCAGAAAGCTGTCGGGTCGAATGATTCCCTTCGTTTTCTTCCACTGGAAGTTGATCTGACAAACCCGGATGCCATTCATGATTCCATTGAACGAACTGTTGCTGCATTCGGTACCATCGATGTGATCGTCAACAACGCCGGTTATGGAATGGAAGGAACCGTAGAAGAACTGGATGAAAAAGATATGCACGCCATTTTCGGGATCAATGTTTTTGCCAGCATCAGTGTGATCAAGTATGCGCTTCCTTATCTGCGCAGGCAACGTTCGGGACATATTATTAATATATCCTCCGTAGCCGGTTTCGTCGGTGCACCCGGCTGGTCCATTTATTCCGCTACCAAATCAGCGCTGATCGCTTTTTCGGAAGTACTCGCCCTCGATCTCCAGGAACTGGGAATCAAAGTAACCGTCGTCGGACCTTCCGGCTTTCGCACCGGTTTTCTTTCCAAAGAATCGCTGGTAACAACCGAAAGCCGGATCGGCGATTACCAGACTGTTTCAAAAACCCGGGCCCGTTATGCAGCGATGAATGGCAATCAGGATGGAGATCCGGAAAAAGCGGCGGCAATATTTATTCAGCTCGCAGAAAATCCCGAACCACCCCTGCATCTCTGGCTGGGGAGCTAACGCGATCGATCGCGCCAGTGAGAAGATCGAATCCATGGGACAGGAATTGAAAAAATGGAAGAACCTCTCTGTCTCCGCAGACTTCCACTGAGATTCCTCAATCACCTTTTAGAAAACAATCTTGCTCGAGAACCGTTAAATTTTTAGCCGGCAAATCCATCGACGTCGATGATGGCCTGGGCAAAAGCCTTCGGCGCCTCTTGTGGCAGATTATGCCCGATGCCGCCATCGATGTTTCTGTGCGCATATTTACCCGAGAATTTATTTGCATACGAATCAGGAGGCGGATGCGGTGCACCATTGGCATCCCCTTCGAGTGTAATGGTGGGAACGGTGATGACCGGGGCCCCGGCAAGTTTTTTTTCCAGATCATCATATTTCGCTTCGCCTTCAGCCAGTCCGAGGCGCCAGCGATAATTATGTATTACAATGGCAACATGATCGGGATTTTCAAAAGATGCCGCAGTTCTGTCGAAGGTTGCATCATCGAAGTTCCACTTGGGTGACGCAAGCTGCCAGATAAGCTTCGAGAAGTCATGCCTGTTTTTATCGTAACCCGTTTTACCTCGTTCTGTTGCAAAATAAAACTGGTACCACCACTGCAGCTCTGCCTTGGGCGGTAACGGACTCTTACCTGCCGCCTGGCTGCCGATCAGGTAACCGCTCACAGAGACAAGTGCCTTGCACCGATCCGGCCAGATAGCGGCTATGATATCGGCTGTACGTGCGCCCCAATCAAAACCGCCGATGATTGCCTTTTGTATTTTAAGGGCATCCATGAACGCAATGATGTCGATGGCAACCACCGATTGCTGTCCATTACGTACCGTTTCACCTGAAAGAAAACGTGTCGTACCATAACCACGCAGATACGGTATGATTACACGATACCCTTTTGCAGCCAACATCGGAGCAACATCAGCAAAACTATAAATATCATATGGCCATCCATGAAGAAGAATAACCACCGGCCCATTGGCCGGACCATCCTCAGCATAACCAACATTCAGAAGACCCGCATCGATCTGCTTTATGGGTCCGAAGGAATGGCTGAGTCCGGAAGTTTTCATGCCCGATTCAATACTGCCTGTTCCTGTCCGCTTCGTCGCTTCTGATTCTGACTGTGAAAATCCGGACAGTGTAAGGCCGGAAGCAGCAAGGGTCAAAGATGCGGCACTGATAAAACCGCGGCGGTCGTATATCATTCCACTTGACATAATTCTATTTTTATTTGAATCAATTTTCAAAAAATAAATTCACTGTAAAATCAAAAGACCGCGCCATAACAGACGCGGTCTTTAATATTTTCAAATTAACGGAATGACTTGAATGCTGCGCGAAGTTCGATACTAAACTGCTCCGGTTGTTCCCAGGCAGCGAAGTGACCTCCTTTTTCAACCTTGTTAAAATAAACAAGTTTGGGATATGCTTTTTGCGCCCAGCTCTTCGGAGCCGCGTAAATTTCATCCGGGAAAACGCTTACAGCGACGGGGATCTTAACATTTCTCACATCGAAAAAACCACCCTTTGGTCCCTGAAATGCTTCCCAATAGAGACGGGCCGCAGAGACGCCTGTTTTGGTGAGCCAGTACAAGGTAATATTGTCAAGAATATCATCCTTACTCAGACCTTCTTTCTGTCCGTCGAAAACGCGTGTGATGAGCTCGTAACTGCGAATATCATGATCCAGCATCCATGCGGCAAGACCGATGGGCGAATCTTCAATTCCATAAAGTGTCTGCGGACGATTTCCCATCTCCAGTGCGTAGGCTATGCCTTTATTATTGAAATAGTCCAGCTGCTGGTACGCATTCTTTTCGTCGGCTGTAAGATCAGGAGGAATGGTACCGGAGGCCAGGGCTATGTCGATACTTTGAGGAACCGTAGCAGGCATATTGGTATGTATGGCCAGCAATTCCGGCGGTGCGATCAGCGCCATGATTTCCGAAATCGCATTGCCCCAGTCTCCGCCCTGAGCTACGTATTTTTTGTATCCAAGCCGCTTCATCAGTTCTATCCATGCCTTTGCAACATGCACAGGATCCCATCCGGTAGTTGTTGGCTTACCTGAAAAACCATGTCCGGGAAGGGAAGGAATGATCACATCAAAAGCATCTTCAGCTTTTCCACCATAAGCAACAGGATCGGTCAGCGGGCCGATGATCTTCATCTGTTCGATGATCGAGCCCGGCCAGCCATGTGTGATGATGACCGGCAATGCATTTTTTTCTTTCGAACGAACATGGATAAAATAAATATCAAGTCCGTCTATCGTAGTCATGAATTGTGGTAAGGCGTTCAGCTTTGTCTCCACTTTACGCCAATTGTAATCAGTTCCCCAATACTGAGCGAGTTTTTGCATCGTCGCCAGCTGAACACCCTGGGAGTCATTATTGACGGTTTCTTTGTCGGGCCAGCGTGTATCCTTAATACGTTTGTTGAGATCGGTCAGGGCTGCTTCCGAAATCTGGATATGATACGGACGGATTAAATCCGAAGACCTCAAATCAGTATGCGTATCGGTCTGTGCCTGACCCGTTGACGATATCGCCATAGCCCCGGCAATAATTGAATTGGTAATAATGCCTTTGTTAGATTCCATTGTTTTAATTTTTATTGTTTTGGAGATGTAGTTCAAAAGTATTTATAAGGTAGGCCTATTTCCAAAAATTAATCCGGGAAGTGTTCGAACGGGGGACTGAATCCGGCTTTTTTAGTCTTCATTGGTTTTGATTAGTCAGCCGGATTGCCTTCGCGTTTGGAGTCTGAATGCTTCCCGTTTCCTCCAAAGCCACCATATAAAAAAGATAAACAATAATATCGTTATACTTATTATCCACGTTTTCAAAGGGATGAGCTGGTGAAAATCGATAACCTCCGTTTTTCCAATCAGTATGGCTGGAGCCCAATAATATGGCAGCGTTTGTTGTTTGTCTGCATTGCGTATGAACTCCAATTTAGCATATTGCAGTGCCCTGTCCGTAGTCATACCTGCAGACAGATATTTATAGAATAATTCCGTGAGCTGATAAGTTGATTTACTATCCACTGACCATATATTAATTACAGAAGCCGGAATGCCAATGGATGCAAAGGCACGGTTAAAACTAAAAACTCCTTCTCCCAGGTATAATTTCCCATTCCCGGTATTGCAGGCAGAGATCACCGCCAGCTTCGTGGATGGGTTGCTTTCCTGAATCAGTTCAGACATATAGAGACTCGAATCAGAAAAATAAATTACCGGCTCCTTTCGGTCGCTACTATCTGAGGCATGCGTATATAATTGAATAACGCTGTAATTTGAAAACTGCTGCAAAAAATTATTCCTGGATGCATTTTTTTCCACTAATATCCGGCCCTTGTCGAAATAGGACTCTACCTTATTGAGTGAAAGATCACTCCCGATTAGAGGATCCAGGGAAGCGGCATAAGAATAATGAACGGGTGCAATTCCCAACACGCTGCCATTGGTTTTGTTTTCATTATTCTTAAAATCATTCATCAGATAACGTGCAGAATAGGTATAGCTAACGGCATGATCCTGTATAAAATAAACCGGTGAACCAGGTTTTCGATTGTCAGTCACCAATGCTTCAAAAGGAAAATAAGCTCCGTCGGGTGAAATGATGATCCGCCCTGCAGGCATGGCACTATTTCTAAAAATCATTTCATATAATTGATGTGCTGTTCTTTCGAATTCAGTTACATGACCGTTCAGTAAATCGGGATTGGAAAGAAAAGACAGATATAGTCTGGCACTACGGTCGTAATCGTCTTTATCGATTTTATTGAAATAAGTACGTTGTCGGGTAACCAATAATGAATAAACGGCGTGCTCACCTTCATAAATCTCCAACAGCGCCTGGTGGTCGTTCAATATTTTTTTATCAATGTCTTTTAGCGTAGTTTGATTGGGATCCAGAAAATTCTGATAGTAAATCGGATTTTTTTCCTTTATGGTCTGCATTAATTGGTCGAGTCGATGCCTGCTGTCGAGAAGTTCTTTTTGTTTTTCAGTAGCAGCGTCTGAGGAACTGTCAATCTTTTGAATTTCCCGTTCAAGCATGCTTACTTTTTTTCTGGCCCGGGATAGTTCCAGCATATCATTGTTGGTTTGCCCGCGTTGCTCAGTCAACAGGTCATTTAAAATAACAGCGCGGGATTTCTCAAAAAAATAAAATGCATCATCCAGATCCCCTGCCAGATAGCAGGCCTCTATAGCATGTTCATACATTTGCCTGGTCGTAGTTCCGCCAGAAAAGTTTGGATTCTATTTCAATCTGTTCGGTTTTGATCCTGTCAAGTAATGAATCCATATACTTTATAGATCACGAATCGAATTGCTGAGATCATGAATGTCCCTGGACATTTGATATTTCTGCATATAGGCATCACCCTTACTATTCACTAATTTGGTTACATAATCGATCTTTTTTATTTCCTTCAGCTTTTCCGGTGTTGCATGTAAAATATCTGCTTCATTTCCCCCGGTCCTGAACTGGTCGAATGCGAGCTGGAAGTACCTAAATGCCGAATCATATTGATTCTTTCGAACATAAATAATGGCAATATTGTTCATGATGTCCAATGACTCAATTGTATCCTTCTTGCCTGGCTCCTGCTTATCTCTTCCTGAGTAGGTGAGCGCTTTTCTATAATAGAACAGGGCAGCCTGATCATCATTAAAATGTTCATAATAAATCAGGTAACCGATATCTTTCAGGGTTTGCTTGCAATTGAAAAAATTTTCCGCTTCCTGTTCGCATGAATAGGAACGTTTAAGAAGTTGAAGGGCGTACTGAAATTTCCCTGTTGCATTTCCAGTTCAGCTTGCATGGCATAAATAAAGCCCAGGTAATTGGTCAGGCCCGTCTTTTTATATTCTTCCAGTTTATGAGCCATCAGCTTCTTCGCCTCATCGATACTCCCTGATCTGTAACAAAGCTTTTATATGCCAGCCCAAACTACTGGAAGAAAACTGTTTCCCAAAATTATGGTCAGATGGATCAGTGCTGTTGATATATTGAGAGGCGAGTCTTTCACAAATAATCGCATTCTCTATGCATCGGTGGTAGTCTCCGATATCATAATTAAATTGAACGATTTTATTCAGCGCCACAATGAAAGAAAAATTTGAATAAAGTTTTAACCGGATCCCAATATTGATACAGCTGTCCAAGGCTGCCTGCTTTTCCCTTACATAATCTAACGAATCGTAGAAATTCGAGAGATAATAGTAGATGGTAATTATGTCTCCAGGAATAATATTGGGCTTACCCAAGTTGGTTCGGACGATATGAAGAGCTTCCTGGTCATATTCAACCGCTTTTAGGTAATCCCCCAGATTCGAATACACCCGGGCTATTTTACGGAGCAATAAAACATGAGTGGAATCATTCCTGTAAGGGCAATCTTTCATGCTGTCCAGGAATTTTAGCAATTCTGCGAGCTCTTCTTTGGGCGAAAGTTTTGATTTATAGATTAAATAGTCAAGGCGGTTGTGCAAAAATTTCTCATCCGGGCATTGGGCGTGTATCAGTGGCTGTAAAAGCCAGCAGCAGGATATGAAGAGGATGACTTTTCTTGCCATTGAAAGCGGTTAAATGAACAGTCCAGACTTCCATTAACCAGTCGATGGCGAAAAGTTATTGGATTTAGCATTACCAACAAGATTTCTTTGAAAAGTTTGTTTTAAGAGGTCATGATTTATAAAGAGATAATTCAGTATTTTTTTTAAATCCGGCATCGAACCGATCCTGTCAATGGAACGACCGCTGGTTGAAGGTGTCCCCAGCGTATCATCATTTAGAATCCGACGCAATTGTTCAGGCTTCAGTCTGAAGTCAAAGTTAGATTCTGCAATACTTTGAATAACGATGGCTGCTCCGGCGACAATTGCCGCTGCGCTTGAAGTCCCTCCGATTTTCTTCCTATAGGCTTCAAGTGCGATATCCGAAGGACCCATATGGGATCCGGCAGTAGAAACCCTTTCACCCCAGGCATAACAATCTATCCGGCTGCCATAATTAGAATATCTGATGCGTTTATGTGGTACACTGTCTGAGCCAGCCGCAACCAGGATTGCACCTGAGTCCCTGAATTCCGGGTCTTGCGGATCAAGCGTTTTTCTTCCCTGGTCATCGGTAAAATGGTCCAGATCATTTCCTCTCGCCAAAACAATTCCTGCCATTCCCCCCGGCTTCAACAACAGATATACCCATGGCGGTGGCAAGTCTGACCATTTCAAAAATCGCGGGCTGGATCTCAACAGGCCAGAGGCTTTCCATGAATGGATATTTAAATACCTGCGCTTCGATCAGGATGATATCTCCAAATTGGAGTTCGGAAATGGCTGTTAGGATTGCATCAGCTGTATTAAAATTCCCATCGGGTCTCCATTGGGAAATGATGAATCCATTTGCTCCGGGGGCAATCCCGCTTCCACCGGTAGCGCCATGTTGCCTGAGGATTACACTAAGAACAGATTCTCCATGATCCTTATATACAGGAAAGTTCAATCCCGTACCAGGTAATGTGCTTACGGGAATGTTTTCGGGATCGAGGTTCCAGCCCTGTTCAATATCAATAATTTTTACGGGACTGCCACCATCACCACCCCGCTTTTCCCAGGCATAAACAGCATTAATTCCCTCCGGTGCGGGTCTGAGATAGCCCTGGTGAACCAATCGTGACAGAATATTTCCGTAGACGGAAATGACGGCGGAATAGATGGTCCCGTCTCCACGTATGCCAACTCAACTTCATCATGACTACGCAAAATCTTCAGCATATCGTCTGAATAAATTTTGTAAGGACTATCGATGGTATAGTAGGAAAGAAAATCAGGAGTCTGATATCCCTTGGAAGTTCTTTTGGCTTTGCCAGCTAAGTTCAAGAATGAGTTTAGGCTCGAGAGAAGAAAACAAATTATCGAAACCGTAAACCCGGAAAATTATTCAGCAATTGTCTGAAGGGGAACCAGTCATTCTTGGAAAAATAATGATTGATTTCCGCTGCGTCATGGTATGGCAGATTCAAATGGTCGCGAAACTTGACCACCAGTCGGAAGATCGGCTTTACATCATTCATTGCATTTTTGTCTTATGCATTGATGGTATTGAATAAAATAAAAGAAAGGGTACGGATTTAAAAGAATGCTAATTACTAGGGTGGTTTGCCCGGAGGCGGTGTGGAGGATCAGTTGAAGTTGGCGGGTTGGCGATATAGACGTAAAAATTTCATTTGTCTACATTGTTTTAGTTTGCAGTATATAAGCCCGTGCATATCTTTCATTCCCACGCATTTCGTATCTTGAAATAAAGCGCATGATCAGTACCTTCCTGCCGGACTTGCCGATCCCAAAATTCGATCCAACCACCTGCATATATCTCATAGACATTAAGGATAGTCCAGATTGGCGTCTATGTGAATCTTGTTATTTCCATTTCATATTCCCACGATGGAATTTTAAAGTATCCTTGTATGTAGCGCGATTATCTAAATAGATATTCTCGAATTCAGTTAGATCTTTATAGTTAGCTAAATCATAAATTCGAAAGTTATTATCTATTACGCTGTCCTGAGCTCCCGAGATGTAGATATTTCCATCCTTTGAACCTTTGGGAACGTTTGGATCAACTTTGGGCGTAAGTTTATCTTTGCCTTCCTTTTTTAATAACTCATGAAGAGGACCCCCAGGATCGAAATCATGCTTAAATCTTACCCATTTCATAATTAGAGTTTTAGAGGTGATATAATAGAAGTTTCAATAGCAGACGATAGATGCACACAAAAGTACGACAGCGCCTCTCAGGCCTGTAACCATTCTCTTCCTATAGCTTTGATAGAGTAAGTAAGTATCCGGGGATTGATCGGGAATCCGGGGAGGTTTCCAGGTATCAGAATTAGCCTATTCCTTTTATCGCAGTTTTGGAGGGGTGGGAAACAGCATCCACAATATATTTTTACCAGAAGAACGCGCCTCTAAAGTTATTCATTTAAATCATACGAATGAATATCAGGATACCGGCCCCGGACAGACCTGGTTATCTTAACCCCCTGGCCGAGCCGTGAGCACACCAGCGTTTCCGAAATATCAAGTTGCAGAATAATAGTCTACATTATTTACAGAACCCTGGTGTACCCCTCAGCTCGTTATATCGTTTTTTCTGATTGCATGGCCTGTTTAATCAGATCAGCTATTCCAAATCCACCTTTCGAATTTAAAAAATCCTTATATGGTGTCCAGGTCGGATGATTCAGCACGGAAGTCGAATCACCATATAACAGTCCTGCAAACACTTCACCCACAATTCTTCCGCCAACAGGTCCCAGGTGGATGGGTGTACTGTCTGTTTTGAATTGTTGCGATGCTTCTGACAATATATAAAACCAGAGGGGTGCATTATTTGTAAAGTTTTTTGAAATCTCTACAATCGATTTGTTTCCTCCTTTTTTCCCACCCTTCCCCATGCCGTCCTCATTTGCTTTTCCTACCAGGAGTTTTTCATCCGGGATCGGTGTGATACCCATGGCCTTGGCCACAGACTGTCCGGATGGAAGCAGAAGTTTCAGACCCCGGCGGAGGTTGAGTTCCGCCAGAGAAGGCGGTTTCTCAGCGGTAATCGGAGCAGGCAGATTTCCCAGGGGATTCACGATCGAGGGATCGATCTTATATGCCGGTTGAATTCGCTGGGCAGAGAACGGATCGGGATTATTGCCAAAATCAAAAAATAAACGCCAGTCGATTGCAAAATTGTTATTGAATTCACCAAAAGCCAGCAGATCGGGGAAAATAGGGAGCCTTGGGTCGGCACCGGGGGCTGCACCCTCACCGGTATGGGCATTGAGGCGGTAAATCGGTCTTACCATGGAATGACCAAAACGATAGGCAGCTACTGAAAATTCAACGGGCATAAATGGTTCGTTCCGGTAATTGTAAAATTTAAATACAGGTTCATCATCCAGCACAGTTGTTTTATTCGCCAGATGCGGACATATCGTAAACAGCATTTCCTCGCCGATGATTGTTTTTAGAAAATCATTGAGAACCACCCATTGATAATGGAACTGTACCGCCTGCCTGATCGCACTAAAATCTGTTCTCAGCCCTTTGGCTTTGTGGTAGTTTACCAATCGGTTATGAAATCTCAGAAATATCCCCTGAAGCTGGGAAACGATTACATTTTCATCATTTCGTTTGTCGCCGATCAACGCAAATCTCCTACCTGATTCAGCAGATGTTCTCGGAAGATCGCGGGTATCAGGGTCATTATCATTTCCAGTCATCTTTTTCCCTAGTAACATCTTTATGCTGCCGTCATCCTGGAAGTCATAGAGGTAAGGTTGATCATCAGGCCCCCTGCCATACATATTGTCCAGATCAAATTTGGGTGTGCGGAAATCCACGACCGCATCCGGATCGCTTTTTTGCTGGGCCATCGTCGATGGATCGAATGTCAGATCGTGATCAATGAATTGTCCCAGATATGTATAGCCCGCACTGATACCTGAGTTCTCTTCATCATCTCCCGGCTTATTGGTCTCGGGTTCGGGACTATCGGGCGGTGCAGTCATTCCGCCTATTCCGTTTTCATCGACCCTTGCCAGCAGTTTCAAATCTGCTTCTGTATGTGGTGCGGGCCTCAGGTGTCTGAACAATCTGCCAAAACGACCCTCGAAAGTGGGGCTGACAGGTACATAACCCAGCCCGCGAACGATTCCATGTTTTCCAAAGGGGATAAACGAGTGTTTCATAATTTTTCTTTTTTTATGGATGGTTAAATGGTTCCAGAATTTTTCAATTTTTTATTGCCCGATTTTTGTTAAATACTATCATGCAATTCCAAAGCATCTATACGCCCTGCATCATCGTTCCAACGCATGAGACCTCCGGTTTTTATGTCTCCGTTTTTATCTTTAGAAAATTGAAGAAAGGTATAGGTTCTGTCCAGCCTGATGTTGGCTGCATCAAGTTCATACACCGGGATCCATGTGCCCGTATTGTAATAACGTCTCCCCTCCGATTTTTTTTGTTCCGGATCATGGGTATGCCCAAATGTGATCAGATCCACCCGGGCATGGCTTTTAAATATCTTCAGGGCATTTGGATAAAAGCTGGAGGGAGCCGAAAGCTGGAGAAATGAAAATAATCTTCCCAGGAAATAAGAAAGGGAAAGAAACACCAGGTTTTTTATTTGCGGCATGATCGTTTGCCATAAAAAAGAAGTTTTTGAGGGCGTCGATGACGACGGAACCCGATGGATATATGTTTCATAGATGGCAAACCCTGTAACAGCCAATGGGATCAGAACGATCAGGAAAAACTGGAATAAATATTCCAGCGCAAATGCATATTTCTTTTTTGGAATAATGCGGAGCGTAAAAGGAATATACCGGAAAAGCATTTTCAGCGCGAGCGGGAATCTTTCACGGATCAGCAAAGGCAGAATCTGCTGCCTCGGCCTGACGTCATTGATGAATGGGAAGGCCAGCTCAATGCGGTTGATCAGATAACGGTTAAAGAAAGAACCAAACGGCAGATTAAGTTCAGTACTATTCTTCAAAACCGGAGGCCCGTCTACCACGGTAAAGTGTTCATAGCGGTGCCCATGTTCAATGTATACCTTATCATCAATTTTTAGTTTGTCATCTACAAACAGGATTTGCGGCAGGATGATATTCTCCAGTACTTCTTCCACATGTTCGTGGCGGATGGCCGATATATTAAGGGCCAGTGAGTATCGCAGATAGTCCCTTACTTTCTTCCAGTACCATTCCAGATCGTGATTGCCTTTTACTATAATGAGTTTGTTGCCGGCCATCAGCCAAACGGCCAGACTGTTAAACGTTTGTTCATGACCCTTCCAGCAGATGTGAAGTTTCCAGACGGATTTGTAATCATCTGTCCTGAGTCCGTATCGACGCTCTTTTTTTATGATGGAATTGCATAGTTCCTCTGCTGTTTTTGAAATGCCCAGGCACAAGAGAATCATTTTCCATTCCGTGAAATCGGCTGCCGATTCCGGAAAGTTCCTGATTCGCAGGAAATCCACAAAGTCCCCGTTTATAATCAGAAGCCCTTTCCTGGATTCTTTAGTCCTTGCATTCAGGTTGGTGATAAATCGGGAAAAGGAAGCATCAGCAAAAAAATTCTCGGTTCCGTCGTAATTGCCATTAACATTTAATCCCGCCGCCATATGAAGATCACTGATCACAAAGACCTCTCTGTCTTCCGAAGAAATGGATACGGTTTCTTCACCATAATGATCCGGCTCGCTTTTCATCAGAACCTGATAAATAGTATCCGGATCGTATTCAATATGGCGGCTTGTTTCCATGTTATGTATTTCTTTGATTACGAATACAGGTTTTTACATAATTACTCATTCTTTGGACTTGGAATCATATTCATTCTTCTCATCTCCTTTGAAAAGTCCCATCAGCAGGGGGATGGAAGAACTCAGCGCAGCGATCAGTGCCGAGAACCGTTGCCAGGTCTCCTGCCGGGTAAAAAATAAAAAAGCTGCTACAGCAAACAACAAAACCATAAAGGGCGTCTTGAATAACTGCCAGCTGCTCTTCTTCGCCGCTTGTTTTGAAATTATTTTATCTCCTTCATGCGCGTAATTTTTGAACACATAGGCCCGAAAACCGAGACTGAACATCCTGATCTCTTCCTCTGCAGGTTTCACACGCAGGATCCCCAGATCCAGCAAACGGTATATTTCGACAACATTTTTATAATTGATGAATCCATTCAAGGCAAAGTTGTATAGTATGTATTTTTCCGGGGATGTGCATTTATTTAAGACATAAGCATAATAATCATTCCCGATGCGCAACTTCTCAATCGTGGATTGTTCGTATCCGTCCATGACGATATCATCATTCCCGGGTTGATAATCGAATATCATTCCCGCAGATTGCGCCTGGATTTTTTCATCACTGATATCCCCTTTGTAATTTTCCAGGTAGTATTCTTTAAAATAAGGAGCCATGTCTGAATAACTTATTTTCGATCCATACAGAATAAATTTTTTCAGAAAAACACTTTTTGAAATTCTATAAATCAGCAGGTAGAATCCATATAAAGCAATGACTATAAAGATCAGGAGAAGTGAAAGCTTTAATTTATCCGATAGAAAAACAAATCTCTCGGGAATTTCCGATTGAATGTTCAGAAGGTCAGAAATTCCCGCGGCATTTCTCGAAGCGGTATCTGGCTTCATGATATAGCTAAAGGACAGGCTGGAATCCGAAGGTCTTGTCCACTTCCAGCTCCGGTCCCGTGAAGTATCCCGGAGGGCCGGCAGAAAGCCTTCTGTGTAATAATCATTGCTGACTTTGTCTGAGAATTCAAAATAAAATTTCTCATAACCCGAATCATTTTTGGGAGACTCAATCAATCCTTTCGAATGGCTGATGTTGTATTTAGGTATCAGGTATATTCCTTTTTTATAATGAAGACTATCAATAAAACGTGCAGGTACCACCGCGTTACCAAGCTGTTTCAATTCTGAATAAATTCCATTTTCCCTTGACTCCAGCGAAAAAGCCAGGTAGAGCTGATCCTTTTTTACTGCCTGGAGGATTTCCTGGTTATGGGAATACCAGGTATATAATCCGGCCGGCAGCGCCGATAGCGAAACTACCAGCGCTTCAATTAACAGCGTATATCTTGACAAATAATTTCCCCGGCGGAACTGCTTTAATGTCAGGAGCCATTTTGTTTTAAAATGGGCAACTCCCAGAATAACCAATACCAGGATTTCAAAAAGAATAAATTGTATCAGGGCGCCGAATTCAAAGTCCTGATACCAGAGGATATAAATTAAATATAAAACGGCCAGGGCAATTAAAGTGTACAGGGGCTTCCTCCCTTTCCCTTGATTTTTTAAGGAACCGGAAATAACCATCAGGCCCCCGGTTACATTGATGGGTGTTTGCAAAAGCAACAGCAGGATGATATGATTATTCTGGGGCGCGTATTTATTGGTAAAAAAAGTTACGAATAAAAGGGCCCCGATATATATCAGCAGGAAAACAAATCCATAGAAATAAACCTGAATCTCTTTTTTGCGGGGGATGATCCAGTTCAGGTAATCGATATATGAAAAAAGCAGCGTCTTTGAAGAAAACCTCCTCCAGAACAGTATGACCCACAGTATCACGCTAAACAAAAAAGTAATCAGACAAAATATAACCGAGAAAATCAGAATCCGCATATTGACGGGCTGAATATTTCCCTTATCATAAAAAGTGATCAGGTAATACGGTAAGCCATTTACGGGAACCAGCAGTGTGGCGTTTTGTTTTCCATAATATTTTGCATCGGGAATAAATAATTCCTGTCTCGCTTTCAGGGAACCCTTCAGAGCCCTGCTATCCCCGATTTCATCAAAGAAATTTTCATTTAGGTTATGACTGCTGTCAGAATGTACAAGCACGTTACCCGAGCCGTCAATCATACAATAACCGTATCCCGGCGGCAAAATACTCTGGGAAAATGAATACATGATGGTAGACAGGGAAATGATAAAGGCATGAGGATACCTGCTTCTTTTTGTGATGATGATCCGGTAAGAACCATCGGCCCAGTTGAATACAGGTTCCATCGTAAATAAAAGCGTAGAATCGCGAACCTGTAAGCGATTTGATTTATTTTCAATAAAATTTCTGAAATATTTTCTTTCGGAAACATTTGCATAGATAGGTTTCTGATCGTCCAGCTGTCCCTTTATGATCTGAAATCCGGCACTGTCTGCCCAGGCGATTTTATCAAAATTGTAATAGGCCCTGTCGGGATCGGGTCTGTTTGCAAGCCAGGCTTTCAGCTGCTTCGAAATATCAATACCCGTTTTTTGTGGCCAGCTGATTTTACGGAGCGCCGAATCTTTTAATGGAATAGAATCCAGCGCTTCAGTCATATGATAAGCCGCCATCAGCTCCCGATGGAAACTCCGGTTTATCTGACCGGAGAGTGTATACAGGTTTTCCTGTATTCTGTTTTTACTGTCACTCAATAAAATAACCTGGATGATCACCAGTGTCAGAAACATCGCACCGGCAAACAAAGAAAAAAAGTAGCCGATAAAGTCCCATATCCTGACACTTTCGTCCGCCCCCATGATGTATAATTTCAGCAGGGGCAGAATAATGAGTAAGAGCGCCAGAATGATGACGATAGGATAAATAAATCCGGAGGAAACTTCATGCAGGCTGTTCTGATAGTCTCCTGCATTTTTAAACCCGCAGATAACAAAATGTTTACCGCTCAGATTTACGGGTATATAGAACATTTTGTAACCAATGTTGCCATTAGCAACATCGGTCACCCCCTGATAAAATCCCTTTTTGCTTCCCACAAGCAGACTGTCAACCGCTATTTCAGTCCCGAGGTTCAGGCCGTCAGAATGATAAACCGGAAGGGCCACGCTATCTGTGATCTTCAACAGAAGAAAGTATTGAAAGAAATCATTTTTATGTGACTGGAGAATGCCTTCAAAAAAACTCCCCAGCGGGCTATACACGACAATCGTTCCCGACTCTTTCGAAAGGACGTAGATCATACTGTCATAACGGATATCCCTTAATTCGGCCGTCGGCAGCCCGGTTTGCGATTTTTCCGACTGGCGTTTTAATAAATGGCTGGATGGCCGCTGCCGATCGGGATTTGATTTCAGGATGGCCGCGTTTAGCTTATCCAATCCGTAAGTATCGGTTGACAATCTGTCCGTGTCCTTTACAGCTGCGTCAAATCCATCTTTTATTCTATTTGAAATCAAACCGAGGTTGGTGGTAATTCTTGCACGCAGGTTAGTTTCTATATTCTGGAGAACGAGAAAGGCATAATTATTCTGTGCTTCCCGGTTGGAAGGAATAAAAAACAGGAAGAAGCCACCAAAAAAGACAGCTAAAATGATTAACGAAAGAAATATAAATCCAAACCTGCGCATCATTGACCTTTCCTTTTTTTGAAAAAGATACATCAGTCATTCCCTGTTTGTTCCAGGAGTATTAATCGCAAAAAAATCCTGGTGGTGAACAAGGTTAAATTACTAAGCAGAAACCCGCCTTCCGACCTTAACGCGGAAATAGAATAATAAACACACACACTCTTAGCAGTATATTAAAGCTACACTTTTACAAGGTTCAAAAATTCAACCCGGGCGGCCGGAAAGAATATTCTTAAAATTAATTACTCTAAAGGAAAACACTTAGTACGAATACGTAGGTTAATATGGTAGATTTAACACTAACCCCCACGGGGTGATGGGCTGTTTCCCCTCCGTCAACCAAGTGTCCGGCGTAAATTTATTTTAATTATAAAAAAATATTGAAATATTATTTAGCTTCATTATACCTTTCCTAACCTTCTGCAAACTTCTTTTTCAGTTACTTCCCCTCCGACCGACTCTCAAAATTATGCCATGCCAAGCCTGATTAATATACGGGGTTATACTGGTCTGGATCCCCTTGATAAAGCCGGAGCCTTCATGAAATACATCATGCTGATCCTGGTGAATCTGGTACTTACTATTATTTTATTACGCGCAATCACCCATTATAAAATTGTCCTTTTTAACGGATTTCATTTCCTGGACGGAACATATTCCTACAAAGCAACACTTTGGCTGGAAATTATTATTAACTGCCTGATATTTTCTCCTCTGATTATTTTAACCAGAAAATGCAGTTCACTGATTCCATATCTGATTGTTTTCATCCCTTATTTCCTGCTGGACCTTTATATAGAGTCCCATTACCGTTGCTGTAATCAGGATTCTTCCCGGGCACTTTGGAATTACTATAACGATTCCATCATATCCATGATTAAGATACCCGTTCTCAAATTCTTTGTAACACTATCCGTCGACGCCATCCTTTTTGGCATTATCGGACTTTATCTTTCCAGATTGCTGGCCGCCGTTATTTACAACAAAATAAAATATCCTGCGAATCCCAGCCGGCAACAATATGAGGCATTGTTCAATAAAAAATGGTCAGATGAAACAATAGAAAAACCCAAAAGGGATACCGTATTTTACCTTCTGCGCATTCTTGGTTTCGGTTACCTCACCTACCTGATTATTTTATTATTGGGTATGCTGGGTAAAGCCGCATGGCCGGCAGGTATTGCCCAACTGATAACAATAACGTATGATAATCCGGCGCTGGCCATCAACACTTTTTTTAAGATCACCCTGATGATCATCCTGGCTTTCATAGGTGCCTACAATAAAAGTCTACGGTTTTATGCCTGCCTGGGATTGCTTGCCGGACATGTTGCATCGACCTGTTACGCGCTCATATTTCATTATGTAAAAAGTCTGGGGGCTTCCGATCCGACCCATTTTCTACTGCTGTCTGCGGAAACAGACGGCGCCCTGATCATTCTTTTTCTTTATATCATATTTAAATATAAAAAAGATGCAGGGCCATTTTCCAGGGAAAAAGATTTCCCCGCTCATTTTTCCACTCCGCTGACCATCCTGGAATTTCTCTATAAAGCGATGTTTATTATTTTTCTGTTACTGGTTGCTGGTATTATCTGTATCAGAATTCTGACGCCGGGTGATCATGGATTGAGTGCTGTATTTGGCTCAACCGATCCCATGATCGGAAATACCGTTACGCTCTATTCAACCCTCGCCGTCATTTCTTTTCTTCTTATCAAAAGAGAAAGGTTGCGGCAGCATTTCTTCAACGCACTTACTGTTCCGCTTATTTTCGGAAGTATGCTGGCGATCATCTGGATCATTCTGGGTGGTTTGAGAAATGGCGTGTGGATACATACAAGGCACGACAGTTATGTAACTGTCGATTGGTATTTTGTATTGTATGCCGTTTTAAACATGGTGGTTGTAACCACGATGACAGTATTGAGACGGATATATTACAATGTAGATTATTCCATTAACACCATCGGACCCTCAGGGGCCATTGACGCCATTGCACTTACCCAGGCTTTTTTTAATGGGAATGATAAACAGCATGCTGCCGTTCTTCAATTGCTCGATCAGTACGCCGGAGGCATCCGTGGAAGAAAGCGGGGACTACTAAATCTGCCTTTCGGTTTATTTGAAAACGTATTGAATTTTATTTATGGTCTGCGCCCTCCTTTCTCCACAATGTCGAGGGACGAACAACGGTACTATCTCCGGAAATACTTTTTACGAAATGAAAATGAAAGAAATATCGCTTTGGTTCCACCGCTCGCGGAGCTGGCCTTTACCATCGGAACCACATTAAATTCTATTATCAGCTTTGCTAATTATTCTTATATCAATGTCAGGAGCGGCATGGGTTATGTGCCTCCTGATGCAAGGGACCGGCTGCAGGGTGATTTCGCGAAATACAATCCCCCGCACCGAACAATCGCCGATTTACCAAAGGATGAAAACGATCCCCATAACTTCAAGCCTGCAGATGACGTGAAGGGAAAACTGGTGGCTCCCCGTGTTACGACAACCGTTAGCGAGCCAGAAATTCCTGAAGAGACGGATTACCTGATTGTGGGTTCCGGCGCCGGCGGAGCGACCGCTGCCTACAGACTCGCCTGTTCTGTGAAAGATCCGGGGAAAATACTGGTTATCGAAAGCGGCTACCGGTACCAGCCCCTGCAGGATTTCCAGGACAGTGAAATAGAAATGATGAAGAAAATTTATAAGGAAGGCGGGTTGCAACAAACAAAAAAATCCACGATGACCGTTCTGCAGGGGGAATGCATGGGTGGATCCACCGTTGTCAACAATGCCGTTTGCTTCCGGATGCCAGCCCATATCCGGGAGACCTGGAAAAAAGATTTTGATCTTTCCCTCGACCGCATCGATGATGAATATGATCAGATTCAAAAAGAGTTGAACATTACAGCACTGGGAGATACGGGAATTAACCAGGTCGTCTCGGACAAATTCAAAAAAGCGGTCAGCGGTGTAAATGCTTCGCTTCCTGATCAGGATAAACTGGTTATGGAAGAAAGGGTTTTGGTAAATCATTTCAACAATAGCGGTGACGGAAACTGGAATCTGGGAAATAAGCGAATGCGTAAACGCTCCATGCTGGAAACTTATATCCCCTGGTCAGAGTCCAGAGGAGTAAAATTTGTTCCGAATATGACGGCGGTGCGGTTTATCAGTTCCAAAAATAAAAATATCGCGGACCAGGTAATACTGCGTGCTTCGAATGGTTCCATCCGGAAGATAAAAATAAACAAGGCCATCATCGTTTCGGGAGGTGCGATCGCGAGCAGTCATTTTCTGATGCGCAGTGAAGTGCCCAATATCCATATCGGAAAAAGATTAAGCTGCAATTTTGCATTCCCGGTCGCCTTTGCATTTAAGGATGAGATAAAAGCATATGATGGAGAACAGATCACCATGGCGGCACTGGACCCGCAAAACCGTTCTGCATTCGAAACTTATTTTAATCCACCAGCCGCCTTCTCCTTATCCAGTGTTCCTTTTTTCTTTGAAAGACGGGACGAGTGGATGAACCGTTATAAAAATCTTTTAAACTTCGGCAGCCTGATCGGTTCGGAACCAAACGGGGTGATACAGAAAAAAGCGGATCTGTTTAATGGACAGGCTTTTTCCTGGAGTCTGGGAACGTCAGATGTCAGTAATATAAAGTACGCGCTCGAAACGCTTGTCAGGCTTGGACAAAAAGCGGGCGCCACCCGTGCCATCATTCCTACCAGACCGGCTTTGGAACTCGAACTGACTGAGCAGGAAATAAATCAATTTGCAGAAACATTTGATGCCTACCCTCTGCGTATGAAAGATATTTATATCGGAACTGCCCATCCACAGGGAGGAAATATGATTGCCGGCAAGGATTCCAAATTCAGCATCCAGCGTGTTGTAACCGAAGATTTTAAAGTTGACGGGATGGACAACGTATTTGTGGCCGATGCTTCACTGTTTCCGACGTCCATTACCATAAATCCTCAGTGGACGATCATGGCCATGAGTTCCCTGGCAATAAAAAGTGTGCTAAAATATTTCCCATAAAAACTATAGAGAAAGTAAACTGTATAAAATTGAAAAATACGCATACACTCAATTCCAGATTCACTGCCCGGATGCAGTGGAGACCTCCTGCGCATGGTAAAAAGAAGCAGGATGAATTTGCATTTTCATCAAAGGCCGGATGGAAAGAGAAAACAGCCAAATTTAAACCGCTGCATAATCCGCCGCTTAGTCCGCATGACGAAGCCATTTTCTTCCTTCATATTGCTTCTGAAGTTGAACACGCTTTGATGGTGCAATATCTGTATGCGGCTTTTTCGCTGGGAGGCCCTGCTGTACCAGCCGACAAAAAAGATCTTGTCAATGAATGGCGAAAACAAATTCTCGGAATCGCGCGTGAGGAAATGGGTCATCTGATCACCGTACAAAATGTGCTGCATTCCATCGGCGGACCGCTTACCTTTCAGCGGGAGGATTTTCCTTTCGACTCCCAGCTGTATCCCTTTCATTTTGCGCTCGAACCCCTGACAAAAAAATCTCTCGCCAAATATGTGGTTGCTGAAATGCCTTCCGAAGAATATCTCCGGAAACACCGAAAGGATCTGTTGAAAGAAATTCAACCCATCAAACAACTGGCAGCAAAAGGAAACCGCGCCGACAATATAAACCGGGTCGGTATGATTTATGAAAAAGTGCAACAACTACTGGATGCGGTTGATCCGGCTGATTTCTTAAAAGATTCCCTGCAGTTTCAGTCTCCGCATAGCGCCTGGGGAACCAATGACCAGCGAATTATTATTGAGACCGCCAATGACGCCAAAGGAGCCAAGGCTGCGCTTGCAAAAGTGGCGGAACAGGGCGAAGGAGAAGAGATCAGCGAAGCGAAATCAAAGGACCCATCCCATTTCGAACGCTTCCTCGACATATACAGGTCTTTCCCGGATGAACGGAGCTGGAAACCTTCAAAAAAAGTTCCTGTTAATCCATCCACGAATGTCTCCGATGAAAAGCCCGGGCCGTCGGTCATCACCCATGAACTGGCTTTGATCTGGGGCCAGTTATCAAACCAGCGATACCGGATGATCCTGCTTTATCTGAGTCACAGCCTGCAAATGGATATTAAACCTGATTCATACTACGGCCAGCTCGTCAGTTGGTCCTTCGGGGAGATGTACAACCTGCGTACCATTTCTGACATACTAACGACCATGCCTCAGCGCAATAAGGGACCGAAAAATAACTTTGCGGCTTCTCCTTTCGAACTGCCCTATAATCTTAACCTGCCTTCGCGGGAAGTGAACAAATGGCGGGCACACAGGGATCAGTTGCAAAATAGCCGGATCATCATCAACGAATTATTAAAGTATAAGGATAAAGCGCATGCCATTTATCTGAACGCATTAAAAAGTTCCGACGAACAGGCGCTGGCCATCATCAATTCCATCATCAGTGTTTAAAACTGAAACTACCTAACCATGCCAGTCAAGAAAATTTTTGATATCAGCATTCTTCCGGCCTTTGCCATTGCCAGACTGGGATCCTCTCCCGATCCCATGGACAACTATGAATGGGAAATCACGGACCGGGTAGGCTTTCGCAAACTCATACCTGCCGAAACATTTCATGTGGATCAGAAAACAGGGAAAATCATTTCCTTAAAAAAACCGGCGGCAGTTCATTTTCGTGATTCAAAAAAGAGGATACGACCAGTGGCTCCTTTCCTGGAGGTATGGGCAAGATTTGAAAAAAAGGGGCCGTTGGTTCCGCTGACGATGCATCATCTCAAATCACTGGGCCTGAATCCTACTGCCATTAGCTGGCGTTTGATTCTGGGAAATCATAAAGCATACCGGCGGACCCGGGATGAAGACGATAAAATACTGGCGGATACCGGATTCTTTAATGACTTTAAAAAAAATCCGGTAAAAGGAACCTGCAAAAATTTTATAGACGGGAAAAAAATTCCGTTCGGTTTTGCACAATATATAAAACCAACAACCACTTTTCCTGAAATACGCATACGCTTCACGCCGGCACATGGCTATGTATATGGACCACCTATACCAAAAGGACCGGAGCATGATTCAGGAGGCAGTCCGATTCGACAGGTGCTGATTAAAGAGGCGGTGTACGATCCGAAAAAAGGAAGATGGAATCATTATTCGGACCATGGGCGTGATGGTTCCCGTACGACGGTACCGGATACAACATTTGCCAACGACCAAACAAAAAATAATAAGAGCCTGGGTTATCTCGATGACAGTTGTGATGGCCGGCTGGAAGTGCAACTGGAGCTGGGGAATAATAAAAAACTGACAACCTATGCACGCCTTGTTACAGGACCGCCGGCATTTGCCCCGGATGGACTGCCCATCAGGACATTTGCCGATGAACTCGAGCAGGCATTACTCGGTCCGGAAATGACAACACATCCTCCCATGGATGAAGTCAGAGATATTATCCGGCGGGCGATGGAAACAGTTCGCTTAATCAACACATCCATTATGAACTTTGATTTCGGCATGGCCTGGGCGGATAATAATGATTTCAGCAGGTTCTATGAACCGATTATGGATCTTAATGTCGTCGATAATCTGGCCATTGTATCCAGGCATGAATCGGTGCTGCTTGCTTTGGAATCCGGATCACTTGCCTGGTTCGCGCGTATGCTCCGGGATTATAACGAAGTGGGCGACCTGACCGATGAAGGCCGACGAAAAATGCCTGCACTGATGCGGGGGGCAGACGGAAGTCACCTTACCCTTACCAGGCGAATGATTAATAAAATCAGAAAAGCCGCCGATTTATTTCATCAGCACAAACCAATTACACATGGCAAACGATAAAATAAAAAATCTTAAAAGTATTGAACCCAAAAACCTGACGGCACAACTCCGCTACCGGGGTGTTGGCAATCCACCCAATAGTCATCCGGCATCGGCTATTTCAAATTCCTTTCCCGGACTGGAAGCAGATTTTCGAAATATATGGATACATATTTTTGAAGGGATCGTATTACACGAAGCTTCTAATCTCGTGGTCGATGTGGAAAATAAATCAAACAAGCACTTATTAAAATTGCTCGATGCTCCTTATTTTCTTGTCAAAGCGCATGGCAAATCCATGGTGGGGACAGTGAAAGGGCCCTCCCAGAATCCGGATGTGTCGATCAACGACATCATCCCGTTGGAATGGTCCAATGCCCTGGCGGAAGTCATTCCTATGGCCGGAAAATTGGTGACCTGTATTTTTGAAAATACGGGCGGAAGGAGAAAACGCATTCAGGCGAAACTCATGGTCCGTCATTTTTTTAATCGCGATACAAACGCCAGAGGACAACTATTGAATCAGCGTGTGGTGGTTGATGCTTCCCTGGCAGAACCGGGTGAACTGACGCAGAGCCTTTGTTCGCCCTGGCAAAATGATTACAGGGAATGCGGTTGTTTTTATTGGGCAGCGAGCCGGCCTGACTACGTGAATGTTGAACCGGGAAAATCCGGACAAAGTGCCGGCAATAACTGGATGGAAAAAGACCGACAAATGAGTGATGCGAAAGCATATATTTCAGATGACGCAGTTGAAGCGCAGGTGCAGAAACTGATAAACTATCAGGATTTGTTTACCGGATGGGAAAAACATCTTCGCTTTATTATCGGTGGGAAGGATGAGGCACCTGATACAAATAAGAAAAAGACACCCCGAAAAAAATAACTGATGCAGACAACACATGCAAAGCTGCTGGAGACCAGACCGGTTACACCGGATTTTCACCTTTTCGAATCAGGAGGTCCACATCTGTTGATTCCGGATGAAAGCAGGATCTATGGCATCAGCAAAAAAATGTCGCGCGAGTTGAGGGAACTGGTTGATAAAAATGAAGAATTATTGATTCACCAATGGCTGCTCCATCACGATATTCATTCAAAGCAAAAAATAGATGATACGGCGGTAGTCGATCCTCCCCTCACGGCTATTTCTCTTGCTATCGCGCAAAAATGTAATCTCGGATGTACGTATTGCTATGCGCAACAGGGAGATTTTGGATCAAAACCCTCGAACATGTCCCTGGATACTGCCATGCGGGCTGTCGACTTACTATTTAGTCAAAATGCCGGGTCACAAATAATGAACATTGCATTTCTTGGCGGAGAGCCGCTTGCCAACAGGCCGGCGCTACAGGAAGTTACCCGGTATGCTCATGATAAAGCCAGTGCTGAATCAAAGACCATTCATTTTTCCATTACAACCAATGGCACATTACTAAACAGCGATGACGCTAAATTTTTTGAACAATACAGATTTGCTGTTACTGTCAGTCTTGACGGCGTTGGGAGTACTCATGATAAACTTCGTCCTTTCAAAGGAGGCAGGGGATCCTATGACCGGATAATTGAAAATATCCGGCCGCTGCTGTTGATTCAACATCATATGCAGGTCTCCGCCCGGGTTACAGTAACAGCTTCCAACTTAGACATAAAACATACGCTGGATGAACTGATCGGACTCGGATTTCATAGTGTAGGTTTTTCACCCATGTTAAGCTCTCCCACAGGAGAAAATGAAATGGATGCCACCTCACTTGAACGTATGCTTGAAAATATGATCAGCTGCGGAGAACAGTATGAAAAAGCTGTGACCGAAGGAAGGCGTTATCCTTTTTCAAATATGACGACAGCCCTGCGCGAAATACACCGCGGCACACACCGTCCTTATCCTTGCGGTGCGGGCGCAGGATACCTCGGTGTATCTGCTTCGGGTGAGCTGGCCGCCTGCCACCGGTTCGTGAATGATGATCTGGGATATCTTGGAAACCTTGATCAGGGGATTCGATCGGGAAAAGCAACGGTCATGGTTAAACGAAAGACATGTGCACCGTCAGGAACCCTGTAAATCCTGCTGGGCACGTTATCTGTGTGGCGGTGGTTGTCATCATGAAGTTATTCACCGTGGGCGACCGGCCTGTGACTATATCCGGGGATGGTTACACTACGTACTACAGGCATATATCAGGATACTGGATGTCCGACCCGATTATTTTTCAGCAAATCATTCAGGCTAACTCATTTGCAGAACCTGCATTACGATATCTGCGTTGTTGGAGGCGGTCCCGCCGGCATTGCGGCGGCTGTTAAACTGTATCAACTGGGATTTAGTACCCTATTGATCGATGCAGGCCACCAACACAAGGGACCGGATGTACAATCAGTTAGTCCTGGAGTATTGACTTTGTTAAGAACCATTGGACTATATACCGGACAGATTGAGAAATGTTTCACGCCCATCCAGCATGCCCGAATTCTCTGGACAGGTGCGGTGGAAGAAAATAATCGCCCATCAGGCTTCCTGGTTCACCGTCATATTTTTGACAAAAATTTAATGATTGCGGCAAAAAAGATGGGCGTTCATGTAATGCAACCGGCATCCGTAACTAATTGCCGGCTTATAAATAACCATTGGGAGTTACAGGTAATTCAGTCGAAAACCTATTCGATCTTAAAAACAAAATTCCTGGTAGATGCCACAGGAAAAAAATCCATACTACGTGGTTCAAAAATACGCACAGGTGCTCAAACGATTGCTATCACCGGTACCTGGGAAAATCCGCATAGTCCGATAAAATCAACCTGGCTGGAGTCAGCTGCGGAAAACTGGCTTTGGGGAGCAAAGATTTCTGACGATTTTTTACATGTAACCGTATTCGCAGATCCTTCCGCTCTTGATGGTAGAAGCAGCCTGATGAGTCAATACATTTCCGCAATTAGAGGATCAATTCTGTTCAGGGATTCTTTGAAGGGTTCAGTCGTTGGAAAATTAGGTACCAGCGATGTTTCGCCATATTATTACAATCACACTGCAGGTAGACATTTTATCAAGATCGGAGAAGCTGGTGCCGGACTCGACCCGTTATCATCCCAGGGGATACAGAGTGCATTGTCCAATGCGATTCAGGGTGCCATTGTGGTCAATACCATTTTAGCAAAACCGGATCGCCAGGATATCGCGCTCGAATTTTATAAATTGCGTCAGCAGGAGTTTATCCGGGATCACCTTCTCATACGTTCAAAAAGTTATTCATCGGCGGCGTGCTGGCAGGACCGGCCTTTTTGGAAAAACAGAGTCATGAAAGGAAATGATCCATATCGAAATATTACAAAAGATGCTGGTTGGAGTTCGGAGATGATGATAAAGCTTTCACCCGATGTCGTGCTACAATCTGTGGCCTGTATTGAATCTGATCTGGTATGCAGGAAAATCGGTTTAATTCATCCTGGTTTGGCCAGGCCGATGGTTTACTGGCGAGACATGGAAATGGAAAAAATTATCAGCACAGTAGCCGGGAATATGACGGTATCTGATTTGATCCAAGCCTGGTCTGGTATCATGCCTGCTTCCAATGCAGTAGAACTCATTTATAGATTGAGGCAGGCTGGCGTATTGAATATTGCCAGTTCAGTCAAAGATTAACTTTGTTACCGATTCTGACTTCGGCGATCTGTTCTTCGGGAAGAGGTATTTTTTGTAAAGCATCCGGGTTCATCGAAAATATGCTGAGGTATTCTTCTTCATCGCCGTTGGGAACAATGTCGGCGTATATAAACGATCTCCGGATCTGACCATGGACAGTATCTACGGTTCTCACAAAAACTGTTTTTATAAACTCGTCCTCTTCCTTCAGTCTCACATCAACAAAATGTCCAAGACAGCGCTGAAAAGTGTTTAAATTGTCCATCGGTTTATCATTTTCATCTTATAATAAAAAATATAATCCTGCTTTATCCCAATTTAGTCATTTTTTATTCCCGTTCAATCATATATGATTTATATATATATTTATCAGTATTAAATGATTTACATTGAATTTTAAGAACCGAAATTGTCTCCTGCTGTTAGCAGTGGTCATTTGTTGTAATCAGGGAGCACAGGCACAGGACAGTACAAAAAAAACCTACCGTGCCTGGTGGAATGAAGCTTATCCTGCGAAGCCTGCAAAAAATCCGAAAGCGAAACTGCTTCCTCTCATCCATGTGTATAAAAACAAGTTCGTTAATTCAAAGGGGGATACCATCCTGTTCCGTGGTTTGTCCATCTCGGATCCTGACAAAATAGAACACCAGGGACACTGGAACAGAAATCATTTTGAGAAGATAAAGGAGATGGGCACTATGCTGGTTCGTATTCCGGTTCATCCTGTTGCGTGGCGGGAGCGAACACCCGCTAAATATCTTCAATTACTCGATCAGGCTGTTGAATGGTGCACAGATCTGGGTATGTATATTATTATTGACTGGCACAGCATCGGTAATCTGAAAATGGAACTTTTTCAGGATCCCATGTACAATACCACACAAAAAGAAACTTTTGAATTCTGGCAAGCCATCTCCCGTCACTTCAGTGGAAATAATACCATTGCTTTTTATGAATTGTTCAATGAACCAACCACCTATCGCGGACAGCTGGGAAATATCAGTTGGGCTGACTGGAAAAAACTGAATGAGGATATGATCCATCTTATCCGCTCTTTCGATTTGGAAAAAATACCATTGGTAGCAGGTATGGACTGGGCATATGATCTGACTCCTTTGAGAGAAGAACCGATCAACGCGGAAGGCATTGCATATACGGCACATCCATACCCATGGAAAAGGCAAGAGCCCTGGCCACCTAAATGGGAGGAAGATTTTGGATTTGCCGCCAGCAATTACCCGATCATTGCTACTGAAATCGGTTTTGGTCTCAAGCCAGGAGAGAGCATCGGACCGAATCATTATGCTTACCAGATCATTCAATATCTCGAAGGCAGGAATATCAGTTGGACGGCCTGGGTATATGATCCGGAATGGGGACCCAATATGCTCAAATCCTGGGATGATTACGAGTTGACCGAAATGGGTAAATATTTTAAAAAAGCAATGAGCGGGAAATGATCCGGGTCTACTCTTTTATTTTTTCAAAGCTTTGCAGATAATTCCATTCCCAGGTTTTACCATTATCAGGGGAAAAAGCCTGGCACATCGTCGGCTTGTCAGGATCCGAACGGTCCCACCGGTAAACAATGATGATATTCTTTCCTTCCCATGTATCGCGTGCATAAAACCAACCGATATTGTTGTGGAATGATCCGACCTGCGGATTTTGCATAGTCACATTGGAGGGATACGCATAATAAATACTCCAAAGTTTCATGGCAGAATCGAACAGTCGCAGAGTAAAGGCCTCAAAATCCTTACCATTTGTCTGTGTATAAAAGGGTTCAATATTAGCATAGCCCCCGATCATCCTTGAGCATTTCAATTTTGCGGTGAACGATATCCATTCGTTGGAATTGTGTAGTCTGCTTTTGAGTTTTTTTCCATTAACCTTCCAGCTTCCATAAAAGAAATCAAAATCTCTTTCAGAAGATTTTGCATCCGGGACTATTTTAAGTTCACCTTTTTCATTGACGGTTGCATTGGTCATGCCGGTAGTCTCCGAAGGGATGGGCGGTTGAGCTTTCATTATAAATGGGGAAATAAATATCATGAAGCAAACTGATACTATTCTCATTGTCTGTCTGGTTTTTTATGCTATTAAACTAGGATTTTATAAGATGCCCGCCGTTGTTTTTTCTACGAACGACTGAAATAATTGCATAAAAAACGCCAGGGAACGTGCTAGTTGTCATGAAGTCGGATTTTATCACTCTGTCTGCCTGTCCAGTCACTTTTATTTATTTTATACCAGTTATGTTTTAATTCGTGCAGGTAAAAAGTTTCATATAGTATAAATCCGAGCTTGTCCACCACAATATTTGACGCGGTATTTTCACAATTTACCGTCGCAATAATTTCATTCAGATTCAATTTATCAAACCCATAAGATAGAGATGCCTCTGCGGTTTCTGTAGCGTATCCCCTTCCCCAGAATCTTCTGATCAGACGGTAACCCAGGTCATAGTAGTTAGTCTGGTTATTCATCATATCCTTCACCAGTTTGAGACCCGTCCAGCCAATAAACTGATTTGTTGATTTATCGACGATGGCCCAGCGTCCGATCCCATTGTCAATATATTGCTGCCGGATATATTTGATCATATCCGTAATCTGATCTTTGTTTTTAACGGGTTGGGTGCCCAGGAACCTGTGAACCTCCGGGTCGGAATCCATTTCAAAAAATGGGTCCGTATCTTCCATTGTGATCTCCCTTAGTATTGTTCGGCTTGTTTCTGCAAAGATTTTCATGGGCATATTTCATTTGGTCATCGCGGAAATCTGTCGGCTACCAGATTGAGCTGGATGCCATATTCCAGCCAGGCTTTCAGACCCGCCAGGACGATCGCAAACCCTTCCGTTGAATCCCGCACCTGTGAAATGATTTTATCCTGGACTCCCTTAAAACCGGTATGAACAATGCTTAGAAATGTTTCGCTATCATTTATTTTTTTGAAAGTCCATTCAACCGTTGTCAGTTCTCCGTCATTCCCCCAATCTATGATAATTTTTTTCAGGGGTTGTATTGATTTTACAAATACGGGAACGCTGTGGTTATACATTTCCCAAACCCATTCCACCTTCTTATTTTCATCCAGTCTGCCACTGCCCCTGGTAAACCAGAATTTCGTAGTGATCCCCGGATTGATGATGGCTTCAAATACTTCATTTACCGGTTTGCGAATCAACATTTCAGCCTTTGCGAAATTTTGAGCATCCGGTTTTTGTTCTGTTTCAGGATCCATTGGACAATAACTTTAGGCCGGTAAATTTCCGAATAATTTTGACAATCCGATCTGTAATCCATGACTTCCATTTCGCAACCAGGTGTTGAGTCTCCTATAAAATGAAAAGGGCCCGGCATAAAAATGCAGGCCCGTTTTTAAAATCCAATATCCTATGAAAAACCATAATGATGGATGCAAGATGTGTACCAGACATTTTTAGCCTGAGAATCGCCTGTTCGGGACTGGTTAATTCTCTTTTCCGGACAATAAGTCCAAATCCTGTACCGGGACATACAAACGGTTGTACTAATATTTTTAGTATCTTCATATCATGAGCCTGCAATCGGAAATTGCTGACTACCGGGAAAATGAATTGCGTGAACTGCATGAATTTGAGCGGTTCTTTAAATCGCTTTCTTTTCATTCAGCCATTGAATATGCAGCGTCCGGCGTAACACCTCACAGAAAGATTCATCCACACCAGCGTGGAATTGGCGTGAAACAGCTGCGACAAAGCGCTGTCCTGCTGAAAAAATACACGCAGGCCATACGAAGGGCAAAATCATTTGCGAATCTTTTTATTATTACTGAAGCTGTCAGATCGGAGCTGAAAGGTCTTGGTGACTTATGGAGTTATGATACGGCTCTCCGGATGGCATTTAACCGTGGTAAGACGTTTTATCCGCAAGCAGTATTTGTACAGAGAACTGTTCTGAAGGGGATCAAAAAAATATTCTCAAAAATGCCGATGAAGCAACGGGCCCTTCCGCTGAAGATTTTTCCGAAGGAAATACGATCCCTGAAGCCCTTTGAGATCGAAAACTTTTTAAGTGTGTGGGGGAAGAGAGCTTGAGGATAGTTGACAGTTGACGGTTGACAGTTGACGGTTCTTACGCCTTAGCCTTAGCCTTGCCTTAGCCTTAGCCTTAGCCTTAGCCTTAGGCCTTCTATAATTTACAATAAAATAAGCGACAATCATCAGGGCCCAGCAGAATGATGGAACCACCAGAAATAAAAAAGCCGGCTTCATGCCCGGCAGGTTCCATTCCCCGCTGTAAGCAACCATGGAAACAAAAGCAACAAAAAGCATCAGGTTATAGAGTAATCCGCGTCTGATCGCTGACCAATTCCCGGAAATAGAATATACCCGGATAAGCGCGACAAATGGAGACAGGATCCAGATCAGGAAAAAGGATTTCAGGAGAACTGAATGATTACCCTGTCCGGCATCGACTGTAAACCAGGCAGATACTACACCACCTGCAAACAAAATGATGATGGCTGTTACCCGAAGCAGGCCGAATTTTTGATTCTCACCGGTTTCATTGCGCATGAATACTAATCAGTTTTTACAAATTTAAATTTTTATCCGTTTTTCATTCGGGATTATAATATTATCATTATAATTCCTTTCCCGGGTTTTTGAGTGATAAAATAAACAGATGGAACAAAGCTTTGTCTATAAAACTGGCTCATACAGCGAATGAGTTTGAACAGGCCCGTATTCTTTTTAAAGAATATGCTGATGCGTTGGGTGTGGATTTATCCTTTCAGGATTTTGAAAAGGAATTACAAACAAATCATGTTCAATATAATAAACCGGATGGCGGTTTGGTACTTGTGTATGTAAACGAACACCCGATTGCATGTGTTGCTGTCAGGAGATCAGATGAGGAAACGGCAGAACTGAAGAGAATGTATGTCAGGAGCGAATACAGGGGTCATCGGATCGGTGTTGAACTACTTGAGCGATCTTTAAGCATAGCAAAAGATCTGGGGTATAAAAAGATAAGACTGGATACACTGGAGAATATGACTAAAGCACAGGAATTATACAAATCATTCGGATTTTATATCATTCCACCCTATCGTTTTAATCCCATCCGGGGGACAATCTATATGGAAAAGATTTTATAGATATTTCTCTACCCGTGCAACATTTATTTGGAAACTGCATCATTCAGGTTTAGGCAGAACCCATTCACCTCGTAAACTATTGATATGCTCAAGAGTTATTTCAAAACCGCCTGGCGCAGTCTGACCAAAAACAAAATCTCCTCCTTTATTAATATTGCCGGACTTTCCGTCGGCATGTTTGTCGCCATGCTCAACGGGCTCTGGATATGGGATGAATACTCGTACAACAAATACTATCAGCACTATGACCGGATTGCCCAGGTGATGACCCATTTCTCGCAGGATGGTGAATCCCGGATCAATTCGACGATGTCCTACCCGCTGGCGATGGAATTGAAAACAAACTACCAGGACAATTTCCAGCATTTCGTAATAGCATCCTGGACCGGAGATCGTATTCTTTCGACCGGTGAAAAACATATCTCCGTTTCGGGCCAGTATATGGGAACGGATGTACCGGAAATGCTTACTTTAAAAATGATCTACGGATCAAGGGCGGGGTTGAACGATCTGCATTCCATCCTGTTGTCTGCATCCATCTCCCGTGCCTTATTTGGCAATATCGATCCGGTAAACCGGATGATGAAAATCAATAACCGCACAGACGTAAAAGTAACGGGTGTATATGAGGACCTTCCCCTGAATACCGAATTTAACAAGCTACGGTTTATTGCACCCTTTGAATTATGGGTCTCTGAGAACGACTGGATAAAAGAGAGGGCCTCGCAGGATTGGAACAATCATTTTTTGAAAATCTTTGCTGAAGTCAAACCGGGTATCAGCTTTGAGCAGGCTTCCGCATCGATTAAAGATGCCGAAAGTAAGAATTCCCGGTATTTCACAAAAGGATTTAATAACGAACAGGATTTTTTGTACCCCATGGGCAAATGGCATTTGTATGCGGTCAATCGGGGGCTGGTCAGCGACGAGCCGATCCATATGGTCTGGCTGGTGGGCAGCATTGGATTCATCGTTTTACTACTGGCCTGTATTAATTTCATGAACCTGAGTACGGCCCGCTCCGAAAAAAGAGCCAGGGAAGTGGGCATACGCAAAGCAATCGGCTCGGCCCGGGGACAATTAATAAAACAGTTCTTTAGCGAATCATTGCTGGTCGTTTTCTTTGCTTATATACTGGCAACCGGGCTGGTCATCATCTTTTTACCCTGGTTTAATCATCTGTCTGCGAAACAAATGACGATACCCTGGAGCAATTCTTTTTTCTGGATCGCAAGCATGTTTTTTATATTCATCACGGGTCTGTTGGCTGGTAGTTATCCTGCGTTGTATTTGTCTTCTTTCACGCCTGTAAAAGTTTTGAAAGGGACATTCCGGGTAGGACGCCTGGCCTCCCTGCCCCGCGAAGTAATGGTCGTCGCACAATTCAGCATTTCGATCATATTGGTTATCTGTACGATTGTCGTATACCGGCAAATTCAATATGCGCGGAACAGACCGGTGAATTACGACCGCGAGCGGCTGATCACGATGGAAATGAAGTCGGATGATTTTTATGGAAAATATGATCTGCTACGCAGTGAATTAAAAAAAACCGGCGTAGTAACAGAAATGTCTGAATCCATGGGACAGGTTACCAGTCTGGCTTCAAACAACGGCGGCTTCGAATGGAAGGGTATGGATCCCAACCTCAAACAGGATTTCGGCACGTTGGCGGTAACCACCGACCATGGAAAAACGGTCGGCTGGCAAATAATCCTGGGAAGGGACTTCTCGCGAAATTTCGCTACCGATTCTTCAGGTGTTATCATCAACGAATCTGCAGCGAAAATGATGGGATTAAAAAACCCGGTGGGAGAAAATATCCGGTGGAAATTCTGGGTTACGGACGAGGTGAAGAATTATACGGTATTAGGTGTTATCAAAGATATGGTGATGGAATCTCCCTATGAACCAGTTAAACCCACTATGTTTTTTCTAAAATCACTGAATGGAGGAGTAAATTGGATTAATATCAAAATAGCCAAAACAAATACGGCAGATGCTTTACAAAAAATCGAAACCGTCTTTAAAAAAATAATTCCCTCCGCTCCCTTCGAATTCAAATTTGTCGATGATGAATATGCACAAAAATTCGCGGCGGAAGAACGAATAGGCAATCTGGCAACCTTCTTTGGTATCCTCGCTATTTTTATTTCCTGCCTGGGTTTATTCGGACTCATCTCATTTGTAGCGGAACAACGCACCCGGGAAATTGGTGTCAGGAAAATATTGGGTGCCTCCGTGTTTAGTTTGTGGCAGTTATTATCACGGCATTTTGTTGTTTTGACAGGCATTTCCTTTCTGATCGCCACACCGCTTGCCTGGTATTTTATGCACGAATGGATCCAGAAATATAATTACAGAACCGGCATTTCCTGGTGGATATTTATACTTACTGGCGCCGGCGCGTTGTTGATTACTTTATGTACAGTCAGCTTTCAAAGCATCCGTGCTGCCTTGTTGAACCCTGCGAATACATTGCGGTCTGAATGACGTTGACGGCTTGATCGGTTGACAGTCGTGGATCGGTTGATCGATTGACGATAAACGATATACGATTTACGACGTTAACCTTAGGCCTTAGCCTTAAGCCTTCGCCTTAGGCCTTAGCCTACTGCAATATCGACAACCCCGACTGTACCGTTTGCGCACTGAAATATCCCAAAGCATTGTTTGAGATATTACTCAGGGGATTGGCAGGTGTTATCGCCTGGGAGTTATTGCCCTTGGCCTGACCCAGTGTATTGAAATACTGCCAGACCTGATTGTCCACACAGTGCATCTCAATACTTACCTGGTCTCCCGGGTTTATATAACTGCTGTCGTTAAAAAGCTGGCGCCTGATATATTTTCCGTCCGACAAACGATCGCTGAAATTGAAAGTCTGATCAATGGCCTGACCGTTTACATATTCTGTAAACGTATAATAATTGGCGATTCCCGCCGGATCCTGAAAATTGGCCACGGCACTCGTACTTCTTGTTCCAAATATATTCGTGGTATAAAATGTTACGGAATCAAGGTTCACTTTCTGAGGCATAGTCGATGAAGCAGTATATGTCTGTCCGTTGGATAAAACATATAACTGGTAAGTATGACCGGTTACTCCCTGCAATAATTTTTGCGTAACGTAGGTCCCCGGTACCACTTCTTTTAATAAATCTGTGATACCAAGGGTACTGTCTGTTATTTTCACCGTTGCACCGGTTACCGGAGGAAAAACATTCGGATCACTGAAATTAACGGTTTGCGTGAGTTGCACCTGATAGGGTCCCGGAGCATCACTCACGACGCCTTCGATCACGATATTCGGATTGGCATTGTTCAGATTCACATTGATCACTTTCGTGCATGAAAACAAGACAAAGAATAATAAAAAGGGTCGTAAAATGCTGATTGTTTTCATGCTTAGAATTTAAAGTTGTAGGTAACGGAAGGAACCCAGCGGAACAGGGAAATCTGCAATGCCTGCGTTTTTGTCGCATCATCGGGATCATTCCTGAACGTAATGGCGTAGGCATTCTCCCGGCCGTATACATTGTATAATGAAAAAGTCCAGCTGCTCTGCCATTTTTTATGTTTTTTCCCTTCGATGGTGGCTGCAAAATCCAGGCGGTTGTAGTTGGGCATGCGGTATGCATTTCTTTCCGTATAATAAAATGTCGTTTGTCCGTCAACTGAATATTTGCCGCTTGGAAAAGTGGCGGGCGTTCCGGTATTATATACCCAGTTAGCGGAGATCGTCCATTTTTTACTGAGCTGATAAACGCCTACCAGTGCAAGATTGTTTGTCTGATCCTGCCTGGCCGGATACCAGTCGTCGTGATTGATGCCATTGATCTGTATTTCTGTTTTCGATAATGTATAACTGATCCATCCTGTGAAACGGCCCGTTTTCTTTTTCAGGAAAAGTTCCAGACCATAGGCCCGGCCCTTTCCATACAACAACTGCGATTCCACATCCGCATTCGCACGGAGTTCAGCACCGTTCTTATAATCAATTTGGTTTTGCATTGTTTTATAATAAACCTCTGTTGAAAATTCGTAATTATTATCCTTGAAGTTCCGGTAGTAACCCAGCGATACCTGATCGGCGATTTCGGGTTTCACGTTCGGACTGCTGGGTATCCAGAGATCCGTCGGATTACTGGTAGCAGAATTGGAAAGCAGGTGAAGATTCTGCACATTACGTGTATAGGAGGCTTTTACAGAACTGTTTTCAGTGGTTTGAAAGCTGACTGAAAAGCGAGGCTCAAGATTAAAATAACTGGTTACAACCTGCCCGCTTTCATAAGTTTTGCTTTGTGTGATATCCCCCGCACTGTCATATGTATTAAATGTGCCCGGCCCGGTAACAATAAAGGATGAAAAACGCAGCCCGTAGTTGAATCTGAGTTTATCAGATGCAGCAAATTCATGACTCACATAGGCCGCGTTTTCATAGGAATAATTTTTCTGAATATCGATTGAGTTGAAGTTTGAACCAGGGGTGGCGTTCAGGACAGCCGGACTGATAATGTGACGTGTAACCTGAAATCCAAAATTGATTTTACTGCTGCTGTTCACATAATATTGAAAATCCTGTTTTAAGGAAAGGTCTTCAATCTTGGATTTTAACAGCAGATCGTTACCGTTTGATGTCAGATCGATATTATAATTATAGTTGCTGTAAATGATGGAAGTGTTTGAAAAAAGACGGCTGTTGAACACATGATTCCAGCGCACGGTTCCCGTACTGTTTCCATAATCGATACTGAACTGACCGCCAATGCCAAATACATCTTTTCCGAAATAACCGGAAAGATAAACCCGGTTATTCTGGTTGAATGTATAATTGGCCTTCATATTCAGATCATAGAAATAGAGACTGTTATTATTGACGGTAGAATCGGAGGATAATTTTAAAAATACATCCGCATATGTTCTTCTGCCACTAATGATAAAAGAACCTTTGTCTTTTACAATCGGGCCCTCTACCGTTAGCCGGGATGCAATCAGTCCCAGTCCGCCACTTACATGATAGTCTTTGTTGTTGCCATCGTTCATTTTGATGTCCACGACAGAAGAAAGCCTGCCGCCATATTCAGCCGGCATCGCACCTTTGTACAATGTGAGATCCTTGATAGCATCAGAATTGAAGGCCGAAAAGAATCCTAACAGATGGGAGGGATTGTAAACCGTTGCCTCATCGAGCAGGATCAGGTTCTGGTCTGCCGCTCCGCCACGAACATAAAAACCACTGTTACCTTCACCTGCGGCTTTCACACCCGGCAACAACTGGATGGTTTTTAAAACATCCTTCTCTCCGAATATGACAGGCACATTTTTGATATCACTGACAGATAATTTCTGAACACCGGCCAGGGGTCTGATTACATTTTCGTTTCTTTTTTTTGAACTGACCACCACTTCCTGCAATTCCGTTGTTTTTTGCTCCAGTTCAATTACTGTACGCATATTTTTGTCCAGCGTGATTCTCATCGTGTCCTGCCGGTATCCTGCAAAACTGGCGATCATCGTGTATGAACCGGCAGGCGCTGAAATGGAATAGAACCCGTAGCCATTACTCATGGTTCCTGATTTCGGAATTTCCAGAAGGTAAACCGTGCAGCCGATCAACACTTCTCCGGATTTTTTTTCTTTTACAGTGCCGCTGACCGTAAACCGGGTCTGCGCCCGCGCGACATGAATGAATAAAAATGAAAATAAAAGAAGAAGTACGGATTTAGTCTTGGTCATCAGAGATGGCTATTTTAATATACAGACGAACGCAGGGATCGCGTTCAGGTTCAAACATAAATCCTTTCACGCTTTCGCATACAATACTGTTAAAGAATTGTAATAAAATTAACTTGGGTTTTTTACTCAGATCGCAGGCTATTCACAGGATTCGCAATAGCTGCGCGGAACACCTGGAAACTGATGGACAGGATTGCAATGGATATGACTATTAAACCTGTCAGATATAAATAACCACACCGAGATCGAAATATGATAGGCGAAATCTCTGTAGCCAACCATTCATCAGATATCCACGCAAATGGAGTCGCTATGAAAATAGCAATTGTAATGGGTTTAAGAATATCCAGCGTAAGCAATGAGGCAATCTGCCTTCATGCCGGCTCCCAGCACTTTACGAATTCCAATTTCCTTTTTACGCTGTTTCGCCGAATAAGAAGAAAGACCCACTAACCCAAGACAGGCCAATGCGATCGCAATGCCTGAAAAAATATCCAGCACCCTTCCAAGTTTAATTTCCGATTCATACAGTTTATTAAAATCTTCGTCCAGGAAACGATATTCAAAGGGTCTGTGTATTACAATATTTTTCCACTGGGACTCCATAAAAGCGATGGTCTCCGGAATATTCAGAATGGTCAAGTTTTACCAACAGTACGTCTGCCCCTGTGTTCAGGAAATAAAACAACCGGCTTGATGGCCTGGTGCATGGATTCAAAATTGAAATCTTTTACCACGCCACGAACATAACCCGGTCTTCCGTCTCCCAGGAACATCTTTTTCCCAACGGCCTGATCGGGCGTCCACCCCAGTTGCCTGGCGGCGGATTCATTCAGAATAAAATGATACAAGCGGTTTGAATCTGCTTCTCCGTCTTTTATATCCTGCAGATTCAAATTTGCACCGGCGACGATCTGCAGGTCCAATACTGGATACATAATTTTCATCAATGGGACTTCCCGTAACGGAAATTTCTTTGCCCACAGGCATTAAAGATGAACGCATGCTGTATCCGCTGTTGATATGAACCGGCGAATTGGCCGAACGTGAGAGTCCCGGATATATGCGGATTCGAAAGAAATGACTGCTTTAATGCCGGCAGGAGGTCGAACATGTGAAAGTCAAAGGGAAGAACTAAAACCTGGTCCCGGTTAAAACCCAGATCCCTGTTCTGAACATACTTCAATTGTTTTTGGATGATAAACGTGGATGAAATCAATAATATGGATATGGCGAACTGAAATATGATCAGAAATCGCCTTAATCCCTGACTCCCGGGTGTATTTTTAAATGAACCTTTCAAAACTTTTACCGGAATAATTTTAGCGAGCAGTAATGCCGGGTAACTTCCTGCGAACAGACTTACCAGAATCGAGAGCATGACGGCCGCGAAAATGATCTGCAACGAAAATAAATCAGCCGGCACGAAGTTCTTTTCCTGTTAAATGATTGAAAGAGGGCAGCAATAACAGCGCCGCTGCAAAACTGATCAGCACTGCGAGAAAGCAAACTATAAAAGATTCGCCTATAAATTGCCAGAATAACTGGCTTCTCCCGGCGCCGACAACTTTTCGCACGCCTACTTCCTTTGCGCGCTCAACGGAACGGGCTGTGCTGAGATTGATAAAGGTGAAGCACGCGATGATCAGTAAAAGCACCGAAACGCCTTCGAGAATATAAATGTATCTGATATTATTATTTGGTTCAAAACCGTCATATTCTGAATACAGGTGGATCCTGCCGGAATGGCTCAAAGGAATATCTGATACTGGCGCCCTGCCCGGCCATTTCATTCTTCATGAAATTCATTTACCTGCTTTCTCCAGCGGGCCGGCTGACGCGGGTCACGAAGTAACAGGTAAGTGGTATAATTCGCATCCCAATACGTTTCTTCTTCATTCTTCATATTGAGTGAAGTAAAGGATGCAAGGAAATCAAATTTGATCTGCGAGTTGGCCGGACAATCCGCTACCAGGCCAGTGATTACATATTGCGATTCATCCGTATCGAGATTCAATATTTTACCGATTGGATTTTCTTTCCCGAAATATCTTTCCGCAGTTGATTTTGTCAATACGACCTGATGTGGAGCATTCAAAGCAGTGGATGGATTTCCTTTCAGCAAGGGAAATGAAAAAACCCTGAAAAATGAAGAGTCGGCATACAGGAACTTTTGTTCATTCAAAAGTTTATCCCTGTAGCGAACGACAGTAGGAAATTTATCCATGCGAACAGCTTCCTGTACCATCGGAAACTTTCTTCTCAATACAGGCGCCACCTTCATGCTTGTGAAATTCCCCTTCTTGGAAGCCGGTGAACCATCAAAAGCATATTCCATAATAACCCGGAAAATCCGGTCACCATTTGCCTGGAACCTATCATAATTCAATTCATTCCGGATATACATTCCAATCAGAATACAGGAAGTTATTCCGATCGTTAATCCCAAAATATTAATAACGACGACGATTTATTATTCAACAGATTGCGCAAAGCAGTCCGGATATAATTTCTGAGCATAAAAAATTATTCTAATAATTTAATTCGTATATAATCTGGCTATGAACCGATTTCGGATCAAATCTTTTCAGGATCAGACGGGCTTTCGCCGGAACATAGGCCGTTTCATAATCCTCCCCTGCAAATTGTTTTACATCTTCAATGCTTTCAAATTGCATGATGGTCGTAAATTCCGTTTCATCTGCCAACTCCCTGCGTAAAAGACGGATACCTTTGTAGCCCTTTACATTTTTTTGCTCAATGCCAACGAAAATTTCTTCCCTCAATAAATTTTCGTATTTGTCAGCATTTTCTTTTGTTGTGTAGCCATGCCAGATTCTCGCGATCATAAAAATTTTTTTAATGATCAGGTATGGAAGGTCCTATCCCCCACCTAAAATTACAAACAAACACCCACCCCGCGTGGGGGATATTATTTCTTTCAACCGGTTAACAGTAAATTTGAAGGAGATACTTTTAAACCCGCCCATACGTGAAATATATACTGGCATTTATTTACCTGCTATCCTTTTATACAGGTTTCACTCAGAAACCAGATAACCGCCTCTCGATGGGTATCATTGACAGCATCTATTCTCCCACGTTGAAAGAATACAGGAAATTGTGGATCTACACACCGGACGGTTATAAACGTGATAACAAATTGCGTTTTCCGGTAGTCTATTTGCTGGATGGTGATGGACATTTTTATTCTGTTGCCGGCATGATTCAGCAGCTCAGCGAAATAAATGGAAATACGGTTTGTCCTGAAATGGTTGTCGTTGCCATTCTAAATACCGACCGCGCCCGCGATCTGACCCCCACCCATGTACTGAATGCTGTGTACGGACGTTATGAAACTTCCGGGGGGGCCGAAAATTTTACGGGATTTATCGGGAAAGAACTGATGCCCTATATTGAATCGCATTATCCTGTCGCACCCTACCGCACACTGATCGGTCATTCTTTCGGGGGATTATTTGTAATCAATACGCTGATCAATCATACCGATATGTTTAACGCTTATGTTGCCATTGATCCAAGCCTTTGGTGGGACAATCAGAAGCTAATGAAGCAGGGAGAAACATCTCTCAGGGAAAATAGATTTAAAAACAAGTCATTATTTTTTGCGATCGCGAATACAATGAATCCCGGGATGGATACTCTGCAGGTTGCGCAGGATACATCTGTCGGGACTTTACATATCCGGTCAAATTTATTATTTGCAAAATATCTGGATTCCTGTTCCGGTGATGGCCTGCGTGTGCGTTGGAAATATTATAATGACGATAGTCACGGTTCTGTTCCGCTGATTGCAGAATACGATGCTCTACACTTTTTCTTTGATTTTTACAAGATGCCCTTTCAGGGAAATCCGGATTCTCTGACGGCATCGATTGTCAGTGATCATTACCGTTTTATTTCAGAGAAGCTGGGATATACGATACTGCCTCCTGAGAATAACGTAAATAATTTTGGTTACCACTTTATGGGAAAAAACCTGTTTGAAAAAGCCTACGATTTCTTTCATCTGAACATAACCAACTATCCAAAGAGTTCCAACGTCTATGATAGTATGGGTGATTGGTATGTTACCGAAAAGGACAACAAAAAAGCCATGGAATATTTTGAAAAGGCGCTTACCCTGGAAAACAATCCGGAGACCAGAAAGAAACTTGAAAAATTAAAAGCAAAACACTGAAGCCGGGACTTGAGGGTTGGAGGCCTGAATGCCGAAAACCCGAGCTCATATCCACGAGACTTAAACGGAAAGTCCATAAACTCGAGCCTGAAACTCCTTCTGCATACCTCCGGCGTCGGACCTCCAACCGTCAAGCCTCTCGGATCGAACATCAGCCTTCTTTTAGTTTGCCGGCCAGGCCACAAAATATTATTTACCTCTCTGCGTTCTCACTACGGATCTGATCTATCGCCTGGGTTTTCTGCACCATCTGTCGTTTGAGGAATTATTTTACAAACTTTTTTCGATAATTGCCATTTGGCTAAAATTGAGGCATATTTTTTGTTTTGATAAGAAGAGAATAAACAGGTTCCCATTCGAATTTATTTATTCCATTCTTTAGTAAAATCCAATATATATGAACTTCCCCATCTATGGTGATGACGTCACCCTGACGCCGCAAGGCAAGATTCTCGACAACATTTTCAAATTTACAGGCGATGGATTGACCAAACTGGGTTTGCCCAGCGGTTTCTTTTTCCAGATGCCTGATAAATTCGCGCTACCAACCGAGCAAAGCATTAATCAGCATGGCCAGCTGATCAACACTTTACCTATAACGCGCGGTATGTGCCTGTTGACGGAATATATACGAAGCTGGGTCTGGAACCGGCAGGATCAGGAAATATTAGCCTGATCTTTCTCTTCTCCGCGATTATTGTTTCCCATCCTGGGAATCAATTCACCTGTCTATAACTGACTGGTCACTTCCTTTATCACGTAGTCATACTGACCGACGATGACAAGTATCTGAAAAATAAAAACCCGGTACTGCGTTTCTTTCTAAAAAAATATATCAGGATTTACGGCGTCATCATGGTGATTTCTGACAAACGGGTTCGTTATGATGTTCCTAAATTAAAGGAAGATATTTTTGAGCGTTTCCACCGCTAAACCAGCTGCCCGGACCCTCCATTTTCTATCCCGATTAACGATACGTTAAATCATTCTTTGGTTTGTTGTTACAGGTAACAGGGGCACGGTTTTTTACCTGTTATTATACTAATGATAAAGGCAAAAATTGTCTGTCTTATCGTTATTAAAATGATACAATGAAAAAACGCAGATTTCTATTCATATTGATCCTCAGCATTTCGTTTTTAACATTTACAGGAGCTTCTGCCCAGGTAAGTGTGGGTATAAGCATTACTGCCAGCATTCCTCCGCCTCCACTGCCGGTTTATGTACAACCTGCCTGTCCGGTGGATGGGTATTTATGGGTGCCGGGATATTGGGCCTATACCAATGACGGATATTTCTGGGTGCCGGGCGTATGGGTCTTTCCTCCACAACCCGGATTCTTATGGACACCGGCTTATTGGGGATATTCCGGAGGTTATTATGGTTTTCATTCTGGGTACTGGGGACCTCATGTCGGTTTCTATGGCGGCGTGAATTATGGTTATGGTTATTATGGCTCAGGCTTCAGCGGAGGCAGATGGCAGGGAAATTCTTTCAGGTATAATACGGCCGTCGTGAATGTAAATCGTACAGTTGTTCATAATGTATATGTCGACAATACGGTCGTTGTGCATAATAATACGGTCAATAACAGGGTCAGTTATAATGGTGGTCCGCATGGAATCAATGCCAGGCCGAATGCCCAGGAACAGACAGCACTCAGTGAAAGACATATAAATGCTACCACTACACAGACAAATCATTTAAATCAGGCCAGTGTGAACCGGGCTCAATATGCTTCTGTGAATCACGGTCAGCCAGCCACTGCTGCCATGAACCGCGCGGGAGTCAATCATGTATCACAACAACATTACAATGTGCCTGCATCCGGATCTGGTTCAGCAGTTCATCAGCAGGCATATCCTCAGCAACACCCTGTGGCTGAACCAAACCCGGCTGCAAGGCAGCATACCAGTCCCCAGCAACAGCATATAAATCCGCAACCTCATAATAATCCGCAACAGCAGCATATGCAGCCGCCTCCGCAACAACATAACCCGCAAGCGCAACAGCAGCACGTGCAACAACAACATATGCAACAACAGCAACAACATATGCAGCAGCAACAGCATATGCAACAGCAGCAGCATATGCAGCAACAACAACATGCGCAGCAGCCGCCTCAACAACACAACCCTGCACCGCAACCACATCCTCAGAATCCGGAAAGACCAAAATAACTCTCATACTCCCATACTCCCATACTCTCATACTTTGTTACCTTAGTTGGCCAAAACCGCACTATGTCCATCCGCATTTTCGTTACCGGCGGCACTTTTGATAAGGAGTATAATGAAATTACCGGCCAGCTTTTTTTTAAGGAAACGCATCTGCCGGAAATGATTGCACGCAGCCGCGTCAGTCCGCAGGTCATCGTCACCACCCTGATGATGATCGATAGCCTGGATATGAAACCGATTGACCGGGAGCTCATTGCCAATCAGTGTATCAATACACCGGAAGATAAAATCATTATTACGCACGGAACCGATACGATGTCCATTACGGCGGCCACACTAGCAGATAAGGTTTCGGGAAAAACAATCGTACTCACCGGCGCCATGATTCCCTATAAATTCGGCAGTTCGGACGGATTTTTCAATCTCGGTTGTGCCCTTGCCTTCGTGCAGTGCCTGCCTGCAGGTGTATATGTGGCTATGAACGGCCGGTATTTTAATTGGGATAACGTGCGCAAGAATCGTCAGACAGGTCAGTTTGAGGAACTGAAAGCGTAAATATAATTTGACATGAAAATAATCTTCCGGAATATCCTTCCGTTGCTGATCATGATGAGTTTTCGCGGAATTCCCGTCCGGCATGATATCACCATTAAACTGAAAGTTCATGGAACCGATGCGAATCTGACCAGCAAAATTCTCAGTGATCTCAGAAATGACCTCGGAAACAAACCCAACATTGTTATCGTAAGCGATACGACTGACTCATCAACTTTTATGATCAGTGTTCAGTATGCCACCCTCAAATCAGGTGATAAACTGGTTGGGATATATATGAATTCTCTGCTGACGCGAAGAATAAGGACATCAAAAGATGAATCAGGCGATATGTTGCTGAAGAGTTCTGTTTCATCAACTTCCAATCCTTCTGAGATTGACAGGATCTGTTCGAATATGGTTGATCAGTTCGACGTTCAATATTTTGATAAGGAGCGGCGTGATCAGGCGCGATGAAGAAAGAAATTTCCCGGACTTTAATAAGGACTTTTGCCAGTTTGTGTTCCCGGGGGAAGCTGAAAAATGCTATTATCCAGTTTCGAAGGTTTTATTTCAACTGCTACCGAGGTCATAACAAATTGCGCATTATCTGTTTCTATTTTCAGAGGTACAGATTTTGAATTCAACACATAGTCATACCAGTTTCCATACTTATGCCTTGCGTAGTTTGCCGCATCAATTCCCAGCTTTGTGCTGAAATAATATTTCTGCGTTCCACTTTTGCAGATGAGAATTAATTCATCACATGTATACCCCAAAATTTTTGTTACCGCCTTATTCAGACTGAAGCTGATCACCGAATCCGGATTGATTGCTGCATCGTCCCAAAATGCCGAGTCACTGTTTGACATTTTTGTATATAATTTATTTTCTCCCGGAATATACAGTTGCCATTGCGCAAGCGTTCCGTTTATAACCGATTTATAGCTTGCTCCTTTTATAAAATAATCCTGTTCTGTGCCCATGAATGCGGTAAATTTCTCGTCCGTCAGTCCGGCTATTTTACTTTGATATGCGTTCTTATAAATTATTTCACCCTCAAAATTTTGTGCAGACAGAGTCATGGAAATAAAACCCATGATCAATAAACAACCAAAAACCTTCATACTATGATATTTGACATGAAAGTATAAATAAAATAACACGAACCAAACCCTCCAAATCAATTTTGTCGGGTTTATCTATTCATCGACTGATCAGTTTAACTGATAAATAGCCGCATTCAGAATAATCGCGAAACTTACCCATGCCAGATAAGGTATTAGCAGGGCGGCTGCCGTTTTATGATGTTTTGCAAAATAAACAATGGTCAGAAGAATAAAGATCCAGAGAATGATAATATCGAACAATGCGAGACCAATCTCGTGAAAATAAAAGAATATAAAACTCCAGCAGAAATTAAAAAACAGCTGGATAAAGAACAAAGACATCGCATTATACCGATGCCTTGACGGGGATTGTTTCCATACCAGGTAGAGTGAGATTCCCATAAGAATGTACAACAGGGTCCAGACCGGGCCGAACAGCCAGTTCGGCGGAGTAAAGCCAGGTTTCAGCAAAAAAGTATACCATGTATCGATACTGGAGGCTGTAACGAAGCCGGCAATGGCTCCAACACCTATTGTGATCAGAAGCGAATAAAATAATCTAATTCCTGAATTTTTATGACCTGTCATGGGCTGTAGAGATAAATGTTTTTGATACATTTTCTCTTCCTGAATATACATAAGATTATTATTCATAATCCTGTTAGTCTATAAATAAGAGGATACCCGGCGATCACAAAACATTCTGCTGAAATATTTGCAAATACAGGAAATTGTTATTTACTTTGTATTTCAAAGTACTTTCTTATGAGCAATCCAGCACAAAGTCTTGAAACCTTACACGATATAAAACGTATGATGGAGCGCAGCAGCCGCTTTATCAGCCTGAGCGGCTGGAGCGGCATCGCTGCGGGTGCCTGTGCACTGGTGGGGGCCGGCGTGGCACATCAGCGGATCGTTCAATATTATCAGACAGAATATCAGACTAGTGGCTGGAGCCATTCAGAAATTAAAACAGGATTTGATTTTAATTGCGGCGTTGACTTTTATTGCCGCATTTATACTGGCCATTTTTTTTACCTGGCTGAAGACAAAAAAGGAAGGTGTAGCGATCTGGGGAGCTACCGCCAGGAGACTGGTATGGAATACTTTTCTTCCATTGGCTGCGGGTGGATTTTTAATCTGGCACTTAATCGAAAATGGCGAATATGGCATCGTTGCCCCGGCCTGCCTGATATTTTATGGACTAGCTCTGGTGAATGGAAGCAAATATACCATGGGTGAAGTGCGATGGCTGGGTTATGGTGAATTGATGCTCGGTATCATCAATCTCTGGTTCCCGGGCAAGGGCATTATTTTCTGGACGCTCGGTTTTGGATTGCTTCATATCATATATGGTTTTGCCATGTGGTGGAAATATGACAGAGTCAGTGTAGCCGACGAAAACCTGCGGGGTGTTAAAGCCGAATAAATTATGAAGAATCCGATTGAACAGCTAAATAAAGTTTTTGATAGCCGTATCCGGCTGGGCATCATGAGCGCGCTCATAATGAATAATCGCAGCAACTTCAATGATCTCAAAGAACTGATACAGGTGACGGATGGAAACCTGGCCAGTCATATGAAAACGCTCGAGGAAGCCGGTTATATACAGGTGGAGAAAGGATTTATCGGAAGAAAAACAAATACGACGTATGCCATTACGACTTCAGGAAAAAAAGCATTCAAGTCGCACCTGGATGCATTGGAAAAAATGATTCGCTCAATAGATTGATTTTTTTTGACTGTTTACTTTGTATTTCAAAGTGCTTTTAAAATAGATAAATATGAATACGACCGCACTGGCAGCCAGAATATGGTTTCTATCAACGATCATACTCGATTCGGGGATATTCATTTTCTTCATCCTTACCTATCGTGATCAATGGTATTTTTTCCTGCCAGCCTTCATTGCCATTCTCGCAGGCGGTGTTCCTGTTCTTATCACAATGGCTGTTCTTCTGCCCATGATCAGGAGATTCATCAACACCTATAACAACAAAATTTACCTGACCATACTTATTTGTGGCGCCTGTGCTTTTGTCTATGGTCTGGCTGGTTTTCTCATTGCCTGTCCCTGGAAATACCATTCAGATGTCTGGTTATCCGAAGGATTGAAAATCGCGGGCGCCATCACCGGCATTCTTTTTTGCACAGCCCTTCTCTCACTGCAGTTTTCAAAAAAACAACTGGAAACCTATTTCAGATACAACAAATCATTTTTCAAAACAAACAATAAAACAAACATGGAAACGTACAACAACTCCGAAGAAATTCCTTATGAGCCAAAAACAAATCCCTCCAACAGGATCCTGATCAAAGGGGCTATTACCGCAGCCCTCATCGGACTCATGATGATACCCACGGTATTCATCAGTGATCTTGTTCGCGAAAGACAGGAAAGAAATGAAGCCGTCGTAAAAGAAGTGGACAGCCGCTGGGCGATGGCACAGACGATTTCAGGACCGTATATTTTTCTGCCATATAAATTCACTACAACGGATGCCACCGGAAAGCCATTGGTAATCGTCAATCATTTATTAATTCTTCCGGAGAATAAACAGGTGGCCGGGAAAATCAATCATGAAATAAGAGAACGATCCATTTATAAAGTGCTGCTTTATCGTTCATCACTAACGGACCAGGGGAATTTTGTTTTGAATCTTCCCAAAGAAGTTACAACAGACCAGGTTCAGTGGTCCGATGCCAAAATCTGTTTTGGAATTTCTGATTTCAAGGGCATTGAAGAAAAACTCGTCGTGCATTTTAATGGTACTGATAATGAACTATCGCCCGGGCTTCCGGCGGGTATCGGTGATGCCGACGAAAAAGGATTGTCCGCACCCATTCAGATCACCCCCACAGACATCGGTAAATCTGTCAACTACCAGATGAATATAAAAATCAAGGGCAGCGAAATGCTGCATTTTGTTCCGCTGGGTGGCAATAGTCATTATACACTGGAATCTACCTGGCCCAATCCGAGTTTCGATGGCAGTAACCTGCCATCTGAAAGAACAGTTACAAAAAATGGTTTCACGGCTTCCTGGAATTTTAATAAAGCAAACCTGCCTTTCGGAACCGTTTTGAATGATTTCAAATTTGACCAGTCAGCCCTGGCATTCGGTGTTACCATGGTGGAGCCTGCGGATCAGTATGCAAAAACAAACCGCTCCATCAAATACGCGATCCTGATTATCGGACTGACTTTTTCCCTTTTCTTTATCATCGAACTCATGCAGCGTAAACCGATACATCCGGTGCAGTATGTATTGATCGGACTGGCACTGGTTATCTTTTACAGTCTGCTCCTGGCCATCAGCGAGTTTGTTGCATTCGACTATGCTTACCTGATTGCTGCCCTGGGAACCATCATACTGATTGGACTTTACGCAAAAAGTCATTTTAAAAGCTGGAAATCCTCCGGAATTTTCACGGGTGTCCTGACCCTGCTGTATGGATTCATATTCGTGCTCATCCGGCTGGAAGACACAGCACTCCTGGTGGGAAGTATCGGACTATTCATTATCCTGGCCCTGACCATGTATGCGAGCAAAAAAGTGAACTGGTACGGAACACCGGAAGTCAGCATGATACCATAAAACTGAATCATGAAACCGGAATACAAAATCCGAAGATCCATTCGCAGATGGCTGTTGTTCTTTATATCAGCGCTTATAGTAAGCGGTATCACTGCCTTTGCCCTGGAAACGGAACTGGCCTGGCTGAACCATTTGCTCAGGAACAGCCATGGCCCCGTTTCTTTCTGGATAGACAAAGTATATACTGCTTTAAAGCAAACGAATCAGGAATATCCCTTTCTAGCCTACGGGTATGACTGGCTGGCATTTGCTCATCTGGTGATTGCTGTCGCTTTTTTTGGTGTTCTAAAAGATCCAATCAGAAATAAATGGATCATTCAGTTCGGCAGAATCGCCTGTTGTATGATTTTTCCGACAGCTTTTATAGCAGGACATATGCGGGGGATCCCCTTTTACTGGCAATTGATCGACTGTAGTTTCGGTTTGGTGGGTCTTATCCCGTTATCATATTGTTATCATGAAATCGAAGAGCTTGAGGTCATGATTCAGAAAAATATTGCATGGAATAAAATCTAACACGCCCGGTATCCTCCGGGTATTTTTTTTAAATTACATGAATAAAACCGTCATTTTATGATCTTCGTTCACGATATCTTCGTCGCCAAACCGGGCAATGCTTCCAAACTTGCCAAAATGTTTAAAGAAGCCACCAAAGAAAGCCCTGATGTAAAAAATATACTAACCGATATGACCGGTGCTTACAACCGGGTGATCATGGTTAGTCAGTATGAGAATATGAGTGCTTATGAAAAAAACTGGGATAAGATGAAAGAGAATCCCGAGGCCATGAAGAAAATGGAAGAGGCCATGAAGGGATATCATGATATGTATCTCACCGGCTCCAGGGAGATTTTTCAGGTCTGGTGAAGCCAATCAAATATCGAGATTAGATTTTATCCGGCATTTCCTGCCGGCTACATGATTTCGTATACCCATTCCGATAGCACTGCCCAATCATTCAACAAGTGTTTATGGTGCCCGCGAAATGAACGGAATCGCGATTTTTAATTTCCCAGCGGATCAATACTACTGGTCTCCACCATCAGCATAACGGTTTTCTCTATGGCCCTGGTTCTATGCATGACGCCTTTCGAAATCGTGGTACCTGTCATCGGTTCCAGTTCAATGGTTCTCCCTTCGAGGTCAATAAATAATTTGCCAGAAAGCACGAAAAAAAATTCATCGTCTTCGTCGTGTTTGTGCCAGTGATATTCTCCCTGCACAATACCCAGTCTGACGGCGCTGTCATTTACCCTTGTTAGCGTCTGGTTAAACCATTTTTCTTTGTTCTCCGCAACAATGGCTGGCACATCAATCAGTTGCAGGTTATCATATTTTACATCCATTTTTTGCACATACTGATTCCGGTTTGTCATAATTATATTTTTTAATGATTATCGTCTCAATTCATTTTGATCCACGATATACCAATCGTTGTCCACGAATTCGGCATATGGCAATTTACTTTTCACCCTCAGACTGGAAGAAAGACTCTGCAGCAAACCCGACCGTTCCAATTCCAGCTCTTCCGATTCCCGGAGGTTCCCAAGAACGAACCAGCCGTCCTCATATTTTGATTTTGCTATTTCATCCGGAGAGCCTCTTACAATCAGATCTCCGTTTTCAACACGTTTAATCAGTTCATTGTCTATGGGTAACATATCATTTATTTATCATCAAAAGTTAGCCTAAATTTTATATTGAATCAGATCCCAAAAGGATTAAATTTGAAACAAATTCTTTTTTATGGAAACAACCGGAACAAAAACGATCCTGTTCATAACGGGTGCATTCGTCGGCAATAATTGCTGGGATGCCTGGAGAACATATTTCGAAGAAAAAGGATTCAGCACTTCTGCCCCACCCTGGCCGTACAAAAATGCATCGGTAACTGAACTGAGATCGAGGCATCCGCATCACGATAAAGAACTCGCACGGCTGACGATTGAAGAACTGCTAACACACTATGAAAATATTATCAAATCGTTACCGGAAAAACCCATCCTGATCGGTCACTCTTATGGGGGACTGATGACGCAGATTTTTGTGAACCGCGGACTGGCAGCAGCCGGTATTGCCATCCATCCTGTTCCGCCACTCGGCGTTTTCCCCTATGAATTTACCTTCCTGAAAGCAGGTTGGAAATCACTCGGCGTATTCACCGATCTCGATGAAACCTATATGATGTCGTTCGAGGATTGGCAGTATGCATTTGTGAACGGAATGCCGCTCGAAGAGCAACAGGCAGCTTATGATACCTATACGATACCGGAATCCAAAACAGTTTCAAGAGGCGCTTTATCAGGGGCCGCAAAAGTCGATTTTAAAAAACCTCATGCACCGCTTTTAATAACTGCCGGCGATACAGATCATATTATTCCTGCCCACCTGAATCACCGGAATTTTGATGCCTATGAAACAGAGGGATCAGTAACTGACTATAAAGTTTTTTCCGGCAGAAATCATTTTGTTCTCGGCCAGCCAACCTGGAAGGAAGATGCTTCATTTATTTATGACTGGATTGTAGACAGGGTACAGAATAAAATTGCAAAGGAAGAAGAACTGCTCGCGGGAAATTAAACGATTACCAGCAGGGAATCTCTGATTTAATAAATTTACCGCCCGGATCATTGAATTAAATTCAAAATGAGCTGGGCGTTTTTAATCCTTGTACTTCCACACTTCCAGTCTTCCATACTTCCATACTTGTTTAACACGATCACCAACCCACATAGTCTGGTGGTTTGATGCCATTGATCCGCAGATAAACCACTAACTGCGCCCGGTGGTGGGTTTGATGATCATTTAGCAGATTTAAGATCTGCAGTTTATTCATCGGTCTGATAAAAAAAGAAACAGTGTCGGATAATTGTTCTGATTTAAAATCCTCCAAAGTAGCGATCGCATAGTCGTATACCGAATTCAAAACTTTTATAGTCGCATCCTTATCCAGATTCGAATCTGGAACCTGTATTGTATTCGCTTTGCCGTTTAGGTAGGTTTTACAGAGATATTGCATGGGCTGCGCAATATGCAGCAGCTGCTGGTCAAAACTCATTTCTTCCGGGGAAGGTTTAAAATCATATTTTCCGGCCGGCATCAACTGCGCCACTTTAATCGTATACTCCTTTGCGTGCTTCAGTTTTAAGATCGCCGCATCCATAAACAATTTGTCTGTCTGCGCTTCAGCTGATAAACTGAGCAATACCAAACCCAGGAAAAATGCTTTTATCATGTATTATTTTTTTGCAAATAATACTGAAGTTAACATTCCCTGTTTTAATCAGACTAAAATTAATTCAATCCTTATTTAGTCTCCTCTAAAACAATACACTTCCATACTTCCAGTCTTCCATACTTCCACACTTGTTTAAGTGTAATGTTTCACCTGCTTCCTATGTTTCTTTTTTGTTTTTGTATGTGTTGGATGTTTATGGACGGATTTGGACGATTTTTTTGTCTTTGCTGCCTTTTTTGTCTTTACAGCTTTTGTTTTATAACTGGTCTGTACATAGATTGGTTTTTTCTCAAAAGCCGACGGATTGTGCAAAAGTTGCCGGGCACTATCGAGTTTGGCATTTACAAAATCATCGATCTCTTTTTTCAGATCGGTTGCGGCATGATCGACCACGGCATCCATATCTTCTTTTACATCCGGACTATTGATCGCCCCGCATATCTGAACGTTCATACTGACTGCATCTTTCAATTTAACCGGAATACCTTTCACAGCGGCTTGTTCAACAACATGCTTCACAAAATTACTTCCCTTATTTCCCAACTGGCTGCGGGGTACTTTCAGACTGATCCCATAATCGACCGACTGATCGAAGCCATGACTACCTCCGATTTCCATTTCAATATTTCCCGTCTGCACCAAAAATGGCGACACAGCTACTTTACCTGACCTGAATGAAAAATCAGCTTTTACATTTTTCATTGGAATATCGTTCAATCCGGTGATGTCGAGTGATTGCGACAATTTATCCATAGGACCGAATTCTTTCATCGTTCCGGCGAGCAGTTCCACTTGTCCCTCACCATACAGGGTCCGGAGATCTGTTGTCATGTCATTATTCAAATTCCCGTTCAGACTCATATGTGCATTGATGTTTCCGGAAATGAATTTGGCCACGGGCATAATTTTCCGGATGGTATTGAACGCAAAAAAAGTTTTCTGTACATCCAGCGCTTTCACATCGTAGTTTAAAGCGAAGTAGGGATTTTCTTTATTTTCCAATGTGGAATATGTTCCGTCCAGATTGATATCACCGTCAAGCCCGTTCCCTTTTACCTGGAGCATATGCACGGTCTGATCAGATATTGTCAGGTTAGCAGACAGATTCTGAAGGTCGAGGTTATCAAAATGAAACTGTGTCACTTCCGCATGCACCGTGAAGTCAATATTATCAGGTACTACAAATACAGTATTGGTACCCGCTGAAGATGAACCATTCTCATGATTGATCCATTCCCTGAGATTCAATTCATCCGTCTTCAGATCAAGCGACGCATTCAGGGGCTGGTTCCTGAATGCAAAATCAAACAGATTATTCAGCTTGCCGCTAATACCCATATGTGTTGACAGGTATGTTCCTTTCATTTCTTTTACCGAAACATTTTTCGGATTAAACTCCATGAGTAATTGATCCAGAACGATACCTGCGGGAAAGCTTTTTGATGTATAGGAGAAATTTTCGAGCCTGAAGTCTCCCCCCGCTTCGAAAGGATCCTTTTTATGATTTTCCATTTCGGTCATATCTCCTTTCGCATGGACGTCAGAGATTAACATTCCTTCCAGTTTGGTGCCTGACTCCAATTTGAGGGATTTGGAAAAATTGGAAAGGTCCATTTTTCCTGCCAGTGCGAAATCAATGAATGGTTTCGAGTTGAGATTCTTTACAAGCAGATGCATGTCCAGAGAATCATGATTGATTTCTGCATGTGCCTCTGAAATATTGACCGTTGAATGATCCGGCGAACCATCCGGATTATCTACCTGGAGTCCGAACATGATATTTTCTACAGGGTTTGGTAAATCAGGGTATTTAATATATCCGTTCTGCACAAACAAATTGGTATGATAGGCAGGGGAATGTTTTTCATCTAATCTTCCTTTTACAAAGCCGTTCAGATTAACCTGTCCGCTCGATTCCAATACAGCAAAATCTTTCTGATAAACGGAAGGCAGCATGGAAAGCAGGTTTTTGAATTTAGTGGAGGGTGCTTTGTACCGGATATTCATATTATAACTGCTGTCGTTGATCCATTCAAAAAATCCTTCGGTATGTAATACCAGGTCATTGAAATAAACCTTGTCAGTGTTAAAAGAATAAGTATGTGTTTTTTTGTCCACACGGAAAGCCATATCGATGTTGGTTTTAACGGTAACACGATAGGGGATCTTACCGCTGTAATCAAAATCAATTGCATCAGATGTTGTTTTGGTATTCAGCGTGAATGTTTCCGAAGAAAAATGACCGCTTCCCTCATGTTCCAGATTGTTGATAACAATATGGACATTCCTTCCCAGATCCTGATAATCCACCCGTCCTTTATGAATGGCATAACGCTGCATATCGAGGTTAAAGGGTCTGGATGAAGAATCAATTTGGTCGAACCGGTCAGGACCAGATTTGATGATGTTCCAATTGCTGTGACCCTGTTTATTCACGACCAGATGAAAACGCGGTTCGTTTATGATCATTGAATGAACCCGGATACTGTCACCGGAGAACAGGCTCTTTAAATCGCAACTCATATCAAACTGCTTTGCCAGCATGAGTGTATCATCCTGAAATTCGCCCAGACAGGTGATCTGTACATGATCGAGCCCGATAGAAATATCCGGGAAATGCCGGAAGAACGAAATACTGGTGCCGGAGAAACTAACGCGGGCCCTGAAATCTTTTGAGATCTGGGCTTTTATGAGACGGTTGATTTTCCCCTGGAAGAGATAGGGGGCAGTCCAGATGAGGGCAATGATAACGAGCAGGACTACGCCCGTTGATTTAAGGATCTTGGATTTCATAGTTTTACAGGATTGGATTGTGACGTATAATACAAAATAATTGCCAGAATGCCTATCAAAGGGGCTTCTTATAAATTCATTTAAAACACACTATATAACTATTTGTATATAAATTAGTTGCTCGGTGACAGATTGGAAGACTTCCAAATTTATTTTCATTAGGTCTGTGATTTTTATCGGTTTAGCCTGACATATTAAATCAGGACGATGTTTGGTTTTCATGTATCTATGATACAGAATAATCTTACTCGAATCTTACTCGAATCTTACTTGTATCAAAATCGTATCAAAAACGAATCAAAAATTTGTAAAAAATCGGTTTTAAAAAACCGGTAGGCAGGATGTTTCAGTCTGGAAAATTAAATCGTTGTATATCATGACCTTAAAAGCCGGCATCTTAAAACTTCACGGAAAAGGATGTTCTATACCCATCTGGCGCTGTGGCATTTCATAATTTAATAGGCTCAGATAATTGAAAAATGGGCTCAAAAGTGAAATAATGGGCTCAAAATGCTAAATGCCTGATTAAATATTAGCCGGTCTTAAGTAATTATCTTCATGATCGGGATCAAAAATTACACCATAAAATATCATGAATACATTCTTTGGAAAAACATGCTGTCTTTGTCCCCTGATTTTTCTGTTTTTTACATCGCAGGCGCAGAACTTAACCGGCACATGGCAGGGAACCCTGGATGTTCAGGGAAATCAGATTCCCATCGTATTTCATATCAAAAAAGACAGTACAAATAAGTGGATAGCCACCTTTGACAGCCCCAGCCAGCATGCTTTTAACCTCCCCTGCAGTGAAGTGATCGTAAAAGATGACAGCATCATTTTGATAATGGCCATACTCAATGGAAAATATGCGGGATTGGCGAACACCGATAAATCGCAGATAGCCGGGTCCTGGTTTCAGGGTCCGGGATCGCTACCGCTCACGGTCAAAAAAACAAGTGATACGACAACGGTAAAAGAACAAAAAAGACCGCAGACTCCCAGGCCGCCGTTCTCCTATCATTCTGAAGATGTCCTGTATTCCAATGCGGGCCATACTATCCAATTCGGAGGCACGCTGACATATCCTAAAACAGATTCCCTTAAAAATTCAGACGCAGTCCATTCATATCCTGCCGTCATCCTGATTACCGGCAGTGGTCAGCAAGACAGGGATGAAACCTTATATGGTCATAAACCATTTGCAGTGATTGCAGATTATCTTACCAGACAGGGGTTTGTCGTACTGCGCGTGGATGATCGCGGCATGGGAAAAACGACGGGCATTTTTTCTGAAGCCACTTCGATGGACTTTGCAAAGGATCTGGAAGCCGGTTTGGATTTCCTGGAAAAACAACCGATGGTCAACAAAAATAAAATAGGTTTGATCGGTCACAGCGAAGGGGGTATGATTGCGCCCATCGTTGCTGATGAGAGGAAGGAAATAAAATTTATCATACTGCTGGCAGGTCCTGGTATTCCCATTATCGATTTAATGCAGCAACAAATGGAGGCGGTGAGCATCTCCAATGGAGCGACAGCAGCAGTAGCGAAAGCGAATGGTCAGCTTATGCGTATTGTTTGGGAGGAAGCTCTGAAGAATGAGGATTCAGCAACGACTTTTCATCATATCCGGACGAAAATAGAAAACTGGTACGGAACACTGGACACGGCCACCCTGGCAAAATTTAAAAAACTGGATACGGCAAGTATCAATAATCAGATCGGACAGGCTATGACCGCTCTAAATGGTAAATGGTACAAATATTTTATTTCATTTAATCCGCAACCTTATCTGGAAAAGATGGATTGTAAGGTACTTGCACTCAATGGCAGTAAAGATGTACAGGTAATTGCCGTGACGAATCTGAATGGCATTAAACAATCTTTACAAAAAAGCAAATCACCCAAATATGATGTTATAGAAATCCCGGGACTGAACCATCTTTTTCAAACCTGTATTCAATGCAATCCTACTGAATATAATGATCTGGAGGAAACTTTTTCACCGGTTGCATTGGAATTAATGGGGAACTGGCTTAAGGAAAATGTTCAGCGATGAAGAATTGTATAAGAAAGCTATCCGGCATAGTTTTTAATTCGTTAATACAGCATATCGCCGTGTTCTTTCAGTATCTGATAAATTTGCGAAGCGCATAACCAACCTGGATGTTCTTATGAAATTATTATTTAGTGTTTTCATTTTTTTGTTTCTGTTGAAAACCGGATTTGCCCAGGCAGACAGCATCGCTCCCCGGATTCTATTACCCAACGGATGGAGCCTCACACCTGTTGGTAAATCTGTGCCGCTGGGCGATTTACCTCTGAATATCGTCGTTTCCCCTTCCAAAAAATATATTGCAGTTACGAACAATGGACAGAGTGTACAGTCTATTCAACTGCTGGATGCCGTTCACCATCAGATCCTTTCAGAAATCGTCATCCCAAAGAGCTGGCTGGGACTTGCATTCAGTTCTGATGAAAAATACCTGTATGCTTCCGGCGGGAATGATAACCTGATCGTAAAATATCGTATTAACAATAACAAACTGGAAGAATCCGAAAGAATAAAACTCGGAGAACCCTGGCCGGTTAAAATTTCACCCGCCGGTTTGCAGGTCGATGACAGGTCGAATACTTTATTTGTAGTCACAAAGGAAAACAACAGCCTGTATATCGTCGACCTCTTAACAAAAAAAATAAGATCCATTCCGCTCGGTGCGGAAGCCTATACCTGCAGGCTTTCAAAAAATAAATCAGAACTCTATATTTCCTTGTGGGGAGCAGCGCGGGTACTCATATTTGACATTCAGAAAAAAAAGATAACCGACAGTATCCTGGTGGGTGATCACCCCAACGATCTTTGTTTATCCGGGGACGGCCGTATACTTATTTGTTGCTAATGCCAATGATAATTCCGTATCCGTGCTCGATTTAAAAACAAGGAAAGTGCTGGAAACCCTCGATGCGGCGCTTTATCCCGGATCGGCGGTTGGTTCTACCAGCAATGCAGTGGCACTCAGTCAGAATGAAAAAACGCTTTATATCGCCAATGCAGATAATAACTGTCTGGCTGTCTTTGACGTCAGTAGCCCGGGTCATTCCAAATCCATCGGATTCATACCGGTAGGATGGTATCCCACCGGTGTCAAAGTGATCGGAAACAACATTTATGTCATCAATGGAAAAGGATTCAGCTCCCTACCGAATCCGGAATACCGGGCATTTGATACGTCCAGGGCTAATATTTCTTACCATACATCCGCCGTGAAGTCACAATATATCGCTGGATTATTCAAAGGCACACTCAGCATCATAAAGACCCCTTCACCTGAACAACTCGCCAGATATTCAAAACTTGTTTATGAAAATACCCCTTACAATAAATCAAGGGAACTGACAGCGCATGGTATGAAAGGAAATCCGGTGCCCATGCGCATCGGTGATCCTTCCCCTGTCAAATATGTATTTTATATCATTAAAGAAAACAGAACCTACGATCAGGTACTGGGCGATATGAAAGAAGGAAACGGCGACAGCAGTTTGTGTTTATTCGGAGAGAAAATTACACCGAACCTGCATGCGCTGGCGAAGGAATTTGTGCTGCTTGATAATTTTTATGTAGATGCAGAAGTTAGTGCAGATGGACATAACTGGAGTATGGGAGGATATGCAACCGATTATCTGGAAAAAACCTGGCCAACCGGCTATGGCGATCGCGGAGGAACTTATGATGGTGAAGGAACACGGGCCATCGCAAATAATAAAAAAGGATTTATCTGGGATTACTGCGCCCGGGCAGGCGTCAGTTACAGAACCTATGGTGAATTCGCTGATGATTACAAACCAAATATTCCTGTACTGAAAGATCATTATTGCAGATATTATACAAGCTGGGATCAGCGGGTTCGTGACACAACACGGGTGGGCCAGTGGAAGAGAGACTTCGATTCCCTGGTTGCACATAACGCATTACCGCATCTGAATACATTGCGAATCATAAACGATCATACTGAAGGATTAAAGATGGGCCGGCCCACGCCTTTTGCACATTGTGCCGACAATGATCTGGCCGTTGGTATGTTCGTCGATTACCTGAGCAAGAGTTCCGTGTGGAAGGAATCGGTGGTTTTTGTTCTGGAAGACGATGCGCAGGATGGGCCTGATCATGTAGATGCACACAGGAGTCCCGCTTATATCGCTGGTGGATATATCAAACGCCACTATGTGGATCACACGATGTATTCCACCACTTCCATGCTTCATACCATTGAACTTTTACTGGGTTTTCCGCCCATGAGTCAGTACGATGCCGCTGCAGAGCCCATGTGGCGCTGTTTTTCGGATCAGGCAGATCTGAGTGGCTTTGACGCAAAACCTCTTCAGACAGATATCAATGCGGTAAACACTGTTCAAAATGCATGGCAGCGAAAAAGCGAAACCTTTGATCTCTCCCGGGAAGACATGATTCCGGATCATGAGTTTACGGAAGTGATCTGGAAAGCTGTCAAAGGTGAAAATTCCGTTGCCCCGCCGCCCAGACGGGCAGCTTTTGTAAAGGAAGCAGATAAGAAAAATGATCCGGACTGATTCATGTAAACTCCGTTCGTATTGTTTATTGAATTAAATCACTCATTTCCAGCGTTTTGGATGGCCGCTAACAAATGATGCATGGGATCACGTAACGACTTGCATGAAAAATTTCCACATAAAAATTAACACGTAATCATCTCCATTTAATTTAAATTCATGTTACCTAATTATTACCAAATCATTTATTATGGCAAAGAAGATGAAACAAACCTCACTCAAATCACTAAAAAAATCTCTTTTATTAAAAATCGAAGATAAACTCTCTGAGTCCCTGACTGAGTTTCCAAAAAAGATAAATGAAAAAAAATATAAAAGAGTCATTCATAAAGCTGGCAAGATCCTGACAAAATCGTTGGTCATAAATCCTGTTAAAGCGACAGATGATAAAGTGAAACAAAAAAAACCAAAGAAGAATAAACCGGAAATAAAAACGGAAGTTGTTCAATAGCTTATTACGCGCTTTAGCTTTACGTCTTACGCTAAAAAAAACCCACTGTACAGTGGGTTTTTTTTAATATTGAATTCAATGAAGCCTTGTCTGTTGCCATTGATATACTCATTGATTATTATACCGTCATTTTCAAACGGCCAGATTCATATTGAGGATTCGCCTGTAGTGAAAACTGATTCCGGTCTTTATGCGATAACAGTTTCTAAAAATAATAAACTGATTTATGAACATTACTTTAATAAAAAATCAGCGGCAGAACTTTTTAACGATCAGTCACTGACCAAGGGCATTATGTCTCTCCTGATGGGAATTGCAATCGACAAAGGATTTGTTTCATCACTCGATGAAAAAATCGTCCGGTTCTTTCCGGAATTAAAACAGGACAAGGATCAGAGAAAACAAACAGTCACCATCCGCCAGATTATGAATCAGGCTTCCGGTTTTTATCACGAAGACCTCAACCGGCTTGATCAGTACTTGTCTTTGCCCGATCCTTCGGCATATACTATTCAACAGCCACTTATGACAGATCCCGGCAGCATTTTTCACTATAGTAACGCTGCTTCTCACATATTATCAGTGATTATTACAAAAGCCAGTGGTTTATCCACCTTGGAATTTGCCAAAAAATATCTTTTTGGTCCAATGAAAATCGAAAAAGTTGAGTGGATGAAAATGAATGATGGTTACTATGACGGAAGCGGGTTGCTCAGTATTCGGTTATCCGTTACCGATATGAACCGGATCGGCATACTGCTCCTGGACAGCGGTCGATATAGAGGGAGGCAAATTGTTTCATCATCCTATATTCAGAGTTAATAAATCCTGATCGCCGGTATCATACCGACTGGGGATTTCCCGGATCTGAATATGCACTGTGCTGGTATCATAAAAAATACCGGGGTATCCTGATTGTCTACGGGCTTGGATGGGGAGGTCAGTTTAATTTCATCATCCCTTCCCTGCATTCCGTTATTACTAGTCAATGAAAGTGTGAATGATACTACGGCCATCAGGCAAAGTATTTTATTCCAGGAAAAAATATTCCCGATGATTCTGGACGCGCTGCAAAGTGCTACGAATTAAACTGGAAGTTGTTCTATAACATTACGCTTTAGCCTTGGCCTTAGCCTCGGCCTTGGCCCACCGCAAAAAACCCATAGGGCAGTGGCTTTTTTACGTGGCATATATCTTGCAAAAGCGTGGTTACTTAAAATATTCTCTATGAAAAGTTTCTTATACCGCCTGATCTGCGTGGCTTTTATTATTTCGCTGATATCCATGAGGGCCATGGCCCAGACGTCGGATAAAGCGAATGCTTCTGTGGGGCATGTTTCCGGGTATAACAATCATTCAAACAATCAGAATAACTGGGGCCTGTTCGGGATCATCGGAGTGATTGCCCTGGCCGGTTTAACGAAACGTAACGTCATACAGAAAAATTAAGGAGCTCCGGTTAAAAAAATAGCCGGTAAACGACCCGATATATTCCACCAATATTTCGGCCTGGTTGTCCTGTGCAAATATTTCCCCGTAATGGAATTGGTTGCCCGTGACGATCATAGAATCGGACGATCAATGAATCGGATTAAAAGAATATATTTAAGCCTCAAATAAAATATTAATGAGACAGGAGAAACCGGAAGTCTTTCCAAAAACCAAAACCGGTGTCGACGGATTGGATGAAATCACAGGTGGCGGTTTTCCAAAGGGACGACCCACGCTGATCTGCGGAAGCGCCGGGTGCGGTAAAACGCTGATGGGCATCCAGTTTCTGGTGAAAGGGATTACTGAGTTTGGGGAGCCCGGTGTTTTTATGAGTTTTGAAGAAACCAGTAAGGACCTTTCCCAAAATGTTCGATCCCTTGGATTTGACCTGGACAAACTGATCAGTCAAAAAAAATTGAAAATCGATCATATCCGGATTGAAAAAACTGAGATTGAAGAAACGGGCGATTATGATCTGGAAGCTCTTTTTATCCGTTTAAATCATGCGATCGATTCCATTGGTGCAAAAAGGGTTGTGCTGGATACCATTGAATCCCTTTTTGGAGGACTGGATAATGCAGCCATTCTACGATCAGAGATCAGGCGGTTATTCCAATGGCTCAAGGAAAAGGGAGTCACAACCATCATTACCGGCGAAAGAGGAGAAAGTTCCCTCACCCGACAGGGCCTGGAGGAATATGTATCCGATTGCGTCATCCTGCTTGATTTTCGTGTGATCGATCAGATCGCCACCCGGCGCCTCCGCATCGTGAAATACCGGGGATCTACCCATGGAACCAATGAGTATCCATTCCTGATTGATGAATCGGGTATTTCGGTCCTGCCAATCACTTCGCTCAAGCTGGAACATAAAACTTCTTCAGAACTATTGTCATATCGGAAACAACGGCTTGGATAAACTATTCGAACGGGGAGGATTTTACAGGGGAACCAGTGTGCTTATAACGGGTTCGGCCGGGACTTCAAAAACTACACTGGCTTCTTATTTTGCACTCAGCAGTTGTCAGCGTAAAGAATCAACTCTTTTCTTTTCTTTTGAAGAGTCGCCCGATCAGCTCGTACGCAATATGAAATCGGTCGGTATTGATCTGAAGTCCTATGTAAAATCCAATCTGCTTTTTATACATTCTTCCCGGCCATCGCTGCAGGGCCTGGAAATGCACCTGCTGGTTTTGCACAAACTCATTCAGGAACTAAAACCCAGGACGGTCATCATCGACCCGATTAGCAGCCTGGTAACGGTCGGCAATAGTAGTGAAGTCAGGGCAATGCTGGTGCGGCTGATGGACATGCTGAAAGTAAATCAGATCAATGCACTGTTTACTTCCCTTACACATGTTGGTTTAAATGAGTACGGCGACCTGACGGTGGATGCCGTTTCTTCTCTGGCAGACACCTGGATCCGTGTTTCAAACGAAGAAAAAAAAGATACCCGTTCCCGTAACCTGAGCATCGTGAAATCCAGGGGCATGGGGCATTCCAACCAGGTACATGAATTTACTATCGAGAAAAAAGGAATAAAAATAGAAAGCACAGACTAACAGTTCGGAAAATATATGCCAAAAGAAATCTGGGAATTGAGATTATATATTGCGGGTCAAACCCCGAAATCCATTCTTGCACTCAAGAACATAACAAAATATTGCAGGGAACACCTGGAAGGAAAGTACACGATTGAAATAGTTGACCTGCTGGTCAATCCGCAGCTGGCGGAAGGCGATCAGATTTTTGCGATACCCACCCTGGTACGAAAATTTCCGGTACCCCTGCGAAAGATCATCGGCGATCTGTCAAATGAGGAAAAAGTGCTGGTCGGATTAAATATCCGTCCCGCTGCAGTAAAAAAAACCACTTCATGAAAAAAAAAGACGTACTCGAAACGAATTCAGAAAATAAGCTGGTACTACAGCTGTATGTTTCGGGCATGTCACCCAAATCGATGGAAGCGATTGAAAATATCAATAAAATATGTTCCGAAATGCTGGATGATTCATTTCAGCTCGAAGTCATCGACCTGTACAAACATCCGGAGGCTGCATCTGAACAGCAGATCATTTTCAGTCCATCGCTGATCAAGCGTCATCCGCTTCCGAAGAAAACACTGGTCGGAACCTTCTCTGATTCCGAGAAAGTGATCAGGGGCCTGGGGATTAAGTTCAAAGAGTAAAATATGATGACCGAAAGCATCGATGATTTGCTGAAAAAAATTGAAAGCCTTGAAGAAAGGCTGGCCGATTCCGAGCAGTTGATTGATGCCATCCGGGCCGGTGAAGTGGATGCTTTTGCCGTTAATAAGAATAATCAGCCGGAAATATACACGCTGCAAAGCGGGGATTACGCTTACCGTGTACTGATCGAAGAAATTGGCGAAGGGGCCGTCAATATTAGTGAAGATGGATTGATTGTATATACGAATGCATCTTTTACTGAATTGATAGGGATCCCATATGAAAAAGTAATTGGCCGTTTCATCGGCGATTTCATTCATGAAGAGTCAAAAGAAAAATTTTTACATCTCTTTAATGAATCGTTGCACGGCCGGAGTAAAGGAGAGATTACATTATCTGACGGAGCAAAAATGATCCCGGTATATATTTCACTGACCTCTCTGCAACCGAAGCTGGCAACCGTTGGAATCATCGTGACTGACCAGACAAAAATAAAACTCCACGAAAAAACGATCCTCCAATATCAGAAGGAACTGGAAAAGAAAAATATAGAACTGGCGCAGAACAATACAGAACTTACTTCTTTTACCTATATCGCTTCACATGATCTGCAGGAACCTTTAAGAAAAATTCAGACATTTTGCAACCTGATCAATGCCGGTTCGAATGAAGAACTACCCGCTGTAACCAGAGATTATTTCCAGCGTATTCTCAGAGCGTCCTCCAGAATGCAGAACCTGATCAGTTCCCTCCTGAATTATTCCCGCATGAATTCACGTGGAATGGACTTTGAAATGACGGATCTGAATAATGTGTTGGAAGATTCCAGCAACAATATCCGTGAGCTGCTCGAGGAGAGCCAAACCGTTATTGAACATGAGCCATTGCCGGTCCTTCCCTGCGTACCCATGCAAATCAACCAGCTTTTTACAAACCTGATTATAAATTCCATAAAGTATAAAGCTGCCGGCACCCCTCCATTGATTCAGATCAGCGCCCGTCCGGCTTTGCGGGATGAAATAAAGTCTCCTGACACGGTCAGCGAAGAAACGAATTACTGGAAAATAATATTTTCCGATAATGGCATTGGATTTGAACAACAATATGCAGACAGGATTTTCGAATTATTTCAGCGATTGCATTCCCGTTTCGAATATGAAGGCACCGGTATCGGGCTGGCTATTTGCAAAAAAATTGTGCAAAACCACAAGGGGTTTATTTATGCAGACGGAAAGCCAGGGCTGGGAGCCACATTTGTCATTTTTTTACCTTCGACCCGGTAGTCTATGTATCCAAACGTTCTTTTGATAGATGATGATGACGACGACCAGTTTATTTTTCTGGGAGCATTAAAAGAAATTGCACCCGACAGCCGTTGCCATATTTCAAATAACGCGCTGGAAGCTTTTCAGTATTTGCATGCCGTGGCCGATGTACCTGATATGCTGTTTCTGGATCTGAATATGCCGATGATGAACGGATTTGAATTTCTTCTTATTCTGAAGAAGGATATCAGATTCTCTCCCATTCCGGTGATTATATTTTCTACTTCTGATAATCCAGAGGATCTGGACCGGGCGAATGAATTGGGTGCATTACAATTTATCACAAAAACGGCCGATATTCAATTACTAAAAAAAGACCTCTTCGATATTTTCAATACAGCACCGGTTTTGGATTCAGTCATTCACTGATATGCTTCAGCGAATCGGAATTAATACAATAACGAAGTCCGCTGGGTGGCGGGCCGTCGGGAAATACATGACCCAGGTGCGCGTCGCAAACATTACACATCACCTCAATGCGGGTCATACCGGCGGATCTGTCTTTTTCATATTTGATCGCATTCTCTTTGATGGGCTGTGTAAAACTCGGCCATCCGGTTTTGGAATCATATTTTATGGAAGAGTCAAATAGTTCGGAGCCACAGCAAATACAATTGTATTTGCCCGGTTCGTAACGGCTGCAAAGTTCCCCGCTAAAACTGGCTTCTGTACCCTTTTTGCGCGTAATGCGGAACTGATCCGGGCTGAGGACTGCCTTCCACTCCGCATCTGTTTTTTCGATCCTCTTGTCAGGCATCGGATTGCCTTTATTGGCAAAATTCAAAACGTCGTTCCAGTTGAGCATATATATTGATTAGGTAACAAAAATAAGCTTTAGCCCTTAGCCTTAGCCTTGGCCAGGCTGGCATGCTTTTTTAACATGTTATTGCAATGAAAAAAGTTTTGCTCACAAGTTTTGCCGTTCTGGGTGTTGCGTCTTTAATCATTGGTTCAACAATGACTGATGCAAAATTTCATTCTATACAGCATACTGTGCTGACCATTCTGGATACCGTTCCGAAACCAGACTCTTCAACGTCTATGCGCACCAGCAGTTATACATTAGAAACGTTCAAAAAACGGATTCGCCCCTTCGCGCGGGCTATATTGCGATAAGCTGAGCCTTTCGCAACCATCATTACAATCGACCTTTTAATAGTCCGCCTGTTCTTCGTTTGTCTGTTTGCTTTCGATTCGATGTTTTGCCTGATGAAAATGATCATATACAAACAGCCCGGCCAGGATCAAAAATATACCCAGTAATATCCACATCCTGAGATTACCATTCCTTTTGCTTTGTTCATCTGTTGATTCCATGTTCTTCGTTTTATTCCCAATCTGGTCCCTGGCATTCTGACGGCTATGACGACTATGACCTGGGCAATTATCATTAAATATTGTGCCAACGGTGGGGCGTGGAACGGCCTAATGGATTAAATTGTAGGTCCGTTATACAAGTATGACTGACCGGTTAATTGATGAATTAAGAAAAATCGAATCTTTCTCCGACGAAGAGATCGATCATCTTCAGAGTTTACTGGTAAAAAAATTCATCCGGAAGGGAGATCATTTTTTAAACCTGAACCAGATAAGCCGGCATATTGCTTTTATCGACTCCGGACTAACCATGCATTATAGTTTGCATGACGGAATAGAAATACCCTGCAATTTTTCAATGGAAGGAAACTGGATGGGCAGCCTTAAAAGCTTCAACTCAGGCTCTCCGACTGAAGTGGCCATCAAAGCCCTGGAGGACCTCTGGATCCGGGAGATCTCCGTTGAGCATATGAAACAACTCTTCGATTCTTCTCCCCGCTGGCTGCACTTTAAAAACCAATTGTTGCAAGACGTATTCTTCAATATAACCCAGCATAATGCGGATTTGGCCATGCTGGATGCCAAAGAACGTTATTACAAATTCATGCGCGAGAAACCTGATCTCTTTAACCGCATTCCGCAATATTATATCGCCGCCTACCTGGGTATCACTCCCCAGTCCCTCAGCCGGATCAGGAAGTAAGTTTGGCGGATCTTACCAAATGGTAATGGATCTGGATTCGCCATATCGCAGTTTTGTGTTTCAATTATCAATCAATGAAACACATAAAATCTTTTAAACATTTCGAAAAAATTCAGATCAACGACTCCGTTCAATGGATTCTTGTACGGGGCAAAAATAAAGATGCACCACTGCTGATCCATGTCCAGGCGGGTCCCGGCCTGCCCGATGATTTCAGAAGCAGATAAAATGGAAAAACTTTTGCACCTGGAAGAACATTTCCTGGTTGCCTATTGGGATCAGCGGGGTTGTGGTTTGTCTTACAACAAAAACATTCCCCCGGAATCCATAAACCTGGCGCAGATGGCAGATGATATCATCGCCTGCACCAGACTGCTTCTGAAAAAATATAATAAAAGCAAGGCAGTCATGGCAGGTTATTCCATTGGCGCTGCAACTATTCTGATGGCAGCAGCAAAAGACAGTAGTCTGTTCAGCACCATCTTCGCAGCCGGAACAGATGTTGACATACCATTTGCCGATCAGTATGTACTGGACTTCGCCATGGACAAGGCGGTTGCTCGGAATAATAAAAAATGGATAAAAAAAATCGATGCGTTGAAGAGTAAGCCCATTGTTGAATCAAAAAGATTCCAGGAAAGGGCGGAGATTATCGGCAATCTGGGGGGCATTCAGACGGGTGCCACTTATTCCGGACTGGTATTGGGAGCCGTTAAAAATATGCTGTTCTCAAGGTATTATGGCATCGGCGGACTGATCAAAACAACCAGGGGCATGGCATTTTGCCAGAATGCATTTCTCCCGGAAATGAATCATCTGAATCTCTTTCAAATTGTATCAAAAATTCAGGTGCCGGTTCATTTTATCCAGGGAAGGCTGGATGCTGTTGCACCGGCATCGAAGGGAAAGGAATTTTATGAACATCTGGAGGCGCCCGACAAAAGTTTCATCCTGTTTGAAAACTCAGCCCATTTGCCACATTACGAAGAACCCGAAAAATTTTCAAACATTATTCTGACCTGTGTAAACCAATTAAAATCGAATTCCAATGAATAAATTATTAACCGGCAATGAAATCCGAACGGCCGTTTTCTATATCGATGGCCGGGAAATAAAAGTGCATGCCGTTCAGACCGGAATGATCTCTGTGAAAGAAAACTTTCTGAATCAAAAGGGGAAAGGATTCCTGAGTAAACTGAATATTGTTTTGGGGAAAGCCTATGCTGACTTCATGCCCATCTGGGTATGGGTGATCGAACATCCTGAAGGCATCATCGTAATCGATACCGGTGATATTGCGGAATCCTGTCATCCTGATTTTTATAAAAACGAAAGCCGTAGCACCAGGCTAAGTTTACGGGCAATGTCCAATCGGCGGATGATCCATCAGCAGGATGCGCTGGACCTGCAACTGATCAGACTGGGCATCCGACCCGAACAGGTTTCACGTGTGGTATTGACGCATTTGCACGGCGACCATACCGACGGATTAAAATTTTTCCCGGCCAATGAAATCATTGTAAATGAAGCCGAATACAAAAAACCTTATGGCAATCTGCCAACCACCTATCCCCCATGGTTCAAGCCAACGCTGGTAAATTTTTCAAAAGACCGGGTAGATATTTTTGATAGCGCCTATGCGCTAACAAAATCTGAGGACCTCTTACTCATACCTACACCCGGCCATACGCATCATCACTGTTCTGTCCTGTTGAAAACTGATGAGGAGCATATTTTATTTGCGGGCGACACATCTTATAAACATCAGCAATTGCTTGACAATGTTTTCGGCGGCGCCAATATTGATTTTGTTGAAACGCAGAAAACCTATGATCATATCCTGGTCTATGCAAAAAAATATCCACTTATTTATCTTCCGTCCCATGATGAAAATTCTGCGAACAGACTAACCGGAAAAGTATATATCCAATGCAATTGAAAGCTATTGTATTCAAAACAGCCAGACTCTGTGAAACCCGGGCTTTTTTTGAAATGGTATTGGGAATGAAGTTAAAAGAGTGCTCCCGGACTCATTTTGTCATTCACGGAGGTGAAATCAGGATCTTATTTGTCGAATCAGATTCGGGTTCGGAGGCAGAATTCTATGTCTCCAAAAAATCAGCAGGGAACCTTACAGTCCTTGAAGATCCTAATCATAATAAAGTGATCGTTATTCGGGAAAAATCTATTTAGAGCGGATTCTTAAAATAAAAAAAAGCCCACCAGTAACTGGGGGCTTGCATAGGGGGATTAATGGTTCTGATTATAACATCTTGACTAATAAGTTTATTGACAGGAGCAACCTGACAGATGTATTTCTAAAATGATGCCGATTCTTAAATAGTTGATTTTCTGTGATTTATGATACCATTTCTTTTTTTTGATGTGGATTTTATTCAACAATCATGAGTAAACGAAAACACGATGGCATGGGACATTTATCATAAGCCCTTGACACAACTCTGGAAAGTTTTGATGATCAGTAAGATCATCAGGATCATCCAAAGGATATTTGGCGCTCCTATATGCAGAACGGGCTTCTTGTACAGATCGGAAGCAGCGATCTCCGGTGTGATGGTAATCTCTTTGCTGATGATTTTGAAAAGGTTCTTTAAAAATGCCTCTTCATATTCCAGTAGTATTTCCTGAGGAACCGGCCTGGCCGGTACTGCTTCGATCGACAGTTTCGATCCATAAGGCGTTTCGCTGATGAAATAATGAAAGGTACCCCTCCAGCCCTGGTCCATGATCACCTGTCGACCTGCACTGTCCGGTTTTCTTCTCAGGCTATATTCATCAAAGGCCCGGATGGTATTTTCCACCGTATTGCTGAGCTGATCGGCAGTTAATCTGTATTCAATGGTCATGGCCCGTGAATTCCTATGCAAGATAATAAACAGGCTAAAAAAATACAAGATGCCGTTCATCGACCCGCCGGGTCTCTTTAACCGATGATCTGATACTTTTATCGAATTTTATTGATTTTCCTGAAACAAAATGATAAGTTTACTATTATCTGACAAGCGTCATATAACCAATGGTAAAAAGGGGCTGTTTCTACGGTCCCTTTCCTTTTCCCACCCCCTCTATTCGTCTTTTCGTACCATGAAGAATGTATGAGTTGGCCCATCATTCGCCTAATGGAAAACACTTATTGAATCGGGAAAACAAAAAATAATATAAATATATTGGGTAAGACCTGGCAAAAGTCCGGGGACATGCATCAACTTTACAACCGGACCGCATCCATTTTTAATGTTATTTATTGGTACCTGTTACCCTATCTTAATAAATTACGAGGCATCTTTCTTTGAAGGGTCTGTATGATTTTTAGCTCTGTTATTGCTGTATATCTGTGTCCCTATTACTCCCGGTCAAGTCATTATATAAACAGCATTTTTTATGCAAATTCCAATCGATCTTCTGCGCAAAACCGAAGTCAGGTTTCCCGCAACGGATCAGCAGGTAGCAGAGATAAAAAATAAAATTCAAACGGAAGACGGACCCACCCTTGACGGACCGGTGAGAGCGGCCCAGCGAAAACAAATGATCGCGGAAACAGCGCCGGACCCGGTGGATGCCTATGAACGCTATATCGGCAAAAATGACCTGCTGCCCATCAATTATCTGGGCATCGGGGATATCAAAAGTAAAGCGGTCGGAAGACTTCGCTATACGGATCTCAGCAGCAGCAGCCTCGCCATGGCCACAGGATTTCTGATCAGCCCGGATCTGATTCTGACCAATCATCATGTGTTCCAGGGAAAGGATTTATTCAAAGACGCGCTCATCGATTTTGATTATGCCTACGATGCCAGTGGAAAGGAACTCACGAAGATTGTTTTTCAGATAAATCCGGAAAAATTCTTTTATACTTTTAAAGACCTCGACTTTAGCCTGGTCGGCATTGAAGCAAAAGATCAGACAGGCACACATATGATACAGGATCGGGGTTATCTGATTTTGAATCCGAATGTGGGCAAAGCAGGTGTCGGAGATTCAGCAACCATCATTCAATACCCAGATGGAAATTACCAGCAGGTGGGTTTGCGGGAAAATCAGATTCTCGATCTTTCTGATCCGAACAGCATGATATATCAAACCGATACCTCGCCCGGCACCAGCGGATCGCCGGTTTTTAACGATCAGTGGCAGGTGATCGCCCTCCACAGTGCTGGTGTTGCAAAAAAAGATAAAACAGGAAATTATATTGATAAATCGGGCCAGCCCATTCCCGTGGTAGATGGCAAGGTTGATAGTACCCGGGTTGTATGGGTCAGCAACAGTGGTATCCGGGTTAGTGCATTGATGAAACAGATCACGGGAGATGCATCCATTCAAAAAGATCCAAAAATTCAATTTCTTTCATCACCGTCTTATTCGGATGCAAAAAAAATAGTCAGTATTTCTGCACCCAAACCGAACGAAGCAATCACTATTCCTGATATGAATATTCCTGTAGATAATACAAACGACAGCAATATGCCCAGTATCAATATTCCTAACAATACCGGTACGATTAATATATATACTAACGGCAAAGGATATCCGTCTGTAAAAATGCAACAAAGCGCAGTGCAGCTGGATGCCGATGCCGAAGAAAGCAAAAAAATTACAACTGATCAGGACTTTGCCAATTGCAAAGGATTTCAGACGAAGGGATTTTTGAGTTTTGAAACTCCCCTGCCTTCCTTATCGAAAAAGCTGGCACGCCAGGCGGTTCCACTGACGGGTAATGCACAATCGAATGCTTTGGAATATTTCTATTACAGTACGATCCAGCACGCGATCCGGAAAATGCCCATCGTCAGCGCGATCAATGTGGAAGGAAATGTGGCAGATCGCAAGGATTCATCCAAGCGCGTGGACCATTGGCTGCAGGATAACCGGATTGATCCCGACACGCAGTTAAGCGATGCCTATTATGCAAAAAGCGGATTTGACAAGGGACATATGAGTCGCCGGGAAGACGCCGACTACGGAGCAAAAGCAGCTGATGCACTACTGGCCGCGAATATGACCTGTATGTATACGAATGCCTGTCCGCAGGTTCCGAAACTGAACCGGGCGCCCGGCCTTTGGGGTGACCTGGAAAAAATAATTCTGGAGCAGGGCGTAAAAAAGGAAGCCGGGGCCGAAAGTAAAATCTGTGTATATAACGGACCTGTATTCCTTGACAGCGATCCGGTTTACCAGTCCGTACAGGTTCCCATGCGTTTCTTCAAAATCGTTGTCTGGATCAATGGAAAGAATGAGAAAAAAACGACTGCCTTCATCTTATCACAGGAAGATCTTGTTGGAGGTATTCAGTTTGAGGAACTTGATTTTAACAAAGAATTTATTACGCATCAATGCAGTGTTTCTTTTATCGAGGGCCTGACCGGATTGACATTCGACAAAATCCGCAGCTGGGATACATTTAAAGCCCCTGCAAAAAATAAGAATGTTGTTCCTGTAGAATCAAAGGATGTTGTATCGCATGTTAAAAAAAATAAATAAAATACATGTACGCACCGGAACATGATTGTATCAAAATCGTACATACAGATGGGTTAACCTCTTTTCATTAGCATATTGACATTTAGTGATTTAATATTCTGGCATGCGCATGGCATGTAATAAAACAGAAAATGTTCAGCATTTTCTTTGAATCGATCTCTACACCACGCGTTAAGCGTTCAGCGTTTGGCGTTCAGCGTAAAGGACCAGTGCTAAAAAAAATGATTGAAACTACCGTTTCAGTCAGGTCCATTTTAAATCAAAAAATCAGTAATTATGAAAAAGTTAATTCTTTTTGCAGGTCTTTATTGCATGCTGCCCGGATTATTTGCAGCAACCATTGTTAAATCTGCCAATAACAAAATGGCACCCGTTAGTGCGAGTGAACGGGCGAAGACTCATTTTAAAGAAAACTATGCGGAGGTGCAGAATGTCGCGTGGTATACTGCACCTGACAATAGCCTGTACTGCATATTTCACCGGGGGAATACAGTGGATCGTGTATTTTATGACAGTCGAGGTTACTGGCAGTTTACGTTGGTCAGTTATGAACCTTCAGAATTAAAAATGCATATCAGGCAGCAGATAGCTGATCAGTTTGAAGGGTATCGTATTACCTATGTCAATGAGATCCAGTCGGCCTACGACGAACCGATTTACATGGTTAATATTGAAAATGCGGGCAATATCAAAGTGATCAAAGTAACCGGTGATGATATCGAAGTGAATCAGGCACTGATAAAAGAATAAGTGTTTGAGAACCCAGAGTCCGGTTGAATCATAACCCCGCGATAAAACGCGGGGTTATTCTACGGAATTTTCGACAATTCATTTTTGGTGTACTGGTTATATCTTTCCAGTGCGAGAAGTTCTGCAATCAGATCATCGTAATAGATTGTCTGATCGGGACTCAGAAAATATTGTTCATCCAGATTGGTCGCACCGTTTTTATAATAGTCATAAAATTCGGTGTGATCCAGGATGAAGCGATCGAGTTTCTGGTGCTCTTTGACCCAGAACTCCTTCATCTCGACCGGATTTGTCATCGGCTTGAACAGTTCGGCATGATAGACCAGATTATAATAATCTAACTGGGACTTAAAAAGGGGTTTAACGTTTTTATAAAAATCAATTTCATCTTTACCAGACGGAAATTTAAAATCCTCCAGCATCTTCTGTATCTGCGCAGAATAAGACTGACCAACATTGAAACAACACTCGATGGCTGTACGAATATCCTCCTCGCGCGAGAGACAGTCGTTCATCTCGCCGATCATAGCGTCATATAATACCAGGCTGGCTTCGTTCATGTAACGATCAATAACGATCTCAATCTATTTGTTTATATGCCGGGCGTCAAATAAATTTTCTGATTAAGCTCTGCCATTAGATTGAAAACGGTTCCTGTATTCCAGGGGAGAGAGACCGGTTATTTTTTTGAACGTGGATCTGAAGGCCCGGGTGTCATTATATCCTACGGCATACATCACTTCGTTGATATGATAACGGGAGCTTTCCAGCTGCCGACGGGCGGCCTCAATTTTTAAATACTGCATATATTCCGCAGGGGAATGCTGGGTTGCTTTTTTGAAACGCCTTTCAAAATTCCTGCGGCTCAACAGGGATCGGGTCGCCAGCTCATCCACACTGATCCGGTCGGCGTAATTCTCTTCAATAAACCGCTGTGCCTGCATCACGGCATCATCCTCGTGCATTTTAAATCCGCTGAAAATGGAAAAGGATGCCTGGCTATGGCGGTTTATTTCAATTTCAAAAATCTTGGAACACTGCACCGCCATTTCATGGCTCACATATTTTTCTACCAGGTGTAAAATCAAATTCAGAAAGGAATAAGCGCCACCGCTGCTGCATATTCCCTGTTCCTCATGCACGATGGATTTCACCAGCTCTATTTCGGGATACATCTTCCTGAAAGCATCAAAAGCGATCCAGTGCGTCGCGGTTTTTTTTCCTTTCAGCAAACCCGTGGCGGCCAGTAAAAAAGCACCTGTGCAAAGACTGGCGATCTCGGCACCCTGTTTGTATTGTTTCGTTATCCAGGAAAGAACTGGCTGATTGCGTTTTATTTCTGTCGCATAGTCACCGTTGATGGCGGGGATAATGACGAGGTCGGTTTTATCCACTTTATCAATCGTTGTATGCGGGCAAATATTGAATGCCCCGCCATAGAGATTTGTTTCTTTGGTCAGTCCGACCAATTCAACCATGAATGGCGGCGGGGATCCCGGATGTTGCTCCTGCACCAGACTATTCACCGTGGTTAGTACTTTATAAGATCCGATCACACTGCTTAAAATAAAATCTCCTGCCGGTACAAAAATGGTGACATGCCGGCTCGTGATTTTCGAAGAAGCTTTTGCAGGCTTTTTACTTTTCATCCATCAAATATAGGGCATTGGCATGGCGCAAACAACCCCTTAGATTGCCGTATGCACACACCCTAAATCAACTATTTTACACCGACATTTGGTAACACACTATCAAAAATCAAAAAATATGTCATCCATTCAACCCGTTATCAGACAATTCGATCTGCAGACCAGGCTATTTAATAATGTACTGGAAGGCATTGAAGATGTAAAAGGATCGAAAAGATTAAATGACCATGTGAATCATCTTCAGTGGATCGCGGGTCATTTAACCAATTCGCGCTATGGGATCGCCTCCGGACTCGGAATCAAGGCCGGTTTTCCGTATAAAGAACAATATAGCGATCCCAGCGAGCCGCCGCCTTATAACCGGGCCATCAGCGCTACTGTAAAATATCCTTCACTTACAGAAATAAAAAAAAGCTGGAATGATCTGGCTGCAACATTTACGGAGAAAATATCCGGTTTAAGCGATGAACAGCTGGCATCCGGTATACCCTTCCCTGTGCCCACAGGAAAAACTTTTCAGGATCTCCTTTCGTTTATAGCGAGCCATGAATCCTATCATATCGGTCAGATGAGTATTATCAGAAAATCTCTTGGATTGAGCGCTATGTCGTATAAATAAAAATGATTGACATGCGATAGCGATTTATGGATTCCGCAGAAATTCCTGCCGGTAAGGAAAAAATTTAGATCTGCGTGTACTAAGTGGAAAACGGGAAGATTGTTCCGAAGAGTTTTTTATAGAGTTGAATAATTAATGCATCAGATCGGGTTCCGGTAAAATGGCATGCTTCTTTTCATATTTTGTGAGCAGGACCAGTAATTCCTCGCGCTCCGTTGATTCTGATGTCCCGGGTTTTGCATCCATGATGACTATGACGCGTTTTAATATCTCAACATACTGTGCATTTGTTTTTATGATATCCCATTTCATAGTATTTAATTTAGATCCGAACCGGGCATCAAAAATAAATACTATTTGAATCATTCTGAAAAAGATTTATCGTACTTAACCAAACCTTTATACTACGATAACAATCCATTTTCACGAAATAATAAGGGGAAACACTTACTCCTTCGATTATATTTCAGTTATTATCAAATCAACAGTTTATTGTTAACACCCGATAAAGACAACGTTAAGGGTTTATTTTTTGCGTGAAATTGGAAGAATTGGTATCGTCTTTGTCTATCTAATCTTTCAAAAGAACTATTATGGAATGGACTACTATAAAAACGAATGCGGAATATATCAAAGCTCTGAAGCGTGTTATATTGATCATGGATGCGAGGCCGGATTCCCCTGAGGTCGAAGAACGTGAATTACTACTTGGCCTGCTTAAAAAATACGAGCAGAAACATGTCATCCTGCCGGAACTGGACCTGATGCCATCATAAGGAGAATGTCAAATGATTCCTTTATGTGTGCGCTCACCATAAAGACGGCAGGTACCCGAACAGGTTTCCTATAATCTGTTTTATTAAGACCATTGACTGGCTGGAAATTAATCATTTGGCATGAGCATGGTAATATAACAGTCTACAATATGTAAATACAACATCTTCCGAAAATTGATTTTCACTCCAGAGCACGGTTGCGTCATTAGTTATCAGCCTTCTATGCCGGACGATCAAATAAAAGCAATAACCTTTTTCAATTTTCCGATAGAACGGATTTTTTTAATTTTTAAAAATTCAATTTCAAAATCAACTGATCGTCAGGCGTTACTTTATCAAATCAGAAACAGGTTTTATTCTTTACCCGGGCCGGTTTCTGGGTCGATGTCCGTAACTAAAGTTGATACACAAATATGCGACGATTAGAAAGCATTCTTTCACAGTCTGATCACAGCCTGTGAAAAATATTTTTTATTGAATTGACTTTTATCATTTTATGTTCTTTCCCTTTTAAAATTTTACTCTTACCTGTTTCTTCTCCGTTCTTTCCATATTACGAGGGTATTCCCAGGGTAGTTCTTCGGGATTTCTTGAGGTTCCCTGGAAGAATAACCAGCCAGGTGTTTCCTGTCGATAATCTTTGCTACCAATTCCTGTTAATTCATCCATCAAATTTTTGCGTATTTAAGTTGATTATTGCAATGAGAACTACTAAAGAACAATGTATAAATCCGATTGCTTGCCGCGAAGTTGAATAGACGTAAAAGTTATAATTTTACATTATGGGAAATGAAACAATCAAGATTCAGGAAATGCTTGACGGCCTGATGAAAAGATATATGGCGAGGGTGCCGGATGTATCCGGAATCATAAGCGCTATGATTCAGGAAGGGATCATTCAGAACCCATCAGAAATTGAGAATGATCATATTGCTTTCAGAACCCTGGGCGTTCCGAATCTGGGTGTCGGTTCGCTTGAAAAAATATTTTTATTTCATGGTTATACAAAAAGAGATTATTATTATTTCAAGGACAAAAAATTAAATGCCTGGTGGTATTCTCCACCCATTGCTGGTCTTCCCAGGATCTTTATTTCCGAACTTAGAGTGGATGATTTGTCTACGGTATCACAAACTATTATACATTCATATACTGATTCAGTCCTGGCAGATCCTGTTGACAGTCTGGATATGACTGATCCCAAAGCAGTCGATTTTTATTTACATAGTTCTTCGTGGACCGTTCCTTCACTGGATGATTATGAGAGCCTCGCCGATGAAAGCGAATACGCAGCCTGGGCCATTTATAATAGGTATTACCTGAATCATTTTACGATGTCGGTGCATAATCTGAAAAATGGATTTAATACACTCGCGTCATTCAATGAGTTTCTGGAAAGAAACGGATTCAGATTGAATGATGCTGGTGGTAAGATCAAAAAAAGTCCGGATGGCTTGTTATTGCAGAGCAGCACAGTGGCGGAAATGGTCCTTGCAGAATTTGCGGATGGTGAAACGAAGATGATTCCCGGATCCTATGTTGAATTCGCTGAAAGAAAAGTCTTGGAACCTTTCCGATCGCTACCCGAGAATCAGATATTGCCCATTCACCGCAGGGAAGGATTTGAAGCGGCTAATGCGGATAAGATTTTTGAATCTACCTACCTCGACCAGGTGGAGAGAAGAAGTTAATAGAATGAGAGTATGGGAGTATGGGAGTATGGGAGTATGGGTGCTGAAGTTTTACAGCCTTCCAAACGGCGCAAAAATAGTAAATACAAATTTTTGCAGGGGCCAGGATGGCCTGACGAGCCGGATTTCATTTTTGTGTTTCAAACATAGTTTTGAAATCCGCAGCAGATTTGGTTTACCTTTTTTATTCAGTTTATTTTCTGTGGCCAGTGTAAAATACGTTCTGAAAAATGCCTCGATATCCAGGGCTGGTTTGAATTTCTGAATATAGTGGGCCTCTGTTCCCGATTCGTTCCAGAAATGATGAGGTGCGCATGCCTGTATAACAACCACTTCTCCCCGGCCCATGGTGATTGTTTTGCCTGCTATGCGAAAATGCAGTGTCCCATCCAGGATCTCAAAAATATTTTCCTGGTACGGATGAACATGTTCCGGTTCCCTGATTTTGGAAGCGGGACTAAAGCATTCAATCGAGAGCAGCTGTCCATTCGTTTCCGCACCCGTTTTCAGAATTTTCATTCTCTGTCCCGTGCGGGGGTTTGTAATTTCCCGTGGAAGCGACGACGTATAATTGTCAATTGTCAAATGTTAAATGTTAACGTCCATGTTTTCCTACTTCTTTAGTAAGACGAATCGTAAATAATGCAAGCACAATTAAAACAATTGCTAAAGTTAAGCATAACCACCTATTTTTAAACAGGGCAAGAGGAGCCACTGTGCGAAGCACGGGGATCTGTACAATTTGCGAAATGCCGATCTGTTTTATATTTTCCGGGATGCTGTCCTTAAAATTAATAAGGTCATATCGCGTAGGTTGCGCTTCTGATCTTTACAGTATCCGAATATTTCTCTTTCGGTAGGGTTCAAACATTTCATTATCCGGACTGATCTCCGTGATGATGGTATCCAGATTGTCGATCGGACAAATTTTATACGCTTCTGAAGTACCGACCTTGTCATGCCCCGTAAGCGCCACGATCCGGTCGGAACAATCGACCATCGCACGTTTCACTTCACACTCAAAATAGTCGAGGCTCGTGACGCCGATTTGATGGTGAAGACTGCAAACACCAAGAAAATATATATCCACATGGGATTGTTCCAGCAGACTCATCGCATGGCCACCTACCGTTGCCTGCGAATCGGATTGTATTCTGCCACCGGTTACGATGACTTCCATATCCTTTCTGCCTGCCAACAGGGCGGCGACGGGTATGTTGTTGGTAATGATTGTAAGGGGCATATCTAATAATCCGGCCAATGCATAGGTCGTCGTTCCGCCATCCAGCAAAATCGTATCTCCGGGTTTTATGAGGGGAAGAGCTTTTTGGGCAATCATGACTTTTTCGTTTTCAGAGATATGTATTCTTTCCTGAAAACTATGCGCATTGGGAGAATGCGGAATGGCGCCTCCCCGTACTTTGGTCAGTAATCCGCTTTTTGCGAGTCCTTCAATATCCCTTCTGATGGTATCTTCTGAAACCGCCAGGGCCTCGCTCAGCTGGCCAAGTTTTACCGATGGGTTTGATTTCAAACGGTTTATGATAAAATCGAGCCTTTCTTCCTTCAACATATTGCAATATTATGCAATAAAATTACATTATTTATGCATAATTGTGCAATTAATTGCGTTAATTTGCTATATAAATTTAAAAATATGTCCAGGAAAAGGATTTTAATAGATATGGACCACGTGATGGCAGATATCACGAGCCAGTTTATAGTATGGTATCAGCGCAACACCGGTGTTGAAATGAACCGTGAAGATTTAATGGGAAAACCAGAGGATCTGGCATTTCCGGAACCCCGGCTGATCAGGGAATTTCTGCACACACCCGGGTTTTTTGCTACTGCCCCGGTGATTCCGGGCAGCCAGTCCGTGATCAGGGAGCTCAATCAGTTGTATGATGTATTATATTGTTTCGGCAGCTATGGAATTTCCACAATCTCTGTCTGAAAAATATGCCTGGTTATTAAAACATTTCCCGTTTATTCACTGGCAACAGATCATTTTCTGCGGATCAAAAAAAGCCGTTTCCGGTGACTTTATGATCGACGACCACGTAAAAAATCTGACCCATTTCAAAGGTGAAAAACTGCTCTATACCGCCACGCACAATATCAATATGCATGATACCGGTTACCGCAGGGTAAATAACTGGGAAGAAATAAAGGATTTGTTCCTGCTGAAAAATGTCAGCTACAATTAATGGTAGAAAGAGCAGCATGGAGCGTTTTTTGCATCATTTTATGCTAAGGCTAAGGCCAAGGCTCAAAGCTTAACGCAAATGACAACAGATAGCGAAAAAAAATCGTTTTCGGGGATTATCAATAGCGATCAAACCGTATTGGTGGATTTTTCAGCGGAATGGTGCGGACCCTGTCAAATGATGCCTCCGATTTTGAAAGAGCTCAAATCTATGACTGGTGATTCAGCTACCATTCTCAAAGTGGATATCGATAAAAATCCCGCCCTGGCTTCTGCCTACCAGGTACAAAGTGTTCCCACACTGATCATCTTTAAAAACGGTCAGATAAAATGGCGCCAGAGTGGTGTGGTACCAGCAAAACAATTGAAGGCCGCACTCGATTGGGCATCTTCCTGAAAGCCTCATTAACTTCAATAAAAATCACATGAAACCTGGATTATTTATTTCTGCCGCGTCTTTATTATTGAGCACTATATCTTATTCCCAAAAAACCATTCCCGGATTCGAAGCGCCGGAGAGTGTTATTAAATCAGGCGACCGGTTGTTTGTTTCGAATATAGGTGGAGCAAAACCGGACCCGATGGCCCTGGACAGTAATGGATTTATTTCAGAGCTCTCGGCAGATGGCAAAGTCATTCATCAGAAATTTCAGAAAGGAATACTTAATGCACCGAAGGGACTTGCTGTAGTGAAAGATGTAGTATATGTAGCGGATGTAAATCGTGTGGTCGGGTTTAATGCCCATTCCGGCGAACAGGTATTTGAAGTGAGCATTCCTACCGCTAAAATGTTGAACGATTTGTGCAAGGTGGATGATAAACACGTTTGTGTGTCCGAAACAGTCAGCGGACAGGTTTTGCTGATCGATCTAACTGATAAGTCTATCCGCTTTCTGGGAACGATCGAAGGAGCCAATGGCGTTACTTATGATGAAAAGACAGGGAAGCTCTATGCTGTTGGCATGGGTATGAATATGAGTGGCGGTAAAATATTCCAGAAGGATCTGAAAAATACCGACACGGTATTCACGGTTCTTGAAAATAGTCCCACCGGTATTTTTGACGGTCTGGAAATGTATGACAAGACCCACCTGATTGCTTCCGACTGGATCAGCTTTACGAGTCAGAAGGGACGGTTGATCATATATGACCTCAACGATCATACAACAAAGACCATTGAAGTGGATGCCGGTCCGGCAGACATTACTTATGATCCTTCATCCCATACTGTTTTTATTCCACGCATGATGATAAACAGCCTGGTGATTGAAGATATCCGAACCCTGCAGGCAAAATAGAATCAACGCAGGTAGTCCTGATTCGTATCGGTCCAGCGCGTTATGACGCATTCTACACCTATAATGGACGTATCTGCACTCTGTTCAAAGAGCCCGGTGTTATTATTTTTACATCATAACAAGAAAAAACAATAACATGAAAGCGACTCTTACTTTTTTTCTTTGTGTGGTCATCACGACCTTTTGTACAGCACAGATGCAGCCCTCGAAAACGGGCTACGCGCCGGTGAACGGACTAAAACTTTATTATGAAATATATGGCAGTGGTCAGCCACTCGTTCTGATTCATGGCGGCCTGGGTGTCGCTTCGATGTTCGGACCCATACTGCCGGATCTGGCCGCGAAGAGACAGGTGATTGCAGTTGAATTACAGGCTCACGGTCATACAGCCGATATCGACCGGCCGCTGAGCCTGGAAATGATGGCTGATGATATTGCCGCTCTTATAAAATTTCTCGGGATATCAAAGGCAGATGTCATGGGATATTCATTGGGCGGTGGTACGGCTCTTCTGACAGGTATCCGTCATCCGGACGTAGTCAGAAAACTGGTGATCGTTTCCTTTCCTTACAAACACAGCGGATGGTATAAGGAAACGATGGACCAGGCCGGCAATATGGGTCCTACATCTGCAGAGATGATGAAAAAAACACCCCTGTACCAGAGCTATATCAGTGTGGCCCCGAAACCGGATGACTGGGTAAAGCTGCATACCAAACTAGGCGAGCTGTTAAGAAAAGATTATGATTATTCTGCTGACATACAGAAAATGAAAATTCCCACCCTGCTTGTCATCGGAGATGCGGATGCCATACATCCCGGCTCAGAAGTAGAATTTTTTGCGCTTCTCGGTGGTGGGTTAAAGGATGGCAGCTGGGATGGCTCAGGGATTTCTAATTCACAGTTGTCCATATTACCTGGTGTGACGCACTATTATATTTTTGCATCACCGGCCCTTGCCAAGGCAGTGATTCCGTTTTTGGATAAACCATAACGCCTAACGCCTAACGCAAATTATAAAATCGCGGGCTCACCAATTGAACTTTTGCGATTCAGTAACGGTGGAAATATGTTTCATTTTCCCGGTCCGGAATTCACGATACAACCTCGAAATGTCTTCCTGCGTATCCGCGATAAATGGTCCGTGAGAAACAATCGGGTCTCCCTGGGGTTGTCCGGAATACAAGACGAATCTGGTGCCGGATTTTCCAGCGGTAAGATTCAGTTCGCTGTCGCCTTGGATGGAGGACCTGTCAAGCCAGCCCACCTGATTTTGATCGAGTGGTTTTCTTTCTTCACCAATCTGCAAACTTCCGTCCAACACATACAAAAATGTTGAGTATGATGCAGGTAAATTGAATGAGTATACTGCATTTGGCTGCATGAGAATATCAGCGATGATCACCGGCACATGATTTTTCACCGGGGAAGAAATGCCCGCCAGCGAGCCACTGTACAATTTCAATTCCACTCCTTCCAATGATTTTTTCGGAACATGGTTAACGGAAATATCCTGCACGCGTGGTGTGATCCAGCGATCTTTTTTGGGCAGATTCAGCCACAATTGCAAAAGCCTCATCCTGGCTTTTTTATCAATAGTTTCCGTGTGGATGATGCCGCCACCTGCTGTCATCATCTGCAGGTCACCGGCCTTCATTTTATGTACATCGTCACCCAGCTCTCCTTCAAGCATTAACGTAACGGTTTCAAATCCCGCATGCGGATGCGGGCCACCCACCGGTTCATTTGTTTTCTTATCCAGCATATCGTCCATCAACAGGATGAACGGATCGGTGTCCCTGAAATCACCCTGGATCAGGGCGCGGGCTATATGGCCCTCTCCGAGAAAACCGGGGTTGCCCCCCGGTTCGTATTTTCTTACAAGTCTTCTTTTGTTTGACATGATTCTACTATTTAAGCAGTCACTTCTTCGGTCTGTTTCACCAGTTCTATTTCGCTATGGATTTTCACTTCTTCTCCCAATATGGCACCACCGGTTTCCAATACACCGTTAAAATTGACACCCCATTCACTGCGTTTGATTTTTCCGGTAACTGTAAATCCGGCTCTTTCTCCACCCCACGGATCCTTCGTGATGCCGCTGTATTCAACGTTTAACTTAACAGGAAGAGTAATACTTTTCAGCGTCAGATTACCGTACAGATGAAAGTTTTCCTTGTCAACCTGTTCTGTTTTGGTCGATTCAAAAATCATTTCAGGATGTTTGTCTGCTTCAAAAAAATCCGAATTGCGCAAGTGTGCATCGCGTTGTTCATTGTTGGTATGAATGGAATTCATATCCGCCTGTAACCGGATTTTTGCTTTACTGAAATCGTTATCATCTGTTCCGGCTACCTGCACCTGAAAACTGTTAAAAAAACCTGAAACATTGGTGATCATCAGGTGTTTTATTTTAAATCCTAACTCGCTATGTGTTGGATCCAATACCCATTTTGTTTTTGACATTTTTATAAATTTTTACTTGTGAGACACAAATTTACAGTACATTTGCTATACAAATGATAGCACTATACTAAAGTATAGTAAGTTCCGGATCACACATCATATAAGGAATCATGAAAATAACAACAGAAGAAGCACATAGTCAATGTACAAACATTCTGAAACCTGTAAGGGATTCCCTGGATGTGCTGAATGGCAAATGGAAACTTCCGATTATCGTTTCTTTAACATTCGGTGAAAAGCGTTTCACAGATATCACAAAGGATGTTCATGGAATTACGGACAGAATGTTGTCCAAAGAATTGCGCGATCTGGAATTAAATGGACTGGTCGTGAGAAAGATACAGGATACTTATCCTGTCAAAGTCACCTATGCTTTGACGCCACATAGCAAATCCCTTAAAACGGTCATCGATTCGTTAAGAAACTGGGGAATCCTGCACAGGAAAAAATTAAACCTGGATTGCAAAGAGAAAAAATCCCCGGTTAAAGTAATCAGCAAATAACTATCAGCGCTCGCGTCTTTCGCGTCTAATTATATTTTATCGTAAGGGAGATATTATTTCCGGGCTTCCATACATTTCCGTAACGATGTAAATCTCCAAACTGCAGCAGGAATTTCTGACCGGATGTATTAAAATAAATATTTACCACCGTAAACTGAACGTCTTTTGCCGGGGAACTGTTCGTGTGCATTGATTTTTCAGTCAGTTCAATGTTAGCCCGCTGCGCCCGGGCCCATGAAAACTTGTAAAAAAGCGAATCGGCCTGAATCTGATAACATTTGTCCCTGATGCTTTTTATTACGAGCGGATACTTTTTGACAAATGCGGTATAGGCTTCGGTGCCTTCCACAATACCAAGGTCTTTTGCAAACATGGAAATCTCCGCAAGGGAAGGGATCATTTTGAATAAACTGTCCATTCTATTATGCTGGAAGCAATAAAAAGCGGTCGCCCCGAATTCATCGGGCGTTTTCTGGCAAATAGTCTTCTGAGTAAAAAGCATCCATATGCATGCGCACAAAATGATTTTCAACATATCAAACGGTTTGCAAAATGCGTACCTAGCCTTATAACCTTTCGATAATTTACAGGACTTTATCATTTTCGTTCATACTAAATTATTTAGTAAATTTATGCTGTAAATCAAATGGAAAATATTATTTTTGAATTCCTAAAACGAGCATATGTTAACCGCCATCGGAATTGTCGTCATCCTGTTGATCCTTTTATTTTTAGTTGTTCCTCTTTTTATCGCCAATCAGTATCAGGTTGAGAAGCAGGTTCTGATTCAGCGGTCAAATCTTTCCGTTTTTGATTTCGTAAAACTGCTGGGTAACCAGATCTATTATAATAAATGGGTCATGATGGATCCGGAAGTTAACAGAACTTCTAAAGGCGTGGATGGAACGGTAGGCTTTATTTCGTATTGGGACAGCCAGGTCAAAAATGTCGGAAAGGGCGAACAGGAAATTACCCGCGTCGATGCCGGAACGAACATAGACTCCACGGTACGTTTTGAAAGACCTTTTAAAAACACGGCCCGTGTTACCATGACAACGATCGCCGTTACGCCCGGACAGACCCGTGTAGTCTGGAAGATGGTTGGTCAGAATAAATATCCCATGAATCTAATGAACCTGATCGTCCCGGGTATGCTGGGTAAGGACATGTCAGAGAGTTTGGGGAATTTGAAGAATTTATTGGAAAAATAATATTGGTTGACTGGTTGGCGAGTTGGCAGTTAAAAATTTTTAATTTATACAACATTTTCTTTTCTATGCTGTAATATTTCTCATACAGCAAAAAATATGAAATACAATCTTCTGGGAAATACCGGGCTGAAGGTTTCTGAACTCTGTCTGGGTACGATGACATTTGGCGGCAAGGGAAGGTTCCTGGCTATTGGAACTCTCGGACAGGCACAGGTTGATCAGTTAACAAAAAGAGCGATAGACGGGGGTATCAACTTCATCGATACAGCTAATGTGTATTCAGAAGGATGGAGTGAGGAACTGACCGGTCAGTCGATCCGCAACCTCGGCCTTCACCGGGATGACCTCATTATCGCCACCAAGGTTCGCGGAAAAATGGGTGAGGGTCCGAATGACAGCGGATTAACAAGAAAACATATCATTCAACAGGCCGAGGCGAGTTTACGCAGGCTCCAGATTGACTATATCGATCTCTATCAGATCCATAGTTATGATCCCTTAACTCCTTTCGGGGAAACACTTTCTGCTCTGGATAATCTTGTACAGTCCGGCAAAGTGCGTTATATCGGGGCCAGTAATGTAGCCGCCTGGCAACTGATGAAGGCTTTGGATTACAGTCATTATCATGATATCACAAAATTCGTTTCTCTCCAGGCTTATTATACCATTGCCGGGCGGGATTTGGAAAGAGAACTCATTCCTTTACTTCAGCATGAAAAACTGGGGCTGCTGGTCTGGTCGCCGCTGGCGGGTGGATTACTGAGTGGAAAATATAGTCGCGACAAAGAAAAAGAAGCTGATGGCAGGCGGGCTAATTTTGATTTTCCGCCAATAAATAAAGAACGCGCATTTGATATCGTAGACCTGTTGCAACCCATGGCAAAGGCGAAGAACACATCCGTGGCAGGACTCGCCCTGGCCTGGTTATTACAAAAGCCATACGTTACGTCGGTTATTATTGGGGCTAATAAAATGGATCAGCTGGAAGACAATCTGAAATCCATCGATCTGCGTTTTAGCAGCGAGGAATTGGAACAATTGGACAAGGCGAGCGCATTGACCAGGGAATATCCGGGCTGGATGCTGGAGTTCACCGGAGCAGATAGAAAAGCGTAAAGGGCAAAGCTTAACGCCTACCGTCAACTGTCAACTGTCAACCACCGAAGATTTTTAAACAGTTAGGGACACCTTACCAACAGTTCGTCCGCTTTCAATTTGCAGATGCGCATCGGCCATCTGATCGAATGGAAATATTTTTTGCAGATGTGATACGAGTATTCTTCTCTCCAGCAGGTCCGCGATTTCCTGCATGTTCGTTCCGTCAGGTTTCACACGTGTGCTGAAACCCTGAATTCCGATGGCTTCTGCTTTTTCTTTTACGTGTTCATTTAATCCGGAAACAATACTGATGATCGTTCCGCCTTTTTTGATTGTTTTTAAAGAGCGGTCGATATATTCACCACCAATCGTATCCAAAACAAAATCTATATTTTTTACGACTGATTCGAATGGTTTCGCTTTGTAATCAATATGTTCATCTGCACCCAGTGACAGGACAAAATCTTTGTTGACAGCCGAGGAACTGCCGATCACGTAGGCTCCCAGGTATTTGGCCATTTGCACTGCATAATGTCCTACTCCTCCGGAAGCCGCATGGATGAGCACTTTCTCACCTGATTTCAATTCATAATTTATTGTCAACGACTGCCAGGCTGTAAGCGCAGCCAGACAGGCGGCAGCGGCTTCCTCATGCGTAACATCAGCAGGTTTCAGTGCGAGTTGCGCCGCCGGTACTGCGGCATATTCCGCATAGACTTTTCCTGACTGTGGAAACCGGACCATTGCAAATACTTCATCGCCTGTTTTAAAATTTCTAACCTTATCACCAACTGTTTCAATTGTTCCGGAAAGATCCCAACCAAGGATGATCGGGTTATCATTTTTTAATACTGCAGATACACCCTTTCCTGCCCTCGTTTTCACGTCCACCGGATTGATGCTGATAGATTTTATTTTAACCAGGACCTCATCCTCCGTTGCGATGGGAACGGGTGATTCTGTTATCGACAGGTTTTCTATTCCTCCGAATTGCTTTAAGATGATGGCTTTCATTTTGAAATATTTTAAAAGCGCTAAGGCTTAATGCTAAGGCGTAAGGCCCTAAAGTCATCGGTCATCGGTCATCGTAAAAATATACCGTCAAAAACGTTCTGCCGACTTTTCGAGGTCCCAAATTTTATCGGTCAGATTAAATTCCTTAAATATTTCCCGGGCTTCCTGCATCGTCCATTTTTCCCAGTCGGGATTTAAATGATTGCCATACCATTTTTTTGAAAACGCCCATACATTATCCAATGGCTGGACATCACCCTTTGGTATGTTGTGCCTTTTGGACCATTCGATGATCTGTTCCTCATTTTTAAAAACCAGCATCGTACTGCATGTGTAGATGACATTATTCCATGCGTTTGCCATAGGCACGGGGAAATGAACCAGGAAGTTTTTTTCTATTAGTCTGCCATCGATGATGTGAATGACAATTTGTTCATCGTATGCGCCGAGACGGGTTGTAATTGTCAGATCGTCTTTTAAAAGAGCCGCCACCCCCAGAGAACACCAGGCGCAATTTCCCCACCAGCTTCCCCTGGCCGATTTTACAAGAAAATTGGTGGGTGCCATCGAAAATGGATGAATTACCCAAACCGCGGGTTTATCCGGATGCAATACCACACCGTGATAATCCTGCAATGCATACAATGCCATTTTTATTTTTGACGGATCGTTATCTAAAAGCAACGATAAGATTTTCAAATCGGGAGCAAATCCTTCATCGATGATATGTTTGATTATTGTATAATGCAGAAGGCCCTTTGTTAACATTTCCCGTGTTTTATTTTGCAAAATTAACATTGAAAATGGGTCGATTTTACTTTTATCTTTGATTATTGAATGCTTTCCAATAATGAAAGATTCCATAAACAGAAGCAGGAACTGGAAAAAATGGATTCCTGTCTGGGTGATGCTGTTTTTAATCTTCGTGGGATTACAGTTCATTCGTCCAGAGATCCCGCATTCTGCCATCACGGGCGACCTGGTTGCAGCAGATAAAGTAAAATCTATTTTAAGACGATCCTGTTACAATTGCCACTCCAATGAAACGCAGCTAAGTTGGTATGATCTGATAGTTCCCGTATACTGGCAGGTCAGAGATCATATTGTTGATGGCAGAAATGTCCTTAATTTTTCTGAGTGGGATAAACTGACTCCCGGTGATCAGGAAGCAAAAATGTGGGAGTCCGTCAACCAGATGATAGCGGGGACCATGCCTCTTCATTCGTACAGTTTTGTTCATCGATCCGCCCAAATAACACCGGAAGATCTTCAGGTACTCAAAAATTATGTGAGAAGTTTTCCCCTACTGCAGGCAAGCGATTCGGAAAAAATTGAAAATCTGAGACAACAAGTCCTGTACGAAAAAGAAAATCAGGAAAGAAAAGATATTCCCGTGGCACTGAATGGTATTGCCTTTATCCCCGATTATAAAAACTGGCAACCGGTCAGTTCGACAGAGCGATATGATAACGGCACTTTACGGGTTATCGTTGGAAATGATGTTGCAATAAAAGCTATTGCAGATGGGAACACGAATCCCTGGCCGGAAGGAACCATTTTCGGAAAGATAACCTGGGACGAGCTCAAAGACAGCATGGGTATTATCCGGACCGGGCCTTTTAAACAAGTTGAGTTCATGATTAAGGACAGCAAAAAATACAATGATACAAGAAACTGGGGCTTCGCCAGGTTTAAGACACCAGAGATGCTACCCTACGGAAAAAACGTTCTTTTCGCTTCAGAATGTGTCAACTGCCATCAGCCCATGAAGGAACATGATTTTGTATTTACCATCCCATTTAAAACACCATTTGATAGTCGCGAATTTAGACTGAAGAGCTCCTTTGTCAATCAAAAGGACTCCAGCATGTCCATACTCTACGGCGGAAAAGGATTGTACAAGCTGGCAACCTGGAAACAAAAACCTGATGAACACTGGTTTGGCGGAAACATCCCGGGAAATTTACTATCTATCGACACGGTTGGCGGGATGGCCCCCGGGAAACTTTCAGTATTACCCTGAATCTTATTCTTTCAAAAGCCTGATTACAAATCCTCCTCCCGGTGCGAGGTGCAGGTTTATGTTGCTGGTGGATCTGATATCTTTTTTCTCAATAATATAATCCATCGCATTCCGGTCGGCGTTGATACCATCACGACAAACCGTTGCTTTATATGATCCGGCGGGAAGAAAAGAAAAATCAATACTGGCATCGTATCCTTTATCTGCTGCCATACCGGCGATATACCAGTTGTTTCCATGGCGACGCACGGTTACGATATGATCTGCTACGACAGCCTGCAATATCATGGTTGTGTCCCAGGTTGTAGGAAAAGAACCCAGCAGTTCCATAAATTCCGGTTCCAGCCATCCCTGTGAAGGGTTTCCGGAAAAGATCTGCATGGGATTATCATACACAATAAACATGGCGAGCTGCTGACACCGGGTTGTCTGACTCATCACTTTTCCCCAGATGGCTTTGAACATTTTAGGTGTTGCGTTATCGAGCAGTCCGGGTTCGTAATCCAGTGGCCCTGCCAGCATACGCGTAAAAGGAATCGTACAATTGTATGCTGATGTTGGTTTATCACTCCAGGCATTGTATTCGCTGCCGAGCACGCCTTCCCGTGTAATATTATTGGGATACGTGCGGTTGAATCCTTTAGGCGGATACGCACCATGAAACATAATCATGATCTTTGCTCTGGCACAGGCTTCCGTAATCTTCTTATAAAAATTCACTGTTTTCTGATCGTCGCGGTCGATAAAATCAGTCATGATAAAGTCCACACCCCATCGCTGAAATTGTTTCAGGGCACTGTCGAGTTGCCGGTCCAGTGTCATAGATAGTGTCCATAAACTGAGTCCGATTCCCTGTGACCTGGCATAAGTTGCCAGGCTATCCATATTTACTTGCGGATTAATTTTAAAAAGATCTCTTGTGTCACTCCATCCGGCATCCATCATAACCCGGCTGAAGCCAAACCGTTTCGCAAAATCAATATAATATTTATAAGTTTCTGTGTTGATACCTGACCTGAAAGGAACGTTAAAAAGATTGATATCGATGATCCATTCGTCTGTGCACTTACCCGGATGGATCCAGTCTGTTTCTTTGATTGTGCTTGCAGATGCGAGACGGTAAACCAGGTCATTGGCCGGCAGGTCCTTGTCCTGTCGGGCAATCAGCATGACGCGCCAGGGAAAATTCCTGGTGCCATTCGTCTTCGCAATATAGCCGGCACGTTTACTGACAATCATTTCGGGATACTCGCCATCCACCATTTTTTCTTCCAAAGGATAAGCTGCAAAAGCTGCCTGCAAATTATCTGTGGAAGTTCCCTGAAGGAACATACCCGGGTAATCATCAAGGTCGGATTCAGTAATCGCCATCCATATATTATCATTGGTTTTAGCAAGGACCGGCGTATACATAAAATCATTTCCCGATAAACTATCCAGTTTTTTATACGGATATAGTTCTTCAAAACTGGTATGAAAGACATCCTGGCTATCTCTTTTCTGAATCACAGGTGCAAATGCGTGCGCATTGTCTATGAATTTAAAAGCGGCCTTCTCCTTCATGATGGTAATCGAATCGCTGAATGAGGTTGTGATCCTGTAGGCGATTCCGTCATTATATGCACGGAAAATAATAGAAAAATGATTGCTGAATTGTATGCTGAGTTCATTAAACTCGTCCGGAATATATTTCCGACTCACGGGCACCTGCGCGACAATGATTTCCCGGACCGACCGTTCATTTTTCGTAAATTTTTTAATGTCAACTGACAGACTGCGTCCGTCTGAGAGATTCATATCGATCACTGATTCGTTCAGTATTTTCTTTTCATCCACAAACACTGAATAGGTCAGACCAGGATCAGTTTTTATTTCAACGAGGATTTTTTTATCGGGAGAACGGAGTTGAAGTTTTGGCTGAGCAGAAGTTGCCAGACTGACAAATATTGTCATGCATTGGAACAGCCAGATTTTCATCCCGGTGGAATATTTTGGTATAATTACGAATTTTATAATATTTCGCCAGAAGATTTGGCTGGCGGTTGCGTTTAGCGTTAGGCGTTAAGCGTTGGGCTTTCTATTGGCATAGCTATTGCTAACGAATAGTATTCTTAAAATAACCATCAGAGTAATGAAAAAATTACGCACTTTTGGCATTGCGGTTTTATGCATTTTATTATTTGTGCACTGTAACAGCGGGTTGGTAACTACCTCGAACAGCTGTTATAATCTGATTAAATCTTCCAATGATCAGAACAAAGCGGGGGATTATTCCAGTGCCCTGGCAAATTTCAATGAGATTCTTAAAAAATGTGATGCATATGATGCCAAGATTCCGGCTTATGCCGGCAAAGCTGCAGCTCTCAACGGTTTACATCAATATCAGGACGCTCTTGCGGCTGCCCAGGAAGGGCTGAAACTTGATAAGTCCAGCATTTATAATTTATTTGAAAAAGCCAGTGCTGAAGCTGGATTGGGAATGAGTGCGGAAGCGAAAACGGATCTTCAGGCGGTGGTATCTCTTACTGAAAAAAACAGAAATACGGCAGAAAGAGCCAGTATTTATGCAAAAATCGCCGCACTCGACAGCCGGCAGCAACAATGGTCCGAAGCACAATCCAATATTCAGAGTGCTATTGGCCTGGATCCAAATAATGCCGATCTCTACATTCTACAGGGAGATATTTACACATCTTCCGGAAATTATTCAAATGCCATAGAAAGTTACAATAAGGCCATTGCCATGCAGGGAAATCAGGCAAGAGCCTGGCAGGCAAAGGTGGAAGCAATGGTAAAAATGAACCAGGCCAAATACGGAACAAACGATGTAAACGCACTGGCCTCAAAAATGAATTCTACCGAGAAAAAGAATTTATGCGACGCCATTCAATCAGGAATGAGTCAGGGAATGAAGAACATGAACATTGACTTGTTACGGGTTGCCATTTGTAAATGAATTTAAATCTACATCATGAAGTATATTTTGTTTGTACCGGTATTATTATTGATGATTTTTTCATCCTGTAAAAGCCTGAACAATACGCAGAAAGGAACGGCGATCGGCACTGCTACCGGAGCCACTGCGGGTGCAATCATCGGCGGCGGTGGAAAGAGTTCCGTCATAGGGGCCCTGATCGGAGCAGTGGTCGGCGGCAGCGCCGGTTATCTGATCGGCAACAATATGGACAAACAGGCCAAAGCCATCAAACAGGCTGTGCCGGATGCACATGTTGAGAGAGTCGGAGAAGGCATCAACATGACTTTTAATTCAGGGTTGTTATTTAAAATCAATTCCAGCGTCCTGAGTGACTCTGCAAAATATACCCTGGACAGGATCGCAACCGTTTTTAATGATTATCCCGAAACCATTATCCTGGTTGAGGGGCATACTGATAATACGGGAACTGTTGAGTACAATATAGGTTTATCAAAATTACGTGCTACTACCGTCTCCGATTATCTGATTACAAAAGGCGTTGCCAAGGACAGATTTGACATTAAATGGTATGGGCAGGATCAACCAAAATATCCAAACGATACGGATGCGAACCGGAAATTAAACAGACGGGTAGAAGTCGGTGTTATGGCAAACAGTGAACTAAAGAAGCAGGCAGAAAACGGTAAGATCCCCAACTAAACATTCGAATTAACCCTAAATATATTTTTTATGCCAAACTGGTTAAGAGCACTGATTGCAGCATATGGTGCGAAAAAACTCGGAGGTGGTTGTTTTTCCACCATTTTGATTTTCGTTGTGATATATTTTGTTTTGGGACAGTGTAACCATCCGGTGGTACGGCATGCAGACTTGCATTCAGGTTCTAACATTCACATGACAGCACTTCAAAACGGAAAATAAAAAAGAAATTCTGGTCGGGGAAATACTCAAAACCTGTGCACCAGGCCGAAGCCAAATGAACCGTCCTGGTAAGTAGGCATTATGACGGTCTTCACTTCTTTGTCCTTGAATAATGTGTGTTTGATAACCGGGTAAATCCAGTAAGCGAGTTTGGTGGACATGATACCGATACCCGCACCGGCCGCTACATCTCCCACCCAGTGTTTGTTGTTGTACATTCTTAAATATCCGGTGGCGGCCGCCATGGCATAACCGGCTACGCCGTACCAGGGTGAAACATCCTTATATTCCTGTCGCAAAAATTCAGCTGTCGCAAAGGCGGCGGCGGTATGGCCTGAAGGGAATGAATAATTATCCGAACCGTCTGGCCTCGTCTCACCTGAAAAATGCTTAACAGATAAAACAGCAGTACCCATGATGATCCCGGATAATCCCAGTATCATGGTCCGGTCCCTGAAATTATTTTTTCCTTCAATACCCAACGCATTCAAACCATATACAGCGACGATCGGTAAAAAGGGAAGATAATTGTCAATATGAAGCTGCTGTTTTGATGTGCGGTCTGTATAAATTTCTTCCTTCAATTTATCATTTACACCTAATAGGGCAGTATTATGCAGTGAAGTAAATCCGTAAGCAACCAGCACGGATGGGACAATAAACGATTTGTAAGGAAAACCTTTTTTGGCCGTGGCCTCGTTCCAATTAAAAGAGGGCGGTAATGTGTCCCTTTTAATAGAAGAAATTCCATTATTATACTGACTGTACCCGGCGCTTCCAGATAATAAGGCGTATGCCAGGAGAAAAGGGGTTATTATTTTTTTCACTATGATGGCGGGAATGAATGCAAAATTGCAAAATAAAGGGGACGAATAAAAGCGGTCCCGTACGATTTAACGTTCCTTTTAAGGCTTTGGACCGGCTTCACCGGTGAATTCAGGCTAATCTTACAGTCAGAAACTATGATCCGGTACGGCGATGGCGGCCATATCCTGTATATTCATTCTTCAAAATAATTATCACTTGAAACGGGTTTTACTTTTTGTAATCATTTTAGCTGGTTTTTCCCTGCCTTCCAATGCACAAAGTGCTGATGCGACAACTATCAAACAGCTCAATCGTCAATGGCTGGATGCGATTGTTCAGAAAGATTCAACTTCTCTCGCGCGTATACTGGCAGATGATTTTGTGTTGATCAATCCCGGTGGTATGCGTAGAACGAAAGCTGATAATATTTCAATGCATGTTCCGGGTCAGCAGGTAACCAGTATCGTTATTGACAGTCAGGATTTGCGGTTTTTAACCAATGATGTGGGTATCATTACCGTTTGGACAACCAATTATATCACGCAGGATGCAGAGAAAATGGTTTTGAAAATTTGCTATATGGACATTTATCAAAAGAGAAAAAATGAATGGAAAGCGGTAGCTGGACATGTAGCGCTCCTCAAATGAGTTTTTTCCCCGAATAATAGTTCCCCAATTTGTAAAATGCGGTTTTTGGCAGCCAGGGCAGCTTTCCCTGATAACCGGGCATATTTTCCGGTAATGATTTTACAATACCATAAGAAGCTATATCAAGATCATAATGCGGATCGTCGTTATACAGATAATTGTAACTGACAAAAGTAAAAACAAAAGCACCGGAAATATTTTCGCTGTCAAATATTTCCAATAATGCTATGAGCTCATTCGCCTGAGCTGATTCATCCCGTAGTAAATTTCCCTTTAATGACGGTGGCATTTGTTTCCAGTCCACAATATTCCAACCCATTGCACCTTTATCTTCGGCTCCCAGGTAAGTACAACAACCAAATTCAGTTATATAAAGGGGTATGCCGGCTTTTTTGTATTCCTGCAATTGTTTCGTATAAACTTGCCTGTTATATGACGCGCGATAATGATCTATGCCTGCGATATCAAATAATTTCCAGTCCGGATTTTCCCAGGTTCCGGAAGCATAGGTAATCTGACCATAAAACAATGTTTTGATTTCTCTTACCAGTTTTGACAGAAAGCTCCGGAGCCTTTTGTTATAATTCCGTTTTATGCCCACCAGACTTTTGATCATACTCCAGGGACTAAACATATTCCGTATCCTCTCCTCTCCCGTTTTCCCTTTTATAAAACCATTGGTAAACAAAGTGAATTCACAGCCCAGCACGAAAATGATGTTTTCATATTTCAGGCGCAGCTCTTCTGCCCGGCCAGCAGCCCTGATTATATAATTAGACGTTACGATCTGATCTTCATATTGAAGAGCCGGAGAAAACCACACGGTCAATCCTGTTTTCAGTGCTATTTCAGATGCCGTCACGATTCTGTCTATATCAAGCCCCGAAATTCTGATCGCATTGCAATGAAGTTCTGATTTTATAATTTCTATTTCACGGGTAACCGTATCTACGTCAAAGACTGGCCGGGTAAGGCCACCCGCCAGCGTTCTGGTTCCGATATCATAATTAATTCCTTTGTATTTCATAAGATGAACTTTTTGGAGAGAAATAGGATCCGGTAATATGCACCTAAAAGTTATGCCAGCGAGTTCTCATCATGCATAAATAATCCTAAAAAATATTTCGGGATGATCGCCTGGTCAGGAAGTTTTTCTGTAATTCCAGATAGCCCAGGCATTTAATACAAGAGCAAAGCTGAGAATATATCCCAGTTCAATGAGAATGTCTGAGAATCCGCTGCCCTTTAGCATGATCATGCGCATAATTTTTATAAAGTGGCTTACGGGGGTAAAACCGGAAATGATACGGGCCCAGTGAGGCATACTTTGCACGGCAGTAAATAAACCGCTCATCAGGATAAAAATCAGTATGAAGAAAAAGGCTACAAACATGGCCTGCACCTGGCTTTCGCAAAAAGTGGATATCAGCAACCCGAAGCCAAGTAAGGCAATCATATAAGTACCAGCCGCTACATAAAGAAGCGGTAAACTTCCCGTTGAACGGATGCCATACATTGCCCATATTACCAGCAGTCCGATGGTAAAAACAATCATGCCGATGATCCAGAACGGAATCAGTTTTCCCAGAATAAACTCCCATTTTTTAATCGGCGTTACGTTGATCTGCTCAATCGTTCCCACTTCTTTTTCGCGAACGATGTTGAGTGCCGTCATAAATCCACCGATCATCGTGAGTAATAAAACCAATACCCCGGGCACAAAAAAATATTTATACTCTGCCAGCGGATTATACCAATTGCTAAAAGTCGTTTCTATAAAACCCACTGGTTTTGTATTGTAGTCCGGCACTTTAATCTGGTTGATGCCCAGGTTCGCATCAAAATCCGATATCACGGAAGACAGATAAGCGCCGCCGATCGAAGCTTTTGATCCATTAATTGCGTCGACGGAAATACCAATGGTTTGTTTACCCTCTCTGACCAGGTTGCGCTCAAAACCCGACGGTAATTCCATGATCAGATCCGAAGAGCCGTTTTCGATATGAACCAGCGCTTCTTTATAGGAAGGATCTGCACTGATGATCCGGAAATATCCGGAAGAACCAATCTTGGTAATGAGCTGTTGCGAATAACTGCTGTGATCATTATCCACGATGGAGAGATTGATATTTTTGATATTCAGATTCATTGCCCAGGGCAGAATCATCAGCTGGATAATCGGCAGAGCCAGCATCATCGCCAGGATGGTCTTATCCCGGAAGATCTGTCTGAATTCTTTTTGCAACAGAAAGCCCAGATTTCTCATTGAAGGCGTATTTTGAATTTCTTTAACGCAATGGTCAGCAATATCGTCGTCATCACCATCAGTATCAACGTTTCTTTCCACACATACTGAAACCCCAGCCCCTTCAGCATCACCGACTTGATGATTAGGAAATACCATTTAGAAGGCACTACATTCGAAATAGTTCTCAGGACCCAGGGCATATTCTCCAGTGGAAATATGAACCCGGTAAAAATGATGGTAGGCAGCATCATGCCCATCATTGAAATAAGTAGTGCCGTCTGTTGTGCATTGGTGGAATTGGAAATCAGTAACCCCAAAGAAAGACAGGTTAATATAAATAAGGCTGACTCCATGTACAGAAGCAAAATGCTTCCCTTTATATCAATATGCAGGAGAAAAACCGATAATAATAAAATCAGTGTAAAATTGATGAGTGAGAGAATAAAATAAGGAACGGCTTTGGCCACCAACACCATGACGGGCTTAAATGGGGATACTAACAGGATTTCCATGGTACCCAGTTCTTTCTCTTTCACAATAGATACAGAAGTGAGCGCTGTGCAAACGAGCATCAGGATCAGGGCCATGACACCCGGTATGAAATTCATTGAACCGTTATCTTCTTCATTATATAACATGCGGGGTTCGGTCAGGATCTGGTACCGGAGAGATGCTGTGGGAAATTTATCCTGTTGATAAGCACTGATGATTGATGTGAGATAATTCACGATCGTCTTCGCTGTATTTGGATCCGTACCGTCTGTAATGATCTGAACCTGGGCTCTTCCTTCATGCGATAAATCATTACTGAAGTTGGCAGGAAAAATTAAAACAGATTGCACCCCACCCTTCTTAAACGTTTTGTCGATATCAGCGCCGCCGATATTTTTTTCCTGAACAATGAAATAGCTGGTCGCCTTGATTTTGTCCGTGATCTGCATGCTGACCATGTCTTTTGAATTATCCGCAATCACGATGTCGATATTTTTTACTTCACTGGTTAGTGCAAATCCGAATAACACGATCTGCGCAACCGGCAAGCCGAACATGATCAGCAGGGTTCTCGGGTCGCGAAATACCTGCTTAAATTCTTTCCTGATAAATACCAATAATTCATTCATGGTTCATGCATTAATCAGCTGAGCGCCTGGCGCCTCTCGCCAGTTTATAAAATACTTCGTCCATGCTGTCGGTCGCATATTGCTTCTTCAGATTAGCCGGACTGTCGAGTGCTTCCATTTTCCCGTCCACCATCACGGAGATTCGGTTGCAGTATTCTGCTTCGTCCATATAATGCGTCGTTACGAAAATGGTAATACCGGAAGCTGACGCATCGTAGATCATATCCCAGAATTGCCGGCGGGTGACCGGATCCACGCCACCCGTGGGTTCGTCCAGAAAAACAATTTTTGGCCGGTGAAAGATGGAAACGGAGAATGCCAGCTTCTGTTTCCATCCGAGTGGCAAACCGCCAACCATTTTCTTTGCTTCTTTCTGCAGACCCAGATCCTGAATCAGTTTATCTGATCTTTCTTTGATATCTTTTCTACTCACGCCATACACACCCCCAAAGAATTCTATATTCTCCAGGATGCTCAGATTTTCGTAGAGTGAAAATTTCTGGCTCATATAACCGATATTTTTCTTTATGGATTCCTGCTGATTTTTTACACTGAATCCCGCCACCGTTGCCTCACCCGATGAAGGATAAGACAGCCCGCAAAGTATACGCATGGCCGTTGTTTTGCCGGCCCCGTTGGCGCCCAGAAAACCAAAGATCTCCCCTTTGGATACGTCAAAGGAAATTTTGTCAACGGCATAGAAATCACCGTACTGCTTCGTGAGGTCCTTACAAATAATTACTTTTTCTTCCATCCTGATTATTTTTCAATGTTCTCTGGCAGATTTATTGTTGCGTTATTCTGGCTCATCAGCAGGATAAAACTGTCTTCAATGCCGGGTTCGATTTCTTTTATCCGGATGCCGGTATGATTATTTTCTGATGCAATGAGGTTCAGGAAATCAAGTTGACGGTTGGCCGTTGTGCGTTCAGCGTTAGGCGTTGTGCGTTCGGCGTTTTTTAAGCTGATATGTATGAATTCACCAAAAGCGAAACAGCTTTTAACTTCCGGATGGCTCCTGAAATCTTTTAAGAGTTTATAAATATCATCGCTTTTTGCAGCATATAATTTTTCGGGATAGGCACGGATAATATTGCCTGGTGTATCGACAGACATGATCCGGCCGTTTTGTATCAGGGCAATGCGTTCGCAGAGTTTCGCCTCGTCCATGTAAGGAGTGGACACTATGATCGTAATTCCCTGTGCTTTTAATTTTTTCAACATCTCCCAGAATTCTTTCCTGGAAACGACGTCTACGCCCGTGGTAGGTTCATCAAGCAGCAAAACTTCCGGTTTATGGATCAACGCACAACAAAGCGCCAGCTTCTGTTTCATACCGCCCGACAATTTCCCCGCCCTTCGGTTGCTGAAAGGTTTTATCTGGTCATAGATATCCCTGATCAGATCCATATTTGCTTCGATGGTTGTACCAAAAACGGTTGCAAAAAATTCCAGGTTTTCCTGTACGGTCAGATCCTGGTAAAGTGAAAATTTGCCCGGCATATACCCCACGCGGTTTCGTATCTCGCGGTAATCCTTCACAACATCGTATCCTGCGAGCGTAGCGGTGCCGCTATCTGCCAGCAGAACAGTTGTCAATATCCGGAAGATAGAAGACTTACCCGCGCCGTCCGCACCAATGAGGCCGAAGAGTTCACCTGCTTTCACATCAAAAGACACTTTGTCCACGGCCAGGACTTTTCCTTTGTCGTATGTTTTAATCAGGTTTTGGACAGAAACAGTTGCAGGCATGATCTCTATTTTTTTTCTTCATCGAAATTGACTTCTCCATACATGCCGATTTTCAAATAACCGTCATTCTTTACTCTGACTTTTATTGCATATACCAGGTTGGCCCTTTCATTTTTCGTCTGAATGGTCTTTGGTGTAAATTCTGATTTGGGAGAAATCATCGAAATGATTCCGGAATAATTTTTATATCCGCCATTCGCAGAATCGATCCGTACAGCCACCGGCTGACCAATCTTAATTTGTGGCAACTGGTTGCCGGTCACATAAGCTTTCAGTGTCAGCGTATCCATATTGGAAATCTTGTACAATGGTTTTCCAATCATGGCCACTTCTCCCGCCATGGCATATTTCGACAACACAACGCCCGAGACAGGATTGATCACCTGACCTTTATTGATCTGTTCCTGGAACTGGGCAACGGTTTTCTCCAGTGGCGCTTTTTCGCTCAGGATGCTACTGTTGGTTGTATTTGTATTGGTGGAATTCACTTTCAACTGCTGTCTGGTCACGTTCATTTGTTTTTCCATTTGGATAACCTGTGCCGTCAGATCGTCCAGTTGTTTTTGTGTGGCTGCATCGGCTTTCACCAGGTTCGCTGTTCGATCCCTCTCGTGAATCATATGATCCAGCTCCACCTGCAGTACGGCCATTTGTTTTTCTACCAGGTCATTTGTTTCCTGAACATCGGATGTTTTTGATTTCAGTGACCGGATCGTTGCCATAGCCTGTTGCATTTGAAGCGTTGGAACCGTAGTGTCGATCTGACCCACCAGCTCACCGGTTGTGAGGGTATCACCCTCGTCCAGGTTGAAGGACAGAAGCTGACCGTTTTGTTGTGCAGATACAATCACTTCATCCGATTCGAAATTTCCCGACGCATCAAATGCTTTTGTGTTGTTGCAGGAGCAGAAGAATAGAAACATTAAGATTCCGCTCAGAGTAAAATATTTCATAATAAATAATTGACGTTTAGTTACCACTCGTGTTTTTATATTGGTATTGTGCCTGTATGAGCTGGATAGAATGTAATATTTTGGATTGTTTCGCCAGATTTTCGTCATTCGATTTGGCGATATAATCATGCACGGTCACCACCCCATTTTCCAGTTGTGCTTTGGCGGCAGTGGCTACAGAACTCCGCAGGGAAATGATGGTTTCGTCCTGCCTGATCAGCGATGAATATTTGATCAGATCCTGTCCCTGTTTACTCAGGGTGAGATTTGTATTATAAATAAATGTTTCTTTATCAACATCCACGGCCTCTTTACTTAGCCGGATGTTCGTGCGGTTATTTTTCAGCGTGTAAAGGCTCCCGAGATTCCAGATCATACGCACACCGCCGATATACCAGCCGCCGAAATCGTCATCAATGAAATTCAGCGTGGGTCTTCCGTAAGCTCCCTGTATAAAGGCGTCAAACCTTGGCAGATAAGCTGTCTTCAATTGCTTCTCCTGTACGTCGTATATTATTTTATTCAGATCATAGAGGGCGATCTCAGGCCTTTTGATAACCGGATCCGGCAGAATCTGGGGTGGCATGAGGAGTTCCGTTTTTTCATCCAGTGGTTGTCCGATAAAAACGGAAAGCATGTCTAAATAGGCTTTCCGGTTGGCCCGGTAATCGATATTCACCAACTCAATCGAAGCAATTTCCGCCAGGAATTCATCCACGTTACTTTTGAATGCTGTTCCATTATCATATGCCGCTTTCGCCTGATCAGCAGCACTCTGAAAATTCGATTTGCTGATATCGTTTTGCCGGATCTGTTCATCGATCAGGAGGATGGAAAAATAAAGCTGGTTGATCCGGTCGTTCAGTTGATAGAGCGCCACTTCCAGGCTTTGTTGCTGACTGGCTTCATTGGCCTGGATCATATCTTTTTCATTTTTGATTCGGCCGCCATCAAAAATATTCTGATCCACTTCCGCCTGAATCTTATACTGGTCCTTACTCAGCGGTGGAATGAGCAGACCCGGACCGCCTCCAATTGCCTTCTGAAAATTGACCGACTGTGACTGATAGCTGGCCTGTCCTGAAACAGAAAACTGCGGCAGCCATCCCTTACCGGCATTTTCAATGGAATAATCACTTGTCCGGGCGATCAGGTCGTGTTTTTTGATCAGCGGATAATTCTGCCGCGCCAGGGCATAACATTTTTCCAGCGTGTATACTGTATGCTGCGACCTGCCCGCCAGACTGGTCAATAGCAATACCATAATAAAATAGCGTCTCATATTTTATAGATTGATTTTTTATTTCAATTTTAATATTGCCTTACACCAGGCCGGTATCAATTCCTTCCTTGCCTTCATCATTTGTTTAAATTTCGGATCCTCCGTATCGGTGATTTTCTGGAATACGGGCTTCAGGAGAAAAGGAAAAATGATCATCCCCAGCATACTCAGTAAAAACTGGTAGGGATCCTGGTCCGGTTTTCTTTCTTTCAGTTGTTTTATAAAGAAGGAGTTTCTGAGGAAGTCCTTCCGGGGCATGGCATTGGCCACAATGGCCGGATTATTTCTGGCCTCTCCCATAATAAAAAACGGGATGTCCGGATTTTCCTGTAGCATCTCAATATACTGCGATACGATCCCTTCTACTTTCAGTTCAAGGGAAGTTGACTCATCATATATAATCGGACCGATGAATCCGAAAAATACCTGCATCTTCTCCAGCATCACGATTTCGAATAGCTTTTCTTTACTCCGGAAATAGTAATTCAGCAGGGCCAGGTTTAGTCCTGCCTCCTCCGCAATATCGCGGGTGCGTGTGGCGGCGAAACCTTTACGGGTAAAGACCGTTCGTGCCGCTTCTTTTATTTTCTCTTCCGTGGAGCGATCCGGGGTATCAGGCTTTTTTTTGATCGTATTTGTGTTTTTCATACCGTAAAGTTAAAATGATCTTTTTGATTTAACCAAATATTTTAATCAAATGATTAAAATATTTGATCCAAAATGGCACCTGTATGAACTGGAACTCCTAAAGAACGAACCTGAGAGATCAAATCTTATCATCTTTTCTATTCTGCCCAGGCAGAGTTTTTCATGGAGCTGGGCCGGCATGAAATGGCCATTCGCTTACTCAGGAAGCTGCGGACCTGGCTCCTCTGGAGTCGATCAGGGATCTGCTGAAGAAAAAGATGGGTTTTTGCAAGGAAAAAATCAGCTTTGACTGATCATTTATAAATAAAAATGAGGCGTGATGTCTCTTTTCTGAAAATCAGATTGTCGTTTGGATAAATCATTTCAAAACAATAAAATCGATTAAAATGAAAGAATTTATGTTACTCATCCGCAACGACGGTGATGGCAAATCTGCCCTTTCACCTGAACAACAACAGCAATTTCTGAATGATTGTATGGTTTATATCCAAAATCTTATCAGGGACGGTAAGCTGAAGGGCGCCCAGCCGCTGGTCAGAGAGGGCAAAATGGTTTCCGGTCGTCCGGGTGCATTCAAAGACGGACCCTATAACGAATCGAAAGAAATCATTGTAGGTTATTATCATATTGTTGCAAAAGATATGGAGGAAGCCATTGCGATTGCCCGGCAAAATCCGGAATTTGCTTATATAAAAGGCGCAAAAATTGAAGTTCGTCCAATCAAAACGGTGGAAGAATCAACTTCCTTTGTTTATCCCAAGGGAGAATAAAAATTAGACGTGGATGTCGGCCCAGGACTGCGGTTATTTTCTGGTTAAGGTATACCCGTTTGTTGATCGAGCAGGATTCTCAGATCTGTGAGCCTGCCTTCCAATATTTTTATGTTCTTATATATTGATCTGGCAAGATCCACCTGTGAAGGTGTATGTTGCAAAGCCGAATCAAAATTTCTTTCGTGCTCTTCGATTTCCGATTGAAGGGAATGAATCTCCGCGTATAAATCATCTGGTGACATAACTGATAAGCTTTAAATGTGAGAACTTATCAGTCTTACAATGAGGGAGAAACAAAATTACGGTTCCTAGTAAGGGGTAATTTTTATTTGCAGCTCAAAACAAAGATGAGGCTATAAGATGGTACAAAAGGTAGTCTATATTATTGGCAAGCACTGTTTTATTTCAGTCTGGTCCTTCCTTTTGGGATATGTCACCAGTTTATACAGAAATGAAGGCCAAAAGCTACCCGGAAAATCCAGGCCTAACTAAAAACCAGCAGTATGATGGAATGTTCGTCTTCATTCGAATAATGAAGATAATCAGTGAATGAGATAAAAGTTCTCTTCTTCTTTTTCAGTTTCTGCGAGGGGCTTACCCATGAACCAGTTTCGGATATAATCGAATAGTAATTTCATAGTCTGTTTTTAAGTGGATTTCAAATCTAGTATTTCATCTGAGGACGGGCAAACCTGAATCTGTAATAAAATGTTATGATTCGATTATACATGAACGTTATGTTAAGCCTATGGAAACGAATGGTTAATTATTAATCTAAAAAAGAAAAAACCGCCAGTTGTCTGAGCGGTTATTCAAAAAACCAGGATCTTACAATGTTTTTCGATCGGATTGGAAGGGTTTTTTCAGGATCTTGAATTCGGTTTCTTTCGGATTTGGAATAGTTTTTTTCGGACTTGGATTTCAGACTCGACCTTTGGTCTCTCTTCGGATTGGATCGGATATTTCTTTCGGATTGGATATATCAAATGTATAAAAACCGGGCTGCCGGAGGAAGCGCGGGAACACTCGATTTTATCGTAAGTTTACGAATCGTTTATTTACATAAACCTCATAAATGACTCAAAATCAATAGATATGGCAGTCAGTGAAATGCTACAAAATTATGCCCGTTACAATCAATGGGCGCATATAAAACTGCTTGATCTGATCGGAACGCTCAGTGAGGAGCAACAACACGCTATTATTCCAAGCAGCTTTGATAGTCTATACAAAACCGTTTTTCACGTTTGGGGAGCGGAGAGTTTATGGCTGGGGCGACTGAATCAGGAACCCATCACGATAACAGGTGATCCGTTTAATGAATCGATGGAGAAACTTTCCGCGTCACTTAAAGCAATTGATCAGCTTTGGGTGGAATGGGTGAAGTCCAGGAACGCTGAACAGCTTGTACAAAAATTAAATTATCAAAATAAAGCGGGTGTTCCTTTTACCCAGTCATACGATTTATTACTCCAGCACATTTTCAATCACAGCACTTATCATAACGGGCAACTGGTGACTATGCTGCGTGCGCTCGGCGTAAAAGATCTGCCTTCGACTGATTTTGTTGCCTGGACATTTTTGACGGAATAGATGCCCATCAGCAGATTTCAAACAATACCTTATTTTTTGGAATCCCTGACCTCAAATGACGCGATCGTGCTGCCGGGTATGCCATCAGCCGTGATACCCTGTATGCATACGACGAACTTGCCATGTATATCAGAAGTAAAAAAAGACAAACTGGATTTTCCGGCTGCATCGGTTAAAATCCGTGGTGACCAGTATAAAACGTTCCGGTAATCAGGCAAACGGCTTTGCTTATCATATTCGCCGGCATATGAGGGTGAATAAAACTCACGCTGCATCTGAATGGCTCCATATTCCACTACGGTCGCATTGGGATCTATCTGAGAGGCGCCGACTTCACCATTGTATGATTTGACATTAATTATACCGTCAAAAACATATGACCCGATATAATACTGGTGAGCGATCAGTTCAATTTTTTTTATTTGCAAGGATCCAGACCGATGATGGCCGAGGCATCCACTGGTATACCATCTACCAGCATGAGCGGTATTCCGTCATAATACAGATCGGTGTGACTGTTCTTAACCCTCAGATTAAATTTATCCGCATCTCTTCTTACCCTCACATCATTTACAAATTCCCTTAGTACTTCCTCCATGGTTTGATAACGCACATACTGATCCAGAAAATAAACTTTGTCAGGCTGCCCGTAAAAAGAACTGCTATCCGGATAACCAACAGCATACAGATGTTTCTTCTCAACGGCGAATGTATTTTCAATCTGGTTGTTCACGCTCCGGTTCAATAACTCCTTTTGCTCCATTTTTGAAAGTGACAGCGAGTGAGCCGGGGCAGATGAATATTGATCGGACCAGGCATTCAGAATATCTATGCGGTAGTTTGAATCTTTCTTCAGGGCTGGTTGCATAACAATCACATTGTTTTTATAAACATTCCGGAAACTGTAACGAATCATTCCGCTGTCATCGCTGGTTGCAATATTGAAAGTATGGTCTTCCCCTGGCATACAAATAAAAGCATCTGTGCCAACAGCTGCTAATCCCGTTTTCTTATTGATCATCCTTCCAGCCGCCACATGCCCCTCCATTTCAGGAATAAATTCAAATGCCGGCTTTTTGCCGCTCCAGACTTCCTCCCATTTAAATCTTCTCCACCCCTGTGTAAGCAGCAGATTATCGAGTGCAGAATCCGTTTGTTTGTCTGGATTTTCAAAATAATAGGCCGGTGATTCAATATTTCCTTTCAGATCCGAACTCATGTAGAGATAGCTGACGATATCCTGCTCAGGCATTTTCTGTAATGCATCAATCATGAAGACCGAGGCGGAGAGATTAGCCGATACAGACTGATTATTTGTCTGAGTGAGAAGATCAATATTCACCGGACTTCTCATATCGTATATCTGCTGATCAGTTGTTGCTTTTATAGTAAGTTTTTTATCCCGCCGTTTAAATATCAGTCTTTCACAGACTGGTTGTCTTTCGGCATTGAATAGTGTAATAGTCGATATACCTTCTCCCAGATCTTTTTTATTAATCGTAAAAGAGCATTCTCCATTTTTCAAACTGCTGATTTGCATATTTTTCGCCACCTGTCTTGTCTGGGCAAAAAGAAAAATCTGACTGCTCCCAAATTCCGGAGTGACGCGAACCCTGACTTTGAGAATATCCGGATCTTCATTATGCACATTCATGCAGATTCCACGGTCCTCCGCTGCGGGTAATTTCTGTTTTATCAGGCTGTCACCCAACCGCAGGACCGCATAATAATTCATATTCTTTTCCGGCCTGAATTGAAAACTCCCCATGCCATTATGAAATGACTGAAATGAAACAATGGTATCATTCAGCTGACTGACGATAATGCCATGACAATTTAACCCGGCTCCATTGCTGTCAACGGCTTTGAATGCAACCCTGGATGAAAATCCTGCAACCAGGTTTCCTCCCTCCGGAAAAAAATGGATCGTCGGGATATGCTTTACAGACCTGGTTATCGTCAGACGTTTCATCGTATTCACGATCATAATCGGCTGTTCAAAATAAAAATCAGGTGAAAAGTTTTTCATCCAGTTTGTATATCCGCGTAGTACGTAGTTCCCCGAATTAAGAAAGCCGGGAATCACCAGGTATCCATTTCCAAAACCTTTTTTCATGGCAATTTTTGCCTGTAAAACTGGCTTCATGTCCCTATTCAGTACCTCCACATAACTGATACTGCTCACGCCGAGCGGCCGGTGAAAAGAAGCATCTACCAGATAGGCTTTTAACCAGATGGTTTCTCCTGTCAGATAAAAGGTCTTATCTGTGTGTATGAATATTTTTTCCTGGGGAACACTTAGCTGATATGAATGAAATTTTTGCCGGAGACTATCCGCGAGCTCCTGAGCCTGCAGGTGATACCCATTTACAAAAAGCAGTACAAACGCAACAATTTTTTTCATAGTCAGGTTTTTATTGCCAGAATGGAGGTCTTACGGTTGAACCACCCTGAAATAGTACAATCGAGACAGGCTGGTGTTATTAAAAACTGATAGGGACCCACGGGTTTCCCTCCGGGAAGAAGAGATGGAATGCTGCCAAAATGGTAGAATGTAAAATTCGGGTCGGTCTCATAGTAAATATTAGAATCCTGCCTGGGAGTATCCACCAAATATGCATCCTGATTGCATTGTTGTGTCGGAATGGATTTCCAGCCCGGAAGATCCTGATTGCTGATAAATATTCTTTTCTCCTGTACCGTGGAAGCAGAAACATAACCATACACCGGTTCACCCGGTACTTTCTGGTTGTGCATGTTTCCTGTCAGCTGCGCAGGTTGAATATCAAACAGACCACCGAGTGTTTCAGATTGTTTTTGAACCAGTGCCCAATAATCGTACGTCGATGCGTCTATAGTATATTGCCTGACCAGCATACTATATCTGCTATCCATCCGCGGATCGTTCTGATATATTCTGGCAATGGGTGCCCGGGATATGATGTCCGCACTCAAAGCGGCAGAAGAGCCTAATAAAATATTTGTAGATGAGGAGCTGCTCCAGCAAAGCCAGGCATGTTGCGTTGAATCGTTGACAAGAACAATTTTTTTGTTCAGTACCAAATATGGGGTTTTGTACGGAGGTTTGTGTTCCCAGGTCTCTATAAAATCCCAACGATATAAACGCGTGTTGTTGGAAGGATCATGTGTATCCAAAAAAATGTTTACTGCCTGCTCCCCTGTTGCGCCATCCGTTCCGACCGTCCAATACACACTGTCAATTGGAGGCGTTTGTTTTGGACTCACCGGGTCAGAAGCATATTGATTACCATCTTTGGTTGTAACAGACAAAATATATTTCTGGGAAGGGTCCAGCGTAAGCACAGTACTCACATAAATGCCATTCGAGCCCGTATCGATTAACGGATAACTGATGCCTGCTGCATTCATTATATTGACATCTGCACCTAATTCGGGAATTGACAGAAAAGTGTCTGTCAGTTTTTGCGATCTTGTTAATTTAAAACTGCTTACACTATTGACTCCTGTATTGATTACGCCGTCTACCGTAAGAAACAGATGATTCGCACTGGTTTCAAGTGGGGCATATGATTTCCTGCAGTCTGATACAATGGAAACCATCCAAAAGATTAAAGCATATTTTACAATTTCTTTTCGCACTCTAAAATCTGATATTATGGGTTATAAAAATATCATTGTTAATTATTATTGCCAGAATGGGGGTTTAATGGTTGAACCACCCTGAAAAGTACAATCGAGACAAGCGGATGTTATTAAAATCTGAATGGGCACCCCGTTAGTATCGACATCATAATGAAAGAATGTAAAATTCGGATCAATATTCAGGTAATCGTTAATGCCCTGGTTTAACAATGGCTCCGGAGTAAAAATGTACTGGGTACATTTCTGTGTTGAAACTGATTTCCAGTCTGGAAGTTCCTGGTTACTGATGAATATTCTTTGTTGCTGTACAGCCGAGGCGGAAACATAACCATACACAGGCTCGGCAGGATCTTTCAGATTGTGTATATTTCCTATTAGCTGAGCGGGCTGAATATCAAACAAGCCACCGAGTGATTCGGATTGCCTTTGAACGAGTAACCAATAATCGTAAGCACGTTGAATCCAGCGCGTATTGTTTTACGAGTATGCTGTATTTTATGTCCAAACGAGGATCATTCTGATAAATTCTGGCAATCGGCGCCAGTGATATGACATCGGCACTCAATCCACCGGAAGATCCCAGCAGGATATTTGTTGAAGGGGCATTGCTCCAGCAATGCCAGGGGTGTTGGTTTGAATCAGAAACGTATACAATTTTTTTGTTCTGTATCGAATAAAAGGTTTTGTAAATCGCATCATGTGCCCAGGTTTCTATAAAATCCCAACGGTAAAAGCGGGTTTTATTGGTTGGGTCGTGTGTATTCACATAAATATTTACAGCCTGCGTATTGGCTGCTCCATCAAATCCGAGCTGTCCAGTTCACGCTGTCAATCGGAGGAGGTTGTTTTGAGACGACCGGATCCGAAGCATACTGATTTCCATCAGCCGTTGTAATGGACAATGATATATGGTTGTGTGGGATCCAGCGACAACACCGTACTGACATATATACCGTTCGATCCCGTATCAATCAGCGGATAACTGGCACCGGTCCCATCTTTGATGGTAACCGTTGCACCCATTTCAGGAATCGAAGGAACTGTGTCAGAAAGTTTTTGTGATCTTGTCAGTTTGAATGTGCTGATATTATTTGGCCCCGTATTGATTAACCCATCAACCGACAGAAACAGATGATTGGCATTGATTTCCGGCGGTGCATAGGATTTTTTGCAGGAACAAAAGCTGAATACTGATCATCCCCATCATTCCATATTTGAATACATTTTTCAGCATATTAAAACCGTGACGTTATAGGTTATAAAGGGTATCAGCGTTCCGAAAATCGAAAGCTGGTATCCTTTCACCTGTCCATTTTCCTGTACGAAGTACACAGAATAAACATTTTGCCTTCCCGTAAGGTTATAAACTCCAACCGACCAGGAATTATGGAATGTCTGATCCTTCTTTGAATTGCCTTCCATATTGATGGAAATATCCGTTCTGAAATAATCCGGTATACGATATTGATTTCTGTCGGAATAAATGGGAACGGTCGTACCTCCCTCGTGCACCACGCCGATCGGCAATGTGATGGGCCGGCCCGTGCTATAGACGATATTCAGGGAAGCGCTGTAGCGATGTGAGAAACGATAGTTTCCGATAAAGTTTACCATATTCGGTTTATCAAAACTCGCGGGATAATAATTTCCGCCGTTGACCAATTGTCCGGCCAGCGGATCATCCTGTCGCAGGAAAGTTCTGGAATAGGTATAACTAATCCATCCGTTGAGTTTTCCGGCCGTCTTCCTGATAAGGAATTCAATGCCGTAGGCTTTCCCTTCTGTTTCAAACACGTCCGTTTCCAGGTGATGGTTTAACAGCAGGTTCGCTCCATTCTTATAATCGAGATAGTCCTGCATTCTTTTATAATATATTTCCACTGAAGTCTCGATACTGTTCGCATTGAAATTTTTATAATACCCAAGCGAGATCTGTTGTCCCTGCTGGGGTTTGATATTGGGATCGCTGAGTTTCCAGATATCAGTGGGTGATATATTGGTTGTATTTGAAATCACGTGGATATACTGTGACATCGTATTAAAACTGAATTTGATGGACGCAGAATTGTCAAGCGCATAACGTGCGGAAATCCTGATATCAGGAATTGTATAGGTTTTTATAATCTTTCCTTTGGGATAGCTTGTTGAATCAACAATCCTGTATGTCGTTCTGGGCAGCCCCGGAACATATTCATAAACCGTAGCCGGACCCAGATAATTGTATATGTTATACCGGATGCCTGCATTCACAGAGAATTTTTCAGAAACCGTGTACTGATCGCCCAGGTAAACTGCCGATTCAAGCGCCTGTTCACGCGGCAGGGTATTGGGGACGACCAGGGATTTTGATCCGTCAGGAGAAAGATCGCCGGGATGTAACTGGTAGTAAGCCGTATTCAAGCCATAAGTGATGGTATGTTTATTATTGGGTGTGTAACTGAAGTCAGCGCGAAAATAAACCTGGTTCATGTCAAAACTCAGCTTGTATGCGTTCACCGGAACTTTTGTGCTGGCCACGGAATACTGGTAATGATCGATACCGGTCGTAAATACACCGTAAGACTTATCGCTGAAATTATGTTTCCAGCGGAGATTTGCATTTGCGTTTGAATAGGCATAGCTCGTATCCCCGTCAAAAGTGAATTTATCGCTGCTCATATATCCCATCAGGTACAGCGTATTCCTTGCGTTGATCGTATGGGTGATATGAATGCTGCCATCATAAAATCCGGCTGTGCTGTTACTATAACTGGAAGCCGGCAACTGGTGGAGCAGCCAGTCGGAATAGGTTGTACGAAAACCAGCTATCACCGATGTTTTGTCTTTTATAATGGGTCCACCGATATTAACCGAGCTGGTGAGCGGACTGATGCCTGCCGATCCGGTCCATTTTTTAGTATTACCGTCTTTTATGTCAACGTCGAGCACAGAGGACAATCTGCCGCCATATTTTTCAGGAATGGTGCTTTTGTATAATTCAACATTCTTGATAAGATTTGCATCAAAAGCTGAGAAAAAACCAAAAAGATGACTCGGATTATAAACCGTTGCATCGTTGTATAATACCAGGTTCTGATCCGCCGCACCCCCGCGCACATTAAACCCATTGCTTCCCTCTCCGACCGATGTCACACCGGGTAAGGTCATCAAAACTTTCAGCACATCCACTTCACCAAATACCACAGGTATCTGTTTGATGGTTTTTATACTTAATTTGGTTACCCCCATCTCCACCCCTTTTATATTCGATATTTTTTCCGCGGACACGTTTACTGCGCGAAGACTCGCCACATATTCATCCAGCTCGATATTCAGCCTGCCATCGCTATAAACCTGTAATTGTCTGCGCGTGTCTTTCATCCCCGCGCTGCTTATATGAATGGTATGACGTCCCGGCGGCATCGTCAGGTTATAATAACCAAAAGGATCCGTGCTTTTGGAAATGGAAAGCTCATCGATTGAAATGTTGGCGCCCATCACCGGTTCGCCAGATTCAGCATCGCGTATATACCCGGAAATAGATGCTTTATCTCCGGACATTTTTCCATTTCTTGTGCCGATTTCATACAGCTTTTTTTCCGCCAGATTGTTTACACCTGATTTAGCCAGCACCGCGCCTCCGACGATCGAATTCGTTTTCGTCAGCGTGTCCTGCTCCTCTTTTTCCGGTATAAAGAAATCTTTAGGAAGTGATGTCTGTATGCTGTAATGATTACTAACAATCACATATTTCTCATTCCTGATCGTATAACGCAGATCAGAACCTGCAAAAATCGTATCCAGTAACTGCTGCAGACTCAAATGATCAGCGCGGAGGTTTACCCGGATACTATCTGTTTCCGTGGAGTCGTAATAGAAATAATAATCTGTTTGCGATTCGATCTCCTGAACCAGTTTCTGAAAACTATAACCTGAGAAGTCGCCGGTGATCGTCCATTTATTTTGTGCCGAAGCTGTAAAGCCGAATAGCAACAAACAACTGATGATATGGTAAACAGTAATTTTCATTCAACGTTTTAAACCGGCATAATAGATGACACAACTTAAAAGGGCAGATTCGAAATCTTCCTTGAAATTGACTTTATTATTATGAATATATTTTTTCATCAATTCAGCCTGATCGCTGAATATCGTGAGCATATCGGATTTGCTACCACACTTATAGAAGATATTATTGATGTGGATGTAATAATCATTTTTTTCAACATACCGGTTTTCCTGGCGACCTGTCCCATAATAGAACTTTTTCTCTCTCCTGGCGTATAAACCCGGAACACCCATATAGAGTTGTTCATAAAAACCTTTCACGGGTAAACCCGATAATTTTTCCAGAGGAACAAACAGGTGCCTGCCGATGGAAAAGGAGTCTATTTTTCCCGGATCCAGCAATATCAGGTCATCGTGCTCGTAGTTAAATATTACCACGGCATCCTTTGTCAGGTCGTAATATAATTTTTGGGATATATATCTTGTTCCCTGATAAGTGATCGCACCCTGCCTGATCACATCAGCCTGGAAATAAGGGAATCCATCCGCCTTTTTTTCATCAACATCATATTTACTGCCCTGATAAAGACGGGCATTGCCTTTTATTTCCTGAAAATAAATATTACTGAATGCGGAAATTGATTCACTGAATAATGTGTCAACAGAAGACTGACTATAAGCCGGGCAACAATAGGCGATGCCCAAAAATCCGACTATCCAAAAGCGGCAGGTTCTCATGTGTAAAAATCGAAGATTGTTAGCTTGGCCCTTAGTAAATTTATGTATAGATATTTGTATTATTACAATTGTATAGAGATATTCACTGAAGCGTAAAGCGTAAGGCGAAGGCTTAAGGCCTCGTAAGAAGGCTTTACAATTTTGATAACCATGATTTTCGATTCATTATCCGGATATTTGCAATCGTCTACATGAAACTACTTATAACATTATTTGCTTTTTGTTTCGTGGGAGTAAATCCTTGCTATCCCCAGTCGGTTGATACATCTAAATCAACCGGCAAAGTCACCGTACAACATTATTTTATTATTTCCGCAGGAACCGTAATCAACGCATATTTCAATGATAAACCCCTCTCACTTGAAACCATTGCGGAATTCGATGATTATGTACAACGCAATGCGAAAACCCTGAAGGATTCACGGGTAGTTGTTACCGGCAAGCCCAAAAACGGAACTTTTGATGAAGTACTAAAAACGCTTAGCCATTACCGGATAAAAAATGTCACAAAAAATATTCTGACGAATTAATTGAATCATGAATCAAACGAAGGTTCTGATCGTTGGTGCCGGTCCAACGGGCCTTGTACTGGCGCTGTGGCTTACGAAAGCGGGAATACCCATACGAATCATTGATAAAACAGATAAGCCGGGAACAACTTCCAGGGCCATGGTCATGCACGCCCGTAATCTGGAATTTTATCATCAGCTGGGCATTGATCAGATAGCCATCGCAGGCGGACTTGAAATGAAAACGATTAATCTCTGGATACGCGGAAAACAGGCCGCGCGACTTCCCATTGGTGACTTCGGTATGCATTATAGTCCCTATCCTTATGTGCTTATTTTTCCGCAGGACAAGCAGGAGCAAATGCTCATAGAGGAACTGGGGAAATTGGGTATCGTGGTAGAAAGAAATACGGAACTTCTGTCGTTTGAAATTACGGACAACGGTATCCACGCCCAATTGTCAAAGGAAGGTGTACAGGAAAACTGCCTGTCGGTTTTTCTTGCGGGTTGTGACGGAGCACATTCGTCGGTGAGAAAAGGACTGAACGTCGGATTTGAAGGAGGCACTTATTCACACACATTTTTCGTGGCGGATATAAAAGCCAGCGGGCCCACTGCAAATGGTGAAATGCATGCAGCATTGGATTCGTCTGATTTCATGATCATTTTCCCTATGAAAGGCGATGCCAACATCAGACTGGTTGGTGACCTGAACCAGGATCAGGAAAATAATCCGGATCTGAAATGGGAAGATGTTCAAAAGGATATTCTTTCCCGGCTGAAACTGGATGTTGAAAAAGTAAACTGGTTTTCTTCTTATCGGGTACATCACCGGGTCGCTTCCCAATTCCGTCAGAAAAATGTCTTTTTGTTGGGAGACGCCGCACATATTCATAGTCCGGTGGGTGGTCAGGGTATGAATACGGGCATCGGCGATGCTGTTAATCTGGCCTGGAAACTGGCAGCAGTGATCAACGGAGAATCCAACGCAAACCTGCTCGATACTTATGAAACAGAGAGAATTCCTTTTGCCAGAAAATTAGTCGGCAGCACGGACCGTGCATTTAGTTTTGTATCCGCAAAAGGGGGTTTCGCCACGCAGGTAAGGCTTCATCTGGTTCCTGTCATACTTCCCATATTATTCCGATTTGGCTCTTTCAAGCGACTTATGTTTCGTACAGTATCGCAAATATCCATTCGATACCCCGAAAGCTTTTTAAGCTCCGGTCAGGCAGGAAAGACTAAAGGGCGGAGACCGCTCACCCTGGGTTGAATCAGCTAATAATTTCGAACCGCTTGTCAGCAGGCAATGGCAGGTTCACTGCTACGGCCATCCAACACCTGCGCTAAATAATCTGCTTTCAGAAAAAAATATTCCGCTACATATTTTTGAATGGGGACCGGAAGCAGAAAAAGCCGGTTATCTGAAGGATGCCATTTATATCGTCAGACCTGACGGATATATCGGACTGGCGGATGGAACCGGAGATACTGTAAAAATCTCCGCATACTGCGATAAGTATATTCTTCAAGATAAATTGAATGAAATGGAAGTTCATCATCATCCGGATCTGCATCATAAAAAGAAAAATTTCAGAGAATATTTTTTAGAATTCCTCATGATATTTTTAGCGGTTACGCTGGGTTTTATAGCAGAAAATGTGCGTGAAAGCATTAGTGACCGAAGTAAGGAAAAGGATTATATCGAATCCCTGATGCAGGATTTGAAAACAGATATCATGAAATCCGGAGAAGCCGTTGAAGAAGTTAATAAGCAGATGCATGGTTTGGATACGCTGGAATTATTGTTGACTCCGGACGTGAACAAAAATGACAGCGCGGTATATATCTGCTATCGGCAGGCTGGCACTCTCTATAGCGAGAATACAATTAATTTTTCCGACAGAACGATCACTCAGTTGTTCAGTTCCGGCAATATGCGTTTGTTTAAAAATCAATCCATCTCAGACTCGATCACTGACTATTACTCCGCAGTTAAACAAGGAGAGGCCCAAAAGGCATATTATAAAGACTATTTTCAAAAATGCCTGGCCATATACCAGGAAATTTATGAATTTGAGGCATATCATTCCAGGGTAGATTCCAAAGGCAATTTGATTCATCCAACACTTACCTACGGAAAATTTAAAATAGCAACGACAAATGCAGTTGATCTGAAAAAATTCAGATCAACTATTGAAATAACCAAGGGAATTATCGGCAGCTACCGGGATGATATTGAAAAATTAAACCGAAAGGCAGACTCACTGCTTACATTCTTAAAAAAGGAATACGCACTATAGAGTTCGATACGCCGCGCTGGCACGATTATTAAGGATTTTCCTTAAATAATTAAAACGAATTTTATGGGGACGGTGAAAGAAAATCCGAACGATCGGCAGATCCGGGAAGCCAAGACCAGCAGGCCGGGCAGCCTGGAAAAATCCCAGGCCAAACAAAATCAGGAAATACAGCACAAAAAACCAAAGAAAGTAAAGGGCAGTGATGACGAAGGTGCAGTCAGCGAAAACCCATTTGATGCAAAATCCAACAACATGCATCAAAAGAGATAATCAGACAGCTGCCCTGCCTTAATGAGATACGATAACATCCACCCAGTAATTGTTAGCCACATTTGAGCTATCCGGTATGGCAGGGGTATTGGTATATCTATAAATACCATTTAATCCATCTGTGCTGCTATCTGCCAGGGCGGTAAGTACACCATTTGTCACGGCCGTTTTTAAACCGTTGGCTGTTGAAACGTAATTTCCCAGGCTGCTAAAATAAGCAGCGATATAGGTTGTATTAGCATTAATAGCAACAGGAACAGTAAGAAATAAAGTCTGCCATCCACTATCGGTTTCGGTTCCGGGTCCGAAAACCTGTGAAGCTAACACAGTGCCAGTTCCGGTGTACAACTGAGCGGTATGTGCGCCATTATTTCCAGGTGTTTTGTAAAATCTTATGGCTTCTACTTTTCCATTCACCGAAGAACGGAACTTCACGCCGAGTTCAATACCAAAAATCCCTCCGGTTGTACTGTCGTTTTCAGTTATTCCGGTGGGCTTCTGATTACCAAATATGCTGACTGAATCCAATACCACGGGTGGTGGTGGTGGCGGCGGTGGCGGCGGTGGATTGCTATTACTCGTTTCTTTCTTACACGATATACCAAGGAGAAATATACATAACAATGTAAATGCACCTTTTTTAATAGATGTGTTCAGAAAACCAATAATCTTTTCCATACTCTTTCTTTTACTTTTTTTACTTTTTTTGTTCAGCAGTAATTGTTCGTGTATTTTTCCCTGCCCGTTTAGCCTTGATATTCTATAGTGACTATCGTAAATATATCGCTGTTAAAAAAATGCTCAGATTGTAATTAAGATCTGTGGCCACCGTAAGATTTGGATAATTGCTGGAATCTTGATCAAAGGAAAATTGGAAGGGATCATGCAGTATACTTTCCCTAAGAATGAGCTTTCAGGCTGCTCAATGGGTACGGAAACTGTAAGTTCGTTTTAAAGATAATAAGCAGTTTTGGAATGTCATAAGTATTTTTACGATAAAAGTTTGCCTGAAGATATAAATTGATGAATATCAATATCTTAATTATGCAAAAGAGGTCAGAGGCAAGTATTATTCTGTCAGATTTTCAGTAAATCCTGCTTAAAAAAGCATCAAATACCATCGATCAGTACAAAATTTAAGTTAACCCTGTATATAATTGCCGGGCAATGTGTTATCATTTGTTATTGCAACTGCGCTAAAGTGAGTGGAGGTGCTATGGTAAACGAATAATTATGCATCGGTGTCAGCATTACGCTGCAGGCCTTTGAAAGCTCATTGACAACATGTTCAAAGGAACCCGGATTGTCAAGCATCGTATCTGAGATAATGATGGTTGGTATTTTCTTTTCGAGTGAATATACAGAGCTTGCCAGATCGTTCATTGCCTGACAATTATTTTGATGGTGGTGTTCATTCACTTCAATATATAATTTCCCTGGCAGTGCCATATCGATAAGTTTCTGACCATCAAAATATTCAAGTACGAGGGGAAAATTCCGGGATTTCAAAGCAAGATATAAATCGACTGCCCGGCCTGATGCACCGGACTCGGCAATCGCACACTGATCTTTCAGGCAAAGAGAATGGCCATAGATTCTTTGCGAAAAAACATGCACTCCCCAGGATATGGGTTGGCCGCATTCAATACAATGAGGAATTGTTTTCATGGTACGGTTTAATAATATCTGAAATTGCAAAAAAGGACGGCCTTTGTGAAAATTCTTCGATGAATGATCACTATTGCACGATGAGATGCCCTTTATGCCCGATGATATTATTAATACTGATGTCTGCCCTGGGTTAACCGCTGCGCCAGTTCATCTTTTTTTATGGTGACCTGCTTTCCAACCGGCTTCCCATTGCGGAAAGTATTTGCAGTAATTTGAGTGGCACCCACCGGAAAACTGATCAGTTCACCGGTATATTTCGGATAGTACGGATCCGGATTGGTTCCGTCGAAAGTGTAGTAAATATCAAGACCTTTTATTTCTGTAGATAACTTGACGGAGAATGACCGATTGTCTTTGCCCCGTACGGGTGTGTACATCACATTGTATGCACTGAGTGCATATTTAATTTCCTCTGCGTCCAGCCTCGGAAATTGTGCCTCCATCCTGACAATAAATTCATCCCAGTTACGGCTGGCCTTCGGGCTCCAGTATACTTCAGCCAGTGCAAGACCCCTGGGCCAGGTCATATATTCAACATGACGAAAATTAGAAACACGTTCCGTCCACAAATTTCCCTGTCCTCCCAATATCAATTTTTCATCCACGCTGTCCGGTACCGGATCATAGGTATAGGAATCCGAGAGGCGGCATATTCCATATGCCGGCGGTTCCACGCTGGCTTCGCCCTGATATAAATCCAGGTAACAATAATCCCACGGAGTCATGACGACGTGATGATTCATTTTGGCTGCGTCAATCCCTCCTTTCATTCCCCTCCAGCTCATGACGGTTGCTTCTGGTGCAAGACCGCCTTCCAATATTTCGTCCCAGCCAATCAGCTTTTTCCCCTTACTCTTTAAAATGGATTCCATTCTTTTTACAAAATAACTTTGCAGTTCATCCACATTCTTCAGGTGTTCATCCGCCATGCGTTTCTGGCACTTCGGACAATCAGACCAAAACCCTTTATATGCTTCATCACCTCCTACATGAATATATTCGCAGGGGAAGAGTGCCGCCATTTCTGTAAATATCTTATCCAGCATCATGAATACAGAATCATTTCCAATACACAATGCATTATCATCCCTGACAGGACTCCGGAAACCGGCATTCACACTATAAGGTAGCTGTGTACAGGAAAGATTTTGAAAGGAAGCAATCAGGGCCAGGCTATGCGCAGGTACATCAATTTCCGGCAGGATGGTAATATTCCGGTCCTTCGCAAAACTGATCATTTCCCGCATATCGTCCTGTGTATAAAATCCACCGTCTGGCGTTTTCTCATAAGCAAGTGCAGGCAGAAATTCATTCCAAAGTCCTGTTCGTTTTACGCGCCACGCCCCTACACTGGTGAGCTGCGGCAATGATTTGATCTCGATCCGCCAGCCCTGGTCATCACTCAAATGCAGGTGGAGCACGTTGTATTTATAACGGGCCATCTGTACCATATATTTCTTTACTTCTTCTTTTGTAAAAAAATGGCGGCTTACGTCGAGCATCAGGCCCCTCCATCCAAATCGCGGATAATCCGTGACGGTTACACAGGGTGCACTCCAGGTGATACCGGTTACGCGGGTATTGCTTCCGATTTCAGGAGGCAGTAATTGTAAAAAGCTTTGTACTCCATAGAAAATGCCTGCGGGTTGATTGGCTGTGATGGTTATACTTTTTGCTGTTACTGTTAATTGGTAACCTTCATTTCCGAGTTCCGGATTAACCAATTTGTTCAATGTTATGTGGATAACAGCGGAACCTGAATTCGTCATAGACACACGATATCCGGTAGGTATCGTAAGACGTTCAGTTAATTCTGCGAGGGCTGTTTTCAATTCCTGATTATCATCGGCACTGACCGTGATTACTGAAGGCAAAATAAAATGTCCCTGATTTTTATTGATCTTAACAGGCACCGGAATAATGGAAATATTTTCCTGTGCAAAACAGTTCAGCAGGATAAAAACAGAAGAAAGAAAAGTCACAATTTTTTTCATGTCAGTGATTTATTACGGTAAAAAGCTTTTTAATGCAATTGCCTGATTATACTGCTCATCCCTCGAGCCGTAGAGTAATGTAATCATCTTATGTTTTTCGGATAAAGCTTTCAATTCCGCAAATGAAGATGAATGCTCCAGTTCAATTTTATATTTTGCCAGGAAAGATTTCCATTTTTCCGGTTCATGGTTGAACCATTTCCTCAGTTCCGAAGACGGTGCAACTTCTTTCATCCAAATATTTATATTGGCAGTTTCTTTTTTTATTCCCCGTGGCCACAGCCGGTCCACCAGAACGCGATATCCATCATTGGCCGCATGTGGTTCGTAAATTCTTTTGATTTTAATCATGGGAAGCTGTCTTTATGAGATGGAATGCATTCAGGTATTTATGAATGTAATCATTTTTCTCAACGTGTTTATATTGCATAATATACCGGGGATGTTCCAATGATATGATTTTTTCAAAGAAACTAAATTCCTGATTCAGCTTTGTCAAAAATTTTTCGTTTTCGCCGGTACCAAAACAAAAACAAATGTCCCTGCGGACATCCATCGCGATCAGAATCCGGATATTTTCGATAATAAATGACCGGACGGCTTCGCGTAACTCCCTGCTGTCGTAATAATTGTAGTTTTTCTCTTTGCCCTTTGCATCTACAGATGTGAATCCCAATGGGCAAATGGAATTGATGTAGAAATCTCCGTAGAAGGCTTTCGCACCGCCGTAGGCATGTATCATTTCGTATATAAATACTGAAGACGGTTCGTGTGTCTGTTTACCGGTATACCCTATCTGACATTCACTTTCCAGCCTTTTCGGATCTGTGAAGGGGATTCCGGTCAATCCTGCCCCGAAGCGGCCCGGATTGATTCCGAGTATGAGATGGCGTGGTTTATCGTCGCTATAATATTTCTGATAAAATTTTTCGGCGATCAGGAGCGGCTGCTCAGATTCTGTAAACGGATTCATCATCCGGATTCCCGGCGGCAGAGGATCCCCGGCATAACGGAGTTGCCTGTTAAACCGGATGGCTTTTTTTGCAAATGTCATCAGGCGAATTTATTACAAATCCAACGTCCCGGTGGCGAGATAAAAAAACCCTTCGTTTTTGAAGGGCTGCCATGGTCGGATGAACGGTTCCTGAAAGGCCATTCATAGAGCCCGTCCCAGGTTTTATAAAATTTATATAGTGGTTTTTCATTTTTCGTTAAAAACGATACCAGGATCATATCATATTTACCTGGTTATACATTTCCTTCGAAATACGAATTGTTGATTGAGACTGTCCCGTTTCATTTACAATCATAAATACGCCGCCCATTTCGGTCAGCAGGCGAATTTTATATGATTTATATGTAATGATATCAGATGTGCCATCTTTTGCAGACAACGCCCTGCTTATCTTTTTTTCAAAAGACCGGAAATCCTGTTTGTTTTTGAAAATAATATTTCGTTCGTCTTTTTTTGTTGACATCCCATTCTGGTAAATGAAATAGCATTTCCCGTCTTTCTGAACAGAAACAGATAAATTTCCATCTTCAGCTGTTAATACCTTATCCGTACCAGTCGTCTCCTTCTGCGCATGACCCGTTGAAATGACGAGCAGGAATGATATGAATAAAACAAGCGTTTTCATGTCCTATCAACATTATATAAATATCCGGGCCCGATCATCTGTAATCGGCCGGACCGGACTGCAACAGAGCGGATATTTACGTGATCCGGATGCAAAACTTTCAGTTTCATATTCTTAAGCCCGGGCACAACTTATGAAAAACAAATTCAAAATCTTCAAGCCAATCATTGGTTTGCCTGTCTGAACCACATAAGTGTGCAAATAATTACACAGCCTATCGTCGTGATACGAAAGAAATGATTTCGGTATCTTTCAACGGATTCAGAAAACCCCGGCAACATGAAATCATTTCTGCTTTTATTTATTTTGTTGATTTCCCTGATATCCTGCAAACGAACGCGCACTTATGATACGATCATACGGGATGGCCTCATATACGATGGAAATGGCGGAGAGCCCTACCAGGCAGATATTGCCATCGATGCTGATACGATTGCATTTATCGGGGACCTGCGAAATAGCCGATCCAACAATGAAATCGATGCGGAGGGCAAGGCGGTTGCTCCCGGCTTTATCAATATGCTCAGCCATTCAGAAGAGTCGTTAATCCAGGATGGTCGTTCGCAGGGTGATTTAAGACAGGGCGTAACGCTGGAAGTATTTGGAGAAAGCAGTATGGGACCGCTGAATGAGAAAATGAAAAAACAAACAACCAATGGCCAGCGTGATATTAAATATCCTGTCACGTGGAATACATTGGGAGAATATATGAACTGGCTTGAAAAAAAAGGGATCAGTTGTAATATCGCATCCTTTGTTGGCACGGGAACCATTCGTCAGTATGTAGTCGGCGAAGACGATGTAGAACCGACCGCCACCCAGCTGGACAGCATGAAATTATTGATCGGCCAGGCAATGGAAGAAGGTGCCATGGGAATCACCAATGCACTCATTTATCCACCGGATTTTTTCGCCAAAACGGAGGAGCTGGTTCCCCTGGCAAAGGAGGCTGCTAAATACGGCGGCATGTATACCAGTCATATTCGCAGTGAAGGCAGTAAATTATTTGAAGCCATCGGAGAATTGATCAGCATTTCGAAACAAACGGGGATACACGTTGAAATATATCACTTAAAGGAAGCAGGAAGGGACAATTGGTGGAAACTTGACAGCCTTATCAAAATAGTGGAAAAAGCCAGAAAAGAAGGTGTGCCAATCACTGCCAATATGTACACTTATAACAGAAGTGCGACGGGGCTGACCGCCTCGTTTCCCCCCACATTGCAGGATGGTGGCTTTGATAAACTGTGGAAAAGGCTGCAGAATAAAAAAATGCGTGAACAGATGAGAAAGGCTATGGATAATAATGCGACAGATTGGGAAAATACCTATTACCAGGCCGGCGGAGCGCAAGGTGTGTTATTCATCGGTTTCAAAAAAGATTCACTTAGAAAATATATTGGTAAAACACTGGCAGAAGTGGCAGCCATTCGCGGTCGTTCAGCGGAGGAAACCGCGATGGACCTGATCGTGGAAGATAGTACAAGAATTGAAGTCGTGTATTCATCCATGGATGAAAATAATGTGCGTAAAGAAGTCGCCTTACCCTGGGTAAGTTTCGGTTCCGACGAAGCATCCTCCGCACCCGAAGGTTTATTCCTGCTTTCGGGTGCGCATCCCAGGGCTTATGGAAATTTTGCGCGTGTGATCGGGAAATTTGTACGGGATGATAAAATGCTGAATTTGCAACAGGCCGTTCATCAGTTATCCAAATTGCCGGCAACAAATCTGAAGTTGCAAAAAAGAGGTGAGCTGAAACAAGGCCATTATGCTGATATCGTCATCTTCGATCCCAGGACTGTAAAGGATCACGCGACGTATGAGAAACCACTGCAATATGCAACGGGCATTTCTGATGTGTTGGTAAACGGCGTACAGGTTATAAAAAACGGCGAACATACGGGGGCAAGTCCCGGACGATTTATAAAGGGGCCAGGTTACAAAAAAAGTTGATCATTATCTAATGCGAATCACGCACAACGGTACTACCGGAGCCTCCGATGAGAAAATCGAGATCTGCTCCCAGATGTGCCTGTTGAACATGGTCGATATATAATTTTACATATCCCCGGTTAGCCAGGGGAGGTAAAAAATGAAACCGTTTTTTTCTTTCGGCAAACTCTTCTTCCGTTATATTGATATTTAATTTTCTGTTCGGCACATCCAGTGTGATAATGTCACCTGATTCTATTAAAGAAAATTTCCCCCCGAGGGCCGCTTCGGGTGATACATGTAAAACGATGGTTCCAAAACCGGTTCCGCTCATTCTTCCATCAGAGATACGCACCATGTCCCGGATTCCCTTTTCCAATAATTTCGAAGGAATTCCCATATTACCCACTTCCGGCATACCCGGGTAACCCCTGGGACCTACATTTTTCAAAACGAGAACGCTGTTTTCATCTACTTCCAGATCGGGTGAATCGATCCTCGCTTTAAAATCTTCAATATTTTCGAAAACCACAGCCCTGCCCTCGTGTTGCATCAGGTGAGGACTGGCTGCCGATGGCTTGATCACAGCAGCTGCCTCACATAAATTTCCCGTTAAAATGGCGAGCCCTGTTTCCGTATTAAATGGTTTTTCTACTGTTGCTATAACTTCCCTGTTATAACATTCCGCCTCTGCATAATTATCCGAAATAGATTTCCCATTTACAGTCACTGCGTCTTTATGCAGTAATTGATCCAGTTCTTTTAAAACAGCGGGCAGCCCGCCGGCATAAAAAAGATCCTCCATAAAATATTTTCCGGATGGTTGCAAATTGGCAATGAGTGGGACGGCGGCCGATAACCTGTCGAAATCCTTTAATTCAAGGGGAACTCCGATTCTTCCGGCTATCGCCAGCAGGTGTATTACAAAATTGGTAGAACCGCCGATGGCTGCATTTGTAACGATGGCATTTTCAAATGCTTTCCGGGTGAGAATATCTGAGAGCTTCAAATCCTCATTAACCATTTCGACGATTCTCCATCCCGACAACTGTGCAAGCACTTTTCTTCTCGAGTCGGCTGCCGGTATCGCCGCATTGCCCGGAAGGGACAAGCCAAGCGATTCTACCATACAGGCCATGGATGATGCAGTTCCCATTACGGCGCAGTGTCCCCGACTTCTGCACATGGCCGCTTCGATATTCAGAAATTCCTCATCCGAAACTTTTCCTGTCCGTATATCATCGTGATAACGCCATACATCACTTGTACCGATTTGGTGTCCTTTATAATTACCCGTTAACATGGGACCACCGGAAACAACAATAGATGGAATATTCACACTACAGGCCCCCATCACCAGTGAGGGGGTGGTCTTGTCACAGCCGCACAACAAAACAACGCCATCGACGGGATTCGCACGGATGGACTCTTCCACATCCATACTGGCCAGGTTCCTGTATAACATGGCCGTTGGCTTTATCAGTGTTTCACCCAGCGACATCACCGGAAATTCTACGGGAAATCCGCCCGCTTCTGAAATGCCCCTTTTGACAGACTCGGCCAGTTCTCTGAAATGCGCATTGCAAGGCGTTAATTCACTCCAGGTATTACAGATCCCTATGACAGGCTTGTTAATGAATTCATATCCCGGGATACCCTGGTTCTTCATCCATGCCCTGTAAATAAATCCATCTTTGCCTTTTCGGCCAAACCATTCCCGGCTCCTCAATTTTTTTTCCTGCATGTTGAATAATAATTACAAAATAATCCGTTGCAGATTTCTAATTGCCAATCTGAACCTGCTGTTCAAAAATATCAAACTTCCTGCATTCGGTCAGGGCAATAAAAGAAGTGAGAGCAAAAAAATTGTACAGGATGTGATCTGTCTGCTGTCCTGTTTTTATCTTATAAGGACTGAGTGGCGTTGTATGTATTGAGATATCTGGGAAAGGTTACTCCCTGCAAAATAAGATCGGCATATTCTGTCGTGAATTTTTCTTCACAATGCCTGACCTTTTCCGACATTTCTTCTTTTATATTTCTCAGCTCGTGATTATTGGGATATTTCAGGAGATTGAGAACTGATTCCTCGTATTGAATATTTAATTCCAATAATTCCTGGTACGCCAGTTGCGCCTGGGTAATACGGTCGGGGTTCATACCAGCAAGTTAATCTATTTTAGAATCCGTCGGTATCCATTATTTGCACAAGGTTTTCACCATACCGGGTATCAGTTCACAACTCTTTGATCTGCCGGACCATTTGGTTGGTGAAGCCCCACTCATTATCATACCAGGCCATGACCTTCACGAGATCCCCATCCACGACCCTTGTCATTTCCAAATCGACGATGGCTGCAAAAGTGCTTTTAATAATATCTGTTGAAACGATGGGTTCATCCGTTACTGAAAGTACCAGTTTATATCTGTCTGTTTTGGATTCTTCTTCAAGAATCAAGTTAATTTCCGCGGGCGTCGTATGACGTGCTGCCACAAATGTGACGTCTGAAATGGATCCTACCGGCACCGGGGTCCTTACAGCTATACCGTCAAATTTTCCTGTGTATTCCGGAAGTGCTTTTGTGATGGCGATCGCTGCACCTGTCGATGCAGGTGCCAGGTTAATCGCGGCGTTTCTTCCCATCCGGGGTTCTCTTTTTGATGGAGAATCAACCAGTGATTGTGAAGCTGTAAAAGCGTGCACCGTATTTAAAATCGCCTTTTTTATCCCGATCCTGCGCCCAAGAATTTCTATGATTACCCCGATATTATTTGTCGTGCAACTGCCGCATGAGAAAACAGATACTTTTCCATCCTCTGTATTTACCCCATACACCACGGTGGGTGTATCCTTACTACTCGTAGGCCCCGAGATAACCACGGTTTTTGCTCCGGCCGTTATGTGTTTTTCCGCATCTTCCCTCTTCGTAAAGAATCCCGTGCATTCCATGGCGATATCAATCGCCAGGTTTTTCCAGGGAAGTTTTTCCGGTGCTTTTTCCGAAACGAAAAGGATTTTTTTCCCGTTGATTACGAGGTGGGATCCGTCAACGGATATTTTATTTTTATCCCGTCCGTATATACTGTCATATTTGAACAAGTAAGCAGCATTCTCGATTGTCATCAGGTCGTTTACGGCAATAACTTCCAGCCCCGGCTCGTCCAATATGATTTTCAATGCTGCCCTGCCGATTCTTCCAAATCCGTTGATGGCTATTTTTTTCATATAAAATGTTTCAGCTTTTATCAGAAATGATTACTGCAAATTTAGGAAAGTACCTTATTTGGTTGACGGTTGGTGGATTGCTTTGAGCGTTGGGCGTTAGGCGTTAAGCGTTAGGCGTTAAACGTTATGCTTATTCAGATCCGTGCCTGCATAAAAACCCATATCGATATTTTTATACAGTTTGGTCAGGAAAATGATCTGACCGGTATGATAAGAGTAGTGTTCCGTGACATGTATAATGATTCCGATACCTGAATGCGCTGAACCCTGAACCTCCCGGCGGCGCAATAAATTTTCCGGACTGGCATCCGTGATAACAGTAACAGCTTCCTGCATCGTATCCTGCCACCTCGTTGTCAGTTCCTCCTTTGTAAATCCGCCCATGGTTGAAAATTCAAGATCCCTTTCGCGAATATCCGGAGCCCCGCCGAGAGAAGAAATGATCCACTGCCGGATATTTCCACATAAATGAAGTAAAATATTTCCTACGCTATTGACATGTTCGTTGTGACGAAACCAGATGTCTTTTTCATCCAGTTGCTTTATACAGGCTTTGATCTTCGATGTATTTTCATCAATCGATTTAAGTGTCTGTTCAATAAATTCTTTACGAAATATATTTTCCATCTCAGCCAATTATATTCTAAGTTAAAGAACTTAGAAATGCAATGATGGTATGTTTATTCCGATCTTAAACTTCTGATCGGATTTACGACAGCTGCGCGGATCGTTTGAAAGCTGATAGTGATTAAAGCAATCAGGATAGAGGCTGCAGCGCGAAGCCCGGCTTTTAATGTCGTGCGAAACATAAACGCATTTGAGTTTGAGTGGAAAGAGACGGATGAGACCGTCGAATAAAGACAGTGGGGAAGCGAATATGTTGCTTTAAGCCGGAATAATTCCCACGAATTTATTTAGCCGGAAATAATAGCGGATACGAGAATTCGAAGTTTGAAGAACTAGTGTACCTGGCGTTTAAAACGGTTGGAAAAATTCGTGAAAAAGCTAAACAGATTAAGCAGGGAGTGTTCACGCTGGGAAGATTCGAGATTTTTTGACCGCCGCAGATGGGCCAGTTTCACGTGAACAGCATGAGAACGTTCGCTTAATAATTGACTGACTCTATTGTTCCCCTGTTTAGTCAGTTCATATTTTTTCAATCCCGGCATGCCCGGCAGATCCGCATTTATAAACAGACCCCTGTCAGATAAAAAGCTGATGCATTCCCTGTAATGTGGCCACTGGTTCTCGAACAGCCTGTAAAATTGATTCGAATCTATTGTCTCATTGTTTCGTATGGTAATTAGTATCTCTAATTCCATTTCCTTCAGTTTTTCCATTCAACGATAGTTTTAATCGGTACGAGATTGAAATTCAATATTTTTGGCAGCCTCTGAAAGTAGATTTGCAATTAGCAGTCATTATGATTTCATAATCAACTAATTGAGATTAATATTTTAAGAGCTTAGTCCAAATAAAAAACCGCTCACATTGGAAGCGGTTTTTCAAAAATAGGATCTTAAAGTTTTACAGCAGGATTTGGATATTCGGTTTCTTCGGATTGGATCGGTTATTTCTTTCGGATTGGATATATCAAAACTAAACAACCAATGTATCTTTTGAAAGAGCAGGTTCACTCGATTTTTATCGTAGGTTTACGAATTTTTTTACTGTAAATCTATCAGTTGATTATACCTGTATCAGTATAAATCAACCGTTTACAGCGGCTATATACAAAAATAGATTAACTGAGAAGACCGGGCGTATCACACAATGTTCAACACAAAACGCCTGGGCTTATTAAGGTATCTATTGAAGCTTTAAAGAAGCTTTGAAGTAGCTTTATTGAAGCCTTGTAGAATTTATTGAAGCAAAAATCCAGGGACTAACGTCAGGCTCAAAAAACTAAATAATAAAATAGTGATTATCAACCCCTAAAAATGGTTATTCATAATTTGCCTTTAGTCTTCTGGAATGTGAAGTAAAACCCAGGAAAATTACAATTACCGACCAGCCTTTTTCCAGGATCCAGGTCGGTTCAAAATCCTGTCGTTTAAGGACAGTAATATTTTTTCTCCGCGGCACCGGTCGTCTTGAAATTTATTCTATTTTACTTACTATTCTTTTGAATTATAAGATTTTAGCAGAGCAAAAAGAGAAAATACCCATCAAAGGGTAGCTCATTCACCAAGTCCAGCCATGCAAGAACACCGGCTCGCCGCTATACTTTTTACCGATATCGTCGGATCTACTGCTGTTATGCAGAAAGATGAACTGACGGCCGTGACCATGAACAGGCGATATTTGGCGGTTTTGAAAGAATCGGTTGCAGCACATCATGGTGAAATCCTGAATGATTACGGAGATGGCAGCCTCTGCAGTTTTGGGAGTGCCACACAGGGCGTCAGGTGCGCGATCGAAATACAGCAACAGTTGCAAACAGACCCCATAGTTCCGCTCCGTATTGGCTTACATATTGGCGAAATATTTTTTGAAGAAGGTAAAGTTTTTGGTGACGGTGTAAATATTGCATCCAGGATTCAATCTCTGGGTATTGCAAACTCCGTTCTATTTTCATCCGAAATAAATAATAAGCTTAAAAACCATCCCGAATTTAAGACCGTCCCGATCGGAAAATTTCAGTTTAAGAACGTGGATGAGCCCATGGAAGTTTTTGCTCTCGCCAACGAAGGATTTATCGTGCCGGATAAAAAGAAAATGGAAGGCAAACTGCAGGAGAAGAAAACCGTTGGCAGGAATTGGACCTTAGCTCTGGCATCGATCATATTCTTATCAGGAGCCTTTTTTTTATATCGGAACCAGATTCAGGTAGCCGGATTTTCCGAGGGGAAAAAAACCATCGCCGTTTTGCCCTTTGAAAACCCAGGGGGCCTGGACACGGAGTCATATATTTCAGACGGGATCACACAGGACATCATCAAGAATCTGTCAAAAATTTCTTCGCTGCAAAAAGTGATCGGATGGTTTTCCGTAAGAAGTTTTAAGAAAACCACGAAGCCACTGAAAGAAATAGCAGATGAACTGGGTGTGGCAGCCATTCTCTCCGGCACCATGCAACGTCACTCAGACAAGATCCATATTATAACGGAACTAATTGAAGTGAATTCCAACAAAAGGCTTTGGGGAGATGACTTTGAATATGATACAAAGGATCTGCTGTCCATTCAGACAAAAGTTGCGGCGGAGATTGTAAAAGCCCTGAAAGCAAATGTAACCCCGGAAGAAAAAGTTAATATTTCCAGGCACAATACCGAAAATGTAGATGCCTATAAATATTATCTAAAGGGTCGGAATTTCTGGAATGCCCGGGGCAGATCGAATTTTGACAGTGCAGAAGCCAATTTTAAACGCGCCATCCAACTGGATCCCAACTATGCGCTGGCCTATGCAGGACTGGCCGATTGTTATACATATAATTTTCAGGGATTGACCCAGCTCGAAGCAATCCCCATCGCCAGAGGGTATGCCAATCAGGCATTGGTATTGGACAGCAATCTGAGCGAAGGGCTCACTTCGCTAGGGTTCATTGAACACAATTTCGATTATGAGTGGGACAAGTCAAAGAAAACACTGGAGCGGGCTATTGAATTGGACCCTAATAATCCGACCGCCCATTTATATTATGGGAATCTTCTTCAATATACCGGGCACACCATGGAAGGGCTAAAAGAAAACGAAAAAGCAGCAGCACTGGATCCCCTGTCATTTGCTGCAAACTGGGTACTTGGAAGAAACTATTATTTTGCTGGTCTGAATGACCAGGCGATTGAAAAGTTTGACAAACTGAGATCTGCGCCTCTGCAGGCCGGTGTCATCGCCTGGTCGCTCGGCCTTGTATACTTCCAAAAAAAAATGAACACGGAAGCAAGAAAGGAATTCGATCGGGTATCGGTTACAGATCACAATTCGAATCCAATCGACTATTACGCCATCATGCAGAGTTACGGGTATGCTTTAACAGGAGATCATGTTAAAGCAAAGGAATTACTGGACAGCACGCTAAAAATAAAAGGCGTTTTATTGTCTCCTTACCGGATTGCTCAGGCGTATATAGCCCTGGGTGACTATGATAAGGCCCTGGATTTTTTAGATAAATCCTATGAAATTCGCGACCTGCATTTGTTTTGGATAAAAGTGGATCCTGGCTTTGCTCCGATCAGAAATAAGCCAAGGTTTATCCAACTATTGAAAAAAATGAATTTAGATTAAACCGCCTTATTAAAAACGTCCAGGGATACCTTGAACTTTTGAGACAGTTTTGCAATGAGTTCATCCGTTAACTCCTGCCTGTAATTCAGGATATCAGAAATGCCACTCTGGCTGATACCCAGTGTTGTTGCGAGATCGCTTGAATTTATCTTATTCGCCTTCATCAATCCATCCAGGACTTCAATCGGATCGCGCTGGGGTGCTTTGGGAATGACTGAAGAACTGGTAAAATGGTCGGCATCCCATTTTCCGATTAATGAGATCAGGTGTTGTATGGATTCTTTTTCCGAATCGGATTTTTCCTTGATCCATAACAGTTTCTCGAGATAGCTCTCGTACGATTTGTACTGAGCCAGGGACTTAACGGGTTTGTATTGCAAGATTGACAGGTCTTTTGATTCCGGGAGTGGAAAGGTACGACGCATTCTGTTAGTTTGCAATATGCATGCCACCCCAGGGCTAATTTTCTGTAAATTGTAACTATCAAAACGATACAATGGCAATTTATTACTTTTTATGAAAGATCTGGAGCCGATATTGAATGTATTATGTAATTATCAGGCCGGGCTTGTCCTCAGCGAAGACGAGATAAGGCTTTTGCGTGACTGGCTGGCAGAATCCGCTGATCATGAAAGATTTTTTGAACAACTGAATAATAAAAACGGAATGCAATTCATTCTGGGATCCACGGAGGGAAATATCCGCGAAAAAATACAAATACGACTTATTGAAATGGAAGAAGCTGCAGGTACACCATGAAAAATATATTAATTTATTTTTTTTTCTTCGGCATTATTTGCCCGGCCAGAGGACAGACGGTCCAGATGGTACGGGACTCCGAAAACATTCAGGCATTATTGGAAACCATGTCCAAAGCCTGGAATAAACACGATGCCACAGCTTATTCCAGGGCTTTTCTTGAAGAAGCCGATTTTACCGATCTCGCCGGCATGAGTTTTTACGGCAGAGACTCCATTGAGAAAGTTCATGAAAAGTCTTTTGCCACTGTATTTAAAAACAGTTCGTTAAAAATCACCGGTAAAAAAATCAGGTATATAACCAACGATATCATTGCGGTTGATGCATGGTGGGAAATAACAGGAGCAAAAACACCGGACGGAAAAGATATACCGCCCGGAAAAGGTCTTGCGAACCTCCTAATGACCCGCAATGGCGACCAGTGGCTGATCCTGATTATGCACAACATGAATCTCCCGGGTTCGTAGTTTATCCCAGCCACAAATGGAGGGAAGTAAAAATGGTTGAATGGTTATTGACAGTTCATTATTTGTGCCGGATGACTGTATTGAACAAGGTTTCACCCATATAACCAATTACATTAACTTCCATTTGATCGGTTGTCAGGCTGATATTCATAAAACCGTTTTCAGATTTGGCAAACACCCCTCCATCAGGATGAATTATTACGGGTGTCGTTTCAGATCCGGCTCCGGATACAAAATACTTAGTGTAACCGGATGGTTTGATATATTGTAAATTATGTTCGTGCCCACTGAAATATGCATCCACCTGGTATTTTTCGAAGATAGGTCTGAATAGATTTCTCATTTCTACACCTTCCGGAGCTTTCATTCTACCACCACCGGTCCAAAGAGGATGATGACCAAACACAAATTTCCATTTAATATAAACCGGGGCTTGTTTTAGTGTGTTTTCGAGCCAAATTCTTTGCGCAGCTGTGTCCTGTCCCTTGACATTATGTTCGGTATTTTGATAATACTCTGATAAAAACGGTGTTGAATCTATAAAAATGAGTAACACTCCCTGAGAACTGTCTCCCCCGATAAACACAGTTTTTGAATAGTAACGCGCTGGCATATTCCATCTCCGGTCAATATCAGAATAATCGATTTCTGCCTGAACATTACCTTTATAATCATGATTTCCCAATACAACATACCAATCTGTTTGCAGGGAATGTGCTGTGTATATCTGCTCATAAGAGGCAAGCCAATTATAATCCCTGGTGCTGCGAACGCCGCTGGGATAAAAATTATCCCCGGTCGATACGATAAATGAAGGTTTGAATGTCCGGGAAACAATTCCGAGCTCATTTGCTGTTTCCCTTTGATTATCCTCACCATTTCTTCCCCAGTCTCCAAACACTGTAAAATGGAGGGATTTCGTTTTATTTTCCTTTTTAGCAGAGTCCGCCGGGATATTTTTCTGACTATAAAGAGATGCCACTAAAAATGTAAACCACAAAATCAGATACAAACGACGCATAATATTTTTTTTAGATAGCTGGGGGTATGAAGACTAAGATCTTAAATGTTCCGGGGATGCGTGTTTTGGTACCCGGCTGAAAATCCACGGCGCTCAGATAGATCTTATGTGTTTGTGGATCGAGGGCCATGGTTTTTGCCCTGTACTGGGTCTGTATCGTTTGAATAACCTGGTATTTATCGGGTGAATCCTGACGAATGACCGTCGTGGTACCATCACCGTTAGAACAGAATATAAGTGCATTTTCCTTATCATATGCCACGGCATCCACGCCCGCGCCGATCGGAATCGTCGCAATCACTTTACCGGTTTTCATTTCAGTAACCGTCATGCCTTTATTTGTACGGCAACCACTGAATGCGCGCTGGTTGGCCAGATCCAGTGCCAGCCCGGTAGGTCCGCCACAGGGCGAAAGAGAAAACCTGTTCGCAATTGCCAATGTCTTACTATCCATTACTAAAAGCAGATTTTTATCTTCGATGTTCACATAAATATTACCCGTCCGGTCAGGAACTGCGAATTCAGGACCTCCCTTAAGAGAAACCAATGCGATTTCCTTTAAGCCATTCACGTCGATCACGGAGACATTATCACTATGACCATTAAACGCAAAAACTCTTTCAGAAACTGAATCGTAGATTATAGCATCCGGATCCTGACCGGTGAGGGGAATTGTCGAAACAATTTTAAAAGTAATAGGATCGAATACAATAACGGCATTCGCCTCTCCGTCACTGATAAAGCCTTTGTTCGCTTTATTCGCTATAGCGATTCCATGAACGCCCTTCATACCGGTAATCGAACCGATGGGTGATTCGGTGACCAGATCAAGCACTTCAACCCGGTCGCCGTGAGATGCATACAGACGCCTGGACTGTTTGTCTATGTACAAATAATCATAGCCCCCGTCGCCAGGCAGAGATATCTTCTTCTCCAAAACATAGTCCCGGGGAGTTTGTGCCATAAGCACTCCGAATGGAAGCATTGAGAGGGTCAGGCAAAAAAATATCAGTATAAGCTTCATGCGCATATTTTAAAAAAGGCGGTTCTTGCTTCAGAAGAACCGTCGATGTGATTTAATGCTGATTGCTCTTGGTTGCGTCAGAAGTATATGCGCCCATGTCAGCGCTGTATGTTGGGTTACCTTTGCCCAGAGCAGGTGATCCGGTTAACAAATGATAGTCGTTGCCGGAGCTTGCACCATTTGGTGCTGCAATGGTTCCGTCAAATGTTTTAAACATTGGGTTCGCTGTAGAAACGCTGGTAGATATGATGTCAGTAGACTGCGGTTTTCCAACGCCGTCAGAAGGATAAAAATTCGCCCTGATAGAAATAGACAGGTGCTGACCCTGTGTTGTATCGGTATAATTGTCTGCGGAGGCATAGAATAAGTTATAGCCATATTTTGTATGCACTGTATCTGCATCCGTAAATATTTCAACACCCTGATAATTATTTACAATGATGTTATTGTATATATTACCAACGGCATTTAATCCGACAGAGACACCACGACCTGGTTCTGCGGATCCTCTTCTCCATCCGTTTGCAACCAGCGTATTATTATACACATTGATGATGGTTTGCGGAAAGGGTTGTAAATCGTTTGTTTCGAGTTTGACACCCGTGCCTGCCTGGCTGTAAATCACATTGTAAGCGACATCGCCTGTAACTCCTTTCTTTAAATTGATCGCCTCCCCATCCGTACTCCCTGAGGAAAGTATGGTATTTCTCAGAATGGTAATCTTAGCGGCCGTTTGTATGCGGATCAGGTCATCCTGTCCGTTGGTAAACCAGGAGTCTTCTATATCCACGTTGATGGGTGCATTTACAAAAACAGATTTACGCGCATCACCTGAAGGATCCGGGCCTCCGGTATTATCTATATGTGTCCATTTGATGGTTACAGCCTGCGCGCTGTCACACTGAAAACCACCCCATGATCCTGGTTTTTTGCTATCCGAATTAAAGGAAACAGGTTGCGCAGAGGTTCCAATCAGGGAAAGCACGCCGGCAATATTGATCTGTGCATTATTCGTTATAATAACAGTCACTCCTGCTTGTGATGCGAGCGTGTCTCCTGGGTTTCACGTTTAAGTCTCCCGTTATAGTATAGGTGCTACCAGTCGTGAGTGTGCCTTTTACAAAACCGGAAATATTTCCCGGGGCAATCGGATTGGACACAGGAACCGGCGGTGTAACGGTTTTTGTGTTTTCTGATTTTGAACAGGCACCCAGCACAATAATCATCGCCGCGTAGATTAGATTTTTCTTATTCATCGTTTTGTGTTTTAGTTTGATTTTATTTAGTATACATATCTCAATCCGAAACTGAAATTCAATTTTGTAACATCACTTTGGGTTTGCAGATTGCCAATGCTGTACGTAATAGCAGTATTTAAGATATTATTCCATTTGGTGAATACAGTGAAGTGTGTGCTTACCAGTTTTTCTGCTGAAAAGGAAAGAACAGAATACGGATTCTGGTAATAATCATAACCCAATAAAGGATAAACAACAGAAAGTGTTTTGCCCAGGTATTGGTAAGCGAGCTCGGCAAAGAATTTATGTTTTTTATTTTTATATATCAGAGACACATTTACCGTATTGTTGGTTTCTCCCTGAAGCGGTCGCTCTTGTAATGTATCGGGGACTCCCCGCGGAGGGTTCGTGCTGTAGTCTGTATACGCTTTATTGGAAAAAATTCTCGAGTACAGGTACGTATAGTTTCCTGTTATACCGAAACTCCCGAAATATTTAGTCAGCACCAGTTCGGCCCCATATACGGTTGCTGTTCCTGAATTAACAGGCATTAAAGTCGTCGCACCCTGGTAAGCATATTCTATTGCATTGTCAATGGTCTTATAAAATGCCCCGACAAATAACTGGTCGTCGCCATGGGGATACAGTTCATACCGGACGTCGTAATTATTTGCAACAGAATGCTCGAGCGATGGATTCCCGGTTGTACTGGATGCTGAACTAACGCTTTGAATGGTTGCCGGAACCAGTTCATAATAATTCGGTCTGGAAATGGACTTAAAATAAGAGGCCCTCAGATTGGTCTTCATGTTCAGTCTATATTTCACCATCAGGCTGGGCAGTAGATCGGTATAATCTTTTGTGAGTCCGGTCGGATGATTGGCATAAAAAGTACGCAGGGTATATCCCTGACTGGTTACTTCCATCCGGGCACCGCCCGCGATCTCCCATTTACCATAGTTTGTTTGGAACTGCGCATAACCCGCGGTAATGTTTTCAAACAAATTATAATTGTTGACATCGTAGTCATAGGTTCCAGCGGGACTATATACCGTCCATTGCGCCGTATAGATATCCGTATAAATCTGTTTCACGCCATTTGCTCCCGTTGTGGGTTTTAGCGTATAGGAATTCTGTTGGTTGTAACGGGTTTTGTGCCGGTACAGTCCTCCTACTTTCAGATCCAGAAAAAAATCATTTGGAAATTTATTTTTAAATGTAAGATTGGCGATGGCATCCAGATCCTGGTCATTGTTATGTTGCCAAACCCGGCTGATGGCATCGAAATAATCGGGTGTCGAGCTGAATGTGTAAGGCCCGTGAATATCTCCATCGGTATGAACGGTGTCAATCTTCTTATTTACACTGATATCGGCCATATCCGGCGTCTGCTTGCTTGCTTGAGAATAAACGCCTGCCCAGTCAAACATAAAATGAGGGGATAAGATATGCTGGCCTTCCAGTTTCAGATTTTCAAGAATCTGCGTACTGGTCACCGAAGTGTAATCCGTACTGATCGGGCCGGTACCAGGCACTGTCCGTCCGCCGTTTCCTCCCACAATAGCTGTATCGATGATGGTTCTGGACTGCGCCAGATAACTATATAAAAGTATATTGGTAACTATGATCTTATTACGTGCATTGATATTATAATCCGCGTGCAAAACCAGTCCGTTATTAAGTTGTTGCGTGGAGAAATAACGGTTCGCATAATCGGAAATAATCGGTCCCTTGGAATTGGGCGCTGCAGAATTAAAGACAGTATTACTACCATAATACTGGTTTTGAAAATTGTCAGCCACCAGGATTCCCAGTTTACTATTGAAAAAACGCTGACCATAGGTAATACCTACCACGGTATTAGGCAGTGGATTTACCGGTTTGAAATCCAGGTTCGAACGGCTGAAATCTTCAGGTTGTGCGAGATAATTATTTCCGAAACGTTCCGTGAGACTTTTTTTCTGAATATCCGTTTTTGAAAAACTTTCAAATTTCCGGTCAAAAAAAATCGCGCTGTATCCAATGGACCCAATGGCTTTAAACATAAAATCCGGCGGAGCATCTTTCATTTTAAGATTGACGGTTCCTCCGATCGCATCACCTTCCATTTCCGGCAATAAAGATTTAGACACTTCAATGCTGGATAAAAGGTCGGAAGGAACAATACTCAGGGGGACGAACCGGTTCTTTTCGTCCGGACTTGCCACTTTAATACCGTTAATTAAAGTGTTATTATACCTTGGATCAAGCCCTCGGATAATGGCATATGCATCGTCTCCTCCACCGTTACGCTGTATGGTCAAACCACTCATTCTTTGAAGGACATTTGCCGCATTGATATCAGGTGAAACTTCCATCGCCCTGGAAGAAATAACATTGACGATGTTTAAAGCGTGTTTCTCCGTTAACCTGGCACCTCTTTCTTCTTCCGCATTCACCTGGTTGAATACCTGTACTGTTTGGAGCTTCAGGGCTTTTTCATTCAATTCAATGTTCAGTTTCACTGGCGACTGATTACCCACAGACAAATGGCGGGTTGTTTCTGCAAATCCAACAGATTCAACCTGAACGTCATATTGACCCGGAGGTAAATTATTCAAAACAAATTCTCCATCCTCGTCCGTATAGGTCTTATATGATGTGTTCAGACAGGTTATATAACATCCTTTTACTACCTCTCCCGTTTGATGATCGATAATCCGCCCCTTGACGGACGCTGTTTGAGAAAAAGCCATTTGAACAATAATAGAAGAGACGGAGACTAAAAGAAATCTTTTCAAATGCATTTAGCCGGATAGTTTCGGCGAATGTATATGGAAATGCAAATGGCAATTTCTCACAGGATTGATATAATGTTATCGTAAAGATTGGTTCACAATTAGATTAAACTAAATACAGAATTGCTTCAGAATCTTCAGAATTCAGGCTTAGGGCTATTACGTAAACTAATTATTATGGAAATAATTACATAACACTATCTTGGATGATTATTTAATTTTAAGTGCAACAAAGGATTAAAACTTCTGAATTATCTATAAAAGTTTTTCAATTAATTCTTATTTCCACACTGATCAGGTGCATTATCGCATCATCGTCAGAATTGGGGAATGTCGAAGCATATTATTGGACATACGCACAACATCTGCAATGGAACTATTTTGATCACCCTCCGATAGTCGGATGGGTGATCAGATTGACAACAGCAAACCTGTATCTCCACAACGAGTTTTTTATACGGGTGGGTGCTATTATTTCCTCTGCAGTCTCCACCTGGCTGATCTTCATGATCGGATCCAAAATCAATAACGAGCGAACAGGGTGGTTCGCCGCTTTGCTTTACACTTCATCTTTATATGCCAGCCTGGGAGCCGGAGCTTATATATTACCTGACAGTCCCCAACTGGTTTTTTGGCTCCTAAGCATTTATCTGCTTGTTAAAATTCTGCATTCAGAGCAACATCAGACAAATGTCATTTTGCTCTGGTGCTATTGGGGTATTGCAACCGGTTTGTGTATAATGTGTAAAGTCCATGGAATATTTCTGTGGCTTGGATTGATATTGTATTGTTTATTGTTTGACCGTACCTGGTTTAAGTGCCGGGCTATTTACTTATCGGCCTTTATTACTATGATCTTGGTCTCACCGATCATTGTCTGGAACCTGCAAAATCATTTTGCCAGTTATGAATTTCATAGCCACCGGGTAAGCCTGTCCCATGCAAATATCCATTTTGAAAGATTTATAAAACAACTGCTAAAATTGATTCTGATAACAAATCCGGTAAATTTCTTCCTCATCTGCATCTGTTTTGTATCAATCCGGAAGATCTTATTTTGGAAAAAAGAAATTCAAATCATTTTGTGCTGCAGTTTACCCCTAATATTTATACTGTTATTTATCTCATTATTCAGAGAGACTTATCCTCATTGGTCCGGTCCGGCATGGAGCACTCTTCTGCTGATTCCGTCCATCCGGCTGACTTCTGATCCCGGTAATAAAATCGGTCTCGTTCCAAATAATATCAAATGGGCGTTGGCATTTCTCCTGGTTGTAGGTTTTTCTGAAATCTTAATCACAAATTTATATCCGGGTACTTCCTCAGAACAAAAAGAAGGATTGAATTTAGGCAAAGGAGATCTTTCGCTGGACATGTTCGGATGGAAGTATGCAGGTGGAAAATTCGACTCCTTGTATAAGCAGGACATCATAAATAAACGCATGCCTCCGGGTGCACCCATTATCGTTTCCAAATGGTTTCCGGCGGCACATATTGACTTTTACATTGCCAGTCTGACAAAGCAACAAACCATTGGGCTGGGAGGTGTCTCCGACCTGCACCAATATTATTGGACAAATAAATGTAAGCATCCATTGAAATCCGGTGACAGTGCTTATTATATTGTTCCTTCCAATTTATTTGATTACAAGGTCCTCGATAAGATAAATAATTGTTTCACTTCATATGAAATGCCGATGGTCGTTGAGTGTATCAGAAACGGGTTGATTTGTAAACATGTATATGTTTTCAGGTTAAGAGGATATAAACCCGGCAGCTACAAAATGGATTCGCTTTTAGATTACCAGAATGATTATTGATCAACGGGGCCGGCAGGAATATCCGGATTTTCGCGTCGTTCTTTTTTAAAATCGAGCTTTCCGAATTTCCAGGTAAAATTGATGCCCACCGAACGAAAGGGGATTTTTCTTGTACTGTTTACAGTAAAGTCCGGGCCGTATAAAATGGTCGGTTGCACCAGGTATTCACTAAATATATTTGTGCCGGTCAGCGCGATGCTGCCCTTTTTCTTCCATAGCTGTTTACGAAAAGCCAGGGTATACGATGAAAATGAAGGATATTTCCCCTGAATTTCATTCCTGGGAGAATTGAAATTTGCGAAGAACTCTCCGGCCAGTGTAGTTGAAAAATTATAGCTCAGGTTCATGTTGATCCGGTAATTAAAACTTTCCACTTTCAGATTGGAATCGAGGGCATTGATCCCCTGCCTGTAAAAAAGAAAAATATTTGTTCTCACGCTGAACTTTGGAGTCAGATGCAAATCAGAAAATAAATTCATTCCGAGATTTTTTTCCACTCCGATATTTTGCCGCGTGGTCACAGAGACATTTTTATATACCGTGTCTCCGACAGGAAGACTTGAATAATAAACGACGTAGGGCTGTATATCACCCTGATTTACCCGGTAAAAAGCACTAATCATGAAAGATCCGCCTGATTTCAGGTCGTCAGTCCATCCAAGTTCGATGCGATGCCCTATCTCCGGTTGCAGATAAGGATTCCCGGTTATGATATTATAAGGATCGGTTGTATTGATGAACGGATTTAAATCACGATAATCAGGTCTCTCTATCCTTTTTGAATAACTTAGTTTCAGGGTATATTTTTCATTTAATTTCCGGCTGAGAAACAAAGAGGGAACAAATGTATTGTAACCAGGCTCCGAAATCTGTTGGGAAATATCGGAGAAGAAAGGATTCAGGGCAGTACGTTCATATCGTAAACCGACCTTCGTTTCAAACCAATCTGAAACAGGAATACCGAACTCCGTATAGAGTGCATATACCTGTTGCTGGTAGCGTAAATAATTGGACAGCGTTGAATCGTAGACATACAACCCGGACGCGGGCTGCAGGCTAAGTACGTTTGAAGTACTATGGATGTCGGTTAAGACAATTTTTCCGCCCACTCCCCAAATTATTTTCTTTCCAATTGGCTGCGTATAATCCAGTACGAATTCCGTTTCCGTTTCCGTACCTGGATTATTATTGTTTGTGCCGTAGTACAGGTAATTCTCCGGCAGATAAGTCTGGGTATTTGCTGAATTGTAGTTGTTATGATTTGAAGAAGTGTGAACGCCTATATCGAGTTCCTGGTCTTCTTTCTCAAATTTTCTCCTATAATCCAGACTCATATTAATGGTATGCAGCCGGACATCACTTTGTGTTTCACTTAAACTGAGAATCTGGCTGACCTGATTACCGCTGTAATCAAGGGTCGTCTGACTTTGATTCTGTGACCCTTTATTGGCCGAGCCAAAATAATTACTATTCAATGAAAATGTGAGACTGTTTTTCTTCGATAAAGTGTAATCCACGGCAAAACCTGTTTCCACCCCATACCGTTTAAAATTGCTACTGCCATTCTGATCAAGGATTACCTGCGTTTTAGAAATTGTATCCTGCGATATACGTTGTGAAGTCAATGGGGTAATGGCGGGCAAACGCGCGTTGGCGTCTACAAATACGTTAATCCCCAATTTGCCATTCCGGACACTCAGATTAAATGCCCCGTTTTCGTTTCGACTGGCGGCAGTGAGGGATACGCTCCCGTTAACGCCCCTGACCAGACTGTGTTTTAATATGATATTGATAATGCCGCCCAAACCTTCCGCATCGTATCTGGCGCCGGGGTTTGTAATCACCTCAATACTTTTTATCTGGCTGGCCGGAATAGATTGCAACACATCGGTGATATTGCTTCCGAAAGCAGTGGAAGGCTTCCCGTCAATTAAAAATCGAATACTGGAACTTCCCGCCAGTTCAACATTTCCATCTACATCCACGGATATCTGTGGAATTTTTTTTAATATATCGGTTACTACCCCACCCTGTGATGTCAGGTCATTCTCCGCGTTAAAAACCATTTTGTCAATGCGATTCTCAATCAGTTTTTGACCACCGATAATTGTCACACCCTGTAAATCGGATGTCTTTTGTTTCAACCGGATCTTACCCATGTCGTGGGATTTGCTTTTGTCCAATAATTGGAAGGATAGCTGAAATGGAAGGAAACCAATAGCTTCTATCAGGATAGAAACATTTCCCGTTTTTACAATTTGAATTTTAAATAATCCCTGCGCATTACTAATGGAACCTGTTATTGTTTTATGCGTTACATTATCCAGCAGACTGATTGTTGCATATTCGACCGGCTGCTCTGTAGCCGAATCGACTATGAGGCCAGATATATTCCCTTTTTGCGAATAAGTTTGCAGACTCACCAATAAAAAACAGGGAATCAAAAAATTTCCAATTAATTTCCTATTCAATGATAAAATCTTTGTATCCATTAAAACACCCGAGTATTTACCGGTTATCAGTTCCGTCAAAGGTGCATTTCAATTCTGTAGGAAGTCTGTGGTTTTAAAAAAAGCGAAAAAGGATCAGAACCAAATGACTTAAAGATTATACAGAGGCAGAACTTAAACGAACTGAAAATATATGATCGCCTTTCAAAAACCGGTAAGATATATTCATGCCTGAAACATCTGCGATTTGCTTAACGATTGATAGTCCAAGGCCGTGATGATCCGTCGTCTGGCCTGCCTTGGAGAATCTTTTAAATAATTTCTCCTGATCCAGCGGACCGTCGGCTGCAGTGTTTGATATTTCAAAAACACCAGTGGATAGTTTTATATGGATGTGGCCGGCATCGGGTGTGTGCCTGGCCGCATTACTGAAAAGATTACTTACCATCATTTCAGCCAGTTGTTCGTTCATGGATACAGTTGCGGACTCGAGAGAAGATGAAATGTTCAGGTTCCTGCCCTGCCACAACTCCTGCCAATCGGACATTTTTTCCTGAACCAGTGATTTGACATCAAATGAATTAATATTCGAAAACTGTTTGTTTTCGATCTTATTGAGCAAAAGTAAAGACTGATTCAGCCTGGACATTTTCTGGATCGCTGACTGGGCGGCCTGTAATGAATTGCTTTGGGCTTCGGACAACTTTTCGTCCTGCATCATTACATCCAATGTTGACCGTACAACGGCCAGCGGTGTTTGCAGCTCATGGGATGCATTTTCAGTAAATTCCTTTAATAAAAAATATTCCTTGTCTGCATCCCGGATAAACTGACTGATAGTCGAATTCAGAAAATTAAATTCAGTTATCGAACTGTTCTCAAAATGGGGTATTGCTTTTTCGCCCAGCCTGAATTTTTCCACACCTGAGAGCGTATTATAAAATGGCTTCCACAATCGCCTGAGCTGCCATCGGTTGATCAGCAGACTGACCAGTAAAATGGCTATAATTGTTAACAGAGATATGATAATAATAGACCGGTTCAGATTTTCAGTTCCTTCCAGCGACTTGGAAACTTTGAACAATAACCACTGATTATTTACCGGCAATGTAAAACTGATTTGCCTGAAATTCTCCCTTTCCCCGGGATTCGGAGATTCGATGGTGCTGAATTTTCTAATTTTACTCCGGACGTCCGAAACAGCATATGATATATTCTGATCCTTCACCGTGATGGGTTCCGGCGGGTGATTATATTTCTGTACATAGGTTTCTATTTCCCGCTGCTCTATCTTTAAATCTTCGTCCATCTGTGCTATGGAAACATACCAGAGCAGGAAATAAAACGCCAGGCTGGCCAGGATGAAAATAATAACGGTAGCCAGCAGATTGATACGGAAATAACGCGTAAACAGATTCATGTTCTGGTAAATTTGTATCCCATTCCATAGACCGATTTTACATAGTCCCTGGATCCCGCCTGTATTAATTTTTTGCGCAGATTTTTTATGTGGGTATATATGAAATCGTAGCTATCGGCCATATCCATATTGTCACCCCATAAATGTTCCGCGATCGCCGATTTGTTGATCACTTTATTTTTATTAGTGATAAAATACAATAACAGATCATATTCCTTTCTTGTCAGATCTACAATCCTGTCATTCACTTTCACGGTCTTGAAAAATACATCCAACTCAAGTTCTTCAAATTTCAGGTTATTATTTCCATCAAATGACTTTCTTCTGATGATCGCTGCAACACGGGCAGCCAGTTCCGACAGATGAAAGGGTTTGCTTAAATAATCATCCGCACCGGAATTAAGGCCATTCAGCCTGTCGTCCAGTGAATTCCTGGCAGAAATGATCAGCACGCCTTCTGCCTTTTTACCTGCCTTCAGCTCCTTTAATATATCCAGTCCGCTCCCACCGGGCAGATTGATATCCAGAATGATACAGGCATAATCATATTCACCGACCTTGGTCATCGCTGAATGATAATCGGCTGCAATTTCGCAAACGTATTGCTCCGAATTGAGGTAGGTGAAAATGCTGGCGGAAAGCGCCTTTTCATCTTCTATGATTAAAACCTTCATAATGGATTTCCGGTTTTATGATTTACAAATCAAAGATGCCGCTGAAATTTGTAGGAATTCTGTAGTTGGGATCAGAAATACATCAACTACAGATTTGCTCCAGAATTTTTTGTTTCTTTTGTATACTGATGCTCAAAACGCACCACATGAAGTTATTATTAAATTTTTTGGCCCTGCTTTCTTTTGTTTCAGGCGAATGTCAGCAACATGGGCTCGATTATTATTTCTCGCATGCCAAAAACAACAGCCCTTTGCTTGCTGATTACAGAAATCAAATGCAGTCGGCACAGGTAGATAGCCAGATGATCAAAGCCTCACAGAAAATACAGGTAAACGGTGTGAGTGCAAATTATTATGCACCCGTAATCTCCGGATACGGTTACGATAATATTATAACCAATGGCGCCCAGGTTTCGGCCTTCGTTCAGGCGAATAAAAATATTATCTCTTCGGCTAACCTGGCTTCACAATATGAAACCATCCGGCTCCTGAAAGAATCGATCGGCAACACAGCACAGGTCGCAGAAAAAGATCTTCGCAAAACCATCACAACCCAGTATATCACGGTATACGGCGATTTTCAGACCTGGACATTCAGTCGTGAAATCCTGAATCTTTATCAAAGTGAAGAAAGCATTCTAAAACGGTTAACGCAGGCCGGCGTATATAAGCAAACCGATTACCTGACATTTTATGTTTCATATCAGCAGCAGTCGCTGCTCGTTCGTCAATCAGAAATTCAGTTCCGTAATGACTGTGCGACATTAAACTATATGTCCGGTATTGTGGATACCAGCCTGGTAGAATTGGAGGCACCTGATTTAAACATTGGAATGATGCCCGATATCTTTAATTCTCCTTTTTACCGGCAATATACACTGGACAGCCTAAACCTTGTCAATCAGCAGAAGACCGTTTTTTATACTTATAAACCGAAAATCAACGTATACGCAGATGCGGGTTATAATTCCTCTTTACAGTATGAACCCTATAAAAATTTCGGACTTAGTGCTGGGTTAAATTTTTCGGTGCCTATATACGACGGTAAGCAACGCAAAATGAAATATCAGAAAATAAATATCGCTGAAGACACCCGTCAGCATTACAAGGATTATTTTCTGCGCCAGTATAACCAGCAAATCGCACAACTCGACCAACAACTCAGATCCACCGAATCATTGATAAACGATATCAATGGACAGATCAAATATTCCAGCACACTGATCGACGTGAATAAAAAACTACTGGAATCAGGAGAAGTCAGGATAACAGATCTGATCCTGACCATCAATACATTTTTAAATGCGCGTAACCTTCTGAACCAGAACTACGTCAACCGTATGCAAATCATTAACCAAATCAATTACTGGCAAGCCTTATGAAAAAATATTTATTCTTCATAGTCATTTATGTCCTGTCAACAGGTTGCCACCCGGCTGAAAAAACAGCACCGGAAGAAGCGGCTGTTCCGGTCACTCCGGTTACGGTTGACTCCGCCAGGTATGGACCGATATCTGATTCACTTGAGCTCAATGCGAGTTCCACTTATCTTCAAAACAGTTACGTAAAATCCATTGCTGCCGGATATATCAAATCAGTTCAGGTAAAACCCGGTGACTTTGTAAACAACGAACAAAAACTTTTTACTCTCGAAACAAAAGAGTCGGCCGCTATTGGTCAAACGATCAGCAGCCTCGATTCATCATTCAAATTTTCAGGTTTGATCACGATTCAGGCAAAGGGTCATGGATATATTACACAACTCAACCATGAGCCCGGTGATTATGTGCAGGATGGGGAACAGCTTGCAGTGATCAGTGATCAGAATAGTTTTGTTTTCATACTGAACATGCCTTACGAGTATCGCAACATTGTCCTGGCGAATAAAACAGTTTTTCTCAGCCTGCCGGATGGAACACGGCTAACCGGGACCATTGGAACCATATTTCCGAATGTGGATTCACTAACGCAAACACAAGGAGTTACCATCCGGGTCAATCCCGACCATCCGATACCGCAAAACCTGATCGCTAAAGTGCATATTCTGCGCAATTCAAAAAAACAAACACAGACCGTTGCCCGGGCTGCCGTACTATCAAACGATGCGCAAACCAGTTTCTGGGTGATGAAACTGATCGATTCCACCACCGCTGTCAAAGTTCCGGTAGAAAAAGGAATGGAATTTCCCGACCATATTGAAATCCTGCAACCACTATTTAACAAATCGGACCGTATCCTGATTTCAGGTAACTATGGTCTTCCGGATACGGCAAAAGTTAGTATCGTGCAATAATCATACATGAAAAATTATTTCGTCTCATATAAAAATCCGGTCACGGCCTGTTTATTCATCATCCTGCTGGGTGGGATTTTCGTATTCAGCCAGTTTAAGACATCTCTGTTTCCGGAAATTACTTTCCCTAAAATAAAAATCATTGCTGATGCCGGTCTCCAGCCCGTGGATAAAATGATGGTGACCGTTACAAAGCCGCTGGAAAACGCGATCAAACAAGTGCCTGACCTGTTAACCATCAGAAGCACGACCAGTCGTGGTACTTGTGAGATATCGGCGTTTATGGACTGGAACACGAATATTGACCTGGCACAACAAAGAATAGAATCGAAAATAACGGAAATCAATAATTCCCTGCCTCCGGGCGTACAGGTAACCGTGGAGAAAATGAATCCATCCATTTTGCAGGTGATTGGATATTCACTCGAATCGAATTCTCAAAAGAATCCGATTGATATGAAAATGCTGGCTTTGTTTACCGTTAAACCTTTTTTATCACAGGTGACCGGCGTGTCTGAGGTAAGGATATCCGGTGGCAAAACGAAGGAATACTGGATCCGTTTAAATGTTTCCAAAATGGGAACGCTTGGCATTACACCGGATGTTGTGACGACCGCATTAAGTCAGACAAATTTTATAAAATCGAATGGTTACCTGTCGGATTATCACATGCTTTATTTATCGGTCACGGATGCGACGGTGCATTCCCTTGATCAATTGCAATCTGTAGTGATCAGCAACAACGGCAAACGAATCATTCAATTGAAGGACTTTGCAGAAGTTTCTGTTAAGGAAGGCATTGAATATACCAAGATCAATGCCAATGGACGTGAAAGCATACTGGTTGCAATCATCAAACAACCCAATGCCAATCTTATTGATTTGTCTGACCAGATGGCGGCCAAGGTAGCTGAACTTCAAAAAATTCTTCCGTCAGGGATTGTTTTGAAACCGTATTATGTACAGGCTGATTTTGTACATGAAGCTGTGAAGAGTGTTACCGAAAGCGTATGGATCGGACTGCTGCTGGCCATTTTTGTTTCCATTGTGTTTCTTCGGTCCATTAAAGCCAGTGCAACGATTTTATTTACGATTCCGATTACGATTTGTCTTACGCTCATCTGTTTGTTCAATATCGGGTATACGTTGAACATCATGACGCTGGGTGCTATTGCCGCTTCAATCGGTCTCATCATCGATGATGCCATAGTGGTGGTTGAGCAAATACAAAGAACGCATGAAGAACATCCCGATGAATCTTCCGGCACTTTGATCCATAAAGCCATCCGGTATCTGTTTCCTGCCATGGTCGGTTCTTCCATCAGTACGATTGTAATCTTCATTCCTTTTGAATGGATGAGTGGAGTCGCGGGTAGTTATTTCAAAGTGCTGACCAATACGATGATCATTACATTGGTTTGTTCTTTTTTCGTAACATGGATCGGGTTACCGGTTATTTATTTACTCCTATCGCGAAAAAGAAAGACAAAAGGGAAAATGCCCGCACCAACCCATGTCAGAACACAAAAATGGATCGGTGTGCTGATACACAAACCATTGGTGGCTATCTTACTGATTGCGGGTATGATTTTGACGATTGTGATCATTCTGCCCAAATTACAAACAGGTTTCCTGCCGGAAATGGATGAGGGAAGTATTGTATTGGATTACGCTTCGCCACCGGGGACTTCACTCGACGAAACAGACAGGATGCTCCGGCAGGCAGAGAAGCTGATCGTTCAGGTGCCGGAGGTATCCGGATATTCACGAAGAACCGGAACGCAAATGGGATTTTTTATTACGGAACCGAACACCGGTGATTACCTGATTCAACTTAAAAAAGACCGCAAACGCACAACGGATGAAGTGATTGCCGATATCAGGAAACAAATCGAATCCACACAACCGGCTCTCCGTATAGATTTTGGCCAGGTGATCGGCGATATGCTGGGTGACCTGATGACTTCTGTACAACCTATTGCCATAAAAATATTTGGCAATGATGCCGGCACTCTGAATGGCCTCTCTTCACAGGTCGCAGAAATAATCAATAAGGTACCGGGAACAGCCGACGTTTTTAACGGCGTTGTGATTGCAGGACCTTCCGTAAATGTCATACCCAAATTTGATAAATTATCACAATATGGCATCAGTCCTGCCTCCCTTCAATACCAGATTCAGACCAACCAGGAAGGCAATGTAGTCGGGACGATCCTTGAGAAAGAGCAAACACCCACTATCCGAATCATTGATTCCGGTTATAGAAATCATTCTGTTGACCAACTGAACAGGTTGCAGATTTTTTTACCGTCGGGGAAATTAAAAGCCATCGGCGAACTGGCGACCATCCAGGTAAATGAAGGAGATGCAGAAATAAAAAGAGAAAACCTGCAGGCCATGGGTGAAGTTACCGCAAGACTTGAAAACCGTGATCTGGGCAGTACGATGACTGAAATAAAACAAAAAGTTGCTGCCGGTATATCCCTGCCCCAGGGATACCATATCGAATATGGCGGAGCATATGCCGACCAGCAACAATCATTCAAAGAATTGCTGTTTATTCTGCTCGCATCCAGTTTACTCGTATTCGCTGTTATTCTATTTCTATTTAAAGACTTCAGAGTTGCCCTGCTAATCATTCTGCTCGCGGTGCTGGGTATTTCCGGAAGTTACCTGGCTTTATATTTAACCAATACACCTTTAAATGTCGGGAGTTATACCGGTCTGATCATGATCGTCGGCATCATTGGGGAAAATGCGATTTTTACTTTTCTGCAATTCCGGGATTCGTTGAAAGAGAGGTCGGTGGATGACTCTGTTGTATATGCCATTTCCACGCGTCTGAGGCCCAAATTAATGACCGCCATCGGTGCGATCATCGCATTGATGCCATTAGCGCTTGGTATCGGAAAAGGCGCACAATTACATCAGCCACTTGCCATTGCTGTGATCGGTGGATTCATTTTTGCCCTCCCGATTCTTTTGATCATTTTACCGGCCATGCTGCGTATTTTATTTAGACATCATTCTGTGGAAACTACAGAATTACCACAGATTTAGCATTTACTTTTACTAAAATGAATACCATGAAACATATGAGCAGGCTCATTGTGACAATCATTTTCTTTACTTATTCATCCATAGGATTTGCTCAAAATTCAAGTGGATACAAATTCTCCAAAACTTTTAAAATCGCCAGTGGTGGCGGATGGGATTATATAGCTGTTAATGACCACAAGTTATATGTCTCTCATGCCACTCAGGTGAATATTCTGGATGCATCAAACGGTGATTCACTGGGATTTATTCCCGGCACAACGGGCGTACATGGTATTGCTTTCATTCCCGGCCTCGGCAAGGGATATGTCAGTTGCGGCAGATTGAATTCTATCACTGTATTTGATTTGAAAACCAATGCAGTGTTAAAACAAATACCGGTTGGTCAGAATCCGGATGCGATCATGTATGAACCTTTTTCCAAAAAGATCATCACCTGTAACGGACGCAGCAATAGCCTGAGTATTGTAGATCCGCAAACAGATATGGTAGTTGATACTATTGCCCTTTCCGGAAAACCCGAAACGGCTGTCAGCGATGAGACTGGTAAAATTTATGTAAATATCGAAGATAAGAATTCAATCAGCGCAGTAGATATTACTGCGGGCAAGGTGCTGGATACGTGGAACCTTGCTCCGGCAGAAGGTCCAACCGGTCTCGCCATCGATTTGAAAACAAAGAGGTTATTCGCCGGTTGTGATAAACAGTTACTTGTAGTAGACTATACCAACGGTGATGTTATAAACCGCCTGCCGATCGGTGATGGTTGCGACGGCGTAGCTTTCGACGAAACATATAAATATGTATTTGCTTCCTGCGGCGCCGGTATCCTGTCAATCGCGGAAGAAGATGCCCGGGGACGATGCAAAATCATTGACAATATTAAAACTAAAAAATCGGCCAGAACGATCACCAACGACCCGACAACGCATGAAGTGTTTCTGCCGGCAGCTGAATTCGGAAAAGAAATTCCGGGTCAAAGGCCGCCTGTGATCCCCGGTACATTTCAGGTTCTGGTTTTTTCAAAATAAACAACCGCCAGGCGGTAGACATTCGAATGGAAAAAGTCCTGAGCAGAGTTAAAATCTTCGTAACGGAACTATTTTCCCAGCGAAACCTGCCGTTTTTAAAATATCACAATTTCCAACACACTGAATTTGTTGTTGATCGTGCAGAAGAAATCGCGATGCATTATGCGATCGATGATCCCGAAAAATTTTGCCTGATAACCGCCGCCTGGTTTCATGATACCGGACATTTGTTTAATGAGCTGGCCGAACATGAACAAACAGGCGCTGATCTGATGACTTCTTTTCTAAAATCGTTTTTTATTGAAGAAGATATGATCGGGAAAATCTCTGATTGTATTATGGCAACCAGGATACCGTCGGATCCAAAAACGATGATTGAGAAAATCCTATGCGATGCAGACACCTATCATTTCGGAACAAAGGAATTTCGTATAACTGATCCGATAGTTTATGAAGAAATGGAGGCGAGGCTACATGTTCAGATAGAAAATAAAATATACAAGTCGATACATCTTCTTGAATCGCACCGGTTTTTTACTGATTATTGTCAGGACTTATTAAATAAAGGGAAAGAGGAAAATATAGCGTTCCTGAAACATGCTTTGAAATAGTAGTCATTGACCATTAATTTTGTATAAATTATTAGTCATGAAATACCAAAGAATTGTAATTCCGATACTCTCTTCCATTATTCTTATTTCGTGCGTCAGCAACAAAAAATTCGAGCGTGCACAAAGTCAGTCCAGGGCCACACGTGATTCCCTGATGGGAGTCAATTCAAATTTGATGGCGGACCTGAATACCTGTAAGGATTCGACCAATGCAAAAGACAAACGGATCGCTTATCTGCAGGATCAGAATGCCATTTTGAAACAAAATAATAACCAGGCCATCATGCAATTGCAGAATCTTTCAGTGATAACCAGCACCCAGGCCGAAAGCATAAAAAAGTCTCTCGATAATATTGGTGCAAAGGACACGTACATCATGGATCTTCAAAGAGAAATGCAGAGAAAGGACTCATTGAATATGGCGCTGGTAATGAATCTGAAAGGGGCCATCGGTAATATGGCGGATGAGGATATCAATATCAAGGTGGATAAAGGGGTTGTATTCATCGATATTTCAGACAAGCTTTTATTTAAAAGCGGGAGTTATGATATTACCCCCAGGGCTAAGGAGGTACTCGGTAAAGTGGCAACGGTTCTGAAAAATCAGCCTGATCTGGAATTTATGGTGGAAGGCCACACCGATAATATTCCGTATAAAAGACCACCCCTGATCGACAATTGGGATCTTAGTGTGAAACGCGCTACGGCAGTGGTTCGTATACTTCAGAATGAGTATGGACTTCCGCCTTATCATATTACGGCTGCCGGACGTAGCGAATACCAACCCGTCACTACAAATGATACAAATGAAGGACGCGCCATGAACCGCCGCACCCGTATTGTCATCTTACCACAGCTCGATCAATTTTTTAAATTGCTGGAAACGAAATAAGGCAATAAAAGGGTACAAATTCGCGTGATTATCATGCCTTCTGTTTTTTTTCCAGAAGTTCTTTTCTCCTGGTCCACCGGGCGATCGGCTGAGGAAGATAATAGGATTTACCTTTTTTGTCTGCCAATCCCATAGAGCGAATCAGGGATTTGCTGATGGATGCAATTTTAGCAGAAGGCTTCACCGTTGCGGATTTGAATTTTTCTTCAAATGTCCGGATCGCCTTATTGATCCATAATAATTCTTCTTTGGGCATTTTAAGCTGACGATAGAGGATCATCAGGCGGTCGTATACTTTTTCATTCAGAGGATAAACGGCAGCTATTTTCTTATATTCTTTTACAGCTTCTTCCCTATCCTGTTTTTCCATTTCACCGGCTTCGTCAAGCCATGGAATAAGTTTTAATGGCTCATCTTTTTTAATATTTTTAACGATGGCCATCGGGAAATCAATGGTTTCTTTTTTTCATCTCTGCCTGAAATATCTCCGGCAAAGTCATATTGCTGTAGTCATTAAAGGAATAACCGGCAGTTGAAACTGTTTTTGTAATCTGATCGATGCTTTGTGTTTGCAGTTCCATCCTGCGGGCACCTGTTGAATCTCTTAATTCAATTTCGGTAATCAGCGCCCTGGGTTGAGTCAGGGCCTGAAGCAATGGATGCGTCGCCATATTGCTGCTCATCATTTTTACAAAGTTACCACCTACTGCGCCCATGATATAATCCCCCTGCGTATTGAAATCCACACTGGATAACCAAACTGATCCCTTATGCCCTTTACGATCTGTTATTGTATATTCTTCGGTGGTGTAATTACCCACCTGCTTCTTATTTCCTGTTTTCACCGATTGAAAATTTTTACCATCCGTTCTCTTTCGCATATTCGCAATAACGCTATCCATTCTGATCCATTTGGTTAGCCCGGCAAGATCTGATACCAGTTTCCGAATACTGATCACAGTAATACTTTTACTGCGTTCATCAAAGATGATGCTGTTCCCTTCCCGGGTAAGCACGATAAATAAGTTTCCCTTGCTATCGGCATTTCTGCTGATCTCAGCCCCTGCATAGTCGCCGGATTTCGTATAAAAAAAATGCATGATCGAGCTATCCGGAATTTTTTTTGCATGACGGACCGTTTGAGTTACCGTATAATCAAACTGAAAACTATCAGGAAGCTTGTAACCGGACGGAGTCTGGGCCAGCGATTGAAATACCCCGAGCAAGCCAACGCATAAGGACAGAAGAAAGAGCATCTTCATTTTCATATCATTCAATTTACAAGGAAAAGGCGTACAAACGCCGATACCTGTTGAGATGATACAAAGCTCGTACCATATAGAGACTTTATAAAGACCCTTATGGAATTATTGTTTTTTTGCCTTTTCGTTTAACAAATCCTCTAATTTTTTCAATTTTACAGCCCAGAACTGATCAAAGTAATCAATCCATTGTTGCAGCTGTTTAAACCCGCTTTGTTTCAGCATACAATGTCTTTCCCGGCCAATGTCTTCTATCGTTATAAAGCCAGCCGTATAAAGAATTTTAATGTGCTTGGAAACAGCCGGTCGGGTCATATCGAAATTTTCAGCCAATGCATTAATCGTCAGGCTTTCTTTTGATAGAAGCTTCAGCATTTGTCTTCTGTTCGGATCGCCGACTGCCTGAAAAGGATCAATTGCCTGTTGTTTCATTATACGGTTTTATGTTGAATAAATTGCCCATTTTTACTCTCACGTTTTCGTCCCATCCTTTGTTCATTGCCTGGAAAAGCAAAACATTTTTCAAATCATCCAAACCGCTATGTTCCAGTATTAGTTCGGTACCGCCATTTTTGGGTATCAATATCCAGGTCACAAGGGAGTCCACGTTTATTTTTCCTTCACCATCCCCGCTTTTCCAGGAATAAACAAGTTTTTTCACCGGGCTGATTTCCAGGATCTCGCAATATACATTGCCATCGAATTCAAGATCCGGATACGGATTTGCCTTAAACATGAATTTGCGTCCCAGCACCAGCTCAAAATCATTTTTCATCAGCCATTGCGCGATTAACTCAGAAGTTGTCAGGTATTTCCAAACGGTTTCGGGTGACTGTTCAAAGAACCAATTGTACTTAATCATTTTTTTCATACTATTCATTTGTTATTTATTGCCTTTCTAAAGCCGAATGCTCTTTGTGATCAGGTTCTCCCTTTCCTTCTTCAATCAATTTAAATAAACTCACTTTGACGTAGTGATTCCATCCCTTTGTACAGTCCTCAAAACATTCGATTCCGGCATGCAGGCCAATATGTGTCATACTGATCCTTGTAGAACCGTTCACGGATGACAGCTCCCAAAGAATTTTTGTCCCCTTCCATTCTTTTTTGTCGTTCATCCAGTGCAAATTACAGTCAAGTACATACCAGACCAGTTTTTGCGCAGGAATCAGTTCGACGATTCTGAACTTCGAATAGGTCTCTCCAAAACGAACAGTAAATTCATCGTTCAGACTTACCGTACGACCTGTCTGTGTTTTCGGTCCACCAGGCTGACACACGGCATATCGCTTCAAATGCTTTTTGAACCGAACCAGGTACTACAATATCTGCGTGATAATCAATGTCGATATCTGCTTTCATTTTTTTTCATTTAAATGTTAATATTAAGTAACTAATAGGTTACTCAAATATATAAGTAACTTTTAAGTTACCCAAATATTTCTAATATTTATTTTCGGGCCCGCGGTGTTTTATTATGGCTGGTTAAATATCCATAATGATTATTAGCTTTGTTATTCATCTATGAACAGGAAAACAATACTCATTACAGGAGCGACAGAAGGTATTGGGAGACTGGTGGCAACTGACCTTGCAAACCAGTTCAGGGATGCCAGCATTTTAATTCACGGCAGAAATAAAGAAAAACTTGAATCAACTTCGGCACAGATAAAAGAGAAAACAGGTAATGAAAATATTCAGACCTACCTGGCTGATTTCTCTTCGCTGGAAGAAGTGCGAAAAATGTCGGCGGAGATTCTCACAGAACATGACTCGCTGGATTTACTAATCAATAACGCCGGTGCGGGATTTGCAGCTCCCAGGTTTGGAAAGGACGGAACGGAAACACGATTTACGGTTAATTACCTGGCACCATTTCTACTCACCCATCTCCTGCTTCCGGCTATTCAAAAACCAGTTTCATCGCGTATCGTAAACGTAGCTTCGGCCGGGCAATCTCCCATTTATTTCGATGATATCATGATGGATAAAAATTTTGATGGCGTAACTGCTTATACGCGCAGTAAACTGGCCATCATAATGTTTACGTTTGATCTGGCTGAAGATCTAAAAACGGTAACCGTAAACTGTCTGCACCCGGGTACCTATCTGGATACGGGGATGGTTCGTGAAGCGGGTGTCCATCCACTGGGAACTGCTCAGAGCGGTGCGGATGCGGTGGTATATCTCGCTACCTCGCCCGGATTGAAGAATACCAGCGGGAAATATTTTAACGTAAAGACTGAAGCCCGCGCCAATGCCCAGGCTTACGATATGAATGCCAGAAGAAAATTAGAAAAAATCGGCTTGCAACTGACAAAACTATAGTCTGTCAATTATTTTACAACGATCGTTCCTTTCATTGCCGGATGAATGGTGCAATGATAAGTGTAGGTTCCCGCTACAGAAAACACCCTTGAATATTTGCTCCCCATTGTGATATCACCACTGTCAAAACCTGATGCGTCAGATGTGACGGTATGTGTCATATTATCGTTATTGGTCCAGGTTACATTTGTACCAACAGGCACAGTGAGTGTGGCGGGAGAAAAGGACATATTTACAATACTTACTGCATTGGCAACGGGAGGTGGCGTTGATGTGTTGCTGTTACCATATCCGCTGCTTTTACCGCAGGAAATGATGGCAAATGCCGAGATCAGCAGTAAAAATATATTTAGATAAAATACTTTATTTTTCATAAAAGCTGTTTGAATTGAATACGCCCATCGTGAATGCATAGTTGCGTAGGTGAGTAATTTGCGACCCCTCATTGCATGAGCAACTCGTATTTTAACGTTATTTTGAATTTTTCCTGCTGGTCCGCAGGGCAGAATTTACTCCAGGAATAAAAAGGATTTTGTGAGAATCATATTATGCACCAACATCCGGTGTTCGTTGAATGCGATGTTTTCGATTCTTTTTATAGTAGCTCCCAAACCTGCACCGCAAAATTTTCCAGCGATGGATCGCGTGCTCCCATCAGCAGCAATACGCAATTCTCCGTTAAATGCGGACGAACCATATCCAAAAATTTATTCCGGTCCTCAACAAAAAAAGCTGGTTTGCTCATCGCCTTCAGATCATTGATCAGATCAGCTGCAGAAATATCCTTTACAGCCGTACCACCCGCATAAAATATTTCACTCATCCAAATTTCATCCGTGGTCCTGAGCACTCTTCCGATCTCTGTTACAAAATCATTTCGCAGAAATCGGGTGGGTCCGTACCCGTGCGGCTGGAACCAGGCTATAACTTTTGGTGCGATGTCCTGACAGGCCTCAATGGACACTGCACACTTTATGGGGTTATGAGCATAATCATCAATCAGCCAGACTCCGTGTTTTTTTCCCAGCACCTGGTGACGCCGATAAATGCCCTCATACGATTTTAATGCTTCGGCACTGATTGAGAGGTCGACACCCAACTGGCTGGCTACGGCTGATGCAGCCAGTGCATTTTCCATATTGTGTTTACCGACTGTATTCAGTGTAAATTCCACTCCATTGATTTGAAATTTTATGGCCAGTCCGGACTGCCTGAATCCGGTTGCCTGGTAACCCGCAGGAAAAGCGGGGTCAGCAGAAAAATCCCGGGAGGTATTTTGTGACAATTGTCTGGCTGCGGTTTGCGCCTGGTTGACGACAAAAAGCTGCTGTGTATTATTCCTGAATTCACTGAATATTTCCATTAAGGCGTCCATCTCCTTATGATCCTTATCCACATTCAACAATACGCCCACTTCCGGTTTGTATTGAACGATGGACCCGTCGCTCTCATCCGCTTCAATCACCAGCCATTCCCCCCCGCCTGCTTTGGCATTACCAATGCGGCCTTCTTTCATAAGACTAACCAGTCCTGCGCCGCTGATAATACTGGGATCTGATCCGGCATATTGCAGGATATCGAAAAGCATGGCGCAGGTTGTGCTTTTGCCGCTGGTGCCTCCGACTGCGATCGTTCTTTTACTCGATGCAATGAGAGCGAGTAATTCTGACCGTTTGATAATCGGGATATTTAATCCAGCCGCTTTTTGCACTTCCGGAACGGTATCTTCCACTGCCGTTGAAACGACCACCAGGTCCGTTGCTTTACTGATGCCTTCACCGTTCTGGAGAAAACACTGAATACCCAACGCCTCTAATTTTTCGCGTGTATCATTCAATTCATCCGGAAGAAAATACCGGTCAGAACCGGAGACCTGCTTGCCGTTTCCTGCGAGATATTGTGCGATGGCACTCATACCCGTTCCTGCTATTCCGATAAAGAAAACCGTTTTGAAATCACTGAGGCCCAAAATCATGCTCCATTATTTATTGCAAATAAACAGATTTATCCATCAGTTCTGATACATCGTATTTCAAATGGTCAAAACGCAGCCTTTGCGGTTCCTGCAACCGGGTATGCATAAATCTCTTTATAAAATTTAAATCCAGCTCCTAAAGTTTTTTAGTTTGTTGGGAAACCTGAAGACCCATCTGTTACTAATTTGGCATAGGCCCGCACTGGAAATGTACCGGCTCCTTTAAATTTTGGTGGCACGGCATTAAAATAGTAGCCGGATGCGGGCAGTTTATCGAGGTTGCATAAGTGCTCAACTATTAAAATGTCGGCACCCAGCAATTTTGTGTGAACCGGACGGCTCCGGCCACGTGTATCATCAATATTATGACTGTCAATTCCAACCAGTTTAACCTGATGGTCTTTTAGATATTCAGCAGCCTCGGCCGTCAGATAAGGATGTCCTTCAAAATATGCGGCCGTATTCCAATGTCTCGACCAATCGGTAAAAACAAGAACCGCTTTATTCCGGATCTCTTTACCTATAAAGAATTCAGGACCCACGGCCATGATCCCGTCTGGCATCAATAGTGATACCTTCCAAATCGGCAAATTGTTCCAAACCCACTTCTGACAGGTCCCTGCCATGTTCAAAACGATGAAAGGGGCAGTCAATATAAGTTCCCGTATTAGTTACCATTTCTATTTTCCCGATATGGAATGTAGTGCCCTCATCATAATTTGCTCTTGATTGTTCCCTGCTCATATAGTCACAAATCAAGGGGGCTGGTAGTCCTTTGTATGTAATCAAACCGTCGAAAATTGTATGGCTTAGGTCAACAAATTTCATGCAAATGATTTCCAGTTTAAGATATAACTATTTTTTAAAAATCTGAACCGATATGAAATACAGATCAAACGAATCACAAACCGCCTGAATGAATTACTTTCATTTTATGAACCAAACTGTTACCAGAATATTGATGTCACTCTGTATGCTGACGATCTTTATTAAATCCGATGCGCAGACATATATTTCCCTCGCTCCCAGTATTTCCAATCAGGCGGGAACATTTGCAGATAAAATAAATCTTGGCCTGGAGGTCGGGAGACAATGGGATGTATTCAGTCTCGGAATAGTGATCGCGAAAAACAGCCTTCAGAAAGCAGTCGGAAAGGATACAACCACGTTTTTTGAACTAAGGCCAAACCTGAATGTATTTCAACAGGGGAAGTTTACAAATACATTTACAGCCGGTATAGGCTATATATTAAACGCGACAGGAAAATCTTCTCACGGAGTTGACTTATGGTATTGAATATGCTCATAGTCCCCAAATACATTTTAATGTTTATTTCGGGCAATACTATTATAGCGGAAGATATTCTGACAGTAATTCAACTTTTTTCGGGATTTCCTGTATGTATTATTTCTCGCCCAACAATTCAAAACCACTGATTACAAACGGCAAGCAGTAGTGGAATCCGGAGTGACGGTTTAAACGCTTATTACCATCTTTCGACAACCAGCTTTTGCGTTCCCACGACTTTATTATTTTCATCCAGGATGCTTACATAATAAAATCCCTGGGCAGTGGAACCCGGAATATGAACCAATTCCGTCTGTGTATTTCCGATAATAGTTGCCTTCTGTTTCAATACTGTATTTCCCAATACACTGGCTAGTTGAATCGTATAGTTGCCAGGCTTCAAACCATCGAACTGAATACTGACTTCATCATCCATCACAGGATTCGGGTAAACCCTGAACTGGCTTAACTGACTGGGCGCTTTAGTAATAAATAAATTGGCATTGGCCGCCGTTTTTGAATGTAATACATTGCTATTGGCTAAATCAGCACTTCCAAATGCCTCATGTGTTCCGGAAGAAGGCGTAGCGCTCCAGGTTTCAGGATCTACTGTAAAATAACCATCCGCATACAGGGAGCTGCTTATTAGAATCTTACCATCCTCGTTGACGGCTACACCGCTTGTGGTGAATTTGGCAGGCAGTGACGAAATAGTTGCGAGATAGGTCGTTTTTCTGGTCGCTATATCCACTTTAAAAACCCTGTTGCTACCGGTAACCAGAACAAGGCTGCCTGCATCATCGGCGATCAGATCGCCTCCGGAATTGGCGCAGGGATTATTACGAATCGACATGTCCTTATTGAGTGGATTGTCCTGCAATTCGCCGAGGTCTGTAAGAACAGGTGCCCCGTTTGTTGAGAAACGAATCAGGTGATTTCCGTCGTTTGTAATGGTATATCCATAATCATCCGGCGCGATAACCATCCGGTTGATGGCACCTGCCGTCTTAAAATCATATTTGCCGGCTTTACTAAAGAACTGATCCGAAAACGCAACCACTTCCATCGTCGTCAGGTCAATATAACGCAGTTGGTCAATACTCATGGGTGCATAATATAGTCGGTTGGCCTTCCTGTCGTAGGCTATGGCGGCCACACTACTGCTCAGAGCTGGCTGTGGGCTGAAACTGGCAAGTGTGCCGTTGGCAGCATTGGTAACCTTTTTATTTGCGTATTCCTTAAAAGCAGCAAAATCGAACAGATCCTGATCCTTGTCCTGTACGTTTAATAATATATTGCTGAATTCCCCGGTACGGGTGTCGAGTTTACGTAGAGCGATCCATTCTGTGCCACTTTTATTAACAGCCGTAACGGCATAAGCGAAATGATCATTCTGGCTTCGGGCGGAATTAAAAAGCAGGGGCATGGTCATAAATGCCAATCTGCATAAAAAGCTCTTTCTCATAGCGGTTTGATTTACGAAAGGTAACAATTAATAATGTTACAATCAACTGATTTACAAGGGATGAAATGGAGTTTAGCTAATAACTGAGGTGATCGCGTGTTTTTGAAGGAATATTGGAACCCGGACAGGGGAGCGATCTCAAATAAAACGTTACTAAACAGGACTGAAGTTTTCTCCAATCAAATTTAGTGTTTTGTTTCACATTATCAAAAAGAATGTACCCGTCTATCGGGGGATTTAGGATGGGTTTTAAATCAGGAGATATAAGCGATACAATCCATCTCCACCAGTGAATTTCCGGGAACCCCACCTTTTGCCACGGCCACCGTTGTACGCACCGGTGGTTTATCTCCGAAGCGACCACGGTACACCGCATTCATCCCGTCATAGTCTGCAATATCATTCAGGAAGACGCTGACTTTCAAAACATTTTTCATGGAAGAGCCCGCTTTGACCAACTCTTTTTCGAGTTCCTGCAAAACGGTTTCGGTATGTGCTTTAATATCTCCTGCATAATGTGCTCCCTTCCCCGCAATGAATACCAGGTTTCCAAATTTTGTGGAACCTGAGAATAACGGGACCTCCTGGTCCATCACGACTCCTGAAACTTCTTTCTTATTTTCATCGCCGGTCGTTTTTGCGATCGCCATGGAACGAATGCCCACAAATCCCAAAAGGGATAAACTGATTTTTTTTAACATTGATCTTCTTGCTGTTTTCATGTTGAGTTATTTTGATAAATAATAAATTCGGTTTGTGAAAAGGACGGACTCAGGTAGATAAAGGTGGTCCGGCCGGAACAAAAATCGGATTGTGTTCTTCCTTATATGAATATCTGCTGGCCGAAAAACTAACAGTTCCATATTCAACCATATAAACGGATCCGTTCATGGAATCTCCTGTCACTTTACCAGTAAAAGTAAAATTGATCCTGTTTTCTACTTCGCCTTCCTGGCTTTTTATTTTTATCATATCGCCTTCCAGGGTTCCGGCAATATTCTGTGTCGCGAATTTTCCAGAATGGATTCCCTGTATCCAGTTTTGATCTTGTTCGAGTATCCAGGTATAGGGTGTTTTGCTGGTAAAGTATTCTACGAAAACATTCCATCTGCCGGCGATGTTAAAAGCTGCTTTCGCAGGAGACGGTTTTGGCGATCTTGTTTTCGAAAGAACTTCATAAATTCTTTCTGAGACAATTTTGTCTTCTCCCGGTTGCATTTGTCCTGCGTTGATTCTTATTGAAGTCAAAACAGGATCACCGGGTTTGGGTTTCATTTTTTCAATCGCAACAGCGATTCTGGGTTTATTACGGCCCAGTTCCTCTGATACATCTTCCGCGGTTACATGTAATTGTAATGGGTCCCAGGAGATCAGCAGCACGGGTGTATTATTATTGAGCGAATCAGGCTGCCTGACCAGAGTTCTCACGCCGTTTATGACAGAAACTTTTTTTGATACCATATCCAGATAAGATAACCATGTTGCCCATTGCACTTTATGATCCATAGCTACCCATGCTTCAATGGCTGCCAGTGCGCCGATCATTTCTTCACGGCCAACTTTATTATCCCTTCCGGGTCCATGGTGCGGCGAACTTGCCTGCCAGGCCGATTGTATAATGTCTTTTTGTCCCAGCAGGATTCCGGAACACTGTGGTCCGCATAATGCTTTGCCGCCGCTATAAGCCACCACGCTGGCGCCTTTTTCCAGGTGAATACATGGAACTGTCAGGTCTTCTGCGGCCGCATCCACCAGGAAAGGAATATTTTTTGGTCTGGTCAATTTTGCAATCGCCTCTACCGTAAAATGACTTTCATCACCGCTGCCATCCGAGAGAAAGTAAACCATAGCTGTTCGTTCATTCAAAGCATCCTGCAATTCCTGCAAATTATCTACCGTGATGATTCGGACGCCAATATTACGTATCGCGTGATCATACACGTTTCTGGAAGGACGCGGTATCACCACTTCGGTTTTTTCAAAGCCGGAGAGATCTGGTATACGTACCAGTTTTTCCGGGTTGCCACCGGTAACACAGGCAGCGGTAACATGTTTCATGGCGGCAGCACATCCCGCTGAAATCATTCCCCATTCAGACTTTGTCAGCTCGGCAAGCCGTTGACCAACCCCCGTTGCAAGCTCATCATATTGAACAAAATTTTTCGCGGCTGAGTCCATCGCCTCACGAACGATCTGCCGTTCGATCGAGCCGCCAATAATAGTATAAGTCCCCATGCAATTAATAAGCGGTTCAACACCAATGGACTGATATATCGCAGGACCCGGTACCAGCGGGCCTTTCGCAGCGGCGGTGCCTGCCTGAGCAAAGCCATGTTTCGTCGGAAAAACGGTAGCTGCACCCAAAGGTAAAATGGAAAGTCCTTTCAGGACATCTCTTCTTTTCATGTGTTTTATTAAGAAGTAAAAAATATTATGGCTAATCGGTATCGATTATCTGAAGTCTTAAATTTACTGAAAAACCAACAGTTCGATTTTTGTCTTTCCAATAATGAATAAAACAGACCGATGCCATTTGAAATCCGTTTTGCTGAAATAGAAGATGCCCATGCGATCGCGGCACTCTCAGAACAATGGGGTTATCATTCAACAAAAGAAAGGATGCTGCGCTGTTTGCAGGATATAAAAAATAATAATGATCATGTCGTATACGTATTGTTAAACGCCGATCATATTATCGGATGGATACATGGGATTTACTCAATGAGAATTGAAACCGATCCGTTTGTGGAAATCGGAGGTTTGGTCATAGACAAAGATTTCAGACGACAAGGTTTGGGTAAATTTCTTGTTGACAAAATCATCGAATGGTCCATGTCCAGAAATTGCCGCATGATCAGGGTACGATGCAATATCATACGAAAAGAAGCCAATGCATTCTATGGTAGTATTGGTTTTAAAGAAATAAAACAGCAAAAAGTCTACGACCTGAAAGTCTGAAAAGACGCGAAAATTGAGCAGTAGAAATAGTACAGGCGAAACTTAGAAAAGTTTCGCCTGTACCTACTTAAACCGCTCTAATAAAATTTTGAGCCTGGAAAACGTTTAATTTTTATTTAATCAGCCACATCACCTGGTTCAGATCATCCTGTGAAAATCCCTGCGCTTTCAGGGCTGCGTCCCAATTGGCTGCATTTTGTGATTGTTCAGTGACAGGATAGGCCCATCTCACAGGCACAATGCCGTTATTACCTACGCCGGTTCCTCCCTCAAATGCAGGAACTCCGGTTCTGCGCCAGTTGTAATATGGTTCATATCCTGAATTCTGGAAAGATGCGATATACTTTTGTAAAACGATCTGATTAATCGCCGTAGCCTGATCAGCAGCCAGTTGAACAGAGGGCTGTGCATAGTAGGCATTGAAATCAAATGCAAATGGAAACGGCTTAACCTGCGTTACAGAGCTGTTTCCCGGAGGCAGGAAATAAGTTGTAAAACTTGTTTTGGTTACATCAATTCCATAAAAACTCATGGATTCTGTAATTCCAAGTTTATACCAGGTTTCTGCACTTCCGGTTGCCCAGCCACGGGTAATTCCCTCGGCGATATTAAAACACATTTCTTTGAATCCGACCAGGGAATTCGGTTCTCCGGTAAAATTGCTATAATACCTGTACCGGTTAATAAATGAATACAAACCCGCATTCGCATTATTATACATGGTGGCGAGCGATTCTCCCGTACTGGCGCCGGCGAAATATTTATATTGTGCCGGGTTAGCTGTATCCGTTTTCACCAGCGCCCAGGCAGGTTCGGTTGTAATGAAAACGCGGGCATCGTTCAGGGATACCATCGTCTTCATATATGTTTCCGCCATATTAAACCGCTGCGCAACAGATCCAAAATTACTTGGATTGAAATAATATGTGCTATAAATATTTGCACCTCCGGGATTGTAAACAAATTTCATATCATCTTTCTGACCAGTGAAAATCGGATACGTGGATGGATTACTTAATATGGCCGAAAACTGCGCCGGCGCATTCAGGTCAGCCGCATGTTTGCTTACACTGATCAGCACCCGAAGCTTAAAGGTATTTACCAGTTTTTGCCATGCCGAGAGATTACCTGCGTAATAAATATCCTGTGAAGGGGACAGGGAAACGTCATTTGCTGAAATCAGCGCTGCAAAATCACTGTTCGCCGAATCCAGTTCATTCAGAATATAAGCAAATACCTGCGCCTGGGGAGTATAGGTTGGCGTTTTATTTGTCACACCCTGCAGTGCATCAGTCAGTGGCACATCGCCAAAAAAGGAAGTCAGATTATAAAAATAATAAGCTCGGGCAAAACGGCCAACGGCTTCATATGGATTCAATGCCGGTGTCCCAATAGCCTTTGCTTCATTCTCCATCTGTACCACATTTTTCATTACCAGGTAAGGATCAAAATTGCCATTAGTCCATGAATAGATATTATTGTCATAATAATCATAGTTACTGCAATGGTATTGATTCCATCGATGAGCACCGTCCCAGGAGTTGACGCCCTCATTGGAGCCTGTGGCACTTAGCCTTCCTGCCGATCCTGTTCCCGATATATCCGTCAGAATGGTGCCCAGAATCAAACTGGAAGGAACATGTGTGGGATCATTCGGATCCTTTTGTTTCTCCTCAATTTGTTTATTGCAGGAAGTAGCCACTAAAAAAGCGGCTGCGATTAAAAATATATTTTTTATATTTTTCATAATTTTTTCTTTAAGAATTAAAAGGTCAGATTGATATTGAATCCGTAACTACGAGTCGTTGGTGTTTGCAATCCGGTCAGATAGGAAGGAGAACTGGTATATTGACCATTCGCCTGCACTGAATAGGTTGCCTGGGAATACTGATCCACATCCACATCCTTGAATTTATCCGGAAAAAAGTACAATAGATTTCTACCAACCAGGGAAATACTGGCGCTACGAATTACACCATTGTTTCCCAGAAACTTCTGAGGTACATTATACGTAATGGTAACCTCTCTCAATTTGGCGTAGGTTTTCTTTACAATATCCAGATCTGCAATGGATGCCTCACGTGTTACAAAAGGTTGTACCTGGCTCTTGGTGGTATTTGGTGTCACCGTCAGTTCTTTCATATTGGTGATCTGGCCGGTAATAGGATCGAGTGCGATACCATTCGGACCGGATAAATTCACACCTTCCCCTGTATAAGCAGCAATATTGGCTTCATCCATCGGTCTGGCTGCTCCCAGCGCACCTTCTGCGCTTTCAATATGACGTCCGCCCTGAAGCGTTTTCTTTCTGATATAGTCTTCCATTACTCCTCCAACCATTCCATCAAACTGGAAGCGGATGGAAAATGTTTTATAGCTAACGGTGTTTATGAAACCCCATTGATAGTCAGGATCCGAGTGGCCATAAACTTTTTGTGCGGAGGAACCCAGATCTGAAATACGTGTATATAATCCCGATGTGGCATCAATGACCATCTGGCCCTGGGGAGTTCTTACAAATGCATCACTGTAAACCAGATCAATACGTTCGCCATTTTTTTCATAGTTATTTGGGGTAGCGATATTGGTCCATTTTTTTATATAGCTTCCGTAATTGAGTACCGAGGTCCAGCTCCATCCATCTGGATTTACAAAAGGTCTGGCAGTCATCACGACTTCCCATCCGTCATTCGTATAAGCATTACCGTTTGTCAGGAAAGAAGAATATCCGGAAGCCGACGACGTGCCCTGATTTACGATCTGCGTGTTTTTATAATGATAGCGAGCAACATCAAAATCTAAGCGGTTATTGAAGAACCGGACATCTGCGCCAAATTCTGTCGCCTGCCTGTCCTGTGTAACGATATTGGGATTCACTGTCTGGTTTGTATACACAGCACTGTTCTGGGCTGAATAAGTCGGAGACAGCGTATAGGTTTGCGCAAACTGGTAATTCGGACCGTCATATGGTGAGTTCCAGTAGTAACCATACTGACTGGCTGGAGTGGAACTTACGTTTGGCGAGAAAAATGGTGAAGTACCGCCATCTTTGCTGTCAGCATAGGATGCTCTAAATTTTAGGAATGAAATCACTTTGGGCAGTTTCACATATTCTGAAACAACAGTTGCCAGGTTATAAGACGGATAGAAATAGTTGTCCCCGTTGGCGGGCAAAGAAGAAGATTTATCCACCCGTCCCGTGATATTGGCAGTCACGTAGGATTTATATCCAAGATCTATGGAATAATAAGCACTTAATACAAGCAGGCTTGAATTAAAAGTACTTCCGGTGAGGGCATTTAATGAATTGGAAAAAGAATAGACACCGGGAACATTTAAATAATTGGTGGATGTAAAATTTGAATTAAATGTTTCAGTACGCACATTAAACCCACCCAAAGCAGACAGATCCAGCCAGCCTGCGATCTGATTTTTATGGTACCGGATCTGGGCATCGGTGTTGGATTCAAACAATGCCCTCCGGTCTTCCCGGTAATCTCCCTGGCGTAAGCCTCTTCCGTATGCACCACCGGAATAAGGCATTTTTTCGTTATTCATCATATCATATGCCGTCATGCTGGGCCTCAACTGAACATCCAGGTCATTATTAATTTTATAATTCAGCGAAACATAACCATATTCATTATTCTGGTAATGACCCCTCAGCCACTCATAGGACATGAAATAAGGATTATTATACCGGAAGAACTCCTCGTAATTTTGCTGTATGCCAACCTTGCCTGGCTGCCAGATATTTTTTTTCATATCACTCATAGCCCAGTCGGCCCCTCCCCAGATGACAATATTGTAAATCATACTGTTTGGTCCGTAAACCACGTCCGGAAGATTGGGTGTGGATTGCCTGCTGTAATTAATGTAAGCAGTGGCTGTCAGCTTATCATTGAAACGCTGAACAATACTTCCAGCGAAGTTGAAATTGTTCAGTTCTGTATTCGGAACGATTCCTTTCTGATAAGTATTTCCGACAGAAAAACGAATATCAGTTTTATCAGATGAGGAGCTTACTGAAACACTGTTAACGGAAAGAAGCCCGGTTTGTATATATTGTTTCAGATTATCCTTTCCACGTGCCAGCCAGGGGGTTGGCGCTACGTGCCCGGAATAAGTAGAACCATCTGCATAAGTTGTGGTGTAGGTTTGTGTTGGATCATAAGCACCATCATACTGGGGTAATAACTGACCCCTGAACTGTGGCCCCCATACATCATAATCGTAATCATTATTTCCGACACCGACGGCTCCATTTCCAAAATATGACTGGGGACTGGAACCACCACCACCGAAACCATATTTGCCATTGTCACCGGGGCCATAAGTATCCTGGTATTTTGGCAGGGCAAGGAATCCCTGGTTCCACTGAGTGGTGGAATTAAATGTAACTAAAGTACGTCCCCTGGCATTCGCCCCTTTTTTTGTTGTAATAATGATCGCGCCATTTTTACCCTGAAAACCATAAAGAGCGGCTGCATTGGGTCCTTTCAGAATAGTATAGGTATCAATATCATCTGAATTAAAATTATAGGTGTCGGAACTGAGGGGTACACCGTCTACGACAAACATGGGTCTGTCGTTGGGTGCATTCTCACCACGAATAATGACGTCCGGCGAGTGCCCCACTTCTGATGTGATATTAATTTGCAGTCCGGCCGCATTGCCCTTTAATGCATTGATGGGATCCGCTTCCCTTGCCTGCGTCAGTTTGGAAGCATCCACGGTTTGCAGGGAGTAACCGAGGCGTTTTGATTCTTTTCGGATACCTGTTGCCGTTACTACGACTTCGTTCAGATTCCTGCTATTCGTGCTAACGGAAACCGGTATATAATTTTCGGCGCCAACAACAATTTCCTGCCTTGTAATGCCGACTCCGGTGATTACCAGAACGTCACCTTCTTTTGCTTTAATTGAAAATTTTCCATCGAAGCCGGAGGAGGTACCCACCTTTGAACCCTTCACAACAATGGAAGCTCCTGCCACAGGAGACTGATCTGTTTGCGATAATACCAGCCCGGTAATGATCTTCGGGTCTGCCGGTGGATAATTGCCGGCCAGGGTGAAGAGAGGTAAAAGTAAAATAGAGATGAAGAATAATTTAAAATAGTCTTGCAGGGTAATTCTGTTGGTCATAAGCGAAGTTTTTAAATTACTGTAGCGATTATCGTCGGCGAAAATATCGGCACCGTATTTCCGCTTGATTAACTAAAAAAAAACTAATTGTTAATAATTTTAACAGGGAACTAATGTGACAGTATAGATTCGATCGGTTGAGATTCCCCATGATCCGGAATGAAATGAAAGCCTAACAGAGCGGCCAAAGTGGGCGCAATTTGTTTTTGATAAAGCGGTGAATTCGTTTTTACTATTCCTGTTGCCCTTGGTGTCGGGTCCGAGTGCCGCAATCCAGATTTGCCCGGCATCCTCGATTTTTGTGCCGTGGTCCGTCCACTGTTCTTTTATTTTATTTCCCCTACCATGATCACAGGTAACGATCAATGTTGTTTTATCACGATATGCCGGCATGGACTGAACCAGCGTCCATAGATCATTGAGCATGGCATCTTCCGCATGCGCACTTTTTAAATACTGATCATAAAGTCCTGCATGGGCGAAATCATCGGTTTCGTCAAATGCGATGTATAAAATCCTTGGTTTATATGCTTTTAAATATTCTTTTCCGGCGAAATATGTCATCACATCGAGCCTTAGTCCCAACGGTCTGGCTGCCAGAAATTGCATATTGTTTATTAGCTCGAGAGAAGGATCACTAAAGTGCAGACTGTCCATATCCGAATTCACATAGATACCGCTTCGCCAGGTATTGAGTATGTAGGGAAAAACATCCCATGACGTAAATGCCGCAATTTGCCCGTCAAATCCTTTTTGTTTGGCAATGAACTCCAGCACGTTCGTGTTAGGATTTTTTATTTTATCGTTTGAGTTCACATTGGTATCCGGGTAACCTGTAAATATTTCATTATAACCGGGATACGAGAATTTATACCGATTGGCATTATTTACTTCACTGCCGTTCAATCTGTCGCCATATAACTGTCCCTGTACCGCAACGGTTTCCCAGAGAAATGGAAATAATTTTTTACGGCGCTCATTTCTTTCTGATGCACCAAAAAGTCCGGTGACGTTCGCTGAATCTCTGGTGAATTTATGGTTCACAACAATTTGTGAATCAATTCCTCCGAAAATTTCCTGCCAGCGCATGCCATCAAGAGTTACAATAATCAGATTCTCGGTTTTTGTTTTTTGTGAAAAGCTTTGTCCGCTGAGAAAACAGCAAATTGCAATGAGTAATTTTTTCATATTGATCTTTACACCCGCAATCTCAATCTATGATATGAACAAAATGTTATTAGCAGACTAACTGAATATTATTTTCGGAGAGCAGATCTTGCGAATGATACATTTCCAAATAATAATTTCATAATATCAGTTAATAAAAAAGAAATATTATGGAAAATAACAATAAGTGCAGGACTATAAAGTATTGACCAATTCCTCAGCAAGACCAAACGACATGGTCATTCCTGTTCCTCCAACTCCGTTTAAGATATATACACCGGGTTCAGGAGAATAAAATATTTCAGTATCATGATTGGTTAGTTTCCCATACACTCCATTCCATGTTTCAATTAATTTCGGATTGCGCAGTGAGGTAAACTGATTCAGATATTTCAGAATCAATTCGTTTATGCATTGCTTATCAAAAGGGTCGGGTGACAGGCCATATTCGTGTGAGTCTCCAATGGTGAGATGACCCAGATGATTTTGAGAAACCATTACATGGATTCCCCATTTCAAATATTCCGGCATCTCCCTTTCATAGTATTGTCTTAATTCAGTGAGAGAGGGGGCCGCTTTAAAACCAGGATAATGTATGAGTGAAAGACCGCCGCAAAGAGAAGCGCCAATTCTTGGTGATCCTTCTTCCTTCAGTCTCATCATCTGAAGTTTGCATTTGGTAAGTGGGAATTTTTCAAATTCTTCCGGGTATAATGTTTTAAAATCGGAACCGCTGCAAATAAATATGAGGTCAGCATTAATCTTTTCAGAACCCGAAGTTATATTTCCAGTGCGAGACGGCTGTAACCGCTCTTTCCCCAGTTAAATTGAATATTCAGAGTAGACTGAAAATATTCAGGTAAAAAGGCAATGGCTTCCCTGGGATCGACGATCAATTCTTCCCGGCTATATAAACCACCCAGACAGTTTTCTGTTTTTGCGATACCCGATCTGGAAAACACTTCATTCGAATTCAGCAGTGCAACATCACGTCCTTCTTCTTTAAATGCTCCAAATAGTTCCTGCAATACCTGCCATTCTTTTTGATTGTAGGCAAGGTGTAAACTCCCAACCGGATCGTACCATAGTCTGCTTGAATCACCGATAGCCTGCCAGCAATTGCGGCTTCTGATCGCCCTCTCATACAGTTTACCAGCCGGTTGCCCTATTGGCCATACCATACCAAAATTTCTGACAGAAGCGCCCGATGCCTTTAGATTTCTTTCAAATACATTTACAACATACCCTTTAAGCGCCAAAGCCCTTGCAGTAGCCATGCCGACTATTCCTGCTCCCACTACGATCGCTGATTTTTTAGCCATTGCCGGCAATAGTTTTCCTGAATTTACTCGAAAAATATAATAGCGACAAGATGGCGCCGGCAATTCCCAAAACAGATAATACGACTACACCATGGGAATAAAAACTGGACCAGTTTATTTTTAACCTGAAAAATTCTTTTGTGAACAACACAGCGACGCTGCCAAGGTACCCGAATGAGTCGGCTACATAAATCAGGAATCCAACGGTTCCGGGGTACTTAAATGTCGCTATCAGCCTTTCAAAAAAAATACAGTTAAATGGTATATAGGTAGTATATAACCCTAATCCGACCAGCGCCAGCCACCAAAAGGGTGTAATGAAGTGTCCGATATAAAGCAAACTGGTAATCCCTGTAATTAAAAATCCGATGATAATGATATAATGCGTAAACTTAAACGCTCTGAGATTATTTTTTACTAATATCATACTACCCATCAGAATAAGCAAAATCACACTGACCGGCGTTTCAGTTTTTGTAAATAAAGAGGGTTGGTTTCCATATCCGTTTTCAATCCACATATCAGCAATAAAATTATCCCTGAGGTCCCTGAACATGGTAGAAAAAACGTATACGCTGATGGCGGCAACCAGGCCGGGGAAGAAAATCCTTACAAATTTTTTCCTGTCATCTTTGGACATGGGGAGCCTCTTACTCCGGGAAATGATATCTCCCTCAGTTGGAGGTGGAATCTTTTCCAGAAAAATAACGCAAACTATCAATGGTATGGCAAATGCGAGACCCGTGTAAAAAGGCACCCATAACTCTGTGATATTAAAATGCAACCGGATATATTCTGCAATAGATTTTACAAAACCGGATGAAAAAATAAAGCTGACGGAAAGGGCGGCACCAATAAAATCCGTAGTCATCCGGCCCTCCACGTAAGAAAAAATAATACCCCAGATCATACCCAGGGGAAATCCGTTGATAAACATAAATACGATGTTCCATGGTGCCGGTGTAATCGCGAAAAGAAAAAGCGCGATCCAGGAAATACCGGTCAGGTATAAAATCACTTTCCCCCGACCCATTTTTTTTAATTCTGAAATAAACCGGATTCCATAAAACTTGCTGCTGGCATATCCCAGTACCTGGCTGATCACCAGCCACACTTTATAACTGACACCGGCATAGGCGATACCATCAAACGTGCAGACGGTAAATCCCTTGCGGAATCCATATACAGTGCAATAAGTCAGAAATGTAATGATGGATGCAAATAATGTAACGGCCAGTTTGTTCCGTGCGGGCGATAAAGTCAGGGAATTTTGCAAAATATTATTTCAGCAATTATTTCAGGAAGCGAGATGATGAACTATCATTTCATGGAAATGGTTGAGGTCGGGCACTGGCTTTTCTTGGATTTTTGCCTGCTCATCCCATCTTCTCATCAGAACGATTTCAGAAAAAAGCGGATCTCTTTCAAAAGCCTCTGCTTCTTCAACGGTCATCATACCACCCTGAAACTCGAGTGTTTTCCTGCTTGCTTCAGATAGCTGGTTGAAATAATCCGGATCCGATCGGGTCAAATATCTTTTCGCCTGCACGTGCGAAGCGACCAGTTTTGAAATCTTAGATGAAAATCCATGCTCAGATATATATTGTGCTCCCAGGGCCTCATGATCTTTGATCCCATATTCGTCCATTTCATTTTCTCCCGTTGCCTCTTCGGCGATATGACCGATATCGTGAAGAAACGCGGCCAATACAACTTCTTCATCAAAGCCACCAGATTCGGCTAATTGTGCCGCCTGAACCATATGTTCCAGCTGGGATACCTTCTCGCCGGCATATTCTGATCCGCCATGTTGTTTATAGAGATTGATGATGGTGTCAGCTACCTGGACAGCTTTTTCCCTGGTCATACCTTAAAATATATTATCACTAAATTAAGTCCGATCCATTTTATTCCAGCCTGTTTTAAAAACTTCTTTAATTGTTAATATTTGGCTCACATTCAAGACTGATTATTTAATAATTATTTCACGGAGCCGGCTTTCCTCCAATAAGTATCATTTTCACTTCTACTGGCGATAGATATGTATCTTAGAAGGAAAATATCAATCATGGCTAACCGGATTTTCATGCTCATGTTCAGTTTTCTTTTTTACACCGGCACATTCGCACAGAAAGCGGAAAAAGAAATTGAATCTTCCATTGCGACTTTAAATAAAGCAATGATTTCGCCCGATCAATCCACACTGGAAAAGTTAACAGCAGAAGATTTAAGTTATGGGCATTCTACCGGGGTTGTTCAGAACAAATCGGAATTTGTAAAGGATGTATTATCGGGCCCGGTTAAATTCATTCAGATAGATAATGCAAACCAGATGATAACCGTAACGGACAATACCGCGACCGTGCGGAATATCTGTTCCATAAAGGGCACCCGGGACGGGGCTCCACTGGACTTAAAGATCGGTATTCTGATGATTTGGATAAAAAAAGGGGACGGTTGGAAATTACTCGCACGCCAGGGTTACAAACTGCCATAAATTGAAAAGGCCCGGATTGAAATCCGGGCCGGATAAAACCAGATGTGAATTACACCTTATTTAATCAATCGTCAATAACCAGGGTTTTGCATAAGCAATTGTTCTTAGCGTTTTGGTAATAAATAAAAATCGCAGTTGGTAATTCAAAATAAACGCTAATTCAATTCGCTATTTTTAGTATTCAATGAACAGCATGGATCCGTCTATTGAATGCAGATTTTGAAATTCCAGTTCATTCGTGGGGAGAAAAGAGTCATAAGCTGAACGTTCAACGCCTAAGGCCTAAAGCGTTTTGTATTAGCAGCAAGCTTTGGTCTGTCAACTGTTATCTGTCATCTGTCAACTTTTCTTGCCTGCTCGTACCATGCAACCGGCAGTTCGTTGCTATTTTCCAATATTGAATTATTTTCCGGAAATTTATATTCGAACCATCCCACTACTGATGCTTAAATACAGTTGCCTAATTGTTGAAGACGAACCACTGGCCGTGGAGATACTGACAGATTATATCAGCCAGATACCTTTCCTCGAACTCAAACATGTCTGTGGCGACGCGATTTACGCAATGGAGGTATTGCAGCAGGAGAAAATTGACCTGATTTTTCTGGATATACATTTGCCCAAATTGAAAGGCATTGATTTTTTAGAATCACTGAAATATCCGCCACGGGTTATCATCACGTCTGCTTATCAGGAATATGCGTTGCAGGCATTCGATGGAAATGTGACAGACTATCTGCTAAAGCCGATTCGCTTCAGTCGTTTTTTGAAAGCAGTTAATAAACTGAATCAACAGCTTCCCTTACAGTCGGTGGCTCCCGGCTTATCCCTACCGGAAAGGAAGTTTCTTTTTTTTAATGTGGCCAAAAAAAAAGTGAAAATATATCTTGATGAAATATTTTACATCGAATCGCTGCGTGAGTATGTCCGTATTACAGCGCAGGGAACAACGATAATGACCAAGTTTCCGTTAAATGAAGTAGAAGAGTTGTTTGCTAATAATAATTTTATCAGGGTGCATCGTTCTTTCATCGTTTCAAAAGAAAGGATAACCGCCTTTTCCGCCACTGAAGTAGAGATCAATGGAATTCAGATTCCGATTGGAAGAACTTATAAAGAATTCGTCTTGTCCGTTCTGGAAGGGCCGTCAATTAACTAAAAGGACGCCAGTTAAAATTCAACATGATCAAACAGGTCAATCGCCAGGTGAACTTTAAACGTCTTTTCTTCATCTTTTACATCCAGCTTAAAATCATTATAGGTTAATTCAAGTTGCCTTTGCACATTACAAAGTCCGATGCTGCTCTTGTCCTGCTTTGTTTCGATCTGTTCTTTGGAGTTTTCAATATCAAATTGAAGAAGGCCATTTTCGACTTTCAGTTTCATATGTATAAATGTTTCAAACCTTGTTTCGCTGATTCCGTGCTTAAAAGCATTTTCCACAAAAGGAAGTAGCAACAGCGGACTGATATGATAGGCTCCTCTGTCCATTTCTTTTTTAAAACAAATATTTAGCCGCTCTGTATATCTGAGCTGTTCCAGTTTTAAATAATGTTCTATGATTTCCACTTCTTCCGCCAGGGAAATAAAAGGACTGGTGGATTTGTACAAAATGAACTGCAGCAAATCAGACAATTTCAGAATGGCTTCTGGCGCCTCATCTGATTTTCTCCGGGCAAGCGCATAGATATTATTGAGCGTATTCATCAGGAAATGAGGATTGGTCTGATTCCGCAGGAATTTCAACTCGGTTTCCAGTTTTTCCTTAATCAGTATTTTATCTCTTTCCATGGCAAATTGCCGGAGCCTGGCAAATTTAACCGCGATCGCAATGGAGGTTACATATCCAATCTGCAGCAGCGCCACCAGCATATCACGTATATCCCAGAAACTATTCGGAGAATAGTTATTATACATGTAAGGGGACACAAAATAAATACCCAGCAAACGAAATAGAAACAATGCCGTGATTAAGACAGCCGTCGCTTCTGTGATAAGCCGCACCCTGTGTGTTTTGACATTCCAGAATTTCGGAATGATCCGGTAAATGAAATAGTAAACAATCAGCAATTTAGCCGGAAGAGAGATAAACGCAGTTCCAACGGCGCGTCCAAACTGGTTGTCCAGGGAATGATCGTTCATGTTCCATGTATACTGGAGCATGATATCCTGTAGCAGATAAACAAACCAGAATGTAATATGTAGACCAATCCTCTTCACGAGAGGATAAAAATCGGAAAAAAACAATTAGGAAATAGAATTACCTACGATCGACTGTTTCCTACAGACGAAATGCAGGGTATTCAAAAAGATCGTGCAGCCAATGCGACGGGTTATTTCCCGCAGCCAAAAATTCAGTCAAAAATTGAATAAATTCAAACTTGCAAGCCGGGCCCTTCGTCCAGACCCTGGACCATTTGCTATCACCAAGGCGATTCCGCTGAATGCAAGTGCAGAAAACGCACTGGTCACTTCATTGCCATTATTCGTCAGCGGATTTGCCAATGCACCCGGAATATGTAAAACGATAAACCATAACAATATCATGATCCCCAACAGGTCTCCGATTAATTCAATACGAAACTTCAGAATGATGGCAATGCCGGATCCGATCAGAGCAATTCCTGCAAAATAGGTCCAGAAAAGGTGGGATGGAATCCATTCCGGAACCATGTTTTCCACTGTCTTTGTATAATAAAAATGAGAAACACCAAAACTAATCATAGTGATAGAAAACATGATGCGGCCATAGGGAGCAAGTTTTTCGAGGAAGTCAGCAAATTTCGATTTTCCTCCCTTAATAATTATACCAGCCGGCATTTTATTGGCGATTGCAAAAGCGCCACCTGCATAAGCGAATTCCTTCAGCGGATTTATCCATAGTCCCAGGTGTATGGGATTATACGGACTAAGGAACAATTCGAAGGGCACATAACAGAAGAGGAAAAAGAATAGAAATAAACATGCCAGTGAGTATGCAAAAAACTTTATCCGAATATCCGCGGCGATGGCTATTCCTGCAATGACCAACCATGTAGCAATGAGATATGCAAAATAAATCAAGCCCGGAATTTGAAATGGCAGTGGCGGGAAGAGTATCTGAAAAAATTCTTTAAAAAAAAATTGCTGGAAACCGGTTGCCGCAATGGCCAAACCGTAAAATATACGACCCATTCTGCCGAATTTTTCCATTCCCATTCAGATTGAAGCTTTAACTAAAGTTAACGGCAATTTCTACATCTAAATTCCTGTGAGAACATAGAAATACGAACGGATCATTTGTACCCATGAATCAATTCAATTACCCTATGAACGTCGAATATTTTTTTAAAGAAGTTGGTGTTTTGCCATCCATTCAATGACTACTTTTGTGCAATGGCAGAGAATTATAGAAAACCCACAAACTACAACGCGCCAATCCCATTTTCCGTAGAAGCAGAAGGACAAACTTATTCCGGCACATTAACACCATCCGGTAAATTGCCGGCATTTGGAATGCCGAATACATTTATCCTGCGAGTGACAGGAAAGCCCACCATGACTATTTCTATATATATGGGCAAATGGGTGATGCAGGGAAGTCCGGCGTTTGTGCAGGCGCTAAGCGAATGGATAAGTAATCATTATCATTAACGCGGGAATGTTATACAAGCTCAATAGATTTCAGGTGATGATTCAAATGATTTACATAATCCTGTGCAAGATGTTCAACCGTATGAAAACAAACGGTCGTTTTTCCCGTATCGCTTTGAATCTGCAACCTGTGCGTAGGATAATTTTCCAAAACCCGTACAATTTGTCTATTCAGCAGACGCCACAGTTCGAGTAGCTCTTCGATATCTGCAGAAATATAATGCTGCGCATCAACCCATTCAACCTGATCGTAGGTCAGTGTAAAATTCTCTGTATAGGTAGACCTTACAAAACGCTGAAGATTTATCTGCGCGCTGTCAATTAAATGCCCTATGATTTCCTTTTTTGACCATTTATTAGGTCCCGCTTTATAATTCCAGTTTTTTGATAATAAATCCGTGTGTAAGAAATCCATCAGTGTCTTTTCCAGGTTTCTTGCTATTTCTTTCATAGTCGATATAAATAATGATTTACGTATGAAATGCCTGTTAAAGGCGTCCCGAAGGTCATTGCTTGATACCAGCGGTTTTGATAAATAGTTTTCCTGCCCCCGGTCAAATAAAACCGAAAGACTTTCTGTAGGTAATTGTCTCATATTTCATGAGACGCAGCTATTAGTATAAATGTTGCACCCAGCCGGAAAATTAACTTTCGCTTAAACCGGGTCTTTGGAGATAATGGTCCAGTCATCCTTCGCATGGCCTTTTTCCAGCCATGCATCCATTTTTTTAGCAACGGCCGGAACGACCATGAGTGTTTTATGTGCTGTGCCTGCCTGTTCGATCATCAACCTTGCGTCTTTGCGGGCCATACTTAATTCCCAGGAAGGCTGATCAAATGTATTACTGGTGATCTTTTTTATCCGGCCCTGAGCCACCACAGCGGGGTTGAGCGCTTCCAACAAGGTGCCGATTTCCGAGGCAGGAATATTCAATGAACCCGCCAGTGTAAGCATATCCGCAATTCCCCCCGTAAGACAAATATGAAAAAGGTTGCCCAATAACTTAATGGAAGCTGCTTTTTCGGGCTGTTCCCCGAGGTTCCACAATTTCCCGGTCATGCGGGACAATTCGGGTTCCAGCATTTTAACCACTTGCTGATCACCGGAAACCAGCATCACGCCAGTTCCTTCCAAAGCATTCGGCGGCCCCATAAAGACAGGCGCATGTATATAAGCATAACCTTTCTTTTTCCAGTAAGCAGAACGTCTGGCGGCGCCGGGAGAAGACGTGGTGGTATGATCAATGATGATCACTCCGGCGTCAAACCCGCCTTCCGCTTTTTCCAACACATCATCAACGGCCTGATCATCTGAAACCGTGAGATGAATACGGTTTGCGCCCTTTACGGCTTCTGTTAAATGGTCGAAAGCCCGGGCTCCATATACCTCCAGTGCTTTCGCTTTATCAGCTGTCCTGTTCCAAACATTTACTTTTTCTCCCTTCTTAAGGAGTGCGCGGGTAAAATTGGCCCCCAGGAGCCCGGTTCCTAAAAATGCGATCATGTGCTGCCTTTTTTCTTACATCAAAATTACAGGATTCAAATTTATTTGCTTAGCCACTACCTTTATTCATGTAATATCTTATGCATATACTTATTGCGCCCAATGCCTTTAAAAACAGTCTTTCTGCTGCTGACGCAGCGAAATCGATTCGTGAAGGATTGCTGGAAAGCGGTCTAACCTGCAGCATTGAATGTTTTCCCATTGGAGACGGAGGTGATGGAACAGCTTCATTGATTGTGAAGCATCTGGGCGGTTCTTTTATTGATGCACAAGCAAATGATCCACTGGGAAGAAAAATCAATACTTCCGTCGGTTTCATTGACGAAGGCAAAACAGCCGTCATAGAAATGGCTAATATATCCGGATTGAAACTTTTGCAGGAAAAGGATCTTGATCCTTTGCACGCAAGTTCTTTCGGTTGTGGCGAACTGATCAGAACTGCATTAAATCACGGAGCGGGAAAAATTATCCTGTGTGTTGGAGGTAGTGCAACCATTGACGGTGGGTGCGGTGCACTACAGGCAATGGGTGTGCGTTTCCTGGATCGATCAAAAAAAGAACTCACAGGGCTGCCTCAAAGTCTGATTAACCTGGATACCATTGATATCTCCGGTGTTGACAAAAGAATTTTTGACACAGAATTCATCGTTCTCTGTGATGTTGACAATTTCCTGCTGGGAGAAAAAGGAGCAGCTTCTGTATTTGGGCCGCAGAAAGGAGCATCTACATATGATGTTATCCGGTTGGAAAACGCACTTGTCCGGCTGAGGGATATAACTATGATTCAGACAGGATCAGATATGAACAAGATTCGTCACGGCGGCGCGGCCGGTGGAATATCTGCAGGATTAAATATTTATTTAAAGGCCACGCTCGTACAGGGAATTGAATATTTCCTTGACATGACAGGGTTTGATAAGGCCATAGAGAATATTGATTTATTAATTACCGGAGAGGGATCCATCGACCTACAAACATTGGAAGGCAAAGGCCCATTTGGTGTTGCCCGTAGGGCAAAGAAAAAAAATATCACCGTAATCGGACTGGCCGGGAATGTTTCTTTAACTGCGAATACAGAACTTGATCGCTATTTCGATGTTTTGATGGCAGTCAATCAGCCATCTGAAGACTTAAAAACCGCTATGTTACATACTGAAGCAAATCTCCGGCAAAAATCCATCCAGCTAGGCAAAATGATTTCGGAAGGAACCGTGAATCACCGCAGTTAGAATGTTTATTTAGAGGCATTCCACCTGAACCACCGGATACCGAGTACGGAAAATACAATCGCATATCCTATTGTGAACAACAGGGCGACAGTTGACGATTTATCCCAGGTACCCGGCTGGAAACCGGAAGCCAGGATATGTTTGACAGTTCCATAGGGTGAATACTTCACGAGATCTCCAATTTGCTTTCCTAAAACCCCCAGTTCGCCAAACATACCAACCATGATGAATATAAAATATATCAGGCGACTGGTTGAATGAACCGTTTCGGCGTTTTTTATCAGTCCTACAACCATTTGCCCGAGGCCGAGATATACGGCTCCGCCGACAAATGCCGATAGATAACCAAAAAGATATCCAACGGGTGTAAGCGTGATCTGGTCAAAATAAGACCCACCGATGAAAACCGCCGTCGTCATCAATAATATCATGGCCAGTTGTACACAAAGCCGGCTGACCATGATAGAAGCAGGAGCCACCGGGGCAACGCGCAGGCGCTGGAAGATTCCTTTCTCACGGTCACGGGCAACCGAGTTGGAATAACCCATCAGTCCGATGGCCGTCAATCCGACGGTAATGCAATTAGCCAGCACAAAGGCACCACCCAGCTTGTCCACCAGGCCTTTCCATGAAATAAGGATAATCACCGGCACGATCAGAATAAGGATAAATGATTTTCTGTTGCGCCATTGCGTTGTGAAATCAGCAAGCAGCAAAGAACGCATAACCATTTTACCGGAAGGAAGAGTAATGGATGTCATGATATTTTTTTTATGAACGGATCTCCTGACCAGTCAGGCCGATAAATACATCTTCAAGCGTGATTCTTCCGCGACGGGAAGCCTGAATGACTTCCGGACGATGCCGGTTTTTTTCAATCAGGTTTGCCGGTATATCTGTCGCCACAATCTGACCGTGATCAATGATTGCTACGCGGTCGCAAATGGCCTCTGCTTCCTCCATGGAATGTGTAGTCAATAATATACCATGACCTTTCACACGAAGCAATTCCATACGCTCCCAGAGTTGCCGTCTGGACTGGGGATCAAGACCTGAGGTGGGCTCGTCGAGCAAAACGAGCGGTGGCTGATGAATCATAGCAATTACCAATGAAACGCGTTGTTGCTGACCGCCAGACAATTCCCCAAATCGTTTTCTTCCGTCGTTCTGCAATTTGATAGATGAAAGAATGTCCTGTATTTTTTCACCGGTTAGCGATACACCATAAATACCGGCATACAACCTGATAATTTCCGATACCGTCAGTTCGGGCTGGAAACTGGTGGCCTGAAGTTGAACACCCATATTGGCCCGTGCGTTGAGCGGGTTCCGGGCGTTATCATATCCACCGACCAGAATGCTGCCGGAAGCTGGTTTTAAAAGCCCCTCTACCGCACTCAGGGAAGAAGTTTTGCCTGCTCCGTTCGGCCCCAGCAATCCGAATATTTCACCGGCATATACTGAAAACGATACGTCTTTAACAGCTTGAAAATTTCCGTAAAAGATATTCAGCCCGGTAACTTCCAATACAGCCTGCTTCGATGTATTCATAATGATTAATAAAGGACGCTAAGATAAGGCCTGTATCAGAAGACGAAACAATCAAACGGTGAAAGGCTTTCTTTTTCCGGTGAATCAAAGATTTTACCGGCAAATCAGGAGAGAATTTTGACTGGGCCATCAATTCAATCTAAACAATTCGACGATGTCCTTATTGAAAAGTAATGTCTTTATAAGTTCCTCTGTCAGCTCTTTATCCTCATATGGCTGATCACGAAAGAATAACAGGTATTTGCCTTCTATCAGATGGTCCAGTTTTCTGTTATTTTCAAAAGCAATCTCCTGTATCTGTTTCACCACATTCGATTTAAACTGACTTTTGGAAGGATCGATCAGGCCCTTCTTTATGAAGCCCTTTGTTTTTTTTGCGCAGCGACAAGGATTGTTTGGATTCATCAGACCACATTTATTTTCCATAAACCGGAATAAATCTGCTTTCGCCCTTGATAATTGTTGCCTGAAATTTTCAGAAGTTATATTCAGAAGTTTAGAAGCAATGGCGGATTTAATATTAAAAATACTTCCCAGGATGAAGATGATCCTTTGTTGCCGGTCGAGACAGAGCAGCATACTGGTCATACAATTGTTCCGGACATAATTAATTTCATCCTGATATTTCCGATGTTCCTCTGATGTCATTTCTTCTGAGATAAATGCATTATCCAGAAACTGGCCGTATTTTTCAAATGATTTTATTTCCAATTCTGATTTTCTTTTTCCGGCGTTAATAAAATGATTTACCACAATTTTATAAAGCCAGGTCCTGAAACTGCTTTTGCCTTTGAAAAGGTTTAATTTGGTTATCATTTTTATTATTGCTTCCTGCGAAAGATCTGCCGCATCTTCCGGATTGCGGACTAATTTCAGGGCAATATTATATATGAAGCGCTGGTGAAGTTTTATCAGCTTCTCCAGCGCTTTCTGTGATCCTTCCTGTGCCTCCGTCACCAAACGCCATTCATCATTGGGATCATATTTCTCAGAAAATGGATTCATCAAATGAAAATTTACAGGGTGCATAAAGATAAATCAAACCGATAATCAGTTTCTCCCTGCCATCACACCTCCATCCACATCCCAGATCGCGCCGGTTACCCAGGATGCTTCGTCTGACAATAAAAAGCAGATCACATGGGCGATATCATCCGCCTGGCCATTTCTCCCGATTGGTTGAAATGCATCGAAGTTTTTTAACGCTTCAATTGCCTGCATTCTGCCTCCAAAAACTTTGTCATAAACCGGGGTCGCCACCACCGAAGGAGAAACGGCATTGACGCGAATTCCGGCGTCAGCCAATTCCATGGACAGGTGTTGAGTTAGCGAGTGCAAGCCTGCTTTTTGCATGGAATAAGCGGAAGAAGGAGTTGCTTTTACAGCCTGTTTGCCCCACATGGATCCTACATTAACAATAGATCCTCCCCCATTCTCCTTCATTATTCTTGCAATACCCTGGGTTATAAAAAAAAATCCGCGGTTCAGGTCCAGATAACTGTCATAGTCCTCCACTGTGCTAATTAAGAAGGCCTTCGGACTGAATATTCCCGAAGCATTCACCAGGAAACTGATATGACCAAATTCCTTATTCATTTTTAATAAAAAGTCCTGCACCTGATGGGTGCTGGTTATATCTGTTGGCACAGGCAGAACATTCCCATAGCTCCGCAATTCGATTGCTGCAGATTCCAGGTTGTTTTGATCCCGGCCCACGATGTAAACGGTGGCTCCGGCGATCAGTAATTGTTTCGCCGTAGCTTTGCCAATTCCGCTGGAACCGCCTATGACGATGGCTTTTTTTCCTTTGAATGAATTTGTTGTCATTTTTGTGTTTTTTATGATTTAATATACATTAGACCCCATTTTTAAAAATTGTGACAGTAATACTAGATGATGAAGAACAAATCAACCATATCAGAAATCAGGGACCGTTTCGATCGGGATGTAGAGCGCTTTTCTAACCTGGATACCGGCCAGGTTTCCACCATTGATGCAAAGATTTCATTGGAGCTGACGACTGAAGCTGCCAGGAGGATAAGACCGGACGCAGAAACCCTCCTGGATATCGGTTGTGGTGCGGGTAATTTTACTTTGATGATGCTTTCAAAAATGAATAACCTGGAATGCACCCTGGTGGACCTGAGTAAACCGATGCTGGATAAAGCTTTTGAAAGAGTTTCACCGGTTACAAGAAAAAAGCCGGAGATTATACAGGGGGATATACGGGATATAAATCTGATAGAAAATCATTTTGATATCATTCTTGCCGGTGCCGTGTTACATCATTTACGTGAGGACGCGGATTGGGAATTCACTTTCAGAAAATTATTCGGCATATTGAAACCCGGCGGTTGCCTGATGATTTCCGATCTGATAACCCAGGATACCGAAATACTAAATCATTATATCTGGGAAAAGTATGGCGACTACCTGGAAAACCTGGGTGGCAAGGAATACAGACAGAAAGTGCTGGATTATGTCAGCAAAGAGGATTCTCCCAGATCGCTGAATTATCAGTTGGAACTGATGAAAAAAATTGGTTTCAGGCAAACAGAAATTCTTCATAAGAATCTCTGCTTTGCAGCCTATGCAGGAATAAAATGATGGGTAAACCGGCATTTAAATTATCTCACCAAAACCATTGTGCCGCTTTTCGTGATGACATTACCCAGATAATCGGTTCCCTGTACCATCCACACATAACCTCCGGAACCCTGAGGAGAACCATTCAGTCTTCCATCCCAACCACTGCCGATGGCAGATGTATTGTATACCAACTGACCGAGCCTGTTATATATTCTAAAATAACGGAGTGAAGCAATGCCGACCGGTATCGGGCGGAATACAGCATTGACGGTTCCTCCGGGTGTAAATGCATTTGGCACGAATATGTCCGGTTTTGTTTTAAAAACTTTCACTGTAATATAACCGACACCGGTACATCCAAATGCGGTTGTGGCAGTGACGGCGTATCTGATAATATTGTCCTCCATCGTATAGGTCGCCAGAGGATCCGGAATCAAAGGATTATTGAGTTCGATAACCGGCGACCAGGAATAGGTATCAGGGTCCGGATCACTGGACGAAGCGTTAAATTGCAAAGGTTGTCCGGCGACTACAGAAGTATCCCTCCCGGCATCCACGATAACGGGTGCAAGCACAGTAACATGAAAGGTATCCAGCAATGGATTCGGACATCCCTCATTCAGAACCCGTAAAATATAATCTGTTGTAGTCTGAGGTGAAACCTGGTTAATAATATCAAACGGCGTTGTTTTAATATCGCTGTTGCCGATTGAAACCGGCTCCCATGTAAAACTTGTGCCGGTTTGAATACTTGCATTCAGAGAAGCAATGGTCCCGTAACAAATTGTTGTGTCAGCCGGATAAGCCGTGGCCTGGGGAAATGCCACAGGATTAAAAAGTATGCTGGCTACTGAACTTGTATCTTCCGGACAAACACCATTTTTATCGATCAAACGATATTTAGTGGATACAGTAATATCTTTCACTGTATTTGATTGTGTATTAACAACCGGTGACATATTTGCCCAGTTTATTCCGTCAGTAGAATATTGCCAGTTTACTATTGAACCGTTATTGCCCGACAAAGTCAGGATTTCTCCAGCAGACTGGCCGAAACATAAAGTAGACTCGAGGGGTGATATTTGTCCACCGACTGATTTTTGATCAACTGCTACGAGCGCCTGTGCACTGGTGTCTGAAGGACAGACATCACCCTTACCTACTTCAACCCTGTATATCGTTGAATCGCCCAGGTTCTGAGCCGTATACTGAGGATCTGTATCGGCAATAACCGCCCAAGTGTTGCCGTCGGATGAAGAAAGCCAGTTTTTTATGACGCCGGAATAATTCGACAAGGTTAATATGGTGCTGTTTTCCCCGGCGCAAACAGTGGAAGAACCTTGTAATGTTCCCCCGACTGGAGAAGGAAGCGTTTTTATTTGAATGGTATCCAACAGGTCGGCACAACTATTTTTCTCATGTACGGTAACGGAACCTCCGTTTTCTGTCGCTTTGACCTGAATGATATTGCCCGTATCACTGGAGAGCATTGTCCAGTCTCCTGGTATCGACCAGTTATAAGTTGCTCCTGCCAGGGTAGGTACTGAATATGTTTCCACGGAGTTATTACAAACCAGAGAGTCTCCGTTGATTATCAGGCCGGCGCAACTATTACGGATCGCGATATAACCATATGCAAAATGCCCCCCCGGCACACAATTATCAGCTTCAAAAGTCAGGCTCACGTCCTGCCCTCTGTAAGGAGAGAGATCATAAGTAACTTCAGTCCAGCCTTTTGTCCATACATCCTGTAAGTATTGTCCGCTTCCCATTCCGTTTGGGCCTGGATCTTCATTAGGAGAATGCAAAGCACTTACTCTAAAGCCATTATTTTTTGCTGTTGCACTGTCCAGTGTAAGTCCTTTATTATTTCCAAAAGGACCCCCTGAACCGAAAGTAGGCAGTAAATAATTTGGTGAAGCACAAGTAATCACGCCAGCCGATGTTTTGAGAGTAACCGATATATATGGCTGCTGACTCGACATATGTGTTCCATTTTCCAGGACCATGGCATAAGCATATGTCATGGTATAGGGTTCTGTGGCCGGACCCGGAGGAACGTGAATTCCATAACTTACTCCTCGAATATAACCGCCGGCGCCGGTACCATTTGGACCGGCATTTCTTGATATGGCTGTGGAACCCAGTAGAATGGAATAGTTATAATTATACCCGTTCAGCGTCGGAATGGTCGGGAATCCACCAAAAACATCGTTTGATCTGATTGTAATGACCTGAATTCCGGGTCTGGAGGGTAATCCGTATTCAGTCATAATGGATGCCCCAATCGTACCATTCGGAGCGGGGCTCGTAGAATCGTAAGTTTTCTTTATCGCCGATTCTCCATTCCCATTGGCATTATTACCAGTATATGCGAACCAATGTGTGAGATCACCGGTTGCAAAATTGATATTAATGGGACAGGTTTGCGTTTGGGAGAATGACCGAAAGCAAATCAGCAAAATCAAAACAGCCATCCTGTACTTCATCAAACTACGTATTGTTTCGGTTAAATATTGAGTCCGGCTTTAGAAGAAAGGAATACGAGGTAAGTGGAACAGGTTAGTATTACGTAATTTACATCAAAAAGGTTGTGATTTGACCAACAGCAATGCTGCAAATTTGGAGAATATGGGTAAACTGCCAATGTAACTGCATTTACCAGTTTAACTTCCTGATTTGCTTGTAACGGCATTTTAAAATGCTTCCAAAAATGAGAAGTTTGAAATACTTATTCTGTTTTTCAATCCTGATCATTTTTGCCGTGAATTGCAAGGAAGTATATAATCCACCCTCTGTTAAAAACAATCCTTTTCTCCTGGTTGTAGACGGGATTATCCTTAATGGAAACGACTCATCCTACATTAACCTTTCGCGTACAAAGTCACTGTCTGATACTGCGCCACCGGTTAAAGAACTTGGCGCACATGTATCTGTTGTCGGGGTAACGGGGGTGGAATATCCGTTTAATGAATTGGGAGGAGGCCGGTACGCTACTGACCATCTTCTTCTTGATACTACTCTGCAATACCAGTTGAAAATTACAACCGGCGACGGCAATGATTTTCGTTCCGGACCAAATAAAGTTCACGTGAGTCCGCCCATGGATTCCATTTATTGGGCTCAGGACTCAGCCGGTGTCCATATTTATGTGAACACCCATGATCCGACGAATAATACCAGGTATTACCGATATGTATACAACGAGACCTGGGAATATCTTTCTGATTTTAATTCGTTTCTTGAATATATAGATGAAAATAATATTATTCCGAGAAGTCTGGCAAATCAAATTTACAGATGTTACCAATCCCACAATTCTACCAATATAGAAGTAACATCAACAGCAAAATTATCGAGTGATATTGTGTACAAGTATGAGGCCGTCTATGTTCCGACAGGATCTATTAAACTTTCCACATTGTATAGTGTCCTAATTAAACAATACGCAATTACTTCCGATGGCTTCAATTATTGGACAAACCTGAAAAAAAATACTGAACAACTTGGTACCTTATTCGATTTGCAACCCTTTTCAGAGCTGGGAAACATACAATGTATAAACAACCCCGACGTAAAATGTATTGGTTTTATCAGTTTTACAACGCTCCAGCAACAGAGAATTTTTATTAGCAAGAACAACATGATTGCCTGGAATTACCAGCCCTATTATGGAAATTGTATTTTGAGTTTTGATAACCCGATATTGATATCTACTCATTTTCAGCCTCCCGGGGGACCATATGGTAACAGTCTGATTGGCCAGGGACTCGATACAATTAGAATTAGCTCCCCCGGGCCAGTTTACTATTATTCCACTAATCTTTGTGTTGACTGCACTTATAACGGCGGTACCACAGTAAAACCGTCCTACTGGCCTTAATTCAACCTACACTACGGATTTATTCGGAGCGCAGACTTTTAACCGGACTTGCGAGGGCAGCCTTTATGGCATGGTAGCTAACCGTACCCAACGCGACAACTGAAGCAAGGATGGCAGCCAATAAAAATACCCACCAGCTGATATTTGTCCTGTAGGCGAAATCCTGTAACCAATGCGACATAGCATACCATGCGATTGGAAAGGCAATAATGGCGGCTATTAAAACCAATTGCAAAAAATCCTTTGATAATAAAGTGACAATCGTATCAACCCGGGCACCTAAAACCCGGCGAACCCCAATTTCTTTTACACGTTGCGTAATGGCAAAAGCTGAAAGTCCGAATAATCCGAGACAGGCAATAACAATAGCAATACAGGCAAACACCGTAAACAGAGTTCCCTGCCGCTGTTCTGACTCATAAAGATTGGCAAAATTCTCATCCAGGAAAGTAAACTGATAAGGTATTTCCGGCAGGTATTTGCGCCATATTTTTTCAACGACAGCCAGCGTACCCGCTATATTATGACCGCTCACTTTTAAAGACAAACTATTAAAGAAGGATTGATTCGCACTGGTTGCCGGATTTATTAAAACGAGCGGAACTATTTTCTGCCGTAACGATTCAAAATGAAAGTCTCCCATTACGCCAATCACTTTTCCTTTTATCGGTCCATATTTGAAATCCTTACCGATTGCTTCGCCAGGCGTTTTCCAGCCGATCGCAGCGACTGCTGATTCATTCAATAAAAAATTCGATGTATCCGTACCATACGAGCGCGAGAAATTCCTTCCCGCAACTATTTTCACTCCATATGTCGGAACAAAATCATAATCGGACGCCACATATTTTATGGTGGCGGTGATGGGACGCAGGGAGTCGCCTGCATTAGTGGAAGCACCCATGGCATCCAGCAACCTGCCGGTTGGGATCCTTGATGAGCGGGCAACATCCTTTATATCTGAATTTTGCAGCAGCTCATTTCTGAATGCTTCGTACGGTGTGTTGAGAAAATTGTTATATGGAATCGTAATGATATGCTCTTTGTCATAACCCAATGAAGTCTGTTCCAGATAACGCAGTTGCTGGAACACGATGATGGTTGTAATAATCAGTATGATGGAAATGGAAAATTGGGCGACAACCAAGACTTTTCTGAAGGAAATATTACCTGCACCCACTTTGAATAATCCCTTAAGGGTTTTGACAGGCTGAAAAGACGACATGAACAGCGCCGGATAAAGACCGGATAAAATACCCACGACGAAGGGTGTTAAAAAAATGGGAATCAAAATCTGCCACTTCAATAAAATGATCATGCTCAGGTTCTGTTTTGAAATACTATTCAGCCATGGCAACGAAAAATATAACAGGATAAAAGAAATAATAATTGCTGCCCAGGATACCAATACAGACTCACTGAGAAATTGTAAAATCAATTCTTTTTTTCTTGCACCAATCACTTTCCTGATACCAATTTCCCTGGCTCTCAGGGCGGATCTGGCCGTCGAGAGATTCATGTAATTGATGCAGGCTATCAATAAAATGAATATTGCAATAATGGAGAAAATATATACGCGGCTGATATCTCCGTTCGGTTCGGCTTCGTAATCTGTATGCGAATAGAGATGTATATCAGTCAATTTTTGCAACCCCAGTTTGGTATATTTTGAGGGCAGATCTCCGTTATAGATTTTATGATCCATACGACGGTCTACAAAAGCAGGGAAGCGATCTATTAAATTTTTCGGATTGAAGTGATCGGGCAAAACTAAAAAAGTAAAGAAGGAATTATTTCCCCAGTTGGTTCGCATATTTTCTGCTCCATATACTTCCGGATCATTCAACGTGGAGAATGAAACCAACATACCCGGATGCATATGCGAATTTGCCGGAAATCCTTTGTAGACTCCGGCCACTTTAACGTCGAACTGGTTGTTGGCCCTGAGTACTTTGTTCATTGGATCTTCGTTCCCAAAATATTTTCTGGCTGTTTCTTCACTGAGCATCACTGAAAAAGGATTCTTTAATGCCGTTTTCGGATCACCTTTTAATACATCGAGTGTAAAAACGTCAAATAAATTTTCATCAGCAAAATATACATCGGATTCGTTCAGCAGCTTGTCCTTATACTTTATGGGTGTGGTGCCATTATCGATCAGCCTTGTCATTTTTTTTATTTCCGGAAAATCTGTAGGAAAATAATATCCGAAGGGCGGAGCTACTGTACTCAGCGTAAGTGAAACGACGCCTTCTGCATTATTAAAACTCCGGGTAACCCGGTAGGTATTTTCTCCATTTTTATTATACCTGTCATAACTTAATTCGTTGATGATATAAGTCATAATAAGCAGGCAGCATGTAAGGCCAACGGTTAAACCGAATAAATTAATGAATGAAATATATTTATACTTCATCAGGTTTCGCCAGGCGATCTTGAGATAATTTTTTATCATAACATGGAATTAAGCGACCGGAAATGTTTATTAAAAAGTCATTGGGTTTACCGCCAAAAAGGTACCGAAATACAAAAAGCTAAGAATCAATTTATTGCAAATGGACTTGTAAACAATTGTCCGCTTATGATACAGGTGTGTGCGAATCTGTCTGATACCTTAATAGTTATTGAAAGGAAGGGCAAAGGAGCAAATTGTTGCTTCTGTGAGAAATAAAAATGCCGCAGAGTGATGTATAAGTTTATTTAATGATGAAGCTCGTCTTCGGAACGTAAAAAAGCGTCTTTGTACCATTTGCTGATATAAAGTTCATCTTCCCAAATGTCCCCACATTTCCCAGGTATACGATCCTGTCCCCTTCTTTCATACGACCAGAATCGAAATATGCGCCCAGCGGACATTTGTTTACGTTTTCAGTAACATCGTAACGATAGGAAGAAAAACAGATCATCAGCTTGGTTGTCGAGTTGGGATACTGATAACCAAATATTTTATATTCCGCTTTGGGATCTGAACCGGAATTAATGGTGAACTCCTTTGATTTTTTGTCTATCTGAGCTTTCAACTGACTATTGCTGTGAATGGAAATCGTCAGCAAAAACAAAAGCAGGATTATTTTATTCATATTGTTGCAGGATATAGAGTAGTAAATACCAAGTATATCTCTGCAATGCATATGCCAATCTATCATTCTTTAAAGGTTCCCAAATTGAGACGGATGCCTGTATAAAAGGTATAAATTTGACTATCAGTATATAGATTTCTGAACAGGTCCAAAAGCAATAACCATGGCAGATATATTTCACAACTTCCCGATCGAAGCTACCTGCTGAAAAAGTATTTGAAGCCATCAGTCTTTCAGAAGGACTTGATAAATGGTGGACGAAAAGCTCTGTGGTAAACCCTGCGACAGGCGGAATTTATATCCTGGATTTTGGTCCGGGTTATATTTGGAAAGCTGTAGTTACAGAATATGTAAAAGATAATGTATTCGAATTGAAAATGACGGGAGCGGATGCAGACTGGCTGGGGACGAAAATTGGTTTTATTTTAATTGCCCATCAAGACAAGACGGCAGTAAATTTTTATCACATCGATTGGCCGCAAAAAAATGAACATTATAAAATCTCCAGTTATTGCTGGGCTATGTATCTACGGATACTCAAACGTCATTTGGAATACGGGGAGTCGGTGCCTTACGAAAAACGGCTGCAGGTCTGATTTTCGGTTACCCTGCTGAAAGAACGTGCCGGGTTGCACCTGTGGCAGGACATAAAATATTAGCCGACCCTGGTTCCGTTGCCGGCAATCATCAGGGCGGCACCCGCAAGTCCGGTATCTTTTACCAGGTTAGTTAAAGCGATGCTAATGATCGGGTTACCTTCCGAACGGATGACGGCTGGTAAATGGATTGTCAGTACAATGATCATCAGATATGCGAATAAGTATATACCTGCCAGTCTGGTTTTCTTACCCGTCAAAAATGAAATGGCCACTGCGATCAGCGCAGCTCCGGTAAGATAAACCCAGAAAATGTGATAAGGAAGAAAAGAAGGGATGGTATTCTGAAAACCGGTACCGTTTAAAAAATGATTGACTCCGAAGAAGCCGATAACTAAGGCATATAGAACAATGCCAACCCTGTAAATAGATTGTGTGTTCATAGCAATCGTTTTTAATGTTCCTAAATTTAACGAATCTTTCTAACTTTACTTTACCGAAACTAAATTTATCGCAATGATTATTTCGACATTTCGGAAAAGAAGTGAATGGAGAAGGTTTTGCAAAAACGATCGCGATAATTATTTCAATTCACCTGGTATTACATGAATGATTTGCTTTCTTCCTTCTCTCAAAATACCCAGAGAAGTTCTTTTTCCAATGACAGTTTCGTTTAAATATTTATGCAGGTTATCTACGGTGGATACCGGTTTGTCTTCAAATTCCACGATGATATCTCCCAATTTTAACTGACTGTTTTGCGCATTTACATCGGCTGTTATTTCAAAAACATATACACCTGTTTTTGTTCGCAACTGATTTGCTCCAATCATACGTGGTGTAAGATTCACGGGTTGGGCTGCTATCCCCAAATGTGCCCTTTTCACTTTACCGTGCATTATTAACTGACCCGCTACATAAGTCGCCAGGTTGGAAGAAACAGCAAAACACAAACCCTGTGCTGTTGCAATCACGGCTGTATTGACTCCAATTATCTTTCCTTCCGAATTCACTAACGGTCCACCACTGTTTCCGGGATTCAAAGCGGCATCGGTCTGAATGATATCATCAATCAGTCTTCCATTATTTGCTCTGAGTGTACGGCCGGTTGCACTGACAACTCCTGCAGTGACTGTATGTTGCAGACCCATGGGATTGCCAATGGCGATCGCAATCTGACCGGGTTCAAGCAGGTCTGAATTCGCAAACTGCAATGGCTTCAGGTCTTCTTTATAAACTTTCAATACGGCAATATCTGTGGAGGGGTCCGCACCTATCAGGCTGGCAGTTAGTTCAAGTCCATCCGCAAACGAGGCTTTGATCATGTTTGCATTTTCTATGACGTGATGATTAGTCACCATATAGCCATCTGTAGAAATGACGAAACCTGAACCGGAAGCCGGCATTTCCACCCATTTACCGGTACGGGGATGTTTTGCTTTTTTTATGACATTTATATGTGCCACTGCCTGGGCCGCGTTTCTGACAACAGCCGTAATGGTTGTTGAATACGAGTCGAGCAGTTGCCTGTCGTTAGCAGCAACAAAATCGGGATGTTCAATTACCTGGATCATTAAAAGGGAAATTCAACAATCAAACCAGAATTACAAACTGAAAATATGTCTGATAATTCTCCCTTTCTACCTAAATGGCTGTAATTATTACCTCTTTCATCCGGAATAATTTATCAAAATCCGTGAAACCCGCTAGTTTGGCGTGCGATGTTGTTTCTCAAATCCAAATATGAAATTCAAGGAAAAGTCCTAAATGAAATCTAATAACCGGGCGGTATTTCAACAAGCATCGTGTTTGACGAATGATTCATTGCGCGGTAATTCTAAAAAATTCTCGTGGCACTATGTGCCGCCGGAACCTGGGCGGGATTTAATTTTCTGTTCACAGCATCCAGACTTAAGGTCTCTCCTTTTTTTGCAATGACGAATGCATAGTTCCACCAGGGAAGGCAGGCTGCGGCAAGATCCTCAAACCGGTAGTACCGGTTCGTGCCTTTCAGGGTGTTGTCGTCGTTTTTCATTCCAAAACTATAGGGATCATACGCCTCAAAAAATAATTCCCCGTCTGCAATTTTATATCCTTTCAAAACAATAAAATGGCCCCAGTCCGGTGTTGTGGCATAAAATTTATCCGTCCGGTACAATGCGTCTGATGTGGCGCGTACGTGATTCATATCCAGGCATAGGATAATGATCTGTCGATTCAACAATAGCTGTTTCAAAATGGCCGCAGTACCGTCGGCATGATCCGTCAGCGCGATGATCGCATGCTTAATCTTGTTGTCAGTCAGATAAGAATCTATATCGTTGGTGTACCACCAGCCGCCGCTTGCTTCATAAGTCATTCTGGCATCAAGTGCCGTTTTTTTAAAATCCGGATCAGCCCATTTGATTGCCATCGTAACGGAAGCCGGTCCGCAATTTACAGCAGCAAAATTTCCGCTGCTTGCCTGATCAATGTACCAGTTATAACTTTTGTCATTACCTACGTGGTTATTAATGAAATGACCCAGTCCCCAGGACAGTGAAAAATCGTTGTTGTAAGCCTGTACGGTCCAATCTTGCTCGCTATGCCTGTCAGAAGAAGTTACAGTATAATGCAAATCCTTTTCGAAATTATTTTTAGTGACGCCGCTTTGTTGAATCTGTTCATTTACAGAAAGGCTGCCACCGGCTGAGATTGTGAAGTTGGCAGCGAGTGTCGTACCGGACAGAACGGTGTCGGGAACACGTACTGAAATCCAGTGTCTGGATAGATCAATATTTGTAATATCCTTTCCCTGAAACAAACTGAAATTCTGGATACTGGCTGCAGATGAAGATGCGGGCTGATCTTTCTTTGAGCAGGAAATGGCTCCGGATAGCAGGAAGCATACAAGCAAAAATTGAATACTATTGAATGACCGGAAACGCATGTCAGATCTTTTTCTACGGGATCTAAATTTAATCAAATAATTCAGTTAAAAGAATATGAGATTCAACTATCAGTGTGGGAAATAAAAAAAATCTGACGTTCTTTTGTCAGGTGGTCATTTCCTCGGGTTGGTGCGCACCGGACTCAGCCGGTGTTTTTGATCTGACCCAGGAATTGTCATATGGGAAGAAGCAATCGTTCCCATTCATGGATGCAAGTGATACGGTATTGTTCATATAGCCTGCCAATAAGCGGAATGCCCGGGGTCTTTCCTTTTTTAAAATGAGCAGACTGGCATTTGCCCCGGCTTTGGCAGCGATCGGAACACCGCCTCCCAGTTCAGCCCAGTGACCACCCAGAATCAAATTTTTCACCGGTGTCCGGTAATGAGAAATTTTATTCTTCATATTCTGTCTTCCCGGCCTTGCTCCCATCATGGTACCATTCTTATTTCCCGTATAACGCCAATGAGTAACCGGAGTTGCCACTTCATAGAATAATATATGTTCCCGCAGTCCGGGGGCAATTTTTTCCTCCACCCTTTTGATCAGGATATCAGCCACTTCTTTTTTTAATTGCTGATAAGCTGCTCCTCTTACCCTTTTTCCAAATACATCCAGCTGTGTTTCCCATTCGTTTTTATAATCCATAAAGGCCGGCATATACAGTGTAAGAGTGCCCTGGTTTTCAGGCGCCAGTGATTTATCACGCATGGAAGGTGCGAGGATGCTGATCTCCGAAAGTTTTGGATCTCCACCGCTCTGGTCGTTATAATGCTGATTTTCATCCACCAGGTGAACCAGTTCTTCATTAAAACCAAGGGATTCAGCTGTACAATCCAGTGCCAGGGAAACAGTAATGGACGAACTGTATAAATCCGCCTTTCTAAGTCTTCTCTTCAGATCCGAAGAAATGGCTTCAGGCGGGAGCATTTTTTCATACAGGGTTTCGATATCACAGGCAGCAATAATATATTTACTGTTCAACCGTTGAATTTTCCCCCTGTGTTCGAAACTAAGTCCCGTGCACCGTCCTTTTTCAAGGAAAATCTCTTTCACCTGGCATTGAAGAGCCACCGGATTATGGTAATAATTGATTACGTATTGAAGCCACTGCGGAATCACCTGGCTGCCACCCTTGGGTGGGCTCTGAAAATCATGGTAATACGACCAGCCGATCGGAATCAGACATCCAAGCAATTCCTGTTCACCCGAAAATATCTGCTGAAGACGTGGATTTTTGAAGAATCGGTCAAGTCCTTTCTTTAACCCTTTTTCACCGGAAAAAGACAAATAGGGGATAAAAGGAATAGCGAACTCCAGCATTCTGAATTTATTTTTCAACTTCTGGAAGAATGGCATGGTCTCCTCGGAACGGAAAATCCGGTTATAATTTTTAAATGAGCGCCCGATCTGTCTGGCCTTTAAAAAAAGCTTTTCGATACCTTTTCTTTCCTCCGGATAATCCCGGATCAACTGGTTTCGCAGATCATCCGGTTGATTAGTAAGCAGATAATCGAAATTTTCACCTTTGTAACGCCGGATCCGTTGTTGTTCTACAGCCTTGGGATGATCAGTTCCTATAGCGCTGAATAATTTATCCAGCATTCCATCAGGACCATACTGATTCAACCAGTGTATAGCTGTATCAAAAATGAAATGCTTGCGCCGAAAACCTGCCAGGTATCCGCCCACGCGGGGCTCTTTTTCCAACACGCAAACAGAAAGTCCCGCCCTGCTCAGCAAAGCGGCAGAAGTCAGGCCCCCAATCCCCGCACCGATCACAATCACATCGTAATAATCCTTAAATTCCGTGTTCCGCATGTCACTAATTTAACAAAATCAATCCGGACGATATAAAAAAAACATTCGGACAGAAAATGGTAATTTTAACCTATGGTGAATGAGCATGATAAAACACTGTCAGCCGGTCAGATTATTCAAATAATAAATGACTTTATCCGGGAAGAGTTTGAAGTGGACAGTTCCAGGATTACTCCATCAGCCGATTTAAAATCTACACTGGATCTGGATAGCCTGGATTATATCGACCTCGTGGTTGTAATGGAAAAAAACCTGCATATTAAAGTGGACCCGGCAGACCTGGCCGATATTCACAGCATTCAGGATCTGTATGATTATGTTATCTCCAAAATGGGTTAAAACGCTTAAAGCCTAAAGCCTAAAGCCTAAAGCCTTTAAATTCAAATAGCGCTTTGGACTTTTCTGTTCATTTGAATATTTGTTCATTACAAATTTAGCTTTAGGCTTTACGCCTTAGGCTTTAGGCTTGCCTGATGGCATGGTTTTATAATCTGTTAGCGGGTAAATCCCATTCCAGATGGTTGTTAAAGTAAAAACGAGACCGGTTAAGAAAATCAATTCCCCTGCAGAGAAAAGCCCGATACCCAAGCGGGTGAAACCCATGCTCGCAACCCTGGTAGACAAGCCATTTGATGATCCCGATTGGGTTTTTGAAGTAAAATGGGATGGATACCGGGCCATCGCCATTATGAATGCGAAATCTGTTGCACTCCAATCCAGGAACGACAAATCCTTTAATGAAAAATTCTATCCTGTTTATGAAGCATTGGTAAAATGCAATCTGCACGCTGTTCTTGACGGGGAAATTGTTGTGATTAATAAAACGGGCAGTTCAGACTTCGGTGCATTGCAGAATTGGAGGAGCGAAGCGGATGGCGAACTGTTTTATTACATCTTTGATATTCTATGGCTTGACGGTTATGATCTGAAGCCGCTTTCTCTTATGGAAAGAAGGAAAATTCTTAAAACCCTGAAGCTCTCTTCGGGCAATTTACGCATCAGCGAAGGATTTGAGGAGTCGGGGATCCGGCTTTTTGAATCCGTAAAGAAACTGGGCCTCGAGGGGATCATTGCAAAAAATAAATGGAGTACGTATCACGAAAATGACCGAACGCGTGAATGGCTTAAAATAAAGTCACAACAGCGGCAGGAAGTGGTCATTGGTGGATACACAATCAATGATGGTTCTTCCAAATTATTCAGCTCGCTATTGGCCGGCGTTTATAATAAGGGCAATCTGATTTATACGGGCAAAATCGGAACGGGCTTTAACCAGGAAACACAGCGAGAACTATTAAGACAATTCAAACCTTTGATCACAAAATCCGCCCCCTTTCAATCAATACCGGATATCAATAAACCTTCCCGTTTCAGGCCTGATCCACCAAATGCCAAAGCGATATGGCTGAAACCAAAACTGGTCTGCGAAGTAAGTTTTACCGAAATGACTTCCGATGGTATCATGCGGCACCCGTCATTTGAAGGAATGAGATCCGATAAAAATCCGGATTCTGTTGTAATGGAAAAAGAAATTCCGGCAGATAAAATAAGAGGCCGAAAAAAATTACCAGATCAAAAAAATATCATCATGGCAACTCCGACAGGTGAACTAAAATCCTTGTTGAATCCTTCTGAGGAAACACAGGTTAAAAAGATAAAGGGGCATGAAATAAAATTCACCAACCTCAGCAAGATATACTGGCCGAAAGAAAAACTTACCAAGCGCGACATGCTGAATTATTATTATCAGGTGGCGCCGTATATTTTGCCCTACCTGACTGGCCGGCCCCAGTCACTCAACCGGTTTCCGAATGGAATCGACGGCGAAAGTTTTTATCAAAAGGATGTAAAAGGAAAAGCCCCTGAGTGGCTGCAGACTTTTGCTTATCATTCCGAAGCTGATAGTCGCGAAAAAGAATTTCTGGTCGCTACCGATGAAGCCAGCTTATTATATATGGCATCGCTGGGTTGTATTGAAATGAATCCATGGTCCAGTACCATAAAAAAACCAGACTACCCGGATTGGTGCATCATAGATCTTGACCCGGATAAAAATTCATTCGATCAGGTCATAGAGACTGCACAGGTTATCCATAAATTACTTGAAAGTATCAGCATCGATTCCTATTGCAAAACGTCCGGTTCTACCGGTATACATATTTATATCCCCCTGGGTGCAAAATATACGTATGAAGAATCAAAAGAATTTGCCCGTGCCATTGTAACACTGGCACAAAATGAAATTCCGAAGTTTACGAGTATTGAACGGCCGACGGCTAATCGAAAAGGGAAAATTTATCTTGACTTCCTGCAGAACAGACCGCAAGCCACGTTGGCGGCACCTTATTCTGTCAGACCAAAACCCGGCGCGACCGTTTCCATGCCGCTCCATTGGGAAGAATTAAAAAAGGGATTAAAAATGCAGGACTTTACGATACGCAATGCAGTTGCAAGGATTGTCAAAGAGGGAGATATTTTCAAACCCGTTCTGGGAAAGGGTATCGACATGAAGAAGGCGTTAAAATCTTTAAGCTGAAAGCGTAAAGCTCAAAGCTATTTCATGTATCAATCAGTCATATTCAAAACAGGGCACGTGGATTGCACCAACTATTAAAACCGTGTTATGAAGTACACAGATTTAAATAAAGTCGTAAGCCCTGTTGTCAACATGTCCGAAAAACAAAGACTGATATCTGCCGTAACCGGGGGCCTTCTCCTGGCTATGGGTGTTTTTGGATTTGGAAAATCCTCATTCCGGAGATCCATACGGATGACGGCCGGAACCTTGTTGATTATACGTGGTCTTACAGGATATTGCCCGGTAACAGCATTAAAAAATCCTGCTGAAGAAAACCCGGTAGAAGAAAAAGCCGGGGCCCTTGTATCGGGGTAAAATGTACGGCAACTACGCGACTATTTGTAATTTCATGAATGACTAAGAAACTCATTGTTCTCTCCGGTGCCGGCATCAGTGCAGAAAGCGGATTGAAAACCTTCCGGGACAGCGATGGACTCTGGGAAGGATATGACGTAAATGAGGTAGCAACTCCGAGGGGATGGAGAAAGAATCCGGAATTGGTGCTTGAGTTTTACAATATGCGACGGAGGAATGTTCGTGATGCAATTCCGAATGCAGCCCATCATGGACTGGCCGAACTGGAAAAATATTTTGACATGCAGATCATCACACAGAATATCGACGATCTGCATGAAAGGGCAGGTTCATCACGTGTTTTACATCTGCACGGGGAAATCTTCAAAATGCGAAGTGAATTAAATGAAAGAATTGTATACCATATAAGGGATGATATCAAATTCGGCGATCAGGCGCCCGACGGAGGACAACTACGACCGCATATCGTGTGGTTTGAAGAACCGGTTCCCCTGATCGCAGATGCAAGCCGGCTGGTTCGTAAGGCCGATATTATGGTAATCATCGGAACCTCCCTCGCCGTATATCCCGCAGCGGGTCTGATTGACTTTGCTTCGCCGCAAATACCAAAGTTCATAGTAGATAAAAACATTCCACATACACGGGGTATTCAAAACCTCTACGGTATTCAAAAACCGGCAACGGAAGGGATTAGGGGAATTGAGGGAGCAACTGATGAAAATTCATATAACTGGTGGTATTTCGGCCTGATTTGAGTAGTAAATATTTTTTCAGACAAAGGCATCTTCAGGCATAACCTTATATTTGCTCATTCTCGAAATCAATAAAAACATTTTCCATGAACAAAGCAGAACTGATTGCAAAATTAGCCGATGACGCGGGCCTCACTAAAACGCAGGCCGGTGCCGCGCTCGATTCATTTACAGAAGCCGTAGCCAAAACTCTAAAAAAAGGAGACAAAGTAACACTTGTCGGGTTCGGAACTTTTTCTGTTTCAAAACGTGCAGCACGTAATGGCCGGAATCCTCAAACCGGTGCAACCATCAAGATAAAGGCGAAAAAAGTAGCAAAGTTCAAAGCGGGCAAAGAACTTGCCAGCCGCGTGTAATAGATTTTCTGCTAAATAAAAAGGACCGCGCTTGCCGGTCCTTTTTTGTTGACGGTACTTCCCTCAGTCATCCAGACTTTCTTCCGGAGCAATAAATTCTACACGGTAAATACGCATCAGTAAAATAAAAATTGAAATAAGCAAGGGACCGAAGATGAGTCCTATAAATCCAAATAATGGCACGCCCACAAAAACGCCGAATAAGGTAATCAACGGATGAACATTCCCGATCCTCCTTTGAAGCCAGAGCCTGAAAACATTATCCATCGTGACGATGACACCCAGTCCATAAACCAGGATAATGATTCCTCTGGTTGTATCACCACTTGCAAATTGTATAATGGCAAGGGGTACATAAGCGAGCGAGGATCCGACCAGCGGAAGAATGGAAGTAAATGCTGTCAGTGCAAACCAGAGCAGAGGTTCTTTGATACCTAAAATCAGGTAGAGGATCAATCCGGCAATCCCCTGCAATAAAGCGATCAGCGGAATACCAACCGCATTTGAAATCACCATTTGATTCATCTGGTGACGAACACGTTGCAGATTATCCTTACGCAGTGGAAGACCGTCCTCCACCCAGTCCTCAAGTTTATTACAGTTTGTGAGCATGAAGTATAATAGAAAATACATCACCACGAGTGCGACAATGGAATTCACAGTGGCACCCAGTATCAGGGGCAATTCAGACAGTGCCATACCACTCAGGTTTCGAATCGTATCGGCATTCATAAAATGATACCCAACACGTAGTTCGATATTTTTTAAGAAATCCACCAGCGAGGTAGTGATTTCAGTTGCGTGGTCAATCACATATCCTATTTTCGAACTAACGGTATTTATCAGAATAAAAACCGGAAATAAAATCATAATAAATGAAAACAACATCAGGATCAGGGCAGCCGATGCGGGCTTCCATCCCTTTATCAGCATACGTTTCATATGCCGGCGCATCAGCACATAAAAAGTGATCGCACCCAGAAAGGATGGCAGGAATGATTTCAGATATGTGAATAGGATCATACCCAACACAGCCAATATCACGATAAAGAAAAACTGCCTGACCTTCTCGGTATCGTATGGTTTCATCCAGCGGGTTTATGATTGAAGTTAAGTTAGTTTTAGACAAATAATCTGCTAGACAATGATGCAGCACTTCCAGACTTCCATACTTTCATACTTCCATACTTTCTTGGTACTTTTAAGATAATCTGAATAATATGCGTACCGGACTTCTTTTATTATTGACCTTTTCTATTTACGGGATTTTATCAGGCCAGTCGATCCATGTTTTGGGGTTTTACGACAGCAATGCGATAAGGGAATTAAAAACAGAGAAAGCATTTGATGAACAGATCAGCCGGGAAAATATCGGTAAGACCATTCAGGATCTTTCGTCCGTTCCACATAATCTGGGTTCTTCCGGCAGCAAGGAGGTTGCTGAAAAAATTCAGCAGAAATTCCGCGACTATGGTTTCGATGTTCATATGGATGTATACCAGGTTTTATTTCCTGTACCTAAAATCAGGGTTTTGGAAATGACGGCTCCAAATATTTACCACGCATTATTAAAAGAACCAGCATTAAAAGAAGACGGCACCAGCGGACAAAAGGATCAGCTTCCAACTTATAATGCATGGAGTGCTGACGGAAATGTAACAGGCAGAACTGGTATATGTGAATTATGGTTTGAATGATGATTATGAAGAGCTCGCTAAGCGGGGTATCGACGTGAAAGGCAGGATCGTCATTGCCCGTTATGGTAAGAGCTGGCGGGGCATCAAACCAAAAATTGCACAGGAACACGGAGCCGTCGGATGTATCATCTATTCCGATCCGAAAGACGACGGGTATTTTCAGGGTGATGTATATCCGAAAGGAGCCTTCAAAAGTGAATACGGCGTTCAACGCGGCAGCGTGATGGATATGGTGGTATATCCGGGCGATCCTCTGACACCGGGCATTGGTGCTACAAACGATGCGAAAAGAATCGCTTCACATAATGAAGCACCCAACCTGCTTAAAATTCCTGTTTTACCCATCAGCTATCACGATGCAAGACCCTTGCTGGAGTCCATGAGCGGTCCGGTGGCGCCCGAAGAATGGCGGGGAGCACTGCCGATTACCTACCATATCGGACCAGGGAAAACGACCGTGCATCTGGAATTGCAATTTGACTGGAAGATGGTTCCCTGTTACGATGTGATTGCGATGATAAAAGGTGACGAGTTCCCGGATGAATGGGTGATCCGGGGTAATCACCATGATGCCTGGGTTAATGGGGCACAGGATCCGATCAGCGGACAGGCCGCTATGCTCGAAGAAGCAAAAGCCATCGGAGTGATGTTGAAATCTGGCTGGAAACCTAAAAGAACCATCGTGTACTGCGCCTGGGACGGCGAAGAACCTGCTCTGGTCGGATCTACTGAATGGGTTGAGGACCATGCCGGGTTATTGCAGCAAAATACCGTTGTTTATATTAACTCTGATGAAAACGGAAGGGGATTTCTCGAAGCCGGCGGTTCGCACGCTCTGGAAGATGTAGTGGATGAAGTGGCTAAAAATATCCCGGACCCGCAAACCGGTGCGAATTTATTTGAAAGATTAAAAGCAAGAGAGGTTATCACTGCCGCGAGTCCCCAATTGGCAAAGGAAAAGATGGATAAAACAAATATTCATCTGGATGCCCTGGGCACTGGTTCCGATTTTTCTCCCTTTCTGCAGCATCTCGGACTACCTGTTTTAAATCTTGGATTTTCAGGAGAAGACAACAACGGCGTCTATCATTCTATTTATGATTCGTATGACAATTTTATTCGTTTTGTAGATCCCGGGTTTTATTATGGGGCAACTCTTTCAAAAATGGCGGGACATGTTTCCCTGCGCATGTTAAATGCAGACATATTGCCATTTGATTTCAGGATTCTGTATAAAGAGATAAAAACATATACAACAGAATTGCAAACGATGATTTCAAATCTCCGGGAATCTACATCCGTCAACAACGAGATCATCAGAAAAAAATATTTCCTCATCGCAAAAGATACCGCAAATTCTTATTCACCCCCTGTTCAGAAACAGGAGATTCCCTATATAGATTTTTCTCCTTTGCAAAATGCAATCATCAGTCTCGGCAGAGCTGCCGATCATTCCTTCGAAGCCATGAATACAAAAGGAATGACCGGAAAACAAATGGACAGTCTGAATCGTATGCTTTACCGGGCAGAACAGGAACTTCTGCTGGATCAGGGTTTACCGCTCAGGCCCTGGTATAAACATGTTTTATATGCACCAGGATTTTACACCGGTTACTCAGTAAAAACATTACCCGGTATCAGGGAATCTATTGAACAAAGAAACTTTCTCCAGGCTGAAATTGAAATCAAACGTGCGGCGTTCTCTATAAATAAACTGGCGGGATATCTGCAGCAGTTGTGATGTCGGTTGACGGCCTGCCCCGCGAATGCGGGGTTGACAGATAATTGGCTTTACGCTTTGCGCTTTAAGCTTTGAGCTTAACCGTGCGGATACACAAATGTTTGTTTTACCTGTTCGGATTTCCAGACAAAAATTATCCACGCCGACGTGTATGCTATTCTGAGAATCTGCGTATACAGGTCCCGTCGGATATTGATCATTTCCGGGGGCAGATTCATGAAATGATATAAGAATAACAAAACGCAGGTCACAACGATATAGATCCCCGCATAATAAATAAACAGCGTCGGGAAAATATCTCTTCTTCCAAAAAACCAATATATCAAGGCACCAGTACCTGCAATTGCAATTAAGGAAAGGAATAATTCAACAATAAAAAGAACCTGATATTTCGTCCCGCCTAATTGTCCCAGATGTATCCATGTCGACTCTAAAAAATAATTTGCATGCCAGAAAAAATAAATTTGAATGACGAATCGCACCAGCAGGTTGATTCCTAAAAACATGACCCATCCACTCAAAGGCATACCCGGATTACTGCGCTGATCGATCGTTTTAGAATGCTTATTCAAAAAACGGAATAATATCGTGAAAAGCAGTCCGAAGAAAAAACATAACCAGATGGTGACCCAGTTATAATAGGTGGCGGGCGCCTGGGTTTCGCCATTTGCAAAGCTGTTCAGAAATGTCAGGGATAAAAGCAGGACGAATATTCTGCGCACATGAGTTTGTTCGGGTTTGCCAAACATAATAAAATAAACGCATTCATATTCACCTGAGTTGAATCAATTTCCCATACACGCAACCCGGTTTACAAAAGATCGTACTCACTACTAAGCGCTTAATTATTCACTAAAATCATATAACAATTTACAGATCATGCGTTTAAGATTTATTTTAATTCCGTTCCTTTCTATCATAGTCCTTGGTATGTTTAGCTCATGTTCAAAAAGTTCCGGCGGAGGATATGGCAGCACAACGCCACCGGCTACCATTCCCCCGTCGAATGTGCCTGGCCCTGCATTTCAACTAAAAACCGATTCCCATTTCGGGTCAATACTGGCAGATGGGAATGGAAATACGCTTTATTTCTTTTCACTGGACGCCGATGGGAAATCGGCGTGCACCACCGCTGGCGGTTGCCTGGCGATCTGGCCCGTATCTTATAATGCCGGTACTACATTCGGTGCCGGACTGGCGGCTTCAGATTTTTCGAGCATAACACGTTCCGACGGTAGCAAGCAGTCTACTTACAAAGGTTGGCCCTTGTATACTTATGCGGGGGACACAGCTCCGGGTACCGTAAATGGAGATGGATTTCAGGGCGTTTGGTTCGTGGCAAAGCCGGATTATTCCGTGATGTTGTCGGTCGCACAACTGGTTGGGCTTGACGGGGTAAAATACGACAGCACATTAAAGGCCGGAACGGGTGCCACACTTTATATGACAGATGACCACGGAGTCACCCTGTATTCACTTGCCATAGATAAATCGGGTAAGAATAATTACACTTTATCGGATTTCAGCAATGACGCCGTTTGGCCAATCGTGCAAATTAGCACAATACAAAACGTACCTTCAGTATTGGATAAATCAGCCTTTTCAAGCATAACTGTATTTACAAAACCGCAACTGACGTATAAGGGATGGCCGGTATACAAATTTGGGGCAGATGCGAATACAAGAGGTAACACAAAGGGCGTAAGCGTTACGACTCCGGGACCCTGGCCCGTGATGGACCAGGCAACTAAGTCGGCACCGTTATAATTGTTTCATCCGATAGATAGCAGAAAACTTTGGATAATATTATTCAGATCATAGAGGGCTGCAAAAGGCAGGAACCGAAGAGCCAGAAGACGCTCTACGAGAGGTTCTATGGGTATATATTAAAAATAGCTTTTCGTTACGTGTATCGTTATGATATCGCCGTGAATGTAACCAATGACGCATTTGTTAAAATATTCCGTCACATAGAAAGATTCCGGTATGAAGAGGAAGAATTTCCTGAAAGGCTCATGATGGCCTGGATGAAGCGGATTGTTATCAACACGTCCATTGACGAGCTGAGAAAAAACAATATGACTCCGGAAATTGGCGGTATACCGGAATATGTGTGGGAAGAACCAGATAATAGTCAAAAAGCCGATCACCTTTTACTATATAAGGAGCTGATCAGTTATGTAAAGAATCTTCCGCCCATGTACCGGGTTGTGTTTAATATGTTTGTAATAGACGGTTGCACCCACTTTGAAATTGCTGATACGCTGGGCATTTCAGTAGGTACATCAAAGTCGAATTTATCACGTGCCAGAGGTATTTTGCAAAAGATTATAAAAGAAAAAGAGGAGGCCAAATCATGGAGCATTTAGAAAACGATATGGACGACCTGTTCCAAAAAGCAGGGGAGCTGTATCCGCTCAAAACTACCGGATCGGACTGGGATGCCGTGGCTGGCAAACTGCAGAACGAAGGTCCCGGTGAGATCCAGGACTTGTCCGGACTAACCGCTGCACCCAACCGCAGAAGAACGTGGTTATTGCTTTTGTTACTCATTCCCCTGGGACTTGGCATTTTTTATTATTCCGGATATCAAAATCAGGGACATCAAAATGTTGTATCGGCAAAGCCTCTGAATACTGATGCTGATCAAAGAAAGACAACTTCTGTGATTCCTGAAAAGCATTTGATACCGGTCGGGCCGGCAGATAACAATAAAACTGCGGCCTCGGATAATAGTCAAAGACCTTCCGTGAAAAAGAGTAGTCCTGAAAACAGCAGTATGAATGGATCACTCTCAATCAAAAACAAAAGATTGACATATGCTGCCGGTGGAGAACAAGTAACGGCAAATAATATTCCGAATTCGAAAAAACAAATTTCATCTGCCGATGATAAGACCACATCAGACTTGAATTCAAATAATTCGAATCAGGGATCAAAAGAAACAGAAGCAATCGTTGCAAATAAAAGTGACGAACGCTTCGTCTTCTGCAACAGAATCTGTGGCGAAAGCTAGAAGTCGTCGGCGGTTCCGGCAGCTGTATCAACCGAACACGAGACAGCTGCTACCAGCAATAAAACGGACAAAACCGAACCTTCAAAACAAACATCTCAGGATAGTTCTGTAGCAAAAAAGAAAACAAATACGGATTCAAAACAATCTAAGGGATTGTATGTCGGTTTCGTAGTAGGTCCTGATATAAGCTCAGTAGATTTCCAGGCAGTCAAACATCCAGGTTATAGTTTGGGTGCCACGTTAGGTTACCGATTCAACAAAAGGTTGGCAGTTGAAACAGGTTTTCTGTATGACAAAAAATATTATTACTCTGACGGATCTCATTTTAAAAATCAACCGGCGAATGTTTCAATCATTGACGTAGATGGAAATTGTGACATGTTTGAGATCCCACTCACGCTACGCTACGATTTTTCATTTAAAAAGAGTGGTAATTTTTTTGTGAAAGGTGGTTTTTCTTCCTATTTGATGAGAAAGCAAACCTATTCAGGAAATTCACATAACGGTTATCTCGGATACGACACCGCGTGGGGACCCAAATCAAATTATCCTACAGAAAATTATTTTCTTTCCATAGTTCAGTTAAGTGGTGGATATGAATTTTCAATCAGTGGAAAAACAAAAATCCAAATAGAACCCTATGTGAAAATTCCGTTACGGGGTATTGGAACGGGGAGTATGCCTATCTCCAGTGCGGGCATATACTTCGGTATCACCCACTCTTTCCGTTAACTCTTGACCATAAGAAATCTTTTATGCGAAAAAAATATTTTTTCGGCATAGGCATTTTATTGATTTGCCTGGCCGGCTGGGGAATATATACGGTGTACAAACCACACCGGAATGTGGAAGGAGAAGATGCGGTGGCAACACTGACCGCAACCAACCTGTATAATGAGTTTTTGAAGAATGAATCGCAGGCAAATCAAAAATGGGTAGGAAAGATTTTAGAAGTAAAAGGAACCATTTCATCTGTCACCGAGGCAGGCAACTATGTTTCACTGAACCTGGCAGCAACAGCGGATGGCGGCGTGAATTGCAGTGTATTGAAAAAAGATTTACCTACTGATAATAAATTCAATAAGGGAGATTCCGTCAGTATTAAAGGAAAGTGCACGGGTTTTCTGATGGATGTAAATCTCGTTGATTGTATAATAAAAAAATAGCTTTCTGACTATATCTCGTTTTATGAAGAAACAACTCTGCGTTATATTGACTGATCATCGCTTTTCCGGCAATCTGTATCGTTGCCTGTTCAAAAGAAAATAAACAAAATCTTCTGCCGGCTGTACCGATTCCCTGTGACACAGTAGGTATGCAGTATACAAGAGACATCGTTCCTATTCTGGAAGGAAACTGTTATCGCTGTCATGGAATAGGGAATACTGCCGGAAGTGGTGGTATCCTCCTGGAAGGGTATGACAATATCAAAGCCCTACGCACAGGATGGCAGACTATACGGAAACGTTGCGCATTTGCCCGGATACAATCCCATGCCTTATGAATTGCCAATGCTGGATCAATGCACCATTGATAAAATACACGATTGGACACTACAGGGATCTCCTAATAATTAAAATGAAATGATTATGCGTTTGAAGTGTTGTATTTTTCTGTTCACTATTTTCCTCTCCCTTCAGGGGATTTGTCAGAACTACATGACGAAAACTGGTTTTATTGGTTTTTACTCGAAAACACCCCTGGAAGATATTCAGGGCGAAAACAACCAGGTATATGCGGTGCTGGATCCTGCCAGTCATCATATGGCGTTTCGCTGTTCTTCTGAAAGGTTTCATTTTTCCCAAAGAACTGATGCAGGTGCATTTTAATGAGAATTATGTGGAAAGCGATAAGTTTCCGAAAGCAACATTTTCCGGAACCTGTACCGGAGATATGGATTTATCCAAAGACGGCATTTATCAGGTTGTCGTCAAAGGGGATCTGAATTTACACGGGGTAACAAAACCTCTGGAAACCACCGGGCAGATTGAAGTAAAAAACGGAAAGATCACAGGTTCTTCCGCTTTCAAAATCAAACCCGAAGATTATCAGATAACCATTCCCAGTATAGTGAGGGAAAAGATTGCGCAGGAAATCGATGTGAAGGTTCAAATTGTCTGGACACGAAATTCATAAAATAATAAATATGCGGAAGATCTATTTCAGCCTGATATGTTTAATCATTTCATTTCAGTCAATCGCGCAGGATAGCCTGCTGCGTTCTATCAGCGATTCCTTGTCGGCTGCAGGCGGAACACAGTATGTTACCGGAACTTTCAAAGCGTTATATATCGTAAATATGAAAACGATAGAAGCTCCGGCCGCAGGTGCATTAAATTTTGAAATTCAACACCGGTTCGGAACCATCAACCAGGGCGCTTATCATCTCTGGGGATTGGATTTTGCTACACTCCGTCTGGGTCTGGATTACGGCATCAGTGACCGCCTTTCTGTCGGCATCGGCAGAAGTTCTGTTCTGGAAACATTTGATGGTTATGTGAAATACAAATTATTAAGACAAACAGATAATCAAGGGGTACCTGTATCCATTGCATTGTTGGGGACCACCAGCTATTATACCGATACAATAGCCGTCCCAGAGAACTGAAAAGTGTTTTTAAAAGTGAATATCGTTTAGCCTATACGGCACAAATACTGATTGCCAGAAAATTCAGCAACAGGCTTTCACTTCAGATTACTCCAACTTTCCTCCATTACAATCTGGTCGATTCTTCCATTGATCATAACAATGTTTTTGCGCTGAGTGCAGGTGGCCGGTTTAAGATCACCAAACGAATGGCCATCACGGCAGAATACAACTATTTATTTCCAAACCAGTTAAGTTCGTATACCGGATTGCCATTACATAATGCACTTTCATTTGGCTGGGATATTGAAACGGGAGGACATGTATTCCAGCTTGTTTTCACAAATGCACAAACCATGAATGAACCGCAGTATATCGGCCAGACCACAGGAACCTGGGGCAATGGCGATATTTATTTTGGATTTAATATTTCGCGTATTTTTAATCTGAAACCACATAATAAGCCGAAAGCCTAAAGCGCAAAGCTTAAAGCCAAAATCCATTTAGCAGAAATTAAAGAAACACAAATCCTCGTTATAGATACAAGAAGCTAATATTCAATTTGTGTAACAGAATGAAAAGCTTTATGCTTTGCGCTTTAAGCTTTAAGCGTAAATGGCTGGATTCACAATAAAAGGCAGCCTCTCCCCTTTCAAACCGGCGACGATATTTTTTGCTGCAAGCAACGACATGGCTGCGCGGGTTTCTTCCGTTGCTGAACCGATATGTGGCAGAACGCAAACGTTGGGCATGGAAAGCAATGGATGATCCGGTCGCATAGGTTCCGGATTCGTTACATCCAGACCGGCCCCCCAGATAATTCCTTTCTCCAATGCTTCCGTCAGGTCGGTTTCATTATGTATTGAACCACGTGCCGCATTGATAAAAATCGCCGTGGGTTTCATCTTCGCGAAAACATCTTTGTTGAACTTCCCTTTCGTTTCAGCTGTCAGTGCCGTGTTAACAGAAAGTACATCACTGTTTTTGAGTAAGTCATCAAAGGACACCCATTCAGCATGTAATTCTTTTTCGGCTTCTTCATGATGACCACGGTTATGATAAATGATTTTCATTCCGAATGCAGATGCTGCTCGTTTTGCCAGTTCAAAACCAATTTTACCCAATCCGTAAATGCCCAGCGTTTTGCCCCGGATATCAATTCCCAGATTAGCCGTCGGTTCAAAAAAACCCCAGCCGCCCTGTTGGAATCGTTCTGCTCATATAAAAAGCTTTGCGGGAAGTAGCCAACATCAGTAAAAAAGCAATATCTGCTGTTGCATCACTTAACACGCCCGGCGTGTTTCCAATCGGCATTTTAATTTCGGTTGCAGCTGCAACATCTACATTGTCATAACCCGCGCTATGCAGACTGATCACTTTCAAATGTCTTACAGCATTCAGAAAAGTTTTGTCAATCTTATTCCCGCCTGCACTCAAAAATGCATCAGCATTTTTGCAATATGCAATTAATTCTTCCGGAAGAAGGTCTCTTTTTTCTGTCCATTCCGAAATCTCAATCGCCGCATCCCGCAAATATTGTAATCCGGCTTCCGGAATTTTTCTGCTGATAAATACTTTCATTAATATATTTTCTATTGAAGGAGCCGCAAATAATCTGCCTGATTTTCCGTGTTTCCTATTTTATCACAAATCAACTCTCAATGAGGTTTAACGAAGAGTTAATACTACAACAGAAGCGGCCGGTAATGTAATAAGCCATTCATTTCCTTTGATGACAACACCCGAGAATGGACGTGGCGTAACTTTTCCGGGTTCCTGATTATTATTGAAATCCTGTACACTGGCTGACTGTAGTATTCTGCCGTTATCCAGTTTCAACTCCGGACCCTCCATTTGAATATGTACTTTATTTGTTTTTTCAGGGTCAATATTTACAAGCGATATATGCGTCATCCCCTGCTGGTTCCTGGAAGCAGACACAGAAATAGCCGGCAGACTGTCATTTCCCTCTTTGTAAAAAATATTTTGCAACTCAAGAGGAATCATAATGGCATCCTGGTGAACATTGTACATTTCCATGACGTGATATGTTGGCGTGAGAATAATCTTTTCGTTGTTCGTCAGAATAACAGCCTGAAGTACGTTGACCATCTGAGCCAGATTGGCCATCCGGACGCGATCACAATGATTGTTAAATATATTCAGCGTGACCCCCGCCAACATAGCATCCCGCATGGTATTCTGCTGAAATAAAAATCCGGGATTCGTGCCCTTTTCCACATCATACCAACCTCCCCATTCATCTACCACCAGCGCGGTCTTTTTTTCAGGATCATATTTATCCATGATCGATACATGTTTGGACACAAGCTCCTCCATCCGCAGGGCACGTTTTAAAGTTGTAAAATATTGTTGCCGGCTAAATCCTGTTGCGGGCCCCTTGGCATCCCAGTCTATAACCGAATAGTAATGAAGCGATACTCCTTCAATCAGATTTCTGGGAATATCCCGCATCATGACTTCGGTCCAGTGAAAATCATCCCCATTGGCTCCGGATGCCACACGAAATAAATGTCCGCTGTTATTCCAGCCTGAGATAAATGTGGCATATTGCCTGTATATATTACTATAATATTCAGGTGTCATATTTCCTCCGCATCCCCAGGCTTCATTTCCAATGCCAAAATATTGTACGTTCCAGGCTTTATCCCGACCATTCGATTTTCTCCAGGAAGTCATCGGACTAAATCCTTCACCGTTTACATATTCCACCCACTGGGAAAACTCCTGAACCGTTCCGCTTCCCACATTCCCCGCGAGATAGGGAGCCGCTCCAATGCGTTCACACATATTCAAAAAGTCATTTGTGCCAAAACTATTGTCCTCCGTAACACCTCCCCACCATTTGTTTATCATGGCAGGTCGTAGCTTTTTAGGTCCTACTCCATCCTTCCAGTGATAAGTATCAGCAAAACATCCTCCGGGCCATCTTAACTGAGGTACCTTCAATTTTATCAGTGCAGCAATAATATCATTTCGAACTCCTTCTGTATTTGGAATTATTTTATTTGAATCGCCGACATAAATACCGTCATAAATACAATGACCCAGATGCTCGGCAAAATGTCCGTAAATGTTTTTACTGATCATCGTTTTGGCGCCGGGAACATGCAGGATCACATTCGCTGTCTGACCGGATAAAGTCAATGCGGATAGTGACAAAAAAGCAAAAGGAATGACGAAATGTATTCTCATTTTTTTTGAATTCATTTTGAACAATTTACCATCCAGCGGATACCAAAACGGTCTTTGAAATTGCCATGCCAGTCTCCCCAGAATTGTTTCTTAAACGGAATATGAACGTCACCTTCCGCACTCAGTCTGTCAAAAATATTTTTAGCAGCTTCTTCATCATGTAACCCCAGCGATATGGCAATATTGCTGGTCAGTTCTACATCTTGTTTTTTAGGCATTACGTCGCTGGCAAACAGCGTGTAATTCCCAAAAGAAAAACGCGCATGCAGGATCTTATTTTTAAAATCCTCTGGGGCATTCATTGCAGGATTATCATAGCGGGATACAATTTCAATTCGTCCATCCAGGATATCGCTGTAAAAATGAAGCGCTTCTTCACAATTGCCCTGAAAGGAAAGATAGGGCATCATTTCAAGTTGGGTTTCTGACATTTTTTTTATTTTAAATATACGATTAAAAGCATAACGCTGAACGCTCAACGCTGAACGCTTCTGATAAATATGACCAGCGTTTTCGGCATTAATTGCCGAAAATAAAGAAAAGAGCGTTAGGCGTTGAGCGTTAGGCGTTAAGCCTTAAATTGCAACATGAATGTCCAAATGGAAGCCGGCTGGAAAAAAGTACTGGAAGCCGAATTCAGTAAGCCCTATTTCTTACAAATCGTTCATTTTCTCAAGACAGAAAAGATTCTTGGCAAAATAATTTATCCGCCGGGGAGCCAGATTTTTAATGCTTTCGAAATGAGTCCATTTGAAAAAACCAAATTGGTCATTCTCGGACAGGATCCATATCACGGTCCTGGGCAGGCGCATGGATTATGCTTCTCGGTGCCGGATGGCGTCCGGCCCCCGCCCTCCCTGCAGAATATCTATAAGGAATTGAATACTGACGTAGGAATGTCCATTCCGCAAACCGGAAACCTGAGTCCCTGGGCCAGACAGGGGGTTTTATTACTCAATGCCTATCTGACCGTACTGGCAAATGCTCCGGCCAGCCATTCCCAGGCCGGATGGGGAGAATTTACAGATACGGTGATACAGAAGCTTTCCGACCTCAAAAAAAACCTGGTATTTCTTCTTTGGGGGAAATTTGCACAGGAAAAACAATCCCTCATTGATGAAACCAAACATTATGTTTTGAAAGCGGCCCACCCTTCTCCTTTTTCCGCTGACAAAGGATTTTTCGGGTGCAGGCATTTTTCAAAAGCGAATACATACCTGATGAAAAACGGAATGGATCCGATCGACTGGAAACTATAACCACCAAATGAATCGTCTTGCAAATTTTTAAAAATATTTTCGGTAGAATCTGGGCGGCCTGGGGCGCGTTGGTCTTCGTTTCAACCATGCTTCTTTTCCTGATTCCCTTTTTTCTTTTTATTTATTTCCAGAAAGATCCCAGAAAAACAAATCGTTTTATTCGTTATTCAAGGGTATGGATGGATATTTTCCTCGGCCTTGTCGGCTGCCCATTGACAATCCGCGGACGCGAATATTTTAAAAAAGGGAAAACGTATATCGTTGTTTGTAATCACAATGCGCTGATCGACGTGCCTGTATCCTCACCTGGTATTCCCGGAGGAAACAAAACCATCGCCAAGGCTGAAATGGCTAAAATTCCCCTCTTCGGACTGATTTATCAAACAGGCAGTATCCTGGTTGACAGGAAAAATGAAAAAAGCAGGCGTGACAGTTTCACAAAAATGAAAGAAGTACTGGACATGGGTCTGCACATGTGTATTTATCCGGAAGGAACCAGAAACACTTCCGCAGAGCCGATCAAACCCTTTCACGACGGTGCCTTTCGACTCGCTGTCACCACCGGTCATGCGATTATTCCGATGATTATTTCCAATAGCCGGAAGGCCAATCCGCCCGATAAAAGTTTTTATCTCATGCCGGTAAAATTAAAAATGGAATTTCTTCCCGAAGTGGAAGTAATCCCCGGCGAAACAGTAGAACAGATTAAAGCCCGGGTATTTGAGTTGATGAAGAATTTTATCGTTCAGCATCAATAGAAAGTGCGAGAGCGATTGATATGCAGATCACGTAAAATACCTGATTTGGGACTGATGGTAATATTGAAGGACCGATAATATCCAACCGGCGTTACATTAATCGATAGTTGCCAGCAATGCATATCCCGCGAAAGAAAAGTCGTCAGGTTATTCATCACCAGGTTTTTTACATCATAGTAGCAATTAAAACCCACTTTCCATTTTTCCGTCAGATTAAAATCTCCATTTAAGATGAGGGAAGAATTGGTTTGGGTTACATACTTGTTTACAACGAATGTATTGGTAAAACTATACGCAAAAGAAATGTTGACTGACCAGGCAATATTAAAATCAACGTATTCGGCCGGATGATTTCGAACATAAGCCAGTTCGGCCTGTTGTTCATCAATGGTCATCGGCATCTGGTTGTCCACAGTATTATTCTTTTGATCCTGATCAGCTTTCTTCGCATCAATCGGTTTGCTTTTGAAGGATGTGGATATAGAAATGTTACCGCCGATAATTCGCCCCAGGCTAAAGCCTTGACCTTCCCAGGCATATTTATTAATATTTATCCCCAGTGTATCGTGCTGATATGGATTTAATGTAGTGGTTGCAGATATGTTGATGTTCTTGAATAAAGTACTTCGCAAATAAAAATAAATAGGGCTCAGCTTAAAGGAATCGGCCAGGTAATTATAACTGCCGTTAAAACCAAATCCGTCAATCAGTTTTACTTTTTCGTTCGCACCCGCACTCGAATCCGTTTTCGACTTTACTTTCATTTCGATATTGTTATCAATACCGAAACTCAATCCGCCAAAAGTACCGGGAGAAAACGCGCTGTAAATGTTTCCATTAAACCGGTTGAAACTTTGCATATTACCTTCCTTGGTATACTGAATACTCTCGGTATAGTAACTTTTAGACAGGTCCGGTGAGTAAGAAAAACTGATCGTTGGCCTGACCGTATGCCGAATGCCCAGTATCTTGCTGTTCTTTCCGAAATGCTGGAATGTTCCAAAGATAGCTGTGCTCAGGCTAAGAGAGAATGCGACATTGTTTGCAAAAAATACCCCTTTTTCCACTGGCTATCACAGTATCGAGTTTTTGATTAGCATCGTCCCATTTATAATCAATATTTCTCGCTAAATATCCGGTTCTGAAAACTCACACCGGGTGTGATTTGTAAAAATCCTATCTGAGGCAGGGCCAGAGTGATGGGCACATTATTCTGCGCGCCCCATCTAAAAGTGTCGAGTGCGTGACTAAAGCTTGATAGTGAATCATAAAAACTGGTGGCACCGGAAATATTGGTATTCAGACCGATCCCCAGTTTCTGGTACCATTTGGGAATACCCACATAATCTTTTGGAGAGAATGGATAAATGGTGATGGCTGTAAATCCGATGGACGGCGCAGTGATATTCACAAGACCCGAAATATTATCCTGATTATGGTTTGCGTTAACCGTTAAATTGTATTTGCCCTCATCAAATGTTTTTGAATAGGCAATGGAAGAACTGATCTGGTTATTATAAACAGCTGTCGGGTTGGTAATATTGGCATTATTAAATTTTGCCGACATCAGGTTCACGTTTGCGGAAAAGTTCTGTCCGGGATGTGCCTTGCTATCCACATTATGTGCCCATTGAAAATTATAGGTCTTGGTGGTCGTGTACGCCGATTCACCGGAATTATTGAGTACCCGGGTATTTTGATAAACAAAATTCATCCGTCCGCTAAAACGGTAACGGACACGGTATTCGGGTGTAAAATAGAGGTTGTATCCCCCATAGGAATATACATTGGCCCTGACGGCCACATCAAAATTATCACTCAGTACTTTATAATAACCCAGGCCCTGCAGGCCCAAACCATATTGTGAACTCACGTCAAAGGTAGGTGGCAGAAATCCGGAATGTCTTCCCTGGGAAATCGGGAAATACCCAAATGGAATATATATCGGAATCGGAACACCTTCAAATTCGGGATGCACCGGTCCCGTGATCGCCATTTGTTTATTGATCAGCTTCATCTTGTTTGTCCGGAATGCGAAATGGGGTGTATCCAGATTACAGGTTGTGAAACGGCCGCGAAAAGCATAATAGTCATTCTTGGAGATCTTCTTCATCTTCTCCCCCATCACATACATTTCACCACTTTGCGTAAACGTATTGAGGGTGATTCCCTTTTTCGTTTTCATATTGAAGACCATGGAATCCGATTCCATTTTTGTCTCGGCCTGTGTCATTTTCGGTCGCCCGATCATTTCGCCTGTAGTATCTCTCGCGTAAGTGGCCAGGAGCAGGCTATTTGCCTGATCCATCCGGATATTATAGGCATCCAGTTCAATGTCCTTGAATTTTGTATTGGCCTTATTATATAATGTGATATTCTTGGTTGGCACATCAAGAACCACGGAATCCTGCGCACTGTAGGAGATGGGTGCATCCAGCGAATCTTTGGAATAAGGGGCATGAATGGTGTCGACCTGCAGCCTGACACTGTCGGAATGAAAAGGAAGAGTATCCAGCAGCGCTGAATCGACGATGACAGTATCTTTTAATGCAGAAATGTTTTTTTTCGGAATGGTATCCTGAGTATTCGGGGGAGGCGTGTCCCGATTTCTGTAATAACGAGCTGAACTGTTAACAGTTACACAAAAGAATAGCAATGTTAAAATCAGCGTGGAAAGGTATTTTAAACTAATTTTGCCCCCGTTGTTCATACATTACAATGGTACAAAAATAGGGGTATCTATCTAAGTATTTAAGAAGATTAACATCTTGACAGTCAAAAGATAACTATGGTGAGAGCGCTATTTGGCCTGTTCATTTCTGTTTTCATTTTTTTTACTTTTTCGTCCTTTCATTCGGGTGATCATCCGTCCGCGATTAAATTACGGACCATCGTAATAGATCCGGGTCATGGTGGTTTGTATCCCGGAACCCGCGGACTGATCTCCTCTGAGAAGGACGTTACGCTCGATATTTCACTCAAACTGGGAGAAGCAATCAAAGCAAAATTTCCCAATACCAAAGTTGTTTTTACCAGAACAACAGACGCCTGTGTAAACAATGCAGACAACCTGCACGATGATTTGCATGGCCGCGCACAAATTGCGAATCAGGCCAAAGGAGATTTATTTATCAGCATCCATTGTAATTCCACCAGGCAACCGGCAGGTGGTTATTATGAGAAAAGAGTGATCGGTCACAAAAAAAAGCTGATGTATGTGGGCAAGGGTTCAAAGAAAAGAAAGAAATGGGTCAATGCGCCCATCTATGAGTCGTATTGGGTAAAGAATACGCGCGTTGGAACGGAAACATATATCTGGAAAGCGGGAAAGCAGGAAAATAAAAACGACGCAATCAATGAACGCGAGGAAAGTGGCGAGGATGTTGCGGATAGCACCAGCAGCGCCGCGGCAGAAGAAGCTTTTGACCTGACATCTCCCGAGGCACGTATGCGCGCGGCATTATATGAGAAAAAATATTTTGACAACAGCGCCCTTTTCGCAACCATGGTGGAAGAGTCTTTCGCAGCGGCTGGCAGACAGAGTTATGGCGTTAAACAACGCGACGTGGGCATCCAGGTGCTTCAGGCAACCGGTATGCCGAGTGTACTAATAGAAGTGGGTTTTTTAAGTAATAAAGAAGAAGAAGAATATTTGAACAGCAACAAAGGACAGGATGAAGTCGTGGATAATATCGTTGACGCACTGGACCGTTATAAGAATCAGGTTGAAGGCAGCGCTCCCGTTCCACCTGCGTCAGTAACTGATTCCGTTCGTCAATAAAGGAACGGCGATCCACAACGGGGAACGAACTTTTTCCTTAGGTTTGTAGTGCATAAAAGATGTTGGCAGCGGCTATTTTAAACAAAACTGCGAATGAAAATTACGAACGAAACAAAAATTGGTGCGCTGACATCAGTAGCCATCGTGCTGCTCATCCTTGGATTTGAATTTCTAAAGGGCAAAGATCTTTTCTCACATAGCAAGAAAATCTACGCTGTGTTCAAGAATGTAGACGGTCTTGAACTTTCAAATTCAGTTAGCATTAAGGGATTAAATGTTGGAAGTGTATATGCCATCAAGGCAACGGATCCAAATATAGACGGAATCCTGGTTACTATTAGTATGAAGCAGGATGTAAACATTCCTAAAACCTCCGTTGCTGTAATTAAATCAGCACTGATCAGCTCATCAAATATTATCATTAACAAGGGAGCAGGTACGGAGATGATACAGGATGGCGATACGTTGCTGACTGCAGATCAGGGTAGCATATTGTCAGAAGTCCAGGGCAGGCTGGCACCCGTAATGAAGAGTCTCGACAAAACGCTCAGTTCTCTGGATTCTCTGATCCTGCAGATTACAAAGATGTTCAATCCGGAAGTAAAAAATAATTTCGCTGCGATCATCAGCAACCTGGCCAAATCATCCGCCTCCCTTCAGATAATGCTGAATGACCGGACGAGTGCACTCGCACATACGATGATACACCTCGATAGTTTCACGAATAACCTGGCCAGCAACAATCAACGGATTACCGGCACCCTTGACAATCTCGAAAAAACGACCGGCAAACTGGCCAATGCACAAATAGATGAAACGCTTGCCAGCGCACAAAATGCGATGAATTCGCTGAAGGATGCATTGAACAAAGTGAACAGCCCGAATGGAACACTGGGCTTGTTATTAAATGACAAAAAACTTTACCTCAACCTGGAAAGCACAACGCGGAGTTTGAATATTTTACTGGACGACCTCCGTATGCATCCAAAACGTTATGTGAACATTTCTGTTTTTGGAAGTAAGGATAAAAAAGGACCGCTGACGGCCCCCCTGAACGACACCAGCGCGAATTCCAATCCGCCAACCAAGAAGTGATGAAAAAAACGGCCCAATTTCTGGCCTTACTGATATTATGCATGTCAGGATTTCGGTCTTTTGCGCAGACTGCCGTTACGTTCAAATCAAAAACCGGCGACAGCACACAAACCATCTATATCTGGCATTCAGACACGCTCCGCCAGAGACAAAAGGATTCCGTTGATATACAATCCCTGTACGGCCATGTAAAACTGCAGAGTGACAAAACGGTGTTTTATACCGACAGTCTCGCGATGAACCATAAGGACAATACCATCGAAGCCTTTGGCCATGTGCATATCAACGACAAGGATTCAACCGATATCTATTCGGATTACATGAAATACTTTGTTGACACAAAGCAGATTATTTTTCAGAAAAATGTTGAGTTGAAAGACGGGAAAGGCACTTTAACAACCGCCGAATTGCATTACGATATGAATGCGCATATCGGGGACTATTATAATGGCGGTAAAGTAGTCAATAAAAATACGGTTGTCACCAGCAAGGAAGGAACCTATTATGAGGCAACCAGGGATATTTATTTCAAGAAGGACGTCAAACTGAAGGATCCTGCCTATGACCTGACAGCAGATTCATTACTTTATAATTCTGAAAACCAACTGGCAACTTTTATTACCAGTACGTATATCATCGACAGCACGGGCAGAACCATCCGAACCAAAGAGGGCTATTATGACCTGAAAAATCATCGTGCCCAATTTGGAAAACGGCCAACGATCACAGACAAGGGAGAAACCATCACGGCGGATGATATTCGTTTTGATGACAGCACCGGCCTGAGTCTGGCGCGGGGACATGCTGTTTTCCGTGATACGGTTCAAAACCTGACACTGATTTCAAATCTGATGATCGCGAACAGCAAGGAGAATACTTTTTTTGCAACGCAGAATCCCCTGATCATTTTGAAACAGGACAAGGATTCCATCTATATTACCGGTGATACTGTTTTTTCAGCGAAAATCCCGGACTCTGTTTTAAACAGGCCTGATTCTGTACAGGGTGCCGAAATCGTTCGCAGCGCAAAAAATCCGCACGACAGCAGCCTCCGCTATTTACAAATCTATCATCATGTAAGAATTTTCTCGGACTCGCTGCAGGCCGTGGCTGATAGTTGTTATTATTCCGGACTCGATTCCATTTTCCGTCTATATACAAACCCCATTGCCTGGGCGGGTGGATACCAGGTTACCGGTGACACGATGTTTTTGTATACAAAAAATAAAAAACCCGACAGGCTGTATGTTTTTGAAAACAGCCTGGTCGTTGGAAAGGCCTACACGAACATGTTTAACCAGATTAAGGGCAATACGCTGAACGGATATTTTAAAGACGGTGTCATTGACTATATGCGAAGTAAGGGAAGCGCCGAAGCGGTTTATTTTATTAAAGATGACAGTGCGGCTTTCGTTGGAGTAAACCGGGTGAATAAAGCAGATGTCATTGATATGATCTTTCTCAATAAACAATTGAATAAAGTGGTTCTCCGCCAGGATGCCGACGGCATCATGTACCCGATCAAAAAAGTAAACCTCGATGAAATGAAACTCCGCAATTTCAAATGGCTCGACGAGCGAAGGCCAAAGACGAAGTATGAATTGTTTGAAAACGCCAACCTACGCCTGAACGCTCAACGCACAACGCTGAACGCAAATACAGAAATAAAACCTAAATAACACTCTTTCACAGAAAAATTAAAAATCGTTGTTAAATTAAAAACTTGCGTTTGGCCTTGAGCCTTAGCCTTTGCCTTAACTGGACGAAGAATATATACGAAATCAAAATAGCCGTAATAATCGCCGACAAATCCGCCAGCAGTGAGACAGGGATGGTATAGCGCGTCTTGCTGATTCCGACAGAGCCAAAATATAAAGCCACGATATAAAATGTTGAATCCGTGGTTCCCTGGAAAATACAAGCGAGTTTTCCGATGAATGAATCCGGTCCGTACTGCTGCATCGCAGTAATCATCATACCCCGTCCCGCGGCTCCACTCAAAGGTCGCATCAGCGCTGTCGGCAGTGCGGGAACAAAATCACTATTGATGCCGAGCAGATGAAAAAAAGATCCGATTCCGTTGGTAATAAAATCCAGCACACCGCAACTTCGAATCACACTGATAGCAACAAGCATCGCCACCAGATAAGGAATCACAGTTACAGCAACCTGAAATCCCTGCTTCGCGCCTTCAATAAATGTTTCATATACATTGATTTTTCGCACAAACCCGCCAATGATAAAAACGACAAACAATAAAAGGATCAGGCCATTGCTGAATATTTTTGAAAACGGATCTATATAAGTACTGTGCAGATGCAGAAAATATACGAGCGACCCGATCAGAACAGATAATACCTCCGATCCATAATAAAATAACGGGCTGAAATAAATTGATCTTTTGTTTGATTGCAACCACGGTGAGTGCTACCACGGTCGCAACAAAAGTGACGATCATACAGGGAATAAAAATACTCGTGGGGTCGGTAGACTTCAGAATGGCACGCTGGGCAATAATGCTCACCGGGATAATCGTGAGTCCCGACGCATGCAGGACCATGAACATAATCTGCGCATTGGAAGCCTGATCCTTTACAGGATTCAGTTCCTGCAGGCTTTTCATAGCCTTTAACCCAAAAGGCGTCGCTGCATTGTCAAGACCCAACAGGTTGGCAGAAAAATTCATCACCATATGACCCATCGAAGGATGATTCTTCGGGACTTCAGGAAACAGCTTGCTGAAAAAGGGTCCGATTATGCGGGAAAGAAAATTAATGGCACCAGCTTTCTCTCCGATATTTAAAAATCCGAGAAACATGGCCAAAACGCCGATCAGTCCGATGGCTATTTGTACGCTGGTACCAGCGGAATCAAAAACCCCATCGATTATTGTTTTGAATATTTCCGTATCCCCAAAAAATATCAGCCGCACGAGTGCGGTAATGAATGCTATCAGAAAAAAAATGATCCAAAGCAGGTTGAGGGCCATATCCGGAATTATGGGTTGAATATAAGTAATTAAATAACGATCCCTCAAATACTTCTATCTTTGCGGGCGCAAAAACAGAGGTATTCTGAATCAATAAATTTAATTTTTTATGGCTTTAAAGGCAGGCATCGTCGGGTTACCGAATGTTGGAAAATCCACGTTGTTTAATGCAGTCAGTACCAGTGCAAAAGCCCAGGCAAGCAATTACCGGTTTTGTACGATTGAACCCAATATCGGGCTCGTGGATGTACCGGATGAAAGACTGGATAAACTGGCAGCACTTGTACATCCTGATCGGATCGTACCAACCCAGATAGAAATTGTGGACATAGCGGGACTTGTGAAAGGAGCCAGCAAGGGTGAGGGCCTGGGCAATAAATTCCTGGCCAATATACGCGAGGTGGACGCCATCGTTCACGTGATCCGTTGTTTCGAAGATGAAAATATTCTTCGTGATGAGGGAGCTATCAATCCCGTCAGCGACAAAGAAATTATCGATACGGAGCTTCAGCTGAAAGATCTGGATGGAGTAGAAAGAAAATACCAGAAAGCTGAAAAATTACTAAGAACAGCCGACGCTAAACAGAAACTGGAATTTGAAGTGCTTAAACGTTGTAAGGAGCACCTTGAAAAGGGAAAAAATATCCGTGAGCTTCACCTCGATAAAAATGACAGGACGGCTATTGCGGATCTGTTTTTATTAACAGACAAACCTGTTCTGTATGTCGCCAATGTGGATGAAGAATCGATGCATACAGGAAATAAATATTCCGAAGCGTTAAAAAAAGCCGCAGAAGCTGAACATGCTCAGGTGATCGTGATGAATAATTCCATTGAACAGCAAATTGCAGAACTGGAGAATGCGGATGACAAAGCCATGTTCATGGAAGAATACAAAATGAAAGAACCCGCTTTGAACAAACTGATCCGGAGCACGTATGCCCTGTTAACATTACAAACTTATTTCACTGCCGGTGTGCAGGAAGTCAGGGCGTGGACCATTCAAAAAGGCTGGAAAGCTCCGCAGGCAGCTTCAGTTATTCATACGGATTTTGAAAAAGGATTTATCAAGGCCGAAGTAATCGCCTACGATGACTTCATAAAATATCAATCCGAAGCAGCCTGCCGTGAAGCCGGGAAACTAAGGATTGAAGGAAAGGATTACGTTGTGAAGGATGGGGATGTCATGCACTTTCAGGTTTAACGTTTAACACAAGTCTGGAAGACTGGAAGTCTGGAAGTCTGATAAATCATTTAAACTAACTTTCAAACTATCACTTCCAGTCTTCCAGTCTTTCAGTCTTCCACACTTAGAAGACATTATAACCAAGGCTGACGTAGTACAACCCCCCGATCTGCGAGTTTCCGATCGCGTCGGAATAATATTTATTCAACAGGTTGGTAGCGCCGATCTTGATCATGCTGTTCTGCAATTTTGGAAGTTTCATACTGATCTGGGCATCCAGTGCACCGAAGGACGGTGTGGTGCCGGAGATGAACGACGATTCGTATACATAACTATCCTGCCAGTGATAGGTAATATTGAACCCAAACACTTTTTTGATCGAATAGTTTCCGGCTGAAATATTATACTTGATTTTCGGAGTATTGAATTGTGTCAGCACATTCGCATCGTTATTGGATAAATCATTATACGCAAGATTACCGCCCACAAAAAATCCTTTGGGCAATGTATATTGAAGACTAATACCCGCACCCACCGTATTCACTTTGTTACTGCTGTTTGTATATAATCCAAAAGTGTTCGTCGCATTCTGCCCTTCGGTCAGCGGGTTTTTAACCAGCACGGTTAATCCGATAAAATCTGTGTACTGAGCATAGAAGCCATAAACATCTATGAATAATTTATTTGCGATAAGTCCCTTGTAACCCAATTCCCAGGAAGCTACCGTTTCGGGTTTGAATTCCTTGAATTGATACTGTGTGGGCGGTTCGCCGGTTCTCGCAAAATTTCCAAGCGCCGCCGTGTCGTAGGTATTTGATGTTAACCCATAGTAAGAAATAAATTGAGGAAGACCACCGATCAGTCTTGCTGATCCCGTTTGCAGGTTGATATATTGGTTCTGTGTAGAAGGAAAACGATAAGCAGTCTGATAGGATGCGCGGATGAAATTGTTTTTGGCTATTTCGTAGACGGCTGTAATTCTTGGAGTGAACCTTCCCTTGAAATTAGAATTCTTATCATATCGTCCGGCCGCTGTTATTTTTAAGTAGTCATCAAAAAATCCTTTTTGAATCTGGACAAAACCACCTGTCTCGTTGATATTAATCACACCGGCTGTATCCGCGAAGATCGTTCCATGGGAATTCAACACGTATTCTTTGGTAGAAGCACCGATGCTGATATCGGCCCATTTAATCAGATCGGAAAAATTATACATGCCTTCCGCGACATACAGGTTTGTCTTATCATTGAATTTTCCACCAGCAGGAATGGCCAGTTTTTTCAAAGAATCCAACGAGTTATTAAATGCAACTGATCCCGGCTGATACCTGTTCTTATCTGCATTGAACCTGGCTGCCGCACTGGCACTAACGTATGCCTGTTGCAGGTGTTTCTCCCAGCGCAAGTGCTGCGCCGAAAGCCTGTGCGTAGGTTCCGATATAGGTCGGTGCCCATACAGTTGCCGTGGGGGCATATGATTCATTGATCAGCGTGGCTGTTGCCACCATATCATAGGAATTGCCTGCGTCTTCCTGCGTCGTATAGGCTCTCGCATAAAAATTCCTACCCGTCACTTCAGCTTTATACTGTCCGATTTTTGTATCCACTAAACTAAAGCGGTCAGTCCCTGTATAGATTGTATTTGTGGATCCGAAATTCCCTGTCAGACTTACGGTGGTAAAGTCGCTCACCTTATAAAATAAACCGGCTGAAACTTTTAGATTGTATGCTTTATAATCGGTTAGCGTATTTTCATTATATCCTGTTCTGGTAACACTTGAATTTACCGGCGTTAATGCGGCAATGCCTCTGAGCTGGGCGGCTGTTGCAGGATCTCCCGCCTGTTGATACTGGTTGGCTGCACTTAGCAGGCCGCCGTATACTGTGAAAAAAGAACTTTCATCTCCGTATACATTCACGCCATTATAATTCGGCAAACTCCTGTCGCCGGCAATCGGCGTACCCTGGTAGGGAGAGTAATTACTGTAGTTGGTTGCCGTCCAATCTTTGGCCTGTGTATATTCCCCCGAAATCCGAAAAGCAAACTTATCAAATGACTGCGCATACCTTACACTGGCGTCATAATAAGGTGCCGAGCTCATGCTGGGATCGCTGATATGATTCCGGCCATATTTAACGATGGCGCTTAAACCCTGGTATTTATAAGGATCCTTGCTGGTCATTAAAATAGTGCCCGTCATACCTCCGGATCCATATAAAGCGGAAGATGCACCTGGTAACAACTCCACATTGTCCACGTCCAGCTCATTTAATCCCACAATATTTCCAACAGCGAAATTTAATCCTGGCGCCTGGTTATCCATACCATCCACGAGTTGGTTCATACGAACATTTCCTGAGCCATTAAAACCACGGGTACCCATGGTTTTAAACAGAATGGATGACGTGACCACATCCACACCTTTCAGATTGGCAATGGCATCATAAAAGGAAGGCGCTGGTACTTCACGTATGTAGGAAGAACTCATGCGTTCGATGGAAACGGGTGATTCCAGATTTCTGATTTGCGAACGTGTTGCCGATACCACTACTTCTGTGGCCATAATAGAAGCAGGCTTCAATTCAACCATTATTCCGGCGCCCGAAGACGCGGATTGCAACCACAAACTCTTTCGTTTCAAATCCGACTGATGAAATAATGATAGTAAATGGAACTGCCTGGTTTACGGTCAATTTAAAATTCCCGTGATTGTCAGTATACGTTCCCCTGGTTCCTCCTTTGATCACAACCGAAGCGGCTGGAACAGGTTCCTTGTTATCTCCGTTACTGATGGTTCCCGTTATGGTTTGAGTCTGAGCGAAAGAATTACTAAGAGACAGCAATAAAAAATGACATGTGAATAAAACACGTGTTAAGGTTTTCATGGCAAGTAGTTAGATTATTGAATTCCGCGATACAAATATGTAATATCTTTTTAAGAAGTAAAAAATAAAAAGTAAAATGATCTTTTCCCCTTTACTTTTAAATTTTTACTTTTTACTTTTTACCTAATCTTTGTACCCAAAATGGCAACATGACGGCATATCATTTCCCGGATCAAACGGGCTTTTACAGAGGAAAGGTTCGGGATGTATACAGTTTAAATAATGGCTTGCTGATCATGATCGCTTCCGATCGCATTTCCGCATTCGACGTGATTCTTCCACGCCTCATCCCCTATAAAGGACAAGTTCTGAATCAGATTGCTGCATATATGCTGAAAGCCACACATGATATTTGTCCGAACTGGCTGCTTTCCGTCCCCGCCCCAAATGTCAGCATTGGAAAAAGATGCGATCCTTTTCGGGTAGAGATGGTGGTAAGAGGGAATTTAACGGGACATGCCTGGAGAACCTATTCTTCCGGTCAAAGAGTTTTATGCGGTGTGACCATGCCTGATGGATTAAAAGAAAATGACTACTTCCCTTCTCCCATCATCACGCCTTCCACAAAAGCCGAATCAGGGCATGATGAGGATATTTCAAAAGAAGAAATCATCTCCAGGGGGATCGTGAGAGAAAAAGACTATGTACAGATTGAACAATATACATATCAGCTTTTTGACCGTGGAAAAGAGCTGGCAAAAAAAAGAGGCCTTATCCTGGTAGACACCAAGTATGAATTTGGAAAAATAGGCGATACCATTTACCTGATGGATGAAATTCATACGCCGGACTCTTCAAGATATTTTTATGCAGAAGGTTTTGAAGAAAGACAGAAGAAGGGCGAAAAGCAAAAGCAGCTGAGTAAAGAATTTGTGCGTGAATGGCTGATTGCAAATGGATTCATGGGGAAAACAGGTCAAACAGTGCCGGCTATGTCGGATGAATGGATCCAGACCATCTCGAACCGTTATATAGAATTATACGAAAAAGTGATTGGCGAGGAATTTGCGCCATTATCATATAGTACAGATGAGACCTTTTTTATGATCACGGAAAGCCTTTCTGAGCTTAAAGCCTAAAGCACAAAGCGTAAAGCCAGGCCTGGCATCTAGAATTTAGATTCAAAGAACATAGATCAGAATCAGGCTTGAATGCCCGCCCTCCTCATTCTTTTCAGATCCCAATCCTTTATTTTTCAATAAAACCTAAACCACGTGGTTTTTGATATCTTAAATATACCTTTCATCTTCCGTATATTCTCCGTATAACTAAGGTATATTATCCGATTTAACACGGAAGATATACTGACAATATACATAAACCTTACCTATTTTATACGAAAAAGACTATGTATATTTGAGGTAGATTTTACCAAAATGGCTATAGTCAATAATCTCTTGATGAAAAATGCTTCCGGCTCTATCGGAAAAGAGCTCGTTTTCAAGAGATATTACGATAAGACTGTCGTAACGAAGATGCCGGATATGAGCAAACGTGTGCTCAGCGCAAAACAAATCGAATCCAACGAGCGCATGTGGCTGGCTACAAAGTATGCGAAGGCCTGGTATAAAATCGAAGAAGAGAAAATTAAGGCCCGCATCCGGTTGAAATTACCGGCACATAAATCATTGTTTCATGCTATGGTAAAGGAATATCTTGATCTGCACAAGCATCAGACACTGGAAGAAATGAATCGTACTTACTCGAGCGAGTTTCCAAAAGTTGAAACTCCTAAACAAGACCCAATATAGTGTGGTGAACGTGGAAGGGTAAGAATGTAAGAATTCAAAATGGAAAAAGGAAATGACAATTAGATAGTGTATGCTTCATTGGATGGGGATGTACAATCACATCTTCACACTATCATTTACACACTTAATTTTGAATTCTTACATTCTTACCCTTCCACGCTCACCACACTATTTAAGCTTTAATCGTCGCCTGGACTTATTAAAAATCTTCTGATCATTCTCTTTTCCCTTTCTTAAAAGTTTTTGTTCTTCTTCAGGCAAATGATACACTTCCATGCAGGCTTCGCTGCAACATCCATCATATTTCGCGGCGCAGGCGGCACATTGAATAAAAAGCAGATGACAGGCACTATTATTACAATTGGTATGTGAATCGGCGGGTTCGCCACATTGGTGGCAATGGGCAATGATCTCTCCTGTGATGGATTCACCCAGCCGTTCGTCGAATACAAAATTTTTACCGTGGAATTTATTTTCAAGACCCGCTTCCCGGACTGTATTCGCATAATGAATAATACCCCCTTCCAGATGGAAAACTTTTTGAAATCCACGATGCAGCAGATAGGCGCTTGCTTTTTCACATCGGATGCCACCTGTACAATACATGATGACGGGTCTGTCTTTATGGTCCTTCAATAATTCCACCGCTTGCGGAAGCTGATCCCGGAAAGTATCACTCGGTATTTCAATCGCTCCTTCAAAATGACCCACTTCGTATTCGTAATGATTGCGCATATCCACAACAAGTGTTTCAGGATCTGCAGTCAGCCGGTTAAATGTTTCGGCATCCACGTATTGCCCCTTTTTCTCCATGCTGAATGCAGGGTCTGTAATTCCGTCAGCCACAATTTTCTCACGAACCTTAATTTTTAAAACCCAGAAAGATTTTCCATCATCTGCAACAGCCCGGTTCAAACGAAGTCCGCGGAGAGGCTCGATGTTTTCAAGACAAACTCTGAATTCCTCAAACCTGGATTCCGGCACACTCAATTGGGCGTTGATCCCTTCATGGGCCAGATATATTCTTCCGAAAACCTGTAATTCCGAGAACTTCAGGTAAAGTTCATCACGAAAAACTTTTGGTTCCGGAATAGGAAAATAACGATAGAAGGAAATGGTTACGCGTGGAATGGTTTCTTCCAGAAGCCTTTGTTTGAGCTCTTTCTGTGATATCCGGTTATGCAATACAGCCACTTCGCAAATTTACTAAAGGTTCGGTGTTTTACGAAACGGGCTTCTATTTCATGAAACCCTTCTTAATTGGCTAAAAATTTTTTACTTTTAATTGATTTTCAATTACGAAAACCGCTTCATGAAATTTGTACCGCTGCTCATTTCTTCTTTAACAACCATTCTGCTAATCATTGTTTTCGATACGAGGTGGGGACCGGCGCCTGCCTTTGGTGAATTTCTCAGCCCCCAATATGGGTTCTGGCAGAATGCCGAGCCCGTGGACAAGGATTTTTCACAGGACCTTCAGGTGCCCGGATTGAAAGATCCGGCTGAAATCTACCTTGACGACCGCCTGATCCCACATGTTTTTGCCGGAAACGAAGACGACGCCTATTTTATTCAGGGTTATCTCCATGCGAAGTTCAGACTTTGGCAGATGGAATTCCAGACATACGCCGCTGCCGGTCGGATCAGCGAACTCATCGGGCCAAAGGCCTTAAATTACGACCGGGAAAAAAGAAGACTGGGAATGGTGTATGCAGCAGAAAAAGCAGTAGCCGTCATCGAGAAGGATCCAGTTACAAAAGCTGAAGCTGATTCTTATACGGCAGGAGTGAATGCTTACATTACTAAACTAAAAGAAAGTGAACTTCCGATTGAATACAAATTAATCGGCTACAAACCAGAACTCTGGTCAAATCTTAAAACCGCCCTTTTGCTGAAATATATGTCGCTCGACCTGGCAGGCTTCGAAACAGATTTTGAATCTACCAATCTGCGAACCGCCCTGGGATATGAAACATACAATAAAATGTTTCCGATGACGGAGGATTCCCTTGATCCCATTGTGCCTGCAGATACCATTACCCGGGTTCCGGGAATCAAGGTAAAAGCACCGGCCGGAAGTGACTCTGTCTATTTACAGAAAAAAGATACACTCAGTGTCAAAGAAGTTTCCAAACCAGATAAAGACAATGGAAGTAATAACTGGGCAGTCAGTGGGACAAAAACAAAAAGCGGTTCACCCATTCTCTGCAATGATCCGCATCTTGGACTCAACCTCCCTTCACTCTGGTATGAAATGCAGGTATCCTGTCCGACCATGAATTTCTACGGCGTCACTTTACCAGGAGCGCCAGGTATCGTAATCGGATTTAACGATAGTTGTGCATTTGGCGTTACCAATGCCGGGCGCGATGTAAGGGATTATTATGAAATTACTTTTAAAGATGATAGTAAGAAGGAATACTTGTTCAATGGGAAATGGATTCCGTCCGATTTTCGATATGAACATATCAAAATGAAGGATTCGGTTGAATATATTGATACGGTCGCTTACACGATATTCGGACCGGTGATGTATGATAAAAGTTTTTCAGGCAGCAGAAAAACGAATCATAAATATTATTCTGTCAGATGGAAGGGGCATGATGCAGGAAATGAACTTCTCGCGCTTAACGGTCTTGCTCACGCGAAGAATTACGCAGATTATACAGCTTCCATCAAATATTTTCACACACCGGGTCAGAATATAGTCTTTGCCTGTAAAAACGGGGACATCGCGATAACGGCGCAGGGGCAATTTCCTGCCAAATGGAAAAGACAGGGCGAATTTGTAATGCCCGGAACTGATAGCACTTATATGTGGCAGGGAATGATCCCCCAGGCCGAGGATCCTTCCATGTATAATCCTGAAAGGGGTTTTGTAAGCAGTGCCAATCAGTATCCGGTTAATCCGCTTACATATCCATACTACCTGGGCGTTGACTATCCCATTTACCGGGGACTGACCATCAACCGCTACCTGAGCCAGATGAGTGAAATCGGTGTTGAAGACATGATGAAAATGCAACTGGATACATACAATCCATTTGCAGGCATGGCAAGACCCGTTTTGCTGCAGAATATTGATTCCTCCGCGCTCAGTGACGATGAACTAAAATATTACGAAACACTAAAAGACTGGGACCTTCATTACCAGGCGGACGGAAAAGGTGCTTCTGTTTTCAACATCCTCTGGGACAGCCTGAAACGGATCGTTTGGAATGATGAACTGGAGAAAGCCGGGACTCCTGTTTTATATCCATATAACAGTACTTTACTGGAAGGCATTCTCCGGGACAGCGCATACGAATTCCTGGATAATATTAATACGCCCGAAAAAGAAACCTTAAAACAGGATGTGACATTGGCCTTTCATAAAGCGGCGTCCACCTGCAAAAAGCTGGATCTTGATGGCAAATTGACCTGGGGTAAATTTAAGGGAACACGCATAGAACATCTTGCCAAAATAGCTCCGTTCAGCAGGATGGATATAGAGAATGATGGCGGGGAATTTGCAATCAATGCAATAAAAAAAGATCATGGTCCGGGCTGGAGAATGATTGTTCAGCTCACCAAAAACACAGAAGCATATGGAATTTATGCCGGGGGACAGAGCGGAAATCCGGGTAGTGTTTATTATGATAATTTCATCGATAACTGGGCGAACGGAAAATATTATCCTTTGTGGATGATGGAAAAAAGTGATGAGACAGACAAAAGAATCAAAGCCATAATCAGGGTCACTAAACTGTAAATCCAACGCATGTTGAAATATATTCTGTCAATAGTAGTTACAGGGCTTGTAGCGTTCGCAACCGGTTTATATACGCCCTGGTGGGGAATTGCTATCGCGGCGTTTTTGGTCAGCGCAGCCATACCTCAGAAACCGGCATTCTCTTTTCTGTCGGGATTCCTGGGTATTTTTCTTTTATGGGAAGTGCTTGCCTGGTGGATCGACAATAAGAATAACGGTATCCTTTCTCAAAAAATTGCAAGTATACTTCCATTGGGCGGATCTTCTGTTTTACTGATTGTTATCACATCGATTATCGGTGGACTGGTAGCGGGTTTTGCAGCCCTGGCCGGCACCTATATGCGAAGACTGATCTATCCTCCGACTTCCGCGGCAGAAACGATCTAGGAACTGTCAGGGCGTCAACCATTTTATCTACCCGGCAAATGAGGACAATTATTTCGATAATATTTCTTTCTCTTCTTTTCCAGGGTGCCCGGGCGGTAAAAGTCACCGGAACCGTTACGGATGACAAAGGCAATATTCTTCCATTCGCTTCTGTTTTTATCAAGGGCAGTTCTCAGGGGACCACCAGTAATAATCGCGGCAAATATTTTCTGGATCTGCCAGCCGGTCATTATACCATCGTCTGTCAGTACGTTGGATATGGGCGACAGGAGAAAAATATTACGCTCACAACTGAATCCATCACCCTGGATTTTCAATTATCCATCCAGCAAACGAACCTGAAAGAAGTGATTGTAAAACCCGGGGGTGAAGATCCGGCTTATGAAATAATCCGAAAGGCGATAAAAAAAAGAAAATCCTACGAGAATCCGCTTGACTCTTTTACCTGCGATGCATATATCAAGACACTGATTCGTAGCCGCAGTCTCCCGTCAAAGATTCTTGGTAAAAATTTCTCCGACGAAGACCGGAAAGATCTCGGAGTGGATTCCGAAGGCCGCGGCATTATTTATCTTTCCGAATCCCTTACGAAAATCGCATTTAAGAAGCCCGATAAAATTAAACTGGAAGTGATATCCGGAAGAGAAAGCGGATCGAATGGCTATGGATTTAATTTCCCCACCTTCATCAATTTCTATAGTAACAATGTAAATATATTTATTACACAATTGAGTCCCCGGGGATATGTATCACCCATTGCAGACGGAGCACTGAATTATTATAAATATAAATTCCTGGGTTCGTTTATCGAAGACGGTAAAGAAATAAACCAGATCCGCGTAATTCCGAAAAGAAGATTTGAGCCTCTGTTTTCCGGGACCATTAATATAACAGATGGAGACTGGCGGATACATAGCCTGGATCTGATGCTCACGAAGGATTATCAACTCGAGATCGTGGACACGCTTACGATCAGACAGATTCATGTACCCATTACGTCCAAAATCTGGCGTACGCAAAATCAGGTGGTAGATTTTTCCTTCAAAAAATTCGGCATCGACGTATCAGGTAATTTCCTGAATGTATATAGCAACTATGAACTCGAACCCCGGTTCAGGAAAAAATATTTTAACAATGTGGTTGTCAAATATGATACCGGGGTAACGAAAAAAAGTATTGCTTATTGGGATTCTCTGCGGCCGGTACCGCTGGAACCGGAAGAACTGGAAAATTACCGGACCAAGGATAGCCTATTTAACAGCCGCAATGATTCCGCGACGATGCAGCGGACGGCCGATTCCCTGCGTAAAAAACAGGGACGTATAACGGTCATGAATATCTTTTTTAACGGCATCAAAAGATCGGACTATGATCCAAATAAACCCTTTAGTGTTTTTATTGATCCACTGATTCCCAAAGTTGAATATAATACGGTGGAAGGACTTGTCATTCAGGGAGGAGCCAGTTTTCTGAAAGAATATAAAAAAACCGGCAACAGCATAGAATTCTCGCCGCATATCCGGTACGGATTCAGTAATACACATCTCAATGCCTGGGCGAACCTGACCTTCAGTAATAAAACCTATATCCAGGACATGGAAGGTGAAAGTTTTAGTCGCAGTTCCTGGACATTGAGCGGCGGAAAAAGAGTGAGTCAGTTTAACCCTGATAATCCGATCGGTCCCGTGTTGAATGAACTGTACACTTTATTTTTCCGGGACAACTACATGAAAATATATGAAAACTATTACGGGAGCGTCCAATACAGGAAACGTTATGACAACGGTTTGCGTATTACCGGCACTTTATTATATGAGGACCGGTTACCATTAAATAACACCAGTGATTTTTCTTTTTTTGGAAATAAAGAAAAAGAATTCACGCCCAACTATCCCTACGAATTGATCAATGAAAATTTTACACCTAACCAGGCATTGATTGCCGGATTGGATATACAATTTAAACCAGGTCAGCGTTATATAGAATTCCCTGATAACCGCCTGGCCCTCGGATCAAAGTATCCAACACTCGCATTATCCTTTCGCGCGGGTATTCCGGATTTGTTTGGGTCGGATGTGAATTATGAAAAATGGGAATTTTCCTTATGGGATAATATCAATTTCAAACTCAAGGGTGTATTTAAATATCGTTTCGGCATTGGCGGATTCTTAAATACAAAGTCGCTGTATGTGATGGATTACCAGCAATTCAATGGCAACCAGACTTTTTACGCGAGCCCCTATTTAAACAGTTTCCAGCTTGCTCCCTATTATCAGAACAGTACAACCGCTTCGCTGTATGGCGTCGGTCATATAGAACATCATTTTAATGGCATGCTCACCAATAAAGTTCCGCTTTTACGAAACCTGCAGTGGAACCTGGTAATAGCCTCCAATGCGTTCTATGTAAACAAATCCAACAACTACGTTGAAATTTCTGCCGGCCTTGAAAACATCTTCAAACTTTTACGTGTGGATGTGATCGGATCCTATCTGAACGGATATTCGGGTCAGGTGGGAGTTCGGGTTGGTTTTGACGGACTATTCGGAACCGCGATCGGCAACGCGTTGAAGAACCCGAGTGCAGCAAGGCAACGGTCGGGAAGGTAAGCATACGAGTATAAGAGTATAAGAGTATAGGAGTATAAGAGTGTACGTATAATACGGTCAGCGGTCATCGGTCATCGATTCCCTTGTTAAAATAGAAATCAATTTCTCCGTCTCTTCAACAGTATTATAACTGTGCAGGGCGATCCGCAATCTTTCTTCCCCGAGTGGCACCGTCGGATATAAAATCGGACGGGCATCCAGGTTGTTATCCAGAAGTCTTTTTGCAACCCGCTTTGCGTTGTCATTTCCGGGAACAATAAAACATTGAATGGGTGTAAATGATTTTTTAAATCCGCGATGGTCAAAGAGAGAAATCAGATGGCGGATTTCTTCCCTTTCCTTATTCATTTCAGGAAAAATTTTATATGATGCATTTATTGCAGCGACAGATGCCGGTGGAATAGCCGTACTGTAGATAAAGGGCCGGCAAAAATTAATAAGATAATTCCGAAGCGTTTGTGATCCCAATATGACTGCACCGTGACAACCCAGTGCTTTACCGAATGTATGAATGCGTGCAAAACAATCATCCTGTAATTCCAAATCCTGCACCAGACCCTCTCCCTTTTTCCCGATAAAACCGGTAGCATGGGCTTCATCAACGATCAGATGGGCATTAAACTGCCTGCAAAGAGACGCCAAATCGGCAAGTGGTGCCATATCCCCGTCCATGGAAAAAACGGATTCTGTTACCACAAAACAATTGCCTTTTTTGTTTTTGAGTTTTTTCTCAAGGTCACCGGCATCATTATGGGCAAATGAAAAAGAATCCGCAAAAGACTGCCGGATACCGTCCCGAATAGATGCGTGGCTCAATTTATCATACAATATCAAATCTCCTTTACCGGCAACACAGGCCAGTAATCCAAAGTTGGCATCATATCCGGAATTGAAAATAAGGGCTGTTTCCGCTTTATGAAAGGAAGCAATTTCTTTTTCTGTTTCTTCTATCAATGGATAATTTCCTGCCAGTAATCTGGACCCTGTGGACCCATGAGCCAAAGCTCACCTGGGGAAGAGAGCCTTCTATCAAACCATTTTTTGAAATACCGAGATAGTCGTTTGAGTAATAATCTGCCTGGCCACCGGCGACCCGCAACACGCGTAGCGCGCCTGCTGCCGATCTTTCCTGTAATTTCCGGTCGAGAAATTCCTCTTTCATATTATATTTAACCAAATATCCCTTTAATTCAGACATTTGCAAAACACATGAAAACCGCCAAAAATATTCTCGGACTTCAACTGGCCACTGATCCGCGTTGGGTGGACCTGGCGAATCTTTCCATTGAAGAGATTCTGACGGATCATGCATTTTGCGAACAAAAGGCAGCCACCACCTGCATTACCCTGATTACGAAATATTCCGATCGAACCAGGCTGGTATCGGAACTTGCTCCCATTGTAACTGAAGAATGGGGGCATTTTCGCATGGTGCTTGCCGAACTGGAAAAACGGAAACTGAAACTCGGCCGTCAAAGAAAAGATGAATATGTCAATCACCTGATTGCTTTTCAAAGAAAGGGAGGTGACTTTGAAGAAAGATTTCTGGATCAGCTGCTGACTATGGCGATGATTGAAGCACGTAGCTGTGAAAGGTTTAAAAGACTCAGTGAAGGACTACCGGATGAGTACCTGCGAAATTTCTACCGGCGCTTTATGGAAAGTGAAGCAGGCCATTATCATCTCTTTATTAATCTCGCCGAAACCTACCTGGGCAAAGAGAAAACAAAAAAACGCTGGGCAGAGTGGCTCACGTACGAAGCGGGGCTCATGAAGCAAATGGAGGTGCGGGGAGATCGGATTCATTGATAGTATAAGAGTATAAGAGTATAGGAGTATAAGAGTGGAGCACAACACTCCTATACTCCCATACTCTTATACTCTTATACTTCTCCAAAGTGTTTAAGTTCAGTTTCGAAGTCCAAAAAGGGGTATTTTTTCGAAAGCTCCAATGTCTTTTCGAGTTGTTCTTTAAGAAAACGCCGGTGGGCATCGGTATTCGGATGAAGCGGCCTGTGTTTGCGGGAGATCTGCAGTTTCCGGATCTCTTCTGACAGCAATCTGGATTCCGGATGAACATAATGTTCCATAAAATTTTCTACCACATAATTCGTCGCCATATAATTCGGATGCACGAGGTCTTTATCGTAAAATCTATAATCCCTCAAAACGTCCATCACTAATTCGTATGCGGGGAAATAATAGGTTTTATTGAATTTATTCACCAGTTGATGGGCCACTTCAATCAACCTGGCTTTGCTGCGATTGTTTTCGATAACTCCATCCCGGATATGGCGGACCGGACTAATGGTAAATACAACCTGAAGTTTTGGATTGAAATCAAAGAGCCGGTGAAGCGCTTCATCCAATACGGCCAGCATCTCGTCTATCGGTAGCAGTTTTTTGTTGAACCAGTTCGCCGGCGCACGATGACAATTTGCAACAGCCTTGTTCTGTTCCTTCAGTATATACGTAAACGAAGACCCAAGCGTGATGATCAGCCAGTTCGCCTGCTTCAAAAATAAATGCGCCGTCTGTTGTGATTGATTTATTTTGTTTAAAACCACTTGCTGATCAATATCTGAGAAAATACCATGGTGCTTCCAGCTTTGCCAGAGTTCATTATGATAAAAAAGATCCTGCGGTTCAAATGTTTGCGGCTCGATATAAGAAATCAGGCTGGATGCCACACTCAGCGGATCGAACAGTATGCCATTCGGATTTTGTAGTGCGCTGAACTTTAAATCGATCAGGTGATTACCGATATGTTCGGTAAAACAGGAACCACTCAGCAGAATCCCCTGCTGATACCGGATAGGTTCTGCAGGGCCCTGAATCTGAATGGGAAGAAAAAAAGGATCCACTTTAATGATTTATGAATATCTCGTTTGCCAGGCGGATACTTTTTTCCAGCGCCTGTTCGTTCAACTCAGGAAGCACTTTCTTCTTTTTAAAATAATCAATCATCAGGAGACTATCCATATTACCTACCAGTTCATCTCCTGCCATCGGGCAACCGCCGATACCATTCAATGCGCCATCAAAACGACGGCAGCCGGCGCTGAATGCTGCTTCGAGCTTTTCAATACTATTTTCCCTTCGCGAATGGAGGTGTACACCGGATTCTATTTGCGGAAAGGCGGTGATCAATGTTTCTGTGAGGGAATGCACCTGGTCGGGACTGGCCAGTCCGACCGTGTCAGCCAGTGAAATGACCTCCACGCCCATCTGTACCAGCTGACGAATATGACTGAAGCGCTATTTCCGGTGACCAGTCATCACCATACGGATTTCCAAATGCCATGGAGATATAGACTACCAGCCTTTTGCCACTCAAATAGCAAATTTCCTGAATAGCCGAAACGGTTTCTACAGACTTTAAAATAGAAGAATTCGTATTCCGCTGTTGAAAAGTTTCAGAAATGGAAAAGGGGAATCCCATATCCCGGATGGCAGGATACAATGCTGCTTCTTCCGCGCCACGGGTATTTGCTACGATAGCCAAAAGCCTCGTGTGTGGAATCTCCCGGATTGATTGCAGTAATAACCTGTTTTGTGTCGGCCATCTGCGGAATGGCTTTTGGAGAAACAAAACTGCCAAAATCGAGGCTGTCAAAACCAACCCCGATCAATGCATCCAGGTACTCAATTTTTTTTTCAGTGGGAATAAAATCCGGCCAGCCCTGCATGGCATCCCGGGGGCATTCAACCAACTTCACTGTTCTTACTTTGCCTTCCGCTGCATTCATCCTGCGAAATTAATTCAAATCCCTGTTTAAAGAATCAGCTGGATTTTATGCGTGATTCGATTTTCTCGCGTAAACCGTTAAAGAATTTTCTCCTTTCCTTTTCACCCACATAACTCATCAGAGTGGACCTGCGAATAAGATTCTGCGCATGCTGATATGTATATTCGGTAAATACGGGATCCTTCGTCATAATAATATTCAAAACCGAATGATTGATATAAACCACTTTTGTATTATTCAGAATCGCCAGGTTGCAATTGTCACCGAGCATAAATTCATTTACATAAAACTTATAAGGTGCACTGTTGGACGTTGGTTTACTGTTTAAAGCAAACTTACAACCCGCCTCTGCCTGCTTCTCAACATGATCAATCATTTCATACAGGTTTTTATAAATGTCCAGTGCAAATTGATCCGATGGAAATATCTTGCTTTGACGATAATAATCAATTTGTCGAATGGTAGCGTCAATGCTATTGTCGTTCCATATTTCCAGCGAAGGCAGTTTAGTATATGCTTCGATCATTTTTGTTGGTAAGCATAAAAACTTTCTCTCTGACTGTTTCCAACACCTGAATGTCTTTCCCTTCCATTGGGTACTGCAGAACCGTTTTCATCCAGAAAAAAATCTTAAAAACGGTCAGTTCATGAAAGCCAAAACAATGGAATATAAAAATGTCTTTGCTGATATAATACAGTTCCCGCTGTTCAAATGAATTGAAATAATTTAACTGGTTCAGCAGATGTTCCAAATACATCTCGATGCCGAAATTATCCTTATTGATCAGCGGGCCGCTAAATAAAAAGGAGTTATTATTCAGGTGAAAAAGCTGGTCCAGCGAGATCTTGTAATGGGCGCAGATTGTTTTGAGTTCTTCAAAGGATAAGGGTTTCTCTCCCCGGATTCTGCGGTAAGCACTGTCGTTGCTGATATTCAGAAGATCGGCCACTTCATCTACCAGTGAAAGGTGAGCAGCCAGGTTCGATTTTACGTGCTGGAAAAAGATCTGTTGTACACCGGGTTGATCCATTGTCGGGTTGTTAAGTGGTTGTTTGGACTCCAGTCAGCTTGAGCGTATCCGCGGTGCCAAATAAATATAACTTAATTTTTTTTCAACCCATTCTTTTTTTCATGGCCTCATATAAAATAATTCCTGCGGCCACAGAGACATTGAAGGAATCGAAATCGCCTGCCATGGGAATCGTAAACAGTTCATCTGCTGCTTTATTTAAATAGGGCTGCAGGCCCTTGTCCTCACTTCCCATCATCAGGCAGCAAGGCAACTCAAGACTCAATTCATATACTTTTTTATCGCTTTTCATGGCGCTTGCAAAAGCCAGTATACCGTTCAAATGCAGGCTGTCAACAGCTTTCAGGAGACTGCTTACCCGGCAGATATGAATTTTTTCCAATGCCCCTGCAGAGGATTTCAGGGCTTCTTCGTTTAATGCAGCAATTCCTTTGTCCGGAATGATCAGCGCCTGCGCACCACAACAAACTGCACTCCGCGCGATGGCACCGATATTCCGGACATCCGTTATTCCATCCAGCAGGATGAACAGGGGTGTTTGACCCGCTGAAACTACCTGATCGATCACTGCCTGAAGATCCATGTATACGACCAGGGCCGCCATGGCAATGACACCCTGGTGGTTTCCCTTGGTCAGGGACCAAAGTTTTTCCACCGGTACCTGCTGAATCGGTATCCCGCGTTTCTCAGCCAGTCTTCCGGATTTCGCCGATGGATTGGCCGCTGATATTTCTTTGGAAAAGTATTTTATCGATGGCCCTGCCTGCTTCCATGGCTTCAATCAGGGTCTGTCTTCCTATTATGATATCAGAAGATTTCAATGATTATCTTTTTAATTTTCCCTGGTAAACCAGAAGCTGGATTTTCTGAATGGCCGCAACGGCCATGGCGTCGGTGATCAGACCGTCTTCAATCATCCGGACCGCTTCATCAAAAGGTATTTTTTTTACTACCAGTTTTTCTGTTTCGTCCGGTTGAGCTTCCTGTTCCTCGAGATCACGGGCCAGATAAATAACCGACCATTCATCGGTTACTGAATTGGACAAATGCATGGTTAGAATTTTTGTCCAGCTATTCGCTATCAAACCGGTTTCCTCGAGCAATTCCCTTTTAGCCTCCTCGAGGGTGTCCTCGTCCATTTCACCACCTCCTTCCGGAATCTCCCAGCTATATTGATTCAGGGTGAAACGATACTGACCCACGAGCCAGGTATTCCAGTTTTCATCCAGGGGAATTACACCCACGGCTTTATGTTTGAAATGAACCTTGCCATAAATACCATTTCCGCCAGAAGGATTGATTACCTGAAATTCCGTGAGCTCGATCCATGGATTTTCATAAATCTTTTTCTGATCCAGTACGATCCAGGGGTTTATATGTTCGTCCATAGTTCAATTTAATTGTTAATTGTCAATTGTTAATTGTCAATTTGTTTGTTGCAGTCTGGAACTATATGGAGTAATAATTATCAATTAACAATTGACAATTAACCATTAAAATAAAAATAGGGCCAGTGTTACCACTGACCCTATTTTTATTTTAGCTTGGCCCTATTTTATTTTAAACGCCTGTTTTACTTTTTTCACATAGTCCAGTTTCTCCCAGGTAAACAATTCCACCTTTTTTTTGATGGTCTTACCATCGGGGGAAACAAATACTTTCTCAATGATTTCGGGCTTCCGACCCATATGACCATAAGCCGCGGTTTCACTGTAGATCGGGTTGCGGAGCTTTAATCTTTGTTCTATAAAGTAAGGACGCATATCGAATATCGATGCCACGATTTTTCCAATTTCGCCATCAGTCATTTTCACTTTCGCCGTTCCAAACGTATTTACGTAAATAGAAGTCGGCTGGGCAACACCAATTGCATATGAAACCTGCACCAGCACTTCGGTGGCCAGTCCGGCTGCAACGAGGTTTTTAGCGATATGCCTGGTAGCATAAGCTGCACTGCGATCCACTTTGGAAGGATCTTTTCCGCTGAATGCACCGCCGCCATGCGCACCTTTGCCGCCGTATGTGTCCACAATGATTTTACGTCCGGTCAGACCTGTATCGCCATGCGGACCACCAATCACAAATTTCCCCGTCGGGTTGATATGGTACTTGATTTTATCGTTGAATAAATGACCGTATTTCTTATACTTTGCTTTTACGCGGGGGATCAGGATGTTTACAATATCCTTATTGATTTTTGCAAGCATTTTTGACTCGGAATCAAAATCATCATGCTGCGTTGAAATCACGATGGCATCGATTCGGACGGGATTATTCTTATCGTCATATTCCAGCGTAACCTGACTCTTTGCATCCGGACGCAGGTATTTAATTTCTTTATTTTCTCTTCTTAATGCGGCCAGCTCAATCAGCAGTTTATGCGCCAGGTCGAGTGCGAGCGGCATATAATCATCTGTTTCATGCGTAGCATAACCGAACATCATTCCCTGGTCGCCGGCACCCTGTTCTTCTTTTTTTGTCCGGTCAACACCCTGGTTGATATCAGCAGATTGTTCGTGAATGGCCGAAAAAATTCCGCAGGAATTTGCTTCGAACATATATTCACTTTTCGTGTACCCGATTTTACGAATCACGGAACGCGCAATTTCCTGCACATCCAGGTAGGCACTGGATTTTACTTCGCCGGCAAGTACCACCTGACCAGTAGTTACCAGGGTTTCACAGGCAACTTTGGACTTGGGGTCGAAGGCAAGAAAATGATCGATCAGGGCATCGGAAATCTGGTCGGCCACTTTGTCCGGATGACCTTCGGAAACACTTTCGGAAGTGAATAGATAAGGCATATTCTCTGTTTGATTTTGATCATGAAAATAAAAAACCATTAACTACATGGTGTAATTAATGGATGGCGACGCAAAGATAATAGATGATGCATTATTACTTATAAATCGCAGGAATTAATTATTGTGTCAGATCGGTATAGAGTTGAAGATAATCGCTCAGATCTGATTCTGTATTATAAGGAAGTACTTTTTTACCCCTTACTTTACTGAATTCCTCAATGAGTTTTTTATCTGTTTTTTCAGCACCAAATGTGATGGCATCAGCATATGTCGCGCCCGCGCGGAACAGGGCCGTATTCGTGGCATCACTAAAAGGTTCCAGATCCTTTTCTTTGATCGTGGCGTGTATATTGGCCGTTTTTGTAAAATTGGCACCAAGCTTTTCCTTAAAAGTATTCTGACCAATAGTATATACCACTTTGCTATGGGCAAAAACGGGTTCTTTTTTATACACCGTTTTCAGGTAGAAAGGAATCAATCCTGTCATCCAGCCGCTGCAATGAATGATGTCGGGCGGCCATCCGAATTTCTTGACCGTTTCCAGGGCGCCTTTGCAAAAGAATACTGTACGCAGACCATTGTCGTCGAACCACTTCTCCTTTTCATCGTGAAAAATATATTTCCGCTTAAAAAGGTCCTCATTTTCAAGGAAATAAACCTGCAAACGGGCATTTGGAAGTGAAGCCACTTTAATCTGTAAAGGATAATCGTCATTGTCAACCGAAACGTTTATTCCCGAGAGCCGGACTACTTCATGCAGACGGTGCCTTCTCTCATTGATCACCCCAAACCTGGGCATGATGCAACGAACTTCAAATCCATTGTCATTGGATTTTATCGCTAACTTATTGACCGTTTCTGCAAATTCTGTAAGTTCCAGATAGGGAGACATTTCATTGGCAATAAATAAAATTCTTTTCTTTGCTACCATTAGGAAGGAAAATTGGTGATCAGGAGAATACCCGAAATTCAGTTTGCAAAGGTAAGGTTAATTCCCTAAATGGCTTCCTTTAGTATGCTTCTGAAATGCTAAAATGCTAATAATGATTCTATTTAAAAGATCAGAAGATCTTCAGCAATGGGTCCTGGAACAGAAAAATAAAGGTCAAATAACCGGCTTTGTTCCTACCATGGGCGCCTTGCATGAAGGACATATACAACTGATAAAAGACTGCCGGTCAATGGTCGATCAAACCATTTGCAGCATTTTTGTGAACCCTGCCCAGTTTAACGATCCAAAAGATTTTGAACAATATCCGGTCAGCATTGAAAAAGACATACAAATGCTGCATGAAGCCGGTACTGATGTGCTATTTCTCCCCTCTGTTAAAGAAATCTATCCGCAAGGAAAAACCGGTTTGGAGACGTATGATCTGGGACCATTGGAAACCATATTGGAGGGCAGGTACAGGCCGGGTCATTTCCAGGGGGTTGCGCAGGTAATGAGCAGGTTATTAAAGCTGGTGCAGCCCGATCATCTCTTCATGGGTCAGAAAGACTTCCAACAATGCCTCGTTGTACAAAGATTGATCGAAATCATGCATTTACCGGTTCAGCTTCACACAGTTCCAACAGTTCGCGAAGCAGACGGTCTTGCTCAAAGCAGTCGTAACCGGCGGCTTACGGCAGAACAACGTAAAAATGCTGTTGCCATTTCCCAGGCACTCATTGATATCCGTGGAAAATTGCATTCCGGAGATGCGAGTGAACTTTTGAAACAGGCACATGAAAGACTGGATGCCGCTCACTTTAAAACGGACTATATATCCATCGCCCGGGCCAGCGACCTTCAACCAATAGCCAATTGGAACGGAAAGGAAAAAGCAGTGGCCCTGATCGCTGCATTTCAGGGTGACGTGAGACTGATCGATAATATGCTGCTCAATTAGTTTAATTTTGCGGCTCAAATCGAAAAAAAGACGATGGAAATCGAAGTACTAAAATCAAAGGTGCACCGGGTAACCATTACGGAAGCCAATCTGAATTATATTGGCAGCCTGACGCTGGATGAAGACCTTATGGACGCTGCGAATTTAATTCCCAACGAAAAAGTTCAGGTAGTCAATGTGAATAATGGTGCCAGAATTGAAACATATATGATTGCCGGGAAAAGAGGTTCTGGTATTTGCTGCCTGAACGGACCCGCTGCACGCAGCGGCGCGGTAGGAGATATTGTAATTGTTATTTCATATGCACGTCTGCAATTTGAAGAAGCAAAAAAATTCAAACCCTGGGTTATATTTCCGAAAGAAGGAAATAAATTATGATTCGGTAATGTGCCGATGGCCTGTTGACTCTTGCAGGATCCCTTTAAAATTGTACCTTACCCGCCTATATGAAGAAGACTGTTTTAGCTACTCTTCAATATGCTTTATTCGCGGCGCTGGCAGTATTTTTCGTTTGGTTAAGTGTCCGCGGGCTGGATCACGAGAAATGGGAACAACTTAAAAAAGCGATGGACCGGGCGCATTACTGGTTACTGTTTCCCGTTTTCAGTCTGTTGCTCATGTCTCACTGGCTTCGTGCCCTTCGCTGGAGACAACTCATGGAACCCATGGGATATCATCCTTCCCGCCTCAATGCTTTTTTTGCCGTAATGATCGGCTATTTTGTAAATCTCGGTGCGCCCCGTTTGGGAGAAGTTGTGAAATGCACCATACTGGCCCGCTATGAAAAAATACCTGCACAGAAACTGGTCGGTACCATCGTGGCGGAAAGAGCCTTTGATGTAATCTGTCTGATGCTGGCTTTCGGACTCACCTTTGTTTTTCAATTTGACATCATCTCCTCTTTGCTTCATGATTATGTTTACCCTGCATTTCAAAACAAAAACGGTCAAACGGCTTATAGAAAAATAATTTTACTGGTTGCAGGTTTTGTCCTTTTCCTGTTTATCCTCAAATTCATATTCGGCCGTTTCGGGCATATCAATATAGTTCAGAAAATAAAGGAAATTCTTCTGGGTGTCTGGCATGGACTGATCAGCGTACGTGCGTTGAAAAACAAACCCCTCTTTTTCTTTTATACGATCGGCATCTGGGTCATGTACCTGCTTAGTACCTGGTGCGGATTCTTTGCGATCGACGAAACCAGTCACCTGGGACTTGCGGATGCTCTGACAGTTTTGGTTATGGGCAGTGTGGGTATGATTGTTTCTCCCGGCGGGATCGGCGCCTATGCATTTCTCGTGATGGAAACAGTGGCATTATATCATGTACCGAAAGAACCTTATGGACAGGCACTGGGATGGTTACTCTGGTTCGGACAGTTTTTAAGTTTCATTACTTTTGGTGTGTTCAGTTTTATTCTGTTACCACGTGTAAACCGCAAAAAAAATATCAAGGATGAACCATCCCCAATTTATCCATCATAAAATTTTTTCGTCGAAGGAAATTGTTTTCCAGGTAAACCGCCTGAGAATGATCAGCAAAACAATTTCATTCACCAATGGATGTTTCGATATACTGCACCCTGGTCACATCGCTTCCTTATCGGATGCTGCCCGGGAGGCGGATTTCCTTATTGTAGGCTTAAATTCCGATGGATCAGCAAACCGGCTGAAAGGAGCTGGTCGCCCGGTGATGGATGAACAGTCACGCGCACTCATGCTGGCTTCCCTGGTGATGGTTGATGCTGTAGTAATATTTGAAGAAGACACTCCGCTCGATCTGATCAAACTGGTTCAGCCGGATGTGCTGGTAAAGGGTGGAGATTATACGCTTGAAGAAATCGTCGGTGCGAGAGAAGTTCAGGCCGCTGGTGGACGGGTCGTCATCAATCCGATTATTCAGGGATTTTCTACCACGGGGATTATCGGCAAGATCCAGTCTTTATAGTGTGGCGAATGTGGAAGGGTATAAAATGTAGGAATTGAAAATTGAATTTGTAAATGACAGTTTGAAAATGTGGGATGAGATGTTGTTCAACATGTATGCATACTTTGCACACACTGAAAAATAAGACTGACGAATACTTAGAGTTGCACGCTTAGTGAAATGCACATTTGCAAATTATCATTTACAAATTCAATTTCCCCATTCTTACATTTTCTACGCTTACACATTTGCCACACTATGAAATTACCCCCGATACATCCTTTCAACTTCCTGCACAATGACCTCGATATTATGATCATCTCCCTGCGCATCATATGACTGCTTTAGACTGCTGCCAAAAAAGAATGCAACGGTTTGCCATAACCTGGCCGAGAAACCGCCCCGGTACTCTTTTATTATTTCATAACAATTATTGCCGGTTTGACGGTTGATGAGCTTCATCAGAATCTGACCCTGGTAAACAGAAAGTTTTTCCATTGGGTCCGTAAATTCCTTTTTTAATTCTTTTTCCTTCCCCTTTATATAATCCTTCTTCTCAGATTCAGAATTCATTTTTGCCAGTTGGGCATTCATGTCGTTTAAGATCATACCGGCCTTCCTCGCATAAGGATACGTTACATAGACCGCATTGCGTAATCTGGTCAGCGCCTCCATGCGCCGGCGCATCGCATGCGTCATGGCTTTATCAACGAAAACGACGGTCAGTGTTCTCGCGGGAATGGTATCTCCATTATAAACAATCACCTGACTCCAAATGGTATCGTTTTTACCGAACCGGTTATTGAATTGACGCAGGGTTGATTCTTTTTTTATTGAATCCTGTTGTTGCTGGGAAAGTTTCGAGGATGGTTGCTGTTGTGCAAAGGCAGATTGCACCATCATCAACAGGATAAACGGTAAGAGTATATAAAAGTATCGTGAGCGAAAAAGGGGCATGTAAAAGCTAAAGTTAGTACAAAATCCGCGGCCGCCCAAGCTGCCCGGGGTCCCTAGGATAGCGCCTCTGGTTGCCTTCTAACCAGGCTTTTACGCCGGTTGATAATACTCATGACAAAACCAGTCATCATGATAATGACCCCTATCCAGACCAGGTTGATCTGGGGGAACATATAAACTTTAAGGGATACGAAAGGAACCATATCCGCTGATTCCTTGGTCAGCAGCTCTATTTTTTTATTGTTCATAACCGAGCCAAGTTTTACTGCGAGATTCTGTGCAAACAATGTATCGGCAACGCGGTAAATCATATTGTCCTTGACATACAACAAAGGTGACATCGTATACTGCTGACTGTCCCGCGTAATGACACGGATTTGTGCCAGCAGGGCCGTATCTGTCGGGCTGAAATGATATTTGTCATTGGACGGATTCACCAGAACGGTATCAAGTATCATCATTCCTTTGGAATAAAAAACGGTATCGTGCAGTGCTACGGGAAAAGACTTGAAACCGGAAGTATCCTTTTGTTTATCCAGGATATTGGCAAAACTGATATAAGTGAAAATATCCCGGTCGAGATAATGTTGTTTATCAGGGTTATTTGAAAAGTTTTCAAGCCCCTTGGTATTCCTGATCAGGTTTGGCCAGAGGTCAAAGGACTCCCCGGTTTTTTTATCCTGGAAATTGACTTTGAAATAAATGATATTTCCGGTAGTGTTCACGGAATCATTACTGAGATAAGTAGCGTAATACTTACCCATATCCGTTTTTACATTTTTAACCAGGGTCAGGTTTTCGAGCGGATCCTCTTTGGATTTCGGATCAAAAGGGATATTGATGCCGGTTGTATTATGAGAAAGCACTTCTTTTTTGGACGAAGAGATCAGGATGCCTACCAGCAGCAATCCAAAGCCGGCATGGGCGACCGATGCACCCGCCATCTTAAATTTACCCCTCATGGAAACGAAAATATAAGTCGCATTCGCCAGCACGGCATAGATTCCTCCAAATAAAGCCAGATGAATTGCAGCCTGGAATCCTGAGCCATACTGGACATATTGAATTTTTCCGAACACGCTGATGCAGATAGAAATAATCAGCGCCGCGACGGTAACTGGTAATAGTTTTTTCAACACCTGTTGCGGCGAACTATTTTTATATTTCAGATACTGTACTACAGCCGTCAGTAAACCGAGGATAATAGCGATGAAAATCTCGATCCGGTTATAAGAAAATTTCGGATCGTCGCCAGTTGACCACTTCGTTTTGAATATATCATTCAGTACCGGAAGTGATGTGGCGATCATGATAAAAATAGCCGATAAAAAAATCACGAGTGAACCGATGAACATCCAGAATTCTCTTGACCAGGTGTTCTCTTCCTTGGCTACATGTGGAATCTGGCTATACCGTGAGAAATATAAGACGAGGGCAGGAACAAGAAAAAGAGCAATGAATAATATTAACTGCAAATCGAGGCCGGAACCGACAAATGCATGAACCGAAGTATCGCCCAATATTCCACTGCGTGTAAGAAAGGTAGAATATAAAATAAGTGTAAAACCAAGTATCAGAAAAAGATAGGTCGTACGAAGGGAATGACCTGTCGCATTATATACTACCTGGGTATGCATTCCTGCAAGCAATACCAGCCAGGGTACCAGCGATGCGTTTTCAACCGGATCCCAGGCCCAGTAGCCGCCAAACGTAAGTGACTCATAGGCCCAGGCCGCTCCCATCATGATACCGGTACCCAGCACACAGCAACTGAAAAGGGTCCATGGCAATGCGGTTTTTGTCCAGGACCCATACTCTTTCTTCCAGAGTCCGGAAACAGCAAATGCGAATGGTATGAGGGTGGATGAAAATCCGAGAAACAGAATCGGCGGATGGATAACCATCCAGTAATTCTGAAGCAGCGCATTAAGACTTTGTCCATCCTGCATCTGCGGAATGGACAAATAATCAGCCCGCTGAAAAATCGGAGCTTCCTGAAATAATTGCCTGACCAGCATGAACGGACTGTGACCGACCTGGAACGAGAAAACATAAACACCAAGAATCATCGTTGTCAGGCAGAACTGTGCAAAACTGATAATGGTAAGCATGGGCGCCTCCCACTTTTGCGCGCGAAACATCAAAATAGTTCCCAATACAGCATTCCACATCATCCACAATAAAAAACTGCCCTCCTGCGCCTCCCATATGCAACTCAGCATATATTTCGGATCCAGGCTTTTGCTGGAATGTTCCCAGGCAAAATTGTATTCGAAATAATGCTTATGAATAATATAGAAAATGGTTGCAAAAACAATGAAAACGGAAACTCCGTTCAGCAAGAAAGCAAACCTCGCCATCCTTTTCCAGGAAGCAGATTCGTCGAGGCTCCTGGCATTTGCAGATTTGAAATACGAAATGGTAGCTACCAGTGATCCGGCAAAGGAGAGTACCACAAAGAACTGACCCAGCTTACCCGGCATCAAATGTTCACCGACATACTCCATAATTACTCTTGGGTTTTACTAAGGCTCTTTTTTGCAGTTTCCGGATCATCTTTGTATTTGGAAGGGCATTTGATGAGTATTCCGTCTTTTTGGGTTATTTCAAAAACGTCCCCGTTCATTTTCCCTTTGAGCACGATACGTTCCGCCTTTTCCATGTCGTACGGTTTTCCGTAATGGTAAACAACTTTCGCTTTCGAGCCCAGCGTATCTACAATATAAAAACTGAAATAATTGGGATCTTTTATAGCATTGTATTCCATCGGCATGCTATTATCGAGCTTGGCGATGATGGTAACTTTTTTACCGTCTTTTTGCTTTGCTGATGCGATAGTTTCATAGGTTGATAAATTCCCCATAAAACTCACCAGCAACCCTATACTGAGGGCAATGAAAACCAGAAGGATGATATGCGTACGCTTCATGATCCGCAAAGTTATTCTCTAAAAGCCAATCAGCGAATAAAATTTACAAGCCAAAAGCCTAAGGCCGAAAGCCTAAAACTCAAGCGAAACCGTAGTAAGTATCAAATCTTAATACATTCATAAATTTTAAAATTTGCAAATCAGTTTTAGGCTTTAGGCTTTGGGCTTTAGGCTCCGAAGGTTTTAAACTTTTGATAATACCACCCGCAGATGTACCTTCACATTGTTCAAAGTCTAGACAGCAAACTATGACCGATTTAACACACTTCGATTCGAACATCGCAAGTAATCCGAAAAATACCATTTTTGGTCTGCCGTTTATTGAAGAAGATGCCCGGCTAATCATTTTACCAGTTCCATGGGAAGTAACAGTTAGCTCCGGATCCGGAACTTCCCGGGCCGGTGAGCATATTTTTAATGCTTCCATGCAGGTAGATGTTTTTGATGAAGAATCAGGTAATGCCTGGAAACAGGGCATTTTTATGCGACATCCCGATCGCAAAGTGCTGATGAAGAGCGATTACCTGCGCAAGGAGGCTGAACTCTATATTAATTATATTTCCAAAGGCGAAGATTTTGAGAAGAATAGTTTCATGTGTAAGTCTCTGAAAGAAATCAATGAGGGAAGCGCCATACTAAATAAATGGGTGTATGAACAAACCATTAGTTTACTGAAGGAAGACAAACTGGTCGTATTACTGGGTGGCGATCACAGTGTGCCGCTGGGATACCTGAAGGCCATTGCAGAGAAATACGGAGAATTTGGAATACTTCAAATAGATGCGCATTGCGACCTCCGGAAATCATATGAGAATTTTGATTTCAGCCACGCGAGTATTATGTACAATGCACTCAGTGATATTCCCCAGATCACTAAACTGGTTCAGCTCGGCGTGCGCGACTACAGCGAAGAGGAATTCAAATATATTCAGAATAGCAACCACCGCGTTGTCGCTTATTTTGATCGGGATATCAAAGAGAAATTATTTGAAGGAAAAAACTGGCGTTCAATCACAGACGAAATTATTCAGCAGTTGCCTGCCTGTGTATATGTAAGTTTTGATATCGACGGACTGGATCCAAAATTATGTCCGCATACAGGAACACCGGTGAGTGGCGGCCTTGAAGTTGAACAGGTTATTTACCTGATTAAAAGAATCATTGAAAGTGGTCGCAAGTTCATCGGAATGGATCTGGATGAAATAGCCATTGGCGAAAGTAATTACGACGCAAACGTCGGAGCAAGGATATTATGGAAATTATGCAATATGCTTGTAGCTGCTAATCCATTGCCTTCCATGCATAAAGAACCGGAATGCACTACGACTATGTAGTAACCCTGAAAAGGGAAAACGCGCACAAAACCGATTTGGTTAGTTTACTACTTTTAATTTTTTCTTTATTGGCATTCAGTTTCGTCCTGATACGGAACGGCCTGAATCTTTTTCTCTGTTTGGGCATCGCAGTTGTTCTTTCCGGACTGCTGGTCAACCTGCGATCAGCGAGAAAAAAAAAGGAAATGCGGTTCAGATACTGGCTTTTTGCGACTGGAATATGCTGGATCGGCATGCCTTATTTACAATGGCTGATCATACCATTTTTTGTCATGGCCATGATGGAAGCACAGGCGAAATATCCACTGGAGATTGGGTTTTATTCTGAAGGAGTGGTGCTAAATTCTTTATTTAATAAAAAATTCCCCTGGAGCTCACTGCAATCTGTCATTCTGAAAGATGGCTTATTAACGCTTGATTTTATTAATAACAAATTAATCCAGAAGGAAGTACTGGATGACGATGATCCGGACGCGCGCGAAGATGAATTTAACGACTACTGCCGCAGTAAACTCGTAATTTTGCATTGATGTCGCCTTTCATTTTATATTCTGACGGAGAAGGAAATATTTTCGAAGACACTACGCTGTATGCCTGCGGCCGAAGCGGTTGGGATGCCTTACCTGTGGACGAATCTGACTGGATTCTCCTGCCGGAAGGTGGCTCCTTGTATGAACTACCCGGCAGGCGCGGTATCGGCATAGATGTGGAAACCGGTGATATGCGTCTGTGTGAAAAAGGCTGGGCAGTTGCGGCTTTTATACCGCCGGCACATACGGGACTTTACCTGGCTGCCTATGAAACCAGTCACAACGCTCCCACTCTTCCTTTGTTTTGTTATACGGCTGCCGGATGGTTTAATGAAAAATTTTATGTGCCCGCTCTGCGTATTGAACAGGATATACGCCAGGAAGCCCGGGGTTACCATGACTCTGATATAAAAAAAGGCGCAGAGAATTTATTGCGGGCCTTTCCTCATAATCGTCTGGTAAAGCACCTGATGGAAAACTGCTGCAATACGTATCATTGTCCTGCTGCCCGGAATTTATCGCTCGGACGTTGGGAATGTCCGGTACCGGTTTCACCAGCCTGCAATGCAAACTGCATTGGTTGCATTTCATTTCAACCCCAGGAAGAAACCATTCATTCAACCCAGGACCGTCTTACCTTTCGTCCGACGGCCGAAGAAATCGTGGAATTTACAGTTCCTCATCTGCAAACGGCTCCATTTCCGATTGTCAGTTTTGGTCAGGGTTGTGAAGGTGAACCGTTGTTGATGTGGGAAACCATTCGCGAAGCGATTATTGAAATAAGGAAACACACCCATCACGGCAGTATTAATATCAATACGAACGGATCCAAACCGGCATCAGTGAAAGCGTTGGTCGATGCAGGCCTGAATTCTATCCGTGTCAGCACGAATTCCGCGCGCAAAAATATTTATGAAGCCTATTATCGTCCGAATAACTATGTGTTCGAAGATATTGTGGAAAGTCTTCGCATTGTAAAAGAGGCTGGCGGCTGGACCTCCATCAATTATTTTGTCTTTCCGGGTATGACTGACAGTGAGGAAGAATACGAGGCGTTAAGGAAACTGATTTCAGAAACCGGATTGGATATGATCCAGTGGCGGAATTTTAACATAGACCCTGATTGGTATCTTGGAAAAATCGGTGTTGTTGAAACCGGTGATGCAATGGGTGTAAAGAATCTGATGGAGCTGCTGCGGGAGGAATTTCCCCGGTTAAAATTTGGGTATTTTAATCCGCCGATGGAACGAATTAGAGGCGTGTTTGAAAAGGATTTTGCTTCGCAAGACCAATACTAGTGTGGTGAATGTGTAAGAGCGTAGAAAATGTAAGAAAATGGAAATTGAAAAAGGAAATGATAGTTTGAAAATATAATATATTAGTATACTGTCATTTCCATCCTTAACCCCCACTTTCCTACATTTTCTACGCTCATCACATTTGCCACACTAATCCGGTCTCGTGAAGGTTGTTAAAAAATCGTTTATTCTGATCCATTACTATAAAAGTTTTGGGCTTTAGACTTTGAGCTTTAGCCTTTTAGATTAACTTTATTTCGTGAACTCCAAAGAACATGAATTTAATGCCCGTAAAAACCAGAAAGCGGGCTTATATACGCTGCTGATTTGTGGCGTATTGTTAACAATGCTCTTATTGATTTCCTGGAACCTGCCTTTCAATCCTCCAACACCGGTAGAGGAAGGGCTGGAAGTAAATCTCGGTAACAGTGATCAGGGCTTGGGCAGTAATCAGCCCTTTCTTCCAAATGATCCATCCAAACAGGATCAGGAAAAATATACTCCTCCTAAAACAGTCTCACCAACGAAAGAAGCACTGAAGGACGTGGAAACAGATGACAAGGATCCGGATCCTGCACCGGCTGTCAAGCAACCCCCTGTTACTAAACCCGAGGCAAAGAAAATTCCCGATAAAGATTTGACAGTAAAAACACCGCGCAAGACGATTCAGCCGGCTGTAAATCCAACGCCTGCCCCGCCAAAACCCAAAGCGGTATTTCATGGCGTGAATGGCGATGGAACGGGTGGCAATGATGCAGATCATTATAAGGCGGGAGGAAATCAGGGTATCGCCGGTGGAAAAGGTGATCAGGGTAAACCGGGCGGCGATCCAAATTCAACCAATTATACCGGCGGAGGCCATGGCAATGGTATCGCCATTGCGCGCGGGCTACAGGGCAGAAGAATCAGCAGTACCCCTTCTTTTACTGATGAATTCAATGAAAATGCAAAAGTAGCGGTCGACATCGTAGTGGACGCATCGGGAAACGTGACCAGTGCTGACTACCAGGCCAAAGGATCGACAACTGCTGATGCCAGCCTGAAGGCTATCGCCATCCGAAAAGCACATCAGGTCAAATTCAATAGCGGTTCAGACGAATCCAGCGGGACCCTGATCTTCAATTTCAGATTGAAGAATTAAGGCTCAGGAGAATCCAGTGAACCATTCTTCGAATTTTTATCGCCGGCGTTACCACCTGAACAGGACAGCTGTATGGTTACGATGAAAAAGTAAAAGACTATTTTTTTCATTGTTATTATTAAAGACTACCAGCCGATCCCATAATCCTCGCCGTAATTGCTGCTGCCACCCCAGAAACTTCCATGGCTCCAGTCATAATAAATTGCATTGATCGGACCACTGGTCCTGTCCGCAAATCGCATGGTGTATCCCATGGATTTTAAATCTTTTCTGACAGAGGAATCGATTTTGTTATTTAATAAAATATAACCCGGCCTCGGTTGCCGGTCGATTCTTCTATCACCACCCAGTGAAAGCCAGAGTTGGTCTGTATTAATATTTGCTGCCTCGGCTGCCTGCTGAACCGTCATGTTAAACTCAACTACATTTAAGAAAAACTGCAACAGGTTCTGATCCTGTGTATCGCCACCCTGTACTGCGAAGGAAAGAAACGGCTTTCCATCTTTCATTGCCAGCGTGGGCGTCAGGGTCACCCTGGGTTTTTTGAACGGCTCCAATACATTATACGGATTCAGCGTGGAGTCAAGTACAAAACTCTGCATGCGCTGACTCATACCGATACCCGTATTACCTGCGATGCAGGCAGGAAGCCAACCTCCGCTGGGTGTGACGGAAACTACCCAGCCCGCAGAATCACAGGCTTCAATTGATGTGGTACCACGCCAAAGCCTGTCTTCATATTGAGCCTCGTTTTCTAAGCTCAACGCCGAACGCTCAACGCCGAACGCAGCATCTGTACCACTCACTAATTCTCTATCTGAATTTAATTCAGGACCATAAAAACTTATTGCCCTGTTATTATTTGCCGGCCAGTTATTACCAAATCTTGTTTTCAATAATGCGGTATGAGGATTCACTTTCCCTTCAAATGGATATGGATCACCCGGTGCGCAGATACTGTCATTATGATCGTACTGAATACTTGCGGCCCTTAGTTTCGCATAGTCTTTATTTAGCAATCCCTTTATCGGCTCGCTGGGCGGGAAATAAGGATCGCCATAATAAAAATCCCTGTCAGCAAAAGCAAGATTCATTGTCTGATAAATGGTATGAATATATTTTGTGCTATTATACCCCATGGCGCGCAGGTCGATATTCTCCAGAATATTCAGGCTTTGAAGTAAAGCCGGACCCTGTGACCATTGTTGGAGTTTATATACTTCGATTCCTTTATAATTTACATGTAACGGCTCTTCCTCCAGCGGTTTCCAGCGGGCAAGATCCTCCATACTTATCAGGCCGCCCTGTTCCTGGCAACCCCTGACAAATTCCTTCGCAATATCACCTTTGTAAAACCGGTCATACGCTGCATAAATGGCTTCCTTACGCGATTTATTTTTTTTAAGCGCCTGATCTTCGGCTTCAACCATTTTTGTAAGTGTGGCAAGTAAATCTTTCTGAATAAAAATTTCACCCGGCTCAGGTGCTTCTCTTTTTTCACCCGGGTGAGTAAGAAAAACTTTACTGCTGTAAGGCCATTGTTTTATACTTGCAACTCCTTTTTGAATATTGTTGGACACCTGTGCGTCTATCGGATAACCCGCCGCCATTTGCATAGCGGGCGCCAGCACCTGTCTTAAACTCATTGTTCCATATTCAGCCAGCATATAACAAAGCCCCCCGGGTGTACCCGGCGTAACAGCCGCCAATGGGCCGTATTCAGGTGGAAAATAATATCCTTTTGATTTATAATAAGCGACGGTGGCTGCTCCCGGCGCGAATCCCAGGGCGTCGATTGAAATCACTTTTTTCGTTTTGGGGTTATAAATGATCGCCTGTGTTTCTCCACCCCAACTCAGAACTGCCCACTGGGTGCACATGGAAGCAAGCATCGCACAGGCCGCATCAACTGCGTTACCACCCTGTTGAAAAATCTGCGCTCCTGATTCGGCACCCAACGGCTTGCCCGTAATGGCCATCCAGTGATTACCATGCAACGGTGGTTTCTGTGTTTGCTGGGCAGATACTCTTGCCAATGTGAAAAACAGAAAAATGAAAGGAATATATTTCATGTAAATGTTTGTCGTTTAAAGTTAATAAATCCGGACATGTTTCGTTGGTGGTTGTTCTTTAGATATTAATCGTCAGAGCTGGAACGCTAATGAAATAGCATTAAGCCTTGCGCTTAAGCCTTAAGCTTAAAGAATTAACTTTACCAAAAAAATGCATGGCCACAACCATCAAATGTCCGAATTGCCGTCATGAATTTGCGATGGAAGAAGCAGTCTCCGAACAATATAAAAAGGATCTGCGGGAACAAATGATCAGTTTCACCCGGAAAAAAGAGGAGGAATTTCAGAAAAAGGATATTGAAATATCAAAAAAACTGCAGGAGCAGGAAGCCGTTTTTCAACAAAAATTCAACGAGGAAAAAAAACTTATTCAGCAAAAACTGGAAGAGGATATTCGTAAAACCATCCATAACGATTTTGAAAACCGCCTGACGATTCTTCAACAATCCAATGAAGAGCAGCAGGAAAAATTAAAAGCCGCAAGACAAAAAGAGCTCGAGTTTTTACAGAAAGAACAGACCCTAAAGACCAGGGAGGAGGAATTAGAAATTTCGACACAAAGAAAAATTCAGGAAGAAAGGATAAAAATTGCCGACGAAATCCGAAGAACGGAAGAACAAAAAAATCAATCCAGGGAAACTGATTTTCAACTCCAGTTAAAAGAAAAAGAAAAACAGCTGGAAGATCAAAGAAGACTGATAGAGGAAATGAAACGCAAGGCTGATCAGGGTTCCATGCAATTGCAGGGTGAAGTGCAGGAGCTCGCCCTTGAAAAATTACTACAGGACGGATTTCCGTTTGATCTGGTTGAACCGGTGGGAAAAGGAATACGTGGCGCAGACTGCACCCTGACCATCCGCAATTCTACCGGCCAGGAATGCGGTAAGATCATTTACGAAAGTAAACGCACCAAGAATTTTGAATTGGACTGGGTTGATAAGCTTAAAACCGATATGCGTCAGCAAAATGCGCAGGTTGCCGTGCTGGTTACCCGCGTCATGCCCAGGGATATGAACTGTTTCGGAGAAAAGAATGGTGTATGGATTTGTAACTTTTCAGAAGTGAAGGCCCTGACGGAAGTATTACGCGATGGCGTGATCAGGATTTCCCAGGCTTCAAAAAATCAGCAAAACAAGGGCGATAAAATGCAGTTGCTCTATGACTATCTTACCAGCAGCGAATTCAGTGAGCAATGGAAAGCGATCCGGGAAGGATTCTCATCTATGAAAATGTCCATACAGCGCGAAAGGGATATGATGGAACGGCTTTGGAAAACCCGGGAAAAACAATTGGAAAAAGTATTATTGAATGCAGCGCATATCAAGGGTTCTATGGAAGGTATTTCAGGTCAGGAGGATTTCAATATGAATCTGATTGATGATACGGATGAGATTCTGGGCATTGAATAACCCGTTGACGGTTGATGGTTGACGGTTGACGGTTGGCAGTTAGCTTAAGTAAATACGAAAGTCAAAACCAGGTCGTCAAATAATTTATAATAGATGGCAAGCGGAATGGTTTCATGTTTCCTGAATTCAAAAGATAATTCGCCAAAACCTTCGGACCGGATAAAATAAGGTTTTACCCAGCAGATATGTTGCCGGAAGTTTACATTGCCCAGGCTATACCACTTGAAAATGGTTTCCTTAGCGCTCCATAACAATGTAAGTTGACGCAGCCGATGGCCTGATTTTTCTACACCTTCAAAAGCAATGGCAGATTCCTGTTCCGACAAAAATTTGTTTCTGATTTTTTCGATCGTCGGACTGCTTTTCTCCACATCCACCCCTACCCGCATCGTACTGCTTACGATTGCGGCAGCATAATGTCCAAAATGAGAAATGGAAAAATGATACTTTTCATCTTCCAGATAGGGCTTTCTGGTATCGGCAATCAGAATTTCTTCCAGCGGAAAATCAGGGAATAATTCAGTCAGGAGGAACCGGCCAGCCAGATGCTGTAGTCTTTTCTGAGCGTGGCTCACGTCCCGCTTGAGTGGTACTTTCCGGAGGAAAAAACCTTCGTCTTCCGTGATGTGCCAGATGCCCAGTTTGGTGGTTTCGTTGATATTATGTTGATAAAATAAGGGCATCACAAAAAAGCTTAATGCGAAATTCGCTGCGGTTTCTCTGCTGTGGGCAAACAAATAAACAAATAAACCGCCATAAGAATGATTTTATCTGATAAGCGTATCATGGAAGAGATGGAAAAGGGCACAATCAAAATTATACCCTATGACCGTGCCTCTCTGGGCAGTAATTCCTATGACGTTCATCTGGGTCCTGTGCTGGCTACCTACCGGGAGCATATACTGGATGCAAAAAAACACAATGAAATAGAGTATTTCGAAATTCCGGAGGAAGGATTTGTTCTATATCCTCATATTTTTTATCTCGGTGTCACGGCTGAATATACTGAAACCCATGAGCATGTACCCTTCCTGGAAGGCAAGTCCTCTACAGGTCGTCTGGGCATAGATATCCATGCCACGGCAGGCAAGGGAGATGTAGGTTTCTGTGGAAACTGGACGCTTGAAATATCCGTTAAACAACCCGTTCGCATATATAAAGGGATGCCCATAGGCCAATTGATTTATTTTCCGGTCGATGGCGAAATAGAAGTGAAATACAATCAGAAAAAAGACGCGAAATATGCCGGTCAGACCAATAAACCGGTAGAAAGCATGATGTGGAAGAATAAATTTTAGAATGCTTCCGCTCCGTTCTTTTTATAATATGCAATGGCCAGTCCGACCACTTCATCATAGGCATAAATACCCTGTGGCTGACGATTTGCCTTCAGGTATTTACCATAAATCTTGTGAATAATAGGTTCCAATGGATTCTGATAACTTTTATAAAAGGCTTTCAGATCCCGCAGGTCCTGACGAACTTCCGGTTTTAATGACTCCCGGTAAGGTATAAACGCAGTTGAATCCAGTGCATACAATGCACCGGCAGAATATAAATAAAGATCCACATAAATGGAATACCGGAAAGCCGGATCGCTGGAAGATTTGGTAGACAGAAATCCGGAGAAATTCGCTTCTTCTTCTTTGGCATAACCCAGTTGGTGACCTATTTCATGGCAGGTTGTAAACGGCTGTACAAACCGCGGGATCGTTGTATTTACCTGCGCTTCACAGGTGAACGGGTTATAATAACCGCTGAATCCCATATAATTTGCGATGTATCCATAAAAAGAAGATTTAACCGACGGATAAGTATATAATAATTCAGGATACTGTCTGGCGGCACTTCGGTAAGCTGAAACAGAATACTTAAACAAGCTGTCGTTGGTGTTCAAATTCTTTCTGGCCGCCCGGGATGCAGAATCGATCCCGTTCATCTTTGAAACCAGCAAGCCGATCAGAGCCTGAAGATCCTCTTTAGAATATGGCTTCGTTTCCAGGTGCTGTTTTTTGGCAATCGGCAAACGATCATAATTCAGCCCCCAAAAAATATTAAAGGCAATGTATACCCATAACAAAATGGACAAACATCTTTTGAGACAAAGCATCAGGTATTGCCGGTGTAAAGTTCTTTGGAAAGCCCTGGTAAAAAAACGTACGAGAGAGATCACCAGGTATAAAAAAACTGCTGCATACAATACATCACCCACGCTAAAAGGAATCCAGCCGAATGCAAGACGTGGGAAAATTGAAATGACAGGATAAATTCCGGTCGAATAATATTTTTCAACCGCTTCAGGAAAAAATGAAAATATTTTAATGACTGCAACAATCAATAATGGAATCAGCCAGGACCGGTAACGTTTCCAATGCATACCCTTAAAAATACATATTATTAGAGCATCCATACTATATTGCATCTTATACAATTATCATGGATCTTGATTTTAACAAGAATGAAGATAATATGAAGCAGGCGTTGGTGCAGCTTCGAAACCGCTATCAGAAAATTGCAGCAGGTGGTGGAGCGAAATCAATTGAAAAACAACATGAAAAGAATAAGCTTACGGCCAGGGAACGAATTAATTATCTGATTGACACAGACAGCACATTTTATGAAATCGGAGCTTTTGCCGGATATGAAATGTATGAAGAATATGGTGGCTGCCCGGCTGCCGGTACGGTAGCAGGCATTGGCTATGTAAGCGGAAGGCAATGTATTATCCTGGCAAATGATCAGACAGTGAAAGCCGGTGCATGGTTTCCGATTACCGGTAAAAAAAATCTTCGCCTGCAGGAAATTGCCATGGAAAATCATCTGCCATTGATCTATATCGTAGACAGTGCCGGTGTATTTCTTCCTTTACAGGATGAAATTTTTCCGGACAAGGAACATTTTGGCAGGATATTCAGAAACAATGCAAGAATCAGTGCCATGGGTATTTCTCAATTGTCTGTCGTAATGGGACCCTGTGTGGCCGGAGGAGCTTATTTGCCCATCATGAGTGATGAAACGCTGATGGTAGAAGGTAATGGCTCCATTTATCTGGCAGGTCCCTACCTTGTAAAAGCAGCGATTGGAGAAACCACAGATTCTGAAACGCTGGGGGGAGCTGTAACACATACTTCCATTTCAGGTATTGCCGATTACAAATTCAAAACGGAAGAAGAATGTCTTGACCAGGTAAAAAAAATCATGTCGACACTGGGTCATACACCATCTGCCGGTTATGACCGTATCGAAGCAAAAGATCCTGAAAAAAATCCGAAGGAAATTTATGGTCTTTTCCCTTCCGATTCGACAAAACCGTATGATATGTTGGAAATCATTAACCGGATTGTGGATGCACCGGGAATTCAACAATTCAAGGAAGATTATGGAAAAACAATTATCTGCGGTTATGCCCGGATAGAAGGATGGGCAGTAGGCATTGTGGCCAATCAGCGCACGGTTGTAAAGACAAAAAAAGGGGAAGTGCAACTCGGTGGCGTCATTTATAATGATAGTGCCGATAAATCCGCCCGGTTTATTATGAATTGCAATCAGAAAAAAATTCCGCTTCTTTTTCTGCAGGATGTTACCGGATTCATGGTAGGGACAAGAAGTGAACAATCAGGTATTATAAAAGACGGGGCTAAAATGGTGAATGCTGTGGCGAATTCAGTTGTTCCAAAATTCACGATTATTGCCGGCAATTCTTATGGAGCCGGCAACTATGCCATGTGTGGTAAAGCATACGATCCAAGACTCATACTGGCCTGGCCCACTGCAAAAATCGCAGTGATGGGTGGTGACCAGGCTGCAAAAACCCTGTTGCAGATTCAGGTGGCTTCTCTGAAATCGAAGGGCCAGGTAATTGATCCGGCAGAAGAAAAAAAATTATTGGATGAAATCCGTGGCCGTTATGAGAAACAAACCAGCCCCTATTATGCCGCAGCCAGATTATGGGTAGACGGAATCATCGATCCGCTGGAAACAAGGAGATTTATTTCAGAAGGTATACGTGCGGCCAATCAAAATCCTGATATTTCAACATTCAAAACCGGTGTTTTTCAGGTTTAATCGCGACGTCTGCGATTACTCTTATCGCTTTAATTTAAATATAAAACACTAGTTATTTTGCAGGAACATGTAGTCATGTATACAGATGGCGCTTCACGTGGTAATCCGGGCAGGGGCGGCTTCGGAACCATTCTGATGTGGAAGGGGGTATCAAAAGAATTGTCCGGTGGCTTCAAACATACTACCAACAACCGAATGGAATTGATGGCTGTGATCGCAGGACTCGAGGCACTTAAAAAAGAAGGCGTCCGGATAAAGATTTATTCTGATAGTCAATATGTGGTAAATTCTATTGAAAAAGGCTGGTTGAAAACCTGGATAGCCACTGACTTTAAAGGTGGAAAAAAAAACAAAGATCTCTGGCTTAGATATTCGGCCCTTGCCGCTAAACATCATATTCAATTTCATTGGGTAAAAGGACACGCATCCAATCCTCATAATAACCGATGCGACGAACTCGCCACTATGTCGGCCGATGGTACTAATCTAATGGAGGATCATGGGTATGAGGGATGATCGTTGGTCCCGCGCATGTGGGAGCGGTTAAAAAAGCACCCCGTGGTAAAAGCCACAGGGTGTGCGTCATAACCAAAAGTAAAAAGCATATTTCGGGCAGCTCAGATTACATCCTGAAATGAAACCATTCTGTATTGTAAGTCGAAAAATCTCCTAAAGGAAAAAAGTTGTAACATGCAATCCAACTTATAAAAGGAAAGTATAAAGAAAAGAATCCGATCTATTCAAAAACCAGACAATGTTATGATTGATTGTCAATCAGTTATAACATATATAGATAATCTATATATAATTAAATCTCATATCTTAAAAAGCGCAGGAAGGATGCTAGTTAATGTTTCAGTCCCGGCAAAGGCTAAATGGACCTGATCTGCATGATCTTTTCTTCAAAAGTCTCGTTGGGGACTCTTGATTTATTTTTGATCTTGCTTTTATACGTATTGATCGTATTGACAGAGTAACCAAGTATTCCTGCAATTTTCTGGGTGTCATGTATACCCATCCGGATGAGGGCAAAAATACGCAAATCGGTATTGAGCAATTCCCCTTCCTTTAATCTGACCTGTCCTTCCTCATTAATAAGGGAATTGAACTCAGCTATAAAATTGGGGAAAAGTTTTAGGAAGATCCGGTCAAAATCATGTAGCACTTCCTCCCTTCCCTTTTTCAGATTCAGATTGTTCACCAGAAAACGAATGTCATCCAGTTTACGGTCTGCAATTTTTACTTCTACAGACTGAATGAATTTCTCAATTCGAGTATAAAATTCTGAATTTCCGCTAAAGAAATAGCCTATATATTCTTCCTTAATTTTATTTGCCTCCTGCAGTTTTGTATTGACATGTTGTTGCAGTCTGTGTGCTGCTGTAATATCCGCTTTGGCCAGCTGCAGTTTTTTTATCTGCCTGAATATGATAAAGAGCAAACTTATAAGTAAAAGTGAGGAGAGGGTCACCGCGATGGCATAATTCACTACTCTTTTGTTTTCATTTTGGAGGATATTCATCCTTTCTGCTTCAATTAACGGGAGAATCGAAGTCAGTTGCACTTTTCTTTGTCTGGCTCCATAGAAAACAGCATCATTTACGGCTTTTTCTATAAATGTCGAGGCGTTTTTAGCATCACCCTTCCTGAAAAGCAGCGTCGCCAGGTTAAAAATAGCACGGGTTTCTTTGGTTGAATTCCGGATATCTTCAATTGCAGCCAGTAACAGAAGGTCGATGGCCGTATCAATCTGCCCTTTCTGAATATAGATGTCGCTTAGTGTTGAGGTGGTCACGGCTACTTCATGTTGGGACATGGGATAGGATTCTGTTAGTTTTCTCAAACCAGAAAGGGCCATCTCGTAGTTACCCGACCGTATATTTTTCAATCCGTTGTAATAAATATATTCAAAAGATTCCGGGGCCAGCAGCAACAGGGAAGAGTCGATATAGTGATTACCTGAATCATTATAGCGGGGTGCATAAAAATGATCGTTATTATAATCTGCCACATCATAATAGTAACGAGCCATCATCGTAAAATATTCAGCTTTTTCCGATTTTGACAGCAGATTCATATTTACATTTTGCAACACATCAAAAGTTTCCTTGAATAGTCCGGCCGATAGCAATACAAATCCCTCTTTTATTTTTGCATATCCTACCAATGAATCTTCATGCATCGACTGACCTTCCGATACCATTTTTTGTGCATAACTGAATGCCGAATCATAATTATAAATCTGGTATTCATTGTATAGGAGCGAGTAAAGATTAAAAAGAGTCCGATGCGAAATATCTCCTGAATTTTTCAGAACAAGTTTTATGCTGTCTATCCTTTTGTTTTTTATATGATCATAGTCGGATGAGGAAGATATTGCCCGGTTAACTTCCTGCATAAGACTGTCAGTCCTGGTTTGGGCCGTAAGCATAGCAGAACACAGGCATAACAAAATCGCTATGGAGAAATATTTCGTTTTGATGACGGGTGTTTTGGTGCTACCGCTTGCTGCTGTAGCCAGATTAAGCGGTAAAAACCTGCAGCCTAAGATTTAATCTCCCTGGCTGTCATCTGGTAGTTACGGGCGAATATAAAACTACCGAATAAGATGGCAGAAAATACCAGGGTAGCCAGGATGCTCATTTTGTAAAACGGAATTCCATCGGCATAACAGAGCATGAGGCCATTAAAATCCCTGGGTCTGTTAAGACCCCGGGTTGTTCCGTTGCTGGCCCAAACGAGAAAATTGGAAACCAAAAAGTAAAGCGTGGGTGCCGTAACAGATGCAGCCACAATTTGAAATATATTTAGTTTCCTGATGGCCAGGCCAACAAAAACCAGCAATGTAAAAAGAAGGTAGTTTTGCCATTGACCTTCATAAAAACCTGGCATATCCGAGACGCCCCCCATGTATAATACCTGATAAAACAGGTCTGAAACAAACATCGAAAGAACAGGCATTATAAATGCCCATTTTTTATCCTTTATAACAGCCCCGGCATAAATAGCCATAGCCCATTGAGGCGCAAATCCGAATGGTCTGCCCGGTATAATCCGATACAATGCGGCTACGATTACCAATAATATAAATGACCAGACAATATTTTTAGAGGAGTTCATATAATGTTTTAGAAATGTAAAATTAATGAATTTAAAAAACCCAAAAACGCTTATTTCATTCCCGGGATAGACGCCTGGTAGATAACGGTATCTTCCAGGGCCATGACCTCGCTTTGGGCCGCGTCAAAAGTTACCCAGGCTTCACCCTTATTTCTTTTGAAGACTGTTCCTTCGGTTCCTGAAATCTCGGCTGTTCCGGAAAATAGCAGGAATATTTCGATGGAACGGGAAATCAATCGGGTCGATTTCCCCTTTTTAATATTCAGCCGGCTCAATTCAAAATCCGGCGCCGGAGTCGGGTAAACCATCCTATCGGGTTCTACCGTTTTCCCCGTAATAATATTGGGTATGGTCGGTTCAAATTTCACATGTTTCATTAACTCTTTTACGTCTACGTGCTTAGGCGTCAGGCCGCCTCGTAAAACATTGTCCGAATTAGACATAATCTCTACATTCTGCCCTTCAAGATATGCGTGAGGCAAGCCTGCATCCTGATATACTGCCTGTCCTGGCAGCAAATGGACCAGGTTGAAAAGATAAATAGAAAATATACCCCGGTCAATATGCCCCTCATGAGAATACGTAACCGCGGCTCTTGCGGCCCAGAAATCTTCTTTTGACTTGCTCAGTTTTCCAGCGTTATAATGAACGAGGTTACGATCGATAAGCGTTTTTAAATGCCTGTCTACCTGCACTTGTGGCAATTCCATAATGTGCTGATATAATTTCTTATAATTGTCGCCACCGAATATCGGAACGAGGAAATGGAGTTCAGGCACTTCGCGAAGAATATTTTGTAATGCCTTTGGGTTCTTAAAACCATGCAACAGCCAAAATTCACTTAGGGCAAGCATGAGTTCCGGCTTATGATTATTATCCTTAAAATTTCTCTCCGGTGCAGACAGTTCAATCCCCTGATCATTTTCGGCATCAAATGCAATCTGAGCATTTTCCTTTGACGGATGCACCTGAATGGACAACATATCCTTTACATCCAACACTTTGAGCAAAAAAGGTAATCTGCCAAATTTATTTGCTGCCTGTGGACCCAATGTCTGCTCCGGAAACGTATCGATATACTCCTTCAACGACACTGGTCTTTCTGAACCATTTTTGAATTCTGCACTTCCCCGATCATGAGTTCCCAGCCAAAATTCGGCATAGGTTTCCCCTTTTTTCACGGGCATATTCAACAATTTCGGTAAGTAATAAAACCCTCCCCAGGCATAGTGTTGCACCTTCCCTGTTATCGGTATAACGCGATCTTTACTCAGTTCCATTTTTTTCATTAGTGGCTCAAAGTAAAGCAAAAATGGCCGCACACAACGAATTTGGGAAAGTCGGCGAACAAATGGCCGCTGACTGGCTTGAGCTGCACGGTTTCCAAATTATCTGTCGCAATTGGAGATACCGTCGATTGGAAGTAGACATCATTGCGAGCAGAGACCAGACACTTCATTTCATAGAAGTCAAGTCCCGGCACGACGATCTGTTTGGAAAGCCGGAGGATTGGGTAAACCGGAGAAAAGCCAGGCATTTGCTATCGGCAGGTGAAGCTTTTCAAGACAAGCATCCGGAATGGACCCATATACAATATGATATTGTTTCAATTCTGTTAACACCTGATACTAAACCGGATTTGTTTTTTATAGAAGATGTATATTGGTGGTAATGATCCAGGCATCCAACGCACATATTGATATCATTAAAGATTATCAACATAATATAGAAGTTCATGAAGTCATTATCGGAAAACTGGAGCGCAGGAAAAAAGCGCTGGCCTTCACACGCTTAACGACCGTACTGGGCGGGGCCGGTTTTGTATGGTATTTCTGGCCTGCTGCCGGATTTGTTTTTTCCGGCATAGTCTTGTTTTCTATCATTTTTATTATTCTCGTTTTCGTTGACGCAGATAAATCAACAGCCATCAACCATCGCAAACGGCTCATCCGGATTAACCAGCATGAACTGGATGCAATGCAACAAAACCTTCATATGTATGAAGATGGCCAAATCTTTGCTGACCCCTCTCATGCGTATGCATCAGACCTGGATTTGTTTGGCCCATCGTCTTTGTATCAATATGTAAGCAGGTGTCATGCAGAACAATCCAAAAAACTATTGTCCGACTATCTGAAGGATTCGCCTCCCGTGTCAACAATATATGAGAGACAAAAAGCAGCTAAAGAGCTTTCCGAAAAGCAGGATTACAGTCAAAATCTGCAGTCATTCGCCATGGCAGATCCGCTTACTAATAAGACGGAAGAAAAACTCAAACTATGTTTTGATGCACCACCTGTTGGATTTCTTCATCCATTCTGGAAATGGTTTCAAAACATTTATCCGATCATTCCATTATCTGTCACTTCCATTTATGTGACTGGTAAATTATCAGATCAGTTCTTTTTAATCTTTTTATCTGTATTCTATATTATTTCCGTTCTGATCAGCAGGAAAAGCGGACCAGCGCTTGGTATGCTCTCCGAAGTCGAACCCGAAATTGAAGGCATACATAAACAATTTATTCTAATAGAAACGGAGAAATTTAAATCAGGGTATTTGCAATCACTGCAGCAACGATTAAAACCGCCGGATTATAAATCAACATCAGCAGCCATTGGTGAATTTGTTGGCATCTTAAAAAGAATTGACTGGCGGTCAAACCTGCTCGTTAATCTGATTCTCCAGATATTTTTTGTATGGGATCTTCGTCTTGTCCTCTCATTGAATGAATGGAAAAGAAAAAACAAAAATCAATTCAAAGACTGGTTTAGTGTTATTGCAGAAGTGGAAGTCGTTGTCAGTCTGGCCTCTCTGGTACATAACGAACCGGAATGGTGTTTCCCTGAAGTAGATGGCAAATATTTTCATTTTACTGCTGAGCAGATCGGGCATCCATTGTTACCCATTACGACCCGGGTGCCGAGTGATTTTTCCATGGAAGGCATCGGTAAAATTGCACTTATTACCGGTTCGAATATGGCCGGGAAGTCCACTTTTCTCAGATCACTGGGCATCAATACTGTATTGGCACTCATGGGCGCTCCCGTTTGTGCCAGGCAAATGAGTCTGAGTGAGGTAAAACTGATGAGCAGTATGCGGGTAGCTGATAACCTGGCTGAGAATACTTCTACTTTTTATGCAGAGCTAAAAAAAATACAATACATCATTGAATCTGTTAATAAGAAAGAGAAAGTCTTTATTTTATTGGATGAAGTTTTGCGCGGAACGAACTCGACTGATCGTCATAAAGGCTCAAAAGCACTTGTCAGACAACTATTGCAAAATGGAGCCATCGCTGTTATGGCAACCCATGATACAGAGCTGGCCCATTCTGAATCGATGAACCCTTCAGTCTCCAATTATCATTTTGAGGGAAAGATCCAGGATGAAGAACTTTATTTTGATTATAAAATAAAACCGGGAATCAGCGAAAGCCTGAATGCGACTACGCTCATGAAAAAAATAGGTATTCATTTTCAGGATTAATATATTTACGCAAACCTTATCTCAGAAATCAATCAATTCCATGGCCCAATCGACCGTTAATTTCCGGACCTTTAGAAACCTGGTCTCCAGAAACAAGAAAAGATTCAGAAATTTTCTTACACGAATGGAAAAAAAACCCATCGGACAGGTTCGTCTGATAAAACTGGAAGCCAATGAACTCGCATGGGCAAAAACAGACTGCCTGGATTGTGCCAATTGTTGTAAGACCATGTCGCCTACTTATACGAAGAAAGATATTACCCGCATTTCAAAATTTCTGGGTATGACGAGTAGTTCTTTTAAGGAGAAATGGTTGTATAAAGACCGCACGGGCGACTGGTTGAATAAGAAACAACCCTGTCAGTTCCTGGATCTGAGCACCAATATGTGCAATATTTATGAAGTTCGGCCCGGGGATTGTGCCGGATTTCCACACCACGGTACAAAAAGCATCAAGGATTACGGCCATGTATTTAAACAAAACGTGGAATTTTGTCCGGCCACTTATCGCCTCGTAGAGATCATGCAGGAAGGGATTTCCGATGGCAAGTGGAAGTTAAAATAGCAATTATGTGGGCTGCTGAAAAAAAAGGATTTAAAGCCTGGCTCCAGCTGGAAAAATCACTTTCAGATCATTCAGTAGAAGCTTATTTGAGAGATATAGAAAAATTGTCACAGTTTTTATCCCTGGAGGAGAAGGCCACTGCAGTTGAAAACATACAATTAAGAGATCTGCAGTCATTTTTAAAGTGGATCGGAGGGTTGGGCATGACCGCCAGTTCGCAATCAAGGATCATTTCAGGCATACGTTCTTTTTTTAAATACTGTTTACAAGAGAACCTGGTAAAGCAGGATCCTACAGAGTTATTGGAAACACCCAAACTCCGAAGAACACTTCCTGATTTTCTCAGCGTCGAAGAAATAAATCGGATCATCCAGGCCATTGATCTGAGCAAACCCGAAGGAGAGCGAAATCGTGCCATATTGGAAACCATGTATAGCTGCGGATTGCGTGTGTCTGAGTTGGTGAATCTGCGATTATCTTCTCTTTATCCTGAACTTGGATTTATTAAAGTAGTCGGGAAGGGCGACAAAGAAAGATTGGTACCCATAGGAAATACAGCACTTAAATTTATCGGGATATATCGCGGTCAGGTGCGTGTGCATATGCCCATAAAAAAAGGTAACGAAGACGTATTATTCCTGAATCGCCGGGGAGCGGGTCTCACCCGGCAAATGATTTTCATTCTGTTAAAAGATCTCGTCCGTGAAGCCGGTATTAGCAAAGACTGTCTCGCCACACACTTTTCGTCATTCCTTCGCCACTCATCTTGTGGAAGGTGGTGCAGACCTGCGGGCAGTTCAGGAAATGCTCGGACATGAAAGTATTACGACTACTGAAATTTATACTCATTTAGACCGCGCTTTTCTGAGAGAGACCCTGCAGAAATATCATCCGGCATTTCAGGCTTAAAGCGCAAAGCTTAACGCGTAAAGCCAAGTACAAACCATCAACCGTCAACCGTCAACCGTCAACCGTCAATAAAACAACTTAATAATATTCAACGCCCCCTGCTTCCACGGAACCCGGTGAGATACTCCGGTGACATTTTGTTTAAAATGATCCATATTATTTATGTACCACTCATAGTTTCGCAGAAGCGCATCTTTGTTTGAATATTTGGGCTCCCAACCAAGAATTCTTTCTGCTTTTTCAATCGACACAAATGAATCCCTGGCAGCAGTTTCATAAACCCATGGATAAATCGGGGATATTTTTAATTTATTTAGAATGCGTAATGTCCAGATCGCTAAACCTGCCGGAACGCCGGATATCTTCTTCCCAAATCCAGCACGATCCAAAACAGCCTGGTAATCCTCTCTGATGGTTGTATAAATTTTAGCACCCACATTAAAGGTGTCGTTGGCAGAAAGCGGATCAATAGTAGTGGAAATATAGATTGCATCACAAAAATCTTCCACATCCATGAGCTGGTATTTATTGTTACCACTGCCTAAAACCGGAAAACCTTTTCCTGATCTTGCCCAATCGTATAACATCCCAAATATTCCGAGACGTTCGGGACCAATAAAGGATTTGGGGCGAAAAATCGGCACACATAGTCCCTTTTTGCGGAATTCCATGCAAATTGATTCTGCTTCGACTTTACAAATACCATAGTCACCTACTCCGTGCATTTTATCTTCTTCCACCAGGGGGTGATGATCAGGCACGCCGTATACGGCTGTTGACGAAATGTGTACCACACGTTGAATATGATGATCGAAAGCAGACTGCAGTACATTCCGGGTGCCATCCAGGTCGGTTGAATAGATATCGGCCTTTGAATATAAAGGCAAAGCGGCTGCGCAATGTATAACGAAGTCAATACCCTGCATTGCCCTGTCTACCGTTGCAGGATGGCGGATATCTCCCTTTATTTCCGTGATTCTGTCCCTTTCAGGATAATCAAAATCTGCAATATCCAATGACACAACCCGATGACCCCGTTCCAGTAAATAGCGGGACAAATTAATGCCAAGAAAACCTGCACCTCCGGTAATGAGATAATTACTCATAGCTCAGTTTAAAGTCTTAAATATTTAGAAAAGCGCGAAGATACTCATTATGGAACCTCTTATCAGTCCACCTTTTGCATTTTGGCAAGGTTGTTGAAAATTATGATGTATATTAATATCATCTAAAAGTCAAAATATATGAGTTTACAAAGATTATTAACCTGCACATTGTCAGGTATTGTTATCGGAATTTTAATTGCTCCTGCTAAAGGAACCGATACCAGGAAGAAATTATCGGATTCTGTCGACAATATAAAAGATAAAATCAGACGCATCCGCGGAACCACCAATGATGAGCTGGATGAACTACACAATGTCTTCGAACATGAAATTTCAGGACTGCGCGATGATATCCGTGAGAAAGTGCTGCGATTGATTGAAGTGAGTAAAAAGGGTTACAATCATGTGAAATCGGAAGCACTTTCTTAAGCTCAAAGCGTAAAGCGCAAAGCTTAAAGCGCTAAAATATTTACCCGGCGATTATTACATAATAGCGACTTTAATATATCTCCTTTCTTAAAAATTATTTTATTGCTTTAGACCTTGCGCCTTACGCTTTATGCTTTCCAAGAGCAGACTCATCAAAATAACTCCGAGAGCGCCGATCGCATTGAGCCAGAGGAAACTGATATTTACAATTTCTTTCTGATTCAAAATATGTATGCTGACGACGAAGAGTTCTACAATCACGGCGCTGATAAATACGGGTGTTGCACTTACCCTCTTCAAATAAAAGGCAACCAGGAAAATACCGAGGATAACTCCATAAAATAAAGAGCCCAGTACATTCACAGCTTCGATCAGGCTATTACCAATATTATATGCCAGCTGTGCAACGATCACGCAAAAAATTCCCCAGAGTAAAGTATACAACTGGGAGTAATGGTATTCAATTTCCTGACTCAGTGGCACTTTTACCGATCGTTTATGAATATCGTTGATGGTCGCCGATGAAAGTGAATTCAGTGAGGCAGCAATGGATCCCCAGGCCGATAAAAAAATAACTGCAATCAGCAAACCAATTAATCCTTTCGGGAGATGATCGAGTACAAACCGAAGGAAAATATAATTGGTATCGTTGGAATCCCCCTTCACATCTTTATCTTTCAGCCAGCGCTGTATGGTCATTCTGTATTCGGTCTGTTTCTTTTGATCATACTGCATCGTAAGTCCCTGCTGCATCTGATTCTCTAAATGGGTACCAGATTCAGGATTCATCTGTGCAATTTTCTGATTCTGCAGGGCATCATAATCCTTCATTACAATTTTTAATGAATCTGCATATTTGGTTTTGGCGAGCAAATCCAATTGAGTCTGATTAAAAAACAATGGTTCCCTGGCAAACTGGTAATAAGAAAAAACAAGTACACCAAGTAAAAGAATTCCGAATTGCATCGGAATTTTTATAAGCCCGTTTAACAATAAACTCAGTCTGCTTTCGCGGGTGGAGGAGGCCGTCAAATAACGCCCAACCTGACTTTGGTCAGTGCCAAAATAGGAAAGCTGTAAAAAAAATCCACCGATGATGCCGCTCCAGATATTATATCTGTCGTTCCATTGAAAACCATGTTCGTCTCTGCCTGAAGTGATCACATTTAACTTACCAGCCTTGCCTCCTATATGTAAGGCATCGGAAAGCCCCATATTTCCAGGCAATAAATGCACAACCATATAACCTACAATGAACATGCCTGCGAAAATGATAACAATTTGTATTTGTTGTGTGTAAGCAACAGATTTCACTCCACCTGTGAATGTATAAATGATCAATAATCCGCCCATCAGAATATTTGTCCATAAAATATTCCATCCCAACAACGAAGAAAGAATGATAGACGGCGCAGAAATACTGATTCCTGTAGACAACCCTCTTTGTAATAAAAACAATAACGAAGTAAAAGTTCTTGTTTTACCATCAAACCTTTTTTCCAGAAATTCGTAAGCCGTAAATAACTTCAGTCTGTGAAATACCGGAACAAACGTGATACATAACACGACCATCGCCAACGGTAAACCAAAATAATATTGCACAAACCGCATTCCGTCCGTATAGGCCTGGCCCGGGGCAGAGAGAAAAGTAACAGCACTGGCCTGCGTACCGATAATGCTCAGCAGGATCAGGTACCAGGATGAACTGCGGTTCATCAGAAAATAACTCTCCAGGTTCTTTTCAGACCTGCTTTTATATAACCCATAGAGGATGATACCGACCAGCGTCACAATCAGTACAATCCAGTCTAAGAGACTCATGAAAAATGTTTGGTAAAAAAGTAGAATAAAATTATAAGCAATCCGAGGAAGCCGATAACTATTACGTACCAGGTATTCCAGGATTTAAAAAAGGGGGGCTTTTCATCCGGCGATAAACTCATATCATTTTTTTTCATTCCCGCGACTTGCCATCAACATGGCGGCAATCAGTCCCAGTATCAAACCAATGAGCATACCGGCCGTCACTTTTTTGATCAATCGTCCAATCACAATACCGGTTATAATAGCTACTACAAAAGCAATTTCCCTTCTTGTCGGCGTCGTCATGTTTATTTACCCTTGGATTGATTGAGACCTATCAGATTAGCGAACAATCTATAAGCGCCCGGAACTCCGGCTGGCAATTCGCGAAAAAATACAAGACCGGTATAAGAAAAATATCCCTTGCCATAGTTCCCTATAATCAGACTTCCGTTCTGATCTGCTTCACCCGAATCATGCATGGAAAAAACAGCCTGGTATCTGGGATCGATATGTTGTGCGAAGTAAATCCCTCTTTCCTGAATCCATTCTTCGAAATCTTTATCTGTTATTTCATTTGGAAAGTGAAGAACCGGGTGTGACGGCAGGAGAATCTGAACCGGCGCGTCTTCTTCTGTAACCCGCGCATTTGAAATTCCAAAAGGATATGGACCAATCCCGGTTGTATCATTACCCAGATTTCTATTATATTGAACAATCAGGTTTCCTCCGTTTTTGACATATTCCATTAACACCTCATATTTTCCCTTTAACCAGTCGTGCACATCATAAGCCCGAACACCTGCGATTACAGCATCCAGGTTTTGCAATACTGAACTGCTGACCATGTCTTCATTTAATCTGACAACCGTATATCCCATGGCTGATAATGCGTCCGGCACTTTATCTCCCGCTCCTTCAATATAACCGATCTTTTTTCCGGCTGTTTTCAAATTGACGGATACAACGGTGGATTTTGCCTTTTTGAAATAGTCAATCCTCGGTATATGTTCGTATGAAATCGTTCTGCACTGTAATAGCGTATCAGTCGCTCCATTCTTCGTACGGATGACCCAGGTTGTCATATTCCGATCTTTTATCAGATTCGATTTTAGAAGAAATTCATTTTTATTATCTGAATGGGAGATGTCTTTGGTTTGAAAACCGGGAATCGGAGTGATCGCAATAGATGAGGCATTCGCCGCGGATTTTTTATCAGTGGATAAAACGGCCGGATGAATGACATCCTTGTCCTCATCTTCATCCTGCAAAGTTTTTAGCTGCTTTTTAACCATCAATTCCTTTTCCTTTCCATCGGTAAAAACCAACAAATCAGGATCACAATAGGCCATCTGACCAGGCACTATAGCGAACGGTTCAAATAATTCCCCTTTTACCGGATCTGTAAATCTGTAAAATACATTCTGCGTAAATCTGAACGATTCCCCCAATAAGCGAACTTCAAAAACCGCTTCGAGTACCGGAGGATTCAGCGGTCTTCCAATCAGCGTTTGATCCTGTACGTTATAGGATCCGGGACTCATTGTTTCATTCAGCCAGTAGGGTTGGGAAATTGGCAGGCCCCTGAGTGATATTCGTCGTACCAGTGAATAATTCACACCTGGTTGCAGCGTTAAATTCCAGCTGGTATCCTGGCCATTCAGGATAACTGAATGTATATCTATTCCTATCGGTGCACGATTTACAACACGCAACGTTACGGGAATGGTCTGGTTACGAAGCGCATAAGCCTGCGGAACTGTCGCCTCCAGCCACAAACCGCTGCATGCGTGAATGAGCTCCAAAGTTTCCTGAAGTTTTACCTTACGCCAGTACCCTGGTGCTAACGAATTAATCTTCTGATAAATTTCAACGAGTGATTGCAAAGATTGGGACGGTGCTACGGGATCATAATTTTTGATAAGCTGGTCAATCATTTGACCTATCGGGGCGCCGTTTGGAACCCGGCTCCAATGGCAGTTTATATTTTGTAAGAGGGATGAATCGGCCTTCTCTCCTTCCGTAAGAGAAAAATACTCCAGGAAATTGCCCCTGGTGTGGGCAATACCAAAGCCCTGCGAACGATGCTGGCTTCGACTATCGGCTGCTATCTCGCCATAACTTTTCCCAACCAACGGGTTGTAGCCGCCCACTTCTATTTTCAATTGGTCTTCGCGGGTTGTATTGACCGTTCCAAAATTGTAATTGTTCCAAAAAATTCTCTTTGCCTGCCAGGGAACAACTCCATAGGTAAATTGTTCAGGAAATTGTTTTGGATCTGCAGCGGCTGTATAAGCCATTCGTGCGAGAACAGAAGATGCTGAATGTTGTCCATGACCTGCCCGCTTATCTTCAGGGAAACGGGTAATAATAATATCCGGCTGGAATTTTCTAATGATCCAGACCACATCACTCAATATTTTTTGTTCATTCCAGATTTTAAGTGCTTCAGCCGTAGTCTTTGAAAATCCAAAATCATAAGCCCGCGAAAAAAACTGGTCGGCCCCATCAATCCTTCGTGCAGCCATCAATTCCTGAGTCCGGATCAGTCCGAGTTCTATACCCTGCTCATCGCCGATCAGATTTTGTCCACCATCTCCTCTGGTTAATGACAAATAACCTGTCCGATATAATTTGTCCTTGGAAAGCCAGGCCAGCAAGCGTGTATTTTCATCGTCCGGATGGGCTGCGATATATAAAACCGACCCAAGCACATTCAGTTTTCTCATCCGAAGAAGAATATCTGAGGCATTCTCCGATTCAGGGATCTGGGCGCTGGAATTTTTTGTAAGCAGAAATAAGAAGAAAAAGAAAGTCAGTAATATTTTCATTCGAAATAGACAACTTTGGTATCGCCAAATTAATGAATCCCTGAGAAACCCCGCGTGATATTATATCGACGGTAACATATCGGGAACCCTTCATTAATTTTACTTATTTTCATCACATGCATATGAACCCTAAGAATTTCATTTTTATTTTACTCCTGATGATTGAAAGCAACGGTTCAAAAGTATTCGCCCAAATGAATCCGGCATTGACCTACCATTTTAAAAAGCATGTCAATTGCCGGAACGGGGCCGTAGTATCCGCCCATCCGCTGGCCAGTATGGCTGGTATTCAGATGCTAAAACAGGGTGGAAATGCGGTAGACGCGGCCATTGCCACTCAGCTGGCCCTGGCCGTTGTATATCCCGGCGCAGGCAATATCGGAGGTGGAGGATTTATGGTTGCCCGGTTGGCCAATGGTTCAAATATTACGGTCGATTTCCGGGAAAAAGCTCCTGCCGGTGCGTATCGAAACATGTATCTCGACGCAGAACAAAATGTAATTCCGGGCAAAAGCGAAAATGGCCATCTTGCTGCTGGTGTACCCGGCTCAGTCGCCGGCATATTCAGTTATTATAAATATGCCAAACTACCTTTTAGTAAATTAATCGGGCCCGCTATTAATCTGGCGGAAAAAGGATTTGCAATTACTTCAGCTGAAGCCTCAGACCTGAATGATCATCAGGAAGATTTTAAAAAATATAATTCCCGTGTGCCGGTATTTGTCAGGGATTCAGGCTGGAAGGCTGGCGATATATTAATTCAAAAGGACCTTGCCAAAACGCTGCGGCGAATGCGTGACGAGGGAGCCAGGGGCTTTTATGAAGGTGAGACGGCCCGTCTGATCGTAGAAGAAATGCATCGTGGCAAAGGACTTATAAGTTATGACGATCTGAAAAATTATTCCGCAAAGGAAAGAGAACCCGTGCTGTTCACTTATAAAAAAGATTATACAATCATAACAATGCCATTACCCAGCAGCGGAGGCATTCTATTACCACAAATGATGCGGATGGTAGAAGACAGGAATCTGAATCAATCAGGTTTTGAAACAAGCGAATCCGTTCATCTGATGACTGAAGTGGAAAGACTGGCATATGCTGACCGCGCTGAATATCTGGGCGATGCAGACTTTTTTAAGGTTCCGGTGAAAACACTGATCAGTTATCCATACGTGAAAGAGAGAATGAAAAATTTCAATAAAGATTCTGCTGGCAAGAGCGATATAATTAAATCCGGGCAAATACACGAAAGTGAAGAAACGACCCATTTTGACACTTATGACAAAGAAGGTAATTGTGTCTCGATCACGACCACGCTGAACGATGGTTATGGGTGTCGTACGGTGGTCGCCGGCGCCGGATTTCTTCTCAATAATGAAATGGATGATTTCAGCGCCAAACCGGGTGTACCGAACATGTACGGAGCTGTGGGTGGTGATGCCAATGCCATTGCTCCGGGAAAAAGAATGTTAAGCTCTATGACGCCAACCGTCGTACTATTCAGGGGCAAACCGTTCCTCGTGCTGGGAACACCGGGCGGTACAACGATTACCACTTCTGTCTTCCAAACGCTGATGGATATTATCGAATTCGGCATGTCCGTTTCAGACGCAGTAAACAAACCAAAATTTCATCATCAATGGTTACCGGATATTTTATATGTTGAAAAAGGTTTTCCGAAACCAGTTATTGAACAATTAGAGAAAATGGGGTATCGTGTACAGGAACGGGAAGCAATCGGACGAACTGAAGTCATTCGAATCTCCCTATCTGGTGAAGTGGAAGCAGTCGCTGACTGGCGCGGAGATGACGACGCGGAATGTTACTGACTGAGACAATTTTTACTGCATAATCGATATTGTGACAACGTTGGATGCCTTGTGAACAGGGCATTCCGAAGCCTATTTCTACATCTTCAGGTGTTAATCCTTAAGGTCCGGATCACTTGATTATGCCGCACGGTTTTTGTACTTTAGCCAATCTAATATACCCATCTGAAAAAAGCCGGTAAAATAGTCCGCAGGACGCTGCTCACCCTGATTCTCCTCCTGGTTTTTTTGTGGGCTATCGTTCATACCCATGTAGTCCAGAATTGGCTGCTGACAAGGGTTACAACCACATTATCAAAGAACCTGCATACACAGATTACTATTCAGGATATAGATTTTGCCCTGTTTAATAAAATGAGGCTGAATGGCGTGCTGGTAAAAGACCTGAAAGGTGATACTCTTTTGTACTCCGGACAGGTCCGGGTAAACATCACGGACTGGTTCTTTTTTAAGGATAAAATTGAGTTAAAGTACATTGGATTAAAGGACACTTACGTACATATGTTCCGAACTGACTCGGTTTGGAATTATCAATTCCTGGCGGACTATTTTGGCTCGGGAGATACCAGCGAAAAGAAAACAATACAACTTTTTATACGCGATTTTGATGCTTCAAATCTTCACCTGATCAAGCAGGACAAATGGAGGGGAGAAGATATGGAACTCAGGCTGGCCGGTTTAAGCCTGGATGCTGAACAGCTGGATTTAAACCGGAAAACTGCGATCATTCATCTATTGAAAATCGCCAGGCCCGATTTTGCCATCCGAAATTATAACGGAAATCGCCCTCCTTTGGCAGCAGACAGCACGCGGATTGTAAATGATCCGCTGCATCTTCGATGGAATCCCGCCGAATGGAATATTGTGGTCAGACATGCCCTTATTGAGAACGGCTCTTTCCGGGACGACAAAATCCTGGATTCAACAAACTCCACTGTATTCGACAGCTATCATATGCATTTTTCGTCGATACAAGGCGACTTCAAAGATTTCCACTTTATAAAAGACAGTATCCGGGGGAAAATGAGTTTGTCAACAAAAGAAAGGTCTGGCTTTATTGTGCAAAAGTTAAATGCCGATGTCAAGTTTTATCCTGAAGGAATGGAATTTTACCATTTCGACCTGCTCACTGGCAAAAGTCATATCAGGGATTTCTTCGCCATGCACTTTAAAAGTTTCGATGACCTGTCTGAATTTACTACAAAAGTGAAAATGGAGGCCGACTTTTCAAATGCAACCATTGACAGTGATGATATTGGTTATTTTTCATCCGATCTTAAAACATGGAAAAAAAATATTCTTATTACCGGAAAAATAAAAGGATCCGTATCCGACCTGGCAGGAAAAAATATTAAAATTAATGCGGGATTACATACCGAGCTCAGGGGAGATATCCACCTGGCAGGATTGCCCGATATCAATAAAACGTTTATTGACTTCAGATCGAATGATTTTCGAACAACTTACCAGGACATCATTACATTTATCCCGTCTCTTAAAAAAATCAGTAACCCACGGATTGACAGGATACAAAATCTGCGTTTCATCGGAAATTTCCAGGGAACCATTCAGAATTTTGTTACTTCCGGTACGATCGAAACGAATCTTGGAACCCTGGTTACCAATGTAAACATGCAGATACCTACGGGTCGTCCGGCGATCTATTCGGGGAATTTACTGACAAATGATTTTCAATTAGGTAGTTTTTTAGAGGACAGCAGCCTGGGCAAAATTTCCTTTAATGGAAAAGTACATGGTACCGGGCTCGCTTTAAACACCATCAATGCCAGCCTGGATGGAAAAGTGCGTGAATTTAATTACCAGGGATATACTTATGAAGATATCTTCATAAACGGACAGGTCAGGAAAAAGAGATTCGACGGAAAAATCATTTCCAACGATTCCAATTTGCATGCTACTTTGATCGGTTTAATAGATTATAGTCAGGAAGTTCCCAAATTTGACTTTAATGCGGTCATTGATAAGGCAAATCTCCACGCACTTCATTTTACCAGAGACAGTATTGACTTTAATGGTAAACTGCGATTTAATTTTACCGGAAACGATATCGACCACTTTTTAGGGAAGGCCAGAATATTTGATGCCTCCATTTTTAAAAAGGGACAGCGCATGTCATTTGACTCCCTGGTAGTGGAGTCGAATATCATTGACAGTAGTAAGACGATTATGGTTATGAGTAATGAATTTGAAGCTGCGATTGTCGGTGAATTCTCCATTAAGAAATTACCGGCAGCTTTTCAGGAATTCCTGCACCGTTACTATCCGAGTTATATCAAACCCAATACAATCAAACTCAGCAGGGAAAAATTCAGCTTTGTTATTACCACGCGGCAGGTGGACCCATATCTGGATCTGTTTACAAAAAATTTCCGTGGGTTTAATAACACCAATATAAACGGACGTATTAACAGTGACCAAAACATGTTGAATATAAATGCCGATATTCCCCATTTTAATTATAAGAACATATCGTTTTATAAAGTGGAATTGAAAGGGAATGGTAATTATGACAGTCTTTCCATAGATAACAAGATCGGCGAAGTATATGTAAATGATAGCCTTCATTTCCCATTAACACATATTCAATTGCGTTCATTTAATGATATTTCTGAAGTAAAAATCAGCACGAGCGCGAATCAAACACTCAATGCCGCCAATATTTCGGCGCAGGTTACAACGCTTACAGACGGTGTAAAAATTAAGTTTAATCCCAGCACTTTCGATATCAATAGTAAGACCTGGACGATAGATAAAAACGGAGAATTGTTGTTCAGTAAAAATACAGTAGGCGCCGAATCTGTCAGAATTTATAGCGGCGACCAGCAATTCCTGGTGAGCACATCCCCTTCCGGAGAGGGAAACTGGAATGATATTCACCTTGATCTTAAAAAGATAAATATCGGCGACTTCGCCCCATTCTTCATTAAGGGTGAAAGAGTCGAAGGCGTACTGACAGGTCAGGTTGATATTACGGATCCATTTAATCACACATATGCCCGGTTCAGCGGTCTGGCCGAATATTTTCGTTTCTCAAACGACTCAGTAGGCAAAATAAATCTAACTGCCGATTACAATAAATCAACCGGCATTGTGAACGGATCGGTCAATTCTGACAACCAGGATTATCATTTCGACCTCAAAGGAATATTTAATACGAGTGACAGCGCTACGCAGCCCATCAATATCACGATTCCGAACATGGTGAATACCAAAATTGATCTGCTCGAAAAATACATTGGAGCTGTATTCAGCAATGTGACCGGTTATGCCACGGGAAACCTGCAGATCGTTGGTACAGGTGATAAACTCGATTATATTGGTGACATCCATTTAACAGATGCGAGGCTCCACGTAAATTATACGCGCTGTACATACCGTATACCTTCTGCCATGATACATATGCGCGCTGACGGCATTGATTTCGGATCCTTTCAGATCAAGGATTCACTGGGTAATACGGCTGAAGTTTCGAAGGGAAAATTATTTCATCATTCTTTCAGGAATCTGAGTTATGATTTTGCTATCAATACCAACAAGCTTTTATTGCTCAATACCCATATCACTGACAATAATCAGTTTTACGGCACTATGATAGGCAGGGCAAATGTAAAATTGTATGGCCCCCAGGATGACCTGCAAATGGATATCAAGGGCGAACCCACCGATAGTTCCTATATCTATATTCCCACCAACACCAGCCGCGAAAGTGCCGATGCGGACTTCATCGTATGGAAGGTGTATGGCAAGGAAATGACAAAACAGAAACTGATATCTTCTGAAAGTAATTTCACCGTGACGCTGGATATCACAGCCAATAACTATGCAAATGTTTTCCTGATCATTGACCCGCTTACCAAGGATATTATTAAAGCAACCGGACATGGCAACCTGCAGATGAGGGTGGGTACGAATGAGGACATGAGCATACGCGGATTATATGTTATCGATCGCGGTAATTATAATTTTTCTTTCCAGTCTTTCATTAAGAAACCTTTCGTATTCATGCAGGGTGTTGAAAATTTTATCCGATGGTCAGGAGATCCGTATGATGCTGACATCAATGTTCAGGCGATTTATGAAGCAGAAAATATTCAGCTGAGTGTTTTAGATGAAAAGAACGGACAGGCAAATAATACCGTCTATGGATCAAAAGCAAAAAGTTATCTGGGGCCCATCTGGGTGGTGGCTACTTTAAGAGATAAACTCATGCATCCGACCATCAGTTTTGAAATTCAAATACCGCCAAAGAGTGAGTTGAGAAACGATTTATATGCGCAGGGAAAAATTGACCAGATCAATTCAGACCCCGGAGAATTAAACAAACAGGTGGCCTTCCTCCTGGTTTTTAACAGTTTTGGTCCATTGAATACGGGGGCACTGACGGCAGATCAGGCGGTGGGTGGTATTTTCGTGTCCAGCATATCCAGCTATATCTCGGGAGCCATGAGCAGCTATTTTTCGACTAAATTTCAGCAGGTATTTAAAGACAAGAGCCTGCGCGTAAACTTTAATACGGCCGTTTATAATGGATCGGCTCTGGGACCCATCAACCCCAATGATCCGAATAATACGACCTACACTTATGATCGCACAAATCTTAATCTCTCGGTCATTAAGAGTTTTATGAATGAACGCCTGACATTTACAGTCGGAAGTGCTTTCGATTTTGGTCTGACCGCGCAGCAGGCTTCTTATGCCGCAGTACAGTTTCTGCCGAATGTAACGGCAGAATACAAACTGACTGAAAATGGCCGTGTGGTACTCACTTTTTTTTATCGTGACTCTTATAACTACCTCAACCTCGGTAATCATACGATGAACAGTTCAGGAACAAGTATTTCATACCGCCGTGACTTTGATAAACTGGATGAAATTTTTAAGAAGAAGAAGAAGGCAGAGGTTCCTGCTGACAACACATCCACTAAAAATTAGTCATAAGAGGAAGTATGGAAGTATGAGAGTATATGAGTAGAGAGATTAACCCTTACACTCTTCCATACTCCCATACTCTTCCACACTTTTATAGCTGTTCGCGAAGTGAGTGACCCAGTTTATCCCGTTTGGTATTCAGGTATTTTTCGTTATGCGGATTGGATGGAATCTGAATGGGAATAGTCTCTACAATCTCCAGACCGTATCCTGAAAGACCCATTCGTTTTTTTGGATTATTGCTGATCAGTTTTAGTCGTCTGACTCCCAGGTAACGAAGGATCTGTGCTCCCACACCATAATCTCTCTTATCCATCGGAAATCCCAGATGAAGATTCGCCTCCACCGTATCCATTCCATCTTCCTGTAATTTGTAAGCCTTTAATTTATTTACCAATCCAATGCCGCGGCCTTCCTGATTCATATACAATATGATACCGGATTTATTGGCTTCCACCATCTGCATAGCTTTATGTAACTGGTCTCCGCAATCGCAACGCAGCGAACCGAGAATGTCCCCGGTAAAACAGGATGAATGCACGCGTACCAATACCGGGTCATTTTCTTTCCATTCGCCTTTTATTAACGCCAGATGTTCATTGCTTGTATTTTTTTCTTTAAAGGCAATGAGCTTGAAATGACCGTATTTTGTCGGCATATCTACCCGCACAATTTCTTCAATCAGGGAATCTATCTTCAACCGGTATTCGATCAAGTCGCGGATAGAAATGATTTTAAAATCAAATTTCCGGGCTATTTCTTTCAACTCCGGGAGCCTGGCCATGCTGCCATCTTCATTCATAATTTCGACCAGGATACCTGCTGCTTCAAATCCGGCCAGTCGGGCCAGATCAATGGTTGCCTCGGTATGCCCTGCTCTTCTCAAAACACCGCCTTTTTTCGCCCGTAAAGGGAAAATATGACCAGGTCTTCCCAAATCACCGGGTCTTGTCGCCGGATTCACCAAAGCCTGGATGGTTAATGCGCGATCATGGGCTGAGATGCCTGTCGTACAGCCATGACCCAGCAGGTCAACAGATACCGTAAATGCGGTTTCATGCAAGGCCGTATTATTATTTACCATCAATTCAAGCCCCAATTCATCGCAGCGTTCTTCTACCAGCGGGGTGCAGATCAATCCCCTCCCGTATTTGCTCATAAAATTGACCACTTCAGGCGTAGCATTGCGAGCTGCTGTTATAAAATCCCCTTCATTCTCCCTCTCCTCATCATCCACCACTATGACAAGCCTGCCCTGGCGGATGGATTCAATCGCATCTTCTATTTTGTCTAACATAAATTATTTTATACACAAAGTTACAAATTATCGCCGCCTTATGAAAGGGCAATAAACTGCTGGTTTTCAATATGTGGGATAAACGTTGCCGATTTACCCGTTATCACCATTGTTGAAAAAAATATTCCTTATAAATAATTTAACATTTGAATTTTTCTTTTCTTTACCACTTGTTTCCCACTCCCGATTGCTGCCATGCAACAACGATTGATGCCATTTCAGGAAAATGCATTTGATATTATTTTTTGTTAATGTTTAATTAATCCGCCTGAAGGAAATTTCTTTTACAACTGCATTTATTTTACAACCTAAATGAACTTCGTTATGAGAAAACGAATTATGATGATGGCATTCGCCATTATAGCTGTTTTTACAGTCAGTGCCCAGGAAACGACTTCAGACATTGCAGGAAGAGTAACTGGTGTCAACAATCCCCTGCCTGGTGCCACAGTTACGGCCGTGCATGTTCCTTCGGGATCAACTTACAAAACAACCTCGCGTTCAGATGGCAGGTATAACCTGCCCAATGTACGAATTGGGGGGCCCTACAAAATAACAGTCACCTATGTCGGCTATACTCCGGCTGAACAGCAGGATATCATGCTCACCCTTGGCCAGGAATACAAGGCTGATTTTGCATTGGTTCCTGAAACCAAACAGCTGAACGAAGTAACTATTACGAATTCAGGAACGGGCGGAAAGGTCTTTAATTCAAGTCATACCGGTAACCAGGAAATTATAACCCGTCAGCAACTGGAAAGGCTGCCAACTGTGAATAGAAGTTTACTCGATTTTACCCGTCTGACACCCGGCGCAAACGGCCTTTCATTTGGGGGACAAAGCAATCAGTACAACAATATCACCGTTGACGGCGCAAACTTCAATAACTCATTCGGTCTTTCCGGGACACTGGGTGGCCAAACGAATTCACAGCCAATTAGTACCGATGCCCTCGAACAGGTACAGGTAAATGTTTCCCCGTATGATGTGCGGCAGGGCGGATTTTCGGGTGCAAGTATCAATTCCGTAACGCGAAGTGGTACCAACACATTTCGCGGTTCATTATATACATACATAAAAGGCCCCGGCACCCAGGGTTACGACGTTGAAGACATAAAAATACCCCGGCAGGATTTTTCTTATAACCTGACCGGTTTTTCAGTAGGCGGACCGATCATTGAAAACAAATTATTCTTTTTTGTGAGCGCTGAGCAGGAGAACAGAACCGATCCGGGAACTTCTTTTGTTGCTTCCGATGCAACGAATAAGCCAAATGGAGTTTCTGTTTCCAACGCAAATGCAGATACTTTGAATGCACTTGCCGCATTTTTAAAAAACACCTACGGATATGATCCCGGGGCATTTCAAAATTACAGCTATAAAACCCAGAGCAAGAAACTCACCATAAAGGTGGATTGGAACCTGGATCAGAATAATACATTAACTATAAAATATAATTATCTAAATTCTTCCAGACAGATCCAGGCATCTAACAGTGGCTCCGTGAATTCATCTTATGGAAGAACACCCGGCCAGTATGCGATGCCATTTTATGGCAGCGGATATAAAATCAACAATAATTTTGACATCATTATCGCTGAATTGAACACCCGTTTGGGGAACAGAGCATCGAACAAATTGCAAATAGGTTACACCGCGTTGCGCGATTTCCGCTCACCGCTTACAAGCAGCCCTTTCCCGCTGGTAGATATTTTGGACGGAAGCGGCAATCCCTATACGTCTTTTGGATATGAACAATTCACTTATGGAAACTTACTGAATACGGATGTATATCAGTTAAATGATATTTATACCATGTACAGAGGTACCCACGAAATTACAGTTGGTACACAGAATTCACTTAAAAAATATGAGAACGGATTTTCTCCTGCCTATGAGGGGGTATACCGTTTTAACAGTGTAAGCGCATTTTATGCTGCAGCAGCCGATCCTTCAGTGAAAGCTGCCCGTTATGATCTGTCTTATACATTGCCTCCGAATGGTCCATTTCCTCTGGTGGGGCCACAGGATCTGGAACTTGGATTCTTTGTTCAGGATAAATGGAGAGTTAAACAAAATTTCACTCTGATCTACGGCTTGCGTGTAGACATTCCGATATTTAAAAATACTTTCCTGCAGAATGATTCTGCCGCAGCCCTCACATTTTATAATGGCATCCACCTGAATACAGGACAAGCACCCCATGTAAATCCTCTATTCGGACCAAGGCTTGGATTTAACTGGGATGTAAAGGGAGATCAGAAAACACAGGTTCGCGGAGGTGTTGGATTATTTGCGGGTCCTCCTCCTTTTGTATGGATCAGCAATCAGGCAAGTAATAGCGGGGTTGCTCTGTTCGGTTCTGTCAGCAATTCAACAACTACTTCTTTTAGCCCGGAAGTAAACCCAAATCCGAACTGGCCGGCGAATGCCTCCAAATCTCTCAGCAAATCTTATAGTCTGAATGTGACAGATCCCTCATTTAAATTTCCTCAGGCTTTGAAATCGAGTTTAGCGATCGATCAGAAAGTATTAACGAACTGGATTGTAACACTTGAATTCACCTATTCAAAAGATGTTAATGCTGCATTTTTCCAGAACGTGAATCTGCCAACTACTGGTACTGCCCTGGTAGGTGCGGATAACCGCATACGATATGTCTCCAGTCAGATTTATCCGGTCGGGGGCGCAGCCGCTGCCACCGTATCTAATCCGAATATCGGGAATGCTATCTATATGACGAATGTGAACGGTGGGTATGCCTATACGGCAACGGTGCAGGTGCAAAGACAATTTAAAAACCTGTATGTAAACGTATCTTATACTTACATGCAGGCGAAAGATGTTATGGTCGGCGGCTCCACAGCAGCCACGATGTGGGGATCAAAACCCATTTCCGGAGATCCGAACTCACCCCAGCTGGGTTATTCTAATTCATATATGCCCCAACATGTTATTGCATCCGCTTCTTATAAATTTATCTACGGAAAATATTTCGCCACAACGGTCGGACTTATCTATGAAGCAGCACCTTCCGGAGTGGGTTCATATGTTTACAATGGGGATCTGAATAATGATGCACAGACATCCAATGATCTTCTTTATATTCCAACTGTAGCAGATCATGAGTCAGGGAATTATGTGACTGCAGGCGGTGGCGGTTTGGATACCAGGTCTCCTGAAGACGTATGGTATCAGATTAATGCCTTTATTCAGCAGGATAAATACCTGAATTCACATCGGGGCAAATATGCAGAAAGAAATGCAGTGATATTCCCCTGGTACAACAGAGTGGATGCCAATGTTAGCCAGGACTTTTATATTAAGGCAGGCAAAAATACCCATACACTCAGATTTTCTGTTGACATTGTCAATGTGGGAAACCTGATTAATAAGGATTGGGGTATTTATCAACTACCCGCCGCCGGAACCGGTTCAAGTATTTTACTCAGTGGCGTTCCGAACGTAATTAACGTCGGACTCATCTCTGCCAAAGTGGGTGCGAACGGTGTTCCCGTATATGGCTTCCCGTATCAGATTGCACCGACGGCAACATCAGAAGGTGTGCCCTATACGCATTCCTGGAAAGACGATACAAGTTTGGCGTCCCGTTGGCAGATGCAGTTCGGGATAAGATATTTGTTCAACTAAGATTAAAGCCTGACGCCGTAGTGTGGTAAATATGGAAAAAGTGATAAATGCAGTAACATGGAGGTTGAATTTGGAAATGACAATGAGAAAAACACATTGGTACATTATCATCTCCAAATTCAATTTTCAAATTCTCAACATTTCTTACTTTTTCCATATTTACCACACTACGAAGTTTGCTTGCTAAACCCCCACTTTAGAAAAACGGGCATGGCCAGTGCCCAGGTAGCAACGTCGTGTTTGCCCCCGGCAATTTCATAATAACAAATATCCTGTTCCGGGTCATAGCCCTTATCTGTAAGGGCCGCAATCAGGTCGAGTGTGTCGTCTATGGAATCTATTACACCATTTTTGTTTCTATCTTCTGTTTCATCTGCCGTTCCGCACTCAAAGAAGAATTTTAGTCCTGGCACGGCTTCCCCGTCGCGGATCTGAGTATGCATGATCCGGTGTTGTTCATCCTGATAATCCGGATCGTCTTTATCCAACGTACGCCACCAGAGAGAACCGGAAAAAATACCAGCGAGGTTAAAAAGATGACCATATTTCCAGGAAATATCCAGGGCACTTAAACCACCGAGAGAAAATCCGGCAAAAGCCCAGCGGTCTTTTAGTTTGTCGGGGAACAGCAATTGAACAGCCGGCACCAGTTCTTCCACTATAAAATGCATATATCGCCGGGCCAGGTTTCCCCTGCCCTTATAATCAGCAGTTATCGCTGTTCCATATTCAAATTTCCGAAGCGGACCCGCATGTATTCCAACACAGATTACTGGCCGTATTGCCTCAGCCCGATATAGTTTTCCAAGAATGGAATCAAATCCCATGGTTTGAAGATCCTGACCGTCATTGATTATTAAAACATCCAACGGACCTGTCAGGATTTTTGACTGTGGTGGAAGGTAAAAGTCAATACGTAGATTTCTTTCCAGAATTTTCGACGGAAATGAAAGGGTCTCCAATGATTTTATTGCCGGGTTTACGGATAACATATTTTCAAAAATAGGCAAGAATACGGAGTTCATTTGTTTTTATAGCATTTTAAAAATAAATTTGGATACCCACCAACCCGATTTAGCATGAATATGAATGAACAGTATTATAAATGGCATTCCCCTTCTCTGGATCATGATGTGGAAATGCTCGTTTTCGGGCACGCGGGTCAGCCGGTGATTTTATTTCCAACTTCAAAGGGTGAATACTATCAGAATAAGGATCAGGGAATGATAGCGGCGGCAAGAGGTTTTTTGGAAACTGGGAAAGTAAAGATTTACTGCCCTTCCAGTAATGATGCTGATAGCTGGTATAATAAATCCATACCGCCCAACGAACGAGCCTGGAATCATGAAAAATATGACCGGATGATATCGACGGAACTCGTGCCATGGGCTCAGCACGAAACTGGTTATGAAAGAATGGCCTTTGCGGGATGCAGTTTCGGAGGTTATCATGCTGTAAATAGTGCTTTCCGTCATCCGAATCTGGCGAGTTATTGCTTTTCCATGGGTGGGGCCTTCGACATCACGCAATTTACCGATGGCTTTTATGACGATACCATTTATTTTAATAACCCGGTAGATTATATTCCAAACGACAATAATCCCAATCTCTGGAAAATGGGGATCATTCTGGGAACGGGAGAATTTGACATTTGCAGAGCAGATAATGAGCGGATGGACGCTATGCTGCAGCAAAAAAATATACGTCATTGGCTGGATATGCGACCGCAGGCAAATCATGACTGGCCCGTATGGCGCGAAATGTTTCCGCATTATCTCTCTTTAATCAATTAACTTCCTGAAATAATTAAACTGCATGAAAAAAATCGGCGTGCTATATGGCAAAGAAAGAAGTTTTCCCATCGCCTTTATTGAAGCTGTGAATGGAAAGAATGTTCGGGGCGTCCGGGCTGAATCAGTTCTTATCGACAAAGTAATTCAGGGTCAATCCAGCGGTTACAGTGTCATTATTGACCGCATCTCGCAGGATGTGCCGTTTTACCGGGCTTTTCTTAAAAATGCTGCCATTAGTGGTACGGCCGTTATTAATAATCCATTTTGGTGGAGTGCCGATGAAAAATTTTTCAATAACGCATTGGCAACGAAAATTGGCGTGCCGGTTCCAAAAACAGTTATTCTGCCTTCACGTGATTTGCCTGAAGACACATCGGATTTATCTTTTTCCAATCTGGCCTATCCGCTTGACTGGGAATCCATTTTTAAATATGTTGGTTTTCCGGCTTATATGAAACCTTTTGCAGGTGGTGGTTGGAAAAATGTTTACAGGATCGCAAATGCGGAGGATTTTTATCAGAAGCATAGTGAAACAGGCCGCCTTGTGATGTTGTTACAGGAAGAAATAGTATTTGAAGAATATTATCGTTGTTATTGCATTGGTGGAAAATACGTACGCATCATGCCATATGAACCACGCAACCCGCATCATCTGCGTTATGTGGCAGACTTTTCGCCTTCGGAAGAAAGACTGCGTCAGATGGAGCAAATTGTTCTGCGGATCAATCACTACCTCGGTTACGATTTCAACACGGTTGAGCTTGCAGTAAAAGATGGTATTCCCTATGCTATTGATTTCTGCAATCCGGCTCCCGATGCTGAAAGGGGTAGTGTGGGTGAAGATAATTTTAATTGGGTAGTTGAAACAGCAGCGATCTATGCCATCGAAAGGGCATTGGAATCAAAAGATGGTCTTGATAATCAGACCTGGGGTGAATATATTAAGAGAAGCACTTTGCAGAAACCTTTGATGGGATAATATTCATTGATTTTATGGTGAACATCAACTATCAGAATTTTACACTTGGGATTGAAGAGGAATATATGGTGATCGATCCCTCTACAAGGGAACTCAAAAGTCATGAGCAGAAGATTGTTGTAGAAGGTCAGAAAATGATCCGCGATAAAGTAAAGGCTGAAATGCACCAGGCTGTGGTAGAAGTGGGAACCGATATCTGCCGCGATATTTCGGAGGCCCGGCAGGACGTCAGCACGTTACGAAAAACCATATCACAGATCGCTGCTGACCAGGGCCTTTGGGTAGGCGCTTCAGGAACACATCCATTTAGTCACTGGGAAAGTCAGCTCATTACAGATCATGCCCGTTATAATGAAATAGTAAATGAATTACAGGAAGCGGCACGCAGTAACCTGATTTTTGGCCTCCATGTGCATGTAGGAATGGAAAGCAGAGAAATGGCTAATCATATCGCTAACTCCACCCGGTATTTCCTCCCTCATATCTATGCACTCAGTACGAATTCTCCTTTCTGGGAGGGACGCAGTACAGGGTATAAATCTTTTCGAACAAAGGTCTTTGATAAATTTCCACGTACTGGTATCCCGGAATATTTTGAAAGTATTGAAGCGTATGAAAATTTCATCAAATTACTTGTCAAAACAAACTGCATTGACAATGCCAAAAAGATCTGGTGGGATCTGCGTGTACATCCATTCTTTAACACAGTGGAATTTCGGATTTGCGACGTTCCAATGACTGTAGAAGAAACCATTTGCATAGCAGCATTATTCCAGGCTATTTGCGCAAAAATTTACAAACTCAGAACTCAGAATCTGAATTTCATTATATATCAACGTGCGCTGATCAACGAAAATAAATGGCGTGCCAGCAGATATGGAATAGATGGACACCTGATTGATTTCGGCAAGGAGGAGGAAGTCAATACCCGGGTATTAATATATGAATTGCTGGATTTTATTGACGATGTGCTCGATCCGCTCGGAAGCCGGGAAGCAGTTAGCATTATTCCGAAAATGTTTGAGTTCGGAACCGGTGCTGACAGACAATTAAAAATTTATGAGGAAAGCAAGAGTCTGATAAAAGTGGTGGACTATATACACGAACAGTTCTTATATGGCTTATGATAGATTCTCTATCACCATGGCACTGGCGCCGCCACCGCCGTTACATATTCCGGCTGCACCGTAGCGTGCTTTCTTTTCCTGCAAGATATACAGTAAGGTTACCAATATCCTTGCACCACTGCATCCCAGTGGGTGACCCAGTGCTACGGCGCCACCATGAATATTTACTGTGGAAGGATCCAGTTGCATGCGTCTGCTGTTTTCAATTCCCACCACTGAAAATGCTTCGTTTAATTCCCAGTAACTGATGTCTTCCATTTTCAACCCGGCCTTATGCACGGCGCGCGGCACAGCGATGGCAGGAGATGTTGTAAACCATTCGGGTGACTGTTCGGCATCTGCATAAGACAGAATCCTGGCCAGGGGTTTCAAATTAAGCTGTTTCAATTTTTCTTCACTCACCAATATCATCGTCGCTGCCCCATCATTCATCGAACTTGCATTGGCTGCGGTAACTGTCCCATCTTTCTGGAAAGAAGATTTCAACAATGGAATTTTTTCAAATTTTACATTGAAGGGTTCTTCATCCTGTTCAAACCGAATAGTTTCTCCTTTTTTTTGTACATCCACTGCAATCACTTCGTTTTTGAACTTACCTGTTTTCCATGCCGACTGTGCCCTTCGGTAACTTTCAATGGCAAATTCATCCTGCGCTTCGCGGCTGATGCCACAGGTGGATGCGCATAATTCTGCTGCATTTCCCATGGCTTTTCCGTCATATACATCCGTGAGTCCGTCTTTGGCAAGTCCATCAATCAGGAGACTATTTCCATATTTGTTTCCCCATCGCATCTGGTCAGCATAAAAAGGCACATTACTCATACTTTCCATACCGCCGGCGACAACAACTTCAGAATCACCCAATAAAATATTCTGCGCACCAAAAGCAATGGACTTCATTCCGCTGGCACATACTTTATTCACAGTCGTGCAGTTTACATTGTCCGGAAGACCGGCAAATTTGGCTGCCTGCCTTGCGGGCGCCTGTCCCAGGTTTGCCTGCAATACCGAACCCATCAGTACGTCATTCACCTCCTCTATGGGTAATCCTATTCTGGAAATCGCTTCCCGGATCGACAGAGCCCCCAAACGGGTTGCCGTAAAATCCTTCAATATTCCTCCAAAACTTCCGATGGGTGTCCGAACTGCGGATACGATATATACTGATGAAGATCTCATTTCAAAATTTTTAGCAAGTTAAATCAAATGGTGGAACCTATATTTACCTGCGTTCGATTCAACCGTAAGCGCAATCTATACGCATAATCTGGCCTTTTTTATATTGGTATTCAAAAGCTTATCATAGTAATAAAAAATTCAGCCTTTATTTTATATCCATTAAATTTATTCTTTTAAAATATTTACAACAGACAAGACAACATGGGAGATCTTCAAGTCATTAAACAGCCCAAAAAATATGATGCAGTTATTGTTGGATCGGGCGCGGGGGGTGGTATGGCCGCGTATGTGCTGGCGCATGCCGGTCTGAAGGTTTGTCTGATTGAAGCCGGGCCCATGTTTGATCCAAAAAAAGATTCCAACCAATTAAAGAATCCCTGGGAATCACCCAGGCGCGGCGCGGGAACCAAGTTCAGACCATTTGGGGATTTTGATGGATGTTACTGGGGATGGGAAATAGACGGAGAACCATATACTCATGTCGGAGATACAAAATGGGAATGGTGGCGGGCAAGGATGCTTGGAGGAAGGACAAATCACTGGGGTAGAATTTCGCTGAGATTCGGCCCTCTGGATTTTAAAAGAAAAAGTATCGACGGACTGGGAGATGACTGGCCGATCGGATATGACGATGTAAAACCCTACTATGATAAGATCGATCAGATGCTCGGAGTATTTGGAACAAACGAGGGATTGTACAACGACCCGGATGGAATCTTTCTTCCTCCGCCGAAACCACGACTGCATGAACTTTTTATAAAAAACGCAGGCAAACGCGTAGGTGTCCCTGTAATCCCTTCACGGCTTTCCATCCTGACCAAACAAATCAATAAAGAAAGAGGGGCCTGTTTTTTCTGTGCTCAATGCGGCCGCAGTTGTAAAGTATATGGTGATTTTTCAGCGTCATCCTGCCTGGTCATACCGGCACTACAAACAGGAAATATTGATCTTGTTACAAACGCCATGGCCCGTGAAGTGCTCACAGACAAAGAAGGGCTGGCTACCGGAGTCTCTTATGTTAATAAAGAAGACATGCAGGAGTACCAGGTGACCGGAAGAACGGTTATTCTGGCAGCAAGCGCCTGCGAAAGCGCCAGACTGCTGCTGAATTCAAAATCAACCCGGCATGCCAACGGGTTAGCCAACAGTAGTGATGCAGTAGGAAGATATCTGCATGATTCCACCGGTGCTGATATGGGTGGGATTATTCCCGATCTTTTCAACAGGAAAAGATATAATGAAGATGGCGTTGGCGGTATGCACGTGTATAGTCCCTGGTGGCTGGACAATAAAAAACTGGATTTCCCGCGGGGATATCATATAGAATATGGTGGTGGTTTTGGTATGCCACTGTATGGTTTTAACTGGGATATTGAAAAACTGAACGGCGATTTTAAAATAAATGGAAAACAAAAGGAAGCAGGTGGATATGGTGCCTCTCTGAAGGAGGATTACCGGTATTTCTTTGGCGCCCATGTGGGCATGGCCGGTCGGGGCGAAGCCATTGCAAGGAGGGACAGTCTGTGTGAAATAGATCCGAGTGTGGTTGATAAATACGGCATTCCTGTTTTACGCTTCAACACCTCGTATACTGATTACGAAATCAATCAGGCCAAACACATGAAACAAACATTCGCTGAAATCCTGGATTCGATGGGAGCGAAAATCACCTGGGGCGGAGATGACGGAGCACATAATAACTATGGATTGCATGCACCGGGAAATATTATTCACGAAGCGGGAACGGTCAGGATGGGAAATGACCGGCAACATGCGCCCCTGAATAAATGGAGTCAGGCCCATGATTGCAAAAACCTTTTCTGTGTGGATGGAGGTCCCTTTGTTTCTCAGGCTGATAAAAACATTACCTGGACAATATTGGCCCTTTCTATGAGAACAAGTGAATACATCGTTGACCAATTGAAAAAACAAAACATTTAAAATAACGGTCATGGACAGACGTAAATCAATTAAGACGCTGGTCATCGGGGGTTTTTCGATCAGCGCCATTACGGAAGCATGTAACCGGCATGAGAACAGCCCGGTTGCACCCGCCGCATCGGACAAGGATGCCATTGCTTCGGGCATCAACCGAATGAAGGAAGAAATGGCGCATGAAAAAATGATTAATGCAGAGCCTGCATTCTTTACGGCAGATGAAATGGCGACTATCACCCTGCTGGGAGATATTATCATACCGAAGGATGAAATCAGTGGCAGCGCTTCAGATGCGCAGGTTCCTGCTTTTATAGAGTTTATTGTAAAAGATAAACCGGAACATCAAACGCCGTTACGCGGTGGCTTACGCTGGCTGGATGTTCAATGTCTGAATCGTTTCGGTAAAGCGTTTAAAGATTGCGAACATGCCCGTCAAATGGAAATGGTGGATGAGATTGCCTGGCCCAAAAAGGCAAAACCGGAAATGCTTCAGGGAGTCGCTTTTTTTAATCTGATGCGCAATCTGGTAGCAACAGGATTTTATACTTCAGAAATGGGCGTGAAAGATATCGGCTATATTGGCAATGCTCCATTTCAATGGAATGGTGTGCCTGCGGATGTATTGAAACAATACAACCTGGCTTATACTGAAAAAGAGCTGAAGGAATGTATCAGCTTCTCCTGAAATTAATTTTCCAACGGATTAACATAATATCCCTCTTCGCTTAATACAAAACTGTTTGGAACGAAAGAAAGGAGTGACTGTGTAATCATGGAAGCGGCCTCGCGCAGATAAGTTGCTCCAATTTCCGGAGTACGTACTGCAAATTGCCAGCTTTGAATTTTCAGAAATGCAACTTTACTTTCCTGGATAATCTGGTTATCCGTTTGGCGAAAGATCTCAGCCAGGCGATCCTGCTGGTTGTCGATGTTAGGGGACATAGGGATCAGATTTTGGTTTTCTAAGGTTGTATGAAATATTAACGAAATAGGAGTCATAAAAATTGTCCGATATACCTATTTCAATCTTTAGATATACCCCTGATCCTGGTTTTATTAGGATTCTTACGTTCCCCTTTTACCGACGCTGCCAACTTTAACGCATCGTAGGCATTTACAATCCCACCGGTTACGGAAAGTTGATTAAAATCAATGGTAGAGCCTGTAGCGGCCCATTTTACCTGGCTTTGCGGTAGTTTCATCGAAGATTGCATCAGTATATATTTCAACTGACGGGCACTTAGTTGAGGATAGTATTCGAGCAGTAAAGCAGCGATACCGGCAACCATCGGTGCTGCCATACTGGTGCCGCTGTAAGTAGCATATTGATTTCCCGGCAGCGCAGAATAAACTTTTACTCCAGGCGCAAACAGATCAACCTGTTTTTTCCCATAATTGGAAAATCGTGCGAGGACTAAACTGTCAGGGCCACCTGCGTTGGCACCCACTGTTATAAAGCAACAGGAATTTCTTCCGCCGTCATCATATTCCGGCACCGGATAGTGAGCAATCGAATCAATATTTCTGGATTCATTTCCAGCCGCATGCACGAGTAAAACATCATGATCTGCTGCATACTGAATAGCTTCATCCACCCATTTTTTCCCCGGTGAAAAATATTTTCCAAAACTCATATTTACTACCCGCGCACCATTATCCACCGCGTAACGGATAGCAAGGGCAATATCCTTATCTCTTTCATCTCCATCCGGAACGGCACGAATTGCCATGATCAATACATGTTCGTCGATTCCATCCATCCCCTTGCCATTTCCGCGGGAGGCAGCAATGATACCGGCGACATGTGTGCCATGCGATGGATATCCGGCTGACACATTATTGTTCCCGTAGTTTCTGTCGGCAATATTGTTAAAATCGTCCCCTATAATTTCTTTCCGCCTCGCATTGGGATCGTTGGAAAAGTCAGCCAATTTTATCCGCGCACTTTGCAGATATTTTTCCGCTTCAAGAATGAACCTGCCCAGGGACATGTCAGGTGTAATCCCGTATTTATTAAAATACATCAGAGTATTTTTTTTCACAAGGATAAATATGGAATCCGAAGGCTGATACTCCACCACATCATGTGCAAATATGGAATCTTTTCGAAGATTTACTTTCAGAATGCTGTCGGCGGTTTTCATTTGGGGAATCACCTGCGTTAACCAGAATACCGCCTGTGCCTGCTGAATAGAATCCCTGAGAAAATATTTCTTTACTTTTTCGCGATAAAGTTTTTTGGCAGATATATCACCATTGTCCATCCAGTCAGAATCCAGATTAAGACGGTAGTACTCCCGGTACGATTCATAACTTTCTACATTAATATTTTTACCGTTTTTACCACCGAGGAAATTCCACCCGTGTATATCATCCACGTATCCATTATGATCATCGTCAATTCCGTTACCGGGGATCTCTTTTGAATTTGTCCATATATGCCCGACCAAATCTTCGTGCGCTGTGTCCACTCCCATGTCAATCACTGCTACGATCACCGGATGGGCTATTTTCCCCTTCAACAATTCTGCGTATGCCCGGTTTATTCCAGCTCCCAGCACACTGTCTGTACGATAATCCAGCAACTGCCAGCCATGTGCACTATAAATATTGGATTGAGCCCGGGCAAATTGAAATGAAGAGAAAAAACTAACCAGCAATACAATCGTTGAATAAAAAATTCTCTTCTCTCTTTTCATCTATAAATTTTTGGACTTCCTTATTTTTGCCAGCTGGCAATTTATACAATATTGAGTTACCCCTCAATTCCTGCCGGCTCTAATTTCAGGATGAACCTTTTCAAACCATTAACAACTACCCGGTCACTTTATATAAACGCCTATAGCGGACTTTCACGCTCAACCTGGTTATTGTCTCTTGTCATGTTGGTTAACAGGAGTGGCACGATGGTTCTGCCGTTTATGACAATTTATCTGACCGGTATCGGATTTTCACTTTTTAAAGCAGGTATTGTAGTCGGCATGTTTGGTGCAGGAGCCATCGCCGGGGGATATATTGGTGGAAAACTGACAGATAAAATAGGATTTTACCGGATACAACTGATCACCCTGATTGGTGGCGGTTTGTTGTTTATCCTCCTCGGACAAATAAAAAGTTATCCACTGATCTGCCTGTTTACGTTTATACTCAGTCTTGTAAATGAATCTTTCCGGCCAGCGAATAATACTGCCATTGCGCTCTACAGCAAACCGGAAAACAGAACTCGTTCCTATTCACTGAACAGACTGGCAATAAATCTGGGTTGGGCATTCGGCGGAACCCTCGGTGGAATCATCGCATCATTTAATTACCATTTATTATTCTGGATCGACGGCTTTACAAATATCATCGCGGCCCTGATGCTGTATTACCTGTTAAATCCCGCCGATCAGGAAGCGAGGGAACCCATCCGGGATAACATAACATTAGAAAAGACCTCTCCTCTTAAAGATAAAAAATTCAAAATATTTATCGGGCTCGCTATATTATATGCGCTTTGCTTTTACCAGCTTTATTCCACCATCCCCGTTTATTATAAGGATGTATATCATATTTCGGAGTTCTATATTGGCATGCTGATGGGATTGAACGGGCTGATTATCGTTATAGTAGAAATGGTTTTGATCTTCCACCTGGAAACAAAAAATAGAGCGATGCATTTCATTTCTCACGGATTGCTACTGACTGCCCTTTCTTTCCTGGTCTATATTTTTCTGCCTTTCCCCATTGTCACGGCATTACTTTCTGTTATTCTGGTTACCATGGGTGAAATTTTAGCTATGCCATTTATGAATAATTACTGGACAGGAAGGGCTTCTTCACTTAACAGGGGGCAGTATGCAGGATATTATACCATGGCATGGTCACTTGCACAGGTTCTCGGTCCAACGGGTGGAACCTGGATTGCTGGTCATTGGGGTTTCAACAGTCTGTGGTGGATATCCGCTCTCATATGTCTGATCGCCGGAATATTATTTCGAACTGCGAAATTGCAATAGTCAGAAATCATTTACCTCCGAAAACTTTTTTCAATAAATCAGTAACCTGAGCGGCTGGATCTTTACGGATTTGAATTTCCTCCTGAGCGACATAATAGAAGATGCCGTTGATGGCTTTTTGAGTAACATAGGACGACAAATCGGGATCGACCTTGGACACCAAAGGAATCTTATTGTAAGTGTCAAAAACATCCTTCCAATATTTTGTAGCTCCTGTTTTTTGCAACGCCGAATCAATGACCGGTGTATACGCTTTCGTTAATTCCGGTGATGCGTTCTTTCGTAAGTAAGCCGTGGCAGAAGTATCTGCACCGCGTAAAATATTCAATCCATCTGTTACCGTCATGGATTTTATTGCATTTACGAAAATCGGAGCAGCTGATTTGGAAGCGTCTTCTGCCGCGTGGTTCATGCTGGCAATCGCGTCATCCACGAGTTTCCCCATACCCATACTTCTGAGTGTTTTTTCTACTTTCTGGGCTTGTTCCGGCATCAGAATTTCTACTGCTTTATTACCTAAAAATCCATTGACTGCCGACAGCCGGTCAGCACTTTTTTGAGCACCCAGTGTGAGCGCCTGCTTTAAACCGGCGGTAATATCTTCAGAACTCAGTGATGAGGAACCGCCGCTGCCATTGGTTACCTTTTTTTTGATCGTACTGAACAGGTCGTTCTGACCCATGGCGGCTATGCCTGTTACAAGAAATAATGCGGTAAGTAAGCTTTTTCATTTGATTTGAATTTTCGGGCAGTCACCCTGGTCGTTAAACGCTCTAATATCAACTATATTACAGTTGAACTACCAAAAGTATTCACAAAAAAACAAAGAAAATGTTAAGTCCCGGGGCTGAAAAAAAGCCATGGCCCATGATTGGAGAGTTTTCTTATTTTTGCGACTTCTAAAAAACATGCATGAAAAAAACTATCCTGTTTGCACTGATAATTTTAACAACCTGTAACCTGTTCGCCCAGTCCAAGAAAAAATCTGCTTCTTCGGCGTCAACACCGGCAACCGCAGTCAAATTGAATAATCAAACAGATTCGCTGAGTTATAGCATCGGAATTATGGTGGCCAGCTTCTACAAGCAACAGGGCATTACAGACATTAATGATGCGCTGGTTAACAAAGCCATCAAAGATAAAATGACAGGTGATAGTACCTTATTAACTGAGCAACAGTGCAATCAGGTTCTTATGGGATTTATAGAAAAAGCAAAGGCAGACAAAGCAGCCGCAGCTAAAAAGCAGGGTGAGGCATTTCTGACGGCAAATAAAACGAAACCGGGTGTTGTAACGACAGCTTCGGGATTGCAATACATTGTATTAAAACAGGGCACCGGTCCGAAACCGGCATTAACTGATAAAGTAAAATGCGATTATGAAGGAAGGCTTATTGATGGCACTGTATTCGACAGCTCCGTTAAGCAGGGTAAGCCTATTGAATTTGCAGTGAATGGGGTGATTGCAGGCTGGACAGAAGCCTTACAACTTATGAACACCGGTAGCAAATACCGACTTTTCATCCCGTCGAATCTGGCATATGGTGATCAGCAGATGGGATCTGATATCAAGCCGGGATCAACACTGATATTCGATGTGGATCTGATTGAGATCGTAAAATGACGTAATCCCAATCAGCTGGTTTATTTATATAACTTTTCGTAGTATTCGGTTACCATCCGGCTCGAATCGAAAGCGAATCTTACATCGGACATTCCGTTTTTTACTACCTGCCTCCAGGTGTCCTTATGCTCATAGTACAAGGGAAGAATCTGATTTTGTAAAACATCGTAAAGAGAATTCAGATCCAGTTCGTCCTGCTCCGGTACTGTCATTCCGCTATAGTCCGATTTTCCTATTACAAACCCATTATTGCCATGGTTTATAAATTCAGGAATCCAGCCGTCATTGGTAGAAAAATTTAACGCACCATTCATAGCCGCCGTCATGCCACTGGTTCCGGAAGCCTCCCTGGGTACACGCGGATTATTCAACCAGCAATCGGCCGCCTGTTTCAATCGTTTGGACAAACCAAGTTCATACCCCGTTAATACGGCTACCTGGGGATATTCTTTGCTCAGTTGAACCAGGTAATTAAAATCATTGATGGCCGGATAATCCATCGGATAAGGTTTTCCAGCCCATATTATCTGAACCGGATATTTTTTATTGCTCACAAGTTCTGTAAATCTCTTTTTGTCTCTTGCGATCAGGTCGGCCCTTTTGTAACCGGCGAAACGACGTGCCCAGACAATGGTGAAAATATCGGGATTCATCAAACGTCCGGTCTGATCAGCTACAATCTCAAATGATCTTTTCTTCAAATAGCGCTTCCGGTCGTCCCACCAGAAGTTATCTCCCTCCTCTAATTTTTTATACAGTTGTTTGTCGGCCCAGTAAGTCCAGTTCTGCGCATTGGTGATATAAATAATCGGGCAGATACCCTTGTATTTGCTCCACATCGCATTCGAAACTTCTCCGTGCAAACGCGAGACGCCATTAGCCAAATGAGCAAAACGCAGTGCTGCCAGTGAATGATTAAATAAATGGTCCTCCATACCCGTTAGTGCAGCCGCTTCTTCGATGGACAAACCGCAGAAATAGCTCATGTCGAAACAAAGTTTCATATCATGCTTTTCATTTCCTGCTTCTTCAGGTGTATGGGTGGTGAATACCAGTCTTTTTTTTACTTCTTCAATATTTTTATTGTACTTCTGATACAGATAAAAGGCAGCACTGATTCCATGTGCCTCATTCAAATGATATAATTCGGGTTTGAAATTGAGTTGATCCACGAGTTTTGCACCACCCACCCCCAGTAATATAAACTGGGCTACCTTGGTCGCCACGTTCGCATCATATAAACGATGGCAGATGGTTTGGGAAACATAATCGTTTTCCGTTAGGTCGGTGCTCAAAAGGAAAAGTGGCGCCCCGTTAAACGTTTCCGGAGCCAGATAATAAGCCTTCACCCAAACCGGATGGTCATGAATATTGATCTGATATTTGATTCCGGTATCCTGCAAAAAGGGGTATTGTTTTTCGACCCAGGTTACCTGCAGGCTCTGATCCTGATTGCGCGCCTGATCATAATAACCATATTTCCACAGGATACCAATGAAAATTGAATTCTGACGTAATTCATAAGCACTTCGAACATGAGAACCGGCAAGAAAACCCAGACCACCACTATATATTTTTAGCGGCTGGTGAACCGCAAACTCCATGGAGAAATAGGCTACTTTTTTTGAAAACTCCGGGTTGACTGCGTAAGGGACTGCAAAATTTTTAAAATCCATAATTGAATGAGTAAACGGATACGGTTTTGATTTATTTTATGATGATCGTCGTTTGGTTTTTGCCGGTTTGGCAACAGCTTCTTTATGTTTATTGTATACACCATCAAAATAACAGCGTATATCCCGGTGATTTCCGCACCCCTCCAATTCCTTCATACGAACCATTTTTTCACTGAAATTAAATTCAAGAGAACAGGGATCTCCGTTCGCAATATAACGGGCAATGGTGGAAGAAACAAAACGAGCTTCTCCCTTGAGCTCCCCCTGGCAGTTCCCATTATCCTTTTCAAAGTGTACAAAAAAACGAATAACTGAATTGTTTTTCCCGTCGCGGAAAGAGATAAAATTTCTTTTATCCTGCATATAATCTCCGGTAAATTTATGCTTATGTGCAAATGTATCAATCGGATTGTAGATCTGGGCTGTCTTCGGTTTTCCTTCATTAGACTCCCTCATAATCAGAGTAAAAACCCCTTCTTCATTATACACATAAACCGTTCGTACGAAAAAAGTACGACCATCCCCATCTTTCCGGAGCCGACTTACTGAAATAGCATATTTATTATCAATGCCGGATGAATACTTCAATTCGGAATCGTCATCCCTGATCAGAAGCGGCATGCCGGTCCGGAACTTTCCATCTTTGTCTAAACAGGCTACAAAAAGAATCTTTTTTGACGGGCTCAGGGCTTTTATAAAGAGATAAGTTTCTGCCTTTTTTACCACTAGTTTCCCGCTGGCATATAGTCTGGGTTTGATCGTTTTTCCGAAATGTTTCTGAATCAGCGAGTCATCAATAAACTGACTGAATATCGAATAAGCCAGGGGAGAATCTGTAAGTTTTTTTGACAGGGAACTGTCAGCAAAATTTACGGGCAGATTAAGTTTCAGGAACATTGCCTGGAAATCTTCCGGTTCTATCTTTTTCATTTCTCCTCCCCCATCGGCAGCCTTATGCCTGCAGCATAAAAAAAATGTCATACCAACAAGAACAAGCATCATTTTCAATAATCGCATGCCACCCAATTAAAAATCAAAAGTAAAGATTCAGCAATTACCCCGCTTTCTATTATTTTCCCACTACTGTTAGGAACAAATTTTAGATTTGTTCCTATGGGGATTTGTAAACGCCGGAAAATGTCGCAGATCAATGAAGAATAGTCGATATACTGATCTTTCTTTAAGTGAGGTGCACGGATCAATAGAGGTAAATAACACAGGTCCGCGCTGGAAACAGATTTTTTCCTTTTTCGGTCCGGCCTACCTGGTGAGTGTGGGTTATATGGATCCCGGGAATTGGGCTACCGACATCGCCGGAGGCAGCCAGTTTGGATACCGTCTGCTTTGGGTGCTTCTTATGAGCAACCTGATGGCCCTCCTTCTGCAGGGGCTTTCCGCCCGTCTGGGAATAGTTCGGGGCAGAGACCTCGCCCAGGCCAACCGGGAAGCCTACCCCCGTCTGGTTAACTTCTGTCTTTATATACTTGCTGAAATAGCGATCACAGCCTGCGATCTGGCGGAAGTGCTTGGAATGGCTATTGGTATTCAATTACTTACCGGCCTGCCCCTTGTATACGGCGTTGCCATTACTGCCCTGGACACTTTCCTGCTCCTGTTTCTCCAGAAACTGGGTATGCGGAGAATGGAGGTTTTCATTTTAAGTCTGATAGCCATTGTAGGTGTTTCCTTTTTTATTGAAATTTTCCTGGCCAAACCAGATCTGGGCGAAATTAGCAGAGGGCTGATACCATCTCTTCCGGGTACTACCGCTTTATATGTGGCGATAGGAATCATTGGCGCGACTGTGATGCCTCATAATCTTTACCTGCATTCTGCCCTGGTACAAACCAGGAAGATAAAGAGAGAGGAAGGGTATATCAGACAGGCGCTCAGGTTGAATTTATGGGATTCTACCATTGCCCTTAACCTGGCTTTTCTGGTCAATGCAGCAATCCTCATTTTGGCTGGTGCTGTTTTTTTCAAATCCGGCAGAACGGAGGTTGCATCCATAACTGAGGCCCACCAGCTTCTTTCGCCGCTATTGGGAACCAAAATGGCGTCCATTCTATTTGCCGTAGCCCTGATTGCAGCGGGACAAAGTTCGACGATTACCGGAACACTTGCCGGGCAGATCGTCATGGAAGGTTACCTGCGCTTGCGCATCAATCCCCTTTTGCGAAGGCTCATAACCCGGCTTCTCGCCATTATACCAGCCGTTATAGTGATCTGGATATCAGGAGAAACCAAGGTCGACCAACTGCTGGTTTTCAGCCAGGTCGTTTTAAGCCTGCAGCTTGGTTTTGCAGTCATACCGCTGATACATTTTGTCAGCGATAAAAAAAAGATGGGTATTTTTCGCATAAAAATAATCACCCGTTTTTTTGCGTGGGGTATTGCGGTGTTATTGCTTTACCTGAATCTTAAACTGGTATTGGAAGAAGGTCGGCATTTTTTTGATATTCCGGGATATGTTATCTGGAAAATATTATCTGTTATTAATCCTACTCGGTGCCTTGGTGCTTTTATTTTATATCCTTCTGCATCCATGGATGAGCAAAGCTGAGGAAAAAATTGTAACCCTGCATGGAGAAGAGCATGATATTTCGAAACTGGAAATTCCCAAGTTCCGAAAAATCGCCATCGCGCTCGATTTCAGTCCTAAGGATGAAAAACTATTGGCTTTCGCAATCGGACAAGGCGGAACAGAAAGCAATTATATTTTAATACATGTAGTGGAAAGCGCCTCCGCACGAATGCTGGGAAAACAGAGTGATGATCTGGAAACAAGAACCGACCAGGAACGATTGAATAGTTACCAGCATTCGCTTGAAAAAAATAATTGTCATTCGATTACGCGCCTGGGATATATAAACCGAACCAAAGAAATCGTCCGTATTGTAAAAGAGGAAGGAGCCGATATGCTGGTTATCGGAGCGCATGGCCACACAGGGTTGAAAGATTTTATTTATGGCGAAACTGTCAACACAGTTCGTCACGAATTAAAAATTCCGGTGTTAATCGTAAATCTATGAAGGCTTTTTCATCAGGTGTTTCAGTCGGCTGAATGTTTCGGGCTTCATATTCAGATAAGAAGCAAGGTATTTTTGGGGAACGCGCTGTAATAGATAACTGTTGTTCCGGATAAAATTTATAAAGCGTTCCTGGGATGTCAACCGAACGCGGTTATACTCAAAACTCTCCTTTTTAAGGTATTCCTGTGTAGCAATCAAACGGCCAAGTCTTTCCATTTTCGGACTAAACTCATACAATTTCTCCACGTTATCGTGGGTGATGGATACGACGACCATGGGTTCGAGCGCTTCTACGGAGAAATTGGATGGTTCTCCGGACATAAATGAATCATAACAGCAAATAATTTCATTTTCTCTTGAAAACTGCATTACCATCTCTTCATTCTTCCGGATAAAAAATTTTCTCGCGAGGCCCTGCAATATAAAGTTCAGGTATTTTTCTACCTCCCCTTCCTCTACCAGTTTCTCCCTTTTTGCAAAGTTCCTCAGTTCAAATAAACTCGAAAGAAAGTTGAATTCCTGTTCGTTCAGTGAAATATAATTTGATAGGTAAGATTTTACGATATCAATTAAATCCATAGATGAAGTTTGGACACCCAAGGTACCAAGTTGAACCAAACGCGGCAAATTTTTATGCCCTGATACATGGCACTCCGGGCTTTCAATTCCGACGCTTTGTGGAATGCTTCAATTCATGTAGGTTTGCTGACTTTTCTATAAAATTAATTTCCATGGCTAATAAAATAAAAGTTGCAAATCCGGTTGTCGAACTGGATGGAGATGAAATGACAAGGATTATCTGGAAGTTTATAAAAGACAAACTGATACTTCCTTATCTGGAATTGGAAATAAAATACTTTGACCTGGGCATCGAGTCAAGGGACCAGACAAATGATCAAATAACCATTGATGCAGCCAACGCCATTAAACAAACAGGGGTTGGAATTAAATGCGCAACGATTACACCGGATGAAGCACGGGTGGAAGAATTTCATTTAAAACAGATGTGGAAGAGTCCGAACGGAACCATCCGAAATATCCTGGACGGAACAGTATTCCGCGAACCCATTGTCATCAAAAACATACCCAGGCTGGTTACAAACTGGACTGCGCCGATCATAGTAGGAAGGCATGCATTTGGAGACCAGTATCGTGCAACGGATACAGTGATCAAAGGAAAAGGAAAACTTACAATGACTTTTACACCTGCCGATGGCAGTAAGCCGCAGGTATTTGAAGTATATGATTTCAAAGGCGACGGTGTTGCATTGTCCATGTATAATACCGACGAAAGCATCAGTGGATTTGCAAGGAGTTGTTTTAATATGGCACTTAGTAAAAAATGGCCGCTCTATCTTTCAACGAAGAATACTATTCTTAAAAAATATGATGGACGCTTCAAGGATATTTTTGAAGAAATCTATCAGCAGGAATTCAAACAAAAATTCAAAGAGGCCAATATTACATACGAACACCGCCTGATAGATGATATGGTCGCCAGCGCGTTAAAATGGAATGGAAACTTCGTATGGGCCTGTAAGAATTATGATGGAGACGTGCAAAGTGATACTGTTGCCCAGGGTTTTGGCTCACTCGGCCTTATGACATCCGTACTCGTCACACCGGATGGCAAAATTATGGAGGCAGAAGCCGCCCATGGAACCGTTACCAGACATTACCGTGATCATCAGGCGGGCAAACCTACTTCAACCAATCCTATTGCATCTATTTTTGCATGGACCCGGGGCCTGGGATTCCGGGGCAAACTTGACCAAAACGATGAACTCATTCGTTTTTGTAATATCCTTGAACAGGTTTGTATTGAAACCGTAGAGAGCGGAAAGATGACCAAGGACCTGGCGATTTGTCTTCATGGTAATCATGTGACGCTGGGAAAGGATTACCTGAATACAGAAGATTTCCTGGATGCAATCGATCAGAATCTCAGGAAGAAAATCGGATAAAAAAAGCCACCTCTTTTTGTTCATACCAAGCCGGAACAAAAAGAGATGGCCTTCCTCTAACGATTGCTTACCAAAGAAGATAATTATTTCTTAGTGATCACCTTAGCCTTCAGGCTGTCTTTTGCAGCAGTAGCAGCAGAGTCGATTACAGTTTTAGCTGAATCAGCAACAGCAGTTACACTGTCCTTTGCTACAGTTGCAGTAGAATCTACCTTAGCTTCTGTGCTAGCTGAACCGTTACAGGCTGCGAATGCGCCGATTGCAAAAATGACCAAAAGTTTTTTCATTGTTATTTGTTTGTGTGTGAATGATTTAATGTTAATACAGCAATTGAAAAAAAGTAACCTCCCAAGCTTCTTAAAATTCTGAATATTTTTTTTACTGCTGCGTAAAGCACTGATTATAAGATTATTGATTAATAAAATAAGATGTGAGACACGCTTATTCCCGTTAGGAATATGTTTAATTCCAGGATTTTTAAGTTTTTCCATTTTGAAATGGGTTACGATTCTTTACTTTCAGTATTAAATATTGTATTGGGTGACGACGGACAGTAATGAACTAGTGCTACTGAAGGGCTTGGCAGCAAACGATAGAAAAGCTATTGAGACGATATACCGGGTCCACTACAGTATGATTCAGACTCTGGTTATCAATAATAACGGGACTTCTGACGACGCAAGGGATATTTTTCAGGAAGCAATCATCGTTTTATACGAAAAAGCCAAGTCCGGAAGTTTTGAATTGCACGCACAACTGAAAACGTATATATATGCTGTTTGCCGGCGTTTGTGGTTGAAGAAGCTGGCGCACAATGCCCGATTTTCAGGTGACCTGGCGAACGCACCGGAGACCATAGCAACAGATGATGACCTTGAAATGTATGATCAGAGAACAGAGGATTTTGAAATGATGGAACAGGCCTTACAGCACCTTGGAGAACCTTGTAAGGAATTGCTGGAGAGTTATTATATAAGAAAAAAGAACATGTCAGAAATCGCGAAGGAATTTGGATACACAAACGCAGACAACGCGAAAAATCAGAAATATAAATGCCTGATGCGTTTGAAAAAGATATTCTTTGGTCGCTACCATCACAATAACAACTCATAATAGGCAATGGACGAACGTTTGATATTAGAATCGATTGAAAGGTATATCCGGGGCGAAATGCTTCCTGAGGAAAGAAAATTTTTTGAAGAGCTCAGGAAATCAAATCCCGGCATTGATCAATTGGTTGTTGAGCACACCGTTTTTCTCCATATGATGGAAAAATTTGGGGACCGTAAAAATATAAAATCCACATTGCAGGATGTGCATAACGAACTTTTTGAAACAGGACAAATCAAACAATCAAAAGAAACCAAAGTCCGCCGTCTCTGGATAAAATACAGAAAGACCGTAGCAGTAGCTGCCTCGATAGCAGCAATTACAGCACTCGCGATCAGTGGCATTACATCTTATTATGCACCCAGGACGCCCAACACCACGTTACAGGTACTAAGCAGAAAAATTGTCGAACTGGCGAAGGGTCAAAAATCTATTAACGAAAGACTGAACACAAAGCTTCCTGTAAAAGGACCTACTCCCGCTGAAACCGAAATCAAAGGAGGAACCGGATTCATGATTGACCCTAAAGGATACATTGTTACCAACGCTCATGTAATCGGAAATTCTACGGTTGTTATTGTTCAGAATAACAAAGGACAGGAATTCACCACAAGAATTGTATACATAAATACCGCTGCCGATCTGGCTTTTTTAAAGATCATAGATAGTAATTTTAAAGCTCCGGCCAGCTTACCCTATGCCATTAATAAGGGAAATATTGACCTGGGTGAAGCCATTTATACACTTGGGTATCCAAGAGACGAAATTGTATATGGTGAAGGATATTTAAGTGCCAAGACGGGTTATCGGGGTGATTCGCTCACCTGCCAGATTGCTGTTGCTGCAAATCCCGGAAATAGCGGTGGGCCTGTTCTTGATAAAAATGGTGAAGTGATCGGTGTATTGAGCAACAGGCAGGAACACGTTCAGGGTGCTGTCTTTGCGATCCGCTCAAAAAATATTTACATCGCCCTGGAGGATATGAAAAAGGACTCTACTCTTGTTTCAAAAACGGATTCCAGTTTAACCTCCATCCATTTACCACAAACATCCAATGTAAAAAACATGGATCGGGTTCAACAGATCAAGAAAATACAGGAGTTTATTTATCTGGTCAAGAGCTACTAGGAGAGTTATTAATTATTAATTATTAATTATAATAAGAAACACTCTCATACTCCCATACTCCCATACTCTCATACTAATAGAGTTTTCCAGGATATATACCTGAAGAAACCAGACTGTTGATGCTTTCCTGCACAGAGGGTGCATCTTCTTTATATGTCACACCAAACCAACTCGAAGCCGTGGGAATAATTTTTATCTGACCCCTCCCCTCGTGAATAAAACGGTCTCCAATTATAGGAATAAAAAATTCCGACTTTGATTCCTGTCCGCTTTTGGCAAGAAACTCCTTGAATATTTTTTCAATGAAAGTAAAAACTGACGGGTCAAAGCACCAGAAATTCATCGAAACTTTTGCAGTGTCCGGAACCTGAAAAGTTTTTCCTCCTTCTTCGTAAGTGATTTCTCCTTTATCATTACGATATATTTTTGTTCTTTCATGAATGGAAACCAGGTTATTATCCTTGTCCACCTCACAGACGCCCCTGCTTACCGAACCGTTTTCAGAAAGTGTTTTTGAAAGATCGTATCCAATAATGCTATAAGTAGAATCGTTGCAGGCGGTTGTCAGGAATTCATACGCTTTTACAAAAGCATCTCTGCCATAGAAATCATCGGCATTAATTACAGCAAAAGGCTCCCGGACAGCGGATTTTGCACAAAGTACAGCATGGGCGGTTCCCCACGGTTTTGACCGGTCAGGTGGAGGCTGATATCCATCCAGGAAGGATTCCAATTCCTGGTACACATAGTCCGTTTCTACTTTTTTGCTCCATTTTGGTTCAAATATATTTTTAAAGTCTTCCGCAAAGTCTTTTCGGATGATGAAAACGATTTTTTTAAATCCGCTTTGAATCGCATCATAAATAGAATAATCCATAATCGTTTCTCCCGAAGGACCAAATGATTGTATTTGTTTCATGCTACCATATCGCGATGCCATTCCTGCCGCAAGTATCAATAAGGTTGGTTTCATTAACGTAATTTTAATGCGAGGCGAAATTAAATAATAAACATAAAAAAGAATAAGAATTATCGTGACAGATTTAAGACCTGATTTTACGAATATCAGCCTGGATCCCTGGGATCATCAGGTATTCCGTCAAAATGAATTGACGGTTGATGTTCTAAGACTGGACAAAATTCACTCTGAAATTTCTGGAAATAAATGGTTCAAATTAAGATACTATGTCGAAAAAGCAAAGCAAGACAAATAAGGATACACTGGTCAGTTTCGGTGGTGCTTATTCGAATCATCTTCTGGCTCTTGCAGCGACGGCGCATATGCATGGTTTACGTTCCATCGGATTTATTCGTGGAGAGCAACCCGTGCTGCTCTCACATACACTGATTGCAGCAAAAGAATACGGAATGAAGTTGCTTTTTCTGACCCGCTCAGCGTTCGACAACATAAAAAGGTCAGACTGTCTGGGTAATTGGGCAGAAAATTTTACAGATTTTAATGACGACACTATTCAAGGTTCTCTCCTGATACCGGAAGGTGGAGCCGGTAAAGAAGGTGTGAGGGGGTCTGAAGAAATTTTGTCCCTTGTACCGCAACAAAAGTATACTCATGTATGCACGGCAGTTGGAACCGGTACCACATTAGCAGGACTGATTAACAGTGCACACCCGAATCTGAAAATGATCGGAATATCCGTTTTGAAAGGTACACGGGAGTTGGATCCCATCGACATATCCTGGATAAAAGACCGGTCCAAAATAGCCAATGTTCAGATGGTCCATGATTATCACTTTGGGGGATATGCAAAATACAACGCATTATTAACCGGATTCATGAATACAACCTACGCAGAATCTGGTATTCCGACTGATTTTGTATATACCGGAAAATTGCTTTTTGCCGTTATAAGTATGGCGGTAATGAAATTATTTCCGCCGGGTAGCCGGATACTCGTTTTACACACCGGAGGTCTTCAGGGAAACCGTTCCTTAACACCGGGCCTGCTTGGGTTTTAAGGGACCAGAATAAGGGCTTCCCTTATCTTTGCCGGGACCTAGATTAAAGATAAGTTCGTGCCATGCGTTTTCTTTTTACGCTGATTTTAGTTTCCATATTCATCCTGCCCTATGCAAAAGCACAGGATACCCTGCCTGGTTTTACAGCCTCCCTGAAGTCAACCGGGAAAGTCCTCATTAGCTGGCGAAATGGATACCCTTCTGTTAATCAAATCAGCATACAGAGATCTAATGACAGCCTTCGGAATTTTACTACACTTTTAACAGTGCCGGACCCGCAAATCCCTGAAAATGGTTTTGTAGATAGCAAACCGGGTGGCTCTAAAATGTATTACCGCATCTTTATTTTGTTTCCGAACAGTAAATACATGTTTACCAAATCCAGAAGACCCGTTTTGGAGCGGGTGGAACAACCCACGGCAAGTACAAAGCAGGTTCACGCGGGTAAACAGAAAATGGGGCAGGGTCAATCGAAGCAAAAGCAGGTGGTACCAGTCGCATCCGGTAACTCAGTCCGCCGTTGCCGAAAAAGGACAATCGGCAGCACTTGAAAATTCGGCAAACAATAGTAAAACAGATCCCGCAGCCCCGGCAGTGAAATCTGTTGAAGAGGAGGAAAAATACCTGATTCTTCCTAAAATAGACAATTCCCGGATTTACTATATGATGGATAACTCGAGTATGAAAAAACCTTCTGTAACGAATCCAGGCAAAATCAAATCCCCTACTATTGCAGTAGAGAAAATATTATTTGTCAAAAGAAGGGATAGTGTGATCATGCAACTGGAAGGAAATCAGGTACGACGTTTCAGTGATTCGCTCGTAAAACAAACGAAGGACACATTGTATTTTGTGAATGCCGATACCCTCCAGATCAAACCTTTTATAGAGATTTATAAAGAACCCAAAGAAGTTTATAAGATTTCTCCCTATGTATTTGCAGCCAAGGACGGCAATATTTCTATCGCTTTGCCGGATTGCAAGACGAAAAAATATTTCGTAGCTTTTTTTGAGCCTGATAATACACCGGTAATGGAAGTGAAAGATATAAAGGATCCTATACTCATCATCGATAAAACAAATTTCGGACATGCCGGCTGGTTCCGTTTCGAATTATATGAAGATGGAAAACTGAAAGAAAAAAACAAGTTCCTTATTCCACGTGAATAAAATATAAAGTAAAAGTCGATCCTGTGGCGGCTAAATCAAACACTTACTTCCTCCATCAGTCTTAATTCAGCTTCAAAGACTTCTTCAAAATGAGATTTGATTTTCTCTTTTACTTCTGCCAGATCAATATTGCGACCCAGCTCGCGGGCCAGTGATGTAACCTGTTTATTCTTGATACCGCAAGGTATGATTCCATCAAAATATTGAAGATCTGTATTAACATTGAAAGCAAATCCATGCATTGTGATCCAGCGACTGCAACGCACTCCGAACGCAGCTATTTTTCTTTCCCTACCCACGATGCCAGATTCCAGCCAAACCCCGGTCTCACCGCTCGATCTTTCTCCCTGTATACCATAATCCTTCAGTGTACGAATGATAATTTCTTCCAGGTTCCGCAGGTACTTACCAATATCGGTTCCAAATTTCTCGAGATCCAGAATAGGATAACCTACAATCTGTTCGGGTCCATGAAAAGTAATATCACCGCCACGATTTGTTTTTACAAATAAGATTCCCCGTTCAAGCAATTCCTCTTCATCTAATAGTACATTTTCCTCGTGACCTGTTTTACCAAGCGTATAAACCGGTGGATGTTCTACGAAAAGAAGGTAATTTGTCGTGTTTTTTTTCTGTCTGTCTTTTGCTGCATGGTATCTGGTTTTGATATCCACATTTTGTTTTAGCAGGCGTTCCTGATAATCCCAGGCTTCCGTGTACCCCATCATACCCAGGTCTCTAAAAAAAACGGGCTGCTTTTGCATCCTGCAAATTTACGTTTTAAAGCTCAAAGCCTAAAGCGCAAAGCGTAAAGCCACCTTAAGTTTGATCGACATATGAACAAAATCCGTTTAGACGATTGTAAACCATGCAATAGAGACTATAAAATACAGCTTTAAGTCCGCGCTTTAGGCTTTGGGCTTAAGACCGTATTTTTGCCTTTATGCCCAAGAAAGTCAAGAGGATCTGAAGGCCAGCATCCGGAAATAAAAAATCACACAGAATTGGAAACGACAGAAATTGAATCTGCGACGGTGATCAATGAAGATGATTCATCCGAATATTCCGAGATTTTGTATGAAAGAATGAATCTGGTTGTAAGCGGCGGTCAGGAACCCATACGACTGGATAAATTCCTGACAGCACGTATTGAAAATATTTCTCGTAATAAAGTGCAACAGGCCATCGACGGGGGAATGGTGCTGGTAAATAATAAAACGGCTTCAGCCAATTACAAAGTGCGACCTGGAGATAACATCGTTTGCTTTTCCGACAAGGAGAAGGTGGGTGAGAATATTATCCCCGAGAAAATGGCCCTGAATATTTTTTTTGAAGATGATGAAATTCTGATCATTAACAAACCACCTGGCCTTGTTGTTCATCCTGCCTCCGGCAATTATTCCGGAACACTCATTAACGGTGTCGCCTATTATTTACAGGAAGAAAATAAAACTATTTCAGAAGAAACTTTACCACGGTTCGGATTGGTTCACCGGATAGATAAAAATACCAGTGGCCTGCTGGTAATTGCAAAAACGAGTCATGCGGTAGCAAGTCTGGCTAAACAATTTTTCAACCATTCGATCAAACGCGAATACCAGGCCCTCGTTTGGGGAGATCTGAAAGAAGACAAGGGCACTATTATAGCACACGTCGGCCGACACCGTCGTTTCCGGAAATTATTTGAAGCATATCCGGAAGGGGATCATGGAAAAGAAGCAATCACACATTATGAAGTGCTTGAAAGATTTGGCTATGTGACGCTGATAAAATGCATACTGGAAACTGGCCGGACACATCAGATCCGGGTGCATATGAAATATATCGGTCATCCCTTGTTTAATGATGAGACTTATGGAGGAAATAAAATTTTAAAAGGCACTATATTTAATAAATACAAACAATTTGTTGAAAATTGTTTTGAAATCTGCAAACGGCAAGCTCTTCATGCCAAAACGCTTGGTTTTATACATCCGGTTACAACACGGGAAATGCTATTTGATAGTGAATTACCGGAAGATATGTCAGCAGTGATTGAGAAATGGCGGAGTTATTCTAATAAACCGAGAGCCTAAAGGCGGCAAGATATTTATAGACGATACTGAATATTGAAAAAATAATTTTACGGGATATCAGTTTGAAAAACTCATCTTGTAATCCACGCTGATTTTTCCTTTGGATATATCATCGAGTTTACCCTTCAGTAATTTTCTTTTTAAAGGTTTGAGATAATCAATGAATAATTTTCCTTCTATGTGATCATATTCATGCAGAATCACACGGGCCGTTAATCCGTTGAAAGTTCTTGTATGATGCTGAAATAGTTGATCGTCGTATTCAAGCTCTACTTCCTCGTTACGAAGGACTTCTTCCCGGATTTTTGGAATACTCAAACAGCCTTCAGTGTAAGGCCAGGGCTCACCATTTAGCTTAATAATTTTGGCATTGATAAATACTTCCTTCAGACCGGGTGCGTCAGGATATTTGCCCTGTTCATCATCTTCCAGGTTTGTAAAAATCTGTGTGCTGTCGATAACGAACAGGCGAATCGCCTTATTTATCTGCGGAGCAGCGAGTCCTACCCCACTACTCTCATACATGGTTTCCCACATGTCCTCGATCAGCTTTTCGAGTCCGGGATAGTCAGGTTTTACCTCGGCCCCGCGGGTCCTCAAAACCTGTGCGCCATAAGCGACAATCGGAAGTATCATAACGCAAATTTACATTTTTAGGCCTAAAGCTTAAAGCGCAAAGCTTAATGCATATCAATTTTATTATGAAAAATTGCGATCCCTTACCGCTACCGGTTTCTCTCCAAGAAAAGCCTTATGCTTTTCGCTTTAAGCTTTAAGCTTTCAAGAGGTATTCCTGCAGCATCATTGTCGCCGCCACCTGATCAACCATCCCTTTTTCCCGCCGGCGGCTCTTTTTCATATTCATATCGATCATTGCGCGGGAAGCCATCAGCGAACTATACCTTTCATCTACCGTTTTTACGGGAATTTTCGGAAACTTCTCTTGCATAATTTTAATCACACGATGCACATCGTTCGAAATATCGGTGGGACTATCATCCAGATTCCGGGGATCGCCTATCAATATCAATTCAACTTCCTCTTTTTTGATATATTCCCCTAAAAAAGTAAAGATTTTCGCGGATTCAATGGTGGTCAGGGCTGAGGCAATAATTTGCAATGGATCTGTCACGGCTATACCCGTTCTTTTCAGTCCATAATCAATTGCTAATATTCTCGCCATGCTTTACCAATGTTTATAAGTGATATATATATCGGCAATTGCAAAAAATGCAAAAGCCACACTGGCTATTCCGTTGGCCGTCATAAACGCCAGGTTCACCCGACTAACATCGTTTGGTTTAACTATCATATGCTGATAAACAAGCATTCCTGTAAATAAAAATATGCCAACCCAGTACCATCCGCCAAATCCACCCACAAATCCTGCTCCGATTACAAATGCAGCACTCAGTATATGAAGCAACGAGGATATCCACAACGCATTTCTTTTACCAACAGCCACAGGAATCGAAAAAAGGTTTTCTGATTTATCAAAATCAACATCCTGCATGGCATAGATGATGTCAAAGCCACTAACCCAACAAATAACGGCTCCTGAAAAAAGCAGGGGTAGCGGCTCAAAATGTCCGGTCACAGCCAGGAAGGCGCCAATCGGTGCCAGAGATAAACCGAGGCCCAGCACAAGATGACATAATGGGGTAAACCTTTTAGTATAGCTATAAAATAATATTACAAAGAGAGCAACAGGAGAAAGATAAAAACAAATCGGATTGATGAACCAGCAGGTGATCATAAAAGCCGCACAACAAATGACCACAAAACGCAGTGCACTATTTGGTGCAATAATGCCGCGCGGAATCTCCCGGATGGCTGTCCTGGGATTTCGGGCATCGAAGTTCCTGTCCAGATATCGGTTAAAGGCCATGGCGGCACTTCTTGCCGTTACCATACAAATCAATACTAATAAAAACCGAATCAATAACGGGCCCGAACCAGGAAACCCTCTTTCATGAATAATTTTTGTTCCAAATATACCCAGGAAAAATCCGATCATCGCGAAGGGCAATGCAAATAAAGTATGTGAAAATTTGATCAGGCTCAAATAATTTCCAAAACGGGACATATTATAATTTATATAGTGAATATTAAACTACCGCTCTCATCAGCTCCCATAAAACCATCCCGGCAGCAACTGAAACATTGAGCGAATGTTTCATTCCGAACTGTGGAATTTCGATACAACCATCACAATATTCCAATGCTTCCTCACTGACTCCCTGCACTTCATTTCCAAATATCAATACTATCTTTTCTCCTGATTTCAATTTGAATCGCTGCAACGGCACACTTCCGTGCACCTGTTCGACGGCCAGGATCTGATAACCGGCCTTCTTAAGGAATGTTAACGCCTCCTCCGTTTTCTCCACATATTTCCATGTTACCGTTTCCGTGGCACCGAGGGCCGTTTTATGTATATCCCGGTGAGGAGGCTGTGGTGAATAACCGCAGAGATAAATAGCTTCTGCGAGAAAAGCATCAGCCGTCCGGAAAACGCTTCCTACATTATGCATGCTCCGGATGTTTTCCAATAGCAGGATTACAGGCAGTTTCTCCGCCTCCCGAATTTCAGTCATGCTCTTACGAGGAAGTTCGTCCATTCGAAGTTTTCGCATGATGCAAAGTTAAGTTTAAAGACGGTTCATCGTCTAAGGTTCAATGGCTAAAGCCGGGGACGGACTACTTACACCTGTTGTTAAAACGGCTTCAGATGGGGTTTTTTAAGTTGTTCACAACGTGTGAAACCCTGTAATTTTTGAGAATCGCTTTCTTACATTTGCCGCATCCGGCGCGAGAAACGACTGCTCGACAGTAACGGATCCTTCGCATGTCTAAAATTTCAACAGACACTCCTTTAATGCAGCAACACCGGGCGATTAAACAAAAATATCCGGATGCCCTTCTATTGTTCCGCGTGGGAGATTTTTATGAAACTTTCGGAGAAGACGCCATACATGCTTCCCGAATACTGGGCATTACCCTTACCAAAAGGAATAATGGGTCCGCATCATCCAGCGAATTGGCTGGTTTTCCTCATCACGCCCTGGATACTTATTTGCATAAACTGGTGAAAGGAGGATTCCGGGTTGCCATTTGTGATCAACTGGAGGACCCCAAACTCGCAAAGGGTCTTGTAAAACGTGGGATTACTGAAATGGTCACTCCCGGAACGGCTACCCAGGATAAGCTTCTGGAACATCAGAGCAATAATTTTCTGGCGGCCATTCAATTTGGAGAAACGATTCAGGGCATCGCCTTCCTGGATATTTCCACAGGAGAATTTTTTACAACTCAGGGAAACCCGGATTATATAGATCAACTGCTTCAAACTCTTCAACCTGCAGAAGTAATCTTCCAGCGGAATCATCAGAAAATATTTAAAGAGACCTACGGCGACCGGTTCTATACCTATTCGCTTGAAAGCTGGGTATTTGATGAAACATATGCTAATGAAATTTTACTCAGGCATTTTCAGACTCATTCTTTAAAAGGCTTTGGAATTGAAACGATTCCACAGGGCATTATCGCCGCAGGTGCGATTATTCACTACCTGAAAGATACGGAGCATCCGAACCTGCAACATATCACTACGATACAAAGGCTTGAAAGAGAGAATTATTTGTGGATGGATCAGTTTACAGTTCGTAATCTTGAGCTTCTGCCTAACTCCGATCACCCATTTTCATTACTGCGTTCGCTTGACAATACTGTATCTCCTATGGGTGCCCGCATGATGAAACGATGGATGCTTATGCCGTTGAAGGATCTTATTCCCATCAGAGAAAGGCTTGATTTGGTTGAGTATTTCATCCGGGAACCTGATTTACGGACAAAGCTCATACATCATATTAAACTTTGTGGAGATATCGAAAGAATGCTCTCCCGTATTCCTTCAAAAAAAATTAGTCCGCGGGAAGTATTGCAACTTGGACGCAGCCTTCATGAAATATTCCGTATCCAACAAATCAGTATAAACAGCCCTGATCCTTATTTAAAAAGACTGGCAGCTGTTTTGAATCCCTGTTTGCCTATGGCGGATCAGATTCTGGCTGAGCTGGTAGATAATCCCCCCGCTATTGTGTCAAAAGGAAACTTAGTAAGGCCGGGTGTGGACGCCGAACTCGATATGCTTCGCAGTATTGCATCTAACGGAAAACAATACCTGGCCGAACTGCAACAAAAAGAATCCTTATCTACGGGTATTTCATCTTTAAGAATAAGCTTTAATAATGTATTCGGTTATTATCTTGAAGTAACCAATTCACATAAACATAAGGTGCCGGAAACATGGATCCGAAAACAAACACTGACCAATGCTGAAAGATATATTACACCTGAATTAAAGGAATATGAAGAAAAAATCATTGGTGCAGAGGAAAAAATTCAAACGATTGAATCTGTTATCTACGATAAACTCATGTTCACACTACGGGAATACATTTCACCCATACAAATAAATTGTACCGCACTGGCGACTATGGATTGCCTGCTCTGCTTTGCCGGCAACGCCCTGCGTTCAAATTATAAAAAACCTGTAATAGTCGAAGAACCAATACTTGAACTAACAGAAAGCCGTCACCCGGTAATTGAAATGAACCTTCCGCCGAGCGATGAATATATTGCCAATGATGTGATGCTGGATCCGTCGAGTCAACAGATTATTATTCTGACTGGTCCCAATATGAGCGGCAAATCCGCTCTTCTTCGTCAGGTAGCGCTCATTACCCTTATGAGTCATATGGGAAGTTTTGTACCGGCATCAAATGCTAAAATACCACTTACGGATAAAATCTTCACACGCGTAGGTGCTTCCGATAATGTAAGCGGGGGCGAATCCACATTTTTGGTAGAGATGAATGAAACAGCCAGCATTCTGAATAATATCACCGCTCGCAGCCTGATCATATTGGATGAAATCGGAAGGGGAACTTCGACATATGATGGCATATCCATCGCCTGGAGTATTGCAGAATTTTTGCATCAATCTGTCCACAAACCCAAAACGCTTTTTGCAACACACTATCACGAATTGAATGAGCTGGAAAATCTATTCCAAGGCATAAAAAATTATCATATTACAAGTCGTGAGCTCGGAAATAAAATTATCTTTCTGCGTAAACTCGCCCCCGGTGGATCAACACATAGTTTTGGAATTCACGTGGCAAAAATGGCTGGTATGCCTGCTTCACTGATCGATCGCGCCTACCAAATTCTGAAACAGCTCGAAGAAAGTCGTGGTGGCGAATCCACAACACTGAAGGATACAGTAAAAAAAATATCTGCACCAAAAATGCAACTCTCCATTTTTGATGCCCATACCGAAACATTTGAACTCATCAGAAAAATGCTCAATGATCTGGATATTAACCGACTGACGCCTGTAGAAGCCCTGCTTAAGTTAAATGAGATTAAAGGACTGCTTCAATAAGCATTAAATGTAACTCAACCACCATTTTTTATGGGTGGTTTTGTAATTGTCATACCATTTACAAAATGGAAATAAAATTAATATAACAGCCAGCCATAACAGGTAGACGCCTGCCAGACCAAAGCCAAATTGGTCGGGCCGGAAATAAAATGGAACATGCTGCGGTGCTATTTCTTTTTCAGAATAACCCTGGACAAAGAATAGTATAACAGTAAGACTATGAATAAGGTAAATATGCGTGACATAAAAGAAAAAGGGAACTCGTCCAAATACCTTAACAAATGCGAAAGAATTACCCGAAACCCTGTCAAGTAATCCAAGTATAATCATTGCGACGCCTATTGTAAGAGAGATATAATCCAGTGATGGTGGATATTTACTAAGGTTGATAAATGAAAGCCACGAAAACAATTGTGTTCTTTGCATACCCCAGTGAACAGGATCACCATAATGGTTGTAAGAGCGGAGGATAAAAAAAACAAGAAAAAATACAGAACCGGTAATAAACAGAATTTTCCTTCTTCTCTTCGGAGAAAAACTGTTTGTAAATATTTTGCCCATGCCATAACCCAATAACATAATGCCAGTCCACGGCAAAAATGGATATATCAACAGGAAAATATGACGGGGTGCAAAATTAATAGCTTCGAAATTTCCATGATGCATCAGGTCCCAGAAAATACCGACCTGCCCATTCCTGCTGACTTCGGCATAATCCAGCAGGTTGTGAAAACAAATTATTAATACTCCACAAATTAAAATCACGTTAACCGGAAGCCATACCATCAATCCCAGAATGATCATACTGATACCAATGGCCCAGATTACCTGCAGGATCAGCACATGATACAAAGGATCAAATGTCCAACCGAGGGTAACAATGGCAATTTCAATGAATATTAACCATAAACCTCTTTTCAGCAGAAAAACACTCTGATCTTTTGTAGTTTTTTTCTGCCCTGATAAGTAAGCAGAAATCCCTGCAAGAAAAACAAAAGTAGGCGCACAGAAATGCGTAATCCATCTTGTGAAAAATAAAAGTGGCGTAGTCGTCAATAAATTGGTTGGGCTGTCAATCGACGCGGTCTGATGAAAATAATCCCGGACGTGATCCAGGGCCATGATGATCATAACGGCTCCTCTAAGAATATCAATCGAATATATCCTGTTGGTTAAAACGGCAGGTTTTGGCATGGTTTATCTAAAGCCTACAAGATAGAATGAACCATTTCAAATTAAAAAACTTTAAAAAAAGCATCCTCATTTTAGTAAAATATTCCCTCCCTGGGAATAAAAAAGATTAAATATTAGGTCATATCACATTGATTATCATGTTATTATCACTATGGCATCTGGTTTGGCTATATAGGTAGTAATCAATTTTTATGAAAACTATTTTACTTTCTTTCGCCCTGATATTTACCGGTGCTTTAAGCTATGCGGGTGGTACACCGGCCGTGACATTCAAAAATTTTAAAGGAGTTGTTATAAACCAACAAATTGAACTGAGTTGGGCTACAATGATGGAATCCGGTATTGATTACTATGAAATCCAGCGCAGCGGAGATGGAATGAATTTCGTTGATATAGATCAAATAGATTCTAAGATGACCATCAGTACAAACGATTTTCAATTAAATTATCAGTATGCCGATGCACATCCCTTACCGGGAACTTCTTTTTATCGTATTCAAATAGTCGGTAAGGATGGATCAATCAATCAGACTACGGTGGTAGAAATCATCAATAGTGCCATTACAGGAACGAGAATTTATCCGACAGTAGTTCAGAGCAATACTTTATTTGTTGAATCGGATAAGAACCTCCGTGAAGTTAAAATGGAATTTTTCGACCTTTCCGGAAATAAAATCAGTGAAACGAATTTGTCATCATTAAACGGTCGCCAGACCGTGCATCTGTCAAAAGCAGGTAACCTGCCCACCGGAACCTATGTTGCGAGACTGACAGCGAATGGTCAAAACGTAAAAAGTCAATTGGTAATCGTTCAAAATTTCTAGAGGTATTGAAATGAAATGTTAACATTTGAGTAAAATCCGAACTATGTAAAAGATTTAAATACGAATTGAAAGTCCAAATAAGAATAGGTGTAAATTTGTATCTGAAGAGCCCGTTTTTGGTCCAAGATCCATCTGATCCCTTCGAAAATTTTTACTAGAACACACATAAAAAGATCCAGCGTAGTGACTGGGTTTTTTTATGCGCTTAACTAAATAAGTGTTTTAAGTTTACCGACCACTTCATCTACTTCGTTTCTCGTATTGTGTCTGCAGAATGAAAATCTGACAGTCGACCTGTCTGAACCGGGATAAATGGCACGAATAACATGTGAGCCCTGCTGGGCGCCGCTGGTGCAGGCACTCCCTCCGGAAGCACAAATATGATTAATATCAAGATTGAACAATAACATTTCCGTTTTTTCTGATTTCGGAAAACTGACACTTAATATTGTATATAGACTTTGTCCGAATGCATCACCATTAAATTCGACTCCGGGAATTTCCTTTTTTAGCATATCAGCCATATATTTCCTAAGGCCATTGATATATCTGCTTTCTTCTTCCAGCCTTAAAGAGGCCAGTTCAAGTGCCTTTGCAAATCCAACAATACCATATACATTTTCAGTTCCTGCGCGCATATTTCTTTCCTGTGCACCGCCATGTATATTCGGTTTTACTTTAAGTTGTTCATTGATATACAAAAGACCCACTCCTTTGGGCCCATGGAATTTATGTGCCGCTCCGGTTATAAAATGTATATGCAATTTTTTCAGGTCAAATGCAAAATGACCCAGCGTCTGGACTGTATCAGAATGAAAAATAGCACCGTATGATTTGCAAATTTCAGCGACCCTGTGAATATCAAGCACGTTACCCGTTTCGTTATTTGCATGCATCAAAGAAACCAGGGTCTTTTCTCCGAGTTCTGCTAACAGATTGTCAAGGTGCTCAAGATCCACATGACCATCCGGAAGAATATTCAGGAAATGAACCTTCGCTTCGCCCTTTTCCTGATAATAGGTGACCGTATGAAGCGTCGCATGATGTTCAAGTGGTGAAGTAATAATATGCCGGCAATTCAGGTCCTGCACAGCAGCGCGTATGGCTGCATTGCTGCTTTCGGTTCCGCCACTCGTAAAAAATATTTCCGATGGATTTGCATGAATCAATTTCGCAACCGTCTTCCTGGCCTGTTCAATCGCCATCCGGCTTTCCCTTCCATAAGAATAAATGGATGAAGGGTTACCAAATTTTTCGGTCAGATAGGGCATCATCACATCCAGTACCAGGGGATCCAGCGGCGTTGTGGCCGCATTGTCAAAATAAATTCTTTCCATCAACTAAAAATTTAAAGAGTTTAAATAAACTCCTGTATATCTTTCATGAGGCGTCTGGCGATATTATTCGCGGTTGTTTCAAAATTGCTCTCCGCATAAATGCGGATGATAGGTTCTGTATTGGACGTGCGGAGATGCACCCAATCCTCATCAAACTCTATTTTTAAACCGTCTTCGGTATTGGCCGGATGATTTTTATATTTTGTTTTTATCTGGTCAAATATTTTATTCACATTTACTCCTTTCTCCAATTCAATTTTATTTTTCGAGATGAAATAATCCGGATATTTCGATCTGAACGAACGCATTCCATTTTTATGTCGTGCCAGAGCACTGAGGAATAGTCCGATTCCAATCAGGGCATCCCGTCCATAATGAAGATCCGGGACGATAATACCGCCATTTCCCTCACCTCCAATTACCGCATTTACTTCCTTCATTTTATTCACAACATTCACTTCTCCAACCGCGGAAGGGAAATACTGGCCTCCATGTTTCAAAGTAATTTCTTTCAGTGCCTTGGTACTGCTCATATTACTCACCGTATTCCCTGATTTCTCAGAAAGAACATAATCAGCAACGGCGACGAGGGTAAATTCTTCACCAAACATAGATCCATCCTCACATACAAAACAAAGCCTGTCGACATCCGGGTCAACTGCTATGCCCAAATCAGCTCCGGATTTTTTTACTTCAGCGCTGAGCGCTGATAGATTTTCAGGAAGTGGTTCGGGATTATGGGCAAATCTCCCGTTTACCTCTTCATTCAGAATCCGGATATTTTCCACTCCGAGAGCTTTCAGTAAAGGCGGAATAAACAAAGATCCCGTTGAATTGATTGTGTCAATAACCACCTTAAAATGTTTGTTCCGAATGGCCGGGAGATCAATGAGCGGATAATCTATCACCGCCTGTATATGTTTATATTGATAACTATTATCCACCAAATAATTACCAAGTTTGTCAACAGGGGCGAATACAAAACTATCGCTGGAGGCCTTTTCCAAAATCCATTTTCCGTCTTGTGAACTTATAAATTCACCTGCGCTGTTGAGAAGTTTGAGCGCATTCCAATCCTGCGCGTTATGACTTGCTGTTATAATAATACCTCCTGCCGCCTTCTCCCCGATGACGGCCATTTCAACCGTGGGCGTAGTAGATAGCCCCAGATCGTGAACATCCAGCCCGAGTCCGGTTAATGTGCTGACAACCAGGTTTCGTACCATTTCCCCACTGATACGACCATCTCTGCCAATAATAATTTTCCTGGAATGGGAAACGGATTCCTTTATCCAGGTACCATATGCTGCTGAAAAACGAACGATATCAAGTGGCGTGAGATTCTCATTTGGCTTGCCACCAATCGTCCCTCGGATACCTGAAATACTTTTAATTAATGACACGCAGAATGAGGTTTAATAGAGTGCAAAAATACATTATTAAGCTTAAAGCTTAATGCTCAAAGCATAAAGGCAGATCTAAATAAAACATGGAGGACAGGAATTTAACGGCCGCTACAGGGCTAAGCATTCCTTTTAAAATGTTAAGGCTTACGCTTTTTTTATAAGTTCTATAAATTCATCAAAAAGATAACGGCTATCGTGTGGGCCGGGGGTTGCTTCCGGATGATATTGAACTGAAAATACAGGCTTGTTCTTCAAACGAATACCTTCTATCGAATCATCATTCAGGTTTATATGGGTGACTTCCACTTCCGTGTTTTTTCTTACTGAAACCGGATCTACACCAAAACCATGATTTTGTGTAGTGATCTCACATTTGCCGGTAACCAGGTTTTTCACCGGGTGATTCAGGCCCCGATGTCCATGGTGCATCTTAAATGTTGGAATACCTTTGGCCAGGGCAAGCAGCTGATGACCCAAACAAATACCAAACAGTGGCTTTTCTTCTTTCAGTATATTTTTTACGGTCTCTACTGCATATTCCATTGCTGCCGGATCACCAGGTCCGTTTGAAAGAAAATATCCTGAAGGTCTGAATTGTTTCAGTGTATTAAGATCTGTTTTAGCCGGAAATACTTTTACAAATGCACCGCGATCGATCATGCACTGTACTATATTTTTTTTAACCCCATAATCCAATACAGCTATTCGTACGTTCGAATTGGGATCTCCAGCCTCGTAAGTTTTTTCAGTTGAAACGGCTGAAGCAAGTTCAAGCCCGTCCATCTGCGGTACAACCGATAACATTTTTTTCAGTTCATTTACATCCGTTATCTCTGAAGAAATAATACAATTCATCGCTCCTTTCAGACGCACATGGGTAACGAGTGCCCGGGTATCGACGCCTTCAATACAAACGATCTGGTTTGCCTTCAAATAATCGTCCAGTGAACCCTTAGCCTGTATACGTGAAAATTGTTCTTCCAGATTTCGGCCTATCAGACCGCGAATTTTTACACTGTCTGATTCCACATCGGCATCTTTCACACCATAATTCCCTATATGAACACTATTCATAATCAGCACCTGGCCATAATAACTCGGATCCGTAAATACCTCCTGGTATCCGGTCATACCTGTGTTAAAACAGATTTCTCCGGAGGTTGTGCCTTTCTTACCGAAAGCCTGACCATAATGAAAAGTTCCATCTGCTAAAACAAGAATTGCAGGGCGGTTTGTAGCTGTAGCCATATTTGGAAATATTTTGCAAAGAAAACAAATATAAGTGTGAGAGTATGGGAGTATGGGAGTATGGGAGTGAGGATTTTGTTAACATTCTATACCACATTTAAGCATTCTCAATATACATTTCCCAATATTTTCCTCCTGAACACTGTCCTTTGGACAAAAAAAAGCAGCCCTCGTTGTCGGGACCGCTTTTTTTATTTTATCACAAGTGAAAAATTTATTCAGCTGCTTTTTCTATTTTGGATTCTGCTTTTACACCGGTATCCGCAGAAGCGGTATCGGCCTTCTTTTTTCCTCCTGCGCGACGGGTCTTTTTCGCAGTCTCTTTTACTTCGCCCTTACCTTTACCATAGATTTCGTTGAAGTCGACCAACTCGATCATTGCGGTTTCAGCAGCATCCCCTGTTCTTGTACCCAGTTTAATAATTCTGGTATAACCGCCCGGGCGGCCGGCCACTTTTGTAGCCACATTACCAAAAAGTTCAGTAATTGCTTCTTTATCCTGCAGATAGCTGAAAACAACTCTCCGTTGATGAGTTGTGTTTTCCTTTGATTTGGTAATCAGGGGCTCAATATAAGTTCTGAGTACTTTTGCTTTGGCCAGCGTAGTAACGATCCTTTTATGCTGGATCAATTGCGCTGCCAGGTTGCTAAGCAAGGCTCTCCGGTGGGAGGAGGTTCTGCCGAGATTGTTGATTTTGTCTCCGTGACGCATGACGTTTGTTTTAGATCCTGTACCGTGTCAGGAATTACAGGATAATTATCTATCAAAAATTATTACTCATCATCCAGTTTCAGCTTGCTCAGGTCCATTCCGAAATGCAGACCTCTTTCATGCAAAACCTGCTCAATCTCCGCCAATGATTTCTGGCCGAAATTGCGGAATTTCATGAGATCTTCCTGTTCGTAAGTGACCAGTTCGCTCAAACTATTGATCTTGGCTGCTTTCAGACAGTTAAAGGCTCTTACTGAAAGATCCAGATCCTCCAATGGTGTCTTCAGCACTTTACGTAACTGTAAAGTTTGTTCGTCAACCAGATCCTCTTTCTTTTCTTCTTTATTATCGAACGTGATGTTTTCGTCGGTAATAATCATCAGGTGCTGAATCAGGATACGGGAAGCCTGTTTGACCGCTTCTTCCGGATGAATCGTTCCATCGGTAGAAACTTCCATCAGAAGCTTTTCGAAATCTGTTCTCTGTTCTACGCGGGTGTTCTCAATAGAATACCGCACGTTTTTAATCGGTGTAAATATTGCATCTGTCGGAATGTAACCGAAAATTGCATCTTTAGGCTTATTGTCTTCCGCAGGAACGTAACCACGTCCTTTGCCGATGGTGATTTCGATATCCACGCGTGCAGATGCATCCATGGTGCAAATAAGCAATCCGGGATTCATTACCTCAAAGCTTGGCAATGCCTCACCAATTGTTGCAGCAGTGAATTCTGTTTTATTTTTAAGACTCAGGGTAATTTTTTCCTGGGCCACTTCATGGTCTACTTTCTTTTTGAAACGAACCTGTTTCAGATTCAGGATAATTTCAACCACGTCTTCCGTAACACCTTTTAAAGTGGCGAATTCATGATCGGCACCTTCGATTTTTACACCGATGATAGCGTATCCTTCCAAAGAATTAAGCAATACCCTGCGAAGAGCATTACCTATGGTCACACCGTAACCTGGCTCCAAAGGCTTGAATTCGAATTGTGCTTCGAAATCGGTTGCTTTTTGGAGTATGATTTTGTCTGGTTTCTGGAAATTTAAAATGGCCATATTTAAATTTTCGATTTACGAATGATGAATGCTTGTGTTTATTTACTATACAATTCCACGATCAGTTGTTCCTTGATATTTTCCGGAATGCTTTCTCTCTCCGGATAAGATATAAATGTTCCTTTCATTTCATTTTCATTCCAGTCAAGCCAGTTGATCCTGTTATTTTTACCCTTGGCAGCGCTGGTGATACCTGCATTTGCCTGAGATGTCTCTTTTAAACCAATCACATCTCCTGGTTTTAACTGGAAAGAAGGAACATTCACCACTTCTCCGTTCACAGTTATATGTTTGTGGGAAACCAACTGACGTGCACCCGGACGGGAAATAGCAATTCCCAAACGATAGACGGTATTGTCCAGCCTGGATTCAAGAAGTCGGATAAGGTTTTCACCTGTTACGCCCTTTTTTCTGGAAGCTTCATCGAATGTCTTCCGGAATTGCCGTTCAAGCACACCATAAGTGTATTTTGCTTTCTGCTTTTCCTTTAACTGGATCGCATATTCTCCCAGCGTTTTACGCTTTTTGGTTGCTCCATGCTGACCAGGAGGATTGCTGGTTTTTGTTAACCATTTACCATTTCCTAAAATCGGTTCACCGAATTTCCGGGAAATTTTTGTCTTGGGACCTGTGTAACGTGCCATAGTATGTGTTAGATTTTTGAGTACCCGGACAGGATTATGAAAAATCTTAAAATTGAATACTGCCCAGCTTGATTAAAAAATATATGAATCTGAAGAGTTGAAAAATTCGAGAAAAGATTTAAAAGATCTCAAATCCAACATTCTTCAAATTTTTAAACTCTTCTTTTCTTTGGAGGACGACAACCGTTGTGCGGCAGGGGTGTTACGTCTTTAATCATTACCACTTCGATTCCATTATTCGCCAGGGAACGGATTGCGCTTTCCCTTCCCGATCCCGGACCCTTTACAAATACATCGACTCTTTTCAGGCCAGCATCCAAGGCAGTTTTTGCTGCATCGGCGGAAGCCATTTGTGCAGCATACGGTGTGTTTTTCTTGGAACCTTTGAAGCCCATTTTACCAGCACTGCTCCAGGAAATGAGCTGGCCGTTTTTGTTGGTAATACTAATGATGATGTTGTTGAAACTGGCAGAAATATGCGCGTCTCCGTATGCATCCACCTTAACCACTCTTTTTTTCGCAGCTGCTTTCGCGCTGGTAACTTGCTGTGCTTTTGCCATTGTTCGAAATAGATAATCTGGTTATCAAAAATTTCCCGCTTTTGACGGAATCGAATCAATCCTCCTCGTGCACCCCGTATCCGGTATTGATTCTAGAACGTGCTATTTAGATTTACCCGTCTGACGACAGATAAATGTATTACTTCTTAGGAGCCTTCTTCTTACCGGCTACTGTTCTGCGTTTTCCTTTACGTGTACGGCTATTTGTGCGTGTACGCTGACCCCGAACAGGTAATCCTTTTCGGTGACGAACACCCCGGTAGCAGGCAATATCCAAAAGACGTTTGATACTCATCTGAACCTCAGAACGCAGAGCACCTTCCACTTTCAGTTCATTGGTGATTATATTCCGGATCGCATTCAGTTCATCATCATTCCACTGGGAAACTTTCTTATCGAAATTGATTCCTGCTTTGGAGAGAATGTACTTGGCTGTAGAAGGTCCTATTCCGAAGATATAGGTAAGCCCGATTTCACCTCTTTTGTTTTTTGGTAAGTCTACTCCGGCAATACGCGCCATCTTTTATTTTTTAATTTAGTATTCAATTAGTCATCAACAGTTTATCCCTGGCGTTGTTTAAATCGGGGATTCTTCTTGTTAATGATATACAACTTTCCTTTCCGGCGCACGATCTTACAATCAACACTGCGCTTTTTAATGGATGCCCTTACTTTCATACAATATCTTTTAAACTTTACTAATTTCCTCTTTAACTTCTGCTTTAAGCTTTGTGCTTTACGCTTTCTGCTTAATTTATTTGTACCTGAAAATGATCCTTCCTCTTGTAAGATCATACGGACTCATTTCCACTCCCACTTTATCCCCAGGCAAAATTCTTATATAATGCATCCTCATTTTTCCTGAAATGGTAGCCAGGATTTCATGCCCATTTTCCAGCTTTACCTTAAACATGGCATTGGATAATGCTTCGACAATAGATCCATCCTGTTTAATAAGCGCTTGTTTAGCCATAGATTTTGGGAGCGCAAAGATAATATTACTCAGCCAAAGAATAAAATTTCACTGAATAAATATCCGTTCCCGGCTAAATGGGTCAAAAGTAGAGCAGAAAATGCCAAAATAGAAGGGTTTTAGACCCGGCTAAGGTCCACTTTTGTCATCTGACGGTAGAAATTCTGAAGCTCATGAACCCCGATAGCATGGTGCATATACCGTCGGTCTTCCCGATACCAGATATCCAGATCGTTAAATTGGTCCGGAGCGGGTATCATTAACCGGAACGGGCCACGCATATATTTTACCGATTTATCCTCGTTAATAACCTTTTCAAAACCCAGTTTTGCCATTTGTCTATCATCCAAAGGGATGGAATAGAGATCATTAGGGTCAAACCAGGCGTCCTGATCCCCGTTATGTACACAAATCTGTCTGTCTTCATGGTTTATATCTGTTACCACTCCTTCAAAACGCTGTCCGCTAAAATCTGCCTGTATGAGGTCGCCTTCCTTTAAATCCTGAAATCTGATCATATGCCCTTATTTTGAGGGTATGAATATAAAAAAATTATGTGAATCAAGTCGCATCCAGGAGCTTTTTGAACTGAATTTTAAAGTCCCCGGCCGATGATTTCCTTTCCGGGCCATGGAATTACTAAAATAATGACTATCAGTGCCAAAAGAAAAAGCCAGAAAGCTCTTTTATATTTCAAAGGGTCGGTTATTTGTTTCTTCACCACTCCTCTGCCCAGGGTGATCAGTAATGTCGCTACAACCATCCCGGTTGGATGTTCGACCCAGTAAAACCTGTAAAAAGTATCTTTCATAAGAATAACCCCCTCAGGCAAGCCGGTACTAAGAATCCCAAACCTGCCAAAAAATAAAAGGATCAGTCCTATTAATAGTGTGGTGTGTGCAAAAATCATTGTAAACAGCCAAAGCTTGGTATCTCCTTCACGAAGCTCCCGTTTTTTGGTCCAGCCTATGAAACTTTGCACAATAGAAAGAACAAGTAAGATGAGTATAACCCAACGAAGTATACTGTGAATCTGCAACAGAACGGGAAACATAAAGTTAGTTTGGTATGAAATTAAAGCATTTACGTATCTGAAAGCGAAAGCGGGCAGGAATGATTTAAATTTGCGGATGCCCTGCCATAAATATCCATTGTATTTGTTACTGATGATGGTACTAACAAATTCCGCCTGTAAAAACAAAAAAAATGATCCAGAAACACCAGCTTCCGTAGTAGAATCTAACCCGTTTTATAAAAACCTCAACGATAGCATCAAAAAGTTTCCGACGGACGCTTCCCTGTATTCAAGAAGGGCCGTACGCCTCACCCAGGAAAATGCCCATGAACTGGCTTATGATGATTTTCAGAAGGCCTGGACGCTACAGCCATCGATTGAAAACGCCCTGCCTTTTGCTGCAAATCTTGCCATATTAGGAAAACATGCCGATAGAATCGCGCTACTGGAAAAAGTAAACAATCTGAATAGTTCCAATCCGCAGGTGCATAGGTTATTGGCAGAAGCCTATGCAGGATTTGGAAAACCTGAGCGGGCCCTGCTCATTTATAACGATATGATAGCAAAGGATTCCCTTGATCCTGAAACATTGTATGAAAAAGCGCTGCTGCTGGAGCAATTGAAAGATACGACTCAAGCCATAGCTGCCTTACAAAAGGCCTACTCCATTCAAAGTGTAGACACTTACGGCCTGGAACTCGCTCATTTATATGCTGAGCAAAAAAATCCCAAAGCACTTGAGATTTGCAATTTTATTCTGAAACAGGATTCTGCGTTCATATTAATAGATCCGTTCTTTATAAAAGGAATCTATTTTGCAAACATGAAATTATATCCAAAAGCTATAGCACAATTTGATTCGTGCATTCTCAGGGACTGGAAAACCACCGATGCATATCTCGAGAAAGGAAGAGCCTATTTCCATATGGAAAATTTTAGTGAAGCTTTGAAGACTTTTAACATGGCTGTTACCGTTTCAAATACAGATCCGGATGCTTATTACTGGGTGGGGAGATGTTATGAGGCTCAACATAAGAAAGTGGATGCAATAAATAATTACCGGAAAGCCATTTCAATGGATCAGAATTTTATTGAAGCAAAGCAAAGGATGGACCTCCTCGAGCGTGGATTTGTTCATCCTTCACACTAACAGTACATTTGTTTGAGTCACAGAAAAAAAGCATTACATGCCCCTGATCGCACCATCACTACTTGCATCTGACTTTCTGCATCTGGAAGATGCATGCAAAATGATTAATGAAAGCGAGGCCGACTGGCTGCACCTGGATGTAATGGATGGAAGGTTTGTACCCAATATAAGTTTCGGTATTCCCGTTATAGAACATATCCGAAAAGCAACGAAAAAAATCTGCGACGTGCACCTGATGATCGAAGAGCCTGAAAAACTGACACCTTCCTTTAAAAAGGCGGGGGCGGACATTTTGATCGTTCACCTTGAAACATGCAGGAATCTGCACAGCAATATTCAGCAAATACGTTCTTTGGGTATGAAACCCGCCGTAGCCATAAATCCACATTCTCCTGTTGAATTACTAAAAGATATTTTAGAAGACCTGTTCCATGTACTCATCATGTCGGTAAATCCCGGTTTCGGAGGTCAATCATTCATTTCTCATTCATTGGAAAAAGTAAGAGAGTTGAAAAAAATGATTACAAGGACCGGAAAAGACATTCTGATAGAGGTCGACGGCGGTATCACGCTTGAAAACGCACCGTACCTGGTAGAAGCCGGCGCGGACGTCCTGGTTGCGGGCAGCAGTATATTCCAGGCTAAGGATCCAAAAGAAATCATCCGGCTGCTGAAGCGGATCGCATGAGGAAGCAATTGCTCATATTCTTATTGTTATTCCCATTTATACACCTGCTTGCCCAAAAATCCGGTGCGGTCATTTCCGGCAAAATTCTGGATGAAAATGAAAATCCATTGCCCGGCGTATCAATCGTCTTATTAGGCAGGGAAACCGGTTTGGCAAGTAGTGATTCCGGTACTTTCAGAATGCGCGTCCCTGCTGATAAAGCATTTGCACTTGTTTTTTCTTACACCGGATATAAAAGTCTGCAGCAGAATTTTATATTGAACGATAAGGAAGAGGAACGTATTATTATCCGGATGGAACGATCAGATTCGAAATTGGATAGTATAACGGTCACCGACGAGCGTGACCGGAAAGAAGCAGGTCTTATTCGTATTAATCCTAAAGATGCTATCAATATACCCACGCCAATAGGCGGAATTGAAAGTCTTATCAAAGTGTACGTTGGCTCGAACAATGAACTGACGTCCCAATATTCTGTTCGGGGGGGCAATTATGACGAAAACCTGATCTATGTAAATGATTTCGAAATTTTCAGACCTTACCTGGTTAGCAATGCGCAACAGGAAGGATTGAGTTTCATCAACCCTGAAATGACACGCAATGTAAATTTTTATAACGGCGGTTTCCAGGCCAAATATGGAGATAAAATTTCATCGGTGCTGGATATACAATATAAAAAACCTGTCGAATTTGGAGGTTCAGCCTATATCGGTTTATTGGAACAGGGTCTTGAACTGGAAGGCACTTCTAAAAACAAAAAATTCAGTTATATAATAGGAGCCCGGAACAGAAGCTTTACGAATTTGTTGAGTTCACAGGAAACAAAAGGAAATTACATCCCTTCTTCGGCAGATGCGCAGGGTTTGTTTACCTATCAATTTAATAACAAAAACTCTCTTGAATTATTTACCGTTTATTCCCAGACATCCTTTAACCTTATTCCTTTATCTGAACAATTAAGTACGGCCGTATTTTCTCCATATTTTTCAGCTAACCTCGGACTTGACATATTCTTCAGCGGCCAGGAAAAAGACAAATATAAAACCGGCCTGGTGGGGCTCACATGGAATCAGCAGTTAAATACAAATCTGAAATTGAAATGGATGATTTCCAGTTTCAGTGACAATGAAAGCCAGAACTATGATATTACAGGTGATTATTTATTCGGTGAAAGGGATTTTGATAAAACCAGCACAGATTTTGGTAAAATCGTAAACCCGCTGGGAGTTGGAAGCAATCAAAACTTTGCACGCGATAATTTGAATATTCACTTATATAGTTTTGCCCACAAAGGATATTTAAATAAAGGAAATCAATATTTACAATGGGGAGCATCTGCAGAATTGCAAACCGTCCAGGATCAGCTGCATGAATGGAGTTATGAAGATTCCGTCGGTTATTCCCTGCCTCTTATTCCCGGCTCCCTTGATCTGAATAATGTAGTGAATGGAAATAATAGTCTGCATATAGGGAGGTTCACAGGTTTTTTCCAGGACAATATCAGTTTTAAAAAAAATCCGGCATTTACTTTACAGGCAGGGGCACGCGTAAATTACAATACGTTTACAAATCAATTTTTAGTTTCACCACGAATAGGTTTTTCCTGGAAACCAAAGAATGGCAAACAGGATATTATTTATAAAGCAGCTTTGGGAATTTATGATCAGCCTCCTTTTTACCGTGAGTTACGTGCACCGGATGGAACCATCAATTCAGCAGTCAGAGCCCAGCAAAGTTTGCAGGCCACCGTCGGATTCGACATCAATTTCCATCAGAATGATAAACCATTTCGCTTGTCGGTAGAAGCATATTATAAAGATCTTTGGAATGTTAATCCTTATAATATCAATAATGTAAGCATCCAGTATTATGCAACAAATAATGCGAAAGCTTATGCCGTGGGTGTGGAAGGACGTTTATTTGCAAATCTTGTGAAAGACGCAGAAAGCTGGGTCAGTATCGGCATTATGCAAACCAAGGAAAAAATAGAAGGTGCCAGTTATTACGATTATACTATTGACTCACTGAATCGACCGCTGGACAGTACCCTGGTTCAGCAAGGATGGATCAGGAGGCCTACCGACCGGCTCTTCACGCTGGGCATGTTTATACAGGACTATCTTTCAACCAATAAAAACTTTAAAGTTTATTTGAATCTTATTTATGGAAGCAATCTTCCCTATAGTGTTCCGGGTAGTGTGAAATATCGTGATGCCTTGATAATAGAACCTTATATACGAGCAGATATAGGCTTTAGCGCACTGTTGCTGGATAATGACAAATCCAATCGCCGAAGTCATAATCCTTTTCGTAAGTTGGATAATATCTGGGCAACGCTGGAAATTTTCAATGTGATCGATCGCGAGAACACTATTTCCTATCTCTTTGTCAAAGATTTTTCTAATGTCACTTATGCCATGCCGCAGAGGCTTACTCCCAGACTAATCAATTTGAAACTGGTTACCCGCTTTTAAGAAATGTCCAAAAAAGATAGTCTCTTTCCCAGACGCGGAAATCCCCCACTATCTGTGATCTTATAACCTATTGACTCTTATAGCTTTACAATTTGGCAGACAAATAGATATATGGTATATAAATCAACCTTATGAAATCGATAAAGACCCTGATAGAAACATTGAAAGAGCTGATTTCCGAAGCTACTCAAAACAGGTCTGGTTATAATAACATGCGACTGATTCCATTGCCCGTGAAAACACAGCAAAGGAAGATGCCAAATAACAATAACCAGTAATATGGAAATAGCTACCTATCCTGAAAAATTTTCAGACGATATTACAATTGAAATTAACACGGATTCCGAGGACCATTGTATAATCGTACTCTCGGATCAGGTAGGTCGGATATTGAGGATGATGGGTGTCAATGTCATACAGGGGAAAAATAAGGTTCATTTTGATAATGTAATAATGCTGGAAGCAGGCATATATCAAATCAGCGTAAAAAATACTAATTCTAACATTTTATATAGTTCAATACTTACAAAGTTCTAAACCCTGTTACCCGGTTTTAAAACTGCACTTACTTAGGATAAAAAAAAGGAACCTTTTCAGGTTCCTTTTTTTATTTGAACTGAAGGCTCTTTTATATACTTCAGATGCATGTTCGCCATAAGAATGCATTTTCAAACCAGTTTGGCATTTAGCTTTAGGTCTATAGATTATCTTTGATAAATGATCAGGCTTTCTGTCAACATAAACAAATTCGCCACACTTCGCAACAGCCGCGGTGGGAATAATCCGGATGTGATAAAAGCTGCCATAGACGCTCAGCGTTTCGGTGCTGACGGTGTAACCGTTCATCCCCGTCCGGATGAGCGACATATACGATACCAGGATGTTTTTGATATTAAAAAAATAATCAAAACCGAATTTAATATTGAAGGGAATTGTGAAGAGCAAAAATTCATTGATCTCGTACTCGCGGTAAAACCCGATCAGGTAACCCTGGTTCCTGATGCACTTAATCAGATAACGTCTAATCATGGCTGGGACACTATTCGATATTCCGATTATTTGAAAAATATAATTCCTGTTTTTAAAAATGCCGGTATCCGGGTTTCGATATTTGTAGATCCTGTAATTGCAATGGTTGATGCTGCGTTGGAAACGGGGACCCATCGGATAGAATTATACACGGAAGGATATGCAAAAAAATATCATGAAGATAAAGTAATAGCTATCCAGCCTTATCTGAAAGCGGCTATAAGGGCAAAAGAAATCGGACTGGGTATTAATGCAGGACACGACCTGGATCTTGAAAACCTGAGGTATTTTGCCGAACAAATTCCATGGATAGACGAAGTATCCATCGGCCATGCATTAATCAGCGACGCATTGTACCTGGGTTATGAAAATGCTGTGCAATTGTATAAAAGACAGCTGCAATAATTGTCAATGGTTAATTGTCAATTGTTAATTGCATCCCAGTAATGCACACAATTTTGAATCGAGGTCGGTTCCGCGTAAATTTTTTCCAACAATTTTCCCATTTGGATCGATCAGGAAATTTTGAGGTATTTGTTGTATTCGATATTGCTGAGCAACGGCATTATTCCAGAATTTCAGATCGCTCACTTGCGACCAGGCCAATTTATCATCCTGTATCGCTTTGATCCAGGCTTCCCGGCTTCTGTCCAGCGAAACGCCTAAAACAGTGAAATTTTTTGCTTTAAATCTTTCATAAGCGGAGAGCACATTCGGATTCTCCATCCGGCAGGGCTTGCACCAGCTGGCCCAAAAATCTACCAGTACATATTTGCCTTTAAATGACGAAAGGCTTACAGGTAACCCGGCTGTATCCGCTTGTGTGAAATCCATAGCCTCCGTTCCGATAGCACCAACCTTACCGTTGTCAATTTGTTCCCGGATATAGGATCCGTATACGCTTTGTTGCACGACAGGTGACAAACTATTGTACCGTCGCTCCAGTAAAAAAACATCATCGGATAATTGATTGACCACAACCAGCAGAAAAGGGCTAACATAGGATGATTTTCTTTGCTGTATAAAGTTGTCGACATTGGACTGGATCTCCATGGCGACCTTTTGATAAGCCTGCCCGATTGAATCTCTTTTTGATGCAGCATCCGGAGAGTTTGACAACTGGCTAAGTTGATTCAACTGCGCAAAATAATTATTAAAAGTCTGTTCAAATGCAATAAAATCGGCTTCACTGTTTGACCCTTTCACCTGCATGGCTGAAAGATTTTCGATATCCCCGTTTATAGTTACCGACTCATTGCCGATAAAAAGAGAAAACTTCTTCTGCGCCGATGAAAAATTCAATATCATCAGACTGGGCTCGTTTACATGACCATTTAACACGAACAAGCCTCCTTTCACAAATCCCCTGGCCAAAGTATCTGTCGGCTTATTAGCATCGGTTATGCTTACAAATGATTTTTCACTAATTCCTTTTACATGGCCTTCAATATGGAACCCTGCCGGTTTCTGCTGTTGTGCCTGCACTGTTCCCAATACCATACTCAGAAAAATGACATATATTTTCATGCAGTTTTTTTATTATGCCTGTTTTCAAGAACGTCTGTAACCTCTTTTAAATTATGTCCCCTGGCTTCCAATAAAATGAGATAATGAAAAAGGAGGTCGGCAGCTTCATTTAAAAAAAGCGGCTCGTTTTGATCCTTCGCCTCTATCACCAGTTCTATTGCCTCCTCACCCATCTTCTGGGCGATTTTATTAATCCCTTTTTTAAACAATCCGGACACATAAGAGTTGTCCTCTGGATGATTTTTTCTATTATGAATAATTTCTTCAAGCGTATCTAAAAACCTGGCCCCTGTATTTTCTTCATCAAAACAGGTATCTGCGCCGGTATGACAAACGGGCCCCGTTGGTATGACGCGAATCAGCAGCGTATCCCCGTCGCAATCAGGTTTGATATCCTTCAAAATCAGGTAATTACCGCTTTTTTCACCTTTGGTCCATAGCCTGTTTTTCGAACGGCTGAAAAAAGTAACCTTTCCGAGTTCGCGGCTTTTATCAAGGGCCTCCTGGTTCATAAACCCCAGCATCAGCACTCTACCCGTTTGAGAGTCCTGAACAATCACCGGTACCAGGCCATCGCTGTATTTTGAAAAATTAATTTCCATGATTCAAAATTAGATTCTTATATCGATACCATCTCTTATCAGAAACTCTTTCAACGAAGGAATTGGAATTTCTCCAAAATGAAAGATACTGGCAGCCAGGGCAGCATCCGCCTTACCCTCCTTAAAAATTTGCGAAAAATGCTCTCTGGTTCCTCCCCCTCCGGATGCGATCACCGGTACCGGCAGGTTTTCAGCCAGTAAACGGGTCAATTCAACTGCAAACCCATTCTTTGTTCCGTCGTGATCCATAGATGTCAGCAGAATTTCGCCGGCACCCATTTGCACACCCCTTTTTGCCCAATCCAGGCAGGTTGTTTTAGTTTCCACACGGCCACCGTTCAGGTAAACAAAATATTCACCGTTACTGCCTTTTTTTGCATCGATTGCTAAAACAACGCACTGACTTCCGAATGAACGTGCCAGTTCTGATATGAGTTTTGGATTTTTAAACGCGGCTGTATTAACTGAAATTTTATCGGCTCCGTTTTCTAACAGAACACCAACATCCTCGACAGAGGATATCCCGCCGCCCACAGTAAAAGGAATATTTATATGGCTTGCAATACGGCGTGCTAATTCACTTAGCGTCTTTCTTTTTTCATGAGTAGCCGTAATGTCCAGGAATACCAGTTCGTCCGCGCCTTCCTGAGCATAACGGGCTCCGAGTTCTACCGGATCGCCGGCGTCCCGAAGATTTATGAAGTTTGTTCCCTTCACCGTTCTTCCGTTTTGAATGTCTAGGCAGGCGATGATCCGTTTAGTTAACATTAGCGAGATCTTTTAGCGTAATGAATCCTTCATATATCGCTTTTCCAACAATCGCTCCCTTACATCCCAATTCCTCCAATAAATAAATATCGTCGAGTGACCGGATGCCTCCACTTGCAATAAAATGAAGATCCGGAAAGCGATCTACAATTTTTTTGTACAATTCCAGCGAAGGTCCATTCATCGCGCCATCCATTTTTATGTCTGTACAAAATATCTGTTTTATTCCTGCCTGGATATAATTCTCCATAAAATCAAAAATCTGGATTTCAGTATTTACAGTCCAGCCGGAAATGGATATCTTTTCATCGCGCACATCTGCCCCCAGCAAAAATTTTTCGGGTCCATATTGAAGCATCCACTCGCGCAGGAGGTTCTCATTCTTTACAGCGATACTGCCTATCGTAGCGAATGTCGCCCCGGATTCAAAAACTATCTGCAGATCTTTGGCCGTACCAATACCACCTCCAAAATCAATAATAAGTCCGGTTTTCCCCGCAATGGCCTCCAGCAGTTTCCAGTTTATTACACGCCCGTCTTTGGCACCGTCCAGATCCACCAGGTGTAATCTTTTTAATCCCGCATCTTCAAATTGACGCGCAACTTCCAATGGATGTTCGTTATAGATTTTTCCCCTTTCATAATCACCCTGGGTAAGCCGTACACACTTTCCATGCAGAATATCAATAGCCGGAATTATTTCTATAGACATGTTGAACTAAAGTTGAATAAAATTTTTAAGGATACGCTCACCAACGATTGCGCTCTTTTCCGGATGAAACTGTACACCATAGAAATTATTTTTTTGAAGTGCAGAACTATAAGGCTGAACATAGTCCGTCTTTGCAATGGTTGTTTCTCCCAGTCCGACATAGTAGCCGTGCACGAAATATGTAAAACTATTTTGGGGAACACCTGTAAACAGTTCGGATTTCAAGTCATAAATATTATTCCATCCCACTTGCGGTACTTTAATTTGTTGATCTTCCAAAGGTGAAAATTTTTTTACCGTTTCATTAAATATACCGATGCAAGGTGTTTCATTTTCATCGGAATGTGCACAAAGCAATTGCATTCCCAGACACACTCCCAGAACTGGCTGGCGAAGATTTTGAATCAGCAGATCAAGCTTCCTCTCGCGTAAATAATCCATAGCTGAACTTGCTTCTCCGACACCAGGAAAAATAATTTTATCAGCTGTGACGATTAAATCGGGTTCATCTGTTACCAGAGCTTCTACGCCGATTCGTTCAAGTGCGAATAACACGGACCGGATATTACCGGCGTTATATTTTATAATGACAATTTTCATTTCAATGAATTGATAAACTCCTTTGTTCTTGCGGGTATCTCTTTTTCCGCAACGTTTTCCAGGACCTTAATATATGCAGTGCCAATAATAGCACCGTTCGCATATGTACAAGCTTTTAAAAAGCTGGATCTATCCCGAATTCCAAATCCTATTAATACCGGATTTTGCAATTTCATTCGCTGAAGTCTTTCGAAATATTTCTCCTGGTCGCTGAGTGCAGCCACCTTTCCCGTTGTAGATGATGAAGAAACAGCATATATAAATCCACTGCTTAACTGATCCAATTTCCTCAAACGTGTTTCTTCTGTTTCAGGTGTAACCAAAAACACAAAATCCAGGTTGAACTTTCTGACCGTAATTCCAAATTCCTTTTCAAATTCAAACATGGGAAGGTCGGGCAGAATGAGGCCATCCACACCCACCTCAGCAGCGTCCCGGCAAAAATTTTCAAATCCATATTGCATGATTGGATTCAAATATCCCATAAACAAAACGGGCAGTTTAATTTCATTTCGAAAATTTTTCAGCTGCTTAAATAAATGTGTTATTGTCATACCATTAGCCAGCGCCAGGGTTCCGCTGGATTGTATAACCGGACCATCAGCCAGTGGATCGCTGTAAGGGATACCCAGTTCAATCATATCGGCCCCTGCGTCCTGCAGGGACTTCATAACGGTTAACGTGCTATCCAATGAAGGAAAACCTGCAGTGAAATAAACACTCAGAATATTTTTATTTTTCTTTTCAAACAATTTCTTAATCCGGCTCATTGTACTGTGTTGACGAATTGCAATTTCGATAACGATTGACTGACAATATTGATATCCAGTAAACTATTTTCATTTATTCAAATGCTCCATCGCATGCATATATGTATCCAGGTCTTTATCCCCCCTACCGCTGAGGCAGATGACTATATTATCCTCTCTGTTAAAACTGATCTTTTCCAGAATGGCCAATGCATGTGCTGATTCCAATGCCGGAATGATCCCTTCCATTTTAGCGAGGCGAAAAGCGGCGCTTAACGCCTCTTTATCCGTCGCATTGCAAAACTCCGCCCTGCCGGAGGCAAAGAGATATGCGTGCAAGGGGCCGATACCGGGATAATCCAGTCCCGCAGAAATACTATGCGGTTCTACAACCTGTCCATCTGCCGTCTGCATCACCAGGCTTCGGCTGCCATGTAATATTCCTTTGGTTCCCAAAGAGGTTGTCGCAGCAGACCGGCCACTGCTTAATCCTTCTCCGGCCGCTTCGACAGCGATCAGTCGGACCTGTTTTTCATTCAGGAAGTGATAAAAAGCCCCGGCTGCATTACTGCCTCCGCCCACACAGGCGATTATCACCTGAGGATTTTCCTTATGGGTTTTTTCTTTCAACTGCCATTTTATTTCGGCACTGATCACACTTTGAAATTTGGCAACCATATCCGGATATGGGTGCGGGCCAACCACGCTGCCGATGATATAATGCGTGTCGGTCGGGTGGTTAATCCAATCCCGGATTGCTTCGTTGGTTGCATCCTTCAGGGTCTTACTGCCACTGGTTGCTGGTACTACCTTTGCTCCCAACATCTTCATTCTGGCTACATTTGGGGCCTGTCGTTGTATATCCTTCTCACCCATATAGACAATGCATTCAAGGCCTTTCAGGGCACATACTGTGGCTGTGGCTACGCCATGCTGACCCGCACCGGTTTCCGCGATGATTCTTTTCTTACCAAGCTTTTGCGCAAGCAGAATCTGGCCAATTGTATTATTAATTTTATGGGCGCCGGTATGACAAAGATCCTCCCGCTTAAGAAAAATCTTCGTGCCATACTTTTCACTTAGGCGCTCCGCAAAATATAATGGCGTGGGCCTGCCGGCATAATCCTTCAATAACAATTCAAATTCCCTCCGGAAAGACTTGTCGTTTAGGATATCCAGATATCGCGATCTGAGCTCTTCAACATTGCCATACAGCATCTCAGGAATAAAAGCGCCGCCAAATTCGCCATAATAGCCCTGGTCGGAGGGCTGCTGATAAGATGTACTTTCAATCATTTTGTTACTTTTGGGTCAGCGATTCGAGAAATGATTCTATTTTGGACAGATCCTTTACACCGGCATGTATTTCGAACCGGCTGTTGATATCTATCGAAAAAAGTTTTTTGGATACTTCTTCTGCAAAAAATGATTTTAATTTATCGGTATCCTCGGCTTCAATTCCGCCACTCAGAAAAAAAAGTTTCTCAATACCAGCCGTCTTTAAAAGATCCCAATTAAATTTTTTCCCTGTACCACCATAACCTGCGCCCATCGTATCGAACATATACATATCGCAGGAATCCTCAAATGACTTTATAATCCAGGAAATCGGGTCATGTTCACTCAGCCGGAAAACTTTTACCACTGTTACATAATTGGCGATCTGTTCACAGGCTCTGGGTGTTTCATCGCCGTGTAACTGCACCATGTCCAGCCCATATTCATCTACCGTACGCATCATCTGCTCATAGGGTGTATTTACAAAAACGCCCACTTTCCCGATTCGCAGTTTTGACTTTTTCAGCTGTTCTCCGGAAATATTTTTGCCTGCATATCTCGGTGACTTCGGATAAAAAATTAAACCCGCGAAATCAACTCCCATTTCGTCAAGCTTCCTCACCTGATCGAGTTGCGTCATTCCGCAAACCTTTACTCTCATTGAAATTCGATTTTAATTGATCAATAAAGGAAGCAAAGGCAATCGCGGGATCAGGCGTCTTCATAAATTGTTCGCCGATCAGGAAACCATTGAATCCGGCCGTTTTCATCCGTAATAAAGTTTCGATGTTACGGATCCCGCTTTCGGCGACCCGCAATTTATTGACGGGAAGACGTTCCGCCAGCCGTATGGAACGATCTATATCTACTGAAAAAGTTTTCAGATCGCGGTTGTTAATTCCCACGACATCTACCTCATCACAAACGTGAGCAAGTTCTTTTTCTTCGTGGATTTCGAGTAGCACTTCCAGTCCCAATTTTTTTGCCTTAGCGGCTAATTGCCATGTTTCAGTGGGTTGAAGACAGGCTGCTATCAATAGTATCACGTCTGCTCCCATCGCGCGTGATTCTACCAGCTGATATGGATCCAGAATGAAATCTTTCCGCAAAATCGGCACCTTATTGAACCGCGCATTTAACAGATCTTTTGATGAACCTCCAAATGACGGTTCATCTGTCAATATTGAAATCATAGATGCCCCATGGTAAGTATAGGCCCTGGTGACAATCTCTACAATCGCTGTATCGTTGATAATCCCTTTTGAGGGGGACTTTCTTTTGAATTCTGCAATTATGCCTGTTTTCTCGGGATCGAGAAGGAATTTTTTCATCGAAAAAATTTCCCTGGCGAATCCCGGTTCATTCTCCAAATACTGAACAGGCGATTCCTTTTTTCGCCTTTTTATTTCTTCCTTCTTATAGGAGATAATTTCTTCGAGTATGTTTAAAATTGACATTCCGTTTTTCATTGGAGTGATATCAGCGTATTTAAAGCATTCAATGCTCTTCCGCTTTCCAGACTTTCAACAGCGGCCATAAATGCCTGTTCATAACTGGAATATGTTCCCGTGCAATATAACGCCATTGCAGCATTCGCAAAGACAACTGCATTCTGCGCCCAGGAGCCCTTCCCTTTCAATATGTCGAGGAAAATTTTTGCCGCCTCCTCCGGGCTGCTTCCACCATATATGTCAGCCGGTGAAACCATACGCTTACCCAATTGTTCCGGTGTCATCACACGTTCGCCATCATTGGTTATCACACGCGCATCTCCGGTCAAAGACAACTCATCATATCCGTCCAGACTGTGTATAATGGCGAAACAGGAATTAGTTTTCTGGAGCATATAAGTATATAAACGAGCCATCTCCAGGTTATAGACTCCAATCAACTGATATTTAGGTGCAGCCGGATTTACAAGAGGACCCAGCATATTAAAAAAAGTTCGGATTCCCAGATTTCTACGAATTGTGCCAACCGCTTTTAACGCGGGATGAAAAAGAGGCGCATGCAGAAAACAAATGTTTGATTTTTCTGTTTCCCTCTTCAATTTAGCGGGGTCATTTCCTAATTTATAGCCCAATTGTTCCATCACATTTGAAGCTCCGCTAATACTGGTTGCGCCATAATTTCCATGTTTGGCAACTTTTTGTCCGGCACCCGCTACAATAAAACAAGCCAGCGTTGAGATATTAAAAGTATTTTTTCCATCTCCTCCGGTTCCCACGATATCGATGGTTTCATATCCTTCCAGATCAGCCTTTACCGCGAGCTCCATTAAAGCATCCCGAAAACCCTGCAATTCTTCAATGGTAATACTACGCATTAGAAAGACCGTTATGAATGAAGTTATCTCCGACTCATTATACTGACCGCGGGAAATATTAGACAGTACCTCTTTCGCCTGCTCCCGGGTAAGCGTCTTGTATTCAAATAATATTTTCAGTATATTTTTCATTCTTTAAGGCTTGATGCAGAAGCTTGAGGCTTGAGGCATATAATTATTAATTATTACTTATTTTCAAAATCTGACAATTCAATTTTTCCAATATTTTTTGGCCTTGAGCTTTACGCGTTCCGCTTAGAAAGCCAATTCCGCATAATCAATTCGCCTTGCGGGGTCAGTACAGATTCCGGATGAAATTGCACACCGAGTACATCATATGTTTTGTGGCGCAGCGCCATGATATGCCCTGAAGCATCATTAGCGGTTATTTCCAGGGATTCCGGAAATCCATCGGGGTCGATCACCCAGCTATGATATCGTCCAGCCATAAACCCATCATTCAGTCCATTGAAAAGATTCAGCATTTACAGTATTCAATGGTTTTTCCTTCTGTATAATATGTACAGGACTTGCCACTCCATGATACACTTTTGAAAGATTCACCAACTTTCCCCCAAAAGCCTCTCCAATGGCCTGATGACCCAAACAAACGCCGAGTATGGATTTGGAAGATGCAAATTGTTTTATCAATGGCAGTAGCAATCCCGCTTCAGACGGAACACCTGGTCCCGGAGATAAAATAATCTTATCATATTTATCGACCGCTTCCAGTGAAATCTGGTCATTTCGGACAACATCCACTTTGTCCCGGATGATTTTTTCCACCAGATGAACCAGATTATAGGTAAACGAATCATAATTATCAAACACGAGAATTTTCATAACCGGTATTATATTTTTTCTGCTAACACAATAGCACGTTTTAAAGCGCCCAGTTTTTGATTTACTTCTTCCAGTTCAGATTGAGGTTTACTCGCTGCAACTATACCGGCACCCGCCTGATAAGTAAGTGTATTACGGCGACTGAGCAGGCTTCTGATCATGATGGCCTGTGTGCAACTGCCGTCAAAACCAACGAATCCAATGCACCCCCCATAATAACTGCGCGCAGTAGGCTCGTATCCGCTGATCAATTCCATTGCGCGAATTTTCGGTGCCCCACTCAATGTGCCGGCAGGAAAAGTAACAGCCAGCAGTTCGAACGGATTACTATCTTTTTGCATCTTGCCTTTCACTTCGCTAACCAGATGGATTACATGCGAATAATACTGAACCTCACGGAAATGGACAACCGATACCTGAGTACATTGCCGGCTCAGATCGTTTCTGGCCAGGTCGACTAACATTACGTGTTCGGCATTTTCCTTTGCATCTTCCAGGAGTGCGTCTGCTCTTTCTTTGTCGATCTCATCGTTGCCAGTTCTGCCACAGGTGCCGGCAATGGGATGCATGATCGCCTGACCATCTTTTATTAAAACCTGGGATTCGGGGGAAGAACCCATCAGGCGATAATCCCCAAAATCAAAATAAAATAGGTAAGGACTGGGATTCACATTCCTGAGTGCCCGGTAAACATTGAATTCATCACCAGTAAATCCGAGTTGAAAACGGCGGCTCAAAACGATCTGGAACACATCTCCGCGCAGACAGCTTTTAATTCCCTTTTGTACCATTTCCATATAGTCTGCATCCGACATATTGCTGGTTTCCGCGCCATTTACCTGGAATGGAAAAACCGGTACATCTTTAGATCTGATCAGGGATTCCACCAGCGGCAATTCACTATCGACACCTTCTACATGATTTTCACAGATGTAAAGTTCATCCTTGAAATGATTGATGGCAATTACGTACTGATATAAACGGTAACGCATGAGCGGAATAACAGGGGCTTCCTGTTTTTCTTCCATATGAATACGGTCAAAAAAACGAACAGCGTCGTAAGCTGTATATCCAAAGAGACTTTGCGCTGTCCTCACCGGTTTTTCTTCCGAAGTCTGTACATCAAAATGTTCCATGAACTCACGGAGCAGGGTCGGCACATGCGCCGACTTCATTGGGTACTTTTCTGTCTGGCGACCCGGCAACTTGAATTCCATTTGTTCGGAATCAGAAATTTCTACGCCTCCGATCGCATGTATGCAAATAAATGAGTAACTGTTTTCAGCCGCGTGGTAGTCGGTGCTTTCCAATAACACGGTGTCCCGAAACCGGTCCCGAATACGCAGATAGATTCCAACCGGTGTATATATATCCGATAGTATTTTTTTGAAACTGGTCTGAAGCCTGATCTTTTTCATACTGACTGCCAAATTTTAAGAATCCCTGATCGACAAAAAAAAAGCCCCGGGAATAACCGGGGCCAGATATGTTTATAACATAGCAATCGCATTACGCGCCCCGATCGGAGTTTGTATGCCACCACCAAATTTTATTGAGTATCTGTATTGTCATGTTTGCAAATATGGGATCTAATTTTGAAATTTCCAAATCGGGATTAAATAATTCCTTTTGTCGTAGGCAGGTGGTTGCTCAGAGGGTCCCTTTTTACTGCCATACGGATCGCTTTGGCGAATGCCTTGAATATGGCTTCTATTTTATGATGCTCATTTTCGCCGTGACAAGTAATATTCAGATTGCACCGTGCTGCATCTGAGAAAGATTTGAAAAAATGAAAGAACATTTCAGTTGGCATATCCCCTACCTTCTCACGCTGAAAATGCGCATTCCAAACAATCCAGTTTCTCCCGCCAAAATCCAATAAGACCTGCGCGTCTGAATCATCCATCGGTAAGACGAATCCATATCTTTCCATACCCCTCTTATCTGCAAGTGATATCGCAAACGCTTCTCCCAATGCAATACCTGTATCTTCTATCGTATGATGCTCATCTATCTGAAGATCCCCCTGCACCCGGATTTTCAAATCCAGGTTACCGTGTTTGGCTATCTGATCCAGCATATGATCAAAAAATGACAGACCGGTGCGGATATCAGCTTTACCGCTCCCATCGGCATTTAATTCAATATGGATTTTCGTTTCCTTTGTATTCCTTTCATGAACCACCTGTCGAAGCCCGGATTTAAGAAAGGAATATATGTCACGCCAATGAGCGGATTCCAGCGCCACTACTTTTTCGAGATCACTCACAGAATCTTTGATTTCCTTTCCTCCCAATTGTGCATCCTGCTTTAACCATATCGCTTTACAACCCAGGTTTTTTGCAAGCTGCACATCGGTTATTCTGTCACCGATTACAAAGGATCCGGCTATATCATATTCATCATTATTCAGATAATCAGTTAGCATACCTGTAGCAGGCTTACGCGTGGGGGAATGGTCAGCCGGAAATGTTTTGTCAATATGCACAGCACTAAAATGAATTCCTTCGTTGGCAAGACAATGCATTACAAAGTCCTGTATAGGCCAGAATTTATTTTCAGGGAATGCAGGTGTACCCAAGCCATCCTGGTTCGTAACCATCACTAATTCATATTGCATTTCCCTGGCGATCCTCCCCATGAACTCAAATACTCCAGGATAAAACTCCAGTTTGCTGAAATCGTCGATCTGGTATGTAGGAGGAGATTCTTTGATCAACGTCCCGTCTCTATCTATAAAAAGAATTCTTTTCATTGAAATGATTACAGCTTTTCCCGGATTGATTTTACTTCCGATATTTTCACTAATGATGCCTTGTTACCAAAACTTTTAAGGAACCGGAATATTTATTAAAATAAAAATCCGGATAGAGAAGAATAACGCAAATTAAGATTTCATTTTATTTATAACTTATTTTCCATACGGTTCCTTTCACGTCATCTGTAACGTAAATAGAACCATCAGTTCCCTGTGCCAGCCCGCAGGGACGATGCAAAGCGCCTCCCGAAGCGGTATTTTTGGGACCTCCGGAAAATCCATCCGCAAATATCTCCCATTTCCCCGATGGTTTGCCATTTTTAAAGGGTACGAAAGCTACATAGAATCCTTCCTGTGGTTCGGGAGCGCGATTCCATGAACCATGAAATGCGATGAACGCGCCGTTTCTATATTTTTCGGGGAATTGTTTGCCTGTATAGAAAAGCAGCGCATTCGGTGCCAGGTGCGCAGGGAAATCGACTACCGGATCAATTGCGTCAGTCCCTGCGGTCTTTTTTCCATCTCCGCCATATTCAGGTGCCAGTATCTTTTTGTGTTGTTTTGGATCATAATAAATATAAGGCCAGCCTGCATTGTCACCCTGATGAAGCTCATACATGCATTCAGCAGGTAATTCTGCATTATCCTTATCGGTGAACATAGCAGGAAAAATAGAATGAAGCTGATCCCGGCCATGCTGCATCACAAATAAAGTGTTTGTTGAAGTATTCCAGTCCAACCCGACTACGTTACGCAAGCCTGTTGCATATCGGGTTCCGTTTGCATAGGTTTGATTCAGCTTATCCGCTCTAAATTTCCATATTCCGGCTGCTGAGTCCAGGATGGGACAGGGTTTTTTTCCCAATGAACCCGTTTTCCTGTCTTCAATCTGGCAGGAATTGGAAAACGCACCAATATTGACGTATATATTGCCATTATTATCCAATGTAAAAGCTTTTGCTTCGTGTTCTCCCCGGGCAATCAGACCGGTAATTATTTTTTCCGGTTGCTCAGTATTGATAACCGTCCCATCAGCGTTGAGTTTGAACCTATATACTTCCACATCGGAAGAAGCATACAAGTATCCGTTTTTTACTTCTATACCTGTGCCTTTGAAATTGCCAAAATCTATCTCTTCATCCGAAATGCCGTCGCCATTTTTATCCTTCAGCCTTACGATGGTTTTACCGTTCTTACTACTTGCCAGTTTTACATAAACATATCCCGAAGGCGAAACGGTGATATGCCTCGCTTTGCCAAGACCATCGGCAAATACCGAAGCGGTGAACCGGGCAGGCAGGGTTAAACTTACGTCAGCTTTGGGTTCAGTCATTTTTGATACTTTACCTGTATCCGGGCCATTTGTATTAATAGCGTCTGAGCCCTGGCAGGTGGCGGCTATTAAAAGAAAAATATAAAAAAGACTGTTACAGACTTGTTTCATATGAAATTTATTTTGAGAGATAATAAATATATGCATTTACCCGATTTCTATATTTCCCAATGTGTCAAGAAGTTTGCCATTTTGTTCTTTTGTCCCGACAGTAATTCGCAGACAGTCTGAGCAGCCTGGAGCTGAACTGCGGTCCCGCACAACGATTCCCAGATCGAGCAATTCATTATAAATCTTTCGGGCATTTTTTATTTTAACAAGCAAAAAATTCGCTTCACTGGGATAAACGTTTATAACTGAGGATAAACGGCTGATATCCTTCGCCAATTCATTTCGCATTTGCACAATTTGCCTGATCATTTCATTTACAATGTCTGTTCCGTCCAGTGCCTTTAAAGCAATTTCCTGCGTAGCCTGCCCGATATTATAAGGAGGTTTTATTCTATTTAAAACATCGATCACGGACTCGCTTGCAAATGCCATACCCAGCCTCAATCCCGCCAGTCCCCAGGCCTTGCTAAGTGTTTGCAAGATCACCAGGTTCGGATATTCAGTTAGTTCGGATATAAAACTCTTCTGGCGGGAAAAATTAATATATGCCTCATCTATTACTATCAGACCATCAAAATTGTTCAGGATCGTTTCGACATCCTGGCGGTTAAAAGCATTTCCTGTTGGATTATTGGGAGAACATATCCATATAATTTTCGTGTGTTCATCTATCTGCTTTTCATATTCAGCCAGATTTAATTCAAAAGTTTCTGTAAGAGGAGCCCTGCGAACTTCCACATCATGAATATGGGCACTCACTTCGTACATTCCATAAGTAGGGGGATGAATGATTACGTTGTCTTTTCCGGGGTTACAAAATGCACGATACAGGAGATCAATGCATTCATCACTTCCATTGCCCAGAAATATATTCTTAGCCGGAAGGCCCTTAATTTCCGTCAGTTTCTCTTTTATTTTAACTTGGTGTGGATCAGGATATCGGTTATATGCCGGCGTTACAGTTGAACCCAAACTGTTCTCATTCGCATCGAGAAAAATGTGTGCGCTTCCGCTGAATTCATCTCTCGCCGAAGAGTAGGGGATCAGTTTTTTGATATGATCCCGTAACAAAAGGTTGATATCAAACATTACTTTTATTAATTGTCAATTGATAATTGTTAATTGTTACGTTAGTTTTTAAAACGAATTTTAACTGCCGTGGCATGTGCTTCCAGCCCTTCGGCTAACGCCATCTCAATAATCGTATGGCTGATGGATTCAAGTCCTTCGCGGGTTAATTGCTGGAAACTGATCTTTTTTACAAAGCTATCGATGCTTACGCCGCTGTATGCTTTTGCATAGCCATTCGTTGGAAGCGTATGGTTTGTGCCACTTGCGTAATCGCCGGCAGATTCGGGTGCGAAATTTCCAATAAAAACGGAACCTGCATTGCGCACCTTGTCTGCCATGTCCTCTGCATTCGAACAAACGAGTATCAAATGCTCGGGTGCATAGGCATTCAGGTATTCCATCGCAATCCTTCTGTCGGCCATCAGAATTATTTTACTACTTTCCAATGAATGGCGGGCTATGGATTTTCGTGGCAGTTTTTCAATTTGTTCTTCCAATGAAATGTTAACCTTTTCGGCAAAGTCCATGCTGTCCGTCACCAGTACAACCTGACTGTCTGATCCGTGTTCACATTGGGATAGAAGGTCTGCAGCCACGTAGGCGGAAACGGCTGTCTTATCTGCAAATACTGCCAATTCACTGGGCCCTGCAGGCATATCTATCGCAACACCTTCCTGTTGAATTAACTTTTTGGCGTGTGTAACATATTGATTGCCCGGCCCGAATATTTTATAAACTGCCGGTATGGTTTCTGTTCCATATGCCATGGCACCAATCGCCTGTACCCCTCCTACCTTGAATATTTTCCGAATTCCCATCAATTTTGCTGAATATAAAATGGCGGGATGGATGGTACCATCTTTCTGAGGTGGTGTACAGATAATGATCTCCTCACATCCTGCAAGTGTTGCCGGTATACCCAACATCAGCAGTGTTGAAAATAAAGGAGCCGTTCCTCCGGGAATATATAATCCAACTTTCTCTATGGCTACTGACCTACGCCAGCATTTTATACCAGGCCTGGTCTCAATATATGGCTCTGAAACCATTTGGTTCTTGTGAAATATGGTGATATTTTGTTTTGCCTGAACAATTGCTCTCTTTAATTTTTCGTCGAGTTGCCCTTCCGCTCCATCCAGATCGGTTGAATTCACCAACCAATCATGCAAATTCACTTTATCAAATTGAAGGGAATATTCATTAACTGCTTTGTCGCCCCGGCTTTTAATATCCGCCAGTATTTTACGCACGTTTTCATCCAATCCACCGGAAGGATGAACAGGCCTGGCCAATAGTTCCCTCCACTGACTCTTTGGGGGGTCTTTTATAATTTGCAACAAAGACATTATAGAATCATTTTTTCAATAGGAACCACAAGAATTCCCTGTGCGCCGGCCATTTTTAACTTCTCAATAATCTCCCAAAAATCATTTTCATTCACTACACTGTGTACGCTGCTCCAACCCGGTTCGGCGAGTGGCAGAACAGTCGGACTTTTCATACCTGGAAGTAAAGAAATGATTTCTTTCAGATGCTCATTCGGGGCATTCAGCAGGATATATTTCGTATGTCTGGCTTTTCGCACCGAACGGATCCGGAATAATAATTTTTCAAGGATTTGTTGCTGCTGAATACCAATGGCAGGGTGGCGTATTAATACGGCTTCGGAGTGCAAAATGGTTTCCACTTCTTTGAGCCCATTCATGAATAATGTAGATCCACTGCTTACCAGATCGACAATCGCATCCGCGAGTCCAATGCCCGGAGCAATTTCTACCGATCCGCTGATCTCGTGGATTTCAGCACGGATATTTTTTTCTTTCAGAAATTTTTCGACCAGCACCGGATAGGTTGTCGCAATTTTTTTATCCCTTAAATAGCTGCAGTCTTCATAGGACTCGTTTCTGCCAACAGCGATGGACAACCGGCATTTGCCAAATCCGAGTTTTTCAGATATGGATACTTTCTTATTTTTTTCATAGATCACATTCTCGCCCACAATACCAATATCCGCCACCGCATCCTCCACATATTGCGGAATGTCGTCATCCCTGAGAAAGAATACTTCCATTGGGAAGTTGTCTGCTTCCGTTTTCAGTTTATTGATCCCGTTTTTCAGATCAATGCCACAGTCTTTCAGTAATTTCAGCGAATCATCGAAGAGCCTGCCAGATTTCTGAATCGCAATTTTCAGCCGCGTGGCCATATAGTTAGTTTAATTTTAAAAAAGCAAGGGGCTTATCTTTCGATAAGCCCCTGCTAATAATATTGTTTACACAAAGCATCAGCAGCCTACCGGCGGGGTAAGGAATGATGATGATGTATGTTGAAACGATTATTCATATTGAATCAGCAAAAATAATTGGACCGGCGCAGAGCTCCAAAATTATTTAGTTCCCTTGGCGTCAGCAAGGAATTTAGCAAGACCGATATCTGTTAAAGGATGTTTCAGAAGCCCAAGAATGGGTTCCAGCGGACTGGTAACCACATTGGCTCCGGCTTCTGCACATTTAACAATATGAAGCGCACTGCGGATCGATGCGGCCAGGATCTGTGTGTCATACCCCTGTATCGCATAGATATTCGCGATCTGTGCAATCAGTTCAACGCCATCCCAACCCGAGTCGTCAATCCGGCCAATAAAGGGAGATATATATTTTGCGCCAACCTTTGCCGCCAGGATCGCCTGCCCCGCAGAAAAACACAGCGTGCAATTTGTCGCAATACCATTATCAGTAAACCATTTTATCGCTTTAACACCTTCTTTGATCATTGGAACTTTCACAATAATATTCGGGTTAATCTTCGCCAGTTTTTTCCCTTCCGCAATAATGCCGTCAAAATCCGTTGAAACCACCTCAGCACTCACGTCCCCTTTACCAGATCGGAAATAGTCTTATAATGTTTTGTGATATTATCCTCTCCGCGGATGCCTTCTTTGGCCATCAGAGAGGGATTGGTTGTAACACCATCCAGAATACCCAGGTCATTGGCCTCCCTGATCTGATCCAGGTTTGCCGTGTCGATAAAGAATTTCATATAATCAATTTAAATAAAATAGAAAAAAAATGGCAAGTTACTTATATCGCACCGCTCAACCACCTACCCTTGCTGCCTTCCGGCCCTGGGGGATTCAGCAGGAGCTGGCCGTATAAGACTTGCCGGTGCAAATATAAGCCTAAAGCCGAAAGCCCAAAGCCTAAAACTTTTCTTCGGGATAAAAGCTTTAACTAAATTCCTGATTACAGAATAAAATAATTGTTTAACAATAAGTCAGCTTTAGGCTTTGGGCTTTCGGCTTTAGGCTCAACGAAGGTTATTCATGGTACTCATGGAGTAAATCCCCACCAATTGGTCGGAACGGCCACCCAGTGCGCGATAATAAACCAGGATATCGTAATTGTTTACTGTTTCAAAATGATTTCCTTCCGTAAATTCAAATGATGGCTGTCCATGTGGTTCACTGCTATTCAAGGTAACATATGCATAATTATAATACCCCATTTTCATCAATGCTGAACCTTCATATGCGCCACTTGACGGATTAAAAGACATCCGGGTTTGATCATTGAATTTGTAACCCGTAAATTCTCCCAGAATAAAAAGATCCTTTCCTTCCAACGGAATATTGTCAGGTGGTACGAAAACAAATCGTACCCGCCCATAATCTCCCTGAAAATTCGGATCGATCAGGTCAGTCGTTTGTATTGAATATTTTCCATTATTGTCTGCGTAATAATAATAGGCGCCCGACCTTTCCTTATCCGGTTTCAGTTGGATCACCGTTCCATTTTTAAGATAGTCTACCTGGGCTATACGGTCACTCTGGAAACGAAAACTTTGCAGGTCCAGCCATCGCCATTGATTTCCGCCTGGAAATACCGGTATATCGTCACTATTGTAATCAAAATTGCTTCCGGAATAAAATGAGGGATTACCCATAAATATGGCATTATCCCAACGGCTGTTTTGCAAAACCACCACATGAATTTGCTGAAAGGGATTTGAGATGGGGAGTGCCTTACTATTTACTGTAAATTGAAGTTTTTGATAAGCATACGTCAACTGCGGATTCATCGGAGGAAGTATCTGCGCCGTAATAGATACCGCATTTTGTACAACGAGTAATCGTTTGGTGAATGCAAGTTTAGACGTATCATTGTCCATATACACTTTGAGCAGGTAATTGCCTGATAAAGTAATACGTGAATTATTTTCCGGCAATGATAATATGATAATGCGTATAACGAATCAGTGCAACCGAAGAATAACGATAGTCAGTGATCTGATTTTGAGCAAATCCGCGGATATAATCAAAAGTACTGACCTGTACGGGCGTCCAGTCTGCATTACAAAGCTGGTAAGTGTAATAATATGATTTGACATCTGCATCCAAATCATCGAAAACAAGTTCCAACTGTTCACTTCCGTTCAGGGTAATAACGGGATAAGCGAACTGATTTCCCTTTGAGATATAATTTGGCGGACGCAATATTGGGCGTATAAATCGAATCCGGTATTTGTGCTTCCAGATCCGTACCAATCCAAATCAGGATGAATATTATCAGGTATTTCATATGCTCGTACAAATGCAATGATAGTTCAATTCCTTAAAAAACTTTTCTGACAACCCCACGAAGTCTATTTTTGAGTGTTAAAATTCCCCGATTGAACTTTTCCCGTTTTATTGCAAAGCGTATAGCATTCAACAGTCAGCATTCCTTTTCGAGGTTTATCATCCGTCTTGCCATGGCAGCCACGGCCATCAGTGTAATGGCCATGATTCTGACCATCGCCTTTGCTGTCGGATTCAAATATGCGATCGCCGAAAAAATGTTTGGGTTTTCTGGTCATATACGGGTAACTCATTATAACGTCGGAAAAAACAGATTCTGCTGCAGAAAAACCAATAACGGGGAATGATTCCGTTCTGTCCATGTTAAAAAAGGATCTTTCCGTAGTGATATGTATCGGCTTTCGCTACCAAGGACGCTATTCTGAAAGGTCCGGAAAGTTTTGAGGGTCTGAAATTAAAAGGTGTGGACCGAGGATATGCTTTTGATCATTTAAAGGAATTTCTGAAATCGGGCAGCTGGATTCATTTTCCGGATAGCGGATACAGCAATGAAATCAATCTCTCGGCCTATACCGCCAACCAGTTAAAATTGAAAACCGGTGATAAACTATTCGCGTATTTTATTCAGCCCGATGGAAGCAAACGTGTGCGGCCCCTGGTTGTCGCCGGAATTTTTAAAACCGGTATTGAAAATTACGACAGGGTGAATGCATTGGTAGATATCAGGCTGATCCAACGGCTCAACAACTGGTCAGCCAAATGAAATTGGTGGTTATGAGATTTTTATTAAAGACTACGAACAAGGCCGATTCTGTAAGCAATCGTATATTCGATAAACTTCCCCATCAATGGAATAGCCATTCCATTACAGAAATTTACAGAAGTATATTCGACTGGCTAAACCTGCAGGATACAACCATTATCATTGTTATTGTGATGATGGTGCTGGTTGCTATTCTGAACCTCGTCACCTGCCTCATCATCTTATTACTGGAAAGAACCCATATGATCGGGTTGTTAAAATCAATGGGGTCAAGGGACAGGAATATTCAGCAGGTATTTCTTTATCACGGCGCACTGATAACTTTTGGAGGCATTCTGCTGGGGAATTTTCTCGGCTTGCTGATTTGCTGGCTTCAGGACCGTTATGGTTTTATCACATTACCGGAAGACTCCTATTTCATTTCCACAGCGGCAGTCAGGATTAACTGGCAGCAGGTTTGTTGGGTCAATCTCGGAACATTTGTTGTCTGTTTTGTCGTTTTACTGATTCCCAGTTTCTTCATCATCAAACGACTTAGCCCGGTTAAAGCCATAGCTTTTAACTAACCGATTCCAACCAGGATAATAGAATGCCTGTCGCAACGGCAACATTTAAAGATTCAGCGCCTCCTTTACGTGGAATTCGAATTTTTTTTGCTGCCAGAGATTGCAGCACCGGACTAATCCCTTTTGATTCATTTCCCATCAGCAGGAGTGCATCTGTACACTGAATATTTTCCTGCAGGTCCTCTCCATCCAAAGAACTTGCAAAAACGGTATTCCCGGGATTCGCCTGATGTATTCTTCCAGGTCAGTATAAATTACTTCAACCCGTATTAGGCTTCCCATGGCGGATTGAACCACTTTCTGGATTGAAAACATCCACCGTATCCAGGACTGCATACAATCTGTTTTATTCCGAACCAATCTGCCGTTCGAATGATCGTACCGAGATTTCCCGGATCCTGAATGGTGTCGAGCAAAAGAGTCAGTCCTTTTGTTTTTGTATTCTGATCGAAAACAGGTTTTGTAAATATTGCCAGCACCTGGTTCGGTGAATCGTGGAATGAAATTCTTTCCAGTTCTTTTTCGTCAATCTTGAATGAATAGCTTTTCCCTGCCTTTTACGAATCCTTCCTGTGCTGATCAACCAATTCTCCGTTGCAAAGCATTGCACCAGGCTGAAGAATATCAGATTGCAACAGTTCATTAACAATCTTCGGACCTTCTGCAACAAAGACCCCGTCTGCATCGCGGAATTTTTTATGGCCTAAACTTTGGATATATTTGACCTGCGACTTTACAAGCATGGATTCGCCGTTTTAATAATATGTCATATTGCCGGCAAGTTACATCATCACTGGTCAGACCTGCAATCGTTCCGGCGATCCTGATTTTTGCCCTCTTTTCCTGCCGAGTTCCGGTTGACTTCCAACGGGGTAAACCTTTTGTTTACAAAACGACCATCAAGGTAGAAGGCAATATCAAAGGAGATGAAAAACAAGATCTGGAGGCTCGTCTCCAAAATCAGCTGGACGACAGTCTGCAGACAAAAACCGTCACCGCTTTTTTCTCAGGCCGGCATTTTATTTACAAAAAACTGGCTAACCCACCCGTATTTGATACGGCCAATCTGGGCCGTTCGATCTATTTCATGAATAGCCTGTTGAATTCAAATGGTTATTACTCCCCTCAGATAAAAGATACTGTTGTCATTAAGTCGAATGGACAAAAATGATAGTTTAAAAGAGCAAAGAGTAACCATTCAATTTATTGTAAAACCCGGAAAACAAATGGTTTTTGATTCTGTAGGATTCAGTCTGACAACACCTGAATTTCAGCAAATCGCCATGGAATCCAGAAAACAATCGTTAATAAAAGTTGGTCAGCCCTACTCAAAGCAATTACTGACCAATGAAGTAAACCGGCTGGTTGACAGTTTCCGAAATAACGGATATTTCCGGTTTACAAAAGAAGATCTTTATGTGGAACATGACACCGTATTTTCTGCATTGATAGATCCTTCTCTCGATCCGATCGAACAAGCTGAATTACTGGAAAAATTAAAACAGAAAAAAGAAAATCCGACGGTTACTGTAGTGGTCAGGCAAAGACCCGCCCGCGATTCCACCCATCTGATAAAATATTATATCGGACAGGTAACAGTATATCCGGATTTGACAGCCGGAGTGGATACCATTGCTTTTCATTCGGATACAACAATCATCAATCATATCAGATTCATCAGTCAGACAAATAAATTCAAACTGCCGTTCGTGGCAAATAATATTTATCTTTTGCCCGGGTGGATTGTACAAGCAACAATTATATTTCAGAACCTCCAACCGATTGAGTCAGTTTTCTGCCTGGCAATATAATAATATTGAATTTCAACGGTCTCCTTACAGTGACAGTCTGCTGGATATGACGATTCGGATGTATCCTGGCAAAAAAACAAAAAATTTCCGTCTCTCTGGAAACGAGTTATAATACCAATCGATATCGTTACCACTTCGAATGTATTTGGTACCAGCCTGATCCTGGGATTGCAAAACAGGAATGCTTTCAAACAATCCATATTAACGAATACCAATTTATCCGGTGGTGTGGAAATAGGTTCAAATACCATCCAAACGCAGACGGCAGTTATTCGCATCCGATCGCTGTACAGACCATACTGGCAGCATTATCCCATACCGTTGTGATTCCGCGTATTATTCATATTTTCCCTTTGTAAATTTCCCTGCAAATCTGGAAGCAAAAGGTTTCAACACGCAAACCCTGATTAATGTAAATGCAAATTATACCAGGCGTACTTGATTTTTTCACCAGGTAAGTGTAAACGGATCATTTGGTTACCAGTGGTCAAAAACGACCATCCATTCAAAAAATGATAAAAGTTTTCCGGTCACCAAAAGTTATGTGTGGAAACCCATCAATATTGAAAATACAACGCTACCCTGTAACACTGACAGTTTCAACAAATATCTTGCAGCAAAATCCGGCATTCCAGCTTTCTTTCCGCCCGGGATTGGTAATCGGGCAACAATTTGCCTATAATATTGTAAGGGCAAAGGGAAATAAAATCAATTATTTCCTGGTTGATTTTGAAGCAAAGCGGTGCTTTGCTGGGTTTCTTTAAAACACTGGACAAAGGTTCTCTCCTACGTTATATTCGCGGAGAAATAGAATTCCGTCACAATATTGACTACGGCAAAAATCAACTGGTATTCCGGGCCTATGCAGGGGCGGGATATGCGTACGGCCTAACAGGTACCGGTTATGAAAATACGCTTCCTTTTTTTAAAGCATTTTACTCCGGAGGTCCCAACAGTATGCGAGCCTGGCAGGTCAGAAATCTGGGACTGGGCTCCTCAAAATATTATAGCGCAGCACTAAATCAATTACGATCTGCGTTTCGGAGATATGAAACTGGAATTTAATGTAGAATACCGGTTTCTGCTGGGAACACTTTTCGGAATTAAATTCAAAAGTGCCTTATTTACTGATATCGGCAATATCTGGAACTGGAAACCCATTGATAATTCAGCTTCGGCAGTCGGAAGTGATTTTCAATCTGAACTCGTTTTTATAAAGAATTTGCTTATGGTGCAGGAACAGGACTCCGGCTTGATTTTAATTATTTCCTGATCCGGCTGGACTGGTCTTACAATATACATGATCCGCAGGCCCTGGTAGGATCAGATAACTGGTTTTATAAATTGCAATTGGGAAGCGGTCAGCTGCAACTGGGAATCAATTATCCGTTTTAATAATTTCCAACGCTTCCGGATCGATTGCATCTTCCAGACAGATATTCCCCGATTCTGGTGCGGCATAGTGAACTGAGATAAGCGCCACAACCCAGATACTTCTCCTATATCATTGGCCAGACTTCGTATATACGTGCCTGTTGAACAAACAACCCGGAAAGAAACTACGGGCAATTGATGTATTTCCATTTCAAATATGCTGACTCGTTACTTTTCTTCCATCCAGTGCAACGGCTCTTCCCTGCCTCGCCAGGTCATAAGAACGTTCGCCATTTTTTTTAATGGCGGAATAAACCGGAGGTACCTGTATGATTTCTCCGGTAAACTTCTTGCTGCCTCTTTCAGATCAGCGGGAGTCAGATCTGAAAAATCTTTTTGATTTTCCGGCTCTGTTTCCAGATCGTATGAAGGAGTTGTGGCACCCAGAGTAAAAGTACCCGTATACTCTTTTTCCTTCGCCATGTATTCGTTGATCTTCTTTGTGAATTTTCCTGTGCACAGAATCAGCAATCCGGTTGCCAGTGGATCCAGGGTGCCTGCATGACCCACTTTTGCATGCACCCGGTTTCTTATTTTCTTTACAACATCAGCCGAAGTCCAACGCAACGGTTTATTAACCAGGATCACCTGTCCTTCTTCAAATGGATTCATTATTTTCAATTTATCGCATGTCCAGTGGCAGATCAAATTTCCCGTCTTGCTTTTATCTGAAGATATTTATTCACCACATCCACACTCAATTTTTCAGGCGCCGTCAGTAAAGCAGCAATTCCATACCGCTGAAGTTCCTTTACAATCAGTTTTTTTTCCAGGATAAATTTTTCTGCAATCACTTTTTCATACAGTCTTTCCACATTCAATGCCTGACCTGAAGCCAGCGTCTGAATGGAAGTATTCTCAAAAAAAACAACCAGCAGTAAATGTTTTTGTGAAATACTTCGCAAATAAGGTAATTGTCTGTTCAGGGCTGTTAGTGATTCAAAATTAGTAAATAAGATAAGCAGGCTTCGTTGGGTAATATTTGTCTTTAATAAGCTTATGCAGAAATGCAAAATCCGATTCCAGGAATTTCGTGTTTAGATTATATAATGTCTGAACAATACTGGCCATCTGCGTAGACCGGTGGTTCGCGGGAAGGAAATTGCCCGTTTTATCTCCAAAACTGATAATACCTGCCCTGTCCTGACGGGTGATGGCCACCGAACTCATCGCCAGCGTGGCATTCACCGCATAATCCAGCAAACTCAGTCCATCAAATGCCATTTTCATTGTTCGGCCCTTATCTATAATGCAGTACACCTGCTGGCTTTTTTCATCCGTATAAATATTGATCATCAGTTGGCCACCGGTTCGCCCAGTCGCTTTCCAATTAATACTCCGGATATCATCACCGCTGACATATTCACGAATCTGTTCAAACTCCAGACTGTGTCCGGTTTTTCTGACTTGTTTGTAACCGATATTGCCCGGTTCCGTAATATGCGCCATAAATTCAAACTGGCGAAGGAGAAGGAACGACGGAAAGACCTTAACAGATTTTTTTGCTGAGAAGGTTTTACGCCGAATCATTAACTGTAAAGGTGTTTTGATATATACATATAAATCACCAAAAAAATATTCTCCCCTTTCCTTTGGGTATATCATATATTGAAGTGCTGGTCTTTTCCTCGGGCTCAAGCATGGAATTCATTTTGAAATCCCGGATCTGCCAGGGTTCGGGAAATTCATCCAATAAGAGAAGCCGGGCTCTGAACGGATAATGATTCGCTATCTTCCAATAAATTGTATTTTCATCTCCGTTACTCAGCCTTTCCGGCAATATGCGTTCAACCGACACCGGATTCCTTTTAGAATACAAAACCAACCAGTCAAGAATAAGCAAGCATGCCAACAGAACCCAGCGCCATCAGGGCGATATCAAAAAGAAATGGAATCAGGTAAGAAAGAGCAAATAAAAAAATGACAGCGGCCATAGACCGGTAAAACCGTTTTCCCAAAAAAATGGATAAGTACATCTGTTTCAATATTCCCATACTATCTTGGAATTTCCGATGATTGAATGATTTGTTTGATCACATCATCCGTGGTTCCTCCTTCCATCTCTTTTTCGGGAGAAAGTACCAGTCGATGACGAAGAACAGCGGGCATGACATATAAAATATCTTCCGGAACCACAAAATCCCTTCCATTCATCGCGGCAATGGCTTTGGAAGATTGCAAAATACCAATGGAAGCCCGTGGAGAAGCACCCAGATAAATGGATTTATTCTGCCTGGTGGAGGCAACCACAGAAACAATATAACGAATCAATTTCTCTTCCACATGAATTTTACTCACCAATTGGCGAAGATCCGTGATTATATTAGCATTTAATACAGGCTGAACTTCATCACTGATCATGGCACCTCCATGCATATGATGTTTATTGACAACAATGATTTCATCCGTTTCGCTGGGATAGTCCACTTTTATTTTAAACAGAAAGCGATCGAGCTGGGCCTCCGGTAAATGATATGTTCCTTCCTGTTCGATTGGATTTTGCGTGGCGACCACCAAAAAAGGTTGCTGCATTTTCATAGTTTGTCCGTCCACCGTAATCTGTCTTTCTTCCATCACTTCAAAAAGAGCTGCCTGCGTTTTTGCCGGCGCCCGGTTGATCTCATCGATCAAAACGATATTACTGAATATGGGACCGGGGCGAAATTGAAATAACATTTCCCGTGGATTAAAAATGGACGATCCGATTACATCTCCCGGCATCAGGTCGGGAGTAAACTGAATCCGTGAAAAACCAACATCAATGGAACGGCTGAGCAGTTTGGCGGTAAGCGTTTTAGCAACACCGGGAACCCCTTCTATCAGAATATGGCCGTCTGCCAGGATTCCGGCAATCAAAAGCTCAATCATCTGTTCCTGGCCCACAATCACTTTTCCTATTTCGGCCTTTAGTTTGTTCGAGCGTTTCACTGAATTCCTGCAGGGGTGTTCTTTCGCCAAATAAATTTTCTTCCATTGTTATGACGGTTTATTAAATTGATTGATTTGCTCGTGAAGATCCATTAACTCCTTGTCAGATAAATCAGATTTCATCCTCACATCATGAATGAACTGAATCATTTGTTTGATTTCGTCAACCGGTTTACCTGAACGAAATGCGAGTCTGTGGGCGAATTCCTCATTCAGCTGCGAGGTAGGCAATTGATAAGTTGAGCGTATATTCTCAAGAAAGGCTGCAACCATTTTCGCGAACAGGTTCTGATTATTTTTCTGTTGAAAATATAGACGTCCCACTGTTTTAATAAAATCTTCGGACGCATTGCGTAGTGGCTGAATCTCACCGATCGGGCGTTGCTTTCGTTTTGATTCCACAATAAACATCAAAAGAAAAAGAACGATCGTCAGCCAGAACGCCCATCTCAGTGAACGGTTACTTAATATAAAATGCAAGGTGGAAAAACTCTTCGGATGTTTTCTGTACCTGAAATAATCCGACCATTCAACTACAGCAGTCCGTCTGGGTATATAAGAAAATGCCAGATCGTAATACGTTTTATTATTTTTATGCAATAAAAAAAAATTACTGAACGCAAAAGGATTCAAATGGATGAAGATGGATCCACCGTGTCCGTACGCAATCCGTATAAAATTCGCCCGACCCCTGGAATTTCTTCCCAGCACGGTGGTAAATCCGGAATCAATGACATCGAAATAATTATCGAAATTATAACCCGGATAAGCAAATCTTTCCCATTCGTTTCGATTTGGATTCAGGATGCTGACCTCGCTGCTGTCCTGAAATAAAAACAAACTGGTTCTCCGTTTCTGATGCAACATGGTCATCACGGTATCTTCTATATCAAAAGATGAAATAAAGACCTGATTCCCGGAAGCGGCATATCGGATGATGGAACGCATTTCATCCGGCTCAGGCGCAAACAGGGGACTAATAATAATCAATGCCCTGGCTGTATCATCCGCAGATTCATTTTGAAACAGAATCGGGAATTGATTACTTGTGCGAATATCAGCTTTTGGAAAAACAGAAGAAAGATTTTCAAATGCATACCGCGTACCGTAGGGAATTTTATCCATACGCCAGAGACTTACCCTGGTATCCAGACGCTTTCCGCAGGAGCTGCAGAGAGTCAGAATACAGAAAATAAAAAATCCATATCGTATGAACGGTTTCAGGCAGATATTTTTTCTTGAAATGCTTCGAATTTCATCTTCAATGAATCAAATATTTCTTTGTTCAAATTAAAATCTCCGAAATAAATATATTCATAGGCTGTAGCCAGATAACGGAACTGCGACGCCAGTGGATGCTGACCAAAAGCACGCCCGATGTCCGTATTCGTCGTTGAATCCCGTATCTGGATAATATTTTTATCCGTAGCTGAATGTATGAGGCGCAGGAATAAATAACGAATGGCGAACCGGTAATTTCCTTCAGCCTGGTACTTCCTGATGGCTTCATTCGTAATCTACAGGTCCTTGCAATAAGGAATCCGGTTCATCCTGTTGTGGTTGTTTACTGCGCCTGCTGAACCATCTGAAATTATTTTCCCTTGCCAAAAGGAATAAGCCATAAACGATCATAGCAATCACACCGAGGACTAGGATCCACTGAATGACTTTATTTCTCATAAAATTCCAGAATGAAGACGGACCCGGATTATTTTGAATCTTATCTTTTTTCCAGTATGCAGGATCATTCGCATATTCATAGTCACGGTCAGCCAGGTATTCATGAACTTTCGCTTGCGGGACTTCTCTCAGAGCATACGCATTCAGATAAGCACTGTCTCTTACCGGCATGTACATGCTGTCTTCATTTATTTCAGCCGGTCCAACCTGGCTCGCGGCACCGGCTGAATCAGGCACTGATACTAAGGAATCAGTTTGAACAATTACGGTGTCCTTAAGGGAAACCGTTGTATCAGCCGGGGTTTGGGCGTACAATGCGACCGGTATGCAGATAAGCAAAGAAAAAATTATTCTGAAAAAATATTTAAACATGTAAGGATGGTCAGGATTTTACAGTTTGAGCCATCTTTTGTCTGTTGCTTATTCGGATCGGATAAATAATAAAGTACCAGATGATGAATACTGCCGATGATATGAGTATAAATAAACTCAGCCATAAGGGCATTTGTGAATAACGGGTCACAAAGCCTTCCAGAAAAGCGGCCGCTACAAATACCGGGATCAGTCCAATCATCATTTTTACACCGTCTTTTACCCCACGCTTGAGTGACGGAAATCTTTTATAAGTACCAGGGAAAAGCAGACTTTTAGCCAATACGAGACCTGCTGCTCCTGCAATGATAATGGACGAAATTTCAAGTGTACCATGTATCCAAATTACCAGTACCGATTTCCAACCCAGACCCTTGGAAAAAAAATAATACTGAAATGCCCCAAGCATGACCCCGTTATTAAATATCAGCCAAATCGTTCCCAGTCCGGCCAGCAGACCGGAAATAAATATCATGAAAGAAACCTGCACGTTGTGAACGGCGATCCAGAGAAACATGGAAAGAGAATCCTGTCCCTTATATACTCCGAATGGGTCTCCCTTTGCAATATTCTGGTCAGTCATTTCAACATAATCATTACCCAGCACACCCCGGACAAATTCCTGATCGTTTGCTGCCGAGAAAGCAGCCACGATTGCAAAAAAAAGAAAGATCAGAAATGAATAGAAAAGTAAGCGGTGATGTTTGCGAATTACCAGGGGTAATTCCGTTTTCCAGAAACGTATAATACGGGAAGATTCTTCCTTTTTATTTTTATAGATGCCCAGGTAAATACCGGATGCCAGTTTGTTGAGATACAGCGTCACTTTGCTCTGCGGGTAGAACGTCTTTGCATAACCCAGGTCGTTGACGAGTTCTGTAAACCGGGCCGCCATTTCATCAGGATCCGATGTCGGGTCATACTGATAATTTTTCCACTTCTCAATATTCTGTTGTATGAATTGACCTTCACGCACAAATACAGTACATTTATTTATAAATATAATGTTTCCCCGAATATTATGTTAACCGTAAAACTGGACACCGGATTTAATATTGAGATCGATTTCCCGATCAGTCCTTTTCACCGGCGGATGTTTGCCTGGTGTATTGATGTGCTGGTCATGTTTCTGTACGGACTTTTGTGCAGCAAAATCATTGACTTGCTTCCACAGAAAAAACTTACTGAAAACCAGTGGTTATATATCCTGGTCGGGTTCCCTGTGCTATTTTATTATCCCGTGATGGAAATACTTACCAATGGACAAACCATCGGGAAAAAAATTCTGGGCATACGGGTAATCACACTGGAAGGCGGACAGGCTTCCATCAGTCAGTATATTATCCGATGGATATTCAGGCTGGCCGACTTTCCTGTCTGGATATTCGGCGCTATCTGCAACCGGAGCTCTTCCCTGGTATTGCAGTGTACTGGCATTTTCCGGTATTGCGTGCGTCATCATTTCCGATAAATCGCAGCGGATCGGAGATATTGTAGCCGGCACAATCGTCATTTTCACCCGATCAAAAACTTCCTGGCAGGATACCGTTTTTACAGAACTGGAAGCTGACTATAAACCCCGTTACCCGCAGGTTATGCAAATGAGTGACAAGGATATCAATTCCCTCAAAATGATTATTGAAACGATAAAGAAAAATAATAATCATGATCTCGCTTTCCGCATTGCAGAAAGAATCAAATGGAAACTGAATATACAGGCAGATCAGGATTCGAAAGACTTCCTGGAAACCCTGCTCAAGGATTATAACTATTATTCCAGCCATTAGTTAATGCCTGCCGACCAGTGCACCTATGATTGCGGCAATCAGGGCCAGGGCATAAAACGACAAAACTACGATCAGTAATATTCCGTAGAATTTAAAAAATGATTTCAGGTTTTTGAGCGATTCCGTTAATAATGGCTGGTCATTATTATTGAATGCCTTACGTATTTTAGAAGAAAAATTCCATAAATAAAGGGCAGGGAAAAACATAACCAGGGACATAATGATTATAAACACTCCAAGAAAACTGCTCCCTATTGCCGTCATGCCAGAATCTCCCGACGGTCGGCATCATCCTCATCACGGTACCGAAAAAAAGACCAATAATTACCATGAATCCACAATAAATAAAACCGATGATCGATAAAAAGCGGCTCCATCGGGCAGCTTCGCTTAAATAATTAATAGAAGGCTGATCTAATTGTAATTCAAATAGATTTGATGATTGTTCCATGGAATTAATTTTTTTGTTTAAGGGGGATGAGATGATAAAAGAAAGAAAAATCCATCAGTATTCAAAAAAAGCTTAAGGCCTAAAGCACAAAGCCTTATGCCAAATGAAATATTGAACACCTGCATGGTTCGATCAACTCTTAACCATTAACCCTTAACTATTAACTTCTAATATGCCCTTGCAAAAAGAACCCTTTGATGGCTTGGTTTACCACTATAAATACATAGTCCTTCCTCGGCAGGATTATTCAGCGGAATACAACGGATGGTTGCTTTTAATTTTTCCTTGATTGACTTCTTCCGTTTCTGCGGTTCCGTCCCAATGTGCAGAAATAAAACCTCCCTTTGTCATCGAGTAAACGTGCGAAATCATCCCAATTATCGGCCCTCGTTATATGGTCATCCCGGAAAGACCAGAGCTTTCCGATACATTGACTCCTGGATATCTGCAAGCAGTTTTTCTATTCTTTCGTTGAGACCTTCCTCTGGAACACTCATTTTTTCCCTGGTATCCCTTCGCGCAATTTCAATGGTTTGATTATCGAGATCCCTTAAGCCCAGGGCAATCCGGACCGGAACCCCTTTTTTCTCATATTCCGCGAATTTCCATCCGGGTCTGTTATTGTCATTATTATCAAATTTCACCCGGATACCCATTTTCTTCAAACCTGCAGACAATTTCTTTTCCTTTCGCATCCAGTAAATCTTTTCTTTCATCCCCTTTATAAATCGGAATGATCACCACCTGAATGGGCGCTATGCGGGGCGGCAAAATCAGTCCTTCATCATCACTATGCGCCATCACCAGGGCACCCACAAGTCGCGTACTCACGCCCCAGCTGGTTGCCCAGACATATTCCAGTTTATTCTGTTTGTCGGAAAATTTCACGTCGAAAGCTTTTGCAAAATTCTGACCCAGAAAATGTGAAGTACCTGCCTGCAAAGCCTTGCCATCCTGCATCATGGCTTCAATACAATAGGTTTCAACTGCGCCGGCAAATCGTTCACTGGCCGTTTTTACTGCCCCGGATGACCGGAACCGCCATATAATTCTCTACGAAATCTGCGTATACCCTCAGCATCAGTCTGGGATTCTTCAATGGCTTCTTCAGCGGTTGCATGTGCGGTATGACCTTCCTGCCAGAGAAATTCAGTAGTTCGAAGAAAAAGCCTTGTCCGCATTTCCCAGCGAACCACATTGGCCCATTGATTGATGAGCAACGGAAGGTCGCGGTAGGATTGAATCCAGGTTTTATAGGTATTCCAGATGATCGTTTCACTCGTCGGCCGCACGATCAGTTCCTCCTCCAGTTTTGCTTCCGGATCCACAATAATTCCACCGCCTTCAGGATCATTTTTCAAACGGTAATGGGTAACCACGGCACATTCTTTCGCAAATCCTTCCACATGGGCTGCTTCCCTGCTCAAAAAACTCTTCGGAATGAAAAGTGGGAAATAAGCATTTTCATGACCGGTTTCCTTGAACATCCGATCCAGTTCATCCCGCATTTCTTCCCAGAGGGCAAATCCATACGGTTTAATTACCATACAGCCTTTGACGGCGGAATAATCAGCCAATCCACCCTTAATGACCAGGTCATTATACCATTGCGCATAATTCTCTTCCCGGCTTGTAATTTCTTTACTCATAATTGGATATTCAAACCAGACTTGTTGATTAAGCTCATTTTAACAGTTCAGCCCGGTAATTTTCAGAAGAAGCTGTATATATTTTGTAATTTTGTTAAAAGGCTCAAAAGTAGTAACTTAAGATCGAAAATTCTAAAAGCTTTCGCCATGAAACGTCCCTATATACTCATAATCATCGCGCTGTTTTTCGTTTCCTTAAATAGTTGTTCGGTATACAGAAATAACCCTACACCGGATGATGTGTATTATTCGCCCGGCACTCCGGCAGTCAGCCAGACTTCTGCTCAAAATAACAACTCGGATTATTATAGTACGCCAAATGATAATTATGTTAAAATGCGCGTACAGAACCCTGACAAATGGTCTTATTTTGATGATTATAATTATGACTATTACGGGGGTGGATTTGCTCCTTATTCTCCTTATGCGATCCAGCATTGGATTAAGTGTTGGTTTCAGCACCGGATATTATAGCCCTTATTATGGTGGTTTCGGCTATTACAGCCCGCTGAGTTATTATAACAGTTATTATGCCTGGAATAATTTCTATAACCCCTATTACGGCGGTGTTGTCATTGTGAACGGGAAAAATAATACAACACCCGCTTATACGCGCATGAGTAATTTTAATCCTACTGCCTATCAGGGAAACTATTATAACGCAAGACCGAGCACGAATTTCATCAATACAAATTCTGGCCGTAATTCAACCAATAGTTCCAGCAATAATTTTAACAGGTCTACAAACAGCCGTCCTACATTTAATAATAGCAATTATTCACCCATGCGCGTCCTCCCCTTCCAATTTTAGCGGCGGCGGAGGTGGTGGTGGTGGTGGCGCCTCCCGAGGCGGAGGTTTTTCTCGTCCAGGCAGGTAATTCTTGATTGAAGATGAAATGTTTCTTAATTCTGTGCCCGTTTCTTTTTTTTAGTTTTCTTCTCAAGGCACAACTTCCGGAAGATGCATTGCGCATGTCTTATACCCGTCCCTCGGGCACTGCCAGAGAGCAGGCTATTGGTGGCGCCATGGGCTCGCTGGGAGGAGATATTACCGCGAATTATGTAAACCCGGCAGGATTGGGATTTTATAAAACCGGTGAGGTTGTGATGAGTCCCGGTTGGTCATTTGGTTCAACGCACACCGGATATCTTTCAAACAATGTCAAAAGCCCTTCCTACAATAATTTCATCCTGGGTACATCCGGTGTGGTCATTGGTTGGTCAAACGAACCTGATAAAAGTTCGTCATTCAGTCTGGCGGTAAACCGGAGTGCCGATTTCAATGGACATATTAATTACCAGGGAAAAAATAATTACTCCTCGGGCTCAGAGGCTTATCTGGCAGAATTTAATGCTTCCGGATTATCAATCGATGATGCCATTTCAAGCTCCGGCCTGTCCTATGGTACGAGGATGGCGCTTTATACTTATCTGGTAGATTCCACACAGGGTGGCTTCGGGCCAAATATTAATCAACCAGGAAAAGTTTTGGCTGCAGGCGGTGAACTGGGTCAGAATACAGATATCCAAACCACCGGTGGTATAACAGAAATAGCGCTGGGACTTGCAGGTAATTCGCATGACAAATGGTATTACGGTATTTCGATCGGCGTTCCGATTGTTAACTACACCCGTCACACACAATACACTGAAACAGATCTCAGCGGCGATTTGAATAATGATTTTGCTTCTTATACTTACTCCGAAAACTATTCGGCTTCGGGAGTGGGTGTCAATGGCAGACTGGGTGTGATTTACCGGCCTAATCTGAACTGGCGCATCGGCCTGGCAGTACATACACCTACTTTTTATTCCATTACCGATTATCTTTCGGCGGACATGATAACCAATACAGAAGGATATGCCGGTGTACGAACCATCAACTCTGCGACACTGGATAACGCGGCAGGTGCAAGTAATAGACTGGAATATGATCTGCAAACACCCTGGCACCTGCTTGTCAGCGGATCCTATATTTTTCCGGGCGCTGTAACCGAAGGCAAGATGGGATTTATTACGGCTGATGTTGAATACATTACCAATACCAGTAGTAAATATAGTTTCCCGCTGGATGACAATGGAAATCCTGTGAATGATAACGGTTATTTTGATGGTGTAAACAGCGTCATCAAATCGTTCTACAAAAACACGTTTAGTTTCCGTTTGGGTGGAGAGTATAAAGTAGATGAACTGGCATTCCGCCTGGGTGGATCTTATTCGATGGATCCATATTCTTCCTCAGCATTAAAAGGAAACCGGGTGACGGTCGGTGGTGGATTGGGTTACAGGAAACATGGAATATTTATTGATCTTACATATGTGGAATCTATCCTGAACGATGTGAATTTCCCTTACCGTCTCGGAGATAAAGACAATGTTTATTCCACCGTGAAACAGTATACAGGTAATCTGTTACTCACATTCGGAATTAAATTTTGATGTCTTCACATGCATCCAGGATATTTTTCTTAAAATCATCTTCCAACCAAATCAGATCCTTATTTTTATTCAGCCAGGTGATTTGTCGTTTGGCATAATGCCGCGTGTTTTGTTTTATGAGAGAAACCGATTCTTCCAGTCCCGATCTGCCCTGCAGGTGTTGAAATAATTCTGTATATCCCACCGTCTGTAAAGCATTCAAATGCTGATAAGGAAGAAGAGAACTCACTTCTTCTAATAATCCCGCACTCATCATCAGATCTACGCGATGATCGATTCGCTGATATAATTCTTTTCTTGGCAAACGAATAGCGAATTCAAGCATACGAAAATTCCTTTGTTTTTTTTGCTGATTTCGATACGTAATGATGGACCTCCCGGTACTTTGAATTACTTCGAGTGCGCGCATCATACGTTGGGGATTGGTCATTTCTCCGGATTCATAAAATAAAGGATCTGATTGTTGCAGAGATTTTTGCAGCCAGATGATTCCCATATCATGATACTGATCGGCAATTTTTATTCTGATGCCTTCGTCAATTGGAGGAATTTCATCCAGTCCCTCACGAAATGCCTTGATATAGAGGCCTGTTCCCCCACTCATGACCAGCGTATCCCGACCGGAAAATATTTCATCACACCAGGACAAAGCGAGTGTCTCGAATATGGATGCATTTACTTCTTCCCGGATAGAATGGGAGTTGACAAAAAAATGCTTCACTGCTGAAAGCTGCTCCGGGCTTGGCTTTGCGACACCAATATTCAATTCGCGAAAACACTGCCGGCTGTCTGCCGAAATGATAGAAGTGTTGTAATGCCTGGCAACTTCAATGGCCAGTGCCGTTTTTCCCGAGGCCGTGGGGCCGGAAATGATAATGACTGTTTTGGGAAACATTATTCGAGTGACGTATCCTCTTCCGGACCGATTTCTTCTTCTGCATCCAGTGCATCCAGGTCGCCGGTTTCCTCTCCCACTTCGCTAAACCCCTCAGCACTCCTGTTCAAATCATACTTTTCTTCTACTTCAGCCAGTTTGTCGCCAATCAGACCACGGGTACCATATTGTGAGGGCCCGATACTTTCTGATTTCAACACAGCAGGATATTCCAGCTTGCTGTTTTCTTCTTTTGCGACATTGATCAGCTCGACCAGAAAATACCAGTTCTTTACAAAATCATAGAGATAGACAAATTTCTGGTTTGGGTCCTTTATTTCTGAACCAATGGTGGTTTCAGACATGAGCAAGGGTGGAACTTTATACTCCTTATCATATTTTTCCAGGGAAATCTCCCTACCACGTTGCCAATGATCATTACTTCTGAAAAAAGTAGCCTGGTGCTTATTATCAAACTCGTAAGCTTTTAATATTACCTGGTGTAATTCCAGAAAATGCTGATTATGCTTTACCACCACATCCCGGTAAACACTATCATCTTCCTCAAAATAAACCCTGAATTTTAATACTGCCATAATGTTACTGGTTAGAAAGGCCAAAAATAAATGAAACCATCAAATTATCGGCCAGCTTATTTTATTTGTCTTTTATTCCCTGAACCCGGCCAACAGGTTTCAAATCCATTTCGGCTGCCTTGCGCAGCATGTACTGACTTGCAGCTTCAATAGAGTTTTCTATTTCCCCTTCAAGAATTGCTTCACGGATCAGATTTTTCAGATCACCTACTTTTCTGGAAGGCCCGATACCAAAAATCTCCATGATCATTTCCCCTGATACCGGTGGTTGCCAGTTCCTGATCCGGTCCTTCTCTTCCACTTCTGCCAGACGTTTGCGTACAAGCTCAAAGTTTTCCAGGTATCGTTTTACTTTTTGTTTGTTCCTGGATGTTATATCCGCTTCACAAAGAATCATCAGCGAATCGATATCTTCTCCCGCATCAAATAATAATCTTCGAATCGCAGAATCGGTAATATTTTCTTTTGTCAGGCTGATGGGTCGCAGATGTAATTCCACCAGTTTGCGAACGAAACGCATTTTTTCATTCATTGGCAACTTCAGCTGATCAAAAATCTTCGGAACCATCCGGCCGCCTACTACTTCATGACCGTGAAAAGTCCATCCGTGACCCGGCTCAAATTTTTTTGTTGCGGGTTTTCCGATGTCATGTAAAATAGCCGCCCATCTGAGCCATAGATCATTGGTTTTAACAGCAATGTTATCGAGTACCTGCAGCGTATGGTAGAAATTATCCTTATGACCGTGTCCGTCAATATATTCAGCCCCGGACAGATCCGCCATTTTTGGGAAAATGATCTGCAAGAGGCCTGTTCTGAAAAGCAGGTCAAATCCAACCGAAGGCTGGGGTGTTGCAATCATCTTATTGATCTCTTCGGTTATTCTTTCCTGTGAAATGATGCGTATCCGGTCAGCATCCTGAATGATTGCACTGAAAGTTTCTGAATCAATTTCAAATCCAAGCTGAGCGGCAAACCGGATGGCGCGTAACATACGTAATGGATCATCACTGAACGTAGTTAACGGATCCAAAGGTGTATGTATTCTTTTTTGTTCCAGATCTCTGAGTCCGTTAAAGGGATCAATCAGCCTGCCATAATTACTTTTGTTCAGGCTGACAGCAAGGGCATTAATGGTAAAATCACGGCGGTTTTGATCGTCTTCCAATGTTCCTGGAATAATATCCGGTTTGCGGGAGGCAGCGCGGTAACTTTCTTTGCGAGCCCCTACAAATTCCACGTCCAGAAAATGCCCGTCTGTTTCCTGAATTTTAAAATGGGCAGTTCCGAAGTTCTTGAAAAATGAAACGGCTGGTTTGGGCGTATAATAGGCTGCTACCCCATTGGCCAGATCGATTGCATTTCCAACACATACGATGTCCGCATCACTGGTAGGACGGCCAATGATTTTATCTCTTACAAATCCACCAATAACATATACTTCCACCTGCATACGGGCACCGGTTTCCGCAATTCTTTCGAACAACAGCAACTCTGAATCAGTGCATGAAATTTCCATAGTGTCAAAGATAATTTAAAAGCGGAAAGCTATAAAGCCATCACTCTACAGTCATCGAAAAAACCATCAACCGCCTATCGTCAACCGCCTGCAGTCGACACATGCTGCATACCGAACAAAAATATTTTAATGAAAATCTTTTATTCCTGCAAGTTCAAATCTGAGGTAGTGTTTTGATTAATTGTTCCTGCTTTATTTCCAGGGCACATTTAAAATGTCCTTCCGGGCAGGCCGCATATCCATGTAACCCACAGGGGCGACAATATAATGGATGATCGATTTCTACAATATGGCGAATATCGGACAAAGGTCCGAATCCAAATTCAGGTATGGTGGAACAGTAAATGGCTGTCACAGGTGCATTCATTGCAGATGCAAAATGCATGGGCGCAGAATCATTCACATAATTCATGCCGGCCCTGCTCATCAGGGCAGCCGATTGTAAAAAACTAAGTGAGCCTGCCAGCACCTTCAAATCATGCCTGTGACAGGATTCGCGGATCGATTCACAAAGCGCCACATCACCGGGACCGCCCATCAGATAAATCGTAAAATCCGCCGGAATATTTCCAATGAATAAAATCCATTGAGAAGCCGGAAACTGTTTTGTAAACCAGACCGAGGCCGGGCTGACGGTGATAAATTTTGGACGGGCCCATGTATCCACAAAATTAAAATCGGAAGCAGAAGGATAAAGTTTTGGTTTGTATTTGGCGTCGTCCGTAAACTCCACGGATCAATGCAAGATTTCTGATGGTTTCATGAATGGACTGGTCACCACCGACCTGATGTTTAATTTTTTTTGTAAACAGGAAACTGAGCGGATTCTTGTCAAATCCAATAGTTTCTTTCGCTCCTGAAAAAGCAGTCAGAACGCCGGTGGCGAAAAATCTTTGCACATTGATTACTTTGTCGTATCTGTTTCTGCGGATTCGTTTCAGCATCCGGAGAAGATTTTTCTGTTTATATTGTTTTTTATCCCAGATCAGGATTTCATGAAGAAATGGATGGCCGGTCAGCAATTGTTCGTTCCCCTTTCGCAGCAGAAAATCAATTTGCGCATCGGGAAAGTGGTCGTGAAGTTTTTCAATCAGGACGGTTGCCAGCACAACATCACCGATAAAAGCCGTTTGTATAATGAGAAATTTATGCAATTATTTTATTTGAATTTGAGAAACAGAATAGTTGACGGTTGATAGTTGACAGTTGACGGTTGGCAGTTGACAGTTAAGTAAATTAGTACTTCCAGTCTTCCATACTTCCATACTTCCATACTTGCCTAAGCTCCTTCAACAATAATCATTTTTGTTTTCGCTGCCCTCTGTCTGATTATTTTGGCATTTGTATATATGTCAGAATGCCACCATTCATTTGCCCGATCCGCAGAAGGAAATTCCAGAACAACAATTCTCTCTGGCTTCCAGTCTCCTTCCAGTGTATATGTCTTACCGCCCCGAACAATAAACTTTCCGTCAAAAGCCGCAATGGCCGCAGGAGTTAGTTTCTTGTATTCTTCATAGTCTTTATGATCATGAATGGAGACTTCTACGATTACATATGCTGACATAATAAAAATTTATAAGGATCAATAAAAAATAAACTTACTTCAGGATCTTAAAATAGTCGGCTCCCCTGATTTATTAAAACGGACGATCGCTGATGCCCTGAATGGTTGATCATCCTGTTGCCTGTATCTTACGATATAATCCACACCCTGTTTAATTTCATCTGAGATTCCGGCAAAATTTTCCGGCGAACCCTCGCCCGAAATATTTGCAGAAGTCGAGACCAGCGGTTTACGAAATCTTTTAATCAGATGCCTGCAAAAATCATCCTTCACAATTCGCATGGCAATGGATCCGTCTTCGCTCACCAGGTTCTCTGCAAGGCCCAGGGCGGCTTCATATATAACAGTAGTGGGTTTGGTCGCTTTTTCAAGGTATTCTGCTATATACGGCTGCGGTCGGCTGGTATACCTGTTTATATCCCTCGGATCCGCTAATAATACGATCATGGATTTAGCCGCAGGTCTTTGTTTGAGATCGAATATTTTTCCCACCGCATCCGGATTGGTAGCATCGCATCCAATGCCCCAGATCGTATCTGTCGGATACAAAATAATGCCACCCTGCCGCAATGTTTCCAGACAACGAACGATATCATTTTCAAATTCCAACCAGTTGATTTTCGGTAAAAATACCGAATGATTCAAAATACCCCGGGATCAATCGTGCCTGATTAACACAGCAGCCTTAAGTTTGCAAAAAATATATCTGATGGAACTGAAAGCCAAGATTGAAGAGGTATGGAAGAACCGGGAATTACTGAAAGATCATAAATATACAGATGCGATACGGGCTGTTATTGAAGAGACAGATAAAGGAAGACTGCGTGTTGCAGAACCAGATGCGGGTAGCTGGAAAGTGAATGAGTGGGTTAAGCAGGCCATACTGTTATATTTTGGCATACAGCAAATGAAAACATGGACTGCAGGGCCTCTGGAATTTTATGATAAGATGGAACTGAAAAAAGATTACGCAACATTGGGTGTCCGTGCGGTTCCACATGCTGTTGCCCGTTATGGTGCGTATCTCGCCAGGACGGTGGTCATGATGCCCAGTTATGTAAATATCGGAGCTTATGTAGATGAGGGCACCATGGTGGATACCTGGGCGACTGTAGGCAGTTGTGCGCAGATCGGAAAGGGTGTTCATCTGAGTGGTGGAGTAGGTATTGGCGGGGTCCTGGAACCCCTGCAGGCCGCACCGGTGATTATTGAAGACGGATGCTTTATCGGATCAAGGTGTATCGTTGTTGAAGGCGTACGGGTAGAAAAAGAAGCCGTACTGGGTGCTAATGTCGTGTTAACGCAAAGCACAAAAATTATAGATGTGAGTGGTCAGGTTGCCGTTGAATACAAAGGTCGTGTTCCATCCCGGAGTGTCGTGATTCCCGGATCATATACAAAAAAATTCCCCGCGGGTGAATACCAGGTCGGTTGTGCATTGATCATTGGTCAGCGTAAAGCTTCGACAGACCTTAAAACCAGTCTGAATGATGCGCTCCGTGATTTTGCAGTAGCAGGATAACACAAGTCTGGAAGTATGGAAGACTGGAAGTCTGGAAGTACTAATAACTTTCGCACTTCACTAATAACAATCAGCGTTGGGCGTTAGGCGTTAGAGCGTTCAGCGTTGCAGTGCTTAGATCGGAAATAAACAAATTGGGATTATTTCGTTCTGCCTCTTCAATTATAGAATAATCCGATAAGAATATCGGCTTTATTTTTCTGGACGCATACATCGTGTTCGAAGTGTACTGATACACTGTGATCGACCGTGCGAACTGTCCATCCATCAGATTCAGTAAATACTTCCCGCTTACCCAGGTTGATCATCGGTTCAATCGCAAGGATTAGGCCTTCACGCATTTTTATACCGGAGCCACGCTTTCCATAATTCGCGACCTGCGGGTCTTCATGCATATTTCTTCCCAATCCATGCCCCACCAGCTCGCGCACCACACCGTAACCGTATTTCTTTTCTGTATGTTCCTGAATAGCAAATGAAATATCACCTACACGATTACCTGCAACTGCTTTCTCAATGCCTTTATAAAGAGATTCCTTTGTTACGCGTATCAGTTGCGCAACGGCTTCACCGGGATTGCCAATTGCAAATGTATAAGCATGATCACCGTGGAATCCGTTTTTATATACACCGACATCAATGGAAATAATGTCTCCATCCTTTAATTCGTTTTCATTGGCAAATCCGTGTACAACCACATCATTCACCGACATGCAGGAATTGAAAGGATAACCATGATAATTTAAGAATGAAGGACTGGCTCCGTGATCGCGGATAAACTCTCCGATAAATTTATCCAGTGAGAGCGTCGTGATACCCGGCCTGAGTAATTTAGCGGTTTCGGTAAGAGTTTTACTTACCAGCAACGCGCTTTCCCGGGCGAGTTCGATTTCCGCTTTCGTTTTGTGGTAAATCATCCTAGATTACCGCATTGGTAACCGACTGACGGCCCTGTATACGGCCGGACTTCATCAGCCCGTCGTACTGACGCATCAGCAGCTGGGTTTCGATTTGCTGCAACGTATCGAGGATAACTGCGACCATGATCAGGAGAGATGTTCCTCCATAAAAAGAAGCAAATCCCTGTGTAACGCTTGCACGTTGTGCGAATCCTGGAAGAATACCTACTATAGCCAGTAATATGGCACCAGGTAAAGTAATTTTGTCCATCACAGAACCGATGAAATCTGCCGTCGGCTGACCCGGTTTTACTCCGGGAACAAAACCATTATTACGTTTGAGATCATCCGCTACCTGCTTTGGGTTAAATATCAGGGAAGTATAGAGGAATGTAAATCCGATTACGATGATGCCATAAAAAATCATATGAACATAATCGCGCGGATCGGAAAATATTCTGGAAATGCCTTCTTTATTCTCAAAGCTTGTATAAGAAATAAGTGTCGGCAAAAACATAATAGCCTGTGCAAAGATGATAGGCATTACTCCGGCGCTATTCACTTTCAGTGGAAGGAATTGACGGGCACCACCAAACTGGCGGTTTCCGACAATCTGTTTGGCATAGTTAACCGGCACTTTTCGCACACCCTGAATTAAAACGATCAGTCCCATGATGACTGCAACGAGAATGGCAATTTCAATCACGAAAATCAGAATACCACCACTACCCATGACTGATTTTGCCAGGAACTCCTGGTGGACCGCATTGGGAAAACGAGCGAGGATACCAATCATGATGATAATGGAAGTACCATTTCCAAGACCCTTATCAGTAATTTTTTCACCTATCCACATCACGAATAAGGTGCCGGCTGTAAGCAGAATAGGTGTTGTAAACCAGAAATATGCGCTAAAACTATCGATGATTGCATCGCGGCCCATGGTTTTCAGATATCCCACATAAGCATATGCCTGTGCAAAAGTGACAACAACGGTGAGGTAACGAGTCCATTGATTAATTTTCTTTCTGCCACTTTCTCCATCTTTTTGAACCTTCTGCATCTGGGGAACCAGGATGCTCATCAGCTGCATAAAAATCGAAGCAGAAATATAAGGCATGATACCCAGTGCCAGTATGGAAGCCTGAGAAAAAGCGCCTCCGGAGAAAGCATCAATCAATCCAAGTGCACCTGATTTGGCACCGCTCAGACTATTTAATTTGTTCGGATCAATACCAGGTAAAACTATGTAAGTACCGAATCGGTAAATCAGAAGTAAAACAAGCGTCACGAGGATCTTGCTTTTTAATTCTGGAATACTCCATATGTTTTTTAAAGTATCAAAAAATTTCTTCACATTTTTCTATTTAGGGACAGCTGCCAGCAAAAAAGACGACCGGAATCGTCTTGCAAGTTAATGACTATTTTAGGATTTCACACCCATCACGACTTCCTTCACTTTTAGGATTTCCAGCGTTCCGCCGATTCCTTCAATGGCCTTTTTAGCTTTTTCGCTTACGGCACTTACTTTAAAGTTCAATTTTGTTTTTAGCTCCCCATTACCCAGGATTTTCACCAGGTCGGTCCGGGCTATCAGTCCATTGGCATATAGATTAGCTGCAGAAACTTCTTTAATGTCATATTTCTCAGCGAGTTGTTCAATCTGGGAAAGGTTGAAAACAACATAGGATACACGGTGCGGGTTCTTGAAACCACGTTTTGGCAATCGGCGCTGGATGGGCATCTGTCCACCTTCGTGGGCCATTTTGCGCTGGTAACCTGCACGGCTCTGTCCACCCTTATTTCCCTTGGTGGAAGTTCCACCCTTACCGGAAGCTTCTCCACGTCCGAGTCTTTTTTCCTTATGAGTTGCCCCTTTTGCCGGTTTAATGTTATGTAAGTTCATGGCTAAAATTTGATAATGTTGAAACTTAAGCTGTCTTAAATTTCTTCAACTTTTAAAAGATGTTCTACTGCACGGATCATCCCTAATATCTGAGGCGTTGCTTCGTGTTCACGGGGATTGTGTAACTTATTCAGACCAAGTGCCTGCAAAGTCAGCTTTTGCCTTTCGGACCGGTCGATGCCGCTCTTTATCTGTGTAATGCGTAATTTTTTCATTTCCTTCTGATTTATTCCGGTTTATCCGTTGAATACTTTCTTCAGTGACAGATTTCTTGTTCTTGAAACCTGGAGGGGTTCTCTTAACAAGCCGAGTGCCTTAAAAGTCGCCTTAACCACATTGTGCGGGTTAGCGGATCCAAGCGATTTTGCCAGGATGTCGGTAATACCGGCACTTTCCAGTACAGCACGCATACTGCCTCCTGCAATTACACCTGTACCATGGGCAGCTGGCTTGATCAGCACTTTCGCAGCACCTTCTTTGGCCAGTTGATCATGAGGTATTGTACCATGCATGATGGGAACCTTGATCAGGTTTTTCTTGGCATCTTCAATGCCCTTTGTAATTGCTTCCTGTACTTCTTTAGCCTTACCCAAACCATGACCGACAATGCCACTTTCATTTCCTACTACCACGAGGGCAGAAAAACTGAAAGCACGTCCACCCTTGGTGGTCTTCACCACGCGGTTGATGGATACCACTTTTTCCTTCAGCTCCAGGTCACCGGCCTTGATTTTAGATATGTTCGTTGTTGCCATGATTAATATTTACAAATACTATTTTAATAATTAAAACTGAAGACCACCTTCGCGGGCTGATTCTGCAATGGCTTTTACTCTTCCATGATAGAGATTACCACCACGGTCAAAAACCACTTTCTGAATTCCCAGTTCGGTTGCCTTGCGGGCAATCGCCAGTCCAACCAGTTTGCTTTTTTCGGTCTTCGTTACTTTTTGAGCGACAATATCCTTGTCACGTGAAGACGCAGCGGCAATGGTTTTGCCGTTATTATCATCTATCAGCTGCGCATAGATTTCACTGTTACTTCTGAAAACCGACAAACGTGGTTTTTCAGGAGTACCGGCAATCTTCTTACGGATGCGGTATCTGATATTCTGTCTTTTTATTAGCTTATCCATCTCTTTGAATTTGAAAATTTAACTCCTATACTCTTATACTCTTATACTACTTCCCAGCTGCCTTACCAGCCTTCTTACGTACAACTTCACCGGTATAACGAACACCCTTACCCTTGTATGGTTCTGGTTTACGTAAACCGCGAATCTTGGCGGCAACCTGTCCGATCAGCTGTTTGTCCGTACCCTCCAGCATAATCTTTGGATTTTCTCCTTTTTCCTGAGCTGTTGCCAGCTTCAGTTCCTTGGGAATTTCAAAAATGATATTATGAGAGTAACCGAGCGCCAGGTCCAGCAGGTTTCCCTGATTGGAGGCTTTAAAACCGACACCGATTAATTCCAGTTGTCTTTTATATCCTTCCGAAACACCTTTCACCATATTTGACAACAATGAACGGTATAAACCATGCAGTGCACGATGACGGATCTGGTCAGTCGGACGTGAAATCTCAATCTTGCTGTCCTTTACTTCCACTTTGATATCACGGTCAATGGCCTGTTTCAATTCACCCTTCGGGCCCTTAACAGTAATCGTGTTGTCAGTACCCACCGTAACGGTGATTCCACTGGGGATGACTACCGGTTTTTTTCCTATCCTTGACATATCTAAATATTTGAATAATTTAAAACTCTAAACTTTTTCACTACCACATTTCACTTTCAGTACTTCCATACTTCCATACCTCCACACTGTGTAAAAGTGTTGTGTACTAGTAAACGTGACAAAGTACCTCTCCACCCACATTCTGAGCCTTGGCATCTTTATCAGTCATTACACCTTTTGATGTGGACACGATGGCAATACCCAGACCGTTCTTCACGCGCTTGAATTCTACCGGGCTCGCATACTGGCGCAAACCGGGACGGCTCACTCTTTCAAGGCTACGGATGGCCGGTTCCTTGGTAGTCGGGTCGTACTTCAATGCAATCTTGATCACACCCTGCTTGGTATCATCTTCAAATTTGTATTTGAGAATATAACCCTTGTCATACAGGATTTCTGTCATCCGCCTTTTCAGGTTCGAAGCAGGAATCTCTACAATCCGGTGATTCGCCATTTGCGCATTACGGATTCTGGTGAGAAAATCTGCTATAGGATCTGTTACCATTGTATATCTATTAAATACTTTATTAATTATTGTTGACAGTTGACGGTTGACAGTTGACGGATTTTATTTCGATCTCCGCAATAAACACGGTCATCGGTCAACGGTCATCGGTCATCCCGATTACCAGCTCGCTTTTCTTACGCCCGGAATCTTACCCTGCAGCGCCATATCGCGGAACATGTTCCTGGATACGCCGAAGTAACGGATATAACCACGCGGACGACCAGTTAACTGACAACGGTTATGCAAACGCACCGGGGACGCATTCTTTGGAAGAAGATCCAGTGCTCTATAGTTACCTTCTGCTTTCAACGCAGCGCGCCGGTCAGCATATTTTGCAACCATTACTTCCCGTTTCCTTTGTCTGGCTTTGACTGATTCTTTGGCCATGAATTATTATTAATTGATTTGAACTTCGTTTTTATTAATTGGTATCTTCTTTTTTTGCATTCTTGAAAGGCATACCCAGTTCTTTCAACAACTCATATGCTTCTTCATTTGTCTTGGCGGTTGTCACAAAAGTGATGTCCATACCGGTGATCTTGTTTACCTTATCAATATCCACTTCCGGGAAAATGATTTGTTCTGTAATACCCATCGTGTAGTTACCACGACCATCAAATGCTTTTTCACTCACTCCCTTTGAAATCACGAACCCTTGGCAGAGCAGACGCTACGAGGCGATCCAGAAACTCATACATTTTTATTCCGCGCAATGTTACCCGGGCTCCGATCGGAATGCCCTTACGGAGTTTAAAATTGGAAATATCTTTTCTGGATATGGTCGATACAGCTTTCTGGCCGGTAATGGTGGTCAGCTCTTCGATCGTAATATCCACCAGCTTTTTATCAGAGACCGCTCCGTTGATACCACGGTTAAGGCAGATTTTTTCCAGCTTGGGTGCCTGCATAACAGAAGTGTACCCGAATTTTTTCATCAATGTCGGTACGACTTCTTTCTTGTATTTATCTGCCAGGCGGGCAGTGTACTTAGTTGTGCTCATTATTTAATTACCTCCCCTGATTTTTTAGCTATGCGAATAAGTTTCCCGTTTTCTCTTGTGCGTTTCGCTTTTGAAGGACCACCCGTTTTGGCATCCCAGAGAAGCACATTCGATATATGGATAGGCGCTTCCAGTTTGATAATACCACCCTTGGTATTCTGTGCAGATGGCTTGGTATGTTTGGTAACAATATTTACACCCTCAACCAGCACTTTGGATGTGTCAGGAAATACTTCCAGCACTTTGCGCGATTTTTTCAGGTCTTTATCGTCTCCCGTAATCACCACTACCTTGTCACCCTTCTTGATATTGAATTTGGGTTTGAATCTGCTTTCCATTTCTTTCTTTTTTTGCTGAAAGCTCTTAAAGCTTAACGCCTAAAACGTTTTCTTTATATTTTAAAAACTCAACCATTTATTTTTCTCATAACTCCAATGGCTTTGGGCTTTAGGCTTTAGGCCTTAAGCTTATAACACTTCAGGTGCCAACGAAATAATCTTCATGTATCCCTTATCACGCAATTCACGGGCAACGGGTCCGAAAATACGTGTACCTCTTGGTTCATCACTCGGATTCAACAAGACCACTGCGTTATCGTCGAAACGGATATAAGAACCATCCTTACGGCGAAGTTTATTTTTGGTACGAACAATAACGGCCTTCGTTACGGTTCCTTTCTTGATTCCACCAGCAGGCAATGCATCTTTTACAGTAACCACAATCTTGTCTCCGATTTTAGCATAGTCCTGGCCGCTGTTTCCCAACACACGGATGCACAATACCTCTTTGGCTCCGCTATTATCTGCAACGTTTAGTCTGCTTTCCTGCTGTATCATTAGAACTTTTTTTAGAATGTTTTATTTAGCTTTCTCCACGATCTCCACCAGGCGCCAGCGCTTGGTTTTACTCAGGGGACGGCTCTCCATGATGCGTACGGTATCTCCGATACTGCACTCATTTTTTTCATCATGAGCATGAAACTTGGTTGTCTTTTTCAGGAACTTACCATAAATCGGATGCTGTACTTTTCTTTCAACAGCCACAACCACGGTTTTGTCCATCTTGTTGCTGCTGACAACCCCGATTCTTGTTTTCCTTAAATTTCTATCTTCTGGCATAATGCTTATTTGATAATTTGTAAATCAGTGCCTGGCCTGCAGGATTTCCTATGCAGTTACCGCTGTTGTTTTTCCAATTTTCCTTTTGGTCAATTCTGTTTTCAGCCGGGCAATATCTTTTCTGAGCATACGGATGTTAACCGGACTTTCCAGTGGAGATATTGCATGTGCAAATTCCAGTTTCTTCAGGCGTTGTTCATCTTCACGTATCCGGGACAACAGGTCCGTTTCGCTAAGATCTTTCAGGCTATTTACAAAATCGTTTCTCTTTGACATCTTTAATAATTTGAATTATAACGCAATCACATCATGGCGAACCACGAATTTGGTCTTGATCGGCAGTTTCTGCGCAGCCAGTAATAACGCCTCTTTCGCAACAGCTTCCGTAACACCATCCGCTTCAAAAAGCATACGTCCCGGTTCCACTACTGCAGCCCAATATTCCGGATTACCCTTTCCTTTACCCATTCTCACTTCCTGTGGCTTCTTTGTGATCGGCTTATCAGGGAATACCCGTATCCACACATTTCCTTCTCTCTTCATCGAACGGGTGAGCGCCTGACGGGCAGCTTCCAACTGACGGTTTGTTAACCAGATCGCTTCCAGTGCCTTCAATCCGTAAGAACCGAAAGAAATATCAGTACCTCTTTTTGCTACTTCGCGAATTCTGCCTTTCTGTGCTTTCCTATGTTTACTCCTTTTGGGCTGTAACATGTTAGTTCAATTTGAAAATTTGATAATTACATCTATCTCCTGCCTCCGCCACCACCTGGCCTTCTTTCTCCACCACCTGCACCACCACCTGGCCTTCTGTCACCACCACGACCGCGGTCTTCACGATCCCTGATCTCGTCTCTTCTTTCTCTTCTATCGCTCACGTCTGTTTTTCCACCCACAAAATTCGGATTCAGATCACGTTTGGTCAGTACTTCACCTTTACAGATCCATACCTTCACACCGATCTTTCCATAAACAGTCAGTGCAAATACATTTGCATAGTCTATATCCATACGGAGCGTATGCAAAGGCGTACGACCGGATTTAATTTCTTCTGTACGGGCTATTTCGGAACCACCCAGGCGGCCACCGACTTTTACCTTGATACCTTCAGCACCCATTCGGAGTGCAGAAGCGATAGCCATTTTAATGGCCCTCTTATAATTAATACGGTTTTCGATCTGGCGGGCAATGGTATCTGCAACGATATTCGCATCCAGTTCGGGCCTTCTGATTTCCAGAATATTTATCTGAACATCTTCCTTGCCTGTCAGTTTCTTCAACTCTTCCTTGATACGGTCCACTTCTCCACCACCCTTGCCAATGATGATTCCGGGTTTGGAAGTATGGATTGTTACAATGAGCTTGTTGAGCGTACGTTCAATCACGATCTTGGCGATCCCGCCCTTGTTGATACGCGCATTGAGATAGGTTCTGATTTTATTGTCTTCTATCAGTTTGACAGAATAATCTTTTTTATTACCGAACCAGTTAGACTCCCAGCCCCGGATAATTCCAAGTCTCGCACCTATAGGATTTGTTTTCTGACCCATTTATCTGATTGATTTGAAAATTTGAAAATTTGAAAATTCTAAAAATGAAACCATTCTGAAAACCTTCAATTTTTTATTTTATTAGTTTTATTTCTTTTCATCTACAATTAAGGTCACATGATTACTGCGTTTGCGCACACGGTAACCGCGACCCTGGGGAGCCGGACGCATCCGTTTTAATACGCGTGCGCCATCTACAAAAATTGTTTTTACCAACAGGCTCGAATCAGCAGCGCTTTTGCCCTCGTTCTTTGCTTCCCAGTTCTTCACGGCTGACCATAATAATTTATATAATGGTGTGGAAGAATGCTGCGGATGATGCTCCAGTAATGCCAGTGCTTTTTCAACCTGCAGACCTCTTATTTCATCTGCCAGCAAACGCATTTTACGCGGCGATGTCGGGTAATTTTTCAATTTTGCTAATGCTTCCATCTTTTCCTTTTTATGAAGACCTTTTTAGCTTAAGGCGTAAAGCGCAAAGCGTAAAGCCCTTCTTATATTTTAATCTCTCTTTTTTATCTTTCGGTTTCCAGTTGGCTTTGAGCTTTACGCTTTAAGCCTTAAGCTTATTCAGCAATTTTCTTGCTGGAGTGTCCTTTAAAATTTCTTGTCGGCGCAAATTCTCCTAATTTATGACCTACCATAAATTCTGTTACATACACAGGAATAAACTTGTTGCCATTGTGAACGGCGAAAGTGTGTCCCACGAAATCCGGCGTAATCGTTGAACGACGGCTCCATGTTTTGATGACTCCCTTCTTTCCTTTTCCTTCATTGATGTTCAGGACCTTGGTTTCCAGGTTGGCATCTACGTAAGGACCTTTTTTTATTGAACGACCCATAATACTAGTGTGTGAATGTGAAAATATTACTTACTTATTTTCTTACCTTTTTTCGTTTGAATAATCAGTTTATCGCTTCCTTTTCCTTTGGTTCTGGTTTTCAGACCTCTTGAGTACTGACCATTCCTTGAACGTGGCTGGCCTCCGGATGCTTTACCTTCACCACCACCCATCGGATGATCCACCGGGTTCATCGCCACACCGCGTACACGCGGACGAATTCCTCTCCAGCGGTTACGACCTGCCTTACCCATGCTCTGTAAACTGTGGTCACTGTTGGAAACCACACCTACTGTTGCGTAGCAGTTGATCAGAATTTTTCTCAGTTCGCCGGAAGGCATTTTCAACACAGCATATTTCTCTTCCTTGTTGGTCAGCTGCGCTGTTGTACCTGCGCTGCGGATCAATTTGCCACCCTGACCAGGTTGCATTTCAATATTATGCACATTGGTACCCAGTGGAATATTCTTCATCTGCAAAGCGTTTCCGATTTCCGGAGCAACGGCATCACCAGCCTGAACCTTTCCACCAACCTGAAGTCCCTGCGGCGCCAGGATATATCTTTTTTCTCCATCGCCATACTGAATCAGTGCGATGAAAGAAGTTCTGTTCGGATCATATTCAATCGACACAACGGTTCCCACGACTTCTTTTTTATCTCTCTTGAAGTCGATGATACGGTACATTTTTTTATGACCGCCACCGATGTAACGCATAGCCCTTCTTCCCTGTGAATTACGACCTCCCGTACGGGTGATTTTTTCCAGCAGAGTTTTTTCCGGCGTATCCGTTGTAATTTCTGCGTATGCATTACCAATCCTCCAACGGGTTCCTGCTGTGACTGGTTTAAATTTTCTTAGTGCCATATTTAATAAGCTTTAGCGGCAGCTTCGCCATTCTGTTAATTACTTAAATATTCGAATACAGATCGATTGATTCTCCTTCCGCAACTGTCACCAGTGCTTTCTTATACCCCGGCTTGCGGCCAACGATCAATCCGGCCTTAGTAGACCTTGATCTTGCTTTGCTGGGAACAATCACTGTATTCACATCCACAACCGTAATTCCGTAAAATGCTTCGATTGCTTTTTTGATTTCCAGTTTATTTGCACGCGTATCTACTTTGAAAGCATAGCGACGCAGTTTTTCCTGTTGCGCATTTGCTTTTTCAGTAAGAATCGGACGTATCAGAACCTCAGTTGATTTCATAAACTAATTTGAAAATATTTTAATACTATGCGACTGCTTCTTCTTCTGCAAACATTTTTGCTGCTGATTCAGTCAACACCAGATATTCTGCATTCACCAAATCATATGTATTCACATCGGCCAGCAGACTTCCCTTCAAATTCGGAATATTCCGCAGGCTGAGATACAGATTATCATTGTATTCAGGAATAACAAAAATGGCTTTTTTCCCTTCGAGCTTTAAACCACCCAGAATATCCATCATTTCACTGGTTTTCGGGGCTTTCAGGTGAATGTCTTCTACGACTAAAATTGAATTAGCTTTTGCCTTATAGGAAAGAGCTGATATTTTGGCCAGGTCTTTTACTTTACGGTTCAATTTGAAATCCCAGCTGTGGGGCTTAGGTCCGAATATGGTACCACCGCCTTTATACAATGGGTTCCGGATATTTCCTTTACGTGATCCACCGGTTCCTTTTTGCTTATGCAATTTTTTGGAAGATCCCTTTACTTCCATACGGGTTTTTACTTTATGTGTACCCTGCCGCTGTGCAGCCAGATATTGCTTCACTGCCAGATATATGACATGATCATTCGGCTCTGCTTCGAAAATATCTGCAGGCAATTCCAGTGTACGGCCCGTTTTAGCGCCTTTTATATTTAAAACATCAACTTGCATGTGAATCTCTTTAATTGGTTATTACTTCTGAACGTATACAATGGAACCATTGTGACCCGGAACAGATCCGGCAATCAGCAGGTAATTTTTTTCAGTAAAAATTTTAACCACTTTCAAACCTTTCAGCTTTACGCGGTCGCCACCCATCCGGCCGGCCATTTTCATTCCCTTCATAACCCTGGCTGCATCAGATGAATTACCCAATGATCCGGGTGCACGGCTACGATCATGCTGACCATGACTCTGTCCGCCAACACCATGAAAATTGTGACGTTTAACAACCCCCTGAAAGCCTTTTCCTTTGGAAGTGCCAACCACATCAACGATTTCGCCTTCAGCGAATATGTCAACTGTAAATGAATCCCCCAGATTTTTCTCTAAAGAAAAATTGCGGAATTCCCTTACAAACTGTTTTGCGGTGGTATTTGATTTGGCGAAGTGATTCTTTTCAGAAGCGAGAACTTTTCTCTCTTTCTTTTCTCCGAAGGAGATCTGGTGAGCATTGTAACCGTCAGACTCGGTTGTTTTCACCTGTGTAACAACACAGGGACCAGCTTCAATAATGGTGCAGGCTACCTGTTTACCATCCGGGGTGAAGACAGAGGTCATTCCAATTTTCTTTCCAATTAAACCTTTCATTTTTTATTGGTTTGTGCCTGGAGTCTAAGGACAATCAGTAAAAAGCCTTTTGGAAAAGCTGATACTGATTTCAATCCCCCGTTTGCAACCGACCTTTTCTTTTTAGCCCTCCGAAGTCTTGGCGAAGGTGGCTTAGACCTACGCTCGTTTCCTTGTGGCTTGCTCATCCTCCTACGCTAAAGCTTCGGAGGATAATAGAAGTACCGGTTGTAAACAAACCCCGAACGGCTTGTTCATATTTCTTTTCAAATCATCCAGCGCTGCTTTAGCCTCCTCTTTACGATTGCGGTTTGGCAGATGGAATTTTTACTCAGGCTTTTATTTCAACATCAACACCTGATGGCAGATCCAGTTTGGATAATGCATCAACAGTTCTTGAAGTAGAAGTATAAATATCCAACAATCTCTTATGCGTATGCAACTGAAACTGTTCACGTGCTTTTTTGTTGACATGCGGCGAACGCAGAACGGTAAATACCTTTTTCCTGGTTGGTAAAGGTATCGGACCGGTTACCACGGCACCTGTACTACGAACTGTCTTTACAATTTTCTCGGCGGATTTATCCACGAGATTGTGATCGTACGACTGTAATTTGATTCTGATTCGTTGAGACATATGTCAATGCCCGTTTTTTGAACGGGATGCAAAGGTATGGGTTAAAGGATAAACTGTCAAAGAATCCAAGCTGTTTTTTAGAGATTATTTACCCCCTCCCGGACAATGCGTATTCAGAAAGTCCTTAAATAAGTTATGCAGGTGTTCGGTGGTACCCGGCCCCTCATTTATAGCATGTGTCCGGTTCGGATATTCCATAAACTGAAAGGTCTTGTTATATTTCACAAGCTCATTTACCAGCATTTCGGCATTATCGAAATGTACATTGTCGTCCCCGCCGCCATGAATATATAACAGGTTCCCTTTGAGATTGGCAGCATGAAAAATAGCTGATCCCTTGACGTAATCTGCCTTGGTTTCCAATGGATTACCCATATACCTTTCTATGTAGATATTGTCGTAGGTTTCCATATTACCCAGCGCCGCCACAGCGAGACCCGTTTTATAGATTTCCGGGTGCTGAAACATCAGGTTTAACGTTGCTGACCCTCCGCCGCTCCATCCCCATACGGCGATGCGGGAAGTATCCACGAACGGCCACTTAATTATCTGCGCCGCTGCGCTTGCCTGGTCGTCAATATTGATTTGTCCGATTTTACGATAGATTGCTTTTCGCCAGGCAGCTCCCTTCGGCGCCGGTGTTCCCCGATTATCAAGAGAAATATAGACATAGCCATCACGGGCGAGGTCGCCGGGATAAACATGGCAGTGGGACGCCCCAAAATGATCCTTTACGGTTTGGCTTGCCGGTTCTGTATAAACAAAAAACAAGACGGGATATTTTTTTTGCGGATCAAAAGGAATCGGTTTCTGCATCCATCCGTCCATGCTTACACCTTCAGGCGTAACAACTTTAAAGAATGAAATATTGGAAGAAGCACTGTCTGTTGCTTTTGCGGGATTTGCCGGCTTCGAGCCACTCAACGCCTGGTGATCCGGCAGGGTTATCCATTCCTGCTGGGGCATAGTATAATAGTTGGAAAACATGTTACTTGCAAATTTCCCATTTGGTGATAATGAATACTCATGTGTTCCGGGTTGATCAACAGGAGTCAGCCTTTCAGCTACACCTTTTCCGTCCAGAGCGCATCTGTACAGATAAGACTGTGTAGCATTTTCAGGCGATGCCATAAAATACAAAAGATTATTTTTTTCATCAATCAATGAAATCTGAATCACATCATAAGAACCGTTTGTAACCAATACTTCGCTTTTCCCATCCCGGCTAATGCGGTACAAATGTCTCCATCCATCCTTATCGCTGTCCCAAAGGAATTCGGATCCGTTTTTCAACCAGTCCCAGCCACCCATTTTATAATCATCATCCCACGCTGAGATAACATCAATCCAGGCTTTATCTTTTTCACTATGAATTAATCTGACATCACCTGATTTTGCACTGCACATCATGATGTCAGAAACATTCTGACTTCTGTTCAGGCGTTGAACGATGAGTTCAGAACTATTGGCCGCCCATTCCATCCGGGGCAAATAACTTCCGTTTTTATCGTCTGCCGGAATCTTCATCCATTGAGTTTTTGCAGTGTTGATCTGTACGATTCCTATTTTAAATGGAGATGGCCTCTGCCCTGCTACCGGATATTCCACCGGGATCACACGTGAATAAACAGAGTCGGTTGTATTCAGCATATAATAATCGCGTGTACTGCTGTCGTTGATTTGCCAATAGGCAATCGAGCGGCTGTCCGGACTCCAGCGAAATCCGTCCCGGCAATTGAGCTCTTCTTCGTATACCCAGTCGAATGTGCCATTGATCATTTTACGTGAACCATTCGTGGTAAGTGCTTTGACAGTATGGGAAGAGAGGTCTTCAACATAAATATTATGTCCGCTGACGTAGGCAGCCCTGGATCCATCAGGAGAAAATTTCGCAAACATGAGGGAGGAAGCAGGTAATGATTTTCCCAATTGCCTTAGTGAAGAATCGGATATATTATAAACCCAGTAATCGCCACGTGTTTCATAACGCCATACTTTTTTTGAATTCGTATAGATCAATATTTTCCTGAAGTCTTTGGAAAACGAAAAGCTTTTAACTTCCAATGCCTGTTTATTGCCGGCAGGTGTAAGACGTTCCGGCGAAACCAGGATTTGCTGTTTCCGGTCAACCAGATTAAATACGCTTATGGCGCCATCATCGCTGGAATAAAAACTATTCCCATCTGCACTCCAGATCATCCGGTCATCTAATTGAGCAGAAGCTGAAAAACTAATCGTAACAAAAACCACGAAAATGAATTTGTAATGAAGCAGGCGTTTCATCGTATAAATAATTTATCCGGAAAAATAATCAATTGGGCACAAGTGACGTTGCCGTTCAAAAAAAAACCCCCGCAGGTGCGGGGGTTCTGTATTTTATTATTCAAGGTCAGGCTGTCACCTTACTCTTGCCTTTTACTTTTGCAATTACTTCTTCTGCGATATTATTTGGCGCAGGAGCGTAATGAGAGAATTCCATCGTAGATGTTGCCCGGCCGGAACTCAGAGAACGCAACTGGGTAACATAACCAAACATTTCACTCAATGGTACTTTGGCTTTGATCACCTGCAGATTCGCTCTGCTGTCCATGCCTTCCAGGATACCACGGCGACGATTCAGATCTCCCGTCACATCTCCCATGTACTGATCCGGCGTAAGCACTTCCACTCTCATGATAGGCTCCAGCAGAATCGGTTTTGCTTTGCGGCCGGCTTCGCGGAATGCGCTCCTGGCACAAATTTCAAAACTCATAGCATCAGAATCCACATCATGGTAGCTTCCGTCAAATACGCGCACTTTCATATTAGTCATCGGATAACCTGCCAAAACGCCGGTTACCATGGACACTTCAAATCCTTTTGAAATCGCCGGAATGAATTCCTTTGGAATGGATCCTCCGAAAATATCATTCACAAACTGGAAATGTTTGCCTTCATTTTCCTTTATCCATTCTTCATCGGCAGGTCCGATGGCGAATTGGATGTCGGCGAATTTACCGCGACCACCTGTTTGTTTCTTCAGCACTTCGCGGTGCTCAATGGTTGTATTGAAAGCTTCTTTATAGGCCACCTGGGGAGCACCCTGGTTTACATCTACTTTAAATTCACGACGCATACGCTCGATGATGATTTCCAGATGGAGCTCACCCATGCCACGCAGAATCGTTTGTCCTGTTTCCTCATCGGTATTTACACGAAGGGTCGGATCTTCTTCAACGAGCTTGGAAATGGCCAATCCCATTTTATCTACATCCGCCTGTGTTTTTGGTTCAACCGCAACGGCAATAACCGGTTCCGGGATAAACATATTTTCCAATGTGATCGGAAAATCTTCATCACAAAGTGTATCTCCTGTTTTGATTTCCTTAAATCCAACAGCTGCACCAATATCACCAGCTTCAATAAAATCAATCGGATTTTGTTTGTTGGCAAACATCTTCATGATACGGCTGATACGTTCTTTCTTTCCACTGCGTACATTCAACACATAAGAACCTGAATCCAGGCGACCGCTGTAACACCGGAAAAACGCCAGCCTGCCCACAAATGGATCCGTCATAATTTTAAATGCCAGCGCTGCAAAGGGTTCTTTTGGATCGGTCTTACGGGTAATGATTTCACCTGTATTCGGATCCGTTCCCTGGGTATCTTCCAGATCAAGGGGAGAAGGCAGGTAACGACAAACCGCATCGAGTGCAGTTTGTACACCTTTATTTTTGAATGAAGAACCGCACATCATCGGAACGATACTCAGATCAATCGTTGCTTTACGGATGGCTTCATGCATTTCATCTTCGGAAATGCTATTGGGATCCACAAAGAATTTCTCCAACAATTTGTCATCATATTCAGCAACGGCTTCTACCAGTTTCGCTCTCCATTCCTTGGCTTCTTCCAGCATATCATCAGGAATAGGAATTTCATCGAAGGTCATACCTTCTGTTTCCATATGCCAGATAATACCTTTCATTCTGATCAGATCAACCACGCCTTTAAAATCATCTTCCGCACCAATCGGTAACTGCAGGGGAACGGCATTGGCGCCCAGCATTTCCTTTACCTGGTTAACCACCATCAGGAAATCAGCACCTGAACGGTCCATTTTGTTTACAAACCCGATCCGCGGTACTTTATACCGGTTAGCCTGGCGCCAAACGGTTTCAGACTGTGGTTCCACACCATCAACGGCTGAAAACAGGGCGATCAATCCATCCAGAACACGCAGGGAACTTTCTACTTCAACAGTAAAATCCACGTGACCCGGTGTATCAATGATATTGAAATTGTATTTCTTTGGTATTGGCATCCACTTTCCCTTTATCTGTCGGAAAGTTCCACTGGCAGCTTACCGCAGCAGAAGTGATGGTAATTCCTCTTTCCTTTTCCTGGTCCATCCAGTCGGTTGTGGCCGCTCCATCATGCACTTCACCGATCTTATGAATCATACCGGTATAACGCAGGATACGTTCGGTGGTAGTTGTTTTTCCGGCATCGATATGAGCCGCAATACCGAAATTTCTCTGGAATTTTAAGTCTGCCATTTTTGTTAATTAAAAGTATTTTTCTTTAGGTGCGCAAAGGTACCAAATATTCCGGAATAACGTGCAAATGTGGCAATGTGGTTCGTTAAAAAACGGGATGATATTTTCAAACATGATCGGTCTTTTATCCGTCTTTTCTGCCTCTTTATTCGTCCTCTTAAACAAGCTTTAGACAGGCATTATATCTACTCTGTATCTGCTTATTATCTGCTTCAAACATTTCCCGAAACAGGTTCAGCGTTTTTGGAGCTATTAAGTCAGTTTTCCTTCGATCCATCGATGATAAAAACTCATTATCCTTATAAGAACCCCTCAGGAATCAGATCCATATCCTTTTCCAAAGAACTATTCGGTCATCAGATCTGGTAGCAAAAAAAATCTCCCCCGGATAAGCCGGAGGAGAAACGATTGATAAGCAATCCATATTGTTATATCCTGAAATGAGCAAATGCCTTATTGGCTTCTGCCATTCTGTGTGTGTCTTCTTTCTTCTTAAAAGCACCGCCTTCACCCTTGCTTGCTGCGAGGATTTCACCTGCCAGCTTATCGGCCATACTCTTACCATTTCTTTCCCGGCTAAAACGAATCAACCACTTGATACTCAGGGATATCTTGCGATCTGCACGAACTTCGGCAGGAATTTGAAAAGTAGCTCCTCCAATACGGCGGCTTCTGACTTCAACGGCCGGTGTCACATTGTTCAATGCCCTTCTCCAGATTTCGTATCCGTTGTCGTTGCTTTGTTTTGAAACGCGGTCGATGGCATCGTAAAACAGACCGAAGGCCGTATTCTTTTTGCCCTGCCACATCAGGTTATTTACAAAACGCGTAACCAGGATGTCATTATATTTTGCATCCGGAGCGAGTGGTAATTTTTTGGCCTGTGACTTCCTCATGAGTTATTTGAAATTAAGATTTTGATTATTTCTTGGCGGCTGGTTTTGCTCCCGCTTTTTCTTTCTTGGTTCCGTACTTGGAGCGGCTCTTTTTACGATCTTTTACACCGGCAGTATCCAGGGATCCGCGAACAATGTGATAACGTACACCCGGAAGATCCTTTACACGGCCTCCACGGATCAGTACAATACTGTGTTCCTGCAGGTTATGCCCTTCACCCGGAATATAGGCGATCACCTCGATCTTATTGGTCAACCGTACTTTAGCCACCTTACGGAGGGCAGAGTTCGGCTTTTTGGGTGTTGTGGTATACACACGGGTACACACGCCACGTCTCTGCGGACAGCTATCCAGAGCTCTGGACTTGCTTTTAGCGCGGATGATCTCCCTTCCTTTTCTAACTAATTGTTGTATAGTAGGCATTCGGAACCTGTTTGAATTTTGGGACGGCAAAGGTAACGGCCAGGCCGGGATTCTCCAAATTAATGTTGAGCTTAAACTTTTACCAGCCAGCCGTGTATATCCGGTCTTTTCCCTTCCCTGATTTCGGTAAGGATCTTTTTGGCCATCGGGGCGGTCTGATAGGAGGCAACATCCAGGTGCATGCTGTAATCCTTATACCGGAGTTCTTTGAGCGGTGAAATGGTAGCGGCTGTTCCTGAGCCAAATATTTCGGTCAGTTTTCCACTCTTATACCCTTCCACTACTTCATCTATATTAATTTTTCTTTCTTCAACATTTAATCCCTGTTCCCTCAGCACAGTTATGACACTGTCCCTTGTAACACCTTCGAGAATGGTACCTTCTTCGAGTGAGGGAGTAACGGCTGTATTTCCGAAAATAAAAAATACATTCATCGTTCCTACTTCCTGCAACCACTTATGTTCGAAAGCATCTGTCCATAATACCTGATCAAAACCCTTAGCCCTTGCTTCAGAAGTCGCTTTGAGTGCACCTCCATAGTTTCCGGCATTTTTGGCGAATCCGACACCACCCGGTGCGGCGCGTGTATATTTTTCCTCTACATAAATCTTCATCGGAGAGGAATAGTACGGACCGGTGGGGCTTAACAGGATCATGAATTTATACGTATCAGAAGGTTTCACACCCAGGGTTGCATCCGTTGCAAACATAAAAGGACGGATATAGAGAGAATGATCCTCCTTGGCTGGTATCCATTCCTTATCTATTGCAACCAGCTGACGCATGCCTTCAATAAAAATATCTTCCGGTACAGCAGGCATATTCATTCTCTCTGCAGAAATATTAAACCGTTTCATGTTATCGTAGGGACGAAATATAAAAGCTTCGCCATTTTCCTTGCGGTACGCTTTGATACCCTCAAAAATAGCCTGGCCATAATGAAGAGCCATGATGGACGGTTCAAAGGAAATCGGCTGGTAAGGTTTGATCGAAACCAGCTTCCATTCACCGTCGGCATAATCTGCCTCAAGCATATGGTCACTGAAATATTTACCAAAGGGCAGGTCATCGAAGTCCGTTTCTGCAAGTCTGCTTCTCTTTACCTTTATAACCGGTATATCCATCGTCTCCATCATAAATACTAATTTTGATATTACAAAGAAACAAAACATTCTCTCAGCGTACAAAACCCCTCATCATTTTTCATACAGTTTTATGGGAATCAATCATCTCCGTCTTTCTTCTGAATTGATCGCTGCTCTGTACCCTGAATCCCTGATTGCCGAAAGTGACCCGCACTGTAAAGTATCCTGAATCCCTGATTGCCGGAAATGAACCCGCATTTGTAAAAGAAAACGTCAGGATCTCAAAACCGGTTGCGGACAAAACACCCGCATACCCCTTTATGGGAGAAAATAATCGTTCCATTTGCTTCCTCGCAAATTACCCGGACGAAGATTTCCTGCCTGTAGAACAACTCGTGTTTCTTCAAAAAATGCTCACTGCCTGCAAACTCAGTCTCAACGATATCGCTTTGCTGAATATTGCTCATATAGCGTTCGATCTGGCCGAAATAAGAATACAATTGCAGCCACGCACAATATTTCTATGGGGAATACCGCCAATGTCTGTTGGACTAAAATCGGGTCTGCCTGACTTCACTATCTCCATGATCGATGGAATTTCGGTAGTACCTGTTTTGAGTCCCGATTTAATGAGCAGAAACCATCCGGAAGGCACTGAATTCAAGCAGCGCCTCTGGATCTGTCTCAAAAAATTATTTACCCTGTGAAATTGATATTTGCCAGTAATAATCCGCATAAACTACAGGAGCTTCGTTCTGCCATCGGATCGAGTCTGGAAATTATCTCACTCAGTGATGCAGGTATATTTCAGGATCTGCCTGAACCATTCCCGACTTTGAAAGAAAATGCGCGGTCAAAAGCGAAATTCGTCAGCCGGACAACTGGTGGGGAAAATTGCTTTAGTGAAGACACTGGTCTGGAAGTAGATGCTTTGGGTGGTGAGCCAGGTGTGCACAGCGCACGATATGCGGGAGAGCCACCTAATCCGGCAAACAATGTAAGGAAACTGCTCAGAGCTATGGCAGATTCATCCAACCGCCGCGCCCGGTTTATAACCATCATTTGTTTGATCCTGCGTGGCACAGAATATTTTTTTGAGGGGCGTTGCGAAGGGCAATTACTTCGATCATCCTCCGGAACTGGTGGATTTGGCTATGATCCGATATTTCAGCCCGATGGTTCCGATAAAAGTTTTGCTGAAATGAACGAAGGAGAAAAGAACCAGTTCAGTCATCGCCGGAAAGCGGGTGACTTGCTGATCGCTTTTTTAAGAACCCAAACAGAATCTTCAAATGGCCAGAATTAAGATCGATCTGCCGGAATCTTTTTCTTTTAGTACTTCAATTACGGTCCGCATCACCGACCTGAATTACGGCGCTCATGTAGGGAATGATACCGTGCTTAGTTTTATCCATGAAGCCCGTTTTCGTTATCTGCAATCGCTCGGTTACACCGAACTCAATCTGGAGGGTGTAGGTCTGATCATGTCGGATGCGGCATTGGTTTTCAAAAATGAAATTTATTATGGAGATGAGTTACTGATCAGCATCCAGGTGGTGGAATTCAGTCGTATTGGCTTCGATCTGATATATAAAATAGAAAAAAAACCAGCAGATCAGCCATTGATCACGGTAGCGCTTGTAAAAACGGCGATGGTTTGTTTTGATTACGAGCGGAAAAAAGTAGTTCCATTGCCGGAGAAAGCGGTCTTTAAGCTTAAAGCGTAAGGCGTAAAGCACAAAGCCAGTGTGGTAAATGTGGGAAACGTATTGAATGTAAGAATGTGAAAATTGAAAAAGGAAATGATCCCATCTGCCAATGAAAATACATTTGCACATTGTCATTTCCTTTTTCAATCTATCACTTTCCCTCATTTTTCACCCTTCCCACATTTACCACACTAGTTTTGGGCTTTAGGCTTTAGGCTTTACGCCTGATTCCATATCTCCCAACTGGCTTCCGCCTGTATGGCCAGCATATCGGCTCCATTTTTTATCCTGGCACCCGCCGCCTCTCCTTTTTCAAGAAATAATGTTTTTGATGGATTGTACACCAAATCAAATAAGTAATGATCCGGTCCGATGTGTGTATAAGGTATATCTGCACAGGTACCTGAGTTTGGGAACATGCCCAGTGGTGTCGTATTTATTATGAGGGTATATTTCTGAATGATGTGACGATTTAGTTCCGAATACGAAATCTGATCCGGCTGACCTGATAATTTTCTGGAAACAAATAAAAAACGAATGCCTTTCTGCTGTAATACCCAGGCGACGGCTTTGGAAGAACCACCCGTTCCGAGTATCAATGCATACTCGTCTTCACTGGTAAGTTTTTCAATCAGTGACTTTTCAAAACCAATAACATCCGTATTAAATCCCGTGCGTATTCCATCCTGTATCCGGATACAATTACTCGCGCCAATTGCGGTCACTACAGGATCCTTTTTATGGAGAAAGGGAATGACAGATTCCTTATAGGGTATGGTCACATTCAGGCCTTCCAATTCGGGGTCCTTTAGAATACCCCGAAGTCCTGAAATAGAGTCGATTTCATAATTGGAATAAACACAATCAGAGATCTGCTCCTGCAAGAATTTCTCCCTGAAATAATTACCGGAAAAAGAATGGCCCAGCGGATAACCGATCAGGCCAAATTTTCTCATTTCTTTTCTTTTTTGTCAAGGAAAAGATCAAACGTATCTCCGCGAAGCCCGATGCGCATGGCCTCAAGCGCAATCATTTCATTAGGGGAAATATTACCCAGATTTACATTAGCTCCTACCAGTTCAATAAAATATAATTGTTGCGATTTCTGAGGTGCTTCCCAAAGTATTTTTTCCGCCGGGATCTGTGTCAGGATTTCCTGCACCAGACCTTCGCGCACTTCTCCGGTTCCCCGGTAAATACCCACATTGCCTGCCTCCCTGGCTTCAGCGATCACATAAGTTGCACCGGCATTTAATTCCGCGCGCATCAGTTCGATCCATTTGTACGGAGGAATAATATGGGCGGCATCCTTACTTCCTACTTCGCTCAGCACTACTGCATGTTTGGTGAGACGTTCGATCAGTTTACATTTTTCCTTGTGTTCGATATTGACGGAACCATCGCTCACTTCCATATAGGTAACACCGTATTCCTTACAGGCAGTGATATATTCTTCCAACTGATTACGAATAAGACAGGCTTCGAAGAGAGTACCTCCAAAATAAATGGGAATGTTTGCGTTGCGATATACTTCCAGTTTCGTCTTCAGATCCGGGGTAACATAGGAAGTTCCAAATCCAAGTTTAACAACATCCACATATGGGCCGGCAATACTCAGGAAATTTTTAGTTTCTTCAATACTTAGTCCCTTGTCCATCACCATGGTAATGCCATGATCCCGGGGCTTTTTAACTCTCTCGGGCATCTGGCTGAGTGTAAAATTCATCGACAAATTATTTCGTTATGGAATTCTGGCGGCGCAAAAGTAAGGAAACCTTATCTTTTTCTGTAACGCGCAATCACATCTACGATAGATTGCGATTGTAGCAGTGATGGATTGAGGGCAATCATTTTCTTTAATAATTTCGGCGAGCGACTCAGTGCTTTGTCCAGATGAATCAATCCTTCTTTCGATTTACCCATTGCAAAATAAATGGCGCTCATATAAAAAGTGAGCAGTGGCTTTTCACCGAGTACCCGTATTGCCTGCTGCACCTGCTCGAGTGCTTCTTTGTACATTTCAGCCAGGTAAAGGCAGCGCACCAGTGCTTCCCAACCTGAAATATTTTTCTGTCTTAACCGAACTACCGTGCCGAATGCCTGTATGGCCTCTCTGAATTCCATGAGCTGTACTTTGCATTCGCCCAGAGCCAGATGATATTCCGGATGTTTGCCCTGCAGACGGATAGCCGATTCCAGTTGCTTCACTGCATTCGCCCACTGACCTTCATTGAGATAGGTACATGCAATTTTATAAATCAATTTGCTATCGTCCTGATTGAGATGCGATGCTTTACGGTAATAAAAACGGGCCTGCGCATACTGCCTTTGTTTGTCATAACAATGACCGATTGCCTCATAGATAACGTCCTCCGGTTTTGACAACTCCAACACTCTTTCCAGACTTTCAATGGCCTCTCTGTATTTACGCAAGCGGATAAAAGCATCACCCATGTTCCTATAGGCGTAATCAAACTTTTCATCAATGGCTACTGCATATTTGTAAGCATCTACGGCCTTCTCGTATAGTTTCAGGCCCTGATAGGCTGCAGCCAGATTGAACCAGGCCAGTTCTGAATAAGGGTTTTCCTCTATGATATTCTGATGTAATCGAATGCTTTCTTCATTTCGGCCGGTAAAATCTGTCCAGAAACAGATCTTATAAAGGGCCTCTTCATTTTCGCAATCCTGTTCCAGGATCCATCGCAGGCAGTCAAATATTTTATCAAATTCCTCATAATCATCATAAACATCTGCCAACTCAAATAACAATTCAATTCTTTCCCTGCCTTCAAAATGGCCCAGTGCTTCCTGCAACAATACAACGGCTTTTTCCTGTTGATCCAGAGCCAGGTATGCGTCTGTTTTAAGGATATAAAGATTGATATCGTTGGAATCCAGCAATTCAACCTTTTCGAGTACTTCCAGAGCGGCAGCATATTTCCGGGTAGCAATGAGGAGGTCCGCTTTGCGGATCAGAAGAATGGAGGAAAAGGGATATTGTTCTATACCAATTTCTGCCGCTTCCAGGGCATGGGGAAATTCCTCTTTCCCGTCGTAATAATCGATGATTTTTTCAAAGCAATCTTCATCAAGAAAGCTGTGTTTGCGGCCGTTTTTAAGAGCACTGTACTGTTTCAGCAGTTCCCTGATCTCTTCTTGCTCGGGGTGGTATGGATTTTCTTTCATTTAAGGTGGTTATACTAAATTAATTCATAATCCATTAACCACAAATAATTTATAGAGGCAACGCATTGGTCAACCATTGCGTATTATCAATCTATAGGGATGTTTTCCACAAAAACGGCACAGATTGTGTTAAAATAACTGGTTAAATGCCCGAATTAGGTTAAAAAATTCTAAAAATTTTGTCTATCTTTGTAAGAACATGACCTCTAACTATTCACCATCATTTTCAAGTGCTCTCCGTATGACCGCGGTCAGTTTGCTGCTTGCAGTAACGGCTTTGGCATTTGCAAGCACCGGCGGTGGAAAAAAGAAGCATCATGAATTGGAAAACAATTTTACTCCGATCAATACATCCGCTACTTTTTCATTAAAAAAATCATCGTTATACAGCGGCAGTGTGGTATCTTTTCGTCCCCAGGCGGATGACAAGGTTTCTCTGAATGCAATGCTTACCTATCAGCGCGGTAATACAACTATTATTCTTCCCTATCAGTATAAAGTGAATATCGGCCCCATTTCAAATAGTTTCGGAACCAAATCCAACCTTCAGTTCCTGGGTGTACGTATACAAATGCCTAAGTAAGCCTAAAGCCCAACGCCTAAAGCCTAAAACTTCTTTTTACCTTCTTGTTTATTTAATTGAATTTTTACTAATCAGATTTTAGTAACGTATGATCAATCATACATTCCACATCTTTTACATCTCCACATTAGTTTTAGGCTTTAGGCGTTGGGCTTTGGGCTTTATTGAGTTTTCATCTTCAGGCTCTCCTCATAGGTCAGTTCTCTGTAACCACTGGTGGGAATATCAAATTTTGAAGCCGGTACGGGGTTGAGGTTGATCGAGATCAGCGAATATTTTATATGCAGATTCCCTTTGGTGAGTTCGTATTCTAATGGTAACCCATCCAGGTTTTTAAATGGCGGATCGTACAGTTTATTCTCAGGTATCAAATCACGTGTATAGAAGACCGTTATATCAAATCCATCTGTTGTGGAAGCTTTTGCCTGATTACAAAAATAACCGGCGATGGATTTCGATTCATTCGTTTTAGTAAAATTCAGATTTGCAAATCGTCTGTTTTTCTGATTCCAGTTCTCCTCATTCATTCGGATAAGCAGTTTTTGTCCGTTCACTTCCTTGAGTAAAACACCTGAACCGGTTTGAGCATCGTAAATGGTGACTGACGAAAACAGACTGCTGGCTACTTCCGAGCGACTTAAATTCCCTTTTAAAAAATAACTGGCTGTGGAATTTATTTTCTTGCTGGAATCCTGCGTATTGGTAATGGATGAATTATATACCAATGTCAGATCTCCCACCTTTTTTTGAGAAAAACCGAAAAAAGGCAGCAGTACAATTCCTGCTAAAAGCCAACTATTCATTATAGTGCGCATCTCTGTTAGAATATAATTTGTTCGGCAAGTTTAATACGATTAAACAAGTACCGCGCCATTTAACGTTTGCAGTTGCAGTTAGCGTTGACAGTTGACGGTTGACAGTTGACGGATTAGTCGTGAACTATTTAGTTCAACCACTTCCAGTCTTCCAAACTTCCAGTCTTCCACACTACTTCTTCTTCGTCTGCTGAATCTTCTTCTGCGCCTCCTGCATTTGTTCAAAACGCTCCTGCCATTTGGGTTTTGTTTTTGGTTTCGTCCGGTTGGCCTGCAGTTTTGCGAGAATTTTATCGTGATCGATTATATAATTCTGTATAACAAATTGCAATATCAAAGTGATCAGGTTGGACACCGTATAATACCAGGTGAGTGCGGCGGGCAGACGATTGAAGAATAACAGCAGCATGACCGGCATGATATAGGGCATATATTTCATTGCCGGATTGCTGTTATCAGGTGTCATGCTCATGCCATATAACGAAATGAGAAAACTTGTGATAACTGCAAGCGTCGCAAAAAGACTGATATGATCACCATAGGCTGGAATGGTAAATCCCAGTTTTACGACCACATCATATATCGAGAGGTCGTGCGCCCATAAGAAAGACTGCCCGCGAAGGGCCACGTTAGAGTTAAAGAAGCTAAATAGCGCAAAAAATATCGGGATCTGCAAAAGAGCCGGAATACATCCCCCCAGTGGGTTCACACCAGCCTCCCTGAATAATTTCATTTGTTCCACCCCCATCTGCTGCTGATCACCACCGGTTTTTTTCTTCAGAATATCTATCTCCGGGCGAAGAGCTTTCATCTTTGCACCACTCAGGTAACTGCTATAGACCAGCGGGCTGGTCAGTAAACGGATAAATAATGTGAGTAACAGAATAACTATACCATAACTGGATACCAGACTGTGGAAGAAATTGAAAACCGGCATAATGATATAGGTGTTGATCGGACGAACAAACGCATACATGTCGCGTCCCAAATCAACAATTCGATCCATATTGGGTCCTGCAGTTTTCAGTATATGATAGTCATTGGGTCCATAGTACCATTGAAAGTTTAAAGTGGCAGCAGCTCCCGGTAATTTTGCCTGCAGATGCACGTCGGCCGTACCCAACATATTCGACGTATCGGAAACCTCGCGATGCCACTGAATATCACCTCCGTCAAAATTATTTTTTGCAATAAGTGTTCTGTTAAAGAACTGTTGCACGACAGAAACCCATTGCACTGGTTTCTCAAATGTTTTTTCCGACTTGGAAGAGATATAGTCGAAGGTATTATCCGTAGAAAAGCAAACATTGGTAAGTCTTTTTTCATAATAAACATATGTCTGCGTCTTCTCCATTTCCGAATGCCAGCTGATGTTCAGATTGTTTTGAGAAAACAACTGGTTGGCACCCGTTGTGATCAGATTCCAGTCCAGCAGGTAGCTGCCGGGACGGATAATATATTGATGCTGAATGGAAAGTCCGGATGGTGTCGGTAACTCATACGTAATGGTCTGGGTGCCGTCAGCTGATTTTTCAACTTTCGCTCCATCAAAATAAAGATCTGTTATATGGGATACCTGGCCGGTACCTGTATTGATATCATAATTCAGCCTGTTGGACAGGTTGGAATCAACAATCCTGACCAGGCTGCTGTCATATAATTTGTAATGTTTCAGAACGACCTCCCTCGGTTGTCCTCCCTTATTGCTGAAAACGATTTTCAGCAGGTCGTTTTCTACGGTCAGCAGCTTTTCTGTACCACCTATCGCCTTGTTAAAACCGGTCAGAGAGTCGCCGGATGCAACTTTTACTTTTGCGGAATCCTGCGTTACATGCAGCACCTCCTGTTGTTTTTTTATAGCGGCTACAGAATCCGCTTCGCGCAGCCGCTGTCTTTCCAGCTGCTGATTATTTTTCGACGCTGTGAACAAATAAATAAATAACAAAACGCCCAACAAAACAAAGCCGATTATCGTATTACGATCCATACCCATTTTACTCTCCATTTAGGGAGTGCAAAGATAGGGGGATCTTAGTCTTTGTGGGTAACGCTTCCGCCTCCACTGGATTTAATCTCCTTTACCGACGCAGCTCCTTTGTAGGTTATATCTCCACCGCCACTCACCACCGCACGCAATTCCTTGTTGACGGTCAATTCCGTTGCAGATCCCCCGCTGGCATGAATGCTGGCATAGTCTGTAACCAGGTCGAAACCGTTCAGGCTTCCTCCGCCGCTGGCATTCAGTGTCAGACTCTTCACATTGCCGGAAAGCTTCACGTCGGATCCGCCCGACTGATTTATAACAAGATGATTTGCATTAAGTTTTCCCTTCAGTGAACCGCCACCGGATAAATGAAGGTCCAGATCTTCCGCCTTTGATCAGATTTTCAAAAATGATGTCACCGCCGCCACTTCCTTCCAGGCTTTTTAGATTGTTCAATGAAACATAGGCTTTCACTTTACCGCCGTCGCCGTCATTAGACCAGTTTCTCTCCATGTGAATCTGCAGGATACCATCCACAACCTCCGTAATAATATGGTCCCGTACTTCTGTGCTGGCGGAAATAGCAACCGATTCAGTTCCGTAACTCAGGTAGAGGTCAATACCACCGGAAACATCTACTCCGTGAAATCCCGAAACCTGGCGTTTTTGTAAATTTTTTTCTCCTGACTGTGCGTTCACCGACAGTATTGAAATCATAGCTAGAAAGGCAAATACTATTTTTTTCATGACAAATGTTTAATGATGAATGGCGGATAAAAGACAACCGAATCCGGAAGATGTTGCATTATTTTATTAAGACGCAAAAAAAAGTTTCCAGATACATATCTTTGTATTGCCGGCGGAAAACCGGTTTTCTAAAGTTCCCGGGGTGCTGAAGCATTCCCGCTTTCGGGCGGGGGTATTTGGCTGAGATAATACCCGTAGAACCTGAACAGGATAATGCCTGCGCAGGGAAGGTGGCTTCTTTTTTCTTCCTCCGTGTACGCATTTTCCAACTTTTTCCGCCACGACCATTCACTTAAAGTTGGATTATGAAAGCATTATGGTTTTCCCTCAGCCTGATTTTATTCGTTCTATATTGCTCCGGCCAGATCACCGGCAAAACGGACAGCAGCCTGTTATATCCCGATCGCGATAGCACAATCATTAAGAAGAAAGGGCTTTTCCTGGCACCCGTGGAAATTACTGCGATTCGCGCAGGTGATAAATCGCCATTCACTATACTGAATATCAATGCGGGTCAGATCGCAAAAACAAATAATGGGCAGGACCTGCCTTATCTACTTGATCAAACCCCTTCCGTGGTCGTGGGTTCTGATGCAGGAAATGGTATTGGTTACACCAATATCTCTATTCGCGGAACGGACGCGTCGCGTATCAATATGACGTTGAATGGCCTTCCTTATAATGATGCGGAATCCCAGGGCATTTATTTCGTGGATCTGCCTGATTTTGCATCTTCCACCAACAGCATCCAGATTCAACGGGGAGTGGGCACTTCTTCCAATGGGGCGGGTGCATTTGGAGCTACAATGAATTTTTCCAGCAATACCTTCCTGCCGGATCCATATGCCGAAGTCAACAACAGTTATGGTTCCTTTAATTCCTGGAAAAACACCGTGAAGGCAGGCAGCGGCCTTATAGATGGTCATTTTACAATTGATATGCGACTCTCTCATATCAGTAGTGACGGATATATTGACCGGGCTACGACAGATTTGAAATCACTATATGTTTCTACAGCTTATATCTCAAATAAAACTTCGATCCGCTTTAATGTCATTATGGGTTCTGAAAAAACCTACCAGGCCTGGAACGGCGTGCCCGAATCAAAACTTTATGGTGACAGTGCACAGCTTCAACAGGAATATCTTGATAATTCCGGATATCCGGGCGCTTTATATAATACACCGGGAGATTCAATCAATCTTTTTAATTCAAAAAAGCGCACATACAATTATTTCACGTACGCAAACCAGACCGATAATTACCTGCAGAATCATTACCAGTTATTTTTCAACCAGGCAATATCGTCTGTGCTGAGCGCCAACATCGCAGCATTTCTTACGAGGGGTAAGGGATATTATGAAGAATATATTAACGAAGCTTCCTATTCCGATTATGGAATTCAAGATCCGCATATTGGCGACACGACGCTGAGCAGCACCAACCTGATCAGACAGCGATGGCTGAGCAATTATTTTTACGGAGGAATCTATTCGCTCCAATACAATCATAAATCTACTGCACTTACACTGGGTGGTGGCTGGACAGAATACGATGGCGGTCATTATGGAAATGTAATCTGGGCCTCAGCAGGCGGTGTTCAGCCGAACTATGAATATTATAATGTGCCGGCAAAAAAAACCGACTTTAATGTGTACACGAAATGGCAACAGCAACTTGGTGAAAGATTTACAAGTTTCATTGACCTTCAGTGGCGACAGGTTAATTACTGGATCAATGGTTTTGACAATAATCCTTCCATTATCATTTTCAACAAGTATAATTTTTTCAACCCTAAAGCCGGTATCTCATGGACCAACGGGCCCATGCAGGCATATTTTTCATTCTCGCGTGCAACGCATGAGCCAAATCGCGATGACTTTGAAACGGGTAATACAGAACAGCCGAAACCCGAAACGGTAAATGATTTTGAAATCGGGCTAAGTAAAAAGACACCTGGATATAACTGGAGTGTTACAGGATATTACATGTTGTATAAGAACGAACTGGTACTCACAGGTAAAATCAATGATGTGGGCGAGTACACAAGAACCAATACACCTAAAAGCTGGCGGCTGGGTCTTGAATTGCAGGGAGGATTTAAACCCGTGAAATGGTTCCAGGCGTCCGGTAATCTGACCATCAGTGAAAACAAAATTTCGAATTATACTTCTTATGTGGATGATTACGATAACGGAGGTCAGGTTGACAAAACCTATCAGAAAACAGACATGGCCCTGTCCCCCAATATTATTGCCGCCGGCACGATCAGTTTTTATCCTGTTTCAGTTTTGGAAATTAGCTTACCCGCCAAATTCGTTGGCAACAGTTATCTGGATAATACGCAGAGCGATCAAAGACGCATTACCAATTATTATTTGCAACAGGTGCGTATTATTTATTCCCCGAAATTAAAATCGAAAACGGCAGTCGATTTTGCTTTTTATCTGAACAATGTATTCAACAAGAAATATGAGTCAACAGGATATACTTATGGATATTATTCGGGAGGAACGCTGGTGAATGAAAATTTTTTATTCCCGCAGGCAGGCACGAATTTTATATTTTCAGTGAATATCAGAATATAAGCCTAAGGCTTAAAGCCTAAAGCCTAAAACAAATTTTTTAAGAGGTAAAGTATCAATGTACTAGTCGGAATTCCAAAAGGGAGTTTTGGGCTTTAGCTTTAGGCTTTAAGCTTTTTGCCAGGCAAGCATCCCTCCCTGCAGGTTCTTTGTATTCGTAAATCCCATCATTTCCAGTATCTGGCAAGCCTGACCGCTTCTGTTCCCACTGCGGCAATATAAAATCAGTTCCTGATCTTTCAGTGCCTCGAGCTGATCGACGTCCATCGCCTGAATTCTTCCAAGCGGAATCAGTTCACCTCCGATATTGAATTCATCATGTTCGGAAGGTTCACGAACGTCCACCAGATTTAGTTTTTCTCCCTTTGAAATGCGCTCTTTTATTTCAGTAACGGTTATCAATTGCATGACTCGGATTTGATCTGTAATTATGGTTTCGGTAAGGAAGTGGTGTCTTTTTTTACGGCGGACAGCCAAATATCGATAATTTGTCCCTGGCGGATATGGTTTACCTGTCTGTTGTAGTCGAAACGGTCAGGGTTTTGCCGGTAAACAAAAGCCCCCATGGTGTCTCTCACGTCCGCATCCGGCACAACAGAACCAACCTGTAATCCGTTCTGACTTAATGTGCCCCGGGCATCTCTGTAGGTTAGGCCGAAAAGGTCCGGAACCTCGAATTCTGTTCCGACACCATTTCCCAGTACCAGCGTAATCAGTGATCCCTGTTGAATTTTAGTGCCCGGTTTAATGCTTTCTCCCTTGAATTCCTGATCTAAAACAGAGTTACGCGCAAAATCGGGCCGGAACACCGTATCTCCTAATTTAAGACCATAACGCCTGAGCACCATTTCTGCATTGCGGAAAGTCATGCTAAGCAGGTTTGGCATGTCAATCTCGGGTGCAACTGCCCGGTTAATGGTCAGGTAGACTGTGCGGTTAACCTTTACCAGGTTATCAGCCTCCGGAAATTGTTTCATTACCAGCAGCGGAGGCACCGTGTCATTATAAATGGAATCCTGGATCTGAATTTCAAAGCCCTGTGATTCAAGCGTTTTCCGTGCCTGGCTAATGGGTTGCCCCACTACGGCCGGGATCTTCATGGTCTTTCCATGATGGGTAATCAGATCCAGTGAGCCCAGAAACAGGAGAAGGAGAACGATCAGGAGTACAAAACCGGCAAGGATATTAACCCATAACGGCTTGCTGGTCAGAAATCGAAACACAGATGTGGATTTAGTTGGAAAGATAGTTAATAGACTCAGGATTTATTTGACCTGGATAAAGCGTCTTCAATCAACGCTGAATAGAATTGTTTTAGTGTCCATCCCATGGCCCTTACCTGTTGCGGAACAACTGAAGCGGCCGTTTGTCCGGGTACTGTATTGATTTCAAGCATAAAAGGCTCGCCTTTGGCCTCATTATATATCATGTCGATGCGTACGACACCACTACAGTTAAAAACCTGGTAAATTTTCCTGGCCGTATCCCGTATTTTTATCGCAATGGGTTCATCCACTATGGCGGGGGTGATTTCTTCAGTGAATCCCGGTGAATATTTGGCTTCAAAATCAAAAAATTCCTTGGTCGTTTTCACTTCTGTGATCGGTAGTATAATGATTTCCCTGCCGGTTCGGAATACCCCAACCGTAAATTCCCTTCCGGAAATAAACTCCTCAACCAGCACCTGGTCATCCTCTTTAAAAGCCTTTTGTAAGGCCTGCCCGAGGTCTTCCTTTCGGCTAACCTTTGACATGCCGATACTTGATCCTCCATTATTTGGTTTTACAAATACAGGCATGGCTATCCGGCTCCCCACTTCCTTTGCATCGGGGTGATCCTGTTTGAATAAATGAACTGAGCGGGAAACCTGGATTCCTGCAAATGCGGCAACTGCCACAGTATAACGTTTATTAAATGTAAGCGCGGAGGTGGCCGCATCACAGGAAGAATAAGGGAGATTCATCAGATCGAAGTAACCCTGCAGTTTTCCGTCTTCTCCCGGCGTGCCATGAATGCCGATGAGTACGGCTTCGAATGTTATTTTTTTCCCATTGATCTCGAGTGAGAAATCATTTTTATCAACCGGAATTTTATTTCCTTGCCTGGTTAAATGAAACCACGAAGCGGGGGTAATATCAATACGATAGTACTCGTACCGGTCAGTGTCTATTCCTGCTTCTATATTGATGGCACTTTTATATGACACCTCTGCCTCACCGGAATAGCCGCCGGTTACGAACGCAATGACCCTTTTCATGTATTGGTTTTAAAAATTGCCGGAATTAAAGATGCAGCTTTTCTTTTTTTGCCAGCAACTCTTCCACCGTTTCCTTATACATCTCATCAGGAATGCAAACGTCCACCGGGCAAACCGAAGCGCACTGTGGCTCTTCATGAAATCCCTGGCATTCGGTGCATTTATTGGGAACGATATAGTAAACGTCCACGGCAACCGGGCTGTTGCGCTGGTTGGCATCAATGACAGTACCATCCATCAGCGTATAAGATCCCTTTACGGATGAGCCGTCGGCAATTGCCCATTCCACGCCGCCCTCATAAATTGCATTATTGGGACACTCCGGTTCGCAAGCCCCGCAATTAATACATTCCTCTGTTATCTTGATAGCCATTTTTTCGTCAATTAAGGATTTGAATAGAATTAATTTTGCAACTCAAATATAATCTGAAATATGGATTTACAGAACCGTATCAGCATACTGGTCGAATTGGGTGAATTTATGTTGTCAGAGGATATTTCCTGGAAGGAGGCAAAAACAAGGGCATTTCAGCATAATGCCTGGTTTATTCCGGATTTCATCGATTTGTCCATTTCCCAAATTGCCGAACGGTTCCTTCAAAGGGACTTATTAGAAAAGTGGACGTCCGAATATCAGATTCCTGAGCGGGAAAAGGCGCCTAAAAAAATCGGCCTCGTCATGGCCGGAAACATACCACTGGTGGGGTTCCATGATTTTCTTTGTTGTTTTATAAACGGCCACAATCCGGTTATCAAACTCTCAACCAGGGATTCCTGGCTGTTTCCGGCGATTCTGGAATTTATAAATAAAAAGAATCCGGTAGCAGCTGATCAGATTTTGGTATCCTCCATGTTAAAGGGAATGGACGCTTATATTGCCACCGGCAGTAATAATTCTGCGCGCTATTTCGATTATTATTTTGGAAAATATCCGAGTCTGATCCGTCGTAACAGAACTTCCATCGCGGTACTGGAAGGAGATGAAACGCCAGAAGAACTTGAAAAACTCGCTGACGATGTTTTTCTGTATTTCGGATTGGGTTGCCGTAACGTGACGCAAATCCATGTTCCGGAAAATTATGATTTCGTTCCCCTGCTCGGCGTTTTCAGGAAGTACCTGTGGATGGCCGATCATCATAAGTACAAAAATAATTACGACTACCGTCTGTCGCTGGCCATTTTGAACAGGCTTCCGTATATGACCAATGATTGCCTGCTGATACTTGAAAATGACTCCCCATTTTCTCCCATCGCCGTGCTCCATTATACTTATTATAAGGACATTAAGAACAGTTTTTCAATGGGAAACGCCGAAAACCTCCAATGTGTTGTCGGCCGGCAATACCTACCATTCGGGAAGAGTCAGCGACCTGAACTTTCGGATTATGCCGATGGAACGGACACCATGAAATTTTTGAGGTCGCTCTGAATGAATGTCATGTTTGCATGCTAAAATTTCTTTCGTAAATTTGATTGACTGCCATCTACGAAGGTCTTAGTAAATAATTTGTTAAACTGAACGGGTGGTAATAGCGTAAGTTCTTTCCAAGCGTTACTTTGACATGTGATGGGCATGTCATTTGACAAAGAACCGTTGTCCACAAAAAGAAAAAAATTATAATAATGAAATTGAAACAAGTTGCCGGCATTGTTTTTATCAGTGCAGCCACAACCCTCGGCAGTTTATGGGGGTACAATCATTTTAATCAAATTACCCAAACCGGAACCTATTTGTATGCGCAGGATTCTTCCAAGGTACCGGCCAATTACGCAAAATTTTTTAATAATGAAAAATCAGCCGGGCCGGCGGACTTTGTAGATGCTGCCAGTGCTGCGATTCCTGCTACGGTACATATCAAGACCAAAACCGTGCGTCAGGCGAGTAACAACCTTCCTAAAAAGAATCCTTTCTCCGATTTATTTGGCATTGATCCAAATGATTTCTTCGGAGACCGTTCACGATCCATGCCTGAAATGGGCTCTGGTTCCGGAGTGATCATTAGTGAGGATGGATATATCGTAACGAATAACCACGTAGTAGATGGTGCGGATGAAGTGACCGTTACGCTAAGCAATAAAAAATCTTTCAAGGCCAAAGTGGTAGCCACAGACCCCAGTACGGATCTGGCTGTAGTGAAAGTAGAAGCGAAAGGATTGCCCTTTCTGCTCTATGGAAATTCAGATGATGTGAAAGTAGGTCAATGGGTGCTGGCCGTCGGATACCCTCTCTCGCTGGAAACCACAGTAACTGCGGGTATCGTGAGCGCGAAAGGCAGATCCATCGATATCAACAGGCGCCAAAGCCAGGCACCTGTAGAATCCTTCATACAGACGGACGCAGCGGTGAACCCCGGAAACAGCGGCGGTCCGTTGATAAATCCCCAGGGTCAGCTGATCGGTATCAATTCTGCGATCGCATCGCCAACCGGTTCCTACGCAGGATATTCTTTTACGATCCCGGTGAATATTGTAAAGAAAGTGGTGACAGATCTTATTAAATATGGCACTACCCAACGAGCATATCTGGGAATCGAATATGCAAACGATAATCTGAGCGATGATGCCAAAAAAGAAAATGGTATCAAAGATGGTGAAGGTGTATATGTTGTAAACGTTCGTGAAAAAGGAGCTGCTGAAAAAGCCGGGCTCAAAAAAGGCGACGTGATCATCAAATTGAATGATCAGTATGTAACCTCTGGTTCTGAACTGGTGGGTCAGATTGCGATCTATCGTCCCGGTGATAAAATCAAAGTCACTTATAAAAGAAATGGTGTTGAAAGCGATGTGATGGTCACACTGATGAATAACAGCGGTAATATGGACCTGGTAAAGAACTCTGCATTTGACAAACTGGGCGCTGAACTTAAGCCGTTGGAAAAAGCGGATGCCGCCAAGCTCAATGTGAAAGGAGGAATCGTGGTGAATTCGATCAGTGAAAAAGGTTTGTTCAGTAAAACGAGAATGGAAGAAGGCTTCGTCATTCTGAAAGTGAATGGTCAGGATGTGAATACAATCGAAGAATTCCGCAAGATTGTTGAACAGGCAGGAAATGGATCCCTGAAACTGGAAGGAGTTTATCCTGGTTATGACGGATCATTTACCTATCCGTTGAAGTTGAATGACGAATAATTTAAGCGTAAAGCGTAAGGCATAAAGCGCAAAGCAAATTATAAAAAATGCGTTCTCAATGAGAGCGCATTTTTATTTTGATCAAATTTTAATCGCGTAATATGAAAAAACTATCTTGATCCTTCGGCCGTACACCTTCGCCTTAGCCTTAGCCTTCGCCTATTTCACGTAAACTCTATAATCCCAGGCCTTCAACTGAAGTGGTTGACCGGAAATGAACTCCGGAGCGTCCGCATTAAAAACATCCTTGTATGAACCAGCCAGGGTCTGGCCGGTAATGATCACAGAACGAATATCTGACGACAGATTCAAAATAACCAACACTTCGTTACGCTCATAACGCCGGATAAAACTGAATATTTGTTCAGGAGATGTATTTGAAAGAATCAAAGCATTCCTCTGCGGATCACCACTTGATAAAGCAGGATTTGATTTGCGAAGCCACAGCATGGTCTTATAGAAATCATGTAATAGACAGGGCTGGCTCCAGTCGATTTCATCTTTGTCAAAAAACAGTAACCTTTTTTTATTCGGTAACTCCTGACCGCTATAAATCAGTGGCAGCCCGTCGTACAAACAACAAAATACGGTAAACGGCAGCGTCGCATCATATATCCGCTCGTATTCTGTTCCACTATGGGAATTCTCGTCGTGGTTACTTGTAAAGTAGGCTCGTATGGCTGTGGAAGGAAACTGATGACTGTAATAATATAATACCTGCGATAAACCCTGCATGTCCGTCAGTCTTTGCCAGTACGATTCCATAATATGCAGCCATTTCCATGTATAGCTGACGTCGAATACTTCATGGTACATGATGTCTTCACATTCGGCGAGCCAGAATAACGGTTTAATCTGATCGAGCGTGATTCGCGCTTCCCTCCAGAACTCCAGCGGGACAAGCATGGCCATATCGCATCGGAATCCATCGATACCACAGGTCTCGACCCAGAATTGCATGGCCCGTATCATGGAAGATCTTAGTTCGGGAGAATCGTAATTCAGGTCAATCACATCAGCCCATCCATGGGCATCGTAGAATTCATCATCGATATTTCTTCGGTAAAATTCAGGATGTTCTGTCGTCCAGATATGGTCCCATCCGGTATGGTTGGCAACCCAGTCTATCAGCACTTTGAAACCCAAGTTCTGAGCCTGATTTACCAGCCATTTAAAATCTTCTATCGATCCAAATTCCGGATTCGTACTCACGTAGTCGGAACAGGCATAGTAACTCCCGAGTGTACCCAGACGCTTGATTTTACTGATTGGTGTAATCGGCATGAACCAGAGTATCTCAATGCCCATTTCCCTTAGCCGTGGTAAATGTGTGGCAAAAGCGCGGAAGCTGCCCTCTTTTGTATATTGACGGAGATTGACTTCGTAAATATTTGAATTGACTGCCCAGCTTACCGGATGAAATTCGGCGTTCATTATTCCAGGATTGAAAACAGCAATGTTAATGGTTAATTGTCAATTGTTAATTGTCAATTATTAAGACATAGTCCTCATATTAAATCTAATTTAAATGACACTTACCGAATTAACAATTGACAATTAACAATTAACAATTGACAATTACCTTTGTGGCGCAATGAAAAGTTTCCAGGTTCCATCATCTTACCACAGCCCGCTCATCTCTGCTATAAAAAATAAACGACGTGCGGAGGATAAGATGAAAAAGGATTTCACACCAACATTCCTTGATTTCGGACCCCTACATATTTACCTTGCCCGTCATTTTGGTTTTTGTTATGGAGTTGAAAATGCCATTGACATTGCATTTCGTATCATTGAAGAGAATCCTGACAAAAACATTTTTCTGCTCAGCGAAATGATTCACAATCCCCAGGTAAACAAGGACCTGAAAAACAGAGGCGTTCATTTTCTACAGGATACCCACGGAAAACAACTGATTCCCTTCGACAGCCTGCAGTCAAACGATATTGTGATCACGCCTGCATTTGGAACCAGTCTCGAAATAGATGCGCTTTTAAAATCCAGGGGCATACATACCGAAAACTACAATACGACCTGCCCGTTTGTTGAAAAAGTATGGAATCGCTCCGGCCAAATGGCTGAGAAAAAATTCACCGTTATTATTCATGGCAAACCGGGTCATGAAGAAACCCGTGCCACTTTCTCCCATGCCTCCTCTGGAGGTCCGTCATTAGTGATCAGAGATATGGAAGAGGCCTTATTATTGAGTCAATTCATCAGAAAAGAAAAACCACCTGCAGAATTTTTCGAAGAATTCAAAGGACGGTATAGTAATGGATTTGATCCTGCAAAAGATCTGGAAAGAATCGGCGTGGTAAACCAGACAACGATGCTCGCTTCAGAAACGCAACAGATTGCGGATTTTTTAAAACAAGTGATCCGGGTAGAATCAGAAACAAGAAATGATAGCGCGAATGATCGTTTCGCCGATACCAGGGATACACTTTGTTATGCCACAAATGATAACCAGTCTGCCGTTACGGGCATGTTATCAACCCCTGCCGATTTCGCTATGGTAGTAGGTGGATATAATTCTTCCAACACCTCGCACCTGGTGGAATTGTGCGAGCTGACCTTACCTACTTATTTTGTTGAAGGGCCCGATAAATTAATATCAAAGGATGAGATCTTGCATTTTGATTTGCAGGCTCACGAAGAGAAATTAAAAACAGGGTGGTTATCGGGTAAAACTCCTTTACGCATACTTGTTACCAGTGGTGCTTCCTGTCCGGATGCGATTGTAGAATCTGTGATTAATAAGATTGCCGGATTTGTAGAAGGGACAAAGCTTAAAGCTTAAAGCCCAAAGCCTAACACCATAGTGTGGTGAATGAGCAAGATTAATAATGTAGGAATTCAAAATGGTCCCGCACGTGCGGGATAGAAATGATAGCGTGAAAAAATAGCGAGAAAAAACATTACCAGATTATCATTTCCACATTCAATTTCCACGTGCTTACATCCATCACTTTTTTCACATTCGCCACGCTACGCAGTTATTTCATTTTAAAACCTTCCAGAAACTTGGTGTTGAAATTTCCGCTGCGGAAATTTTCATCTTTCATGAGTTGGAGATGAAAAGGAATCGTTGTCTTAATACCTTCTATGACATATTCGGTCAAAGCCCGGTGCATCGTATCGATGGCTTCACTACGTGTTCTGGCCACTGCAATGATCTTGGCTATCATGGAATCATAATATGGCGGAATGGTATAACCGGCATAAACATGCGAATCCACCCGGATTCCATGTCCCCCGGGTTGATGCAATGTTGTTATTCTGCCCGGTGAAGGGCGAAAATCATTATAAGGATCTTCAGCATTGATGCGGCACTCAATGGCGTGACCCTGCGGTTCGTAATTCACGCCGCTGATGGTTTCACCGGCGGCGATTTTTATTTGTTCTTTGATCAGGTCAAAATTCACTACTTCTTCCGTAACACAGTGCTCTACCTGGATACGCGTATTCATTTCCATGAAATAAAAATTCCGGTTTTTATCTACCAGAAATTCTATTGTGCCTACGCTTTCGTATTTTATGGCAGAAGCGGCCTTAATAGCAGCCTCCCCCATTTTGTATCTCAGTTCACGCGTCATAAATGGAGAAGGTGATTCTTCCACGAGCTTCTGGTGACGTCGCTGGATGGAACAATCTCTTTCGCTCAGGTGACAAACGGTACCGTACTGATCACCGGCAACCTGTATTTCGATATGGCGCGGCTCCACAACGAATTTTTCCATATAAATGCCATCGTTCTTAAAAGAAGCGGCAGCTTCTGCCTTTGCCGAATCATAGGCTTTTTCCAATTCAGAATCATTCCATACTACACGCATACCCTTTCCGCCTCCGCCTGCAGTTGCTTTTAGTATCACAGGATACCCGATCTGAGCGGCCATCTCCTTTGCTTCATCAGTATTTTCGAGTAATCCTCCACCGCCGGGTACCACGGGTACACCCGCTTTAATCATGGTTTCTTTTGCGGTGATCTTATCACCCATCGCATTGATCATTGCAGGTGTGGGACCGATGAACTTGATACCATGTTCACCACAGATTTCTGCGAAACGTGCATTTTCGGCCAGAAAACCATAACCCGGATGTATTGCATCTGCATTGGTGATTTCTGCGGCAGCCATGATATGTGGAATATTCAGGTAGGAATCCGCACTGGCAGGCTTACCAATGCAAACCGCTTCATCAGCAAAACGAACATGTAAACTATCTTTATCCGCGGTAGAATAAACCGCTACAGTTTTGATACCCATCTCGCGACAGGTACGTATAACCCGTAGGGCAATCTCTCCGCGGTTAGCTATTAATACTTTTTTGAACATTGAGATTTTTAGAATTTGGAGATTTGTCCGCCTATTGGCGGGATGAAAATTTGGAAATATGATTGGAAACATTGAGGCTCGTTCAAATTTCCATATTTCCGAATTTGAAAATTAACTTGGATCGACCAGGAATAATGGCTGATCAAACTCTACCGGAGAAGCATCTTCCACCAGCACTTTCACGATCTTTCCTTTCACCTCACTTTCAATTTCATTAAATAATTTCATCGCTTCAATAATGCATAACACCTTACCCGATTCTATCTCATCACCAACATTTACAAAGGAAGGTTTATCAGGTGCGGAACTACGGTAAAAAGTGCCAATCATCGGACTCTTGATCGTTATCAGATTGTCAGCAACTGCTTCTACCGGCTTTTTGCCATTCACCGGAGCAGCGCTGTTTGCAGCAGGGGCTGGTACTGACGGCGCAGCATATGTGGGAGCGGATTGGTTAGACTGGAACGGAGCAGAAAAGACCTGCTGGATATGTTCCTCTTTTTGTTTTACCGTAATTTTAAATCCTTTTTCTTCAATCGTTACTTCACCGATATTCGATTTGTTGATTAACTTAATCAACTCCTGAATCTGTTTAAAATCCATCAGTTATGGCGTTTTGCTTTTTAAAAAGGAAGACTAAGATAAGTGTTATTCCTTCACCCTTTCCACATATTCGCCGGTTTTTGTATTGACCCGTATCAATTCTCCTTCATTCACAAATAACGGAACATTTACCGTAGCGCCGGTTTCTACTTTTGCCGGTTTGAGTGTACGGGTTGCTGTGTCCCCTTTCATCCCCGGTTCTGAATAAATAACCTTTAATACAATTTTATCAGGAAGTTCGACACCCATTGGTAGTTCCGTTTCTGTATTCATGATGACTGTGACCTCCTGACCATCTTTCAGGAATTGTGGTGCATCCACCATATTTTCCTGCAAGGCCACCTGTTCAAAGGTTTCGGTATCCATGAAATTGTAACCCGTGTCATCTTTATAAAGGAACTGATAGGTTTTTCTTTCTACCCGAACCGGATAAATGTTATCACCACTGTTCCAGGTTTTCTCAATACTCCGCGCATTGTCGACTCCTTTTAACTTCGCCCACACTTTAGCTGCAGCCCTGGCTGTTTTATTTTCACCAAAATCCACCACTGAATAGAGGCTCCCGTCGAGTTTGATAATGAGCCCGCGACTGATATCTGCTGTATTTGCCATGAATGATAATTAATTGTTGCCGTAAAGGGCGACAAAACTAATGGTTTTTAGGCTTTTTTCAATTTTCTGCAATTATCCGTTTCGGTGAAGGCAACTATCTGTTTCGGCAAAGGCAATTATCCGTTTCAGCAGGGTCGCAAATCTAAAATGAGTCAGATTCAATGTCTAAGAATTTAAGTTTAACCAATATTTACAAAAGGGGCAACAGGAACTATGGATCTTTAAACGTTTATTTTCTGACGGATATCATGACGCATTTTACGAGCCGACCGACACGGCAAAAGCCGGCAAATGGATTATGAGCGTCCCGCATTTTGCATTATTTTTATAAAAATATCCGGTATGAAGTGTGTGTTGACCGTTATTCTGGGACTTTTAATCTTATCATCAGCGCATGCTCAGGTGCCAAATAATGTTCCTGAACCTCCTTATCTTAAAAATCCCGGCATTCCTCCTTTCCGTCTGCTGGAAGTAGACAGCCTTCATTATATTACCAAAGATGACCTCAAGAAAAACCATAAAGTCCTGGTTATTTTTTTCAGCCCTGAATGTGAACATTGCAAACATCAGATGCGGGATATTCTGGCAGAAGCCAATAAATTTCAGGACATCGAAATCGTGATGGCGACTTTCCAGCCTTTTGATGAAATGAAATCTTTCTATACTTACTTCCGGATCGCCGATCATTCAAATATCCTGATGGGCAGAGATGATAAATATATGCTCCCTCCATATTACCGGATGCAAAGTCTGCCCTGCCTGGCCCTTTACGACAAAAAAGGTCATTTCATCACAAAATTTGAAGGCAATCAGAAAGTAGACACACTCCTCACTGCGTTTCAGGGAAAGGAAAAATAATTGTCAATTGTTAATTGTCAATTGATAATTAATCATTTCATTGACAATTGACAATTATCAATTAACAATTACCTTCGCCTTCTTAAATAATTACTAATGAAAGTTACAGTGGTAGGTGCAGGAGCCGTAGGTGCAACCTGCGCAGATAATATTGCCCGTAAAGAACTCGCCGAAGAATTGGTTTTGCTCGATATCAGGGAAGGATTCGCGGAGGGAAAGGCACAGGATATTATGCAGTCTGCCACTTTGCTGGGGTTCGATACACGAGTAAGCGGAAGTACCAACGACTATACTAAAACGGCTGGCAGCGATGTGGTGGTCATTACCTCGGGCTTACCCAGGAAGCCTGGTATGACCCGTGAAGAGCTAATAGGCACAAACGCGGGTATCGTAAAGACGGTTACCGATAATATTCTGAAGTACTCACCGGATGCTATCCTGATCATCATAAGTAACCCGATGGACACGATGACCTACCTTACTTTGAAAGAGTCGGGTTTACCAAGGGAAAGGATTATCGGCATGGGCGGTACGCTGGATAGCTCAAGATTTAAATACCAACTCAGTCAGCATCTCGGTTGCAGCCCGGCGGACCTGAATGCCCTGGTTATCGGAGGTCATGGTGACACTACGATGATTCCACTGATCCGTTTCGCAACCTGGAATAGTGTACCCGTTACAAAATTATTGTCCGAAGAAATACAAAAACAAATTGTCGCTGACACAATGGTCGGTGGCGCCACACTTACCAAACTGATAGGAACTTCCGCCTGGTATGCTCCGGGTGCTGCGGGTGCAGCACTGGTAGAAACGATCGTTCGGGACGAAAAGAAATTATTTACCTGTTGCGTGTCCCTCGAAGGTGAATATGGTCAAAAAGACATCTGCCTGGGCGTTCCGGTAACCATCGGCAAGAAAGGTTGGGAGAAAATCATTCCTTTCGAACTCAACTCCGATGAGAAAGCTCTTTTCGCAAAAAGCGCCGATGCTGTTCGGAACATGAACGATGTGCTTTCTACGCTTAAAGCTTAAAGCGTAAAGCGCAAAGCTTAAAGCCCCGGCATTAGTGTTGCGAATGACGGAAAGTAATAAGGAGGGAATAAGGTAGTTGAAAAAGGAAATGACAATGTGTTTATGTATATTTTCACACTATCATTTCCTTTTTCAATTTCCACTTTCCTACATTTTCCACCCTTCCCACATTAACCACATTTATACAGCTTTGAGCGTTAAGCCTTAATCCCCTATTGACAATATCAACCCTCCTTATTACCTTTAGGCATTCTTTCGAGTCTTTCCTACCCCACATCCTCGTATCCCAGCGAAAAGTCGCATTGAATCCAACGTACTTACAACCCGTTATTCGTATGCGAGGATTTATACTTTCGACTATTTTCGTTTTTTTTATTTCTGGGCTATTTGCACAGACTGACAGTTCTGCGCCCATAGCGCTGACTGATACGGATGCATTAGCGCAGCAGTCAGAAAATGCTATGTCACCGGCACAAAGTGAAGCCGTAGCGAAACAGGCACAGATTGATATGGCATTCAAGCCACATGATCCCAAACGAGATCCCAATCTGAATCCCTTCATAAACAAGAAAATCAACCCGGATAGTAACCGCTTCATCAATCCTTCTTCGAATTATAATATGAATCCCCTGAAGGAAAGTTCACTGAACCCGACACAAAACGCATCGATCAACCCGATGATCAATCTGCAGTTAAATCCGCAGTCGAACGACGTTCTGAATCCGGTGATCATGAAGGGTCTTCGGCCTTCTACAGAAACCTGGAAAGGATTATTTCAATTCAATGATTCAAACCAGCTCTTTGGATATATTTCGGTTGCTACCCAAAATGTGATGTTGTCCTTCGATAATAGCGGAACCTGGAATGGTTATTATGTTAAGGCCAGTGATAATCTGTATAATTACTTTACATTGTTCGGCGTATGGACCGGTATGTTCCTTTGCTATGACAACCAGAGCGGGTACAATCTGTTCGATAAAAATGGCAAATGGACCCGCATATACATAAAATAAAAACCCATATAAAATCTAAAAAATAAATTTAGAAACCCCCGTAACCCAAATACTAATAGAATGAAAAAAATTTTACTCTTCTCTTTCGCGAGTCTGTTGATGATCCATGGTGGATTTTCTCAAAGCCTCGAAAACCGGCACGACCCTAAGATTGATTTTAATCTGAGCCCCACATTCAACAGCACATTGAATCCGGAAAAGAACTCTAATATCAATCCAAAATATAACTGGAACATCAATCCGATGCACAATAACGATGTGAACCCCGAGTTCAACAGTACCATTAATCCGCTCAATCATTTTGAATTGAATCCGGATATAAACAAGACGCTGAATCCGATGTATCACAATGAATATCATCCGAAGAATCCTGCCTGGAAAGGGCTTTATATCTTTAATAAGACGGATGAATTGATCGGATATGTTTCCATTGCCACCCAGCAACTCATGTTAACTTTTGACATACAGGGAGAATGGACCGGATTTTATGTAAGAGCGTCCCCGGGTATTTTTAATCACTTTGACGTGAAAGGGATATGGGACGGAAATTATTTATGTTTTGACTCCGTAATCGGTTATAATATTTTTGACAAAAGCGGCACCTGGACGGGTCAGCATATCAAATAAGAGAAAGTCTTTCACGAATCCGGGCAACCACCTGGGCGGGATCTATATTTTCCATGCATTTAAAATGGCCGAGCGGGCATATGTCATACCCGATCTTTGAACAGGGCCTGCAACGCAGATTATTTATCTCGATGATGTCGTATGGAAGCTCATTCTTTCTGGCTCCCGTGGCTTGTAAAAATTTACTCCCATAATAAGGGTACATGCCAAAAGCGGGCACTGTATTCCCCCAGAGTGAAATCAATGGCCGTTTATATGCGGCTGCAACATGCATAAGTCCGGTGTCATTGGTTACGACTAATTTCGCCCTGCGTACCAGATCAGCTGACTCATTCAAACCGAATTTTCCACAGGCATTATATATTTTGATCTTGTCACTTGCAGCAATGCGGTCGCCTTCATCCGCATCTTCCAGACCCCCGAGTAATACAATGGGATGATCCAGTAATTCGCAAAGTCTTTTCAGATGATGAAAGGGATATTTTTTTGTATTCAGTGCAGCTCCAATCACAACGCCTACAAAGCCCAGTTGATGGGGAGTAGGCAGATCTGAGTCATTGATAACGTCTTCTTTCGAAATAAAGTAATCCAGTCCCGCACCATCATTTTTAACACCAAAAGATGCAACGGTATCTATATAACGATCTACAATATGAACATCCGGAAGAAGATTCCATTTGAAACTTGTATAGATCCATTTGCGCACATTGAGTTTGTTGAAGGAATAGGATTTGACTTTCAGGGCATCCTTTACTTTCATCGAACGCAGATTATGATGCAGGTCGATGATATAATCGAAATTCTCCCGTTTCAACTCAACGATCATGGTCTGCAGACTTTTTTCCAGGTAATGCGCTTTATCGATATACGGATTCGATGAAATAATTTGCATGTAGGTGGACTTCGTCAGATAATGTATCTCCGCATCCGGAACCTGTTTTTTCAGGCACCTGATCACGGGTGTGGTCAGAACAATATCCCCAATGGAGGAAAGACGAATAATCAAAAATTTCATCAGATAAGTATATACGGGAAAATTAGGCGCGAAGATAGGGATTCAGCATTCGAAGACCGCAACCAGGCTATTGTTCCGTATAATTCAGGTCCTTGTGATATGTCTCGTCAGTGAAATAGAATGCGATCAGGCTGATCAGTGTAACAATAGCCCCGGTAATGATGCCGCTGCGAACGAGGCTCCAGCCCCAGCTCTTTTGAAAAAGATCCAGGAAAAGCAGATTCAACAACGGCAAAACGCCACGAACCATATTGGGAATGGTAGTGGCCGCAGTAGCCCTCAGATTCGTTCCGAATTGTTCTGCTCCCATGGTTACAAAAATGGCCCAGTACCCATTGGAAAATCCGAGCAAAGCACAGCAGAAATACATCATGGAATCGCTATTGTTCAGACCCGAAAAGAACAGAAAACCGAATATGATACCCAAAATATAAAATGTCAGCAGCCCCTTTTTGCGGCTTCTAAACCACTGGCAAAGAAATCCACCGAAAATATCCCCAACAGAAAGGGCTACATATGCAAACATGACTGACCTGCCGGAATCCAGGCTGGTACTGCCATACATGGATTTCGCAAAACGATCGCTTTGGTTTACCATGATGCCGATTACAAACCAGGTTGGGAGACCAATCAGGATAGCATTCAGATATTTTCGGAAGCGGGTCCTGTTCGTAAAAAACATAAAAAAATTGCCCCTTTTAACAGCCTGTTGCTTTATCTGGATAAACATACCTGACTCCACCACACTGATACGCATAACAAGCAAAACCATTCCCAAAATCCCGCCTATTTTATAACATAGTCTCCAGTCTTTCGTAAACTGATAAGTAAAATAAGCCCCTACTGCACCCAGGAGCCCGATACCGGCCACCATCGCAGTGCCGATCCCTCTTTTTTCTTTTGGCAGCAGTTCGCTTACCAGCGTAATACCTGCTCCCAATTCACCAGCCAGGCCCAGACCGGCTACAAACCGGCAAAGCGCATATTGGTCTACGGTATGAATAAAGGCGGTAAAGAAATTTGCCGTGGAATAGAGAATGATGGAGCCAAAAAGCACAGAAAGCCTGCCTTTTTTATCTGCCAATACACCCCAGGCTATCCCTCCAATCAGCAAACCGATCATCTGCCAGTTAATTACTTTACTGCTGTCTGCCAGCATACTCGCATCTGTAGAGCCGACATGTAAGAGGGATTCTTTTTTAACAATGGTAAAAAGCAACAGATCGTAGATGTCTACAAAATAACCGAGAGCGGCAACGATAACCGCGAGATTAAAGATTCCGGGAGGGCGCTTGGCAACAGAAAGGCTCATAAGTCTTTAGGATGTGAACTTGGCTTTTTCCCAAAAAACATTTTATATAAAACGGGAAGCGTTGTTATCAGCACGATACCAATAACAATCACTTCCAGATGTTTTTTTAAATCAAAATTAAATTTATGCATGAAAAATTTATCCAGGTAATGTCCGGCAAATAACATGAGGAATACCCAGGCCACACAACCGATGATATTATAATACATGAATTTTTTCTTTTCCATCCGGACAATGCCCGCTACGATCGGAGCAAAAGTTCGTATGATGGGTAAAAACCGCGCAAACACGATGGCCTGGCCTCCATGTTTATCATAGAAAGTTTTTGCATCAAAAAGATGTTTCTTCTTAAAAAAGAAGTTGTCCTTACGCTGGAAAAGATAGTCACCGCTTTTTTTGCCAAACCAGTATCCGACCATATTGCCGAGAATGCCGCAGAATGAAACCAAAATCCAGAGTATGATTATATTAAAAAAATCACTTCCCGTTCCTCCCGGAATCAGCTTATCGATGAGTTTTTGACTGTATATTCCTGCAACAAAGAGGAGACTGTCGCCGGGAAGAAAAAACCCCACCATGAGTCCGGTTTCTGCAAATACTATAAATAGCATTACCCAGAGGCCGCCATTGTTGATGTAAAATTCGGGATTCAGCAGGTCCCTGAAAGTAATTGTCAGAAGATGTATCATACGCATGCATTGTCCCGGATCTATTGAATCCTGTATAACCGCCGCCAAATTAAGATTTAAAAGCAAATAATGAAATGAAAATACCGATTGGTTATTCCAGTGCTCCTTCCATTTTGCATATAACGGCTGAGGCCATACTATTTCCGACTACATTCGTCGCACTTCTTGCCATATCCAGCACCTGGTCGATTCCTAACAACAATAATAAACCCTGTTGTGGAATATGAAACATGGATAAGGTTCCCGCAATAACCACCAGGGCTGCACGCGGAACACCGGCGACACCCTTGCTCGTGAGCATGAGAACCAGCAACATGGTAACCTGCGTGCCAAGAGATAGATGCATGCCATATGCCTGTGCAATAAAAAGCGATGCGAATCCCATATACAACATGCTCCCGTCCAGGTTAAATGAATAGCCCAGGGGCAAAACAAAACTGACGATCCTTTTTGGGCAACCCGATTTTTCCAGGGCTTCGATGAGTCGTGGAAAGGCGGCTTCCGAACTGGCTGTCGTAAAAGCAAGTAATACCAGGTCCTTCACATTTTTCAATACAACGAAAACTTTTCTGCCAATCCATAAATAACTTACACCCATCAACAGAACCCATAATAACAAAACGCTCAAATAAAATATCCCGATAAACTTTCCATACGTAATCAAAATCTCCGGACCTTTTAAGGAGAGAATGGCTGACACAGCTGCAAAGGCCGCGAGGGGTGCAACATACATGACGTAACCCGTCACTTTTAAAATGATTTCGGTTAGAGAATCAAGGACACGAATAAATACTTTTCCTTTTTCACCAATAGCTGCTGTGGCAATGCCAAAAAAAATGGCAAATACCACGATCTGCAGAATTTCATTATTTGCCATAGACTCAATGAAACTTCTGGGGAACACATGCGTAATAAAAGTTTTGAAACTCAGAGACGACCCGTTTTCTATTTTGCCGGCTTCGGAAAGATCGGGGATGGGGAGATTCAGATTATTTCCCAGGTTTACGATATTCATTATAAGTAATCCCAGGAGCAACGAGATCAGCGAAGCTCCAAGGAACCATGCCAGTGTTTTTGCTCCAATTCTCCCAACCGCTTTCGTATCGCCCATTTTTGCGATGCCCGTTACCAGGCTCGAAAACACCAGTGGCGCAATGATCATTTTTATAAGACGAAGGAAAATGTCCGTTATGATGGACATATAATCGGTGAAATGTTCGCTCCAGTAAATGCCTGCTGAATGATGAATCAATAATCCGGTTATGATTCCCGCTGTCATGGCAATGACGATCCATCCCGTTAATCCGGGTTTTTTCATGATGCTGTTTAATCTGCAAAGAATAGAATATTATCCGGATCGCAAAATGTCAGATTTTCCGCAAAACGAAAAAGAATATCTGGCTGCAGAATATTTCCTTATTTTACGATGTTATAAACCACCTGAACAATCCTTAACTGATCAAAATATGAGCTTATTCGTTAAAAAACCACTGGCCGGACTTCTTGCGGAAGCTTCTGATAAAAGTGAACATTCGTTAAAAAGGACACTGGGACCGGTTACTTTGGTTGCGCTGGGCATCGGCGCGATTATCGGGGCTGGTTTGTTCTCGATCACCGGCATGGCGGCCGCAAATAATGCAGGTCCCGCGATCACGATTTCATTTATTGTTGCCGGCCTGGGTTGTGGTTTTGCAGGATTGTGCTATGCAGAATTTGCTTCTATGATTCCTGTCGCCGGCAGTGCTTACACTTACTCATATGCCACGATGGGAGAATTTATAGCCTGGATCATCGGCTGGGATCTCGTTTTGGAATATGCTGTTGGAGCAGCTACCGTGAGCATCAGCTGGAGCCGTTACCTGGTCAAATTCCTGGAAGGTTTTGGACTTCACCTGCCTGCTTCACTGGCTACAGGACCCTGGGACGGAGGCGTCATCAACCTGCCCGCAGTATTTATTGTAATTCTGGTAAGTCTTCTGCTCATCAAAGGCACACAGGATAGTGCACGGGTGAATGCTTTTATCGTCGTCATCAAAGTGACAGTGGTGCTGGTATTTATTTTCCTTGGCTGGAGATATATCAATTATTCGAATTATGATCCATATATTCCGCCCAATGTCGGAACATTTGGTGCATTTGGATTCAGTGGTATCATTCGGGCAGCAGCCATTGTATTTTTTGCCTATATCGGATTTGACGCAGTCAGTACGGCTGCACAGGAAGCCAAGAATCCCAAAAAAGACATGCCGATCGGCATCCTGGGTTCACTTGCCATCTGTACTATTTTGTACATTCTGTTTGCGCATGTGATGACCGGAGTTGCCAGTTATACTATTTTCAAGGGAAAGGATGGTATCGCTCCGGTGGCCGTGGCCATCGAACATATGGGGAAAGTGGATGCCAGTGGTGTGATGCATGCTGACTATCCCTGGTTAAACCGCGCCATTATCGTCGCGATCCTGGGAGGTTATACCTCCGTGATTCTGGTGATGCTGTTGGGTCAGAGCCGGGTATTCTTCAGTATGAGCAAGGACGGACTACTGCCAAAGATTTTTTCAGAAGTGCACACGAAATTCAGAACGCCATTCAAGAGTAATTTCCTTTTCATGATTTTCGTAAGTCTTTTTGCAGCGTTTGTTCCAGCCCGGGTAGTGGGTGAAATGACAAGTATCGGCACTTTATTCGCTTTTATCCTGGTTTGTATCGGAGTATTGGTGATGCGAAAAAATATGCCAGATGCGCCTCGCGGATTTAAAACGCCGTTCGTTCCCGTGATTCCCATTCTGGGCGTTTTCACCTGCCTGTTTATGATGGTTTTCCTTCCTTTGGATACATGGATCCGGCTGATCGTTTGGATGCTCATCGGATTTGATGTTTACCTCTGGTACGGCATTCGACATAGTCTATTATCATCCGGACTAAAAGACACACTCGCACAGGCTAACAAAATTGGGGGTATGGGTGGCCTTGTATTAGCAGTATTACTGGCGATTGTATCTTTTGCTCATCATCATCAAACCGAAGGTCAGGATCTGGGAATATTTTACTTTTCATTGATCTTTGCGATCATACATATCGTTTTATTCAGCCTGAGAATATCCAGAAAGGCAACTTGAGAAACGCCTAAAGCCTAAAGCCAAAAGCCTAAAACTTTTTTATTAATAAAAAAAGTCCGTTATGATAACGGACTTTTTTTGTAATATGAATATTAACGAATGAAAAATTGTTGTCTATTAATTTGAGAAATAAACCAGAATAGTTTTAGGCTTTGGGCTTTAGGCCTTAAGCTTAAACAAGATTATGAAACACTTTCTGAACATCATCATCCTGCTCGAGTTTGTCGACCAGCTTTAATACTTCCTGTGCATACTCTTCAGGAAGTGAAACCGTGGTGGTGGGTATCCATTCCACTTCAGCACTTACGGGAATAATATTTTTAGATTCCAATTCTCTTTGCATATTTCCAAAATCGTTAAACGCTACATGCAGAACGATCAGCGGTTCACCGTGTTCTCCAACGCCTTCTCCCAAATCATCCAGGCCATGATCGATCAGTTCCAGTTCGAGATCTTCGATATTCAACCCTTCAGGTTTTAATTTAAAAACACCCATTTTTTTAAATTGAAAACTGACACTGCCACTGGTACCAAGATTTCCATTCCCTTTATTAAAATAAGCGCGCACATTGGCTACAGTTCTTGTGGTATTGTCTGTTGCTGTTTCTATCAGAACAGCAACACCATGAGGAGCGTAGCCTTCATAAAGTACCTCCACCATATTATCCATCTCTTTGCCCATGGCTCTTTTGATGGCCGCTTCCACCCGATCCTTGGGCATGTTCACATTCTTGGCATTCTGGAAACATCGACGCAAAGCTGCATTGGTATTCTGATCCGGACCACCTGCTTTGACAGCGAGGGCTATTTCCTTTCCGATCCGGGTAAATTGTTTTGCCATTTTATCCCACCTGGCAAACATGGTGGCTTTACGCACTTCGAAAATCCTACCCATAACTATTTTAAAAATTTAGGACTGCAAATTTAATAAATACCGAGTTAGACTGTATAGTTACCTCCAGACTTCCAGTCTTCCAGTCTTCCAGACTTATTCTTTCATAATCTCCTGAATCGCGTCAATAATCTCTTCCATATTCGGTTTACTGAAATAATCTCCGTCGCTGGCATAAGCCGGCCTGTGCGCTTTTGCGGACAGAGTTCTTGGAGCGGTATCCAGCCATCGGTAACCACCTTGTTCTTCCATCACCTTTTCAAACATATAGGCAGTAGCGCCACCCGGAACGTCTTCATCAATAAAAATGATTCGGTTGGTTTTTTTAAGAGAACTCAAAATATGATGATGCGTATCAAAAGGAAGCAGGGTTTGAACATCCACGATTTCGCAATCAATCTCCAGTTCACTCAGAACTTCCGCTGCTTCAGAGATGATGCGCAGTATGGAACCATAGGATACAACAGTGATATCAGAACCTTCCCTGATAATCTCCGGTTTGCCCAAAGCAACACGGTAGTCAAGCAGATTGGACGGCAATTTTTCTTTGAGACGGTAACCATTCAGGCATTCTACCACAATAGCCGGATCCATCCCTTCCAACAAGGTGTTATACATTCCAACGGCCTGAACCATATTTCTCGGAACACACACATGCATGCCACGAACTGCGTTTATGATCATGGCCATTGGCGATCCGCTGTGCCAGATACCCTCCAGTCTATGACCACGGGTGCGTACAATCAGGGGCGCTGACTGTTGGCCGGCTGTCCGGTACTGCAGACTGGCCAGATCGTCACTCAGCGTTTGAATGGCATAGAGCATATAATCCAGGTATTGTATTTCTGCAATCGGACGGAGTCCCCGCATAGCCAAACCAATACCCTGGCCGATAATCGCTATTTCCCGTATTCCTGAATCTGAAATACGACCCTGTCCGTATTTCAATTGTAAACCGGCAAAGCCCTGATTTACGTCACCGATCTGCCCAAGGTCCTCTCCAAAAGCCAGCACTTTGGGGTTATGTGCAAACAATTCGTCGAAATACTTATTCAGGATTTCATATCCGTTTATTAGAGCAGATTCTTCTCCGTAGCGCAAGGGCACGGATTCGATATTCTCTATTCTTTTACGTCCTTCGTGATATAAGTGTGTATTATAAAAACGTGTATTCTCCCGGGTCAATTCCTGATAATAGCCTCGTAATGACGAAGCAGCCGGATCATTCCCGGCCTGCAACAATGCCTGGTGAAGGTGATGCATGATATCCCTCCGGTTGGGTTCCCGCAAAGAAGCGAGCTGACGATTAATAGATTCCAGCTTTTCTTTCTTTTCGGGCAAAGTGGCTGACAGCTCCAGGATAATTGACACAGAACGGCCCACCTGTTCCAATATTGGCTCCATGCATTTTTCCCAGGCACTGTTTTTACTCATGCGAACCAGGTCTTTTGCCTTTGTATGAATTTCTTCTATTTCTTCCGCACTGGCCAGGGCATTTTCAATGATCCATTCCTTCATTTTCTTCATGGCATCCCAAGTGCGTTCCCATTCCAGCCTTTCAGGTGGTTTATAGCGTTCATGACTACCTGAGGTTGAATGACCCTGGGGCTGGGTAAGTTCTTCAACGTGAAAAATCGCCGGAATATGATTTGTACGTACTTTTTGCAAACCGGCTTCAAAAGTTTCACACATGCCAGCATAATCCCAGGCCTTTACTTTATAAATGTCAATCCCGTTGGTACCATCTTCTTTCTGAAATCCTTTTAACACTTCTGAAATGGAGCCCTTGGTAGTTTGAAATTTCACAGGAACAGAAATGCCATAACCATCGTCCCAAACGAATATTGCTAACGGTATTTGCAGAACCCCGGCTGCATTCACGATCTCCCAGAAATGACCCTCACTGGTAGAAGCATCCCCAATGGTACAGAAACAAATCTCATTACCGTTTACAGAAAGGTTTTTGAAGTCTCCAAGTTCCTTTATCTCGCGGAATGCTTTGGAGGCATAGGCAAGGCCAAATGAACGGGGAATATGGGCTGCAGTCGGGGCCAGACCTGCAGTAAAATTTTTCATATGAACCAGGTCCAGAAATTCTCCGTCTTCGCTAATCAGGCGGGACGCAAAATGGGAATTCATATTCCTTCCCGCACTATGCGGATCATGTTCAACATCAGGGTCCGCATATAATTGGGAAAAAAATTGCTCTATAGTAGAAGTGCCGAGCGCAAATCCCAAAGTCTGGTCGCGATAGTACCCCGCATAAAAATCACCCGGCCGGAAGAACTTCGCAATGGCTACCTGGGGAACTTCTTTGCCGTCGCCGAAGATCCCGAATTTAGCCTTTCCGGTAAGCACTTCTTTACGACCCAGCAGGCTGGCTTCCCGGCTTTCACAAACCAGCCGGTAATCTGTCAGTACCTCCTTCCGGAAAAGGTCGAATGAAATGTTTTCCAGGGCTACCTGATCTCTGGCTGTAAGATTTTCCATATTTCATCCGTTTAAATGGTGGATGGCCTCGGAGGTGGTTAATTATAATATAATAGGCTAAAATTAATTGGCAAAGGTGACGTTTACTATGTAATTTTAGGAAGATTTCTGTGCAATCTATGAAAAAGGTGTTTTTATTGACATTTTATAGCCTGCTGACTGCTTTTGCTATTCATGCCCAGTCAAATACAGTAACCGTTCCCTACCCCGCAGCCGTTGCGAAACCGGAAACTTTACTGCTGAAAGAGCCTGCCTATTCCTTTGGAAAGATCCCTCAGGGACGTCCCGTTATCCATATTTTTGAAATTGAAAATACCGGAAAAGATCCATTGCTACTCGAAAATGTGCAGGCCTCATGTGGTTGCACAACACCGGAGTGGAGTCGTGAGCCGATTGCTCCGGGAGCCACGGTTCCGATAAAAGTCGGGTACAATGCCTATTCTGAAGGACATTTTAACAAAACAATTACGATCTTCTACAACAACGGACAAACGAAAGCGTTAACCATAACCGGCGAGGTATATAAATTACCTCCTACCGCAGCACCGGAAAACGCTTCAGTTCAATTTTTAAAACAAACAAACCAGTAAAATGAAAAAAGCAGTTTTATTCTTCAGTGCTTTTATTTTATCCATCTCTTTATTTGCACAGACGAGCACTACGCCTGCTGCCTCCCAGAAAACAGCGGCTGACGTGATTAAGTTTTCTGAAATGTCCTATGATTTCGGGAAAATAAAGCAGAATGTTCCCGTGAATCACGATTTTAATTTTACCAATATCAGTACCGGTCCGATAGTCATTGAATCTGCCGTAGCATCCTGTGGTTGCACGACTCCTGTAAAACCAGAAGGTGCCGTTCCGAAAGGAAAAGAAAGTAAGATTAATGCAGGTTTCAATGCAGCTAATCCCGGTCCTTTTAATAAAACTATAACCGTAAAAGTAGCAGGTGTAGATGCACCGGTTCAGCTCCGGATAACCGGTGAAGTTGTTCCAGCAGCACCGGCAGCGCCAGCTCCGAAATCTTAGTTAAGGAAAATTCGTACCGGCTGTTGGCCGTTTGCTGAAAATCCATCAAGTTTCTATCCCTATTTTCATCTAGTGAAGAAAGGGAGCTCCGGAAACGGGTTTTCAGCAACGCCCAACAGCTTTTTTATGCGTAAAGCTCAAAGCGTAAGGCTTAAGGCCTAATGACAGAGGTTAACTTTCACTTCCAAATTGTCATTTCCTTTTTCAACTTCCGACATTCTCTACATTTCCCACAATCACCACATTTACCACATTATGAAATGTGTTTACCTTTACTATATAAAGAAAGTGTATGCCTGATATTTCAAAACGCGGACAGGTAATGCCCGCTTCGCCTATTCGTAAACTGGTTCCCTATGCAGAAGCGGCAAAGAAGAAAGGAGTCCGTGTATACCATTTGAATATTGGTCAGCCTGATATTGAAACACCGCCTTCAGCCCTGGATGCAGTACGAAATTTCCATTTCAAAGTGCTGGAATATAGTCACAGTGGCGGAAATGAGAGTTATCGCCGGAAACTGGTAAAGTATTATGCCAGCAAAGGAATCGACATCAATTACCATCAGATCATTATTACAACAGGTGGTTCTGAAGCCATACTATTTGGTTTTCTGGGATGCCTGGATCCGGGAGATGAAGTGATTATCCCTGAACCCTTTTATGCAAATTATAATGGATTTGCTGTGGAAGCAGGGGTAAAGGTTGTGCCCGTGACATCCTACATTAATAGCGGTTTTTCACTTCCATCAGCTGAAGACTTTGAAAAAGCGGTTACAAAAAAGACCAGGGCCATTATGATATGTAATCCGAATAATCCGACGGGTTATTTGTACAGTCTGGAGGAATGGGAAACAATCAGGCAACTGGCATTAAAATATAATCTTTACCTGTTCAGTGATGAAGCATACCGTGAATTCTGTTATGAAGGTTCTCATTTCAGCGCCATGCAACTGGAGGGGATGGATGAGCATGTAGTGTTAATGGATACCATTTCCAAGCGTTACAGCGCCTGCGGTGGACGAATCGGAGCATTTATCACCCGAAATAAGAGATTGCATGATATCGTCATGAAATTCGCCCAGGCGAGGCTCAGTCCACCTTCATTCTCCCAGATCCTCGGGGAAGCAGCCGTGGATTTGCCAGAAAATTATTTTGATACTACCAGGGAAGAATATCGCAAAAGACGGGATCTGCTGGTAAGAAGACTGAATGAAATGCCAGGTGTCTTCTGTCCCAACCCCGGCGGCGCTTTTTATGCCATGGCCAGTTTGCCGGTTCCCGATGCTGATGTTTTCTGTCAGTGGCTGCTGGAAAGCTTTTCTCATAATGGAGAAACGGTTATGCTTGCTCCCGCATCCGGATTTTATGGAAGTCCGGGTTTGGGCCTTAATGAAGTCCGTCTGGCCTATGTACTCAACCTGGAATCGATTGCTTCAGCTATGGATATACTTCAGGCTGCCTTAGAAATTTATCCTGCACGGATCACTGATAAAAACAAACCAGTGTTAACTACACATTATTAAAATTAATATATAATTAATTATACATTATTTCGTTATTAAATGGTTGTTTTTTGTGATTTGTTTAATATGTTTGCGGTACATGAGCGATATTTAATACATAGTAATTTTTTATATAGCAAGCAATCGTTAGACGCCCCCTGTTTCCACAGGGGGTTTTTATTGTCAGACACACACTCAACCCCTAGAACGATCGGGAAATTTGAGGAGGGATGAGGGAGTCCTCTGGGAGGTTCCTGGGACCTGCCGGCCAAATATCTCTACTGAGTCTCATAAAAACTGCACAATATTTGCGGATCGATTATGTTACCGATATTCTGTCAACTGGGCCGATACGGTTATAGATAATCCAATATTGTAAAAACTAAAATCCGATTCTATGGCAATCATTCCACAAGGCATCACCGGGCCCTTTATAGGAAAAGTGGGCCCCGTTGTTGGATACGTTTCGAGAGGTAAGCCAATTATGCGCGGCCGTCCGAAACTCATCAAATCACGCAAGCTCTCCCCACTTCAGCTTCAACAGCATGCAAAATTCTCCCTGATGAATAAGTTTCTGGGACCCATCATTCCGTTTCTGAACGAAACAAAAAAAACCATTGATATTGACCTGACAGGATACAATAAAGCTTTCTCCTACAATGTGAAGAATGCCATCACGGGTGCCTATCCTGATTTGGCTGTAGATTATAAAATGGTACTCCTGACCAGGGGCGATTTGCCCAATGTAAAGGCATCGCAGGCTGAATCGCAATCATCCGGCCAAATTACCTTTCTCTGGACAGACAATAGCGGATCGGGTATGGCCGGTCTGAATGACAAAGCCTTTGTTGCGGTCTACTGCCAGGAATTGAATGACTGGATTTATAGTCTTGATCTTGCTGAAAGATCTGCCGGCAGTTATGTTTTTAACGTGGCGAAATTTAGTGGCCGAACAGTGCAGGCCTATATTGGTTTTCTTTCTTTCAATGGAAAAGATGTAAGCGACAGTCTGTATGTGGGCGCAGTGCCTGTTGACTGAAATGGTCCTGCAATTGTGAAGTACTTTGCCTAATGAATGGCTATAGTACGATCATATGAGGGAATCGGCAATAAGCCGGCGGTTCTTAATTTTTTCATCGGGTGTCTTGTTATAGCCATTCTGAGTAATCCGGGGAAAAACCTTTTGATGAGTACACTGTATTTTTCTATTCCGCCGATCAGGGCCTCGTATTTTCCTGCAGCGACGGCCTTAACGATTTCACCCGCGCATGCCTCCGGAGAAATGCCACCTGCAACAGACGCCTGCATTTTTCCGTAGATGGTTCCATTTCCTTTCAATGCGTGAACAGTAATGTCAGTTTTGACAAGACCTGCTGTGATCATGGTGACTTTTATACCATCAGGTTCATATTCTGCACGTAATGATTCAAAGAAACCATGCAATGCATGTTTGGATGCCGAATATGCGCTTAGCTTGGGAATTCCGAATTTTCCGCATAAGCTGCTTGTAACTATAAAATGACCCTGTTTTTTTTCACGCATATAAGGCAATAGGGCTTTGCTCAGCACAACATTGCTAAAAAAATTAATATTCATCACTTTATAAACCATTTCCAGATCGGTATGATGGATCATATCCCGTATCGCCATTCCGGCATTTAAATAAACAAAGTCGATGTGATGATATAAATTCCACGCCTCCAGTGCAAAGGATTCAATCGTTTTTATTTCCTCCATATCCCAGGGCAGAATTCGAATCTTATCAGGATACTGGCAATTTGCTTTTACCATTTCCAGATTCGCCTTGTTTCTGGCAGTAAGAATTACAATGGCACCCAGGCTGTTTAACTTCAGTGCCAGTGATTTTCCGATACCACTGGAAGCGCCGGTTACCAGACAGATTTTATTATTGAATGGTGTCGTGTTCATAAAAAAATTAATTAATTATTCGTGATGATGGATTTAGACGCTGCAGAAATCGAAAATTTTTTAAATCTCCAGAGCGACGATGTTTCTTTGTGAAAAATCCCTTCCTGTTCCCAGGCATTCAATCTGATGAATTTTCGTTTTACCGAACTGAAGAAAATCAGCCAGTCTTTTATTTCCTGCCACATCGTTTTTTTTGAGGGCATGAAGTGCTGAAAGAAAATCCAGCGCATGATCCAGGCCAGCCATCCGGTAAATTGCATACCGTATAATTCACCGATTCCTTTGCCGATGCCAAGACTGGCACATTGTCCAAGTCCACGATATGTAAAAGGCTTCAAAGATTGAGCAAGTATAACCCTTGCTATATTCTTTCCGGCATGTTCACCCTGTTTGATTGCCCAAAGCGCATTGGAGGGACATAGGTTAGCGACTCTTGTACTCCTGGCATTTGATGAGTCCCCGGCCACCCAGATATCCGGGTAGTTTATTGTTTGGAGAAAGGAATTTGTGCGTATTTTATTTTCAGAATCTCTGTCCAGATTATCCGTTCCCGGCATAATGGTACGAACCTGACCGATTGTAGATATAACCATTTCACTCTTCATAAAGGAACCATCACTCAGAAATACACCCTGATCAGTAACCCGGGTAATTTTAACCTGGCTTATTGTTTCTATTCCATATTTGGACAATATTTTTTCTGAATACTTCCTGATGCGCTTGAAATTTGATGGTAAATCCGGCAGCAAATTTTTTTTGCTGTTAATCAGATAAATGACAAAGTCTGCATTCTGAAAGTCTGTATGTTGTCTTTTCAAAAGCTGAAAATATTCAGCAAGATTAGACGCAACTTCCAAACCTGTAAATCCGCAGCCCGCAATGATGAAACGAAAAGTTTTTTTTGTCTTCATCAAGCCTGACTCAGCTGCCTTCGAAAGTAAATATTTGATTTGCTGTTTAGTGGCACGATACCCGTCTTCAGATTTGAGCCGGAAAGCATGATTCTCAATGCCCGCTACTGAAGATGAATCTGTTGAACCCGTTGCAAGCAGAACCTGATCATATGAAACCAATCGTCTCGTTCCTGTGTTCAGGGCAACGTCTATCATTTTTGACACCGGATCCATATATATTGCTTTTCCTTTTATTACCTCTGCATGTTCAAAAATTTCCGTCAACCGGCTCAATCGGTTTTGATCGCTTATTATTCCCACCAGACATTCAGCCGTCCACCCATGAAAGACGTGAAATTCATCCGGGCAAATTATTTTGATTTCAATATGACCCGCCATCATTTCCAGCAGTAACTCATCAATGATCGACCGGTAAGCCCAGATGGACGCATAACCGCCTCCGACGAGCACGATTTGTTTGGGGATGTTGTACATAGATAACCGTTTGATGTGTAACATGTATCAAAGCTATTTTGCAAAATGGCCGAATCATAATTGGTTCACAGACTTCGGAAAATCAGACTAGTAATATGTGAGGTGTTATGACTCCTCACTGACAAGTAAATATCTTTTCTGCAATTTGCAGTTCAGGAGATATAGCATTTTTGCATAAAATGCAAATGATGAAAAATGACTTAATTGATTTCTGCTAAACAAAAGAAGAAACAGGTGAAGAAATAATAAGCAGGGGATGATTGATTCCGCGCCCTCCTGTTTTGCTATTGTTCCGTGGCAATTATTTGGAATTCAAGTCTTTGGAAGGTAAAAAGGTGCCGGTGTAGTAAAAAAGCATGTATTAAAATTACTTCACAGAAAGTTTATTTTTTATCATACTGTAATTAAAATATTGCAAAACTGCCTTAAGATACTCCTGCATTTTTACTGCATGCTGATCGGGTAATTGACCTTTCAATAATAAATCTTTTGCCAGCGCTGTATCTGATCTGAAGTCATACAGGTATGCCGGCTGTTCAGTTTTTTCATTGTATCCAAACAGGTATGAAGAATCGATAGCCTGGTACAGATCTCCAAAATGATTGAAGACTATTCCCGGACCCTTATCAGAAACAGGCTGGCCAAAAGACATAAATGGTTGTTTGTAATGCAATATATCCAGGATAGTGGGTACGATATCCAGTTGTTGAACAGGCTTATCTATTGCCTGGTGAATCCGCTGTCCTGGTAGATGGAAAAAAATAGGTATCCTGAAGTCTTTATATAAGCCAGCTTTTTCCCACCCGTGCAGGAATATATTATGATCTGCAGAAAAAACAAAAATCGTTTTTTTATACCAGGATTCATTTTTTATGATATCAAAAAACAAACGAAGGGAGTAATCAAAATAACTAATGCTGTTTTGCGCCGGGTTCTGACCTTTTATAGTGAATTGTGCTTTTAAGCTGTCCGGCAATGTATTGGGGAAATGTGTGGAAATATTAAAAATTACACTCAAAAAAGGAGACTTCTTTTTTACTAATTCACGGGCGGCATAGGGCAAAAAATAATGATCATAGATACCCCAGTTGCCATCAAAATGGCTATCGTTTCCGTAATCATTCATTGAATAATAATGATCAATGCCCAGCATTTTAGAAAACCTGGCAAACCCAAAATGATCATACCCGGCACCCATAAAGAAATTAGTATTGTAACCTTCTTCCTTTAATAATGTACCAATACCGCGGAAACTATTATTGCTGTAACTGGAATAATAAAAGGGCTCGTCAAAGAAAGGCGGGATTCCCCCCAGTAAAGCCACTATGCCTTTATTGGATTCAAGCCCATTGGCATATGCATTATTGCAGACAATACTCTCTGCCATCATAGAATCAATAAACGGTGTTTTTGCCCTCAATGGATCCTTGTCATCCGCAAATTCTTTGGCAAAACTTTCCATTATAAAAACAACAACATTCATTTTATTAAACGGCTCCTCATCCCTGAACTGATGCCGGATAGTAAAAATCGTATCCAAACCAGAAACCGGGTAATAGCTCTTTTCCTTTAAGATAGTTTGCCGCTTAACCAATGAATACAAAAGAGTGATAGTTGAATTAGTTGTCAATGACTGGTATTGAGCGGGCAAATACAACAACGGGGTAGACGGTATAATGGGCCGGTCCGAAAAACCTCTTGCCAGTAAGCCTGTGATCAGCAAAAAACAAAGACATGGCAAAAGATTCCGTTTCAAATATCCTCCTGTATTGTGATTGCTTTCTTTCAGTATGCGGTTAAAAATGATGACCGACAAAAAAGATAATACAATAAATAAAACAAATAAATACCACCAGGCTTTCCAGAAGGCGCCCAGCGCATGGCAGGGAATCTGCTGCAACCCTGAAAAGGTCAACCGTACTTCTGCGGAGATTAAATTTATAATAAGCAAGGTCAATAATATTAACAGCCAGAAAAGGTAGGTTTATAACGGACAACAGTGATACGGCCACCAGCCTTTTCCTTCTCGCAGATAAAACATCCTGAATCAAAAAATAATAAATAAAAAACCCCAGGTTAATATAAAAAATGCCGCTGATATCCATCCGGCATCCCCAATAAATCACTGTTGTCAACTCCGTTCCGGAAAAATCATTTTTACTGAAATATAGCAGGTAGAATGCCAACCGCAGCAACGAATACAATAACAGCAGGTAAAGAAAAATCAATACAGCTTTCCTGGTCTTTTGCATATCAGCGAACTTGTTTCAGTTTCAGAAAATGTTTTTCCAGTAAATGGTAGCTGGCAAAACTGCAAAGACAGGTTGTCACAAAAGCTACGGCCGCCAATAACCATGTTTTATTCTGGGTGCTGACGTTAAATATAAATTGCCTGGAAATAATGATATATACCGGCCAGTGAAATATGTACATGCCATAAGAATATTTGCCAAGACCGGTCATCAGCCTGCCAGTAAGAATGCGTTTCATGAAATGTTGACCACCAGAGAGGAAGAATCCCATAAGTGTGGCCCAGAAGATTGCATCCAGGGTATAACCATATTTTCCTACTATGTCAATACTATAATGCCAGTTAATTTTTTTTACAGTCATCACCACTAATACAATTGTCAACACCATGAATGCTGAAAAAAGTAATTTGGATTTATGAGCTGCTATTTTATCCTTTCGCAAAAAAAGATACAACAATGCCCCCGCACAGAAAGCATCTATACGGCATGGAAGCAGAACATACCGATAGATATCATTTAACGGCAAAAAAAACTGACCACCAATCCGAAATAGTATACCCGCTATACAAAAAAAGATAAGAATAATCACCAGTCCCTTTCCCTGATTGTAAAAAAAATATATGATAAAAGGCCATAACAGATAAAACTGCATTTCGCAGGCAAGTGACCAGAAATGAATCAATGTAACATTCAGCGGCCAGCCATGTACGGCGTCATATATATTTACTACAAACGTCCAGTAATATATTTGTTCGTGTTGCAGTTCCTTAAAGGAAACAGAAACAAGGGAAGGCAACAAAAACGGGATGAGCACGAAAAACAACAACAAAATGAAATAGTATAGTGGTACAATCCGCAGTATCCGCTTTATATAAAAGTTCCTGAAATAATGATCCGCGCCCAGTGATTCAACCAATTTGCCGGTGATCAGGAATCCGGACAACACAAAAAACAGATCAACTCCAGTCCAACCAAATGAAAAAAAATTAAGATAATGATACCCAATTACCAATAGTATGGCCAATCCTCTAAAACCATCCAGGATTTTAATTCTGTTATACAGCAGATAATTAGCCGGTTGGCTCATTGGATGAGTTAGTATTTATTGGGGGTATTAAAGAAATGCAATAAATAGGGCCAAAAAACACGCAATTATCTTTTTTATACAGACAGGGGTTTTCAAGGGAGTCCAAAATCCTTTGTGTAAATGAAGTTATGTAATTGTATGTAGGGTTCTGGCAATTTGGAGCTCAAGCAAAGCTTCAAGCCTTTGTGTTTACTAAAGGAGTACGCTAAGTTTTTCAAATAACAGTTATCAAACCTGTCGGGCATACCCAATTCCACGACAATACAATGGTATTCAATAAATTGTGTAAAAAACAGCGGATTTTCCTGGAATAGGTTCCAAAAATCCGCTTCGATAGCGAGGAGCAGACTTGAACTGCCGATCCGCCAGCTGGCGGATATGAATCCGATGCCGCAGAGTTTCGTATGCAAAAAAGACCCCTATGTGGGGCCTTAAAAATGTATCGAGGAGCAGACTTGAACTGCCGACCTTCGGGTTATGAATCCGATGCTCTAACCAGCTGAGCTACCTCGACGGGGGTTGCAAAAGTAAACGTTTTTTGATTTGTTTTCAACTATCATCTTCTGGTCGAAACTGCCAGTCCAGGACTAATATAGTGGATCATTTCTTCGGTCATCGCCTTCAGATCAAAAGACGGCTTCCACCCCCAGTCTTCGCGCGCCACCCGGTCATCAATGGATTCGGGCCAGGAATCTGCAATGGCCTGCCTGAAATCGGGTTCGTATTCGATTTTGAATCCGGGTATAAGGGCTTTGATTTCCCGGGCAATTTCTGCTGGTGTGAAACTAATGCCGGCCAGGTTGTATGAAGTACGCACAGATATTTTAGATTCCGGCGTCTCCATCAATTCAATGGTTGCACGCACAGCATCGTCCATATACATCATCGGTAATCGCTTATCGGCGCGCAGAAAACAATTATACGTTTCTCCTCTGATTGCAGAGTGAAAAATTTCGATAGCATAGTCCGTAGTGCCGCCGCCCGGCAATGTTTTATAACTGATAAGGCCCGGATAGCGGATACTACGTACATCTACCCCATACCGGTAATAATAATAATGACACCATTGTTCTCCTGACAACTTACTGATACCATACACAGTTGAAGGCGCCGCATAGGCGTCCTGCGGACAATTTTCTTTTGGAGCATCCATACCGAAAACCGCTATGCTGCTAGGCCAAAAAACTTTTTCAACTCCTTCTTCCCGGGCTACTTCCAAAGTATTGATGAGGCTTTGCATGTTCAGATGCCAGGCCAGCAGTGGATTTTTCTCGCCGGCAGCTGAAAGCATCGCAACCAATAAATAAATCGTTTTTACTTCATGACGACGCACCTGCACCCGAAGGATTTCTTTATCCATGATATCCAAAGGAAGAAAGGGTCCTGTGCCTTTTAGTAGATCCGCTTCTCTTTTGAGGTCTGCAGCAATAATCGTTTCTCCCCCGAATTGCTGCCTGAGTGCGAGTGTCAGCTCTGTTCCAATTTGTCCGGATGCCCCAATAACAAGCGTTTTGTTCATATCAGTTCAATGCAATGGAAAATTTTTGGGTTGCCGGCGGAAGGCACTGCTGATCATTACAAACCATAAACTCAACAGATCCGGTGAAGTTTGTTTTTGCTTTGGATTTCAATTTCACCAATTGTACGAAATCTACTTTACCACTAAAATATTTTACGTCAACACCAAACACCGCCTCGTGTTTTTGAATCAGGCTGCCGTCTTCTTTTACAGTTCCCTCCAAAGTATATAGTGGATTTTTTGCAAAATTGAATTTTGTCGGAACGGGGCCGCCGTCCGGAGTAAACTGGGAATAGGTATGCCATGGACTATTTAAATCTACATGAAAATGCAATTCATACACGTTATCCGTTACTTTTTTAGCTGAATAGGACCAACTGTAGGGAACCCCGTTTTGTGACCTGGTGACGAAAACTAATAATAAAAAAATCGCCAGTGAGAGTATTCGTTTCATATTCAAATGTACAGTTTAGGTTTCTGTATGCAGAAATCTATAATAAAATAAATTCCTAAATATGATGAACGTTCAAATCAATAAAACCTTTACTAATTATGGCCAATTTGGGACGAAATATAGGATAATAACATACAGTCATTACGGCAGCCAAAGATGCTCCCATTGATCCAGGACAATTTTCCAGCTTTATGGCCAGCAGGAGATGGTTTACTCAGGTCTGTGACGCAGGTAAAAACAAATCGCAATTGCGATAACAAAGGCCGTTGTAATCAGGTTGTTCCAGAATGCAGATTTTTTTTTGGCCTTTAATGCATCGTCATGACAGATCATTTCTTCCCGGATTTCACTGGAATAACCTCCCTTGGCCATGAAAGAAATTCCTTTTTGGGTTATTTCGAGCTCTAAACCGTCCTGTCCGACAAAACATCGCACCAGGCCATCCTCAAAAAGAATTTCCTGCAGGTTATGAAGTTCGTCTCCAAAGAATTCACCATAACGATCATAGAAGCCTCCCATCGCTATAGCGGGCTGATCTTCATATTCGTGCATCAAAAGGGAAAGTAAGCCGTCTAATTTTTCATCCAGGCCGGGGGTCTTGCTCGTTAACTGCATCGTTTGATCTGTTTAATACATATGTAAATCAATTCATAGGTATGGATCACAGATCGCAGGACCGTTAAACATTAGCCGAATAATGCTTATATGGAAAGTGCGGGAAAAAGGAGCAAATCGCTTCCCATAAAAGTAAAAATTATTTCATGAAATCAAAATATTTTTCAAATGAATTCGAGAATAAAAAGGAGGTTTTTTTCTTTGATGGCGGTTATTACTCAAAACCCTTGCCTGCATTGGTTTCCATAGCTCCCCGAGGTGAACGGGTAGTTATTAACAGGTCAAAAAACCGATTATCATTACGCAGCTCATCGTTTGTTTGAGATATTTTGATTATGTCGTAATGCATCCCAATATTCCTTCCCATATCCTACAAGAATTTCAGTACCTGCCGGTATATCTTCAACAGCATCTATATATACTTTTAGTCCAATTGTTTCATAAGCGGCATTGTTATTCAATCCTTTTTTACGTTCCATCCCCCTGGCATCATTGGCATAGCGGCCAAGGGCTTTCCGATAAGTAAAAGCGTCCAGAACGTGTTTACGGTTGATAAAATAAATATATCCGTTAGTTCCTTCGTGATGATTTACTTCCTTCCAGGTCGTGACTTTTCCTTTATATTCAATAATTCGAGATCCTTTCCGGATCATTTTGCGTGTAAATAATCCGTGACCACCTGACGGAATGGAAGATCTCCTGATATATAAATGTTTCGAGAGGAATGCCATATTTAAAACACGGTTAGATGGAACCGCAGATTTAGTAGTGTATAAATTATCGTGCCGCGCATTACTAAACCCGCATATGATCGGGCAGCCAGTGAACGATCAAACTTTTTATCTGGCGGGCACTCAAATTTTCGTTTAGTGCACGTTCTACAAGTGCTGCCAATTCCTCGTCTGATGCAAAACGCAGGGCTGCCAATTGCCCGAAACTGAGGTTCGATTCAAGCAGTTCCAGCCTTTTGCCTGTTATGATATAATATCTGAAGCGCAACTCCAACCGTATAATGCGGTCCTGATTTCCAAGTGCATAGTGTTGCCGCATCATAAATGTGGACCATCCGACAAAAATAAAAATCGCGATGATCGCAATCCATACCTCCCTTTGTTCCGGATAATGATTGTATGCTACGACCGATGCAAATAATGCTATCAACAGCAAGGGGTAAAAAATAAAATGATGCGCAGTGTAATACCTGATATGGTTTTGAAAATTTTGTCTGGCCATAAAATGAATAATTATTTAATTGAAATCAGGGGTTTTCGTCGGGATCCTTTGGCCGGACGATGAAGCGAAGTGACTGGTCCTTGTTCAGGTAGGCAACGGTCCAGTTGTACAAGGTCTTTATACGGTTGCGGTAATTAATAAGTGACATAAGATGCACAAACAACCACATAAACCACGCGATGAATCCCTTAAAGTGAATATGATGGGGCAGATCGCAGACCGCTTTATTCCTGCCTATAATGGCCATCGTACCAAGGTCTTTATAATGGAATGTTTTGAGCGGTTTGCTTTCCATCATATTTTTAAAATTCTTGCCCAGCGCTTTACCCTGCTGAAGAGAAACCTGGGCGAGTTGTGGATGCCCATTCGGATATTCGGCCTCGTGGGTTTGCATGCATGTATCACCGATTGCATAAATATCTTCCACACCGATTACTTTATTAAAGGGGTCGCACAACATTCTTTTTGCCCTGCCGTAAGAAGCGGCTGGAATTCCTTCAAATGTCATAGCCGTAACACCTGCCGTCCAGATCAGGTTTCTGGTTTCAATAACTTCACCGGTTGAAAGAGTCACGCGATCATTCACGAAGTCTTTTACCTGGGTTTTCAATTTAATGATGACACCCATTTTATTCAATGCATCGAATGTATCTTTCTGAGAGGCTGCGCTCATCGGTGCGAGTAAATGTTCACCACCGTCTACCAGGTAGATATTCGCTCCGGTGCCCATCAGTTCAGGATAATCCTTTGGAAGGCTATGCCGGCGCAGATCTGCAAGCATACCGGAAACTTCAACGCCGGTCGGACCACCACCCGCCACCACGATCGTGACCAGTCTTTTTCTTTCCTCCTTATCATCGATGATGGTTGCCAGTTCCAATCTTTGAAGAAGGGTATTCCGCATATTCAATGCGTCATTCACATTTTTCATCGGAATGGCATTCTTGCGGATATTCTCCATTCCAAAATAATTGGATTCAGCGCCTGTTGCAAATACAAGATAATCGTAGGTTATCTCGCCATTATTTAAATGAATAGTGTGTGACTCAGGATTTACTTTGATCAATTCGCCAAGCCGGAAATGAATATTCGAATATCGTCTGAATAATTTCCGGTAAGGATAACTAATATTCGAGTTTTCTAAAAACCCGGTTGCGACCTGATATATCAACGGAGGGAAAAAATTGTAATTATTTTTATCTACGAGTGTTATATTAAAACGAGGATCGTTTTTTAATTGCAACGCAAGATTAATTCCTCCGAAACCACCGCCGACTATTACCAGTTTTTTTGCAACCTGCTGTTGCTCCTGCGAATTTACCATACTGCAAAATTACGAAATCATCTTTCAAAGTAGGCAGTAGGCAGCTTCGCCCACCATAGCGTCAGCGAAGGTGGGTTGGCGGTTCTTCGTAGATCGTATATCGTGTATCGGTGTACGATATACGACCTTACGCTTTGCACTTTATGCTTTAAGCTTACTAACTGGCCCAAGTGGTAAGACCGTGTATCCAAAAACTTCATTTAGCAGGTTGGCGATACCTGTATAAATGGCCAGCCCTCCGCAAAGGATACCCTCATACCCGGCGAAATGGGTGATGGATTCATTTTTTGTTGCGTCGCCGATGGCCAGCAGAAAAAATAAAATAGTTAATGTTCCAAATACCAATTGTAGTGCTTTATTAATTTTCAGCGTGCCAATAAATAATAATAACGTAAAAATGCCCCACATTACGAGATAAGCTACCAGTGCGTTCCCCGGTGTTGCAGATATCCAGCCCCATTTCGCCATAAAGATGAGGGCGACCAGCGATATCCAGAAAAAACCATAGGAAATAAAAGCTGTCATGCCGAACGTATTGTTCTTCTTAAATTCCAGTATACCTGCTATAACCTGTGCCAAACCTCCATAGAAAAGTCCCATAGCCAGGATCATAGAATTCATTTCGTAAAAACCGGCGTTATGAAGATTTAATAATACTGTTGTCATTCCAAATCCAAATAAGCCAAGTGGCGCGGGATTGGCCAGGCTATCTTTTAATAATACCGGGGTGAGTTCGGTGGGCATAGGCAAGTAGTTAAGAGTTAAGAGTATGGGAGTATGAGAGTGAATTTAATAATTTTTCCCGACACTCTCATACTCCCATACTCCCATACTCTCATACTTATTGTGTTATTCAGTTCTCAAACTCTTTATCGGATTCACCAGGCCCGCTTTCAAACCCTGAATTCCCAAAGTAAGCATGGCCAGGATGGCACAGAAGCAGCCAGCAGCGATAAAAACACTGATCTGAAGGGGAATTCTATATGCGAAATCCGATAGCCAGCGGCTCATTACAAACCAGGAAACGGGCAGGGCAATAAAAGCTGCGATAGCGACTAATTTCAAATAATTCCCTGCTAAAAGCTGCACTATATTGAAAAGAGAGGCGCCGAGAACTTTACGTATGCCAATTTCTTTTGTGAGTTGCTGCACAGTAAAACTTACCAATCCAAACAGGCCTACCAGGGAAAGTGTCATTGCAAGCAGAGTAAACAATAAAGAAAGGTTTCCCTGCTTCTTTTCCGATTCATATTGATTAGCGAAATTCTGGTCGAGGAAATGATACTCTGCACTATTTCCAGGATCAAAACTTTTATATATCTGTTCCAGATAAGCCATGGCTTCATTCGTTTTTCCTTTGGCCAAACGCACGTACAAATTATCCTGTTCCCTGACATTGGGAGGCAGTATAAGAACAAGCGGCTCCACTTTATGCTGAAATGAATAGGTATGAAAGTCTTTAATCACTCCCACGACGGTTTTCGGCTGTCCATCCTTGTTATTTAGAGAGATCATCTTTTTCCCCAGTGCCTGGGTCCAGCCTAGTTCTTTCACCAGGGTCTCATTTACCAAAACAGCATTTGTCAGATCCGTACTGAAATGATCAGAGAAGTTTCTCCCTTCCCTAAGGCCGATTTGCATCGTAGCCAAATAATCTGCATCTACCATTAATTCCTGAACAGATTTTGTTTGCCGGGAAAGGGCATGCTGGTTGTTCTCGTAATAGTATCCATAAGTGCCCAGATCATTATTCCCAATTGGATTTCCGGCAACGGCCACCATTTCTATCAGGGGGTTTTGTAATAATTTAGTCTTGATTTCAGGAATCTGTGAACGCAGGCTTTTATTATCAATATGAAATGTGACTACCTGTTCTTTATTGAATCCGAGATCGGCGTGGCTCACATATTCTAATTGTTTATAGATGATAAACGAAGCAGAAATCATAAAAACGGTAATAACAAATTGCAAGACCAATAATGATTTTCTGAAGAATACCGTGCCGCCCATTTTACCGGTATCGCCTTTCAACGCCGGAATTGCCTGGAAGCGGGAGAGTAATAGTGATGGATAAACACCGCTGATCATACCGACCACAATAGAAAATAATGCGATAAAAGCAATACTTGGCCAGACACCAAATCGCCATAGTGTAAGATTTTTTCCTGTAATCAGGTTAAAAACCGGCATGGAAAATCTGACCAACACCAGTGCTGCCAATCCTGCCAGCAGCGTAACCAACGCAGCTTCCGTAATGAAGAGAGCCGTTAATTGCCATCTGCCTGATCCCAGAGTTTTGCGAATCCCGATTTCTTTTACCCTGGCAGACGCCCTCGCCGTAGCCAGGTTCACGTAGTTTATGATCGCGATGAAAAGAATCAATAAACCGATGGCACCAAAAATATAGATCCTGCTCAAACTGCTGTTGGGACTGATTTCATAGTCCAGGTTGGACTGCAAATGAATAGAAGCAAGCGGCTGCAATTCCAATCGGTATTGGGCTGCACCCATTTCCTTTCGAATGGTTCCATCCACAAATGCCGGCAAAAGACGACGAAGTGATCGCAATGATTCGGGATCTTTCAATAACAAATAGGTATATAAAGAAGAATTCTGCCAGCTCCCTGACAAACCGGAAGGCATTGGCCGGACAGCAGAAAAACGGAGATGGCTATTACTTGGAATATCACTGATAACCGCTGAAACCCTGGCAGGACTGCCACCTGGAAATACTACGACCTGATTAATAAAGGACTCCTGTGATCCAAATAACGTATGTGCAAGGCTTTCAGTTATAACGATCGACTGAGGATCTTTTAATGCGGTTTCTTCATTTCCCTCCAGAAAATCAAAACTAAAAATTTTGAAGAACGAAGGATCTGCAGAAATGATATCCTTTATTTTAAGTGTACCGTTTCCATGGGCGACCAGATCACCACCTTCAGCATCTATCCTTACCACATCTTCGATTTGCGGAAATTGTTGTTTCAGGTCCGGACCAAGAGGCGCTGGAGTTACAGCAATATTCATATTGCCGCCGTCCCATGATTCATGTTGTACCACCCGCACAATTCGATCTGCTTTTATATTGAATCGATCATAACTCAGCTCATCTTCGATATAAAGAACAATTAACCAGCAGGCCGCGAGGCTTACTGCCAACCCAAACACGTTTATAAATGAATATATCTTATGTCGTTTCAGGTTCCTGTAAGCAGTGCGTAGATTATTAATCAGCATTACAACAAATTTAAACTTTCTGTGCAATCGATGATGCGAAAGCGATGCCAGTAAAATTAAACTGTGATTCTCAGCGAGTTAAAATTCGAACAGTTGAAGGCTGTTCATTTCTGATACAGTGTATGATCAAAACCGGTCAGAGCAAGTCTGGAAGTATGGAAGACTGTCCCGCACATGCGGGATGGAAGTTGAGTTTATGAGTCGTTCAATGACCATCTATAATCTACTCTTTTCGTACTTAGTGTTAGCTTCAGGCCTCAGGCATCCAGCTTCAGGCTTCAAGAAGTTCACTTAATTCGAGCCAGCGGAATTCTTTAGCCTGCAATGTGTCCTCCACAATGGTGAAGCGTTGGGAAAGCTGCTGTATAACATCAAAGTTGATGGAAGGGTCGTGGAGTTTCCCGGTTAACTGTTCCTTTTCCTTATTGAGATCCCTGATTTCCTTTTCAAGTTTTTCCAACTCCTGCTTTTCCTTATAGGATAGTTTTGGCTTGACAGATACCGCAGGCGTCGCTTGTTTCACAGCCGCGGTAGAAACAGATTTTGATACGGCGCTTTCTTTTGCATTCTCATCCTTCAGCCACTGCTGGTATAACCCATAATTGCCAGGAAAATCCTTTATCACACCAGCTCCTTCAAACACAAATAAATGGTCTACCATCCGGTCCATGAAATAACGATCATGCGACACCATCACCAAACACCCCTGAAAATCCAGTAGAAAATTTTCCAGAACAGCAAGCGTTGGAAGATCCAAATCATTGGTCGGTTCATCCAGGATCAGAAAATTAGGATTTTTAAAAAGAATAGATAATAAAAACAACCTTCTTTTTTCGCCTCCACTCAGGGACGATATATAAGTAAATTGTTTATCGGGAGGAAACAAAAATAATTTCAGGAATTCGCCGGCACTCATAGAGCTCCCATCCGCCAGGGGGAAATTTTCTGCAATATTCTTTACGTATTCAATAACACGTACATCCTCTTTAATAACCAAACCGGTTTGTGAGTAGTTTCCAAATATGATGGTTTCACCAATATTAATTTTGCCACTGTCGGCTGGTTCAATACCCTGCAACATGTTCAGAAACGTCGTTTTACCCGCCCCATTCTTGCCAACAACACCAATACGGTCACCTTTTTTGAATGTATAGTCAAAGCCTTTCAGGATAATCTTTTCTCCAAAACTTTTATTGACTTTTTTGAATTCTGCAATTTTGCCACCCAGACGGCTCATTTTCATCTGAAGCGTCAGATTCTGTTCATCCAGGTTTTGTTTAGCCTTCGCCTCCACGACGTAAAAAGCATCCTGCCGGCTTTTGGATTTTGTTGTCCTTGCCTTAGGTTGTTTCCGCATCCACTCCAACTCTTTCCGAAATAAATTTTTCGCTTTATCAATACTTGCCAGGTCCGATTCGATACGCATGGATTTTTTTTCCAGGTAGTTTTCGTAATCGCCTTTATAAGTGAAAAGCTCACTTCGATCCATTTCCCAGATCTCATTACACACATTGTCCAGGAAGTAACGATCATGTGAAACAACCAGCAAGGTGATATTTTCCTTGTTCAGATAATTCTCCAGCCATTCCACCATTTCAATGTCCAGGTGATTGGTAGGTTCATCCATGATCAGAAGGGCTTCCGCTTTTCCAAAACTGATATCTATCAGCGTACGGGCCAGGGCCACTCTTTTGCGCTGCCCCCCGCTCAATGATTTCACGGGCTGAACCAGATGATCAATATACAGCCGGCTGAAAATCTGTTTCACCTTAGCGTCAAAATCCCAGGCGTTCAGGTGATCCATTTCCTCAATACTGCTCATGATGGCATCCGTATCCTCCATTTCACTGGCGGCCTCAAACGCCTTTATGGCGGTAGTAACCGGATTGGGATGATGGAAAATATTATCGAGGATGGAAAGTTCCTCCTGGAATTGGGGATCCTGTTCAAAAAAAACCACATTAATATCTTTGGAAATCCAGAGTTTTCCCGATTCTGCTTTTTCTTTTCCGGCAAGAATTTTTAGTAAGGTGGTTTTCCCTGTTCCATTTTTTGCAATCAGTGCGATTTTGTCGCCGGATTCGATGTTGAATGAAATATTATTAAAAAGAGGTTTAACTCCATAAGACTTGCCCAGGCCTTCCGCAGATACATAATGCATGCCGCAAAGATAATTGAAAATGGCTGGCTATGGTGTATTTCGAATACCTTCTGCCATCAGCTTCGCCACAAACATATTACCGGCGTCATTTAAATGAACACCATCCGATGTAAGCAGCCCGCGGTCAATGTTATTTTTATTATTTAACTTTTCGTATTCCCCAAATGCCGATCTCAAATCTACGAGCGTCAGATGCTGGTCGATTGCGATTTTCCGGATGATATTTGAATAGTGATTCATATCTCCATCCTGCTCGTTGGTATTATCAAATCGCTCTCCGATGGCAGCCGGGGTACACACAATCACTTTGATATTGGCGGACTTGAATTTTTTTATCAGGGCCAGGTAAAATCGCTCAAATTTATCAGCATCGGTGCCTGTTCCCATTTTCTTGTGCCATACATCGTTAACGCCCACATATATCACAACAATATCCGGCGACTTGCTGATCACGTCATCTTCCATGCGCAGATATAAGTCATACACTTTATTCCCGCTCACGCCAGCCCCGATGAGTTCATAATCAGATGCCCCATTCGGATTTAACAAACTGTCATCAATCATAATAAATCCATGTGGCTTCACGGCTGCTTCTGTGATGGAGTCGCCAAAAAATACGACTCTGATTTTTTTTACCGGCATAAAAGACAAACTGATAAAGGTTGAAATTAGAAAAACTTTAGAAAATGTTTTTTTCATATACTATCAATAAAAATATTTTTACCTGAATTTTTCTTCCTTAAAGATAAAGCAGCGCGGTATAAATGAGTACAAATGCCTAATTTCATTTTAAACTTGATTCAAAATGGCCAGCACAAAAATTACGGTAAATGATAACGGTTCTTTAAGAATAGAAGGAGATTTTGAAATAGTAGATAAAACCGGCGCCCGCTATGATTTGGGAGGAAGGGAAATTGTCTCTGTTTGTCGTTGCGGACTTTCTCAAAACAAACCGTTCTGTGACGGATCTCATAAAAATCATTTCGAGCACAATGCTGTTGCTTTTGCGCTGCCGCCCAAAAAGACGGATCTGATTAATAGTTACTTTAATAATAATTGCGGATCCTCCGGCATCGGAGATCGGAAGATAATTTATGTTATATTCAGCACAAAATTGTTCAACCGCTTTACGAGCACCTTTATAAGAGTCATTATTAAAATCATGAATGAATATATAACCTCCTGATACCAGTTTTGGATAAAAGAATCGAAGCCCATTGTAGATGGGTTCATATAGATCTGCATCCAGGCTAACAAAAACAAAATGATCATCTATGTCTTTTGCAGATTCAGGAAAAAATCCTTTTACAGGTCTGCATTTTTCAGGATGTGGCATTATTTTTAGTACCGAATCAACGGAAGTATCTGAAAAATCCTGCTCTCCATCAGAATATTTATTCGTTGTCTCACTGACAACATCTCTATTATCAAATCCTTCAAATGTATCAAACAGGTAAAATAATCTGTCCGGAAAATATTGATTGATATACCTCGCAAACTTGCCCTTGTATACTCCCAGTTCAGCAACATTTCCTTTCAGCTTCTTGTTGTTAATTTCATAACTAAGCAATTCCAATGTGGAAAGTCTTATATAATCAAAGTAATTTTTGTCAATATATCTTTCGCGTTTTAGATAAACGAGGGAACTACTTAAAAAAATATTTCTTTTTTTCAGGATCTTTCCGAATAACATATTTGTTCCTTTGGCTAGAACTTCCAGCATAAAACTAATTTTGGCAAATTTAGTCAAAGGCGAGATCATATCTGACATTGATACTTCCAAAAAAAAAGCCAGCTGATACGCTGGCTTCTATACTATCAATAGTTACGTTATTCCTGCACATTATTCAATAATAGAACAGCGGCGGGAGGTAATGCCCTGTTATAGAGTCTCAATTCATCTATGACGCCATTCAGATAATATGGGAAAGCTGGATTTTCATGTTTTCCAATATAAATATCATTTGTATTAGGTGTAAACGGCACGATCTTGTTCAAACTGTCTTTTAGCAATCCATTGATGTAAAACTTAGCTGTTTTACCATCATATGTATAAGCCACCTTATACCATTGTCCTTTTTGAATTATTACTGAATCAGCACCCACACCGGCATTCAGCGCCCAGGGGATATGTCGTCACCATAACTTCCGCCAAAAGATTCATTGTTAACATTGATTGCTCCACAATTAGATGAAAAATCAAAATAGCGCATATCGTAGAAACCATTAACATTATATGGATAACCTTTCGACAAAATCTGATTTCCGCCGCAAGGCCCAAGATAAAAATCATTCACCTTTAAAATTGCAAACATCGTAATTGCAGAAGGGTTGAGTGACGAATTATTCTTGACCGTCATGTAACTGGACGTCCCATTAAACAAATATGCATTGTTTGCATTTCCAAAACGATCAGTAGTCTTTGTAGCACTATTAAATGTAATGTTATTATTAAAACCGCTGCTATCATTCAGATTACCCCCGTTGAAATTGAAATATGCAATCAGCCCGCATTTCAAATTACACGAACTATCCTTTATCAACAAGGTGTCGGTCTTAATCTGGGTTACAGTATCCTTAACAATGATTTTTGTTGTGTCATGAACTGTTGTCGTTTTTGAACAACCGGCAATGTGAAGAAGAAAATAAAAAATCAATAAATAAATAGCAGGAAATCCAAATAATAATCTTGAAATTTTCATGAGTTGGTCTCGGTTTATAAGCTAAAATAATACTTAAAATGAGATCGAACAATTAATTACTAAAATAGAATTGGTCTAAGTGAAAACACTTAGATCGTCCAATTTGATTTCTCGTTTTGACAAAATTAAATACAGAATATTTCGTTGAAAGTAATCTTTTATTCAGTTAACTTGACTAAGTCAATAAAAATTAATAAAATATCTTTATTCCGCCCATCTCTTTTTGAAACCATAAGGACAATGCCTGCATCCGCTACGGCAACAAAAACCACGGGATATCAGGTAGAATTCAGTAAATACCCTGTATTCACCCTCATTATAGTAATGAACTCCTTCAATGATATCGCCACCCCTTCCCGGAAACGGATATTCTTTTCCCCGGGCAACCAGCTGATTGAGTTCCGTCAGACACTCATTGCACAGACAATTAAAAAAGGTATTGGCCAGAAAAGATTTTGTTTCATTACTTAGTGCAACCTGCGAACAGCTGCAGGCTGAAATATTTTCAACATTACATTTGAATTCCTTTTTACACCGGGGACATATTTTAATTTTTTCCGCCATACTATTGATATCCTTTTGCCTGCAATGCAAATAGCTCGGCATATTTACCTTTTCTGTCTATTAATTCCTGGTGTGACCCGCTTTCTATCAATTCTCCCTGTTGCAATACCAATATGCGATCGGCCATTCGTACGGTTGAGAAACGATGCGAAATCAGCACAGCCGATTTTCCCCTTGTAAGCGCAGCAAACCGCTGAAAGACTTCATATTCAGCACGGGCATCCAGGGCAGAAGTCGGTTCATCCAAAATTAAAACCTGTGCCTGCCGCATATAGGCTCTCGCCAATGCAACTTTTTGCCATTCACCGCCCGACAGTTCAACGCCCTCCTGGAATCTTTTACCCAGCATTTGTTCATACCCTGCTGGCAGCCGGCTTACCAGGTCGGAAGCCAGACTTTGTTCTGCTGCTGAAACGATCAGAGGTTGATTATCTTTCTGAATAATATTTCCGACGGCAATATTATCCGAAACGCGCATCTGATATCGCAGATAGTCCTGGAAAATGATTCCGATGTTTTGCCTCAGGCTAACGATGTCATATAAGCGCAAATCTATCCCGTCCAGTAATATTCTTCCTTCTGTCGGATCATACAATCTGGCCAGCAATTTTACCAGGGTTGTTTTACCGGCACCATTCTCCCCGACCAGTGCGATTTTTTCACCAGCCTTCAATGTAAAATTCAAATGTCTCGTAGCCCATTTTTCGGCATGCTGGTAACGGAACCCCACATTTTGGAACTCAAAACCATCCCGAACCGGGCTGGGAAAGGGAAGCGGATTTTTGCTCACCGTGATGCCTGGCCGGATATCAAAAAATTCAAAAAAATCACTCAGGTAAATGGCACCCTGTGAGACCGCTGAAAATCTTGTCAGGATTGACTCCATCAGTGATTTGAGCTGACGAAAGGAACCGGCCAGAAACGTAAGCTTACCGATACTAATACTGCCCGATATTGTTTCCAGAATAATATAAACGTAGGCACCATAGTATCCCAAACTTCCCAACAATGTAAAGGCAGTGCCCCAAAGCGATCTGTTGATAGTAATCCGCCGGTTGCTAACATAGAATTTATTCGCCAGTGCTTCAAACTTCTCAATAATAAATCCGGAGAGATCGAAAATTTTCACCTCTTTAGCCGTTTCGTCACTGGCTCCGAGGTACCGCAGATAATCCAATTCCCTGCGCTCAGGTGTTTGCCTCCGGCTGAGTGCATAGGTTTGGTCATTGAAATAAGATTCGCCGATAAAAGATGGCAGTATGGTTATAAATAATAACACGATCAGCCAGGGATTGAAAATAATAAGTCCAGCTGCCAAAAAACCCATGGTGATCAGGTCCTGCATCTGGCTCAGGACCTGCGACAACAGAATGGTTCTGCCCGTGGTTTGTTGTCTTGCCCGTTCCAGCTTATCATAAAAAACAGGATCTTCAAATTGTTCCAGATCCAGGATGGCAGCATGTTTCATGATCCGGATAGAACTTAATTTTCCGAACAGGTCACCCAGCAGACTATCCAGGAGGGAAATGCTACGCCCCAGCGCATCATTGAAAAGAGCCAGGAGGAATTCGGCGCCAATAAGCATCCACAAATGATGGGTCGAAACATGTCCATGATCCCGGTTCAGTAAAATCACTTCATCTATGATCAGTTTTCCGATATACAAAACGGACACCGGAATGGCCGATCTGATCAGGCGGAGACCGGCATTCAAAGCCGTCATCCAGGGACTGGAATCCCATACCAATTTAAAAAATGCAGGCAGGTTGCGAAGAGCATTCAGCCGTTCTCTCCAGCCTGGCTTACCTTGTGTTACAGCCATTGTTGATTGTGCAAAATTACTAAATCACCGATGACCGTCGCATTAAGCGTTAAGCGTTAGGCGTTCAGCTTATTCCCGGGGAATTGTTACAGAGTAAATATTCTCCCCCGTATAATTAACCATGCTGACATGCATTTGTTTTGAAGAAACGGTGATATTCATGAAACCGTTTTGCGCCCGGGCAAAAACGCCACCCTCCGGATGGACAACTGTTCTGGAAAGTTCTGATCCTGCCCCGGAAACCAGGTAATGGGTAAAGCCGGGTGGTTTGATATACTGAAGATTATGATCGTGCCCGCAGATATATGCATTCACATGATATTTTTCGAAAATAGGCTGAAATAATTTTTTCATTTCAACTGTTTCGAGCGCTTTCATTCTGCCACCGCCTGTATAAACCGGATGATGGCCAAAGACTAATTTCCATTTTACATTGGCGGGGGTTTCACTGAGTGTTTTCTCCAGCCAGATTCTTTGCCGGGCGGTATCCTGGTCCTGCATATGAAACTTATTATTCAGGTAGGATTCAGATAAAAAAGGTGTCGTATCGATAAATACAAGCAGTATGCCCTGCGTTGTATCATCATCAATAAAAAAAATTTTAGAGTAGTATCTGGCCGGCATGTTCCATCGGCGGTCTACTTCTGAGTAATCCACTTCAGCCTGTGGTTCACCCCGGTAATCATGATTTCCCAATACGACAAACCAGTCAGTTTGGAGTGACTGAGCGGTGTAGATATTTTCAAATGACGCGATCCAGTTATAATCCCTTATGCTTTTTACCCCATTCGGATAAAAGTTATCCCCGGTTGAAACGATGAATTCAGCTTTGAATTTCCTGGCCACCACGCCCATCGTGCGCGCCACCTGTTTCTGATTGTCTTCTCCATTCCTTCCCCAATCCCCAAAAACGATAAACCGAAGGGCATTTTTCTTTATTTTTTCATCCGCCTCATATTCTATTACGGGGTGTTTTTGGGCAAATGAAATGGAGGAAAGCATCATTAAGCCCATCATCCAACCGGCAAATCGCATATTGAGATTTTTAGAAATCTAAAGAAACCGGCTGCTTTGGGCAAAAAAATGATGGATGGGTATAGCAAATAGAATCAGATCAAAATGATTTAATCATTTTCTATTAGCTAGAACCATCCACCAAAAGGCGTTGAGCGTTTAAGAGTTACGCGTAATTCGTAAAAGCCTGGGCTTAATAACGATTACGGTCACGATTATATCCACCACCACCGCCACGGCTTCCACCACCACCACCACGGGATCCACCGCCGCCGGGGTTTTTATCTTCAGCAACTTTAACAGTAAGCGTTCTTCCTTCCAGGCTTGTGCCATCGAGGGCCTTTATGGCTTTCTCCGCTTCTTCATTACTTGAAAATTCTACAAAACCGAAACCACGACTCTTGTGAGTTTCTCTGTCTAAAATAACTTTTGCTGAACCTACAGTACCGTATGGTTCAAACAATTCTTGCAATTCTGAATCACTAACGGCGAAAGGCAAACCGGCTACAAAGATTTTCATTCCAAAACATTTTAATAGCCGACAAGATACCACAATAGTTTAGTACGGTGGTTTATTGCGTCTTTTTTTTTAGGAGAAATGACTGATTTCTTCAAAATAGGGCGTTAAAACGGACCCGGGAATACGGTTTAGGCTCAAAAACAGGCATTTTAAGGTGCCAGGGCAGGCCTTAACCGATCGTCAGATGATAGAAGGATCAGGCAGAATTAATCGGGATTCTCAAATCATACCGGGTTCCTTCTCCCGGGATACTGATGGGTGTTAGAGTAGATTTTATCCGGTTTGACCGTTTCTGCATATTTTGAAATCCATGCCCTTTCTTTATATACAGAGGATTGAAACCAATACCATTATCTGCCAACTCAATCAGAATTTCCTGGTTTTCTGCTTTTTGAATTTTTAATTTCACTTTCGTTGCCTGGGCATGTTTCAGACTATTACTCATTGCTTCTTTAAAAATCATCATGATATTCCGGTTATAATTACCCGGGAGTTTTATATTTTCTGATTCCCCCAATAAATTTTCGTACGAAAAACAAATGCCGGTATCCTGGAAAACATCAATTCCCAGGCTTTGCAACCGATGCCCGATTTCCTTAATCAAATCACTCTCCGGATTCAAAGCCCAAAGTATGTCTCTCGTACCCTGATAGAGACCACTCACATTTTCCTTAATCATATGAATGATTCTTTTTTCCTCTTCATGGCCGTTGCCAAGTTTAGAATTCAATACATCCGTCAAAACCTGGATTCGCGTTAAACTATTTCCCACTTCATCATGAAAATCCTCCGATGCGGTTTGCCTTACCTTAATATTTTCCTCTCGTTTAACTTCTTCTATTTGGTTGAGTCTCTTTACTCGCATCCGCATCCTTAACCATTGTATCCATAAAATAATTCCCATGATCAATACAAGTAACAGGAATTTAAAATAAATAGTCTGGTAAAAAGCTGCTTTTATATCAAAAGAAAAATCAACATTTTTTTCTGAGAATCCAAGCCCCGGCAGAAAAGCCCTGGCTTTAAATGTATAGTGTCCGGGTGGAAGTGCAGGATATACGACGAAGTGATTCGGAGTCAGGGCCGAATATGATTTTTCCATTCCTTCCAACTGGTATTGATACAATATGGATTCACTGTTGAGATAACTGGGGCATCTGAAAGAAAACGTCAGATGATTTTCGTCGTGCGGTAATATCAGATTTTTAGGAATGGCATACCATTCATTCAACAAACCGGTAAAACGGTTGGGGGCAATATCCTTGGAGAAAACCTGTACCTGTTGAAGAACAACCGGTGGCAAATAAGTTGCCTTTTTGCCTGAATCGGGAATATATTTAAAAAGTCCGGATACCGTGCCGAACCACAGATTTCCATTTTCATCATAGATCGCTGCACCCTGGTTACACTCGGCAGAAGAAATATCACCAGCGATAGAGAGGCTTGATACCTGCATGGCTTCTGATGTTGTATCTAATATAATTTTATTTATACCTCTCCCGGTTCCCAGCCATATCTGATTTTTATGATCTGTGACAACACTGTATATAAAATCTGCATTCAAGCCATTTCTTGTTGTGAATTGCCTGCGTTTGCCATTTGCAATATTGTATATAATCAGCCCTTTATTGGAAGTGGCGAATAAGTATAATGATCCCAGAGAAGCAACAGACATATAACTCGAAGTATTCAGAAGAGAATCATTTATTTTCCTATATTTAAAATCCATCCCTACCATAAAAGCACCGTAGTCTGTTGTTACCAGGATACTGTCTTTTGAAACAGGCAGCATTCTGCTGGAAAATAAATTTAAAATGCGGGTTGTTTTTCCCGAAGCGGAGATATTGAAAAAACCGTTACAGGAGGAAACCCAAAACCCACCCTGATCATCTGGTAAAACTGTATTTATACAGCCCTTGAGTTCGCCCAGCCGGACCCTTGTAAATTTCCCGTTCTCATATTTTGAAAATATTCCACTGCTGGTCAGAACATAAATGGCACCCTCTCCTGCTTTATAAATGCCTATAATATTTTGGTCCGCCGGATCATCAGAAGGCCCGTTTACACGATTTATTTTTATACCATCGTACTGAAATAAACCACCTTCCGTTCCGAAATAGAGATGTTTATAGTCATTTAACATGGGCATAATTCCCATGTTATTTGTTGCACTGAATTGATCGTAAATCAGAAAGGGTTGAAATGAATAACGGAACACACCTGTTCCATTGGTTCCAAACCAGATATTATCTTCATGATCCTCAAAAATCGAAACCGTATTACTTCCTTCGTATCCATTGGAAGAATTAAATGCTGTTAATCCTGAATCACTATATTGGAATAATCCCCTGGAACAAGTAAACCAGAGTTTGCCCGATCTGTCCAGGTATAGGTTGGTAAACTTTCCCAGATTATTATCCTTGATCAGAGAACTGAAGACACCTTTCTCTGACATATAAATGCCGCCAAACATCAACAGGAAAACCCTGTCAGGGTTTGTTATGTCAAAAACAATCTTCTGGCAAACTCCCTTTCCGTAGGACTCCGGTATTAAAAACTGTAGTTTCCAGCCTTCTTTTTCCAGCCTGTAAATTCCTTTGCTCAGTACGGCAGCCCATAAAAACCCCTGCCTGTCTACCTGAATAGCCGTTACAATTTCATACAAACCAGAAACGACTGTATGGTGAGGTTTATCCGTTTTACTCAAACGGTATAAAGTTCCCCCGGCCAGCGCCCAGATTCTGTGAGCGGAATCCTGCTGAATCGATTTAACAACATTCGCAGCGGGGTTTTCTGAAAACTTGAAACTTTTAAATCCGGAACCATTAAACCTGGATACGCCACTGATCGTACCGATCCAAATGTTGGATTCATGATCGGCCATGATGGTATTTACGAAATTACTGATCAGGCCATCTGTTTCACTGTAATTGGTAAACACTTTGCCGTCAAAACGCGAAATACCTCCAAGCGTGCAGAACCAAAGATTATCAAAATGATCCTGTGTTATAGCAATCACCTGTGATTGTATCAGACCCTGTTGAACATTGTAATTTTGAAAATGGACTTTCTGTGCGGATACAAAGACGGGAAAGAAAATGCCAAAGAAAATCCCTTTAACGACATGGATAAAACGAACTTTATTTAGAAAAATGATCATGCAGAAAAGTAATAAGCCGCAAGCTCCATAAATAATAGATAATTAACTTTAGAGCCTGTTCAGTTCAGAATAAATCCCCCATAAAGGGGGAGCCCCGTCTCCGGGAAATCATGGAAATTTATGAAAATTTAAATTGTAATGGAAGAAACCAATGTTCGGATCGTCATTGTCGAAGATGACAAAGTCATTCGTGAGGGGTATCGGTTTTTAATAGGTGAAAAACAGGGTTACCAGGTAATAAACACTTATTCGACCGCGGAGCAGGCAATTAAAAAACTTACGGAAGACAATCCCGACCTCGTGATGCTGGATGTTGGACTTCCGGGAATGTCGGGAATTGAAGCCATACCCAAAATAAAAAGCTTACTTCCCAATACGCTCATTTTGATATGTACAGTGCATGATTCAGAAGACATTATATTCCGTGCTTTAACCAATGGTGCTTCCGGTTATCTGACAAAAAACAGTTCAGCGGTAAAAATTATGGAATCCATTCGCGAGATTATGCAGGGTGGGGCTTCCATGAGTGCTAATGTGGCCCAGCTGGTCATCCGTTCTTTTCAAAGAAATTCTCATTCTCCTTTATCAAGAAGAGAAACTCAGATTCTTGAAGAAATTGCCAAGGGGAAAAACAGGCGCGTTATCGCAGATGAATTATTCATAGATAACGAAACCGTAAAAAGTCATATAAAAAATATTTACGCCAAGCTAAATGTTCATTCCAAAGCAGATGCTATACGTACCGCCAAAGAAAACAAACTGATTTAAAAAAAAGCAGGTGGTGGAAACCACCCGCGGTCACATGAGAAAATAAAACTAGTATTCGGAGATTCCTATTTGGTTCTCCAACATATCTTCAAATAACGGACTTGCCTGTTCGTTACTGCCTTGTGTTACCCATTTTTTGAAATCCTGCATTCTGACCTGATTGATAAATACTTTCTCCCGGGTTGCCGGAAAAAGTTCTACCTCTATCCTGCCTGCCACACATAACTTGAATTTGCGAAGGGATTCAATATGAACCAGATATTTTTTATTTATTCTGTAAAAGTCAGCAGGATCCAGTGCCATTGTCAGATCCCTCAACGACTTAGAAATTAAGTATTTAATTCCCTGTATACGGTCAACCATATAACAGGTTTTATTTTCCAGAAAAAAATAGGCGATTTCATCTGTCTTAAATAACAAATACTCATTCCCGCGCCGGATGATAATTCTACGGTATTGGTTATTGCTCGGATTATTATTCATTAAGCAGAGAATTGAATACCAGATAAAATTAGAAACTAACCGTTACGAAAAAATAAAATGACTCAAAATGCCGCCGGGAGGGGGAGAAAATCCAGTTTCCTGATTTTAAAAATGAATGATTCGGAAAAATGGGGGACTGTTTTTAAGCTTAAAGCGCAAGGCGTAAAACGCAAAGCCGGAAATATTATAAATTTAACTTTTAGACGTATCTCCTTTCCGGGGTATAAAAAGAAAAAACCCCCAAGCATTAATCGGGGGTTTTTCAGAGAACTTGAATTTAAGGTTTTCTTTAGGACGGTAAATCAAGCTGGTTTTTCAGGGATATTCGGTTATTTCAGTGATATTGGATATATCAAATATATACCAGGAAACAAGGGGAGTCAAGCGCACAACTCCTCATTCTGTATCGTAAAACTACGTCTTAAGCCTAAAGCTCAAAGCGTAAAGCGTAAAGCTGCATTAGATACAGCAACTTCAATAATTATAATTGGGAATCACAGTATCGAATTGGCTTAACGCTTTGCGCCTTCAGCTTTAAGCTTATTTAAGGTGTGCCCTAAGCATCCAGGCTGTTTTTTCATGCTTTTCCATCAGACCGGTTACAAAGTCGCTGGTACCTGCGTCTTTGTGTGCTTCATCGAACTCCTTTACATTTCCCCGGATGAATTCAATGATACTTTCATGATCTCCCAAAAGATTCTTTATAAGATCCAGGCTGTTGTTTCCGCCTTTTAGTTGTTCCGTCAGATGCGTGAGCTTTAGAAAGTCTTTTAAACTGGCAGGCGCATAATGACCCAACTGACGAATGCGTTCCGCCACGGAGTCAACGATTTCCTGGGATTGTTCATACAGATCCTCAAAATATAAATGCACCGAATGAAAATCGGGACCTTCGAGGTTCCAGTGTGCATTTAAAGTCTTAGTATAAAGTACAAATTCATCTGCCAGTAATTTGCCCAATTGGTCTGCGACCGTTTTTCTGTTTGCTTCGGAAATACCAATACTTGTTTTCATTTTATATTTTTAATTTCCAGTTTATAGGTCTTAACGAAAATTGCAGTATAAAGTTAGTGGATGCTGTATTCTACCCAAATACTTTTGATGTAGATATTACAGATTCCTGTCTATAATCTATAATCGAAGTATAATTGGAATCCGGCCATCTGTCAAATGATTACCTTCGCATCATGCCAGAGGATTTTACCGTGAATTTTCTATACAAGGGAGTTGCCCGGGAAATTCACTGTAGGCTACGGACAAGCACTTACACTTACCAATTTCTGTGTGCTGTAGATAATACAGAAATGATACTGGAAAGAGATGATGAGGGAAATTTCAGAGCCATGGAGGCAGATCCCTTCTCGGTAAAAAAGAAAAAACCAGATCCGGCCCTGGTCAGGATGTTGATCGAAGAGATGGAAAGGATATTGAATCCTTAAGATAAAAGTATTAAAACCGAAGCTTCAGCTACTATTATTTAAATTTGAATAAGAAACCCCTTCATAGAATTCAAACCCTACTATATGGAAGAAAGTCCGGACTTGCCAGTATACACAGATGTGGAAGCAGTTTTCAAAGGACGTAAAACCACCGATGAAAAAATTCAGATGATTGCCACCTGCACTTTAAACGGAAAACCCGAGCGTAGTGTATGGATTGAAGTACCGACCGTCCTGTATAACGGATATAAGGGCAAAGTGCGCATCATAGAGTTCAACGTGAAAAATGGGCTTTTAGAAGTACTTAAAGTACAGAAAGCCTAGCAAGCATAAAGCGCAAAGCGTAAAGCGTAAAGCTTAAAACTTCAAGTAGTTCGTGTAAAATAATTTTGAATAAATTCTTCGCTTTAAGCTTTGCGCTTTATGCTTTACGCTTTTAAAGAATCTATTTTCTTCGCAAGCTTTCGGTCCTTGTCAGTCACAATATCTCCTGCATCATGGGTTGATAACCAGATTTCAAGCTGGTTATAGGTATTGGTCCATTTTGGATGATGGTCCATTTTTTCGGCTTCTATCGCCACGCGTGTCATGAACGCAAACGCTTCAGAAAAATTCTGAAAAGTGAACTTTTTGTATAACGTATTATCTTTTTCTTCCCACATATCTTTTATATAAAACGCCAATAGCTGTGGACTTCATCAAAATGTAGATTAGTATCCGGCCAATGGTCCATATCGAAGCCAGGTGCTTTTTCAAGTAATTCCCTGCTCTGATTAAAAATGAACCGTTTGTTGGGTGCATCAAGCTTTAAAAGGCGGAGCGGAATGGCAAAATATTTCACACCCAACCCTAAAAAACCACCAAATTCAATTACGAAATAGTCGATTGTACCCGTTTCCAGATCCAGCATAACTTCTTTTATTTCTCCGAGATGCTCCTCGGCAGCATTCACAACCTTATCTCCGGTCAGCGATGAGGCTGTCAGGTAGCGACCCATTTGATTTGGAAGAAGTGCACCCTTATTTTCACCTGATAAATTATCTTTTTCGAATAGCTGTTCCTTCTCGTTTATTTTTGCTTCCATTGGTTAATCATTAAAGAGTTACTGAAGTTATATGAAAAAACCATGCCCCCCAACCCTTTAAAAGGACCCAGATTGGGATGAAAATTCCACAATTAAGAAAAATTGGGGAGTTTTTTTGATTTCTTTAGCAATTCAATCGGAATAATAATTTTATTTTGCGGTGTAAGTAACTGATCCTTACCACTTAATCTTTCATCATTTTTAACTGGCCGATTTGCCAATAATTGGTATATGTCTTGCAAATATTATTATGGTTTTTCATAGGATATTGGATTTTAAAATGGGCTGGATTTCTATCCTGGCCCTTTTTTTATTTTATGCCCACCGTGCGTATAACTATTACTATTTCTTCAGGCTTTCTAACCTTAATTTCGCCAAATAATCACAATCATTATGAAAAAAGTTGTCGTTCCCTTAGTTTTTTTGATCGGTTTATCATTTTCACAAAGAGCCTTCTCTCAGAACAAAGGTAGTTCGGGGTTCAGGACCCATGCAATTGGGTAGCGTTTTACTTAATATGGGCATAGGTATCGGGGCTGATTATAAGGGTGAGAGTTATGGAACTCCTTTCGGCTTCAAAGTAGCTGCAGAATTTGGTCTTTGGGATGCTGGCCCCGGGGTCATTTCACTCGGACCCGAACTCGGAGGATCTTTTTCAAGTGGTGCTTACGCCGGTAATTCGGGTAATTACAACTCCAATACGTTCGTCATCGCCGGAAGGGGTGCCTGGCATTGTGGTTGGGATGTACCGGGACTGGACACATACGCAGGCGCTTCAGCCGGCATGGGGTTTCATCATTATACTTATTACGGATATGATGGATCTACCCAGGTTATCCCTGCCTTCGGTGGATTCATTGGAGGTTCCTATTTTATTAAACCAAATTTTGGTTTTAATGCGGAGGCCGGATTTGATATTACGAATTTCCAGGTAGGTGTCGTGTTCAAAATTCAATAACCGGTTTCATATTCATAAAAAAACTGCAGAAGTAAAAAGCTGCCCCATCCAGGGGCAGCTTTCATTTATTTTATTCCTGAAACAGCATCTCCCTCCAAAGGTTTTTCATTTTTTGTAATTCTTCCGGCATCCCGGATCAATTGCAGGAATTCTGACCGGTAGCCTTCGCTATCCTTACCGAGAGAATTTTTTGCCATGACATAAGTTCTGTCAAACGATGATTGTTGTTTGAAAGCTGAATTTCTCAATAACATACCAAACTGCGCGACAGCAGAAACAAAACGAAAATTTACCGATGTTTCGTTGAAAGTTTGCGGTGGATAAAAAAGCGCGTGTTCAATCAATTTGCTTTTTTCACCATCCGGGGTTTTATAACGGAATTTAATGTTCATGATTTCATTTCCTGCGATTGAAAATACCGGTTTCATTTTTTTCTGATATTTGAGTGGGTCAACGCTTTCCGGAAACTCATTTCTTACTCCCACCGGAATAATCTCATAGATAGCGGTCACGGTATGTCCGCTACCCAATTCACCGGCATCTTTGCTGTCGTTGTTGAAGTCCTCTTTATTCAGCATCCGGTTTTCATAACCGATCAGCCGGTACGCCTGAACAATCGCGGGATTAAATTCAATCTGCAGTTTTACGTCTTTTGCAATTGTAAACAGAGTGCCTCCGAATTCATTTACCAATACTTTTTTAGCTTCGTTTTCATTATCAATGTAGGCATGATTTCCGTTACCCCTGTCTGCCAGTTTTTCCATTTTACTATCTTTATAATTGCCCATACCAAAACCCAGCACAGTCAGAAATACGCCTGATCTTTTTTCTTTTTCAATCATGTCCAGCAGATCAGCGTCACTGCTGGGTCCCACATTGAAATCACCATCCGTGCAAAGGATCACGCGATTATTTCCTCCTTTTACAAAATGCTGTTCCGCTACCTTATAAGCCAGCTGAATGCCTGCTCCGCCTGCAGTCGAACCACCCGCTTCCAGTCTTTCAATCGCATCTTTTATTTTCTTCTTTTCAATCCCTGAAGTAGAAGGCATTACCAGTCCGGCATTGCCGGCATAAACAACCAACGAAACCCTGTCCTGCTCCCTTAACTGATCTACCAGCATACTGAGCGAGCGTTGAACCAGGGGAAGTTTTTCCGGTTCCATCATTGAGCCGGACACATCGATTAGAAAAACAAGGTTTGATGCGGGCAGATTTTCAACCGGAATCTTTTTCCCCTGAAGACCGATCAACACAAGCTTATGTTCTGGATTCCAGGCACAATTGCCGATTTCCGTATTTATGGAAAATGGATCATCGCCGACTGGTTGGGGATAGTCATAATGGAAGTAATTGATGAGTTCCTCTATTCTGACAGCACCCGACGGTGGCAACTGGCCTAGTTGAAGATAGCGACGCACGTTACTGTAAGAACCGCCATCCACATCGATCGAAAACGTGGACAGCGGATTTTCTGTAGCGGCGAGAAACCGGTTTTCTATAATGCTTTCGTACTCTTCTGTGTTGAATGCAGTTGAATCATAGTTTTTTTGAGAATATTTTTCATCTTCCGTTCCGGGATCTTTTCTCCTTTCTTTATGATAGACACCATCCGTACTTTTTGAAGACATAACCCCCGATTGAATATAGGACACAGAGCCTGTCATATCTTTCTTTCTTTGAGTGCTGTAACCAATTACCTCCACTTCGTTCAGTGATTGTATCGAAGCTTTGAGTTGGATATTAATGGGTTTTGTAATATCGACCGGTGAGAAATCCATTTTATCATATCCTGCCAGCCGGAACATCAGCAGGATATGTTTTGATGAAACCTTTAGTGAAAAGCTTCCATCTTCGGCCGTAATAGTCGACTCGACGACTATTGTATTTCAGTAACAGTTACATTGGCCAGGGGCGCGCCGTTCTGATCTTTAACAGTTCCTATGATGGTAAAATCCTGTAAGGGCCTGAAGGCCATCCCAATGACAGCCAAAGCAAAAAGGCCGGATAATAAATATCGCATGATGTATGTTTTCATTGCAGATGCGCATGATTTTCGGATTACATATCGTTTCGCGGCATTTTTTAATTATTTTTCAGTGGCCATAAAAGCAAATACAAAAGGATTGTCATTTCTCAGAGACATAGAGAATACTCAAACAACTGATCAGGAGCTGGTCAACCAATATAAGCAGGATGGGGATATCAGGATTTTGGGTGAACTGTATCAGCGATATATGGATCTGATTTATGCGGTTTGTCTGAAATACCTGAAAGAGCCGGCGGAAGCGCAGGATGCCGTCATGGGTATTTTTGAGGAACTGGTTACTAAACTGAGAAAACATGAGGTTAACTATTTTAAAGGATGGCTTTATACGGTGGCTAAAAACCACTGTTTGATGGCGTTGCGTTCAAAAAAACAAATACCCCTTACGCAGATGACTGAGTTTATGCAATTAGCCGAAAATCCTCATCTGGAGAATGTAATTGAAAAAGAATTGAATCTGAACAGGTTGTCAAAGTGTATTGAAGGACTTTCGCCTGATCAAAAACATACTGTTCAATTGTTTTACCTGGAAGAAAAATCTTATAAGGAAATTGCAGGTATAACCCAAACGGAATGGAATAAGGTCCGCAGCCTGGTTCAGAATGCGAGAAGAAATCTTAAAATCTGTATGGATAAAAATGGATTATCCGACGAGTAGTCCGGAAAACACAAAAATGCAGGAAGAAAAAAATAATAATAAATATTCAGCGGACTATATCCGTAAATATCTTGACGGACAACTGTCTGATCAGGCCATGCAGTCATTGGAGAAAGCAGCACTCGAAGATCCATTTCTGGCTGATGCTATTGAAGGATATGAAGAAAGCCGGAAACATGCCGTTTCGTTTGAATCAGGAATCGCAGATTTACGAACTAAACTAACAGAAAGAATCAGGCAAAGGAAGCGGAAAACAGGCATATTATTTCAGTTATCAAAATGGCAGGTCGCTGCTTCTCTTATAGTCGTTATCGGGCTGGCTGTCTTCATGGTGACTTATGTAAGTAAAAAACCTGGCATTTCGCAAACAACTCCCCGGCCAGAGCCACCAATTACGACATCCAAAAAACCTCCGCAGGAAAATATAAACAGGGATGATAGCATAAAATCAGACGAACATACCATTGCATCTGTTAAACCCCTGAAAGCGGGGAAAATTTCTGCTGATAAAAAAGAAAAGACTTCCAGTCAAAAAGCGGGTGAATCGTCATCTGACCAAAATACCGGGAGATCTTCAGCATCTGTTTCAGCAAATGCTTTCACCGATACCACGCAGGAAGCAGAGAGATCTGAAGTATTGGCAAAAAAAGACGTTACCATGCCTCTTGCTGCGGCTTCAAAAAATGAAGACAGGGTTGAAGGGTATTCAGGAATTGATGTCAAACGAATTGGCAGCCCGTCGGGAAATTATATCAGGGGAGTAGTCATAGATGATAAGGGAATGCCCATACCTTTTGCAGATGTGAACCTTAAAGGAACTAACAGGCATGTTTTTACCGACACAGCCGGATTCTTTAAACTATATATGAAAGATCCAAGACTGGCAGCCCTGGTATATGTGCAGCCGGCCGGATATGAATCCGTTTCGGCTGAACTGAAGCCGGATAGCAACATTACGAATACCATTCAGACGCGTCCTTCTTCGGCAGTCCACAACAAGACGGTTTTGTTACAATATAAAAAGCCACCTTCCATCATCGGATGGGATGAATTTTATAGTTATATCGATAGCAATAAAAAAATCAATACGACGGATTCCTTACTAAAAGGAGAAGAAGTCATCACATTCATCTTGCATCCGGATGGAAAATTATCTTCATTCAAAGTTGAAAAGTCCGTTTCGAAGGCTCATGATGCAGAAATTCTTCGTCTGATACGAATAGCCCCCGCATTGAAATCGCAAGAGAAAAAGAAACAGAGATGCCAGTTACTAATCCAGTTTAAATAAATAAGAAAGGCCCGTTATTCACGGGCCTTTTCTCCTTGCTTACTCGCTAAACCACTAGCTGCTAACAAAAGAATTAATATATATTTATTGATACCCGGGATTCTGTTTCAGATAAATGGTACCCGGTTGAATTTTCTGCATCAATTTCATTCTGAGGTATGGCAAAATATTCATTGACTCCCTTTGTAAATACGGCTGTATTGTTCACCAGATAAAATCCGCATGTCTGTTTTTTTCAACAGCTACATAGGCATTCAGTGTAGCTGCCATAGTTCCGGTTCCATTGTCATATCTCGCCAGATCGAAGAAACGTTGGCCTTCCATAGCGAGTTCGAGTCTTCTTTCAAAGTAAATGGCATTGAGTGCAGCTGTCTTTCCCATGGAACTAAATGCTCCCGGCGGATACGGACTCACTTTATAATTATCTGCCGGTGTGGTCTGAGGTGAATACATACTGTTATGCCGCATCATAGGTGGCATTCAGATAAACAAACCCGGCCGGATTGGCCGCCCTCTGGCGAACCATATTTACATATGTTTCAGCCTGATCCAGACTTCCAATCTGCGCTTCGCATTCTGCATCCCAAAGCAAAACATCAGAAAAACGGCAAAGATGTTACATTGTTCGCAGCCACTTCTGCAGCGCCCCAGAATACGGTTTCGGTAGAAGAATAAGTGCCTTGCTGGCTCTTTGCGTAATTATTCTTCTTGGTAACAAATAATCCGTCATTTGGCACGTCGCGAATCCAGGTACGTATCAACGGTTCCCCAGTCGAACTAGGGTTTGCCCGGTCTGCCGACAGTCCAGTCAAGACGTGGATCCACCGTACCGGTCCAGGGATTTGTGCTGGTCACTAACCAGAGGTGCATTATTATAACTTCCGTCCAAGAAAGGGAAGTCCGTTTGCATCGGTTTTATAAGCCTGTACAAGGTTCCAGGAAGGATTATTAAATCCGCAACATCCCGGACCATGAGTTATATGGATAATTCAGCTCATCACCGGTATTACCATTTCCGCCATTTGTTGCAGTGGCTGATCCATCATTTACAGAAGTCTGGCAGGCAAAAACACTTTCAGGGCTATTCTTTTGAGGCAGGATTAAAATTGCTTTGAAAAAGAGGGTTAAGCGCATATTTGGTACCACTCGAAGTAGTACCGCTGGCAATAATCTGATCCAGTAATGGTTTTGCACTGGCATAATCGTGCTGGTACATATATGCTTTTGCCAGGAATGCCATGGCAGCCCATTTATTTACCCTTCCGATATTGGGTTGTGTGTTCGGTAAATTATCTGCGGCATATTTTAAATCGGCAACAATATTTGGCCATATGTCAATATATTGACCGCCGGAAAAATTGGGAACATTCAGGTTATTGTTCACATAGGAAATATTTTCATCCGCGTAAGGAAAATTATTCCACGTTTTTTTACCTTCAAAATGATAAAACCCGCGTAGAAACCTTGCTTCAGCAGTATATTCAAGCGTATCAGCAGGTGCAAGACCTGTAGACAGACGCATGGTACGTATTACATCATTTGCACCGTTGAATACCTGTAAAAAGAACAACCCATCTCTGATCAAGATAATTGGTTGTGCTGGCCTGGGCCAATGACCAGGTCAGAAGTGGTATTGCATCAGGCTGATCAGAGGGTGTTGAACCTTTGTAGGAATCATCTGCAGCTTCACTTCCGTAAACATAATTGGAAGCAGCACTTCCATTTCCAAGATTCTGGCCGGGTACATTTTCACCTGATAAAAGCACATAGGCTCCGATTAATAAGCCCTGAACTCCGGAATTATTAGTGACATTTGAAGCAAGCAGTGATCCCTGGGGCTGCAGATTTAATTGTTTATTGCACGCATAAATGATAACCGAGAGCAAGTACCGTAGCTGCGGGCAATATCCATTTTAATAATTTTTTCATATAAATCTAATTTTAGAAAATGAATTAATGAATTGTAAGATTTACCCCCACATTATATGTTTTTTGATTATTCGGGTATACACCACCATCATAACCAAACACGGTATTGGTTCCCGGATTCAATTCCGGATCCAATCCTGAATAGTTGGTAACTGTAAACAGATTCAGCGCCTGTACATAGACCCTGAATTTATCAAAATGCAAGCGCTTAAGCGTACTGGAAACGATGGTATAACCAATGGTCAGGTTTCTGCACCTGAGAAAAGAACCACTTTCCATAGTATAGGAATTAAATGCACCCGAGTTGCTGAAATTGGCGCTTTGTTCAAGCATCGGCACATTTGTTCCGGGATTGGCAACATGGGCAGTCGGATCATTGATATTGGTTGGCTGACCAGCTCGCATCTATCAGCCTGGCTGAATTGAGCGGCCACATTTGTACTGATCTGATTGCTGAATCCCTGCGGAAAATCGGTTGATGACTTTACATTATTGATAATATCATTGCCGACCTGTGCATAAAAGAAAGTATAGAAATCAAAGTTTTTATAATTCACTGAAATATTTAAACCGGCAGTAAATGATGGATTTGGATTACCAAAGAAAGTTCTGTCATCTGCGGTCAATCGCACCGTCATGATTTACATCTGCATATTTAAACCGGCCCGGGGCAGCATCCTGTTGGGTAGGAGACTTTGCCACATCATCATAGCTTTGGAACAGACCGATCACCTGGTAACCAAAAAATGCTCCCAGCGGATGTCCCGGTTGTATCCTGGAAGTAATCGTTTGTGCACCGGCAGGCTGATTAATGTATAGGGTTCCCGCAGGCAGGCTGACAACCTTATTATTATAAGATGTAAATGTACCGGTGATGTCAAATCTTAAATCTTTGTTGACCCTTCCATGATAGGTCAGCGATAAATCGATGCCTGTATTTTGAACATTACCTGAATTGGTAAAAGGATCTATGGCTCCGCCATTTGTACCCGGAACAGCCGGTACAAATAATAATCCGCTGATCAAGTTTTTTATACCAGTCAAAACTGAAATCGAATTTGTTATTTATGAAACTCGCATCAAACCCCACATCGGTTATAATATCCTGTTCCCAGGTCGTATTCGGGTTTCCATACTGACTGGTGTAAAGACCTGCCACCGGAGCTATGACTGGTTCCATTGATATCATAGTAAGACTGGTTGACCTGCTGACCATATAAAGTATATGCATTGGTTGGATTGATATTGCTGATAGATCCCAATTTTCCCCAGCTGCCACGAATCTTAAATTCATTTAGCCAGTTAACATCTCTCAAAAAAGATTCCTGTGAAATCATCCAGCCTGCAGAAACGGAAGGGAAAATACCATTTCGTTGTTCAGGAACAAACACCGAAGAATTGTCACTGCGGAGAGTGGCGCTGATATAATATTTCTGGTCATAATTATAATCCATCCTTCCAAACACAGAAAATATCGCCAGTCTGATAAGGTGTGTATGATACCATTATTTCCAAGAATTGTCGAGTTATTGGTTTGAGTGGAAGCCTGCCCGAAATTCAGTGTCCAGAGATTGGGTGAAACGGTCAGGTTGCTGGAGTCGGTAATATAATAATTTCCCCTCGTTGCATTGCTTCCCTGTCCGGTATTATAAATATATTCGGTACCTCCCAGAATACTAAAACTATGTTTATCTATTTTGTTACTATAATTTAATGTATTGGTCCAGATCAGGCTGGAATTTTGACCATAGGTTTCAGTATACAGATTGGCCGCATGATTATTTTCGGCATTTTCATACGGTGTGGTAGCAAAACCATTATAATAATAATTGTCAAATGTTCCGCCTGCACTGGTGCGCAACGTAAAGTGTTTCAGGAAATCAACTTCGGCAAATACATTTCCAATGACCTGGTAGTCCCTGTTCTGATTATTTGCCTGGCGGTCCTGGATGGCCACTGCATTGGATGCATTGCCAAGTCCCTGTGAAATACCACCTGCATAATTTCCCGCGATATCATACACCGGGATAATATTGGGAAGCTGATAAGCAGAATTGATGGAATTCGTGCTGTTTACACCCGGTGCATTCAGATATCCCGGATTTGTTTTATAAAAAACAAAAGCATTTTCTCCGACATGTATATGATCATCGGCCAGACTGAAATTTGTATTGACTCTGACAGAATAACGTTGTAAACTGGTCTCAATCAGTGTACCCTGCTGGTCCAGATAATTAAAGGACATGAAATAGGATGATTTACCGGTCCCGCCGCTGACAGACAGATTATGGTTCCATAATCAATGCCGGTTTGAATATATCATCGAACCAGTTGTTGCCGTTTTGTGCAGCAAGTGTAATATGGTTATTGTATAAGATTATAATCGGCCAGACTGGTATTGGGAGCTCCCTGGGGAGCACCTGTTGGCGTAATATAATATGGAACAACCGGTGTAGGTCCACTTCCATATTGTGGATCTGATGGAGTAAGGCCATCATTAAAGTACCTGTGCCCATTTGGCAACTCCTGTCTGGGTTGGCGTGGCCAGATCCCAGCTTTTGCTTAAGGGTTGCTGACTTCCGATAAAACCGTCATAAGAAATCTTGACGCGGACCAACACCTCTTTTAGTTGTAATTACAATAATACCATTAGATCCGCGTACTCCATAAATCGCTGCACCTCCGGCATCTTTCAAGACCTGGAGGGATTGAATATCATTCGCATTGATATCATGCATACTTCCGGGCACACCGTCAATCAGCACAAGGGGCGCCGAATTTCCGGATGAAGTGATACCGCGGATATTAACCACCGAAGCTCCGCCGGGTTGCCCGGTTGTATTAACAGTTACACCGGATGCCTGTCCCTGCAGCAGGGCCTCCGTACTGCCGGATGGTGTTGCCTTCATATCAGCCACATTCACAATGGAAACCGCACCGGTGATATCCTTCTTTTTCTGTGAAGTATATCCGGTCACGAAAACTTCATTCAGATTACCGACAGTGATAGCAAGTTGTATTTCACCTGCAGTCGTTTTTCCTGCCATCGGAACATTTACCGTTCTCATAACCGACCGATGAAATTTCAAGTTCACTATTGTCTTTGGGAACGCTTTATAGTAAAGTCCCCGGAAGAATCTGTTCGCGTGGCAATCACCGTGCCCCTGACCAGAACGGTAGCATTCCTGACAGGCTGCTGATCGGTTTTGCTAATTACTTTTCCTGTAATGGTTTTTTGGGCAAATGCACCACATGAAAACAGGAGAAGTCCGATCAGCATGCAACACATTTTGTTTAGCCCGGTTTTTTTCTTTGGCATAAGCAATCATTATTTTAGTTATGAAGAAAAGGAACTCTTGTTTGACAAAACCGGTTTTAGATTTTTAACCGGTTTTTAATTTTTCAATGTTTAAAATTTTTATTCATAGTTTTCTATTTACGTGTCATCTTTGAAATCAATCTGTCTAAAAGAAAGGCCCTTCCGGTGAACAGGAAGGGCCTGTTCTCATTGCTTAACCATAAACCACTAACTGCTGAACGAGTTTCAAAACTGATATAAAATAAATTTCGCTTTCACCTCCTACGAATTTTTTACTTTCTGCTATTACGGTTTATCTGAATTACTTACAAATGCAATACGCTTACTGTCGGGCGACCAGGATGGGGCATTCAATGTTCCCTGTCCGCCAAATAAATAAGCAATCACGCGAGGCGCTCCACCGGAAGCGGGCATCAGCCTCAGCATAACGTTTTGATAAGACGGATGGGAATTGGGATCAATGTCTGTCGGGAATGAAATGAACACAATCCATTTTCCATCTGGTGAAATATGCGGAAACCAGCTATGATATTCATCGAATGTAATTTGTTCCTTGCCGGAACCATCCGGTTTCATGCGCCAGATCTGCATGGTGCCGGTCGGATTTGCATTGTAGTAAATCCATTTCCCGTCCGGAGAATATTCCGGACCATCCACATGACCCTTTGTATTAAACGTGAGCTGAATTTCCTTGCCGCTGTTTATATCCTGTTTGTACAGATTATAAATTTTACTTCCGCGCTGGGCAACAAAAGCAGACTTCTTTATTATTGGGATTCCAGCCATGCCAGTAAGAAGGAGTCTCTTCTGTCAGCAATTTTGGTTCACCGCCCGTCAGTGGAAGAACATATACTGAAGAACCACCACCAGGCTTTCCTTCCCTGGAATTACTGATGGCCAGCATTTTCCCATCGAATGATATTCCATGATCATTATTCAGTCTTGCCGCTGTGCCCGTATTTAATTTTTCCGGAGTTCCTCCTTCAATGGGAATGGTATATAAAGAACCATGGTCATTAAATAATAATTTTTTCCCGTCCGGCATCCAGTTGGGTGCTTCAAATTTTCCTTTTGATTCATAAATAACTTTCCGGTTTCCATCTGCCAGATCCATAATTTCCAGGCGGCAACCCATGACCGTCTGTCGGTGCAGGTTTGACCATCAGCGGATTTGGATAATAGGGATTTTCAACCGGATGATCGATTCGCACATTCCATACGCGGCCCGAAGCCAGTGTATTCGAATCGTGTGCAAGCATATAAATACCAGCCAGCACGGTATCTTTCAAATCGATCAGGTCATGCTCACCTACTTCCTGCAATGGTTCACCGGCATTGGCCATACGCATGATCAGTGTTTTTCCCTTGCGCTCCAGCTGCATGGTTTGCAAACCTCTTTTTGCGGAAAAGATCTCACCCTGCGGATCCTGCATAAATGCACCTTTCATTGCCCGCCATTGCAAGGCAATCAACCCGTCAATATGCTTGCAGCCATTCATACTCACGGCATCCGCAGCAACCGACTCCCTTACCATCCAGCCTAATTTACGATGACCGACGGCTCCAACCGTATCACCAGTAAAAATCAAAATCGGCTGTCAGAATAAAATCTCCCGAAATTTTTTTGTAAGTAAAATGGAACTGGTCCTCATTAAACCAGATGTTTGCTCCGGAACCTTTAATGATATAACTCTGTGTGGCATCATCATAAGTACAGGATCCGGCATGTTTCACGTACCCGATATCCTGATGATTGTCAAAAATGCCAACGGGAGAATTTTGGGAGAACGATGGAAGGTAAATAAAACCAAGTAGTACCAATAGCGATAGCAAGCGTTTCAATTTCATAAGCAGAATCATTTCACCAAATCTATTCTGCTATCATTCTTTAACAATATATTTCACTACATCAATACCACATCAATTTCTCAAAATCCTGATAATCTGCCTGAAATGATACTTCATTAATACATCATCTGAAAGCTTAAGGCATAAAGCTTAAAGCCTAAAGCCTGAAAAAATTTCATACCAAATAAAAACGCCCCGTAAAAAGGGGCGTTTCATTCACTCTAAACCAGTTTTTGATGAAGTATTGAAAGTAATATGATTAATCAGGCTTTCCAACGTTCAGCAAGCCAGTTGTAATCGTAGTCCAGACTGTCAAATGCAGTTACTGCGTATTCTTCCTGTTCAATAAAATAATACTTCATGCCGGCCTGCTTTGCCTGTTTCATCAGGCCGATGATATCAACCGTCCCTTTTCCAAATTCGACACTCTTCTTTTCAGTCAGGCTCATATCTTTTAAGTGCCACAATGGAAACCGTGCCGGGATATTTTGAAAAATAAGTCAGCGGATCTTTTCCGGCAGCAATTACCCAACCCAGATCCATTTCCATATGCACAAGCTCCGGTTGCGTGTTGTCCAGCAATACATCATACAACGCCTTCCCTTCACCTGTATCAAATTCTGATGCGTGATTATGATAACCAAACATAATTCCGCTTTTTTTACATTGTTCTCCGGCCTGATTAAACATATCAGCGCTTTTCTGATAGTTTCCAACCGTTTGACCAGGAGAAGGCAGGACAGAACAAATAATATATTCCTGTCCTGCCTCTGCCGCTTCATCTATGGATTTCTGCCAGTTTTTATCAATATGGGTATGACCACTTCGAAGGGTCATACCCTGGTCTTTCAATAACTTTTTTATTTCTTTCGGTTCAAGTCCATAATAATTTCCCTTTTCACTTTGCGCTGACTCAATTTCCTGGTAACCGATTTGTCCCAGTTTTTTCAGTGTTCCGACGGCGTCGGTCATCATTTCTTTTCTTACAGAATATAGTTGAACACCTACTTTTTTGAGTTTAGGTGCTCTTTCCGGCATCCTGATGAATCCTGGCAGAAACAAACGAACCAGCGCCTGCGAACGCTGTTTCTTTAAGAAAGGAACGTCTTGATTTCATATTGCTTTTTAAAAGTGAAAATTTTTATTTCTGGTCTCCTGTCATATCAGAATTGCTCACAAATGCCACCCGTTTACTATCGGGCGACCAGGAAGGCGTGTTGATGGTACCCTGCCCACCGTATACATAGGCAATAACTTTGGGAACGCCGCCCGCAAATGGCATCAGACGGATATATACATGTTTGTACGGAGGATGAATGCCTGGTTGTACTTCCTCTTTCAGAAAAGAAATAAATACAATCCATTTCCCATCAGGAGAGATGTGGGCAAACCAGTTATTGAATTCGTCATTGGTAACCTGCTCAGGTTCTTTGCCATCTGGTTTCATGCGCCAGATTTGCATGGTTCCGGACCGGACGGAGTTAAAATAAATATATTTACCGTCCGGAGTATATTCCGGTCCGTCATCCAAGCCCTTGGTTTCAGTCAGTCTTACTTCCGTTCCTCCGGTAGAAGGAACTCTATATACATCGTATTCCCCATTTCCGTTCGCCGCAAAAAACCAGAAAATTCCCGTCCGGCGACCAGCCATGCAGGTATGATGGTCCTTTGGGAGTAATTTGTTTGGGTTCACCTCCTGTGAGCGGAACCGTATAAATGATGGATCCACCCAGTGCATTTACACTACTGCTCAATCCCAGCCTATTTCCGTCAAAAGATATTACGTGATCGTTATTGTTGTTTTTGATGGCACCTGTATTGATCAGAGATACCTCCTTTGAAGCCAGGTCAAAGCGATTAATCAGACCTTTGTCATCATTGAAAATCAGGTACTTCCCATCCCGGGTCCAGTTGGGTGCCTGGATTGAATAGGGAACGGAATAAATAATATCTCTTTTCCCTGTAGCTATTTCCAGCAGTTCAAGATGGCTGCCCAGTTTCATCTGGGTTTCATTATCCGCGACTCCTTTAAATGGCACTGTTAGTCTTACATTACTAAACACGCCGGTTTCTGACACATCGGAATTGTGTGACCCGACAAATAACCCGACATATACTTCATCACCCAGATCAATATTATTTACAGTGTCCATTACAAACGGCTCTCCATATATTGCTGCCCTCATAATGTACTGGTTTCCGTGCCTTTCCAGTTCTATTATATTGGCCTTCGTCAGTTTGGCTTTGATTTCTTCCGTCTGAGCTCCTGCCGATCTGCGAAATTGCAGGGAAGTAAGACCATCTCCATGTTCCACTGTATTTACATGGGCTGAATTGCCATCCAGGGTTTTGCGAACCATTACTCCCACTTTTCTGTGATAATTCACCCAGCTTCCCAGGAATTCGGCCCTGGTAGAAATGATAAAATCGCCCTTCATTTTCTTCCAGACAAATTGAAATTCATCGTGATCAGCCCATACATTGTAACCAGCACCGGAAATCACATACTGCCCGGTTTCCGGAATATAGGTCGCGGACCCCGGTTTTACACCGGTTCCGACATCAGTATGCCCCTCAAAAATACCCACTGGATTTTGTTGACCGTTTGCAACAATAGAAAACAGAATCAGGAGAAAGGCAAGCAATTGCTTCATGTAGGATGTTTGAAAAATTGAAAAATTACTGGCAGGGTGAAATTATATTCGAATACATGGAACTTGAGATTTCTACCTACTTCAATACTACTTCAGTGTAAAAATTAAACGAAAATCACCTCCGGCATACTACATCATCACTACATCATATTAAATTTTTAAACAGGGAACGGGCTACAACAATCCATGGCAGGCCGGAGTTGTCCTTTTCGATAGACTTTCGCCTTACATTTGATTCAGATTGATTTGCAAATGAAACGGACATTCATTTTGTTCCTATGTTTATGTACCTCAATAGTACAGGCTCAGAATCCCATTGGTATTCCGGATATCATTAATTACCACAACAACAGTTATAATGCAGGAACTGAAAACCGGAGTATTGTAGAGGACCAGAACGGTGTGATGTACTTTGCTAACCTGGAGGGTCTGCTCAGTTTTGACGGTTCCTTCTGGAAATTGTATTCTCTTCCGAATAAGTCAATCGTTCGTTCTATCGCAATGGGAAAGGATAACCGGATTTATGCCGGTGGCCAGGATGATTTCGGGTACTTCACTCCCGATCACAGCGGGAAACTTTTTTTTACTTCGCTGAAGGCTCTGTTACCTAAAAAGGATTATTCATTTACTGAAGTCTGGAATATTGTCCTCCTTGGCCATGACGTTTTTTTCCGTACCAAGGAAAAGATTTTTCAATACAACGGCAATTCCATTACGGTGTATCCTGCGCGAAGCGAATGGGATTTCATCGGGGTGGGTAATAATACATTGATCGCACAGGATCTGAAAACAGGTCTCATGAAATTTAATAACGGACTTTGGACCAGTTGCCTGGAAAATTCTCCCATGCCGCCCGGTTTCATTGTTTCTTCGATGTTTCCCTTTGGGAATGACAGCAGCTTCCTGACAACGATTACTTCAGGTTTTTATGTTCTGTATAAAGATAAAATTACACCCTTCCATTTTGCCGGATTTAATCCCTTACAGAATCAACGGATATTGACAGCTATTCCTGTAACACGGGATTGGATAGCAGTGGGTACCAATCTGAATGGTTGTTATGTAATCAATAAAAAGGGTGAAGTGATCCAGAATCTTTCACGGAAGGAAGGATTACAGCTAAATAATATTCTGACGCTGTTCCTGGACAAAGACAACAACCTGTGGCTGGGTCTTGACGATGGTATTGATTTTATTGCTTACAACAACGCCATCAAACATATTTACCCTGAAAGAATGAATGAAGGCAAGGGATATACCTCTCTGGTATATCAGGATGCGCTGTATGTCGGTACATCAAACGGATTTTATAAAGTACCACTGAACGGTAAGTCCGATCTAAGTTTTGTGGATGGCGATTTTACTCCTTTGTCATACACAAAAGGTTCATCCTGGAGCCTGGCGAATATCAATGGGGAACTTTTACTGGGTCATCACGACGGCGTCTATGCTTTACATGAGGGGAAACCGATACCACTGAATTCCATATTAGGTTATTATAATTTTCTTCCATTTTATAATGTGCTGCCTTCTAAACTGGTATTAGCTGGAAATGTAACCGGATTGGATTTATTGGAATGGGACAATAACCGGTTCGTTTCAAAGGGAAATATTCCGGGCTTTAATGAGTATTCTCAATTTGTGGCGATGGATAATAACAACACGATTTGGGTAGGTCATCCTTATCGCGGGGTGTATAAAATTGAACTCCGTACCGGACAGCCTGCGTCAGTCAGGCTGTATACGGAAGACCAGGGGTTGCCTTCTTCTGTAAAAAATCAGTTATACAAAGTTTTGAACCGGATCGTTGTGGCGACGGAAAAAGGAATCTATGAATACGATGCGAAAACAGACCGGTTCGAACAATCTCCCTATTTCGCTTCATTTTTTGGCACCCGGAATATCAGGTACCTGAAGGAAGACGGATCGGGTAATATCTGGTTCGTGGAGGACAAAAATTTAGGCGTGATCGATTTCTCATGGAAGGTTCCTAAAATAATTTATTTCCCCGAGCTTAATGATAAAATGGTGAGCGGATGGGAAAACGTTTACCCCTATAATAATTCGAATATTCTGGTGGGTTCCGAAAAAGGATTCTACCATATCAATTATGAGGCTTATAAAAAGAACCGATACGGATTGGATGTCATGATCCGGTCGGCGAAAGCCTTCGGAAACGCGGACAGTCTTCTGTTTGGCGGATACTATACTCAAATTAACCAGGCGCTGTTGCAACCGGAAAACAGTGTGCCCAGCGTAAGCAGTAATATGAATTCTTTACATTTTGAGTATTCGGCACCGGTGTATGCCCAGCAATCGAATGTTCAGTATAGTTACCGGCTGAATGGTTTTGACACTTACTGGTCTGAATGGTCAAAAAAATCCGAAAAAGATTACACAAATCTGCCTCCCGGTAAATATGAATTCCAGGTAAAGGCAAAAAATAACCTCGGGAATGAATCCACTGTTAAAGTGTACAAATTCGCAGTACTGCCACCGTGGTACCAGACCAATTGGGCCTATCTGACATACACGCTGCTGATTTTTGGCATTATTTATCTGATATACCGGTCGCAAAAGCAATTATTCAAGGAACAGCAGCAGAAATATGAGGAGGAACAAAAAAGGCTGACCTATCTGCACGAACTGGAGCTGGAAAAATCAGAAAAGGAAATCGTAAAACTCAGGAATGAAAAGCTGGAGGCCGAGATCGCATTTAAAAATACAGAGCTGGCTTCCACAGCTATGCACCTGGTACAAAAAGGAGAACTGCTTGGTAATATCAAGGAAGAAATGAGCCGGATCAAAAAAAATGCAAACGGACATGCGGCACCTGATGAGTTTAAGAAAATTATGCGCATCCTGAGTGAAGAAAATAAGATGGACAAGGACTGGGAACAATTCGCCCAGCATTTTGATCACGTACACAGCGATTTTCTCAGCAATATTAAAGCGCGTTACCCGACGCTCAGCCCGCATGAACTTAAACTGTGCGCCTATTTAAGGATGAATTTATCCAGCAAGGAAATTGCCCAGCTGGAAAGCATTTCCGTCAGGGGTGTTGAGATCGGAAGATACCGGCTGAGGAAAAAACTGAAGATCAACACAGAAACCAACCTGTTTGATTTCCTGTTGAATTTTTCTACACCGGAAATTAAGCTGAAAGCGTAATGCTCGAAGCAACTATCAACCGTCAACCGTCAAGTAAATCAAACCAGGTTGTCCCTGATGAACTTATAGCTCTGCCTAATACTATCAAACGGCGAACCCGGGCATTTATCCTGTTCAACAAAGAAATACTTCATACCCGCCTGGTCCTTATGCTGGAAAATTGTCTTAAAATCTATGATACCGGTACCAACCGCGGCAAAACTCTGATCGGCTTCCTTCGACATATCTTTTACATGCCATAGAGGAAAACGACCCGGATTTTTCTGGAATAATGCCACCGGATCCTGCCCTGCTTTTTTGAACCAGTATAGATCGACTTCCATTTTTACATTGTCCTTGTCTGTTTGTTGCAGAAGAACATAATATGGAAATACCCCATTTTGTGCCTGGAATTCGAAATCGTGATTGTGATAACAGAATTGTATACCGGATTTCTTGCATGTCTCACCTGCTTTATTAAAAATATCAGCCAGTTTTTTGTAATGATCGAGATCGCCGCGTTCATAAGCTGACAAATAGGCGCACACCATATACTTCAGTCCAACGGTTGATGCGTCATCTACTGCTTTTTGCCAGTCATGTAAAATCGTACCCTGTACATCTGCTCCTTTTTCCTGTTCTTCACCCAGACGGTAATGACCGCTATTGGCCACCAGTCCGTTATCAGTCAGGGCTTTTTTGTAAGTGACTGCATCCATACCATAAAATTTCTCCGATCCGGTATAAGTTGCATTTTCCACTGAATTGTACCCAATCTCGGATACTTTTTGAAGTGTACCAAGTGGATCTGTACCCATGGCATCGCGAACTGTATATAACTGAAGTCCGATAACAGGGGTTGCAAAAGCAGTCAACGGACCTTTTACAAATACAGCAGCCGATAAAGCAGAGGCGGACTTGATAAAAACTCTTCTGGATGTCATAAAATAATTTTTAGCTGAGCAATCGGTTTTCGACTTATAAATGTAAGTTCTTTAAAACAAATTTAACTTTTTATGGTACATCTGTACTACTTCACCACTGGTTTCCATCCAGATATAGTTCCGGCTACTACTTCATTCCTACTACAACCAATATAAAATTCCCCGACCCCATCCATCATTTTTGAAAAATAATTACCTTTTACCTGGTTCGCCATTTGAAAATCTGTAAATCTTAATGAATGAAAGTCTGCCTGATGTTCTTTTTTAGCATAATCCTGGTATCCGCTTTGGGAAATGAAACGAGTGATTTCCATAAATCCCGGTTCGGCAGCGAGCATCCCACTTTACCCATTGGATCGCCCGCACCTCCTTTTACACTCCCCGGAACTGATGGAAAGACGTATAGCCTGGCTTCATTTAGCAAGGCGGATGTGCTGGTAATTGTTTTCACCTGTAATCACTGTCCGACAGCCCAGGCTTATGAGGACCGGATCATCCAGCTAACAAAAGATTATTCTGCAAAAAATGTGGCGGTCATTGCGATCATGCCCAATGATCCCACTTCGATCAATCTGGACGAGCTGGGATACACTGATATGGGTGATTCATTTGAAGAAATGAAACTACGTGCGAAAGAAAAAAACTTCAATTTCCCCTATTTGTTCGACGGCGAAACCGAAAAAGTATCACTCGCTTACGGACCGATCGCGACACCCCATGTGTTTATTTTTGATAAAAACAGGATTCTGCGTTATAGTGGCCGGATCGATGATATGGAAAAGCCCACCAAAACCCCGACAGTCAGGGATGCGCGGGTGGCTATAGATGAATTGCTGGCCGGCAAACCGGTATCTGTTCCGACTACAAAAGTTTTCGGCTGCAGTATAAAATGGGCAGAAAAAAGCAACTGGATCGATAAGGCAAAGGCGAATTGGGCCAAGGAACCCGTTACGATCGATTCAATCGATGAGCAGGGCATAAAGGACCTGGTTCAAAATCATTCGGACAAACTCCGGCTGATTAATGTATGGGCTACCTGGTGCGGTCCATGCGTAACCGAATTCCCCGAATTTATTACGATGAACCGTATGTATCGCAAAAGGGATTTTGAATTTGTAAGTATCAGCGCCGACGAAATGGCCAAGGAAAATAAAGCACTTCAGTACCTGCAGAAACAGCAGGCTTCCAATAAAAATTATATTTATTCAGGCGACAGTAAATACAAACTTATTGAGGCCATCGATCCGAAATGGCAGGGTGCACTGCCGTATACATTACTTGTAGAGCCCGGTGGTAAAATTGTTTTTGCAAAAGAAGGCATCATCGATCCGGCTGAATTGAAGAAAGCGATTGTGGAGAATAAGTATATTGGGAGATACTACTGATAATTGTTAATTGTTAATTGTTAGTTGTTAATGGGCTTCACTCACAATTGACAATTAACAATTAACAATTAACAACTACCAGAACACCGTGTACAATCCCGCCAGAATTCCCATGATAATCACCGAACCCAGGATAAATGCCGGCGAAACACGAAAATCTTTTTTGTCAATGACAATAGTATGGGAAACCTGATTCGTCACCGGTTTGGATAAACTAATGCCAATCATAATCAAAACAATAATAACAAAGGTTATTGTCATTCGATCCAGGAATGGATAATCCGGGAAAGCCCCCTGCGTCCAAACCGGAAGAAATTTTAATATTGTGGATACGGGAATGGTTAGAAGGCTGCCGGTTAACGCGGCTGTAGCAGTAGTACGTTTCCAAAAAAAGCCCATCAAAAAAATCGCCAGCACTCCGGGTGAAATAAAACCTACATATTCCTGAATAAACTGATAAGCCTGATCAAGATTTTTTAATGCGGGTGCAATGAGGGCTGCAATACTCATCGCCGCGATAACAACCCATTTGCCGATACCCACCAATTGTTTTTCAGAGGCGTTTTTGTTAAAAAACTTCTTATAAATATCCAGTGAGAAAATAGTTGAAATACTATTTGCCTTGCCGGCCAGCGAAGCGACAACGGCAGCGGTCAATGCCGCGAATGCAACACCCTTCAGTCCGGGTGGCAACAGATTCATAAGAGTCGGATAAGCATGATCCGGCTTGATGATCCCATCAGGCATCATTTCTTTTTGAAACATACCATTCTTATGCAAAACAAACATCGTTATACCCGGAAGCACAACAATGACGGGTACAAGTAATTTCAAAAATGCGGCGAAAAGCAGTCCGCTTCTCGCAGTTTTCAGATTCGCACCCAGGGCCCTTTGGATAATATACTGATTGCAGCCCCAGTAAGCCAGGTTATTAATCCACATGCCGCCGATAATGACTGATAGACCGGGAAGGTCCTGATAGTATGGATCTCCCTTATGAAATATCATGTGAAAATGATCCGGTGCTTCCTTTCGAAGGATAGATATGCCTTTCAGCAGATTACTACCATATCCGAAATGTTCGGAGAGTAATGTGAGTGCGAGGTAAGTGGTTACCAATCCGCCAATGAGCAAAACCAACACCTGGATTACATCTGTGTATCCTATCACCTTCATTCCACCCAGTGTAACAACGATGGAGAAAATGGAAAGACCAACGACACTCCACCCAAAGGAAATATCTGATATGGAGGTGATGGCCAGTGCACCGAGATATATAATGGAAGTCAGATTTACAAATACGTAAACGAGTAACCAAAAAATAGCCATCAGCGTACTTACCTGTTGGTTGTAACGGGTCGCCAGGAATTGCGGCATTGTGAAAATTTTATTCCGCAAATAAATCGGCAAAATAAATACCGCCACAATGATCAGGGTGGCAGCGGCCATCCATTCATAAGTAGAGATCGCCAGACCCAGTGCATAACCAGAACCTGACATCCCGATAAAATGCTCAGCGGAAATATTTGAAGCAATCAAAGAAGCTCCGATAGCCCACCAGGTGAGCGAACCTTCGGCAAGAAAAAAATCTTTCGAGTCTGTTAATACAGATTTCTTCCTTCTGATAGATATAATAGCCATAAGCAAATACGACTATGAAATAGACAAAAAATACAAGATAATCCGCTCGCTGTAATTTATGCACGGGAGTAATGAGCCGTTTTCTGTTCGGTGAGCAGATTAGAATTTCAGTGTTGCTGGCAGATATTTATTAACCAGACCCTCATAATATGGCTTGAGTTTGGTCCAATCAGGTGGTACCGGATTTTTTGAATACAGGTCGTAGGGGTTAAACAGTTTTACCCACTTGAGCATGTCACGGTCATGTTCATCCAGCAAATAATCATAAGCCCCTTCTCTGTGCCAGGCATAAAAAGAATGGTAACGAAGCATATATAATCCGGGTTCCGGTAAAGAATTTTTCATCATCTGATACACATATTCATCGTGACCCCAGGACATGGTCACATTCCGAAGCCCGCAATGTGCTTTATAAACGCCCAATTCATCTTTATACACAGGATCATTAGAATCCGGATTCAGGGCAAAAAATTCAGGATATACTACTTTTTCCGAATGTGCGCATCCGACGGGGAAGGTATCGCCAACAACCGCCCATTGGGGTTCGCCGAACAGACATAATACTTTACCCATATCATGCATAAGACCCACCAGCACCATCCAATCGGGATGTCCGTCTGCCCGAATGGCCTCAGAGGTTTGCAATAAATGCTGAAACTGATCCAGATCAGTATCCGGATCTGAATCATCCACGAGTTGGTTCAAAAACTGGAAAGCATCCCAGACCGGCATTTCTCTTTTGCCGAAAGATAAAAACTCTTTCCGCTTGCCTTGTACAAAATCATAAGTCTGGTAAGTATGATTCAGTTTATAGAATTCACGAACAGTATCCCGGACGGGTGTTTCGTAATTTCTGAATGCTTCTTTTGCCTTTGCAGGAGCGTCTTGTTCCGGATATCTTTTTAACACATCTTCCTCCCATTCATCCAGGCTGTTAAGAGGTTCAATTTCGGACTGGGTAAAAGTTTTCACATTTGACATGGCAGGCAATTTATTGAATTTACGAAAACTTCCTTTTACATCAAATAAAATTCCCTGTATTGACAAAGAATAATAATTTTATTACCCATATAAAAAACCAGATTATGAAAAATTTATTGTCGTTTCTTTTGCTTGCAGCCTGCCAGTTCTCGTATGCGCAAAAACATAAACTGGTGCAATTATGGTCCACCGATGCCGTAGTGGCAACACCTGAATCGGTTCTGCCGGATTTAAAAGATAATAAACTGTATGTATCCCTGATTGACGGGGAACCATGGGGCGTGGACGGGAAAGGCGGAATTGGACGTATGACGAGTATGGGAACGAATTACGATTCTTTATGGTTTACCGGATTAAATGCACCTAAAGGATTGGGCGTATATCGCAATAGACTATACGCCGCTGATATATCCGAAGTTGTTGTTGTAGATGTTCCGAATGCTAAACTGTTAAAGAAAATTCCTATTGAAGGCGCCAGCGGGTTAAATGATATTACGGTCACGGAAGGCGGGATCGTATTTGTTTCTGATTCGAAGACAGGCAGAATCTGGAAAATAACTGATGACAAACCGGTCCTTTACCTGGAAAATATTACGGGAGCCAACGGTTTGAAAGTAGTAAAAGATGACTTGTATTTTGCCAAAGGGTCTGCTTTCATGAAGGCCGACGCAAAAAAGAACATCGTACAGATCGCAGATGTAGGCCAGGGTATTGACGGAATAGAGCCTGTTGGCAACGGCGATTTCCTGGTCACTTCCTGGTCAGGTTATATTTTTTACGTGTATGCTAACGGTCAAACAGAGCTTCTATTGGACACACATGAACAGAAAAAGAATACCGCGGATATTGGATATGATCCTGTTAAAAAAATAGTATATGTTCCTACTTTTTTTGACAGGAGAATTGTTGCTTATCAGCTCAGCAGTTTATAACTGTTAACACTGCAATTAAATCCGGAAGCAGACCTTCGTCTGGCATTAAGCTTTACGCTTTGTGCTTTGAGCTTTTTTGGGTAATTCCTGATTCAGTACAGATGAGGGGAATTCGCTGATATAAATGGCTCCGTGTTTAAGCCTCCCCTTCCCGTTATTTTTTGTCCAGATCTGCGGAACAATATAATGTGAAATGGATGTCTGGTTTAGCATACCGCTCTCTTCCTGGTAATAATAAACACTGAACCGGAGGTCAGAACCCCGCCCGTAGGCATCCCCACCAACCAGGCCGATAGGCTGACCTGCTTTTACCAACTGACCCGGTTTCACCAGCGCACTGTTTTTTCTCAGTATCCCATATCTTGCAAATGAGCAATCGGGTTGTACGATTTCTATAAAATTTTCTGTTCCAATGCTGGGCTGGCCAGCATCATTGGCGCCATTCTGATCCTGAATATCATTCACAATTCCTTTTCTGGCCGCATAGATGGTATCACCCGGTTTCATTTTCAGTCGAAGTACATACCATGACCCGGAATCAGACGATTTAACCGGCGACATTTCATATACCTGTGCCTGAGTGCCCGGTGTGATGGGAAGTAAATAAATAATGTTTTGGTTCACATTTGGATGTATGCATCCTTTTTGAAAGCCGCTTTTGTAATTGAACTGAACGGCTGCCTGTGGATCAATAACTGATATACTGAATAATTTGTTATATCCCGGTTTGACTTCCGCATGAAAAGGTAAGGGCTGATCGCATTTTACATTTGTGAAACTTGTAAATCCAATGTCAAGAATATAATTACAAAAAGCGTAGTTAACGCATGAAAAAACATACGCTCCTTTCTGGTCCTGCTGATATTTTACTTCAATCATTCTCTGGGCCGATAAAGAAAAATGAGTTACCAGCAGCAATAAAGAAATCATGAGTTTTTTATGCCTGCGAAATATTGAATACATCATCTGAGTCCTTTATAAATGGTTACCACACGAAATACATAAAATCCGGAATAACGGAAATACTGATCAATTTTATTTGACCTGCTGACCGATAAAAATATCCATTTTTCCCCGAAATAAGCCGTCAATCGGCCATACCTGCTCCTCTAAATGCTAAAGCTTTATTAATACGTGGTTAAAGGCCAGGATATGCAATCATTCTGCCTTCCATATGAAATGCAAATAATGTATTTTGCCGCTTTCAAATGAAACCCTGCATTAAAATATGAGAAGAATTCTGTTTTTTTCCATGTCTGTTTGTTTGTACTTATCCTGCAGTAAAAGTAATTCCTCCTCTTCTTCGCCGCCCTCATCCACTGAAGTAGATACATTAAATAATTGGGTCAAAGTGAGTAATGCAGGTTTTGAATTGGATGATGTCTGGTTTACGGACATCAAAACCGGCTTTATAACCGGTGCAACATCTATCTTTTCGACATCAGATAGTGGCAATACGTGGACAGGCGTCTCAAATACTGGCAGTTTTAAGACATTTAATATCCAGTTCCTGGATAATCTTCATGGCTTCGTACAAGGCACCAGTCAATTGGGCATTACAGTAGATGGAGGCAAAACATGGTCTTTAAAATCCATAGCATCCGGTTACGCTTATACCTTTCAATTTGTTTCTCCGGCAACCGGTTATTACAACGACTATAACAAGGGCATCTTCAAAACGACCGACACAGGAACTACATGGAAACTGATATATGACGGAACAGGCAAGGGTCAGAATTTCTTTTTTGATTTTCTGGATAGTTCAAATGGCTTTTCCATGGCAAATGCCCAAATTAGCAAAACGATCGACGGGGGTAATAGCTGGCAACTGGTTGCATCGAATGTAACAGATACCAGTTTCAAAACTTTCTATAAAATGCAATTTTTGGATACCCTTCATGGCTATTTTAGTTCACCGGCTGGATTATTCAGGACCTCGGATGGAGGCAAATCCTGGTCAAATATTCTGCCCAGGCAAACCACGTTTATGGTTCCCCATTTCTTTGATAATAACAATGGGTACTGCCTGGCAGCCAATACCATTTACAAAACAACCGATGGGGGAAATAACTGGACAGTCAGCTGCAAATTGGGCCAGGATGATTTTTCCGGAATGCATTTCCTGGATATAAATACAGGATGGGCGACAACGTTCAATGGTTTTGTGCTCAGGCTTAAACCATAGCGCCCTTCATTTCATAATTCCGTAACATTGGCTTCATATTGAATTCATATGTGATTAGTTATTTTACAATGAGTTATTCATTGTAAAAGATCATCCCCATGAAGCAACTGAGTTATTTCTTCACCAAAATCGGAATCCGGATATTCCTCGCCCGGCTGTCCGTTTTTTATCCGGCGTTTCGCTTTTATAAAATCCATTGATGGATTTTATAAACCGCCATTCCGGATGAGAATATTATATGCCATACAAGGCACGGGAAATGGTCATCTCAGCAGGGCCCGCGAAATCATCCCCATACTGCAAAGAAAAGGCGAACTCGATCTGCTCATCAGCGGAACGCAGGCTGATGTTGACTTACCATATCCGGTTAAATATCGATTCAAGGGACTTTGTTTTATTTTCGGAAAAAAGGGCGGCGTTGATGTTATGGCCACCTACAGAAAAAGCAATCTGAAAAGATTATACGCAGAAATAAAAAGTCTCCCCATAGAAAACTACGACCTGGTTTTAAATGATTTTGAGCCGGTCAGCGCCTGGGCATGCAGGAGAAAACACAAACATTGTGTTGGTCTTAGTCATCAGGCTGCCGTCATACATAAAAAAGCTCCCCGGCCAAAAAAAAAGGACCTGCTTGGTAAAGCCATTTTACATAATTATGCCCCTGTTTCTGTTTCATACGGATTTCATTTTGCAAACTACAGCAAGGAAATTTTCACACCTGTCATCCGAAGCGAAATCAGAAATCCGCCCCCGGATATAAAACCGCATTACACCGTGTACCTGCCGTCTTATTCAGATAAAAGAATTATCGACGTATTATCGGAACTCGGCGATATTAAATGGCAGGTATTCAGCAAACACAGCAAAAAAACCTATCGCGAAAAAAATGTATTTATTCGTCCGATTGAGAATGATTTATTCATAGAAAGCCTGATTAGTTGTACGGGGATTCTCTGTGGTGCCGGATTTGAAACACCCGCAGAAGCACTTTACCTTAAGAAAAAGGTATTGGTTATACCAATGAAAGGTCAGTATGAACAACAATGCAATGCTGCTGCGCTCGAAATCCTGGGCGTTCCGGTTTTAAAATCATTAAAGATTAAACATCTGGATAAAATAAAATCCTGGACCCGAAATCCACAGGATATCCCGGTCATATATCCGGATATAACGGAAAAGATTATTGATATGGTGATCCGGGAAAATATAATGCCCGAAAACAGGTTGGCTGGATCACCAGATACCGAAATTCATTCTGTGAAGGCTTTGAAGGCAAAAAGTCTGGAACGGATCTTAAAACAATCGACGGACTAAAATGCAATTGAACAGGGAATTGTTCGGTGAAGGTTTTCATTGGGGCGTTTCAACAGCTGCCTACCAGATTGAAGGTGGGCATGATGCCGATGGAAAAGGTGCATCCATCTGGGATATTTTCACCCGGCGCAGCAAAAAAATCTATGGCAGTCAACATGGTAATACGGCCTGTAATTTTTACAATCTCTACAGGGATGATATCAGTCTGATGAACCGTATGCATATTCCCAATTATCGGTTTTCCATTTCCTGGAGCCGGATATTTCCTGAAGGCACAGGCACCGTAAATCAGGCGGGCGTTGATTATTATAACAGGTTGATAAATGAATGCCTGGAAAAAGGTATACAGCCATGGGTCACTTTATATCACTGGGACCTGCCACAGGCATTGGAACTAAAAGGAGGATGGACTAACAGGGAAATATTAAACTGGTTTGAAATCTATGTTGCGTTTTGTGTACGACAATTCGGTGACCGGGTAGACAGGTGGATGATTTTGAATGAACCCATGGTATTTACGGGCGCCGGATATTTTTTAGGTGTGCATGCCCCCGGCAAAACTGGCTTAACCTCTTTTCTTGCATCAGTACACCATGCTGCTTTATGTCAGGCAGCAGGTGGAAGAATTGTGAAAAGTCTGCAACGGGATTCCATTGTAGGAACCACTTTTTCATATTCGCATGTCGAACCCTGGCGGAATAATATAAAAGATCTTGCTGCCGCAAAAAAAACGGACACGCTGTTGAACCGTTTATTCATTGAACCGCTTATGGGTATGGGATATCCTGTGAGTGACCTGAAAATTCTGCGCCGCCTCGAAAAATTTCACCGGGACGGTGATGAATCGAGGCTGGCATTTAACATGGATTTTGTCGGTCTCCAGAATTACACGCGGGAGGTTGTTCGTCATTCTCCCCTCATGCCATTTATAAAAGCCAGGATCGTTAAGGCAGAAAAAAGAAATGTAAACTGTACTCAAATGAATTGGGAAGTGCACCCGCCTGCTATCTATCATGCGCTCATGCGATGGAATCAATACAAAAACCTCAGGGAAATTATTGTGACAGAAAATGGTGCTGCGTTTGATGATTACTGCATAGATGGAAAGATAGTAGATCTGAAAAGAGTAAACTATTTGAAGGACCACATAGCACAGGTTCTGCTGGCTAAAACGGAAGGTGCACCTGTGAATGGATATTTTGTCTGGACTTTTATGGATAACTTCGAATGGGCCGAAGGTTATTATCCAAAATTCGGATTGGTACATGTAGATTTTGAGACCCAGAAAAGAATAATAAAAGATTCCGGTAAATGGTATGCTGCTTTCCTGGATACCAATCTATCGGCGGATATCCCGTAATCCAACCATCTTATTTTTATCCTGATCCCAGATTTTCAGCCGCAGGCAGGCAATCACTTCTTTTATATTCAATGAAGTGCGTTTACAGGACTGAAGTTCTTTTATGTGCGCCATTACTTCCGGGAGGCGATAGAAAGGTATCTTGGAATTCAAATGGTGAATATGATGATAACCAATATTACCTGTTAACCAGGCCATTACCGGATTCATCACCATATAACTGGATGATTCCATGGCCGCTTTTTCATAAGCCCATTCTTTATTATCAGAAAAAGTTACGCCCGGGAAATTGTGTTGTGCATAAAAAAGATAGGCACCCATTGCAAATGCAATGACGAACGGAAGAAAAAACAAGCAAAACCAGATCTGCCATCCGACGAAAATAAATAACAGTACAGAAATGGTTATATGAATAACAAGAGCGATCAGCGAGTCATAATGTTTACGCGGATTACTTATAAAAGAAGCAATACACATCCCGAATATAAACATGGAAAAATATCCCAGCGCGATGGTGAGAGGATGTCTGATCGCCAGGTATTCAAATTTCTGTCGTCCGTTCATCTCCTCGTACTTTTTTTTTGTAGCTATCGGATAGGATCCGATGCTTGCACTGAATAACTTGGAATTATTATTGTGATGATGGTCGTGCGACCTTTTCCAAATGCTGGTTGGGGAAAGAATATAAAATCCGAAAACGGTCATAATAAAATTAGCAAGCCTGGAATGAGTCAGGATGGAATGATGCTGATGATCATGGTAAATGATAAACATTCTCACCATGAGGAGTCCGGCTATTAAACTAAAAATTATTTTTACTGAAAAAAAAGGAATAAGTATGGTAGCTGCCAATGCGATGCCGATCAACAAGATCGTTGAGAGCGCGTAGAACCAGCTTTTGCTCCTGATTTCTTTTGCAAATGGCTTGGTCGCTAGTATGAGCTCTTTACCGGATAACATGGTTGTAATTTAAATTTGACGTCTAACGTGTTTCCATCGCCGGTGAGTCCACAACCAATTCTCGGGTTGACTCCGGATATCAGCTTCCAGCTTTCTGGTATGAATTTCGGTAATCGTCCCGGTTTCCTGATCCATCGAAGGTAGCTCAATTCTCTCAGCAAACACCTTATAGAAGCCCCTTTTAACTCTTCTTATGGTAATATAAACAATTGGATAACGAATCTTTAACGCTATCTTCTCTATCCCGAGAAACACCGGCGTATCCTGATTCATAAACGACATCCAGTATGCACGGTCGGGAAGCGGCGACTGGTCCGCAATAAATGCCGTTGCTGTTAATTCACTCCTGTTCTTCAGCATGTCCCGCAGAGTGTCCTTCATCGGAATTAAACGTGTGCCAAAACGGGTGCGCATCCGATAAATCAATCCATTAAAATACTTGTTGGTTAATGGATGGTAAATGACATACAACTGATGTTTGCAACAAATGCTGAAAGTATTTCCACCCCATTCCCAGTTTCCGAAATGCCCCATCACCACCATAAAGCTTTGATTTTCCATTGCCAGCTGATTAAATATAGCCAGCGTCCCGGGTACAAACTCACAATGCTTTACCATGTTTTCTCTGGAAATGGTGAGCGTCTTAAATGTTTCCAGGAATAGGTCACAGAAATAACGGTAAAACCTTTTTTCTATTTCCTGAATCTCTTTTTCCTGTTTTTCCGGAAATGCTTTCACCAAATTCTCCCTTACCACTTTACGACGATATCCCAGGACGTGATATAATAAAAAATAAACACCGTCTGAGAATAAGTATAGTAGCGGAAACGGAAGAATGGCAATCAGGTAGACAAATGGTATGCAGAGATAATAAAAAAGGGCTGGTAGCAAATTTTTCAATGGAGGAAAATGCAAAGGTAAAACAATGGATTCTAATATCCGAATCCGTTCCGGAGCTCAATGGACTGTATTGGACGGATTCAGGCAAACAACGGTGGAATAGCAATAATTCATAGTAGATTGCGTTATCATTTGTTATTGTTTCCTCTATGAGATTCAGATTCTGTAGTCATTCCGTTATATTTCTATCCATTTTAATTATTTGCGGTTGTAGCAAAAGCAACCCTCTGGTAACCGATAATCCGGTGGACTATTATCCGATGCATATCGGCAATTACATTATTTATCGGATGGATTCATTGAAATTTATCAATGTCGGATCGCAGGATACGGTGATCAGTTATCACGCAAAAGAAGTGGTTGAAGATAGTATTACTGACAATCTGGGCAGGCCAAGTTATCGTGTCACCCGATATCTCAGCGATACCAATGAAATCTCAGAATGGGTGCCGTCCATTGCATATATGGTCACGCCACTCAAGGGATCAGTGGAAGTTGTTGAAAATAATCTTCGGTTTATTAAATTGGTTACACCTGTTCAGGATGGCATTTCCTGGATGGGAAACGCTTATATCGACACTAAATCAGATGATTCCCCCGTGCCCTACATGGATGGATGGAACTATACATATGCCAATACCGGCCTGCCTTACGACGTGCTGGCTGGCACAATTCCGGTGACTGTCACGGTAAAAGAAGCAGACGAGGTTTCAGGATTGGGAGACAATTCTTATACACAAACCATTTACAGTGAGGAAATTTATGGTGAACATATTGGCTGCATTTATAAAAGATTTCTTTACTCTGTATATCAGTCACCCAATGTCCAATATCCGCAAGGTGCAACCATTGGTTATGGCCTGACCTTTAATATGGTTTCTCATAATTAACCAATCCCCCGTTATCGTATTGCTTTCCCGTTAGACCGGTATCAAAATGCGGGCCCTGTCTTTATTAAAATCAATCAATGTCAGTTGCATTAACCGAACGATACTGTTCACAGATTGTTAGTCAATTGATGTGCAGCATGTAATCCCTGAGAGAAAACCAATATGTTTTGATAAAACCGTTTCATTTTTTTTAGTTTTGCAAATGGAAAAACAAATTAGTTCAATATTAAAAGTGCTCACCCTCGCGGAACGTTTAAAATTTGAACTCCGCCACAGTTATACTTCCAACGGAAGGCAGGAAAGTGTTGCAGAACATTGCTGGAGGATGTCTTTAATGGCGGTATTGATAGAGCCGCTCCTGACAAAAAAAATTAATACCACCAGGCTCCTGAAGATGATCATTATACATGACCTGGTAGAAGCGGAAGCCAAAGATATTTCGGCACTGGATGTCCTGCGGAATCCGGAAATTAAAATAAAAAAGCTGGAAGATGAAAAGCGGGCCATTGAAAATCTGCGTTCTGTGTTAAAAGAAACAAATGGGCAGGAGATTTATGATTTGTTTTATGAGTTTGAAAACAAAGAAACGTATGAGTCCAAAATAGCTAACGCCCTTGACAAACTGGAAGTGCAGCTTCAGCATAATCATGCCGATTTTTCAACTTGGGAAGAAATAGAATATGAAATGAGTTTTATGATGGACAAACACGTGCTATTTGATGAAACGCTATCAGAATTAAAACGTCAGATCGAAAACGACAGCGGAAGAAAAAATGAAATCTGCCGGAGTAAATACCCTGCTGATAAGACAAAGGGCTGGCCGATAGATATGATATTCAAATTCCTCATTCATAGTCTCTTAGAATAAATTCCCGTTGGGGTTGCGCAAAAATATTTTCCGAAAGCTGTCCAATTTCTGAAATCCCGATCATTATTGAATTGTACATCAAACATTCAATAATCACAAAACAGAAAAATGGAAGAAAGATTTAATTTTTATGAAAAAGGTTATGCAGCCATGAAGGGTCTTTTTAATACAGGTGCCTATCTGGCAAAATCTGAAATCGGACAACCCCTTATTGATTTAATAAATTTCAGGGTTTCACAAATCAACGGATGCGCATACTGCCTGGATATGCATGCGAAGGATTTACGTGCCATGGGTGAATCCGAACAGCGCCTTTATTTATTGAATGCCTGGCGCGAAGCTCCTTTTTATACAGAGCGGGAGCGGGCAGCACTCGCGTGGGCAGAGGCCGTCACAAAGACTGAAATACCAGACGAAGTCTATTCCGATGCCCGCGACCAATTTTCCGAAGAAGAAATGATAGACCTGACGATGGCGGTTATTACCATAAACAGTTTCAATCGCATTAACATCGCCTTCCGGATAAAAGCAGGCGACTATCAGCCAGGCATACATGCTCATTTAATTCAGAATAATTAAAGATGGACGCCATTGCCATGATATTCAATTGAATATCATGGCAATATTTTCATAGGGAAAACGCTCTGTTTGACATAGCCCCGCTCCGGATGACCATTGGACGTTCAGTGTTTCCATTCTCTATGTAAATACTATTTTCCGAACTTCACAGCAGGATTTATCCTGTATGAAAAAAATACATACTCTGCTTGTCTGTTTGTTCCTTTTCCTGAGTGCAGACGCTCAACATGATTTCAATGACAGTATTGCCTATAGCCGCAACCGCACGACACAGAAAGCCATGATTGTCCTGGGCAGCTGGGCAGCGCTCAATATCGCGTCCGGGTTTATCATCGCAGGCCAAACACAAGGTGAAGCGAAATATTTCTGGCGAATGAATGCTTACTGGAACTTCGTGAATGGAGGGCTTGCCGTGCTGGGATATATTGGAGCAAGAAAAGCCATGGCCAGGAAATATGACCTGGCAGAAAATGAAAAAGCACAGCTTTCTATTGAAAAATTATACACATTTAACCTTGGTCTGGACCTCGCTTACATTGCCGGTGGATTTTTCCTGAGGGAAAAAGGCATGAACACGTCAAATATTAAATCCCAGGATCAATTAAAGGGATATGGTTCCAGTATTGTGGTGCAGGGTGGTTTCCTTTTATTGATGGACGGAGTAATGATTGTGCTGCATCATAAAAATTCTATACGGCTCAATAACAAACTCAAGAGTCTTGAACTGGGTGCGGGACCTGAAGGATTGGGATTGACTTACACGTTTTAATTTAATACGTAACCGTCATCCACCATAGTTATCAGCTTTGCAGCTTTCAGGGAACCGAATTTCAAATAAGCTTTGTAAACCGGGCTGCATACATGGAATCGGCAGCATCATGATAACCGGGAAGGATTTCGTGCTTTTCCAGTTTCATATTGCCTGATTCCAATAGTTTACCGGAAATCCGCTCGTTTTCATCAGCAAAGACGGAGCACGTAATATATACCAGGACGCCGTTCGGTTTAAGTCGCATGATAATATTTGACAGAATCTTTTCCTGACGCTGGCGATAGTTAGAGATCGTTTCGGGATTGAAATAATAAAGTGCCTCCGGTGTCCGGCTCCAGGTGCCACTGCCCGTACAGGGAAGATCCGCCACGATAAAATTGAATGACTGGCGGGGAACATCATTTTGATCGGTCAGATCTGCACTGAAAAGATGAACAGGTTCAATACCCGCATCCCGGAAGCGGTTTGAAAGATTTTTCAGAATAGATTCCCGAATATCCGAGACCGTTAGTCTGCATCCGGGATAAAGATCATTCAGCAAAATGGATTTTCCGCCGCTGCCTGCACAACAGTCCCAGGCTTCAAATTCTCTTTTTGCATCAGGTTTTAAAAATAGGGCCGTCCGTTGAGAACTCAGGTCCTGTACTACCGCTTCCCGGTTCAGCAAAAAAACATTATCCAGCTTTGTGCCTCCGTTAAATGAATATGTTTTAAAGGGAAGCAGGGAATGGGGATCTGCATCACGGTATTCTATATTATGCTCCGTTAGTTTTGCCGTCAGCACCTGTTCCTGGCCCGGCCGCACACGTATAAACAATCGGGGTTTTTCGAGAAATGACAAACAGAATGCCTGGTGATCCATATCAGCACTGATCAGGTTTTTCCATGGAAAAATATCCGTCAGCTGAAAATCAGGAAATTTTAATCTGACAATGTCCAATTTTTCTTCCAGGGGTTTTTCAACCATCATATGCCAGTCCGGCCTGAGCTGTTCCAGGATTTGTTCCTGATGATGATTTGATAGAAATATACCTGTGAGAATGCGTTCCTCCGCTGAAATATTTTTGAGTGCATGACCCATCCGGAAAAAACAATAACACATTTCGCTTACCTGCTTTCTGTCACGCGAACCCATCTGTGGATTCTCACGAAAAAAATTTTTCAGAAAGCTATGTAAAGGAATTTCTCCTGCGTAGGCCGCGAGTATGCGAACTGCATAACGGAGCAGGTTATCGAATTTCATTTATAAGGTTCATTTCTAAAACAAAGGCGCGAATATGCGCGTCTGAAAATTATTTATATAAAGGATCAGAGTTCCAGCAATGCTTTAACCGGATCCTTTCCAAAAAGTAACTGGTCAGGATTTTCAAGCAGGTCTTTTACGCGGACCAGGAAGCTTACGGATTCGCGTCCGTCAATGATGCGATGATCATAACTAACAGCCAGGTACATCATGGGACGGATCACGATCTGACCATTCACTACTACGGCTCTTTCCTCGATCTTGTGCATCCCCAGGATGGCAGATTGGGGAATATTAATGATGGGTGTGGACATGAGCGAACCAAAAACCCCACCATTGGTAATGGTAAATGTTCCGCCCTGCATTTCTTCCATGCTTAATTTGTTATCCCGGGCTTTGCCGGCCAGTTCAACCACTTTCTTTTCTATCTCAGCCATGCTCAGACTTTCCGCGTTGCGTATAACAGGTACCACCAGTCCTTTCGGAGCGGAAACAGCAATTGAAATATCACAATAGTCGTGGTAGATCAGTTCTTCTCCATCAATGTAGGCATTCACCGCAGGCCATTCCTGCAATGCGTAACAAACTGCTTTGGTAAAAAAACTCATGAAACCAAGATTCACCCCATGCTTCTCCTTGAATTTATCCTTATACTTTGTTCGCAGAGCCATGACCTGGCTCATATCCACTTCATTAAAAGTGGTGAGCATAGCGGTGGTATTTTTTGCTTCCACGAGACGACGCGAAACCGTCTTTCGCAGATTGCTCATTTTCTCTTTGCGTATGTCCCGGCCGAACAAAGATTTGCCAGGCAAACGGCCCGGATTGGCCAGAGCCTCCAGCACATCATGTTTCACGATCTTACCATTGGAACCAGATGGAGTAATGGTGCCTTTATCCACCTTTTTATCTGATATGATGGCGGCAGCAACCGGTGTGGCCCTGGTTTCTGTACCCGCTGCTTTCTTTTCAGCTATTTGTGATTCAACTACTTTTTCAGATGCCAGTTTCGTAACAGGTGCAACCGTTTTTTGGGCTGCAGCATTGGCATCCGCGGGCTTTTCAGCAGCTTTTGATGCCGGTTTTGCAGCTGACTCATCAATGTTCGCCAGCACGTCGCCAATTTTTAAAGTATCTCCTTCCTTCACAAGAGTTTTAAGTGAACCGGCCTTTTCTGCATTTACTTCGAATGTTGCTTTTTCACTTTCCAGTTCAGCGATCACTTCATCTCGGTCAACATAGTCGCCATCTTGTTTAAGCCATTTCACCAGTGTTACCTCACTGATGGATTCGCCGACAGCCGGCACTTTAATATCGATCATCTGCTTTGAAATTTACGTGCACGAAGATAATTTATTTAACATGTCAGCTGTCAATTTTCAAATCAAATACTGAAAGCAGTTTCTATGATTTCTGATTGTTCCTGAGCGTGCACTTTTGCATATCCGGTAGCCGGAGAAGCACCCGGCTGACGGCTTATAAAGCCATAGTTAATGGTTTTCAGATTCATCTGCAGGTAGGAGGCAGCACCCATATTCAGGGGTTCTTCCTGTATCCAGAACCAGGTTGCATTATTATACTTTCTGTATAATGCATCCAATTGATTAGCGGGAAGCGGATAAAGCTGCTCAACCCGGATAATGGCGATGTCTTTGCGTTTATCTTTTAACTGTCGTTCCGCCAATTCAAAATAGATTTTACCAGTGCAAAACAACACTTTCTTAACCTGTGCAGCATCCCCGGCAAATTTATCATCAATGACTTCCTGAAATCCGCCACTGGTGAAATCGGAAATTTTTGAATAGGTACCCGGATAACGCAGGTTGGCTTTCGGCGAAAAATTGATCAACGGTTTCCTGAAGGGCCATGCCACCTGGCGACGCATGGCATGGAAATAATTTGCAGAAGTCGTTATATTGGTAACGACCATATTGAGTTCAGCACACATTTGCAAAAATCTCTCCATACGCGCACTGCTATGTTCCGGACCCTGGCCCTCGTAGCCATGTGGAAGAAGTAATACCAATCCATTCATACGCTGCCATTTTTGTTCTCCGGCTGCAATGAACTGGTCAATGGTCGTTTGGGCTCCATTGCTGAAGTCGCCAAATTGAGCTTCCCATAAAACCAGCGCTCCCGGGCTTGCGATCGCATATCCGTATTCAAATCCCAGCACACCATATTCACTGAGCAGGGAATTATAAATTCTGAATTTACCCTTCGCCCCCGGAATACGGCTCAGGCGATTATAAGGCTCATCGGTTTTTTCATCCATTAGTACGGAATGGCGGTGAGAGAATGTACCGCGCCGCACATCCTGTCCGCTCATACGCACATCCTGGCCATCCAGCAACAAACTTCCATAGGAAAGTAATTCTCCCGAAGCCCAATCCAGTTTTTGCTCTTCATTGAATAACTTCTGCTTATCCTGTAATAATTTCTCAATTTTTTTCAAAGGAGTAAACGTCTCGGGCCATGTCATCATGGCCTCAAATATCTTCTTCAAATCAGCTTCTGAAATGGCCGTTACAGGTGACTTGTTAAAATCCTCTGTCGTAGCGCGTCTCATACTTTTCCATTCCATTTCGGGCTGCTGATAGGTATAAGGAAGCGGTTTCTGTTTTACTTCATCCAGTCTCTCCTGCAGATCGTTCCAGAACTTTTTCTCCATATCCTTGGCCAGATCCTTTGCATCTCCTTCCCCGTTTTCCATCAGAAACTGTGTATATACCTCACGTGGGTTGGGATGTTTATCAATCAGCGCGTATAGAATGGGCTGTGTGAATTTGGGATCGTCTCCTTCGTTATGTCCATGACGACGGTAGCAAACCATGTCAATAAATATGTCCGCATTAAATTCCTGCCGGTAACGGGCGGCTATCTCCGCACATTTCACCACGGCTTCCGGATCGTCGCCATTCACATGCAGAACCGGAGACTGCACGGCCGCTGCCAGCGACGTACAATAGTCTGAACTTCTTGCCTCATCAAAATCAGTTGTAAATCCAATCTGGTTATTGATCACAAAATGGATGGTTCCACCTGTATAATATCCTTTCAATCCGGACATTTGCAATACTTCATATACAATTCCCTGGCCGGCCAGCGATGCGTCGCCATGAATGAGAATGGGAAGAATTTTATCGTAATCACTCTTATATAAGACATCAGCCTTTGCCCTGGAAAAACCGACCACCACGGGATCCACTGCTTCCAGATGTGAAGGATTGGGCATGAGTTTTACGTGAACCGTTTTATTGGTCGGCGTAACCAGTTCACTACCAAATCCAAGATGGTATTTTACATCGCCGCTGCCCATGGTCTGATCCAGTTTGGCAGTTCCTTCAAACTCACTGAAAATTTGCTCGTATGTTTTTTCCAGGATATTTGCGAGAATATTTAAACGTCCCCGGTGTGCCATCCCCATCACCACTTCCTGCACATCATGTTCTGCAGCCATATTGATCATGGCATCCAGTGCCGGTATGGTAGTTTCACCGCCCTCCAGTGAAAATCTTTTCTGCCCGATATATTTGGTGTGCAGAAATTTTTCAAACATGACCCCTTCATTCAGCTTTTCAAGAATTCTTTTTCTTTTTTCCAGCGACAGGGGTTCAATAAATTTTTTCTCCATTTCATTGGTGAGCCAGTCAATCTTTTTCTGGTCACTGATATATTTGAATTCGATACCGACATGATCGGCATAACATTTCTGGAGATGAGCAAGTATATTACGCAGGCTGGTTGTTCCCAGGCCAATCAGGTTCCCGGCGAAAAAGGACTTGTCCATATCCTCTTCCGTAAAACCAAAAAAACCAAGCCCCAGATTGGCACCACGGTCCTTTCTTGGTCTGATGGGATTGGTTTTGGCCAGCAAATGGCCCTTATTCCGGTATCCGAGAATCAGCCGGTAGGCGCCCAGCTCCTTCTTCCAGTCTACGCCGTCGGTGGTTTTGAATGCCGGCTCTTTGGAAATGACGGTTTGTCCATTGCCGTTTTTACCCTGCGTCAGGGCAAAATCAAAGCCTTCGAAAAACTTTTTGAACTCAGGGTCAACGCTTTGTGGATCCTTTACGAAATCCTGGTACAAACTTTCAATGAACGATGGAGAGGAGTTTGTGATATACTGTAGATCTTTCATTTTTTGACATTAATCGCTTTACAAATATCGGCAAAAGAAACTTCAGGATTATTTTTCAATATTTCTCCGGTTTTCCTACCTTTGCCGTCCAAAATTCTGAATTCATGGCCAATCATCGCGCAACGAAAAAAGATGTCCGAAAAGCTTCCAAACGCCGGGATAGCAACCGCTATTATGGCAAAACAACAAGGAATGCAATCCGCGACCTGAAAGCCATCAAAGAACCAAAGGCAGCAGGCGAAAAAATGCCCGAAATTGCCTCACTCATTGACCGACTCGCTAAAAAGGGCGTTATTCATAAGAACAAAGCAGCAAACCTGAAAAGTAAGCTTACACGCGGTGTGAATAAATTGGCTGTTGCCAAAGCGTAAAGCCCAAAGCGTAAAGCCTAAAACTTAAATAAATATTGAAAGCATCTGTTTTAGCAGATGCTTTTTTCGTTTATCGTGTATCGTATATCGATTAACGATATACGATACACTATCAGTGATATGTTATTCTCTCAAGCGTTAGGCTTTAGGCTTTAAGCTTTAGGCCTTAAGAAGCTTCCTTACCATGGCACTGCTTATATTTCTTCCCGCTTCCACAAGGACAAGGATCGTTTCTTCCCACTTTCGGTCCTACTTTGATGGGTTCCTGTTTCACATTTTCTGAAGGATCGTAATAATCACCGCCACCTTCCATAACAGGTCCGGTTCCGGCACCAGCAGCCACCAATTCATCCTTCCTTACTTTCATCTTGCTCATGTCGGTCTTTTTCTCATGCCCTTCACGTATGGGAGTTTGCTGTTCCACAGGAATGGAACAATGGCAAAGGAAACTGACAATATCCTTATTCATATTGCTGTCCATTGCCCGGAACAATTCAAAAGCTTCCATTTTATAGATGACCAGCGGATCTTTCTGTTCCAGATAGGCTGTCTGTACGCTTTGTTTAAGGTCATCCATGGCCCGCAGATGTTCTTTCCAGGCATCGTCGATGATAGACAATGTAATCTGTCTTTCGACTGCATTCATCAGCTCACGACCCTGTGTGTCCAGTGTCTTCTGCAGGTTGGCCAGTACATTGATAACTTTTTTTCCGTCCGTAAACGGCACGACCACATTTTCGATATGACGGCCCTGATTCAAAAGAATATTCTTGAATACCGGTACGGCATCTTTTTGAACCTCCGCCATCTTCCTCTCGTAATTGAGGGTTCCTTCCCCATATAATTTCTCCACCAGCTGATTCATACTGTCCTTCAGAAATTCCTCTTCGGTGATAGATGTGTCAACTCCAAAATTCAGTATGACGGCTACTTTAAATCCTTCGAAATCTTCAGCGTCCCGGTAACTGCCCATCATGCCTTCCGCCACAGAATAGAATGCGTTATCCAGATCAAGGGCCAGACGATCGCCAAACAACGCATGGTTTCTTTTTTTATAAACCACATTACGCTGTTTGTTCATCACATCATCGTACTCAAGTAAGCGTTTGCGGATACCAAAATTATTTTCCTCCACTTTTTTCTGCGCCCTTTCTATACTTTTTGTAACCATGCTATGCTGGATCACTTCGCCTTCCTTATATCCCATTTTATCCATCAGGGAAGCAATACGTTCACTGCCGAACATGCGCATAAGGTCATCTTCCAGCGCAGAATAAAACTGCGTGGTGCCCGGATCACCCTGCCTGCCCGACCGACCGCGTAACTGTCGGTCCACACGCCGGCTCTCATGTCTTTCAGTACCGATGATCGCGAGACCACCGGCATCTTTAACACCCGGACCGAGTTTTATATCCGTACCACGTCCTGCCATATTGGTGGCAATCGTTACGGCACCTGTTAATCCGGCTTCGGCTACAACCTGTGCTTCGCGCGCATGCTGTTTTGCATTCAATACATTATGCGGAATCTTTTTTACAGAAAGCATTTTACTCAACAGTTCGCTCACTTCCACTGAAGTAGTTCCCACGAGTGAAGGACGACCCTCAGCGCGGAGTTTTTCGATGTCTTCTATAACGGCCTTATATTTCTCTCTTTTTGTTTTGTATACCAGGTCCTGCGAATCCTTCCGGATCACATTGACATTTGTCGGAATAGTTACCACATCCAGTTTATAGATATCCCACAATTCCGCTGCTTCGGTCTCAGCCGTACCGGTCATACCGGCCAGCTTATGATACATACGGAAATAATTCTGAAGCGTAACCGTTGCATAGGTTTGTGTTGCCGCTTCGATCTTTACATTTTCTTTTGCTTCAATAGCCTGATGCAAACCATCGCTGTAACGGCGGCCATCGAGTATACGTCCGGTTTGTTCATCAACAATTTTTACCTGTCCGTCCAACACCACATATTCCACATCTTTATCAAACAATGTATAGGCTTTGAGTAGTTGCTGTACCGTATGGATACGATCTGCTTTGATCGCATATTCATTCAGCAGTGCTTCTTTTTGCTGAAATTTTTCTTCAGCAGATAATTCGCTTTTTTCAATATCTGCGAGCTTAATTCCGATATCAGGCAGCACAAAAAATTCAGGATCTTCTCCTTCCCGGGTGATGGTATGTAATTCCTTTATCCGTCAGGTCAACAGAATTATTTTTTTCATCTATGCTGAAAAATAATTCACTGTCAACCTTTGGCATTTCTTTCTGCTGATCAGCGAGGTAATAATTTTCCGATTTCTGCAATTTCACCCTTATGCCGGGTTCACTCAGGAACTTGATCAGCGCCCCGGTTTTGGGAAGTCCGCGATGCGCACGCATCAGCGCGAGCCCACCGTCTTTGGGATCATCATTATTTTCTGCAAATTTTTTCTTGGCTTCATTCAGAAACTGGTTGGTCACTTTTTTCTGCGCTTCAACCAAACGTTCCACACGGCTTTTCAATATATGATATTGCTGGTCATCGCCTTTGGCAACCGGACCGGAAATAATCAACGGAGTTCTGGCATCATCAATCAATACACTGTCCACTTCATCCACCATGGCGTAATGGTGCTTACGTTGCACCATTTCATCCGGTGAGTGAACCATATTGTCACGCAGATAATCAAACCCAAATTCATTATTGGTGCCATAGGTGATATCTGCCAGGTAGGCTTTTCGACGGGCCTCGCTATTCGGTTCATGTTTGTCGATACAGTCTACGGAAATTCCGAGCCATTCGAAAATAGGACCGTTCCATTCAGAGTCACGACGGGCCAGGTAATCATTCACAGTTACAATATGAACACCTTCTCCTGCCAGTGCGTTCAGATAAGCGGGCAGGGTGGAAACCAGGGTTTTTCCCTCACCGGTAGCCATTTCTGCAATCTTGCCATCATGTAAAACAGCACCTCCGATCAACTGAACGTCGTAGTGCACCATGTTCCAGGTTATCGCGCCGCCGGCAGCCGTCCAGCTATTACTATAGATGGCATGATCGCCTTCTATCTTCACATAATCTTTAGTCACACTGAGCGCCCGGTCACGGTCATTAGCCGTTGTAATAATCTGAGTATTTTCTTTGAACCGGCGGGCTGTTTCTTTGACCACCGCAAAAGCTTCAGGAAGGATGCTTTCCAGCACTTCCTCAATTAAATCATCGCGTTTCTTCTTTAATTCATCTATTTCAATGTAGATCGTGTCTTTCCCGGTTATATCACTGAATGGAAGTTCTTCTGCTCTTTTGCCCAGGTCAGCAATGGATGTATCCATTTCCCGGAGATGGTCTTTTATTCTTTGTTTGAATTCACTTGTTTTCGCTCTCAGGTCATCATTGGAAATGGATGCAAAAGCAGCCACAAACTGGTTGATTTGTTCAACCCGGGGCATGATGCTTTTGATATCCTTTTCCGATTTATTTCCTCCAAATAACTTCGAAATAAAACCTATCATATAAAACAGGATTGAGTATGAATTAAATATACCAGTCAAATATGGTGCTATCCGCTGATCAGGGTCAAATTGACAGTTTGCAAAGTTACGGAAACAAGACTGGAAGACTGGAAGTCTGGAAGACTGGAAGTAAGTGTGGAAGTTTTTTAGTTTTTTTGGTTGTTTGTTAAGTTTTTTAGTATTTTCGCTAAAATGATTAGCGATGTCAATAGCCGCACAAAACCTCAAATACCTCAGGAAATTAAGGGGATGGACCCAGGAAGAATTTGCCAGCAAGCTGAAAATCAAAAGGTCCCTGCTTGGCGCCTATGAAGAAGAACGGGCAGAGCCACGGCTGGAAGTACTGGAGTTGGTGAGTGATATGTTCCGTTTGTCACTGGATGAATTGCTCCGGAAAAAAATGCAGGACGCAAAGGGGAGCAATTACCTCGCTAAACGGAGGGCACAGAAAATGGCAGGTCTGCCAAATTCAATCCAACTGGTACCAGTCAAAGCGGCGGCGGGATACCTTGCGGGTTACGCCGATCCTGAATTTCTGGATGAACTGAACACTTTTACACTTCCCATGCTGGCAGGTGGAAACTATCGGGCATTTGAAATCGTAGGAGACTCTATGTTGCCAACACCCAGCGGGTCTGTAATCGTAGCAGAAAAAATTGAAAACCTGGAGAGTGTAAAAAGCAATCTTACCTACATCGTTGTTTCCCGCAATGAGGGCATTGTTTATAAAAGGGTGTTAAAGAATAATAAATTAAAAAATAAAATCACCCTGGTCAGTGACAATACTGTCTTTCAGCCATACACAGTAAATGCTGAAGATGTTTTGGAAATATGGAAAGCAGAAATGGTCCTGAGCAAGGCAAATACTGAACAGCGCTGGGATGTGAATCAATTGGCCGGTCTGGTTAGCAACCTGCAGGATCAGGTGACTAATTTGAAGAGAAAAATGAACTAGTGCTATGGTTGACGTGACGTTGACGGTTGACGGTTGTTCGATATCAACGATAAACGAAAATGCTATTGCAGTTGAATCAGCTCCTGATTCACGATTGCAAAGACTTCTTCTTCTGCTTCAGGATAAATCATGGCGACGCCGGTAAACCGGCTGAAAGCAGGTAATACTGCATATTTTTTCCCAAAATAAAAACACGGAAAACAAAGGGATTGTTTACCCATCCCATTCAAACGAATACCCGGGTGAATATGGCCTGAAAAAAAATAGGATCGCTCTTCACTAATATTTTTTATGAAGCCATCCCTCTGATTCAGCTGATCGCTGATATCATGAACAAAATGAAAATCCTTTCTGGACAATGTCTGACTGCTTAGGTCGATACCGGCCTGTTGGTACCATTCATCTTTTAATATATCGTGGTTGCCCCTGACGAGTCTTATATGAATTCCGGCAAGATCCGAGCGCCATTTTAAAAACAACTCAAGTTCTTTATTTGCATGGCTGTGAAACATATCTCCTACAATAATCAATTCACTGGGTTGGAAATATTGAATCTGAACAACAAGTCTTTGAAGATCTTCTCTATATACCGATGGAGGAATAGCGATTCCTGATTTTCTGAAATGACCTGTTTTACCAAAGTGCAGGTCAGAAACGATCAGGGCTTTTTCTTCCTCCCAGAACATCGTCCGGTCGGTCGTAAGCCAGAATTGATGATTCCTTATTTTGTATGAAACGGGTGTATGCATTACAGAACGCAAAGATATTTTATTTGACCCGCTTTCTCTCCAGATCTGATGATAATTGTTGCTGCATTTTCTTCACACGGTCCTCCAGTTTTTCTGAAGACAAATCTTCCCGCATACTGTCTACTTTCAATGGGAAACAAAAAGGTGTCAGTTTTTCAGGGAACCGGAGTATAATCTTACTCATTGAAATGCGCTGCAACATATTCCTGAGTCTGGCTTCCTCCATTTGCTGCTCCATGACTTCGTGATAAGCCTGACGGAGTAACAGATTATGTGGATCATATTCACTGAATACATTAAAAAGTAAACCCGCGGAAGATTGCAGGTGCCGCGTTTTTTTATAATCACCCGGATAACCCTGAAAGATTAATCCACCGATAACAGCAACATCCCTGAATTTACGACGAGCCATTTCTGCGCTGTTTACACTTCGCTGAATGTCGGCAGTCAATTCCTCATCAGAAAAAAGTTCATATACATTACTATCGTCAACCGGAATTGGCTGATCACTCAGTAATTCAAATCCATAGTCATTCATGGCAAATGAAAAACTGATGGGAATGATACGGCTGATTCGAAAGGCCAGCAGGGCCGCCATGGCTTCATGCACCAGCCGGCCCTCAAACGGGTAAACAAATAAATGAAATCCGTCTTTTGTTTCTATTTGTTCTATCAGTAATTCATTCTCCCGTGGAATATGCGAAAGAGAATGCTGCAGTTCAAATAAAGGTTTTAGTACCCGCAGTTCAATATCAGTTTTTTCCTTATCTGTTTTATTCCCATCCAATATGAGGTGAACTTCATTAAATTTTTTACGGAGCATACGGCCGAGGTTGGCGGACAATGGCATCCGGCCGCCATTCCAGCTGGGAACGATTGCTTTCGTTGCAGTAGATTTTTTTACGATGGCTGTCATCTCCTTGATCATGACATATTCCAGATTTCTTCCCGCCAGGGTAAATACATCTCCGGGGTTCAGACGCGAAATAAAATATTCTTCAATCACACCCACATAACCCCCGCTGAGAAATTTGACTTTCATCATCGCGTCGCTCACAATGGTACCGATATGCAGCCGGTGTCGCATGGCAATTCGCCGGCTGGTAATTTTATACAACCCATTGATGATTTCAACTTTCCTGTATTCATCATATTGTTGTAAAGCCTCACCTCCCTCTGTAATGAAATGAAGAATCTGCTGCCATTCCTCTTTTTTTATTTCACTAAAACAATAAGTAGATGCTATCTCTTTAAAAATCGTTTCAGGAAAAAAGCCTTCGCCGATGGCCAGTGTTCCCAGATATTGTATCAGCACATCGAAACAAAGTAACATGGGTTCACGGCTCTCGATAACATTTTCTTTCATGGCGGTCTTCAATGCGGCAGCTTCCACCAGTTCAAGGGAATGTGTGGGAAGAAAATATATCCTGCTCAGCTCTCCCGGCTGGTGTCCGCTTCTGCCGGCTCTTTGAAGAAAACGGGCGACGCCTTTCGGAGAGCCCACCTGGATCACGGTTTCCACAGGACGAAAATCAACTCCCAGGTCCAGACTGGCCGTACATACCACAGCCTTGAGTTTTCCATCATGCAAAGCTTCTTCCACCCATAATCTTAATTCCATATCGATAGATCCATGATGCAGGGCGATCGCACCCGAAAGTTCCGGTGCGACATTTAGAATTTCCTGGTACCAGCGTTCGGCCATGCCGCGGGTATTGATAAAGATCAGGGTTGTCCGGCTGTTCTCGATGATGGGAATTACTTTGTTTACTAATTTAATTCCGAGGTGACCTGCCCATGGATACTTTTCGATTTCATCCGGGATAACGGATATAATTTCGATTCGTTTATCCAGTTTCGCCTGAACGATAACGGGAGGATCTTTAATCTTATTCAAAATAGGAGATACCAGCACATCCCGGGCCTGCTCCAGGTTTCCGATGGTTGCGGATATGCCCCATAGGGAAAGTTGACAGTTGGCAGTTGACAGTTGGCGGTTGGCGGTTGACGGTTGACGGTTGACGGTTGACGGTTGACGGTTGATGGTTGACGGTTGACGGTTGCGGTGACGGTTGATCGTTTTCCGGGAATTCGTCTACAAACTGTGATCTGTCAACCAAATGTGCGATGCGGGAAATGGCCAGTTCTACCTGCACACCGCGTTTGGATCCCAACAGTTCATGCCATTCATCCACCGCCAGCAGGCGAAGAAATCTGAATGACTCCGGATAATTTTTTTGTGCCAATAATAAATGCAGGCTTTCCGGCGTAATGATGAGCACTTCCGGCATTTGTCTTTTTTGTTTTTGCCTTTCACTCATCTCTGTATCCCCGTTACGTATTCCAATCTGCCATTGCATTCCCAGATCTTCAATAACTTCTTTCATGGCGCGGCCAATATCCTTGGCCAGTGCACGCAAAGGAGTCACCCAAAGCAATCTGAGATGATTATGTGACTTCGATTGATAATTTTCCGGATTCTCATTGATGAACTGGATGATGGCACCAAGAAAAACAGAAAAAGTTTTTCCGCATCCTGTCGGTGCATTCACGAGTCCGGAATGTGACTGCAGGATATGATGCCAGGTTTCTTCCTGGAAGGCAAAAGGCTGCAGTCCTTTGGATTGAAACCAGGCAAGAATCACTTGATATCCTTTGCTTTCTTTTAGTAACATGGCGATGATTGGCGGTTGACGGTTGACGGTTGACGGTTGACGGTTGACGAAGCGTTAAGCTTTGCGCTTTACGCTTTACGCTTATAACGTCTTTAAATATTCAATAATGGCTTTTCTTTCATGATTGTTGAGTTTATCTCCATACCGGTGTCCATAGTTGCCATATCCCGGCAAATCGGTATTATAAACTGTTGTTCCCCTGTGCGGAATCCTGCACTTTGTATTTCCAGCCCAGCTTATCGAAATCGTATTCCTGCTTATCAAAATCCCGGCTCCAATACCGGGGTCTTTCCTTGCTGTTCAACAAACATTCAAGGTCTGGCACAGACCCATTGTGAAGATAAGGGGCAGTAAGCCAGATTCCGTCCAGCGGGGGAGCTATATAACCATTAAAAGGTTCCAGCCTCGCAGGATGTTCTCCCATCGCAAACCAGGAATTATTAAACCATTCCACAAACTGATAACTCTGGTAATTGCTCTTAAATAAAATGGAATCAGTTTGAATTTCTGCTTCCGGAATCAGAAGATTGGGATATTTTCCGTCGTCACCATAACTGCCGTGACATTTGGAGCAATTCTGAACAAACAGAATACCACCTTCCCGAACAAGTTTTTTATTTACCGGATTTGGATACGGAGGCGGCACAATCGAATTGATATAGGCAAGAACATCATTGAAACGCGCATCTACTTCCCTGGATTCTGAAGTATCGTTTACAGTAAGCAGATTGGATGCCATCAGGAACCGGCTGAAATCACCACGACCAAACCCATTGTAAAACATCGCATTTTTCTTTTTAAGCATCCACCAGGCCGGCACGTCAGTCGGTATCACTTCTGCAGGAATATCCAGCATCGGCTGATCATTCCATTGGAATGTTTTCGGATCACGGTGACTGGCCAATAAAGCGGCGAGCCTGTCGGCCGCATTTACTCCTCTCACCTGTGTATGCAATTGATTACCGATCCCTTTTACAACACGGAGAAACGGTTCCGCGGCTTCATATTTTTTCGGATCAACATTTCTTAAGAGCTTCTCCGCCGCTTCCGCATTCTTCGGATCCAGTTTTTGATTTTTTGTAAAATCGAGCGTGCTGTTTCCAAGCCCGATGATCAGCTTTCCATCAAATACCTGCGCATGACATTGCATACAATTGGGCGCGACAACCAGTTCTCCATTCGGCGCATTCACAACGGTATAGTCATAGGGGATATCTGTATTGTGACCGTCGCGGTCTAAATAATTCGTCGTATTTTTTCCGAATCCCATTTTGAAATAAGAGAGAGGAATTCCGCTGCGCAGATAATCGCCTGTCGTTAAATATTCATAACCCGCTTTGGCGTCACCTGTTCTTTGCTTGCTTGGAAGGACCGGCACCGGGTCATGACCGGCTCCGGATAAAATGATTGAGCTGAATGAAAAACACACCACCGCAATGATCACGACAACACAGAATTTTTTCATACCAGCAAAATTAAACTTCTTTAAGCTTAACGCCCAACGCTGAACGCTTAACGCCTTCTTTCTGATCCATGAATGGATTCTCACTTAATTTTTAACAGATCAATTAGTTTTACATTTCAAAAATAAAAACCTGCTTGTAACCAGTTTGGCGTTAGCGCGTTAAGCGTTAGGCGTTAGGCGTTAAGCGTTAGGCGTTAGACCTTAGACTTACCATAAAGCTTCAACATCATCTGCAGGTCCTCTAAAGTATTGATCTCATCCGGCTTTTTATCCCGGCGCCATCTGTTGATGCGGGGAAATCTCAACGCCACGCCTGATTTATGACGCCTGGACTCAGCAATGCCCTCAAATGCGATTTCAAATACAAGTTCAGGTTTGACTGTACGGACGGGACCGAATTTTTCAATGGAATTTCTCTTGACGAAATAATCAACCTCATTAAATTCCTGGTCGGTTAAGCCGGAATAGGCCTTGGTAAATGTGATCAGCTGATCCCCGTGTTTTACGGCGAATGTATAATCCGTATATAAATTGCTTCTTCTGCCATGACCTTTCTGCGCATATACCATTACGGCGTCGATCACGAGCGGATCAATTTTCCATTTCCACCAATCGCCCCTTTTGCGACCCGTTTGATAAATAGCCTGTTTCCTCTTCAGCATCAGACCCTCGCTTCCAGTTTCCCTGGCTTTTTGACGCACAACTGATAGTTCATCCCAATGGTTAAATGGAATCAATGGAGAAATTTGCAACAAGGGCAGATCGGCTTTTGCTACAATCCTTTCCAGGATCTCCCTTCTCTCCCATTGCGGATGTTCACGAAAATCTTCTCCTTCAAATTCCAGCAAATCATAAGCGATGAAACCAACCGGTGCTTCCGTAAGTTGTTTTCTTGTAATATTTTTTCTTCCGATTCTCGTTTGAAGCATTGCAAATGGAAGTGGGATAAATCCGATCGGATTTTCACCAGATGGCAAAAGACAAATGATTTCTCCATCCAGCACCGTGCCCTCGGGAAGCAATTCCTGTAATGGCTGATACTCCGGAAACTTGTCTGTCATAAGTTCTTCGCCCCGGCTCCAGACAAAAATCTGTTGGTCGCGGCGGATGATCTCACCGCGAATACCGTCCCATTTCCATTCTGCGAACCATTCAGCCGGCTCTCCCAGGGATTGCAATTCGTCTTCTAATGCATAGGCAAGATAAAAGGGATAGGGTCTGGAATGATCCAGCAGGGCCGATTCAGCTCCCATTAGTTCGCTGAACGGAAATGTTTGCGGATCCCAGTTGCCACTGATCCGATGAGCAATCACGGAGGGACTGTTATTTGACGTTTTCGCCAGCGCATTTACAATCATTTTCTGAGATACACCGATCCTGAAATTGCCCGTGATCAGTTTATTAAAAACAAACATTTCATTCCGGCTCATCCCGTTCCAGGATTCAATAATAAAATTTTTCTTTTCATCATCGCCTGCTCCGGCCAGCTCAATTAATTTTTCCAGGTAATAATGAAGGGGCAATCCGGAAGTCTCCGCCTTGCCTTCCGGAACCAGTAAGGAAAGTGTTTCTCCCAAATCACCGACGGTATGATAACATTCTTCAAAAAGCCAGTCAGGATAACCGGTCAGTTCTATACAAATGCTCATCAGAAATGATGAAGAAACTACCCGTTTGGGTTTCCGTCCACTGAATATGGCAATGACCCATATTTTATCACGGTCTTCTGCGTTTTCAAAATAATGAACCAGGGCATCCAGTTTCGCGTTTGTTTTTGAACCTGTACCCAGGGTTCCGACTAATTCCGCAAATCGCTTCATGATCCTGAATTTTCACCAGCCGATAATTGCTTCTCCGTATCCAGTTCTGTTTCATCTCCAAATTCCGTCTTGACTTCTGCCGCCTCGATACCTGTTTCATTTAAATATCTGCTGAACGCTGATTGAAAACCATGGGTAACAAAAACTTTCTTCGCCCCACAGGCATGTATAACCGAAATCAATCCCTGCCAGTCTGCATGATCACTCATTGCAAAACCGGCATCCACATTTCTTCTGCGGGCATGTCCCCGCACCTGCATCCAGCCGCTGCAAACACCTACCGAATAAGGGTTGAAGCGATTCATCCAGGGAGACTGATCGGCCGAAGGAGGTGCAATGATAATATCCGTTTTAAAAGTACTCCTGTTCATATCAGGCGTTATTCTCATCACTTCCGGCAACTCCAGACCCGCTTTGATCAACGCCTGATGCACATTCCAGATGGCGCCATGAACATAGATCCGGGGAGCGATTTTTTCAATCGCTTTTAATACCCTTTGAGCCTTCCCTAAACTGTATGCAATTAAAACCGAGTTATTTCCATTTTCCCTGTTATCGAGAATCCAGTTTTGTATATCATAAAATAATTCCTGCTGCGGTTTCCATTTGTAAATCGGTAGCCCAAAAGTAGATTCTGTTATAAAGACATCACAGGGTACTATTTCCATTTCACCGCTGATGCCATCATTTTCAGTTTTATAATCGCCACTGACTACCCAGGTGATTCCCTGGTATTCAACCCGGATCTGTGATGAACCGATGATATGTCCGGCGGGATGAAGGGACAATTTTACACCGTTCATGAAAACCGGTTCGGCCCATTCAACGGATTGAACAGAAATTTCACCCAGTCTTAATATCAATATAGGTTTGGTATCCCGATGACATAAATAAAATCCGTTGCCAGCCCTCGCATGATCGCTGTGCGCGTGCGTAATAACGGCGCGGGGTACGGGCTTCCAGGGATCAATATAAAAATCACCCTGGGCGCAATAAATACCTTTTTCGGTAAAGGTTAAGAGATTCATTTTATAGGCTTAAGGCGTAAAGCGCAAAGCGTAAGGCAATGCTTAAAGCCTGGCTTTACGCTTTACGCTTTGCGCTTTAAGCTTAATACACTGCAACAACATTGCCATTCACCTTCTTGAGAAAATAGAGCTTTTTATTTTCAAGGTACTGCAGTGTGGGTGACTGCCCTGGCTGGGTATTATTCAATGTGAAAACAGGCTGAATGTCGAAATCGTTGAAAACCCTGAATTTTCTTTCCCCGATACTACCATCCAGCTGGCCCTTATGCGCTTCAAGCAATTGCCCGAAATGCAGCGTCGTTTCATAACCACGGTAAACCATATCTGACGGACGCGAATAAAAGCGGGATTTATAATTCTGTTGGATCTGTGTGACCAGACTATCGGCAGGATTCATGGTAGAAAGGTGTGGTATAATAAATTTCCAGATCTGTGTAAGCCGGCGCGTTGAAGTCCGTGATGGCATCCCAGGTAGGCATGCCAAGTATTTTCATCGGATAGGATTTGCTGAACGGTTCAAGTTTTGAACAAATGGCCCTGCCAAAGTTTTCATCCAGACTTCCGATCAGTATGACCGTTTTCGAATTACTGTCCATTAAATTAGTCACCTTACTGATATCCTGTGTATTATCGATATTTACAAACTTCATCCGCAGCGGAACAGAAGAAGTATTTTTTTCCATTTCCGCAAAATAAGATCTTAATCTGTCGTCGTCCTGGGTTGACCTCCGAACATAAAAAATATTTGAAGTGGCCCAGTTACGCTGAACGAATTTGTAAAGAGCCTCACAGTGTGCACGCAGGGTTGAATTCAGAATAACATATTGCGGGTTACCGGTAACCGCCGCATCATTTGGGAAATTTACATTGATAAAGGGGATTTCCCGGTTCTTCGCAACATTGGCCAGCAGATGGAGATCCGTAGAATTAACATAACCCAGGATCAGCTGTATTTTGGAAAATGCCGGTTCATCCAGCATCTGTTGAATGGATTTTTTTGTGCTTCGTGTATCGTAGACCGTTATATCGAGAGAGGTATTTTTTTTGTTAAGCGAGTCCATGGCCAGTTCAAGGCCTTCATAAAATTCCAGACCCGGATTCAGGTATTTTGGAAAATTCTGATCAAAACGGTAATTGCCGGATGCATCAAATGCTGAATCCAGGTAAAGGGGAAGAAATACGGCGATATGGTATTTCAGACTGTCATGAACTTGTGCAGAGGCACTACCCGGGCCTGCAAAAAATAAAAACAAACCAGTAATCAATCCGGAGAATATTTTCATAAGAAGGTTTATTCCCATTCTATGGTGGCGGGCGGTTTACTGCTGATATCATATACAACGCGGTTAATTCCCTTTACCTGGTTTATGATATCATTTGAAACCTGGGCAAGAAAATCATAGGGCAGGTGCGCCCAGTCTGCTGTCATCCCGTCTACGGAAGTAACCGCCCTGAGCGCTACCGTGAATTCGTATGTGCGCTCATCGCCCATGACACCCACACTTTTAACGGGTAAAAGAATCGCTCCCGCCTGCCATACGGCTCCATATAATTTATGGTCTTTCAGCGCCTGGGTAAACACCTGATCTGCTTTTTGCAGCAGGTTTACTTTTTCAGCATTTACCTCTCCCAGAATCCGGATGGCTAGTCCGGGACCCGGGAAAGGGTGACGTTGCAGAAGTTCATCGGGAATTCCCAATTCTTTTCCAACGCGTCGCACTTCATCCTTAAATAAAAAACGAAGTGGTTCCACCAGGCCCAGTTTCATATTTTTGGGAAGACCACCCACATTATGATGGGATTTGATCGTTTGTGAAGGACCATGTACAGAAATACTTTCGATTACGTCCGGATAGATGGTTCCCTGACCGAGCAGATCAACTCCTTTCATTTTTCCGGCTTCTTCCGCAAATATTTTTATAAATTGTTTGCCGATGGCCTTTCGTTTCTTTTCCGGATCAGTTTTACCCTCCAGTTTTTTGTAGAATTGCTTTTTTGCGTCAATACCTTTTACATTCAGACCGATACGTTTATATGTCTCCAGCACCTGTTCAAATTCATCTTTGCGAAGAACACCGTTATCAACAAAAAAGCCGTAGAGCCTTTTTCCAATGGCCTGATGAATCAGTGTGGCGGCTACGGTGGAATCCACTCCGCCACTAAGAGCCATAATAACCTTCTTATTGCCAATAGATTTTTTTAGCGCCGCCACCGTATCACTGATGAAATGGGCCGCTGTCCAATCCTGTTTGCAGCCACAAACATCTACGAGGAAATTTCGGATAATCTTCTTCCCTTCAATGGAATGGTATACTTCCGGATGAAATTGTAAACAGTATAATGGAAACCCTTCGCCGTTATTTCTAAAAGCAGCATATGGAATCGAATCCGTGGTTGCCAGCACATCAAAACCCGCGGGCAGTTCCAGTATGGTATCCGCATGGCTCATCCATACCTGTGATAAGTCACTCACGCCATGCAGTATCACATCGTCTTTTGTTTTACTCAATAATGCCCGGCCATATTCCCTTTTGCTGCTATTTGCCACCCGGCCGCCAAATTCTTTGGCTGTCAGTTGTGCCCCATAACAAATCCCGAGTATTGGTATTATTTGATGAAGCGCTTTTACGTTTACTTCCGGTGCCTGGGGATCATTGACCGAAAACGGGGAACCGGATAAAATAACGCCCTTCAGGGAAGGATCCGGTTCAATTTTTTTATGATAGGGAATGATTTCGCAATACACATTGGCTTCACGAACAGAACGGGCTATCAGCTGGGTATATTGGGAACCAAAATCGAGGATTAGAATCTTTTCATTCATGAGCCGCAAAGATAAAGAAAGGATGGTCCTTTTTTTGTCTAATCGGCATAAAAACCGATCTTTTCAGCTTAAAAACCAATCATGAGAAAATACTATTTTCTTACGTTGATCGCTTTTTTAGGACTGGTGTCCTGCCGTTTTCTGGGAAAACGCATACACGGAAACGGTGTAATCAAAACAGAAGAAAGACCTGTCTCGCCTTTCCGCGAAGTGGAAGCGGCAGGGAATATTCAACTCCTTGTCATACAGGGAGACCTGAAACCTGTCAGACTGGAGGGGGATGAGAATATCCTCTCTTATATAGAAGTGATTCAGGAGGGGGAACGGATAACTATAAAAACAAAAGAAGGCGTAAACCTGATCCCTTCCGGTGATCTCAAAGTGTATGTCACTTCACCCACACTATAAAAGCATAGAAGTTTCGGGCTCCAGTGATATTATAGGCCAGACCAAAATTACAAGTACCGAAGATCTTTCACTGGAAGCCAGTGGTGCCGGGGATATTAAAATGGAAGTTGACGCGCCAAAAATTACAGCAGGCATTTCCGGATCGGGTTCTGTTGATCTCAAAGGTCAGGCCAGGGACCTTGATATTAATTTAACAGGAGCGGGTCATGCTCATTGTTATGAACTGTTGACAGAAAATACAACAGTAGATATATCAGGGGCGGGAAGCGCCCAGGTTTATGCAAGTGTTAAACTGACGGCTGATGTCAGCGGTGCCGGCAATATCAGTTATAAGGGAAATGCCTCAGTATCGCAGCAGATTTCGGGCGCCGGAAGCGTAAACAAAGCAGAATAATTATTATAGATCTACATACCTGACCCTGATCCAGATATCGCGGTTGCGACCCTTATCGTCGGTACAGGAAATTTTCACCGGACCTTCATCCGGTATAAAAAACTGTTTGGAACCTGCCGGGGAAACTTTATAAAATCTATTGTTGATATACCAGTATATCCTGCTAACGTCATTACTGCTATGACAACTCAGTTGCAATGGTTCCGGATCTTTCTTGCTGATCAGGTATTCAAATCCCGGTGAAAGAGACGTGATGACGGGTCCATCATCCAGGAATATTTTTTCGCATGCAGGATTATGAGGAGGTAATTTTTGGTAAACGATATTGTTTTCCGCATAATATCTCTGCATCTCGGGCGGTATGATCCGGAATAATTTTTTCTTGTATCCATTCACCGGCATACAACTGCGGCAGTATGAAATTTTTTCATCAGCAGAAAGAATCACTTCCTGTAAATGACTACAGGTTTTTGCGGAAGAAACCCCCGGAATGAAATATCCGGTAATCAGGTGATCACAGTACGGTCCCGGAAGCAGACCGGTTTCTGCACAAACCATCCGCGTATCCAGCGAAACAGGTTTTGTGAACCACTGTTCATCGGCATCGTAATCGATGCTATTGAAAATTTTAAAAAGCAGGGGTGTTGCCGTATTTGCACCACTCAGTTCAGGTACACCGCGCGCTGAAAAATTTCCGCACCACACACCGATGGTATAATGCCGGTTATATCCAATGCTCCAGGCATCCCTTCTTCCATATGAAGTACCGGTTTTCCAGGCAATTTTCGGCAGATGCGTAGTGCTTTGCCAGTTGAGCGGAAAATCCGGCCGGTTCACCTTGGAGAGTATCTCATTAATCATAAAAGTGGCAGACGCGCTTAAAACCCGTTTCGGTTTGGGAGAGAAATCATTTTCCCGAAAAGAAGGCTTGTAATAAAGTCCCTGATTGGCAAAAATGCTGAAGAGCCCGGTAAGCTGTTCCAGATTTGCGCCACAACCGCCGAGTATCATGGACAGGCCCAGCTTAGCCTGGTCTTTCTTTATCGATTCAAAATCACAAATTGCCAAAGCCTGTACCAGTTGGTCCTTCCCCAGCAATTGCAAGCTCCTGACTGCAGGAATATTGAGAGAATGTTCGAGTGCAAATTCCATGGTTACAGACCCATTGAATTTCCTGTCGAAGTTTTCGGGTGCATATCCCTGGTAGTTTACCGCCACATCGTTGATGGTTTGTCTGGGTGTAAGTAATCCTTCGTCCATGCAAAGGCCATAGAGCAAAGGCTTCAGGGTGGAACCCGGCTGGCGGACAGCGGCAGCACCATTTACCTGCCCCCCATCGGTAGTGTCCCGAAAATCAGCTGACCCAATATAAGAAACCACCTGATGTGTCTCATTATTGATTACAACCACCGCTGCGTTTTGAATATTTTTCAGACGACTGGCCTGGATATAATCCGCGACCAGCTTTTCCAGTTTGAATTGTTTATTCATATCGATGTGTGTCGCGATATGATCCCATCCTGATTTCTTTAATTTAATACTCAACTGGGGAATAAATCCTGGAGGAGTATGCCTTGTGGCGGTCAGAGGTTCGAGCAGCGCGTCTTCAATTTCTTTCGCGGTAAATAATTTCTGCGCTTCGAATTTTTTTAACCAGTGGTTTCTGAAACGCATAATCCGGTCGTTGTTTTTTCCGATTACCAGAGACGATGGGCGGTTCGGAATAATGGACAGGGTGGTTATTTCAGCCAGTGACAGATGATCCGGATTCTTTCCGAAATAAAAAAGGGACGCTGCCTTTACACCCTGAATATTTCCGCCATAAGGAACCAGGTTGAGATAGAGCCCCAGTATTTCCTGTTTCGAATATTTCAATTCCAGTTGCTCAGCGCGAAACGCCTCCCGTATCTTATTGAGCCAGGTTCGTTTTTTGGGTTCCAGCGCCCGTGCAACCTGCATGGAAATAGTAGATGCACCGGAACGGATTTTACCATGCATGATATTTCCGGCCAGCGACTTTAGTATGGCGAAGGGGTTTATCCCGGGATGATAAAAAAAATACTTGTCTTCTTTAAATAAAATCGTGTTCTTCAGTAAAGGAGTGAGTTCGTTGCTATCCAGTTTCATTCGCCATTGCTGGTCCCTGGGAAGGAATGCATGCACAACCTGGCCGCGGTCATCCAGTATGCAGGTTGCATATTCAATCTTATCCGGTAAAGGAAAAATCAGGCAGAGCAAACCAAAAACAAGAATAAAAAATATGCCTGCGGCAAAAATTCCCGATAGAAAATGAATGACTATCTTCCTTCGAAGGGAAATTTGCGTTTTCGGGAGAAAAGGATTGGAGAAATGACGCAAAAGCCGCATATGAATTAATTAACCAGTTCACGCGCATTTTCTATCGCTGCAGCAGTAGGTTTTTCACCTGATAACATCTTTGCTATAACCACGATCCGGGATTCTCCTTCGAGGAGACGGATTTTGGTATTTACATGTTCGCCTTTCACTTCTTTAAATACATAAAAATGAGTATCCCCCTTCCCGGCTATCTGGGGCTGATGGGTAATACAAATTACCTGCCTCCTGTCAGAAAGTTCTTTCAGAATGATTCCAACCTGCTTTGCCGCCTCCCCTGAAATACCGGAATCAATTTCATCAAATAATAAAGTCGGCATATCCATCGATTGGGCTACCAGGGATTTGATACATAACATCAGACGGCTCAGTTCACCACCGGATGCCACTTTTTTCAGGGGTTCAAAACGGTCGTTCCGGTTGGCATCAAATAAAAACTCTACGTTATCAATGCCCTGATCGTTTAAAGCTATGGTGTTGCACACGACGCGGATACGGGCATTCGGCATACCTACTTTTTTCAGAAGGCCATTTACTTTTTCTTCCAGCGTTCCCAATTGTGCTTTGCGTTTCACAGATAACTGTTGCGCAATCACGGTTGCCTCTTTTACAAGCGATTCAACTTCTTTTTCCCTGACATGGATATTTTCTGCGATGCTGACGGATTCTGTTAATTTATTCCCGAGTTCATCACGCCGGTTGATCAGTTCGGATGTCGTATGAACATGATGTTTTTTGAAAAGCTTATACCCGGTATGAACCCGTTCATTTAATTTTTCAATCTGTGCCGCATCAAATTGAATTTGTTCGTTCACCGATTCTATTTCACCCGCGAGGTCCTGCATTTCGATATGAAGTGAGGATAACCGTTGCAGTATTTCAGGAAATTTTTCATGATACACACGGAATGGTTCCAGCTGCTGCGAGAATAATCTGAGCTGATTCACCATTGGAAAATCCGAGGTCTCCAGGTTGAAGTAGATTCCTGCAAGGGCCGATTTGATTGCTTCTGAATGGCTTTGCCTCTTCAACAGAATTTCCGCCTCTTCAAATTCATTTTCTTTCAAAGAAGCTTCGTCCAGTTCATTAAATAGAAATTTATTGTAATCATTTTCTTTATCCGCAGCAGTCTGTTTCGCTTTGAGCATCTCCAGTTCCTGACGGCCTTTTTGCAATTGCTGAAAAACAAGGCGATACTGATTAAGTAACCTGGCATTCGAAGCCAGGGCATCTACAACAGCCAGTTGAAATCCTGTTTCTGCCAGAGAAAGGATATCAAATTGCTGATGAAGATCTACCAGCATGCTGCAGAGATGCCGAAGCTGGTCCAGATTAACAGGTGTATCGTTTATAAATGCCCTTGATTTTCCGTTGGGGCTGATTTCACGACGCAATACAAGTTCCTGTTCCCGGTCCAGTTCTTCCTCTGTAAGAAACCTTTCCACTTCTTTCAAATGATCCACCCGAAAGCTGGCTTCCACCACCGCTTTTCGGTCGCGGCGCTGAAGAATGGTTGTATCAGCCCTTTCTCCCAGCACAAGGGATAAGGCACCGGCAATGATGGATTTACCGGCTCCTGTTTCTCCGGTAATTACCTGCAGTCCTTCAGAAAAATCAATGGAGATCTCTTCAATGATCGCATAGTTCTGTATGTGTAGATGGAGCAGCATATTTCTATCTTGTCTGAAATATAACAAAAATACTAACCTTCTGTACAGCGTTCAATACCCGCTTTAGCCTTTTGATCGAGTGCATTTTTATAATCGTGTGATTTCATTTCGATCACTTTCCTGAAATAGATAAGCGCCGTTTTTTTATCACCCTGACTTTCATAAATATATCCTATCTGCAGCGCAGCACGTGCTCCATAATATTCCCTCCGGTTTTGTCCCAGAGCCAGGGCTTGCTGATATGAAGAAATGGCTTCGGACTTTCTTCCGAGGGCATCATAGATCCTGCCGATCCGGTAACTGTATTCCAGCCGGTCCTGAATATCCGGGAATGAAGAAATCTGTTTACCCGACAGCACCTGCAGGGCCTGTTTATAGTAACCGCCATCATCAAACAACCGCGCCTTTAACAACGCTTCATTGGGCCAGCGGCCCGATTCTGCTTCTTTTACTGCCTGTTTATCCGCATCTGTTTCGGAGTTGGGGGAGGCCAGGATCCTTGCCCGAACGGCTTCGGCTTTTTCCGGTTCCTGATTCAGATAGTAGATCCAGCTGATTTTTTGCAAAACATCTTTTACATAGAAATTCCCCTTAAACCGGAGTAGAAAACGATCCAGATACACAATGGATTCTTTATCGATACGGTCGGCTTTGGCATATCCCATTTGCATATCCCAGATGGGCATATCCAGGTAGCCCGGATCCCGGTTCAACTGATTAATGACTTCCTCTGTTATGGACGCGTCCTGGTTATTAAGGGAAAGGTTTGCCACGAGATAAGCAAACAGATGATTATCCCGTGTATTCCAGTTTTGCTGTTTAATATAACTGAACACCTGGTCCCGCTCGTTCAAAATATAAAATCTCAGATACAGATAATAAAATGAAGCTTCATCATGAAACAGGATGGCATACGGATCCGTACTATTCAAGACGTCTTTCAGATTATGCATCCCGTTGTCGATGGTTCCATGAATTCCCAGCAGACTGCTCAGCCACTGGTATCCTGGCGGGATCGTACCGGCAGCCACCTGCATGGATCCCTGGAGCATGACCGAAGGTTGAAATCCGGAAAACTTAACCAGGTTTTCCTTTCCGGTCAGAAAAGATCTTCTGAATGACCAGGCGGCATCCCATCGTTCACCGAATTTGATTTCGACGGCTGCCCATTGAAAATAGATGACGGAACGGGTAAAAAGATAAAAGGGGGAGGCAGGATCTCCTTTCTTCATCAGGGCAAGCCGTTGTTCCAGAAAAGGCTTTCTGCGCCGGTATTCAGCGGGATCCTCATTAAAAAATAAAGTAAAAAAATCTATGTAATTGTCGAGAAAATAGGGAATGAGATTATTGGGATGCGCTTTTTTTTCTGTCTCCAGCATTTGCCTGCCGGTGTTTAGCTTAAGCTTAATGATTTCCTGGTATGCCTTCCTGCATTCTGCATTAAAATCAAAAAGATAGGAATCCTGCGCCTGCGCGAAGAGTACAAACGATGAGAAAAAAATAAAAAAAACTGTGCTTAATAACGGATGAGCCCGACGGATCATGATGCAAGTTAATCGACCCATGCATCCGGTGAAAGTTATTTCACGTCCACGCCATCATTCAGTTCGTTGTCGACCAGGATACGTCCGCAATTCTCACAAACAATAATTTTTTTGTGCTGGCGGATTTCACTCTGACGCTGAGGGGGGATGGCATTGAAACAACCTCCGCAGGCATCACGCACGACCGGCACCACGGCCAGTCCATTGCGGTAATTGGTCCTGATACGGTCATAAGAATGTAATAAACGGGGTTCGATTTTTTCGCGGGCCTCCGCAGATAATTTCGCAAAATGACGTTCCTCTTTTTCAGTTGCTGTAATGATCTTGTCGAGTTCGTCTTTTTTATTTTTCAGGACCGATTCTTTAGTAGACAGGGCCTTTTTTGCTTTTTCAAGTAACAACACTTTTTCTGCCACTTCTTCCTGCGCGTCCTTGATATGTTTTTCTGAAAGTTTTACTTCCAGCTGCTGCATTTCAATTTCCTTATTAATGGCTTCGAATTCACGGCTGTTTTTTACGTTCTCGCTCTGTTTTTCGTATTTTTTAATCAGCTCTTCGGAATCCTTCATGCCCTGTTTCTTCTGACTGATGAATTCCTGGATGCCATTGATTTCTTCTTCAATGCGGGTTTGCCTGGCGTATAAACCCTGAATTTCATCTTCCAGATCACTCACTTCCATCGGAAGCTCACCTTTCAATACTTTATATTCGTCCAGCTTGGATTCTATCTTCTGAAGACTGATCAGAGAGGCTAATTTTTCTTCTACTGAAAATTCTTTGACGTTGGCCATAGTTTAGATATAATAATTGACCGGGTTTGTGACTATACCCGATTTAAGGACGGCAAAGTTAGGAAATTTTTCGACGATAACCTGATATAGAAGATCGATTGTGAATTGCTCACTTTCGTAATGACCGATATCCGCTATGACCATTTTTTTCTCCCCTTCAAAAAATGCGTGATACTTAATATCCGCACTGATAAAGAAACCGGCATCTCGTTGTAAAGCGCTGGAAATCAAAAAACTACCAGAACCACCGCAAACGGCGACCCGCGAAACCGGTTTTCCGGTCAACGGGCTGTGGCGTATGACCGGGATGTTAAATGATTCCTTCAGGTCTGCCAGTAATTCCCTTTCCGGAACCGCTTTTCTTAGGTCCCCGATCAAACCGGAGCCTACGGATGCCTGATCAGCTTTGGGAAGTAATATTTCACGATTTATCAGGCCGAGACGATCAGCAATGGTTGCATTTACGCCGGAAATGATATTATCCAGATTGGTATGGATCGCATATATCGCAATATCAGATTTGATGGCAGCGATCAGCGTCCTGCCCGTTTCATTGGCCGGATGAATCTGGTGTATCGGACGAAATATTAACGGGTGATGTGAAACGATGAGATTACATTTTTTTTCGGATGCTTCTTTTACTACTTCTTCTGTGCAATCCAGGCTGACCAGTACGCCACTGCAGTCAGCCGAAATATCACCGGCGATTAAACCACTGTTGTCATATTCCTCCTGGTAATGTCCGGGAGCAATGGTCTCCAGATGATGTATAATATCGCTGATTTTCATGCGGTCATTTTAATCAATCGTCTTTTCCAGATGTATCAGTTTCCCGTTCTCATCAATTCCCTCAAGGATTATCCGGATATGGTGTGTAACATCACTATTATAAAAAGTGAAACTGAATTTCTTTTCCTTGCTGCTGCCGAGGATATATGGATTCCAGTATAAAGTGGTGCGTATATCATCTGCTTCCGGCTCCGGATTCGTCAGATAATCCGGAGAATAGAATTCACGGGTGGCGGTATAACCGGGAATGCGCGCCATCTCCAGTCCTTTAATGGATGGATCTGCTTTCTTATCATGGCCCTTTTTTGTATAAACTGCGATCACACCACCCCCGCTGCTGCTGATCGCACCTGCTGATCCGGGAGAAAATACTTTTACCATGGCGATTTCGCTGATATTGATGTTTTTGATCTGACTGGCATCTGCCTGCATTTCGTTTAGATAAACGGCGGGTGTTGACCCGCGCCAAAGCAATGAAGGCGACGGCCCATTCATGGTCACCTGCAAACCGGCAACCCTGCCCTGCAGATAAGTGAATATATCCACGGCCCCATACTGTCCTGTATTATTCATCAGGTCAAAAATGGTTGCATTTCCGCCACTGAAAAGTCCGGATGCATAATCCTCATCCAATTTTTCCTTGTCAGATTTTATGCGTCTTCTGACAGTCACTGCGGCCAGATTCTGCACTCTTTTATCCTGGGAATGAATCCGCGCTATTTCCACGAATACCTGCTGGCTTTTCCTGATCAGTGAACTATCATCAGGCGACCATACCGGCATGGTCATATCAAATGGTTTGAGTTTCTTCGGTGCAACATATAACCCGTTTTTAAAGATTACGGCGGCCTCATTCGACAGATTCCGGTTTGTATTAAATTGGTAATATGCCTTGGCCGTATCATAAAAAATCAGGCCGGAAATACTAAATTTCCCATTGTTAAGGTAAGGAACGGTGAGCATATTGGTCGCCGAATCCTTGTCCTGAAAAATGACATTCAGGCTTTCATCTTTTGCAATTCTGGAACTCACCACGCCGAGAACCTCGGCGTTTAAAGAAAGATAATTAGCGAGTGGATATTTTATAACCGGAACCTTCCCCTGGGCCAGATCCTCCCATTTAAATCTTCTCCATCCATGCGTCAGCATCACCAGATCGAGCTGCTGCATCAGGGAATCCGATTCATTCATAAAATAATAATAGGGATCTTTTACATATCCATGCAGGTCGCCGGTAAGCAACAACCCCGTAATAATATTATTGTCACCTGGTCTGTTGCCGTCAACCTCCGCATCGGTTACCGCGATGGCAAGGTTTGATTTTGAAGTATCCATCAAATCAATATCAACTACATTTCTTCCTCTCTTCTGAATACTTTTTGCACTCACCGTTAATTTTCCTTCGAATCCGTATTCATGATTATTGACAAAGCAGACTCGTTCAGCCAGGGGCATTTGATTCATGTCGAAAACGGTTACCTGGATAACACCGGTTGGCAGTTCCTTTGTGGGAATATTCCCCCCGCTCATGGATACATCCTTTAGGTTTACAATAGCCCGATAAACCATTTGCTGATTCATATGCGCCATCACTACCACCTGCTGATTAGCCAGGCTTTCTGCCGGCCTCGCTACCGAAAAAACCAGCTTCTCTTTCAGTGTCAGAATACGCAACGCAATGCCGGATGAATGTACGGCAGGCAGGTCCGTACGGTGCTCTATGCCTTTTTCGTCCTTCCAGACAGCATAAAACACGTCCTGCTTTTCAGGAACCAGCAGGAACTTTCCCATACCGTTATGGGAAGACGTGAAATTGAACAACGATTTACCTGACTGGTCAAATAAACTACCTGATATTTTTTTTGGCTGGCCAAATCCATCCTCCGCTTTAAATGCAACATTATTTTCCAATCCGGCTAACAGGTCGCCGCCTTCAGGAAAAAAAAACAAACTGACAGGTGATGACGGAAGGTGTACAGCCGAATCCTGTGCACTGCCGATGATCCGCAGATCCTTAGAATATACAAATGTCGTATCGAAATTCAGCATCCAGGTTGTATATGCCTTGACATGAACCCTTGTTCCCTCAAATGCAGTGGGAAGATCAAAACTTCCGACCGATGTAGATTCAACAAAAGGTGACGTATTGCGTAAAATCAAATTGCCATACGCATCATACAATTCGGTATATAAATTTTTGCTATAGGGTGATGGATCAAATCCACTGAACAGGTAAGCTTTAAACCAGATACGCTCACCGGGATTGTATGCTTTTTTATCGAATTGCAAATAGAGTTTTTCCTGTGGAAACCTGGTTGCATACACTTTCATCATGGAGTCAATCTTCTGGCCGGAACTGAAAAGGGGAGAAATATAAAAAGCGATTACAAAAAGGAGCAGAAGTTTCCGGTTCATATGGTAAAAATTAGGGCAAATCTCTGTTATCTTGCCTTGATAATAAAACAGAATTTTAGTTAAGACTTTTAAAAAATGATAAAAACAGCAGATGTCAGGACTTCATACGAGCTATACCGGCAGCATATGCGTAAACTGGCAGACGTCAGGGCAGCACTGGCATTGATGCAATGGGATCAGGAAACGTATATGCCCGTCAGGGGATCCGGATTTCGCGCCCAGCAGGTGGCCACCCTCTCCGAAATGGCACATGAAATGGTTACGTCAGAAAAACTGGAATCTTTACTGGATTCACTCGACGGCGCAGCGGAATTAAATGACATAGAAAGAAAAAATATTTCACTGACCCGGGAAGATTTTATCAAACAGAAAAAATATCCTGCGGCCTTTGTCCGGAAGATGAGTGAAACCGTATCCAAAAGTTTTAATGCCTGGAACCTGGCAAAAAAAGAAAACCGTTTTTCGCTTTTCGAAAAAGAACTGGCGGAACTGGTGCAGTTGAAAAAAGAAGAAACAGAAATACTGGGTTATAAGGAACATCCTTATGATGCCCTGATGGATGAGTTCGAAAGAGGTTGTACCGTGCGGCTGATGGATAATATTTTCAATGACATGCTCCCCAGACTGCGGGGTCTGCTTGAAAAAATCCAGCAGGCAAAACCACCCGACGATTCATTTCTTTTTAATTCATTCGATAAAAAAAATCAATGGGATCTTGGCATGCAGGTGATCTCAGAATTGGGATTCGATTTTGAAGCGGGACGTCAGGATATTTCAAGTCATCCTTTCAGTACCAGCTTTAATAAATTCGATGTACGTATTACGACGAGAATTGATGAAAATGATTTCAGCAGTATGTTGTTCAGCTGCATTCATGAAACAGGTCATGCATTGTATGAACAGGGATTACCGGAATCAGAATACGGATTGCCTTCAGGAGAGTTCGCTTCGCTGGGAATACACGAGTCCCAGTCCCGCTTATGGGAAAATCATGTCGGCAGGAGCCGCTCATTCTGGAAGTTTAATTATCCGCTTGTCACTGAGAAATTTCCGGAAGCATTTCGTGGAATATCAGAAGGACAGTTTTACAAAGCGATCAACAAGGTAAAACCTTCGCTGATCCGGACAGAATCGGATGAGCTCACATATCATTTTCATGTCATGATACGTTATGAAATTGAAAAAATGCTCATCAGCGGAGAGTTACAGACAAATGATATTCCCGCCTGCTGGAAAGAGAAATACAGGAAATGGCTGGATGTGGATGTGCCCGATGATACCAGGGGATGTCTGCAGGATGTTCACTGGAGTCATGGCAGTTTCGGATATTTTCCGACCTATAGCCTGGGAAGTTTTTATGCGGCCCAGTTTTTTGCGCGGGCGGAGAAGGAAGATCCGGGTTTAAAAGAAAAAATGGAAAGAGGAGAAACAATGGGACTTTTGCAATGGCTCAGGCAACGAATCCATGGATCCGGCCGTATCTGGAACAGTGAGGAAATTTGTAAAATTGCAACCGGTGAAACCCTGAACGTCCGGTATTTTCTGGATTATCTGCTTGAAAAATACAGCAATATTTACGACATTTAAGTACTTATCCTGATGAAGCCCATGAAACGATCAACCCTATACATATTTTTTCTGTTCCTTTTTACGACCTTATATTCGTGCAAAAAATTTATACAGCAACAGGAACAAAATGCCATCGTAAAACTCGTAACCAACGGCCAATGGAAGGTTACCGGATATATTGACCATCAGACAGATACATTAACCAACGATTTTGCCGGCTATTTGTTTCAGTTCAACGAAAATGGAACCGTATACGGAGTCATATATGGTCAGCAGACCAATGGGACCTGGACGGCCGACGTTTCAAAAAAATCCATAACCTCTAATTTTCCCACAGCCACCTACCCGATCACGCTGCTGAATCATACCTGGACCATAACGGACAGTTACACCGATTCAGTGGCAGCAAAAACGCCCGTAGACTCATCATTTAATATCCTGAATCTCCACAAAAACTGATTTTAGCCGTTGTTTGCCGGATTGAATTAGTGGTAAACACTTATGTCTATGGAACAAAATCCAATAAATTCCGGGCAGTTTCTGTTGTAAAACAATTTTGAACCTCGCGCCACGTTATGCAATTCGTAGAAAAGATATTACCTGCATCTGAATATCTCCTGCAAATCCGGATACCCAGTGATGTTTTTTTAATGTGTGGGCTGAAAGGAATATCCTTACCCCTTGTAAACCATGATGTAAATCAACCTTAAACACAATCCGTTGTTCAGAAAACTGAATTTGCTTACTTTTTTGCTGCTGGCTGTTGTTTTTAACAGCCTGGCACAGGCGCCTGTAGCGGGGATCAATGCAACACCTCTTTTTGGTTGTGCACCGCTGGCCGTTTCATTTACTGATGCAGTCTTCAAATAGTCCGAACCTGCCTGGACATGGAATTTCGGAGGTACAGCAGCTCAGGTAACACCACTAACAGTACACAGGCAAATACAGCCGCATTATATTTAGTTCCGGGAACTTATACCGTTACGCATACTGCTTCGAATGCCAGTGGAACAAGTCAGCCTGTTACCGTTACAATTACGGTTTATCCGGTTCCGACGGCGGATTTCACTCAGGATAAAACAACAGGTTGTTTTCCTACCACTATTAATTTTACAAATACATCTACTGCGGGACCCGGGGCTGTTATATCAAGTTATATATGGGATTTTGGAGATGGTTATCTCGATTCGACGAATATCAATCCAAGCCATATGTATACCATACCGGCGGACAGTTTCCCGGTTACGCTGGCTGTTAGAAATAATTTTGGATGTAACGGAAAGGCGCAGGTAAAAAATGTAGCCGGCGCTATTACGCTTTCCGGTGGTGTTTTCCCTGATTTCACAACGGCCGTAAACAGCACCTGTACACTTCCGGTGTCTGCAACTTTCACGAATCAGACGACCGGTCCGCCTACAATGAGTTATATATGGGATTTTGGAGATGGCTTCAGGACCCGATAATACGGTTCACCAACTCATCCATTATACGAGCGCCGGGAGCTATATAAGGTCTTGCTTACAGCATCCAGCAGCCAGGGCTGTCAGGATACCGTTAGTACTGTTGTTAATATTTCTGCAACTGGTAATATTTCTGATTTTACAGGTGCAGGCAATGTTTGTATCAATTCGACTGCCAATTTTAAAAACACTTCTTCTCCGTCTCCGAATAGTGCGGTCTGGGATTATGGTGACGGCAGTCCGCTGGATAATTCGCAGGGATGGTCAGCATACATATACAACTGCGGGACCTATACAGTTACTTTGACAAATACTTTCGCTGGTTGTAACGGAACGGTTTCAAAAACAGTGAACGTGGTGAATGCGCCGGTCGCGGATTTTACAGCAACCAATACGGGCTCCTGCAAACCACCTTTGACAACCCAGTTTACGGATATATCGGTAGGATCCACTACCTGGTTATGGAATTTTGGTGACGGAACAACCTCTACTTACAAAATCCGGTCTCATAATTATTCTGCTTTAGGTTCTTACACTGTAACGTTAACGACAAGTATCGGCGGTGGTTGTCCGAGTACTATGACAAAGCCTGCATTTGTTAATATCGCAGCTCCGGTTGTTGCTATTTCAAATGCGCCCGCCTACGGATGTGCTCCTTTTGTTTATACACCCACCATTACCGTAACAGCGGTTGACGCAGTCACATCCTATGCATGGGATTTTGGAAATGGTTTTACATTTAATGGACTAACGCCTCCGCCCCAGACCTATGCGGCAGGTATATATAATATTTCACTCACCATTACAACCAGCGGTGGCTGCACGGCTACGGCTACGGGAACTGTAAAAGTAGGAACAACGAAGCCCACACCTCTTTTTACGGCTAGTCCTACAACACAATGCGTGGGACAACCCATACAATTTACAGATCAATCCACCGGAGGAGCCGATCAATGGCTATGGGATTTCGGTGACGGAGGTACTTCTGCAGTACAGAACCCGGTTTATACTTATACAAAACCCGGCACCTATGATGTTACACTAACTGCTTATAATCAGGGATGTTTACAATCTCTTAAAAAAACAGCCTTTATAACGATTAATCCACCACTGGCAGATTTTAAATATTCTGCTGCCTGTGGTCAGAACAACAATTTTACTTTCACGGATATGTCAACCGGGCCCGTATCCACCTGGCTTTGGGATTTCAAGGACGGCACCACCTATTCCGGGCAAACACCACCTGCCCATGTATTTCCGTGCAGGAACTCCACAGATATATAATGTTTCTCTTACAGTAACCAATGGAGCATGTTCCAATACCAAGTCATATCCGGTAAATGCAAATCAGGGCGCTACATTATCTTTTAGCGCAAACCCTGTTTGTAATAACACCAATATATTCATTACAGTAACTCCGCCACCTGGCTACTTATACATTATACATTTGATATTGGGAGATGGCAATTCAATATCAGGGAACAGTCTATCAATATCATATACTTATACAAAACCAGGAACTTACCAGGTCAAAGTAATCACGACCGATCTGGTTACAGGTTGTGTGGATTCATCGAACGCTTATCCGATGGTATGTCAACGGTCCCACCGCTAAATTCACAACGCCGACTGTTCTTTCCTGTAGCGCTTTAACTGCTGTGTTCACTGATCAGTCGACCGTTCCTGCCGGATCCTCGATTACATCATGGGCCTGGGATTTTGGAGATGGCGCCACATCAACCAGTGCAGACTCCGCCGCCGCATCCATATAGTTTCCAGGGAATTTTCCCGGTCAAACTGAAAGTAACCGATAATAATGGTTGTTCTGACAGCCTCTCAATTCCAAATTATATCACCGTTTCAATTCCGGTTGCAAAATTTGCAACAGACGACAGCAATTACTGCCCTGCTTCGAATATAAAATTCAATAACCTTTCAACCGGAGGTTTCAACCCGGTATATACCTGGGATTTTAAGGATGGAACAACCTATACAGGTGCCAATCCTCCCCTGCATAATTTTCCTCTGGTTGGAAAATATCCGGTAAGTCTTATCCATCACGGATGCCTATAGCTGTATAAGTACCTATTCAGCGCCTTCTCCGATCAATATTGACGTACCGGTTGCTTCATTCACTCTGAGTGCTGCTTATTCTGCCTGTCCGCCATTAAATGAAGCATTCACTTTTACCGGCAGTTATGCGGCAACTTATACATGGAATTTTGATAATGGAGGATCTGCCATATTCTCAAATCCCGGCAGTATTTATACACAACCCGGAGACTACGATCCGAAACTGACAATTACAAGTCCGGGAGGTTGCGTTGCATCTGCAACACATCATATACATATTGATGGTCCGATCGGGGCACTCACCTATTCGCCTTTTGCGGCCTGCGATTCCGTTGATGTACTTTTCAAAGTAACTACTTCCAATGTCATTACAATTTATATGGAATTATAATGATGGCCAGGTAGATACAACCTATCGCACCACAGGACAATATTACACATCACTACAATATACCCGGAGCCTTTACACCATTTGTAACACTGGTAGATGCCGCCGGTTGTCATGTGACCAATTTCGGTGTTAACCAGATTGAAATTGATCATATCACAAAAACTGATTTTAAAGTTGACAATCCGGTGCTTTGTGATAACGGAACCATCAATTTCACAAATACTTCCCTGGTAGGATTTGGTACTACGATAACCAATTATACCTGGGATTTTGGAGACGGATCACCCGTCTCCAGCGGAACCAGCCCGACCGCCTCGCACAATTATCCTGTGGTCGGCGTGTATAATGCATCTTTGAATATAACGACACTCGGGGGTTGTACCGGCGTCTTCACGATGCCACTGACTGTTTCACCATCACCCAAAGTGGCCATCAACGGGCTGATATCGCAATGTGAACCCGCCGTATTAAATTTCTCGGGAACTGAAACGGTTCCAAATCCTTACGGACCATTAACCTGGTCATGGGATTTTGGAAATGGTCAAACAGCAACCGGTCAAAACCCGGCACCGGTCAGTTATCCGAAAGCAGGTGAATATATAGTGCGACTGATAGCAACGAATACAGTAGGTTGTAAGGATACGACCGATACAACTCCTCCTTCGCATCTGTTCATCTATCCGATACCTGCCGTGAGCGCAGGTGCTGATACAACGATATGTCTTGGCACACCACTTCAGTTAAATGCCACAGGCGCTGCTACTTCTTACAATTGGTTTGCACCGGTCAATGGCTCCTCGCTGAGTTGTCTTGCGTGTGCAAATCCCGTTGCCGACCCGGTTCCGACGAGTACCTATTTTATAGTAAACGGAACGAGCCTTAACGGATGTCAGGCGAAGGATACGATTCAGGTAACCGTCAACGTGCAGCCAACGGTTAGTATCAGCGGACCGGATTCCGTATGTCTGGGTCAGAGCACACAATTGACGGCAACGGGTGCCGCCATATATTCCTGGACGCCCGCCGAGGGACTGAATAATCCGAATATCGGGAATCCGCTTGCTAAGCCGGATGCATCACAGGCCGGAACAGCTCCGAGTACGGTGATCACATACCAGGTCACCGGTTACGACAGCAAAAAATGTTTCTCTGATACAAAAACAGTGGACATTACTGTATTTAATTATCCTGTCATCGATCTGCCATCAAATGTTACCATTAATGTCGGCAGCACATACCAGATGAACCCGACGGTTTCCACGAATGTTGTTTCGTATAGCTGGACACCTACAAATAATCTGACCTGTTCAAATTGTCTGGCCCCGGTTGCCAAACCAACCAGTACAACAAAATATAGTTTGACGGCGATAAACGACGGAGGTTGTGCGACAACCGATAGTATCCGGATACAGGTGATCTGTAATGGCGCCAATTTCTTTGTGCCTAATACTTTCTCACCCAACGGAGATGGTGTGAACGATCATTTCGTTGTCAATGGCGTCGGATTGAATGTGATCCCTTCCATTACGATATATAACCGTTGGGGACAGATGGTATTCCAGAGGAGTAATTTCCCTGCCAATTCACCGGCAGATGCATGGGATGGTACATTCAACGGACAACCGGCTCCATCAGATGTATATGTTTATACCATACAAATACTTTGTGATAATGCAACCCTGATTCCTTATCATGGTAACGTAACCCTTATCCGATAAAGAGATGAAAAAACTGAACCCCATAATAAAATATTGTTTAACACCACTGGTCTTCCTGGTTGGTTTTGCTTCGGCCTATGCACAGGACCTGCACTTCTCACAATTCTTCGAAGCACCGTTGTTGAGAAACCCTGCCCTGGCCGGCATATTCACGGGAGACTATCGCATACAGGGCGTTTACAGGGATCAGTGGAACAGCTTTACCAATGCTTATAAAACCGGTTCATTTAATGCCGAATATAAATTACCGGTGGGCCGTACGGATGACTACCTAACGATTGGACTGCAAGTATTATATGACAAGGCCGGAAGTGCCGGACTTACATCAACGCAGGTTTTCCCGGCGCTTAATTACAGTAAGTCCCTTTCGAATACGCATTCCAGTTATCTCTCTCTGGGTTTTATGGGAGGATACGTGGAGAAAAGAATTGACATTTCAAAAATAACCACCAACAGCCAGTTCAACGGAGTGGCATTTAATCCTTCTCTGGGAAATGGGGAAACTTTTCCAACCCCTGATATACATTATTGGGATGCGAGCGTGGGTATGAGTTATAATGGGACATTTGGTGAATTCCAGCAGAACAGCCTGTTTTTCGGATTGGCTTATCATCATTTGAACCGGCCGATGAATTCATTTTATCAGAACACAGCCATTGAATTACAACCAAAATGGGTTGCCTCGGCAGGTGCCAGATTCAATGTAGATGAAAGGTCCGAGTTTACCATACAAGCGGATTATTCTTACCAGGGTACCGCCCGCGAAACAATCGGCGGTGTGATGTACGGTTATAAACTGGGTGAGTTTACCGATGATCCAAAATATATTCTGGGTATCGGGGCGTTTATGCGGGTCGGGGATGCATTTATTCCTGTCGTAAAACTGGACATGCTGCCCTTGTCCATCGCCATTAGTTACGATGTGAATATATCTACTTTAAATACCGTCAGTCAGGGCCAGGGAGGTTTCGAACTTTCTATCTCTTATAAGGGATTTCTTGACCGGGAAAATTCGGCCAAAAATAAAATGCTTTGCCCGAGGTTTTAGGAGGCAGGAAGCGGGAGGCCGGAGGCGCGAGGCTTAAAAAAAAATTGATTAATAAAAAAGGTCCTACTGATTTATCAGATAGGACCTTTTTAATTTATTAGCTGCCTCACGCTTCAAGCATCAAGCCTAAAAATTTGCTTTACGCCTTATGCTTTACGCTTTGCGCTTAAGAAAACATTTCCTTCACCTTATCAAAAAAGCTCTTCTCGTTTTTATCAGGCTTGGGTTGGAAATTCGGAGAGTCACTGAGATTTTCAAGTATGGCCTTTTCTTCCACAGAAACCTGCTGCGGCGTCCATACGTTGACGTGAATGAGTTGGTCGCCCTTCTCATAGGAATTCACAGAAGGAAATCCTTTCCCTTTTAACCGGAATATTTTTCCACTCTGTGTGCCCGCCGGAATGCGGATCTTGGCTTTTCCATCGATGGTGGGTACTTCAACCTGTAGTCCAAAGACGGCATCGGTAAAAGAGATGTATAAATCAAAAGCCACATTTAATCCGTCGCGCTGTAATTCAGGATGTGCTTCTTCCTCAATCAGGATAATCAGGTCTCCGGCAGATCCACCCCGTTCTCCTGCATTACCTTTTCCTGAAACGCTTAACTGCATGCCTTCCTGCACACCGGCCGGGATATCGATATTGACGACTTCTTCCCCAAATACTCTTCCCTCCCCTTTACATACCGTACATTTTGCAGTGATCGTTGTTCCTTCTCCGCTACAGGTCGGACAGGTTGTTACTGTCTGCATCTGACCCAGGAAAGTATTGCTTACACGCCTTACCTGACCGCTGCCACCGCAGGTTCCGCAGGTCTGTACACTTGCTTTATCCTTGGCACCGCTTCCATGGCAGGTTGCACAGGGTACGTGTTTTTTTACTTTAATATTTTTGCTTACGCCCTTGGCGATTTCCTCGTAGGTGAGTTTGATTTTTATACGAAGGTTGGAACCGCGGACACCATGCGAACGGGAATTACCGCCGCCGCCTCTGCGCCCTCCGAAAAAACTTCCGAAAATATCATCGCCGAAAACATCTCCGAACTGGCTGAAGATATCATCCATGTTCATCCCGCCTCCGTTGAACCCACCACGGCCATTATTTACAGCCGCATGCCCGTAACGATCGTATTGCGCACGTTTATCAGCATTGCTTAAAACCTCATACGCTTCGGCTGCCTCCTTGAATTTTTCTTCAGCAGACTTATCACCCGGGTTGCGATCCGGATGATGTTGCATCGCTACCTTTCGGTAGGATTTTTTTATTTCTTCTGCGGATGCAGATTTGGTAATACCCAATATTTCGTAATAATCTCTTTTCATTCAGTTTTTCCTATTTTCCAACTATCACTTTTGCGAACCGGATAATTTTATCATTTAAATAATAACCTTTCATCACTTCGGCGATCACCTTACCCCTGAGTTCCGGAGAAGGCGCCGGTACTTCACTGATAGCTTCCTGCTTTTCCACATCGAATTCAGTATGGAGACTATCCATGGCTTTTAGTCCCCGGCTTTGAAGCAGATTGCGCAGTTTGCTGAACACCAGGAAAACGCCACTCAGATCCTTTGTGTTGTTTTCCTGCTGTAATTGCTTCTCTGCCCTGTCGCAGTCATCCAGTACATCAAGCAGGGAAATGATGATTTCCTTTCCCGCAGTCTGGCTCAATTCAACCCTTTCACGGGCGCTGCGCCGTTTATAGTTGTCAAATTCGGCCAGCAGACGCAGGTATTTATCCTTTTGCTCCTGCAGCTCGATATTTGCCTTTTCCAGCGGATCATCTTCTTCCAGATCCTGGTTCAGGTGATGGGTGCCCGCAACATTTTCATCGGTATTTATGTCAACCGTTGATTCTCTGCCATTTACAGTTTCAAAATCCCTTTCTTCCGACATATTTTCAATATTCATTTGCATTTATAGGAAATTCTGGCAAAGGTAAGATTGTCAATTATTTTGCCAACTGCTTATTTGAGACAAATTGTCTTCTTTGAACTGATCCCGCTCCGGTAATTTTGCGCCATGATTCCAGTCGTTCTAAAGAAGAAAATCGGCCTGCGCATTGAAAACGGACATCCATGGATATTCGGCAATGAAATTGCCGAAACCGACGAGGCCGTAAAACCCGGAGATATTGTAACCGTTTTCAACGGGGACAAAAAATTTATCGGAAAGGGCTTTTTTAATCCCCAGTCACAGATTGCCATCCGTTTACTAACCCGTAATGAAAACGAAACGGTGGATGCCCGTTTTATCCACGATCGCATTGAAGCCGCCTGGAATTATCGAAAAAAAATAGGCTATACGGAAAATTGCAGACTCGTTTTTGGCGAGGCGGATGGGTTGCCCGCCCTGATCATCGACAAATTCGGTGAACACTTTGTAATTCAGACACTTGCACTCGGAATGGATGTTTGGAAACCAGCTATAGTTTCCGCTTTGGAGCAAATATTTCTCACTGATAAAATATATGAACGAAATGACGTTCCGGTCCGGGAACTGGAAGGAATGAACCAGCAAAAGGGATTTTTATCCGCACCGTTTGATACAAAAATCATTATTCAGGAAAACGGTATCAAAATGGAAGTTGATTTGGAAAACGGACAAAAAACAGGATACTTTCTGGATCAGCAGGATAACCGCCGTGCTATTCAAAACATTGTAAAAAATGCCGATGTATTGGGTGCCTTTTGTTATACGGGGAGTTTTGAGGTCCATGCCGGGCATTATGGGGCAAAATCTGTCCTGGGGCTGGATATTTCGGAAAATGCGGTTGCGGCTGCACGGAAAAACGCATATTTGAACGGACTGGAAAATAGCGTGCGTTTTGAAGCTGTGAATGCTTTCGATGTTTTAAAAAAATGGACCAGGGAGAATAAGAAATTCGATGTGGTTATGCTGGATCCGCCCGCTTTTACAAAGAGCCGGGAAAATATCGGAAAAGCTATTAGTGGTTATAAGGAAATCAATCTGAGGGGAATGAAATTGCTTCGTTCAGGCGGATTCCTTGTTACTTCCTCCTGTACTAACCTGGTATCACCACAACTGTTCCTGGAAACCATCCGGTCTGCAGCAAAAGACGCCGGCAAAAAAATAAGACAGGTAACTTACCAGGCGCAATCACCGGACCATCCGATTGCCTGGGGTTTGGAAAATACACATTATCTGAAATTCCTGATTGTCGAAGTATCTGATTAATCAGCCTTAAACGGGGACATTATTTGTTTACCTGAAATTTGCCGCTTTCAACAATTTTTCCTGTGGGATCCCGGAGCTGGTAGATATATATACCTCTGAAAAAATCGGAGAGGTTTACGATATTCTTCTGGTCGGCCAGAGTGAATTCATATACTTTTTTACCAAGGAAATTAAAAAGCTGGATAGTATAGTTCTTATCGTATTTTTTTGCAAAATCTTCGAAAGTAATAATTGATGTCGCGGGGTTTGGATAAAAGTGAACGGTCGCCGGATTTGCGTTATCGGCAAAGCCAATCGGGCGGTTCTGCGCCCGGGCACCGGCCGCAGAAAAAAGCAACATAAGGAGAACAAAGTAAAAAATCCTCATAGCTTACCGGATAAGGTTCAGGGATACAATATACCCAAAGTTTGCCAAAAATACAAAAACTCTCCTAATCGGTTCTGTCTCCCCAATTTAGCATAACGGACAATAGGGCCTGATTGGTATTTACTGCTCATTTTAGTTTTTCTCCGGTAAAATAATAGGCATCTCCAAGAGCGCCGACTGAATTCTCCCAGGTATGGTTTAAAGCAAAATCCATTCCCCTCCTCCCCGATTCTTCCCTCTCATGGTCAGGCTGACTCAGTATTTTTCGGATTGCTTCTACAAACTGCTCTTTTGAATCACATAATTCGGTGAAATTCCTGAACATTTCCATCGCTGCTGTTGCCGTAGCAACTACAGGTTTGCCCGAAGCCAGGTATTCATCTATTTTTCTGGGGTAATTGCCGATTGTCAACGGATTTACGAATTGGGGGTTTATACAAATAGTGAACTGGTGTACATATGCAGCAGTCTGATCCGGTGGTTTTAAGCCGAGAAAATAGACATTGGGAAGATGTCTGAGCTGACTCCCGGCTGAACTGGCTGTCTGCGGGCCCTACCAAAACCAGGCTTATCTCAGGCAGTGAGAGCGCAATATGAACCAGGATCTCCTCATCCAGCCTCATGGCATTCACGGCGCCACAATAGCCTGCAATGGGCCTTGGAATCGATTTCATATCCCCGGGTTCAGGCAAATCGTCTTTTATAAAGGATTCGAGGTTACAACCCTGACCAATATCGACGCTGTTTGGGTTCCATTGTCCGGCATATTCCGCAAGCCAGCCGGAATTAGCCACTACGAGATCCGATTTTTGGATCATTTCCATTTCACAGCGGGGGCCATATTTTTTAAAATAGGGCTGGCTGGTCAGCGCATCCCGGATATAAAAAATGTAATCGCGGACCGGCAGGAGGGATTTCTGATAGAGTCCCCTGAAGAAATCGTTATCATTGATCATAATGCAGTCATTGAAATTCAAATGACGAATCGCTTTTTTGATCTCAGCTGCCAGTCTTTGGTTATTCGTTCTGTTGAAAAAGTCAAAGAGTTTATAAGTAGGTGACCAATTGCCTGATTCCAGCATGGACTGCGGATGCAGTATCCAAAAATTATCCTGGATTAGCTCGGGCGTTCCCCTGTTTTCTGTATCCTGTTTTTTTGATGAGAAGATTCTTTTCAGTATCGAATGCCTGTCCCGGGCACGATCTATGAACAATACCCGGTTATAACGGGCAAGTTCAAACGCCATGTCCTTAAAATTGAAGGCAATCCCGGAATTCCATGGCTGCAAACTGAATAAGACAATATCCCTGTTTTTTATGAAATGATGCTCCATTTTTGTTCTAAACAGATCTGAGATTACCGTTTTGCGCGTGAATGTTTTTCAGATATTCGAACAGGTTATTTTCAGGAAGGAATCAGAAGAAGTCAATTCTTTCACTACCGGTCATCACCTTCGCAACGATAAATTTTTGCGGATAATATGATTCTTCGGCCCGGAAAGCGTTGAAAATACGATTATAAACGGGCAATCAACTGATTAGAAGATCCAATCCGCTCAAAAATAATAATAAAATCCAGAAGGCAAAATTAAATGAGAGCCATGACTCCGCGTTTTGATAAATTAGCGGCCACCAATGGTTGACAATGGTTAAGTTCCTGTTTTTTTTCAGCTTATTTATTATTCTTTATAGCTACATCGGATATGGTTTACTCATTTTCCTGATTGTAAAAGTGAAAAGACTGTTTCAGCCTAAAGCACTTCCGTCAACCGTCAACCGTCAACCGTCAACCATCAGCCATCAACCGTCAACCGTCAACCGTCAACCGTCAACCGATTTCGAACCCGAAGTAACACTCGTGGTTGCTGCCTATAATGAAGCTGATTGCATAGAAAGTAAATTGAAAAACAGTCTGGATCTGGATTATCCTGCAGGTAAACTCAGATGGATCTTCATAACGGACGGTTCAACCGATGCTACGGCTGATATCGTTCGCAGATATACCGGTGTGTTATTATTGCACCAGACAGAAAGAAAAGGAAAAGTGGCAGCGATCAATCGTGCGATGAAATATGTAGAGACCCCCTACGTAATATTTTCTGACGCGAATACCCTGATTAATCAATCCGCCGTGCGGGAAATCCTGAAACACTATGCCGACCCATTGGTAGCTGCTGTGGCCGGCGAAAAAAAAATTATTTCTGACCTGAGAAACAACGCAGTGGAATCCGGAGAGAGTATTTATTGGAAATATGAATCCCTTCTCAAAAAACTGGATTCGGAATTGAATTCCGTAGTGGGTGCAGCCGGAGAATTATTTTCTGTAAAGACCTCCCATTTTCATCAGGTCGCCGAAGACACAATCATAGAAGACTTTGTTCAGTCACTGAAAATATGTATGGACGGATATCTTGTCCGGTACGAACCAAAAGCATTTGCTACAGAGGCTGCTTCCATTTCAATCCGGGAAGAACAAAAGCGAAAAGTACGAATAGCAGCAGGCGCCTTCCAGGCCATGATCATACTTAAAAAACTTTTTAACGTCTATAGATATCCGCTTTTATCATTTCAATTTATTTCACACAGAATCCTGCGATGGACACTATGCCCTGTATGCCTGCTCGTCTGTTTTTTTACAAACGCCTTATTGGTCGTTCATGGCCAAAGGGGTTTTTACGCGATCTTTTTACTGGCTCAGCTCGTATTTTACGCATTCGTTGTTGCAGGATGGTTATTCGCCCGCCGAAATATGAGAATCAAGGCTTTCTACATACCTTATTACTTCTTTTTTATGAATTTATCGATGTTCCTTGGTTTCTTTCGCTTTATAAACGGCAAACAACATGTAACATGGGATAAATCATCGAGGAATATGAATGCATAAGCCGGCACGATTTTTTGATTGTGTTATCTGGCTGATTCAAAAAAAGGTTTGGCATTATTTGGATCTTAGGAAAAAATACCTACTTTTATCGTAGAATTTCTACAATCCGTTCAATTCCTCTGAAGCCCTCATTCCCAAATCTCGGGTATAATCAGCCATCCATCCTTGAAATCCCCAAAAGATTGCTGATTAATTTCTAATAAAAACCTGATGTTTATCCATATCACGAGTCTAACCTTAGATACCAATACCGCTTGTCAGACATGTACCAGGAACTCCAGCCTACTGAGGAATAAAGTCAAATTTTAATCAAGGACTTCTGCCCATGAAAAAGCAAATTTTAGCAGTAGATGACAGTAAGGCGATTCGGTTTTTGCTTCAAACAGTATTAGGAAAATCTTATCAGGTAATAACAGTACCAGATGGTTGTTCAGCAATGCACTGGTTGTCGAAGAGAAACTTTCCACATCTGATAATTGCTGATCCGCAATTGCCAGACCTGGAAAACTGGGAACTGATACAACAGTTATCTTCCAGTGGAATTTATAAAAATATTCCGGTAATGGTTTTGTCTGGTTTGAATGCTGAGGAAACGGAAGAAAAATGTGAAGCTTATTCTGTTCAAAAATATTTTCTGAAACCGTTCAACCCGGTAAACCTGGTTAACGCGGTACAACAATTGATAGAGAATAAGTCTCTGGATACCTATTACCCGATGAAAGCAGTTTAATCGCTGATTAGTATTCGTGAAAATTAACCTTACCTGAATATGGATTATACAATTCTACCCAAATCTGCTTACAAAGGAAAAGCTTTTGTAAGGTATCAACTGCCCGCAAAAGAGGTCTTCGCGAGCACGAGTATCATTCACAGCGGATTTTACTATATCGGCAAAAATCCTGCCAATATTGAAAAATTAGTCAAGCTTTTTAAACGTGGTTATGCATCCGATAGCATCGATAACGCACGTGCGGAATTAAAACGTTCTATTGAGCAGGAAAAAAACACATTGCCCGAAGTTATTTTTTGTGAATCGAGTTTTGATTTTTCAGTTGTAAAAAAATTCGTTCAGTTTCTGAACAGCAACCCGCTGTTCAGCAGGATCCCTTTTATAATAGATTCAGCGCATCTCGGCGAAGAAGATATGACCCAGTATAAAAAGCATATGCTGGCCGATGATATCATGCTGATTGAAGCATCTGAACCAAATTCACTGTTGGGTAAAGTACGTTTTTTGAATAAAGTGAAATCGAAAGCCATTGAAATGAATGCCAGCCTCAAAGAAGACGAGGCCAGGGTTGTTTCCACTACCAATTTGCATAGTATATTAAAGCGCAGTTTTGATATACTGGTTTCACTGACTGCCTTATTTCTTTTAAGTCCGCTGTTTTTTCTGATTGCACTGGCCATCCGGATTGAGTCCAAGGGACCCACTTTTTATATTTCAAAAAGAGCGGGCCGTGGTTACAGAATATTCGACTTCTTCAAGTTCAGAACGATGTTCACCGGGGCAGAGAGCCGTGTGCAGGAACTTTCACATCTGAATCAGTACAGCGAAGAGAAAAAAAAGGAACCGACCTTCTTCAAATTCAATAACGATCCGCGCGTAACCAAAGTAGGTGAATTTCTGAGAAATACCAGTCTGGACGAATTACCCCAGTTGCTGAATGTATTAATGGGAGATATGTCACTGGTTGGCAACCGTCCTCTTCCGCTTTACGAAGCAGCCACGCTGACGACAGACCAATGTGCCCAGCGTTTCCTCGCACCGGCCGGAATGACCGGACTGTGGCAGATCAAAAAAAGAGGTCGCGAAGACATGTCTGTGGAAGAAAGAATCAGTCTGGATATTGATTATGCCAACAAATACAATTTCATGTACGATCTCTGGATCATGGCCAATACGCCTTCTGCGATTATTCAAAAGTCAAGTGCTTAAGATTTACAGGTCGGCATTCCGCATTATCTTCCCAGGATGAATTTATCCGAAGCAGGTTATCAACCCCTTGTTTCCATCATAACGCTGAATTATAATCAGGCGGCCGTTACGGCGAAATTTTTGGAATCCAGCAGGAAACTGCTTTATCCCTCTTTCGAAATACTGATCTGTGATATGGCTTCCAGTGAGGATCCGAAGAACATATTCAACGGCGCCGAATATCCGAATACAAGACTTCTGCGAAGTGTAACGAATCTGGGATTCGCCGGGGGAAATAATTGGGGAATTCGACAAGCGCGGGGCGAATTTATTTTTATAGTAAATAATGATACAGATCTCACACCGGATATCATTCAACGCCTTATCCAGCCATTTTTCCAAAACCCGTCTATCGGAATTGTCTGTCCTAAAATAAAATATTTTGACGACCCCCGCATTATTCAGTACGCAGGCTTCCGGCCAATGAATCCGTTTACCGGAAGAACGTCCTCCATCGGAGATCATGAAACGGATAACGGACAATATAATGTCTCAGGTATAACGAATGGTGCGCATGGCTGTGCGATGATGGTAAAAAAAGAAGTAATCGCAAAAACCGGACTTTTCCCCGAGAATTTTTTTCTTTATTATGAGGAATGGGATTGGTCAGTGCGGGTACAGAAGGCAGGATACCTGATCTGGTATCAGTCTGAAGCCACCATTTTGCATAAAGAATCCATGACGGTGGGCAAGGAAAACCCAATGAAAACATATTATCTCACGAGAAACCGCATTTTGTACATGCGCAGAAATAGTAATCCATTTAATTTACTGGTATTCGGCCTTTTTTTTATCCTGTTTACTATTCCAAAAACAATTATTACCTGTCTGTTCAGCGGTCATTTCATAAAACTAAAATGGTTCCTGAAGGGAATCGGATATAATTTGTCACACTCCAGTAAATCACCGGTCTAAGCTTAACGCCCAACGCCTAACGCCTAACGCTGTAGTGTGGCGAGTGTAGAAAAGTGATAGATGTAACAAATTGGGAATTGAATTTGGAAATGATAGTGTGAAAAAATACATTGGTTCATTGTCATTTCCATCCCGCACATGCGGGACCATTTTGAATTCCCACATTATTAGTCTTACACATTCACCACACTACAGCGTTAAGCGTTAGGCGTTAGGCGTTAGGCGTTAAGCACTGGGCTTATCATCTGACATAAACGACTTCGGCGTATGAATAAACTCCCTTCGTTTTTTTTTCATTTGAACAACCGCACGCATCATCGCATACATAAGCAATGGAAGCCGGCTCATAGCCCATAAAGTTTTGGTACTATAAAATATGCGCGGTATGGAAATCAGCAGTGTCAATAAATAAAGACCCATCATGGACGCCCACACGACGAATGACGGCCTGATCAAAGGCAGTTGAAAATAATGTTGAATCAGAAGTATGGTAATGATAATGGAAAAAACCACCAGGGTCAGCACACGGGGCAGTAATAAATTTTGAAAAAACTTATTGACGAAAAAAATGGTTTTCTGTGCTGTCTTCATATCGTCATCAAAAAACCGCCGCACATGATTTACCTGTGCCTCCAGCCAGCGGATGCGCTGTTTTTCAAATACTCCTGCGGTCGCAACTTTTTCGTCGTATATGAATGCGTCATCCAGAAATTCCATTTTTATTTTGCGTTGTATGAGCTGCATGTCAATCTCCCTGTCCTCTCCCGGATTTTCGAGAATTTCTCTGGATGAAAATATGTCCCGTATCAGCGTCGTATCGAATGCCATCCCGGAACCATTTGGTGTGGCCGATAATCCCGCAAAAGCGGGACCCCGCCGGAACAGGTTTGTATTGATTTCTTCACTCATCGCATCCAGCAGGGCTACTTCGGAATTTTTATTTTTTGCTGTACGGTGACATTGCATAGCCCTAACTCCTGCATGGAATGCCGCATTTACTTTTTCAAGACAACCGGGAGCCATTATATTATCCGCATCCAGGATCATGACGATTTCGGAATCCCTGATACCGGGTGATTCAAGTGCCGCGTGCAGTGAACGTGACTTCATACCCAGATTTACTTCTAAAACATTCACCGGTATCAGCATCAATTTTTGCATGGTTTCCGGTTTTAGCTTATCTGCTATAACTGTTACCGTGAACCGGGATCCGGGATAATCATGTTCCTTTGTTTGAAACGCCGTATCAACAATAATCTGATCTTCCCTGAAACTGGGAATCAGTACGGCAATGCGGTGTTTTTCGCTTTGTATTATATATTTCCTGCCACTGGTCAGTCGGCCAAACAACGCCATAATGAAAAGGTACAGCGTGTTTGCAGCGAAATAAATAAATACCGCCCAGGAGATGATATGACATATAAGATAAAAAAAAATCATGCTTTTCTGAATGGCTTATAAAATGAATGTGTTGCCAATGCCATCATGGGTTTGTCGGCAGGTGTATCGCCATAAACATAAATTTCTTCATACCCCGTCAGATCCCATCTCTCCTGTATGCGAATTACTTTCTGCTCACCACTACAATTCTTTCCTTCCAGTTTCCCCGTGATCAGTCCGTTCTTCACTTCCAGTATAGTGGCAATTAATTCCAGGGACAGCCTGTTTGCAAAACCCCTGATCCAATTTTCCGCTGAGGCCGAAACAATCACCAGCTCAAAACCTTCTTTCCGAAGCCGATCCATTTCAGCGATCACTCCCTTTCTAATGAAACCAGGAAGGTCGCGTTCTGCAAACAGGTCACATTGCTCCTGAAAAACGTTTTCCGGTGTCCCGGAAAAAAAATATGAAAGTACTTTTTCCTTTAACAGGCCAGCCGAAATAAGATTTATCTGATATGCCATGAACCAATGCATATTCAATAAGATCCCGGCATAATATGTGGTCCTGCCCTTCAGAAATTTTATTATTTCCAGCAAACTGTCTTTGGTTGTGATGGTGCCATCAAAATCAAAAAAGGCAATCTTCTTTCCATTCACTTTTTATAATTTATGCAGACGTCGAAGTTATTTGTCAGGGATTTACATCCCATTTTAACAGAACGATTGTTTTATGCCTTTTAAAATTCCAATAAGCTTTCAGCTTTGCGCATTAAGCTTTACGCTTTTTTAATGGCTAAAAATGTTGACATCCTTTAAATACAATATAGCGTAAATGCTTAAAACCCATAAAGCCAGCGTGATTTGTATAAAGTGATCTTTAAAGAGGATCTCCGTGGGAGATCCGGATTTCTTCAGTACAAATGTGATCTGCAGGTAACGCATCAGACCCGCGATAACAAAAAGACTTGAATAATACAGATTGCGTGTACCCAGCCGGGCCACCGTTACCGGCGATACAGTGTAGTTAATATACGCGACGATCACGATGGCACTGGATAGTCCGAGCATCGTATTCAGAAAGTCAAGATTGTAGCCGCTCATCGACTTTCGCATATCCGTTCCTGTTGTCACCTTCAGTAAAAGGTCATCCCGCCGTTTGGCAATGGCCATAAAAAGGGATAATAGAAAGGTCATAATAATCAGCCATTCCGAGGCCTCCACGCCCGATATGATCGCTCCTCCCTTTACCCGGAGTACAAAACCTGAGGAAAGTATCAGGATATCAAGTATGGCAAAATTTTTAAGCCCGAAGGAATAAAACAGGTTAATAAAAAAATAAAGGACAAGTATAAACAGAAACTGGTAATGCGGGTCCGCGAGCAGGCCCAGCACGGTACCCAATAAAAGTAATCCGATACAGATACCAACAGCCACCGGTTTTTTCACTTTTCCCGACGCCAGCGGGCGATTGCTTTTTAAAGGATGTTTTCTGTCATCTTCAATATCCCGGTAATCATTGATGATATAAATAGCCGATGCAATAAAACAAAATGAAACAATTCCTTCCATTAAATGAAGAAACCGGGCGCGAACAAAAAACTGACCTGCAAAAAAGGAGGGAACAACTAAAAAAAGGTTTTTCGCCCAGTCTTTGGGCCTTAGCAACTGTAAGTAATATTTCATTCATGGAAAACTAACTTCAATATACAACCATAATCTGTTTTCCGCAAGATGACTATGATAGCGGAATCCAGAATTGAATTAAATTTGTTCTCCTACATGAACAGGAATTCCACGGAGATATTATCAAGCCCGATAGAGTACCTGAAAGGTGTAGGTCCGCAGCGGGCGATTTTATTACGCAAAGAACTCGGAATCGATACCTTCCGGGATCTGCTCGAATTGTATCCATACCGGCACCTGGATAAATCCCAAATAACACCGGTAGCAGATATTTCTGCTGACACCGAATTTGTTCAGGTGGCAGGTTTCCTCGGATCACTTCAGATTTTAGGAACAGGAAAATCAAAAAGGCTCGTTTCCACGATCAAAGATGCAACGGGTGTTCTGCAATTGATCTGGTTTCAGGGAATATCCTGGATGGAGAAAAATTTAAACCCCGGATTCAGATACAGGGTGTATGGCCGGGTTGGTTTTTTTAACGGGTTGATGCAATTGACACACCCTGAAATGGAAGCCTATGATGACGTGAAAAGCGGTTTACCCTTACAGCCCATCTATCCGAGTACGGAAAAACTCAAAGCAAGGTCCCTGGGCGGGCGTCAGATAGCCAAACTGACACAGCAACTGCTTTCCCAGTTAAGGGAAAAGGATATCCCGGAATTTATACCTGCGGTTACTCTTCGTAAATCCGGATTGATATCCCGTTTCGAAGCTTTTCAATCGATACATTTCCCAGCCTCGCCCCGGGACTACCAGTGTGCCTTGTTTCGTTTGAAATTTGAAGAGTTGTTTTTCAACCAGGTGAGAACACGTATGATAAAAACACAACGCCAAAAACAATCGCGTGGTGTTATTTTCAGCCAGGTTGGACGCCTTTTCAATGATTTTTATACAAAATCCCTTCCCTTTGAACTCACGGGTGCCCAAAAACGAGTCATACGGGAGATTCGTCAGGATACGGCTACAGGGCATCAGATGAACCGGCTCCTGCAGGGTGATGTGGGCAGCGGGAAAACCATGGTGGCCCTCCTGACCATGCTCCTGGCAGCCGACAATGGCTACCAGAGTTGCCTGATAGCGCCCACTGAAATACTGAGTAATCAGCATTTCATCAACTTTCAGGAATTATTGAAGGACCTGCCTGTATCTGTGAAACTACTTACCGGATCGGTCAAATCAGCTGCCCGGAGAAAGATCCTCGAAGAACTTGCCGATGGTTCTGTACATATTCTGATCGGAACCCATGCCATCCTGGAAGACCCTGTATTATTTAAAAATCTCGGACTAGCCATCATAGATGAACAACACCGGTTTGGTGTAGCCCAAAGGGCCAGGATCTGGAAAAAAGCCTTTTTGCCTCCCCACGTACTCGTGATGACAGCCACACCCATTCCCCGAACCCTTGCAATGACAGCCTATAACGATCTTGACTATAGTGTTATTGACGAGTTACCGCCCGGAAGGCAACCCGTCAGAACCGTGAAGCGTTATGAATATGACAGGCCTAAAGTGATGGATTTCATTAAGGTTGAGATAAAAAAAGGGAGGCAGGCCTATATCATCTTCCCCCTGATCGAAGAGTCGGAAAAGCTCGATTACGAAAACCTGATGAAAGGGTATGAAAATGTAAAAGCCTATTTTCCAGAACCTGCGTACTATATTAGTATGGTACATGGAAGGCAAAAAACGGGGATCAGGGAAACCAATATGAAAAGATTTGTTTCGGGCGACACTCAGATTATGGTAGCAACGACCGTTATTGAAGTAGGCGTTCATGTTTCCAACGCAACCGTCATGTTAATTGAAAGTGCTGAAAAATTCGGTCTGTCCCAGCTTCACCAGTTACGCGGACGTGTCGGTAGAGGCGCTGACCAGAGTTTCTGCATTCTTTTAGCTGGTAACAAACTGGGCAGCGAAGCCAGGGAAAGATTAAAGATAATGTGTGAAACCTCCGATGGATTCAAAATTGCGGAAAAAGATATGGAGATTAGAGGTCCGGGAGATATCGCAGGCACCCGTCAAAGTGGTTTACTGGATTTTAAACTGGCCGACATCGTACGTGACCGTGAAATACTGCAGTTGGCCGTGCAGGAGGCACAGGAGATTTTGAACATGGATCCTGAACTGGATCTCCCTGAAAATAACCTTTTGCGCCAACAATTGAAACAGGAAAAAGGTAAAACACCCTGGAGCCGGATTTCTTAATATGAACTCAAATTCCAGCTATTGAAAAAGAAGTTATTCTTATTTTTTGCGTTTCTGAACACTTGCTTATCCGGACTCTATGCTCAATCAGAGATCGGCAATCTGGAGTTTATAGAAAATAAAGGTCAATGGGATAATACCATCCGGTTCAGGGCCAACATGCCCAATACTACCTTCTACCTTCAAAAACACGGATTTTCAGTTTTAATGCAAAGTTCGTCAGATATGGAGGCCTTAAGGAATGCCATGCATGGTATACCGAGCGGAAATAAATCTTCCAGTCAATCTTCAACAACTCCCTCTTCAACATCTCCTTCAACAAATAAAGCAACTGAAAAGTCCGATCTGGCCGCCTCCCTGCCGCCTGTTCAATCCAATCCGGGAGGAGAGCCCTCTAATTCGAATCGTTCATCGATCAATCTCACCATGCATTCTCATGTATACCAGGTGGAGTTCCTGAACAGTTCCGAACAGGTGGAAATCCAGGGAGATAAAAGTCTTGACACGTATAATAATTATTTTATCGGCAACGATCCTTCCCGTTGGAAATCCAATTGTAAAATTTACCAGGCGATCATCTACAAAAATATTTATCCCAATATCGATCTTCGGTATTATACCGAAAACAACCAGTTGAAATACGATCTGGTTGTGCACCCGGGTGGCAATCCGGATAATATCGTGATGAAATACAGAGGTGCCGACAAGCTGATGGTTAAACCCGGTCAGATCACCATTCATACATCGGTGGGTGACGTAAAAGAAATGATCCCGCACTCATACCAGTTTTCAAAAGATGGAAATAAGGATGTTGAATGCAGTTACAAGGCGGGACCTGATAATACGGTGCTTTTTCACGTCAGCAACTATGCTCCTTCTGCTACACTTATTATTGATCCCACGCTTATATTTTCAACTTTTACCGGATCACATTCCGACAACTGGGGTTATACAGCCACTTATGATGAAAGTGGCAGTTTTTATTCCGGGAGTATAACATTAGACTCCGAACCGATCAGTAATGGAAATTTGTTTCAGGTTAGTCCCGGTGCATATCAATCAACTTTCAAGGGAGGTGACGCCACAGATGGTTCTTATCATTATGATATTACCATCATGAAATTCAGCAGCAACGGCGTTAATCGTTTATATGGCACTTATCTGGGCGGCAAGGGGAATGAACAACCCCATAGTCTTGTCGTGGACCAGGCAGGTAATCTGGTGATTGCAGGCAGGACAAGTTCCCCCGATTTTCCAAATGTCAACAGCACAGGTGCGAAAGACGTTCTGAAAGGTGGTTATGATATTATTCTGACAAAATTAAACGCTGCCGGAACAGGTCTGATAGGATCCCGGATCATCGGCGGAACCGCCAATGACGGGGTGAATATCGCACCAAAATATTCAGATAATATTGTTCCAATGGGACAGAGCTCCCTTCGTTTAAATTATGGAGATGATGGACGCAGTGAAGTGATCCTGGATAAAACAGGTAACGTATATCTGGCATCATGTACTTCTTCTACAGATTTTCCGGTTACAGGCAATGCATTTCAAAAAACCAATGGTGGCAAACAGGATGGTGTTTTTATAAAAACCAATCCGGATCTCAGTGCGATACTCGCCAGCTCTTATCTGGGAGGAAGTAATGACGATGCTGCTTTTGCACTGGCATTGAATCCAGGCAACAACAATATTTATATTGTCGGCGGAACATCCAGCGCCAATCTGCAGGGCACTTCCAACGGACCCGTGGTGAACTCAGCCAATCAGGGTGGCATTGACGGGTTTCTGTCCATAGTAAGTAATGATGGCGGCACACTGGTAAAAACTTCTTATTTCGGAACCAACGGCACAGAGGTTTTGTATGGTGTTCAGTTTGACAACCTGGGTTATCCATATATCATGGGAACCACCACAGGTTTATGGCCGGTGATCAATGCGACCTTTAGTCAGGCAAAGGGCAAACAGTTTATTGCCAAACTGAAACCGGATATTTCTGGTTATATCTATTCAACCACGTTCGGAAAAGGTTCCTCCTTCCCTGATATTTCACCAACCGCTTTTCTCGTTGACCGTTGCGAAAATGTATATGTTGCCGGCTGGGGCGGAGGCATTGAAGTGGAAGGAGGCGGAAAAGCTGTTTACAACAATTCGAAAACAACCGGGCTGACCGTTACAAACAATGCGCTTAAAAAGACCACCGACGGGAATGATTTTTACTTTTTCGTAATGCAAAAAAATGCAGTCAGTCAGTTGTATGGAAGTTTCTTTGGCCAAACAGGAGGGCTCGGCAATCATGTGGATGGCGGAACCAGCCGGTTCGACAAACAGGGCGTTATATATGAAGCCATTTGTGCGAATTGTTATGGTATGGGAACTTTCCCGACAACACTGAATGTGTGGGCTCCCAAAAACGGGGCTGGTGCAAACGGATGCAATCTCGCTGCCGTAAAAATTTCATTCAACTTTGCCGGAGTCGCAGCGGATCCGAGATCGGTTATCAATGGCCGTTATGACAGTTCTGGTTGTGTGCCGCTGGATGTATTATTTAAAGATACCGTGCACAACGCAAAATTATATATCTGGACATTTGGAGATGGCAGTCCGGACGCAACAACCACGGCATTCCAGGTAGTGCATACGTATACATCAATCGGAACCTATACCGTTCGCCTGATTGCCATCGATTCTGCCACCTGCAATATCGCAGATACAGCATACCTGAAAATTCGCGTAAGGACGGATAAAGCAGTGCTGGATTTTGATATCAGTAAACTCCCACCCTGCCAGTCACTCAATTATATGTTTACGAACACGTCTACACCTCCGGCCGGCAAACCATTTCAGCCCGGTTCATTTACCTGGAATTTCGGAGACGGTACCATTTTACCCGGCACCAGTCCGATCTCACATACGTATGCTGCTTCCGGATCCTATCTGGTACAATTGATTCTGTCCGATACCAATTATTGTAACTATCCCGACACGACCACGAAGACTTTGCGCGTATCACCCGTGGTAAAAGCACAATTCGAAATATCAGATGGCTGTGCCCCGTACAATGCGATGTTCAATAATACTTCTCTCGCAGGAAAAAGTTTTTTATGGCGGTTCGGCGACGGAAACATGTCGACTGATATCAATCCTGTTTACACTTATACGGATACAGGTGCATACACTATTACGCTCGTTGCGACGGATTCGAGTACCTGTAATATTGTGGATTCGACTTCCCAGACCATTCATGTTTTTCCAAAACCGACTGCTGATTTTTCGACGCAGCCGATACCGGCCCAATATAATACGCCCACTATTTTCTCCAATGGTTCCAGCGGAGCAACACATTATGTCTGGTTCTTCGGAGATGGTGATTCAACACAAAAAAATTCAGCTGATACCGTTATTCACCAATATGAGCAGACCAATACGTTTAATGCCTGTCTCGTTGCCATTAATCAGTTTGGATGCGCCGACACCATCTGCCATCCCGTGGAAAGCCTGATCAATCCGCTCCTGGATGTTCCCAATGCATTTACTCCTGGCAGGTTTGGCCAGAACAGTATCATTATGGTTAAAGGATTTGGAATCGCCTCCATGGATTGGAAAATTTATAATCGCTGGGGACAGATTGTTTTTGAATCAAATAATCCATTTATTGGTTGGGACGGAACATTTAATGGCGCTACCCAACCCATTGGTGTATATGCGTATACGCTCGAAGCAACTTTTTCGGACGGTACGAAGACAAGGAAAAAGGGGGACATCACATTAATTCGTTAGGCAAGGCCTAAAGCTTAAAGCCTAAAGCCTAAAACCAATACAAGCTTAAAGCCCAAAGCACAAAGCGTAAAGTTTTTTTAGTGTGTCGGTTAGGCATGAGCGGTAGATAGAATATTTATTTGTTAAAGAAAAATCAATTGATGAATATCAAAAACGTTCAAAGCGCAGAGCAAAAAGCAGGAAAACTTTAACACTAATAAACTAAAGCTTTAGGCTTTAGGCTTTGGGCTTTAGGCGTATAAAAGCATCTTTGCAATCTAAAAATTTAAAAAAAATCAGTTTGTACAGGCAACGTCTTTTCGCTCTTATTGCTTTTACAATTGTTTGCCTGCATGTTTCAGCCCAAACAGAATCCTCCAACCTGGAGTTTATAGAAAACAAAGGACAGTGGGATGCGCGGGCGATATTGAAAGCGGATATCGGCAATGGGAGTTTATTTTTTCATAAAAAAGGCATCCGCGTCGTATTACACGATGAAAAGGAAATGGCCGTTTTAGTTTCAACACACGGCGGAGTGATCCGGTCCGATTCCTCAAATTCAAAATCCGCTCAAAGAAGTTTTACAGGCAGACCTGTTGCACTGCGGTCTCACGCATATTCTGTCAACTTTCTGAATATGAATGAGGCTACTGAAATTATACCGGATAAACCGCTCGATACCTATAATAATTATTTCATCGGAAATGATTCCACCAAATGGGCCCGGCATTGCCGTGTTTTCCAGGGTGTCACCTATAAAAATATTTACCCGGGTATAGATCTGCGGTATTATACCGATAACGGAAAACTGAAATATGACCTGATCGTTCATCCGGGTGCCAATCCCGAAAATATTGCGATGCAATATGAAGGGTTGAATGATCTAACGGTTACCAACAACCGATTAGTATTAAACACATCGGTAGGAGATGTCAAAGAGATGGAACCCTATTCTTACCAGGCAGGTGATAACGGCAGAGAATCCATTCCGGTTCGTTATCGTGTTTCGAAAGACAGGATAGTCCGGTTTGACGTCAGGCACTACAACAGCAACCGTGTACTGGTAATCGATCCGACACTCGTATTTTCCACTTTCACAGGCAGCAAAGCATCCAATTGGGGTTTTACTGCAACACCGGGGCCCGACGGAACTTTCTTTGCCGGTGGTATCGTGTTTGGAGACGGCTTTCCGGTGTTGAACGGCGCTTTTCAGGCAAACTTCCAGGGAGGTACCAACGATGTGGGTATTATGAAATTCAGCAGCAATGGCCGTACAAGAATGTTTGCAACCTATATCGGTGGCAATAGTGTGGAATGTCCGCACAGTATGTTCAGTGACCCCCAGGGAAATTTGGTTGTTATGGGCCGCACCTATTCGCCTGATTTTCCTTTTTTGAATGTGTTCGGCACCCGTGGTGGGTGTGACATGTTTGTGGTAAAACTAAATGCGACCGGCACTGATTTGATAGGCTCTGCCTGTGTTGCCGGATCCAAGTACGACGCCGTAAACGTGGAAGATCAGTTAAACCAGGAAAATGGTGCGCACGAACAAGCCAATCTGCTGATAAAAAACTATGGAGATGATTCCCGGAGCGAAGTGATCCTTGACGCCGCCAATAATATTTACGTGGCGTCCTGCACACGTTCAAAAGATGATTTTCCGGTAACCCCGGGTGCTTTTCAAACAACATTTGGAGGTGGAAACCAGGACGGCGTAATCGTAAAATTATCTCCCGATTGTAAGTCACTGATCTTTGCCAGCTTTCTGGGTGGCACAGGGGAAGATGCCTGCTTCGTATTAAAACTGAATCCTTTGACCGGTGATATTTATGTGGCGGGTGCTACCACCAGTACTGTTATGAATGGTAATAACACCGGTGTTATTCAGCCTGCATTTGCCGGAGGTGTTTGCGACGGATATATTTCCATCATAAGTAATGACGGAAGCACGCTAAAGAAGACAACCTTTTTAGGCACCACGGGATTCGACGCCATCTACGGAATTGAATTTGACAAGAATGGATTTCCCTATGTCATGGGTTCCACGACGGGAAACTGGAAAACAACTGCCAATGTTGGTTTTATCAATGTCGGGGCGAAACAATTTGTGGCGAAACTAAAACCTGATCTTTCTGATTATGTATACTCCACCACTTTTGGTTCTGCCGCCCCCAATCCAAATATTTCTCCGGTTGCTTTCCTGGTTGACCGCTGCGAAAATGTATATGTTTCCGGATGGGGCGGTTGGTTATTTGCCGATGCAGATCCCTACGGTTTAGCCGGAACCGCCGGTATGCCTGTTTCTTCCAATGCTATTAAAAAGATTACTGATAACAGGGATTTTTATTTTATCGTTATTCAGAAAAATGCTTCCGCTCTTTTATATGCAACATATTTCGGGCAGAATGACGGTCCCCAGAGTATCAGCGAACATGTGGACGGAGGGACCAGTCGGTACGATCGGAATGGGATCATTTACCAGGCCATCTGTGCCAATTGTTCCGATCACAGTGTTACTCCCTTCCCTACTTCTCCTGGTGTTTGGTCGCCCAGAAATGGAACCGGCGGATCGGGATGTAATCTGGCAGCAATAAAAATTGCGTTCAATTTCGCAGGTGTTTCTGCCGATCCCCGCTCACTCATAAATGGTCGTTACGATAGTTCCGGCTGCGTTCCGTTGCAGGTTCTCTTTACAGATACGGCACATAATGCAAAACAATATATCTGGAGTTTTGGTGATGGCTCTCCGGATACGTCGATTACCGGCTTCCAGGTTTGGCATACTTATAATACAATAGGCAGTTTTCATGTGAGACTGATTGCGATAGATTCAAACAGTTGTAATGTGGCAGACACAGGATATCTGAATATACGTGTAAGGGCAGACCGTGCCATTGTAGATTTTGATGTTACCAAACAGGCCCCTTGCGAATCCCTCAATTATATATTTACCAATACGTCTACTTCACCTCCGGCAAAGCCCTTTCAGCCGGGTGATTTCACCTGGGATTTCGGGGACGGAGTTCGTATTCCTGCCGGAAACCCGCCGGGCACCGTCACCCATGCTTATGCAAGCACCGGAACCTATATGGCCAGGCTGATACTAAACGATACGAGTTATTGCAATTACCCGGACAGTTTAACAGACACGTTAAGGGTATCACCCCTGGTGAAAGCACAGTTTGAAGTAAGTAATGGCTGTGCCCCTTATGAAGCTTTTTTCAATAATACCTCATTGGCTGGTCAGCAGTTTACCTGGGATTTTGGCGACGGAACCACTTCCACTGAAGTAAATCCGACCCATTTATATGCTGATACAGGAAGTTTTGTTGTACACTTGCTGGCCCTGGACAGCGGCACTTGTAACCTCAGGGATTCTACCACCCAAACGGTACAGGTACATCCTAAGCCGTCTTCAGCCTTTAACACGACCCCCCAGCCGGCTGATTATAACATACCCACTGTATTTCACAACAATTCGTTGGGTGCCAGTCACTACACCTGGTTCTTTGGGGATAACGATTCCACGGATAAACAAAACATTGATACGGTTATTCATCAATACCAGTATACCGGCACGTTCACTGCCTGCCTGGTGGCCTATAACCAATACCAATGTGCAGATACGTCCTGCCATGATGTACAGTCTCTGATCAACCCCCTGCTGGACGTTCCAAATGCCTTCACACCGGGCCGCTTTGGAGAAAACAGCGTAATCATGGTAAAGGGTTTTGGGATCATCAGTATGAACTGGAAGATTTACAACCGTTATGGCCAACTTGTATTTCAATCAAATTCTCCATTCCAGGGCTGGGATGGTACTTTTAATGGCACTGCGCAACCCATCGGAGTGTATGCATATACATTGGATGCAACCTTCGATAACGGAACGAAAACAACCAAGAAGGGAGATATAACGTTAATAAGGTAAAATGTATCTTTATAGACAGGCCTGAAACTCTGTACCAATGATCATGCGGATTCGAATTGTTTTGTTGGCTTTCTTCTTCCAGGTTGCAGGTAGTTATATCCTGAAAGCCCAGGATCTTCATTTTTCACAATGGTTTAATGAGCCTCTCCTGACGAATCCGGCAAATACCGGATTCATTCCGGATGCAGATTACCGGCTGGGAGCCAATTACCGGAATCAATGGTCCTCCGTGATGTCAGAACCTTATAAAACGATGAGTATTTGGGGGGATGCACAGGTAATGCGCAGCCGTATCCAATCCGGATGGCTTGGCCTGGGCGGAGCTATCTTGCATGACGTGGCTGGTGCCAGCAGTCTGAGTACTACTGAGATCTACGGTTCGGTGGCCTACCATCAAATGCTTGGCTTATCCAGTTTGCTATCCTTAGGATTTAATACGGGTTGGGTAAACAAGCAGATTAATAATTCCAACCTGAAGTTTCCGGATCAGTTTGACGGAAAGTTCTTCGACAGTAATGTTCCCACCTCAGTAGTTATTGACAAACCAAACATCAACTATTTTGATATGCAGGTTGGTCTGAACTATGCTTATTTCCCCGATAAAAATACATATGTAAACGCCGGTTTTTCCGTTCAGCATATAAACGGACCGAAGGAAACTTTTTTCAGTACGGATCCTGTAGGATATAATAATACAATCGCACCCCGTTTTATCGGATTCATCAATGGCAGCTTCAAAACAAGTGATATGGTGATCATCAACCCGATGGCTTACTATACTATTCAGGCTGATGCACATGAACTGGTAGGAGGATTCAATATCCAGTATAATCTGTCGGGTGATGGTGACCAGCAATTAGTGGGTGGATTATATTACCGACCGAACGATGCCATCATACCGATGATTGGTTTTGTCTACAAGAGTATACGCCTGATGTTTTCTTACGATGTGACCACTTCTTCGCTGAAACAATACAATAACGGAAACGGTGCGTGGGAATTTTCTGTTATACGCAACGGTTATTATTCAGAATATAACGGAACCAGGAATGAGTCTCTTTGCCCTAACTTTAAAAACTAATCATCCTGTTTATTCATACAAATTCTATGAAGAAATTTTTTGGTCTGCTGATAATCACAATTAGTATCATGCAGTGTACGACAGCCCAGGATTCGGATGGAAAGGGATTTGATAAATCGAAACTATTTGTAGGTGGAAGTCTGGGCCTGGCTTTTGGCACGTATACCATCATTAATGTTTCCCCGCTGGTAGGCTATCGTTTTACAGATGTTTTGGCAGCAGGAGTCGGCGTGAACTATTCTTATTATGGTTATGATGACGGATTATATACTTCCAAACAATCCTATGTCGGGATGAGTATTTTTGGAAGGGTCTATCCGATTCAACAACTGTTCATTCAGGTGCAGCCGGAACTGAACTACATGTGGGCAAGCCAGGTTCCCGACGCCGGTCAGAATCTTCCGGAACTTAAGGTCAATCAGTTTGTACCTACTCTTTTAATGGGTGGTGGTGCTGCCATTCCAACGGGTGCGAACGGTGCTATTACGATCAGCGTCATGTATGATGTGCTTCAGAATGTATGGTCGCCCTATTACCACCAGGCGGTGTATGGGTTTGGGTATAATGTTGGTTTTTAAGCAAGCCTAAAGCGCTAAAGCCCAAAGCCTAAAGCCTAAAACCAATACGCTAAAGCGCTGAAGCTCAATGAGAGTTAAATTTAAGAGATATTCATTTGATTGAATTCACGCATTTCCAATTTGCAAATTAGTTTTAGGCCTTAGGCTTTGGGCTTTAAGCCTTTCAATAAGATCAGCTGATTTGTTAAATCAGCTGATTTTATTGAAGAGCTCGATTGGAGTATGACAAAAATAGATCAACCCCAATAATTCATCCTGCAGGAAACCCTCCTTCTTCATTTGGTTGATATGTTTCTGAAGATGGTTATAAAATCCATCTGAATTGAGAATATAAATTTTCTTGTGATGAATCTTTAGCTGATTCCAGGCAAGGATCTCAAATAATTCATCCATGGTTCCAAAACCACCAGGCAGCACAATCACGGCGTCACAATGATCATAGATCATTTTCTTGCGGGTATGCATATCCGGAACTACAGCGAGCTCGGTAAGACCCTTGTGCTGAACCTCCCATTCGATCAGTAATTCAGGGATGATTCCCATGATCCGGCCTTCATGCGCAAGCACTGAATCAGCCAATGTGCCCATCAGCCCCTTATGTCCGCCACCATAAACCAGTTTGACTTTCAGCATGGCCAGCAGTTTGCCAAGCTCTTTGACATGTTCAGTAAATAAAGGATTTTTTCCACTGTGGGAACCGCAAAAAACAGCTACGGATTCAATATTCATAGAATGTAGGCGTTGTGAGTACTATTAAAATTGAAATTTTAATATTGCATTTCCTAATTTTCAATCACTAATTTCACATCCAGGCATGTCCCCTCTCTTACTGTTTTCCTTTGTAGTGGCTTATTTCGTTTTACTGCTTGTTGTGGCCTACCGCACTTCGAGGGGTTCCAACAATGAATCCTTTTTCATCGGTAACCGGAATTCCAACTGGATGCTGGTGGCTTTTGGAATGATCGGCACGTCCCTGTCTGGTGTAACATTTGTCAGTGTGCCGGGTGCTGTAGCCCGCGACTCCTTTTCCTATTTTCAAATTACGCTGGGTTATTTTCTGGGCTATATCCTGATCGCGTATGTATTACTTCCGCTATATTACCGACTTCATCTCACCTCCATCTACAATTATCTGAATGAGAGACTGGGAATGAGTTCCTATAAAACAGGGGCTGCTTTTTTTATTCTTTCGAGGGTGTTGGGCGCTACTGCAAGACTTTACCTGGTTGTAAACATTTTACAGGACGCCATTCTATCAGGATTTCATGTTCCCTTTTGGCTCACTACCCTGATCATTCTGCTGATGATCTTATTGTATACTTATGAAGGGGGCGTAAAGACCATTGTCTGGACGGACACTCTCCAAACCACCTGTATGCTGGGTGGCATGCTGATTTGTGTTATATATATCCTACATCATCTCAACCTGAACCTTTCCGGTGCAATGCAGGCCATGGACGCAAAGGGTTATTCCAAAATTTTTTTTACCGACCCCGACAGCAAGATGTTCTTCCTGAAACAAATCATTGCGGGGATATTTATAACGGTAACCATGACAGGTATGGACCAGGAAATGATGCAGAAAAGTATTTCGGTAAAAACATTAAAGGATTCGCAGAAGAATATGGTCGTGCTGGGGTTCATCATGCTGGTCGTCATTTTTCTTTTCTTATTTCTCGGCGGACTCTTACACTTATTCGGATCGGCAGAAAATGTTCCCTTAACTGGTGATCGTCTTTTTCCGGAACTGGCCCTGCACCATATGCCGCATATCGTTTCTGTAATTTTTATCATTGCCCTCATTTCTGCTCTGTTCCCCAGTTCTGATGGAGCGATAACGGCCCTGACTGCATCTTTTTGTATTGATATCCTCGGTATCAACCGCAACGAGCATCTGGATGAGGCCCGAAGAAAAAAAATCCGTCAGCGGGTACACCTCGTCTTTATTTTTGTTTTTCTGATTTTTGTCCTGATCTATAAATGGATTTCCAGCGATAGTATGATAGGAATCATTCTTAAAGTAGCTACTTATACTTACGGACCATTACTCGGCTTATTTTCTTTTTCGATCCTAACACGCCGCAGTCTGAAAAATAAATGGGTACCCGTGGTTTGTATTTTATCACCCATCTGCTGTTTTTTCCTGGACAAATACCAGCAATATATCTTCGGAAATTTTCACATCGGGCTGGAACTATTGCTTATTAATGGCATTTTGACTTTTATTGGGTTATTCTTAATAAGCAAGCCGAACAGCCTAACGCCTAACGCCTAACGCTTAACGCCTAATTCGCCAAATAATACAAAGTGTGAATATGAAAATTGACTAGACTTAGGAAATAATTAGTTTAATTGATTGTGGCGTAAAACCAATATCTCCATTCCACTACCAACATTAAGCGTTTTAGGCGTTAGGCGTTAGGCGTTAGGCTTATCGTTAAGCCTTATTTTTGCAAAATGGACCTGATCAACCCAAAGGCGCAGATATATGCCGAAAAGTACTCCAGGCAGGAGGACAGCCTTTTGAATGAAATCGAAGCCCAAACGATTCGGGATCATCCGGAGGCGCATATGCTGAGTGGTGCCCTGCAGGGGAAATTCCTGGAAATGATCAGCCGTTTACTAAATCCGATGTATATCCTTGAAATAGGTACATTCCTGGGTTACAGCGCATTATGCCTGGAAAAAGGCCTGAAACCCGGCGGGGAGCTGCATACCATCGAGGTTGATGAAGAAACAGCTGCCGTTGCAAGGGAAAACTTTAAGAAATCTAAAACAGCTAATAAAATAATTTTGCACACCGGTAACGCGTTAGAGTTGCTCAGTACACTTGATTACGACTGGGATCTGATTTTTATCGATGCCGATAAAACGGGATATGCAGATTATTATCAGGCCCTGGTTCCAAAACTTAAACCCGGCGGTCTGATCATGGCAGATAACGTTTTGTTTCACGGACAGGTGTTAGAAAAAGAAGTAAAGGGAAAGAGTGCAAAAGCCATCCAGGCTTTCAATGAAATGATAAATTCTGATGACCGGGTCGAAAAAATAATGCTGACCCTGCGGGATGGCGTTTATCTGATCCGCAAAAAATAAAATCGGCTGATGCGTTTAAAACTTCAGATACTGCTTATTACCATGTCTCTCTCCCGTTGGGTATCTGCGCAAAGCCCTGAGCAGGTAAATGCCTATATCAATACATATAAATTTCTGGCGATCGCCGAAATGCAGCGATCCGGTGTTCCCGCTTCCATTATTCTGGCACAGGGTATACATGAAACAAGTGCCGGCACCAGCGAACTGGTGATTGCTTCCAATAATCATTTTGGAATAAAATGTAAGGCAAATTGGACGGGTCAGACTGTTTATCATGATGATGATGCGAAAGGAGAATGTTTCCGCAGTTATGCGATCGCAGCGGATTCTTATAAGGACCATTCGGATTATTTAAAACAGACACCCCGCTATAGCTTTCTTTTTAAACTAAATCCGGAAGATTATGAAGGATGGGCCTATGGTTTGAAAAAAGCAGGTTATGCTACGAATATTAAATATTCACAGATCCTGATAAAACTGATTGAAGAGTATGACCTCGAAAAATACAGCCTGATTGCGATGGGTAAACTTCCGGCTGAACAGCCTGTGGAAGGCAGTCTTGCCAGTGATATGATGCGTGCCTCTCTGCCGGGTTTCACAGATTCGTCCACACAAAGGGATGCCACGCCCGCTTTATATCCGGATGGCGCATTTACCATCAATGCCGCAAAATGTATCTATGCCAAGGCAGGCGTTTCGCTGCTATCCCTGTCAAACCAATATGAAATTCCCCTGGCTCACCTGCTTGAGTTTAATGACATGAACCAGGAGGACATCCTCGGTAATGATCAGCTGATTTTTCTGCAGCGTAAGAGAAAAGTCGGGTTTACGGCATTTCACATTGTTCAGTCCGGAGAATCCATATACTCTATATGTCAGACGGAAGGCATACGTTATGAAAGCATTCTGGAACTCAACCGGCTGAAACCGGGTGAAGAACCGGCGCCCGGTGAAAAGCTCTACCTTCAAACGATGGCCGGAAACAAACCAAACCTGAAAAATTCAGCCAGTATAAAATCGACGATCCCTTCTTCCTAAAATATCATATGACCAGGATTAAAATACATGACAAAATTTTTACCCCTTATATTTCCAAAGAAGACATACAAAAAAAAGTAGCCGAATTAGCTGATGGCCTGAACAGGGACTACCAGGATAAAAAACCCATCTTCATCGCTGTTCTGAACGGCGCTTTCATTTTTGCCGCTGACCTTTTTAAATCCCTCACCATCGATGCCGAGATTTCTTTTATTAAACTGGCCTCTTATAAAGGAATGAAATCCTCCGGCCAGGTCATTACTGCGATCGGGCTGGATATTGAATTATACGACCGCCACGTGGTAATCCTCGAAGACATTGTTGATACGGGAAAGACCCTGCACGAGTTTCTTCCTCAATTGATGCATCAGCAGCCGGCCTCGCTGAAGATCGTTGCGCTGTTGCATAAACCGGCGGCAACGGTATATCCGCTTAAAGTAGATTATAAAGGATTCGAAATTCCTGATAAATTTGTGGTAGGATATGGTCTGGACTATAACGGGCTTGGCAGGAATACTGCGGCGATTTATCAGCTATTTGAGTAAAGACCGTTTATATTAACAGATCGATTCGTAACCAATATATTCTACTTGAAAACCGTGCTTACCATATGTATTGCCTTATGCGCCTGCCTGCAGGGCAATGGACAATACTATCTCCGGGGCGAAATCAGGGATGAACAGAAAAATCCCATCAGTAATGTAAAGATCAGGCTCCAGTCCAGCGAATATTTATATTATTCCGGTTCCATGGGCGGCTTTGGTATCACCATTCCACGTCTGGTGGATACCATGACCATTGTAGCTGACGGATTTTATAGCAATATCGTCGCCGTCAATGCAGACAAATATCAGACAATCACTCTTAAAGCCCGTTTTGCTCCCCCTCCAAAACCCTCCAACCGGTTATTGTCCTTAACAAAGAACCTGTCGTCAGAGATGAGAAACCGCTGGACCGTTGGCGCCGAGACCTATAGTTCCCTGCTCGAAAACCCATTCATACCGGCTGATGAGTATCCGGAGACCGGCTTTGCCATAAATATCAATAAAGCTTCATACAGTAATATCCGGCGCTTTATCAATCTGGATAACATCGTTCCTCCGGATGCCATACGCCTGGAAGAAATGATGAACTACTTCAACATTCATTATACTGAGCCGGGCCACGATAGTGTTTTTAACTATCAATCAATTATTTCTTCCTGCCCCTGGAATACCGCACACGAGTTACTATTCTTAAACGTTTGCGCAAAAAAAGCGAGACTGGATAGTATCCCGCCGGCCAACCTGGTTTTCCTGATCGATGTTTCCGGATCGATGGACCTGCCAAACCGTTTGCCACTGTTGAAATCAGCCTTCAGTCTGATGATCAATAACCTTCGTCAGATGGATACGGTATCGATTGTAGTCTATGGTGGGGTGAATGGAGTTTGGCTTACGCCAACCAGCGGCGCGGAAAAAAAGAAAATTCTTGAATCCATTGCGCAGCTGGAAGCCGGCGGCTCCACACCCGGTGAAGGTGGCATACGTGCAGCTTACCGGCTGGCAAAAAGCACTTTTATCAAGGGCGGCACCAACCGTGTGATCCTCGCAACCGACGGCGATTTTAATGTGGGTCAGCAATCAGAGGAAGAACTTAATCAACTCATCAATGGCTACCGTTCCTCTGAAATATATCTCACATGTCTGGGTGTTGGCATGGGAAACTACAAGGATTCAAAACTGGAAGTGCTGGCTAACCAGGGCAAAGGAAATTTTGCATACCTGGACAATGAGAAGGAAGCTGAAAAAGTGCTGATGCAGGAATTTTCCCAAACGATTTACGCTGTTGCCAAAGAAGCATATATCGACATCCGTTTTGATCCGGCAGTCGTTAAAAATTATCGCCTGATCGGTTTTGATAACAAGGCAAGTGCACTGGAGGACACGTTGAATGTATTACAGGGAGGTGAAATCGGATCCGGACATTCACTGATGGCCCTGATCGAAATAGATCCTGTAGAGTTGGAAACAGTTAAGACATTTCATTCAGTTCCTTTCGCAAAAATGAGGATGCATTACGAGTTGCCCGTTGAAAATATCAACCATCTGGAGGAATTTGATGTGGCCTATCAATTTGTGCCCTTTGCAGATCTTCCGAATTACTACCGTTTTTCAGCCTCGGTTGCGTTGTTCGGAGGACTGTTGAAAAAATCATCTTATACCGCAAAAACCAGTTGGGATGAACTTTCTCTGATAGCCAAAGCAAGTTATGATTCCAGTGACGTTTCACAAACTGAATACATCCAGCTGATAGAAAAAGCAAAGAAAATCTATCATAAAGAAAAGAAGAAGAAGAAAGTTGTTGAAGAACAATAAAAAGCTTGAGGCGTAAGGCGTAAAGCGTAAGGCAATGCACTAATCGTACATTTTCAAATTCTTGGCGTTAAGCGTTAGGCGTTAAGCGTTAAGCGTTCAAATCATATTTCGCTTGGCTGTTTTTTCTGAAAGCTGTAGATAAGATAAAATAGGGCAGGCAAAATAAACAAACTTCCAATCAGTAATGCCAGGGCCAGGGATTCGATGGCCTTATCATCCCCATGGTGTTCCATTAATGACAAATATCTTCCTCCCGAAAATAAAATAATCCTTGGGTAGTGATAGAATGTGGTTGCTACCAGCAGCATGGTAATCTGGAATCCGGCCAGCATACGAATAATTATTTTCTGTCCATGCCGTATCAGAATCCATTGCCAAATCAGTGAAGCGATGGCTGCCGCGATAGACGCAATACCAACGGGATTTCCAAACAACCATTCGGCCAATGGCACATGATCGTAGGCAGCAGCGAGAAAAACAAACACACCTGAAATCACCGCTGCCATATTCATGGATCGCGCTTTAATAATATATCGCCTTCGCTCTTCAGTCGTTTCGGTTTCACCGATCAAAAAAATCGCTGCCAGATATCCACAGATACTGACCGTAAACAATCCAACCGAAATGGAAAAAAAATGCAGCCATGAAAAAATATAAGCATCTGCAAAACCCTTTGCATCCGGATTGATAGTACCTGAAACCGTGCTGGCCGCAATGATGCCAAGAAAAAACGGAGTTATAAAACTGGAATAACGGAATATTTTATTATAGACAGTCTGCATAAAATCTTCCACAGCGTCATAGTGACGGAAAGCAAAAGCAGTACCTCTTGCAATAATTCCCATGAGCATGATCAATAAAGGAATATGCAGATATGTTGATACGGATGCATAAATATCAGGAAAGCCGGTAAATAAAATAACGATCACGATGATCAGCCACATATGGTTAGCCTCCCAGATCGGTCCGATTGTGCGTGACATCTTCACAGATGTTTTGTCCTTATTATTATCAGAGGTAAACAATTCAATAATGCCCGCACCAAAATCAGCTCCGCCCAGAAGCAGATAAAGTAAAATGGCCGTCCATAAATAAGCAATGACTATATAAACCATTTCTTGAGCTTAAGGCTGAAAGCGTAAAGCTTAAAGCAAATACATAATTTACATTCTCTAATTTACTGTCAACTGCCAACTGCCAACTGCCAACTGCCAACCGCCTTAACGCTTAACGCCTAACGCCTAACGCTTAACGCTTTGCGCTTTACGCTTTACGCTTCAACATCATACTTCACCGGAACCATTTTTATCTGTCTGTACAAAAGCAATGTGACAAAGAAGGCAAGCGAAATATATATAAGCGTAAAAAGATAAAATGTATATTGAATGCCCGGCATCGGCGTAACGGCATCTCTTGTTCGCAAAATGCCATGCAGGATCCAGGGCTGACGGCCGACTTCTGTAACGGTCCATCCGGCTTCCACGGCCATAAAACCCAGTGGCGTGGTCAGCGCGAATAATTTCAGAAGCCAAAGATTTTTTTCGAAGATTCTTTTCTTCCATAAAACAAAAAAATATAAAATACTTACTGCGAACATAAACATACCCAAGCCAACCATAATCTGAAATGCGATATGCGTAATGAGTACCGGTGGCCGGTCAGCGACCGGGAACTGATCGAGTCCCTTCACCTCGGTGTTTGTATGACCACTGATCATGAAGCTGAGCATGCCGGGTATTTCAAATCCGTATTTTACCTGGCCTGTTTTTTCATCCGGAATGCCGCCGATCAACAATGGAACATGGGTGCCTGTTTCATAAACAGCTTCCATTGCTGCCAGTTTAGCAGGCTGACGATGTGCAACATCTTTGGCGGAGTGATCGCCGCTGATGGGTTGCAGGATCGCAGCAATACAGGCAAACAGTGCTGCAATCCGAAATGCTTTGGTATGGAATTCGATATTTTTTCTTCTTACTACCATCAGTGCATGCACACCGGCCACGGCAAATCCTGTAGCTGCAAAAGCCGCCAGGCACATATGGAGAGCCTGCGAAAACCATGCATCATTGAACATTGCTTTCACCGGATCGATATTAAAATATTTTCCATCCGCAAATTCAAAACCTGCCGGACTGTTCATCCAGGCATTCGCTGCAACCACCAGAATGCCCGAAATCAGTCCGCTAACCCCAACTACAACACCCGTGAACCAATGAAACCATTTGTTGAATTTTCCCCATCCATACAAATAAAAACCAAGAGCGATGGCTTCAATAAAGAATGCAGTCCCTTCGAGTGAAAATGGCAATCCGAATATAGGGCCGGCATTTTTCATAAAAACCGGCCACAGTAAACCGAGTTCAAAAGAAAGCACGGTACCTGAAACCGCACCCGTTGCAAAAAAAATGGCTACACCCTTGCTCCAGGCTTTGGTGACATTACGAAAAACAGTTTTCCCTGTTTTCAAATAATAATAATGCGAGACGGCCATAAAAAAAGGCATGACCATTCCGATACAGGAGAAGATAATATGAAATGCCAGCGACAGGGCCATTTGGGAACGAGCCGCGATAAAATCATTCATTAAGAACGAAGGTACGCTAAACACGTTTTAGTGTGGCGAACATGGAAGCGTAGAAAATGTAGGGATGGGAAAATTAAATTTGCAAATGACAATTTGAAAATGTGACTTTTTTACCCGATTGGTTTTGAAGAAAATCAACTTTATGCCGAAATTAAAACCTAAGAATAGTGTCGGTCAGTGAGAGAAAATCTCACATCATCACACTGTCATTTCCAAACTTCATTTTGAATTCCTACATTTTCTACCCTTCCACATCTACCACACTAACCTCTGGCTGCAGATCTATAAAGTAATTGCATGATCCACCCAGGCCAGTAAATACGCACCGGCGCAGATGCCAAAAATAATATTGTATCCTGTGCCCAGCTGTCCCAATAATTTGAAATGGTCAAGTATGATTCCAATTAAAAATGGAAACAGAATGCCTCCTGCAGAACCAGCCATGCCGCCAATACCGATTACTGAGCTCAGAATTTTTTTCGGAAACATATCTCCGGCCACTGTATAAATCGTCGCACTCCATGCCTGATGCGCAGCTGCTGCGAGACTGATCAGCCAGACAGCAGGCCATATCCCGTTCGTATATCTGACAAAAAAAATGGGCACCACACAACAGGCAAAAATGAACATGGAATATTTTCTTGCCTTATAGATCGGCATTCCTCTTCTGATCAGCCATCCGGATAAATATCCGCCGAGTATACTTCCAAAACTCGCTATGATGTAAACAGTGGAAACATGAATGGCCGAGCTCGTCAGATTCAAATGATATGTGCTGTTAAAATAGGATGGAATCCAGAAAAGATAAAACCACCAGACAGGATCCGTCAGAAATTTTCCAAATATGATGGCCCAGGTTTGTCTCTTGCGGAATAATCCCGACCATCGCGGCTTTGGAGTCTGATCATTTACATCTTCGTCCTGATCGCTATGGATGTATTCGAATTCTTCCTTAGTAATTTTTTTTTGCCTGGAAGGAATCCTGTACAACCACCACCAGAAAATCAACCAGATAAAACCAAGGGAACCGGTCCAGATAAACGCTTCCTGCCATCCGTAACTGGAAAAAATCCATGCAATCAGCGGCGGACCGATGATCGCTGCCACATTGGTTCCGCTATTGAAAATCCCGGTCGCCAGCGCCCTGTCTTTTTTGGGAAACCATTCGGCAACCGCCTTGATAGCAGCAGGAAAATTGCCTGCCTCACCAAGACCGAGAGCAGTTCTCGCAATACCGAAGCCGAGGGTTCCGGTCGCCATTGCATGAAACATCGCCGCCACGCTCCAGATAATAATAGAAATAGCATATCCAAGACGGGTACCGATTTTATCAATCAGGCGACCGAATAACATCAATGCAATGGCATACGCCGTTGAAAATGCCATCACGATCCGGCTGTAATCTTTTTCAGACCAGCTGAAGTCCTTTGCCAGATTATCTTTTAGCAACCCAATCACCTGCCTGTCCAGGTAATTGATCGTTGTTGCAAAAAAGAGCAGACTAACCACTACCCACCGGTATCTGCCCATGGGTTGCTGTATCGTAGATTTCATTTATGCCGGAGTGGACCTGATAGCGGCAATTCGTTTTAAGAGCGCGCCGGTATCCATTTTTAAAAGATCGAAATTTTCCTGTTCCACCATTTCATTGGTGATCAAACCGCCGCCGATGCCCACCACAGAAACGCCTGCCTTGAACCAGGACTCCATGTTTTCACTATTGACACCACCCGTGGCCATGTATAAAAGATCCGGGAAAACTTCCTTTACTGATTTCACAAACCCGGGACCGACGGCATTGGCAGGAAATATCTTTACAAGTTGCAAGCCATCGTCCTGTGCAAGGAATAATTCGGTTGGTGTAATGCACCCGGGAATCCAAAGCATGTTTTCATCGCCGGTAAATTTTGACAACTCGCGGGTATAACCCGGACTCACGAGGAAATCAGCCCCGTTCTGAATTCCCTTGCCGGCAGTTTTTGGGTCCATGACTGTTCCGAGTCCCAGAATCAGATCCGGAAACTGTTTATACGTTTCCTTTTTTATGCTTCTGAAATTTTTAAGGGCTTGTTTACCGCGATTTGTATATTCTATCACCCGAATGCCCGATTCATACAAAGCCTGAAGGATTTTAATGCTCATCTCTTCATCCGGATGGAAATATAAAGGAAGGACTCCCTGCTGAATGATTGCCTGAATGATTTTTTCTCTATTCATATTGCTTAATTCTTTCTAATATCATATTCAGATCCTGACTGGTGGCATCTCCTTTTTCAAAAAATTTTCCAAAAGCTGCCGCAGTAGCAAACTGAATAATCTCTTTTTCAGGCACCTGTTTATACAATCCATAAATCAAACCGGCCATAAAGCAATCTCCCGTTCCCACTTTATCAAAAATATGCTCACTGCGATAAACGGTTGAATCTGTCCAATGATGCGCTGAATACAGAGAGGCAAAATAAGATATTCCGTGTTCACCTTCTTCAAAACGAAACGTGCAGGCGACATGTTTAACACGCGCAAACCTTTTCATTATTTTGATGGAAGTCTGATGCGCATGCTGAAGATAAGCCGTTTTATTTTTCAGCTCTGTCAAATGTGGATCCAACGGAATCCCCAGCAAATCGTGCGCCGACCAGATATTGCCCATCACAACGTCACAATAAGGAAGCAGCTCCGCCATTAAATTGTGTGGATTTCTATGCCCCCATAATTTCGCGCGATGATTCAGGTCGATGGAAATAATGATATTTCTTTTAGATGCCGCCTGCAAAGCTTCCAGACAAACAGCAGCGACGGATTCGTTCAAAGCCGGACTAATGGCACTAAAATGAAACCAGGAAATATCATGCAGTACATGATCCCAGTTGATCATTCCTTTTTTCAATTCTCCAAAAGAAGAATGGGCACGATCGTAGACCACGGCATTATTTTTCAAATCCGTTCCCTGTGCCAGATAATAGCTGCCGATCCGGTTGCCGGAATACAAGATTGTATCGGTGATAATATTTCTTTCCTTCAGCGCACCCAGAATATCCTTTGATAAATAATTTTCCGGCAGGGCGGTGCAATAAGAAACAGGTATGTTCCATCTGGCCAGCGCGGTGGCCACGTTTAATTCTGCTCCGCCCATATAAACAGGCAGATCATGCGTTTTCAACCATTGGCCATCCGCAGCCGGCGAAAACCTTAGCAGGAATTCACCAAAACATAGAATTTTTCCCATGGCTTTTTTTATTTAGACTTCTTTACTTTCGTTCCAGTTAAAATAGCTCCGTGCATTATAATAACAAATATCCCTGATCAGTTTGCCGGTCCACTCGATATCGCCTGGCAATTCTCCTTTTTCGATTTCTTCACCAAATAATCCACATAAAATACGCCGGAAATATTCGTGCCTGGGAAAAGAGAGAAAACTGCGGGAATCGGTGATCATACCAACAAAGCGGCTGATCAGTCCCATATTTGAAAGCTGCATTCAATTGCCTGGTCATGCCTTCTTTCTGATCCAGGAACCACCAGGCTGAACCCCACTGCACTTTTCCGGCCATTGTTCCGTCATTAAAGTTACCGATCATGGTGGCCATCACTTCATTGTCTGTCGGGTTATTATTATATAATATGGTCTTTGCCAACCGGTTATTTTTGTCGAGGGAATTCAAAAAAGAAGACAGTGCTGCTGCCTGCGAAAAATCGCCGATGGAATCCCATCCGGTATCCGGACCGAGCAGACCGAGCATACGGCTGTTATTATTACGCAAGGCACCGAGATGGTATTGCTGAACCCAGTTTTTCTCAAAATCCCATTCGGCAAATTGAAGGAGCAGTGCTGATTGAAATTTTTGGATTTCGAGGCGCTCCGGGATTTTTCCTGAAACTACTTTATCAAAAATATTCTTCAGTTCTGATTCCGTCCATTCAACTTCATAGAATTGTTCCAGTCCATGATCAGAAACACGACATCCCATAGAATGAAAAAAGTCATGCCGGTTTTTTAATACATCCATAAACTGTACAAAACCACTAATGGAAATATTAACCGATTTGCCCAATTTTCCGATATAATCTTTGAACCGGATGGGATCAGCAATAGCCATTGACTGATCCGGGCGGAATGAAGGCAGCACTTTGATCTGTAAATCCGATTTACCAATAGCCCGATGGTATTCGAGGGAATCCGAAGGATCGTCCGTCGTGCCGATCACTTCCACCTTCATTTTTTTTAGCAAGCCATGCACACGAAACTCAGGCGTTTGCAATTTCTGATTACAGGTTTCGTAAATTCCTTTGGCTGATCCTTCGTTCAGTATTTTGTCAATTCCAAAATATCTCTGTAATTCGAGATGCGTCCAGTGATACAGTGGATTGCGTAATGTATAGGGTACTGTTTCAGCCCACTTCAAAAATTTCTCCCAATCAGATTTTGCTCCGGTTATAAAAGACTCATCGATACCATTCATGCGCATGGCGCGCCATTTATAATGATCGCCCCGTAGCCAGATCTCTGTTATATTTTGAAATGAATGATTCTCCGCAATTTCCTTCGGTGGAAGATGGCAATGATAGTCGATGATCGGCAGGTCGGCCGCATAGTTATGGTACAACTGCCTGCCGGTTTCCGTGTTCAATAAAAAATCGGGAGAAAGAAATTTCTTCATTCCATATTAAATTTTATAACGAAACACCCCTCTTCCAGGGAATAAAATCGTCCTGGTTCAGGAGTACGGCTTTAGGCGTTATCTCTCCACTGGCGGCCCGGATGCAATATGCTAATATTTCTTCGCCCATTTCCCGGATGGATTTTTCTCCTTCAATGATTGAACCGGTATCTATATCAATGATATCGGGCATACGCCGCGCAAGTGAAGTGTTGGTTGAAATTTTGATTGTGGGACAAACCGGATTTCCCGTGGGCGTACCCAGTCCGGTGGTAAATAAAATCAATGTTGCACCGGATGCGGCCTGTCCTGTTGTTGCTTCTACATCGTTGCCCGGCGTGCAAACCAGACTGAGACCCGGTTTGGAAGCCTGTTCTGTATAGTCGAGCACGTCGGCAACCGGCGCATTGCCTCCCTTCTTTGCTGCGCCCGCTGATTTCATAGCATCGGTAATCAAACCGTCCCTGATATTTCCCGGTGAAGGATTCATGTGAAAGCCTGAACCGGAACGGGCCGCCGAAGCCTCATAATCCCTCATCAGGCGTATGAATTTTCTGGCGACTGTTTCATTCACGGAGCGATCTACCAACTCCTGCTCTACCCCGCAGAGCTCGGGAAATTCTGCGAGTAATACTTTTCCTCCGAGTGCCACCAGCAGGTCGGCACAATAGCCAACAGCCGGGTTAGCAGTAATGCCGCTGAATCCATCACTGCCCCCGCATTTTACACCAATACACAGCTTATCCAGCGACGCCGGTTTTCTCTGCAGTTCATTGATCTGAACAAGGCCCTCAAATGTTTTCCGGATCGCTTCCTGGATCAACTGTTCCTCGCTTTGCGATTGCTGTTGTTCAAATACATAAATGGGCTTATCAAATCCCGGGCTTGATTTTTTTATATCTTCCAGCAATTCCGGCGATTGCAAATGCTGGCAACCCAGACTCAGAATCGTAATACCACCTACATTGGGATGATTCGCATAGGCGGCCAATAATTTACCGAGTACAACAGAATCCTGGCGGATACCGCCACAGCCCCCTTCATGCGTAAGAAAGCGAATACCGTCCACATTTTTAAAGACCCTGGACCTGTTACGCGTCGCTGCGAAAGACGGAACATCCATATCAGAAATCTTTCTTCCCTCTTGCCGGGCCAGGATGAGTTCCCTGGTAAATGATTTATATTTTTCCGTTACGGAATAACCCAATTCATCCTGCAACACTTCCCGAATAACATCGAGATTCCTGTTTTCGCAAAACACAGTTGGAATAAATAACCAATAGTTTGCCGTGCCTACCCTTCCGTCGTGGCGGTGATATCCCATAAAACCCAGATTCCTGAATTTTGAAATATCGGGCGGGGACCATTTATAACTGGCATTACGATAATCATAAGCACCTGAAGCATGTTTCAGATTTTCGGTTGACACACGGCTGCCGGCTGAAACAGCCTTTTCCGTTTTTCCAACCAGCACACCGTACATAATTACTTCCGTACCTGCGTCGGCATCCTCCATATAAAATTTATGCTTGGCCGGTATATTTTCTTTTAACGTATAATGATGGCCGTTATATTCAACGGTTTCACCTGCCTGCAGATTTTTTAAGGCAACCAGGATGGAATCTGCGGGATGAATTTGCAAGATGCTATTCTTCATTGTTGAATTTGTACTATGACTCCGCCCAAATTTACGAAAGCGAACGCATCATTTTTAAAAACTATCTTTGTATAAGCCGTGTAATTCGAATTCACCACTGGTTTATGTTATCATAGCCTCTCTTTTTATAAGATCATACCCACCATAAATGGACGGGAATAACCATAAGGTGAATACAGAAATGGCGCTATCTATTTTTCGTTGTGCCTGGGTGTCAATCAGAGTGAGCGGCGGAAGATAAATCTGTATATATCAACTCAGAAATATGCAAAATATAAAAATTGCCACAGCACAATTTGAAAATAAATCAGGCGATAAGGAATATAATTTGGGTGTGATCGACCGGCTTTCTAAAAAAGCCGCTGAAGCAGGTGCCGACGCGATCGCCTTTCATGAGTGCTCGATAACCGGATACAGTTTTGCAAGAAAATTATCCCGCGAACAAATGTTTGACTTATGCGAATTCATTCCGGATGGCGGGAGTATTCATCGATTGCAAACCATTGCAGAGAAAAACAACATCATGGTCCTTGCCGGCCTCTTTGAAAAAGACGAAAAAGGTGATATTTATAAAGCCTATGTGTGCGTTGACAAAACCGGGCTGATAGCCAAACACCGCAAATTGCACCCCTTCGTAAATAAACATATTCTTCCGGGAAATGAATATACCGTATTCGATCTGAAGGGATGGAAAGCCGGAATCCTGATTTGCTACGATAATAATATCATCGAGAATGTGCGGGCAACAAAGCTCCTGGGTGCGGATATTATATTCATGCCCCATGTTACGATGTGCACGCCATCGACCAGGCCGGGTGCGGGATTTGTTGATCCTGCATTATGGAAAAACCGGGAGACAGATCCGACGTCTTTGCGAATGGAATTTGACGGGCTCAAAGGCAGGGCCTGGCTGATGAAATGGCTTCCTGCCCGGGCTTATGATAATGCGTTATACGCCATATTTTCCAATCCGATCGGCATGGATGATGATCAGCTAAAAAACGGCTGTTCCATGATTTTGGATCCTTATGGAGATATACTGGCTGAATGCCGGAGTTTTTCGGATGAATTTGTGATGGCAACCCTTAATCCGGAAAAGCTAAAACTTGCAGGGGGATACCGTTATATGAAGGCCCGGAGGCCGGAACTTTATAAGAATATAATTGGAAAAGCACATCATGCAGAGCAAAGGGTTTCATGGCTTCATCAGGCCTAAAGCCCAAAGCCTAAAGCCTAAAACTTTTCAGCTTAGCTGAAATTCCTTGTTTTATTCATAAAACAGGCACTCGAATTTTATACACCTGCTTCTTATATTGACCCCGAACCCTTACTTTTGCAACCCGGTAACCGAAGTTCGGGGCGTAGCGTAGCCCGGTCATCGCGCCTGGTTTGGGACCAGGAGGTCGCAAGTTCGAATCTTGCCGCCCCGACTTAAGAGATACAAACCCCCGCCTGCGGGGGTTTTGTCATTTTAGAGCGAAACGCATCAAACTCGTCCGGACTGCGTATAGCGTTACTTTCTCTCACTGACACCTACCCGGGGTTTCTGCATTTAGAAACCGAAATTCAAAAGTCTTTACACTAATCCAGGCTGTCAATCCCGTATTGAAGCCAATATTCCTTCATAATTTAAAAGTATATAACAGGGACATAACAGGGATATAACAGGGTTTTTACTGTTATATTTCTATGTTATTTACTTTTTATTTATATTTAATTTATTATTTATTTTCTTACTATTTATAGATCAATATAGGATCCAATATGGTCCTGACATGTAAAAAACAGTCTTATGGCAAAACTGTCACAGGGAATCAATGGCCCTTTTTCCGGAAAAGTCGGAGCGGTGGTTGGGTATACATGGAAGGGCATTCCGGTTATGCGGGGCCGGCCTTCGGCCAGAACAAAACCATTCACTCCCAAGGAGTTAAATCAGCAGGCGAAATTCAGGATTATGAACAGGTTTCTCAGGCCTGCGAACAGCTTGCTCAATGTAACTTTTGCACATTTGGCCGTCCGGATGAGTGCTTTTAATAAGGCATTTTCCTATAATATAAAAAATGCGATCTCGGGTGTTGCACCCAATCTGGCGATCGATTATGGCATGGCGCTGATAAGCCGTGGCGACCTGCCCAATGCAGATTCACCAGCCGTTACATCACTGTCAGCCGGTTTGCTGCAATTCACATGGACCGATAACAGCGGCAAGGGAAATGCGAAAGCAACTGACAAAGCATTTGTGGCCGTCTATTCGGAAGAATTGGGGAACTGGGACTACCGGCTGGACATTGCAACCAGGAGTCAGGGAAAATGCGAAATGAATATGATGAACTTTCCCGGTAAGTCGGTACAAACCTTTATCGGTTTCATTTCTGCTGATGGAAAAGATGCAAGTGACAGCCTGTATACCGGGTTGGCAAATGGTTAGTGAAAGATTCCCATGTTCAATGTGTCAGATATGCACAAGGCACATTCGCCGGTTTATAGTCAATACCATAAGCCTTTTTAGTCAGAAGCGAAACGACGGAGGCAATAGTAATTTCTTTACGATGCATCTGTGGCAACAAACCCATCATGGCATAACTGATCGGATTCACAGAAGGTATCCATGTCTCCCATTCATAACCCTTGCCCCAGATTAGGCCCCTTACCGTTATGGTCAGATCAACTGTATGCTCCAGGAGTAGATTCAACATGCCCATGGAATTATTACTATTCTGGTTGACTGTATGAAATATCGGCGTATGTCCACCAAAGCCATGTTCATCGAATCCGGCTTTTGCATTCACGTCAGACCCGGTCTGAATAAGCAGCTTTCCGCACTCAACAGCATTATACTCAGCACAAAAATGAAGCAGGGACGCGCCTAATAAAGGGGTATAAGTATTTTTAAATAATGAAAACGTTTCAAATGCAACAGTAGCTGATGCGTTGATCATCTCCTCTAATTTCTTCGCGTCGTCCAACAAGACAGCGAGCAGGGATAGATTTTCAAAAACAAGTCCTGCCTGGACAAAAGCTTTTACGCATTCTTTAAACCTGGGTGTCCGCGTATACATTTCAACCAGGGTCGTAAATAAGGGAACGCCATCGTGCACCTCATTTGGATCTCCACCCTCCCTGAAATAATTTTGAATTCCTTCTACAGAATGTACTTCAATTGAATATAACACCTGATTATAATCTGGCATAACTGGATGGTTACCGGAATCCGCGATATAAATCTAATAATATTTTTATAGCCATGAATCTGGTATTAAAAAGCGACGTTTTGTCTCCCAAATACCCTCCCATCCATATTAAATGGCCGTATCTTCTTTCCGGGGCTGGATTCGTCTATCTTTAATGGAGAAATTTTTATATGAAATCGTATGACTTCATATTCTCAAACCGGGCATCTCACCGCCTGACCAGACATGTCATTTTCTGGTCCTCCTTCTTAATTTATTTTTTTTACGTTAATCTTCTGCCCGGGAGTACACAGGATCTCTTCCATGAAAAAACCTACCTGAATTCACTTCAATTAATGATCTATTTCCCGGTAAATATTCTTGCTGTATACATAGCACTCCGTATTTTATTGCCACGTTACATTTATAATGGCAGGTATCTTTCATTTTTCCTGGTACTAAGTCTGCTAACGATTCTCTATTTTTCGCTGGCCTTTGGAATTACCATATTATTTGCCCGCTTAACAAGGCATGTTCCCTATCAATCCCTGCCGGTCAGTTTCAGATGGTTCCTGCCGGTTCGGTACGGCGTCGGTTTTCCACTGACATCTACCGTTATCGTCTGTATCATTAAATTATTCAAAGACTTCCACCTGGAACAAAAAGCAAATGAACTGTTGTTGCGGGAGAAAATTAATACTGAGCTTCAACTACTCAAAACAAGGTTCCAGCCAAGGTTCCTATATGATGCATTACAACACATTTTATTTCTCATTCGTAATCAGTCGGCTGACTCTCCATCCACGCTGATGAAATTGTCCGAATTGTTGAGTTATGTATTATATGAAAGCGAAAAGGAAAGGGTGCCCCTTGAAAAAGAACTTGAAATTGTCAAAACTTTTCTGATACTGAAAAAAACTTTCTACCCAAAAGCATTAAAAGTTCAGTATCATCAGCAGATTGAAACCAACGAGTTATTCATTCCTCCCCTTTTGCTTTTGTCCCTGATGGAAAATTGTCTTGATACACTGGAGCAAAATGAAAATCAGATCATTCTTTTGAAACTCAATATCAAGACGGTCGATCAGGAATTACATTTTCAATTAGAGTGCGTGAGAAACATGGACGCCGGCTTGGAGAAAGATGTTTTTGATATGAAACTGACGAGTTCGATCAGAAGGATAGAATTATTATATGAAGGAAAGAGCAACCTGGATCTTTTTTCTGAAAATGGAACAACTTATCTGATGATGGTTTTAAAACTGAATGGATACTCTTCGATTTCAAAGAAACCAAACGAAACGCCTGTGTTCATATGACGATGCATGATTTCATATTTTCAAGTAAACGTAACGCCCAATGGAGCCGGCACTTCATCTTCTGGTCATGCTGGTTCTTATATGTATCCTGCACGCAATTGAGAAACCAGAGTCCCGATGAAATAGGCATGAACCATTTTATTATTTATCAACTCGGGGTTTCAGCAAACCGGGTTTTACTGCAAATGCTTTTTTGTTATCCTTTTATTTACCTTATCATGCCAGCCTTCTTTAAAAAAAGAAGGTTTAAAGAGTTTGCTATCGTAACAGTAATATTCATTGTAGCCATGTACTGGGTAACGTACTACGATTATTTATATATCTGGTCCGACCGCAATTCACCCATTTTCTTCGATATCCCGAATGTCATGCCTTTGAGCCTGTTCCAAACTGAATATTTCTCCATATACAGCAATCTTCATTGCACCGGCACTTTTGTTTCACTGAGTCTGATCCTGGCGGTAAAATATTATAAAAGCTGGTTCAAAAAAGAACGTGAAAATGAAATTCTGATTTACCAAAACTCACAAGCCGAGTTACAACTTTTAAAAGCACAGGTACACCCCCATTTCCTTTTTAACACGCTTAATAATATTTATTCCCTGATGCTCGATGACTCTCCGAAAGCAATCACTGTTTTGAATGAACTGTCCGGGATGGTTTTATATATGACGAATGAGGGAAACAGACCCATTGTTCCCTTAAGTGATGAAATTAAAATGCTTCTGGATTATATCGGGCTTGAGAAAATCAGGTATGGAGACAGGCTGGAAATGACCGTCGATATACACCACAATCCGGAAAGCAATCTGTTTATCGCTCCACTTCTGATGATACCATTTGTTGAAAATAGTTTTAAACATGGTGCCAGTAAGACCCTGGACAAAGCCAGAATCCATTTACATATATCAACGGAGAATGAATGGCTGGATTTTAAATTGACCAATAATATCTACCCCTTCCTGGAATCTGATGCCGGTCGGGTAAAAATAGGTTTGAAGAATGTCAGGAAAAGATTACAAATTCTTTATCCTGATAAACATCTGATCCAATTCCATTCGATCAATGAAATATTTACAGTCTCCATGAAAATCTTCCTGGGAAAACAAAAACCAGAACCGAAGGCGAATTCCACTTTAACCAATAAAAACATCCCCGCATATGCTTAGCAAAAAAATAGTCTGCCTTGCCGTAGACGATGAACCCCTGGCATTATCGATCTTAAAGAAATATATTGGTTCGGTGGATAGCCTGGAACTCGTGGGTAGTTGCGAAAATGCTGTTCAGGCATTGCAACTACTACAGAAATATCCGGTGGATCTCATTTTCCTGGATATCCAGATGCCGCAGATCATGGGAACTGATTTTATACGCACTTTGAAAAAGGCTCCAAAAATCATTTTCACCACCGCTTTCAGAAAATATGCCATCGAAGGTTTTGAACTGGATGCAGTCGACTATTTATTAAAACCCATTTCCTTTGAACGTTTTTTAAAAGCGGTAAATAAAGTTCTTCAAACAAATTTCAATGCCCCTGAATCGGTCAACCACCTGAATGACGCGATATCGGAATCTTCACCCTCCTGTTTATATTTCAGGGTCGACCGCAAAATGGTAAAAGTTCTTTTGAATGATATTCTCTACATAGAAGGATTTAGCGATTATATAAAGATCATTACAAATACAAAGACCATTGTTACAAAACACCTCATTTCCTCACTGGAGGAGACATTGCCCAAGGATGGTTTTATTCGTATTCACCGATCATTCATCGTTTCCATTCATAAGATCGAATCTTATAACGCGGACATTATATATATAGGAAATAAGAGCCTGCCCATCGGCCGTTTATTCAAACAAAATGTAAACAAGCTGCTCCAGACAAATTCGCATGTTATTACAAACGGACACAAGGAGACAAAAAAACAATAAATACATCTGGGCTTTTCAGCATAGAATCTGAACCTGACAGTCAAGTCATTTCCACAACACAGGGATACTTTTGCCTCCTAAAATACAGGAAATGATTTCAATAAAAGGCCGGTCGGATACCGGCCTGTCGGGTAGGAAAGAATCCCGTTCCGGAGATGATCAATTTATAACCAATCTGACTCCCATGCGGGGTATTGCGGCGTTACTGGTTGTGATCTTTCATTTTGAAATAGTGCTGGTCTTATTTCTCCCGCGTGAAATAAGCAGGTTTTTCAGCAAATGCTATCTGATGGTGGACCTGTTTTTTATTATGAGCGGATTTATTATCTATCATGTATATGGTGAGTTTTTCAAACAGAATATCTACATAACCACTTTCAATAAATACATGCGCGCCAGGCTGGCAAGGGTGTATCCACTACATATATTTACCCTGATTCTTACAATCGTTCTGGTAGCAAGCCAGCATTTTAAATGGGATGAGTTCTTTAATCTGCATGCGATTCCGACACATGTGTTGATGCTTCAGTCATTTGGAATTCATTCAATCTACACCTGGAACGTTCCCGCCTGGAGCATCAGTGCTGAATTCGCGGCTTATATCATCTTTCCTGTTTTTGTATTGGTGACGAATAGATTTAAAATGATTACTCCCTTCGTTATTTCCACTTTGATCATTTTCATTTATTGGCTTCTGGCATTTAAATTCAGCAAGGCAAACGGTACCACCGGTCAATACAACCTGGATCAGACCTATGATTATGGATATCTGCGGGGGATCGCGGGATTTTTAGCGGGTGGAATGATTTACCAATTATACCTTAAAAAAATGTTCTACTTCTTAAAAGCTGATGCCATCCTGATCATTCTGTCTGCCCTCCTTTTTGCCTGTCTGCATTTCGGGGTCACCGACCTGGTATTTATTCCGGTATTTCTTTTATTGGTATTAAGTGCCGCTTATAATACAGGACGCGTAAAAAGATTTCTTAGCAACCGTTTTTTGCAGTGGCTGGGTGATATTTCATATTCTGTTTACCTGATGCAGTTTCCCCTGATGCTTTTGGTTATTGCCTTATTACCCCGCCTGGGAATATCCTGGAACGGAGTCTATTCCCTTCACCTTCCCTATTGGCAGGCCGCGCTTAGTTGTATTCTTTTTCTTGCCGTTTTGATCGGGATTTCCGCACTGTCCTATCAATATATCGAAAGACCTTTCCGAAAACTGATCAATGGTAAAATCCGGGGGATAAACTGGATGCCGTACAATCGTGCGATCCCTGTATCGGATCCGGACAATAGCAAGTGATAATACGCTGAACGCCCAACGCCTAACGCCTAACGCTTAACGCTTAACGCCTAACGCTGCTTAATGCATTGGGCATTAAGCGTTGGGCGTTAAGTTTTTTATGCGGCTAGAAGATTCTGGTGATTTGATGTGATAAATTATCTTTGCAGTTCGAAACGCAAATAATTTACAAATGCTGGATGTCAATACTACCGCGCCGGATTTCAAGTTACATGCGACGCCAGATCAAAAATTTTCGCTCAGTGAGTTGAAAGGTAAAAATGTAATTCTCACATTTTATCCGGCTGACTGGAGCCCGGTTTGTGGCGATCAGATGTCATTATACAATGAGATGCTCCATTATTTCGGTAAGTATAATGCAGAGATACTGGGTATTTCGGTGGATGGAAAATGGTGCCATGCGGCTTTCCGTGAAGCGAGAAAATTACATTTCACTTTACTTGCAGATTTCGAACCCAAGGGTGCGGTATCAAAAATCTACGGTGTTTATGACGAAAAAAAGGGCCAAAGTGAAAGGGCGCTTTTTGTGCTCGATGCCGAAGGAATCATTCGCTGGAATTATCTTTCGCCCGTGGGCATCAATCCGGGTGCGGATGGTATATTAGACGCTCTTGAAATGATCAGTTCAAAAAAATAATTCACCATGGCAAAATTAAAACCTCCTGTCAGTGAACAGGATCATGTGAAGGGAGACCTTCATGCTTCCGTGATATTAGTTGAATACGGCGATTTTCAGTGTCCGCATTGTGGTGCCGCCTATCCGATTGTCAAGCAGATCGTAAAAGATTATAAAGAAAAGATGGCTTTTGTGTTCCGGCATTTTCCACTGGCAGAAGCTCATCCCTTTGCACAGGCGGCGGCCGTGGCTTCAGAAGCAGCTGCCAACCAGGGTAAGTTCTGGCAAATGCATGCCCTGATTTTTGAGAACCAGCGTTTGCTGGGTGTGGAGATGTTGCTTCAGCTGGCCGAGTCGCTGAAGCTGGATATGAAAACCTTCAGTCACGATTTCAAAGATCCAAAGCTGTTTAAGAAAGTAGAAGACAATTTTGAAAGCGGTATCCTGAGTGGTGTGAATGGAACACCTTCTTTTTATATTAATGGCATTAAATACGATGACTCATATGATTATGATTCATTAACCAAGGCGATCGACCGTGCCATTGCGGAGAATCCGGTTTCAAAGGCTAAGGCGTAGGGCGAAAGCTAAGGCTAGACGCAAGGCGTAAGACCAGGAGGCTTAAAGTTAAAGTAGCATTAGGCTTTACGCTTTGCGCTTTACAGCGTAAATCATTCCGTTTTCAGACTTCTTACCGGATTCGACAATGCAACCTTCAGGCATTGCAATGTAATCAGGGTGAAGGCAATGATTGTGATAAAAAATCCCGCCATCAGATACATACTCATCGGCTGGCTCACCCGGTAAGCATATTGCTGCAGCCACTTGTTACAAAAATAAAAGGTCAACGGCCAGGCAATCATATTTGAAATCAGCAGAAGTGCGGCATATTGTTTTATAAAGAGCGTAATGATATGATGAATCTCCGCGCCCAGTACTTTTCTGACTGCAATTTCTTTTGTCCGTTTGGTAAGTGCGAGGGCCAGCACACCAAAAATGCCAAATAATATAATTAATATCATCAGTCCGGTCGCTATACCGGAGGCTTTTTTGAGTTGAAGTTCTGACCGATATATGGACTGAAGTTTCTCATCCATAAACGTAAATTCAAAGGGAGCAGTCGGTGACAGCTCCTTCCAGCGGGTCCTCACACGTTCGATAGAATTTGTCAGATTACCCGGTCCTAACTTAATTGTTATGAATCTGTAGGCCAGGCTGGCTTTTACCTGGAATAAAACCAATGGTTCTATGGCCTCCTGCATGGACGTCAGATGAAAATCTTTTACCACGCCGGTAACAACAACATCCGGGCCGCCATCGGTAAACCGGATCTTTTTACCAATTGCTGTTTTCCAGCCAAAGCTTTTTAATGCGGACTCATTGATAACCGCTTCGTCAATAACAAAAGCACCAGTCTGGTTGCTAAAAAATTTTCCCTCCTTTAATTGAATACCATAGGTAGATGCATATTTTTCGTCTACGGAGATGGTTTCAACACTAAGGGGATCATTATTCTTTCTGCCTTCCGGATTTACGGCTAACCGGTTTGGCGGGGTTCTTTCAGGAATATCGAACGAAACTGAGGCATCTTTTATTACGCTTTCGCTAAGCAGGCCATTCCGTATGGATTCCATCTTCGCTACGCCGACAGAGTCCCACTGTTTTGGAAATGCTGTGATAATCATCAGCCTGTCCTTGTCATAACCGAGGTCATTATTGAAGAAATAGTCAACCTGCCTTGACAATATCATAGAAAAAATGAAAACCCCGATGGCGATGGTAAATTGTGCTGTCAGAAGTGATTTCCGAAGCCACATGCCCCTTTCTGTTCCTTCCGTCTTACCTTTCACAGAACTAACCATTTCCGAACCACTCAGAATAAAAGCCGGATATATTCCCGCCAGAATTCCGACAACAAAAACAATAGCCGCAATCGCAATCCATTCCATGAAATGAAAATTACCCAAAGCTGCAAGCGTAGTATTTAAAATTTCATTAAAAAGCGGGCGGAAGATTGAATAAAATATCAGGGATAACAGAGCGGCAAAAAGAGTGAGTATAATCGATTCCACGATGTACTGAATAATCAATTCTTTCCGTCTGCCGCCAAAGACTTTCCTCAACCCGATTTCTTTGATGCGGTAGGAAGAAGTGCCTATCAGGATATTTACAAAATTGATCACCGCCAGCAATAATATGCCAAGCGCTACCCATGTTAAAATGGATAAAGTTTTAGAGACCGTTCCACCGTTTGAGTCCAGGTAATAAGTATCCAGCGGTTTGAGATGAATAGACAAGTTCCTGCTGATATTCTCCGGAGCATTTTGTACCAACAATTTTTTAATCGGTGCCTCCAATTGTCCGGAACGGATACCTGGTTGCAATTTCACAAAGCTCACCGTATAAATAGCACTCCATAAATCTTCACCGGTACCTGAGGGATAATATTGATTGCCCTCGAAAGGAATATACATGGCATAACCATAATGTGCATCTGCATAGGCATTGCTGATCGTATTATACGGAAGGGATTTTAGTACGGCAGAGACCTTGTAATCAGTCGTTTTGCCCGATAAATTGGTAAACGTAATGACTTTATTAATGACGTTTTTTTCACCAAACAACTTCATGGCAAATGGCTCCGTGATCACCGCAGAATGGATATCTGCAAATGCCTTATTCGGATTTCCGTAAAGGAGTGGCAGGCCATACATGGAGACCAGGTTGGTATCTCCGATGGAAACATCTTCCCTGAAATGCTTGTCGCCAGCTGAAACGACATTTACCACCGGATTGAACCGGTAATAATCAGCAACCAGGTTCGAATAATTTCTTTTCAATGATTTGACCAATGGGCCCACCGTCGTCATGTCAGGGCCCGTGCTCTTTGATTTCCATTCGCTGTTCAGGAAATATTGCTGATGTACATCCTTATAAATCGAATTGACCGAGGCTTCGTGAACAATATACTGACCGATCAGCATGCAAAAGCTGATACCAATTGCCAGACAAAATACATTGAGCGCAGAAAACATTTTGTGCCTTGTAAATTGCCTGAAAGCAATCAGCATATAATTCTTTATCATATCCGTTGGTTTGATGGTTGAGTCCATACATTCCCGCCAACCAAATGCCATTAATTACAGCTCTATAAATCAATATATTAAAAAGAAGTCAGGAAAGATACTGTTCGTTTCCGATGCAATGACTGTACGGGGAAGGTTGAGTGTTGACAGTGCTTGACAGTTGACAGTTGACGGTTGACGGTACTTTTCAGGATCCGTGCAAGACTTTCGGTTTAGTATTGGATTTCGTTTTTAAGTCTTTCATCGCGAGGCAAAATTCTAAATAGTCTTTCTTTACGGTCTGACTATATATCCTGGCAAAATCAAGGACTGATTCCTGCCATTGTTTATTTCCGCCAAAAGCACTCAGCTCATCTACTACAGAAGCCCCCTTCCAGCCCGAACTCCTCATCTGCGCGGAGGCCGTTAACAGACCCATGTCGTGGATAACCTGATATAGATCCCGGTAGGCGTCCCTGACAAGTTTAAAATCAAAACTGTCCTTTGTAGGTTGCATTTCCTGGATCATATAGGACTCGTTCCTGAAATGGCTGAAACTCAGTAAAGCCGGTGGTATGTTCTGCATCCGCTGCTGAATGTTTACCACGCGTTCTGACTCTGACACCCATTGCGGTTGCTGCATTTTTATATATTTCTTCGGGCCGGGTTCAACAGATTGTTTCATCTCCATCAGCATGTGTTTACCTTCCCGGTTTTTGCTTTTTAGCAGAAAAAGATATCTTTTCAAACCCAGACTACCGGTACCGGCCATGCGAAAAGCGACGTCCTGAACTTCAAAATTATAAGGGGTATAACTGTTATTTTGCAACCAGTCGTTCAGATAAATAATTAATTCTTTTTTTAATCCGGCATCTAATGCGAAATGTCGGGGATGTGCGAGCAAAATAGACAGGCTGTCTTTTTTTCTAACTGTTCTTTTCCTGAGTATCTGTTTGTCTTTTCTCTTACTAACAACGGAAAGAAACTTGTATACAATGCCTTTGGCAGTTTGTGGCTCAATATAACGCGCTTTCCCTTTTTCCAGGGTTTCTGAATAAATCTTCAGAAACAGTTTTCCCATATTGATGGCTTTATCCTCTTCAATTTTCAGGGATTCAAAGGCGATAAATATGCTGCAGACCAGTCGTGCCACATCATAAACGGCCGGGCCGAGCAGGGCATCATCAAAATCGTTTATATCAAAATAAACCAGCCTGTTGTCACCCTTGAAACTGCCAAAATTTTCCAGGTGGAGGTCCCCGCAAAGCCAGGAAATCGGTGAAGGCGGTAAGGGGTTATTAGCGGCAAGATCCTCAAAAAATAAATGATTGGTTCCTCTGAAGAAACGGAAGGCATCCCCCTCCATCAGCTTATATTTCACCCGCAACATATCCGGAATGCGACCCTGATTAAATAATTCTATTCTCTTAAAGCAATTGTCCATGAGCGGTAATATCCTTTAAATATCCCAAATTCGACTGAATTACAGATCTTTATTCCGTATGCGAAACACCACCAAACTAAAGCAGATTTTATTGAAATACGATCTGGCGCTTTCCATGGAAGAAGAAAATCTGTTGAAGCTTACCCTGGTGGATAAAAGTACAGGAAGCTTCACCAGTTTTGAACACAGCTCTTACAGCCAGTTGTTAAGTAAGTGTTATTCGTTTTTCCTGAAAGAACTGAAGAAAGCAGAACGCCAAACGCTCAACGCTTAACGCTTTCTGCAAAGCTTTAAGCAGATTCTTATGCCAACTGCCATCTGCCACCTTCAACCGTCAACTGTCGACCCACCTTCGCTTAAGCTACGGAGGGCGAAGCCGTCAACCATTTTCTTTTGTAGAAAACTCTACACGTCGGACTCCGTATTATACTACTCAAATTCCCATAAAATCCGCTGGCAAAAAATTTGATCCATGAAACATAACTAAAATGAAATATTATGGCCAGATATTCAAAAGGGAGTCAGGAAAAAGTAAAAAAAGTGATGGATGAAATGAAAGAAGGCAAGTTAAAAAGCGGGCGGAGCGGAAAGAAGGTAACCAGTCGGAAACAGGCAATAGCTATTGGATTGTCAGAAGCCAGAAAACAAGGAAGCAAAGTTCCCAAGGCCCCCAGGAAAAAAACAGCTGCAAAGAAAGCCAGCTGAAGAAATTTATTTGTTCATTGGGTTCCCCACAGGCTGGTGCATGATCAATTGGTTAATGATGGTCGCCATCTCCTGCGGGGATTTTTTTTCGATCAGGCGTGCTTTCATTTCATTGCCATTGATCCACTCATCCGAACCGTCGGAATGTATCAGGCAATCCCCTGTTTGCAGATCATAGTAATTCCGCCATCCCTTAACGGCTACAAAAACCGCCGTTTCATCCCAACTCATTCTTCCGATGCTGTCTTCAGCAGCCAGGGGAATGCAAATGGCAAATACATCTTTCACCGGGCTGTGCTGAATCTTGTCGTTATGAATAAGGGGAAGACCGGTTTTAATTTTTTGTCCGATTTCAAATCCACTAAAAAGTATGGGGCCCGGCCAGACCTTCAGCACTTTTTCAGATGAAACTGCATCCTGATCCAGATTAAACTCCTTGCCGGAGGGGAAGCGACCGGCCATGGAAACCAGGGCGGCTACTTTTTGTTTTATCAGATCAATACCATTCAGCTTTGAATATTTATCGGGCCCCGATTCCAGCAAATTGGAAAGATTAGTCAGGAAGCCTACGGTGATAATCGTGACCGAATGATCCGGTTGAGATGCGAGTATTTTTCTATACAGTTCCAGAGCATCCTCTGCATTCTCGTTACTCCGGATCTTATGGGGATACCGGCTGATAACCGAATCCGTCCAATGTTGTTTGTCCCCCAATGCAACCGCATTACCCCGCACCACACCTATGGGAATTTCCGGACGGTTAAAATATGTATTGAAAACATCGATAGCGGCAGCCGCATTTTTATGTTTTGAACTGGCCACGGTTGCCAGTATTTTGATAAAACCGCTATCGGCAAAACCATGTAATAAAGTAATTGCGCCTACATCGTCATAATCCGGACCGAAATCAGTATCGAATATAACGTGCATAGGATACTGAGGTGCCGGGAATTCAGATTGCGACCGTGCAAAACAGTAAATACAAATGGAAATAAAAATTAGAAAACCGCGTCTTTGAAGCATAATTTAATATGCAAGACTACGTCAAATTTTAAAGGCAGCTTTATTTTTTGTCGCCATCTCCACAGAATAATAACGGCTCATAAATTCCTTTTTGGAATCTTTATAGTTGGAGACCATGCCCAGCTTGAAGAGACTATAAATATAAATCCAGGCCAGGTCAAGCTGGTAGGGAAGAAATCCAGCCCGCGCACTTCCGGGAAAAAGATGATGATTATTATGCCATTCACCGGAGAGCATACCGGGTCTGGTTTGGTTGATAGAAAGGTTTGAGCGGTCAAAATCAATTCCGTCAACATGTTTATTTTCACCCTTGCCGTGACCCGTATAATTAAATGCCCTGACCAGCACAAACCAGAAAAAAGCTCCGCTGAAACAGGCCAATGCCAATGCATGGCCACCGATCAGCCAAAGTGCTCCATACCAAAAACTCCAATTTAATAACCACAGCGCAACTACATAGGACGGCTTGGATACAGAACCCCAGGATTGATACTGCTCATAAGAATTTAGTCCGACACCTGTATGACTGAGAAAATTTCTTACCCGGTGATATTGATCACGGTTCAGACCTTTTGCGATGGTCTGATGATTCACATCAGAAAGCATACAATACATAAATCCACCCATTGGATTGTATGGATCGCCTGGTTCATCAGATTTTACATGATGAACATGATGCGAAACCACATAAATTTCTTCCGGAAAAGTTTTAATTACGAGGTTCTGTGTGATTAATCTGAATAACGGATGGCTAAATTTATAAGATTTATGCGTGCAGTAACGGTGAAACCAAATCGTTCCATGCGTACTCATGATAACCATGGCATATACAACCACCACAATGATCGATTTCCAGGATAAATAATACAAAACGAAAACTACAAATAGCGGCAACATACAGGTTGCCATAAACCAGCTTATGAGAGCTATCCAGTTTTTCCTTGATTTGAATATATTGATTCGGGAAAAAGCTTCTTTGAATAATTGACGAGTCGTGGGCTTTAGAAACAACCCTTTAGCATCCATCCATCCATACGAAGGCGTCTGGAGGATTTCATCGATAAAAGCCATAATAAAAAGAACGGTTAATTGAATAATCAGGATACCACGGTCGCCTGTCTGTGCAGACTGCGACCAATGTACGCTTATTATCCCAGTATGGATTCTAATATGTATAATTAAGGCTGTTAATTTTATTGTGTTACCTTTCCAACAATCTTGCAGAAGCAGCAGGAGCAAAGGTTTCGGACGAAAAATAAATTATTATTGATGATTCTGGAGGTCGCCATTTTAGATGTAATTCCTGATAAAACAGCAGAATTTGAGGCTAGTTTCCAAAAAGCACAGGAGATTATATCTTCTATGAATGGCTGGTTGGGGCATCAGTTACAACAGTGTCTGGAAGTTCCAAACCGCTATATTTTACTCGTCCGTTGGAAGCATGTAGAAGATCATACCATCGGATTCAGAGAATCGAACGACTATCTGGAGTGGAAAAAATTGCTCCATCATTATTATTCACCCTTCCCTGTTGTGGAACATTATTCCATGAAGTATGAGAAATAATTTCCATAACACAGCGATTAACATTCCGATTTTATACTTGCCACAGGAAACCTTAACATTGACAATATTGAAAAACCTGCTAACTTCATATTATCAAATTGTTATCGAATTTTATGGGAAAGAAAAATAAAGATCAGTCTTCAAAATCGTCCAAAAAGACATTGCTTAAGGAAATTGAATCTAAAATTGCAGAGACAGTAAAAGGATTTCACAAGAAGACCAGTGAAAAAAAATTAGCAAGACAAATCCGCAGGGCCGGCAAACTTCTTTCAAAATCCCTAACGACTAAAGAACACATAAAAGTGGTTCATAAGGAAAAATCAAAAGCACCAAAAAAGGAAAAAAAGGCAGCTGAAAAAGAAGTTGCTTCATAAATTTCCTTTCAGAATAGCTGAAATCGCCGACAAATAATAGTATTGCGTACATTTTATCTCTTCTTATTTGTTCCGCTGCTACTACTGACTTCCTGTTATTACGGACAGGGAGACGGCGGATATGTCGTTCCTGTTTATGTAGGTCCGGGTATCGGACTGGGAACTATCATCGCCGTAGTCGTTTCCTGGAGTAGAAACAAGTCCATATTGTGGGCCATTGTACATGGATTTCTCGGATGGATTTATGTTATTTACGCTCTTCTGGTTCCTAAAAAATAATCTTAACGCCTAACGCCTAACGCTTAACGCTTAACGCCTCAATATTTAATTCAGTTAGGTGTGGAAGTTTAACGTTTCTCATTACCAATTATCACTCAACAAATTGGCTTTAAGCTTTACGCTTTGAGCTTTCGGCATAGTATGATTTTTGCAGGTAAATCGTATTATTTCATTTTAAAAAATCTACAACTATGTCTACAACTGCAACGGCAAAAATGACAACGAAAGAGATCGCCAAGAGACTTAAAAAACTTTGCGATAAGGGGGATTGGGAAGGAGCACACAGAGAGTTATATGCAAAGGATGCGGTGAGTATTGAACCGGAAGCTTCCGGAGGTTTTGAAAAGGAATCTCATGGATTGGATGCCATCATTGAAAAAGGGAAAAAATGGGCAACCATGGTTTCTGAAGTTCATGAGATTGAAGTTTCCGAACCGATGGTAGCCGGAAATACCTTTGCTGTTACCATGCGCATGGACATGACCATGAAGGACAAGAAGCGTTCAGACATGACTGAGCTTTGTGTTTACCATGTTAAAGATGGCAAAATCATCTCTGAACAGTTTTTCATGTAAGTCTGGTTTAACTTTCTGAATGATCCTTCTGTGTGTCATAAAACTGACAAACAGAAGGATTTTTCTTTGGTATTTTTGTCCGGAGAAAATGCATAAGAATATATGTTTCGTACAATTAAAAAAAATATTTTTCTCATTATTTTCCTGATATCTCAGGTTCTTTTTTCCTCATACAAAAAACAGTCCTCCATCAATAAAGATATTCCTGCTCCCGAAGGATTCGCCCTGGTAGAATTATTTACTTCCGAAGGATGTTCGAGTTGTCCCCCGGCGGATGAAGCAGTCGGCAGGTTAAATGGATGGAAGAAAAACGTATATGTTTTAAGTTTTCATGTAGACTACTGGAATTACCTGGGATGGAAAGATGTGTTTTCTAATTCAGCATATTCCAGCCGCCAGCAGAATTACGGAAATTTATTTCATTTAAGCAGCATTTATACACCACAAATCGTAGTAAACGGCAGGATTCAATTTGTCGGCAATGATGAAACCACGCTTAGAACGACCATTGAAAATGATCTGAAAGAAATTCCAAAAACAGCATTTCAAATAAAGATCCAATCAGTAAAAAAAAATCAGGTCGCTGTGTCCTGGATTACAAATCCCGATCACGAACTAAACGTGAATCTTGCCCTTGTACAAAATTTTACAAAAGATCATATACAAAGAGGAGAAAATAAAGGACAGACTCTCAATCATTATTTTACTGTCAGGGATTTCCAAACCCTGCCTGTCAATGGCGGTTCAAATACAGCCTATTTAAATATTCCTGCCGGTCTGCAAACCTCAGACTGTTCAGTGATTGCGTTCCTGCAAAATCCGAAAACAGGTTACATTGTTGCAGCCAGCCAATCCACGGGAGAAGCGCTAAAATAAATCTGCGTTTATAAAAATTTCGGGATTCTCCGTACCGAAGTCAAATAGCAAGTTTCTTACCGTAAATTGAATTGAAAATAATTCCCTATGCGTAAGATCCTTTCAATATTTCTCATATTATTTTTGATTTGCTCATTTGTTTCCGGACAAAATAAAATGGTCGTATTTCAGTCTGATTTCGGTCTGAAGGATGGTGCCGTATCAGCCATGAAAGGTGTGGCCATGGGTGTTTCAACCGATCTGAAATTATTTGATCTTACACATGAAATACCGGCCTATAATATCTGGGAAGCCGCTTACCGGCTTGAACAAACCGTCCCTTACTGGCCAGCCGGCACCGTGTTCGTATCAGTCGTAGATCCCGGAGTGGGTACAACCCGTAAATCAGTCGTACTAAAAACTAAAACCGGACAATTTATTGTAACACCGGATAACGGCACATTGACTTTGATCGCCGCTTCCCAGGGTATTGCCGAAATAAGACAAATAGATGAGGTGTTAAACAGACGAAAGAATTCACAGGAATCATACACTTTCCATGGACGAGATGTGTATGCTTATACGGCTGCAAGACTGGCCGCAGGAGTCATCAGCTATGAACAGGTCGGCATGAAACTTCCGAATGAAGTGGTCGAAATTCCTTTCCAACAGGCCCTGAAAGAAGGAAATAAATTGAAAGGAACTATTTCGATCCTGGATGTACAATATGGAAATATCTGGACAAATATCGGCGGACCATTATTTAACCAGCTCGGCTTGAAATATGGAGATCTTTTGCATGTAGAGATTTTTCATAAAGACGACAAAGTTTATTCCGGCGATATGCCTTATTGCCAGACCTTTGGTGCGGTGGATAAAGGTAAACCGCTGGCTTATCTGAATAGTTTACTGCAATTATCCTTTGCACTGAATCAGGGAGACTTTGCCAGGACATATTCAGTAGCCAGCGGAAATGAATGGCGGGTGGAAGTTCAGCGCGCTCCCTGATTCCTGTCGGACTTCGGGTAAATCTGCCAGGAAAAACGATTGAATATATTCTCATCATGCATAGAAAAACGTTTATCAAATTGAGTTCCTCGTTCGCTGCCGCTCCATTACTTTCTCCGCTTTCAGGTCTTGCCCAGCAAGCCAGACTGCAAAACTGGGCAGGAAACCTGACGTTCAGTACCAGTAATGTTTTTTACCCCAAAACAGTTTCAGAAGTTCAGGCACTCGTAAAAAAGTCAGACAAACTTCGCGGTTTGGGCACAAGACATTGCTTTAACGACATTGCTGACAGTAAATACAATCTGATTTCATCCAATAGCCTGAATAATATTCTGTCTCTGGATGCAATTAACAATACAGTTACAGTAGAAGCAGGAATAAAATATGGAGAACTGGCTCCCTACCTGGACAAAAAAGGATTTGCCCTGCATAATCTGGCATCTCTTCCGCACATCTCTGTTGCAGGCAGCATTACCACAGCAACTCATGGATCCGGTGTGAAGAACGGTAATCTGTCCACACAGGTTCGCGCGTTGGAAATTATTATTGCTGACGGATCCATTATAAAACTGACCAGGGAAAAAGACGGAGATCATTTTAATGGCGCCGTCGTTGGCCTTGGAGCGCTGGGATTCATTACCCAGTTAACTTTATCCATAGAGCCCACGTATACCATGCGGCAGCAGGTTTTTGTAAAACTTCCGCTGGATCAACTGAAAGATCATTTTTTAGAAATAGTTTCTGCCGGTTACAGTGTGAGTTTGTTTACAGACTGGCAGGCAGATTCTATCAATGAAGTCTGGATAAAAGATAAAGTAAATCCTGAAATATCCTATCGCGGTATGTCGGAATTTTATGGTGCCAAAGCAGCCATCAAGGATCTTCATCCCATCATCGAACTATCGGCTGAAAACTGCACTGAACAGATGGGCAAACCCGGACCCTGGTACGAAAGACTTCCTCATTTCAAAATGGGATTTACGCCAAGCAGCGGCAAGGAATTGCAATCAGAATATTTTATACCGCAAAAAAATGCCGTCGAAGCCATACTTGCCATTCAAAAAATGGGCAAGCAAATCGGACCGCATTTATTTATTACTGAAATCAGGACCATCGCGTCGGACAATCTCTGGCTGAGTCCCTGCAGAAACCAGGATTCGGTTACCATACATTTTACCTGGAAACAGGAATGGGATGAGGTGAAAAAATTATTACCCCTGATAGAAAAAGAACTCGCTCCTTTTAATGCAAGACCGCATTGGGGTAAACTATTTACCATGTCCGCGTCCACATTAGAATCCCGCTATGAAAAATTGCCGGAGTTCAAAAAAATGGCAGCGACTTATGATCCAAATGGAAAATTCAGGAATGATTTCTTAACCGGAACAATCTATTAAGCCTAAAGCCTAAAGCTCAAAGCCTAAAACTTTATTATAATTAATATTAAAATCTGAACTTCAATTTCCTTTTGCTTACCTGTATTGGTATTAGGCTTTGAGCTTTAGACTTTCTGCTATAGGCTTTACGCTTTAGGCTTTGGGCTTTAAGCTTAGAATGGCATGGTTTTTACATTGTTAATGAAACAACTTATTTATGAAAAAAAACTTCTTCGCAGGTTATTTCCTGGCTTTTGGAATGCTTGCTATGATAATGGGTTCCTGCAAGGGAAAAGCTTCACAAACATCTACGACCGATACAGCGACCGTTGCACCGGCAGACAATACGACGACGAAAATGCCGGACACGACGGTGGTTATTTCTGCTGACGATTCCTTAAAAAGAATGATCCCGGATGCGACCAAGGATTTCCCGGGCGTTACCGCTTCGGTCGATCAGGGAGTCATTACTCTTACGGGAACGATCGACAGGGATCGGCTGCCCAAACTGATGATGGCAATCAATGCACTTCATCCAAAAAAAATTAATAATAATCTCACCATCAATAAATAAAAACTCATGGCACTAAAAGATAAATACAAAGAGCTGATAGATGCAGCAACCAGTGCGGGCGTCAGCGATCTGAAAGTGAGGGAACAGGATAATGTCTTATATATTGACGGGAGTACACCCGATGGAAAGGTGAAGGATAATCTCTGGAATATCTATAATAAAATTGACCCGGATTTTCGCGCAGGAGATCTGATCTTAAATATCGATGCATCGGCTGCTGCAGGAACAAAAGCCAAGGTAACGACGCAATCTTCCAATCTGAATATCAGAAAAGGACCGGGCACGGATCAGCAGATTGTCGGGAAAGCAGCACACAATGAAATTGTTACTGTGGTCAGTAAGGCAAACGAACAATGGAGCCTGATACGCACCGATAGCGGAAAGGAAGGGTATGTTTATACGCAGTACCTTACACAAGCGTAATGCTAGTGTGCGAATGCGAAAAGCGTGAAAATGTATAAGTGCAAATTGGAAAGAAATATCGAAATGTGATAAAATCATTGAACATATCATTCCAGATCCAGCTTTAAGCTTTGCGCTTTAACGCCACATTACAAAGTTTGATTCCTGTTTCAGTAAAAAGAATTTTCTTTTGCTTGTACAAATTACCCGTCGTCATTTTAAAAGTCTTTTTGCTGATATGGAAGAACTCATAAATTTCTTCCGGAGAAGATTTGTCATGATATGGAAGATATCCGTTGTTTTCAGCTAACAACCGCAGAATCTTTTCGGCTTCATTTTCTACGCGCTGATATCCCGGCCTTCCGGCTACCACATCTATTTTGTTTTCGGGTAGAATTTTTTTTATGAAGCCTGGAAACCGGTCACCTATTTCTATCGGCCGGTATATCTCATTTGCATGCAACATCCCTTTATGAAGGTTATTGATGATCATTTCAAAACCAATTTCCGTTTGACGATATACCAGGAGATCGACCTCTTCTTTTTCGGTGACCGTAAGGGTTTCATTCGACAGGAACCTTTCCAGTTTTTCGGTTGCGGCTACCCTGCCGGTTTGTTCATCCATCACAATTTTTACCAGGTACTCGCCCATCGGTCGCATAAAACTAATCATACCGGATTTCGGAATAAAAAGGTCTTTCATCAGTCCCCAGTCCAGAAATGCACCCTGTGGCGTGATACTGACAGCTCTAAGTTTTACAATATCACCCAATACGCCCAGCGGTTTTTGTGTTGTTGCGATGGGTCTGCCTTCTCCATCATGGTATAAAAACACATTCAACTGATCGCCTATCCGGGTTCCCGGAGGAACAAATCGTTTGGGCATCAGGATTCCTTCTTCCCCATTATCCATGAAAACGCCCATATCCTTTACTTTAATAACTTTAAGCAGATTATATTCACCCATCCTTACCATGCTGACCTGTTCATTTTGAAACAAAGGTAATTGGTTAGCCTGACCGTGATACGCTCAATTTTCAGCACTAATCTGCCAAAATGAAAAAAACAATTTACCTGGCCTCCCTTATTTTTTTTGCCGCGTGTAAAGAAAAGCCGAATGTTTTTGATTCTCTCTCTACGTTTTATAAACCGGTCACTGAGCCCGTTTTGAGTCATGACTCAACGGCTGTCTTTTTTGATTCCCTGAAAAATGAGACCGTTCATTGGAAAAAAGCCGATGTGTTTAATCCTGCTGCCATAGTGCGAAACGATACGATTTATGTTTTATCGCGTTGTGAAGATAATCCGGCTGCGATACTGGGCGGACGTACTTCACGCATCGGTATCTCTGCCAGTCTCGACGGCATTAACTTCACTTCTTTTAAGGAACCTGTTCTATACCCGGCGAAAGACAGTTTTCAGCAATACGATTATCCCGGAGGCTGTGAAGATCCCCGCATCGTTCAGACAGAAGAGGGTTTATATGTACTTGCTTATACTTCCTGGAATTATAAAATACCCCGTTTATCGATTGCGTTTTCAAAAGATCTTTTCCATTGGGAGAAAAAGGGGCCTGCTTTCGCTACGGCATATAACCATAAGTTCCTGGACACGGCCAGCAAGTCGGCTTCTATGATCACAAAAATGGTTGACAATAAAATCGTGCTGGCCAAAATTGCCGGCAAATACTGGATGTATTGGGGAGAACATTTTGTAAATCTGGCCTGGTCTGAAAATCTTTACGACTGGTTTCCGGTGCTGGATAAGGCAGGATTTCTGAAAAAAGCCATAGAAACAAGGCCACACTATTTTGACAGCGACCTGGATGAATGTGGTCCTCCGGCACTAATCACCGACCGTGGTGTCATGCTGATTTATAATGGGAAAAATGCGAATAATGCAAAAGATGCTGATCCATCTTTGCCACAGGGAACCTATTCTACCGGAAGGGTTTTTTTCGATCCAAAAGATTTGCAAACCGTTCTAATCCGTTCAGACGGCCCTTTCCTGAAACCCACGCTCCCTTATGAAGTCAGTGGCCAATATGCGGCGGGTACAACCTTCGCTGAGGGTCTGGTCTTCTATAAAGGAAAATGGTTTCTGTATTATGGCACAGCCGATTCCTTTGTTGGCGTGGCGATTTCCAAATGAAGATTTTATTTTTATTGCAATACGAACTAAATTTAAGGGCGTCAGCATTTCTGGTATCGTGTGACGACGGATAGGCCACTTTCAAATAAAGTTCTTTCGTATGATTCGTTCTGTTATTACGGGTTCTGGATCCTATATTCCTCCTTTTGTACAAACCAATCAGGATTTTGCGCAACATGAATTTTTCACGGCAGAAGGATTGCCGTTACCAGTTGATCCCGCTGAGGTCGTCAATAAATTTAAAAAGATTACGGGCATCGAAGAAAGACGATATACAACAGATGACCTGAATGCCTCCAATATCGGATATGAAGCAGCAAAAAAAGCGATCGAAGATGCCGGCTTGGATCCTGAAACACTGGATCAACTGATCGTTGCACATAATTTCGGAAACGTAATAAAGGATACCATTCAAACTGCTAGCTGTTCCTTCCCTGGCCAGTCAGTTGAAACATGCATTGGGTATCCGAAATCCGGATTGTATTGCATATGATATTCTATTCGGATGTCCCGGATGGCTGCAGGGACTCATTCAGGCAGATTCCTTTTTTAAATCAGGCATGGCGAATAAGGCACTGATCGTCGGTACTGAAACATTGAGCCGGGTGATTGATATGTTTGACCGGGACAGCATGATTTTCAGTGATGGTGCCGGGGCCGTTGTACTGGAAAAAAAGGAAGGCGACAATAATTCTTCCGGCATCATGGCGTTTACCGCCCAGACGCATAGCGTGGAAGAATTTGATTATATCAATATGGGTAAATCTTTTTTCCCGGACAGTAACCCGCGCATCCGATATCTGAAAATGAAGGGCAGAAAGGTTTATGAATATGCATTAAAGCATGTACCCGCAGCTATGAAAGCCTGTATTGATAAATCCGGTATATCCATCCGTGATATCAGAAAAATATTTATCCACCAGGCAAATGAAAAAATGGATGATGCCATCATAAAGAAATTATATCTACTTTACGGAATCGACGATCCGCCTCCTCTTATCACACCGATGAGCATCAGTTGGCTCGGCAATAGTTCTGTGGCAACCATTCCGACCTTACTTGACCTTGTACGCAGACACCGGTTCCCGGAACATACATTATCAACCGGTGACATTATTCTCTTCGCTTCTGTCGGTGCGGGCATGAATATTAATGCTGTTTGTTACAGATATTAAAAGCTCAAAGCGTAAGGCGTAAAGCGTAAAGCTTTATTAAATCAGTGCCGTGAACTGCAGAAATTAAATAAGCTTTATCTTCAATTGCTCAAATCAGATTTATAATGATTACAGGTCCGATTGTACTGGTAGAAGACGACGAGGATGATGTGGCCATATTCAGCGAAGTTTTGAACGATCTCGATATTCCCAATCGATTGATTTCATTTAATAAGCCAGATGATGCCTATCATTTTTTGGATAATAATGACGAGCAGCCTTTCATCATCATCAGTGATGTGAATCTGCCCGGAATGAGTGGTCTTGAATTCAAAAACAAATTGGATCACAACGAGCAATTGAAGAAGAAATCTATTCCATTTGTATTTTACAGTACTTCTGCTGAAAAAAAATATGTTAATGAGGCCTATATACATTTAACCGTTCAGGGATTTTTCCTGAAGGGTCATAGTATCAAAGAAATAAAGAACCAGCTGAGAATTATTTTTGAATATTGGAAAATATGCCGGCATCCGAATACATAAGCCGGGATCAGGGAGTGGTATTCTTGAACCCCTTCAGATATTCTATCCGCCATTTAATTTGCAGCTGGAGTCGTGAAATGGTAGGTACCCGAACCGGTTTGCAGTTCAATATAATTTCCCGCCTTCCCCCTTATTACAATTTCTTTTTCGTCTGATAAGGGTTTCCCATTTTCCGAAATAGAGGCCGCGGCTGAAGCCGGAATAAAGATGGCAGCTGTGGTATTGGAAGGTATTTCAACGTCCATCGAGAAGTTTCCGTTATTCACTTTCCAGGATACACTTACTTTACCATACCCTGTTTCCAATTCTGCACTGGCATAACTCAGATTTCCGCCCGTATGTGGAAAGATTCTGATTTTTTTATATCCTGCTCCTTCTTCATAGGTATCGAGTCCTGTTATATTCCGGTACATCCAGTCCCCGATCGCACCATACGCATAATGATTGAATGAATTCATCCCGGGCGTTTGAAAACTACTGTCGGGCTTTTGTCCGTCCCATCTTTCCCAAATCGTAGTAGCGCCCATTTTAACCGGATATAACCAGGAAGGATAGGTTTCCTGCAACAACAGTTTATATGCCACGGTATCATATCCATAACGTGTCAACACCTCGCACAGATAGGGTGTACCGAGAAATCCTGTTGTCAGATGATTGTCGTAGTCCTGAATATTATTCACCAGGCGCTTTGCAGCCTGTGCCCTTAAGGAATCCGGTAACATATCAAATTGAAGCGCCAACACATAGGCAGTTTGCGTGCCGGATACCAGGCGGCCGGATGATGTCATGTATTCCTTCAGAAAAGCATCTTTCACATGAATCAGCAGCTCTGAATATTTTTGAACATCGTTTTGATTATTTAAAACTTTCGCTGCATTTACAAGCAACTGGACAGAATGCGCAAAAAAGCATTGGGCAATTAAATATTTATCCGTTACGGCAGACCGTCCGTCATTATCATCCGCGGGACGATAAAACAGCCAGTCCCCAAAATGAAAGCCGGTGTTCCATAAATAATCCGTGCTATGGTTTTGCATATAACCCACCCAACCCTTCATGCTTGCATATTGGTCTTCCAGGATTTTAGGATCTCCGTAAGCAAGCCACATATTCCATGGAATAATCGTAGATACGTCCGCCCAACCAGCTGAACCGCCAGCCATCGGACCCAACACATTCGGAACCACGAAAGGAACCTTTCCGTCTTCGGACTGATCAGCAGCTACGTCCTTCATCCATTTGGCGAAAAAATTATGTACATCCATATTGAAACTGGCCGTTCTCGAAAAAGCCTGTGCGTCGCCCGTCCATCCCAATCTTTCGTCCCGTTGCGGACAATCAGTGGGTACATCCAGAAAATTGCCTCTTTGTCCCCATTGAATATTATGCTGTAACTGGTTCAGCATCGGATTTGAGCATTTAAATTGTCCGGATGGTTTCATGTCGGAATACAGGGTAACAGCTGTTATATTTTCAGGTTTCATCTCACCCGGGAACCCTTTCACCCTCAAATACCGAAACCCATGAAAAGTAAAATGAGGTTCAAAAAATTCTTCGCCTTTCCCATTTAAAATGTATTTATCCGTGGCTTTAGCAGCACGTAAATTTTCGGTGTAAAAATTCCCATTCTTATCCAATACCTCTGCGTGTTCCACGATCATCTCATCTCCTGTCTTACCCTGAACCCGGAACTGTGCCCATCCCACAAGATTTTGACCAAAGTCTATGATCTGTTCACCCTTTGCCGTTTTAAAAATTCTTACAGGATGAAATGATTCATGCTTTAAAACAGGTTCATTATAGGTACCGATCAGATTTGATTTTGTATAATCTTTTTCAGTGACCGGCTGCCAGGCCTGGTCATCGAAGCCTGCTTTATTCCAGTCCGGCAGTTCCTGACGCGCATCTAATGTTTCCCCATTATAAATCTCCGAAAACCGGATTGGGCCCTGGTCAGTTGTTTTCCAGCTGTTATCAGAAATAACTGTTTCCTGACTGCCATCCGAATAAGTAATATTTACCTGGAGAAGTAAACCCAGTTTTTTTCCGTAGAGATTCTTATTATCATTCCATGCGAGCGGGGTTCTGTACCATCCGCTGCCTATATTCATTCCAATCACGTTTTCACCCATTGCGATCAGATCGGTGATATCGTAAGCCTGGTATTGAAGCCGCTTATTATAACTTGTCCAGCCGGGAGTTAAGAAAGCGTCCCCGATTTTTTTCCCATTCACCGAGGCCTCATACATGCCATGTGCCGTAATAAATGCAGTGGCTGAAATTATTTTCTTTTTAATCCGGAAAGGTTTTCTGAAAAGCAGGGCCGGTCCGTTTACACTATCAGCAGGAGACCCGGATTCTATCCATTTTGCTTTCCAGTCTTCCTTTTGCAATAATCCCATTTGCCAGAAAGCCTGGTCGCTCCAGACCGAAGTATTTCCTTTATTGTCCCAAACTCTTACCTGCCAATAATATGTCATAGCAGATTGCAATGGCTGGCCGGAATACGGAATGTATACAGATTGATCAGTTGCCTGTTTACCACTGTTCCAAACAAGCGATTTTCCGGACTTATTTGTCACGCGGATCTCATAGGCTGTTTGCATCAGGTTTTTTTTGCCGGAAATCAGCTGCCAGCTGAATCTTGGTGTTGGAACATCCATACCGACCGGATTGATGCGGTTTTCCAGGCGAAGATTTATTACAGATACCTGTGCAGATCCTTTTATTGCAAGAAATGAGATGATCAGAACGAAAAATATCTTTTTCATAACATGACGAATTTCATGCTGCCAAAATAACCCTAATTCGTGCCATCCGGCCATCATCTTCACGAAAAATTTGCATTCCATTCACTTTGTGATAATAACTACTCGTTACATTTGTACCCCCTACTTATCATTTAAAACCTTTCATATGCCAAAATTCATCACATCTATTCGTCTGCAGGGAGCCAATGAAAAAGATTATGCGGTTCTTTCCCGGGAGATGAAAAAAAATTCTTTCAATCCTGTTCCTGAAAGCAAAAAGAATATGGCCGGCGGTTCAGACTCAACTTTTGTTTTTAATACAAACAGCAATAAAAGCCTGGTCGATACAACAACCCTTGTCTCACTGGCTGCGGCAACGACTGGCAAAAAATATTCATTTACCCTCTTTAAAGAGAAATCAAAAGCGGAGTCTTAAGAAAAAATCTTTTCTGTTTTTATTTTCTCAACGGACGTCGTATTGAGATGAATCACTAAAATAGTGCGTCACCCAAAGATTATACCGTTCAAACTGGAAGGTTAATCTCTTTTTGAAATCCATCCAGTTTTTAGCTGTCCTGGGACTCCACAGTACTTCGCTGAGCGCATCTACCCTCGGGAAAATCATATACTCTATTTTCGACGGGTTGGTCATATATTCTGTCCAGATATTGGCCTGGGCGCCGAGAATATACCGGCCTTCATCAGCCGATAATTCGGGTGGGACGGGCTCATACTGGTATACCTTTTCCAGCGGCAGGTATCCACCGATAACGAGGGAATCCTCGTGTTTGGTTTGCGAATAATCAAGGTAAACATAGGTGGTCGGAGTCATAATGACCGTATGTTTTTGTTTTGCTGCTTCAATACCGCCTTTTTCTCCCCTCCAGCTCATGACGACGGCATTCGGTGCGAGCCCGCCTTCCAGAATCTCATCCCATCCGATCAGCGTTTTTCCTTTGCTGTTTATATATTTCTCCATTCTCTGAATAAAATAACTTTGTAACTCATGTTCATCTTTCAGATTAAGATCCTGGATCCTCTTTTGACATCGCGGACATCTTTTCCAATTTGTTTTTGGACATTCATCACCACCAATATGAACATATTGTGATGGGAACAGGGGTATGATTTCATCGATTACATCCTGCAGGAATTTGAACACGCTATCATTTCCTGCGCAGAATACATCTTCCGCCACACCCCATTTCTCATACACCAGTTTCCCATTTGTTTTTCTCCCTTCCTCAGATAGCAGGCTGTCGGGGATATTTGTTTTTTCGTTCGGAAAACAGCTGAGCCAGGGATAGGCGGCAATGGCTGCACTTCCATGACCGGGCATTTCTATCTCTGGAATGACCGTGATATATCTTTTGGATGCATAGGCTACTATATCCCTGACCTGGTCCTGGGTGTAAAAACCTCCATAGCGAATATTGTCGTTCCCCTTCCATGGCCTTTTGCCTATTACTGTTCCGTCGCGCCAGGCGCCTACTTCAGTAAGACGGGGATATTTTTTAATCTCAATACGCCAGCCCTGATCTTCGGTTAAATGCCAGTGAAATTCATTCATTTTATGCAACGCGAGGTAATCAATGAATTTTTTTATGAAGGGAACCGGCATTATATGGCGACCCACATCCAGCATCAGCCCGCGATAGGCAAAGCGGGGTCTGTCATTTATTTCAACATACGGAATAGAAAGTAGCTTTCCGCCGGAGGGCATCGGAAGCAATTGAATCAGCGATTGAATAGCATAGAAAACCCCCGTTTCATTGTCTCCGGCAATATAGATCCCCTTCTTATCCACGGATAAATGGTATGCGCCTGGTATCGAATCATCCATTCTCTCAAAATTCAGTATCAGATTATTATTACCCTTTGATTGAGAAACGGTTTCCAATGCAAATCCATAATATGCTTTCAAATAGCTATTAAAGAAATCTATTGAATTTTCAAGTCCACTCCCCTCCATGACAATCCTGGTATCAGGTCCCAACGAAAATTTCCCACTTAATCCGGAAAATTTAACCGACACGGGCTGCGGTATAATATTAACCTGCGCAAATGAAGTAAAACCGCATAGTAAAAGGCCAAATAGCAGGCATTTCATGGCTTTGTTTTTGATATTACAAATATGGGCCAAACCGGGCAAATTGATTAACTTTAGATAACTGCTTGCTTATGAAATCTAAACTACTCCTTTCGATTTCAATTACGCTGTTTCTAATCGCACCATCCCGCGCTCAGATAAATAATGATACGACAAAAAATAGTTCCGCCAGCCTGAACGCTCTTATATTCAAATTAATGGTTGACTATGTTTCTGCAGATACCCTGGTATTGAATATAGCGGAGTATGAAAAAAATACCATTCCCCATTTTGGTGAAGAGCACCGGCTCGTTGTACCCATTCTGGCAAATCCGGGCGTTTATGAACAGGACAATAGCAGTTATGATAAATTCCTTCCTTCCGTTTATCACAAAGAAGTTACACAGGGTTCCCCTTTTTTGATTCCTATATATGTGCCCGGCCTCGTAATCACTCATTCTTATGGAATAGTCAATAAAAAAGAGTACCGGTATAATTATGATAAGGTAACGGGGAATCTTTTATTAATAAGAGACAAAGAATCACCCATCGCAGTAGACAGGGAACTGGTCAATTCCTTCTGTCTTAAATTGGACAAAGGTGGTTATATTTTCATGCGGGTGCCTCTGATAAACTCCAACGAATTTTTTCAGGTCATCAATAAGGGACCAAAATATTCATGCTATAAATTATTTAAAAATATTTTTATAAACGCAAATCAAAAGACAAACGGATACGTAACGGATGGAAAGGACTATGATGAATACCAGGATATTGAAACGTACTATATGGTGGATGAGAGAAAGGGAGAGTGGTCTATTTTCGAGTTAACCAGGAAATCAATCAAAAAAACATTGAGCTCGCAGAATGACACAGTAAATAAGTATTTTAAAGATCACCGGGATGACGAGATCACAGAATCCAGTCTGGCAAATCTTGTAAGAGAAATAAATAAATAGTCATTCAAGCTGTTCCCTGATCCTTTTTTCAATCTGTTCCCATTCAGAGGAAATAATACTGTATAAACAAGCATTCCCTACAGAACCATCCCTTCGCTGCTTGAAATTTCGCAATACCGCTTCAAATGTTGCCCCAAGCTTCAAAATGGCCCGGCGGGAACGTATATTTCTTTCGTCGGCTCTGAATTGAATACGGTTTAAACGGAGGACGGTAAATGCGTAATTCATCAACAGGAGTTTCGCTTCAGCATTTATTTTGGTACCGAAGTATTTCGGATTGATCCAGGTCCATCCAATTTCGGCTTTCCGGTTTACGATATCCAGATCAAGAATCCGGGTACTACCCATAATTTCCAGGGATTGAATATCCTGGATCAGAAAAGGAATTACTTTACCGGAGGCTTCATCTTCCTTTGTTTGCAGATACCATTGCAATAATTCTTCCCGGCTGTATATTTCCTTTGGTAAATGTTCCCATATCAGCGGGTTGGCAGAAAATGATAACAGTTCATCCAGATATCTTTCTTCCAAAGGTATCAGTGCAAGCGATTTTCCTTTAAGAATAACTATGCCTTCTGATTTTTCGCGCTGTTCCTGCAAATAAGATATCACATTATCCTGCTCACTGGTATCGTAACTGAAATGTAATTTTTCCGAGATGCTCCGGGCGAATGTTTTAAACATGCTGGTCATCAGGAACAGTGCATTCCAAATATTTTTAATTTTTGAATCAGGGAATGTTTTTAACCACATGATATACTCATCATCCGTTAAATATTGATTTATATATTTACCATGCAGACCAGGGGAAACAGAGAAGTCAGTTTTTATACCGATATACCACTCTGTTATTTTTAAAAACATTTTCCTGACAGGGCCCTCCATCATTGCTTTTGCATAAGAAATTTCCTGTCTCATCAGACCCTTGGCTATGTAGGTAGACACCCACCAGAATTCATTACAGGCATCCCTGAATTCCTTCTCCCCGGGCATTCGAACCCGGTAGTCCTCATCTGTTGCCGGTTTAATATTTTCAAACAAGTTGTCTTTGTCAAGCCAGACAACAGTCAGGCTATCGGGCGTAAAATCTGTTTCAATCTTTTCTCTTGGAAAAAGAGTCAGGTCGATCCGGTGTCCATCTTTATACAACATTAAATAATGAAAAGAATAAGATGTTTTCTCCCCATGGTTGGGGAACTCCATTTCATCAGGCAACTGCCAAATAAGTTTCTCTCCAAAAATGGAAGTCCAGTCATGGTCGGCCATGAAAGAATCCATCTGATCGACGATATATAAAACATCAAAATCCTGGAGACTATCAGGTGATATTGTCTGATTAGCCCTGGAGCCATTCAAAAGAACGGCCCTGATCCTGTTATCCGCTGTTGCCTTGTCAAGTATGATTTTTTTAATCTCGTCGGGGGTTCTCATTTCATAATTCTGATAAATGTTCAGTCAATTATGCCTTTAAGCCTGATAACAGAAAAAGATTGACCTCTTTGAAATACTCCTGAGGATTATCCAGCCAACCGTAATGTGCACAATGATCAACTATGACAATTTTCGAATTCTTCAATATCTTATGTGCATATTCTGCTGTCTGTAGCATGATGATATCTTCCTTACCCTGGATGATCAGAACGGGCTTGTTGAAATTTTTAAGTTTCGGGGCACAATTAAATTTTATTTTATTCAGGTCCTGCCAGACAAGCCCGGTAACAAACGAATTGCCCTGGGTCAGCCGTTCAGCAATAATAGGAATATTATTTTTATTGTACACATAAGCGGAAGCCATTGCCATTCCTCTTCGATAACGGGCGAAATAGCTGCTGTCTCCACCCTCAATCCGATCGTTCCAATACTTCAGCGAATCATTTTCCTGTTTACTTAATTTTTCATTTATACGATGATCCGCATAAGATTGCAATCCAAGATCAATACCTCCGGAAGAAGACAGAATCATGAAACGGACATGTTCCGGATATACGGACGCATAGTAGGATGCGAGCATCCCCCCAAAAGAATGTCCGAGTATGGACCATTGATCTATGCCCAAATGCTTCCTCAGTACTTCTATATCTTCGATCATGAGTTGCATGGTAATCGTAGACGAATCGGCCGGACTGACTGTTGACTTCCCGGTACCCCGCTGATCATAAATAATGGTTTGATTTCCGGCCGATAAATCCTTCGCTAATCCCACAAATCCATCACTATTGAATCCCGGGCCACCGTTGATTATTAACAGTGGAATACCTTTTCCATACACACGATAATAAATGCGGGCGTTCTTATTCTGAATGAGTCCCTCTGTTTGTGCGACGGAATGCATACAAATACTCAGCAATAAAAAAGAAATATTGTAAAAAATAACGGCTTTCATTACTATTCCAATCTTGCTCTGTCAATGAAATTTGACTTGACAAGTTTTTGGTTTTCTATCATGTCAAAAAAATCCGACAGGAAGCCGATCATTTCTTTTTTGCTTCTCTGATTCAGGTAATTGAAATTATTGATGAGATCATAAATGTTTTTCTTTTGCTTCCTGAAAGTATCCAGCACTGTTTCCAACTCATTCATCGTACGGGGAAATCCACGGTATACACGTTGCGTCACGGATTCGATTTCAAGTTTCTCATCCGGAATCGAATAGTATGTGTTTACAAGCCCCGAATAATCAAAATCATAGGGCACAACATATGGTTTTGATAAAGTATCATCTTTTGACAGAATCAGCCGGGTGTTGTGATCCACGGTTACGGCCCAGTCAGTATTTCCAATCATATATTCGAAAAGGGCTACCATAGTCATTTGATTCCTGTCGGTCTGTTCGGTGTTGAGTTTATTTCTTTTCCATTCCGTACAATTATTACGGGAGGCCACATCCTTCAGGTCCTCCAGCAAAAATCCATATTCGTTAATCGTTTTCTTCTTGCCGACCGTGTCTTCCCATTTTATATTCAGCAATCTGACCTGGAAACTCTTACTGCATAATAAATTGTAAATCTTATAGCACAGATACTCTTTAAATAAAAACTGCTCATGATCCTGCGACACTTTACATTCACTCACCAGCTTCATTGATTTCAATGAATACAATTTGGCAGAATCCCTATAATTGAAAATGAGTTTTACCGGGGGAACATAACAGAAATCACTTCTGAAATGCCCCCTTTTTTCCACCAGTATCTGGTCATTCACTTTCGTTCCGTCTGGCAGTGTGGTGATAAAAGTGCCGGTTATGTCAAAACCCTTTTTATTGTTGTGGTTGAGAATTTTTGTCATATTCACCACCAGGGTTGCATTGAGCAATGAAGTATCTTTAAAAAAAGCATTTCTGTCTATGGCCGCAGACTGACCATTGGCAATCTGAATGATGAATGTGCAGAACAGACAGGCTGCAAATAAAAAAGGCTTCATTTTTTGGGTTTGTAGGTTAGCAATAAGGGTTATCGTGAAAGAAATAAAAATGGGAATCTCATAATTAAGTTACACCAAATATGCTTAGTATTGGAAAAGAAAGAGAAAAATCCGACATATGTCTTATCCTGAATCCTTAACAAAATTAGCTTCCCGGGTCATACAGCTATATGTGGACAAAGCCGATGACAGGTTATTTTATCATAATCTGGCGCATACCGGCCGATTACTAGAGTCGGTAAACAGGATGAACAAGCACTTTAATCTGGATGATAAAAATTACTTTGTCGTTTGTGCGACCCTGTGGTTTTACGACCTCGAACAAATCTCTTCAGATAACGGCGAAATAAAAACAACAACCCTCTTCTCTGAAGGATTGCTGGATAGCCTGGAAATAAACGATCCTGAGAGGGAAGAGATCAAAAATTGTATTTTGGCAACAAAAGGTTTACGGCAACCACAGACTCTGAATGAAAAAATAGTTTGTGACGCGGTTTCTTTTGATCTGGGCTCTCCTTATTTTTCCGAATATAATAAGCTCAGACGTAAGGAAGCAGAAGCCATGACAAGCGAAAAAATCAAGGGCGGTGTATGGAGATCCAGGACTGTTTCTTTACTTCAAAACCATCAGTTTCAGACTTCGTTTTGCCAGGAACTCCTGAATAAAACCAAGGAAGAAAACCTGAAAGCACTTACCATCCTGCATGGGGAAAAACACCTGGATAAGCATTCAGATGTTGAAAGTCACCATCAGACGAATAATATAAATTACCCGTCAGAGAACAAGCACAGCCAGCAAACTGTACATCCGCCAGGCTGGAAATATAAATCCAAACATCATCTCAGCGGAGTAGAAACCGTTTTCAGAAACTCGTCTTCAAATCACCTGAATTTAAGCGTAATGGCTGATAACAAAGCCTTTATTATGATCTCCGTAAATTCCATTTTGATTTCCCTTGGCATCGGATTAATCATAGGTAAGTTTGTACTGATCCCAAAACTCTTTGTTCCAACGGTATTATTGCTTTTTGTAAACGTCTTTACTATTATTTATTCTGTTCTGGCTACCAGACCGGGACTGATGAAAGGAAAATTTACCATGGAAGATGTTCAAAATAAAAAAGTGGATCTGTTATTTTTCGGAAATTTCTTCAAAATGCCATTAGTCGATTTTGAATATGGTATGAAACAAATGATGGATGACAGTGATTTCCTTTATGATAACCTGATCAGGGACATTTACGCACAGGGGCAAATTCTGGGTCGCAAGTTTCGCCTGTTACGATCCTCCTATAATATATTTATGTATGGCACGGCCAGTGTTGTCGTTGCCTATATTATATCCTTTTTCTTTAATTGAACCGAATATCTGCCTGGCTCACGGAATGGTCGGACCATGCTTGTACTTTGCAAAGGTCGGAATACATTTTACCTTTCGCAATCAGCTCATCATGGGTGCCTTCTTCCATGATCATACCTTTATTTAAAACGATGATCTTGTCCGCGTCCCGAATCGTGGACAGGCGATGTGCAATAATGATAACCGTCCTCCCCTGCATCAGGTTTTCCAAAGCTTCCATGACCACTTTTTCAGACTCTGTATCCAGCGCGGCGGTTGGTTCATCCAGAATCAGAATGGGCGAATTCCGCACGACGGCTCTCGCTATACCGATTCTCTGACGTTGACCACCTGAAAGTGTAATGCCCCTTTCCCCTACTATGGAATCATAACCAAAAGGCATGTCCATAATAAAATCATGTGCATTGGAAAGTTTTGCGGCGCTGATTATTTCTTCCTCCGTAGCATTCGGCCTTCCATAAGCAATATTCTCTCTGACAGATCCGTAAAAAAGAGCTGTATCCTGTAATACAAATCCTATTTGTCCACGCAAACTGTCCAGCCGGAAATCGGTAATATCTGTACCATCTATGAGAACCCTTCCTCCGGTCGGATCATAAAATCGCGCGATCAGGCTTACGATCGTTGATTTTCCTCCGCCGGTCGGTCCGACAATTCCGATCCGCTGGCCACAATTTATTTTGATATTAATGTTATTCAGGACGGGAGATTTTGGATTATAAGAAAAAAAGACACCGTCAAAAACAATGTCCCCCCTGAGTTTGCCGGGTTCCTTGCCTTTTGAATACAGAATGAGCGGTTTGGTATCCAGGATTGACTGTATTCTTTCCAACGCAACCGTCGCCTGTGCAATGGTGCTGGTCATTTTAGCGAGGTCCTGTACGGGACTAAAAAATCTGGTCATGTACCAGATAAAAACCGTCAACGCCCCAACCGTCATCGTTTTTGCAAAAATAAGATCCGTTCCGCGCCAGAGCACGAGACCAATACAAAGAGAAACGACAATCGTTACCACCGGAGAAAGTGCGGATTTTACTCTCCTGGCCTTGAGTGCAGCATCCATCGTTTCCTTGCTGACTTGTTTCAGTTTATCCTCTTCCAAATCATGTCGCCCGAAAGCATTTACTGCCCGAATAGATTCAAGGCCCTGTTGCAAAACAACCAGCATATTACTCTGATCTTTCCGGACCTCCCTTGTTGCCTTCTTCATAACCCTTTTAAAGCGGGAGACAAAAAGAAGCAAAAAAGGAGTAACAGCCAGTGCTGCCAGTGTAAAACCCGTATCCAGATAAAACATCAGGACGAGCATTCCGCAAATGGTCATGGCATCCACGAGAATGGTTAACAAAGTGGACGAAGCAAAATCCTGGATGGTTGAAACATCTGCGGTGATTGTACTAAGCAATTTACCTGTCTGGTGTGTATCGTAATAAGAAAGAGAAAGATGCTGCAGGTGATGATATATTCGCCTGCGAAGGTCATTCGCAATGTGCTGTGCAACATTTTCGTTGTAATAGCTATTGATATAACCCGCCAGTGATCCGATGGCGTTGATGAGAACAAATGACAGGGCCACGATGGCAGCCATTGACACTTTGCTCTGTGAAGGGATAATAATATGTAACCATTGAAGCCAGTGGGGAAGCGTACCATGGGCAACCACATCATCAATAATGATTTTAAGGGGCCAGGGCGTGGCCACACTCATCACAGCTTCCAGCAGCATGGCCAAAAGAATAATGACCACCCATTTCAAATAAGGGCGGGACAGGCTGATCGCCCACATCATCAAACTGATGAAAGAATGTTGCCGTTCAGGGTCAATATTGTTTGCGCGCATCTGTTAAAAATAGATAACTCTATCCCAAAACCTCATAAACAGTCACCTGATCTTTCTTATTCTTTAAATTTATTTCGCCCACTTTTCTGCAACTGAAAGATTCCTGCACATTCTTATAAGACGATTCGGTAATCATAATTTGCCCCTCGTCTGCTGCGGTTTGCAATGCCTGCGCCAGGTTCACCGCTTCTCCAATTACTGTAAAATCAAAGCGGCGAAGACTTTCAGAACCGATATTGCCGGATATCATTTCCCCGCTGTTAATACCGATGGAAACCTTCGGAGAAAAAGATGCATTTTCATTTACCCTGGAAAGACCCTCGATCTGCCTCCTGACTGCCAGACAGGAATCAATGGCCCTGTCGAGATGAAATTCACCACGAAATACGGCCATGATCGCATCTCCGATGAATTTATCAATAAATCCATTTTGAGCCAAAATTTCCTTTACCATGACGTCAAAATATCTGTTCAGCAGCGATACCACAAAATCCGGGCTTTCATTTTCTGTAATTGTTGTAAACCGGCAAATATCTATAAATACAACCGTGGCTTCCACCGTATCGCTTAGAACAAGTGATTTTTCAAACTCCTTCCGGTTCATATACTTTAAAACCGTTTCGTCCACGTACATCCGCAGGATATTATTCTCCTTAATTGCCCTGACAGTTTCTTTTATCTGCGACACCTGCCGGATCGTTTTCAAAATGGTTGTCTCAAGGTCTTCGAAATTCACCGGTTTGCAAATAAAATCATAGGCTCCTTTATTCATGGCAGACCGGATATTTTCCATATCCCCGTAAGCGGAAATGATAACCGTTTTGACAAGTGGACTGATATCCGGTATTTTTGATAGCAATGTGAGGCCATCCATTTCAGGCATGTTGATATCACTCAGAACGATATCAATGTCTTCATGCTGTTTTAACTCTGTAAGTGCTTCCACTCCATTCATAGCAAAGACAAATTCAAAATCCTTATTTCTGATCTGCCTGCGAAATTTTTGTTTGATAAGAACTTCCAAATCAGCTTCGTCATCCACCACTAAAATCTTTGTACTCATTTTACTGATTTAAGTTTCTCTCTTAAGTGAGTAAAATTCAGTGGCTTCGTTAAAAAATCATCCGCACCCAGTTTCATGGCCTGTTGATAATTTTCATCATCACCAAAGGCAGTAATCATCATAACGGTCGGAGGCGGTTTTTCAAAATGCGTCTTGATTTGTTTCAGCAACTCCAGCCCGCTCATCCCCGGCATGTTTATATCCGATAATATCAGCACGGCTTCATGGTTCAGCGAATTGAGATATCCCAATGCTTCTTCACCTGAATAAGCAAAGGCAAAACTCATTTCCCCATCCCGTATCTCTTTACGGAAACGCTGTTCAAAAAGGGCTTTGACATCCTTTTCATCGTCCACTACCAGGATTTTCATGTTGTATTAAAATTAGGTTGTTTTCAAGAATTAGTTCAATAAGATATGCTTCAGTCGAAGGCATTTGCGTCGACGAAGGGCTTCTGCCGCCTATGGAAGCGGGTATTTTTTGCCCGTCAGGTCAATTTTAAAATAGGTATCATTTTCAATCAGTAAACCCTGCGAGTTCCCTTCATGTTCGTTTACATCTATACCGATCACTTTGCCCTGATAGAATGAAGAAACCGAGTTGATGATGTCGTGACCGACGATTATTTTCCCAACCTGATAAAATGAAAGCGTACTATCAACCAACCCCTGACTGGCGCGCGGTTCGAGGAAATAGCCACGATACCAAAAAGGCGAGTATTCACCGTCAAAAAGCCTCCACATATTCTTATCCGGATATTTATCCGCTTGCATTGGCTGGTCATAATATTCGCGGCAATCTGAATTTATTTTATACAGGGGCCATTGAAGATCCAGTACTTCCCTGGAAATGCCGGCATGCAGATATAATCCACTACTGATCTTCTCCATCAGGTTCTTGGTCAGGAGCCACCGGCCCAACTCGGTCCTGGAAGTATACAAGAGAGGATATTCCGTTCCCATCTTTTTAGCCCGTTCAAAATATTTCGGTTGAACATACCGGTAATCGCCACTTAGATTCATAATGTCATGGTTGCCCAGAATGGTGTGCACATAACCGCCCTGTTCCTTTGCCTCTCCTTCCAGTTTATACAGCAGCCACAGCTCCGCGGCTACATCATTTCCACGGTCGAAAAGATCCCCGCAGATAACCAGATGTCCCTTACCAAAAGTCCACTGATATTTTTCATCCATCACCTGGTTGGCAATTAAAAGCCCTCTGAATGAGTCGAATTCCCCTTCTATATCAGAAAAAGCAATGATCCTGTCTGTTTTACCCCAATTGTAGGGTTCTGTTTTTAATTTCTTCTGAAGAATGAGGGAAAAGTCCCAGCCGCTGTGATTTGAAAAATGAACTTCTACGGGATGTTTGTCCTTGTCGGCGACCGGAAAGGAATCTATGATGATTTTGCCATCCGCCGCAATAGCCCGGACAAGGATATCATTTTTCCGGTATTCCAGATAAGGCCCCTCACACTGATTTAGTGCCTGACCGGAACAAACGATCATGAATAACTGGGAAAAACATATGGACAACCACTTCTTCATGATGGGAATTTGCCGGAAGAAGAAAATATTACCTTCTATTAAAAATACGTTTTTTTCAGGCTACCCGCCACGAATGGTTTTTGCCGGATAACGGACAATGAAAACCGGTTCAACCTTTAATCCCTAAGAAAATGTTAGGCTTTTTCATTTATTGAAGTATTTCGATAAATAAATTATATATTTGCATTGTAATTCATTTTATATGGATGCGAAAAAAGCAGAAAAGATCTCCAAAGCGCTGGCCGACCCCAACCGGCTGACCATCCTGAAGGAAATCAAAAAGAGCAGACAATGCCTCTATTGTGTGGATTTGAATAATACCCTAAACCTCGCCCAGCCTTCGATTGCCCACCACCTGAAACTATTAATTGAAAGTGAACTGGTTACATCTGATAAAGAGGGCCGGAATGTGCGTTATTATCTGAACAATAAACTGATGGACGAGTATATTCGATTTATTGAAGGACTGAAGATTTAAAAAAAATTTTATCCGATTTATCGAAATACTTAAATAAATCTATAACTTTATGCTTTCTTTTTTGTTACATAGTACGGAGATCTACGCTTAATTATATTGAAATATTTGAATATATCTATTAATACTCAACACCATGTCAACACAAACCATCACCAGAAACCTAATCAGCAGCCCCCTGTTGGCCGCGCTTGCATATTTCACCATCATGTTTATTGGCGGCTGTTATGCCAAGGCTGAAGAAAAGGCTAAAACCGTTATTGCCGCTTCCCCGGTATCCCCGGGTGTGCCGGTGGACGGATATATTGTAAAACCGGCCGTTTTAAAAGATGAACTGGAAATCACCGGGACCCTGCAACCTAACCAGGAAGTGGATATCGTCAGCGAACTGCCCCGGAAGATCATCCGGATCAACGTAAAAGACGGAGCATCGGTTACAACCGGTCAGTTGCTCTTTGAAATGGACAATGCAGATCTGCTGGCTCAGTTGGAAAAACTGCATCAGCAGGAAAAATTAGCCAGATTAAATGAAGAACGGCTTCACGATCTTATTCAGCACGAAGCAGTAGTGCAGCAGGACTATGACCAGTCTTTTACCAACCTGAAAGTACTGGAAGCACAGATCGCCGAATTACAGGTCTTGATAAATAAGACCAGGATCAGGGCACCATTCAGCGGTCAGTTGGGCATTGTTCATGTGTACCCGGGCGCTGTGGTGTCAGCCAATACAGTGCTCACACATATTCAGGATAATAGCCAGGTCAAACTGGATTTCCACGTGCCTGAAAAATATGCACGGACCATTACAATAGGGAGCCAGCAGAAATTCACCGTGGCCTCCGACACAAAACAATACAATGCCAAAGTGATTGCACGGGAAGCCGGGGTGGACCAGAGTACCAGAACCCTTTTGATCAGAGCAGTAAGCCAGAATCCCGGTAAGGTTCTGCTGGCCGGACAAAGCGCCAGAATGCAATTATCCCTGCACTCAACCGCCGACGCATTGATGGTTTCATCCCAGGCATTGATCCCTTCTTCTCAGGGATACAGTGTGTACACTGTAAAAAGTAACCAGGTTCAACTGGCGGCCATCGAAATCGGGCAACGCGGACCATATACTGTAGAGGTTTTACACGGTTTGAATAAAGGAGATACGGTTGTGACCAGCAATTTATTGCGGTTAATGCCCGGCTCCGTTGTGCAGATTGCGAGTCTGAAATAAGCTCAACGCGGAACGCCTAACGCCTAACGCCAACAATCAACGATTTCATGCCCGTTAATAACTAATAATTAATAACTAATAATTGTATGAGCGCTATATCCCAAACAAGTATTTCCCGGCCCGTACTGGCCGGCGTAATGTCTGTTCTGCTGATTCTCTTCGGCATCGTAGGTTACACATTTCTGGGAACCCGTGAGTACCCGGTTACAGATTCACCCATCGTGACGATCACGACGGTATATCCGGGAGCCAGTGCAGATATCATTGCATCGCAGGTTACCAAACCACTCGAGGAAGCCGTGGCTGAAGCCAATGGTATCCGGGCCATGAGTTCGGTGTCCCGTGAACAGGTCAGTGTGATCACCGTAGAATTCAACCTCAACGCTGATCTGGAAGCTGCTGCGAATGATGTCCGCGATAAGGTTTCAAAATCCCGTCAGCAGCTGCCGACAGATATTGAACCCACTATTGTTGAAAAATCCGGACCTCCCGATTTCCTGGTTTTTCTAACAGTACAAAGTGATACAAAAAGCCTGGAAGACATTACCGATTTTGTCAACATCAATATCAAGGAAAGACTGCAATCCATACCGGGTGTACGGCTCGTCGATTCATATGCCGGTCGCAAACGGTCCATGCGTTTGCGCATGGACCCTGTAAAGCTTGCCGCCTATCAGCTGACACCCGCCGATGTGCAGGCAGCCCTGCAAAAAGAAAATGTGGATTTGCCCAGCGGACGAATTGAGGGCCAGAATACCGAAGTTACCCTTCGTACGGAAGGCAGACTCGTTACCGAAGACGATTTCAACAATATGATCCTGCGTCAGCAGGACGGAGCCATCATACGATTCAAAGACATTGGCACGGCCATCATGAGTTCTCAAAACGAACGTACAGCCATGATCGTTAGTGAAGGTAATACCGCCCGTTACGGCGTTGGCACGGGTGTTCAACCACAACGGGGAGCCAATTCCCTTGCGATTGTGGATGAATTTAAAAAGCGCTTTGCCGATATCCAGAAATCTGCGCCCAAAGATTTCATTATTTCACTGGGAAAAGATTTTACCGTTCCTGTGCGTAATTCTTTATCCGAAGTGGGAGAAACTTTATTGCTGGCCTTTGTGCTGGTGGCATTGATCATCTTTATCTTTTTACGTGACTGGAGAAGTACCATCATTCCTTTGGTGGCAATTCCGGTGTCGATCATCTCTGCCTTTTTCATCATGTATATTGGAAATTTCTCCATCAACGTGTTAACCTTATTGGGTCTGGTGTTGGCAATCGGTCTGGTCGTGGATGATGCCATCGTAGTGCTGGAAAATATCTACAGTAAAGTAGAACAGGGTATGACTCCGATTCAGGCGGCAAGAAAAGGATCTGATGAAATTTATTTTGCAGTTATTTCCACCACCATAACACTGGCAGCCGTTTTCCTGCCGATTCTTTTCCTCGGAGGAATTACCGGAAGATTATTCCGTGAGTTTGCCATTGTGGTTTCCGGGTCCGTTTTAATTTCAGCCTTCGTGGCCCTGACCCTTTCTCCGATGATGAGCGCCTATCTTTTAAAAGCAGGTTCGCATCATAACTGGCTCTATAAAAAAACAGAACCATTTTTCATAAAGTTGAATGACGGTTATGAAAAATCACTGAGATTCTTTTTCAAAACAAGATGGGTGGCATTTGGCCTGCTGATTGGTTCATTTGCAATAGCCTGGCTGCTCGCTCCCAAATTGCCTTCCGAACTCGCACCGCTGGAAGATCGTTCCATGGTGGGTCTGGCTGTGATCGCGCCGGAAGGGACTTCATACGAAAGCATGGAAGAAACCATGAAGGCTATCAGCAATTATGTTTCGGATTCCATACCCGACCTGAATGAAAACAGAACCTATGCCGGGATTGCCGCATCCATTGGAACATTGGTGCAACCGGTAAATGGCGGGTTTCAATGGATCTTCCTGAAGGAACCAAAGGATCGAAAAAGCGGATTAACACAAAACCAGGTATATCAGAAACTGATTGCCGCATCACAAAAATTCCGGAATGTGATCGTAATCCCGATTCAGATTCCGACCATCGGTGGTTTCTCCAGCGAACAACCCCTTGAATATGTTGTACAGGCTCCGGATCTCAAAAGCCTGGAAGCCGTTATTCCAAACCTGATGGGTGAGGTATACAAATCCAGGAAGCTCGTATTCCAGAATCCTGATTTTAAAATTGACCGCCCTGAAATTGGTATCAGTATAGACAGGCAACGCGCTGCCCAATTGGGTATTTCAACACAGGAGATCGGCAGAACTTTACAACTGGCTTTAAGCGGAAGACGATACGGATATTTTATCTATAACGACCGTCAGTATGAAGTGATCGGACAACTGGACAGGCAGGAACGTTCCTCACCCGATGCCCTGCGTTCTCTTTTCCTGAAGTCGGGTAGCGGTGAAATGATTTCACTGGACAATCTGGTAAAAATGAATGAAACAGTAAGTCCACCTGCTTTATACCGTTATAACCAGTCCTACAGTGCGACGATCTCCGCTACACCAGCGCCGGGTGTCAGTCTGGGAGATGCGATCCAGGAGATGAACAGTATTACAAAAAAAGTGTTGCCACCGGGTTTCAGAACGGCACTGGCGGGACAGAGCCGCGATTTTGCTGAAAGCAGTTCCAGTCTCATTTTTGCTTTCGTTTTTGCGATCCTGTTAATCTATCTGGTGCTGGCTGCACAGTTTGAAAGTCTGATTGATCCTTTCATCATCCTGCTCACCGTTCCCATGGCTGTAACAGGAGCCCTGCTCAGCCTCTGGATCACGCATCAGTCGATCAATGTGTTCAGTGAGATCGGCATCATTATGCTAATCGGGCTGATCACCAAGAATGGAATCCTGATTGTCGAATTCGCCAACCAGCGGAAAGCTGAGGGGATGAATGTTCGCGATGCGGTTTTGGCTGCAGCCGCATCCCGGTTCCGGCCCATCCTGATGACAACCCTTGCCATGATTTTCGGGACATTACCCATCGCCCTGTCCCTGGGTACTTCTTCCGGAAGCCGGACATCATTGGGTATTGTAGTAGTGGGTGGATTATTATTTGCAGGTATCCTGACCCTGTATGTGATCCCCGCAGTGTATTCCTATTTCTCCAGACCATACAAAGCAAAAGCCGAATCAAAGCCCGGCATATTAACCATACCAGGAACGATTGTTCCGGCATAAACTAATATTATATGACACTCAAGAAAGCTTTCATATATACATCACTTGTTTTTGGACTCATCACGCTGATATCCTATATGGCCAGCGCACAACCCAGGCAATTATCACTTAAAGAAGCACTCAGTCTGACGTTAACCAACAACCGCGAAATCAGAATCAGCTCTTTGGACGTGGACCGTTCGGAACAATTAATTCAGGTTGCAAAAAGCGCATCGCTTCCTTCCGCTGGTATCAGTGCCCAGGTATACCATTATTTTTATGAAGCACCTTTTTTTGGAATCGGCAATAATGGAGGTGGCAGCGACAAAATATCGTATGACCGTTTTGGAGGAAAGGACCAGGCAGGTGCGACTGCCTGGATTACACAACCCGTTTACAACGCTGCTACGAAGCCCGGAATCATTCAGGCTAAATTGCAGGAACGCCAGAGCCGTTTATCTGTATTGGATAAACAAACAGATATCGCAGCCTTGCTTAAACAAACCTATATCCGGATCCTGGTTCTTCATGAGCGAATCAAATTGCAAAATGAAAGTCTTGCGAGAAATAAAAAAGCATTACAGGATGCAAAATCCTTATTGGCACAGGGAAGGGCTTTGCGTGTAGATACTTTACGGGCATATACCTCTGTAAAAAATCTGGAACCTGATCTGTTGAAATTATCACTGATGATCGAGGTAGGCAAGCAACAGCTCAGAACATTAACAGGTCTGGATAGCCTGCAGGAAATTGAATTAACCGATTCACTGGTCCTGCCTGAAGCCGTACCGGTATTCTTCAAAGAAGAAGAAGTGTATAATGAAGCCAGGTTACACAGGGCAGATCTGCAGTCCCTCGATCTGCAGCAACAGCAGTCGGACCAGCAAATCAGAATTGCGGCAGCCGCGATGAAACCTTCCGTTTCTTTGACCGCTCAATATCTGATTCAGACGCAAACGAACAAATTCGATTACTTCAATGCCTTTTATCCCTCCACGCCATTTGTTGGCGCTCAGTTTTCAGTTCCCATCTTCAATGGTAACAGCAATAAGGCCAAAGTAAAAAAAGCCCAGATAGAAAAGGATCAGTCCGTTATTCGTTCCCAACAGGCGTACGAGGAACTACGCAGCACCGTGAAACAAGCTGTGGCAAATGTTCGTGAGACGGCCGCCCGAATACAAACCAGTGATAATGTGCAGAAAACGGCCAAACTAAGTTATGAGATCACCCAATACCGGTATGCCAAAGCAGTAGCGTCCCGCCTGGAATTGACCGATGCGGAACTGGCCTATACACAGGCGCAGTCGAATTACCTGGAAGCAGTTTATGATTATTTATCCGCAAATATCGAAGTGGAAAGAACAATAGGCATTATTGGAAATTAATAAAGTATCACTCTTATACTCCTATACTCCTATACTCTTATACTTCGTCAGGGCAATTGATCACCCGGGAAACTCCGGCAGGGATGCAACTCATAATCAAATATTCGCTTCTCCACCCCCGGATCTTCGTCCATAATTTTTTTTGCCTCCTGAATATCAGTATTAAATATGCCGATTCCGCAAACGTCCGTTCCGTCGTTCACCGGACAGACGATCGATAACAAGCCGGCGGCTCTTAAACTAAAATTCCTGCGTCCATGTTCCCAGATAATTTTTTCGACTCCCGGCAACACAAATTCCGGACCCCGTTTCAGAATCATCAGCGAGTAATTCTTCGTCGTCGCTCTCATTTGCTGCATGAATTCGTCGGTAATTTCAGGTAACATATGATTATATTATTTTTAAAATAAAAACTAATTTACGCCAATGTTATCAACAAAAGATATGGCCCATACGGTTAAGAATCCCGTGCAACTTTCTGATGCCGAAATAAAAACAATACTTGATAACTGGGACGTACCGGACTGGAATGACATGAATCCGGAAGAATTCAGAAACCGCTTTAGAAAATCTGAATTTCATTTATTAACCGATCCGGTTTCTAATTTGCTGAGCATTGCCCGGATCAATTTTAATTTCAGGGTAAAAATCGATGAATCAGAATACCAGATTGCGGAACTGGTAGGATTTGTAACTGTTGAAATACTGAAGGGTTATGGGAAAATACTGCTGGAACATGTGGGTGATAATTTAAAAAACAGGAATATTGAAGCGATCGGGTTTTGCAAAAATAAAAACAGCGCATTTTATGAAAGTTGTGGTCTCAAAATATTTTATAACAGTGTGAAATTTCTCAGGGAAATGAAGGATGGCAAATGCTACACACCGACCGAAAATGATGATATTTTTAGTCTGACTTTATCAGATAACACCATCCCCCTGTTCGAAAAATTAAATCATGATCATCTGGCTTATTTGATATTTGAATAGATTCTTTCTCCGTCTCCCCGACAGATTCCATTATGCCATTTTATGCAGAACCCGGCCATAAAAAAAACAGGCATTTACATGTAAACACCTGTTTTTTATATAAACAATGGTTCGGAGTTCTTGCTAAATTACTGAAGCGCTTTTTTCAATTCGGTGGCTGCGGCGCGCAGGGCTGACTGAACAGCAGGAACCGTTGCAATTGGATTTAGTAAGCCGTAATCGTGAATCATTCCATCTATGCGGACCAGTGTAACATCCACGCCGGCTTCATCCATCTTCCTCGCATACGCTTCTCCTTCGTCTCGTAAAACATCATTCTCTGCAACCTGAACCAGGGCCGGCGGTAATCCATTTAATCTTTCAACAGATGCTTTTAATGGGGAAGCGTAAATTTCGTTTCGATGTTCCGGTTTAGAGATATAATTATCCCAAAACCATATCATCATGTTTTTGGTAAGGAAACGGGAGGTCGCGTATTTATTGTATGACTCCGTTTCAAAATACGCATTGGTTACCGGCCAGAACAGTAACTGAAATTTTAAATCCAGATTATTAACTTTAGCCATCAAGGCCACGGCTGCAGTCAGATTGCCACCCACACTATTGCCTGCGACCGCCATTCTCTTTCCATCGACATTTATTTCAGCTCCATGTTCGGCAACCCATTTTGTCCCCGCAAAACATTCATTCAATGCAACCGGATATTTTGCTTCGGGCGATCTGGTATATTCAACAAACACACAGGCAAGTCCGGAATAAACCACCAGATCCCTGACTAATCTCTTATGCGTCGGGAAATCCCCCAGCACCCATCCGCCGCCATGGAAAAACATGAAAACCGGTAAGACTCCGGGTTGGCCTGACGGACGAACAATAAAAAGTTTTACTGAAACTCCGTTTTGGGTAATTGTCTTTTCCGTTATATCAACGCCTGATATATCAGTCTTAACGGAATTTTGGGCACCTTCTAAAACTTTCCTTGCATCGGCAGGTTTTGTTTGCTCCATGGGCGGACCGTCACCGCTGTTCAGGGTTTTTAAAAAAGATTTTATTCGTCTGTCAATATTTGGGTCAGTAGCATAATCCTTTACTAATAATAAAGGTTCTGATTGCATTTCTGTGGAAGTTTGTTTTTGCATAACGCCTTGTTTTATTTTTTTAAGAAATAATACATAGGGCAGGGAGAAGCCATTAAGATTTGGGGGGAATATAAAATTAGCAATATTCCTGCGTTTTATGTTTTTTCGGTTAGCCGGATTTCAATAAAATGTATACCCCTTTATTTAAAATAGCATCATATTCTGAGTGTACAACAGTTCCGGAACTTAACTAAACTTAATCTTTAGATAAATTGAGCGCGATTTATATTAACGCTTTCATTTCCCCTCTGAAGGGGTAATTATGTCATGATATTGAGAATTTTCACAGAGATCCATTATTATTGAGCGGACTACTTATTTGCCGGATAATTCTCTGCTCATCCATTTACAACTATGGAGTGTTAGTATAAAACCGAATGAAATTATATCCGTGGTTTTTACTTTTGATTTCTATTATATCCTGCAAGGATAAATACAACCCTGATATTCATCTGCCGTCTGCCGGGCTATTGGTTGTAGAAGGTTTTATCAATGCGGGCACAGGTACAACCACGATTTCACTTTCACGTGCGTCAGCCATTGATCATATTGCAGAAATTCCAGAACCCGGAGCCGAAATTGAAGTTCAATCGGATTCAGGCGTCAGCTATCCTCTGTCGGAAGATACGATTGGAAAATATTCAATCGGCCAGTTGTCAATGGACGCTTCCCGGAAATACAGATTACATATAAAAACATCTGACGGAAAAGAATATCTGTCCGATTTTTCAGAAGTGAAAAAGTCAAACCCGATTGATTCAGTGGGATGGAAAGCAGGATCCGATCATCTCATGATTTATGTTTCAACCCACGATGATCAGAATAAGAGTTTATACTACCAATGGAACTATGAAGAAACCTGGATATACAACTCTGCCTATGATTCTAAAATTGAATTCAATCCAAAAGACAGTATGATCTTTAACAGGCCCAATGAGGATTTAATCCATACCTGCTGGAAGATGAATCAATCCACGGAGATTATTCTGGGATCTACCACCAGTCTGAATTCAGATGTTGTATTTCAATTTCCGTTATTAAATATTTCTTATTATGCTTCAAACCGGCTGGTTAACAGGTATAGTATCCTGGTGAAGCAAATGGTATTAACCAAGGACTGGTACGAATGGAAACAAATGCTAAAAAAAAATACCGAAGAATTAGGTTCCATTTTTGACGCGCAGCCTTCGGAAACCGGAGGTAATTTCCATTGTATAACAAATCCATCAGAACAGGTAATCGGTTTTGTGGGATGTAGTTCAGTTTCTGAAAAGAGGATATTTATCGACCGCACAGAACTTCCCCCAGTGCAGATTTATAGCGGATATGAAATTTGTTCAATGGACACCGTTCCAAATATACCAAAGCCACTGATTTATTATTTTGGCGGCGGTTATGGCGTTCCGATAATGCCTTATGAGCAGTCTGCTTTTATACTCGGATCCTCGGCGGGATGCGTAGACTGCCGGGTTAGAGGAGGCACAACTGTAAAGCCTGATTTCTGGCAATAGCCAGTGCTGTAATGCAGAATATGTGCAATTATTTGAAATAGGACATGGGAATCTCTCTCCACATGTTATGCGAAAGATGACCCGTCAGTAGTTCATACACCAGGTAAATGGGCCAGAATATCCAATGTACGATTAACCAGAAAATCGAATGGTTATAGTACCAGCTGATCATCATGGAATAAATTCCAAGTAAAAAATATAAAATACCTGAATTACGCATTGACCGGGGGCGTATTATTTCTATTCTCGTACTTTTTGATAAGGCCAGGTATGGCAGCAGCAATGGCGCCGGTAATCATGGGAGATAACCCAAACTTACCAGCCAGGGTACCAACCAAACCACCCGTAATCGCACTGGTCGCCAAACCGCCCGAGGCCAGACTGCTTTCCAACTGCGACAATATGTTTCCGGAATCAGACTGGGCAGGCTGTGCATTCTGCAGACCATTTGTTATATGCGTCGCAATCTCATGGTGAATCTGGTCAGCCTGTTCAGGAGGAATGTTGCCGGCTATTTGAGGATGGGCACTCAATTGTTCCTTTACCAGCTGTAATATTTGATCGAACATATAAGAAAATTATAGCGGTTAAAACGATTGTTTGAAGTTAAAACAATTTGAAATACCCGGCCAAAAATGGTTGGGATCCTGAAAGAAATTTTATGAACCTTAGATTCAAAATATTTGAGAAAGTTCACCTGAAGTTTATCTTTGAAGATCCATGAGTATGCACTTTCATTTGGCCCAGGTAAATATCGGAAAGATTGTTGCTCCCATGAATAGTCCGCAGATGGCCGGATTCGCTGGCAATCTGGATAAAATCAATGCACTGGCTGAAAATAGCGAGGGTTTCATCTGGAGGTTGAAAGATGATAGCAACAATGCAACTTCTATCAAAGTATTCGAGGACGACTTCATGCTCATTAATATGTCTGTTTGGAAAAATATAGATTATTTGTACAAATATGTCTATCAGTCTGCCCATGCAGATTATCTAAAACGCCGAAAGGAGTGGTTTGAGAAAATGCCTGAAATGTATATGGCGCTTTGGTATATTCCCGAGACACATATTCCAAATAGTTCCGAAGCCATTGAAAGGTTGCAATATTTAAGATCAAACGGCGACACACCTTACGCATTCGGTTTTAAAACCAAATATTCGGCTGAAGAAGCTGCCGGATTTTTATCAGCGCATTGAATTCCCGCCCTTGCGTAAAACGGTTTTTCATGGCTTCCTTCTTAGGGATTGCTCGTCGCTTCGCTCCTCGTGATCCCTGGGTGGGGGAAGTTCAAATCTGTTCAATGCCGTTCGCTTCGCTCACTTCCATTTTTGTTTTTCCGCCTTACTCAAGCAAGCTTGGCAAGACGTCAAAACAAAAATGCCCGCTAAATCGGGGCATCATTTATCATTTGCGGAGAGGGAGGGATTCGAACCCTCGATACAAGTTTAAGCTCGTATAACGGTTTAGCAAACCGGCCCTTTCGGCCACTCAGGCACCTCTCCATTCTAAGCTGAACGCTTAAAGCTCAAAGCTTAACGCAAAACCGTCAACCGTCAACCGTAAACCGTCCACCCTTTAAGGGGATGCAAAAATAAAGATTAATTATAAACCTTCCGCATTTTCGGGAGGTAATACAAAAACTCTTATTTCGACACAATAAACTGACGCTCAACAGAGTTTAACAAAGACCAATAATCCAATAATATCCCTATGAAGCGTTTCATATCATCGGTGATTGAAAATACCAAACCGTTATCCTATAAGCTCTTATTTACTTGTTTTATTTCAGGTTATATAACAGCCATCGTTTTCTTCGGTTTTTTCGGTCCCCAGGTTCATCTTTTCCTCAATAAAATGCTAGAGGGCTTATGAATATATTGCATGCTATCAATAACCTTATCCAAAAAGACAGGAAGAGATCTACAGCCTTGTTTATGTTAAGGCGGAAAATTTCTCATAAAAAGCCGCATCCAAACCATTTGGCAAGCCTAAAGCCAAGGGCTTAACGCGTAATACCATGTTCTTTAAAAATAAAAGCCCATTTTAAAAATGGACTTTCACTCTTATACTCTTATACTCATTAACTTTCTCTACATCGCCGCGAGTTGCACTTTCTGCTGTAATTCCGTAACATTTTCACGGAACAAACTATCAGTATCCATCAGATCCTTTACTGTTTGGCAGGAATGAATCACCGTAGTATGATCCCTGCCGCCAAAATGCTCTCCGATTGTTTTTAATGAATTTTTGGTGAAGGCTTTTGCCAGAAACATAGTAATCTGCCGGGCCTGCACAATTTCGCGCTTCCTCGTTTTTTGGAGGAGTTTATCGTAGGGGAGATCAAAGTACTCGCAAACCATCCGCTGAATGGTTTCTATCGTGATTTCCTTACTGCTCGTTTTGACAAAATTTCTCAATACTTTCTTCGACAATTCCAGGTCAATTTCCCTCTTGTTAAGCGAAGACTGTGCCAGAAGGGAAATCAATGCTCCTTCCAGTTCGCGGACATTGCTGTTAATGTTATAAGCGAGATATTTTACAACTTCTTTAGGCATTTCCAGACCATCATTCTTCATTTTACGCTCAAGAATTTCAATTCTTGTTTCATAATCCGGTATGGTCAGATCCGCGCTGAGACCCCAGCGGAAACGGCTTAGTAAACGCTCCTGAACGCCTTCCAGGTCCTTCGGAGGCTTGTCGGAAGTGAGAATCAATTGTTTGCCGCTTTGGTGCAGGTGGTTGAAGATAGCGAAGAAGGCATCCTGCGATTTTTCAGCCCGGTTGAAAAACTGTACATCATCAATAATCAGCACATCCACCAGCTGGTAAAAGTGAATGAAATCGTTTATGGCATTATTACGGCTATGATCGATAAACTGGTTGATGAATTTCTCGGAGCTGACATACAGAACCACTTTATTATGATGGGTGCGCCTGACTTCATTGCCAATTGCCTGGGCAAGATGAGTTTTACCAAGCCCTACCCCTCCATAAATCACCAGCGGGTTAAAGGAATTGGCTCCCGGTTTTTCTGCGACCGTCTTACCTGCCCGCCTCGCTACCCGGTTACAATCACCTTCAATAAACACTTCGAATGTATAAACCGGATTCAACTGGGAATCAATCTGCATCTTCTTTAATCCCGGAATTACAAAAGGATTCTTTACCGGATTATTGATGATCAGGGGAAAATCCATTTCGTTATTGGAGATCGTCTTATAACTATGTGCGGGAACATCCATGGTTAACGGTTTGTTTTGCTGATTGCCACTGTCTACCATAATCCGGTATTCAAGTCGCGCATCTTTTCCCAATATTCTACGCAAAGTTTTTGCCAATAAATTCACATAGTGCTCTTCCAGATACTCATAAAAAAACTGACTCGGTACCTGGATAACCAAAACGTTCACTTTCAGCTCAACCGGATGAATGGGTTCAAACCATGTTTTATAATGCTGCCATTCAACGATATCTTTTATGATCTCAAGACAATTGGCCCAGACTTTTTCAAAGGTTTTCGGCATTACAAAAGAAACAGTTTAAAGCTGGTAAAAAAATTGTTTTAGGTTAAGTTTTTCAATGGATTTTCGAAGGTGGGATTTTTGCAGGGGGACGAATATCAATATTAATTCGGGAATAAAAAATTTTTTATTAATTGGTAATTTCAGGTAGCCTCCAGAAGCACAGAAAGACATAAAAAACATTTCTTCAGTAATTCAAAATAAATAAAATGTCTGATAAAAAGCAGTAGTCTTATTAACCTGTACTTCGACCGTCTGTACTTCGAGGCGGACATCGATAAACCGCCTTCATCCGGTTACAGATAAATAGAGATGGATCAACAAAACTCAATAAGGATGAAGGTTTAGGAAGATTGAAAATGGAGAGGCGAAAAATGAGTAATGATGATTTAGGAAATTTCTCCATATGATTTGGTTGAGGCGCGATTGAAGATACAGATATTTTGACAGCATTTTGTTTTAACCAAAGTTTTTTTAAAAAAAAAATTCAGCCTGATGAAAAGCCTCTTAGAGACCGTCAAGTAAAGTACGGGGTACCAGTTAGTTCAGGGAAACTACCTGATTAAAAATTACACTGATAGTTTTTTTTTGAAATATACTTACCCTAGTTTTACCAACCACAAAAAAATTTAGTACTTTCTGCTACTCTTTCCTTTCCGGATGCAAAAAAAAATTCAGATAAAGATTCCGATCATTGAAGCGACAAATGAACAATTGATCAGAAGCCTGTTGGCAAAGGAATCTGGTTATTCTGAAAAAAAAATTACAGGATTTCATCTGCTGAAAAGATCGCTGGATGCAAGATCGAGGTACCCGCATATCCTGCTGACCGCGTCCGTTTTTATTAATGAGCCTTATCAGTCGCGTAAGCTGTTGCAACAGGATCCACGGGATGTAAAATCAGCTTCCAAATCAGTACTCATTATAGGTTCAGGGCCGGCCGGATTATTTGCAGCACTCAGCCTGATTCGTTCCGGAATCAAACCCATCATTATCGAAAGGGGAAAAGATATCCGGTCACGACGCCGCGACCTGGCGCGCCTCAATAAAGAAGGTATCATAAACCCTGAAAGCAATTATTGTTTTGGAGAAGGTGGTGCGGGCACTTACAGTGACGGGAAATTATACACAAGAAGTAACAAAAGGGGCAATATCCAACGCATCCTTGATCTATTCGTTCAGTTTGGAGCCGATGAACAAATTCTGTTTGAAGCCCATCCGCATATCGGAACCAATAAGTTACCGGCTATCATCAGTGCCATGCGAAATTATATCATCGAATGCGGAGGTGAGATTCATTTCAACAAAAAACTCTGCGACTGGACAGAATCAGGTAATAAAATCACGGAAATTAAAACGACGGACGGAGAACTATTCCATGCGAATGCAGTCGTGTTGGCCACCGGTCACTCGGCCAGGGATATTTTTCAATTACTGTATGATAAAAAAAAAGAAATTCATGCTAAACCGTTTGCCCTTGGTCTTCGCGTAGAACATCCACAGGAACTCATCAATTCAATTCAATATCATTATGTCAGGCAGGAAGGCCCACGGGTTGCCGGACTGCCACCGGCCTCCTATCAGCTTGTTCACACAGATAATGACCGGTCTGTATTTTCCTTTTGCATGTGCCCGGGAGGAATTATTGCGCCTGCATCTACACGGGACGGGGAACTGGTCGTCAACGGGTGGTCGCCATCGAAACGAAATAATCCATTTGCGAATTCCGGCATCGTTGTAAACATTCAGGAAAAAGACTGGCAGGCTTATAAAATACAGGGTCCGCTCGCAGCCATGTATTTTCAATCGGCGATCGAACAAAAAGCCTTTGCGCTGGGCGGAGGTTCATTTAAGGCACCGGCACAAAGATTAACTGATTTTACGACGGGCACTATTTCCCGATCCCTGCCAGCCTGTTCCTATACACCCGGACTTACATCTGTAAATGTTCCGGAAACTTTTCCAAATGATATTGCCAAAAGTCTTCAGCGTTCTTTCGCCGCTTTCGAAAAAAAAATGAAAGGATATTTTACTGAGGAAGCCATTGTAGTTGCGACAGAATCCAGAACTTCGTCACCCGTTCGAATACCGCGTGATGAAGAAACCCTGGTACATCCGCAGATTCAAAATCTCTATCCCTGTGGAGAAGGTGCCGGTTACGCCGGTGGTATCATGAGCGCAGCAATGGATGGGGAACGTGTTGCCGAAAAAATTGCTGAATTTTTTTCATCTAAAAAGTTGATGCATGTCAATGCTTGAAGTGGCCCGCCTGAAGAAATATTTCACTACACAGAAAGCGGTGGACGATATCAGCTTTTCAGTTGAAAAGGGATCCATTTTCGGCCTCCTGGGACCCAACGGTGCCGGTAAAACAACCCTGATCCGAATGATCACGGGTATTTTTTTTCCCGATGAGGGCCACATTACTTTCAATGGAAAAAAATTTAATGCAGACGATGATTCTGCACTGATTGGTTATATGCCCGAAGAAAGGGGTCTGTATAAAAAAATGAAAATCGGCGAACAGGCCCTGTACCTTGCCCGATTGAAAGGCCTTTCGTCGTCCGATGCGCTCAGCCAGGCAAAAGACTGGTTCACCCGTTTTGAAATGCAGTCCTGGTGGAATAAAAAGATTGAAGATCTGAGTAAAGGAATGGCACAAAAACTTCAGTTTGTTACCACGGTTTTACATCGGCCCGAATTGATTATTCTGGATGAACCTTTCAGTGGTCTGGATCCGGTAAATGCCAATCTGATCAAAGATGAAATATTCCGCCTCGCTTCAACCGGAGCATCCATTATTTTCAGTACTCATCGCATGGAACAGGTGGAGGAGATCTGCGATCATATTATCCTGATCAATAAAGGAAAGAAGATTCTGGACGGAACGGTCAACCATGTGAAACAGGAATTTAAGGAAAATCTTTTCCGGATTTCGGCCAGCCCGTTACCGACATTTTTACCAGATGCACTTTTTGATGTGCTTGTAAAAAATGAAGATAGCCTTACGATGCGCATCAAAGAGGGTCATTCGCCCAATGATGTATTGAGATATTTTATCGATCAGCACTCGAATATTTCCTCTTTCACTGAATTGCTCCCATCCTTAAATGAAATCTTTATCAAACTGGTAGAAGGCACTTCGTTATCCCGCCAGTTTCAACCTGCTCAAGCATAGTATATGAATAAGATCGGTCTGATTATCCGCCGCGAATATTTTACCCGAATCAGGAACAAGACTTTTCTGCTATCCACCTTCTTATTACCCGTACTGATTGTGATGGTCATTGCCGGTACCGTTTACCTGGGTATAAAAGGCAGAACCAACCACCGGATCGCGGTAGCAGATCAGAATGGATATTTCAAGGATTATCTGAAAAGTGATTCGGCGATTTTCTTTGATTTTTCGGCATCTATTGATACCCTCAACTATGCTGAACACAATTGCAGTGCTGTATTAATCATCCCGGTTTTGAAAGAAGGAGATAAGACCATTTACCGTTTGAAATATAAAAAACAACTGGGTCTTGCCAATATCGACGACCTGGAAAAAAGGGTAAATTCAGCGATTACGGATCATCTCATCTTCACAAAGACAAATATTACACGCAGTCATCTCGATTCCATCCGTGCTGCTTCTGATATTGCCGAACTCCAGACCTTTTCTGATGAAGGAAAGAAATCCCAGGCCTCCAGTCAGGGTCTTTCCTATGCCATCGGCTGGGCATGCGGCTTTTTGATTTACCTGCTTACATTTATTTATGGTGCCATGGTGATGCGCGGCGTAATGGAAGAAAAAACCAGCCGTGTGGCAGAAGTGATTGTAAGTTCGGTGAAGCCCTTTCCGCTGATGCTGGGAAAAATTATCGGCATCGGGGCCGTCGGATTAACACAGTTTCTTTTGTGGGTCGGACTGATTGCCATACTGATCCTGGTAGCCCAGGCTTTTATTCCGCATGAATTAATGCAGGAAGTGAATAATATGCAAAAGGTAAATGCCATGGGCAGCGCACAAATGGCTCAGGGCACGGAGGCTGCGAAACAAATATTTGCTTTTAAGCAATCTCTGCAGACTGCGAACTGGACGCTCATCATCGGAAGTTTTGTATTCTACTTTATAGGGGGATATTTATTCTATTCATCCTTATTTGCTGCCGTTGGTTCTGTAGTCAATGAAGATCCGCAGGAAGCACAGTCACTGCTCTTACCCATTAGTATGCCAATCGTTTTTTCATTTATCATCATGTCCATTGCAGTACAGGATCCCGGCGGCTCGCTGGCTGTGTGGGCCAGTCTGATCCCTTTCAGTTCACCGATCGTGATGATGGCCCGCATTCCTTATGGTGTACCGACCACCGTTCCGTACTGGCAATTATTTTTAAGTATGGCGTTGCTGGCAGGCGGATTTTTATTTACGACATGGATGGCCGGCAGGATTTACAGAACCGGCATTCTGCTCTACGGGAAAAAACCTACATGGAAGACGATGTGGAAGTGGGCGTTTCATAATGGTTAATTGATAATTGTCAATTGTCAATTATTTTACCATCAATTAACAATTAACAATTGACAATTGACAATTGAGTTACGGTTTTATTCTGACAGGTGGTGTGCTGACAGATGCGCTGGAAAAATAATAAACTCTTTTTCGGGACAATGGAAGGATAGCCTGCGTTTGTGTACCGCGCGCAATCGTAATCCCGATATACGCATTTTTTGGAAATGTACTCAGGTCAGCGCTGGAAAGATAATATCTGCCGTTATCCGGTACAGTAATATTTACCGTTGAAATTTTATCGGGCATCGTCGAATCTGACTTTCTGCTAAGCGCACTGTAATAAAACAACTGCACCAAAACATTCCCCCAGGTATTATCTGCATCGGGTAACCATTGTAATGGAAGACCAAGACTCGCTGAAACGGTGTCGGGATAATTTTCCAGGCTGGGCGAAAGTTGTTTTGGCAGATAGACGGAACTGCTGACGGTATCTGCTTCATCCATGCCATGAATGGCAACCAAAATCTGCGTTCCGAACAACTGACTACTCTTGCTGATCTGATCTGATGCGTAGTTATAATTATACATCGAGTCCTGACCCGGCTGAATAATCTGGTCATTTACAGACAGCGTCCGAACAAATGTTATTTGGTTATCATTACTATCGATAAAAGCAGCACTGACGCCAACGTGTAATTCTTCGCTGTCGCTTTTGCTGAGTACCTGGCTGGCATTAATCAAAACATAATTGTAAACAGCACTGTTCCGCGTACCGAACCAGGTCCATTGATTAACCGGATTTGAAGCGTCTTTATGGCAGGAAATCAAACATCCTGCGCCAAAAAGAAGCAACAAAGGTTTGTGCATGCCTTAAGCTTGTAGATGTACCCTAAATATAGTTTTTTATGAAGAATTAAAAAAAACAAACTATCCCCCCTCCTTACCTTTAGCCAGATGGAATTCAGCAATGCAATAACCAGTTTGTTCGGAATACACTATCCCATTATTCAGGCTGGAATGGTCTGGACCAGCGGCTGGCGGCTGGCATCGGCTGTCAGTAATGCAGGAGGTCTTGGTCTGATCGGAAGCGGTAGCATGTCCCCTGATCTGCTCAGGGAACAAATCAGGAAATGCAGGAAGGCTACGACTCACCCTTTAGGGGTGAATATTCCGCTGATGTATCCGGATGTTCAAAAGCATATCGACATTGTAATTGAAGAAAAGATTCCTATAGTTTTTACATCGGCCGGTAACCCTGATACCTGGACCGGCGTCTTAAAAGAAAAGGGTATCAAAGTGGTTCATGTCGTAAGCAGTAGTCGTTTTGCCCGCAAGGCTGCCAAAGCAGGTTGCGATGCGGTGGTTGCGGAAGGATTCGAAGCAGGTGGCCACAACGGACGGGAAGAAACCACGTCGATGGTACTGATCCCGGCGGTAGTGGATGCCGTTCAGATTCCGGTGATTGCGGCAGGCGGTATTGCAACCGGCCGGCAAATGTTTGCTGCCATGGCCCTCGGTGCGTCGGCTGTTCAGATCGGTACCCGTTTTGTTATGAGTCAGGAGGCCTCTTCGCATCCGGATTTTAAAAATTATATTCTGAAAGCCGGAGAGGGTGATACGAAGCTGACGTTGAAATCGTTAATGCCGGTGAGGCTTTTGAAGAACCCGTTTTTCGATGAGGTGGAAGCTGCCGAACAGGCCGGTGCCTCAAAAGAAAGTCTCCAAATACTGCTGGGAAAAGGAAGGGCAAAAAAGGGTATGCTGGAAGGAGATATGAAAGATGGCGAATTGGAAATTGGCCAGGTAAGTGCCCTGATCCGGGACATCCTGCCGGCAGCTGACATTATAGAAAATTTATGGTTTGAATTTAGGAAAAGCTGGGCCGATCCGTTACCTTGTAAATTGCAATAACATGAAAATCTCTTTTTACCTTCTTTTTTTCGCGTTCACCTGTGTTGTTTCATGCGGGCTCTACGCCAGTGATGGTACAACAGATCCTTGTTTAATTAAGGGCCAGGTTCTGGATGCCGTTACAAAGAAACCCGTTTCAGGAGTCATTGTTTCAGCCGTTGTTCCGGGTGATCCTTCTTACAAAGAAGTGGTTACGGATGTAGATGGTTATTATTATTTTAAACAACTTCCTGCCTGTCATGTGAACCTCCGGTTTGAGAAAAAGGGTTATCAGAAATTCAAATACCAGGACGTAATAGATATTCAGGAAAAGAAAACTGTCAAAGTGAATGTTGAAGTTTCACCGGACGCAGGTTCTGATTTACTCCCCGATGATTCCGAATATCCTCTCTTGCGTATTTTGGGAATGAAATGAAACAAGCTTAACGCGTAACGCGCAAAGCCTAACGCAACTCAAATTTGCAAATTATCATTTCCACTTTTCATTCTTCCATTCTTCCATTTACTCGCTTCCATTGCCACATTGTGAATCAGGATTCCCCTAAATCAATCTCCGTGTTATCCCCGATATTCAGGCTCCGGCTCTCGCCCTTCACTTCCGTATCGCTTCCGATCAGCGAATGGGTGAGTACAATATCAAATAAGTTGGCGAATGACCCGATGATGGAGTCTTTCAATATTGAATAATTGATATTGGTTTTTTCCCCGATCGCTACATTGGGTCCTATGATAGAATTTTTGATGGTACAGCCTGATGCGATATTCACCGGATGGATCACGATTGTATTTTCCAGATGATGATCGGGCGCCATATTACTTCCGAATTTTTTCAGCAGCTTGGCATTTGACTCCAACAGAGTTTCTTTTTTCCCGCAATCAAACCAGTTCTGGACCTTAAAGGGTTCAAATTTCACACCCTCGCCGATCATACATTCAATGGCATCCGTCAAATTGTATTCACCATAACTCGTGAGCTGATTGCGAATATTATTTTCCAGGCATGAAAAAAGTGCGGCTGTTTCACGGATCTTGTAAATGCCGACCAGTGCCATATTCGATTTTGGTATCTGTGGCTTTTCAACCACACGGCTGATAAAACCGTCATCTTCGATTTCAGCCACACCGAAATCCCGGGGATCATCTACCCTTTTAATGCCCAATTGAGATGCCGGGTTCTCCAGGATTGACTTGATATCATATTCACAAATCGTATCCCCCAGTACGATGAAAATTTCATCCCGGTCCACCAGCTCCTTCGTTAATAAAACAGCCTGACCAATGCCCTGCCTTTCGGTTTGAAAAACAAAACTTGTTTTCAGCTGAGGATACTTATCCTTTACATAATCCTGAATTTTTGTGCCAAGATAACCTACAATAAAAATGAATTCTGATATCCCGCCCTCTAATAACTGGTCAACGATAATACTTAAAATCGTTTTTCCGGCGAGCGGAATCAGAGCCTTTGGTTGGGTATAAGTATGGGGCCTTAGTTTTGTACCGGCGCCTGCTACGGGAATGATTGCTTTCATATTCAGTAAATGCCACCAGCTAAACAAATATTTTGTTCTCTTATATGGCTGATCCTGTACAGGTAAAGTTCAGGAAAAAACTATCAAATGAACGAAAATTCTATTTTACACTATAATTTAAATGTCCTAAGTCAATTTTAATTATGAGAAATGGCTGGCTGATTTTTGTATTCAATGTTTCCTTTATTCCCGGATTTTGTCAGTCGGCAGAGAAACAGATTGATTCTTTGATGAATGCTTATTATCAGCCGGATCAGCCCGGTGCGGTGATTGCCATAGAACAAAATAATAAAACGTTATTCAGGAAAGGTTATGGAAAATCCGATTTGGTTTCCGGATCATCCATCACAGCGGAAGACAATTTCAACATCGGATCACTCACCAAACAGTTTACTGCTTTTGCGGTTTTGGATTTATTTTACAAGGGGAAATTTTCAAGGAACGATTCCATTGGGAAGTTTCTAAAACTTCCTCATCCGGTCTCTTCCGTCGGAATATTCCAGCTGCTCAGCCATTGTTCCGGAATTCCGGATCATTATGGGCTTGTAGATACCAATAAAGTGAAACATGCGACAGACAAAGATGTGCTGGCAGCTTTGCAAAAAGCAGACACGCTATATTTCCCTCCGGGGACACATTACCGTTATAGCAATACAGCTTATTGCCTGCTGGGTATGCTGATCGAAAAATTAAGTGGCATGTCTTATGGCGAATATCTTCAAAAAAATATATTGTTGCCGCTTGGCATACATGATGCCATGGTTTTTCAATTCAATCATCCCATTTCAAAACGTGTGACCGGTTATGATCTTTCTCCCGGAGGAAAATTCGTTCAATCAGACGCAGCCGAATCCATCTTCTATTCTACAGAAGCCGACGGTGGTCTGTACATTTCAATGAATAACTATATGAAATGGTGCCGGGCGATTGAATCCGGCAAATTTTCAAATACTCCCGATGATCCGGAATGCCTGGCAGGGACAGACGCTTGTCGACACCCTGAAGGAACTATGGTACGGGAATGGCTGGTTTATACGGATACAGAACGGCTCAAAAAAAATTGTTTATCATACAGGATTCAATGGTGGATTCCGCACAGTCGTTTATATGATCCCGTCTGCTGATTATTGCATCAGTATTTTCTCCAACCGCGGAGATATTGACCTCGAGGAACTGATTCAAGGCATAAATCAAATACTTGGTGTAACTGACAATTCTTTCATCAAATCCGGACCCCTTGAATCTTTTATTCATAGTTGGCCTATTTTTGCGCCATGCAAAGAGACAAGCTTGTTTTCGACCTCATTCATCAGGAACTTGAACGGCAAAGGCATGGTATTGAACTGATTGCCTCCGAAAATTTTACTTCTCTTCAGGTCATGCAGGCCATGGGCAACGTGATGACCAACAAATACGCTGAAGGGTATCCGGGACGCCGTTATTATGGAGGTTGCGAAATTGTTGACCAGACAGAACAATTGGCCATTGACCGGCTAAAACAGATATTTAATTGTGATTACGCCAATGTACAGCCACATAGCGGTGCACAAGCCAATGCATCAGTCTGTCTGGCTGTTTTACAGCCCGGAGATAAGATACTGGGCCTCGACCTGAGCATGGGAGGACACCTGACACACGGATCTGCGGTGAATTTTTCCGGCAAACTCTATCAGCCACATTTTTATGGAGTCAAAAAAGAAGATGGCCTGGTAGATTATGAAAGCATGGAAAGAGTAGCCATGCAGGAGAAACCCAAACTCATTATCTGTGGCGCATCTGCGTACAGCCGTGACTGGGATTATCCCCGGATACGCCAGATTGCAGATCAGGTGGGTGCTCTGGTGATGTGTGATATGGCCCACCCTGCGGGCCTGATCGCAAAACAACTGTTGAACTCCCCTTTCGAAAACTGTCATATTGTAACGTCGACAACACATAAAACCCTTCGTGGTCCGCGGGGTGGTATTATCATGATGAAAAAGGATTTCGATAATCCCTTTGGGTTAAAAGACAATAAAGGAAATATCCGGCCCATGAGTAACCTGCTGGATATGGGTGTATTCCCCGGCACTCAGGGAGGACCACTGGAACACGTGATTGCCGCAAAAGCCATTGCGTTCGGAGAAATATTATCCGATGAATTTACCGTATACGCCAAGCAGATCATCGTGAATGCACAGGCCATGAGCGCCTGTTTCACCAAAAAAGGATACGATATTGTTTCCGGCGGAACGGATAATCATCTGATGCTGATCGACCTGAGAAACAAAAATATCAGCGGGAAAAAAGCAGAGATCGCTTTGGGCAAGGCAGATATCACCGTTAATAAAAACATGGTTCCTTTTGATGATAAAAGTGCATTTATCACATCCGGTATCCGCATCGGCGTTCCTGCTGTTACCACCCGGGGCATGATGGCGGAACATATGAGTGCGATCGTCGATTTTATTGATGACGCGATTATACATGCGGAAGACGATGTCGTTCTCGCCGGTATCCGGAAAAAAATCAATGCGCACATGAAGCAGTTTCCGTTGTATCCGGAGTTGGGGTAATAGGATGCATTGAATAATTCAGTTTGCATTTCGTCATATCGGTTTGAATGATGATTTGTACTCCTTAATTCAATTTCCAACTGAAGAATTTTCTTCTTTTCCTGGCCTGATTTAATATCTCTCCATCACTGATTTTACCAAGTTGACTGAGCTGCCCGTTGAGCAACACAGCTCGGCTTTTTTCGAAAAAATAAAATGCATCATGCTTATTACCGGTAATATATGACGATTCTATCGCATGGTCGCATGTTCGGGTAGTGCGGTGTTTTACAATTTCATGGGCCCGGGCCTTTATAATCCGGCTCAATTGATCTTTCTACATCGGATAATCAGAATGAATAATTTTAAATAACTTGGATCTGAATAAATTCAGTTTTATGCTGCAAAGAATGCAATCCGTCTGGCTACTGCTGGCCGCCATTTGTGCGGTCGCGACGATTAAGTTTTCCTTCTACAGCGGGAATATTGAAGTTCCGGGTCAACCGGTAACCTTTCAATACCTGACCGCTACATTCAGCATCTTGATCCTGATCGTGACGATTGCCATAACCTGCATCGCCGCCATAGATATTTTTTTATATAAAAACAGGAAACTCCAGGGCCGGCTGGCCATCCTGGGTATACTTCTTTCGATTCTGAATATCTTTCTTTACTTAAAGGAAATCCACCGGTTCGTCGAAAACCAGGGTAGCCACACCATAACATCCGTTTTCGTGTTTGTAATTCCCATTCTCTTCTTTCTTGCCTGGAGGGGCATTTACAGGGACCAAAAATTGGTAAAAAGCCTTGACAGGCTGAGGTAGACTCTCCCAAATAAAATTGTATGTCCTTTCCCTTCACGGATTTCATCGATATACTGGGTACTTTCAGCTTTGCAGTGTCGGGTGCCTTTGCCGCGATGGAAAAGAGGCTGGACCCCTTCGGTGTGCTGATTCTTGCATTTATTACTTCCATTGGTGGCGGTACGGTCCGTGATCTTCTCATTGGAGATACACCCGTTGCCTGGCTTCAGTATCCGTCTATTGGGTGGGTCATTTTAACAGGAACAGCCGGTGCGCTTTTTTTTGGCCGTCGGCTGAAAAAGATGCAATCCCTGCTGACCTCATTCGATGCCCTGGGACTGGGTCTTTTTACAATGATCGGCATTCACAAAGGGCTTTTACATCACCTGACCCCGGGTGTTTGCGTCGCCCTGGGTACTATGACCGGCTGTTTCGGGGGTGTTATACGCGATATAGTGCTGAATAAAGTTCCCCTTATTTTTCAGAAGGATATTTATGCATCAGCCTCCATTTTGGGTGGTATCGCTTATTTTTTGCTTGTCCATATGGCTGTCCCGGACGAAGCAGCTGCTACCATTTGCATCATTTTGATATTTGCTACCCGGATGCTCGGCATACGATACAAGTGGCATTTGCCAGTCTGGTATCAGTCAAAATAAGGATGAATACATTTTTGCTTATATAAAAAAACTTAAATTTGAATTACTAACTTTTTGATAACCCATTAAATATTCGCATTATGGCAAAGTCAGCTAAAAAAGCAGCAAAGAAAAAAGCAGCACCAAAAAAAGCAGCTAAGAAAAAAGCAGCACCAAAAAAAGCAGCTAAAAAAGTTGCAAAGAAAGCAGTAAAAAAAGCAGCACCAAAAAAAGCGGCTAAGAAAAAATCAGCCCGGAAACCAAATGCCGCATTCATGACACCACTTTCTGTCAGCGATGCGCTGGCAAAAGTAGTTGGCAACAAACCGCTGCCCAGAACTGAAATCGTGAAAAAAATCTGGGTTTATATCAAGAAAAACGACCTGCAGGATAAGCAAAACAAACGCATGATCAATGCAGATGCAAATCTGAAACCTATTTTCGTTAAGGATCAGATATCCATGTTTGAAATGGCAGGCGCTCTGAACAAACATGTGAAATAATTAATTCCCCTCATTAGTTCTTCATTTCGTTTATAGTTGTTACGGCGGTAAGATTTTTACCGCCGTAAAACAACTATTTACCGGTTTATTCCGGATAGTCACCTAAGACGCTTTGTCAACCCGCTAACATGATTCTATTTTTGATCATCAAAAAAGAATCATGGAATACGCAATCACATTTCAAACTCCCGGTACAGATTGGATAAATATATTTGTTGAAACCATCCAGGCATGGTGGAATAAAATGACCTGTCCAAAGGAAAATTATTTTCTGATTAATTAAGCTTACGAATCCTCCGATCGCGGTATTTAAAATAAAATGCCGTGTTTTTAACTTTGATAAAGATGAAAACTCAGATTTGACTTTGTAACATCCTCTTCGTTTTAAACTGGTTGGGAGGGAATGCCGTGCAACAGATAGATTTTATTCATCAGACGTTGCAGCTCACATGGGGCGTAAAAGTAAATCCTGAATATAAAAGCAAATGATTTCCTGCCGAAGGATAAAAGATCTGACAGATCAACAGGATTGATATTACAAAAGCAACTATGATTGACAAAATGGATTCTGTCAAAGTTGAACTGATCGTGAGAAAAAATAAAGTAAAAGGATTTAATTATCCGGATTGTTGGCGTATCTGCTCTGCAGTATAAAAATTATTGACAGTTACCGAAAACTCCTCCAACTTCTAAACTTCACTTCCAGTCTTCCATACTTCCATTCTTCCATACTTGCCTCAAAGATACTTCCCCGTGTAACTCTCCTTCACTTTCTTCAATCCCGCTGGAATGCCCTCGTAGACAAGGTTTCCGCCGTCTTCACCTGCTTCCGGACCAAGGTCGATAACCCAGTCTGATGAACGGATCACATCGGTATTATGCTCCACCACCAGAACAGAATGTCCCTGATCGATCAGGGCACTAAAGGATGTCAGCAATTTTTTTATGTCGTGAAAATGAAGACCCGTGGTCGGCTCATCAAAAATAAAAAGTATGTGGCCCAGGCTTTTCCCTTTCCCGAGAAAAGACGCCAGCTTCACACGTTGCGCTTCGCCGCCGGATAATGTATCGGATGACTGGCCCAGTTTAACATATCCAAGACCTACACTACTGAGTGGTTTTAATTTTTGGAGAATTTCTTTTTCGTCCTTAAAAAAATCCAGCGCATCATCCACACTCATTTCCAAAACATCGTGGATGTTTTTATTATGATAATGTACTTCCAGAACTTCATCTTTAAATCGTTTCCCCCCGCACACTTCACAAGTCAGATGAACATCGGCAAGAAATTGCATTTCAACCACCTGTTCACCTTCGCCCTTACAGGTATCACATCGTCCGCCGTCTACATTAAAGGAAAAATGTTTTGGCTGAAAGCCGCGTAACTTACTCAGTGGTTGTTTCGAAAATAATTCCCTGATTTCATCGTATGCCTTCACATAAGTTACCGGATTGCTGCGTGAAGATTTCCCGATCGGATTTTGATCTACGAGTTCTATCTGACTGATCGCATCCACATCCCCGGTAATAGATGCATGCATACCCACTTTATCGGCGAACTCACCTTTTATTTTTTGCAGTGCCGGATAAAGAATTTGTTTTACCAATGTAGTTTTACCGCTGCCACTTACACCACTCACTACGCAAAGTACATTGAGTGGAAATGACACCGTTATATTTTTTAAATTATTTTGCCTCGCCCCGTTGACAACAATAAATTTTCCGGATTTCCTGATTTTAGCAGGAGGTTCAATTTTTAAATCACCACGTAAATATTTTCCTGTTAAACTATTTTCACTATTTATAATTGCATCATAATTTCCTGCGGCAACTACTTCACCACCCAGATGACTCGCGAGCGGACCCATGTCAATAATATAATCCGCTTCACGCATCATCATCTCATCATGTTCAACTACAACTACAGTATTTCCCAGATCACGCAATTCTTTTAACACTGTAATCAGGCGTTTTGTATCACGCGAATGAAGACCAATAGAGGGTTCATCCAGTATATATAATGAGTTGGTCAGGTTGCTGCCCAGAGATCTGGTGAGCTGAATGCGCTGACTTTCACCTCCACTGAGCGAATTGGCCAGCCGATTCAGGGTTAAATAGCCCAAACCCACGTCCAGCAAGGTTTTCAGCCTGTTATTGATTTCAATCAGGATGCGTTTGGCTACCTGGAGCTGAAATTTACTGAGAGAAAGATTTTCAAACCAGGCAAACAATTTACCCACAGGCATTTCACATATTTCGCCAATATGAAGGTCCCCAATCCTGACATACAGAGCTTCGGGTCTCAGCCGGTAGCCCTTACAGTCCGGACAGCTGGTGCGTCCCCTGTATCGGGAAAGCAAAACCCTGTACTGGACCTTGTACAGGTTCCTTTCCACCTCTTTAAAAAAATCATTGATCCCGTTGACCTCTTTGTTTCCTTCCCATAATAACTGGTATTGGGCTTTTGTCAGATCGATAATGGGCTTGTGTATTGGAAAATCGTACTTTTTTGAAACTCTGATAAAATGATCTTTCCAGGCACTCAGTTTCTCCCCTTTCCAGGGCGCTACGGCACCTTCAAACAGACTCAGCCTTTTATCCGGGATCACCAGATCGGCGTCAATTCCGAGCACCTGACCGAAACCTTCGCAGGTCGGACATGCACCATATGGATTATTGAAAGAAAACAGGTTAGGTACCGGCTCTTCGAATTTGATTCCGTCCATTTCAAACCGGTTTGTAAATGCCAGCTTTTCGGCTCCGTTGATCTCCAGTAACATCTGGCCCTCCCCTTCATAAAATGCCGTTCCGATAGAATCAGCCAGACGGTGATGGTCATCTTCATCAAACTCTTTTACTACAATGCGATCAATCAAGAGATATGAATCGTTCCTGGGAATTTTCGGTTCCTGTTTCTTTGTCTTTGATCCATCGGCAGGAATCGCCAGAAGGTCCTCGATCCGGACGGTTTCCTTATTAATATAGAGTCTGCTGAATCCTTTCTGCAGCAGAATGTTTAGTTCTTCTGTTGCATTCCGGTTTGTATGCTGTTTAAAAGGAACAAGAATCAGGATCTTGTCGCCTGCAGGTCTTGCCTGCATGGCTGTAATCACATCCTTTACATCATTCTTCTTTACCACTCTGCCTGAAACCGGAGAATACGTAATTCCAACCCGGGCAAATAGCAAACGCAGGTAATCATAGAGCTCTGTCATGGAACCCACCGTAGAACGCGGCGTGCGTGTTGTTACTTTTTGTTCGATGGCGATGGCAGGGCAAAGTCCTTTTATATAATCCACATCAGGCTTATCCATTCTTGCCATAAACTGGCGGGCATAGGAGCTCAGACTTTCAGCATAACGTCTTTGCCCCTCAGCAAAAAGTGTATCGATCGTCAACGAAGATTTACCCGAACCTGATACACCGGTCACCACAATAAATTTATTGCGTGGAAAATCGACTGAAATATTCTTCAGATTATGTACCCTCGCCCCTTTTATTTCGATGGAATTTCGGGTCGAAAGGGGTCCGGATAAGGTCGCAGGCTTTTTAACCTTTGTGGTAATTGACATGATTGGGAAAACAAATATATTGGAAGTGAAACAATTAGACTGCGGTTTCCCATAGGGGGAAAGGAGCATAGGAACCTCTACAACAAATTATTTTCCCAAAATGTTGTTTTTTCCAAAAATTGTATATCTTTAAATACAGATTAACATTCAAGAACACAATAAAATAATTTTATAGAGTAAGAACTTCTACACCGAAAAGCCAAGCATTTTTTTTTATAAATCCAACATACATATCCTATCACCTTTAAAAACCGTAGAAGTTTATGAATTCGCTACGCACGAAAACCGACCATGAGTTAATCCATTCGTTTCGCGACGGTGACTTACAGGCCTTAGAGGCTCTCGTAATTCGCCACAAGGACAAGTTGTACACTTCCATTCTCTTCCTCGTCAAAGACAAGTATCTGGCTGAGGACATTTTCCAGGATGTTCTGATTAAAATTATCGACACCATTCGTGGCGGGCGGTATACAGAAGAAGGTAAATTCCTTCCCTGGGCAATGCGCATTGCTCACAACCTTTGCGTAGATCATTTCCGCAAAGTGAAAAGAACACCCGCCATTAAAACCAGCGATGACCGGGACATTTTTGAAGTCATCAATTTTACCGAAGATGGTGCTGATGTAAAAATCATGAAGAGGCAAAGCCACGACCGTGTACGACGGATGCTGGACCTGCTTCCTGAAGATCAGCGCGAGGTTATCATCCTCCGGCACTATGCCGATCTCAGTTTTAAGGAGATCGCTTCGCTGACAAACTGCAGCATCAACACGGCTCTTGGCCGGATGCGCTATGGTTTGATCAATCTGCGTAAAATGATGGTGGAAAAAAGAATTGCCCTCTAAGAAATTTTTACACCGTTCAAAGAAAAGGTCGTCGTAACAGACGGCCTTTCTTCTTTGATTTATGTGGCGCATCTCCCGCTGCTGGTCTGAAATCCGGTGATGCTATTAATTATATTGGGGGTATTAGACATTGCGGATTCGTATTCGGGTCCGGATCCATTATTTTATAGCAGGCCCAAAAGAGGGGCATAACAGGGGGATAGCAGGGCGGTGTGACCGGCAAACCGACCTGTCAGGTGCACGCAAAATTACCTTCTGAATGCAGCCAGACCACAATCCATCCAGCCTGCGAATTCAGATGCCTGGGGCGTATAACCCTTTGTATATGTAAGAATCTTCTCATCAGGGCTAATGAGGGCATACTGGGGCTGAGACACGGCGTTGAAATTTTCAGACTGGAAAGTGGCCCATTTATCACCAACCGTGATGATATTCTTTCGGGCACCGTCCTTTGTGGGGTAAACCATCTGGGCGGCTGCCGGTAAAAGTCTGCGTTCATCCACGTAAAGAGAAACCACGACAAAAGAATCCAGCATTCGTTTTCTGACTTCCGGATCCGTCCAAACATTTTCCTCCATACGCCTGCAATTTACACAAGCCCAGCCCGTAAAGTCGATTAGCAGGGGTTTATGCAATTTTTTAGCAAGCGCCAGGGCTTCTTCATAATCTCTCAGAGGCTCTACCCCATGCGAACAATTTATGGGATTTTTGTAAACCGAATAACAAAGGGGTGGAGGAAAGCCGCTGATCAGGGTCAGATTCGCTGCAGAAGTATTTGTTAAGCCCGGCACGAGGTAAATAGTCGCTATTCCAAAGAAAAGCAGAAACCCTATACGGGTAACACTAAATTTTTTTACCGGACTATCGTGTGGAAAACGGATTTTACCCATCAGGTAAAGTGTGATCAAAACTCCAATGACTACCCAGAATCCGATAAAAATTTCCCGCTTTACGAGCCCCCATTGTTCCACTAAATCAGCATTTGAAAGGAACTTAATGGCCATGGCCAGTTCCAGAAAGCCCAGAACCACTTTTACGGTGCCCAGCCAGCCGCCGGACTTGGGTAAGGATCCCAGCCAGCCGGGGAATAAGGCAAACAATGCAAATGGCAAGGCAAGCCCAAGTCCAAATCCGCCCATTCCAAAACTGAGCTGAATGGCTCCCCCGTGATTTGATAATGCCCCTGCAAGCAATGAACCCAGAATGGGTCCTGTGCAGGAGAAGGAAACGATGGCCAGGGTCAGTGCCATAAAAAATATCCCCGCAATACTGCTCCCACCCGATTTATTACCTACCGAATTTGCTACACTGCCCGGAAGGGTGATTTCAAAATATCCAAAGAATGATATGGCAAAAACCACGAAAATCACGAAGAAGAGAAGATTCAGCCATACGTTCGTAGAAATATTATTTAAGATTTCCGGATCGGTATGATCGAGCAGATGGAAAGGCAGACTGAGTAAAACATAAATCAGGAAAATAAAAAACCCATATAAAAAAGCATGCGCTTTCCCTTTCCCACTGCTTTTTGTGAAAAAAGAAACCGTTAGTGGAATCAGTGGAAATACACAGGGTGTCAGCAGGGCGATAAATCCTCCCAGCAGCCCCAATAAAAAAATACTTGCCAGGCCTTTTCCGGCTGTGCCCGTATCGCCACAAGGACTGACCGGATGTTTCAGATCTATACTTGTTATCCGAATACGGGACGCATTGCTCACACCACCTTCCAGCGTAATATTGAATGCATAACTGCCGGAATAAAATGAGTCCTCCTTTCCATAGAAATAATTCAGGGTGCCAAAGACACGGGCGGGTACAACACCTTTGATCAGTATCGGAATGGAAAATTTTGCATTCGCCGGATACAAATTGAATGAAGCATTATCAAACAGGGAAATGGACCGTTTTTCGGTTTTCCCCTCCACGATGAAAGAGGACTTAGCCGAAAAAGAACTATCGACAAAATATAATTCCACAGAAGGAGTTCCACTCAGGTCCTGGTTGGGTGCATATAGTTCCCAGCCTGGTTTCACATTTGCTTTAAAAATCAGTTGGTATTCTCCATTAAGAGATTTGGAAGAACCGGCTTCCCATGTGACAGCAGTGCTATCCTGGCTGTTACCTCTAAATAATATGAAACTTACAAGGATAAATATTAAACCGGACTTCTTGTACATAGGCCGATGAAGGTACTAATGAATTGCCATTGCAGTTTGTCGCGCAGGTGACTGTTGATTTACACTGCTGAATATTTGTTGAAACAACTTACGGCCATCGGTATTGCCAAGATTTTCAGAAACTGCTCTTTCAGGATGTGGCATCAATCCTATTACATTACGGTTTTTGTTACAAATACCCACGATATTTCGGGTGGATCCATTCGGATTGGATTCGGCCGTTATATTACCTTCTTCATCACAGTATTTCCAAAGCACCTGTCCGCCGGATTCCATTTCATCCAGCAACTTTTCATCTGCATAATATCTTCCCTCACCATGGGCAATCGGAATTTTCAACACCTGCCCGTTCCCGCCTTTCATATGAATATTCTTTCCGAGAAATTGGCGGTTAGCATTTCTTAGCAAGACACCGGGCAGCAGGTGGGACTCACATAAAATCTGGAATCCATTACAAACACCAAGCACTTTGCCTCCTTTTTCTGCAAATCGCACAAGGGGTTGCATGATTGGGCTAAACCTGGCAATGGCGCCGCATCGCAGATAATCACCATAGGAAAAACCTCCTGGCAATACGATACAATCGTCCGTAGAAAACATACTCAGGTCTGAATCCTTATGCCATAACATGAGTACTTCATAACCCAGTTCTTTCTGAAGAGCAAATTGCATATCCCTGTCACAATTGGATCCCGGAAAGACTATGACGCCAAATTTCATTCTGATCAGATTTACTTTGCAAAGATAAATCTTTAATGGTTAATTGTTAATTGTCAATTGTCAATTCCCTTTAACAATTGATAATTGATAATTATAAGAAGTAGTTCATTACAATTGCTACACTAAAAGAAACCCAGTGAAGCACATTCACTAAAACTTTGTTTGCAGGGTAGAAATAAGCGGCTGAATGAAAAACAGCAAAAGGCATCACCGTTACGATCCAGTTTTCATACGTTCCTGCTTTGTTGATGATGATTACAAATACGGCTGCCACCAGGAAGGCCAACAGCAGGCTCCAGCTTTTTCTCACATGAATCAGCATTTTATTCAGATTATTCTGAACATAAAATCCACCGATAATAAACGGAATAACCAGCAGGCTGATCGCAACAATGATCCAGATAGATGATGGTATGGCCGGAAATGTAAAACGAATATGCGGCACCAGGTTTCTCCAGTTAAGCTGATGGGTAAAATATAAAAAAAGTGTAAGGAAATAATAAGGGGATGTAAATCCTATAAACCCAACGAGCCACTCCTGGATCCGGAAGGGTCGCATGATCAGCAGCGCAAAAAAGAGTAAAACGAGGAATACCATGGCCGGCACATAAAGCAGGGTTGCAAATCCGAGGAAAAGACCAATATTGAAGATCGCAATCACCGGTGCAGGACTATTATATAGAGCAACCATTCGATACCAACACCAGATCATGATCGAATTGATAAGCAGTGGAGCAGAAAAATGTCCCCAGTCAGGAAGCAGGGAGGTTATCAGGATATAGCACATCGCCGGCAGGTAATTGGCCCGGGGCAACATTTTATGATAATTACAAATGCTGTTAAGCAGGGTGGCCTGCGTAAATATTATGGTAAAACTCAGAACAGCATAGGGTTCTGCCGTATGACCAAAAAGGGAATTGAGCCCTGTTAAAATAAACCGGTATAGATAATTGTCTTCGGCATGCAATACGGGCAGGAACGGATGCAGAAAAAGGGGGAACTTCAGAAACAAAGCATATATGAAAAGAATCAAAGCATTGGTAGATGCTTTTTGTTTGAAGATACCGATCACCTGCGGGGTTGTTTTAAAAATCTATTTTTGCAAAGCAAAGATAATTCTTGAACTGGCAAGGTATTATTATTTGATTACTGGCAACTTGTTTTCCAATCCTGGGCATAAAAGTATATCCCTTGTCAAGATTGTGAAATGTTGGCAGCCTGGTGATTTTGCCGTCTGCTGATATACTTTGATCCATCAGTAACAGGGTTCTTTTTTCAAATTGGTTATAAAGAAAATGGAGCTCGCCTCCTGTATTCACGGTTTGATAAGAAAGCTGATTGGTTCCTTCATCGTCAAACTGGCTTTTAGGTATGACATTGCTCCATTCCATATTATTGTCCTTGTCAAAAGAAAGTACCAGGATATTTTCTGCATTATACCGGTTGATACCCGTATTTCCATAGCGGTTGTACGGTGAATAGGGAGAATAAGGAGAATAAGGAGAATTGTAGTAATCGATGGGATTCATGGGCCCATACATATAATCCATCCGGTTAAATGCAGTTCCCCGTGTCGTAGTAAATTCCGCTTCACTGATCAACAGGTAGCCGCCGTCTTTTTTGGTTATGATCCTTTTGATAAAATAATCATTAAAAGCCATTTTAGCATTAGACTCCGAGCTTTTTGCCTGCGTTCTCAGATCGTCACCGAATACAGTTACAGCCTCTCTGAATTTTGTATCGGAGGTTTTATCCCAGATCACAGTATAAAGTCCTTCAATATTGCCTCTGCGTTGTTTATAATAAAAAGCGGAAAGAATGTAGCGATGGTTGTAGTTATCTACTTTTAATTTCAATTCATCCAGAATGTGATCACCGGCACCGATATCCCGAATGGCGAAAGTATCCGATTGCGGACCCTTGCTCACGAATGAAACATGTGTCAGATAATCGCCATTACCGGTTCTGGCAAAACGGGTAAATACCAGTTGTCCCTCATTGTCCAGTTCAAAATTTGTAAACAAATCTGCGTGATCCTGTACAAGCATGGGGATCTGGTGACGATCCAGCAACTCCAGGTTTTTATCAAACAGATAAGTGGTGAAATTGTATGTTTTGGGGTTTTTAGTATTAATCTTTATTGCCATTATCCGTTGTTTATCCTCACTGAGGATATTGGTATAAATTTTACCGTTATTGGACCCGCTTACCAGGGTTGTATCCAATTCCACCGGCTGACCGATCTCTTGTGCCATTCCATCCATTTTGTAAGCAGTCAGATGGACAATATTCTTCCGCTGGGATTCGCATAAGAGATAGAAAAAATCCGGGTACTGTACAAAATCCACATTTGTAAACCGATCAGGTAAAAAAGACAGGACAACGCGTTGGACCAATTTCATTTCCGGATTATAGATTGAAATGGCATTTTCAGACCGGTTATTCTTAAAAACCAATACATTTCCTGACACACGGCCAATAATTTCAAAATCAGTTTTTCGGGAATCATCCTGTTCCGGATCTGAATAAAGAATATGCTGGGCCTGGATGAAGATGGGTAGAAAGAAGAGCAGGGCAAGTAATCTTAAATTCATACAAAAAGCGCTTATAGGGATTGGTTCAAAAGCCAAGTTACTCAAATCTCCTGTTAGAATCTGTTAATTTCATCCTATTCCCTATATCTTTGTGACGATTGCTTTTTCATCAATATCATTGGTTGCCATATAAAAATCCGACCTGCTAAAAAACCAATATAACTTGCACAGTAGTGAGCAAACAAATTGACAAGGTTACACTCGGCAACCTGGTTATTGCTTTAGGTATTATTTACGGTGATATCGGAACATCTCCGCTGTACGTACTGAATGCTATCATCAACGGTCGCGCTATCAGCGAATTGTTAATTATCGGAAGTCTTTCCTGTATTATCTGGACTTTAACACTTCAAACGACCATAAAATACGTCTGGCTGACCCTGAACGCAGATAATAAAGGGGAAGGCGGAATATTCTCACTCTATGCTCTTGTCCGGCGTCAGCGACGCTGGCTGGTTCTCCCCGCCATGATCGGAGGAGCGGCACTGCTGGCAGATGGCATGATCACACCACCGATTTCAGTAACCTCAGCCATTGAAGGTTTAAGACAACTCCCCAGCCTGAACTATATACCCCAGGACACTATCGTAATCATCGTATTGGGTATCATGGTAGTGTTGTTTTTCCTGCAGCAATTCGGAAGTGATTATATCGGAAAACTTTTTGGTCCTATTATGTTTATCTGGTTCGGCATGATGGCGGTTCTCGGTTCGAATCATTTGCTCGATGATCTTCACATATTCAAAGCACTAAACCCGGTATATGCAATTGAGTTATTGACCATGTATCCAAAGGGCTTTTGGCTTCTCGGAGCCGTTTTCCTTTGCACCACTGGTGCAGAAGCCCTTTATTCGGATCTGGGCCATTGTGGAAAAAGTAATATCCGAATTTCCTGGATATATGTAAAAACCTGCCTCATCCTGAATTATCTCGGACAGGGCGCCTGGCTTCTGCATAATCAGGCAGGCAAGGTGTTCGATACGGCGCATAACAATGTGTTTTATAGTATTATGCCGGAGTGGTTTCTGATTCCGGGCATTCTGATCGCTACCGCTGCTGCCATCATTGCGAGCCAGGCCCTGATCAGCGGATCATTTACCCTGATCAGCGAAAGTATGCGGCTTAACCTCTGGCCCAAATTCAGAATCAGTTATCCAACCGAGCAAAAAGGGCAACTATATATTCCGGCCATCAATTTCCTTTTATTTATCGGATGTTGCAGTATTACACTTTACTTCAGATCATCGTCTCATATGGAAGCCGCCTATGGATTGGCCATTACATTATGTATGCTGGCAACTTCTATTCTGTTTGCCAACTACCTGATCTCGCGGCGTGCGCCATCAATGTTGATTTACCTGTATCTCTCTGTTTATCTGATCATAGAATTCAGTTTTCTTTTTGCCAACCTGGATAAATTTCCACACGGTGGTTTTGTTACCCTGATCGTAGGGGGTGGCTTGTTTGCCATCATGTATGTATGGTATCGCTCGCGCAAAATCAAGAACCGCTATGTTGAATTTGTGCGACTCGAAAATTATATTCCACAGATACAGGAACTCAGTACGGACCGTACGGTGCCCAAGTTCGCAACGCACCTGATGTATATGACGAGTGCGAACAACCCCAAGGAAATTGAACATAAGATCATCTATTCCATTCTCAATAAAAAACCAAAACGCGCGGATATCTATTGGTTTGTCCATATCGACACATTGGATGAACCGTATATCTCTGAATATTCCGTGGAACATATCATACCCAACGATATCATTCGTGTTGAATTCAGGCTGGGATTCAGAATTGAACCGCGGATTAATCTGATGATACGGAAGGTGGTGGAGGACCTGGTAAAAAACCGGGAAGTAAATATTACGAGCCGCTACGAATCGCTGGAAAGAAATAATGTGGTCGGCGATTTCCAGGTAGTCGTGATGGAAAAATATCTGAGCCAGGATAATGAACTTTCATTCTTCGAACGAGTGATCATGAAGTTATATTTCTGGCTGAAAGAAGCCAGCTTGTCAGAAGAAAGAGGCTTCGGACTGGATCCTTCGAATGTACTCATAGAGAAATTCCCGCTCATCGTATCGCCTCTGCCAGATCTAAGTCTCAAAAGAATAGGATAGAACAAGTATGGGAGTATGGAGAGTATGGGAGTATGGGAGTTAATTTTCAAATACCACTCCCATACTCCCATACTCTCATACTCCCATACTTAAGCGATGAGCGCTGTCAAACTTTGTAACCGGCTTTGTGGAATAAAGTAATAGTTATGCGATACCGGTTCGACAATGCTGTCGGGTGAAATCGCTTTTAACTTTTTATTCTCCAGGTAATAAAGCGCATAATCGAACGCAGAAAACAAATCCAGGAGGGTTTGTCTTTTTTTTGCCGCCTCCAGTTCGCATAAAATAACCGGCTTGAATTTTCCGATGCTGCCTAAAAAAGATTCAAATACTGACAATTCAAGACCTTCCACATCGCATTTAATAAAATCCAGTCTTGTTAATGAGAGGAACAATTCATCCCCACGCACATTTTTCACTTTTTCGGATTCAACATAATCCAGGTAGGAATGAGTACTTTTCACCCGGGCATAAGCGAATTTTTTCACATTATTCAATTGTGGAATGCCCATCTCGACCCATTCCGTGCCGGCACCCATCGCATTCTGAAACAAGGTTATATTTTTCAGTTTTTTATGCGCAGCAATATTTTTTATGATATTGAAGAACTTAGACATGGGTTCAATCGCGTACACATGTCCCGAGGCTCCGGCCAGCCGGCTTAGTTCAAAAGTGAAATATCCGAGATGAGCCCCGATATCAATACAATTGTCTCCGGGTTTAATCAGGTTTTTTAGAAAATAAATATCCTGATAATCGATCCCCAGCTGTCCGGTTTTGTACAGGGTTTGGAATGAGGAGGCGAGCAGGCGGAGGTAACGTTTTTCACCGAGAGAATTCAGCAGCAATTTCCTGATACGGCTCATGAAGAGTAATTAATCATAAAGGTACAATATAGGCTTCTTTTGAAAAGCCTAAAGCCCAAAGCCTAAGGCCTAAAACTCATGATGTAAAATTAGATGTTGGGTAGTAGTTTCTGAAAAATGGTTTTTTATAAAATGGAAATGAGTCTTATCTATTGATTCTTAAACCATTTTTTTATAGCGTGATGCGAAATAGAACAGTTTTAGGTTTTAGGCTTTGGGCTTTAGGCTAACTTCGGCTTACTCAGAACGTAAATTCTTAACCTGGTTCGCAACCGCCGCTTTAATAGCCTGGAAGCTGACGGTAAACAAAGCAATAAAAATTGCCAGCCCACAAGTCAGCGAGATCATCCACCAATTGATATGAATCCTGTAGTCAAAACCGGCTAACCATTTGTCCAGAAAATACCATCCCAACGGAAGGGCCACGCATATTGCAATGAATACAATCCGTATAAAATCTCTGGATAATAATGCTACGATACTAACCACAGAGGCACCGAGAACTTTTCGGATGCCTATTTCTTTTATCCGTTGCTCTGCAGCGAAAGCCGATAGTCCAAACAATCCCAAACAGGCAATCATAATGGCAATCAGGGTAAAATAGCCCACCATTCCGGACATGCGCTGGTCCTTTTCATAGTTCTTCTGGAAATCCTTGTCCATGAAAGAATACGTAAAAGGAATGCCCGGATTGATCTGATTCCAGGATTGTTCTGTTTCCTTCAGAATGGTTTTGTAATCATTTGTTCTCAGGTTGGCAATTAAGTAGCTATACCTGTTCCCCAGGACTTTATTATATGCAAATGGTTTTATCGCATTATACAGACCCTCGAAATTGAAATTGCTGACAACTCCTACTATCCGCATCGTATTGTGGGAGCCCTGAAAATCGAAGTATATATTTTTACCTATGGCGGAATGAACATCGTAACCCAGGGCTTTAACAGCCACTTCATTCAGAATAATACTTCCGGAATCAGCAGTAAATTCCCGGGAGAATCCTCTGCCGGCTGCCAGCTTTAAACCCAGCGTTTCAAAATAATCATTATCAATATTGCCTAATGCGATATCCACCACATCATTGACTGATTTGCCTTCGGCATAAAAAGGCATATCTTCTATATTGGCAATTCCCGGATAAGTGGAACCACCCGTAACACTTTTTATTCCGGGATTCTTCAATAATTCCGTTTTAAGCACCTGATAATTTTTAACAACATCCTGACTTTGCAGAGGCAAAATGATTTGCTGATTTTTATTAAAGCCAAGCTGCTGGCTGTCCATATAACGCAATTGCTGTTCAATGACAACAACACTTAAAATAAGGCAAATGGAGATAACAAATTGAAATACTACAAGCACCTTTCGAATCATGGCTCCCGAGAAATTATTTAATAATTTTCCCTTGAGCACCGAGATCGGTTTAAATGATGACAGATAAATGGCCGGATAGATACCCGAAAAAATCCCTGTTCCCAAAGTGAGTACCGCGATGCAAATCCATAATGTGTGCTGGTTAAACAGTGAGTCATTTTTTTGTGTATAATTACTGAACAATGGCTGGAGAAGAGAAGCGATGATTATGGCCAGTAACAGGGCAAGACAACTCATAATGACAGATTCTCCGAGGAATTGCCAGATCAATAATTTCCTTTCAGCGCCCAGCACTTTTCTAATGCCTACCTCTTTCGCCCTTTTCATTGAGCGGGCGGTTGAAAGATTCATAAAATTGATGCAGGCAATGATCAGCACAAAGAAAGCGATACTGCCCAGAACGTAGAGGTAAGTAATACTACCATTGGTGGCAATTTCATTGTCCAGGTCAGAGTACAAATAAATATCCCGTACGGGTTGAATAAACAGCTGTCTGATTATACCCATTGCTTTCAAATCACTCCCAGCCCTGTGATCGATAAAAGGCTGCAATTTTTTTTCAAATGCCAGCGGGTTGGATCCCTCTTTCAATTTCACGTAAGTATAAAATATATTGTTGGTAGCCCAGTTGGTTTGATTTACTACCCATGTTCCTACATCGCTATTGCGCATGGAAAGGAAGAAATGAGCAGGTATATGGGATTTGATGTGTAAGTCATTAAAAACGCCCTTAACCGTGTAATTAAAGTTGCCATAGGGCAACCCGATCACAACGATTTTATTTAAAGGATTTTCATTCCCGAATAATTTCCGGGCAATCTCTCTTGAAATAACCAGGCTGTTTGGCTCTTTAAGAGCTGATGACGCATTTCCATTTATGAAGTCATAAGTGAAAACCTGAAAAAAATTGGAGTCAACGTAATAACCATTGGTTTCATAAAACGAGTTTAGTTTTCCAGCATGCTCATATTTCATCAACATCTTGTCCAGTGATGGAAATTTGAGAAGTCTTGTGGACTGTTCCACTTCCGGTATGTCTGTCTTTAGTCCCCAGGCTATAGGCGCGGATGTGGAGGCCCATGATTTGTCCTTCGGATTAATTTTTTTTACAGCCTTATATGCAATCCGGTAAATGCGGTCCGCGTTCTCATTTTGCTTATCATATCCAAGTTCACCCAGGATGTAGGAAATCATCAGAATACAGGTAGCCAGTCCTACGGCTAATCCAAAAATATTAATGAAGGAGAAAACCTTATTCCTCGAAAGGTTCCGGTAAGCGATCTTAAAATAATTTTTGAACATCGTGATGGTTTATCCGGCTTTGAGACTGATCTCGTGACCAGCGGGATCCGCAGGTCCGTGTTTCCAACAACAGGCGGCCAATGGAATGCCAAAATGTTAAGCCGCTATCATTCAATTAATTAATTTAATATCGAATGGATTGAATTGTACGTTTTCGATACGTTTGATGTCCGGTTCTGATTTTAATTTGGTCCTTACATTTCTTCGAGAAAAACTCTTTCCCTGCTGATCTTCAACTTATAGTCAGCACCGCATTTCAATGCAAAGTTTTCCTTCACATGACCCACCGGAAATCCATAACAGACAGGATATCCGAATTCGTCCAAAAGATCGCGGATGATTTCATAAGCATTTTGGCCGAAGGCTCTTTCAGTATCCTTCATATCGATAAAACTTCCAATGATGAGTGCAGCAGGTTTCTGAAATTTCCCGGCCTCTTTCAACTGATGCAACATCCTGTCCATATTATACAGGTACTCTCCGATATCCTCAATAAATAAAATCAATCCTTTTGTTTTAAAATCTGAAGGGCTGCCGACAGCATGAGCAAGCAACGTGAGATTTCCACCCATTAGCTTACCCTCTGCTTCTCCTCTCCGGTTGAACGGATGGGCGTCACAAGTGTAATTTAGTTTCTCGCCGATTAAAAGATCCCTAACCGAGTTTATGTACACGTCCTCCATTACAGCATCTGCAAAGGCGCCTGCCATAGGCGAATGCGCAGTAGCAATTTCATAGTTTGCATAGATATGAGCATGCAACAGGGTTATGTCGCTGTATCCGAGGACCCACTTTGGGGACTTTTTGAATTTCTTAAAACTAATCTGATCGATTATCCGGCTCAATCCATAACCACCCCTGCCAAATAAAATTGCAGAAATTTCATCATCATCCAACATTGCCTGCAAATCATCCAGGCGTTCGGCATCCGTACCGGAAAAATAATTCAAAGAATCTCCTCCTACGGTTCTTCCAATTTTTACGCGAAATCCCCATGATTTTAAAGTGTGTACACAGCTGAGGATCCGTTCTGCAGCCATATAGCCAGATGGACAAACAATACCAATCGTATCACCGGTTTTCAAATATGGAGGAAACAAATTTGCCATTTATAATTTATATTAAAAGCCTAAAGCTTAAGGCCCAAAGCCTAAAACTGATTATCAATGTTGGTTATAGTATCTGCTGTCTTTTTATCCAATAGTTAGTTTTTTACACCTGCAATTTCATAAAAGCTTTAGGCTTTGAGCTTGAGCTTTGAGCTTAAGACTTTCTTTAAAAATAACCTGCCCGTTACTGATATTCAATTCATGATTCACACCACATTTCAAAGCATAGTTCGTTTTCACATGACCCACCGGAAAATTAAAACAAACGGGATAATTGTAAGCACTTACCTGATCAAGTACGATATTGTAGATACTTCTTCCAAATTCATCCCCTGGATCATCCGGCTTCACCCGGAATGCACCGATCAGTAGTCCATTCAGCCGATCCAGCTTGCCGGTACGCTTCAGGTTATAGAACATTCTGTCAACACTATATAGATATTCCCCTGTGTCCTCCAGGAAAAGAATCATTCCGTCAGTTCGCAAATCAGACGCAGAACCGGCCAGGGTTTCAATCGTTTTAAGATTTCCGCCCGCCAGAATACCTCTGCCTGATCCCGGACGATTTGCCGGATCGTAAATAACAGGATATTCAATTGGCTTACCGGTCAGAGCAAGTTGAATGGATAGAATGCTTTGCCATTGCTCCTTTTCAGCCTGTTCCGGATGGTCCGGAAAACTATTACACATTTTTGAGTGAATAGAAGCAATATGAAAATGATGGTTGAGTTCTGCATGAAAAACGGTTATATCGCTAAATCCGATGATCCATTTTGGACTTTCTGTAAATTTCCGGAAGTCCAGCTGATCGATGATTCGCACACTGCCGTATCCACCCCTGGCACACATAATAGCGTGGATCGAAGGATCGTCCAGCATTTGTTGCATATCTGAAAGCCTTTCTGCGTCAGTTCCACCAAAAATAAAATCCCGTTCTCCCACGGTCTTGCCTAAACGAATATTGAAACCCCAGCCCCGGATGGTTTCTATAGCGGGTTGTAGTTCTGCCGGCGTCATAAAACCGGCCGGACAGGTAATGCCGATCGTATTTCCGGGTTTCAGGTATGGGGGAATACGCCAGGGTAAGTCATCCGGATTCCCTGTATTTAACCCCGGCGCCAGCTGCCATGGTTTCGTCACCAGTAAAGGGCTGGCCATCAGAGATCCTAAAAAACGCTTTCGCTTCATCAATTAAAGTTAAAGGATGAAGCGGATTTAAGTTATGGATAGTTTATTGATCATGAATTATGAGCAATTGTATTCAGTTCAGTGCTTTGAGCTTTGAGCTTTAAGCTCGTATAACGTATTTTTGCAGTCCTTGCGGATTCAGATCCGCTGTCAATCTATGAAAGAATACAATCGCATCCTGGTTACTGCAGCTCTTCCCTATGCCAATGGCCCTGTTCATATCGGTCACCTGGCAGGTTGTTATATTCCCGCAGATATCTACGTACGTTTTGAAAGAGCCAGAAAAAAAGACATCCTTTTTGTAGGCGGTAGTGATGAACATGGTGTTCCGATTACCATCCGGGCAATGAAAGAAGGCATTACGCCGCAACAGGTGGTAGATAAATACCATGCCCAGATTAAAAAAAGTTTTGAGCAGATGTTTATATCTTTTGACATCTATTCAAGAACAAGCAGTCAGGTTCATCACGAAACGGCTGCCGGATTCTTCAAAAAATTATACGACGAAAATATTTTTGAGGAAAAAGAAACCGAACAATATTATGATGAGGCTGCAAAGACGTTTCTTGCCGACCGGTATATTACCGGAACCTGTCCGATTTGTGGTAATCCCAATGCATTCGGAGACCAGTGTGAACGTTGTGGATCTTCGCTGAGTCCTGATATGCTCATCAATCCCCGAAGCACACTCAGCGACGCAGTGCCCGTGAAGAGAAAAACCAAACACTGGTATTTTCCATTGCAGCATTATGAACTTTTTCTGAAAGAATGGATATTAAACGGCCATACCGAATGGAAGAATAATGTGTATGGTCAATGCAAGAGCTGGCTCGATAATGGCTTGCAACCCCGCGCCATGACGCGTGACAGCAACTGGGGAATCAAAGTACCTCTGCCGGATGCAGAAGGAAAAGTGTTATATGTATGGTTCGATGCACCGATTGGTTATATTTCCGCCACGAAGGAACTCACACCCAAATGGGCGGATTACTGGCAACAAGCCGACACCAAGCTGGTTCATTTTATCGGAAAGGATAATATCGTTTTCCATTGTATCATTTTCCCGGCCATGTTAAAAGCGCATGGTCATTATGTTTTGCCTGATAATGTGCCGGCCAATGAATTCCTGAATATTGAAGGAGAGAAAGTGTCCACCAGCCGTAACTGGGCAGTGTGGGTACATGAATACCTGGAAGATTTTCCCGGTTGCGAAGATGTTCTCCGATATGTGCTTTGCGCCAATGCCCCGGAAACAAAGGACAATGATTTTACCTGGAAAGATTTCCAGGACAGGAATAATTCAGAACTTGTTTCCGTCTTCGGGAACTTTGTAAACAGAACCCTTGTCCTGATGCATAAACTATGCAAAGGAAAAGTTCCCATCTGGCATGAGAAAATAAAAGATGAAGCAGATACAGAACTGATCCGCCAGATAGATCAAACAAGAATTACAGTTACTGAGTTATTAGAGACTTATAAATTCAGAGATGCGCTATATGCGGTGATAGACCTGGCCAGAAAGGGAAACAAATATCTGCAGGATAAAGAACCCTGGAAAAAAGCAGGCAAAGAATCACCTTCGACCGAGGACCAGGAAAAAATTGATAACTGCCTGTTTCTCTGTCTGCAACTAACCGCTAATCTGACGATCCTGATCAATCCATTTCTACCCGCCACGGCAAAAAAATTATTAACCATGTTGAAAGTGGTGGATAGAATGCTCGAATGGGAGAATGCAGGTAAAATTGATTTGCTGAAAACCGGCTACAGCCTGCGCGCTCCGGAATTATTGTTCAGGAAAATTGAAGATGAAGAAATCGTAAAGCAAATGGAAAAGTTGCATAAAAACGCAGTGAAACCAAACACGTCAGAACCTGTTTCTCAAATATCCACGAATAAATCAGAAATACAATTTCCGGATTTTGATAAGCTGGATCTTCGTACAGGTATTATACTGGAAGCCGAAAAAGTGGCCAAGGCAGATAAACTGCTGAAACTGCAGGTAGACCTGGGTTATGAAAAAAGGACCATCGTGTCAGGCATCGCGTTGCATTTTCAACCTGAAGATATCGTTGGCAGGCAGGTGGTGGTTGTTGTCAACCTGGCTCCCCGAAAAATGAAGGGCATTGAAAGTAATGGCATGATCCTGATGGCTGAAGACAAATCCGGGAAGCTACACTTTGTAAGCCCGGCGGAAAAAATTGAGGCCGGCTCTATCGTAAGTTAATCGCCCCTAATAAGGAATTTGAATAATTAACGAATCCATTATGAAAAGAATCATACGAAAAGTGGCAGTATTGGGAAGTGGTGTAATGGGCTCCCGCATTGCCTGTCATTTCGCAGGTACCGGGGTTCAGGTATTACTATTGGACCGGGTACCTGCTGAATTGACCGAACCGGAAAAGGCAAAAAAAATGGTTCTGGATCATCCAGCGGTTAAGAATCGTATTGTAAATGAAGCGCTGGCTGCTGCCATTAAATCAAATCCATCACCGGTTTATAATTCAGCCGTTGTGAAAAGAATCCAGACGGGCAATTTCATAGATAATATGAAAGATATTTCCTCCTGCGACTGGATCATTGAAGTAGTGGTGGAACGGCTGGATATCAAATTGAGCATTTTCAGCGAAGTTGAAAAATTCCGCAAACCCGGAACCCTGATCAGCTCAAACACATCTGGCATACCGATCCATCTGATGAATGAAGGAAGGTCAGAAGACTTTAAAAAACATTTTTGCGGAACTCATTTTTTTAACCCTCCACGGTATCTCCGCCTGCTTGAAATTATTCCGACCCCTTATACAGATCCTGCAGTGACTCAATTTCTACTGGAATATGGCGACCTACATTTAGGTAAGACGACCGTTCTGTGCAAAGACAGTCCGGCTTTTATCGCCAACCGGGTGGGCGTATTCAGCATCATGGCCATTTTTAAACTCATGGATAAACTGGGTCTGAATATCGACCAGATTGAAACGCTAACCGGTCCCATTATTGGTCGTCCCAAATCGGCCACTTTCCGTACTGCAGATGTTGTCGGACTGGATACACTCGTGAAAGTTGCGAATGGCGTTTATGAAAATTGTCCCGAAGATGAGGCAAGGGATATTTTTCAAATACCCGGATGGCTGGAGAAAATGATATCCAATAACTGGCTGGGTGATAAAACCGGGCAGGGATTTTTTTCTAAAAAGAAGTCGGCAACCGGTGAACGTGAAATATTCACGATCGACCTGAAGACATTTGAATACAAACCCAGGCAGAGGGTTTCGTTCCCCGGAGTGGAGACAGCCAAACCCATCGATGATTTGAAAGAAAGATTAAAAATATTAATAAGGGGCACGGATATATCCGCTGATTTTTACCGGCAGTTTCACTATCAGCTTTTCTCTTATACATCTCACAGGATTCCTGAAATCAGTGACGAATTATACCGGGTTGATGATGCGATGCGGGCTGGTTTTGGATGGGAGATTGGCGCTTTTGAAACCTGGGATCTGTTTGGCGTTTCAGAGACGACCGGTAAAATGGAAGCTGCAGGATATACTGTGGCCGGCTGGGTAAAAGAAATGATAGCAGCCGGTTTTGGAAGTTTTTATAAAGTGGAGAATGGAGAGAAGCTGGTGTATTCTCCAGGAAAAAAGAAATATGTCTCCGCTGTTACCGGTGACCCGCGTGCATTTATCGTTATGCGGAATTTTGAAAATCAGACGATCTGGAAAAATTCTGCGGCCCATTTATATCATATTGGAGATGAAGTGCTGGGTCTGGAATGGTATACCAAATTTGGAACGATTGGGGGCGAAGTACTGGAAGGAATACAAAGGTCCATCGGCATTGCAGAAGAAAAATACAAAGGTCTCGTGATAGCCAATGAGGCTGCCAATTTCTCTGCGGGTGCGAACGTGGGTATGATTTTTATGCTGGCTGTTGACCAGGAATTTGAAGAGCTGGATATGGCTGTTCGTTTATTTCAGAACACCATGATGCGGGCAAGGTATTCTGCCATTCCGGTGGTCGTAGCTCCGCAGGGACTTACGCTGGGCGGAGCCTGTGAATTAAGTTTACACGCAGACAAAGTGGTACCGGCTGCTGAATCCTATATTGGTTTGGTAGAACTGGGAGTCGGCCTGATTCCAGGAGGCGGGGGAAGTAAGGAATTTACATTGCGGGCATCTGACGAACTGCACGCGGATGAACCGGAGACCATCACATTGAAAAACCGGTTCTTTACAATTGCAACTGCAAAAGTTTCGACATCCGCGCTGGAAGCCTTTGATCTTGGTATTCTGAAAACGGGAAGGGATTATATTTCCATTAATCCCGACCGGAGGATTGCCGACGCGAAAAATGCAGTGATAGAATTGTATCAGGATGGATATACAGCGCCAACCCAAAGAACGGATATTAAAGTACTGGGTCGTTCTGCATTGGGCGCACTGTACGCAGGAATACACGGCATGTGGCGGGGAAACTATGCAACGGATCATGATGTCCTGGTTGCCAGAAAACTTGCCTATGTCATGTGTGGTGGCGATCTGAGTGAACCGGCGCAGGTTTCTGAACAATATCTTCTGGATCTGGAAAGACAGGCCTTCCTTTCTCTCTGTGGCGAAAAGAAAACGCTCGAAAGATTACAAAGCGTTATAAAGTCCGGCAAACCGGTTAGAAATTGATTCATTATGAAAAGAATATTTTTTGCTGCCGTTTCTGCAGCCCTGCTATTTCTTGCGGCTTGTCATGGAAATGAAACTTCCCATGTGAATCAGGAAAAATCAGATACTGCCTTTGCGATCATAGGGAAAGTGACAGGACAGGATACCGGAATGATTTATCTCCACCACCGGGAATCGGGAGAAACAGATTCGTTCGCGTTGGATCACGGCTTTTTTAAATTCAGTGGCAAGGCTGATATTCCTGAACTATGTACCATCGATTTGGATGGGCACACCAAACAATTTTTCCTGGAAAATGGAAAAATATCGATGCTTATAAAAAAAGATTCTCTTCGTTACGCGCAGATTACCGGAACGAAATCTCAGGATGAGTTTAACTATTTTAAGGACCAACTCAGCAAACCGGTGACCGATCGGATGGATGAAACGGATAAGGCATATGACATAGCCCAAAGTAAAAAGAATCAGAGAGTCATAGACAGCCTCGATATACGGTATAATGCCCTTGACCTGGAATTGAAACAACTGGCTATGGACTTTACCAAATCTCATCCTTCTTCCGTTGTTTCTGCTTATGAAATTTATGCGAATTTCTCCTATAATCCCCGGCTGGGTCAACTCGACAGCCTGTATCAGCAGCTGGATACAACCGCAAGGAAAACTTATTTTGGAAAACAGCTGGCAGTGATTATAGAAAAAGCAAAACAAACAGCTATCGGGAAAAATGCTCCTGATTTTTCCGCCACTGATGCAAACGGGAAACCGATATCCCTATCTTCATTAAAAGGAAATTATGTACTATTGGATTTCTGGGCCAGCTGGTGCGGTCCCTGCCGCCTGGAAAATCCAAATATTGTAAAGGCTTATCATACATTTCATAACAAGGGATTTGATATTTTCGGAGTTTCACTGGATGATTCCCGGGATGACTGGTTACAGGCGATTAAAAAAGACGGACTGAACTGGACGCAGGTTTCTGATTTGAAGGGATGGAAATCCGACGCAGCAGCGCTTTATGGTATAAAGGGCATCCCAATGAACTACCTGATCGATAAAAATGGAATTATAATAGCCAAAGGATTACGTGGAAAAGAACTTGAAAATAAATTACTTGAAATTTTGCATTAACTTCTTAATTCACTGTTACCATAATGGGAGAAGCCGAATGGTTGAAAACTGATTCAGTCATCCGAATACATTCGGATTTTTATTTTTATGGAGAAGCAGCTTCCGCTATATTGGCTGAATCCATTGCAAAAGATATTACTGATCATTGGAATGAGCCGGCTGCGACCGTGGTATTAAAAAATTCATTATATAATATTGAATTTGTAATCCGCGGATTTTATGAAAAAGATCTGGTTCCTGAAACAGTCTGGTACAATACCAATCCAAGGAATAATTATTTTCGCATAGAGGAAGTTTCTCCCGTACACGTATCTTTCGTGGATGGCATTCAGTGCAATACCGGATATTTCAAATTGGACAATCTCATAAACAATTCCACAACTGCGGCGCATGAGTACGGGCATACGATCGGCCTTGATCATCCGGAACAACTGGATATCCGTGGAATGGGTCAGCCAGGTATCATGTATCCAAGAGGAACGATATGCGATCCTCCGTATCAATATGATCCGACAGCAGAGCCATTAAAAGCAGGGGGAACGATCAATCCATACACACGAAAGGTTTTACAAGCAGACGTCGATCATCTGCGCCTGCATAAATTAAGCTGGAACAATCAGGGATTTGCCGTTCTTGGAGATTTTTCCAGCATCTATCATGATAAACAACACCCTCCCCAGGAGATCAGCAGTGCCACTCAATAATTGCTAATTTAGTCACTCTCTATGGCGCCGATTCTATCTCTGAAAAATATCAGTAAAACTTATCACCGGATAAAAGCTTTGCAGAATGTTTCATTTGATGTTCCGGGAGGCGCCGTATTTGGCATTCTTGGTCCAAACGGAAGTGGAAAGACCACCTTACTTGGCATTGTAATGGATGTCCTGAAAGCGAGTGCGGGAACTTATACCTGGTTCGGAAATCCCCCATCCGAAAAACAAAGAAGGGAAATCGGAACCTTGCTGGAAACGCCAAATTTTTACCACTATTTATCTGCACAACACAATCTCGAGATTGCGGCTCTTATTAAGCATAAACCGGCTGATGATATTGAACGGGTACTCAAACTGGTAAGGCTTTATGAAAGACGGGATTCTAAATTTCAAACGTATTCCCTCGGAATGAAACAGCGGCTGGCCATTGCCGCCTGCCTGCTCGGAAATCCTTCTGTTTTGGTTTTTGATGAACCAACCAACGGACTGGATCCTTCAGGTATTGCTGAAATCCGGCAATTGATCATCGACCTGGCTGCAGCCGGGAAAACCATCATCCTGGCGAGTCATCTGCTTGCAGAAGTGGAAAAAGTTTGTACCCATGTAGCCATTTTACAACAGGGTGTTTTGATAAAATCCGGCGATGTTTTGTCAGCATTAAGCCAGGAAGTATGGCTTGAGCTGGGTTCAGCAGATATGACGGGATTGAAAGATATTTTGGATCACTTGCCTGGCATGAAAAATATTGTCAGGCAGGGTAATCATTTCCAGGTTTATTTTTTCGATACAATACCTGACTCCGAATGGATCAATCGCCATTGCTTTGAAAATAATATTGTTTTGAATTTTCTTCAGGTCGTGAAAAAAAGCCTGGAATCTGCATTTATTGAACTCACCGATAACGTAAGTAATTAATCATGAGTGATTTTCTTAATACGCTTCGTGTTGAATGGCTGAAACTCAAATATTACAGAACATTCTGGATTTTACTTATTGTTATTGCCGTATGCATACCCGCTTTTAATTATGTGATCTACGATGTCACAGACAATAGTTTTCCGAAAATAAACGGGCAGAACTTATTGGGTAACCCATTTTCTTTTCCCAATGCATGGATCACGGTTCCTTATAATGCCGGTATTCTGATATTCATACCCGCCATATTAATTATCACCTTGTTTACAAATGAATATTCCTACCGGACACACCGGCAAAATGTGATTGACGGGTGGAGCAGATGGAGATTTATCCGGATTAAAATAATTGAAGTATTCTTATTAAACCTGTTTGTCACGATCGTTGTTATTTTAACCTGTTTATATTTCGGATTCATTACGCGAACAGCACTCCAGCCAAAACCCGGATGGGAACAATATCGTTTTATTTTGTTCTTTTTCGTGGAAATGCTCGATTATTCTCTGATCGCCGTGCTTATCGCCATGTTGATCAAACGGGCCGGACTTGCAATGGGTATTTTCTTCCTGTATATGATCGTTGAACAATTTGTTGTATCGCTGGGCAGGAACAAATATAAACAGGTATGGGTAGATTATTTACCCGAAGAAGTTTCCGACCGTCTGATCCCACAACCGTTTGCCCGCAGAATTTTAGCGCCTGGCAATAATGCCCTTTGGGAAAGACATATTCCTTTATATCTATCAATAGCCGTTTTATACATTACCCTTTATATATTGATTATAAGCTGGCGGTTTCGGAAATCAGATCTCTGAGTCAGTAAGGCCCTTTGCGGGGAAATTAAAAATTTCGATTAATGAAAAAACTTATCTGTGTTCTGAATGCCAAACAGTAAAGTTTCGGGCGGAAATAAAAACTAATTAACGTCCGGTCAGATCCGTGAATGCCGTATCAATCGTCGGGTAAATGAATTGGAAACCCTGTTGTTTTATTTTGTTTGTACTGATATTGCTGCTTTTAAGGACCTCTTCACTGCGATCACCCAACATCATCCGAAGTATAAAATTTGGCACCGGTATGGGAATAAAAAAACTGCCCTTCATTTTTTTTGCCAGTTCTATTGTAAATTTCCGGTTATTTACAGGACTGGGCGAAACGGCATTGTAAACACCAGACCAGCTGTTATTCACCATGGCTTCTAAATACAACCGGCAGAGATCCTCGATGTGGATCCAACTGATCAGTTGTTTGCCATTCCCTAATATTCCTGCGATACCATACTGAATGGGCCTTTTGAATGCAGGAAATGCGCCACCCTCGTTGCTTAACACGATACCGGTACGAAGAATAACAAGTCTCTTCCCTAATTCTTCAACAGGTTTAATGGCATTCTCCCAGGCTACACAGGTTTCACCAAGAAAATCAGTGGCCGGAGGATCTGTTTCAACCGACTGATAGCTTTTATTTTGTTGATACCAGCCGATGGCAGAAGCACTCACCACTGAGATAATGTTATTCGGAATATTGGTCAGCGCTTTTATCAGAAGTTCACTGCTTCTTGTGCGGCTTTCTACTATTTCTCTTTTTCTTTTTTCCGTCCATGGTTTATCTGCTACGCCTGCTCCAGCCAGGTGGATAATATAATTCGCTTTTTTGAAAGCATCCTCATGCACTTTTTGTTCTTTAACATCCCAGACTGCATATGAAATACCGGGCGAAGTGTTTTTTTGCGGTTTCGGATTTCTGGTTAAAATAATTACCTGATAACCCCGGGACAGGAGGAATTTTGATAGGGCAGTTCCTATCAACCCGGTACCTCCCGTGATGGTCACTGTATCCATGGAATGTTCATTGACAAACGCGATAAAAAATCCCCTCCCGCTCACTGCGGGAAGGGATTAAACAACTAAAAACAAACGAACTGGAGGTGGTTAATCTGGTTTTCTACCATCCAAAAAGCTATTGATGGTACTGATTTCTCCCTGATTATTATTCTCTGATTTAACTTCATACTGGCTGTAAAAACTTTCCACACTGGTTACTGTATTATACAGTTCCAGATTTCGGCGGATGTAGGCCGGCACAATTTCAAACTCATTGTTCGGATCCGCAGCATTCATGTTGAACGACAAGTTGCGCAATTTGTTGATCCGCTCTGCTGCACGGCGTTTCAGACCTTCTGCTTCGTCCTGCAAGGCAGGCTCCTCTGCAGGCTGATCCGCCATAGATACCGATTGTGTTTGATGGGCCCGAGGCACATCCGCCGCTGGAATTTCATCCTTAAAAACGAGCTGCATATCACTGGAAGGATTTTCATCCTGAACCGGATGTTTGGCAGTCGCAGTTAAGATTTTATGATCTTTCAAACTTGTTTCTTCTGACAGGGATTCTGATGGTTCTTCGTCGTAAATATTGGCTGGCCTGGTTAGATATCCGCCCGATATTGCCGGAGGAATATTTGTGGCTGGTTTTTTCTCCTGATCTTTTTCTTTAAATGTGGTAACGGAGTCCTGCGAAAATATCCATTCTATTGGTTCTTCAATAATCTTTTTTTCCACCGGCTGCTCTGGTTGTAATCTGCTGTCGGTTTTAGCCGGCATCATCACCGCCGGACCCGATTTCCTGATTTGTGCGACAGGCTCCGGAGCCTCAACCAGCCTGGGTTCCAGCTCCTGCGAACGGGTAGGTGCTGACACGGAAACCTTTTGTGTTGCAAGGGCTTCAACTAAGTGTTTTTCATTAGTCAACTCTGCTGCAGGGGTTTCTTTTGTTTTTATCATTTCAGTCACGGGCATCTGCAGAGGCATCACAATTTTTTCTTCCTTTTTCGGTGCGGCTGGTTTTTCCGCTCGTTTGAATGGGTCCTTATATTCAAAACCCGTAGCGATGATCGTTATACCGATCTTGTCACCCAGGGATGCATCGTATCCAAGTCCGAGAATCACATCTGTGTCTTCTCCTGCCTGTCCGATCAGGTGATGTTGTATAATTTCCACCTCATCCATGGTAAATTCATGGTCTCCCTCTGAGGAATTGATATTGATCAGAATCCATTTTGCACCGCGAATTTCATTATCGTTGAGTAGTGGCGAATTCAATGCTTCTTCGATGGCTTGTTGTGCACGGTTATTGCCTGAGGCAGCAGAGCTTCCCAGAATTGCCACTCCACCGTTTCGCATTACAGTACATACATCTGCAAAATCCACATTGATCTGACCGGTACTATTGATAACATCTGTTATGCATTTTGCTGCTGTTGCCAATACATTATCCGCCCTCGAAAATGCCTCTTTCATTTTCAGATTCCCAAACTGGTGACGTAATTTATCATTACTAATTACCAGGAGGGTGTCAACATAGTCCTTCAGTAAGGAAATTCCTTCTTCGGCCTGTAACTGTCTTTTTCTGCCTTCATAAGAAAACGGTGTCGTTACAATGCCGACTGTAAGTATACCCAGGTCCTTGCAGATTTTTGCGAGTATCGGCGCACCGCCTGTTCCGGTTCCACCTCCCATACCAGCGGTAATAAATGCCATTTTGGTATTTACTTCCAGAATGGATTTAATTTCCTCCAGGCTTTCTTCTGTGGCCTGACGTCCAATATCCGGATTTGCCCCGGCTCCAAGACCCTGAGTTAACAAGGGTCCAAGCTGTATTCTATTGGCAACACGACTCTGTGCAAGCGCCTGGGCATCTGTATTACAAATAATAAAATTAACTCCTTCGATGTTTTGTCCAAACATATGGTTGACTGCATTGCTTCCGCCACCTCCCACTCCAATCACTTTTATAATGGACGATCTTTCTTTAGGTAAATCAAACTGGATCATAAAATAGAATTATTGGTTAGTATAGAATTAAAGTGCATGATCTTCTTCTTCCTTGAACAGATCAATGATACCGTCTTTGAACTTACCCCAGAAATCTTTTATTCCACGTCTGTGTATAATCCTTTGCAATTGCTTGGTTTCTTCAGAGACGACGACAGGCTCTTTCATCATTTCGGGCGTTTTTAATGCTGTTGGAATATCTACCTGGATATGAGTTTTTTCAAATTGCTTTCGATTATGTTCATAGTCGCTGTATCCTTTCAATATTAATCCGATACAGGTGGAATAAGTTGGTCGGGAAAGTTCTTCGATTTGTCCCGAAGCCAGGTGCTCGTTCGGATAACCGATTCTTGCATTTAATCCAGTTACGTATTCAGTCAGCTGAATCAGATGTTTCAACTGGGCGCCGCCACCCGTGAGGACAATACCGCCATTCAGCATTTTGTTATCCAGACCCACTTGTTTCAGGTGATATGAAACAAAATCCATGATTTCACTCATGCGCGCCTGAATGATATTAGCCAGGTTTTTCACACTGATTTCTTTTGCAGGCATTCCACGTAAACCCGGAATGGTAATAAAGGCATTTCCCTTGGCTTCGTTGGAAAGTGCCGACCCAAACTGAACCTTCATTTGTTCTGCCTGGGTTTTCAAAACACCCAGACCTGTTTTAATATCATTTGTAATATTTTCTCCGCCAAAAGGAATCACCGCAGTATGCTTGAGTATCCCTTCATAAAACACCGCCAGATCGGTGGTACCGCCACCAATATCTACAATAGCTACGCCTGCTTCAAGGTCTTCCTGACCCATCACCGCTGCTGCAGATGCCAGTGGTTGCAATACCAGATCTTTTGTTTGCAATCCGCTTTTTTCAACTGCGCGGCTGATATTTTTGATCGCATTCTTATCACCCGTTATAATATGGAAATTTGCTCCCACTTTCACGCCTCCGTATCCAATCGGGCTGATGATATTCTGGAAATTATCTACTGCAAATTCCTGTGGTATCACATCAATGATCTGGTCGCCGGCAGGAATATAAGTTTTATACTGATCCGCAACCAGCTGATCGATCTCTTTCTGCGTAATCTCATTTTCGGTACTCTGTCTCACAATATCACCGCGGGTTTGCAAACTTTTGATATGATGACCCGCAATTCCTACATACACTTCTGATATACTCAGGTTGGGATTAGACGCATAGCAGTTATCCAGGGCCATCCGGATGGCCTTAATTGTTTCGTCAATATTTAATACCTGTCCGTGCTTGACACCATTAGAGTTAGCCCGGCCGAAGCCAAGGATTTCCAATTTACCATATTCGTTTTTACGGCCTGCGATGGCTGCAATTTTTGTTGTGCCTATGTCGAGTCCTACAATAATGGGTTGTTCCTGGTTCATGGTTTAGTTTGTTTTACTGTTGTTGTTGATGTTTAATGCCTGGTTGATTATTGTTGTTATCGTTTTCTTCCGGAAGATCATAACTCCGGAGGTTTTGTTCCGTCATAGTATTTTTTTCCAGTGGTTTTACTTCCCTGATTTTTACAGTGTCCGATTCCATCTTCTGTGCGAGGCGTATAAAATCCATTACATTTTTCCTGGCTTGTATGGAATCTGCCCGCGATATGGATCCCTGCTTGCGGGTTGCGATGACCTGGTCCTGAAAAGCGATATTGATATTGGTATAATATTCAAAGCCCGTTTGCGCCATCACTTCCTTATAAAAAGTAAAAAGCTTTTGAAATTTATTCTCATATTGGCTTCCATCACCGAATTCAATTATCTGGTTGCCGATCAATGGCGTCAACCGGAAAGTTTTAGAGGAACTGATGTTTATTTCCTGCACCTGATTTGACCAGAATGGGTTATTATTCAGAAAAATGGCCAGGTCCATGATTTGATGGCTCAATGCACTGTCCCGTTTCGAACCGAATTTTTCTGAAGGGTAACCGGTAAATACCGGCAATCTGAATGCATTTCTTTCACCAAGTGCCATCTGTTTCCCGGCACTGTCTACCATATAGCTACTGCCATTCGTTGTGAACAATCTCGCAATTGGCTGCCGTTCCTGAATCCGGAGCCTTAGTGTTTGATTATTGTCAAAATAAAGTTGCGCATCCTTAATCCAGCTATTTCTGCGAAGAATACCCTCCATTTTCAACAGGTCGAAGGAGACTACTTTTTTATTGTGTAAGTCCCTGATACCTTCTGATTCCAGCATATTGGACACATCTTTTTTAGTCAGAAATAAAGCTTTACCCCCATCATTGATCTCGATCTCCATACCGTTGCAAAGACTACTGTTTTTAGTATTGATGGCTGCAATCAGGAGTGCCAGTCCGGAGCCGCCCAACAGGCACCAGAGAACGATCATAAAAAATTTTTTCAATGGGCTTTTTATATTCATTTGGTTTTTAGTAAAGTTTCCAGCGGATAAACGAGCTCGTCTATATCTCCGGCACCCGCCGTAATCAATAATATTTTTTCTTCCGGTCTGATCTTCGCAGCCCAGGCAAGCACTTCTGCTTTATTCAGAATCCGTTTGTTTGCCGTATCCATATTGCCTAAAATGAGTTCACTATTGACTCCCTCCATGGGCAATTCCCGGGCAGGATAAACCGGCAACAGGATCACTTCATCCGCCTTGCCGAGTACTTTCGCAAATTCATTGGCAAAATCACGGGTTCTGCTGTATAAATGTGGCTGAAAAACAATGACCATTTTTCTGTCGGGGAAAAGTTGTCTCGCACTGCTGATCAACGCTTCAAGCTCCCTGGGATGGTGGGCATAATCATCTATGTAGACGATCGATTCGGTTTGCACGTGATATTCAAATCTCCTTCTGACTCCCTGGTACGAAAGGAGGGCCGGCATGATTTTCTTTTCCGATAAGCCCAATATGCGACAGGCCGAAATGGCGGCCAATGCATTTTCCACATTATGCCATCCGCCTACGTTGAGCCGTACGTCCTTCATTTTTCCTTCTTTGCCTTCCACGTCAAATAAATAATGTCCGGCCAGGATACGCAGGTTCTTCGTATAAACGTCGGCGTTATGATCAGTCAGATGATAGCTGAGTTGCTGGATATTCTCCGCCGGCTGGGGAATCGGCAAGCCGTGTTTCTTAACCAGTGTTCCACCTGATTTTATTTTTTTGCTAAAAGCAATGAAGGCTTCCTCCAATGCTTGCTTCGTTCCATATATATCCAGGTGATCGGCGTCCATGGAACTGATGACCGCGATATCCGGATGAAGCTTCAGGAAACTCCTGTCATATTCATCGGCCTCCACCACACAGATATTATTTTTATCACTCCAGAAATTGGTGTTGTAGTTCACAGATATTCCACCCAGAAAGGCATTGGACCCCATGCCACTGTCGCGCAGTATATGTGCGATCATGGTACTGATTGTTGTTTTACCATGCGTGCCGGCCACACAGACATTTAAAGAATCTGCGGTGATCAACCCTAATACTTCACTTCGCTTCATTAATTCATAACCGTGATCCCGGTAATAATTCAGCCCCTGATTATCTTTCGGAATGGCCGGCGTAAAAACTACCAGCTGGACAACTTTTGGAATTGTCTTCGGATCGTCGACATAGGATACCGGAATCCCTTCTTCCGCTAATGCCTTTGTAAGTGGGGTTTCAGTTTTATCGTACCCGGACACCTCTTTTCCCTGAAGACGGAAATAACGCGCCAGTGCACTCATGCCGATACCTCCGATACCGATGAAATAAATATTCTTTATATTTTTCAGATCAGTCATTCAGAATTTTCAGAATTTCATTCGAGATTTTGTCGTCTGCATCAGTGATTGCCATTTTACCTATATTTTCCCTTAGCATTTCCTGTTCAGCTTTATTATTAGCCAGTCGGATGATTTCAGGTACCAATTGCTCCGGTGCGTTTTTATCGGAAATCATGATAGCCGCATTTTTTTTTACCAGATTTTCAGCATTCGCCGTTTGATGGTCTTCTGCCGCGTAAGGAAATGGAACAAAGATTACCGGTTTTCTTACTACACATAATTCATACAATACCGAACCGGATCTCGAAACCACTATATCAGCCGCGGCATATGCATATTCCATTTTAGATATGAATTCGCCCGTCCAGATTAATTTTGATTCTGTGGCGTGAGCAGCCGCCTGCCTGGAAAACGATTTTCCCGTTTGCCAGATCAGTTGAATCTTATTTTTAATCAGCAGGGGAATACCGGCATCAATCGCCTCATTCATGGATCGGGCTCCGAGACTGCCTCCCGTTATAAGAACGGTCGTAAGAGAAGGATCCAGGCCAAAAAAAGCAATTCCGTTTTCCCTTGTAATCTGGTTTGATACAACGTTCATACGCACAGGATTTCCCGTGTGTATGAGTTTTGTGTAAGGAAAGAATTTTTCCATACCGTCGCTTGCAGTAAAAATCCGGGTTGCTTTTTTCCCAAGCATCCTGTTCGCCCTGCCGGCAATGGAATTAGACTCATGTATGAAAGTGGGGATTCCCCTGGCCTGCGCATAACGAAGCACGGGAAAAGTACTGTATCCGCCCACTCCTATGGCAGCATGAGGTTTAAACTCTTTAAAAATTTCTTTCACCTGAAGAAAACTTTTAATTAATTTATAAGGCAGGGCTACATTTTTTATAAATGAACTTCTATTATATCCGGCTATGTCGATTCCTTTAATGCGATATCCCGCTTCCGGAATTTTCTCCATTTCCATTTTACCATTTGCGCCCACAAAAAGGATATCCATATCCGGTTCTTTTTTTCTCAATGCATTTGCGATCGCAAGAGCGGGAAAAATATGCCCTCCCGTTCCCCCACCTGCTATAATAATTTTTTTTCCCAATAGTGCTTTTTTATGCAAATGCCGGCTCATTATTTTCCTGTTCTTCAATTTCCTCCTCTTCGATGTCCTTTGCTTCCTCATTTTTCGCTTTTGCCTCTCCTTCAATTCTTTCAGCATTACGTGCCACACTTAATATAATTCCGATAGCAAGACAGGTAAATAAAAATGAACTGCCGCCCATACTAATCAGTGGAAGCGTTACACCTGTAACAGGGAACAGGTTAACGTTTACAGCCATATTGGCAATGGCCTGAATCATCAATGTAAAACTCAGTCCGAGGGCAAGAAAGGCTCCAAATGCAAAGGGACATTTCTTAAAAATGCGAATACTTCTGAATAGAAATACCAGGTAGATAAACATGATGATGGCCCCGCCAATCAAACCATATTCTTCAATAATGATCGCATAAATAAAATCAGAATAGGGATGTGGCAGAAAATTCCGCTGCCGGCTGTTTCCCGGTCCCAGTCCGATCCATCCGCCATTGGCAACCGCAATTTTCGCCTGGTTTACCTGATAGTTATCATCCGTCTTGTCGGCCTTCGTGCCATACATAAAGTTCTCCACCCGATTGATCCAGGTGTCCACCCGGACAAATAATCCTGAATGAGATTCCGTTTTCGATTTGACCAAAGAGGGTGCCGCTGATTTATGCCGTACAACGGCTGCCATTATAAGAATCAGAACCGGAATCATTACGATTCCCATTGTTAATAAGAGATGTTTGCCGCTGACCCTTCCGATGAACATCAGCATCATAGAGGTCGCCCCTATGAGCAGTGCAGTGGAAAGATTGGCAGGTGCGATCAACAGACAAACCACCGCCACCGGAAGGATCACGGGCAAAAATCCATTCTTAAAATTTTTTATCTGATCCTGTTTCCTGCTCAACAACCGGCTGATATACATAATCAGCGCCAGCTTGGCCAGGTCGGAGGTTTGAAAGGTCATGTTCACGATCGGCAGTCTGATCCAGCGGCTACCTTCATTCAGTTTCACACCAAAAAATAAAGTATAGAATAATAATGGTATGGAAATCAGAAAAAGAATCTTTGCCACCCGTGCATAAATAACATAATTGACCATATGCGCAAAATAGATGATCATCACACCGGCGATGATAAATGCAAATTGTTTGAAAAGATAGATTTCAGTATTCCCCTTGTACATTTTATAAGCCAGCAATCCGGTTGAGCTGTATACGGCGAGCAATGACATCAATGCAAGCAATACGACAACTGCCCATATTACCTTGTCCCCCTTGGTTCTTGAACCGAGGTGTTTAAACGCTCTCATTTCTATCGTACTATTGTCCTGCATTTTTTTATTGATGCTTGGTTGATCTACAAGTCTCTTACGGCTTCTTTAAATTGCTTCCCTCTGTCTTCATAATTTTTAAACAAATCAAAACTGGCACAAGCCGGACTCAGCAAAACAACATCGCCTTTGTCTGCCAGGTGAAAACTGCTTTTAACAGCTTCCTTTGCTGAAATGGTATTTACTATTACCGGAACATCATTTTGAAATGCTTCATGAATCTTCCGGTTATCGATGCCCATACACACAATAGCTTTTACTTTTTCTTTTACCAGGCTGCGCATCAGTGAATAATCATTTCCCTTGTCCACTCCGCCCAAAATCAGCACGACGGGTTTCTGCATACTTTCCAGGGCAAACCAGGTAGAATTTACATTCGTAGCCTTACTGTCATTGATAAATTCCACACCCCGTACCGTGCTCACATATTCCATTCTGTGTTCCAGTGATTCAAAACTTTGCACTGCTTCGCGAATCTTATCCTTGCGAATACCAATCGTGACGGCAGCGAGACCTGCAGCCATCGTATTATACTGATTATGTATTCCCTTCAGCGCAAAATCATAAATGCTCATTCTCAGGGTTTCACTCCCCGCCTGCAAATTCATTTGCCCGTTCCTGATAAAGCCTCCCTGATTTGGTTCCTGTTGCATGGTATATGGTAATGGGTTAGATTGAAATGGAAATTCTTCTATATGATGCTTTATAACCGGATCGTCTGCGCAATAGATAAAAAAATCCGTTTTCATTTGGTTTTTAACTATACTGAATTTGCTTTTTATATAATTCTCAAATTTGTATTCGTATCTGTCTAAATGGTCTTCCGTAATATTTGTTAGTATGGCAATATCTGGTCGAAATGCCTGGATATCGTCCAGTTGAAAACTGCTGATTTCGACGATATACCATTCCTTCGGGTCTTCTGCCACCTGTCTGGCAATGGAAACTCCGATATTCCCGACCAGTGCACAGTCCAAACCTCCGTGTCGACAGATATGGTAAGCCAGAGAGGTAGTAGTTGTTTTCCCATTACTTCCTGTTACACCCAGAATCCTGCTGCTACCCTTGTGGCGATAGGCTAATTCGATTTCACTGATCACCGGAATACCTTTGCTCCGAATCTGAATTATCAAAGAACTTTTATCCGGTATGCCGGGACTCTTCATGACCTCGTCCGCTATCAAAATTTTTTCCTCACTGTGTTTACCTTCTTCGAATTCTATTCCTTTCTCAACCAATACGGCTTTATATTTCTCCGCGATTTTTCCGGCATCGGAAACAAATACTATATAACCTTCCTTGGCAGCCAGAATGGCTGCGCCCACGCCGCTTTCACCGGCACCCAGAATAATCAGTTTTGTCATACACTTTTAAAGCTTAACGCCCAAAGCCTAAAGCCAAAAAATTTTCCAACGTGTTCTCTCAAATGCAAACCGCAATCAATTTCAGTTTACATCATCGTTCAGGTAGGGGGGATTTGGTTTTTCAAAAGCATAGATAAATACTGCACCACAATAATCTATTCGTTTTCAAGGACGGATCGTCTAAATTCAAAAACTACCTTATTTTCAAAGTCACGATCGCAAATACAACACATAGTATCGTTACAATCCAGAACCGTGTTACAATTTTACTTTCGTTATAACCTAATTTCTGGTAATGATGATGCAGGGGACTCATCAGGAATATCCTTTTTCCCTCGCCATATTTTCGCCTGGTGTATTTGAAATAACTTACCTGCAGTACTACACTGATATTTTCTACCAGAAAGACGCCACAAAAAATTGGAATCAGTAATTCCTTACGTACGATTACGGCGAGGGCTGCAATAATCCCACCCAGTGTTAAACTGCCTGTATCCCCCATGAATACAGTTGCCGGATATGAATTGTACCAAAGAAATCCTATACAAGCACCTATCAATGCACCGATAAAAATGGACAGCTCGCCAAGATTGGGGATATACATGATATTCAGATATTCTGCAAAACGCAGATTACCACTGGCGTACGCAAAAACTCCCAAACAGGTACCGATCACCGCACTCACTCCTGTCGCCAGTCCGTCAATACCATCCGTGATATTGGCACCATTTGATACCGCCGTTATAATGAAAATGACAATTACGATATATAATATCCATGTCGCACCGCGTAATGCAGTCGGCAACAATTTGGAATAATTGAATTCATGATTCTTTACAAATGGTATGGTCGTAATGGGCTCCCTGGCTTCCACAAAAAGTTTTACTTTCCCATCGAGGATCACCTTTTTCAAACCAATGGTATCGGTCGGTTTGTTATCACCAACAAATTCCCGCCAAACTTTGGTATTGCTGTTAAAATAAAGCGTGGCAGCTACCACGAAGCCAAGTACAACCTGACCGAGCACTTTGAACCAACCCGCTAATCCATCCTTATCTCCTTTTTTATAATGGATTCCCTGTTTTTGTGCTATTCTCTTGGCACGTAGTTTCAGGTAGTCATCAATAAAACCGATCATGCCCATCCAGAGCGTGCTGAAAATCATCAGACGGATATATGCCTTGTTCAGATTGGCAAGGAGAAGGGTAGGTATCAGGATGGCAAGAATGATGATAATACCTCCCATAGTGGGTGTTCCTTTTTTCTGTTGTTCACCTTCCAAACCCAGTTCACGCACGCTTTCACCCACCTGCAGGGTACGCAGGTAATTAATTAATCTTCGTCCGAACAACATGGTAATTACCAGGGACAGTATAACGGCCAGCAGCACACGAAAAGTGATGAATTGGAAAAGAGCACCACCGGGCACTTTAACACCTGTCTGTCTGAGCCAATCGAATAGATGATACAACATGTAGTTGATCCGGCTGTTTAATACTGATTATGGGATCTGTCCCAATTTTATTTGTCTAATAAGTCAAAAATTTCTCTTAAGACCACTTTATCATCGAACGGGTATTTAACTCCCTTGATCTCCTGATATTTTTCATGTCCCTTTCCGGCCACCAGTACAATATCTGATGGCTGGGAAAGATTCACAGCAGTTTTGATTGCTTCCCGCCGGTCCGTGACGGAAATAAATTTTTTCCGGGCGGCCGTGTTCAATCCTTCTTCCATGTCTTGCAGGATTGCCTCCGGTTCTTCAGATCTGGGATTATCGGAGGTGAACACAACCCTGTCACTGAGCTGACAGGCTACTTCACCCATGATGGGTCGCTTCTTTTTATCCCGGTCCCCACCGCATCCAACCACTGTGATGATTCGTTCATCATTTTTACGCAGTTTGTGAATAGTGCTGAGAACATTTTCCAGCGCATCGGGGGTATGGGCATAATCCACGATACCTACAATTTTTTCTTTGGGAGAAATCATATAATCGAACCTTCCTTCTGCTCCGCTCAGTACACTGAGGTTTCGAAGGATCTCGGCTTTTTCTTCACCCAGACAAATAGCCGCACCAAAAACCGCCAGCAGGTTATACGCATTGAATTCCCCGATCAACCGGAAATGAACTTCCTGGTCATTGACCAGCATCACGAGACCGGTCAGGTTATTTTCAAGGATCTTTCCTTTGAAGTCAGCCGTTGTTTTCAGGCTGTATGAATATTTTGATGCCGAAGTATTCTGCAACATCACTTCCCCTCTTTTATCATCGGCGTTGGTTATTGCGAATGCCGCTGATGACAGACCATCAAAAAATAGTTTCTTGACACGGATATATTCGTCAAATGTTTTATGATAATCCAGATGGTCATGCGTGATATTGCTGAAAATTCCGCCAGTATAATATAATCCGTCTATCCGGTGCTGGTGGATCGCATGCGAACTGGTTTCCATAAACACATGGGTACAACCCGCTTTCAGCATATCGTGCAGGAGCTGATTTAATGAAATCGGATCCGGCGTCGTATGGGTAGCAGCCAAGACTGTTTTTCCGATATGATTCTGAACCGTACTCAGCATACCACAGGTATAACCAAGGGAACTGAATAATTTATAGAGCAGGGTTACGATCGTCGTCTTCCCGTTCGTTCCGGTAACACCTACCAGTTTCAGTTTTTCGGAAGGCTGACCAAAAAAATTATGAGCCATCAAACCGGAAGCTGCCGCGCTGTTTTCTACCTGTATATACGTAATTCCATCTTTCAGACTGACGGGCATGATTTCACAGATGATCGCAGACGGGTGAGCATCTGAAACCGCATCAATAAACTGATGTCCGTCTGTATGAGTACCCTTCACGGCAATAAATGCTGAAGCCTTTCCCACTTTACGGGAATCCAATTGAAGATCTCTGACTTCGACATCCAATTTTCCGTGGACCGACCGAATACGTACTTTATATAATATTTCCTGTAGATTCATTAGTTAAGATCCAGGATGAGTTTTTGATTTTTTGACACGATGGTTCCCGCTGATATACTTTGTTGTTTTACTTTTCCCGTTCCCCGGGCAATCACTTTCAGATCCCTTGATTCCAGTAAATACAGCGCATCTTTCAGTCCCATACCTTTTACATCAGGTACTTTTTTCATTTCCTCCGTTTTTGCTTTTACAACAGGTTGGTTATTTTGACGGTATACACCAGACCATTTATTATCCCGGGATGAATCTGCGTATGGCATTTTCAGCGTATAAAAAATATTTTTTATTTCGTCGGTGGAACCTGCATAATAGTAGGCCGTGCTGTCTTTTTTTAGAAAATCTGTATAAGATGCAAGTTGTAAACTGTCGGGTGTCAATGCCTCCATACTCATCAGCTTGTCCGCCACTTCTCTGAAAACAGGTCCGGCTACTGCAGCACCCAGGTATTTTTTTGCAAAAGGTTTATTTTTTATGACAACGATGCAGGTATACCGGGGATGGTTTGCGGGAAAATAACCTGCAAAAGATGACTGGTAGATATGATCCGCATATCCGCGGTTGCCATTGGCCACCAGAGCCGTGCCTGTTTTACCAGCCACTGAGTAAAAAGTATTTTTAAAGGCCGATTTAGCCGTGCCTTTAATACAAACTCCCTCCAGACAGGTTCTGAGTTCTGCCAATGTTTCATCACTGCAGATTTTATCTATCATCACTACGGGCTGATTTTCCCGGTCCGGGCCTCCCGCGTATTGAACACCATTCACGAGATAAGGCTTCATCATTTTGCCATTGTTGGCAACTGCATTATATAAGGTGAGGGTTTGCAAAGGACTAATCAGTACTTCATAACCAAAAGCCATCCAGGGAAGCGTGCTCGCACTCCAGGTTCGCGACTTGGGAGATTTTATAATAGGAGATGTTTCACCGGCGAGGTCGATACCTGTTATCTGGTTTAGCTTTAATTTTTTGAGATGATCCACGAATTGCTGGGGATGTTGGGAGTAGTGCGCCACAACAAGTTTTGCCATGCCTACATTTGAGCTATGTTCAAAAGCCTGTTCTACGGTTACATCACTGATTTCCTGTCTTTCTGCGTCATGAACAGTACGGGTCCCGATCTTCCAGGTTCCACCTTCAATATTCAGGTGATCAGTCAGGTGTACCTCGTGATCCTCCAGCAAAGACATCAGTGTGGCTAATTTAAATGTAGACCCAGGTTCTGATGCTCTGATTGCATAATTTAAGTCCTCCCAATAGCTGCCGTCTGACTGCCTCCCCAGATTTGCCATGGCTCTGATTTTACCAGTGGCTGTTTCCATCACAATGCAGGTTCCGTGCTCGCATTCGTTTTCAACCATCATGGAAAGCAGTGCATTTTCGGCGATATCCTGGGTGTTAACATCAATGGTGGTTATGATATCTTTTCCGTTTTCAGGATCGATCTCATACCCTTCAACCGGAATATATGTGCCTGCATTCAGATATCGAACCAGTCGTCTGCCATTTTCACCACGCAGGAGGCTGTCGTAGGTTCTTTCCAATCCGACGTTCTGGGCGTTATCACGCGATAAACCGATCGTTCGGTTCGCCAGTAATCCGAATGGATTGAGTCGTTTGCTGGAAGCATCTGTGATAAAACCGCTTTTATTTCTTCCCAAACGAACAAGAGGAAAATCCCGGAGACGCTTATATTGATCAAAATTCAAATTACGCTGCAAGAGATAATAGCGGTCGTCCGATTTATATCCCTGGAGTAATTGTTTCTTGTAGGAAGTCGCGGATTGGTCTTTAAAAAGATTTGCGAGACAAAGAGAAAGAGAGTCGAGGTTTTCCTTGAAACGTTTTCCGTTTTTTTCCCGAAGGCCATCGGCATCAAAGTCGATGTAAATATTAAAAAAAGGAACAGAGGTACTTAACATATTTCCATCTTCACTATAAATCGTTCCTCTTTCAGCGCTGAGGTCAACATATTTCTGATGCAGACTATCACTCAGTGCTCTCCAATATTTTCCCTGTACCTGCTGGATAAAGAATACTCTCCCCAATACAGCAGCACATATCAGCACCATTCCGATGAAACACAGGTAAACTCTCCAAAGTATATCTCTCCTTAGTTCCACCGGGTATCGGGGATATGGGGTGATAAAAATTATTTCATTTATTTAAACTGTCGGTCAGGACCATGGGGGGTGAAGACAGGGGTTTCAACCCAAATGGTTCAACCGCTTTGGCCAATTCACTCTGCTTACTGCGAAACATGACTTCGCTTTTCAGGCTTTTGAATTCATATTGTAATTCCTGTAATTCCCTGCCTGTTTTTCCGATGTCACGCACCACATGGTCGGCATAATGTCCGTTATATATGTAGATCACTGCGAGTAAAGCGAGGAAGAGAAAAAAAGGAAGATTGCGAACCATCCACTGATAGCGGATGAGACCTTTTACCTTATTTTTTTTGCTTTTGAACGTCTTCATAATGGCAGTGTGCTGAATAAAAAAAGTAGGGTACGATTATCATACTGAATTTTCTTAGGTAGGGGATTGTATCTTTTATATTTTTTCTGCGATTCTTAGTTTTGCACTTCTTGCACGCGGATTCCGGCTAAGCTCTTTATCGGAAGGGGTTATAGGTTTTTTTGTGAGCGTTCGGAAGGGGGTTGTGGACGGGGAGGAACCGAAAGGATCCTGTTCATCTTTTGCTTCAAAATGGCCATACCTGAAAAACTGTTTCACAATCCGGTCTTCAAGTGAATGAAAACTGATGATCGCGATACGGCCACCTGGTTTTAGTAAGTCCGGAACCTGTGTGAGCATTTCACGCAGTGCGCCTGTTTCATCATTTACTTCTATCCGCAATGCCTGGAATACCTGTGCGAAGTACCTGTTTGGGTTGCCTTTTACCAGATCAGCAATAGTCTGTTTAAATCCTTTGACCGTTCGAAACGGTGTTTTGTTTCTAAGGGTCACGATAGATTTGGCCAGTGTTTTTGCATTCGTCACTTCCCCATACATACTGAATATTTCCTGGAGCTTTTGTTCTCCATACGTATTCAGAACAATTTCTGCAGTGAGTGACTGCCGCTTGTCCATTCGCATATCCAGGTCCGCATCTTCAGATCGGGTGGAAAAACCACGGGTCGGTTCATCAAACTGGTGACTACTCACGCCCAGATCAGCTAATATGCCATCTACGGCGGTAACTCCATGAAGTCGAAGAAATCTTCGTATATGACGAAAGTTGTGCGGGATGAATATGAATCGTTCGTCCTGCAAAACATTTCTCTTTGCGTCCCCATCCTGATCAAAACCGTATACCCTCCCTTCGGAGTTCAGGTGAGCCAGGATCTCTGTTGAATGTCCACCTCCGCCAAAGGTGCAATCAACAAAGACCCCGCTTGCCCTGAGTTTCAAACCGTCCATCGCTTCTGAAAGCAATACGGGTATATGATATGCGGGATTAGAATCCCTCATATAGTTCATTTATCAGGTTTGCCATTCATCACCTCATTGGCCAGACCACTGAAGTCATCCGGTGAAAAGCTTTCAAAGAACTGTTGGTACTTAACTTTATCCCAGATTTCTATCTTGTTAACCGCCGTAACCAGCACGATATCCTTTTCAAGGCCGGCATAGTCTTTCAAGTTCTGCGGTATCAATAACCTGCTCGCCGAATCCAGTTCCATCATTGTCGCACCGTTCAGAAAATATCTCCTGAATGACCTTACCTTCGGGTCAAAATCATTCAACTTGCTAATCTGCTCAAAAATGGGCTCCCAGCTTTTCATGGGATACAGACCCAGACATTTTTCAAATCCCCTGTTTATGACAAAAGAACCCGCTTCCTCGCCGGTTTGCTTTTTGAGCGAAGCCGGCAGGAGAAACCGCCCTTTTGCATCGAGCGTTACCTCGTATTCCCCTAGAAAACCATTCATTTATAAGGACTTGAAGCAATGTTATTAATAATTGACACAAAATAACACTTTTTCCCACTTTACAAAACAATTTGGAAGATTTTAATTTTTCCACAGAAATTTATTACACCCGGAAGCCCACTGGGCAAGGATTTGAATCCATTTAGTCAGCGTAACTGACTAATATTCTGTGTATAAGGTGTTAATCAGTGTGAATATCTGTGTATAACTCGATTCGATGACCCAACCGACTCCCTTCCCCGACGAACTTTATATGTCTGCTTTCGGTTATGAATTACCGGAGGAAAAGATCGCACGATTCCCATTGGAGCAAAGGGATGCTTCTAAACTCCTGGTTTGGCAATCCGGTAAAATCCGGGAGGGACATTATGACGGAAATTGGAAATTTTCTTCCCAGCCCCTGCTTGTTGGTATTTAATAATAGCCGGGTAGTGGAAGCGAGGATACTATTTCAAAAACCAACGGGTGGGCAGATAGAAATTTTTTGTCTTGAACCGCATTCAGGACAATCCATTTCAGATGGTATGAAGCAAACAAGATCCGTATTATGGATCTGCTTGATCGGCGGTGCGTCTAAATGGAAACGACATCAGGTACTAATTAAAGAATTCGCACAAGTCAGATTGGAAGCGCGTTTTGTCGAAAAAAGAAAGGATGACTTTGTTATAGAATTTTCCTGGACACCACATGAATTATCATTTGCATCCATATTGCATCAGTTGGGGTCCATTCCACTTCCGCCTTATCTAAAAAGATCTGCAGAAATTTCGGATGCAGAAAGATATCAAACGGTGTATGCAAAAGAATCAGGATCTGTAGCGGCTCCGACTGCCGGATTGCATTTTAATGAAAAACTGATTCAAAACTTATCGGGAAAAGGTATTGAACCATTATACCTGACCCTCCATGTTGGCGCAGGTACATTCATGCCGGTAAAAACAGATAAACTTTCTGAACACCATATGCATGAAGAGTTTATTGAAGTGCGTGCGGTCAATATTGAAAAATTGATTTCGAAACTACATGAGCCGGTAATAGCCGTCGGCACAACGTCATTAAGAACCCTTGAAACGCTATACTGGCTTGGCTTGAAAATAAGTAAACATAAAAATATTTCAGCCAGGGAATTATTTCTGAATCAGGAATATCCTTATCTGGAAACAGCTGATATATCCACGGCTGATGCATTACATTACTTACTTGACTGGTTAAAAAAAGAACCGGGAGAAAAACTAATCACTAAAACGCAATTATTTATTGTGCCTGGCTACCAATTTAAAATGGTGCATGGACTGATCACCAATTTTCATCAGCCGCATTCTACTTTATTACTGCTGGTGGCAGCATTTATCGGCTCAACATGGAAAAGCGTATACACATTTGCGTTAGAGCATGGATACCGCTTTTTAAGTTATGGCGACGGATGTCTTTTTTTACCCAAGACATTCAACTAAATGCATTTCCTATGAAACCATTATGAATAACTGGCCGTATCAGGCGCCCTGAGGAATACCTTTTTCCTGACGTATCAGTGGAATTTCCAAAATAAAAGTTGTACCCTTCCCCATTGTGCTGTCCACTTTTATACGTCCGTTATGTGCATCAACAACGGATTTCACATAGCTAAGTCCCAGTCCGAATCCTTTGACGTTATGTACATTGCCTGTATGCGCCCGATAGAATTTTTCAAATATTCTGCGTTGCGTCTCCTTGGTCATACCAATTCCATTGTCCTCAATACGGATGATCATATTTTTTCCATTCCGGTGGGTTCCAATGCGTATCATCAGTTTTTCACGGGAATATTTGATTGCGTTATCGATCAGGTTTGAGATCAGGTTAGTAAAATGCACATCGTCTGCCTGTGCCATATCGTATCCGTCTTCCAGTTGAAGAACCACGTCGGCATGTATTTCTTCCAGCTGTAATTTGAAATTATCCATTACCCGCCTGATAACTTCATTTACATGCAGAGGCTGTAGTTTAAGCTGTAATTCCTGACGGTCGATGAGCGCTGCCTGAAGTATAGTCTCGACCTGTTTATTCATGCGTCTATTTTCTTCCTTTATAATACCACTGAAATAAGCAGATTTTTCCCGGTCATCTACAACTTTCTCATTACGCATAGCATCAACGGCCAGCGATATCGTAGCCAATGGTGTTTTAAATTCATGCGTCATATTATTTATAAAATCATTTTTTATTTCGCTGAGCTTCTTCTGCATCAACAGCGTTCTAACCGTAACATAAAACGCGCTGATAATAACCAGTGTAAAAAATATGACGCCGAAAATCATCCACCTCATTTGTTTCATAACGACCGATTTATAATCCGGTATCACGATACTGATGGTTTCCAGGGGTTCCGGGCCGCTCAGCTCCATAGGATTGTCCACGAGGGGATAAATGGTTTGCAGATTATGGATGGTATCTTTGAGTGCCAGATAGTAATTGCCTGATTTTAATTCATTTGTATTCGAAAAAATAGACGGATTGATTCCACCTGAAAATATGCAGAACTCAAATTTTGTGTCTTTTAGACCACGATAATTAAAAGCATTGCGCAGTAATTCCGACATCTCCTGAAAACTAAGGCGTTGGGAGATCAGCGGGGGGCGCATAAGCTCCTGCATAAATTGTTCAGAAGGCCGAAACCCAAAACCCTGTGGAGAACGAAGCAACTGACTGCCGGAAAGAGCCGTCTTTTTATAGTCGATGAGAACGCGTGCAACGTCGGTTGTTACGTCGACCAGCTTATGATGCAGCTCTTCCTCTTTGTTTTCCACCATGGTGGTAATCCAGTTCCACTGGATATAAATGATACCCACGAGGGAAAGACTGATCAGGATAAAAATGATAGTAAAATTTTTCTTCAAAAGGTCCTTATTTAAACTAAATGGGAAAGATTATCTGACTTAAACAGCGGTCAAATTTATTAAACAATTATCTTCAGATTCGTTAAATTACAATATGGACAGTCCCGCGGCTGGTATCTTGCTGATCGCTGACCCGTTTCTAAAAGATCCCAATTTTAAAAGATCGGTCATTTTCCTTTGTGAACACCAAAGCGAGGGAAGTTTCGGCTTTCTGCTCAATAAAACGTACGAATACAGCTTAAAAGATCTGGTAAACAATGCCGATGACCTGGAAATTCCGGTCTATTTTGGAGGGCCTGTTCAAACGGATACCATTCATTTTCTTCATCAGTATCCCGACCTGATCCAGGGAGGCTACCAGGTAATTGATGGCATTTATTGGGGCGGCAATTTTGAAGAAGCACTGGATCTCATCAGGGCCGGCAAAATTCAAACATCAAAAATTCGGTTTTATATTGGTTATTCAGGATGGGCAGGCGGACAATTGGAAGACGAACTCAAGGAAAAATCCTGGCTACCCGCAGCAGCGGACCGAAAACTCATTTTCCATAAAAAAACAGAGGAAATCTGGAATGATGCTATCCGCCACCTGGGAGGAAATTACCTGATGATGCTCAATTTCCCGATCGATCCGCAACTAAATTAAATTAGACAGCTTTTGCGCCTTCTACCAAGACCGTTACGCGGTTATTCAATACTTCCACAAATCCACTTCGGATTTCAAAAAATGTTGTGTGGGTTTTATCGTTCAAAACTTTGATCCTTCCCGTTTTCAGCGCACTGATCAAAGGCGCATGGTTATTTAATAACTCAAAAGATCCGTCTACGCCTGGCAGTTGCACACCATACACTTCATCGCTGAACAGCTTTTTTTCGGGAGTCAGTATTTCTAAATTCATCACATCACATTTAGTATAAGAGTATAAGAGTATAGAAGTATAAGAGTTAAGTCTGGGAGTGTGTGAAAATTCACTCTTATACTCCTATACTCTCATACTTGTACTAGCCCTGCGCCTGTGCCATCAGTTTCTTACCCTTTTCCATCGCATCGTCTATCGTCCCTACCAGATTGAATGCAGCTTCCGGATAATCATCCACTTCACCGTCCATAATCATGTTAAATCCGCGGATGGTTTCTTCGATCGGCACCAAAACACCTTTCAGGCCGGTAAAGGCTTCCGCCACATGGAAGGGTTGTGAAAGGAAACGCTGAACTTTTCGGGCACGGGCAACAATTAATTTATCCTCGTCACTTAATTCATCCAGTCCAAGGATCGCAATAATATCCTGCAATTCTTTATAACGCTGTAAAACAAGTTTCACACGATTGGCACAATCATAATGTGCATCGCCTACGATTTTGGGTGTGAGAATTCGACTGGTAGAATCCAGGGGATTCACGGCCGGATAAATACCCAGATCCGCAATCTTGCGATCCAATACCGTCGTGGCATCCAAATGCGCAAAAGTTGTTGCGGGCGCCGGATCTGTCAAGTCATCCGCTGGTACATAAACCGCCTGAACCGAGGTAATGGAACCGTTTTTGGTGGATGTAATCCTTTCCTGCATCAAACCCATTTCGGTTGCCAGGGTTGGCTGATACCCTACAGCTGAGGGCATACGTCCTAATAACGCAGATACTTCAGAACCTGCCTGCGTGAAACGGAAGATATTATCAACGAAAAAAAGAATATCACGACCCTGTCCCTTGCCATCTCCGTCGCGATAGTATTCGGCGATCGTCAAACCACTGAGGGCCACACGGGCGCGGGCTCCGGGAGGTTCGTTCATTTGTCCGAAAACAAAAGTTGCTTTTGATTCGGATAGTTCTTTCATATCGACTTTAGAAAGATCCCATCCGCCATGTTCCATGCTATGTTTGAAATTGTCGCCATATTTCATAATCCCTGCTTCAATCATTTCGCGCATGAGATCATTTCCTTCACGTGTACGTTCTCCTACACCGGCAAATACAGAAACACCTGCATAAGCTTTGGCGATATTATTAATAAGCTCCTGGATCAAAACCGTCTTTCCTACACCTGCACCACCGAAAAGACCAATTTTTCCACCTTTAGCATAAGGTTCTATCAGATCAATAACCTTAATTCCGGTAAATAAGACTTCGGTACTTACACTCAGATTTTCAAAAGCAGGGGGTTTGCTGTGGATGGGTCTTGCGCCAACCTTAGAAACCGGCGGCAGACCATCAATCGGATCACCTGTAACATTAAACAACCTGCCTTTGATGGCGTCACCCACAGGCATGGAAATCGCGATGCCGGTGTCTAACACTTCCAGTCCACGCGTCAGACCTTCAGTTCCATCCATGGCAATGCAGCGAACACTGTCTTCTCCCAGATGTTGTTGTACTTCCATGACCAGCGTTCCACCCTCTGGCCTCTGTAACTCAAGAGCATTGTATATTTCAGGGAGTTTACCCTTAAACTGAACGTCTACAACCGCACCGATAATTTGTTTAATCTTGCCTGCATTTGGCATAAAGTTTATAATTAAAGGTTACTTTAAAATCGGCTGCAAAGGTAAGTGTACGAAGCCGGAATTCCGAAATGAAAAACCAAGTATTTTTACGAATATTAATGCTTTATACATGCAATTAATTCAGGTGCGTGACCCATCCGACAGCCGGGCATTTATCCAGGCAAATGTAGACATCCTGGGTGGTGTGGCGGGATATATCCGGCCCCTGGACAAGGATATTGAAGAAGTTTTTGACCCCAAAAAAAACAAGGCTTTCAGGCATGGCGAGGCTGCGCGTTGGATTCTCAGAGATGAAAACGATCGTTTACTCGGCCGGATTGCCGCTTTTACAAATAAAAGATATAAAACCGCCGGAGATACATTTCCTGTGGGCGGAATAGGCTTTTTTGACTGCATCAATAATCAGGATGCGGCTGACCAGCTATTCGATGTAGCCAAACATTGGCTGATGCAACGGGGTATGGCTGCGATGGATGGGCCGATTAATTTCGGCGAACGGGATACCTGGTGGGGGCTTGTAACCGAAGGTTTTCATGAACCCTTGTACAGAATGAATTTTAATGCCCCTTATTATCAGAACCTTTTTGAGAACTACGGCTTTAGAGCTTTTTTTGAACAGATCTGTTTTGGAATGGATCCCAAAAAACCGTTTAGCAAAAAGCTGATGGACCGGCATGCCGTAATAGCTGCCGATCCTTCTTTCCGGGCGGCACATATCAGCAAAAAAAATCTGGATCTGTATGCCGGATATTTCACCGAAGTGTATAATAAAGCGTGGGCCGGTCACGGCGGGATGAAACAATTGAAGCTTGAACAGGTAAAACATCTCTTCAGTCAGATGAAGCCGTTTATGGAAGAAAGGCTGATCTGGTTTACTTATCATAACGACAAGCCGATCGCGATGTTTGCAAATATTCCTGATCTGAATCAATGGTTCAAATACCTAAACGGAAAATTCGGGATTCTGCAGAAACTGAAATTTCTATGGATGGTGAAAACTAAAAAAAATAAAAAATTTACGGGTCTTGTGTTCGGAGTTGTCCCTGAATACCAGGGTATGGGGATTGATGCATTTATGATAGCTGAAACAGGTAAGATGGTACTGATTCTTCCCTACACTGAATATGAGATGCAGTGGGTGGGTGATTTTAATCCAAAAATGATAAATATGATCAGGACAATGGCTGACACCTACCCCAGTAGAAAACTAAAGACTTATCGATATATTTTCGACCGGACGGTTGAATTTAAAAGACATCCCGTTTTCTAAATCTTTATTATCATTGCAAACAGGATAGATTCCGGAGGTAAGGATTATGAATAAATTCATTGTTTCTGCAAGAAAGTACAGACCACAGCTTTTTTCAACAGTTGTAGGACAATCACATATAACCACAACACTGAAAAATGCCATTCGGAATAAACAACTTGCGCATGCTTTTTTGTTTTGTGGCCCGAGGGGGGTAGGAAAAACAACCTGCGCGCGAATATTAGCCAAAGCCATTAATTGCGAAAATCCCGCTGCAGACGGAGAAGCCTGTAATGTTTGCCATTCCTGTGTTTCGTTTAATGAGGGCAGTTCATTGAATATCCATGAACTGGATGCTGCCAGCAATAATTCGGTAGATGATATCCGGAGTCTGGTTGACCAGGTACGTTTTGCACCTCAACCCGGAAAATATAAAGTCTATATAATAGACGAAGTACACATGCTCAGCTCTTCGGCGTTTAACGCCTTTTTGAAAACCCTGGAAGAGCCACCCCCCTATGCTATTTTTATACTCGCAACTACTGAGAAACATAAGATCCTGCCGACGATCCTGAGTCGCTGCCAGGTTTTCGATTTCAAAAGAATCACCAATCAGGATATCATGGATCATTTGCTGGAGATTTGTGATAAAGAAAATATTCCTTCTGAAAAATCGGCGCTGGAAATTATTGCTCAGAAAAGCGAAGGCTGTATGCGCGATGCACTGAGCCTGATGGATAAGATGGTAAGTTTTTCTGACGGCAAATTAACGTACGCTGATACATTGGAGAATTTAAATATTCTCGACGCCGGATATTATTTTAAGTTGCTGGAAGCTGTCCGCAATCAGCAATTGGCTGAATCGCTCCTGATTTATGATGAAATAAACCGTAAAGGATTCGAAGGTGATTTATTATTGAGCGGTTTCGCAGAATTTATCAGGAACCTGCTGATATGCAAAGACGAAAAAGCATCGCGCCTGCTGGATGTGGTGGAAGATTTCAAGGGAAAATACAGACAGGTGTCCCTGGATGTCGAAAGCTCCTATCTGATCAGTGCATTAAATTTGTTAAGCGAATCTGAATTGCATTATAAAGCCGCGAGAAATAAGAGATTGCATGTTGAACTGGCGCTCATAAAACTGTCCTATTTAAACCAGGCGCTTCATTTGTCAGCCGGACAGGCTGATAAAAAAAAGGGAACAGAGTCGGTAAAACCAGTGGCTTACCGGATTATTGCGCCATTGGAAATAAAAGAAAAAAAGCAAGTGCAAGCCACTCCTGAACCGTCTTATAAGGATCCGGTTCCTGTCACTTCGCCTAAATCTTCACCCAAACTGGTGATTGAAGAACCCATAACAACTCCTGTAACCAGCTTTGGTGCACTTTCGAAAATCCGCCAGGAAGTAGTAAACAGAAAACCTGCTGCTCTGTCTTCTGAACTTAAACCGCTGGAAGAAATCCCGTTGATGGAAGTCTGGAAACTGTTTACTTCCGATTTGAAAAAAAATAAAAACTCTGCCGCACAGAGTTTCGAATCTGCCGAACTCCGAATACTGGATGAACAACGATTTGAGATACTTACCAATAACAACCTGGAACAACGATTTGTGGAACAGGAAAAAAGAAAACTATCTGACTTACTCCAGGAAAAATTCCGGAATAAAAATATTTCATTCTCTGTTATCATCCGTCAGCAGACTGCTGATCATATTTATTTAGAAAAAACCTTGAGCAAACGAGAGCAATTTCAGCAAATCTCAGAAATGTATCCGCTTGTAAAAGAATTAAAGGATAAACTAAAACTGGAACTGGATTATTGAGGCTTTGCGTAATTCCATTCATTTGAGGGCAAATGCTAAAAATCCTCTAATTTGGAAGCCTTGATTTTGATTAGCCATTGAATCGAAAGATCTTTACAAATTCTTATGCCAGGAAATTCTACGAATCAGATATTTCAAACGAGCTCTTCATCCCGTTGGTCGCGTTTTATTTGGAGCAGTCGGTTGATTGCCCTTTTTGTAGTGCTGGCCGTTGTCACTATAATTATTACCCTGACGCGCGTATATACTCCCTCACTGCCAAATTTTGGTGCTCAGGAAAAAGAAGCCCTTCTTGATAGCTCAAGCTGGCTTTTCAATCAAAGTAAAATCGGAAAACAATATGGTGGCTTCCGGAAATTCATAAATGAAAAAGTGGCTTATAAAGCCGGCGGATATCCCCTGGGAAGGCGTTTCAGGAAAAAAAATGGCGTTGTTGTGCAGGCTGACTCCAGTTTCTATTCTTTTAAGAAATTTTCTATTGGAATCAGAGCAGGATTTTATGTAAACTGGTCACCATCTTCACTGGTTTCTCTTGTACATAATATCTCCAGATTAAATATGGTATTGCCGGAATGGTTTTTCCTTGACCCGAATACCGATACGTTGTGGACCAAAATCGATACGGCTGCATTAAATGTAATGAACAAATCGGGTGTTAAGGTACTTCCGTTACTTACAAATAATATTGCCGGCGTTTTCCGGGGTGATGTAATTCACCGTATTCTCAACGACCCCGAAAAAAGAGAACGTCTTGTTGCTGACATTATTAAATATCTGGAAAAATATAAACTGGACGGGATTAATATTGACTTTGAAGACCTGCTGGAAAACAAAAACGAAGTACTTGTACAATTCCAGAAATCACTGTACGAAAAAATGCACGAAAAGGGATTACTGGTTTCCCAGGATGTACAACCATTTAACCAGGATTATAATTTTAAAGAACTTTCTGAATACAATGATTATGTTATTCTGATGGCCTATGACCAGTTCTCAGATGGTACCGGTCCCGGACCAATCTGCCATCAGAAATGGATTGAAGGGGCGGTTGACGACGCCATTAAAAAAATCCCCAGCAGTAAGTTGATCCTGGCCGTTGCCGGTTTTGGGTACGACTGGAAAGTGGATGAAAATGATAAGGTTATTTCTGTTATTCCGATCAGTTATCAGGAAGCCCTGACAACGGCGCTCAGCTATGAGGGCAAAATTGTATTCGATAATGATTCCTATAACCTTCACTTCACTTATGATGGAGATGATGGCGCGCCGCATAAAGTACAATTCACTGACGCCGCAACAACATTCAATTCGATGCGGTTCGCGGAAGAGACCGGATTGGGCGGGGTCGCTCTCTGGCGCCTTGGTAATGAAGATCCCCGGATGTGGGATTTTTATGACAGGGATATGAGCAAAGACAGTCTGCGCAATTTTGATTTCCATTTATTCTCTACTGTGAAAACATTGAGTTTGGATGAAACACCTGCTTATTCCGGCGAAGGTGAGGTGCTGGATGTAATCGGAGGTCCGACAAGTGGAAAAATCACGCCTGAACTGGACACAACCGAATTACTGATTTCTGAAGAAAGATATGATAGCCTTCCATCCAAATGGGTTGCGAGAAAATATGGAACGAAGGATAAGAAGAAACTGGTGCTCACTTTTGACGATGGACCCGATCCCCTTTATACACCGCAAATTCTGGACATACTTAGCAGAGAAAATGTACCTGCTGCTTTTTTCGTGGTTGGTATCAATGCGGAAAATAATATTCCCATTGTAAAAAGAATTTATCGTGAAGGGCATGAAATAGGTAACCATACTTTCACGCATCCAAATATTGCGATGGTAAGCAGGAAACGGGCAATCATTGAAATGGATGCAACACGGCTTTTGATAGAAGCTATCACGGGTCATTCAACCGTTCTTTTTCGCGCGCCCTATAATGCTGATTTCGAGCCTCAAAAAGCGGAAGAGCTTATTCCGGTGGCTATTGCCAGAGAAAAAAACTATCTGGATATCGGAGAGTCGATTGATCCTCTGGATTGGGAGCCGGGAACACCCGCGGATTCAATCGTTGCCAGGGTAATAGCACGCAAACAGAGTATGACTGATCAGAACCTGAGCGGGAATATTATTCTGTTACATGATGCCGGTGGGGATAGCAGGGCGGCGACCGTTGAAGCCTTGCCCCGGATTATCCATTATTTTAAAGAAAGAGGTTACACATTTACTACGATAGCAGATTTGCTGAGCAAGAAAAAAGAAGACCTGATGCCTTCGGTTCCCAAAGGAAGCGGGTATTATTTATTGCAACTAAATTATTTTCTTGCCATGTCTGCCTACCTGGGCAGCCATCTGCTGACTTCCGTTTTCATTGTGTTCATTATACTATCGTTATTCCGCATACTTTCTATGGCTGTTATGGCTAGTAAACAGCACCGGTGGGAAAAGAAATATGGTTTGAAGCCATTTTGGAAACCTGACGGAACGGATGCTCCCCTGGTGAGTATTATTGTGCCCGCTTATAATGAAGAAATTAATGCCGTCAGCTCACTGGAAAATCTGATGAGGACAGATTATCCGAATTTCGAAATTATTTTTGTGGATGATGGAAGTAAGGATAATACTTTTAAAAAGGTACAGTACGCGTTTGAAGGAAATAAAAAAATTCGTGTTTACACAAAAACGAATGGGGGTAAGGCCTCAGCGCTGAACTTTGGAATTCAGCGATCAGAAGCTGAGTATGTAATTTGCATCGATGCAGATACAAAATTACTTCCTGATGCTGCCTCCAGGCTCATGATGCATTTTGGTGAAGTGCAATATCATAATGGAAAAAAAGTAGGAGCAGTCGCCGGTAATGTTAAAGTGGGCAATACGGTGAACCTGCTTACCCGCTGGCAATCCATTGAATATATCAGCAGCCAGAATTTTGACCGAAAGGCCTTTGCCTACGTGAACGCTATAACCGTAGTTCCCGGTGCCATCGGCGCTTTTCGTAAAAAGGCCATTGAAGAAGCGGGTGGATTTGCTACCGATACCCTGGCAGAAGATTGTGATCTGACAATCCGAATGCTTCGTTGTAATTATATCATAGAAAATGAAAACAATGCCATTGCGATGACGGAAGCACCGGAAACGGTTAAAATGTTTGTTAAACAAAGATTCCGCTGGAGTTTTGGCGTTATGCAGACTTTTTGGAAAAACAGGGATATGCTATTCAGCATGCAAAATAAATCCCTTGGATGGATTGCATTGCCCAATATCCTCATCTTCCAATATATCATACCATCGGTTATTCCGCTGGCTGATTTTTTTATGCTGGTCGGACTGCTTACGGGCAATGCTGCCCGTATTGGAACATATTATCTGGTTTTTATGGCCGTCGATTTGGCGGTGGCGATCCTTGCTTTCAGTTTCGAAAAGGAAAATCTGGCCAAATTGATCTGGCTTATCCCACAGCGGTTAGTTTGGCGATGGCTGATGTGGTACGTTCTGTTTAAATCCTTCAGAAGGGCTATAAAAGGTGAATTACAACACTGGGGAGTACTCAAACGTACGGGAAATGTAAAAGAAATTCCATCGCTGCAAGAGGTTTGAACCATTGTCCGACCCGGTCATTCACGTTTTTGCCTTAATTTCGAGGTTCCAAAATCTAAAATTATCCAGTTATATGGCTGAAGTTATTTTAATGCCGAGACTTAGTGATACAATGACGGAAGGTGTGATCGCTGCCTGGCATAAAAAAGTCGGCGACAACGTGAAGAAAGGTGACCTGCTCGCTGAAGTAGAAACCGATAAAGCAACAATGGATCTGGAAAGTTATAAAGACGGAACCCTGTTGTTTACAGGTACAGATAAAGGTGGTAAGGTTCAGGTAAATGATTTACTGGCTATCATCGGAAAACCGGGTGAAGATATAAGCTCTTTGGTTAAATCCGGGGGAGCAGCAACAGCTCCGACCCCTGCAGCAAAAGCTGATACCACCGCAGCTGCACCATCACCCGCTCCTGCACCGGCAGAAACAAAAAAACCTGCCACACCCTCAATAGATCTTTCTGCCATGCAGGAAGTTATCCTCATGCCCAGACTGAGTGATACTATGACAGAAGGGGTAATTGCAGCATGGCACAAAAAAGTGGGCGACCAGGTAAAAAAGGGAGACGTACTGGCGGATATTGAAACAGACAAAGCAACCATGGAATTGGAAAGTTATAAAGAAGGAAAATTATTATACACGGGGGCAGAAAAAGGTCAGAAAGTAGCAGTAAATGATTTGCTTGCTATCATCGGTGAGGAAGGAAAAGTAAATGTGCAACAAATTGTAGACGCTTCAAAAAATAAAGGAGCTTCTTCCGCAACCGCTAAAGAACCGGCGGCTCAACCTGCTGAATCAAAAACAGCACCTCAACCCGTCGCAAAAGAATCTTCTTCATTAAATGGTGATGGCAGGATCAAAGCCTCGCCTCTTGCAAAAAAAATGGCTTCTGAAAAAGGCATAGATCTTTCTCAATTGCATGGTAGCGGGGATTTTGGCAGAATAATAAAAAAAGATGTAGCGGAATATACTCCGGCTGCAACCGCTCCTGCCGCAGCACAAAAAGCAACAGCAGTATCAACCGCACCAGCCGGTCAGGTAAGTTTTGACGATATTCCTGTTTCTCAAATGAGAAAGGTAATTGCAAAACGTCTTTCGGAAGCGAAGTTCTCTGCACCGGAATTCTATCTGACAATTACAGTAGATATGGATCAGGCAGTCAGTAGTCGTACGAGAATAAATGAAAATGCGCCGGTAAAAATATCCTTTAACGATTTCGTTTTGAAGGCCACAGCGCTTGCATTAAAAAAACATCCGGCCGTTAACAGTAGTTGGATGGGCGATAAAATTCGGGTAAATCATCACGTCAATATTGGAGTGGCAGTCGCTGTGGAAGATGGCCTGCTCGTTCCTGTAGTACGTTTCGCAGATACAAAATCTCTCTCACAGATTTCACAGGAAGTAAAGGAATTCGCTGCCAGGGCAAAGAATAAAAAGTTACAGCCGGCCGATTGGGAAGGAAGTACGTTTACCATTTCTAATCTGGGCATGTTCGGGATGGACGAATTTACTGCCATCATTAACCCACCAGACTCCTGTATCCTTGCAATCAGCTCTATTCAGCAGATTCCCGTTGTAAAAAATGGGGCCATCGTCCCGGGTAACGTGATGAAACTTACAATGACCTGCGACCACCGGGTGGTAGATGGGGCCACGGGTGCGGCATTTTTGCAAACGCTAAAAGGGCTCCTGGAGGAGCCCCTTAGAATGCTTATTTAATAACCGTCCAAGACAATATATTCACAAATTATTTGAAGTTGTATTGATCATGTGATTAATCTTAACCTGCTTCGTCATTCGTTTCATATATAGGGAACGAATAATGTACCAATACGTACGCTGCTGTATTTCAACAAGTTAAATATTAATAAACTTCCCTAAACGGGAAGTTTATTCCACTAATAAGAGAAAACACTTAGTTTAAAAAGTACCTGGAAGCTCCTATTTCAGCCAAGTTCATTATCTTCTGTATGATAAGGACAATTATCTGATATCATGATGCAGCGTTCTACAATCCAGTTACTTCGTTTTCATTTCTCTTTTTTTCTCATGCCGGTTTATTGGTTTGCCCTTAGCCAGGTTGTACGACCCAATGCGGGCAGGGCAGTGCTGATTTTTATTATACTGCATATACTGATATATCCATCCAGCAATGGGTTCAATAGTTATATGGATCGCGATGAGGGTAGTATCGGCGGATTGAAATCACCTCTGCAACCAACCCGTCAACTGCTTTATGTGAGCCTGTTTATGGACGGTTTGGCATTGATCTTGGGGTTTTTTATAAGTGTATATTTTGTACTGGCCGCACTCATTTATATCCTTGCGTCCCGGGCGTATAGTGCACGGTCGGTCAGACTAAAAAAATATCCTATTGCAGGTTTTCTGACAGTTATTATATGTCAGGGAGCCCTGGTTTTTTTTATGGTCTATCACGGTTCACATTCATTATTGTCGCTTCAGGTGCCAACCCTGGGAATGATTTCTGCATCTCTCCTGATCGGAGGGTTTTATCCTCTGACGCAAATTTATCAGCACGAGGCGGACGCTAAGGATGGTGTCAGGACCATCAGTGCGCAATTGGGCCTGCGGGGTACTTTTATTTTTTGCGGAATCATTTACGGAATTGCTTTTATCACATTAGCTTTTTTCTTTTTGATTTCCCTGGAAATAAAAGAATTTTTAGTTTTTACAACCTCCATGCTTCCGGTTCTCGTATACTTTATAGTATGGGCAACGCAGGTTTGGCAAAATCCCTCCAGGGCAGATTTCAGGCATACAATGCGGATGAACAGCGTTGCATCCCTATGTTCCAGCGTTGGTTTTATTCTTGTATTTCTGATGCGGTACCTGTAAAAATTATTAAATGACCAGATTGAGCCAGATTAAATCAATAGGTACTGCCGTTCCGGAGTTCAAACATCAGCAGGACGATATCCTGCGTTTCATGAGCCGTATCTATGCCTTCAATGAGAAGGAAAGAAGAACATTAAAATATTTATATCATCAGAGCGGCATCCAAAGTCGATACTCTGTCCTGTCTGACTATAGTGAAGAGCCTGCAGGCTGGACTTTTTATCCGCCTGCTGAAAATCTGGAACCCTTTCCTTCCCTTGAGGAAAGAATGAAAATTTTTAACCGTCATGCAGTAAATCTGTCAGCAGATGCAATTCGAAACTGTCTTGAAAACAAAATGGACATTCAGGAAATAACGCACCTCATCACAGTCACGTGTACCGGATTAAGTGCACCAGGCCTTGATTTACAACTGGTGGAATTACTAAACCTGCCTAAAAATATTTTTCGGACATCCGTTAATTTCATGGGGTGTTATGCTGCGATTCATGCACTTAAACTTGCAGATACGTTAGCCAGGACAGATCCGGATGCCAGGATATTGATAGTTTGTACCGAATTATGCACTTTGCATTTTCAGCAAAAAGCCACAACTGATAATATCACTTCCAGTTTATTGTTCGGAGACGGATCGGCTGCTGTACTGGTTACCGGCGCCGGAGACCAATCCGAAGGTTTTCCTCTGATTGGATTTTACGGAGAAGTGATACCCAGGGGAAAACAGGATATGTCATGGGCACTATCTTCTACAGGGTTTGCCATGACACTGACCAGTTATGTGCCTTCATTGATAGAAGAAGATTTTGGAAAACTGGTTAATCAGGCTCTGGCCAGGCAGGGCTTTTCGCGCGATCAGATTACCCAATGGGCAATTCATCCGGGAGGCAGAAAGATATTGGAAGCAATTGAAAAAAGTCTTTCCCTGCCAAAAGAAAAACTGGAAACGAGTTACCAGATTCTCAGGGAATATGGTAACATGTCTTCTCCAACTATTTTATTTGTACTCAGGGAAATATTATCTGATTTGAAAAAAACACAAAATCAAAAAGTATTCGGCGCCGCTTTTGGCCCGGGGCTGACAATGGAAACATTTATCGTCGGATCTCCCTCCTGAATGAAGTTATATTCCCAAAGTATTATGTACCGGACAGGTTTGAATTTCTTACTATAACCTATGGATTTTTCTACACGCACAGACTTACTTGAATTGCTTGACCAGCCAGGCATACCGGCAACGGATATTCAGCGGAATCTGTATGAACTATCTGTTATCAATCAAAAATTGGGTGGACACGCCATCACGATAGAAGGATTTTTTCAGCTGGCAGATAAACAGACGCTATTACATGTTTGTGAAATTGGTTGCGGTGGTGGAGACAACCTGAAGGCCATTGAAAAAAAAGCAAAAAGGAAATATTCCGGCCTTTCATTTACCGGAATAGACATTAACGCAGATTGCATACAGGTAGCCAAAAATGCCAAGTGGGAAAAGCCCGTACGTTTTCTGGTGAGTGATTACAAAAAAGTTCATTTCGAATCAAAACCCGATATCATATTTTGCTCCTTATTTTGTCACCACTTCAAAGAAGACGAACTCGTCGAAATGTTTCGTTGGATGTCTGGAAACTCAGTCCTGGGTTTTTTTATCAATGATTTGCACCGGCATCCGTTTGCTTATTACTCTATTCGTATGTTAACTTCACTTTTTTCAAAATCTTATCTCGTAAAAAATGATGCGCCTTTATCTGTTCAGCGTGGCTTTAAAAAAAAGGAGCTATCCGCCTTATTGGATAAAGCCGGAATTTCGAATTATACGATCAGGTGGAGATGGGCCTTTCGCTGGCTCGTAATCGTTCGTTCATGAATGCAGACCGAAAATATGATGTCGCCATTGTCGGGGGTGGTCTTGCCGGCCTTTCGCTATCTATATTACTTGCCAGAAAAGGATATCGGATATGCCTTTTCGAAAAAGAATCTTATCCTTTTCATAAAGTATGTGGTGAATATATCAGTATGGAAAGCTGGGATTTTCTGGTTGGCCTGGGGCTTCCATTGGCAGACTGGGATCTTCCAAAAATTCAGCAGCTCATTGTAACTGCTCCCAATGGAGAATCCATAACAGAATTACTTCCATTGGGCGGATTTGGAATCAGCAGGTTCAAACTGGATGCCGCCCTGGCAGCCATTGCCAGAAAGGAAAATGTCGACCTCTTTGAAAATACAAAAGTAAATAACATTCATTTTGAAAATGAATATCATCGGATAGAAACCAGTACCGGTCTATTCTTATCTTCGGTTGCCTGCGCATGTTATGGAAAGAAGGCCAATCTGGATGTAAAATGGAAAAGATCATTCCTGAAACATCACAATCAAAATTATGTCGGAGTAAAATATCATGTAAAAGCTTCATTGCCCGATAAGCAAATCGCTCTGCATAATTTCCCGGGCGGTTACTGTGGAATTTCAAAAATTGAAGACGGGCGTTTTTGTCTTTGTTATCTTACGAGTTCTGATAATTTGAGAAGGAGCGGTCAGTCTATTTCAGTGATGGAGGAAAAAATCCTGAAACGGAATCCCGTGTTACGGAAGCTTTTGGATGAAGTGGTTGTTTTGTTTGAAGAACCGGTAACCATTGCCCAAATCAGTTTTGCAAAGAAAACCCAGACAGAAAATCATGTATTATGTATCGGCGACGCAGCGGGCATGATCACTCCTCTTTGCGGAAACGGTATGAGTATGGCCCTTCATGCGTCGAAAATCGCATCCGACTCCATTTCCTCTTTTTTGAATAAGCAAATAATGCGGGATGAAATGGAAAGAAGCTATCAGAGAAACTGGAACCGGCAATTTTCTTCAAGGTTAAGAACCGGACGAATCATCCAGCATTTTTTCGGAAATCCATTTTGGTCAACCTGGCTGATCCGCATCATGAAACCATTCCCCTTCATAGTTCGTGCACTCATCCGTCAGACCCATGGTGACAAATTCTGAGCTGACCGATGGCACATGAATTGAAATATTGAACCGTACACCATATTCTTTACTGAAATTTTTTATATTGTCGTATGAAAAACCTCCTGATTCTTTGTTTAACGCTCAGTTCGCTTGCAGCCCTGGGACAGGATAAAAATTCGTTCTTTGCCCTGGATGCGAAAATGAACCAAACCGTACTGGATTCATCCAAATATATTTTATGGGTACATGAGACGGATAGTGCCAGATGGCAATGGGACTATTATTATACCTGGGGTTCGCTTGTAAAATCCACCCGGTATGCAGATCATGATGGCACAATTGCCGATGGCAGATTCTACCCGATATAATACAATCGGGTGACCTTGATTCCACGGGTGTTTTTGATCATGGCAAAAAAAACGGCAGCTTCTTTAAATTTAAAACGTATCCCGGGGATAGTATCGTGGCCATCCGGCAAAATGACTATATAGAAGATAGTCTCGTCAAATCAATTAATCTGATAGCAGAAAATCAGAAAAATCAAAATTCCGACTCGGCAAATGAAAAGGAACCTGAATATCCCGGCGGTATAAGTCAGTGGCAGGAGTATGTGGTAAAAAATCTCCGATATCCGGAAAGGGCCCAAAAAAAGAAAATACAGGGCCAGGTGCGGATATTTTTTATGGTAGATAAAGAAGGCAATATAACGGACCCATATATCCAAAAATCCCTTGAATATTCGCTGGATCAGGAATCGCTACGCATTATTATTCAATCAGGTAAATGGGATCCCGCAACAAAAAATGGTATTCCGGTTAATTCCTATAAAATCCAGCCATTGAATTACAAGCTTGAATCCCAATAACTAAACTTTTCATCCGGCCTTTTGTTATTTTACTATGCCTTCCGAATCAAAAAAAACGCTGGTCCTGGGTGCCTCCGCCAATCCTTCACGGTATAGTTACCTTGCCGTCAATAAATTACGGGAGCATAAACATCCAGTGGTCGCCATTGGCAGGACAACTGCCATCGTCGCAGATATACCGGTTCAATCAGAAACAGACCCCATACCGGATCTGGATACTGTTACACTGTATCTGAATCCTGTAAATCAGAAAAATTATTACAATTATATCCTGGAACAGCATCCAAAACGCGTCATATTTAATCCCGGTGCAGAAAATCCTGAATTTGAAAAAATTCTTGAGGAAAAAGGAATTCAAACCATAGAGGCCTGCACACTGGTACTTTTATCTACAGGACAGTATTGACATGATTACAGGCAGTTTCGCACAGCTTTCGAAGTTCTCTCCCGAAAGATCATATAAGTCGATTGCTCAATTCTTTATATTGCGATTCCCGGTCCTGAAATTCCCAATTTAGGAACAATTCCCATGCGATATATTCGTTTTTAATATGGTAACATCCTGAATGTTGCTCCCCCAATCCGATGAATACCCTGAAAACGATCTTAACCGGTCTTGGCCTATTGTTCAGTCTGATATTATCAGCACAAAAAAGTGACGGTCCAACCGATCTTCCGTATTCAAAAAAAATCGAAGTAAGCAGCCAGGTGTTGGAATCTTTATTCCTTTCTCCTGAAATAATCTCTCTTGATCTTGCGCCAGGTTTCCGGTTAGAAGGAACAATTAAAAATAAATCTGACCACGGCGGTTCTGTGACTTCTTTGTTGATTAAGGTTGACAGCCGACCGGGTGGTATGTTGAGCATTTCACGTTATACCGATCCAAAAGGAAATATTTATTATGCTGGTCACCTGCTGAAACTGCACGAGCCGGAGGGCCTGATGCTGGTGGAAAAGGATCAGCATTATTATTTTATCGAAACCCAACAAAGATTCCTCGTAGCTGAATGAAAAAATATTATATCCATATCGCGTGTTTGCTACTGTTTATGCATGCAGATATATTTGCACAAACACCCTTGCTCAACAGCTATTCGCCTGCTACGGCGACCGTTTACCTGGTCTTCGACGGTGCCGAAGTAGATGGTACTATCTGGAATGAACAGGGGAAAATTGTTGCAGCACCTTCCGGATTGAGTCCCGCTTCCATAACCTGGATTCATAAAATGGTATCGGAGCATTTCAAATTATTCAACCTGAATATTACTACCGATCCTGCAGTGTATGAAAGGGCTCCTGTACATCAACGTACCCGCGTCATATTCACTGCGAACGGGAACTGGTATGGGCCTGCCACGGGCGTATCAGCAATCGGTTCATTTGTCTGGGGCGACGATACACCAGCCTGGGTATTCATGGACCCTCTTTCCAATAATGCATCTTTTATTGCGGCGGCGGCCACGCACCAAATCGGCCACACGTTGGGTTTGCAGCATCAAAGCGTTTATGATTCTTACGGCAGTATGATCACCGAATTGAGTGGTGGAGAAAGCAATATATTTTCAAACCAGGCACCCCTGATGGGTATACCATTTTATAAACAGGCAGACTGGAAAAACGGGCATCCTTCTACCGGTGCTCAAAATGTACAAAGTGATACTGCTTCTATTGCAGGTGCTCCTAACTATATCGGATACCGGAAAACCAGTGAAGACGCATTTTCAAGTGAAAATACCGTAAAAATAGAAAGGCAGGACCCAAATTACTTATCTCTCATCAGTTCCGGAGATTACAGCTTTCGACTGTTTGATATCAGTGGGCGTTTACTCACGCAGGGTATGCTTAAACCCGGCTTTAATGAAATCCGTGCCAGTACTGCTTCTTCAGGGGTATATGTTCTTCAGTGGTCGGGTGGTTTCGGATCTGCATCACAAAAGATCATCCATTAATAACATATATTTTTTTCACTGACATGTTTTTTCGCTAAATTCGAAAAACCTATTTCCATATGCTATGGCGAAAATTTAATGGCGACCTTATTGAATTACCGATTGCCCGCGAAGTAGAAAACGCCATCCGGCGTGAAACAAAAAATGGCTATCATCTAAAAGTTTGTATCGGAACTGACTCTCAGGTTAAGGGAGCAGAAACAGAATTTGCAACCGTGATTGTTTTTTTACGTGAAGGACATGGCGGGTTCATGTTTATACACAACGAAAAAACAAAAACGCGTTACAGCATCAAAGAGCGTATGCTGGTTGAAGTGGCAAAGAGTATTGAAATTGCCTATGAATTATGCCCATTGTTCACATTGTATAATGTTGATATGGAAGTTCATGCAGATATTAATACCAATCCACATTTCAAGAGTAACGATGCATTGAAAGAAGCCATGGGTTATATTCTGGGAATGGGCTTTGCATTTAAAGCCAAACCCGAAGCATTTGCCAGCAGCAGTTGCGCAAATAAAGTAGTGAATTAACCTGTTCCGGCTGTCTTCTTCCAGTCTTCATTCATTTCTCCGATAAGCCGGAGTATGTCAACCCTGCCCAATTTCTTTTCTGCACTGGTTACAAAATGACGGGGCAGGAATTGCCAGGTTGCCCGCATTTTCTGCAAAAATCCTTTTACGTTTGCAGCGACAGTGCGTTGGTTTTCCTTATCCGACTTTGTAAATATCAGCGTAAAAGGTATTTCCCAACTTCCCATTTTATTTACAAAATCCAAATCCAGTTTCTGTGGCTCGTGGCGACTGTCAATCAACAAAAAGACATGTGCCAGGGTTTCTCTTTTTTTTAGAAAATCTTCAATCATCGTTTCCCATTTCTTCCGTTGCGATATGGAAACTTTTGCGAAACCATATCCGGGTAAATCAACCAGCCACCATTTGGAGACGTTTCGTTTTTCATCGATACTTTCTATAGCAAAATGATTGATGAGCTGAGTTTTGCCTGGTGCGGCGGAAGTCTTGGCCAGCTTGTCGATATCTGTGATCATATTGATCAGCGATGATTTGCCTACATTACTCCTTCCGATAAACGCATATTCCGGAAGGTCAGTGACCGGACAGGTCTGATAGGAAGGACTGCTGATCACATATTTTGCCGAACGTATCTCCATACTGCAAGGTATGATTCCCATCGGAACGGTTTATGCAGTCATAATATTTATAGTAAACTAACGTGAACCGGTTAATTTTGCAACCCATGCCGGAATACCAGCACGATAAAATCGTACCATTCAAAGACTCTACTGTTTCTAAAAAAGAGCAGGTGGCTGAGATGTTCAACAGGATTGCGTTTCGTTACGATTTCCTCAATCGTTTTCTGAGTGGCGGAATCGACAGGATCTGGCGTAAAAAAGCAATTAACGAGCTGAAGAGTATACATCCTAAAACTGTTTTGGACCTGGCCACCGGTACGGCAGATATGCCGATTATGCTCATCAAATTATTATCACCCGACAAAGTAATTGGCATCGATATTTCTGAAGCAATGCTGGACCTGGGTCGTAAAAAGGTTGAAAAAAATAATCTCAAAGGCAAAATTAGTCTTCAAACCGGCGATGCCGAAAATATCCATTTTTCCAATGCGTCCTTTTTTGCAGCAACTGTTGCTTTTGGTGTTCGCAATTTTCAGAACCTGGAAAAAGGACTTTCAGAAATATACCGGATCTTAAAACCCGGAGGCAAACTGGTAATCCTGGAATTTTCAAAACCGGATAATGGTTATTTTCTTCCTTTCTATAAGCTTTATTTGCGAGTGATTGCACCCCGTATTGGAAAAATGATATCCGGCAGCCTGGATGCTTATAAATACCTAAACGATTCCGTAAACGCTTTCCCGGAAGGCAATGCGTTCATAGAGATCCTGAATAAATCAGGATTTACAGGAACATACTTCAAGAAGCTGAGCCTGGGTATCTGTACAATATATTGTGGAAATAAGTAATATATGATTTATCAAGACTTTGTTATTCCCTTGATTAAACGGCAATTATTCAGGTTTTTGGTCGTTATTTTGATTCAAACCGGATCGATGTCGGTTATTTATTTGTCCTTTTGTGGCTTGCACATCTATTAAAACTATAAGTTATTGACTGATTGTTACTTATGAGTTCTAAATCTTTACGGCCAGGCAAAAAAGGGTATATCCGGATCCTATCCGTTATTATCATCCTCACATTTTCAATACAACTCAGGGCCCAATTGCGGGATAATATTAACCTGCCTGACCATGATGATAAGTTTTATCATCTGGGAATTGCCCTGATTGTGAATACTTCACATTTCCAGGTAACGCCTCATCCGAATTTGCTGGGGAGCGATAGTATTTTATCAGTGAATCCGGAAAATACCGGTGGATTTGGATTAGCGGGGATGCATACTTTCAATATAAATCCGCATCTCGAATTCAGGATTGTGTTTCCCCAGCTTATGTTTTCCTATAAAAATCTTACGTATAGTACAACATTCCCAAATGGTCAGAAAACGATAGCAACCAAACAAATTGAATCCATCCTGCTTGGCTTTCCACTACAGGTAAAATTTCTGTCGGACCGAATGAAAAATTTCAGATTTTATGTATTGGGCGGCGCGAACTATCAATATGATCTTTCTTCAAACGCCACTGCCCGAAAAGCCGATGATTTGGTAAAATTGAACCCTTATGATTTCTCTATCGAAGCAGGTGTCGGGTTTCAATTCTTTTTCCCGGTTTTTATTCTTTCCCCTGAACTAAAAATCAGCAATGGGATCATGAATGTTCACCATCGGGATCCTAATCTGATTTACTCAAACACGATTGATAAACTCAAGTCGCGCATGATTGTCTTCTCCCTCATATTTGAAGGATAAATGGAGATTCTTTCGATGGTAAAAGAGCCGGATAAGCTTATTTTCAGGGCTGCTGAATGATTCCATTCTTCACAGCATACATTACGAGGCCGGCCATTGATTTGGCCCCGGTTTTGGTTTTAAGTTTGTCGCGAATAGCTTCTACCGTGCGCGGACTGATATCGACCAGGTCTGCAATTTCCTTGGTGGTCTTTTCCTCGCACATCATCTTTAGAATGGTTGTCTCTTTTTCCGTCAGATTGGCCTCCTGGGGGACGTTGGGTTCCGTGCGGCGTGTGCGCAGGCCCGTTAGTAATGCCTTGTTTGTAAGTTCATTGAAATAAAATTCCTGTTCATAGCAGGTCTTGATGGCGTTGTAAATATTTTCAGAATCGGTGTTTTTGGTCAGGTAAGAATTGGCCCCAATTTCCATGAGTTTGGAAATCATCGAATGGTCGTTATGCATGGAAAGAATAATCACTTTAACATGCGGATACATTTTACGTATTTCGGGAAGGGTGGCGATGCCATCCATAATAGGCATCTGGATATCAAGCAGGATCACATCGGGTTCCATATGTTTCAACAGGTTCAACAGCTGCATACCGTTGTCTGCCTCGGCAATCAGCTCCACGTCTTTCTTTACAGACAGGGCCGTTTTCACACCAGCCCGGAATAAGGCGTGGTCATCAGCGATGATTACTTTAATGGTCCCGTTTAATTCTGGTTTTTTCATGAGGTGAATTTAAGGTAGCTCTTGGGCGTACCGATCTCAAAATGATAAATATTTGTGACAGTTACTATAGGGAAACTACGAAATTAAACGATTTCGGATTATACTGACAGTCAATTTATACGTAGTTAAAATACGGTGCTCATCAGGGAAATGCCTGAATGACCATCGGAAAGCTACGCCCTGAGCCGTAAAAGCCGCATAGTGAAAAACGAGAAAACATGCTATTGGTCTGGGAATATGAAGATTATACATTTGATACAAGTTGATTGACAGGAATAAGCAACCTGAGAATCCAATATCCAGAGAATTACCGTCCATAAAGAGTTTCCAATATCCACCGAAAGCCGCGCGAAGTCCAATGTCAATCAACTTCTTTTTTTTCTGAATAGCCCGTTTTTTCCGATATACCTGTGTTCCGCCAAGACCCGGTTTTATACGTAAAACGGCCTATGAAAAACCATCCGATTCTGATTTTGACACGAGATCCAAACCTTTTGAATCCAGTTGTTAAGTTCCATCATGCTACTTCCTGCTTTTTCGCCTGATCACTGATCTACGAAAAAGCAGGTTTTTTTGTGCCTGTAAATCTTCTATTATTTTCATTGTCAAAATGAAATGTTAAGGTCAGTTTACAGCGACATAAGTGTCTACCTCAGCATTTTCATAATCTCTTGCCTTCTCACCATAGATATCAAAGTCGGCCGAATATCTCCTGTTAATATCAGCATTCCAGATTCCTTCCCATGTTTTGGCCAGACTGATACTCAATTTTCCTGTTGATCTGTATACCTCATATTTTGAATCAGGAATTGTTTTGCCGATGAGTCCGGTTGGAATATCATTTAATGAACTGACTTTACAACCAATGATTGTTGTGTAAGGTCCGTTAAAGTCTGTTTCATAATCGGTGTATACACAATAGATATCTTCCGTCATTTTATTCGGAATCTTTTCCATAATATTTTGCCCGACAAAATTTCCAAATAAATCGCCAATATCTTTCAATGCTTTATTATTTACATTGGTTGTTCTCACAAAAATCCCGATTACATGAAATGCTCCTAATGTTACTGTCGTCATTTAAATTATTTTATTCCGTAAAGTATTCTTTCATTTCCAAATTATCATTTCCACCGCATTGCCATTTCCACTTTCTTCCATTTCTCACGATTACACATTTACCACACTGCGAAAGCCCGGTTTCTGTCTTTTCATAGATGCCTGTTCATAAGAATATGCAAGCGAAATCAACAGAGGTTCTGTATATAACCCGGCATAGAATGAAAGTCCGATCGGCAACCCGTGAAATAGTCCCATGGGAACCGTTATATGTGGGAAACCTGTAATGGCTGCGGGTGTGGACAATGAAGGACCGTTATCATAGTCACCGTTCACCGGATCAATACAACAAGCCGGACCATTGGTAATTCCCGACAGTGCATCGAGTTTGCCGGCTGTCATCAGATCGAGGATTGTTTTCCGGAATCCATTCGTTTTTGACAATGCATCAAGATATTCCTTGCTCTCGAGTCCGCCTTTCGCCTCACTTTCAATAAGGATTTCCTGTTTGAAAAAAGGCATTACTTTTTTTTCATTTTCCAGATCAAAAGCAATGAGTTCTTTCAGGGATTTAACTTTTCCGTTTGCAGAGCCAAGATATTTATTCAACCCGTCTTTAAATTCATATAACAGAACCTGATATTCGGCGGTTCCTAAAAGTTTTAATGGGCTCATTACATCCACTTCCACTATGGTGGCTCCCTGCGTTTCCATGACCGCCATTGCTGCGCGAAGCAAAGAAACGAGATCGGGGTTACCGGTTAAGTGTGATTTTTCAATGCCGATTCGTTTACCCTTCAGACCGTCCTTTTTTAAAAAAACGGTATAATCCTTCATTGATTTTCCAATACTCTCTTTGGTGATTGGATCTTTATCATCGACGCCGGTTCCCGCGCCTAATAATATCGCTGCATCCTGTACAGAACGTGTCATGGGTCCCGCAGTATCCTGTGTTGCTGATATAGGTATGATACCCGTACGGCTCCATAATCCAACGGTGGGTTTGATACCCACCAGGGCATTTACACTGGCAGGAGAAACTACCGAACCATCTGTTTCGGTTCCGACACATATAGTACTGAGATTAGCGGCACCGGCTGATCCGGAACCCGCGCTGGATCCTGAAGGGTTTCTGTCAAGTATATAAGGTGATTTTGTTTGTCCTCCCCGACTGCTCCATCCGCTGCAGGAATGTGTTGAACGAAAATTCGCCCACTCACTCAGGTTCGTTTTGCCCAACAATACCACGCCTGCGTCTCTCAGGCGTTTCATTACAAATGCATCTTCTTTAGCGCGGTTACCAGCGAGAGCGAGTGAACCGGCGGTGGTCAGCATCTGGTCTCCTGTATTGATATTATCTTTTACAAGAATCGGAATACCGTGTAATGGTCCACGTATTTTTCCGTTCTTTCTTTCCAAATCAAGACCTTCAGCAATGCTGATTGAATCCGGATTCAATTCAATAATTGAATTCAACATCGGGCCCTGCCTTGTCTATTTCCTTAATTCTTTCGAGATATGCTTTTGTGATGGATACAGAACTTTCCTCTCCACTTTGCATTTTACTTTGTAGTTCCTGAATGGTTATTTCTTCCAAATCCAGCGCCGTAGCTCTTTTTGTTGAATCACTGCCAATTGTCCCGTACGTGCGGGACCAACCGCCAACTGTCGTAAGACCAATACCCGTCAGGGATCCATTGCGGATGAACTTCCTTCTGTCCATAAAATTTCTATATTGAAGTGAAATGAGTAAGTGAAGTGAGTCAGTTGCATTATACCACTCCCATACTCCCATACTCCCATACTCCCACACTGTTATCGCCATCCTCCACCCAGTGATCTGTATAATTCTACACGGGCATCTAATTCCTGATTCTGGATAAATGCAAGACTCAGTTCTGCATCCAGAGCCGTTTGTTGGGCTGTTATCACTTCGAGATAATTGGCCAGATCATTCTTAAATAAAAGTTGCGAATTGTTCACCGCTCCCTTAAGCGTTTCAGCCCTTTGTTGTGCATATTTTTCCTGCTCCTTTAACTTTTGCACCCGCACCAGGGCGTTGGTCACCTCAATGGCTGCGGTCAGTACCGATTGCCTGAATCGGATGACAGCCTGTTCCCTCTGTTGTTTTGAAATTTCAAATTGCGTTTTTAATTGCCTGCCCTGTAAAATAGGCTGTATCAGTGTGGCACCGGCAAGGCCAAATAATGAACCGGGAATATTAAACCAGTTACTGGCTTTTAAAGATTCGAATCCTGCTCCGGCAGTGAGATTCAGGGCAGGATACATATTAGCCTGACTGATCCCGACCTGTGCGTTTGCCTGAACCAGTGCCAGTTCGCTGGCTTTTACATCCGGTCTTCTGTTCAAAAGTGAAACAGGCAAACCGGTTTCCAATGAATCACTAAAATGTATATCCGTTAAACTTCCTTCTCTGTGTACAGTACCCGGCAGACTACCGGCAAGCAATTGCAAACTGTTTTCCTGAATCTGAATACCTTGCTCTATTTGCGGAACAAGCTGAGCCGTATTGTCTCTTTGTGATTCCGCCTGCTGCACGCCGAGATAAGTAACTTCTCCTGCATCATATAGAAGGCGCGTAAGTTTCACAAAATCATTGGTGAGATCAAGTGTTTTTTTTGTTTCCAGTAACTGCTGATCAAGCATGAGCAGATTAAAATATCCCTGGGCGATATTTGCTACCAAAGTAGTTTGCACTGCTTTGGCGGCTTCATATGTCTGAAGATAGTTTGCCCTGGCTGACTCCTGCTGACGGCTAAACTTTCCCCAGATATCAATTTCCCAACTCATATTTACTGAAGCCAGGAAATCATTGTTATTGTTACTGATAGCGCCGTTGTTTACACCACCGGGACCATTATCGGAATTACGATAGACGTAGGAGGATACTCTGCCGTTTACCTGTGGAATCCATAACCAGTCTGATTGCTTCACCTGCGACTGTGCGATACTGATATTTCGCAATGCAAATTGCAGGTCAAAATTGAGGGCAAGCCCGGTATCAATCAAATGTCTCAAAACGGTATCCGAAAAATAATTTCTCCAGGAGATATCCGCAATGCTGTTTGTATCCTGAATAACAGAATCTGTTCTGAATCTTTCGGGAAGCAGCACGGCTGGACGTTGATAATTCTTTCCCGTTCGGCAGGCAGTAGCCAGCATTAAAAAAATTACAAATCCGTATCTAAAAAACTTTTTCATTTTCATTGATTGATATCACTGCTTATTCAGATCTGAGTTCATATTTTTTCTCACGGATGGCTTTTGGTTTTCCTGTCACTCTTTCCTGGAGGGCCTGGAAGATTACAAAAAGCACGGGAATAATAAATACACCCAGCAACACACCCGTAAGCATTCCACCGACTGCGCCGGTACCAATAGAACGGTCTCCCAATGCGGATCCGCCAGTGGCCCAGATAAGCGGTAGCAGCCCGACAATAAATGCAAAGGAGGTCATCAGGATCGGACGCAGACGCAGCTGGCTCGCTTCAAGTGCTGAAGCAATCAGATCCATGCCCGAGCGTCTGCGCTGTACCGCGTATTGAATTATCAGGATGGCATTTTTTGCCAGCAGCCCGATGAGCATGATGATTCCCACCTGGACATAGATATTATTTTCTATTCCTGTGAGATTGATAAAAAGAAACACACCAAAAAGTCCTGTGGGTATAGAAAGTAAAACGGCGAGTGGCAGAATATAACTTTCATATTGAGCGGCCAGCAGAAAATACACAAATACAATACTCAGAATAAAGATGAGCTGTGTTTGAGAACCTGCATTACTTTCTTCACGCGTAATACCCGACCATTCGTAAGAATATCCACGGGGCAAATGAGTTGCAGCGACTTCCTTGATTGCTTTAATGGCATCACCCGAACTATAACCGGGTTTCACGCTGCCGTCTATTGTTGTTGAATTGAAGAGATTGGTCCGGTTAACGGTTTCGGGACCATATACCCTTTCCAGTGAAACCAGTTCATTTAATGGTATCATTTGCCCTCCGGTATTCTTTACAAATATGCCATCCATGGCCGTCGGGTCCATACGGTAAGGAATATCCGCTTCTACAATTACCCGGTAATATTTTCCAAACCGGTTGAAGTCCGAAACAAAACTGCTTCCAAAATATACCTGCATAGTTCCCAGTATATTGGCCACAGATACATTTAATTGTTTCGCTTTTGCATTATCAATATTCAGAAGATATTGCGGATTATTCGTATTGAATGAAGTAAAGGCAAATGCAATTTCCGGCCGTTTATATAGTTCCCCGATAAATTCATTTGTTACCTTACCCAGACTGGTCAATGGTCCGCCATTTCTGTCCTGTATAATAACTTCAAATCCGCTGGTGTTTCCGAAACCCTGTACGGTTGGAGGCTGAAAAAGAAAAACACTCGCCTCTTTAATAGTATTTGTTTTTCCCGTAATCTCGGCTATCACCTGTTCAATTGATTTTCTGGGAACCCTGGCCGTTTGGTCTTTCAGTTTTATAAACCCGACCCCATAAGCCGAACTGCTTGCACCTGAAAGAATATTCAGCCCGCTGATGGCTCCGCGGCTGTCAACTGCCTGAACAGTTCCTAATACGCTGTCAATTTTTCTCAACACCACATCCGTTCTGTCCAGTGAAGACGAAGGCGGCAGATTAAAAGAAAGGATAACAAAATTCTGATCTTCTGCCGGAATAAAGCCGGTCGGGGTTGTACGGAAAAATATAATGGTAGCAGTAAATACAATGGCCAGTCCCAGCAGTCCAACCCATTTATGCCGAATCAGAAAACGGACCGCTCCTACATAACGATGTGTAGTTGCCTTGAAGCCTGCGTTGAATGCATTTCCAAATCTCCTCGCAAATCCGACTTTCTTTTTTTCTTCGCCCGGAACCTCTTCATGTGGATTCCGAAGGAATAAAGCACAAAGTGCGGGACTTAGCGTCAATGCATTCAGCGCCGATATTAAAATCGCAATAGCGAGTGTAAATGCAAACTGCCTGTAAAATATTCCTGCGGGTCCCTGCATGAATCCGACCGGAACAAATACCGCTGCCATCACCAGTGTAATGGAAATGATGGCACCCGAAATTTCACTCATCGACTGAACAGTGGCCTCCCTTGCATTCAAACCCGTTCGCTCCATTTTTGAATGCACTGCTTCCACCACTACAATCGCATCATCCACCACGATACCGATCGCCAGTACCAAAGCAAAAAGAGTAAGCAGGTTAATGGTAAAGCCAAAGATCTGCATAAAGAAAAAAGTTCCCACAATAGCTACAGGTACCGCGATCGCAGGGATAAGCGTCGATCTGAAATCCTGCAGGAAAATAAAAACAACCAGGAAAACCAGTATAAAAGCTTCCAGCAACGTTTCCTCAACCTGTTTGATGGAGGCGTCGAGAAAATCTTTCGCGCTGTAAATTTTGAATGCATGAATTCCCTTTGGAAATTTAGCCTCCGCATTTTTCATTACTTCGTCAATAGCAATGAGAATATCATTGGCATTGGATCCGGCTGTCTGGAATATACCCAGACCCGTTCCGCGATATCCCTGAACAAGTGAATTGGAGCCGTATGTAAAGGCACCGAATTCCACGCGGGCAATATCATTTAGCTTGATGACAGAGCCATCCGCACCGGTTTTGATAATGATATCTTCGTAATCTTTGTTCTGCGAAAGCTTGCCTTTGTATTTTAAAATATATTCGAATGAAGCACTGCTACCCTCTCCAAATCTACCGGGTGCTGCTTCCACATTCTGATCCTGAATCGCCGCCAGTACCTCCTGTACAGAAATATTATTGGACGTCAGCCTGTCCGGTTTCAGCCAGATACGCATGGAATAATCCTTGGCACCGAAAACCTGTGCCTGTCCTACACCCGGAACACGCTGGATTTCCGGGATTACATTGATCTTGGCATAATTCTGCAGAAACTTTTCATCATAGGCCGTATCCGTGCTGTACAGCAGGGTTACATTGATCATACTATTCTGCTGCTTCTGCGTGGATATTCCGGCCTGTACAACTTCAGCCGGAATCTGACTAACGGCCTTGGATACCCGATTCTGCACGTTGACAGACGCGAGATCGGGATTGGTTCCCTGTTTAAAAAATACGTTGATTGACATACTTCCGTCGTTGCCGGAAGTGGAGGTCATATAAGTCATGTTTTCCACCCCGTTGATGGCTTCCTCCAAAGGAGTCGCTACGGCGCGGGCTACCACTTCAGCATTGGCTCCGGGATAAAATGCATTTACGCTTACGGTAGGCGGCGCAATATCCGGGAATTGGGTGATGGGCAGGGATGTCATCGAAATCAATCCCAGCAGGAGCAGGATGATGGAAATCACCGTCGACAAAACCGGCCTTTCTATAAATCTTCTTAACATTTTAATTTTTTATTCTTGTAATGTCATTTCATCGGACGCACTTTCAGCAGGCTGTCCAGCGACATGGGCTCGGGATCTATTTTCGCCCCATCACTCAGTTTATCCACACCGGAAAAAACGATTTTATCGCCGGCTTTAATTCCATTGTCCACCAGGTAGTAATTGCCCGCTCTTGCTGCTACCTGCACCGAAGTATTGACAACTTTGTTGCTGTCTCCCAAAACAAAAACAAACATTTTATCCTGTAATTCATAGGTTGCTTCCTGTGGAATGACAGGACCGGCAGGAAGCGTGACGGAAATTCTCACACGTCCTGTATTACCCGATCGCAATACACCGTTTGGATTTGGAAAACTGGCACGAAAGGGAATGGCGCCCGAACCCGTCGTGAACTGACCGGCTACAATTTCCACCCTGCCTTTCAATGCATATACTGTGTTGTCAGAAAGAATAAGCTCAACCGGTGGCAGATTTTTAATTTTTTCTTCTAAGGTCTTGCCCGGATATTCATCTTTGAAGCGCAGGAATGCCGTTTCACTTACTGAAAAATAAGCACGAACGTCTTTCACTTCCGAAATATTGGTGAGCGGGTCCTGGTTAGTGGTTCCAACCAGGCTTCCTATTTTGATATGAACTCTTCCAATATATCCGTCCACCGGTGCTTTGATCAGCGAATAACCGATGTTGATTTTTGCATTTCCTACCGTAGCATTCGCCTGTGCGACATAGGCCGTGGACGCATCGTATGATGCCTTAGCTGTTTTAAGCTGAATGGGGGAAATCACATTGTTCTGCACCAGAGGTTCCAATTTATTCACTTCAATTTCAGCTGCTGACTGGTTGGCCCTGGCAACTGCCAGAGCAGCCATTGGCATTATTCAAAGCTTCCTGGTAGGGCTGGTCGTTTATTTTAAATAAGGGCTGACCTTTTTTTACAAAAGCACCTTCATCTACAAAAATCTTTTCGATATAACCGTTTACCTGAGGTCTGATCTCGATATCATTACTGCCTTCCAGGGACGCAGTATATTCACGATATGTAGTGAAAGGCCGGTCCGTAATGGTAATGACCGGCAGATTGGGTGGCGGCGGTGCAGCATATCCTGCACCAGCCTGGTTGCTGTGACAGGATTGTAAAACAATAAGTGCCGATAAAATCGGAATCCCTGTATACAGGTATTTTCGCATAACAGTTTTTTGATAGAAGTGTTAACTTCCGGTTAACAGGCAAGAATTGCAAATGTAATGATGTACAAAGATTTACAAACTACCGATTATGTAATTCGGTATTAATTCCCTGTTACCGTCAAATTAATTACGCAACCTTTCGGTTGCAAATATATTTAGGAAACCAATTGGCTACAAATATATTTTTAGCGGTCATTTCCAGGCATTTCTTAAAAATCGCAGCCAGTTACCATGCAGAATTTTTTGAATATCTGTATCGGAATATCCTCTTAGGGTAAGCAGGGCCGGTAGTTTTTGTAAGTCGGCAATACTGTTCAGATCATAAGGTGACTGTTCCGTTCCAAAGGCGCCATCCAGATCGCTGCCGATGGCAATATGATCTGCATTTCCGGCTATCTGGCAAATATGATCATAGTGATCAATCAACCGGTCAAGATTTACTCCCATGGCTCTCGGAAGAGAAACACCACGGATCCACCCGTCGGCCAGCATCCAGGCATCCATAACACCTCCGATCACCGCTCCCCTGTCAATCAATATTTTGATCTGATCATCGGTCAGCTGACGTTGATTTTTAACTAATACGCGGCAATTATGATGACTCGCCCAAACCGGGCCTTTATAAATTTCCATCGCCTGATTAAATCCCAGATCCGTTAAATGAGTCACATCCAAAATCATATGGAGGGAATCCATTTCCTTCAATAAAGTTTTTCCTGCTTCGCTGAATCCATCTTCAGTTCCGGTTCCTCCGGCATAACGACCCTCTCCATAATGCGCCGGACCGAGTGCCCTCAATCCATATCCGTATGCTTTTTCGAGATAAGAGATCTTCACCAGAGAATCTGCGCCTTCAAGACTTAATATAAAACCGATTGGTTTGTCAATATCAGTATCTGAATTGTTTGTCCAGAGTTGTACTTGTTTTTCAAGAGAAGCCCTGTCCGTGATCTGTAACATTTCTCCCTCTTCCACCATGGCTCCGTACCAGGCAAGCTGGGCCTGACTTTGCGCCCAGGCCTGTTCGGGAGAATGCCAGCCCGGAAGCGGACTTCCTTTTCGCACATAGCGTGCGATTTGAGTTGCAACCACCAGGCCAATTTTACCTTCACGAAGTGCCGGAAGGGAAACCACATTTCTTTCCCGGTCAGGCTTATCGGTCAATCCTTTTTCCCTGTCACGCAATTGGGCGACTGTTTGTTTCAGGTCGCGGTTCCATTCCATGGCGTTCATGGCGAGGTCGAGATGTGCATCCATTATAAACATGTGTGCAAATTAGTATCTTCATCTGTAAACGCATGCCATGTCTTATTTGATTTTGCTAACAGGGATCCTGCTGCTGATTTTATTAACAACCTGGGCAAAATTAAATGCGTTCCTTTCTTTTTTGCTGGTTTCGATGGGTATTGGCCTCGCCAATGGAATGTCGATCGATTCCGTTACCCATGCCGTACAGACTGGTATGGGCGATATGCTCGGTTCGCTGATAGTCATTATTGTTGTAGGTGCTATGATCGGTAAACTGATTGCCGAATATGGTGCAGCCCAGCGTATCGTTTCATCATTTATGTCATGGTTTGGCAGAAAATACCTGGTATGGGCGCTGGTGATCACGGCTTTCATTGTGGGAATTCCCTTATTCTATGGAATCGGATTTGTTCTGCTCGTACCACTGATCATCACCCTTTCCTATAAATATGATATCCCGGCCGTATATATCGGTCTGCCCATGCTGGCCTCCCTTTCTGTTACTCACGGTTACCTCCCCCCGCATCCATCCCCGGTTGCCCTGATACAACAATACCATGCGGACCTGGGACTGACTCTTCTGTATGGATTTGTGGTTGCTGTTCCTTCAGTAATTATTGCAGGGCCCCTGTTTGCGACCACACTAAAAAAATATAACAGGAAACCACTGGCGACATTCGCCGGAAAAACCATTCCGGATGAGGAATTGCCGGGCATCGCAGATAGTTTTATTACTGCACTACTACCGGTAGTACTGATCGGTACTGAAACGGTTTTGAAAATGACGATGCCGGTGAATTCCATGCCTGTAAAAATCTTCGCTGTCCTCGGCGATCCTTCCATGGCACTCCTGATAACATTGGCTTATGCCGTATATGCGCTTGTTTTGAAAAGAGGGAAAAAACTGGAACCCTGTATGATTTCCATGGGGGAAGCCGCAAAAGATATTTCATTGATTTTACTAATCATAGCAGGTGCGGGTGCACTCAAGCAGGTGCTTACCGAAAGTGGCACGGCTGCCCAGCTGACGCAGGTGATGAAGGGATTGAACCTTCATCCCATTCTGGCGGCATGGTTTATTGCTGCATTTATACGTGTATGTCTGGGATCGGCTACAGTAGCAGGTCTCACAGCGGCAGGTATGGTCGCACCGCTGATTGTTGGGTCAACCATTAATCCCAGCCTGATTGTGTTAGCCACCGGTGCTGGCAGCCTGATGTTTTCTCATGTGAACGACTCAGGATTCTGGTTATTTAAAGAATATTTTAATTTAACAGTCAAGGAAACCCTTAAAACATGGAGCGTGATGGAGACGATTGTGTCAATCGTCGGTTTACTCATGGTTGGTCTTATTTATTTAATCACCCGTCATTAAATATTAATTTATGTCTGCAGACGAAAATTTTAAATCCCTTGGCCTGGAATTACCCCCTGCACCCACACCTATTGGAGTTTATAAACCCCTTCTCATTGATGGTAAGCATTGTTATGTATCCGGGCATGGCCCCCTTCTGCCGGATAAATCGCTGATCATCGGACGTGTCGGGCGTGATATGAATATGGAAGAAGCAAAACTCGCAGCGCGCCAGGTAGGGCTTGCTATTCTGGCAACATTAAAAAAAAACCTGGGAAGCTTTGACAAAATCAAACGCGTGATCAAAGTACTGGGCATGGTAAATGCGATCGATACATTCGAAAAACATCCTTATGTAATAAATGGATGCAGTGAATTATTTGCACAGGTATGGGGAACTGAAAATGGAATTGGTGTTCGCTCCGCAGTGGGTATGGGCACCCTGCCGGATAATATTCCGGTGGAAATTGAGGCGCTGTTTGAACTGGCTTAACAAGTATGGAAGTATGGAAGACTGGAAGTACTGGAAGTGAAGTTCTTTAGTAACAAAGTACAATAGTTGACGACTATCCGTCAACCGTCAACTGTCAACTGTCAACTGTCAACGATAAAAGATAAACAATGAACGAACAACCCTGGTACGAAGCAGTCAATGTAAACGAATACGATTCGCCGGCATTGCTTCTTTATCCATCACGAATAGAAGAGAATATCGTCAAACTCATAGAAAGAGTGGATGTCCGTTTATTACGTCCCCATGTAAAAACGAATAAGACGGCTGAAGTTTCCGCCCTGATGATGGAGGCCGGAATCAAAAAATTCAAGGCCGCCACCATCGCTGAAGCAGAAATGCTGGCGATGATCAAAGCACCGGACGTGCTGCTCGCCTATCCGCCCACCATTCCAAAAATAAAAAGACTGATCAGGCTGATACAAAAATATCCGGACACACAATTTTCCTGCCTGGTAGATAATGCAAAATACCGCGATCGCCATTTCTGATTTGTTTGCATCGGCAAATATGACTGCCGGTATTTTTATCGATCTGAATCTCGGAATGAACCGGACCGGTGTACGTCCGGAAAATGCAATTTCATTATTTGAAAAATTACATTCCCTTCCGGCATTAAATATTTTAGGTCTGCATGCTTATGACGGGCATATCAAAGACCGTGATATAAATATCCGGACTGAAGATTGTCTTCGTGCTTTTGAGCCTGTGTCAAAATTAAAACATGCATTGGAGGAAATCGCGGGACATTCAACAACACTGATAGCAGGCGGCTCCCCAACCTGTTTTATTCATGCAGAAGCCGGTGACAGAGAATGCAGTCCGGGCACTTTTGTTTTCTGGGATAAGGGTTATTCAGAAAATTTACCCGAACAACCTTTCGAATGGGCAGCCATACTCGTCAGTCGCATTATTTCCATTCCCGCTCCTGATATGATTTGTGTGGATCTGGGTTATAAATCAGTCGCTTGCGAAAATCCTCTGCCCAGAGTTTATTTTTTAAATGCGCCGGAAGCCATTCCGACAGCACAAAGCGAAGAACACCTGGTGTTAAAAGTTCCTGATTCGTCTAAATTCAATCCGGGTGATATTTTGTATGGCGTACCCTGGCATATCTGTCCTACTGTCGCACTGTATGATAAAGTCCTCGTCGTAGAAAACAATACGATCGTTGGTTCCTGGGAAGTCATTGCGAGAAAAAGAGAAATCACTCTTTAATTGTTAGTTGTTAATTGTTAATTGTCAATTCTAAATGATCAATTAACAATTAACAACTAACAATTAACAACTAACGACTGACTCGGCGCCGCATCATAATGAATCCCCGGATTATAATATCTAAAGAGGAGTGCCGATAATTTTCTCGTCAGCACCCATGCTTCATTATTATATTCCCAGCTTTGGTCGCTATTGTTTTTTGTAAATATGCTGAAGATATAAGGGTTAGGGGCGTTTACATACAGAATTTCATTCCGGCTTTCATCCACAGCACCACTTTTAGAAGCTACAAAAATATTCGGAGGAATTTGTGAAATCGCAACCTCATCCCAATATTGCCTTCCCAGAGTTCTCAGCATGCGATCACTGCTTTTCTGACTTAATACTTCTCCCTTTTCAATCTGCTCCATGATTCTTGCTATCTCCCGGGGTGTCGTTTGCCCCCATCCATAGATTTCCCGGTCTTTTTCTCTGCCCGGCGTCCGGCTGTTTACCCGGGTATACAAATATCCCAGACTATCCATCAGATAATTGATACGTTGACCGCCGCCGGCAATACCCTGCAACATCAGGCTGGCATGTATTGTCACTGAGTGAGATGGAAAGTAACATCAGTTTACTCAAAAGAATTTTCTCATCCGGTTTGAATGAAGCCAGTACATCTTCTCCCGGATCATATTTCATCGTATCCTTATAAATCATCACCTGATGAAATTCCAGTTCTTTATTTTGAATCCTGTCCATAATGCCAATCATAATCGGAATCTTTACAATGCTGGCGGTTGGAAAAACGGTATCGGCATTGAATGAAGCGATACGGTCCTTTTTCAGTTCATGAACATATATTCCGACGGTTCCATGAAATCCCTGGATCAGTTCTCCGATCTGTTTCTCAAGTGTCTTATCTGTTTTCTGTGCAGTCGCAAAAAGAGAAAAGAAGATCAACAGCAGGGTTATAAATTTCTTCATCGTTGGTATTTAGTGAGAACAAAAATAGTATTTGTTCATTCAGGTCTGATTTTCGACCGATGGAAAATCCTTCAACTCGAAAATCCTTCAACTCAATTAACTTGCATGTCAGAAAATGCGAAGCGGAATGCATAAAGTAATGGAAAAACAAATCATTCAGGCCAGTACGAATCCTGCCATAACGGGAACGGTATATCCGATCCTGATAATGATCAGCATTTCGCACCTGCTGAATGATACCATTCAATCTCTGATCCCTTCCATTTATCCGATAGTAAAAGTGAATTATCATTTGAATTTTTCGCAGATCGGATTGATCACACTCACTTTCCAGCTGGCTGCTTCCCTGCTTCAACCATTGGTAGGCCTATATACGGATCACCGGCCCAAACCTTTTTCGCTGGTTACTGCTATGGGAATCTCTCTGATCGGACTCATTGCCATGTCGCAGGCTGGTAATTTCCATTTTCTGCTTTTTTCTGTTGCCCTGATAGGTATTGGTTCTTCAATATTTCATCCGGAAGCATCTAAAGTTGCGTATATGGCTTCCGGAGGAAAAAGAGGATTGGCTCAATCTATTTTCCAGGTCGGCGGAAATGCCGGCTCCTCATTGGGTCCTTTAATGGCAGCACTGATCATTGTTCCGCTGGGTCAAAGCAGTATCGGCTTGTTTGCTATACTGCCTTTAATCGCTCTGGGCGTTTTGATTTATGTTGGACGCTGGTATAAGTCACATCTCAATTCTTTAAAACTAAAATCAAAAATCAGGGATTCGAATCAGCCTGTCTTTTCAAAAACTAAAATATTCTGGTCTATCCTGATTTTGATCGTCCTGATTTTTTCAAAGTATTTCTACCTGGCTTCCATGGTCAGCTACCTCACATTTTATATGATCGAGAAATTCAAAGTATCCGTGCAGCATGCACAGATTTTCCTCTTCATATTTACATTTTCTGTTGCGGCAGGCACTTTACTGGGCGGTCCGCTGGGAGATCGTTTCGGAAGGAAGTACGTGATTTGGTTTTCGATTCTGGGTGTAGCTCCATTTACTTTATTACTGCCACATGCAAATCTTTTCTGGACAGCTGATTCTGACCGTTCCCATCGGAGTCATTCTCGCTTCTGCATTTTCCGCCATTCTCGTATACGCACAGGAATTATTACCGGGTAAAGTGGGTATGATCTCGGGACTCTTTTTCGGATTTGCGTTTGGCATGGGCGGACTGGGATCAGCATTGCTCGGTGTACTGGCAGATCACAAAGGAATTATTTATGTTTACCAGGTTTGTGCCTTTCTGCCTCTGATTGGATTGCTCACGGGATTTCTTCCCAATATTGGTGGAAGAAAACGAACTGACTGCTTAAAAACTGTTGTTAACTTTCAGGTACATTCTTACAAACCCTGAGTACATGAAAAACAGAAAATTATTATTCGTATTTGCCAGTCTCCTCATTGTCTGCCTTCATCCGGTTGTATCCATTGCCCAGGATAATAATCAGCCAATTAAAGTAATTGCCTTTTATACAGCAAAGCAAGACTCAGCACATATTAGTTTTGTACACGAAGCCAACAGATGGTTTCCCCTGAAAGCCGCTGCAAATCATTTTACTTACGATTCAACAAATAACTGGAGTAATTTAAATGCCGCATTTCTTTCCAAGTACCAGGTTGTGATTTTTCTGGATACACGTCCGGAAGATCCGGATCAAAGAAAAGCATTTGAAGAATATATGAAAAATGGCGGAGGCTGGCTGGGTTTTCATTTTGCAGGCTTTGCGCTCAACCATTCTCTCTATCCCCAAAACTGGGATTGGTATCATAATGAATTTATAGGCGCCGGTTCATATGTGAGTAATACCTGGCGTCCGACTCCGGCCGTTTTGCGGGTGATGGATAAATCGCATGCGGTTACCCAAAATTTACCCGACACTTTTCGTTCTTCCGCCAGTGAGTGGTATCGCTGGTCAAACGATCTGCGAACAAATCCGAATATTGATATTTTATTGGCCATTGACAGTACCAGTTTTCCCTTGGGAACAGGCCCCAAATTATATGAGATCTGGCATAGTGGCTTTTATCCGGTTGTATGGACGAACAAAAATTACCGGATGGTGTATTTTAATATGGGACACAATGATATGGATTATAAAAACGGTAGCTGTTAAAAGTTTATCGCAAACACTGGGCACCAGCCCAATGGAGGATCAGCTGATAATAAATGCCATTCTGTGGGCCGGAAGGAAAAAATAAAATTATGAAGACAGTGATCATCACCGGTGCCAATGGTAATCTGGGCACCGCTGTAACAAAAGAATTCCTTGACAAGAATTACCGTGTGATTGCGACGATCTCAAATGAAAATTCGAAAAAAGATTTCGTTCCTCATCCGAACCTGGAAATTTCGGTGGTGAATCTTACCGATGAAAAAGAAACGATCTGCTTTTGTTGAAAAGTTGATACAGAAATATACCGTTATTGACGCCGCTTTATTACTTGTCGGTGGATTTGCCATGGGGGGTATAGAAAATACAACCGGCGATGATCTGCATAAACAAATCGCATTAAATTTTGAAACGGCTTTCTATGTAACGAAACCGCTTTTCGGGCACATGATGAATAATAAAAAAGGAAATATCGTTTTTATCAGTGCGAGGCCTGCGTTGAATCCGGCACAGGGTAAGGATCTGATTGCTTATGGTCTGAGCAAATCACTTCTGTTTAAGCTGGCTGAATATCTCAATGAAGCAGCCAAAGGAAAAAGTGTTTCCATTTCAGTGGTAGTTCCGAGCACACTCGATACGCCTTTGAATCGCAAATCGATACCGGATGTGAATCCCGACAACCTGGTGAAGCCCACTGAAATTGCAGAAACACTGGAGTTCCTGGTTTCTGATAAATCCAGTGCTTTGCGGGAAACTGTATTAAAAATTTATAACAACGTTTGAGGCTCGAGGCGATAACCGTCAACTGTCATCGTCAACCGTCATCGGTCATCGGTCATCGGTCATCGAAAAACCATCAACCGTCAACCGTCAACCATCAACGAATACGTTTTTATCACCCGAAGAATTTCCGCCACACCCCAGGCCTGTGCTACACATCCCCGTGGATGATGGGGTGCATCGCCATCGAATATTTCGGATACAGTACCGATACAACCCTCATTCAGGTGACTGGCAAATTGACGGATCGTTTCAACAGCTTCTGTTCTGAATGATTCGCCTTCGGTTTTCATGCCTGCTTCGATATATGGTCCCAGCAGCCAGCTCCATACGGTTCCCTGATGATAAGCGGAATCACGTAAAAATGTATCTCCGCCATAATGCCCTTTATATTCCGGATCCTCCGGGGATAAGGATCGCAACCCAACGGCCGTATATAATTTGGAACGAAGAATATTCATGACAGATTTTCCTTTTTGTCCATCTATCAAATGAAAAGGCAAACTCAATGCAAATACCTGATTTGGCCTGATACTATGATCAGGTTTTCCATCGGGATCAATTACATCAATCAGATAACTTCCTTCCGCAAACCAAAATTTTTCTTCAAAACTCTTTTTTGCCTGTTCTGCTTTTCCGGCGATTTCATTGGCTTCATCAGTTTCTCCATTCATCATGAAGCAGCGTCTCGAAAATTTTCAATGCATTGTACCATAATGCTTCAATCTCTACCGGCTTTCCCATGCGCGGGGTAACCACCCAATTTCCAATGCGTGCATCCATCCAGGTGAGTTGTTGCCCTGGTTCACCGGCATATAAAAGACCATCACTGTCGACATGAATATGATATCTGGTTCCCTTGAAATGCCATTCAATAATATTCTTCAGAACCGGAAGAATTTCATCCAAAACAAATTTCCGGTCATTGGTTTTTTGCAAATAAGAAAAAACCGCATTAAAATACCAGAGCGTTCCATCCACATTATTATATTCCGGCGGTTCATTGTTATCCTGAAAGCGATTGGGTATCATGCCCTCACTGACCGATTTTGCAAACACATCAATAATTTTTTTTGCATCCTCATAACGACCGGTTTCCAGGCAAAGTCCCGGCAGCGAAATCATCGTATCACGACCCCAGTCTGTAAACCAGTGATATCCTGCGATAACAGTTTTCAGTTCGATGGGTGGCCCTTCATTTATCTCAGCGGGAATTTCGCGCTTTACGATAAACTGATCTGCCGCCAGATACCAACTGTCGTAAAAGATCACCGGTCACCGTTTTTATCAGAGATAATTTTCGGTTCTTCTCCGTTTCAAATAGAGTATCAGGATTTTTCCCTGTCGGATCTTCTGTTGAAATGATAATATTTAATGAATCTCCGTCCTTCAGTTGCACACTGAACAAACCGTGATTGAACAGGTCCTCTTCATAATCCAGTCCGCGATATTTTTCCTGCAGGTAATTAAAATGATAGATACCATTTATTCGCCGGTTGATAGGTAGATCCGGGAACAGATATAAAAATATCCGGTGCCCCCTCAAAGGGTTGATTATGAAATAAACCGTTTTTGAATTCCACATCCCAGAAAATATTATTATAGGCATGCTGCAGCTGATGATAACCCCTGGCAGCGATCAGGGGCAGCAGCTGAAGAGTAAATATTTTATCTGCTTTTAAAACCTCATACCGTATCAATGTTGTGTTCTGTCCATATACCATCGTAACGGTTTTACGCAGCCTGATACCGGCGACTTCGTAAATCCATTCCGGAAAAATATCTTTCTTAAACGAATTCAGATACTGAATTCCTTTGGGGTAAAGAGTATCTCCATAATCATTGGTGCTTAAATCGTACCGGTTGTTGTCCAGGATAATGGTTTCATCCAGTTTGGAAACCAGGAGCATTCGTTCGGCTGGAGGTTTGATAGCTGCCATCAATAATCCATGATAACGCCGCGTATTGCATCCGGACAAACTACTGCCGGACCAGCCGCCCAGTCCATTGGTTTCCAGCCATTCCCATTGACAGCTTTCGGAAAAATTTTCCAGTGATGCTTTATCCTTGTATAACAACATGAGATTTGATTAAAATTACTTACTTTATAAAAGGTAATACAGTTGGTCAGCATAAATTGTCACCCATTTTACAATCTTCATAAATGTCAGCTTTGAATCATTTACTCGTCTTTTGTTTTTGCATTCTGATAATGATATCCTGTCAAAATCAAACCGGTTTTAAATTTTCACCACCACAGGCGACGAAGGAAGATTCTACGCTAAAACCTGCCATTGTTTTATCAGACAGCGGTTGGATTTCACTATTTGATGGAAATTCCCTCAGTGACTGGCATACGTACGGCAAAAAAACAGCCGGATCGGCCTGGAATACAGATAGCTTCTCCATTCATTTAAAACCCGGTCCGAAAAACGGATACCAGACAACAGGTGGTGGGGACCTGGTATCAAATGATACATTCGGCAATTTTGATTTGAAGCTGGAATGGAAAATTGCCCGGAAAGCGAATAGCGGCATTATGATTTTCGTACAGGAAGATACTTCGAAGTATAAGGAAACCTGGAATACCGGTCCGGAAATGCAGGTATGTGATAAAGACAGCAACGAAGATGCTCATAGTCCAAAACATGAAGCCGGTGACCTCTATGATTTAATTTCATCGGTTACAATGTCAGCCAGACCCGCCCTGGAATGGAACCAGGTAGAAATTGTAAGTAATAACAGCCGGCTTGACCTGTACCTGAATGATTCACATATTATTTCCACCGTGTTATGGGATGATCATTGGAAAAAACTGATTGCTGCAAGCAAATTCAATACAATGCCCGGATTTGGCAGCTTTCATTCCGGTCATATCGCTTTGCAGGATCATGGGGAAGAAGTCTGGTACCGGAATATAAAAATAAAAAAAATCCCACCGGGTCACTGATCATTTCAGTTCAAAGAATGCGAATGTTGCCCTGGCCTGGCCCCTGTTTTCTATTCCCAGTTTTGTTCCGGAAGAAATGTACAGGTAATCCCCTTTTTTGTGAAAGTCCATTTCATTTGCATGCACCGTTAAGGCAGAATCTGTCAGCTGGATCATCAGTATATCGGCCCCGTCAGGCAATATTGAAATATTTGCGGCGGGTTGGAGCTCCAGACGGTAAGCCCGTACCGGTTTTTCGTCGAATAGAAATGTAAAAGGCGCCTGTTTTATGGGCCCGTCGATCACTACATAATTTTTATTGGTCAGCTCAATATCCATCACATGAAATTCAGCGGTATCGCTATTCCAAACACGATGGATTCTGGGTTTTTCATAGAAACCCTCGAACCAGATATTTCCATAGTGTGGAATGGGAGACTTTGAATGATCTTCTTCACTGATTACCTGGGAACCATTTTTTACATTATTAATAATTACAAAAACGGAAGGTGTTGCATGGATATGGATCATCGATGTATCGCCCGGAGGAATATGAACATCCAGAAGCCTGAGATGATCATTTTCCAATATTTTATGATGCCGGGGTTCCTGGCTGACAGGTATCTGGGCCTGGCAAATAATATTCAATAACAAATAAAAAGCAAGTTGTATCCCATATTTTTTCATAAAGAAATATTTGAACCGGCTGGTTTTAACAAGTTAATCAGGGTTTTATGAATTAATGCAAAATATTTATATCATCCGGCGGTCTTTTATGCCTGTCAAATTTGTAGCTTTATTAAGACTGCATCCACGAGCACGAAAAAATTTCCTCATGGATTTTAAAATAAAGGGGATATGTTTCATGTGCACGCTTTTAACCCTCATCCTTTGCTCAGGCACTGTGTTGATTCTTATCTGATTATTTCCGCTGATCAGTCGCAGGGTTTTATTGAAAAAATTTTCTTTCCCCAAATTACGCAAAGTCTGGTTTTTGGATTAGACCAGGGACCGACCGTATATGATTGTAACCGGTTGGAATTCAGTGCCCCTCATTTTATTGTAGGCCCGAATGACGTTACCTGCCGCGTCAGATTGTTTCCGGGTATGCACAAAATGATCATCCGGTTTAAATCAGGTGGCCTCTATAAAATTTTTCAGCTGCCTGCCCAGCAGTTTATAAATCGCAGTCAGGATGCTGTAAAATTTCTGGGAAAACAAATTATCGAAATCAGCCGGCAATTAAAGGAAAGAAATATTTCCGGAAAAATTGAGCTCATGGATGACTGGTTGCTCGAACAATTGAAAGCGTCAAAAAAACCGCAACGCAATATTGATGATGCCATCCAACTGATCGAACGGAACAGGGGGAATATTTCACTCCGGGAATTGGAGGAAGCTACTTTCACAACAAAACGCACATTGGAAAGACATTTTCTTGAACAGGTGGGCCTGCATCCAAAAAGTTTTTCCCGCCTGGTGCGTTTTTGTGCGATGATCCATTATCTCGAATCCAATCTGAATGTGAAATGGCAGCAGCTGGCAGAATTATTCGGTTATTATGACCATAGTCACTTGATTCACGAGTTCAAAACATTGACTGGAGGGTCCCCGCAGCATTTTTTTTCCGAAAAAGCATCTTTTGAAAGAATCATGCAGATCTGATTTTGTCACTTTTTTCCAATAATAATATCCTGCAGTAAAACTAGGTTTGCTAACCGGTTTTTAATTTAACTGAACCGGACTTAACCATTAAAACTTTATCAAATGTCGAATAATCGTAATGCCAACAGGCGTGATTTCATCGGAAAAGTTACAGGAGCCGCCGCACTGATGGGAGTAGCTTCCCTGGTAAACCCGGCCAAAGCGAATGAAGGTTTCAAATGTTTTTTCAGGAGCCGCAGCTGATCCTGACGAATGGTTTAAAGGAGTCAAGGGCAAACACAGAATTGTATTTGATTGCACTGAACCGAAAGAAATATTTCCCTTTGCCTGGCCCAAAATATATATGTTGACCAATGCGGCAACCGGAGGCATCGGATGCTACTGCCGTAGTTGTCTTAAGACATGCCGCTATGTGTTTTGCAATCCAGGACAGTTTGTGGGCAAAATATAAATTCGGCGACATATTTAAAGTTACCGACCCGCAAACAAAAGCATCGGCTTTAAGAAATCCTTTCTGGAAACCTAAACCGGATGATTTTTCAGCCCCCGGAATCGGTGTTGTTGCATTGGGCATTCCCGAACTGCAGACGGAGGGAATTATGTTTTGTGCCTGCGATATGGCCATTACCGTTTACAGTGCAGTCATTGCCGGAATGACAAAGCAGGATAATGCCACCGTTAAGAAAGAGTTTGATGGATAATCTGATCCCGGGTATTCCGGCTATGCCTTCCGGTGTCTGGGCTGTGGGTCGGGCGCAGGAACACGGTTGTGGCTATTGTAATGTATGATAAAAAGGTTAGCCTTCTGCACAATAGTTCCCTATGACGCGTAAATGGCTGTTGGTTTCAGTACTGCTTTTGTCGGTCCTGTTGGTGTTGCTTGAACGCAGGGAAAAAAGGAAAAGGGCAAATGAAAGCCAGCAGAAGGCTATGCTTTCCCAAAAAGATCCATTGTGGGTGGCTCCGGATTCCATTCCAGATTCCAAATGATGAATCCGGAGAACTGATCCGTTATGGTAAAAAACTGATCAGTCATACCTCCCGGTATATTGGTCCACGCGGTTCTGTAAGCAAAAATGCCAACGGCATGAATTGCCAGAATTGCCATCTGGATGCCGGAACAAAAGCCTGGGCTGGAAATTTTGGAGCTGTTGCTGCACTTTATCCCCGCTTCAGCGACCGCAGAGGTTCGCATGAAACCATAAACCAGCGTATTACGGATTGTTTTGAAAGAAGTATGAATGGCAAAGCGCCAGACAGTACCAGTCGGGAGATGAAGGCCATGAACGCCTATATCAGTTGGCTGGGGAAAGATGTAACGAAAGGTAAAAAACCAGCGGGTGCCGGATTGGAAATACTCACATATATAGAAAGACCGGCAGACCCGCAAAGAGGAAAGATCCTGTATCAGCAGAAATGCCAGAGTTGCCACGGAGTAAACGGTGAGGGACAACCTGACTCGATAGCAGAATATCGCTACCCGCCTCTTTGGGGAGATCATAGTTATAATACGGCCGCGGGCCTGTACAGGCTATCGAAGTTTGCCGGATTTATAAAAGACAATATGCCGTTCGGTAGTAATTATTCAAATGAACAATTGAACAATGAAGAGGCATGGGATCTGGCTGCTTTTGTAAATAGCCAGCCCCGACCCGTAAAAAAATTCAAACAGGACTGGCCAAATATTTTATTAAAGCCCGTTGATCTCGAAGATGGTCCATTTCCGGATTCCTTTCCTTCCCTTCAGCATAAATATGGTCCCTTTGCCCCCATTGCTAAAGCCAAAAAGAACTCCGCTGTTAAATAATTTAATGGTTCGATTTTTTTTGAACGATGGCGAACGTGGCATGTCAGATCGCGAGCCAGTCCTCTGCCTGCATTTCAAATTTTATTTCATTCTTGCCGTGAATACCTGTCTCAATCCAACCAGCCTTTTTATAAAATGAAGCGGCCCGTGTGTTCGGTGATGTGCCCAGCCAAACCTTTCTTTTACCCTGCGAAAAATACCAGTCGAGCATGAGTTCATGTAACTTTCTTCCGATACCCTGGCCTTCAAAATGAGGATCAACAAAAAGCGCCCAGATATTATCATCAACGAGATCCGCAATCGCAAATCCAATGATTTTTCCGTTCAATTCACATACCCAGCCCTTTCCCCGGTTGACCAGATAGTTTGCACAATCTTCATCTGTTACCAAACCCGGATCGGATAAAACATTTTCCTTAACAGCATGACGAACAATCTGAATCTGGGGAATATCCTGAAGAGTAGCTTCTCTGAATGCCATCTTTATCAGTAAATTAGCTGGCATATATAAAAGTTGGATATGCTTTGTTTATTTAAAACACAGCGATTAAAAATAAGAAATCTCAGGGAAACCGATTTGGACGACTTTCATTTGTACAGGTCCAATCCTGAGGTAACAAAATATCAGGGCTTCGATACATATACGAGGGAACAGGCAAAATCGTTTATCGCAGAACATCAAAATAAATTACTCATAGTTCCCGGTGAATGGATTCAATATGCCATTGAAAATATCAGCAACCGGACAATTGGTAGGTGACTGCGCCATCTATCTTACATCCAGCATGATTCAAGGATCGCCGAACTGGGTATCACTATTTCACACTGCACCAACGACAGGGATACGCAAAAGAAACCATGCTTGGATTGATGAATTTTCTGTTTTCAAAAAAAGGAATTCACCGGATCGAAGAAACAGTGGATGCGGAAAATCTGGCTTCCATCCGGATGATGGAAAGTCTCTCATTCCGGAAGGAAGCACATTTCATTGAAAATACTTTCTTCAAGGGGAAATGGGGCAGTGAATGTCAGTTCGCCATGTTGCGGAGGGAATGGGAAACACATCCTTTAAAATAGTATCGTTCAATTCATTGCGACTTCAGGATTTTTTACTAAAAATAAAAGGGATTTATTTTTCATAAAGGATGTTTCCTTTTTCTACTTTTGTTTTTCCTTCTTAGAATAATTTACTTCTTTCTGAAATTTCTTCTGCCCAGGTAACTTACCCTCTGCAAACGGATTGGTTTAATATTCCTGTAATATTTTTTTTCACTTTTAAATCAACAGCTATGTTAGTAATCGCACAACACAACATTCAGAATCCACAAGAATTTTGGTCTTCCGCTCAACAACTAACTGCCTTATTGCCGGCAGATCTGAAGTTGATCAGTGTATTTCCATCCAGGGATATGAAAATGGGAACATGTCTTTGGGAAGGACCCTCAGCAAATGCTGTCCAAAAATTCCTGGATGACAATGTCGGCCATATCAGCAAGAATTATTGTTATGAAGTAGATGAAGCAAATGCCATGGGAGTTCCCAAAAAGGAAATGGAAGCAACTGCCTGATCATTCAGAAAACACAGCTCTTCAATTAAACGAAACCCACCGGGTTCCGTAAGGGTGATGTTTATTAACTGAGAGCCCGTCCTCAACAAACAATTACCCAGTCACAATCAATCACTTACAACCTGATCAGCAGGTGAATGATTTTCCGTCCCGAATACTAAATAAAACGGAAAAACCGTTTTAGCATCGGCCATTGGCCGTCTAAAATCCTTTTGTATGAAAAACCGGGCAATTTATAGTCTGATCCTGCTTACCTGCTATTCCTGCAGCTCAACCAATTTAATGTCGCTGAGTGTTTTGAAACCAGCTCCTGTTTCCATTCCCGCGAACATAAAAACGGTTGCTCTCGTAAACAGAACCAAAGCTTCCAGCGAAACTCAAACGCTTGACGCCATTCATAAAGCACTTACCCTGGAATCGAATGACCTCCAGCAGACCGGTGCAAAAGGAAGCCTGCGTGGTCTGTCAGATGAGCTGATGAAAAATACCCGGTTCACTGAAGTAAAACCATTGGACAGGGATTTGAGGTCTTTTGGTGCCGGCATATTTCCTACGGCCATGCAATGGGATTCGGTAGAAAAAATATGCAGGGAAAGCCATACGGACGCCCTTTTTTCTCTTGAACTTTTTGATACAGAAACCAAGCTGAATTATTCAGCCAGTCCGACACAGGTGAACCTGGGCGTGACCAGTCTCCCGGCAATCGCACACCAGGTAAATATGACAACATTCGTAAAAACAGGATGGAGAATATATGATCCTTCCACAAGAACCATATTGGATGAATATATTATTGGCCGGGACATTTCATTTTCAGGCTCAGGTATCAATCCGGCAGTAGCTGCCTCAGCTTTGATCGGTCGCAAAGAGGCTGTTACGGATGTAAGTATCAAGGCCGGCGAAGCATATGCTGCCAGGATCCTCCCATGCTGGATCCGGGTTTCGAGAGATTATTTTGTGGCTGGTAATGAAAACTTCGTAACAGCAAAACGCAAAGCGCAATCTGGAAACTGGGATGGCGCTGCTGAAATCTGGTCACAGGAAACAAAAAGTACCGATGGAAAAATAGCAGGCCGGGCATGTTACAATATGGCCATCATCTCTGAAATCAACGGTGATCTCGACGGAGCCATACAATGGGCACAGAAATCATACGAAAATTATAATAATCACCTGGCGCTAAACTATCTTAATATCCTGAGATACCGGCAAAGTCAAAATGAAATATTGAAAAGCCAGACAGTTGCCTCTAAGGACTAACGTTATTTACTGAATATTTGCATTCACTTACCTTTAGGTGGATGCAAATGTTTAAGTATGAATTTAAAAGTCATTTCCTTCCAGCTTGCAGACAGCATCGATATAAAACAATTCAAATCCTCCTTTCCCGCTACGCTTCATTATTCGGATACGGATGAATTATTTTATACAATAGACAATCAGAAATATCTGTATGTTTTCAAATATGGCATCGTTTGCTTTCTGGGCTATTCAGAAACAGAGATGGCTGCTTTTTTTAAGATCATAGAACCCCATTGTAAAAACCTGTTTGATCAGCGTCTGAGTGACGAATTCGACATTGAAACAGAAGCCCCGGCCATTAATTACGGATATAACAAAATTGAAATTCCCGCCCCCAGCGTAGACGAATTGCGTCTTATCATGCTGAATGTTTCACAGAGTGTCGCGCTGGACTACTACAACCAGCAGACAAATTCTTTACTGGAAGAAACCAATTCCCATACACAATTGCTGGAAAGAAAAGGTAAGATTTTCATGGGTGGCATTAAATTGAAAAAATATATCGGCCGCACATTAAATTTAAAAAACCGAATTTCAGCGAACCTTTACATTTTTGATTCTCCTGAAGAAACCTGGGAAAATGAAAACCTGAATAAATTGGATATTGGATTGAAGAAAACCTTCGATCTGCAGGCGCGCTTTCGCACCATTCAGGAAGGACTCAGTATCGTAAAAGAGAATATGGAATTGTTCAGGGATCTTTTACAGAACCGCAACAGTAATACACTGGAATGGGTGATCATCATACTGATTCTGGTTGAAGTCATTAACATCTTTATCAGTCATCCAAAGTAATAAATCATTACAATGAGAACCATCTTCATATCCCTGGTCGTTGTCAGTCTTCTTGCCTGCAATCAGCAAACGCATGATGGTGGACAGAATTTGCAAAATCAAATTGACAGCTTGCGAAATAAAATGAATCACGCGTATTCTCCCGGTGTTGGCGAATTCATGTCTTCCATTCAAATGCACCACGCCAAATTGTGGTTTGCAGGTAAAAACGAAAACTGGGAACTGGCTAATTTTGAAATGGAAGAAATCCAGGAATCCCTGGATGATATTCAACAATATTGTGCTGACAGTCCAAGCATCAAGCCACTGCCGATGATATTTCCTCCGCTGGATAGTGTGAAACGCGCTATATCTGAAAAAAATATCGTCAAGTTTAAATCCGGTTTCAATCTGTTGACGAATACCTGTAACAACTGCCATAAAGCTGCCAACCATGCATTTAATGTCATCAGGATTCCGGATTTACCGCCGGTTACAAATCAGGTTTTCGAAAAAAGCAGCAAATAAAGATTAACCTGAAATCCTGCCGGAATACTGAGAATCAGTCCCGATAATTCAGAAAGCAGCACGATGAATAATACTAATCGTACTGAGGCCAGAATGCCGGCTTTATATTAATACCACCCTGGTATCTGCAATCCATGCAGCTTTTCGGAGCCACAATAAGTGAAACGATTAAATCGCCCGAAAAATGGTATGGCCCATAAGAAGTGTCTGCATAATTATAAATCAGCAAATTCAATTGGTCCTGCATCACTTCAACAGTCGGGCATACATAAGATGGATTCGACTGCCAGCCGGGTAAACTTTTGTTGCTGATATAAATCCTTTGGGATTGTACGGATGAAGCCGAAACAAATCCCAGGGCCGGATTCTTCGGATTGGTTGTACAATGCATGTTCCCGGTAATCTGGGCAGGTTGCAAATCAAACAGCCCTCCCAGAGACTGGGAATTTTTTTGAACAGTCAACCAGTAATTATATCCTTCTTCCGTCAATGGAAATTGCCTTACCAGAAAACTGGAACCGATATCCATTCTAAAATCATTCTGAACAATATTGGCGACCTGAATATGGCTGATTACATCCTGGTTGAGCGCTATTGTAGATCCAAGCAGGATACTCCCGGAAGGTATCGTTGACCAGCAGGAATGTGTACTGTATAGTACGTCATAAGGATAAATAAGCCCGTTTGCTTCGCCCCAGGGACTTTCATAAACAGAAACATGTTTATAGGTTTGCTGATAATCGAAACGATAAAAATGCGTATTGTTATTGGGATCGTGTGAATTGATATAAATATTTACCGCCTGCGCCAGCGTAATCGGATCATTTACCAGTTCCCAGGTAACACTATCTACGGGCGGCGAAATCTTAGCCTCCACAAAGTCTGATATATATTTATTGCCATCGGATCCGGTAATGTCGAGCTGGTATTTCTGTGCAGGATCCAGATTCAGCGCTGAACTAACATATATTCCGTTGCCGGCCGTATCGAATAAATCATACGTGTTTCCGCCGGAACTCCGGATCAGAACCTTAGCACCCAGTTCCGGAATATTCGTGAGCGTATCGTACAGATTCAAAGATCTGGAAAGCGTGATGGAAGTTGAGCTGTTGGGCGTGATATCGATAAATCCATCCATGGAAAAATAATGGTTATTTGCCTGGATGGCAGGTGGATCGAACACTTTTCTGCAGGAAATGACCAAAAGAAAAATGATAAGAAATAATCCCGGAAGGTTTGGCAAATAAATTCATGACGTATATAAAAAATCCTAATCCCAACCGCACGCTCTAAATATACGAACCAGAAATGTTCCGGTTGCCCGCTGATTAAATCTTAATTTCCTTCAAATCAGTAATTTATCTATCTTCAAAGCGTTTACTGAGCCGCAATAACGATTGCTCGCTATTCATTGCGTCAACTATATTTTATGGCCATTCGCGTAGCAATTAATCATAAAACCGCTTATCATTACGACCGGTTTGTTTCCCTGTCGCCGCATATTTTCCGACTGAGGCCTGCAGTTCATTCACGCACGCACATTGAAGCGTATTCATTCAAAGTATTTCCGGAAAATCATTTTATTAACTGGCAGCAGGATCCCTTTGGAAACTATCAGGCAAGGGTTGTGTTTCCTGAAAAAACAAAAGAACTCCGGATTGAAGTGGAGGTTATTGCCAACATGACGGTGATTAATCCTTTTGATTTTTTTGTTGAAGAATATGCTGAAAACTTTCCGTTTAATTATACAGAACAATTAAAGGGTGAACTGATCCCATATCTTGAAATAAAAGAAGATGGACCGTTGCTGAACAAATGGATGGAAGGGCTGGACAGAAGCAAAAAAACCATCAACGACTTTCTCGTTTATATAAACAGGAAACTCAGCCAGGATATTAATTACAATATCCGCATGGAAGTCGGTGTTCAGACTTGTGAAGAAACACTGGGTCTTGCACTGGGCTCCTGCCGCGATTCCGCCTGGCTGCTCGTGCAGATTTTCCGACGACTTGGACTGGCTGCACGATTTGTTTCAGGATACCTGGTGCAACTAACCGCTGATATAAAATCTCTGGACGGGCCATCGGGTCCTGAAAATGATTTCACAGATCTTCATGCATGGACGGAAGTCTATGTACCCGGTGCGGGTTGGATCGGACTGGATCCGACATCCGGTTTATTTGCCGGCGAAGGTCATATTCCTTTAGCATGTACACCTGACTATGTGAGCGCCGCACCGGTTGTAGGTGCATCGGATCCCTGTGAAACAGAGTTTTCATTTTCCAATACGGTTACCCGTATTCACGAGGATCCGCGCGTCACAAAACCATATTCAGAAGAACAATGGGCAGCCATCAATGCAACCGGATATAAAATTGACGAAGACCTTGACAAAGGCGATCTGCGCATGACCATGGGTGGTGAACCTACTTTTGTTTCCATTGACGATATGGAATCGGACCAATGGAACACTGCTGCCGACGGACCGGAAAAACGTATTCGTTCACACGATTTAATTTTCAGGCTTCGTGAAAAATTCGGTCCGGATGGCATGATCCATTACGGTCTTGGAAAATGGTATCCGGGTGAACCGCTTCCCCGCTGGCAATACGGACTATTCTGGAGAAAGGATCACTACCCGATCTGGAAGAATATCCGGCTGGTTGCTCATGAAAAAATTGAAAAGAAATTCACCTGGCAGGATGCCGAACGATTCACAAAGGAATTAGCCAAACATCTGGCTGTTAGTGAGACCAACATGAGCACCGCCTATGAGGATATTTTCTATTTTCTTTGGTCAGAAGGAAAACTGCCTGCGAATGTGGATCCTCTCTTATCCAATTTAAAAGACTCTATTGAAAGAAGAACGCTGTCTTCTTTATTGGATTCCGGATTGGGTAATCCCGCCGGTTTCACATTGCCATTAAAATGGAATTATGATAACAGCAAATGGCAGAGTTGTAAATGGATTCTGAGCAGGAAAAATTTATTCCTGATTCCCGGAAACTCTCCGATGGGTCTGCGTCTGCCACTGGATTCCCTCCCGGCTGTTGCGAAAGAAAATGAACCCCAAAAAGTGGAACGCAGTTTATTCGAAGAACTTCCGGTGCTCGAAAATTATCACGAAACCATAACCAGTCGTTACGGGCTTGTTTATGAACATCCGGCTCCGAAACAGAAAATAAAATACCAGGATAAACCTGTAGAAAAAAAGGATCTGGAAAAAAAGAAAGTAATTAAAGAGGAAGAAATCAAACCTCTGTACGAAATACCCGTAATAAAAACGACACTTTGCGTGGAGGCCCGCGAAGGAATCATGTATGTTTTTCTTCCGCCAACAGATTATCTCGAGCACTACCTGGATCTGATTGCCTCTGTTGAAGCCACGGCTGAAAAATTACAAATGCCTGTGCGCATTGAAGGTTATGAGCCACCGAGGGATTATCGTATGGAACGTCTCGTGGTCTCTCCCGATCCGGGAGTTATTGAAGTGAATATCCATCCAGCGAAAAACTGGAAAGAATTAGTATTTAATATCGACACGTTATACGATCAGGCTTTCCTGGCACGACTCGGTACAGAAAAATTTATGCTGGACGGAAGGCATACGGGAACAGGAGGTGGTAATCATATTACGATCGGTGGTGCAAAACCATCCGATAGTCCTTTGCTACGCAGACCCGATCTGCTGGCCAGTCTCATCGCCTACTGGCAACATCACCCGGGACTTTCATATTTATTTTCAAGTGCATTTATCGGCCCGACCAGTCAGGCGCCGCGTATTGACGAAGGAAGAGATGAGAAATTATATGAAATGGAAATTGCCTTTAGCCAGGTTCCGGATCATGGTTTTATTCCTTTTTACCTGGTGGACAGAATTTTCAGACACTTATTAACGGATATTACCGGAAACACACACCGTTCTGAATTTTGCATTGATAAATTATATTCGCCCGACAGCTCAGCCGGAAGACTTGGTATTCTTGAATTTCGTGCCTTTGATATGCCTCCGCATAAGCAAATGAGCCTTTTGCAAATGTTGCTGATACGCGGACTGATCGCCAAATTCTGGAACAAACCATACAAGCACGAACTGGTGAGATGGGGAACGGAACTGCATGATAAATTCATGCTTCCATTTTATGTGCATCAGGACCTGGTGGAAGTAGTAAAAGATCTGAATGATGCAGGTTATCCTTTTCAGATGAGTTGGTTTGAACCATTTTTTGAATTCCGTTTCCCGCATTATGGCACCGTTCATATTGAAGGAATCGAAATGGAAGTGCGTATGGGTATAGAACCCTGGCATGTATTGGGAGAAGAAATGTCGAGCAGCGGTACCGCCCGCTATGTTGATTCTTCATTGGAAAGAGTTCAGATAAGATTAAGGGGATTGAATAAATCCCGATATGTTTTGCTATGTAATGGCAACCGGGTTCCTTTAAGAGAAACCGGAATCAGGGAAGAATATGTTTGCGGTGTTCGATATCGTGCCTGGCAACCGCCATCTGCCTTACATCCAACCATCGGCGTCGATACACCGCTCACTTTTGATATTGTCGATACATGGAACAGTCGTTCAATCGGTGGATGCACATATTATGTTGCACATCCCGGCGGAAGAAGTTATGACAGCTTCCCAATAAATGCCAATGAAGCAGAATCCAGAAGAGTAAGTCGTTTCGGAACTACTTCGCATACCCAGGAAGTGCTGAGGCCTTCACCCTCTTTTTCAGTGGTCGCACATTATGTTGAACAAAACAGATTACCGTTTTACTACGATGCGCCAGTGGCTGATATGAATAAAGATTATGTTCATACGCTTGATTTGAGAAGATCAGTTAAGCACAAGGTTTGAGGCGAGCAGGAGGCAGGACGCGGGAGGCAGGACGCATTTGATCAAATAGTACGAATGAGGCAGACGACCTTTTTTCACAATTTATTTTCCACAATTCACTTGATTATCTCCGTTGAAACACTTTTTACCAAATAAAATATCGGATTCACTTTATGGATAAATGCGAAACTACAAAAGATATGAAGTGTGGGAAGAATCTCATGAATTAGTGAAATTCATTTACCGACATGTTGCGCCGGGTTTTCCGCGTGATGAAAAGTATGAGTTGACCAGTCAAATGAAAAGAGCAGCTTATTCTATTCCATTCAATATTGTGGAGGGCTGCGGGAGAAATTCGGATAAAGATTTTACTCATTTTCTTGATACTTCACTCGGTTCAGCAAATGAACTTGAATATTGTATATTACTCACTAGCGAATTAGGGTATCTGAGCCCTGACATGTACAAATTACTTAATGAGAAAGTTTGTAAAATCAGAGCAAAGTTGATAAATCTTATAAGATCAATTCGGGAAACAAAAACGTAATAATTGCTTCCTGCGTCCTGCGTCCCGCCTCCTGCTCAAATTACCACCGTCGGAAAACTAGTATTACCGGCATTCTTCAAACATAGTTCATGAATAAACTGTAAGTTTTTTTACAACAGGTTCCGAAATAACAAAAGGATAAAAATCAGAATAACCCATACTACGACTCAAACTGTTCAACGCGAAAGTTAATGGAAGCCACCATTTCATAATCTGACCGAAGTCCGTCATATCATATGGATCCTGCTGGATACTTGCCTGTATTCCTTTTGTATCCTGAACAGTATCGGGCTGAATACGTATACCAAATGAAGAAGCTGTTTCCAGCGTATCCATCAGATGAAGATAGTGGGCCCAGGTTTCCGCCCAGTCTTCCCAGGAATGAGAAGTGGCATACGGACTGATGAAACTTTCGCTCCAGTTAGCTGGTGCGCCGTTTTTATAATAATCCTCCAGCGCTTGTGAATAGTCTTTTTCCTCGTCACCAAAAAGAGCACGGTATTGTTGAATGGAATCAGAGTTTCTAATAAGCACTTCCCAATAATAATGACCTATTTCATGTCGAAAGTGACCGAGAAGGGTTCGATATCTTTCTCTCAAATCCTGCTTATGTTTCACACGTTCCGCCTCATCTGCTTCTTCAATGTTCAATGTAATGACTCCATTATCGTGGCCGGTCATCACTTTTTCCTTCGGCGATGTGTCGGCCAGAAAATCAAAAGCAATACCGGTTTCTTCATCTCCTATCTTCTTTTGCACCGGAAGACGAAGGCGAAGTAATGAATAAATCAGGCGGTGTTTTGCAATTTCAATATTCTTCCATCTTTTCAGATTTTCCTGATTATTGAGATCCGGAATGATCCGGTTCAGATCACAGGCCTGGCAATAGGCAGTGTCCGAAGACGCAGGGACCAGCCAGTTACATGTTGAATATTCTGAATTTTTACAATAGCGGAATTTTTGATCCTTATTCTGCGCATTTGCGAAAATATTATTTCCTTCTGCAACCAGGGTGATCAGCGAAAGCGTATGGGCATCAAAGCCCAGGGAGTACTTACAGTTTAGACAGATATTATTTTCAAAATAGATGAGGCTGTGACAGTTACTACAGGTATAAAGTTTCATAATAAAAATTAGATCTGGTATTATTCAATAACTATACCAGTGGGCAATTTTCAATTCGTTCTCTTTACATCTACAGACACCGTTAATTCGTGAGAACCACTGCTGAGAATAATCCCGTCAAGGGGTGCAATATCCGCATAATCCCTTCCCCATCCTATTGTTATATGCTGATCCGATACAATGCAATTGTTTGTGGGGTCAAAATCGGTCCATCCCATATCCGGTATGTACAGGCTGAACCATGCGTGCGAAGCATCAGTGCCAATGAGTTTCTCTACGCCTTCGGGAGATACCGTTTCAATATAGCCGCTCACATAACGGGCCGGCAAACCAACAGACCGAAGGCATGCAATAGCCAGATGTGCAAAGTCCTGGCAAACACCTTTTCGTTCTTTCATCACCTGGGCCAGGGGTGTTGAAATGGTTGTATGTCCCGGTTTATATTCGAATTCACTAAAAATTCGTTTTGTAAGATCTTCCGTCGCTTCAAAAACAGATTTACCCGGTTGAAAAGACTTGCAGGGCAAATTTCAATATCTCCTCATTGGACGCGGTCATGGGTGTTTCAAAACAATATTGTTTGATATCCATCGATTCTCCTTTGAGGTTCTGTATCACTTTCTTTATTTCTTCCAGGCTGGCATTTCGGTAAACCTGCATTTTTATCTGCCCCGTATGGTGACGTTCTACCTCGGAAGTCACATTTACCGTGAGTTCCCAATGTTCTTTTTCAATGGAAAAGTAAATCACTTTATTTCCGAAGAAATCTTCATATTCATTGATCCGGTCTGGCTTTGGATCAATTTGGATATTTGTATTCTTACAGATTTGCTCGCTGGTATTACGCGGAACAAGCCGCGCGATATTATGACACAAGCTCACCGGTTCCAGATAGGTATAAGATGTTTTATGTTGAATCGTATATTTCATATCTGAAGGGATTGACGCTTTATCGTATGATAATCGTTTTGGGTGTCATCTCATGTTTGAAAAATGCCTTGGAAATAACGCCGGGAATGGCAGAGAGTATCTGGAAAAGCCGGGATAGAAATATTTCCAGATTGGCATATCCTTCGTCATCCGAAATAGCTAATTCAGTTTTATTGGCGAGCTTGAGCAAAGTATCGGCCTCCAGAATAAGACGTTCGTATTCGGTCAGCGATTTTCCGCCGGTATTTTTGGGAAGGTTTTGCAGGTAGGATTTCAATCGCACAACCTGATAGGTCAATGATCTCGGGTTATTGGGATCAAAGAGCAAAAGATCGATTACTAATAAATTTTGAAGTGGCCTCCTGTATTTATATCTGTAGTTCACAAGTCCCTCATTACTCATCAATACCGATTGCTGCAGATTGTATTCCACCTGTTCGCTATATTTTTTTACCAGGTTGGTTCTGAGCATGGTAATGACCAGAAGGCTCTGTTCGATTTTTCTTCCAACATCCAGCATGATCCAGCCCTGTTCGCGGGAAATACTTTCCCGGTTCAGGCCAATAAATGCTACGATGGAAGTGATCAGGTTATCGAGGGTATGAATCATCTGCAGATGTCCGTGATGTGACAAGGGAATACCATTTTGCAAACCCTCTTCCATACCACGAATCACCCGCCAGGTATCGGTGGACCAATGATCACGCACTTCATGAATGGCTTTGTGAAACTGTAAAAAATTATACTTGATGCCGCCCGCTCTTTTTTCATTGAAGAGAACATCTTTTAATTCTTTCCAGGGATCGGCGAATAATTCATCCGCATCTTCTCCAACAAATCCCGGTAGAGTATAGCTGTACTTTGTAAAAGCTTCCAGTAAACTCCTTTCCGTTTGCCGGTTGATATCCGTGATCAGTTTATTCCCTTCGGCCAGAAATTGCATGACCGTTCTGAGGAAACGCGCATTACCTAATATGCGCTCGGTATACCGGCCCACCCAAAATAAATTTTCCGCTGCATGGCTGGGCAGCATATCATTATATGTTTCAACGGCTGATTCAGGTGTTTCCTTTAATACATTTACGACCCTTCCCGGTTCCGGTGAAATAATCCAGGCATCCTTGCTAAATCCCCCTGTCTGACTGGAGATGAGAAAATTTGTCGCATCTGCAGAAGATCTGACCAAACCACCGGACATGGCCACATAATCATTCTGATTACTGACCAGAAAACTTCTGAATAATACCTTCTGAGGTACAATTCTTCCTTCAATGAGTGAAGGGCTCAGGGATATTTCTACTTTTTCCTGTCCTACATAGAGTGCAGGGTTTAATCTGATTTGTTGTTTACACGCTTCTAACTGGCTGGCTGATAAAGATGCCCCGTCAATGGAAGAACTACCCGTCGCATTACGGTGTATTTTTTTTATGACCAGGGTTTTAATATTTTCTAAAACATATTGAAGTTCCCGTTGCTGCCCGCACCACCAGGAAGCAATGGTGGGCAGTATCAGGTCCTCATTTAAAAAATACCGCGAGATCAGTTGCAGGAATGGCATCAGTCCCGGATTTTCAAGAACACTGCTGCCCAGGGGGTTGGCCAGGCTCACATTTCCACTCCGGACGCATTGCAACAATCCGGGAATGCCCAATTGGGAATCAGCTTTTAATTCAAGCGGATCGCAATAAATATCGTCCACACGACGAAGGATAACGTCTACGCGTTCCAGACCACCCATTGTTTTCAGCCAGACATAATTATCTTTTACGATCAGATCATTACCCTGCACCAGGGTGAATCCAAGATGAGAAGAGAGATAAGAATGTTCAAAATAAGTTTCGTTCGATGAACCCGGGGTCAGGATAACGATCCGCGGATTCAGGTTTCTATGTGGGGCGATTTCGCTCAAACCATTCCGGAGAGCGTTGAAATAAGGTGAAAGATGGCGCACTTTTAATCCGTCGAATAATTCCGGAATTACGCGGGTCATCGTTGTTCTGTTCTCCAATGCATAACCGGATCCGGAAGGAGCCTGCGTGCGATCGTTGACTACCCAGATTTTACCCTTCGTACTCTTTGCAATATCAGCCGAGTACATAACCAATTGGTGCTTGCCACGCTGGCGAATGCCATGGCAGGGTCTGAGAAATCCTGCGTGATTATAAATAAGCTCCATCGGCAAAATGCCTTCCTTTATCAGTTTTCTCTCTCCATATATATCTTCCAGAATGAGATTTAGCAGTTGTGCTCTTTGAGAAAGACCGGTCTCAATAGACGTCCATTCTTCTTTGCTGATTAAAAAGGGAATATTGTCGAGCTTCCATGGTCGGTTTAATCCGTTCGGGTCCCCATAAATATTATACGTTACTCCATTTTCCTTGAGCAATCGGAGGGTATCGGTATTACGGCTGTTTATTTCTTCTTCGCCCAGCCGGGAGTAGGTCTCAAAAAAAGTTTCCCAGTGAGGGCGTACTTTTCCATCCTCATCTAACAATTCACCGTAAGATTGATGAATATTAAAATAATCCCTGAAAATCGGGTTTGCGAGTAGATTCGGGTTCATTGTTTCGAATCGTGTAAACGAGCAGTCAGCCAACATCGGTTTAAAAATAGGTAAAATAGGGTTTATATTTAAGATCTGTTTTCAACATACCACGTGCATAAAATCATATATGACAATCCTGCATCGAATCCGGCTACTGCGTCAGAGTGCCGGAAGGGTCTTATGGGTTGATTATCTTCGCTCGTTTATAACAGTACTCGTCGTTGCACATCACTCTACCCTGGCTTACACGACTTTTGCACGTTTCAACCCGCATGCTTATATCCTTTCCACTCATCCGATCATAGACAGTAAACGTTGGGTCGGTCTCGATATTTTCGAAAACTTCAACGATGTTTTTTTTATGGCCCTTATGTTTTTGATCGGGGGATTTTTTGTTGTGCAGGGCCTGAAAAAGAAAGGGGCGGCGCTTTTTATCCGGGACCGGTTTTACCGGCTCTTTTTACCATTTATTGTAGCGGTTAGCGGTTTGATGTTGCTGGCCTATTATCCTGCTTATCTGAACGCCCACCCTGATGGCGGACTGAAGAATTTCTTAAAAGATTTCTTTTTTGTCGAAGGCTGGCCCCCCGGCCCTCCCTGGTTCATCTGGGTACTTTTTTTATTCAATGTTGTCTTCGCCATATTTGGAAAGGTGTTCATACCATTTGTATACAAAGTGGAAAATAAATTACAATCCTGGGCCGATCATCCGGTGAAAGTTGCCCTGGTGATTTATACAATCATATGGCTACTCTATGTACCGGCTTCCTGGTTATTTGGAGCTTATACCTGGAAGGGTTTTGGCCCGTTTGCCTTTCAGGAAAGTCGCTTATTGCTTTATTTTGGCTTTTTTATTTTTGGCAGCATTCTCGGTGCTTCGAATATTGAAAAAGGATTATTTTCTTCCGGATCGGGTTTTATAAAATACTGGCGGGTTTGGCTCAGAGCCTGCGTTATCTTTTACATGCTCCTGCTCGTATTGGAAGCATTGGGAAGGGAAGGATTCGGACAGAAATTAGGTGAATGGCCATCCAAAATAATTTACGGAAGTGTTTACGCGGGTTCTACCTGTTTTAGTTCTCTTGCATTCCTGACGCATCTTTCCGAAAATTTATTACGCGGGTCAGTTCTTTCATGGATTCTCTTACGCGGAATGCTTATTGCATATATCTTGTTCACTATATTTTTGTGTTATGGTGCCAGTACTAATTATTAAATGTGGATTTGCCGGCGTTCATTAAGTTCCTGATCACATTTGTAATCTCATTGCTTATAAGCTGGCAGGTTAGTATATTATTGAGGAAAATACCGGTTGTAAAGAAATACGTTTGAGGCGAAGGCTTAAGGCGAAGGTTAAGGCAAATTCTGAAAATGATTCAATTAACAATTGACAATTAACAATTGACAATTAACAATGCTCGTTTTATGATAAAAATAATGAGTGTTTGGATATTGATCGTAGTTTCATTTTCCAGTGTCGCCCAAACCGGAACATCCCTGCCGCGGAGTACACCAGAAGCAGAGGGTGTTTCTTCTGCAGACATTTTGAAATTTGTAAATGCGAGCGAAGCAAGTAAAAACGAATTGCATAGTTTCATGATCCTTCGGCATGGCAAGGTGATCGCCGAGGGATGGTGGAACCCATATAAACCATCCCTCCGTCACACGCTCTACTCTGCCAGTAAAACATTTACGTCAACGGCCGTGGGATTTGCCGTGAGCGAAAACAAAATAAAACTTTCAGATAAAGTCATTTCATTTTTTCCAAAAGATCTGCCGGATACGATTTCATCCAATCTCGCGGCCCTCACCATCAAAGACGTTCTGATGATGTCTGACGGAATGGATCCTGAACCAAGACAGGTTATAAAATCCAAAAACTGGCCAAAGACATTTTTAGCCGCTCCCATTGCGTATAAACCGGGTACAGTGTTTCTGTATAATTCCATGGGCACCTTCATGTTGTCCGCGATCATTCAAAAAGTAACGGGACAAAAAGTTGTCGAATATCTCCGGCCCAGACTTTTTGAACCCCTGGGTATTTCCGGGATGGACTGGGAAGAAAATATAACGGGAATAAATACAGGAGCCTGGGGTCTTCGGATAAAAACCGAAGACATGGCGAAACTCGGCCAGCTCTATCTCCAAAAAGGATTATGGAACGGCAATCAGATTATTCCATCATCCTGGATTGAAGAAGCAACGACCGCAAAAATTATCCAGCATCCCGATTTACCACAATCGAAAAAAGATTCCAGTGACTGGGAACAGGGTTATGGATATCAGATCTGGCGAAGCCGCCATCACTCCTATCGTGCAGATGGCGCATTCGGGCAATATATACTGGTGTGGCCCGGACTGGATGCCGTTATCGCTATAACCGAAGAAACGTCCAATATGCAGGATGAGTTAAACCTGGTTTGGAATGATCTCTTACCGGCATTTAAAAAGGATAAACTGCCGGAAGATCCAAAATCTTTAATCGCCTTAAAAGCAAAATTATCTACCCTGGCGCTCGTACCGGAATCTGGTAGTATTACTTCCCGTAATACGAATAAGAACCTGATCAAATATTTCGTGCTGGAGCCGAATGAAAATAATATTTCATCAATCAGTATACAGATACGGGATAGCATATGTCATTTCATACTGAATACAAATGCAGATACCTATGACCTGTTTTATGGAGCAGGTTCATGGAAAACGGGACAGACAAATAAACCAGGTCCATACTCAGTATCTGAACGCAATGGAAAATTGGGCTATTCTTTCACCATACAAAGTAGCAGGGAATTTTTTCTGGAAGGATGACCAGACCCTGGTAATGCAAATGCGTTATATAGAAAGCCCGCATACCGAAATATTTACCTGTCATTTCGATGGAAAAAATATTACGGTCGATGAGGAACGAAGTTTTGATTATGGCAAGAAAAAATCCGTCATGACGGGTGTTCAGAAATAAGCAGGACGCAGTCAGGACGCAGGAAGCAGAGCCTCTTGCGTCCTGCGTCCTGCGTCCTGCTCTCTAATATTTATAGATAACATATCCCCATGGTTCCATTTTCCAGGATTTACTGCCCAACGGTTCATTTTTCCCCATGAAAACATTGAAGGGATTTCCCGCCAGTGATTTATCATTGACGGTGACGGTTTGTTCTTTATCTGAAAGATTTAGTATGACAAAAATTTTATTCCCCTCTTTTTGTCTTACGTATGCGTAGAGAGCATTTTCATTTCCGACCTTTACTCTCCTGAAAGATGCATTGGCAGCAAGTGCCGGATTATTCTTACGAAGGGCAAGCAGGGTTTTATAAAATTTCGCTCTTCCAAATTTTCCAAATACGATCGGATCTTTATCGAAAAACGCCAGGGGCCTCAGTACAGGTTCTTCCTGTCCGCTGTAAATCAGCGGCACTCCATTCACCATCGTCTGCGTGAAAACCGCAAATGGCGCATGAGTCCTGCCGGGGAAGGATCCATAGTCCGCCTTGTTCCAGCTGTTTTCATCATGATTGCTGGTAAAATACATTTGTAATGTATTGGAAGGATACATCTGCGCATTTCGTTTTAGAATACTATCCAGGCCAAAAGCCGGACGGTCTCCCTTTGCAATTTTTTCCATCATATGAAACATATGCCAGGGATAAACGGCATCAAATCCTGATATCGGCAGATAACTGCTGTCTCCTTCTGCCAGCATAAAAATATTTTTGATGCTCTTCAATTGCGGAATACAATTTTGCCAGAATGACGCCGGCACATTCCAGGCCACATCACATCGGAAGCCATCAATATTTGATTTGACGAGCCAGAATTTCATAGAAGCAATCATACTGTCTTCCATTACCGGATTTTGATAATCCAGCTGCCGTGTATCGGCCCAGTCCTTGGCCACAGCCGCTTTTCCTGAACTGTCCTTTACAAAAAAATCCGGATGTTCGGTGAGCCACCGATTATCGCCACCCGTGTGATTCGGAACCCAGTCGATGATTACTTTCATACCCATTCCATGAATTTGTTTTACCAAAGCGATCCAGTCACTCATCGTTCCGAATTCAGGATTCATCGCCGTATAATCAGCCACCGCATAATAACTTCCAAGGGTTCCTTTCCGATCTACTTTGCTGATTGGATTCAGCGGCATAAACCAAAGCGTTTGTACTCCCATTGACTTCAGGCGTGCAAGGTGTTTGGCAAAGGCATTGAGTGTTCCTTCTACAGTATACTGCCGGACATTTACTTCATAAATATTTCCCTGCATGATCCAGGCAGGATGTCCGTCCGTTGAATCAGATTTCGAAATAACAAGTTGGGCGTTTTGAGAAAACGAGTATAGAAATGCGCATTGCAAAATGATCAGACAGATATTTTTTTTCATGACGGCAATTTTCAACGTTTTATTCTTTCAAAAATAAAGACTCCTTTTTTATTGGCGACGATTATATCCGGTAGGCCGTCCTGATTCATATCTTTTACAACAACCACCAATCCGACACCCGAGTTATCGTCTATCAAATGTGGCAACCATTCGGGTGACTTGCCCGGTCTGTATTCGAACCAATATAAAACCGATGGCTCGTGCGCACCCGGATCACGCCCCAGGTGGGCGTAATAACGTTTTCCGGTAATGAGATCAGGATAACCATCCCCATTGATATCGGCCAGGGCGAGCGCATGGGTCTCAGAAAATGCTTTACTTATTTCGTGCTGTTTAAATACAATATGACCGGCTCCGTCTTTTATTTGTTCATGCCACCAAATCCCATAGTTATGGGCTGAAGCGCTGAGTATATCAACATCACCGTCACCGTTCAGATCCATAGCATACATCTGCGAACAATCTTCTCCCAAATCAGCCGGATGAAAAACCCAGTCTGACTGTGTAACATCCTTTGGTGATTCCCACCACCCTTTGGTAATGATGACATCCGGTCTGCCGTCCCGATTCATATCGCTCCAGCCGAGGCCATGCGTATACATATTAGTTGCCAGTTCCGGATTATTGCTGATAATATATTTCCTCCAGATCGTATCTCCCTTTACAGAAGGCGATTTTAACCAGATCATTTTTTTCTCCACCGGATCGTTACATAAAATATCCGGCCTTCCGTCGCCATCGATATCTACCAAAGCGGGAGATTCATTTCCGGCATGATCATATATTTTATGCATGGCCCATAAACGTTTTTCGTTGCGGGGATTTTCATACCAAACCACTTCCTGGCCGGGATAACCAATGCGGATCAGGTCAATCCATCCATCCTGATTTACGTCCATACTATAATCGAGAAAAGAATTGCTGAATGTGGTGTCCGGATTAAAAATCAAGCCCCTTCGCAATTTCATGTCTTTTCCAGTCCGGCGCTTCGAACCAGAATGACCCGGCCATCACATCTATCAGTCCATCCCGGTTTACATCATCAACAGTCGCGACACCTTCTGAAATGAAATCCTTTGTAAGAATGATTTTTTTGAACTGGACCGAATCACGGTTTTGGGAAAATCCGCGGAAGGAGAAAAGCAGGACCAAAACCGGAAGAACGGGGAAATTTTTCATAGACAGCCATTCTGTTTAAAGGTAACGTTCTTCAGCTTAAGGCCTAAGGATCAACACATCATGCGCATCGTGAGTGGGAAATCTTTCCTACGGTGAAGTATCCAATCATCCAATCCCACCCTGATAAGCAGGTAACCAGGTGGAGTATATCCGGGATAGAGATACAATAAAGGTGAATTAAAAGCGTATTAAAAACGAATCAGAAATTTTTTTAAGTAGAAATAAAAATAAATGGCGAAGATAAAAGACAACTATGTTACCCATGGCATTAGCGGCAAAATCGGGGATAAGGTCTTCAAATATAATAAATTCGGCAAAACCTACATCAGTGATCCGCCGGATTTTAGCAATGTGATCCCCACTAAACGCCAAAAGAAATTCCGCAATAATTTTGCCAAAGCTGTTGCTTATGCAAAGTCCGTTTTAAAAGATCCCATAAAAGCAGAAAAGTATCAGACCGGAGATAATAAATCGCTGTATGTCAAGGCCCTGAAGGATTATCTCTCATCAGCACAAAGCCGCCCGGAAGAAAGCGGCCCGGCTGATTATTGACGACAGTTTCGTTTTGAAACATCATTTAAACCTCCGTCAAATCAAAGCACTCAGGACAATACAGAAAAGAGGAAGGATCAGCAATTCAGATTACCAGCATTTAAATCATGTTTCAAAACCCACGGCCACGCGGGACCTCCAGGACCTGGTAAAAAAGGCTATTCTAAATCCCTCCGGTATTCGGGGTGCCGGCGCTTTTTATGAAATATTGGACTCAGAGGAGTAAATAATGGGCTCAAAAATGAAATAATGGGCTCAGTATGCTAAATTCCTGAGCAAATACGGACGATTGATTTTATAAAGAATGGAACTACGGGAAGCGATTTCACTTATACAAACTGATAAAATCATTCAGGACACGCAAACAACCTGGGTGGACCTCGGCTGCGGTACCGGATTATTCACCCGGGCGCTGGCTGGCCTATTATACACAGGTAGTACCTTATACGCAGTAGACAAGAATATATCCTCTTTTCAAAATAGTCGTTTTCCAAACATGGTTGCCGTAAAAACCATTGAATCGGATTTCATTCTTGACGATTTAAACCTGCAGAACATCGACGGAATTCTAATGGCCAATGCATTTCATTTTGTGAGAAACAAAAAACAGTTTATTGAAAAGCTAATTCCTTTTTTCGGGTCCACACCTGTTTTTCTATTGGTGGAATATGATACCGATCTGCCCAATCCCTGGGTTCCTTATCCCTTAAGTTTTATCACATTGAAAAAACTTTTTACAGAACTCGGATTTACATTCGGTTAAGAAAATAAATGAAAAAAAATCCCTGTATCGAACCGGCCATATATATTCGGTGATCATAACCCGCTGACGGATTCGTCCACCAGATGTTTTAGTCCGATATACCGTTCATTTCGGCCTTCATTTTTCAGATAGAAGGTCATTAAAAATGCACAATAATGTTTTTCGTTTTCTATCCAGGGAAAACTTCCGAAAAGACCGGGGCTCGTGGCCCAGCTGCTGGGTTTTCCTGCTTCGGACATGTCAACCCATTCTCCGTATCCATATCCCAGTCCCTTTGCTTCAGCCGGTGAGTATTCAACTTTTACATCGGGGCCAATGCGATTGATCTGCATTTCGTTCACGCTTTGCCCGCTGAGAATCTGCTTTCCCCCGAAACTGCCTTTGTTTAGAATCATCGTTAAAAATGTAAGATAATCCTCTGTTGTACTCCGGGCTCCGCCCGCGGGCAGGGCAACATTCTTCTTTCCGAAATCGGTATTCTTCATTCCCAGCGGAACAGCGATCCGTTCTGCAAATAGTTCCTCAAATGATTTTCCGCTGATTTTTTCTATCACCGCTCCGGCAATCTGCAATCCGGCATTGCTATAATGAAAGGTTTTACCAGGCGCTCCTTCCATCGGCAGTGAAGCGATTAACTCCATCGCCTGATCCATGCTGTTGATATTCTTCATATCCTTCAGTACCTCCTTCAATGGTGGCTCTTTGATGCCCGTCAGGTGGGAAAGACAATCTCCAATCGTAATCTCTCCCTTGCCATGTACTGAAAGGACCGGCAGCCAGCTCCCACAGTGTCGGCTAACCGAAGTTTCCCCTCGTCCACAAAAGTCATCACCAGGGCTGCACTATACCATTTACTGGAGCTTGCAATCATCACCTGGCTGTTTAAAGTATATGCCGTCCAGATCTGCTTCCGATTCCCTGTTTTTTGGCTACATATTTAACATCGTCTTTTGCCGCTGGGTCATATCGAGTACCGACCTGTTATAAACTATTTTACCATCTTTTTGTATAACCAGGATGGCACGGCCACCCATATCTTTCGTGTTTTCATCCATCCAATGGTCCAGTTTTGCAAAGGGTGTCTGGGCCGATAGTATACCGGATAAACCAAGAAATAAAATAAAAACAACAAATTTTTTTGCAGATTCTGTTGATATCATAATTCTTTTGACTTTCCTGAACATTCAAAGTTTAAATAAAATAGGGTCGTCTTCAATTTTATACGAAATTCCAATATTAAACCGCTTATCGTGATAAAAAAACTCAGTTCCCTTTTTGCTTTTCTGTTCCTGATTCAGTCTGGATACTGCCAGGGAATTAAATATCCCGAAACCCCTGTTGTTGATTCATCCGATACATACTTCGGTGTAAAAATAAGCGACCCCTATCGATGGCTGGAAAATGACTCGTCTGCCGAAACCAGGAACTGGGTGACCGCCGAAAACAAAGTCACCAACGATTATCTTGCGCAGATTCCCTTTCGCGCCAGAATAAAAAATGAATTGTCTGCCCAATATAATTATGGCCGCCTGTCGGCGCCTGTAAAATATGGCGACTATTTTTATTTCTTCAAAAATACAGGTCTTCAGAATGAAGATGTCATGTATCGTATGAAAAATCCGAATGATACAGCCAAAGCCGAATTATTCATTGATCCAAATTCTTTTTCAAACAACGGGGCTGTCAGTTTCCAGGGTTATAATTTTTCTCCCGACGGATCATTACTGGCTTATCTGATTTCAAACGGCGGGTCAGACTGGCGTGAGATCATCGTTAAAGATGTGCACACCGGTAAATTAATTGGAGACACATTAAGAAATGTAAAATTCAGCGAAGCTTCCTGGAGGGGGAATGACGGATTTTATTATAGCACGTATGATATCCCTGCCGGCCAGAACAAACTGGTTGCGGAATCAGATCAGCATACTGTTTATTATCATAAACTGGGTACCAGTCAAAAGGCAGATGTCTTTATTTTTGGCGGGAAAAAACAACCTCATCGTTATATAGATGCAGAAGTAACAGAAGACCAGCACTGGCTTTTAATTATCGCGGCGGAAACAACATTTGGTAATAAATTATATATCCAGGACCTGCGGAAAAATGATTCGCCCATCCGGCCGGTAGTAACAGATCTGGAAAGCGAGCAACAGGTAATATACACGAAAGATGAAATCTTATACATTGCGACCAACCGGAATGCCCCTAATTTTAAATTGGTGAAAGTAAATGCCTCTGATCCGGTTCCGGCAAACTGGGCGGATGTTATTCCTGAAACACAAAATAAAGCCGAGTTTAGCAGCGGCGGAGGATACTTTTTTGCAACCTATATGGTCGACGTGAAATCGGTCGTAGTTCAATATGATACCGACGGAAAAAAAATTTATGAAGTAAAACTTCCCACCGCGGGCACGGTCTCTGGTTTTCATGTATTTAAAAACCAGACTGAATTATTTTACAATTTCACTTCATTCACTTACCCTAAAAGCATTTATCACTACGATATCAGAAACGGACAATCGGAATTTTATAATAAACCAGCCGTATTATTCAATCCGGAAGATTATAATACGGAACAGGTATTTTACACCAGCCGGGACGGTACTAAAATACCCATGTACATTGTTTACAAGAAGGGAATTTCACTAAATGGAAACAATCCGACTTATTTATACGGTTATGGTGGATTTGATGTCAGCGAGATGCCTGTCTTCAGTTCTCTCAGGATGGTATGGCTTGAAAACGGAGGCATATATGCCCAGCCAAATATTCGCGGGGGTGGCGAATACGGAGAGAAATGGCATTTCGCGGGAACCCGTATGCAAAAGCAAAATGTATTTGACGATTTTATTGCGGCCGGGGAATTCCTTATCAAAGGAAAATATACTTCCAGTCACTACCTCGCCATAGCAGGTGGTTCCAATGGCGGACTGCTTGTCGGCGCCGTGATGACACAACGCCCGGATCTGATGCAGGTTGCCCTGCCCTCGGTAGGCGTATTGGATATGTTACGCTATAATAAATTCACGGCCGGTGCAGGATGGGCTACCGATTACGGAACCGCACAGGACTCATTGGCTATGTTTAATTATTTGCTTGGTTATTCACCTTTGCAAAACGTTAAAAAAGGAGTTCACTATCCAGCCACGCTGATCTGGACAGCCGACCATGACGACCGGGTGGTGCCGGGCCATTCATTGAAATTTGCGGCCACGCTGCAAAAAAATAATGCAGGCGATCATCCCATACTCATTTCTATACAACATAATGCAGGGCATGGAACCGGTATGGATACAGAAAAGTTACTTAATCATTATGCCGATCAATACGCATTCACCTGGTTTAATATGGGTGTTAATCCATTCAAATAGAAAATAAATCTGAATAAACAAATGATGAACATGTACGATTTAGAATGGCTACGCCGTCATACGGGGAAAATTTTATTTTTTGTATTCTTAATCACAGGATCTTCTGTTCAGGCACAAAAACTCCTGCGTGTCGGAGTTGCCGGTTTGGCTCATGATCATGTTCATGGAATAATGAACCAATTCAAAAAAGGAGAAGTGATTATTGCGGGCATTGCGGAAAGCGATGAACAACTGGTGCAGCGATATAAGAAAACCTACCAGTTGCCCGATTCACTTTTTTATAAGAACCTGGAATCTCTTTTATCGCATACAAAGCCGGACGTTGTTCTGGCGTACACGCCGATATCGGAGCATATCAATGTGGTGGAAATTTGCGCTCCAAAGGGAATTCCCGTTATGGTTGAGAAACCATTGGCTACGACTATAAAAGATGCGGAACGAATGGCCGCGCTTGCCAAACAATTTCACGTCTGGGTTTTAACCAATTATGAGACCACCTGGTACAATTCCAATCAGCAGATTTTTACAATGATCCATGAGGAACATGCTATCGGCACGATCAGGAAAATGACCGTTCATGACGGGCATAACGGTCCCAAAGAAATTGGATGCAGCCCTGATTTCCTCGGGTGGCTCACAGATCCTGTAAAAAATGGCGGAGGCGCGCTGATGGATTTTGGTTGTTATGGCGCCAATCTGATGGTCTGGTTAATGGATGGGAAATCTCCGGTTGCTGTAACAGCCGTTACACATCATCTCAAACCGCTGATTTATCCGAATGTGGAGGACGATGCGACGATATTATTGGAGTATCCCGATGCTACGGGTATTGTTGAAGCATCCTGGGACTGGCCATTCGGTATAAAAGATCTGGAGGTTTTTGGGACAAAGGGATATTTGCATGCACTGAATGGAAATACATTACAGAAAAGAGATAAGGATGTTTATGAAAATGTTCCGCTGAAGACGGCAACCTACACAAATAATATTAATTATTTATCCGACGTACTCAGTGGTAAACTGGTTCCGGGGCATGACCTCTCTTCTTTGGAAAATAATCTCATCGTCGTACACATATTGGAATCTGCGCTTAAATCTGCGCGCGAAGGAAAACGAATCACTTTGTAAAATCCAATTACACCGTTGAGTACCTGTATCATGCCATTCATATATTTATATTGACATGCAATGGACTGACTCTTATAATTTGGGACGAAAAGGTTTCAACAATTTCACATGAGATTTTTCGACCGAACGTTGTAACTGCTATGCTTCAATTTGATCGTGTATATAAAACCTACAACCAACAACCTGTTTTGGATATCAGTCATCTGAAACTGGAAAGAAATATTTACTGGTTAAAGGGAATAAACGGCTCGGGAAAAACTACGCTTCTCGGAATGCTGGCCGGACTGATCCCGTTTCAGGGTGATGTTCAGCTGAACGGAATAAATATTCATCATGATCCGGTTTCTTACAGGAGCCTTGTAAACTTCGCTGAAGCAGAACCGTTATATCCGGATTTTATAACGGGTCACGAACTGGTCTGCTTTTACCAGGAAATCCGCAAAGCAGCGACGGTTCAGATAGATATGCTGATCAATCTTTTTAAAATGCATCATTTTCTCAAATCACCCATTGGAACATATTCCAGCGGCATGGTGAAAAAGTTGTCTCTCCTGCTTGCCTTTATCGGAAAACCTTCGTTATTGTTGCTGGACGAACCGCTGGCGACGCTGGATGAAGGATCGGTTCACATTCTGCCTGAATTGATCAATGCTTATCATAAAGAATTTAAAACGGGAATTATTTTTAGTTCACATCAGACAATAAACACGTTTTCACGGACTATTAATCAAATTCTAATCAACGATCATTCATTGCAGCTCGTTACGTCAATTTAATTCCCTGAAAAAAATAAAATAGCCCGGACAGTCATTGCATCAGAATCGGACAGTTTCATCACCTCCTCCCCTTTCAAACTATTGAAATACAGCATTTTATTTCCCGGCATTTAGTTAGCTGTAAAAATGACTGGTCGCTCTCTAAATAAATGCCTTCAAATGCTAAAGAATTACTTCAGAATCAGTCTTAGAAATCTCAAAAGAAACAAGGGATATACCATTATCAATATCCTGGGACTTTCGATGGGCATCGCGATTTGTCTCCTGATTTTTCTCGTGATCAGTTTTGAATCCGGTTTCGACCAATTTCATAAAAATAAGAACCGCATTTATAGGATTCTGACTGAATATCATCATGCAGACAGTAAAGAAATTTTCTATGGACGCGGCGTTCCCTTCGCATTCCCGAATGCCATCAGATCCTCCTTTAAGCAGGTGGAAGAAACAGCACCCATTTTTTCGGATAATGATGTTCAAATGAACATTCCCGGCGAGAATAACAATACTTCAAAAAAATTCAAAGAAGAACATGGTGTTTTTTATGTTACTCCGTATTTCTTTAAAATTTTTGATTTCCCGCTGTTGTCAGGATCCTACGAAACGCTGGCCGATCCGAACAATGCCCTGGTCACAAAGTCAATCGCTGAGAAATATTTTGGTAACTGGAAGGATGCCATCGGCAAAACAATCAGGATAAATAATTCATATACCGTAAAAGTAAATGGCGTCCTCGCGGACATACCGGTAAATACAGGTTTTCCATTGAAGGTGGTTATTTCCTATGGCACCGGTTTTACAAATCGTTTTTTACATTCAACGGACTTTGACGGTACCAGTTCCGGCAACGGCTGTTATGTTCTCCTGTCACCGAATGCTTCCGCAGCCGCATTCAATAACCAGTTGATCGCCTATTCAAAAAAAGTTAAATCACCGGACAACAAAGATGTACAAACAGTGCAATCCCTGAACGACGTTCACTTTGATACACAGGCGGGAGATTATAGCGGCAAAACCATCAGCCGGAAATTAATCAATGGCCTGTGGATGATCGGTGCTTTTATCCTCTTAATTGCCTGTGTAAATTTTATAAATCTTTCCACCGCACAGGCAGTCAATCGTGCAAAAGAAGTGGGTGTACGAAAAGTTCTGGGGAGTAACAAATGGCAGCTGAAATTACAGTTCCTTTCTGAAACTTTTTTAATCGTACTGGCATCTATCGTTATTTCACTGATTCTTGCAATCCTTGTTTTACCGTATATCAACGGCCTGCTGGAATTATCCATCGGAATCAACCGTGAAATCGGATACGCCATTTTATTATTTCTGATAATCATAGCGGTTTCGGTAACCCTTTTAGCTGGCTTTTATCCGTCCATCGTCCTTTCGGGATTTAATCCGATAAATGCCTTAAAAAGCAAACTCACTGCAAAAGCATCAAAGGGCTTTACGCTGAGGAGAGGGCTGGTCGTATTCCAGTTTATTATTGCTCAGTCCCTGATCATCGCCACGCTGGTCATTGCCAGGCAAATGACATTTTTTACCAGTCAGCCGCTGGGTTTCGATAAAAATGCCATTGTAAATATTCCCGTTCCTGGAGATAGTATATCCAATACCAAACTCGACTTCCTGAAAAAACAATTAAAAGCCATCAATGGTGTGCAAACGGTGAGCTTTAATTCAAATACACCTGTTGAGGACAACAATGATAATTGGACAAATATTACATATGATCATGCGGTCAAACAAACGGATTTTTATTCCATAATCAAAGAAGCGGATAATGAGTATGTTCCCAGTTTCAGGTTGCCGCTCATTGCGGGAAGGAATATAAATCCATCTGATACCATCAATGAATTTTTAGTAAATGAAATGCTGTTGAGGAATCTGGGTATAAAGGATCCGCAAATGGCCCTGAATAAGGAAATTTTTCTTTGGGGTCACGCGAGAGGTCCCATTGTGGGTGTGTTGAAAGATTTTAATACCCGTTCTTTCCGGGATGACCTGGCTCCATTAATTATCGCCAGTTACAAAAGGGATTATTCCGAAGCGTCCATAAAACTGGATTCAAAAGATTTAAAAGGATCCATGGGCCTTATTGAGAAGAAATGGAATGAAATATTTCCGGATTTTGTTTTCGAATACAAATTCCTGGATGAAAAAGTAGAAAGTTTTTATAAGCAGGAAAACCGACTGGGACATGTATATAAATTATTTGCCATGATCGCTATTTTTCTGAGCTGCCTGGGACTATACGGACTGGCATCTTTCATGGCTGTTCAGCGAATAAAAGAAGTGGGCATCAGAAAAGTGCTGGGTGCAACAGGTGCCCATATCGTTTATCTTTTTTCAAAGGAATTCGTCCTGCTGATAACTATTGCATTTGCCATCGCAACTCCACTGACCTGGTATTTCATGCATCAGTGGCTGCAGAATTATCCTTTCAGAATTGAGTTAAGCTGGTGGATTTTCATAATAGGCGGACTGGCTTCGATTATTATTGCCCTGATAACGGTTAGTTTCCAGGCGATCAAAGCGGCTGTCGCAAATCCGGTGACTAGTCTCCGGTCGGAGTAATTAAACTAATTGATTCAGGTATTCCCTTGGCAACAGATCGCGCCCAAAAAAAGCGGATGAATCATAATTTCTTTAATCCCTCGGCTACCGTTTTCATGATGGTCAGGACATGGTTTAGCAAATTGGGTCCGACACTGACCCGGGCAACGCCTATTTTTTCAAGATACTGCAGATCCGAAATCGGTTTCAGCAGCACGACGTTCACTGGCATTTCCACTTCCTCTACAAAGCGGCTGATATCGTCGTATTTATTTATCAAAATCGGATATACACAATCCGCACCAGCTTTTTTAAATGCCCGGGCTCTTTCAATCGCCTGTGTCATGGGATCATTTTCGATCTTCAGAAAGAAAATATCCGTTCTTGCATTGATTACCATAGGTACGCCACACTGGATGGCCGTCTCCCGGATGGCTTCAATTTTCCTGCATTGATCTTCTATACTATTTAATCCTGTATGATCAGGAAAAGAATCTTCAATATTTATTCCGATGGCACCATGTTCTATGAGCAGACGAATATTTTCTTTTAGCCGCGGGATGGTATCAGCAAATCCCCTTTCGATATCCACGGTCAGGGGTAAATCAATAGCGGAAGAAATTTTGTTTACAACTTCCAATAGTTCTGCGAACGGGATATGCTCTCCATCCGGATATCCATTGGAAAGGGCGGTAGCAACACTGGCCGTTGCCACCGATGGAAATCCGACCTGCTGAATCAGTTTTGCACCCAGGGCATCCCAGATATTCGGCAATATCAATAATTTTTCATCGAGATGCTGGGCCCTGAATTTTTCAGCTTTCTCAGCCTGTGTTTTCTGATTATCCATAAACTCATTCTTTTACTATTCAAATATCGGAAGGCTATTTAATTTGATAAATAAATTTCATTAAATAATCTTTATGAACAACAGGGACGTTGCGGAGTTATGAAAAATGCCCGGTACTTATTCCTTATAACCAATTTCTGTACGGGCAGTCATTGTCCAGTCTTTTATCAATTTTACCTGGCCACTATCCAGTTTGGCATATCTGTGAATAAATGTATATGTACCGAGGGGCATATCACCCTTCTCTACTTCCTCTGCAATATCACCCATGCGGTGATCCAGTTTCTTTTTGCTGAGCCCTGAAAGATCAGAAAAATTAATGGCGCGCTTGCCATCGTTAATATGACTCCTCAGCCATAGTCCCACCGGATTGATATTTACATACCAGGGATACTCGGTATGATTGGAATGGCAGTCATAACAAGAGGTTTTTAGTATATGTGCAATGGAATCGGGGGTGTGAACTGTATGCATCAGATCCGCCGGGCCGTCCTCAACACCATTGTTGCGTGGTGGTCTGATAAATTGCATTAAAATAAAAATAATAATTAACCCAATGAATATTTTTCGAATCATACTCAAATATCGCAACAGATTTCTGTAAATTTTATTTAAATGTCAGATTCAACGAAATGATATTGGCATTCAGATCGGTGGTTTGTGTATAATGGCTGTACCTCAGTTCCAGAACTCTAAGACTGTTTGTAAAAACACCCCGGGGTGGTGCCAGCCTGAGACCTGCGCCAAATAAGTTACTATTGAATGTCGCCAATGCATAGTTGCTCGTAAAATATTGTTCGTTTTCCGTGTGAACAGCATAGGGTGCAAAATATCTCGCAGCCGTTTGCATATAAAATCTGTAAAAAGGCGATATGGAAACGAATGGTGTTATTTTAATAGGTGTTTCCAGGTTGAAAGTATTGGACATGAGTCCCCAGCTGTCTGCGTAAAATCTGTAATAAGACCGGATGATAATCTTGTCGCCCAGGAAATAATTCAGCCTGAAACCAATCGGCAATTTAAATCGCTGGGAAGGCAGACTTTCAATGGTATCTTTTCCTGTATTATAATACACCCGATGAAAAGGTAATCCCAGGTAACCATTCTGGTACACCATATCCAATTCAATACTTCCCTGCATTCTTTGACTGATTATCTGAGAGAAGGAAAGGGAAGCTGTTAGTGTATTTCTTGGTTTGGAGGGAACATCAGGAGCTTTTGATTTTCCGATCACCTGTCCACTGGAGTTCACCAATTCCGATCGTCCACTGGCTGTTGTAATATAATGTAGTTGTAAGGTGCTATCCACCGGGGGTGCTTTTGTGACCGGTATGAATTCTGTCGGATATATCATTTTAATCTGGTCGAAAAAGCTGGTAACTTTCAGACTGAATTCACCGTTATTTTTATTTTTCTTCGAAACGGACCCATTGAGTCCGAAGGAATAATAATAATTGCTTTCCTCAGAATAATAAGCACCCAACCCGAATGATGTTCCTTTCTTATCATTTTCTCTTGACCAGCTCAGTGTTGGGTAGATTCTGGTTCCATTGTTCCGGAAAGTTCCATTGGAATCGATATAAGCTTGTGAAGCGGCTGTATGATAATCGATACCCAAACCTACAGCAAGTGTGTTTTTCCTTTGCTTTTTATCCCAACCTATAAATGTCACGTCGATTCCATTGGCAAAATCCGTTACGTTTGCAATGCCCTTGTCGTCCGTTCTTCCACCCATTACGGCCGATTTATTGGCGGTCTGGTCATAATAACTCGATACCAGATTAATCTCATCAAGTTTTAATTTTTTTGGCTTGTAACCAGAACTGTCTGTTGCATTTGTCTGTGAAAATGCCTGCGCCATCATCAGATACATACCGATTACTGAAAGGGAGAGCTTTCTCATGTTTTCTTTTACTTATTAGATCTTAATTACAGCCACAACCACCGCCCGTTTTGCCACCGTTGGCGCCGGAAGACCCTTCCCGATAGGACTCTGCACTGAGTTCATTCTTTTCCACGTGCCTGCTTGAAAGAGACATCTCGGAATCATTAATCCTGCTTTTCTGATATTCTTTTACATGTGAACAGGAAGCAATCGCTAATACTGTGAATAAAAGGAGCCCGTATTTTAACATAGCCTGATTTTAAAATTCAATTGAAATGGATATTACCGGATGCGTATACTTTATCATTATCATCGACAATAATCGCTTCGATGCCTTTCATCTGATTGATCATGGTCAGCCCGGGTATAATTCCCATGATCATAACCGGCGTTGCCATAGCATCGGCTACTTCAGCATTCTGGCTGATGATCGTAACACTTTTTATTCCCCGGATCGGAAGCCCTGTCTTCGGGTTGATCGTATGCGAATACTTCTTACCATCGATCACTATATATTTTTCATAGTTACCGGACGTAGCCACAGCCATGTCGGTAATATTCATATAAGAAAAAATCTTGTCTTTTGAATTGGGGTCCGCGATGCCAATCGTCCATTGTTTACCGTTAGGTTGAAGCCCCCAGGCGGTCATATCACCTGCAGCATTCACAACACCGCTCTGAACGCCCATTTCCTTCATAACCGACTTTGCCCGTTCTGCCGCATAGCCTTTTCCGATTCCTCCAAATCCAATACGCATGCCCGGTTTTTTCAGCATGACGGTATAATTCGATTCATCCAATATGATATTCCGGTAATCAATTAACCTGGCCATTTTTTTGGCCGTCTCCTTATCGGGAAGTGAATGAAGATTGGTGTCAAAATTCCATAATCGTTTATCAACGGAACCATATGTAATATCGAAGGCGCCCTGCGTAATACGGGATATCCGGATCGACCGTTCGATGATATCAAATGTTTCCTTACTCACAGATACCGGTTTTATGCCCGCGTTTCGATTGATCAGTGCCGTTTCACTTTCTTCGCTAAACGTAGTCAGCAATTTTTCGATCCGTTGAATTTCAAGTATGCCTGCATCAATGCAAGCATAAGCCCATTCCTCCACTTCAGCCACGGCGCTGATTTGAAAATGGTTGCCCATTAATTTCAAATTTTTGTGATATGTGGTGGCTTCTGTCATTATTGTCTCACGGTATACATGGCATTTCTAATTTCTACTGTAAAAGATTCTACTGATTCTTCCGGAAATCCTTCCCAGGCCTGCAGCACTTTCCCGTTGGGGTCCAGCAATAAAGTGTAAGGAAATTTACCCTGCGAATTATATTTGTCAGCCATTTCATCGTTTATTTTTTGCTGGGCGGCAGAAGGCTGATTTTTCTTATTCCTCGGGAAATCTGCATTTACAAGAATCAGTTCGGTATCCGCCATTTCTTTAAAGACCACCGATTCAAAAAATTCTTTTCGCATTCTGATACAGGGGCCACACCAGTCAGAACCCGAGAAGTTCAACAGTATATATTTGTGTTCCTTTTGCGCGATATTCTTCGCCTCTTCCAGATTATAGTGCCACTCATTTTGAAGAAAAAGAAAAAGCGGTAATGCCAGCAACAATTTTAACTTCATCAGAACATTGTTATTTGCTTGTTAAGCGATGTGTATCAGGCGCCAGGCCGGCTATTACCTGATATACGTGAATATGAACGATCGGTTGCCCACAAAAGTATTTGAAACATTTTCAGCGGACAGTAGTATTCACAAAATGAAATCCTAAATTTTTTTTTCCCAACCATTTATAAAAACGATGCATCTTGTAACGACATCCGCTTCATTCAGGAGTTTTATGAGAAGTCCAATATGAACCTTTGTGGCTTTTTATTGTTTATTATTGACTGCAATGAACGAACCAGTAGCTAATTGCAGGAATCGTGGTAAAAAATCAACAAACTTGTAAATCAAGCGAAGAAATGTACATTCGGGCATGAAAAGAACCAGCCTGCTGATATGCGCATCCATGCTCGCACTTGTTGCCTGTTTTTCCCCAACGGCAAATCTCTATCAGTCTGAAAAAACACCGGGTGTAGATTTTAATAATTATAAAACCTATGCCTGGCTCCCGACAAAAGACACCGCTTTCACAACACTGGCAAGTAAGAAAACAGTGGAATCCGCTTTGGCTCAGGCAGTCAGCCAGCAATTAAATATGCGGGGGATGAAATTCGATTCGTTGACTCCGGATTGTTTATTTACCTATTCACTCGTATTGACCAAGACCTATCAGCTCGGCGATGCCCCACCGCCGGTATATGCACCGAACTCAAATCCCGGTGCTGCTCCGGGCCAGTATAATATGTATTATTATGTTCCTGCTTCAACAGCTTACTACAATCCGGAATATTATGAAGGATCAATGAAAGTGACCACCTTCCGCGACGGTACTTTGTTAATCGACATGATCGATAGAAAAACGAATAAGATTATCTGGCGTACGAATGCGCAGGGAAAGGTAGACGAAAGAGACAGGAAGGGTGTAAGACCAACCATAAATGAAATTGTGCCCGCCATGTTCAAAAAATTCCCAATCAAAAAGTAAATCAGCCGACCGGCACGTAATCACATTATAAGGAATCCAAAACTGCCAACCTTTCTCAGGACGAGACCACCTGCATCGTTTTTTCCGGACGAAACATGTCTGCGAAATAATGAACAGCCGTTGTATCAGAAACGGTCAGTCTCCATTCTATTTGGTTTTTAAATCATTGATTAGCAGGCTAATTATATTTCGGCATTTTCTTGGATGCGGAAGTATAACATATTAACAGGATTATGCTGAGAAACTACTTTCATGTCGCCTGGCGAAATTTCAGAAATAGCAAAGTTTTCTCATTTATCAATCTAACGGGTCTTGCATTTGGTATCACCTGTGGCCTGCTGATTTTATTATGGGTAAGAGACGAACGCAGTATCGACAATGCCCAGGTGAATGGCAACCGCCTGTATATTCTGTATGAACGACAATATGTCGACAACAAAATCAATGCAGGATATTACACACCGGGATTGCTGGCGGCCGAATTAAAGAAAAAGATTCCTGAAATAGAAAATGCTGTTGGCTATATGCACAGTTTCAAAACCACTTTTGAAACCAGGGATAAGATCTTAAAACAGGATGGAGCATGGTCAGATAAGGATTATTTTAAAATGTTCAGCTATCCATTATTGGAGGGAAATCCTGAAACAGCACTGAATTCACCACTGAGTATTGCCATATCGCATAAGATGGCCATTGCATTTTTCGGAAGCGTATCAGACGCTATGGGTAAAACCATCCGGTATAAAAACAGAAAGGATTTTACTGTTTCCGCCGTTTTCGCTGATCTTCCTGAAAATGTTTGGCAAAAATTTGATTTCCTGCTCAACTGGACAGCCTTTGTAGAAGATAATGAGTGGCTGAAAGACTGGCGAAATAATAGTCCCCAGACTTATATCATGCTGCGCGGGGATGCTAATCCCGGGTTGGTAAAAAAGAAACTAACACGGTTTCTGGATGCCTACAATAAGAGTCAATCGGCAAGTTTCAGGATTGAACTGGATATGCAGCGATTTGGAGACACTTACCTGCATTCTAATTTTGTAAACGGAGTAGTTTGAAGGAGGCCGGATTCAATATGTCTGGCTCTTCAGCCTGGTCGCGGTTTTTATCATATTAATTGCCTGTATCAATTTTATGAACCTGACAACTGCCCGTTCCGTCAGGAGAAGTAAGGAGATTGGTATCCGGAAAGTCTCAGGAGCTCTCAGAAGCTCTCTGATTCGACAATTCCTGGGTGAAGCCATATTTGTAACATTCCTGTCCGTACTTCTTTCCATTTTTTTAGCAGATATTTTCCTTCCGTTATTCAACCAATTAACCGGTAAACAAATTAATATACCATTTACGAGCTACGGGTACTGGTTATTTCTTGTTGTCTTAACTCTCGCAATTGGACTGATTTCCGGAAGTTATCCTGCGTTCTTTCTTTCGTCCTTTAATCCTGTACAGGTTCTAAAAGGGCCGATGAAATTCAGAAGAGATAATATTTTATTCAGAAAGGGTCTCGTTGTTTTTCAATTTGTTCTTTCGATTATCCTGATCATCAGTACGATTTATATTTCAAAACAGGTGAGCCTATGTACAACAATTAAATCTGGGTTATGACCGGGAAAATCTGTTATATATCCCCATGGAGGGTGACCTTTCCGAACATTATAATTTGTTCAAACAGGAAGCCCTGAAGACTGCAGGCATAAAATCTGTTTCAAGGGTCTCGGATGCACCGACTTCGATTGACAATGCAACCAATTCCGTGGTCTGGGATGGAAAAGATCCGAACACATCGCCCATGTTTGTAACCATTTCAGCGGGCTATGATTTCGTGAAAACAATGAAACTCCGTCTGCTGGAAGGTCGTGACTTTTCAAAAGAATGGGCCGGCGACTCATCAGCCTATCTTGTAAATGAAGAAGCACTAAAAATATTGAATTATAAAAACCCCATCGGAAGGAATTTATCGCTGTGGGATCAAAAAGGAGTTATCGTCGGCGTCTTAAAAGATTTCCATTTTACATCCCTGCACGATCCGATAAAACCTCTGATTGTCCACGCCGGAGAAACGGATAACGGAAGAACCATCCTGGTGCGTACGAATCCCGGACAGACCAGACAGGCCATCACCGGACTTGAAAAAATTTGTAAATCACTGAATCCCCAATTTCCGTTTACATTTTCTTTCTCCGATGAAGAATATCAGAAACTTTATAAGAGCGAAGAAATTGTAAGCCGGCTTTCCAATTATTTTGCGGTGCTCGCGATTTTCATTTCCTGTATCGGGTTGTTGGGTCTGGCGATGTTCACCGCCGAACAAAGAACCAGGGAGATAGGAATCAGAAAAGTGCTGGGCGCCACGGTGGTTTCACTTTTTACATTATTGTCCGGAGAATTCATCACACTTGTCATATTGGCCACGATCATCGCAAGTCCGATTGCCTGGTGGGCCATGAACGCCTGGGCCCGTGACTTTGCATACCGTACGCCGATGGAATGGTGGGTTTTTATTTTCGCCGGAGCGATCACTCTTGTCATCACGCTCCTGACAGTAAGTTTTCAGGCGATCAAAGCGGCGTTTGTCAAGCCGGTTGTAAGTCTGAGAACCGAATAAAGTGTGGAAGACTGGAAGTCTGGAAGACTGGAAGTGATAACGGTCATCGTCATCCGTCAACCGTCAACCGTCAACTGTCAACTGTCAACCATTATGGCCTAACCACTTCCAGCGCAATCTTCCACCCCGTTTTTTCGTGGCGCCAGATACGCATATAACTGCCCGTTTTGCCTCCTATGTCAAATGTTCCATAGGCTGCCGCCATATCTTTTCCCGGGGAAATTTTTATTCCGGCCAGATGATATTTCAGAATAGTACCCATTTTATTCAACAGTATGACCGCACTGTCGCGGGATGTTACCGGATGATGTTGTGGCATGTTTAAAATATATTTTGAACTGCCATATTTCAAATAAGCATCCCTCATATTCTGACCAAGAGCAACAATAAATTCTTTTTCCTTTCCGGATAATTTTTCCTGACTGGCCAGTTGACCGGCGCTGTATTTTTCTATTGAGATGATTTTTGAATTTTTATCCAACGGCGCACAATCGTGGGCATTTCCGATATCTATCAGATATTTCCATTCGCCCTGATCATTTTTTCCCCAGAGCGTTGTATACTGTCCGCATTCATCGGGGGAATCTGTCAGCGTTTTAGCCCGGTGTTCATAATTTCCGGTAGTATATCCCCAGTCGCCGGAGATGGATAATTCCGAATAAGAAGGCGACCAGGAAAAAATGCCGTCAAAGGCCGGTAAGGATCTCCAGAATTGTTTTGCGTCGACTGGCCCCTTTCCTGTAAAGACAATGCCGTTACTGTCAACATTTGCCAGGAATCCGTTCCGTATACCCAATTCAAGACAGGATTTTTCAAATGCTTTCTCTGCCGCGACCAGGGTCTGGGCGTTTTGAGCAGACATATGGATAGACACGCAGATCGAAATAACCAGTGCGAAATATTTTTTCATGGCAGAAATCAGTTATTCAAATGTAAAGAATATAAAACAGTGAACCTGTCGGAATGGCCGTTGGCCAAAACGGTAGATAGGCGGAACGCAACCCTATTTCCTATAAAACGTACCAACTATAAAGGGTTTACGGCAGGCCGTTCTATGCCTGGTTTAAAACATGAAAGAAGGGTCATCATCATTATCAAGCAGGCATCATTTGGAAAAAATTAAAGTGGTCATGATCGTCAGGTCCACTTTGTATACTGTTCAGGGCGGTGATACGATCCAGGCATTGCAAACAGCCCGTTCACTCCGTACGCAGGGTATAAAAGTGGATGTCAAATTAACGAATGAAGAGATTGACTATAACAGTTATCACCTGTTGCATTTTTTCAATATCACACGCCCGGCGGATATATTGTATCATATAAAAAAAACAAATATCCCCTTTGTTGTCTCTACGATTCTGATCAATTACAGCGAATACGATAAATATCATCGCAAGGGGATTTCGGGTTTTCTGTTCCGTTTTTTACCAGCAGACACGATTGAATATCTGAAGGCCGTTTCACGCTGGATTTTGGGCAGGGACCGCCTGATGAGTCTTTCTTATGCATGGAAGGGACAAAAAAAGTCCATTCACGAGATCATAAAAAAAGCAGGCCTGTTGTTACCCAATTCCCGGTCTGAATATATCCGTCTACAGGAAGTTTATGGATGCGAAACAAACCATATTGTCGTTCCGAATGCGGTGGATTGCAATTTATTCAAGTTTAATAAAGATGCTAAAAAAGATCCGAAGCTCGTCATATGCATCGCCAGGATTGAGGGAATTAAAAATCAATTAAACCTGATCCGGGCACTCAATGATACAAGTTATCATTTGCTGATTATTGGCGCACCGGCACCGAATCAACCCGGTTATTACCAGATGTGCCGGGATGCAGCATCCAGTAACGTTGAATTTATAGAACATATTCCGCAGGAAGAGCTGGTGGCTTATTATCAAAAAGCAAAAGTACATGTTCTTCCAAGCTGGTTTGAGACCACCGGCCTTAGTTCACTGGAAGCGGCAGCCATGGGATGTAATATCGTGATCACAGATAAAGGTGATACAAAAGAATATTTCGGAAATCATGCGGTTTATTGTTCGCCTGCTTCTCCCGAGAGTATTTACGCCGCCATTGAGAAAGCCAGCGCATTGCCGCCAGATGATATACTCCGGTCAAAAATTGCCTATTCATATACATGGAACCTGGCTGGTCAGCATACCGCAGAAGGATATAAACAAATAATAAATAACTAATGGGGTTAAGAATTGCAATACTCGGAACCAGAGGTGTGCCAAATAACTACGGCGGATTCGAACATATAGCCGGTCATTTGTCCCGGGGGCTCGTTCAAAAGGGCCATGATGTGACTGTTTACAATTCCAGTAAACATCCGTACACAGAAAAAAAATGGCATGGCGTTCACATTATTCACTGCTACGATCCCGAATACCTGATCGGTACTGCCGGACAGTTTATCTATGATCTGAATTGCATACTGGATGCCCGAAGGAGAGAATATGATATCATACTGGTGCTGGGGTATACCAGCAGTTCCGTCTGGGGATTCCTGTATCCTAAAAATGCCATCATTATTACGAATATGGATGGCATGGAATGGAAACGGAGCAAATATCCGGGCCCTGTAAAAGCCTTTTTACAAAAAGCTGAAAAATGGGCTATTCAGGCGAGCAATTTTCATATAGCAGATTCTCAGGTAATCAAAGAATATCTGGATAGTAAATACAATGTGAAATGCAAATACATCGCGTACGGGGCCGGGATTTACCCGGTAGCCGAAGAAAGCCTGCTGAATGAATATAAGCTGGAGAAAAATCAGTACTACCTGTTAATGGCCAGAATGGAACCCGAAAATAATATTGAGATGATTTTGGATGGCTATACAATGACGCATTCCAAAACCCGGTTTGTTGTAATAGGAAACACTACAAACCGGTATGGTAAATCATTAAAGGCAAAATATAAATCAGATGAACGAATCATATTCCTGGGCGGCCTGTTTAATGAAATTAAGGTGCAGACCCTGACGACCTATTGCAGATTATATTTCCACGGGCATAGTGTCGGCGGAACCAATCCTTCCCTGTTGGATGCCATGGCCGCCAAAGCGCCCATTGCCATTCACAATAACATTTTTAACGATGCCATCATAAAAGGAAATGCTCTTCGGTTTAACGACGCCAATGATGTTTTCAATATCATCCAGTCAAATCACCTGCCCGACGAAATACAGATCGAGGACAACTACGTGAAGATTGCAAGCGAGTTTACCTGGGAGAAAATTGTTAACCATTATGAATACTATTTCCTGGCCTGTTACCTGAATAAGCAGCCTTATTATCCTTTAAAACATGCAACCCTGGCAGCAAATTGACGTACTAACATAGTGGATCTCTTCATGGCTGTTAAGTAATATGTAAATGAAATATTTTAACATCAGAAAAGACATACTGGCCACCCTCGCTTATTTCAACATGTTTGACTATCCCCTAAAAAAGAATGAGATATTCCTTTTCCTGGGGCATTGCAATGATTATCGTGAATTCGAACAGGCGTTAACCAATCTCCTGAAGGACTCAGCCGTTTATAAAATGGCAGAGTTTTATAGCCTGCAAAACGATTTTAAACTGGCCATCCGCCGGTTCAGAGGCAACGAAAAGGCGATATCAATGCTCAAAAAAGCCGAAAAAGCGGCTACCATTATATCTGCCTTCCCCTTTGTAAGGGGTGTTGCTGTTTCAGGTTCATTGTCAAAATATTTCGCAGACGAACAGTCAGATATTGATTTCTTCATCATTACACAGGCAAACAGGTTATGGATTGCCAGAACACTTATTACATATTTTCAAAAAACTCACATTTATCGTTCATAAGCAGAGTTATTTCTGCATGAATTATTTTATTGACGAAAAAGATCCGGCGATCATGGAAAAAAACATTTATACCGCCATGGAAGTCGCTACTGTTCTACCCTTGCGGGATAATGGGATTTTCGATCAATTCTTTAAGGCGAACAGCTGGGTCAGTGTTTTTTTCCCAAACAAATTTTTGCATACTCCGCCTGTGAAGAAAACCGGAAAGTCATGGATTAAATCCCTGACAGAAAAATCGCTTAATAACAAGCTCGGTGATTCGTTGGATAATTTTTTAATGAAAAAGACAGCAAAAAGCTGGAATGCAAAAACACAGGCAAATAAAACAGACAACAAGGGTATGCTGATGAGTATGCATGTTGGCAAGCATTTTTCAAAACCAAATCCTGAAATTTTTCAGAAAAAAATACTTGAGTCTTACGAAAACAGCCTTTCAGAAATATTCAAACGTTGTGAACTTTCTGTAGCGAAATAATATAATAATCGCCGATATACTTCCAGGGCCAACTTCCCTTCAGCCTGTTTTCCATTCTACATAACCATCCATACAATCCGGGGAATTTTTCGGGGAAATTTTCGATATAGGAAGGCGGCACAATGGTGCATAAACCTTCCAATTTCTTTAATTTAAATTCCTTTTTTAAAGCGCGTCTGATAAAACCGGGTGAATAATACCAACAGGTAAAAAAGGCACCATCAATTTTTGCTGTTCTTCCCCCGGAACTAAAAAAACGCCGGCTGGCTGTTTTAAATTTGCCCCTGAACATCAACAGGGTTTCCCAGAGACAAAATCGCGGCAGGACGACCAGCACAACGGTTCCACCAGGTTTTAGCAGGAAATCGAAACTGGCTAAAACCTTCTGCAGATCACCCGTACAATTCAACCCGGCGAAATTCGAAAATATGCAATCAAAGGGCCCTTTGTCGGTTAGTTTTTCCAATGAAGTAAAAGAACAAAGTTCCTGACTCACGAAAGCGTTCATCCCCTGGGATAACACCTTCTCCTTTAGTCTGGCCTGCATACCGGTAGAAATATCTGTTGCGTGCACATGATGTCCCTGTTTTGCAAGAAAAATAGCATCATCCCCGGTTCCTGCATTCAATTCAAGAATACGGCTACCCGGACGTAAATACTTTAAAAGGAATTGCCTGACTCTTTCACGCTTATAGGCCACGATTCCGTTGGTCGCATACAACTGATCAAAAATAGCTGACTGACCCGTAAACGCCAGGGCTACCTGCTGCTCATTGATATGATTTACCGGTTCATTCATCTGACAGGTTTTTCCAACTGATGAAGTTTTTGTTTGGCAATAAAGGCAGCCGGTAAATAATATGCGGCAGACAAAGCTTTTTTTATCCAGGCTGCTTTGATCCTGAACGGATGCTCCAATAATTTTCGAAAGTTTTCAAAAGCAATATGCTTTCGATAACTCTTATGTACATAACGGTGTAACTGTTTATAAAATGCGGGCTGGTATGTATTGCTGAACATCAGTGCCAGTTCATCGGAGTCCTTCCAATTTGTTTTATTGACCAGTTCATTCTTTACCTTTTCGAAAAACACGGTGCCCGGTAAAGGATATGAAACGGAGATTCCCAATTCATAGGGTAACAATTCATTGATCATGGATATTGTTTTCCCGATATCTTCTTTCGTTTCACCGGGATAACCAAATTGTATAAAGAACGAGGGTTTGATTCCACATTTCTTTAACAAACGGGTGGCCTCATATATCTGTTGAACGGTTGTTCCCTTATCCATCGCATCCAGGATTTTCTGCGAACCGCTCTCGGCACCCATCCAGATATTCTCACAGCCGGCTCTTGCCAGATCCAGAATATTATTTTCCTGTAAAAGCAGGTCAACCCTTCCCTGCATTTTGAATTTGAAATGCAAATCTTCTTTGCCGGTCAGATCGGCAAACTCATGTACCCAACCGGGTTTCAGACCAAAAATATCATCGCAGAACCAGATATGATCAAATCCAAAACGCTTTTTCAGCCATTTCAATTCAGCAATTACATTTTTGGGAGTTCTTGAATTGTACCGGTTCCCGTAAATCGGTTTGGCGCACCAGTTACATTTAAAAGGGCAGCCGCGGGTAGTACCCATATTCATTGAAAAATAACCTGCATGGGCCAGCCACATATCCCTGTACGGATCCATGTTAATCATATCCCAGGCAGGAAACGGAAGAGCATCCAGGTCCTTTATAACATTCCGGTGTTTTGTTTTTACAATGGCATCATTTTGTTTGAAAGCAAGACCCTCAATCGAAAAATAATCAGTCGCGCCGGATACCAGTGCGTTCGATAATTCGAGTAAGGTCAACTCGGCTTCGCCCAGTAAAATAAAATCTGCTCCCTTATTGAGATACATTTCAAACCGGTCAGTAGAATCTGAGCTGGATACGATGACGGTGCAACCCCGTTTTTTGGCGGATTGTATCATGGCAAAAGCCGCTTCGCGCATATTCTCCAGGCACATTTTAGTCAGGTAATTGAAGCCGTCATCATAGACTACGAAAATATCGGGCTTTTCTTTTTCGATCACAGGAATGATCTCTTCAGGTCCTTTGGAAAACATCGTATCGAAGAAAGCAACCTCATACTGATGCTGTTTCAGATAGGAAGTTGCATACAGAGTACCCAGCGGCGCATACGGCTTACCGGTGGTCCATTGTTTCGGATCGAAACGCAGAAAATAGGAATGTGTGATCAGTACCTTTTTCACATGATAAAATTTCAGTGGATCACTGTTCTGTATTTATAAATATTATAATTATATAAACAGGTATCCAATGTATAATTATTTGTAACAAGCTCCTGAACATAAGAACGTATATCCGCATCCACAGCTCCCGCGTATCTGTCCGACAATGGAATCACCAGCAGGGTCGGTTTATTTGTCAGCAGATCAGCAAATAACCGCTTCTTTGCAAAGGGAGTCTGTGTTACGTTGAAATAGACGCTGGGGGATAGTCTTTCAGAATATGCCTGTATCTGGGCTCCATATCCTGCCACAAACACCTTTTCCTTCATATCGGAATTGTTACGAATCCATAAACCGACATCTTTTTTCTTATTTTCATCTTCATAAGCAAGCGACTTTTTATTGACGGATGAAGGATTCCCCGGCAGGAAAAACTTCTTGATAGCGAAGAGAGGTTCAAATGATTTTGGAAAAAATAAAATCCATATGCCCAGCATAAACCGCCTGGGAGCCACATGATCATTTTCAATCAGACGGTCTACAACAAACGCGGACATTAATGACATAACCGGAAGAAGCTCTTTAAAATGATTTCGTGCATATATTCCCAGAATCACGATGCCGGCAAACGCACACATTAGCCATCCCTTTAAAAAGTCCATTTCCCTTCTTATAAAAAAATACGCCAGAACCGCCGGGTAGAACAATATAATTTCTGAATAAAAAAATCCATCTGCGAATCCCTGCGCCTCCCATGCAAGGGAATGACCCGTCGGACTACCAGGACCGAAATTGTCAGTAAATCCGTAGAATATATAATCATTCAAATGGATACCGGCCCAAAGGCCCAATAACAGGAGAAAGCCTGCAGCAGATAAAATACCCAGTAAAAAAATAAATCCTGTTTTACGGCTTCTGTTAAAATTCAAAACAAGCAGAGGAAGGATGCTGAAAGCAGCGGACAATCGAAACCCCAATCCAAAACCCGCCAGCAGTCCACCGAAAAAACTGTATTGATTACTACGTAAAAGCATGCTGGTGTAAATAGCCCCCAAAATAAACGCGATAGAATAGGTTTCTGTAAACGAAACATATTTTCCGCCGGTTGTCCGCCATGCCAATGCCAGTCCATAAAAACTGATCGCAAATAAACCGGCCCTGTGGCTGATTGTCTTTTCCGCAATTTTATAAAGAAGAAAAATGCCGCCGGATTGAACAATTATACCCAGCAATCGGGGAAACCAAAAATTGACTCCAAATAACCGGTCTGATATTCCAAATATAAAAAATATCAGGGGTGACTTGTTATCAATACCACCGGCATATGGTACCATTCCGTTTCTGAGCCAGTTCCTTCCGATATATTGCCACATCGCTTCTTCATGTGTAAATATCATCGGCTCAGTAAAAAAAGCAATCACAAGTTGAATAATAACGATGATGCCTATTAATTGCAGCGGCTTTATATTGATATCATTTTTCCCGGCAACTAATTCCTGCATGATTTTTAAATTTTTACGGAGGGTCTTAAATTCAGGGAACAGACGCATTTCAGACAGGTCTCGTCGTTCTCCATATCCAGTTTTTTTCTGAATTCAACCGCAGATTCACTATTGATAATTGAATCCAGGGATCCGTTCTTAATATTTCCATATGCCTTATGAAAAAAACAGGGTCTCACCGTTCCGTCGGCTTCAATGACCGTAGATACCCAGGGCGCATTGCATTTTTTATAGGGGAAGGGATTGAGTCCGTAATAGGCAGCGTAGTAATAATAGATCTTTTGAAATTTCTGAGGCGACTCAACGATAAACCGGCTTTTAAATTCATCATAAAAATCCTCCAGTATCGAGCCAGTAATCATTTTCATCTCTTCCAGCTCAGCTTCTTCTAAAACGATTTCATGCTGCCGGTCCTCTGTCCAGACCAACTCTCTGTTGAAAGCGGTGCTGCTGACGTCGGCAGGTAAAAAACTGATGGAATCCAGACCGATTTCCTTAGCTGCGCGAATAATCCCGGGCCAGTGACGAAAATTGAGGCGATGAATCACCGATCTCCCCGTAATTTGAAAATGCGGGTCGATGGTCCGGATGGCTTGAATTCCTGCTTTCAACTTTTTAAAGGCTCCCGGTATGTTGCGTATCCTGTCATGCAATGATTCGTCCCCGTCCAGTGATACAATGATATCATCCACCCATTTCACCAAAAGTTCAGCATGTTTCTGAACGGTCATGCCGGTAGAAAGCAAGCGTGATTTTTATATTCTGGGTTTTTAATATTTCGCAGAACCTGAAAAAATGAGGGTTCAGTAGGGCTTCACCACCCGACATGACCACCTGCCGGGTCTGATATTTCCTGAAAGTTTGTAACAAGCCCCTGACATCCGATTCATTCAGTTGCCTGAGATTGTGATTTCCCTTCCAGATATCGCACATTACACAACGGCAGTTACAGGAACTGTGCGGCATCAGTATGACGATCGGCAGACTGCTGATCTTATCGGTTTGCAGGGTAAGAAACCGGTTATAGGTTTGATATAGTGATTGGATTGCCATTATTAAAATCCCTGTATTTCAGGCTGGCGGTATTTCCACAATCGATGTAATAATTTTATTTCGTATGGATATTTGTGTACGTTGATATTATAACGGATGCCTGCCACCAGGTGCATGGCCTTCCTTTTGAACGAGCTTAAGCGAATGTCCGTGACGGTCGGATAATATCCGTTTAATACCGTCTCAAAATTTTTGATTTTATCAATCATGCCCGGCGTCAGCCAGGGAGTCAATGGATTTTTCCGGAGATCAAAATTTTCCCAGGCCGGACTGATCCAGTCCTCCAGTTTTTCGGGAAATTTAAATCCCTTTGAAAGGGCGTCATTGTACAGATCTGAGCCTTCGGTAGCCACGGGGCTGTAGGTATATAAAATAATTTCCGTATCGGGATTAATACGTTTTATCTTTTTGATAAAATTGATTTCAAAATCAATCTGCGTCTCAACCTGTGCAGGCGTAGGGGCCGGCATACCCAACACGAATGAATATTCCGGGATGATGTCAAATTTTTTCATGCGGGCCGCAAATTCTTCAATCTGATCGCCGTTTTGCGTGCCGCCCTTATCCATTTGTTTCAGTAAATCGTTATTGCCACTTTCTGCTCCAAAAAAAATGATTTTGCAGCCTGCCTCCCTGATCAGCGCCAGCGACTCATCTTTGAATTTATGCATCGTGTCGATACGTGCCATACCCCACCAGCTCATTTTTTCCGGTAATATGAGCTTTGCAAATTCCACTGTGCGCTTCTCTGAGACGAAAAAATTATTATCATGAAACTCGATCGCGTCAGCACCCCATTTATCTTTTATGTATTTAATATCCCGGTAGACTTTTTGAGCCGATTTTGCCTTCCAGCGGGCTTCATACGTCGGAACAACAGCACAAAACGAACAGGTAAAAGGACATCCGATACTTGAATGATAGGCCAGTGTTTTATTCCCGAGATAGGTTTTTCCAAGGTATTTTTCCATAGGATAAAACTCAGCCAGTTTATCATACGGGAGATCCGGCAGTGCGTCCTGCTCAATCAGATCCTCCTTTCTGGTCTTTACGATCTGGTCGCCGGACTTATAAATCAGGTTTTTGATCAGCTCATACGGCTTATTATTTTCCAGGGCATCGATCAGCTGCGGAAAACAATGATCACCGGGGCCGTTGATCACGAAGTCTACATAACCCGACTGTAAAACAGGCTTGAACTGATTCGTCGGAAAATACCCGCCCCAGATCATTTTTATCTCAGGAAAATATTCCTTGATTTTTTTTGAAAACGGTATCGCCTGTTTCAGTTGCGGACCGGGCATAACCGTAAATCCAACATATTTGTAATTGCCTGTTTCCAGCCACTGCATGATCCTCGCCAATGGATCAGTTTCCCGGTTTCCGTCAACGATTACCCATGGATATTGGCCCTCTACAGAGGCGGCTATATTCAGGATGGAATTGGGTACACGATACTTGGCGTTGGCACTTCGCGGATTGAATAATAAAATACCAGTCATAGAAATTCCCGGGGCCTGGTGCCCCCCTCCACTTGTGGATACGTCGGTCATCATAAACTGGTTGCAAAAAAGGATATTAAATAGCAGAAATACAACCTGTTCCGCTGAAATGCCGTACTCATAGAGAGGAAAGGCGGACTCCAAAACATCTCTTAACAAAATGATCACAACCTTCAAAGACTTTCTGCATAAAACCGGCCTGTCAAAATCTGAGCTGGCTCCGGAACAGGCGTATGAAATCTGGTCAGCGAATTACGATAATCAGCCCGGCAATCTCATGCTTGATCTGGATGAAAGAATCTTTTCGGATCTTATTGAAAATATCGACCTCAGGGACAAAGAAGTAGCGGACATCGGTTGCGGCACGGGCAGGCACTGGCAAAAAATCTACTCAAAAAATCCATCCAATTTAATGGGTTTTGATGTTTCGGGCTCTATGCTCGAGCTGCTAAAGAGTAAATTTCCGTTCGCCCGTACGCAAAAAACAAGCGATAATTTGTTGACGTCAATACCGGATTCCTCCATGGATATGATTATTTCAACCCTTACCATCGCTCATATCAAAAATATTGACGAAGCGATCACATCCTGGTCCAGGGTTCTGAAAAATGGAGGTGAACTGGTAGTGACTGATTTTCACCCCTCCCTGCTCGCCCATGGCGGCAAACGAAGTTTTAGTCATGGGGGCAGGAGCCTGTCAGTAAAAAATTATATTCATTCAATTGAAAAGATTAAGAAAACTTTTCATGAGGCCGGATTCACACTGATCCGGGAAGAAGAAAAAACGGTGAATGAGGACGTGAGGTCATATTACGAAGCAAAAAACGCTCTTGACGTATACGAACGTTTTAAGGGCCTGCCTGTCATTTACGGATTACATTTAAGAAAACAACGTGCTGCTTAATCATTTATCCATCGTCCATTCAGAAGAGCCGGTAAATATTGCTATTTACGGAGAAAAAATTATGGGTATTGGAACCGATCAGGTACAGCATTCCTCCGACCCCCTGCAGATACATTTTACCGATGCCATCGCCATTCCAGGACTCATCAATTCACACGACCATCTTGATTTTAATTGTTTTTCGGTATTAGGCAACAGAACATACGATCACTATACCGAGTGGGGGAAGCACATCCATGAAGCCCACAAAGAAAACATCAGGGAAATATTAAGGATTCCCAAAAAACTGCGCTCGGCCTGGGGTATGTATAAAAATCTGCTGGCCGGTGTCACTACAGTGGTCAATCATGGCAGCAGACTGGATGTCGAAAACCCATTGATCGATATATTCCAGGAAACACAAAATTTGCATTCCGTTGAATACGAAAAAAACTGGAAGTGGAAACTGAATAATCCAATCCATCTTCGGCAGGATTGTGTTATACACACGGGAGAAGGTACCAGCAAACGGTCCGCTGACGAAATAGATGAGTTGATAAAATATAATCTGCTGAAAAGAAATTTAATAGGTGTGCATGGCGTATCCATGAACCCGGAACAGGCCAAACATTTTAAGGCCCTGATATGGTGCCCCGAATCAAACAAAATATTGCTGGATCATCATGCACGGATTAATGACCTGAAAACCAGCACAACCATTGTATTTGGATCCGATTCCACGCTAACGGGCTCATGGAATATCTGGAAACATTTACGGCTTGCGCGCACATTGCAACTGGTTACTGACGATGAATTACTCGGAATGATCACCGAGGCTCCCGCCAAATTATGGAATTTAAATAAGGGCAAAATACAACCCAAAAAAGATGCAGATATCGTTGTGTTGAAAATGAAACACAAATCTTCCGGTATCAGTGATTTATTCAGGGCAAACCCCGAAGACATATTACTGATTGTTCATAAAGGGCAAATCAGGTTATTTGATAAATCATTGCTTTCCCAGTTCCGTGGCCTGCCCTTGAATCTCTTCCGGTATAATCAGGTAAACATCAATGCAAATACAAAATTCGTGGAGGGCAATTTACCAGGACTCATTGGCGAAATCAGGAAGTATAACCCGAATATTCATTTCCCGGTAGAAGTTTTCGAAACGATTAATGAATCTCATTATGATTAAAGTCGTGGATATTGTTTATCATCATCATAGTGAATTCAATAAACCCATCCAGGTATTGGAAAAACATGCTCCTTCGCTGGGTTTTGCCGACTTCATACAACAATCCATTCAGTTTATTTTCGTAAAACACCTGGACTATCATGGCATTGAGTATATCAACGGCAAGGTGTATGCTTTTTTCAGAGGCCGGAATAAGTTTTGGCATATCCCATTCAAAACACACCGGTATATCAAGAGTCAACATCCCGACATCGTACTGGTAGAGGGACTGGTGTTCCCTTTACAGTTAATGTCATTAAAATGGACACTGGGGAAAAACTGCCGGATTATTGTTCAGCATCACGGAGAAAAACCGTTCAAAGGAATAAAAGGATTTCTGCAAAAAATAGCTGACAGGAATATCAATGCATACCTTTTTACTTCTTATAGAAATGCAGCCGCATGGATCAACAAAAAGGTCATAAGAAATCCATACAAGTGCAAGGAGGTGCTGGAAGCTTCGACATATTTTATCAGGAAGGATAAATTGAAAAGCCAGACGAGAGTGGGCATGTCCGGTGTATATAATTTTTTATGGGTAGGAAGGCTGAATAAAAATAAGGATCCGTTAACCGTGCTCAAGGCATTTAAAAAATATGGTCTCTATCATCCGAACGCCCGTTTGTATATGATATACCAGGACGAAGATCTGTTGGAGGAAGTGAAGAATAAAATTCTTCAAAGTATTGTACTGGAAGATGCGATAAAATTGATTGGGAAAGTGGATCATCGTGAATTGCCGTATTGGTTTAGTGCAGCCAATTTTTTTATCTCCGGCAGCCATTCCGAAGGCAGCGGTTACGCATTGCTGGAAGCTATGGCCTGCGGTTGTATACCGGTTGTGACGGCCATTCCATCATTCGAAAAAATTACTGAAAAGGGAAAATATGGGTATTTATTCCCGCCGGGAAATGTCGAGGCTTTGGCTCTGCTACTTGAAAATCTAAACACCCTGGCGATCGAAAAAGAAAGGCAAAGGATCGAAAAATATTTCCGCGAAAAACTTAGTTTTAAGAGCATTGCGGAAAGTCTGGGTGACGTAATCAATCAATTATAAAGGGATAATATTTTTTTGCAGGTTTCTTCAATTGGATAAATCAGCACCGAATCCTGGTTCAACATCCTATTGTCTAACAACTCCAATAGTTTTCTTTTCATTTCCTCCTGCGTTTTGACGATATGATGGTGGTTAAAATGTATATGCATCGGTTGGCAATAGCTTACAACCTGGGTACCTGCATATAATGCTTCTAAAAAAACGACGCCAAATCCTTCATAGGCAGAGGGATGAACCAGTATTCTGGACTCTCCCATAATATCTAATATACTATCATGATCCAGTTCACCACGTAGTTCAATTTGATTGTTAAGATGAAAATCATGAATGAGTTGTTGCAGTTTCCCCCGCTCCGGTCCCTCACCACAAATAACTGCTCTGACACCCGGATGAGAGTCAACGATCTCGGCAACCAGCCTGATAATCTGGTCAAACTGCTTCAGCGGAATGAGCGAACCAACACCCAGAATGTCAATTTTTCTCTCCTTCGATTTGGCAGGAAATGAGGCAACATCAATCCCGGGCGTAATGGTGTTGGCAGGTTTTATTTTATAATTTTTGTAATATTCATCTGCAAGAAAATCTGACAGGGCGATCAGTGATTCAGACTTCGGGTGGGTGATAGAGATATACCGGTTATTCTCTCTTGCATCCTGACCCATTAACCAGGTAAAAGAACGCACTCCGTATTTCTTTGCAGCGTATTTGGCTATCAATGCAGTCTCTCCCATCCAGAAACTCAAAATTCCCAATATCTGTTCTTCCTGAAGTATTTTTTTCAGACGCCGCCATATTGTTCTCCATAAAAATAAACGCTGGAAACCGCCTATGTTTCTTCCATTGAAAGCATGTACTTCAACCCCATGCCATTCATAAACAGATTCAAAAAACGGATATTGAAAAGCCAGCACTTTAATATTCAACCCCGGGTTTAATAATTTGAGATGTTTGACAAAGGTCTGTGGAAAGGGCAGGCAGGTACTATCTACCTCATTGGCCGGGAAACCGGGAATCAAAATAATCAGTGTTTTATTTTTCAATGTCATCCAATTGAATTTTCTTATTGCAGAAAGAAAATGCATCCGTATTATGCGTAATCAAAAGGATAATTTTACCCATATCTGCCAATATCTGTAATTGCTTCAACAATTCAGTCTCAGCGGTCTTATCCAGTTCACTGAATGGCTCATCTAATACGAGGAGGTCAAAATCCTTGTATAAGGCCCGGGCCAAAATAAAACGCTGTCTTTGCCCTCCGCTTAAATTTTTCCCGTTTTCTGTTATGATAGTATCCAGTCCATCGGAAAACAAAGGGATGATTTGGTCAATACCTGTCAGGATTAAAATATCATTCAGTCTTTTTTTGTCATAGTTTGATTCTTCGAACGTAATATTCTCAGCCACTGATCCGTGCAGAAAAAAATGTTGCTGTTTGATATAGGAAATTCTCTTCCAGAATTTCTTTCTTGTTGCCACATCTGCAACCAGGCCATTTATGTATATATCCCCTTTATCAGCTGATAAAAAACCCAATAGTACATTGACCAGTGTCGTTTTGCCTCTGCCTGATATCCCGGATATCCCCACCATGTCCCCTTTTTTCATAGTCAAAGAAAAAGATTTGAGTATGCTCTTTCCACCAAAATCGAAATAAACATTTTCAAAACCAACAGAAGAAATGTCAGGAGGAATATCATCCTTTTCTGCTGATAATCTCTCTCCGTTCGTTAATCCCTTTACAGTATAAGCATAGGTTTTAACCTGGCCTGCCAAATTGGTGATTTTAACAATACCCGGAATAATTTTATATGCGGCCACCATGAGCGCCCCAAGGGTTATCAATGGAATCGAATGTTGATGAGAAGTAAGAAAGTTCAGAAGGATGAGAAGAAACAAACCAAAAACAGCAAAGACCTCTATAAAACGGGTCGGCATGTTTTGTATGATCAATCGCTCAGAAAGATAATGATTGAGTTTAGACTGGAAACGGTCATACCGGTTCGTAAAAAATTCATTTTTCGAATTGAGGTTGCTCTCTACGTAACCTGTCAATGCTTCCTGCAAATGTTGCATAGATTTTTCGCTCATTTTCTTTCCCTTCAGCCGGCCCTCATGGAGCTTTCTTTTTATGAAAATCGAAATCAGGAAAACGGGCGGCACAAGGATCAACATGAGAAGCGGCAACAATAAAGGATTAAAAATCACGACCGCAATGATCGTGATCAGGATCAGGACGGTCTGACTGAATATCTGTTGAAAACCGTTCAAAACATAATGGCAGAATTCGATGGGCTGCTGGCTGATCCTTCTGTTCATGACAGAAGAATCTACAAATATGTAATCGGTATAAGGACCGTTCAGATACTCTAATAAATTATCCCTGGAAATCCGGGAAGCAACTCCGTAAACATAATTATACTGTGCCTTTGAAATGAAAAATCCCAGGATATTCTTAATCGTAAAGAGAAGTAAAAATAAAATGATGAGTAAGACCGGGTGTTCATTAAAAAGGGCTGGCGAAAAATACTTTGTTGATGCCGGCACAGCGGATTGTGTATAGAAATTGATCACATAAAGCAAAACGAATAGAAACACAATATCCAACACGCTGATAAATACATCAGCCAGCGTGAGTTCCCAAAGTTTTTGGGTCTCCTTCCGGTTGAGTATTTTAAATGTATCCTTCAGAATCGGCTTCAAATACCTGTTTTGACTATTAAATTACCAATTATTCATTCCATTTACGGATAAGTAATACGAGTGATTGGATCTTCCGGTGTCAAAACATTTAAATATCTTAGCGACCGCTAATGAATCGAATATATGTCCAATAAATTACTCCGGCTTATTGTCGTCTTTTTATCAAGCTTTATTTCCATCATTTCTCCATCGCAAAATCCTTCCCAAAAAACATCAGAAAATAAAGAATGGATAGTTAAGTCTAACACTTATACCAAAATACTGATTGATATCGATGAAAAGTATTCTCCTGAGTTCGGCTCTACTCAGGGGCTGGCAATGTATGATACCCTGATTGCCATTCCGACGTTGGCCAACGATAATGCTGCAAGAAAAGACAAGGAAAATGCCGTGATTTTGTTGAAAGAAGCAAAGCAAAAGGAAACCAATATTAAGATAAGACAGGACCTCGATATCCTGATAAATAATACCGACCTTAATTTTCGGGAGGAGGACTATGAGCTCAACAAGGAAGTGCCTTTTTTCAATCCTTCCAGTACGATTTTCGATGGCATAAAAACTTTGCTGGACGATCAAACACCGGCAGAAAGACGCAATGCGGCGATCATCCGACTGCGTAAATATGCCGGATTACAAAGCGGATACATGCCCCTCACCGCCATCCTGAAAGAACGTACGATACAGCAGATAAATAAAGCGGATATGGTTTATCCGGCCAGGCAACAAATGGAAGTTATTTTGTCGCACAATGGCAGTTTGATTGATGGTATCCAGGAGTTATTCATAAAGTATAAAATGAATGGCTGGCAGGAAATTTACGCAGCGGTTAAAAAACAACTTGAAGAATATGATCAATGGATAAAGGACAATGTGTTGCCCAGGGGTCGTACAGACTTCAGATTACCGCCGGAAAAATATAAGCTGGCGCTGGAGAGTTATGGAATCGATATTCCACCTGCTGAGATTGCAAAAATGGCGCATACTGCATTTGCTGATATTCAGGAACAGATGAAACCGCTGGCAGAACAGATTGCAAAAAAATACAACCTGCCATCGAATGACTATCGTTCGGTTATGAAATTCCTGAAAAAAGATCAGATTATAGGCGATTCCATTCTTCCGTTGTATGAGGCTCATCTGGCGATTATCGAAGATGTTATCAGAAAGCAACAACTCGTTACATTGCCAAACCGGCCAGCAATTATTAAGATAGCTACAGCTGCAGAAACAGCACAACAACCCGCACCACATATGGTCCGGCCTCCATTTTTAAATAATACAGGTCAACGGGGTGTTTTTGTGCTGCCACTGAATTTGCCGCCTGCCCCTGGTGAAAAAATAGACAAGTACGACGATTTCACTTTCGATGCAGCTTCCTGGACAATTATTGCCCACGAGGTAAGACCCGGTCATGAATTGCAATTTGACAAAATGGTCGAAGAAGGAGTTTCGCAGGCGCGAACTCTTTATGCACTGAATTCTACCAATACGGAAGGATGGGGACTGTATTCGGAATATATTACCAGACCCTTCATGCCCATTGAAGGTCAGCTCGTTTCCCTGGATTACAGATTACTTCGCGCGACCCGGGCGTTTTTGGATCCCGAGTTACAGGCCGGCACGATCACACAACAACAGGCCCTCAATATATTACTGGTCGATGTGGTTTCTTCTCATGCTTTTGCCCAACAGGAAGTTGAACGTTATACGCTGCGGGCACCCGGTCAGGCCAATAGTTATTTTTATGGATTTACAAAAATGCTATCGCTCAGAAAAGATACCGAACAGGCACTCGGCGCAAAATTTAACCCCATGCGTTTCCACGACTTTATTTTGTCACAGGGAATTCTACCGCCCGCTTTAATCAGAGACGCTGTAATGAGTGAATTTGTGCCGGCAGAAAAAATACGCTAGTCATTATTTATTAAAAAAACCTTTGCTGCCTTTAGCTGACTTTGGTTGATGTACGGTAAGCGGTTCCCTTGAACAGGGCGACCAATTCATCCTTTTCATTCGTTGTACGTACATCATAGATTCCGATTTTGTTTCCCAGGAAAACTTCTATAGCCTCCACCTGCAGCAGTTCACCAACTTTAGCAGGCTTTGTAAAATGAACAGAAGCATCCAGTGCCACAGTCAGATGGCCATGGGAGTTACATGCGAAAGCAAAGGCAGAATCGGCTGCAGCAAATAAAATACCTCCGTGAATACTGTCGAAACCATTCATCATATCTTCAGTGATGCGGTATTTCAATTTGCAATATCCCATCCTGATTTCAATGATCTGAAGCCCCAGCCATTCCGTAAACCGGTCCCTCTTTAGCATGATCTTCAGTACTTCTTCCGGAGAAATTATTTCTTCAGCCATAAATACGTAATTTTTTTAGAAAACCGAGGATGCCATCCATTGATTCATGAGTTGTATAACTCATCACTCTATTCACCCAGATAGGGATCCTTAATTTTTTCTGTTTTGTAACTGATATTTGAAAATTTCACTTCGCACCGTTCTCCTGTGGGTGATTGCGCCAAAAATCCCAACTTGAATCCTTTACGGGCATCGAATTGCAAATGCCGAACCAGGAACCACCTGATTCCATTCTCTGAACAGTACAATGTAATGACATTGCCGGCCTTTGCGACTTTATAAAAAACCTTGTTTGACTTCATTTCCGCGGAATTGCAATCATCTGAAATATCATTTGTAACCACGCTGACTACTCTTTTCGCACCCGTATAGTCTTTCTCAAAACAAAATTTTATCCAATGCAGACTATCCTGCTTAACCACCAGGGCTCCCCCGTCCCACTTGCTGGCAAATGCATGTTCAATGGATGCGATCAATACAAAATTCTCATCTCCTTCAAAAAGAAGTTTTGGTGCATTATCAGTATTGTAAGTCACATTGGGGTCCCGGAACATATCCGTCTTTTCTCCGGCGACTATCACCATCTCAGTCCCTTTAATCGAGAAAGTTTTTGCTGAATTCTCCCAATATAATCCGCGGGGTATTCCGGGAATTCTGACCGAATCATTCATCTGGGCAACCGCGCATACATGAGACAGGAAGGTTGCCATAAAGACGGAGAAACATATTTTCATGTGTATTATTTTCGGTGTTTTAAAGGAATGACCAGTTTAAGTGCTGACCATTCTTCATTCACAGAACAAACCTTGATATCTACCAGACCGGTTTCCAAAGCATAATTCCTGATTAAATCTTCCGACACATCTGATGATATTTTCGAGGTCTTTTTTGGCCATGAAACCCATATCATTCCGTTTTGTTCAATTTCTTTTTTTAACAAGGGCAGCAAAGCATAATATTCTGAAAATTCTTTTGTAAAGAAATGGATTAGGTTTTTCTTAATGCGCGGATCATCTGAAATTTCAACATTTTCCGGCCACTCCATAAAAAAGTCAAAATAATTTTCAGGGGCATGAATTAAACGAATGCTGAAGTTTTCTTTGATACCCAGTTTTTTTTCCAACGCTGTGCCGGAATAACCTGATCGCAATGCCCCGGCCATTTTAATTCATTTGAATTTTTTAAAATCTTCTTCCAATATCGCGTAGCTATATGCATCTGCCCATTCGCCCCGGATGGGTAAGATTTTTCTTTTTATTCCCTCTCTTACCATTCCGGCTTTTTCAAGAACCCTGGCAGAAGCAATATTTTCTATTGCACAGCCGGCTTCTACTCTGTGAAGATTCAATTCCATGAATGCAAAGCTCAACATTCTGTTCAGGGATTCCGTCGCAAACCCATCACCCCAATTTGCCGGAAGAATTTTAAACCAGACTTCAGCGCTTCTGAATTTTAATTCTCTTAATTGTAAGCCGATCAGTCCCATCCAGTGGTTATTGTTCCTGTTTTCCAAAGCAAACACAAATAACATTCTTGGCTGCTCACTTTGTGCAAGGATCCATTCGGTTAATAAAAATTCGGACCGCTGGATTGTCTCTGGTATGCCCAGTGTATTATATTTATCCGTCTCGGGCCTCGTAAGAAGAAAATGAACATCGCTCAGGTCACCTAAAAACAGGTCCCGCATGACTAGCCTATCGGAATGATATATCAAGCTCCGTATTTTTTTAATCGGACTCAAAAATATCTCTCAAAACACGTTTTGCCGCCTGGAAACCACACATACCATGAACGCCACCTCCCGGGGGTGTGGATGCGGAACAAAGATAAATACCCTTTGCCGAGGTACGATAGGGCGACAGCCTGAGTGCCGGTCTGGTAAAAAGTTGCCGGATATCCTGTACGCCCCCATTGATTGTTCCGCCCACATTGTTCGGATTATACGTTTCCAATTCCTTTGTGTCCATGGTATGAGTTGCCAGTATGCGTTCCCTGAATCCCGGAGCAAACCGTTCAACCTGTTTTTCAATTGCCGTACGCATATCCATCACCGATCCATTGGGCACATGACAATAAGCCCAGGCCGTATGTTTTCCGTCAGGTGCACGCGTCGGATCGAAAAGACTCTGTTGGGCAAGAAGAACAAAGGGCTTTTCCGGATGTTTTCCATCCGCCGTGAGTTGCTCATTCGATGCGATTTCCGCATACGTATTGCCCAAATGAATCGTCCCGGCCAGAGCACAGGATGCTGCGGTAAATGGTATCGGAGCATCGAGTGCCCAGTCTAATTTATACACACCCATTCCATACCGGTATTTCTCTAACTGATTCCCGTAGGAAGATGAGAAACTGTATCCTGCAATCTGCAAAGCCTGTTTCGGTGACAAATCCAATACAACTGCCCGGGCGCTCGGAAGATCCATTAATTTTTCAATCCGGAAACCAGTTTGTATTTTCCCGCCAATCGATACAAAGTAAGCAGACAGAGCATTGGCCAGTTGCTGTGTTCCGCCCCTGATGAGCGGCCATCCTTTACGATGGCCCTGGATCATCAGTAAAAGTCCCGCAGCAGCACTGGCCATTTTTGAAAAGGGAAGTAAACCATGTGCTGCCATTCCCGCAAAGAGCCCTCTTGCTTTTTCACCCTTAAAATATTTTCGGGCGAGCGTATTTGCCGGAAGCAATGCTTTCATTCCAAAATTTGCCATAGCCAGTGGATGATGAGGAATCCGGAAAGGGCCCAGAACATCGGATTCAATCATTGGCCATTCATTCACCAGACGGGAAAATAATTTAGAATAAGAGTCGCTGTCGATGCCAAGTCCGGAAGCCGTTTTGTGCACGGAGGATTCTAATACGGTGGCTGTTCCATCATCGAAAGGATGCGCCGCGGCGTATGCCGGGAAAATATATTCAAGGCCAAATTCTTTCAGGGGAAGGCTTGCAAAAAAAGGAGAACCGGCAGCCAGGGGATGAATGGCAGAACCAATATCATGTATAAAACCCGGCAGGGTCAATTCTGCTGAACGCATATTACCTCCGATCGTGGAGGCAGCCTCGATCAATAAAATGCTCAATCCGGCTTTTTGCAGCGCGATAGCCGCCGACAATCCGTTGGGACCTGAACCGACAACCACCACGTCATAATCAACGGATGACAATTTCATCCTTAAAGTTAACCATTGAACGGATCGATGGCGCTGTGCAGCAAGAGGTCTTTGCCTTAGCCTTAGCCTTAGCCTTCGCTAAGCCTAAGCCTTCGCCTTAGCCTAATTAAGCCTTCGCCTTACTACCGTTTCTCATAAGGCGGAGTTTTTGGTGCAGTAAATCCTTTTTTCTGTACTTCATCCTTTATTTCGGCGATTGCGCGAACCATTTGAGGATCGATCCCCCGGGCCATACTGCCCAGGTCCTCTCTGACTTCAATATCAGGATCTACACCATGACCCTCCTTGAACCATGTGCCATCCGGATTAATCATCCTGAAAGTCGGAACGGTTATTCCGCCGCCATCAATCAGATCCGGCGCACCACTGATACCGATGAGTCCACCCCAGGTTCTGGCACCTATCAACGGACCGAGACCTCTTTTCCGGAAATAATCCGGGAAGGCATCACCTCCCGAACCACTCCATCCATTAATGAGCATCACTTTCGGACCAAAATTCGAAAATGGGGGCCAGGGCAGTAATTCACCATCCCTTGTGGCCCAAAATGCCAAAGGTGTCCGGTTTAATAATTCTATAAAACGATCCGGAATCTGGCCGCCATCATTAAAACGTTCATCAATGATCAACGCTTTTTTATCCCATTGTGCATTGAATTGACGGATCAGTTCATTCTGACCGTCGATACCTGTGCTGGGCACGAATATATAACCGACTTCACCTTTTGTAGCTGAATCAACCTGCTTTCTGTTTCCTTCGATCCATGCCAGATTACGCAACCTGTATTCATCGGCCATCGTTTGCACCACCACTTTTTTTGCACCATTCCAGGAAGGAGTCGTGTTGTAGGTAAGTTCTACCGGCTTATTTGAAAGGTCCTGAAATAACTCAAAGGGTTCGTGGGCCGTTGTCAAAGGCACTCCATTTACTGCCAGGATATAATCTCCCTCGCGGACCAACACGCCCGGCTGATCGAGGGAAGATCTGGACTCCGCATCCCAGGACGCGCCACGTATAATTTGTTTTACTTTATAATAGCTGCCCTCCGCTTCCCAGTTAACTCCCAAATATCCAACGTTTGAATGTTTTTCTGTTTCCAGATCACCACCTCCGTGATAGGTATGCGAAGAACTCAGTTCACCGATCATCTCTCCAATGATAAAATCAACTTCTTCGCGTGTCATAGCCCCTTTCATCATCTTTGAATATCGCTCCTTTACCAGGTTCCAATCCACGCCATGCATGGTAGAATCATAAAAAAAGTCCCGTTCAAGCCTCCAGGCGTCATTGAAAATCTGCTGCCATTCCTGAACCGGATCCACCAGCATTTTCATCTCTGCAATGCGCAAGGGTTTTTCAAATTTTTGATTTTCCTCCCCCTTCACGATCGCCCAGTTGTTATCACGATGCAGTAGTATTTTATTTCTGTTGGCCGATAACTGAAAGTCATCAACATTTGCCAGGATCGTTTTCACTTCCCGTTTGTCAATATCGTAATATTTAAGAATGCCCTGGTTTTCCGCAGAACCGGTACCGGGAGCTTGTAAAAAATATATCTTACCCTTGTCTGCATCCAGACTGATGTAATGACCCGAAGGGATGGGCAGAATGACCATCCTATATTCCAGACCCTCCATGTCAATATCTACAGACTTGACTTCTTCTTTTTTTTCTGTTGCAGTTGATGCCTTGGAGCCTTTTTTATTTTTGCTGCTATCCGGATTTGCTTTTTCGGGTTCCTGTTTTTCAGATTGAATGGCTACTGTGTCATTCTTCGGATATAATAAGGAAGGAGTTGATTTCTTCAGGGAAATAACTGCTATTTGCCCGGCATTCCCATAAATAAAGGAATTATCAAGATCGCTGTAAGAAGGATTGAATGACTGATTCGTCAACAGATAAATATATTTTCCTTCGGGATCAAATACCGGGTTACTGCAATCGTAATAACCGTTTGTGATCTGTCGTTTCAGATGGTTGGTATAGTCATAAAGGAAAATGGCGCCATGTGAATTTTCAAGATCGCGACTGTAAGAAAACCAGCGGCTGTCTGAAGACCAGCTGCCCGTAAAACCCTCTAAATTTCCTTCTGAATACCGAAGGGCTTTGTCGATCTGTACGGTATGGCCGCTGCCCAGATCATATATCTGAATGCGCATGGCTTTGTCAATAAACGCAATTTTTTTGCTGTCGGGTGACCAGAATAACCGGTATCTGAAACCGGGCCCATAGGACGTCAGTTTTTTTGTTTCTGCAGAGAACATGTTGCCGGATGAGATATACAATTCATATTCCCCGGAGCGGTCGCTCCAGTATGCTATACTTTTACCATCGGGTGACCAGGCAGGGTAACGTTCAGCAATACCTGAAGTCTGGGTAAGATTTTTTACAAAGCCATTTTCCGCAGGCAGGGAAAATATTTCTCCCCTGGCTCCCATGAGAACGCGGTTACCATCCGGACTGATAAAACTTTGCTGGACTACTTTCTCAGCACTTACCCATTTTGGTTTCAGGGCGGTTTCGTCTGTGATGACGGTTACTTTTACTTCCTTCAGTTGCTGGGAGGCCAGTTGGTAGAGCCATAATTTTCCCGAGGCTTCAAAAACAATATCCTTCGGGCCCAATGAAGGATAGTGAACATCGTAGTCGGTAAAATGGGTCACCTGTTCAAACGATTTAGATCCCATATCGTACCGCCAGAGATTCATCCGGAGATCGGTTCCACGATCCGATAAGAAATAAATATAATTTCCCGTCCACATCGGAAACTCATCACCTGCGGTTTCCGATCCCGAAATATTTTCCGAACTGAGTGTTTTAAAATTAAAAATATAGATCTCGGCCCTCCATCCACCCCGATAACGTTTCCAGTTCCGTCCGGCCTGCGTACGGAAAGTCAGGGCCATCTGGTTACCGTCGGGTGAATAGGATCCAAATTCCGCATAGGCAAGAGGTAATTTGGAGGCAGCTCCTCCGGAAACAGGTATAGTATAGAATTGGTTAAACCTGGCTTTTCCGCTTTCCCTGTTTGAAGCAAATAAAATATTTTTCCCGTCCGGCGTCCAATCCACTACCCGGTCAGGATACCCGTGTTCGGTCAGACGAATGGGTACACCGCCCGTTACAGAAAGCGCATAGGCATCCTTGTTGCCGTCATAGTTGCCAGTGAAGGCGATGGATTTACCATCCGGTGAGAATTTCGGAAATGATTCCACGCCCGGAGGAGAACTGATTTTGATCGCTTCGCCTCCTTCCCTGGGCACCAGCCAAAGGTCGTTTGCATATGAAAATACAATCTGATTTTCTGAAACGTCGGGATATCGGAACAGACCGGCGTCAATTTGTGCATTCAGTTTTAAAAGAAGGAATATCAGCGTTATACTGCAAACTGCTTGTTTTCTCATAATCAATTCTTTGTATTGATAAATTTATTGAAATCTTCTATAAGCATTCGTTAATTCCCGGGGGATTTTCTTTTCGTACAAATATGCATCGATTTAAGGCAAAAAAATCCTGGTACACAAATATGCGTTCATGGAAAAGGAAAAATGCAGAGTGTGTACAGAGGCTCTGTAAAATATATTTCAATTTTTTTTATCCGGTAACACCGCTTTTTAAACGCTGAATCCCTACATCCTTCTCTCCAGGTTGCTGTTGGGTTGCTGTTGGCCTGCTGTTTTTCTGCTGCGGACAGCAGGAAAACAGCAACAAAGCAGCAAGCCAATAAGAATTTGGAAAGAATCTGGTATAGGTCCATTAGATCATTCCATGCTCAAAAAAATCATTAAGGAGCTAAAAAATATAATACAGAGCCTCTGTACACACTCTGCATTTTCCCTTTTTGATAACCCATTTTTGTGATCAAACGGGGGTTATCGGTAAAAGAGACGATTGGTTGCGAAAAATAATGAGCCGCGGCAGGGGATGGCAACGGGTAATTTCCGGCGGGCCTGTATACTCAATATTTTTTGAGGAAATATATTAAATCAGCATAAATCCGCAGATCGTGATGAATCATCATTTTAAAGGATCTGCGCTTTTCATTTTTATAGGAAATTTTGAAATAGACAGACGAATCTTTCAGATGGGTGAAGAAAGATTCGTAACTGTCAATGAATATTTTAATTTCCTTTAAAGGTGCCAGATAACTGATCTTCTTAAAAATAGAAAGTTTGGTGATATCTTTCTTTCCCTCCAATCCCAGAATGGCTGACAAGGGATTTATTTTAAGTTTTAATGCAGGTACGGCTCCAAGGTTTTTTATGATTAAAAAAACAGCTTCGGCGTCAATCTCAAAATCAACGATGACAACGGCTTTTTTACTGATAAGCATTTTCATGATCTGTTTTCAAATCCGGCCTGGAGAAACAGCCACTTCTATGCTGTTCAGATCATCTTTCGGCTGGCATCAGCCGGGAACCAGATTTTACTATGGACTCTAACGCCTCACACATCCCATTTATTTCTTCTTCAGTATTATAATAGTGAACCGAGGCCCTGACAACCGTGCTCAGGCCGTTCCGGTTCATGTAAATCAATGTGGATTTGGCTAATCCGACAGATACATGGATCTTTTTTTCAGCCAGCTCGGATTTAACGTGGGAGCTTCCGACGCCATGCACAGAAAAGGTAACAATACCACATTTTTGTTCTCCGTTGTCGTGAACGGTAATCCCATCAATAGCTCCCAATTGCCGGCGCATCACAGTTGCCAGGAATTGTATCCGTTGCCAGATCCTTCCCACTCCAATATCCAGTGCATATTCAATGGCTTTTCCAAGTCCCAGTGTAAGCGCCCGGTTCTTTTCGAACAACTCAAACCGCCTGGCATCCTTTCTTATTTCAAATGCATTTTCATTTTTCAGTTGTGCCGTATGCCCATCCATAAAAAGAATTTTCAAGCTGTCCTGTATCTCTTTTCTGACATACAGGAAACCAGTACCCCGGGGACCACGCAAATACTTCCGACCGGTCGCGGATAATATATCACAGCCTATTTCTTTTACATTGACCGGTATCTGACCGACCGTCTGACATCCATCCACCAGGTATAAAATATTATGTTTGCGTGCAATTTTTCCGATCTCACTAACCGGTACTACTGCTCCCGCAGTAGAAGCGATATGCGTGATAGCGATCAGCCTGGTTTGCGCTGTAATGGCTTCTTCCAGTGCCGGCAGTGAAAAGTTTCCTTCTGCATCATTTGGGATCACCTTTATTTGTATACCATGCGTCTGTTCTGCGTTTAGAAAGCCCAGGAGATTGGTAACATATTCCATTTCAGAGGTAATAATCACATCCCCTTTTTTAAATTCGATCCCGTTGAATGCAAGTCCCCAGGCCATACTTGCATTCTCCACGATGGCTACTTCGTCTTTTTCCGCATGAATCAAACGGGCAATCAGTTGATAAACATTTTCCAGTTGTTCCCTGTGTTTATATTCCAATTCATAACCTCCCTGTGTGGCCTCTTCACTTAAATAATGAATGACGGTTTCAACCACTTCATCCGGCGGCAGGGATGCGCCGGCATTATTAAAATGGATCCATTCAGATGTTCCCCTGGTCTCACTTCGGAATCTCTGAATTTCCCGTTCGCTGAATGTTTTGATCTCCATGGGAATTTTTATACAAAGTAAATGAGAAAATCAACCGCAAAACAGATGCAGAATTACTAATTTTGAGCATAACAGATCATATGGAACCGACAACAACCTCTGCCATCAACGACTTCTTATATATACAGATCGCAACGCGTCTGGAAAATCAGATAAAGCAAAGCCTTCTGAAATCAGGAGATAAACTGCCGTCGGTGAGGGCCCTGAGTCAGGAACAGGGAATCAGTCTGAGTACGGCATTCAAAGCATATGTGGAACTGGAATCCATGGGCATGATTGAGGCGAGGCCTAAATCAGGTTACTATGTGAAGATTCTGCCAGCCAGATTTACGAAGACCCCGGAAGTTAAACCGCCACTGAAAAAAATCAGGCAGGTGGACGTTTCACAGATGATTGCCATGGTACATGAAAATATGCAGGAAGAAGGTGTATTGCGTTTATCGATGTCTGCACCTCCCATCAATTTAATCCCTCTGGCCAAGTTGAGCAAGTCGATGGCAGAAGCAATCCGTAAAAGTCCCAATGGTAATGTCAATTATGAAAATATACAGGGAAATATTTCACTTCGAAAACAAATAGCCAAACAGGCTTTTAACTGGGGAGGAGCCCTTACTGAAAACGATGTTGTTACCACACAGGGTTGCATGGAGGCACTTGTATTTTGTTTACGGGCAGTTACCCGGCCGGGAGACACGGTTGCCATTGAAAGTCCAACCTATTTTGGAATATTCAATGTAATGCTTAGCCTGGAATTAAACGTGTTGGAAATTCCGGTTCATCCTGATCAGGGTGCGGATATCGAATATTTAAAAAAGGCTATGGAAAAAGTGGATATCAAAGCCTGCCTTTTTGTAACCAACTTCAGTAACCCGGTGGGCAGCTGCATGCCCGACGAAAAGAAAGAACAACTCGTTCGGTTATTAACAAAGAAAAAAATCCCGTTGATTGAAGATGATATCTATGGAGAAATCTATTTTGGAAAAAGCCGGCCGCGCACATGCAAAAGCTTCGACAAAAAGGGTTGGGTCTTGTTATGCTCTTCCGTATCAAAAACATTAGCACCGGGATACCGGGTTGGCTGGTGCATACCGGGCAGATTTAAGGATCAGATTATCCAGATAAAAAGTATGCATACAATAACATCCGCAACGCCAACCCAGGCAGCTATTGCCCATTTTTTTGAAACCGGCCGTTATGACCTGCACATGCGAAACCTGAGAAGGGCTTTGTATACCCAATGCCAGCGGTACATGCAGGCTATCCTGGATTATTTCCCGCCCAATACGAAAATGACCCAACCCCGGGGTGGCTATGTATTATGGATCGAACTGGATAAAAACGTAGATGCCTTCAAACTCTACCAGGAAGCCCTGGCGAAAAATATCAGCATTGCACCCGGACAAATTTTTAGTACCGATTCACGCTTCACTCATTTCATACGCATCAGTTTCGGGATCAGCTTTGATGAAACGATAGATAAGAGTATCCGGATTTTGGGCAGCCTCATTAAGGCTCAAGGCTAAGGCGAAGGCTAATGTTCTCCACTCTCATACTCCCATACTCCCATACTCTCATACTTGTTTTAGTTTAGCAGTAAAGTGTCTCAGCATGGCCGCTTCCTCAACAATGCTCAGACCCTTTATTTTATCTCTTGCATTAAAGACTTCAATGATCACTTCGGCAACATAGTCAATATGGCTCTGCGTATATACTCTTCTGGGAATGGCCAGCCGCACCAGTTCAAGCTGAGCCGGGATAAGTTGTTTGTTTGCATCATACTTCCCAAACATGAGGGAACCAATTTCAACACTACGAATACCACCGTGCAGATACAGAGCACCGACCAACGCCTGACCGGGATATTGAGTAACCGGAATATGCGCAAGAAATTTCTTTGCATCCAGGTATACTGCATGCCCGCCGGCCGGCTGCATAATAGGAACCCCGGCAGCTATCAACTTATGAGCGAGGTATTCAATACTTCGAATTCTGTATTGTAAATAATTTTCGTCCATTACTTCTTTTAATCCGATCGCAATGGCTTCCAGATCTCTTCCCGCAAGTCCTCCATATGTAGGAAATCCCTCTGTTATAACCAACAAATTCCTGCATTTCAACGCAAGATCTTCATTCCGCATGGCGAGAAAACCACCGATATTGGCAAAAGCATCTTTCTTGGCACTCATCGTACAACCATCAGCATAAGAAAAAAGTTCCCGCGCGATTTCAAATACCGGTTTATTGCTGTATCCTTCCTCACGTAATTTTATAAAATAGGAATTTTCGGCAAAACGACAGGCATCAATAAAAACCGGGATATTGTTTTCAGCACAAATCTTTTTTACGGCCCGGATATTTTGCATACTTACCGGCTGACCACCACCGGAATTATTGGTCACTGTAATAATACAAAGCGGAATATTTTCTGCACCCTTTTCTTTAATGATCTGTTTCAGGGCGACCAGATCCATATTTCCCTTAAAAGGAGCGGGAATAGCCGGGTATTTCCCTTCTTCGCAAATCAGATCTATGCCCTCAGCGCCCGAGAATTCAATATTTGCCCGGGTTGTATCGAACAGGGTATTACTCAGGAAATATTTTCCTTTTCCACCCAGGATGCTGAATAATATTTTTTCAGAGGCCCTCCCCTGGTGTGTCGGAATCACCAGTGGCATCCCGGTGATTTCCTGTATGGTTTCTTCAAAACGAAAAAAACTGGGACTTCCTGCATAGGATTCATCACCATGCATGATACCAGCCCACTGACTGCTGCTCATGGCGCTGGTTCCACTATCAGTCAGTAAATCGATCAATACATCTTTCGACCGGATCAGGAAGGGATTATAGAAAGCATTCTCCAGGATGAGTTTTCTTTCTTCCACGGTATTAAAATAAATGGGCTCAACAGATTTTATTCTGAATGGTTCTATGATTGTTTTCATACAACAACATCATTTAATTTGAATTAAAAAGAAAAAGAATGATTTGCAGGAATACGTGGGAAACTCAGGAAGGACGACTGATGATATTTTTCCAAATCTGCATCGCGCAAAGATGGCATTTATGAAGCAGAAGAAAAAATTAAAACCAGTAATGTTTCCTATTTTTAATGGCCTCTTGCAGGAATTATAAATGGAAAGTAAAAAACCGATTGCTGTTTCACGTTGGTACCGTCTGATACCGGTCGTTTTTATTACCTATAGCCTGGCCTATCTGGACCGTGCCAATTTCGGATTTGGTGCTGCAGGCGGAATGGCCGCAGATCTGCACATCACATCCACCATGTCCTCCCTGATGGGATCATTATTTTTTTTAGGATATTTTTTCTTTCAGATTCCAGGAACAATTTATGCTTCCAATAAAAGCGCAAAGAAATTAATATTCTGGTCACTGATCCTTTGGGGATTGTTTGCAATGGCTACCGGACTGATCTCCAATATAAAAATTTTGCTTTTTATACGGTTTATGCTGGGCGTTTTCGAAAGTGCTGTATTTCCTTCGATGCTGGTACTCATCAGCCGCTGGTTTACAAGGGAGGAACGGTCAAGGGCCAACACATTATTGATGTTTGGCAATCCGGTGACCATTCTTTGGATGTCTATCATCTCCGGATATCTAATCCGGGCACTTGGCTGGCGATGGATGTTTATATGGGAAGGTATTCCGGCTATCCTATGGGCCTTCTTCTGGTGGAAACTGGTCAGTGACAAACCGGCGGAAGCCGCATGGTTAAGTCCGGATGAAAAGAAATCACTGGCAGATCTGTTGCATCGGGAGCAGCAGAACATCAAACCGGTAAAGAATTATGCCACAGCATTCAAATCGAAACTGGTCATACTGTTATGTCTTTTATATTTATTGTGGAGTTTCGGCATTTATGGATTTGTAATCTGGCTGCCTTCCATCATACATGCGGCGCCCGGAATTGGCATTGTAAAAACCGGCTGGCTCTCGGCCGTTCCTTATCTGATATCCATCATCGCCATGATCATTGTGTCCTATTTTTCCGATCGATCGTTAAATAGAAAAATGTATATCTGGCCATGTTTTCTCCTGGGTGCGATTGCTTTTTGTTGTTTGTATTTGGTTGGATTGAATAATTTCTGGTTGTCATTTTCCCTGCTAAGCCTGGCAGGTGTGACCATGTATGTACCCTATGGTCCGTTCTTTGCTCATATTACAGAAATATTACCATCCAATATCGCGGGAGGGGCCATTGCACTGATCAATAGTTTTGGGGCGCTTGGTGCATTTGGAGGCTCTTACCTCGTTGGCTATTTAAATGGAAAAACCGGTGATTCCGCTGCTTCCTATCTGGTCATGGCGGGATCTCTTTTACTTTCTTCTATAGCGGGAATGATTGCGGTAAAAGAACCTCGCAACCTGCTCTCTATTTCCAAAGCCAGACCTTAATTACAATGGATTGAATAGGTGGAAAGCCGGGATTGGACTGTTCTCCGTTGTGGGCATCCTGATTAGAATAAGTGAATGTAAGTGTACAGGTTTTGTTATTACCGGTTGAATAGACGGCTCCCGACAATTCACCACCATGGCAGCTTATTGGACAACAAGGGAAAAACTGAAATAAATTGCCTTCACTGACGAATTGCAAGGCGTACACTTCGCTTACTGAATCGCCGGCTTCATTTATAAGCTGTGTAAGATCGCTTTTCAATATATGTTGTCCCTGCCCGACCCAATTACTATCTGTGATATAAATGGCCCTCAGGTGTTGCACAGATGGTGAGTCAATTTTACAATTACCACAGATATGCGTCAAATTATTTACTGAATCTTTTTTGCATGCAATGAATATCAGGATGATAATAGTACATCCGGTGAAAAATAAATGTTTCATAGTTGTAAGTTTTAGGGGTTGTTCATTTAATTGATCGAAATGATCCTGTTGACGGAAACATTAAACAAATCCTTTTAACTATTACATCTGCTTTTCAATGCTTTGGATAGAAAATAAACCGCCGGAAGAAAACCCTGATGAACCGTTGGGGAATTAGTCGGGCTTATTTTTTCGGAGCCTGTTTAATTTCAAATTTGTTTAATTTTTTTATTCCCTTAAAATGAATTCAAAGCAGCTGGATAAATCATCCGTATCGACCGGAACTTTACTAAGCATTCCGCATGGCAATGCAACCCAGAATCATTTGATTGACAAAAATCCATTCAGGGTCGACAGGATATCCTATTTGTCAAACCTCACACCGTTGCGCGGGATTGCTGCCCTTCTCACAGTCATTTTTCATATCGATGTTTTTTTGGGATGGGAAATGTTACCACCCGGTGGTTCCCCATTACTGTCCCACATGTATTTAATGGTCGATTTCTTTTTTATCCTCAGCGGTTTCATCATGTGCCATGTATACGGAAACCGTTTTCTGAAAGATGTTCGAATAACAGAATTTAAAAAATTTACGATCGCACGTTTTTCAAGGGTATACCCGCTTCACCTGGTTACGCTGGTCTCCACCATTGTCATGTTGTATTTATTCGCACAAATGGGAGTACCGAAAAATGCTTACCTCCAGGCTGACAATAATTTATATTCTGTATTCACCAACCTGTTTCTGATACAAGCCATGAATTTTAATAAATGGTTTACCTGGGTGCATGCATCATGGTCAATCAGTACGGAATGGTGGGCCTATATGATTTTCCCCTTCCTGGTGGCTCCATTTTTCAAACTGAACGCCAGAGGAAGAATGACCATCTGTCTGTTGTGCATAGCAGGATATATATGTACTTCCTGGTTTCTTGCTCCATTGGTCACAATCCCGGCGGAATTCCATTTCCCCCCGGCAAAACCAACCGACTGGTCATTGAATCTGGCTTACCAATATGGATTTGCCCGTTGCATTTGTGGATTTATTCTGGGTATGATGACTTACCATGCATTTAAGGACCGGTGGGCAAAAAAAATTCTTGGAAATGGATGGACGATGATCGGATGTACAGCGGCGGCTTTTATGTCCATGCATCTGAATTTACCGGATATAATCACGGTATCATTCTTTCCATTCATCATCCTTTCCGGGGCCTATGGCAGTAATAGCATCAATAAAGTGTTTGCAACCAAACCACTTCAGCGCCTGGGTGACTGGTCATTTTCCATTTACCTGACTCACCAGCCATTGCTGATTCTGATCACTTATGGATGGTCCAAACTAAGTGCCGTTCAACCAAACAATCTAAATCAATGGGTATCGCATGGTTATGGTCTGGCGGTTACCTGGACAATGTGTTTAGTACTCATTTTCCCAATCCTGTTCGTTTCCTATTTGTCATATCGGTTTATAGAGAATCCATCCAGGAAATGGTTAAATGCAAAGGCAGCTTAAATTCAAAACTAAAAGTGTAACGACGGGTTGATAAAAATTCATGATAGCGATCGGTAAATCCTATATCATTTTTTTTCGGATGCCTTGCACATATCCGTAATTATATTTTTCAATTCATCTTCAGTCTGAATCGCTCCCAATTCAATATACTTCTCTGCCAATTGTCTCCATTTTAGATCATCGTATACCTGGAATGACTCATACGATGAATAATTGTCTATGCTTACTAAAAGATGGACTTGTTGGTTTACTTTATCCAGAGAAAGATTAGAATATTCCATTTTTTTCACTTTAAAATCGATCTCCATGATGTCCTCTACGATCCGCCAGTGATTATTTGTGAAATAGGGCTTTAGCCTTTGAAATCCAAGTGTAACAGAAGATTTAAATCCAAATTTTGCAAATAAAACGATATCCAATAAATCATACTTCCTGTTCGTCAATCTTCGGATTCTGCCCTGACTGCTACTTAGAAATTCAGTTAAATGCGTAATCAGCGTAGTCGCCTCATTTGATGTCAACTCCAGGAGAACCGTTTTTGATTTATTACTCATGTTTATCCCGAAATATTTATTCTCCTTACTGTTGTATAAAAATTATTCATTCAGGTACTGCTCCCTCAGATAAGCAATAAACCCGTTTAAAAATGGATCTAAGGATTTTAACTCATTGATATAATTCTGCGTTGCCGCTCTTTCGAATGAAATTCTGTTATACAATAATTTCACTTTCTGTTTATCCTCAGATATCAGGGGAATGAACACGCCCGTTGGGCGATCCAGTTTATAATATACACTGTCATAAACGACAGTAAAATCCAACACCTCATGGGCAGCCATAGTGGCGGCTTCTGTAGCTTTTGCATACAAGCCTTCTGCCCCATAAATATTTTTTAACCTGGCTGCATATTCCGCAATACTGTCCGCCACATGGTCTTTCTTAATGAGTCTTAGTCCGCCTGAATTGGTGAGCTGCAGAAAAGTAGCGTCATTATTTGAAAATTCCGAGTAATATCCGATTGTACGAATACAAAAATAATAGAAGGCCACCCGGTTGGATACTGTTGAGATATCTTTTCGGGAAAAGCTGATCAGTGAATCTAAATAAATAATCTTATGGTTATTATCAAAAATGTTGCGCTGCAGCATAGCGGAATCCTGCTCCAGATTTTTTATATAGCTACGCATATATTGGCCTTCTTTCTCCCTGTTCCCAATACCCTCACGAACATTTTCTGCTAAAAACCCCATTACTACGGCTACAAAAATCATCAGACCTTCCTGCAGATAATCCTTCAGCCTTTTCCTCCCTTTGTGCTGCGAAGTTTCGAAATCATTTCTGGTGACCTGTAATTCCGGATTTTGACCTTCGTTGATTGGATTGTGAATACTGCTTTCTTCCATTTCGGTTTATTTAAGTGTTAGTGGCTTACGGGGGCTATCGAAATCCGGTCATTTAAATTAGTATTTCTTTTCGGTTCAGATCAATTTCTTTAAGTCAGTACATTTTACCGGAGTCACAGGTCGCTTTGAATTTGGAAACCGATATGAATCACCACTCTGTTCTTTACAGTGATTTTCATGGTTTTATAATTCCGCTCCCGGCCGATCGGAAAACGGGTTTACAGCATTCCTTTCAAAAATTTCATAACTAGCATACATAAACTTTTTTAATTCTCAGTGCTTGTATAACATTTACTCCCATATCGCAAATAATCCCGGTCGTTGTGAACGACTGACCGTTGGCGACTCGTTGTTCACCAGTTATAACTGCGGGATCAAAAAGAAGTTTGAGGACCTTTGGAGTCACCATAACTATATCGTTTATGTGATGGAAGGCAGGAAGATCTGGCACACCGGTCACGGTTCCTTTGAGTTGAGGGAGGGTAGTTGCGTATTCGTCCGAAAAGGAGCTTCTATTGTAGAACAGTTTTTTGATTCTGAATTTTGCTTCTTTCTGTTTTTTATCCAGGACGAATTCATCTGTGACGTCCTAAAAAGCAAATCCAATCCAATTGTAAAATCGGTGAAAAATTATGATCCGGTTATTCCCATAGAAAATAGTGCTACCGTTCACGCTTTTTTTCAGTCAATGATGCTCTATTTCGATAACCAGTTCAAACCAGATCAATCATTACTGGAATTAAAATTCAGGGAATTAATCCTTACCATCGCTGATAATCCGAAGAACGGAGAACTTTTATCTTATTTCCGCTCTCTGCTCCAGGAGCCACAGACTGTCTCATTACAAAAAGTAATGGATGATAATTTCTGCTTCAATCTTAAAATGGAAGAGTTCGCAAAAATAACCGCCCGAAGTTTGTCTGCATTCAAACGAGACTTTATGCGTGTTTACGGTACGACGCCGGGTAAATGGCTGATGGAAAAAAGACTGAATAATGCCTTCCACTTGCTGACCAACATGGGTAAAACCGTTTCCGAGGCTGCTTTTGAAAGCGGCTTCGAAAGTACTTCGCATTTCAGCCGTTCCTTCCGTCAGCGTTTTGGCAATTCTCCCACTACCATCAGGCATCGGATTGCTGTCTGAATGAATATGTCAAGACTCTGGACCTCCAGGCAACGCCTTCGGGTATCCGCGGTTTTAATTTTGTCTCTTAACTATTAAATCTTATTTCCATGAGCACAAAATCAATTCAGGGAAAACTTTGGAGTACGGCACCACCCTATTGGGCACAGCATTTCGAACCCTGGTTTTCACCGATGTATCAGATTGCATTGAAGCAATTAAAATTATCTGAAAAAGACAGGCTGCTGGATGTGGGTTGTGGTTCCGGCTTGTTTACTCATCTGGCTGCCAGAACAGGCGCAGAAGTAATCGGAGTGGACCTGGCGCAGGGATTACTCGATCTTGCGAGACTACGTAACCCGCAGATCAGTTTTTTACAGGAAGATCTCGAAACACTTGCCTTTCAAGGACAATAGCTTTGATATTGTCGCCGGTTTTAATTCATATCAATATGCCGACAGCTTCGGAAAGGCACTGAAGGAAGCAAGAAGAGTTTTAAAAGCCGGAGGACGGTTTGTTATAGGCCTCTGGGATAAATCCCACATGAGTGATGCAACCAATGTGCTCAAAGCGATTGGTACGCTCTTACCTCCACCAGCGCCAGGAACACCCGGTCCTTTTGCACTTTCAGAAGATGGACGAATGGAAGGAGAATTTGCCGTCAATGATTTAAAATTAATTTTCAAAACGCGGGTTTCCTGTCCCTTCCTTTATTCCAGCCTGACAGATGGAATAAAAAGTTTCATGGGAACCGGCCCGGCGGCCGCAGCTATGAATCATAGCAGCAGGGAAATAGTGGAAGAAACGATCAGCCAGGCTTTAACACCTTTTCACTTGGTGGATGATTTGTATTTTTTGCAAAACAGCTTTCTGGTATTTATTGCACAGAAGTAAATAGTCAGATCCTGGTAATCTAAATACATGCATCTCCGGGGGTGCATACTGCTTCCCCGGATTCGCTAATCACTTTCAGCGGATGGTCAATTGTCCATTCTTCAAACGATTTTTGCAAAGTCTGCAAAAAATATTCACTATTAAAATCTATATAAAAGGTTCACTCAGAGTGTCCGCGGTCGTTTATCCCTGTTCTGTTTTACTGATCCATGATAATATAAAATCAGCTCTTTTTTCCGGCGAGTCATTTGGAACATTTATCAGGGTATAGTTAAACCGCCTGTATATTTCCGCATTCAGTTCAGAACTAATAACTGCTTCTTCCCAACTTTGTTTTCTTTCATCATCAATTGTATAAATGTCCCGCCAGGGAGAAAGGAAAAATATAGCCTGATTGTACCTGTAGTGACTGGCCTGGTGTTCCATCACATCCGTCTTTTCAAACCCAATTATTTTTGCGTAGGTGATGCTGTCAGGTATTCCGCGATCAAAAAATATTAAAGAGTTTTTATTTTTAACTGCTTCCTTATAAGTATCAACTGACCGGTCAAACATCATTTGCAGGTATACTGCCTTATCCTTCCAGGGTAATGCATCTCCCTGCAAAGCCACCTGCTCTTTAATAATTTCCCTGGCAACTTCCGGGATACAGGTAAAAGATCGCTTTTGAAGTTCCTGTAAGAGAGTTGTTTTCCCCGCTCCGGGTCCACCGGTGATGACAAAAAAACCATTGGTCCTTAATGCTTTAGAGTCAGTCATTCTATTTGTAAATCAATAGTAAATTAATATTTAATTAATAGAATGATAAAATCCGGGTCACCCGGGATTATTATTTTTACCGAAAGCCGTTCCAATGTCGTTTATTGAGTGGATTGAACATGTTGACAAGATTGCTTTCACAATTATTCAAACCAAATTAAGTGCGCCATGGCTGGATGGCGTCATGCTGATGCTTCGAAATCCATTAACCTGGATTCCTCTATATATTTTCATATTGTTTTGGACTCTAAAGTTTGACAGGGTCATAACACTTAAATTTATCTGCTTTTCAATTGTCTGTTTTGCCATTACGGATTATAGTACCGCTCATTTCTTCAAACCCTTTTTTGAGCGTCTTCGCCCCTGTTATGATTCCGAGACTGTGGGCATAGTACGAGGCATTATAGGTTGTGGAGGAAAATATTCTTTCCCTTCTTCGCATGCCGCCAATCATTTCGGACTGGCCAGTTTCTGGTATTATTCGATTTATTTGATCACAAATCAAAAATGGCGCTGGCTATGGATATGGGCGTTCCTTATCTCCTTTGCTCAGGTCTACGTCGGTGTTCATTTCCCGCTTGACATCGCTGGCGGTGCCGTTCTGGGAACAATTACCGGGTTTGGGCTCGCCAGATTGTTCAGGGCCTGGATTGGATCGTTTCCGGCAAAGGCTTCCAAAAATTCTTCTCTAAGTTTGCACTAGGCATTCAATTATTATTATGGATAGTGCTTATGCAAAAGCAAACTTATATGCTGACTGGAAATTTTGGCTGGATAAATGGTTTTACTGGCTGGTTCTGGCGGGCATACTCGTAAATGCCAGTGGCTTGCTACTGCCGGTGATGGAACCAGACGGTGCTTTGTACGCGACGATTTCGAAAACCATGGTTTTGTCAGGAGACTATATAAACCTGAAAGTTCAGGGAAAAGACTGGCTTGACAAACCGCACTTCCCTTTTTGGATAACGGCACTTAGCTTCAGATTATTTGGAATGAATGCTTTTGCCTATAAACTTCCTGCATTTTTATTTTGGCTGAGCGGAGCGTACTTTATTTTCGCCTGGGCAAAAAAACTTTACAACGTACAATCAGCCAGGTTAGCCGTACTGATATATTTAGCGGTTGAGCACCTGCTCATTTCTAATAATGATGTACGCGCCGAGCCTTATCTGACCGGCCTTATTGTTGCAGCCGCATATTTTTATTATAGAACATATAAGGAGGATAATTGGATTTTTATTATACCGGGTTCTTTATTCCTCGCAGCGGCAGTTATGACGAAAGGCATTTTTATTGCAGCCATTGTGGCATCCGGTTTTATTGCTGAGTGGATAATAAAAAAGAAATGGAGCGAATTCCGGAATCCCCGCTGGTGGCTGGCGATCTTTTTGCTGTTACTTTTTATCACGCCGGAATTAATTTGTCTTTACATCCAATTTGACCGGCATCCTGAAAAACTCATGTATGGTCATACACATGTCTCCGGTATTCGCTTTTTTTTCTGGGACAGCCAGTTTGGACGCTTTTTAAATACCGGGCCCATCAGGGGAGAAGGCGACCTTTTATTTTATACGCATACATTGATCTGGAGCTTTCTTCCATGGTCGGTTTTTGTTATTTTGCTAATTGTTTCACGGATTAAAAACTCACGGCGGTCCACAGATTCTGTTACAGATTATATTTGTCCGGTGATTTTTGTAACCGGGTTTATTATATTTTCCTTATCCCAATTCCAGCTGCCTCATTATCTAAACATCCTGTATCCATTCCTCTCCATCATGGTTTCTCATTTCCTGATAAATCTTAACGGACCGGTTTATCATAAAACGATATCGTATACACAGAATATTCTATACATTCTCTTCTTTTCTTTCTGCATAGTCCTGACTATTTTTTTCGGATTACATCCACTGTTTCTGATTTGTCTTGTGCTCTTAACAGTTGCATTGGTTGTTTACCGCTTTTTCCCCGGAAATCAGTTAGTAAATATTTTCGGAAGATCCTTTTTAGCCGTATTGGCCGTAAGCCTGTTTTTGAATTTTTTAGTCTATCCGGAAATATTCAACTATCAGTCCGGCATGAAAGCCGCCTCATTCCTGAAAAAGAATAACCAGTCAGAACCCGTATATACGTTCAGCGAATTAATTCCTGAATTTGCATTTGAATTTTATTCTGCACAACCTGTTTACCTCATAAAACAATCTGAACTGTACACCCTGAAAGGAAATATCCGGGTTTTTGCGCCAAAAATAAAAATCGATTCACTGCGGAATGAAGGTTTTATAATACAGGATACACTGTCATTCCCGCATTTTCATATCAGTAAACTGAATGGAACGTTCTTAGACAGCCGTACCAGGGCCCGGGTAATTGACTCTTCCATGCTCGCCACCATTTTACCAAAAGGGATTTGACGAATGCAGGGGATCGACAAACTTATTATGTCCACCTGGTAATGGGCCTGGTCAGACAGGTTGGACCGCCACCTCCTTTTATACTTATTTCTTCACCCTGATATACGCTTACCAAACAACCTGCATTTATCAACTCAGCTTTTATTACCGGATTTCCTTTCACCACTAAACATTCCCTCGGTGCCATGGCCAGCACATTACAACCCATCGACTCAAACTCCTCATCAGTTACTTCCAGCAACTGATAACCGCGATCCAGCAGATAGTTTCGGAATATAATGGGCATTAAAGGAGAATAAACAACCGCCAGATTGGTGTCCACAGGACTTAAAATAGACATCAGATGAAAAACATCAGCTTTCCCTTTATAATGTGGCAGGGGAACCACAATCACTTCAACGCCTAACGGCTGCAACAATGATTTCAATTGAGTGATCCCTTCTTCATTCGTACGATACGTATGCCCGACAGCCAGCGTATTTTCATCAAGCCAGGCTACATCTCCACCTTCCACGGTTCCCGGTGCAGTAATGGTTCCCAGTATGGGGATCGCTTTTTTTTCAAACGCATTTTTTTCTGCCTGGGGTTCATTGATTCTGGCTGCCTTCCCCATATTACAAATAATCATTCCTTTGTTTGTCGCAATGGAAGCATCGCGACAATAAATAGAATCCATATTTACCGATGAATCCTCGGGTAAAAAATGTAATTCAGCCCCGTGATTCTCAAGTAAACCCTGAAAAAATTTATATTCATTTCGGGCATCACTCATATTAGGTTTGCTGAGATAATTCAGAGACCGCCAATATTGTTCAAGATGAGAATCGCTGATAAATGCCTGTTGCACATTTTTAATGAACAGCGATTTTATTTTCCCGATTTCAGAATGACAGGTATAATTCATTTCAGGGTTTTTTATTCCATCGTATAATAACATAAAAAGGAAGGCCGGCGAGTATTAAAAGAAACCCCCAATAAACGATTTCCTGACCCGATCCCGCAACCGCCCAGATACAAAACAAAAAAGAAAGCGATGCAAGTATAATGGAAGACACCCATCCACCCGGTTTTAAATATTTCTTTTCCATGCGTATAATCATGTAGGCGGCGGTTGAAAACAGATAAGGTACCAGAACGGTTAAAGTAGTCAGCATGATCAAAAACTTGAACTGCTCAACCAGGCCTTTTGTATAGTTCATCGACATGAGGAGTGAAATCAATACACTTGAAATAATAATACCCATGGCCGGCACACCTTTCTGATTCAGTTTACCAAATACCCGGGGGAATAATTTGTCTTTCGCAATGGCGTAGGGCATTTGTCCCTGTATCAGTATCCAGCCGTTGAGTGCGCCAAAAGCTGCAATCGCCACGCCGGCGCTCACCCAGTACCGCGCACTGCTACCCCATATAATAACGGCTGCATCCGCATAGGGCGTTAAAGAGTGTTGCAGATCTTTTCCGGGAATCATACCCATGATACTTACACAGCTGATGATATAAATAAAAGTTGTCAGCAGCATGCCCAGCATGGTGGCCCTGGCAATAGTTTTTTCCGGATTGGCAACGCTGCATGATGGCACCGTAGCACATTCGATTCCAAGAAATGCAAAAAAAGTGTAGGCACCTGATGTCAGTATAGCTGAATAATTACTTACTCCCGTCGAATTGAAAGGCAGAAAATTTTTTACATTGAAAAAAAACAAACCTCCTATAGCAATGGCAACCAAAGGAACTATTTTAAGTATCGTGGTAACCAGTTGCAATTTTCCTGTTGCTATAATGCCCCGTGTATTTACCCAAGTCAGAAACCAGATCGCAGCCAGTCCGGTGGCGACTGCAAGCAGAGCGTTGGTGGCCAATGCCGGAAAGAAAGTACTTAATGCACTGACAAAAGAAACTGCGATGGCCGCATTGGTACACCAGGTAGAAATCCAATATCCCCAGGCGACCAGGAAACCCGCAAAATCACCCAGCCCTTCCCGGGAATAGGCATAGGGACCGCCATCAGCCTTCGGTAGCATTTTACTTAAATTGCTGAATATCTTCGCCAGTAAAAAGGCGCCCAGAGAGGAAAATACCCATCCTAATAAACTGATGCTGCCATAAGCAGCAAGGGCAGCCGGCATCAGGAATACACCGGCGCCGATCATATTGCCTACAACCAGCGATGTAGTCGTCCACAATCCTAATTTATCCTTTTGCGTCTGGGGCGTCGGCATCGGCCCGTAGGGTTAACATAATGTGCGGTAAGATACTATTTTATAACATCCTCCCGGCCAGTAAAAGTTTAGCGCGCATGAATTGGTTTTTAATTTTTATATCCTGTATCACAGGTTTGCCCCGAGTATAAAATCTGCCACAGCCTTCTTGAATAAAATGAGTGAAGCGGGATTTACATACATCATATGTCCTGCCTCAAAATATTTCATACTGATATTGTTTTTGATTTTCTTTTCCAGTGCCAGATGATCAAAAGTATATTCTGTAGCAAAGAAAGGAGTGGCCAGGTCGTAATAACCATTCAGTACCAGGATTTTTACATTCGGATTCTTACTCATCAGACTGGCAAGGTCTTCACCCGTATTGGGAAGAAACAGGCCACCATAGTCACCATTCTTCTTCCGGCTGAAATCCCATTTGAATCCTTCGGTGTTATAAGCGTTTATTTTATAATTCAGGTTCTTGTTAACTTTCAGCTCGGTGTAAAAATAATTCATGAAAGAAGCAATATACGCAGGACTGATTTGCGTGGATTGCGGATCATCCTGTGAATTTTCGCTAAGGAGATCCTGGTTGATTCCTTTATAACGTGCGTCCAGTCTGCCTACCGTCAGGTGCTCATTTCGCAGCAGTTCATCGGTGAAGACCTCTTCACGAAGCCGTAGATTGCCTTTGCTCCAATAGTCTTTGCTGACGCCTGTATAAGTCGAGAGCTTAACCAGAATCTGATCCCTTTCTGCATCGCTCAGCATATCGCCTTTGCTGAGTGCCGCCGCATACTCACCGGACGCAAAAGTCCTTACTTCTTTTAAAAACGGTTCCAGCCCGTTGGGCGTATTGGGTATTTTTTTATGATACCATGCCACGGCAGCATAAGTGGGTAAATACAATTCATAAGAAATGTCATCCTTGAAAGTGAGCGTATGAAAATCTAGTACGGAGGAAATCAGGATCACACCATTTACCTGAATACCCATGTTTTCAAAGAGATAATCCGAAACACCGGCTGATCGCATCGTACCATAACTCTCACCCAGTAAATATTTAGGTGAGTTCCAACGGTCGTTGGCCGTTATATATTGCTTGATAAACTGGCTGACGGATTTGATATCCTGATCGACACCCCAGAAGTCCTTTACAGTAGCTTTGCCAATGGGATGACTCAACCCCGTTCCTACCGGATCGATCATAACGAGATCGCTTATATCCAGAATGGAATTTGTATTATCTATTGTTTTATATGGTGCAGGAGGTGTAAGACCCGCGTCGTTGGTAACAACCACACGAGGCCCCAACGCTCCCATATGAAGCCACATAGACGAAGAACCGGGGCCTCCGTTATAGGCAAAAGTAACGGGCCTGTTTCCCGGATCTGTTTCGCCGTCTTTTACATAAGCCGTAAATCCCAGGAGCGCAACAGAATCTTCCTTTTCATTTTTTAGAAGAATGGTACCCGCTGTTGCCGTGTAATGAATAAGCTTACCTCCAATGGTGACAGAATGCTTTGTTATTGAAACTTCGGGACTGGCAGAATCTGGTTTCTGCAGAATCTGACTGGGAGGTATCTGGGCAACACCAGATTCGGCAAAGGAAACAGTTAGAAATACTGTAAGAATTAAACCGGTTAATTTTCTCATGATAAGCAGGGGTTATGTTTGAATGTAAACCATTTTCCGAATATTTATTATTTCCATTTGCCAGAATGCATAAACGGCAGAAATTGCTATACGAAAGGCAGCAAAAGGATCAGCCGGAAATGTCCAATATCATCCATCCCACTTGTTATCTGATGATATATTCAATTCTATAACATTAAAGACATTTTATGCGAAAATTGATCGTGTTTAATCACATATCCATCGACGGTTATTTTACCGGCGAGAACGGTGATTTCAGATGGGCTCATACAGGAAATGATGATTCGGAATATGCGGCATTCGTCGCAGGCAATGCGAGCGGCGGTGGTCAGTTATTATTTGGCAGGATAACCTATGATATGATGGCCGGGTACTGGCCCTCAGCGATGGCGGAGCAGCATGATCCGGTGGTGGCCAAAGCAATGAACGACTTGCAGAAAGTAGTATTTTCAAGAACCATGGAAAAGGCTTTGTGGAATAATACAAAACTGGTGAAGGCCGATATCGTATCGGAAATCCGAAAGATGAAAACTGAGCCAGGACCGGGCATGGTTATTATGGGAAGCGGCAGTATTATTTCCCAATTGGCGCCGGCGCAGGTTATCGATGAGTACCAGATCATGGTGAATCCTGTGGCACTTGGCAAAGGAAGAACCATGTTCGATGGTATGGTCAACATGCTTTCGCTAAAACTAATAAGCACAAGGACATTCCAAAATGGAAAAGTGTTTCTCTGCTTTCAACCCAATTAATATTCAATGACACCGGGATTTATTTCGTTGATGTAGAATTGAAGTAGCCGGAAATCATCCGGATTGCTCTAATTTTATTTTCATCATGGATATAAAAAAAGAAGCAGCACGGGTTGCCTGTACATTAGTTGAAGATAATATATCGGTCGGCCTGGGAGATGGATCGACCGTTCGGTTGCTGGCAGAATTTCTGATAAACAGAATGAATGCCGGATTAAAAATCAGTTTATTTACCTCATCGCTGCAAACGCAGGATTTTCTGCAGACAGCAGGCATTATGGTAAACGATATTTCCAGAATTGATACGCTGGATATTTATTTTGACGGATGTGATCAGATAGACGGCCGGTTGAATGCCCTGAAAAGCGGTTCAGGGATCCATACTATGGAAAAGTTACTGGCATCCATGGCAAAAAAATTTGTTATCATAGGCGATTCCTCCAAATTTGTTCAAAGACTGGATCCTAAATTCCCGCTGGTATTGGAAGTTCTCCCTTCAGCCATTGCTTTCGTTCACAAAATCATATTATCATTATATCCGGATTGCGCGCTGAACATACGCAAATCACCAGGTCAGGAAGAAAAGCCTGTTTTAACAAGAAATGCAAATCTTCTGCTGGACTGCTGGTTTCGGGAATGGCCCGAACTGGAAATGATTCAAATTCAATGCAAAAAAATTACAGGGGTCGTTGAAATCTCTCTTTTTTATCAAATGGTCAGTGAGGCAATCATCGCAGATTACGACGGCATAGCCAGGTATGTAAAAAGAAATGACGAGATCCATCTTCTCCAGACAATTTAAAAGTTGCATACTTTCGTTGTCGAATTAAAATCGGAAATCCCAGGAAGATGAAAATATATAATACAACGACCGGAATATTTATTGAATCGGAAGGAAGCATCTATCCATCTGAATTCATGTCCTGGGATTCATTCATAAACCAACCTGATTTATACAAGTCCGTTCTGGCGGCAGTGTCTGAAAAAAAGCCTCTGGGAAATAAAGACAAGCTGAATGAATTGGTCATTCTTCCCCCCATTCAAAGTCAGGAAATCTGGGCAGCGGGTGTTACATATACAAGAAGCAGGGATGCGCGTATGGAAGAATCGAAGGATGCCGGAGGCGGAAGTTTTTATGATATGGTATATGATGCTGTGCGTCCGGAACTATTTTTTAAGGCAACACCCTATCGGTGTGTCGGAACGGGTGACAAAGTCAGGATCAGGAAAGATTCTACCTGGAATGTGCCTGAGCCTGAACTCACTTTGGTAATAAATAATACCGGAAATATCATAGGATATACGATAGGAAATGACATGAGCAGTAGAAGCATTGAAGGCGAAAATCCGCTATACCTGCCACAGGCAAAAAGTTATGATGGCTCAGCAGCAATAGGTCCTTGTGTATATATATCGGCTACTCCTATTTCTCCCGAAACGAAAATCAATTTGCAGATTATCAGAGGAAGTACAACCATGTATGCTGATGAAACAGCAATCAGCAAAATGAAACGGGGGCATGATGAACTCGTAGAATTTTTGTTCCGCGAATGTACATTCCCCTTCGGGTGTTTATTAATGACAGGAACCTGTCTGGTGCCCCCAAACGATTTTACTCTTTTGAGCGGCGATGTTATTGTCATTCGTATAGATCATATCGGGGAACTTAAAAATACTGTCGCTTAATGGAAATTACACCTTCACAAATCATCGGTTACCGTAATGTTCAATCGAACGGAGAAATATTTTATGGATATAATCCGAACTCAGGCAAACCATTGTCGCCGGCATTCAGAGAAGCAACCAAATCTGAAATAAACGAGAGCATTTTGCTGGCCAGCAGCGCATTTCCATTGTACAGAAGAACAAACCCTTCTCAAAGGAGTTTGTTTTTGGACACGATTGCCGGCAACATCGAGGCTTTGGGAGATGATTTGCTAAAAATAATCAATGAAGAAACCGCACTGCCTTTAACGAGGCTTACCGGGGAAAGAAGCCGGACAACCGGTCAGCTAAGACTCTTTGCGCAACTCTTACGTGAAGGAAAGTGGAATAAAGAAATTGTTGACGAACCGTTGCCTGACAGAAAACCTCTGGCGCGACCTGAAATGATTCAAATGCAGGTACCCATTGGTGTTGTAGCTGTATTTGGTGCAAGCAATTTTCCTCTTGCATTCTCAGTGGCAGGTGGTGATACGGCATCCGCATTGGCATCCGGTTGCCCGGTGGTATTCAAAGCGCACCCTGCACATCCGGTTACCTGTCAGTTAATGGGCAACGCCATTGCTAAGGCTGCAAAGGAAACAGGAATGCCAGACGGTACTTTCTCCATGCTACACGGACTGTCAAATGAAGTAGGCGGAACACTGGTTACTCATCCATTGATAAAAGCAGTCGCTTTTACGGGATCTTTCAGAGGAGGAAAAGCATTGTACGATCTCGCGGTAAGAAGACCCGAACCCATTCCCGTTTATGCTGAAATGGGGAGCGTGAATCCGGTTTTCTTTTTACCGGAAGCTGTCAAACTGGGCGGTGAATTACTTGCCACGCAATTTGGTCAATCCGTAACCCTGGGCTCCGGACAATTTTGTACTAACCCCGGCTTTTGTATTTTGATCAATAATGAGGAAAGCAAATTATTTATTCAGCAAGTGGCTGATGGATTGTCAGCAACTCCTGTTCACCCCCTGCTCACAAAAGGAATAACGGAGGCGTATATGTCGGGACTGAGGAAGCAGCATAAAATGACAGGTGCCTCGACTCTCACCATTACTTCTGAAACGGGCATCAGGCCAAGTATGATCACGGTTAGTGCCAAAAATCTTATGCAACATCCGGATTATTTCGAAGAAGTTTTTGGGCCATCTACGGTAGCCGTGCTGGTAGATGGCTATGATGAAATGTTCCGCCTGGCCAAAGTTATGCCGGGTCAATTGACCGGAACCATTCATGCTGCAGAACATGATTACCCGACAGCGAAGGAGCTGATAGAACTTCTGACTCAGAAAGTGGGCAGGGTAATCATGAATGGTTTCCCCACCGGAGTAGAAGTTTCCCATGCAATGGTACACGGCGGACCCTACCCGGCTACAACCGATAGCAGGGTAACATCAGTAGGCACCAGTTCCATTTATCGCTTTACCAGACCCGTTTGTTATCAAAATATCCCCCATTCATTGCTGCCCGTTTCCAATTTATAGAATCTACGATATAATATACTGATATCCATTCATTTATAGGCTCGTGGATTTCCGTCGTAAAAGCCCCTAGGATCAGCCGAACGGAGGTATTATCTTGGGCTCCATACAAAAACAGCAGCCGGAAAAACTGAAAGACCCGATCGCCTTACCTCCCGGAATATAGCTGTCTGAATCCCGCCAACTCTCCTATGTCTGACTTTTCTTGTTCCTAATCCAATCCCTCAGGGACGGCATTGTTTTACTTAAAATTAAAACGATGTTGAAAACACAGTTTGAGAAGGCATTCTATATGTGCAATGCTTTCTTACTAATCACGACTTCTATTACTGTCGGTCCGCTAGCAGCCAGATCAATCCATGCATCCTGGCTACCGGTGAAAGAAACGGAATCAGCTTCCGATAGGCCCGAGATAAGACTGAATAAAAAAGGAGTTTTATTCGTAAAAAAATATATAAAGAATAGTAAGGAATGCCTTGTCAGAATCAGAAAACGAAGTATGGTTCCTTTCCTGATTATCGATTCGGTTCTTAAAAAATATCATCTACCCCTCGAATTAAAATATCTCGCCGTTATTGAATCGGAATTAAAACCATCGGCACTCAGTCATGTAGGTGCCCGTGGTCCCTGGCAGCTAATGCCGGAGACCGCACAGATTTTGGGTTTAAAAACAAGTCATCAAAATGATGAACGTACCAATTATTACAAGAGTACGATTGCAGCAGCCAAATATCTGAAGGATCTCTATGCGGAATTTAATGACTGGCTATTAGTACTGGCGGCTTACAACGGTGGTTCGAAACCGGTTCACAATGCCATCCAGAAATCCGGCAGTAAAAACTTCTGGATTCTGCAGAATTACCTTCCAGCTGAGAGCAGGGATCATGTTAAAAAATTCATTGCGACACATTATTATTTTGAAGGCCGTGGTAGTGAAACAACTTTAACGAGAGCGGAAAACCTGGAATTCAAAAAAATGGTGAAGGAGTTTGTGAAATCAAATCATGGTACGAAAATGAACGAACCAATCAATCCCGATCCCTTCAAAGAAGAACAGACGCAGGCTTTCCAATTTGATATGAACCAGTTAATCGGTTTTAAGATCGATACGAAAGCGAATAATCAACAAAATAATATTATTTCAACCAGACAGACGGAAGCTTCTGATCAAAAATTTAAAAGGCTCATGAAGGAATCCGAAGAAAGCCTTAACCAAGCCAAGAAAATTATTTAATTATGAGAAACTTCAAAGGATTTATTTATTTTTTCCAGTCCGGTACCCAGCATTCGGATGGCTATTTTATTGAGTGCCTTTTCATTACCGGTGAAATGCAATACAATATGCGAATGGTAAATTGATTCCCGGGGTTTTAAAAACGCCGCCTGAGATACACTTTCGATTTCGTAAAACGGCCCCATTTGAGTACCATCGGACAAGGGTCCGTCGTTGTAAGCGTTTACTGCATCTCCGGAAAAAGATGGCTTTGTTAAATTCCATTCCTGGTTGAGATACCGTTTCTTCTCACTGACATTAAATAAAATGATGCTCAGCACTTTATTTTCCGCATCATAACTTCCGGCCGTTTCCCTGGCCCTGTTTGCTGATATACCCAGTTTGCCCCGGCTCTTTCCATCTGCTCTGAAAAAAATCAGACTGTCATTATGTTTAATCCTGTCCGCAGGAATCTCACCAAAATAATTTGTTGTCGCAACTTTCTCAAAATCCTCTGCTCTCGTATTTTTGAAAGGGACAACGACAATAGTTGCCGATGATGGTTTAAACATATCCAGTATCCATATGCAGGGCATGCCGCTTGCTTCGGTCCATTCCTGTTCTCCCATATTGGTAAGCACATTTTTTGTTTCGTAACCAACGGCATACAATGAATCATCTGATTCATTTGTACCGGCCAGTCCGTTTACCTGCACCCTGCTTAATATAGATACGGTGCGAACAACCTGTAACTTCAGTTGAGTACCTGCGTAATTCAAAAGGTCCATCTTTTTGTACAGGGTCACTGATTGGCTATCCATGGTGCTCACGTTCCAGTTTTCATTATCGAAAGGCGCAGGTGTTTTCCAGTTATCGAATACCATTTTTGTTCCCGGTTTAAAGAAAAGGGAAAATTTACCTCCTTCCGGACCGAGCCATAGACGATTTTCGCCACCATATGCATTCATATGGGCGTCCTCCTTATTAAATGCTTTATAGTTGATCCATCCAAAACTCAAACCTTTCTCGCCGCTGGCTGTTGAAGTAAAAACTTTTGCCTGGTACTTCGGCGAAATGATAACCCGGGAATTACCACTCATCAGAACAATCAGCTCCGAATCCTGTTTTTTTAAAAATTGAAGATCATATCCAAATTCCCCTTCATTAAAAACCGTTGGCCGATCACTCGCTTGTTTATCTGTCACCGGATGATGACATGCGGCAAGGAATAAATAAACGATAGCGATAGAAATTATTTTTTGGCAGATACATTTCATATAAAACGATGTCACAAATATACCCGAACGACCGGATCTGATCAGTCATATCTCAGGACTTTGTTCTTGCATAGATGAAGTTTCAGAAGAATTTGTAGTTGCGAAGGGATTTGTAAATTAGCGTATGAAAAAAATATCCCTGGAAGAATTTAAAACATCCCTGTCCCAGGCAGAGCCGCCGGAAGAATTTTCTGCGCAGGAAAAAGCACTCTGGTATGCAGGCAAGGGGAATTGGGAAAAAGCACATCTGATCGTCCAGGATTTGAACGATCCGCTTTCATATAACATACATGCTTATCTCCACCGGCAGGAAGGAGATCATTCAAACGCCGGCTACTGGTATCATAAGGCAGGAGTTAAAATGCCGGAGAAATCACTCGAACGTGAATGGGAGGAAATAGTATCTAACCTGTACATTAGTAAATAGCCAGTGGTCTTCCCGGAGAGCCTGTGGCTCCCCTGAGCCTTAATGGCGTAAAGACGAACATAAATATATACTTCTTATTTACTAAAGGGAGGGATTCAAAATTCATAAACTCAAGATTGAAAATACCATTTTTCAAAATCAGATTTTCATGCAGTGGAAAATCCGGTGGTGCATCCATGGCCAGGTCCGAACCGATCATGCTGGGCTTCATATTAATGATCCAGTTTATCAGTTCAGCATTGGGATGAGGAGGCGGTGCATCGACCGTTCTTTTGTCTGGCCAGATTTTCCACCAACCCAGGTCAAATAATAATGCATCTCCCGGTTCTATGTCAGATTCTTTCAAATGCTGCCTGGCAAGTGCACCCCGCACATCCTCCAATGTAATCTCATATTTTTCTGGTAAAGCATCCACCCCCTTGTATGTTGCGAGATCGATCAATATGCCGCGGGTAACGATGGGCTTAACATTTTCCACACCGAGTTTTTTCAAACCCGTAGCATTCCGCATTTCATCACCGGTAAAGCCATTATAAAATATGTCAGCCGTGCTGCCATCGGCCATTTTTAATTGTCGTCCCGGATGTCCGGGTCCGTCAAACTGTGTGCCCACCTGGCCGATCTGTGCTGTTACATATTCATCGTTGAAAACGATACTGTCCTTTCCCGTTGCAGGATACGTGGGAAAAGACGGAATGAATAAATTGAAGGATCTTTGTCCTACCATCGGCATATCCCTGTCGTAGATATGACCCAAATCAAAAATCTGCCCTGTTTTTACAAGCGATACAGATTTCAAAACTTTTTCAGGAGTGATCCAGTTAGAGGCACCAGACTGATCTTCCGCCCCCCATAATTTGTTTGGCCACCAGGGTCCCTGACTCCTGGTTTGTCCACATACATTTCCCATCAATCCAAAATTGATAAGAAGCAGAATGGTCAGATTCAGGGTTTTTCCGGTTATCATTCCGTTCATATCAGTGAATTTAAATTAGGGAAACATTTTGCAAACATTGTTCACGGGATGACCATGATAAATATAACCAAGGGAGAAGTATTACACCGGGGTTTCACTACATCTTGACTACGTCAGGCTGGGAAAAGATCGTATCGGGGCTATTAACGAAGTGAATTCAGATAATCCGCTGGTATAAGACCGAATTTCTTTTTAAAGCACTTGGTGAAATAGGAAGGACTGCTAAAGCCCGTTGTAAAAGCAATTTCCGAAATATTGCCAACTCTTTTCTGTATACATTTCAAAGCTTCTTTTAGCCTGTAATCTTTTATAAAAGTATTGGGAGACTGACCAGTGAGTAAAATCATTTTGCGGTACAACTGGGACTTACTGCGACCGAGTGGTTTACAAAAATGATCCACTTTCAGGTTTGCATCATTCCACACTTTATCCGTGTAATCCATTAAAAGCGTAATGAATTTTTCATCCGTCTCTATAAGTGTTGTTATTCCCTTCCCTTTGATAAAGGCATTTGCATTCTCACCTTTGTAAAGTTCCTTTACTTCAGCGGAAACAACGATTTCACCCTTTACAAGTGCAGCAATCCGTTCAGCCAGTTTAATGGTATCCTCAAAAATTAATTGTTTTTTTGTAACCGGAACTCCGGCACTTAACCCGATTTTGATATTGACTTTCTCTTTCTTCTCATTCTTCAGGAACTCCCTACTCATCTGCTGAATTTCTAAAGCTGCATGTACCGCGCTCGTCACAGATTTAAAAGAGACCAGATAGTAATCATCCGACTGTCTGACTATATTCCCCTGATGCAATTGCAGGGATTTCCGAATATCCTGGTTTAAAATATCGATTGAAGTTTTGAACGGCTGAGAATCACTGCCGAGCCCTGTCTGATTTAAAGTAATGACCATAATGGTTCTGAAAGCCGGATCATTAATAATGTTTAATTCCGTGTCCCGTGCTTTTTCAGGATCCTGAATTCGACCCAGAAAAGATTCCACAATGCCGGTTTCCACTTCGATTATGCTGGTCGGCACTTGTCCGTGCGCTTTGTCATGCATCTTTTGAATGGCCTTTGCATCGGGAGCCTCAATTAAGCAAAACGCCGTTTTCCGTTTGTCATCAAACCAATATGTCAGACCCTTGCAGCCAAACTCATCCTGGATTTTTAAATCTTCCTGGTGTATTTGAGCTACTTTTTCGGCGGTTACGGCCTCCGAAACATCGTGCCGGTCCATAAAAATGGGCATATGATGATTGATTATTTAGAATGAAAATGTCGTTCGTCTTTAATGGCCCACTTTGATATAGCCCCACCCTGCCTGCTGTTTTGAAATAATTTCATAAATACCGTCCGGAACAATCTCCACGCCTGGCACCAGCTGGGTACTATCAATATTATTTCTTTTCATTGTCATGGCGCACACTTTAAATGACGCTTTGTTTGAGGCAATTATTTTTTCAACAGCCGGCTGCTGTGATGAGCGGTTTTTGATGGCAAGTTCCAATCCCTGGCCATAGATCACTACCTCCAGTTTTGCATCCGGACTGGCACCCGTAATAAGTCCGATTTCACGCACAATGGCCTGTTGATTGATACTGTCCCTGCTGGACATATCAAAAACAACTTTATAGTTATTGGTTTGGGCATGAACAAAGAGAGATATGAACATCATGGTACAGATGCACAGGGAATATTTTCTCATGATGAAGGTTTTTAGGTTATATAATAAAGGACATGAAAATTACAAAATTAAAAGGTCATTTTACCCGAAAAGCTCTGCAATTACAGGCAGCTGTACGCTCCGTCAACAATCACATCACTCCCGGTAGTATAACCTGATGCATTACCTGCCAGATACAAAACAGCCGGTATTAATTCTTCCGGTTCTCCCATCCGGTGCAAGGGAATCAATGGCATCCAGGCATCTTTCAATTCCTGGGGTGTATCAACCGACATCGGTGTGGCGATATATCCCGGGCTCAGGCTGTTGACCCTGATATGTGATCCGGCCCATTCAACAGCAAGCGACCTGGTGAGATGAATAACACCGGCTTTTGAAGCATTATAGGATGCCTGCCACTGCGGTATGTTCACAATATTTCCAGACATGGAAGCCATATTAATAATGCTTCCATGTATTCCATTTTCGATCATCCATTTCCCGGCGGCGCGGGCAACAATATATACGCCGGTCAGGTTTACATTTATTATTTCATTCCATTCTGCCAGGCTTGCCGACAAAGTATCCTTATGTATACAGGCACCGGCATTGTTAAATATAACGTCGATTGAGCCAGAACGTCGCGTCACTTCCCGAACGGCGTCATCAATGCCCTTTTCATCGGTTACATCCACCAAAATGCTGTATGCTTTTCCTCCTTCAGACTGAATTGTATTTACCGTGTCCCTCGCTTCAGAGCGGCTAAATATCACCACTTCTGCACCAGCCCTTGCCAGGCCAATAGCAACAACCTGCCCGATTCCGCGGCTGCCGCCGGTTACAATGGCCACTTTACCTTTCAGTCCGAATAATTGATCCAGGTAGTTCATAAAAATTGAAAGATTTAAATCGGGATGAAAGAAAAGCGCCAGTTCCGCCGGGATTGCATGGCCTTCATATCATTTTTTTCCGGTTGCAGCCCAGAAAATACCTGCATATAAAAAATTCATAAACGATGGATCACTGAAAATGGCTGGCATATGACCCAGGGCAGTATAAAAAGAACGACCTCCGTCATAATCATGATACCAGGCTACCGGATGCATTTTTCCCATACCTGTTCCTTTCTTGTCAGGTCCCCATTGTACATTCGGATTGTAGCTGGTTTCATCCACTGACATTATATAATTCAGGCCAGATATTTTTTCTTCACCGAATTCGTACCATTCGTCTGTCCATAGTTTATTACCGGTAAACCCCTGGAGGCCTGGAAAATTGGGATCAATAACATTCAACCGGGCCGTTTGAATAACAGGGTGAATGTGGAACATCCTTCCGACCAGTTTGGTATACCAGGCCCAATCGTATTCTGTATCCGAAGCGCTGTGAATTCCAACGAAACCCTTGCCTGATTCAATAAATCGTTCCATTACTTTCTGCTGTGCGGAATCAAAAATATCCCCGGTCGTGTTTAGAAAAATGACTACCTGGAACTGTGCCAGGAATTTATCCGTAAATCCGTTTGGATCTTCATACAAAACAGCGTCAAAAAAATTTCTCTTAGCCAGGTCCTGGATGGCCAATACACCCGCGTGAAGGGATTCATGATGCCAGCCCCTGGTAGTGGTCACGATCAGCGCCCTGAATTGTTTTTGCTGGGCGTCCGCCGGAGTAAAGAAAAAGGTTTGTAAAAACAGAAGAGATAAAATAAGCTTAATGGCTCTCATTCACTATAATTTATAGGTTTAATAAATATCTGCGACGGTGAAAAGTTACAATATTGTAATTTTAATAGCTCTCCCTTTCTTAAAATACGCTATATGAAAAAAAATATTGATCGCTCCATGATTTCAATGGATATGCAAAATACGATAACTGACGATGCTTCCCCAGAAAGCTCATCCATCAATCGCCGGAAATTTGTTGAATATGTAGCTGCTTCAGCTTTGACATTCACGATAATTCCCAGGCATGTGCTCGGAGGAAAAAATTACATTGCCCCCAGCGATAAAATTACGCTGGCCTATATCGGGATTGGTACCCAGGGTATCAGGGAATTATTACCGCTGCTTGCAAATACGCAGTTCCAGGTAATTGCTGTATGTGATCCCAATAAAGAAGCCATAGGATATAAAGATTGGGGTAAAGAGTATTTGAAGAATGAAATACGTAAATCCATCCAAAAGCCGGATTGGGAGCCTGGCGGAGACAATACTATCCCGGGTGGAAGGGAAAACGGAAAATCCATTGTCGATACCTTCTATGCCAACGTACACCCGGAATTAAATTACAAGGGTTGTAATACCTATGCGGATGTACGCGTATTATTCGAAAAGGAAAAAGATCTGAATGCTGTTAAAATCATGACGCCAGACCATCTTCATGGCATCCTTTCTATGGCCGCCATGAAAAAAGGCAAACATGTTTTGGTACATAAACCACTTTCGAACCGGCTGCTCGAGGGGAAGAGAGCCATCGCCATGGCCCGTAGCAGTTCTGTGATTACGCATTTGATTCCCTGGGATTCCAACGGATCTATGGAGACCGTGATGTCCTGGATGAATGCCGGAGCCATTGGAACACTAACAGAAGTACATAACTGGACGAACCGCCCTGTTTGGCCGCAGTACCCGACAATTCCTGTTGATACACCTCCCGTTCCAAATGGTTTTGACTGGGATCTGTGGCTGGGTCCGGAGTCTGATCGCCCTTATCATCCTGATTATACTAATATGGTTTTCAGAGGTTGGTATGATTTCGGAGGAGGCTCCATGGCCGATATGGGCCATTACAGTTTATGGACTGTATTCAATGCATTACAATTGCAGGCGCCCACGATCATAGAACCCAATTTAAGTCATGTCTGTGGAATGCATGACCCGGTTCCATTTCAAATCCAGAATAATTTTTCGTTTCCGATGGCCAGCACGGTACGTTTTAAATATCCGGCAAACGGAAACAGACCCCCGGTTGATCTTTGCTGGTATGATGGGGGCATGAGACCACCAACACCCTTTGAATTGCAGGAAGAAAACAAGGAACTGCCCGCCGAAGGCATGATGTTCGTTGGAGATAAAGGCAAAATACTAGCAGGATTCAATCTTCAAAATCCACAGATTATTTCGGGCAAAAAAATGGATATGCCGGGCAACGAAAATGAAAAAAAACCCAGCCAGGAAGAAAGAGTAGCCGCCAATTTGTCTCTTTTCATCAATGCCTGCAAAACAGGAAAGCAATACCCGGGTAATTTTACCGAAGCGGAACATATTACCGAAGCAATCAATTTATATGCGGTGTCCCTGAGGACCGGGCGAACACTGAAATATGATGCGGCAAACCAGAAAATCACGAATGTTCCGGAAGCAAATAAATGGCTTGACAGGGAATACAGATCGGGTTGGGATATTGCATCCATCTGATTTCGTTCGCCAATCTTTAATAACAGTATTATGAAAAAAATAAATAGAAGAGATTTCCTTGGTAAAGCTTCCCTGGGAATTGGCGGAGCCATCGCATTGTCCCAGTTACCCTTATCCATATTTGCTGAAGCAGATCCGATATGGCTAAATCAGCCGATCGGATTTCAAACCTATCCCATCAGAACCATGATCGTCCAGGATTTCCCCGGAACCTTGAAATTAATGGCCGGTCAGGGATATCAGCTCGTAGAAATGTGTTCTCCACAAGGTTATGTGTCCAGCGGCTTTGGTCCGCTGGTGAATATAAAACCGGCGGAAATGCGGAAAATTATTGAAGACGCCGGACTTCATTGCCCGAGTTGCCATTTTACTTTTCCGGAACTAACCGACAATCTGGATGAGCGTATTGAATTTGCAAAGCAGCTGGGTCTTACCCAAATGATATGTTCCACTTTCTGGCTGCCGAAAACAGCCAAGCTGAATGATTATCTGGAATCCGCGGATAAACTGAACAAATCAGCAGAAAAGATAAAGAAAGCTGGTATGCAGGCAGGGTTTCACAACCATGAATTTGAATTTGCAACGCTCGATAATCAACTTATCTATGACGCACTCATGGGCCGGTTTGATCCGGAGCTGGTAAAAATGCAGTTCCAGACGGAAGTGATTAATCTCGGTTACAAAGCATCTACTTATTTTAATAAATATCCCGGAAGGTTTATTTCAGCTCATTTATCGGACTGGACGGCCGACAAAAAAGAAGTTCCGATCGGGCAGGGCATCATTGACTGGAAAGAATTTTTTGCAGCAGCTAAAACGGGTGGCGTTCAGAATTTCTTTGTTGAGATGAAATTTGATAATTTAAAAGACAGCGCAACGTATATTCATCAACTATAGCCGGCCAGTTTAATGAGACAGAATCATATTGGACCGGGGCCTGATGACACCCTAACATAAAAATATTAACCTTGAATCTGAAAAGAAGGAATTTTATCCAGCTGTCTACCCTGGCGGCAGGCTCGGCTATGGCAACCGGATTTCAATCCGTAAAGACGGCTGAGGAAAACGCCATGAATAGAACGGCAACTAAAATATTAAATTCCATGACGGGTGATATAATGCCCATTACCCTGACTGAGCGAAATGAAAGAGTAGCCAAGGCGCAGCGATTACTCTCGCAAAATAAAATGCAGGCGCTCGTTTTAGAAAGTGGCACTGCATTGGAATATTTTACCGGCATTTCCTGGTGGCCGAGTGAACGCACGATGGTGGCTGTGATCCCGGCAAACGGAGAAATAAAATATGTGTGTCCTGCTTTTGAGGAGCCCCGTTTCCGGGAATTGATCACCATTGGCAAAAAAGTTTATATATGGCAGGAAGATGAGAGTCCCTACCTGCAGATTGCAAAGGCTTTCAGTGATTCAGGAATCAGTACCGGTAGAATCGGAATTGAAGAAGAACTCCGTTTTTTTATTTTTGACGGTATCCGGAAAGAAGCACCCGCACTGCAATATGTCAGCGCTGATCCGGTGACCATTCCCTGCCGGATGATCAAGTCCGCCGCGGAACTGGCTTTGATGCAAAAAGCCAGCGATATAACAGTTGCCGCGATGAAAATAGCCATCGGTCAATTGAAGGAAGGAGTGTCTCCATCCGATATAGCAGCCATTGTAAATAATGCCCATGCCCAACTGGGTGCCACACCGGATTTTGCATTGATACTCTTCGGAGAGTCTTCAGCCTTACCACATGGAAGTATCAAACCACAGCAGTTAAAAAAAGGAGATATCGTATTAATGGATTGCGGATGCAAAGTCGACGGATACTGTTCCGATATCACCAGGACCATTGTATTCGGTGCAGAACCAACCAAACGACAACTCGATATCTGGAAACTGGAACAAAAAGCACAGGTTGCCGGTTTTGACGCAGCCCGGATAGGAAACAGATGCGAAATGGTGGACGCCGCAGCAAGAAAGGTAATAACGGATGCTGGTTTCGGTCCCGGCTATCATCTTCCCGGATTGCCACACCGCACCGGTCATGGTATTGGACTCGACGGACATGAATGGGGTAATATGGTAAAAGGAAATCAGCAGCCATTAGAAGCCGGCATGTGCTTCAGCATAGAACCCACGATTTCTATTCCGGGTGAATTCGGAGTTCGTATGGAAGATTGTGTTTACATGACCGCAGAAGGCCCGAAATGGTTTTCACAACCTGCTGTGGCAATCGACCAACCCTTCGTATAGAAAATTATTAAACCGGGGCCTGATATATTATTTTTCCCTTTACCATCGTGGTATGTACGTTTATATGGTCATCGAAAATCACGATATCTGCATCTTTACCTGTTGTAAGGGAACCTTTATGATCGGAAATTTTCATGATAGCAGCAGGTGTCATTGTCATCATCCTGATCGCATCGGTCATGGAAACGCCCGCCATTTGAATCATCGTTTTCACTAAACGATCAGCCGTTGCAACGCTACCGGCAAATGACTTTCTGTCCGGCATTTTCGAAACGCCATCCTCCACAATCACTTTAAGGCCGGTTTGAATATTTCCGATGACACTTTCTCCCGGCGGCATCCCGGCAGCACGCATCGCATCCGTAATCAGGGCAATTTTTCCAGGTCCTTTTATTTTATAGATGAGTTTCAAGAGTGGTGCAGGTAAGTGAATACCATCTGCAATGATCTCAACGTCCATATCATCTATAATGAATGCGCTTTCAACTGCGCCGGCAAACCGGTATGCATTTCTGCGCGTCACGCCCGACATGGCAGAATACAAATGGGTGGCCAGCGTATAACCATTTTCATATCCTTCCAGCACTTCTTCATAGATCGCATCGGTATGAGCCAGGGACACCAGGATCCCTTTCGATCTTAGATATCTGGCAAAAGGAATAGCCCCCTTCAATTCGGGAGCGGCGCTCCAGCGTTTGATGGAACCGGATTGTGATATGATATATTCATATTCTTTTGGATCCGGATCACGTATCCATTGCGGGTCTTGCGCTCCCCGCTGATTCATGGCGAAATAAGGTCCCTCCAGATGTACCCCCATAAACTCAGATCCGGATTCATTTAACGGATATGCTTCATCATACGTCTTCAGCGTTCTGATAATATCTTCGGCAGATCCCGTGAGCGTTGTCGGAAATAAAGCCGTCGTTCCATACCGGGCGTGTGTTTTAGCGATTTCAAGAAAGGCCTCCACCGTGTTATCCATAAAATCATACCCGCCACCGCCATGTACATGTATATCTATAAAACCAGGTGAAATATATCTGCCGCCGGCATCCATAATCATCGCCCCCGGAATTTCCAAATCACGATCTGACACGCCGGCAATAATACCATCTTTGATTAGCACCGAACCATTTCTTATTATCCCCTCCGGAGTAATAACATGGCCATTTACTATCTTGATTAAAGATTGTTTTGTGTCCACCCCTTATTGGTTAACCTGATCATGTAAGATTCTTTTTTCAAGCAGTGCGGATGACAATTTATCCAGAAAACAAATGCATTGAGGATGTTCTTTTAAAATACTGGCTGGAAATAGATTGGATACCGGGTTTTCAAAACAGTCTTTTACTGCTTGCGCCTTTCTGCCGTCAGGCACCGAACAAATGATCTGTGCTGATTTCATTATTTGTGTAACGGACATCGTAATAGCCTGACGGGGCACATCGTCGATCCGTTTAAACCAGCCTTCGCCTAATTGTTGTCTCCGGCATTTTTCGTCCAGATTCACCACAATAAAAGGTTCTTCCGTTTCAAAATCAGCAGGAGGATCATTAAAACCAAGGTGACCATTTTCCCCGATTCCCAAAAGGGCCACATCAATCCGGGTATCACGAATGATTTCATTTAAACGAAGGCATTCTTCTGACGGGTTTTTTTCACCGTTGATTAAATGGACCTGCTGAAGACCGCTTGTTTTTTGAATGAATCTTTCTTTCAGATATTTTCTGAAACTCGCCGGCGAAGATTCCGGCAATCCGATGTATTCGTCCAGATGAAACATAGTCACCTGCTTCCAGTCAACGTCTTCCTGCGTGAGCTGGTTTAATGTTTCAAACTGACTGGTTCCGGTAGCCAGTATAATATTTGCAAAACCATTATTTTTGATGGCGGCCCTGATCATCTGAGCCGCATTACTGCCGGCTTCCCTGCCCAAATCCACGGGGTCATTCCTTACAATGATTTTCATCCGACAAGTTATCGATAAACATGTCAATTTTCAAGATGCATTATAAGCGTGACCGGTTCTTCTTTGGGCTTCGTTTTATTATGAATTAAATTTATATCCATAATGAAGCTGTTTGATCAATTCCGCCGCCAGGGCGGGTTTTTCATGGACATACTGATTTCCATTGCTTTCGCTTGGTAGAATATTCTGATTTATTCTGAAGAAATTATTCGGATCGTATTTCTTTTTAATTTTTGTCAGCCGTTCGTAGTTGTGCTTGTAACTGGCTTTGATACGATCCTGGCCTTCATTCATCATAAAGTTTAAATAAGCGCCGCCTGATGAATACGGATGCAAAGCCTCCCAATAGTCCTTGCACCACTTGGTTATTTTATGTGCCTTTGACGGATCCGGGTCTACTCCCACAATCACGCCGGCATATTTCGCATCCCGGTAAGCCCAGGGCGTTTCATCCTTTCCAACTCGGGAGGCAGCACCACTTATTGGATACAGGTGCATCTGGGAAAGGGGTGTGGGTATTTTAGAACCATAATCAAAATGCAAATTTCTGACTTCCACGCCCAGTTCGTTAAAAAAGTCTGCTCTCCAATACCATTGCAAACCAGGAGGCAGCATGCCATCAAATAAAGTTTGAACAGTTGGGTAAGGCATTGGCCCAACCATGGCAAATAGAGGATTCTTTGCCAGTATGGGCTTGAATATCTCATTGGCCTTTTCCAAATCACCGCAATAACACCATACGATTCCGCAAAATTGTTTGTTGTGCAGTTCTTCCGGAAATGGTGGTCCGGGAATAACCAGTGTGGCAATAAAGCCATTTAATTCTTCCGGAGCATTATGAATAAATGAATGATACCATTCCATGATTTCATTCGTTTTTTCGATCGGCCATAAAGTCGGACCGGCAAAAACATTTTTGACTGGATGAGCCTGAAATTTAAATGAAGTCACAATACCGAAATTTCCGCCACCACCCCGAATGGCCCAGAAAAGGTCAGCATGCTGATTCGCGTTTACGGTTACAAAACTGCCGTCTGCCAAAACCATATCTGCCTCCAGCAAATTGTCGATGGTAAGTCCGTATTTCCTTGCCAAATATCCTACACCTCCACCCAATGTCAGACCGCCAACTCCGGTTGTAGAAATGATTCCGGCGGGAACGGCAAGACCGAATGCATGGGTCGCATGATCCACTTCACCCCAAACATTTCCTCCGCCTACCCTAACCGTTTTCTTCTCAGTATCCACCAGGACAAATTTGATACCCGACAGGTCAATAACCAGTCCGTCATTACAGAGCCCCAACCCACCACCATTGTGCCCGCCACCTCTTACTGCGACTGACAGATTATTCTCCCTTCCAAAATTTACACTATGGATCACATCTGCTACATCCGTACACTTTATGATCATGCCGGGATACATATTGATCATGGCATTGTACACTTTTCGGGCTTCATCATAATTTGAGTTCTTTGGAAGAATGATTTCTCCTCTGATTTTAGAGGCGAACGCATCGATGACTGCGTCAGACAGGTTGTTTATTAAGTTTGGCATAAAAATATTTTTTGAATTTCAGGTGTTAGATCCAAAGCTACAGGATAGGAAAAAGGAAGACCACTAATTTTAGGTCAAATGCAGGTAATTTTGATTCATTTCTGATCTCAGTATTTTGCTTCAGTAAGTGGAAGCGTTTTTTCGGGATCAATGGCCAGCCATAACAGACAGCCGCCAAATAACACGATTGCCAGCACATAGAGTGGATAATCGAAATGATGAGTAACCTGAACAATCTTTCCGAAAATCAGGGCAAGCGAAAATGCACCCATCTGACCGAAAAAATTCATAGCTCCGGTAACGGTGCCCGAATTGTTTCTGCCGATATCAGCGCATACTGCATATGATACCATCACTGAAAAAGAGAAGGAAAAATTAGCGCCTATCAGACAGGAGGCTGCTAGTATATTATTGGAAGAAACGGCTGCCATCCATAATAAAAAACCACAAGCTCCAAGCCCCAGCATCCCCGTTATTCTTCTTCCTTTTTTCAAACCTTTGTGTTTTAAAAACCAGTCACCCGCAGCTCCTCCGGCCAGGAAACCGCTGACACCAACTAAAAAAAGTATAGAAGTAATCTTTTTCATCGAATTCTCTGAAAAACCCCGACCCTCCTGAAGATAAACAGGCATCCAGGCGATAAAAAAGTAATTAGCCCACTGGCAGCAGAAATACATCAGCATCAGCGGCCATAATGTACTATTCCGAAAAATCAGTTTCCATGGTACCAGTTCCTGCTGATCTTTATGACGACAGGATAATTCGATCATTTTCTTTTCAGGAGCAGGCATTGATTTCATTTGCGAAGGGAAATCCCGGAACCAGGAATAACAAAAAGCTACCCACACGATACCAATGGCTGCAATCACAAAAAAAGGCGTTCTCCATCCAAAAGCAGCGGCGATGGGCACGATGATCAGCGGCGCAACAGCGGCACCTAATTGTGATCCGATGCCGACCCATGATAATGCCTTACCGGTTTCATGCACAGGAAACCATCTGGACACTACCAGAATGCTATTCGGATAAGTTCCCGATTCACCGATCCCGAACAGGAACCGTACGACTATAAGGGAAATCAGACCGCTGACCAGCCCGGTAACGGCTGTGAAGAGCGACCACCAGATAACGATCCGGATAAATACTTTTCTTGGTCCGATACGATCTCCAACCATACCGGAAGGAATTTCAAACACCGCGTATGCGAGAGCAAATGCTGCCAGCACCCAGCCAAATTGTTCATTATTTAGATGCAGATCTGATTTTATCCGGACGCCGACAATGGAAATGCAGATTCGGTCCAGGTAAGTGAGTGTCGTCAGCGAACAAAGCAACACCAGGACGCGAAAACGATATGGAATTAAGTTATTAATTATTAGTTATTAGTCATAAATATTACTGTAATATCTTGATAATGGAAATTTTTTTGATAACGCGTAGAATTGCGATATACTATTAAACTATCCAATTGGAATTTGTATTGTAAACTCAGTTCCTTCTCCTTCCCGGGTATTAACAATCAATGTACCCTTATGCGATTTGATGATATCATAGCTTAAAGACAATCCCAGCCCGGTACCCTGACCGGCAGGTTTCGTTGTAAAGAACGGCTGGAAAATCTTTCCAATTATTTTTTGAGGAATACCATTGCCGTTGTCCTGAATATTTATTTCTATTTTATCGCTCATTTTTCTTGTGGTAACTGAAACGACCGGTACATATCCCTGTGCTATGAATTTCTTCTTCTCTGAAACGGTATAAAATGCATTGTTGCAGAGGTTTAATAATACGCGGCCGATATCTTTGGGAACAACATAAATATTCCCGATTTCCGGGTCAAAATGGGTTTCCAGATTTGCACTAAATGTTTTATCCTTTGCCCGAAAACCGTGATAGGCAAAACGCAAATATTCCTCCGCCAAACCATTTATATCAGTTGGTTCATCTTCACCCTTATTTAATTGCGAATGCTGCAGCATACTTTTTACTATGGCGTCAGCACGTTTACCATGGTGATTTATTTTCTGTTCGTTTGCTTCAATACTATCAGCAATTGAACGCGCCTCATCAGTTTTTTCATTGTCGATTGCTAATTTTATTTCAGCTATGAGTTCCTGGTTTACCTCTGAAAAATTATTGACAAAGTTCAATGGGTTTTGAATTTCATGGGCTATCCCCGCAGTAAGTTCTCCAAGCGAAGCCATTTTTTCGGATTGGATGAGCTGTGTCTGTGTGGCCTTGAGTTCGGTTAAAGCAGACTCGATACTTTGCTTAGCGTGTTCCAGTTTGTTGAAGTCTTCATATCGCGTATAGGCAATTGAAAAAGCATCCGCAAGTGATTTAATCAAATCAATTTCATTTTGGGAGAAAGGATTTGTATTTCCAACATACAGCATACCCTGTCTGAATGGAATAAAGTGCAGATCCAATGATTCCGGAGGATTTGCAGCTCCCAGGTACATCTCCTTGTTTTGAATTTGTCCCTGATCAATCATGGCTTGCATCCACTTCAGGAAGTCATTTTTATTCCAATGCTTTCTTAATACAATTCCCTTGCGCCAGTGGTCAACCGTATGATCAGTAAGTTCATTGGAATTAAAAGCCAAATTCATAGTTGCCAGGGATTGACCATTGGGTGCAGACAAATAGATCTGCACATTCGCTTTGGCTTCATCGATGATAAATACACCGCATCGTATAAAAGGAATATCCAACACCGTAAGTTCATGCCAGATAAGGGGTGTAATACGTTGCAAATCGCTGATCGAACGCATGGATGCAATTTCTGCGCGGACCCTGTCCAGGGACGATGCTTTGATCGCCTCTCTTGCCTGGGCTTCAGCCTTCAGCAAATCCCGGAAACGTGTATAGGCGAGATCAAACACACCGGCAAATCTTACCAGTAATTGCATGATTTCGTCTGCAACCGGTTCATGCGTAGTTAAAAGGAGAAAACCCTGTGAGAAAAAAGCCGCCTGTTGCACCCTGCGGCCTTTGATTTTAGATTCATCCAGTGGAAGTTTGGCTTCATCTCTTACAAATTGCAACCAGTCATGCAAATTCTGACCGGTCAGATCCACTACAATGCCAGGTTCACCCTTCTTCCAGGCAGCATAAATTTTTGCCATGCTGGTTGGTTCGTCTATCGAAAAAAAGTACTCATGGCTCAGCTGGTTCCCGCTTTGATCCGTTACCCACAGTTCCACTAGTTTTCTCTCTTCATTGATAATACCGATACTCATCCGGTCAGGAATCTTTCCGAGCAAACCAAATTGCTCAAACAGAACCTTCGCAGTTCCGGCCAGCTGCTCACTTCGGTGCATTGCCATGCTTTTGGTCCTTACCCGCTGAAATGCTGCTTCGATCAGGGCTTCATTTTCATATTGTTTTACCTGCATTTTCAGCTGCCTCAGTTCTTCATCTTTTTTCTGCAGCATTTCCTGCAGCTCCTTTTTGGTAATCGCTTTTTCCGGGGCGGTATCATTTCTCATGTTGATAATCAGGTATCAAAGACAGAAAAAATTCTGCTACATAGCTAAGCTAAACCATCGTCTACGGGAGGACTGCTAATTTTAGATCAAATGCATGTAAAATTGGTTCAAATCAGTATCGCTATAGAAAATCAAGATATTTCAAAAAAATCCCTGATTATCATTTTAAAAAATTATATTTAGTTGACCTTTTTTTTTGAAAAACAACCTTATTGTGGGGAGACAGAATTTCCGGATATCCTCAGTATTATTAATTCTTATAATATTAGGAACCGATCAGGTATGTTTTGGCCAGAATTCAATTCTGCAGAATACTCATATCAGAGGATTCATGGAAGTGGATGCTTCCTATCATGACAACAAGGTCTCTTTTGGTTTTGGTGAACAGGATTTATTTATCACTTCCCAACTTACAGACCGGTTTTCTTTTTTGGGTGAAGCGGTTTTCAAATATGACCCTACTTCCGCAACCGAATTTGGCGTTAGTATCGAGCGGGCCATTGTTAAATACAATTATTACGGAAATAATAATTTCCTTTTAGGCAAACAGCATACTCCCATCAACTTCTGGAATGACACCTACCATCACGGACGGGTATTTTATCCAACCATAGAGCGTCCACTATTATTTCCGGCAAATTTTATCCCGCTTCACACAACGGGTATAGCGGCTGAAGGACATGACCTCGGAAATCTCAGGTTTGGATATAATCTGCTAGTTGGAAATGGTCTTGGATCCACCGATGTGGCAAATAATGATGAGCGTGTTTCTGTTACGGCCGCCGTTCATATCAAACCGGTAGAGAATCTGAAATTGGGTGTTTCTTATTATAATGACGCCATATCTGCCGGTGCTGAAGTATATGGCAAAATTATCCCCGTACAGGTGCATCAGCAATTGTTTACCGGATCGATATCATATTTCGGAAAAAAATTCGAATTATTAACAGAAGGAACGCTTGCTTTGGACAACTCGGACTCAACCGGCACCCAGCAGGATTGGGCTTCTTACTTATATGCCGGATACAGGGTAACTGACAAGTTCGTGCCGTATTTCAGAATCGATAACCTTCAGTACGCTTCAGGAGAAGTTTATTATACAAAAAACAATACACAATCATTCATTTTAGGCATGAGATATTATGTTGACCCGCTCCTGGTTCTCAAACTGGAATATCAGCATCTGAATACAGAGATTCAGGGTAAAACATATGCGGTCACATTTCAGGTAGCGGTAGGTTTTTAAACGGTAATAAGAATATGAGCTTTAACTTATTCAGATATGATTTCCTGGTGAAATATTCACTCATCTGCATGGTTATGCTTTGTTCCTTATCTTCTATGGCACAAGAAAACAACCTGGTGGTAATCGGAAACCAGACAGGGGTACCCGGAGATATAAAAATGAATGAGTTAAAGGCTGTGTTCAGAGGTGAAAGACAAAGGTGGGGTGATGGCACTAAAGTAGTTATTGCAATGATCAAAACAACAACCCCGCTGGGAAACGCGGTCAGCGAGAAAATCTATTCCATGAATGGAGATGAAGTGCGTGGATTCTGGGCAGGGATTTCATTTGCGGGAAAATTTGATCCCCCCAACGTGTTTAATACTGAAGCAGAAGTTGAAACCTTTGTTTCACAAAACCCGGGCGCCATTGCAATCCTCGACAGGGTCACCTCTACTCCGGATACAAAAACCATTCTGGTGTCAGGAAAAAAGACATTCTGAATGAAATGAGGAATAACCAATTCAGTTTCTCCTTATGCGAATAAATTTAAAAACCAAAATCTGGCTAACGATTCTTACTATTGTTTTGATGTTCTCTTTTTTTACTTTTTTGTACTTCCCCGCCCGCCAGGAAGAATACCTTCTGAAGAATTATAACAATGAAGTGCAAAATCTTGCTAAAACAGTAGCAGTCGGTGTTGAAATCGCTATTAATGAACAGAACTTTAAGGGAATAAAAAAAGAAATTGAAATTGTAAAAAATGATCCCAGGTTAAGTTTTGTGAGTTTGCTGGAAGAAGATACAGTCTGGACCGGAAAACCAGGTCAATATATTATCCATGACAGCATCATAACATCTTTCCCGGAAAAAGTTTCCGTTCCGTCTGAAATTTCGTCTAATGGTTTATTAATCGTAAAACGGGCATCCCTGAATACCAAATTAATGAATGGAAACGGTGCCATTATGCTGGGTTTTAAAACGGCAGAAATCACACAAATCAGGGATCGCATACGTAAAGTCTCTTTCCTGGTTAGTGGAGTGGTTTGTTTAATCGCTATTCTTGTCGGTTTCTGGCTGTCCAGAAATATTTCAAAACCCATACTTGCTCTCAGGGAAGCAGCCCGCCTGGTAGGAGAAGGTGACCTGGAACAACGGGTAAATAAATCAACCAGAGATGAAATTGGAGATCTTACGGAAGCTTTCAATAAAATGGTTGAAGATCTGGGAAAAACCCGCGCTGAATTGAAGCAGACAAATATTACACTTGCTTCAACGAATTCTGCGCTAAAAGCGTCTATGGAAGATCTCAAAGAAGCACAGGACCAATTACTCCAGGCCGAAAAAATGGCCTCCCTGGGTCAGCTCACCGCCGGAATCGCCCATGAGATAAATAATCCTATCAATTTCGTGTCCGCGAACATAACACCATTAAAAGAGGATCTGGCGGATATTTTGCTGGTACTGAATTGCTACGACAAGATCATCGAAGAAAAAAAATTGCAAGCGGATTTTATTGATGCAGAAAAATTAAAAGTTGAAACTCATTTCGGCACAACTGTAGAGGAAGTAAGAAAATTGCTTACGGGAATCGAGGATGGTGCCCGGAGAACCTCAGAAATCGTAAGAGGATTGAGGAATTTTTCCAGGATTGACCAGAATGTATTTAAGAAAACAAATCTGAATGACTGCCTTGAATCAACCCTAACTTTATTGCATAGTTCTTACAAAAACAGAATTGAAATAGTTACGAAATATGGCGATATACCGGAAGTGGATTGCTTTCCGGGACAGATTAATCAGGTATTAATGAATATTCTTTCAAATGCAATTCAATCCATTCCTGAAACCGGCAAAATATTTATCAGTACCAGGGTTACAGGAGATATGGTTAAGATATCCATAAAAGATACAGGTGGCGGGATGAGCGAGGAGGTACGCAAAAAAATATACGACCCCTTTTTTACGACAAAGGAAGTTGGAAAAGGAACCGGTTTAGGTTTATATATTTCTTACGGCATTATTGAAAAGCACAATGGAAAGATAGAAGTGTTTAGCAATGTAGGGGAAGGAACAGAATTTGTAATTTCAATACCCATTACACAACAAATACCCGTTTGATCATGGAACAGCAGATTACTTACAACATACTCTATGTAGATGATGAGATCAACAATCTGAATTCTTTTCGGGCTGCGTTGAGGAGGAATTATAACGTCTTCACAGCTCAAAGCGGAGAAGAAGGAATTGAAATAATATCCAAAAATGATATTCATGTGGTCGTAACAGACCAAAGAATGCCCAATATGACCGGGGTCCAGTTTCTGCAGCATATTCCCGGGGATCAGGATAATATTCGTATTATCCTTACGGGATTCAGCGATATCGAATCCATTATAGAAGCGATCAATACCGGAAAAATATATCGTTACATTACTAAACCCTGGGACAAAGAAGAATTAAAAATTACCATCGACAACGCCGTTGAAACGGTTATGCTCAGACGGAATAACAAAAAGCTGATCAGCGAACTTCAGGCGAATAATGAACACCTTGAAGAAAAAGTTAAAAACAGAACAGCGGAAGTGGAAAGACAGAAAGAGCTTATACAGGCCGCCAAAATGCAATCTGATTCACTTCTGCTGAATATTCTGCCGGACGAAATCGCAGAAGAATTAAAAAGATTTGGAAGATCTTATGCCAGGAAACATCAGGAGGTAAGTGTATTGTTTGCAGATATCAAAGGATTTACCCTGGTAGCAGAGACCCTTTCGCCTGAAAAACTCGTGACGGCACTGGATGAAGTGTTCCGTGCATTTGACAATATCGTTGACAAATACGATATGGAAAAAATAAAGACCATTGGAGATGCTTATATGTGTGCCTGTGGCCTTCCCCGATCAGATGCTGAAAATGCTATAAAAGCAGTAAAGACTGCGATAGATATGCACCAATTCATACATGGGTTTGGCCTGGCCTGCAGAATTCAGAATTTGCCTGAATTTGAAATCCGAATTGGCATTCATACCGGACCAGTTATAGCAGGGGTGGTGGGGAGCAGGAAATTTGCATATGATATCTGGGGTGATACCGTAAACTTAGCCTCTTTAATGGAACAGCATGGTCAGGTGGGAAAAATCAATATTTCAGCAAGCACCTATTCACTGATCAAAGACCATTACGCGTGCACCCATCGCGGAAAAATAGAGGTTAAAAGCAAGGGAGGGATTGATATGTATTTTGTGGATGACCCCCGCTCAACGCCAGCATGATAACACCCTGGATTTCAGAAACAGAAACGGCACAGTTTTGGTCCCCCTTTTACCGGCATGGTCGTATAAACGATTTGAATATCAGGACTTAAGGCGATTTGAAATAAAAAGGCCGGTGCAATCATTGCGTTTTTTAAGAATACGCTAAATACTTAAATTGTTAGAGATATACGCTTACATTAGTGTAACGAAGTTATTGTATGGGACCATCTTCTTTAATCATCCTTTTTTTCGCGGCGATCGCATTTGCCGCCGGGGGAATATTGGTATCGAAGCTATTCGTAAAAGGATCAAAAAACCTCCAGAAAGGACAACCTTATGAATGTGGTATTCCCGTAACAGGCTCTCCATGGAATCAGTTTAACGTAGGTTATTATCTGTTTGCCCTGATCTTTCTGATTTTTGATGTTGAACTGGTTTTTATGTACCCATGGGCTGTCGTTGTTAAACAAATAGGCCTGTCCGCCTTAGTGGAGATATTGGTTTTCCTGTTTATCCTGTTTATGGGATTTCTATACGCACATAAAAAAGGAGCGTTGAAATGGGTGTGAATGAAAAAATGGACAAAACTGATTTTCCCGGTAAAATCCATGAAACGCCGGGAGGGGGTGTGGTACTAAGTAAACTGGACGATGTGATCAACTGGGCCCGCTCTAATTCTCTATGGCCGCTGACCTTTGCCACCAGTTGCTGCGGAATTGAAATGATGTCGGTGGCATCCGCAAAATATGATTTCTCCAGATTTGGTTTTGAAGTGGCCAGGGCCACGCCTCGTCAGGCAGATGTAATTATCATAGCCGGAACCATTGTAAATAAAATGGCTCCTGTTTTAAGAAGATTATATGATCAGATGGCAGATCCAAAATATGTTATTGCCATGGGTGCCTGTGCCATCAGCGGAGGACCTTTTTTTTACAATACTTATTCAGTAGTAAAAGGAGCAGATCATGTTATTCCGGTGGATGTTTACATTCCTGGCTGCCCGCCCAGACCCGAGGCTTTATTACATGCACTGATCACTTTACAGGGCAAGATAAAGGCCGGATTAACCAGAGAACAAATTAAAGAGAGCTCTTATTTAAATCCATAAAATACTCCGAAGGAAGATATGCTGAATGAGGATTTAAAATTAAAGCTCACCGGGATACAACCCCTCATTAGTTTTGAAGAAAGCGGGGAATGGCTGAATATAAATGTTCCGCCGGAAGAATTAAAAGCATTTGTACTTCAACTCCGGTCAGACCCGGACCTCATAATGGATTACCTGTTTTGTCTGACCTGCGTGGACTGGAAAACACATTTTACGATGGTCTATCATTTTTCTTCTACCCGGTACAGACATAATATCGTTGTGAAAGCGAAAATCGACAGAACGAATCCCGAAATAGAAACGGTTTCAGATATATGGCGTACTGCGGAAATGCTTGAAAGAGAAGTGTATGATTTGTTTGGGGTAAAATTTCTGCATCATCCTGATTTGAGAAGGCTCATCATGCCGGATGACTGGGAAGGATGGCCATTAAGAAAGGATTTTGAAGACCCTGTAAATATGATCCGGTTGTAAACATCAGAATAAGGAAAGATCAATAGAAAATGATTGAGGAAATAGGCAGAACGACGGAAGGTGATTTGATTATCAATGTGGGCCCGCAACATCCTGCAACGCATGGGGTGTTGCACCTCGTTATTACCCTGAACGGAGAAACCATAAAAAAAGTAGAACCGCATCTGGGATATATACATCGTTCCATCGAGAAAATGTGTGAAAGCCTTTCTTACCGGCAATTCATTTATGTTACCAGCCGGATGGATTATCTGTCTTCCCATATTAATAATCACGGCTGTGCATTATGTGTTGAAAAAGGTTTGCAGATTGAAGTGCCGCAACGCGCACAATATATCAGGGTAATTATGGATGAACTTACCCGTATTGCATCACATGAATTATGGTGGGGTGCCATGGCCATGGATCTCGGTGCATTCACACCTTTTTTTCATGCATTCAGGGAAAGAGAGAACATCACAGATATCATGGAAAAGACCTGCGGCGCAAGGCTCACGATGAACTATATGGTGCCGGGTGGTGTAATGGCCGAACTTCATCCCGATTTTCAGAAGGACGTAAAACAATTCATTAAATTATATAAATCAAAATTTGAAGAGTATAATGAACTGGTAACCGGCAATGTGATATTTCAAAACAGAATGAAATCAGTCGGCGTATTATCGAAGGAAGATGCCATTTCTTATGGATGCAGCGGCCCCGTTGCCCGGGCCAGTGGTGTTTTTTGCGATATCAGAAAACTGTATCCTTATGACATTTATAACATAGTGGATTTTGAAGAGATTACGGAAACGGAAGGAGATTCATTTGCGCGTTATGTGGTCAGGCTGAAAGAAATGCAGCAAAGTATCCGTATCATCGAACAATTGCTTGATAATATTCCGGAAGGAGAATTTCAGGCGAAAACAAAAGCAGTATTGAAATTACCAAAAGGTGAATTTTATCAGAGAGTTGAAACAGCGAGGGGTGAACTGGGTGTGTACATTGTCAGCGAAGGAGGCACAACGCCTTACAGGATTAAATTCCGTTCACCGGGATTTTCCAATCTTTCTGCTCTGGAACATATGGTAAAGGGATTGAAAATCGGTGACCTGGTTGCCGCCATGGGATCACTGGATTTGGTAATACCGGATATTGACAGATAAAAATGAACCATGCTTAGTTTAGAAGGTGCTACACGCATTATTCATGACTGGCTGAACCAGCACTTCAGCCCGGGCGCTGCATTGTTTACTGAATTTGTACTGGTTGGCCTCTCAGCCATTACTTTGTTTGCATTACTCGGACTGAGCCTGGTCTGGATGGAACGAAAAGTAGCAGCCGTTATGCAAATTCGCCTGGGACCGAACAGAGTGGGTCCTAAAGGAATCTTTCAAACGACTGCTGATACATTAAAACTTTTGATGAAAGAAGGATTGGTACCGGATGGTGCAGATAAATTTCTTTTCAATCTGGCCCCGTTTATTGTCATGATCGTTGCCATGCTGATTCTTGCTCCGATCGCATTTGCAAAAAATCTGCAGATATGGGATATTAATATCGGCGTATTATACCTGTCGGCCATTTCTTCCTTATCCGTTATCGGTATTCTGATGGCCGGATGGGCAAGCAATAATAAATATTCCCTTTTGGGCGCCATGCGAAGCGGTGCACAAATTGTAAGCTATGAACTGTCAGCAGGCCTCTCTGTTCTTTCCATCGTTGTGATGACCGGCAGTCTGAGTATCAGGGATATTATTCTTTCACAGCAGGATGGCTGGTGGATTTTCAAGGCCCATATTCCCGCTCTTATTTCGTTTGTCATTTTTATTATTGCGGTCACAGCCGAAACAAACCGGGCACCCTTTGATATGGCGGAAGCAGAGAGCGAATTAACTGCGGGTTTCCATACGGAGTATTCCGGAATGCGGTTCGCTCTTTTCTTTCTGGCAGAATATATCAATATATTTATCGTCTGTTCAATTGGCGCCACGATATTCTTTGGCGGCTGGATGCCTCTGCATATCGGACACTGGCAGTCATTCAATCATGTAATGGATTATATTCCATCTTCTATCTGGTTCCTGGGTAAAACAATCGGACTGATTTTTTTGATCATGTGGTTCAGATGGACCTTTCCGAGGCTGAGAATCGATCAGTTGCTGAATCTGGAATGGAAATATCTGTTACCGATCAGTATGTTTAATTTGTTACTAATGACTATTGTGGCCATCACGGGTTGGCATTTCTAAATGTTTATTTTATGTTTTTAAAAGATTATATAAAAGATGTGTACAGAGCAGTCAGATCCATGCTGAAAGGCATGCGAATGACCGGATATTACTTCACCCATCATAAAGAAATCATTACAGAACAATATCCCGATAACCGTGACACGCTAAAATTGGCGGAGCGCTTTCGGGGAGAAGTTGTTTTGATACATGATGAAAAAAATGAACATGCATGTACAGGCTGCTCTGCGTGTGAAATTGCCTGCCCAAACGGAACCATCAAGATTATAAATAAATTCGATATCACTCCGGAAGGAAAAAAGAAAAAAGCCATCGACACATTTGTTTATCACCTGGAATTATGTACCATGTGTAACCTGTGTATTGTAGCCTGTCCGACAGATGCCATCAAAATGGCCCAGACTTTTGAACACAGTGTTTTTGACCGGAGTAAACTCACAAAAAAATTAAATAAGGAAGGATCAAAACTTCGGGAGGGCGTAGAATAATGAACATATCAGTCATCATATTTTATATTCTGTCGGCCTTTATTCTCGGAACTGCTTTGCTGGCGGTAACAACCAGGAAGATTTTCCGATCCGCGATATTTTTACTATTCACGTTAATTGGCACAGCCGCACTGTTTTTCTGGATGGGTGTTGAATTTGTGGCTGCGGTACAAATTATTATTTATGTCGGGGGCATTGTCGTACTTATTATTTTTTCTATTTTCCTTACCCAGAAATCGGGTGAAGAAATGCCAAAGCCACTCAGGAACCGTTCTCTCTTTTCCGCTTTGGCATTATTGTTTGGATTTGCATTTACATATCATTTAATTTATAAATACCGTTTTGATCAGCCGGGACCCCATCTATTTGATGTAAAAGTTGCTGATATAGGTACCCAGATGCTTAGCACAACAGAACATGGATTCGTCCTGCCCTTTGAAGTAGTCAGTATTTTATTGCTCGCTTCGATGATTGGCTGCATCGTCATTGCCATGAAAATAAAACCAGTCGAGGGAAACGAAAGATGATTACCTATTTAACCCGTATAAAACAAGGTCTGCTCCTGTCTCATGAATGAAATATCAATAACGCATATCCTTTTTGTAAGTACCGCCCTGTTTTTCATCGGCATGTACGGGCTCTTTACCCGACGTAACATGATTACCATGCTGATGTCAATTGAAATTATTCTGAATAGCGTTAATATCAATTTTGTGGCATTCAATAAATACCTGTATCCGGGTAAACTGGATGGTGTATTTTTCGCAATATTTATTATAACCATTGCTGCTGCCGAAGCAGCTATGGCAATAGCTATTATAATCAATTTATACAGGAGCCATCATTCCATCGATGTGGAAGATGCAGAAGAAATGAAATTTTAAACATGAGCCCTTATTTTTTTGTAGTGTTTATACCGCTCCTGCCCCTGATCAGTTTTTGCATACTGGGATTTTTCGGCAGAAAATATTTTAAAACAATTTCCGGCACGCTGGGTGTCATTTCAATATTTATATCTACCCTGCTGTCTCTTTACACGGCTTATCAGTATTTTTTTATTGATGGAAAAGTAAACGGTGTTTATCAGCATATCATAGCACTTAAATATACCTGGCTGCAGTTTTCACCCAAGGTTTCCATTGACATGGGTATCCTGCTCGATCCCATCTCAGTAATGATGATCGTGATCGTAAGTTTTATTTCTTTGATGGTTCATATTTTCAGTCTCGGCTATATGAAGGGTGAAGAAAGGTTCGCTACCTATTACGCTTTTCTGTCTCTTTTTACATTTTCCATGCTGGGACTTGTTCTTTCTTCCAATATCTTTCAGATATATATTTTCTGGGAACTGGTGGGTATTTCTTCTTTCCTGCTGATTGGATTTTATTTTGAAAAACCGTCTGCTGTTGCGGCATCCAATAAAGCATTTATCGTAACCCGCTTTGCCGATTTTGGCTTTTTGATCGGTATCCTGATACTGGCTTTTTATAGTGGCACCCTGGATTTTGGAACGCTGATTGAAAGACTCACTTCTACCGGTTCATCCCAGTATATAGAAATTCATTCCGCGACCTTCCTTGGTGTTTCCATGCTGACCTGGGGTTTGGGATTGGTTTTTATAGGGGGTGCTGGCAAATCAGCGATGTTCCCTTTGCATATCTGGTTACCGGATGCGATGGAAGGCCCGACACCGGTATCTGCCCTGATCCACGCAGCGACGATGGTGGTTGCCGGTGTCTTTTTAGTTGCCCGGTTATTCCCTGTTTTCTCCATAGATCTGACAGTCCTGCAAATAGTTACCTGGGTAGGTGCTTTCTCCGCTTTATTTGCAGCTGTGGTGGCCTGCACGCAAACAGATATCAAAAGAGTACTGGCATTTTCAACCATGTCACAGATCGGATTTATGATGTTTTCGCTGGGCGTTTCGAAATATGGCGGAGAATCAGGATTAGGATATACCGGATCCATGTTTCACTTATTTACCCATGCATTTTTTAAATCATTATTATTCCTGGGTGCCGGAGCCGTGATTCATTTTGCTCATAGTAATGATATAAGAGACCTGGGCGGTTTGAGGAAGCTGATGCCGGTAACACATATGAGTTTTCTGATAGCCTGTCTGGCAATTGCGGGTATTCCCCCATTTTCAGGATTCTTTAGCAAGGAGGATATTCTAATGGCGGCTTACCATTCGAACAAATTAATTTATGCTATTGCTGTGCTGACATCGGCCCTGACTGCTTTTTATATGTTTCGGTTATATTACTCTGTTTTCTGGAAAAGAGACATTCATTTACATGATAAAATAAATGGAGAAGGCACTCTGTCAATGAAACTGCCCCTGGTCATCTTAGCAATATGCACGGCCTTTGCAGGTTTTGTTCCGGTTTCATCCTGGATAACTTCAGATGGAGTCCCGTTGGAATCTCATATTGATATTGGATTTTCTGCATTCCCCGTATTGATGGCCCTGACAGGCATTGGGCTGGCGACCTATCTGTACAAAACCGAAAACAACAGACCGCAAATCATAACGTCCGCATTCGGCAGCTTGTACAGGGCAGCCTATAGAAAATTTTATATTGATGAACTGTATCTTTTTATTACCAGAAAAATCATTTTCAATGGCATAGGCAGACCCGCCGCGTGGTTTGATAAAAATATAGTAGATGGTTTTATGAATGGGCTGGCGACAACCACAGAAAAAATATCGGGATTAATTAAAGGATTACAATCGGGTAAAGTTCAAAACTATGCCCTTTATTTTTTTGGCGGCATTATCGGCCTGGCCGTTTTATTTATCTATTTAATGAAATAATTAATAACTGATAACTAATAATTAATAACTGGTGATGCTTTCCCTGCTCATAATAATACCTCTCCTTACAGCACTGGCCGTTTTATTCTGCAAAGGATTTAAACAGGTGAGAATGGTTTCGTTGATCGGGACATCCGCTCAGTTCATATTCTCTTTCGGACTTTTATTTGATTATTGGAAAGAACGTGCGTCAGGCAATAGTGCACAATTTTTATATGACTATAATGTAAGCTGGTTTGAACCATTACATATTCATTATCATATTGGAATAGATGGCATTTCGCTTTCGATGATCCTGTTAACCGCATTTGTAGTCATAGCAGGTATCCTGGTTTCATGGACACAGGAAACCCTTCATAAAGAATTTTTCTTTCTGCTGTTAATTTTAAGTGCCGGTGCTTACGGATATTTTATTTCTCTCGACCTGTTCACACTTTTTTTCTTTCTCGAATTGGCGGTTATACCCAAATTCCTGTTAATTGGAATTTGGGGAAGCGGTAAAAAAGAATACAGCGCCATGAAACTGGCCCTGATGTTAATGGCAGGATCCGCATTGGTGTTTGTTGGACTGATGGGTTTATATTTCAATACTGGTATCAATGGTGCCCACAGTTTTGACCTGGTAGAAATATCTCAGATGCATGTCAGTATTTCTGCTCAAAATACATTCTTCCCTTTTGCATTTATCGGTTTCGGAATTTTTTCTGCGCTCTTTCCCTTTCATACCTGGGTGCCGGACGGACATTCATCCGCCCCCACTGCAGCATCTATGTTTTTAGCAGGAATTTCCATGAAACTGGGTGGTTATGGTTGTTTACGCGTCGCTACTTACCTCATGCCCGACGCAGCACATCACTATTCTCCAGTTATTATTTTATTGTCCACGATGGCCATTATCTATGGAGCTTTTGCAACCATGATGCAGAAAGATCTTAAATATATAAACGCCTACTCTTCGGTCAGTCATTGCGGTTTCGTATTACTGGGTATTGGTATGCTTACACAGACTTCTATAACCGGTGCCGTATTGCAAATGGTTTCCCACGGGTTAATGACGGCCCTTTTCTTTGCTGCCATCGGCATGATTTACAGCAGAACCCATACAAGACTTACGGAGCAACTGGGAGGTTTGCTAAAAGTGCTTCCGTTCATATCAACCGTCTTTGTCATTGCAGGACTGTGTTCATTGGGCCTGCCGGGCTTAAGTGGTTTTGTAGCTGAGATGACGATATTTATGGGCAGCTGGCAAAACCCGGATCAGTGGTACCGTCTGGCTACCATACTGGCCTGCGCTTCTATCGTTGTTACAGCAGTTTATATTTTACGCGCTGCCGGGAAGTCCATAATGGGGCCGATTCACAATGTCCAGTATAACCATTTAACGGATGCCGGCTGGAACGAAAGACTGGCTGCAGGAATATTAATCACAGGTATTATTGCGATTGGCGTAGCTCCTTTCTGGTTATACGATCTGATCACACCAGGTACTGAATTCATTATTCAACATGTGGGAAAAGCCATTACGCTGAAATGACAAAAGACTATGGGAATTGAGTTTTTAGTATTAATGAAACAGGAATGGATGGTCATAGCGATCTTATTTATCCTGCTATTCATAAAAGTGTTCAGCCAGGATTGGCAAAATGAAAATATCCTGAAACTGGTCAATATTCTTTTGTTTATAAACCTGATTACGGGATTCTTTGGGTACAGGGATGGCATTCTATTCAATGAAATGTTTAAGACAAATCATCTGATCGTTACAGAGAAAAATATTCTCTCCCTCGGAACTTTTATTGTCAGTTTACAATCCTGGTCATGGCTAAAGAATAATAAACAGGTCCTGGAATTTTATTTGCTCCTGCTGTCTACTCTGCTGGGTATGTTTTTCATGATCTCGGCAGGTAATCTATTAATGTTTTATTTAGGATTGGAATTATCCAGTATTCCATTGGCCGCCCTCGCTAACTTCGATCTTGAAAAAAGGAAGTCCGGTGAAGCTGCCTTTAAATTTATTATCTCCTCCGCTTTTTCATCCGGGCTTTTACTGTTTGGTATTTCACTGGTTTACGGTACGACTGGTACCTTAACATTATCAGCTCTTTCTGAACATCTGAATGGCAGTCCATTGCAAATATTTGCATTCATCCTGTTAATTTCCGGTTTCGGTTTTAAAATCTCCACCGTGCCATTTCACTTGTGGACCGCGGATGTATATGAAGGTTCACCCGTTACGGTCACATCTTATTTTTCAGTTATTTCCAAAGGGATCGGTATTATTCGTATTTGTAACGGTATTGTATACTGCATTCAAATCTTACGCTATAACATGGAATCATATACTCTTTATTCTTTCGGTGCTTACGATGGTCATCGGCAATCTGTTTGCGATCCGTCAGAATAATTTAAAACGCTTCCTTGCTTTCTCTTCCATTTCACAGGTTGGTTTCATATTGATTGGAATGTCCGGGCAATCACAGGCAGGCACTGCATCCGTTGTATATTTCATTTTGATTTATACCTTTTCTAATCTGGGTGCATTTGGTGTGATCAGTCTGGTCAGCGCATATACGGGCAGGGAGAATATGGAAGATTATAAAGGATTTTATAAAACCAATCCACGGTTGTCATGGGTTCTCGCTATTTCGTTATTTTCCCTGGCAGGCATTCCTCCCACTGCTGGTTTTTTTGGTAAATTCTTTCTGCTGATGGCCGGTGCGGGTCAGGGGAATTATTTGTTGATTACTATTGCAGCACTGAATATGGTCATCTCCCTTTACTACTACCTGAAGATTATTAAAGCTGTCTTCATGGACTCCAGCGAAAATCCGATCAATAGATTTTTAACACCCCCTTCCCCTAAACTGGCATTGATTATCTGTACAACAGGTATTATCATGACCGGGTTTGTAAGTTATATTTATGAATATATATTTTCGATGAGCACTATATTTTAAAATATTTTGAATGGCCATCAACCAAAATCATCTGTCGGAAGAATTGAATGGAGTTAAATGCGCCATCGTAGAGAAAAATGTGACCGCTGAACGTGCTAACTTTCTGAAGCAACTTCTGCTTTTTAATAAATATACCGTTGAAATTGCGGCATCACCACCACCCAAAACGGCTGCGCCGGCTCCGGTAAAAGAAGGGGAAACAGTTCCACCCACGCCAACAGCACCTGAAACATTTACAGTGGGAGTTACAGACATGATGTTTAATCCCATCAATGCCATTTTTGGCAGGCAATTGCATGCGCCTGATGGCCATGTGGTTACTTTAGCGTATTGGTATCAGCGGGATAAATTGTCCCATGACGAAATACCCTATTACAATGAAAAAAAACTTTAATGAAAACCACGAAATCTCCGATTACCGGAAGGGATATCTGAGCACTTTAAATGTGTCAACAGCAGGAAAAGTTTCCAGGTACCAGGAAGAGCCTACATTTTCAATCTGATAATTAAATCCAACTACGAGGGTAGAAGTGTCGCTATCAGGCGCCGTCTTTTCTATTATTATTCTGTGATTTGAATCGGGGATATCTTTAATTTTCATCATCGCCAAAGGGGAATCGAAAATCGTCTTTTGTCCATTTCTCATGAAAATGCTGAACAGGATATTTTTCTGATCGTCTGAAAAATCCTCATTGGTATACAATTCGTAACGAACTTTCCGTGGCGGATTTGTTTTTGCATTCGGCTGGTCTTTTTTACAGGACACAATGATGAGCAAAAGGAAAGGAAATAATATAAAGGGATTGATTTTCATTTTTTGGAACTTATAAACCGGTGTGGCCGCCCACCACAGTAGCTGTATCCTGAAAGCACCGCAAGTAATTGAAAAAAAACGTCTTTCCAGCCATTGTCTTCTCTCCGGCAGGTATGGATATACTAAAGGTTATCATCACCCCATGACTGGTAATTTTTCTATTCCCGCAATATCCTTTGCGATCTTTTGCGCATCGATGGAAATTTGACGGATGACTCCCGTCGGGCCAATCCAAAATCCACAGGAATACAATCCATTCTCACCAAAATATTTTTGCCTGTCAGCACTCATCTTTAAATCCTCCACACGTTTATTGTCAACATCCATGAATTCGATGAAATCAGGATAATATCCAATGGCAGCAATGATGGCATCAAAATCTCCTTTTTTCCCGTCTGTAAAATGAACTGTGTTGCCTTTTACATATTCTATATTATCACAAACACTGATATGACCCTTTCGTATATGTTTTACCGTGCCGATGTCTAACAGCGGGATCCGTCTGTCCTTTTGAATTTGTTCAAATACCCCGTATGGATTTTTTTTTAAGCCCAGCTTTGTAATGTCGCCAAACAATACGCGCAACAACGGGGCATTGATGGCATCTGCCAAACGAGGAGGAAGTCTTGACAGTAGCATACTCAAACGAAGTACAGGAACACCCAATATATCCCGTGGTATTATATTTACCGGGGAGCGAACCGACATAGTAGGCATGGCTCCCTGTTCGTAGAGGTCGAGGGCAATTTCGCAGGCCGAGTTGCCAAAGCCAATGACCAGTACTCTTTGTCCGTTGAAATCCTTTCCTGTTTTATACCTGGAGCTATGTAATATGATGCCGGGAAATGTTTCAAGACCCTTTATACTAAATGTTTTCGGTTTACTATAAGGTCCGGTGGCCAGGACCAGATATTTCGATCTGAATCTCCCATTGTTGGTTTCGGTGATCCAGTATTCAGATTCCCTCTTTGTTGATTCAGCCCTGCAATTGAAAATAGGATGAATATCAAAAGCGCTTTGATAGCCTTCCAGATATTCAATTACCTGTTGGCGTGAGGGATAACGGGGTATTGTTTCGTCAAATTTTTTATAGGGCAGGCTTGACAATCCTTTATCCGTATGTAAGTGTAGCCGTTCGTAATGATTACGCCAGGGAGTAACTATCTGAGTTTCTTTTTCAATAATGGTATACTCGATTCCTCTTTTTTTTAAACAGGCCGCTGAAGCCAAACCGGAAATACTCGCTCCTATGATGAGGGTATTTGTTTGTTTCATGACTCAATGCATTCTACCGATATGTAAAAGAGATGTTACCTTTTCTGCCTTGCATGATGGTTCAAAAAAATTACAGGCATCTGCAAAAGCAGGAATAAGATAAAACTTTTACGCTACAAAAAGTTGCAGGATTTCTCAGATGAGAGGGCTGAATAGGTACGTTGTGAAACAACCTGAGGCTTGCCGGAATAAATTCTTTACTTGCCTCTGTATAGGCTGGAGGAGTTCCAACCGGCGAGTAATAAGCCGGCTATTACTAATATCAGGCAAAATGAGGAATACAGGGCATTTTGCAGGTACCTGAAAAAACCACAGTATCCCAGCCAATATATTGCCGATCCCAAAAAGATTAATATAATTCTCATTAGTGGTTTATTCATAATATTATATTTTTACATATGATGAATTTACGAAATAAAAATGTTAATAGTCGATATTTAACATCCAAATAGAAAATATTTACGCTAATTATTCAAAATATTGTAACAAAAAGCGTTTTAACGAACAATTATATCATATACTTAATTTCTACTATATAATGTTTACAAAGCATAAAGGCCCGAAATAAACTTAATAGTCATTCTTCTTTCATTACTTATCAAGAACACTATCAGGATCTGACCGTGCTGTCAGGATTCGGGATTTGTACAGTTGACGGAATTACAATGACGAATTCAGCCCCCTCTCCATCTTCTGTGTATACTTTCAATTCTCCGCCGTGTGCCTGTATAATATCATAGCTGAGGGATAATCCCAGACCCGTTCCCTGTCCGGTAGGCTTGGTTGTAAAGAATGGATGGAATATTTTCTCAATCACTTTTTGAGGAATTCCACTACCATTGTCTTTTATGGAAATAAAAATCTTATCAGCAATCTTTTTCGTACTAACCGTAACAGTCGGATCGTAATGATCCTCTTGTTGCTTTTTTTTCTCTGTCACCGAATAAAATGCGTTACCATATAAATTTAAAAGCACCCGGCCAATGTCCTGGGGGATGACATTGATCTTGCCAATGGATTCATCATAATCTGTCTTCATGGTTGCATTGAAAGACTTATCCTTTGCTCTCAGACCATGATATGCCAGCCGCAGATATTCATCCGCCAGTACGTTGATATCTGCGGGTTCTTTTTTCCCTGTACTTGTTTGCGAATGCTGAAGCATGCCTTTTACTATAGCATCAGCCCGTTTACCGTGATGACTGATCTTTTTCTCATTCTCGCTGATATTATCCGCAATGGTTTTTACTTCTTTCAAATTCCCTTTGTTGATTTCCTCCTTCATTTCTTCGATTAACTCAGCATTCACCTCCGAAAAATTATTTACAAAGTTTAACGGGTTCTGTATCTCGTGGGCTATCCCTGCTGTCAGTTCACCCAGTGAGGCCATTTTTTCTGACTGGATAAGCTGGGATTGTGTTGCCTTTAGTTCCTTATAAGCATTTTCTATTTTTATTTTACTTTTTTGCTTTTGTCTTGCATTCAGATAGAAAATCAGGGCCAACAGCAAAAAAACGCCTAATGCGGCTAACAAAATAAATGATCTGACTTTATACTGATATCTCTCTTTCGCCTTATCAATATCCTGCTGATGCATAACGTCATCAAATTTCACCTGTCGGAATTGTTGTCCTTTTGACTGGCTGAATACACTGTCTTTGGCAACCAGCATAATTTTAATATATTTCAATGTGCTGTCCGGCTTGCCCGCTGATTCATATGTCTTCGAGAGAAGTCCGCTGGCTTCGTAGGCAAAATCCACAAAGTGATGTTTAAGGCACAACGCAAGTGAAGAGATTGCCGCGTAATAAATACAGGAATCCGCCTGGTTTGTTTTGTCAAACAGCCTGGCCAGATTATTATAATTTCTTACCTGGAAATAAATATTATTATATAACAATACTTTCACGTAATGGCATCCCTGAAATATTTGTTCGCCAGTCTGATAATTCCCCATTGACAAATAAATATTATCCAAGGTTTCCGATCGCCAGTGCAAAATATTTTTTATACTGATTGGGATGTAATCCGAGATCAAATCCTCTTTGTCCATACCAAAGTGCCGAATCCGGATGCTTCAGGGCCTGCATATACAAGTACCCATTTGCGAATAGGAGGCATATACTTCTTCCATTGGCTGTCCGATATTGTTTCTGCCATTGGATGGCTTTATGAAACTGCAGTTTTGCTTCTTCGAAATTCGCCATCTCCCGGTTCAAGCAGTCCCATCGTATAATAGGCCTGGGACATAACCTCCGGTCTTTCATTCTTCAATTCTTCTGAAGTCTTAAGATAGTCGAGTGCCGCCTGAAGCGCCATCGGATAATTACCCTGTGTATTGAATCCATGAAATGTGGCCAGGTAAGTCAAATACTCACCATAAATAAAATTCAATTTCTGAGAAAGTTTCGCGGATTGGGATGCGTAAAAAAAACAACTGTCGGATTGAATGAACCCATAATAATCCGCCAGAGAGCACAAGGCAATAACCCTGGTCGTATCTTCTTTTTTAGCCTGGTTTAGCTGATCATGCAAACTGTCCAGGTATCCCTGCTGTGTGTAACCAGCACTCCTCATCATTAAAAGACTCAAAAGAAGGAAAAATGATTTCATTAAGTGGGCTGAAATGGTATGCCCTACTAAATTAGCTACAATAAAGGTTGTTTCCGGTGTAGATATGCCAGCAGATAATAATTAAATCAAATACACCGAATCTGGCAGATGGTAAATGCTGTTCACCGACGGTAAAAGTATTCTGCTTTCAAAAGTCATCCATTCCCCGGTTCGTTTTTTCGCCGGTGAGCGTTTATATTAACTTTAAACAAACCTTAATCTATACGATCATGAAATCCTTTTTTGTTTTGCCGATCTCCATTTTATTTATAATTACAGATTGCCATGCGCAGGGTTGTGTAGCGATCAGAAATCTTGCGGGTTTTGGCCAGTTTGCCGCGTTGGGATACAAAGAATCCAATGATGAATGGATGATGAATATAAATAACAGATATATTCACGCAACACAGGGATTTAAAGGAAATCAAAATGTTACTCCGAAAGATCCCAGTAATGGTTTAAGCCTCTACGAATACACGCTGAACGTTGAATTAAGCAAAACATTGAAAAATGGATGGGCACTGGCGCTTGACCTTCCGTTTCTATCCAATACAGCTGTCGACCGGGTTGAACATGGATCCGGTGACCGCCATTCAACCAGTGCTGTTGGCATCGGTGACCTTCGATTCACGGTTTATAAATGGCTGCTGAATACAAACCGCCCCCGCAAAGGAAATATCCAATTTGGACTTGGACTAAAATTTCCTACCGGCAACTATCATTCAGTCGACTATTTCTATTACAGCAAAACGGATCCTACGCTTAAAATACTCGCACCTGTTGCCGTTGCCATTCAACTCGGAGATGGAGGTACCGGGATCACAACGGAACTGAATTCCTTTTATATTTTTAACCATTCGTTCAGCGTGTATACCAATTTTTTCTATCTGATCAGTCCGGTAAATGTAAATGGAGTTTCCAGCCTTACGCCGGGTGTAGCGCCGAATCAGGTATGGGTAGCAACAACGAACGATGTGAATAGCGTGCCGGACAATTACACACTGCGAGCAGGCGGTAATTATACCTTCGATCGTTTAGTATTCACCGCAGGTATCCGATATGAAGGAGCACCCGCCTATGATCTTTTCGGAAAAAATGACGGACTGCGTAAAGTGGGCCATATTTTTTCCGTGGAACCCGGAATAGAATATAAATTCAAAACTTCTTTCTTATATACATTCGTAACCATTCCGCTGAGCAGGGCCACCATCCAGACAGTACCTGACCGGCGTGCAACAGAAATGACCGGCACCTACACGATAACCGGTGGAGACCTGGCTGGTGTTATTTTCTTTTTCGGTTATGCGTTTACGTTTTAATGATCCACCTTATCGTACGCTAAAGAATCAACACTATATTTCCCTTTACAGCTTGCCGGCCTGGTTTTCCAATACCACATTGGAAAATATGGCGGCATCTGTTTTAGCAGGAAGATGTGAGCAGAAGCCAATTCCTACATAGAAAGGACTGTCTATATGCAGCTGAATCGGATCACCCACCTGATGCATGGGTTCGCCGTTATTGCTTACAAATAATACAAAGGAATCACCACGTTTTTCTATTCCAATACGGCCGACATGCGGGCTTACCAGGTCCGGAAGTCCCTTACGATTGTTGGCACGCACTTCCTTCATTTGTTGTCCCTTTTCAGGGCGCCAGGCCAGGTGTAATAAACCACCTCCATGAAGGGCAACGACGGCTTCTTTCGAATCATCATCCAGACTCTGCCTTATGATAACAAATGCCTTACGGTCATCATATCCTGCTGTATCAGGGAAATTGATATCAGCCGCCAACGATACATCCCCCGACATTTTCTTCCAGAGATAGCGGAATTCATCCCGCTGGTACCAAACATTGTAACCGGCAGAAACAATCGTATACTGATTGGTCGTTTTGTTGTAACTGGAAGACCCGGGAACGAGTGCAGCACCTACATCACTCTGACCCTGGAATATGCCGATGGGTACATTTTCAGTGCGGGTAGCACGATGAAAATCCGCGGGTGGTGGCACCTGTTTATGTGTTGCCGATCCTGGCAGAGCCCAATCCGGCACTACCACTTTCGCAGCTTCATTCTGGGCGGAAATCTGGCAGGCAGCCAGACAAAATAAGAATACGAAAAATGATTTCTGTAAATACATGATGAAAGTTTTAAACGTCGCAAAAGTTACATACTATATATCTCCGATTCCTGTTAAATGGAACAAATTCCTGCCCTGTTGTAGCAATGATGTAGCAAAAATGGCCTCCGGGTAAAAAACGATGTAGCGCTGACGTAGTAAAAGAGCTGCAGCGGGACAATCAGCAATGTCACTCCATGGAAAATGAAGGGGTCCATGGCAGGTCATGGCAGTATCTGTTGTTACATTCCTGATCCAATCATCTTTCAACCAGGATATTTACTTATATTGGTAACCAACATCCCCTAATTCAACCAAATCTTCTTCATGATGCATTTCATGCTTTCCTCATGGTTTCATGACCATTAGAGGCCATTTGAAACTACCAGTTACAAGTAGTCAGATTTACAAGAACATTTTTACCGGCGTCCACAAATCTAAAAGATTGGAAATAATAATTGCTCAAAAAATGATACATGGAAAAAGGATATAGGAACCTTGGCTATTTCTTTCTGATTTTGATAGTTTTTGTATTTCTCGGATTTTATAAAACCTATTTCGGGCTGGCCCCTGTGTTTAATGCTGCAACCACTCCGGTAGTACACTTCCATGCTTTTGTATTGTCTATATGGGTATGCATTATTATTGCGCAACCTCTGCTTATAAGATACAGAAAATATAAGGTCCATCGCCTGATAGGTAAAACCACTTATGTCATCGTACCTCTGATGATTTTGACCTTCCTGTTGATGTGGCAAAGAAATTTTAATCATCATGAGGGTGAAAATATTTACACCGAATATCTCAGAACCATTTGGCATGAGCATTTTCATTCCCTCTGCGATATCTTACTGTTGATAACATTTTATTCGCTTGCTATCTACAACAGGCACAGAACAAAATGGCATATGCGGTATATGATCGCCACTACATTGATATTAATTGACCCGACCCTCAGCAGGATACTCTCCAGCTTACTTCATTTCAGCGATTTCAACGCAGATCTGGCAACCTGTCTGTTCACCGATCTTATCCTGATAGGGCTGATTTTCTATGATAAAATAAATAATCGAATATATAAACCGTACGTGTTCGCCTTATCATTATTTCTGGTTTATCATATTGCATTCGTTGTCAGGTCGTTCTACATATGACGTCCTGGAATATTAAACTCCGAACCAGCGGGCCGCACGACTGGATCCAAAATATTGCTTATCTATCACCAGTTCCTCGGAAGGTTCTGAGAATGTACCCGTTGGTTTTGGTCCTGAAAAAAAATCCACATCTACGCGCCCAACGAGATCCTGGCCAAATTCTACATAACAGGAACCGGCCCCGTTATAAGGTGAATGGGAGGAGTCGCCTTTCCACTCTGCAATGATGGATGCAGCAGCCACCCTGGCGGCACCTTCTGCAAATACACCAGCTTTCGGCGTGCCGACGCTTGTAACATCTCCAATGGCATACACATTCGGAAACGCTGTTTTCAGGTTGTTTCTGTCTACGGGTATCCATCCGTTTAACAAGAGGCCGGTGTTTTTTAATACTTCAGGCGCACAGTGTTTTGGAACTCCGAGAAATAAATCAAATGGCAACTCGGTTTCATCATCAAGAATTGCTACACGGCGTATCGGGTCAATGGCGCGAACCAGATGTTTGGGAATAAAGTCAATATCCCTTTCCTTAAATGCCCTGAGTAATGCCTGTGAGGTATCCGGAGATGGCGGGATCGGAACGCCGAATGGCATGACGATACTGATTTTACAGGATTTCCGCACGCCCTTTTCAATTAGATAATCATGCAGGAGCAATGCGGCTTCACTTGGCGCGGGCGGACATTTGAAGGGTGCTGACGTGACTCCTACAATAGCATGACCTTTTATAAAATGAGGAATCAGTTTGCTCAACTTCGCAGCACCTTCAAAAGAATAAAATTCGTTGGCGCCCTCAGACATACCCGGCGTAGCGGCCATATCATAGTCTGCGCCCAATGCAATCACCAGCACGTCAGCCTGATAATTTCCGTCGTCCGTGACCACTTTTTTTTCAACCGGATCAATGGCCGTGATCGTTTCCTGAAGAAACCGCACACCGGGCTTGATAATATTCCGGTAAGCGATTTTGACCGAATCCGGAGATTTGCGACCAAACATCACATCGAGTTTTGAAAAACCAAAATAAAAAGTATCGCTTTTATCTATCAATGTCAGATCAAGATCACTGCCAACGGTTTCAGATAAAATGCTGCTGAGTTCAAGGCCCCCAAAACCGGCGCCGAGGACGATAACACGTAGTTTCATTTTTTGATGATTTCAATTGAACGAATGATTTTCAAATTGCTGAATTGTCCTTTTATCTTCTGTTCTCTCAATGAATGACCCGTTAGTATACTCAGCAATAATCTCTTTCCAAAAAAACCGCGCTGCTTTATTGGCTTCCATCTGGTATACTTCCCATTGCCCCCTGTGCAGATTGAATATTTCCTTCGCTACTACTCTGCCAAATCCTTTTCGTCTGTATTTCCGCAGTATAAAAAATTCCCCTATGGAAAAATAACTCTTTTCCGGAGTTTCAATCTTTCTCACAAAAACAAAACCAATATATATTTCATCGTTACTGATAATATAGGGGAATCGGCGATTCTCTTCTCTCCAATAATCTTCGAAGCGGGGATAGGCACTAAATAATCCATCAGCTTCCACATCAGATCCTGTATATTCCGAAAAATCATACATATACAATTGCATCAGGTTCGAAATAACCTGTTTGTTTTCGCACTGACGCTTTTAAGATTTGAATTTTCATTTTACAAGTATACAAATGGGATGGGAAACGACTATGTCATCGGAATTTGAATGACAAACTCAGCTCCTTCTCCTTCATTGGCATGTACGATCAGACTACCACCATGTGCTTTGACGATATCATAACTCATGCTGAGTCCGAGACCTGTTCCCTGTCCCGTTGGTTTGGTAGTAAAAAAAGGTTGAAAGATCTTATCGATCACCTTTTGTGGAATCCCATTCCCGTTGTCTTTTATCCGGATTTCCAATTTATCTCCGATTCGTTTTGTCCCGATCGAAACGATTGGCTCAAAATTTTCTGACAGTTGCTTATTTTTTTCTGACACGGCATAAAACGCATTATTATACAGATTCAAAAACACGCGACCCATATCCTGTGGAACAACCTGAATTTTTCCAATGTAAGAGTCGAACGACGTTTGAAGAGTTGCATGAAAGGATTTGTCCTTTGCTTTCAATCCATGATATGCCAGTCGTAAATATTCATCCGCGAGCGCATTGATATCTATCGTTCCTTTCTGCCGAAATCCGGTTCGGGAATGTTGCAACATTCCTTTTACGATCGCGTCCGCTCTTTTACCATGATGCATGATCTTGTCCTCATTGTCAATGATATCAGCCGTCAGATGTTTCGCCTGGCTCATATTTCCCTTTTCTATTTCCTCTCTCATTTCAACCAGCAACTCTTTATTTATCTCCGAAAAATTGTTGACAAAATTCAAGGGGTTTTGAATTTCGTGTGCAATGCCTGCGGTAAGTTCTCCCAGTGAAGCCATTTTCTCCGATTGAATCAATTGAGCCTGGGTGGACCTTAATTCCTGGAGTGTATTTTCCGCTTTCGATCTTTGCTGGTCAACCTCTTTTTTCTGCAATTCAAGTGCTTTATTGGCGATTTGTTTGCTTCTGTTGTTCCTGTAGAGAATAATACTGAGCAGGAGAAATAGAGCGGCCGTTGCAATCAACACAAAATACCTGATCTGGTTCGTATATCTCTCTCTGGCTGCATCGATTTCTCTTTGTATATCCTTTTGGCGTTGCCCTTCATCAAAATTCAATAGTTGAATCTGTGTCAGCTTTGTCTGGTTAAAAATCGTATCCCTGGCCGCCATAAAGATTTTTGTGTATTTTAATGCGCTGTCGGAATGACGTAGCGATTCATAGGATTTCGCAACAAGATTCGCAGCGTCTGTGGCCTGTTCGCCAAACTGATGATTTCTGCATAGCTCTAAAGCCATTTTTGCGTAGTAAATACAGGAATCCAACTGGCCGGTATTTTTAAAAAACTCTGCGTAATTATTAAAAAGTCTGACCCTCAAGCAAAGGCACATTGAATTTCTTATCGCTTTCAATTCCGCGCTGGTAGTATTCCCTTGCCAGTTGAATCTTGCCTGTCCGCTCATAAACATTAGCAAGGGCCGATGAAGCCACTGACATCTGCGCCTGGGCCCGGGAAGGATAGTGCTGCCACGATATCATAGCTATTTTTTGCAAAATAAAAGGCAGAATCCCAATTCTTCCATTTCAGATAAACAATCGCCAGATTTAAAAAAGGGCCGAAATTCATCCTGCCCCCTCCGATCGTAATACCTGCTTCTTCATATAATCGTATCGATTGTCTGCATTGATCCCGGGCAATGGTATCGTAACCATTTCTCCGGTTTATAAGTCCCATCAGATTATAACTCCTGGCCATATTTTCCTGCCGGTTATGCTGAAATTTCTCCGCAATGCGGAGACTCTTTAGTGCCATCTCGAGCGCCTTCCCGTAATTACTGGCAGTATTCAGTACAAATGCCAGCTTCGCGTATCCTGAGTAGCTGCCAATGGCAAAGTTGATTTTTTCTGCCAGTTCGATGCTCTGCACGAAATAGAAAATCGAACTATCCTGCCTGATGAATGTATAATAATCGCCTAGTGCAATGTATAATTTGACCTTATTTGTGTCGTCTTTGCTTTGTTGTACCTGTCTTATCAGACTGTCCGCATAATTATCATTTACAAAAGCAGAACCTATATCGGCCTGGGCATCAGCTCTGGTTAGTTCTTAGCAAGACGATCAGTATAAAGACGAATCTTTTCATATAATTGCTGGTTAAGATACAAATACGAACGCCCTATACAATTCAGTGCTTACTTCCTACCTTAAATAGTTTTCAAAAGATGCCCCGGTCAGGCCGGGAGAAACAGGTCGGGCTAAATCGCTCATGTTTAGCGTAGAGTAACACTAATGTAGTAATTTAAGAGTAAGTTTCCAGTGAGTGAACTATATAAATATACATGAACCCCAACCTGTTTACAACCTGCACGACATATTCGGTGAGAAATTGGATTGAATCTTTTAAATCATTTCGATGAAATCCATTCTCCTTTTTTTAATGTCGGTTTCGATTTGCTGTTTTGTCTTAGGTCAAGACCATTATCTGGATAGCCTAAAAGAACAATTGAAAAATGCCAGAAATGAAGATACGTCGCAGGGTACATGCGTTAAGTACAATCGCCGACTACTATGGTTTTCGCCAGTTCGACAGCAGTTTGATTTATGCTGGTCAGGTACTTCGCCTGTCAGAGAAATTAAAGTACTCCTTTGGAGTATACCTCGGTTACAGAAGTATGTTTTTTGCGTTTAACTGCCAGGGCAACTATCCCAAAGCGCTGGAAGCAGCGCTGAATATAAAAAAACATGCTGAAGTTTCTAATGATATCAAGACCAGGCTAACACTGCCCTATTACTTTCTCGGATTGTTAAACTTCGAGATGCGGGACAATTCAAGAGCGAAGGAATTTTTTTACATGGCTATTTCGAGCCAACGGGAAGCCGGTCTGCCCCAGTATGACATATTTTTCGTTTATTCCCAAATGGCCAATCTCTATAATTTTTCAAATCAAAATGATTCAGCCCTTTGGTACGCCACCAGGGGATACGAACTCGGGTTGCACTCCAGAAAAGATGTTCGAAGATTTTTTGCACTTGCCTGCGGGGCGATCGGAAGTGTTTATCAGAAATTACAAAAATATGAACTGGCCGAAAATTATTTCCGACTGCGGTATTGCCCAAAGTCAGCAATACAGTAACATTTATTTCCTGGCCAGAAACTATAATAATCTCGCCAATTTGTTTCTTACAATGAATCTCAAAGATTCGGCCATGCATTACGGAAAGATCTCGCTTCGTTTATGCCAGGATCACAATTACGGCGATTTCACCCAGGACGCCAGCAGAATACTTTACAAGATATATGAGTCAGAAAATAACTCCGATAGCTCTTTGAAATATTTAAAGATCATGGTAGCAGCAAGGGATAGTGTATTTAACCAATCCAAAGGACAACAATTCCAGCAATTTGCATTCAATGAAATTCAACGTCAGCGGGAAATAACAGCGGCCGAAGAAAGGATGAGAAACAGGGCAAGGCTATATATCCTGTTGACGGCTCTGGGCATTTTTCTATTGGTAGCTTTTCTTTTGTACCGTAACAACCGGCAGAAACAAAAGGACAAAATAAAAATCGAAAAAGCCTATGATGAGCTCAAATTAACACAGGCTCAGTTGATACAAAGGGAAAAAATGGCTTCTCTGGGAGAATTAACCGCCGGCATCGCACATGAGATTCAAAACCCTCTGAATTTTGTCAATAATTTCTCTGAAGTCAATACTGAACTGCTGGATGAGGTGGAGCAGGAATTAAATAGTGGTAAGCTGGAAAATTTCCAGGGCCGTTTTAAAAGAAGTCAGGGGAAATGAATTGAAAATAAATCAGCACGGTAAGAGAGCGGATGCCATCATCAAAGGGATGCTGCAGCACAGCCGGAGCCATTCTGGTGAAAAAGAATTCACTGATATCAACGCACTGGCAGAAGAATACCTCAGACTCAGCTACCACGGATTTCGCGCAAAAGAAAATTCATTTAATGCAACCATTCATACTCTATATGACAATCAAATCAAAAACATCAGCGTAGTGTCTTCTGATCTGGGAAGAGTTTTCCTAAACCTTCTTACAAATTCGTTTTATGCTATGAATGAAAAAAGAAATCAGTTTCCGGCAGGATATCAACCTGAATTTTCTGTCCGGACGAAGATGACCGCCAACAAAATAGAAATAAGGATAAAAGATAATGGTACCGGTATTAAGCGAGAAATTCAGGATAAAATATTTCAGCCATTCTATACAACCAAACCCACGGGACAAGGAACGGGACTTGGGCTATCCTTAACCTATGACATCATTAAAGCGCATGCCGGAGAAATCAGCGTACATTCTGAAGAAGGTGAATTTACCGAGTTTATTATTCTGCTTCCGGTTTAAAGTGCTGTATGAATCAGGATTTTGCTATGCAAGTCCATTAACCATAAAATCTGAAAAGGATTTTCGGGTCAGATTGATCCTCACGTTAAAAAAACAGTTCCCGCCACCCATGACGATCACGGCTTTTTCACGCCAGTTGTCCAGCGATTGTATATTACAAAAACAATTGACCCACACTTCTTTTTCGCCGCGCTTGTTATACACGACGATGTACTGGCGGTAATAACGTTTCAGGTCAATAACATAATCATTGATCTTGAGATCCTGATCAGGAAGTTTTTTAACTATTTCCCTGTATTCGATGGTTTGCGAATGGTTATACTTATTTACACAATAAGAAAGCACTCTGTCGATATTGGCAAAATCATCATTATTTAAAGTAGCCTGTGTGCAGTCCGGGGGCAATGAAGTATAAACCGCTGTATCGAACGGGAGAATGACATAATGATCGGGAGATGCAGATTGCCCTCGACTAAAAAAGCCGGTAATTAGAAAAACCAGGCACAAAATGTATTTCATAAGAGTAAATCTAGCTTACAACCAGATCTTTTGCAATAGTCTCGCCTGTTTTATGCCAGTTAACGTTTCCTCGGAATTTGTATTTACTTGAGTAAAATAACGCCCTGAAGGTTCAAATGTTGCTTCGTTTTATCTGAATCTAAAGTTTCAAAAGCAGGCGCTTTTGGATGTATTGAACTCATTTTCAGTACCAATATGAACCCATATATCTGTAACCTGGTACTAACTTCCACTATTGGGAATCAGCTGGTCCAATATGATAAATCTGTATGTGGAAGTTTCTAACCCTCCAGTTTATTCAGTCCGTAAAGCTGTAACAGGGATTAGCCCTGGCGGACTTCCAGATCTCATAACTCACCGTCAGCAAGGTAACCATTAATAATCCCAGCAGGCTGAAGATAAAAATCATCGGACTGATCGAAATCCGATATACAAATCCCTGCAGCCATTTGTTCGCAAAAAACCAGGACACCGGAATAGCGATCAGGCTGGCTACAATAAATATTCTGATAAAGACAGATGCAAATAAGGCAACCACCTGTTTGTCGCCGGCTCCAAGCACTTTTCTGATCCCGATTTCCTTGGTGCGTTGTTCTGCCGTGTAAGAGGCCAGACTGAATACGCCCAATATCGGTAATCAGGATCGCCAGTACGGCAAATATTTTTGCCAGCGATGATATCGTGGTTTCCACCTGGTACATCCGGTTAAATTCATCACTGACAAACCAATGATCGAATCCCGCACCGGGAAAGGAAGCTTTCCATTTTTTTTCAATGTCAGCAATTTTCTCCTGGAATTTTCCGACAGGTAATTTTATATATGCGATCTTGTCGATCTGGTCAAGATGCGGATTCAGCACCAGTGGTTCAATGGGTTGGTGCATGGACCGGAAAGGGAAATTTTTCACGACCCCGATGACACGGTAAAGCCGGTTAGTATCCCGGGTATCCTTTACCGTGGTACCCATAACATCGCCAGTGGGTTTATTCAAAGCCTGAATGGCGGCCTCATTCAGGATCAGCGAATTACTGTCATTCAGATTGCCCAATTGAAAATCACGGCCGGCAATAAATTCCAGGTTAAAGGTTTTTGGAAAATCATATTCCACACTCAGCTGGTTCCATTGCAGATCCTTATCGCCAATGCAGGAAATTTATAGGTCCGGCCGATAAATCCAAAATAATCAAGTCTCGGTAAATGATTGGCCATGGTTACATGTTCAATCTGCGGATCTTCCAGCACCGAACGCTTAAATGTTTCAAATCGTTCCTGCTGAGCAATCCCGCCAAAACGTATCGCCATCAACTGGCTTCCCTGTTCATTTAGTTTGGTGGTTTTCAACTGATCCATCTGTTGTATGACAATCAACGTATAAATGATCAGACCCAATGAAACCGTATATTGAATGGTCACCAGGCTTTTCCGCAAAAATTCAGCGCCCTTACCTTTTATCAATCTGTCCCTTCAATACTTTCACCGGCTGAAAAGCCGATAAATACAACGCCGGATAAAATCCGGCGACAAAGGTCATAAAGAGCACAATACTCCCGATCACTGTCATCATATAAGGATCGAGTAACGATCCCATGGTAAAGGATTTATGCGCCACCTGGTTAAACGGATGGAGAAATATAAATACCAACAAGACCGACATCACCAGCGCACAGATCGTCATCAAAAAAGATTCGAGAAAGAACTGGGTGGCTATTTCAGAGCGCATGCTTCCAAATGATTTACGCAGACCTACTTCCTTCGCTCTTTTTACCGAACGGGCAGTGGCCAGGTTGGTATAGTTGATACAGGCAATCACCATGATCATGATGGCAATAATGCTGAAAATGGTGAGATAAACCTTGTCGCCATGCGTATTGGAATTGTCTTCCCATAAATTTCTTGGAATCGAAATGAATATCCGCCAGTTTGATCGTAAAGCCCTCGAATTTTGCACCCGGTGGGCACTGCCCGGCGACTGGACTTCAGCATTTGATTGGCCAGGGTATTTAAAACGGCATTGATGGGTTTTATATCTGCGCCCGGTTTCAGTACAATATAACTTTCAAAAAATTCTCGTGTCTGACTGAAATCGCGTTCCCTCCAGGTATTCGGCATAATGATCACCATACACTGTATGCAGGGCATTCATATTGATAATATAGTCAGGTTTGAAATGTGAATTGGAAGGATAATCCCGGTAAACGCCGGTCACCATTACATTCACCTCTTTCCCCTGCGTAGCAAATAAATGTTTCAGGGAAATGACCTTTCCCATCGGGTCTTCTTTGCCGAATAAATTTCGCGCGCCGGTTTCACTGATCACAATACTGTTAAAATTCCCAAACATTTTTTCCTTGTTCCCCTTCAGCAAATCGAAATAAAGTACTTTATAAAATCCGGCTCAGCCCAGACGATCTTTTCAGTCAGCACGATCTTATCGGTCGGTTTATAATTGAGCGAAGTGGGATAACCGATATTGTCGATACGTGTACGTATGCAAGTATTTCGCTGCGATTATCTTTCAGATACCGCATGAAAAAGCCCGGGGCAACTGTATTGTCAAAACGCTGACCGTCGGGGTTTATAAAAGTACAGCCGATACGGTAGGTATCTTTATAATACGGCTGCATGGTATCATACCGCAATTCATCGCTTACATATAAAAAAATAAGAATGGCACTTGCCAGTCCAAGGGCAAGACCAAAAATATTCAGCAGTGAAAAAAGTTTCTGGCGTTTGAAATTGCGAAGGGCAATCAATAAGTAATTACGGAACATGGATAAATCATTTTATTATTATTTAATAATTTATTCTCCATGTGAATCCGAATGGATAAAATTTACCTGAAATTGAAGGGCATAACGCCCATAAAAGATCTGCATTAAGTTCTATATATATTTCACCAACTAAAAGCCAATTATGATAAGCGGTAGCTTTGTGAAGAATTCCTGAACGAAAACAAGATGGACAGTTTATCGCGAATGGTTAACCCGGCACCGGGTGCCCGTCCGACTTATTGGCTTACCCGCTTTCTCATTCTTCGTTTATTGGGATTGATATATGCCGTCGCCTTTCTGGTCGCGATCCATCAAATCGTGCCACTGATCGGTGCAAACGGATTGTTGCCAGTCGGCATGTTTCTGGATCGTGTGGCTGATTCTCTCGGCTCCCGCAGCGCCGGTTTTCTGCGTCTGCCATCGCTTTTCTGGTTCGGTCATTCCGATTCAAATCTTCTGGCTGCAGCATGGATCGGTTTTATGCTTTCCTGTGTTGTGATTGCCGGTTATTCGAATGCAATACTGCTCGCTGTTCTCTGGATAATCTATATGTCCTTTGTGCATGTCGGTCAGGATTGGTATGGATACGGATGGGAAATCCAGCTTCTCGAAACCGGATTTCTGGCGATCTTTCTCTGTCCGCTGCTCGACATGCGTCCCTTTCCGAAACGGGGTCCGCCGATTTTTATCATTGGGTTGTTCCGATGGCTGATTTTCCGGATTATGCTGGGTGCAGGACTTATCAAGATACGCGGTGACGAGGTATGGCGGAACGGGACTGCGCTTTATTATCATTTTGAAACCCAGCCGTTGGCCGGACCTCTAAGCCGATGGTTTCATTTTCTGCCACGCACCATCTTAAAAGCCGGTGTATGGTATAATTTTCTGGCTGAACTTGTTGCACCCTGGTTTATATTCTGGCCACGGATAGCACGTCATATCGCTGGAGCCGTGATTCTGTTTTTACAAATCATCCTGATTGCCAGCGGTAATTTGTCTTTTCTGAACTGGCTAACCATCGTTCCTGCATTGGCCTGTTTTGATGACGGATTCTGGTCAAAAATTCTTCCGCGTCCACTTGTCCGGCGTGCAACGGATGCTATCCGTAACGAGGAACCATCAAGACCCATGGCGATCACGTCATGGATCGTTACGATTATCATCGCAATCCTCAGCATACAACCTCTGTTTAATATTTTGTCTCCCCGGCAGATCATGAACACTTCATTCGATCCGCTGGATCTCGTGAATACCTACGGCGCATTCGGATCCGTGGGACGCGAACGTTTGAATGTGATTTTCGAAGGAACAAATGATGAAGTCCCGGATGAAAAAGCAAATTGGAAGCCCTATCCTTATAAGGGCCTGCCCGTTGATCTGTCTAAACAACCGCCGCAGATCGCTCCCTACCAACTGCGCCTGGACTGGCAAATCTGGTTCGCATCCATGTCCACTGCTGATGAATATCCGTGGACGCTGAATCTGGTCTCGAAACTCCTTCACAACGACCCAGGTGCTATCGGACTCTTCGCTGGTAATCCTTTTCCGGAAAAACCACCACGTTTTATCCGTGCAGTTTTATATCGTTATTCATTTGCAAAGCCCGGCAATCCGGACGGATACTATTGGAACCGTGAACGGATTTCCGATGACTGGATTCCTGCCATGTCAGAGAGTGATCCACGCCTGATTTCGTTTCTCAAAGGGTATGGATGGCTACAATGAACTGAATATTGGATCAGTCCTCACAGTCAAATGATTGGACTCTTCAGACAACTCCACGACTCTGATCAGCCTTTACCTTTGCGGTCTAAAAAAATAAAACCTTACAAAATGAAAAAAACACTGTCCGTGCTCGCAATTGGATTCATATCCATCTTAGCACTCAGCAATCGCGCCCAGGCGCAAAATTCTGCCGGTCCCGTTGCATTTTTTGAAACGAAATCCTTTCACTCTTCCATTCGTCACGTGTCCGATCTCGCTAAACAGGTCTCCACACTCAATGATGTAAAGGAAGGAAAGGATTTCAATTCCAAAGCCATCAGGGATTTCCAGACCCGCTTCCAAAAAGTAGACAATGCCATGTGGTTCTCTGACCGGAATGGTTTCATGTCATACTTTATTAAAAACGGTTACGGAAACAGGGTGTTCTATGACAGAAAAGGACACTGGCAGTTTTCACTGATTCTTTATACCGAAGATCAGTTGCCCGTCGACCTCAGAGCCTCCGTGAAAGCCAGATATTTCGATTTGGCCATCACCCTGATTGAAGAAGTACAGACCAACAACGGCATGGTATACATTGTACACCTGGAAGACAAATCAAACATCAAGATTTTAAGATTAAGCCAGGATGCTGAAATGGAAATCCTGCAGGAGATGACAAAAGCCTGACGCAAAGAATGGTTTCAATCACAGTTGCCCTGAAAGGGGCAACTGTTTGTATTATATTTACAATCTAATTCATCAGATATGAAATCCTTCCTGATCTCACTGGTTTTTACTTTCGCTATATTTTCCGCCAATGCCCAGCTTAGCGCACCCGATGTCGAGTATACCAAACTCGGTCCGCTAACCATTCAACCCGTTCAGCATGCCAGCCTGATCCTCACGGTGCATGGCTTAACTATTTATGCGGATCCTTCCGGTGCAGAAAATTTTAAGGGACAGAAACCGCCGGACATCATATTGATAACAGATATCCATGGCGACCACTTTGACATCAAAACGATAGAAGCAGTTCAAAAAACAGGCACCCTGCTGATTGTACCACAGGTGGTGGCTGATAAATTACCCGCTGCCGATAAAACCCGCATGATCGTGATGAAAAACGGGGATGCAACAACACAGTCTTTTATTATGATCCGGGCAATTCCCATGTACAATCTGCCGGAGAGCCCCACGGCCATGCATACAAAGGGGCGGGGTAATGGTTATGTACTTGGAATCGGCGGCAAGTTGATTTATCTCTCCGGTGATACGCAGGGAATTCCTGAAATGCGATCCCTGCAAAATATTGATGTTGCTTTCATATGTATGAACCTGCCTTATACGATGGATGTAAAGGAAGCAGCTGATGCCGTACTGGCATTTAAACCCAGAATCGTTTATCCATATCACTACCGGGGTAAAGACGGACTGAGTGATATCAAGGAATTTAAAAAACTGGTAGAAGCCGGCGACAAGAACATAGATGTCAGACTGAGGAACTGGTATCCGGGGAAATAGCGGAACCATGGCATCATTTCTCCAGGGGAATCCGGATTGTAAATTCTGTACCGGTTCCTTCTTTAGTTTCCACTGTTATTTCGCCACCATTCACCTGAATGATATCATAACTGAGGGATAAGCCCAATCCCGTTCCCTCTCCTGGAGGTTTGGTCGTAAAAAAAGGTTGGAATATCTTTTCCAGATCTTTGTCTCCAACAGCAATTTTTTTGAATGCTCCTGAATGAATACCAGAAACAAATACGGACAGCAACAAATCATGATATACCGTCCATAAAGAATGTAGTTTTTTCATCCCTGAGAGAATTCGGTTTGAATCCTGATGAGAACGGAAAGGATAAAGATCTGAATGATATCGAACACAGCTATCTGTCGAATAATGGCTTTTTCGGAGTTGTCATACAGAGGGAAACAAATCTTATTGTGGGTTGTTTCGGATTATTCCCGTTGAATAATATAATCTGTGAACTAAGGAAAATGTACCTGTTAAAAGAAACAAGGGGAAAAGGATTGGGAAAGTTTATTTTAGATACTGCTATTCATATTGCCAGGGAGAAGTATTATAAAAAAATAATTCTGGAAACCATATCCGTCTTAACGACTGCTATATTCCTGTACAAACGATATGGATTTAAAGAAATAAAACCGAAGGAAATAAATGCAAGGGTAGATCAGTCATTCGAGCTTGATATTGAACCCTAATAATGCGTACAGATCATAGTACTGGCAATCTTTCTCTTCAATTTGTAAATTCATACGAAAACTACACCTCATTGCAGTTTGTCAATCGTATCATACATCAGCCTGAAACAGTTCCAGGGTGTATTTTCATTTGGATCTGCGGATGACTGACTGGTATAATAACCGTTTAGAAATATACTGGTGCGCATCCAGGTCGTTGCCATAATTCCAAGAAACCGCGCATTCATTTCGGGCGTTGATTCCCGTCTGAAGGCCAGCATATCATTGATCTGTATAATGGCCGTTGATGGATTTCTCCAGGGGCAGGTCAGTACCCTGAATCCTTTCATAGAAAAATATAACGCGGTTTTATCTGCCCGTTCGTAGTGCCAGTCGCATATCAGCACATCTTTCGGAATCAGGTCGATGGCTTGGTATGTATTATTAAAACTGGCTTCCCATATTCCCAAACCGGTCGTCTTACCATCCAGGAGACGGTCGCCCCAGATCCACAATTCCCTGCCCTTCTGAAGAAGATGATCATGAATGGTCCTCACTTCTCCGGCAAATAATTCAGCCTTATTCCTTCCACCGCAACGCGGACATTTATCATCACCGATAAAAAACACTTCATCCATACCGGCATGGAAAGCATCGCTCTCAAAAACATCACAGAGTTCATCGATCACAGCGAACAGTACAGGATGTAAATCCGGATGCAAAGGGCAATAGCTCAGGCAGTACAGGTTATCCGGATTCGGCCACGCATATTTCTCCGGCATTTTAATATCGGGCGTTTCATTGAATTGCGGATAAACGAGTAACAATTTTCCCGTGTGATTCGCCCAGGATTGGTGGCCAAACAGGTCGATCTCCGGAATAACCCGGATATTATTTTTCTTACAAACAGAAACAATTTTTTTTACATCTGATTTTGACAATGCAAAACTGTCTGTTAACTCGGGATGAGATTTGAACTGATAATGATATTCGATCTGCACAATCAGCGTATTCACTTTGCGTGGCGCCAGTTCCTGATCAATAAAATGAATAAAGGAATCCAATCCGACCGGCCTCGGTGCGTCAATACAAAAACCGCGAACCGGCAGGAGGCTGTCCAGTTTTGATTGGGCAGATGAAGACATGGAATAAAATATGAGAACACTGATGTTTAATAAGAATCCGGTCAAATGCTTTTTCATATTCCCGGTATTTGATTAATCAAATCTAATTCAGAAAAATCGTCCGGGGAAAGTATTTCCTTTCCCGTTCCAGATATGGATAGCAAATGAATAGCTCATTTCGTGTAACCCGGCGGATGTTTTAAATGAAAGCCTGTATGCTCCTGGTATGCTTTTGCAAAAGCGAGTAAAACAGCTTCATCAAAATGTTTTCCGATAAAGCTGATACCCGACGGCATTCCATTTGGCAAAAAACCATTGGGCAGGGTAACTGAAGGATTACCTGTGAGGTTGGTGATGGCAAGCTGGTCGCCGGTTTCCGGAGGTGTTATGATCACGTCATAGTTGTCGATCAGCGGATCCATTTTTTTCATGATCTGGTAGCGAAGCCTGCAGGCATTGAGGTATTCAACGGCGGGCACAAAACGTGCGGCCCTGAATGTGTTGGGCCATCGGTCCTTATTTTGCTGTACCATTTCATCATCTGCTGACGAACGGGTAAGCAGGTCAAAGGCAGCGGCCGATTCTGCGCAAATGATCAGAGATAACATTTCATCTCCATGCAAACTATCGGGAAAAAATAAAGGAATCAACTGCACGCCCATTTCTTTAAGCACGGCAAGGGTTTGTTTCTCCAGACTATTTGCCGGCAGTGTGTCGATATAATTTCTGATATAGGCAACTTTCAGTTTTTTAATATCTACTGAGCCACTGTAATTAAAAGCACGGGAAATTGATGAAGCATCGTCCTGGTCGGCACCATGAATAAAATAAAATACGATGGCCGCGTCTTCAGCCGACCGGCATATGGGACCGATTTTGTCCGAACTCCAGGCCAGTGTCATGCCGCCTGTCCTGGCGACGCTTCCATAAGTGGGTCGAAGACCTGTAACTCCGCATCGCATAGCCGGATCCACGATGGAACCATAGGTTTCAGTTCCGATGGCGAATGGAACGAGTCCGGCCGCCGTTGCTGATGAAGATCCCGCGGACGAACCGCCCGATCCCTTTGTGCTGTCCCATGGATTTCGGGTAAGTCCTCCAAACCAGACATCATCCTCCGCCAGTTCGCCGAGTGATAATTTGGCCACGAGGATGGCTCCTGCGTCCTGAAGTTGTTTTGCCACAAAGGCAGTTTGATGAATCACCTGATTTTTGTACGGAGGCGTACCCCAGGTGGTATGTGTACCTTCCACTGCAAAAAGATCTTTGATGCCATAGGGAATGCCATGAAGAGGACCCCGGTATTTGCCTGCCGCGATCTCAGCATCCGCTTTTTTTGCCTGACTGATGGCCAGGTCCTCTGTCAGTTCAATCACACAATGCAAACCCGGACCATATTTTTTTAATCTCTCTAAATAAAAACGCGTCAGTTGCTCGGAACTTATTTTTTTGTGTTTAATCAGTGAAGCCAATTGGGGTATACTATAGAAAGCCAACTGATTCCTGTCGCTGGGCAGCTGCACCTGATCGGGAATTTTGAACTGAACCGGCTGTTGTTTATTTGGAACCGTCATGCCCGGTAAAACAGGATTAAACCATAACGGGAGCGGCATATCATTCGCGAAATTCTGCGCATGAAGATAATTGTATGTCTTTATCCTGTCCGATAATACGCTGGCCATGGAATCCCGTTTGACCGGTGTAAAATGCAGGCCGGCCATTTTTTCCGCGGTTTCAATTTGTGCCGTGGACACCGAATCCTGGGCTTCGGCTATCCATGCATGTAAGATGCACAGTGATATCAGGAGTTTCCGCATGTTGTTTTTTCTAAAATTACTGAAAACAATGACTATTTCAGACTCCCGGCGATTGCGTTGATACTGTCAGAATATGCTTTTATCTGATCTCCAGATATTCTTTTAATTTTTCTGCAACAATGGGCCATGCCTGTTGAACAGCTTCATAGTACCAATCCCAGTCCGGACCGTTTTGATAGCCGTCCTGGCATAAATACAATTCCGACCCAATGCCTTTCTCTTTTGCATGGACGGTCAGTTTCATGGGACCCAGGATTGAAATGCCCGGATTGAGATAAATAAAATTATCTATTTCCAGCACAGATTCCGGGATATAATTTTTTATGATGCCCGTAGAAACAAAACCAAAACCTTTATCTGTGATGTTCCAAATCAATGTATACAATCCCCCGATCCGTTTATCAATCAAACTCCGTTCAACATCCCACCATGCACGCAGCATAACAGGATCAGTAAAAGCTTCAATGATCCTTTCGGGCGTTGTATGAATTTCTAAGATCACTTCAACCTTTTTCATCAGAATATAATCTACTAAGTTTTAAATTTGATTGCACGAATCCTTACATGAACCAAATATTCTTAACCATGTAAATTACATTTTTATGGAAATGAAGAGACTCACGGCGTTAAAGACTTTCATTTATACTCTTTCTTTTTTTATTTTATTCTGCACACAGGAAAATTTTGCACAAACCAAAAAACCAAACATACTGGTTATTTTCGGTGATGATGTAGGTCAGACCAATATTAGTGCTTATGGCTTTGGAGTTGTTGGATACAAGACGCCGAACCTGGACAGGCTGGCACATGAAGGAATGATGTTCACTGATTATTACGCAGAGAATAGTTGCACTGCCGGAAGATCAACATTTATTACCGGCCAGTGCCCGAAACGTACCGGTCTTTCTAAAGTGGGTATACCAGGCGCACCGGTTGGCTTACTGGCGCATGATATTACCATTGCCCAGGCATTAAAGCCTCAGGGCTATATGTGTGGTCAGTTTGGCAAAAATCACCTGGGCGATCTGGATGAGTACCTTCCGACGAATCATGGTTTCGACGAATTCTTTGGCAATCTGTATCATCTGAATGCAGAGGAAGAACCCGAGCATCCGAATTTTCCAAAGGATGATCCGGCATTTACCAAAAGTTATTCTCCCCGGGGAGTTATACATTCCTTTGCCGGTGGAAAAATTGAAGACACAGGGCCACTGACTATTAAAAGAATGGAAACCATCGATGATGAAACCACGGCAGCCTGCGTTGACTTCATAAAAAAACAGGTTCAGTCAGGCAAACCTTTTTTCACCTGGATGAATTTTACCCGCATGCATCTATTTACCCATGTTCGGGCTTCCATGCGCGGTCAGAGCGGTATGCCGGACAACGAATATGCCGATGGCATGATTGAAATGGATATCAATGTGGGGAAACTCATGAAAGCACTGGAAGATCTCCGGATTACGGATAATACCATCGTCGTTTTTACAACTGATAATGGTCCCAACCAGTTCAGCTGGCCTGATGCCGCCACAACTCCTTTCCGAAGTGAAAAAAACACAAACTGGGAAGGTGCATACCGTGTTCCTGCTTTTGTACGCTGGCCTGGTCATATTAAGGCTGCCACCATCTCTACCGGAATTTTTTCAGGACTCGACTGGTTCCCCACATTCCTGGCAGTTGCAGGTGATCCTACTATTAAAGATAGATTGTTACAAGGCACGACGGTCGGAGGCAAACAATACAAAATACATCTGGATGGTTACAATCAACTGGATTATATCACAGGCAAATCAGATACCAGTGCGCGTAAGGAATTCGCCTATTTTAACGATGATGCCCAGATGGTGGGATATCGATATAAGGATTGGAAAGTAGTCATTCGTGAACAATCTGCTGCCGGCGGTTTCAAGGTATGGTCTGATCCGTTTATTACTTATCGGATTGCCAAATTATTCAATTTAAGAATGGATCCCTACGAACGGGCCGATCTGGTTTCTGACCAATATTACGACTGGCTTGTTAGAAATGATTTTGTGATCGCACAAGTCGTATTTCATGGCATCGAATTCCTGGAAACATTTATTAAATATCCGCCTTCACAATTACCAGCCACTTTCTCACCTGATGGTGTCGAGGAACAGATAGATAAAATCAACGGAGAAAAATTAAAACCGCAGGCGCCTACCAGAGAATAACAGGGTCAGATTTCTGATGAATTGAAAACAAAAAATATCCCGTTTAAAAAACGGGTATTTTTTTTGCGCTTACTCAAATGTTAATTCAAAAAGATCTGACCGTATTTAACTTCAGAACCAGTAAATTTGATTAGAAATTGTGTGATGCGTATAATATGGATGATACTTGCTTTGTTTTCTTTTCTTTCGTCAAAGGCCCAATCCCATTTGCCGGTCAGCAGTATGAATTTTTCGCAATCACTTTTTTTCCCCGGTTATCAACCAATCAATGACAGTAATCATCTAAATCAGAAATGGTATTTCAGTAAATATGCTGCCATTTCAACCGGTGCTGTTTTTTACAACGGAGGTGGCGGAACATTTTTATCCGCACCCGTCGGATTGCAACTGAACCATCCAATAAATAATAATATCATCGCTTTCGCCGGCATTTCAGCGGCACCTACATTTTTTAACTACAACAGTTTATACACCGGGCCGGTATTCAATAAATCCTACCCGGGAAGCTATATGGCAAACCCCTATGGCTTTGGATTAAATTCAAGGGTGGACATCGGACTAATGTATATCAACGATGCCAGAACATTTTCTATATCGGGGAGTATCGGAGTAGAAAGGGGAACCTATCCTGTTTACCCTTCTAATAGAGTCATTACGAAGAAACAATAAGGCACTCCTTGAGCACAGGACTGGCCCTTTCTATTTTTTACCGAACCTCTTTCTGATGTTCCAATATAAACTGGATGATTTCTTCCAGGCTTTGATCCACACGACTGATCGCATCGGTAATATCTTCCCGATTTACCTGCGCGGCGAATGAAAGGGTCTTCAATTTTTTCAGAACAGATTTTGTATCCATCCCCTCGTATCCCATGGGCCTGATCAACGAAGCGGCATGAACAAATCCGGATAGTTCATCAAAAACATAGATCATCTTGTCCATTTTTGACTCGGGTTCCACGCCAAAATATTTCGGACCATGCGAGGCAATGCAATGTATAACTGCCGGATCTATATTACGCCGTTCTAATTCTTCAATGATTTTTTTGCAATGGGTCTCGGGATATTTTTCCCAGTCGGCGTCATGAAGCAATCCTGCCAGTTCCCAGGCCTGTGCTGTATCCGCATCCGCTCCTTCCCTTTCAATCGCCCATGCCTTCATCAACGCAGCCACTTGTTTCATGTGCAGTTGCAGTTTTTCATTGGGTACCCATTCCTTCAGCAATTGATGAGCTTCTTTCAGGTCCATCAGTCTGCCTGCATTGGTTTCATTGCCAAACTGCGTTCTGCCAAGATGTAAATTGTATTGCGTCATAATATATAAACATTTATTTTATACATTCCAGCACATCACGCAGGAAATGATCTGCATTGAAATTATTGTGTTGCGTTAGTCCCAGCCGCACGATCACCAGTTTTTTAGATGGTATTACAAAAATAAGCTGACTTTCAAATCCGTCAGCATAGAACATATCTGCCGGTGCGGATGGAAAATGTTTAACCGATGAATCACTGCCCGTATTAAGCCAGATCTGGTAACCATAACCCCGCTTATCTGAAGAGACAGGCATTGTACTTTTTGCGACCCAGTCTTTTGGTAAAATTCTTTCTTTTTTATTTACTACACCATCATCCAAAAAAAACAATCCAAACCTTGCCCAATCACGGGCATTTGCATACATATAGGATGATCCGACAAATGTTCCCGAAGGATCAGGTTCCAAAACGGCACTGTACATGCCGAGTTTATAAAACAATTCATTGTAAGGAAAAGAGTCATATAGAGAGTCGGTGACCGTCCGCCGGATGATGCCCGATAAGATATTACTGTTACCACTTGAATAATGAAAAACAGAACCGGGCTTGAATTTCAAAGGATGTGAGGCAGCGAATGCAGCCATATCTGATTTTTGAAACAGCATGCTGGTCGCATCACTTGCCCTGTAATATATCTCGTCAAATTCCAATCCGCTGCGTTGCTGCAATAAGTTCTCAATGCTGATAACACGCCGGGGATCTCCGGCCGTCTGCCACTCCGGAACCGGGGCGGGCATCCCGACCGACAGTTTTCCCTGTTTTACAAGGATGCCAATGAGTGCGCCGGTAACGGTCTTGGTCATGGACCAGCCTGCCAGTTTTGTTTTGGCACTGAACCCTTCAGCATAATGTTCAGCAATCAACTGGCCATCGTAAACAACAATAACAGCCCTGGTATGAACCGGCAAAATGGTATCTTCTTCCATGAAGATTTTCTTCAAAGCAGACTGCAATTTCAAACTGTCTATGGCTGCAGGAAAAGTATCGCAGAGCTTGTCCCCCATTGGCCACGGTATTGTATCTGTTTTCACAAACGGTTTTGCCGGGAGATTAAATCGTTGCGATCGGATATCCTTTTCGCTGAGTTCACTGATCAACGTGGCACCCAAACCGTTTCTGTAAATGGCTTTTCGTTTACCGAATCCGAAAATGGATCCGGTGACGGAAGAGTCAATATAATTAACATGAAAATCGGCCATTCTCATCATATAGGCGCTCAGATCCTGATCTCTCACCTGCAGTTCATTTCTACCGCCATCAAATACAGCAGAACACATCACTTTAGTTCCATAACCGGCCATCAGGGGAAAAGAAGTCCAGCCATAATAAATAAGTAAACCGACAGCAGCAATCAACAGAATGCCCAGGGAGCGGACAATTATTTTTTTGGGCTTCATAACCATCGCTATAATCAGGAAAATACAAAATGAACGGATGACGACCCGGGTTATTCAACAACAGATGAATATAATATTTTTATCAGGAAATTTCCTCTCCGACCCGGGATTGACTGCGAAAAACAGACTCCCATATTTTATACCTTACTTCATCAGCCAGTTTTCTTGCATTCGGATGCGGAACAGAATAGAATGGACGGTCCCATAAAATACCCGAATAACCGACATGGGAAGTCCCCGTCTCGGTAAACTTTTTCAACTCTCTTAAATCAGGTTCGAGATATACGATATTGGTGTTGCCCAGGGATAAAATACAGGGCGGGTTGATTAATTCAATAAATTCTTTCAGAATAGGCATACACCAACGCACCTCTTTAATACTTAGATCAGATACATTCGGACTTCGGAATAAACAAACATTCGTATAATTAAATTCAACATCTTCTATTTCGATTTGCAGAAATTCAGATATCAATTCTTTAGACTTTTGAATAAACGGATATCCTCCCGCTTTATAGTCCTCCAAAAATTCGTCCTGGGGTAGGAAACCTGCGTTGAATGGAATACCTGGTCTTATCTTCAACCGCAGCGCCCCCCCAACTAATTCCCAGAATAACAGCTTTGCCAATATTTATGGGGGTTGCACAAAGAGATATACCCCATTTCAACATGTTCCTGTCCTGTCTGAATTTGACTTCACTGAACTCAAACAATCTTTTTGCCTTATCCAATAAAACCTCGAAGTTTCCGGTTAGATCTTCCATTGAAATCCATTAAGACTAAGTATTGCAGAGGGAAACGATTCACATGTATATGCATTAATTATTCCTGTACATAATGGTTTCTTATTGAAGGGATTCAATTGTTTAAATGGGAAAGAAATTCCACATCCTTTTCGTAGTCGTTAAAGTAAATGCTTTTTTGCGTACTGATCCATTGAAATCTGCCCACCGCCTGCCAATGCAAATAATATCAATAATATTAAAACAAAAACAGATAATAATAATTCCGGGAAACTGTGTGGTGATCCATTGTTCAGATTAATAAAAAATATAGCGCCCAGTATGATTGGTATCTGTGCCCAGGCAGATATTCTTGTCAGGAATCCCAGAATAATAAAAGTTCCTCCTAAAATATGCGCCCAGCAAACAAACAATGCCAGTGGCATATTCAGATTCAGTTTGCTCAGACTGCTGTCTTTGATTAAATAAAATAATGGCTGGATAGAAGTAAGATAATAAAGACCCCGGATGGCGAGTATGAGGCCAAGAGCAATCCTTAGAACGACAAACAAATAAGGATATTTGTCATCCCATGAGGATATTTTAGCGGGTAGATTCATAAAAAATTATTTTATGTATTTACACCCACACAAAGTTCAATTTTTAATCGTACACGACCCAAAAAATACTTTAGGATAGGGGCTCGATGGTTTTTAAGTGCGGTTAATATTTTTGTCTGCTGAAAGACAACTATTTAGGGATCCCTTCCTTCCGCATAAAAATTTCCTTCCCGTTAAAAACAATCACGGCAATCAGGATGATGCTGTAAGAAACAATCTGTATAGGGCTGATTTGTTCATGGAAGACCCAGGTGGCCAGTGTAAAAGCAATGATTGGATTTATATTCAGCAGCATACCCACTACAGATGAATTAATACCTGTGAGCGCATATAAATTCAGAAACAGGGGTATGATTGTAAAGAATACCGCAATGACCCCGATAAAAGCATAGAATGAATATGCTGACGGCAGTTTTCCGCTGTATGTAAAGAAGAAGGGTAGCAGGATTACAGATGATAAAACAATATGAAAAGTAAGCACGATAAAGGTATCAAAACCGGCATTCCTGCGCTGGCTGACGAGGTAACAGGCATAACTGAATCCGACAATCAGGCTGAAATACATATCCCTCAAATCTGAATAAGAAAGTAACAGACAGCCAGTCACACTCAAAGCAACTGCCAGCCATTGCAGCCGGTTCAGTTTTTCATGCAAAATAAAAAAGGCGAGCAGGGTCGTGAGGATCGGACAAACCATATAAGCCAGAGATGTCGCTTTAATACTGATATGGTTCATAACATAAATAAACGAGAACCAGTTCCCGGTTAAGAATATACTTCCCCCGATATTCAGTAGAATCGTCAGGCGCTTTTTATCCGGTGGCAGACTTTTGAATAATTGAACTGTCTCTGTCCATTTTTTTCTTCTGAAAAGAAAAACGATCAGCAACATCAGAACCGCACAACTAAAAACCCGGTAAAATAAAATATCTGCGGCGGTGTAGGCATCCAGCGGCCTCAGGACCAGACTGAAAAAGCCCCAGACAGTATAGGCAGTGATGGCTGCTCCGTAATATTTCGCTTTGTTTGAAGTACCCTGGATTTCTTTACCCATCATAAGTTTCGTACCCAAATGTCGGATACAGCCAGATTTCCAATGAAATTACTTCACCGGAACCTGTTGGTCAAATCCTGGCAACCTTTTCCCCCGGTTTAATGTCAAATGATAAAAGAAATTATGAATCGTGTTGCAGTTTTCATATTTGGATACTTATTTGCCTCTGCCTGTGCTAAAAATTCAGAGACCCCTAATAAACTGGAAGGTAAATGGAAGTTGTCTGCCATGTTTCTGCAAACCAATGGACCTGGCAACTGGCTTGTGGTAGACTCCATTCCTTTCAATTTCATCCAGTTTAATCAAGATGGCAGTTTGACCATGTCAGCCTATGTTTCCACTCTTTACAACGGTCCCCTTGGTTATACCGTTACCAACGATACGACGATAGTTTTTAATTATCCGAATCGAGGAAATAATCTGTACGGAGAAAATATCATGCATTATAAACTCAGCGATACGGTGTTGACCATTACACCACCCAGTATCGAGTTTGTAGAAGAGAAATATGTCCGTGTACCATCACCGTAATGAAACATCGCCAAATGTATTTCCCTGTTTCATGTCACCTGTTTCCAGACCTTTTTTGAACCAGTAAACACGTTGCTGGGATGTGCCGTGTGTAAATGCGTCGGGCACAACCACTCCTTCAGTTTGTTTCTGCAGACGGTCATCACCAATAGCATTCGCGGCATTCAGGGCTTCTTCAATATCTCCCTTCTCAATGATATTATTCTTTTTTTGTTCATAGTGTGCCCAGACCCCGGCATAAAAATCTGCCTGCAATTCCAGCATGACTGAATAACGGTTTGCATCTTTTTCACTTGCCTGCGAACGAAGTTGTTCAAATTTTTGAGCGGTGCCGTTGAGTTTCTGAATATGATGTCCGACCTCATGAGCGATTACATAAGCCATGGCAAAATCGCCCGGCGCCTTGAGTTTATCCTGCATTTCTTCAAAAAAAGAAAGGTCGATATATAATTTGCTGTCGTTCGGACAATAAAACGGACCAGACGAAGCGCTCGCATTCCCGCAGGCAGAGGCGACTGTGTTCCGGAACATTACGAGTGTTGGATCGGTGTATTGCTGACCATTTTGTTTAAAAATTTCCGTCCATACGTCTTCTGTATCCGCCAATACAACCTTTACAAAGCTTGCGCGTTGATCATCAGCCTTTTGTTGTTCCGGAGTCAGCGCGGTCTGGCTGTTTTGCGGATTAATTTGCGGAATCTGGGAAGGATCTACACTGTTACCGCCCAAAAAAGTATACAGCAAGTAGATAATTACCCCGATAATGCCGCCACCTGCAGCGATTCCGCCACCTGAAAACCCACGTCGATCTTCAACATTGGTACTCTCACGTCTTCCAAACCATTGCATTGTATAAATGATTAAGGGTTACTGAATACATGCATAATGCATAAGCCGTACCAGCAACTTATTGGAAAAATAAATCAAAAGGATTCACGTGGTAAGAGATGCGCCTGTTTTAATGATTTTAGAACAGATCATCTAAGGCCGGATCGCCCAGGCCAGACCATCTGGTCCCGCGAGATCAATATGTCCGGCAACCGATAAAGTTTTGAGATCAACGATCGCGACATAATTATCGGGTGTGCAGCCGATAAATGCTCTCGATCCATCCGTATCCATCAGGATTCCCGCACCACCATGACCAATATTCAGTCTCTTCAATTCCTTGCGCGACAAAGCATCATAGACAATCAGATCACCTGTTCTCAGACTTGAAATCAATACATGTTTTCCATCCGGTGTAAACTTTAACCGGTTCGCACCAACGGCTTTCGCATCCAGTTTTTCAGTCACGCGCTTTGCTGCAATGTCGATGATGGCAATGGTTCCATCATCAGATGCCGCCGTCCACAATTCCCGTCCATCCGGGGATACATCAAATCCTTCAGAACCTTTCGAAACGGGTACGATTGTTTGTATCCATTCCATATGTGCTTTCGCGCCCGGAAACGTCTGTCCGTTTGGTCCGGTCGGTGGCGGAAGCAGGGTGTCGATCAAAATGCTCACTGTTCCGGAACTTACGTTTGTTGTATAAACATGTTTCCCGTCGGGAGTCACATAAATCATGTGCGTGCGATCCTGTCCCGTACCCATACACCAGTCCAGCTGACCCGTTGCCGGATCATAATGGCCAAATGCTTTGGATCCCTCGGCGGTGAACCAGACTTTTCCATCTGCATATGTCAAACCATGCGGACCGAACAAAGGCCTGGTATCGATCGTTGGTAATGCCTTTTGTGCGACCAGGTCAATCACATTCAACTCGTGCAAACTGCCGCCACCATAAATCGTGACATAAGCTGTTTTTCCATCAGCTGTTGCAATCACTTCATGCGGATCAGGGCCGACCGGAACCCGTGCAATCACTTTCAGGGTAACCGGATCTATTATTGCCAGAATATGGTCGGCTTTGGAAAGAGCAAGCAGGGATCGCGGAGGTGTAGACTGCGCAGATACATTTAATGAGACGCAAATAAATGTTGCAAGGAAAATATTTGCAATTAATAATCTGATCATCCCGGATTTTGTAGAATGAATCGTTTTACCAGTTTGGCTATAGGTCTTGTTCATGTGATAAAAAGGTTTTAAAAACAGCGAATGTATTATCTGCATGAAAATTTCATGCCTTTATTTCTTTACTGTAAACCTGCCAATGCTCGTTATCACTTGTCCTGAGAACGATTTTTTCATCAACGTTTTCAATCGTAACAAGATACCCGGTTTTTTCAGCAATAACATATTTAGCCAGTTCGGTGATCCAAAATTCGGGATATTTATTTTTTAAACCAGCCTGCAGTAAAATGGGGAGTTTGTCAGACAGAACGTTTTTTGCTATCCCCATGAGTTCAGCATTGTCAGAATAGAAAACATACATCGTATGATCGTACTCTCTGAACGTCGCTTTATAATAATTTCCCCAGCCTTCCCATTGTACTTCAGTTGCGTAAGAAAAATGGTTGTTGAATTCGGATGCAACAGATTCAGGCACCGTGGTTTTGCGGGGATTCGCAAGGAGTATGCTGGCCATTAAAAGAAAAGCCGCCATACAAGTGAGAATTTTCTTTTTCATTTTTATTATTTTTTGATTTCTTAAAACATTCGAAAGCAAAACTAAGAGGGCTTTTGAATGATGCCCGTTAAAATGCGACTAAGGATGAGAATACTGCGGCGAATGCCGATTATTAAGAGTTTAGCCTGGCATGCCAATCAAATATTAATCATCTTTGTTGTTCATTAGCTATATACGCTATCATGGAAAATATAAAAAACCCTGTAACGATTGTAAAGACAACAGAAGGAAAGGGAATCGCCGTTGTAGGTGATTCATATCGCATTGTAATTCCAGGTAAAGCAACGGGAGGCGCCTATGCTGTGATTGAAATGCTTGTACCTCCCGGAGGAGGCCCCGGGCCCCATGCTCACGCAGGTTTCCAAGAGTCTTTTTATGTACTTGACGGAGAAGTGGAAATTAAAACTGAAGATGGGACCTATATAGCGCCTAAAGGAACATTTGTGAATATTCCTTTAGGCGGCCTGGTGCATTTCTTCAAAAATAAATCTGATAAGATGGCGCACTTATGGTGCGTAGTGGTTCCCGCGGGTCTGGATTCATTTTTTGAAGAAATTGGTGAGCCTGTTCCATTCGGAACATTTGTTCCACCTCCGGCGATGACTCCTGAAATAATGAAAAAACTTTTTGCAATCGCTGAGAAATATGGTCAGCAAATATTTCCGCCTGATTATCTTGATAAATGAAATAATGATGCCTGACTTTTCATTTCACTTACGATTGCTTCATTTAAACTCAATGAATAAAAAACACAAAGCAGCAATCCTGGATGATTATCAACACGCAGCAGCCATATTTGCTGACTGGTCCGTGATAACCGATCGTGTTGAGCTGACGATTTTTGATCAGCATGAATCAGATGAAACCAGGTTAATCCAGCGGCTACTGCCATTTGGGATTTTATGCGTCATGCGTGAAAGGACTCCTTTAAACAGAAAAATTTTATCTCAATTGCCAAATTGCAAGCTCATTGTTTCAACGGGGGCCAGGAATGCTTCCATTGACCTGGCTGCTGCCGAAGAATTTGGTATTACTGTAAAAAATACCGGTTACCTGGCCAGCGGAGCGCCGGAACTAACCTGGGGGTTATTACTGGCCATTGCACGAAATATTCCACAGGAATCAATGAATATGAAATCAGGCGATTGGCAAACAACTATCGGAACAGATCTAAAGGGAAAAACAATCGGTATCATAGGGCTCGGCAGGATCGGCAACCGGATCGCCAGATACGCGCAGGCTTTTGAGATGAGGATCCTGGCCTGGAGCCCGAATCTTACACAAGAAAAAGCGATAGAGGCAGGCGCTACCCTGGTTACAAAAAATGAATTGTTTATAGAATCAGATTTTATCACCATCCATATGGTACTGAGTGAACGTTCAAAAGAACTGATCAAAATGCATGAGCTGAAGCTGATGAAATCAACAGCCTATCTGATCAATACGTCCCGAGGTCCTTTGATCCGGGAGGCCGATCTGATAGACATATTGCGCGAACGAAAAATCAGGGGCGCTGCATTGGATGTATATGATACTGAACCTTTGAATCCTGATCATCCTTTCAGAAAACTGGATAATGTATTGGCGACTCCTCATATTGGTTTTGTAACAGAAGAAACCTATCGACTTTTCTACCAGGATACGGTTCGTGCTATAGAGAGTTGGCTGGCGACACATTGACGCCTAAAATAACTGGTGATGTACCCAAATAAAATTCGAAACTTTGTAGCATGCAATCCAATTCAGATATTATTACGCTGCCAGGACTCTCCAGTGTAACATTAACCATGGACGCGGTGGAAAAAACACTGACTGGTCATGGGATTTTTATTTACGCGCGCATTGACCAGGAAGCGGAGGCTGTTAAAGTAGGTCTGACTTTAAAACCAATGAAATTATTGATTTTCGGAAATCCCCGCGGAGGTATACCACTCATGAATGCAAATCCTTTATGCGGACTGGATCTGCCTCTGAAAATTCTTGTTTGGGAAGACAGTGATAAAAAAGTCTGGCTGAGTTATAATTCTTTTTCTTATCTGCAAAAGCGATTTGATTTACCGGCTGATTTGATTCAAAAAATATCGGGTGTTGAGAAAATTATTCAGCAGGCTATAGGTAATTAAATTATTAAAGCAAAACATATGGCATCCAAAGTGTGGCTGATCACGGGTAGTTCGCGGGGTTTAGGTCGTGCCATTACGGAGGTTGCATTGGAATCGGGACATCAGGTTGTTGCCACTGCGCGCAACATCATTCAGTTGCAGGATTTGAAAAAAACCTACGGCGATCAGGTGATCACGATCGCCCTGGATGTCACCGATGAGAAAGCAGCGTATAATGCTGTACAGTCAGCAATAGACCATTTTGGCCATTTGGATATTCTGGTAAATAATGCGGGCTACGGCAATATCAATTCTATAGAAGAGACCAGTCTGACTGATTTTCGTGCAGAGATAGAGACCAACCTTTTCGGAACCATCATTCTGACAAAAGCAGCCCTGCCATTTATGCGCAAGCGCCGGTCGGGTCATATCATCCAGGTATCTTCTATCGGTGGCCGGATCGGACCCATCGGGCGCGGGCCTTACGCAACTGCTAAATGGGGAGTAGAAGGTTTTTCAGAAGTCCTGGATAAAGAAGTCGGGCCACTGGGTATCAAAGTGACCATCATAGAACCAGGTGGGTTCAGAACGGATTTTGCCGGATCCTCTTCCAGCATACATGACAGCATACTGGATTATGATGCAACGGTTGGCGCCACTGCCCGCTTTCAGCGCGACTATAATGGAAAACAGCCAGGCGATCCAAAGAAGGCAGCGCAGGCAATCCTGAAAATTGCCGAGATGAGTTCGCCTCCACTCCGCCTGCTGCTCGGCAGCGACGCGTATAACGGAGCCCTCCGAAACGATCAGCTGAAAACGCAATCCGATAAAGAATGGGGTGATCTGAGTAAGTCGACTGATTATTAGCAGTTGAGTGTTAACCGTTATCAAACGAATCCGGTCATACGTTCCATTCCTGATGCACCCGTGACCTTTTGTTTTTTATCGGAACGAAATAGCTTCTTAATTCACCGTTTCAGACTGAATTTAATACCTTCGCCGGCCATTAAGAATGCTGACATGACCTCGTTTTGGAGATCTTAAAACAACGCAAATGATCAGTCTTGTAATACCCGTTTACAATGAAGAGGTGCTGATATTCAATCTCTTTGAAAGAGTAAAAAATGCGATGGAATCCATCGGCGAAAACTTTGAAGTGGTGATCGTAGACGATGGCAGTACCGACAGCACACTCGAAAAACTGGAAGCCTGCCATAAACAGGACAAACGATTTAAGATCCTGTCCCTGTCCCGGAACTTCGGCCACCAGGCAGCATATACTGCGGGGCTCAATCATGCCAAAGGAGATTTTGTAGGCATGATGGATGGCGATTTGCAGGACCCTCCGGAATTAATCAAAGAGATGTATGAAAAAGCAACCCGGGAGGGAATAGAGATTGTGTATGGCAGAAGAAAGGAAAGGAATGAAAAATTTGCAAAAAGATTATCGATTCGACTGTTTCATTCACTGTACAGCAGGCTTTTGAATCTGGAGAATTTGAAACAGGTAGGTAATTTTTCGCTCATGTCTAAAAAGGCTCTCGCCGCTTTTTTGTCTCTCCAGGAAAAAAACCGGTATTTACCCGGGCTGAGATCATTCGTAGGATTTAAACAGGGCTATGTTGACTATTCCAGGCCCGATCGAGCACAAGGCGAAGCAAAGATGAGCGTCTATAAACTTGTAACGCTCGCTTTGGATGCTATATTTTCTTTTTCCAGCCTGCCCGTTAAAATATGTCTTTATTCAGGTCTGACAGGCGTGATCCTGATTTTCATTGCAGTAATTTATATTCTGATTGGAAAATTAACCGGGCTCGCACCGTTGGGATGGTCATCTATTATACTGAGTATTTATTTTATTGGATCCGTACAATTAGTATCCATCGGGATACTTGGCGAATATGTATTTCGGATATACCGGGAAACACAAAACCGCCCGATCTTTCTGGTGAATAAATTTCTTGAATAATTTTAACTGGAACAAAATGGGAGAGATTCCTTATATAGGTAATGAATTGGATTTGTTTGAACAAGCCACAGTATGGAAAAATTATTATGGCCATTTCATAAAACCTTTTCTCCATGGAAAAGTTCTTGAAGTAGGGGCAGGAATTGGTGGTACAACCCGTGAGCTCTGTGATGGAAGCGAACAAAAATGGATTTGTCTGGAACCAGATCCGGGTTTACATACAAGACTGGAACAAAGAATCCGGGAAGGAGTTCTTCCGTTATGTTGCACTTCTTTAAAAGGAACCACGAATGATTTATCAGCCACAGAGAAATTTAATGCCATTCTGTATATTGACGTAATCGAACATATCGAAAATGACGCGGAGGAACTCAGCAGGGCAGGAACTCTGCTGGCTGATAAAGGTCATTTGATCGTACTGGTACCGGCGCATCAGTTTTTATATAATGAATTTGATAAGGCCATTGGCCACTACAGACGATATGATAAAGCCATGCTGAAAGCTGCTGCTCCAAAGGAACTGCAGCTTAGGAAAATCATGTATCTGGATACCTGCGGTTTGTTAGCTTCTCTCATGAATAAATACTTTCTGAAGCAGGACTACCCGACTGCAAAACAGATCAGTTTCTGGAATCGTATAATTGTTCCTGTTTCCAAGCCCCTTGATTTCATTCTAAATTATCATACAGGTAAAACCGTCGTTGCCATCTGGCAGAAAATTTAAACTTATGAACCCTGACATAAGAAAATGGACCTTATGGATTGTCTCTACCCTTGCCGTTATTATCCTGTTTCAGATATCATATGGGCTCGCCTGTCTTCAGCCTTCCAATATAAACTGGTTGATGACCGTTCGCCACGACTGGGGTACACACTATCTGGGCTGGGCATTTTATAAGAATGAACCCTGGCATTTTCCACTCGGAAAGGTAACCGGTTATAATTATCCCGTTGGTACGAATGTCGGTTTCACCGACTCCATTCCTTTATTGGCTATTTTTTTTAAACTCTTCTCTCCGCTGCTCTCCAGCGATTTCCAGTATTTCGGTATCTGGTTGTTCCTCTGTCATTTACTGGCTGCTTATTTTACGATTTTGCTATTCCGGTTTTTTAAAGTGAATTGGCTCATTACGCTGGCTGCCGTAATATTTATTGCATCTAATCCTGTACTCGTGTATCGCGGCATGCATCCGGCCCTTTGCGGCCAATGGCTTTTGATTGCTTCCATCTATGTTTATTTTCTGAATCCGCAACAAACAAAATCAAATAAAATACTCCGTTACCAGTTTATTTTATTAATGATCAGCGCACTGATCAATCCATATCTCTGTTGGATGGTATTGGGATTTACGCTGGCAACTCCCTTAAAACTCTGCTTTTTTGATAAGGTAATTGATAGAAAAAAGTTCTTTTCCTACCTGGCCCTGTCCATTGTTGCTACCGCCCTGGTGTGGTACCTCGTCGGTTTTATCGACTTCAGCAAAAAAGAAGAACTGGGTATAAGCGGCGCCTATGGCTTGTACTCCATGAACCTGAATTCCCTTTTTAACTCCGGCGGTTATTCGCTGCTGATGCCACAATTGAAGTGGGTAAGCTGGCATCAGTATGAAGGATATATGTACCTCGGTCTCGGAATGATGATTTTGATCGCCGGACTGATCTTATACTTCGGATTTATCCTTATCAAATCCTGTGAAAAGAAAACCATTGTTCCTGCCTTGTTCAGAAATCCCGCAACCGTTATTCTCCTTATTCTCGCCTTTGTATATTTCCTCTTGTCAGTGGCACTGGTATTTACTTTTAATGATAAAGTTTTATTTCGGATTCCCGCACCTTCGATTTTTATCCATCTGGAAGAAATTTTCCGTGCCTGTGCCAGATTCTTTTGGGTTCCCTACTATTTAATACTGCTGTTTACGATTATCGCAATTTCTAAATTTCGCATGCCATCATTCATTACTTCTGCTTTTATTGTACTTGCCCTGGGGATTCAGATGTATGATCTGAGACGTTTATTAACGAGCAAGACGATGTCCTATGGTACTTATACTCCTCCCATGGATGATTCAGACTGGATCAGCCTGATGAGCGAATTTGATGAAATACTTTTCTTTCCGGCTTTCGAAACTCCTAAGATAAGATCCATGGCTTACCAGGATTTTTCTTACCTCTCTTTAAAAGCAGGGAAACCTGTTAACCTTGCTTATGTTGCGAGAGGTGATTGGAAGGCAATGCAGGCGTTCACCGACAGTCTGACCGGGGTAGTTCAGTCAGGCAGTTTATCTCCTAAAGCCTTATATATTACGGATGCCGCCCACCTGGTATATTTTTCGAAGGCTTATGAAATGAATACGATACGCCTGAATTCATTGGACGATTGTTTTTTTATTTTTTCGAAAGAAGTGAAAAACAGCCGGCTGGATTCGCTTGTAACGAAGTTGATTGCCCTGAATAAAACAAAACTGGACAGTGCCCTCAGTGTGATGAGAATCAGAACTGAATTCATCGAATCATTGCCCACATCCGTGGAAGACAATAAAGCGATCCATTACAGTCTGGAATCTCAAAGTGTCGGGCATGACATTATTTCAATGTCCGGCTGGGCTTTTATTGACTCAACACAAAACAGCGAGCATGATTCCATCTTTGTTTCCCTGAGCTCCGGCAGTAAATCTTATCTGGCCGCCGCTACGACATCACCAAGAGAAGATTTAAATGTCTTTTTTAACAAAAAGAATATAACCAATTCCGGATTTATATTTCTGGCCTTCACCGACAGTGTGCAACAAGGTATTTACAAAGTCGGCCTGGTTATAAAAGATGCGCAGGGCAGGATGATAAAGCAAACTGTAGGAATTGAAACGGCGATTAAGACCCCATATTCGCCAGTCCTACAAAAATAAGTCAGTTGCCTGCTGAGGAATCCGAAGTCAACCAGACAGTCTTTAAGAAAGAGATCCGGCAATCTCCTAATAAAAAATCCCGGGCAGCGGCCGGGATTTGATGAATCTGTTTGGTTTGATATTATTTTGAACTGAGATCGGGGCGGAATTTTTCAAAATGCTGCGTGCGGCTCACCGAAATATCTTCCATCAACTTCACGCGGTTATCCCAGGCTGCCTGGCCATATTCTTTTGTATAATTCGTCTTGAACCAATCCATCGGGAGATGAAAGTAATCCTGATCCAATTCCTTATAACCATCTTTCAGATTCCTGATCAATACAATGGTCGGGCTGGATCCTGCCTGCTGCCTGACAAGTGTATTATAAGAGAAAGGCGCATTTAGTTTTGTGTATAGCAAAATTGTCTTTCTGGCTTCCGCCATATAATCTGAAAGCTTCCCGTCTTTTATCACTATAATGTTGATCAGAGAAAGATCAGCATGAACATCTCCTTTATAGCTCAGGGTATCCACCCACCTGACCAGCAAATTATCATTGGATTGCAGTTCGGGTGAAAATGTTTTTTCCATATCCAGGCTATGCTCTTTTGCCGTAGGTAGAACCGTGTCCAGCGACGCATATGAAACCGGACCCTCCACAATGACAAATGATCCGAATTCCGGACCACTCATTACTTCATACACTTCTCTTTTGTCGGTTTGGTTGTGAAATTTAGCCAGGTGCGCCTTCCAGCTTTCTTCAAATGAGCTTTTCATGCCTGATTTGGGAGTGAGTGTATTCACTCTGTATAATGTTCTTCCCTGACCGCTGGCAAAACAGGAGGCTGCAATAAACAGCCCCAAAAAAAAGATTTTTCTCATGTGTGATGTTTTAAGTGGTTATAAAAAAAGATCAGTCGTTCTGAATGAAGGTGGCAGATAAAATTTACTATAGGGGGATATTAAGGTAGGTATATAATGGCATAACAAAATTAATAAAAACAAAGAGGCGATTATTATAGTTTCATCCCCTTAATCAACCACACCGACTGCACCGACTGCTCCTTTAAATGAAGAAATTTTTTACGGTCCTCGTCGCCTGAGAAATTTTTGAAGTCCTGCTCAGAGTCAAATTCAACCAGGTGTATTTCATAAGGCTTCTCAATATTATACGAAATCATTGAATGGTCATCGGGACGAACGCGAAGCAAAAGACGTCCATTATATTTTGAAATGGCGGGAATCGCAACGTCTTCAAATTGATGAAATACTTCTTCCTGGCCTTCTTTAACGTAAATGAGTTGTGTTAAGAATATCATCTGATAAAGATAATTCATACTGAACTTCAAAATCTTAAGTCCCAGTTGTAAATTCCCGGATTGACTTACATTTATACATGCCGGTAATAGAACTGAATACCATTGTCAAGGCGTCGCCCGATGTCTGTTTCGATCTGTCTCTTAATATAGACCTGCATATGAAAAGCATGGAACAAACAAATGAAAAGGCCATTGATGGTACAATCAGTGGCCAGATCAAACTTGGCGAAACGGTTACATGGAAAGCCAGACATTTCGGGCTGAATTTTATCATGACAAGCCAAATAACAGAGCTGATCAGGCCCTCGCGTTTTACCGACGAAATGATTAATGGTCCGTTCAAATACCTTAGGCATCAACATATTTTCGAAAAAACTGCCGATGGAACCGTGATGACTGACTTGTTTAATTTCCAGTCACCGCTGAGGATATTAGGTACTATTGCCGATACGCTTATATTAGAAAAATATTTGAGAAAGTTACTCACTAAAAGAAATGAATTCATAAAATCAACTGCAGAATACGGCATAACCTAAATGCTATAAAAATCGTTCTTTAAGCTCAGGTGTCGGAATCATGCATACATCCCTTTTACCGAATATCTTATACCTGGACTTTGCAATCAGATCATATATAAAATCTCTGACCGGCCGGGGCACTAACATAAAAGCATAAAAAGCTTTCCAGATTCCATCGAGTCCTCTAAGCATTTTTAATGCAGCGGCAGATTTCAAATAATATTTGTCACCTTCGATCAACACAAAGGACTCGAATTCATTTTTTGTCAGGCCAAATCGCAGAAGCCACTGTTGGCCGATTTCCGACTGTAAGGAGGTGAATTTGAATTTTCCATTCCTGTCTCTTTTTATGATGAAGCGAACCAGTCCGTTACACAAATTGCACACGCCATCAAAAAGCACGATATTTTTAGCCGGCTCATTCATTATGAAGTATATTTTCCAGAGCCTCATCCAGGGATGGATATTTAAATGTATAACCCGCTTGTAAGAGTTTTTCCGGGATCACCCAGCGGCTTTTTAAAATCAGTTCGGTTTCCGTTTTGATTATTATGGCGCCTATACTAAGCAGCCAGGCAGGCGAGGGTAAACCAAATTTTGTCTTTGTTTTCTCCCGGAAGGTATTCATCAGGATCTTATTGCTGACCGGATTTGGCGCGGAACAATTATATACACCATCAAGTTCCTTGTGGTCTCTAATAAACAGTATGATGTTGAAGACATCGGCGATATGGATCCAGCTGAACATCTGTCTTCCATTGCCCTGCCTTCCACCAAGACCGAAACGGACAAGATTCAAAAATGGCCGGATGACACCACCGCCTTTTCCCAGCACGATCGCCATCCGGAGGACTACCTGCCTGGTCTGTTTCAGATGGAAAGAAAAAAATGTTTTTTCCCATTGGGTGGCTACGTCAACTGAAAATCCGCTTCCTATTTCCCCTTGATCCTCCGTCATCGGACGGTCTTCTGCATGCCGGTAGATCGTTGCGGTACTGGCATTGATCCAAAGGTTCGGGGGCGTTTTACACAATTCAACGGCCTGTCCGAGTAGTTTTGTTGTCAGCGTTCGCGACGTGAGAATCTTCTTTTTATTCTTTGCATTATACCGGCAGTCGACCGACTTGCCAGCCAGGTTGACAATCAGGTCTGCGTTTTCCAATGCGCTTAGGATTCCCTGAAAATTAGTCCAGCGAATCGTACCGGACCTGCGGGATATGATAAGAACCTCATATCCCGCTTTCCTAAATTCATCCGCCAGATGGTTCCCGATAAATCCGGTGCCGCCGGCTATAACTATTTTCTTATTCATGATTTCTAATTACCGGATAACCAGGTCTAATTTATCCGAATATACCACTTGATTTATGATCGTTCGATTATGGATGGGGATCCACTATAAAATAATACAGAGGGGAGTCATCGCATTATTCTGAATGGAGAGAATATGAAACAGCCACCGGGGAAATGTGTGATTCAGAATCAGGAATTGCTGTCCCTGATATTTTCCGTTATCTCAATGCCTGCTTCCGAACAGCTGAGGGTTCTGATATAGATGCCGTCTTTTATTTTGATAGACAGCTCCTTGCTTTCCAGGTCGGTGAGTTCGGTCACAGTAAGGATTTCGCAACCCGGGAATTTTTTAAAAACGATGGATTTCAAATAAGGTTCCAGGGCTTCGGGTCTATAATATTTTATACAAAAATCAAAATTGCCGTTGTTTTTATAGTATACCTTATCGGTCGAATCAGCTTCCTGAAAGGTTGCAATATAATGGTGCTCGTCCTGGTACCATTTTACGGTGGATGAAGGGGAGAAATTTTCCAGGAAATGCCTGGCTGCATGTGAGTTCACTTCATTCATTCGCAACAACGCGAAACCATTATTATTCAAAGGCTGACTATGGGCGTTCTGGCTGAGTAAGGTAATCAGTAAAATCAGTCCGGGGACCGCAAAGACGCGGAAGCATATGGCAGGCTTCATGGGAGGTGATTATTAATTAATGATAAGTTAACATTAAATTAATAATTAAGACATTAATTTTTCCGATTGGCTGAGTGCCTCAATAAAAGGGATCTGCCGGGATTCGCCTATTTTATCATAGATTTAGAACCGATTCGCCCTGCGCAAACTCCTCCGGCCTGTACCTCATTTCTTCATTTACTTAAAAAACAACTTATGACATCCAGACAAACAGGGTTAGGTATTCTAGCCATTTTCTTTTCGTTATTCATGATTGCATGTGGACAGGGTGAGAAAAAAGCAGATGATTCAAAAACAACTGACAGCGCAGCCACTGCGGCAACAGACACAACAAAAGCGGTGGCAGCTGAAACAACTCCTGATGCTGTAAAAGCAGCTCCTAATCTTTACAAAACATTACAGGATACGCTGGGCATCAGAATCCTGGAAGCTGATTACAAGCCCGGTGATTCCTCTGCGCTCCATTCGCATCCCGACTATGCACTTTATACTATACAGGGCGGAAAGACAGAGTTTATCGGAAAAGACGGAACTAAAATGGAGGCCGAAATGAAATCGGCAGATGAAAATATAAGGCCCGCCGAAATTCATAGTGTAAAAAACACGGGTAAGACAGAAGTAAAAGTGTTACTGGTAGAAGTGAACCGGCCGATGGGAACAACTTCTTTCGATGCGTCCATGGATGCTTCAAAAGTAGCAGGCAATTTGTATAAGGTAACTAAAGACACTATGGGCATTAGGATTTTACACGCAACTTATAAACCCGGCCAATCATCTGCCATGCATTCCCATCCAGATCTTGTCTTATATGTAATATCAGGGGGTACCACGGAATTTACCGGAAAAGACGGCAAAAAAGATAAAAGGGAATTAAAGACGGGCATGTCCATGGTTGTACCGGCTGACACGCATAGTGTGAAAAATATTGGCAAGACTACTGCCAAAGTGTTGCTTGTAGAAGTGAACAGGCCCCTGAAATAAATTTAGTTTCAATAGAGGACCTTTCCGACCGGCGAGCACCGCAATATCCACTCTGAAAATATTGTTGCACAACTTGCCGGTCATTTTTTTTTCACTGGTGTCCTTTCTTTTATTACTAATTTTATTCTATTAAGTATTTAAAAAAAACCGATCATGGAAAGCGGAATCCAGGGTCTCCACCACGTTACGGCCATTGCTGATAATGCACAAAGAAATCACGATTTTTATACACGGGTTCTTGGATTGCGCATGGTTAAAAAGACAGTGAATTTTGATGATCCCTACACCTATCATTTCTACTATGGAAATGAAGTGGGTGAACCCGGGACCATATTAACTTTTTTTCCGTGGGAAGGTGTCGGACGGGGGAAGAACGGAGCGGGCATGGCCACTGAAATCACCTATCATATTGATCCGCAGTCGATGGATTTCTGGATTGACCGATTTAAAAAGTTTAATGTCCCGGCAGAAGAAAAGGTCGTAAGGTTTGGAGAGCCCTGTCTTCCATTTACGGATCCGGATGGCCTGCGACTTTCGTTATTGAGCTCCTCTGTACCGGACGAAAGAAAAGGATGGGAAACAACAGATATTAAATCCGCTGAAGCAACCAAGGGTTTTCACAGCGTAACCCTTACCATCCGGAAAGTAGATAAAACCGCTGAAGTGCTCACAGATATTCTCGGATACCGGCTTTTATCCCAGGAAGGAAACCGTTATCGATTTATCAGTCCCGACATTTCAACGGCTGCGGTCATTGATATATTAGAAGAACCGGAAGCAGCTTTCGGTAGAAATTCAGCCGGTACAAATCATCATATTGCTTTTCGGGTGGCTAATAAAGAAATTCAAATGGCTTACCATGAGCAAATATTAAAAAAGGGTCTGCATATAACCAGCCAGATTGACCGTGAGTATTTTTTCTCCCTGTATTTCCGTGAACCGGGCGGCGTACTTTTTGAAATAGCTACAGATAACCCTGGTTTTACAGTGGATGAACCACTCAATGAACTAGGCACTCATCTGAAACTTCCTAAACAGTACGAGCCCATTCGACAAAAGATTGAAGAAGTGCTGCCGGTTCTTCATTAAATGTATTTTTAAAATGCATCAGGAACAGATTTTATATTCCGGCAATGCAGTTGATGCAACCAGCGCACTGATCATGATACATGGCAGAGGCGCATCTGCGGAGGATATTCTTTCTTTATCAGAAAATCTGAACACACAGAAGTATTTGCTCGCAGCACCGCAGGCAACGGGTAACAGCTGGTATCCAAAATCTTTCCTGGCGCCCCAGAAGGAAAATGAACCCTGGTTGTCTTCTGCGCTCGACCTGGTGCACAAAACGGTACACAGAATAACAACCCGGGGAATCAATGAAAAAAACATTTACTTTTTAGGATTTTCACAGGGCGCCTGCCTTACGCTGGAGTATGTTGCGAGAAATGCAAAACGATATGGGGGTGTTGTCGCTTTTACCGGTGGGCTTATTGGCGATCAGATAAATAAAACTTTATATAAGGGTGATTTTGAAATGACCCCGGTATTTTTTGGCAGTAGTAATCCAGACATGCATGTTCCGGTAGAACGTGTTCATGCTTCCGCAGATATTTTTAAACAATTGGGCGCCGATACAACGGAAAAGATTTATCCTAATATGGGGCATACGATTAACCAGGATGAAATCAACAAAGCCAATACTTTAATATTTAAATAGATCAGGATGCAAAGCCAATATTTCCCGGCAGCTGACAGAGGCAAGAAAAATATCGGATGGCTGAAAAGTAATTTCTTTTTCAGCTTCAGCGATTACTATCATCCGCTGAAAAGCGCGTTTGGTACCCTGGTTGCCTTTAATGATGATTATATGGAAAAGGGTAAGGGATTTGGGATACATCCGCATATCAATATGGAAATCATTTCCGTATTGATCCAGGGAAAAATGAATCATATCGATTCGATGGGATATCGTACAACGGTTGAGCCAGGCGGCGTGCAGATCATGAGCGCCGGCAGCGGATTAAAACATGAAGAATATAATATTGGTGAAGACGAAGTCAATTTTCTTCAGCTGTGGATACTTCCAAAAGTTCAAAATATCGCACCCCGGTACCAGCAAAGGCATTTTCCGAAAGAGAGCAGAAAAAATAAACTAACGATCATTATATCAGGTGAAGAAGGAACTGAACACTGCTGGATCAATCAAAACGCAAAACTATCGTTGGGGTATTATGATCAGGATCAGAAAGTTCATTACGCATTCAACTCCGTAAATAAATGCCTTTTTGTATTCCTGATCGAAGGCCTGGTTGAAGTGAATGGCGTGGCCTTAAATATCAGAGACGGATTGGGAATCTGGGATACTGACCAGATTTCCATCCAGTGTTTAGAAAAAGCAGAATTCCTCATTATTGAAACCCCGGTAAATCAAAAATAAATCGAAGATTCTTCATAGCTTCTCACGCCGATCTTTAGTACCCAAAAAGACCGCAGGAACTGATCAAAGAGGGAAAAATGGTAAATTACCAGACAATTCAGATAAATCTTTCCAATCAGTGCTTTATTAAATTAAACTGACCGAAAAAATAAAATTTATGACACCCGTTTTATGGAAGGGAATATATCCTGCTTTTTTAACTCCATTTCATTCTGACGATTCCATCCATTTTGAAATGTTCAAAAAAAACCTGGATGCACAACTGGAAGCAGGCATTGACGGTATTATTCTCGGCGGATCTCTCGGCGAAGCCAGCACGCTGACCCGGGATGAAAAAATGTCGCTGCTGCGATTTACAAAACAGGCCATCAGCCGGCCCGTTCCGGTGATTATGAATATTGCAGAACAATCCACCATCGAGGCCATTCAGTTTGCAAAGGATGCAGAAAAAAACGGAGCGGACGGACTCATGCTCCTGCCCCCGATGCGGTATAAGGCAGATGATCGTGAGACCGTTGAGTATTTCAGAAGGATCGCTGAAAGCGTTTCACTACCGATAATGATTTATAATAATCCCTATGATTACAAGATCGAAGTAACCCTGAGCATGTTTGAAGAACTGGCGGAAATTTCCAATATACAGGCGGTGAAAGAATCTACCCGCGATGTTTCGAATGTGACAAGGATGAAAAATAAATTTGGTGACCGGTTCCGGATCCTATGCGGCGTGGATACGCTGGCGCTGGAAGAATTTGCGCTGGGTGCTGACGGCTGGGTATGCGGGTTGGGAGACGCCTTCCCTGCAGAGACTGTTGCCATTTATCGACTGATGAAAGCGGGCAGGTATCCGGAAGCACTGCAAATCTACAGATGGTTTTTACCGGCGCTTGAACTGGATATTCATCCTAAACTCGTGCATTATATCAAACTCGCAGCCACATTGACGGGCATCGGAACAGAATATGTCAGGGCGCCGCGGTTGATGCTTGAAGGGGAAGAAAAAAGAAAAATCACAGAGATCATTCAAAACGCGATTGCTTCCCGACCGCCCATTCCGGATTTTACAAAGGAAAATAAAATGAAACAAACGGAAAGGGTTTAATGGCTTCCAAAAAATTCTTTTGTATCGATGCACATACCTGCGGCAACCCCGTTCGCCTGGTTGCCGGAGGCGGCCCCTTTTTAAAAGGGGATAATATGAGTGAAAAGCGCCAGCACTTTTTAAAAGAATATGACTGGATACGCAAGGGTCTCATGTTTGAACCGAGGGGCCACGATATGATGAGCGGAAGCATTTTATATCCTCCTCATGATTCCGCTAATGATGTAGCCGTTTTATTTATTGAAACCAGTGGCTGCCTGCCGATGTGCGGTCATGGAACGATCGGAACGATCACGATTGCCATCGAAGAAGGACTTATCGTTCCAAAAACGAAAGGTACCGTTCGCATGGAAACGCCCGCGGGGCTGGTAACGGTTAGTTATATCCAGTCCGGTAGTAAAGTAAAATCCGTAAAGCTGATCAATGTACCATCCTATCTCGCTGCCACCGGTTTAAAAGCAGTATGCCCCGTTTTGGGAGAACTGAATATCGATGTTTCTTACGGAGGAAATTTTTACGCCATTGTCGATCTCCAGGAAAATTTTCCGGGACTTGAACATTTCACCGCCGGAAAATTAATCGAATGGGCTCGTGCGCTGCGCGATGATATCAATAAAAAATATTCTTTTATTCATCCGGAAGATCCGACGATCCATGGATGTTCTCACATTCTATGGACCGGGTCAGTATTGGATAAAAAATCAACGGCGCGCAATGCTGTTTTTTACGGCGACAAGGCGATCGACCGGAGCCCCTGCGGAACCGGCACTTCGGCGAGAATGGCCCAATGGTATGCAAAAGGAAAATTAAAAAAAGGTGATTTGTTTATTCACGAAAGTATTATCGGATCAACATTTACCGGCACGATTGAAGAAGAGACAACTGTTGCGGGAAATCCCGCTATCCGGCCCGGCATTGAAGGCTGGGCGAGAATTTATGGATACAATACCATCAGTATCGACGATGAAGACGATCCTTATGCCTACGGTTTCCAGGTTTTATAAAATTTATTTATGCATGCGGTTATTGTAGGAGCGGGAATCATCGGCCTCAGTTCAGCATACTATTTACAAAAAAGCGGCTGGCGGGTAACCGTTTTAGAAAAGAATGACGGAACGGACAACTGCTCTTTTGGAAATGCCGGAATGATCGTACCCAGTCATTTTACTCCACTCGCATCGCCGGGCATCGTGGCACAGGGCATCCGGTGGATGTTTGACAGTAAGAGTCCGTTTTATGTGAAACCCTCTTTCAGCTGGCCACTCATACAATGGGGTTTCCAATTCCTGCGAAAAGCTAACCGGAAAAATGTCGAACAGGGTGCACCGTATTTGCGGGACCTGAGTCTGCTGAGTCACTCACTCTATAAAGAATTATCCGCTTCTCCCGATTTTGATTTTTCACTCGAGGAAAAGGGAATCCTCATGTATTTCAAAACGCAAAAAACAGCCGAAGAGGAAATACACACTGCTGAAATAGCAAGGGCATTGGGTTTGGATGCAGAACCACTGACAAAGGAGCAGGTTGAACGATTGGAACCGGGTGTCGGATTAAATATACTGGGTGCTGTGCATTATCATTGCGATGCACATTTATATCCAAACAAACTGATGGTCCAGTTAAAAAAATATATCCTGGATAACGGGGGTTTCATTCATACCAATGACCCCGTTCTTTCAATGGACATTCAGCATGGAGTAATCAAAAAAATAAAAACAAAAGAAAATGAATATGGGGCCGATGTTTTCATTTTAGCCGGAGGATCCTGGTTGCCTGAACTCACAAAAATGGCCGGAATGAACATACCGCTGATGCCGGGCAAAGGGTATTCTGTTACAGATAGTAATCCCGCGATTACATTAAACATACCGGCGATTCTTTGTGAAGCGAGGGTTGCGATTACACCCATGGTCGGACTCATGCGATATGGAGGAACGATGGAAATTGCCTCCATCAATCATCACGTCAATATAAAAAGAGTAGAAGGAATACTTGAAGCGGTACCCAAATACTTTTCCAATCTTCAGCCAAAGATGCCGGATACAAAAGATATCTGGTATGGTTTCCGGCCCTGCTCTCCGGATGGCCTGCCTTTTATCGGCTCAGTAAAAAAGATCAGGAATCTGATGATCGCCGGCGGGCACTCCATGATGGGACTGGGTCTGGGTCCGGCAACCGGCAAAATTATTTCTGAAATCTGCAATCAGCAGCAAACATCTGTCAGGACGGATGCCTTTGACCCGGAAAGATTTTCTTAAACGGTTACCATGGCATTCTTTTTTAATAGTTTCCCGGAAACGGATGCCTTCTTCCGTCATACATCATTTTATTTACGATGAAGCGAACCGCAGACTACGGGTTTTCTTTATATCGGGAATCGCCTATGATTATATGAACGTACCAAAGGATTTGTATGATAAGCTCCGGAATGCCATTTCAAAAGGGAAATTCCTGAATAAACATATCAAGGGAAAGTATCCGTTTGAAAAAGTGGCTAATTCTTAAATCATACACTGACCTTGGACTGACTGCTGAACATATCCGGTGAGCTCCCCACCGGCAATCACATGTTCCTTCATCGCATTCATCAGATTTTTCTTATTCGTACCAACCGGAAGATCGAGTGTAGCATCCAGAGCATATACTTTAAACTGATAACGATGGGTTCCGGAAGGAGGACATGGACCGGTATATCCGTTTCTCGCCCTTTCCATTTTGACCCTTAACACCATCTGAGGAATTTTCAGCGATTGTATTGCGCGGTTGCAAATTCCAGACAACCCAGTGATCAAAAATCCCCCGGGGTGCGTCCGGATCCTCCACAATAACAGCCAGTGATTTCGTTTCTGCCGGTAAAGATCCAATCCTTATTTCCGGATTAATATTTTCACCCTTGCAACTGAACTTAACCGGAATATCCGCCCCTTCAAAAAAAGAGGAACTTGTTATAATTAGATTGTTCATAAAAAAATTTGTATGAAAAAATAAGGCTGTATCTCTTCCGAAACACAGCCCTTTTTGAACGCTATCCTTCCAGTTTTGTCAGGATTCAATAAAGAAAATAAACAAGGTCGGAAGGAATCGTCGTTCTCAGTAATATCATTGTTCTAAAACAATGCCAGTTTTTTTCCGCTTTGAGAATGTATCTGTTGTGGAATTAATTCCAAAAAATCACTTGTAATGCTTAAATAAATCCACTCCCCCTATTCACGAAATATGATACAGACTTTGGATAAAAAAACAGGAACCTCTCATGGAAGAAAGGTTCCTGCAATCTAAATTCAAAATTAACATTGCAAAGATCGGGTCGTTTGAATCGACCGGTTGTTTATATTTAAATTAAATCAAAAAATCTGCCAATCATAGTGAAACTGGTTAGCTCCTGGTCAAGATTTAAACCAAAACGGCTTCCTGATTATACTTGCCTCTGTAGTCTAAAGGCGACAGGCCGGTGATCTTTTTAAAAACTTCTCTGAATGCTTTATCGTCTGAGTAGCCCACTTCATTCATCACTTCAAAAATACTTTTCCTGCCTCTTTCCAATGTTTTCTTTGCCACTTCCACTTTTACACGCTGCAAATATTCCACCGGTGTATTACCGGTCGCTTTGATAAATCGTCTGTCAAAATTTCTCCTGCTGATCGCAAGCTTTGAAGCCAGTTCTTCGAAGGAAATCTTTTCACTCAGATTTTCCTCAATATAGTTTTGTGCCTGGCAAATCAAATCATCGCCATGGTTTTTCTGCGCCTGAAAAATGAAAAATGGCGATTGGGACGTTCTTTCTATATCAATCTGAAAAACTTTTGAGCAAAGAATGGCCGTCTGCCGGTCAAAATATTTTTCAACCAGGAAGAGGATCAGGTTTAAAAAAGAATACGCGCCGCCGTTGGTATAAATTCCCTGCGCAGCCGTAATCAGTTTATCAGTCTGCAAATGTATATTTGGAAACAACCGCCTGAAATCAGTTGCCGCATTCCAATGGGTGGAACAGTTCCTGCCATCCAGCAGACCGGTAGCAGCCAGCAAAAATGCTCCTGTGCAAATACTGGCAATTTCAGCACCATTTTTATATTGTTCCCGGATCCAGATTATCAGCTCATTATTTTTATTTATTACAGTTTCGTAATCATGAGAAAGAGAGGGTATAATGATCAGGTCGGTGAATTTTATATCCTGTATATCAACCGGATTAATCAAAAATATACCGGCGCCCCGTTTTTTTTCCGTTGCAAAACCGGCCACCTCGACTTCCATCCGCGGATCGTTTCCCGTTTTTTGCCAATACTGATTGGCCCTTGTCAGGATTTCAAAGGAACCTGCGATGCTGCTCATGTGCGCACTCCCGTTCGGGACAATGATCGTGACGTGCTTCATGGTAAAATATTTGAGCAAAGATACATCTCTAAGTTGTCCAAATCAACCCGATAGATTGTCTACTTCACACCCCGTCATCACCTTATTAAGACCGTAGATTTGTGATGTGCTTTCGAAATAACCGCGATTCTTGTTTTTCAAAATTCTTTATTCATTCACTAAAAACAATACTATGTCTGCATCAGATTTTACCACTACCCTGCTGGTGGATCAGAACCCAAAAGAAGTTTTCCGCGCCATTAACAATGTGCGTGGCTGGTGGTCGGAAGAAATTGAAGGTGGTACGGAAAAACTAAATGATGAGTTTACTTATCATTTTGAAGATATCCATCAATGCAAAATGAAATTAATTGAAGTCGTTCCGGATAAAAAAGTGGTCTGGCTTGTGCTGGACAACTATTTTAAATTCACAAAGGACAAAACCGAATGGAAGGGCACGAAGGTTATTTTTGAAATTTCCCAAAAGGACAATAAAACAGCGTTGCGCATGACGCATCAGGGTTTGGTTCCGGAATACGAATGTTTTGAAATCTGCCGGGATGCATGGACCGGTTATATACAAAATAGCCTGCACGACCTGATTGTTACCGGCAAGGGTCAGCCAAACGGCAAGGATAAACCACAAACTGAAAACGAAAAGAATCTTCTAACAGCCGAAAAGTAATCATCATATGAAAAAACAGGACTATACCGCCCTCATTACGGTGGACAATTCAATACAGGACACATTTAAAGCGATCAACAATGTTTCCGAATGGTGGACAGATGATCTGACAGGCAGGTCGCAGAAACTGAACGATGAATTCACCGTTCAGTTTGGCGATATACACAAGACCGGCCAAAAAATCATTGAATTTATTCCGGACAAGAAGGTAGTCTGGCTGGTTACAGAATGCAGGCTCAATTTTGTAAAAGACGAACAGGAATGGAAAAACACAAAAATCGGTTTTGAACTATCCAAGGAGGGTGAGAAAACACAAATCCATTTTACACATTTCGGATTGGTTCCGGAGGTTGAGTGTTTCAAGTCCTGTAGTAAAGGCTGGGACTATTATATAAAAGGAAGTTTATTCAAATTATTGACGGAAGGAAAGGGAACACCCGGGCTATAATAATAAACGCGGCCAGCATTCTGCCGGATCAGCTATGGGTGATCACCTTGTGGTCGCCCTTTTTTTAAAAAAAGAATAACCCGCGTGAAGAATTGATCAGATTGAGCAATTGGTCTGATCCCTTTATAGAGTGCGCGATTGATTAAGTAGTTGGAGGAGAAAATTATTCTGCAATCTCCGGCCGTCGATTGCCAATATTAGTGGCCTGCTCAAAAGCATATCCCATTTGCAATACGCGCAGATCGGCATTATGTCTTCCGATGATCTGGATACCAATGGGCAAGCCGGTTTTTGAAAAGGCACAGGGCACAGAGATAGCCGGGTTTCCCACTACAGAAATATAATAGGCTGATCTCATCCAGTCAATATAGGTCAGCATGGGAATTCCATTCTATTTCGTTGGATAATGTGTGTTTACATCAAATGGTAATACCTGGCTAACAGGCATGATCAGAAATTCATATTTCTCTAAAAACTGCTGAAAGCGTCTGTATAAGCGCTGACCGTTTGATTTCGAGCCGGGAGAGATATGGACCCGTTAATTTCCGACCTTCTGCCAGATGCCATTTCGTATACTCATTCATTTTGTCGCTGTTTGCTGCCAGCAGATCGCCATACTGGGCTTCATATTGCCAGTGACGAAAATTAACAAAGCATTCATTGGCATCTGTCATATCGGGTTCATTTTCTTCCACAATACAACCCAAGTGATTCAAATACTTTTCTTTGTGCATCCACAGCATTCTTCACTTCCTTTTCCCATGGAAGACCAAGATCTTTGATGAATGCAACTTTTACATTTTTAAAATCGCGTCCCCAGAGGTTGCATAAATTGTTGGGGATTTTCCATGATGGAAATCGGCGAGCGATCTGTCGGGGCCGGCCTGTACACTGAGCAATAATGCACAATCTGAAACCGTACGTGCCATCGGTCCCTGTACGGCTAATTCCTGCCACGCGAGTTTCGAATTGATAATAGGTACTCTTCCCGGTGAAGTTCGTAACCCGACAACATTGCAAAAACTTCCGGGGTTGCGAAGTGATCCACCCATATCGCTGCCGTCGGCAAGTGGTATCATTCCGCAGGCCAATGCCGCAGCACCACCACCTGTACTGCCGCCGCATGTTTTTGAAACATCATATGGATTAAAACTGGCGCCAAACAACGGATTGAAAGTCTGCGAACCCATTCCCAGTTCCGGTACATTTGTTTTACCGATAATGATTGCGCCTGCCTGTTTCTGACGCTGGACCAATAGTGCATCCTGCAAGGGAATATTGTCCCGCCATATGGGAGAACCATAAGTAGTCCTGATACCCTTTGTTTCTGTAAGATCTTTGACCGCCATGGGCAGGCCATGTAGTGAACCGGTTAATTTTCCTTTGGCCAGCGATTCATCGGCTGCCAGTGCCTGGGCCATCAATTCATCTTCGGGCACAAACGTGATGATCGCATTGACCTTTGCATTCACTTTTTTTATTTGTTTGAGGTGTGCCTGCATGACCTCACTTGCAGATATTTTTTTTGAACGTAATAAAGCAGCCATGGTTACAGCGTTCATATAACAAATCCCGCTATCCGGATCCATTTTTTCCAAACGAAATTCATTCACTTTCGGCGATGAGACGGAAGCAGAGACCAGCGCTGGCACCAGCATATTCGAAAGAGCGGCCAATGAACTGATCCTGATCATGTCTCTGCGGTTGATATTATTTTCTTCCATAAAAACGCTGATTTGAATAAAGCTATTTATAAGACGGTCTCCAATAAATCCGATAGATTTCTAAAGGTAATTGAGTAGTATATATCTTTATGGGGAAAGGATAATATGGCTAACCAAAATTCTGACGAAGTTAAAGTTCCGGGAAAAATTGCGTTGGTAACCGGTGCCGCCCGGGGAATCGGCAGGGCCTGCGCTCTTGCGTTGGCAGAGGCCGGAGCAGATATTGCACTCGGGCTTAAAAACATCAAGGCAGATAGTGGACTGGTGAAAGAAATCGAAGCACTGGGCAGAAGGTCCTCCCTCTTCAGATGGATGTCAGCCGTATGGATGAAATAAAAACAGCCGTATCTGAAGCGATCGAATATTTTGGCAGGATTGATATATTAATAAACAATGCAGGCATCGCCCCCGAGAATTATATTGAAAACGTTACAGAAGCGGATTTTGACTATACGCTGGATGTAAATCTGAAAGGGACTTTTTTCACCAGTCAGCAGGTAGGCCGGTGGATGATCAAACAACAATTCGGCAGAATCATCAATATCAGTTCCCAGGCTGGATTTATCGCGCTTCCTACGGAATCAGTCTATTGCATGACTAAGGCAGGGATCTCACATCTGACCAGGTGTTTTGCCGTGGAATGGGCCAAACATCAAATTACCTGCAATGCCGTTGCGCCAACGTTTATTTATACTCCGGGTACAGAAGAATATCTCGCCAACGAGGAGACGAAAAAAATGGTGCTATCCAAAATTGTATTAGGCAGAATTGGTGAACCTAAAGATGTCGCCAATGCTGTTTTGTTTCTCGCTTCTCCGGCTGCAGCATTAATCACGGGAACTACCCTAATGATTGACGGCGGATGGACGGCGTCCTAATATGCTTACTTTAATTTTTGATTGAAAAAATCAATCGTTCTTGTCCAGGCAAGATCTGCGGCTGCTTTATCGTATCGTGGCGTCGTATCATTATGAAAGCCATGATTTACGTCCGGATATATAAAAGCGGTATATTCTTTCTTATTTTCCTTCAACGCAAGCTTCATAAGCCGGCCATCCTGCATTCACCCGCGTATCAAGTCCTGCATAATGCAACAAGAGCGGAGCCTTAATTTTCGGAACATCTTCAGCTGGCGGCTGCATTCCATAAAATGGCACCGCTGCAGATAAATCTGCAACGCGCACTGCCATCTGATTTGCGATTCCTCCACCAAAACAAAAACCAACCACGCCCACTTTTCCGTTACAATCTGCATTTCCTTTTAAAAATTCATATCCGGCAATAAAATCTTCGAGCATTTCTTTTCCGTCCCGTTTACTCTGCAATTCGCGGCCCTGATCGTCGTTTCCAGGATAACCACCCAAAGGTGTCAATGCATCGGGAGCCAGTGTAATGAATCCTGCCAGCGCCGCTCTTCTTGCCACATCTTCGATATAGGGATTCAGTCCTCTGTTTTCGTGTACGACGACGATGCCTCCCAGTTTTCCTTTTGCATCGACGGGCATCGATAGTAAGGCCTTGATTTTTCCACCGCCTTTTGGAGATTCATAATATACGTACTCTGATTTTAAACGGGGATCATCGGGCTTCACCTGAATCGAGCCCGAATAATTGGGCATCAGAAAACTCATCAGGGATGTTACCGTAATTCCTCCGACCGCATAGGCGGATAGTTTTTGTATAAAATCACGTCTTTCAATTCGATTGTGCGCGTAGTCGTCATAGAGATCAAACACTTCCTGTTTGATGTCTTCTTTTTTTATTTCTTTCATGACATTCATTTTTAGTGAATGCAAGATACTACCTGCTCTTACTGATTGTATTCAGATTTACAGATTTCTGGCCGATAAAACGATTACTGACTGAATCGTAGATCATCAGGTATGCATTGGAATTCCCTTCTTTGTCGAAAATACTTTCCCAGGTATTCAATGGCTCCCAGATACAAGTGCCCTTGCCCCTTCCTTCCGGAACATTAAAGGCGATTTCGTTTACAGCTTCCTTGTGTTGTGAATATTCAACCACGATGATATCCTTCCGATAAGTAATTGCCAGGTTATTGATATTGTACTTTAAATCCGCCAGCGTACCATGCCATTTCGGATAATAGGATAAGCCGATCACATCAAAAGGTACATTCCGCCTGATCAGATTGTCCAGAAAAAAATGGGATTCATCATTTTGTCCACCCAATGCGATATGTATCATGACCGCGGCTTCCGGTATAACTTCGCGAACAGCCTCTATGCCAACATATACCAACTGGGCAAGACTATCAAAACTACGAACATGACCCTCCGGCCAGATCATGCCATGATTAATTTCATTACCCACCTGCACCATATCGGGCGGTGTGCCCTGTTTTTTCAACGCAAGTATAACTTCTTTCGTATACGGATAAACTGAGTCCTGCAACTGTTGAAAATTTTTTCCCTCCCAGGCTTTGGGTTTAAATTGTTTACCCGGGTCTGCCCAATAATCGCTGTAATGGAAGTCGAGTAAAAATTTCAAACCGGCTGCCTTCACTCTTTTGGCCATCTCCATAGTATGCGTCAGATCACAAAATCCTTTACCGGGTGAATATCCGCTGTCTTTTTGCGGATCCTTGAAAATGCGCAGCCGTATATAATTGAACCCATGATCTTTTAAAATTTCCAATACATCTTTTTGATTGCCCTTATCGGAGAATTTTACTCCACGTGCTTCCAGCTCAGGTAAAAAAGAAATATCCGCACCTATCATTTTGGATATGGGTTTGTCAGGAGTATTCATGACTGTCGCCGATACATCCTGATTTTTTCCCAGGGCGTGAACCACCTTTACCGGTCTTGTTTGCACCGTATAAATATCCGTTGAGCCGGTGATCAGTCCGTTTGCTTTTGCTTCGAATTTTATCATTGAATTGCTCAGACCCGACTGAACAATCACCTGGCATTTTCCATTGAATAAATGCCTTTGCCAGATGCCGTCTTCGCATTTATCCGGTTCATGGCTGCTGGGATCTCCGTTCCCGACGCCGATCATTTTCAGATCCCCGTTTACAGAAAAACTCACCAGGTCATTGGCATCCGGCACTTCACGACCCTGCTTATCAACGACACTGATATTGATAACAGTGGCATCCTTTCCATCTGCCGTCATGGTGGTTTTATAGGGCGTCACTACGAGTTCATGGGCATCCCCGGTCGTTTCGACTTTCGCGGTGATCTGTCTTCCTTTTTTATATCCGATGGCTTCCAGTTTTCCGGCTTCATATGGAACATCCCATTCCAGGTGCCGGTTACGGGGCATGGTTTTCATTCCGAGACTTCTGCCGTTCAGAAAAAGATTTACTGAATCGGCATTCGTATTTACCCATACAGGAATCAACCGGTTCTCTTTCCCTTTCCGGTTCCAGTCAGGAGAAATATGTAATACATCTTCATCGGTCCACCAGGATTGGTAGTAGTAATAAATATTTTTCGGGAATCCACACATATCCATGACACCAAAACCGGAATTGATATTGGGCCATGCATAGGGCGTTGGTTCTCCCCTGTAATCGAAGCCGGACCAAACGAATCCACCCATCCACCAGGAACGTGTTGCGGCCAGCGTCCACCAGGCTTCGGCAGTTGTTGCCCACCAGGGGGCCCATATATCTTCATCCGTTAAATATCCTTTGACACTGTCTTTGATATAAATACCGCGCGTCGTCACCGTACTACCCATCTCTGTCCCGACGATGGGTTGTTCCGGATGATCAGCGTGATAAGGATCCACACCCATTATGCGATAGTTAAATCCGCGAACCGGAATCACTTCATTCACGCCATTATAAATATTTGCGAGGTCAGCGCCATAAGTACACAACCGGGTCGGATCCAGTTCTTTTTGTTTTTGAATCAGCGTGGTCGCGATGCGCCGGCCGACCGAACTGGTTTGCACAAATCCTTCTTCATTCCCAATGCACCAGAGGAATACCGATGCCCGGTTACGGTCGCGAAGAATCAAATGTTCAAAATCATTCAGGTAAGCCGCACTGCTACTCATCAGCCTGTTTTCATCCAGTACCAGTATACCGAGGCTATCGCAGGCATCGAGTAATTCCGGGGCAGGCGGATTATGACTGGACCGGTAGGCATTGACGCCCATTTCTTTTAACAATCGCATCCGGTAATATTGCAGGTTATCCGGTATGGCCGTTCCGACACCTGCATGATCCTGGTGGTTATTGACACCTTTTAATTTTGTATACTGGCCGTTTACATAGAGTCCGCTGGAATCAATACGTATCGTACGGATCCCAAATCTGATTTTTTCAGCATCGATGGCAGTATTGTTTTTTATGTCTCCGCCGGAATTTATTGGCGTGACCACAACGATCGCACGGTACAAATATGGATTGTCCGGTGACCAGAGTACAGGCTTGCTGACATTTATTTTCTGGTGGACTGATTTTTCTTCCTCACCGTTTATCGAGAAGGATTGAGATTCTGATTTTGCAACCGTATTTCCATAGCGATCGGTTATATAACAGGTCAGCACACCCTTATTCAAAACCGGATTTTCATTGATGATCTTTGTTTCGATATTTATTGTTGCCTCATTATGATCCACCGTGCTGTACAGAAAGATTCCGTCTTCAGCAATATGCAAAGGATTCATCACATTGAGCCATACATGACGATAAATACCCGCGCCTTCATAATACCATCCTTCATATTGGGAAGCATCTACGCGCACAACCAGCAGGTTTTCTTTATCGAACCGGATATAATTGGTGATATCATAACAAACACCGGTATAACCACTGGCATTGGAGCCGAGATAATATCCATTGATCCAGACCTTGCTATCCCGGTAGATGCCATCAAACTGAATGGAGTAACGCTGACCGGAATCTGTACGGGAAATTTTAAAATGTTTGCGATACCAACCGACACTGTTTTGCGGATACAGTCCGCCCACCGGTTTATAACCATGCGACATCACATCCAGGCTGGTTGAATTTTCAAAAGGCAATTCTACCGCCCAGTCATGCGGCAATTGCAGGGTGCGCCAGGCGCTGTCGTTGAATTGTAGTCCTATGGCTGATTCACCTGTTTTGCCCGTTTTCGAAAAAATGGCTGTGGTGGAATAATCAAAATCTTTTGCGGGATCTGCCGCATGACCGAGATGAAATTTCCAGTCCGCATCCAGCGAAATATGCTGTCGCGGGGATGTTGGAATGGAGACGGTGTAACCCGGATTGTTTTGTGCCTGCATAAAAAATGGAAATAAAAGCAACAGGCATAATCCAGCCAGTAACCGGTAAAGAAATTCTTTCTTGAAATATTTCAAACAGCATTCATTTTTAATTTGAAAAAGCATTCATGGCGACTGTCGGTTTGCCGGTATTATCGAATGCACCCAGGCCATATCCCTGCCAGTTATTATAAGATTCCGGTTCCCAATACATAACACCTAATCCATTGTGATCCGCAACGGATTTTGTTTTATTGATGATATCCGTGAGAAAGGACAGGCAGGTGCTGGCCTGATCAAACGGCATCCCCACTTCACATATCATCACGGGTTTATTGTATCTCGAGATCATATCATTCATATTCGCCAGGCAGGACGTATTGTAAGATTGCCAGTTCGTAATGGACGGATACAGCGACATACCGATGATATCCCAGTGAGCGCCATTCGCTTTTAATCCGTCGAACATCCACCTGAATAAATTATTATCATATCCGTTTGAAATATGGACGATCACTTTGATCGAATCATTTTCTGCTTTCACTGCATTATATCCTGCATTTACAAGCGCCGCAAAATTGGCCATATTGACCGATGCTTTGCCATCCGGCCAGAGCATGCCATCGTTGGTTTCATTTCCAACCTGTACCCAACTGGGAACAATGCCCGCTGATTTTAAAGTATCCAGCACAGAAAGCGTATATGCATACACGGTAGTGGTCAGCGTGGCGAAATCGTATGCAGTCCAGGCTGCAGGTTTTGTCTGGTTGGCCGGATCTGCCCATGTATCGCTATAATGAAAATCAATCAGGATCCGGAAGCCAAGTTTCTTCGCACGCAGGGCTTTCTTCACAAGGTCGGCATTCCCGTTCCATCCACCCGCCGGATTCACCCAAACGCGCAAACGAATGGTGTTGATACCCAGGCTCTGCATTAATTGCATACAATCCATCGCCACGCCGGAAGAATTGTAAAATATATTCCCGGCCTGTTCCATCTGTGTCAGCCAGCTGATATCCGCTCCTTTTGCGAAAAAGGAACTGTCAGTAACCGCCGGTGGTGGATTCTGAGAAGCGGCCCCGCTCTTTTGACAAGATGATATAAACAGCGCAAATAAAAATGCGCAGACAATCTGAATTATTTTCATTCAACAGGTGTCGGTCTATTTTACAGAATAACTATAATTTCCTGCTCCGGCACTCAGGTCCAGGGTAACAGTAAATGAGCCCGTTTTCGCAGCCGTGATATTTCCACCACCGAAGGCCAGATTTCCCTTGGCATCCAGCCCGAAGCTGGAAACCCAGCCTGGATCTCCGACAAATTTATAGGTAGAACCCGCCGTGAAATTGATATTGGTGGCTGTCCATACATTCGTCGCGGGATCGAAGGTCATCGGATTTGCGCTTACACTCCAGGAATTAAAATCACCTGCTACCGCCCAACTGGTGGGTGTATAGGAAATGGTCAGTGCGGTTACGTCCACTGCTACTTTACAATATCCCGGTCCGCCGAAATAACAATTTCCGGCTGAACTGGCGCCGCTGATAGTGGTTGCAGATCCGCCCCAGCCATAGTTGGTTCCGTTCCAACTGGTCTGCGTACATAATTTGAAAGCATTTCCTGCATTGGGAAAGTTGACATATCCTTCATAGTAGCTGTCACTCTTGACCGATGACAGTATCCATCCGGGCTGGTCAAATTGTGTCCAGTTCGGTACCAGGAAATCACCGGCTACAAATAATTTAGGGTAAATTAAAATCACCTGGTAAGGCGTAACGGTCATGCTCAGATCGCTGTACACAGTGGGAACGGTGGAAGCCGCGCCGGTACTTTGATTGATATCCGATTTTAGACGCACAACAATCGGAGTGGCTACACCAAAGGGCAATCCCAACTGGTTCATGATTTTATTTAAATCCATTCCAAGAAAAGATTTGTTCACACTGCCTGAAGCAATATTTACTTTTATCGCATTACCCCAGGGACTGGTGCCACCTGTATCTGAAGGAACATCGAATACCATCGTGTATGTATTCGCAACAGAAAAACCATATGAAGGCGTTTGCCATTTAAATTCCGTTACGGTTGCTGAATCATTAGAAGCAGATAAGACAACATCCTGCGCCGTGCTGCTGAAGCCCGAAATATTTGCAGGTGGAGTCACCACATGATTGACATCATTTTTTGTACAGCTGAATACCAGGCATGATAACAGGATGATGCATAGTATCCCAAGTTTACTTATTTGCATAAAAAAATTTTTTGTTTTTGTAAGCATGATCCTCATTTTTAATAACCCGGATTCTGTATCAGATTTGGATTGGATGTCAGATCAGTACTGGGTAAAGGAAAAATATTATATTTATCTGCTACCGCTGTTCCCTGTTCGACGCCTCCTTTCCAGGCCCACAAATATGCAGCCGTCGTGAATTTTCCATAACGTATCAGATCTGTCCGTCGGGCAGCTTCATAATATAATTCACGTCCTCTTTCATCCAGTATAAAATCGGTTGTTAAATTGGCGGCTGAAATATCTCCTGATGCACCTCCGAAAGCACGTTCACGTAACAAATTAATATAATTCAATGCCGTTGTCTGATCACCACCTGTGCCACCCCTCAATACGGATTCTGCATAGATCAGGTAAATTTCAGCCAGCCGGAATAAAGGGAAATCGATATCGGAGAAATTTCCTGCCGCATCTGCATGCGGAGCCGGGCCACCGGTTCTTGTCAGGTTCCTGTATTTAAAAGTTGAAAATCCATCCGTACCCGTGTACAATTCTTTCATATTCAGGGATTGTCCGTTTTGGTAGAACTGTGCGCGCTGATCGGTATTACCACTATAATCCGGAAAGAGGTTTACGAAATTTTGTGTGCAACGCAATCCGCCCCAGCTGCCATTGGTTCCCGAAATAGTTCCGGGAATACCGGCTGGGCCGTGTGCCAGATAGGTTGTGCCACCGTATGTTTGTGTGTTTGTGCCATCGTAATTGATGGTGGCAATAAATTCATCCGTATTTAAATTATTATCTGCGAGACATAGTTCCGGATATTTCGGATGAAGAGAATAACCTGCAGCCAATCACTTTGTTACAATAAGTGATCGCATCTGTGTAACGTGCAACACCCGTATATACCTGTGCATTCAGATATAACCTGGCCAGGAGGGCCCAGGCTGCTCCCTGATCCATACGGCCATATTGATTTTGTTTTGGTGCAACCAGTCCTGAATCCAGGGATAATAATTCAGATTCCACGTAATTAAAAAGATCCTTGCGCTGAATCTGTTTGGGAATAGAAGTGGCGATGGGATCCTTCTCTGTTACGAAAGGTGGATTGGCAAAGAGATCCATCAATACCCAATATTGATAGGCTCTCAGGAAACGGGCTTCTGCGCGGTAGTTGCGTATCGTTTCTGCATCTGCACCGGTGATTCCATGACCGGATATATTCGCGTCGGCGGACTGACGAATGAAATCATTGCATAAAGCGATCTGGAAAAAAGAACGGTAATATAATCCGTTGACGATCGGATTTATGGATGACCAGCTCATTTCATGCAGACCCTGTATACCGGCATCATTCTGCCAGGTCCAGGCTGCTTCGTCGGTTGTGATTTCCTGGAGATTAAAATACATGCGGAGGAAATCAGAATTTCCTTCATCCGAAATAATCTGCGTGGAAATATCCGGACTACCCACACCACCGGTATTACCTGTCAGTGCAAAGGACCCATATACTTTGGCTAAACCGGAACGAAAACCCGCCGGTGTACTATATACTGTTGAAGCCGTGATATCGTTGGTGGGTACCAGGTTCAGGTCTTTGGTGCAGGATGCGAAACCCAGTATCGTGATCCCGCCGATCAACATGTATGTAAGATGTTTTCTTTTCATATATTTTTTTTCAATCACATTCATAAATTAAAAACCAAGATTTAAACCAAGTGCATATACCCGGGGTTTTGGATAAGGGTTATTATCAATGCCGGGATTACCGGCTGTTTGTGCATTCGCCGATATCTCCGGATCTACACCGGTGTATTTTGTAATTACAAATACATTTTGAACGACCCCCGTGAGTTGCAGTGTCAGTTTACTGTGGCCGAGCTCACCGAAATTGTATCCGACGCTCAAATTATCCATGCGCAGGAAGGAAGAGTTCTGAACATAATAATCACTGAGCAGTTGTTGGTTATTGCCGCCCTTGAACAAGGTGGTCAGGTAATTACTCGACGCATTATACAACACCGCGTTACCCAGTATCTGATTCAGCGTTCCCGTCTGACTATATATATTATCATAATTATAATTTCCAAAACTGGCCCGGAGAATAAAACCGGCGGTCCATTTTTTATATGTCAGATTGGTACTGAATCCAAAGTATACTGTAGGATCCGCCGGATGACCCTTGAATAAATCACTCTGATTGATGATGCCGTCTCCGTTTTTGTCTGTGAATACGCCTTCAATGGGCTTGCCATTTTTATCATAGGCCTGCTGGTATAAATAGAAAGTATTCTTTGGCGTTCCGACCGCATTGATAAATGCAAACTGTCCGCCGATTCCTCCGGCTATATTTCCACTCGGGAAACCGATATAACTCGTATCATCCGGGATGACGGTGAGGTTGGAGATATTATTCTTATTATAAGTAATATTGAATCCCATGGTCAGTGACACATCTTTTTGCTGGATGGCGGTGGCGTTGATAGTAAACTCAACTCCTTTGTTTGTCATGTTGCCTACATTGGCAATAAAGAAAGCAGAGAAATTACTGCCCGCCGGCTGCGGAATATTATTCAGCAGATCAGATGTTTTTTTCTGGTAGAATTCGAGGCTACCGGAAATCCGGTTATTCATGAAACCGAAATCGACACCAATATTCGCGGTGGCTGTTTGTTCCCATTTTAAAGAAGGATTAAATCCACCCGGCCGGTAACCCTGGTAGTAAGTGTCTCCAAACTGATAGGAAGCATTTGCATTGCTGAGTGAATAACTGGCCAGGTACGCATAATTCGGAATACCATCCTGCTGGCCGGTGAGTCCATAACCAACACGCAGTCTCAGGCTGGAAATGGTTTTGCTGTCCTTCATGAAATCTTCCTGATTGATATTCCAGGCCAGGGCACCTGAAGGAAAGTATCCCCATTTATTATCCGGTCCAAAACGTGAAGATCCATCCCGCCGCATGGTTGCCGTCAACAGATACCGGTCTTTATAGGAATAATTTAACCGGCCGAAATAAGAAATCAATGTATGCCTGGGAACATCAAAAGGAAATGCGGGGTCTGAATTGGCCACTTTTGTTCCATCTGCATAATAAGAAGCATAATTCGTGACGGTCGCTTTGAAATCGTTGTAGGAATAACCCGCCGTCACATCGATGCGGCTGTCGATGGATTTGATATCCTTGACATAGTTCAGATAAAACTCAAACACTTTATTGTCGTTCACCAGTTTGTATGGATTGTTCTGTCCACCGGTTCCACCGACGATATAAGTTGCTTGCCGCGCTATCGGTGGTGTAGGATTTTCCTTTCCCGTTTGAATAATCATATCCTGCATTCACGATGGCATGCAATTCAGGCAGGAAATTCAATTGATAATCCAGTTGAATATTTCCGATGCTCCTGGCGGGGTTGCTGGTATTATGAGTCTGTTCCAATAATCCAAGCGGGTTTCTGACGACCAGGTTTCGCAAACCAGTTGGGGCGGTGGGGTCAAGCCACTCATAATAACCGCCGAACCGGGAACTTCCGGAATATATTGGCTGTGTCGGATCGAAGGTGATCGCAGATCCGATAGCCGTTTGATTGGCAAACCGGGTACTTTCAATACTTCCCAGCACATTTAAATTTACTTTCAGGTGGTTGTTAAAAAAACTCGGATTCAACGCAATGTTTGCAGAAGTCCGGGTGAGGTTGTCTGTTTTTAAAATACCATTCTGATTCTGGTAGCCAATGGATAACCGGTACGGCAGGTCTTTTATGCCGCCGGTGAGACTGATATTATTGGTTGTTCCAAAGGCGGTTTGATAGATCTGGTCCTGCCAGTTTGTATTGGCGGTTCCCAGCATGGCAACCTGGGCGGGGGTTCCATTTTTTTCCACAACAGATCTAAACTGATCAGCTGATAAAACGGACACCTGTTTCGTAATCTGTGAGACGGAATTCAGGGTATTGAAGTTGATTTTCAGACTACCTCCCCTTCCTCTTTTTGTTGTAATAATAACTACTCCATTGGCGGCCCTTGTACCATAAATGGCTGAAGCGGATGCGTCTTTTAATATGGTGAAGGATTCAATATCGTTGGGGTTGATAAAACTCAGAGGGCTACCTGCTCCGGGAATGGCGCTGGTCTGACCGGGTATTAATTCATTGTCAATCGGAATGCCGTCAATTACAAAGAGGGGATCGTTACTGGCATTCAGGGAGGATCCTCCGCGGATGCGGATGGTTGATCCGGAACCGGGCTGCCCTCCATTGGAAACAACAGAAACGCCGGCAACTTTACCGACAATCAGCTGATCCGGGGATATGATCACCCCTTTTTGAAAGTCTTTTTCATTGACCGTAGAGATCGAACCCGTCAGGTCTTTTTTCTTGGCGGTTCCATAACCGATCACCACGATATCATTCAGGTTGGTATTAATAGGCGAGAGGGAAATGTATATGAATAATTCATTTACCGGCGTCTCATGAGTGACGAAACCGACAGAGGAAAATACCAGAAACTTTACCCCGGGACCCACCTGGATCTTATAAGTACCATCACTGGCCGTGGTAGTTCCGGAAGAAGTGCCCTTCGGAATAATACTGACCCCCGGGAGTGGCGACCCGTCGCTGGCGCTGGTCACTTTACCCGATATAGTCCTCACTTGTGATAAAACGGCTGAACTAAAGAATAGAAAAAGAAACAGGGATTGAATCCCAATAAGCAATCGTTTTTTCATTTTCGTTTGGTTTAGAAATCTGAGACTGGCGTCCAGAGTAAGCAGTTGTTAACTTGCAATCGTTCTCAAATTAGACCGATTCTGATTTTGAGGCTTGTTCCAACGTTCTTTTCTCTGGTTCAAACAGACTAAACTCATACGAAATGTCATATAAACAGCATTAAATAGCGGCTACTTGATAAATTTGATAAATATTACGGCTGGCCATGTGGAAATGCTTTCGCTTATATATTATTATACTGGGCTCAGGATTTTTCGCCGGCACCTCTTACCTGGCGGCCCAGTCACCCAAACTCCATTTCACCCATATTGCCAGTGAACAGGGAATATCGAATAGCACGATTGAATCCATCTTTCAGGACAGCCTGGGATTTGTGTGGTTCGGTACCCGCGACGGACTCAACCGATATGACGGGAACGAAATCCAGGTTTACCAAAACGATCCTGCCGACAGCAACAGCTTAAGCGATAACTATATCCGCTGTATCTATGAGGACCATCACCATCATCTTTGGGTTGGAACCATCAACGGACTGAACCGGTTCAACCGGGAGAAAAATAATTTTACCCGGTTCAAACACAGGGATCATGATCCCTCCAGCATGAGTCTGAATTATGTGACTTCGATCATTGAAGGCGGAAAGGATCATTTATGGATAGGCACTTTGGGTGGAGGTCTCAATCTTTTCGATGAGAAAAATGAAAGTTTTAAACAATATGCAATCCTTCCATCGGCAGCATCCGGTATCAATCAGAATAAAACTAATTCGGACAACCGGGTAAACGCTCTTTACACCGACAGGCTGGGAAATTTATGGGTGGCTACACAAAGCTGCCTGAATCTTTTCAATACAAAAGACAGCAGCCTGATCCCCTATCGAAATGACCAGACTATTACGAACCCGAGTGGTAATACCATTACCTGCATACAGGAAGAAAGGAGTGGCAATCTCTGGCTTGGCACAGAAGATGACGGTGTGTTCCTTTTCGATCCGGTTCAAAAAACATTCACCCGTTTTGCGCATTCTGACAAAAATCCGTCGACGCTGGGCAATAATATGATAAAGAGCCTGCTGGTTGATAAAAAAGGTCGGCTCTGGGTAGGTTGTATCAATGGCGGACTAAATCTGTTCGACCCAGGCAAAAATATATTTTTCAATTATCAGAATGAACCGGGCAACAGTTCCAGTTTGTCCCAGCGGACGATATCCGCGCTATGGGAAGATCACCAGGGGAATCTCTGGATTGGCACGCACCGGGGCGGAGTGAATGTGTTCTCCCAGGCCATGGAAAAATTTAACCTGTACAGGCAGGAGCCGGCAAACTCCAGTTTGAGTTATAATGATGTACGTGCTTTTTGCGAGGACAATGGAGGAAATATATGGATTGGCACCGATGGCGGTGGACTGGATTTGTTTTCGAGGGATAAACATATTTTCCAGCATTATCGCAATGATCCTTTCAATGAAAAAAGCCTGGGCTCGGATGCCGTGCTGGATATCATGCGCGACCGTGAAGGCCGGATATGGGTATCCACCTGGGGTGGCGGATTGAATCTGCTTGACAAATCAACGGGCCGGTTCATCCGTTATCAAAACAATCCGAAAGACAGCAATACCATTAGTTCAAATTTTGTTCAGAAAACATTTGAAGACTATGAGGGGAATATCTGGGTGGCAACTTACTACGGCGGCCTGAATATTTTCAATCCGAAAAAAGGAATCTTCAGCCGCGTAAAAGATCCATCCGGCAAAAGCAGTATAAGCGGGAAGAATATGGTATCCATCATGGAGGATATGGATGGACATATCTGGATCGGAACCGATGATGGCGGATTAAATTGTTATGATCAAACCACCCGTCATTTCACTCATTATTTTAATAATGAAGAAAAAATGCCCGACCTGAGGGTACTTTTCAACGACAGTAAAAATCGTTTATGGGTAGGTCAGAAGGGGTTGTTTTTGTTTGACCCTGTGCGTAATAATTTCCGGATATACACGGTCAAAGCCGGTCTTTCGGGTGAATTTATCAAAGGCATTACGGAAGATGGGCAGGGAAATTTGTGGATCGCCACTTCAAACGGACTGACGCGTTATAATCCCGAGACGAATGTATTTAAGAAGTTTAATACCGGGGACGGGCTGCAGGGTCTGGAATACGAAGCCAATGCCTGTTTAAAAACCCGCGACGGTGAAATGTATTTCGGGGGCATCAATGGATTTAATACATTTTATCCGGGCAATATCAAAACGAATACATTTATTCCGCCGGTATATATAACGGGGTTCCAAATTTTCAATCAAAAAATAAACCTGAGCGATCCCGGATCGCCTTTAACAAAAGATATTACTCTGACGAAAGAAATCTCACTTTCATATAAGCAGTCCAGCTTCTCATTCAATTTTGCCGCGCTCAACTTTACGATTCCTGAGAATAATGAATATGCATACAAACTGGAGGGACAGGATAAGGATTGGAACTTTGTGGGAAAAGAAAAAAAATCCTCCTATACCAACCTGGATCCGGGAACATATACTTTTCGTGTCCGGGCTTCCAATAATGACGGGGTTTGGAATGAAGAGGGGGCTGCAATAAAAATAATTATCCGGCCACCTTTCTGGAAGACTGTCTGGTTCACTTTTTTATTAGTGGCGGCTGCATTGGCTGCTCTGTATCTTTTATATAAATTCAAAACCCGCCTTAAATTAAAAGAACTGGAAGAACGGAAAAGAGAAGAGATCCACCAGGTGCAATTACAATTTTTCACCAATATTTCTCATGAATTCCGTACACCTCTTTCATTGATCACGGGACCTCTGGAGAAATTAATGAAAGAAAATATCCGGCCATCCATTCAGCACAGCTATGCAACCATGCACCGCAACGCGCAAAGGCTACTCAGCCTGATCAATGAACTGATGGACTTTGGCAAGCTGGAAAGTGGTGCACTCAAGCTGATGGTGATGAAAGGCAATCTGAATTCTTTTTTGCATGAAATCTCGGATGAATTCCATGAATGGGCTGAACAGAAAGAAATTGAATTCACTTTGAATTTCGACTCCTTCGGATTCTCCCCTGCTACGAAGGCAGTATCTGCAGATGGCTCGCTCATTATAAACTCCAGGCAGGAAACCTGGTTTGACAGACAGGTGCTTGAAAAAATTGTACTCAACCTGCTTCATAATTCTTTTAAATACACCAAAAAAGGCGGTCGGATCAGCCTTGAAATTCTTCCCTCCCTGTCAGGATTTAAACCTTCGTATGATAATGAACTGATCCTGAAAAATGATTTCAGGGGCAGTGCTTATGCTTATATCCGGGTAGCCGATAATGGCATCGGTATTTCCAAAGAATCCATTCCTCATCTCTTCGAAAGATATTATAGAATAACGGATTCACATCTGGGTTCAGGGTTAGGACTTGCATTTGTGAAAAGTCTGGCTCTTTTGCATAAAGGAGATGTATTTGTATACAGCGAAAGATTGCAGGGCACTGAAATTATCATCGGAATACCGGTAGCAGAATCAGATTACGAAAAGGATGAAAAGAGGATGGTGAGCTTTGCAGCCGGCGATGTCCGACTGGAAGCCATCGATGACAAGCCTGCAACTGCGATTCAGAAAGAAGAGGAAGTCATCCCTTCTCATCCGAGCGTTTTTTATGAAGAAGGAGAAGCCAATCGCAGGTCGCCGGCTGAGTCTATTTTACTGGTGGAGGACAATGATGAATTGAGACAATTCATGAAAGAAAGTCTTGAACCTTATTATAAAATATCAGAGGCTGCAGACGGGAAAGAAGGATTTGCCAGGGCGAAAGAAATTTCCCCGGATCTCGTTATAAGCGACGTGATCATGCCTCACATGAATGGAACTGAACTTTGCAAGGCATTGAAACAGGATATTGACACCAGTCATATTCCGGTACTCATGCTAACCGCAAGGACTGCAGTGGCTTCACAAAAACAGGGACTTGGTGCGGGAGCTGATTATTATTTTGCCAAGCCGCTGAATATGGAATTACTGATACTTACAATCCGCAACCGGTTTGAGCAAAGCGCTAAACTCAGGGACCGATATACCCGCGAATCTCATATCGAAGCGATGGAGCTGGTTCATTCTGAAAAGGACAAGGAATTTATGACCCGCCTGTTGGAGGTTATCGACGCGCAACTTGTAAATCCCGACTTCGATATCGAATACTTATGCAGCCAGATGGGCATGAGCCGGACGAAACTCTATCAGAAGATAAAAAACATCAGCAACCAATCCATTGGTGATTTCATCAGAACGATCCGGCTAAAAAAAGCTGTCCAGATCATGACACATGAAGACGTAACCCTGGCCGAAGTGATGTACCGGATCGGCATCCAGACGCAGTCTTATTTTACCAAAGCGTTTAAGAAAGAATTCAATCAGACGCCATCGCAATTCATGCAGGGGATTAAAAAATACTGAACGAATTTATTAAAACAATTTTTCATACGGTGGCTTTATACCCAAAAGTCGCAGGTATACTGTGCATTGGCCACGGTGATGTGTTTGATGTTCAAATGCCTTCAACAACCATCCAAGCCGTGTTTCACTGCGCTTACCCATTGGTAAATTCCAGGTTACAACTTCGGTCAGTTTATTGAGGTCCATATTCTGAATGGCATGAATCGCAAATTCATAACTGGTGTTTACGTAATACACAACGGAATCTTTGTTTTGGAGAGCAGGTGATTTTTCAAAATTCTGTGAAGCGAAAGGATATTTTGAACCCGTACCAATAAAAACCAATCCGGCATTTCCCGTCGCCAGGTGCAGCATTTGTTCTGCAAAACTGCGCATGGTATCTATCGGGCGGAACCCATATTTATCAGCGGGCATGGCGCTCAGATATTCGTCGGTATATTCTTTTGCACGTTGCCAGTCCCTCACTAATTGCTGCCTGAGCGTATCGCTGATGCCAGTTTGACCTGAGACAGATAATAAGCTGGATGTGAGCAGAAGACAGAATAGTAATTTCATTTCTATTGATTTATTCCAAAAGTTAAACCCTTTTTTCAAAATCAGTATCGGGAAGCGGGACTTCCCTCTGTCTTTGATATCTTACTTTTAGTCTCAATCTAAAAATCTTCGCCCCCAAGCATAATAAATTGGATATCAATATATTAAATCCTTTTATCTAAAAAGATGAAGTATTTAAGAAGCATTTATATCATTTATTATGATTATATGAAAAAGATGTGATTAATTGTTACAAAATGTTATAGGAATTTGTCATAAATTAATGTTTTCATAGGATAAGGTTTAATGGTTAATGGTATTTGATTAGTGCGGCCTCCCCTAAAAAGGAGGCTTTTTAAATAAGAAGTATAAAGGCGACGACCTCACAACCGGCCAATGTTGGCATGCGGCGGTGAGGTCATCTGAACCTTTTCAGAATAAGGCTTAATGGTAATGGTATCTGAGAGCAGCCTCCCGGTTTTCCGGGATTTCTAATAACCCTGAAACTGATTATTTTCAGGAAAAGCTCCGCATTTGCCTGGTCTTGTAAATAACCGCTATAAACATCATTAAAATTGTGCTGTTATGCCAGCATTTTTGTATGGTTTTATAGCACGATTGTACTAAATTATTGCCTGGCTCTTTGCTATTGGCTACTTTTATGTTCAAATAAAATTGCTTGGGAAGAAGGAACCTGATTCAGAAAATTGCCCTGACCCCTCCAAATCAAGTGCAGACAATGATTGAAAACCGCCGTGTTTTCAATCTCACCAACTGTGAGCTTAATATTTATGAGAGTTATCAAAAAGCATTTGGGGTACCGTTGACCTTTAATGACCTCGTGATCACCAGCATGGTTACGGGAAGAAAAGTGATGCACCTGGCCAATCACCCGGACTTCGAATATTTACCCGGCGAGACGGTGATACTGCCTGCCAATCAATCCATGGTGATTGATTTTCCGGAGTCAACCCATCGTAAGCCGACCCAATGCATCGCACTTACAGTGAACTCGGAATATATTGAGGATACCATGCAATATCTCAATGAATGCTACAATAGTGGCAGCGACGACAGTCATGTGTGGAATATTGATTACAGTCAGTACCATTTCTCAAACGATGCTGAAATCGCCGAGACCATCAATAAGATCATCCGTAATTGCAGCAGCAGTGACAAAGCCAAAAATATCTATACCGACCTGAGCCTGAAGGAACTTCTTATCCGGCTTGTACAAAGTCAGCATCTGAAGCGGGTGGAAATGGATAGACATGATCAGAAAAATTCAAGCCGTCAGCATTTTTTGCTCGATTATATCCATGGGCATCTGTCGGATAAATTAGGTGTGGACGCTCTTTCACGCAAAGCCCATATGAGTCGCAATGAATTTTTCAAATGGTTCCGGTTGCAGTTCGGGATATCACCACTTGAATACATCAACCGCGAACGTATCAAACTGGCCAAACAACTTCTGGGCAGCCGGAATACAACGGTTACAGAGGCAGCTTATCAATGTGGATTTACCGATGTCAATTATTTTGTACGGCTGTTTAAAAAATCAGAAGGCATCACACCCGGCACATTTAAGGATTTCGTATTGAGGGATCCTCTCGTCTTAAAACCGATTGTAATGAAAGGGACTTCGAACCCGAATGGATTTTGAAAATTTCTTCGCATGTACTATTATCTCTGCAAGAGCTCGTAACATTGCTTCGCAATTTCAAGTTCTTCATTGGTGGGAACAACCAAAATCTTTACCGGTGAGATATCACTGTTTATTTCCCTGATTTCTTTTGAAGACATCCTGTTTTTCTCTTTATCCAGATGAATCCCCAGGAATTGCATTTCATTGCAGACCCGTTGCCGGGTGTTCATATCATTTTCTCCTACACCTGCCGTGAATACAATCGCATCCAGACCATTCAGAACAGCAGCATAAGAGCCGATATATTTTCTTATACGATACGCATATATTTCAAGAGCCAATGCTGCGTCTTCCTTTCCTTCCTGCGCCTCTTTATCAATATCACGCATATCACTAAAACCCGTGAGTCCCAACATCCCGCTTTGTTTATTAAGGAGTGAATTCACCTGTTCCGGATCATAACCCAACTGATCGATCAGATGAAAAATAAAAGAAGGATCAATATCTCCTGAACGGGTTCCCATCACCAGGCCGCTCAAAGGACTAAAGCCCATACTGGTATCGATCGATTTTCCGTTCTTCACTGCAGCCATACTGCACCCGTTTCCAAGATGAATCGTTATTATTTTTGCACCAGGCCTGTTTAAGTATTCGATCGCCTTCCCGCTTACATATTTATGGCTCGTGCCGTGAAAACCATATGCCCTGATATGGTGGTCAGTATAAAATGATTTTGAAACAGCATATGTAAACGCTATTTGCGGCAGTGTTTGATGAAATGCCGTATCGAATACCGCAACCTGCTTCGCATGGGTAAATATTTTTTCGGCAACTTCAATACCCAGATAGTTGGCCGGATTATGCAATGGTGCAAGTGGAAAAAGCCGTTTAATTTTTTCTTTTACCTCTTTTGTTATAATCGTTGTAGTTGCAAATGTTTCACCTCCATGTACTACCCTGTGACCGACAACTTCCATTTCATCAGGGTTTTTTATCACACCAATCTCAGCGTCAATTAATAAAGCCGCTACTTCTTTTAATCCTTCTTCATGATCTGACAGATCAATTGTTTTCTTTGATTATTTTCTCATCCCGGCCAGTAAATATTTTATGGGTGATGATTGAATTGTCCTGTCCGATCCTTTCTACCAGACCATTGCAAATGGGTTTTTCAACCGGCATTTTAAAAAGCTGGTATTTGATGGAGCTACTGCCTGAGTTTACGACAAAAATGTTCATTTTATTTCTGCTGACTTTGAATGGCAGTAATAATAACCGTATTAAAAATATCATCCACTGTACAGCCCCGGCTCAGGTCATTTACGGGTTTATTTAATCCCTGCAACATAGGGCCAATCGCCAGCGCACCTGTTTCGCGCTGCACGGCTTTGTATGTATTATTGCCTGTGTTAAGATCCGGGAAAATCAGCACGGTTGCCTTACCGGCAACTTCCGAATCCGGCATTTTTTGATGGCCTACCACAGGATCAACGGCAGCATCGTATTGAATGGGACCTTCCACTTTGAGATCAGGCCGCTTTTGTTTTACCAACTCTGTCGCTCTTCTCACTTTTTCCACCTCTTCCCCCTCGCCTGAAGTGCCGGAGGAATAAGAGAGCATGGCAATTTTCGGCTCAATGCCGAATTTCTGACTGCTTTCAGCAGATGAGATCGCAATCTCTGCGAGCTGTTCAGCAGTCGGATTGGGATTGACAGCGCAATCTCCAAAAACACAAACCCGGTCCGGCAGGCACATAAAAAAAACGGATGAAACAACAGAAATACCTGGTTTTGTTTTTACAAACTGGAGTGCCGGTCTGATCGTATGTTGCGTAGTATGTACCGCACCCGAAACCATTCCATCCGCATGGCCCTTATAAACCATCATCGTGCCGAAATATGAAACGTCGGTCATGGTATCTCTTGCCATTTCGAGTTCTACATTTTTATGTTTCCGCAATTCATAGAACGTGTTCACATAATCTTCATAATAAGCTGATTTAACGGGATCGATTATCCGAATATTATTTAGATCCAGTGTCAATCCGAGACGCTTTACTGATGCTGCTATTTCAGCAGGATCCCCCAGCAATGTAAGGGTTACAATTTTTTTATCTATCAGCCGGGTCGCGGCTTTTAATATTCTGTCTTCATTTCCTTCCGGGAAGCACAATATGTTTTATCTCATTCTTTGCCCATTTCGTCAACTGGTATTGAAACATATGAGGCGTTATTCCTTCCGGTTTAAAGGTTACCAACTTTTCATCCAACGTTTTTACGTCCACATATTTTTCGAAAGTATCGATGGCAAGCAGAATTTTTTCCCTGTTGCCAGGTGTTATTCTTGATTGAATAGTCCCAAGTTTTGCCGATGTTTCAAACGTGCCTGTCTTTACGGAAATGATAGGAATAATAGATGGCGAGCCCTGTATAAGCCTCATCAGCGATTCTTCCGGTTCAAAACCCGCCGAAAGCACAATACCTGAAATCTTTGGATAACTTCTGGAAAGATTAGCCTGGAGAGCGGCGATTATAATATCTCCGCGGTCACCCGGAGTAACGATCAAAACATTTTCCTGCAGATAATTCAGAAAGTTGGGAACCTGCATCGCTCCGGTGATAAAATGATCAGCCTGGTTGGAAAGCTGATCTTCTCCAAAAAGAAGTTTTCCTCCCAGTTGTTTGTTTATCTCCAGCATCGTGGGGCTGTTCAAACTCTTCTCAAACGGAATTACAGCAATTACAAGGTCACTATGCACTTGCATTATCAGAAGTTGTTTCACATCTTCTGCCTGATTAATATGTACCCTGTTGACTACAATCGCCAGTACCTGTACGTCCCTTGCCTGAAAATTTTGAAAAACAGTGAGCGCAGTGGTCACAACCTGTGCAGTCGTTTTATTTTCCCCGGAAATAACAATGATGACAGGAGCAGCCAGGTTTTTCGCTATGGAAATATTCGCATCAAATTCAAAAGCAATTCCCTCTCCTACAAAATCACTCCCTTCAATGACAGTAAAATCATATGCTTCTTCAAGTTGTTTAAATTTTCCGATAATGATGTCGATCATTTCGCCCTGGCTTTTATTTTGTATCATTTGTAAGGCCTGGGAGCGGGTAAATGCAAACGCATCATCATAATTTATTGAAAGACCAAAATATTCCGTAACAGCAGCAATATGTTCGTCTTTTTTCTCCTTAGGGTCGGCATTTATGATGGGTTTGAAATAACCTACTTTTTTCGTTTTCCCCAATAGCATATTTACCAACCCGAGTGTAATGATTGATTTACCGCAATAAGGTTCAGATGTGGCAATAAAAACATTTTTCGACATACTGCAATTTAGAGAAAAGATAAAGATGGCTAAGCCAGCCATCTAAGCATTCGGGAAGCTTTTTGATATTGCATAACAACCGGGACACATTCAATAAAAGCGGGAGCCGGTTAGCTACATTAAGCACCAAGTTTTTTTAACTTCCGGATCTGAAAAAAAAGATAGAATATCACAAGCCAGACCGAAAGAGTTATGCCGGAAGCCATCCAGATCAACCAGAAGGGAGCCCGGCCGGCTCTGGCAAATAAAGAACGCTTATTATAATTTGAAACATAGTCGGAGGCCGTACCCCAGGATACAGTTCGCTCCGTTGACAGATTTCCATAGATATCATTATCCTCCACCGTGGCGACCAGAACCAGGTTTCCTTTATTATCACCGGGCAGATTGACGAGTTTAAAATCTGCACTGGCCATACCAAGCGAATCCGTGGTCACAGTCGGTGTCTCAGTTACATTTAAATCACCACCCAGCCTCTTGACGGCGATTTTCATATCGACTCCTTTAACCGGTACCCAGTTTGACCCCTGTTCTTCAACTAATGTGGCATTTATTTTTTTGTCTTCTGCAGTATCCAGTTTAATTCTTGCTTTAGTCAGATCAATACTGGTGCTTACGGCATTATATAAGTCCGAGGAATCGGCAATCGCCAGGAAACTTTGTTTAGGTGATTTGTTCCATTCGTCTTTTGCACCAGCTGGTATCATCAGTGCAGTCTGCCCATTGGCATCTGTTTTTGCATTGCCAAGTAAATGTTCCGGGCTTTCAGAACTGATATAAAACTTTATCTGTATTCCCCCGACCGGTGTAAACTTTCCGTTGATCTTTGCTTTTGTATTCGCTTTTAAATACTGCGTCAGGTTATTATCATTATAATAACCCAGACCAAGAATTAATTTATTTTTTTCAACCTGGGCAAAGGAAATCCCGGTGGCTAAAAGAGTCACCACAATAGTCAGTGCGGTAATTTTAAACTCTTTCATGCTCTTCAATTTCTGAGATGGTTTCCTGTATTGGAATAATGGGAAATATTCTGGCGAATATTGTAATAATAAGCAACATACCTGCCAGAGAACCCATCGCAATAGCCCATTCTTCCCAACTGGGAAAATAATGGTGGTATGAATCCGGCACATCAGTCATCGGTAAAAAAGGATGCAATAAAGTAGGTGTTACAATCACATATCTTTTAAACCATGAACCTACAACCACTAATATGCCCGCTATAAAAGCAGGGACCGGTTTTCTTCCCTTCTTGGTAATCAGGATCAGAATAGGTAAAAACATCGAGGTAGTAATAGCAAACCAGAAAACCCTTGCAAACTCTCCAGTGAATAATCCCAGTAAATGATCTGCATCGGTCTTTTTCATTTTAAAAGCCGGCACCAGGAATTCGTTTAAATTAAAATACAGATACACAAAAGCAAGCGCCACCACTATTTTACCCATCTTGTCAAAATGACTTACCGTAATATATTTTTCCAGATCGTACATGTACCGGAAGATATACATAGCAACCAAAACAGCGCCTGCTCCAACAAGAAAAGCGCCTGAAATAAAATAGGCACCAAAATTTGTACTGTCCCAGCCCGGGCGGTAGGTGGTGGCAAACAGCCAGGATGTTACCGTATGAATGGCAAAGGCGACTGGTATGATGGTAATGGATAATATACGAATAGACTTCTCGCTGATTTTTATTTGTTCGGGTGTATTCTTCCAGAAAGATCCCAAAAATCTATAAAGGCCCCTGAGAAATTTCCCACCCCCTTTCTTAGTCTTCAGCATGATTTCAAAATCGGGCAGAAGCGGAAGATATAAAAGCAAAAGACTGATAAAAAAATAAGTTGTTATAACGATCACATCCCAGAGTATGGGCGATTGCAGGCGCCCGTGAATAAACAGATTGTAAAACCGGTCGGGTCGGCCCATATCAACGATAATAATCAGGGAAGCGAAGGTGATGGCAGAAACAGCAATGATTTCAGCGATTCTCGTTAAAGGCGTTCTCCAATTAAAATTTACAATTCTCAGCACGGCAGTAATCAATGATCCAACCAGGCTGATGGCCACAAAGAAAACAAAATTGGAAATATAAATTCCCCAGGAAGCATAATCCCTCATGTCTGTAACGATCAACCCCTGAGAAATCTGTCGGTAATAAGCATACAAACCAATAATACAAATAATCAGAAGGGCAAGAGCCCAGATCCTTCCCTTTGCGCCAAATTTCTTCGGCAGCAGATCGTCAATTATTTTTTGCTTCGCTGAAACCTCCACGGTTTATGAATTTATTTTTTCTACTTTTTTTTCCACCGAGTCTTCGACATCTTCAAAAGGAAAGTTCCTGTTTACCGGCGGCAGGTAGTATACGCTGGGTTTTGTGCCCAGATCTTCCATCATCCTGTATCCTGCTTTATCCCTGATCAGGTCGCTGAACCGGAATGTTTCTGCTCCATTGGTCACCGTGTCTTCAATCATATCTCCGAAAAAGAAAACTCCATTCGGACAGGCTGAAACACAATGCGGCAATTCACCTTTCCGGGTCATGTCAGCACAGAAATCACATTTACCAACAGTACCTTTTTTTTGGGGCATACTGGTTTCACAGGAATAAGGCTTTTCTTTTACTTCCTTGGGGATATCCGGTTCTCCCCAATTAAATACACGGGTGGAATAAGGACAGGCCGCCATACAAAAGCGGCAGCCGATACAACGGTCACTATCAATAAGCACTATTCCATCTTCCCGTTTGAAAGTCGCATCTACCGGACATACCTTAACGCAGGGAGGTTCGTCGCAATGCATACAGGTAGATGGTTCCCAGTAGGGTGCTGTATGATCAGCATCCTGCATGGCATAAATCTTTATCCAGTTGTCACCCGGATTCAGTTCATGCGCATGGTTGCAGGCCGTCTGGCAGGCCTTCACACTTTTACATCTTGAAAGGTCAATGACCATCACAAATTTCTTTCCGGGAATACCTTTCCGGGCTTCCTGGTTGGAAACGGGCGGAAGATCAACAGGTTTTAGAAAAGCTTCATCTACTTCAATCACTTCCCCGTCTACGGAAAGTAATTTCACCATTTTACCGGAAGGTTTTATCATCGCAGTCACCTTATCCTCAAACGGATTCGGTTTATCTGAACATCCGGTAAGTGTCGCTCCCGCGAGTAATCCTGTTAATAAGAAATCCCTCCTGGATGTATCGTTGGTATCCATTTTTAAAAATTAAAAGTTTATACTTTCTTGATCCAGTGCTTTAATTCCTCGTCAGAAATTTTTTCCTTTACTCGTTTTATTTTTGAAACATCTACTTCAACCAGACGCCCATCCTGTGATAAAACCCTGATGGTTTCTTTTTTGTCAGGTTCAGGGGCACAGGAAATGACCGGATTCTTTTTTGAGAATAACCCTGATTTAAATAAGGAGAAAAAAGATAACAGTCCGATCCGGCTCCGCCAGTAATTTTCTTCTGGCTTTTACATCCGGTCGGATGGATTCAATTTCTTCCATAAAAATTATTAAATTATTCCGGAACTATTTCTTCAGTGTCCGCATAAAATTCACCAGGTCCCAAATTTCATTTGCATCAGGGATTTTCTTCTTGAAACTCGGCATATCTCCCCGGCCTTCCTGATATTTTATAAAATAATGATCCGTCAGATTGGGATTGAAATGCAGCAGATGAGAAATCTCCTGGGTGGGTCTTTAGCTGGGCTGCCTTGACTGCCGTCTCCCATTCCTGTTTTACCATGACAGGAAGAACAATGCTGGTTCCATAAAGCCTTACCTGCGGAAACAGATTCGGAAGATGTCTTAACCGGATTCGCTTTTTTGGCGGCTGCATCAGGAACCGGCCAGGGTTTGGGTTCCTGATTAACTTTAAATCCAACAATAAGAATAAATAATCCTGCAACCAGACTGATGAGAAGGACTTTCATGGTAAGATCTTTTGATTAGGTTAATAAATTCAATTACCAACCTAAGTTATTTAATATTTCCCAATTTCGGTTTCAGTTCTTCGTTTAACTGTTCAATGGAATGAATTATTTGTTAACTGAGAAAGGCATTAAAATAATTATTAAATAACCGCCATCAGGAATTTTTGAATCTGACAATGGATAAGAGTATGAATTACATGTTTTTGAATCCTATAATCGTCGAATGGGTTATTTATTCCCCAAAATAAAATCCCAGGAAAGTATCGACATTCGGCATATCGACCGGCTCGGGATCTTTTTTCGGATCAAAAAGAAACAAACCACAAATATTGTTTCTGGCATTCAGGTCAATATACATTTTGCTCTTATCCTTTTTTACAAATAACAGCCACCTGGCTTTCATCACTTCAACGATCCGGATCCGGGGCCAGTGTTGCCTTATTACGTTTCGTGCATTTTGCATCATGTAATAACAGTCATGGGTCATGGTCCCATAAACATTTTTTTCATTCACCAGCTTTATTTTCTCCAGCTGCAGGGAATCCGGGTTATAGAAAACGGCGGACTCACGGTCAACGATAACCGTATCTTCAAAACTGGAAGGCGGCTTTTTAACGATCGCGTGCTTTAGGGGCTGATCTTTTTTTTCCTGCTTACTAATTTGTTCAGGTGATGACGAACATGAGCAAGTCAGGAGAATGATTGCCAACATTCCATGTTTAACAACCGACGATGCTGGGTGCTGCCGGATTTTGGCTTTCATACAATGGCTGCAAAAACAGAATGTCCGCTAAATGATATCAACAATCTGCGTCAAAAATTCCATAACCGGGTGATGTTAAAACCAATGTGAAACTGTCCACCCGCCACTTTCGTACCATTATCCGTATATCCGAATGGATTATTGGCGTTGTACATGGCGTTCTGCTGTGTGTTCAGAAGGGTAAAATTATCCGCGAACAACTGGAAAGTATGACCGCTGGTATTGAATTCAAGTCCGAAGCCAAAATTAGGGTGGGGATTATTCGTTGCCCAGGCCGTAAGTGGTTGTTCGTAATCAAATATAAACGATGTTCCCTCAGTTAATTTATACCTCATACAAAAGCTGAAAGAGTACATGTTAAATTTCTGTTCCTTAAAAACAACATTCGAGGTATCAACCTTTGTGTAATAGCCCGGAACAGAATTCTGATGAGATATGCTAAAGCCAATCTGCACGGAAAGTTTTTCATTAATCTTTCGGGCGATCATCAATTCATTAAAAAATGACCAGCGTTCTGATTCGTATGTAAAAAGAACATTATCGGGGTTCTTAACTGTCTTAACTGCAATATTACCGTAGTAGGTCACGCTGACCGGATATTCTGATGATTGCTTTAAAATGGCATATTTGGCACTTCCGTCCCAGAGCATATTAACCTTGGCCAGACCGAAACCAATTTCAAGATTATCAATCGGTGTGTAAAGAAAACCAAAACGAATATTGGCAATTCCATAAATTCCCCATAAATCCTCATAACCGTTTTGTACAGATCCAAACCTGTGCTGGATATCTGCTTCAAAAGTCCCCTTCACCGGAACCATTACGGTTTGCGCATCAATAATCTGATCGGATGCAAAAGTATTTTTTACCGGTCTGGGTTTAGCGGGTGCTTCCGGCTCGGGAGCAGCGGCTGTACTGTCATGATGAGCGGCTGCCGCTGTGCTGTCCTGGGTATATCCGGTATTACCCAGTATAAACAGTGCAACCATAAGACAAATGCCGGATATCAGCGGTCTCCTTGTTTTATTTATAAAATTTTTCATTTGATTAGTTTTAGAGTCGCTTAATTATTCGGCGCACCATTTCTTATCCAGTCGAAAACTTTCTGCCGGTCGGTAGCCGATGGAAGATGAGACATCATGATTCCGTTGAGGGCTATCCACAGTCTGCTTTCTTCCGGCTTAACTGTATTCACATATCCTCCCCCGATCAATTGGTCATAGGATATATCTTCCGTGAGATAAGGTACCTGGCCTCCCTTAACATGACAACCCGATAAAGCACAGTTTTCATTCCATAAGGGCTGGAGGTCGCCGCTATAGCTCACGAACTGTGGGGGTGCTTCCGTGGCAACCGGAGGAATGATCACATCCTGGTAACAGCTGACTATTCCAATGCCCATGAAGAGCAATAGTCCTCCGTAAATTAATATTCGTTTCATAATAATAATTTTTAGGGTGACTATTGATTATTGAAATTGATATTACACTCCATAGTAATAACATCTCCAACATTGGTAGTGGTCACGCCGAATGTTCTGCAATTAAAGCTGAAGTTCAATTGCAAACCAAATACATCATATGTACCGACCGTTGTTCTTTTACTATAAGAGAGCTTTCCCGTAACGGTGGTGTCCTTAGGCGCTGACAGTAAACCTTTCCAGGTCATTGTCATCGTACAAATGTATCCGGCGCTATTTGGGTCAAGTTCTACTTTGGTCGTTTTGATAAGGGCTATGTTCTCGTCGACCAGGTTTTGTGTGTTGGGTATTAGCGCGGGTGCCCCAACGTAACCCAGATAACATCCGCCATCCCGCCCCGGCTCACTGGTATTGGAGGTATTCATTTGTACATAACCGTTAAAATATGTTTTCGCGGGATCGTTTTCGTAAAAGGCCCAGGAAGTATCTTTCAATGGCTGGCCTGTTGTTGGATATTGTTTCTTTTGTGCGTCAGTTATACTACTAACACCAAAAGCGTTATACCGGCCGGTCAGCAAACCGGGTGCTCCGAGATAATTAGCCGACCATAATACACTGCTGTGCGCCTGGTCGAACTTCCAGGAACTGGTGTCGCCGGGTGTCAGATTACCGGGCAGAAAAACGCCATTACCGCGTTTGATATCCGGCGTACTTGTTGAAGGCGGCGGCAATACTTGATTTTCATGCGTACAACTGGCAATATACCCGACAATACTTATTATCACCAACGAGATCAGTAGTGTCTTTTCGTTTAACAGTTTCATAAAATAAGTTTTAGTTGCGAAGAAGAGAGGCCCTACAAAATTATTATCAAAAAAACCAGAATCAGCAAGTCTTAAAAATCAGCGGCATTATCTAAGGGTTATCATTTAGAATGCCGGGCCGGTATATCAGCTACCCGTATTCATATTCGAATATACGCCTGAATTTGTTTGGTTCCCATCATAAAATTATTGCTGTCAGTCAGGACTTAGGATATTTTTTACGTTGACTTTGTATGTAATAAGGCAAGAAAAGTAAAGTAAAAGCTGCCAGACTCAGGAAAATACTAACTGTGTACAATTTCATATCGTTTCTTAAAATGTTCCGGTCTGAAGTTAATCCGGTTAACTGAAAATATAAATCCTTTATTATGATGAAGAAAAAAACCAGACTGTGAAGTACGCTTAATATCGGTCTTTTTGAAATAACTGGTATCCAGAATAGTAAAGACAGCAACGCCCAAATCATCAGATAAGGCTGTTGAATCCGGTGCCTTATATTTTCAATGGTATAAACAGGATATAAATTTTTTAACTGGAGGCCAAGATAAATTGTACCGATCAGGGCATAAGCAAAAGGTAAAATCGAAACGGCTGCTGCGGCGCTTATATTTTTCAGCGACGCATGGCGCGTGAAAAATCGTACGATATAATATACCAACGGATATCCGGAAAAAAATACCAGCATCTCAAGCTGCTCCATATATGTAAAGATGCTTTTATCCATAATGAATCAATAAATCATGAAGAGGGGTTAATCAGCGCTACGATCGTGTGAGCATTGACCTCGTATTCCTGAGATTCAAAAATCGGAGCCTCACTCCAGTAGTTGATATCGTTTGGCGATGGAAGGGATGTATCGATCCATCGCCTCCAGTGGCCGCCTTTATCCGGCAACGGCAATTCAAAACGAAGCGATTCGTGAAATGCATTTAAAATGTAATGTGTTTCTAATTTCCCGCCTAATGATCGAACTGTAAATGAAATGGAATGGGATTGATCCGACCAGTCGGGCTCGTTCAATCGTACACCATGCCACCTGAATTCGGAAGACTTCAACATAGTGTTAAGGGTCATGCTGAATTCGGGTTTCGACATATCTCTTAACAAACGGGAATGTATCAACAGTTTAACGAATCGAAAGATGTCTCCATTTTTATGAAAGAGACGCCAGTCAAACCAGCTTATCTCATTGTCCTGGCAATATGCATTGTTATTCCCACACTGCGTCCTGCACAATTCATCGCCCATACAAATCATAGGCACTCCCACGGAAAGCAGGTTAAGAACAAAGAAGTTCCTGATTTGCTTTTTACGAAATGCTGAAATATCGTGATCATCCGTTTCTCCCTCCACACCGCCGTTCCAGCTTAAGTTGTCATTATTTCCATCCCGGTTTTCTTCTTTGTTTTCCTCATTGTGTTTCCGTTCAAAACTTACCAGATCATAAAGAGTAAATCCGTCGTGACAGGTTACAAAATTGATGCTTTGCTCAGGTTCTCTTTCCTGATGACCATAGATATCCGGGCTTCCCAACAGCCTGGTAACCACACGAGATAAAATTCCATTGTCCCCCTTCACAAATTTGCGGATGTCATCCCTGAATTTGCCGTTCCATTCTTTCCAACTGTCGCCGACAAAACTTCCGACCTGATATAAACCGGCGGCATCCCAGGCTTCCGCGATCAGTTTTACACCTGCAAGGGCCGGATCGGATTCAATATCCCAAAGTATCGGAGGGTTCTTCAGCGGCTCTCCGTTTTCACTCCGGGACAGAATAGAAGCCAGATCAAAACGGAATCCATCCACATGCATTTCTGTTACCCAGAAATGAAGACTATCGAGGATCAGTCTTCTAACGATCGATTGATTCGCATTCAATGTGTTTCCGCATCCTGAGTAATTCGAATAAGAAAAATCTTTTTCCAGCAGATAGTATATCGAATTGTCTATTCCGCGGAAACTATAGGTGGGTCCTCCCTGACCACCCTCTGCGGAATGGTTGTAAACAACATCCAGGATAACTTCTATACCAGCTGCATGCAGGGCTTTCACCATATCCCGGAATTCGTCCAGTGCGCTCCGGGGGTTTGCAGAAGAACTGTATCCCGGATGAAGTGCAAAAAAGGAGATGGGACTATACCCCCAATAATTTACCAGATCCGCAGGCGCGTCGTGATCATCAAATTGAAAAACGGGCATCAACTCAAGCGCAGTGATGCCAAGATCCACGAGGTAAGGAATTTTTTCTATGATCCCTGCGTAAGTTCCTCTTTTGGATTCACCCATATCCGCGCTCTCATGCCTGGTGAATCCACGGACATGCAATTCGTAAATAATCGTTTGTGAAAAGGGCCGGCGCAAATGTTTATCTCCCTCCCAATTGTAGGTGGAGCAATCCACGACCACACCCTTCATCGATGGGAAAAGGGGTTTGCCCGGGCCAGAAAAAGCCTCACGTCTGAAACCTCTTGGTACAGTTACAGCCCTGGCATATGGATCCAGCAGAATTTTATCCGGATCATACCAATGTCCTTTTGATGGCTCATAAGGTCCCCCGATACGATATCCATAAAGCTGATCAATCTTTGCACCCGGAACAAAAATGTGCCAGTAATGGTACGTCTTGTTAACATTAGAATCCAGTATCATTTCGCGGCTGGGATTCAGATCATCTTCATGATCAAAAAAAAGCAGGCTTACCGCGTGTGCCATTCCTGCAAAAAATGGAAAAATTCACACCGTCAGGATATAAAGTTGAACCCAGTGGAAAAGGCGTTCCACTTTCATCAGACCGATCATCGGGAAAACCGGAATTTTTATTCAGCACGGCAATATATTTAACGGCTTGGGGTATAGCCGGCCGTTTTTTAGATTGGGTTGTCAACTACAATTTACTAATATTTCCATAACCAGGATGGTGTTCATTACAGGAAACTCTTTCCGCGTTTTACAGGTGGCTGGTTTTTCATTGTTCAAAACCTCCAAATAAAAACCATTACTTTCGTAATATTGATTTCGAGGTTTGCGTACCGGTCAGACTACAAATTTTAAAACCCATCCAAATATGAAGCAATTTATCCTGTTCACATTAATGAGTGCCTGCCTATTGTCCTGTTCATCTTCTGCAGATAAAACTCCGACTGCTGACACGACTTCGGCTGCTGAGAAAACGCCTCCGGCAAATAATCAGTCAGCTGAAAATCTTGCGCTGGTAAATAAATTTCTTGCAGCGGTTGAAAGCTTTGACACAGCAGCCATGTCGAGTGTACTGGCAGATAATTACAAGGGTTATGGCCCTTCAATCGGTGATTCTTTGCCTAAATCGGAAATTCTTGAAAACTGGAAATATAATTTTGATCACTTTTTTGCATCCATAAAATATAACCGTTTTCAGAATATTGCATCCAATATTGCTGAAAACAATGATGCCGAACCCGGAGAATGGGTTTCAAACTGGGCTAATTGCTCTATAAAATACAAAGACGGAAGAGGGCCGATAACTATTTGGGTAAATTTTGTTTACAAAATTGAAAACGGCAAAATTTCGAAAAGCAGGGTATTTTATAATGAAGCTGATTGGTTAAGACAGCTCGGATATAAATTCATAAAACCGATCACAAAGAAACAGGGCGAATCACTCTGATTCCACGGAGATTAATTTTTTGTGTCGTGCAAAACCAACAGCGGCAAATGGGTATGCGAAGCCATTTCCCTTGTAAAATGTTTTTGAAAAAGATGACCCGAATCCCGGGCAATCATCGCCAATAAACCCGTGTCCGTATCTCTCTCGCTAAGATAAAAATTAATACCGCCGATCACGCTTTTGCTGAAGATTGTAACGCGCTCCGTTTCAATCTCGGGCTTGAAAACAGAAACAAGATAATCACGCTCCTTTCTTTTTTCATCGGTAAGATTGGCATTTTTCGATCTGACACTTAAGACTCTTATTTTCGGTTCAATAATGAACAAGGCGATTTCCTTTAATATGTCAAGTGCACCTTCATTTTCCAATGAATCAAGATCAGTAGCCAAAACTATCCTGTTCATTCCCTTCTTAAAAAAATTCTTAAATCGTGCCACTTCCGGAATGACCAGCACCGGTAACATGGTGTTCGATATTACTTTTACTGTATTGCTCCCGATTAGCAATTTCTTCAAACCGCTTGCTCCTTTTGTGCCCATCACGATCAGATCGGGTTGCTGAACTGCGATTATTTTTTTCAGTGCGGTAACCAGATTCCCGTGTGCAAATGACGTTTCGCACTCGACATCAAAGGATTTTTTTATCTCTGACTTTAAAGATTTCAATTTAATCGAAGTGTCATTCTCATCTTCGCCCTTTGGCAGTATATTGACTATGACGAGACGAGCTGAGGATCTCTTGGAAAGTTCTGCTGCAAATGAAACGGAGTTAACCGATGCATCAGAGAAATCAACAGGAGCAAGAATTGTTTTCATACCATGAATGTATTAAAATTCGCGAACTTAATTTTTATAACTTCCACGCCCCTGTCGTACAGTCCTGTTTCTATTGGTTTTTAAATTTCCTTCGCTTAATGCTTCTATGCGTTGAATATTTTGTTCTGAAATCTGGTTATACAGTCTCATAGCATGCTTGATTATAAATGAATCTATTTATCGTCATCGGCCCCCAAATAATTTCCAGTCAAAAGCCGCGGGATCTGAATCACAAATTCAGTAAAATCTCCTTCCTTCGTATCCACTTTTATCTCACCCCCGTGCGCCTTTATCACATCATAACTCAGAGACAGTCCTAGTCCGGTTCCTTGTCCGGTGGGTTTGGTTGTGAAAAAAGGTTGAAAAATCTTGTCAATTATCTTTGTTGGGATACCCGTTCCATTATCTTTCACACAGATTTCTGTTTTATCGCCGATTTCCCTGGTGCTTACACAGACCGTTGGTGTATACTCTTCTTTTTGCTGTTTTGCTTTTTCCAAAACAGAGTAAAAGGCATTGCTGTACAAATTCAATAACACCCGGCCCATATCCTGCGGAGAGATATTTACCTTACTGATAGGCTGGGCAAATTGTTTTTCCAGCCTTACATGAAACGATTTATCCCTGGCTTTGAATCCCTGATAACAAAGACGCAAATATTCGTCAGCCAATGCGTTGATATCCGTCGGTTCTTTAATACCTGTACTCTTTCTCGAATGCTGGAGCATTCCCTTCACGATGGCATCGGCTCGTTTGCCGTGATGAGTTATTTTATCCATATTGAGTTCCAGGGTAGAAACAATATTTTTTACCTCCTGTACATTCCCGGTTTCGATCTCTTTTTTCATTTCACTGATTAATTCTGCATTTACCTCGGAAAAATTATTGACGAAATTCAACGGGTTCTGAATTTCATGGGCGATGCCTGCAGTCAGCTCACCCAGGGAGGCCATCTTTTCCGCGCGTATCAATTGGGTTTGAGCTACTTTGAGATTGGCGAGACTTTTTTCGATTTCCTGTTTCTGTTCACGAAGTAATAGATTCGCCTGCTGTTTCTGTCGATTATTCCTGTAAAGGATAAAGGCTATCAGCAGGAACACGACCAGCGCCGAAAGCACTAAGTAATATTTCACCTGATTCTGATATTTTTCTTCAGCAAGCGTGATTTCCCGTTGCCGCTGTTCTTCGGAAAATCCGATGTTTTGAAACTGCCTGAGCTTATCATAGTTATATACACTGTCGTTCGCCGCAATCATAATTTTCAGGAACTTGACTACGCTGTCCTGTTCGTGTTTTGTTTCGTATCCCTGGGAAAGTATTTTGGCAGCATCCCGAACGTAAGGCAGATAATGATTTAGCTCGCTCAATGAAAGAGCCATATTTCCAAAAAAGATGCACGAATCAATATTACCCAGGCGTAAATGCAATTTGGCAAGACTGTTATATACGCGGTTCAGATAGTAGTTGTTGTCACGTTCGTGTTTTTTTTCATGAAGTTCGATGGCCGAATGATAAGTAGCCAATGCCTCTTTGAAATCACCCCGGCCCTCTTCAATAGTTCCCATAATAGCCATATTGATCGTATTGAAATTGCCGGCCTTCATACCCAGGTCATATCCTTTCCGCACACAGTACCATGCAGAATCGGGTAATTTCAATGCGAGGTAGGAAATACTGGTATTGGTGTACGAGCTCACAATTTCTGACATGGGCTTTCCGGACTGCTCCTGCAATTTTACGGTCATTGCATGTTGTGTTATATTCTCCCGGTACAAATTCATTTCCCGATATACAAATCCAAGACTCATATGAACGAGTGCCATACTTTCCAAACGCCGGTTTGGTAATTGTTCGGCAACCTTCAATGCATTGATTTGACTTTCCAGCACTTTAGGATAATCGCCCACTGTGTTGTATACCGAAAAAAGGCTTCTGTAGCCTAAAAATTTCCCATAGGAATAATTTGCTTTTTGTGAAAGCTCAAACACCCGTGATATATAATAGAGACTACTGTCAGGCAGGCTGTATCCATAACCCGATGCCAATTTAGACATCAGTATGACTCTGCATGTATCTGTTGTGGCGGCAGTCAATAAACGTTTTAAACTGTCAAGCTGAAGTGAACTCTCTGATTGAGCCATCACTTGAATGCCGGAGAGGCATAACAGTAAAGTCAAAAAATTTTTCAACATTGGTTGGTTTAAGGCGGGCACCGGAGTCGTTTATGCTGACTATCGCCTTAAAAGTTACAAAGACTTTTTAACTTTCAATTAAAAGGCCGGTCGAAATAAAGACTGAATTCAAATTTTAGTATCATCATTCGGTTTTCGACGATTATAAAAAAAGGAGGATATATTCTTGTTGAAATATGAAGCTGAAATACAGAAGGATGATGCGATACCTCTGTTTGAAAAGTCAGGCAGTCGGGTCCAGTTGTGTCCCCATTTTATTGTCGCTGAAAAACTTATTCCTATAGGCTTCGAATTCTTCCGAAATTCCGGCAGATGGCCACCACAGTCGAATCAATTGATTCCTGAATGTCCGGAAGTTTCTGATCTAAAAGTTCTACACTCAGGGTAATATTATGTGCAGCAATCTGTGATACCTTTTTCAGTACGGCCGTCTGACTCTGTTCGAGATCTTTCAGTTCTCTCTGTATCTTATCCATTAATTCGAGCTGTTGAATTTTATCCATTGTTTTATCATTCCGTTGTTGTGGCAGAATTATTATTATTTATGCAACAATCCTACCAAAGTAAAAAGAATCCGGGTTGCAGAAAGGTATATTTGGCATTTCTTTCACAACATTTTTAAGCAAATTTGTAATAGCCAGTTTCCCAAATAAATTTAAAATTGGCCATAAAATAACCGCCCTCAAAATAGAACTCTACATAACTGAATGACTGTACCACTCAAATTCGTATGTTATGAATTCTATTCTAAAAGCAAAGCTGACCGTTGGATTTGTCATCACACTTGCGACTCAAAAAACACAGGCTCAGTTTACTCCTTCAAAATGGGAGATTGGAATAAATGCCGGCGCTCTTATTTACCAGGGCGATTTATCAGAAAGTTCTCTTGGTTATACAAAATGTCTGAGGCCTTCGGTAGAACTGTGGGTCAGTAAATCACTGGATGCATATTTTTCTATCAGGGCCAATTTGCTCCAGAGCTCATTAGGCGCCGATGAGTCAACTTATTCGAGTCCGGAATGGAGAAGACACAGAAATTTTACATTCAATTCTTCTGTTACAGAGGTTTCCGCACAATTAGTCTGGGATCTGAACGGGAAAACCTACCGCGAAGGTATGCACAGATATTCACCTTATTTTTTTGCAGGCGCAGGCATTGCCATCTTACATATCAATAGGAACTGGAGTCGTTTTGATACATCTTACTATGATTCCAAATCCGCGGCTTCCCTTGGTCTTGGAGTGGATACACTGCATAAAACACCGACGATTCTCCCGGTTATTCCTGTAGGCGCAGGCGTGCGATATATGGTCACCAATCGAATCTTTATCAATGCAGAGGCTACTTATCGGATCACTGCATCTGATTATATTGACGGATTCAGTTTTTCGGGTAACCCCGTGAAAAATGATCATTACTATGGGTTGACCCTCGGCATCAGCTATCGGTTTGGCTGGAACGGAATGAGTTGTCCAAAAGTTCTTTTATAAATATTTATTCAGCAATTACAAATCGATGATCCTGCCTACGGTCGTTCACTACCCGGTACCTGCTCTCCAATCCAATTCTTCGTATATGCCGGATTCCAACTGTGTTTCCATCTCCGATGGCTCCATAACCACATTTCAGGATTCGTGCGTATTACTTTTTCCATGAAACGGGCATATCGCAAAGTCAGTTCTCCTTCCTTCAATGCAGAGGGATCTTCACACGCAACTTCCAAAAAGCCCTGATAGTATCCACGCCTGGGTTTTACAATGTAAGTAAACAACACAGGCAAATTACCCGCTCTTGCTCCTTTTTCCGGACCTGACACGAACGCGGTAGGCCTGCCAAAAAAATCCATCCAGTAAGCATTCGGGAGATTGCCCGGACTCTGGTCAGCAACCAGGCCCAGGAGATATTGGGTGTCTTTAAATGTTTCCATAGATTTACTCATGTTACCTGCAGCAATAAATTTATTTCCATGTCGAACACGCAAATGATACATCAATCTTTCCAACACAGCATTGCTTAAAGGCATATATACTACGAGCACCTGGTATTTTGTGTGGCTGCTCAACACATGATGGCCCCATTCCCAGTTAAATGTATGTCCGAGGTGAATCTGGCAACTTTTACCAGTTTTAAATAAAGGCTCAAGCACTTCCCAGTTAGCAGTTACCCTTTTTTCAAGAAAACGCCTGGAAGCGCTTACTAATTTAATGGTTTCTATAAAGGAATCAAGAAGGTTATGATAAAACGCTTTCGCTATTTTAACCCGCTCTGCATTTGATTTTTCCGGGAATGCTATTTCCAGGTTTTTCATCACAACTTTTTTCCGGTAGCCAATGACATAATAAACAACCAGGTATATTCCATCAGAAATGAAATACAATATGCGCATCGGCAGGAGGGAAAGCATAAAAAAAAGACCGTATACTACATAATACATGGGATTCGAATATACCAAATTACTCGTCTCCGGGACATTGCAGGCGCTATTTACCCGAAATCAAAAAATCAGATACTAAACTATTAAATAAAACAGGCTTCTCCATATTAGACATATGTCCGGCTTCCGGGATTTGCTTTTTTATAGACTGCTTTATGTTTTTGTGCAGAATATCGGCAATCTGCTGAAAGTCACGCATATCTTTTTCACCCGTAATAATTAAAACAGGCACTTTTATTTTCTCCAATTGGTCTATAGCAGGGGGAGTAAGACTTTGAATTGGATTTTTATGTATCCATTGCCAGCCAGAATACGACAAAATCATATCTCTTAAACGCTTAAAAACCGTACTATCACTTTTTGCAGTCGAAAAAAGGGGATGATCTAAAAATAATTGATTAGCAGTGTCCACACCTTTCTGCTTACCTGCATCGTAAATAGGTTTAAGGATAAATTCCTCAAAACTATATCCATCAATGGCAACATCTGCCAAAATTAATGCCTTGGTTTTATGTGGGTAAGTCAATGAAAAATTAACAGCCGCTTTCCCACCCATTGATAGTGCAATTAAAACAACCGGTTCTTCTATATGCAAGCTGTCTAACAGTGTATTTATGTCTGCATGAAAACTGTACGGAGTAGGACCGGGAACAGACGACTTTCCAAATCCCCTTAAATCTATATTGATACACGTAAAGGAATCAGAGAAATAGTTTACCTGGTCCTCCCACATACGATGATCCAGGCAAATGCCATGCAGGAAAAGAATGGGAGGTCCGTTGCCTATTTTCTGGTAAAAAAGTTTTCCATCGCTTATATTAATAAAACCTTGTTGTAGTTGAGCCATTCCATGAAGTGCTACCATCATTTTTAAACAAATTATTAGTATAAATCTCATTTGGCCAGTTTAAGCACTTAGCGGATATGAGTCTGTACACAACTGCAAATATAAATTTTATAGAAAGTTTATTTTTCTCCTTACACAATAATATTCTTCCGGTGCGGGCGTTTCTGATATTGAAAACGTCCTTAACCTAAACTGATGCATCTAAACCTTAAATTCCTTGGCCTGGCCTGGCTGACGGCCGGCGTCATGACCCTTCAAACCCTGTCTGCACAAACTACTCCGGTTACCACTGCGGAAGCCGAAAAATTATCGGCGCAGCTGGAGTCATCTATGAACAATGGGAACCCGGAAATCCTCAATCACCTGATCTATTTTCCAGAATTCATAACAAGGACCGGATCAAAAAGCCCTATCGTCAATAATTTGGACACGCTGGCCAAGATCGCGAATAATTTTGGCCTGTTCAGTATTGGTAACAGCACCCTGGAGATCACAAAAAACGGAAGCTTTAATCTGGTCCGCAGTTTTTTGAAGAATGAAGAAATGCACCTTTTGTTCAGGGTCTTCGGTGATGGCGGATTTAATTATCAGGATATCACCATAATAAAAGTGAAAGACTCTCTTAAGGCAGCCGATATTTTTTCTTATGAGCTCGGTGAGTCTTATGCGAGTCTGTTTTCATATATAATCCCGGATACTGATACAACTGAGGCTCATGCCACACTGACATCCGGGAATAAATATGGGATAATATTCGATAATGCATGGAGTGATAAAAACTACAGTGCGGCAAGATCAGCCTTCGAAAAATTCGATGAGCAGGCCCAGAAAGACAAGCACCTCTCCCTTCAGTATATGCTAGCCTGCGAACACCTCAGCGAAAAACTATTCAGGAAATCCGCTGACCGATATATCTCCTTATTTCCGGAAGAGCCCACGCCTTATTTGCTCCTGATGAATGAATATGCAAAAACCAAAAACTACAGAGAGTACAGCAGAGCGATCGATAAACTGGATACCATACTCCACATCGATCCTTTCCTGAATTATTTCAGGGGAAATGTTGTAATGAATTTGGGCGATCTGCGGGGCGCTTTGTATTTCTATCAGAAAGCGTTTGACTATGATCCGGGTATCTGGCAGAACACCGAAAAACTCGTGGCCTGTAAGGTCGTCAATAATGAACTGGTACAAGCCAGTGAAGCAATCATTATCTACAGCCACACGCCGGGATATCGAAAGGAATTGGTCGAAGAGCTCTATAAGGAATATCCTGCTTTAAGATAGAACAGCGCATTTTCTAACCTTTGCATGGGACAATAAGCTCCCACATTTCTAATGCATATCTTTAATGTCCCATAAGAAAGTACCAGTAGAAAAAATAAACCTATTATTTTGAAAATACCCGTTACGATCTTCGCTATATTTTTTTGTTTAACGTGTAGTGGACAAATGGTTGATTCCTTTACATTATCAGGCAATATAAATCGGGACAGCGGTCTGGTCACACTTATGCCGGGAGGATTCTATCAGGATTATCCGGAACTGCTGAATTTTAAACCTGTTTCGGTGAGCCATGGAAAATTTATTATCCGGGAACGGCTCAAATATCCCATTTATGTATATCTGGATTTTTCTTCGGGGATTCAAAGATATATTACCGACAGGTTTTATCTTGAACCCGGAGCTCAGCACATTGAATGCCATGCAGATTCTCAAAGAGAAATAGTCAATATACAAAATGCTGCTATGGCAGAATTCAACACGGCCTATTGTTCAAACGAATATCATTTGATTGATACGGTTAGTGATTACTATAAGAGATGGGCGCTAAAAAAAATGTATCTATACCGGTATTCGCAAAAACATCCTGATTCCTATGTTGCCCTTTGGCAGATCTCCCAATATTTGGGTGATGGATATAACCGGTGGCTTGATTCTGCTTACACCGTTCTGTCACCTGGAATTAGAAATACAGAGACAGGGAAACTGATTGGCGCCGGACTGAAAAAATTGGCATTAATTGACACCGGCAGAGTATTCCCGGATTTGACTTTGATCGATTTACAGGGAAACCCGAAGAAGATTTCTTTCAGTAGACATTTGTCAAAATACACACTGGTTGATTTTTGGTTTGCCCGTTGCAGTGCCTGTATTGGTGAGTTTCCGACTTATGTTGAGCTCTACAATACATATCATGATAAAGGATTTTCGATCGTTGGACTTTCCATAGATTCAAGTTCTTCCGATATTCAGGCATGGAAAGAGATTATCAAAACGAGGCCTCTACGCTGGGATCAATACAGAACAAATAAAAAAACCGTTGATGATCTTCGGATAAGCGGTTACCCCAGCAATTTTCTTCTTGACAGCTCCGGAAAAATCATTGCCATCAATCTCGGATCCAATGAAGTAGCCGATCTGATACGGACTAAATTAAATTAATACCATCCTATTATCGCAGACCGGAATAAATCCGCAAAATGGCGATGTCGGTTAACCGCATCTGAAACGTGGTCATGGTTATTTTTTTCCGATCACATTGAGCTGTTTGATCACCGAACTATAATATCGCTTGCTGATAGGCTTGGAATCCTTCGGTTCTTCGGACTTCCCGACAAGAACTAAATAATCCCTGTAAATACTGTCTATGTAATAAATGGAAACAGCCGTAGTATCACTTATTCTCACGAACATATCCTCGGGAAGTTTTTGTAATGCGCCGTACAGAGATGATCGCACCTTCCAAAACGATTTGTCGGGAAAATATAATTCGGTATAATTTCCTTTCGTATAGAGATATACGACTGTTCGAGGATCAATTTTTTTTATGGGTGTTTGTTTTTGCCAGATAAAAACAGGTTTCATCATGATGGAAGAGTTTGGGTTAAAATAATTCCAATTTAAAAAATATCCCATGAGGAATCGGATGGATTTTGCATTTTATCCTGAATGATTGCTCAATGCGGCCTGATTGGATCCTCATTGCCACCTCGGATTCCGAGGTGCCAAAGAGGAGGGAAAGAGGTACCAAAGAGGTACCAATGAGGTGATTTCGACGTGATTTTCATTTCATCACAGCGTTTATTCGACAATGTCACCGGCCGCTTTCGACAAGGTCACTTTTTTAAAGAAATCGGCTTAAAGTCAATTTACATTTGCTTTATCGATCACCGAAGTGGATGTTTTACACAGGGCGACCGGGAGTGTAAACCCGGAAACCCTATCCACTTCGGCGTTTGAGGTTGGAAACAATATTTTTTCACAATTAAATCTGTACCAAATGGCCAACTCTAATAACAGTGTTATCACTGGAAAATTCAGAGGCGCCCTCGGAAAAGAACTCGTGTTTCGCGAGTGGGAGGGCAAAACAGTAGTTGCAAAAGCGCCAAAGCGCAGGCAGGGTAACAATACACCTGGGCAGACGGAAACACAGGACAATTTCCTCCTGGCTTCACGATATGCCAAGGCAGTTTTGAAAGGTCAGGACCAGGGCATCAAAGACGCATACACCGCTGCGTTGAGACCAAGGCAGAACCTGTATAGCCGTGCGCTGGAAGATTTCTTATCTCCGCCGGTCGTCAAGATCGTCGACACCAGTAATTATACGGGTGTCACTGGCAGCCAGATCCAGATTCGGGCTGTAGATGATTTTCGAGTGACCGGTTTGCAGGTGGAAATCCACTCCGCAAACGGCACACTACTGGAAAAAGGCAATGCAGTACAACTGACAAATGGACTTGACTGGACCTATACGGCCACGCAGGCTAACAACCCGCTGACCGGTAGCAAGATCAAAGCCACTGCAACCGATGTTCCTGGTAATAAAGGAGCATTGGAAGTAACGTTGTAAGGTTTTTCCGGGAAGCTGCATCGGGCTGATGCAGCTTCCCTTTTTAATCAACAACAGTTTCGAGGTATTTTTGAGAAGTCAAACACGGGTATCTCCCACTCAACAGGCTCTGGCCCCTTTGGTTTCCTTACCGATTTGCCTTAACTTACCTGTCAATTAGCCAAACGACTGTGAAACGAATTGCTGCTGCCATTACGCTAAAGCCTGCTTTTGCATTTTCCGAGAAAATCCCCTTTTATTTGAAACGCCTGATTCTATTCATAGCGCTCTTCCTCCTGTTTTCTGCTGAAATATTACGCGTTTATTTTGTAATGCCTTTTCCGGGCAGCCAGGTTAACAATACGGTTTCCTTTGCATACTGGCTGGATCAATCCATTGTATGGATCCGGATCCTTGCATTGTTTCTTATATGTTTTGCCCTGATCGTTGCTTTTAAAAATGGCAGAACCTGGGAAAAAATATTTTTGTCACTGATTGTGATATCCTATGCCTTCGTATTTTTCTTTTTCAATTTTCGGTTGCAGGCTGAAAATATTTTTCATCAGCCGGTAAATAAATCCTTCACGGTTGCTTCCAACAGCGAGATGGAAAAATCAAAACTGATCATTGGCGTCGTGATCGATGGTCAGGCAAAAGCTTATCCCATACAATTGATCGGATATCATCACCAGGTGATGGACACGATTGGAAAAACGCCGGTGATGATCACGTACTGTACAGTGTGCCGGTCAGGACGTGTGTACAGTCCGATCGTAAACGGAAAACTGGAATCATTCCGTCTCGTCGGTATGGATCATTTCAATGCAGTATTTGAAGATTTTACAACCAAAAGCTGGTGGCAGCAGGCAACCGGAACGGCGATTGCGGGTCCATTGAAGGGATATCAATTAAAGGAATTTCCATCAACGCAACTGACCTGGGATGCATGGCTCAGAGAATATCCGGAGTCGCTGGTGATGAAACCGGATACCATATTTATGGATAATTATTTCAAGCTGGAAGATTATGACAGGGGCACGATGCTGAGTAGTCTGGTGAGAAGGGATACTGATTCCTGGGAACCTAAATCATGGATTGTTGGCGTGAAGAATAATTTTTCTTCCAAGGCCTATGACTGGAATGAACTGGTGCAGAAAAGAATTATCCAGGATTCGGTGGACAGATTGCCGATCCTGTTAACCATCGAAAAAGATTCAACTTCTTTTCATGTATATGACCGGCGGGTAGATGATTCCGTGCTGAGCTTTCAAATCGCGGGTAATAATGATTTACTGATTGATGAAAAAACAAATTCGACCTGGAATATGGATGGTGTTTGCATCGGCGGATTGCTAAAAGGCAAAAAGCTTTTGGCGGTCCAGTCTTACAATGAATTCTGGCATTCCTGGCAAACCTTTCATAATAATTCCAAAATCTACGTTGGCAACTATACCGTGATAAAATAAAAAAAACCATCACTCCTAAAACGTGATGGCTTTCTTATTATTGCGTGATATTTTATTAATCCCAACCACTGGTATCCACCAGTTTTCCGTCCTTGTCCTTGATCTGGCCGTCGTTATCAATCATCATTCCTTCTTCCAGTTTTCTTTTCTTATCTCCTTTGGAAACTTCTCCATTTACATCAACCTTACGACCATTCGTACAGGTTACCGGAGCATCCATGGCTACCCATGCGCCACCCTTTACGATCATCATCTTGCCATCTTTCATAGTCATCAATCCGTCTTTCAATGTTTGTGTGCCCGAAGCAGAAGAATCGGCAGCGGGTGCGGCAGGCGCAACTGCGGTCGTATCTGTAGCAGACGTAGAAGACTTGGAGCCATCATTACATGCGAAAGTAAAACTGGCAATGGCTGCTATCAACAATAATTTTTTCATGGTGTTTTATTTTAGTTTTTATAGTACGCAAAACTATGCCAATTAAGTAACATACAGACTTATTTTTTGTAGATTTGTTCCATGCATGATATTGTCCGTAAAGGTTTTAAATGAAAATCCAGGCTACTATTGTTTTTATCTTTTCATGTTTTCTGATCATCGCATGCAATAGAAACAAACCTTTATTTCAACTCATTTCTTCTGATCATTCCAATATACATTTCAACAATCATATCGTTGAAAACGACACCATCAATCCATTCGATCTACCCAATATGTATAATGGCGGGGGTGTGGGTATCGGTGATTTTAATAATGATGGCCTGCTGGATATCTATTTTACGGGTAACCAGGTTCCCTGTAAGCTTTATTTGAATAAAGGGGATTTTAAATTTGAAGATGTTACGGATATCGCGCAGGTAAATGGCAACAAACAATGGTGCCGCGGTGTGGCCGTGGTTGACATCAATAACGACGGCCTGCTGGATATATATGTTTGCGCCACCATATTACCGGAAGCGGAGAAAAGACAAAACCTGCTGTATATAAACCAGGGTGTAAATAAAGAGGGCATTCCTGTTTTCAAGGAGATGGCAAAAGAATATGGCCTGAATGATGACTCCTATTCAACCATGGCTTCTTTTTTTGATTATGATAATGACGGCGACCTCGATGTATACATCACCGTAAATGAAATGGACCAGGATAGGAACCCGTCTGTCTATCGTCCAAAAATAAAAGATGGTTCCGCGCCAAGCACCGGTCGTTTATACCGCAATGACTGGAGCCCAACATTACATCATCCCGTGTTCACGGATGTTACAAAACAAGCCGGTGTAACGATTGAAGGATATGGCCATAGTGCAACCATTGCCGACTTCAACAAAGACGGATGGAAAGATATTTTTGTAGCAAATGATTTTCTTTCGAATGATCTCCTGTACATCAATAACCATGATGGCACTTTTACCGACAAAGCAGCGACCTATTTCAAACATACTTCTGCCAATGGCATGGGTCAGGACGTCATCGACATCAATAACGATGGTCTTTCGGATGTGGTAGAAATGGACATGGACCCAGAAGACAATTACAGAAAAAAATTACTGATGTCGGGATACAATTATCAAAATTATCGCAATAATGATTCTTTCGGCTATCAATATCAATATGTACGTAATACGCTGCAACTGAATATGGGGCCGCGCATTGAAAAAAATGATTCTGCTGGTGACCCCATTTTCGGCGATATCGGCTATTGGTCCGGTATTTCCTCCACGGACTGGAGCTGGGCGCCGCTCGTTCAGGACTTTGATAATGATGGGTTTCGGGATATCATTATTACCAATGGCTTTCCGAAAGACCTGACGGATCACGATTTTATTGCCTTCCGCGAAAAATCATTCGGATATACTACAAAGAAAGAAGTACTTGAGTAAAATACCACAGGTTAAACTGAAACATTATGCTTTTCAGAATACAGGCGATGCGATATTTACCGATGTTTCGGACAGCTGGGGTCTGACGACATCGTCTTTCGCTAACGGTGCAGCCTATGCGGACCTGGATAATGATGGTAAACTGGATCTCGTAATAAATAATATCAATGATGAGGCTTTTGTTTACAGGAATGTTTCCCCGGATACAACGAATTATCTCACAGTAAAATTAATAGGTGATTCACTGAACCGGAATGGTCTCGGCACATGGATCGAATTATATTATGATGGAAAGCAGCAGGTGTATGAGCAAACACCTTATCGTGGTTACCTCTCTACCATGCCAATGGATCCGCATTTCGGTTTGGGGAAAACATCCAGGATTGATTCCATGGTTGTAAAATGGCCGGATGGGAAAAAACAGATTTTTATAAATGTAGCAGTCAATCAAAGAATGACGGTTAGTTATAAAACTGCCAAAGAATTATATAACTGGAAAAATCCTCCTATATCCAATAACCCATGGTTTCAACCCATCACAGATTCAGCGAGAATTCATTATCAGCATAAGAAAACAGATTTTATAGATTTCAGTGTCCAAAAATTATTACCACACAAATTTTCCGAATACGGACCTGCGATGGCTGTAGGCGATGTAAATAATGACGGTCTCGATGACATCTTCATTGGCGGTTCCGGTTCCAATCGTACTACACTTATTGCTTCAACAAAAAGATGGAACATTTATAAACAAGAATATCCTGCCCGGGCAAAATAAAAAAAACTGGGATGATATGGGCCTTGTTCTTTTTGATGCCGATAATGATGGCGACCTGGATCTTTATATAGCCACAGGTGGTTATGAAAATGCTCCCAATGGTCCGGGGTACGAGGACAAATTATACCTCAATGATGGTAAGGGGAATTTCACACTCAATACGACAACGCTCCCGCGGAATTTCACGAGCAAATCCTGCGTTCGAGCCATCGATTATGACAATGATGGTGATCTGGATTTATTTATTGCCGGTCGTGTGTTTCCCTGGAATTATCCAAGACCGGTTTCCTGCGCCATTTATCGCAATGACTCCAGGGATGGCAAAATAATATTTACTGACGTAACATCCAGGGTAGCGACTCCATTGTTGAATGTTGGGATGGTCTGTGATGCCATCTGGACCGATTTTGACAATGATGGCTGGCAGGACCTGGTATTGGCAGGAGAATGGATGCCGATAAAATTTTTGAAAAACGATCATGGGCAATTCAGGGATATTACGGCATCTTCTCAAATTGGAAATCAAATTGGCTGGTGGAATAGTATCACCGCCGGAGATTTCGACAATGACGGCGATATGGATTATGTGGTTAGCAACCTGGGAGAAAATTCTTTTTACAAAGCGAGTGACAAATATCCAGTATCTGTCTATGCAAGGGATTTTTACAACCAGGGAATCATGCAATGCATGCTTACTTCGTTTATAAAAGACAAACAGGGCGGTGAGAAAAAAGAGTTTGTAACCGATGCGCGTGATGATGTCATTTCACAATTACCTTTTCTGAAAAAAAGGTTTCTGACTTATAAAAAATTTGGCGAGGCGACCTTTGATAAATTATTCACGCCAGGGGAAATGGAAAATTCCATTAAATACTCGGCGAATAATTTTAAAAGTTCCTTTATAAGAAATAACGGAAACGGAACTTTTACGATGGAGCCCTTGCCCGATATGGCGCAATATTCCGCAATCAATGGAATGATAACCGACGATTTTGATGGCGACGGCAATCTGGATATTTGCATGAACACAAATGATTATGGAACCGTGCCTTCGTTCGGGCGATATGATGCATTGAATGGATTAATTCTAAAAGGAGATGGTAAGGGAAAATTTACGCCGCTCAATATATTACAAAGTGGGATTTTTATTCCCCAAAATGGCAAAGCGCTTGTAAAGCTTCGAAGCAGCGAAGGAAAATATTTAATAGCGGCCAGCCAGAATAAAGGACCTTTAAAAGTTTTTCAATTAAATAAAAACTACAGTTTCTTACCCTTATATGCAGACGACGTCAGTGCAATTATTGTATACAAAGATGGAAGACATCAAAAACGCGAAACCGGATATGGAAATTCTTTCTTATCTCAATCCGCAAGGTTTATCCCTGTTGACAGTAGCATGTCTTCAATAGAAATTACAAACAGCAAAGGAAAAACCAGAAGGGTCAGACCGTAAGTCGCGTTACTTCCCGACTTCCATTAAACTAAATCCCGATAACTTATCAATGAAATAAATCTAAATTTTTGAATCCTGTTTCCAGAATTATCGCCCATCCGGCCTTGCATTTTCTTTTGTGAAATTGTAAATAATAAATATAAAAACGCCTAACTTGCTATTCAATTAATGCTTGGAGCTGAGAGGCTGGCTACTATACATTCACTCCTACCCTTCCCCACGAAACCCATCCGGAAATGTCAGGTATTAAATCATTTTGACATGTGTCCGGAATCATAGTATAAAAGGATTAAATCTGTCCCTTCGATCGCCTGAATGAATTTGATGCATTTAAAATGTAATGCGCGGGTAGTTGGAAGATTTTCTTTCAATCGGGTGCATATCCAACCAATTCACTTATAAAACCTGTAATATGAAAAAGAATCTGATTCACTTAGTTCTTAAGTCAGCTTTGGTATTTGTATTCGCTTCGGTATGGACCGTTTCGTCAGGTCAGACGGATAAAAAGGACAAGCAACTGGTAGAAGACAGCAAGAAAGGCATCAAGGATTTTATTCATACAGACTCCCTGATGAAAAAGCGCTTTAAGAATGACTATGGATATGTTGTGTTCCCGAATGTTGGTAAAGGTGCAGTTGGCGTAGGCGGCGCTTCAGGCGGTGGAATTGTTTATGAAAAGGGTGTTATTATAGGCAAGGCCCAGATGACCCAGGTTACCGTCGGTTTCCAGTTTGGCGGACAGGCTTACCGGGAAGTTGTATTTTTTGAGGACAAGGCGACCCTGGACCGTTTCAAAGAAAATAAATTCGAATTCTCTGCCCAGGTTTCGGCGGTGGCCGCCAAAGCGGGTGCGTCTGCGGATGCAAAATATGCCGATGGTATCCTCATATTCACCCAGCAAAAAGGAGGCTTAATGTATGAAGCGTCTGTAGGTGGACAGAAATTCAAATACACGCCGTTCACCAAATAAAAATCCTGGTTAAAGTAGCTCTGAGTTAGAGATCTACGGAATATTTTTCTTAAACTATCAATGCATTATATATTCTACACAACATGATAAACTTTTAACCATGATTAACAAATCTATATTTGCCATTTTGATTTTTCTTTTTGTTTCCTCAGTTGGCTATGCGCAAAAAGACAGTTGGTATATTGGTGGTCAGCTGGGATTCAATTCCAAGACGGAAAAAAATACAGGTTCTTCGGATATCACTACCACCACATGGAGTGTAGCGCCTGAAGTGGGTACTTTTCTTCAGAACAATCTGCAGCTCGGTTTTGCATTAAACCTGGGTGGATCCAATTCAACCAACACTTCAGAAACGACCTTTTCTCCGGTCATCTACCTGAGAAGATTCTATCCGGTGGGTGATAAATTTTCACTGTTTACCGGAATCGTCGGCAATTTCACGGCCGGCAGCACAAAAGTAAATAATCAGGACGGTACGCTCAGTGGATGGGGACTAAACCTTTCGTTGGGAGCGGCTTTTGCCGTGAGCAAAACCTTTACGCTGGTGGGACAATACGGATTGTTCGGCTACTCTTATGAATCTGTAAAATTCGACACCACCAAAAATTCAGTCAGCAACTTTGGTTTAAATGTGAATTCATTGGGTCCGGTATTTAATGTGGGTATTTATTGGACATTCAAGGAATAATCCGATACCGATATTAAACTGATCCAGCCTTGAAAAGAAAAAGAATATTCTACATTACGATCAGCCCGGGAATTACACAAAATTCAAGCTATGAGACGTTTGATCCTTTTCCATTTATTATTATTGGCAAATGCCTGTCATTTTGCATGTAGTCAGGGATCCAAAAAATCAAAAGCCGATTCATTAGCCATTGTTAAATCCAATACACAGGTTAATGCGGACAGTACTGAATCATATGAATTAAATGCAAGCGGTGACAGCGTTCCCTATTTTCACTGGGCATCTGATGATAATGTATTGGGAGTAGCCAATACAGCATTTGGCGACCTGGATAGTATAATCGCCCGGGGATATATTCGTGTACTTGTCCCTTATTCAAAAACCTACTACTATGTTGAAGGGATGAAAAGATATGGCCTTGCTTTTGAACTGGTCAATCTGTTTGAAAAGGAACTGAACACACAATTAAAATATTATCCTCCAAAAATCCGTGTCATTTTTATACCTGTCAGCCGCAAAAATATTCTGCCCATGTTAACGGGCGGCCACGCAGACATGATCGCTTCAGGATATACGATCACACCTGAGCGGGAGAAGCTGGTCGATTTTTCCTCGCCCACAATAACCGGTATAAAAGATATAGTTGTGGGCGGTCCCGGGGCGCCGGCTATCCGTTCCATTGAGGATCTCGCGGGCCAGCATGTATTTGTGCGGGAAAACACCAGTTTTCAGGCTTCCCTGATCACGCTCAATGAGTCATTTCGGAAGGCCGGCCGCAAGCCGATGTTTATTGACTTCACAGATCCTTATCTTGAATCAGAAGATATTCTGGCTATGGTAAATGAAGGAATGATTCCGTTCACGGTAGTTCCTGAGGATCTTGGAACACTTTGGAAAAATGCATATACCAACCTTAAAGTATATACAAATATTGCAGTCGACAGTAACCAATCTTATGGATGGGCTGTCAGGAAAAATTCCCCCAAACTGAAATCTGCGGTCAACCGCTTTGTGAGCACGATCAAAAAAGGAACTACGACCGGAAATATGATCTATGATAAATTCCTGAAAGATAAAGGGCGGTTACGCAATGCCAATAGCCGGGAAGCTTTGGCAGATCTGGACCGGTTTAAAACCCTGTTCAAAAAATATGGACAAACGTATTCTATGGATTGGATGTTATTGTCGGCCCAGGCATTTCAGGAATCCCAGCTAAAGCAACAAACGGTGAGTCATATGGGTGCGGTTGGCGTCATGCAGTTGATGCCTTCCACGGCTTCACATCCACCCATCAGTATCCCCAATATTAAAAACGCCGACAATAATATCCATGCCGGTGTAAAATACGATCGTTATTTAATTGATCAATATTTTGCCCGGGAAGATATGGATTCCCTGAACGAACAACTTTTTGCTCTGGCAGCCTATAATTGCGGACCCGGCAATGTCAGAAAATTAAGAAGAGGAGCCGTGGCAAGGGGACTTGATCCAAATATCTGGTTTGACAATGTAGAAATATTAGCGGCCCATCATATCGGCCGGGAAACGGTACAGTATGTGAGTAATATTTACATGTACTATAGATCTTACCAGGCTTTACAGCGCTACAGAGACCTGAGAGAAAAGAAAAGCCGGCCAAAATAGGTCTGCGACTGAAGTATAGCCGGCAGTAATCGTTGAATAAAAAAATCGCGGCCTGCCTCAAAAAGGGAAGGCCGCGATACAAATATCGTTTGATCTGACAGAACGAATTCTTATTGAACTGTGTTATCGCCCGGTAATGTTTTCTTATAAAGAATCAAATACATCTTCCGGCCCGCTTTCAATAAAAATAATATCAATGATCAATTTTATATGTGACCGGAACGGTAACCTTTGATCTTACAAACTGACCATTTTCTTTGGCCGGATGCCATCTGGGTGATGCCGTCAGGACTGATACTGTTTCTTCTTCCAATCCACTTCCAAGATGTGTTCCGGGGATTTCAACTTTTGTTACATTACCTATACTATCGAGGTAGACTTCAGCAAACACGGTACCCTCAACATGGTATTTCAATGCTTCCTCAGGATAAATTACGCGTCCGGCTATAAACGCTGCTAAAGCCTGATCGCCACCGGGGTAAGCGGGTTTTTGGGAGGGTGTATAATATACATACTCTTTTGTATGTATTACCATAGGAGCAGGCTGGGCACCTGTGGGTTTTGGTTGTTCCAGGGCTTCATGAGTAGGCATCGGTGGTTCGCTTGTTATTTCCACCGTATTAGCACCTTGTTTTTTTGGTTTGCCTTTTTTTGCACCTTTCCTTGCTGCTAAATATTCTTTGGTAATGGCAGCGCTGTCAATAACCGGAGCAGGTGGTTCAGCCGGCGCTACCGCAGCTACCGTATCCGTTGCCATAGGTTTTGCTGAATCAGTTGTGGCTGTTTTGGAGTCACTGGCATTGTTACATGCGGATGAAAGGACCAGCATTCCACAGGAAATCAATAAGAATTTTGTGTTCATTTTTTACAATTTAATTGTGATTGTCTCATACTGTTACATATTGCAGAAGGGAATATCCGAAATAGTTGTTCACTAAAAATGGAAATCTCAAACGAACAGAGCGCCTCTGGTCATTACCTGAAATACTAAAAAAGCATTACAGACTCAGGACCACACCACCCGGCAAATTTCAAAAAGGTAACAGGATTTAATAAATAATAGCGCTGTTTAGAAACGAACCTTCTGCTATACTAATCTGACCAGCTTTCTCCTCTGAGTACTTTGGATTAATTATGGTGGACTAAAAAATTTCCAACCTATATTCACTAAAAGTAAAAAAAAATATCTTTTAACAAAAATTTTTGTTTGTAAACCGAATTCGTTAGAAAAAAACCGGTTACTGTGATAACCGGTTTAAGTTGGCTATTTCGATTTTTCAAATCGTTTAGTTTATTTCTTTGGTGCCTCATCCACCTTTATTGCGAGCGACTCCGTGTAGGTAATGTCCACCATATCCCCGACTTTCACACCATTCAGATTTTTTGGGTCTCTCACTTTGATCGTTTCCTTATTCCCTTTCGGTCCCATAAAAGTAACAGTCGGCGCCTGGGTGTCGATCGCGGTGATTTTAACCGTTACAGTCGTTTGTTGTGCCATTACGGCTGCGGGCTTCGAGCCTGGTTGTGCAGATTGAGAGGCTGAAGTGGTTGTCATCCCGGCTGTACCATGTTTCTTGACTTCATAAGCAATCGCTTCCGTATAAACCGCCGTAATGATATCGCCCTTCTTTACCTGTGGAAGGTTCTTTACCTCGTCACCAGCAATGAAGCTGTGCACATTGCCGTTTTCCATTTTGACGGTAACCTCCCTTGTTTTCTGGTTGACACTGACTACTGTGGCGGTGACCGTTTCGGTAGAAACTACAGCCTGCCCTTTTGTATCCTGCGCCTGTACATTTGCTATGCTGAACAGGCTGATCAGTGCAGCGGCCGCTGTTGTTTTGAAGCCCTGCACAGAAAATATTTCGGTACCTTTTTTCATGATTATATATTTTATTTAATAATGACTCATTGATATAAGAAAATGAATGCAGGCGAACAAGTACTGCAGGATGAGGGGCCGTGTATTCTAGTGGTAACCGGGATGAAATTTTCAGAGGGTGTGAAGAATAGCAATAAAAAAATATAGTCTATTTTATCTGCACAGAATATTTTTCATAGCAGAAAAACGAAAGTCATTTATTTTATTAAATTTAGTCCAATGTAAGAAAATATATCCAGCGTGCATATGCAACGCGATATTTTATCTGCATAATGTGGGAAAATTGTCCAACTCATGTTGGTTACTTCCCGATCCAAAAAGTGCCGTGGCCCGATTCCAGCGGGTTCGCGGTGAATTGGTGACGGATTAGTCTGTCGTTTTATTCTTGTGCCTTTTCTAATTTCGCGTACACATATTTGGTAAATTTCATATGCGAAACCTCACCCATAATGCTATCCAGGTCCGCTCCTCTTTTTTTAGTGAGTTCCTGCGCTTTTGCTAATTTTTCATCATCGGTTCCTGAACCACTGTGAATTCGGTCTAATTCTTTCATATAATCCGAATTTACGCTGTCAATCGACTTTAACTGTTTGCTTGTCATGCCCAGGCTATCCTTCAGGAATTTCTGATTATCGGCACGGAAACTCTTCAACTTCATCATCTTTTCTTCCTTGGACATCTCACTCCATGTTTGCTGCCAGGTTTGGCCAAATGATATCCTTGAAATGCCGATCATCAAAACAAATAAAATCATTGCTTTTTTCATCTCTATAATATTTATGGTTAAAAAATACAAACGAATTGAATCTCTACATATCAATATTGTCTTTAATACATACCTATATCGTCGTCAGATCCCCCGAGGACAGGTCACAGGATCACGTAGCGTATTCAGGCACCAGATTTTTTTGCCGATCTTTTTGAACGTTCATTACAAATGCGTAGTGACGTTTGGTGTCTTTGTCCACATGACATTCTATAATCTATCTCTTCTGAAATAGTTTGCGGATTAGTGCCTTTGGGATAGAGCGGGTTTTTTGCAGAGGGTGGGAAGTACTACTAAGATACCGATTATCCTGTGATATCACAGCTGACTGGTTTACCCAGTCGACAGGTTTATTTATCATCCGGGTTGTTCATCCTGAATACAACAGCGGCCAGGGCAGCGCCTCCAAAACAACCTATCAGGTATATCCAAATAGCATTCCAGGAGATCATTTTCATTATACTAATGCCGATAGCCACTGCAGGATTAAACGCTCCTCCGGACATGACACCCAGAGCAATTGCCATAGCTAACACGGTGAAGCCAATGGCAAGTCCATAAAAGCTGTTACCGCTTGTTCCTTTAGAAGTTGCCACATTCAACACCACATAAGCCAGGGCGAAAGTGCCCAGGAATTCTGCAATCAATCCTTTTGAATTATTTGCCATTTCAACAGCTTGTTCAGCAATTTTATCATTCATAAGATACATTACTACTAAAGATGCAACACAAGCTCCTATTATTTGCACTATCATATAGATAATGGCTTCTGCAGCAGAAATTTTGCCGCGTATTAAAACTGCCAATGTCACTGCAGGATTATAATGCGCCCCTGAAATATGTCCGCCGGCATAAATCATTACCATTAAAGTTGAGCCAATCGCTAACGGAGCAAAATCGCCCTTGCCTCCGAGGACAGCCATTCCAATAACGAATACAAGGAAAAAAGTGCCAATAAATTCTGTAATGTACTTTTTCATACAATTTTTTTTATATTGAGCGCCCTCAGCAAGTCACTCCCGGCATTCCCGTTCTAAGTTACCTTATTCCTTATCATATAAAAAAATTTCATCCGCCTAAACCTCTGAGGCAAGCAGTTCAGTAGTAACATTTTTTCGAAACAGAGGATCGAGAATAATTATGAAACTTCGATAGCCGGGTTGAATTCCATTCTCCTGTAAGCTCATTGAGAAATGAATGAGAAACGCATCACTATTCAAACAGCCGGAATAAGATAGAGCATCATGCCCATGATCAGGTATACGATAATCAGCTGAATACCTTTATACCAGTTCGAACGTCCGTCACCGGCAATCATAGCCCCGAGAATGACCGTCAGGAACAAAACCACAATTAGTGACCGGGGGAATGTAAGGTTCAATTGTCCCGGACCAATGAATGTGCTCAGGATTACCAGTACGGGCGCGATAAAAAGAGCAATTTGTATTGAACTGCCTAACAAAATACCAATGCTGAGATCCATTTTGTTCTTAGCTGCAAGGGTTACAGCAGAAATGCTCTCCGCGGCCCCCCCAACGATCGCCAAAAATATTACCCCGACAAACACATCCGACATGCCAAGCGCTTTCCCGGTTTCTTCAGCAGCACCCACCAGCACTTCACTCATGAAGGCAGCCAAAACCGATGCAAGCACCAAACTAATCAGAGCACGGGTGAGGGACCATCTTTTTTCATGCTCATCTGTATGTTCCCCGCTACCCTGACTTTTAAAAAAATCCGGATGAGTCTTGATCATAAAAAAGAGATACAACACATATCCAATTAATAAAACAACCGCCAGATTCAGGTTTAGTAAATTTTCTTTGCCTGACGGAGCTTTATCGGCCATGAAAATATGAAAACCACTGGGTATGGTCAGACTAATCACGGCAATCATCATCATCGAACTGTAAACACGAACACCAACCGGGTTATAATCCTGATTATGAAATTTCATTCCCCCTACAAAAAAAGACAGACCCATGGCCAGTAGCAAATTGGCAAGAATCGCTCCGGCCAATGAGGCCAGCACCATCTCGTGCAATCCGGCGTTCAGGGCAATGATGGCAATGATTAGTTCCGGTAAATTGCCAAAAGTTGCGTTGAGCAAACCGCCGATCGCATCACCAGTATAGGTGGCAAGCTGTTCGGTTGAGTTTCCAATCAGCCGGGCAATGGGTATAATAGAAAGAGCTGCTGAGAAAAAAATCAGCGGTGCAGAAACGTGGCTGTGATCCAGGATAACAGCTATAGGTATAAAAACAAACAGCCAGTAAATATTCGGTTTTAGCAAATTTTTCATTGATCAGCTGATTATGAAAAAAAATGGTTTGATGTCAGAAAAATCCATTCTTTGAATCAAAAATATTCTGATGCAATGGGAATAGTTATATCAAGGTAATGCTTTTGAGGGGTATTTATTTTTACTCATCTACATTCATTTGATTTTGAATTTGCGTATCCTTCTGGTTGCGAAACTAATTCATAAGGTCATAGCCAAACAAAATAAAGCTGCACCAATAATAGTGGATTCAAAATTACGGCAGTGAAAAGCGGATTAAGGTTAATAACTGTTATGTCAGGAACTAACCCGATTTTTCAAAATCTGAATCCCAAATTCAGATATGCCTGGCCTGGATTCGTACTGCTGGCAGAATTCTTCATGAGGCTGCCTGTTCCATAATTGTAACCAATATCAATCATCAGAAAAAAAATATCCACTCCGATTCCCCCACCAACATAAAATATAAATGAATTGACATCGTCCTTGCTAATGCCAAAACCATTATTGCCGACACCAAGAGTAAATGCGGGTATTGCGCTGACAAACGCGCGAAGACCAACTATCTTGGCAAACGACAGAAAGTTAATACCCAAAGTCACCGGAATATCGAGGGCCTGAACATTGAGTTTACCCGTGTCGATGTTAGTTGCAGCGGTATTAAAACCGAAAGCAGAATAGTTATACATGAGTCCAACCTGCCAATACGTGAAACTACCCTTTTTATAGGCAATTCCTAACTGGTAGCCGAGAGCCGAATTTGCATTGTAACTAGCTGTGGAACCGGACATGGTGTTAGAATTTCCGCCAATATAAAAATTGAGTTGCTTTGGTTTTGCCTTCTTTTCCGAAGCGGGAGGGGTTGTGGCAGCAGTTTGTGTCGGCTTAACCGTGTCGGCTGGCAACATGGTGGTCGTATCCACCTTCGCTTTGGCGGTATCCGATGGTACCTGTGCCATCGCAGCACTATTCAAAATGACAAGAATTACGATAATGAGAATGGACTTCCACGCATAAACATTGTAAATCTGTTTCATAAAATAAAATTTAAAGGTTGAAGAATAAAATCATACTTCCACAGGAACTCTGAGAATGCTTACCAAAGGGTAACCAGATCAATTTTAGACAAGACCTCGTGGAATCGTTTTCGGCGTAAAGTTGTAAGCGGGTTGGTCTTTTTTTTATCGCGGCTACTATATTATCCTGACGTAGTATACAAAAAGATAAAAAACTACATCATAATATTTTACTTTTTAAAGGGGTTGAATTAAAGCGCTGGCTGGAAGAGTTGCTGAAAAAATTATAATTGTTAATCAATCTATGCAAATTTTCTCTATAAACCAAGACTTTGCACATATCATATTTTCTTTGTGATTACCAGACCGGATCCTGTCGCAAAACGCCCCCTATTTTGTCATTTACGCATAGCATCCTTTTTGTTTTCCCGACGCATCTTTGTAACACATTAAAATAATAAAAAAATATCAGATGAAAACGTCCTTGGGCTTTCATCAAGAAAAACACCCGCTTTCAAAACATTGTTTAGTTGCCTTACTTTATTAAATTCAAATCAAAAAACATGTCTTTCCAAGCTTATATAGACAATATAAAAACGAAGACTGGTAAAACACCATCTGACTTTAAGAAGCTGGCTATACAAAAAGGGTTTTTAGAAAAAAAAGGGAATCTTAAGCCAACAGTTAAAGCAGGAGAAATTGTAAAATGGCTGAAAGAAGATTTCGGTCTGGGACATGGACATGCCATGGCCATTTACGCCACGTTCAAAGGAATGAAATAGGCTTTTCATAATCGCATCATATCATACGGGTATCCTTATGTCTTATAAGTTGTCAACGTTGTTTAGTCACTTCCCGATACAAAAAAAGTACTTTACTGCGGTTTAAAAGAAATATCGATGTTTAAAAACTACTTCAAGACTGCCTTACGAAAAATCCAGCGGCATAAGGTCTATTCATTGTATGTCGTCAGTAGCGGGCTATTCAAATTGATTGATTTGACCGGTAGATGCATGTACGGCTTTCCATTGAAAACTATGAGGGTCCATAGATTTTTTGCGGCTGGTTAAGAGTTCAATAGGCACGTGTATAAATCTGTCGTGCAAATATCCAATAACCAATCCTGTTTTTCCGGCCATTGCTGCGTGAACAGCGTTACGGGCAAACATATCGCAGAGTATAGCATCTGCTGAATTGGCCGCACTGCTGCGTACTATATAACTTGGATCAATGTAGCGCATCACTACAGGAATATTTTCAGTTCTGAAATAATTTTCAATACGATCCCGCAGAAATAATCCGATGTCTTTGGCCTTTATGTTTCCGGAGTCGTCTTTTTTCAATTCATCTGCAGCAAACAGATTCTGGCCGGCCCCTTCGGCTACTACGATTAGTGCATGTGAACGATTAATAATACGCTCTTTTAAAGCAGCAAGAAATCCATTTGGACCTTCCAGTTTAAAAGGCACTTCAGGAAGAAGGGCAAAGTTTACGTCCTGGCTGGCAACCGTTGCACCGGCAGCCACAAATCCTGCATGCCTCCCCATGAGTTTTACAAGCGCAATGCCATTCTCAACACTTTGTGCCTCGTTATGTGCATTACTCAAGACTTTGCTCGCTTCCGATACCGCAGTCAGGTAGCCGAAAGTCCTGGCAACAAAAGCCACGTCATTATCAATTGTTTTTGGAATGCCGACTACCGCCAGGGGGTAGCCTCGCTTCCTGGCTTCCTGGAACAATTCATTACCGCCCCGCTGGGTTCCATCACCACCTACGGTAAAGATCATATTTACTCCCCGTCGAATAAGGTTGTCAACTGCGATACGAATATCCACCGGGCCTCTCGAAGTACCCAAAACTGTTCCACCTTCTTTATGAATTTTATTAACAAATTCAGGAGTAAGCACAATGGGCTCTTTCCCTTTTAAAGGATCCAAACCCTGGTAACCTCCACGAAAACCAAGCACCTTTTTCACTCCATAGGCGTAATGAAGTTCCAGGAATATCGATCGTATAACATTATTCAGGCCGGGACAAAGGCCACCACAAGTAACAATACCTGCGCATGTGTGCTTTGGATCAAAAAATAATTTTGCACGAGGTCCTGCCAATTCGAATTCCAACTCTTCTTTTTCAGTTGATGTCGGATCTGTTACAATATTTTCAGGAATGTGAAGACTATCACTTATACTATGCCCTATTGGAGATTCAAATTTTGCTTCGCCCAAAATAGTTATATTCATTGCCCCAATCGATTTAAACTTTTTAAATGAAGGTACTATGTTATGGCTAGCCAGTAAAGAACTGTCCTATCATTCCGCAGATTTTCTTGATTGTTTGTCTAACATTGCTGGCAACGGTCAGGGCTTGATGCAGTACGGGGGTCGTAGCTATGTTTGCCCAGCAGTGAACTTACTAAAGAAACGAAATTATTTTTATACCCGTAAAGTCAATTAATAAACGGTCAAGCCACCGACCTGTGCTGAATAATGAACAAATGATAGGAGATATCTTCCGTCGGCCCGTATTGCAGCAAGCTCATTGTTGGCTGCTGTTATTTCAATTACAAAGGATCTGGTGCGTCAATAAATTTTTTCTTTTTCCCCCTAATGCTACCAAGAAACAAAATAACAGGGAATATTAGCTTTTGCACAAACGTTGGAATTTCAAGCATTCGAAATTCAGTTTTGTATCTGCCAAGCAGGTAAGCAGCGTCATACATTCCGGGTCTTCCTCCATTTTCATTCATTGACCTATAGATCTGAGAAAGAAAATAGACCACGTTATTAGCGGGGCTCACATATCCCGACAAGCGCAGAGGTTCATTGCCCGCATTCCAGAATTTATGTGGAACACCGACCTTGAATAACACCGTTTCACCAGGACCTGCATATTTTTTCTCTCCTTTTAATTCCTGGTATCCGATTTTTCCTGTTAAAACGGTCAAAGATTCATCCTGCTTGTAATGAACATGCATTGGAGGCCCGGCAGTGGGTTGAACTTCGGATTCTGTTTCAAGATATTCAACTCCATCCTTAATGACGATCCCGAGAAAAGTTAGATTTTCGCCTGTGATATTTTTTATCGTGTGTGGTAAAGTGATGTTCATGTTTGTTGAAGGTTAATGCTGGCAATAGGTTTAATAATTGCAGCCAAAACTCAAATTTATGTTATAACGCGCTTCGTCTTTAAAGATAATTACCCTGATACACTGTTGTTTAGAGTTATCCAATCTATCATACGGTATCATTGTGTATCATAGACTATCATTAGATAGTCATACCAAATCATTGCGACCCATAATCTGGCCACTAAAATCAGGCAAATCTCAAAACCAGGATTTAGTAGCAGATTAGTGACGAATAAAAGGTTACTAAAAGCGAAGAAACAGCAAAGGCAAATGAAAATCGAATAAGGACATTATCAGTTGTCTAATTTGTCCTGAAAAAATTGCCGGCAACGTTTGTGCATTTGGCGTGGCAGGATTGGACTTCCCTTGAAGAAATTTTTACGAAAAAAAGTGATGGCTAGGCAATTACACCTTTCTTGTTGATGATGGCCAGATATACAAGAACACTGATCAGTAATACATTGAACTCCACGCCATTTCTGCCTTCGCCCACTACAAACCAGCCTTCAGCCGCGTGAATCATGATGATGCCAGCCACTAAAATCGGGATGGTGAATATGGCAACGAGCCGTATGTAGCGATTTAAAATGAGCAGTATTGCACAGGCCACGTGCGAAAGTTTAATTGCCCAGGCCAGTGGCAACCCAATTGGAGCAAACCCCACTGTGTTCAAATGCTGGTTACCGAAGTTATTTACGGCACCTGTAAAAATGCTGGGGATACCATGCATAAAAAACACGGCAGCCAGAGTAATGCGCAGAACGAGAGTGGGTGTGATAATTCTATCCATGATGCGGTATGTTTAATGCAATTTAATTAGACCTGATTTATCAGAATTGTAAAAAAACGACAGCCACTCAATCGGTGTATAGAAAGGATGAGCTTTCTGCGCCTACACTTTTGTTGCGCACAAAATTGTAAGGCGACATCCCGGCAAATTCCTGAAACTCTTTAATGAAATGCGATTGATCCGTATAGCCGAGTTCGAAGGCAATGGAAGTAAGTTCGCTATAGTCGACTGTAGCGAGTCGGTTAAGCGCCAGCTCGAATCGCGAAATGCGCTCATATCTTTTTAAAGGTACACCAACCTGTTTTTTAAATCTACGCTGCAACTGCCGTTCTGATATCCTGAACGAGGATGCGAGCATCTCCATATCACCAATTCCTCCCTTTTTGTGAATGATGCTTTGAACCGAAAAATCCAAAGACATTTTCGCCATTTTCTCGAGCAAGAAACTGTCTAAGACTGCCACACGGTCCAGATGCGTTCTGTTTCTCAGTCGCTCAGCAAGATTACACCTGTAAACCATGTTGATGTCGGGCATCTGATTCGTTAGTTCATCGGCACCCATTCCGAAAAAAGTGGTAAGTGCGTGCGGATAAAAGCTTACTCCGAAATGCGAAAAGGCACCATGCATAAAGACCTCAGTCGGTCGCGTACGCACACCTTTCAAGTAACAAAGCGGCATTTCTTCGCCTGTTTCATCATTTAAGATCGGCTCAAAACAATCTATATCCTGAAAGATTAATCGCGGGTAGCGGTCGCCAAAACTTAGGATACTCAACCGCGAAATGGAGAATTGTCGTCCGTCAAGACTCCAGTAGTATCGCACCAGGTTTCTGAGTAAGTCGGCAGGAGCATATTGACGGTAGTGCATGGCAACTCATTTAATCATTCTAATCACTGTATGTCGTCAAACCAATTCGGACAAGTGTATAGTTAGTGTTTCAGCAATTTAAATTAATATTTTTTTAGTTTAATAGGGTTAGGATATAAGGCGAAGAAAAGCAACAAAAGGTAAATGAAATCCAATTAGGATATGCGTCAACCGCGGGAAACGCGCATCCGACGTAGCATGGTCACTTTCCGATACAAAACTTCCCGAAGATCCAGGAGAGTTGTTCTTCATTGGTGATTTCACCGGTGATCTCACCAAGATAATGCAGGGCGCGACGAATATCCAGTGAGAGTAAGTCGCCGGGCAGATTAATATCTAAACCGTTTCGTATTTCAATTAATGAACTGGCGACTTGTTTCAGCGCATCATGGTGGCGGGCGTTTGTCACCACCGTTCCTTCACGCATTTTTTTTCCCTGTAGTACACGATCCACCAATGCGCGTTTTAATTTATCTATGCCGGAAGATGTTTTTGCAGAGATGAAAATTAAGCCGGGATCCGGAAAGCGAGCATGCAGAGAAGAATCCCTTCGACGTGAAGCGTCGTACATAAATTCAATTTCCGTATTTACAAAACCGGATTTTTCGGTTGATGCATGCAGATGCAAAACATTCTCTGAAAACAGATCCGTTTTGTTCAATACACGAATCCAGTTTTTTTTATCTGAAACAGCGTTTCCATTGTCACCGGGTAAATGCTCGGTTTGCAACTCATCCGTCGCGTCCAGGATTTCCAACACGATATCGGCCTGCGCGATTTTTTCAAGTGTTCTGTCTATGCCGAGCTGTTCGATATAATCAGCAGTATGCGCACGTATACCAGCCGTATCAATCAAACGGAATTCAATTCCTTCGATCACGAGTATTTCTTCAATGGTGTCGCGTGTAGTGCCCGCTATCTCGCTCACGATGGCACGCTGCTCATTTAATAAGCTATTCAGTAAAGTGGATTTTCCTGCATTTGGTTTTCCAACGATCGCCACCTGCACGCCATTGCGAATCACGTTTCCGTATTTAAAAGATTCAATCAGCTCACCAGTAACACGCTGCGCTTCGTCGATCAGTGCATTGAATTTTTTTCTGTCAGCAAATTCCACATCCTCCTGCGAGAAGTCGAGTTCAAGTTCCATCAGCGCAGAAAATCCCAGCAACTGGTCACGCAATGATTTCAGATCATTTGCAAATCCGCCGCGCATGGTATGCAAAGCAGATAATCTCGCGGCTTCTGAATGACTTGCAATCAGATCGGCGACAGCCTCTGCCTGTGTCAGGTCCATCTTGCCTTTCAGGAAAGCCCGCTGGGTAAATTCTCCTGGCCTGGCCAGACGCGCACCCAATTGAACGCAGGCGGAAATGATTTTTTCTTCGATATGAGTTGAACCATGACAGCTGATTTCTACTACGTCTTCACCCGTATAAGATCTCGGTGCCCGGTAAATGGAGACCACTACTTCGTCCAGGATCTCATCGCCGGTTTTTAATAATCCGACATGCAGTGTGTGAGATGGCTGAACCGATAAGTCTTTGGAATGAAATAAGGAATTCACAATTTCTACAGCGCTTGGTCCGCTGAGACGGATGACACCGAGCGCGCCGATACCGGGTGCTGTGGCGAGTGCCACGATGGTGTCGTCCCAACCTGTTAGTTTGCCAAGCATATCTGCAAAGATATAGTTGACAGTTGACGGTTGACGGTTGACAGTGACGATTTGCGGATAAAAAAACCCGGGAACCAGTCCCGGGTTATTGTAAAAAAATTAAATTATTCAGTTATTCACTTCCAGTCTTCCATACTTCCAGTCTTCCACACTTGCTATTGTGACTCAAGTCTGAAATTGATCGGCTGACTCTTGTAGGATTTTACTTTACGTCCGTTCTGAACAGCTGGAGTCCAGTTACCGGATTTACGGATAACCCGCATCGCTTCTTCGCGGAGTTCATTGGGACCGCTGATGGCTTCCACTTCACTCACTTTGCCTTCCTTGTCAACGATGAATTTCACAACCACCTGACCCTGAATTTCGTTGTTTTGCGCTTCTTCAGGATACTGCAGGTTTTTCTGCAGATAACGCTGCCAGGCTGCCGTTCCTCCGGGATAGTCCGATTCGATTTCCACTTTGGTAAATGTTTTATCGTAATCCGTATTATCCTTGGGTGCTTCCACAACTCCCTTATTATCTGCAGGAGGTGCTGTGATATTATCGTCCTTGATACCTTCCTGGTTGGCTGTACCGATCTTGGTGTCTTCCAGTTTTTCTACTTCCGGTGGTTTTTCTTCCGCCTTCACTTCCTCATCCTTTACAATCTTGGGAGGTGTAAACTTGGCCATTTCCACTTTTGGTGGTTCTTTCGGCGGTGGCGGTGGTGGTGGCGGTTCGTTCTTTTTTTCTTCTTTAATATCTTCCAGCTGAACGTCCTGCACCACGACGGCGGCTTTTTTCCCTTGTCCCTGGTAGTTGTTGATAAAGTAACCGGCCATTAAAGCGACCACCAACCCTATCATCACCAGCAGGGATGTCCGGATACGCTTATTATACGTCTTGCGCAGGTCGTAAGCGCCGTAATCCTTATTTCTACCATCAAAGATGATATCCAGGATATCCGCGGTTAAAATTTTATTTATTTCCATGATGGATTATTAATTGTATAGACTCGATTTAATTAAAATTCCACAAAATTCAAGCCTATTTAACGCCATTGGCGTTTTCAGTCAGCTTGATAAAGTTGTATTCAACCGGTGAAATGTCCACCATGGCATACCGTTTTACGCCGTCGATGGTCATTTCATCCAGGATGTTCACAGTATTCTTATAAGTGGCATCCACGGTCGGTTTGATTACCACCACAAAATCCTTGGGGTCCGTTCTTCTCTTTTTATCGATTACGATATCCCGGATTTTTTTGAAATCTGTTGGTTTCAGTGTTTGAGCGCTATCACCTTCATAATAATAGATCACGTCATTTTTGCCGAGCATCAGCGTAATGACCGCTGAGTTTTTCACCTTATTCTGCTCATTCGGATCTTTTACATCCTTTGGCAGGAACAAACGCATGGCCGTTGGCTGGCTCATGGTCGTGGTAAAGATGAAAAAAGTAATCAGCAGGAAACCGAGGTCCACCATCGGAGTCAGATCCACCCTGGTGGAAAGTTTTTTTCCTTTTTTGACGCCGGGGCCCTTTTTATGGCCGCCGCCGCCCGAGGTATCCATTTCTGCCATGTCTCTTTTTTTTAATTGTTAATTATTCAACTTGCTTTCGTACCCGGTTGCCTGCTGTATTTTATACAATTCAGAACCCACCGGAGCCGGAACCGGACTGGTTACCACCTGGAACTTCATCAGGTCATTCTTTTTCAATGCGATGATCACTCCCTGCAAAGAAGGATATTTCGAAGCATCATCTCCTTTTACAAGAACGTTCATTTTTTTGCCCTGAAATGCATCCGCAGCCGCCTTGAACCAGTCGATCATTTCATTGTTCGTACTGTCCACTGCAGGAATTCCCGGTTTCACCACATTCTGCAATGATCGGCCGGATTTTTATCCAGGTAAGACTTCAGCTGGCTGAACGGTGCACCGATATAGGCATTGGGAATAGCGTACAAAATTGTTTTTCTCAGCTGGTGTCAGGCCAATATTTTTGGACGTGTTGATCGCTTCAATCATCTCCTTCTTCTCAGCCATATTGGCTGTCTGACAACTGACAAATACACTTTTCCGTCCTTATCGATGGTTACCATAACCACATCCTTTTCCGGGGCAATCTTGGTCGACACCGAACTGGGTGTAACCACGGACAAAGCTTCCGGGGGTTTGAACTTGGTGGCCAGGATAAAGAAAGAAAGCAATAGAAAGGCCACGTCGCACATCGCCGTCATGTCGATGTTCGTGCTCTTCCTGGGTAACTTTGCTCTTCCCATTTTAATATTTTTTAATTAGATGCCAAATAATTGTAATTCCATAAATATCACTTGGCTTAAAGCGTAATGCATAAAGCGATAAAGCAGCTTTAAGCTTTGCGCTTTGCGCCTTAAGCTATTTATACAAGTGACGCAAAGCTCTGTGTCAATGTAAATCCGCTTTCATCAATACCATATGTAATACCATCGATCTTGGTGGTGAAAACATTATACATAATGATGGAGATGGCTGAGGTTCCGATACCCAGGGCCGTATTATACAGGGCTTCAGAAATACCCTGGCTCAGTTTGGATGCCGCTTCACCTCCGCCACTGTCACCCAGGGCAGCAAATGAACGGATCATTCCCATTACCGTTCCCAACAGACCCAACAGGGTTGCCACGGAAGCGATGGTAGAAAGGAATACCAGATTTTTTTCCAGCATCGGCAGTTCGAGTGCAGTAGCTTCTTCCACTTCCTTCTGAATGGCCAGTACTTTTTGTTCAGTATCCAGATCACCCACGGCGATCATTTCTTTGTATTTACGCAAACCGGCTTTCATTACATTTCCAACGCTTCCTTTCTGACGGTCGCATTCTGCGATCGCGGCGTCAACATTTTTGTTGGCCAGGTGATATTGAACCTTCCGGATGAATTCATTAATATTTCCACTTCCGGTTGCTTTTGAAACGGTCAGAAATCTTTCAACCACAAAAGTTAATACAGTCAGCAGGCAACCAATTAAAATAGGTACAATAATTCCTCCGAGGTACATACGTGCAAGCGCAGTTTTTGCACCTTCATGATTAGGCCAGAATCCACCATTCGGATCGGGTTTAGTGAAATTGCTCGGATCGCCGATTATAAACCTCCAGATAATAAAACCAATGATAACACACAAAAGCGGGGCTACCCAGGAAATAGAATTGCCCTTCTTAGCAGCCTGTACACTCGTAGTGGGTTTCGCTGCTGCCGTTGCAGTCGGTCTTGTTTCAGCCATGATCGTTTGTTTTTAGTGTTTAAGAAAAATTTGAAATATGGAAATAATAATTTGCGCGAATGGAACGCTTTTAAAAAATTTCAATAGGAAGTTCGGCGTGGTTAATTTTCGTAGGGAACACAATATAGTAAATTTCCGGAATGCCAAATGGAAAATACATATTCTTTAAAATTTATTGACCGATCATCAAACCCTTGCCTGCATTCACTCTGCTTGACGTTTCTGCTTATTCGTAACGTAATGCCTGTATGGGATTCATTCGTGATGCTTTCAGGGAAGGATACAGGCCCGCCAGTATTCCGACGATTGTACATATAAACATCCCCCAGAAAAGCCAAACCCACGGAAATACAAATCCCGTATTCAGGACAAGTGAAAAAGAATTTCCCACTAATATACCGAGTATACTTCCAAAAACCGCACCCAGCAAACTGATAATGATTGATTCATATAAAAACTGCATGCGGATACTTTTTTTCCTTCCACCGATGGCTTTAACCAATCCGATTTCCTTGGTCCTTTCCGTAACAGACACCAGCATGATATTCATCAGGCCGACGGCCGCACCGACCAGGGTAATGATTCCGATCACCAGCGCACACCATGTGATCAGGGAAAGGTTTGAAAGAAGTTCTTCCACAAAACGATCACTTTTATCAATTACGAAATTACTGGCATCTGTTGTGTTTACCCTCCTCACATTACGGAATACAGATTCCGCCTCACCAATGGCAAGATCCATCTGTTTTACGTCCGGTATTTTTACCTGTATAATAAAAGAAGGTGTCGGATTATAGGGAGATGGCGCCTGCGTAAGAAAAAAACGCCTTACTGTATTATAAGAAGTGATCACGACGTTATCCCAGCTTCTTCCGATACTGGATCCTTTGGATTCCATGGTGCCGATGATCCGGAATGGAATGCCATTAATCTTGATAATTTTTTCAAGGGCCGTCTCGGGATGATCGTTGAAGAATTTCTTTACCAGGTCATTTCCGAGCACACATACATTCCTGCCGGATTCAACGTCCAGGTCGTTCAGGCTTCTGCCGGCGTTCAGGTTATACCCGTTGAGTTCTGCGTACAGCTCATCACCACCCTGAATCTGTACCGTCGGATTGGTTTTTGAGCTGCCCATGGATACAATATTCCCGTTGCTGCCCCTGATACTGATAGATACTTTGGCCGGATAATGATAGCGTTCCTTAAAGAGTTCCGCCTGGTTCTTGGAAATGGGAATCTTGGCATTGGAGGCTTTATCTTTCTTAGCACCCTTTTTCTCTTTGGTCACCTCGTCCCTGCCGCGGAAGAAATTATTTTCTTTATAATGAACGGTAAAGCCGTTTGCGCCCATGGAGGCAAAACTTTCTGTAAATTTTTGCTTCATGGCGTCGATGGCTGTATTAATACCTACCAGGGCCATGATGCCAAACGCGATGATGGCTACAGTAATTCCGGTCCGGAGTTTGTTGCTCCTCACCGTTCGAAAGGCAAGTGAAAGAACATCGCGTAATTTCATGTAACGTGGAATGCAGGGCTAATTTAAAGATTCTTTACTGGTTTCCACCGCCTATCTGGGATCAGATATAAATAATATATAGGCGTCTGATCAGCAACTGTGGGAAAATACCAAGGAGAATTACGACCAGGGCGAGCAGGATCAGCATTATTTTAAAACCCAGGCTGATTTCCAGATTTTGAGATAATCCTTCTTTAAAATACATCGCCTGAATTACCCGGAAATAATAATAAACGCTTACAGTGGCGCAGAGCAGGGCAAAAATCACGAGCCAGAGCCAGGAACCCGTCTGGATAACGGACGCTATCATATAGTATTTAGCCAGAAAACCGCCTGTCAATGGAATTCCCGCCAGTGAAAGAAGAAAAATGGAAGCCGTAAATGCCAGCACCGGTTCATGACGGGCAAGACCGTTAAAACCATCGAAACTAAAGTCCTTCATTTTTACCAGAATAGCGAACAATCCGATGGAGGCAAAGCCGTACGCGGCCGTATACAGGATGATCCCTTCCCTGGCCAGGGTATTAAGGGTCAACAGAGCCAGCAGCATGAATCCAACCTGTGCGATACTCGAGTAGGCAAGCATTCTTTTTACGCTCTGCTGGAACACAGCGGTTATATTTCCGATAAACAGCGTTGTGGCTGCAATGATGGCAATAAATATCTGCCAATGGCTTTTCATATCGTCAAATGCGATAGCGAATAAACGTATAAAGGCAATAAAGGTCCCCGCTTTTACAATGGTTGCCATGAAAGAAGTAACTACGGTTGGCGCGCCGTCATATACGTCAGGTGTCCAGAAATGAAAGGGGGCAGCCGATACTTTAAATGACATGGAGACCATCAGTAAAATCAGGCCCGTCATCATCATCGGAGTGCCCACGGCCTTCACACTGGCAATATCTTCCAGGAAGAAACTTCCCTTGTCACTGGCGCCGTATAGAAATGCGATACCGAGCAGCATGATGCCCGTACTGAAAGCGCCCATGAGAAAATATTTCAGTGAAGCTTCATTACTCTTTAAATTTCGTTTGTCGCTGCCCGTTAGTATGTAAAGCGGGATGGAAATGATTTCAATCGCAATAAACAACATCAGCAGGCTGTAGAAAGACGTGCCGATGGAGATTCCGCAGAGTACAAAAAAGATAAGCGCAAAATATTCCCCCGGATTATTACCGATCGCTGCTATATCACGGCCGTTTAAAAGAAAATAAGCGAGGGTCATAGCAAAAACAATACAGTTTGCCAGCTGGCCGAAAGCCTGAAAGTCCAGCATATTGTGGGTATCCACCGGGAAGAAATGATAACCACTCATGTCGAGAACCGCCATGGCCAGCAGAAAGATGGCACCCAGGGTGGCCAATGTTGCAATCGAAGAATTCTTTTTCAGAAAAATTCCGCTGAACATCATGATCACTCCTAAAACAGCCGATGTGATAATCGAATTCATATCTTTCTGGTTCTTCTGTTAGGGTTTAACGTACATTTTTGACAGCAGCATGTCCACCGCATCCTGTGTAAGCCGGAACAAAGGTTCCGGATAAACACCTACGGCCAATATCAATATCACAATAAATGCAAGTATCATTTTTTCTCCCGGGCGTAAATCGGTTGCTTTTGCCGTTAGCGCATTGGTTGGTCCATAAAATACCCCCTGCACCATGTTCAGCATATAAACTGCTGATAAAATAACCGTAATGGCTGCTGTTGCGGTGAATATTACATTATAAGTCGTTGCCCTGGACGAATAAATTCCGGTAAACATCAAAAATTCCCCGATGAATCCGTTGGTCAGTGGCAGTGCAATATTGGCCAGGGTGATGATCACCAGCATCAGTGTCAGAACCGGTGCCTTTGAGGCCAGTCCGCCGAGTTCACTGATCTTTCTGGTTCCAAATTGTTTTTCAATCAGGAACACTACGATCCACAATCCGATGATATTGATCCCGTGGTTGAACATCTGGATCATCACTCCCTGAATACCCGGTTCGGTGGTGGCAAATATTGCCACACACATCAACCCGATATGTGCAATGGAAGAATAAGCGACCAGCCTTTTTAGATCATCCTGTTGCATGGCGATCAGGGATGCATAGATCATCCCGATAATACTGAGCGTGGAGACGGTGTCTCCCCACATATAGGTTCCCATCGGAAGTACAGGCGCCAGCCACCGGATCAGCCCGAATACCCCCATTTTTACCATGAGTCCGCTCAGCACCATGGTAACCGCCGTGGGCGATTGTTCATAGGTATCGGGTTGCCAGGTATGAAAAGGAAAGATGGGCATCTTGACAGCAAAGGCCAGGAAGATGAACCAGAAAAGCCAGGCTTGCGTGTCTGCCGGTATCAGCAAATGTGCCCCGTAAAATGCACTCAAAGCAAAGGAATGGTCCCTGGTATGAAAATAAATATAGATGAGGCCGATCAGCATCATCAGGGATCCCAGGAAAGTATAAATAAAGAATTTGAATGTGGCTGCGATACGTCGTTCCCCGCCCCATTGGGAAGCAAGGAAATAAACCGGTATGAGAGCCAGTTCCCAGAAAAAATAAAACAACAGGGCGTCGGTCGCAAGAAAAACACCGAGCAGACCGGCCTGTGATAATAACATCAGACCAAAAAAATTCTTCGCTTTTTTATAGTCTTCTTTCCAGGTGGAAATAAAAATAATCGGAAAGGCCAGTGCTGTTAACAAACAAAGAATCTGTCCTGTTCCGTCCATTCCGATGGCGAAGCGGCTGTTCAGCCCTCCCATCCATTCTGTGCTGAATGAAAGCATTTTGCTGTCCCGGGGCAATGAAATGCCTACCAGGCTCACGATTAATGTAAGCAGCGATGCAAACAAAGACCAGCCCTTGGCAGCAGCATCCTTCAGCGAGAATCCGATCAGACCCGCAAGAAGCGGAATCCCGATGAGTAAAACAGGAACCATAGTTTTTATTTTCGCAAAAACAGTTGCACAACAAATAAGATTACAATACCAATCACCATCAGCAGCACATATCCGCCCACCTGACCACTCTGCAGATACCGCAGTTGACGGCTGCCGTATTGTACCAGGCGTCCTGTACCATTTACCAATCCGTCTATCACTGATCTTTCGACCACCCGGTTGAAGAAATCACCCAGGGCATTGACCGGTTTTATGATCAGCGCATCATATAATTCATCCACGTAAAATTTGTCCGCCATCCATTTTCCGAATCCGGTCGCTTCACCCAGTTCAGGTTTTTTGCTGAACCTGGACCAGGCATACAAGACCATAAACAACGCAAGTATGGTGGATATACCCATCAGCATCCATTCTATCGATGCCGGAATTTCTGAAGTTATCGTTTTCCCATCTGCGAAAACAGGACTTAGAAAATGCTCCAGCCAGTTTGAATTTTTGGCGAATACTTCGGGTATCCCCAGGAAACCGGCGAATACAGCCAATACGGCGAGAATCACCAGGGGGATCGTGATGGGCGATGGACTTTCATGCAGATGATCTTTTTGTTTTTCAGTGCCCCTGAAATTTCCAAGAAATGTAGTGGCATATAAACGGAACATATAGAATGCGGTCATCATCGCACCCGCAACGCCGATGATATAATAAATGGGATTTCTTTCATATGCTGCCGTCAGGATTTCATCCTTTGAGAAAAAACCCGAGAATGGTGGAATACCGGCAATCGCCAGACAGCCCATTAGAAAAGTAATATGCGTGATGGGTAAGGATTTTTTTAATCCGCCCATGTTGCGGATATCCTGTTCCCCGCTCATGGCATGGATCACAGATCCTGCGCAGAGGAATAAGAGTGCCTTGAAAAATGCGTGTGTCAAAACATGGAAAACAGCTTCCGTATAAGCACCGACACCCAGGCCCAGGAACATATATCCCAGCTGGCTGACTGTTGAGTAAGCCAGTACTTTTTTAATATCGTTTTGTTTAATTGCAATCAAAGCGGCCAGGATAATGGTGGCGAGTCCGGTGACAGCGACAACTGTCTGGCTGACGGGTGCCATATTATATAATATATGACTTCGGGCGATCATATAAATGCCTGCTGTCACCATAGTTGCTGCATGGATCAGGGCTGATACGGGTGTCGGACCGGCCATCGCATCGGGTAACCAGGTATATAGCGGGATCTGCGCAGACTTTCCGGTGGCACCTACAAAGAGCAGCAGCGTAACCATAGTTATGAATCCGGTGGAAGCGGTGGGTGCCTGCCTGAATACCTCGTTAAATGAAACGGAACCAAATTGATTGATGATCGCAAAGAGAGCAATCAGAAAACCGAAATCACCAATGCGGTTCATAATGAAAGCCTTTTTGGCCGCATTTCCGTAATCCAGGTTTTTAAACCAGTAACCGATCAGGAGGTAAGAACAAAGTCCGACGCCTTCCCATCCGATAAACAGGATCACGTAATTCGCCCCCAATACCAGGAGCAACATGGAGAAGACAAAGAGGTTCAGGTAACAGAAATATTTTGCATAAGCAGGTGCGTCTTCCTCATGCATATAGGAAGTGGAATACACATGGATCAGGAAGCCGACGCCGGTGATGATGAGCAGGAACAGAGTAGACAGGGGGTCTACCAGGAAAGAAAAAGGGATGCTGAGTTTACCTGCGTGAATAAACTCAAAAAGAGTCACGGTGACCGGCTGAAAACCTTCCTGTTTAACCTGGAAAAAAATGGCTGCACTCACAAGAAACGACGCCAGGATCGTGAGTGAGCCGATCAGACCAGATATCGATTTTGAAATCGAATTTCTGAAAAGACCATTGATCAGAAAACCGATTAAAGGGAAGAGAGGCACTAAGTATACGTAGTTGGTCATTTTGAGCTGAACGCCTAACGCTGAACGCTAAACGCTTTTTTGTAGGTTAGTTATTAGTTGTTATTCATTCTCTCATTTTTCAAGTTGCGTTTGGCGTTAAGCGTTCAGCTTAGTGCTTGAGCCTGTTTAAAAAATTAACGTCAACAGAATGCGTATTCCGGTACATCATGGCAATGATGGCCAGCCCGACACTCACTTCTGCTGCGGCAACGACCATGATGAAAAAAACAAAAATCTGTCCATTGATTCCCGCACCCGGATCTGTTAATCCTGCTGTCGCATGATGCATTTTTGAAAAAGCGATCAACAATAAATTCACCGCGTTCAGCATCAGCTCAATGCACATGAAAATGATGATGGCGTTTCGGCGTGTTAACACACCGGCAACACCGATACAAAAAAGCGCTACACAGAGAAAGATGTAATAGTTTATGGGCATTTCTTTTAGTATGAGAGTATGAGAGTATGGGAGTATGAGAGTGGTTTATGGACAGTTAGGTTTTTAATTTTCATTTTATAATTATTTAAATATTTTTATTAATTCACTCCTATACTCCCATACTCCTATACTCTCCATACTTCCTACATTAGTCTCGTTTCCCGATCACCACCGTCCCGACCATCGCGCTCAAAAAAAGCACAGAACTTATTTCAAAGGGGATCACATATTCCTTAAACAGCACCATTCCCAGATTATGAATCAACCCGATGTCACCGCCGCCGGTTTCGGCGAGCCGGTTACGCAAATCCGCGTCTTTTAATGCAGCTACCAACACCAGCAATAGTGCTCCGCCACCAATCACGCCCGCAATCTTCAGCCATTTATTTTTTTGCGGTTCTGTCTCCGCATTCAGATTCATAAGCATGATAACAAAAAGAAATAACACCATGATGGCGCCCGCATAGACGATCAGATTTACGATGGCCAGGAACTGTGCGTTGAGTAAAACATAATGTCCCGAAATCGCGAAGAATACCACAATCAGCCAGAGCACACTGTGTACAGGATTCTTGCTAACCACCATCATAATGGCACTGATCAAAGCCAGTATACTTAAAAACCAGAATAGAAACTGAGTGGCACTCATCAATCGTTTTTTACAGGTCTTTGTCCTTTTGCTTTTGCAAAAGCTTCGGGTTCGGTTAATGGATTGGGAATTAGCAATTCCTGCTTACTATATATAAATGTTTTTCTGCTGTAATTGGATGGAACCATGGTTTCTGACAAATAAACCGCGTCTTTGGGACAGGCTTCTTCGCATAATCCGCAGAAAATACAGCGCAGCATATTGATTTCATACTTAACTGCATATTTTTCCTCCCTGTACAGATGTTCTTCACCGGGCAGGCGCTCTGCTGCTTCCATTGTGATCGCTTCAGCAGGGCAGGCTACTGCGCATAGACCGCAGGCCGTGCAACGTTCCCGTCCTTCCTCATCACGGTTCAATACCTGTACTCCCCTGAAAACGGGACTGAAGGGTCTTGTTTGCTCGGGATAATTTATGGTTGGCTTTTTCTTGAAAATATGTCCGAACGTGATGGACATTCCTTTGGCGATTGCCGGGATATATAATTTTTCCCAGAACGTCATGGGCTTACGTTCAACCTGTTTTGCTTTTTTTGTTAGTGCCTGCATAAGTTATTCATTTATCCCTCAACGCTTGGTCTGACTTACTTCCCATCCTTCGCCGGGGCTTCGGATGGCAAGGCAAAAATATTTTTATCACATCAACCAGCCAAATCTTATAAAGCGTAAAGCTTAAAGCGTAAGGCGTAAAGCATTCATTCAAAATAATCCGTATTGCCGGTATAATACCAGAAATCCGGTGACCAGCATATTCAAAATTGCCAATGGGATCAGGGCTTTCCATCCCAGGTTCATCAACTGATCGTAGCGGAACCGGGGGATCGTCCAGCGAACCCACATGAAAAAGAAAATAAAAATGCAAATCTTCAAAAACAAACTTAGTATTTCGAGAACTGCCAGCAGATTCTGACCATGTTGAAGACCAAAATTAGTATCATTCAGGAATGGTATATCATAACCTCCCCAGAAAATAGTGGCCATCACGGCACTACTGACAAACATGTTCACATATTCAGCAAATAAATAAAACCCGAGCTTCATGGATGAATATTCGAGGTGATATCCCATGTTTAATTCACTATCCGCTTCCGATAAGTCAAAGGGAGTCCGGTTACATTCCGCAAAGGAGCAAATCAGGAAGATGATAAATCCTACCGGCTGATAAAACACATAATATTTATGATCCAGCTGCTGCTCTACGATTGTGCGAAGACTCAGCGAACCCGTGATCATGAGCACGGCAATCAGGGTCAGTCCCATGGCCAGTTCATAAGAAATAATCTGCGAGGCGCCGCGAATCGCAGCAAGCAGGGAAAATTTATTATTGGATGCCCATCCCCCGATCATTACACCGTATACACCCATGCTGACCACACCGAAAATATAAAGTATGCCAATATTCACATCCGCAATTTGTAAAGAAATATCCCGGCCAAAAGCATGGATGGTTCCACCCCAGGGCACTACGGCGCTGGTCATCATGGCGGTGAGCATGGCGATACCAGGTCCGAGTATAAATAAAAATTTATTGGAAAGATTCGGAACAATTTCTTCCTTCATGAACAGCTTTAATCCGTCGGCCAGCGGTTGCAGGATACCAAAGGGGCCTGCACGATTTGGACCGCGTCTGTCCTGGATCACAGCCGCAACTTTTCTTTCCGCATAGGTTTCATACATTGCCACCACAAGCGAAACAGCAATGATGATAGAAATGAGAATTGCTTTTTCAATAATCAGAAACCAGTCTATCGTAAGTAATACATGCATGTGAACTAATAGAATTTCTTAAATGATATATAATGCCTGATATGATTCGCAAATGAAATAACAAATAAAGCCGCAACACCTCCCGTTAACGCGTCGCTCAGCTTTCCCGGTTTCAGAAATATGAGTATGAAAACGGAAGCCAGCAATGCCATATCGATCCAAAAAAGCTTCCTGTTAACAATCATGGATTCGCCTTTGGATTAAAATGAAAATGATCATTTTTAAAATCCGTTGAATGAGCGGGTCCTTCAATGTCAGACAGGTCAATTTCCGGACGGTTCACTTCGCTGACGCTGTGTATGTCCATCAATAATTTTGGTTTTCTTCCGTTCATGACTTCCGGCATCACTTCCTGTGGTACAACAGTCCCTACATAATGCCCGGCTGAAATAACTGAATGACGGCTGATCAGTGTGGGCCCTTCTACGGTCCAGTCACTTGTTTTCTTTTTTTCGAACCGGCATTCATTACATATAAAATCTTTTACTTCTCCCCACTGATCCTTGCGTGCGGTGACACGATATACTTCTTCACCGCGATTCCAAATTGTGACTTTTCCTGAACATTTTGGGCAGTCGCGGTGTGCATCCTGTGGTTTTAAAAACCAAACGCGGTTTTTAAACCGGAAAGTTTTGTCGGTGAGTGCGCCTACCGGACAAACATCAATCACGTTTCCAATAAAATCGCTTTCAAGCGCTTTATGAATATATGTGGCAATTTCAGAATGATCACCGCGGTCAAGTATGCCGTGCTCTCGTTTAGTCGTCAGTTGATCGGCAACAAATACACAACGATAGCAGAGAATGCAGCGCGTCATGTGTAATTGGATATATGGACCGATGTCATGTTTTACGAAAGTCCTTCTTTTGAATTCATAACGGGTTGCCTCCGCCCCGTGCTCATAACTCAGATCCTGCAGGGAGCATTCGCCTGCCTGGTCGCAGATCGGGCAATCCAGCGGATGATTGATGAGCAGAAATTCGACCACTCCTTTGCGTGCATCCAATACTTTTTCACTGGTAATATTTTTTACCACCATGCCATCCATCACATTGGTGCGGCAACTGGCCACCAGTTTCGGCATTGGTCTCGGATCAGCGGTGGATCCGGCCGCAACTTCCACCAGGCAGGTACGACATTTTCCGCCACTTCCTTTTAAGGTAGAATAATAGCACATCGCCGGCGGCACCACATCACCACCGATCATACGAGATGCATTGAGGATGGATGTGCCGGGTTCCACTTCGATATTGATATTATCGATCGTGACCTTAAACTTTTTCTTTTCTTCAGCCATCTTTTTTAAGCTTAACGCATAGCGCTTAACGCGAAATGCAAATCATTTTATAAGTCTCTACATAGCCATCACAGGTTCAAGTGGATCAGCATAATGAGCAAGCCCAAAATTTCTGACCTGACTTTCTTCCGGATTTGACACATGCCATTCAAATTCATCCCTGAAATGACGGATCGCCGCCGCCACCGGCCAGGCAGCCGCATCACCCAGCGGACAAATGGTATTTCCCTCAATCTTACGTTGTATTTCCCAAAGCAGATCAATATCACTGCTTTTGCCCTTACCGTTTTCGATATTGGTCAGAATTTTTTCCATCCACCCGGTTCCTTCCCGGCAGGGAGAACACTGTCCACAACTTTCGTGACGATAGAAGCGCGCGAGTGTCAGTGTATTTTTTACGACACACTGGTCTTCATCCAACACAATAAACCCGCCGGATCCAAGCATAGAGCCTTTAGCAAAACCGCCATCGGAAAGACTTTCATAATTCATCAGTCTTTTTTCCCCTTTCACTGTTCTGAGTAAGAGATTGGCGGGAAGGATCGGAACGGACGAGCCACCCGGAATGCATGCTTTTAATTTTTTGCCTTTGGCAATACCACCGCAATATTCATCACTATATATAAAGTCTTCAACGGAAATCGTCATATCGATTTCATATACACCTGGTTTATTAATATTACCACATGCAGATATCAATTTGGTACCGGTCGACTTACCGATCCCTATTTTTGCATATTCTTCACCGCCGAAATTTATAATAGGCACAACGGCTGCGAGTGTTTCAACATTATTTACCACCGTCGGCCGGTCCCATGCGCCTTTCACTGCAGGAAATGGTGGTTTGATGCGCGGGTTGCCGCGTTTACCTTCCAGACTTTCCAACAAAGCGGTTTCCTCGCCACATATATATGCACCAGCGCCACGATGCACATAAATTTCCAGATCAAACCCGGAGCCCAGGATATTTTTACCGAGGAAACCATTATTTTTTGCCTCATTGATGGCTGTTTCGAGAATATCAATGATCCAGGCGTATTCGCCGCGGATATAGATATAGGTGACATGGCTTCCGAGTGCATAGGAAGACACAATCAAACCTTCGATCAGCAGATGCGGAAGAAATTCCATCAGATAGCGATCCTTGAAAGTACCGGGTTCACTTTCATCTGCATTGCAGACCAGGTGACGAGGAACGCCTTCTGGTTTAGCAATAAAACTCCATTTCATACCAGCCGGAAAACCTGCACCACCCCGGCCACGCAAACCACTTTTTTTCACTTCGTCCGTTACCTGGTCAGGCGTCATTTCCCTGATCGCCTTCTCAACCGACTTGTAGCCACCCTCACGGCGATACACGTCGTACGTCCGGATGCCCGGTATATCTACTTTATCCAATAATAATTTTCTAGCCATTATTTCTTCTAATTAGAATCCATATTTCTGTTTTTCTATCCTCTCATTGACTTTGTGAGTAAGTACTTCCAGACTTCCATACTTCCATACTTCCACACTTGCTTCAGTTATTAACCGAAGCAAACTTTCTGCACTCAGCAATAATTGAATCTATTTTTTCTTTTGTCAGGTGTTCGCGATAAGACTTTCCCAACTGCATCATCGGAGCATAACCACAGGCACCCAGGCATTCCACGGTCTTTAGCGTGAACATTCCATCGCCGGTTGTTTCACCAACATTGATGTTTAATATTTTCTTAATATACTGGATGATTTCATCACATCCATTGATCATACAGGGACCTGTCTGGCAGACTTCAAAAACATATTTGCCTACCGGTTTCAGGTTGTACATGGAATAGAAAGTAGCCACTTCATATACTTCCACTGGAAGAATATGGAGCAACTGGGCCACATAGTCCATTACTTCCGGACTCAGCCAGCCACCAAAATGTTCCTGCGCCATATGCAGTATCGGCAGGATGGCAGATTTTTGTTTGCCCTCCGGATACCTTGAAATCAGCTCAGCAACTTTAGCCAGCTTTTCAGGCGGAAAAGACAGTTCACTTAGCGGTGTTTCCAAGCAATTATAATTATTAGTTATTAATTATGAACTTAACTCTTATACTCCCATACTCTCATACTCCCATACTTTCCTAAGCATCCATCTCTCCTGCTATCAGATTCATACTGCTCATCGTGAGTATCGCGTCGCTTAACATGCCTCCTTTTGTCATTTCAGAATATGCCTGATAATAAATAAAACAGGGCCTCCGGAAATGCAGGCGATAAGGAGCGCGGCCGCCATCGCTGATCAGGTAGAATCCCAGTTCGCCGTTGCCGCCTTCCACGCTGCTATATACTTCACCCGGTGGAATTTCAGTTTCTCCCATTACAATTTTAAAATGCCAGATCAGGGCTTCCATCTTGGTATACACGTCAGATTTTTTCGGCAGGAAATATTCCGGCACATCAGCATGAAATACTTCTGCGTCAGCACCTTTGAATTCCTGCACTTTTCTATATGCCTGTTCGATGATACTCAATGACTGCCACATTTCCTGATTGCGCACCAGGAAGCGATCATAAGTATCGCCGGTTTTCCCGATGGGAATTTCGAAATCAAAATCTTCATAACTGGAATAGGGTGTATGCACGCGCACATCATAATCCACGCCCGCGGCACGCAGGTTGGGTCCGGTGAATCCGTAATTCAAAGCTCTTTCTGCACTAATACCACCGGTGCCGATGGTGCGGTCCATAAAAATGCGGTTCCTGGTAAAGAGATTTTCAAACTCTCTCAAAACATCCGGATATTCTCTCAGGAATTTTTCCAGTTTTTCAAAAACAGTAGAATTAAAATTTCTTTCAAAGCCACCGATACGGCCCATGTTGGTGGTGAGGCGTGAGCCACAGATTTCTTCATAGATTTCATAAATCAGTTCCCGGTACTGCATCACATAGAGAAAGCCGGTAAAAGCGCCCGAATCTACTCCAACTACAGAATTACAAATCAGGTGATCCGAAATGCGGGCCAGTTCCATGATAATAACGCGCATATAGTCCACGCGTTTCGGCGTTTTAAGGCGAAGCAGTTTTTCGCATACCAGGTGCCATCCCATATTATTAATGGGTGAAGAGCAGTAGTTCAGGCGGTCAGTCAGGGGTGTGATCTGGTAAAGAGGTCTTCTCTCTGCGATCTTTTCAAAAGCCCGGTGAATATAGCCGACTGTTTGTTCAGCAGAAACAATTCTTTCTCCATCCAGTTCCAGAATATTTTGGAATACACCATGTGTTGCCGGGTGCGTAGGCCCCAGGTTTAGTGTAGTAGTGGTTTTTTCGATACTACCTTCCGGAAGTTTGATGTGTTGTTCCATTATTAACAAGTATGGAAGACTGGAAGTATGGAAGTCTGGAAGTTAAATCCACATTTTCTATCAACCATTTTCATTTTATTAATTTATATGAATCCAAATTTAAAAACTTTCAAACTTCACTTCCAGACTTCCATACTTCCAGTCTTCCACACTTGTGAGTTAGTTACCGTCCAAACATAGCATCATCTTTGTCAATCCTTGTCTGATCCTCGAGCGGATATTCTTTGCGCATCGGGAAATAATTCATTTCATCCACATTGAGGATGCGTTTCAGGTTCGGATGCCCGACAAAATTCACACCATAAAAATCATATGTTTCTCTTTCCATCCAGTTCGCGGCAGAGAATAGTTTCGTTGCTGTAAAGACATCCGGTTTTTGGATATCTGTAAATACTTTATATCGTATGCGGATATTATCGACCAGGTTATGAAGGTGATATACAATTGCCAGTTCCCTTCCGATCTGATTCGGATAATGAACTGCCGTCAGATCAGTCATAAACTGAAACCGTAATTCCGGGTCATCATAAAGAAACTGGAGTATTTTGAGGTTCAGGTCCTTTGGTGATTCGAAGGTCAGCATGCCATAGGGTTCTTCAAAATGAGAGACCTGTTCTCCAAACTGCGCCGTTAGTCTTTGATTAATGTATGCGTTATCCACGAGAAAAGTTAATAGTATGAGAGTATGGGAGTATGAGAGTGAAGGATTGCTCAAAACTCAATTTCCATATCTGTTCATACATCGTTCATATTTTACTTTTAAAAACTTAGCACAGGCACTTCCATTCTTCCATACTTCCAGTCTTCCATACTTCAAATGACCTTATGTCTATTTGATCCCGTAACTCTGCATCAGTTCCCGGTACTGTTCCCCATTTCTTCTGCGAAAAGATTCTTCACCAACGAGATCCTGGATTCGCATAAAGCCATCCAGAATGCCTTCGGGTCTTGGAGGGCATCCGGGCACATATACATCCACGGGAATAATCTGGTCTATTCCCTGCAAAACAGAATATGAATCAAAAATACCGCCTGACGAAGCACAGGCACCCACAGCCATGACCCAACGAGGTTCCGCCATTTGTAAATAAACTGATTTTAGAATGGGTCCCATTTTCTTGGCAATGGTTCCCATCACCATGAGCAGGTCACATTGACGGGGGGAGAATCCCAGCCGCTCGGCACCAAAACGGGCCAGATCATAATGAGAGGCCATGGTTGCCATGAATTCAATACCACAACAGGAAGTGGCAAAAGGCAGGGGCCACATCGAATTTTTTCGCGCCAGTCCGACCGCGTCACTGAGTTTGGTCGCAAAAAAACCGTCTCCCGTTTGCCCCTCCGGCATATCCACCATGCTGATCGAATTCTTTGTATCAGCAGGAACCGTATTCACGTTAAATCTTACTGGTCTGGTCATGTTATAAACAATTTACGTCCTTTTGCCCGCCAGCCGGCGGACAGCCGGGTATAATCATAACAATCGTGGAAGCGTCAGGGTTGTTTTTAAAATATCAATCTTCCCATTGCAAAGCACCTTTCTTAATAATATATACAAACCCGATCAGGAAGAAAAATACAAACAGCAGCACTTCTGCAAATCCGGCCCAACCCAATGCCCTGAAATTCACCGCATAGGGATAAAAGAAAATTACTTCCACGTCAAAAAGCACAAATAATATGGCAATTAAAAAATATTTGATTGCCATAGGCTGCCGGGCATTTCCCACCGATTCGATACCGCTTTCGAAATTCTTTAGTTTTTCATCAGAACTCCGTTTCGGACCGAGCAAATGCGTAACACCAAGTACTAAAAATACAAAGGCGCCGGCAAAGAGTAATTGTATGGCAATCGGCAGGTAGTCACCTGCAGTATTCGTCCTGGAAACCAGGTTCGTCGCCTGTAGAAAGAAAGGAGTCATAAGGAACATTCCATTGCGGAACAAAAGTAATACAGGGGGTTCAGATTTCATTGGAATGTTTTGACCGTATCATATTAATAAAAAAGGTCCTGATGCACGCACCAGGACCTTCTAAAATTTAATAATTCATTATTTTCCCGAAGACTGATTCGGACCGCTTTTTGGTTTCGTAGCCGGTTGTTTGGCGGGTTTTGTCAGCACTTCCAGTACCTTTTGTGCAGATGTATTGGTGGGGTCCACTTCCAATACTTTCTGCATATATTCAATCGCCTTCGGTTTATCTTTCTTTACATCATTGTAATATCCTGCCAGGTAAAAATAAGCTCCGACAACCTGACTCTTATATTTAGCGGAATCCGGTGAGGACCTGGCAAACTGCGCCAGTTTGATATAAGCATCTACAGCCAGCCCCTGTGAATTCAGGCTGTCATCTTCTGCCTGTTTACTTCTTGCACACCAGAGATACCCAAAAATTTCACTTGGATATTTTGGTATATAGATACCACAGAAAATACTGTCAGCCGTTTTATAATTTCCTGCCGAATAATTTGCCGTGCCGAATTTAAAAAGATCAGAATTCGTCGGATTTTTTAAACTACTATACATCGCACCCGAAATGATGGCTGCTGCCTGTTTGTTATGTAATTGCTTCGCAAGATCCAGTGCCTCTGTTGCATATTTTTGTTTATCCAAATCCAACGTATCCATAGCTATCGCTTTGGCATAATATTGAAATGCCATATTGCGGGTTGTTGAATCTGATAATTTTCCGTAGATTTTACCATACTCTTCAAAGTCTGTGCTCATTAACAGGCTGGAATCAGCTTTGGCCAGAAAATTTGCCATCGCGTCCCGGGCTGTTGTATAATCGCCCAGAGAATCTGAAGCATAGGCCACCAGGCGATACATACGCGGATTCACATTAGCGCCGTACTGGGCAATGAGTTGCTGCGCCCTGGTGCGTCCTTCGGCTACTTTACCTGACACATAGAGCATACCTGCTTTCATATATTCCAGATCCGCACCCTGATCAGAATTTGCTGCATATTTATCTAGATATGCGGCGGCTTTATTTACATCGCGCAGATACCAGTAAAGGAATAATTGCTGGTATGCGGGTGCATAAGCCGGATCGATGGTGACGGCAGATTCAAATGCAGGCAGAAAAAATTCCCTGTTATTCTGTGTCAGGTATACGATACCGATTTTCATCTGCGCCTCGGCATATTTCGGATCCGCACCCAATGCCTTCTGGTAATTGGTTACGGCTCCGCCTCCGTCCAATTGTCTCCGGTAAGCATCGCCCAGTAAAGTGTATGTTACGGGATCATTGAATCTTTTAACCTGGGTGGCAGTGGTCAGTTTCTGTATGGCATAATTCAAATCCCCGTCTTTTGCATCAACATTCGCGTAAGCAACTGCGTTGAGCACGTTGATATCTTTTTCCTTCGTCAGACTGATGGCAGTTTCAAAACGCGCGCGGGAATCGGTTTTGTTACCATACAAAAGTTCCACATGGCCCATTCCTACCAACAAAAGGGGAGCGTTTCCGTTGGTTGCAAGCATTTTCTGATATAAGGCTTTTGCGCCCGCGGTGTCCCTGGTATCACGACGATGGATCATCGTTTGTCCGAGCCAGTAAACCGCGTCGATATTGTTCGGGTTGGCATTGAGGACCTTTTCGAAGGCACTCTGGGCGCTGACATACCTTTCATAATATAAAAACTGTTTGCCCTGTTCCAAAGTCTGGGCGGTAACTGTGCTGCCAACGCAAGCAAATGTCAGTAGCAGGCTGTAACATAGTTTTCTCATTCTGAATCTCCGTTTATAGTGTATAAATATATCCAAAAAATGATTATTGCTGCATCTCCACGTCACGCACGTCAAAATTCATACGGGCAGGTACCAGGTAGGCTCGTTTAAAGATCAGCTGTCCCCTTTCATTTACAAGGAAGTTTACAAAATTATTTCCGACACCGCTCCAGTTTTCTTTCAATATATAATACAATCCACGTACCATGGGGTATTTGCCATACACGATATTGGCCTGAAACGGGTAAACATAGGGTTTATCCGTGCAGCGTTCACACTTGATTGCCACAACTTTCACCTCTTTCATGAAAGCAAGTTCAAGTGAATCTTCCTGGTCCCCAATCCAGTTCAATCCCACAAAACCTACGGCTTCGGGATGATCCGCAACATAGGAAATCACCTGTGGGCTTGATCTGGCGGCCACTACGTTTTTTCCCAGCGCTCTGCCTTTTAAAATAGAATCCATAGCGTACCTGACCGTACTGGTGGCAGAAACACCATCCATCACTGCTTCCCTTTTCATTTTATCATTTCCTTCCAGCAGGTCCCTTACCTCATCCATCGTCATCACCGTATCATGGGAATGATTATTCACAACCAGTGCCACCGCATCATAAGCCAATATCCCGGAAATGGCCGGTGTTTTAGCCGTATCCCGGAAATATCTCTCTTCAGCCAGGCTCAACCCCCGGGTAACGATCACCATCCGTACGCTGTCGTTGGACAGATCCCTCAAACAGGCAGCTTCCGCTTTATAGTCGACAAGGACATGGGCATCTGGAAAAGAACTTTCAAACACTTTGAGCTGAGAATCGATTACAGGTTTAAAAGACTCGTCAACACTTATATGAATGGTACCCGAAAGGGGGGTTTCCTGCTGAATCCGGGGTCCGGAATGACATCCTGTAAACAAGACTCCTCCCAGGGCCAATACGATGCATGGAAAACATTTTTGTAGAATGCTCATCCCCCTAAATTATTAGTTAAAATAGTTTTTTTTATACCCCCTGTAAATCCGGAAGATTCCATAAAGGATACAAAGCCCTGCGAACAGATAACGGAATAAATCATCGATGCCAAAAGTAACACCCAGCCGGGGTGCCAGCAGGAAAAATATTCCGAGGCAAAAAATAATGACGCCCATTCCATAATCCATAATGGATCTTCTCAACCGGTAACCTTTAGCACGTTTATCCAGATCCTGTTCTTCGGGCATGAGCATTCATTTAAAAGCGATGAGCAATATACACAAAAAGCATAAAGCGTAAAGCGTAAGGCTCAAGGCTTTTTTCGCTGGCAGTTTATCATTGGTCGCTGGCTACTGAATTTGTTAACGATTCATTCCGGTCGTATAAAATTGACAGGCAAATTAAAATACACGGCTACATTGCGATGATTTTGCGAACCCGGTTTCCAGTCAGGCATTTTTGCAATAACCCGTTTCACTTCAGCATTGAATTCAGCGTCTGCCGGAAGAGTGATTTCAATATCGCGCACCCTGCCGTCAGCTCCTACCACAAAACGGGCGATTACTTTAACCTGCGCACCTTCCTCCAGGTTATTTTCCGGCATGCGTAAATTCCTTATTAAAAACCTTTTTAATGCTTCGGTGCCTCCGGGAAATTCAGGCATGATTTCCGCAATATCGAGAACTTCATTTTTGATTTCAACTGGCTCCGCATTTTGTTTGGTTGCCGTGCCGATTGTATTACCATTTACACGCGGTTCCCCATTATCCGGCGATCCAGCGGTCGTTTTCAGTCCAATGGCGCTGGTTTCAATTTTTTCAATCGTTGGCATCGGTTCCTGAACATTCTGGTCGGGTACGATGACAGGTTTAAAATAGGTAGTGGTGGCCGGCGGTTTTGGTGAATAAGGTCTGACTAGTCGGAACCGGTGGCTTGACTTCCGGTAATACATTACATTCCGTTATCCTAATATCCGGTACTGTCGGGTGTTTTTTTGTAAGGAGTAACGACGAATCGGGGTATAGCCAGGTAAATGAAATCAATACGACCAGCGACATAATGATTCCCATGGACATCATCAGTCTCTGCGGGTAATATTTTCGCAACGGGATAAGCACCATATTTTTTGTTCCTGTTTTCAAAAAGCAGATCCAGCGGATCGGCCTGTAGAATGGCAAGGGGTTCCATATAATCTGTTTAAAAGATGAATGAATCAGAATTAGAACCTGCGCAGTATGTTTGAGATGCGATCCGAAAAAGATTCCATAAAAGGAATTGGCGGTTGATCCTGCGCTTGCAGCGGTTGGCGTTGGTGGTTGACAGAAAAAGCTTTCGGTGTTAAGCGTTCACCGTTCAGCCTTTGACAGCTTTACGCTTTGCGCTTTAAGCTTTATGCTTTTAACCTATTTTTGCAGGCATGAAAATTTTAATGGTTTGTCTCGGAAATATTTGCCGCAGCCCGATGGCTGAAGGAATTCTGGAATCAAAAGCAAAAAAACTGGGTCTTCCCTGGGAGGTAGACAGTGCGGGCACCAATAATAATTATCATATCGGGGAAGCACCCCATCCGCTTTCCCAGAAAGTTGCCAGGCTTCATTCTGTCGATATCAGTCAGCAATGCGCCAGGGCCTTTGTGCCGGAAGATTTCGACCGCTTCGATAAGATTTACGCTATGTCGGGTGACATTCTCGAAGGCATGAAAAAAATTGCAAGAAAAAAATTCAAGCCTGAGAAAACGGACCTTCTCCTCAATGAAATTTATCCCGGCCAAAACCTGGACGTACCGGACCCCTGGTATGGTGAAGAGCCGAATTATCACGAAGTATACGAGATGATAGACAAAGCATGCGATAAGATCATTGAGAAATATCTTCATCAAAAATCTGCCTGATCATGAGTAAACCCGGATTACCCCAGGGAACGCGTGATTTCGGATCGCAGACCGTTTATAAACGTAATTACATTTTCGAAACCATTCGCTCTGTGTTTGAATTGTATGGATATGAACCATTGGAGACGCCCGCGATGGAAAACCTGGATACTCTGCTCGGAAAATATGGAGAAGAAGGAGACAAACTGATTTTTAAAATTCTTAATAACGGTCTGGATAACGAGACTAAAAAAGAAACAGCGCGTACTGCTTTCGAAAATATACTGGCCGGAAAAAATGACAAAGTCATCACAGAACGGGCATTACGTTATGATTTGACGATACCTTTTGCACGATACGTGGCTACACATTTTCATGAACTCAGTTTTCCTTTCCGTCGTTACCAGCTGCAACCGGTTTGGAGAGCCGACAGACCGCAAAAGGGTCGTTATCGCGAATTTTACCAGTGCGATGCCGATGTCGTCGGGAGCAAGTCGCTGATGAATGAAGTCGAACTTACCCAGATCTATCTGACCGTTTTCGAAAAATTAGGAATTGACGTGGAACTTCGTATAAATCACCGGAAAATTCTGGCTGCTCTGGCAGAGTTCACTACAGGGTCGAGTACGTCAACGACTACCACAACAATTATCGACAAATTGGACAAAATCGGGATTGATAAGGTAAACCAGGAATTGCGGGAAAAAAATTTAACCGAAGATCAGATTGCCGTGGTCAATGAATATTTAAATATTTCGGGTAATAATGACGAAAAAATCGAACACCTTCTCAAGACACTTGACAGTGAATTGACAATATCTGGAACATACGACATCAAATATTTACTTGGCTTTTTTGAAAAATCCGAACAAGTAATATTAGACTTTACGCTCGCAAGGGGTCTAAATTATTATACAGGAATTATTTTCGAAATCCGGGCAAAAGGAGTGAATATCGGAAGTATCGGTGGCGGGGGAAGGTATGACGACCTCACTGGTCTCTTTGGTGTTCCCGGAATACCCGGGGTGGGAATTTCCTTTGGTGTAGACAGGATTTATGATGTGATGGATGAATTAAAGCTGTTTCCAACAACTGTTCAAAAATCAACGCAGGTATTATTTTTTAATCTGGGGACTGAAGCTGCCTCCAGAAGTTTTAAATTAATGCAGTCACTACGCGATAGAGGAGTGCGTTGCGAATTATATCACGAGACTGCAAAATTTGACAAGCAATTCAAATTTGCTGATAAAAAACATATTCCTTTGGTTGTATTAATTGGAGACGATGAACTTAAATCGGGAAATGCAAAAGTCAGGGATCTGAAATTAGGGACTCAAAAAGAATATTCATTCGAAAATCTAAACGAGAGTATAATAGATTATTTAAATGGAGATAATATTCTTAATCAACTCGTTTAACATAAAAGAATTCAGTTCCCCCGGGATCACTATTTTAAGAGAAACAAAAAATAAAATAATAACTACACACTCTCGAATATAACCGCTGCACCCTGACCCACTCCGACACACATCGTTGCGAGTCCGTACTTAGATCCCCGTCTTTTCATTTCATGTACCAGGGTAGTGGATATGCGTACGCCGCTGCATCCAAGCGGATGTCCCAGCGCAATAGCCCCACCGTTTACATTTATTTTCTGCAGATCCAGCCCCAGGTCGTGTATACAGGCAATGGACTGGGAAGCAAATGCTTCATTCAATTCAATCAGATCGATGTCATCGATTTTTAAACCAGCCCTGTAAATTGCCTTTTGCGTAGCAGGAACAGGGCCCAGTCCCATGATGGCAGGATCCACACCGGCTACTCCCATGGAAACGATCCTTGCCAGGGGTTGCAGGTTATAATTTTTTACAGCTTCTTCACTTGCCAGCAAGAGGGCTGCCGCACCGTCATTGAGGCCGGCTGAATTACCTGCTGTAACTGTTCCATCCTTCTTAAAAGCCGGTTTGAGCCTGGCAAGTTTTTCCAGTGAGGTATCCCTGGGGTGTTCGTCTTTAGTAACCCAGCTAACAAGCTGGTCCTGCACGAGTTCAACTGCAATGATCTCATCGTTCCATTTTTCGGCTGACAAGGCTGCAAAATATTTCTGTTGGGATTCCAGCGCAAACTCATCTTGAGCCGTACGCGAGATTTTCCATCTTTGTGCAACATTTTCAGCCGTTTCACCCATAGAATAAGGATAGTACTGATCAGTTAAGTTTTTGTTCGGAAAGCGCCAGCCGATCGTGGTATCAACCATATCGAGTTTCCGGCTATAGGCTGATGTGGGCTTGGCCATTACAAAAGGTGCGCGTGACATACTCTCCACACCTCCCGCGATATACAGATCTCCTTCTCCGCACATGATGGAGCGGGATGCATCCATTACCGCCTGAAGACCCGAAGCGCAAAGTCTGTTTACTGTATTACCTGCGACGGAAACAGGCAGGCCTGCCATCAATGCCGCCATACGGGCCACGTTCCGATTGTCTTCACCCGCCTGATTTGCATCACCGGCAATCACATCTTCGATGGCGTCAGGATCTATGCTTTCATTCCGGAGTATCAGGGTCCGGATGACATAAGCCAGCAGATCGTCCGGACGGACAGCGGCCAAAGCCCCTCCGTATTTGCCGATCGGTGTGCGAACTGCATCAATGACATACACTTTATTCATGGATTTCGATAATGAGCGCAAATATCCGGCATTTTAAGCTTAAAGCCTAAAGCCCAACGCTTAACGCCTAAAACTCAATGCCTAATGCCTAACATTAAGTTTGTTATACGATGATCGCCAGTTCTTCACACTTATACTCCTATACTCTTATACTCCTTCACCGTTTGCGTATCTTTGCCGCTTCATGAAAACAGATAAAACAAATATCCGGACTCTTTCAAAGTCCGAGATACTGGAATATTTTGAGGACTTGGGTGAACCGAAATTCAGGGCCGCACAGGTATACGAATGGATATGGCAAAAGCAGGCCTTTCAGTTTGAGGATATGACCAACCTCAGCAAAGAACTTCGGGCTAAACTTGCCAAGGATTTTGCATTTCCCGCCCTTCGCATAGATACGACTCAGTATAGTGCAGATGGAACAGTTAAAACGAGATTCAAAACCTTTGACAACCATTTTGTGGAAGGTGTTTTAATTCCTACTGATGAACGCAGAACAGCCTGCGTTTCTTCCCAGATCGGCTGCTCTCTGAGTTGTAAATTCTGCGCGACCGGTTATATGGACAGGGAAAGAAATCTGGAATTCGATGAAATCTACGACCAGGTGGTCCTGATAAACCAGCAGGCAGAAAAAACCTACGAAAAAAGACTTAGCAATATTGTTTTCATGGGAATGGGTGAACCCCTCTTAAATTATAAGAATGTACTGAGAGCTATCGACAAAATCAGTTCTGCTGAAGGACTTGGTATGAGCCCCCGGAGAATTACCGTATCCACCGCGGGAGTGGCCAAGATGATACGGCAACTTGGAGATGATAAAGTGAAATTTAAACTAGCGCTCTCCCTGCACGCAGCCAACGATCAGAAACGTCATGAGATTATGCCCATCAACGATACCAATAATATCCGATCACTCATTGATGCGCTGAATTATTTTTACAAACAAACCGGCAACGAAATCACATTTGAATATATTCTGTTCCAGGATTTTAATGACAGTCTTAAGGATGCTGATGAACTGATAAAAATTTACCGCCAGGTGCCCGCTGATCTGGTAAATATCATCGAGTACAATCCGATCGCCAATGCCTTATTCGCCAAGCCGGATGAGTCGGTTACAAATATTTTCATGAAGCACCTGGAGAAAAATAAAGTCAACGCAAGACTTCGCAGAAGCCGGGGAAAAGATATTGACGCAGCCTGCGGGCAACTTGCGAATAAAAACGCTTCACCCCAACTTCCATGAAACGTAAAACAGATAATTTCTCCAAATTTATTAATCGCAAGAGTCCAGGTGCGGTAAAAGAAGAAATCCGTCAGGAAAAAAAACTGATGAAGAAGGAACGTAAGGAGGGCATTGAGAAACATTTTGAAGAAAAGAGAAATAAACGCGCCGTAGCCATTTCACTCAAGGCAGGCACCCACTCAAATGCTTCCGGTTCTGACCGGGAAAGTACAAAATCAAAGATTGCTGATTCCCACCGGACTGATTTGAAGTCAGGTAATCTCATTCCACAGCGAGCAGATACTCATTCAAATACCGCTGATAAATCTGTTCACACACAGAAAACATCGGAACCCATTCCTGGCGCCACAATTCCGTTGAATAAATTTGTGGCACATGCCGGCGTAAGTTCACGGCGTGCTGCTGCAGCACTGGTAAAAGAGGGAAAAGTAACAGTGAATGGAGTGGTCGTGACCGATCCCGGAACAAAAGTTTTATATACGGATACGGTTAAAGTAGGTGGCAGGAAAGTCACCGTTTCCAGTCATTTCGTTTATATTCTGCTGAATAAACCCAAGGATTTTCTTACCACCACTACGGATCCACAAGGGAGGAAAACGGTTCAACAGCTGATCAGCAAAGCCACGGAAGAAAGGGTTTATCCAATCGGAAGACTGGACCGCAATACTTCAGGCGTTTTACTTTTCACCAACGACGGGGACCTTGCCCAAAAATTATCCCATCCAAAAAATGAAATGAAGAAGATTTATCATGTTGGTCTCGATAAACCGCTCACCAAGCAACACTTTGAAAAGATCATGGGAGGTGTGGAACTGGAAGACGGTATTGCCAAAGTAGATGAAATGGCCTATGCCGATCCAAAAGATAAAACACAAATCGGACTTGAAATTCACAGCGGAAAAAACCGGATTGTTCGAAGGATATTTGCCGCGCTTGGATATGATGTGAAAACACTTGATCGTGTGATGTACGCGGGACTTACAAAAAAGAATGTGCAAAGAGGCAACTGGCGCTTTCTCACTGAAAAAGAAATCCGTGCTTTGAAATACCTCAAATCTTAAGCATTCAGCTTAAGGCTTGACGCCCAGCGCCTAAAGCCTAAAACTATTAATAATTTGCAAACGGAATAAAACCGTCAACCGTCAACCATCGACCACCAACCGTCGACCGCCAACTTAAAAATGAAACTCCCGGAAATACTTTTTGAAAACGACGACTTTATTGCGCTCAATAAACCTGCGGGTCTACTAAGTGTTCCTGACAGGATACAGTCAGCTCCGTCACTGAAAGACTTACTCGCAGAAAAGTATGGGGACATTTTCACTGTACATCGTCTGGATAGGGAAACGAGCGGTGTAATTGTATATGCAAAAAGCCCTGAGGCACATCAATACCTTTCTCAAATTTTCCAGGAACGCCAGGTGGAAAAAAAGTATTTTGGAATCGTATGGGGCTCCCCGGCTGCGGCATCCGGTACAATTGAATTACCTATGATGGAACATCCGGGCAAAAATGGAACGATGGTCGTGAACAGAAAAGGTAAACCTGCATCCACCGGATATGAAGTTGTAGAAAATTTTGGAAGATATTCACTGATTCAATTCAATCTTTTTACCGGCCGGACTCATCAGATCCGGGTACATATGAAAGAGACCGGGCATCCCATTCTATGCGATCCATTGTACGGAGACGGTAAACCATTCTTTGTTTCTTCCCTCAAAAAAAATTACAAGCATTCGGGGTTCGAAGAAGAAAAACCAATCCTTAATCGCCTCGCATTGCACGCTGCCACGCTTTCATTCACAGATATGCATGGAAATCACATTATACTGGAGGCAGAAATGCCGAAAGACCTGCGCGCTCTGATCAATCAATTAAATAAAAGCTTGAAAAAGCCCAAAGCCTAATGCCCAAAGCCCAAAACTTTATTTAATTTTCATTCCCAACCGTCAACCATTATTCGTTCTTGTAAACAACACCATCTTTCATTACAAACTTCATTTTTCCCATCACCTCCAAATCTTTTACGGGATCTCCTTCAACAGCAACAATATCGGCCCATTTACCTTTTTCAATACTGCCTGTTTTATCACTTATACCAATCAGTTCGGAAGCGTTCCAGGTTGCTGAGCGCAATACTTCTAAAGGCGGCATCCCGGCCTGACTCATATATTCCATCTCTAACCAATTCTTTCCATGTGCATATACACCGGCATCCGTGCCAAAAGCAATTTTTACACCTGCCTTATAGGCTTTTGAAAAAGTTGCCTGAATCTGGGGACCAATGGCAGTCGCTTTCTGCGCGATAAGTGGAGGAAAGTATCCCGGTTTCATGGCTGAATCTGAAACTGATTTGCCTGCAATAATCGTGGGGACAAACCATACATCATATTTCTTAAATAACATGATGTCTTCCTCGTTCATAAATGTTCCATGTTCAATAGAAGCAACACCGGCAAGTATAGCTCTCTTTATGGCTTCCGCTCCATGCGCATGTGCGGCGACTTTCATCCCATAATCTTTTGCTGTTTCCACAATGGTCCTGATTTCCTCCTCGGAAAACTGCGGACCCGATCCATCTTTCTCGAGGCTGAGTACACCACCGGATGCGGTAATCTTTATCAGGTCTGCTCCTTCTTTATAACGTTCGCGAACCGCTTTGATACATTCCTCCCTTCCGTTCGCCACTCCATTGACAGGACCCGGATCACCCATCAGATCTTTTCTGTAACCAACGGTTGGGTCACCGTGGCCTCCTGTGGATGAAATAATTTTTCCAGCCGTATATATCCGGGGACCAACTACAATTCCTTTGCGGATGGCATTACGAAGTGAAATATTTACGCCAACGCCCCCAACATCTCTGACTGTTGTAAAACCTGCCATTAAAGTGGTCTTTGCATAAACAGCAGACTCAAAAGCAATATCCGCAATATTTTGTCTGAATTCCTTTACCTGATCGGAACTGGTCTGTTCTTCCATATGCACATGGCAATCAATCAGACCCGGCATCACGGTCCGGTTTTTCAAATCAATTATCTGGTCGTTCGTTGCAGGAATTATATAACCATTCTGAATATCTGAAATTGTTTTTCCTTCGACAATGATTGTCATTTCACTCAGAACCTGCAGCGATTTGGTATCGATCAGTTTTCCGCAGTAAATGATTATTCGTTGTGCGGGTAAGGAATATGAAAAAATGATTAATGTGAAAATAAAAAGACAGCGACGGATACTCATAACGTTGGTTTTAAATCCCTGACTGAAGTTAGGATTTAGGCAAATAAAAAAGCACCTCGTTGGGAGGTGCCTAATGAAATGTCACTATATACCTTATTTATTTGGCTGTGGAGTATATCGTAGATAAGGCTTTACCACTTTAACGCCTTTCGGAAATTTCTTAATGGCATCTTCTGTGGAAACTGCCGGAACGACGATCACATCTTCGCCCTGTTTCCAGTCTGCCCCGGTAGCGACACTGTAATTAGCAGTCAACTGCAGGGAATCCACCACGCGTAAAACTTCCTGGAAATTTCTTCCGGTAGATGCCGGATAAGTGATGATCAGCTTAACTGCTTTATCCGGACCAATTACAACCAGTGAACGAACAGTTGCAGTTGCCGAAGCATTCGGATGTATGAAATCATATAAGGTACTTACTTTTCTATCGTCATCAGATATGATCGGAAAATCGACATTGACCTTTTGTGTTTCATTGATATCATCGATCCATCCATGATGGCGTTCCAGTGTATCTACGCTTAGTGCCAATACCTTTACATTACGTTTGGCAAATTCTTCCTTCAGGGCTGCTGTTTTTCCAAGTTCGGTTGTACAGACAGGCGTATAATCTGCAGGGTGCGAAAACAAAATACCCCAGGAATTTCCGAGATAATCATAAAAGTCAATTTCGCCAGCAGATGTTCTGGCCTGGAAGTTTGGAGCAATATCCCCTAAACGTAAACTCATTTTTGAAAGATTTAATTATTAAAAATTCAAATCGAAGAATGCAAATATATCCATTCTCTATTAATTAAGTAGACTTCAAATAAATTTTCCTTTATTTCTTCCTAAGGTGCTGATTTGTAATCTTAAAAAAGTATCATATTAAACCAGTATTTGCCTAAATAATTTAGTAATTTGGATATTCGTCCGGCCTGTTTTAAAGCCGGATAAACAGGTAATTTTTATACTTATCCGATGGAATGGCTGAATACCAGTATCACACCGCTAAAAGAACTGCTCGCTTTTTTATACAAAAAGTCGAAGACAAGCGACGTACGTAAAAAACAGCTAATCATAGAGCTGAGGGATAATCTGAATGTATTTAAGAACGGGTTTTTTAATCAGTCTCCATACGATACAATGATTGACCTGTTAAGCCGGGATGCCATCCAGACAGCGATCAGTGAAAACTTTTCATTTAAGAAACTGAAGTCAGGTACCATTCACACATCTGTTATTTACGATGAAAGAAATAAAAAATATGCCGGATGGACAGCTGAAAAGCTGATTGATAAGATTGACGAAAAAATAGTTGAATTGAGAAATATCAAAAAAATGAACCAGGGCTCCGTAAATGATGTCCGGAACAATATTTCACTGATGATGAGTAATCTTTATTTCCGAATGAAATTGCTGGCTGATTTTATTCAATCCAAATAAGCTAAACGCTTAACGCTCAAAGCTAACGCTAAAAGCGAACAACAGCATTCATCTGCTTAGAATTCTTAATTTAAAAATAAAATATTTATGTAAGTAATAACTCAGGTTTGAATGTCGCACTATGTGAGCGTTCAGCGTTAGGCATTAAGCGTTAAAAGTTTACTTCAACAGCTTAAATGCATGGGTCCACTGGTTTCTCAGAAATCCGGGAATGCACCAGAGTACACATAGTGGTTCAATGGCACGGGCTGCTTCAACCGACCCCATGTCTTCTGTTTCCCATCCGAAATTGTCCAGAATTTTAGCTACCTGTTTTTTGGCGGTTGCATCGTTCCCGCATATAAACATAGAAGGTCTTCCCTCTTTATAAGATGGTTTATACATCTGTGTATTTCCGACCGTGTTGAAAGCCTTCACAAATTTTGCTTTCGGAACCAATAACTGTAATTCCTCCATCAGTGAAGTGTTTGATGCCGTACTCAATTTCAGTACGCCGTTTACCGGAGGTTCGTGAGACAGTGGATTGGTAACGTCTATGATGGTTTTGCCCTCCAGATTTTTCAATCCGGTTGCTTCGAGCGCTTGCAAAGCGGCATGTCCTGCAACTGCTAAAACCAGTAATTCACCGAAAGCAGCGGTTTCTGCAAAGTTGCCCGCATTTGCTCCCGGATTTTCAGCTTTCCATTTTTTTATACTGTCTTTTTGAGGATCCCTGCTTCCGATCATGATTTCTTCCCCTTCGGTAAGGAATGCTCTGCCCAATACCTGCGCTACTATCCCCGATCCGATAATTCCTATTTTCATCTTTATCATTTTAGCAATAGAATCAATTTGGGTGCCAGACAAATGATGAGTTGATCGTTGGCATCATGATTAAAGCCTTCTGCTTTATGCATTACGCTTTACGCTTCTCTTCCTGGTGTTTCCACAAATCAAGAAAAACGGAACTTGTTTTTTTCAAATCTTCAAACCTCCCTTCTGAAACAATCCGACCCGCCTGTAACACATATACATAATCAAAATAGCTTAATAAATATAAACGGTGAAGGCTCGATATGACCGCTTTATCCTTGCATTCTTCAAAGAGTTTTTCATAGATCTGTATTTCGGTTTTCGGATCCACGCTGCTAGTCGGTTCATCCAATAAAATAATGTCACTGCTTTTGGCAGCCAATATACCGCGTGCTAAAGCAAGCCTCTGCTTTTGTCCTCCTGATAAATTAACGCCTTTTTCCATAATATTCGATTGTAGCCCTTTTGGCAGCTGTTTCAACACTTCGGTAAAATGTGCCGTATCGCAAACTTCCAGTATTTCCTTTTCTTCAAAGGGTAGTCCCAGAGTAATATTATGTTCAATGGTATTTTCAAAAATTTCAGGTTCCTGGGGAAACAGTGTAATCGTCTCAGCAATACTGGCTACCTCAGAATTTACTCCATCAACTTTTATTTCTGCTCCGGGTTGTGCATCATAGAGTCCTCTGAGCAATGCCATCAGCGTGCTTTTGCCGCTGCCGCTTTCCCCTATGAGTGCAATCCGTTTCCCCCTGTTAATCTGAAGATGAATATCATGCAGGCTCTGCGCCTTTTCAACAGTCGAAAAAGTTTCCTTATGTGAAAAATTCAATCCGTTAATTGAAATAGAGCGCCATTTTTCCGGCAACTCCTGTGCATCATCCCGAAGATGTTGTTTCTTGAAATCTTTGGAAATGAACCGAGCGGTTTGCACATTGGTGTCGTACTGCACGATCTGTGTATATTGCCATGCGATATCGTGAAATACACTGGTGAACTGCGTGACGAAACCGAGCAACGCAACCAGATTACCTGCCATAAAAACTTTGCCGGGACCTGTATGCTGATACACATATCCAACAGCGGTGATCACATAAATCAGTGTTACCAACGTATCTGCAATGAACCATTTCCATTCATTGATCCGCACGGTACGCATAAAAGGATAGAATATATCCTTTACTTTAGTCAGCAATCCGCTTTCCATTCTCTTTTCCAGCCTCAACGTAATGACTGTATTGATATTCGACAGGCTGTCGAATAATGTACTTGATACGATATGCTCCTTTTCATTTGTTTCGTCAACGGCTTTCACAAATGGCTTGTCAAATTTAAAAATTACCCATACGGTGAGTACTCCTAATAAAACACCTATTCCACCATATAAGGGCGAGAAAAAAAGCATGGCAATGAAAGAGGAAAAAAATTTAGTGATAGCATAGAGGTACAAAAATCCATTCTGAAAAAATTCTTTCAGGGCTTCATAGGCTTTCCGGATACGATTAATAGTGGCACCACTATGATGATCCTGATGCCACTTCACAGGCAGGTGAAGTGTTTGATGGTATAGTTCCTGTAAAAAATTCCGGCTCAGATTGAAAGCCAGACGACGTTCTATGATTCGGGCAGGTCCATGAAATCCCCATTCCATTAATTTCAAACCAAGGATCGCGAGTCCGTATATCCATGCATAACGTATCATCCCCAAACCATTTTTCTGCAACGCATTTATAAACCAGCCATACAATAAGGGGTTCATCGCGACAACTACGCTGGCGAGTACAAATAGTGAATAGACCAATAAATATTGTTTTTTTTCATGCCGGGCATATTGCCAGGCCGTTTTCATCAGCGATATATAAGGATTGGTCATGATGGGATAAGAACCAGGTGAATTTATTCTGAAACAGAATAAATGGTTATTTCAATTCAAACTTAAGAAAAAGCCTCTGGCAATATCCTGACCCATTGAAGTTTCAGTGAAAGACTTCATGCTTTATGGTTTTATGTTACTTTTACCATATGGCAAATCCCAACCTGCAGGCTTCTTCGTTTGCCGGGGCACCTGACAAAGAATTTGAAAACAGTATAAGACCTTCGGCTATCCGCGATTTTTCCGGTCAGCCGCAACTCATCGAGAATCTCCTCATATTTATAAGGGCCGCCAAACAAAGAGACGAAGCCCTCGATCATATACTTTTTCACGGACCTCCCGGTCTCGGAAAAACAACGCTGAGCCGGATAGTCGCCAATGAACTTGGTGTGCAGATAAAAGAAACTTCCGGTCCCGTAATTGAAAAGCCCGGTGATCTGGCCGGTCTGCTCACCAATCTGGAGCCCAAAGATGTTTTATTCATTGATGAGATACACCGTTTAAGCACAGTGGTTGAAGAATACCTTTATTCCGCGATGGAAGATTACCGGCTCGATATCATGATTGATACCGGTCCCAATGCACGAAGTATTCAGTTGAGTTTAAATCCATTCACCCTGATCGGCGCTACCACAAGAAGCGGATTACTTACCGCGCCATTATTATCGCGCTTCGGTATTAAATCGCGCCTCGAATACTACGATCATGCTACACTTCAGAAAATTATTACGCGCTCTGCTGCTATTCTGAACACAAAAATAACTTCTGACGCATCCGCGGAAATTTCCAGGAGGAGTCGCGGTACTCCGCGTATCGCCAATGGATTGCTCAGAAGGGTACGTGATTTCGCACAGGTACTGGGTAACGGAATCATTGATATGGGTATTACCAAACATGCCTTGCGGGCACTCAATGTGGATGAGCATGGTCTGGATGAAATGGACAACCGTATTCTCTCTACGATTATAGAAAAATTCAAAGGCGGGCCGGTGGGGCTCAATACCATTTCAACCGCCGTCGGTGAAGAATCAGGTACGATCGAAGATGTATACGAACCCTTTCTGATCCAGGAAGGATTCCTCATGCGTACTCCGCGGGGAAGAGAAGCTACGGCAAAAGCTTATGAGCATCTCGGGAAAAAGCCAGCTTCTTCTGGTGGACCCACTCTCTTTTAAGCTCAACGCCTAACGCGTAACGCTTAACGCAGAATTTGGGGATGTTCCCAGATGCCAAAAAAAATTGCAATAAATTTTTGTTCGTTATGCCAACACCGATCATTTCCACATTCTTTGCGGTACGCGTTAAGCTTTCGGCGTTAGGCGTTAGGCGTTAGGCTTATAAAGGAAAATCCAGTTTCACGCTGATATTTCTTCCCATATTGTAAATACCATGATAGGGACCCGGACTATTTGGATAGGGTTCAAAATATTTCAGTCTGCTCAGATGATCCTGGTACACCACATCAAAAATATTATTCGCGAACAGGTAAATATTAAATAAAAGTTTATTCTGTTTATTAGTGAACCCGGCACCTATTCCGGCATTGATTAAGGTATAACCCGGTGTGGCTGTCTCCGTATTATCAGCGAGATAGGGCCTGTTTTGGGGACCGGAAAATGCTGCCGACAGTTGCACAAAGCCATTCACCAGATGCAGACCTTTATTTTGAAAATCGTATTTCAGTTCAGAAATTCCGTGCATTGGCGGTATGTCAGGCAGATAACGGGTACTGTCTGTAATCGGCTTACCCGGTGAAGAAAGCAGGTTCCCGTAAACAAGTGAGACGCTATTTTCAAAATGCAAATGCTCTATCGGATGAATATCAATACTTAATTCCCCGCCATATAAAGCAGCCCTTCCCTGGCGAAACTGATAAACTGTATTACCATCCCTTGTTGAGTCAGCACCTTCGTTGTTTAATATTTTCTCATTGAAAATGTAATCGGTAACAGAATTGTAAAAGACGCTGAAGTTGATAACCGCTATTTTAGTACTGAAATTCAAACCCAGATCTTCCTGTATATTAAATTCGGGATTGAAATCCGGATTACCCACCTGATATATACCTGTACCCGGATGTACACCGTTGGCAGAAATTTCCGATATATTCGGTGACCTGTAACCGCGGGAAATGTTTGCCTTGGCAGACCACTTGTTCGAGAATACATATGCTATACCCAGACTTCCTGAAAATCCGGAAAATAATTTATGATAATACGGAAAGGCCTGATATGCACCGGCAGTGTCTTTGCCATATACCGGTGTATTATAGTCGATCCCGTTTGAAACAGTGTACATCTGCTGGTTGGTAAAAGCACGGCTGTCGAATCGAATTCCTCCCGAAAGGTCAAGTTTTCCAAATGACTTTTTTACCATCGCGAAGGGACCGATGTCAAACTGGTGAAAGGACGGAATGATAAATTCCGTGCCATTCGTTGACGTATTCTGCTGATACATTCCATTGATCCCGGTAGTAATATCCCATCCGTCAAATGACGGAAAAAAATATTTCACATCATATACATAAGAATTCAGCTGAAGAAACAGACCCGGAACATCGGGTTGTTGCGGATGACTGTACTCCCTGCGAACGCTACGTTCAAATCCGAGATTGATGGTTAATCTTCCCGTTCCGAGTGCAAAATTATTGGTAGAGTAGATATGATAAAGTTGCACGTGCTGATGCAGCGGGGTGATTGCATAGCTATGCAGTTCTTTTTCCGAAACGATCGGACGATATGTATCCGAATCGGTTATTTGTTTTGTAAACTGTCTTGTTGCAGAATCCCGGCTTCCATCAGGAATTTCCTGAAGATCATCAAAGAGTGATATGTTCAGGTGTGAGTACCCAAAGGCACGATGCAGACCGATTGATGCGGTAGCATCTGTTTCGTTAAAAGCCGTATTATATACCCGACCGTCAGCCCTGTCAGAATAATTACTCGCTTCCTTGTGCGATAAACGTCCCATCCATTCCAAACCATTTTTAGTTCCTTCCATCATCGCAGATCCCCCGAAAAGACCGTTATTCGTTTGAAATTCTGCCTGAACATCCCCCTGAATTTTACCCTCCGGCGCAGGCGGTGTCGGTATGAGATTCACGACACCCGCTAAAGCATCAGATCCGTAGGTTAAGCTGGCGGGACCTTTGATCACTTCCGCATGGTCAACCCCATACTGATCTACTTCGATTCCATGTTCGTCTCCCCATTGCTGACCTTCCTGTCTTACACCGTCATACAATGTCAGGATACGGTTGAATCCCAATCCTCGTATAAATGGTTTGGAAACGTTGGGACCCGTGGTAAGCTGTGTAACGCCAGGAAGTTTTGAAATTGCATCAATGATATTGGTGCTCAGGTTTCCAACGATATCTGCATGACTCATGGTAACAATGGGAACCGGGCTGCGTTTAATCTGCGTTGCTTTCGACTGACCCGTTACAACTACGGCACTTTGTTCTGTATATTGAAGGCTTAATTCGAAATCCAGTACCGCCTTTTCCGAAATGGTTATATCCTTTATCTGTGTTGAATGGCCGATGGCATGGGCCTCTACCAGGTAAGTTCCGGATGGAAGATTGGCGAACCGGTAATTACCGGATTCATTTACAACAACACCTAGTTTCAGGTCTGCAATATAAACAGAAGCGCCAGGCAGCGGCTTACCCGTTGAGCTATCCGTCACTTTGCCGGAAAGCGTACCCAGGTAACCGGAGAAATTCTGCTTTGAACTGGTTTGAGCAAGTGAAATAAAATATGTACCCGAAAAAATAAATAGTAAAAAAGTCTTCATGAATTTGCTTTTCTGTTATTACAGGCCGTCCTGTAAAGCGATTTGCTTTTTATTTAAGCACAGAAAATAGCGGGTGGTCCCCGGCTGTCAGCATTTGACCTGTAAGAAAAAGCAAATGAAGCAACCGATTCTGAAAAAATCACCGGAGCAGATGAAAGCAGAACGGGTTCTGTTGTTTGAACTTCAGGAAGAAAAGGAGCTACCACGACCAGGTCGTCGATATGGCAATGGTATCCGGATGCAGCGATTTGCTGTTCAGGCAGACTCGCAGATGTTTGGACATCTTTATGATTGGCCAATAAGTCGTGCAAAAATCTTTTCGGCGTTACACAAAAAGAAAACAGCAATAGAAAAAAGACTGCAGAATATTGCCGTATGATGAGTGTCTTTTTCAGAACACAAATTTAACAAGCATAAAGACCAAAGCCTAAGGCATAAAACCTTTTAATTGTTAATTATTAATTGTCAATTGTTAATTTATTTTTTATTCTCACGTCTTCGGCTCGTTCCCTACAAGTCGAAAGATAGAAAATCGAGGCAGTACCACATCTTCAAATTGTCATTAACACATTCAATTTTGAATTCTTACTTTTCTACAATTACATGTTCGCCACATTACACGGTTCTAAGTTTAGTTGATGTTCTCAATAATCCCCGCAATCCCCTGCCCACCGCCAACACAGGCTGTAACAAGACCGTATTTTTTATTAAGTCTTTTCATTTCATGGGTAATCTGTATAGTTAGTTTGGCTCCGGTACAGCCTAATGGGTGCCCCAGGGCAATGGCGCCGCCATTCTGATTTACAATATCCGGGTTCATTTCAAGCTTTCTGATGACTGCCAGTGACTGGCTGGCAAAGGCTTCATTTAATTCTATCAGATCGATTTGCGATAAAGTCATGTCTGCCTGTTTCAGAGCCCTGGGCACAGCTTCCACCGGACCGATTCCCATGATACGTGGATGCACGCCCGCACTGGCGCAGCTGACCAACCGGGCGATCGGTTTCAATCCCAGTTTATGGATCATATTTTCACTCATAACAATTACGAATGCGGCGCCATCGCTGGTTTGGGAAGAATTACCTGCCGTAACAGATCCTCCCATTGCAAATACAGGTTTTAATTTGGCCAGCGCTTCCAGGGATGTGTCGTTCCGGGGACCTTCATCGGTATCCACTATAAATTCTCTTTGTTGTTTTTTACCCGTCTTATCAATAAACACTTCTTCTACTTTGATTGGAAGAATGCCCGGTTTAAAATATCCTTCACTGATGGCATGCAGGGCTTTCATATGGGACTGATAAGAAAACTGATCCTGGTCCTCTCTGTTTACCTGGTATTCTTTTGCGACCGCTTCTGCCGTCAGTCCCATATTCAGATAATAATCGGGATCATCGGAAGCAATTGAAAAAGAAGGAACGACTTTCCAGCCCGAAGTTGGAACCATTGTCATACTTTCCGTGCCACCGGCAATAATACATTCCGCTAGTCCGCTCCGGATTTTGGCAGTGGCAATCGCAATGGTTTCCAAGCCACTTGCGCAATACCTGTTCACCGTCATACCCGGAACCCCGATACCAACAGCCCTCGCAGCAATGATACGACCAACCTGCAGGCCCTGCTCTGCCTCGGGAACCGCGTTCCCAACAATCACGTCATCTACCTGTTTGGGATCCAGTTGGGGAACAGAGGCCAGCAAACCCTTGATCACCGTAATGGCCAGGTCATCGGGTCTGTAAAAACGAAATCCGCCTCTTTTCGATTTGGCAACCGCTGTGCGGTAACCGGCAATGATATAAGCTTCCTGCATAAAATGATATTCTTCTTTTTCAAATATAAAATTTGTCAGGCAGTATCTGCTGAACCCAACTGTTAAAGTGCTTTATCTTTGCGACGCTTATGTATAAATGGCTTCGCTTATTTTTATTTCTTTTTCCACCGGAATCCGTTCACCATTTCTCCATGTTTGTCCTGAACGGAATTTCAGCGACCAGCCCAGGCCGCTATTTATTACGAAAGGCTTTTTCCCTCAATGATATTTCTCTCCAAAAATCCTTTGCCGGACTTAATTTTAAGAACCCCGTTGGCCTCGCTGCCGGTTTTGATAAGAATGCCCAATACCTGCAAAGCCTGGAAACGCTCGGTTTCGGGTTTATCGAAATCGGAACAGTAACTCCCCTGCCTCAGTCCGGTAATCCAAAACCCAGGTTGTTTCGCCTTAAAAAAGATGTTGCCCTGATAAACCGCATGGGATTTAACAATCATGGTGTGGATATGGTTGTACAGCGATTAAAAAAATGGAAGGAGAAACCGGCATCATCCGGTAACCTGCAATTACGTATCGGTGGAAATATCGGGAAAAACAAAAACACTCCGAATGAAAATGCATGGCAGGATTATTACCTGTGTTTTGAAAAGTTATTTCCGTGGGTAGATTATTTTGTCGTGAATGTCAGCTCTCCGAATACTCCTGGCCTGCGTGAACTACAGGAGAAAGAATCTCTTCGTAAAATATTAACGACGTTGCAGGAATTTAATAGGAAACAACCCCGGCAAAAGCCCTTGTTATTGAAGATTTCTCCGGATCTGAGTCTTTCACAACTGGATGATGTTATCAATCTTGCTATTGAAATCAATCTGGATGGACTGGTCGTTACAAATACAACGTTATCCCGTGAAGGACTGCTATGCCCTCCTGCAGAACTGGAGAAAATCGGTAGTGGGGGACTCAGCGGACATCCATTGCAAATAAAATCAACGGAATTTGTTCAGTATATCGCACAAAAGACAAATCATCAGATTCCTATGATAGGTTCTGGTGGAATTTTCAACATTCCCGATGTAAAGGAAAAGATGGAAGCCGGTGCAGGACTGATCCAGGTTTGGACGGCATTTATTTATTTGGGTCCCGGACTTGTAAGAAAGCTTCTGAGACGCTAATCTGATTTTAAAAAATCTCCGTCGACGATCAATAACTTCACTTTATTTTCCGTCCGCGAACGATGCGAACTCATATCATCGGAAACTATATAACTCATACCCTGTTTTAGAATAAATTGATCCCCATTTTCCTGTTCATTTATCACTTCACCTTCGATACAATACACGATATGTCCCTTTTGGCACCAGTGATCGGCCAAATATCCTGCGGAGTATTCTACAATCCGAATTCTTAATCCGGGATATTCGATCATCTGCGATATGGATCTGCCGGTTTCGCCCTGATTTATTGATTTAGGTAAAACGCTCCAGTCAATTATTTGATATGAAATTTTATTCATCCGGATAAAATTTGCCGGGTACTGATTGAACCCCGCTTTAAAATAATTTCATAACCGCTGCGGCTGCTACGGCTGCTGTTTCAGATCGCAGGCGGTTCGCTCCCAGTTCAACGGCCACAAACTGGTGGCTGGTGGCGAGTTTTATTTCATCATCCGTAAAATCGCCCTCTGGTCCGATCAGGATGAGCTGGGATGAAGAATTCGCTTCTATCATTTCACTCAGTTTCCTTCTTTTGCCATCTTCGCAATGTGCAATAAATTTCTGATCTGCACGCACATTCTCCACCCAGGAGTTGAAATTTTGTGGTTCATGCAGGATGGGCATCCAAACCTGTTGCGATTGAATCAGAGCGCTTTCCAAAATGCTCTTCATCCGGTCCATACGGAACTGTTGTTTTTCGGTGCGTGCAGATTTCAATGGAATAATTTCTGAAACTCCAAGCTCAGTTGATTTTTCCAGAAACCATTCAAAACGGCTGGCATTTTTTAACAGGGATAAAGCGATCAATATGCTGCGTTTGGGCGGTTCCTGTTTTTGTTTTTCAATAATCTGAACAATACATTTTTTTTTATTTGCTTCCCGGATTTTAACAAGGACAGATAATCCTCTGCCGTCGGTTAAGCGCAACTCCTCTCCCGGTTGCATACGTAATACCTGAACAATGTGCCGGGAGGAATTTTCATTCAGGACAAACTCTTCAGGCATCGCCGCCAGATGCGCAAAATAAAAATAGGGGCTGGCCATCCAATGAAGTTAAGAAGAACGGAAATTGATTAGAAAGGATCCTCGTCGTTAAAAGGAATATCATTCATCTTACTGCCTGCCTGAATATACAATTTGGGACCACCCTGCTCTTCGGGCGGTACGGGTTTCCAGTTGCCACCCGGTGGCAGGCCATTAAAATCCGATCCGTCGTCATCTATAAATTTCTGAATATGCAGGAGTGCGCGGAGTTTGATGGTTTCCAGGGAACCGTTTCTGTGTTTGGCGATTCGTACATGTGTTTCACCCTTATTGCTCTCGCCAAATTCATTGGCAGTAATATCATAATATTCAGGACGGTATAAAAACATAACCATATCGGCATCCTGTTCGATGGCGCCGGATTCGCGGAGATCACTCAACTGGGGCATTTTATTGCCTTCTTTTCGTTTTTCAACCTCACGGCTTAATTGTGAAAGAGCAATTATGGGCACCTGTAATTCCTTGGCAAGCCCTTTCAGGTCGCGGGAAATTTTACTTATTTCCTGTTCACGGTTTCCGTTTCTGTTATCACCTGTTCCACTCATCAGCTGCAAATAGTCGATGATGATCAGGCCGACATTATGCTTATTCTTCAACCTCCTGCATTTGGCACGCAACTCAAAAATATTCAGGGCTGCGGAATCATCGATGAAGATGGGCGCCTGTGCGAGCCTTTGGATACCCTTTGCATAGAGCTGCTTCATTTCATGTTCTTCCAATTTACCACGTGAAATTTTTTCAAGCCATATTTCACTTTCAGCAGAAAGAATACGCTGGACAAGCTGGCTGGCGCTCATTTCCAGACTGAAGAAGGCGATGGGTGTGGATTTTGTCGGATGCAATGCCGCATTCCTTGCCAGGTTAAGGGCAAATGCAGTTTTACCCACCGAAGGACGTGCAGCCAGGATGATGAGGTCAGTGGGCTGCCAGCCATATGTTATGCGATCCAGCGAGCTGAAACCGGAAGGCACTCCGGAGATATCATCGTTCTTGTGACGCAGATCCTCAATGCGCTGAATGGTTTTCACCAATACGGTATCGATACTGTCAAAATTCTTGCGGAGATGATTGTTGGTAATTTCGAAAAGTTTGGATTCAGCTTCATCCAGCAAATCAAAAACATCCGTACTGTCTTCGTAGGAGTCGCTGATGATTTCTCCCGAAATACGGATCAGTTCACGCTGGATGAATTTCTGCAAAATGATACGCGCATGTGCGTCTATGTTGGCTGCAGATACCACTGCATTCGTAAGACGGGTGATATAATAGGGCCCACCCGTCATTTCCAGTTCTTCCCGGAACCGGAGCTCTTCCACGACCGTAAGCATGTCGATCGGCTGGCTTTTCTGAGCCAGGGATTGCATGGCCTGGTAAATGCGCTGGTGGCTATCAGTATAAAAACATTCCGGTTTCAGTATTTCGATGACCGTATCAAAAGCAGTTTTTTCGAGCATAACGGCACCCAATACCGCCTCTTCCAGTTCCCTGGCCTGGGGAGGTACTTTGCCATACATCATGGTGCTGATATCGATCGGTGACTTACGCCTAAATTTCCGGTCTTTGTTTATGTTGGTGAGCTCCATGGACTATTGAATTTGTTATGCTACTATTATCGAAATGTTACCAAAAGATTTCAGGAGGGCGAATATAAAGCCCATTCATCCGGCTAAATTGTGTTTTCATTTTTTTATTTTATTAAGCTCGAATGCACAGTGTTATGAACAGGTTTTGTATAGTTATACACCTATTACGAAGGGCTATCCACAATTTATAAAAGTTTTTCGCTTTCTACTGAAGGAAATACACACTTCCTGTGCACAAAGATTTATCTGCAAATATTTTGTTAAGTAAAAAAGAAAACATTAACAGAAACTAAATAAAAACCCTTAGTTAATTGCTGTCGGCCTCCCTTGTTTTTGGAGGTGTCACAGGTTTTGTTTCTGGTTTTGTTTCTGGTTTTGTTGCAGGCGCAGGTTTCGGAGCCGCTTGTCCGTTATTGGAATTATGATTCACAGCCGGCCGTCCTGTTGTCTGTGCCTGATTTACAGGGGGGTGATGTTGTACCGCCGGGTTGTTTGGAACAGGATGTACATTAGCCGAGTTCTGATAGTTTGATGGCCTTGGATCACCAGCCGGCTTATTATTTACGGGCGGATTATTCGCCGGATTCGGTGTTGATGTTCTTGTATTATTTGTTGGTTGATTATTCGCAGGTTGATTATATCCCGGATTTGATGACGCAGGTCGTGGATTGTTTACCGGTTGATTGTTTACAGGCTGGTTGTTTCCCGGGTTTGGAGTAGCGGGTCTTGGATTATAGGCCGGCTGATTATTCACGGGCTGGTTGTTTCCCGGATTAGAGGTAGCGGGTCTTGGATTATAGGCCGGCTGATTATTCACGGGCTGATTGTTTCCCGGATTTGAGGTAGCGGATCTTGGATTATTTGAAGGTTGATTGTATTCCGGATTCGATGTTGCAGGCCTCGGATTATTCGACGGCTGGTTTCCTGTATACTGGTTTGAAGAACGCATGTTATTATAGGATTCGTACCGGGCGGGAGCCGGATTGACTGGTCTGACCGAAGCATCGGCACGGGTGGTCGAAGTTGCGCTTATTCTAGGCTGATAGATCTGATATTGGGATCCTGAGATTCTTGCACCCGGCGTACTGGATTGTCTCAGCTGGACCGGTGTGAAATTATTGCCGCTATATCTTCTCACTTCATTTGGGTCGGGCCCTGGTGCATAGGAATAATGCGATCTATCGGTTCCGCTATAATTGTTGATGATTGTTGTGTTGTTGATAATGGTCGTATTCCTGGCTCCCCCAACATAATAGTTATGCCAGTTTGGATTCCCCATATACTGGCGGGGAACAAAATTCCAATAGTTCGTCGGTGGATTGTAATTACTTAATGCCATGTTTACTGAAACGCCCGGACCGAGCGGTGCCCATCCATAATAATCCCCACCTCCGCGCCAGCTAACCCAGGCTGGCGCCCACTCATTGCCTGGTACCCACATCCAGCCATATCCGTTTTCATAAAACCAGCGGCCGTAATGAAATGGTGCCCAACCCCAATTATAGTTGGAAGCCCAGGTCCATCCGGCATTTGTATATATCCAGTTACCATTGGTAGCGTAGGGCTGAAAATCCGGGCCCGCATTCGGACTCCAGACATATCCGTAACCGGGATAATTTATCCAGTTTCCATAAGGAGATAACTGATCATAAAATGACTGATAAGATACCTCTTCCACAGGTGCTGCAGGTGCAGGGTGATAGGAATCTGATTGAACAACCGTAGTAGGCCCGCAGGAAGCAAATAACAGCGTGGCCGATAGTATAAAATAGATCTTTTTCATGTGTTTATTTTTCTTGGTTCATTCTGTTTTATTAGAGGGAATGAAGGGCTGAATGTAAATTCATTAGTAAACGATTAACAAACCTTTATAGTGTTGATGCCAAAATCCTGCCAATCAAGCCCAACGCCAAACGCTTAACGCTGAACGCTATGTGAACATTTTGAACCAGGTAAAATTTAGTTACACATCTTATTAAAACTACCAGACGTCCCGGCGCCCGGCATCAGGCGTTAGGCGTTGGGCATTAAGCGTTAGGCGTAAAAAACTATCTTTGCCCTAAAGGCTTTCACTTCATGACCATCAGTTACAACTGGCTTTGCGATTATTTCCCTGACAACCTTTTACAAAAACCCGGTCCCGAACTGGTTTCACGTATTCTAACTTCCGTCGGTCTTGAAGTAGAGACCCTTCAGCCATATTCTTCCGTTCGCGGCGGTCTGGACGGTCTGGTTGTTGGTGAAGTGATTTCCGTGGAGCCTCATCCCAATGCGGATAAACTGAAAATTACCAGGGTAAATGTCGGCTCCGGCGAAAACCTGCAAATCGTTTGTGGTGCTGATAACGTCGCTATCGAATCAGAAAGTGGTGGTTGCCCTGGTTGGGACCACTCTCTATCCGGAATCAGGTGAACCCCTGCAGATAAAGGCGGCAAAAATACGCGGGGTGGAAAGCGCCGGAATGTTATGCGCAGAAGATGAAATAGGTCTGGGAAAAAGTCATGCAGGCATCCTGGTATTACCTCAAACTCTTCGCCCGGGTGCATCGGTTGCTGAATATTTCAAACCGTATTCGGATTTTATTTACGAGATCGGTCTTACGCCCAACCACATGGATGCCATGAGCCATATGGGTGTCGCGCGTGATATATGTGCTTTTTTATCACATCAGGACAATAAAGACTACCGGGTAAAACTTCCTGCCATTCCTCCGTTTGGTTCTGAAGACAAAGGAAAGCAAATAAAAGTGGCAATCGAAAATCATAGGGATTGTGGCCGTTATTCCAGTCTAACGATGACGGGTATACGCATTTCGGAATCACCGAAATGGATGCAGGATAAATTGAAATCTATCGGCATCCGGCCGATCAATAATGTAGTGGACATTACCAATTTTATTTTGCAGGAGACGGGCCAGCCACTACATGCCTATGACGCCAGCGAAATCAGGGGCAATCAGATCATCGTCAAAAATCTGCCAGCCGGAACTTCCTTCATCACATTGGACGAAAAAGATAGAAAACTCGATGCAGAGGACCTGATGATTTGCGATGCTGAGGGTCCCCTATGCATCGCCGGGGTTTTTGGAGGATTGAAAAGTGGTATAAAAAATACGAGCACAGAATTGTTCCTGGAATCTGCCTGGTTCAATCCCTCCGCTATCCGGAGAACTTCGTTCAGGCACGGTTTGCGTACAGATGCCGCGATACATTTTGAAAAGGGCATGGATATCTCGGGAACCGTGAATGCCCTGAAGAGAGCCGCCACCCTGATACGTGAATATGGAGGAGGCAGAATAAGTTCAGCTGTTTCAGATGTATATCCGGATCCTTTTCCTAAAACGCAGATCCTGCTGAAATATCATTACCTGAAAAAACTCAGCGGAAAAAATTATCATTCTCTTTCTATAAAAAATATTTTGCTGTCGCTTGGCTTCGAAATCCTGCGCGAGGGACTGGACGATCTGCTGATTGCCGTACCATTTCATAAACCCGATGTTCAACTGCCGGCAGACCTTGTAGAAGAGATTATGCGCATAGATGGTTATGATCATATAGAGATTCCTGCGAATATCAGTATTTCACCATCGGTGGAGACCGGACGGGAAGCAGCAGCCATCCAGGAGAAAGTGGCGGGATTCCTGGTAGGTAGTGGTTTTAATGAAATCTTTACAAACTCCATTACCAATAGTAATTATTTCAGTGAAGCTGAACTCCAAACGAGCGTCAGGATGATCAATAACCTGAGCGCTGATCTCAATATCATGCGGCCATCCCTTCTTGAAACCGGTCTGGAGAGTATTTCCTGGAATATCAATCGTAAGAATAGCGACCTGCTTTTTTTTGAATTTGGAAAATCCTACGAAAGTAGCGAGCCCGGCAAATATGCGGAGGTTAACCATTGCTGTCTGTATATGACCGGTAATCTGGAACATGAAAGTTGGAAGGGCAAGCCCACCTCAGTAGATTTTTACTATTTAAAGGGAGTTTGCTCAGCAATTTGTAGACTGACCGGTATCAAAGGAGAAAATCGAAGGCTAAACCATCCAAAACTGACTAACGGAATAGAGATCAGGCAGGGAGAAAAAATTATTTTTGCCGCCGGTGAAGTAGATGCCGCCATTTTACGGAAATTCGATATACGCCAACCGGTATTTTTTGCTGATATTTATTGGGATAACTTGTTGGATCTGGTCGCTGGAAACAATGTTGTATTTTCGGAGTTGCCCAAACAGGTACCTGTAAACCGTGATCTGGCGCTGATTGTAGAGAAATCCCTTCCCTTCGAAACGATAGAAAAGACAGTGTTCAGCATAGGATTACAGAAATTGCGTAAGGTACAATTATTCGATATTTTTGAAAGCGAGAAGCTGGGAACGGGTAAAAAGTCGATGGCCATCAGTTTCACTTTCCTGGATCACGAAAAAACGCTGACCGACAAAGAAATCGACGGAATGATGGGCCGGATAATGAAAACCGCAGAGGAAGAACTGAAGGCCGAGATCAGGAAATAAGATCTATCAACCACATAAAAAAATGCTTTTTCATGACACAAACGGAAATACAGTTGAAAAGAGTGCATGAAAAAATTCTGTTACTGTTGAAACAGCATCAGACTTTACAAAAAGAGAATGAACGTCTTAAAGAAGACATCAGGAAAATACAGGCAAAGGGTGAAATACTTACCAGGGACGCTGAGAAATTCCGTCACCAGGCAGATGTATTAAAGTTGTCGGGTAGGGGTTTGGAAGATCCGGATAAAAAAATGCTTGAGAAAAGATTAAGTCAATACGTCAGGGAGATAGATAAATGTATCGCCCTGTTGCAGGAGTAATCTCTTGTCAGATGCGTTTTACCAGGCGCATTTTCATTTCATCTGCTCCCTGTGATACTTCGAGGCTGTAAACACCGTAAGGAAGCTCATCAAGACCTTCCCAATTCAGGAATTGCTGGCCGAAATCAAGCTCTTTCTGCATAATGCTACAGATCGCGCCACTGTCGTCCTTTAAAACTGCTTTCAATAAAGATTTCTGAGTCTGATTGATCTCTAGGCTTAGCCGATCAATGAAATTTGAGGATTTGATTTTCAAGAACATAGGTGCTGGATTTGGATACTGGAATAAGAAACGTTTGCAGCAGGAATAGATTGTAAGAAAATGTAACTTTACCCACACATCGTCAGCCTGCTGGTATTTTTAAAGTTAAAACAAGAATCCGAGACATGCAAGAGCTTATCCCAATTAATATCGTAATCGGCGACCGGAACTACCGGATCCGGATAAAACCGGAGGACGAAGGCGCCGTAAGGAGCACTTTAAAGACTATAAACGACAAAATCATAGAATTCAAAACCCAGTTTGCGGGTAAAGACATGCAGGATTATGTCTCCATGGTAATATTATGGTACGCCACTCAAACCAATCCCCAATCCGGGAATGAAAGTTCTCCGGAATTTACTGCCACCCTCGATAAGCTGGAGGAACAACTGGATAAGGTTTTGAGCTAACCTGGTAAACAGCCCTTCCGAAAAAACACTATCTTCGCAACCCATCCCCAGGCGGATGATAAAAATATGATTTTGAACAATCTAAACTCAAGTCTCCATGGATTCAACCGTGTTATACATAATAATTGCTGTCATATGCCTTGCCATTGGTGTGCTGGCGGGTAAATTTATTTTTTCAAAGGATACCCGTAAGCAGGTAGAAGAAGCCAACCAACAATCCCAAAAAATCCTTTCCGACGCTCAACTTTCCGCTGAAAACCTTAAAAAAGAAAAACTACTCGAGGCCAAAGAACGATTTGTTCAGCTGAAATCAGAACATGAAAAAGAGGTACTGGACAGAAACCGCAGGCTGGCAGATACGGAGCTTCGTACAAAACAAAAAGAACAGGGGATTACCCAGCGACTGGAGTCGCTGGACAAACAGGCAAAGGAAAACGATGCCATAAAAGAGAATCTGAACCGCCAGATCGACGTTGTAAACCTCAAAAGGACTGAACTCGAAAAGCATCAGGAAGAACATATCCGCCGCCTGGAAAAAATTGCCGGATTAACTGGTGAAGAAGCCAAGGCACAACTTATCGAGAGCCTTAAACAGGAAGCGCATACTCAGGCACTGGCTCTCCAGCAGGAAATTATCGACGACGCCCGTCAGAAAGCAAATAAGGAGGCCCGTAAGATCATAATCCAAAGTATACAGCGTACAGCGGCAGAACAGGCGATTGAGAACTCCATTACGGTCTTCAACCTGGAAAGCGATGAAATCAAGGGCCAGATTATCGGACGGGAGGGAAGAAATATCAGGGCCCTGGAAGCTGCCACCGGGGTGGACCTGATAGTGGATGATACTCCTGAAGCCATTGTGCTTTCTTCCTTTGATCCGCTCCGGCGCGAGATTGCCCGCCTTTCTTTACAACGTCTTGTAACCGATGGCCGGATTCACCCGGCACGTATTGAAGAGGTGGTTGAAAAAACAAAAAGACAAATTGAAGAACAGGTAATAGAGATAGGTGAAAGAACCGTTATTGAACTGGGTATCCATGGTTTACATAAAGAACTCGTCCGCATTGTCGGTAAAATGCGTTTCCGTTCTTCATATGGTCAGAACCTGCTGATGCATAGCCGGGAAGTTGCTAATCTCTGCGCCATTATGGCTTCAGAATTGGGACTGAATCCTAAGCTGGCCAAACGGGCCGGACTTTTACACGATATCGGCAAGGTTCCGGATGAGGAAACAGAACTAAGCCATGCCCTGCTGGGTATGAAGATCGCTGAAAAATATGGTGAGAACCCGGCTGTAGTGAACGCCATCGGAGCTCATCACGATGAAGTGGAAATGCAATTCGTAATTGCGCCCATTATACAGGCCTGTGATGCCATCAGTGGAGCCCGTCCCGGTGCACGCCGTGAAATTATGCAACAGTATATTCAACGGATCAAGGACCTGGAAAACCTGGCCCTCACCTATCCGGGCGTTGAAAAGGCATATGCGATACAGGCAGGGCGTGAACTGAGGGTAATCGTGGAATCGGATCGTGTGACGGACGGTGACAGCGATAAATTAAGCTTTGAGATAGCCCAGAAAATACAAACTGAGATGACATATCCAGGCCAGATCAAAGTCACCGTCATCCGGGAAAAACGTGCTGTCAACGTGGCCCGGTAAGACGCCAACATTAGTTTTTGATTTTAGCTTAAAGCTTGTTACTTTTGCATCCCCAAAAATCATGTTATGAACGCGGCTATAGCATTTGTCCAGGATCAGTATAAGATAAAGAAGGAAGTCCCTAAATTTAAGGCAGGTGATAATGTAACCGTGAACTACAAAATCCTGGAGGGTAACAAAGAACGTATCCAGGGATTTAAGGGAGACGTGATCAAAAGACAGGGTGTAGGCCTGACGGCCACATTTACTGTCAGAAAGATTTCTGATGCCGTAGGAGTAGAAAGAACATTTCCTGCTTTTTCTCCCAATATCGAATCAATCATAGTGAATAAGGTAGGAAGGGTTCGACGGGCGAAACTTTATTTCCAGAGAGATCGCAGTGGTAAGAGCGCACGTATCAAAGAAAAAAGACAGGTATCTTAAAATAAATAAAGTGTTAATCGCAAAGCGGAAGGGAAACCGACCGCTTTTTTTATTGCCAATAGTTTATCTTTAGGCCTTAAAAAATAAGCATATGTTCAGTCATTTTTTGCAATGTTTATTCCTATTGTCTGCACCGGGAGGTTCCGAATGGATATTGATCATTTTGGCCGTTTTAATATTATTCGGTGGAAGAAAAATCCCCGAATTCATGAAGGGACTTGGGCGTGGAATGCGTGAATTCAATGATGCCAAAAATAATGTGAAGAAGGAATTTGAAGATGGCCTGAATGAAACACCAAAATCTAATTCGCCGTCTTCAACTACAACCACCACTAATCAACCATAGGAATCTGTCATTCCCGGATGACTTTTCAATCATTTATTGTTTTCTTTTACTTCCATATACGATTATCAGGAGGCCCTGAATCAAGGCACCTTGTCCTGCCGGGATGCGGTTTTGTATTATCTCGAACGAATCAAACGTCTCTCCCATCTCAACGCATTTATACAGGTATATCACGAGGAGTCCCTTGAAACGGCCGATCGTTTGGATATGGAAAGAATGGCCGGAAATAAATCTGGCCGTCTTCATGGAGTCATCATAGGGATAAAAGATGTCATCTGTTTTAAGGATCACCCTGTAACCGCAGGATCCCATATTCTGGATGGATTCCATTCCCTGTATCATGCTACTGCGGTTGAAAGGCTGTTAAATGAAGGTGCCATTATTATTGGTCACCTGAATTGTGATGAATTTGCCATGGGCTCCAGTAACGAAAATGCACCTGTTTATGGACGCGTAAAAAATGCCCTGGACCCGGAAAAAGTGCCTGGTGGATCGTCCGGTGGTTCTGCAGTAGCTGTTCAGGCATCATTATGTATGCTTTCCCTGGGCAGTGATACCGGTGGCTCCATACGACAGCCTGCAGATTTCTGTGGGATAATCGGCTTAAAACCGACCTATGGACGGATCTCCAGATATGGATTGATTGCCTATGCTTCTTCCTTTGATCAGATAGGGATTTTTGGCAGAAATATCTCCGATATTGCTGTTTTACTGGAAGTTATATCTGGTTTTGATCCACGGGATGCCACTTCATCAAAACAAGCTGTTCCCAGATATGCTGAAGGCTTAACGCCCAACGCCCAACGCATAACGCATAACGATCGACCGTCAACCGTTAACCGTCAACCGTCAACCATCAGTCGCCAGCGTATCGCGGTCCTGAAAGAAACCCTGAGCCACCCCTCGCTGGATCCTGAAATCAGGGATAAAATCACGGAATTTTTATCAGACCTGCGTTCAAAAGGGCATGATGTTGTGGAAATCTCTTTTGACCTCCTGGACTATATTGTTCCGGCTTATTATATCTTAACTACGGCCGAGGCCTCCTCCAATCTCTCCCGTTTTGACGGAGTACGATACGGATACAGGACAGTCGATAAGGAGGCCGGATTTCCGGGATTTTATCTCAAAACCCGATCTGAGGGCTTTGGAAAAGAGGTAAAACGCAGGATCCTGCTCGGAACCTTCGTCTTAAGTGCGGGTTATTACGAGGCCTATTTCAGCAGGGCTCAAAAAGTACGCAAAATTTTAACAGAACGTACCAAATTGATTTTCAATGAATTTGATCTGATTCTAAGTCCCACAGTTCCAACCACGGCTTTTAAAACGGGTGAAAAATCTTCTGACCCAGTAGCCATGTATCTCGCTGATTTATATACAGTTTACGCCAATCTGGTCGGTATTCCCGGCATTTCATTACCCCTTTTTACACATACAAACGGCATGCCTTTTGGTATCCAAGCTATGACAAACCAGTTTCGTGAATTATCTTTACTGCAGTTCTCCAACGAGCTCATGCAGCAATATAAGTCCTACGAGATTCCGACTTTATGAAAACCGGATACTTCTAACCACTTTCCGGTAACTATCAATCCGCGATCCATCCCTTGAAAAATTTATGATCGGATTTCCCGAATCATAAATCTTTAAGCATTAAAAGAGATGAAAAGACTTTTATTGTTGGGCGTCGCTTTGATTCTGACCCTAAACGTTACCCACGCAAATGCCCTGAAAATTGACAAAACCTTTGTTGCTCTGTACATGCCGATCGATACCAGTAATGTCAAAAACGGCTTTAACAGCCTTTTTCTGGCCAGTGTCAACGGTTCCAATGGTGCCAGGTTAAATCCCCGGGCTATCAATTTTGTACAGGATTTCATGATACGGAACCAGGAAGAAATGGATGAAATGAAATCCTGGGGACGACCTTACTTTGACCTGATCGATGGTATTCTCGCCCAATATGGCTTACCCACGCAGTTAAAATACCTGGCCGTCATCGAATCCAACCTCAAACCAACTGCTCTTTCTTCTGTTGGTGCCGCCGGCCCCTGGCAGTTGATGCCAGCAACCGCACGCCTGCTGGGTCTGAAAGTAAACCGCAAAGTGGATGAAAGAAAGAACTATTCCAAGAGCACAAAGGCTGCCGCCCTTTATCTACGGGATTTATATACCGAACTGGGTGACTGGTTGCTGGTAATTGCTGCGTATAACGGTGGGACGGCTAATATTTACAGGGCGATGAAAAAAAGTCATAGCAGGGATTTCTGGAACCTCCAATATTACCTTCCTGCAGAATCCAGGGTTCATGTCAAAAAATTTATTGGGACCCAATATACTTTCGAAGGACAGGGAAGTGTTACCACGCTGACCAAAGATGAGGCAACGGAACAGCTTTCGGGCTCTTCCATGTATGTCTTTAACCGGAAACTGGATAAGGAAGAATCAAACAATGCAATTACTTTAAATATATCTGGTAAATATATTTCCTCCGTCATCTCCAAGTATATCCTGATGGACGGAGCAGAATTCAATCGTTACAATCCGGACTTTGATAAAGTAATGGCAAGTGCGAATAATAGCTATGATCTGAAATTACCAGCTGATAAAATGGATCTTTTTGTTTCTAATAAATATCAGATACTGAATGAATCGGTTCAGCGTTTGCTTGCAAATGATGAAACAGTGAACGAGAGTAAAATGATTGCGACTAAATAATTCCCGTCAGGTATGTTTATAACCCGTTACGCTTTGGTGTGACGGGTTTTTTATTATTCTTTCAAATGCGGCCACTTTCAAGAGGCATTCTTCATATTCTTTTTCCGGATCACTGTTAAATGTAATACCTGAACCTGCAAAATAAGCGAGGTATTGACGGGTACGATTATAAAGCAGGCTGCGGATTACGACATTGAAATCAAAATCCTGGTTCGGTTTTACATAACCCAACGCCCCGGAAAACAGTCCCCGCTTTGATTTCTCATATTGTTCAATCAATTCAAGAACACGTTTTTTGGGAGCTCCGGTCATCGAACCCATGGGAAATGTCCGGGCAACCATATCAGTCCAGTACAGATCCAATCGGGGTTTACCCATGATCGTTGAAATCATCTGGTGCACTTGCGGAAAACTGTAAATGCCAAATAATTCAGAAACATACACTGAATCCGTTTCACATATTTTAGAGAGATCATTTCGCACCAGGTCCACCACCATAACATTCTCTGCTCTGTCTTTTTCACTGCCCGCAAGTGTGGTTCTGAGCAATTCATCATGCACCGCATTTTCCAGGTCTCTGGCCGCAGTACCTTTTATGGGCTGCGACAAAATATTGTCGCCTCTTCTTTTTAAAAACCGCTCCGGACTGGCGCAAAGCAGAAAATGATCATCTACCGAATAATAAGCCGAGAAAGGACTGGGTGATATACTGGTGAGGGCACGATACAATTCCAGGGGATCCAGATTGACCGACTCTGCAAAAAATTCCTGGCAGTAATTTATTTCATAGCAGTCGCCGAGTAAAATATGCTGACGAAGTTTTTCGATCATGTGCAGGTATTCGTCTTTGGACATCCGGTTCTGTATGGTCACCGGGACAGGCAAATTTTTTCTCGTGCCGGACGAAGCATTTTTGATTTCTTCCCATATTACATGATGATGGCTTCCGAATATTCCGATCTGAATCTCCTGTTGATATACAAGCAGGATAATGTCCGGAACAAAAAAGAAAAGATCAGGAAATAGAATCTCATCCGGCAATGCGGAAGGAACGTTTTCGGTTTCCTCTTTCAGGTCAAATGAAAAATGACCGAACAGCCAGTCTTCCTGCTCGAGGGAAAATGTTTTTAGTTTTTCAAATGCGCCACCAGCATTTGTTTGTAACCGGGCGCGTTCGCCCACGGCCATCAGACATTCGTAGCTATTTTCAGGAGAAGGATATAACTGGTTGTCTAAAAAAGCAAAGGTATTAAACCGGGCTGACCAATTTAATACCTGTTGTTTTATGCTATACAGATCAGAAAAAGGAAAAGATACAAATTGGCGCTTGGCCATGCCTGTTAGCCTTATTAGAAATCTTCTTCTTCTTCATCGAACCCATTGTCGTTGAAGAGATCCATATTTTTAAATTCATCATCCAATCCCAGTTCATCATCATCAGCCTTGGCGGTTTTTTTCCCACCCGGTGCCGCTTTTTTGGTTTTGGATTTCGGAACGTCGAATTCATCGAAGTCAGGATCCCATTCCTCATCTTCTTCTACTTTATCCCATTCATCTACTTCCTCTTCACCTTCAGCATCTTCATCGTCGTCATCTTCATCCGACTTTTTCTTTGTTTTGGATGCGGTTGCCTTGGGGCCTTTCTTAGCAGTGGATTTAGGAGTGTCCATTTCCTCATCATCCTCGTCGTCATCATCTTCTTCTTTTGCTTTTTTAGAAGACGGTTTTGCAACGGGTTTCGATGAAGCAGGTCCGGATTTTTTTGAATCCTTATTCTCCTTATCAGATTTTGGTGCCATATTCCAATAAGATTAGATTGTAAAATTTCAGCGAAGTTTTTAAACCTCCAAATTTTTTTAGAAAGATTTTACGATTGGGCTGGCAGATTATTGTTTTTCTATCAATTGATCCCTTCCAGGCCCGTTCGAAATATATGAAACATTAACTTTCAGATAGCTATCTATAAAAGAAATATATGTTTTCATTTCTTCAGGCAGCAAATGAACGTCTTTTATTGTCGTGATATCCTTTTTCCAGCCCTCAAAAGTAGAAAGTACCGGTTCTATCGGTTGTTGCAACATCTGGAAAGGTACTTCTTCGGTTTCCACACCCGCCATCCTGTATTTGGTGCACATGCTCAGCTTTTCAAAATCATCCAACACGTCTGCTTTGGTCATTACCAGTTTGGTGACGCCGTTGATCATACAGGCATAACGCAGAGCCACCAGATCGATCCAGCCGCAACGCCTCGGTCTTCCGGTTGTCGCCCCAAATTCGCTACCCGCTTTGCGCAGCCGGTCTCCGGTTTCATTTTCCAATTCTGTCGGAAAGGGGCCGCCCCCTACACGCGTACAATACGCTTTTGTTACACCGATGACTTCTCGAATATGTTGCGGCGCCACACCAAGCCCCGTGCATACGCCGGCAGAAATGGTATTGGAAGAAGTAACAAACGGAAATGTTCCAAAATCCACATCAAGCATGCTGCCCTGAGCTCCTTCTGCAAGCACTTTTTTCCCCTGGCTTAGTTTTTCATTAATGAAATATTCACCCGCTACTATTTTAAAAGCACGCATAAATTCCAGCGCTTCAAAAAATTCGTCTTCCATTGCTGAAACGTCCTCCTCGAAATGCAGACCATCCAGGAGTTTTTGGTGTTTCTGGCGCAGGCTGTTATAATGTGCTTTAAAATTCTTGTCGAGCAGATCGCCTACCCGTAAACCATTCCGGCCGGTCTTATCCATATAGGCAGGCCCGATTCCCTTCAGCGTGGAACCTATTTTTTCATTACCCTTTGAAATTTCAGAAGCCTTGTCCAGCGCACGGTGTGTTGGCAGAATGATATGGGTGCGCTGCGCGATATACAGATTCTTATAATAGTCAACACCAAATGATTTTACCGTTTCACATTCCCTTTTGAAAGTAACCGGATCGAGTACGACTCCATTGCCAATGAGGTTGATGGCCTGTTCATGAAAAATGCCGGAAGGAATTTGATGCAGAACCACTTTCTTGTCGTTCACGTATAATGTATGCCCTGCATTGGGACCACCCTGAAAACGCGCTATCATATCATAGCGTGGAGCAAAATAATCTACAATTTTACCTTTCCCTTCATCACCCCATTGAAGTCCCAGAATAACATCAATCATCCGTGCGATTTTTTAAGCAGGGGCAAAAGTAATTGTTAATTGTTAATTGTCAATTGTCAATGATTTTTTATTACAACTACCCAAAGAACAATTGACAATTATCAATTGACAATTATTTCACCGTTTCCGCAACCTCCGTATCGAACCTGTCCACCGAATGGATTCCATTCAACTGTTTTAAGCGCTTCACCAATTCCTCAAGCTCTTCTTTGTCATGCACATACACCTTAATGCTGCCTTCAAATAATCCTTCTTTGGCTTCTACCGTCAGGGCATTGATATTGATGCGCAGTTCACCGGAAATCAGGTTGGTAATTTTATTGATTACGCCGACATCATCCAGTCCTATAATTCTCACCCCCGTGAGGAATGATATTTCCTTGTTCTTTGCCCATTTTGTTTTCACCACACGATGACCGTAGTTAGACAGCAATCGCGTAGCATTCGGACAATTCGTGCGATGTATTGTAAGACCCTTCCCTGTCGTGACGAATCCAAATACGTCATCGCCGGGAATTGGTTTACAACAATTCGCCAGGGTATACACAATTTTGTCGCTGCTTTCTCCAAATATAATGAGCTCGGTATCCTTTCTCTGACTTGGTGTGAAACTGATTTCGGGTTTTGTTTCTATTTGTGGCTTGGGTGGTTTGGGTGGTTCCAATCGATCACCCAACAAGTGAAATTCTTTCAGTTCTTTCAGGTCGATCGTTTTCACCGCCACCTGGTAAAAAAAATCGAGCGCGGAATTTAGTTTATAAAAATTTACGAGTGTGTCTGTGTTGTACTGGTTATAGGCAGCTCCAAAGTTCTCCAGTTTTTTCTGGACCATGTACTTGCCTTCATCCGCAATGTGACGTTTTTCTTCCTTGAGCGCATCTTTCACTTTGCTTTTTGCCTTGGCAGTAACAACATAGTTGATCCAGTCCTCAGTAGGTCTTTGTTTACTCGATGTGATGATCTCTACCTGGTCTCCGCTTCGCAGTTTATGACTGATTGGAACCAGTTTGTGATTTACTTTTGCGCCAATTGTCTGTTCTCCGATTTTACTGTGAATCGAGAATGCGAAGTCCAGTGCGGTAGATCCGAGCGGTAGCATTTTTACATCACCCTTGGGAGTATATACATAAATGTCTTCTGCCAGGAAGCTGGTTTTGAAATCCTGGAGAAAATTGATCGAATCATTGTCTTCCATGGTCAGCACTTCGCGAATTTGCTGGAACCATTTATCAAAACGGCTTTCATCGCTGGCTCCTTCTTTATATTTCCAATGAGCCGCCAGACCTTTTTCCGCGATTTCATTCATGCGCTTGGAACGGATCTGTATTTCAACCCATTTGCCCTGAGGGCCCATCACAGTTGTGTGCAATGCTTCGTAACCATTCGACTTGGGATTACTCAGCCAGTCGCGTAATCGTTCCGGTGAAGGGGTGTATTCATCCGTGATGATTGAATAAACTTTCCAGCAATCGGCTTTTTCTCTTTCCGGAGGTGAATTGATAATGATCCGGATGGCAAATAGATCATAAACCTCTTCGAATGAGACGCCCTTTTTTCTCATTTTGGTCCATATAGAGTGAATACTTTTAGGGCGACCGTGGATTTCAAAATCAAACTGTGCATTGTCCATTTGTTCCCGCAGAGGCTTAATGAACTCGTTGATATATCGGGATCGTTCACGTTTGGTCTCCGCCAGTTTACGGGCAATTTCCTTATACTCTTCCGGCTCGAGATACTTCATAGCCAGATCCTCGAGCTCAGTCTTGATATTGTACAGGCCCATACGATGGGCAAGGGGCGCAAACACATATACCGTTTCGGAAGCTATTTTAAGTTGCTTCTCGCGCTTCATGTAGTCGAGCGTGCGCATATTGTGGAGCCGGTCTGCCAGTTTGATCAGGATTACCCGGGGATCATCGGTGAGTGTGAGCAGAATCTTTTTGAAATTTTCCGCCTGCTGAGAGGCATTGACATCAATGACGTTGGAAATTTTTGTAAGTCCGTCCACGATACGGGCTATTTCATTTCCGAAATCCCGTTCGATATCCTCCAGGCTGATATCTGTATCTTCCACGACGTCATGCAAAAGGGCGCAAATGGTTGACCTGACACCAAGGCCGATCTCTTCCACGCAGATCTGACTGACAGCCAGAGGATGCAGGATATAAGGTTCACCGCTTTTACGACGCATCGTTTTATGCGCTTCTGCTGCCATTTCAAATGCGTCACGTACGTGTTCCTTATCACCAGCCTTCAACTTAGGCTTCAGAGAGCGCAAAAGGGCCCGGTACTCCCTCAGAATCAATCTTTTTTCCTGCTCCTCAGTTAAATTATACTTCGGAATAGCCGCTACTGTCTCCATTCTTACGAATTTACGATAAAAAGCAGAAAGCGTAAGGCGCTAAAGCGTAAAGCAACGCCTAGACAACATTGAAGTATGCCCGGGAATCGGCTTTGAGTTTGTACGCAGTTTGCCAGGTTAAAAATGCTGCTTTTAACATTTCAATTTTACATCTTTTACCTATTTGCCCGCCATAATGCAAAAAATGGTTACTTTCGCGCTCCTTCAGCTTTAAGCTTTGGGCTTTAAGCTTTAGGCATAAAAGCGGGTGTGGCGAAATTGGCAGACGTATCAGACTTAGGATCTGACGCCGTAAGGCATGTAGGTTCGAGTCCTATCACCCGCACGAAAAAACCCTTCTTCTGAAGGGTTTTTCTTATTCAACAATTACTTATCTGCTTTTTATCCGCTTTCTAGCCGCTTTAAGCTTTACGCCTTCCGCTTTCAGCTTATAAAGTGGCCATATCTATCACAAAACGGTACCTCACATCGCCTTTCACCATGCGTTCATATGCCGGATGTATATTTTTTATATCAATAATTTCTATATCAGAAACGATATTATGCTCTGCACAGTAATCAAGCATTTCCTGAGTTTCAGGCAATCCGCCGATACCCGATCCGGAAACACTTTTCCTGCCACCCATCAGGGCGAAAGCGGGAATCAGGTGTGGTTCTGGTGGCGCCCCGACACAGATATGAGTTCCATTGGTAGCCAGCAGGGACAGATAAAATGACATATCATGTTTGGCTGAGACGGTGTCAAGGATAAAATCAAAAGTCTCTTTTACAGCCTCCACCTGGGCAGGATCGGAGGTCACGACGAATTTGTGAGCTCCCAGTGCCTTCGCGTCTTTTTCCTTTGAAGGAGAAGTGCTTAAGACAGTTACTTCGGCCCCAAAGGAAACGCCAAATTTTACGCCCATATGTCCGAGTCCACCCAGCCCCAGAACGGCCAGTTTGTGACCCTTCCCGACCTTCCAGTATCGCAGCGGCGAATAGGTGGTTATACCCGCACAAAGGAGAGGAGCGACCGCAGCCAGTGATAATTTTTCGGATACATGGAGTACAAAATCTTCGTGAACAACGATATTATTTGAATAGCCCCCGTACGTAGGACTGCCATCTTTGTTCCGGCCATTATAGGTCGCCACGGATCCATTCAGGCAATATTGTTCCAGGCCCTTTTTACAGTTTTTACACTCCCTGCATGAATCCACCAGGCAACCAACACCCGCGAGATCCCCTTTTTTGAATTTTTTTACATGGGCTCCGGTTTGAATAACCTTTCCAACTATTTCGTGACCGGGAACCATGGGGAAAATTCCGGGAAACCAATCGTTGCGGATCTGATGTAAATCAGAATGGCAGACACCACAATAAATAATCTCCAGTTGAACATCATGCGGGCCTACATCCCTTCTATCAAAATTCCAGGGAGCCAGATTGGATTCGACTGATTGAGCTGCATATCCTTTTGTTTGAATCATAATAATTATTAGGTTTTATTTTGCTATTCAGTTTTTCCTAACAGACACGGCTGACTTTTTGTTTTGAACCTTTATAAAATAGCGGAAATGAATACATTAACATTGAGGTTCAGGTTTTTTCCGCTATAAAATGGGTCATCCTAAAACAGATAAACACAATTTTGAAATTGCTTTACGCTTTAAGCCTTATGCTTTATGCTTTTTTCGTAGTTTTGCAGCCCGTTTCTAAAAGGTAATTTTTTACCGGAAATACAGAAACGTCTCTAAAAAATATTATATGAGTACGGTTACCAGAGAGAATATCGGTCTGCTAAATGACAAGATCATCGTAAAGATTGAAAAAAGCGACTACCTCCCGTCATTTGAAAAATCCCTGAAGGATTACGGAAAAAAGGCCAATATTCCAGGGTTCCGGAAGGGCATGGTGCCAACCAGCCTTATCAAGAAAATGTATGGTAATTCTGTTTTTACGGATGAAGTGTTAAAAACGGTCGAGAAGAAATTGACAGATTACATGAGCACTGAACAGCTGGAAATATTCGCCCAGCCGCTTCCGCTTCCTGAAAATGATGCCAGCAAGATCAATTTTGTACAACCTGACGATTATTCATTTGCATTTGAAGTGGGTTTGAAACCAGCTTTTACCCTGCCCGATCTTTCCTCACTTAGTCCTACCCGTTATCAAATCATCATTACCGATGAAATGTTGAACGATGAGATAGACAGGCTTCGCCAGAAAAACGGGACCATGACAGAACCCGGTATCGTAACCGGAGATGACAATGTACTGAATGCAAGTTTTCAGGAAGCAGATGCTAATGGTCATGTTTTGGAGGGCAGTCAGCCAAAAGATAATTCCCTGCTGGTAAAATATTTTGCACCCGGTTTCCGTCCTGAATTACTGGGTAAAAAAGATGGCGATGAATTGAATATTCAGTTGCTGACCGCATTTGAAGAAAAAGAAAGAAACTGGATACTGCAGGATCTTGGTCTGAACAAAGAGAGTCATACCGATGCAGAAAAATATTTTAAAATGGTAATCACAAAAGTGGGCCTTTTAGAAAAAGCATCATTGGATGAGACATTTTTCAAAAAAGTATATCCAAATAAGGAAATCAATTCGGAAGAAGCATTCCGTGATGCAGTAAAACAAGACATGGCGGATCAGTGGAAATCGCAAACCAGCAATAATCTGCAGCATACACTCTATCATGAACTTCTGGAAAAAACAAAAATTGAATTTCCGGAATCATTCCTGAAACGTTGGCTGCTGACAGGCGGGGAAAAACCAAAAACACCGGAGGAAGTTGAAAAAGAATTTCCTTCCTTTTCCAGTGCACTGAAATGGAACCTGATCACTGATAAGATCGTAACGGAAAATCATATAGAAGTAAACCCCGAAGACATTAAAGAGGCTGCCCGCAAGCAATTGTTTTCTTATCTTGGCGGTCTGCCGCAGGGTGGTGAACAGGCCTGGGTGGAAGAATACGTGGCCAAGATGATGCAGGACAGGCGGTTTGTCGAAGAAACATATCAAAATCAGCGTACCAATAAAATGCTGCAATGGATCGAAACGCAGGTAAAACCTGTGGATCAGAACATCACGGCAGAAGAATTCAACAAGCTAAACGAAGAACACCAGCATCATCATCACGAATAATTAAAGAAAACCCCGCCTGAAGCGGGGTTTTTTCTTTGATTACTGCAACTCTGTCAGTTTTTTGGAAGTTTAAAAGTTTGGACGGAGATTTGAAAGGTATTGTCCTGATCTGCCAATCCATCCTCAAGAAAAAATATTTTTATTATGCACCTTGGTTCCGAATTTGAAAAATACGCCGTTAAGCATCTGGGCCTTTCAAGCAACACGTTAAATGGATACGAAAAATACCTGGTAACAGGTCTCACACCGAATATCATTGAAGAACGTCCCATGAATGTGGCCGTTATGGACGTGTACAGCCGCTTGATGATGGACCGCATTATCTTCCTGGGGTATCCCATCAATGATGAGGTTGCCAATATTATTACAGCGCAATTACTTTTCCTGGATAGTACCGATCGTCACCGGGATATCCAGATGTATATCAACAGTCCCGGCGGATCCGTTTATTCAGGTCTGGGGGTTTATGACACTATGCAGTATGTTACACCGGATGTGGCTACCATTTGTATCGGTATGGCAGCATCTATGGGAGCAACGCTGATGTGTGCAGGTACTAAGGGGAAAAGAACAGCTCTCAAACATAGCCGTGTGATGATGCATCAGCCCAGTGGTAGCGTAGGTGGTCAGGCCAGCGATATTGAAATTACCGTGAATGAAATCAGAAAGCTGAGAAAGGAGCTATACGAAATCTACGCAAATCATACTGGTAAGACAATAAAGCAGATTGAAAAAGATTCCGATCGTGATTATTGGTTAACGGCGCAGGAAGCGAAAGAATATGGTCTGGTGGATGAAGTGCTTGTAATCAATCCAAGAAAAGAAAAAAAAGAAAACTAAAATATCTAAACGAATACCATGAAATACGCCAAATACCCTGTTCAGCCTTTTCGCCTGGATGATGAACCATCCGAAGAAAAAGAAGATAAGCCACAAACGGATCCTGGCATGTTGATGAAAAAACTCGAAAAGTATTTTTTTGAAACGCGTACAGTTCAGTTATGGGGCGTGGTGGACGATCGTTCAGCCAAAGATATCATCAATAAATTTTTCCTGCTGGATGCGGATAAACCGGGAACTGAAATCAAGTTTTTGATCAATAGTCCAGGTGGCATGGTTACCAGTGGAATGGCAATATATGATGTTATGAAAATGATGAAGAGCCCGGTAAGTACTGTTTGTATAGGTCTGGCTGCTTCCATGGGATCTGTATTGTTAAGTGGTGGTGCCAAAGGAAGACGATTCATTTATCCGCATGGAGAAGTGATGATTCATCAACCAAGCCTGGGCGGTTATATACAGGGTGTGAGTGTGGATCTGGAAATTCAGGCTAAGCAAACAAAAAGAGTCAAAGAAATCGCTGCTAAGATACTTGCTGAAAATTGCGGTAAGAAAATCGATCAGATCATGAGAGATTTCGACCGTGATTACTGGATGGATGCCAAAGAGTCTGTTGAATATGGCATTGCCGATCATATCAGCACAGAAGTTTACTAAGCGTAACGCCTAAAGCATAACGCCTAACGCTTAACATGTAAATAACCCCGATACCGCCGGGGTTTAAAATATTAAGCCTGAATAGAATTCAAGGTGCTGCTCAATGGCGTTAAGCGTTGAGTGTTAGGCGTTAAGCTTAAAAGATTGGTTTTCGGGCATAAGTTGATTAATTTTGCACTATTAAATCAGAGATGGCTAAAAATACCCTTCATTGTTCTTTTTGCGGCCGGAGCCGGGATGAGGTGAAAATACTCATTGCGGGTCAGGAAGGACATATTTGTGAAAACTGCGTAGAGCATGCACAGGAAATCATTTCGCAGGAACTGATTGTCCGCGATGATTCCTCTCCTTCTTCCCAATTTAAACTCACAGTAAAAAAGCCAATAGAAATCAAAAGATTTCTGGACGAATACGTGATCGGTCAGGATGACGCAAAGAAAGTACTGGCCGTGGCAGTTTATAATCATTACAAAAGACTGCAACAGAAAGTAACAGAAAACGATGTTGAAATTGAAAAAAGCAATATCATCATGGTGGGTGAAACCGGGACTGGTAAGACCCTCCTTGCGAAAACCATTGCCAAATTGCTGAATGTTCCTTTTGCAATCGTCGATGCCACCGTATTTACCGAAGCGGGTTATGTGGGAGAAGATGTTGAAAGCATTCTCACCCGTCTTTTACAGGTTTGTAATTATGATGTGGTAAGTGCAGAAAGGGGCATTGTTTATATTGATGAAATTGATAAGATCGCACGCAAGGGCGACAATCCTTCAATAACCCGCGATGTAAGCGGTGAAGGTGTTCAGCAGGGATTGCTTAAACTTCTCGAGGGAACAGATGTGCTTGTTCCGCCGCAGGGAGGCCGTAAACATCCGGAGCAAAAATTAATTAAGATTAACACACAGAATATATTGTTCATTTGTGGCGGGGCATTCGACGGCGTTGACAGAATCATTGGACGCAGAATTAATACCAATGCCATTGGGTTCAACGTAAACAAGGAACAGCAGGAATTCACAAGGAAGAACTTGCTGCAACACGTAAACGCGCCTGACCTGAAATCATTCGGTCTGATTCCGGAACTGCTGGGCCGTTTACCGGTCGTAACGCACCTGAACCCGCTGGATTCTGTTACTCTTCGTTCTATTCTGACGGAACCAAAGAACTCCCTGATACGTCAGTACAAGAGGCTTTTTGAATTGGAAGGTATTCAGTTGAGCATCGATGATGATGTACTTGATTTCATGGTGACAAAAGCGGTAGAATACAAACTCGGCGCTCGCGGACTGCGGAGTATTTGCGAAAGTATACTTACCGACGCCATGTTTGAACTTCCATCTTCAAAAGAAAATAAATTTCACCTCAACATCGAATACGCCCGCAAGAAATTCGATACCAGTAAAATGAGCCTTTTAAAAGTTGCATAATAAGCGCAAAGCTTAAAACGCAAAGCTTAAAGCAATTAAAAATATTTCAATTTTTGTTGATGAAAGAATTGCTCGATAAATTAAAAGCAGAAGGATTAACAGAAGCGCAGGCAATAAAAGCAGTCGAAATAATGAAGAATTTCGCCAAGTCAAAATTTCCTTTATTTGGCGGCGCGATTGATAAAATCTTTGACAAATACAATAAGCCCCAGGAAGAAGATTTTATGCCTTAAAAAGCCTAACGCCCAAAGCCCAACGCCTAAAACTTTTTATAATTTGCAACTCCGGATTAGCCCCGTCAACCGTCAACCGTCAACTGTCAACCGTCAACCGTCAACCGCCTCAACTGTCAACTTAACACTTCCCTGGCAATGACAATCTTCTGAATTTCTGATGTGCCTTCACCAATCGTGCAGAGTTTGCTGTCACGGTAAAATTTCTCTACCGGAAAATCCTTGGTGTACCCATATCCGCCAAAAATCTGAACCGCCTCTGTGGCTGTTCGCACGGCCACCTCGCTGGAATAATATTTCGCCATAGCAGATTCCTTCGTCATGGGAAGGCCCTTATTTTTCCGTTCACCTGCCTGTAGCGTCAATAATTCTGCGGCCATGATTTCTGTAGACATATCTGCCAGTTTGAAATGAAATACCCTGAAAAGAGGAAATAGGTTTGTCAAACTGATGTCTTTCCTTTGAATACTTCACCGCTGCCTCAAATGCCCCTTTAGCGATTCCGACTCCCAACGCGGCGATTGAAATCCTTCCGCCATCAAGTACTTTAAGAGATTGTTTGAATCCGTCTCCTACCTTTCCCAGACGATTTGAATCCGGGATCCGGCAATTGTCAAATATCATTTCTGCGGTTTCACTGGCACGCATGCCGAGTTTGTTTTCCTTTTTACCCCCTTTGAATCCATGTACACCGCGGGGCACTACAAAGGCAGTTGCATTATTTTTTTCCCTGGCTTTTCCAGTTCTCGCTACCACAACGGTGATATCGCTGCTGATACCATGGGTGATCCAGTTTTTCGTTCCGTTGATAATCCATTCATCACCATCTTTTACAGCAGTGCATTGCATATTAGCGGCATCGCTTCCTGTATTGGCTTCCGTTAGTCCCCAGGAACCCAGCCATTCTCCGCTGGACAGCTTTGGCAAATATGTCTTTTTCTGTTCTTCACTGCCAAATGCCAGAATATGACCTGTACATAATGAATTATGTGCGGCGAGGCTCAGACCAATAGATCCGCACACTTTGGCAATTTCTTCAATCACCAGGATATATTCGATATAACCCATACCGGAACCCCCGTATTCTTCGGGAACAACAACACCCATGAGGCCAAGGCGGCCCATGGCACGCATGATTTCAATTGGAAAATGCTGGGTTTCGTCCCACTCCATTACGTGCGGTCTGATATGCTGATTGGCAAAATCCCTGGCCGTCGCGGCAACCTGCCGTGAAATTTCATCTAATTCAAAATCCATATGATAGGTTCTAAAAATAAAAGAGGCAACAACCGCAAGGTTGCTGCCCCGAATAGCAAACAATCGCTAGAATTGCTAAACCAAGGCTCGTTAAACCAAAAGCAAATTACAAAATTATTTGATAAAAACTAACAATCGTTAGTTTTTTTTGACAGCTAATCGGGGTACCCATTTTCACGTCCGTTTCCACATAAATGTATACCACTTTGGGAATTATGGTATTAAACGAACGAACGATACTGCACTTTTAAACGGAAGAGCTTTTTCATCCCACCTAGGTTTTATCTTTCCTTGCTTTTAGAAATTTGCCATGTGTATTATAATGATCATCCTGAGCGCAAACAATGATCTGGCTTATGTTTTTTTCAATAAAACCCGCAATGGTCATTCTTAAAAAGACCTGGGTATTTGCATCGACAGTATACAAAGTATAATCCTCGCTGGATTGGAATATAGTTTTATTTGTAATAGAATCCTGCATCGTCATTTTTAAATTCAGAATATTGGTTCCGGACTGAACCGCAACGGATGCAGAGATAATATAGTCGGATGCGAGCGGCGATTTTGTGACATACTGGTATGCCTTTGTCAACTCCTCCCTGATAGATTTTTCTGTATCATTTTTATTCTCGATATAGAAAAAATTTTGAGCTTGGCTAAATAAACCAAAAAGTATAAAGACTGCCAGTACCGGTATTATTTTCATTTTGATTCTATGCTGTTTATATAGCAAATAATATAACAGCTAATTTACATTACTTATCACAACTGCTCAGATATGAAAAATACTACTTCCCGGCGTCGGTTTGTGAAACAGACGGCGGCAGGCATTGGCTTTCTTTCTTTACCTGCCTTATTATCAGTTAATACAAATAATGCTGAGAAACTAAAAATTGTCTGCGTGGGTGGCCATCCCGATGATCCGGAAAGCGGATGTGGCGGAACTTTGGCAAGGTTTAGTTCTGCTGGCCATGCAGTGACCATTATTTACCTGACCCGGGGAGAAGCTGGCATTCCGGGTAAGTCCCACGGCGATGCGGCTGATATCCGAACCAGCGAGGCACTGGAAGCTTGTAAAATACTCGGCACAAAACCTGTTTTTGCGGGACAGATTGATGGAGACAGTATAATGAATAACGAATGGGTGAATAAATTGCAATCGTTGCTGGAAGAGGAAAAACCGGATATTGTATTTACACACTGGCCTATAGATTCACATAAAGATCACCAGATCGCCAGTCTTCTGACTATCCAATGTTGGGTACGGGCTGAAAAAAAGTTTGACCTGTATTTTTTTGAAGTTTGCACAGGCGAACAAACCATGATTTTTAAACCTACTGATTATGTTGATATTTCCGAAACAAAGGATCAGAAAAAAAAGGCAGTATACTGTCATGTTAGTCAGGATCCGCCTGGTATCTATCAATGCGGACATGCCGTCATGGAAGATTTCAGGGGACGTGAACTGGGCGTAGTGGCAGCAGAGGCATTTGTGCGGATGACTGGAAAAAGAAATGGAAATCATCTTGGATTTTAGAGCTACATCCGCTTCATATCGGTAAAATCATTCCTGACCCACAAACAGGTAAGGTTTCAATTTTTCGAATTTTAACGGATCCATTTGGGCGAGTTGCAGTAATTCATCAACAGAGCGAAATGGTCCGTGTTGCAATCTGTATTCTGTAATGGCTCGGGCTAACGGCCAACGGATATAAGGATGCGACATCAGAATCTCTTTTGTTGCCGAATTGATATCGATTTGATGAAGGGAAACTGAACGGATTCTCAGATAAGGCTTTATTTTCTGGAATGTAGAATCCGGTAACCCATAGGTTTCACCCACCTGGTCAATCTGATAAAAGCCCCCCAGTTTTTCCCGGAAATGAACTATTCTTGAAGCCAGTTTTTCACCAATTCCCGGGAGACCCGACCATACGTTTGAATCTGAAAAATTTACATCTGTAACTGCAAAAAATTTTGCCGCCCGTTTGAATGGGGCCTCAGGCATCGGGTTATGTTTTTGAAAAAACGAATCTGTTTTTCTCACTGCTGAAGTATGATCAGTCGCTTTCTTATCGTGATGCGGGCTGGATTCAAATTCTCCCGTGCAACCTGGAGATTCGTACAAATGGATAAAGACGTTCATAATCGGCACTATGAAGTCCATACAATTTTTTCAGATCTTCCGCTTTCTGAAAACGACCACCCTTATCCAGGTAATGACGGATTGTTTGGGTTAGACGGTCCGGCAATCCGAGTTGAATCCAATCGGTTGCCTGAATCTTATTCGGATCAAAATAAAACATATGTATTTCAGCGTTCTTATCATTTTTCGCCTGACTCCCGTCCGCGGAGAACTTTTTTTGATGAAGGTAACGGTCATGACTATCCGCTATGTGTGATGAATCAGATAAACGTAATTCAAAATTCCGGATACCTCCTTTGATTTTATTATAAGCTTCCGGATCGCGATCTCCCGGAGAGCGTTTAAAAAAATATGGAATTACAAAAAATATGATGATGAGTAAAAGCAGAAAAAGAACGCCATAGCGTTCTTTTCTGGTAAAGGTCAAATATCCACGAATCGTTTCCCACATACCCTTTTTATTAAAGATAAAACCCGTATAGGGGGAAGACTATACCCTTTAAGTGGAAAACCTGACTCTACACCTACCGTCCAAAAATCTTTAATCCGTTTAGTAGTAATAATATTTACGCGGGTGTACCGGGCGGGGTTGCATCGCGGGATGCTGATAAGCGGGCAGTACTTTACCGAGTCCGATAATTAAACCCAGATTGAATCCAAATTGTAACAGGCCGGGATTGGTGATATAAGATCCCCCCGGATCACCCCAGTAACCAAAATAATATCCTGAACTGGTGGGGGCTGTTCCGAGTAAGCGTGCACTCAGGCGAATTCCAAATTGCGGATCAACAAATATATCCGCACCTGCCTGAAATCCGTAGGCAAATGCTGCATTGCTGGAAAAGCTGTTTGGGGACGGAGTAAAAATCGCGGCGCCGAGATCGGCACCCATAAACAATGAAACCGGAGACTCGGGCAGTGGAAACCTGGTTACAGGACCGGCCATGATATAGTTTATTCCCGCGCTTGTCTGATAGGTTGGTGCGTCTCCCGGGATAGCACCGTAATTATACAATTTCGCGGGCGCCTGCATCCGGTTATAGGCAATCTCAATTCCCATATGCCGGTTGAAATTAAACTGAAAGGATCCGCCATAATTAAAGGCTGCGTCTATCCTGCCGAAAGTGCTGGCAAAGTCTAATTTGTCTCCAAACGTATAACCTCCGGTCGGTATAAATTCGATCGATGATTGCGCGAATGAAATACCAAACATACAGCACATTATACCGGATAACAGGGGCCATTTTTTCATACAGTATAGTTTTACTTCTTTCTTAGGACGTAAATTCTCTTAATTGGTTTAAAAATGGGCTTCCCGTTTCTGTTAAAAGCTTCTTAAAGCCCTAAAGCCTAAAGCTCAAAGCCTAAAGCCAATTTAAAACGTCAGATATTCCATCTTATTTTCCCATTCCAGAAATTGGAAAATGATTCTCTTTAGTAAAGTCTGGTCTTTACGCTTTGCGCTTTAAGCTTTCAGCTTTAAACCGTCATAAGCAAGTTCTATGCCCCTGGGGAGCCCGGCCATGACATCGGCGTGTTTGCCCAGCTGGTGACTGATATGCGTAAAATAAGCCTCGGAAACACCCAGTTCCCTGGCCATGGAAACGGCTTCATCCAGGTTGAAATGTGATATATGTTTTTCGATCCGGAGTGCATTTAAAACGAGGATCCGGGAACCACGGATTTTTTGCTTCTCTGACTCTTCGATACGGTTGGCATCGGTGATATAAGTAAAATCCCCGAAACGGAAACCCAGTACAGGCATTTTCAGGTGCCAGACCTGGATGGGTATAACCCGTATATCGCCGATCATAAATGGATCCATGGCGATCGTATTCAACTGGATCTCCGGCACACCGGGATAACGGAAATCAGTAAACGCGTATGGAAATTCCCGGATGATGACTTCCTGCGTCATCTCATTTGCAAATACCGGCATTGGTTTGCCGGAAAAAAAATTAAAGGCGCGAATATCATCGAGTCCGGCAATATGATCCTTGTGCGGATGTGTAAACAGAACCGCATCCAGTTTATTGACATGCTCCCGCAACATTTGGTAACGAAAATCAGGCGTTGTATCGACCACAATCCTTGTATTGGAAGATTCCACCAGGATGCTTGACCTGAGCCTTTTATCTTTTTTATCGGAAGAATGGCAAACCGGACAGGGGCAGGCAATCATGGGAACGCCACTGCTTGTGCCCGAACCAAGAAAACTGATTTTTAGAGAAGGAAATTCCACGTGCAAAAATAATTGAAAACCACTGATCAGCTCTGGGGTTTGAGCAGGTTTTCCAAAACCTTCCGGCTTTCCGGTAAAAGAGCTTCCGGATTAAAATTCAGAACGGGAAGAATATCTATCAGCGTATTGATACGCCCTTCCAGCGTCAGAAATTTGTTCAGCACCAACACTTTTTTTTCTTCCAGTATGCAATATCCACTTTGAAAATTTCCCCGTTCATAACGGACCACATAACCCGTTTCATGTAGCAGTTTTTCTATTTTATCCAGTGTGGTGACGGTATATTTCATTGTTCAAAGTTGATAAAAGACCGTGAATCTGCGGTAATCATTTTTCCACAGAGAGTTGACAGTTGACGGTTGACAGATAATGCATTGGTTTTAGGCTTTGGGCATTACGCTTTCCCAACCATTTTTATCACCGGAACGATCATTTCCTCCATACTCACACCTCCGTGTTGAAAGCTGTTACGATAATAGTTAGCGAAATAATTATAATTATTCGGATAACAGAGGAACCCGTCGCCTTTCGCAAAAATAAAAGAAGAATTGATTGTGGGTACTGGCAATCCAGCTTCCTTCGGATCCCGGAAAGCCAGCACTTCCCTGGGTTCATAATTCAGATTGCGGCCGTGTTTGTATCGCAGGTTCGTGGTCGTTTGTTTATCACCAATCACTTTATATGCCGTCTTGACACGTACACTTCCGTGATCAGTTGCCAGTACAACCGTGATTTTTTTGTCCGAAATCTTTTTCAGAGCCTGGTGCAGGGGGGAATGTTCAAACCAGCTGGCTGTGATGCTCCGGTAACTCGCTTCGTCACTGGCCAGTTCCTTGAGTACTTCCATCTCCGTGCGCGCATGACTGAGCATATCCACAAAATTATACACGATCACATTCAAATCATTGTTCATCAGATTCAGAATATTGTTTACAAGGTCCTGCCCTGCCTGATGATTTAACACTTTCGTATATGATGTTTTAAGATGATCCATCTTCAACCGTTTCAGTTGCGAACGGAAAAATTCTTCCTCAGCCATATTTTTTCCACCCTCCTCTTCATCATTCTTCCACAGATTGGGAAACTGGGCATTAATCTCCACCGGCATCAGTCCCGCAAAAATGGCATTACGGCAATATTGTGTAGCTGTCGGCAGAATACTGTAAAAAGTTTCCTCCGACAATATGCGGAAACTCTGTGCAAATACAGGCTGGATTGCTTTCCACTGGTCGAAACGCAGATTATCAATCAGTACAAAAAAAACAGGTACCCCTTTTTCAAGACTCGGAAATACTTTGTTTCTAAGCAGATTATGGCTCATGACAGGTGCTTCAGTTGTTTTTGCAGAAACCCATTTTGTGTAATTTTTTGAAATGAACTTGAAGAACTCAGTGTTGGCCTCCTGTTTCTGCGTCTGAAAAACTTCCTGCATTTCCGGACTATTACTCTTTTCCATTTCAAGTTCCCAGTATACCAGTTTTCTGTACAGATCCATCCATTCCGTATAATTCGGATTGCTGTTCAAAGTCATAAATAACTCCCGGAACTGTTGTTGATAGGCCGTGGTGGTGGTTTCTGCAACGAGCCTTCTATTGTCAATAATTTTCTTCAAACTAAGCAAAACCTGATTCGGATTCACCGGCTTTATCAGGTAATCGCTGATTTGTCTTCCGATGGCTTCGTCCATCAGGTTTTCGGTTTCATTTTTTGTAATCAGTACAACCGGAATCTGTTGATTCGCCTCCTTTATTTTAGCAAGCGTTTCCAATCCGCTGATGCCCGGCATTGATTCATCGAGCAGGACGACATCCACTACATTTTCTTTCACAAAATCAATGGCATCCAGTCCGTTGGTCATGGCGTTTACTTCATAACCTTTGTTCTGCAAAAAAAGAATATGGGAATGCAGGCTGTCAATTTCATCGTCTACCCATAGAATGGTTCCTAATGGCATGATTTCTTATTTCGTGTTTCTAAAGATAGTTTATCAGTCAGTCATTCCTAAATTTGGTGCCCGGAATGCATTCTTTTAACAAAATCAAAATGGGCACAGGATCTCAGAAAATTATCAACGACCCGGTTTATGGATTTATTACCATTGATCATCCGTTGATCCTCGAAGTGATCCGGAATCCGTTTTATCAGCGTCTGCGCCGAATACAGCAAATGGGTTTTGCCAATCTCGTATATCCGGGTGCAGTGCACACACGTCTCCATCATTCTCTCGGAGCTTATCACCTGATGTGCAATGCGCTTTCTGTGCTAAAAGGAAAAGGCATCGAAATTACCGAAGAAGAAGAACTGGGTGCAAAAATGGCCATTCTGCTGCACGATGTCGGGCATGGACCATTCTCCCATGCACTGGAGAACAACCTGATCGAAAACCTGGATCATGAATCCATTTCATTGCAGATCATGCAATGGCTGAACCGGGAAATGCAGGGACAGCTAAGTACGGCCATTGCTATTTTTACCAATCTCTATCCGAAAAAATTTCTACACCAGCTGGTATCCGGTCAGCTCGACGTGGACCGAATGGATTATCTCAACAGGGATAGTTTTTTTACCGGCGTTTCCGAAGGTGTGATTGGTTATGACCGGATTATCCATATGCTCACGGTGCATCAGGGGGAACTGATGGTACAGGAAAAAGGAATTTATTCCATCGAAAAATTTCTTGTAGCGCGGCGGCTCATGTACTGGCAGGTATATCTGCATAAAACCGTTGTGAGTGCGGAAGGCATGCTGGAGAAAATCATTCAGCGCGCAAGAGAAAAAATCCGCGGAGGGGATAAACTAAAATCCGGATCCGAATCCCTGGATTTTTTTCTTTCCCATTCACCCCAGGACCCTTCAGAATACCTCGAGGCGTTTAGCATGATGGATGATAATGATATCCTGAGTGCGTTAAAACTTTGGATGAGAGAAAACGATCCGGTGATATCCAACCTGAGCGCCATGCTGATCAACCGGCGTTTACTCAAAGCAAAACTGCAGGCCGAGCCTTTTGACGCTTCTCTGGTGGAAAAATATCTGAACGAGGTTGCTCCCCTGCTGAATATCTCAAAAAAAGATGCAGCTTATTTTGTTTTTACAGGTGAACACAACAATACGACGTATAATCCGACGGATGAAAAAATTAATATTCTTTTCAAAGACGGGACCGTGCGGGATATTTCCCAGGTCGACAATGCCCTGATTCACCGGAGCCTCTCAACAGCAGTTAAAAAATTCTATATTTGTTACCTGACGGGAGAATCATTTAACTGACTATCATACCAAATTTATTTCTATGCAATTTTCTGCCGCCCAGATAGCTGCGTTAATAAATGGTAAACTGGAAGGTAATCCGGAAGTGCTGGTTGAACAATTTTGGCAAAATCGAAGAAGCACAGGCTGGCCAGCTTGCTTTTCTGGCGAATCCGAAATACGAAGAATATTTGTATAGAACCCGGGCTTCCATCATCATTGTCAACGACAATCAGATACTGAAGGAAAAAATCAATGCCACCCTTATCCTGGTTCCGGATGCCTACATCGCCTTTGCTTCCCTGCTCTCCAAATATCAGGAGATGATGAATCAGCAGTTAACCGGCATCCAGGAACCTGTGTATATTTCTAAAACAGCTTCGCTTGGTGAAAATGCTTTTATCGGCGCTTTTGCCTATATAGGCAACAACGTAAAACTTGGGAAAAATGTAAAAATTTATCCGCAGTCATATATCGGGGACGATGTTTCGATTGGCGACCATTCCGTTATTTATCCCGGTGTAAAAATATATCATCGTTGTGTGATCGGAGAATATGTGACCATACATGCCGGCTCAGTAATCGGCGCAGATGGATTTGGCTTCGCTCCGCAGACAGATGGCAGCTTCAAGAAAATTCCGCAAATGGGTAATGTGGTCATTGAAGATTATGTGGAAGTGGGTTCAAATGCTACGATCGACCGGGCCACCATTGGTTCAACACTTATAAGAAAAGGTGTGAAACTGGACAACCTGATCCAGATTGCGCATAATGTGGAAATTGGCAGCAACACTGTAATCGCGGCACAAAGCGGTGTTTCAGGCAGTACTAAACTCGGGAAGAATGTGATGGTCGGCGGTCAGGTTGGTATCGTTGGTCATATCCAGATCGCAGACGGAAGTAAAATCAATGCACAAAGCGGTGTTACCAAATCCATGAAAACGCCCAATAGCGCCGTCACGGGAAGTCCGGCATTTGATTATACGAGTGCCCTGCGCGCACAGGCGGCCGCCCGGAAACTTCCTGAATTTGAAAAAAGAATTATAGAGCTGGAAAAACTCATTCAGCAATTTTTGGCAGAAAAAGTCTGATAAAGCCTAAGCCCAAAGCTTAAAGCCTAAAACCAATTTTTAATTTTATAAATGACAATTTTTTATGGCGGACCAATCTGCATTTCTCAGTGCTGTAAAAACAGGATACACTTTTAAATCAGAATCCGTCAAAATCGGAATTGGTATGCTGGATGGAAAAGCCATCACCGGGGCTGATATAAATCTCCCATTAAAAACCATGAACCGTCATGGATTGATCGCCGGAGCAACCGGCACCGGTAAAACAAAAACCCTTCAAATGATCAGCGAATCGCTGAGTAATGCCAGTGTGCCCGTCCTGGTTATGGACATAAAAGGTGACCTGAGTGGAATCGGCGCTGCCGGCACCGTAAATGATAAAATCAATGAGCGGTGTGCTGCCATCGGAATTAAATATGAGCCCCAGGCTTTTCCCGTCGAATTCATGACACTGAGTAACGAGAAAGGAATTCGTTTACGCGCCACCGTGAGTGAATTCGGGCCCATTTTATTATCCCGCATTCTTGAACTGAACGATACGCAGGAGGGGCTGGTTGCGATGATATTTAAATATTGTGACGATAATAAACTGCCGCTCCTGGATCTGAAAGATTTTATCAAAGTGCTTCAATATATTTCGAATGAAGGAAAGGCAGAGATCCAGCAGGCCTATGGACAGATCGCAACAACGTCAACCGGAACCATTCTTAGAAAAGTGATTGGATTACAGCAGCAGGGTGCGGATGTATTTTTTGGCGAGAAGAGTTTTGAAGTGGCCGACCTGATGCGTATTTCAGACGACGGCAGGGGAGAAGTAAATGTTTTACGGGTTACCGACCTGCAGGATAAACCAAAATTGTTTTCGACATTCATGCTGCAACTGCTCGCGGAATTATATGCCTCCAGTCCGGAAGAAGGGGATGTTGAAAAACCAAAGCTGGTAATATTTATTGATGAAGCACATTTGGTATTTGAAGAAGCCAGCGACGCACTTTTGAAACAAATAGAAACGATTGTAAAACTGATCCGGTCCAAAGGCATCGGAATATTTTTCTGCACTCAAAATCCAACAGATGTTCCCGCTGGCGTGCTGGCACAATTGGGCCTGAAAATCCAACATGCATTGCGTGCTTTCACCGCCAATGACCGCAAAGCGATCAAACAGGCAGCGGAGAATTACCCAACCAGTGTATTTTATAAAACAGAAGATCTCATCACGGGATTGGGAATCGGAGAGGCCCTGGTGACAATGCTGGACGAGAAAGGGGTTCCTACTCCGCTGGTGCATTGTATGATGGCACCTCCCCGGAGCCGGATGGATATATTGACGCCGGCGGAAATTGATGCGATTACTGCAAAGTCTAAACTCATTCCAAAATACAACCAGGTAATAGATAGTGTAAGCGCATATGAAATTCTCACGCAGAAACTTCAGGATGCGGCAAATAAAAATCCTGCAGGTCCCGCTAAACCAAGTGCCAAACCTGAACCTTCCACCCTGGATAAAATTCTGAATAGCGGTGCAGCTAAGCAGGTAGAAAGAACGGCCGCCAGCATGATTACGCGAGGCCTGCTCGGAGCACTGGGGCTGGGAGGACGCAGTAGCTCTAAGAAGTCCGGATGGTTTTAGTTTGTAACATATAAACCTTTCAGTATGAAATATTCACTATCAGCAGTCAACAGGAGGAAATTTCTTCATCAGGCCGCGTTGACAACTTTGGGCACAGGTGCCTTAAACATTCTTCCGCTTTTGGATTTTGCACAATCGCCTCCTGATCCGACGATCAATATTATTGGTCCAAGGGAAGGATATTCAATGCAAATCGGAATCCTGGTATCACAAATGGACTGGGTCAGGGCCAGCGTGATCAATGCAACGAAGGGCCTTACACAGCCGGAGCTTGACTTTCTCGTAGACGCTCAATCCAATACGATCGGTGCATTACTTTTGCATTTAGCTGCCACCGATGCGATTTACCAGGACCTTACTTTTTATAATCTACAGAATTTCAGCCCGGCCAATAAAACGAAATTTGGGGTAGCTATGGAGTTAGGCGATGAAGGAAGAAAACAAATAAAAGGGCATGACCTGAATTACTATATAAACATCCTGACAGAAGTCCGCGGAAACACGCTGAAGGAATTTAAAAACAGGGATGATAAATGGTTCCAGGAAGTGGACCCTGATTTCTTTGGCGGACCAACAAATAATTTCTGTAAATGGTTCCACGTCTGTGAACACGAAGCCAATCATCGCGGTCAAATGACTGTAATCAGAAAACGATTACCAGGAAATCATTCGAAAGGAGAATAAGTCAAGCTTAAAGCCAAAGCCTAAAGTCTAAAACTTTTATAACTTACGTTCTCGAATTTACCGTCAACCGTCAACCGTCAACCGTCAACCGTCAACCGTCAACCGTCAACCGTCAACCGTCAACCGTCAACCGTCAACCGTCAACGCCTTCCTCCAAATCCACCTCCCCGCCCGCCGCCGAAACCACCAAAACCACCGCCACCCCCGCCAAATCGGTCTCCGCCACCGCCGCCGAACCCTCCAAAACCACCACCTCCTCCACTATGGCTGCCTCCCCATTGACTGGCACTGGCATTGCCACGACTGCGGTCCTGTGCGGCACTGGAGATTTCAGGTGAAGGAGCACTTCCCGACGCCCTTGACGCTGCCGAACCTGTTGATGCCGGTTTTGTTGAAGATGCTGGTGTCCAGCTACCGTTTCCTCCATATTTATTCCATCCCCCACCCGTATTCTTATATACATTTCCGTCCTTTGCAGCATACATGTCTCCATTCCCGGCCTTGGCTATCCCGCCGCTACCATTGGGACCACCTGCTGCAACTGCCTTACCTCCATTTGTATTGCGTGCACCGGCAACGGTCTGTCCGTAGTCATTCGTAGCATGGCCTGTTTGCGTTGCAGTGCCATGACCATTATTGTAAACCGAAGTTCCTGCCTGACCATAGGCACCAGATCCCTGTCTGGTTGCCGCAGACGCACCTGTGTACGGATTGTATGCCTGTCCCGCACTCCTTGTGCCATAAGGTGTCGACACTGAAGCACCGCGTGCCATCGTACCGGTGTAAGGATTATACGCCTGTCCAACTGTTCTGGATCCATACGGTCCGTAGGCCGTTGCACTTCGGGCATATGTACCGGTATAAGAATTATAAGAAGCCCTGTAAGTGACTCCGCCATATGGATACGGATGATAGGCGTATGCGCCATAAGTATACATTCCGCCGTAACAAATAGGAAAACCAACCGGTGGATAATAGAAATAGGGTGGCGCATACCATCCGGTTCCGGAAGCAATAATGGCTCCCACACCAACGCCTACTATGAATGCACCCATATAACCCGCAGTATAACTTGCCTGAACGGTACCGGTGCTGGTTACAGTTTGTGTTACGTAAGTCACATTGTATACAGGAGAACTGGATGGAATCGTATAGATAACCTGGGGAATGGATGTTGCCACAACCCATGGCCCCTGCGGAGTGGAAGAGACATACCACAATGCATTGATGCAGGCATAATAAGAATTATCGCTGACCATGATTACTTTATCCGTTGTGTTTTGCGCATACAAAAGTGTTGTCCCTTCAATAGTAACAAATTTTGGATTGCCGGAATAGCTGATTGTAACAGGCGGAACCGCTTTGGGATCCACAACCACTTTAGTCGGAATTTCAGCAATCATCACAGCATCCGCCGCCTGATCCGTTCCGGGAACAGCACTCAGTACTGCAGCAGCAGGACTGGATTCAGGAATGTTAGCAAAATCTGCCGGAAGATTCGGCGTAGCATAAACCCACGGGCCATTTGTGCTCGGCGCACTAAACCATCTGCCGGATGTCAGAAAATAATACAATGAAGTCTGTTTGGAAAAGAAAACATGACTGGATGTATTGGATGCGTAGGTTAAACTGGTTCCGGGAATGGATTGCATAGACGGCGTTCCCTGGAAAAGAATGATTTCCGCCGGACTGGTCGAATAAAATACCATCGGAAATCCGGATGATTTGGCAGGTGCCGGGACAGCACCCTTGAGAACATTGGTCCAGTTTGCATCTTTTGCAAGACCCGTCAGCGTTTTTGGCAACTTATTGGTATATGTCCATGGCCCCTGCAATTGCGGGGCTGTTTGCCATTCTGTGCCATCAAAGAGATAGTAAATACTGGTTTTGGGATCCTGGAAAAGTGGCCAGTTCGCATTGAATACATATTTCATACCGCCCTTACTGGCATCAGTAACAGCCGCTTCTCCCTGTAGTTGAAGCAGGATGGCAGGATTGTTACTCACATAAATAGTTGGCGGATCATTTTTCAGATTGGAAGCGCCGGATGTAGTTTGTTTTTTTGGAGTGGCCGCCACGATCCTGTCCATTGAAACAGTAACCGTTTGTGTGGGATCAAAAAATTCCTTCACTTTCTGCCCCATGGACGCCGACGTGGCTTCATCCAATGACGGAAAGTGTACATCGCTGACCGATATATTAAAAATGCTAACCATTCTGGTATAGGTATCTACAGTTGTTGCAGCTGTGATATAAACAACGCCAACCACTTCTTTCTGCTGGTAAGGAGTTAACGAAAAAGCCATTCTGAATTTAAGCGTGGTGTAATCCTGCCAATCCTCTACTTGCGGTGTATATAGAACCAGAACAGTACCACTATTCGTCAGTTGTCTGGGCCATCCCGGATCCTGTGCAAGTGAAAATATCGCAATAAATAAAATCGACAGACTTAGTAAAATTCGCTTTTTCATATTTTCTGTTTCAAATACATTTCTTAATAGAATAACAATTGGATCCCAAATAATTCAAAGGATATTTCCAAAAGAAAAATGGCAGGAGTCAGAATTGATTTTACAGAAGGATAATGGACATAAAGTTAAATCGGTTCTTTTAAAAATTTATGGGCCCGGAATCAAATAAAAGGAGTTAACTGTTAAATGTTGATCGACGGATTTTTCATAGATCTTTAAAGATTGATCGTTGACCGGAAACTTTCAGGCGTTAGGCGTTAGGCGTTAAGCGTTGGGCGTTAAGCGTTAATCGTTAGCGAAGTGTTCCAAAAAACTGATTAATTTTGCATCCTACAATCAAAAACATGGAGTTCAGAATTGAGAAAGATACGATGGGAGAAGTAAAAGTACCATCGGATGCTTATTATGGAGCACAGACTCAGCGAAGCATTGATAATTTTAAAATCGCTCAGGATATCAACCGCATGCCTAAGGAAATTATCCGCGCTTTTGCTTATCTGAAAAAAGCGGCCGCGTTTACAAATTTTGATGCGGGTATTCTTTCGGAAGAAAAAACAAAACTGATCGGACAGGTCTCTGATGAGATCCTGGAAGGCAGTCTGGACGCTTATTTCCCGCTGGTCGTCTGGCAAACAGGCAGCGGCACACAAAGTAATATGAATGTGAATGAAGTGATCGCATACAGGGGTCATGTACTGCGCGGAGGCTCTCTGAAGGACAAAGAAAAATTTTTGCATCCAAATGATGACGTAAATAAATCGCAATCTTCCAATGATACTTTTCCTACCGCAATGCATATTGCTGCGTACAAAATTCTGGTGGAAGTCACCATACCCGGAATAGAAAAATTACGCAATACACTGGCGGCAAAGTCAAAGGAATACATGCAGGTCGTAAAAATAGGCCGCACACATTTTATGGATGCCACCCCACTGACGCTTGGTCAGGAATTCAGTGGTTATGTTTCACAATTAGACCATGGTCTCAAAGCGATTAAAAATACGCTTCCGCATTTGTCTGAACTGGCATTGGGTGGCACTGCAGTCGGCACCGGAATCAATACGCCGGAACACTATTCAGAAAATGTAGCAGCTCATATTGCCCGGCTCACGGGATTACCATTTATAACTGCCGAAAATAAATTTGAAGCACTGGCAGCACATGATGCCATCGTGGAATCACATGGCGCATTGAAAACCGTTGCCGCGGCTCTTATGAAAATCGCGAATGATATCCGTATCATGGCGTCGGGACCACGAAGTGGTATTGGTGAACTATTTATTCCTGACAATGAACCCGGCTCATCCATTATGCCGGGCAAGGTAAACCCTACGCAATGCGAAGCGTTAACCATGATCTGCGCCCAGGTGATGGGAAATGATGTGGCGATCAATATCGGTGGTGCTTTGGGAAACTTTGAATTGAATGTTTTCAAACCCATGATGATTTATAATTTTCTTCTGAGTGCGAGACTGCTTGGAGACGGATGCGTCAGCTTCAACGACAAATGTGCCGTTGGCATCAAACCCATTGAAGAAAACATCAAAAAGCATTTGAATAATTCACTGATGCTGGTGACAGCCCTCAATACAAAAATCGGCTATTACAAGGCAGCAGAGATTGCACAGAAAGCACATCTGGAAGGAACCACACTCAAAGAAATGGCAGTCAAACTCGGTTATGTGTCACCGGCAGAATTTGATGAATGGGTCGATCCGACAAAAGATGGTCGGGAAAACGGAATAATAGTTATTAGTTATTAGTTGTTAGTTATTAGTTACAGTTAATAACTAACAACTAATAATTAATAACTATTTCAGGACTAATATTTTCTGAGTGGTAACATTAGTTCCATTTCCGTCCAGCATTTTAAAAATATATAATCCCGGAGGAATATTTTCCAGTCGAACGATAAAATGACTGCTGGAAAAAGTTTCGGTCAGAATCCTTCTTCCCGATACATCATACATCGAAACCATAAAAGGTTGCTGGAGGAAATCACGGCATAACACTTCCAGGTGATCAGTCGCCGGATTTGGAAAGACGATCGTCGTATTTATTTTCTCTTTCTTCGCAATGGCTGGTGCCTGCTGGATTTCAAGCGTGCCGGGGAGATAAACCATCCGCAGGATATGACCTGGTGTTTTTGTCGCAACCGTGGCACCTGTAAATCCACCGGTAGGTCCGGAAGTGGAACCACTGCTGTCAATGGCCAGGAACAATGTATCCCCCGTCGGGGCAATCGCAAGATCACGGATACGGTATTCATGCAGATAGGGAATCGTATCGGTTATCTGAGCCGTACTTGAACTATCGATTCCGGACCCGTCAGATTTTAATTTGAGCCGGTACATGCCCAGTTTCAGGGATGTTACCAATAGTGAATTCGCCCAGCCGGGGATATATGTTTTATCATAAAAATCAATACTGGAAGGTGCAATGGTCGGCCATGTATAATTGGAAGCTCCACTGGAAGGAATACTATTGCCACTGACATTAAAAAAAGAAAAGATGGGTTCCTTTACATTATTTGCGACACAAAATGTTTTTTCATCTGCGACGATCTGGTTGGCGAGTTTATCGTTATTCGGATTTGCATCCGCTGTTGTGTAATTATCATCGCACATACCCGCCACTTTGGGCCATCCGTAATTTCGTCCGGGAGAAATGATATTTACTTCATCATCCGATTTATCACCATGTTCAGAATTATATAAAATATACTGTGCACCTACATGCGCCCAAACCAGACCCTGTGCATTCCGGTGTCCAAAGGAATACACCGCATTTACTTTTCCGGAAACAGAATTCGTAAACGGATTGTCATTGGGAATCCATGGGCTATAGGCGCCATCGTCCAGGTCTCCGTCATCTTCGGTATTGAGGCGCAATACTTTTCCTTCATACACATCTTTATTCTGCGCATTATTGGTTCGGAATCCATTATTAAACTGGCCCGCACCCTGGTCACCGATTGTATAATACAGATGATAATTACCGTCACTTTCAGGCACCGGACTTATTTTCAGTCTGCCTGAATTGTGATCGTTGCTTCCCATCAGATTATCAATTACAATGGTTGGTGAACCCAGAGAATGTGTGACGGTATTATAGGTATATCGGAGGATTTTGGTTTTATAAAAACATGGCTGATTTGTGACAGAACCTGAGCCGGCACAACTACTATTATTTGGAGAACCCGTTGTGCCATACATATCATATACCAGGGCCACATACACAAAAGGTTTCCCGGTCAGCAACTGAGGATGCAGCGCAAGACCCATCAGTCCACCCTGAGGCGCCGGATATCCGTTTGGCATATTGTAATAATTGAACGATGGAATACTGTTGAGATCAAGTAACACGCGATTGCCTTTATTGCCCGGATGAATTTTCCAGATACGGTATCGATGAGCCTCCGTGATCCATAGAGAATCATCCGGACCATAGGTTATTTCCCAGGGAAAACTGAGTCCTTTATTATGTGAGGGGGCGTCGTATAAGGGATATAAGGTATCAATCTTAAAAAACTGACCATTGAACGAAACGATCTGGGTATATCCGATAAAAGACAATAGAAGGCACGAAAGCACCAGCAGGAACTTTTTCATCGGTATCGGATTTGATAGTACGGTTTAGGCTGTATTATACCTAAACATACAAAAAATCAACGCCTTATGAAATAGAAAAAGCCCCTGTTCTGGTTAGTAAAACAACTGTTTTCAGGCTGAAGGCTAAGGCCTAGGGCTAAGGCTTAAGAGTTAATAATGTAATCAGCAGTTATAGCAGAACATTAAAATAAGGGTTTGAGTTTTTTAGCGCTATTCAGCCCAGGCCTTATGCTTGAGCCTTAAGCCTTAGCCTAGCCTTACGCCTTAGCCTTAGGCCTTGGCCTTAGGCGTTTACCGTTAAGCGCTCCGTAGTATTATCTGCTGGACAAATCAGACTTCTCCGGCAATTTCTTTACAAATCGTTTCTGAAATAGAAAAAGGGCGATTACACCAATCGAAATAGAAGCATCAGCAATATTAAAAACGGGGCTGAAGAATTCAAATTCATCCCCGCCTACAAATGGGAACCAGCCGGGGTAATGCGTTTTGATAAGCGGGAAATAGAGCATATCCACCACTCTTCCATGAAGAAAGCCTGCATATCCGTGGTGTGGAAAAATCTTTGCAACATGATCATAAGTGCTTTCTTCAAAAATTAATCCGTAGAACATACTGTCGATCAGGTTACCCAGGGCACCGGCGAAAATAAGTCCGGCACAGATGATATATCCTTTGTGATAATTTTTCCTGATCAGGGTGCGTATATAATAAATACCAAAAATCACTGCGGCCAGGCGGAATAAGGTAAGGAACATCTTTCCGAAATTGCCGCCAAATTTCCATCCCCAGGCCATGCCTTCATTTTCGACAAAGAATAATTGAAATTTTTTACCCAGTACATGAATGCCATTGTCATAAGGGGATACGGGTGAACGATAAAATGCGTCCCAGGTATGACTCAGGGGCATATGTGTTTTAATCCAGATTTTCAGTGCCTGGTCCGCTACAATGATTAATAATACGATGAAAATGATCTTTCTTTCTTTCATAATGAGCCGCAAAGATAATAAGTTAGGAAAAGATGAATCCCTTCCAATTTGTGAAAGCTTTATTCAAAATATACCCGTTTTACCCGTTGCGAGATCCCTGCCAGAATATCGTAAGGTATCGTGCCTGCCCAGCGTGCCAGTTCGGTAACAGATAAGGAATTTCCGAAAATAACTACTTCATCTCCCTCCATGGCATCCGGGACTTCCGATAGATCGATCATCATCAAATCCATACTGATACTTCCGATGGTTGGCACCAGTCTGCCTTTGTACCATACCTTTCCTACCCCATTGCCCAGGTTTCGCGGATACCCATCTGCATAACCCAACCGGAGGGTTCCGATTTTCATGTTATGATCTGCCATGCCGCGACGGTTATAACCAATTGTTTCTCCCTTTGCCAGTTCCTTGATTTGTGCGACGGTTGTTTTCAGTGTGCCCACTTCTTTCAGATCCAGTAATCCGGAAGAGGCAGGATCAATACCATATAAACCGATACCGATGCGAACCATATCCAGCTGCAGCGACGGTTCACGAACAACACCCGCTGAATTTGAAATATGTCTGATGAAAGGATATCCCAGGGTTTCCAGCATACGCCCTGCCATTGACTGATAACTTTCAAATTGCAACTGCGTGAATTCATCCTGCTGGGCCTCTTCACTGGCTGCAAGGTGACTGAAAACGGATTGTACTCTGAAATCACCGGATTTAAGTTGTTCTGACAATTCCCCCATCTGCGAAGACGCAAATCCCAGCCGGTTCATGCCCGTCTCCAATTCAATATGAATCGGGAAACAGATTGACAGCTTCCTGTTTCAGCAGTTTTTGTAAAGCCGCCAGCCCGCGAAAGGAATAAATCACCGGTTCGAGCCGCCATTCAAGCAGGGGAGCCAGGGCACTTTCTTCGGTGTTCATAACGATAATGGGCAACCGAATACCTGCCTTGCGCAGGGTAACACCCTCATCAACATAAGCTACCCCGAGATAATCCACTTTATGAAATTCCAGCAGGCGTGCAATTTCGAAACCTCCCGTTCCATAAGAAAAAGCCTTGACCATGGCCATGATCTTCGTTGAGGAATGCAGTATCTGCTGATATTGCTTCAGATTATGGGCCATTGCGTCGAGATTTACTTCCATCAGGGTTTCATGAACCTGGAGCGATAACATTTGATCGATCCGTTCGAACCCATATACCCGCGCACCTTTCAGGAGAATGGTCTCATCGCGGAATTCCAGTCCCGGCAGGGCATTCAGCAGGTCTTCAGTCGTTTTAAAAAAAATCTTATCCTTCACACCTGAATCGATAAAAAACAGATCACTCACTGACAATTGTTCGCCAACACCGATGAGCCGGTCCACCGGATATTTTTTCAGGAGAGCGGCTACTTCTTTATACAGGGATTGCGGCTTCCTGCCGGTCTCCAATATGTCAGACAGAATAAGCGTGCGTTTATCATGCTGTTTCTGCTGGAATAAAAAATCCAGTGCCATTTTCAGCGAACTGATGTCGGCACTATAACTGTCATTAATAACCGAAGAATGGTTAATGCCGGTTTTCATCTCCATACGCATGGCCAGCGGACTCAGTCTGTTCAGGCGGGACTGCAGTTCTTTTACCGGAACAGACAGGTAAAGCATTACCGCGGTACAGGTCATTGCATTTTGTATGGATGCATCATCTTCAAATCCAATATCCAGGTTCAGGTTTTCATTATTGTATAATGAGTGTTACGGTAGTTTTACCTTTTTGTTTATCAATATTTTTTACCTGAATCGTTGCCTCCGTATTCTTTCCTATGGAAATCAGGCGGGTGGCCGGATGCAGGAAATGCCATGCCAGGATGGTTTTTTCCAGTTCGGTTTGATCGGATGGATAAATCAGGGCCGTTGCATGAATGAACAACTCCAGTTTTTCCAGAATTTTAGCATGTGTATTTTCAAATCCCTGGTCATGGGCCTCCCCGATATTTGTAAATACACCGATGCGTTGGTTTGATGATTTCTTCCAGAACTTTCATTTCACCCGATTGTGAAATACCCGCTTCTATCAGGGCCAGATCGTTTGCTTCACTGATCTGCCAGACACTCAGCGGAACACCGATCTGCGAATTGTAACTGCGGGGACTGCGCACGATCCGGTACCGGTCTTCCAGTAATTGATTCAGCCATTCTTTCACGATGGTTTTTCCATTACTGCCGGTAATTCCAATAACAGGCAGATCAAATTGCTGCCGGTGAAAAATAGCGAGCGACTGTAAAGCCCGAAGACTGTTTTTCACAAGAATAAAATTCGCTTCGGGATAATCTTCCACACGCAGCGCCTGATAAACGACAAAATTGCGGACACCACGCAGATAGAGATCAGCGATAAACGCATGCCCTTCACGACGCGATCCATAGAGTGCAAAAAACAATGTGGATTCAGGAAAGATCAGCCGGCGACTGTCTGTCAGCAATTGCTCTATCAGATCATCCTGATGGAATTGCAGGAAGGATCCTGAAACGATCGAAGCGATATGCCGGATAGTATGACCCAGGTGATTTATTTTAAGGTTAGGTTGTTTTTTGGTCTTGAGAACAACAGATAGTAAAATGGAACTGCCGATACAAACAACAATTACGATCAATGAAATCACAGTCGGAACTTTAATGTGAACCAGTTCACTCGTCATTTTCAAACCTACAAAAACAAGTACCGTGGCGATTCCTTTTTGTAAAAATCTGAATTTATCCACTGCACCCCGCAACAGGAAAAACAGGGAGCGCAGACCGAGCACTGCAAATATATTGGAAGTATAAATCACGAGCCTGTTCTGCGTTATCCCAAAAACGGCCGGAATAGAATCCAGTGCAAAAACGATATCCGTTGAAGCCAGTAAAACAATCACAACAAAAATCGTTGTATAATATTTCTTCCCGTCCCGGCGGATGGTGAGTTTCCCGTTTCCGTCTTCTGCGATCAATGGCAGAAATCTTTTTAGAAAACGATATACTTTATTTTTTTCCAAATCGCCCGTTTCTTCTTTTTTCGCAAAGAACATAGTCAGTCCGGTATAAATGAGTATCGCACCGAATAAATACAACAGCCAGGTAAAACGACTCACCAGCTCAATACCCGCGGTAATAAAAATAATCCTGAAAAAAACTGCCAGCATAATTCCGATCAGTAATACCCTTCCGAAAAATTCTTCCCTGATCGCCAGGAAAGAAAAAATCAGGATAAATACGAAAATATTATCTATACTCAGGCTCCATTCCATCAGGTAGGCACTCAGATATTCCAGGGCTATTTGCTGACCATCATAAACATAAACAAATACACCGAAAGCCATGGCCAGCACAACCCAGAAAAAAGTCTGTATCAGGGCCTTTTTCATGGTAACGACAGATCCTTTTTTGCTCAGCAGACCAAGATCGAAAATGAGCGCAAGGATCAGCGCAGCACCAAAAATGAGATATGTAATCTGTAAATGATTCAAATAAAAAAAATTTAAAACCCTAAAGAGATGTGGCGCTATATTTCCGCTTTCTGATATATTGAAAAATCAGGCCGCATATAATAATAACCAATAATGGCGAGGCGATGTTGATAAGTTGCCAGAAACTCCGGTCCTCATCTGTTTTTTCCGGATCCAGCAGACGGAGGGAATAGTCTTTTGACCTGGCTTCCAGAATACCGGCAGGATGAACACAATAATCAAGACAGTTACTCAGAAATTCAGCATTGGCAAAAGTATAATTAATGTCTTTGCTGAATCCCAGCGGAAGCGGACGGCCATCGCTGATTTCATTCATCAGCAGATCTCCGTCGGCACAAACAATTACACGCGCATCCTTTATCGCCGGATTTTAAAAATGGCTGATGAAATACCTGCGCCAGACTGTCGCTCATGGCAGCCGATATCCTGTTTGCATAGAGTGATTGAAATTTCCCTTCCAGGATAATGCCTGCGGGAATATTCGATTGCTGAAAAGCCTTGGGATCGCTGGCTGTTTTTACCATTTCCAAGTGAAATCAGGGCAGGAGTGGCAACGGTTCTTGCATTGGGTGAAGACTGAAGCAAAACGGTTTTCCGTATATCCACTGCTTTAACCGTATCGATCGAATTGGTAAACTTCGAATATACAGGGTCCAGGTTTTTCGTAATTACGGAATTAGGACTTCCATCCAGCAATGGATAGTAGGGCCAGGGCAGTAGCTGGAATTGCGGTTTCCCTCCCTGGCTGCCGACCACCAGGTTGATACTTCCGCATTGCATATCTTCTATCAGATCCTGGTTGATGCGCAGGCCATATCGAAATAACAGATCGTCCAGATTAAGACCTTTGTCGAAAGCAACCGTTTCACGGGTCGTCTGGAGACTATCCATCTCTGCATTTAAATTATCGATCATACATACCAGGCTGCCGCCGCGCATAACGAACTGATCCAGCTTTCGTTTTTCATCGTCAGAAAATTTTTCCGTTGGTTTCACCATGATCAGTGCATTCAGCTCGCCGGGAATAACGGGCACACTATCGAGCTGAACAATACCAAAACGAAAATTTTCCCGAAGGATATTGAATCAGACTGTACACGCGATAATCCAGTGGCTCCCCGTTTCCCATCAGATAACCGATCGCAGGCAATGTATCAGTGATGAGTTTATCTATTGTGCTGGCGAATTTATATTCCAGCAGATTTTCAGCATTCACATATAGTTGTTCCGGAGACTGACCTTCACGGCTGCGTCTGTACACCTTTCAGCAGATCCACCGGAAGCTGACGATCTTTATACCTTACAATGGCAGCGGGAATCACGATGCGCTGACTCTGTTCTTCACCTTTTTTTGACTGTGCAATCTGTGTCATGGGCTGAATGCCCATTTTGGCCAGTGAATCCAGGACGAGTGCACGACTGGTATCATCTCCGCCGGCTACCGGGTCGATGAGCCTGTAATGAATATTTCCGTCGGCATATTCATTGAATTCCTGCAGCAACGCTTCAGTACTATTCCGCAATTTTCTCAATCCTGATTTCAGATTCCCTTCCAGTAAAATATCTATGTTAACCTGTTCGTGCAGGCGGCCAAGCATATTCTTCACTGGTTTTGTGAGTGTGAATCTTTTTTCGCTGGTCATATCATAACGGGCATTCACCTGAGCAGCGAGTATGTTCAGCAGGATGATTACAATCAACAGATATAACCAGCCGAATCTTGAATTGAAGAGTTTCTGCATGGTCACTTATCTTTTAAACAGGTTGTTCCTGGTAAGCGTTAAAAAAAAAGCGATCACGCTGATAAAATAAACGAGGTCGCGGAAGCTGATAACACCCCGGCTCATATTTCGGTAATGAAAATCTATGCCGATCATATCTATATAATAATCCGCACCGGAAGGAAATGATTTCAAAGTACTGATTGCGTGAAAACCGGAATAAATTAAAAAGCAGGCGAAACCCGCAGTAATAAATGCCACGATGGCATTACTTGTAAAACTGCTGCAGCAAAGAGCAATAGAAGCAAAGACAGCCGTCAAAAAAAATAAAGCGATATAGGAGGCCGTGGTCGCTCCCAGATCCATGCCCGACTGGGTTGCGAGTTGTTGGACTGAAAAAAAATAGATCCAGGTCGGCAGCAGGGCGATCCCGATCACAAACAGGGCCGCCAGGTATTTTCCATTTACGATCTGCCAGAATGTAAGCGGTCTTGACTGTAGTATTTCAAAGGTTCCGCTGCGGAATTCCTCAGAAAATGAACGCATACTGATTGCCGGAATTAACAAGAGCAGAATCCATGGCGCCAGGTCAAAGAATTTATCGAGGCTGGCATATCCAAAATCCAGTATACTCGTATCAGGAAATACAAACAACAGGAGGCTGGTCAGGAGTAAAAAAACGATGATGGCAATGTAACCTGTTAAACTGCTGAAAAACTGTCGGAATTCCTTTTTGCAAACGGCCCACATAGACGCGAAAATAAAGATATAATTGTTTGCAGCGCTATGTGATCAAAATCTTATATATTCGCCCCCGCTTATATACCATCTGTTAAACCTGTTACTCCTAGGTACAAATACCATTGCTACTTGCTTAACCTTCCCTCTGGTTTTACCAGGGGGATTTTTTTTGTTGACAGTTGTGCAGTTGAGCAGTTTTAGTACATCCAGTCTTCCATACTTCTCATACTTCCATACTTGATTAATCAGTTAATTAATCTTCTTAATGATCTGCCTGGTAATAGTCTGTCCCTGATAAATCACTTGCAAAACGTACATACCCGATTGCAGGCCTGCCGGTTCTGTCATTACAATACGATTGATTCCCTTATAAGCCGTCTGATGACTAGTCATCAGCAATCTTCCGTACGTATCATATAAACCAATCTGGATATTATGATCTTCCGGAACCGTCAGATTAAATGAAATCGATTGATTGAACGGATTGACAAGACCTGTAATTTTCAGTGCTATTTCTGAATTACTCAGAAGAACCACTGAACTATAATTATGATATTCATGATCGATCAACTGTATACGATAATAAACTTCTCCCGTTACAGGCACTGCATCATTAAATGTATAACTGGCACCCATACCCGGAGATGCGCTTCCTGATACTGTATAGACCGGATGATAATGAGCACCTGCGTCATCACTTCTTTCTACCACATACTGTATGGCGTCTGTTTCTTCCCGGCTCGTCCACTGTATTCGCGCCAGTCCGCCATCTCCCAAAGTTCCCTTCACATACACTTGTGTTGGCAGCGTAATCATACAATTTGCCGTACGCACAATCTTTGGCGAAGAAGTAATAAAATTACATCCGGGATTTGAAAGATTTCCTGCCGTAGATGCTACAGTGAGCCGGTATATTACGGTTGTGTCAATATTATTCAACCGGAAGTAACGGGTAACAAGATATTCATAGAGTCCGGATAAAGGATTAAATACCGGAGTTGCTGTTCCGCTGGATGCATTACCCAAAGTGTCAAGTACCCGGGTCAGACCAGGTAGAACCACCATTCACACTTTTCTCCAGTTTCCATTGCGTGTAATTGTTAAAGAAAGCGGTTACCTTAAAACGAACGGTATCATCCGATCCGCGACAAAGCGTATCGGCCTTGTTCGGTGTAAGTGAAATATTTGGTACGCAGGAAGCCACGGTAATATCGTCCAGTGCCCAGTCATTTCCACCACCACCCGGTGCGTTATTACGCACGTAGATGATCATACTCGTTTGTGTTGGACCAGTTAAATAAGTGAACCCTTTACGAATCCACTGGCCGGTATAGGGCATGTCCCCGGTAGTGTAGTAATCATATCCGTTCACATTAAATGTAAGGTTCGGATGAACCCCGGATGAGTCGCCGGGACCCGTTGGAATATAACCCACAGATGACGGGCCCTTACCATTCGAGTCGCAGGCACATTTGGAACAGATATTTCTAAACCAGGCAGAATATTGATAATAGGTATTCGGACATAAATTATTGATCGTGTCCAGAAAGGTAATACCTGTTTTATAAGATGAGTTGATGACGGCCATATATCCGCCTACGCCATTCACCGTATCGGTTGCCGGATTACCCAATAATGGATTGACAGCACCGGTATGGTCACCGATGATATCCCAGACTCCGAATACACGATGCGAATAAGTAAAACCTGCAATATTCGGATCCGGTATCGGCCAGGTATTCAGCGTGGTATAACCAGCAGCACCGGTACTCGTATTATTGGAAATATTGTAATAATAGTCATTCGGGGTATTGGGACCGAATACATTATACGTGTAGTTGTTTGATATTTTTGAAGAGGGTCCCCGGTTTTTTGCCTTACCTGATCCAAATGTACCCCCAAACTCGGAAGTGATCGTGTTACTGGACGAATTCGGACATATACCAAGGTTCTTGAAAATCATAACAGAATCCGTAGGAAATGTAATGGAAGTAAGTGAAAGCCCTTTTGGAAAATAGGAAATCGTACCACCGCCCAGATTTACCTGGGATCCGTATCCACCTGAAACCGTAACACGGAAGGTAACAACCATGATACAGGTGGCTCCAAAAAAGGAAGGTTTATCGTTATAACTTATCCGCCCTCTCCTGAAAGCCGTGGCGGTAGGTGCGTTTTTGTAACCCAGGTTGATCTGTACGTTGGATCCGGAGATTCCACCGGCATCATCACCCAGCGCATCGGTAAAAGTTTTGTAAACCAATCCCTCATTCGTCAGAACAGCCAGGGATCCGGGAATATAAGTGGTATTGGCCGGAACAACATCGAAGTATGCACAACTGTCCACGAAGTCATTTACACCGGATCCGCCTACCACGAATGTGGCACGGACCTCCAGGATATCACCAGGTTCAATGGTTCCCCCGGTAGCTCCTTTTGTGATGTTCACATAGCTTTTTCCGTAGTCGATTTTTAGTTGAGCCAGGGCCGGATCAGCACAAAGTGCGATGGTTAGCAGGGTGTAAGTGATCCGCGAAAGGGTAAAATTGCGCGTATAGGTTTTCATTTGGTTTGGACTTTCTCTGGTGACTGTTCACCAGAGTAGGATTAATACAGTATAAATGTAATGACCGATCAGACCAATTCAAATCGTAAATATACTTCGTAGAGTTAGATCGCTGATTAACAAACTGTTACGGGCTTAAAGCACCAAGCCTAAGGCGTAAAGCCAATTTTTAATCTATTGATTATTAATAAGTTATTAAAATGAAGATAAACGAAAAATATTCGATAAAATGTCGTTTAATGACGCTAAACGGGAAGTTTTGAACGTTCTGCCAGGTTCAAGTTTTTTAAGAAATTACGGTAGGCAGTTTGAATTGAAGCAGGGATCTTCTGATGGAGCTGTCGTGGAATATGCGGGTGAATGGTTGACGGTTGACGGTTGACGGTTGACGGTTGACGGTTGACAGTTGACAGTTGATCGTTGATAGTTAACGATACGTTGACAGTTGATCTCTAACCGACACGTATTAGGCTTTAGCGCTTTAGGCTTTAGGCTTTAGGCTTTAAGCTTTAAACAGCAAAACTTTCACCGCAGGCGCAGGTCCTGCTGGCATTGGGATTGTTGAAATAGAATCCCTTCCCGTTGAGCCCTTCGGAAAATTCCAGGGTGGTATTAACCAGATATAAAAAGCTTTTGAGATCGGTAACCACCTTCACTCCATTATCCTCGAATTCCTGGTCCATCGGTTTCTTCTGGTTGTCAAAGTCCATCTTATAACTCAGCCCGGAACAACCCCCTCCAATGACCGAAACACGAAGAAACAGACCCGATTTGTCTGAAATCGGTGATTCTTCCATCAGGTGTTTTACCTTTTCCTTTGCTTTATCTGAAACGTAGATCATTGATTACCTTTTTACTATATTAAATAACAACCAGAGGCCCCGAAAGATTGAAAAATCAGCAATAAAATCTTCAAAAATTCAGGATTGTAGACTGTCATGGCATATGAGCCATTTCGGAACTCATTTCTTCCAACGACAATCTGACCCTCTGTATTACAAATTCAACTTCTTCTTCCGTATTATATTTCCCCAGGCTGAAACGGATAGCATGAAAAGCCGCTGCATCATCCAGTCCCATTGCTTTTAATACATGACTGGGTTCCGGTGAAGCGGAGCTGCAGGCAGATCCGGATGATACTGCCACCACTTTCAACAGATTTTTCAAAAGTTGATTTCCCACGCCCTGCGCAAATGAGATATTGGTAACCGTCGGAAGCCTGTTCAAATAATGCCCATTTAGCTTTGTTCCTCTCATATTCAAAATGGCCTTTTCCAGTTTATCCCGTAAACGGCTAATGGATAAAACATCAGGTTCCATTTCGGCCTGGGAGATGCTGGCAGCCTTCCCAAATCCAACGATGCCCGGTACGTTTAGGGTTCCACTCCGGAACCCGCGCTCCTGTCCTCCACCGTCTGTCTGGGCGGTCAGTCGCACCCTCGGATTCCTTCTTCTGACAAATAAAGCACCCACCCCTTTGGGACCATATATTTTATGGGCAGAACAGGCGAGCAGGTCAATGCCGTCCTCCATGACATTTACGGGTATTTTCCCCAGGGCCTGCGTGGCATCAGTAAAGAAATATATCCCCTTCTGTCTGGCTATTTTGCTAATTGCCTGAATAGGTTGAATTACTCCGGTTTCATTATTGGCATACATAGCAGCAATCAGGATGGTATCGGAACGGATCGCAGATTGCAACAGGGCGGGGTCAATCAGTCCGTCGGGTTGAACCGGCAGATAACTAACCTCAGCTCCAAGCTTTTCCAGATGACCGCAGGTATCCAGCACTGCCCGGTGTTCTGTAGCTATCGTGATGATGTGTTTACCTTTTCCTGCCATCATTTCGAAAACTCCTTTGATCGCGAGATTGATTGATTCGGTGGCACCGGAGGTAAAAATAATTTCAGAAGGATCAGCCTTCAGCAGGGAGGCTACTTCCTCACGGGCAATCTTTACAGCTTCTGCCGCATGCCAGCCAAATGCATGTCCCTGGCTGGCTGCATTTCCAAACTGCTGACTGAAATATGGCAGCATAGCTTCCAAAACCCGCGGATCGCAAGGAGTGGTAGCATGATAATCCATATATACAGGAAGGTTCATATGCAAAGTTAAGCCTAAATAAAGCCTAAAGCCTAAGGCCTAAAGCCATAGTAAGCTTAAGCCACTGAACGCCAAACGCTGAATAGCTATTTATGAATTTTGCTTTACGAATCATTAACAAGTCTGAATAGAGTAAATTTTTAAATTTAAAATTCAGACGACATCAGCTTTACGCTTTAGGCGTTAGGCGTTAAGCTTAAAACGCCTTAAATTTAGAAATGGAAAAACTGGAACATATCGGAATCGCCGTAAAAAGCCTTTCCGACTTCCGTCCCCTTATTTGAAGCCTTGTTGAACACAGACTGCTATAAGGAAGAACTGGTTGAATCCGAAGCTGTAAAAACTGCCTTTTTTTCTGTAGGTACCCAAAAAATTGAGTTGCTGGAAAGCACAGAGTCCCGACGGTATCATCGCAAGATTTATCGAAAAAAAAGGAGAAGGCATTCATCATATCGCATTTGCCGTAACCGACATTGAATCGGAAATCAAGAGACTGGTCGCCGCTGGTTTTGTAGTGCTCAATGAAAAACCAAGATCCGGTGCTGATAATAAACTGGTTTGTTTTTTACATCCGAAAAATACCAATGGCGTACTGATAGAATTGTGTATGGAAAAACCGTGACGCCCGATAGATTCGTAGCATCAAAATAAATTTTCTTCAACAACACTTTAAACGATTAACCAAAAGTTATGAACAGGGTATTCATGATTGGCTTCTTTGCCTGTTTGATGGTTTCCATCACAAATGCTCAGGATGCAAATTCGTCAACCGCGGCACAACCAGCTTCTCTGAAGGCTTATGACAATTACGATTTTGTGCCTGGCGAAAAAATCATTTTCGCCGATGATTTCAGTGATGATCGCAAAGGAGAGTTTCCCGCGCACTGGCATTTAGATTATGGACAAGGAGTCGTAACAGACTTTGATGGTAAAAAAGTATTTGCACTTACGGAGGCGGAGAAAGGAGACAATGCTGTGGTTATGGAACCCCGTATGAAAAAAAAATCGGGTTATATGCCAGCCGCTTTTACAGTTGAATTCGATATGTATGTTCCCAGGGCTGCCGATGCTGATGATGATATCAGACTCCATTGGGCGGGCCTGAATTTTTATGGTACGGATGAACCGATAGACAGTTATGATGATTTGGATATATCTCCGGAGCAACTTGGTTTTTATTCGGCCAGAATCTCTGAAGGTTCCAAACAACTTCCAGAGGATTTAAGTCTGATGAATTTTGTAAACAAATGGCATCATGTGGCCATTGCTTACAAGAATAAACAGATGAAGATCTACCTCGATCAAAACAGGCTCTATGTTATTCCCGAAGTAAAAGATGATGGCATTAATAAATTCGCTATGCGCGTGTCAGGCAAATGCGTTGTAACCAATATCCGAATTGCAGAGGGCGGTGGAATGAATATGATCGGACAAAAATTTACCGATACAAAAATCGTAACCCATGGTATCAATTTCGATGTGGACAAATCAACGATCAGACCTGAAAGCATGGGCACATTGAATATGATTGCACAAATCCTGAAAGACAATCCTGATCTCAAATTTGATGTCGAGGGTTTCACCGACAATTCAGGCAACCCGTCGCATAACCTCAGTTTATCCCAGGATCGCGCAAATGCCGTGAAGGCGCAGCTGATATCAATGGGTGTCAGCGCTTCCCGTCTGACGGCGAAAGGTTTCGGGGATACAAAGCCCATCTCGGATAATAGTACAGCCGAGGGCAGGGCGAATAACCGCAGGGTGGAGTTCGTAAAAATTTAACCGGAGAAATTGAAAACCCTATTCATCCCGGCGATCCTAAAAGCAAAATGCTCATCCCGCAATATGCGCTTTCAAATTTCCAGGGTATTCATTCTTTTATTGTTAACGGTCATTCCCTTCCACTTTTCTTATGCACAATCCTGTTCCTGGTTTCCGGCGGACTGTCCGTCAGACAGACAATTGCCTGATTCAGCCGAAAGATTTGGGAACCCCGTAATACCCGCGGAAATCAGCATGGAAATCAGATTGCATGATTTTCTTACCGCATTGATGCAAAAGGAAGCCGAAAAAAAAGGCTGGCAGGTTTATCAGTTTGATGAGTCTGCCGGATCGGGTTTTCTGAATGCTGACCGTACCGGACCGCTTGCAGATCGTCTGAGGCCGCCACACGATTATGAGATCAGTTTTATTTTTATCGTTGATTTCGATTCCCTGCGGGCATGGCAACATTGGCAACAGGATTTTTTGACAAATATGCAGGAGGAGATAAAGAAAATGACCACGAATAACGATTATTCAAAATTTGCCGGCATGCAGGATTTGAAAAAAAACAAAGAAGAACGTTTTCGCAACGCCAGTATGCTCCGGGTGAAAATCGAAATAAATATGGCTGATGCTATTGCCTCTGCTATTATGGAAGACTTTCATCTAACCGGCCAATTAAAAATTTCTCACGCAGCCGTAGCCGCACAGTATCACAACGATCGGACGGATGAAAAGGCAATATTCGATCTGAATCAATTTAAGAGGTGTACCGACCTGGCATTTCTTCTCTTTGGAAACTGGACGCTCAAACCAGATGGTAACGCATACTATCACCCACAATACAGGGCAGATAAAAAAAATATTGACTTAACAAATGTGAAGACAATTCAAAGCGATGTGGTGAGGGTTATTGCCATGCATGTTGAAGGATCGCCGCGGTATATCAACTTATTTCTGCAGTCTCTGGATTCTGATCAGTTATACAGGTTAATCAGCGATTAAGTATTATTCTTCTCCCTCCACTTTGTTCAGCCCGAGCTTATCCATAGCCAGCTGTGCGGCGATCTGGCTGGCGTCTTTTTTATTATATGCGCGACCCTGTGAAATCAATTCTCCGTTTACCACGGCCCCTACGGTAAATAACCGGCGTCCTCCTTCCATATGTTCGTCGATGGTTTCAAATTCGAGGTTCTTGCCATTCTTGTTGGCCCAGCCATACAATTTATTCTTATGATTTATTTCCAGGTTTTCAAGGTCTTCCATGAAAAGATAAGGCTGAATGATCCTCTCCATGACCCATTGCCTGCATTTGTCGTAGCCCTTATCCAGGTATATGGCCCCCACCACGGCTTCCAGCGTGTTCCCGAAGATCTGGCTCATTTTTAGTGAGCCGTCGAATTTATTAAAATAAGAAATTTTCCGAAGTCCCATTTTAACCGCGATATCATTAAGCTGAACGCGGTTCACCATTTTACTCCGCATTTCTGTCAGGAATCCCTCTTCTTTATAGGGATATTTTTTAAAAAGAAAATCTGCAATGATCGCGCTCAGAATGGCATCACCCAGGTATTCCAGTCGTTCATTATTCTGGTCTGAACTTTCTTTAACCGAGCGGTGGGTGAGTGCGGTTTTGTACAATACCGCGTTCCCGGGCACAAAACCCAGTACGTTGCGCAATTGTTTGCGGAAAGAGACAATCGAAGAGTCGGTATTAAAAAGCCGGTCTAATATTCCCACAACACTAAAATAAGTTATTTCGTATCAAACAAAAAGAAAGTATGAGAGTATGAGAGTATGGGAGTATGGGAGTGGAAGGAAAGAAATTCGAAAATAAATTAGTTGATTTAAATCATGCGTTAACCATCCATTAAAAAATTCAATTACATATACACTCTCATACTCCCATACTCCCATACTCTCATACTAAGTTAAGTGTGATATTTCTTCACGATGACGCAAGCATTGTGTCCACCGAATCCAAACGTATTGCTCAGTGCGGCATTTACAATTCTTTTCTGCGGTTTGTGAAAAGTAAAATTGAGACGTGGATCCAATTCAGGATCGTCTTCGAAATGATTGATGGTTGGCGGAACAATATCGTCCACCACGCTCATGATGCAGGCAATGGCTTCTACTACACCGGCGGCGCCCAGGCAATGACCCGTCATTGATTTGGTGGAGCTGATATTCGCTTTAAATGCATTTTCTCCAAATACATCAATGATAGCTTTCACTTCTGATACATCCCCAAGCGGCGTCGAAGTACCATGGGTATTAATATAATCAATATCGGCAGCTGTTAAACGCGCATCCCGTAAAGCAGCATTCATAACATTCTTGGCGCCTCTGCCCTCGGGATGCGGTGCAGTGATGTGATGCGCATCACCGGTGGCACCTGCACCTGCAACCTCACAATAAATTTTAGCTCCCCTTCTTTTTGCATGTTCCAGTTCTTCAAGGATCAGAGCGCCCGCTCCTTCTCCGATTACAAATCCATCCCGTCCCTTATCATAAGGTCGGCTGGCCGTTTTGGGATTATCATTGCGTTCACTGAGCGCCTTCATGGCATTAAAACCACCAACACCGGCTTCGGTAATCACGCTTTCGGAACCACCGGTCAGAATGATATCTGCCATGCCGAGTCGTATCAGGTTAAATGACTCCATCAGCGCATTCGTAGAAGACGCACAGGCACTGACCACAGCGAAATTGGGACCCCGGAATCCATGACGAATGGAAATATGACCGGCGGCGATATCAAGTATCATCTTTGGAATGAAAAAAGGATTATAACGGGGAACGCCATCACTTTTGGCAAAATTCCCCACTTCCTCCTGGAATGTATTGATTCCTCCGATGCCACTGGCGAAGACAACACCTACCCGGTCATTGTCAACATTATCTTTTGTAATGCCGGCATCCGCAACAGCCTGGTCGCTGACTACAAGAGCTGACTGGGCAAACCGGTCCAGTTTCCGGGCTTCTTTTTTATCGAGGAAACTGAGCGGATCATAATTCTTTAACTCGCAGGCAAAACGTGTTTTGAATTTGGATGCGTCAAAAAGTGTAATCATATCCGCGCCCGAAACGCCGCCTAACAGGTTTTTCCAATAGTCGTTCAGACTATTTCCAATCGGTGTAAGCGCACCTATTCCCGTTACAACAACTCTTTTCAGTTCCATATTTGCATTTGCGCGGATGTGAATAATGTGATAAATCCGCTTTCTCAGCTGTAAAGCCTTCGAAAAGCGGATCAACGAAGATTAGCGCAGCACAAGAAACTCTTATTTGGCGTGTTCTTCCAGGTATCCGATAGCCTGACCAACCGTCGTAATGGTTTCTGCCTGCTCATCGGGAATTGATATGTTGAATTCCTTTTCGAATTCCATGATCAACTCAACCGTGTCAAGCGAATCGGCGCCCAGATCGTTCGTAAAGGACGCCTCATTTGTTACTTCGGCTTCCTCTACTCCTAACTTATCCACTATAATTTTTTTGACTCGTGTTGCGATGTCTGACATTTTTGTAAATTTTAGTTTCGGCTGCAAAAATATAATTTTTGAATTAAACACAACCAACAAGCTATTTCAATTTTATTTTTTGATTTGGATTATATACCGGAATTTGCGATTTCCGCTGCTCATTTCACTAAATCAACCGTTTTGACATGGCCCTTAAGCAGATAGACTACGGATCCCCCGAATATGAAATGATGCTGAAATTGCGGAATGATCTCCTGAGAAAGCCGCTGGGATTGAGTTTTGACCCAAAAGAACTGGAAAAAGAGAAGGATGACGTACTGATCGGGGCGTTTGAGGATGATCGGATGCTCGGATGCTGCCTGTTGACCAAAATAGATGATAAAACGCTTCGCCTCAGGCAAATGGCTGTTTCAAACAATCTGCAGGGAAAGGGAATCGGACGGGCTTTGATGATCTTTGCTGAAAATATAGCCCGGGATATGGGTTATCATACCCTGATGATGCATGCCCGTGTGACCGCAACGGGTTTTTATGAAAAACTCGGTTTTGTCAAAAAAGACGGACAATTTATCGAAATAACGATCCCACACGTGATTATGGAGAAAAGACTCCGCTAAGCCTAACGCTTAACGCCTAACGCCTAACGCCCCACTCTTATACTCCTATACTCTTATACTACTTCCAGACTTCCAGTCTTCCATACTTTCATACTAGTGTGGAAGTGTGTTCCAACACACCATCATACATACGCTTCATAAAGTCCAGCAGTTTTTTCATCGAGTTCATTTCACTCAAAACCAGCATAAATAGTTTCCCATTCTGACGAAGCCTCGCATTCCTGGTCTGCTTTTGAATATAATCCAGCATATTTTTGAAAACGACGGATTCAAAATATTTTGAATCAGGACGGTTCACAAAATAAAATTTTACCTGCCCGTTCTTAAATATCAGTTTTTCAAATCCCAACTCGACCGCCATACGCCGGATTCTGACCGTGTCAAATAATGCCTCTACTTCATCAGGTATCGGACCGAACCGATCTTCCATTTCTTTCTGAAATGCAACAAGCTCTTCCTCCGTTTCACAATTATCCAGCCTGGTATATAAGGATAATCTCTCGGTGATACTTTCTACATATTGATCCGGGATCAGGATTTCCAAATCGGTGTCGATGGTACAATCCGCTACTTCCTGTTCCTGTTTCGCAATCTCGTCCCTGAACAAATCTTTAAAAGAAGTCCGTTTCAATTCACGTATGGCTTCATCCAATATTTTCTGATACATTTCAAATCCCATCTCTACCATGAACCCGCTCTGTTCTCCTCCCAGCATATTTCCCGCGCCCCGGATATCAAGATCGCGCATGGCAATCTGGAATCCGCTGCCCAAATCGCTGTGCTGCTCCAGCGTTTGCAGTCTTTTGCGGGCATCAGACGGCAGGGTTGCCAGCGATGGCGCCAGTAAATAACAAAACGCTTTTTTATTGCTTCTGCCCACACGGCCTCGCAATTGATGCAGATCACTTAAGCCAAACTGATGGGCATTTTGTACGATGATCGTGTTTACATTCGGAATGTCAACTCCGCTTTCAACAATATTCGTACATACAAGCACGTCGTATTTTTTATCGACGAAATTCAAAATTCTTTCTTCCAGATCATGCCCTTCCATCTGACCATGCGCATAACCAATACTAAGGTCCGGACATAATTCCTGGAGCAGTACGGTCATTTCTTTCAGACCCTGGATCCGGTTATAAATATAAAATACCTGTCCCCCGCGTTCCACTTCATAGTAAATCGCATCCCGGATAAAATCTTCATTGAATACCTGCAGTTCAGTCTGAATAGGCTGCCGGTTCGGCGGCGGCGTGTTGATGATACTCAGATCCCGGGCGCCCATTAAACTGAACTGCAGTGTTCTTGGGATAGGCGTTGCCGTTAGTGTGAGACAGTCCAGGCTGATGCGCAGGGTTTTTATTTTTTCTTTATGCGCGACACCGAACTTTTGTTCTTCATCAATCACGAGCAATCCGAGATCCTTAAATTTCACATCCTTCCCGAGTATCGAATGCGTTCCGATGATGATATCTATTTTTCCCTCCGCAAGTTTTTTATAAGTTTCTTTTTTCTCTTTGGCCGATTTGAAACGGTTCACATAATCAACGGTAACCGGAAAATCTTTCAGTCTTTCACCAAATGTTTTATAATGCTGGAAGGCCAGGATGGTAGTGGGTACCAGCACCGCAGCCTGCTTTCCGTCCAGACAGGCTTTAAAAGCCGCCCGGATAGCTACTTCCGTTTTGCCAAATCCCACATCCCCGCATACCAGCCGGTCCATCGGCGAAGCAGATTCCATATCTTTTTTCACGTCGGCTGTTGCCTTACTCTGGTCGGGTGTGTCTTCATATATGAAAGAAGCTTCCAGCTCCGTCTGCATATAATTATCGGGTGAAAAGGCAAATCCTTCCTGCGCCTTTCGTGCCGCATAGAGTTTAATCAGATCAAACGCAATTTCCTTTACACGGGTCTTGGTTTTTTCTTTCAGTTTCTGCCAGGCATCACTACCCAGCTTACTCACTTTCGGAATACTTCCTTCCCGTCCTGTGTATTTTGAGATTTTATGCAGTGAATTAATATTCACATACAGAATATCGCTGTCTTTGTAGAAAATGCGTACAGCTTCCTGCAATCTTCCGTTCACTTCAATTTTTTGCAGACCGCTGAATATGCCTACACCATGATCAATATGTGTTACATAATCACCCGGCTGTAATTCACGTAACGTACGCAGCGTTATGGCCTTACTCTTGTTATAAGCCTGTTTAATTTTATACTTGTGGTAGCGCTGAAATATCTGGTGGTCAGTATAACAGACAATTTTCAGATCCTCGTCAATAAATCCCTTCGTGTATGGAACTGGCAACGGGAGTAAATCGAATGGACGATTTCAGATCTTCAAAAATCGTATGCAGCCTTTCAAGTTGTTTGGGATTTTCGGCAAAAAGATAAATCTCAAATTTCTTCGACTCCCAGGTCTCAAGATCAGCAATCAGCCTTTCGAACCGCCTGTTGAAAGCCGGCTGGGGACGTGTATGAAATTCAATGATAAAGGCATCGGCTTTTTGAACCGGTCCAAATTCCACCAGGTGCCGCGAGCCCGGTATCTCATCAATCGCAGCAGACCGGATAAAGTCTTCTGCAGAAATCTCTTTTTTTACGATGCCCTCCGCCGTTTCAATTTCTTTTGTGGGACGGGATTCCAGAAATTCCACCAGTTCTGTTTCAAGGATCGTTATCTTTTCCCTGATAAACCGCTGGTCGTGCATCCAGATGACGGTGTTTTCCGGAAGAAATTCAAAGAGAGAAATTTTCTTCTCTGTGGAGAAATGGGTTTCAATATTGGGAATGATCTGTACCTGTAAAAGGCGTCTTTCACTAAGCTGTGATTCAGGATCAAATATCCGGATGGAATCCACTTCATTTCCGAATAGTTCAAGACGGTATGGTTTTTCATTTCCGAACGAATAAATATCAAGAATGCCGCCCCGGACGGCAAACTGACCGGGCTCATAAACAAAATCGGTCCTTTCAAAACCATATCCCACCAGCGACTCCATTAATTCTTCGGGCTGTATGGTTTCACCTGATTTCAGCCGGATCATATTGCCGGCCAGGGTTTCCGGCAGAACCACTTTTTCGAATAATGCCTCGGGATAAGTGACAATAATCTTTTTATTGCCTCCTGCACTCCACCGGGTCAGTGCTTCTGTGCGAAGCATCACATGGCTGCTATTGAGTTCCTGGTAAGTCTTATTATTTTTAAAGGAAGATGGAAAATAGAATATGTCAAGCGCCTTGGTCAGGTTTTCCAGGGAATTATGGAAATAGGCCGCTGTTTCCGCATCTTCACAAACGACCACATGGTTTAACTGGCTGCTGGCCGGAAGTCTGAAAATAGCCGAGATAATAAAGGCCGGTGAAGATCCCTGGAGGTTTTTTAGCAGAATATGCTGGGGCTTGGACAAAGTGAGCCTGTCCGCCAGCTGAAAAAGGCGGGATGAATGCTCGTACAAACCCAACAACTGCTCATTGCTCATCCGGCACAAAGATACTAAAACACAATAGTAGTATGGAAGAATGAAAGTATGGAAGTACTGGAAGTAGAAATCAGGCACTTCCAGACTTCCAGACTTCCAGACTTCCATACTTGTATGTCAGTACACCGCATCATAATCAATGTTCACATTCACCTGTGTAACCTTGTGGGGAACCACTTTTACCGGTGCAATATGATTGTCCGAATCAAAATTATTCGCATAGAACAAAGCATCCTTTTTAGTAAAAAGGGAGTATTCTCCTGGAGGAAGGGATAAAAAGAAATAACCATTGTCGTCAGAACTTACAGTCTGGATCAGTTTGGTAGCAATACTGCTGTAGAAAGCAGATTCACCCTGCTTGGTTACCTGGCTGAGACTGGTAAGCTGATAAACATATAAAACGGCTTTTATTCCCTTGGGTGGACTTAATTTAGCGTCGGGAGAAGGCATCCGGTTACCGGAAATCCGGAAAATGTACCCTTCGATACCCGTTTTTTTACCCTGACCATAGGTTGACGTCAACAGAAAAGTCATGCTGATTGCCAGTAATAATGTTGAATTTTTCTTTAACATACTGGTAGTCTTACCGCTGGTAAGGTAGATCAAAAAAGGCTGTGCTGTTTAAAAATGCTTAATTTTAAAAGCTCTTTATCATTTAAGAAAATACATGATACTTAAGAAATTTGTACCCTTAATTCTGGTAGCAATATCCTTTTTTTCTACGGGCCATTCTCAGGTAATAACCAATATTACTGCTTTGCGCGAAACCTCCGCTCGGGCCGATATCCAACATCGGGCAATGACTGACCGTCTGAACCGCCTGGCAAAGCAAAACGGATGGCCATTGACTAAAACATTTAAGAATGGTAACCACGCTGTTTTGATAGGCGTCAGCTGGAAGGGATTCCCACTGTACGTTACAACAAATAATAATATTATTTCTGCCGCAACGATCGGCACCAACCAGTTATGGCCCGGCGGAAGTACGGGATTGAACCTGAGCGGATCCACCGCAGCGCTCAAGAGTAAAATAGCCATCTGGGACGGTGGCAGGGTGTTGGGAACCCATAATGAACTTGTTGGCAGGGTTCTTCAGAAAGACAATCCTTCTGCCCTCAGCGACCATTCCACCCATGTCTCAGGTACCTTGATTGCAACCGGCGTAAATCCGGTAGCCCGGGGAATGAGTTTTGGAGCCCAGCAACTCCTGGCCTATGATTTCGATAATGATGTTTCCGAAATGAGTGGGGCTGCTCCTGGTTTGCTGATCTCAAATCACTCTTATGGTGCATTGGCAGGCTGGAATTTAAATACCGATAATAATAACTGGGAATGGTATGGGAATACCGGTGACACAGTTGATTATAAATTCGGATACTATGATGATCAGGCCCAGGAATGGGACTCCATCGCCTACAATGCCCCGAATTACCTGATTGTAAAATCAGTTGGAAATAACCGTGATGAAAACGGCCCACCCGTTGACAGTCCCTATTATGCCTTTAATGCAAGAGGTGTCATGGCACCCGCCGGGAAACGGCCCGCAGGGATCAGTAACAATGACGGATACGATATCGTTCCGACCTATGGCACCGCAAAAAATATTATTGCCATCGGAGCTGTAAATCCCATTCCCGGTGGTTACAATTCGCCTGCCGATGTTCAGCTGGCCACATTCAGCAGCTGGGGTCCTGCCGACGATGGCCGGATAAAACCGGATCTGGTAGCCGACGGTATAAACGTGCTTTCCTGTGTAAGCACTTCTAATAATGCATACGCCATTTTTAGCGGTACATCCATGTCTTCACCGGCCGCAGCCGGATCCGGTTTTTTGTTACAGGAGTATTATTATAAACTCCATACAACATTCATGCGTTCGGCCACATTGAAAGGGATCCTGATTCACACAGCTGACGAGGCCGGACCCGCAGATGGTCCCGATTACCAGTTTGGATACGGACTGATCGATATGGTAAAAGCAGCGTCCGTGATTACCTCTAAAAACACGGACCAGCTGATACAGGAAAATGTGCTGACCAATGCGTCAGGCACTTATTCTATCCCGGTAATTGCATCAGGTAAAGGACCACTCACAGCGACCATTTGCTGGACGGATCCTGCCGCTACGGTGGATGAAGTCAACATTCTGAACAATCGAACACCGAAGCTCGTAAATGATCTGGATTTACGCATTACGGGCAATGGCAGCACATTTACTCCCTGGATCCTGAACCGTCTAAATCCGGGCGCAGCAGCCACCCATGGTGACGACACACTCAACAACACCGAAAAAATTGTGATCCCGAATACGGTTCCGGGCAAAACCTATACAATTACAGTAACCCATAAAAGACCCCTTCTTCATTCCGGATCCCAGGCCTATTCTCTGATTGTAAGCGGCGTGGGTAGTTCTCCTTATTGCAGCTCGGCTGCAACCAGCAGCGCAGGCACCCGGATTGATGAAGTAGCCATCAGTAATGTTGACCAGGTAAACCCGCCGGGGTGCACCACTTACACGGATAATACCAGTCATACCATCAATCTTCAATCCAGCCAGTCAATTCCTTTTACAATAAAACTCAGCTCCTGTGATGCAACAACGGCTTCCAGAGTTGTTGGTATTTTCGTTGACTATGATAACAATGGATCATTTGAAACAGCGGTAATCAGTTCCGTTTTACCGGGAGGCGTGACTACTTATACCGGCAACATTAAGGTTCCTGCCGGCATGACGATCGGTAATATTACTGTACTGCGTATCGTGGCCCAGGAGACAACAGACTCAACCCTGGTAAAAGCCTGCGGTTCCTACGGCAATGGCGAAACCCAGGACTATACCGTAAAATTTATTCCGTTGACAAATGATGTCGGACTCAGCGATATTCTTGACCCTCTTTCGGGATCCTGCCAGACCGATTCACAAAGAGTTTCAGTAAGAATAAAAAATTACGGAACAACCGCGCAGGTAAATGTTCCGATTCATCTGAAAGTAAATTCCGGCAACAACAGTCTGGTAGATATTACGACCGTTTATCCCGGTACATTGTCCGCATTAAGTTCTGCGATTTACACATTCCAGACGCCTTACACATCCACGAGTGGAACAACATATGTGTTGAAAGCCTTTACATCTCTTGCCGGCGATCAGGATGCAACGAATGATGCTGTTACAGATACACTTGAGATCGGTAAGGGATCTGAAGTTGTATCCGGTGAAGCTGAAATCTGCGGCACCACTCCGGCAACGGCGGGCCTGAGAGCAAATGTGCCGGATTCAAGCGACGCGGTATTTTGGTTTAACAGCCCGACGGCCCCAACACCCATTGCATCCGGCGTACAGGCCACTACTAAAGTGATTCCTCCTGATAATACCTATTATCTTGGATTGAATGAATTAAGCGGATCCATCGGGCCAAAAAATAAAAATGTGTTTTCACAGGGTGGTTATAATTATTTCCAGGGAAATTTTGTGAAGTTTCACAATGATGTTCCTGTGACCATTGAAACAACCCGTTTATATGTCGGAGCGGGTGGAAAAGTAAACTTTATTGTAGCAGACCTGTCAGATTATGATTCCTGCAGCGGTTCATATAGTTATTTCCCGATTTCAACAAACACGATTGATGTTTATCCGACTACTACAACACCATCACGTGTTCCTTCGAGCGTCAATTCAGCCATCTGATACGGGCGCTGTATTTCTTTTGAACCTGGCAGTGCCGACACCTGGAGACCATGTACTGATCGTGCTGGCGCAAGACAGCGCCTTCCTTTTCAGGAATAATAGTATTACGAAGAATCCATACCCCATGGGTATTCCGGGTGTATTCACCATTACAGGTAACAGCGCCATCAATACAGCTGACTGTACAGATACAGGCTTTTACCACGCCTACTATTATTTCTTTTATGACACAAGAATCACACTCAATAAATGTCCCTCTCCAAGGGTTGCCATCCAGGCTAAAACACCTGCGCCGGTTGTTATAACACGGATCGGCAATATGCTGTCCAGCAATTATGCGTCAGGTAACCAATGGTATTTTGATGGTAAACTGATTCCGGGCGCAACGAAACAGATGGATACCCTGGGCCCACCCGGCCCATACAAAGTGACTGTAAACGACAGCACCGGTTGTTCCCTGGTTTCTGACGTGTATGACTATACGCCGGGCAACGATATTGGACTTGTTGTATCACCCAATCCGAATCCTGGAATTTTTAGTATACAATTCTACCTGACATCAACGCAGGATGTGGATTACCGGGTGCTGGATATCAATGGCCGATTGTTATACAAATCATCCCACCCGAATTTCAGGGGTTCGTTTAATAAATCCGTGAATCTGGGAGTTGTAAATGCCGGTGTGTATGTACTACAACTTCAAATCGGCTCGAATAAATATGTTCGTAAAATCGCAGTATACTAAATCAATGTCAATTGTTAATTGTCAATTGTTAATCTATTTTTGGTTTGTTAGTTATCAGTTATTGAGTAATGATTATGAGTTATCTTAGTAATTAATAATTAACAATTAACAATTAATAACTAAAAATGGCGCTTCCCTGGCAAACCGGAAAAGTTATTCGCATAGAAAATGCCACATCGGTTACGCGCCGGTTTTGGATTGAACTGACTTCCGGACAACCCTTTCATTTTGAACCCGGACAATTTGTTACCCTGGATCTTCCCATTCACGAGAAGCCCTCCAAGCGATGGCGCAGTTATTCCATTGCATCCTGGCCCGATGGCAGTCCTGTGATTGAATTGGTCATCGTACTTCTGGAAGGAGGTGTCGGAACCAAATATCTTTTTGAAGAAATCAATGTGGGTAGCGAACTGACCTTACGCGGACCGCTTGGCTCGTTCACACTACCGACTCCCCTGGAAAAAGATATTTTCCTTATTTGCACCGGAACGGGCATCGCACCTTTTCGCGCCATGGTTCATCATATATTAAATCATAATCTGCCACACCGTGATATCTATCTGATATTCGGATGCCGTCGTCTCGGAGATGCTCTTTATCAAAAGGAAATGGAAGAGCTGGAACTGAACCTCACCAGTTTTCAATACCTGCCTGTTTTTTCAAGAGAAGTACCCGAGAACCGGGAACACCTGATCAGGACAGGTTACGTGCATGCTGTGTTTGAAGAAATTTGTAAAAGGAAAAAGAACCAGCCGCATTCAAATGGAACGGAGTCCGGAAATTATTCACCTGCCTTTTATTTGTGTGGCTGGAAAGTGATGATCGACGAAGCAAAGAAAAGAATCGTTGATCTGGGCTTTGACCGCAAGTCGATTCATTTGGAGCTTTATGGTTAATACGCTTAACGCCCAACGCCTAACGCCTAACGCAACTAACGCCTAACGCCTAACGCGTATTAAATCTTAAAAATTATTGAGTTTGAAAATCGAATAAAATTACCTTTTTATAGGTGATTTCATCGTAAAAATGACGTGACTGAACTAACAAGACCTGAATTTTTTTGACTTGTTTTATAAAAAAAATGAGAAATTATAAAAAATATGGAGTCTGGTTAAAATCGCACGAATTAGTTAAAATAGTTTATAGAGATATAACTCCTGGATTTCCAAAAACAGAAGAATTTGGTTTAGCAAATCAAATGAGGAGGGCAGCCTATTCAATACCCATCAATATTGCTGAAGGATGCGGCAGAAAATCGGAAAAGGACTTTGCTCATTTCCTTGACACTTCACTGGGTTCAGCACATGAACTCGAATATTGCCTACTGTTGGCTCAGGAATTAAAATTTATCGGAAAAGAAGAATTCGAAACAATTAACGAAGGAGTGAATCAGGTCAAAGCCATGATCATTAATCTGATTAAATCAATACGAATCTGATCACTATTCTGACGTTGCGTTGGGCGTTAGGCGTTAGGCGTTGGCGTTAGGCGTTAGGCGTTAAGCGTTAGGCGTTAGGCGTTAAGCGTTAGGCTTATAAGACCTGAAGCCGATTGTCCCATATTATTCTTCTTGGCAAGAAGTTGTTTACGAAGAGCGATATTGGGGATTTTTTTGGATGTTACCTGTACTTCGTTACCGGGGGATTTCATGGTGATCACAGGGCTCTTGATATCCTGAATTTTGGATTCCATATTCAGGGTTTCGCGTTCCAGCTCGAGTATGACTTCGTAGTTATCAAGAATTTCCCTTTCAAGCTCTTCTATCTTTGCTCTGGCCTTCAATATCATTCTGGCTCTGAAGGCAAAACCTGCGAAAACTGATAAACCTAATATAAATGCAAGCAGATAGATATTAACCGAAACCTCGTTCGTAAGCATGGTAGTTGTTAAATTAAATAATCAGAGTCAAAGGTTTGTCAAAAGTACACGCAGGCGCTCGAAAGTGCTTTCCGGCGAGGGTTAATCATGCCATTGGAGGTAATTCCCAAATGTAAGGTTTCCCTTTTAAGTATTATAAAATTTGTTTTTCCACTATTTCACGGATAGAATCGATGGAAACCCGTTCCTGCAGCATGCTATCCCGGTACCGTATGGTTACTGTCCGGTCTTCCTTGGTCTGGTAGTCAATGGTAACGCAAAAAGGTGTTCCGATGGCGTCCATACGGCGATAGCGTTTCCCGATGGTATCTTTTTCTTCATAAAAACAGCGGAACTGGCTCCGGCAGGATGCCATCAGTTCTTTGGCAATTTCCGGCAGACCGTCTTTTTTTACCAGCGGCAGGATGGCCAGTTTCACAGGTGCCAGACCTGGAGGGAATTTCAATACCACCCGGCTGTCCTTTTTATCGGCCGTACTCAGATCCTCTTCCTGGTATGCTTCGCTTAAAATCATCAGGATCGTCCGGTCGAGACCGATGGAGGTTTCAATTACATAGGGGATATAATGCTGATTGAGTTCCGTATCGAAATATGTAAGTTTTTTCTTACTGTACTCCTGGTGATTTTTCAAATCGAAATCTGTTCGGGAATGAATGCCTTCCACTTCCTTATAACCCATCGGGAAAAGATATTCAATATCACAGGCAGCATCGGCATAATGAGCGAGTTTGACATGATCGTGAAAACGGAATTTATCGGGTGAAATACCCAGGCTTAAATGCCATTTCATCCTGGTTTCTTTCCAATGCTCATACCATTCTTTCTGTGTACCGGGCCGGATAAAAAACTGCATTTCCATTTGTTCAAATTCACGCATTCTGAATATAAACTGACGGGCCACGATTTCATTCCGGAAAGCCTTGCCGGTTTGTGCAATTCCGAAAGGAATTTTTAATCTGCCGGTTTTCTGAACATTCAGGAAGTTTACAAAAATGCCCTGGGCAGTTTCCGGCCGGAGGTAGATTTCACTGGCCTCTTCCGCCAGACTCCCGAGTTGGGTTGAAAACATCAGGTTGAATTGCCTGACATCACTCCAGTTCGACGTGCCGCTGATTCCGCATTTTATATTTTTCTCTTCAATCAATTTTTTCAGTCCGTCAAAATCACTGGCCGCAAGCAGTTTATCCATCGCCGCCAATAATTCCTCCGCTTCCTGCTTCCTGCCTCCCGCTTCCAGTTCATCAGCATAACCTTCGATCAGATGATCCACACGGTATCGTTTCTGGCTGTCTTTATTATCAATCATCGGGTCACTGAAATTATCCACATGACCGGTGGCCTTCCAGGTGGTTGGATGCATAAAAATAGCTGCATCAATACCCACAATATTATCCGTGAGCTGGGTCATACTCTTCCACCAGTAATCCCGTATATTCTTTTTGAGCTCGCTGCCATACTGACCATAGTCATAAACAGCACTGAGTCCATCGTAAATTTCACTGGACGGAAATATGAATCCGTATTCCTTACAATGGGATATAATTGCCTGAAGTTTTAACGTATCATTTGCCATAACGGCTGCAAAAGTAAGGAGAATGAATAACCCGGAGCAACTCCTTCGGCCTCATTGTAGTAAATTTGGCGCTATGTGGACATTGAAAAAATGTCAGCCTTTTCTAAGCGTCCTCTTGTTGCTCTTCGTATCCTTCAGTGTGTGCGCCCAGACGAAAGTTTTGAGAGGTGTTATCCAGGATGTACAAAGCGGCGAACCTGTTCCCTTTGCCTCTATGCAGATGGAAAAAAGCCGTCATGGGTTGCTCAGTGACTCGGCTGGCGGATTTACCATGCGTTTTGAACAATGGCCAAAAGATACCCTCCGGATCACTTATGTGGGTTATCAGCCTTATTCCCTCATACTGAATGATTCTCTGATGAGACATGCGGTGAACGACACCCTGTTCGTCTATATCACGATGGTACGCGGCAGGTATAGTAACGAAGTGGTCGTCAGCCGTAAAGTAGATTTCGGACTGCTGCTCTGGCGCAAGATCAAAAAACATAAAGAACAGAACGACCGCTACCGCTTCCAGAATTTCTCCTACGAATTATATAATAAACTGGAGCTGGACCTGAACCAGGTAAACAGGGAAAGGCTCGAGACCGTCAAATTACTAAAGCCATTTGCTTTTATCCTGAATAATGTCGACAGCAGCGAAGAACATCCGTTTCTTCCCATATATATTACCGAAACACTCTCGGACTATTATTATGTACGCGATCCGGTTACGAAAAGACGTGAAGTGATAAAAGGAAGTAAAACCGTCGGTCTGAATAATGAGAGTGTGAGCAAGTATCTGGGCGGCATGCAACAGAATCTGGACTTCTATAACAATTTCATCCCGGTATTCGATAAAAGATTTGTGAGTCCGCTCAGCAACAACGGCGATTTTTACTACCGCTACCGGATTATTGATACCCAGTACGTGAATTCACGCAGGCTGCTCCACCTGATCTTTACGGCGAAAAGAAAAGGCGAAAATACTTTTGAAGGAGATTGCTGGGTACACGATACCAGTTTCGCCATTCAGAAAATGACCCTGCGCCTGGATGCTTCTTCCAATCTGAATTTTGTGCAGGATCTCACCATAATCCAGGAATTCTCTCTGGTACACGATACAACCTGGTTCCTTTCAAGGGATAAATTCGTGGCCACCCTGACGCCACTGGGTAAAAACAGAATGGGCATGATCGGCAGAAAAACCACAACCTATAAAAATATCGTTTATAACGACAGCTCCGTGGTGCGTGAAGTGGAAAAAAATAAGATTTTGGAAGAAGTGATGTTCTCTGCCAATGCGCGGGAGCGAACGGATTCATTCTGGTTGAAATACCGGCACGAAACATTAACCAAGAATGAGAAAGCGATTTACAAAATGGTGGACACCCTCACAAAGATGCCCGCGTTTCATACCTATACCAATGTGCTGAACTTTATTGGAACCGGATATCTCAACATCGGGAACTTCGTGATCGGTCCCTGGTATAACTGGATTTACGCCAATGAATTGCAGGGATTCCGTCTTCGTTTCGACCTCGGCACCAACAAAGGCTTCAATAAAAACCTGATCCTGCATGGCTACATGGCTTATGGATTCGGTGATAAAGTATGGCATTGGGAGGGAGACGCCCTGTATCTCTTCAAACGGAACCCACGCATGAGCCTCTATGCGATGTTCCGGCAGGACCTGGATTATGGCCAACAGTATTATGATGAAATTACAAGCGATAATATATTCGCCATCGCTGTCAGAAAACCAGGCATCCCGATCAAATTCATCAACCTGACCGAACAACAGGTTCAATGGTTCAATGAATGGGTGAACGGATTTTCCGTAACCTTCACCGCAGATCATAAAGTATACAATCCGGAACTGAACCTGGCGCCGATGAGTGATTTTATAAAAGGACCCGGCAATCCGATGAACGGGTTTGAACTTTCAGTAAACCTTCGTTTTGCCTTCCTGGAGAAATTTTTTGAAACCACTTTTTACCGTACGAGCCTCGGCAGTCAGTACCCCATCATTGATGTGAAATATACCCATGGCTTTCCGGGTGTTCTGGGTAGCACGCTTACTTATAATAAACTGTTCGCGAGTATTTCCGATGTCATCAAAGTGCCGCCGATCGGAACCCTTTACTATAATTTCTTCGGGGGTAAGACCACCGGGGTACAACCTTATCCCTTCCTCAATGTAGCCCCGGGTAATGAAACTTATTATTACAATAAGTATGCATTCAGCCTGATGAATAAATACGAATACCTGCACGACCAGTTTCTTGGATTCAATTTTGAACATAATATCGGTAGCGGCATATTCCGGTTTGTTCCCCTCACGCGTAAATTAAAATTCCGCCAGTTTTATAATGTCAAATTGTTATGGGGTCATCTTTCGCCGGAGAATACCGCTTATAATAACAATCCGGATTATACTTTCAAGTCACTGGATGGCAGAACCTATATGGAAATCGGAACCGGCGTTGATAATATCTTCCGCTTTCTCCGGGTCGATTTTATCTGGCATGTGCTGCCTACCGGACAGGACCTTTCCTATATTCAAAAGTTTGGCGTATTCGGAAGTTTCAGATTACAGTTTTAGTGATGGTTAATTTGGTTTGCTGATTACGAAAACCTGATAATTCTGATTTGACCATTTGCCCGTCTGAACAAAATTCAACTTAATTTACTGATATGCTTTCACCGAAAACCAGAATAAATATAAAAAGGATTATTCCATTTGGTCTGATCGAAATTTAATGACTATTCAAAAATAACCTGGCTGCCATCAGTTCAGGCCTACCGGAATGTACTGTACTGATATCCGATAACCGGTGATAATAAGATGCCGCATTTTTTTTGTCTCCGCATTTTTCAGCTGCCAGCCCGGCGCCATAGAGTCCGTTAAAACGATTTGGATGTGTTATTAAATCCTCCTGATAAGCTGTCAATGCTTTTTCCTTGTACCCCATTTCCAATAACATATCCGCCAATAGTTCCCTGGCAGGAATTACCTCTCCGGGCGTAACCGGATTTTTCTCCGTTGCATCTTCCATATCAGCAGCCGATATCATATGTTCCAGTGCATTGCTATATTTCCCTGCTTTGAATAAGATCCAGGCTTCAGAAGACATGATCTGAATGTCAACCTGGTTTGCCTTATACATATCTCCCTGCCTTTGAAGGGTATCGCGGATTATTTTTAATTTGTCCAGTTCGGAGATGGCCGAATCCCTGAGGCCGGTATGGACTGAACCCAGCAGCCGGGCGAAGTGAATGATCGCTTCCTGCCAGGGAAATTTATCCCAGGGAAAGGAACGCGGATATATTTCAAGAGAAGCTGCTTCCTTCCACATTTTGTTTTCGAGTACATAACGGGCAGGAATAGCCGCAAATGCATAAGCAACTTTGAAATTCGCCGGATATACCTCACGGATCGTTCGCAGATAATCCCATTGCGCTTTGGCCAGACTGTCATCCCCTTTCTGCAGGTAAGCATATACCAGGTAATCCATTCCATGCAGTTCTTCATCCCAATGACCTTTTAAACCGGCATTTTCCGCATAACACTTCGCAGAGGCAGTTGAAGTCAGATTGGAGCTGATGCATTCATCCCAAAGTCCCAGCCGGGTAAAAATATGAGAGGGCATATGCTGGGCATGCGCCGAAGCAGGTGCAACGGAAGCATATTTTCTTGCGGCAGGCAAAGCCAGTTCAGCCAGTCCGGGATAATCATAGGTATGAATGATATAATGCACGATACCGGGATGATCGGGTTCATCCGGATAAATGGCATTTAAAATGGCTCCTGCTTTTTTTTGATTGGCAAATGTTTTGTCAGCAGGATCGGCAGCAGCATCCAGAGCCAGCGCATAAAATATTGCCGCTTCACGATCACCCGGATATTGGGTATATAATTTTTCCATGGCTTTTTCATACCGGATACAACGGGTATGCTGATCTGCCTTATCCCAGTCTTTGTAGTAGACAGCAATCGCCTGTATATAACCGGATTCTCTTTCCGGTATCCGATTCAGGGATTCAGCCAGTTCAATCACCTTCGCCCCTTTAGCCAGTTCAGCCGGGCCGGGCGGAGCCCAGAGCGGATGATAATTGCACATCGCAACACCCCAGTATGCCATTGCACATCCGGGTTCCTGATCAATAATTTTTGTAAATACTTTTTCCGCCTCATCATATTCAAAGGAATGCAACAAGGCCATTGCGAGGTTGAATGTATTTTTCACATCCTTTGAGCAGGAAATATCAAATTGTACAGTACCAAATTGTTTATCAGCAGGGCCGCAAAGTACAATCTCCCCTCTTTTGAGATTGATCTGCTTTGATCTCCTCAGGGGAAATGTTTTTATCTTTCATTTTGCAGGAAACCTGTAAGAGCAAAATAAAAATGATCAGATGCTTCCTGGAGAATATTTTTATCATGGAGTGGGTCGATTCGTGATCTCAGGTTGCAGCGTTCCGTCGCTTCCCGAATTTACGAAAATCAGGAATGAAAACATTTAAAGCTTAAAGCGTAAAGCGCAAAGCGTAACGCCTCTGAGCTTAACGAGCAGTCAAAACATTAAGCGATTGAGCTTAGCATTTGCGTTACGTTAGGCGTTAGCGTTGCACGTTAACCCTGTATTTGCCTCACGCTTTGCGCTTTACGCATTACGCTTAAATAACGTATCTTTCTTATTCACCTAAACCTAACGACATGAATACCAAAAAATTCTTCATCGGAACATTGGCAGGGGGGATTGTATTTTTCTTCGTGGGTTATCTGATTTATGGACTGGCGCTCTCCGGTTTTTATCAGCCAGTCACTCGACAGCCGCTCCGGGATCCATGAAACAAATGAGTGAAATTGTATGGTGGGCGCTGATCCTGGGAAACCTTGCTTCGGCTGCATTGCTCAGCTATATTTTCCTGAAACTGGGAAACATCGGTTCCTTCGGAAGCGGCGCCAGCACCGGTGCGGCCATCGGATTCTTTGTGACGCTGAGTATGGATCTGATCCATTATGCAACTGCAAACACCCTGGACCTGACCGCCACGATTGTCGATGTGCTGGTTGGAATCGTGATGTATGCCATCGCCGGTGGAGTGATTGGCGCGTTGATGGGCAGAGGGAAAACGATAAAATAATTCAATATGTTTGACGCACGCCTAAAAAAAATCCTTAGAGACAGATCGCAGCAGCCTCCATTTCTAAGGATTTTTTTACTACTATCGAATGATTCAAATACAATACTGAATTTTTGTTAACTGCCTTACGGATACCGTCCTATCAAATGATTGTTCACAATAATTGTTTTCAATTTCGCAGGATCTACAGCGCCTTCTTTTGAATAAACAATTTCTCCGCCCGGTTCCACCAGCATGGTATAAGGAAATTCGCCCTGCCATAATGGATTGATCGCCCGGGTGATTTTATTTTTGTTATCCGTGCTTAGAAGATAATTGGTGTTCGATGCCTCCTGCTTTTGCAGGAATTGCAGCAATGAATCCTTCTTGCTCCGCTCATCTATACAAACGCTGATCAATTCAAAATCACGATCCCTGTACATACGGTTGATACTAATAAGATCGGGAAATGACTGCACGGAAGGAAGAGATTGAATTTCCCATACATATATCAGTCGCAATTTACCGGATGAGTTTTTCATCATGCTTTTTATACTGTCCTCATTCATCAGATTCAAATGGACGGGTTCTTTCGCCCATGCTTCTTTTGCTTTTTGTACCAGTTCCTTTTTCTCTGACCATTTTACAGAGCATCCGAAAACTTTTGTAGTTTTTACGGGAACTTCGAGATGATTTAAAAGAGCATCAATGGCATTACGGGCATCTGTACTCGTTGGTGTTTTGAATGGATTCTCCATATCATCCACCCGTCCTTCGTAACGAAGCTTACGGTCCTTATCAAAAATAAAAACATGCGGTGTGGCAATCGGTCCGTAGGCTTTGGATGCTGTCTCCGTTTCACCGTCATACAAATAGGGGAAGTTGAATTTTTTTTCTTTGGCCCTTATTTTCATTTCTTCAAACGAATCCCCGAGGTCGGAAAAATCAAGTTCATCCAGACGCAGGCTCGCGGGATCATTGGGATTGATAGCTACCACCGCCACGCTTTTATTGGCATAGTCGGAAGTCAGTTTGATGAGACGGTCCTCATAAGCCTGGGCAGTCGGACAATGATTACAGGTAAAAACAATAACCAGCACTTCCGCATTTTTAAACGAAGCCAGGTTATAGGTTTTATCATCAACCCCTTTCAGTTGGAAATCAGGAGCTGCTGCACCAATCTCCAGTGTTTTATGATCGTTATGGAAACGGGGCACAAAACCTGCCAGCATGAGAATGACGACGGTCCATCCGGTTAATAAAATATATCTCATAGGCCATATTAAGCGTAAAGCGTAAGGCGCAAAGCGTAAAGCATTAGCGTTAGGCGTTAGGCGTTAGGCGTTAGGCGTTGGGCGTTAAGCGTTGGGCGTTAAGCGTTGGGCGTTCATAAAGTTGCCAAATCAATCACGAACCGGTATTTCACGTCTGATTTATCCATTCTCTCAAAAGCCTTATTGATATCACTGATATTGATCACTTCTACGTCCGCCGTGATCTGATGTGCCGCACAATAGTCAAGCATTTCCTGGGTTTCTGCAATGCCTCCGATGATGGAGCCCGCCAGGTTACGCCGCTGTAGTGCCAGCGTAAAGGCAGGAACATGAGCTGGTTCATTCGGGAGTCCCACACCTACCATGGTTCCGTCTCTTTTTAGCATATTCAGGTAAAAATTATAATCATGCGGGCCGGCCACAGTATCCAGAATAAAATTGAACTGATTGGTCAGACTTTTTACCTGTTCTTCATCTGTGGTTAACGCAAAATGATGAGCTCCTAACCGGAGGGCATCTTTCTCTTTGGATGCTGAAGTGCTCAGCACAGTTACGTCAGCGCCGAATGAAACCGCAAATTTTACCGCCATATGTCCGAGGCCTCCCAGACCAATCACCGCTACTTTATCTCCGGCTTTCACTTTCCAATGCCGCAGCGGCGACCAGGTTGTAATGCCGGCGCATAATAAAGGAGCGACTTTTTCCAGCGGCAGGCCGTCTGAAATCCGCAGTACATATTTTTCATCACATACGATCTGTTTGGAATATCCTCCATATGTGACTGTCTTGCCGTCTTTTTCAAATGCGCTGTATGTTAACACTACACCCTTTTCGCAGTATTGCTCCAGGTCCTCCTTACAACTTTCGCATTCCCGGCAGGAATCTACAAACACACCAACACCGACAGTATCTCCTACTTTAAATTTACTAACGTGATCACCGGTCCTGGTAACGCGTCCCACAATTTCATGTCCCGGCACCATCGGAAACATAGATATACCCCAGTCGTTGCGGACACAATGAAGATCCGAATGACAAACACCACAATATAAAATTTCAATCAGCACATCGTGGGAGAGCGGCTCCCGCCGGTCGAATTTAAAAGGCGCGAGATCTTCCGATGCTGCATAAGCAGCATAACCGACGGTGGGAATTGTGCGGGTGGAAGTATCCACCGGCATTTCCTGAATTTCAGACATAGATAAAGTTTTAAGGTGAATAATTTGAGAGGGGGTGCGGGAATTCTAAGCTATGATAATAAATTGACTTTCCAAGCCTAAGGCGTAAGGCGTAAGGCGCAAGGCTAAAAGCCCAACGCTTAACGCCCAACGCCTTCTTAAGCCCATAGTTTTACGCTTTGTGCCTTACGCTTTCCGACAAAGAATGCCTTTCGCTTTCCGCTCTTTTCTTCTAGCTTAAAATGCCTTACGCTTTCCGCTTTACGCTTTAAGCTTAAAAATGCTTTACGCTTTCCGCTTTACGCTTTAAGCTTAATAATGTACCTTCAGAAAGCGAGCTTGCCCAGTGCATTTGGCCATCGATAAAACTTTGAACCAATGAAAGTCAAGTTTTATGGCGTGCGCGGTTCTCTGCCGGTATGTGGCAGAGAATTTGAAAAATTTGGCGGAAATACAACCTGCATCAGGATACTACGCGAAAAAGTAAATCGGATTGCTATCGTCGATGCCGGAACCGGCATTCGAAATCTCGGGAAAGAAATCATCAGGGAAGGATTATCCCAGCAAATCATAAATATTTTATTCACCCATTTTCATTGGGATCATATACAGGGACTTCCCTTCTTCCCACCGGCTTATAACCCGAATCAAAAAATCGGCATTCTTGCCACCGGCAGAAAAGGTAAAATCAAATAACCTCAAAGAAATATTCACCCTGCAAATGCAGGAAGATTATTTTCCGATACATCTTGACGCGATGGGCGCCCAGTTTGAGTTTCTGACGTATGGAGACAAAGAAACCTTATTCGGGGCAGTTGTTACAACGGTCGCCCAACATCACCTGCATGCCGGAGGCTCTTACGGAATTCGCATAGAAGACGAATCCGTATCATTGGTCATATGTACGGATGTGGAACATATCAATGGAATAGATCCGAATATCGTAAACCTGGCCAGGGATGCGGACATGCTCATTCACGATGGTCAGTATACAAAGGAAGAATACAAAAAATTCAAAGGGTGGGGACACAGCGCATGGGAGGACGCCGTCCAGGTAGCGGTTCTGGCGAATGTGAAACAACTCATCATAACCCATCACGATCCGGATCACAACGATGATTTTCTGGACGGCCTGGAGAAAGAATGTCAGTCCATTTTTCCCAATTCATTATTTGCAAAAGAGGGAATGGAAGTGGTGGTCTGAGCTAAACCATTTCTTCCTCCGTAATCAAAGTTTTTATTTGCCGGGCCATTTCAGCAGTAACCACGGTATTATGCACGGTTAGTGCATGTTCAGCTGCCTGGGTTAATACTTCTTCGTCAGTATCGCCATGTATAACGGCAGTGCAATCGAAGCCCGCATCAGAGCAGTGTAGTGTTTTCATAAACTTTTTGGTTTAATGGTGAACGATGTATCTAATATAACAATAATAGAGGGATCCAAAAAAAATCATTCGCCATGTTATAATTTATTTCTGATTGTACTTTTAAATATGCAACCGATGATTGAACTGGCTATAATGGCCGGTGTTGCTTCAAACCTTCCGAATTAAAAGGTGGTCTATTATCCAAATCCTTCAGCGTTCTGCAATATGATTCGGCATATCTCCTCAATCTCTTCAGAGGTTATTGTCAGCGGCGGTGCGATGCGCAGGCAGGAGGATGCAAATAAAAACCAGTCAGTGAGCAGGCCGTCCCGGAGGCAGCCGTCAATGACGCGTTTGTTGATTTCGAAATTTTCAAACTCAACAGCAATCAGGAGACCGGCACTGCGAACAGATTTTATGGAAGGATGAACCAGCCGTTTTCGAAACAGGGTTTCTTTTCCTCTGATGAAATCAATCAGCTTTTCTTTTATCAGTACTTTCATCGCAGCCAATCCTGCAGCACAGCTGAGCGGATGTCCTCCGAATGTTGTGATATGACCCAATACCGGCTGATCGGTAAAAGAATCCATCATTGTTTTCGATGCAATGAAAGCGCCCAGTGGTAATCCGCCACCCAGGGCCTTTCCCAACAAAAGGATATCCGGAACGATCCCGTATTGTTCAAATCCCCAAAGAGTACCCGTTCTTCCAAAACCCACCTGGATCTCATCCAGAATCAACAGTGCGCCTGTTTCATCGCATTTTTTTCGAAGGGCCAGCATCCATTCCTTTGAAGGTTTGATCACGCCATTTTCTGCCTGCACTGTTTCAGCAACCACACAGGCCGTTTTTTCCGTGATGCAGTCCAGGTCAGCCAAATGATTATACTTCAGATGTGAAATGCCGGGTAACAGGGGACGAAAAGCATTTCGCCAGTATTCATCTCCCATCAGGCTGAGCGCCCCCTGCGTGGATCCATGATAAGAATAGTCAAACGCCACGATTTCTGTTCTGCCTGTGAACCTTTTGGCCAGTTTCATGGCTCCCTCTGTGGCTTCTGTGCCGGAATTGGTAAAATAAACGGATTGTAGTTTTTCCGGAAGGTAACTGGCCAGCAAATGCGCATATTCAACCTGGGGTGACTGAATCAATTCTCCGTACACTAAAACATGCAGGAACCGGTCAGCCTGATCTTTAATGGCGCTTATAACATCCGGATGACGGTGGCCCGTATTGCAAACACTGATGCCTCCAATGGCATCCAGGTATTTTTTTCCGGTAACATCGTAAAGATAAACTCCCTCTGCCCGAACGATCTCAAGACCCAGCGGAGCGGGGGAAGTCTGGCCGAGATGTTTGAAAAATAATTCTCGTTGATTCATTTTCGAAAGCCCAAAGCCTAAAGCCCAAAGCCTAAAACTAATATACGCCTAAAGCTTAAAGCCCAAAGCCTAAAGCTCAAAACTCCTTTTTGGATCTCCAATTTTTTTATAAGTGTCTTAGCTGTAAATTGATGTCTGGAAATTTGATAATTTAATATTAAGAATTCAGTTTTAGGCTTTAGGCTTTAAGCTTTAGGCTTATATAACCGTAAAATCACAACTATGCCCGTCATTCTTCCTGTCAAAGGTGTTTCGCCCGGATTTGGTAGAAATATTTTTATCGCACCCAATGCCACCATCGTCGGAGATGTAGTAATGGGCGACGATTGCAGTATCTGGTTCAATGCTGTTGTCAGGGGAGATGTAAACAGTGTCCGGATCGGTAATAAAGTGAATATACAGGATGGTGTAATCATCCATTGTACCTATCAGAAAGCGAAAACGGTGATCGGAAATAATGTTTCTGTCGGTCATAATGCCATTGTGCATGGATGCACGATCCAGGACAATGTGCTGATCGGTATGGGATCCATCATTATGGATGGGGCCGAAATCGGCAGCAATTCCATCATAGCCGCCGGCGCCGTAGTGCTTGAAAACACCAAAGTAGAGCAGGGCGCCATTTATGCCGGTATTCCCGCCCGAAAGCTTAAGGACATACCCCAGGACCTCATCCACGGGGAAATTGAGCGGATCGCCAATAACTATATTCAGTACGCGGATTGGTTTAGAGAGCCGAAAGCTTAACGCCTAACGCCTAAAGCTTAACGCTTAAGGCTTAAATCGTTGAATATAACGGCTGTCGGTTGACTATTTACAATTCTGTAAATGCGTTTGAGTTTCCAGGCGTTAAGCGTTAGGCGTTACGCTTTAAGCTTTAGGCTTATGGAAAATATCTATGCCAGACGTCGTTATACACTAGACCCAAGATGATCCCGAGAGCCTGCATGCGGTTACTTCTTCCTTCTCCGATTTCCGCATATTAAAGCAGCGGAAACCTATAAGGCAAAAAAACCGTCCAGTTATCGAAGATATCCTGCAATTCATCGAGTTTCAGGGTAGTTTCATTGCAAATCCGGGCTCTTTTTTGTAGGTTTAAATTGTTAAAGCGTATCCAAATGAAACCAAGTAAGAACCTTCTCTATTTAACCCTGCTGTGCATCTTGTTCGGCATGTTGATTTCCTGTAAAGCTCAGTATGGTTGTCCTTCCAATGGAAAAAATGTGGGAGCAGAAAGGATTTTGAGCGGAGAAAAAGTTCCCAAAGCACCTAAATTCAAAGCTAGTTAATAACTAATAACTAATAATTAATAACTGTATCCAATTCCTATTAAAAACAACCGATCATGTATTATTCCGTAAACCAATTAAATCCCACCACTATGAGCCTTACATTACGCACCGACTTCGGTTGTACCGAAGCAGTTATAGATGATGATTGCGGCCTTAAACGATTTTATGAAGTCGCCAACATTTTATCTGATGACCTGGATGTAAATTTCAACCACAAAACCGACGACTTCGATTCGCTGATGTGGGATTTTTCTTTCAAGGGTCATGTTCTTACCCTGCATTATAATATCTATACAGGCATTTCAATCTATCCCAGGAAATTCCGGGAAGCGCCCAGAAAAGATAATGATGCGGTTGTGGAAGTAGCTCATTTCCTGGAAGGAAAACTTTTGATCCATACGGCCAACCGTCTGGCATCCTAATAGGTTTTTTCTTCAATCGAATCGAGCATCATACAATAACTCACATAACGATTAAACGAAAGCTTGCCCTCATTGAGGGCTTTTTTTATGGCACAACCCGGCTCATTCACATGCAGACAATTATTAAACTGGCAATCAATCAGCCGGGAACGCATTTCCGGAAAATAATGAGAGAGTTCCTGTTTGGGAATATCAACCAGCCCGAATTCCCGGATGCCCGGTGTATCAATGATATGCGCATTCAACAGTGGCAGGTCATACATTTCAGCAAAAGTGGTGGTATGAATTCCCTTCCCGCTCCAACCGCTTACATCCTGGGTTTTAAGATCCATACCCGGCACGATAAAATTGATAAAAGAAGATTTTCCAACACCCGAATGACCGCTCAGCAAACTGGTTTTATTTCGCAGTATTTCTTCCACTCCTTCCAAACCCGTTTTGTTTGCCAGGCTCATCAGTATCACTTTGTATCCGACCGATTCATACATCTCTTTTCTTTCTTCAAAAAGATCCATTTCCTTTTTCCGGTAGATATCCGATTTATTGAAAATAATAACGGATGGAATATGATAGGCTTCACCCGCCACCAAAAAACGATCTATAAAACCCTGCGAAGTTTTCGGATCCTTCAGCGTCGCCAGCAACAGTGACTGGTCCAGGTTTGAAGCGATGATATGGTGCTGATATTTGTTGGCAGGAGACTGGCGGTTGATATAATTATTTCTTTCATCGATACCCGTTATCATCATACCGCCTTCCTCGCCGCCCGCTTCCACTTCCATATTCACCCAGTCGCCGACAGCAATGGGATTGGTAGAAGTGATACCGTCAATTTTGAAAATCCCTTTTATACGGGCCATGGAAAAATTCCCGTCTTCGGTCTTTACCGTATACCAGCTGCCCGTTGATTTATATACTCTGGCACGCATCAGGGAAATTTTCTAAAAAGGGTGAAACGCAATATCCATTCCAGTACCAGAAACATGACGGCTGCCAGTACGAAAGGAAAAAATTTCTCTGTATAGTGGGTGAAGGTGGTTACCTGATATTTTGATTTTTCAAGTTTGTCGATTTCTTTATAGATGGTTCCCAGGCTTTCATTATCTGTGGCGCGAAAATATTTTCCGCCTGTTTCATTCGCGATCTGGGTAAGCAGTTTTTCATCAATACTTACTTTTTCACGCTGCATGATAACACCACTGCTGGTCTGAACCGGAACCGGCGCAAATCCTTCTGTTCCCACACCCACTGTATAAACACGCACGCCAAAAGACTTGGCAATCTCTTTTGCGGTATTGGGATCGAGGCGGCCGCCATTGTCTTCTCCGTCCGTGAGCAGGATGATCACTTTACTTTTTGAAACCGAAGAACGAAGCCTTTCCACACCTGTTGCCAGTCCGCTTCCGATGGCCGTACCATCTTCGAGCAAACCGCTTTGAACATTGAACAACTGTGATTTCAATACGGCATGATCCGTCGTGAGTGGGCACATCGTAAAACTTTCACCGGCAAAAATCACCAGGCCCATGCGATCTGTCGGCCGCCGGTCAATAAATTCCGATGCCACTTCTTTGGCCGCTTCCATCCGGTTCGGCGTGAAATCCTGTGCCAGCATGGATCCGCTGATATCAAGACAAAACACAATATCAATACCTTCTCCCGAAGTGAGTTGTTGTTCACTGCCCGTTTGAGGTCTTGCCAGAGCAATAATAATACAGGATATAGCCAGCATCCGGAAAATAAAAAGGATATGACGAAGCATGGTTTTCCATGAACGTCCATGCCAAATGCCTTCACACCGGATACCAGAAAAGTTCCCTGCAGACGAACCGGCGGTCGGAGATAAAAATATATCAACAACGGAAGCCCTGCGAAGAGGGCAAAAAACCAGGGTTTGGCAAAATGAATATTTGAGAACCAGTCGTACAGCACTTATTATTCTTTATTTCATTATTAACCTGATTCACTTGTTATTAGTTGTTAGATTGTTAATTTATCATATACCGATTAACAACTAACAACTAATAACTAATAATTCATTTCGTTTCATTTATAAGAACAATCGATTTTCTAATTACTTCCCAGATTAGTGTCATTTTCATATGGGCCGGGAATATATTTAGCAAATTTTACAAAATCTCCCATGCGCAGCGCAGCCGTCAGATTGGAAAAAGAGTCCCGGTCCATCTTCAGATTGCTCAGACTAAGAATCAGTTCCTCCGTTGTTTTTTCCATGGTAACGAGTCCCAGTTGCCTGTTCAGAAATATCCGCAGGGTATCGGTCAGTCCGGAATAATATTTTTTTACAGAAGAAGGATCTTCCTGCATCATCTTTTTTAACTTTTCCAAATTTGCAAGAGCTTCCTCCATCGGAGTAGTCCGGATAATTTCTGCATTAGGCGTTAGGCGTTGACGCGTTGAGCGTTGGCGCGTTGCCGGATGAACCAGACAAATAGAAACAGTGATATTGCGGCAACAGCGCCCACGATCCAGGGAATATATTTTACATCCGGATTTTCGAGATCGCGGATTCCTTTTATATCGTGATAATCCTGTGCCGTATCCACTTTTCCATAAGAAACTTCGATATGCAGTGAATCTGTTTTATAAAACTGTTTACCGATCGTAACGGCAAATGCAGGAATCACCTGGGTGCCTGAATCGAAGCTGGTGAGTTTCCATTCCAGATGATAACTGGCTCCTGCAGCTGAAATCATTGAATCGGGACTGGCTTTTTCAATGATTTCAAAATGCGGAATGCTGTCGAATTGAGGAAGCTGGTTGCCGGATGTCATCGGCGATTTCACGTCGATGGTAAACCGGATCGGCTGACCGATCAGGATCTGATTTTTATCGACAGCAGCTTTTACTATTGGGATTTCCTGCGCCCATGCCGGACAGATTCCCATGAGCAGGATCAGCAAAAAAACGATATAGGTAAGGGATTTGGCCATCGGCTAGGCGGGTCGGTTTCTACCCACAAAAAACTTCTGCAGAATTTTTACATAGTCTTCATCCGTACGCATATGCAACAGGTCCGCACCTGCTTTCAGAAAAAGTGATTTACTGAGTTCCGTCATTTTAAAAAAAGATTGCTGATAAAAATTCCGCTGATTATAATCAGATGTATCCACCCAGATCATCTCGCCTGTTTCCGCGTCTTCCACTTCGATCAGTCCGGCGTCGGGCAGTTCCATATCCATTTTGTCATACACTTTAATGCCGATGAGATCGTGTTTTTTTCCTGCCACACGAAGTGCCTCTTCATAATTCTCATCCAGAAAATCGCTGAGTAAAAATGTAATGGTTTTCTGTCGAAGGGTATTGTTGAGAAATTTCAGTGCCTGTGAAATATTTGTTTTGCGATGGGCCGGTTCTGTAATCAACAGGTCGCGCACCATATGCAATACCTGGTCACGGCTTTTTTTCGGCGGAATATATTTTTCAATTTTATCGCTGAAGAAAACCAGTCCGACTTTATCATTATTGTTCACGGCAGAAAAAGCCAGCACCGCGCAAATCTCCGTGATCAGATCTTTCTTCCGTCCTTTCTGCGGTTCCGAACAAAGAACTGCCGCTCACATCCACCATGAGCATCACCGTCAGTTCCCTTTCTTCTTCAAATAATTTGCTAAACGGATGATTGAACCGCGCCGACACATTCCAGTCGATGAACCGCACATCGTCGCCCGGATAATATTCGCGCACTTCCCTGAAAGCCATTCCGCGGCCTTTGAAAGCAGAGTGGTATTCTCCGGTAAACAAGTGACGGGTGAGGCGTTTGCTTTTTATTTCGAGCTCGCGAACTTTTTTTAATATTTCCTGCTGCTGTTAAGCATTGTTGACGGTTGACGGTTGACGGTTGACGGATTTATTGTTTTTTTTCTAAATAATTTATAAATCCATTTATCAACTCGAATATTTCTTTCTAATTTTATCATTTATTTTATTATAAGTTTGTTCATCCAATAATATTTATCATTTGTGCAACATTCAATAGAGTTTCAACTTCATATGCTGATCCTCTTGAAATATGAAGAAATTGAATAGTATCTTTTTTATAATTTCTTCCCATTCCTTCTGCAATATTAGCTGGAATTGAAACAGCTGCTCTATTTGTTTGAGTTATCAATCCATATCTTTCTTCTGTTGGATATGATTTTGTTAATTTATATATTTCTTTCACTGTTTCCATTGAAAATATCCAAACTTCCAATTTTTTATAATTTGTCATAGCATAATTATTTATGCTACAATCTCTATGCATTAACCTAATTTATTAACCCACTAATCACCAACCGTCAACCGTCAACCGTCAACCGTCAACCGTCAACGGTCATCGACTACGGCACCTGTATCGCCCTCAACACCTCATCAATAACATGATCCGCATTCACATTTTCCGCCTCGGCTTCATAGGTCAGACCAATACGATGACGCAACACATCTTTGGAAATGGAACGGACATCTTCGGGAATCACATAACCTCTCTTATTCAGAAAGGCATTGGCCTTGGCTGCCAGGGCCATATTGATGCTGGCGCGGGGTGAACCACCATAGGAAATCATGGATTTCAATTTTTCCAGCCTATAATTTTCCGGATTGCGGGTGGCAAATACGATGTCGAGAATATAATTCTCGAGTTTTTCATCCATATATATTTTACGGGTCAGATCGCGCGATTCCAGTACTTCCTGCATCGAAACCACCTGTTTCAGTTCGGGTTGTTTGATCCCATTCATATGATTCCGGATGATCAGCTGTTCCTCCTGTTTGGAAGGATAGGTTACAATTACTTTCATCAGGAAACGATCCTGCTGTGCTTCGGGCAGCGGATAAGTTCCTTCCTGTTCCAGTGGATTCTGTGTGGCCAGTACCAGAAATGGTTCTTCCAGAATATAACTGCTGTCGCCGATGGTAACCTGTCTTTCCTGCATGGCTTCCAGCAGGGCGCTTTGCACTTTGGCCGGCGCCCGGTTGATTTCATCCGTCAGCAGGAAATTGGCGAAAATCGGGCCCTTCCGAACGACAAACTCATGTTTTTGCTGATTGAAGATCATGGTTCCGATCACATCGGCCGGCAGCAGGTCGGGCGTAAACTGGATACGGCTGAATTTACCGCGAATGGTCTGCGCCAGGGATTTAATGGTAAGTGTTTTGGCCAGTCCCGGAACACCTTCGAGCAGGATATGGCCGTTGGTAAGCAGGCCGATCAGCAGGCGGTCCAGCATATATTGCTGTCCCACGATCACGCGACCGATTTCCTTGCGCAGTCTGTCTACGAATTGTCCCTGGACCTGAATCGTTTCATTCAATATCCTGATGTCTTCCGCCGTATACATGGTAGTAAAAAATTAGGTTGCAAAATACGAAGAGTGAGAGAGAGAATGCCGGAAATTTGGATAATTGGGGATTTGCGAAATGTTCCCTGTGCCGGGTTAGTCCGGAGCATCCCCATTGACCTGAACTTCGTGAGCATTCTCCATTATTTTGATCTTCCTGAGTGTTCCCTGTTGACCTGAAAGCCAGATGGGTACGAATTTTGCCTTTCACATTTGTTTCACAATTGTCCTGCTATTCAAATTTAACTTTGGCAATGCAATAAAGATTGGTGAAACGAGTTACCCTTATTCATAAAACTAAGAGATATGCGAAAAATAGCTTTAGCCGCTTCCATAGGCACTTTGATCCTGGTGATCAATGCCTGTAAGAAAAGTGACAGCAATCAGTAGTGAATCCAAGCGCCAGAACAGTTCAAAATTTCTCTGGTACTTACAAATTGACGGCTATTACGGCGAGCATTCTTGGGTTGAATGTGAATCTGTATGATTCCTTGCCCGACTGTGACAGGGATAACGTGATTGAGCTGGATTCTAATAAGACGGCCCGTTTTATCGATGCGGGTGTCGCCTGTGTTCCTCCGTCGGATTCAACAAGCACCTGGAGCCTTTCTTCCAATACAGATACTCTTTATATTGCCGGCACGGCCAATTTTATAAAGTCATGGGACGGTACGAACCTGATGTTAGCCAGTGCGGAAAATGTCACGGGGATACCGGTGCCGGTAGCGACGACGACGACGCTGGTGAAAAAATAATTGTTAATTGTTAATTGTTAATTGTCAATGAAAGTCAATTGACAACTAACAATTAACAATTGACAATTACGAAAGGTATTTCCCTACAATCGGCATCCTCCTGCCGACACCAAACGCTTTGCTGCTTACGCGGATAATGGGACAGAACTGGTTTCTTTTGTATTCGCTTGTATTGACGACC
>CAVQGO010000012.1:0-32770 GCA_963712045.1 uncultured Bacteroidota bacterium | reverse complement strand
CAAAAAAGAAATACTGTAAAAAATAACGGCTTTCATTGCTATTCCAATCTTGCCTTGTCAATAAAAGCAGACTTTACCAGCTTCGGGTTTTCTATCATATCGTAGAAATCCGACAGGAAGCCGATCATTTCCTTTTTGCTTCTCTGCGTCAGGTAGTTGAAATTATTGATCAGATCATAGATGTCTTTCTTCCGCATCCTGAAAGTATCCAGCACAGTTTGCAACTCAGGCATCGTACGGGGAAATCCGCGGTATACCCTTTGTGTCACGGATTCGATTTCAAGTTTCTCATCCGGGATCGAATAGTATGTATTTACAAGTCCCGAATAATCAAAGTCATAGGGCACAACATATGGTTTTGATAAAGTATCATCTTTCGACAGAATCAGCCGGGTATTGTGATCCACCGTTACGGCCCAGTCAGTATTTCCAATCATATATTCGAAAATGGCTACCATAGTCATTTGATTCCTGTCGGTCTGTTCGGTATTGAGTTTATTTCTTTTCCATTCCGTACAATTATTACGGGTGGCAACATCCTTCAGGTCCTCCATCAGAAATCCATATTCGTTAATCGTTTTCTTCTTGCCGACCGTGTCCTCCCATTTTATATTCAGCAATCTGACCTGAAAACTCTTACTGCATAATAAATTGTAAATCTTATAGCACAGATACTCTTTAAACAAAAATTGCTCATGGTCCTGCGACACTTTACATTCGCTGACCAGTTTCATTGATTTCAAAGAATACAATTTGGCAGAATCCCTGTAATTGAAAATGAGTTTTACCGGGGGAACATAACAAAAATCACTTCTGAAATGACCCCTTTTTTCCACCAGTATCTGGTCATTCACTTTCGTTCCGTCCGGCAACGTGGTAATAAAAGTGCCGGTCATGTCAAATCCCTTTTTATTGTTGTGGTTGAGAATTTTTGTCATATTCACCACCAGGGTTGCATTGAGCAATGAAGTATCTTTAAAAAAAGCATTTCTGTCTATGGCCGCAGACTGACCATTGGCCATCTGAATGATGGTTGTGCAGAACAGACAGACTGCAAATAAAAAAGGCTTCATTTTTTGGGGTTGTAGGTTAGGAATAAGGGTTATCGTGAAAGAAATAAAAATGAGAATCTCATAATTAAGTTACACCAAATATCTAAGTATTGGAAAAGAAAGAGAAATATCCTACATTTCAAATTATTCCTGATCGGCTGTCAAATAATTGAAAATCACTTTTGTATTAAATGTACCGACACCGCTTAATACAGAAATCCGACATATGTCTTATCCTGAATCCTTAACAAAATTAGCTGCCCGGGCCATACAGCTATATGTGGACAAAGCCGATGACAGGTTATTTTATCATAACCTGGCGCATACCGGCCGTTTACTTGAGTCGGTAAACAGGATGAACGAGCACTTTAAGCTGGATGATAAAAATTACTTTATCGTTTGTGCGACCCTGTGGTTATACGACCTCGAACAAATCTCTTCAGATAACGGCGAAATAAAAACAACAACCCTCTTCTCTGAAGGCTTGCTGGATAGCCTGGAAATAAACGATCCTGAGAGGGAAGAGATCAAAAATTGTATTTTGGCAACAAAAGGTTTACGGCAACCACAGACTCTGAATGAAAAAATAGTTTGTGACGCGGTTTCTTTTGATCTGGGCTCTCCTTATTTTTCCGAGTATAATAAGCTCAGACGTAAGGAAGCAGAAGCCATGACAAGCGAAAAAATCAAGGGCGGTGTATGGAGATCCAGGACTGTTTCTTTACTTCAAAACCATCAGTTTCAGACATCGTTTTGCCAGGAACTCCTGAATAAAACCAAGGAAGAAAACCTGAAAGCACTTACCATCCTGCATGGGGAAAAACACCTGGATAAGCATTCAGATGTTGAAAGTCATCATCAGGCGAATAATATAAATTACCCGTCAGAGAACAAGCGCAGCCAGCAAACTGTACATCCGCCAGGCTGGAAATATAAATCCAAACATCATCTCAGCGGAGTAGAAACCGTTTTCAGAAACTCGTCTTCAAATCACCTGAATTTAAGCGTAATGGCTGATAACAAAGCCTTTATTATGATCTCCGTAAATTCCATTTTGATTTCCCTTGGCATCGGATTAATCATAGGTAAGTTTGTACTGATCCCAAAACTCTTTGTTCCAACGGTATTATTGCTTTTTGTAAACGTCTTTACTATTATTTATTCTGTTCTGGCTACCAGACCGGGACTGATGAAAGGAAAATTTACCATGGAAGATGTTCAAAATAAAAAAGTGGATCTGTTATTTTTCGGAAATTTCTTCAAAATGCCATTAGTCGATTTTGAATATGGTATGAAACAAATGATGGATGACAGTGATTTCCTTTATGATAACCTGATCAGGGACATTTACGCACAGGGGCAAATTCTGGGTCGCAAGTTTCGCCTGCTACGATCCTCCTATAATATATTTATGTATGGCACGGCCAGTGTTGTCGTCGCCTATATTATATCCTTTTTCTTTAATTGAACCGAATATCTGCCTGGCTCACGGAATGGTCGGACCATGCTTGTACTTTGCAAAGGTCGGAATACATTTTACCTTTCGCAATCAGCTCATCATGGGTGCCTTCTTCCATGATCATACCTTTATTTAAAACGATGATCTTGTCCGCGTCCCGAATCGTGGACAGGCGATGTGCAATAATGATAACCGTCCTCCCCTGCATCAGGTTTTCCAAAGCTTCCATGACCACTTTTTCAGACTCTGTATCCAGCGCGGCCGTTGGTTCATCCAGAATCAGAATGGGCGAATTCCGCACGACGGCTCTCGCTATACCGATTCTCTGACGTTGACCACCTGAAAGCGTAATGCCCCTTTCCCCTACTATGGAATCATAACCAAAAGGCATGTCCATAATAAAATCATGTGCATTGGAAAGTTTTGCGGCGCTGATTATTTCTTCCTCCGTAGCATTCGGCCTTCCATAAGCAATATTCTCTCTGACAGATCCGTAAAAAAGAGCTGTATCCTGTAATACAAATCCTATTTGTCCACGCAAACTGTCCAGCCGGAAATCGGTAATATCTGTACCATCTATGAGAACCCTTCCTCCGGTCGGATCATAAAATCGCGCGATCAGGCTTACGATCGTTGATTTTCCTCCGCCGGTCGGTCCGACAATTCCGATCCGCTGGCCACAATTTATTTTGATATTAATGTTATTCAGGACGGGAGATTTTGGATTATAAGAAAAAAAGACACCGTCAAAAACAATGTCCCCCCTGAGTTTGCCGGGTTCCTTGCCTTTTGAATACAGAATGAGCGGTTTGGTATCCAGGATTGACTGTATTCTTTCCAACGCAACCGTCGCCTGTGCAATGGTGCTGGTCATTTTAGCGAGGTCCTGTACGGGACTAAAAAATCTGGTCATGTACCAGATAAAAACCGTCAACGCCCCAACCGTCATCGTTTTTGCAAAAATAAGATCCGTTCCGCGCCAGAGCACGAGACCAATACAAAGAGAAACGACAATCGTTACCACCGGAGAAAGTGCGGATTTTACTCTCCTGGCCTTGAGTGCAGCATCCATCGTTTCCTTGCTGACTTGTTTCAGTTTATCCTCTTCCAAATCATGTCGCCCGAAAGCATTTACTGCCCGAATAGATTCAAGGCCCTGTTGCAAAACAACCAGCATATTACTCTGATCTTTCCGGACCTCCCTTGTTGCCTTCTTCATAACCCTTTTAAAGCGGGAGACAAAAAGAAGCAAAAAAGGAGTAACAGCCAGTGCTGCCAGTGTAAAACCCGTATCCAGATAAAACATCAGGACGAGCATTCCGCAAATGGTCATGGCATCCACGAGAATGGTTAACAAAGTGGACGAAGCAAAATCCTGGATGGTTGAAACATCTGCGGTGATTGTACTAAGCAATTTACCTGTCTGGTGTGTATCGTAATAAGAAAGAGAAAGATGCTGCAGGTGATGATATATTCGCCTGCGAAGGTCATTCGCAATGTGCTGTGCAACATTTTCGTTGTAATAGCTATTGATATAACCCGCCAGTGATCCGATGGCGTTGATGAGAACAAATGACAGGGCCACGATGGCAGCCATTGACACTTTGCTCTGTGAAGGGATAATAATATGTAACCATTGAAGCCAGTGGGGAAGCGTACCATGGGCAACCACATCATCAATAATGATTTTAAGGGGCCAGGGCGTGGCCACACTCATCACAGCTTCCAGCAGCATGGCCAAAAGAATAATGACCACCCATTTCAAATAAGGGCGGGACAGGCTGATCGCCCACATCATCAAACTGATGAAAGAATGTTGCCGTTCAGGGTCAATATTGTTTGCGCGCATCTGTTAAAAATAGATAACTCTATCCCAAAACCTCATAAACAGTCACCTGATCTTTCTTATTCTTTAAATTTATTTCGCCCACTTTTCTGCAACTGAAAGATTCCTGCACATTCTTATAAGACGATTCGGTAATCATAATTTGCCCCTCGTCTGCTGCGGTTTGCAATGCCTGCGCCAGGTTCACCGCTTCTCCAATTACTGTAAAATCAAAGCGGCGAAGACTTTCAGAACCGATATTGCCGGATATCATTTCCCCGCTGTTAATACCGATGGAAACCTTCGGAGAAAAAGATGCATTTTCATTTACCCTGGAAAGACCCTCGATCTGCCTCCTGACTGCCAGACAGGAATCAATGGCCCTGTCGAGATGAAATTCACCACGAAATACGGCCATGATCGCATCTCCGATGAATTTATCGATAAATCCATTTTGAGCCAAAATTTCCTTTACCATGACGTCAAAATATCTGTTCAGCAGCGATACCACAAAATCCGGGCTTTCATTTTCTGTAATTGTTGTAAACCGGCAAATATCTATAAAAACAACCGTGGCTTCCACCGTATCGCTTAGAACAAGTGATTTTTCAAACTCCTTCCGGTTCATATACTTTAAAACCGTTTCGTCCACGTACATCCGCAGGATATTATTCTCCTTGATTGCCCTGACAGTTTCTTTTATCTGCGACACCTGACGGATCGTTTTCAAAATGGTTGTCTCAAGGTCTTCGAAATTCACCGGTTTGCAAATAAAATCATAGGCTCCTTTATTCATGGCAGACCGGATATTTTCCATATCCCCGTAAGCGGAAATGATAACCGTTTTGACAAGTGGACTGACATCCGGTATTTTTGATAGCAATGTGAGGCCATCCATTTCAGGCATGTTGATATCACTCAGAACGATATCAATGTCTTCATGCAGTTTTAACTCTGTAAGTGCTTCCACTCCATTCATAGCAAAGACAAATTCAAAATCCTTATTTCTGATCTGCCTGCGAAATTTTTGTTTGATAAGAACTTCCAAATCAGCTTCGTCATCCACCACTAAAATCTTTGTACTCATTTTACTGATTTAAGTTTCTCTCTTAAGTGAGTAAAATTCAGTGGCTTCGTTAAAAAATCATCCGCACCCAGTTTCATGGCCTGTTGATAATTTTCATCATCACCAAAGGCAGTAATCATCATAACGGTCGGAGGCGGTTTTTCAAAATGCGTCTTGATTTGTTTCAGCAACTCCAGCCCGCTCATCCCCGGCATGTTTATATCCGATAAAATCAGCACGGCTTCGTGGTTCAGTGAATTGAGATATCCCAATGCTTCTTCACCTGAATAAGCAAAGGCAAAACTCATTTCCCCATCCCGTATCTCTTTACGGAAACGCTGTTCAAAAAGGGCTTTGACATCCTTTTCATCGTCCACTACCAGGATTTTCATGTTGTATTAAAATTAGGTTGTTTTCAAGAATTAGTTCAATAAGATATGCTTCAGTCGAAGGCATTTGCGTCGACGAATGGCTTCTGCCGCCTATGGAAGCGGGTATTTTTTGCCCGTCAGGTCAATTTTAAAATAGGTATCATTTTCAATCAGTAAACCCTGCGAGTTCCCTTCATGTTCGTTTACATCTATACCGATTACTTTGCCCTGATAGAATGAAGAAACCGAGTTGATGATGTCGTGACCGACGATTATTTTCCCAACCTGATAAAATGAAAGCGTACTATCAACCAACCCCTGACTGGCGCGCGGTTCCAGGAAATAGCCACGATACCAAAAAGGCGAGTATTCACCGTCAAAAAGCCTCCACATATTCTTATCCGGATATTTATCCGCTTGCATTGGCTGGTCATAATATTCGCGGCAATCTGAATTTATTTTATACAGGGGCCATTGAAGATCCAGTACTTCCCTGGATATGCCGGCATGCAGATATAATCCACTACTGATCTTCTCCATCAGGTTCTTGGTCAGGAGCCACCGGCCCAACTCGGTCCTGGAAGTATACAAGAGAGGATATTCCGTTCCCATCTTTTTAGCCCGTTCAAAATATTTCGGTTGAACATACCGGTAATCGCCACTTAGATTCATAATGTCATGGTTGCCCAGAATGGTGTGCACATAACCGCCCTGTTCCTTTGCCTCTCCTTCCAGTTTATACAGCAGCCACAGCTCCGCGGCTACATCATTTCCACGGTCGAAAAGATCCCCGCAGATAACCAGATGTCCCTTACCAAAAGTCCACTGATATTTTTCATCCATCACCTGGTTGGCAATTAAAAGCCCTCTGAATGAGTCGAATTCCCCTTCTATATCAGAAAAAGCAATGATCCTGTCTGTTTTACCCCAATTGTAGGGTTCTGTTTTTAATTTCTTCTGAAGAATGAGGGAAAAGTCCCAGCCGCTGTGATTTGAAAAATGAACTTCTACGGGATGTTTGTCCTTGTCGGCGACCGGAAAGGAATCTATGATGATTTTACCATCCGCCGCAATAGCCCGGACAAGGATATCATTTTTCCGGTATTCCAGATAAGGCCCCTCACACTGATTTAGAGCCTGACCGGAACAAACGATCATGAATAACTGGGAAAAACATATGGACAACCACTTCTTCATGATGGGAATTTGCCGGAAGAAGAAAATATTACCTTCTATTAAAAATACGTTTTTTTCAGGCTACCCGTCACGAATGGTTTTTGCCTGATTACGGACAATGAAAACCGGTTCAACCTTTAATCTCTAAGAAAATGTTAGGCTTTTTCATTTATTGAAGTATTTCGATAAATAAATTATATATTTGCATTGTAATTCATTTTATATGGATGCGAAAAAAGCAGAAAAGATCTCTAAAGCGCTGGCCGACCCCAACCGGCTGACCATCCTGAAGGAAATCAAAAAGAGCAGACAATGCCTCTATTGTGTGGATTTGAATAATACCCTAAACCTCGCCCAGCCTTCGATTGCCCACCACCTGAAACTATTAATTGAAAGTGAATTGGTTACATCTGATAAAGAGGGCCGAAATGTGCGTTATTATCTGAACAATAAACTGATGGACGAGTATATTCGATTTATTGAAGGACTGAAGATTTAAAAAAATTTTATCCGATTTATCGAAATACTTAAATAAATCTATAACTTTATACTTTCTTTTTTGTTACAAGTACGGAGAACTACGCTTAATTATATTGAAATATTTGAATATATCTATTAATACTCAACACCATGTCAACACAAACCATCACCAGAAATCTAATCAGCAGCCCCTTGTTGGCCGCGCTTGCATATTTCACCATCATGTTTATTGGCGGCTGTTATGCCAAAGCAGAAGAAAAGGCTAAAACCGTTATTGCCGCTTCCCCGGTATCCCCGGGTGTGCCGGTGGACGGATATATTGTAAAGCCGGCCGTTTTAAAAGATGAACTGGAAATCACCGGGACCCTGCAACCTAACCAGGAAGTGGATATCGTTAGTGAACTGCCCCGGAAGATCATCCGGATCAACGTAAAAGACGGAGCATCGGTTACAACCGGTCAGTTGCTCTTTGAAATGGACAATGCAGATCTGCTGGCTCAGTTGGAAAAACTGCATCAGCAGGAAAAATTAGCCAGATTAAATGAAGAACGGCTTCACGATCTTATTCAGCACGAAGCAGTAGTGCAGCAGGATTATGACCAGTCTTTTACCAACCTGAAGGTACTGGAAGCACAGATCGCCGAATTACAGGTGTTGATAAATAAGACGAGGATCAGGGCACCATTCAGCGGTCAATTGGGCATTGTTCATGTATACCCGGGCGCTGTGGTGTCAGCCAATACCGTGCTTACACATATTCAGGATAATAGCCAGGTCAAACTGGATTTCCACGTGCCTGAAAAATATGCACGGACCATTACAATAGGGAGCCAGCAGAAATTCACGGTGGCCTCCGACACAAAACAATACGGTGCCAAAGTGATTGCGCGGGAAGCCGGCGTGGATCAGAGTACAAGAACCCTTTTGATCAGGGCAGTAAGCCAGAATCCCGGCAGGGTTCTGCTGGCCGGGCAAAGCGCCAGAATGCAATTATCCCTGCACTCAACCGCCGACGCATTGATGGTTTCATCCCAGGCATTGATCCCTTCTTCTCAGGGATACAGTGTGTACACTGTAAAAAGTAACCAGGTTCAACTGGCAGCCATCGAAATCGGGCAACGCGGACCATATACTGTAGAAGTTTTACACGGTTTGAATAAAGGAGATACGGTTGTGACCAGCAATTTATTGCGGTTAATGCCCGGTTCCGTTGTGCAGATTGCGAGTCTGAAATAAGCTGAACGCTGAACGCCTAACGCTTAACGCCAACGTCAATCAACGATTATCATGCCCTTAATAACTAACAATTAATAACTAATAATTGTATGAGCGCTATATCCCAAACAAGTATTTCCCGGCCCGTATTGGCCGGCGTAATGTCTGTTCTGCTGATTCTTTTCGGCATAGTAGGTTACACATTTCTGGGAACCCGCGAGTACCCGGTTACAGATTCACCCATCGTGACGATCACGACGGTATATCCGGGAGCCAGTGCAGATATCATTGCATCGCAGGTTACCAAACCACTCGAGGAAGCCGTGGCTGAAGCCAATGGTATCCGGGCCATGAGTTCAGTGTCCCGTGAACAGGTCAGTGTGATCACCGTAGAATTCAACCTCAACGCTGATCTGGAAGCTGCTGCAAATGATGTCCGCGATAAGGTTTCAAAGTCCCGTCAGCAGCTGCCGACAGATATTGAACCCACTATTGTTGAAAAATCCGGCCCTCCTGATTTCCTGGTTTTTCTAACAGTACAAAGTGATACAAAAAGCCTGGAAGACATTACCGATTTTGTCAACATCAATATCAAGGAAAGACTGCAATCCATACCGGGTGTACGGCTCGTGGATTCATATGCCGGTCGCAAACGGTCCATGCGTTTGCGCATGGACCCTGTAAAGCTTGCTGCTTATCAGCTGACACCCGCCGATGTGCAGGCGGCCCTTCAAAAAGAAAATGTGGATTTGCCCAGCGGGCGAATTGAGGGCCAGAATACTGAAGTTACCCTTCGTACGGAAGGCAGACTTGTTACCGAAGACGATTTCAACAATATGATCCTGCGTCAGCAGGACGGAGCCATCATACGATTCAAAGACATTGGCACGGCTATCATGAGTTCTCAAAACGAACGTACAGCCATGATCGTTAGTGAAGGTAATACCGCCCGTTACGGCGTTGGCACGGGTGTTCAACCACAACGGGGAGCCAATTCCCTTGCGATTGTGGATGAATTTAAAAAGCGCTTTGCCGATATCCAGAAATCTGCGCCCAAAGATTTCATTATTTCACTGGGAAAAGATTTTACCGTTCCTGTGCGTAATTCTTTATCCGAAGTGGGAGAAACTTTATTGCTGGCCTTTGTGCTGGTAGCATTGATCATCTTTATCTTTTTACGTGACTGGAGAAGTACCATCATTCCTTTGGTGGCCATTCCGGTATCGATCATCTCTGCCTTTTTCATCATGTATATTGGAAATTTCTCCATCAACGTGTTAACCTTATTGGGTCTGGTGTTGGCAATCGGTCTGGTCGTGGATGATGCCATCGTAGTGCTGGAAAATATCTACAGTAAAGTAGAACAGGGTATGACTCCGATACAGGCGGCAAGAAAAGGATCTGATGAAATTTATTTTGCAGTTATTTCCACCACCATAACACTGGCAGCCGTTTTCCTGCCGATTCTTTTCCTCGGAGGAATTACCGGAAGATTATTCCGTGAGTTTGCCATTGTGGTTTCCGGGTCCGTTTTAATTTCAGCCTTCGTGGCCCTGACCCTTTCTCCGATGATGAGCGCCTATCTTTTAAAAGCAGGTTCGCATCATAACTGGCTCTATAAAAAAACAGAACCATTTTTCATAAAGTTGAATGACGGTTATGAAAAATCACTGAGATTCTTTTTCAAAACAAGATGGGTGGCATTTGGCCTGCTGATTGGTTCATTTGCAATAGCCTGGCTGCTCGCTCCCAAATTGCCTTCCGAACTCGCACCGCTGGAAGATCGTTCCATGGTGGGTCTGGCTGTGATCGCGCCGGAAGGGACTTCATACGAAAGCATGGAAGAAACCATGAAGGCTATCAGCAATTATGTTTCGGATTCCATACCCGACCTGAATGAAAACAGAACCTATGCCGGGATTGCCGCATCCATTGGAACATTGGTGCAACCGGTAAATGGCGGGTTTCAATGGATCTTCCTGAAGGAACCAAAGGATCGAAAAAGCGGATTAACACAAAACCAGGTATATCAGAAACTGATTGCCGCATCACAAAAATTCCGGAATGTGATCGTAATCCCGATTCAGATTCCGACCATCGGTGGTTTCTCCAGCGAACAACCCCTTGAATATGTTGTACAGGCTCCGGATCTCAAAAGCCTGGAAGCCGTTATTCCAAACCTGATGGGTGAGGTATACAAATCCAGGAAGCTCGTATTCCAGAATCCTGATTTTAAAATTGACCGCCCTGAAATTGGTATCAGTATAGACAGGCAACGCGCTGCCCAATTGGGTATTTCAACACAGGAGATCGGCAGAACTTTACAACTGGCTTTAAGCGGAAGACGATACGGATATTTTATCTATAACGACCGTCAGTATGAAGTGATCGGACAACTGGACAGGCAGGAACGTTCCTCACCCGATGCCCTGCGTTCTCTTTTCCTGAAGTCGGGTAGCGGTGAAATGATTTCACTGGACAATCTGGTAAAAATGAATGAAACAGTAAGTCCACCTGCTTTATACCGTTATAACCAGTCCTATAGTGCGACGATCTCCGCTACACCAGCGCCGGGTGTCAGTCTGGGAGATGCGATCCAGGAGATGAACAGTATTACAAAAAAAGTGTTGCCACCGGGTTTCAGAACGGCACTGGCGGGACAGAGCCGCGATTTTGCTGAAAGCAGTTCCAGTCTCATTTTTGCTTTCGTTTTTGCGATCCTGTTAATCTATCTGGTGCTGGCTGCACAGTTTGAAAGTCTGATTGATCCTTTCATCATCCTGCTCACCGTTCCCATGGCTGTAACAGGAGCCCTGCTCAGCCTCTGGATCACGCATCAGTCGATCAATGTGTTCAGTGAGATCGGCATCATTATGCTAATCGGGCTGATCACCAAGAATGGAATCCTGATTGTTGAATTCGCCAACCAGCGGAAAGCTGAGGGGATGAATGTTCGCGATGCGGTTTTGGCTGCAGCCGCATCCCGGTTCCGGCCCATCCTGATGACAACCCTTGCCATGATTTTCGGAACATTACCCATCGCCCTGTCCCTGGGTACTTCTTCCGGAAGCCGGACATCATTGGGTATTGTAGTAGTGGGTGGATTATTATTTGCAGGTATCCTGACCCTGTATGTGATCCCCGCAGTGTATTCATATTTCTCCAGACCATACAAAGCAAAAGCCGAATCAAAGCCCGGCATATTAACCATACCAGGAACGATTGTTCCTGCATAAACTAATATTATATGACACTCAAGAAAGCTTTCATATATACATCACTTGTTTTTGGACTCATCATGCTGATATCCTATATGGCCAGCGCACAACCCAGGCAATTATCACTTAAAGAAGCACTCAGTCTGACGTTAACCAACAACCGCGAAATCAGAATCAGCTCTTTGGACGTGGACCGGTCGGAACAATTAATTCAGGTTGCAAAAAGCGCATCGCTTCCTTCCGCTGGTATCAGTGCCCAGGTATACCATTATTTTTATGAAGCACCTTTTTTTGGAATCGGCAATAATGGAGGTGGCAGCGACAAAATATCATATGACCGTTTTGGAGGAAAGGACCAGGCAGGTGCGACTGCCTGGATTACACAACCCGTATACAACGCTGCTACGAAGCCCGGAATCATTCAGGCTAAATTGCAGGAACGCCAGAGCCGTTTATCTGTATTAGATAAACAAACAGATATCGCAGCCTTGCTTAAACAAACCTATATCCGGATCCTGGTTCTGCACGAGCGAATCAAATTGCAAAATGAAAGTCTTGCGAGAAATGAAAAAGCATTACAGGATGCAAAATCCTTATTGGCACAGGGAAGGGCTTTGCGTGTAGATACTTTACGGGCATATACTTCTGTAAAAAATCTGGAACCTGATCTGTTGAAATTATCACTGATGATCGAGGTAGGCAAGCAACAGCTCAGAACACTAACAGGTCTGGATAGCCTGCAGGAAATTGAATTAACCGATTCACTGGTCCTGCCTGAAACCGTACCGGTATTCTTCAAAGAAGAAGAAGTGTATAATGAAGCCAGGTTACACAGGGCAGATCTGCAGTCCCTCGATCTGCAGCAACAGCAGTCGGACCAGCAAATCAGGATTGCGGCGGCTGCGATGAAACCTTCCGTTTCTCTGACCGCTCAATACCTGATTCAGACGCAAACGAACAAATTCGATTACTTCAATGCCTTTTATCCCTCCACGCCATTTGTTGGCGCTCAGTTTTCAGTTCCTATCTTCAATGGCAACAGCAATAAGGCCAAAGTAAAAAAAGCCCAGATAGAAAAGGATCAGTCCGTTATTCGTTCCCAACAGGCGTATGAGGAACTACGCAGCACCGTGAAACAGGCTGTGGCAAACGTTCGTGAAACGGCCGCCCGAATACAAACCAGTGATAATGTGCAAAAAACGGCCAAACTAAGTTATGAGATCACCCAATACCGGTATGCCAAAGCAGTAGCGTCCCGCCTGGAATTGACAGATGCGGAACTGGCCTATACACAGGCGCAGTCGAATTACCTGGAAGCGGTTTATGATTATTTATCTGCAAATATTGAAGTGGAAAGAACGATAGGTATTATCGGAAATTAATAAAGTATCACTCTTATACTCTTATACTCCTATACTCTTATACTTCCCTCAGGGCAATTGATCACCCGGGAAACTCCGGCAGGGATGCAACTCATAATCAAATATTCGCTTCTCTACCCCCGGATCTTCGTCCATGATTTTTTTTGCCTCCTGAATATCAGTATTAAATATGCCGATTCCGCAAACGTCCGTTCCGTCGTTCACCGGACAGACGATCGATAACAAGCCGGCGGCTCTTAAACTAAAATTCCTGCGTCCATGTTCCCAGATAATTTTTTCGACTCCCGGCAACACAAATTCCGGACCCCGTTTCAGGATCATCAGCGAGTAATTCTTCGTCGTCGCTCTCATTTGCTGCATGAATTCGTCGGTAATTTCAGGTAACATATGATTATATTATTTTTAAAATAAAAACTAATTTACGCCAATGTTATCAACAAAAGATATGGCCCATACGGTTAAGAATCCCGGGCAACTTTCTGATGCCGAAATAAAAACAATACTTGATAACTGGGACGTACCGGACTGGAATGACATGAATCCGGAAGAATTCAGAAACCGCTTTAGAAAATCTGAATTTCATTTATTAACCGATCCGGTTTCTAATTTGCTGAGTATTGCCAGGATCAATTTTAATTTCAAGGTAAAAATCGATGAATCAGAATACCAGATTGCGGAACTGGTAGGATTTGTAACTGTTGAAATACTGAAGGGTTATGGGAAAATACTGCTGGAACATGTGGGTGATAATTTAAAAAACAGGAATATTGAAGCGATCGGGTTTTGCAAAAATAAAAACAGCGCATTTTATGAAAGTTGTGGCCTCAAAATATTTTATAACAGTGTGAAATTTCTAAGGGAAATGAAGGATGGCAAATGCTACACACCGACCGAAAATGATGATATTTTTAGTCTGACTTTATCAGATAACACCGTCCCCCTGTTCGAAAAATTAAATCATGATCATCTGGCTTATTTGATATTTGAATAGATTCTTTCTGCGTCTCCCCGACAGATTCCGTTATGCCATTTTATGCAGAACCCGGCCATAAAAAAAACAGGCGTTTACCTGTAAACACCTGTTTTTTATATAAACAATGGTTCGGAGTTCCTGCTAAATTACTGAAGCGCTTTTTTCAATTCGGTAGCTGCGGCACGCAGGGCTGACTGAACAGCAGGAACCGTTGCAATTGGATTCAATAAGCCGTAATCGTGAATCATTCCATCTATGCGGACCAGGGTAACATCCACGCCGGCTTCATCCATCTTCCTCGCATACGCTTCTCCTTCGTCTCGTAAAACATCATTCTCTGCAACCTGAACCAGGGCCGGCGGTAATCCATTTAATCTTTCAACAGATGCTTTTAACGGGGAAGCGTAAATTTCGTTTCGATGTTCCGGTTTAGAGATATAATTATCCCAAAACCATATCATCATGTTTTTGGTCAGGAAACGGGAAGTCGCGTATTTATTGTATGACTCCGTTTCAAAATACGCATTGGTTACCGGCCAGAATAGTAACTGAAATTTTAAATCCAGGTTATTAACTTTAGCCATCAAAGCCACGGCTGCAGTCAGATTGCCACCCACACTATTGCCTGCAACCGCCATTCTCTTTCCATCGACATTTATTTCAGCTCCATGTTCGGCAACCCATTTTGTCCCGGCAAAACATTCATTCAATGCAACCGGATATTTTGCTTCGGGCGATCTGGTATATTCAACAAACACACAGGCAAGTCCGGAATAAACCACCAGATCCCTGACTAATCTCTTATGTGTCGGGAAATCCCCCAGCACCCATCCGCCGCCATGGAAAAACATGAATACCGGTAAGACTCCGGATTGGCCTGACGGACGAACAATAAAAAGTTTTACTGAAACTCCGTTTTGGGTAATTGTCTTTTCCGTTATATCAATGCCTGATGTATCAGTCTTAACGGAATTTTGCGCTCCTTCTAAAACTTTCCTTGCATCAGCAGGTTTTGTTTGCTCCATCGGCGGACCGTCCCCGCTGTTCAGGACTTTTAAAAAAGATTTTATTCGTCTGTCAATATTTGGGTCAGTAGCATAATCCTTTACTAATAATAAAGGTTCTGATTGCATTTCGGTGGAAGTTTGTTTTTGCATAACGCCTTGTTTTATTTTTTAAGAAATAATACATAGGGCAGGGAGAAGCCATTAAGATTTGGGGGGAATATAAAATTAGCAATATTCCTGCGTTTTATGTTTTTTCGGTTAGCCGGATTTCAATAAAATGTATACCCCTTTATTTAAAATAGCATCATATTCTGAGTGTACAACAGTTCCGGAACTTAACTAAACTTAATCTTTAGATAAATTGAGCGCGATTTATTTTAACGCTTTCATTTCCCCTCTGAAGGGGTAATTATGTCATGATATTGAGAATTTCCACAGAGATCCATTATTATTGAACGGACTACTTATTTGCCGGATAATTCTCTGCTCATCCATTTACAACTATGGAGTGTTAGTATAAAACCGAATGAAATTATATCCGTGGTTTTTATTTTTGATTTCTATTGCAGCCTGCAAGGATAAATACAACCCTGATATTCATCTGCCATCTGCCGGGCTATTGGTTGTAGAAGGTTTTATCAATGCGGGCACAGGGCCAACCACGATTTCATTATCACGTACGGCAGCCATTGATCATATTGCAGAAATTCCAGAACCCGGAGCCCAAATTGAAGTTCAATCGGAATCAGGCGTCAGCTATCCCCTGTCGGAAGATACGATTGGAAAATATTCAATCGACCAGTTGTCAATGGACGCTTCCCGGAAATACAGATTACATATTAAAACATCTGACGGGAAAGAATATCTGTCCGATTTTTCAGAAGTGAAAAAATCAAACCCGATTGATTCAGTGGGATGGAAAGCAGGATCCGACCATCTCATGATTTATGTTTCAACCCACGATGATCAGAATAAGAGTTTATACTACCAATGGAACTATGAAGAAACCTGGATATACAACTCTGCCTATGATTCCAAAATCGAATTCAATCCAAGGGACAGTATGATTTTTAACAGGCCCAATGAGGATCTGATCCATACCTGCTGGAAGATGAATCAATCTACAGAGATTATTCTGGGATCTACCACCAGTCTGAGTTCAGATGTTGTATTTCAATTTCCGTTATTAAATATTTCTTATTATGCTTCAAACCGGCTGGTTAACAGGTATAGTATCCTGGTGAAGCAAATGGTATTAACCAAGGACTGGTATGAATGGAAACAAATGCTAAAAAAAAATACCGAAGAATTGGGTTCTATTTTTGACGCGCAGCCTTCGGAAACCGGAGGTAATTTCCATTGTATAACGAATCCATCAGAACAGGTAATCGGTTTTGTGGGATGTAGTTCAGTTTCTGAAAAGCGGATATTTATCGACCGCACGGAACTTCCACCAGTGCAGATTTATAGCGGATATGAAATTTGCTCAATGGACACCGTTCCAAATATACCAAAGCCGCTGGTTTATTATTTTGGCAGCGGTTATGGCGTTCCGATAATGCCTTATGAGCAGTCTGCTTTTATACTTGGATCTTCGGCGGGATGCGTGGACTGCCGGGTTAGAGGCGGCACAACTGTAAAGCCTGATTTCTGGCATTAGCCAATGCTGTATTGCAGAATATGTGCAATTATTTGAAATAGGACATGGGAATCTCTCTCCACATGTTATGCGAAAGATGACCCGTCAGTAGTTCATACACCAGGTAAATGGGCCAGAATATCCAATGTACGATCAGCCAGAAAATCGAGTGGTTATAGTACCAGCTGATCATCATGGAATAAATTCCAAGTAAAAAATATAAAATACCTGAATTACGCATTGACCGGGGGAGTATTATTTCTATTCTCGTACTTTTTGATAAGGCCAGGTATGGCAGCAGCAATGGCGCCGGTAATCATGGGAGATAACCCAAACTTACCAGCCAGGGTGCCGACCAATCCACCCGTAATAGCACTGGTCGCCAAACCGCCCGAGGCCAGACTGTTTTCCAATTGCGACAATATGTTTCCGGAATCAGACTGGGCAGGCTGTGCATTCTGCAGACCATTTGTTATATGTGTCGCAATCTCATGGTGAATCTGGTCAGCCTGTTCAGGAGGAATGTTGCCGGCTATTTGTGGATGGGCATTCAATTGTTCCTTTACCAGCTGTAATATTTGATCGAACATATAAGAAGATTATAGCGGTTAAAACGATTGATTGAAGTTAAAACAATTTGAAATACCCGGCCAAAAATGGTTGGGATACTGAAAGAAATCTTATGAACCTTAGATTCAAAATATTTGAGAAAGTTCACCTGAAGTTTATCTTTGAAGATCCATGAGTATGCACTTTCATTTGGCCCAGGTAAATATCGGTAAGATTGTTGCTCCCATGAATAGTCCGCAGATGGCCGGATTCGCTGGCAATCTGGATAAAATCAATGCGCTGGCTGAAAATAGCGAGGGTTTCATCTGGAGGTTGAAAGACGATAGCAACAATGCAACTTCTATCAAAGTATTCGAAGACGACTTCATGCTCATTAATATGTCTGTTTGGAAAAATATTGATTATTTGTACAAATATGTCTATCAGTCTGCCCATGCAGATTATCTAAAACGCCGAAAGGAGTGGTTTGAGAAAATGCCTGAAATGTATATGGCGCTTTGGTATATTCCCGAAACACATATTCCAAATAGTTCCGAAGCCATTGAAAGGTTGCAATATTTAAGATCAAACGGCGACTCCCCTTACGCATTCGGTTTTAAAACCAAATATTCGGCTGAAGAAGCTGCCGGATTTTTATCAGCACATTGAATTCCCGCCCTTGCGTAAAACGGTTTTTCATGGCCGTAAAACAAAAATGCCCCTTGCGGGGCATCATTTTTCTTTTGCGGAGAGGGAGGGATTCGAACCTCTACCGTGGTTCCGCTGTCAGCCAACACTTTAAAAAACCCGAAAACTTAAGCTCCTTAAATCGCTCGCATAAATTTCTATAACACTTCGCAATTTATAACAAAGGTACAAAATCAATCATCTAAGAAACATTTCATCGGATTTCTCTTAATACACAACTTGGCTACTTTTTTTCCCAAAATCGATCATCAGAATCTAATAACGATTATCAGTCTGCAAAATTTGGGCACCTTAGGCGGGTTTAGTCATACTCATTTCAGAAGTTCAACCCATGTCTTATTTTTAAAACCATGATAATTATCGCCGGTTTGCAATAATGATTTCAATGACCGAATATGAGGACACTACGCCAAAATTCAGTATTCATACGGTATTAATGAATATGCCATTTCAGTAGTTTAACCCGTGTTTACAACTTTGTGGATTTTACGATTCATTAGAAAAAACATCTAAATGAAACAGGTTAAATTTTACTGCGTCTTGATCGTCATTCTTTTTTCAGGGTGCAAATCGGTTGAAAAACTGGTCAAAGTACCGGCATCAGCTGCGTTAGATAGCCCACCTTTAATTACAATTACTGCTTTGCCATTTCTGCCGGACAAGACCGTTCCGGGATCGGCAGGGGATATTGAACGGACTGAAATCAGTACGGACAAGAGCCCAACTAGTGAGATCAGCAATATCGACAATGGTACCTGGATTCAATTTTATTCCAGAGCGAGTAACGGTTTAGATCCGAAGACTACCGGGGGTGTTAAATTGCTGACATTCATGATTATTCAAGATGGTATTACAAAATTTAACGGCAGCATTCCCGGCGTAGAAGATGCAAGCGGCATGGCACCAAATTTTCTTGCGATAAATAAAAACGGGAACCTTGGTATAACGATCCAGATTGGCACTACACCAATTACAGTGAAAGCACATGCGGAAAATTTTACCGGCGGTGCAACTGACCTAACTATTATGTATATGCCGCTAAATCCAATGTTCAGGGAAAAAGGACCAGCCGGTGGTGACAGTAATTTTGAATCGGGTCCCGGGCAGAGCACCTATTCGGCTCGTTTTTCGAGCCCAGGTTCGCCGGGAATCTCAGTTTAACGGATTTATCCATTACATTAACGGCAGCGGAGCCGCAGGGACTGTTGATCTGCTGAGGCACGACAAAACTGCTCTGGATTGTTCGGTAGCGGGTGCGACTGTTCCGCTAAATCCATTTGGGAATTTATTTCCGAATGATTATATAAATCTATTTGGAACTGAAAAGCCGCCTTTTCCGGTTACGATTAATGCATGTGGGAACGTGAATGCAGCCTTGCCGGATCATTTAGAATTGAAGGTGACTTATCAATATAATTAGTCCAGCCAAGGAAACAAAGGACAAAGCCGGTAAAAATCGATGGTTGAAAGAGCATCTGGGGCAACCAGGCCGCGGATCTTTATCATATCGGTTTGTTTTGTTATTTAGATTTTAGATTCCTGTAATATCAGGAGTTTTTCGATTTCTTCTTCGATAAGGTTGGCAACCTGTCCCTTTATTTTCAGATAATTGATATTAATTGTTTCAGAACTAATAGGTGATTGCTTTTCAAATGGCAGGAAGTTTTTGGCTTCGCGTGCAAGGGAATCGTGGTCATTAATGATTTCCGAATGGAAGGTTTTCAGTTTGATTTTTTGCGCAGGGTCATCGGCTACCATACCCACAAATTCACCGGATGACCGGGATGCAATTTTTGACTGTGGATGGCGTAATCCATTTGACCTGATTTACTGGTAGAATACGTTCCGGTTTATACTGACTGATTCTTTGATCTGGGTAATTTTTCCGAAACGCTCGGCCAGAAGTCGTGATGTTTCTCCCATTACCTGACCGCTAATAATATTGCCTGCGATATTCATTATAACTGAAGCCTGTTCGTTGCCGTAGTCCTTTTTAAGCTGGCTAAAATCCTGCATACCCAGGCAAGTGGAGACTTTGTTCGAACGAGCCGTTGCGATTAAGCTGTCGATCCCGTTGAAAAAAATGGTGGGAAATTCATCGAAAACGAGGCTGCATTTGAGTTTGTTTTTCTGATTGACGAGTTTCACTAGACGGGTAATATAAAGAGAGAAGTATGGGCCAAAGTTTGTTGTTTTTGGGGATTATTTGCGAGGCATAGTATTTTAGGATGCTGCGGGTTATTAATATCCAATGAGAAGTCATTTCCGGAGAGTACCCAATACAACTGCGGCGAAGAGAGCCGGGCCATTCCGATCTTAGCACTGGCGATCTGTCCTTCAAGTTGTTCCATAGCATCATTCTGATAGGCCGAAATGAAGGGATTGATCAGCACTTCGATTTCCTTTTCCGTTTTTAGAACCGGGAAATAGCTTTTCATAATCGGCCTGCATAAGTTCGATAACATGCGGGAAGAGTGCAATATTTTCCATTTTGATATTTTTTTAGAAACCAGATAATGGCAGTGACAAAATTGATCGGCGATTCAACAAAAAATCCCCCTGTTTTGTTATCCATTCCCGGTTTAACCCTAGCAGGATAGATCTTGAAGATTCTGTTGCGTCCGTAATGTCAGACATCGTATGGGGATCCAGGGGATTACAGCGGTTGCTGGAAGACGGATCGTCGAAATTGATACGGTAAAACCGAGGACAAATGTCATAAAATTTCGAACTCCTGATCAGAGTGTTATATGCGATTTGGCTGAGATCAGGATATTTAAAATCATATATAAGCATGGAGAACCCTTTTTCGATGTGTTGCCGGATGACATGCTGAATGACGAAGTAAGATTTACCGGAACCAGGAGAACCGACGACCAATAACCCCCGAAACGGGTTGATGAAATTAATCCAGCTGATGCGCGTCCTTCCTTTTAAATTATATTGGGCAGGAAGGTTTACGGAGAATTCATTTCTAAGCAGACGCTCTTCTTGGGGAAATGTCTCATTAAGCTCGTTAAAAATATCCTGTCCAAGTTTAATTTTTATTAGCCGGGAAAGTCGCGAGCCCCCCGCAATTAAAAGTAAGTAACCTATGCTGGTTACGATTATGTATAATAAATCCGAAATCACCAAATAAGCCAGAAAAATAGAATGAAAATCCAACGACCATACAAAGAAAAATATTATTTTTTTTTATTTTCTCATCCTTCCAGCCACCAGAGCCAGCCAGCGAAACAGCTAGTAACCCTATGGCGAAGAGTTTAGCGCGGTAGCCAACGAAAAGCCCGGTATAAATCAGATTAAGAATGAAACTATCGACAAATTTGTCGGTGAGATTCCATTCGGCGAAACTGTTATAGCAATAGAAATAGAAATGGAGCAGCAGGATAAGTATACTTGCCCTTCGCGCATCATTTCCATGATCCGGTGAAGGCCCCCGTTATTCGTATCGGATGTATCAGACATTTGGTTTTCGTTTTTTTCTTTTCTTTTTGATTAGCAACGGATTAAGCAATCGAGTGTCATCATATTCAGGTCGCAGCAGATTTTTTAGTTGCTCGCTCATATCGAATGACTTTGAACGACCAATTACGCGTTGGGATTCGTAATCCATTGAATTTTGCCCCGAACTAACCTGCAAGTCATTTATGAGAGAAAAGTGATTTTGCAATGCCGCGAAACTGTATTTTTTCCCAATTTCGCTCCCATTAAAGACGCATTTATTTTTGTGATCGACGAAGGTGATTCCATAGGTAAACCCGGTTTCATTCTGCCCAATTACCGTATCTATCTGCAGCTCTTTTAGCATTTTAAAGAATTCATCATGAGTTTTTGGATTTGTTCGTAGAACAGTGTCGATTGTCATTTTAATATGTTTACTCATATTTTGGCGTTCTATTTTATTCTTTTCAAAAAGCTTTTTTAGGAAATCGAGAGTAGGCCGGTTGTAAATTGCGCTTGCTTTAATTGGGACCCCCACTTTTTTATTTTCGTTGTCCAGCATCTGATACAAAAGACCATGATGTTTGTGAATCCGTCCTCCCTGCTTGCCCTGGTGGGCAATCATATTAGAAGTCTTTAAGATGGCATTCAGTGAAGCGAGCGAATTAAAGTTGTAATGTTTGAGGACATCGTTGAGTACATTTGTAATCGCCTGTTTTGTTTCTGATTTTCCGTATTCTGGAATTTTACGTCTGGCTACCTGAGTTTTCTCACGATTTTTATCATCCGCCCGAATCAAATTAAACTCTTTTTCAATCTCACGCCTGGCGGCTTCAGATTTAAGGCGGCCTATATTAAAAGTGTCTATTCGCTTACCATCTGACTGAATATTGGTTGTTACAATGTGGATATGTTGATGGGCCGCATCTTGGTGTTCGTAGACAAGGTATGGCTGAATTTCAAAGCCGATTTTCTCGATATATTTTTTGGCTATTTCCTGCAGGTCGTTTTGATTTAAATTTTCGGACGGATGAAAATTCAGAGAAATGTGAAGCGTATTTGATTTTTGTGCACGCGTATTTAATGAAATCAAATCCTGAAATCTTTGCAACTTGTCGTAAAAATTGAGTCGACTCGCATCTGCTAGAAAGTTACCCGCGTAGATACAGCTGGCAATTCCCTTTTGCACTTTCTTTTCATTATAGTTCAACGCGCGTTTGATGCTATTTGGGCTGGTTATTTTTGCAACCATATTCTATGGATTTGGATTAGTCTGTCTTTGATTTCGTCTGTTTTGTTTAGAAACGATCGATGCGTGGAGTCATAGATTAGCATCCAGGACCTCATTTGCGGCAGAGTATCCAGAGTATGCAATCGTTTAACAGCCTGGTTAAAATTGTTTCCAATAGCGCTTAGCTCGTTCTTAAGCAGAATCATTTCTGACAAAAATTGATCAGCTGACTGGTTTCGGTATTTAATTTGGACTGGCTTTGCCAGCAGAACCATTCTGGCATATTCGCTGATATTGCGACAGGTGGTTTCCTTGCGAAGATTTTCGATTTTTTCGTATTCCTCCGGTTTCACCCGGAAGCTGATCCATTCTTTTCCTCCACTCATCACGATTCCATTTATATTCTATAAAAACCGCCAGACGACACCGGAGTCGATAGGCGGCGAGATACAATTGTGCAACAATTGAACATCTCGCCCGTTGCAAGCCGGGCAACGTTCAATTTCAAAAGTCGAATTAATAATCAGTGGAAATAAAAGGAGGCCGAATATTGATTAAGTAGAAATATTGGATCGACGCCAAAATATTAAAAGGGTTAGATTAGCCCTTCATCTGCAAAAGAATAATAACCTTCATCATTCAGAATAAGATGGTCAATTACTTTGATATCCAGATAACGGGCGGCTTCGCGTATTTTACTGGTCAGTTCCTCATCCGCTTTACTGGGTTTTAAATTTCCGGAAGGATGGTTATGCGCCAGTACGATATTGCAGGCGACTACTTGCAAGGCCGCGGCAAGTATAATTCTGGGATCTGCTACAGTACCAGTGACACCACCTTGGGATACTTCCAGGAATCCAACGACTTTATTTGACTGATTGAGAAAGAGTATTTTAAACTCTTCCACTAACCCAATCTTACTATCATCCCATAGACTTCTCAAAATGTCGTGGCAATCCCTTGAACTGCTAATCTTGGGTCTTTGAGACGCTTTGACTTTTGACTTATATATCAACTCCACTTTAGAGACCTGACTCAAAATCAATTTTTTCATTTCCTTCTCCATAAATTTTGATTTAAATGTGTTAAATGAATTATGGAACATTTTAACGACGTGCCGCGAGTAAGGGCAAACTGGAAGGCGGAATAAAGGAAAGCATTGTGGCGTGGGCTTGCGTTTATGCCGCCGGTTTGCATGCCCGAAGCGGCAACGTCGAACTTTGTTAAATAATTCAATAAAACATTTTTTCGAATCATTAAATCAGGCTTTCTGACCGGAGTCCTGATTTCATTCGTTACTTTCTTTAAAAAAGGAAAAAGCATCTTCTATAAAATGATATTGCACCTCGGATTTTTGAATAAGGATAGACATTACATCGAACTGAATTTGCAGTTCGAAAGGAGAACCTGTCATAAACGCTTCTGCAGATCGCATCATACTATTTCGTTTTCTGCGGTTAACTCTTTCCTCCGGATATCCAAAATAGGTGTCCAGGCACGTCTTTACTTCAATAAAATGAATAACTCCATTTTTTCGAGCAATGATATCGATTTCGCCATGTCCGTAACGCCAGTTTTTAAACATAATTTGATATCCATTCACTGAAAGCCAACAGGCTCCTAATATCTCACCCCTCTTTCCTGTAATCATTTGAGTTGTCATATAAAGAAATTAAAAATGATTGTATTTAATAGGTTTATGCATCGCAGTTTTCATTTTTATATTTTGAATTGGAATCATCAATGGCTTATCGAGAGTCCGAAAAGACAGAGCTTCTGCAATATGTTGTAGATCGATATTCTCTTTGCCGGCCAGATCTGCAATTGTTCTGGCCACTTTCAAAATCCGCGTATAGGACCTGACGGAAAGTTGAAACTTGTCCATTTGAGAAAACAAAAAACGACGTGCATGTTCATCCAAAGCGCAAAATTTTTCAATTAAATGATCTGGCATTTGCGCGTTACAATAGACCAGCGATTCGTTTGTAAAACGATTTGACTGAATCTTTCTGGCTTTGACTACTCTCTCACGAATAACTGATGAAGTTTCAGGAATTTCCCTGGATATCATCACTTCGGAAACTGGCCTTGATTCAGTTTCAACCTGTAGATCAATACGGTCCATTATTGGACCCGAAATTCGGCGTCGATAGCGATAAATTGCATACTTACTGCAACTACAGGATCGGGAAGAATGTCCCAGATATCCGCAAGGACAAGGGTTCATAGCGGCAATCAGGGTAAAAGACGCAGGGTATTCTATAGAGCATTTAGCGCGGGCTATGGAAATTTTCCTTTCTTCCATTGGCTGGCGCAAAACATCTAAAACGCTTCTTTTAAATTCAGGTAGTTCGTCCAGAAAAAGAACACCATTGTGAGAGTGAGAGATTTCCCCGGGTGTTGGATCGCTGCCACCACCTGCTAAAGCAGCATCGCTAGTGGTATGGTGAGGGCTGCGAAAGGGCCTATGAGCAATTAGCCCTTCGAGCGAAAACCGATTGTTATTGATGCTATGGATACGGGTTGTTTCGAGTGCTTCTTCATCAGTCATCGGCGGAAGAATAGACGGAAGCCTCTTTGCAAGCATTGTTTTCCCATTACCCGGCGCTCCTATCAAAAGGGTATTATGACCCCCGGCAGCTGCTATTTCCAAAGCCCTTTTTGACTGATGCTGGCCTTTGACCTCGCTGAAATCTAAGAATTTTTCGCTTTTTAGGTTCTTTTCAGTAGTATGAACATTAGGTTTCGTTGAAGATTCTGATTGGATAAAAGTTATTGATTCCTCCAAATTTCTTACACCAAATACTTGTATCCCTGAAACCAGTGCTGCCTCCTCTGAATTCTTGACAGGAAGAATTATACTTTTAAATCCGCTCTGTCTCGCCTGATAAGCCATGCACAAAGCGCCTCTGACGGCAGAAATACTGCCATCCAATCCAAGTTCGCCAGTAACGATATAGTTTTCCAGCTTTCTAAGATCCTTCAGCTGTTCTGTGGCGAGTAAGATACCTAATGCAATTGGCAGGTCAAAGCCGGCTCCAACCTTGCGAATACCTGCAGGTCCAAGATTGATCATCAGTTTTGTTCTTGGCATATGAAATCCAGTATTTTGAATTGCCACTGCAATCCTAGATAAACTTTCTTTGATTGAGTCGTCCGGAAGACCCGTAATCATATACCCTAATCCATTTGAAACACTGACTTCAACACTAACCCGGAATGCATCTATTCCGAAAAGTGAACAACTATTAATTTTGGCAATCATATGAATTTTTTATCGATCAAGATTTCTTAAATATTCAGCTTTAATATCCACTAACTTATGCATCTGTCCATTTTTATCTATATACTTCCGATATACTAACATTCCCGAAACAAGTATCTGACTTCCCTTTACAAACGAGTTTTCTGCTTCATCAGCAGTCTCGTCCCAGGCAATTACCTCGTGCCATATGGTATTGTATTTATTTTCGGAATTTGGGTTCTGTATTTTGTCATGTGTAGCCACGCGAATCAAAGCGCGTTTAACCCCATCCCTAGAAACAGTTATTTTCGCGCTGTCTGCGACGTACCCAATCAATTGAACAGTGTTGTTTTTCATAATTTTGAATTTTTTGAAAAAGAAATAAATTTACTGTCACACAAAGTTGTGTTTTGGAAAATTCTAAAAGATCAATATACTTTTGTATATGAGTCTATATACGTGTAGAAGCGTATATACACGGAAAATGAATAATTATGACTCCGACAAAACGAAAGTGCCTTTATTGCGGAAAAATGTTTGAGGGGCGGTCAGATAAAAAATATTGTTCGGAATTGCATCGGATCGCATATTCAAACGATCAGAAAATTCAAGAAAATAAAGAAATAAGGACAGTCTCTCTGGCGCTTAGGAAAAATCGAAATATCTTAAAACGATTTAAGGGTGAAAAAGAATATGCATTAGTTTCCGAAGAAGCCCTGGTTCTAAATGGATTCCTTTTTGATTATCACACACATTATTTTACTTCAGAATCACAGAAAAATATCTTTACGTTTTGTTTCGATTACGGATATAGAGACATGGGAAACAAACAATTTAAGATTATTAGGCGTTGGTAGTAAGGGTAAATACTTAGCTAGTGACAAATTCAAATTTTTTAGAGTTGCATGAAAGATGTTTAATTTAGTAAGGCATCAATCATGGGATGACTACCAGCGAATCTGCCATATCACCTCTTGAAATAAAAACCAGTTATGGTGACCTGATAAGTATTTTTGAGGGCGCTTCGGAAATACCGGGGCGCAAACACAGCTACAGGGGATTTCATTCACTGCATGGCTCAGGCGATTTTGGACTAATGAAATTTCATCATTTACCAGGCAAAGATTTCATGATCTGGTATAGTGAATATCATATCGCCAGAGATATTGATTTTATAACGCTTGGGGATATCCCGTTGCTTGAACTTAGTATCCCACTGTCTGCAAATATTCATTCAGCGTGGGACAGGAATCCTGAAATTTTTGTCCAAAACCAACAATTCGAATTATCATACATTCCATTTGTTAATAACTTCACCCGTTTCAAAAAAGATAATTTTTGCCGGACTTTTGACATACATTATTCAAGAGAATACCTTGATAGATTTGCAAGCGAATATCGAGCATTGGGAGATTTTTTAGAGAAGGTGGACCGGAAGGAACCCGCCTCGTTCAACGGACGGAACCATTTCCTAAGTCCAGATATGCTTCGGCTTGTGGGGGATATGCTCGCTTACAATATGGCCGACAAACTGGCCAGCTACTTTTTTGAAGCCAGCGCGCTGTTGATGCTAACTATGGTACTTGACCGCCTAGAGACTCCGGCAGGAAATAAATCTGTCAGGTATTCAGAACATGAACGGGAAAGTGTGACAGAAGCAAAAAATTTAATTTTAGCAGACTTTAGTGAAAAATATAGTATCCGGGAGTTGGCCCGTAAAACAGGAACAAGTGAATCCAGGCTTCAGCTGGCGTTCAGACATTTCTATGGTACCACACTTTTCGATTATGCCCAGTCAGCGAGGCTGGAGTACGCTAAAATGCTATTGCTCGATACAAGTATTTCCATTCAGTCCATTGCCGAACAATGCGGTTACCCGGACAACTCCAATCTAAGCGCTGCATTCAAAAAGCGATTCGGGAGTTCACCTGAAGTTTACAGGACAAAGGGAAGATAAACAGGAATTCATAAATCATTTACGAGAATTCATAAGTGAATTGGATGTTTCATGGTGCAACTTGGTGTAAATAAAATTAATCACCATGAACCAGACAAATTTCGATTTCTTAAGTAACGATCTGAAATTCCTAGGATTTGGAGAAGGACTAAAGGGCGAATTAAAAGAAGCCATAGAAACCGAGTACAACAGTTTTGAGATTATTTACCGGGGAGAATTTGACGATGACAAAGTAATGGCGCAGCTCAATTTCCGGCGGACGGCTCCCGAAAAATTTTTCTTCTTTTCAGATTATGAGATGCATTTGGATGAAAAATCCCACACTTTCTTTATTTTCAAAGGCAAAGGAGTAACTGCGAAGGAGGCTTATAATTTGCTAGAGGGTCGGGCTGTACATAAGAACCGAGTTGCGAAAAATGGGCAAACATACAACGAATGGATAGAACTCGACCTATTGGTGAAGGAAGAAGGAGGTTTCAAAGTCAATATATATCCCGAAAGTTATGGTTTTGAATTGTCTGCAGCAATTGACGAATTGCAAATCAGTACGCCAACTGCCAATTGGGACCGTTCTATGCTCATTCATTCGCTTGAGAAAGGAAATCTGCAGACTGCTTTTGCTAAAGAGAACGGCTTGAATCGAAGGGTTTTTATTCAGGCAAAATGCCAAAAGGAGAGAACCATTTCCATTCATGACCTGGAAAAAACGAAAACTGACGAATCCGAACATTTGATTTCAGATGACGATCTAGATGGAACTGCAAAGACCAAGGCATTAAGGGCAAAGAAATTGAAGGATATATCAATATAATTTCTCCTCTCTCTCCACTGAAATCAATAAAACTAGGTTCGCCTAAAACAAGATTACCCCAAAATACTCCACTTTATGGCCCAAAAAAACGCGTCATTCGTAGACCTGCCCTTATATTACAAAAGACGCGTTTTTTTTTACTTTTTTGACTTGACCATTAACACAAAATAAAAATATAGTCTTTTTATTAAACGCCATTTAAATCTAATTTTATAAAGTTTAAAAAGCGTTTTTATGAAAAAGAGTTTTGGACTATTTAATTTCTCAAAAAAAACAAAAGCAATAAGGTTTTGGGAACAGTTTCTTGGAATGTCAACTAATAGAAATGTCTTTGTATACTAATTATTCATTAATAAATTAATCAAATTTCTATCGATATTTAAAAAGTTTAGAATAGAGTTGAAAAAGCTCCATCAATTACGGATTTTTGAAATTCGCCAATTAATCTATCTTTTAAAATAGCCACATAATTAAGGATAACATTGCGGAACGCAATATCCTTTTTTACTGTGCTCTCAAACTATTTACCGGATTGGCGGTGGCTGTTTTAATTGCCTGTAAAGAGACGGTGATTAATGCTATAAAAAGCGCCAATATGCCGGCTATTCCAAACATCCACCACTTTAGGGGTACACGATAAGAAAAATTTTCCAACCAGCCGGTCATCGCCCAGTTGGCAATCGGAACAGCTATCACAAAAGAAATGATGACCATTGTTACAAAATTCCGGGATAGGAGAGCGGTTACGTTCAGCACACTGGCGCCAAGAACTTTCCGTATGCTGATTTCCTTTTTTCTTTGTTCGGCGCTAAAGGCGGCTAGCCCGAACAATCCCATGCAGGATATGAAAATGGCCATGCTGGTGAACGCATTCACGATACTTGACAATGTGGTTTCTTTCTCATACTGTTTCTGAATCACGTCGTCGAGAAACAAAAAGTCAAAAGGTTCAGACGGAAGCTGTTTTTGCCATGCCGCAGCGATCTGTGATAATAAAGCTTTGTAGTCGCCCGAATGTGCATCGACAATAAGATACGACAGGTCGTCACGTGAAGGATCACAGATCAACATGAATGACCCTACATTTTCTCTCAAAGATTGATAGTTCAGGTTTTTTATCACGCCGGCAATCTGGTATTTGCGGTCTCCGGTAGTGTACAACATTGTTCCTGGCGCTTTGTCCGTTTGTAGTTCCAGCCTTTCAGCAAGTGTTTCATTGATCAACACTTGGGCAGAATCACCAAACCTGAAATTGCGTCCGGAAAGGATGTGCGTACCAATTGTTGATGCGAAATGTTCGTCTGTGATAATATTTTGCTGATCGATCGATGTCGCTTCTGTGCCGCCTTGAAGAAAAACGCCCCAGTCATTGTATGGCCCCGGACCAGGGTAATTGCTGGCCCTACTCACATTAGTGATTCCTGAGATACGCCTTAAAGCATTCGTAAAGGCAGTCATGTGTTGCCGGGCTTCCTTATTATGAAAAGAGAAAATGAGTTTCTGCGCCGGGTTAAAGCCAAGGTCTTTGCTCCGGATAAATTTCAGCTGGCTGTAGATTACCACCAGGCAGATCATTAGCGTGATGGACAATGTAAACTGAAACACCACGAGTCCTTTGCGAATACCTGTCCCGGAAGCCTGGTGACTAAAATTTCCTTTCAGCACTTTGATGGCTTTAAATGCTGACATATAGAATGCCGGGTAGCTTCCTGATATAAGTGCCGTGATCAGAACAACGGTAAAAAGTAAAAACCAAATTTTTCCGTGATACAGAACATTAACGTTAACATTGGCGCCGGTAATTTCGTTCAAATATGGAAGCAACAGGAAAAGAAATGGAATAGCGAGCAACAAGGCGACTAGCGAAAGGACTAGTGCTTCGCCGAGGAATTGCCATCGAAGCGACCAGTTATCTGCACCGATTGTTTTTCGCACACCCACTTCCTTTGCCCGTTTCGAAGCCATGGCGGTAGAAAGATTCATGAAATTGATACACGCTGTGATAAGGACGAGCGCAGCGATACCAAGCAACAATCGCAGAAGGAGCTGCTGACCGTTTCGGTGGTTCATGATCGAAGCCCTCACCGGTATGGATGGCCGAAATGGGTTGCAAGGAGAGCGTTTTTTGCATGCCGCTTTTTAAACCCGTCGGCAGCATACTTCATCAGCAGGGCGGGTAATTTTTTTACGAGTTTACCCGCATCTGCTCCGGGCTGCAGTTTTACATAAGAGCTGGCGAAATTGTTTCCGGTCCAGATATCATTCTGAAGAAAACCGCCACCGATAGACCCTTCCGTCATGCGGATAAAAACATTGGCCGACAGATGAGAATGCCCCAGACTTTCATCGACAACACCGGCGACCGTAAGTGTATCCATCCCGTTATTGTCGACGATAATAATCTGTTTGTCGGTCGGATCTGTTCCAGCGAATAAGTGGTCGGCAACGGTCTTCAGCAAAACCACCGACTTTCGCTCCGCCCGGAGATTGCCGGGCGTCCACTCGCAAAATGATAAGTAAAAACATCGAAGAAACTGGAATCGACAAAAACAGCGTCTTTAACATAAAACGACTTGTCTTCGTATTTGAGCAAATGGTCTGAAACACCGAGTGTAGGTATAACCCGGGTAAATGAAGACCCTTCAGGAAATTCCCTTTTCATCGCCGGCGCTATCGGAGGTGACGAGGTAGACATCAGATGCGCACCGGTGGATGCTGAATCGGAACCGATACGGATGGACGTGACGATCCGGTAAATATCGTCGGCATCGCGATGATGTTTATCGTAGCTATACTGATCCTGAACATAAAGAACGATATAAAGGCAACAAAGAATGCCGAGCGACAAGCCCAAAATGTTGACGAAGCTGAACACCTTATTTTTAAATAAAAAGCGAAGGGTCGTTTTTAAAAAATTCGTAAACATAATCTGTAATACTGGTTGCGTTAAAAGTTCCAAGTTGGATGCCAAAGAACAACTGATTGATATCCATATGCCAAGATCGTAATACCGCAAAAAGGGTGTTCTTAAATGATACAAGTAGTGTTCGTATTCTGATGAAATGTCTCGTCCGGCAAAAAACTATACCGGAAGAATTAAGAAATATCAGTCCGGCAATTCCGGTAGAAGAAGTTAAATAGGGATCTCCGGTCCATTTTCTCAGCACTTAAGATGATTTTGGATATGTGCTGTATAGCGCTCGAGCGCGAGAAGGACGGCGATCAAGTCATCATAATAAACAGTTAGGCCGGAGGACAGAAAATAAAGTTCATCGCGATCGCTGGATTTAGTTTTATAATAATCGTAAAAATCGGAGTTGTCGAGGATGAACCGGTGGAGACGTTGTTGTTCTTTTATCCAAAATTCGGTGATGTCGGCTGTATCGCCGGAGGGTCTGAATAACTCGGCGTGATAGAGCAGGTTGTAATATTCAATATGGGATTTAAAAAGGGGTTTAACCTCTTTGTAATATTCAATTTCTTCTTTGGATGAGGAAAATACGTATTCTTCAATGACCTGTTCAACCTGTCCCCAATAATGTTGTGCCAGATGAAAGCAGGATTCGATCTCTTTCATGGAGTCCTGCTTTTCAGCACGGCAGGCCTCGATTTCGCCGAGCATTTTTTCATATTGAATAAACAATTGTTCTTTCATTGCTCACATCAATTCTCGTGGAGTCCGTTTACCGGCGAATAATCTGTCAGTGTGATCTCCGGTGTCATATAGTCGGCCTTTACAGGTTCTTCTCTTAGCAGATCTGTGCTCAAATATTTTTTGTTGCTGTCGGATAAAACGGTGACCACGACCGAATCGTCACCCATTTCTGCCTGAACCTGCATGGCCCCGAGGATATTCGCGCCTGAGGAAATGCCGACCGCGAGGCCGAGCCCGGAGGCCATTTTCTGAGCCATCAGAATGGAGTCGCCATCTGATACTTTTATAATATGATCGAGTTCATTCAG
>CAVQGO010000011.1:0-34218 GCA_963712045.1 uncultured Bacteroidota bacterium | reverse complement strand
GAAATTCCCACCTGTCCCAACACGTATATAGTTGCCCATCTAAAAACTAACACTCATTAGTTTTTTAAGCTAAATTTGTTGATTCAGCCTGTTTTATGAATCATTCCAAACAGCGGTTACGGATCGTTACAGCCACTTCCCTGTTCGACGGGCATGATGCTGCTATCAATATCATGCGCCGCATTCTGCAATCCAAAGGAGTCGAAGTCATTCACCTCGGGCATAACCGCAGCGTACATGAAATTGCCGAAGCAGCCATCGAAGAAGATGTGCAGGCGATTGCGCTGACGTCTTACCAGGGCGGTCATATGGAATTCTTCAAATACCTCCGGGATCTGCTCGATGAAAGCGGATGCGGTCATATCCGCATTTTCGGTGGTGGCGGTGGCACCATTCTTCCGACGGAAATAAAATGGCTGCAGGAAAATGGCATCAGCCGCATCTATTCTCCGGACGACGGTCGCGCACATGGGTCTCGAAGGCATGATCGAAGATCTGATCCGGGAAACAGAAAAAACAATTCAGTACCGATGAATGGAATTTTCTGGACTTCGGAAAAAAACTGGAACGGACAACTTCCCCTGGGTGAATACAAAGAGATCCGCCGCATCGCCCGTGCCATCACACATGCTGAAAATGGGACGATCCGTCAACACGTCAACGCGTCAACCGTCAACGGCCAACGGTCAACGGTCATCGGTCATCGATAACCGTCAACCGTCAACCGTCAACCGTCAACCGATAATCGGCATCACCGGCACAGGCGGTGCAGGAAAAAGCAGTGTGACGGATGAAATCGTGCGGCGTTTCTTGCAGGGATTTCCCGAAAAAACGATTGCCGTCATTTCTGTGGATCCTTCAAAGAAAAAAACGGGTGGCGCATTATTGGGCGATCGCATCCGCATGAACAGCATTCATTCTCCCAGAGCCTATATGCGTTCCCTGGCCACCCGCGAAACCGATGTGGCACTGAGTGCCTATGTGCAGGAGGCCCTGGATATTTGCCGGAAGCCGGATTCGATCTGATCCTGCTGGAATCCGCAGGCACCGGACAAAGTGATTCTTCCATTCTGAATTTTTGTGATGTTTCAGTATATGTGATGACGCCCGAATACGGAGCTGCCAGCCAGCTGGAGAAAATCAATATGCTGGATTATGCCGATCTCATCGTCATCAATAAATCAGATAAACCAGGTGCTTCGGATGCCCTGATCGAAGTGCAGAAAACAATATAAACGAAATCACGGTCTGTGGAATGCAAAGGATGCAGAACTTCCGGTTATCGGCACAACAGCTTCATTATTTAATGACGCGGGCACGCAGGATTTATTTATGCGTCTGATGAAAATAATTGATGAACGATGCAGTCTACCGGATTTCTGTCATCGCATTCACCTTCCGGAAATAAAGGGACAATGGGAGAAATCTATTATTCCAGCAGCCCGGGTGCGATATCTGAGTGAAATTCATGAAAGCATCGAAGAATATAATCAGCTGGTGAAGGAACAAAGTTCCATTGCTTCGACATTATATAAATTAACAGGTGCATTGGAAGAAATAAAAAAGAATCTGCAATCCGGCATGCTGAATTGCAATTGAAGCCGGATCAGAGTATTATGAAAATCTACTCACACCGGTCAGTCGGAAACTGATTAAAGAATGGCCCGATAAAATAAAATCCTACCAGGCTGATGAATATATTTATCATGTGCGCAATCAGGAAATCAGGCAGTCACTTTATACAACCAGTTTATCGGGAACACGCATTCCGAAAGTACTTCTTCCAAAATATCAAGACTGGGGTGATATCCTGCGCTGGCAGGCACAGGAAAATGTGCCGGGCTCATTTCCATTTACCGCCGGTGTGTTTCCATTAAAAAGAGAAGCGGAAGATCCGACACGAATGTTTGCCGGTGAAGGTGCACCGGAAAGAACGAATAAAAGATTTCATTATGTCTCGGCATCGACAGACCTTCATAACGTCTCAGTACTGCATTTGATTCAGTTACGTTATATGGTGAAGATCCGGATCCGCGCCCGGATATTTATGGTAAAGTCGGAAACAGCGGTGTGAGTGTTTGCACCGTGGATGATGCAAAAAAATTATACAGCGGTTTTGATCTTTGCGATCCGAAAACTTCGGTGAGCATGACCATCAATGGTCCGGCCCCGATGATCCTTGCTTTTTTTCTGAATGCTGCCATTGATCAGCAATGTGAAAAATATATTACTGAAAAGGGATTATGGAATGAAGTGAATGAAAGACTCCTGAAGAAATTCGGGGATATGAAAACGCCCCGCTACCAGGATTCCGAATCTGCCGGATTGCCGCAAAAGCACAATGGGCTGGGTTTGAAATTGCTTGGTATCAGCGGGGAAGAAGTATTACCTGCAGAAGTGTATCTGATCTTTAAAAGCAAAGGCATTGGATCAGGTGCGCGGAACCGTGCAGGCAGATATTCTGAAAGAAGATCAGGCACAGAATACCTGTATTTTTTCTACTGAGTTTGCATTGAAGCTGATGGGTGATGTGCAGGAATATTTTCAGGAACAGAAGGTACGAAATTTTTACAGCGTTTCCATCAGCGGTTATCATATTGCTGAAGCCGGCGCCAATCCCATTACCCAACTGGCATTTACGCTGGCCAATGGATTTACTTATGTGGAATATTATCTGAGCCGCGGTATGAAGATCGATGAATTTGCACCCAACCTTTCTTTCTTTTTCAGCAATGGCATGGATCCGGAATACAGTGTGATCGGCAGGGTGGCCAGACGGATCTGGGCCAAGGCCATGAAATATAAATACAAGGCGAATAAACGCAGCCAGATGTTAAAATATCATATTCAGACCAGCGGCCGCAGCCTGCATGCGCAGGAAATAGATTTTAATGATATCCGAACAACCCTGCAGGCGCTGTATGCGATTTATGACAACTGCAATTCCTTACACACCAATGCCTATGATGAAGCCATCACGACACCGACCGAAGAAAGTGTACGCCGGGCCATGGCGATTCAACTGATCATCAACCGGGAACTGGGAACTGCAAAAACAGAAAATTTTATCCAGGGATCTTTTCTCATTGAAGAACTGACTGACCTGGTGGAAGAAGCTGTGATGAAAGAATTTGACCGGCTTACAGAAAGAGGTGGTGTATTGGGCGCCATGGAAAGAATGTACCAGCGCAATAAAATTCAGGAAGAAAGTATGATATATGAAAGCCGCAAACATAGCGGTGAATTGCCCATTGTTGGTGTAAATACTTTTTTAAAAAGAGGTGGTTCAAAAACCATTATACCCAATGAAATAATCCGGAGCTCCGAAGAAGAAAAAAAATGGCAGATCGATAACCTGAATCATTTTAAAAATGTAAACAAGGAAAAATCTGCGGCTGCTTTGCAAACGCTAAAACAAGCCGCTGTTCAGAACGGAAATATTTTTTCCTGCCTGATGGAAACAGTAAAATATTGCAGCTTAGGGGAGATCACGCATGCACTATATGAAGTGGGAGGACAGTATAGACGCAATATGTAATTGTTAATTGTCAATTGTTAATTGTCAATTCCTTAAAAGGAGTCTTACGCCATCCATTTAATTATCAATTAACAAGACAATTGACAATTGACAATTACCCTGCGATTGTTTTTGTGGCAGAAACACTCTCAACCCAGGCCTTTACTTCTTCTATACTTTTATGGAGTTTTTTGGAAAGTCTTTCAAAAACTTCTTCTTCATTTGCATGATCGATGACGAGATCTGAATCCGTTATCTCCGGGTTGATCTCCTTTATCTTTTCTTTTACTTCTTCCCAGGAACTATTCAGTTTTATAAATTTTTCCATACTGCGTTTATTAACTGCGGTTTGATAAATCCCGGGTACTCCTGATCAGACCTATACCTGCAAAAAAGAAAAGCAGTCCCAGAATGCCATAAACCGCCACAGATTTAACACTGTGGTTCGTTCCGGTATTCCCCTGCACAAAATTATATGCAGCGATGACGAGGCCTGCAATACCCAGTACAGTCAGTATAACTCCAAATAATCGTTTTTCCATGATGCAAGCATCTCTGCAAAGAGCATGCCTTGGGAGCCTCTGAGGCTGGTACCTGGAGATTAAGGCCTAACGCTCAACGCCTAACGCTTTTCCAGTCAACCGTTAACCGCCAACCATCAACCGTCAACCACATATTGGCATAGCTCTGGATATATAGGATACTATGAATAGGAAAAGTGCGGGTATCCTTTTATTCCGCTTTGTACAAGGCACTCCGGAGGTCTTACTGGTTCATCCAGGGGGACCTTTTTGGATCAAGAAAGATCTCGGAGCCTGGTCCATTCCAAAAGGTGGCATGGAAGAAGGAGAATCCGTGTTGGATGCTGCAAAAAGAGAATTGGAGGAAGAAACAGGAATTAAAACAGATGGGGAATTCATCGAACTGAGTCCGGTAAAACAAAGCAATAAAATTATTTACGCATGGGCATTCCAGTTAAATACGGAAGTAGAATTCAGAACGAGTAATTCTTTTGAACTGGAATGGCCGCCAAAGTCGGGAAATTTAAAATCCTTTCCTGAAATTGATAAGGCAGAATGGTTCAACCTGGAAGAAGCCAAAGTAAAAATTAATAAAGGTCAAATTCCGCTGGTAGTGGAATTATCATCTATTCTCATGGGAAAACGGTTAACGCCTCTAACGCCTAACGCCTAACGCCTAACGCCCAACGCCTAACGCCCAACGCTCAACGCCGTCAACTGTCAACCGTCAACCGTCAACCATACAAGATCTGACACTTCTCGCAATAAAAAGTTCTCCTCTTTGTCCTGCCGATATGTTCTTTGTAGACCGGAGCATGATCGCGCGGACATATTTTTTTTGTGTAAATAAGCCAATGTTTTTTCAACTCGAATTTTCTTTTCCACTTCAGAAAATCCAGACTATAATTTCGCGCTTCCCTGATCATCGCAGTTTTTAATTTTGGAGGCAGATTTCCTACAATCGATTTTGGATGAACACGAATCCTGAACAATACTTCGTTTTTTATAATATTTCCTACTCCTGCAAATATTTGCTGATCGAGTAAAGCGTCGCTGACATTTATTTCTGGTATTGCTTTGAGCTTGGAACTTGCTTTTCTGGAACTCCACAGATCATTTAATACGTCGGCACTAAAATCATATACTTCATCCAACGGTTCATCGATGATTTGAATGGAACAGGTATAAAAATTCAATTCATCATTCTTAAAACAAAGCGACAGGCGCAGGGGAGTAGGTTTTCTTTCATTCACCAGATAGGTGCCAAACATCAGGAAGTGGATACGCAGTGTAAATCCTTCAAAACAAATCAACAGATGTTTTCCCCAACTCCTGATGTCCACGATTTTTTGGTTTATCAGTCTTGATTTTTCAATTTTACTATTTCCCTTTGCGGCTATAACTTTTTTTCCGATTAAGGACTGCAGTGCTTCCCGGACAAGCAGAATCGAAGGACCTTCAGGCATAAACAGATTTAGAGAATATATTTAAAACATGTGCCAGCATGTTTGGTTGACGGTTGACAGTTGACAGTTGACGTTGACGGCGTTGGGCGTTAGGCGTTAGGCGTTAAGCGTTGCGAGCGTTGAGCGATTTGAATTGCGCATTAAGCTTATTTTTGTCCTATGCAAAAAAGTGTATTGGCATTTATATTGCTCATCCTGATAAGCTGCAACCACGATCCGTACAAAGCATCGAATAAGGCTTACAAAAGGCAAACAAAAGATCTCTCAAATACAATCCGTCAGGAGCCGGCTGATTATTTTGCCAGTCAAAATACGGAGTGGGTGGGCACAGTGAATTTTGATTTGCGGAAACCAAATTTTGTCATCATCCATCACACGGCTCAGAACGGTTGCCCTGAAACACTCCATACTTTTACCATCACACAGTCACAGGTAAGTGCACATTATGTAATCTGCAAGGATGGAACGGTTCATCATATGCTCAACGACTACCTGCGCGCCTGGCAGGCCGGAGTCAGTAAATGGGGAAATAATTCTGATATCAATTCTTCCAGTATCGGGATTGAACTGGATAATAATGGTTTCGAATATTTCACAGATCCACAGATCGCCAGTCTGCTGACTTTATTAGATACGCTGAAAACAAAATATAAAATTCCACAGGAGAATTTTATTGGTCATAGCGATATTGCACCCGGAAGAAAAGTAGATCCAAACTGGCGCTTTCCCTGGAAACTGCTGGCAGATCATGGTTTCGGTGATTGGTATGGAGATACTACCTGTGTGGTCGTACCAGCCGGATTCAATAATTATCAGGCCTTGCGCATAATAGGTTTTAATATCAGGGATAGTATAGCAGCAGTAACATCCTTTCGCAGACACTGGCTGCAGGATTCAATGTATAAGCCTTTTGACAGTGCCTCGGAGAAAATTCTCTACAACCTTTCACTCAAATACCAATAAAAAAAACCACCCAGGGTGGTTTTTTTTCACGATACGTGCTAAGATATATATGGATGGTACGGAACTATAAAACAGGAGCGCTTGCATAATTGCTCAACGCAATTTCGTCTATGATGCGTTTATTAAAAGCATCCAGATCTTTCGGACTGCGACTGGTAGTCAGGCCATCGTCAGTAATTACTTCCACGTCTGACCAATGCACACCGGCGTTTTCAAGATCAGTACGGATGGAAGGATATGATGTCATATTTTTCCCACGCAACATGCCTGTTTCAATCAACAACTGCGGGCCATGACATATCGCTGCAACCGGTTTTTGTTCTTCCAGGAATTGTTGCGCAAAATCCACACAATCCGGATTAGTTCGCATTTTATCCGGATTTAATACACCACCCGGAATAACTAAGGCGTCATAATCATCTACGCTGGCATTATTCAATTGAACGTCCACAGGTAATTCAATCGACCAGTGATCATGATTCCATGCTTTTACTTTCTTTTTTTGCGGCGAAATAATTTCCACTGTCGCCCCGGCTTCTTTTAAGGCCTTTAATGGACTGGTCAGTTCAACTTCTTCAAAACCATTCTCGGTGAGAATGGCTACTTTCTTACCACTTAACTTTCCCATATCTGATAGTTTAGAAATATAAAATATTCTGTCAGTCAGTTTAGTTCAAAAACGATACCACACTGGATTCCTCTCATCGTTTCATTAAATTAGGAATCCGTAATTTTAACCCTACTTTATGACTATTGAGCAGAAGCGACTAATCGTAAACTCTTATAAAAAAATCCCACTGGAGCAGTGGGGACCTTATCTAAGCGAACGTCAATGGGGATCCGTCAGAGAAGACTACGGCCCCTATGGCGATGCATGGAACTATTTCCCCTATGATCACGCGCATTGCCGTCAGTATCAATGGGGTGAAGACGGACTGGCAGGCATTTCTGATTTCTTTCAGAATCTTTGTTTTGGTATTGCCCTTTGGAATGGGAAAGATGCAACTCTGAAAGAGAGATTATTTGGTCTGGGCAATGGTCAGGGAAATCACGGGGAGGATGTGAAAGAATTGTATTATCATCTGGATAATATTCCTACCCACTATTACATGGAGTACCTCTACAAATATCCACAGCAGGCATTCCCCTATCAGCAACTCATTCAGGAAAACCGCATCCGTTCCAAACACGAACCGGAATTTGAGATCCTCGATACCGGTGTGTTCGATGACGATGAATATTTTGACGTACTCGTAACCTATGCAAAACAGAATTCCACTGATATATTTATCAAAATAGATGTAACAAACCGGTTTCACAAAGCGGCTGATATCACCGTTCTTCCAACATTATGGTTTTATAATAAAGGGAATGAATATGCTGAGACAAAACCGGATATCAGCCTGCGCAATAAAAATTCCGTACTGGCAACGCATCCGCGGCTCGGCGATTATTATTTATATTTTCAGACTCCAAAACATAAGTGGTTCACAGAAAATGTGACGAATAAAGAAAAAGTGATGGGTGTGCCCAATGAGTCACCGTTTGTAAAAGATGCCTTTCATTCAGCACTGATCAAAGGGGAAAATCTGGATGCACTGAAAAAAAAGAAAAACGGAACTAAATTCTCGCCTGTTTACAAAATCCGGATCGAAGGTGGGAAAACAGAAAGTATCTATCTGCGACTTTCCAACAAAGTGGTTGCTAATCCATTTACATTGGGATTTAAAAAAGTCTTTGAAGTAAGAAAACAGGAAGCCAATCTCTTTTATGATGCGATCCTGCACCCTTCAACTCCACCGGAATTAAAATTATTACAAAGGCAGGCTTTGTCGGGTATACTCTGGAGCAAACAATATTATCATTTTGATGTCGAAAAATGGCTGACCAGCAGCGACGGCATCAGTCCGATCAATGACGGGAAAAAATTCGGCCGCAACCACGATTGGAAACACCTGAAAAACCAGGATATCATCGCCATGCCCGACAAATGGGAATATCCCTGGTATGCAGCCTGGGATATGGCTTTCCAATGCATACCCATGTCGATGGTGGATCCGGTATTCTCAAAAAACCAGTTGCTGCTGATCATGCGCGAATGGTATATGAAACCCGATGGACAATTACCCGCCTATGAATGGAATTTCAGTGATGTAAATCCGCCGGTGCAGGCCTGGGCTGCCCTCGAAGTCTATAAGATTGAAGGGGAAAAAACGGGCAGTTATGATGTGGATTTTCTGAAAAGAATTTTTCAGAAACTGCTGATCAATTTTACCTGGTGGGTAAACCGGAAGGATCCGAATGGAAATAATATGTTCGAAGGCGGATTCCTCGGACTGGATAATATTGGTGTGTTTAACCGGAGTATCGAACTGCCCGGACAAATGCAGCTTGAGCAGGCGGACGGAACCAGCTGGATGGGTATGTATGCGCTCAACATGATGGACATGGCCCTGGAAATTGCCATGAAGGATATCACTTTTGAGGATACAGCGACGAAATTTTTTGAACAATTCGTTTTGATTGCTGAGGCATTGAATGAACAGGGCATGTGGAATGAAGATGACCGTTTTTTTTATGATACACTGGCCGTTGCAGGTTCCGCACCCCTTCAGCTACGAATCCATTCCATCGTGGGCATCACAACCCTTTTTGCCGTTTCCATTATTGAAAAGAAAAAACTGGATAAACTCGTCGACTTTCAAAAACGTATCAGCTGGTTCGAGAACTACCGGTTGAAAAATAATAAGTTCTGGCCCAACGAGGAAAAAACCGATGGCGATACGATATTGCTGTCTCTCATTCCCCGCGACCGTCTGGTGAGTCTGCTCGAACGATTACTGAATGAGGATGAATTTCTTTCTCCGGGTGGAATCCGCGCGCTCTCAAAGTTTCACGAAAAAAATCCCTATTCTGTACGTATTGATCATATTGATTATAATATTCAATACGATCCGGGTGATTCTACATCGAATCTCTTTGGTGGTAATTCGAATTGGCGGGGACCGGTATGGATGCCGATCAATTATCTGATCATACAGTCCATTCGTAAATACGGTAACTTTTACGGCAACGCTTTAAAAGTGGAATGCCCTGTGGGCTCCGGTGTTTATATGAATCTGGAAGAAGTGGCTGATTTTCTAACCCAGCGTGTGATCAGTTTGTTTTTGCCGGATGTTTCGGGCAGCGTGCCTCAATATGGTAAATACAATTGGTTTTATCAGCAACCGGGAAATGAACATTTGAATCTTTTCTACGAATATTTTCACGGAGACAACGGTATGGGACTCGGCGCCTGCCACCAGACAGGCTGGACGGCCTGCCTGGCTGAATTGATAGCGGCCCATCAGGAAAGTATTTTAAAACGTCAGACTGAACCAACGCCTCATATCACCGTGGTTGCCTAGCTTTTTGTAGTTTCATCTTTTCTTATGGATCATATTAATAAAGACATCGGCGATCTGTTTACCGTTTATAGCAAAGAGCCCATTCTGTCCATCGACAAAATACCACAGTCGGGCAGCATCCGTATCTACTATAGAATCCGCACTGCCAGAGGATCATTTATCGCTACATACGGGATCAATATAAAAGAAAACCTGAGTTTTATAAACTTCAGCCGGCATTTTAAAACCAAAGGTTGTCCTGTTCCTGAGATTTATATTGTGAATACAGAAGGGACTTTATATATCCAGGAAGACTTCGGAGATATTTCCCTCCTGGACCGGCTGGAAGAATCCGGTCCTTCCGATGAAGTATACAATCTCTTTAGGAAAAGCCTGAAGGCATTGGCACATCTGCAGATCCAGGGTGACAAAGGAATGGATTATGAAAACTGGTGCCTCACTTCCAGTGAGTTTGGCAAACAGGCTATCATGAGCGACCTGCTTTATTTTAAATATTATTTTCTGGATACCCTCCAGCTGCCTTATGATAAAGAAAAACTGATCGCGGACTTCGAGATATTTTCTGCTGAGCTGGGCAACACAGAATATAAATACTTTATGTTCCGCGATTTTCAGAGCAGGAATATATTAATCGAAAACGAAGAAGTGCATTTCATCGATTACCAGGGAGGTATGAAGGGTGCGATGCAATATGATGTGGCGTCCATGCTATGGCAGGCAAAAGCGGAACTGAATGAAGCCTGGAAACATGGATTACTGGAGTATTATATGGATTGTGTAGAAGAAGAACTGGGAACCACATTCAATAAAAAGAAATTCATCCAGCAATATCATGGATATGTACTGATACGCCTCATGCAGGTATTGGGTGCTTACGGATTCCGTGGTTTGTTCGAACGGAAAGCACATTTCCTGGTTAGTATTCCATTGGGACTGAAAAATCTCCGGTCTTTTTTGCATCAATATCCCATGGCGAAGAATGTCCCTGAGTTTGAAAGAATTCTGAACCTGATTGTGGAGGACCATATCATTGAACGATTCATTCCGCCGCGTGCGAATGCCGAAACGCCACTGGTGGTTCATATCAACAGCTTCTCCTATAAAAAATCCATTCCACCGGATACAGCCGGAAATGGTGGGGGATTTGTTTTTGATTGTCGCGCCATTTTAAATCCCGGCCGACTGGAAATTTTTAAATCAAAAACGGGCAGGGATAAGGAAGTGAAGGATTTCCTGGAACAACAAACAAAAATGCCCGAATATCTGAATAGCGTATTTGACCTCGTCGATATTTCAGTGGAGGACTATATCAACCGGGGCTTCGAAAATCTGATGGTCAATTTCGGATGCACCGGTGGTCAGCATCGCAGTGTGTATGCAGCCGATTCCCTCGCCCGTCATCTGAAAAATAAATTCGGGGTTACAGTCGACGTACATCACATCGAACAGGAATCGAAGGACTGGAAAAATTAAGGAAAGAATTTTTCGGCTATCGCGACTGATTCTGTTCTTCCCACATCAACCAGTTTGGATCCGGAATGATCGAACCCAAGGATCAAATGCGAAGCAGCGAGTTCGAGATAGACATCCACAATAGAGAATTTCCCTTCCTGATGAATAAGTGGAAATATTTCGGGAGAAATCAGGTGAATGCCACTGAATGCTTTTTCTATTAATGCCGGTGCCGCGACGGAGATTTTCTCTTCACCGGTTTTTGTATTCCGCCATCCGGAAAGTCTTTCATCCAGGTCAAAAAGAAAATGGCGCGATGATTTCCTGTTTGTTACAGCCAGCGTGACCAGTGGTTTTTTTTCTTCATGATAAAATGCCATGGCTTCCAGATCCAGGTCAGTCAGTATATCCACATTCATCAGAACAAAAGATCCGTAGTCAAAATAACCGGCTGCTTTCTTCAGACCACCACCTGTTTCCAGCACCTGCCCCGTTTCATCGCTGATGCTGATATCGCTTCCCCATCCTTTGTGTTTGTGAATGGCTTCCAGTATCTGTTCCGGAAAATGATGCACATTCACGATCACTTCTTTGATCCCGAACGACTGCAGATAGAGTATATTTCTTTCTAAGAGGCTCTTTCCATTTACAAGAGCCAGCGCTTTGGGATGCTGATCCGTCCACGGCTTGAAACGTGTGCCCAGTCCGGCGGCAAGGATCATGGCTTTCATCAGAGTACCGTATTTTGGACCAGCTTACTCTTATAAGGATAGTCCGTATTGAAATGGAGTCCGCGACTTTCTTTTCGGAATTGCGCACTTTTTACAATCAGGAAGCCGGTGGTGATCAGGTTCCTGGCTTCGCAAAGCTGGGGGGATAATAAAGTGGTTTCATACAGGGCTTCAATTTCTTCGTGCAAAAGATCCAGTCTCTTCAACGCCCGGGTCAGACGGATATTGGTGCGTACGATGCCCACATAATCGCTCATCAGCAGTTGTAGTTCCTTTATACTCTGGGTAATTAAAATCATTTCATTGGGTGCTGTAGTGCCTTCAGCATTCCAGTCCGGAATATCTTCACGGAAGGTAAGTGTCTTAATTCTTTCTACGCTGTCGAGATAACAACGATGCGCAAATACCATGGCTTCCAGCAGGGAATTACTCGCCAGCCGGTTGGCGCCGTGTAATCCGGTAGAAGCACATTCACCGGCAGCATACAAATTTCGAATGGATGTATGTCCCCATTCATCCGTTTTTATTCCCCCGCAACTATAGTGAGCAGCGGGAGCTACCGGTATCATTTGAGTGGCTACATCGATACCGGCTGATTTACAGGTGTCATAAATATTCGGAAAATGTTCCACGAATTTTTTCATATCCATATGCCGGCAATCCAGGTACACATGTTCCGTACCCCCTTTTTTCATTTCACTATCAATCGCCCTGGCAACAATATCACGCGGCGCCAGGTCCTTACGCTCGTCATATTTTTCCATGAAAGCCTCACCCTTTTTATTCCGGAGAATACCTCCATCGCCACGAACTGCTTCCGTAATTAAAAAAGCAGGACTCACGCCCTGCTGATATAAGGCCGTCGGATGAAACTGGATGAATTCCATATTTTCAATCCGGCCTTTCGCGCGATAAACCATGCCAATGCCATCGCCTGTTGCAATCACGGGATTGGTGGTTGTACGATAGACCTGTCCGTTACCACCGGTAGCAAAAACCGTGATGCGTGATAAAATTTTCACGATCATGTTCTCCTGCATGTCCAGTGCATAAATACCAAAGCATTCAATATCCGGCGTGCCTTTGGTTACCAGGTAACCGAGGTGATGCTGTGTGATGATATCCACCACAAAACAATGCTTGATAATCTCAATATTTTTCTGTTCAGCGACGGTTTGTAATAAGGCACGTTCCATTTCCTTGCCCGTAACGTCCTTATGATGCAGGATCCTGAATTCTGAATGGCCGCCCTCTCTTCCTCTTTTGTATTCACCGTCGGAGTCCTTATCAAAACGGGCACCCCAGTCAATCATTTCCTGAATGCGCAATGGACCTTCTTTTACCACAATTTCCACGGTCTTCAGATTGCAAAGTCCGTCTCCTGCAATCAATGTATCCTCAATATGTTTTTCGAAACTGTCATTTTCAAAATCCGTAACGCCCGCAATGCCACCCTGCGCATATTTTGTATTGGTTTCATCGGCAATGGTCTTTGTTATCACCAGAACCTTTTTATCCGGACAGGCTTTCGCTACTTTCAGCGCATAGGTTAGCCCGGCGATGCCAGATCCGACTACAAGAAAATCCGTTTTTCTAAGCATTGCTCTTTGACTAATAAACGATGGTGTATTCGAATTTTTCAGGATGGTCGAAAACCTCGACCAGGTTATATTGGATCACAACTTTTTTTCTGTCGGGAAAAAGTTTGGCCAGTTCGTTGTCAACTTTTTTTACGGGCCTGGGAATGCTGATGGTTAATGTATATGGAATGGATATGCCCATGCTACCCGCGTCCTTCATTTGCGCAAACTGCGGACTTGCCTGCAGGTCCTTCCATTTTTGCTGGTTCAGTTTGCGGGATAAAAGTCCGTCATGACTTTCAAAATCATAAATGGCGTTGAACTGATTCATATCCGGCATGCCCTGATCATTTCCAGACATGGTTGAATCGGGTTTACCGGCTATTCCCTTGAACAACTGGTTGAAACCGAGCGTCTGGTTATTCATGGAATTGTACAGCTTCTGCAGGTCGGACTGGCTTTTAAATGGAATGACGATATCACTGTTAAAAACTTTCTCTGTGATATTTAGTTTCAGATGAACAGAACCATCTTTTATCAGAGCCTTGTTTTCTGCTGTAATATTTTTAGCCGTATCCAGCAGGGTTTTCATCATTACTGTCGTGTCAATTTCTTTTTGAGGTAGTTGTTTGTCCATCTCATCCTTACCCAGGTAAGTCTGCATGGCCTGCAGAAGCTGGCTCATATCCGTATGGACAGAATATACCCCTGAACCATCTGCTTTCACTTCAATACCTTCATTAATTTCAAAACATCCGGCCAGCAGAAACATGCCGGCAATCGCAAAGAAGAATTTCAAACTTTTCATAAAATCAATTGAGAGGCAAGGTACATGTTTACCTGAATTCCAGTTGATATAACACGCTAAAACTTTGTGAATCGCCGGGTTCCAAAATGATCAGACCCAATTTGTTATTGAATGCATCCGGCGCTGAACTCAGGTTTTCTATCGCAATACTCTGGCGATCCGGGGGAGTATATATCTGAAGAAAAGGATAGTTACGATCGGGATAAAAGCTAAGATGAAGACCATTTGCAGGATTTTCCAAAGTTGCCGCCGGTACCCCGGAATCCGGTTCCAATAAAAAGCAATTGTCAAAAAATTCGTCACCAATCCGTCTGGGATTATAGAAATCGGGTGCCTCAACCGTATGACCGAGGGGGATCAGTTTTTCACTAAACGCCAGTTTTTCTCTCGAATGAAAAGATAATAACCAGTCGTTCACTTCTCCTTCCAGACTGAAATAGGGATGCCATCCATCGGCCATGGGTATGCGCTGCGCAGACAGGTTTTTGACCGTCGTGTCGAGGTACAGACGCCCGCCCGTTTTTAATGTATATTTGACATTTATTAAGTATTCAAACGGATAAGCCGGATCCTCTTTTTGATAATGGTGTTCGAGAAGAATAAACGCTTCGTCTTCCCGACTTGATTTTTCCAATACGGTGAAAGGTTTGTCGGCCAGAACGCCGTGTATAGCGGATCCGTCATTAAATTTGTTTTGAAATTCATAACTGATATTTTCAAATTCATATTTACCTTCTGAAATACGGCAAACGAATGGAGAAAGTTTGGCACTCTTGTAAGATGCAGCATTTTCTTTCTGGTCAGCCAGATTTTTGTAACTGTTTATGACCTGGATTCTGCGATTGCCCAGTGGTATCGAGAATTCATGTAAAAGAGCGCCCAGTGCGGGCAGTATCCTTACCTGGATTCCGGTGCTGAGATCGGTGATTTGTAAAAGATCCAGATCCTCATCTCTTTCTGGTGTAATATTGAATGACATTCAGTGTGTTTAATTTTAGAAGAATGGAAATGGATATCCACAGGCAATTTCAACAATATTTCGGAAAAGAATACCAATTAACTGCGGCGCCCGGCCGCGTGAACCTGATTGGTGAACATACTGATTATAACCAGGGTTTTGTTCTGCCGGCTGCCATCGACAGAAATATCTGGCTGGCCATGGCTCCCAATACTGAAAACCGGCTGAATGTCAGGGCCCTTGAATACCGCGAAAATTATTCTTTTTCACTGGATGATATGCATCCGGTCAAGGGCTGGCCAACATATTTATTGGGTATGATTTATATGATCATGCCGGAGCATCGCCTGCCGACAGGTATGGATGTGGTGGTAACAGGGAATGTACCCGTGGGGGCTGGTATGAGTTCATCAGCAGCACTTTGTTCTGCATTCGGACTGGCACTGAACGAGTTTTTTCACCTGGGGTTATCCAGACTGGAACTGGCACTTGCGGGTCAGAAAACCGAACATCAGTTCGCAAATCTTCAATGCGGGATCATGGATCAGTTCGCGAGCCTTCATGGGAAAGCTGGTCATCTGATAAAACTGGACTGCAGGAATCTGGAATATGAATACATACCATTTGATTTTCCCGATATCCGTATCATTCTGGTGAATTCAATGGTCAGTCATTCGCTGGCTTCATCGGAATACAACCTTCGCCGGCAGCAATGCGATGCCGGTGTGGCGGTCCTCAGGAACTATGATTCAAACATCCATTCGTTGCGGGATGTGGGGATAGAACTATTGGAAACCCATCGCAAGGAGCTCGACGATACCGTTTATAAGAGGTGCCATTTTATTGTTGGAGAAAACCAACGATTGCTGACGGGTTGTGATTTTTTAAAACAGCATGACCTGAACGCTTTCGGGAAACTGATGTATGCCTCTCATGATGGACTGAGTAAGGATTATGCAGTCAGTTGTCCGGAATCCGATTTTTTGGTTGGTACGATAAAAGAAATGGAGGGTGTAAAAGGAGCCAGGCAGATGGGCGGTGGTTTCGGCGGATGTATCATTACGCTGGTAGAAAAAGAATCTGCAGAGAAATTTATTGCCGAATATTCAGACGGCGTATGAAAAAAAGTACGGCAGAATTCCGGATTGCTATTCTACGATTATTTCAGAAGGAGCGCATATTGTTAAGCTTAAAGCGTAAGGCGTAAAGCTTAAAGCAATTGTGCATGTTTATTCCCTCACTTCCAGACTTCCAGTCTTCCATACTTCCATTACTTTCCTCCGGTTCTAACCATACGTCACTCTCTTTGAGCAGCTTAATGAGTTCAGATACTGCCGTCTCGCTATTCACATTTCTTTTCATCACTTCCTTTCCTTTATATAATGTAATCTTTCCCGGACCGCTGCCCACATAACCGAAGTCTGCGTCAGCCATCTCTCCCGGACCATTCACAATACATCCCATGATCGCAATCTTCAACCCTTTCAGATGGCTGGTTACTGAACGGATCCTGGAAGTCGTTTCCTGAAGATCAAATAAAGTACGGCCGCAGGAAGGGCAGGAAATATATTCAGTTTTTGATATTCTCGTTCTGGCAGCCTGCAAAATGGAGAAGGCAGTATTATTCAAAAACTGATGATTATTATTAGCAGCGAGATAAGTTCTTCCGGTAACCTGATCATTTATTATTTTTTTTGGATCATTGATCAGCCAGATCCCGTCTCCCATACCGTCCACCAGCAGGGCGCCTGCTTCCACGGCAAAATGTATGAGTTGCCGGTCAATCGTGCTTTCTGAACATTCAACTGCCAGAATCACCGGTATTTCCAACTTTCGGTTCATCAGTTCGATCATGAAACGCCGAGTATCCAATACCGGATTTTCATTATCAGAATAAAGGCAGATAACCAATCCGGGTATTTTCTCAAATGATTGAAACAATTCATTGTTTATAGCCTGATTCGAATTCAGCGATAAAAAATTCATGGTCGGTGAACAGAGGACATTCGTTTCCAGATGAATTTTCTGCAGCAATGGAAAATATTTTTCTTCCCCTGCAATCGTTTTTTCCTCTTTCAGATTTTTCCAGCTTTCATAATTAATAATAACCCGGCAGGTACCCGGCAAATCAAAGTCCGGTATTTTTTCACCAGTATATATATAATCTGCTGCTGCATCACCAATGTTCCATTTATCAGTGATCTCATCATATTGGTAACCGATACGCAAAAGAGATTCGGGTGTAATGGTCGTTTCATGCATAAAATCAGCTACCACCACGGGTGGGTGTGTGCCGCCGATATTTTGTATAGCATGGGTTTTTCTTCTTTTATAATCAAATGGAGAATAAGGTATATTGACTGCAGGTGCTATATCAGATCCTTTATTTTTGGAGTTATACCGCGCAACGATATCCTGGCAAACAGGAATTTCAAATTCCGGATCTTCGGTTAGTGATACCCGTATGGTATCTCCGATACCGTCTTCCAGCAGAGTGCCGATACCGATGGCAGATTTTATCCTTCCATCCTCGCCGTCCCCTGCTTCTGTCACACCAATATGCAGCGGGTAAATCAGGTTGAATTCATCCTGCATGGTTTTTACCAGCAGGCGGTAGGCTTCCACCATCACCAGCGGATTGCTGGATTTCATACTCAAAACGATCTGGTGATAATTTTCACCCCTTGCGATGCGCAGGAATTCCATGGCGCTTTCCACCATGCCCATCGGACTGTCGCCATAACGACTCATGATCCGGTCACTCAGTGATCCATGGTTAGTGCCGATGCGCATGGCTGTGCCATACTCTTTACATATTTTGATCAGGGGAAGAAAACGATCCTGAATTCTTTCAATTTCTTCCCGGTAATCCGCATCGCTGTATTCGATGAACTCGAATTTCTTTTTGTCGGCATAATTGCCGGGATTTACTCTTACTTTTTCTACGATGCGCGCAGCAATTTCAGCAGCATTGGGTGTGAAGTGTATATCTGCTACGATCGGCGTTTTATATCCCCTTTTGCGGATTTCGTTTTTGATATGTAAAAGATTCTCGGCTTCTGTTTTGCTGGGTGCCGTAATACGGATCAGCTCCGCGCCGGCTTCTATGCACCGGATCGACTGCTCCACAGTCCTGACCGTGTCCATGGTGTCGAATGTAGTCATGGTCTGCACGCGTATCGGGGCATGACCACCCAGGATGAGATCACCCACCGTTACCGGAACCGTATCCAGTCGTTTATATGAAGTCAGAGAATCGGTATACAATTGCATTAAAATAGTTGATAAATGAACATGTAAAAATATGAAAGGTTTTCCACTCCCATTCTTCAACTTTCAGCTTCCATACTTGTATTACCAGTCCTTCTCCGGCTGGCTCAGCGTATGGGATTTGTTCTGATTCATTTTATCCTGAACGTCTTTCTCCCTTTGTTCCAGGGACTTGAGGTATTGTTCCACCTGTTGCTTGGACAGTTTGCTTTGATGCTGTTTAGGCGTCTTATCCTGTTGATTCTGATCCTGCTTTTTATCATCATTCTTCTTATCCTTCTGATCTTTTTTATTCTGTTGTTCCTGCTGATCCTGTTTCTTCTTTTCAAGCAATGCTTTTACCAGGTTCTCCCGGGCTTCACTATCATTCGGATTCAGGCGCAGGGCATTCTTCCATGCGTCAATGCTTTCATTCAGTTTTTTTTGTCGGATCATTGCCACACCTTTATTGTAATAAGCACCCTGCCTGGTATTCTCATCAGCTTTGGTCTGCAATACATCATCGTAAGAAGTTGCTGCTTTTTCATAATCGTTTTTGCGGTATTGAGCATCTCCCTGATTGAAATGTGCATCCGGATTTCCCGGTGATTTTTTTAATGCTTTGTCATAATTCGCGAGCGACTGGTCATAATCCTGTTTATTATAAAAGTGGTTCCCCCGGCGGATCAATGCATCCGTTGTTTGGGCCGGTAAATGATATACCGTCAGAAGGGACAAAACAAATAATATGGATCGTATTGACTTAAGCAATTTTTCTTTTTCGTTCGGGAATAAATAATTCTAAGATCAGCAAGAGCCCTGCCAACCCGATGAACCAGGGGAAATAATTTGTAAAGTTTACAAACTCGTTATCGGCCAATGCCCGTTTTTCAATACTGTCCAGTCGCTGGGTCAGTGTGATCGTGGCGTCTTCCAGGTTATCGAGGTGAATATAAATACCATTCGTCGCATCCGAAAGACCGACCAGTTCCTGTTCATTCAATTTTGAAATAACGGTATTTCCCTTATCATCTTTTTTCGGTTCCTTCGTTTCGGGATCGATAATTTCCGACCCTTCCACCGATCCGATGCCCACTGTGTTTATCATAACGCCGTCTTCTGCCATTTGTTTTGCCACTTTCAATGCTTCTGGGTCATGGTCCTCACCGTCGGAAATCAATACTACGGCTTTATATTTATGTTCATTCCGGTTAAAGGAGCTATTTGCCATACTGAGTGCTTCAGAAAAAACGGTTCCCTGTGTAGGAACAGCGTCCGGGCCGGCTTCTGAAATATAAAGTTTCGCCGCACTATGGTCCGTGGTAAGTGGCATTTGCATATAGGCCCTGCCCGCAAACAGGATTAAACCCACGCGGTCATTTTGCAGACGGTCGACAAGTCTGTATAAAAGTTGTCTGGCCTTGTCCAGGCGGCTGGGTTTAACATCCTGCGCCAGCATACTCTTACTTACATCGAGAACAATCATCACATCCACACCCTGCCGGGTAATATCTTCTGCCTTTCCACGTGCCCGCAAATTAGCCAGACCCACAACCAGGAAAAAAACAGCAGCACAGATCAGGACAAACTTCAGGAGGAAATTTTTAGCAGAAAAAGATTTCACCAATTGTGCGACCAGCGACGGATCGCCGATACGGGAAGATAATTTTTTCTTCCAGCTGACCAGCCCGGAATACAGGTAGATGAGCATTGGAATCAGCAGGAGACCGATGAAATATTCTGGGTGCTGGAACTTCAATTAATTATTAGTTATTAGTTATTAATTATTAGTTATGCATTCTTACTGCCTTCGCCTTGCCTTAGCCTTAGCCTTAGCCTTAGCCTTAGCCTTAGCCTTACGCCTCAAACGCAAGATAACAAACGACAACCTTCCCGTTTATTTCTTTCCGTTAAAAAATCCTAAATGAGCCAGTATGTCCTTGAGCAATTTTATCCGCACTTCGTACACACGGTTCGGTACAGTCGACTCTATGTTGAGTACGAAGAAATAAGGATGCCTGTTTTCTTCGACCCAACCCACTACCCATCCTAATTCGACTCCATGACCGGGAAATCCCCAGCCCGTTTTATAGTAGAGCTTATAATTCGAATTTTGTTCGCGTAACATGACCGATTGTACGATTTCCTGTGTGCGTTTAAAAAAAGGTAACTGATCGAAGTATAGTTTTTTTACCAGTCCCAATTGCTCATCCGGCTTAATTTTTAGTGTATTATTCAGCCAGAAAGAATCAACAGGTCCGCTGATATCGCGATTGCCATACCCGAGACTATCGATCCACATTTTCATTGTATCATGGCCGATACGTCTCGCCACTTCCTGGAAATATGGAACGGCTGAAACGGCAAATGCTTCTTTCATCGTCAGGTCTTTGTTCCAGTCCTCGTTCCATCTTTTCACGCCGTCCCATTTGATCACCATGTTCTCATCCCTGATCACACCGGTCTGTATGCCGATCAGTGAATTCACGATTTTAAAAGTTGAGGCGGGAGTATAGGAACTATCCCGATAGCGCGACAAATTATAGATGATAAAATTGTTATCACCGTTATTAAGTAGTCCGAAACATCCTTTCACTCCGGCAGAATCAAAATAGGTTTTAAGGCTATCATCTTCCTGCACATTATTGGATGAACAACCTGAAAAAATCATGACCAGAAGACAGGGAATCAAAAAACGGGACATAAAGAATTTTTGCAAAAATAAGCAGCGTCAAACTAACGGGATATGGTTATATTTAAAGGGCAGAATCACTATGCTCACAAAGGCTGACATTGAAAAATATTTTATTGCTGAAAAGCACGAAAGCCTGGTTTTCCTGGTCATTGGCATAGCAGTCATCGTTCTGGCCCTGATTTTTTATTTTACTGCGAAAACGCAGGTCTACCGGGGCGCCGCTCTTCCCTTGCTTATTCTTGGTCTTATGCAGGCTGTTGCCGGATATACCGTGGTTATGAGGAGCGATGATCAGCGCATCAGTCAGGTATACGCCTATGACATGAATCCTGATCAGCTCAAAACAATTGAGCTGACGCGTATGCGAAAAGTTAAAACCAATTTCCTGGTTTACCGCTGGATAGAAATCGGCGCTTTCGTCACTGGGTTGATTCTGGTCATGTTATTTTATAATGAGCCTCTCAAATCCTATTGGCTTGGGTTCGGTATAACCTTCACCATCATGGCTGCTGAACTCTTCATTGCTGATTTCATTGCTGAAAAACGCGCTGTTCATTATATATCTCTTTTGGAGGAATTCAACAAAAAAGCTTAAGGCATAAAGCGCAAAGCATAAAGCAGGAAAAGTCAATTTCCTGATTCATTCTCCCTGTCTAAAAAATTCTGGAATCTATTGTATTCAGGCGTTGAGCGTTGAGCGTTAGGCGTTAGGCGTAAGAAAGCTTTACGCTTTCCGCTTTAAGCTTTAAGCTTTCGAAGGACTTCTTCAATTTCATCAAGACTGTTTTTTTGCACCAGTTGATTGCGCACTTCTTTTATATGCGGGATACCCTTGAGATAATTAGCATAATGACGGCGCATTTCGAGAATGCCGAGCATATTTCCCTTCCATTCTACGGAACGGTATAAATGCTGGCGGATCACATCGATACGTTCTTCCAGGGAAGGGGCTTCCATATGATTTCCCGTTTGAAGGAAATATTTGATCTCCTGGAATATCCAGGGGTAACCAATGGCCGCACGTCCAATCATAATGCCATCTACGCCGTACCTGTTTTTATATATCAGAGCTTTTTCAGGACTATCAATATCGCCGTTACCGAAAATAGGAATATGGATGCGCGGATTATTTTTTACACGTGCTATCAGTGACCAGTCGGCATCACCCTTATATAATTGAGATCTTGTTCTTCCATGTATCGTGAGTGCACCAATACCCTCATCCTGTAATCGCTCAGCGACATCCTCAATATTTTTTGAATCATCGTCCCAGCCCAGCCGGGTCTTGACGGTTACGGGCAGTCTGGTGGATTGCACAACGGCCCTCGTAAGTCTCACCATGGCAGGCACGTCTTTTAACACAGCAGCACCCGCTCCTTTACAAACCACTTTTTTTACCGGGCATCCGAAATTGATATCAACCAGGTCGGGATTCGTTGCCTCAATGATGCGGGCACTGAGCGACATGGCTTCTTCATCACCGCCGAAAATTTGTATACCGAAGGGCCGCTCATATTCAAAAAAATCAAGTTTTTGTCTGCTTTTGATGGCATCCCGGATCAAACCTTCTGAAGAAATAAACTCACTGTACATAAGATCTGCCCCAAATTTCTTGCACACATAACGGAACGGAGGGTCACTCACGTCTTCCATGGGTGCCAGTAGCAGGGGGAAATCCGGCAGTTTGATATGTTTTCCGATCTGAACGGGCATTGTTTAATGGGAAAAATTCCTTCCCGCACCATGCGGGATTGAAATTGAAGCCTGGTTGCTTAATTTCGCGTCTTCCTGCCGCAAAGATACTCAATAAAAGCTGTAGCCGGAAGCCCGTACATGCATACCTACCTTCGAAATAAACCCGCCTGGTTACAACTCATGATATTTGGCGGACTCACATTTGGAATTGTGGTGGCAGCTTCATTCATTGGAGTCTCCATCATAGCTCATTTGAATAATATGACCTTTATGCAGGTGGCGTCCATGACACCAAAAGATTTTGCGCGTCCCGAACTTGCCGGACTGGTAAAAGAATTGATGATCGTTAATACTTTGGGGCTCTTTTTTTTACCGCCACTTGTTTTTTCATACCTGGCAGATCCCCACCCACCACAATATCTTGGAATCCGGCCACCGCAGAAGAATTCTTTTCTCCTGATCGGCCTGGTCACCATGATCGCAGCTTATTTTGCCGTGGAGATGCTGGCATCCTTAAATGAATTGATTGTATATCTTCTGCCAAAATCAACACAACAATGGATCCTGAAATACGAGACTGATGCAGATGGTCAGATAAAGAATATTTTGTCGATGAAAGGTCCGGCCGATCTGTTGATGACACTTTTACTGGCTGGGGCCTTGCCTGCCATCAGCGAAGAGCTATTTTTCCGGGGTGTACTGCAAAAACTTTTTATCCAGATATTTAAATCCGCATGGCCCGGAATAATATTTACGGCATTTTTATTCTCCGCATTCCATATGCAATTTATGGGCTTCATACCACGAATGGCTCTGGGTGTCATCCTGGGTGCCTTATACTGGTACAGCGGAAGCATATATACATCGATGCTGGGTCATTTTATTTTTAATTCGATCAATGTTTTTCTGATTTATTTTAATGTGGCCGACCTGGATTCAAATACCACAAGCATCAGTCTGGGTTACGTGCTGATTGGCCTGGCTTCACTGATCATTATCATATTCCTCATTAAATACCTTCGGAAACAATCTACAACTAACTATGCTGCGGAATTCCCGCCGGCGAAAGAATATAATATATTTGACGAACCGGATGATCGGGTGTAAACCGATTCACATAATTATATAATTTCCATTTACGTAACTTCACTGATGGCAATTCATGCAGTCAATTTCAGAACAAGGGCACTGACTTCGCTGTTCTTTGTGGCGGTCATGTTGTTTGGATTGCTTTGGAATATCTGGAGTTTCTTCATACTTTTTTCTATCATACATTTTGGCTGCTGGTACGAATACCAGAAACTGCTGGCTAAAATTGATTCATCATATGCTGAAATAAGTTCCTTTCAGAAATATGGTGTAATGATAGCGGGGTGGTGTATCATGATGTATTGCGCCCGTCCCGGTTTCGCCGGTGATGTGGGAAATGCCGGATTACATAATGCGGGTTTATATGGTGGTCTCCTGTTTCTTTTCATTTTGCCGGTGGCGGAAATTTTATATACACGGAAAACGTATTTACGGAATATGGGTTATTCCATGCTGGGTCTGATTTATATTTCTCTCAGCCTGGGTATGTTACTCAATCTGCGCACTTTCTATCCCGGTACGGCATTGGAAACCGTAAATAAATTATTGGTCCTCGCGATCATCCTGAGTTTATGGGTAAATGACACCATGGCCTATCTGGTTGGTTCTCTGATCGGTAAAACTCCGTTGTCTGCGATTTCTCCAAAGAAAACATGGGAGGGTACGATTGGGGGAATCATATTCGCTGTACTCGCCATGGGAGCCGTGGGTTATTTCTTAAGCAGTGGATTTGAAATGCAGGCCGTGAGTCAATGGATGATTGTAGCCGCCATAGCGGCTGTTGCCGGTACCGTCGGTGATCTGCTTCAAAGCAAACTGAAAAGACTCGCCGATGTAAAAGACAGTGGACATATTTTACCCGGTCACGGTGGGTTTCTCGACCGTTTTGATTCCCTGCTGTTCGCAACGCCATTCATTTGGCTTTACATTGTTATGTTTGCATAATTAAAACAACCCGATTTTATTCCACCCATGACTATTCACAAAGAAGGATATAAAACCATTGCCGTCTGTGCGATCATCTTTGCAGCGATCAACCTGATTTCCTTTTATTTTATCAGTTACCAGTTGCCGGGATTGAGCTGGTTTATATTTATCGTCAGCCTGGCGTTTCTCCTTTTTATAATATCTTTTTTCCGGGTACCCGCACGTATACCCACTATCAATGAGCAATATGTTGTTTGTCCGGCAGATGGTAAAGTGGTCGTTATCGAAGAAATCACAGACGTGGAATACTTTCATGACCGCCGCCTGCAGATTTCGATATTTATGAGTCCGGCAAACGTGCACCGAAACGTCAACCCCGTCAGCGGGGATGTTGTATACAGCCAATATCACAAAGGGAAATACCTGGTGGCCTGGAATCCGAAATCTTCCACTGAAAATGAGCGTCATAGTGTTGTCATAAAAAATTCAAAGGGAACCCTGCTCGTCAAGCAGATTGCCGGCGCAGTCGCCAAACGAATCATTAATTATCTTACTCCCGGTCAGCAGGTGGAACAGGGCGCAGAAATGGGATTTATAAAATTTGGTTCGCGTGTGGATGTCTTACTGCCCCCTGGTACTGCGTTAAAGGTTGAACTAAATCAGATGGTAAAAGGAGGCGTTACGGTCTTGGCGGAATGGGGAGCAGCTAATGGTTAATTGTCAATTGTTAATTGTCAATTTTCCCTGCTATACTGAACAACAAATAATTGACAATTGACAATTAACAATTGACAATTATCAAAAGATCTGCTCCAATTCTTTCAACGAGTAAACAGTAAACGTGGCTTTTACGGGTTCCTTGTTACCGGTATGATTAACGTACACCTGGTCGATGCCTGCTTCCTGGGCGCCCAGAATATCTACTTCGGGTGTGTCCCCGATCATGATACTTTCCTTTTTTAGTGCCCCCGTTTTCAGTAAAGCATATTCAAAAATTTCGGGATGAGGTTTCAGACTATTGGATCCTTCGGAAGTGATCACTTCACAAAAAAAATCGTCAATGCCGGAGGTTTTTAATTTATGATGCTGCGTTTTTTCAAATCCATTGGTGATCAGGTGAAGTGTATATTTCTTTTCGGTTAAATAATTCAATACTTCAATCGTATCTGGAAATAGTTTATTCTTTGTGGGCAGTATCTCAAGAAACGCGATACCCATTTTACGGGCCAGCGACTCATCCCCATTTTTAAATTCGAGCAGGGTTACTGCCATTCTTTTCCATCGAAGCTCATCCACTTTCATTTGCCCTTTTCTGTACCGATCCCAAAGGCGCTCATTATGGCCAAGGTAGAGCTTATGAAAAAGATCGAAGTCATTCACACCGGCGTCAGCCAGGGAAAGTGAATGATAAAGATCATGCAATGCCTCCCTGCTATTGGAATCGAAATCCCAGAGTGTATGATCCAGATCGAAGAACAGATGCTTGTACTTCATGATGCAATTTAACGCTTAAGCGCTTAACGCCTAACGCTTAACGCTATGGCTTACTTTAAGGTAAGATGTTTATGATGGTTTATTTTTTGATCAGCTAAAGCAAATAAAATGCGTTAGGCGTTGAGCGTTAGGCGTTCAGCCTTATAATGTAAATTGCATTCATGAAAGTAGTCATAACGGGTGCTTCGCGCGGACTGGGTTTAGCCATGGCAGAGGCATTTGCGAAAGAAGGTCATGATCTCTATCTGACTTCCCGTAGCGAAATGAATCTGTATCACGCACTGGCATCTCTTCAGGAAAGATTCCCCGATCAGACCATCAAAGCAAAAGCTTTCGACATCAGTTCAAAAACGGGGGCTGTGGAATTTGGTCAATGGGTATTGGGATCTGCTGTACAAACAGATATCCTCATCAACAATGCAGGAACATTTGAACCCGGGCGTGTGATCGATGAGCCCGAAGGACAAATGGAAAAGATGATGAACACGAATTTTCTCAGCGCTTATTATATCACCCGTATGCTCCTGCCTTCGATGATGGAACGAAAATCAGGCCATATCTTCAACATGAGTTCCATAGCTGCCTTGCAAGCCTATCCCAATGGTGGTTCCTATAGTGTCAGCAAATATGCACTAACCGGGTTCTCAAAAAACCTGCGTGAAGAACTAAAACCTTATTCCATCAAAGTAACCTGTATTTATCCGGGTGCCGTTTATACCGACTCCTGGGCCGCTGCCGGAATATCCCCCGACAGAATCATGAAGGCAACCGATATTGCGGATACGGTTGTTCAGATTTCAAAACTATCTCCTCAGGCGGTCGTGGAGGATTTGGTGATCAGGCCATTACTCGGCGACGTTTAATAATTGTTAATTGTCAATTTATAATTGTCAATGAGTAGGGGCTGGCTGTTATTTTTATAGGTAATCCAATATGTATAATTAACAATTAACAATTGACAATTGACAATTAACATCGGATCATTTATACATTTCAAAACCCTGATTTTCTGCTGGCTCTGCCTGATATTGAGTCCGGCTATGGCACAGGTACGTTTTACTGCCCAGGCCAGCACAAAAGACATGGGAAAATCCGACTATGTCGAAATCCAGTTCGTAATTGAAAATGCAAAAGAAATTGGCGATCTGCAACCTCCGGATTTTACCGATTTCACCATTGTGCAGGGACCGAGCCATTCGACAGGCATGAGTGTTGTCAATGGCGTCACATCTCAGTATCGGGGCATCAGCTATGTATTACAACCTAAAAAGACCGGTACCCTGACCATCAAGCCGGCCACTGCGACTGTTGACGGACAGAAATTGCGTACCAATCCGATACAGATTTCAGTGCGCAATCAAAGCCCACAGGGAAATGCAAAGACTCCCGGATTCAGCCCGCTGCCTGATCCTTCATGGCCAACGGCACAACCTCCTGTGGACATGGATGAATTGGTGCGACCCGGAGAAAATGTTGACGATAAGATCAGGAAGAATTTTTTTATAAAGGTGGATGTCAGCAAAACAGATTGTTTCCTCGGTGAACCCATCGTTGCAACCTATAAATTATACGCCCGGCTACGCTCGGATTCAAGGGTCACCCGTCATCCGTCCCTGAATGGATTCAGTGTTTATGACATGATCGATCCCACGGATGACCGGGTTTCTGTAGAAAAAGTAAATGGCAAAAACTTTTCAGTGCATATAATCCGGAAGTCTCAGCTCATTCCTTTACAGGCAGGTGACGTCACACTGGACCCTGTTGAATTGGATAATAATATTTATTTTGTCAGGGCCGATGCGGGCAGTTCTAAAAGTTCCGGCCAGGGCCTCGGAGGATTATTGGATAGACTGTTTGAACCTGAAGTAAGTGGAACTCCATTTACCCAGCATATCGTGTTGGAAAGTAAACCGGTTATGGTACACGTGAAACCATTGCCTGAAGCCGGAAAACCAGTGGACTTTAATGGGGCTGTTGGAAAATATTCGATTACGGCTTCATTAAATACCAAAGAAGTGGATACCGGAGATGCCGCGAATTTATCTGTTTTTGTAAAGGGTACCGGCAATCTTCCTGTGATCAATGCACCAGAGATCAGCTGGCCTGCTAACATGGAATCTTACGATGTCAGCAATAAGGAGAACATCGATAAAACGGTAGCTCCTCTCGGCGGCACAAAAACTTATTCTTATAGTTTTATTTGTACGAAACCAGGGAAATATATCCTGCCCCCGGTGAAGATGAGTTTTTTCGATCCGGCTACCAAAGTCTATAAAACCGTAGAATCGGATCCACTAAACCTGACCGTAAAAGCGTCGATCAAAAAGAAACCGGCAAAACCCAGGGAAACGCCCGTGCAAACGAATCAGTCGGATTGGACAAGGTACGCATTGTGGGGATCGGCATTCCTTCTGCTGGCAGGGGCCACTTTTTTCATAATCAGGGAATCAAAAAAAGATGCTCTTTTAAAAGTTGAAAAAGCAAAGCGGTTGGCTGAACTGGAAAAAGCGAAAAACGTTCCCGAAGTGATCGATCCATTGATCGAATCCAGGCAATTGATGCAGGCAGGGGATTTTAGTAAATTTTATGCATCAGTCAATCGCGCCATCTGGAAATCGGTTTCCGATAAACTCAAATTGCCTGCCAGCGAGCTGAATAAGTTAAATATTGCTACAGGCCTGCGTTCAATCGGTTGGAACGATGAGGACATTATTCAATTGAAAAATGTGCTGAACGAATGTGAAATGAAATTATATACACCCGAGTATAATACGAGCGATATGCATAGGATACTTTCTGCGGCTGAATCAATTACTTCTAAGCTTAACGCTTAACGCCTAACGCCTAATGCTAATAGTGAAAAAGTGAATATGCAGGTTAATATTGAATTGATTTGGTATAATGGTCTGTTGAAATTTCAGGCGTTAAGCGTTAGGCGTTAAGCGTTCAGCTTACTCCGTGTATTTATATCCAACACCTCTAACCGAATGAAAATGTTTGGGGTTACGGCTGTCGTCTTCAAAATATTTTCGGAAATTCAGGATCAGGTTGTCAATGGTGCGTGTATTCGGATACACATTGTAATCCCAAACAGCCTGCAGGATCTTTTCTCTTTTCACCACTTCATTCTTGTTTTCGATCAGCAGCTTCAGGAGCATGGTTTCTTTTTTACTCAACCGGAAACGTTCATTCTTTTTATTAAATGCCTCCTGTGCCTTGAAGTCAATCACATTTTTTCCAAAAACATATCTTGCGGGTACGTTATTACGGTCCTGTAGTCTTTCATTTTTCTCAATCAGCTTTTGCACACGCAGAAGCAATTCTTCCAGGTTGAAGGGTTTATTGAGATAATCATCAGCACCTTTTTTCAAACCGAGCACCCGGTCTGCGCTGGTATTACGGGCGCTGAGTATCAGAATAGGTACGGGATTTTGTCTGATTCGGATAGTCTCCGCTACATTGATACCGTCGATGCCCGGCAACATAACATCCAGGATCACCAGGTCGAAATATTCATCACTGATGGCTTTCAGGGCTTCATTCCCGTTATAGGCTGAAGTAACCTGGTAGTTTTCCAGTTCCAGGTTCAGGCGAAGAGCATCGTGCAGATTCTCTTCATCTTCCACGAGCAGGATGGATTTACGTGCAGGCTCCTTCATACTTGAATTAAATTAAAGCGAACCGTAAATATGGTTCCTTTTGGTTGATTATCTGAAACCTGAAGACGCATTTTATGATCAAGGGCAATTTTACGGCATAAGTAAAGTCCGAGTCCGGTACCCTGTGCTATTCTGGTATCTTCATTTCCCACACGGTAGAATTTTTGAAAAATCCTTTTATGTTCTTTTTCAGGTATACCCGTTCCTTCATCAATAAGTTCCAGTATCCCCTGGTCTCCCTCTTTTTTTAAATGTATTGTAATGGGAGAATCAGGAGGTGAATATTTAACAGCGTTATCGATCAGGTTGTTCACCAGGATCTGCATCAGCAGTGGGTCGCCCGAAACAAACAAATCCGGTTCCAGTGGTTTTGTTCCATGGCCGGCCGGGGAAACGGTTTACGAAATCCTGACAGGAATCAGCGACAATCTGTGAGAAATTAATTTCTTCCTTATTGAAGAGATAAGACCCTCCTTCCAGCTGCGCAGACACGAGGATATTCGCTGTGAGCGTATTCAACCGGTTGATTTCCTGTAGGGAGGATTTAAGGATCTTTTCTTTTTTTGTATCATCGAGGGAATGTTTCAGGAGTGTTTCCATATTCAGCCGGGCGATACTGATGGGAGTCTTCAGTTCATGGGTGATGGCCATCATGAAATTCTGTTGTTGTCGTTGTATCCTGATCTGACGCATCACGGCGCTTCGCAGGAAAACAGCACCAGCCAGAATGACTAAAATAAATACAAGTCCCTCGCTTTTATAAGCTGTGGCCAGGCGATGATGGTCGCTCTTAATTTTTTCCAGCTTGGATATATATCCGGGATCGTCATGGGTCAGAAGTTCTATTCTGTACGCCGACATCTGGTTATTCTGAAGATTGAGGGCAATATACCACCAGATGAGTGCTGCCAGTACATAAAAAAGCAGAAGCCAGCAGATAACGATCGCGCGGTTACCCCAGGCATATTTATTAAGCTTAAAGCTCAAAGCGTAAAGCGTAAAGCATTTTTAAAACTTTATAACTTTAATATTCTACTTCCAGACTTCCAGTCTTCCAGTCTTCCATACTACTCTGCGGTTTTCTCCACCCTTAGTCCCGCACTTAGTACATATTTTAGCGGATCTTCCCGCATAAGCTGTTCCATTCTAATATGGTAAATGCCTGATTTCCCGAACCTGGTTTTTGGCTGAATAAGAAGACGCGCATCATAGATATCATCCATGGCGGTTCCTATCCATCCCTTATCGTTAGTTGCCAGCTGCAGGTCATAGTCACCCGTTCTCCCTTTCGGATCTCCCGGCTCTTTTACGGTTGCGCGTATGTAAATGTTATTGAAATGATAGGCGTCGGTATGACGCAATACGATATAAATATTATACGCAGAAACGGTATCGGTAATCTCGAATGCAATATCCGGCTTTACGGCGGAGGGCCATGCGTGATTGTCAAATGTGAGATTTTTTTCGAAGACACCGGTAGTCCAGTTACAGGCAGATAATCCAAGAATAGTTGCGAGAGACAAAACGGAAATTTTCACACCCCGGCTTTTTAAAGAATTGAACAGAATAGAGACGAACAGTATAAAATTCTTATGCATTTGATTTACATTGGTCGTTGGGCGTTAATCGGTTGACGGTTGACGGTTGACGGTTGACGGTTGATGGTTGACTGATTCGTGGCGTTAGGCGTTAAGCGTTAGGCGTTAAGCGTTATGAGGCAATATTGCTTTACGCTTTGCGCTTTACGCTTAAAGCACATTCAGTATTTGTTCCTTGGCTTTTTCCAGCTCGTCCTTCATTAACACAACACATCGCTGGATCTTTACATCATATGCTTTGGATCCGGTAGTATTAATTTCCCTTCCTACCTCCTGGAGTATGAACGACAATTTCTTACCCTTACTTTCGTCGGGCTCTGCGAGCACTTCCTTGAAATAAAGACAATGATTTTTCAGCCTGACCATTTCCTCGCTGATATCAATTTTTTCGAGATAATATATCATTTCCTGTTCCAGGCGGTTGGAATCATAGTTCTCTTTACCTACATGTTCGTTTAATAATTTTTCAAGACCCTCACGGATTTTCGTCTGCCGGAGGGGCTGCAACTTTATGACCTCAGTTTGCTGAAGGCTGATATTATCAATGCGCTCAATCAGATCCTCTTCCAATGCGCGTCCTTCATTCAGCCGGTGCTGGTTCAGATCCTCAATGGCCATCTCTATCACTTTACTGAACTGATTCCATTCTTCTTTGGTCAGGGTATCACCTGTTGGAGTAATCACTTCAGGTAATTTTAACAGCGTACTTAGAATATTAGAGGGATCCTGGTTGAGTTGTCTGGACAAATCGGCCAGGGTTTCGTAATATGCTCTTGCAAGATCCGTATTGATGCTGACGGGTTTTGCATTACCGGTTTGTTTGAGACTGATCGTACAATCCAGGGAACCGCGCCCCAGCTTTTCCGAGAGGAGTTTGCGGATATCAAATTCATAAGGTTTGAGAAAACCGGGAAGTTTTAACTGAAGTTCAAATTGTTTCCCGTTGAGCGATTTTACATCTACCAGAAAGGTTTTGTCACCTACCGTTTCTTCTGCCCTTCCAAAACCCGTCATCGATTTAACCATATTATCCTTTTTATGCCTGAAAGGTAATAAATTAAATGTGCGTCAGCAGTCCGAGCTTACCGTATACATCGTTTTGATTCATATCAATCATATCTCCCGGTAACATCGGGTCAAGTGTTAAACCTGCCAGACTATAACGAATGAGGCGAAGCGTGGGGAAACCGGTTGCTGCCGTCATCTTGCGTACCTGCCTGTTTTTCCCTTCTGTTATTACTAATTTGATCCAGCTTGTTGGGATATGTTGACGAAAACGGATCGGAGGATTTCTATCCGGAATAACAATATGCTCAGGGAGACGGGATGCTTTACCTGCTGCAGTGCGATGTGGTTTTCCGTCAACCTGAATCGTAATTCCGGAACTCAGCTGTTGTAATGCTTCATTTGTAATAAGTCCTTCCACCTGTACCCTGTATCCGCGTTCATGAGCAAAACTGGGGTGCAGTAACCGGTGATTCAGGGATTTGTCATTTGTTAACAAAAGCAATCCCTCGCTGTCATAATCCAGGCGGCCCACCGGATAAACGTCTTTGGGGACCTCGAAAAAATCCTTCAGGCAGGCCTTGCTATTTTCAGAAGTGAACTGCGAAAGCACCTGAAATGGTTTGTATATGATGTAATATTTATTCAATGATATTCAATGAAACACTGATGAATAAAGGGTTTGAATTAACTAGCCGAATAATTATGCGAAAATAAAAAGCCCCGCTGGCGGCGAGACTTTTACTATTTGGATGGGTTAGTAAGTACAGGGACATAAATATCCCTACACAATATTAGAAATAATTTTACCCATTCGGAAAAATTTTCCAATAAATTTTATACACAATTTTTTTTAGGGTGTGGAAAAGCACTTTAATGTAGGTTTGAGCAAAATTTGATCAATGAAGTTTCCATCTCCCGTATCGTTGTCATGGCTCGCAGATTTTCTGGGTGCAAGGCTTCTGGGTAACACCGGGGCATCGGCATCTGGCATCAATGAAATACATAAAGTTGAAAAGGGTGATCTGGTTTTTGTGGATCATCCGAAGTATTATAAAAAGTGTTTGGAGTCTGCCGCTTCATTCATCATCATTAATCAGGAAGTGGAATGCCCGCCGGAAAAAGCGTTGTTGATTGTAGAACAGCCATTTGAGGCTTATCAAAAAATAGTAAAGCATTTCAGGCCCTTTGAAGGAGCGACACAATCGATCAGTCCCCATGCGTCCATCGGTAAAACTTCATATATCTATCCGAATGTTTTCATTGGTAATCATGTACAGATTGGGGAACGCTGCACGATTCATCCCAATGTAACCATCATGGATTATTGTGTAATCGGTGATGATGTCGTCATCCAGGCCGGAACCGTTATAGGATCGGATGCCTTTTATTATAACACCAATA
>CAVQGO010000010.1:0-9648 GCA_963712045.1 uncultured Bacteroidota bacterium | reverse complement strand
TTGAAACTGCGCCCGTCAAAACTTTCATCAAAAGCGATATTGAACCAGGTAAAGAATAAAATTTTCCGTTGGTTCCATCTGTCACATCATGAAGAAGGTCTGGCTTACCAAAAGATTCCGGGTGAAGTGAAACATCCATCACAATCCTCATTTTCAAACTAACGGCCATTTCATTATTCTTTTATCGGCATAAAATCAACTAACGGCCATTTCATTATTCTTTTATCGGCATAAAATCAACTAACGGTCATTTCATTATAAAAATCAGATTAACGACCCTTTCATTATTGTTTTATCAGCATAAAAATCAGATGAACAACCCTTTCAATATTGTTTTATCAGCATAAAATCAGATGAACGGCCATTTCATTATTATTTTACCAGCATAAAATCCGTTGAAAATGTCTGCTGCAACAATTTATTTCTCAAATGGTTTTCAAATCATTCATTTTCAATTTTCCAGTAAATGGCTGAAAAAAGGACTCTCCATCGATCAAGGTTTTTTTACATTTTATCCGGCATATTGCTGATCATTCTCACTATTGGCTTTTTTATCTGGAGAAGTTATAAATACCGGCTCGTTAACAGAAAACTCGACAATCTTGTTACCGGTAAATCAAAAGGCCTTTACCAGCTCAGTTACCAGCACCTCGTCATAGACGAAGCCCTGGGAAATATTTCAGCTGAAGAAGTGGTAATGATGCCGGACAGTCTTATATATCAACAACTCGTTGAAGAGAAAAAAGCTCCGCAATCATTGTTCTACATCAGGATACCTAAATTGACAATTTCAGGAGTAAAAACACCCAAGGCTCTGTTGAACAAGGAAATCAGCGCCCACATCATCCGGATTCAAAATGCAGAAATTGAAATTCGTATGGGCAAAAGCAGGAACGAAAAAAAACCGGATTTTTTTAAAACCATCCTTGCCTCGGAACAGTACCGGCAGTTATTGGGTAAATTAAATAGTATTACCGCTGACAGTGTGGTGCTTGAAAACGCCCGTCTGACACTGGTTGATAAGGATTCAAAAAATATTCGATGTAAGGCCCAGGCCTCAGTATTCGTTTCGCAGGAATTGCCATTGACAGTTCGAAACAAAAAGACAGTAGTAGAATGTTATTTTCGAATGATCAGGCCGTTCATTGCAATCAGTTGGAAATACCGGCAAAAAATAAAGTCTATAATTTTAAAATATCCGGTCTCGATTATAACAGTCAGACCAGCCTGCTGCATACAGATCAGATCAGATTAATCCCTTCCCAATCTGAAACAGAATTTGTAAAAGCCAATAAGTACTCTAAAGACAGGTTCAATATCGTTATCGGCAGTATGGACCTGATTCAGCTCAACCGGCAGTCATTGCTTCGGCAGGAAATCGTGGCAGACAGTCTGATCCTGAACGACGCTTCCTTTCGGATCTTCAGGGATAAATCGGTGCCACATGATTCCATTGACCGAACGCATGATTACCCACAGGAGGCGATTATGCGATTGTCTCTTCCACTTTATATCCGGAAGATAATTTTCAGGAACTCCTATATTGAATACAAGGAGAAAAATGAAAAGTCAGACAGCAGCGGTAAGGTTGCCTTCTTTCATGTAAATGCATCTTTAAAGAATGTAACTAACTTACCGGATTCTATCCGGAAAAACAATCAGATGCGGCTTCATTTTGAATCCTCCTTTCTGAATGCCACGCCTTTTACGGCAAATATCAATATGCGTTTAAATGACCGCCTGGGTCGTTTTCAATTAGATGCAAAGCTGGGCGAAATGCCGGCCGTTACGTTAAACCCTTTATTAAAACCCATGGCCCTGGCCGAACTCGAAAAAGGGAAAATCAACTCGTTACAATATAAGATGGATGCAACCAACACGAAAGCGCGGGGAACCGTGGTTATAAAATATGAGGATCTGAAAATAAAACTTTTGAAAAAAGACGAGAATAAAAACAAATACAAACAAAAATTTCTTCCCACTCTCGCAGCCGGTGTCCTGCTAAAAGATTCAAATCCAAAGCATGATAAAATGCGCGTTGGTAATGTCGACTATACGAGAGATATACACCGGTCGATGTTCAACCTGATGTGGAAGTCACTTTTCTCGGGGATCAAACAAGTCGCTTTATAAGCCTGAAATTAGTGTGGTAAATGTGTAATTGTAAAGAATGTATAAAAGTGGAAATTGAATTTGAAAATGACAATCTGAAAATGTGGTGTTAGTTCTTGATGAATCGTCTGGATATGCAATATCGACATTACATATCCATCCCGCACGTGCGGGATCATTTCCTTTTTCCATTTTGAATTCCTACATTTTGTACCCTTATCACATTCACCACACTTATCCGGGCGTTCAGCTTAAAAAGGATATCCTATCGCAAAGTTCAACACCGTATTTTTTGTGTCAAAAACCCATTGACTTCCCTTAGGCATCCAGGGTTCACGAACAGGAATTCCCAGATCCAGACGAATCAGCAGGATCGAGATATCCAGCCGGAGACCTGTGCCAACGCCCACCCCGATCTGATTGAGCCAGTTACTGGAAAACTGGGATCCGACGCGGGAGCTGTCATATCGTAATGTCCAGATATTGCCTGCATCCGCAAAAAAAGCCCAATGTAATATAGAAACGATCTTAAATCTGATTTCTGTATTTGCTTCTATTTTAATATCTCCGGGCTGATCGGCGATAAAAGCAGTGTCCCTGCTACCGGCATAATAAGTACCGGGACCAAGTGATCTCGACCGGAAGGCACGAACATCATTGGCGCCTCCTGCAAAAAACTCTTTTACAAATGGCATGGTTGAACTGTTACCCCAGGCGTAACCAATACCTCCCGTCAGGCGACTGGCGAGTATAGTCGTTTTTGAAAAACTCAGGTAATGACGAAAGTCAACTTCTCCACGGATATATTGTGAAAATGGCACATTGAATATTTTTTTTTGAACACCATTTTTTTCAATATTAGCGCCTGTGGCCAGCCCGATGATGTTGGAAGACCAATCGATATTCCCGTTAAAATAAAAATTATTTTTATTATGATTTGGCTTCAGGTTCGAATTAAAATTAAAATTGTATGTCGGGCCAATAATAAATGTTCTCTCAATACTGCGTGCCAGTACGATGTTCGTATCAAGCTGTGCCTGATAACTGGGATCAATATACGAGGGGTTCACCAGGTTTACCCGGAATACATCGAGCGCATGTTCTTTCGTAATGCTTTCTTTCCATACATAACCGGCACTGGCCTTAAACGAATTCAGGGTATATTGCTGCGATTCCTTGAAGTATTCATATCCGAGCGAAAATTTTGTTTTGGGAACAAACGCGCTGTTGGTCTGAAATTGAATGGGGCCTATGATTCTGGGGACAAACAAACTGATATCGTCTCCGAATTTAAATGTATTGGTATATTGTCCGTGGCCAAGATTTTGTCGCAGAAATCCGATATAGGCAGTATTCGTAAGTAATTCAGCACCTCTGAAAGTATTTCTGTTCCGCCAGTTAACAGAAACCTGTCCGCCGTTTGCATTATCCGATTGGGTAAGGCCTGATACTTCAAAGCGTATGGATTTCTTTTCCGTAGGCGTCAGATAATAATACGCATTCAGAATATGCTGTGCGGTATCCTTTTCATCGAACCGGATTTTGACAAATTTAAATACGCCCAGACTGATCAGCCGGTTCAGCGTCAGATCGTGATCTTTCCTGTTATAAACATCACCTGGTTTAAAAATTAATGCGCGGCCGAATATCTGCGGCTTAAACATTTTATTCGGGTCAATGATTGTATAGCCCTGATACTTGGGCATGGTCTTGACATCCATGCTCGTATCCACATGAACATCATAGTCCGCAAATACGACTACCTCTCCGATCCGGTAAATTCTACGTGCCTCAGGTGGTGTTGACTTTTTAATAAGAAGTGTCATATCAACCTGCTGGTCTCCTACTGTGGAGTCCACCCTGAATAATAAATTATCCGGACTGAAATAATAAAAGCCCTTTTGCTTCAAACGTGTATCAATCCGTACCCTTTCATTTTTTATAACGTCCAGGTTATATGGATCACCCTTTTTTAACAGGGACCGCTTTAGCATACTCTGTATTTGCCTGCTTAACGAGTCGGCGGAGTCTAACGGGATGGGATAAACGACATTTCTGATCGTATACTGTTTTCCGATTTCAGCAGTATATATAGCGCTTAAGTTTTCTTCCTTTATAAACCGTATCCAGGATAACGGTATCTTTAAAAAATCCGCGGTTCTCGAGGCGGTTTTGAAGTACCGCCCTGTTTTTTTCCATCACACTATACGAAGCGATTACCGGTGGCTCCCCCAGCTTTTCACGGATAAAGTAGCGAAGGCCCTTACCCGTTGGTTTGCCGGCAAAATTATACAACAGCAATTTTACTTTGACACCCAGGAAACTTCCATTTGGTTTCGGACGGAGCAATCCTTCCAGTTCCGGCTTCAGTGATTTCGTTGTTTTTCTTGTAAGCCTGGGATCTGCCTTGATTTTTATTTTTGCTCCGTCATACAGGTACTGGCCTTCTTCCAGGCTGCTGGTCTCGCTGCAGGAATAAAACATCACCGGCAAAAAAACTAAAAACACCGCTCTGAAAATAATTTTATTCATTTTGTGGGCGGGTTTGCTGTTGTTGACTGCTTATCGGTTGCCGGTGTTGCCGGCTTATGATGTTTGGGGCGCTATGACCGGTTCTTTTTTATTTTGAAACAATTCACGGAATACATTGTAGTCGAAGGTCAGAATAAAACTTACACCTGTTTCGACGACCTGTCCCTGAACGACCGTCTGATACTGATCATTGCGATAAACCCTGATCATATAACGACCGTCCTTACTCAGTTTGTAATCGACACTTACATCTCCCGCAATATTAGAAGCATTCTGACCCGGGTTTGTTTCCTGCAATTGAAAATCACTTCCCACTGTAACACGTATCCGGTCATCGAACAGACTTTTTGAAACCTTTACATTCAGGTCTGTTTGATTGGTTGCTGTTCCGGATGAATAATCCTGATCTGCATTCATATCAAAAGTCACATCCACTCCTTTTATAAGTGACCCTGCCAGCTGGTTCAGTTGATCGCTCAGCAATTTGCTCGCACTCTGCCTGGCAATGGTACCGGCATCGGTCGGGGCCCCTGCCGACTGAAAAGGATTTTGCTGAATAAAACGACCAAGCAATAAGAGTGCAAATACCTGTTTATTTACTTCCGCTTCATCTGTGCGCATCTGAACAAGCTTCATGTCCACTTCAGGCCAGAGCGCCAGTAGATTGTCCGGCAGCGCTATATCAAATTTGATGATCGGTTTTAGTAATTCACCAGTCATATTCAGTTTAACCTGGAAGGGTAATTTTGTTTTAAAGCGGTTTTGATCGGCTGTAGACGACAATTGGTCCGCTACCAGGTCTATCGGAGGTGTATTTACATAGTAAATGGCTGTGATATCGATATTCGCTGTTCTGGGATCACCCGTCCAGGTAATCGTACTGCCTCTCTGAATATCGAATTTGCGGTGCAGTACACTGAGCGTAAGATTATATGATCCATTGACAAGCTCGTAATTTCCCGTCAGGCTGACTTTCCCGCTTTTATCTATTCCACCGACCAGATCGGCCCTTCCGCGCAGCGCTAGTGCGTCTCCGTTTCTTTCATCAATAATCAATGTGAACTGTGCACTGCTGTCTGTTTCAATGGTAGCAGCAAGGTCGATGCCTTTCAGTATGGCATGGGTCGACAGCGAATCCAGGAAATGTTTCAGCTGACTCGAATCAACCTTTCTGTTTTTGTTTGTGAATATCACTACGCCGTCCCGGCTAACCACTTCAGGATCATCGCTGGGAAGGATGACGTAGAAATCAGTATTTTTATTCACTCTCAGGTATGATGTTACTTTCGGCAAATTCATATCGCCGGTCACATCAATATCTGCATTCAGATTTAACCTGCCGTAAAACATCCTGTTGGGTTCCTTGGGTGCATTCACCACCCGGAAATTCTGCGCACTGAATGAAATGTCAAACTTATAATTCTTATAGTCCCTGGTAAAGACATTTCCATCCAGGGTTGCTTTATTACCTGCGGAGTCCTGCATAACAAAATTGTCGAAGTCAAATCCTCCGTCATCAAAATTGATTTTGTCATCAGAAAGGCTCAGCGCCTCTCCTGTGATCACAGGAACCAGGGTAGCATGATCAAAATGCAGCGTGCCTTTTAGCAGGGGTTTGTCAAGATCTCCACTGGCATGTAAATTTCCTTTGAGATAACCTTTCATTTTTTTTACCTGCGACTGGGCAAGTCCTCTGAATGATTCCAGGTTAAGCTGGTTTAATTTGACATCCATATCCATTTTGCTCTCACCGGAAAAATATTTTCCATCTACCTGTATATCGTTATCATGTCCTTTTAAGACGATATGGGCAGCATAAGCATTCAACTGCTCATTGTCAACCTTTATGGTCAGCGTCCCCAGCGTATCTTTTTCTATGGAAAGAGAATCGATGGTGAGATCGGATGTAAACAGAGGCTTTGTAAACAGATCTTTCACTACAGCCTTTCCGTTGATCGTTCCATCTGCCAACAGGGAATCCTGTTCCGCAAATTGGGTAAGCGTTTTAATCTTAAAGTCCGTAAAACTCACATCCAGCGGCGATTTCGTGGTTTCACCGTTCGTATTAATGCTAATCGATTCTCCCTGATGGCTCAGTTTGAAATTCCGAACGATCAGACCTGATGAATCATAAAGAATAAAATTGTCAGCGGGTATTTGCCATGGCTGATAATTCAGCAGCAAACTATCCGGGCTGAATACAAACTTTACTCCGTTGTTTACCTGAGAGAGTGCACCGGAAAGAACATATTTGTCTTTTGCTTTTTTGTCTTTTAACTGCAGGGTGGTCGAAAGTTTGTTATGTGCCAGCGAGCCATAAACAGCGGTGCGGTATAATTGAAAACCCGTCTGACCTGCATCCGCAACAGAGATATTATACATCAGTGCCGAATCTTTTGAATCGGCAGTCAGATTAAATTGATGTATTACCTGTTGATTCATCTGAATTTTATCCGCATGCAGGAGAACATTCAGATTTTTTTTTGCACTGTTATACCGGATACTTCCGGTTAAACTGTCTGTTCCTTTCAGCGAGGGCATTGCTACCAGTACAATCGGAGAAGGCCTTAGCCGCAACGCCATCTCCCATTGTTCGGGTTCCGTGCTGTCGGGCATGGAAACTTTTATTTTATAATAATTATTTATAAAATGTTTGAATGATTCGGTCACCTGCGTCAGTTTATATTGTCCTGACCAGTCTATATCTGCTGCTTCGGAATGAAGCTGAATAAGCTGACCGGTATCCGTATGTTGCGCAAGCAAAAGAACAGAATCTGTATGCAGTGATTGTGAACCGGCCGTCATACCGAGATCAGTGAGCTCCAAATGACCCTGTAATGCATCCGGATTGGTTGATTTGAAATCAGCATCAACCATCAGGTGCAACTGAAGACTGTCCATCAGATGCAGGGCCTGCGCATTTAATGTATCCAGCTGTAACGTCAGCTTCAGGGAAGGATATTTCTCCAAAAAGGCAGTTTCAGCATTCAATTCATAGGTCAGATTCGGATCTTTCATAGATGACTGAATCTTTCCGTTTCCATTTTGCAGATTGGCATCCAATAACAGGCCCTTATATGTATAAGACTTTATTACCGCTTCGCCCAGGTTTACATGGAAAACACTGTTCATTTTTTTCGGTTCAAAACCAGAGCCTTTAGCCGTAGCATTCAGCGTGATTTTACCCAGCAGGCTATCCTGTTTTAATATATATCCCAGATCCACGGAACGCGTGCTGGCAACCAGGTCGTAGGTTTTGTGATTCAGATCCAGCGTCCCCCGAACATCGGCAATACCATTACTTGTTTCAGTGTGCAGTTGTACAAAAAAACTGTTGGTCGTGCCTCTGAATTTTCCGTTTACAGAAATACTTTCCGGGATGCGCAGATTTTGAGGAAATGATTTTTCCGGAATCATACGATACAAATCCGTTCTGGATGTTTTCAATCTGGAAATGCTGATATCATAAAAGGCTTTTTTTGCATCCGGCAATCCATTGATCGTTCCCGATGCGGCAAGAGAAGTATTTCCCACCCCTCCGATCTCGAGATATGGAATTTGCAATTTCTTCAGCTGTCCGGTGACCTTGCCATTTAAATTCAGAACGGCATTCTGATTGTCTTTTAAGGGATCTTCCAGTGAGGGTACAAAAATCAAAACATCTTTTACAGCAATTCGTGCATGATCAAATTCCAGGTTGGTTTTTATATCTCCCGGGTGCTTTTTCATATCACTCAGCGACCGGTACTGAATAGAGGTCTGATTCTTTATCTCTGAACGACTTGTCAGGATCACCAGGTTCTTCATAGAAATACCAGATGAATTATACTCTGCGCCGGCAGAAAGTTTTTTCAATACCAAACCACTTTTTTCATCGAAAGATATTCCGGAGATGAGTGCCCGGTAGCTCGATGGATCTGCATGCAGGCCACTGGTATGAATGCTGAGGTGATTGACATTCAGGTGGCTGTAATCCATTCCTTTTTTTACAGCCGTCTTGTTATCGTCATCATATTGCAGCCTTGTACTGTCAATCGTAAATGCGGCGAGGTCCAGACTCCAGGTTCCGGCGTGGGTAATGGTATCTTTTACAGGAACCGTTGTTTTATTTTTTACTGCTGCCAGTTTGCCGAATCTGACAGTAGCAACGGTGCTGTTCAATGAAACCTGTTTTAATTTGATATGCAGTGTTGCCAGGTCTATGGAATCCGCTTTTAAATGAAAATTTCCAAGACGGATGACAGCATCCATATTTTGGGCATCGTTACGATAGTCGAGATTGATTTTTGTAAAATCAATGTCTCCCAATGTAAGGTGAATGGGTTCGGAATTTTTATTGTGCTCGCTGATCGTATCTGCCACATGCCGTAAAATAAGAATGGGATTGTATTGCCTTATTTTCCCCGAAATATCTGACAATGCAATATCCGGTATGGCGTAAGTCTGGTGAGCAGGATCAAAGGTTTTTAATTTTGTTTTGAAGTCACCCAGGTTTACATAAACGTCATTGCCGGTTGCGTCATCACGATATGTTGCATGGATCTGATGGAGCCGGATATCACCGATAATAAATTGAAATCCTGCGGTGGTATCTTTTTGAACAGGTTGTTTTTCGGGAGAACTGAACGCATCAGCTATGAACTGAAAATTGTAAACCGAATCCGGCATCAGTCTTTTGACTTTCAGCGTTACATTGTCCAGCTCCAGATTGTTAACGCGAAGTTCTTTATGCAGGAGCCTGAACATACTGATGTCCACCTCGATCTTTCCACCGGAAATCAAAGTGTCTTTGCTCCTGTCTTCCAGGTAAATATTCTTGATGATGACGCGGGCGGGGAAGTCAATATACAAATTGCCGATCCGGACCTTTGTCTGGAGTTTCTTTTCGAGATAGGCCTCGATTTTACCACGGCCATAATTCTGTACCGGCCCGGTTTGAATCAGAACCAGGATTAACAGAATAACACCGAAGATGACAAGGACGGTCGTAAGGGTAATTCGAAA
>CAVQGO010000009.1:0-82996 GCA_963712045.1 uncultured Bacteroidota bacterium | reverse complement strand
ATCAGTTTGCGCGTATTGGCTATTCTGATCGCTTTGCTGTTACTTGCGTTGATCGGTGTTTCCTACTATGTAAACCAACACAAACAGCATTTTATTTCTTTTTTGGAATCTGAAATCGAAAAAGGACTGAATGGGGCTACCCTGCATATTGGCGATATCAGTGTAGGTTTGAAAAGCAGTTTCCCGCTGATCGAATTAACCATTGATAGTATTTATCTGCGCGACAGCCTTTGGAGCCGGCATCATCATGATCTGGTTTCTGTAAACCAGGTATACGCCACCATCGACTTCTGGCAACTCTTTCATGGGAACATAGACATACAGCGTCTCGACCTGGACAAACCGGATATTTATTTTTATACCGATAGTCTGGGTTATTCCAACACTTCAGTATTTAAAAAAAGGAACAGACCCGTTAAAGACAGCACCGCCCAGCAACCATCATACCCAATCCTGGCAATCAGTAATGCACGTTTTACGATCGACCAGGGTGTTAAACATAAATTTTTTGGGTTCCATATATATAAACTGGATTGCAATATTCTGGGAGAAGAGAAGAGTCCCGTGCTGGCGATCGATCTGAACCTGGATTGCAAGGTTCAGGCGATGACATTTAATGAGTCTAAGGGGCCATTCCTTGAGAACAAATCCGTGCAGGGTGCAGTTCAGGATTTTATATAATAAAGATTCCAGGGAACTGGATTTTGACAAGATCCAACTTGCTGTAGACCGACAGTCTTTTATTTTTACGGGGAAATTTTTTTTCGCGAAAGAAGGAACGCCGTTTTTACTCTCCTGGGATACCAAAAATTTATCCTTCCGAAAAGCGGCCTCTTTTCTTTCTTCAAATATTCAAAAAAAACTCGCGACCTATGATATTGAAGATCCCATAACCAGCCTCACCGGCAGTCTGGATAATTCAGAAACCCAATACAGCACACCGCTGATCCACCTGTGGCTGAATGTGGAAAACAGAAATATAAAAAGCCCGTTTTTCGCCATCGGTCAGGCATCCTTTACGGCGACTTATAACAATGAGGCAGTGAGATCCCGGGGACATGAAGATTCCAATACGGTAATAAATTTTTCAGCACTACAGGGCAACTGGGAAAATCTGAATTTCCATACTGATTCTGTGGTACTCAGTAATCTCATTCATCCCAGAATAAAAATGAATGTGATTTCTGATTTTAAGCTGGACATGATGAACAGCTATCTGAAAGAAAACAAGATGGCTTTTACACAGGGCACCGGAAAAATCGACCTTGCATACAGTGGATCGCTCGAAAAATTTCATGATAGTTCCAGGCTATTACATGGCACCATCTCCCTGCAGGATGCAGGACTTCAATATAATCCGGGAAACTTTTTATTTAAACCTGTCAGCGGGGTTATCCGCTTTACAGGAAGGAACATGACCATCGATCATCTCGTTCTTCATTCAGGAAGATCAGACCTGACGATCAATGGTAATGTGAAAAGCATCTTTTATTTTTTTAATCATCTCAATGAAAAGTATTCACTGGACTGGAGTATCACGTCCAACCGGCTGAACCTGGATGATTTCAGTAGTTATCTCCAACCACAGGCAAAAACCCCTGTAGCAGAAAAAAAGAAATCCATCGTCTGCCGCGACGGTATCAGATTATATCAGTAAAATTCAATCGGCCGATTTTAATGTCAGCCTGAAAGTCAATAAACTGACCTATAAAAAAATAATTGTAGACAGTTTACAGGCCAGCCTGGCACTCAAAGACGATGCGATACAATTTAGTAAGGTAAGTATGCATCATATCGGAATCTCGGTAGACGAGGGTACTAAACATAAATTTTTTGGATTCCGGATAGATGCATTGGATTGTAATATCCGGAAAAAAGAGAAGAGTCCCGTGCTGGCGATCGATCTGAATCTGAACTGCCTGGTTCAGGCGATGACGTTTAATCAGCATAAAGGGCCTTTCCTTGAAAACAAATCTGTGCAGGGTGAGTTCAGGATATTGTATAATAAAGATTCAAGGGAATTGAATTTTGACAGGATCCAACTGGCGATAGACCAGCAGCCTTTTGTGCTTACGGGGAAATTTTTTTTCGCGAAAGAAGGGACGCCGTTTTTACTCTCCTGGGAAACCAAAAATTTATCCTTCCGCAAAGCGGCGTCTTTCCTTTCTGCAAATCTCCAAAAAACACTCGAACCGTACGATATCGAAGACCCCATTGCCAGCCTAACCGGCAGTCTGGATAATTCCGAACCCCAATACTCCACACCACTGATCCATCTGCTGCTGAACGTGGAAAACAGGAATATAAAAAGCCCTTTTCTCGCCATCGATCATGCATCCTTTACGGCGACTTTTAACAATGAAGCCGTCAGATTCCGGGGACATGAAGATTCCAATACGGTGATACATTTTTCCGCCATGCAGGGCGACTGGGGAAAGCTGAATTTCCATGCTGATTCCGTGGTCCTCAGCAATTTGATTCATCCCAAAGTAAAAATGCATGTGATGTCCGATTTTAAGCTGGACCTGATGAACAGCTATCTGAAAGAAAACGAGCTGTCTTTTCGCCGGGGAACCGGAAAAATAGATCTCGCTTACAGTGGCTCATTCGAAAAACATTACGACAGTTCGAGACTTTTGACGGGGAGTATTACACTGGCAGATGCCGACCTACACTACGCGCCCAGAAATTTGCAATTTGCTCCGGTGAGTGGGGTGATTCATTTTACGGGCAAAGACATGACCATCGACAACCTGGTTCTGCATTCAGGCAGTTCAGACCTGACGATGAACGGGAAGGTGAAAAGTATTTTTTATTTTATAAATCAACGCAATGAAAAGTATTCACTGGATTGGACCATAACGTCCAACAGGCTGAATCTGGATGATTTCAATCACTTTTTGCGTCCAGCGGCAAAACCCGCTGAAACAGAAATCAAAACATCCGCTCCTGCAAGGACCGTATCAGATTTTATCAGTGAGGTGACCACGTCTGATTTCAATATCAGTCTGAAAGCCGGCCAGGTAATTTATAAAAAATTCGAAGTGGATAGTCTGCGGGCTGCCGTTACTCTGAAAGAAAATGGAGTGTACTTTAGAAATGTCGTATTAAAACATGGCAAAGGCAGCATGTTTCTTCAGGGTTTCCTGCAAAACGATACAAACTCCAATTCTTTCGGCCTGGAAACACAAATGAGCAATATCAATATGAGCAATCTGTTTTACGTTTTTGACAATTTTGGACTTACATCACTTACGTATAAAAACATCAACGGAAGTTTAACCGCACATATCAATATGGAGGGTAGTCTGACACCCAATGCACAACTGATAAAGGACGGTTTTAAAAGCTCGATCCAGTTCAACTTACAAAATGGCCAACTCCTGAACTTCGCCCCTTTCGAAAACATCCGTCGGAAATTCCTGAAGAAACGGAATTTATCAGATGTCCGGTTTGCAGATCTGCACGATTCGATAGAAGTTCGCGGGGAGAACATAACCATTAACCGGATGGAGATCCGATCTTCGGTTTTGACCATGTTTGTGAACGGAATGTATAACACGAAAACCGGACCGGACATGAGTGTTCAGGTACCGCTCAGCAATCTGAAAGCGAATAAAGATTCAACTTTAGTGAATAAAGGTACCCGAAGCAAACCCGGTATCAGTGTGCGTTTGCGTATCCGGCGGGGTGCTGATGGTAAACTGGATGTATCCTGGGATCCATTCGATAAAGCCAATAAAGAAATGAATAAAAATGAAAATCCTGATCTTTAGATATAAAAATATTCCCACCTGGCACCCCGGAAAATGTTCATTAAGAATATGTAAACGATACCTTGTCAATATTCAAACAACCCCAGCTGACCTTTATTTTTATTTTGATTATCCTTCGGAAGTTGCTCACCGAAGTTTGAAATACCGACACCGAGCAGCCGTATCAATTTATTTTCGGGTTGGGTTCCATCAAGTAATTTCCTGCAGGTCACAGCGATTGTTTCCGCATCATCAACAGGCTCCGACAAAGACAGGTTTCGCGTGATTTGTTTAAAGTCACTATACTTGATTTTCAACGTGACGGTACGCCCTTTCAATTCATTATGTTGTGCCCGCCTGGCTACAGTCGCAGCCAGCAGGTCTATGGCCTTATACATTTCTTCGGGTTCAGTCAGATCTGATGGGAATGTATCTTCAGCGCTGATCGACTTGGTTTCGCGATGTGGCTCTACGGCGCGATCGTCAATTCCTCTCACAATATGATAATAGAAGTTCCCCACTTTCCCGAATTTCGTTGTCAGTTCATTTCTTGTGAGTCGCTTTAAATCAGCTCCGGTATGCAGACCCATGCTTTTCATTTTTTCAGCAGTAACCTTTCCCACGCCGTAAAATTTTTCAACCGGCAATTTTTCCATGTAAGCCTCTACGGCGGACGGGCCAATGAAAGCAAGACCGTCGGGTTTATTGATATCAGACGCCATCTTGGCAACAAACTTATTGATGGACACACCCGCCGAAGCGGTTAATTGCAATTCATCACGGATGGCCTGTCTGATTTGTTTCGCGATATCAATCGCCGAGCCCATACCAAGTTTGTCATTTGTAACATCCAGATAAGCCTCATCCAATGACAAGGGTTCCACCAGATCGGTGTAACGATGAAAAATCGCGCGTATTTTTTCCGAAACGTCTTTGTATGCCGCGAAGCGGGGCTTTATAAAAATGGCGACGGGACAGAGACGAAGGGCTGTCTTAGAGGGCATGGCAGAATGTACACCGTACTTCCTCGCCTCATAACTCGCGGTGGCCACCACCCCTCCGCGCCCTTCAGGTGAACCACCTACAATAACGGGTTTGCCTTTTAACTCAGGGTTGTCACGTTGTTCAACAGATGCATAAAAAGCATCCATATCTATGTGAATAATCTTGCGTAATGAGATTCCGGGTTCAGACATGTCGATTACGGTTTATCTCTGCCAACAAATCTTTCCTTACCCAATAAATAATTTATAGCCCGTAAAATATTTGCTTCAAGCGCTTTTTCCGTTTTCAGATTTGCTAAATATCTGACGATTTCTAATCTCCGCGATGGTGGCAGAAGATCAAAAACAAGTTTAGCTTCCTTATTTCTACTGAGCGCCTTTTTGAAATCCGGGTGGGGAGTAATTACTCTGGGCTCCGGATCATACTCTGCTGATATCTTTATTATCTCGCCAATTCGCCTGGGTGAATGATGTAACATAACCGTATTAATATACAACCGCCAGTCGCCGCTGTATCTTATTAAGGTCTGTTTGTATGGAATCCCATTAACAGTGCCTTTTATTGGAATAGCACCTTTATTCTTCCCCGATTTCCTGAAAATATTTTGCAGTATTTTATCAGGAACCTGAACATAAGGATTTACTCCGATAATATTTATTTCTGCGTTAAATTTCATAGCTCATGTAGTTTCTAAACTTATGCATATAAATTCAATATACAAGAAAAGTTGCTAACTTTATTAGTAAGGCAACCGATTGTTCAAAGAGTAAAGTAGAAATTTCCAAAATGATGCTTAATCCAGACTTTTCGCAGTTTCCGAAATTAACCACCAGGCGTTTCGTATTGAGAGAAATAAACGTTGCAGATGCGTCTTTGATTCACAAACTGCGTTCGGATCAGGAAACCAACGCCCTGATCGATCGTGAAAATTCAAAAAGTATAGAGGACGCACTTTTATTTATTGACAGAATTAAAAGTAATGTCAGACGAAATGAATCTGTCTACTGGGTTGTCTGTTTTCAAAATGTATCAGATCTGGTAGGAACGATCGGCTATTGGAATTTTAACCTTTCTGCCGAAAAAGCGGAAATTGGATATGAATTGTTAAGGGAATTCAGAGGTCAGGGAATCATGAACGAAGTGCTTCCGGAAGTCATCCGGTTTGGATTTGAAGAAATAAAATTGAAATGGATCACTGCTTTAACAACAGAGCAAAATATCCCTTCGGTCAGACTTTTAAAGAAATTCGGGTTTCAATTAGCTGATTCAGATGATAATTCAATCGAACATGTTCCCGGCATGTTAACATTCGTCCTGCGAAACCCGCAGTAAAGGAGGTTAAAAACTAAATTTGTAATGATGAAAGAAAATAAAATCGCAGAACGTGGTCATGAGTTTTATATGAAATTCGCTATTGATATGGCACGGAAAGCCAAAGCCAGAGGCGATGCACCCGTAGGTTCTGTGGTGGTTCAGGATGGCTCCATCATTGCCGAGGGAATGGAAGGAGGAAAAACAAAAAAGGATATCACTTTTCATGCAGAAATAGAGGCCATCCGCGAAGCCAATATAATCACGGGTAAATCTGACCTCTCAGATTGCATCCTGTATACAACACATGAACCCTGCATCATGTGCTCCTATGTGATCCGCCATGCCAAAATCAACACAGTGGTATTTGGCATCTCAGTGGTCGAAACAGGCGGCGCACATTCGTTTTATCCAATACTCACAGACACGAAAATTAAAATATGGGGAAAACCGCCCCGTATTGTCAAAGGCATCATGGAGAGAGAAATAAAAAATTCTATTGCATGAATACGTCAGATAGCCATAATCAGCGCATCGCAAAAATGAGCTTCGCTTCGGTGTATCCGCTATATCTCGCAAAAGTGGAGAAGAAAGGCAGAACAAAAGAAGAATTGCATATGGTCATTGAATGGTTAACGGGCTTTAATACCAGGAAGCTGCAGGAACTAATAAAAGAAAATGTAAATTTTGAAACATTTTTCCAACAGGCGGTGCTGAATCCCAATGCGAAACAAATAACCGGAATCATCTGCGGGTATCGCGTGGAGGAGATCGAGGACAGCGTTGACGCAGCAGGTCAGGTATCTGGATAAGTTAGTGGATGAATTAGCGAAGGGCAGGAAGATGGAAAAGATTTTACGCGGTGCAGAGTCAAAATAACTAAAACGAAAGTTACCTTCCCATACCACCTGAACCGATAATTCCGATATTCATCATCTTCTGTCGTGTCGTGAACTTTTAAAGAAATTTAAAATAATTGCATAAATATTTGCGTAACTCAAAAGTTACTCTTATGTTTGTGTAACATAAAAGTTACCTATTATGGCAGACAAAATTAAGCATCAATTGTTCTTCCCCCACCGGCCTGAACAGGTCTGGGAATATTTGACCAGAGCCGAACTGATGGAGCTATGGCTAATGCCCAACGATTTCCTGCCCATTCTGGGGCGCGATTTCCAGTTCAGGATAAAGCCCATGCCTCAGCTCGATTTCGACGGCATTGTCTATTGTAAGGTGCTGGAAATAACGCCTCATCGAACGCTTAGCTATTCCTGGAAATCTGGTCCGGGCAACGGGAAGATCTTGCTTGATTCCATCGTGGTCTGGAAACTGATCCCGAAAGACAATGGCACGGAACTACTGCTGGAACATACCGGCTTCAGTGGATTTGATAACATGGGTATGTTCTCGGCCATGAATGAAGGGTGGTTAAAAAATATGCAAAAAATCGCTGACCTTATAAAAACCGCAAAAAACCGTGAAACAACAAAACTTTGATGTATTCCAGGTGGTCGCCGACCCCAGCCGCAGACAGATATTGCGGCTGCTCTTAAAAGACAGCCTGACGATAAACTCATTGGCCGAACATTTTGACATGAGCAGGCCGGCCGTATCCAAACATATTAAAATACTGCATGGCGCCGGGTTTATCTCTATCCAGGACATTGGACGGGAAAGACACTGTATACTCAGGCAGGAAGGATTTGAGAAGTTGCAGGAATGGATAAATTACTTTGACAAATTCTGGCAGGTAAAACTGGAAAAATTAAAATCACTGCTGGACAACAAACTTAAAAATTAAAAATTTAAACAAAATGAAAAAGCAAGACTACACGACGACCATCCTGGTCAGGGCCACTGCAAACAATGCATTCAAAAGCATTAACCATGTTGCCGCATGGTGGACAGAAAATATAGAAGGCAGTTCCGAAAAGCTGAACGATGTTTTTACGGTCCATTTTGGGGAAACCTTTGTAACGATGAAAATAGTCGAATCCGTTCCGGACAAAAGAGTCGTATGGCATGTCACCGATTGCTATCTTCACTGGCTGGCTGACAAGAAAGAATGGAACGACACCCGGATTGTCTTTGAAATTTCGACCGAAGGGGATTCTGCAAGGATCCAATTTACGCATGTCGGGTTAACGCCCCAGGTTGAATGTTATAATGACTGTGTAAAAGGCTGGGATCAATATGTAAAAGACAGTTTGGCCAAATTGATAGTCGAAGGCAAAGGACATCCGGAAAGAAAAAAAATGGTGACTGCGGGAGCGGAAAATTAGGTCAGGGAAAGTTGAAGGAAAAAGACTACCTAATACATTTTTAATTTGCAACAAATGGAAAATAAAAATTACAAAGACGCAAATTACACCGTAGCTATTGAGCTCACAAAATCTCCCAGTGATGTTTTTAATCATATCATTGATCTCTCAAAATGGTGGCCGGAAGAATATATCGGAGAAAATATTAAACTCAATACCGGGTTTGTACTGAAGACCGGAGATACACACTTTTCAAAAAACAAAGTGATTGAATTTGTGCCGAATAAAAAAGTTGTGTGGCTTACAACAGAGAGCATCCGCAAAACAGATAATTTCGATTGGTCAGGAACTAAAATGATTTTTGAATTAATACCCAAAGATGGTAAAACCCTGCTCAAATATACCTATGATGGTGTTGTTCTTGAGAATGAGTCCGACAGATTAGTTCAGATATGTGATATGGTCATTAAAGAGATGTTTTACAACTTTATAATGAATGGAAAAGGAAAATAACAATTTTACAGCAACGATAGAAGTTTCAAAATCTCCCCGGGATGTCTTCAATCGCCTTACCAACGAGTGAATTTATCATCCACCATCCCGGTGCCCATTACTCAAAACAGAAAAGGTTGGAACACTGTTATTAAGGATTATCTATTTTACTTAATTACGGATGGCAAACCATACTTTTAAATCACTTAAGCATAACTATAAACAAAATCAAAAATCATGAAAACTTTTACATGTAGGGAGATTATGAATGACGGGAGTGGCTGTGATATGGAATTTTCAGGAGATGAGCCAATGGATGTCGCAAGTCAATGTGGTAAACATGTCGCCAGCTCAACAGACGACGCGCATAAACCAATGCGGGATTTGATGACAAACCCTAATCACACGCAGGAAGACAGAGAAAAATGGTTTATGTGGTTCCAGGGAGAGTGGGACAGGAAAAAGGATAAGTAATTTAATTCGGTTAACTCCCCTCGTAATCGTAGACCTGAAAAAGGTCATCTTATATCCATGTTTATTCGTCGTTCATACCGCGCAAATGCTTTTGTAATCCCTGCTCCGATGTTGCCGTTTCTGCAAATAACCCCTACTTTATTTTCCAGTCTTTTCATAATGTTTAAATATTATCGATTGATACTTGAAGATTCAGCTCAGCATGGCCTCCATACCAAATGCTGTTAAAAAATGATCGTATTGTTCCTTTACATGCTTATTTGCAATTTCAGAGAAACTTCCGGTAGCCGGGTCAACAACAGTCCTTAAAGGCCTTTTTCCATTCGGTGTTTCAATTAATTTTACAATCGCATCAGCCACCAGTTGAGGATTTGGTTTTACGTTTTCAAACATCTGACCAATACCCGCCCCGATCTGTTCAGGTACATTTGCCAGGTCACCATATCCCGCAATGACGGCGCTATCTGAACCGGTTACTATTTTTCCCCAAACATCCGTCGGAAACGCACCGGGTTGTACCATAACAACATCTACGCCCAGCGGTCTTACTTCATAATGCAAACCTTCCGTTAATCCTTCTACAGCAAATTTTGCACTATTGTAAATGGTTTGAAAAGGAAAAGAGAAACGACCGGCTACACTTGAAATATTAATGATTAATCCCTCACCCTGTTTACGCATATGCGGCAAGGCTGCTCTGATGGTTCTCCAGGAACCTATTACATCCACATCCATTACCTTATCTAAATCACCTTCCGTAAATGTCTCAGCAATCCCGACTGTATAGATTCCTGCATTATTTACAACCACATCAATTCTGCCTTCCTTTTTAATGATTGCAGATATCGCGTCATTGACCGATTTTTCACTTGTAATTTCAACATCCAGTACTTCTATGTTTGCCTGTTGAACCAGTGTCCCTGGCCCTGTCGGCATTGCGACCCTGTATGTCACGCATCGTGGCATATACTGTATGTCCCAAAACCGCGCAGCTGTTTGCTGTGAGCCATCCAAAACCGCTGTTTGTTCCCGTAATTAAAATGATTTTCTTTTTCATATTATTATTATTAAATTTTTTGCTGCCCATGCAAACCTACGGTCTAAAATCAGTTGCCACTGGGTGTTAATTAGACAATCTGCAGGGCTGGACCGGACAAAGCAATCTTCTGCCATCGGAAGATACTCCTCCCTTTTTAGTTTGAATTTATTTAAAATAATTTTGCGCAATCAAATAATTGCATATATATTTGTGCAATCATTTAATTGCACAATAATAAGTAACCAAACCATGGAATCAAGAAGAGATGTTTTTCAGGCCATTGCCGACCCCACCCGGCGGGACATCATTAAACTCATTTCCGGTCAATCGTTAACGCTGAATACGATTGCGGAAAATTTCGATGTCAGCCGGCAGGCGATTTCCGTGCATATCAGGATTATGCAGGAATGTGGCCTCATCCTTATTCAACAACAGGGTCGGGAGCGTTATTGCAGCATTGAACCGAAGAAGCTGGCGGAAGTGGCAGACTGGGTAGAACCATACAGAAAAATGTGGGAACGGCGTTTCGACCGGGTAGATAATATTATTAAAAAATTAAAATCAAAAAAAAATGCAAAGTAAAAACAAAACCAAAGTAGTGGCTGAAGCCGGCAAACAGGAGCTCTTTGTTACGCGTGAATTTGAAGCACCCCGGAAGCTGGTATTTAAGGCGTTTTCAGATAAGAAATTGCTGGAGGATTGGCTGGGATGCAGGGAGATGAAAGTAAAATATGAAAAGTTCGAACCGAAAGCAGGCGGCTCCTGGCGTTATATCGCCACAATGGAAAATGGTGCGTCGTTCGGATTTCATGGTGTTTGCCATGATTTCACAGCTCCCGAGAGAGTCATCCAGACCATGGAATTTGAAGGCCTTCCGGAAACAGGGCATGTCGTGATGGAAACCACCCGGTTTGAAGATCTGTCTTCTGATAGATGCAGGGTGACCGTTCAAATGGTGTTTCAATCTGTGGCAGACCGTGATGGTATGGTTCAGGCCAACATGGAACAGGGCACGGCGGAAAGTTATGAGCGCCTGGATGAATTGATAGCAGGTAATCTTATCTGATGAAGTATGATCATTGTTACCGGTAACGGAAAAATAATTTATATGGGCGAGCGGGTATCGGTTTGCCTGGACCGGCTGATGGCATGGATCCTGAAATTGATTTGTGAGCTCGTACTTTTATTTTGCCGCTTTTTTGGAGATTTCAATACCCGCGTTCCCGCTTACGCTTCATGATGTAGATTTGATGTAGCCGGATTTCATTCATATTCACTTAATTTCAACCCACCCTGGATCTGAAAAAAGAGGCCACCGGATTTTTAATAATAGTTGCAAATATGAAAAAATATATCTTCTGCTTACTACTAATGCCTGCCCTCTTTTCAATGGATACCAGGGCCCAGTCCGGAAAATGGATTGTTTTATTCGATGGGACTTCTACCGATAAACTCAGGGGTTATAAAATGAGTGGCTTCCCTGATCAGGCCTGGAAGGTCGAAGACGGCGCCCTGGTGGCACAAACCGGCACGCCCAATATTGACCTGGTAACCAAAGATGAATATAAAAACTTCGAGCTCGAACTGGAATGGGCCGTATCACCCGCCGGCAACAGCGGCGTATTTTATCATGTGAAAGAGACCCTGGGACATGAGTCGGGAAATGGGAACAGTCCCAACTGGCTGGACAATTTTGAAATGCAGATACTGGATGACATTCATTTTAACGATACCGCTGCGATACGTTCTGCCGGTTCTTTGTACGATCTGATCATTCCGGTTAACAAACACCTGAAGCCGATTGGCGAGTATAACCAGGCCAGACTCATCGTAAATGGCAATCATGTGGAACACTGGCTGAATGGTAATAAAGTGGTCGAGTACGAAAATAATTCTGCAGCTATGGACAAAATGCTCGCAGCGAGCAAATTCAAAAACAACCCCGGTTATGGAAAATCTCCCAATGGGCTCATCATGTTTCAGCACCATGGCCAGAAAGTATGGCTCCGGAAAATAAAAATCAGGGTGCTACCGGACTAAAACCAATTCCGGAATTTAATGAATGGCAGCCTGCGCCTTTAATTTCCACAACCGGATGTATTCGAAATAATCCCGTTGGCATAATTGATCGCATAAGTTAAATATAATGACCCGCCTGACGGAGCTGTTCCGACAGCCGTTATATTAACAGACTTCCCCTGGGGAAGAGTGTCCGTTACAGTCCAGGGTAAATTCGGACTGGTGACTACGACCTCTCCGTTTCTACCCATATAAGTGAGAGAGGTGATCGTTCCGCTGTTTTTATTGGAAGCACTATAAGTTACCGGAACATCACTGGTTGTTGAAATTGTATTGGTACCAAAGTTACAGGTGGTCGGTGTACCTTACTGTTTGAATCGCTTTTACTGCAGGAGGTAATAATGGTAAAAAGAAACAGGACAAATGCAAATAATGTCAAAGGATGATTTTTCATTGTTACACATACTTTGGTTTAAACAAATATACTAAACGAAATAATTGTCGGGCCGTTAGTCAGGACGGATCTTTGTTAATCGAATTTAAAAGTTGATAGGTTCCATCGGTTACCGCCAGCCACATGATAAGTTATATAAAGGTTGAAATGTCGCGGAATTTTTCCTGTTGGTCGCATAGTTGCTCAAATAGATGATGATAATGATAGTTTAGCCGCGGTTCTTTTGCACTAACACTCAAAAATCTTTAAAATGAGATATGTCCTTCTTGTACTTTTTATAGCCTTCGTTTCCCATTCTGCATATTCACAAAGCAAACAGACATACCATATCGCTAAAATATTTCATATTAAAAGTAGTGGCGGATATGATTATACTACTGTAGACACTGCATCCGATAAGCTATACCTGTCTCATGGGTCGCAGGTAATTATTTTAAATAAAAATTCCGGCGACTCCATCGGTGTTGTTAAGTCTGAGAAGGATGTGCATGGAATAGCGCTCGTTCATGCATTAGGAAAAGGATATATTTCTAATGGAGGTCAGGATAATGTTTTGGTTTTTGATTTAAAAACCAACAAAATACTCGCGCAGGTTCCCACCGGAAAGTTCGCTGACGGCATTTTTTATGACCCGTTTTCTAACAAAGTAATCACTTGTAATGGCAGGAGTAAAAATATGACGATCATTGATCCGACGACTGATCAGGTGGTTGCTACAGTCCAGTTAACGGGTTGGCCCGAAGCAGCAGTCAGTGATGGCGCCGGCAGGATTTATGTGAACAATGCCGAAAAAAGTGAAATTGATGTTATTGATGCTGCGTCATTTAAAATTTTGGAACAATGGCCTTTAGCTCCAGGGAAAGACCCTTCCGGTTTGGCTATTGACAGAAACACGATGCGTTTATTTGTTGGTTGCGGGAATAAATTGCTTGTCGTAATGAATGCCCTGAATGGAAAGATTGTCACCAGTCTCCCGATTGGAGATGAATGCGACGCTGTTGGTTTTGACGTCAAACTCAAAACTGTCTTTTCATCAAACGGTGAGGGAACATTAACGATTATAAAAGAACTCTCCGGGGATAAGTTTATGGTAACTGAAAATTTAGCGACAAGAAAGGGCGCACGGACAATGGCCGTAGACCAGATTACTCATATGCTTTATTTGCCATTTGGAGAATTTGGTCCTAAGCAACCAGGAAGCTTCCGGCCTTCCATTAAACCCGGAACATTCCAGGTTTTGGTGATCAGTCAATAAAGGAGAAGCGCTTATTCAATAGGTGCAAAAATCGGCTACGATTATTTTAATTGAAAACACGTAAGAATTGTATGGGAAATGCAAATAGCAAGCTGAGAGTTTACCATAGATATTTAGGCTATTTTTTAGCCGGGATTATGGCTGTATATGCGATCAGCGGATTCACAATGATTTTCAGGGATACGAATTTTCTGAAAAGCGACAAGCAAATTGAAAAACAGTTACGTCCCAATATTAAAACAGAAGATCTTGGAAGGGAGTTGAGGATGAAGGAATTTAAAGTTGAAAAGGAAGAGGGAGATATCATTCGTTTCGAACAAGGCACATACAATAAATCTACCGGTGTCGCAAAATACACATCGAAGGAGTGGCCGTATTTCATTGATAAATTAACCAGGTTACATAAGGCAGATACGAATAGTCCTTTATTTTTTCTAAACGTTTTTTTTGCATTGTCATTATTGTTCTTTGTTATTTCTGCTTTTTGGATGTTCCTGCCGAAAACCACTATATTCAAAAAAGGACTTTACTTTACGCTTGCCGGAGTAGCTTTAACAATTATTCTGATCGCAATATAAAATGGCCGGGTCAATTGCTCAGCCAATTCCGTTTCGGCGAATCCTTCAAATAAAAACCTCCAGGTAAAATATACCCTGATTGTCACCAGATATCTATTAACTTATTTATAAAGAGAAAATAAATTTGTTCATCATTGGGACCTGTCATATCCCAATGGTTTGGCTTCTTCTTTCGAGTAATATCGTATCGCGCCATTGACCATTCATCTGCCCGATTTTTTCTCTTTTTCCAATAATCCTGAAACCGGTAGCTTCATGGATCTTTATACTGGCAATGTTTTCAGGGAAAATACCAGCTTGCAATGTCCAGAAACCGTTTGCTTCACTATTCTTCAATGAGTGATTTTAATAATTCTTTACCTATACCCTTTCCTCTGGCGTTTTCCGACACATATACACTTATTTCGGCCACTCCTCCATAAACACATCGGCCGGATACAGGAGTTAAAGCCGCCCATCCAATGATGTTTTCATTTTCAATAGCCACTAACCTGCCGGTTTGGATATGTGTTTTATCCCACTCTTCCCATTCAGGCGCTGAGGTTTGAAAAGTAGCGTTGCCGGTATGAAGTCCCTCTTCATAAATTCGTCTGACCTCATTCCAGTGAAGAGGTTCCAATGGTTTAATTTCAATCATAGCCTAAAATTAAATACCCTTTCTCAAACTTTCGGCATAGTCGTTTGGAAGGGGGCTGTCTTCTACCGCCTTTGCGGCTTTTTCGATATCATAGTCAAAGCGTATCAATTCTGATTTTATGGAATCTGCATGTAAAACACTGCTATCATCATGAATGGTTAAAATAACATACCCTCCCTGTGAATTTCCATCTTTGGGCTTACCAACGGAACCGATATTGATCGCATGTCTGAAATGATCCTTTCCTCCTGTATCATTTAAAATCCGGTGATAAGGTTTATGCGTATGACCAAAGCACATAATATCAGCATCCGCCTGCTCCATAATCCGGTGGAGACTTTTTTCATCCCGGTCTTCAAACAAATATTCATTGATTCTTCTTGGACTGCCGTGCACTAACAGGAGATTGAGTTTGTCCTGATTTAATTGAAATTCAATTTTAATATGTGCTGGTAAGGTCCGGAGATAATCCCTTTCCTCGTCCCTGACAATCTGATTGGTGTATGAAATAGAAATAGCCCCATTCGCTTTTTCCAGGTCGGTCTTGTAAGCACAACCACAGTCATCACTTGACCTGCCTATTCCAAAATCATAATTTCCGGCAATCGTGGGAATATTTCTTTTGCGGATTTCATTAATCACTTCGTTTGGCCAGATATTATAACCAACCAGGTCACCTAAGCAATACAATTGATCCACTTTGCGCGCATCCACATCTTTGAAAAAAGATTCCAGTGCCGGAAGGTTCGCATGTATATCACTGAATAAAGCAATTCTCATAATTTTATATTTTAAGCCCAATAAAACAAAATATTCAGGCGGCGGATTTCTTCTTTGCTATAAAATCTTCATTCAGGATGGCAAACACAAAAGATCCCACAAGTGCACCCATCACCGGTCCCAAAATATAAACCCAAAGAGACTGATAATGACCTCCGATGATCGCCGGACTCAGAGACCTTGCCGGATTCATAGAAGCTCCGCAAATAGGACCCGCGAATAGAGCTTCAAGACCCACCGTGGCTCCGATAGCCAGTGCAGGACCCAGTAGCGAATGATCTTTCTTCTGGGTGCTGGTTAAAATAACGATCATCAATAAAAAAGTAAGTATGAATTCTAACACATAGGATTGGACATCAGAACCACGGGGAATAGTGGCTCCCAATAATTCATTCAGAGGAAACAGGTAATGCAAAACAGCACTGGCCAAAAGGGCGCCTGCTAATTGAGCAAGAATGTACGGAGCTAAGTGCCTCCAGCTAAACCTCTTTGATACACATAAAGCGATGCTGACTGCCGGGTTTATATGTGCGCCTGAAATATGACCGAACGATAAGATCATAGCCATTACAATTAATCCAAACACAATTGCTATTCCCAGGTGGGTTATAGCACCGTTAGATTCCTGATTGATGACAATAGCACCCGTACCGCAAAACACCAGACCAAACGTACCTAAAAATTCTCCTATCAGGCGTTTAAGCATATTTTTAGTTTGAGCAACATCCGGGTTCGCAACAGGCATCCTTTGATTTCCGGGCAAAAACAGTTATGCTGAAAATTCCTGCGCCTGAACTCCTGAACTGATTGATCTCGTCCATTGATAAATAGGTGCTCAAAATATCATCAGGTATGGTGATTGGTTTTTCTTTTTGAATGGTAATATCCTGGAATCCGTTCAATCCGATGAGTTCCAGATAGTCTTGTTTCTGGATAGCTCCGGAGACACAGCCTGCATACATTTCTGCTGCTTCCCGGATCTTTAATGGAAGTGTCCCCACTAATACAATATCAGAAATACTAAAATGGGCTCCGGGCTTTAAAACTCTTTTGATTTCTTTAAATACGCCATCTTTATTTGGTACAAGATTTAAAACACAATTGCTGACTATGACATCAGCGATATTCGACGTAACCGGCATTTTCTCGATATCTCCCTTCCTGAACTCAACATTATGATACCCGAGTTTTTCTGCATTTCCTCTGGCCTTTTCTATCATGGCATCTGTAAAATCAATACCAATCACTTTACCGGTTTCGCCTGTTTCTGATCGCGCAATAAAGACATCATTACCCGCGCCCGAACCGAGATCTATAACAACATCACCCTTCTTAATTTTAGCAAACTGAGTTGGAAGACCACAGCCAAGCCCCAGATCCGCTTCAGGGTTATATCCCTTCAGGTTGGTGTAATCATCGGTCATTATATTATAAACATCCGTCGTGCAGCATCCTGAACCGCAACAGGATGTTTCATTACTTTCCTTGTCCTGTAATGCGATTTCACTATACTTCTGTCGTACCATTTCCTTGATTTGTTCCTGTGTTTCCATGATTTATATTTTTAAATTAAGAGTAGTACAATTCCGATTATATCCAATAGCTGACGACGCTGGATTCATCAATAAATTCCTGAATGGCATTTTCTATTTCATCTCTTACTTCACGGGTACGTTGTAATACCTCTTCTTCAGTCCCTTTAAAGGCAGAAGGATCTTCAAAAGACCAGGCAACCCTTTTTACCCTTCCCGGGAATATGGGACATTGTTCTGCACTGGCGCCATCACAAACCGTGATGACAGCATGATATAAATTTCCTTTACGGAAAAGATCAAACACACTTTGGGTTTCTTTGTTACTGAGATCAATGCTTGCCTCCTGCATTACCCTTACAACATTCGGATTCAGTTTTCCTGGTTCCAGTCCTGCACTTTCGGCCTTATATTTTCCTTCTCCATATTTATTCAGAAAGGCTTCGCCATTTGGCTCCGTGCGGAATTATGAATGCATACAAACAAAACTTTGTGATGAGGGTCTGACATGAGGTTTTTATTGATTGGTTTAATGCAATATGGCTATGAATAGAAACAAAAAAATAGCTAACAGCACTTTTCACTATTATCATAACTCACGAAAAAAGAATCCAGGTTTGTTTTAAGTTGCTTCCAGACTTTTGGATCAATACAATAGCACACACTGGTTCCTTCGATGGTACCTTGTATCAGACCGGCATTTTTCAATTCCTTTAAATGCTGCGAAATAGTCGGTTGCGCGAGTCCGAGTTCATCTACCAGATCACCGCATATGCAGGTATTACTCTTTATAATATGCTGGATAATAGCCACCCTGGCCGGATGACCCAGCGCCTTGAGCATGGTTGCCAGTTTGTTCTGTTTATCTGTAAATATCTCTGTTTTAGTAATTCCCATAATCTATATAACGCAATATTACGATGAATATCCAACAAATCAAATAATTTTTAAAAAAATATATGCCGTCCGGGCTGGTGGCAAATTAATTCACGTTAACTCCTTTGCTTCATATATTTGTTTTATGAAGTGGCTGTCAATACTATTTTCAATATACATCCTGTTCCTGTCGGCCATGCCCTGTTGCGATAAGGATTGCTGCAAAAACGAAACAACGCAAACATCTAAATCATCACATCAGCCCGAAGCTCCCTGTTCTCCCTTTTTTATGTGTAACTCCTGCCATGGTTTTGTTATCCCGGAATCAGGAATTGAAATTAAAGAAGCTGAAACCGGGTGCATTGCGACCACTCCTCCCATCTTAAATCTGCCTTTATCTGGCTTTAACAGTCCTGCCTGGCAACCTCCCAAAATTGGTTGACCAGCTTCTATGTTCTTAAAATGATTGCCATGGGCATTCATACATTCTGTATTTAAAATAATCTGATTTGAAACGGACAATCGGCAGCCTGCTGATGATGTGTATTATAAATACATGTTTGTCGCAGCATGCACTAAAAATAATTATAAAGGACGCGGGATCGCAGGCTCCCCTACCGGGAGCAAGTGTGCTCATTACCGGTACCGCAAAAGGTAAAATAGCCGACTCAGCCGGAGTAGTCGAATTCGGGAATATCAGGGACAGTATTCTCTTTCTTACAATACATTTTATCGGGTACTTTGAGAGAAAAGAAGTCGTTCACATACCTCAAAAAAATGATACGCTTTTAGTTTACTTAAACTCTGATGAAGATGAATTAGGGGAAGTAGTTATCACATCCACGCGCAGTAACCGAAGCATCCGTAACATTCCTACCCGGGTAGAATATCTGGGATTAGAAGAGCTCGAAGAAAAGGGTAATATGCGGCCGGGCGATATCCGGATGATGTTAAATGAAAGTACAGGAATACAAACCCAGCAGATATCGGCTACATCCGCGAATTCAAGCATCCGGATTCAGGGGCTGGATGGCCGGTACACACAAATATTAAAAGATGGCTTTCCTTTGTTTGGCGGATTTTCAGGAGGTCTGGGATTACTTCAAACTCCACCCCTGGATCTGAAACAGGTGGAGATCATCAAAGGCTCCAGTTCCACCCTGTTTGGTGGCGGCGCAATTGCCGGCATGGTCAACCTGATTTCGAAATCACCAAAGCAGGAAAAAGAATTACAGTTCCTGGTGAATATAACATCGGCAGGCGGATTGGATTTAAACGGATTTTACAGTGAACAGTTTAATAAAATGGGTTTGACGCTGTATGCGGGATACAGCGGAAATAAGGCCTATGATCCGTCAGATATTGGTTTCAGTGCCATCCCAAAGTATGATCGATTCACCCTGAATCCAAAATTGTTTTTCTCACTCGGCAAAACAACAACCCTGAGTGTGGGATTAAATATAGGTGTCGAGAACAGGATAGGTGGTGACATGCAATATTTGGAAGGGCATGGCGATAGTCTGCATAGTTATTTCGAGAAGAATAAAAGTCAACGGATTTCAAGTCAGCTGAGTCTGAATCATCAACTGACAAAAACGGCAAGCCTGACTTTTAAAAATTCTATCAGTTATTTTCAGAGAAAAATTACTATACCCGGTTATAACTTCGATGGGAAGCAGCTCTCAAGTTACTCGGAACTGGATTATAATTTTCAAACAACAAATGCTGAATGGGTCGCGGGGATGAATGTATATACTGATGACTTTAAGGAGTATCCGACGGATAGTTTTCCCAAAAGAAATTATCACCAAAACACGGCAGGACTATTTATTCAAAATACCTGGAACCTAAACAAGTGGATACAAACGGAAGCAGGTCTCCGGGGTGATTATGTGTTTGACTATGGATTTGCGTTTTTGCCCCGGGTATCGGTGCTCTTTAAAATTTCTTCAAAGTTTACTTCGCGCGTAGGTGGGGGACTGGGTTATAAAACTCCAACCATTTTTACCGAAGAAACGGAGCGGATCCAGTATCAGTTTGTGTTACCAATTTCCGCAGATAGCAACAAACTGGAAAAATCTTATGGTGTAAACTGGGACTTCAATTACTCATCCCGTATTTTTGAGGGATTGAGTTTTAGTGCAAACCAATTATTCTTCTATACCCGAATTCGTGATCCCCTGGTCGTAGATACAATGCCCGGTCCGCTTTATAAACTGGTTAACAGCAGTGGCTACCTGGAATCCAGGGGCTTTGAAACCAATCTGAAATTCGGGTATCGAAATTTTAAACTGTATATCGGTTATACTTTTGTGGATGCACATCTAAGCGAACATGGTGTTATCCGGGAAAACCCACTGACCGCAAGACACAGACTAAATAATGTGTTGGTATATGAAGCTAGTGGCAACCTGAAACTGGGCCTGGAGGCATATTATTACAGCACTCAGCCATTGACCGATGGCAAAACCGGAAAGCCCTTTTGGGTGATGGGATTTATGGCGGAAAAAATAATCAAAAAGATTTCGTTGTTTGTAAATTTTGAAAACCTGACGGACACCAGACAAACGCGATTTGATACAATATATACCGGAACCGTCACGCATCCTGTTTTCAGAGATATCTATGCACCGCTCGACGGCTTTGTGGTAAACGGGGGTATAAAATGGCGACTATAACAGTTTAGCAAATGGTTGATTCCGAATCTGTCTGAAACTATCATAATGAAAAAACCGCCAATGCAATCCATTAGCGGTTTTAATACAGTTGAAAATACCGAAATCACACTTGTAATAGCATTAATTATTATTATTAAAAATGACCCCAGTCATAGCTTCTGTATTAGGGGGCATCGTGAGTGAACCATTACCCTTAAGGTTTACATAAGCGCCTGTACCACTAACAATCTTCCATTGGCCCTTGGGTGTTGGGGTACTAAAATTACAGTTCTGATCAATAACGATAATGCCATCAGGTGCATATAAAGTAACAACACAATGTGCTACAGGAGTACTTATCACACCTACAACCATGGTAGCGTCCCCCGAAATGTTTAGTGCCCCTGTGGTAGTAAATGTACCTGTTGTGTTGGGAAATGTTGAAAAATCAAATACACCAGTAATCGTAACGGCTGATTGACTGGAAGAATTGTCAGATTTGTTGGTGGTAGTCTGACTTGAATTCTGGTCGGCAGTATTATTTACGGGAGGCGGAACCAGGTCAGTACTTTTACTGCACCCTGTTATTATAGTAAAAGACACCGCCATAAAAAGCAGGATTGACTTTAGTTGCATTTTCATAACTGTTTATTTTAATGGTAAAAAAAGAAGTAATTATTAAAGACTGGCAATTGTACAGAAATAAAGTGCCGGGTAGCCGGAAATGCTTTTGAGTTAAATGTATAATGAATCCCAGGCTCACAGTATTGAAGGTAAATCCACTCCTGGAAGATCTGCTTAGAGTCAGCAATAAGTCAACAAAGGGTTGATAGGATCTTTAACCAAAATAATTTCTGGAAACGACTTTAAATATAACTTGAGTTATCTTCTAAAAAAATACCTATTTATGGGTATGGATACGTAATGAAGAAGAACATCGTTAATAGTTAAGAATTGCCATCTGTCTGAAACCTGACATTTTGGAAATTAACACTATGTAATTTTGACTTTAGATAAAAGGCATTACTTTTACGTAAGATTTAGATGAAAAAGGTTTTAACCACCATATTGGCATTTGTATATCTCTCCACCTCCATGGGAGCGACCATTCACCTGCATTATTGCATGGGGAAACTGGCATCCTGGGGTTTGATCGACCATGAGAGTAAAAATTGCACCAAGTGCGGAATGGTCAAAAAAACTTCCGGTTCGCACCGTCATGGCAGCCAAAATGGATTGCTGCAGGGATGAACACAAACAGATTAAAACAGACAAGGACCAAAAGCTTTTCCCTTCTGAATTCTTTAAGTACAATAACCTTTCTCAGGTCATTGCCCTGCATGAACCAGTTTCCACAAGATTTAAAGGCCTTTTCTATTTCAATTGAGTATCCAAATACCAATGCACCGCCTTTATCAGGCAAACTTCCCTTATTTGTTCTTTACCGCAACTTCCGTCTCTGATTTTTCTTCTTCTATTATGCTTAACATACTGTTAGGCGTAGTGCTGGCATATCTGCCGGCACTTTATATTTTCAATTATTATTTATTCTGTTTAATTAATTTTTACGCAAACGCTAAAAACGTTTTTATTCATGCTATTGCAGTGACTCTTACCTCTTTTGCCCATGCCCAGCAATTCAATTATAAACTCGATGGCCCTTTTAAAACTTCGAAGACTTTCAAGGTTCAGGGAACCTGTGAAATGTGTAAACACCGGATTGAAAGTGCAATCAATAATTTACCTGGCGTATGGTCTTCCAACTGGGATGTTTCTTCCAAAACCCTGATGGTTACTTATGACAGATCAAAAGTAAAACCTGCAATCATCGAAAAGCTGGTTAGCGGTCAGGGTCATGATATAGATTCCATGGATGCTGCAACAGATGTTTATAGCAAACTTCCGGACTGCTGCCACTCCAGAGAAAATCCCAAATAAGTACTCACTATAAAAATAAAAAAATGAAAAAACTGATCATTCTTGTTATTCATGTTAACAGGTGTCACATTCTCTTTTGCACAGACTTCAAAGTCAAAAACACCCGATCAGCAAATCAGACACTACATCGAAATATATATATACCTGTCCCATGCATCCGGAAGTCATGACCGATAAACCCGGTAATTGTCCCAAGTGCGGGATGACCCTGGTGAAGAAAGAAAGTGGACAAAGTATATACCTGTACCATGCATCCGGAAGTGATTAGTGATAAGCCGGGGAAATGTCCGAAGTGCGGAATGGAGCTGGTTGAAAAAAAATCGGCACCTCCACGAAAATGTAAAGGATCATTAATCATTTCTTATGGTTCAGAAATTAATAGAATTATCCCTTCGTCATCGCTATATCGTGTTGCTGGTAACGGCAGGCATGTTTATCTGGGGATTTTTTGCAGTCGAAAAAAACCCGATAGATGCCATTCCGGATCTTTCTGAAAACCAGGTGATCGTTTTCACAGAATGGATGGGCCGAAGTCCCCAGACCATCGAAGACCAGGTTACCTATCCGCTGGTAAGCAACCTGCAGGGGATTCCGAAGGTGAAAAACATCCGGGGGACTTCCATGTTCGGGATGAGTTTTGTGTACATCATTTTTGACGATGATGCGGATGTCTATTGGGCCAGAACCCGGGTGTTGGAGAGATTAAATTATGCGCAGCGACTTTTACCGGCAGGCATCACACCCACCCTCGGACCTGATGGTACAGGGGTGGGCCATGTCTTCTGGTACACTTTGGACGCAAAACAAATGGATCTGGGAGAACAAAGGGCTTTGCAGGACTGGTACGTAAAACTCGCTTTGCAGACGGTGCCTGGCGTTTCTGAAGTGGCTTCTTTTGGCGGCTTTGAAAAACAATACCAGCTCGTGATCGATCCTGTCAAACTGCAGTACTATAATATTTCCCTGATGGACGTCATGAACAAGGTGAAAGCCAGTAATAACGATGTCGGTGGAAGAAAATTCGAGATGGGCGATATGGCCTATATCATCCGGGGACTGGGTTATGTAAAAAATAAGGAGGACCTGGAAAGCATTGCCATTGGAAATAATAACGGAATTCCGGTAAGAGTGAAAGATATCGGTTCGGTGCAAATGGGCGGGGATCTGCGGCTCGGCATATTCGATGAAAACGGGGAGGGCGAAGTCGTGGGGGGAATCGTTGTCATGCGTTACGGGGAGAATGCGAGTAAAGTGATTGAAAACGTGAAGAAGAAAATGGCCGATGTACAAAAAGGATTGCCGGAAGGGGTAAAGTTTAAAGTGGCGTATGACCGGACGGAATTGATCAAGGCTTCGGTGAATAACGTGAAAAGCAAGCTGATCGAAGAAATGATTATTGTTTCACTGATCGTGCTGCTTTTCCTTTTGCATTGGCGTAGCGCCCTGAGCATCATCATCCAGATACCCATCACCATAGCCATCAGTTTCATACTGCTGAATGCATTTGGACTTTCTTCCAATATCATGTCCCTGACCGGGATCGCCCTGGCGATTGGAGTCATCGTTGACAATGGGATCATCATGTCGGAAAATGCCTACCGGAATTTATCGGAACGACAAAATAATCCGCCCATTTAACTATTATCATCATGAACTTTTTCAAAAAAGATACAACGTATCAAAAGATTCCGGAGGCGGAAAGAATGGCCATCATCGAGCGGTCCTGCAAACAGGTAAGCCGTGGTGTTTTCTTTTCGACAGTCATCATCATTGCTTCTTTCCTGCCGGTCTTTTTACTGACCGGCCAGGAAGGAAAACTTTTCCATCCGCTGGCTTATACGAAAACATTTATTCTGATCGTGGATGCCTTCCTGGTGATTACGCTCGCACCCGTGCTGATTTCTTTTTTCATGAAGGGAAAGTTTCGGCCGGAATCAGCCAATCCCGTCAACATGTTTTTGGAAAGAATGTATGAACCTGTGATCCGGACTGCATTAAATGGCGCAAAACGACGATCGGTATCAATATCATCGCCCTGCTGATCAGCATTCCGCTTTTGTTAAGTCTGGGCAGAGAGTTCATGCCGGCACTGGACGAAGGATCGATATTGTTTATGCCGGTTACATTGCCGGATGTTTCTAATGCAGAAGTAAAAAGACTCCTGCAGGTGCAGGATAAGATCATCAAATCGGTTCCGGAAGTGGACAATGTTTTGGGGAAAGCAGGACGGGCAAACACAGCGACGGACAATTCACCGATCAGTATGATTGAAACCATTATTCTTTTAAAACCGAAATCCGACTGGAGGCCGGGATTAACCAAGAACGATATTATCAATGAACTGAATTCAAAATTGCAGATTCCGGGAACAACCAATGGCTGGACACAACCCATCATCAACCGGATCAATATGCTTTCTACCGGCATCCGGACGGATGTTGGCGTAAAAGTGTACGGACAGAATCTGGATTCAATCAATGGGTTCGCACAGCAAATTAAAACGGCACTGAATGGAATTCCGGGAGTGAAAGATTTATATGTGGAACCGATTACGGGCGGAAAATACCTGGATATCAAAATCAAAAGAGAGGAGATCGGCCGGTATGGATTAACAATCGATGATGTGAATACCATTGTTGAAGCGGCGCTTGGCGGAATGAAATTAACGACAACAGTGGAAGGCCGTCAGCGATTTTCAGTGAACGCCAGGTTTGGACAGGATTACCGCAACAATCTGACTGCAGTAAAAAGACTGCAAGTGCCCACCATGAAGTTCGGACCTATTCCGCTGGAAGCTGTAGCCGATATCAGTATTTCAGAAGGCGCTCCGATGATCAATTCTGAAAATGCGCTGCTAAGGGGTACTGTACTATTCAATGTCAGGGACAGGGATCTGGGCGGCACGGTGCAGGAAACCCAGCAAAAACTGGATCAAATGATTTCCAGATTGCCCAAAGGATACTACCTGGAATGGAGTGGACAGTATGAAAATCTGATCCGGAGCGAGAAAACTTTGAAACTGATTCTGCCGGTAGTCCTGCTGATCATTTTCATTTGTATGTACCTGGCTTTCCATTCTGCCCGGGAAGCTTTTTTCAGTCTGATCTCCATACCCTTTGCGCTGATTGGCGGCGCATTTATGGTTTATTTCTGGGGCGTCAATCTTTCTGTCGCGGTGGCTGTTGGATTTATCGCGCTATTCGGACTAGCAGTGGAGACGGGGATCGTAATGGTGATCTATCTCAATGATGCCATGGAGCAACTGATAGCCAAAAAAGGAAATTCCCGCGAGACCATTACATCCGGGGATCTGAGAGAGTCCGTCATCGCCGGGGCCGCAAAAAGACTCCGGCCCAAACTCATGACGGTATCCGTGTCCCTTTTCGCTTTGTTGCCCATACTCTGGAGCAGCGGCGTCGGTAGCGATGTTATGAAACCCATTGTGCTTCCGATGATTGGTGGCGTGCTGACCAGTGCAATCCATATTTTACTGGTAACACCCCTGATATTTTTAATGACCAAGGAATATGAACTCAGAAAATTCGGGAAGATCGATGTCCCGGATGCAAAACTCTAGACGATGAAAAAAGGATTATTAATCATCATGCTATTTGTTCACCGGACTTCATTTTCGCAAACGAAAATGACACTGGATAGTATTTTTTCAAACATTCAATCTAATAACCCGCAGTTGAAAATGTATGACGCCCAGATTCGTTCGCAGGATGCGGTAGCGGCCGGCGCCCGAAACTGGGAAGCACCGCAACTGAGTACCGGCTTCTGGATGACGCCCTATAATCCCAATCTCTGGAAAAAACAAAGCGATGGCTCTTCGGGTATGGGGCAGTACATGATTTCTGTGGAACAGATGTTTCCCAATGGCAAAAGACAGGATGCTGAAGAAAAATATCTGCAGGCGATGTCATCGGTGGTAAAAGAAAATAAGAATGCTTCTTTAAACGAATTAAATGCTGCTGCCAAAGCAAAATTATGTAGAATGGATGATCATCAAAAAGAAACTGACGGTACTGGATGATAATCAAAAGTTGTTGGAATTCATGATTAAGAACTCGGAACTCCGCTACCAGAACAACCTGGGTAAGGTGGGTGCATACTATAAAGTAAAAGCATCTTTAGGTAACCTTGAAAATTCCAGATTACAGTTGGAAAATGAAATCGTTCAAAAACGCATCATTTTAAATACCCTGATGAATCGCGATAAAACCACCGAGTTCGATATCGACACCGTATTTCAAACCAAAAATCTTAACACCCTGACGATAGATAGTTCTGCACTGGCCAACCAGCGCAGTGATATCCGCGCAGTGGAAAAAGATATTCAACTGACTGCGCTTCAGAAAGAAGTAGAAAGGTCAAAACTTAAACCTGAATTTGGTGTACGCTACGATAATATGTTTGGCTTCGGTGGATTGCCAATGCAATATTCATTGATGGGTGTGGTTAAACTGCCCATGGTTAAATGGTCATCCAAATCTTCCAGGGCCAATGTCGTGAGTCTGGACTGGAAGTCAGAGGCACTGAACCAGCAAAGGCAGATGATGATTAATACAGCTACTGGCATGACACTGGGCATGACAAACGAAATTGCTTCTAAACAAAAACAAATTAAAGTGTATGAGAATAATATTATTCCGGCGATGAAACGAAATTTTCAGTCGCTGCTGCTGGCTTATGAACAAAATACAGAAGAATTATTTACGCTCTATGATGCCTGGGAGAGTTTGAACCTGACACAGCTGGAATACCTGGATGATGTAAAACAACTTTACCTGATGCATGTAGAACTGGAAAGAATTCAGGAAATAAAATAGGACCATGAAAACAAGATTTGCAAGATTTCGATTTCTGTTCTTTATTGTGTTGGCGGGTTCCACGACGCTCCTGTTTTCCTGTAATGAAAACAAAAAACATGCAACGGAAACCGTCAAAGCCAAAGAAGTTTGGACCTGTTCGATGCATCCGGAAGTGATCAGGGAAGGTCCGGGCTCCTGCCCTATTTGCGGAATGGACCTCGTCAAAAAAGAAGAACATGCCGTTGCTTTAAAAAGTATTCAGATCGAAGATCTGCTCCAGCCAACCAACCAGTTTGTTCAGTCTTCTATTCCGGTTATCAGTATCCAAAACGAGCGAAAAAATATCCCTGTCGATGTACTGGGAACGGTGACGTACGACACCAGGCGAATCAATTCTATTTCCGCAAGGGTATCGGGAAGAATCGAAAAACTCTATGTACACTACCGGTACCAGCACATTGAGAAAGGTGAGCGGATCATGGATATCTATAGTCCGGAACTCGAAACGGCCCAGCAGGAACTACTGTTTCTGATAAAAAACGATCCCGAAAATATCGGACCTGATTCAGGCAGGTAAACAAAAGCTATTATTGCTTGGAATGAGTGAAGAACAATTAAGTCGGGTGATACATTCCAACAGACCTTCTGCGACTATTACTGTATACAGCCCTTATAATGGTCATCTGCATGAAGCGGGAAACAGCATGCCGCTCAGCAATTCAGGCGAAACAAAAACCGATGGCTCTGCTTTGATGGAAGAATTACCCATAAAAGAAGGAATGTATGTGGAAAAGGGCCAGAATATATTCCAGCTTTTCAATACAGATAATATCTGGGTACTCTTAAATATTTTCCCGGAATCCCAGGGAATCGTGAATATAGGAGATCCGGTAAAAATTACTCCGGAAACCAATCCGAAAATGAGCCTGAATGGAAAGATTGATTTTATTGAACCGGTTTTCCGGCAGGGAAGCAAGACACTTACTGCCCGGGTGTATTTGAAGAATTCGATGGGCATGATACCCATCGGAAGCCAGGTAAGGGCACACATAAATACTGAGAAAGAACTGACAAACTGGTTACCCAAAGATGCAGTACTGTCTTTGGGAAAAGATCAGATCGTTTTTCTAAAGACCAACGGAGGGTTTCAGGCGCATAAAATTGAAACGGGACTCAGATACAAGGATCAGATACAAATCATTTCCGGTTTGAATGAAACTGATTCTGTTGCCGCCAATGGGCAGTACCTGGCAGACAGCGAAAGTTTTATTAAAGTAAAACAATGATCATGAAAATAATTCTGGCGATCAGCATGTTGTTCATACTGGTATCCTGTAAAACGAAAAAAAAGGAAACGGTAAAAACAGACGAGAGTTATTATACCTGCAGCATGCATCCGCAAATCCATGAGGAAAAACCAGGTAAATGTCCGATCTGCGGGATGACCCTGATCGAGGTAAAAAATAACGGCGATCCAATGACCGATGGTATTATGCTAAGTGATCAGCAGGTGCAGCTGGGCAATATCCGGGTGGATACCATTGGTAAAGGTAAAATCGGCAATAGCACGGTATTAAATGCGACCCTGACCCTCGATGAAACCAAAAGCATGGCCGTCAGCAGCCGGATAGCCGGGAGAATAGATAAACTATATTTCAAGAATACCGGAGACAATATTAAAAAGGGTGACCGCTTATATGATCTCTATAGCGAAACCCTGAACAATGCCAAGCAGGAATATATCCTGGCACTTGAAAAAGAAAAACTATTGGATCATTCGATTGTGGATTTCAAACAGCTGGTTGAAAGTGCCCGGAATAAATTGGTCCTTTGGGGAATGAATGCCGGACAGATTGCAGAGCTCGAAAAAACAAAAAAGGCTTCTGACATAACTACCTTCTATAGTCCGCTGAGTGGAACCATCACCGCTTTGGAAAGTCATGAGGGAGAATATGTGGCAGAAGGAGGAACAATCCTCAGACTGACGGATCTCGCTTCACTCTGGGCCGAAGCACAGGTTTATACTTCACAGCTTTCCGGTATTGATGTGAAAGGAAAAGCAACTGTCCGGATACCGGATATAGGAAAGGAAATCGATGGCAGGATTGAACTGGTAAATCCGGAGATCAATCCGGATACCCGGATCAACCTGGTCAGAATAGCCGTTGCCAATAAAGACAATTTATTAAAACCCGGCATGAATGCTTACGTAACCCTGGACAACCGGGTTTCCAGCGCCCTGACCATTCCATCAAGTGCTGTGCTCAGAAATGAAAAATATAATACGGTCTGGACCCGGACCGGGCATAATATTTATAAAATGGTCTCTGTAACAATCGGTAAGGAAGATGGAGAACAGGTGGAAATTCTCTCCGGACTTCAGACAGGTGATGTGGTAGTCACCAATGGAGCTTACCTGATCAACAGCGAATATATTTTCAGGAATGGGACAAGCAAAGAACATGACATGAGTCATATGTAAGAAGAAACAGAAGGATCATTCAAAACACGCAATAAACAATGTATGGAACATCATGATCATTCTATGCACGATATGAAATCGATGGAACATGGCCATAAAGACATGCATGGGGGCATGGATAATAAAGCGCATTCCATGGGACATGCCGGTCATGACCATCATGCGATGATGATCGCAGATTTCAGAAAACGGTTTTATGTCGTTTTGGTGCTGACGGTTCCGATCATGCTTCTTTCTGAAACCATCCAGCACTGGCTTAAGATTCACATTCAGTTTCCCGGTTCCAATTATCTGATCCTCCTGCTATCATCTATTGTATTTTTTTACGGTGGGTGGCCTTTTCTTACCGGCTGGTGGCAGGAAATGAAAACCTGGAAACCCGGCATGATGACCCTGATTGGCTTTGCCATTACGGTATCTTATGTATTTAGTGTAGCAACGGTGCTCGGACTTGAAGGCATGGACTTTTTTTGGGAACTCGCCACACTGATACTGATTATGCTCCTGGGCCATTGGATTGAAATGAAATCCGTGGCCGGTGCTTCAAAGGAATTGGAACTGCTGGTGAAACTGATGCCGGATGACGCCCATCTGGTACATGGGGATATGATCATGGATGTGAAAACGGGCACGCTAAAAGAAAACGATATTGTTCTCGTAAAGCCAGGTGAAAAAGTAGCCGCTGACGGTACGATTACTGAAGGGGAAACCTATCTCAATGAGAGTTTAATGACCGGGGAATCCAAACCGGTCGAAAAAAGGAAAGGCGATAAAGTGATTGCCGGTTCGATCAACGGAAATGGTGCAATCAGAGTATTGGTATTACATGGTGTTAAAGATTCCTATTTATCGCAGGTCATCAAACTCGTTCAGGATGCGGAGCAATCCAAATCCAGGACACAACTGCTGGCGGACAACGCTGCCAAATGGCTGACGCTGATTGCGATTGTAAGCGGCATCACTACTTTTATTGTCTGGTGGTTGTCCGGAAAGGGTCTGCCATTTTCGATTGAAAGGATGGTGACGGTTATTGTCATTTGTTGTCCGCACGCACTCGGACTGGCCGTGCCCCTGGTCGTAGCTAAATCAACCGCCCTGTCTGCAAAAAACGGATTGCTCATTAAAAACAGAACGGCATTTGAAAATGCCAGAAAAATTACAACGCTGGTCTTTGATAAAACCGGCACACTGACCGAAGGAAAATTTGCCGTATCTAAAATGGTCGTTCTTCAAAAGGATCTGAAAGAAAACGATCTGATCAGAATGGCTGCAGCACTTGAACAGAATTCCGAACACCCGATCGCGACGGGAATTTTGCAAAAGGCGAAGGATCTTTCGGTAAACATACCAGCTGTTGAAAACTTTAAAGCAATTACCGGACAGGGCATCTGGGCAACTGTGGAAGGCAGATCCGTGCGAATTGTCAGTCCGGGCTATCTGAAAAATAAAAATATAGAACTACCACAGAATCTTTCAACAAACGCAAATGAAACCATTGTATTTGTTTTGATTGATCAAACCGTAGCCGGTTATATCTGTCTGGCTGATTCCATACGTCCTGAATCAAAGGAAGCAATTGAAATGCTTCATCAAAATAAAATCAAGTCGGTGCTGTTAACCGGTGATAATAAAGCCGTTGCTGAAAGCGTCAGTCAGGAACTGAACATGGATGGATTTTTTGCAGAGGTCCTGCCCCATCAAAAGCTGGAAAAAATTAAAGAACTGCAGGCTCAGGGAGAATTTGTGGCGATGACAGGTGACGGAGTGAATGATGCCCCGGCGCTCGCTCAGGCAGACATTGGCATTGCCGTTGGCTCCGGTTCTGACATCGCTGCAGAAACCGCCGGGATTGTGCTGGTCAATAGCAATCCGAAGGATATTGTCCATCTGATATTGTTTGGCAAAGCCACCTACCGGAAAATGATGCAAAATCTGGCCTGGGCGACTGGTTATAATGTCATTGCATTACCGCTCGCCGCTGGTGTGTTGTATCAATCGGGAATCCTTCTCAGTCCTGCTGCCGGTGCGGCACTGATGAGCATCAGCACGATTGTCGTGGCGATCAATGCAAGTCTTTTAAAAATAAAATAGATTTTACTATGCAGTCCATTCAAGATTTCTGCGAAATTCACCTTTATAAAATATATACCCGGGTATCGAATGTCAAAAACCAAACTTCCCCCAATTAATTTCCTGGACATAATCCCGGGAGAACTGGTTGATATCATCCGGAATACCAGCGGTGAGTCAGAAAAATTAAAGCAATTGCATCCCCTGCAATTAAAAATAATCCGGGAACAAAAATGGTTTGAAATCTTTGTTCCGAAAATATATGGCGGCCTGGAACTCAGCCTTCCCGAAGCCCTGCGATTCGAAGAGGCCCTGGCCTGGACGGACGGATCTGTGGGATGGACCGTTACACTCTGCGGTGGAGCAGGATGGTTTATTGGATTTCTTGATCCGGAAATTATTTCAACTGTTTTCAGTGGGCATGAAGTCTGCATTGCAGGAAGCGGAAAAGCTTCCGGAATCGCAAAGATGATAGAAAATGGTTATGAGATAACGGGATACTGGGACTATGCCACGGGAGCTGATTTCGCAACGGCTTTTACAGCGAACTGCGTGGTGGAAGCAGGAGGAAAACAGGAGATTCGACCCTTCTTATTTTTAAGAGATGAAGTCATCGTACATGAAAACTGGAACAGCATGGGAATGATTGCTACCGGCAGTCATAGCTTTGAAGTAAAAGAACTTCGGGTGAAGAAAAACAGGGCGTTCCGGATTGAAAATAATTTTGCGACGCTGCCGGATCCCATTTTTCAATATCCCTTCCTTGCTTTTGCCGAAACAACACTGGCCGTCAACATGTCCGGCATGGCTATGCGCTTTCTTGATCTCTGTCCAATCTCATTCCAACCGCATCTGGAAAATGCATCCGGGAAACTGGTACATGCGAGGCAGCTGTTTTATGAAGCGGTACAAAATTCATGGGAAGCATGTCTGAATAATCGCCCTGTCCCATCGTCATTATTAAAAGAAATTACACGTAGGAGTCGTAAGCTGGCCGCCACGGCCAGGCAGGTGGTGAATGACCTCTATCCCTGTTGCGGAATGCAGGCTGCTAATCCGGATACTGAAATGAACCGCGTTTGGCGTAACATCCACACTGCAAGTCAGCATAATTTGTTAAATGGTTGTTCTGATATTTAAAAATTCCCGAACTCGCTAAGACGTCTAATATTATAAATTTAACTTGGAATAGATCCGCACACATATAGCAATATATCCTGGAAATTATAAAATGCTGAACTATGTTTAAATATTTCAACTTAACGATATTCCTCATTGTTGTTTCTTCATCTTTATTCTCTCAAAATAAAGAGGCGAATGAATTGAATATTACGAACGGCCGGATGCCTGATGTAACCATTGATAAAAGCAATACTATCCATATTGTGTATGGCAGAGGTGACAGTATTATGCATATCTCTTCCAGGGATGGAAAATCTTTTAGTTCACCTTCATTTGTCGCTGTGTTGCCCAACTTAATGGCTTCGGCTATGCGCGGACCACAAATAGCATCTGCCGAAAACGGACTTGTTATTACTGCGTGTACAAAACAGGGAAATATCTATTGTTATAAAGAGCAATTGCCTGACAAATGGATAAATACCAAACGAGTCAACGAAACAAATGAATCGGCCAAAGAAGCACTCATGGACCTAAGTGCCGATGGATTACAAGTATATGCCATCTGGCTGGGCGTTAAAAGTCCAAAGGGACAAAATGTTTATGGGTCCAAATCAATGGATGGTGGTAAGACCTGGACAAAAAATATCCTTGTTTACGCATCCCCTGATGGTACTGTTTGCGAATGCTGTAAGCCGACTGTAGCATGTGAAGGGAAACAGCGTATATGTCATGTTCCGAAATTTCATTGATGGAAACAGAGATCTATATTTAATAAAATCTGCTGATGGTGGAAAAACATTTGGGAAAGCAACTAAACTGGGAACTGGTAGCTGGAAATTAAATGGATGTCCGATGGACGGCGGGGGTCTTGTCATCGACAATAAAGGAATTCCCGAAACCGTTTGGCGCAGGGAAGGCAGGATTTATTCCTCCACTCCTGGCAGACCTGAAAAGGAAATTGGCGAAGGAAGGGGATGTTCCATAGAAACAATCGGGAACAAAAATGTCTATGCATGGTCAGAAAACGGGATCATTACAGTATTGAAACCGGATGGCATGAAAATAAAACCGGGAAAAGGAAACCTTCCTTTAATGAAAGCAATAAATGATAGGCAAGTTATCTGCGTATGGGAAAATGAAAATAAAATATGTGGAATCGTTTTCGGAATATGATCTACCTCCTCAGATATTGACACATATTTTGTTGCCAGTCCATTCCACCCATTCACGGTCTCAATGTTAATTGCCTACGGCTGATTTTTTGCTCCAGCGATATTGAACTACAAGAAGATACAAACCAATGGTAAAATCAACGGATAAACAAAACAAGTCATAATGTGGCGGAATCAAATGATTGTCCGGGAATAAATCATAGGCTAAATCCCATAATCCATGTAAAAAATAGCCGGCTGCCATAATATAAAAATTTCTTTTTATACCATAGTATGCGATGAATAAGAAAATAATCGCCTGTATCGCTGTAATGATAAAAGATTTCGGGTCAGACCAGGTATATCCCACATAGAGCCATCCGATTCCGGAAAGTATCAGACCATACATAACCTTTTTATCCAATTTATGTAATAACATAATACTCAGGATGACAACCAGGCCCAAAGAAATTCCAATAATAATAGCGCTCATATTTTTTGTTTTATTAGATGAATATCCGCAAATGCACTGGATAAGGATACCAACAAGGTCACCAGACCGATCATTTTTTTCATTCTATTTTTTTGTGAAAAACAAAAGTATACAGACCATTCGAAATCGAACGGACACAAGGATGTCATATGCGGACAGGTTCAGATTTGCATCCAACTATCACAGTTGTCCGTTTTTGACACCATGATGTCCTGTTAAGCATACACCGGCTTGATACTTTTGCATCATCAAATCATCAAAATAATTACAAAATGAAAAAATTAACTATTCTACTCCAGATTGTCGGCTTATTAGCATTGTGTCCCCTTTATGTTATCCTTGAAATAACACATTCCCCAAACGAAAATCCAGAACCAGGTTCAGGTTTATTAATCAAACCAAAAACCGGGATCATGAGTGCCAGGGATTCTAAAATTCCACAAAATAAAACGCAAAGCACCTCTTCTTATTCAAATACAAAATAAAAAGGAATCCAATTCATTTACAACCCTTAATACAAACACAAATTTATGAGACATACAATATTTTTATTCTTTTCCTTATTGATCTGCTCAACATCCTTTTCCCAAAGTGATTCCCTTAGAGTGGAACAATATTGCCAACTCATTGTTACTCCCAGACTGTTTAGCAATAAAGTAACAGTTGATATTGATTTTGGGGAGGAAAAAAGTTTTTGGCGTGACGAACGCATTCAAACTTATGATGGTAAGATCAGGAAGTTTAATACGATTATCGATGCGCTAAATTTCATGGGAAAGCAAGGCTGGATTTTTATTAACACTTATCCGGTGGAGGGTGGAGGCATGGTCATTTATCATTATGCTTTCAAAAAAGAATTCTACATGTCTTCAATCTGACACGATAACCAATTCAATCCGATTTTATGCGTCTTTTAAAAATATCTTCATTATTAATTCTTCTCGCTTTTATTACCATTGGAATTTCAAGGGTCTTTACAACAATTAAAAACTTCGGCTACACACCAGAAGCTTACAATGGTGTAATTCATCCTGTTTCAGGTCAAGTACTATTTGATTCTGCAAGGCCAAACGTATTTATTGTTTCAGACAGCAAATTGACTGAACTGTTTGATATGCTGGCACCGTTCTATCTTTTCAACCTGACCAAAAAAGCGAACGTGTATATTGTCGCCAGCGACAAAACGCCAATCTTAATTAAGAGGGGCCTCTATGTATTACCCCAAATAACATTTAAAGAGGTAGATTCTTTAAGTCTGAAAGCTGATGTAATCATTATTCCTGCCTTATCGATAAGAGATGAGCATCAGGATATCCACCTGATCGAATGGATTAAGTCTCACGCCAGTCCAGAAACAAAAATGCTGGCTATTTGTGACGGGGCTTCAACGGCTGCGGCGACAGGGCTTTATGATGGCAAATATCTGACCTGCCACGCATCGGACTTTGTTGATGTCCATTCCCATTTCAAGAAACCAATATGGATACAAAATGTAAGTGTTACCAGAAGCGGCAATTTATTCAGCACGGCAGGGGTATCAAACGCAGTGGAAGGAAGCCTGACAATTATCAATGAATTGTTTGGAGAAGAAACGACCAACTCTGTAATAGCTGAAATTCATTACCCTGATAAAGGCATCAAAACCATTCATCAGAGCGTTTCTATAGATTTAAGCGATAAATGGATCATTGCAAAAAAAGTAATATTCAATCCAGATAGGAATATCGGGATATTACTTGAAAATGGGATGAATGAGTTCAAAATGATCAGTATCCTCGACACCTACGGTCGTACATTCCCGAAATCCTTCAAAGTCTTCTATCTGCATGATTCCATTGTTCACAGTAAATATGGTTTAACATTTATTGCTACGGGCAATAACAATATGAACAATCTTGATGAACTTCACATTCCGGGTTCAACACCGGACAATAAACTACTTTTACCTAAGCATGACAATACAACGATAATAACTTACGCGGAAAATAAATACCCAATCGATATTTGTCTTAAAAGGATATCGCTTCAATATGGATATCAAATTTGAAAACGTGGTAAGGTTATTACTGGATTATAATTAGGGACACGCCCGCTCTTCGATACACAACCTCTTCAATCCACTTAAAAATATACGTTAATAATATAATTACAGAGTATGCAAAAAATGGCCTTTATCATTCCTCCAACGGTCGAATTACTTGATCTGGCCGGGCCGGTACAGGTTTTTACGGAGGCAAAAGAATATGGTTTTGAGGTAGAAATGGAATTTTATAAATACAGTGATGATCCTATTTGCACCGCCGGTCTTGGTTTTGGAAAAGTTGAAAACTATAAAACCGCGAAATTAAAAGAAGGTGACTTTGTGTTTGTGCCGGGAATGGATAACGAATATGTAAATAGCTTTTCATTTAAAGCTGAAAGGGAATTCTTTAGCTGGTTAAAAGAATGTTCAGATAAAGGCGTGACCGTTTGTTCAATCTGTACCGGTGCCTTTGCTTTGGGGCATGCCGGTTTACTTAAAGATACCGAATGTACTACGCATTGGAGGAGAGTGAAATCCTTACAACTTCAGTTTCCACAGTCCAGGGTATTAGCTGATATTTTATTCATCAAGAGCAATAATGTTTATACAAGCGCCGGCATCAGTGCTGGAATCGATCTGGCTTTAGCAATACTCGAAGAACTAAAAGGTCCCTTATTCACACACAAAGTAGCAAGAGGGCTGGTGGTTTACCACAGAAGAAGCGGAAGACATAATCAGCAAAGCATTTATCTCGATTATAGAAACCATATTAACCCCCAGGTTCATGAAGTGCAGGATTACCTGATCGATAATATGGCCCGTGAAAACAATATCGAAACACTCGCCTCTTTGGTTAATATGAGTCCCCGTAACCTTAGCCGTGTATTTAAAGATCATACGGGTTCTACGATACTCGAATACCTGACGTTATTGCGGATAGAATATGCAAGCACTATGCTGAATAATCCGGAATATACCATTGAATACATAGCATCTAAATGCGGCTTTAAAAGTGCACGACAATTACAACGGATATTGAAAAAATAGAGTTTTTGATAACCAATGGATGACCATTCATTCTTAATTCATCAATCTTTTTCAATCATCCATTCACCTTTGATATCTTTTTCCGGCATATCCATGAACAGTATCTAAGGCACCATTACTTCCATTTATCAATATTCCCATGAAATTGACAGCTCACGATACTCTTCAATATCGTGTCACCAGTTTATTTTTTCCGGCGACTTTTATAATCTTCAATAATGTGTATTTTAGTGAAGACACTTATTCTTCAGGAAATATCTATATTAGCCTATATAAATTAAATTTAAATGCCAGGAAAAACTGCCCTTTCCCTGTTTGCTATCCTGACGCTTATTTATTCTGTCGGCTATTCCAAACACCTGGTAATTTCCTCCGGTATTCATTCGGACAGTTCCAGGCTGCCTCCGGTTGAAACCAAAGCGCCAAACAGTAATTACAAACCCGCATTTACCGGTCAAACAAGAATCGCCGCTGCAAAAACAACAACGCCATACAAAGTTGAAAAAATAGCGGAGAAGCTTGGCCCTCCATTTGCCATTGTTGCCATGCCCGATGGCCGGTTAATGATAACCATCAAAGCAGGTTATATGGAAATTCATGAAGCGGGCGGGAAACTGGTTAAAAAAATTACCGGTTTACCGGGTGTTGTATATGGCGGCCAGGGTGGCTTGCTTGATGTGGCTTTTGATCCAAACTTTGCAAGTAACAAATGGATGTATTGGAGTTATTCGGAAAGATATCAACGGGGTAATATAACCGCTGTTGCCAAAGGGACCTTAAACGAAACCAGCGGCAAAGTTGAAAATGTATCGGTCATATTTCGTGCCACACCGGCTACCGGCAGCAATATACAATATGGTTCACGGCTGGTGTTTGACAAAAATGGCTATCTCTTCGTAAGTGTGGGAGAAAAATATCTTCCGGAATCCCGGGTACAGGCGCAACAATTAAATTCATTGCTTGGTAAAATTGTACGGATAACAACCGATGGTCAGCCGGCACCCGGAAATCCTTTTATAAAAGATGCCGGTGACAAGCCTGAAATTTATTCTTACGGACACCGGAATCCCGACGGACTTGATATAAATCCGGTCACAGGCGCCCTATGGGAATCTGAATTTGGTCCCCGCGGCGGTGACGAGATCAATATTATTCAGCCCGGAAAGAACTATGGATGGCCTGTTATTACTTACGGCATCGATTATAGTGGCGAAAAAATGGGTGACAGCATTCAGCAAAAAAAAGGAATGGAACAGCCGGTTTACTATTGGGATCCTGTAATATCACCCTGTGGTATTTGCTTTTACACCGGTAACGCAATACCAGAATGGAAGAACAATCTGTTTGTTTCAGCACTCAGTGGACAGCATCTTGACCGGCTGGTAATTAAGAATAACAGGATAGTGGGTGAAGAAAGATTACTTACAGATGTAAACCAGCGCATCCGCGATGTTACATACATGAACGATATGTTATATGCCATAACCGATGAAGGGGATATTTACCGGATAAGCAGGAAGTAGATATTGCGGCTCATTCAAATACTTATTTACCTATCCACGTTTTGAATTCATTTACTTTATCCCTGCTTACAATCAGATCGTCAATAGGTTTGGGGTTATTTAATTTAATTTTCAGGCGGCTTGTTGAATAACTAACAATATCACTAACAGCATGAATACTGATTAAACAATTTCTATTGATTCGAAAAAACTGTTTAGGATCTATTACCTTCTGTATGTAGTCGAGCGAATAATCAATTAAATAATCTCTTTCCGTAAATGTCCTGATAAATGTGGCACGTTCGAGAATGTAAAAGCAGCATATATCATTCACCGGAACTGACCTGTATTTTGTCCCGATCTTTATCAGGAAACGATTTTTAAATACTGCAGTTAGCCTTTCATGCAGCAGGGTTAACAGGTCGCTATTGACATTTTCTTTTCTGTAATGAAGTGATTTGAATTTATTGATTGCTTTGCTCAGTGAAAATTCATCAATGGGCTTTAGCAGGTAATCTATACTGTTTACCTTAAAAGCTTTAAGCATAAACTCGTCATAAGCAGTTGTGAAAATTACCGGTATGTCAAGCTGACTGGTTTCGAATATCTCAAAACAGAGCCCATCGTCAAGCTGAATGTCCATCAATATCAAATCGGGATGAGGCTTCTCCTGAAAGTAATTTATTGCTCCCTCAACCGTAGTAATAATATCCGTTATGTTTACTGATTTATCAATTTTGTTCAGTAATCTGATGAGCTTGTCAACTGCGTGCTTTTCATTTTCAACAATAAGGATATTCATAATAATAATGGCAGTTTTACCTGATAATATGAATTTGTTTCTTCTATCATCAGATCTCTTCCGGAGATAAGTTTTACGCGATTGGTAAGATTTTTCAGTCCGATACCAGTCGATTTTATTTGAGTAGCCATCCTTTGCAGGTTATTCTTCACGACGATCTGATCTGCCTCCACAAAGATTGATATCATTAAAGGATATTCGCGGGTTGCCTTATTATGCTTAATGGCATTTTCAACAAGTATCTGAAGCGAAACAGGAAGAATCTTAAACTTATCTGCATTCGGTATTTGTATTGAAAGAAGTATTTTTTCTTCATCTCTTATCTTATGAAGTTCAAAATAGCCGGTTATAAATGACAATTCCGATGGCAGGGTAATTGTATCTTTAGAAATATTCTCAAGGATATACCTGTATATGGAGGATAATCTGCTTATAAATCGTTCGGCAAGTTCAGGCTGCGTGATAATGAGTGATGACAGCGTATTCAGACTATTAAAGAGGAAATGAGGGTTTATCTGATTCTTAAGCGTTTCGTTTTGAAAAATCAGGTTTTCCTCCCTCAATTTCTGTTCTCTTTTTAAGGTATCCTGCCAAAGGATAATAATAAATATTACCGCTCCGCATAAAAGTCCGATAATGGTTGGCTTAAACCAGGTGCTGAATCTAACATGGAAAAAATCGTACGCTACATGGGCGAGTGACCCGCCCGCTATCAATTGGCCGATATATAAGTAAACCAATATGGCTATGAGCGCAGTTACAAAACAGGCAGATAAAAAAAGTGCAAATCGTGTTAACACAATTCTGGATCCTTTCCTGGTGTCATCTGCCAGATTGAACAGTTCAACGGCGAATCTGCCATATTAAATGTTTTGTCATTTTGAGGTACACGGTATGTTTTGTTTAATTTCAAAGAGTCTGTGAAATCCCAGGCAAAATTTTCAATTGCCATCATGTCCCAGACAAGATTTCTGGCGAACACAGCATCAGTGGTTGCAGGAAAATTTTTAAACGACTCTGCAGCGAGCATTTTCGGAGAAGGAACATAGGTTAAATTCTCCATGTATTCCTGTTTTGTTCCAGCGGAAAAAGGTTCAGAATAGTTACTTGAATTCGAGATGAAAATATTATTCCAATGAACAAGACCGTTCTCAATGCTTTTGGTATATTCACCAGTGACTTTTATTTTTCCGGTAAAGTTTCCATACAGGTCCCGGTTGGTGTACACAGCAGTCATTTTGTATTTGTGAACGATATCACCAACCGGAACTTTTGTTAATTTCTGTAAATACTTTTCAATAATTACTTTCTCACTCTGGGCCCTGGAGACAGAGGGTACAAGAGCTGGCAGGATCATCAGTATTCCTGCCAATCCTGATATTATTATTTTTTTCATTTTCCTGAAGTTTATTTTTTAGCATTAATTTGTTTTCGAAGATAGATCCGGCATTTTCCGGTAAAAAATATTAAATGCAGAGATGTTGAATTCTCATGCTGATTCGTAAAATCTCCCGGCCTAACCGATAGCAGTTCTGAATTTTGATCGAAAGAATACCCACCGTAATTATTTCCTGCTACTGAAAGCGGAGTAAGATTAACTGAAACATTTTAGGATCTACTGCCGGAGAATAGTTAATATGTGCCGTCTTATTCGTCCTTTAAATACTTTACCGGATTGGCGGTATTTGCTTTATAAATATGCCAGGACACACTGAGGGCCGTCATGATCAATAATGCAACGAGTGACAAAACAAACGGATAACCGGAGACAATTGATTCGGGTGACAACTGGTTAAAAAAACTACGCGTTAACCACCAGGCCGCGGGCCATCCGAAAAGCATAGCGAAACCGATCGCAAATAAAAATTCCTTATTAATCAGAAAAATAAGATTTGCCATTCCTGCCCCCAGTACTTTCCTGATACTGATCTCCTTCATTTTTTTGCCGAGTATCAGCAGGGCGAGTCCAAAAATACCACACATTGAAATGACGATCATAATCAAAGATGCGGCACCCATTACTTGTGAGATCTGTCTGAATGCATCATAATAAGGATCAAATATGCCTTCCTGATAATAGTATTCGAAAGGCATGTTCGGATTTATTTTTCTCCATTTTTTTTCAATTTCCTTTTGTGCAATGGAAAATAAGCCAGGAACTGTTTTGATATAAACAAAATTGACGTCTTCCCGCCTGCAGCCTGTCAGTACCAACGGACCGACAGGTGTCTGAAAGTCCTCAAAATGAAAGTCCTCCATTTCGCCGATGATTTGGTAGTGGTGACCACCGTTTTCGATATTTTTTCCAATACCGGTTGTCCAGTTCATTCGTTTTAAGAAAGCCTGGTTTACCAGCACAGCGCTTGTTTTATCGGTTTCAAATTCCGGATTCAGATCCCTTCCCTTTATAATTTTCATTCCAAAATGAGTAGCAAAACCGGGTAATACCTCCAACCCTTGCACACTCTGATCTTTACCTTCAGTTTTGATTTCCAGCTGTTTTGAATATTTGCCCAGCGGCTGCACAGAGCCGGTAACTGATTTTAGGTCATTATCGAGGCTTAATTCATTTTTAAAAGTTTCAAAAACGCCTGGATTTCCCAGATTAATCACAATATTACGGGAGGCATCATAGCCCCACGGTTTTGCTTTTACCCGCTTTGTTTCACGGATAAAAGAAAGCGTCATGGAAATGGCCAGGAACGTAAGGAAAAACTGGACGCCTAAAAGAGTCTTCCGGAAGCGGTTACTACTACTCTGTTGACTGCTACCCCGGATTATATCGATAGGTTTGAAGGCCGATATCAGAATCGACGGATAAGCCGCTCCGCTAAAGGCCGAAATCAATATCAACACTAGTAATGCTGCCCAGGTCCGATAATTTGTAAAAAGACTTTCAGCAAAATCCATATTGACCATGCGGTTAAACCAGGGCAGGAAAATAGATTTGGCTAAAAACACACCAATCAGGATAGCGAAGGTGCAAAGAATAAGATTTTCAAACATAAACTGCAGAGCGATCTGCCTGCGATTGCTGCCCATTACTTTGCGAATCCCGATCTCCATCAGTCTGTTTGATGCAGAGGCGATGGCAATATTCATGTAATTGAAGTATACCAATATTAATGTTGCTATGGCTATAAATACCAGCATGATATAAGACGCGATATGGGGGGCAACAAAACGCATGGTATTAACCTTATATCCTTCGAAGGCCATGGTTTTTAATGGCTGATAGTTAAAAGCTACAATCCGGTCATTTCGGTTGGCCGCATTGTACAGCTGCAGATATTTTTTTTCCTGACTCGTGACTTGCGTCAACGCCTCCTCATTATCCGCTTCGATAAAAGTCACGTCTGTAGTTTTTCCCCAGTCGCCGGTTTCATCCATACCCATGGCAAGCATCCGTTGATAGGGAATCAGGGCCGAGAAATAAAAAGAGGATTCAAGCGGACGTTTATCAAATACTCCCTTTATTGTAAAGTTTTCAGCTATTTTCCGTCCGGCAATGGCAAAATGGATGATCAGGGATCTGCCAACCGGGTTTTCCTTTCCAAATAATTTTACTGAAAGTTCATAGGTCAAAATAATCCCATCCGGATCGGTAAAACCGGTTTTATTTCCCCATCTGACTGGAAATTGGAACATCCTGTAAAAGTCATCATCGACAAAACTGACCTCTTCTCTGAAAATATTCTCGCCCTCTTTTATAACTACGCTATTATAACTGAGCCGCGTTGCATGTTTTATTTGCGGAAAATCAACTTTCAGCATGCCGCCCAAAGGCGATGGTGAATTTCCCCAGAGTTGGCGGTCCCCGTTTTTCTCGGTTACCCGTTCAATGACAAATAGATTGTTCAGTTTAGGATGAAATCTATCCATATGAAGAGCCCAGTCAAGAAACTGAAATACCACGAGACAACATCCTGCCGCCAGTGCGAGTCCAAGAATATTGACAGACGAGGATAATCTGTTTTTGGCCAGATTGCGTAATCCCAGTTTAAAATAGTTCTTAATCATAATGGGATGATTTTTCTTAATCTGAATTAGACTTATATTCGTCACCATCCACATGCCAGTATTTACAGCGGTGATTTCCAGTTCCTTAAAAAAAGCTGAACCGAAAAAATGTTCGATTCCGGAACATGACCGTTCGGTTCCTGACTCGGTTAGCGGGTTTATCAGCATTATGATTAGTTTTGATTAATTTTTTTTGATCCTAAAAACATGAAATGCTGGGAATCGTATTATGCGGCGGAGCGAGCAGCCGGATGGGGCGGGACAAAGGATTAATTACAACCGACAAGGGAAACTGGACTCAGAAGATGTTGGATAATTTTAAAAAACTGGGAATTCCCGCCCTTTTATCCGTTAACAGGACACAGGTTGACCAATACCAGTCCGCTTTTCCCCAGTTTGAATTGATTTGTGATAGCGATTCCCTGCAAATAAAAGGTCCGCTGGCTGCCGTGCTAAGTGTTCATTTAAAATATCCGATGGAGGACCTTTTTGTAACAGCCTGCGATATGCCCATGATGAATGAAGTAGTTTTAGAAGAGCTGTTTAATATTTACAGTAACGAGCCCGGTCATGATTGTTATGTGTTTACCAATCAGGGTGAACCGGAACCATTGTGTGGAATCTATTCTGCAAAGGGATTGGCGGCTGTGATGGCGATGTATGATCGTGCGGAACTATTGAAACATAGTATGAAATTCATACTGGATCATTTGTCTACAATCTTGGTTCCTGTTCCGGAATCCTGGAAGATATACTTCAGGAATATCAATACCCATGGGGATCTGAACAGGTTGTAATAAGGGAAAAGGATTTTTTAGAATGGAGAGAAGACCCGTGACAGGAACAGTAACTGTTATGAAGGGAGAAACGATTATTGTACCAGGAGCGATGATCTGCGAACCGAAATGAATGCTGTTTTACCGGATTCACACAGGGGACATAGATAAGATGCTGGCAAGTCAGAAAATGGTATGCCCTTTTGAATATGGTTTTCGGGTTCTCCTGTTTCTTCATCGTAAACCGTTCCGCAGTGTTTGCACTGGTATAATTCCTGTTCATTCGTTTTTTCCGTCTGCAGATTTTCAGCCTTAAGATGCTGTTCTTCGTCAATATTCACAACACACTGCTCTTCATAATAAAATTTACAAAGAGAGATAAGGTAAACAGGAAGGTGTTCCCTTAAAATGCCGGTTCTGTAGGTTATAAAATTTTTGGAATTCGGGTTGAAATCCTCCGTGTATAAAATATCAAATCTGTCCAGCGGCTTTAGTTTGCCCCGGATGGTCCTGAATTGCTTCCGGACGATCACGGATCCAAACAATCCGCTGTTTGCCTGGGTTTTTATTGCGAGGCAAAGGCCGAAGGTTCTGATATCATCCTTATCAAACTGCCGGATAATGGATTGTTTGATGCTGAGTCCCTCTTCATTGGTATCCTCCACCTGCCAGTTCAATTCATTGGATGCATGTCTTACATTGATCCGGTGTTTATCCAATACAAAGCTCCAGAGGGGCCGGTGCCTGTCTTCGATATTTTTAATGATCAGTGATTTCCAGGGTGTGGAATAGAGTTGGCCCACTTTGGTTTCCATGCAGATTCTGCAAATATCTCTCAGGAAAGCAAGCGAAAATAATTCATTGCGCTGGTAAAGACCAAGCCAGGATTTATTCCCATAACCATTAAATCCTTCATAATACGGAAGTTTGAACTTTGGTAGTTGCAGGGGATTGCTGACCGGCTTTGAAAGGATATTTAGTTCAGATTTGAGTTTTTCAAAAATGCGTTGGCCTTCCCATTCATTATTTTTTATAAACCCATCAGATTGGAATAGGATCATTTTTTCCAATTGTTTGGATACACGGGGTATCTCATTTGTATAAAACAAATCCCTGGATGGAAATAATATATTCGTTTTTGGAAATCTCAGATAGAGATACCAGAATTGCGGATCCCCGGATGCAATCCAGTTTATATTACCGGTGAAAAAAGGAGTGAATGTTTGGCCTTCATCCGAAATATTAATTTTTAATGAGGGCTTATAATCAAAGAGGTCAAATATGTCTTTATAAACGCCTTCCCTTACCCACGAATCACGGATAAATATTTCTTCGGCCGGATAGGAACTGAGGATATTCGGGAATTCATCTTTATTGATTTCAAAAAAAATATCATGAGCCTCCAGGGCTGCTGCCACCTGATCATGATCCTTCTGTGAAACATCGATCAGCAATTGTTGTCTCAGACCGAAGCGCAATTCTTTTATGGCCGTTTTTTCCAGTGCATCCAGTAAATTCAACAATGATCCCGGTGAAATGATCCCTCCCGTAAAATTTATTTTAAACCGGTATGCGTGTCTCATAACTCCTGATTGAATAACCTAAATTCCACCAATGCTTTTTCAAAATTTTTGCTTTCATGACCCGGCCGGGAGAGTTTCATAAGAGCAAAGCGTTGCAGGATGGTAAGCGATCTCCATTGGGAAATACTGATCTGTTGTCTGAATTGGCCGCATTTTTCCATTAATGGTTCAGGAATACTGTCCGGATCGTCCCAACCTGGATTTCCCAGGGTCCTTAAAATTCCCAGGTCTTCAATGGAATGGTTCTTCGCAAGCTCCAATACCAGATTTTTATATTTTAAGATGTCTGTTTCCGTTTCACAGGGATCGAGAGCAAGTTGAGTTCTTTCGCTTTCGCAGAAACGGCTCCAGGCTTTTAGCGGCAGCTTAATACCGATGGTATCCAGTTTCAGGCGGACGATCATCGGGATGCAACGCAGGTTGTCTTCGATAAAGTCTTCTTCGAATTGAAAGTATTCAATATGGGATGTGTAGGTAGTCATGCCACCGTGGTTAATAATTCAGTTGTTAAAGTAAGAAGAGGTGTCGTTGTACTTTTTAAAATAGCCTCCACTTCGGATTTACAGCTGCCACAACCGATTCCCGCTCCGCTGGCTGAACACAGGGATTCGAGTTCTTTATGGCCCAGGTTTATTTTGTTTATGATATTTCCTTCGCCCACATTCCCACAGCTGCATATCAGTTTTCCAATCACCGGTTCCGTGGTCTTTCCGGATCGTAAAAGCTGAAGGCGTTTTTCTGAAAGTTCAATTTTATCCTGGATCAGGTCCCTGAATTCCGGAAATTCGTTTTTATCGCCAATAAGAATGGCGCCAATCAGCCGGTCATTTTGAATAATACATTTTTTATAGTAACGCTTCGCCTTGTCAATAAAAATGATCTCTTCAAAATTTTTATCATCCGGGCATTCTGTCATTCCTAAAGTTACCAGATCCATGCCATTTATTTTTAACAGATTCATGGACAAACTGCCCTGGTAATATTTTGAAATGTCTCCGGACAGGTAACGGGCGAGGATGATAGCCTGCTGCTCAGCCGCAGCAGAGATGCCATGCAGTATTCCCTGGAATGATGAAATTTCACCAATAGCAAAGATGGATGGATCACTGGTTTGCAAATATTCATTTACGATGATCCCTTGTTTGCAATCCAGTCCGCATTCCTTCGCGAGCTCAATATTCGGGATGGTACCCACGGCCATAATAACCGCCTGGCATTGTATCGATAATCCGCTCTTCAATTTAATTCCTTCAATCGCATCGGTACCGAGACATCTTTCAATTTCATCATTAAAATAGATATCGATATTCCGGCTGGTCAGTTCCTCCTGCAACAGCTGGCTTCCGAGCTGATCCAACTGGCGGCCCATCAGGCGGGAGGTCCGGTGAAGGAGCGCTACTTCAAAATCTATTTCATTTAAAGAAGCTGCCAGTTCGATGCCCAGCAAACCGCCCCCTACAATAATTACTTTCCCCTTACCAGGGACAAGGTGTTTTTTTAACTGGTCCGCATCTGATCTGTTTCGCATATTGAAAATACCTTTCAGGGCAGGCATATTTTTCAGTGTGGTGGCCCGGCTTCCGGTGGCCATTACTAAAACATCGTATGAATGGATCAGGCCCCTGCTGTCTGTTACCTGCTTGCAATCCCGGTCTATATGTTTTATGCTTGTTCCTTTCTGAATATGAATATTATATTTATATTCTTCACCGCTTGTCATCTTTTGCATGAATGCCCAATCCATTTCTCCGCTGATATATCCCGGCAATAATATTCTGTTGTAAAAAGGATCCGCCTCTTTGCTGAAGACTGTAATGGTATCTTCTGTATTAAATTCGCGATAGCTCTTTATAAAACTAAATGCGGCGGCACCCGCTCCGATGACAATAATTTTCTGCACAGGTTTTATATAACGTCCGACACGTACACGGGTGAATTTAAAATCCGGCTCCTTCGAAACCGGGTCCGTCAGATTATTGGTGAGATTATTCGCACGGTTCAAATCGCTGTTAAGGATTTTTCCCCAATGCATCGGCAGGAATACAACGCCTTTTTTTATGTCATCAGAAAATTTTGCCTTCACCCTCACCCGTCCATTCTCGCTTGTAATCTCTACCAAATCATTGTCGGCAATATTTCCTGCTTCGGCGTCAGCGGGATTTATTTCAAGAAAGGATTCGGAAATATGCTGTTTCAGTTTATTCACTTTTCCCGTCCTGCTCATGGTATGCCATTGATCGCGGATACGGCCGGTGGTCAGGATCAGTGGAAAGGTTTCGTTTGTTTTCGGCGATTGATTTGTATCAGGCACCGAATGTATGATCGCTTTTTTGGATGCTGTGTGGAATATATGATCTTCAAACAAGCGCTTCATTCCCTGTCCGGTCATCCCGGCAGGATAGGGCCATTGTACGGATCCTTTTTCTTTTAAGATGGAATAATTTAATCCGCTGATATCGACATGGGTGTTCCTGCTTAGCGCAGCATGCTCATCAAAAATGGCTGACATCGAAGGATACAAAAAAGCTTTTTCAAATCCCATTTTTGCAGCAAAGCGACAAAGAATTTCTGCATCCGGCAACGCTTCACCGGGGGCCTCCGCAATTTTATTCAAATGACTGATACGCCTTTCTGAATTCGTCATCGTGCCTTCCTTTTCGGCCCATCCGGCTGCGGGAAGAATAATATCCGCGTATTGCAGACATTCAGATGTGGAGGACACTTCCTGCATCACGACAAATTTTGCTTTCCGCAGCGCCTGTTCTGCCAGCCGTGCATCGGGCAGACTGGTCAGGGGATTTGTACACAGAATCCAGATGGCTTTCAACCGCCCATCGTTTAATGCCTCGAACATTTCTGTGGCCGTATATCCCGGCCTGGGTGAAATGGAAGTTCCGCCCCAGAATTTTTGTACAAAATCCCGGTCCGCCGGATCTGCCGAGGTTCCTGTGCGCCGGAAGAAGGTTTGACATTCCGCCGACTTCCCTTCCGCCCATAGCATTCGGCTGGCCCGTTAATGAAAACGGGCCGCTTCCTGCTTTTCCAATATGGCCTGTAATAAGATGGAGATTGATGAGACTTACATTTTTATTTACGCCAACCACACTCTGGTTCAGGCCCATGGTCCACATGCTGATAAATCCTTTTGCATTTCCGATATAGGATGCGGCCTGACGAAGCGCCGTTTCTTCGATACCACAGATCTGGCAGGATTCCGTCACAGATCTTTGCATAACAGATTCCCGGTATTTTTCAAAACCTTCCGTGTGATTCTGTACAAATGAATGATCCGTTTTCTGATCCTCGATCAGGATCCTTCCGATCGCATGATGCAAAACAATATCTGTTCCCGGATTGATCTGCAGATGAACATTCGCCATTGAACAGGTTTGCGTACGACGCGGATCGCTTACGATAATTTTTAATAAAGGGTTTTTTGCTTTTGCCGCTTCTACCCTTCTCCATAAAATCGGATGGCACCAGGCAGGGTTTGCACCGGCAACAAAAATACAGTCCGCCAATTCGATGTCTTCATAACTGATCGGAACACAATCCTCACCGAGCGACATTTTATAACCGGCCACGGCGCTGCTCATGCAAAGCCTGGAATTCGTATCTATATTATTGCTTCCGATAAAACCCTTGATGAGTTTATTTACGATATAATATTCTTCTGTCAGGCATTGCCCCGAAGCATAGAATGCGACTGAATCCGGGCCATATTTTTCGATAAGGGTTTTGAACACCCGGGCTGCTTTGTCCAGGGCCTGATCCCAGCTGACCCGCTGCCGCGGCAGGTTTTTATTATGACGCAATTCAGGATATAATAACCTGTCCTGTTGATCCATCACTGTATAATGCAGGTTCATACCCTTGCTGCAGAGCATGCCTTTATTTACAGGATGATCTTTATCTCCCTCTACCAGCAATTTCCCATGCAGGTCTTTTTTAACCACAATGCCGCAGCCAACACCACAGTAGCAACAGGTAGATTTCAGGTTTTCTGTCATGATCACATTATAGTTACAGTTGTTCAGAATCTTTCTTTACACTTTATGCAATGGCCAGTTCCGGTGACTGTTGCTGAATTTTTTCATCTTCTGTTTTTCTGAAGCGGGTTATCAATATGATCGTCGCAATCACCACGACGATATATCCCACATAGGTAAATGCCTGTATGTAAGAGATATCTTTTGACTTAAAAAGAAAGCCGAAAAACATTCCGCCTACATTACCGCCTGCTCCGACGACCCCGCTGACCAGTCCGATATTGTTTTTATTGATAAAGGGAACAATGCCATAAGTGGCTCCGTTGGCCATTTTCAGAAACAGGGCAAAAGAAAGCATCGAGACGATCGCAAAGACTAATGAACCTGCATGGGCAAAGACGATAATTCCGATTCCTTCCAGTAATAACATACAGGCCAGGAATATTCCCTTTCCCCTTAATCCGTATTTGTTACCGGCCTTGTCAGAAAATATTCCACCCAGGGCGCGTGCAAACAGATTCATACAGCCGAATATCCCCGCCCAAAATCCGGCAGCGGATTGTGATAGTTTAAAATTATCTACAAAATGGAGCGATGCAACATTGTCAAAAGTAATCTCCATCCCAAAGCACATAGCATAAGCCAGGGCAAGCGCCCAGATTCTCCAGTCAGACAAAACTGACCAGTCCGTTTTTACATGTTCCTTTTTTGTTTTCCCGATTTCACTAAAATTTCCGGCAGGTGTATCTTTCGTATAACGGTAATACAGGAATGCAACCGCCAGCATCATGAGCCCCGGAACGATCATCGCGTAACGCCAGGCCTGGGATTTTGTATAACCGAAGCCGACAATAGCAGCAAAGATTAAGGGCATAACTATATTGGTAACTCCGCCGCCTAAATTACCCCATCCACCGGCCACTGCATTCGCAGTTCCCTTGATCTTGTCATCAAACATCATGGAGGTATGATACTGGGTGATAACAAATGATGCTCCGATGATACCGATGGCAGCCCTAAACATTAAAAAACTTGTATAATCTTTGGAAAGTCCGACAAGAAAGAGCGGAATAGAACCGACCAGTAATAAGCGCACAGCTGTGATGCGCGGTCCCCAGAGATCACATAATTTTCCAATGATCAGCCTGGCAATGATGGTTGATGAAACTGAAACGATCACCAGGTTGCCGACCTGGGATTTAGTCAGGTGAAGATCCGCGCGAATGGTTGGCATTAAGGGAGCCAGACCGAACCATCCAAAAAAACAGACAAAGAACATCAGCCAGGTAATGTGAAAGCTGCGCATCTGGACAGACCGGATGCTGAATATTTTTAAGCGTGTTAGTGGTTTGTTATTTATGAATACGGACATAGAATTATTTTTTTCTTGATTGAAAGATTAAATGGTGTGTCGTTCATCATAATTTCTTTAACAGAAAGTCCGGCCTGATATTGATTTGGACATAGGCCCAATTGGAATTCGGATTTGCATTCGGAACATTCTTTACATTCGGTGATGTGAGTAATGCAGTAGACCAGAAATGTCCATAGCCGGCTTCAAAATTGATTTCCTTTGTCAGGTTGTATGAATAAATGAGATCTAATTCCTGTCCAAAACTTTTACTGGTATTCGAAGGATCGGCAGGAACGATGATTCCGGCTGCGCTGCTGAACTGATGAAAATCGGCCGTCAGCCAGGATCTGTCAGAAAGCTGGTTCCTCCATTTGATATAATAATCCGTGAGCCCTCCGGTGCCGAATGGACTTCCGGCATAGTAATAATCCATGAAGCCCCAGAATTTATGCGGTGTGCCATACAAGGGATCAAAATTGTTGCTCGTTGTTCCTGAATGACCTCCTGATGTATAATCAATGCCGAATCCTGCACTGGTTTTTTTACTCAATGCATATTGGGCAAATCCGCTCAGTAATAGGGAGCTCAGGTCCTGCCCCGAAGATGATTTACCAAACTGATAATAGGCACTCGCAGTGATTCCGATTTTATGAAAACTATTATTTAAATAAAATCCGGTAGTCGCTCTTGACCAGGTGCTGCCCTGATATGTTTTCACGGCTATTTTATTCACGGTGTCTACACTGTATTTACTGAACTGGTCCGTAAAAAACAGAAAGGAGATTTTTCCTGCGTTTAGTTTCTTACTGATATAGAGGAACTCCAGGCTTTTATACATGCTTGCACCGTTGGTGGAAGCAGGGTAATTTCCCGGCGGGGCCGGATTATACACGGTACCCGAATTGTTTTCCTGGTTTTGGTTGTAGGCAGCGGCAAGATGGATCATCCATACCGGCGTTTCATATTTTAGAACGGCAGCATCAAATCTTCTTCCCTGCTGGAGCCAGTCCAGGTTACCGATCAGCCGCTGATCATCGTATACGAGTTCCTGTCTCCCGAATTTAAGACTGAGTGCTTTATCCCGGAGGGTGGTGTCTGTCAGCAGAATTTCCGCCCATGCTTCATAGAGCATGATCCCGTCATAATTTTGCGCAGTGGTTCTGTTGATTGTGGAAACATCCTGTCCCCATACGCGCACGTCCTGGACACTCACGCCTAATTTTAAACGATACATCTGATAGCCGATATTCAGCCGCGTTCGTTGTGAAATAAAAAAAGCGGGATTTGTGTCCTTAGGAAGCGGAGCACCCTGGCCGTCCCTGAATTCAGTTCTCAAACGGAACTGGCCCGATAAGGAAAGTTGTGCGTTTGCGGAGAGGCGAATGAGTGCACAAAACAACAGGCATAATCCGGTGCGGATAACTTTCTTTTTAATGTACATTTGAATAGTTTTAAGTGATTACCATTATTTAAAACCCAAGCCCGGACAGGTTGCACCCTGCCGGGCTTACTTATTAAAAAATTCCGGTCAGTTCTTCCTTTGTAATGAACCCGATATACACCCGGTCATTTTCTACTTTGACGGGGAAAGTCCTGATCTGATAATTTTCTTCGTCATTCAGACAGCGGCCGTCAACCAGCGAAAATGTTTTCTTATGAAAGGGGCAGGCGATTTTGGGCTCATCTTCCAGCGTGCCGATCATTCCGCGACTCAATGACATTTGTTGTTTGTGCGGACACATGTTTTGGGTAGCGTACCATTCTCCGCGCCGGCTGAAATGAAAAAGCGCAATCTGTTCATCCCTGTACTTCACGCATACGCCTCCATTCGCGGGAACATCTTCTGCACGGCAGGCATCAAACCATGTGACCGTTTCGATTAATTCATTTTTCATTTCATTTTGTTGGGTGGTTTATGAATTTATTTTTCATTTCCAGTTGGCTGCTATTTTTTGATCTCTCAGCACTTCAAACCGTACGGTCGGATCTTTTTCTTCGGGAGCATTGATGAAATGCGAAAACTTTTTTTGCAATTCCGGATTGTCGACTACCTCTTTCCATTCGCATGTATAGGCATTCACCAGTCCCTGCATTTCCATTTCCCATTGTGCAGACAGGCCCAGACTATCATTCATGACCACATTTCGCAGGTAATCAATGCCGCCTTCCATTTTATTCAACCAGGTAGAAGTACGGGTGAGCGGATCGGCGGTTTTAATATAGAACATCAGAAAACGGTCGATATATCGGATGCAGGTTTCGCTGTCAATATCCGATGCCAGCAATAATGCATGCTGGGGCTTGCTGCCTCCATTACCGCAAACAAAGAGATTCCATCCTTTTTCCGTGGCGATGATCCCGAAGTCCTTGCTCTTTGCTTCTGCGCATTCCCGGATGCAACCGGAGACGGCTGATTTTATTTTATGCGGCGCCCGCAGACCCCGGTATCTTTCTTCAATCTGAATAGCGAAACTCACGCTGTCATGCAATCCGAAACGGCACCAGGTGGAACCTACACAGCTTTTCACCGTGCGCAGGGCCTTTCCATAAGCATGACCGCTTTCAAATCCGGCTTCGATCAGTTCCTTCCAGATCTCCGGCAGATCATTGAGGTGTGCACCGAACAAATCGATTCTTTGTCCGCCTGTAATTTTTGTATAGAGACCATATTTTTTTGCCACCTGCCCAATAGCTATGAGCTTGTCCGGAGTAATTTCTCCACCCGGAATCCTGGGCACGACGGAATAAGTTCCTCCTTTCTGAATATTTGCCAGGTATCTGTCATTTGAATCCTGGGCCGTGTCATTTCCTTGCTTAAGGATCATTTCATTCCATAAACTGGCAAGAATGGAAGCGACGGGCGGCTTGCATAATTCACAACCATCCCCCTGCCCCAGTGTATTGAGTACGTCGTCGTATGTTTTCAATTCTTTTAATTTCACCAGGTCATATAGTTCCTGGCGGGAATAATTAAAATGCTCGCAAAGAACATTTCGAATATATTTTCCCTGCGATTTCATGGCTTGCACCATGAGGTCCTTAATCATCGGAACACAGCCACCACAGCCGGTTCCGGCACTGGTACATTTCTTAATCGCATCAACTGTTTCACAACCGGATTCAGTGACGGCCGCGCAAATGGCTCCTTTGCTGATGGCTTCACAACTGCAGATCAGCGCTTCATCGGGCAGTGTTTCCAAACCACTCCCATCTTCCTTCTTACCATCGCGTTGCGAGAGAATGAGATCCTCAGGGTTGGCGGGGATGACGAGTTTGTTTTTACAAATCTGGAGCAGGATATTATACTGTGATGCTTCCCCGACCAATATGCCTCCGAGTAAATATTTTCCGTCGGGTGAAATATTCAGTCGTTTATAAATTCCACTCACTTTGTCTTCCATCAGGATGGTGCGCGCTTTATCTGCTGAGAGGAAGGGATCACCGAAGCTGGCGACATCCGTTCCGATCAGTTTCAACTTGGTACTCATGTCAAAGCCCGTGAAAGATTTTGGGCATGGCAGCATCAGCCGGATCCTTGCTGCGGAAAATATTGCTGGCAAGTACTTCGGCCATTTCGTATCCTGGTGCGACCAGACCATAAATAAAATCTTTGTGGACGGCACATTCTCCAATCGCAAAAATGGATGGGTCGCTGGTTTGTAAATAGATCATCCACAACGATCCCACCGCGTGCACCGGTTGTCAGTCCGCACTGACGGGCCAGTTCATCCCTTGCTTTTATTCCCGTTGAAATGACAAGCATATCAACGGACAATTCGCTTTCATCCGCAAATTGAATTCCGCTGACCTTTTCCTCACCCAGATACCTGGTAGGTATGTTTATGCGTATGTACACTGAGACCAAGCGACGTCAGCTTGCTCTTTAAAATGGCTGCACCGGCATCATCCAGTTGTCTTGGCATCAGGCGCGGGGCAAACTCAATAACATGGGTCTTTTTTATTCCCAGGTCCATCATGGCTTTCGCCGCTTCGAGACCGAGTAAACCGCCGCCGAGTACAGCGGCTTTTTTTGCATGCTTTGCATAGTCGCGGATAAGGTCCAGATCTTCAATGCTCCGGTAAACGAAAACACCTTTTTTCTCTATGCCATGTATGGGGGGAACCATGGCTGCCGAACCGGTGGCCATGACCAGGATATCGTATGGCCGGGTGATGCCCTTGAAACTCCGGACGGTTTTTTCGGTGCGGTCAATGTGCTGAACCGGATCACCCAGGTGGAGCTCTATACCCTTTTCAGAATACCAATCCGCGGATGCCAACTGAAGATCCTCATCCGTTTTGCCGGAGAAATATTCACTAAGATGTACCCGGTCGTAAGCGGGCCGGAGTTCCTCGCCAAAAATGGTAATCTGCAGACTGGCTGGTAATTTTTTAGAAAGAAGTTTTTCGCAAAACTTATGGCTTACCATGCCATTGCCGATGATGATAATCTTCATTATTGATACGATTTGCTGTTAAACAGGGTGGCAAGCAATCGTATTAATAATATTTATATATAATACTTATCAACGTATATTATCGTTAATCATACTATAAACATGATTAATATCATAAATTTAGGTATATTTGAACAAAAAATCGAAAGACTGCTACTTTATTTGACATAATTGTTTTTGTAATATAATGTTCGAAGTATGATTACTCCATTTTTGTCCCTGGTGGGTGCTGGTCCGGGAGATCCTGATCTGATCACCGTAAAGGCAATAAAATGCCTGCGTAAGGCAAAAGTGATATTGTATGATGCGCTGGCAAACGAAGACTTACTTCAATATGCGTCTCCCGGCACCATCAAAAAATTTGTCGGTAAGAGATACGGATGCCATGCGCTTTCGCAGGATGAAATCAACCGGCTGATATTGGAATATGCATTTTCCCATGGGCGGGTAGTACGATTGAAAGGCGGTGATCCATTTGTATTTGGAAGAGCCCAGGAGGAAATCGAAACCGCAAGGGCAGCGGGTATCGGGTGTGAAGTGATCCCTGGTATATCCAGTGCGCTGGCTGTACCTGCTTCCCAGATGATTCCGCTCACCTGCAGGGGAATCAATGAAAGTTTTTGGGTAACTACCGGCACAAATCAGTCCGGAGAATTATCACCGGATATCTTTTTGGCTGCAAAGTCATCAGCTACCGTCATCATCCTGATGGCCATGAGTAAACTGGAAGTGATCATGGACATATTTTCTAAAAACGGCAAAGGCCAGACGCCGGTAGCTATTATAGAAAACGGCACGACGGCCAGAGAGAAAATGGTTATCGGAAAAGTAAATGATATTTATTTTAAGACACAATATGCGGGTATCACCAATCCCGCCATCATCATGGTGGGAGAAGTAGTGAACCTTCATCCCTCTTTGTTGAATGCAAATCTTCAAACTGTACAAAAACGTTTGTCCATCATCTGATCACCGCTTCTTACTTGATATTTTTTATCTCTGATCATTTAAGACAAGGTTCCCCTATTTAAAATTATATTGCTTTTCTAAATAGAATAACAGCTCCTGAATGAAAAGCAAAAAAACGGTTTGCGATTTGAAAACCTGTTTCCTGTGCAGGAACTGCGAAAAGGAATGGCTGCCGGCGGTAGAAGCCAACAGGAAAAATCTTTATTTTAAAAAAGGTGAAATTATTTTCAGCGAAGGTGAATCCATGAATGGAATGTTCTTTGTGATTGATGGGAGCGTTAAAGTGCATAAGAAATGGGGCGCAGAAAAGGAACTCATTGTAAGGTTCGCCAGGGCGGGGGATATACTGGGGCATCGCGGATTAGGAAACGATACCGACTATCCTGTCAGTGCGACAGCTTTAGACACCGGTCGCTGTATGTTTTATTGATCTTGATTTCTTTCAGGCAAGTTTAAAGATGAACCAGTCGTTTCTTCTTCAGTTGATGATGTTTTTTGCCGAGGAACTGAAAGTATCCGAGAGAAAAATGCGAGACCTGGCACATATGCAGGTGAAGGGTCGTGTCGCGCGCGCGCTGATATCCCTTAGGGAAAAATTCGGTGAAGATTCAACGGGTAATATTAATATGCCGGTCAGCAGGCAGAACCTGGCTTCCTATGCAGGAACCACGTACGAAACGGCATTCAGAATCCTGAGTGATTTTACAGAAGATAATATCATTCGTGTTACAGGAAATCATATTTCTATCCTGGATGATGTCAGAATATCAGAATATACAAAAGAGAATACTCTTTAGTATATGTAAGAACGACCTCGCATAGAGATTCTATTCTGCCAAAACAATTCCGCTCTTCAATGCAGTTTCATATTTTTCTTTATCGAACCGATATAAGAACGGGGAACGGTGTTGTCCTATTTTTCTTTTTTCACCCGTTTTCACCAGGATGCCCATGGACATGAGTTTGGTGGGAAAGTTGCGCCGGTGTAATGTCTTGCCAAGAATGGTTTCGTAGAGCACCTGTATTTCCGGCAGAGTAAAAAGTTCCGGCAGCAGATTATAACCAATGGGCTGGTGATAGAGTTGAAAACGCATGGTCTCCAGTGCTTTTTCAACCATTTCATTGTGATCAAACAGCAGAGCGGGCAGTTCGGTTACGCTATGCCAGGAAAATTCATCGTACATAATATCCGGCCGGATATCCGCTTTGGAAAATTCTATCAGCGCGTAATAGCCAATGCCGATGGTTCGCTTCAGCAGCCAGTTGTCTTCTCCGAATTCCGTCAAAAATTCCGGTACAAAAATCTTTGAACGCCAGCCGAGCACACGGTCCTCGTTATCGCCGAATGTATAGAATTGCTGCAGGAAGATATTTTTCAAAGTCGTGCGTTCCTCCAAAATGCGCGCCGCTGCATGGCTCAGTGGTTCTTCCTTTTTAATAAACCCCCCGGGCAGACCCCACCCATTCAGGTCGGCATATTTCGCCAGCAAAACCTTTAACTCCCGGTCGTGATAACCAAAAATGACGCAGTCGATCGATAACTGCGACATATATGTAAGGTGCCCATCCCGGATAAACTCCCTGTGTTTTTCATTGAATTGCATTACAACGCGGTTTGGTTATCAAATAAGGTCTCTGTGAAATGGACTGTAGGACCAAATGCAAAGTACACTATATCAATGATATAGGTGGCGCACACAGTAAATTTTGCTTATTGCCTGTAATTTAGGCAATATATTTTTCGCTGTGTCAGCCTTTCCATATACCTTCATTGCCTTAAAAACAGGCAATACAAATCTAAACGATTTAAATAGGAACGCCCAACCACTTTCACAATTAAATATTACGCATGAAACCGATTCGCTTTCGCCAGATTTTATGTTCGCTGACCCTGCTGATTTCCCTTTCTTCATTAGCCCAAAACAACCTCCCGCAACTGGGAAAAAGCTCTGTCGCCGATGTGGTAAAAGCCATGACCACGGAAGAGAAAGTAAAAATGCTGGTGGGCTTTGGATTTCATGTGCCCGGTTTACCGGCAAACTTTCTTCCGCCAACGGATCCGGCAGATGATTCCGTAAAAGACAAAGTGCCCGGCACATCGGGTCGTTTGCATGGCGTAGCCAGACTGGGTGTTCCGATACTGACGGTTGCTGACGGGCCCGCCGGTGTTCATATCTGGAGTTTTGATGATGGTCCCGGACAAACCTATGCGACCGCGCTACCGAATGCCACATTACTGGCAGCTACCTGGGATGAAGCACTGGTAACGAGGTTGGGTGGTGCGTTTGGAAACGAAGCCAAAGAATACGGAATTGATATCGTGCTGGGTCCGGCTATGAACATTCAGCGCAATCCGCTGAACGGAAGAAATTTTGAATATTATTCCGAAGACCCGGTACTGAGTGGAAATATTTCTGCTGCGATGGTGAAGGGTGTGCAGGATCAGGGCGTCGGTGTTTCGGTAAAACATTTTGTTGCCAACAACTCAGAAACCAACCGGAACAAATTAAATACCATCGTGAGCCTGCGCGCATTGCGTGAAATTTATTTAAGGGGATTTGAAATTGCCGTTAAAAAATCCAGCCCCTGGACGATCATGTCTTCTTATAATAAAGTGAATGGTGTATATACTTCAGAAAGCAGAGACCTGCTCACCACCATATTGCGCAATGAATGGGGATTTAAAGGATTCGTGATGAGTGACTGGTTCGGTGGTGTTGATGCCGTGGCCCAGACAAATGCCGGCAATAATTTACTGATGCCGGGAAGTTTCAACCAGATAAAAGCGATTCTCAGCGCCGTTCAGCACGACAGTATCAGTGCCAGACAGCTGGATGAAAATGTTACGCAAATACTCAACATCATTCTATTGTCGCCCACATTTAAAAACTTTCATTATACCAATCAGCCTGACCTTACAGCGCATGCCGCCCTTTCAAGAACGGCAGCTGCTGATGGTATGGTGTTGCTGAAAAATGATGACAATACACTGCCATTAAAAAACACAAACAGCGTAGCGCTGTTTGGAAATTCTTCCTACGATATCATCGCAGGCGGCACGGGCAGTGGTGACGTACACAGAAAATATACCGTATCCCTGATTGATGGATTAAATCAATGGAGGTGTTCGCAACAGAAATGCAACTGGCGGCTTTATACAAAACATATATTCAGGCTGAAAAAGCAAAGCAGCCCAAACCTTCCATGATGACCATCATGAATCCGCCACCACCAATAAAGGAGATGATTGTGTCGGACAGTCTGTTTACTGCTTCTGTACAGCATGCCGGTATCGCTGTATTTTCTATCGGCCGCAATGCGGGTGAAGGCAAGGATCGGATAGTAGAGAATGATTTTAACTTAACTGATGCGGAAAAGAATACCATTCAGAAACTCTCATCCGCGATGCATGCTCAACATAAAAAGTTCGTAGTGGTAATTAATTCCGGAAGCGTAATAGAAACGGCAAGCTGGAGGGATTATGCAGATGCGATTCTCCTGGCATGGCAACCGGGCATGGAAGGTGGCAACGCGATGGCTGATGTGCTTACGGGAAAAGTAAATCCATCCGGCAAGCTCCCGGAAACTTTTCCGGTGTCTTATAATGATGTTCCTTCTGCTAAAAATTTCCCCGGCAAAGAAACCGGTGAAGACAGTCCCAAAGGTTCTATGATGGATTTTGCAAAGCCCGCAGTAGTTACCTATGAAGATGGTATCTATGTTGGTTATCGCTACTATACTACATTCAAAATAAAACCTGCCTACGCATTTGGCTACGGACTGAGCTATACAAAATTTGAATACAGTGATTTAAAACTAAGCGGCGAAAGTTTTCAAAATCAGCTGACCGCCACTGTTAGAGTTACCAACAAAGGCAAAGTCGCAGGCAGGGAAGTAGTGGAATTATATCTGACGGCGCCTAAAGGAAAACTGGATAAACCATCTCTTGAATTAAAAGCATTTGCCAAAACCGGCTTGCTCAGCCCGGGTGCTTCAGAAACTGTCACGCTCATCCTGAATACAAAGGACCTGGCTTCTTTTGATACCGATCAGCTTTCCTGGATAGCTGCTGCCGGCAGTTATGAAATAAAAATAGGTGCTTCCAGTGACGACATTAAATTATCGAAAAGCTTTAAACTCGAAAAGGACCTGGTGGTAGAGAAAGTTACCAAAGCCCTGGCGCCGACGGTAGCAATTAACGAGCTGAAATAAAGGGAATGCAGTAAGGATGCGATATACGATCGTTTGACGTGAATTAGCTTTGTGTTTTATAGCGTGATCGCCTCAGAAGACGCGAACTTAAACTGATGCTTAATTTTGTAGTCAATCATCTATATCCTAACGATATTTTTACCTAAAGTCTTTCCTGTCTCCATTTTTAAATGGGCGTCTGCCATTTCTTCAAATGGAAATACCGCTGACACTTTTGATTTGATGATACCTTTTTCAAGAAGTTCGGCAATGGATTGCATGTCGTCGCCATTGGAACTGACGAGCTGGTAATGTATATCCACCCCCTTTTCGCTGGCCTTCTCGATGATTTCTTCGGGTATCATGGGCAACAGGCTTAGAATCAGTCCATTTCTTTTGACCACTTTCAGTGATTTTGCTAAACTTTCTTTACTAAATGCATCGATCACTATATCAACTTCCAGATCGATAACATCCTCAAAATTCTCTTTATCATAAGCAATGTGCTGATCGGCACCAAGACTCAGTACAAATTCGCGGTTTTTTTCTGATGATACACCTATCACATAGGCACCAAGATATTTGGCAATTTGTACGGCATAATGACCGACTCCACCGGATGCAGCCAGGACTAATATTTTTTGATCAGGTTTAACCTGGGCATAGTGCTTCAGTAATTGCCATGCAGTAAGTGCTGCAAGCGTTGCGGCGGCCGCTTCCTCAAATGTGATGTTAGATGGTTTCAATGTCAGATGATGAGCCGGCGAGGCTACAAATTCGGCATACCCTTTACCATGACCGAGAAAGTTTACCATGCCGAAAACAGCGTCTCCCTTTTTAAATTGGGTAACACTTTCTCCAACTTCTGCGACAATGCCGGCAATATCCCATCCCAGGATGAGCGGTTTATGATGTTGCAGGTAAGTAGCCATAGCAATACCACTTCGGGTACGTGTATCAACAGGATTGATGCTGATAGCGCGGACTTCTACCAACACCTCGTCTTTCATTATATAAGGTTTCGGTATATCAGTCATTTGGAGTTTCTCCACGCCACCGAACTCAGTTATGACAATAGCTTTCATTATAAGATCTGTATATTGTTTATATCGAAGAATATCAGGAAAGTGAATTTACAATACGGGTTGTAAGTCCAGACACGGAATCGATCAAACGTGTATTTTATGCGACCAAAACCGTCTGCACGAGCCTTCAGCAAAAAAGGGATAGACAAATCTCTTATCTTTATGCAAATGACCCCCAATTCCTTGTGATTCTCCCCCGCCACATTTCCTAGTGATTCTCCCACAAACTTAATTGGCTCCCTAAACCTGATCGTTATGAAATACTTTTTAATTTCCTTCGCGGTCTTGCTTGCCGTACTCCCCGGTTGTACCAAGACAGTCGACAAAATTCATTCAATTCACGATACGACTTATTTAGATGTGAATCACTCAACAAAAATTCAATTTGATACAGTGGTGTTGAAGGATCATTCGACAGATACGTTAGTTAAACATGATACACTGGTGATCACCAAAATAGTTACCGATACCATCTTCAAACGCGACACCGTTTATCAGATAACCATATCACAGCATATTGATACGGTATTAAAATATCAGGGAATACCTGGCTATGCTGTGCCTGCTACTGATAGTATTACGATTTATTATTTTCCTGACACGGGCACATCGATCCCTGATTATGGTCCGGTTGTCATCAACTATATAACTTTTACGAACCTTATAGCTTCGCCGGATGGCACATTCCAAACCTTCACAGCGGTTCCCCGGTATGTAACATATGCAGTGGATAGTATTAGAGGAATGTATGGTGAATATAATTGGAACGGCTGGATAATCAGGGTGCCTAAAATGCTGTGCTCAATACAAATTAATTATCAACTTAGGGGTGGTGCAAAATTTGCCTTTGAAGCCTATACACCTATAATGCAACCAACCAGTCAGCAGTGGGTAACATTTTCACCCAGCCATGTTGGTTGCGACTTGGCCTATCCCTGTTTAGATATGACTGCAAGGCTGGCAGACATCCCATTAGGATTGGTAGTGGATTTAAGAGTAAATGTGTACGATTAAATAATTCTACTGTGACTTTTCCAACAGGAATTTCTCCGTGTAATTCTTTCCTGTGAACTTTTATGGTTCTTTTTTATAAACATGTATTTTCTGCAACCATTGTTTTACTTCCCTTTCCGCTTCCTTTGCTTTTTCATCTTTAATCACAAGCAGCTTTCCATCCTTTTCAATACCACCTGTAATGGAGAAGCCCTCCAATATTTTACTTCCCGGACAAAGTTCCTTTACTGTTTCAAAACCACTGCCTACACCATAACCTGCATTGGTATTAAAAGGAATGACGGTTTTATTTCTAAGGTTATACTGATGTAAAAAACTTTTCATCGGCGGCGGCATCTGCATATCCCAGGTGGGGAAACCCAGAAACACGATATCATAGTTTTGTATACTGTCAATGTTAGTTTTTAAAACTGGCAGGAAACCGGTTTCGAGTTCCTTTACTACCTGTTGTACGGTTGCCTGATAGTTTTCAGGATAAGGCTTCACCAGTTCCAGCGCTACGAGTGTGCCACCAACATTACGTTGAATAATTTCTGCTATGGCCTTTGTATTGTTTGTCCGGGACAAATACACAATCAATATTTTTTGGGATGGCATAGACTGGGCATTTGAGCAGGCGGATGATAAACACAATGCGATTATTATAGAATGAAATACTGCATTCTTCATAGTATTCAAAGAATTTAATGCGGCTGCTGACTATTATTCATTTTAACCGGCCTCATCAGGTGCGAAAACGTGAGTGAGCCCATCTTCCATTTGCCGTTTTCTTTGATATATACTTCCGTCACCATAAAGGGATTGGTGACTTCTCTCCCGCCAACTACTGCCACCAGATCGATATCATTCAGCAGAATAGCTGTGTTACCAAATTTATTCACTTCCACTGCGTACACCTCGGCTTGCTTATACCAGATACCGCCATCTTTAATGGTTGTAAGTTCCTCGGTTTTTCCCCAGGTTCCTCCCATATGAATAAACATGCATTTGTCATCAAACAGCAGATTTAATGAGTCTACATTTTTGTCAGCCATCCAATTCCATTTCTGTTTTGAAAGGTTAATGATTTCCTGTTGTTCGGGTGTCGGATTTGTTGCAGTTGTAATGGTTCCGTGTGGCTGTGCGTAAGATGACAATGTCGCCGTCATCAATAAAATCAGTACGAGGATTTTTGCTTTCATTTTATTTTCATTTTAAAAATCAGATGAGTTATTTATTGAACGCATGATATTCTTCATCGGTTACCCTCTTTAACCAAATGGTTTTACCATTTTGGGCAGGAGTAACTGCTAAATAAGCAAAGTTGCTATCAGGAGATGCACCGTGCCAATGCTGAACACCGGGCGAACATTTAATTACATCCCCTTTGTGAACGATTTGTTTTGGTTTGCCCTTTTCCTGATAATATCCTGTGCCTTCTGTAATAATTAACACTTGTCCTGCCGGGTGAATATGCCAGTCTAATTTAGCTCCGGGTGCATATGTCGCAACAGCAATACTATAGTTCAGAATGCTGTCTGGTTTGCTTAATTCATTTAACCAGATAGTTCCCGTGTGATTATCAGTGGTAGAAATTTCACCCTTTGGAAAAACGGATGCAGTTTGCCCCCATCCGCGTGTCGTTAGAGTGCAGACAACAATTGCCAGAAGAAACATTTTTTTCATTACTATAATTGTTTGTTGTGAGATATATAAATACTAGCGATTCACCATCTTTTGTGCTTGTTCCGAATAGCGATGGCCTTGCACCTCGATATTAGACAGGGCTTCGTTGATCTTTGCAAGGTCATTGTCTGATAACTCTATTTCAGAAGCGCCTAAATTTTCTTCCAGACGGTGCAATTTTGTTGTGCCCGGAATAGGAACGATCCATGGCTTTTGTGCAAGCAGCCATGACAATGCGATCTGAGCAGGCGTTGCTGCTTTTTCCGCAGCAATATTTCCAAGCAGATCAATCAATCCCTGGTTAGCCTTCCGGTTCTCTTCCGAAAAACGCGGTACTGTATTCCGGAAATCGCTTTTATCAAAACTTGTATTCTCATTAATGGCACCCGTCAGGAATCCTTTACCGAGCGGACTGAAAGGAACGAACCCTATACCCAATTCTTCAAGCGTGGGAAGGATAACTTCTTCCGGTTCACGCCACCAAAGGGAATATTCACTTTGCAGGGCTGTCACGGGTTGCACCGCGTGGGCTTTGCGTATGGTTTGCGCACCAGCTTCTGATAACCCGAAGTGTTTAACCTTTCCTTCAGCGATCAGATCTTTCACTGTTCCGGCTACATCTTCTATTGGTACATTCGGATCAACACGATGTTGGTAGAACAGGTCGATATGGTCAGTGCGAAGTCTTTTAAGGGACGCTTCAGCTACTTCCCGGATACGTTCCGGATGGCTGTCCGCGCCAAGTGTCGGCTTACCCTCTTTGAAACCGAATTTGGTAGCGATGACCACCTGCTTGCGAAATGGCTCCAAAGCTTCTCCTAAAAGTTCTTCGTTATCAAATGGTCCGTATGCCTCGGCAGTATCAAAAAAGTTGACGCCTCGTTCAAAAGCTCCTCTGATCAGTTTTATGGCATTTTGTTTTTCTGTTGCAGGTCCGTAACCGAAACTTAGGCCCATACATCCTAAGCCTAAAGCCGAAACCTCTAATCCGCTGTTGCCTAAAAATCGTTTTTTCATGCTCTTAATATTTTTTGTTTTAGAATTAATTATCAGGTTGGCGTTCGCTGTGACTGCAATGTCAACCCATTTTCTCGCCGTGATGGTATACAGATTATGGTTTTTTCTACCAATATTGCTGATTCGCAGAAGCGTATAGATCGGGAGCCGAATTATACACTAATTTTAATACAGACAAAATGATCAGTTTATGGATAATTCAATGAGGCGCTTTGAAACCATCAATGACTACAATGTCTTTAATAATAATCCGACACTACATCCACTCGTAAGTGTTGTTGATTTGTCAAAGGCAGATCCCCGGCAGGGATCCCGCATGTATTTCGGTTTCTATACCATTTTTTTAAAAGATGTAAAATGCGGCGACCTGGTGTATGGCCGGGGAACCTATGATTACCAGGAAGGCACATTGGTATTCCTTGCGCCTGGTCAGGTAGCAGGTATGAACAGCAATGGTGAAACATATCAACCGAAAGGTTATGCTTTAATCTTTCATCCTGATCTGATTCACGGCACATCACTTGGAAAGCATATCCAGGATTATACTTTCTTTAGCTATCAGTCGAACGAAGCACTGCATGTATCAGAACGTGAAAGAAAAATAGTGCTGGATTGTTTTTCAAAGATTGAATATGAATTGGAACACGCCATCGATAAACACAGTAAAAGACTAATCGTATCTAATATTGAATTGTTCCTGGACTATTGCGTTCGCTTTTATGATCGTCAGTTTATTACCCGTGATAACCTGCACAAGGGAATTTTAGAAAGGTTTGAAACTTTCTTAAACAGCTATTACGATTCAGACAAGCCACAGACAATTGGTTTACCTTCTGTAGCGTATTGTGCCGGTGAATTGAATTTATCGCCTGGTTATTTTGGTGACCTGATAAAAAAAGAAACAGGAAAAACAGCCCAGGAGTATATTCAATCGAAGGTGATTGATGTGGCTAAAGAAAGAATATTCGACCAAAGAAAATCAGTTAATCAGATTGCATATGAATTGGGATTTAAATATCCCCAGCATTTTACCCGATTGTTTAAGCAACGGGTTGGGCATTCTCCAAATGAGTTCAGGATGTTGAACTGAATGCATGTTTACTTAACCGCCAGTGTGAAATCACATGCAGTTCCGCCGAGCGGCGCAGGCCCGATGATTTGCGGTGTTAGTGTAAAATCACCGATGGCTGTTGGCGTACCGTATCCCTGCAGCGTCACGGTTTGGACATCCTTTGTGGTGAATTCACCACTGTAATAAAAATAAACACCGTTGACTGACTTTGTTGCAATAGTGAAATAACCCAATTCGGCAACATACACCTGCAGCGTATAGGTGTTCGCGGCGATTAATGGTGTTCCTGCAGTATATGCTCCCGCGACGCTGCCAATGCATAGATTTTGTCCGGATTCAATTACATAAACTGCGGGAGGTCCTGGTTTTTGTACGGTGATATCGAATGTGCAGCCGCTTCCATTGTTTCCTTTGGGTGTAAAAATTAAATGCCCTGCCTGATCCGGATTGCCGGATCCCATCAGATTAATCATTTGCGGACCCGTTTTTGTGAATGTTCCGGAAGCCGAAAATGAAATACCATTCAGGGTTTCCGTGTGAATCGCGTAATCACCCAATGCAGCGACGTTTACATTGATCGCAACAAAATTTTCCGGCGTAAGATCTTTACCTGTTGTATACTGACCGTTTACCTGAGAATTTTCGCAGGCATTGGGTGCACCGGTCAGCGTATAATCTGAAACAACAACCTGATTCTCCGTTACAGTTACAATGAAATCGCAGGCGGGCGTCACTCCGGGCGTAAAGGAAAAATCACCCGCTTTAGTTGGTGTCCCGTTTCCTGCCAATGTAAGAGTCTGAATACCGGTATCTGATAAAGATCCGGAGGTTGAAAAGAACATGCCACCAGCCGAATTGGTCTGGAGACTGAATTTCCCGGGACTTGTTACATCAATCTGTAGTTGTACCGTGTTTGACTGGTCGAGGGCGATGCCGGCATAATAATTTCCCGATAAAGCGGAGGCACAGTTACCCCCGGTGTTCACAATGGTAAAATCGGCAACACCGCCTTCATAGCTATACTCTTTTTTACATTGAATGAAAAACAGCATCATCAGAAAAAAGCCGGCGCAGGCTCCGGTTACTCGTCTCATAGTTCCGAATTTCGATAAGTTCTATGGGTCTAAGTTACTAAATCTCATTGTGCAGAATACGCCGGATATGAAAAGTGGTTTCATCATTTAGATCAGGGCACGGAACAAATTTCGCTGTTATCTGTTTAATGGCTTTATGAAGAAAATAGGATTCTTATCGTTTGGACATTGGGCAAACCATCCGGCATATAAAACCCGCAGCTGCATCTGATACATTACTCCAGTCTATTGATTTGGCAGTTGCTGCGGAACAAATTGGTATAGACGGTGCTTATTTCAGGGTGCATCATTTCGCCTCCCAGTTAGCATCGCCCTTTCCTTTGCTTGCGGCTGTTGCTGCCAAAACAAGTAAAATAGAAATGGGAACAGGGGTTATTGATATGCGTTATGAAAATCCGCTGTATATGGTGGAAGAGGCGGGCGCTACTGATTTAATTTCACAGGGACGCCTGCAACTTGGGATCAGCAGAGGATCACCGGAACAGGTAATAGACGGGTGGCGTCATTTTGGATATGAGCCCGCCAAAGGAGAAACAGACGCGGAGATGGGAAGGCGCAAAGCATTGCAATTCCTGGACAGGTTAAAAGGAATAGGGTTCGCGCAGCCGAATCCAAACCCGATGTTCCCCAATCCTCCTGGTTTGCTGCGTTTGGAACCACATGCACAGGGATTGCGGGAGCGTATCTGGTGGGGAGCTGCCTCCAACGCCACTGCTGTCTGGGCCGCTAAAAACGGTATGAACCTGCAAAGCTCTACTTTGAAATTTGATGAAAATGGAAAACCTTTTCATATACAGCAAGCCGAACAAATAAGGTTGTATAAAGAAGCCTGGAAAAAAGCAGGACACCAGCGTGAACCGCGGGTATCTGTAAGCCGCTCTATTTTTGCATTGGTAACGGAACAAGACCAGCTTTATTTTGGCAGGGAAAAAAACCAGACCGATCAATTCGGAATGATAGAGCCGACCAAACGCGCCGTTTTCGGAAGAGGTTATGCAGCAGCACCTGATCAACTCATAAAAGAACTGGAGAAGGACGAAGCAATTCGGGAAGCAGATACGCTACTGTTGACGATTCCCAATACATTAGGGGTAGAATACAATGTACATATATTGTCTTCTATCCTTAAGCATGTTGCACCCGGATTGGGTTGGCGTTAGTTCAACTAATCAAATCATCTGAATAGTGTGCCAAATTAATCAGGTGAATAAATTTCAATACGCGTTCAATTATTCGTCGGATTATTCACCGGCATACGAAAGGAAATCCTGTTTCCGGCATCCGGAATGTAACCTGCTTCGATGGGGAAATGATGAAGCTGTAGCGTGGTTTTTACAATCACCAGGCCGAGGCCATGATGGTAGGGACGATTGATCGTTGATTCCCTTTTATCATTGATCAGCCATTGGATCAGGGATGCACTCATGGCTTCTCCGCTATTGGTGATCTGAAAGATAAGTTCACGGGGTTCACTGATCAGCGATATAACGATATGTCCTCCCTCCGGAGTAAACTTAATCGCATTCGTAAGCAGGTTCTGCACTACCCTTTCCATCATCCGGATGTCCGCGGAAATCCAGGACGCATTTTCACCGTTGATAATCGTCAGCGAGATCTTTTTTTCCGCCGCCGTCAGATTGACTGAATGAATAAACTCCTGCACAATCTCCGAGAATACAAAGGGTTGCTTTTCCAATACCAGTCCCGCGGCCTCCATCTTCGAAAGGTCAAGCAGTTGCTGAACCATATGTTCGACGGTCTGAATATTCGAAACAATCAGGCCCGAATAATCTTTCTTTTTTGACATGGGGATCCCGTCATTTTCTAAATTCATGAGCAGGGTCTCTGCATATCCCCTGGCGATGGCCAGCGGTGTTCTCAGATCATGCGAAATATTCGTGGTGAAGTCTTTTCTTTCCACTTCCGCTTTTTTCAGCCTGTCCACATTATCCTGCAACTGATCCGCCATCTGATTAAAAGCATTTGTTACCGGAATCAGGTCGTTGTTTTCATTTTCGGGAAAGCGAACGCCCAGATCGCCCGCTTCCATTTTTCCCAACACGCCGATTAATTTTTTATAATTGAGCTGCAGGCGGTTCACATACCATACGGTGAGCAGGATGGTCATGAGCAGGATAAAGAGAAAAGTGATGACCAGCAAACCACCGGCGTGTGATTTATACAGCATATTGGAAACATTGCGGTATTCCGTGCTGCCCAGCACCACATAGATGTAACCCAGTTTGCCCGACCTTCCCTCCACTGGTGCTGCTGAAAATATTTTGGGTTCGGAAGGATCCCTTGGGTCCGGGCCTTTGATATAGGTTTGGCCACTGTGAACTAAATATTCGTGTATGCTTTCCAGTGATACCGAAGGCAACCTGATTTCATCCGGTGCCCCGTGATAATAAATTACTTTCCCGGTCGTATCCAGGAAATATACTTCCACGCTCGGGCTGATCACCATCGCCTGGTAAAATACTGAGTCCGCTTTTTGTTTATTCAGTCCGTCCTGCTCAAAGGGAGAAGTGAACCGGGCGATATGGGCCGCTACATCTTTATTCAGAAGCTGCGTGCTGGCCTGATAAAAATGAATCACCGCAAAATAGGCGATGCACATAAACGTCAGACTCAATACCGTGATCAGGGTGAAGACCAGGAAAAGAATCCGGCTAAAGAGTGGAAATGATTTTGTTTTCATTCTGCGAAACGATATCCGATGCCCCATGAAGTCAATATATATACCGGCGCATTGGCATCCGGTTCAATTTTAATTCTCAGCCTGTTGATATGTGCTGTAACCGTATGCTCATATCCCTGAAAAGCGAATCCCCATACCTGCTCCAGTAATTCACTCCGGCTGAATGGTTTTCCGGGATTACTCGCCAACAGGTACAAAAGATCAAATTCCTTCAGGGTAAGATCCAGTCTTTCGCCGTTGAGTGAAACCTTGCGTTTCAGTTTGTCGATATGCAGTGATTTATATTCGATCACCGGTTTTTCCATCTTCACCGGTTCCTGCGATACCGGTTCTTCTTAAAAGAGCCTTGGTTCTTGCAATCAGTTCCAGCACACCAAAGGGTTTTGTGATATAATCATCCGCGCCCATTTCCAGGGCCAGTACTTTATCCGATTCGTCCGATCTGGAAGTGAGCATGATGATGGGTGTCTTATTATCCTGATCCCGCAGTTGCTTACAGACCTGAAGACCGCTGATATCGGGAAGTGTAATATCCAGAATGATCAGATCATAATTGCTCTGCTCTATTTTTTTCAGGGCATCCTTTCCCCTTTCACAGGAAGTGACGGCATGGGTGGGTGAATTCAGATGAAGATTCAAAAGAGTGGTGATCTGTTGATCATCTTCCACCAGGAGAATATTTTTCATGGTTTAATAATCGGCTCAAGTATAATCCCTAAACCCGGATATTATTGTCATAAATGATGCAAAACAGGGCCCGTGAGGGATTCAGATGGCATTTGTGATACTTCTGTGATAATTGCCATAAACCGATTGACCAACTTTGGATTCTGAATTATTGCTCATTCAAAAACATGATACCATGCCCTACACATTAACAGAAAAGATTGACAAGCCCGCGTTGTTCTCCGAGATGACTGATGAGGATTATGTTCAGCTCGATGGACTCATGCATAAGGAATTAAGATTTGGAGAGTATATTTATTTTGAAGCCCACCAGCATCCGAATATTTATTTCATCAAAACAGGTCTCGTCCGGCTGGGATATCTGGATGCGCAGGGAAATAAAATTGTAAAAGACATTTTGCGCCCGGGTGATTTTTTCGGGCAGGTGAGTCTGCAAAAGGAAAACCTCAATGGTGAATTTGCCCAGGCGGTTAAATCGGGCGTTTCGCTCTGTTATTTTACATTGGACCGTTTCAACAGTCTGCTGGCGGATCATCCGAAACTGGCAATGAAATATACCAGGATGTCAGGATTCAGGATCCGGCGATTCGAAACCCGTTTGAATAATCTTCTGCGAAACGATGTCAGGACCAGGTTAAAAATGTTTCTGGATCAGCTGCTGGTGGAAGTGAAAGATTCTGCCCGCCGGATCGGAAGGGAAGTTCGTATTCCCAATTACCTGACCCACGAGGAAGTTGCCCAGTTGATCGGAACCAGTCGCCAGACGGTGACCACCCTGCTCAGTTCATTTAAGGATGAAAATATCTGCAGCTTTTCGAGAAAGGAAGTTTGTTTTTATAATCAGTGAACCTTCATTCCATTTATATGTAATCTCTATTTTATTCAAACGATAAACCTCAATTATGGAAAAGTTTGCATTATTAGCGAGAGTGGAAGCCAAACCCGGTAAGGAACAAATCGTGGCCGATTTTCTAAAAAGTGCCCTGCCTCTTGCCCAGGCAGAACCTCAGACGGCCCGATGGTATGGATTGAAAATCAATGAAAAAACTTTTGGCATTTTTGATACATTCGAAACGGAAGACGGAAGAAGCAAACATTTACAGGGAGAAATAGCCAAGGCGCTCATGGCCAATGCTGCGGAGCTGCTGGCTAAAGACCCGGTTATAGAATTTGTGGATTTGCTTGCGGTTAAGTAATTCAGGATTATCCCGGCTGCACTTCACAGAAAATCGAGAGGCTGTCTCAAAATTAATTTTGAGCAGCCTTTTTCATTTTCAATAATCAGAGTATTTATCCCCAAGTGAGAAAACCTATAATCCACCGGAAATAAAAGAGGCTGTCTCTTGTTTTGAGACAGCCTCTTTTATTTTTTGAATGTGATCACATAATCCATTAGAAAATGGCCAATCCGGCTGTAGTTGCCGGCAAGCCGGATACAGAACCGGTGCCTTCCAGTCCGCCGAAAAACTTACGATGAAATTCTCCAATCGTACCTGATTTTGCAGTCAGGGCATATACATTATAATTATTCTTCGCCACCACAATGTCTGCGGGACTATTATCTGTTGAAGCGGCTGCTTTATCCACCAGGAATAATTTTCCTCCCGGAGCGATATAATAGGAAGAAATGGAATTGCTACCCGTATTGCTCACAAAAGCAAAGCGACCGAATTTTGTTGTGGCAACCCAGCATGGTGCTCCCTGATCATCGGGAACGGCTCCGTTCACGGCATGCGGAATACCATTCGCGCTGATATGATAAGATGTTGCAGAACCGGCCCCGGCGGCTCCGCCTGCTGCATTGGAAACAACCATGGCATCGTCCCTTCCAAAATCAAAACCAAATGGCGTTTGTCCGGTGGATGCAGTAACCTGGTCTGAAGCAACGGAACCATCCAATTTTACTTTAAAAGAACTGATATTATTGGTTGCTTTTTCTGTTACGATCAGCCAGTTCCCGTTTGGTGTAAAGGCGATCTGCGGAGCGACCACGGCCGTTGCCGCTCAGTGGCATGGTAGATCCATCGATATCTGTCAGTGTGCCATCAGACCCTACACGGAACCCGTGAATATTATCGGATCCGAAATTTAACACGTAGAGCAGGTTTTCATGAATACTCAGGCTCACGGGCATTTTCCCATCAGAATTTTCCGTATGCGACAGTGAAAGAGATCCGTCATTATGTACTTTGAAAGAAGAAACGGAATTACTTCCTGCATTTACAGCAAACAACCATTCATGATCCTGGGAAACTGTGAGCGCGCCCTGGGATCCCAATCCCGCACCGGCACCAGCGCCACCTGAAGCAACAGCACCCTGAAAGGAAAGCGAGCCGTCATTGTTTACCTGGTAAATAAAAATCTGGTTTGTACCGGCTTCATTCGTTTCGGTGTAGAGGTAATGACCCTTCGGACTTCGTCGATTTTCGGTTGAATTAGTCTCCGTTAATACTGCTGCGCCTTCGGATGAAGTGGTCATAATGACTTCATCGGGATTGGCGCCATTTTCCGCGATCATATCAGCAGTGGACTGATTTCCCTGCGTGGTTGTCGCAGCCGTTTTTGCTGATTCCTTATTACAAGAGGTTAAAGCGGCCAGGATACACATAGAAATCCCTAACAAAAAAAGATTGATTTTTTTCATCGTTTGATTTTTTAAATTAAAAATGGAATATGTCTGTCTTCACAAATTGTGGCGGGGCTGCCTGCTGTGCCTGCGCCTGTAAATCAAATAAAATAATGATTAAGAAAAACGGCTACTTTATTTTCATGTCTCATTTTGAAAATTAAATCTAAGCCGCTCATGGTTCATCGTTTTGTCATGGAACTGACATCACTGATATTCCGTTCAAAAAAAGAATTTTACCAGACAGATGGTGCCATAACGTGGTCTATGATCCTGTCGCTTATTTTAAGAAGAGAAAAGCGGAAATGGGAAACAGAAAATATTCCGTTATATGGAACGCTGCTAACTGGTATTTTTCAAATCAGAAAAATCTCGAATCCTTTAATGCTGATCGGCAATTGCAGGCGCCCGAATATGCCGGGTATTGTGCGATGCAAACCGCCGATGTTTCAAAGTCCTGCCCCAATTGCGGCAATACTTTTGTTAGCGGTTCGTTGCTGCGACGAGAAGCAGGGCATTAAGAAATTTATGAATTCTTATAAATAGTTTTTTAGTGTTTTTTAGTAAAACTGTTTCGAATGATTGGCGGTTGGCAATTGGCGGTCAACGGTCATCTTCGACTAACTCCAATGAATAAGAATTGTCAGCGCTAGTAAGAAAAATAAAATGGCCAGGGCCAGGAATAGCCATTTTATAAAAGATGAATTTTGATTGGGTGCCATGTGGTATGATGACTGGTCAACGAAAAGGATTATTCTGCAATCACCCGGTAAATTTCGTCTGAATGATGTTCCGGGAAAATCAGGGATTCCCACATTTTACCTACAGCTGCCATGTTTTTGTCTTTCATCAGTTGCATGATGATTTCGTCCTGCCGGGCTTCTGCTTTGTTGACGTCATCCCAGTTTTTGCATTCTGTTATAATCAGTACCTCCCTGCTATCGTGCCCATACCAGTGACCTGCTATTTTAGCGCTGGTATAATATTGATTCGGTTCCAGCACATATTTTTTCATGATTTGTAAAATAGAATCTATGTTCACCATTCTGTTTTCCTGGGTTGCATTTATGTACACCGTATGAACCAGTAATGGTTTGCTGTTCTGTATTTCCTGCGCTTTTACAGAGAAACAAATAATAGACAGAATAAGACCGGCGGATAACATTTTGATCTGTTTCATGATGATTTTTTTTGTTTATTAAAATTCATCGAATCGGATCAGGAATTCGGGAATAACCGACAAACGCCGGATTTAAATCGTCAAAAAGAATTTAGTAATTATTTTTCCCAGCTGAGTACAGCTGCGAGGTGGTTGTTGTCCCGGGAAGTGAAAAATACTTTTGCCTGGATGGACGTTGGCCAGGTCCCGGGCAATCTGTAAACCAAGCCCGGATGTTTTACTGTCAACCTGGCTGCTGCCCAGCAACGCGTTTAATGTTTCAGCATTGGTTTGCGAAGCCTGGTTGGTTATGAATATTTTTTGACCTTTTGTGCCGACGGAGATGGTGCTATTTTCATCGCTGTACCTGATAGCATTTTGAAGCAGATTCCGAATGATCACTGTCACGAAATTTTCGTCAGTTTTTTGGATAAAATCTTCCGGCATCTCGTTTTGAACCCTGATATTACGATCTTCCAACCGCTGCTGTGTGAGGGATAATTCTTTTTGTATAATATCGGTCATATTCACCGGCACAAATCGGGGTTTGAAAGACTGCATCTGGCTCTTGCTCCATAGCAAAAGATCCTCCATAGTCTCCAGCACGTTTTCGGAAGCCGTTTTCAGTTTTTCTTCATGTTTGGCTTTTGCTTCACCGGTGAGCAGATGCGGATTTTCTTTCTGTAGTTGCAGGAGCTGAACGATCTGGCTGACGGGTGCCCGCATGTCGTGCCCGATAATGCCAAAGAGTTTTGCCTTGGTATCATTGGCGAGCGCGAGTTCATGATTCAATTCATCCAGCTGTTTGTTCTGTGCATTCAATACCTTATTCAGATTTTCTTTGTTCCGGTAAATAAAATAGAGAAGCAGGGCGATGATGCCGAGTGAAATCAATCCGAGGATTAAAAATAACCGGGTGCGCGACGCATTTTGCAGTTCGAGCACACCCAAACGGTTTTCCCTGCTGAGCAATTCGATTCGCTGTTCTTTCTGCCTGGTCTCGTAACGGGTTTCCTGGTCCGCCAGGTTGCGGGAAACTTTTTCTTTGGTGAGCGAATCCGATTGGTCGATATAGGCTTCATAATACCGGATGGATTCCTTGAGATTACCTGCACCTTTTTGGGCAAGCGCCATGTATTTCAGCGCTTCGGTATATTGTTCCTTACTGATCTGTTTCGCTACGGGTATAGACTGGGCGAGCTGGGAAATGGCCTGGGCATATTTGCCCGTTTCTTCCAGCCACCTGCCATTCCATAACTGCGCCTGGTAGAGCAGGATGGGTGACTTGCTTCGATTCGCCAGGGTGTCTGCTTTTGTAATATAGGGAAGCGCCCTGGCGGCTTCGCTGTGTTCGATATAGTATTTAGCAATATTGAGATTGGCCGATACCATTTCAGAAGGTACGACCGGACTGTTTTTGGTGTGTAACTCCAGCTGCTGCTCATAAAATAAAGCAGAATCAATTTGACCCAGCAGCGCATAGATCTCTGTAAAAGAACTCAGATATCGAATGAATACGGGAGGTGAAAAATTAGCAAAGGGTTGTCCTTCCTTTAGTATATCCAGACTTTTGGATAATACATCGGTATTCCCGTATTGTTTAGACAGCTGGTAACACTGAATGGCATAGTCTGCTTTTAATTTGTTGTCGCTTGTGGTATCGACCTGTTTTTTTCTCAGTTCAATACTCTTAATAAAAAAATCCTCGGCGGTACTGTAATAAGACTTTCTGCTGGTAATAACTTCCCATGGCGGAATATCCGTCCTGTAAAATATTTTCATTTTTAGTGGTGTCCAGTATCGTTTGTAAAATATTTTTACAACTGTCTACTTTCTCCTGTTGCCGGAGTTGAAAGTTGACCGGTATCAGGCCAACGCAGGCTTCTGCAATAAATTCAGCGTTGTTGGCTTTTTGTGCTTCATGAAGGCTTAGGTATAAATAATATTGTGCACTGTCGAATTTTACCTGGTAATAACAGGCGAAAGCTTCAAAAAAATAAAACCTTGCCCGATTGGAAGGGTCTGTTGCAGGTGTCATGGCTATCCCTGCGAGGGCGGCCTGCTGTAAGGCAGGGAAATTATTTTTCCCGGTTTTATTGCTCCGGAGGGATTCACAATAGGCTATCCATGCTTTTATTTTTTCGTTCGTTCCGGAGATCTTAGACAAATCAGGTTCCTGAGCCCGTAGGAACGACGAACTACACATCAAACCCAGCAGTAAAAATACAATCAGGATATTCCGGCGTGTTTCCATTTGTTGTGATCAGAAAATTCCATCCAAAGCATTTTTATACAGTTTGCCCATCGGCAGCTCAAAGCCTCCCACCCATATTTTATTTCCCTTTGTTGCGCTCAAGCTTATCCCGGTTCACGATATAACTGCGATGTATACGGACAAACTTTTCTGCCGGAAGCCGTTCATGTAAACCCGCCAGCGTACACAGGACCAGGTGACTTCCGGTTGTGGTGACGATTTTTGTGTAATCTTTCATTGCCTCGAGAAAAAAAATATCATGAATCCCGATTTTATATTTGTCGTAACCCTCTTTAATGATAATATGATTGGATTCAATTTCTTTTTCCAGCGCAGAAACCTTTTCCTGAAGCTGAAAAAAATCGCGCAGGCGAATGGCGCATCTGGCAAAACGTTCTTTTGTGACCGGCTTCAGCAGATAATCAAAAGCTTCAATTTCATATCCGTCTATCGCGAATTCGGGATGTGAAGTGATGAACACGGGGGCCGGAACTTTACCCGATAATCTTTTGATCAATTCAAGTCCCGTCATGCCCGGCATCTCGATATCGGCAAATACAATATGGGGTTTAAAGCGTGTGATCAATTCAAAAGCCTCCAGGGCGTGACTGCATGTGGCTATTTTTTGGAGGAATGAAAATCCGGAAGCCGCTGATTCGAGTGCCAGCCGGTCAATTTCCTCATCATCCACAATCAGGTATTTCAGGAGATCTGACATGTAACGTCGATTCACGGTAATATATGGAAAAAAAGCAGTTTCATTTAAACCAATTGTTATTGACTGGTTCAGGGTTTTGTCAGAATCCAGAGCGGACTCGCACTATTCGGTTCACTGTTTTCGAGATTGCCCGTTAAATTGGTCATCGCGCTGTTCAGTATGCCGCTGAAGGTAAAATTGATAACGCTGAATTCCTGCCAGACCATTTTGACAGTAGTTCCTTTAACCGTGTAGGTGCCAAAAGTGACCACCTGGTTCGCGTATCCGCAATGGCCTGGCTGCTGTGGTATCGGCTAAAGAAGGGCGGTGTACATCCGGAACGTGCCGTCTGATTTGAACAGGACATTGCCATTCCAGTAGTCGTTGTTCGGATCTTCCTTATAGGTCCAGAATCCCAGGATCGGGAATTTTGGACGTTGTCGTTGTGGTGGCGTTAGTTTTTTTACAGGAATAGATGCCGATGATCAGGCCGGTGGCCAGGCTGAATTTTTTGAATAATGTTTTCATGATTAAGGTTTTTAGAGGTTGAGGAAATAATCAGATCGATGGCTATAACGGGCAGAAGAGGGTACCATGTGATACACCATATTATTTTTAGATTCAGAATAATTGGAAGGGATCAGGAACAGGGAAGCGGGGAATGATTTTTGTTCTGCTTTGATCAGCAGTTGTTCCATGGAATAATCGTTTCCAGAAACAACCAGCTTTACAAATACCCCGTCTCCCCCTGCATTTTCCAATGCCCTGATCATTCCGGTTTTGACGGTTTGGAGGCTTGTCATTTTTTTATAAAGGGGATAACCTGGAACGGCCCTGCTGGCCCAGACATCCATGGTGGAACTGTATTTGAATCTGCCTGATCCGTTGGTTGTAACAATTATTGAATGCACACAGGGATAACCCTGAATGGTTTCTGTTCCGATCCGGGTCACCTGGTAAGTTTCCTCTGTTTTTATCATGAATGATGTATCCAGGATATTCAGGGAGTATGTTTTTGATTCAGGGTATAACATGATCGTATAACCGGGATGGTTTACATGTCCGATACTGATCATCTTATCCATGCTTACGCCAGGCATAGGAATCCTCATTTCGCTTCTTCCCTCACCGCCATTGGTGAAGTAAAGTTCAGAACTGTCTTTCGTGACGGATTTTTTTCCGCTCATGGTTATCGCATATTCATAATGTAATCCGGATCCACCCGCTGCCGTCATATATGCTTTGATGGCATTTGCGGAATCCTGTGCTGAAACTTGTTTTTCGCCGGACATTATTCCCAGAGCCTTCATGGTCAGATCTGCTGCCGATGTGTCATTGGGATTTTCAGCAGCCGCTCTGGCGAAAGCGCCCAATACGCCATGTACAGCCGCTGTGTCGGTGGGGGATGCGGATGATCCGCCTGAACTTCCCGAATGTGATTTGGACTGGGTGGCCGGGTCAACCTGGTCGATTGCTTTATTGGTTCCCTGGGTTGCTGTATTATTTGCGCGATTCTGTGCGGTGCCTTTTACTGCATTGAGTACATCCCGCATAAACCCTGACTGTCCTCTGGCTGAGAGCGCAAACAACAGAAACAGGAATGGTGAAACGGAATAAGCGAAATTATTTTTCATGACCGGCATTTTATATCATAAATAAGGTGTCGCATTTTTGCACACCAAAGATTACAATATAAAAGAGCGCACGGGGAATGGGTCGACGAACACCCGTTTAAAATCGTCCGAAAAATAGCTTAAGCGAATAAATTCGCCACGCTCCAAAATGCAAAAACCCCTCATCTTCGATGAGAGGTTTCTGTGCCCGGGACTGGATTCGAACCAGCACATCCTTGCGAACGCTGCGACCTGAACACAGTGCGTCTACCAATTTCGCCACCCGGGCGGGCGGCAAATGTAGAGCGATTCGGGCAAATTAAAAAATGAAGAATCACCCCCTAAAAGAAGAATTCTTCCCGCACGATTTTCCCGTCTTTTACCTGGTAAACGCATATTTCTTCCAGATTCATCCGGCCCCTCCCCTTCATCGTCACATCCATCTGCCAGCCAATGGTAAAATGATTGCCTTCCACAATGGGCTCGCTGACCGAACCCCCGTGCCGGGCCTCGATCATATCAGCAAAAGCCATCCCCTTTTTGGTAACGGCTTCCATCCCCTTCGCCGATTGAACGGGCGCATGAGCCGGTTCAATACTTTCGATTTCTACGCTGTAAAGTTCTTTCTGTGCGTCCATAATATTGCCCTGCCTGCACAAAGCAACAAGGCGGTCTGCCACTTCCTTGGTTGTCATGTTATTTAATTTTTTGATGAATGAAAGGATTATCATACATCGATTGGCCGACGGAAAATAGGACCGCGAAAATCAGAAAGGGAGAAATCTCTTGCAGGAAGAAACAAAAAACAACAGTTTAGTTGACAGTTGACAGTTGACAGTTGACAGATGACTTAACACTCCCATACTCCCATACTCCCATACTCTCATACTCTCAGTCCGTTCCCTGCGTCATCTCGCGCAGTGAGGCCCACCCCGTCGGACTATCCTTATACCGGACATATACAACCATCGAACGGCCGCGGAATACCCTTGATGAATCACCATTTTTTGGAGTCGAACGAATGGCGAAAATACTCGTCTCAATCACGGCATCTCCATTAAACACGGTACTCTCAATATTATTTTCGATGAACTCCGTTTTCGCATAGCTGAACATGTCCGTCAGTTGTTTTCTTAAACCTTCTGTTCCCGTTACAATATTTTTTCCCCCGAAATATTTTACAACATCCGGATGATGCAATGCCAGCACGGCCTTCACATCGCCTTTCGCAAATCCTTCCAGTATCAGCGCCTTCGTTTTATCAAATGATTCCATGTCCTCCGGAGAGCCGGAACCATTCCGGTCCGAGCATGCCGACATTCCAAAAAAACAAATAAGAATAAATAAAAATTTTGCGGAGCTCATATGAAATATTATTCTGTGAATGGATAAAAGACAAATGTACAATCCTCCATTAAATTCCGGCCTTAGCCTTAGGCCTTAGCCTTCGCCTTAAAGAATATTCGCTAACTTGAAATGACTATCCATAACAAATTCTTTACATGTCTCCAGCGAATTCGTTCAGATACATTCTTATCCTATGCTTTTCTGCCGGGACGCTGATGGCCCAAGCGCAGCAGGCAGACAGTCTCAAAGACATGGCAGACACAACCGGCCTGCCCTTATCTCATTTTATAGAAAAAGTTAAGCGACTGGCGGTATATGAAAATTCCGAAAATATCCGGTCGTTCAGAGAAGGGAAAATATCCATCGCACAGCGTAAAACGATGGAAAACATCCTGTCTTTGTCACAGAGATCAAGCTGTATATGAAAAACAGCCTGGATACAATGGACGTTGAAAATGATCTGGAAAAAACAAGACAATCACTCACCCTTGCAAAAGATGGTATCGTCACGAATAAAGGAACCATACAAACGCAGCGAAATCTATATGTCACGGCGATGATCCTGAACGAACTGCTGGACAGGACTTCCAATGATAAAGACGCGTTGGACAAATACACAGCCAACCTGATAATGTACAAGGATAAAATGGATTCCCTGACCAGCGATTCCTCTCTATATAAGTTCCCCTCCGATTCACTGGCGATCCTGAAATATGTACAGCGGCTGGATGTGGTGAATAAAGAAATCAGGCCCGTAGATAGCAGTCTGCGGACAGGTGTAATCATTGCACAGGAACTGCAACTCAGGATGGACCAGATGGTGTTTGAACTCCGCTCATTGAGTGAGGATATCGAGTTGTACCGGTCGAAAGTATCCAATGGCGTTTTCAAAAGAGAACTTCCGGGTATATTCGCTCCCGCCGGATCTAACCGGCCGATAAAGGAACTCATTCAATTCTCGAAGGCGAAGGAAAAAATGGAACTTGGTTTTTACTTGAAAGGGCATGAGGAACTCGTATGGATTATCCTGATATTGATTGGATGCGCCACCTATTTT
>CAVQGO010000008.1:0-59141 GCA_963712045.1 uncultured Bacteroidota bacterium | reverse complement strand
TCTGCCGGTAATTGTTTTCACTGGCTTTTTTTCTAACTGGTTCATAGCGGTAGGTGTTATGGCGATAGGAATTAATGCAAAAGATGCGGCGGGATTCGCCACATCATGGAGTTGTTTTGTTCGTGAAATATTTTCTCTGTCTGCCGTTCCATAATGGCAGCCCGGATGATACCCTTCGTTCAAATTTTCAAGCAACGTTCTCGGATGATCCGAGAGACTGAATATTTTTTTCACGATGGCGAAAAAGTTTTGCATAAAGACGGGTTTAATGTTTTGAACGGAGGTTATCTTTTTTTGTACGGGAAGTATTTTGTATTCGAAAGAAACGGATGCGTCATTTAACGGAGCCATCGGATTTTGAACTGAAGCGTTCACACGTTGAACGGATTTGTTCGAATGTAAAACCGGATCAGGCGTTGCGCGTTGCGCGTTGAGCGTTACGCTTTGCATGTTGGGTTTTACGCTTTGCGCTTTACGCTTTGCGCTTATAAACGGCAAATTCCGACCTGTCTGGCCGGTTATCATTTTCAATAAATTCTGGAGGAGTGTAAAAATTTTCATAAGCAGGTCGTTATTTTTTGCGTGCCAGGGTTCGCAAACACGTCTTTACGTGCCACGCTGGTTCGCAACAATATGGGGGAATGATATTTGCACGGATGTAAAAAAATAAAGCCCAGTGCTTTCGCAGTGAGCTTTGGTTTTTTAAAACGGTAAGGATTGCAGACGATGTTCCCTTTTGCACTGTAAGATGCTGCGGAGAACAACCGATTCAAACGGGCGGGGTTAAAGAGGTAGTTTTCTTTTGATTCTTCCATTGTGTTGGAGAACAAAAGAATATATATACATTCTGCGGAGATTATAAGGGAAAATAATATGCCGACAGCACGCACCAATCCGGTAAAACAGTCCGTAATCATAGCAGTAGTCATAGTCGAGGTTAAACGGGGTTAAGTTTTCAAAAGAACTACAGGGTGCACGGATTGGTTCGTAGGAGATATAGATAGGGGTTGCTGAAGGATCAGTGGACGTACGGACGGTTCGTAGGAGTGGACAGGGCCAATAAATTGACCAGTTAATGTGTGGATTGGTTCGTAGGAGTAGATAAAAAGGCTATAACTGATAAAAACCTAGCGGTTATCAGAAAGGATATTGCCTATTTTATAGTATTAAATCGGGTAAAACGTAAACAAGAAGAACGAATACGGTTCTTCCGTCGATGTGGAGAATCCGGAGCTAAATTAATAGTAATTATTTCAAAAACAAGTTTTTTTGCGATTATTTTTAACGTATTATTTCAATATTGTTTTACGTACACTTACATCTTTCTGTTATTCCGATGTTATTTTTCAATGCATCATTTTCCACAGAATCTTTCATACACCCTTGATTCTCAACGAAGGATGCCCGGAATTATTTGCTGTGCATTTCTTCAACACCCGTCCAGTTTTCGGGTATTCCGACATCGATATGACGTCCCGTTTTTTCTAAAAATATTTTTGCTGTTCTGTCTTCCGGATCAATTTCCAGCACCTGAAAAAATTTTCTCGACGCTTCACTGAATAGTTTGTTGAAATAATCATCCATACCCTGTTTAAATATCGGTAAGGCAGTTAATTTTTTTTGTATTTCATTTTCACCCACACCATTAAAACATTCGTAAATACGTGTCGCTTCCTGTTTGCCTTTCAGCTGCACCTGTCCCAAATGACGCAGATGAAATTCTTTTGTATCTGCTAAATGATGTACACATGATTCACTGAGCAGAATATTTACTTTATAATGTTTTGTCAGTCCTTCCAATCGCGATGCAGTATTCACGGTATCTGCAATCGTAGTGGCATCCAGTCTTTCATGATCTCCCGTAATGCCCATGATCAGCGGACCGGTGTGCATACCCACACCAATTCTGATCGGAATATTTGTTTTGAGAACATGACTTGCATTCAGTTCATCAACGGCTTTTTGCATTTGTACAGCTGCACCGAGTGCATCCGATGCATTGCGCGGAAAAATGGCCATGATGGCATCGCCGAGATATTGATTGATAAATCCATGATGTTCCCGGATGATCGGACCGATGCGTTCGTTGAATGAACAAACAAATCTGAAATTTTCTTCCGGCGTCATTTGTTCCGCCAGTGTGGTATAGTCCCTGATATCGGAAAAAAGAACAGTCACTATTTTTTCCACCTGGTCGCCCAGTTGAATATCTGTTATCACCGTTCTGCCCAGCGACCGGATAAATTCATGCGGCACAAATTTATTGGTGACTTCATAAATACGTCGCATCGCTTCTTCTCTTTCTTTTGCTTCGCGAATATTTTTCTCATACAACAATGCACTCTCAATGGCAGAAGAAGATTGCAATGTGAGCGTAATAAGAAATTTCAGATCGGCGGCGGAATACAGCAGGGGCGTGGTTCTCGCGAGGATGATGGCGCCCATCACGCGGTGTTTTACTTTCAGTGCCGCATAGATGAGTGACTGAACTTCGGGCATCACAACACCGGCTTCTTTCAATGGTGAAAGATCAACCAGGATATCCGACCGGCCACTATGCATAATATGAATGAGCAGCTCAATATGTGTTTTCAGTTTCTCTTCATCAAACATTGATTTTCCGGTGGAAGCAAGTACATTGATCTGCTGACTGTCTTCATCCCACAAAACAATGATACCATGTTCCGATTTGATTAAACGTCCGGCTTCATCGAGTGTAATTTCTGCGATCGAATGCTGTCCGATGGTCTGCGCCAGTTTATCGGAGAAATTAAAAATCATATTGACTTCCTGGTACAGCATCAGCACTTCGCTGCCGATTTTTTTCTTCTCTGATTCCTTTTGAATCAGCAGGTTGACCAGGGAACTGATAATGGGCACTTTATCGTCTCCCTTTACCCAGCCGATGATTTCATCCTCCAGTTTCACGGGCTGCTCCATGATGACGTCGTTCGTTGGAACGCCCAGTAAAATTTTTTTGGAAACGTCTTCAATATAAACATCCGCCTTCAGTTCTTCCAGCAGGGAAGAGATCAATGCGAAGGACTCCGTTTTTTCTGAAAGAATATTTTTAAGACTTATTCTTGCCATTTTTCATGTTCTTATGCGTAAAGCATGAAGCGTGACTCAAGGCCAAAACAATTATTTAAACTCTAAGTCTCCGCCATCCAGCATCTGCATCAGCTGCCAACTGTCCAGCTCAACTCAAGCTACAGACTTCCCGCGCTTTATTAAGAATCGCTTCCGGATCAAACGGCTTCGTCATATACACATCAGCGCCGACTTCCTGTCCCTTCATCCGGTCCACTTCCTGGCCCTTGGCTGTTAACAATACAATATAGACACCCGGCAGGGCCAGTTCTTTTTTTACCCGCCGGCATACTTCCATGCCATTCATCTTCGGCATCATCACGTCCAGGAAAACCAGCTGCGGTTTTTCTTTTGATGATAAGCGCCAGCGCTTCTTCACCATTTTCTGCGATGAGAAATTTCACACCGTCATCTTCCAGTTCTTCCAATGTCTGCTCGATCAGCATACGGATATGCGCTTCATCGTCAACGATTAAAATTTTCTGTTCCATATTTTTTTACTGGTAAATTAAAAATAACACGTTCTCAAGACCTTTTTCAAAGCGCAGTGTCCTGACGATTTCGTGTTTGTCTGATATCAGTGAATTCAGAATAATAATATCGGGCTGGGCCGCGATCGCTTTTTCCACCAGCTCCTTCGCATCCGATTCCACCACCTGGTAACCCTTGGCTTCCAGCACATCCGTCAGCGAGCGGATCGTCACGCTGTCTTCATCCACGACCATGATTTTCTTCCTGGATTTTCCCTGCTCCAGCAGGTTGCCGATTTCAGAAAACAGCAATCCGGTATCAATGGGTTTGGTGAGATAACGGTCCACGCCGATGCGGAAACCCCTGGCTTTATCCTGCACGACAGAAAGAATGATGATCGGGATTTCCATGGTCTGCGGATCGTTTTTCAATATCGCAGCCACATCAAATCCATTCATCTCCGGCATCATCACATCGAGTATAACAAGGTCCGGACGCCGCTCACGAATTTTTACGATGGCCGCTTTCCCGTCCGCCGCTTCTTCCACATTGTATCCCGCTTCCGTCAGTTCCTGTTTCAGCAGGGAGCGTATGCCTTCATCATCATCCACTACGAGGATGGTTGAATTTTCCACCGGCCTCGAAAGGTGGGATTGTTCCATCCGTTTTTTTAATTGTCTGACGAGATCATCCAGTTGGATATGCCGGACTGCTTTTTCATCGGCAGAAATCACGGGCAGCATAAAATAAAATGTACTTCCCTGGCCGAGTTCACTTTCCAGCCATATTTTTCCGTCATGATGTTCCACAATTTCTTTACAGATGGGCAAACCCAGACCGGTTCCTTTTGGTTTATCCGTGAGTGTATCACCCACCTGTTTGAATTGTTCAAATACTTTGGCGTGATCATCCGGCGCAATACCAATACCGGTATCTGTAATGCCTACCACGATGCCCTGATTCTTCATAAATACACTACAGGTTACGGCGCCTTCATTGGTAAATTTCACCGCGTTGGATAAAAGGTTCACCACTACCTGGATCAGTTTATCCCGGTCCCCGGAAACCTCCGGCAGACCATCCTGTATCTTTCTTTCCAGTTTCAGATTTTTCTGATCGAACAGGGAAGAAGTGGCAGCGATGGCTCTTTCCACGACTTCTGACATCCGCACGGGTTCCATATTCCATTCCATCTTGCCGGCTTCAATTTTTGCCAGGTCAAGTACATCGTTGATCAGGTTGGTCAGTCGTTCTCCTTCTGAAATCACGACACTCAGGTTGCCCGAAATCTGTTCGATTGTTTTGGCTGTTTTTGGATCTGATCTGTCCGTGATCGGAAATATTTTTTCTTCCAGTCTCTTTTTTGTGATCTTGGCAAAGCCCAGCACAGAAGTAAGTGGCGTCCGTAGTTCATGACTCACGGTAGAAAGAAATGCACTCTTTGCTGCATTGGCTTCTTCTGCATTTTTTCTGGCCGCGTCGGCATCTGTATTCGCCAGTTTTACTTCTTCAAATAATCGCGCCTTGCGAATGGCCACACCCACATTGGCAGCAATGGTTCCCAATAGTCGTTTGTCTTTTTCAACAAAACGGTTTTCCATTTCCGTACTCTGTATGCTCAGCACACCAATGATCTCATCGGCCACGGGTATCGGTACGCCGAGATAAGAAGCCGCCGGTATGCCCACGCGACCGATGCCCAGCGAAGTCGCCATTTCGTGCACATCTTTATTGATCAGCATGGATTCACCACTCAAAATTATTTTTGATGTCAAACCTTCACCGAGTTTCAGTGGTGGCATGGAATCACCGTACTGATAAGGGAAGCTGATGATTTTTGTTTTTTTATCCAGCAGGGCGATGTATACAATATTGGCCTTAAACAAATCGCGCAACTGATCGCCCACTAATTTGATCAGGTCATGCAAATCAGCCTGGCTCACCAGGGCCTGGCTGATCTGGTTAACGGTCGCCAGCTCGTCGGCCTGCTGTTTTACTTCTTTCGTTCTTTCCTCCACACGATCCTCCAGCACACGATTCTCCCGGATCAGTTTTTTTGAACGGTAATGAACAAAGCCCCAGAGGAAGCTGCTGAGAGCAACTGATATATATAAGATAGGCCCACCAGGTTTTCCACCAGGGAGGGGTGATGGAAAAACTCAGTACCGCCGGTTTTCCCCAGAGACCGCTCGCGCTTTTGCTGGTTACTTTAAATGTGTAGTTGCCGGGCGGCAGGTTCAGATAATTATCAGTGTAGGTTTTATTTTCAAAAGAACTCCATTGTTTATCAATTCCTAAGAGTATATAAGAATATAATGTGGGCTCCTGTCTTCCCAGATGCGCCTGCGCAAACTGAAACTGCATATAATTCTGATCGTATGGGATGACCAGGTTTTCGGGCATATTGTAAGGACCTGAGACGCTGTCCCAGTGAAATCCGGATTGCTCCACATAACCTGTATTAACCTTTTTTTGTCCTTGTACATAAACGGTATCCTTTGTCCGCAGACTGTCTTTTTCACCCAGGGATGTTTCATCGATGAAATTCCGGTTTTGATTCATCACATTCATACCGGTGATATAAGTTACTATGCTATCCCTTACGGGTTTAATTTCATTGATGAATGTAATCCCGGCATCACCCCACACATATTTCCCGTCTTTGGTGATCACATGCACATCCCATGCAGGACTGTTTTGAACAAGACCCTCGGATTTTGCCAGTGTGGAGACGGTCCACTTTCCCGGGGTCGTTTTTGCAGATGAATCGTACACCGGAGCGGGCGCGCTAATGATACTGACCTTACGATGTGTTCCGGCAACAACATCATCCTTATATTGGATCAGCGAAGAAACATAATCATCACAGAGTCCTTCTTTGGTGGTGATGGTCGTAATCGTATTGTTTTTTAAATCGGCCACATAAATGCCCTTATCGGTGCCAATCCACATCCTTCCATATTTATCCGGCAGCAATACCCGGAAACAGGTGTCTTTTAAACCAGGCAGATTATTCAGAAAACGGACCGACCAGTCAGCCGGATCAATGATATCAATGCCGCCGCCCTGGGTAGCGATCCATATACGTCCCTGATGGTCTTCTTTTACAGCAGTAACCACATTATCACTGAGACCGATCCCGGAACTGACACTCCGGATCAAAGTCTGGGCAGAATCAATAAGTTCAATACCCTGCGAAGGACCGGTAATCCAAACATTCCCTCTCGTATCTTTTATTACACCATAAGTAGTGTCCGTCAGCAGGCCCTCTTTCTTGCCTGAATGTTCAGCGATTCCAAGCTTAAGATCAAGCACGTCCAGGCCGCCGTCGCTGGTCACCCAGATCTTCCCGCCCACTTTGGACATGGACTGGATCGTATTATTAATATTGATGCCGGCCTGTTTGTCAAGCTGAAACGATAATTTTTTTTCGGGATCCAGAATAATAATTCCATTGGCACCCGTACCTACCCAAAGTTTGCCAGACTCATCAGCATACATGGTCGTTACGTTTTTCTTTTCTACCGGGTAAACCATTTTTGCATCCTGTTCTATCAAATCAAGTCCCGACTGAAAGGTAGCTACCAGTAATCTGTCTTTACCATCATCCAGTATATCCGTTACATGACCCCTCGTCATTCCTTCATTTTCGCCGAGACGCCTGATCAAAACATTGGCGGGATCCAGCATCATTAACCCGTGATTGGTCGCCATCCATACGATGCCGTTTTTGCCAAACAGGAAACGATAGAAAAAAACATTATCGTTTTCAGCACTTCGCAGATCAACATACTTTGTGATCGTGCTTTTTGCGGGGTCGATCATATCAACCTGCCCGTTTTTATAGGCAACCCAGATATGTCCATTTCCATCGCGCGCAATCGCCCGCGTTGTATCACTGGCCAGACCCACTGATTTTTTGATATAGGAAATTTTTCCCTTGTCAGAATGGATGATATTAAAGCCATCGTTCGTAGCCAGCCAGATATTATTTTTATCATCCTGACAAACGCCCCAGATAAATGTGCCGGATATACGGGTAGCCCTGGTCAGATTTTTATAGGTTTCAGTGGCCGGATCAACGACTTCAAGGGATCCTATCGTTCGATTGAAGACCTGTGGTATCCATATCCTTCCCTTCTCATCCAGCATCATTTTCGGAACGCGGGGAAAGGGTACCAGGAAAGCGGTGGAAAATCCGGTCACACCCCGACGAGTGTCCAGATAGCCAACGCCATTCTCACTGGCGTACCAGATCCTGCCCTGCCTGTCCTCGATCATCGCCGACGCTGGTCCAATAGGATAACTTTGAACATATTCTCCGTCATAACGATAAATACCACGACTGGTACCGATCCAGATCAGTCCGCTTTTGTCTTTTAAAAGGCAGTACATACTCTGTCCCTGTAAACCCAGCGCAACGCCCCAGTCCGATATGCCCAGGGTGGCGTTATTTTTTGGGGAGACCAGACCCGCTTTGGTAGTAACCGGTGGCGCCAGTATATATTTTTTTAGTTCCAGGGATGTCGATGGTATTTGATCCAGGTTGAATGCAGAATCGGGTAAACTATTGAAATCAATAGTAGAAACTTCCGGAGCCTTTTTGAATGCCTGAAAACCGGATGGATCATAGGGTGTTGAAGGCAGACTCTTCAGATCGAATTTTCTGACGGTCGGCGTGATTTTTCCCTTTTTTAGAGTAACCCAATTGAGTGTCCTGGGAGCGCTCAATACCAGCGGCTGGGTAACCGGCTGCGGATAACCACTGTCTGAGACAGGGAAGGGGACATCAGCGACGGTCGAATTACAGGAGAACAAATAAAAAGAGATGATTGCTATGACAAGCAAAGAAGGCAGGGGGGTCGCTTTGCGCATAGCTATAAATTTATGTTTTTTTCATAAGGCTGTGAAATAATCGCAGACGCCGTTCACATTAGAGTTTAAATATGAAACTGGTGAAATAATCGCAGATACCCGTTCCCGTTAGAGTTTAAACATGAAACCCAGGAAGACCATCCAATCCCCGGAGCCACCGCCACCGGTGATATTAACGCCGGTTAGGTCTTTCACTTCCTTATCGGGAACACCCTGCAATATGGTATGCTTTATAAAAATGGGCACATAACCGTAAATGGAAACGGTTTTCATATTATATGTGATACCCGGTTCAATGGATACATTGTAACCGGGTCTGCGAACTCCTTCACTTCCGCCCACCAGATCATATACCGGAACCCCTTCGTCCCGTAAACCTGCAGAAAAAACAAATTGCTTTACGATATAATTGAATCCGGCCCGTATGGAGTATTGATCCGGAACACTGGTTACATTACCTCCTGTTCTTAGCTGAATGGCAGTTGGAGTGGCGCCAAGCAAAGGGGATACGCCATTTTGATCCCGGGGATTGATGAGATAGTAAAAGTTACCATATACACCAAAGGAATTACTAAAAAAATAAAAGGAATTCAATTCTGTTATAAAGCCCGTGCCGCCATCACCCAGCTGTATTGACAGATTGACCGGAGCCAGTATTCTGGTAGAATCATTCTTATAATAGAAATCCTGATAGGCGAAAGCGCCTGTCGGAAACTTAAAACCCAAACCCAGTTGTACATTACCTTTTTGATTAGGAGCCGGCTTCCATAACCATTTGTATACGGTAAGACTGATATCACCCACTCCAACAGCATGTGTCGTATGACTGGGTGTACCAACGCCCCCATGTTCTACCGCACTGGTGCGGGAATTGGCAGCAAAAGGCAGACTGAATCCGAGGGACCAGCCACTATTCAGTATACGCGTAACATCAATTTCCGTGGAAAAATTATGATTGACTGACTGATTTTCGATTGGGACGTGCTGGTCCGCATTTCCCACATAAAGATGGTTAGTCGAAAAATACCGGTTGTTCACATTGATCAGCCAGTCGGAAACAACATAAGACCGGTCCACCGGATTGTATTGGCCAAATCCCGAGAGGCCGCGAACTACGATACATCCCTGAGACCTGGAGTAAAAGACTGACAACAACGATAGGAGGGTTAAAAAAATGACTTTTTTCATGAGTCAGTTTTTAGTGGTTGTTTATAAACTTAGATACTTTAAAAGTTAAAGTTGTATTCGTCGGGACAGATTATTTAAATCGGGAAGTATTTCAAAAAACGCGCTATTGCATTTGCACGGTGACCCGGAAGATATTCTCGTAGAAGCAGATCGAACATCTAAAAGGTATCGAATAGATATTGAATACAGAAAAATTATTTTAGTAAGTCAGGACCAACGGTCATCGGTCCCCGCACTTGCGGGGCCATCGGTCAACGATTGTATGCAGCTGCCTGCTCTGTTTTCCAACTATGGGAAATCTCCAAAAAAGGTCCACTGATATAACCTTCGCCGGATCAACATCATATTAATATATGCCCTGGTTTTTGAAGTTTTCCTGCCCCCGGTTGTATGAGTTTCCCCATAAAATGCGTTAATTAGAGGTAATCCGATCCGTGTAGTTCGTCCGACCCGTTTTTACCCAAAACAACCAACCCTATGAAACCCATAGATTATTTGTATTTTAATATCTATAACCATTTTTACCGGCGAAGCTATCATTCCCGCGATTTCTTAGCCCGTATACAGGCGATGTACCTGTTTTCCCTCTTTACAGGAGGATGGGTTTTATTCCTCGAAGCCGTTTACCTGCGCATGTTCAGACACTGCTGGTTTGCATCAAAACCCGTAGCAGCCATTTTCGCATCTGCTGTTTACCTGCTCACTGTATTGATTCTCAACCAGATTTTTATCGTGAATGAACGTGACCGGGAGATTTACGGAAAATATGAAGAGAAATGGGATCGCAATCCAAAGAAAAGAAGGGACCTCTTCATTTCCATATTTGCCATCGCTATTCCGTATTTGTTTCTGGTTACACTGGCCATTCTTTTTCCACGACACATATAAGGTAGTTGACGAATACAGTTGACAGTTGACAGTATTCGACCGCTCAAGAGTTGGGTCGATAAAGCTACTGAGGATCATCTGTCATCTGTCAACTGTCAACTGTCAACAGCTAAGCCCGTTAAATTTTCCTAGAAAAAGTCTTTATCCTTTCTTCATTGTCAACTTTAATTCATACTTCGCCGCCTGATCCGCCGTGCAAATGAGTCTGAAAAAAATGCCCCTGATAGCTAAATGTTTACTGTTGATCGCGGTCAACTTTATTTTACCCGCCACATTTTCTTCAGCGGCGCGTGTTGATAAAAAAAATACCTCTTTCTCAAACATTACATCGTCAAATCTATCTCACAGCATTACATCTTCACTGAACTCAACGATTTCAGGTTTGTATAATATGCTGTCACTGGATAGTCTCGGATTATCTGAAGAAGCATTCAAAGAAGCCATCATCGGTTATCAGAACCTGATCAATTCAGGAACCATTCTGAAAAACACCATACTTTCCATTGTCGATTTCAGTCTTCCTTCTTTTAAGAAAAGACTTTTTGTGTTGGACATGGAGAACGGAAAATTGCTTTTCAATACGCTGGTTGCACACGGAAGAAATTCCGGACAGATATACGCGACAAGATTTTCCAATCGCAACCGCAGTCTTGAAAGCAGCCTGGGATTCTATCTAACCGGTGAAACATATGTTGGTCAGAACGGATATTCACTTCGCCTGCTCGGCATGGAACAGGGTTTCAATAACAATGCCTATCGTCGTGGAATCGTGATTCATCCGGCCGATTATGTTAATGATGAATATTCCAAAACCTCCGGCCGCCTCGGCAGGAGCGAAGGTTGTCCGGCCATTCCTTCCGACGTTCATCGTTCCGTGATCGAAACCATCAAAAACGGAAGTTGTTTTTTCGTGTATGGGAAAGACAAAAGATATGCGTCCCGTTCAAAGCTGCTGAAAAGCTCCCGCCTTTCCTGATATTTGTTTTTGTTTCAGGATTCTCCACTGTTCAAAAACTCCCGCCTTTCCTGATATTTGTTTTTGTTTCAGGATTCTCACCGTTGAAAAGCTCCCGCCTTTCCTGATATTTGCCGCAGCCCGGGTTCATCACCCTTAAAATTTTTGCGCGGCCATGCGGAGTACACTTATAAAGTTTTTCATTTCGCTGTTACTACTGGAGTTTTCAGTTGTGAATTTTTGCAACGCCCAAAAAAAGGAACAACTGCCAACTGCTCGCCGCCAATGCGTCAACCGCCAACTAGTTCTGGATACTCTTCCAATACTGTTTTTCATGTGCTGGTCCTCGCAGAACGCGGGGGAATACATGAAGGCTTTGTGGTTGCTGCGCTGGACTGGCTGAAAGATTTTTCGGCGGAACAACATTTTCAATATGATGTAATCAATAATACCGATTCCATCAGCGAAGAATATCTAAAGCACTACCAGGAAATTCTTCAACTGAATTATCCGCCCTATATGTGGACCGACCGCGCCAAAGCGGCATTCATAAAATATATGGAAGAAGGAAGGGGCGGATGGGTTGGCCTTCATCATGCATCGCTATTGGGAGAGTTTGACGGTTATGCGATGTGGGACTGGTTTTCCGATTTCATGGGCGGCATCCGCTGGAAAAATTATATCGCGGCAAGGGCGACGGCCACTGTTCATGTGGAGGATAAAGATCATCCGGTCATGAAAGGTCTTCCGGAATCTTTTTCAATACCCGATGATGAATGGTATACGTATGATAAAGATCCGCGACCGCGTGTGCACGTGATCGCCAATGTGGATGAATCCAGTTATCAGCCTCCTTCTGACATCAAAATGGGTGACCATCCCGTGATCTGGTCCAACGAAAAAATAAAGGCCCGTAATATTTATTTCCAGATGGGCCATCATGCCAATATTTTTCATTCGCCGGAATTCAAAAAAATGTTTGGCAACGCAATTCTCTGGGCGGCGGACCGGTAAGATCAATCTTTCCGCGGTCAGGTAAATTCAATCTTTCAGCGGCCAGGTAAATTCAATCTTTCAGCGGCAGGTAAGTTCAATCTTTCGGCGGCCCGGTAAATTCAATCTTTCTTATCTTAGAGATTCAAGTATCTACTTTGGCTGAAACATTAGCAACCATACTAATTCCGGATATCAGCGGATTCACCGAATACATCACCAATACAGAAATCGAGCACGGTGCACATACCATAAACCTGCTCATAGACGCGATTGTAAAAGAGGTGGGTGATGAATACGAAGTAACGGAAATCGAAGGAGATGCCGTTTTGCTGATTAAAAAAGGACCAGCTCCAACGCAGGAGGAATTGGAAAATATATGCCTGCGGATTTTTAATGCCTTTCATTTCCAGCGGATATTTATGCAGCAGCATACGATTTGTCCCTGCGGAGCCTGCCAGGGTGTAATTAACCTGACATTGAAATTTATTGCACATCATGGACAGGTCGCAGAAATCACCGTGGGAAGATTTGTAAAACAATCAGGACCCGCCATGATCGTCGCCCACCGCTTATTAAAGAATAGTATCGATAATCATGAATATCTGCTGGTAACAGAAAAACTCTTGCAGCAGGTGACCAATTCTTCTGATCCGGTTGAAATTGAATGGGTTCATTCATCGGAAGAATATCCATCGATTGGGACCGTTGATTACCATTTTGCATTGCTGAACCAGGCGAGAAATAAAGTGCCCAGACCCGCGGAACCCCCACAATATTTTTATAACGAAACAAATACCAGCCAGGAATTATCCATTCAGGCTGATTTCCATGATGTATATATGACAATCTGGGATGTTGCCGGAAGGGTCAACTGGATCTCCGGACTACGGAGTGTTGAACAGGATACACCACTCGCATATATAGGAAGTACTCACCGACTCATATTTGATCAGTGCCGGGCAACAGTGTCACCTTTGAGTATGACATTTTCAGACGAGGGTATCATGTATGCCGAAAACTGTCAGGTTCCCGAAATGAATCTCCGGGTGAATCTGGAAATGGTATTCAAAAAAACAGATGACAAAAATTGCATCGTGACCTGGCGTTTTATAAATACCAGTGAAACGCCTTTCGCAGAAGAAACCGGCCGCATTTTCTTTGACCGGTTAACAACGATCATGGGTGAGCTAAAAGCCTATAGTGAAAAATAGAGAGCGACCAGCCCATCCTTGCAATAAGGACCTTGATTCCATGCGGTCAAAAATTCCATAACCGCGTAATATTAAAACCAATATTAAACTGTCCACCGGGCACTTTCGTGCCATTTTCAGTATATCCAAACGGATTGTTCGCATTATACAGGCTGTTCTGTTGTGGGTTCAGCAGGGTATAGTTTCCTGCAAACAACTGAAAGGTGTGACCGCTGGTACCGAATTCAAACCCGAAAGCGAAATTAGGATGCGGGTTATTCGAAGCAAATGATGTGAGTGGCTGATCGTAGTCAAAAATGAATGAGGTCCCCTCGGTTAATTTATATCGTGTACAGAATGAAATGGCGTACATATTGAATTTCTGTTCTTTAAAAACAACATTTGTGGTATCGGATTTTGTGTAATAACCCGGAACGGCATTTTGATGAGAGATACTGAAGCCTATCTGTACGGATAGTTTATCATTGATCTTTCTGGCAATCATCAATTCATTGAAAAAAGACCAGCGTTCCGATTCGTATTTAAAAAGAACATTATCCGGATTCTGAACCGTCTTCACTGCGATATTTCCATAGTAAGTCAGGCTGACCGGAAATCTGTCTTTTGTCTGTCGGAAAATGGCATATTTGGCGCTTCCGTCCCAGAGCATGTTCACCTTGGCCAGACCGAAACCTATTTCCAAATTATCTATGGGGGTATAAAGAAAGCCCAAACGAATATTTGCGATTCCGTAAATGCCCCATAAATCCTGATATCCGTTTTTAACCGATCCAAACCTGTGCTGGATATCTGCTTCAAAAGTCCCCTTGACGGGAACCATTACGGTTTGGGCGTCGATAATCTGGCCCGTTTGAAATGTATTTTTTACCGGCCTGGGTTTAACCGGGGCATCGGCTTGTGTGGGTGCCACCGTACTGTCTTTTTGCGCATAGCCCGCACTGTTAAGTATGAAAAGAGTAGCCATGAGACAAACGCCGGACATCAACGACCTCTTTAGTTTATTTATAAAATTTTTCATTTGATTAGTTTTAGTGTCGCTTAATTATTCGGTGCACCATTTCTTATCCAGTCGAAAACTTTCTGACGGTCGGAAGCCGATGGAAGATGTGGCATCATGATTCCGTTGAGGGCTGTCCACAGTTTACTGTCTGCCGGCACAACCGTATTGACAAATCCTCCGCCGACCAACTGATCATAAGATATATCTTCCGAGAGGTAAGGTACCTGGCCCCCTTTAACATGGCAACCCGATAAAGCGCAGTTCTCATTCCACAAGGGCTGCAGGTCGCCGCTATAACTTACGAACTGTGGGGGTGCTTCCGTGGCAACCTGAGGAATGAGCACATCCTGGTAGCAACTGACCATTCCAATGCCCATGAAGAGCAACAGTCCCCCATAAATTAATACTCGTTTCATAAATAATTTTTATGGGTGATTATTTGTTATTGAAGTTCATGTTACACTGAACCGTAATAATGTCTGAAATTTCGGTCGTTGTCATTCCAAAGGATCTGCAGTTAAAGCTGAAGTTCAACTGCAATCCAAATACATCGTAAGCACTGGTAGTGCCTGACCCCACGGTTCCCCTTTTAACATAGGAGAGTATTCCATTCACGGTAGTGTCATGGGGTGATGATAATAAACCCTTCCAGGTCATTGTCATCGTAACAATATATCCGGAGCTATTTGGGTCAAGTTCCACCTTGGAAGTTTTGATAATGGCTATGTTGGAATCAATCAGATTTTGAGTGCCGGAAATAATTTTTGGTGCACCTGTGAAGCCCAGATAACATCCACCGTCCCTCCCGGGTTCCCCTGTATTGGAGGTATTCATTTGCACATACCCGTTAAAATAGGTTTTCGTGGGATCGCCTTCGTAAAAAGCCCATGAAGAATCTTTCAAAGGCTGACCGGTTGTTACATATTTTGTTTTTTGCGCTTCAGAAATATTGCTGATACCAAAATCATTAAACCTGCCCGTTAGCAAACCGGCTTCGCCCAGATATTCGCCTGACCATAATACACTGGAGTGCACCTGGTCAAACTTCCATTGACTTGTATCTCCGGCGGTCAGGTTCCCCGGCAGGAATACGCCATCGCCACGTTTAATTTCCGGTGTGCTTGTTGCCGGCGGGGGCAGTACTGCATTTTCATGCGTGCAACTGGTTATATATCCGGTAATACTTATTATAACCATTAAGGCCAATAGTATTTTTTCGGTGCGTTTTTTCATAAACAATATTTTTGAATAATTAATTCATTTGTAATTGGAATTGCAAACCTATTCCCAAAGTTGATCCGGGTGAATGAGTTCTGTCATACGGGAAAGTGACTATTATCATCCGGATACATCACTATAATCCCCATGTTGCCTTTAAATGATCAAAGTCATGTTATATGTTAAGTGACATCATATGGAATGGGATTTTATGTAAGTATGTTGCAACTGTATTATGACAGGATTGATTTAATCTTCTATTCACTGAAACTTAAAATCAACAGTGTATGCAACTCAACATTAATAGTTTGCTGGGATTTAGTTTGTCTGCCACAGACGGAGAAGTTGGTAAGATTGAAGAAACTTATTTTGACGATCGAAACTGGGCGATCAGATATCTTGTTGTTAAAACAGGCCAATGGCTGTCCGGGCGCAAAGTGCTTATTTCACCGCTTGCGTTTGACAAATCAAAATGGAAGGGCGGAACATTTCCTGTAAATCTTACAAAAAAACAAATACTGAATAGTCCGGATGTGGATACAGACAGGCCTGTATCACTACAACATACAAAATCATTAAACGAATATTACCGCTGGCAACCGTTTATAGACAATGGATTTTACGCGCCTGTACATTGCGATCAGCCGGATTTGACTGAAAACCTGTCCGTAAATTCCCCTTCTGCCGATAATGTTCATCTGAGGAGCACCCGCGACACAAGGGGATTTCGAATTTATGCAACTGATGGCGAAGTCGGATTTGTCAGCGGTTTCATCGTAGACGATGAATCCTGGAAAATTATTTATCTGCTGGTTGTTGCAAAAAGCATTTTTGGAGATCAGAAGATCCTGATATCTGTTCAGGATCTCCGGAAAATCAAATGGAACGAGTCGAAGATTTACCTTGATATTTCTGTCGGAGCGGTTGAACAATGCAGAACCTTTGATGGTTCAACGGTTATCAATCATGAAATGGTCACTACTGTCTTTATATAAGGGATCAGTCAGGCATCTTACCCTGACGGACCCTACACATATTCTTCTGATGACTATTCACTCCCATGAATAGTTTTTCCTGACGAAACCACCTGTATAACTATTTCAGGCAGGTCACCCTACATGCGCTTGTATAGTTCTTTCAGAATTCATTAACTCATCTGAATAACTAGTTTACGACTAGACTCTCAAATGCGCTTGTATAATTCTTTCGGGATTCATTAACTCCTCTGTATAATTTTTTCCCGACAAAACTGTAACTCTCAAAAGCGTACGCACGTCATATCATTTCCGGACACTTTTGCCGGCGATTCTGGAATATAAATAACTGAATATCAATTATTAATAAGATTGGCATCTTTTAAGCTGCTGATGCGACTGACCTGATAAACGCAGATCTATGATAAAAAACCTTTTACTCATCGCCTTCCGGAATTTCAAAAAAGACAAGTGGTACAGCCTGATCAATGTACTGGGGTTAACCCTGGGCATCACGTTCAGTCTCTTCCTTATTTTTTATATAAAGGATGAACTGAGTTTCGATCGGTATAATGAAAAGGCCGATCGCATCGTCCGGATTGTTTCGTATATCCATGAAAAGGATAAAAACACAGACTGGACTGTTACACAGCTTCCCCTCGCTGCCACTTTGAAAAAAGACTTCCCGGATGTGGAGGAATCGGCGAGAATGTTAAACAGGGAAAGAACCTTATTCATGAAAGGGACGAACGGATTTTATGAAACCAAGATCTATTATGCCGATAGTACCCTGTTCAAAATATTCACGGTTAAATTTCTCGAAGGTCATCCGGCCACTGCATTGACCCAGCCAAACAGTATTGTGATTTCAAGAACCCTGGCGGATAAATATTTCGGGAGGAATACAGCGGCGGTCGGCAAAACAATGAAGACGGTGTATGACCTGTATAAAGTGACCGGCGTTTTTGAGGACATACCAACGAACTCGCATATCCGTTACGATATGCTGATATCCATGAGCACGATCCTGAAGCCGGGTAATGATAACAACAACGGCAATAATAACTGGGGCAGCTTCAACAATTTCACTTATGTATTATTGAAACCCGGCGTTACAGCGGATGCCTTTAACAAAAAACTGATCCCCCTCTATGACAAATACATGGCGCCGATTTTCACCAAGTACAATGTCAAGATCAATTATGGCGTAATGCCCATCACGGATATCCACCTGAAATCAAAGCTGGGTGGAGAACCGGAAGAAGTCGGTGATATGTCCTATATCAGGATCTTTTCTGCGGTTGCTTTTTTTATGCTGCTGATTGCCTGTATCAATTATATGAATCTCACAACGGCCCGGTCTGCGCGCAGGGCGAAGGAAATTGGTATCCGCAAAGTGGCCGGCTCAACAAAAAGTCAACTCATTTCACAGTTCCTGAGTGAATCATTATTTACGGCCTTTGTATCTGTTATACTGAGTCTCGGACTGGTGCTCGTTTTCCTGGGTATGTTTAACACAATCGCAGGTAAATCTTTTACAGCCGCTACTTTATTTCAACCCAATAATATTTTGCTGTTGGTTGGTATCATTCTTTTTACGGGATTGATCGGTGGCAGTTATCCCGCATTTTACCTGGCAAGCTTTCAACCCGTCAGCATATTGAAGGGTTCATTGTCGAAGGCGTCCGGAAATGTAACTCTTCGCCGCACACTGGTCGTATTACAGTTCTCTGTTGCCATGATCATGCTGATCTGCACCTGGGTCGTGTATGCACAGCTGGCTTATATAAGAAAAAAAGATGTTGGTTTTAATAAAGAACAGGTGATGATGGTAACCATCAATACCGGTGAAGACGAACGCAGCAAGATATTTGCGATGAACAATGAACTTCGTAATCTGCCCGGCGTGAAAGTAGTAGGCACGGGCAATAATTATCCCGGAAGTCCGGGCATCGGTCTGAACCTGTTTACGGTTCAAACGAATACCGGGCATACCGATAAGGGAATCAATTGTTACGGCGTCGATGAGAATTTTTTCAAGGCACTCAACATTCCCGTAGTCAAGGGACGAAATTTTTCCGGTCCCCCGGATACACTGCACAGCATCATGGTGAATGAGGCCATGGTGAAACATTTCGGATGGGATAACGCGATCGGAAAGCGTGTTACGTTTCCGGGAGATACATCAAACCACTATCTGGAAGTAGTAGGGGTGGTGAAGGATTTTAATCAGAAATCGCTGTACAATCCGATCGAACCACTTTTGTTTTTTTATTCGCCGAACAGCAATATCATCCAGGTCAAATTGAATCCGGGCAATATACAGAGTAGTATTACACTCGCTGAAAGTACCTGGAAAAAATATTTCCCTCAATTGCCTTTTGAATATAAATTCCTGGATAACGATTTTAATTCGCAATACGAGGCGGATCAGAAAAGAGGAAAAATATTCGCGTCGTTTTCCGTGATCACTATTCTGATAACCTGTCTCGGTTTACTGGGACTCACCGCATTCACCACCCAGCAAAAGCAGAAAGAAATCAGTATGCGCCGGGTGCTGGGCGCGAGCATAACACAGGTGGTTACATTGATTACGAGGAATTATTTATGGCTCTCATTGATCGCGGCCTGTATTGCATTTCCCGTTGCCTGGTATTTTATGAGTAACTGGCTGAAGCTGTTTGAATATAAAGAGGCACTGTCACCGATTCCTTTTATATTATCGGCACTGGTGATTGTAACAACGGCGGCAATTACGTCTGCCTATTATTCAACGAGAGCAGCGTTAACCTCCCCCGCTACGACACTGAAAACGGAATAGTTATTAATTGTTAATTGTTAGTTGTTAATAGTTAATTCAATTAACAACTAACAACTAACAACTGACAACTATTATTGAACTGTGACTTTAAGTTTTTTACGTAACCCGACTTCAACGAGTTTAAACAAAGTGTCCAATTCAATTCCGGATTGATTATTTTCTATTCTGGATATATAACCGGCTGTCGTTCCGCTTGCCTTTGCCAAATCACCCTGTGTCATATGGGCAGCGAGTCTTTCTTTTCGGATGAGCTCGCTGATTTGTACCCGGTAGGATACATTAGATGGAGATGGCTTGCTTTTCTTATAAAGAGTATCTGCACCAATCTCAAAAGGAACTGCACGAAAGCCGTTCTTCCATGGAATTTCCTGCACTACATTTTTCCAGGATAAAGTTCCATTCTCAATACTGAATTTTTTAAAGACATTCAGATCAAGAAGTGCGGATAAGGGTGATTTTTTATTGATTCCGATTTCATTAAATATTGATTTAAAATCAATGATTCTAATTTCCCCATTGTTAAATACTGCGGTTACGCAAAAATCTTTATCGTTTTTTGCCTTTAATATTCTTGGCCTTTTTTTTACGGGGCGCATACAAATGGGGATTTAAAACTTTAAAAGCTACAAAGGCATCAGATTTGTTTGCTGTCAGCCATTGTCTGCTCTTTTTTAATTGTTTTACTGGCAACCAGCCTTCGTAATATTTCTCCGGTTTCAATAACAAGTAACACTTCGTCATCCCCATACTCCGCATGAATATGCGGTGGAAGATGTTCGTCATAATAAATATTAATCTTGATTCCGTCAAAATAGTCAAAATTGGGCATGACTGCCAATATTCAAATATACCTAATTAGGTATATTCAGTTAACAATAAAATGGATTTTTTTAAATAGTTAATAACCCATTGATGGAAAATGACTTACAAAAGATTATAACCAGACAACAGAACTTTTATGCAGTTTACCGATTAGTTTTTTATATGAAATAGCTAAAACACTAGGTAGTACAGGGTTAAAAACCTTTGCATACAATCATTAAAAATGGCATAAATTGTCCATTGATTATTTGTCAATGTGTTAATTCAATTGACAATTAACAATTGACAATTGACAATTAACTTATGGGTATAATAAAAGTGCCATTACTTTTTATGGGATCGAAGGGAGAGAAGACAATTTATACCCTGTTCGACAGCGGCGCGAGTTTTTCATGCATCACTCCGGAGAACGCGGATGAGATAGGTTTGGTAGAAAGAATGCGTTTACCGCTTGAAGTAGGTACAGCCAGCCGTGGCCATTTTGTAAAGATTGATCATACGCTTCGGAGTGATTTTTATTTCGGTGACCTGCGTATGAGTGACGAATTTATGGTGGTACCGGATTTAAGCGAAGAAGCCATCATTGGTGTAAACACGATGCAGAAATGGCGCATCAAACTGGACTTTGAACATGATAGCATAATCGTAGATCCCAAAGTCGTAAAATTGATCCTGAAAGAATTACAGTTACTTTCTGCCTAAACCACTTAGGGAGTAGTTATTAGTTATTAGTTATTAGTTGTTAGTTATTACGTTAATTCAATATAATAACTAACAACTAATAACTAATAACTATTATGGCCTCGGTGGTGCTGGCGGATGCGGAGGTACAGGTGGATGTGGTGGACTACTGTGATGATAAGCATGGTAATGATGCGTATAGTGATGCCCGTTATGGTACGCATGTGCATGATGAGGTGCGGGTGGATGTGGTGCTCCAGGGGGATGCGGCGGTACGGGCGGATGCGGTGGTTGCTGTGCGGATGCAAACATGCCTGCTAGCAGACAAAATAATGCGAGTATGTATTGTTTCATACCATAGTAGTGCAAAAGTCATACCTCGGTAATTGTTAATTGTTAATTGTTAATTGTCAATTATTTAAAATGACTATCAATTGACAATTAACAATTAACAATTGACAATTAGTTAAGCCAATATACCAGTTTCATGGTGAAGTTATATCCCGTGTTTTTATAGTCTGGTGTTACATAATTTGATGTGTACACCAGGAAAAAATCAGACATCGGCCTGTACCGCCACTGAAATTTTGTATTGATATTGAAATTGCTGATGTCGGTATTATACTGCGCATAGGTTGTCAGGAACATATTCCGGTTAAAGGCGAGCTCAATACTCGGACTGACGATCAGGGGATCTACTTTTTTTCCGTCTGCTTCAATATGATTATAGTTCAGCATGATTCCAAAGATTCCCCAGGGTTGTACGCGTTGCAATATTGAACCGGTCAGTGAAAATCGCTTACCACTAAAATATCCCCCGGCTTCCATATTTAATTTCCAGGAAAAGGATTTTAAGAAATTGGATTCATAATCCAGCTGCACATAGCCAAATTTATAGTTGCCGGGTTGGAAATTATTCAGTCCGCTGAATATATTGGTCTCGAAGGGCAGGTTTAGATTTTTCTGCACCCATCCGATGTAGAATGTTCGACGGTTCGCAAAGAGTATAGTGTATTTGAAAGCCAGATCAGCTTCATTCAGACTGCCATCCGATGAATTCAGAAACACAGATGGATTCACTTCAAGTACATGCATATTGATCAGCCGTTTTGATTTCGGATAGATGTCATATTCAATATGACTGGTATTTTCATAATATCCCAGTCTGACCGTTTGCCCGGTGGCAGCATCATAGTTATATAACCTGGGTGTGAACCCCATGGCGGCAATATAGTTTTTACCGATCTGGTTAAACTGACTGTTGATGATCAGGTGGGTCCCATAATAATCCAGACTCAGATTGGTGTACAGGTTATCGGTATGATTGTCCGGTGTAAATGCTTTGGACAATTTGGTGCCGATATCAAAATTTCCTTTCGGAGCAACATAGGTAAATTCAAGACCGCCCACGCGATTATAATTTTCCGTATTCGATGATTTATAAGTGGAGTCGCCAAAAGTCTGCACATTCGCAAAATAAAAACGCAGGTTGGATCTTTTCAGAACCTGTCTCTCGATCACGGAGGTGAAATAATTTTGATAGAAATGATTCTGCTGATGCCCGGATTGCATATCCATCACTTCGATCCTTGTTTTCGGATTCAGGTATCCGTTCAGCCGGGCGCCACCGATCAGCGGAATCACCTGGCCATCGTCGGTTAAACCAATCTTACGCGAAAAATAGGGCCTGATATTCGGAGTGCCCAGGTTGGTATAGATATCGCTGTTCTCCAGAAAAAATAAACGTTTCTCCGGAAGTGAAATACTATAACGGTCCAGGTTGATCACCTGCTGGTCAACATCCACTGTTGAAAAATCGGGATTGATAGTAGCCGCGAGATTGAGCGATGAACTGACGGCTATCCGTGCATCCAGACCCACATTCAATTTTGCGCGGGTTGTACTGTCGTGAATAACCGTCGTATTTACATAGGGTACGAATGAATTATTATTAGAAGGTTTGCGCGGCACGCCTTCAAAAATCAGATTTCCAAGATGCCCGAGGTTTGCGCCAAAATATTGTATGGGCACGCGGTTCCAGGTGGAAAAACAATTGTTGCGCATATCATTGCGGATGAAATTGATACCCCAGCTGGATTTGTCGGCTGGAAAACGAAGTGATTTAAATGGAATCGCCATCTCTGCCGTCCATATCTTATCGCCGCGTTTGGTAGCCGAATACCATTTGCTGTCCATTTCAAATGATGCGCTGTTATATTGTGCGATGCCGTCGAACTGTGCTCCGCTGGCATTCACACCAAACGTAAACCCGGAAGATTTTTGTCCGCTGGGATCCAGCACAACCGAAAACCCTTCGCTGTAATAGGGATTGATATCGCGTTTGAGGGACTGGATCACCAGGTTATTATCCTGCACATGCATGACGGCAAATACGTAGAGGAATTTATCATCATAGAGAAGCCTTACTTCCGTCTGAAGTTTTGCCAGTCCGCTGTCGGTCGGCCACTTGTTTATGAACTGGGACGCAACACTCGTTTTTGACCAGCTGTTTTCCTTATCTATGCCATCAATGGTGATCTGTTCATTTGTTTTTGCTATCTGTAATATCCTGGGTTCAGCGTCCTGTGTCATGCCTGACAAAGGCAACAAACCGAGTACGGGAAATAACAGTCGAAGGAGTTTTTTGTGTGACATGAAATGATGGTTGATCGCCACACAAAAAAAATATTTAAACAGACTGTATTTTTGAATATTCGACCGGCAGAAAAAGCAGTCATATATACAGTCGTTTTTAACAGGGAATCGCCATCAGTCGGGGAGGAGTTGTCGTTTGGGAGCCGATGCTGTTGTTATTGGTCGGTAAACGCTTCGCTGCGTTGCAGCGGTTGATGGTTGACGGTTGACGGAAATTCGTTAGGCGTTCAGCGTTGGGCGTTGAGGCGTTGAGCGTTAAGCGTTGAGCCTAACGAGGTGAATTAAACACTTTGGCTACAGCAGCTTTATAGTTTCTGCCAATGGGGATTTGATATTTGCCGATTTCGAAATCATGCTGGGTATAGGCCGTTATTTTATCTTTGGCTACTGATAAATGACCGGTGAATCCGTAAAAAACTTTCGGGGAGTCGTTGTTCTATGGATGATATGGGAACCTGGGTAACGATCGTTCTGTTGACCGTATGAATTTTTATGTAATCTTTCAGGCTCTCGATAAATAAAATTTCTTTCAGGAGAATTTTTACGTTTTTCTTTTCACTCTTTACATAAATGAAGACTTCACTTTCTGAATCGTCAATGACCGGTTTTATAACCTGAGCACTGTCATTTTCCAATTTATTGATCGCTTTTAAAAACCGCTCAAAGGAAATCGGTTTCAATAAATAGTCCAGTACATTCAGTTCATAACTTTCAACCGCAAATTCTTTATGGGCCGTTGTCAGGATGATTTTTGGCGGATTTTGCAGGGTTTTTATAAAATCAATGCCGGATATAAAAGGCATTGAAATATCCAAAAAAATCAAATCGATTTTCTGTTTCTTTATCCATGCCAGGGCACTCAGTGCATTCTCGCATTTGGCGATTAATTCGATATCTGTAAAATTTTTCAGATAATTCTCTATGATATTTTGAGCTAAGGGCTCATCGTCGATGATCAGGCATTTTATCTGATGCATAATGATTTAATTAAATGGTATCATCAGATACGTGTGATAATAGTTTTCTTTGAGCTCGCTGTTCAATGTATAATTTTTATAAAGCAGGGCCAGCCTTCTTTTTACATTTTCCAGTCCAATGCCTGAATATGAATGATGCACCTGGGTTTTCCCTTCCAGGAATACACTGTTTTCAACAGTAAAACTGAGGTTATTTTCTTTTACAATCAAATCGATGGTGATCCAGATTTTTTCATTCAGATTATTGGAAGCATGTTTGAAGGCATTTTCCAAAAACGGAATCAGCAGAATGGGAATGATTTTCTTATCCGATACATTACCGGAAATATTAAAAGAAAGTTCCAGCCGGGCTGCAAATCTGATCTTTTCCAGCTCTATATATTCTTTCAGATGATTGATCTCTTTTTGCAGATCCACCATTTCGGTATCTGACTCATAGAGTACATACCGCAATAACCCGGACAATCGCAGGATGGATTTACCTGCCAGCTGGCTGTTATCAAAAGTTAATGAGTAAATATTATTCAGCGTATTGAACAGAAAGTGGGGTTGGAGCTGGGTCTTTAAAAAACTCAGTTCATTTTTTATTTTATCAATTTCCAGCTGTTTGGATTCCTTCACCTGAACAAAAAACTGATGAATGACGATGAAGACGCTGCTGAATAATACCACAGAAGCAATTGGCAGGGAATATTGTGTAAAAACCTTGTATGTGAATATACCTGAAGTCGAAATATAGGTTTGAATAAAGCCGGCTAAAAATAAATTCAGCAGGAAAAAGAAAGAAAATGCAACATATTTCTTTTGAAAAAAGAATTGTTTTAAAAGAAAGAAATTGATGTACACCGCCGTTATTTTCAGGGGCAATCTGGTCAGGCCATAAGTAGGTTGCTTCGTTATAGTTCTTATCAAAGGTTTCCCACAGAAAGGCATTGGAAATAAAGTACAATACCCAAAAGACCAGGTGAACAAGCAGGGTTTTGCGGGTGAATTTGATAAAATGCATGCCGAAAATTACAGAAGAAATTCACTTCAGATTTATTTACCCACGAATGCAGTTTAAAGGGGACATAGAAGTAAGGATTTTACCGATAAAATGCATCGATCGGTAATAATAGTTGGCAGTTGGCAGTTGACAGTTGACAGAGGCCTTAAGCCTTAGCCTTAAGCCTTGGCCTTTAAACGCATTTTAATATCCTTGCAGCCCCAGCATACGGAACGGGCTGAATGGAACCATCGTGCGCGGGCATGCCATATTGAATGCCGGCGCCAAAGAAAAACATCATATCTGGCGTAATCGAAAAATCCGGAAGAAAAGGAACAATCTGAAAGGATTTTTCCGGTTGCGTGCTGTTGACGGGGACCCATTCCGTGTCAGTGGGTTTAATATCGGGCAATTGCGCATTCAGCGGCTTATACTTATCGGCATCATCATCCCACACATAATCGCTGACTGTATCGAAACAAAAGACAAACCGGTAATATGCGAAGCGGGTATCTGCAAAAAAATGAATGGATGGCTGTAAAACCGGAATAGTCACCTGGGCTGTCGCTGATGATTTATCAATGGAAATCTCAAACGGTTGCCGGATCACGGAATTAAAAAGATTCTGCCGGTTATATTGGAAACTGCTAAAAAATTCCGGCTGACGGGAGAAAAGAATGGATCTCCTGCCTTTGGGATTCACCAAATCGGTTGTCTGAATTTTTTTTACCAGGCCATTTAACGGCCCTGATACATTATAGTCTGCCATCGGTTTAAGGCCACCGAGTCCATTCCTGATCACTCCCGCAGCCTTGACTACTGCTTTCCATTCCTGGTTTAGTTGCCGGGTCACTTCAAAACTGGGCAAACTCTGAATCACATGTTTTTTCGCACCTCCCCGACTACGGATGACAATTTTATCATGCCCGCGCATGGTATAGGCAGAGGCGGGTCCTAATCTGCCGGTAAACATAAAATTGTTCAAAAGAGTACCCATGGCGCGATAATGAAATTTTAAGTAAATTTATATAAAAGAATAATAAAAGAAAAAATAAATCTTAGATAAGCCAGTCTTTAATAAGATCTGGCTTATCTATGGGTTAATACTGGTTTATGAGTGGCTTATCTCTGCCTTATTATGTCTTTCTACAATCATCCCAATAACCATTTTGTTTATTTCTGGATCAAACCCGAAATAATATTGATCGTGAGTGCCAGGATCACGGTATTGTAAAGAAAGGAAAGCAGCGCATGAAATAAAACCATTCGCCGGATGCGCCTGGAACTGATCTGGATATCTGAAACCTGCCAGGTCATGCCGATCACAAAGGAGAAATATGCAAAATCAAAATAATCCGGCGGATCATCGTTCGGAAAAATCAGGCCGCCCTTATGTTCCTTCTGGCTCATTCTTTCTTCATACAGAAGGTTATAATACAAGTGTGCATAACGAATGGCAAAAATGGTGTGGATCATGATCCAGGACAGGATTACGGAAGTAATCGCAAATCCGACATGATAAGGAAAGCCGGCCTGGTTGGGATTCGGCAGCGTACGCATCAAAAATACCACCGCAAACAAACTGACCACGGAAGCAAAAAGAATAACAACAGAAATAATGGTCCGGCTTGAATCCTGTATCACCGCAATCACCTTTACTTCGGCGGCACTGGTTGTGAGGATGATGGCCCATAACATCAGCAGGACCGTAAAACAAAAACTGCTCCAGACCAGGATAAACTGAATGGCCGGCGGGGTTCTCTGGGACAGGAGGAAGATGATAAGCGCAACGGAAAGACCGATCAATAACCGGCCATGTGCCCGTATTCTATGAATTCCATGGATAACCCGTTTAAAAATCATGGGCGAAAATTAATAAGTTCTAAGGGCATTTGTCAGCAAATATATTCTCTTGCCATTCGCTTAAAGGAAATATCGTTCATCGTTAACAGGCAGTTTATCAAAATGACGGTCTTACCGTCAAATTGGGGTGGTATAAAAGGCCCGGGATAGTTTTAACTAATCGGATAGATCTTTTTAAAGAATTAAGAATCAATTTATTCCAGGGGCTTACCGGCTTGGAGTGAATCTGGTAAGCCGTTTGATTCATGGTTATGGGATTATCATCTTAAAAAACATAAAATGAAAAACTTGCAAAAGATTACCGGCTATATACTCGCAACCGTGATCGTTCTTCTGGTTTCTCAATTTTCTGTTTTCGCAAAGGGAGGAACCGTAAATAATGAATCTTCCCTGTCTGCATTTCAGGTTATCGGCGGATTGGCTTTCCTATTGATTTTTGTTCTTATACCACTCATGGGCGGTGCCGGGAAACACATAACTGTAGACAAGAAATAGTAGATAATTGTCAATTGTTAATTGTCAATTGTCAATTAAAAGGAGATGCTGAGTCCAGTACTCAAGGACCACCCGAATTCTTCAATCGTACTAACCTGTGTGGGCTTTCTCAGATTTTTGAATGTATTGCCGTTGTGCGGGTAATAACCGACACGCCAGCGGCTGTTAAAATCCATATTGTAATAAATTCCGGTAAACAGGCCAACCCGGATTTTTTTTGCCTGCAGGGGATACCAGAAGAATTTTACAGCCGGCTCGACCATCAGGCCGGTGCGGTGCAATGATAAAGTCGTATTGTATTTTATTGCCAGGCTGTCCAGATTGGGCGGTAACGCACCGTTCAACACAACACGATCAAAATGTTCGCCGACCGCGATGCCCGACAAAAGCGATATTTTTTTTGTTCTTATGATCCGGTAATATACTCCGAGGGATATATCGGCTGTGGTAATATCCTGTTTTGATATGATCGTTCCGGCATTCAGGCTGTACACCATCCTGCCTCCATTCGGAATGCCCGCTATTTCAAACCGAAGACCCACTGGGATTTGCTGTGGTTGGGTGTATCCGTATTTGCCCAGGAACTTATTTATTTTAGAATCTGTTGTCGAGTAAAAAACGGTGCAGATATTAAACATGACGGGAAATACCGTTTTCTCTGATTTATTCATTACGGTATCTTTCTGCAGTTTGTGTATAGAAATGCTGTCTGTCTTATTCTGTGCATAGAGAATACCAGGAATACAAACAATCATCCAGATGAAAAGTCCCTTATTCATAATTTGAGGACATAAGCGCGTCAGAGCCAGTTTCCAATTTCCGTCGTAAAATTAGATTTTTTGCGCCGTTGGCTGGTTGAAAATTTTGTTGCTATCTTCTTATTTTTTCTTTTTACGGACATTTTATATCTCAGCGAATAAAGTATTTTACATTGTTAATGTACTGTTATGGCAGGAAAGATCAGTTTCTTTTTCTTTGTAGTGAACCTGATGTTGTTCGGCGCCTTATGCAAAATACATGCGCAATCTGCCATGATCAATGTGGATGTGAGGAAAACCATCTCTCTCGACGGGGACTGGCAGGCCATCATAGATCCGGTTGCTGCGGGTGAATACCGAAGGATCCGGGAAGAAGGAAAACCGGTTTGAAAACCCGATCGCTGTCGAAGCAAAAAATCAACGATTAAAAATTGGTCTGCCTGCGTTGGGCTTCGACTGGTTGAATTGTGGCGGCATCACGCGCAGCGTTCAGTTGAATATAACAGGAATCAGGAATATTATTTTGACTGTTTATAAAATAAGATTGTATTGTTATTCCGTGAAAAGATAATTAACCTGTTTCCACCGATTGTGCGGATCATTTTACTATCCCTGACTTCACCTTCCAGCATAATACCAGATGTGGTTGGATCCAGTACCTGGAAGGGCAAATGTTCGCGGCCAAGCAACAGGCTGCCATAGCTGGCATCGTATCTTCCTTCATAAGGCAATACGCCATAAAAATTCCCCGCTGCAATAATATCCGTTCTCTGGTCGCCGTTAAAATCACCTGCCAGGAACGTAAACACCGGCGACCATTGAACTTCCTTTGGTAATTTAGAAATCACGTAGTTGCCTTTTTTATTATTCATTAACATGACTGATGATAGTGTCTCGATCGTAAGCGAAGTCGCATTTTTCAAATTGTCTCCAAATACCTGTTCGATGGTTTGACCCGCAAAGTCGGAATAACTGTTATATTTTTTTCTGATCAGTGAAGGAAAATGTTTCTCCAATTCATCTTTCCCCAAAAAAGAATAATAGTTTCCATTTTTTTCAATGGCCAGCAACTGATCTGAAATACCATTTTTGTCGATATCACCTGTATAAAGCTTAAGCGGGAATTTTCCGCTTGCATGTAATTTGGAATTCTCTCCCCAGTTACCTATCAACAGATCTTCGAAACCATCGCCGTCCAGATCTGAGGATTTTATAGTTGTCCACAAACCGGTTGTATGTTGAAGTCCTAATGTATAAGTAATATTGCTGAGCATCCCCTGATTGTTTTTAAAGACTGTAATGGGCATCCACTCACCGACTATCACCAGATCATCCCAGCCATCCCGGTCTATATCTGTCCATACGGCGCCGGTAACCATACCTATATGTCTTAGTCCGGGTGCTTTGGATTCATCAGCGATTGAAAAATTTCCTTTCCCATCATTCAGTAATAAATAAGAAGCAGGAGATTCACCATAGCGGCCTGCGACTGCACTACCCCCAATGAATAAATCTAAATCACCATCGTGATCAAAATCCCCTTCAATAACAACCGATTTATTTTCCAGTATGGTGGGTATGGTGAATGATCTTCTGAAATTTCCTTTTCCATCGTTGAGGTACAATCTGTCAGTCAAATTCACTGAACCGTCCGGGTACTGGTTTCCACCACCCAATACAAACAGATCTTTATATCCATCACCGTTGGCATCAAAGAAAACCGCATCAGCATCTTCATACAGGGAATCTTTTTCAAATATTTCTTTGTTGCATTGCCTGAATTTTCCGGAAGATAACTGACAAAATAAAGCGCCTGTTTGTCTGATTCCGCCGCAAATAAAAAAATCGTCGAGTCCATCCCCGTTAATATCGGCAACTGCGATTTTTGGACCGCACGTGGAAATTTGGTGGGGGATTAGCGGTTGGCTGTTAAAATCATCAAATCGATCTTCCACTCTTTTGTAGGGTAATGAAATCGAATCGGTAACTTCTCTGCAAAATGGTTTCGTTTGAATGATCGGATTTCGCCGGAAGTAAAAGAACCTGATTCGCGACGGCATCGCGGTAACTGAGCGTCAGTGTCTGATCCGATTTTATATTTGTCAATAATTGCGATTTCCCTCCGGGCCAGATCACTTGTAGTGTATCGATGAGGGAATCCGTACCAGTACCAAAATGAACATATTGCATAGAGCTGCTCTCAAAGCCTCTGGTAGTATTGAGGTAACTTAATTGGATTCTGCCTTTGTTTTTCAGGATTACTTTGGAGCCAATACCAAAACGGTTCTGTCCTTCACCCTTTAATTTAATTTCTAAATAGTGATTTGTTAGTTTTTGTTTTGAATTATTCCTGTAAATGAAAGCGGGACCATTGATGTTGTTAACTACAATATCCAGATAACCGTCATTATCAAGGTCTGCAACGGCTGCTCCATTGGAAAATCCCGATTTTTCAAGCCCCCAATCCTTTGTTTTATCTTCAAATACCAAACTATCTGTTCCCCTGAAAATGTAATTATTTAATTTCCCGGTTGGCATTTTTTGCACTGTTTGAAGATCTGCGGCTCTTCCGTTCTGGAGTGCAGAGGAAATACTTTTGGAAGACATGAATTTCAGGATGTCAAGATCATTTGGCCTGCGGAGAATGCCATTAGATATGAAAAGATCTTTGCAACCGTCACCATCGAAATCCGCTATCAGGGGAGACCAACTCCAATCCGTAGCCGCAATGCCCGAATAAAGAGCGATATCACTGAATTTCAGGCCAGCGCCGGTATTGAGTTGCAGGCAATTTCGGGAATACTGATAATGATAACCGAAATTCAGTTTAAACTGAAAGATATTTAGCGGATCATCTCCCGCTGAGGTTTTTAGTAATTTTTCTTCAGGAGGTAACATATCCAGCGTAATCAGGTCCAGCCAGCCATCATTATTAATATCCGCGATATCACTCCCCATGGAAAATCTGCTTTCATGGCCGAAGGCCTGCCGGTTAATTTCTTTGAATGTACCATCGTGGTTATTCAAATAATAATAGTCATTTTCATGAAAATCGTTGCTGACATATATATCATCCCATCCATCGTTGTTCATATCACCCACTACAACATTCAATCCGTAACCAATGACGCTACTATAAATACCTGCCTGGCTGGTTACTTCAACAAATTTTCTGCCATTGGCAGTACTATCATTCCGGAAGAGCTTATCGCCACTCATTTCATTCTTAATTCGCCTTTGCGATGAATCGCCATAACTTTCATTTGAGTGAACGGAATGATTAACAAGAAACATATCCAGGTCGCCGTCATGGTCATAATCAAAGAAAACTGCCTGGGTATTAAATCCTTCAATATCCAATCCATATTCATGGGCTCTTTCAGTAAAGCTTACATCACCTGAAGGTCCGATGCCGTTATTAACAAAAAGTTCATTGCGTCCATGAAAGCTCTTATAATTACCAACTTCTGAAACGTAAATATCCGGCAATCCATCACCATTGATATCCGTGATAGTCACCCCTGTTTTCCAGTTTCCCTTTCCCTGAACTCCCGCTTTATCCGTGATGTCTTCAAATTGGAAATTGCCTTTATTCAGGTATAGTTTGTTGCTCCCCTGGTTTGACACAAAATAGATATCAGCTAATCCATCACCATTAAAATCTGCTATAGCAACACCTCCGCCATTATAATAGTAAAGATAATCGAGTATATTAAGTGTATCTGTATCTGCGATCCGATTCTGGAAATCAATACCTGTTTGTGATGACGGTAATAACGAGAACAAGGCTGCGGGCTTGTTCCTGCAGGAATACAAGGCAATACAGATGACAAACCAATAAAATACCCGTCGTAGATTCATTTAGATTGCAAAAGCATTTTTTCAATCAGTTCTAATCTTTTTTTGCCGGCATATCCTCATCACCAATATGAAAAACGAGACCTGTCACCTTCCCCTTATTGTCGATTTCGAAAGTAACTATTCCATCAGTCTCCTTTAATACAAATTGATGGTCATTGAGCGGGAGCAATTCGAGTGGTCCGGGCCGGTAGAAGAAATCTCCAAAAAGTTTTCCATTCTTCATGGTGATCGTGATGGGCGCATGGGTACCGGGGCGGTTATAGATACCCGTGAATTTTGCGATTTCCTTTTCATCCAAATGTATCGTTTTGGAACCATAGGATTTATCAGGTCCCGGAAGTTCCGGTAAGGAAACCGCCCAGATATTGCGGAACCGGACCCGGCCGTTGTGTTCCTGTAATGAAATCGGTAACTTGTCTGCATGCGCTTTGTAAGGCAGGAATTTTAACCAGGAAGTTGGTCCCCAATATTCTTCATTGTCCTGTATCAGGATCCCGTTATGAATAACCGTGATTCGGGCTTTGGTCAGCAATTTTCCATCGGAAGAGAATCTCGGGCGGCGAAAAGAAATATCGTAGGCATTCCATTGCCCCCTGGGTTTACATGCATTGAACCGGGGAGGTGCCTGGCCATATAATGCACCCGCCTGACCGTCTGCATAGGTATCTGCCTGGTAAGAATCCAGCACCTGTAATTCATACATCCCCATAAAAAAAATGCCGCTGTTACCGCGGTCCTGGCCCTTACGATCCGGCTCATCCGGAGAGGCCCACTCGACATGCAGAAAAACGTCGCCAAAACTTTCTTTGGTTTGAATGGCACCGGTACCCGGAACGATTTCCATATAATCTTTTTCAATCTTCCATTTTGGATTTCCGTTGTCGCTGCCAACCCAATTTGAAAAACCGCTCCCATCAAATAAACTGATTGCGTTTTGGGGAACAGGTGCAGGCAGCAATTGATCAACCGGCTGCACTACAGGTGGTTTGGGCCGGCTCATATCATGGATTTTCCACTGCCTGTTTTGGGCCGGTCCTGTATTTTGGCCTGCAAGTATTTCCGAAATCATTGCAAAGACGACGAGGAACAAAAATTTTTGCGGGACTATATTGCGATTCATATATCGGGGTTTAAATATTTCTCTTTTTTGATTCAGTCACAGCAAAATCAGCAGCTCTTGCTGTCAAAGCCATGTAGGTCAAAGATGGATTCTGACAGGCACTCGATACCATGGCAGCACCATCGGTAACAAATACATTTTGGGCATCCCATACCTGGTTTTGCGAATTTAATACAGAGGTTTTCGGATCTCTGCCCATTCTGGCTGTTCCCATTTCATGAATTCCCTGGCCGATGGCGTATTCTTTACTGTCCCAGGAACTGATATTTTTTACTCCTGCCACATCAAACATGGCGATCAATTCGCTGACAATGTCTTTGCGCATTTTAAATTCATTTTCTTTTAATCCGGCATCCATGGCGAGCACCGGGAGTCCCCACTTGTCTTTTACATTTTTATCCAGTGAAACTTTATTTTCATGGTATGGTAATATTTCACCAAAGCCGGTAGCTCCTATATGCCAGGCTCCGGGTTCAGTCAGCGATTCTTTCAATTCTGCACCTACATTCAGTTCAGCCACATCCCGGCTCCATCCATCTCTGCTTGCGCTGCCCTGGTAGCCATAGCCACGTAAAAAATTTCTTTTGTCACCATTCAGATTAACAAACCGCGGAATATAAAATCCATTGGCTCTTCTTCCATAATAATATTTGTCTTCGAAACCTTCAACCATTCCCTGTGCTCCCAGCATATAATGATGATCCATCACGTTGTGGCCCAGTTCACCACTGCTGCTGCCCAGGCCATTGGGCCATATATCTGTAGCAGAATTCATCAATATCCAGGCGCTGTTTAAAGTAGATGCATTGAGGAAAATAATTTTCGAATTGAAATGGTAGGTCTTATTCGTTTCTGCATCCAATACTTCAACACCCGTGGCTCTTTTTTTATCCTTATCATATAACAGACGGGTAACAATAGAGAAAGGCCGAACGGTTAGTTTTCCGGTTGCCATAGCCGCGGGCAGGGTAGATGACTGAGTACTAAAATAACCACCGAAGGGGCAACCTTCCCAACAACGATTCCTGAACTGGCATTGTGTTCTGCCTGTAATGGGTGCCGTTAAATTTGCTACGCGACCGATAAACATATGGCGCTGCTCCTTGTAATATGATTTGATCCTTGATGCCACATCCTTTTCAGCACAATTCAAATCCATCGGCGGCAGAAAATATCCATCCGGTAAATGCGCCAGGCCTTCTTTCGAACCACTGATACCGACAAATTTTTCAACATGATCATACCAGGGTTCAATATCCCGGTAACGGATCGGCCAGTCTATTGCAATTCCGTCTCTGTCATTGGCTTCAAAGTCCAGATCACTCCAACGATAGCATTGTCGTCCCCAGAGGATTGACCGGCCGCCCAGCTGGTAACTGCGCCACCAGGCGAAAGGCTGAACTTCCACATAGGGAGATTCTTTTTCATTCACCCAATAATCCATGATTGCTTCCTGGGCTGCTGTTCCATACATTGCCCAGTCTCTTGAAATGACAGGGTTATCAGTTTTTTGTTTCAACGTCGCCCTGCCACGATGTGTAAACTGCCAGGGATCTTTGTTTGCTGTTTTATAATCTTTTATATGTTCGAAGTTCCGGCCACGTTCCAGCATCAGCACCTTCAATCCTTTTTCTGTTAACTCTTTGGCGGCCCAGCCTCCGCTGATTCCTGAACCTATTACAATCGCATCATAGGTATTTTGTGTTCCCGCTTTGTTATTAATGTACGTAGTATCTCCTGGCATATTTTATAGTTTATATTTTATGAATAAATCGTTCATTTCAATTCGGATATCTCTATTTTCCTGTAATAAATTTCTGCACCTTCGGATTGGATCAGAATATTCCCTGTATTTACAGAGGGTGATTCCCCTTCGTTGACAATCATTCCATTTACGATATAAGTGATTTTACCTTTATCTGCGATCACTTCTACGCGGTTCCATTCGCCATGTGGAAATTCAGCATCTTTTTTCTTTATAGCCCTGAAGAAATCTTTAGATTCGGTTCGTTTGCCGTCCACGACAATGGTGGTGCTGTCGATCAGCCAGAAATCCCCCACATCTCCTTCCTGTATCTGGCATTCGATTGACTTTGGCCATACTGTATCTTTTGCATTCGCGGGCTTGTAAAACATGATGCCATTATCCCTTTTTGTTGTGTCCGCATCCCTGGGCGGATATTTTTTTTCTCCCCATTTGAATTCCACGATCAGGTGAAAGTCTTTAAAAGTTTGTTCTGTACATATATAACCGAATTCTTTTCCGGAAATATGTAACAGGCCATTTTCAACAAGAAAAACTTTTTCCGGATCATTGTTTTTCCCTTTTGTACGTAGGAATGAGTACCAGCCATCCAGGTTCTTTCCGTTGAATAATGGTTTCACCGCAACAGTATTTTTTTGTGCATTGGCAAAAATGCAGCTTAGCATAAATGCAGGGATCATTAATTTTCTTATAGATTTCATATGAAGATTATAAACGGTGAAAAATGAATTCAATTCCATAATCATTTTTTGATCCCCGGAGTTATTAACTTAACCGTATCATTATTCATAGCAATAACAACCAATTGTTTTTTTCCTGCTTTCAGGAGAGTCATATCCCTTACCTGCCCCCTGATTAAAATACCACTTTCACTTTCACCAACCGACGTAAAATCTCCTTTGCCATTGCCTTTAAGGAACAGACCATAGCTGGCGTCATAGATTCCGGCTTCAGGCTTGGATTGATAAAAATTTCCTCCCAGAAGAATGTCGGGGTTTCCGTCTCCGTCAAAATCCTTTACCAGGATTCCGTAAACAGGGGAGAACTGCGCCTCCGCAGGCAAAGGTTTCATTTTGAAAGTACCATTTCCCATATTCAATATCACGCTGCTGCGCATTTCAAAGGCATCCAGTTTTATGGCTTTATCCAATTGTTCTTTCGTAAAAATATCTTCTACTGATTGTTCCTTATAATCGTCATACCGGAGATATTTTTTTTTCAGATAAGGCAACACGCCCATCAGGTCATGTCTGAGCGCCATTGGATATTGTTTGTCTCCATTATAGCAGCAAACAATCTGTTCAATCGTTCCGTTTTCATCAAAGTCGCTGACATACATCGTTACCGGTTTTACCGCGCTTGCTTTAAACCTGGAATTCAATCCATGATTGCCCGCAATAATATCTGGATATCCATCATTGTTTATATCGGCGATCTGAATCCGGTTCCACCAGCCATTAGTTTTTCCTAAACCTGCCTTTTCCGTTATTTCTTTCAATTTGCCCCCGCCTTCATTATGGAATATCCTCAAAGGCATATACTCTCCTGTTATAACAAGATCAGGTTTTCCATCCCGGTCATAATCGAACCATTTCGCATCTGTAATCATTCCGGCATGTTCCAGTTCCGGGGCAACCTGATCGGTTACATCAGTAAATATGCCTTTCCCATTATTTTGCAGAATATAGCCTTTACAGGGAAAACCATAACTGAAGGGTTTTAACCGGACCCCGACAAAAAGATCCAGGTCCCCATCTCCATCGTAGTCTGCGGCTGATACGCAGCTACTACTTTCAAATATCTGATCCGATGGCAACATCTGCGGAGATTTACTGAAATTCCCCTTGCCATCATTTATATAAAGCCGACTGATCAGCGCTTTTGAATTGGGTGAAAATTCATTTCCACCGCTACATACAAACAGGTCATTATCGCCATCGCCGTCAGCATCAAAAAACAAACAATCTACATCTTCACTTTCTTTATCGTTTGCAAACAAAGCTTCATTGCTTTTTTTGAATTGACCGTCTTTTGTTTGCACATACAATGCCCCCGCCTGTCCTTTCGCCCCACAGATGTATAAATCTTCCCTGCCATCTCCATTCACATCCGCTTTGGCCATCCGGGGGCCATCTGTAGAAAGCATATTAAAGATCAGCCTGTCTCTGTTAAAATCATTGAATTCATTTTCCCGATGCACAAAATCAATTCCGTAATTCAGTTTGGCGGGGGAAAAGAGGGTTTGAGCGGAGGGAGAAAGCGCAGTGGATGAAATCTGCCCGGAATTCGTGGGTATCGTTTTGGCAGTACGCTGGTCAACGGTAATGATCTGGTCGGGCTTTAATGATTTCAGTACACTTTCTTTTCCATCCGGCCATTGTACAATCACAGAATCTATGATTTCCACTTTTCCCAAACCAAAATTGAGCCGGTTGTCAACAGTTGATTCAAAGCCACGGGTAGGCATTTGTTCCTGGTAGCTGATAGTATGATTGTAATATACAGTTGCCTTTGCTCCGATGCCAAAACGGTTCTTTCCTTCTCCTTTCAGGATCAGTTTGAGATATTTATTTTCAGGATGTTGTTCAACGCTGTTATTTCTGTATATGAATGCAGGCATATTGACATTGTTCACTACCAGGTCAAGGTCTCCGTCGTTATCCAGGTCCGCATAGGCGGATCCGTTAGAAAAACCCGGCAGGTCCAGTCCCCATTCTTTAGCCATATTTGTAAACGTCAAATCGCCATTGTTTCTGAATGCATAATTCGACATGGGGTGAGAGGGAATCAAATCGATCAATTTCCTGAAATCTCTGTTTTTGCCGGTTAATATACTGTTCATTACCTGCTGGCTGGAGATATATTGTATATAATCTTCGTTGGTCAGGTCTCTGTAAATACCATTGGCTACAAAAATATCCTTGAATCCATCATTGTCCAGATCTGTGATCAGGGCTCCCCAGCTCCAGTCAGTGGCCTGGACTCCTGAAAGACGTCCAATTTCACTGAACGTATTATTTCCATTATTTAACTGAAGTGTATTGCGTGTAAACTGATTAAAATACCCATATTTCTGATCGAGCTGATACTTTTCCCAGTTTTCGAAAGTCGTATTGACCTTGATCCTTGATTCTTTCTCAGGCAACATCTCCGTAACAAAAATATCCGGACGACCGTCGTTATTAATATCGGCCATATCGGCTCCCATGGAAGCGTTGCTAATACTATGCATCTGGTTTTCGAGCTCTTCGGTGAAATGGCCGTTTCCATTGTTGATATACAAATAATCTCTCTCGAAAAAATCGTTAGAGACATATATGTCGGGCCAGCCGTCGTTATTTACATCACCGACCGTGACACCAAGACCAAATCCGATCACACTGCCATAAATTCCCGCTTCTGCACTGACATCCACAAAATGTCCTCCATCGTTGCGATAGAGTTTATCTCCACCGAGTGAATCCCGGATATTTCTTTCATTGTGTTGTAAGTTGAAGGTACCAATGGGTTTGGACGCATTTCTCAATAAGAAAAGATCCAGGTCGCCATCGTGATCATAATCGAAAAATGCTGCGTGTGTCGAATATCCACCGTCTGCGATACCATATGCTTCAGCTTCTTCAGTGAACTTCCCGTTACCATGGTTAATATAGAGTTCATTATGCCTGGGGTCACCCGGAGCAATACCACTATTGCATACATAGATATCCAGCAACCCGTCGCCGTTTACATCGGCCATACAAACTCCGGTGGACCATTTGCCTTTTTTTTGAATGCCCGCTTTTTCCGTAATATCTTCAAATTGAAAATTCCCCTTGTTCAGATAAAGGCGATTAGCGACCTGGTTGCCTGTAAAAAAAATATCAGGCAGACCATCATTGTTTATGTCTCCGACAGCAACTCCTCCGCCGGTATAGAAATTGCGGTATGTAAAAATATTAAACTGATTATCGTAAGTCAGTTTATTATTGAAGTCAATATTCGTCCGGTCGCTGCCGAGTAATTCAAAAAGTTTATTATCTTTTTTTGGTGTGTGTTTGCATCCGGCAGAAAAAATGATAGTATAAGCTAAACAAACCATTGTTTTAGAACAAGCTCTTATCAAGCGAATTTTCCGGAACGGAAATGCTTTCATACTATTTTTTTATTTGTGGCTCGATGAGCAGGTCCGTGTATTCAGCTTTTACAACTGCATCATCATATCGTCCGATAACTATTCTTCGGTTTCCATCCACTTTTACATAGATGGTTCTGTCTTTGGAATCCGTTAGTTTGATAAAATCGTTCCCGGGATTCCATTTTTCAAACAGATGGATCACGGGCAGAAGTAAACTATCTGAAGAAAGCGCTTTGTTCCAGGGTGCCCAGGCCACATATTCAAATTTTGCCCGCATTTTATAGATTTTGTCCTGATAGAAGTCAGGGTAGAAATTCATAGCAACCGGATAATTTAATTCCTTATCTAATTTGCACAATACGGAAGTGCTGTTTTCTCCATCCAGAAACTTCCCTTTCTGATGCATTTGCCAGCAATAAGAAAAAAATTCCTTTCGTGACATACCCAATTTCATGTCATAAAATAACTCCGGCACCCGTTTGCCGCTTGCCAGTTCTTTTTCCTCCAGCCTCTTGTATTTTGCTGAGCCCGACCAAATACCATTACATCCTGTAACTACAAGTAATATCGAAATCCAACTGAAAAGACTCCTGTTCATTATTAGTATTAGTTTCTATGAAATACCTGCATGCTATCATTATTTTTTGCTATCAGCAATAAATTCTGCTTTCCTCTTTTTATTATTTTAATATCCCTTACGGCCCCCTTTATAAAAAAACCTGACTCTCCGATAGATACCGGTTTAAAGTTACCGTTACCATCTCCCTTCAAAAGGAGTCCATAGCTGCCATCATTGATTCCCACTTCCGGTTTGGATTGATAAAAATTCCCACCTGTCAGCAGATCCATCTTGCCATCCCCATCAAAATCCTTCAGCTTTAATCCGTAAATGGGTGAAAATTGTGCTTCAGCGGGCAGGGAGATTTTTGTGAATCCTCCATGAGTATTGTTCATGAAAACACAGCTTTTCATCTCGTAAGCATTCAACTTTATAGCCTTGTTTAGCTGATCCCTGCTAAAAATATCCTGCATAGTTTGTTCCTTATAATGTTCATATCGCAGGTATTTCTTTTTTAAATAAGGCAGAACACCCAACAGGTCATGCCTCAGTGCAACCGGATATTGTTTATTTCCATTATAGCAGCATATGAGCTGTTCGATAGTACCGCTCTCATCGAAATCGCTTACATACATAGTCACTGGTTTTTCTTCGCTTGCTTTAAATCTGGAATTTAAACCGTGATTGCCTGCTACAAGATCGGGGTATCCGTCTCCGTTAATATCAGCTGTGTCCAGGCGGGTCCACCATCCATTTGTTTTATCGAGTCCCAGCTCTTTTGTTACATTTTTCAATCTTCCGCCTTCATTATGAAAAATACTCACAGGCATGTACTCCCCAACGATAACAAGGTCGGGCTTTCCATCCTTATCATAGTCAAACCACTTGGCATCTGTAATCATTCCGGCCTGTTTCAATTCCGGTGCTACCTGATCTGTTACATCGGTAAAGACACCCTTTCCATTGTTTTGGAGAATATACCCTTTGCATGGAATTCCATATGCAAAAGGTTTTAACCTTACGCCCACAAATAAGTCCATGTCCCCATCGCCGTCATAGTCTGCCGCGGATACACAGGAACTGCTTTCAAATACCTGTGCAGACGGAAGCAACTGGGGTGATTTGGTAAAATTGCCTTTACCATCGTTGATATATAACCGGCTGATCAGGGCGGATGAATTGGGTGAAAATTCATTACCTCCGCTGCATACAAATAAATCAAGATCACCGTCTCCGTCTGCATCGAAGAATAAACAGTCTACGTCTTCGCATTCCTTGTCTTTTGCAAACAGCGCTTCATTGCTCTTCTCAAATTTTCCTTTCCTGTTCTGCAGGTAAAGGCTTCCACTTTGCCCTTTGGCACCACAAACATAAAAATCCTCCAGCCCGTCTCCATTCACATCTCCTGTTGCCATTCTTGGTCCCTGGGTAGAGAGCATTTGAAAAGTAAGCCGGTCCCTGTTAAAATCATTAAATTCATTTTCCCTATGAACAAAATCAATCCCAAAATCATCAGCGCCCGGGGAAAATATTGTTTTGATGCCTGCAGGCTTTGAAGCGGTGGACTTATAAAACGAATCCTCATCAGGTATTTTCGCCTCCGTTTGTTTGATTGTAATTGACTGATCGGGTTTTAAATCTTTTAATGTACTTCTTTTCCCTCCGGGCCAATCTACCACAACCGAATCTATCTTTTTTGTATTCCCCAGGCCAAAGTTGAGCCGGTTATCGACTGTTGACTCGAAGCCACGCGTAGGCATTTCTTCCTGGTAACTCATGCCATGATTATAGTACACCGTTACTTTTGCTCCCGTTCCAAAACGGTTCTTTCCCTCGCCGGCAAGTATCACTTTTAAGTATCGGTTGTCAGGGTGTAAGGACCTGCTGTTATTGCGGTAAATAAAAACGGGCATGTTGACATTGTTCACCACCATGTCAAGGGCTCCATCATTGTTAAGATCCGCATAAGCGGAACCGTTGGAAAAGCCTGGCTGATCGAGTCCCCATTCAGTTGCCTTATTCGTGAAAATAAGATCGCCGTTGTTGCTGAAAGCATAATTTGGTAACGCATGTGATGGCAGCAGATCAATTAATTTTTTGATCACTCCCTTGCCCTCTTTCATCATTTTCCTGACTTCTGCAGGATTTGCCATAAACTGGATATAATCCTGATCAGTCAGATCCTTGTAAATTCCATTTGCAACGAATATATCCTTATGCCCGTCATTGTCCAGATCAGCTATCAGGGCTCCCCAACTCCAGTCTGTGGCCTGCACTCCTGCAAAGCGACCTATTTCACTGAAATAGGCTTCTTTATCCGTACCTCCCCGGGGATCAAAAATTCCCCGGTTGAGCTGCAATACATTTCTTACGAACTGGTGGTAATACCCATTTGTAATATCTGACTGGTACTTATCCCAGGTTTCAAATGATGTTTTTGTTTTTACCCGGGCTTCCGTTTCCGGAAGCATATCAGTAACGAAAATATCAGGATAACCGTCATTATTGATATCTGCGATATCTGCTCCCATAGAGTTCATACTTAATTCGCAGATATACTTTTCGAGAGACTCCTCAAAAGTTCCATCCTTCTTATTAATATACAGATAATCTTTTTCAAAAAAATCATTTGAGACATAAATGTCAGGCCAGCCGTCTTTATTTACATCTGCAATAGTAACTCCCAGGCCAAATCCTATTTTACTGCTATAAATTCCTGCCTGGCTCGTAACATCAGTAAAGTGACCGCCATCATTGCGAAAGAGTTTATTGCCTCCCAGTGAATCAGGAATTTTTCGCTGATCCTTTATTAAATCGTAGTTACCAATTGATCGAAAAGAGTTATTGAGCAGGTAGCAATCAAGATCTCCGTCATTGTCATAGTCAAAAAAAATTGCGTGGGTGGAAAGGCCTGTATTTGCCAAACCATATTCAGCGGCTCTGTCTGTAAAAGTAAGGTTCCCGTTATTTATGAACAACTGGTTGCTTCTGTTTTTACCCTTCAGATCTCCGGACTTGCACACATAAATATCCAGCAGACCGTCACCATTAACATCTGCAAAACTGACTCCGGTTGACCATACTCCGTCTGAGCCCACACCTGCCTTTTCCGTAATATCTTCAAATTGGAAATTGCCTTTATTCAGGTAAAGCTTGTTTGATCCCTGGTTACTACATAAAAAAATATCAGGTAATCCGTCATTATTAATATCACCGATTCCAACCCCTCCGCCGTTATAAAAATTACGAAAGGTATACATGTTGAATTCTTCAGAATAATGAAGGTTGTTGGCAAAATCTATTCCTGTTTCTGCAGGAGAGAGGAGTGTAAACAAGGCGGGTGCGTGTGATGAAACTTTTTTGTCACAGCTGCCGTAACCCATTGTTATTATCAAACTCAAAAACAGGAAGATTTTCCGACATACACTTTTTTCTGACCGAAATAAATTTGAAAAGTGTTTACAAGTTTTCACAGTTGAATAGCTTACAATTGTTTTCTGTCAAATTAAACAAAAACAGGCGAATGAATTCGCCTGTTATCATTGCTTAAACCAGGGTAGCTATGCCATTCGAGTTTTTTTAGCTTAATACCCCGGGTTCTGCTGAAGACTTTGATTTGCATTTATCTGCGTTGCCGGTATCGGCATAATATTCAGGTGATTGATTCCATGGGGCCCAAGATTATCCGCCGGGTCTGCAGGATGAAATCTCCACGCACTGTTATAAGTTCCAAACCGTATCATATCCTGTCTTTTCCACCCTTCAAAAAACATCTCCCTTCCACGCTCTGCCGCAAAAGTTGCGGCAGTCATAGTAACATACGGAGTAACCCCACCATGCTGCACCCTGATCTGGTTAACAATCGCTAATGAATATGGGTCATTCCAGTTACTATTCAACCGCGCAGTGGCTTCAGCGGACATTAACAAAACATCAGCATACCTGAAAATCGCCCAGTCGTTATCCATATTTTGTGTCATTCCTGAATAAAATTTCCATTTTGCAATTCTGGCTCCCGACTGCCTCCAGGCGGTTGGTGACAATTCATTGATAAAGGGAGTGAACGTTATAGGCGCACCATTTGGATCACCCACATAACTGCCACCACTCTTTTCATAACCTCCATCCTGCAACTGGGTGCCATCAGCAGCATACTGTGGTCCTACGAGGAAATTTACCAGTCTCTTATCTAAAGTACCGATTACACTGTCACCAGCAGGATCGGTTCCAACAACCGATCCCTGTGGACCGGGATTTTGTACGGGATCAATATAGGAATTGTAAAACTCCTGGATGGATGCGAAACCATTCCAGGGTTGTGCATTCATATTGTAAGTGTTTTGATTCAGGCCATTCAGGGTCATCATGTCAATATTTTCGCCCTGTTCATGCACATGATCGTACGGTATCATAAAAATTGATTCAGATGCGCCCTTGTTCTCCTGTACAAAATTATCCTGGTAATTAAGCGTCAGAGCGTAATGTCCCGAATTGATCACCGTATCGCAAGCTGCTATGCATTTAGCCCATTGAGCAGTTCCCGTATACACTTGAGCGTTCAGATACAATTTTGCCAATGCAGCCCAGCATGTATATGCATTTACACGACCGTAGGTGCTTTCATCAGCCGGACCTGTATGAGGCAGTAGGGGAGCTGCTGCTAACAATTCAGTTTCAACCAAAGCGTATACCTGATCCCTTGTACTGGTCGTGGGTGATCCAGTAGAAGTGAAGTCAATACTTATGGGAACATTGCCAAACCAATCCAATAACCAGAGATAATAAATCGCACGCAGACCTTTCAGTTCTGCGATGTATCCGGGAATTTTTGCATTGGTGTATTTTGAAAGTGTTGCAATTAACCGGTTACAGGTATTGATCCCCGTATAACAAAAATTCCAGTCATTGATGGGATCCGGGTCAGCGGAATTATAAGTGTGTGTTTGTAAACGAACCCAACGCCCGCCATCACCCCAGTCAGGACCCCTCGTCGGAACGACACATTCATCTGTGGTCACTTCCTCACTGGGAATAAAAGTGGAATTGCTGGCCATCTTGGCCAGATTGGAATAGGCTGCGCCTACTGCCGAAGACAATTCTGCATCGGTCTGATAAAAGTTATTGCTGTTTACAGTATCAAAGAGGTAATCATTCTCATTCAATTTGGTGCAGGATATTACTGTTAACAGCAAAACCACCATCGATATTCTGATTACTAATTTTATTTTCATATAAACTTGTATTAAAATTGATAGAAATTTAGAAGCCCATCGTTACACCCAGTGTAAAGGACCGCGTCCATGCCCAGGTTTCCCTTCTGTCAATACCAGGTGCCAAAATGTTTGGTGGCGTTGTACTTTGGTCCTGATACCTCACGGAGGGATCAGCACCGGTATAATTCGTAATCAGAAATAAGTGATTTCCGCCAATATAAGCCCTGAAATTATGGATTCCCCCTGCGTCAGGGCTTTTGTGAATCGGGAAATTATAACCAATGGTAGCATAGTCAAGGGAAACATAATCGCCCTTTTCTACAAACAGACTGCTGAATAACTGGGCATCTTTTACGTCAGGATTATAATATTTCGTATTGACGACATTGTACACTGAGGAAACTGTTGGGTTCTCATAAAATGCCCTGTACGTGTTTATGAGCTCATGTCCAAAAACTCCGCGGAAGAAGAATTCCAAATCAAAATTTCCGTATTTAAAAGTATTGACCCATCCCATTTCAAACTTTGGCAAACCATTTCCTATGATGGTTTGGTAGCTATTGTCATCAGCAACGGCATTTCCTTTTCCATCATCGAACAGGTACTTACCGTTTTGATCAACACCTTTATAAACAGCCTGATAAAACAAGCCAACCGGATGACCCTGCATGGCCCTGGTAATCTGAGTGGCTTCCTGGCCGGGCGATCCCAGGTTGGAAGCTCCTACATAAGATCCGGCCAGGGATGGATCCAGGCTTTTCAGCACCACTTTAGAAGTCGAATAGTTAAATCCGGTGTTCCATGAAAACTGGTTTCCTTTGATGACATCATAATTAAGGGCCAGTTCAAATCCATTGCTTGTCAAAGTTCCAATATTCTCCCATGTAGTAGGCACGAGGTTTGGAGGCACCGGTACTGTGACATTGAAAATAAGATTGGAAGTAGTCCTGTTAAAATAATCCATCGTACCGGTTAATCTGTCATTAAATAAAGTAAAATCAAGCCCGATATCTGTTTCGGCTTTTGTTTCCCACTTCAGATTGGGATTTGGATTCTGATTGGGTGCATACGTATAACCATACAGGTTGTTGCCTGCATAGTAAGAACCCGATATAGTTAATGTAGAAAGAGATAAATAAGAATAAGGTGGTAAGGATCCTGTTACACCATAGCTGGCTCTCAATTTAAGATTGCTGACGGCTTGGTATATCCAAGAGCTTGGAAAAATCCAAACCTCCGCTGATAGCCGGGAAATTCCCCCATTGATGTTCGGAACCAAATTGTGTACTACCCTCTCTGCGTAAACTTGCTGCGAGAAAGGCGAAATTTTTATAGTTCAAAAGCACCCTTCCAAAAAAAGCAATGAGTAAACTTCCGTTATGATAACTGTTTACAGTTGCCAATCCTGAAGGGATATCAAGTGCAGCGCCTATATTGCCACTTGCGTCATCTGTTACAAAATTTCCTGCGGACATATAATTTCCCTTATTGCCCAACTGGTTCCAGGAATAGCCTCCAAGAGCTGTCAGATTAAGGTCCTGGTTTTTGAAAAAGGTATTATAGGTCAAAGTGCTTTCGAAGAGTTCGTTGGTATTCTGACCATTCGACAGGACTTTAAATCCATGCCTGCCGAAACCATTATCCGAGTTGGGATCAATACCCCTGTTAGCGTAAGCATTAATAGGAGAGTATTTATCCCCGGTCGAGTCGGTGATTTGTTGGGCATATCTCACCAGGAATTTAAGACCTTTGGTAATTTCATATTCCGCAGATGCCATAAAATTGAGATTTTTTCTCGTCACGTTGTTCGTATTCTGCACCAATAAAGCAACAGGATTAGAATAGTCGGTGGCCGAAAATTCGAACCAGCCTCCTCCGGCAATATCATTCACACTGCCCACAGGAACGTGAACAGGTGCGGTCGGATTATAAATAGTTGCATATTCGAATGCATTTGAAAAACCAACCTGCGAATTTCGCTTAATACCGTTTAAATTAACATTAAAGACTAATTTATCATTCAATGCTTTCTGTGTAAGATTCACGTGTGCACTGATTTGCTGATACCCCGTATTGATGGCTATTCCTTCTCCGTTTCTGTAGTTGACAGATGCATCATAAGAATTATGCTGAGATCCTCCGGATAAGGTAAGATTCTGGGCATAACTTATAGCAGTCTGGGTAATTTCCTTGTCCCAGTCCGTATTGGCTCCGTAATCTGTACCTGCTCCGGTTGATGTGAGCAGGTCGCGGAATTGCGTTGACGACATGTGTTTGGTAAACCTGTCTGCTTTCTCGGAAGACACATTACCATTGTAGCTGACCCGCGGTACGCCGGTGTGCAATCCCGCTTTTGTAGTAATAATGATAACCCCGGCTGAACCACGGGTTCCGTATATGGCTGCTGAAGATCCATCTTTCAACACATCCATACTGGCAATATCATTGGGATCAATTGAATTAATATCTGCTCCCACCAGTCCGTCCACAACGATCAAAGGTTGCGTGTTGGCACCCAATGTTGAGAGTCCCCGAAGACGAATCGTATAATCTCCGTTCGGATCACCGCCAGCCTTTGATATTGAAAGCCCTGCCACTTTACCCTGCAGTAATTGGGATACATTGGTTATATTTCCTTTATTAAATTCTGCCGCATCAACCCTGGTAATGGAACTTGTTATTTCTCTTTTCATCTGTGTGCCATAACCCGTTACGACTACCTCGTTCAGGCTGGAAGCAGACGGAGCAAGTTTTACCTCCAGATTGCTCTGACTGCCAACTGTCACCTGTCGGGTCTGATATCCAACATAACTAAAAATTAAAATTGATTTCTGGTCTGCAGCCGGAATTGTAAATTCTCCCTCTGCGTTTGTAATAACGCTCGTTTTCGTCCCTTTAACAGTAATTGAAACGCTGGACAATGGCAGTCCGTTTACGTCAGTAACTTTCCCTTTTATCTGTGCATTTGCCTGCTGGGCCAGCAGAACATTAAATATAAATAATGCCAGAACCAATATGCGTTTGTGTTTTGGCTTCTGCATCTTAAAATTTAGGCTCATAAGCTGATGTTTTGGGTATTAAGAAAAACAAACGGAAGTATTTACTTATTTAAGCAAGTGACTTTTGCAAATACTGATCAGGGGTACTTTAGGTACTGGAATAAAAAATGTAAAGCTGGCGGGGAATGAACAAAGGCAGGTAGGAAAATGCAGATCGGTTCATACGCAAACATTAATAAGTTTAAAAATCAGGGCCCAGTCTTTTTCAGCACATTTGCGACGTCCATAGAATATTCTGAAATAATGCTGAAAACAGAGAAGTACAAACAGTTGAGATAATGCTATTCCACGATGCTCAATTGAATTTAAAAGTATTTTTAGTTCTATAGTTTAAAAAATATTGAAATTGTTTATAATGCTTATAACTATGGTAAAATTGTTTATGAAGCAAAACAGGGGTGCGTATTATATCGCTATCATCGTAAATTCTTTTTTACGTGGGTATATCATAGATCTGTTTTCATTCGGTCTCTAAATATGATTTTTAACTGAATAGAAGCAGAACCCCGGCTCTGCAAGGGCATGGTCCATTTTGGGGATATACGTTCGGTGGCCACTTTTAAGAAACTGGATATTTTCATCATTTGTTCTGTTTGCAGTTAATGAAATGGCTCCGGCTGATAAAAGGAGTAGCGGTAAAAAATAAATAATGTTAGAACTGACACCGCGAAGGTGGGGATGCGATTTGTTCAGGCATAAGCAATGGTTTAGTGTCGTCGTTTTAATTGATAGCTTGTCGCAGAATCATTTCTGCTGACATGTTATGAAGAAAAGGATATTTCAAAATTTTATATGATCTATATTCGTCAAATTGTATTCAAAATGTCTCAATCTCATGTTTGCCCCTTCGATATGAGAGACATACAAACCGAAAACCTCTTTTCTTCCATCTTTATTGATCCCAAAACATTGTATACGCACCGCGTTACGGGTTGACCCTCATCTTTTACCTTGTAATACATCGCATCCAGCCAGACGATCTACCATTTAAAAAACGGGGGGCAATATATATTGCCCCCGGACTTTGCTTAAACCAATAAAAAATTGGAAATCTCATGATCCAATGCTAACCATGGCTTTAATCATTCTATCTTTTGACTGCATCCAACCAGTAAAAATACTATCCGCTTCATCGAATTTCACCCTATGGGTAATAAAAGTCTCCGGGTCGAGTTTCCCATATTTTATAGCATCAAACACGTTTTCAAAATCTTTTCTGGTTGCATTTCGGCTACTCATCAGCGAAGCTTCCCGTTTGTGAAATTCCGGATGGCTGAAAGTAAAGTTCTCTTTTTGCAAACCTATTAATATGTAACGGCCCCCGTGCGCAAGCCATTCATAGCCTTTATTGATTGCATTGATATTTCCCGTGGCATCAATCACTACAGTCGGCAATGCATTATTCGTTATCATATTTAATTGATCAAACACATCCTGAACAGATGCATCTATTATATGTTCTACACCCAGTTTCTCTTTACAAAATTTTAGTCGCCAGTCATTGACATCTATGGCAATGACCTTCGCACCCGCAATCTTTGCAAATGCCATCGTTCCCAATCCGATAGGGCCTGCGCCTACAATCAGGACAAATTCTCCGGGCTTAATATTTGCTCTTTGTACACCATGTGCACCTATGGCAAAAGGCTCAATCATGGCGAGCTTATCGTACGGGAGATCATTCCCATGCACGAGGGAATATGAAGGCACAGATAAATATTCTGTCATCCCCCCGTCAATGTGTACGCCACAAACCTGCAATTGCGTACAACAATTTGGTTTTCCGTTAATGCAGGCAATACATTGACCACAATTAAAATACGGAATAAAAGTAACTGCTTCGCCAACAACAAATCCTTCGATGCCTTCCACATTTATTAATTCTCCGGAAAGTTCATGGCCGAACACCCTCGGATATTTAAAATAGGGTTGGGTACCGCTGAATGCATGAAGATCGGTTCCGCAAATTCCAACCCGTTTAATCTTTATAATTGAATGACCGGGTTTTATCTCCGGCTTTTTTTGTTCAACATATTCCAGTTTTCCAGGTGTCGTGCAAACAAGTGTTTTCATGATAATCCTTGATACTAATTCTTAAATGTACTCTTGCAGACTATTGCATTTTCTGATGCAATAGGACTGCTCTTAACCCTGTCTTTTTTTATGTTTATTTCAAATATTATAACCCAGAACCACTGAAAATAAAAAAATAAGTACCAAAGGAAGTCGATTCTTAAGGAATTAAATCACAATTAGTTATCTGGTTACTAAAGAATATTAACATAATAATCCGATTTTATTCTAATTTATAGAACATTTCAGTTTATGAAGCCTCACCTTTTAAATGTTGTTTCCGAACCAAATCATTCTTTTTGTGTTCGACAGGACTCCGTTCCTTATATCAACAACCACTGGCACTACCATCCTGAAGTTGAATTAATTTATTTTCATAATGGAACCGGAACTCAATTCGTAGGCGACAACATCTGTCGTTTTGGTGCCGGCGATGTCGTACTGATTGGATCGAATCTGCCACATTACTGGAGGTATGATGATCGGTATTTTAAAAAAAGAAAGGAAAAAATTGTTTATTCAACAGTTATTCATTTTTCAGAAAAAGTCTGGGGTGAACAATTTTTAAGTCTTCCGGAAACCAAAATCATCGGGCTCGTCCTTGAGAAGGCAAAACGTGGAATCACCGTTTCGAAAAATAATGGCAAAATAATCATCGAATTGATTGAAAAGATCAGATTATCAGAAGGATTGGAACGAATGATTGCGCTTATGGAATGTATCGCTTATTTCGGGAATATTTCCGAATTGAAATTTTTATCTTCGCTGGGATTCCAAAAAGAGTATTCAGAAGCTGAAAGCGAACGCATGAAAACGATTTACGATTTCACACTTTCAAACTTTAAAAACAAAATATACCTAAACCAAATTGCTAAAAAAGCAGGAATGGTTGTTAATTCTTTTTGCAGGTATTTTAAATCACGAACCGGAAAAACGTATTCCAGATTTTTAACAGAGATACGCGTAGGGCAGGCATGTAAGCATCTTTTAGAAAATAAGCTTAGTGTAAAACAGATATGTTTTGAATGTGGTTTTAATAATTTTACCAGTTTTTATAAAAGTTTTAAGGCTATTACCGGAATTACGCCAAATGCCTACCAGATGGAATTTGCAAAAGGCAAAAATAATTAAATGGCAGATGCGTGATATGCGTGAATGTTTTACGGGTGACTTCATCGATGGAATGAAACGGAAAATTATTTTATTTCTCAGCCTGGGATTATTTTCATTCTATCATGTTCATGCACAAACCGCCATGATCAATGCAGATGCAAGGAAAACCATTTCTCTCGACGGGGACTGGCAGGCGATCATCGATCCCGGGGGTGGGGGTGACTGGCGGAAGATCTGGGAAGATAAAAAACCGGTGAAGAAAACGGATTTCGTTGAGTATGCATTCTCCGATGCATACATGCTGCATGTACCCGGAGACTTTAATACCCAAAAACCTGAACTGCTTTATTACGAAGGAACGGTTTGGTATAAAAAGACATTTCATTATTCCCGAAATCAGGCAAAAGATTATTTCTTCACTTCGGAGCTGTTAATTATCTCGCCGATGTTTATTTGAACGGACTTAAACTGGGTTCCCACGAGGGTGGATTTACTCCCTTTCAATTTGAAATCAGTTCAAACATTAAGGAAGGGGAAAACACTATCGTTGTTAAAGTAAATAATCAGCGATTAAAGAATGGTCTGCCCACGCTGGGATTCGATTGGTTTAACTATGGTGGAATCACGCGAAGCGTCCAACTGATTGAAACAGCCAATTCTTTTATTGAAGATTATTTTATCCAGTTGAGAAAACATTCAAATTCTGAAGTGTTGGGTTGGATAAAACTACATGGTGACAACGGTAGTCAAAATATTCGGATTCAGATACCGGAATTGAAAGTGAATTATATAACCCGTGCAAATCCCGATGGTTTGGCGCCAGTAAACTTTCGTGCTGAATTCAAATTATGGTCGCCTCAAAATCCGAAGACTTACAAAGTGATTATTCAATCGGAGGCTGATACGGTGACCGACGAGATCGGATTCAGAAATATCGAAGTGAGCGGTACAAAAATTTTATTGAATGGTAAACCCATTTTTTTGAAGGGAGTAAATATTCATGAAGAGTCTCCTTTTATTGCGGCAAGGGCCTTTTCAGCAAAAGATGCCGACACGCTTCTGCGCTGGGCGAAAGAATTGGGATGTAACCTGGTCAGGCTGGCGCATTATCCCCACAATGAAAATATGGTGAAAATGGCTGAGCGAATGGGCCTGATGGTCTGGGATGAAATACCCGTGTATCAAAATATTGAATTTGCCGAACCTTCTGTTCCGGGAAAAATGGATTTGATGATGAGAGAGATGATCCGCAGGGACCGGAACCGGTGCGGTGTCATCATCTGGAGTTTATCCAATGAAACTTCTCCGTCGATTCCCAATCGAAACAGAGCCCTGTCTGATCAGGCTGATCATTGTCGCTTGCTGGATTCCAGCCGGCTGATCACTTCTGTTATCAACAGCCAGCATTATGAAAATCAAACCATGACTGTATGGGATTCATTGTACAGTAAATTTGATTTCATGGCGATCAATGAATACCTGGGATGGTATGTTCCCTGGCAGGGCGTGCCAGCTAATACACAATGGAAAATGGCGTATCAGAAACCGGTTATTATTTCTGAATTCGGTGGTGAAGCGAAATATGGAAATAAAACGGGCCCTCCCGATGAAGCCAATTCCTGGAGAGAAGAATACCAGGAACAAATTTATAAGGACCAGATCAGTATGTTTGGTACGATCCCCAACCTGGCGGGAGTCATCGCGTGGATTTTAGTTGACTATCGCTCGCCCGTCAGGATGCAGCCCATTTATCAAAACGGTTATAACCGTAAAGGTTTATTGTCAGAAAAGGGTGAAAAGAAAATGGCCTGGTGGATACTGAACAAATATTATAATACTGCAGATAGTTTGCACAGATGAACTCCGGGAAAAGAATGAAATTTTCCGCCAATTTATTCACGGTGACCAATCCTTCCAGTAAATTAATTGATCAGATCTGTTTTCTTTTCCTTATCCAGGTTGCGAATATTGAGATCCGTTTGCGGGAAGGGAATCGTAATACCTGCGGCCCTGAATACTTTATCGATTTTAATGAGTACTTCACTTTGAAGGGAATCTACCTCAAACACATGTCCTGCCCAGAAAAATAATTCATAGTCTATGGAAGAAGCCCCGAATTTTCTTGCAAATACAACCGGTGATGGAAATTTTAATACTCTTTCATCCTCTGAAAGAATATTCGACAGAAGACTTTTTGCCTTCTCCAGGTCGGTGCCATAGGCTACGCCGACAACAATACTTATTCTTTTTATATTTCTGCCCATCGACCAGTTCACGAGGTTCTGGTTCAATACATCTGCGTTGGGAATCACTACGTGTGCGCCATCGACTAACCGGACCACACTGCTTCTGAAACCGATGGATTTCATTGTCGCCATTTTCCCGTTTACTTCCAGGAAGTCGCCGACTTTAACGGGTTTTTCAAATGCAATGATCAGTCCGCCGACGAGGTTGGTTACAATACCCTGTAATCCCAGACCAATGCCCACGCTCAGCGCACCCAGTATGATGGTGAGCCGGTCAATCGGAATACCGGTTGCTGCAAATGCGAGGATCAGGCCGAGGACCAGAATAAAAACTCTGACCAGCAGTAGCCAGCTTCCGACGCCGGCCTGATCGCTTTTTCCTGTTCCACCTGGAGAAGGAGCAGAGGCAAAAAACGAAATCAGTCTGGATAGTACGGCGGATAAAATAACGATCAAAAGAAAAACTAAAATGCCGGAAACGCTGAAACTGAATACACCCACCGTCCTTGAACGGGTTACAAAGTTTTGAATAGGTTCGGTTATTAGTTTGAATGCATAAAAATTTCTTCCCAGAATGATGAACCACCCCAGCACGAGGATCACGTAAAAAATACCGGGAATTTTGTGTCCTACTTTATCAAAATCGATATAGAACAACCGCTTGTCGGGAACTTTATAAATTCTGAATATGATACCCAGCATCTGGTTCGTTAAACGGATGGTCCAGAAAAATAAAACGGCAATAACAAGCCCTACGTAACCGGCGACGAGTAATGATTTGGATAAATTGAACCGGCCATATAAATTCAAAAAGAAAGAAGCTGTTTCAGCAAAAACGACAAAGGCGATGAAGTATACAATGCCACGTTCTTTTAATTGATTCAGATGCCTCTTTAAGAAAAGATATATGATCAGCGTTATACCGCTCAACTGCAAGACCACCATGAACCATCTCTCGGGACGGGAGGCCTGCAGTACGAAATTTTCGGCAGACGTCACGATAAAAAACAGGATGGCAACAAACCAAAATCTCAGCCAGAATTTTGCAAGGCTTTTACCGGCAATCATCGTCAGACAAACAATGGAAATACTGGCAATACAAAAGCTGAAAATAAATGGCGGACTAATGAAAATAAACTGAAACAGATTTAATATGATGAATACCGAGGACAGGAACGGATATTTTAAAACCAGCTGTCCCTTCCAATCAGGCTCCAGCAATTTCTCCTGTTTCATCATTTTTTTAACCGACCGTGTAAAATAGGTGGCGCATCCAATCAATATCAGGATAATCCATACGGCCTCCTGATGCCCTTTTAAATAAAAACCAAGCTCCATTTTTTCCTTCGCCTTCGAGAATTGAATGAGATCTTTTATCGGCCGGTTAGACCCGGCAGGAGCGAAAATACCCGGAAGTTCCCTGTTGAAAACGCCATAGGATACTTTTGTCCGGTACAACTCGATGTCTTCACTCAATGACCTGATCTCAAACAACATCCGGTCCATCCTGAGTTGAAGTTCCTGTGCAATGATTACACTCGCACGCAGACCGCTATCAACGGGTCTGATTTCTTTATTCATTACATCCAGCCGCTGCACATATTTCAGGATCGCCAGAGAATCGGAGGGGAACTTATACAGCGAGGAATCACTTGTCAGGGAATCCATTTTATCCTTATACATGATCAGATTGCCTGTGTATTTGTCCAACGCGTCTTTATCATTGGAAGTCCTGTCCAGCAGTTCGTTCAGGATCATCGCCGTGACATAGAGATTTCGCTGCGTTTGTATGGTTCCTTTATTTGTGACGATACCATCTTTTGCAAGGTTGAGGGATTGTTTTGTTTTCTCCAGGTCATTTTCAATGTCAACTGTATCCAGGCTGTTTTTCATATACAGCTTGATGATCTGTGACAAAGACAGGATGTTTTCCATCGTTTTACGCTGTGCGATGGATATTTTCCCTTCCCTGAACGACCGGATATTTTCGGAATTTTCATATACCGCCAGCCGCTTAACTTTTTCTATAAAATGAGATAAGGGCAGACCGGTTGTGTCTGACAGGTCTTTCAGACTGTCTGCCTGCTGTGCGCTGGGCCATCAGCGTCCCGGCGGAAAAGCATAGGATAAGAACGTATCTGAACGAATTCGCTGGAGACATGTAAAGAATTTGTTATGGATAGTCATTTCAAGTTAGCGAATAATTCTTTAAGGCTAAGGCGTAAGGCTAAGGCTAAGGCCAGAATTTAATAGAGGATTGTACATTTGTCTTTTATCCATTCACAGAATAATATTTCATATGAGCTCCGCAAAATTTTTATTTATCCTTATTTGTTTTTTTGGAATGTCGGCATGTTCGGACCGGAATGGTTCCGGTTCTCCGGAGGACATGGAATCATTTGATAAAACGAAGGCGCTGATACTGGAAGGATTTGCGAAAGGCGATGTGAAGGCCGTGCTGGCATTGCATCATCCGGATGTTGTAAAATATTTCGGGGGAAAAAATATTGTAACGGGAACAGAAGGTTTAAGAAAACAACTGACGGACATGTTCAGCTATGCGAAAACGGAGTTCATCGAAAATAATATTGAGAGTACTGTGTTTAATGGAGACGCCGTGATTGAGACGAGTATTTTCGCCATTCGTTCTACTCCGAAAAATGGTGATTCATCAAGGGTATTCCGCGGACGTTCGATGGTTGTATATGTCCGGTATAAGGATAGTCCGACGGGGTGGGCCTCACTGCGCGAGATGACGCAGGGAGCGGATTGAGTACAAGTATAAGAGTGTAGGAGTATAAGAGTATAAGAGTTTAAGGCAACTGTCAACTGTCAACTGCCAACTGTCAACTAAACTGCTGTTTTTTGTTTCTTCCTGCCAGAGATTTTCTCCCTTTCTGATTTTCGCGGTCCTATTTTCCGTCGGCCAATCGATGTATGATAATCCTTTCATTCATCAAAAAATTAAATAACATGACAACCAAAGAAGTGGCTGACCGCCTTGTTGCTTTGTGCAGGCAGGGCAATATTATGGACGCACAGAAAGAACTTTACAGCGTAGAAATCGAAAGTATTGAACCGGCTCATGCGCCCGTTCAATCGGCAAAGGGGATGGAAGCCGTTACCAAAAAGGGGATGGCTTTTGCTGATATGATCGAGGCCCGGCACGGGGGTTCGGTCAGCGAGCCCATTGTGGAAGGCAATCATTTTACCATTGGCTGGCAGATGGATGTGACGATGAAGGGGAGGGGCCGGATGAATCTGGAAGAAATCTGCGTTTACCAGGTAAAAGACGGGAAAATCGTGCGGGAAGAATTCTTCTTTTAGAGGGCGATTCTTCATTTTTTAATTTGCCCGAATCGCTCTACATTTGCCGCCCGCCCGGGTGGCGAAATTGGTAGACGCACTGTGTTCAGGTCGCAGCATCCGCAAGGTTGTGCTGGTTCGAATCCAGTCCCGGGCACAAAAACCTCTCATCGAAGATGAGGGGTTTTTGCATTTTGGAGCGTGGCGAATTTATTCGCCTAAGCTATTTTTCGGACGATTTTAAACGGGTGTTCGTCGACCCATTCCCCTTGCGCTCTTTTATATTATAATCTTTGGTGTACAAAAAGCGACACCTATTTATGATATAAAATGCCGGTCATGAAAAATAATTTCGCTTATTCCATTTCACCATTCCTGTTTCTGTTTTTTGCGCTCTCAGCCAGGGGACAGTCAGGGTTTATGCGGGATGTACTCAATGCAGTAAAAGGCACCACACAGAATCGCGCAAATAATACAGCAACCCAGGGAACCAATAAAGCGATCGACCAGGTTGACCCGGCCACCCAGTCCAAATCACTTTCGGGAAGTTCAGGCGGATCCATCCGCATCCCCCACCGACACAGCGGCTATACAAGGCGTATTGGGCGCTTTCGCCAGAGCAGCTGCTGAAAATCCCAATGACACATCGGCAGCAGATCTGACCATGAAGGCTCTGGGAATAATGGCCGGTGCAAAACAAGTTTCAGCACAGGATTCCGCAAATGCCATCAAAGCATATATGACGGCTACGGGCGGATACGGATTACATTATGAATATGCGATTACCATGAGCGGAAAAAAATCCGTCACGAAAGACAGTTCTGAACTTTACTTCACCAATGGCGGTGAGGGAAGAAGCGAAATGAAGATTCCTATGCCTGGCGTAAGCATGGATAAGATGATCAGTATTGGACATGTAAACCATCCCGGTTATACGATCATGTTATACCCTGAATCAAAAACATATTCCCTGAATATCCTGGATACATCATACATGATAAAAACACAGAAAAAACTACCTGGTGACCCAGATCGGAACAGAAACCATTCAGGGTTATCCCTGTGTGCATTCAAGAATTGTGACAAGCAACGGATCAGGAAGGTTCAAATACAGTTCCATCATGGATGTCTGGGCCAGCAAGGCAGTTCCGGGTTATATCCTTTATAATAAAATGACAAGCCTCCAAACCGTCAAAACAGGAATGATCAGGGCATTGGAAAACGCAGGGGGAGGCGGAGTATTTGTAAAGCTGGTAGTTTCTGGAAACGAGTATTCCATGGAACAACTGCTGATCAAAGCAGAACAAAAATCATTTCCCGCTTCCCTGTTCCTGATCCCTTCCCAGTTATTCTGAATCTAAAAATAATATGGTGTATCACATGGTACCCTCTCCTGCCCGTTAAACCCATCGATCTGATTATTTCCTCAACCTCTAAAAACCTTAATCATGAAAACATTATTCAAAAAATTCAGCCTGGCCACCGGCCTGATCATCGCCATCTATTCCTGCAATAAAAGTAACGATGGTACAACAACAAATAATTCCCAGATCGTCGGATTCTGGACCTATAAGGAAAACGCCAATAACGATTACTGGAATGGCAATGTCCTGTTCAAATCTGACGGCACATTCCGGATGTATATGGCCATGACTTTAGCAGATACTACAGAAGTCCAGGCCATTGCGGACACCGCGAACCAGGTGTTGACTTTTGGTGCGTACACCGTTAAAGGAAGTTCTGTAAAAATGCTCTGACAGGAACTGAGCATCATCAATTTCAACTT
>CAVQGO010000007.1:0-46583 GCA_963712045.1 uncultured Bacteroidota bacterium | reverse complement strand
TCCATACTTGTGTTAGTGTTTTAGTTTGTCCCTGACCTTAACGAATGCCGCAATACAGCGGTCCAAATGTTCCTGAGTGTGCGCAGCACTCAACTGTACCCGTATCCGTGCAAGTCCCTTTGGAACCACGGGGAAGAAAAATCCGATCACATAGATCCCCTCTTCCAGAAGTCTGGCGGCAAACTCCTGGGCAACCACCGCGTCGTATAACATGATCGGCACGATCGGATGATCACCGGGCTTAATATCAAAACCAGCCTCTTTCATTTTCGTTCTGAAATACTTTGTATTCGATTCCAGCTTGTCACGCAGACCGGTATCCTTTTTCAACATATCCAGTATCGCCAGAGATGCGCCGACAATCGAAGGGGCGAGACTGTTTGAAAATAAATAGGGGCGGCTTCTCTGGCGCAGCATTTCAATAATCTCTTTTCTTCCGCTTGTAAAACCTCCATTGGCCCCACCGAGTGCTTTTCCAAGTGTGCCGGTAATAATATCCATTTTGCCCATCACACCCCTGTATTCATGTGTGCCCCGGCCCGTTTTTCCCAGGAATCCGGAAGAATGAGATTCGTCACTCATCACAATAGCGCCGTATTGATCAGCCAGCGAACAAATTTTATCGAGCTGGGCAATCGTACCATCCATACTGAATGATCCGTCCGTGACAATGATCCGGTCACGGCAATCGGCCGATTGTTTCAACTGTTCTTCCAGATCTGCCATGTCATTATGCTTATATCTCAGTCGCCGTGCTTTGCACAAACGAACCCCGTCGATAATGGAAGCATGATTGAGCTCGTCGGAAATGATGGCATCCGCTTCACTAAAAAGAGGTTCAAAAACACCGCCATTGGCGTCAAAGGCGGCTACATATAATATAGTATCCTCCATTCCGAGAAATTCAGAGATCTTTTCTTCCAGTTCCTTATGGATATCCTGGGTGCCGCAAATAAAACGCACACTGCTCAGACCATATCCCCGTTCGTTCAGAACTTTATGTGCCGCTTCGATCACGGCAGGATTGGAAGACAGGCCCAGATAGTTATTCGCGCAGAAATTCAACAGTTTACGGCCTTTAACAACGATCTCAACCCCCTGCTCACTGCTGATGACCCGTTCAGTTTTGAATAGACCGGCGGAGCGGATTTCATCCAGCTGGCCAGCTATCCGTTTCACAAAAGACTCATTCATAAGTAGATTTTTAGCCGGATAAAGGTAAGCTTTGTAACTTTTTGGACAGACAACCGTATTACAAATGACGAAAACAACCGGTAAGGGCTTATGACGGCGGAGGACTATAATGACTGTGTGAAGTTATATGCAGATGGACTCTACCGGTTCATGCTGAAATCTACCCGACAGGTGGAAGATGCACGCGACCTGGTACAATCGTCCTTTGAAAAATTATGGGAGCACCGGGCAGAAGTCAAGGCAGCGACAAGCAAATCATACCTGTTTACGATCGCCTATCATAAGATGATCGATCTGAACCGGAAAAACAGCCGGATGGAATTCAGGGAATCCCTTCCGGACAAAATGGAGGAATTGCCCAGAACAACCCCGAGATTGAAAGAAGTGCTTGAGAAAGCATTGAGCCGTTTAAATGACAGACAGCGTTCGCTGGTTCTTTTGAAAGATTATGAAGGATATTCCTATGAAGAAATCGCAGAAATCACCGGATTAAATATAGCACAGGTTAAAGTGACCCTGCACAGGGCGCGATTGATTTTAAAAGAATGGCTCGTGAGTGTGGAAAATGTACTTTAAAGAACAGGTTATGGAAATCAACAGGAACAATTACGAAACTTTTTTTCTGCTCTATCTCGATAGAGAACTGAATCCGTCAGAGATGTCGGAAGTAGAAAAGTTTGTAAATGAAAATGCGGATCTCCAAAAGGAATTTTCGCTGCTCCGTCAGACCATACTGGTTCCGGCCCCAATCGTATTCGATCAGAAAGAATTACTATTCCGTGAAGAAGATAAGAGAAGAGTGATTCCTATTTACTGGACACGAATTGCTGCCGCAGTTGCCGTGCTGGTTATTGGTAGCTGGTTGATGACAACACAACTGGTGAGAAAACAGGATGGCGGAACAGCTGGCTCTGACGGCAAAAAGAATGTTGTAGCGGCCAGGAACAGTTCCGATCAGAAAACAAAAGAAGTGAACAGTAATACGGACAGAAAAGTCCGATGCATCAGTGAATAAAATTCAACCAGCGAGTTCAACAAAATATTTCGGTAACAAAAAATCAGGCGACTCGAAATACCGGAACAGTCAAAAAGATAAGAAAAGCCGGAGAACGATTTATCCGGGAAAAATAATCCGGTACAGCCATTGGTATCTGCCAATCCGGATCAGCGAAACCCATCATCAGGCGAAGATCCGGATGGATCAAATATTGCGATGCAGAAATCCAGTGCGCAGGAACTTCAACCGGTTGACTTGCAGAATGACGCTGATCCAAAACAAATATCGGCGCTGTCGGGCAACCATTCTCCGGTCCTGCTGATTGCATCTGCAGGTGCAGCAGAAAATGTCCCGCACGTGCGGGATGAAAATGCAGTGTTGAGAGAAAACGAAGAACAGACAGATAATGCCATCAGTGTTGTTGCACTCAACGATAAAAATAAAGGCATCACCAGATTATTTAAAAAATTAACCAAACGGACACCCGTAGATGAAAATGCGAGGAAAGTCCGGGTAAGTGTTTTTCAATTCAGTTATTAAAAAATAGGAATTACAATGAAGAAAGTTTTTACCATCCTGGCCATACTATGTATTGGAGTGAAAGGATTCAGCCAGCAGGACTCCGCGACATCAAAAAAAGAAAGTCACTGGAAAAAATGGGAGCAGATGCACAAAGAAGAAATGGAGCATTGGGAAAAAATGGACAGCACTGAATGGCACGGGAAACATCCGTGGCCCATGCCGCCACATCATTGGGGAAACAATCATGTGAAACCAGCTAATCTAAGCACAAACTGGCTGATCATTGATCTGGGATTCACAAATTATAATGATAATACAAATTATGCCAGTGCCACGGCGCAGGCATTCGCACCGGGAGGTAATTCAAACTGGTTCAACCTGAAAAATAATAAATCAGTTGACGTAAATATCTGGTTATTCATGCAGCGCCTCAACATGGTAAATCATGTGGTGAATCTGAAATACGGACTGGGGATAGAATTGAATAACTATCGTTACCAGGATAATATTACATACACGACCAATGCGTTAACCCAGGCGACGGTTGTGGTCCAGGATTCGATTTCATATAGCAAGAATAAGCTGGCAGCTGATTATGTGACCGTTCCCGTCATGATCAATTTTAATTTTACACCCAATCTGAGAGAGGGCTTTGGAATCTCTGTGGGTATCAGCGCGGGATATCTGTATTCATCCCGTCAGAAAACAGTGAGTGGTGTATATGGCAAACACAAGACCTTTGATGATTTTGATTTGAATCCATGGAAACTTTCCTGGATCGCCGAAGCACAATTGGGTCCGGTCATTCTGTACGGCTCGCTGGCAACCAAAAGTATGTTCAACAACCAGGGTCTGGACCAGACGCCTTATACTTTCGGGATCAGATTGAGTAAATGGTGATTTAAGCTTAAAGCGTAAAGCGTAAAGCGCAAAGCTTAAAGCGTTCTGTAAGCGTAAAGCGCAAAGCTTAAAGCCTTGTAAATTGCAATTCGCCGAGAAAGAAAAATCAGAAATAATATTGTAATTTCAAGAGCACTGAAAACGGTGCTCTTTTTTTATTTTTTCTTAACAATAAAATCACAAAAAGCATTACGCTTTGCGCTTTACGCTTTAAGCATAGAAGGCGTTCAGCATTAGGCGTTTAGCGTTTTTCCATAGTGTGGAAAAATATCAATATTGGAACAAAAACATAAAATTATCAACAGGGAAAATATTTCAATCGCAACCGCGTTGGAAAAATAAAAGATTGTGAATATGAATTTTCAAAAAATGCTGTTGGCAGGAATGATCGCCGTGAGCTTGCTCGGTTTCCGTGAAACAGATAACAGAACTTCATACAAACGTTTTTTTAACAGGGAAATCGGGGGTCAGGTTCATATCGTGGTCATCAAATCAACTTATGAATTGAAGGTATACGACCAGGATGGCTGGTTCGGAACCTATCCTGTTGTATTTGGTAGTAAATCCCTGGGCGATAAAATGATGGAAGGCGATCGCAAAACACCCGAGGGCACTTATCATATTGCCTCTAAAAGACCACACGAGAAATGGGATAAGATGATGCTGATCGATTTTCCGTTAAAGTCGGATATCGATAAATTCAATCAGAGAAAAGCGAGTGGTCTTGTTCCGAAGAATGCGAAATTAGGTGGTGGTATCGCCATTCATGGTACCTGGCCGCACGATGACATGGCGGTTGATTTATTCCAGAACTGGACCAACGGCTGTATCGCTCTTAAGAATGAAGATGTGGATGAACTGTATAATATGCTTCCAGTAGGCACAACCGTTACGATTATAAAGGAAGACAAGAATCATGAATACGAGGATAATTAAGCCTAAGGCCTAAAGCCTAAAGCCCAAAACCAATGCAAATAAAGGAAATGAGATAAATGATAAAAGAGTACCAGGTCGGTACTCTTTTTTATTTTAATTATTTCATAAAAATATCTGCCAACCGTCAACCGCAACTGAAAAGCTTTACGCCTTAAGCTTTAAGCTTAAAAAGGTTTTAGGCTTTAGGCTTTAAGCTTTAAGCCTTGACCCTTCCGTTCTTTATCTCTTCAACCACCGAAGGATCAGTCAGCGTGGTAATATCTCCCAGATTATCCAGTTCGCCTTCTGCAATTTTCCGAAGAATACGCCGCATGATTTTTCCGCTGCGTGTTTTAGGAAGGCCCTTAACAAATTGAATGGTATCCGGTTTGGCAATAGCGCCGATTACCTGATTAACCATTTTAATTACGCCGGCTTTGTCATCCGCCGTAACCCTGTGTTGTCCATTCATTGTAACGAATGCATAGATGCCCTGACCTTTGATATCATGCGGAAAACCCACGACAGCGCTTTCCACCACATCCGGATACATATTGATGGCGTTTTCCACTTCAGCCGTACCAATCCGGTGACCGCTTACATTCAGCACATCATCCACCCGGCCTGTGATGCGATAGTTACCTTCTGCATCGCGCAGAGCACCGTCTCCTGTGAAATATAAATTCTGGTAAGTAGCAAAATAATTCAACCGGCATCTTTCATGATCGCCATACGTGGTTCTGATGATCGAGGGCCATGGAAAACGTATACACAGGTTACCGGAAACCGGCTCGCCCTTCGCGCCCGCATGATAGACGCCGTCTTTTCCCGCATCTGAACCAGGCACTGGCAACCCTTTTTCATCTACCAGTAAAGGAATAATACCCGGCATCGGAAGTGTGGCATAAGAAGGTTTTCCCTTGCTGATTCCCGCCAGATTTGAAATCATGATGCCGCCGGTTTCCGTTTGCCACCAGGTATCAACAATCGGACAATGATTTTTACCGATATGTTCGTCATACCAATGCCAGGCTTCTTCATTGATGGGTTCTCCCACGGTGCCCAGCACGCGAAGTGAGGTCAGACTTTTATTTTTTAAAGGTTCGGTTCCAAATCCCATCAGGCTGCGGATGGCAGTAGGAGCCGTATAAAAAATATTCACTTTGTATTTATCAATGATATCCCAGAACCTGCCTGCATCCGGGTAACTGGGTATACCTTCAAACATAATGGTGGTTGCACCGGCGCAAAGCGGTCCGTATATCGTGTAACTATGTCCTGTGATCCATCCCACATCGGCCGTACAGAAATAAATCTCTCCGGGTTTATATTGAAACACATTTACAAAACTGTAGGTGGTATAAATCATATAACCCGCACAGCTATGTACAACGCCTTTCGGTTTACCGGTTGAACCGGAAGTATAGAATATGAAAAGCATGTCTTCCGCATCCATGCTTTCAGCAGGCATTTCATTGACTGTAACTTTTTTTATTTCTTCCTGCCACCAGACATCTCTTCCATTCTGCATGTTAATTTCATTTCCGAGATGTTTGTAGACGATGACTTTTTGAATATGGGAAGTTTTACTGAAGGGCCTCATCAATCGTTTCTTTGAGTCGTATATCTTTCGGTCCCCGGTTACCACCGTCAGCAGTGATCACAACCTTGCATTTGGCGTCGTCAATACGATCTGCGATAGATTGTGCAGAAAAACCGCCAAACACAACGGAATGAATCGCTCCCATACGTGCGCAGGCCAGAACGGCAATGGCGAGTTCGGGAATCATCGGCATGTAAATACAAACGCGGTCACCTTTCTGAACGCCATTATTTTTCAGCACCTGAACAAAACGGCATACTTCAACATACAGTTCTTTGTAACTAAGAATCCGGTTTGGAGAGGAAGGATCATTGGGTTCCCAGATAATCGCCGGCTGATCGGCTTTATCGGCCAGGTGGCGGTCCAGACAGTTCTCGGTGATATTTAATTTTGCGCCTTTAAACCAGCTTACGCGTGGTTCTTTGAAGTTCCATTCCAGTACCTGATCCCATTTCTTCTTCCATGTAAAATGCTCAGCAACGGAGCTCCAGAATTTCTCCGGTTGTTCGATACTGATTTTGTATTGTTCAAGATAATCGTCAAAACTTTTGATCTGAAAGGGGAAATTCATATATCGACAATCGTTTGAACCCTAAATTTAGTGAGTATTTTTTTCATACCTTATGCTCTAATAACGATTGCTGAATGAAAATTAACTCCTTCCTTCTCCGCTGTACACTGATCGCCGCCCTGGGCGGTTTTTTATTTGGGTTTGAAACGGCTGTTATCTCGGGCGCGGAAAAAACGATTCAGCAACTCTGGTCCCTCAGTGATTTCTGGCTGGGCTTCACCGTAGCCGCCAGCCTGATCGGAACCGTTATCGGATCCATGATTGCAGGTAATCCGGCCCAGCGTTATGGACGTAAAAAAGTTCTTCTCTTCATAGCAGTTATGTATCTCCTTTCAGCATTGGGTTGTTCACTCACGCCGACATGGATATTGTTTATCATTTTCAGGATAGTCGGCGGTATAGCCGTTGGCGCTTCATCCGTGGTGGGACCGATGTATATTTCAGAAATTTCTCCGGCGCCGGTACGTGGACGACTCACCGGTATGTTCCAGTTGAATATTGTAATCGGAATCTTAGTGGCTTTCCTGACCAACTTCCTTTTCCAGCAAATCGGTGCAGGTTCCTGGCGATGGATGGTAGGTATCATGGTCGTGCCGGCCGGACTCTTCGCCATTTTACTCCGTATCATTCCTGAAAGTCCCCGCTGGCTGATTTTGAATAACCGCGATGATGAAGCGGCGGCGATCTTTGCCCGCACAGGTGAACCGGATGCCAGATCGGTGATCAATGAAGAGCATGCATTGCTTACAGGAGTAAAAAAAGTTGTAGAGCATGCCCCGGAAGAGAATTTGTTCACCAGGAAATTCCGTAAGCCGATTCTGTATGCCGTATTGCTTGCCATGTTTAACCAGCTATCCGGTATCAATGCCATTCTATATTATGCCCCGCGTATTTTTGAAATGGCCGGCTTTAGCCAGAAAGCTTCTTTCCTGCAACCGGTGTATATAGGCTGTGCCAATCTTCTTTTCACGTTCGTCGGTATGTCGATTATTGATAAGGTCGGACGAAAAACATTATTGATCATAGGAGCCATCGGCATGTTTATTTTTCTTGCGTTAACGGCATTTGCATTTCAAAGTACGGGTTCCGCAAATCATTTTGTGATTTTATATCTCGTCTGCTTTATTGCTTTTTTTGCCATGTCACAGGGTGCTGTGATCTGGGTTTTCATTTCCGAAATATTCCCCAACTCCGTTCGCTCGCAGGGAAGTTCGCTCGGCAGTTTCACGCACTGGATCATGGCCGCCATCATAGCATGGACCTTCCCGATTTTTGTGCATGGAAGTGTCAACGGCGGTTTTTATTCATTTATTTTCTTCAGCGTCATGGTGCTGATCTCCATGCTCTTTATCTGGCGCGTCATGCCGGAAACCAAGGGACGGACACTTGGAACAGATTCAGAAAGATCTCGGGATAGTGTGAAAGTTTGGAAGACTGGAAGTATGGAAGTGTGGAGTAATTTCTTGATATATTAATTAAATACTATATACTTCACTAACTAAAACACTTCACTTCCAGTACTTCCAGTCTTCCATACTTCCATACTTCCATACTTGTGAAGAGTTTTCGTAATTTCGCAGGCCTTAGGCTTTACGCCTTACGCTTTAAGCTTTATGAATGTCTATTGAAGTAAAGGATCTGACAAGAATTTACGGCGAGCAAAAAGCCATCGACCAGATTTCATTTTCTGTAAGCCGGGGTGAAATTGTAGGTTTCCTCGGACCGAATGGTGCCGGTAAATCTACTACCATGAAGATTCTCACGGGCTGTCTGAAGCCCAGTCAGGGACAGGCTTTTCTGAATGGGATCGATGTACAGGTTCATCCGATGCAGACAAAAAAAATCACCGGTTACCTGCCCGAATCCAATCCGCTCTATACCGATATGTATATCCGTGAATACCTTTCTTTTATTTCGGATATCCATAAGCTTCCTTCGAAAAAGGAAAAAATCAATACAACCATTGACCAGGTAGGCCTTCGGCCGGAAGCCGGAAAAAAAATCTCTCAACTTTCAAAGGGCTATAAACAACGCGTGGGACTGGCCGCAGCCCTGATTCATTCACCCGAAGTACTGATACTGGATGAACCCACCACCGGCCTCGATCCCAACCAGATCGTGGAGATCCGCGACGTGATAAAGAATTATGGTAAAAACAGAACCGTGCTATTTTCTTCCCATATCCTGCAGGAAGTGGAAGCCATCTGCGACCGGGTGATCATTATTAACCAGGGTAAAATCATCGCTGATAAAAATCTGGCCGAACTGAGAAAGGATCAAAAGGGTAAATTCATAAAAGTTGTTTTGAAAGAAGCAGTTACTGCCGACCTGTTCCAGGGACTTGACCAGCTCAGGGGAATCAGCAAGGCGAGTGACTATGAATGGGAGCTGGAAGCCGCAGATCCTGAGTTATTAAAAAAACAATTGCTCTCGCTGTCTTTGCAAAACAATTGGAACATTGTTTCTTTGCAATCGGAAAACCGGAGCCTGGAGGATATTTTCAGAGGACTTACAAAAACCACAACTCATGAGTAGCATTAAAAAAATCATTGCAAGACAAATTTTAGACAGCCGGGGAAATCCTACGGTTGAAGTAGATATATATACAGAAGCAGGTTTCATGGGCAGGGCCGCGGTTCCGAGCGGAGCCAGTACCGGCATTCATGAAGCTGTCGAATTACGTGACGGTGACAAAAAAGTGTACCAGGGGAAGGGCGTCCTGAAAGCCGTTGAAAATGTAAATACGACCATCGCTGCAAAACTGAAAGGCTTTGAAGTGTCTGATCAGCCCGGACTGGATGCAGTAATTATCGCTGCAGACGGAACGCCGAATAAATCAAAACTGGGTGCAAATGGTATGCTGGCAGTAAGTCTTGCTGCGGCCAAAGCAGCCGCAAAGGAATCCGGACTTCCCTTGTTTCGCTATATAGGCGGCACCAATGCCGTGACGCTTCCTATGCCGATGATGAATATCCTGAACGGTGGAGCCCATGCAGATAATAAAATTGATTTCCAGGAATTCATGGTCATGCCCGTGGGTGCTTCTTCTTTTAGTGAGGGGCTGAGCTGGGGAGTGGATATATTTCATACCCTCAAAGGAGTGTTGAAGAAAAAAGGATTCAGCACCAATGTAGGAGATGAAGGCGGTTTTGCGCCGAATATCCAGAGTAATGAAGAAGCCATCGAAACAGTACTGGAAGCCATTTCAGCAGCTGGGTATAAGACCGGTTCACAAATTGCCATTGCGATGGATGCTGCCAACAGCGAACTCTGGAACGGCAAAAAGAAAAAGTATATTTTTCATAAGAGCAATAAAAAAGAGCTCAGCAGTGATGAACTCGTTAAATTCTGGGCATCCTGGGTGAAAAAATATCCGATCATTTCGATTGAAGATGGTATGGCGGAAGATGATTGGGCGGGATGGAAAAATCTCACCGATACCCTGGGATCCAAGGTGCAACTGGTGGGTGACGATTTATTTGTAACCAACGTGGAGAGGCTTCAAAAAGGGATTGATACTCATACGGCCAACGCCTTGCTCGTGAAAGTGAATCAGATCGGAACACTTACAGAAACCATCAATGCAGTAACACTGGCTCAGCATAATAGTTACAATACGATTATGAGTCACCGCAGTGGGGAAACAGAAGATACAACCATCGCGGATCTTGCTGTAGCGCTGAACTGCGGACAAATAAAAACCGGTTCTGCCAGTCGCACGGACCGTATCGCAAAATACAACCAGCTGATACGGATTGAAGAAATGCTGGGAAAAAATGCAATTTATCCAAAGGGAAAAATTACATTTGGAAAATAAACCGCAGGTTTATTTTCCAAAAAGTATAAGAGTATAGGAGTATAAGAGTGTAAGAGTGGAAAACTGTCAACGGTCAACCGTCAACCGTCAACCGTCAACCAATGAGATACTACTTCGACAAAATTCCTTCCTGGTTAAAAAATAAATATGTGCTGACGGCACTTTGCTTTGGCGTTTGGATCCTGTTTATTGATGACCGTGATTTTGTTACAACTCATTTCAGGCATCTGAAGGAATTACATAAACTGGAAGCCAGGAAAGTTTATTTCGAGGATCAGATCCTGACTGTTCGCAAAGAACTCGACCAGCTCAAATCCAACCCCGGCACGCTGGAGAAATACGCCCGCGAAAAATATCTGATGAAGCGCGATAATGAAGATCTTTTCGTGATAAAGTAAAAAGCATTTTTAAGCCCAACGCTTAACGCCCAACACGTAACGCCCAACGCTTTACGCTCAACGCTTAACGCTTCATCTGCCAACCGCCAACCGTCAACCGTCAACCGTCAACTGTCAACTGTCAACTGTCAACTGTCAACTGCCAACCCTGAAATCTAACGCAAACGGATAGTCGAAATAACTTACCTTAGTGAATAGAAACCTTGTCCGCCCGGATCGTCCCCCAACCAAATAAATTGCAAGAATAAATGCCTGGAATCGCTTTGAGGCATAGACTTTGAGTAAAAGACTCTATTCCAAGGACTTTACAGAGTGACCCTAGCCGGTTCAGATTGGTCTAATAGCCCAAAAAGCACTAAGCTTTGCGCTTTCTGCTTTAAGGTCAAAACCCTGTTAAGCGTTTGGTAATGAAGATTAAAAAGATTAAAACTTTCGATAAACAACGCAATAACGCTAACTGTATGACGTTTTTACTATCGGACGGATTATATTTTACTGCTTTCTGATTATTGGACATTCAAATGGTTTCGCCTATGCCACTCTTTACACCGGAGGATCTTTTACGGTATTTGTACAAAGAGTCTTCCCCCGAATTAACAGCTGCCATCCAGGTTGCTCTGAAGGAAAACTGGACGCTTCGGGAACAAATGGAAGAATTACAAACTTCTGTTAATCAACTAGATATAGAAAAACAGATCTTTGCTCCCCGTATGGAAGTTGTAGAACGTGTACTTCAATATGCACGTAATACCGCCATCGAAGCGACTTCCAAGGGCTGAGTTCATGCTCGTCCTATTTTAGCTTAATTTCGGTCCTTTCAAGTAAATGACCCGGAAACAGAGATTCGATTTTGTTATAGCATGGTTCAATGAGCACGCCCCTGAGGCTGACACAGAACTTGTTTTCGACAATCCCTATCAATTGCTGGTATCCGTTATTTTGTCTGCCCAGTGCACGGACAAGCGGGTCAATATGACCACCCCGGCCTTTTTTGCCCATTTCCCCGGTCCTGGTTCCCTGGCAAAAGCCCATTTTGATGAGGTCTTTCCCTTCATCAGAAGTATTTCATATCCCAATAACAAAACCAAACACCTGATCGGCATGGCCAATATGCTGGTAAAGGATTTTAAGGGAGAAGTGCCTCTGACCGTCGAAGAGCTCATGAAACTACCAGGTGTTGGAAGAAAAACGGCCAACGTAATTACTTCCGTGGTAGACCAGCAACCCAATATGGCCGTAGATACCCATGTGTTCCGCGTTGCAGCACGCATTGGTTTGACCGTTGGGGCCAAAACACCACTCGCTGCAGAAAAACAGCTGATAAAATATTTCCCGAGAGAACTGATACATAAAGCACATCACTGGCTCATCCTTCATGGCCGTTATATTTGCGTTGCCCGGAAACCGAAATGCGAAATTTGCGGTGTGCGTCCTGTTTGTAAATACTTTCAAAGCCTAAAGCCTAAAGCTCAAAGCCTAAAACTAAATCAAGCTCAAAGCCCGACGCCCAAAGGCTAGAATCGTTTACATTAAATCATTTCGACTTATCTTAATTAAGATTGAATTAAAAATATTCAAAAAAAAAGTTTTAGGCTTTAGGCTTTAGGCTTTGGGCCCACGAAGTGGACTACAGAAATCAATATCGCAGTTTCATAAACAGTTATTACCTCAGCGAAGGCCTGCGTATAACTTTCGGTCTTACCCTGCCAACGATTATCGGCACATACCTGCATCAGGAGAATATCGGAATCACCATGTCACTCGGTGCGGTATGCGTAACGATGGTTGACAATGCCGGCCCGGTACTGCATCGGAAAAATGCCATGCTGGTATGTAACCTGGTCATCTTTATCGCTTCTCTGTTAACGGGTTTTGCTGTTGGTTCTACATTCGCGACGGTTATACTCATTGCCGTTTTTTGTTTTATATTTTCCATGATCGGCGTGTATGGAGCAAGGGCAGGATCCATCGGCCTCGCCGGATTGTTTGTAATGGTGTTGAATTTTACACAACGCTCCGGAACGGAAGCAATTATATTGAACGCTTTATACATACTCTGCGGTGGAGTCTGGTATATGCTGCTGAGTCTTTCATTATATAGTTTCAGACCATATAAAGTAACACAGCAGGCCCTGGGTGATCTGATCCAGACCACAGGAACATATATATTATTAAGAACGGCTTTTTATGATAAAAATCCTGATTATGACCGGATCTATATCAATCTGCTGGAAAAGCAGGCGGAGATAAATGACAAGCAAAACCTGGTAAGGGAACTTCTTTATAAAAGTCGTGATATCGTAAAAGAATCAACCAATACAGGTCGTATTACCCTGCTGATATTTATTGAAATCAATGATCTTTTTGAACGGATCATGAGCCTGCAGATGCATCATAAGGTCTTTCATCAATACTTTGACAATTCAAATATCCTCCAGGTTTTCAAAAACTTTCTTTTACTCGTTTCTGAACAACTGAATGAAACGGGTATCGCCCTGAAAAGTGGGAAAACATATCCGTTGAACCGCCAGCTGGAAAATGAACTGGCCAACATGAAAAAAGAGTTTGAGGATTTCCAGAATAAACAGATCAATGCCGAAAATGTGGAAGGCTTTATCGATCTGCGTGCGCTACTCAATGCCTGCGACGATTTTGTATCGAGGATAGAAACTATCCAGCAATACACTTCCTACGACATCAAGGATATTAAGAAAGACAGCCGGATACAGAACTATGATCAGTTTGTAAGCCACCAGGATATTGATGCGAAAGTTTTCCTGGACAATTTCAACTGGAAGTCAAATACATTCCGGCATGCCCTGCGGGTCGCAGTCGCTACAACAACCGGATTTCTAATTTCAGAATTTTTCCCGTTCGGACATGGATACTGGATCATGCTGACCATCATCGTCATTATGAAACCGGCTTATAGCATTACAAAAAGCCGCAACCGTGACCGTTTGCTGGGAACCCTTATAGGTGCGGCCATCGGTGTGCTGATCCTGGTGATCGTGAAAGACAAACATCTGATGATCGGTTTCATGATCGTGCTGATGGTGCTTGCTTACAGTTTTATGCGTACCCGGTATTTATTGTTTGTTACCCTGATGACGCCTTATATTCTGATCCTGTTATATATTCTAAATCCCCTGCATTTTAAGGATCTGATCCTTGATCGGGTGATCGATACAGCCATCGGCTCTGTCATTGCCTTATTGGCGAACCTCTTGTTTTCTCCGGAATGGACCTACCGACAATTCGCCGAATATCTGCAACAGATGCTGGATGCCAACAAAAATTATTTCATCGACGTAACTTCTTTTTTTACGGGAACCCCTGTTTCTGTCAACCAATATAAATTGTCCCGCAAGAACGCTTATGTGGCTTTGGCGAATATTTCAGATGCACTGAACCGGATGATGTCTGAACCGAAGAGTAAACAAATACATGTTGCGGAATATCATGAACTCGTTGTATTAAATTATATGATGGCAACCCATATTGCAACCCTGGCAACTATGGGTCTTGGTAAGACAAAACCCGGTTCGGATCCGGAATACCTGCCGGTTGTGCAGGCGGTCGTGACAAATCTGGACCAGTCAATAAACGGGATTAAAACGGCTGGTAATCATTTTCCTTCTTCATTGGATAAGGATACTGAAAAAAAACCGGTTCAAATTTCTTCTGAGGTTTCGGGTATGGCGAAAGGTTTGGGGACTGAGCCATCCGCCGGACCGTTCAATGCATCTATTGAATCAAAAAAATCAGATCAGGAAGGACGCCTGGCCGGCGAAGGATTGAGAAAATTGAACCAGCGAATGACCGATATGGTTGAAATCAGGAAGAAGGAACTCGCAGATGGATTTACAGGAGCCCATCTGCAAACCAATCTGACGGGAGTGAAATTGATAAACGACCAGTTTAATTTCATCTGGAAAATATCAGAGGACCTGTTGAAGACGTTAAGAGCTTAATTTAGTTGACAGATTGACAGATTACAGTTGACAGCTGTCGATAATCGTAAATACTGTCAACTGTAATCTGTCAACTGTGAACTAATTGTCAACTGTTACCTATTAAGCAGATTAAACATTCGGAACAGGTTGTTCCTTCTCCTCAAGCATGTCGCGCATTTTCTGCATCAATTCAGAACGCGTAAATGGAATGCCCATGATTTTATTATATCCTGCGGCATCCACAAAGTACTGATCGCGGATGATTTTGATCAGTTGTCCGTTATTAAGTTCGGGAATTAATACCTGTTCGAAATTACTGATGATATGTCCCAGGTTTTTCGGGAATGGCCTGATATAACGGAGATGCGCATGCGAAACCGCCAGTCCTTCTTTTTGTAATTCTGCTACGGCAGTTTTGATTGAACCATAAGTGGATCCCCAGCCAATGACCAGTAGTTTCCCTTTTTCCGGTCCGCTGTCGAGTTTTTGCACTGGAATATAATCAGCGATCTTGTCTACTTTTTCCTGCCGGAGTTTGACCATGAGCTGATGATTCTCCGGTTCATAATTAACATTACCGGTAATATGCTGTTTCTCGAGTCCACCGATCCGGTGTTCAAGTCCGGCTGTACCGGGAATCGCCCAGGGCCTGACCCCTTTTTCATCTCTTAAATATGGCTGCAACTTATCTTCACCGTCGCCCAGTTCGGTTTTAAATTTAAATTCTATCGGATGCAGATGCTCTGTATCCGGAAATTTCCATGGCTCTGATCCGTTGGCGATATATCCGTCACTTAGTAAAATGACCGGCGTCATGTGTTGGATAGCAATGCGGACTGCCTCATAAGCCACATCAAAACAATCACTCGGCATGGATGCTGAGATCACGGGAATCGGGCTTTCCCCGTTTCTTCCATAATAAGCCTGCAGCAAATCGCTTTGTTCTGTTTTTGTCGGCAGACCGGTAGAAGGTCCGCCCCTTTGAATATCGCAGATGAGCAATGGGATTTCCAGCATCATGGCCAGTCCCATGGCTTCGGATTTTAGTGCCATGCCCGGACCGGAAGTGGCTGTTACACCCAGGCATCCGCCATAACTCGCGCCAATAGCGGCCGCGATGGCTGCAATTTCGTCTTCTGCCTGGAACGTACGTATGCCGAATGCTTTATGACGACTGAGTTCATGTAAAATATCTGAAGCCGGTGTGATCGGATAAGTACCGAGAAAAATGGACAAACCACTTTTTTCAGAAGCCGCGATCAGTCCATAGGCCAGGGCCTGGTTTCCCATGATGGAACGATAGGTACCTGGTTGTAGTTTGGCTTTCTCAACTGTATAGGTTGTTGTAACTGTCTCAGTGGTATCGCCGTAATTAAAACCGGCTTTTAATACGCGGATATTACTTTCAAGTATGTCCGGCTTTTTACCGAATTTCTCTGTGAGAAACTGGATCGTGCTGTCCAGCTTCCGATTATACATCCAATATAAAAAACCGAGCACAAACATATTTTTTGCACGGTCCTTTTCTTTTGTACCCAGTGGAATATCTTTCAGTGTTTCCCTCGTGAGTTTGGTCACATCAATACGGATCACATCAAAATTATCCAGACTATTATCATCCAGCGGATTAACTCCTTCGGGGTAATTCGCAAGCCTTAAATTCTTTGTATCAAAGCCTTCTATATTTACTATGATGCGTCCGCCTTTCTTCAGGCTTTTCAGATTTGTTTTTAATGCGGCTGCATTCATGGCCACCAGCACATCGCAATCATCACCGGGCGTAAATATATGATCGCTGGAAAAATGTAACTGGAAACCGCTCACGCCGGGAAGTGTGCCCAATGGTGCACGTATTTCTGCCGGAAAATCCGGAAAAGTAGCGAGATCAATGCCCATCAGGGCTGTATTGTTGGTAAACTGGCTGCCTGTAAGCTGCATTCCGTCCCCGGAATCTCCCGCAAATTTGATCACCACACTTCTAAGTACCTTCTCTGTAGGGTTGGTCGACATAATTCCCAAAGTTAATCGTTTGGAAGGAAAAATGAAGGCTAAAACAGGCAATTTTAAGCTTTCACTATTCGGTAACAACCCTTCCAGGCTTAACGCCCAACGCGTAACGCCCAACGCTTAACGCGTAAAGCCAAACGCATTGTCCGGTCAGTCGACAAACCGTCAACCCACCTTCGCTAAAGCTTCGATGGGCAAAGCCGTCAACCCACCTTCGCTAAAGCTTCGGTGGGCAAAGCCGTCAACTGCCAACTACTGCTGTCCATTCTTTCCACCAACGCGGTTTTGCTCATCACTGGCTCCATTGCTTCGTCTTTGGGGCTGGTTACTGTTTGATTTGCCGAAACGGTAAGTGAATGTGAATATCATACGGCGATTGTCCCATACATAATGGGCGCGGGTTTCTCCCTTGTCAAGGTTCGTATAACCGGTAAAACTCATGAGATATAAAGGATCCCGGAGGTTTAGTTTGATCGATCCTTTCCCTTTTAGGATCTGTTTGGAAGCGCCCAGGGAAAACATGCCCCGGCCATCTGCCAGGATCACGCTACTTACATAATCTTTTGCATAATAAAATCCACTCAGTTCCCCGGTCCAGCCTTTTTTAAAACTGTATTGCGTGTTGAAGTTTGCGTTAAAGGAAGTAAAACCGGCATCAACATTCGTGCTGTCAATAACGCCCTTGTAATGATTGTTGAATACATTTAGAAAGACATTCAGAGTCCAGGCCGGCGTAATTTGTTTGCTATAATTGATGGACAGACCTATATTTCTTTGGGACGCGACGTTTTGAGTAGTCAGGTATGTCGTATAATTTGAATCATTGGGTTCCTTCACGGTTATCAGCACATCACTGATGACAGCGGTGGTCATAGTATAGTTAGCCGATATATTCCACACCCCTTTATAGTTGTAACTGAGTTCGACGTTATTGCTGAATTGCGGTAAGAGATCCGGATTGCCTTGTTCATAGTCGTAGCGGTCGAGCTGGAAACGGAAGGGATTCAGGCTTTCATAGGATGGTCTTTGAATCCTTCTTCCAAAGGATAAACCGAATGTATTATTATCATCCCGCTTGTAAGTAAAATAAGCAGTTGGGAACAGATCAAAATAATTTCTTTTAAAGTTTACATTTTTGACCGTCTGGTTTCCGATTGAATTAGTTTGTTCTGCCCGCAGACCCAGCTGGATCGATAATTTATTGACATGCTGCTGCCAGTTCAGATAGGCAGCATTTATATTTTCTTCATAAATAAAATGATTACTGATGCTGGTGTCGGGTTGCCATTTTTGTATATCTGAATTAAATAATGAATAACCTGCATCATTATCTGTTTTTACATAACTCGATTTAATACCGGCTTCCAGGGTAATATCCTTGTTCAGTATTTTTTTATAATCAGATTTAATGCTGTAAATATCAATCTTGGAGGGCAACAGTCCGTTCAGCAAATAGGGATCTTCGGAAGGAATATTGTCGGCATTGTATAAATAATTGTTCGAGTAGGCCGTACCCTGGGTATTATAGAATATATAATCGGCGTCGACGGACAACTCGCTGCCCTTGTCATCCAGTTTGTTGAGCCAGTTGGCGTTGAATCCCAGATGTGTCTGTGGATTTTTGTTTTGCGATTTTGCAATATTGTATTGAACAAACTGATGCAGGCTGTCATAAAGTTTGGCTGTGGAGGCAGACGTAAAACTTTCCTTGTCGATCGTTCCGTTAACGGAAATGCCGAATGTATTTTTCCTGTTCGCAAAAAAATCAATGCCTGCGCGGAATGTCTGACCGCGGTCCGAATACCTGCCGAAAGTATATTGGGAGGAATACCTGTCAAAAGCTGTATTGGCATTTTCCCGTAGACTTTTGTCTATATTAATATCACTGAATCCTTCCCAGTAAGAAAATCCGTAGGTACCGTAAAAATTGACCTTTCCCTTGTGCCAGTTGAAATTGAAACTGTTGGTATTCTTGAAATATTTTGCGATGATGGCACTGGTTGTCAGCGATCCGTTAAATCCGGCGTTCTTATTTTTCTTGGTGATGAGATTAATAACGCCGGAATTTCCGGATGCATCATACTTGGCCGGAGGCTGACTCATGATTTCAACCTGATCCAGTTGGTTGGATGGCATATTCTTCAGATAGTTTGCCAGGTCACCTGCATTCAGATAGGTCGGTTTACCATCGATCATAATGATTACGCCCTGTTTCCCCTTGAGACTCACTTTCCCGTCGTTGTCCACCATAACGCCCGGCGATTTCTCCAATACTTCCAGCGCGGTGAGTCCGCCATTCGTCGCAGATGCATCTACATTAACGATTGTTTTGTCGATCCTGTTTTCGACCAATGGGCGTTTGCTGGTGACCGTTACAGTACCCAATGAATTGGTAGCCGTTCGCAATGAGATATCAATATGCGAAATGACCGAACTGATGTTGTTCAATTCAAAAGGAGAACCATACCAGTTTTCGTAACCCACATGACTAACCGATATAAAATATTTACCCGCGGCAATATGGTCAAAGGCAAATAACCCGGACTTATCGGTCAGTGCAATTTTTACAAGAGAGGAATCGGTTTGCTTCAGAATAGAAACCGTAACAGCATCGAGCACTTTTCCATCACCGTCCTTTACCATACCATCTACCTTTCCGTTCCTTTCCTGGGCGAAAGAAACTAGAAAGAGGAATTGTAAAAGGGAAAGGATGGTCAGCGTTCTCATATGCGAAGTTGGCCCTAATTAGTATTAAATATGAAAACGATTTTCAAGAGTAAAAACCTAAAACAGGACAGAGGGAATTATAAAATTTTAACTGGTAAATTTCACATGCACTCACCCTTGAAGGGGGAGGGTTTTGAGCTTAAAGCGTAAAGCGCAAGGCTTAAAGCTTAAAAGTGTGGCGATGGTGGAAGCGTATGAATGTAGAAATTCAAAATTTAATTTGGAAATGACAATTTGAAAAAATAGAATTTGAATCTCGCGATTTACGTATTGCTTTACGCTTTACGCCTTACGCTTTAAGCTTATTGAAGCGCCTGATAAATATCCTCCATAATATTCCCTCTTACATTTAGTGAGGAAAGTCTTGAACTTTCCTGGGGGTTTACACGGTTGGAGAGAAAGATAAAAACGATTTTTTTGGCGGGATCAGCCCAGACACATGTCCCGGTAAATCCGGTATGACCAAACGTGAGTGGGGAGGCATCCGCGCAGGGATAGGGTTCTTTGCGGGTGGTATTGTCTTTTTCAGGTTTGTCAAATCCAAGGCCGCGGCGGCTGATATCACTGTGGTAGGCCGTGAAATACTCGATGGTTTCCTTTTTGATATACTGGTGCCCTGCCATCGTTCCCCCATTCATCAGCATCTGCATGATGACTGCCAGATCGTAGGCGTCGCTGAATAATCCGGCATGACCCGATACTTCGCCAAACATCGCAGCACCCGGGTCATGTACATCGCCGCGCAGGAGCTGACGACGGAATGGAACTTCCTGTTCTGTGGGCGCAATCCGGTTCACAGGAAATCTTTGCCTTGGTTTAAAACCCGTCGTGGAAAGAGACATGGGCTGATAAAAATTGGTATAGGTATATTGATCCAGTGTTTGTCCGCTCAGTGCCTCAACGATCTTTCCCATAAAAATAAAATCATTGTCGCTGTACACATACTTCCCGATGGGCCCTAGTTTACTAGTGAGTATGCGCCGGTACATCGTGTCCTGCCAATCGTTCCGTATATAAAGATTTTCTGCCACCCGGATGCTGTGTGTACTGTCCGTCACCGAAGAATAAATTCCCGGCAGAGGGCCCGCCGCCTTGTCCTTCGAAATCGTTTCGGCATAAAAAGGAATAAAATCTTTTAAGCCCGCCTGGTGCAACATAATATCCCAGATCCTCAGACTGTCTTTATCCGTGCCCCTTACCCAGGGCAGATAAAATCCCAGTGTCTGATGCAGGTCCAGTTTTCCTTCATCATATAATTTCATGACGGAAATAGTAGTAGCGCAAACTTTTGTTACGGAAGCCAGGTCATAAATCGTTTCCGGATACACGGGCTCGGCTTTGTTGTATTCGAGCGTGCCAAAGGCTTTCTCATAAGCAACCTGGCCGTCTTTCACAACGACGACCACACATCCCGGCGCTGCCTGCATGGCAATGGCGCGCTTACAGATGGAATCGATGCGTTGCAGTTTAGGCAGATTAAATCCCAGCGATTCAGCAGCTACTTCGGGTAAAGGTCCACGTGAGTAACTAATACCAAATCCCGCATTTAGTCCATTGCAGACCGACACGGGCAAATGGCCGCTGGCCAGGAATTTTCCATTCAGCCAGTCTGCCGCAACAGCCTGCGTAATATCATTGTCATCATAACATTCCATTAATATCGAAGCATCGCAGACATATTTCAGAGCGTAGGGATTTCCGAAAACAAAACTAACGGTATTGGGTAACCGGCTCAGACCCTTCAGCAATTGCAGGGCCGCTGCACTGATACCGAAATCGTGTGATGGATATCGATTGATATTATGAAGCCCGATCACGATCAGATCATAACGGTTGCGCAATAATTCAAATGCTGCCGCAGCTTTCACGCTATCCAGACCGTAATCGAAGTAATAATTATTCGAACGAAAATCATCATGCATGCGTTTGCTGAATGTATTATCGTTTGTCAATCCAAAACCGATATACGCAACCCGTTTTGGTTGCGGACCCGGAAACGGCCGGTCGCTTTTTCGCACCAGCGTGATCGCCTGTTTAGCGATATTTCTGTACAGTTCCGGTACGTCCTTATTCAGATCTTCGATGAGACAGGTGCTATCGATGGGTTGCCAATGCGCCAGTCCCAGCTGGTATTTGGCTGTCAGCACTTTTTTTACCCGCCCATTCAGATCCTTCCATTTGAGTTTTTTTGCTTTGATGGCTTTAAAAATTTTCTCCATACTGTTTGCCACATCGCCCGGTAAGCAAAGCATGTCGTTTCCGGCGATCAGGGATTCGACAGAGGCATCCCCGTCCGGAAAATATTTGGTAACGCCTTTCATCTCAAGGGCATCCGTAAAACTCAATCCGGTGAAATGAAGTTGCTTCCTGAGGACTCCGGTAACGGTATTAACGGAAATGGAACTGGCCCGGTTTTCCCGGGAATCAATGGCCGGAACATACAGATGTCCGATCATCACGCTTCCGATACCTGCGTCTATTAATTTCCTAAAAGGATAAAGTTCCAGGGTGTCCAGTTGTTTCCTGGTCTTATTGATCACGGGCAGGTCATAATGTGAATCCACAGATACATCTCCGTGGCCGGGAAAATGTTTGGCCGTAGCCAGGACGCCATTATCCTGCAGGCCCTTCATGTATTGAATACCCAGCTCAGCCACCCGACGCGGGTTTTCTCCAAAAGAACGGTCGTTGATGACCGGGTTATCGGGATTGTTATTCACGTCCACCACCGGGGCGTAGTTTACCTGTATTCCCATCCGTTTACACTGTTCTGCAACGGTTTTTCCATAGGTATAAATAAGCTGCTGGTCCTGCACGGCGCCGAGCATCATTTGTCGCGGCAGGGGTGCGACGCTGTCCATACGCATACCCAGACCGTTTTCTGCGTCGATGGAAAACAAAACGGGCGTCCGGGCGATCTGCTGAAAATGATTGATAAAGGCAGCCTGTTGTTTCGGACCACCCTGGAACAGGCAGATACCCCCGACATTGAAGCGCCGGATGTCGGATTCCACCTGCTGGTCATAGAAGGTAATTTTTCCGGTCCCGGGGTCGATGGCCGATAAACGAACCACGATCAGCTGGGCGATTTTCTGTGAATCCGTCAGGGTGTTAAAAACGGAATCTACCCAGTTATTTACCGGGAGGTTTACGTTGTATTGCGCATGGAGAGAAAGTGAAAAAACGAGCGAAACAAGGAGGAATGCATTTTTCATGAAGGACATTTATAAGCTTAAGGCGTAAGGCGTAAAGCTTAAAGCGTTTTCGGGCTTAAAGCATAAAGCGCAAAGCTTTAAGCATTGGATTTGCTATTTTCTCATTTATCTGTCAACTGTCAACCGTCAACCATCCGCTAAAGCTTCGGCGGGCAAAGCCGTCAACCCACCTTCGCAAAAGCTACAGCGGGCGAAGTCGTAAACCTACGAAGGAAAACGAATTTTATTTTCACTAAATTGCCCGGTTAATAAGGATTTGCTGATGAATGACCTTATAGAACTACTTCCTGATAATATTGCGAACCAGATTGCGGCGGGTGAAGTGATCCAGCGACCCGCCAGTGCCGTGAAGGAATTGATGGAAAACGCCATTGACGCGGGCGCCAGCCAGGTAAAACTGATCGTGCAGGATGCGGGAAAATCCCTGGTTCAGGTGATTGATAACGGCCGGGGCATGAGCGTGACCGACGCCCGGATGGCCTTCGAAAGACATGCCACCTCCAAGATCCGGAATATCGAAGATCTTTTTCGCATACACACGATGGGGTTCCGGGGTGAAGCACTGGCATCCATTGCGGCCGTGGCCCAGGTGGAACTCAAAACGAAAAGACCGGTTGACGAGAACGGTACCTGCATTGAAATAGAAAACAGCGTTGTAAAAAAGCAGGAGCCCGTTGCATTCCCAAACGGTACCAGTATTGCGATGAAAAATCTTTTCTTCAACGTACCGGCCCGGAGGAATTTCCTGAAAAGCAATGCAGCCGAAATGCGGCATATCGTGGATGAGTTCATCCGGGTGGCGCTTTCCTTCCCGGATATCCGTTTTATCCTGATCGGTAACGGGCAGGAGGTTTTTCATCTCGAAAAAGGAACGCTCAAACAAAGAATCGTTCAGATCCTGGGAGTTCATTACACATCCAAACTCGTGACGGTCCAGGAGAATACAGATTACCTCAATATTGTTGGTTTTGTCGGTAAACCGGATGTCGCCAAACGTACCCGCGGTGATCAGTATTTTTTTGTAAACAATCGTTTTATCCGGAGCGCCTACCTCAACCATGCGGTGATGACGGCATTCCAGCAGATGATCCCCGGGGATAGTTTTCCGCTCTATGTTTTGTTTATTGAAATTGATCCTTCCCGGGTGGATATCAATGTGCATCCCACCAAACAGGAGATCAAATTTGAAGACGAGAAGATCGTGTATGCTTTTGTGCAGGCGGCCGTGAAACATGCCCTTGCACAATTCAGTATTACGCCCAGCCTCGATTTTGACCTGGACCCCGCCATTCAGCAGCTCGATGCGATCAATAAACCGGTCTCTCCACAAGCCGGACAGGAAATTGAATCTTCCAGCCTGTTCAAAACCTTTACCAGGAAAAACCAGGCACATTTTATCGAGCCGGTCAGTAACAGTGAACTCGCACATTGGAGAACCATAGAAACAGAAAATCAGCGTTTATCTTCAGCTGGTTCCGATGCATCCGTAACGGGATCTGGTATCCAGGCGGATGATTTCTCCGGATCACCGGTGTCAAAGGCAACGGGTATTCAACCGGATAATTTTTCCGACTCACCCATGTCAAAGGCAACGGGCTTTCAGCCAGATGATTTATCCGGATCAGGCATGGCCAATGCAGCTGGGATCCAACCCGGTCGTTTTTCTACGGAGTCTGCAAGAAATCAAAATGCCGGGGAAAGAATTTTCAATCAGGGAGAATCATCTTCTTCCTTTCAATCTCTGTACGCGCGTTTTACCGGTGAACCATTGTTCCGCGATCAGGAATTGAAACTGACGCAGCTCCAGAATACATATATTATTTGCGAAACCAGTGGCGGGTTCCTGCTGATTCATCAGCAGGCCGCGCACGAAAGGGTTTTGTACGAAAAATTTATGCTGGCCCTGAATGGGAAGCCGCTGGCGACACAGCCGGGATTATTTCCGGTCACGCTGACCCTTTCCACGCCCGATGCCTTGATGATGCAGGAACTGTTGCCGGGCCTTCAATCTTTGGGATATGCCATTGAACCATTTGGGAAAGACAGTTTCATCATACAGGGCGTTCCTGCCGGACATGAGGCGGGGAACGAGAAAAAAGTGATTGAAAATTTACTCGAGCACTGTAAACATTCCGGCAGCGAAAAAATAGATTCACTCCAGGAAAAAATGATCCGCTCGCTCGCATGGCAACAGGCGACGAAAGCCGGCTCCGTTTTATCCGAACCCGAAATGCGTTCGCTTGTTGAAAGTCTCTTCCGCTGCATGCAACCCAATACATCCCCTAACGGCAAGCCCGTTTTTATTGAATTCAAAAAAGATTATTTAGAAAAAGTTTTTGGACGTCTTACGCCCAGACAAGCCTAACGCTTAACGCCTAACGCTTAACGCCTAACGCGCAACGCCCAATTAATAATCTAACAACTAACAACTAATAACTAGTCAGTTGTTTCTGCGCAGTGATTCAACATACGTTTCCATCTCTCTTCTGATCGCGGGACCACTCTCCATTTCGTTATTGACCAGAATAGAAAATTCGAGCAGGTGTTTTTTGGCTGTATATATATAACCGCTGAGGCATATCACACCGGTCATGGATCCTGTCTTGGCAAATACATAACCGTTGCCCGCGAGATAATGATTTTTCAATGTACCCTTTCCTCCGGTCGGCAGAATTCTTTTCATCCGGTCCATTCCGAATTCATTTTTGAATTTGATCAGCAGCGTCACAAAATCCTGTGGCGTAAATAAGTTGAACCGACTCAAACCGCTTCCATCAACCCAGGATGGTTTTTGTGGCAGATCAGCCAACGGTCCTCTCAGAAGGGTGTCGATGAGAACATCATCTTTCATAAATCCTGTTGTACGGTTGCAAACCATTAAGAGAGTTTGTTCCGCAAAAAAATTATCGCTCCGATACATCATCGGGATAAAAATAGAATCCACGGGCCTGGAATAAATGATGCCGGTATGTGTATCAGGCAACGGAGGATATATGGTCCAGCCGCCTTTACCTGTTTTGGGATAGAATAATAAGTTAACAGGTTTACCCAGCGTATCCTGAAGCAGCTGAGCCGCTGAACCGCATATCGTTTGTGATAAAGGGCACATCCTGTGATTTATCAGCTTCGTTACCAACCCGAATCGTAAACACATTCGAATCGGTAAGTCTTTTTACAAGGAATTCCTTCGGCAGACTATCCGTACTGAATCGCACCGGCCATGAAATTTCCGGGGAGCTGGATACTGATGCAGTTTCTTCAAATGCATGCATTACTTCTAACAGTCGATTTTTGTTGGTTCCAGCGAATGAAGTTTCCATAGATCGGCAAACGACTTCTTTCAACAGAATAATCATCATTGTAATCATCCCATGCCCAGCCCGGGCCCAATGGTGTTTCCCTCCACAGGTCACCGGCACTGAGATATATTTTTTTATGTGATTTTTTCAAAAAATCAAACACCGGCTGAGACTGATAATCAGGATGTAAAAAGCTGGGATCCCCTGTTGCTTCCAGTATGAGTGCAGTATCATTTTCCCGATAACTGATTCCTACCAGAGAATCTCCCAGATATTTCATTCCTGCATACAGAGAAAATAATTTCGTGTTACTCGCCGGCACAAAATATTTATCGCTCTGGTAATCCGCGATGACTTTTTTCGCAGAGTCGTCGTAAACATAAACGCCCACATGTGCGGTTCTGAGTTCTTTGTTATCAAGAAATTGCTTCAGCGATAAATTTTCCGGAAGGCAGCATTGCGCTTTTATGGTTTGAATAAATGAGAGACTTATCAATACGCTTAACGCTAAACGCCTAACGCCTAACGCAAAATTTGTAATGCTTAAATTTATTTGGGTAAAATGATTTACTAAGATATGAATCAACTCTTGCTCTGTTTATGAATTTGTAATTGCGTTAAGCGTTGGGCGTTAGGCTTTAGGCGTTCAGCGTTCAGCGTTCCTGAGCCCTTAACCACCTCTCCGGCACCTCATTGCTGCTGGCCTGGAGATAATCCTGGTAAGAACAGGCGATATATTTCTGATCGGGCAGCTGCATCCACCAGCGGTTTGTTTTTTTACTTTGAAGAAAAGTCGTTTCTACTTCCGCAAAGGCCGTGTGATATTCCACGAAATATTCTTTCTCATGGAGACTCGCTTCACGTTGTCCCTTATTCCTTCCATCCATCACATACCAGAGCATTTGCGCAATCTGTTTGGCAGTTAAATCATTGACATCATTTTCCGGAATATATCCATAGATGCCGATGCTGTTGATATTGGGACTCAGTCCCGCGAAGCGCATAATGGCGCAGGCATCTTCACCCGAAAGTCCGTTTGGTGACAAATTGTTGGAAGGCGCATAAGCATGGGCGATAGCACAGATATCAAAACTCAGCATATTCGAATTACGCAACACGGGTTCCATCTCATCAATAAATTCCCTCACCTTGCCAACACGGAAACAATCAAAGCGTAATTTGTCCATCGTCTCCAGCATTCGCGGGTGAACATAATAACTCTGGAAACCGATATGATTATAGTGATGGATGAAATTTGGTTCATCCGTTAACATTTCCATCAGGAAATTTTCACTTTTCAGGGAAGATTCAATATTAATATCTACCAGCGCATCCACGCAGGCTACTTCAATCAGTTTTTTACGGTTTACATAACTCTGGTACTGGGCCAGGGTCAGGTCGTGCGAACCACCGAGGATGATCACCGTTTTCCCCATGTTGATCAATTCGTTCATGACCGAACGAAGGGCCGCATAGGTATCGGCCAGCGTGGATCCCGGTTTGATATTACCCACATCCGCGATCCTGATATCGCTATGCCAATGATAGAGCTGGTAAAACTGGCGCCGGATCATGTCCGGACCGCTAAGCAGGATGCGCGTGCGACGGGCCCCGCGTTCTTCCCGGCATCCGATCAGGATCAGATCCGCCTGCAACAGGTCGGGGAATTCTTCTTCATAGACCTCAATTAATTTTCCGACCTGCCCGTCCTTATATTCATCATCGTTGGAAATTTCACGGGCATTTACGGGGTCGAGGTAGTCAAGGATATGCAGACTGTACAACATGTACAAATATTTGAAACAAACTTACACTTGTTTTTCCTTTTATCTTTGCGGCATGGAAGAATTACTGGAAAAACTGGATACCTACCGGAAGGAAATCATCGATACGGAAATCAGCGGCGCCGATGCTGCTGAAGCATACCGTATCCGCTTTTTGGGAACCAAGGGAATCGTGAAAAATCTTTTCCAGGAAATGAAAAATGTTCCTGCGGATAAGAAAAAAGAATTTGGCCAGATTCTGAATGAATTCAAACAACTTGCCGAATCAAAGTATGAAGGCGTAAAAGATACGGTCAATCGGTCAACGGTCAACGGTCAACCAAATGGACTGGTGCCTGCCTGGCGATCCAATTCGCGTCGGAACAAGACATCCAATCAGCATTGTGAGAAACCGCATTGTGCAGATTTTCGGGAGACTTGGATTTTCCGTTGCGGAAGGCCCTGAGATTGAAGACGACTGGCATAATTTCACAGCACTCAACCTGCCGGAAGATCATCCGGCGCGGGATATGCAGGATACATTTTATATTCATAAAAATCCGGACTGGCTCCTGCGCACGCATACCAGCAGTGTTCAGGCACGGGTAATGGAAAAACAAAAACCACCGATCCGGATTATTTGTCCGGGCCGTGTGTACAGAAATGAAACCATCAGCGCCCGTGCGCATTGCTTTTTTACCCAATGCGAAGGATTATATGTGGATGAACATGTTTCTTTCGCCGATCTCAAACAGACGCTTTATTTCTTCGTACAGGAAATGTTTGGAAAAACAGTGAAGATCCGTTTTCGCCCGTCTTATTTTCCATTTACAGAACCCAGTGCAGAGATGGACATCAGCTGTCTGATCTGTGGTGGAACGGGATGTAATGTTTGTAAACACAGCGGCTGGGTGGAAATTCTCGGCAGTGGAATGGTTCATCCGAAAATGCTGCAGAATTTTGGCATCGATCCGAATAAATATACCGGCTTCGCATTCGGCATGGGTGTGGAAAGGATCTGCCAGTTGAAATACCGCATCAACGACCTGCGCCTGTATTCACAAAATGATTTGCGTTTTCTCAGACAGTTTGAATCAGCCACTTAAAGAACGGAAACATGATCCTTGCCGTTCTTGCCAATGATCTGCAGAAGGAAGAAATTGCTGTATCTCCTTTTTTCAGAAAACATGAAGTATTGTTTTCAGAAAACCTTTCCTTGTGGTCAAACCATATTGCTGATGCCTTTATGGATCTGTGTTTTGAAAATTCTCCGGAGAGAATCGAAATGCTCGCGAAACTCTTGCCCAAACCGGTATTTGTACATTCTGTAACCGACACCCTCGAACGGATTCATCCGAATTTAATTCGCATGAACGGATGGCCCGGATTTCTGAAAGGGAACTGTTTGGAAGCCTCCGCGAACGATGAGATAAAAATCAAAGCGGGTCAACTATTGGGAGACGAATTGATATTTGTAAAAGATTCACCCGGATTTGTATCTGCACGGATTCTGGCCATGATCATCAATGAAGCTTATTTTACATGGGAAGCCGGGACGAGCAGCAAAGAGGAAATTGATATTGCGATGAAACTCGGAACGGGATATCCGTATGGTCCGTTTGAATGGGGAGAGAAAATAGGACTGAGCCGGATTGCTGAATTGTTGAAAAGACTTTCAATTGACGACCCCGTTTACGAGTTAGCCGGATCATTGGTTAGTGTGGCGAATGTGAATGGGTAGGAAATGTAGGAAAGTGAGGATTGAAAAAGGAAATGATCCCGCACGTGCGGGATGAAAATGTGCCTTTGCCTAACGCGTTAGGCGTTGGGCGTTGGGCGTTAAGCGTTGCGTGCGTTCGGCTCGGAGATTAAAACATGATACTTCTAATAGATACTTCACAGGAAACAGGAACAACGGCACTCTGCAACGGAGCAGAGGTTTTATTTTCAGAAGAAAATAAAATTGCAAAAGAACATGCGAGCTGGCTTGCACCTGGCGATCGGACGGATCCTGTCAGAAGCCAAAATAACGGTCAGGGATCTGGAAGCCGTTGCCGTCGTTTCGGGCCCGGGATCGTATACCGGTTTGCGGGTAGGGATGGCCGCAGCCAAAGGATTTTGTTATGCCCTGAAAATCCCCCTGATTACTCAAAATACCCTTCGGGTCATGGCAGAATCCATGATCCCCTTCGCCCTTGAAAAGCAGGCTCTTATTTGTCCAATGATCGACGCAAGGCGGGATGAAGTTTTTACAGCCGTTTATAAGCTCAACGCGGAACGCCCAACGCTTAACGCTGAACGAGCCAACACGGTCATCGGTCAACGGTCATCGGTCAACGATCTGTCAACTGTCAACTGCCAACTGTCAACTATCCTCCCTCCCCAAGCTCTGATATTAGATAAATCTGCATTTGAATCAGAACTTGCCCGGGATCCCATCATCTTTTTTGGAACCGGTGCAGAAAAATGGAAAAAAATATCAGATTCTCCAAATGCCCTTTTCCGGCCACAACCTGATCTGATACAGGCATTTGCAACGCTGGCCCAGCGCGATTTTGACTCCAAAACCTGGGCCGATCCTGTGTATGCCGAGCCAGTTTATCTGAAAGAATTCTTCTCTTATTGAAAAAAATTCTATATTACAATTTCTTTGGATATTCTGCTTGTCATATATTTCGTGATAGAATCCAATACAGATCATTTTTTTTAAACCTTCAACCGAAATAACTGTATGAGCGGTACAAGCAGTAATTATTGGATGGTCCTCAATGCCCAGGGCGGGGAAGACGCTGCCGTGAAAGTAGATTTTATCAATTTAAAGAAGGCCGCGATGATTCTCCGCGCGCTGAATCACAAACTCAGACAACAGATCGTGCGCATCCTTGACGAGCATAAAAAGCTCACAGTCACTGAATTATACATTCACCTGCGCCTGGAGCAATCCGTTGCCTCCCAGCACCTGGCGATCCTCCGCCGGGCCGGCATTGTCAAAACCGAGCGGGACGGCAAATTCATTCACTACACCATCAATCCCGACCGGATTGGTGATATTATGAAAACAGTTCATTTGTTACTTGTTTAATTTTTCCTTGGAAAAATTAAACAAGTGCCTAAAGCTGAAAGCCCAAAGCCTAAAACTTTTGGTTGTATCAGTTGCATAAGGTCATTTTCAAATTTGTATCGGTTTTAGGCTTTAAGCTTTGGGCTTTAGGCCTTAGAGACTTAAGACGGTTTTAGGCTTTAGGCTTTGAGCTTTAGGCTTTAAAACGGTAATTTTGCACCATGTATATTCAACAACTTTATACCGGCTGCCTGAGCGAAGCGGCCTATTATATTGAGAGTGACGGTGAGGCGGCGATTATTGACCCCCTGCGTGATATCGAGGAATACCTGGTCCTGGCAAAGGAAAGAAAGGCGACCATTAAGTATATATTTGAGACCCATTTCCATGCTGATTTTGTGAGCGGTCACCTTGACCTGGCTCAGGCTTCCGGTGCACCGATCGTGTATGGTCCGGAAACCGAAACTTCTTTCCCGATCTACCGGGCCAAGGACGGAGAAATTTTCAAACTGGGCAGCCTGACCATCGAAGTACTGCATACCCCCGGACATACCATCGAATCTTCCTGTTACCTGCTCCGTGAGGCTAACGGCAATCCCTATGCGATTTTCACCGGGGATACGCTGTTTGTAGGCGACGTCGGCCGGCCCGATCTGAGCAGCGGCAATCTCAGCCAGGAGGAACTGGCATCGATGCTCTATGATTCTTTACAGAAAAAAATAGCCCCTCTGCCGGATCATATCATCATCTACCCGGCCCATGGTGCCGGAAGCAGCTGCGGGAAAAATATCGGTCCTGATACCTATAGCACACTGGGAGAGGAAAGGAAAAATAATTATGCCCTGCTGGCGGGATCAAAGGAAGAATTTATAAAGGCCGTTACCGACGGACTGAATGCACCACCCCAATATTTTGCGGTGAACGCAAGGATCAACAAAGAAGGATATGAGAGCCTGGATGAAGTGATGGAGAACGGGTTGAAACCACTGAGCCTCGAAGCGTTTAAGGAATTAATCAACGACGACAATACCATTTGCCTGGATACACGTGTCTCAAACGAATTCTCGAATGGATTTGTACCGGGTTCCATCAGTATCGGTCTCGACGGTCGCTTTGCGGAATGGGCGGGAAGCCTGCTGCCATTCGACAAACCATTTGTACTGGTTACAGAACCGGGGAAAGAAAAAGAAAGTGTTGTCAGACTGGCCCGCGTTGGATTTGCACAGATGTGCGGATACCTGAAAGGCGGATTTGAAACCTGGAAAAATTCAGGCGAGCCGATCGACCTGATTGTAAATATTGATGCGGATGAATTTGCGATGGACCTGCCTTTTGATCCGAAAATGAAAGTGGTGGATGTGCGCCGGGAAACAGAATTTGCCGATGGCCATGTGACCGGAGCGATTAATATTCCCCTGGAAACATTAACCGATCTCGGATTAATGGCTGACTTCGACGACTCCGATAATATATATATACACTGTGCCAGCGGCTATCGCAGTATCATCGCCACGTCACTTTTTAAAAGACAGGGGATTCACAACCTGCACAATATCTCCGGCGGCTGGGATGAAATCAAAAAACTCGATGGACTGGAAATCGTGAAGGAGAATAGCGTTCTTAATTAAGACTAAGGCTCAAGGCTCAAGGCCTAAGGCTTCTTGGTGAATTGATTTCTTAAAAGATTTATTACAATTTTCAAATTTGTATTAGCCTTAGCCTTAGGCCTTAGCCTTACGCTTATTCAGATCTTAAACTATTAACGGGATTCATAAGAGCTGCTTTAATCGACTGATAACTCACCGTGAGCAGCGTGATCAGCAAAATGCTGAAACCCGCAGCCGCAAAGATCCACCAGGAAATGCTTTCGCGATAGGTATAATCCTGCAGCCAGCGATTCATTCCATAATAAGACAGGGGAATGGAAATACAAATCGAGATCAATACCAGTCTCACGAATTGCGTGGATAACATTTTCCAGAGAGAAAACATCGTTGCACCCAATACTTTGCGAACACCAATCTCCTTGGTTCTCTGCTCAGCAACAAAGGATGCGAGCCCGAACATACCCAGACAGGAAATAAATATGGCCATGCCGGCAAAAACGGCGGACAGATTGGCGACTCTTTCTTCCGTGGCGAATTTCATCGCGTATGCTTCGTCGTTATACCGGTAAACAAAGGGACTGCCGGGATTATATTTTTTAAATACTTTTTCAATCGCTGTCATGGCAATGGGAAGAGGATGTCCGGCTTTTATGCGCACCGTGATTACAGACAAATATCCGTCCCCAAGAAATATCGCGGGTTCAACGGGTTCATAAGGTGAATTGGTGACCATATCCTGCACCACCCCGATCACTGTCCGGTTCTTGCCGCCGAATTTTACAATCTCTCCCACCGGATGTGGGATGCCGATGGTTTTTACCGTGGCCTCACTCAGGATGATGGAATTGGAGTCGGCGTAGGCGCGTGAAAAATCGCGGCCCTCTATAATTTTCCATCCCACTGTTCTGCCGAATTCAGGAGTCACATTTACATTCCGGAAAAAAATAATGAATCCCGGATCCTTACCACGCCAGTCCATCGAGTTACCCCCATTGAACTGACTCATCGGATAGGATGATTCAGCCATTTCTGTTACGGCACCGGTTCTCAGCAACTCTTCGCGCAACGCATCATAATGTCCTCCCAGTTCTGTCGTCAATGGCATGGTCACCAGTCTGTCCCTGGTATATCCTGTCGGACGGTTTTTTGTAAATAAAATCTGTCTGTACACGATAATCGTTCCGATGATCAGGCAAAGCGAAACAGTAAACTGCATCACCACCAGCACCTGGCGTGGAATGGAATTATAACGGCTTCCCTGGAATGCACCCTTTAGTACTTTGACCGGTTGAAAACTGGACAAATAAAAGGCGGGATAACTGCCCGATAATAATCCGGTAAACAAAGCGAATCCGATACAAAGTAACCAGAACATATAATTCCCATAAGGAATGAACATATGTTTACCTGCCAGGTTATTGAAAAATGAAAGGGAGAGTTGTGCGAGAAACAGTGCAATGACAAATGCAAATAGTGTTAAAAATACGGACTCAATTAAAAACTGTGCGATGAGATGAACAGGCAATGAGCCCATCGTTTTGCGAATACCCACTTCCCTGGCTCTTTTGCTGCTTCTGGCCGTGGACAGGTTCATGAAATTGATACAGGCCAGCAATAACACGAAGGCTCCGATAAATCCCATCAGTACAACGAGCTGAATTCTTCCGCCCGCGGGTTTTCCGTTTTTAAATTCACCATAGAGATGCAATTTATCAAGCCGGTATACCAGGGCCTCTTCCTTCCAGCCCTTTATAAAAGGCGTAGGAATATTTTTTATTTTCTCTGTTGCCTGGCTTTCCGTGATGTTGTCATTCAATTCAACAAAACCTTCACCATTATGATTGTTCCAGTTTGTATTGCTGCTGAGATAATTATTCATTGTGTTCGTCCATGGTAGCAGGACCGTGGTCGTTGCGAAACTTGAGTTCTCCGGAAGATCCTCGTACACAGCGCCCACTTTCATGTTCAGATTATTATCGAGCAAAATCGTTTTGTTCACCGCATTTTCATCACCGAATAATGAAACGGCGAGTGACTTTGAAATCATGATCGTAGATGGATCTTTGAGCGACTGCATATTCCCGTTCAGAATGGTCAATCCGAACATGGAAGGGAAATGTTCCTGCGCATAAATTCCGTACCCGGAAATTTTCTTGTCACCGGTGGCCAGTACATGCCCATTAGGAAAAGAAATCAGGGCCACTTTCTTAAACAGGTCCTTGTATTTTGATTCAATCGTGTTTCCCAGGGGCATGGTGATCGTGGTCTCGTCATAAGTTTCTCCTCCATGCGTTTGGGTGATCATTATTTTCGCCAGCTTTTTATAATTCGGATTGTAATGATCAAAATTCAGTTCATCCGAAATCCACAATCCGATGAGGATGGCCGTCGCCATGCCGATCGCCAGTCCGGCGATATTTAAAGAAGCAAAAGCCTTGTTGTTACGCAGGTTCCTGAGGGCGACTTTGAAGTAATTTTTAAACATTTTTTGATCGGTTGACGCAGTTGACGGTTGACAGTTCGTTGACGTGATCGTGAATCGATTACGATCTAGTAATTGACAATTTACAATTGCACTAATGACGTGCCGGAGGTATAATCTAGTTGATTTACAATGGATACATGGAGAATACAATTCGATATTCCTGCACGTTTTTAGACAAAACCGTACGAATCTGGACGATAATACAAGGGATCCTGACCTGATTTAATGAAGGGAAAGCATATAACAGGCAAAACAAGGAGTGCGGTTATATTTATCTGTTTTTCAGCATATTACACGATTTCAACGCGGATTTATAATTAAAATATCTTTTTAAGTTTGAATGACAAATACTAAAATAATTAGTATATTTATACTAATATATTTGGTAAATGGTATGGCTTAGGATATTTATTAAAATGATAATCACATGTAATGCACTTTTTTTTTGGATGGTCCAACAATTGATTAGATATAATAAATAACCCTGTCAACTGTAAACTGTAATCTGTCAACTATAAGAAAATGGAAACACTTATTCAGACAATGCCCGGCTACCGGCTAAACGAATACATGCTGGTATTGACGCCCCATGAAGAGCTCAGAAAAAAGATCATCGGGGTAAAGAAAGAATTTGCCGAAAAATATAAATGTCCGCAGGCCATGTGGACCAAGCCACACCTGATGCTGGCCAGATTCACTCAATATGAGATGATGGAGGAAAGGGTCGTCAACCGGATGAAGGTAACGGCCATGGCATTTCATGCCATCAAGATAGAACTGAAGGATTTTGGTTCCTATCCGAGTCATTCCATTTTTATCAATGTGGTATCGCGTGAACCCATCAAAGAGCTGATCAAAGAAATCCGTGAATCACAGCGCTTACTAAAACTCGACAACGAACACAAACCATACTTCACCGACGAACCACATATGATCATCGCATCTAAACTGGCACCCTGGCAATATGAAAACGGGTGGCTGGAATATTCAAATCGTCATTTCACCGGACGATTCATTGCTGACAACATGATGCTGCTCAAGCGCCGCTCCGGCGACAAAGCCTGGCAGATCGTAGAACGACTCGCATTTCAGAATTTACCTGTTGCGACAAGACAGGGGGAACTTTTTGGATGACCGTATAGCTGACAGAATAGTTGACAGTTGACAGCATACAGTTGACAGATATAAAATGACTGTCAACTGTCAACTGTATACTGTCAACTACAATCGGTATAACAATACAATAAGCAAAAGATGGAATACAAAAAAGGCCGCGGCGCGCAGATCAATACGCGCAATAAATTTCTGCGCGATGAAAAGACGCGCGAACATGTTGAATCGGTGGACGACTGGACGGATTTTAATGCACCGACACAGTACATAGAGCAGGAGTCGAAATCCATCGTAAATAAAGTGGACTCTCCGGATGTGGGCATGTGGTATAGCATGAATCCCTATGCGGGTTGCGAACACGGATGTATCTACTGTTATGCCCGGAACACGCATGAATACTGGGGTTACAGTGCAGGCACCGACTTTGAAAGTAAAATAATCGTAAAGAAAAACGCGGCGGCATTACTCAGGAAATTCCTCATGAATCCCAAATGGGAATGTGTGCCGATCTCGATCAGCGGGAACACGGACTGCTACCAGCCGGCAGAAAAAAAATACAAACTCACCAGGGGACTGCTGGAAGTATGCAATGAATTCAACCAGCCTGTCGGCATGATCACAAAAAATGCCGGCATGCTGCGCGATAAAGACCTGCTCCAGGAGATGGCGAAAAAAAGTCTGGTTTCCATCCTGGTTTCAATTACATCTTTCGATGAGGATCTCCGGCAGAAAATGGAGCCACGTACAACGACCGCCAAACAAAGACTGAGAACCATCCGCGAACTGAGCGATGCAGGAGTAAGGGCCGGCGTGATGCTCGGCCCCATGATTCCCGGTTTGAATGAACACGAAATGCAACGGATCATGAAAGAAGCAACCGAAAACGGAGCCACTTTCTCAGCCTATACTTTTATCAGGCTGAACGGTGCCATCAAACTATTGTTTCACGACTGGCTCTTCAAAAATTTCCCCGACCGGGCAGACAAGGTCTGGCACATGATCGAAAACTCCCATGACGGCAAAGTGAATGACACACGGTGGGGCGTACGGATGCGGGGCGAAGGAAATATCGCCGAAATGGTAAACCAGCAGTATAAAAAGTACGGAAAAATCTATGGTCTGAATGCCGAAAGATGGGAGCTCGACTGCAGTCAGTTCAGAAGGCCGGGAGCACAGGGATCACTGTTCTGAAATGATCCATCACATTAAAGTCGAGTGAGCATGAATAGATATGCACGTTTCAAAAATCATCGCAGGTGTTGATGTCTGTAATGAAAAATTAATAAGCGAAGATACCAGTTGATAGTTGTCATTCCCGAAACGCCATACGATAAATTTTCTAAGCAGTCTGGAGTCTGTAGTTGTCGGGATTCTGTGTAATAGCCATACATTCTTTCGGAGTAGGCCGGCCGAGGTTTTCCCCATCGCATCCTTATATACTTTGTTTAAGCCATTCGTTTTCAACAAAGGTGTCTTTGTTAGTATTGTGTTGCCATACATATTGATTTATTTGGTTAAAAATGATTGCATTGATCAATTATATTTTAGATTCCTATCAATCAACTCCGCCATTTTTTGTTTTAACTCATCCAGGAAAATAGTCTGGCCGGTTTTTCTGCTTATGATTTCCTGATATGTTCTTGTAATAATTTCCCAGATCTACTCCGAATACCTTTTCAAAATGCCGGGCGATTGTTTTCAGGTCTGCATTGCCATGATTAAAAACCCCTGCCGCCTTGAGTGCATAAATAAGTTCTGTCAGAGCCACTTTGGAAAAGGTCCATTCCAGTCTGTCAAAGGAATCCATTATATTATTTTCTCCCCAAACCTTTTTTCTCAGTTTTACGCCGTCTTCTTTTTTGTTTAGTGTTTGCAGGATGGTTTTTTCGAGACTGGCATATCCTAAAAATATGGCCAGTTTTCAGGCAGGAGATGGTACAGAATGACGGATCCATCAGTGATGAAATCAGATCGAAGTTTTCCTGCGTCCAGATTTCTTTTTGGCAGAAAATAATAGCGGTCAAGATTTGTTCTGCCTGAGCGATAATATTTGAAAAGTTCATCATTGTCCTTAAAAAAATCGTTGATCTTCCTGAACAGCTGTTCCAGATAATCCTGTTTGGCCTTCTGTGTTCCGAGGCGTTCAACCGATTCCCAGTCGTTTTTGCCATCGTAATAAACAAGGAGTGAAATGGTAGAGGGCAGAACGGATTTGAAATAAATGAATTTCCTCTTTTTCCGATGGGAAACGATGAGTCTCTAATTTTTTCAGGATCTCGTTGATCGTTTTGATGATGAGTCCGATTCGCCGTTCTGCGCGAAATTTTTCAGAGTGAGGATCGTCTTCCAGCATTTGTAATTTGGATTTTAATTCATCGTGAAGATTTTCGGTAAAATTTTGCATTTGAAATTTTTTAAAAGATGAACAATGATTCAATTTATTTCGTTTCATTATTAAAAAAATCAATCTGCCGTTGCAAAATCCATTTATTGATTCTCATCCATAAACTACGTGTGTTCGGTTTTAAATGGATAACAAATTATTTTCAAATTGGCTACGTGTTTTTCTTCTTAAAACAGATAGATTTTTATTTTTTTTCAAAAAGACTACGTGTATTTCGTTTTCAAATTGATAGCATTATTTTTCCTTTTATTCTTAACGAACATCTTTTTTAGCTCCCCGATTGATAGTTTTGCATCGACGATCAGGTAATTTTTCTATGAGAACCCAAATTCCTACAGGGGACTAAGTGTTTTCCATTAGAAGCCACCGATTTTTTTTGCAGTTTCTAATTGCTGCGTGATTTGATTGTTGCCAATTTGTAAATTTCCTGTACAATCAACATGACATGCAGCCACTAACGGTTGTAGAAGGTATAAATGAAAAAGGACCCAAAGGTATTTGAATGGGTCTATAAAACTTTCTTCCCCCAAATTTTAAACCCGTAAAAAAAATTACACACCGGTGGTTCATCTATGTCCGAAGATATAACGACAGATGTATTTGTAGTTCTGTGGACACATGACAAGATCTTTTGAATCCGTATCCGGACATTTCGCAATTCCTGTACCGAATCGCGATCAATAAGTCCGTAAATGATAATAAGAATCGGGATACAGCAGAAAGACACGCAGATGGGGTAAAAGCATCATTACCTGAACATCGAAGAACAGGAACAGGGAAAATGCTGAAACTGACGATCATTTTAATCGCATAATGTATGAGGCAGGTTGAAAAGCTTCCGCGTGTGGACAGGTATATATTTGAATTAGCTTATATCGATGGACTGACTAACGAACAAATAGCCCTTAAGTCAGGGTATTTCAAAAAGAACAGTGGAGACTCACATGACTTATGCTTATCGGTTTTTGAGAATTGAGATTAAGAAAAGCGGCAGACATTTTATTTTCACATTATTCTTCATTTTATGAGTAATCCTGAAAGAATCGGCCGATACTGCTATACAGCAGCCGACGGGGGGAGTTAACAGCGGATGAAGAAAAGGAACTTACTGCATGGCGTCAGCTGTCACCTGAAAATGAGCAACTGTTCCGGGATAAAATGGATCAGGAAAAATTACGTGCATCCATGATCTGCACTATATCAGGCCAGAGATCGTGTATTCGAAAAAATCAGAGAACAGATTCCGGAACTCGCTCAGGAAAAACTTTCAAACCAGGATTTTTCTGACCTAAAAGAAGAAGGAAAATATGTCCGGATGTATCCTTTCCATTTATCCCGCAGGGCCTTTTTCGGCTCTTTATTTGTTCTTGGCGTTATTATTTATCTGCTGTTAAGAATTACCGGCATTCATACCAAAAACCGCGATAACCCATAAGGATGCGGTTCTCCCTTCACCCGAAGGCCTTGAGATCGTGATAGACGACGGGAGTACCGGCTTTGGGGCAGGATTAGCTGATATTGACCTGAAAGAAAATAAAATAGGAGAAAACGACTATTATGCAAATAGTAAGAACCGGGACCGAAAATTACGATACTCATTTTCCAGCGGAGACCAGAGACATTTCAGATTGATACTGCCTGACAGTACCTGGATTTGGGTACATCCTAATACCCGGATAAAATATCCGGTGAATTTTTCTCAGGATTCCATACATGTCACCGTGCTGGGGAAAGCTTATTTTGAAGTGAATAAAGATTCCCTGCACCCCTATATTATTTCTCAACCTGCAACCGTTAACCATATCCCATCGGCTACTTTATTTATTGAAGCAATTTCCGCTCATTTTGATGTAGAAGCTTCCCCTGACAGTTCAGCCATACGGATCACAGTGATTACCGGAAATCTGTTCATTCACGTGGATTCAGTTGTCGGAAAACCACAGACAGCACTTCAGCTTTTTGCCGGTCAGCAGTTAGAAGCGAAAGACGGAAAATTAAATGTTATTCAGAATGTAGATGTGAATAAGGTTTTAACCCGGGCGAAATGGTATGCGGGAAAATAAAAAGGCCCTCGCGCTATAAGCGGAGGGCCCGTCATAAGAATCCCGTAGAAACGGAATATATTTCCCGCAAATGCGGGATTACACGTCTCCCGGAACAGTGATCTGACTCACTGCACTCAGCACGGTTCCTGCAACAGCGAGATATCCGGCTACCGTAACAACGATAGCGGGAAGAGCAACGGGTGCAGCGATGATCGCGCGCACTCGCGGCAGCAAGTGCCAACCCGATGCTTCTCAGCTTTTGAAAGAACGTGGGTGTAGGCGACACCACCCTGTCAAGTAGATTCATAAGGATCTGATTTTATTGTTATGAATACCGACTCGTGCTGGTCCAGGGCGCCGTATACCAGGCTGGTCAGGGATTCCAGTGCCAGCCTGGATCGTAGCCCCTTTCCAACACCGGTTAAAAATGAAACCGGAGCAATACAACCTTTCAGTTCCTGCAAAGCGTCATTGGCGGGATGAATGAGAATGCCCGTACGCTGCCGCACATTCATTACCTGCAAATGCCATTTAAACTTTTGGTTGAATCTTTTTATCAGTCGCATATCGTCCTTCGGGTATGCACGAAACCTGTGCGAGGTTGTCCTTCCAGGGAAGTTCAATGCTGTACATCATCAAACGACCCTTGTAAAGGATGTATCCATTTGTTCCGTTTGGATAATATGTTCTGATAAGCTCCAGTTCCATGTTTTCAATTTTTAAAAACCCCCCGTCCCGGCTGATCCGGGAGAGGGGTTGGACAGCATGTATGCCTGGCGTTACGCGTTAGGCGCTTTAGCGCTTCAGCGTACATCGGGTTTTCACAGGCGGATCTTAAATGGTAACACCTATGATTATTGGCTTCGGGAACAAAAATGCGAATGGATTTTGTTTTGATTTCAGAGTCTGAGCAGAGCCTCTGAAAGATTTATTTATTAACATTTCGGGATTGGAGAATAGCAAAAGGAGCATTAGATAGCGAAGTTGAAGCGTTAGGCGTTGGGCGTTTAGCGTTAAGCTCAGAAGATGTGGAAAACTATTTCTTTCAGAGGCTCTGCTCAGACTCTGATATGATTTAAAATAAACTGTACACATTTACGATGTCAATCCCTGTTTCCATTGCCGGATATTTGGATTTCTGCAGAGATTGAATTCCATTCAGATGTCCGGCATCGCAAAGCGTAAACAGGTGTTGACATTGTAAACCCAATTTTCTAACAATTAAAAATCCGAAACTATGGGAACCCATAAAAGAGGTATCCTGGGTAATTTCAGCGGAAAAGTCGGCACGGTGATCGGCTCCAGATGGAGAGGGATCTGGGTCATGCGTGGTCTGACGGACGCGAAGAGAGGAAAGCCCAATCCGGCTCAGCAACAGCAGCAGGCGAAATTTACATTGATGGTTAAATTCCTGCAACCGCTGAGCTCTTTGGTAGGGCTGACCTACGACACTTCTCCAGCGGAAATGTCCGGTTTCAACAAGGCATTCTCTGACAATATCAGGAATGCAATTACCGGCGTATATCCGGCCCTGGCGATTGATTACAGTAAAGTGATCCTGAGCAAGGGTGTTCTGCCCAATGTAAACACAGTGGCCGCGGCATCAACTGTTGCCGGTAAACTGGCGTTCACATGGACAGACAACAGTGGACGGGACTGCGCTTCCAACAGACACCGCATTCGTAGCGGCGTTTTGTGCAGACCTGAACCGGTGGATATTCGCCCAGAATACCGCACCAAGAAATGCCGGCACTTACAGTTTAGATGTAACTGCATTCAGCGGCAAAGCGGTACAAACCTATATTGGTTTTTTATCCGCAGATGGTCAAAGTGTTTCCAACAGCCTCTTTACAGGCCAGGTAAACGTTCTTTAACCATGACATATCTAAATGATCCGAGAGGATAAGCAGGGCTGCCGAAAGGCGGCCCTTTTTTAATTTATATTATACCCAGACCAAACCACTCCACAAGGCTGTTTTTTCAGATCGGTCAGCATTTCTACTTCATCTTTCCTATTCACCATGTATTGAACAGCCATGACCATCAATATAATTCTACCGGATTTTGATATGGCGGGAATTGATATTACCGGAGGCTGAAATATTTCGATCATTATAAGGAATTTTTATTTCGGCCTCTCCAAGTTTTCCGGTTTCCACATCACCCAGATCTGTTTCAGTCAGGACCATCTTAAACAGAATATGATTCGTATTGAATGGTGCATGCAAAGCCTCACTGGGCACAAAGGGCTTGAAATGAATTTCCATCTTTCCGGGTTCTGTAGAATTTAGGGAAACCTGAATCGCGCTAATGGATGCCAGATCTGACTGGCTGTTAAACTGGAAACCCTGAATAAAGGGCAATTCATTCTGTCTTGACAAAACAGCCGGATCCTGCTTTTCTTTCCAGCTAATAAATTTATTCACGGCCCCGGTAAAGCGGGAAGATAAAGGCTCATCTGAATTTTGGGGTTTAATGTGTGCAATCAAGTTTTCGTATCTGCAGGCTGATTTTACTGGCTTTTCCAAAATTTAATCCGCTGTGAACCGTAGCGGCAGTCCGTTTCACAGAGTCGGGTTTGGTACGCATACGATAATCTCCCCGATGATTATAAAATATCAGATTGCCAATGGTTCCCACCAATTTCGAGTCGCGTTGTCTTGCCATATTCAAAACATTTTGATTTCCAATAGATTTCCTGTTATGTATGCCTTATAACGTTCTACCTGGGAGGGGTCAAGTCCGGGTCAAGTCCGACTTTAAGCGGACTTGACCCGGACTTGACCATACTCTGATAGTACAGAAGATCTGATCATGTCGTAAGACATATTAATGCGGGCCAATAAAGATGAGGTGATAAGGATTCAACGCAGACGGAAAATGAATATTGTGTTTTCCAGGTATGGCATTTTCTTATCAATATAATTGGACCTGAATGCCGAAAGATGGGAGCTCGGACTGCAGTCAGATTCCAGAAGGCCGAGGGCACAGGACAAGCTTGTTTTAGATCAGCCGGGTATTAAGTGGGGATGTGATTGGACAAATAGTCTCTTTTTATGATTTTCAGCATTTTGTATTTCAAATTTAGGCGGTTGGCCGAATTTCCGTATGCTTCAAAATCGATTTGGAGATACAAAATCAGCTATATTTGCAAAGCAGCTGAATCCATGGAAAATTATTTGAATCTGAAAGAAATTGGGGATTCCGGATTCTGACTGCAGCTAATCATATCATCCTGTGATTCAATTTCTGGCGATTTTAAATTCAGATAGGGGATTAAATATTGGAAGGGTGCAGGAAGTCATTAATAATGGCTGCCTGCACCCTTTGTCCTTGTGAGTCGGGAACGGGATTTGTAGTAGTTGGCTGGTTTTAGATATTGTATTGAAAATTAACCGGTTGTATGCAATGCATGTGACTGAGATGGCGAAGCTTTGCATTGATCTGATCTTTTTCACTAATTATTTAAAATGAATTTACCTTGTCTGCGTTAACATCACACTGGTATGCGATTTATACCAAGCCCCGCTGGGAGAAAAAAGTGCATTCCCTGCTGACTGAAAAGAAAATAGAATCCTACTGCCCTCTGAACAAGGTTCGCAAAAAATGGAGCGACCGGATGAAAACGGTGGAAGAACCACTTTTCAAGAGCTATGTATTTGCACGGGTTTCTGAAGAAGAACAGACCAAAGTGCGTATGACCCCGGGGGTGATGAATTTTGTGTACTGGCAGGGAAAACCGGCCATCATCCGGGCCAAGGAAATTGAAATGATCAGGAAATTTCTGAATGAATATGAAAATGTGTTGGTCGAACCGCTTGAATTGAAAGAAAATGGAAAAGTGATCATCCGCCAGGGATTGTTTATGGATCATGAAGCGAAGATTTTAAAGATTGAAGGCAACCGGGTAAAAGTAGAAATTGAAAGTATCGGATATTCATTGATTGCATCTGTAGATAAAAAGAATTTGTCAACCCTTACCAACTAAACATGCATCGATTTTCCTTGTTGAGAAATGTTCTGTTCGCGGTTATTGGATTTTTTATTATGCATAGTATGAGTTCCTGTGGTACTACAAAAGGAATGATTCTGGTACGTGGACCTTTTGATACGGCGAAACTGAGTATTATTAATCCGGTTGAACCGATCATTCGCAAAGGAGATATCATTAAGTATTATCGTTTATAGTGATAATCCCGAAGCAACCAAAATATATAATCAATCTCTATACGGAAATTCCAGTGGCGTCAACTGCAGTCATCAGGCGACGGGTAGTTCAGCGCGCACCCGGGTTACCAGGTAGATGTGGATGGAAATATTGTATTTCAGGGACTGGGGAAAATTTATGTGGAAGGACTGACAAAAGCAGCATTAAAAGATACGCTGGATGCCAGACTGGGACCATTTCTTCAACATCCTTATTATAGTATCCGGTTTTTGAATTATAAATTTACGATGATGGGTGAAGTTGCCAAACCGGGTAGTTGTTACAATTCCGGGAGAAAAAATAAATATGCTGGAAGCCATTGCACTCGCCGGTGATCTGACATCTTTATGCCAACAGGGACAGTGTTTTTATTATCAGGGAAACTAATAATAAACGAGAATTTGCCTGGATGAATCTGACAAAACCGGAAATCATGGCTTCACCCTATTTTTATATTCAGCAAAATGATATCATCATCGTAGAACCGACAAAGAAAAAATCTGTAGCAAATGATGTTGTAACAACCCGAAATATAACACTGGCGCTTGCTATTATTTCAACCTTTGCCGTTGTATATAGTATTTTTCGATAATTGATGAATCTGAATATAATATGCCTGAAGGATTCAAATGGACTTAACTCATCCGGAACCAAATTCCAATGATATTTCCTGGAAACTGGGGCCGAGGGATTTTGTTTTAAAAAATCTAAAATTTATACCCTGGATTATTATTTGTGGAGCCATTGCGCTTGTACTTGCCTGGCTGAAAATCCGGTATTCAACACCCATTTATGTTGTACAATCCTCCATGCTCATTAATAATCAGGGATCATCCAGCAGTAAAGGAGATCGTTTTGATGCACTGATGATGTCGCCGGGTTCTGAAAATCTGAGCAATGAAATCAGAATTTTAACATCCCGACCTGTTATTGCAAAGGGTGGTTAGAAATATTCAGCTTAACAACCCGCTATTACAATATTGGTAAAGTAAGAACCACTTTGTTATATCCTGAATCTCCCTTCACGTTGAAATTATTAATCCAGATAGACCTGAAAGAAATTTTGGGTTGCAAATTACCATTTTGAATGATCAGCAATTTAAAATTGGAAAAGAAACAGCAACTCATGTATTTGGAGAAATTTTAAATATTAGCTGGAAACAAAATTGTTTTGGTACGAGATCCAAATGTGAATCTCAAAACATTTTGCAACACCGGTTTTTTATTTTTCACATCAATCAGCCGCATCTGTTGCCAATGAATATCTTGGCGTCCGTTAAGATTTCCCAATCGAATGATCAATCAACCATCCTGGATCTTTCTTTTCAAACAGAAAATCACGGAATTGGGTAGAAATTTCTTGAATGCCTTGATGGAAGTATATGACTCTTTGAATATTGAAGATAAAAACAGGATATCAGTCAACAGCCTGAATTTTATAAATCAGAATCTGGATACACTGGAAGTTCAATTGGGTGCATCTGGAAGGAAGGGTTCGGAATTTTCGGGTTACGAATGAAATGTTTGATGTGGAAGATCAGTCCAAAATGTATCTGAGCAATGCAGAAGCAGGTCAGACAAGCATTGATGACATGGATGTAAAAATTACCGTGGCCAATCTGCTTCAGCAATATATCAATGATCCAAAAAAAGCCCATGAACTGGTACCGATTAATATGGGTATTGAAGAACCTGCCTTGGCGACCAGGATCAGTGAATATAATAAGATGCAGCTGGAAAGAGATAATAATTTAAAAACAACCACTGAAAATAATCC
>CAVQGO010000006.1:0-27994 GCA_963712045.1 uncultured Bacteroidota bacterium | reverse complement strand
ACAGTGACATGCAAAGGGTGGCGCCGAATGGCTTTATGATCCGGGTGGAACATTTATTGTTTAATGTTTTCTAGCTGTTTGATTAATTTGCCCCCAATTGACAATTGACAATTAACAATTAACAATTGACTCATATCCCTTCATAAAATACCCGGCCCAATGGTGTAGATTTGCTGAAAAATTGAATTTGGCAACTTCAGACGAATGCACAACAGATCCGTTTGGTTTCCCGTAACCCCCAAAAAGTTAGCGGTGCAGAAATTTTTCAGGCAGATTTATTAAACCGGGAACAGATATTCCAGGCTGTGAAAGGATCGGACATCGTTTACTTCTGGTAGGGCTGGCAATACAATAGGAAGATATGGAGAACCGCTGGCCCGTCATTATGCGAAACACCATCGATGCATGCAAAACTGCCGGCGCCAGGCTGGTTTTTTTCGACAATGTTTACATGTATGGAAAAGTGAAAGGGAGAATGACAGAATCCACACCCTTTCAATCCCTGCAGCGGAAAAAGGAAAATTCGGGCAGAAATAGATGAGATGCTGTTGAAAGAAATGAAATCAGGCGGACTGAAAGCCATGATTGCGACGTCGGCTGATTTTTATGGGCCTCGCACAAAGAAAACCAGCGTAGCCGGTATCATGATATTTGAAAAAATGAAAAGCGGTAAAACAGCGCAATGGTTTGTCAATGCGAAACAACCGCATTCATTTACTTACACGCCCGATGCCGCTCTTGCGCTGTATTTGCTCTCCGGTAGCGAAAATGCTTATGGACAAACCTGGCATCTTCCTACAGCGAAACCTGCACTGACGGGCAATGAATTTATTTCTATAGCCGCAAAATATATGCACGCAAAAAATAAAGTCCAGGTCCTACCAAAGTGGCTGGTAGGGATTATTGGCCTGTTCGTGCCCGTTATGAAAGAACTGGGAGAGATGCTTTACCAGAATGAATTTCCTTATGTGTTCGATTCATCGAAATTTGAAAAAGCATTTCAGTTTAAACCAACTCCTTACGATGAAGGAATCAGACGAACTGCCGAATGGTGGCTGTCTTCCTGATTTTGCAAATCAAAAAACTACCATTGCAGATTAACCGTTTTGCCGGTTTGAGCGGACTTATAAATACCCTCAATCACTTTTAAGTCCTTGAGGGCCTCTTCGCCATCTACCGGCACAATTGGCTTTTTACCGTCGAAAATGATCGCCGCCATTTCATCCATTTGTACCGCCTGGTGAATAGTATTTGGAAGATTTAATGGTCCTTTATGGGTCAGACCGGTGGTTGGTTCATACCCTGTAGCCGGATGCAGTTCTGCAAATCCATTCAAGCCGTCGAGAAAAAAACGATCCAGCCAGTTCATGGAATAAGTAGAAAGACAGGATGCGACAGCCCCACTGGGAAAGCCCATTTGAAACTGGATGGTTTCATCAATGCCCTGGACAAATTTGGCCGGATCATTTTTAGTTTCCACTGCGTTCACCCAAATCGGATCTTCCCCGATCATATAACGTGAACCATTAACCGAATAAATACCGATATCCATCATCGAACCGCCGCCCGAGAGTTTTGGATTCAGGCGCCATTGTTTGGGATCACCGATTACAAAACCTGAAAGTCCCTGGAAAAAAGTTATTTTACCAAATTCCCCTGCATTCCGCATACGGATGATTTCCAGGGTATGCGGTTCAAAATGCATGCGATAGCCCACCAGTAGTTTGACATTTGCTTTCTTGCAGGCTTCAATCATTTCTTCCCCATCCTTCACACTGATGGTCATCGGTTTTTCGCTGATGGCATGTTTACCAGCCGCAGCTACACGTATCACTTCTTCCTTGTGCAATGCATTGGGTGTAATTACGTAAACCGCGTCAATATCCGGGTTATTTTTTATTGCGTCGTAATTTTCGTAGTTATAACAGTTTTTATCGGGGATATTATATTTTGCCTGCCAGGCTTTGATCTTTTCGGGTGTTCCACTGATCAGGCCGGTCAGTTTGGCTCTCTTACAGTTTACCATTGCGGCTGCAACCCTTGTCGCATAGCCACCCAGTCCCAGAATGGCTACATTCAGCACCTTTCCGTCGTATACTTCGCCGGGTACTGCTGCACATGCAGCCGACGTAATGGTTGGCAAAATAGTCAGACCGATTGCTGAACCGCTGATTTTCTGCAGGAATTCTCTTCTTGTATTCATGTTTTAAGGCTTAACGCGTAACGCACTAACGCGTAACGCAATTCATTTATAGATTTCAAAAACAATTTGGATAATTGCTTATGTAATATAATTAAATTTTAAGCAAGCCAATGAATGAGAATTCCAAAAGCGTTGAGCGTTACGCGTTAGGCGTTCGGCTTCAAAAGAGCGTCATATAATATCTCAACAGGATGAAAAGCTTTTTTGTCGGCTCCATCTTTTATCTGATGCCGGCAGCTTGTTCCCGGCGCTGCGATGATCACATCCTCCGGCAGCTGACGTACGGCAGGCAACAGAACGAGTTCACCAATCTGCATGGACAGGGAATAATGTTCTTTTTCAAAACCGAAAGAACCGGCCATTCCACAACATCCGGACGGGATGATTTCAACCCGGTAATTTTCGGGGAAAGAAAGCATGGTTGCAGAATATGAAACCGAAGACAGTGCTTTTTGCTGGCAGTGGCCGTGCAATTTGATCAGCCGGGCTTCTTTGGTAAACAGGTTTTTATCAATATACCCGGACTTTATTTCAGCAGCTATAAATTCATCAATCAGAAAAACATTTTTCGAAAGCGCTTTGGCATCGTCGAACTGATCATCATCCGCCAGATCTACATATTCATCCCGGAAAGCAAGTATGGCACTTGGTTCAATGCCTATCAGGGGATTCTCTTTAGTGACGATCCCTTTTAATAGTGAAATATTTTTATTGATAATTTTCTTTGCATCTCTGACCAATCCCTTGGACAGCCATGTACGACCGCTTTCTTCATGTTTGGGTATCACTACCTCGTATCCCAGGTTTTCCAGGAGGAGGATGGCCTTGATGCCGATTTCTGCATCATTATAGTTCGTAAACTCATCGCAGAATAAGTAAACCTTTCTTTTTGAATTTTTACTTTTCCCTTTTGCATTTTTATTGTACCAGCTAAGCAAATGTTCCTTCGATAATTCAGGCATGGAGCGTTCAGTGGCGAATCCGGAAAATTTCTTTATAAGGCCACCGGTAAATGGATTTGTAACCAGGAAATTGTACAGCCCGGGTGCTATCGATCCAAGCCGGGCTGTTGTAGTAAAACGGGCGATCAGTTTTGAACGCAGGGGTACCCCGTGAACATCGTGATATTGTTGAAGGAATTCTGCTTTCAGTTTCGCCACATCAACATTAGAAGGACATTCTGACTTGCAACCCTTGCAACTTAAACAGAGATCCATCACATCGTAAATTTCCTGATGGTCGAACCGGTTGAGTTTTTCAGAATTCGTCAGAAATTCCCGGAGGATATTCGCACGTGCCCTTGTTGTATCTTTTTCATTCTTGGTTGCCATAAAGGAAGGACACATGGTGCCTCCTGATAATTTTGTCTTACGGCAGTCTCCGGATCCATTACATTGTTCAGCATGTTGCAGCACGTCCTGGTTATAATATCGAAAGACTGTATTGAAATGTGGAGTCTTTTGTCCGGGTGAATACCGGAGCATGGTATTCATAGGCGGTGTATCTACAATTTTATTCGGGTTGAAAATATTCAGCGGGTCCCAGCTTTTTTTGATGGTCTTGAAAATTTCATAGTTATGATCCCCGACCATCTTTTTTATAAATTCGCCTCTCAGCCTTCCATCCCCATGTTCTCCGCTGAGCGAGCCCTGATATTTTTTTACCAACCCGGCTATTTCTGTCGCGATGGTCCGGAACATCTGGTTTCCTTCTTCTGTTTTAAGGTTTATAATGGGTCTCAGATGAATTTCACCGGATCCCGCATGTGCGTAATGAACAGAATTCAGACCGTGTTTCGCAAGTAACTGATTGAATTCGCCAATATATGCCGGCAAATCCTGCACGTCCACTGCAGTGTCTTCCACTACCGGCACCGGTTTTTTATCACCTGGCATATTACCCAGTAGCCCCAGTCCGGCTTTGCGCAACGTCCAGATCTTATTTGTATCCTCACCAAAGAGAAGAGGAAAGTGATAACCCAGTCCCGCCGCTTTCAGTTCTTCCACCAGCGGAGTAACGATTGTTTCTATTTCGGCCCTTGTGTTTTTTTTAAATTCGATCACAAGTATGGCACCCGGATCTCCCTGCACGAAAAACCTGTTTTTGTTTTGTTCAATGTTATCTTTTGTGCATTCCAGGATATAGTGATCAATCAGTTCACTGGCACTGGGCTTATATTTGAGTGCGATCAGGTTTGCTCTCAGAGATTCGTCAATACTATTGAAATGCACGCATAACAAACCCGTTTCTTTGGGAGGCTGGGGTATCAGGTGCAGTTTGATTTCTGTAATAAAAGCCAGCGTTCCTTCTGAACCGGCGATCAGTTTGCAAAAATTAAAATCAGGACCACCCGCGCTGAATGGTGCGGTATCCAACAGTAAATCCAGTGCATAACCCGTATTTCTTCTTTCAATGGATTTTCTGGGGAACTCTTTTCTGATATCCAGCTGGTTTTCATAATTGCTCAGGATGCTACGGGTCGTTTTATAAATATTTGACTCCAGGCTGTCTCCTTCGCATTTTTGATGAAATGCATCCAGGCTCAGACTTTGAAAAACAGTTTCGGTTCCATCACTTAGCAATGCTTTTATTTCCATCAGGTGATCACGGGTGCTTCCATATACTACTGAATTGGAACCACAGGAATTATTTCCCACCATGCCGCCGATCATAGCGCGGTTGGCCGTAGACGTTTCGGGCCCGAACAGTAATCCATGCGGTTTCAGGAAAAGGTTGAGTTCATCACGGATCACACCAGGCTGTACACGCACCCAGGCTTCCTCCTTATTAAATTCCAGGATATTTGTGAAATTTTTGGAAACATCCACTACAATACCTTTCCCGACCACCTGTCCTGCCAGTGAAGTACCGGCTGTACGGGGTATGAGCGATGTTTGATTTTCGCGGGCGTATAAAATTAATTTTTTCAGGTCTCCCACCGACTTGGGTATTGCCACTGCAAGAGGCATTTCACGATATGCAGAAGCGTCTGTTGCGTATAATATCCTGGTTGTATCGTCAGTTAATAATTCGCCTTCGAGCAGGGAGGACAGATTGTGGAGCTTTTGCGTCATGGATAAAAATGGATGCAAATTTACCTTATTTTCATAGAACATTTAAATCTGCAGCGCTGTAAAAAAACCAGGAGGTATCCGGGTTTACAATTGAGGGACTCCTATGTATAGTTTAAAAAATAAATTAGCCGTGGTCACCGGTGGCGGGTCCGGAATTGGAAAAGCAATCTGCCATGTATTTGCACTCGCAGGCGCCCGGGTATATATTCTTGACATAGATGAAAATGGATCTGCCGAAACAGTTAATCTGATCCGGAAGGCTGGTGGTCTGGCAGAATTTCTAAACTGCTCCGTTGACCAGGAATTGTCTGTTCAAAATGCAATCAGCCATATTGTTAAAATCCAGGCGCCGGATATTCTTGTTAATAATGCAGGCATTGCACATATCGGAACCGTGGAAAATACAAGTACTGCAGATTTCGAGAAATTATTTTCGGTAAACGTGAAAGGTGTTTATCACATGGTCAGAAATTGTATTCCTCATATGAAAGCGAAGGGCGGAGTGATTTTAAACATGGCGTCCATTGCAGCGCAGGTTGGACTACCTGATCGGTTTGCTTACAGCATGAGCAAGGGCGCCGTCATGTCGATGACCTTGTCCATCGCAAAAGATTATATTAAATATAATATCCGTTGTAATTCGATATCTCCTGCGCGTGTCCATACTCCCTTTGTGGACGGGTTTATTGCAAAAAATTATGCGGGTCTGGAGGAAGAAATGTTTAAGAAATTATCTGCCAGTCAGCCGATCGGACGGATGGCAAGTCCGGAGGAAGTTGCAGCGATGGCATTATATCTCTGTTCGGATGAAGCCTCGTTTATAACGGGAAACGACTATCCGATCGACGGGGGGTTTCTAAAGCTCAATGGATGATTCACCTTCTGGGACGGTATCCGCCACCACTATTATGATCCCTGCTATCGCGGGGTTTGTCTTCTGCTTCACGTACAACCAGTTCCTTTCCACCACGAAGCCTCGCGCCGTTCAGAGCGTCAATGGCTTCTTTCCCTTCGAGGTCGTTTCTCAATTCCAAAAAACCAAATCCCCGGCTTTTGCGGGTTTCGCGATCAATGGCCACTTTGGCAGAAACGACTTCACCATAGAGTTCGAACATTTCTTTTAAGTCGGTATCGTCAAAATCATAAGGGAGTCCGGCAACAAAAAGTTTCATGATGATCTTATAAGACCCAAATCTAGTTTATTCCTTCAGGAACCAAGAGCTTTTTTTCTGGAATTCCAACGAAGAAAAACCATCACTAAGAAAAAGAGGGCGGGATCAGTGAATTCCGGGAACAACCCACGACAGGCTGTCTCCTTTGAAATCATGCATACGGTAAACTACGAAATACCTGACCGGAGTTCCACTACGGAATTGCGGAATGCTGAGAGAATCTTCGACCGAGGCGAAATCGTTTTTTAGTGACGATTTCGGTGGCCCGTAATAATTGGAAGGATAAATAAAATAGGCATCCGAACCCTTTTTCAAACCAGGCCGCCGCTGGTTAAGCCAGGCAAAATGATGGATATCGTTTACGGGACCAATCGCCAGCAGATTATGATGATAGGGCATGGCATAATAATGATCCAGATGTCCGGCGGGGAACCAGTAATCAGAAAGGATGGTCGCATTTACCTTCATATGTCCAGATGAAAGATCGGCCTGGTATAAAGAATCGAACCGGGCGGCAAAGGAATGCCAGCCATACATATCCAGGGTGATGTCACCTTTGCCCAGATTCTTTTTATCAGCACTTCCAATCCGGAACGGGAGAAAATGGATGCCGATGACGCCAATGACAATGACGCCACAGTAAAGCCAGGCTGCGGGTCTTAACCGTTTGGGGATGGCACCGGTTTCTGTTTTTTCATCCAGCCAGCAGGCTGCCAGAAGCATCAGAGAGAGATATGCGGGGCCTGACCAATGGGGCAGGGTTTCACTGAACATAGAGGTCCAGAACAATACCAGGATCAATGGCAGGCTTAGCCAGAGAAGTAATGGGTAGACTACGGGCAAGCGATTGATTTTTCCTTTGATGATCGCCCGAATCGTTATAATATAAATGATAAAATTTATGGGGTTGCTGTAAAAAAAAGAACCCAATACCTGTTGTAGTATCCGGTCCAAATCAGGGTTGCTGCCCAGAAACTGTATTCTGCCCTGGTGATAGTTGTAGGTTATAAAATGATTCAGCTGGTTCCAATAATAGACTGGATAAATAATCCCCATGCTAATGATTCCGGATATCCAAAGCATGGGCAATTTCAGCAGATCCCTTCGATGAAATATAATATAGGCTCCAAACCCCAGCCAGAGAAAAATGCCATGCATTTTGCTCATAATGCATATTCCAATGCTGATGCCCAATAATATGAAATCAACCGACTGTTTTTTATTCGACTTCGGGGACTCCAATATCCGTATCATCAGATACATACTCATCAGCCAGCAGATTACCTGCGGGGAATCGGGTAGAATAAATGTGCCCGCTATGATGGATGTGTAGAATGAAGTATTGTACAGGACGGCTGCGATCCAGCCTGTACGTGGCTGACCGATCCGCCTGCCGGTTAAAAATATCAACCAGGTTCCGGCAGCCGCACAAAGGATGGAGCCAAATCTGATAAAAAATTCATTTTGAAAATATAGATTGAAAGTAAATACCCGGATCAATACTGCCACCATGGGGGGATGGTCAAAATAATTCCATTGCAGATGTTGGGCATAAGTCTGATAGTACACTTCATCATTTCCCAATTCCAGCGAAGCTGCCACCCAAATGCGTAGCAGGGAACTCAAAATGATCAGTAACCAGATTTTCTTATTAAAATTCAAAACAACATGTTACCGCAATTTAGTGGATTACTGTGCCCTTTCATTTCAGGCCGCCGCAATTCAGTTACCGGCAGGTTAAACCGGGGTTAACGGAATTTTTTCCCTGGCATGATATTTCAATGGATTTATCAAAAATGAAAAAATTATTAACCCCTCTGTTGATCCTGATTGCGATATTTCTAAACAGCTGTGCGATAGTCGGGGGAATTTTTAAAGCAGGTGTATGGGTGGGAATTTTAATTGTTGTCTTTATTATCGGAATCATCATTTGGCTTGTTACAAGGAGCGGCAAGTCCTGATCCTTTTTGGCTTTAAGCTTTACGCAAAAAAAAACTTCCAGCCTATGACTGGAAGTTTTTTGAAAGAGGTTGACTTATAAACTAGTAACTACATAATTTTCAGAAACCTGACGGTTTACAGAAAACTTGCGTTCAACCTGTTCAGTGGCTGTACGGATTACAAATGTTGGATGCATTTCGGTATCTTCCTTCTGTATGCGGATATTTTTATCGAAATGAATGTCATTGTAAGTAGCCTGGTATACAATTTCTCCTGCATCATTTTTAATGATCAGTGTAAATTTCTCCCCTGATTTATTATTAAAATCAAGATGGAATACAAAGCTGTTATCAGTTGCTCCGACAAAAGATACATTTACCTGTTGGTCAGTGGGACTGATAATTTTCTCGATGATCGCTGTTGCATGGGCCTTTGCAGATCCAAGTGTTAACAGGGCGGCTGCTCCGAGAACATAAGCCGATTTTCTAAGATTGAGGTTTGCGAATACTCGTTTCATAATGTGACGATTTTAGTAGTGAAAAAATGATTAAAAATCTTTGCGGCAAGAATCGTCAGTGGTTATGGCAGTAAGTTTTCTTGCAAACGTCAGCGTTGGAAACCAACCCGGGAATTGATTCAGATGGTTGTATAATTTTCAATTCCAGAACAAATGTAATCCTCATTTCAACAGCTATGAAACCCAATATTGATCTTTTTTATAGTGGCTACTACTGGAATGAAATGTTAAAACCCTTGACTGGCAAGGGTTTTAACCGGTTTTTGTTATGATGACCAAGGCCCGAATATGACTGAAACGTTACCAGATTTTCACTCGTAAACTGTCTGGTCTATACTTAGAATCCGAAGTTTTTACATCATAAGCTACATAAAATGCAGGCATATTGGAGACAGAACCATTCAGCATAAGTCATCGCGAGCCCACCATTATCTGCAATATTCTCTCCTTCCGTCAGTTCTCCATTCAGGTGGATGTGTCGACAACAATGTACCCATTGTACTGGTTAAATATTCATTGCACGTTGTTTGAATTTCTTTGCATGTTCCGTTGGCAAATAGATAAAAATCAGATTGCGGACGAACGGAACTGTCCTGCGATGATATATCCAGCGGATCAATCCGACTTCTATTATTTTTTTGATCTCCCTGGGTCTGGCAGGAGAAAAATTTCAGTGCCATGGCAAAAAAAACAAATAAATAACATCTCATAACAATTTTTTAATGAACCTGAAAATACCAAGTAATCAATAGTTTAAAGGGTGATTTTGACAAACGGTCAGATGGGCCAGGAATATTTTTTTGCCAAATGAGAGGAATTAAACAAACGTTTAATTAATTTTGCGGCATGAAACCATCCTTAACAACAAAACAGCTCCAGTTGCTCGACACAGCGGAGTCGTTATTTTCCCAAAAAGGTTTTGATGGGACTTCCGTTCGCGATATCGCAGAGGCAGCCGGGATCAATACGGCTATGATCTCCTATTATTTCGGTTCCAAAGAAAAACTGATGGAGGAGATTTTTGAAAGAAAGAGCCTGAATATAAAGGAAAAAGTGGCCAATCTTTTGAAGGATGACAGTCTGGATCCCCTGGAAAAAATGTATAGTCTCGTGGATATGTATATCGAGGGAATTCTGTCCCGCAAAACTTTTCACCGGATTTTATTATGCGAACAAATCATCAACCAGAATCCATCGATTATTACGATGCTGGACAAGATGAAAACTAAAAATTCCGGATACATCAATGATTTGATCCGGCTGGGTCAGAAAAAAGGCATGTTCAGAAAAAATATCGACATCCCTATGATGACCAATACCCTGATGGGTACCGTATTCCATACATTGGTAAACCTGGATTTCTACAAGACCTATCATCATATGGAAGGCATGAAGGATGAGGAATTTGAACGGGTAGTAAAAAAAAGACTGTCCGTGCACATCAAGAATATATACAAAGCAATTTTAACTCATGAATCTTAGAACAACTATTTCTGCAATGGTATTGGCGCCACTGTTGATCTTATCCGTTGCAGGATACGGTCAGGACAGTAGCGGAAGGAGGATTTCTTTGGAAGAAGCCATTGATTTGAGCATCAAGAACAGCAAACCGCTGAGGGCGGCTCAGGCGAGAATTCAACAGGCTTCGGCCAACACAACGATTGCAAAACAAAAGCAATTACCTGATTTGAGTATCAGCGGATCTTATCTTCGGGTAACCCAGCCAAATATTGTACAGGCACATCCGCCGGCAAACCCGGGTGAGCCCATCAAAGTCGACCAGGCGGCCTATGCCCTTGCCAACCTTTCACTTCCTGTTTTTTCCGGTTTTAAAACGCAATACGGAATCAGGTCATCCGAATTTCTGGAGAAAGCTGCAACGCTCGATGCAGATCAGGATCGGGAATCCGTGATTTTAAATACCATTGACGCCTTTAGCAATTTATACAAAGCAAAAGCAAATCTTCGGGTCATCCAGGAGAATCTCGCTCAGTCAAGATCCAGGGATGCGGATTTCGCCAACCTGGAGAAAAACGGCCTGTTGGCCCGTAATGATAAACTAAAGGCATTATTGCAAACGGCGAACATCGAATTGAATCTGGCAGATGTGGAAAATAATCTGAAGGTTACGATGGTCAATATGGATATCATGCTGGGACTTCCGGAATCAACGATTCTGATCCCGGACTCTACAAGTCTGGTAGACCCTGGCTCTGTTAAAAGTATACAGGATTATGAACAACTGGCCCTGCAAAATCGTAAGGACATGCAGGCGATCGGATACCGGAAACAGGCTTCAGAGGTTGGCATCAAAACCGCCAAAGCCGATTATTTTCCTTCGCTATCGGTCACGGGTGGATATGTTGCACTGGATGTCCCGGGCTTTATCACCATCACGAATGCATTTACGTTTGGTGTGGGACTTTCCTATAATGTTTCTTCATTGTGGAAGACAAATGCCCATGTATCCGAAGCAAAAGCCAAACTGGCGGAAGTGCAGGCAAATGAAGAAGGATTATACGATAATATCAGGAGTCAGATCAATCAGGCTTATGAAGCACTGTTGACTGCACAGAAAAAAATACAGGTCAGCCAGGTGTCCATCGAAAACGGCAGGGAGAATTATAAGATAGTAAAAAATAAATACGATAATAGTCTGCTCACGGTAACTGATCTGCTGGATGCCAACGCCCTGATGCTGCAAAGTGAAATCAGTCTGGAACTTGCCAAGGCAGATGCTATCGTAGCATATAATGTATTGCTTGAAAGAGCAGGTGTTTTAGCAACAACCCGGAATATAAAATAATCAACTTTTAATTATCAAGTTTTATGGCAACAGTTAAAGAGAATGGTGGAACCGCAGAAAAACCAAAAAGGAGCAAAGTATTTTTGATTATACTAATTGCTCTGGTAGTTGCTGGTACCTGGTTTGGTGTCACTAAATGGCATCATGCACAATTACACGAGGAAACAGATGACGCTCAGATTGCGGCAAATATCAGCCCCATCATTCCACGTATTTCCGGCTATGTACGGGAAGTTCGGGTGACCGACAACCAGATAGTAAAAAAAGGTGATACACTGCTGGTGCTGGATGATCGTGATCAGCGAATAAAATTGGCACAGGCAGAAGCAGCTCTGGCAACTGCAGAGAGCAATCTATTGTCCGCCAAAAGTTCTTCGGCTGCCGCACGTTCGAATATCGGAACAAGCGAGTATGCGAGCCTGGCTATAGATGGTCAAATCGAAAGGGCAAAAGTTTCTGTCTGGCAAACTACGCAGGAATTCGATCGGTATGCCAATCTGATCAAGGACCATTCGGTTACGCAACAGCAATATGAAGATAAACTGGCTGCAAAAGAATTGGCCGAAAAACAATTGGTTATTCTACAGCAACAGAAGAAACAGGCATCCAGTGCAACGAATGCCGTTAGTACACAGGCTGCTTCAACAGCATCACAGATCAGTATTGCCAATGCAACCATCAAACAACGACAAGTGGATGTGGATGATGCCAGACTGAATCTCTCTTATGCCGTATTGACTGCTCCTGCAGGTGGGATGGTAAGTAAAGTAAATGTTCAGGTAGGGCAGTTTTTGAGTGCGGGACAAGCTACATTCAGCGTTGTGCTTGATCAAAGTCTGTGGGTAATCGCCAATTTCAAAGAAACCCAGTTAGGCAAAATAAAGATCGGACAGCCGGTGGATGTGGAAGTAGATGCCTTGTCGGGCCATGTATTTCCGGGCCACCGTCGGTTCTTTTTCACCCGCTACAGGTGCCACTTTTGCGCTCCTGCCGCCGGATAATGCCAGTGGCAATTTTGTAAAAGTAGTTCAGCGGTTACCCGTAAAAATTGAATTCAGCAATCCGCAGGATTCATTGCTGAGTCGTTTGAGAGCGGGTATGAATGTAAATGTGGATGTTCATATTGGCAATTAGTTTTTCTGAATAAGATTTTATGGCACAAGCATTCTCACAGGATTCTCTGGTTGAATATGGTTCAAGGCGCGTGATCATTACGATCACTGCGATTATTTGTACGCTGCTTGAAATCATTGATACCACCATCGTAAATGTGGCACTCAATGATATGAGGGGAAACCTGGGTGCTACGCTGACAGAAGTTGCCTGGGTAATCACTGCCTACGCCATCGGGAATGTGATCATCATTCCGATGACGAGCTGGCTCTCCACCCAGTTTGGAAGGCGGAATTACTTCGCCGCGTCCATCATGATTTTTACGATCTGTTCTTTTCTTTGTGGTAACGCCCATGGCATTTGGGAACTGGTAGCATTCCGGTTCCTGCAGGGGCTCGGAGGCGGCGCCCTGCTGGCAACTTCACAGACCATCATCACAGAAGCCTATCCTCCCGAAAAAAGAAATATGGCCCAGGCGATATACGGCCTGGGTGTGATTGTGGGACCGACACTGGGTCCGCCATTAGGTGGGTATATCGTAGAGAATTATTCCTGGCCCTATATATTTTATATCAATATTCCCATCGGTGTGATCGCCACCCTGCTTACACTGCAGTTCGTGCGCAATCCGAATTACGGAACAAAAAGTGCAACAAAAGATATTGATTTTTTGGGAATTGTTCTGCTGGCTGTTTCTGTCGGTTCACTTCAATATGTATTGGAGAAGGGCCAGGATGATGACTGGTTTTCCAATGGTGTAATAATCCTGCTTACGTGTACTGCTATCATGGGTGCCTTCTTCTTTATCTGGCGCCAGCTGACATATAGAAATCCCATTGTTAATCTGCGCGTCCTCAAAAATGGTAATCTGCGGGTGGGTACTATATTGACTTTTCTATTGGGTTTCGGATTATACGGATCCACTTTTATCATACCGGTATATACGCAAAGTACCCTGGGGTGGACGGCTTTTCAGTCGGGCATGCTGATGGTTCCTGCCGCTATTACGACAGCATTTCTGATGCCGGTCATGGGTGTTGTACTAAGTAAAGGGGTGCCCCAGCAATTTCTCGTTTCAATGGGTATGCTGGTATTTGCCTTTTTCTGTTTCTGGGGATATTTTATTCTGACGAATAGTACGCCCGAAGAAAACTTTTTCTGGATGCTCGTCACGCGTGGTGTCGGATTACCCCTGCTCTTTATACCCATCACCAGTTTGTCACTGAGTACGTTAAAAGGTCCCGAAATCGGCCAGGGCGTGGCATTTACGGGGATGATGCGTCAGGTCGGCGGATCATTTGGTGTGGCGCTGATCACCACTTTTATGGCGCGTCAGAATATGTTTCATCGCAGTACGCTCGTCAGTAAATTAAATGTGACTGATCCCGCCGTTACAGCCAGGGTGCAGGCTATGCAGCATGGTTTTATGGCCAGGGGTATGCCACCCAATGTGGCACTCCAGTCGGCTTATAAGGCATTGGATTATACCGTTACTTCGCAGGCAAATGTATTGTCCTACATGGATGTGTTTTATTATCTCGGCCTTATATTTCTGGCGTGTATACCTTTTGTTTTGTTTGTAAAGCGAAGCAAGAAGAAAGTGGATATGTCAGAAGCGATGCATTAGTTAATTGTCAATTGTTAATTGTTAATTGTTAATTCAATTGACAATTAACAATTAACAATTGACAATTAGAAGTATGTATAACTATAGCGAATCTTCACAACCACCTGCCTTTTTTTATCATAACAGGTTTCGTTGGTTTTAAGACCGTTGGCATCATACACATAAATCCATCGCTGATAATCGGTCGATCCGTTGGGAACAAAGAGCATGGAAGAAAGACGGCCGGAATTATATTCAAAAACATAGTCTGGTAATAACCTGCCGGCTTTTTGATTATACCGGACAACATCGGTCAGTCGTCCGTCATTGTCGTAATAATAATACACGGAAGGCTGTGATTGGCCGCCCCGCACTGGTTTTTCTTCTACAATATTTCCTTTGTCATCTTTTACAAAACTTACCCATGTGCTGTCGGTGTTTCCTTTTATTTTGATCATTTTTTTCGGAAGGGCGCCATCATAGACCCATATATGCTTTTCCGTAGTTACAATTTGATTATCCGTTTGCACGGAATTATTCAGCATCATACTGACCTGGCCGTTTTCATTGTATGTGTATTCCGTCGTGCTTTTGTACGTATCGCTGGTATCAACGGTTTTGACCATTCTTCCGGACTGATCATAATAAGCCGTCAGGGTGGATGCCGCAACATTGGTGGATTTGGTAAAAGTCGAGATAGAGCTGAAATCCGATGTCACTTTTTGCATACAGGTAAAATCGGGTGTCTGTTCGTTATTGGCATCAATACTTTGAATACTGACTTCCCGGACCTTTTTATCGTGAAAAGCCTTCCAGTTCTCCTGGTTTTGCCGGGCCAGCAGGATATCCTTATAGTAATACTGGGCATTTGCTGTGAAAACGACCGGCAGCAAAAAGAAAATGAGGGAAAATCTTACGCGCATAGTACCATTCATTTAAAAACTCAACTCAAAACGGAAAAACCCTGTGTTAATTATTGCCAGTATCTTTATTTTTAATTAAAATACCTGGTGTCACATAGCAAGTTAAGAACGGATAAGACATGTCTGAACTGCGGGACCGAAATTACAGGCAGGTATTGTTCTGCCTGCGGACAGGAAAATATCGAGCCAAAACAGACGGTTTGGCACCTGATCCAGCATTTTTTCTCTGATATAACCCATTTTGACGGAAAATTCTTTGTTACCGTAAAAGATCTTTTTGCAAAACCCGGGTTCCTTTCAAAGGAATATATGATCGGCCGCCGGGTGAGTTATCTGGATCCTATCCGAATGTATATTTTCACCTCGGCAATATTCTTTTTGATTTTTTTTGCTTTGTTTGATGTAAAGAATATGCATGTGGGCGCCGATACCCGCACAGAAATTGAAAAAGATCCGGACTTAAAGCAACTGATCTCAAAAGCAAAAAACGCACAGGATTCCATCCGGATTCTGAAAGAATATAATTCCACCGCGACTCCACTCATTAAGCTGGACGAAGACAGTACGGTTCAAAAAACGAAGGGTGTCCGGATTCCGATACATGAAGCAGATTATCAATCCGCTGAAGCCTATGACTCAGTGCAAAGATTATTACCGGAAAATAAACGGGATGGCTGGGTTCGTCATAAACTCAAAAGGCGAACGATTGAATTAAGCCGGTCCTTCGAAGAAAATCCTGCGGGATCGCTCAAAGAATGGCTGAGTAATTTCATGCATAATTTCCCCAAAGTACTTTTTATATCACTTCCGCTTTTTGCGGGGATCCTGAATCTGATCTATTACCGTCACCGGAATTTTTATTATGTGGACCATGGCATCTTCGCTCTACATCTCTACATTTTTTCCTTCCTTGTGCTGCTTGGTCTCTTTGGTTTAAGCGCTCTCCATACTGCAACGCATTTGGAAATCGTGGCCTGGATGGAATTCGCGCTGATCGTTTATGTCTTTGTGTATTATTTCAAAGCGATGCGCAGGTTCTACGGACAAAGCAGGGGAAAAACCTGGGTGAAATATATACTGCTTTTTGTAATGTCGTCGATCGTTCAGCTGACTATTTTTTTACTGGCATTTTTATATGTTTTGGCAGAATCCTAAATTATGGAATCAGAAAAACTTTCGGGAGCTTTTTTGCGGCTGGTGAATATCATGGATGAACTCAGAGAGCAATGTCCCTGGGACCGTAAACAAACCATTCATACTTTAAGAACACTCAGTATCGAAGAATTATACGAACTGACGGATGCTATTCTGTTGGAAGACTGGCACGGAATAAAAGAAGAACTGGGCGACCTTTTCCTGCACCTTCTTTTTTATGCCAGGATCGCGAGAGAGCAAAATCGTTTTGAACTCGTCGACGTGCTGAATGGGATCAGTGACAAACTCATTTCCCGTCATCCCCATATTTATAGTGACGTGAAGGTAGAATCGGAGGACGATGTAAAGAGAAACTGGGAAAATCTCAAACTAAAGGAAGGTAAGAAATCTGTTTTGGGTGGTGTGCCCGGTTCACTGCCCGCCATGGTAAAAGCCATACGTTTGCAGGAAAAATCCAAACAGGTGGGATTCGAATGGGACAACCGGGAACAGGTTTGGGACAAAGTGGAGGAGGAGCAACAGGAACTCATGGAAGCCGTACGATCCGGCGACCAATCCCACATCGAGGAAGAATTCGGCGACCTGATGTTTTCCATGATCAATTACGCACGATTTTTGAGCATTGATGCCGAAACGGCACTTGAAAGAACCAACCGGAAGTTTATAAACCGGTTTGAAAAAATGGAAGAAGCCGTTGGATTATCCGGCAAACAAATGAATGATCTTTCGCTCGCAGAACTGGATGCGATCTGGAATGAAGTTAAAAAGCAAAAAACCACCGATTGATTTTATTTCTGAAAAATTTCCTGCTTAGAAACGCATACCTCATCGGTACGGGGATCTTCCTCTTTTTTGCTTCTTTTGCCATCAATTCCTATCTCGTAGGAAATTCAAGCACCAGTATACTCCGGAATTCCATTGAATCATTTTTACAGCAACGGGAAAATGATTTTCAGAAATTACTCGGAAACGAATTAAAGATCCGAAGGCTCTCCGATAAAAATTATTCGCTGGAGGAACTGACCGATCTGATGGACAAACAGTATGGCGTTTTGATCTATGAACGTAACCATCCATTCAGTGAGCATCTTACGTACTGGAGTGACCAGTCCGCCGTATTACCCGACAGTTTCCTATTGAAACCCGATGGCAGTTATTTTGTAAAATTGAGTAACGGGCAGTTTGAAATTATCAAACATTCTTTCAATCAAATGGTGCCCTATCCGCTGACGGTTATTGCTCTGATCCCGGTACGCTGGCAATATTTTATTTCACCGGAAAATCTGAAACCTGCATTCGTAGGATTTCCTTCTGCGGAGAACAGGGTCCGTATCGTTTCCACCCCTTCACCTTTTCCGGTCAGGGACCGGGAAGGAAAAACGCTTTTCTACCTGGTAAAGACAGAATCCTACCACGCGGCGAAGTATAGTCTGATTCTGCTCCTCGTCGTATTTATTGGTGTACTGCTTCTCCTGGTTGTAATCCATAATATGGCGCACGCGTTGGTGGAGCGTTATACCCGTCTGGCCGGAATTTCTTTTCTGGTCATTACCATTCTCGTTTTACGGATCATAACTTATTATTTTCCGGGCATTTTTCATTTCCGTCAATACGAACTATTCGACCCCACGATTTACAGTTCCAATTTTATACTTCGTTCGCTGGGCGACCTGCTGATCAATGCCCTTCTATTTTGCTGGATCGTTCTGTTTATCCAGCAGGAAACCGCAGATTACCGGTTCCCTTTTTATCGTGTGTTTTATAAAAGAGCCTTGCTGGTACTGGCAACCATGACGGTACTGGTGACGACCACATTTCTTTTTGCCGATATCGTTCAAAGCCTGGTAGCCGATGCCCGGATATCCTTTAATGTTACGAATGCGTTCAGTCTCACGATATATAGTGCCATCAGTTTTATCAGTTCTGGCAGCCCTTGCATTAAGTTATTTTATTTTTTCACAGATCCTGCTCCGGCTGATACGCGATTATCTGGAAGGTAATGTGCTCATTATTTCAATACTGGCAGCTACCATCGGACTGGGTGTACTCACATTCGACAGCAAGACAAACCTGGTGGAGCTCGATATTTATGTACTGGCCTGGCTGATGTGTTATTTGTGGCTGATGGTCAGGAGCATGATTTCGGGCCTGCACTTCAGACTGAATATTTCCGTTCTCATGTTCTGGCTGTTTATTTTTTCGGGTTCCATTTCCGTGATCATCATATTTGAAAACAGGAAAATTGAACTGGAACAGCGAAAGGGTTTTGCCGACCGGCTCGCGGAACAAATCGACCCCTCCAGCGAAAAGCTCGTGAGTATGTCGCTGATTTATTTTGAGAATGATTTATTGCAGAAACAATTTAACCGCTTCCGGAACCCGGTAGAGAATCGTTATCTCAAAGACAGCCTGATCAATAATAATTTCAGTGCCTATCTCAGTAAATATGATACAAAGATTTATACGTATGATTCTTCTGAAAAACCGCTGTATAACCAGGTACCCGTTTCATATGACACCCTGAATACAATCTTCAAGTTGCAGGGCAAGCCGACAACGATTCCCGATCTGATGTACTATGAAAAGGCCTATGATAAATTTAGTTATATCTATAAAAAGATAATCCAGGACCGCCGGGGTAAAATTTCCGGTTATCTGTTTGTGCAGGCTGAACCCCGGAGTTATAAAAGTGAGGGCCTGGTTCCCCAGCTAACGCAACAACACAAGGAATATCTCCCGCAATACTCACCTATTTATTCCTATGCCATCTACAGCGATAATCAGCTGGTCACTTATTATAATAATTATCCCTTCCCGACGGAGCTCAATGACAGCCTCATACCAAAAAAAGATTTCATACAGCGTAAAAACGATGGTTATGATGAACTTTGGCATACGGTTTCTGATGATAAAATCATCGTGATCGCAAAAAAGGATAACCTGCTGATCGAAGCCATTACTCTTTTTTCTTATCTCTTCAGCGCCTTTCTGATCCTGGTTGCGCTGTTCTGGCTGAGTTCAGTATTGATCCAAACCCGTCTTCACTGGAAACAGCTCAAAGAATTTCTCCAGTTGAATATCCGGACCCAAATCCAGACAACCATCATTTTTGTCAGCCTCTTTCTTTTCATCGTCATTGGTGTGTCTACGATTTTTTTTCTGATCAACCGTTATAACCGGAACAACCAGGACAGGCTCAGTGCCTCCCTGAAAGTGATTTCCGGTGAGATTGGGAACCGTCTGCTTTCATTTCAGTCGGCAACCCATATGTCCAATCCGGTTAAACAAATGCCCCGGGAAGATCTGGACAGAATCATCAATAATGTGGCGGAAATTCACAATGCTGAAATTAATCTGTACGATGTGAATGGGTCGCTGATCGTTTCATCCAATCCGTTTATTTATACCAAGGGCATGTTAAGTGATTTGATGAATCCACTGGCGTTCTATTATATGAACCGTTTAAATTCCATCGAATTCTTTAACCAGGAAAAACTGGGAGGTATCAGTTACCAGAGTATCTATTGTCCCCTGAGACTGGCAGCCGGTACATCCTCAGGGTATATCAATATTCCTTCCTTTAATACGGAAGATGAGCTGAACGATGAGATCTCCAGATTCCTGATCACCATTATCAACCTCAACGTATTTATTTTCCTGATTGCGGGAACCATTGCCGTATTCCTGACGAATCGCATCACGACATCTTTCTCCCTGATATCGGAAAAAATGCGTCAGGTGAACCTGAGCGAGACCAATGAATTGATTGAATGGAATAAAAATGATGAAATAGGCGACCTGATCCTGGAATATAACAAGATGGTGGCCAAGCTGGTGGAAAGCGCATCGGCGCTTGCTAAAAGTGAACGTGAGGGAGCATGGCGCGAAATGGCCAGGCAGGTAGCGCATGAAATCAAAAACCCGTTGACGCCTATGAAACTGAGTATTCAATATCTGCAAAAGGCAAACAACGGTGAAGCGCCGAATATGAAAGAACTGACGGCCAACGTGGCGAAAACACTGGTAGAGCAAATTGATCACCTGTCTAAAATTGCTTCTGATTTCAGCCAGTTTGCGCATATCGGCAATCCGCACAATGAAGTGATTGATCTGCATGAGATGCTGCATTCGCTGACCTCCCTGTATCAAACCATGGAAACAGTAGATCTGAACTGGTATCCTGTGCCAGGGAAAATATTGATTTTTGCAGACAAGACACAGATCAACCGGTTATTCACGAACCTTCTTCAAAATGCCACAGAAGCTTGTCATGATAAAGATGTATGCAGGATCAGGATCAGCGAGCAGCTGAAAGAGGATCATGTACTCATCCGTATCAGTGATAACGGCGAAGGAATTCCTGAACAGATGCAATCGAAAATTTTTATTCCCAATTTCACCACGAAGTCATCAGGCACCGGACTCGGTCTGGCCATGAGTAAAACCATTGTGGAACAGGCAAAGGGACAGATATGGTTTGAGACAGAAGAAGATTCAGGAACGACGTTTTTTGTTGAATTGCCAATCTATGACGAAACTTTACAGCCCGATATTCATAGTGTGGTGAATGTGGAAGGGTAGTGGATGTAGGAATTCAAAATGAAATGTGGAATGTGATGAAATTTGGAAATGTGGAATATGAAATTTGACATTTCGAATATCTCAAATGAAATTGTATAATCAATCACTTTGAAATTTCATTCCACTCATTCTCCACATAATCTCCACAATTCCACGTTCCCACATTGTGAAAATCAGGATACCCCGCTTTTTGGAAACAAACTCCTCCATCTGTTTCAAAGTATAGCTGCTTAAATTATGAGCAGCAGTAACTCCGCCTTTCTGTGCTGCCAATACGCCATAATGTATATCATGATAGCCGGCGATGGAATGGGCATCGGGATCGATACTGATCATAACATTTTTTTGCAGGGCATAATCGATCCATCGCCAGTCCATATCAAGCCTGCGCGGATGCGCATTCAATTCGATCACCACGCCATGAGCCGCACAGGCGTCTATCAGCGTTTTATGATCCACGGGATATCCTGCACGGCTCAGCAATAAACGGCCCGTAGGATGGCCCAGAATGCGCGTATGCGGATTTTGAATGGCTGTCAGCAGACGGCTCATCGCTTTTTCTTCGCTCATTTTTAAATTGGAATGAACCGATGTAATCACCAGATCAAATGTGGAAAGGATCTGGTCGCTGTAATCCAACCGGCCATCATTGAGAATATCGCACTCAATGCTTTTAAAAATATGAAAGGGTGCCAGCTTCTTATTTAGTTCATCAACGTACAAATGCTGCTCTCTGATTCTTTCTTCAGAAAGTCCGTTGGCGTAAAAAGCAGATTTGCTGTGATCGCTGATCACCAGGTATTCAAATCCTTGTTCTATGCAGGCTTTGGCCATGTCTTCCATGGTATGCAGTCCATCGCTCCAGTTACTATGACTATGTATAATACCTTTTATATCTGAAAACCGAATCAGGGGAGGGAGTGCCGCCTGCATGGCTTTATCAATTATGGCCGGATCTTCACGTAGCGGAGACGGGATAAAATGAACGCCGGCCTTCTGAAAAATAGCCTGTTCCGAATCAGCGGGAGCATCTATTTTAAATTGCCGGTTCCATTCTTCAAGGAATGATTCACTGCAACTGGTTTCAAAAACCTTCACGTGAAAGGATTCCGGATCTGTTATATGAAAATGAAGTTTGATATTTTCATTGCCGGCAACAAGCAATTCACCGCCTGTTTCTTCTTCGATATGGAACTGATTGGATATGAAAAATGCCTTCAGCTCGGTTTGCGGAACGGATATGATCCATTCTGCCCGGTCGATGATTTCAAGTTGACGACGATAAGATCCGGTAATGGAAATCAGGTGCCCGGGAAATGATTCACGGAGAGATTTATGAATAGTTTGTACATAACCCTCCACCTCAGCGAAGAGAAAACTTCCCTGACTACGCATATAGAACGTAATTGTGTCACGAATATTATTCTGGGTCTTTTCTCCGAAACCTTTATAAAGCATCAGCCGGTTTTCATTACATGCATACATCAATTCGCCGATGGATTCGATTTCCATCTCCTTCCAGACTGTTGAAATCTTTTTTGGTCCCAAACCCTTAATTCGGAGCATTTCGATGACTCCGGGAGGTGTTTTGCTGATTATTTCATGAAGCTGGGGTAGTTCACCGGTGTCCAGTATTTCGATGATTTGTTTGCCGATACTGGGTCCGATGCCCTTCACCGACAATATTTTTTCACGCGGAATCGAACTGAGTTCTTCCGTTAATTTATCGATGCTGAACGACGCAGCGGAGTAAGATTTTATTTTGAAAGGGTTCTCTCCGTGTATATCCATGAGTTTGGCAAGGAGGGAAAAACTTTCTGCAATCACTTCGTTAGAAACCGCCATGGGCTTGTGTTTGAGAGGATGATCAGACAAAGGTACAAAAACAAAAAGTCCCCCGGAATGAACCGGAGGACTTTACTATTTTCAGCTAACGAATGAAGAAAATTATTTCTTCTTTGCAGCTTTCTTAGCAGCCTTTTTCTTTGGAGCTGCTTTCTTTTTTGGAGCTGCTTTTTTCTTAGCGGCTTTTTTTGCTGTTGCCATTGTTTGTAGAATTTAAATGGTTAGTAAAATACTTTACGTAGTAAAAATAGAAATTCTTTAGAATTATCCAAAAGTTTTTTTGAATAATTCTAAAGAATTACTATTTAGGTCCAAAATATGTTATTAACTAAGCGGTCGCTGAAACTTCTGCCGGAGCATCTACAACGTTCACAAAAGTTCTGTCGGCCTTCCCTTTTTTAAATTCAACAACACCATTTGTCAGTGCAAATAATGTGAAGTCTCTTCCAACACCAACATTTTTTCCGGGATGATATTCTGTACCGCGCTGACGGATGATGATGTTGCCGGCAACAGCTGCCTGTCCGCCGAAAATTTTTACACCGAGTCTTTTACTCTGCGAATCACGGCCGTTCTTTACGCTGCCTTCGCCTTTTTTATGTGCCATGAGATCTGATTTGAAAATTTGAAAATTGGAATATTGATTTCAATGCGCATTAAGCGATATCGGTTACTTTGATTTTCGTGTAGTGCGTACGATGACCATGTTTCTTACGAAATCCTTTTCTTCTGTTCATTTTGAACGATATCACTTTATTACCCTGCACATGACCAAGGATTTCAACCTTCACCACGCTCTTCACATCTTTTCCGGTTGTGAACTGATCACCTGCTGTGGAAAGCAGCACGTCGGAAAATTCCAGCTGATCGCCGGCATTTCCTTCAACCCGGGGAACATAAAGTGTCTGGTCTTTCTGGACCCTGAACTGGCTGCCTGCGATTTGTACTACTGCGAACATAAAAATACAATATTAGGGCTGCAAAGGTAAGGGGAAACGGGTAATTTTCGAAGGAATCCGTTAAAAATATTGGCCCCGACAGGTGGTAGGCGCTTATATTGCCTTTTATTGTAGGTTTGTCATTCACCCGCCTGCCTAAAACATGAAGATTAAGTCGTTTTTAGCCAAGCCTTTCGCTTCTTATATATATAGGAGTATCCGTAAAGAGATCAGCTCAGCCCTGGAGGATCAGGAGAATATTCTTAAAAGCCTTGTTAAAACAGGCTCAAAAACAGTTTTCGGGCGGGAACACCACCTGGAGACGGTAAAAACCTATGAGGAATTCAAGGCCGCGGTACCGGTTCGGGATTATGAACAGTTTAAACCCTATATCGACCAGATAAAACAGGGAAAACACAATATATTATGGCCGGGACAGCCCATCTATTTTGCCAAGACCTCCGGTACCACCAGCGGGATCAAATATATCCCCATTTCCAAAGACTCGATTTCGAACCATATCAATACGGCCCGGAATGCCCTGCTCTGTTATATGGCCGAAACCGGTAATTCAGGTTTTGCAAATGGGAAAATGATTTTTCTCTCCGGATCGCCGGAACTGGAAAGAATTGCAAATATTCCCACCGGCAGACTGAGCGGCATCGTCAACCATCATATACCGCATTATCTGCGCACCAATCAGCTGCCGAGTTATGAAACCAATTGTATAGAAGAATGGGAAATCAAACTCGATAAGATCGTTGAAGAAACCATCAATCAGGATATGACCCTGATCAGTGGCATACCACCCTGGATGCAAATGTATTTCGACCGGCTCAATCAGATCTCGGGAAAACGCATCAAAGATCTGTTCCCTAATTTTTCCGTGCTGGTACATGGTGGCGTAAATTTTGAACCCTATGCCGACCGCCTGATGGACAGTATCGGCAAACCAATTGATACCATTGAAACCTATCCGGCATCTGAAGGATTTTTTGCTTTCCAGGACAGCCGGAAAGAAGAAGGGCTTTTGCTGAATACCAACAGTGGTATATTTTTTGAATTCATTCCGGCAGATGAAATTTTCAATGAAAACCCCACACGCATTTCTTTGAAAGATGTAAAGACGGGTGTCAACTATGCGCTGATCATAAATAATAATGCCGGTTTATGGGGATATAATATCGGGGACACCATTCGTTTTGTAACCGTGGATCCTTTTCGCATAGTGGTCACCGGTCGCATCAAACATTTTATCTCTGCTTTTGGTGAACATGTGATCGGGGAAGAAGTGGAATACAGTCTGATGAAAGCAGCGAAAGAAGAAGGTATACAGATCAACGAATTTACCGTGGCTCCCTATATTAAAGACGGTAAGGGAGAAGGAAAATCATTTCATGAATGGTTTGTGGAATTTGAAAACAAACCGGCCGATATGCATGCATTTGCCAAAAAGGTGGATAGCAATCTGCGGGCAAAAAATATTTATTACGATGATCTGATTGCCGGTAATATTCTTCAACCACTGCAAATACATCCGGTAAAGAAAAACGGTTTTATTGATTATATGAAATCCATCGGTAAACTCGGCGGCCAGAATAAAGTGCCGAGACTCAGCAATGACCGGAGTTTTGCTGAACCGCTGGAAAAATACGTGGACTGATATCTGCCATTCGTCCAGCTGGAATTCACTAGATTTACCCTTTACGAAACTTTTTTCATGAATAATCAGCAGAAGAAAAGGATTGCCATTTTTGGTTCAACCGGATCGGTGGGAACACAGGCCCTGGAAGTGATTGCTGCCAACCCGGAATTATTTTCCGCAGAGATATTAACGGCACAGCAGAATGATGATCTTCTGATCAAACAGGCGCTGAAATTTCATGCCGGATATTGTGGTGATCGGTGATGAATCCAAATATCAGAAAGTAAAAACAGCCCTCGCTGGATCAACCCATCAAAGTGTTCGCCGGAGAAAAGGCCCTGATCGAAGTGGCTGCGATGGATAACTATGATGTGATGATGGCGGCCATCGTGGGATTTGCCGGACTGATGCCAACCCTGACGGCGATCGAGCAGGGAAAAACCATCGCCCTGGCCAACAAGGAAACACTGGTTGTTGCCGGCGATATCGTGATGCGAAAAGCAGTTGAAAACCGCGCACCCATCATTCCGGTGGATTCCGAACATTCGGCCATCTTTCAATGCCTGCTGGGTGAAACCAGAAACCGGATTGAAAAAATTATTCTGACTGCTTCGGGTGGTCCGTTTCTTGGGAAGAAACCCAATTTTCTTGTCAACGTAAAAAGAGATCATGCACTCCAGCATCCGAACTGGACCATGGGTGCAAAAATTTCCATTGATTCCGCCACACTCATGAATAAGGGCCTGGAAATGATCGAAGCAAAATGGCTATTCAATCTGACACCGCAGCAAATCCAGGTAGTGATCCATTCGCAAAGTCATCATTCACAGCATGGTGCAGTTTGAAGACGGCAGTATCAAGGCGCAGATGGGACTTCCGGATATGAAACTGCCGATTCAGTATGCCCTCGGATTTCCACTCAGGCTTCCGAATAAACTGCCCAGATACACTTTTAATAAACCGGATAAACTAACGTTTGAAGAACCGGATATCAAGACCTTTCGTAATCTGCAACTGGCCAAAGATGCCCTGGCCAAGGGAGGTAATGCAGGATGTGTGCTGAATGCAGCCAATGAAATTGCCGTTTATGCGTTTTTAAAGAACCGGATCGGCTTTCTGGATATGACGGATCTGATAGAAAAAACGATACAAAAAATCCCATTTGTGGAGCAGCCATCGCTGGAAGATTATTTTGAAAGCGATGGCGAGGCGCGTAACTTCGCGGCTTCTTTAATAAAATTGTAAAATTCCCGGCAGGCATAACGTGAACACGGACTGCGGCTGATCTTTGTAAGATGAATAATTCCATTGTAATGCTGGCGATCGACTGGGCAAATGTCGGCATCAAGGCCGCCCAACTTATCCTTTCCTTATCCCTGATTGTGATCGTACATGAATTCGGTCATTTTCTTCCGGCCAAAATTTTCAAATGCCGGGTAGAAAAATTCTTTTTATTTTTTGATCCCTGGTTTGCACTCGTAAAGAAAAAAATCGGTGACACAGTATATGGTATCGGCTGGCTTCCTCTGGGTGGATATGTTAAAATTTCCGGCATGGTGGATGAGAGCATGGACAAAGAACAAATGAGCCAGCCGCCGCAACCCTGGGAATTCAGAAGCAAACCAGCCTGGCAGCGGCTGATCATTATGCTCGGCGGCGTGACGATGAATGTGCTGCTGGCTTTTGTCATTTATGCGATGATCCTTTATACCTGGGGACAGAAAAAAGTGCCCATGGCCAGTCTGGCTTATGGCGTGACAGTGACAGGACAGTCTGATGTATAATATCGGATTCCGGAATGGAGATAAAATTCTTTCAGTGAATGGAAAGGATGTCGTTTATTTCGATGATCTCCCGGAAAAAGATCTTAATGGGTGGCGGTGGTCACGTGGATCTGATCCGTGATGGTGTTCACCAGACTATTGATCTGCCCACGGCGTTGATCGGAAAACTGGTTGAAAGAAAAAAGAACAGCTCCGTTTTATTTCTTCCCAGGATCCCGGTAATTGCCGATATGGTTCCTGATACTTCCAACGCGTATAAAGCGGGACTCAAACGATTTGACCAGATAACAGCGGTTGATGGTATTGCGACACCATTTTATGAAGAATTTAAAAAAGCACTTGATGCACATAAGGGACAGCCTGTGACACTCACAGTCGAAAGAAAAGGACTGACAGATACGCTGCACGCAAATGTGAATTCCGATGGCAAACTTGGATTTGTCCGGCTGGACGAATCCGAATTGACAGCTCGACAGCCTGGGTCTGATCCGGATTGAAAAAACCCAGTATAGTTTTTTTGGATCTTTTCCGGCCGGCGTGCACCTGGCGGTAGAAAAACTGAGCAATTATGTAAATCAGTTCAAAAAAATTTTTTCTCCAAAAACAGAAGCATACAAAGGCGTTGGCGGTTTTAAAGCCATGGGATCCATATTCCCGTCCGATGTGGGACTGGCAGTCATTCTGGACCATC
>CAVQGO010000005.1:0-152266 GCA_963712045.1 uncultured Bacteroidota bacterium | reverse complement strand
TTCTAAAGCTCAATGGATGATTTACCTTCTCGGACGGTATCCGCCACCACTATTATGATCCCTGCTATCGCGGGGTTTGTCTTCTGCTTCACGTACAACCAGTTCCTTTCCGCCACGAAGCCTCGCGCCGTTCAGAGCGTCAATGGCTTCTTTTCCCTCGAGATCGTTTCTCAATTCCAAAAAACCAAATCCCCGGCTTTTGCGGGTTTCGCGATCGATGGCCACTTTGGCAGAAACGACTTCACCATAGAGTTCGAACATTTCTTTTAAGTCGGTATCGTCAAAATCATAAGGGAGTCCGGCAACAAAAAGTTTCATGATGATCTTATAAGACCCAAATCTAGTTTATTCCTTCAGGAACCAAGAGCTTTTTTTCTGGAATTCCAACGAAGAAAAACCATCACGCAGGAAAAGAGGGCGGGATCAGTGAATTCCGGGAACAACCCATGCCAGGCTGTCTCCTTTGAAATCATGCATGCGGTAAACTACGAAATACCTGACCGGAATTCCACTACGGAATTGCGAAATGATGAGGGAATCTTCGACCAGGGCAAAATCGTTTTTTAATGACGATTTAGGTGGCCCGTAATAATTGGAAGGATAAATAAAATAGGCATCCGAACCCTTTTTTAAACGAGGCCGCCGCTGGTTCAGCCAGGCAAAATGATGAATGTCGTTTACGGGACCAATCGCCAGCAGATTATGACTATAGGGAATGGCATAATAATGATCCAGATGTCCGGCGGGGAACCAGTAATCAGAAAGGATGGTTGCATTAGTCCTTCATACGCCCGGATGCAATATCAGCCTGGTATAAGGAATCGAACCGCACAGCAAAGGAATGCCATCCAAACATATCCAGGGTGATGTCCCCTTTGCCCAGATTCTTTTTATCAGCGCTTCCAATCCGGAAAGGGAGAAAATGGATGCCGCTGACGCCAATGACAATGACGCCCACGTACAGCCAGGCTGCGATTTTTAACCATTTGGTGAAGGCCCTGGTATTCTGTTTTTTCATCCAGCCAGCATGCTGCCAGAAGCATCAGAGAGAGATATGCGGGGCCAGACCAATGGGGCAGGGTTTCACTGAACATGGAGGTCCAAAATAATACCAGGATCAATGGCAGACTGAGCCAGAGAAGTAATGGGTAGACTACGGGCAAGCGATTGAATTTTCCTTTGATGATCGCCCAGATCGTAATAATATAAATGACAAAATTTACAGGGTTGCTGTAAAAAAAAGAGCCCAATACCTGTTGTAGTATCCGGTCCAAATCAGGGCTGCTGCCCAGAAATCGTATTCTGCCCTGGTGATAGTCGTAGGTTATAAAATGATTCAGCTGGTTCCAATAATAGATCGGATAAATAATCCCCATACTGATGATTCCGGATATCCAAAGCATGGGCAATTTCAGCAGATCCCTTCGATGAAATAAAATATAGGCTCCAAACCCGAGCCAGAGAAAAATGCCGTGCATTTTGCTCATAATGCATAAACCAATGCTGATGCCCAATAATATGAAGTCAACCGATTGTTTTTTATTCGACGTCGGATACTCCAGTATCCGTATCATCAGATACATACTCATCAGCCAGCATACTACCTGCGGGGAGTCGGGTAGAATAAATGTACCCGCTATAATAGATGTATAGAATGAAGTATTGTACAGGATGGCTGCGATCCAGCCTGTGCGTGGCTGACCGATCCGACTGCCTGCTAAAAATATCAACCAGGTTCCGGCAGCCGCACAAAGGATTGAGCCAAGTCTGATAAAAAATTCATTTTGAAAATGTAGATTGAAAGTAAATAGGCGGACCAATACTGCCACCATGGGTGGATGATCAAAATAATTCCATTGAAGATGTTGGGCATAAGTCTGATAGTACACTTCATCATTTCCCAATTCCAGGGAAGCTGCCACCCAAATGCGTAGCAGGGAACTCAAAATGATCAGTAACCAGATTTTTTTATTGAAATTCAAAGCAACATGTTACCGCAATTTAGTGGATTACTGTTCCCTTTTATTTCAGGCCGCCTCAATTCAGTTGCCGGCAGGTTAAGCTGGGGTTAATGGAATATTTTCCCTGGCATGATATTTCAATGGATTTATCAAAAATGAAAAAATTATTAACCCCACTGTTGATCCTGATGGCGATATTTCTAAACAGCTGTGCGATTGTCGGGGGAATTTTTAAAGCAGGCGTTTGGGTGGGAATATTAATTGTCGTTTTTATTATCGGAATCATTATTTGGCTTGTTACAAGGAGCGGCAAGTCCTGATCCTGTTTTTGCTTTAATCTTTGCGCAAAAAAAAACTTCCAGCCTTTCGACTGGAAGTTTTTTGAAAGAGGTTGACTTATAAACTAGTAACTACATAATTTTCAGAAACCTGACGGTTTACAGAAAACTTGCGTTCAACCTGTTCAGTAGCTGTACGGATTACAAATGTTGGATGCATTTCGGTGTCTTCCTTCTGTATGCGGATATTCTTATCGAAATGAATGTCATTGTAAGTAGCCTGGTATACAATTTCTCCTGCATCATTTTTAATGATCAGTGAAAATTTCTCCCCTGATTTATTATTAAAATCAAGATGGAATACAAAGCTGTTATCAGTTGCTCCGACAAAAGTTACATTTACCTGTTGGTCTGTGGGACTGATAATTTTCTCGATGATCGCTGTTGCATGGGCCTTTGCAGAACCAAGTGTTAACAGGGCGGCTGCTCCGAGAACATAAGCCGATTTTCTAAGATTTAGGTTTGCGAATACTCGTTTCATAATGTGACGATTTTAGTAGTGAAAAAATGATTAAAAATCTTTGCGGCAAGAATCGTCAGTGGTTATGGCAGTAAGTTTTCTTGCAAACGTCAGTGTTGGAAACCAACCTGGGAATTGATTCAGATGGTTATATAATTTTCAATTCCAGAACAAATTTAGTTCTCATTTCAACAGCGATGAAACCCAATATTGATCTTTTTTATAGTGGCTACTACTGGAATGAAATGTTAAAACCCTTGACTGACAAGGGTTTTAGCCGGTTTTTGTTATGATGACCAAGGCCCGAATATGACTGGAACGTTACCAGTTTTTACTCGTAAGCCGTCTGATTTATACATCGATCCTTCCATTTTACATCGAATGCCTCATCAATATTTTCTCCCTCTGTCCATTCTCCGTTCAGTTGAAATGCGGGTCAGGAAGAGTTCCATTATTTTTTTTGATCTGCTGGTGTCTGGCAGGAAAAAATATCAGCGCCACGATAAAAAACAAATAAATAACATCTCATAACAATTTTTTAATGGATCTGAAAATACCAAGTAATCAATCGTTTAAAGAGTGATTTTGGCAAACGGTCAGAAAGCAGGGAATATTTTTTTGCCAAATGAGAGGAATTAAACAAACGTTTAATTAATTTTGTGGCATGAAACCATCCTTGACAACAAAACAGCTCCAGTTGCTTGACACAGCGGAGTCGTTATTTTCCCAAAAAGGTTTTGATGGGACTTCTGTGCGCGATATCGCAGAGGCAGCCGGGATCAATACGGCCATGATCTCCTATTATTTCGGTTCCAAAGAAAAACTGATGGAGGAGATTTTTGAAAGAAAGAGCCTGAATATAAAGGAAAAAGTGGCCAATCTTTTGAAGGATGACAGTCTGGATCCCCTGGAAAAAATGTATAGTCTCGTGGATATGTATATCGAGGGAATTCTATCCCGTAAAACTTTTCACCGGATTCTATTATGCGAACAAATCATCAACCAGAATCCATCTATTATTACAATGCTGGACAAAATGAAAACTAAAAATTCCGGATACATCAATGATTTGATCCGGCTGGGTCAGAAAAAAGGCATGTTCAGAAAAAATATCGACATCCCCATGATGACCAATACCCTGATGGGTACCGTATTCCATACATTGGTAAATCTGGATTTCTACAAGACCTATCATCATATGGAAGGCATGAAGGATGAGGAATTTGAACGGGTGGTAAAAAAGAGACTGTCCGTGCACATCAAGAATATATACAAAGCAATTTTAACTCATGAATCTTAGAACAACTATTTCTGCAATGGTATTGGCGCCACTGTTGATCTTATCCGTTGCAGGATACGGTCAGGACAGTAGCGGAAGGAGGATTTCTTTGGAAGAAGCCATTGATTTGAGCATCAAGAACAGCAAACCCCTGAGGGCTGCTCAGGCGAGAATTCAACAGGCTTCGGCCAACACAACGATTGCAAAACAAAAGCAATTACCTGATTTGAGTATCAGCGGATCTTATCTTCGGGTAACCCAGCCAAATATTGTACAGGCACATCCACCGGCAAACCCGGGTGAGCCCATCAAAGTCGACCAGGCGGCCTATGCCCTTGCCAACCTTTCTCTTCCTGTTTTTTCCGGTTTTAAAACGCAATACGGAATCAGGTCATCCGAATTTCTGGAGAAAGCTGCAACGCTCGATGCAGATCAGGATCGGGAATCCGTGATTTTAAATACCATTGACGCCTTTAGTAATTTATATAAAGCAAAAGCAAATCTTCGGGTCATCCAGGAGAATCTCGCACAGTCGAGATCCAGGGATGCGGATTTTGCCAACCTGGAGAAAAACGGCCTGTTGGCCCGTAATGATAAACTAAAGGCATTATTGCAAACGGCGAACATCGAATTGAATCTGGCAGACGTAGAAAATAATCTGAAGGTTACGATGGTCAATATGGATATCATGCTGGGACTTCCGGAATCAACGATTCTGATCCCGGACTCTACAAGCCTGGTGGACCCCGGCTCTGTTAAAAGTATACAGGATTATGAACAGCTGGCCCTGCAAAATCGTAAGGACATGCAGGCGATCGGATACCGGAAACAGGCTTCAGAGGTTGGCATCAAAACCGCCAAAGCCGATTATTTTCCTTCACTATCAGTCACGGGTGGATATGTTGCACTGGATGTCCCGGGCTTTATCACCATCACGAATGCATTTACGTTTGGTGTAGGACTTTCCTATAATGTTTCTTCTCTGTGGAAGACAAATGCCCATGTATCCGAAGCAAAAGCCAAACTGGCTGAAGTGCAGGCAAATGAAGAAGGATTGTACGATAATATCAGGAGTCAGATAAATCAGGCTTATGAAGCGCTGTTGACCGCACAGAAAAAAATACAGGTCAGCCAGGTGTCCATCGAAAATGGCAGGGAGAATTATAAGATCGTAAAAAACAAATATGATAACAGTCTGCTGACGGTAACCGATCTGCTGGATGCAAACGCCCTGATGCTGCAAAGTGAGATCAGTCTGGAACTTGCCAAGGCAGATGCCATCGTAGCATATAATGTATTGCTTGAAAGAGCAGGTGTTTTAGCAACAACCCGGAATATAAAATAATCAACTTTTAATTATCAAGTTTTATGGCAACAGTTAAAGAGAATGGTGGAACCGCAGAAAAACCAAAAAGGAGCAAGGTATTTTTGATTATACTAATTGCCCTGGTAGTTGCTGGTACCTGGTTTGGTGTCACCAAATGGCATCATGCACAATTACACGAGGAAACAGATGACGCGCAGATTGCGGCAAATATCAGCCCCATCATTCCACGTATCTCCGGCTATGTACGGGAAGTTCGGGTGACCGACAACCAGATAGTTAAAAAAGGAGACACACTGCTGGTGTTGGATGATCGTGATCAGCGAATAAAATTGGCACAGGCAGAAGCGGCGCTGGCAACGGCAGAGAGCAATCTTTTGTCTGCTAAAAGTTCTTCCGCTGCTGCGCGGTCGAATATCGGAACCAGCGAGTATGCGAGTCTGGCCATCGATGGTCAAATCGAAAGGGCAAAAGTTTCTGTCTGGCAAACTACGCAGGAATTTGATCGGTATGCCAATCTGATCAAGGACCATTCGGTTACGCAACAGCAATATGAAGACAAACTGGCTGCAAAAGAATTGGCCGAAAAACAATTGGTTATTCTACAGCAACAGAAGAAGCAGGCATCCAGTGCAACGAATGCCGTCAGTACACAGGCTGCTTCAACAGCATCACAGATCAGTATTGCCAATGCAACCATCAAACAACGACAAGTGGATGTGGATGATGCCAGACTGAATCTCTCTTATGCCGTATTGACTGCACCGGCAGGTGGTATGGTAAGTAAAGTAAATGTTCAGGTAGGGCAGTTTCTGAGTGCGGGACAATCTACATTCAGCGTTGTGCTTGATCAAAGTCTGTGGGTAATCGCCAATTTCAAAGAAACCCAGTTAGGCAAAATAAAGATCGGACAGCCGGTGGATGTGGAAGTAGATGCCTTATCGGGCCACGTGTTCAGGGCTACCGTCGGTTCTTTTTCACCAGCTACAGGTGCCACTTTTGCGCTTCTGCCGCCGGATAATGCCAGTGGCAATTTTGTAAAAGTAGTTCAGCGGCTGCCCGTAAAAATTGAATTCAGCAATCCGCAGGATTCATTGCTGAGTCGATTAAGAGCGGGCATGAATGTAAATGTGGATGTTCATATTGGCAATTAGTTTTTCTGAATAAGATTTTATGGCACAAGCATTCTCACAGGATTCTCTGGTAGAATATGGTTCGAGACGCGTGATCATTACGATCACAGCGATTATTTGTACGCTGCTTGAAATCATTGATACCACGATCGTAAATGTGGCACTCAATGATATGAGGGGAAACCTGGGCGCTACGCTGACGGAAGTTGCCTGGGTAATTACTGCCTACGCCATCGGTAACGTGATCATCATTCCTATGACGAGTTGGCTCTCCACCCAGTTTGGAAGGCGGAATTACTTCGCAGCGTCCATCATGATTTTTACGATCTGTTCTTTTCTTTGCGGTAATGCCCATGGTATTTGGGAGTTGGTAGCATTCCGGTTCATGCAGGGGCTCGGAGGCGGCGCCTTGCTCGCAACGTCACAGACCATCATCACAGAAGCCTATCCTCCCGAAAAAAGAAATATGGCTCAGGCGATATATGGCCTGGGTGTGATTGTGGGGCCGACACTGGGTCCGCCATTAGGTGGGTATATCGTAGAGAATTATTCCTGGCCCTATATATTTTATATCAATATTCCCATCGGTGTGATCGCCACCCTGCTCACGCTGCAGTTTGTGCGCAATCCGAACTACGGAACAAAAAGTGCAACAAAAGATATTGATTTTTTAGGAATTGTTCTGCTGGCTGTTTCTGTCGGTTCACTTCAATATGTATTGGAGAAGGGGCAGGATGATGACTGGTTTTCCAATGGTTTTATAATCCTGTTTACGTGTACAGCACTTATGGGTGCCTTCTTCTTTATATGGCGTCAGCTGACATACAGAAATCCAATCGTTAATCTGCGCGTCCTCAAAAATGGTAATCTGCGGGTGGGTACTATATTGACATTTCTATTGGGTTTCGGATTATACGGATCCACTTTTATAATACCGGTATATACGCAAAGTACCCTGGGGTGGACGGCTTTTCAGTCGGGCATGCTGATGGTTCCTGCCGCTATTACGACAGCATTTCTGATGCCGGTCATGGGTATTGTACTAAGTAAAGGGGTGCCCCAGCAATTTCTCGTTTCAATGGGTATGCTGGTATTTGCATTTTTCTGTTTCTGGGGATATTTTATTCTGACGAATAGTACACCCGAAGAAAACTTTTTCTGGATGCTCGTTACGCGTGGTGTCGGTTTACCCCTGCTCTTTATACCCATCACCAGTTTGTCACTGAGCACATTAAAAGGTCCCGAAATCGGCCAGGGCGTGGCATTTACAGGGATGATGCGCCAGGTCGGCGGATCATTTGGCGTGGCGCTGATCACCACTTTTATGGCGCGTCAGAATATGTTTCATCGCAGTACGCTCGTCAGTAAACTGAATGTGAATGATCCCGCAGTCACGGCAAGGGTAGAGGCTATGCAGCATAGTTTTATGGCCAGGGGTATGCAACCCAATATTGCACTTCAGTCCGCATATAAGGCACTGGACTATACCGTGACCTCGCAGGCAAATGTATTATCCTACATGGATGTATTTTATTATCTCGGCCTTATATTTCTGGCGTGTATACCTTTTGTTTTGTTTGTAAAGCGAAGCAAGAAGAAAGTGGATATGTCGGAAGCGATGCATTAATTAGTTTCAATTATTAGTTATTAATTATTAACTAGCTTTCGTTAATTTAAAACTAAAATTATAAGCTATAACCGATCTTCACAACCACCTGCCTTTTTTTATCATAACAGGTTTCATTGGTTTTAAGACCGTTGGCATCATACACATAAATCCAGCGCTGATAATCGGTCGATCCGTTGGGAACAAAGAGCATGGAAGAAAGGCGACCGGAATTATATTCAAAAACATAGTCTGGCAATAACCTGCCGGCTTTTTGATTATACCGGACAACATCGGTCAGTCGTCCGTCATTGTCGTAATAATAATACACAGAAGGCTGTGATTGCCCGCCCCGCACTGGTTTTTCTTCCACAATATTTCCTTTGTCATCTTTTACAAAGCTTACCCATGTGCTGTCGGTGTTTCCTTTTATTTTGATCATTTTTTTCGGAACGGCGCCTTCGTAGACCCATATATGCTTTTCCGTAGTTACGATTTGATTATCCGTTTGCACGGAATTATTCAGCATCATACTGACCTGGCCGTTTTCATTGTACGTGTATTCCGTCGTGCTTTTATACGTATCGCTGGTATCAACGGTTTTGACCATTCTTCCGGACGGATCATAGTAAGCCGTCAGGGTGGATGCCGCAACATTGGTAGATTTGGTAAAAGTCGAAATCGAGCTGAAATCCGATGTCACTTTTTGCATACAGGTAAAATCGGGTGTCTGTTCGTTATTGGCATCAATACTTTGAATACTGACTTCCCGGACCTTCTTATCATGAAAAGCCTTCCAGTTTTCCTGGTTTTGCCGGGCCAGCAGGATATCCTTATAATAATACTGGGCATTTGCTGTGAAAACGACCAGCAGCAAAAAGAAAATGAGGGAAAATCTTACGCGCATAATACCATTCATTTAAAAACTCAACTCAAAACGGAAAAACCCTGTGTTAATTATTGCCAGTATCTTTATTTTTAATTAAAATACCTGGTGTCACACAGCAAGTTAAGAACGGATAAGACATGTCTGAACTGCGGGGCCGAAATTACGGGCAGGTATTGTTCTGCCTGCGGACAGGAAAATATCGAGCCAAAACAGACGGTTTGGCACCTGATCCAGCATTTTTTCTCTGATATAACCCATTTTGACGGAAAATTCTTTTTGACCGTAAAAGATCTGTTTGCAAAGCCCGGGTTCCTTTCAAAGGAATATATGATCGGCCGCCGGATGAGTTATCTGGATCCCATCCGGATGTATATTTTCACCTCGGCAATATTCTTTTTGATTTTTTTTGCTTTGTTTGATGTAAAGAATATGCATGTAGGCGCCGATACCCGCACAGAAATTGAAAAAGATCCGGACTTGAGGCAACTGATCTCAAAAGCAAAAAACGCACAGGATTCCATCAGAATTCTGAAAGAATATAATTCCACAGCGACCCCGCTGATTAAGCTGGACGAAGACAGCTTGCCAAAAAATACAAAAGGAGTACGGTTCAAGGTAGGTGAAGCAGAGTATCAATCCGGGGAAGCCTATGATTCAGCACAGAAAATGTTGCCGGAGAATAAACGGGATGGTTGGGTTCGTCATAAACTCAAAAGGCGAACGATTGAATTAAGCCGGGCCTTCGAAGAAAATCCTGCGGGATCGCTCAAAGAATGGCTGAGTAATTTCATGCATAATTTTCCCAAAGTACTTTTTATATCACTTCCGCTGTTTGCCGGAATCCTGAACCTGATCTATTACCGTCACCGGAATTTTTATTATGTGGACCATGGCATCTTTGCCGTACATCTCTACATTTTTTCCTTCCTTGTGCTCCTGGGCCTCTTTGGTTTAAGTGCCCTCCACCCTGCAACGCATTTGGAACTCGTGGCCTGGATGGAATTCGCGCTGATCGTTTATGCCTTTGTGTATTATTTCAAAGCGATGCGCAGGTTCTACGGACAAAGCAGGGGAAAAACCTGGGTGAAATATATTCTGCTTTTTGTAATGTCATCGATCGTTCAGCTGACTATTTTTTTACTGGCATTTTTATATACTTTGGCAGAATCCTAAATTATGGAATCAGAAAAACTTTCGGGTGCTTTTTTGCGGCTGGTGAATATCATGGATGAACTCAGGGAGCAATGTCCCTGGGACCGTAAACAAACCATTCATACTTTAAGAACACTCAGTATCGAAGAATTATACGAACTGACGGATGCTATTCTGTCGGAAGACTGGCCCGGAATAAAAGAAGAACTGGGCGATCTTTTCCTGCACCTTCTTTTTTATGCCAGGATCGCGCAGGGAACAAAATCGTTTTGAACTCGTCGACGTACTGAATGGGATCAGTGACAAACTCATTTCCCGTCATCCCCATATTTATGGTGACGTGAAGGTGGATATCGGAAGACGATGTAAAAAGAAACTGGGAAAATCTCAAACTCAAAGAAGGTAAGAAATCTGTTCTGGGTGGTGTGCCGGTTTCCCTGCCTGCCATGGTAAAAGCCATACGTTTGCAGGAAAAATCAAAACAGGTGGGCTTCGAATGGGACAACCGGGAACAGGTTTGGGATAAAGTGGAGGAGGAGCAACAGGAACTCATGGAAGCCGTACGATCCGGCGACCAATCCCATATCGAGGAAGAATTCGGCGACCTGATGTTTTCCATGATCAATTACGCACGATTTTTGAGCATTGATGCAGAAACGGCACTTGAAAGAACCAACCGGAAGTTTATAAACCGGTTTGAAAAAATGGAAGAAGCCGTTGGATTATCCGGCAAACAAATGAATGATCTTTCGCTCGCAGAACTGGATGCGATCTGGAATGAAGTTAAAAAGCAAAAAACCACCGATTGATTTTATTTCTGAAAAATTTCCTGCTTAGAAACGCATACCTCATCGGCACGGGGATCTTCCTCTTTTTTGCTTCTTTTGCCATCAATTCCTATCTCGTAGGGAATTCAAGCACCAGTATACTCCGGAATTCCATTGAATCATTTTTACAGCAACGGGAAAATGATTTTCAGAAATTACTCGGAAATGAATTAAAGATCCGAAGGCTCTCTGATAAAAATTATTCGCTGCAGGAACTCACCGATCTGATGGACAAACAGTATGGCGTTTTGATCTATGAACGAAACCATCCATTCAGTGAACATCTTACTTACTGGAGTGACCAGTCCGCCGTATTACCCGACAGTTTCCTATTGAAACCCGATGGCAGTTATTTTGTAAAATTGAGTAACGGGCAGTTTGAAATTATCAAACATTCTTTCAATCAAATGGTGCCCTATCCGTTGACGGTTATTGCACTGATCCCGGTACGCTGGCAATATTTTATTTCACCGGAAAATCTGAAACCTGCATTCGTAGGATTTCCTTCTGCGGAGAACAGGGTCCGTATCGTTTCCACCCCTTCACCTTTTCCGGTCAGGGACCGGGAAGGAAAAACGCTTTTCTATCTGGTAAAGACAGAATCCTACCACGCGGCAAAGTATAGTCTGATTCTGCTCCTCGTCGTATTTACTGGGTGTACTGCTTCTCCTGGTTGTAATCCATAATATGGCGCATGCGTTGGTGGAGCGTTATACCCGTCTGGCCGGAATTTCTTTTCTGGTCATTACCATTCTCGTTTTACGGATCATAACTTATTATTTTCCGGGCATTTTTCATTTCCGTCAATACGAACTATTCGATCCCACGATTTACAGTTCCAATTTTATACTTCGTTCGCTGGGCGACCTGCTGATCAATGCCCTGCTATTTTGCTGGATCGTTCTGTTTATCCAGCAGGAAACCGCAGACTACCGGTTCCCTTTTTATCGTGTGTTTTATAAAAGAGCCTTGCTTGTACTGGTAACCATGACGGTGCTGGTGACGACCACATTTCTTTTTGCCGATATCGTTCAAAGCCTGGTTGCCGATGCCCGGATATCCTTTAATGTTACCAATGTGTTCAGTCTCACGATATATAGTGCCATCAGTTTTATCGTTCTGGCAGCCCTGGCATTAAGTTATTTTTTCTTTCACAGATCCTGCTCCGGCTGATACGCGATTATCTGGAAGGTAATGTGCTCATTATTTCAATACTGGCAGCTACCATCGGACTGGGTGTACTCACATTTGACAGCAAGACCCAAACCTGGTGGAACTCGATATTTATGTGCTGGTCTGGCTGATGTGTTATTTCTGGCTGATGGTCAGGAGCATGATTTCGGGTCTGCACTTCAGGCTGAATATTTCCGTTCTCATGTTCTGGCTGTTTATTTTTTCGGGTTCCATTTCCGTGATCATCATATTTGAAAACAGGAAAATTGAACTGGAACAGCGAAAGGGTTTTGCCGACCGGCTCGCGGAACAAATCGATCCCTCCAGCGAAAAGCTCGTGAGTATGTCGCTGATCTATTTTGAGAATGATTTACTGCAGAAACAATTTGACCGTTTCCGGAACCCGGTAGAGAACCGTTATCTCAAAGACAGCCTGATCAATAATAATTTCAGTGCCTATCTCAGCAAATATGATACAAAGATTTATACCTATGATTCTTCTGAAAAACCGCTGTATAACCAGGTGCCCGTTTCATACGACACCCTGAATACGATCTTCAAGTTGCAGGGCAAACCGACAACGATTCCCGATCTGATGTATTATGAAAAGGCCTATGATAAATTTAGTTATATCTATAAAAAGATAATCCAGGACCGCCGACGGTAAAATTTCCGGTTATCTGTTTGTGCAGGCTGAACCCCGAAGTTATAAAAGTGAGGGCCTGGTTCCCCAGCTAACGCAACAACACAAGGAATATCTCCCGGAATACTCACCTTTTATTCCTATGCCATCTACAGCGATAATGCAGCTGGTCACTTATTATAATAATTATCCCTTTCCGACGGAGCTCAATGACAGCCTCATTCCCAAAAAAGATTTCTACAGCGTAAAAACGATGGTTATGATGAACTTTGGCATACGCGTTTCTGACGATAAAATCATTGTGATCGCAAAAAAGGATAACTCTGCTGATCGAAGCCATTACTCTTTTTTCCTATCTCTTCAGCGCCTTTCTGATCCTGGTTGCGCTGTTCTGGCTGAGTTCAGTATTGATCCAGACCCGTCTGCACTGGAAACAGCTCAAAGAATTTCTCCAGTTGAATATCCGGTCCCAAATCCAGACAACCATTATTTTTGTCAGCCTCTTTCTTTTCATCGTCATCGGTGTGTCTACGATTTTTTTTCTGATCAACCGTTATAACCGGAACAACCAGGACCGGCTCAGTGCCTCCCTGAAAGTGATTTCCGGAGAAATTGCGGAACCGTCTGCTTTCATTTCAGTCGATGCCGACCCATATGTCCAATCCGGTTAAACAAATGCCCCGGGAAGATCTGGACAGAATCATCAATAATGTGGCCGAAATTCACAATGCGATATTAATCTGTATGATGTGAATGGGTACGCTGATTGTTTCTTCCAATCCGTTTATTTATACCAAGGGCATGTTAAGTGAAAAGATGAATCCGCTGGCGTTCTATTACATGAACCGTCTAAATTCCATTGAATTTTTTAACCAGGAAAAAATGGGTGGTATCCGTTACCAGAGTATCTATTGTCCCCGTGAGACTGGCAGCGGTACATCCTCAGGCCTATCTCAATATTCCTTCTTTCAATACGGAGGATGAACTGAACGATGAGATCTCCAAATTCCTGGTCACCATCATCAACCTGAATGTATTCATATTCCTGATTGCCGGAACCATTGCCCTATTCCTCACCAATCGCATCACGACTTCCTTTCCGCTGATTTCCGAAAAAATGCAGCAGGTCAACCTGGGCAAGACCAATGAAGTGATTGAATGGAAAAAAAATGATGAAATCGGCGGGCTGGTCAAGGAATACAATAAGATGGTGGAGAAACTGGAGGAAAGCGCATCGGCGCTTGCGAAAAGTGAACGTGAAGGAGCATGGCGCGAAATGGCGAGGCAGGTGGCGCATGAAATCAAAAACCCGCTTACGCCCATGAAACTGAGTATTCAATACCTGCAAAAGGCAAACAACTAAGCACCGAATGTAAAAGAACTGACGGCCAATGTGGCGAAAACGCTGGTAGAACAAATTGATCACCTGTCTAAAATCGCTTCCGATTTCAGCCAGTTTGCCAATATCGGCAATCCGCAGAATGAAGTGATTCGATCTGCACGAGATGCTGTATTCGCTGACCTCCCTGTATGAAACCACGGAGAACCTAGATCTGAAATGGGTACCGGTGCACAGGGAAAATAATGGTCTTTGCAGATAAGACGCAGCTCAACCGGCTATTCACCAACCTGCTTCAAAATGCCACTGAAGCTTGTCATGATAAAGATGTATGCAGTGATCAGCATCAGCGAGGAGCTGAAAGAGGATCATGTACTCATCCGTATCGTGATAACGGAGAAGGCATTCCTGAACAGATGCAGTCGAAAATTTTCATTCCCAATTTTACTACCAAATCCTCCGGCACCGGTCTCGGTCTGGCCATGAGTAAAACCATTGTGGAACAGGCAAAGGGAAAAATATGGTTTGAGACCGAAGAAGATGAAGGAACGACGTTTTTTGTTGAATTGCCGGTCTTGACGAAGCTTTACAGCCGTCTATGGTGCATTTACAAGACTGAATTGGTATAGCTGGTTATTTCATCATTTGCAATCGTGGAATTGTGACGTAATGCTGGCAATGTGAAAATGAAATCTTATAATATCGAATTTGCAAATCATAATTTCTAGTTAAATTGTCACATTTCAATTCCTCATTCCGACATTCCGCAATTCCCATTTCGCCATCTGTGTGAAAGTCAGGAATCCTGCTTCCTGTAACAAACTCACTCCATCTGTGTCAAAGTAAAACTGCTCAGATTGTTTTCCGCAGTAACTCCGCCTTTCTGTGCTGCCAGCACTCCATAATGTATATCATGATATCCGGCGATGGAATGCGCATCGGGATCGATGGAGATCATAACATTTTTTTCCAGGGCATAATCGATCCATCGCCAGTCCATATCAAGCCTGCGCGGATGTGCATTCAATTCAATCACCACCCCGTGAGCCGCACAGGCATCAATGAGCGTTTTATGATCCACCGGATAACCGGCACGGCTCAGCAATAATCTTCCCGTCGGATGGCCCAGAATGCGCGTATACGGATTTTGAATGGCTGTCAGCAGACGGCTCATCGCTTTTTCTTCGCTCATTTTTAAATTGGAATGGACCGATGCGATCACGAGGTCGAAGGTGGAGAGGATCTCGTCGCTGTAATCCAGGCTGCCATCATTGAGGATATCGCATTCGATGCTTTTGAAAATTTTGAAAGGGTGCCAGTTTCTGGTTCAGTTCATCTACATACAGATGCTGCTCCCTGATCCTTTCTTCAGACAGTCCATTGGCGTAAAAAGCGGACTTGCTGTGATCGCTGATCACCAGGTATTCAAATCCTTGTTCGATACAGGCTTTTGCCATTTCTTCCATGGTATGCAGTCCATCGCTCCAGTTACTATGACTATGAATGATGCCTTTGATATCGCAAGCCTGTATCAGGGGAGGGAGTGCCGCTTCTGCATGGCTTTTTCAATGATGGCCGGATCTTCACGCAGAGGAGGCGGGATAAAATGAATGCCGGCCTTGCTGAAAAATAGCTTCTTCCGAATCAGCGGCAGCATCATTTTAAATCGCTGGTTCCATGCTTCAAGGAATTCATCGCTGCAACTGGTTTCAAAAACCGTCGTGTGAAATGATTCCGGATCTGTCATATGAAAATGCAAGTTTGATATTTTCATTGCCGGCAACAAGCAATTCATCCGCCTGTTTCTTCTTCGATATGGAACTGATTGCGATGTGAAAAATGCCTTCAGTTCGGTTTGCGGATATCGGTTATGATCCATTCTGCCTGGTCGATGGTTTCGAGTTGACGACGGTAAGCTCCGGTGATGGAAATCAGCTGCCCGGGAAATGATTCACGGAGAGATTTATTGACAATGTCATTGTACATAACCTTCCACCTCAGCAAAGAGAAAACTTCCCTGGTTACGCAGATAGAACGCAATTGTGTCCCGAATATTCTTCTGTGTCTTTTCGCCAAAACCTTTATAAAGCATCAGGCGGTTTTCATTGCAGGCATACAGCAATTCGCCGATGGATTCGATTTCCATCTCCTTCCAGACTGTTGAAATCTTTTTTGGTCCGAATCCCTTAATTCGGAGCATTTCGATGACGCCGGGGGGTGTTTTGCTGATTATTTCATGAAGCTGGGGTAGTTCACCGGTGTCCAGGATTTCGATGATTTTTTTGCCGATACTGGGTCCGATGCCCTTGATCGAGAATATTTTTTCGCGTGGAATCGCACTCAGTTGTTCCGGTAATTTTTCGATGCTGAATGCCGCAGCGGAGTATGATTTTGTTTTGAAAGAATTCTCGCCGTGGATGTCCATCAGTTTGGAAAGAAGCGAAAAACTTTCGGCGATGCAGTTCGTTAGAAACCGCCATGGGCTTATGTTTGAGAGGATGATCAGACAAAGGTACGAAAAACAAAAAGTCCCCGGAATGAACCGGGACTTTACTATTTTCTGCTAACGAATGAAGAAAATTATTTCTTCTTTGCAGCTTTCTTAGCAGCTTTTTTCTTTGGAGCTGCTTTCTTTTTTGGAGCTGCTTTTTTCTTAGCGGCTTTTTTTGCTGTTGCCATTGTTTTTGAATTTAATTGGTTAGTAAAATAATTTACGTAGTAAAAATAGAAACTTCTTTGGAACTATCCAAAAATTTTTTTGAATAATTCTAAAAATTACTATTTAGGCAGTAAACTAAGCGTCGCTAAACTTCTGCCGAGCATTTACACGTAACAAAAGTTTTGTCAGCCTTTCCTTTTTTAAATTCAACAACACCATCTGTCAAGTGCAAACAATGTAAAGTCTTTTCCAACACCAACATTTTTACCGGGATGATATACTGTACCACGTTGACGAACGATGATGTTACCGGCAATTGCAGGCTGACCACCAAAGATTTTTACACCTAGTCGTTTGCTTTGTGAATCACGACCGTTCTTTACACTGCCTTCACCTTTTTTGTGTGCCATGAGATCTGATTTGAAAATTTGAAAATTGGAATTATTGATTTCAATGTCGCTTATTAAGCGATTTCGTTGATTTTGATTTTTGTGTAGTGGGTACGATGACCATGTTTCTTACGAAATCCTTTTCTTCTTTTCATTTTAAAGGCGATATCACTTTATCACCCTGTACATGACCAAGGATTTCGGCTTTGACGACGCTCTTCACGTCTTTTCCGGTAGTGAACTTATCGCCTGCTGTGGACAGCAGCACTTCGGAGAATTCCACCTTATCGCCGGCATTGCCTTCAACACGGGGAACATAAAGAGTCTGGTCTTTCTGGACCTTGAACTGCTGCCGGCGATTTTTACAACTGCGAACATAAAATTCAATATTAGGGCTGCAAAGGTAAGGGGAAACGGGTAATTTTCGAAGGAATCCGTTAAAAATATTGGCCCCGGACAGGTGGTAGGCGCTTATATTGCCTTTTATTGTAGGTTTGTCATTCACCCGCATGCCTAAAACATGAAGATCAAATCATTTTTAGCCAAGCCTTTTGCTTCCTATATATATAGGAGTATCCGTAAAGAGATGAGCTCGGCCCTGGAGGATCAGGAGAATATTTTTAAAAGCCTTGTTAAAACAGGCTCCAAAACAGTTTTCGGGAGGGAACACCACCTGGAGACGGTAAAGACCTATGAGGAATTCAAGGCCGGCGGTACCGGTCCGGGATTATGAACAGTTTAAACCCTATATTGACCAGATAAAAGAAGGAAAACATAATATATTATGGCAGGGACAGCCCATCTATTTTGCCAAGACCTCCGGCACCACCAGCGGGATCAAATATATCCCCATTTCCAAGGATTCCATTTCCAACCATATCAATACGGCCCGCAATGCCCTGCTTTGCTATATGGCCGAAACCGGTAATTCAGGTTTCGCAAATGGGAAAATGATTTTTCTGTCCGGATCGCCCGAACTGGAAAGAATTGCAGATATTCCCACCGGCAGACTGAGCGGCATCGTCAACCATCATATACCGCATTATCTCCGCACCAATCAGCTGCCCTCTTATGAAACCAATTGCATTGAAGAATGGGAAACCAAACTGGATAAGATCGTTGAAGAAACCATCGACAAGGATATGACACTGATCAGCGGCATACCACCCTGGATGCAGATGTATTTCGACCGCCTCAATCAGATCTCGGGAAAACGCATCAAAGATCTGTTCCCGAATTTTTCCGTGCTGGTGCATGGTGGCGTGAATTTTGAACCGTATACCGACCGCCTGATTGACAGCATCGGAAAAACAGTCGATACCATTGAAACCTATCCGGCATCTGAAGGATTTTTTGCTTTCCAGGATAGCCGGAAAGAAGAAGGGCTTTTGCTGAATACCAACAGCGGTATATTTTTTGAATTCATCCCGGCAGATGAAATTTTCAATGAAAACCCCACACGGATTTCTTTGAAAGATGTGAAGACGGGTGAGAACTATGCGCTGATCATAAATAATAATGCCGGTTTATGGGGATACAATATCGGGGACACCATTCGTTTTGTAACCGTGGATCCTTATCGCATAGTGGTAACCGGTAGGATCAAACATTTTATCTCCGCTTTTGGCGAACATGTGATCGGGGAAGAAGTGGAATACAGTCTGATGAAAGCAGCGGAAGAAGAAGGTGTACAGATCACCGAATTTACCGTGGCGCCCTATATTAAAGACGGTAAGGAAGAAGGAAAATCATTTCATGAATGGTTTGTGGAATTTGAAAACAAACCGGCCGATATGCATGCATTTGCCAAAAAGGTGGACAGCAACCTGCGGGGAAAAAATATTTATTACGATGATCTGATTGCCGGTAATATTCTTCAACCGCTGCAAATACATCCGGTAAAGAAAAACGGTTTTATTGATTATATGAAATCCATCGGTAAACTCGGCGGCCAGAATAAAGTGCCGAGACTCAGCAATGACAGGAGTTTTGCTGAACCGCTGGAAAAATACGTGGACTGATATCTGCCATTCGTCCAGTTGGAATTCACTAGATTTACCCTTTACGAAACTTTTTTCATGAATAACCAGCAGAAGAAAAGGATCGCCATTTTTGGTTCAACCGGATCGGTGGGAACACAGGCCCTGGAAGTGATTGCTGCCAACCCGGAATTATTTTCCGCAGAGATACTAACGGCTCAGCAGAATGATGATCTTCTGGTCAAACAGGCGCTGAGATTCCAGCCGGATATTGTGGTGATCGGTGATGAATCAAAATATCAGAAAGTAAAAGCAGCCCTCCTGGATCATCCCATCAAAGTATTTGCCGGAGAGAAAGCCCTGATCGAAGTGGCTGCGATGGATAACTATGATATGATGATGGCGGCCATCGTGGGATTTGCCGGACTGATGCCAACCCTGACGGCGATCGAGCACGGAAAAACCATCGCCCTGGCCAATAAGGAAACCCTGGTTGTTGCAGGTGATATCGTGATGCGAAAAGCAGTTGAAAACCGCGCACCTATCATACCGGTGGATTCCGAACATTCGGCCATCTTTCAATGCCTGGTGGGTGAAACCAGAAACCGGATTGAAAAAATTATTCTGACTGCTTCGGGTGGTCCGTTTCTTGGGAAGAAACCCAATTTTCTTGTCAATGTAAAAAGAGATCATGCACTCCAGCATCCGAACTGGACCATGGGTGCAAAAATTTCGATTGATTCCGCCACGCTCATGAATAAGGGACTGGAGATGATCGAAGCAAAATGGCTGTTCAATCTGACACCGCAGCAAATCCAGGTAGTGATCCATTCGCAATGCATCATCCATAGCATGGTACAGTTTGAAGACGGCAGTATCAAGGCGCAGATGGGTCTTCCGGATATGAAACTGCCGATTCAATATGCCCTCGGATTTCCATTGAGGCTTCCGAATAAACTGCCCCGCTACAACTTTTTTAAACCGGATAAACTGACTTTTGAAGAACCCGATATCAAGACCTTCCGTAATCTGCAACTCGCCAAAGATGCCCTGTCCAAGGGAGGAAATGCAGGATGTGTACTGAATGCAGCCAATGAAATTGCCGTTTATGCGTTCTTAAAGAACCGGATCGGCTTTCTGGACATGACAGATCTGATAGAAAAAACGATACAAAAAATCCCATTTGTGGAGCAGCCATCGCTGGAAGATTATTTTGAAAGCGATGGCGAGGCGCGTAACTTCGCGGCTTCTTTAATAAAATTGTAAAATTCCCGGCAGGCATACGTGAACACGGACTGCGGCTGATCTTTGTAAAATGAATAATTCCATTGTAATGCTGGCGATCGACTGGTCAAATGTCGGTATCAAGGCAGCTCAACTTATCCTTTCCTTATCCCTCCTGGTGATCGTACATGAATTCGGTCATTTTCTGCCGGCCAAAATATTCAAATGCCGCGTAGAAAAATTCTTTTTATTTTTTGATCCCTGGTTCGCACTCGTAAAGAAAAAAATCGGTGACACCGTATATGGTATTGGCTGGCTTCCTTTGGGAGGTTATGTGAAGATTGCCGGCATGGTGGATGAGAGCATGGATAAGGAACAGATGAGCCAGCCTGCGCAACCCTGGGAATTCAGAAGCAAACCAGCCTGGCAGCGGTTGATCATTATGCTTGGCGGTGTAACGATGAATGTACTGCTGGCATTTTTCATCTATGCGATGATCCTGTATACATGGGGTCAGAAAAAAATTCCGATGGGCAGTCTGGCTTATGGGATATCAGTACAGGACAGTCTGATGTATCATGTCGGTTTTCGCAACGGAGATAAAATTTTAACAGTAAAAGGCAAGCCGGTTGAATATTTTGATGATCTGCCCGAAAGAGTTTTAATGGGAGGCGGTGGTCCTGTGGATCTGATTCGTGATGGTGTTCACCAAACCATTGATCTGCCAACTGCGCTGATCGGAAAACTGGTGGAAAGAAAAAAGAACAGCTCCGTATTATTCCTTCCCAGGGTACCTGTCATTGCAGATATCGTTCCCGATACGTCCAAAGCATATAAAGCAGGTCTGAGACGTCTGGATCAGATTACAGCCGTAGAAGGAATCGCGACACCTTTTTATGAAGAATATAAAAAAGCCATTGACGCACATAAGGGACAGCAGGTAGCCCTGACTATTGAAAGAAAAGGGAAAACAGATACACTGAATGCGTCGGTGAATGCGGATGGCACACTGGGATTTTATCGTTTGTATGACCCTGAAGTAATGGACAGCCTCGGATTGATCCGAATTGAAAAAACACAATTTGGTTTTTTTGAATCTTTTCCTGCGGGTGTACACCTGGCGGTAGAGAAATTAAGAAGTTATGTGGATCAGTTTAAAAAAATACTCTCTCCAAAAACAGAAGCCTATAAAGGAGTCGGCGGTTTTAAAGCGATCGGATCCATTTTCCCATCCATGTGGGACTGGCAATCGTTCTGGACCATCACCGCTTTCTTATCTATAGCGCTGGCATTTTTTAATATTCTCCCGATCCCCGCGCTCGATGGGGGACATGTGCTCTTCACCGTGCTGGAAATGATCACGGGCCGTAAACCCAGTCAGAAATTGCTGGAATATGCCCAGGTGGTGGGCATGGTGGTGTTGCTCGCGGTCATGATCTATGTAAATGGCAATGACTGGTTTGGGTGGGGCAAGAGCAGGTAAGCTTCGGGAAAATTTATTAAATTTGCAGGTTCAATTCTTCGGGGGTGCCTGGTTTTGACAGCGTAGATCTTTGAAAGTGTAAGCATGTCGTGCGTTGGATAATTAGCACGTTAATCTGAATATTCAAATCTCAAATGGCAATACACAGTATGCCATGGCTGCCTAATCAGTGATTAAGTAGTCATTCGGGCCGTGTGGCAGGTTCGCCTGTTACCAAGCTGCACCGCCGACTAAAAACAAAAGAGGATGCTGTTCAGAAAGGCTGTGATCTGAACCTAAGACTATTCAGCTAAGGGAAGGATTGGTTTGTTGTTGTCCGGTTCTTCCCCGACAATCAATCAGCAAATAAGCATGTAGAAAGCTTTTGAAGAATATGTTTGGACAGGAGTTCGATTCTCCTCACCTCCACTTTCTAAGTCTAGTTGATTATGTTTGAAAGCTCGTGAAACGCAGTGTTTACGGGCTTTTTGTTTTTTTGACCCACCGGATTTCACCGAAAAACAGCCTTGTTAGGTGTAAAATTCGGTAATGCGAAATAGGAAAATAAACATCTAATAAAAACGTAGTTAATAAATGGCAATCAGATGCGACCGAACCAATTCCGGAGAAGGAGTTTTATCTCTGGAAACAAGCAAGGTAAGATTTTTAGAAGCGCCAACAGGCATGTGACAATTCACACAATTAGCCATCATAAAAGATTGTGATTCTTCTTTGAGTATTCCCTGTTTATGATTGGTTTGGGTATGACAGTTCATGCATTTTTGTGCATAAGCAATTAAGTTCCCGCTTTCTTTAACGTGTGTATTATGGCATGTAGAGCAGGTCATTGTTCCGCTGATCCTAAAGCATTTGCTGGCAGTTAGTAATCCATATTGATTGGCATGTACATCCAGTTTAAAGGAATCTATTTTGGTTGAGTTTTTTATAAAATATTTAGAGAGAGTATCTCCCGGAAGAAAAGAAAAGGCGGGCTTCATACTTTGCATTACTCCGGAATGGCACAATGCACAGACATCAAGACTCTGTTGACGGTTTAATGTAGCAGGATTTGTAATAAATCTCCCTTGTTTTTCCTGCCGATTTTGCAAATGAAATTCTATATGTTTTGCTGCAGGTCCATGGCATTTTTCACAACTTACACCGTATATTATCTGGTTTCGTAAATAATCAGTTCCTGTAATCTCTTTTGCAATTGTCGTATGACATTCCATGCATCGTGATTCAATATTCCTATCGAATAAGATAGTTCCTGATGGAAAACCGGGGCTATTAGCCCAACGATGCACGCTGCCAAAATAAGAAACAGGAAGCTGGTAAAGTTCATTACCTCTCCAATAAAGATAAGTTTGTCCTTTTTTACCTGAACCTATTACAATATCAAAACGCTGTGCTCTTTCTTCCTTATCATTAACATAAGCCACCTGGTATAAGCCGGCCTTCCTTTCTTCCATCACAACTTTCATGGAATCATTATAGACAAACATATTTTCATTTTTTGCAAAGCTGCCCTTGATATAATCCCTGGAAGCGATACCCGATGTTAAGTTGTGTACTGTGGTATTAAAAGAATCGCAGATGGCACTATGGCAAGTTCTGCAAGCTTCAGATCCTGCATACTGCTCACCGTCTAAATTTGATATAATAACTTTTTTTTGCGAATCATTAGATATACAGCAATTAAAAACAGTAATACATAAAACAAGAATGCTTGTAAAAAATACTGTTCGTTTGTAGACAAAATTCATTTGTATTCAAATTAGGCATTTCTTTCTGCCTTTTCTTATACATAAACTTAAAATTAAAAGTAAAGATGATTTTGATTAATTAATACAATCCAAGATGAGTTTCGTGCATCTTGCTCAAAACCTGGAGTAATTTGTTTAATTGTAAGAGAAATTGGGTGAGGCGATTTATCTCTTCGGATCCTCAGAGATTTACAGATAAATCATCTCGGGCAAAAATCTTAACTTTCTTTAAGAGGATACTTTTTTAAATAATACAAAGCCACGAACATTGACGGTCAGGCTGGGGAAAGTCGTCAGAAATCAAATAAGAAACGAGAAGTGTTTAAAAAACTAATAGATAATAAAAAGTTAGGCGGCGTCAACTGCATCATTTGGAAAGATGGTCAGGTTTTATATCAGGAAAGTGATGGGATATCATGAATCTGGAGACTCGTGAATTAATGACCATGGATACCATTTTCAGAATCGCTTCGATGACAAAACCGATTACCTCAGTACTCGCCATGATGTTATACGAAGAGAAGAAATTTAATCTCGACGATCCGATAACGAAATGGTTTCCCCAATTCAGGAATATGAAAGTCCTGAATAAGCAGTCTGGCGAATACGAAGAGGCAAACCGGGTCATTACAATACTTGATTTACTAACACATAGAGCCGGGTTTTACGTATAGTGGATTTCAGAAAGGAAAACTGAAAGATGACTACGATGAGATTTTAGGAGGCGACATTGATACAGAACGAACAATCGAACAATGGATAAATGGCTTGGCCAGTTTACCCCTGGTAAATCAGCCGGGTGAGCTATTCAATTACGGCAAATCAACTGATCTGCTGGGTATACTCATTTCAATCATAGAAGGAAAAAAACTGGGCAAAGTAATGGAGGAAAAAATATTCAATCCATTAGGTATGACAGATACTTTTTTTGATGTTCCCCATAACAAAAGAAACAGATGTGCATCAAACATGGGTTATGACGAATCAGGTAAACCGGTAAACCTTGAAACCGTTCCATCGAAAATGGCTTTCAAAGAACGCCCACCCGGATTTGGAATTTGAAGCAGGCAGTGGGGGACTCTGGTCAACCATCGGCGACTTTTTAAAATTTGCAATTCTTTTTGTAGAAAACGGAAGTTCAAACGGTGTACAAATTTTAAAACCGGAAACGATTCACTTCATGTGTTCCAATCAACTGACCGATTATCAAAGGGAACATTCGACATTAATGAATTCAAAAATGTTCAGAGAACATTATGGCTTTGGCCTCGGGCTTGCCGTCGTAATGAAAGAAAGCATGTATGGATCCATGCCCTGTGCGGGTTCAGTTGGCTCTGTTGGCTGGCCCGGGGCATATGGTGGATGGTGGTCAGCAGACCCGGTTAAAAAAGCGATTTCCATATTTCTGACACACAGTATGACTGAACTAAATCAACTTGCACAGGGGATTGGATTTGAACTATATGAAGCCATTGACATGTTTTCAGATTATAGTAAAGAGATTACTAATCGATAGTTTGAACAAGATATGAAGCCAAATCTGATCCCGCACTTCTTACCTACCAGACTATGATCTGCTTTCAGGTGATTGGTTCTGTCCGTTTGTCTCAATAGAAACGATAGCTACTATTTATTTTTTCCATCACCACAATTATAAAACAAATAGGTAAAAACCCTTAGCTCAGCGCTATGATACCCGATTCATAGGATGCTAATCATTTTCTCATAAACGTTTTATATTATTGTTGCCAAAATACCTGAGCCTTTAAAACGTTATTATCCATTAACCCACGGGTACTTTATGAAGAGTAAGAGTTTATTCTTATTACTATTTTGCTTCTTTACTTATTTACACTTTGCTAGCGCACAGGATTCGACGGATTTTCAGCCTGGAAAAATCACCCTGGCCGATTTTGATATCCAGGGAAATGCATCCGACTCCGGAGCCAATGCGATCGTCCTGTTTGATATAGGAAAGCGGACTTTTGAAAGAAATGAAGGGGGAGACGATGATATAATTTTAAAAAGATTTATACGAATCAAAGTTGTTAATAAAAACGGGCTTGATGCCGGGCAATTTACATTGTACCTTAGTACCCTGGTTCCCTATCACAATATTATGATCAAACTGCCGGAAGAGGGCCTGGTATCGCTGGAAGGAAGAACATATAATCGGGTCAAAGGCGTCATTCAGGAAGTGAAACTTGATCGCGCCAGTGTGATCATCCAGCAGCAAGGAAAGAATTGGGCTACTGTAAAATTCGCCATGCCGGCACTCAAAGAAGGATCCATTTTTGACGTCGAGTACAGCTGCCGGTATTCTTACATCATTCATGATCTGAGTTGGAGTTTCCAGTATAAATATCCCTGTCTTTGGAGCCAATACGACCTGATGCTTCCGAATGCAAACCTGTATTCCATAAAATACCAGGGAGATTCCAATTTTTTTAAACAAACAGTAGAGCCCGTCAATCATGAAACCATCAATCCGTTATTCCAGGTAAAATCTTCGCTGATCCATTTCCAATGGATAAAAAAAAATGAGCCCGGCCTTACGCCCGAGCCCTTTATAAAATCTATAAAAAATTATGAAGACAACGTAAGTCTGTCGCATAGATGGACCTTTACGGACTATCAAACATATAATTTTTATACCTCCGACAGCTGGGAGGGATTCAGTCATATTTATTATTTTATAGAGGGCGTTGAAGACTTTGAGGATGATCGGTTTGGCTGGTTAAAAAAAGATCTGGAACAGGTGACGACAGGTCTTCAGGCAAAAAAAGAGATTTCTATTGCGATTTTCAAATATCTCAGGGATCATTTTGCGTGCACATCTCACAATGACTATTTTCTGAGTCAGCGACTTAAAGAAACGTTCAGAGACAAATCCGGAAATGTGGCTGATCTGAATCTGTTGTTGACCGCTATGCTAAAGCAAATGCGTATAGAAGCTCATCCCGCTCTTTTAGCAACAGGGGATAAAGGAGTCGGCAATCTGAGCTACCCCCTGCCCAACGATTATAACTACCTGATCTGTGTGGCCGAAATAGATGGCAGGCAGGTCTTGCTGGATGCGAGCCAGCCTCTGAATCCTTATGGTAAACTGCCCGTTTATTGTTACAACGGGGGAGCTGTGACCCTCAATACCAGAAAGGCCACGTTGATTTCACTGGTACCGGATTCACTGGCGGAACAAAATCGGGCAAACGTAATCATGACCACAGATGATCACGGAAATCTATCCGGAAACATTACGCTTAATTGTGGATCTCAGATGTCTTACAAGTCGAGAGAGGAAATAAAGAAAACTTCTTTGGACAAATACCTCAATACAAAAATCGAAAACCGGGTAGCCCGTTTTGCCAATGAAGAAGTCCAGAATCTGACAGATCCCGACAAACCATTAACCATCAGTTCCGATATCGACTTTACAGATTCAGCCAAATCGGATTTGTTTTATATAAGCCCCGTGATCTTTTCTTATTTTGAAAAAAACCCATTCAGTGCTGTAAAACGGAAATACATCGTCGAAATGCCATACCGGATGGATAATATTTACCTGTTGTCCCTGGACATACCCAAGGGCTATATGGTGGATGAAATGCCGTCTTCCGGAAAAATCAGCCTCAATGACAAGGATGGGTACTTTGAATACATTCTGGAGAAAAACGGAGATGTCATTCAGCTACAAATGAGGATGAAAATCGATAAAACTTTCTTCACCACTGAGAAATACGCTAGCCTAAGCGAGTTCTTTAGTCAAGTCGCTAAAAAAGAAAAAGAGCAAATCGTATTCAGAAAGATAAAGTAATAGCAGCTATGCCAAATATGAACAAAAAAGGCTTTTAGTCACAAGCTTTCGCAGTAAAACGTTAATGGGAATTTAGGAGTGGTCAGGTAAAAAAAAGATTACTCTTTTAGTTTTAAACGGTAAGCCTGATCATGACTAAGCATCCAATAAAGTCTGAATATCAAATTTTGACATTTTCAGAAACGCGTGCGATGACCTTCGGGGCCTTTAACGGGATCAGCCATCAGCTGATTCAGAATCGAAGGTACTACCTGCCAGGAATAACCGTATTTGTCGTCCAGCCATCCACACTGATCATACCGGCCACCTTCACCCAGCTTTTCCCAATAGTGATCAATTTCTTCCTGTGTATCGCAAGGTATAACGAAGGAAGTTGCAGGTGTTGGTTTGTATTTAGGCCCTCCGTTTAACGCCATAAACTTGCTGCCATTCAGTTCAAAGTTCACGACAATGGGATTTTCCGCAGTGATCCGGGCGGTTTTAAAAATGGAGCAGTAAAAATCGGCGGCTTCTTTGGCTTTTCCGTCAAACCACAAGCAGGGATAAATTTCTTTTGACATAATTCTGATTTAAATAATTATTATTATCGAAGGTAAGAATGAGCGTGCGGTGGAAATAGAATGAAACCGACATTATTTGCTTTCGGGTGGTTCTCCCAAACCAAGATATTCTGTTGGTAAAAGATGGGTAAACTCTTTGAATGCACGCACGAAATGGCTTTGATCGGCATAGCCATTATGAAACGCCAGGTCGGATAGTTTGGAAAAATTCCGGTTGTTTAATTGTTGAAATGCCGAATTGAACTGACAAACCCTTCTGTAAAGATTCGGCGATATACCAATGTTTTTTTCGAACATTCTTTGAAATGTCCTTTCAGTAACATGCAATTCATTTTGAACCCTTCCCAGAATTTCGGGTGTGGGTTGTTCTGCGATTTTATTGGCAGCATATCGAATGCCCGGACAGTCGCATCTGGCGTCGGCAATCAAACCTGCGATAAACTGATCTAATAGCGCGAGCATCAGTTTCGTTGAACCGGCATTCAGCAATTGTATTTCAAGCGTTGCTGTTTTTTTTGGTACAACCAAACAAAGATCAACGGGTGAATCAGTCAGTTCAGGAGCCATGACGCCGAAAACGGCATTTAATGAGTATGGTTTAAAAAAATAGGCGATTAATATGAATCCTCCGGTAAATGTCAATGTATCCGGAAAAAGAGTCTGCCCGAAAAGTGTAAGATGAGAAGTAGCTTTATTTGCCCATAATGGCTTTTGGTGAAATAAAAAGCAGGGTGGGTGAACCGTTGGCAAATAACGGTAAAGAAAAAGAATCATTCGATTGAGAATTCTCTATAACGAGCAACCGTTCTACATATTCAGCAATTTGGATATTTGGTTTCAGGTTTTTTACCTTCATTCTGATTTGATTTACTTTTCGGCAAATAGAAATGGCCTGTTAAACCTCTTATCTAAAGATAAATATTTTCAGGATGGCTTCGGCTGTATTACATTTCCAAATAATTATCTTGTTAAATCTGGAATGCTTGCATTCAGCGCTATTCATACAGGTGCAGAATTTTCTCATCATATCTGCGTTGCCAGCCGGCATTCGAGTGGGTCATCGTTTTTGCCATTTCAGTCAGCCAGATGAGATCGTTACAAGCGCCTGCCATGATCGCTGCTGGCGTCTGGTTTCGCTCGGCCATCAGTTTATCTGTTTCTTTATCACGTCCCCAGTATTCGCTTAGAAATGCATTGTATTCTGCAATAGTCACCTTCATGGTTTCGACATAATTTTTCCATACCTCTTTATTGGAAATTGCATTTTCTTTCTCCGCAGTATAAACGATCAGATTGTATGCTAAATCCACCGGGTAAGTGTCCTTGCCCTTGCCGGCCTCTCCGTGATCAACCAGGGGCAATGATTCAGCGATGCGGCGATATTGATCATTCAGGTTACTGTTCACCAGTGCAAAATAATCATCCGTTTTTTTCTGCGCCGCTCCGGCTATCCCGGCAAGTTGCTTTCTGTGGTTTAATATGTCCGTTGTCCTCTGGGTTATTTCCATGATAACGGTCGCCTCATTAGTGAGCAGACTTGATCTCTGCAGATTTTCCGACTTCATTATCTGTAAAGCCATTCTCAGACATAAACATCTTGTATTCTTCCTGTTGCTGCTGTTGATTCATATGTTGAAAACGGGCTGCATAACCCGGATCCTTCATCATTTTATTTGTAAAGGCTTTTCGCGGATCACTCTCAGTGCCGGTATAAGCCGAAGGATTATTCTTAACCTGCTCTGCCATTTTTTTGCCCCAGGCTGCCCGTTCGGCTGGCGTCATTTGTTGTAGTTTTTCAAGTCCGCCTGCCTGCTGTACGAGGGAATTATTGTTCAGATCCTGCATTGCTTTACCCGCATTCTTTTCAGCCACCATCCTGGTCTGTTCTGCTTCCTGTCCGTTTATAACATATTTTCTGGCTTCCTCAATATATTGTGCCTGTAATCTTTTAAGTTTTTCAATATAGATATTATAAATAATTTTTTCATCCTGCAGGTTCATGGCTCTTTTGGCTTCGGGAAGACCGGAGATGGGTTCTGGTATTCCTGACATCAAAGCCAGCAGGTCTTTGCCTATCAGGAGAGCATTAACCGTTTTGACATTGACAAACTGCTTACCCTTTGTTTCTATTTCTATTTTTCCCTGCCCTATTTCCGTATTGAGTGCAGGCAACGTTGCATCAAATATCTGATCCCGGGAAGGTATGGGTATTGACTTTTTAACTTCATCCGGTTTTGCGACATCGATCTTTTTCATATCCGTCAGCATGATGTCAAACTGCGCTTTTATTTTTTTATTCATCACCGGATTATTCTGAGCCATGGCAGATGAAATCATTCCGGAAAGGAAAATTAAAATGGCTGGTATTTTTGCATTCTTCATAACTCATATTTTAATGAGTGCAAATAATACCAAATTCAGCCATGATCGGAGAGATGCTTCACGAACTGATGAATCGGCCGAATGGAACCTCCGGATTAAAGCATATATTGTAAACCCTGCGCTTGCTACGCCATCAATTCCCGGAATATTTATTGCATATGAAATAAGATAATAATGCCATGGGAGACCCGGGAGGAGCTTTGTTCCACTCGTATTCATAAGTATAATCCTGAATAACTTCTCCTGATGGCTTGCAGAAAATCAGTTCATTGATTGACCATATCTTTTCGTTGCAATCAAATGCGTAAAACGTTAACGTATATCCGGTGGAATATAAAATGCCTGACACATTCTGGTTTACAAATTGTTCCTTAAACCAGGCTTTTATTACGTTTTTATGTTGCCCTATATCCTGGATCGTAATATTATCCGGGTTGTATAATATCTCCCGCCCCGTATTCTCAACGCCGGTTCTCTTCCAGGTCTGGCAATAAGATAAAGTGGCTGAGCAAAGAGCGACCAACAAGAGACAGGCCAACTTCATAAACAGCGTAATATGAACCAAATTATATTAAAAAATGCACCTTCTTAGTCCGGGAGAGGTCAACTTCACTCCTAAAGGGTTAGCAGGCGGTAAAGTGAACATCCGATTGCTGATAGCAACAAACCATTTCTTTGCAGACACATATCGGGTTTTCGTAGCCACTCTTTGAACAGATGGACAAGGCAGCTTATTTTTACGAGGAAGAAATGATTATGTTCCAGTCACCTCAGAAATACCTGGCGCCCGGTATCCATCTCCTCATATGGGCATCACTGCTGATCATCCCATTGTTCATTTTCCACAATTTCCCGGTTAACACCGGCCTGCCGGACTATTTTTTTCTCGTAACCAATATCTATCAAATCGGGTTATTCTATCTGAACGCATACTTCCTTTATCCCAAATTGTTTAACAGGCGCACCTGGTGGCTTTATTTGCTGGCCATCGGAGTCATCCTGGCCTTTTCTTATTATGCAAAACTCGGCGTTGTTAAATGGGTATTTCCGGAATTTATTCTCACCTCATTCAATCACCGTATTCTGTTTTTCCCTCCGGTTCCCTTTCTGCTGGCCAGTTTTATCTTCCGTTATGTTACGGACCGGGCACGGGCGGAGAAACTGGAGAAGGAGAGAAGGTCCGAGCAAATGGTATCCGAGCTCAGGTTTTTGCGTTCGCAGGTCAGTCCGCATTTTCTGTTTAATATGATGACCAATATGGTTGCGCTGGCAAGACAAAAGTCTGAGTTACTGGAGCCTTCTCTCTTAAAACTTTCCGATCTGCTCAGGTACATGCTCTATGATGCCAATAAGGACAAATTCCTGCTCAGCCAGGAGATCTCTTATCTGAGAAGTTATATCGAACTCCAGCAACTGCGTTTTGGTGAGGGCCTTGATCTGGTTTTGGATATAGAGGAGCCTGAGCCTGATTGTTATATCGAACCCATGCTTTTATTGCCTTTTGTGGAAAATGCTTTCAAACACGGCATCGGTATGGTACCCAATCCGTTTATAAAAATTTCACTCGCGCTACGGGATAATAAATTGCATTTTTCTGTGACCAATAACTACAACCGCTCTAATCATTCGAAAGATGAAAGCTCCGGAATTGGGCTGGCAAATGTGAAGAACAGATTAAATCTTCTCTATCCAAACAAATACGATCTGTCCATCGGGGACAATGGCAACATATATGCAGTAAAATTAAATCTTGAAATGCCATGCTGAATTGTATTGCTGTAGATGACGAAAAACTGGTACTCGACCTGCTGGTGGATAATATCCGGCGGGTTCCGTTCCTGCATCTCGTCAGACGCTGTAAAAATGCGATGGAAGCTGCTGAAGCGTTACAAAATGAAACGGTGGACCTGATATTTCTTGATATTCAGATGCCCGGGACTAAACGGATTGCAGTTTCTGGAATCTCTTCCAAGGCCTCCCATGGTCATATTCATCACAGCCTATAAGGAATATGCTTTTGAGGGTTTTAACCATCAGGCGGTGGATTACCTGCTGAAACCTGTGTCTTTCGAACGTTTCCTGAAAGCCTGTAACAAGGCACATGATCTTTTTAACCTGCAGAGCAAACCCCTTCAAAAAGATCCTCTGCCGGATTATTTTTTTGTATTTGTTGAATATAACCAGGTAAAAATATTGATACCGGATATTCTCTACATCGAAGGCATGAGAGATTATGTAAAAATATTTCTCATCAATAACGCAAAACCCATTATGACCAGGATGAGTCTGAAGTCATTGGAGGAAAAACTCACCGGCCATCAGTTTGTGAGAACGCATAAATCATATATCCTTTCTGCAAAAAGAATAACAGCGATCAAACGAGACCTGGTTTGCATCGGCGCCATCGAATTGCCTTTGAGTGAATCTTATAAGGCTGACCTGGAAAAAATGCTCTCACTCTAATCTTTACAACCCTCCTTTCTGTCTGCACATATGTCCGGCTGATCGATTCTCCGGAAAATATCCCTTTCACCGAATATATTTTCGTTTGGTAAATCAAAGAACATGAAACTACCAGAACGAAATAAAATGATGCATATCCTTTTTTTCATGTTATGCTCTGTAGCCGCAAGTGCCCAGACGACAATAAGGGGTATCATTACCAATAGCAATAAGGATCCTCAGGCCGCTGCAACCATACACGTTAAGGAAACAAACCAGGGTGTTTATGCAGATTCAGCGGGCCGTTTTCAACTTATACTTTCCGGAAAAGGAAAACGAAAACTGGAAATATCGTCGGTCGGTTATTCAACCCGCGAAATGGAAATTGTACTGAATGATTCGATCATCCATCTGGACATTGAACTCGATTTGGAATCAAAAACGCTGGGGGATGTCGTCGTCATCAGTGTCGGAAGTTTCGAAGCCAGTGATAAGGCAAAGGGAGCTGCACTGACGCCGATCGACGCGGTAACTGTTGCCGGAAACGGTGGTGATATCGCCAATGCACTTCGCACATTACCCGGGGCACAAACGATTGGTGAAGAGGAAGGCCTTTTTGTCCGTGGGGGTACCAACGCAGAAGCAAAACAATTCGTGGATGGCGCGCTTTTGCCGTCTCCCAATTTTGCCAGCGTTCCGGGCCTGCCACAGCCCGCCAGACTAAATCCTTTTTTATTCAAGGGAATTTTATTCAGCAGCGGAGGATATTCAGCATTGTATGGTGAGGCCATGAGTAGCGCCCTGATATTGGAAACGGTTGATCTGCCGGACAAGTCTTCCGCGTCATTGCATATTTTCCCGCAAAATATAGGCGCCGGTTTTCAGGAACTGGCTCAGAACAACAAAAGCAGTTATGGCATCAATGCCGGTTATGGCAATCTCCAGTTTTATAATCGTATCGTTCCCCAGATACCCGACTATTTTAAGGGACCCGAATACTTTTCAGCAGATGGTAATTTCAGGATCAGGACTGGCAAAACCGGTATGCTTAAATTTTACTGCAATTATGGTTATAGTAATATCGGTATCCGGAATACGACTGTTGACAGCAGCAACCTTATGTCAACCTTTCAACAGGTGAATACCAATATTTATTCGAATCTTTCTTACCAGGATTTTTTAAAGAACAACTGGAAAATAGATGCGGCCATTGCTTTTAATTACTATAAAGACGGAATAACCCGCCAGTTATTCAACAATAAAAACCAGCAGCTTTTCCTGCCGGATTATCCCTACAACGAATATAACCTGGACAGCACGACCCAATCAAATTTTGCCCAGGCAAGATTCGTATTGAGAAAACAGCTGCGTCATAATCAGGCGATCCGTTTCGGAGCCGAATATTTTTATAATCATGACCTGCTTTCATCGAATGATCCCTTTGCAGATACAACAAGCAGACTGGTGAATCATCTGATTGCAGTATTCGCAGAAAGAGACATACGTATCAGTAAAAGGATGGCGGCCAAAATAGGCGCCCGAGCGGAATATGCCACACTAATAAAAAGTACAAACCTGGCACCCCGGGTAAGTCTGGCTTACCGGTTTCCGGATGGCGGACAAATCAATATGGCCTATGGCATTTTTTATCAGCTGCCCGAAATCAACTGGTTGGCGGCGAACCGCCATTTAGATTATTCCAGCGCCTCCCATTATATCATCAATTATCAGAAAAAAGCAGGCAACCGGTTCTTCCGGATGGAAGCCTATTATAAAACTTACAAAGGGCTCATCAATACATACCCTTCCTATTCCAATAACGGTAACGGCTATGCGCGGGGTATTGAATTGTTTTGGAGAGACAAGAGAACATTTAAGGACCTTGACTATTGGATCACATACACATACCTCGATACAAAACGGAAATGGATGGATTTTCCCTATGCCATTGCCCCGTCCTTCTCTACGCCGCATACCTTGTCACTCGTTGTCAAAAAATATTTCCAGGGTATCAATCTCAGTGCGAATATGGCGTACACACTGGCTTCCGGACGACCCTATTATGATATTCAGCAAAATGCCTCCGGTGCCCCTTTTTTCTACGACCATGGTACCACGCCCGTTTACCACGTGATGAATCTGAGTTTTGCTTACCTGTTTTCAATATTTCCAAAATGGAAGAATAAGGAATATTCCGGAATCGGCTTTGGTTGTAATAATGTGCTCGGGAGCAAACCGGTTTTCGGATACTACTACAGCTATAATGGGATGAACAAAATAGCAGTGACTCTTCCGGCTACCAGGACATTCTATATCGGCCTGTTCATGAGTTTTGGAATTGACCGGCGAAATGATTTTATCAATGAGAATTTATAATACATAACATAATAAAAATCAAAAACAATGAAAAAGACTATTTTATTTATCGCTGTTATTTTTCTTTATTGCAATCTGATCCAGGCACAGGATAACTACAGTCAGCAGATGCAGACGGCAGTTACCAAACTCGATCAGGCAGTGGCGGTAAAAGATTACCAGCAGTTGGCTGCAGGTTTTGAATCTATCGCACAGCAGGAAAAAACGAGTTGGCTTCCCTGGTATTATGCGGCATTCTGCAATGCAAAAATCGGATGGCTTTACCAGCGGGATGGTGATCAGATAGAACCCTTTGCAGATAAAGCAGAAAATGAAATCAAAAAATCGAGATCACTGCTTGATACGAGTTCCCAAAAAAAAGAATTGTCAGAAGTTTACTGTATCATCAGCATGGTAAACAGGGCCCGGGTATTTGTCAATCCCATGAGCTATGGCAGACAATATGGGCCGGTAGCCAGTCAGTATACTCAATTGGCCATAAAAACAAATCCGGATAATCCGAGAGCGAATTACCTGGGTGGCTGGGAAAAATATTCGACTCCCAAACTCTGGGGAGGTGATAAGAAAAAAGCGAAAGAACTGCTGGATCTTGCAAAACGGCAATTGGCTGCTGATTCGAATGAAGGGATCAATCCACACTGGGGTCAGAAAGAGGTTGATAGTCTGCTCAAAGAGCTTTAATTGTCGCAAAACACCCCTTGTTTGTCTTTTCCGTACTTCCGGTCTTTCATTTTGTGAACCAACTTTGTATTGTTATTTAAAAAAGTATAAATCAAACAAAAACAAATTTTATGGCAACGCTGAATCCTTATTTGACATTTAATGGCAACTGTAAAGAAGCCATGGGCTTTTACAAAGAAATATTTGGTGGGGAGCTTTCCCTAATGACTGCGGGAGAATCACCGGTTGCCAACCAAATGCCTGCCAGTTATCACAACTCTATTCTGCATTCATCTTTAAAAACGGAAAATTTTGAAATCATGGCGACCGATATGGTACCAGGTGAATTTATTGAGGGCAATACGGTGCATATGAGTCTTGCGTGTAAAACCGAAAAAGAAATGCGCTCGCTGTTTGAAAAGCTCTCAGCAGGGGGGAAGGTGAATCATCCCATCAATCAGATGTTTTTCGGATTGATCGGGGATCTGGCTGATAAATTTGGGAAACATTGGATACTTGAATTTGATACACCACAAAAGGCATAGGTCGAACGCGTCTGATCGAATTTCAATATGACTTAGAATTTGAATAAGTTTATATCTGTCTTTTTGTGAATGACTGGTTATTTTTCGTGTGAATTTAGATCTTCGTTGAAGGTCAAATCGTCGAGCAAAAATGGACTCATCTTCAGGTTCTATCTTCACTTCAAGCGATATGATATGATAGTTTCGAAACCCCATGTTCGAAAATCGTAGTGAATCGTTTGAACACAATTAGAATTGGTTTGGTAATTTTGGTTGTTTGCAGAATGCAAAGGATAAACCAACCAACCGATGTTTGATAGTCTTGACGGGATTATAAAGAGAGCAACATATTTTTCTTTGTTTTTACTAGTGGGGATCCGGGCCAACAGCCAGACACTGACTTTAAAGGATGCAGTGAACACGGCACTCAATAATTATGGCACCGTTAAAGCCAAGAGCAATTATCTCAAATCCTCACAGGCTTCAGCGAAGGAAGCATCCACATATCATTTACCGAATCTGAATCTCGCCGCCCAACAGGCCTATGGCACGGCCAACGGGCAATTCGGACCGGTCGTCCCCATCGGCGGGTTTAGCGTCGCTTCTTCGGGACCTCCTTTTCTTACACAGAACTGGAATGCCGCATTTGGTGGATTGTACCTCGCGAATATCAGCTGGGATTTTTTCACATTCGGAAGAGTACGAGAAAATGTGAAAGTGGCGGAGGCACAGGTTCTTCAGGATGCCAGCGACCTGGATCAGGAAAAATTTCAATTGCAGGTAAGGGTTTCCGGCGCCTATCTCAATCTGTTGGCAGCGCAGAGACTGGTATTGTCCGAGCAGAAAAACCTGGATAGGGCCCATGCGCTGAGTGTCGTTGTGGTGGCCCGTGCAAAAAACGGATTAAATCCCGGGGTGGACTCATCACAGGCGAACGCGGAAGTATCCAGTGCAAAAATAGCGCTGACAAACGCCATTAATTACGAGGCGGAACAAGCGACCCAGCTGGCACAACTGATGGGAATAACCTATCAGAAATTTCTGCTGGATACGTTTTTTGTAGCCCGTATTCCACCCTCTTTATATGATTCAATTCCTCCAAACGAAGACCAGCATCCCATATTAAAATTTTATCAAAGTCGTATCAATGTAAGCCGGCAACAGGAGAAATATATCGACCGGTTCAAATACCCGGTGTTCTCCCTGGTGGGTGTCATGCAGAGCAGGGGATCCGGTTTCAACAGCAACTATAGTCAGTTAAATCCCGATGCTTTTAACCATGATTACTGGAACGGTGTAAAACCTACGAATAGTAATTATCTCTTCGGAGTGGGTCTTGTATGGAATCTAACAAATCCTATCCGGGTGCACCAGCAGGTTACCGCGCAGGAATGGACATCACGGGGTTTGCAAAATGAATATGAACTGGTCAGCGAGCAAATCAAAACACAACTGGCGCTGGCAGATGAGAAAATAAAAAACGCCATCGCGAATTACAACGAAGCACCCGTCCAGGTGAAAGCTGCCTCAGATGCCTATTTGCAAAGATCCGTATTATACAAAAATGGCCTTACGAATATTGTGGATGTTACGCAGACATTGTATGTACTAAACCGCGCAGAGACGGACAGGGATATTGCCGACAGTAATGTCTGGCAGGCCCTGCTGCTGAAAGCGGCGGCCATCGGTGACTTTAGTTTTTTTGAAAATGAAATTCGATAGCAGATGATGATGCTACAAAACTTCTTCTCATGGGATTAATCAGAAGTGCGCTCAGAAGGCCGATATCCATTTTGGTGATCGTAATGGGTTTATTCTTTTTTGGGGTGAATGCAGTCCGCAATATCAAGATTGATATTTTTCCCGAGCTGAATCTTCCGGTTATTTATATTTCGCATCCATATGGTGGTTTTACACCGACACAAATGGAAGCTTTTTTTGCAAAGAATTATGTCAATTTGTTATTGTATGTATCCGGTGTAAAAAGTATTGAAACAAGAAATATCCTGGGACTCACGCTTATAAAACTTACTTTTTACCAGGGTACCAATATGGCACAGGCAGCGGCGGAAGTTGCCACATTTACCAATCGGGCGCAGACATCCTTTCCGCCGGGTTCACAGCCACCTTTTATTATACGTTTTGATGCTTCCACGTTGCCCATCGGACAACTGGTGCTGAGCAGTAAAATACGTTCGAACAACGAACTGATGGACCTGGCCAATGTATATGTTCGCGCATCTTTTACTTCCGTTCCGGGTCTGGTATCTCCGGCACCTTTTGGTGGAAACGTAAGGACCGTTGTCATAAAAGTAAATCCTGAATTACTCAGGGTACATCATCTGACGCCCGATCAGGTGGTAGCAGGCACTCAGAGATAATAACCAGGCAACACCAGCAGGAAATGTACGCATCGGCAATTACAATTATTTTACGCCTGCCAACACGACGATTAAAAATATAAAGGACTTCGGAGATATTCCGATTTATAAAGGGGCTGTAGAAAATATTTATCTGCGTGATATTGCGGTAATAGAAGATGGCGCGGATATCACCTCTGGTTATGCACTGGTAAATGGGAAACGTTCTATTTACCTGCCCGTCACCAAGTCGGCTGATGCTTCCACCTGGGAAGTGGTTCAGAATCTGAAAAAAGCTCTCCCGCGTTTTCAGAGCCAGTTACCCGAAGACGTGGTTTTGTCTTATGAATTCGATCAGTCAGTGTATGTAATCAACGCGGTGAAAAGCCTGATTTCTGAAGGAGCCATCGGTGCCATACTGACCGGCCTGATGGTATTATTATTTTTAGGAGACAGACGGGGTGCACTCATTGTAGTTCTAACGATACCTACTTCCATTATCTCCGGCGTTTTATTTCTTTACCTCTTTAATCAGACCATCAATATCATGACGCTGAGCGGACTGGCTCTCGCCATTGGTATATTGGTGGATGAATCGACGGTAACCATTGAAAATATACACCAGCACCTGGCCCTGGGGAAACCGAAAGCATTGGCCATCTGGGATGCCTGTAAAGAAATTGCATTTCCAAAACTGCTGATCCTGCTCTGTATCCTGGCCGTATTTGCACCGGCTTTTACGATGACGGGAATTCCCGGTTCTTTGTTTTTACCACTCGCCATGGCCATTGCATTCTCCATGATTACTTCTTATTTCCTGGCGCAGACCTTTGTTCCGATCATGGCGAACTGGCTGATGAAAGGACATACTCATACATCAGCCAAAGACGGACATGTATTGACGGACGAAGAAGAATATGCGGCACTTGGTTTAACAGCATCCGAGGAACAGGATACATGGGACCAGAAAAAGAAATTGCTGGAAAAAAGTTTGAATAACGGAGATGGAAAACTGACCCGCTTTGAAAAATTCCGGAATCGCTTCCTGCGTTTTCTGGATCGTCTTTTTCCTTATCAACGGGCCGTTGTTATTTTTTATACAATCATTGACCTGCGGATTACTTGCCCTTCTGTTTAAAAGTATCGGCCGCGATGTATTGCCGAAAGTCAATAGCGGTCAGTTCCAGGTGCGGCTGCGTGCACCGGATGGGACCAGGATAGAAAGAACAGAAGAAAAAACAATTAAGGCAATCCATATACTGGAGGACCTGGTTGGGAAAGAAAATATAGCCGTGACATCGGCTTTTGTCGGACAACATCCCGGGCAATTTTCAACCAGTCCGATTTATCTTTTTATGAGCGGACCCCAGGAAGCCGTATTGCAGGTTGCATTAAAGGAGAGCTATAAAGAAAAGCTGGATCATTTGAAAGAAAGATTTCGCCATCAGATGAAGGCGAGCATGCCCGATGTGCAGCTTTCTTTTGAACCGATTGAACTGACCGACAAAGTACTGAGCCAGGGATCGCCAACACCCATTGAAGTCAGGTTAATAGGTAAGGACAAAAAGCTCAATGAACAATATGCAGACAAAGTGATTGATAAACTCAGGCAGATTGATTACTTGCGTGATGTACAACTGGCACAGCCCATTAAATATCCAACCATCAATATTGATATTGACAGAATCAGGGCAGCACAAATGGGCGTGACACTGTCAGATATATCCCGTTCCCTGGTAGCCGCCACTTCTTCATCGAGGTATACGGAAAAAAATTTATGGATCGATCCGAAAAGTAATATCAGTTATGGTGTGCAGGTAGAAGTGCCCGAGAATCAGATGACCAGCATGAATGACATCAATGAAATTCCGGTGTTGAGTAATGAGTCACGTCCGGTATTGGGTGATGTGGCGACTATTAAACAGATACATCTTATGGAGAAAACGACAATCTGGGTGCTCTTCCCTTATTTATCAGTAACGGCCAATATAAATAATAAAGACCTGGGCACTGCAACAAAAGATGTACAAACTGCCCTTCAGTCTTTAGGGAATCTGCCGCGTGGACTGAATATTGAAACAAAAGGATTGACGGAAGTTTTAACTGATACACTAAATAGTTTGCAATTGGGATTGATTACGGCCATCGCAGTTATTTTCCTGATGCTGGCTGCAAATTTTCAATCCTTCAAAGTATCCCTGGTAGTATTATCGACACTGCCGGCCGTACTGATCGGATCATTGGCAGCGCTGCTGCTCACCGGATCAACCCTCAATCTGCAATCTTATATGGGCATTATTATGTCGGTGGGCGTGTCGATTGCCAATTCTGTTTTATTAATAACCAATGCAGAACATTTACGACTTCATACCGGAAATGCCTTACTCAGCGCCAAAGAATCCGCAGCCCTGCGTATGCGGCCGATCCTGATGACCAGCGTGGCCATGGTGTTTGGTATGCTGCCGATGGCATCGGGCTGGGGTGAAGGTGGTGATCAGGCGGCGCCTTTGGGTCGCGCGGTGGTGGGCGGATTGATAGCATCTACCTTTGCTGCTTTATTCATATTGCCCCTGGTGTTCTCCTGGGTGCAGGGTAAGGCTTCCACTGCTTCTGTTTCTCTTGATCCGGAAGACAAAGAAAGTTCACATTATATTCCTGAATTGAATCATTCGGCGAAATAAAAATTATAGTCCAAAAACACAGCAATGAGTCAGCGCTTACATACAATATCAGGATTTAAAAGCAGGCTAATCAATACTTTTTTGGTTGCAGTTTTACTTTACAGCTGCCAATCGGAAGACAATGCAGGGAAGAAAAAAACGGAAACCAAACAGGCAGACGATCCGCCAACACAGGTGTTTGCCTTGAAGAAGGGACGATTGTCTTCTTCATTACAAATTCCTGGTCAACTCATAGCTTATCAGCAGGTGGATCTGTATGCAAAGGTTAGCAGTTTTGTAAAAAAACTATATGTTGATGTTGGCTCGGAAGTAAAAGAAGGTGAGTTGCTGGCTACGATGGAAGCGCCTGAAATAAATTCACAACTGGCAGGTGCAGAGTCCAACATTAAATCCCGTGAAGCCATCTACCTGGCAAGTAAAGCGAATTATGATCGCATGCTGGAAACAAGCAAGACACCGGGAACCATTTCACCCAATGACCTGGAACAGGCGGCTGCCCGCAAGAATTCCGACTATGCACAATTTCAGGCAGCGCAGTCCGCTTCCAAAGAAATTACGGAGACACAGAATTATCTGCAGATACGGGCTCCGTTTAATGGAGTGATCACGGCCAGAAACGTGAACCCGGGTGCTTATGTCGGACCTGCCGGAAAAGGTTCTGAACTTCCTTTATTCAACCTGCAGGAACAGAAAAAACTTCGGCTGGTACTGTCAGTACCCGAAGCATATACAGAATATCTGAATCATAAAGATGAAGTGAGTTTTACGGTAAAGTCATTGCCGGGCCGTCCCTTCAAAGCAACCATCAACCGGCTTTCCGGAACCATTGACGACCGGTTGCGTTCTCAACGGATTGAAATGGACGTGATTCAACAACGACAAAAAATTATTGCCGGGTATGGTAGCTGAAGTAAATCTTCCGTTGCCGGCGAGTGACAGTACTTTTATTGTGCCCAAAACAGCCGTTGTCAATTCAACCGAAAGTGTTTTCGTTATTCGTGTCGTCAATAACCAGACGCAGCGTGTGGATGTAAAAACCGGCAGGGATGCAAATGATTTTGTTGAAATTTATGGGAAGTTAAATGATGGTGATTTATTACTGATCTCTGCATCAGATGAAATAAAGAACGGAACTGTTTTGCAGAATGTAAAAACCGTAACGCTATAATTGAAAAAAATGGAATGATCAAACAGCAGGGGCTTAAAAAGAGAACCCCTCCGGGAACGGAGGGATTCAGAATCTAAACCAGACTGCTGTAAATATTTCAGAGAGTAACGATTGCCTTTGGCGCTGAATACAGGTGCCAGCTGCCGGTGCCTTCTGTAGTCAGAACAATGGTTTCGTCAGCATTCTTCAACTGGATATAGTAAGAATCACCCTGATCGGAGGATACCTGAAATAATTCAGTCACCCAATAGTTGGAATAATGTTTCTTGATATCTCTGCTGAGATCTGCAGGCAAACTGCTGGTGAGTATATGATGAACCACACCAACCAGGTTACCCTGATAATCATAGTATGCGTATTCTGTTTGATTGTCTAATTCGAAAGCAGCCATGATATAATTGCTGTTTGCGCTCCAGCTGACATCGGATGCTTTGTGAAATTCTTTCATAAAAGATGCGATGGCGCGGTCAGTTGCTTTTTCAGGTGCTTTGGCAAATGCGGTACTGAACAAAGCCAGCCCGATTACGATTGATAAAATTGTCTTTTTCATTTTTAAAAGTTTTATTTGGTTTTGATTGATGTCTGTAAATAAGACGCAGGTTTTTCGATCATGTTGCAGCGCTGTGAAAAAAACATTTAGAAAAAATCTGTGTCTGTTCTGACATACATTATGCAACGCCGTGCCAAAACATTAAACGATTGAATATCAGCGAGACGACTAATTGCTGATATATGAACTGTTCGTTTGCGAACAGTTTCTGTTATGTAATCAAACGCTGAATTTATTTTTAATTAATTTTAAATTCATATTCATGTTGCAGATAATTCATAAAATACAAATACATCCCCTGCAAAACCGGGTTGATCCCTTCGGTCAGCTGATCCGGACTTCGGCAAGGGGTGCCTGGATGGGGAACCGTGGATTGATACATAACGAGCACCAGCAAATTATCCGGCCATACAGATTAAAAGCATGGATAACCTGTGTGCTGGAATTTAAAGGCCGACGCCGCGAAGTGATGACGCCGAATTTATACACCGAACTTTTCTTTCTTGATGAAGCAACGGCTTTTTCCGCCGGTCACCGGCCCTGTGCTGAGTGCCGAAGGGCCGATTTTAACCGCTTTAAAGCGGCCTGGGTGCAGGCCAATCCATTATATATGTATAATATGAAAACACCCATCGGCGAAATAGATGAAATACTACAACGGGAACGAATCAATCATGAGGGGGCCAAGTCTACCTACAAAGACAACCTCGGGAATCTGCCCGAAGGCAGTTTTATTGAATATTTTGGCAAACCCTATATGGTCAGGCATCCAAACCGCGTTGTTAGCTGGACGCCTTTCGGGTATACTGATTTCATCCAACTTCCGCCAGCAACAGAGGTCAATGTTTTAACTCCGAAGTCCATTGTCAATATGTTACAGTCTGGCTACCTTCCCCAGATACATGAAACTGCGCGCTAACTTTTTAAGATAAGCACCAGAGACCATATAGAGACATTATAGAGACCTTATAGAGACCCCTGCCTTGTATGACAAGTGCATGACAAGTGCCTGACACAGTCCTGACTTCGAATGAACATCGGGTTTCCGGCAATGAATTTCATTGGTGATTTAAGGAATAGAAGCAAAGATGCCTGTTTTATTACTGCCGGTGATAACCTTTGGATCCAATCATTTCAGCCAGTTCACTCTTAAAATTCCCTCCGCCTTTTAACTTGATTCAGAATATAGCCGAAATCATATTTGGGTTTCCAGCCCAGTTCTTCCCTTGCTTTTTTATTTACATAAACCCGGCCGATCGTTGGAAACATTTTCCAGCCAAGTTCTTCATATATCTGATTCAAAGTCAGGATACAAAGATTTCTACCACCTCATGTGCATTTTTTCTCAATGCCCGCAAATGATCCTTTTCAAATGGCGTGGTGGCGCTGATAATATATTTACTAAACCCGATCAGGGGTGCTTTCTCCATGGCCAGCAGATGTGCACTGACCACATCCTCCGTATCAACCCTGCGGTAGAGATATTCATTGGCTTTGACATTGGCATCTGCATAGCTTGTCGCAATGTTATGGTCATCATCTTCTTCAGGGAAAAAACGGGAAGTCTTCAGAACAAGGCAGGGCAATTTATGATTGCGATAAAATAACTGGCAGAGATCTTCTGCAGCCGTTTTTGTAACACCATAAATATTCTTGGGAATGGGAACAACATCCTCTGTGATCCAGGCTGCCGGCATATCGTGTCCTGGTGTCAGTGCATCGCCGAATGTACTGGTCGTACTGGTGAAAATAAATGAACGCACAGCATTTTCAACCGATGCCTCCAGTAAATTTAAAGTACCCGTGATATTGGTGTCGATAAATTGTTGCTGTTCGTGTGTCGCTACATGTGGTTTATGCAGCGTGGCCGTATGCAAAACATGTGTTATGCCCCGCATTTTTTCCGCACAAAGTGTTTGTCAGCAATCGATCCTATCTGATCGGTGTAAGGAGAAGGAAGGATGTCAATGCCCAGCACATCTTTTCCCTGTTCCCTTAAAACCCTCATCAATGCTTCGCCTAAATGACCGCTGCTACCGGTAACAAGAATTTTCATTTAGCCAAATTAATAAGATCACGGGATAAATAGATCTACTCAGTCTGCAAACTATCCTTAACTACTTCCTGTGAACGGGCCGCTGCGTTTGAGATCACCAGCAGCACATAGTTTAAAGATGCGATCAGCAGGATTATGATAACAAGACAGGCCAGTTGGTAAATATTTTTTGCATCCGTATAATGTCCCCAGGGTTCGGAAACATTATAATGACAGTCCGCCAGCGGACGCAGAGTACCAGCGATATTTTGTAAAATCAAAATCTTTGAAATATTTTCTTTCTTCCGGAATAAAATATGTTTTCGCCCAGTTATTTAATTTGTTTGAAAACGCAGCAGTTGACACACCTTCATTAAGTTCGAGAAACAGCAGATGGGAGCTGTGATTAAATCTTTCTTTTATATTGATTTCATAACCCGCGTCCGCCTGTAGCGGCAATACAATATCATATTGAATGCTGGAATTATCGGGCGCGTTTGCGGCAATGGCCGCGACTGTAAACAGTTGTGCGCTATCTTCAATAAAGCTGAATGGTTTTTCCAATGGCTTCTGTATTTCCAAAATACTTCTTTGCCATATTTTCAGATATAACGACATTCTTCACTGACACACGTAATGCTTCAGGATTTCCTTTTACAATTCGGAAAGAAAAGGTTTTGAAAAAATTGTCATCTGCGTATAAAATATGGTTGACTTTGAATACCTGTTTTTCTATTTTCACCATCCCGTTATCCGCATCCTTAAATCTCGTGAAGCTCTTCACTTCGGGAAAATTTTGCTTTATATCCCTTCCGATAATTAAAGGGGTCTCAAGAGAATTTTCTATATCGTTATCTTTTGTAAGTAAACTAAAAAGATGGCTGCCTTTTTTAGAATCAGCGGAGCCCCAGACATTCGTCGTTTCAAATCTGAAAAGCCTGTTTTTGTTTTCAGAAAAGTTGTCGTAGGATTGTTCTTTTCGGATATAAAAAAACAGGAGCAGACAAAAAGCAACTGAAAAGCTCAATCCGACGATGTTGATAATGCTGAATGTGCGATTCCTGATCAGGTTGCGCCAGGCAATTTTGATAAAATTCTTTAGCATAACGGTCTTCTTGGATAAAAAAGTTAGCTAATTATTCTCAATTTCTGATCGTCAGGAAGTCATTTTATTTAGTCATCTACATGTAAACCCTTAGTGCTAAAATTTTATCTTTGTCCGGAAATACAATTATTGAACATGACCATATTCAAACTACCTGAAGATATATTTCCCGATCGTAAGGGTGCAGAGGAGAACATCATATTTCACTATTATGCTGCTCCGGTGGGCTCATTTCATGGGAAGAGTATATTGAGTAAAAATGCCATCAGCCTGGTCATCAGCGGTGAAAAGACCATGCATTTCGCGGAGAAAAAAGTAACAGTAAAAGATGATGAGTTTCATTTTCTTTCATCCGGAAATTGCGTGGTCACTATGAAACTAAACGAACACATTCCATTTAAGAGCATCCTGATTTTTTTTGATAATAGGACCCTCTCGGATTTCTATTTAAAATATAACAGGCAAATCGAAAAAATAAGGACTGGCCATAAAATATCAACTGAACTCTATCTGGCCTTTAAAAAGGACGGGTTTATTTTAAATTTCATCGACTCTCTGAAACTGCTTTTTCAAAAGAAAGCGAACATTTCAACAGAAATGAAACTGCTGAAATTTGAAGAGTTGATGTTGCACCTGCTGGAAGTTTATCCTGAAAAGATACTGGCTTTTCAACCGGCTACGGCTGGTGAAATGGACGATTTTGAAATCAGGAAAGCAGTGGAGTTAAATATTACAAACAATATCAGTGTGGAGGAGCTGGCCTTTTTATGTAATACCAGCCTGTCCACGTTCAAAAGACGATTTGCAAAAATATTCGGCACATCCCCAAACAAATGGATATTGCAGAAGAGGATGGAAATCGCCAGAGAGTTACTGCAGAATAACAATGAAAAACCCGGTGATATTTTTTATAAGATAGGTTATGAGAATCATTCGAGCTTCACAAAATCCTTTAAGCAGATCTTTGGACTAACTCCCCAGGATTTTCAAAAGCAAAAATTGAACGCTTATCGATAGTTTTTGGACGAAAAGCTCTAACGGTAACCTTTTTGCTCCTGTAGTTTTGCTGCTAAATAAAAATATATGCAGTTCACGACTGAGCAAAACAAACAGTTGGTAATCCGTTTCAATAAGGAGTATGTTGAAAAGGGCGACAGGAAATCATTTGAGGAATTAGTAGCAGAGGATGTGGTTAATCATGCCGCACCTCCGGGCACATCCCAGGGTCCCGATGGAATGATCCATTTTTTACAAAATATATTAAGGACCGGGTTCCCCGACCTTTCTGTCGAAATTCTTGACCAGGTTGCTGAAGGCGACCTCGTTACGACCAGGAAGGCCATTCACGCAACACATACCGGCGATTTCATGGGTATTCCACCTACCGGAAAAAAGGTCATCATCAACGTCATTGACATCATCCGCCTGAGGCAGGGAAAATATATCGAACACTGGGGCATGAGTAATCTTTCAGAAGTGATTGCCCAGCTTTCGTTTTCATAACATCTTTTTTTTACTGGGGATTAGGATTAACTTTCTGGTTGAGTCTTATTCGGAGATCAATTATTCAACCATGAAGGAAAAGAAATTACTGCCCGCTAACATAACTATTTTTGGTGCAAAAGGTGACCTCACTCACCGGAAGCTGATTCCGGCAATATACAACCTGTTTATTGGTAACCACCTGCCCTCGTCCTTTAGTCTGGTATGTGTGGATTTCCTGCCTGCCAGTGACGAAGATTTCAGAAATTACCTGCTCGGGGGTGTCAACGAATTCAGCCGCAGTGGTAAGGCCGATGAAAAGAAGTGGAATGAATTTGCGGACAGGATTTCTTATATACAGGGGGATTTTCTGAAACTCGACACATTTGTCAGACTCGGTAAAAAGCTGGATTCCTTCGACAAATCGAATAAACAAAGAGGCACGCGGTTGTTTTACTATGCCGTCGCACCACGTTTTATCGAAGTCATTTCAGAGTCGCTGTATAAATTAAAACTCTGTCACCAGGTAAAAAAAGACCGCATCGTGGTGGAGAAACCCTTTGGTACAGATCTGGATTCATCAAAAAAACTCAATCGGTTCTTAGGGAAACGTTTCAATGAATCACAGATTTACCGGATCGATCACTACCTCGGAAAGGAGACCGTTCAAAATATCCTGGCCTTTCGTTTTGCGAATTATGTTTTTGAACCCTTATGGAATAATAAGTATATCGATCATGTGCAGATCAGTGTGGCCGAATCAGTGGGGGTTGGAAAGCGGGGTGGTTATTATGACAGCGCCGGCGCGCTGAGAGATATGATTCAGAATCACCTGCTGCAACTGCTCTGTATCGTGGCGATGGAATGTCCGGATGCTTATCAGGCAGAAATGATCCGGAATTCCAAAACAAGACTGATGCAAAGCATGAGGATCTATAAGCCGGCAGAGGTATTTAAAAATGTGGTTCGCGCACAATATACAGCGGGCACAGTGGACGATAAACCGGTTCCAGCCTATAGAAATGAGGATCAGGTTTCTTCCGGTTCCACTACCGAAACATTTGTGGCTGCCAAATTTTTTGTTGACAACAAAAGATGGAAAGGTGTACCTTTTTTTCTGGGCACAGGTAAAGCTCTCCCCAGACAAACCTCGGTCATTACTGTTCAGTTTAAAGACTCACCACACAAAATATTTAAGGATGACGTCGTGCCCAACCGCTTAATCATCAGTATTCAGCCAGAACTGGAAATTTGCCTGCTTTTTGAAAGCAAGGTTCCGGGATTGGAAATGAAATTGCAGGCCGTGGACATGGATTTTATTTACCAGGAGAATTATACGGAAAGTATTCCTGAAGCCTATGAAGCCCTGCTCCTGGATGTACTGGAAGGGGATGCCACACTATTTATGCGCGCCGACCAGGTGGACGCCGCGTGGAAAGTAGTTATGCCCATCCTGAATGCATGGAAGAAATTTCCTACTAAACAGCTTCACTTTTATGAAGCAGGCACCTGGGGCCCGAGAGCTGCACTCGACCTGGTAAAACCTTATGCAAAACACTGGTGTCAGCTACCGGTAAAAAATAAAACACTTCTAAATAATGCTGTATGAAACCGTTTTATAGGAAATTTTTATTGTTGGCCGGCTGGCTTATTTGTATAATGAATGTTACGAATGCACAACAGGATAGCGGCAAAATTCGCATCATTATGTTTGGCGCACATCCGGATGATTGTGATGAAAAATCCGGTGGTACTGCTGCTCTTTTTGCACAGATGGGATACGCGGTAAAATTTGTTTCTGTTACAAACGGAGATGCCGGTCACCAGACTTTAAAAGGACAGGAACTGGCAAAGAGAAGATATGCCGAAACACAGGAGGTAGCAAGGCGGCTGGGAATCACCTATGATGTGCTCGATAATCACGATGGATTGCTGATGCCCACGCTGGAAGTAAGACTGCAAATCATTCGGAAGATTCGTGAATGGAATGCAGATATCGTGATGGCGCCTCGTCCGAATGATTATCATCCCGACCATCGGTATACCGGTGTACTGGTACAGGACGCTGCTTATATGGTAGCCGTGCCCAATATCGCTCCTGAAACGCCTGCACCTGCAAAAAATCCTGTGTTCTTATATTTCGAAGATCATTTTCAGAGACCCAATCCGTTTCGTCCCGATATCGCTGTTGATATTACCAGCACGTATGATAAAAAAATTGCCGGCCTGGATGCACATGTATCCCAGATGTATGAATGGCTGCCATGGATCGGTGGTTATCTGGTCGAAGTTCCGGAAGGCAAACAAGATCGCATTAATTGGTTAAGCAAGCGAACTGCCGGGACCATCAATCCGCAAACGCGGGCATCCCTGGTTAAATGGTATGGGAAGGAACACGCCGATAAAGTAAAATATGCCGAGGCATTCGAAATATGTGAATACGGCGCACAGCCCAATGATGAACGCATCAGGAAATTATTTCCCATGCTTGGTAAATAAAAAATTTATCGCCCGTTTGCCCGCAGTACAGTGATATCCTTCTTTTCCCGGTCGTCGTATGTCTTTTTAACAATGTAATGCCATTGTTTTTCTGATACGTCCACGAAGAAGATCTCGCCCGCTTTATGTTTCGACACAGCATCCTGAAATTCCTTTGGCATCATTTCCACCCCGAAGAACCATCCGGTATCACCGTGGGTGGTATTGCCATCCATCGTATATTGGTCGGAGAGCTGTTCAAAGGACGCACCTGCGGTGGCCTTCTGTACTATGATTTTTTTGAGACTGTCGGTTTCCGTAACGGATAATGTGGAACCGTCAAGGAAGATATAACTGGCCCGGTAATCAACCGTGTCTTTTGATTCAAGCACTTTATAGGTTACATAACCGACTGAAAATACGTCGCCCTTATTCTGTCTCAATAATCTCTTGTCAATCAGCGTTGAATCCTTCCCGTTAGAAAGATGCAACAGAACTGGTTTAAGTGTCGGATTGGCATCAATGAATGCCTGTGCCTGTTGCTGGTTCGTAATCTTTTGAAATTGTTCCGTTACCGTCAGTTGCGCAAAAATGGATGAAGAAAGGAGCAGGAATAAGCCCACGAGGCTAAGTTTCATAATTCTATTTTTAGTCAGTATGTTAAGAAAATCATGATCAGTTAAAAAAATACCGGCCGGGGTTTATGAAGATAATACAAATGACCCATACGAAGCTATGGTGAACGGAGTTGCTTACAGATATCCGGAAAGTACGCCCCGGAACCACAAGCTGATATTAACTTAATTTTGTATTTTATCCTTCCGAGATCTTCATTCGTACGGCCCTGATTTCCTGGTAATATTTCCGGTGATTCAACGGTGTTCTGCCTGCAATGGATTTAAAATGACGGTTGAAGTTGGAGAAATTATTAAAACCGCTTTCATAACAGATTTCTGCAACCGTTTTTTCGGTTTCGGCTAATAGTTTGCATGCATGACCTATGCGTACTTCCAATAGAAATTTTGAAAATGGCTTTTTGATCCGGGATTTGAAATACCTGCAAAAACCATTCGGAGTCAGATGGGCAATTTTTGCGATTTCCTCCAGGGTTAATGGCCCGGTAAAATGAGTAAGGATATACTGATAAATATTATTTAAGCGGTTTGCTTCTGACTGACTGTATTGAAAACTCAATCCTTCACTGCAAATGGTTTTCGTCTGATCCGAACAGGCAATCGTTTCAAGTATCTGCAAAAGCAAAATGATGCGCTCACTGTTTTTTGCGGTAACCAGGCGACGCATCAAATCACAAACGATATCTCTCGACTGGTCCTTGATCCGGATGCCCATCTGCGCTTTTTGAAATAGATGCAGGAGGGCCGCATTCTCCGGAAGTTTGAAAAATTCCGTACCAAAACAATCGGGCATAAAATGGACGATGATGGCTTCGACTTTCAGTCTGGAACCTTTTTCGAGAAACTTTTCATCACAACGCCATAGGTGCGGCAGGTTGGAACCGACCAGGATCAAATCGTTGTTTTTAAAATGATGGATACTGTCACCGATGAATTGTCTGCCCGATGCTTCAATGATATAAACCAGTTCGAGTTCTGGATGATAATGCCATTTGTTGTAAAAAAAAGAAACCACATCATACCGCACACTGAAAGAATGCCCGGCCTCCTTCGGAATTTTCAATAAATGCGGTTTCATAACAGACCGGTTTTATATTATGTATTTCTTACACTTGTATCATAATGTATATATCATGTCCATTCGACGTCAAATACAGGTTAAGATAGTACAAAAATAGGCCAAATGGAAGCCATGGGTTGCATCGGGCATCTTATACTTTTGAAAAAAAACAGAAGTATATGGAAAATAAATTCATACTGGGTTTGCAGGAGGCAGGTATCCGTGACATTGAAAGGGTAGGTGGTAAGAACGCTTCACTGGGAGAAATGATTCAGCATCTCTGCAAACTGGGCATCCGGATTCCGGCAGGTTTTATCATTACCGTCGATGCCTACCAGTCATTTATTTCTTACAATCAGCTGGCAGATAAAATAAGTTCCCTGATTGCTGACATTGACTATGAAAATATGGAGTCGTTACGCAGGGCCGGACTTCAGGTCCGAAATATGATCCGGAATACCAAGTTTCCACCGGACCTGAGCAATATGATCATTGATGCTTATTACCGTCTATCAGCAGAATACGGGCAGGAGATAACAGACGTCGCCGTCAGGTCATCCGCGACCGCTGAAGACCTGCCGGATGCAAGTTTTGCCGGTCAGCAGGAAACTTATCTGAATGTACGTGGACCGGCCGCGATCATGGACGCCGTCCGGAATTGTTTTGCGTCTTTATTTACGGACCGGGCCATCAGTTATCGCCGGAATTTCGGATTCGATCATTTTGCCATTGGCATTTCAGTATGCATTCAAAAAATGGTGCGTTCTGACCTGGGAAGTTCCGGAGTTGCTTTTTCTCTGGATACAGAATCGGGTTTTAAGGATGCGGTGGTGATCAATGGCATTTTTGGCCTGGGTGAATTGATCGTGCAGGGAAGTATTTCGCCCGATGAGTTCATCGTTTTTAAACCATTGCTGAATGATCAATACATTCCGATCATCGAAAAAAAACTGGGACTGAAGGATCAGATGATGGTGTATGGGGATGACCCGGATGAACGTGTTAAAATCATTCCGGTAGAAAAATCCGTTCAGAATAAATTTTGCCTCGACGATCAGCAGATCATGCAGCTGGCTAAATGGGTTATGATCATCGAAAATTATTATACAAGGTTGAAGGGCCATTGGTGTCCGATGGATATTGAGTGGGCCGTGGACGGTATGACGCACGAACTTTTTATTGTGCAGGCCAGACCGGAGACCATACATTCCCGGAAGGATCATTCCAAACTCACGGAATATGTAATGCAGGCACATCAGCAGACCCCGATACTGAAAGGGATCGCGGTGGGCGATCAGATAGGTAGTGGTCGTGTAAAAATTATGTATTCACTCGATAAGCGACTGACGGATGGAAATGAATTCAAAGCAGGTGATGTGCTGGTAACCGAAATGACGGATCCCGATTGGGAGCCTATCATGAAAAAAGCTTCTGCCATCATTACGAATAAAGGTGGCAGAACCTGTCACGCAGCGATCATCGCCCGGGAGATGGGTGTGCCCGCCATTGTAGGTTGCCGCAATGCAACCACCCTGTTGTCAGATGGCATGGAAGTAACCGCCAGCTGCAGCGAAGGGGATGAAGGCTTTTTATATTCCGGATCCCTTCCATTTGATATTGTTGAAACGAGCCTGGACGAATTGCCGGAGATCAGTACCAAACTGATGTTAAACGTTGCATCTCCTTCACTGGCTTTCCGCTTCTCCAATATTCCAAATGCCGGTGTAGGCCTTGCCCGCGAAGAGTTTATCATCAATAACTATATCGGCATCCATCCCATGGCGCTGCTCAGGCACAAGAATTTGAAAGACGAAGTTTTATCTGCTCATATCAGGTCCGCTATCCGCGGTTTTGAAAATGAAGAACAGTTTTTTATTCAGAAGCTTTCTTTTGGCATTGCAAAAATCGCTGCTGCATTTTATCCGAATACGGTGATCGTGCGCTTTTCTGATTTCAAAACCAATGAATACCGGAACCTGACAGGCGGAGAACATTTTGAACCCGCAGAAGAGAATCCCATGATCGGATGGCGCGGTGCTTCAAGATACTATTCCGAATCCTATCGCGAAGCATTTGGCCTGGAATGTAAAGCCATTGCCCATGTGCGGGAAAAAATGGGACTCAGTAATGTGGCTGTGATGATTCCCTTCTGCCGTACGGTGGAGGAACTGATCAAAGTGAAGCAGATTATGTCGGAATATGGTTTGGAAAAAGATAAAGCAGGTTTGCAATTATATCTCATGGCTGAACTGCCTTCCAATATTTTAATGGCAAAGGAATTTGCTGCCCATATCACCGGGTTCTCCATCGGTTCCAATGATCTGACACAGCTCACCCTGGGCCTGGACAGGGATTCAGCACTCGTTGCCCATTTGTATGACGAACGGAACATCGCCGTAAAACGTATGCTGAAAATGTTGATACGCCAGGCAAAAGCTTCAGGTGTGAAAGTCGGAATATGCGGACAGGGTCCGTCCGATCATCCGGATTTCGCGCAGTTCCTGGTGGAAGAAGGAATCGATTCGATTTCTGTCACGCCTGATTCGGTGATCAAAACCATCAGGGCCATTCATGCCATAGAACAAAAAGATGAAGTTGTAATGATGGAAGAAAATATCCTTGTATGATTATTAACCGCACCATCCTCACGCTGGAGGAATTCAGAAAACAGGAACTCCGCCAGCTTCCGCAGGCAACCGGAGAACTCAGTAATCTCCTGCGCGATATAGCACTGGCGGCTAAACGCGTACATGTTGAAGTAAACAGGGCCGGTCTGGCGGATATACTCGGGGACACGGGGCAATTGAATGTGCAGGGAGAATCTGTGCAACGTCTGGATGCATTCGCCAATGCGACGTTTATGACCGTGCTGCAACGCGGAGTCAGTTGCGCAGGACTGGCTTCTGAAGAAATGGATGATTTTGTTTGTTTTGATGAAGAAATTTGCAATCAGTCAAAATACGTGGTGGTACTGGATCCACTGGATGGCAGCAGCAATATTGACGTGAATATTTCGATAGGAACCATTTTTGGCATATACCGGCGCCTGACGGAAACAGGTTCTCCCTGCGGTCGTGCAGATTTTTTACAGAAAGGAAAAAACCTGGTGGCTGCCGGATATATTATTTACGGTCCATCTACGATGCTCGTCTATGCAACAAGAAGAGGAGTAAACGGATTTACGCTGGATCCTTCTCTCGGAGAATTCACCCTGAGTCATCCGGATATCAGGTGTCCGATAGAAGGGAAAATTTATTCTGTCAACCACGGAAATTATTATGACTATGATGAAAAAGTAAAGCAGTTCATCGGGTCATGTCAGTATGGATCAAATCATTCAGGCCTTCCATACACCCATCGCTATACCGGCAGCATGGTAGCCGATCTGCACCGGAATCTTTTGAAGGGAGGAATTTTTTTATATCCGGCAACGGCACCATTTCCGCGAGGCAAACTCAGACTGGTTTATGAATGTAATCCCTTTGCTTTTATCCTGGATATAGCCGGCGGGCAGGCCACAGACGGGAAACTGGATGTATTGAATATTCAGCCGGATACCCTGCATCAGCGTACACCCTTTTTTGCCGGAAGTATCGGCATGATGAAATCATTTTCAATCAATTCATTCTCCCGCAACGGCACCGCCTCGTCCTCTGGTATCAAAAGCCCTGCATTGTAAAGTTTTTCCGGTAGCCGGAACCGGATCTTTATATATCATGCTTTTGATATTGGGATCTTTACCATCCGTAGTATAACGGAGAGGCATACCCGGAAACTGTATATTGGCGGCCCATTTGCCTTCTTCCAAAACAAGACCTGGCTTCGGCACCCGATAGTTATAACCTCCCATATAGTAATCCAGCATCGGCAATAGTCTTTTGCCAACGATATTCAGAAAAGAGGACCATGCTTCTGCATACAAAAGATTAGCGCGGGCTGTATCCGAAATCGTTGCCCATTCGGGATCTTTGGCCCAGGCTCTTTCAGCAAAGCCAAGCAGATTCGGAAGAAGCATATATTCCAATCGTTCCGGTGTCTTGATATTTTCTCCCCATACCGCGCTTTGCAGACCCACGATATTACTCTTGCCATAGTCTGTCAGCCGCTGTTTACCGATAAAAATATTCCGGTTCAGCGGAAGACCATCCTTGTCAACATTTGAATTCTTAAAATAATCGAAGGGTATAAATGAAAACGGTTTGTCAATATCCGTGAATGCACCCCAGTAATATCCCGGTTCCTCGAATGATTTATAATGAGCCATATCGAAATAGAGATGGGTGACACAGGTAAGCACTACTTTATATCCTCCGTTGGCGAGTTTGTATGCGAGATCTTCATTTCCGCCACCCAGTGTATTGTTCCATACATCGGTTTGCAAATGTTCCGGCTCGAAATCCGGATTTGGCAGATACATGGATTTGCCGTCGAGTGTGGTTTTGCGCAGTCCCATTTCTTCCCAACCGGAAAGATAAAGTCCTTTGGCTTTAACCATCTGGTTCACGCGGCCGTAGAAATAATACCAGAGATCACTGGTGCTTTTAATTTCCGGATGGGCCGCTTTGAAAGTATAATAAGCCGGTGATTTTTCCCATACATGATCGGGTACTTCGTCGCCGCCGAAATGAATACTTTTTAACGGGACACCGGCTTCATGATACATGTTCACGATATCATTGATAACCGTTTGAATAAAACGATAGGTGGATGGAAGTGAAGGATCCATGATATTGTCGTTCCAATACTGGTTTGAACTATATTTCGACTGATCGTTGGGATCATATAACAAATACCGTTCTGCTTCTTCTTTATTTCCTTCTTTCATAAATTTTTCATAGCGTGCGTTCATGGCTTTGATGGCCGCCCTGGCATGTCCCGGCGTTTCTATTTCAGGCAGAACGATGATGTGCCGGTCGTTGGCGTATCGCAGGATCTCAATAAAATCGGCCCTGCTGTAAAAACCGGAGCCCGGCATTTGACTCGTGTCGGGTCCAGACCCGTGAGAAGGAGGCAGGAAATGTTTGCTGTCGAGTGTATGTCCGCGCTTCGCACCTACAGCCGTTAGTTCGGGCAGGGAATCGATTTCCAGACGCCAGCCCTCGTCATCAGTTAAATGAAAATGGAACACATTCAGTTTATAAAGAGCCATCACGTCGAGTACTCTGAATACTTCTTTTTTTGTCTGGAAATTTCGTCCCACATCCAGCATGAATGCACGGTAACCAAAACGGGGTTCGTCTTTTACCATCACGGCCGGCACCTGTATTGTTTTTTGTGCTTTGGACCATGCGTCGGGAGGAACCAATGTTTTCAAAGATTGAATACCGTAGAATATACCTGCAGATCCGGAAGCAATAATGCTGATAATGCCGGGTTTTACGTTGAGTTCGTAAGCTTCATCGGGCATTCCCTCTCTATATATCAGGCTAATGGCATCGCTTGTTTTTTCTGCCGTCTTTTTTTTTCCGAAAAGTATTTCCAGTGTATTTTGTAATCCGGCTTTTTCCTTTATAAACCGTTCGTCAGCCGTCAGGTTCACATCAGGAGTCAACGTAAAGAAACCGCCCGTTTCCTGGTAACTGACCGGTGTGGGAAATATTTTTGTCAGCTTATCCATCGGAATATCCTGAATCAGTTTATTTTGATCATAAATAATCGCAGGGGTAATCAGACCTTTATATTTGGGTTTAAAGGCTTCAATGGTAACTGGTCCGGTTGAAAATCCCTGATCCGGCTTATCATCCCAAACCAGGTAGAACCCTTCGGGGCCATCGGTAATATTCACGACCGGTTCCTCTGCTATAAATTCGATGCGAACGGAAGCCCTGGGTTTCAGTGAGGGAAAATTTGGTGAAGGTGTCAGACTAAAGAGATCTCCGTTGATCAGATGTATGCTGGCATTACCGCTCACGGCTGCAGGAACGATCAGACGGGCCGAATTGAAATACATTTTCCAGCCGGTTCCGGGGAATTCACTGGTACTGTTATTGGTAATTATAACGGCATTCAGGGATTGAGGTTTGTTTTGATAATCATTCTGCACCGTTTCCCAATGAATACTGATATCCTTTACCGGAAATACATGTTGCGCAATCGTTGGTTTGATCAGAAATAGGACAAGCAGAAGAATAATAAATTGACGCATGGAAAGAGTATTAATTGAAGTATTGAAGATAATGGCAAAGTGGGAATTAAGGTAAACAACCGTTAATTTTTGGTTCCCCGGCAATTTTTAAAAACTTAAATACGTAATTGTAGCGTATATCAGGCTACCGGATGAAATCTTTTGTCTTTATCAGTTTTTTTTTGCTGACGGCAATCCACGCTTTCCCACAGAAAAAGATCTCCGGAACGGTCAGAGGAACAATCGTTGACACGGCAGGCAAACAGGATCTCAGCCAGGCGACTGTTTCGGTTACGCCTGTTGATTTAGATTCCAGCGATATCCAATTCTCCACGACAGACAGGAAAGGATCATTCTTAATGAAAGATCTTAAGCCGGGCACATATCATTTAATGATCAGTTTTGAAGGATATAGTCATATCCGGAAAAACTTTACCATTACTGCCGATAATAAGGATGTGGATTTTAAAACGCTCTACATGCAGCCTGCTACTGACCTGATGGAAGAAGTAGTCATCGAAAGACCACCTGTATCCATTCATAAGGACACCGTCGAGTACAATGCCGGAAGCTTTGCAACAAAACCCAATGCAGTGGCGGAAGATCTCCTGAAAAAAATGCCTGGCATACAGGTAGACAAAAATGGCGTCATTACTGCGCAGGGTGAAACGGTCAGCCGTGTATTGGTCAATGGCAAACGTTTTTTCAGTGATGATCCAAAACTGGCCACCAGAAATCTGCCCCCGGATATCATAGATAAAATACAGGTGTTTGATGATCTGAGTGACCAGAGCAAATTCAGTGGTTTTGATGATGGTAACCGGGTAAAGACCATCAATATTATTACGAAGAAAGATAAACGACAGGGCTATTTTGGAAAAGCAGTAGCAGCTGCCGGTACGAATGAAACCTATGATGAAAGTCTGAATATGCACCGCTTTGATAATGACGAGCAGATTTCGGTGGTAGGCCAGGCGAATGATATCAACAAACAGAATTTCACAGCAGAGGGTGGTACAGGAGGCAGGGGCGGCGGTGCAGCAAACACAGCTACCAATTCAGGTGTAACCACGGTTTGGGCAGGCGGGGCAAACTACCGGAATTCATTTGGTCCCAATACCGATTTTTACGGAAACTATTTCTTCAACAGTCAGCATATTACGGTCGATCAGAATGACAGCGTCATAAAGACCATCCAGGGCCAGCCGGGTCAGGACAGTTCAAATACAACGGCCGGCAAGCAATCAAATATCCAGCGCCGTCAAAACCATCGGTTGAATTTTAACCTCGAACAAAGATTCGACAGTAGTAACTCTTTGATTTTTCGTCCGAATATTGTATTTCAATCCAATGACCCGAATGCTTCATCCACATCCAGCACCGTGGACAACAACGGGTCGCCGGTCAATACATCCGTTGGCTATTCCTCCAGCTATAATTCTGGTTTTACCATCAATGGTTCCAATCTGCAGCTCCGCCATAAATTCGCAAAAAAGTTCCGGACCATTTCTCTTGATATCAATGGCTCGGCCAATGTGAACGACGGGTACGGGTACAATTATGCCGTTAATAATTTTTACCGGCCCGTTAGTATTGATACGCTGAATCAATACTATACTGACTCATTACATTCTTATTCTATCAGTCCGACCCTTTCCTATACGGAACCCATTGGAAAGAACCAGATTCTGGAATTCAATTATAACTATACCTATCAGCATAATGTATCGATTAACCATACCTATGATTTTGTCGATTCATTGCATGGTTATACCCTGTTCGACAGCCTGTTTAGTAATTCCTATACATTCGTGTCCCATGCAAACCGGTTCACACTGAACTATCGTTTGCAGAATGCAAAATTTAATTTTTCTATCGGTTCAGGTATACAGTATACCGGCTTCAACAGTTTGAACACAACGAAAAATATCCCGGTCGATCATGAATATGTTTATCCGACGCCAACAGTCAATTTTCAATACACGATTTCAAAGACAAAACATTTTCGTTTCAACTATTCCGGCAGAACAGGAATTCCTTCTGTAGCCCAATTGCAACCGCTGATCACAACCAGTGATCAGATAAATTACCAGGAAGGAAACCCGTCGCTGAAACCTCAGTTCACACATAGCCTGCGGATGTTATATACCTCCTTTGATCCCGGAACCCAGCATGTTTTTTTTGCTACCATCAACGCGAGCAGTGTGGTGAATGATATACAATCGGCTGTGTATTATAATTCAAAAGGGGGCCAGCAAAGCACGTATGTCAATCTGAATGGCACGTATACGCTCTCCGGATATCTTAATTATGGTTTCCCGTTAAAGAAGCCAAAATCTAATCTCAACTTCATTACCAACATTACCTATGCGCAGAATCAGTCTTTACTGGCACAGGACTCTGTGGCCGCCGCAGAAAATGACTATGCCCATGTGTATTCAAAGAATACGGGTTTATCTGAAACGATTTCCTGGACGACTAATATTAAAAAGAATTTCGACATGAATTTTAGTTCCACGTCGAAGTACAATATCAATTACCAGTCTGCCATTCCCGGCCAGTATAAAAAACCGCAAAACAATCTGAATGCTTTCTCACAGGCTTTTTCGGTGGAACTGACGGCTTACACAAACAGTGGATGGCTTGTTGCGGCTACATTAGACTATACGTACACAAATAACCATTCCACTGCCTATAATGCCAGTGTGCCATTGTTAAATCCCAGTATTGCGAAACAACTATTTAAAAAGAAAAACGGTGAGCTGAGGTTGAGCATATTTGATTTGTTGAATCAGAATACATCCGTGAGCAAATCGGTCACCTCCAGTCAGGAGTCTTATACACGCACCAATGTAATCACGCGTTATGCGATGCTCACGTTCACCTATAACCTGAATAATTTTGCAGATGCAAAACAGAAAAAGATGCCGGGATTCCTACCGCGCGGTGGCGATCGGTTTAACCGCGACCGGTTTTAAATAAGATTCCTTTTCCTTTGTAATTTTTTTGAGAATGCCTGATAATGTGAAGCCGTATAATACAAATCCGATAAAGATGATATAGCCGGGTTGAATCGCGGTATTATTGGTTGTTATACTGGAGATGGTGCCGTTGTTCAGGTTGAGATCAGACAAGGTACTGTTTACAATACCGTTAAAACCGATATACGTCATCAGTATTGCTACAACCATCACATCTGCCATGCTCCATTTACCCGACTTAAATGCAAAATAATATATGAATTTATTTTTTGCCCATTTTTTCTGATCCAGCATATAAATGCCCGTAGACAAAAGTTTCATCATCGGAAACAAAATACTGAATGCAAGTATCAGTATACCCACAATTTGCGAATCCAGTTTTCCGGTCTTCAAAAGTAGCTCAACGACGTCAAGAATGCTTTTGCTTTGAAAAAAAAGAACCTGGTTTTTGAATGTGATATTTTGCCCAAGCAAATAAAAATCCATTTCCTGGATCCTGGCATCGATTTGAATCATAGTAGCCGTGAGACCGACGATCAAAAGGATAAGGGCAGACAAAATGGACATGATATAAAGAGGCGTATATAAATCTTTTCGGTTTCTGATCAGCCACCAAAGGATTAATATTGCAACGATTCCGCCCAACATTCCATAAGCCCAATTATAGGTTTGTTTTCTGATCAGAATCAGGTCAGATTCCGTTTGTTTTTCGAAACCCGCCTTGTCGGTGGCATTATATTTTTTAAAAACAGAATCCATGAATACTTTTTGCGCTGCTTTTGAACTATCATAGGTTTGTTTCCCAAGGCTGTCCAATTCAGACTGCGCGATGCGCTTTAGCCGCCGGTAGCTGGATGGCTTATTGATTTCAGACATGATTTTATCTGCGAATCCCGGAACCTTCTCCTTTAGTTTCTCCTTGTTGGTGAGGACATGAAAAGCGAGTTTCGTCAATTTTCCGCTGAGTGATTTTTGCGGTTTTTCAATAGACCCCACGGCTGTGTCGACCAAACCGTTTAGTATTTGTTCTATTTCCTTTCTGAGATCCTGCCTCTGCTGAGGTGTTAGTTTGAATTGCTGAATCTGGGAGTCGACAGCTGATACAATATTGTCCCGCCATTGGTCTACCGAAAGCAGTCCGAAAGAAACGTTATTTATGACCATGTAATCCTTCTTGATCCTTTGCTGGCGATCGGAAAGTTCATGTACATTAAAACCGCAATACCCTATGGCGATAAGGATGCAGGTAACGCCGATTATTAGTAATATCCGGGATAGAGTTGAACCTGATTTTTTTGTAAACTGGGGTTTTGATACCACGATATAGAGGCTTTTAGATACCTGTATCCATAGTAATCAAAAGGCAGGCCACGGGAATCAGCTGCTTTTCACCGGTACTTCAATATTGATCTGTATTGTTTCGCCCACGGATCCTCCTTTTTTACCCAGGTCATAATCTTCCCTTTTGATGGAAAACTGACCTTTAAATGTTCCGCTATTACCTGATGAAGAAAACGTAAATGGGATTACGATCGGCTTTGAGACATTTTTTAGTGTGAGCGTACCCGATGCAGAAAACCCTGCAGCCGTTTTTTCAATTTTTGTTGATTTAAATTGAATCCGTGGATATTTTTCGGTATTGAGCCACTGTTCTTCATTACGTAAATGTGTATTCCGAAGGCCAACTCCACTGCTCACGGTAGCGGCATCGACGCTGGCAGTAATAGCACTTTTCGATAGATCTTTTTCGTCAAATTGAAATTCTGATTTTAAGCCGGAGAAACTACCATGTACTTCGCCGAAGGGACCGTCAACGGTGAATGTAATTTTTGCCTTTTCTGCATCTGCCGTCCAGTTGCCGGTGAGTGGCAACCCGGATAAGATGACAATAAGTGATATGAATAACAGCGTTTTCATTCTAAGTTAAACGTACAATTTTCATGCTGAGTTGCGCAATTTCATTGAAATAAAGGCGGCCTGTATGAAAAATAGTATCTCTATTTAAAATTCAAGATTTGAAAATTTGCTCTGCCGGGAATCTCGTGAATGCTCTATTCATTAACTTACCATAGAAAAATTCACATTATGTTTATATTGATTTTAATCCTGCTGCTCATCCTGCTAAATGGATACTTTTCGGCGGCGGAAATCGCCATTGTCTCTGTAGAGCCGTTCAAAATTCAGGAAGAGGCGGATAAGGGAAACAAAAGTGCAAAGACCATCCTGGAGTATCTGAAAGAACCGTCAGGATACCTGAGTACCATACAGGTCGGTCTTACGCTGATCGGTTTAATTGAAGGTTTATATGGAGGTGAAGTTTTTGAAACTTATCTGGAACCAAAATTCGTGGCCATGGGAATGTCAGCCTTGTGGGCGCATATCTTCGGTATTGCGATTGGTGTTGGACTGATTACCTATATCACGATCGTTGTCGGTGAACTGCTGCCGAAATCCCTGGCCATTCGTTCGCCACAGAAAATTGCGTTGAGAATCGTACCCTCATTCAGGTTTTTTACATTTATTTCCTATCCCTTCGTTCAGATTCTTACGGTTAGTACACGGTTTTTATTGAGAATCATCCACGCCAATCAACCCGAAAGTCAAAAGCTGACCGATGATGATCTTAAGAGTCTGCTGAGCCAGGCGTACCGCCAGGGAACACTCGAAAAGGAAGAGCTCAAATTGCATGAAAATATTTTCGATTTTTATGATCAGCAGGTTGAATCCATTATGACGCCTTTACAGGAAGTTGTTTCTATTCAATTGGAAATTAGTCCTGAGCAAGCGGATCAAATCATCAGGGGAAGTATACATAGTTATTTCCCGGTTGTGCAGGGACAAAATGTCCTGGTGGGATATCTGTGTGCAAGGGATTATTTCAGGGATGGCATAAAGAATATTCGAGAGCAAACCAGGACCGCCTGCACATTGAAAAAAAATCAAAAGGCGTCGGAACTATTAAAAAAATTTAAAGAAAAAAATCAGAATTTCGGAATCGTAGTGACAGATAACGGAGAGTTGCATGGCCTCGTTACCATGCATGATATCGGAGAATCGTTGTTAGGTAAGATACCCTAGTGCCGTGACCCGATCAGGCGAACACATATTTTTTTTGTATCCAATAATTATAGCTGACACCCAGGCCAATGGATGTAATCGTTTTAGAAACAATATAATTCAATCCGAGATAATGGGTCAACAGGTAAACGCCTGCGGCTGACAGGATCAGGTTCCCTCCGAATGCAAGTATGAAACGGGTCGCCTGGACCGGCATCCTGCCTTCAACATTTTTAAAAGCCCAGTGTCTGCACAGGTTGAATTGAGCCGTTCCACCGATGATATTGCCCAGGAAATTTGAAATCAGGTAAGGACACCGGAAGATTTCAGTTAATAGTATCGTTGCGGCATAATCTGCCGCCGAGCCCAGGATGGACGCAATCTGAACCCTAATAAATACCCGCATGGGAAGCTGCAGGATGATAGACAGACATGTTGATGAGTTGAATCGGACCTGCAGCATGTTGTGCATGTTGAAAATCCTCACCCAGTATCTGGGAAATGGTGGAGGCCACCTGCTTTTGATAAATCTGCAGGGGCGTTCTGATCTCTCCTCCGGGCGAAATACCCGGACCCATTACAGCGAACCATGTTTCGCCGGAGCCTCTTGTAAGAATCCCGTGTTTATACCATGTGGATGTTTGATTGCCCCTCCCATGATCCGTTGTAATGATAAACGTCGTTTTGTCTTTATAAAAAGGGTTGGTTTGAACATAATACCAGAGTTCCGCGATCATTTTATCTACATTGGCGGCCTGTTGCAAATACATATCGTATTGTTTGCCGTGGGCAAATTCATCCGTTTCTCCAAAACCGATCAATACAACCCGGGGTTTAAAATGCTCGATATATTCCCGGGCGCTTAAAAAAGTGAGCAAATCATAACGGGTATGTTTTTTATTGGCTATTTGTTCCTGCGACATACTAATGATATCGTTATTTAATGTGCTGTCGTCTTCCAGTTTTTCATAACCGCAATTACCGGGAAGGCCATTTCTTTTTTTATTGAGTATAGCAGAGAAAATATTCCAGGAACTAAACGCTGCTACTTTGCCCTGGTATTCTTTTTTTGAATTCAGGTATTCGAGTACGTTGGTATTTCTGTTCCGGATGGGAATATTCGGAATGAAGAGGGGATCTGCATATCCGGTGAGCATTTCATTGTAACCCGGATAAGAAATTTTATACATGTTGGTAACATCCATGTTATTCTGGAAATCCCTGTTCCCATATATCTGGCCCTGCTTTGCAATGGTATTCCAAAAAAAAGGCAAGAGTTTTTGTCTCCTGCCTTCTGCCGTGGGGTCCCAGTATAATTGTTTTAGTAACGCCGGGTCTGCTACGAACCGCTGATCATTGATCAGTTCGGAATCGGCACCCGTGAATATTTCCTGCCATCGGAAACCGTCTGTTGTAATGATGAAAATATTTTGTGTGGAAGAGTCTGACTGGCCATTGGCTAATGCCGAAGCTAGTAGCAGGGCGTACAGGATTACGAATTTCATTTTATTGGGTTTGTCAAAAATAGATTCTGAATATAACCCCAATGTTAATCAGACATCAATTTACTGTTAACTCATTCCATACAGAACCCCCGGACCTATTATAACTTCAATCCGATGATTAGAAATATTGAACACAGAATCAAGAGGAAAATTAAGAAGGGTCTTATAAACCGCCACCAGGCTTTATAACTTACATTGGACAAAGCCAGGGAGGGGAGAAGAATGCCTGTGGGAGCCAGAAAGCCCATGATCCCCATGCCATACAGATAGCTGTTTACAATTTCCCGTCCGGGTATTCCTACAATAACTGCCAGTCCGCCTAGTATGGGCATCGTCAACAGGGCCATGGCTGAACTGGATGAAATAAAAATAGAAAGCAGAAGGAAAAGGCAAAGAATCAGAAGGATAAATAATATCGGCTGCAGGTGTCCGACACCGTTAGCGGCATAGTACAAAATGGAGTCACTGATATTTCCATCATTCAGGATAATGGTTATTCCCCTCGCCGTCCCAACGATCAGGGCGACACCTAACATGCTCTCAGCTCCCTGAATGAATTTTTCCATAAAAGTTTTTTCATTCATCCTGATTACGAATCCGAAGATGATGGTTGCAGTCAGGATCAGGGTTGACATTTCAAGAAACCACCAGTCCCACAGAATGACACCGGCTATCATGATCAGGAAACTGGCCAGGAATAAAAGCAGTAATAGTTTTGTTCTCAGCGACAATTCCTGTTTCAGGGAATGAGCAGCTGAAATATGAACCGGGGCAACTGTTTCAATAATATCCTGCCGGTAAACATAGGAGGCAGATGGATTTTTTTTTATCTTTTTTGTATAACGGATAATGAACCATGAATAACAACCTGTCGACACGATAAACATGATGATACGAACGGGTAAACCATCGATCCAGTTTACGCCTGCTGCGTTGGAAGAAAGAATAACAGAAAAAGGATTCGTGACAGATGACAGGTATCCGAGTTGTGTGCCACCATAAATAACAGCTGCCGGGATAATTAAATCATATCCTGCCGCGAGAAAGATGGGTGTGATTACGGGATAAAACACCAACGCTTCTTCCTGCATTCCATAGGTGGATCCGCCAAGCGAAAACAGAAAAGTAAGCAGGATGATCAGCCAGCTTTCCTTTCCCTTCAAGCGGTGGGAAAGATAGCTGAGCCCCGAAACCAACGCGCCGGATTCCTGGAAAATATTGATAAACGATCCCAGTAGAACTATGAAAAGAAAAATGTCAACGGCCTCATACATACCCTTGATCGGTGCCTGCAAAACGCCGAGGGGTCCTTCCCGGTTCTGGGCAACCCGGTGATATGAGCCCGGTATGGAAACGGGTTTTTGAATGCTACCGTTTCTGAATTTTTCAAGGCCGATCAGAATATGAAGACTGTCGAGCGTTTTTTGGGAAAACGGAATATCCTTAGTTCCGTTTTCTGACGTTAATACAAAATGGTCATTCGCCTTATTACTGAGTTTATCATATCTGCCAGCAGGCATGAGCCATGTTGCAATGGCTGCGAGCACAGTGATGATCATGAGAACCGTAATGGGCGAGAGTGCCTTTTTTTTGTCAGGCATTTGCCATATATATTAAACAGCAAAACAAAATGGTAAGTAGATTTTTCACTTTTTTTATATTAGTTACTTTTGGTTTGAACTCCCTTACCGTGAATATACAAAATGCAGATTATTGGATCAGTCATTTAAATATGATTCCTCATCCTGAAGGAGGATTTTATAAAGAAGTATTCCGCTCCCGAATTGAAATTCTAAAGAAATCCAGTGCAGATTTAAAACAGGCCTGTACCTCCATTTACTATCTGTTGAAGGGTGGGGATTATTCTGGTTTTCACCGCCTGGCATCCGATGAAATATGGTATTATCATAAAGGTGAGCCATTATTCATCTATGAATTAACGCAGACTGGTACCCTGATAACGCACGAACTCTCCGATCAGAAAGCAGGCCATTTATCCATTGTAATAGAAGCCGGGTCCTGGTTTGCCGCCGTAATTCCATCGGGAAAGGAATTTTCACTGGTTAGTTGTGTAGTTGCACCAGGATTCGACTTCAACGAGTTTGAAATGGCAAATAAAGATGAGTTGCACCGGTTATTTCCGGAACACAGTAGCATAATTGAACTTTATTGCAGGTTAACGAGCTGATTTAACCGTTACATAGTCATCTGAAGTCGGGTGTTTGAACTTTATAACATTAATTAGTCGATTTTTACAGTCCTTCTAATTTTTAGTGTTCGCAATAAACAAGAGAAAAATTATGTCGGATCGGTTATGATATTTCTATTAAAAAACTTAAAACCTACATCATGAGAAAGCTTAGTACGGGAATTCTTCTTGTAGTCCTGATCGCCTTTAGTTCCTGTAAGGCAAAAAAGGAATTGGCAGTAGCCAATGAAACGATTCAGAGAATGAAGACCGATTCGGTAACCTGCAATACCAATGTAGCAAATGCAAATGCCAAGATTGCCGACCAGAATAACCAGATTGCCAGCCTGACCAGCCAGAATGCAGCTTGTAGCAAGGATGCGATGGCTTACAGGCAACTTGTGGCAGACCTCAAAGCAAGACAGGCCATGTTGAACGCGGCACTTGCAGAACAGGGAACATCATTAAGGGAAATCAAAGAAAAAATCATCGCCGGGTTATCCCAATTGGCTGATTCAGGTATCGTTGTAGAATTCAAAAACGGATTATTATATGTGGACCTGCCCGAAAGTTTACTGTTTCCTTCCGGAAGTGCCACACTGGGATCCAGATCCAAAAGTGCATTGTCTCCGCTGGCTTCTGTGCTGAACAATTATCCAAAAGTTGAGATATATGTGGTCGGACATACAGACACCATTAAGATTCATAACAGCAAATTCTTTGATAACTGGTCCCTCAGTACGGAAAGAGCAAATAGTATTGTGCGTGTAATGAAAGATAGTTACGCAGTGGATCCTGCCAGATTGCTGGCGGGTGGAAGAAGTAAATACAAACCAATTGCAAGCAATGATACCAAGGAGGGCAGAGCCGCTAACCGTCGTATTCAGATCATCCTGAATCCGGACCTTTCCAAACTCTGGGAAATGATGGAACAACAGTAAGTGAAAAAAAATAACGGTAACGAGATCTATATATTTTTTTTAAAAGAACCGTGTATTGATTTGCACGGTTCTTTTATGCTGATGTGTATACGATATTTCTCTGGCCGGGAAATGCGATCGTATGAACGATCGGTGACTATTTCCTGCATTTTTTTTGTTTTCCTTTGGGCAGCGTCGTCTGGTCTCTGCGGGGAGCATTAATTTAATATTGATTAATTTTATAATGGATATGCGTACATATTCAATCGATTCATTCAGATAAATATGAGGAACAAGGAGATTATATCAGGTATCGCACTCGTTATATTTTTTGCAGCCTGTCAGCAACCCGAACCGTCAAAGGATGCAGTGAGTAAACTGGAAAAGGATAAAATATCAGGTGCCGTTTCCTGTACGGCCACCGGTTTGCCTGTGCAGGATAGTGCTTTATATATGTCTGGCGGAGGTGCAGAATTCCAACCAACCGAATTTGGAGATTTAAAGGTGCCGGTGAAAAAGATTGAAGGTATGGTGTGGATACCAGGCGGCGAATTCAGTATGGGTGGAGTGAATCCGATCGGGATGATGGACGGTGGTCATGAAGGAATGGGTGATGCCCGGCCTGTTCACCGCGTTCGAGTGAACGGATTTTTTATGGATGAAACGGAAGTAACCAACAAGGAATTTGCCGCGTTTGTAGCAGCGACCGGATATATAACTGTTGCGGAGACAAAACCAACCAGAAAAGAATTCCCCAATGCGCCTGAGGAAAATCTTGTTGCCGGTTCCGTTGTGTTCACACCCAAAGTAACAAATGATTTATCGAATAGTTATAATTGGTGGAACTATGTCCATGGTGCCAACTGGAGACATCCGACCGGCCCCGGATCAGACCTTACGGGAAAAGAAAATTATCCTGTGGTACATATCGCCGAAGAAGATGCGGAAGCCTACGCAAAATGGGCGGGTAAACGATTACCGACTGAAGCAGAATGGGAATTTGCTGCACGGGGTGGTAAAACCGGTGAACTGTACACGTGGGGCAATACATTCAAATTGAACGATAAATGGATGGCAAACACGTATCAGGGGAAATTTCCACAGATGGACCTGGGGACGGACGGATTTGTAGGGATTGCACCGGTAAAAAAATTCGCGCCCAACACGTATGGATTATACGATATGGCGGGGAATGTTTGGGAATGGTGCAGCGATTGGTACAGGGCTGACTATTATAAAACACTGGCCAGGAATAAAGTTTCTGATAATCCCAAAGGACCGGATGATTCACTGGACCCTGCAGAACCAACCGAAAAAAAGAAAGTTCAACGCGGCGGTTCTTTTTTATGCACAGATCAATATTGCACAAGATATATGGTAGGAAGCCGGGGCAAAGGGGAATATCGCTCTTCATCCAATCATGTTGGCTTCAGGTGTGTTAAAATTTCATCGTAATGCTACAGTATGGAAAAATCGGATCCTGGTTTTTCTGCATCATCTTATGCTCATGTGTCATTCTATGTCCTGCCCTTGCACAGCAAAATATAAATGCCCAGATCCCGCCTGATATACACCGGGGGCAGGACATGACCCAGTTTTTTTCAAAGGGTGAAACGGTAGGAAGTGTTTACCTTACCCGGAACTGGGTGAAGGGAAGAGTTGAATTATCGAACCATAGAATTCTACCTGATCCCGGAGATCCGTTGTTATTCAACTTTGATAAGATTAATAATGTAGTATATACCATTAACCGGGATAGCAAAATGGTATTTTATCCCGCAGACTCCGTACTGAGCTTCAACCTCGTGGATGATAACACGGTTTTCTCATTTGAAAAAGTTACCTGGATCAGTGATAATTTTTTCCTGATGCCAATTTTGAAATCAGACAAAGGATATTCGCTATATAAAAGATTGTTCACCCGGTTCCTGCAGGCAGATTTTTCCAGTGAAGGATATTATACAAAAGGCAGAAAATTTGATGAATACGTGGATTACTATGAATATTATATCACTTATCCGGGAAATAATCTATTCCGGAAATTATACCTGAAGGAAAAAGATATCAGACGGGCGCTCCGGGATGAAATAAAATTACTGGATGAGTTTTTTACCATACATGAACATGAAATCAATGAACAGAGCCTGATTGGAATTGTCCAGTATATTAACGATAAAAAATTTCCTGATTGAGCAGGATGCAGGACGCTCAAGCCTTTATTCTCCTACCACCAGCTTCCTGCGTCATATACCGGCTCTTGCTTCCTGCGTCCCGCGTCCTGCTCATTCCGTCCTCAGACTCTCCGTCGGATTTGCCAAACCGGCTTGAAGAGCTTTAAAGCTCACAGTTACCAGCGCGATTAAAATGGTTGTACCAGCGGCTGTTACAAAAATCCACCAGTGCAGAGGTGTTTTGTAAGCAAAATTATTAAGCCAGTTATTCATGGCTGTATAACCTATCGGAATGGCCAGACAGGTAGCAGCCAGTACGGGTTTGAGCAGATCTTTTGATAGCAATGCAACAATGTTTCCTGTGGATGAGCCCAGCACTTTACGAACTCCGATTTCCTTTGTCCTTTTTGCCGCAGTAAACGATGCCAGGCCAAACAGACCAAGACAGGCGATAAAAATAGCCAGTCCGGCAAAAATGAATAATATGGTTTGCTGCCTGAGATCTGTTTTATATAACTCGTCGAATTTCTGATCCTGAAAACTATATTCAAAAGGATAAACCGGAGCAACGCGGTTATATTCATCCTTAATTAATTTCAAAGTAGCGGTAATGTTGCCGGGTCTCATTTTAACAACAGCTACTCTTCTGTCTTCACTGGGTGAAATAATCAGCGCATCCATTTTTTGTTTCAGGGAAAGAAAATCAAAGTCTTCGACTACTCCGACAATCCTTCGGTTCACACTATCCCTGAATGAACTCCGGATCCATTTTCCGATCGCCTGGTCCGGTGTCCAACCTAACAGTGAAGCAGCCGTATGATTGATCAGAACGGAACCGGCCGTATCAGTAGGGAAGGAGGATGAAAAATCTCTTCCGGCAATTATTTTCAGTCCGAGTGTTTTTACAAATTCGAAATCGGCATATTCTGATCTGAATTTTAGGGTTTCATCATTTTTACCTTCTGCTCTGAAACCCTGCACATCAAAAAAGCCTCCGGGCTCTCCTGACATCATGGAGACAGAATAGATATCCGGATGACTTTGTAATTCCGTTTTGAACGTATTCATGTGATTATAAAAATCATCATTATCGATATGTATTACGATCGTTTGCGATTCATCATAACCGGGATTTTTGCTTTTAACATACTTCATCTGGATGATGATGATAAGCGTTCCAATGATCAGGAATACAGAAATGCTGAATTGAAGCATAACAAGTGTCTGACGGAAAAAAGATCCCCCTTTGCCCAGTCTGAGCTTTCCCTTCAGCGCCTGTATGGGAGAAAAAGCAGAAAGGAAAAAAGCCGGATAACTGCCGGCAAGAAAACCCGCTATAATGATCACACCAGCCAGAAAGAGATAAATCGGCCAGCTATTCCAGGAAACGATTAACTGATATCCCAGCAAATTGTTATAAAATGGCATCAGAATCAGAAGCAAGCCGATCGAAAGAGCGCAGGAAATAAAAGTCAGCAAAATGGACTCACCAATGAATTGCCATATCAGATTATTTCTCAACGCACCCATCACTTTACGCAGTCCAACTTCTTTTGATCTTTCGACTGCCCGGATGGTCGACAGATTCATAAAATTGATGCAGGCAATGACTAATATCAAAATGGCAATGGAAAGAAATATATATACCACCTTCTTGTCGCCGTGCTTCACATTATCAAAACCAGACAATGGTTCAAAATAAATATCTTTCAGTGCCGTCAGTGTTAGATCAAAATGAAAGCCGTAATTGATCATGTCCTTCCCCATATATTTTTTCATGAATGAAGGAAACTGTTTTTCCAGTACTTCTTTACTTCCGGGATTATCCAATAGCAAATAGGTGAACAGACGGTTATTTATCCAAACATTAAATCCATCGTCATGAACATAATTTGACAACGGCATAACCAAATCAAAATTCAAGTGTGAATTGGAAGGAACATTTTTTGCAATGCCGGTTACTTTCAGATGAAGCCTCTTATCCAGGTCAATCGTTTTATTGAAGGCATTCTTCGGACTACCAAAGTATTTAATAGCCGTGCTTTCCGTCAAAACAACACTCCCCGGATTTTTCAATGCGGTTTGCGGGTTGCCCATTAAAAGAGGAAAACTAAAGAGTTCAAAAAAATCTTCATCGGTGGCATATATTTTTTTCTCACGGAACGCCTTGTTATCAAATGAAACCAGTGCTTCAATTGGCTCCACGCGAACAGATTTTTTTATCTGACCCGGAAAATCGTTTATTAAAGCCGGGACCATAGGGACCGGACAAGTAAGCAACGGGTGGTTTGCCTTTATCATATTCGCGCATAACCCGGTAAATCCGGTCACCGTTTTGATGAAATCTGTCTACACTGAATTCATTCATGATAAAAAGAAAAATCATCATGCACACGGTGATCCCGATGGTCAGACCGGTTATATTGATAAATGAAAAAATCTTGTTCTTCATCAGGTTTCTCCAGGCGATGGTCAGATAACTCTTCAACATACTGATCGGTTTTGTAAGTGAGAATCCAAGATAGTGCCATGCATTACAGGTTTGGGACACAAAGGGTTATCACAGGGAGAACGAACAAAAATGTCCGTTATCGAACAGCAGGTGTGCGGTAATTCCGGACAAACAAATCGGGATAAATCAGCGCCGTCCGGTTAACATGTGCCGTCTTTTCGGTTTTGCCCGGTTAATACAGATCCGGGAATTCGTAAATGGGTTCATTTTTTTCTGACTAAATTTATCCTTTACTGAAGTTGCAATTAAAATTTTCCAATTATTTCCATTTTCCCTGGTTTAAAAGCTAACCTATTCAATAATCACGTCATGAAGTTTTTCAAAGTCATTCTATTATGTTTCCTGGGTCTTGTCATCACTGTAAATGTCTTTTCTCAAAATAGTGAGACAATAAAAAAAAGCAACCCTTCTGATACGCTGCTCACGGGCCAACTGGCTCCGACACCCCCGATGGGCTGGAATACCTGGAATACTTTTCAAACGAAGATCAATGAGGAAATGCTCAGGGAGATGGTGGATGTGTACCTGAGTTCCGGTATGCGTGATGCCGGATATCAATATTTTGTTCTGGACGATGGTTGGATGTCGATGGAACGGGATCCGTCCGGAAGTCTGGTAGCGGATCCGGTAAAGTTTCCCCATGGCATGAAAGCATTCGCCGATTACGTTCATTCCAAAGGATTGAAATTCGGAATCTATAACTGCGCCGGATCAAAAACCTGTGCGGGTTATCCGGGCACACGCGGCCATGAATATGAAGACGCCCGATTATATGCATCCTGGGGCGTTGACTTCTTAAAATATGACTGGTGTAATACGGACAGTCTCAATGCACCGGAAGCATATAAGACGATGAGTGCAGCCCTGCGGGCTACCGGCAGACCGATTGTCTTCAGCATTTGCGAATGGGGAGACCATAAACCCTGGCTTTGGGCCGGTGGGGTGGGGGAATTATATCGGTCCACCGGAGACATCAGCGCAAGTTTCGTTGTTCGCAAACCAATAGGGAACTGGACGCCGCAATCGGTGATGAGCATTCTCGATTTGCAGGAAGCCATCCGTAAATATAATGGCCCGAATCATTGGAATGACCCTGACATGCTGGAAGTGGGCAATGGGATGACTATGGTTGAGGACAAATCCCATTTTTCCCTTTGGTGTATGCTGGCCGCGCCACTGGCCGCGGGGAATGATCTGCGTAAAATGACAGCACAGACCCGTGAAATATTGACAAATAAAGAAATGATCGATATCGACCAGGACCCACGCGGCATAGCTGCATTTAAAATGATAATGCCGGACAGTCTGGAACTTTGGGTAAAACCGCTGAAGAATGACGAGCTGGCCCTTTGTTTTTTCAACCGAACAGGCAGCACAAGAAAAATAGCACTGAACTGGAAAGATCTCAATATCTCAGATGCGCAATCAGGACTGGATGTTCATTTTGACAAGCAAATATTTACGCTGCGTGATGTGTGGATGAAAAAAGACCTGGGCAAAACCGATAAAAAACTGGAACGATCTCTCGATTCACATGACGTTTTGGTTTTGAGACTTAAACCCATCACTAAATAACAAGTATAGAAGAAAGGAAGTATGGAAGAATGGAAGTAAAAAAAGCACTTCCAAACTTCCATTCTTCCATACTTTCATACTTTCCCCAGTTCCTTGCGAATCCCAATCCTTTCCGTCTCCGTGTTGGCATATTTGAGCGCCAGATTTAAATGTTCTTTTGCTTTTTCATTATCGACTCCTGTATATAGCCATCCCAGCAGTACATGGTAAAGATGATTTTTTGCCAGTCCCAGTTTTTCCGCTTCCAGGATGGCTGCCTGTTTGCCATAAATCCTGGACAATGCATAAGTTCTGTTTAATGCGCTCACAGGAGAATAGCTGAGGCATAACAACTGGTTATACAACTGCAGGATGTTTTCCCATTTTTCATGACTGTCATTTTTAGTCGTATGCCAGTAAGCGATTCCTGCTTCCAGATGATACCGGCTTAATTCTTTTCCCCGCGATGCTTTGTTCAAATAATAATGTCCGGTTGAAATCAGCTCGTCATTCCACAATTCAATATTCTGATCATCATACCGGATGATCTCTCCATTTTCATTTGTTCTTGCATCGAAACGTGACGCATGAAAACACATCAGTGCAAACAATGCATCTACGCGTGGATTATTGGTTTTTTCATTCTCAACCAACAACCCGGTCAGACGCATGGCTTCCAGGCAAAAATCCTTTCTTAATACACTATTCTGGCTGGATGAATAATAGCCTTCATTAAATAACAGATACAGGCTGGTCAGGACTGCATCAATTCTTTTATTAATTTCTTCAGCCGAAGGCAGTCTTATTTCGATTTGGGCACTTCTTAATTTTTCCTTTCCTCTGAACAGCCTCTTATTGATGGTTTCCCTGTTGGTCAGAAATGCATCTGCAATTTCATCGATTCCAAAACCGCATAAAATGCGAAGTATCAGCGCCACCTGTGATTCGACGGAAAGAGCCGGATCAGAAAGAGCAAACATCATTTGCAACTGGCTGTCTTTAATATTTTCTTCCGACAAATCAATATCTGTTTCCGGAATGGTAAGCAATTCTGCTTTTAATGCGGGTCTGAGTTTTTCATTAAATACTGCATTTCTCCTGAGCAGATCGCGGCTCTTGTTTTTCGCCACTGTATAAAGCCAGGCTACCGGGTTCTCCGGCAACCCCTTAATCCCCCAGGTTTCAGCTGCAATCAAAAAAGTATCACTGGCTATGTCTTCGGCCACGCTGAGTTGTTCAAAGCCATAATGACGAACAAGGACTGATATGATTTTTCGGTATTCGGTCCGGAATAAATGTGGAAGCAACTCATTTTCCTTCATAAAATAAACATCATTTCGGAAGAGGGGACATCTCCATCGGGATGACAGCCCGTACTTCCACATTACCGCCAATACCCAGGACCGGACATCCTTTGGAAATTTCAGCGGCTTCCTCAAGAGATTCTGCACTAATCATGATATAACCGCCAATCAACTCCTTAATTTCCACATACGGTCCGTTTGTGACAACATCGTCCGGTTTTACCACTTTTCCTTCATCTGATAAACGATTTCCGGAGCTCACGAGTTTATTCCGGGCAGCAATACTACCCATCCAGTTTTGCCATTCCTTCATCATTTTCTGCAGTTGTTCCGGTGAAGGCTGTATTTCTGACGATTTTGAAATCTCTTCTGAAGATTAACAGGAACTCATTCATTTTTTTAAGTTTTATTAGTAAAAACTCATGACGATCGGAAGGGTCAGAATGGGACAGGAAAAAAATCTTCAGAAAGTTAGCCCGAAGAAGGTTTTGCTGCAACATTTTAATAATAACAGTGTCCTTGTGGAGCGGGGAGGGATTTCTCTAATCAAAAAACCGGACGGACACCGTATCAAAACCGGTCAGTTATAGTGGGAAATTTTTGATTATCGATTTGATTATTAGTTAGTTGCAGAACTGGCATTGAGGTGGCTGTAATCGTCTTGAAACATTCGGTGCGATAAGTCTTCTAAAATTCATCAATTAAATATTCAGATCATGAGAATCATTTTTAGCTTTTTATTGATTGCCACCGGTTTGCTGGTAAATGCACAGGATTCCCAAAAGGGACTGTTATACCTCAACAAGCCATTGTCTTCAAATGCCATCAACCAGGTGGATGCAAAAACTTCCGGCGGGGGGATCCAGGTGACGGGAGTCAGTGCGTCTGAAGCACGTATCGAAGTTTATGTAAACGGCAATGGCCGGCATAATACATATACAAAGGCAGAAGCAGATAAGATTATAGCGGAGGATTATGATTTTTCGGTAACAGTTTCAGGTAACAAATTGACGGCAAGCGCGAAAAACAAGAGAAATTTCAGCAACCGGGATAATCAGATCAGTATATCTTATAAAATTTATGTTCCAGTTGCTTGTGCCACCCATCTCAATACCAGCGGCGGAGGAATCAGTATTTCAAACCTGACCGGTGAACAGCATTTCTATACCAGCGGCGGGGGGCTCGAAGTGAAGGGACTAACCGGTAAAATTTATGGCAGGACCTCCGGGGGAGGAATTGAAGTTTCCGATTCTAAAGAGGATATTGATCTGGAGACCAGTGGCGGAGGGATCGAAGCAAAACATTGTTCCGGTCAGATTCACCTGAATACCTCGGGAGGTTCCATCGAACTGACTGATTTAAGCGGGAATATCCGGGCAACGACCAGCGGCGGAAATGTGGAAGCTGAGAAAATTAGTGGTGATCTGGTTACTCACACGTCAGGTGGCAACATTTCAATGACATCCATGAGCGGAAGCCTGGAAGCATCTACCAGTGGTGGCAATATTGATGTGGAAATACTGGAAACAGGCAAGTATGTAAAATTAAATAATTCAGGAGGAAGTGTTCATCTGCAGATCCCAAAAGGTAAGGGACTGAACCTGGATATTCATGGGGATCGTATTAAAACAGAAGGTCTCAGTAATTTCAGTGGCTCTATGGAAAAACAGAGTATCAGCGGAACTGTCAATGGTGGCGGTACCCCGATTGATATTGAAGCAGGCAGTGGGGGAGTTACACTGGCATTAAAGTAAACTGACTGCAGTTTCTGAAACCCTGATGCTTAACAGGCATCGAAATCAACGATGATTCAAAATGAAACATCGTTGATTTTTTATTTTTCGGATTTGGCACCCGGAAATAATTTTCTTCTGATCCTGTTGCGCCTGGTAAAAATATATCCGAATAGCAGGTCCTATCAGGAAATATATGTAACCTGCCAATCCGGCTTTATCATTATTGAGAAGAAATGCCGTGATGAATGATCCAAATCCCGATAATGACCATGATTAATATCCTGTACATGCCTGAATGACAATCAAATTTTTCAACCGGACTCAAACCTAATTTTACAGATTTTCGACTGGCGTGTAAATACATCAGGAAAAATAAACTATATATAGCAATAAACCCCAGCGCATAAATCATCATGAGCATAGGGAACTGAGATTGTTCAATGGTAAAGGGTGACTTGTGAGCCCCGTAAATCTGATCACTGAATATCAGCGTAAACAAAAATTTCAAAGGATAAACATAGAATAGTACAATAAAAAGTAATGTTCCGTTCAGTGTGATTGTCCAAATGTCGTCGAGACCGTAATTCCTGAAAAAGCGGTGTTGTTCATTCCAGATCATGACAAGCAATAAGAAACTGATTCCGAAAGCAAAAAAGCCACGCATCGTAGTAAGCAGCTCTTCAAAACTTTTTGGAACTTCCAGGGATACGATCAAAAGTGTTACGGCGAATGCAAAAACACCATCACTAAAGGTTTCAATGCGCTGAATCTCAAAATTCCGCTTGCTATCTTTTTCGTTACGATCTGAACGGTGTGAGGACATCAGCTTTCTTATCATACATTTTTGATATTTCGGTATTTGGGTACTATCCGCGCATATGCCAGGCCTTTGGCCTCACGAAAGAAAGAAGACCGGCATGGGAAAGTGCTGAACCGAACCCCGAATGTTTCCTTCCGCTCCATGGTAAGGCGGCAGAAACGCGGTCACAACAATTCCAGTATCCGGAACCGGTATTGAGTTGCCTGATCATTTTCTCGGCCCTTTGCCTGTCGCTGCTATATATGGCGGCCGTTAAACCATATTCCGTATCTGCCATCACGTTGTACGGCTTCCTCATCATTTTTTACTTTCATAATACCGATAATGGGGCCGAACGACTCTTCTTTCATTACAAGCATATCCTGTGTCACGTCAGCCAGAACAGTGGGTTCAAAATAATATCCTTTTCCCTGGATCCGTTTTCCACCTGTTAATATCCGGGCACCTTTTGCAACGGCATCACTGACCTGTTTTTCTAATATTTCCAGTTGTGCTTTCCTCGTCAGCGGACCAAAATATACCCCGGGTTCTGTTGGCTCTCCGATTTTCCATGATTTTACAGTATCCAAAAATTCCCGGAGATACGCATCATAAATATCTTCATGCGCATAAATGCGTTCAACTGAACAGCAACTCTGTCCATTATTATAAAATGCTCCGTCCGCAGTTGCTTCGGCAACCTGCTTTACATCAACAATATCATTGGCTACATACAACGGATCCTTACCGCCCATTTCCAACTGGCAGGGTACCATTTTAGATGCGCATTTTTCGTAAATATATTTTCCGGTCTTATAAGAACCTGTAAAGAAATATCCGTCGAATGGAAGATCCAATAAAAGTTCCCCCACTTTCTTTGCACCCACTGCTAATTGAAATACGCCTTCCGGTACACCGGACTGTTTCAACATCCGCTCAATTTCAAAGCCGGTAAGGACAGCATATTCAGAAGGTTTATACATCACGGCATTACCAGCCAGTAGCGCCGTTACGAAAACATTTACACCGACCAGCCAGGGATAATTCCAGGCAGAAATATTACATATCACACCCAGGGGTTCATAAGAAATTTTTTCAGTCAGGTCAGAAGTCTTTGTCATCTCTTCATCACCCAGATATTTTTCAGCATTTTCCGTAAGCCACTGGATGCGTGTTCTGGCGCCGTTGATTTCATTCCTGCTTTGCTGCAGGGGTTTGCCTATTTCAGATGTTAAAATAGCCGCCAGCATTTCAATCTGGTTTTCTAAACCGGTTGAGAAATCCTGCAGGATTTTTACCCTTTGTTTTATTTCCAGCGCTGACCATCCGGATTGCGCGTTTTTCAATAATTGAAATTTTGCGTTGAGTGTTTCCTGATTGTCTTCCGTTATTTCACGGATCACTTCCCCGTTCGCCGGATTGATGATTTGCATGATACAGGCAATTTTTTCTATAGAGCTTTTAAGTATAATTTTTTAAAATCATCCCTGCTAACCGGTTTCGGATTATTCGGGTGTGCAAAATCTGCCAGTGCCAGATCCGACAATGTTTCGATATGCTCCTGTTTCACGCCGATACTGCTTAGTTTTCGTGGAATATTTATTTTTTCGTTTAATTCAAACAGATAACTGACCACTGCTTCTCCTGATTCCTGCCGGAGATTTAATGCTTTTGCAATCTGTTTAAATTTCGATTCAAATCCGTCAATATTAAATTCCATTCCATAGGGAATATTAATGGCATTGGCCAGTCCGTGATGTGTATCGAGCAGGGAAGAAAGCGGATGTGCGAGAGAATGCACAACACCCAGGCCTTTTTGAAACGCAACGGCACCCATCAGAGAAGCGATCAGCATGTTGCTTCTCGACTCCAGGTCCGGCTGGTTCACCGCTTTAACCAAAGAAGATTGAATCAATGAAATCGCCTGCAGCGCAATACCGTCGCACATCGGATGAAACATATTTACGAGGAAGGCTTCCATATTATGCGTAAGCGCATCCATACCTGTAGCCGCTGTAATAAAGGGGGGCAAATCCATCGTGAGCAGGGGATCTGCGAAAACAATTCTTGCCAGCAGTTTAGGTGAAAAGAGAATTTTTTTCTGGTGGGTTTCATCGTCTGAGATAATTGCGCTTCTGCCTACTTCACTGCCTGTACCCGCCGTAGTTGGAATGGTAATAAAATGAGGCACGTCGTTGGTGACAAAGATATCACCGCCTTTCAGGTCATCATATTTGAATAAATCTTCGCGGTGATATATACGCAGTGTAATTGCCCTGGCGACATCCAGCGCGGCCCCGCCACCAATACCGATAATAGAATCCCTTTCTTCTTCGTCAAATACTTCCGTGCCCTTATATACATCTGACTTCACCGGGTTTTTATGGATATCATAAAAGGTCTCTACTGAAATATTCCGACTCTGAAGGTCCTTTACAATCTCTGCGAAAAAATGTAATTGTGCAACGGTCGGGTCAGTCACGATCAGCGGCCGGCTCAATCCATTTTTCGATAAATAGGCCCCCAGTTCTTTTACGGACCCGGGACCGAAGCGGATGATGGTTGGAAAATTGTATTGAACTATTTTGTTGTAATTCATTGTAGCTTCTAAATGATTTCAAAATACCTTTTAAATTCCCAGTCAGTTACTGATTTTAGATGTTGCCGCCATTCCCATTCACGGGTTCGCGTGAAATGATCCACAAAACCGTCCCCCAATATTTCCCTTGCAATCACAGACTCCTTCATCGCTTTCGTGGCTTCTTCCAGTGTTGACGGAAGACGGCCATGACTTTGATCCAGGTAACCGTTGCCGATGGTGGCTGCCTGATTCAACGGCAATTTATTTTTTATTCCATAAAGTCCGGCAGCGAGCACACCAGCCATCGCCAGATAAGGATTCACATCAGCTCCGATAACACGCGTCTCAAGTCTCGTAGATGATTTACCGGCACAAAGCACCCGAAGCGCCACGGTCCGGTTATCGATCCCCCAGGTAAGTGTGGTTGGCGCCCAGGCACCTTCTACCAAACGTTTATAACTATTGATGGTAGGAGCGAACAGAGGAAGAATTTGCGGAATCAACAGCAGTTGTCCGGCAATATAATGCTTCATGATTTCGCTGATACCCGAATCATTTTTTTCATCGTGGAACAGATTTTTTTTTCTGTCTGCATCCCATAGACTCTGGTGAATATGGCCGCCGCAACCAGGCAGATGTTCATTCACTTTTGCCATAAAAGTGGCCATGATGCCATGTTTGTAAGCAATTTCCTTAACGGCCGTCTTGAACAACACAGCCCGGTCGCCCGCTTCAATCAGCGCAGAATAATGGATCGCCGCTTCATATGTACCCGGACCGGTTTCCGTATGCAACCCTTCGATGGGTATGCCGAAACGGGTCAGCAGATCAAAGAGATCTGTCATAAAATCATTTTGCAAGCCGGCTCTCAGAATGGAATATCCAAACATACCCGGGGTCAGCGCCTGCAGGTTCCTGTATTGTTTATCCTGTATCGATTGCGGTGTTTCGTCAAAATTGTACCATTCAAATTCCTGCGAAAAGAGTGGGAGGTATCCCGCGAATATCGAATCAGCCAATACTTTTTTCAGAAGAGACCTTGGACAAACCGCCGGTTGGCGGGTGTTTGGAATTAATTCACCCAGGAAAAAAGGAAGGTCATTCTCCCAGGGTATTTTTCTGAAACTGGTCAGATCCAAACGCGCAGCCGCATCAGGATATCCGGTATGCCACCCGGTATAGGAGGAATTATCATAAGCCAGATCGGCGGCATCCCAACCGAAGATTACATCGCAGAAACTGGTTTCGGAATCAGTAAGAGAAAAAAATTTTTCAGAAGAAATGTATTTCCCCCGCAACACACCATCGATATCTGTAATGGCCAGTTTTACTTTTCCGGCGGGATGATTTTTTACATACTGGAGAATCTCTTTCGTATCCATATTTTGAAATTTATTGGGCTCCCCTTTTTTTAATGAGTTTAAAAAATGCATAGGATATTAACAACAGCAAAATATAAAACAACGCTAAGGTGAAATTAAAAACTGTCATCGCAACGATGGAAACAATGGAAATCACCAGCGCCGTGATTGGAAAAACCGGGTAGAAGGGTACCCGAAACGGACGATCCAGATCCGGTTCTTTTTTTCTCAACAACAACATAGAAATCATCGATAAAATATAGAGCGTTAAGGCACCAAAAACAGAGATCGTAATAATCTCTGAGGTTTTGCCTGATAACAAAGCGATAATGCCGATCATCATGTTAGCTATCAAAGCGTTCGACGGTGTTTTAAACTTTGGATGTATATTCCCCAGGATTGCCGGGGCATATTTTACTTTTCCAAACTCATAGGTTGATCTTCCGGCTGCTAAAATCAATCCGTGAAAGGAAGCGATCAATCCGAATAACCCGATAGTAATTAACAAATGATACATGAGATGGTTGTTGCCGGTGATCCGGGCGAGTGCCAGGGGGAGTGGTGAATCCGAAGTGGACCCATCGGGCCGGTAAACGATGGCTTCCCAACCGTTCACACCGATGGAGCTTAAAAAAATGAACACACAAAGTATGACGAGGGTGAGGATGGCAGAACCAAAACCCAGTAACAGGGTCCGTTGCGGATGAAGAACTTCTTCGGCAGTATTGGCTACACCTTCGATGCCCAGAAAAAACCAGATGGCGAAAGGAATGGCGGCGAGGATTCCCTGCCATCCATGCGGAAAGGCATTATGCTGAATATTTTTTATTTCAAAATGTGGCAGGGTAATACCCGTAAACAATAATAATTCCCCCACAGCCAGCAGGGTAATAATCAATTCAAACATGGCGGCGGCCTTCACGCCATAAATATTCAGCGCAGTAAACAATATGTAAGCCAGAATGGCAATCACAAGTATGGGAACCTGTGGTAAAAACAGGTTGAAATAGGCTCCAATGGCAAAGGCAATGGCAGGCGGTGCAAAAATGAATTCGATATTCTGGGCCATGCCGGCGATGAATCCCAGATCGTTTCCCATGGAACGTTGTGCATAATCAAAAGCGCCACCTGCTTTGGGGATGGCAGCAGCGAGTTCTGCATAACTGAATGTAAAAGTGCTGTATAAGATAATGATAAAGAATGTGGCAATGGCCAGTCCTCCGGTTCCACCCTGTTCAAGTCCCAGGTTCCATCCGAAATACATTCCGGATATCACATAGCCTACGCCCAGGCCCCATAACAGGAAAGGGCTGAGGGTTCTTTTGAGTTCTGTTTTTGGAGATGACAATGGTATAATTTAAGAAAGAAATTTGAATGCTTTAGGTAAATTGTTGAATAAAATATTAAATCATGCCGGAAATGGATCCCCGGGTTGATGCTTATATTGAAAAAGCCGCCCCATTTGCCAAACCCATTCTTGTAAAACTGAGAAAATTAATCTTCCAGGCATGCCCGGAAGCAATAGAGACCATCAAATGGAGTTTTCCGAATTACGAAGCATTTGGTGGTATGCTTATGCAGTATGGCAGCATTTAAAGAACATTGTTCGATGGGTTTTTGGAAAGCATCTCTGCTAAAAGACAAGGATGGGATTTTACATCTCGCAGACAAAAATTCGATGGGACACCTGAATAAACTCGTTTCACTGAAAGATCTTCCCTCAGATAAAATTCTACTGGCGTATATAAAAGAAGCCGCTTTGTTGAATAAGAATAATGTGAAAGTGACGAGACCGAAAACGCCCCCCAAAAAAGAACTACCATTGCCAAAGGCGCTCGCCGCTGCCCTTAAAAAAAGTAAAAAGGCACTCGCCACATTCGAAGCCTTCCCGCCTTCACAAAGACGGGAATACATCGAATGGATCAGCGAAGCTAAAACTGAAGAAACATTGAATAAAAGGTTGGCGACAACGATTGAATGGCTGGAAGAAGGGAAGATAAGACACTGGAAATATAAAAAAGCTTAACGCTTAACGCGGAACGCCCAACGCGTTTGTTCGCGGGAAATTATGAATGAGCATTCTAAATTTTTAAATATTGCAAGATCACAATTCGCGATTTCAAATAGATCCTGACATATCACAGGCAAAAACACTTGACACGGATTTTTATACAGATCCGTCTGTCTATCAGGAAGGCAAGGAAAAAATATTTTCAAAAAGCTGGCAATTTGTTGGGGATAAAGACCTGGTATCAAAACCTGGAACTTGTTATCCGTTTACGGTATTGGAGAATTATCTGGATGAACCGATGTTGCTCGTTAAAGATTCGGGAGGACAGGTTCGTTGCTTATCCAATGTATGTACGCATCGGGGAACAGTATTGATAGAGAAGGCTTGCCAGATAATGAACCTGCGTTGCCGGTACCACGGCAGGCAGTTCCGGCTCGACGGGAGTTTTCTTTCCATGCCTGAATTCAAAGAAGTGAAAAGTTTTCCAACGAAGGAGGATGACCTGAGACAACTTCCATTGTACGCATGGGGTCCTTTGTTATTTTGCTCACTGGATGCAAATGCTGATCCGAAAAAATATTTCCAGGCAATGCAGGACCGCCTGTCCTGGCTTCCCCTGGATGAGTTCGTTTTTAAGCCGGAATTATCAGCGGATTATATTGTAAAAGCTCATTGGGCCTTGTATTGTGAAAACTACCTGGAAGGATTCCATATTCCCTTTGTCCACGCCGGACTCAATGCAGTAATCGATTTCGGAAATTATACAACGGAGATATTTGATTTTTCAAATCTCCAGCTTGGTCTGGCTAAAACAGATGAAGAAATATTTGACCTTCCACCTTCATCCCCGGATTATGGCAAGAAAGTGGCCGCTTATTATTTCTTCGTATTTCCAAATATGATGTTTAACTTCTATCCCTGGGGGCTTAGTATCAATATCGTGCAACCCATTTCTATTGATCATAACAAAGTTTCTTTCCTTACCTATTTATGGAAAGAAGAATTGTTTAATAAAGGTGCAGGTTCGGGTTTGGATACGGTGGAAATGGAAGATGAAGAAGTCGTGGAAGCCGTCCAGAAAGGTATACGTTCCAGATTTTATCACCACGGAAGATATTCTGTAACCCGGGAGCAGGGGATACATCATTTTCACAGTCTTATTGCGAAAGTCTTTTCATTTTAAAAATTTTTGCCATGAAGTTTATGTTGGTTTTATTTATTCCTCTTTTACTTATTTCAGTAAATGGTTTTTCGCAGTCCAATTCTGAACCCTCCAAAGATTATTTTACCATTGAGAATTATTATAAGGTGAAATGGGGACATGCTGATGAATTCATCAGTCTTTGGAAAACAAATCATTATCCATTGCTGAAAAAAGCCATGGAAAAAGGGGATATCATCAGTGTCAAAGCTTCAAAGCCCCGGTATCACAGCGGAGAAGATACGCGCTGGGATTTCAGGGTGACAATTGTATTTAAGACTGTTGAACTGGCTTTCGATGAGAATTTGACAGAGCCGTATAAAAAACAATTATATCCGGATCAGGAATCGTACAAAAAAGCTGAACAGTATCGTTTTGAAATTCTTTTGGCTCACTGGGATGTGGAAACAAAAAATGACCCACTTCCCTGATTTGGATATGTAATTTCCTAATATTCACAGAGTTTGATCAAATTCCCGGGAACGGATAACAATCTTCCTGATTATTTTCCCTACCAACTTGGTAGACTAATAAAAATGTTATATTTTTACGATGATGGGATGAAAGCTTTCCATCATTTAAACCTTATAATGAAATAATATGCAAAACGGAAAAGATTTGAATTGGTTAAGTGCCCCGGCTTTTTTTCTTATTATCGGGATGCTGGCAATCAATACAAAAAAGCAAAGCATACATTCCCGCCAGCCGGAAAAAGTAAAAACGGTCATTTCTGTATCTGCGGCACAAAAACCATCATAGTTTTACTGTAATGTTAATTTAGATGTCTAGCCCCCTCTGCCCGAGCGGGGTTTTTTATTTTTTAGAAGACCGGAGCAATTTTTGCATATGCCGAAGAAGAGGCAAATATTTAAATGCACTAAAAATGAATTATCAACCATTTATCATGGAGCAGGTATACCATGTGCCAGCTTCAAAAGTCTGGGACGCTATTACAGACAATGAACAAATGAAAAAATGGTATTTCCAGATACCGTATTTTAAACCGGTCGTCGGATTTGAATTTTCGTTTTCGGGTGGAGCAAATGGTGAATATAAACACTTGTGCAAGGTTATTGAAGTTATGCCCGGGAGGAAACTAACCCATAGCTGGCACTATGAAGGCTACCCCGGAAATTCTTTGGTTTCCTTTGAATTGTTTGAAGAAGGAAAGAGAACAAAATTGAAACTCACACATACAGGGCTGGAAAGTTTTAAAGAGGCTGGTTCTGATTTCCAACCTGATAAATTTGCCGAAGGATGGACGTATATCCTGGGTACATCTTTAAGAGGATATCTGGAACCTGAAACAGTGCGGGCTTAACTATTATGGCATCACGCCTCAAGCCTCCTGCGTGTTTTTATTTTTTTAATTGAAGAATGGAGTAGTTGGAGGGCTCCGCGAGTATTTCATTGCTAAGGCTGCCAAGAGTATCTATTTTCAATTCAATTTTATCTCCTGCCATAAGCCATTGTTCCTTATACTTAGGATTGTTTAATTTCCCGGTTCCATTTAATTCCAGAAAACAACCGGTACCTACGGTTCCCGACCCGATAATATCTCCAGGGTATAACTCTACTCCATAGGATGCCCTGGCGATTAATTCTGCAAAAGTCCATTCCATATCTGAGAGATTTCCTTCACTTACCATCCTGTCATTTACCCTTGCAGACATTCTTAGATTCCAGGATTTTCCGGTATGATTTTTTTTGCAATTCACTTCATACGCTTTTAATTCATCCGTGGTAACCAGCCATGGCCCGGTTGTAGTTATAAAGTCTTTCCCCTTGGCGGGCCCCAGATTCAATAACATTTCTTCTAACTGTAAGCTGCGCGCACTGAAGTCATTCATGATCATCAATCCTGCTATATACGAATCGGCAACTTCAGCCAAAATATTTTTGCCTGTCCTCGAAATGACAATGGCTGCTTCCAGCTCGAAATCCAGCTTTTTAAAATGATCGGGCATACAATGAACAGGTCCCGGGCCCTTGACTGTATGGTGGTTTCCAAAATAGAAAACCGGAAAAGAATCAAATAGACTGGTCATCTCCAATCCCCGGTTTCTTCGGGAAGTTTCCACATGTTGTCTGAATGCATAACCATCCCTCAGTGAAGATGGATGCGGTACCGGTGCCATTAACTGAACTTCTTTTAAGGCCAGTCCCAGGCTTTTGATTTTATCTGATTGATCTAATTCCTTTGAAAGTTTAAGGAGCCGGGGAAAGTATTCATCCCAATTGGCCAGTACCCCGTTGATCGAATCGGGTAAGCCGGCATCAAGCATATTAAAATCATACACTTCGTCACCGGAAATCAACCCGGAACATTCATTTCCATTTTTTAAAAAACTAACGAGTTTCAATAGACCGGTTCTTTATCTGATAAAAAAATAATCCGATTTATAAATTACCCCTTTTTTCCTGTTCCCGTTCGATCGCTTCAAACAAAGCCTTAAAATTTCCTTTGCCGAAACTTTTTGCACCCTTTCTTTGAATGATTTCGAAAAAGACTGTTGGCCGGTCCTGTACTGGCTTACTGAAAATCTGAAGCAGATAACCATCGGGATCTCTGTCAACCAGGATTCCTAAATTTTTCAACGGCTCCAGATCTTCGTCAATTTTTCCGACACGTTCTTCCAGTTCATCATAATAACTGGACGGAACTTTGAGAAATTCCACACCGCGGCGCATGAGTTCCGTGACGGTATCTGCGATATGGTTGGTGGCCAGCGCAATATGTTGCACTCCTTCTCCATTGAAAAATTCCAGGAATTCTTCCACCTGTGATTTCTTTTTTCCTTCCGCAGGTTCGTTGATTGGAAATTTAACCATACCGTTTCCATTGCTCATCACTTTACTCATCAGGGCGGAATATTCGGTCGATATATCCGTATCGTCAAAGGTTAAAATATTTTTGAATCCCATCACCTTTTCATAAAATGCCACCCAGCGGTTCATTTGATTCCATCCGACATTTCCTACACAATGATCAACATATAATAGTCCCGTGGAAGCAGGCTGATACCCGGATTCCCAGGCAATATAGCCTGGCATAAAGACACCGTTGTATTTGCTTCTGGAAATAAAAAGGTGAACCGTATCGCCATACAATTTTATTCCACTCATTCCGATTTCGCCGTTCGAATCAGCTATTAATTTGGGTTCCAAAAAAGAGGCAGCACCCCGTTGGGTAGTTTCTTTCCATGCAGAATCTGCGTCATCCACCATAAGGGCAATCGATTTGACGGCATCGCCGTGTTGCAATACCTGTTGTGATATTTCATGATCAGGTCTTAAGGCAGATGTAAAAACAAAAGTCAGTTTGTTTTGACGAACTACATAACTCGCCCTGTCTTTAATGCCGGTTTCCGGACCTGCATAGGCAATGCCCTGGAATCCAAATGCCGTTTTATAATAATGAGCAGCCTGTTTGGCATTACCTACATAGAATTCGATATAATCAGTGCCCAGTAAAGGCAAAAAATCATTTTCCATAAAAAATAATTAATAATACGTATAAGGCGGCGGGAGCTGTTACAAGATTTAATGAACAGCATCTGTAGCCAGCGACAGGACTAAGAAGATATACCGCCTGCGCTGATCCGTAAATAATTTATAGGCATAATCCGGACGCATCTTACCATAAAATTAATTAAAATAAAGTGGATATATATATAAATCAAACGGAACTTTATATAACGATTGTAAATAGTTGAATTATGGCACATTTTATCAGCCGGGGTCTTGTTCCGGCGAAACGGCATACCCAGTTTCGGAGCCCTTCAGGAAAATTATATTCAGAGGAACTTTTTTCGACGGAAGGATTTTCCAGTGACTATAGTTTATTGTATCATATTCATCCGCCAACACAGATTCGGAGCACAGATTTGCCGGTGGCTGAAAATATCCGTATTGCAGAGGAAAAAATGCTGAAGCATAGAAGTTTCGAAGGATTTAAATTGATCGGGCAGGATGATTATTTAGACAGCCGGAAACCCATACTTGTAAATAATGATGTGCATATTTCTCTGGCTGCACCGAAAAAATCGATGCCGGATTATTTTTTCAAAAACGCAGATGCGGATGAATTGATTTTTGTACACGAGGGCAGTGGCAAATTATTAACCCTTTACGGTGAACTTGTTTTTTCATACGGAGATTATATACATATCCCCAGGGGAACGATTTACCAGATACAATTTGAGACGGAGGCAAACAGGCTATTTATTGTTGAATCATTTAGCCCTATCCGTTACCCGAAGAAATATGTCAGTCGGTACGGACAGTTGCTCGAAAATTCACCTTATTGTGAACGCGATATGCGAACGCCGGTTTTTTTGGAAGCAAAAGATGAACAGGGAGATTTTCTGGTTCGTATAAAGAAAAAGGGAATGCTATATGGCATCCATTATGCACATCATCCCTTTGATGTGGTTGGCTGGGACGGCTGCTGTTATCCCTATATTTTTTCTATTCATAATTTTGAACCGATTACCGGCCGGATTCACCAGCCACCTCCGGTGCATATTACTTTCGAGGGAAATAATTTTGTAGTCTGCAGTTTCGTTCCGCGATTATTCGACTATCATCCTTTATCCATACCAGTTCCATACAACCATAGTAATATTGACAGTGACGAATTATTATATTATGTAGATGGCGATTTTATGAGCCGCAAGAACGTAACGCGTGGCATGCTTACATTGCATCCTGCCGGAATTCCGCATGGACCTCATCCCGGAACGGTGGAGAAAAGTCTGGGTGCCAAAGAAACAAAAGAACTGGCGGTGATGGTAGACACTTTTCATCCATTACAATTAACTGAGACTGCCCTGGCCATTGAGAATCCCGGATATACAACCAGTTGGACTGAATAAGTATAAGAGTATAGGAGTATAGGAGTGAATCTGAAGACGTTCAACTGTCAACTGCCAACTGTCTACTGCCAACGATTAACTAGCGATATGGAATTTAAAAACAAAACAGCCATTGTTACGGGTGCTGGTCAGGGTATCGGTTTCGAAATCTGCAGGAGTCTCGCGAAAGCGGGTGCAAATGTCATTCTGAATGATATAGATCCCGGGTTAGCGAAACATGCGGCGGATACTATTAACCAGGAATACCCTGAAGCCTGTACAGAAATTCCCGGGGATTCCAGCGATTTGAATATTATAAAAAAAATGGTTGACCGCGCAGTTGAAGAATATGGAAGGCTGGATATAGTTGTAGCGAATGCAGGTATTACTTTGTTTGGAGACTTCCTGACATATTCCCCTGAAGCTTTTAATAAAGTGATGCAGGTAAACCTGGGTGGAACTTTTTTTCTGGCTCAGGCATCGGCAAATCAGATGAAGAACCAGTCTAACGGGGGTTCCATATTATTTATTTCATCAGTAACAGGACATCAGGCGCATAAAAATCTCGCTGCCTATGGTATGAGTAAGGCGGCTTTGGAAATGCTCGCGAAAAACCTGGTTATTGAATTATCAGAATATAAGATTAATGTAAATGCGATTGCGCCGGGTGCAACCGTCACTGAACGTACGATGCAGGATCCGGCCTATCATAAAATATGGTCCCGGATTACCCCCATGGGTCGACCTGCCCAGGTTTTGGATATCGCCGATACTGCCTTATTCCTCGTATCTGAAAAAGCGCGACACATTACCGGCCAGACATTAATAGTGGATGGAGGTTGGAGCTCTGTTAGTCCATATCCTGATTAGGCCTAACGCCCAACGCTTAAAGCGGAACGTTCAAAAGGGAAAATTTTTTTAACCGGTCTAATTAATAACTTACATGCCTACAATTGCTTTGAGCTTTAAGCTTTAAGCATTACGCTTAAAACATGATTATCGAAACAGTTATACCTGAAACCTGTCTTCTTGGCGAAGGACCCGTTTGGGATTTCAGAAAAAAAACAATTTGCTGGGTTGATATTCTGAATGGACAAATTCACGAATATAATCCATCGGATCGTTTACATAAGACAATCCCGGTGCATCAGATGATTGGTGCAGTGGCAATTTGTAAAAATGGACATTATATTGCTGCGCTGAAAAATGGCTTCGGGTTTATTGACAGAGATTCCGGTGCTGTATCCATGATATCAAATCCTGAACCGGATCTGCCCGGAAATCGGTTTAACGATGGTAAATGTGGCCCGGATGGTAGATTCTGGGCCGGAACGATGTCCCATACAGATGAACCTGAAAAAGGTAGTTTTTATTTGTTGGACAAAGACCTTTCGGTTACAAAAAAAATGGAGCGGGTTTCGATTTCCAATGGCATATCCTGGAGCCTGGATCACAGAGTATTCTACCATATCGATTCCCCTACGCTAAGAGTCTCTGCCTTCGACTTTGATCAGGTCAATGCAACAATTATGAATAAAAGGATCGCCATTCGCTTTCCGGAAAATGAAGGATTGCCGGATGGGATGACCATCGACAATGAGGGTATGTTGTGGATCGCTCATTGGGATGGCTGGAAGATTACCCGCTGGAATCCGTTCTCAGGTGAAAAAATTCTGACAGTTCCTTTACCGGTTGCCCGGGTTACGTCCTGTTGTTTCGGTGGAGAAGATTTCCAGGATTTATATATCACTTCAGCAAAGACCGGCTTGACACCGGCCCAATTGCAAGAACAGCCCCTGGCAGGTTCCTTGTTTATAATCAGAAATATCGGATACAAAGGATTGCCTTTATTTGAATTTGATGTAGAATGAATGAAAAAAAGATCAGCGCTTGATCATTTTATCCTGTATGATTTGATTGACGACCTTTTCACGTAAGTTCTGACTGATGGCAATCTTTTCATTCCCGACATGCAGGATATTCCCCTCAATGCTTTTGATTTTGCTAATATTTACAATAAAGGATTTGTGCACTTTAATAAAATTTTCTACAGGAAGTTGTTCTTCGAGGCCCTTCATGGTTATATAGACCATCATTTTTTTTGCCGTCGTGTATAACATAACATAATTCATCATTGCTTCTGCGTATAAAAGATCATCATAAAAAACCTTCTCAATCTGATTTTCACATTTGATAAAAAAATGGTCAGTGGGTTTGGTTGTATTGACAGGTGCTGAATTCTTGAGATCGGATAGTTCTTTGACCTTATTGCAGGCCTTTAAAAAACGGTCAAATGAAACGGGTTTTACCAGATAATCCAGTACGTCCAATCCATAGGCTTCCACTGCGTACACGGGATATGCAGTTGTTATGATGATATGTGCATTGGTTTTATAGGATTTTAGAAAATCAATTCCATTTATTTTGGGCATATTGATGTCTAAAAAGATGATATTGATATCATGTCCTTGTAATAATGGCATAGCTTTCAGTGGATTTTCTGCATAGCCCTTTAGCTCCAGGAAATCTATTTCCTCAATAAATTCCTGTAAAACTTTTCTTGCTACAGGTTCATCTTCTATAATGATGCATTTTAGTTTCATGAGAGATCAATTGTTAGAAATGATTTATAAACATTCGTCTCATTGATAAAGCGATATTCGTATTTGCCTTTATACAGGAGTTCCAGCCGTCTTTTTAAATTAGCGACTCCGATTCCTTTTGATTTATTGTCAGGATCTGTTTCCTGAAATTCTTTTGTATTGGAAATCGAACTATGCAATGTCTTCCCGACGGTGGATAAATGAATGCATATCTTGTTTTCTTTGTCAGAAGAATTACTTACAAATTTGAATGCATTTTCTATTAACACAACCAGTAGCAACGGAGCGATTTGCAGCCCGGGTTCAATATTTTCAATTTGAAAATTTACAATCAGGGTCTCATCCTTACGTAATCTGTGGAAAGAAATAAAATTATTTAGGTATCCGATCTCTTTTTCAAGGCTCACTTTTTCTTCGCCGCAATCATATAGCTGATACCTCAGCAATTCTGAAAATTGCAATAAAGTATTCCTGGCTACCTGATTATTCTTTTCAATTTGTCCGTAAACCGTGTTCAGTGAATTAAAAAGTGCGTGTGGGTTGATTTGGGCCTTGAGATAATCAAGCTCGTTTTTCACTCTTTCTTTTTCGAGTATCTCCAATTGTGACTGTGCCTGTAACCTTTCGATCATCATTTTCCCAACGGTTATCAGCAATACCCAAAGAGTAATATTAATCAATGAATGAAGAAACAGGTCGGTGAAATCAATGTTGCCGGGTAAATGAAAATAGTGCAAACTCATGTTCAGCGCTATTACCGACCTGCCCCAGGCCGAAAGGATGACAGTCCCCAGGATCCCTGTTATGAAAAGGATATATTTTCTTTTGAAAAGAAAAGACGGGACAATAAAATAATTTATGATATAATAATCTGCCGTGATGAAAATCAAATAGCAGAATTCGATCGTCATCGTTTTAGTAAGACTGATCGAATAAGACCGGAAAACGACCACCCAGAAACTGTATATGGCGATCCAGAAAAGAATATGTAAAAAGTAAGGTCTGACTGGCAAAATTCTTTGTTTACACAAAAATAGCTACATCATCCATGTTGTATTAATTATTACATGTGCGGTGGGGAATTCTTGATAATCCACGATTTAATCAAGTGAAACCGATGGTTGATGTAATATGTTTTGAAGGTTATTGCAAAGGTTTGAGTTTTGATAAATCTTTTAATAAAATAAACAAAATGAAAAAACTTGTTAACTGGTTTGTCCATCCACCTGTCGCCGGACCTTCGGCTATTTTAATTATCCGGCTGATGACAGGCGCCGTTTTTTTCTGGGAGGGCATCCTGAAGTTTGTATATGTTAACCAGGGGGTCGGGAGATTCACAAAATTGGGTTTTCCGTTTCCGGATGTTACAGCACACTGGATAGCAACGGGCGAAATCATTGGCGGCCTAATGCTTATTTTCGGAATTTTCACGCGTTTTGTGTCATTCTATTTTATAATCCAGATGATCGTGGCCGTACTGAGTACGAAAATTGATTTATACTTTGGGATTAGTCCCCTGCCCATGCCACCTGCGCCGCCAAAAATGGGCATATGGGCCGTGTTGCATGAAATTCGATCAGATTTTGCTCAAATTCTGGGCTGTTTATTTCTTTTGTTGGAAGGGGCGGGCAGAAGGTCGCTGGATTTTGTTATCTCAACGAAATATAAGGTATATCCTTTGGGTGATGAGACAGGTCAGGGCGTTGTTGTTAAACAAAAAGGTTAAGTGAGTCTCACTTAACCTTTTTTAGTGGAGGATACCGGGATCGAACCGGTCACCTCTAACATGCCATGCTAGCGCTCTACCAGATGAGCTAATCCCCCTTTGACCTCCGAAGCCTCTGGCGAAGGAGGTCCGCTTAAAGAGCTGCAAATATATCAATTCTGAAAGAATCCCGGATGCTCTTCTTAATTATCTTTGATATCAAGATGGGTGGAATACTACGCAAGCTGGCTGAATACCTATACATCAGGAAAAGGGATCCGAATGAACCAACAAACAGCTGGATCCGCTATATGAACAGTATTAACCGGATTTCGATTTTTATGTTCCTGATCGGTATCCTGATCATCATTTTCCGGATGATTTTTCACAAGAAATAGGAAGTAGAAATTAGAGATCAGATCATTCAGGCCGGAGACCCCTGTCCCTTCACAAATTCCACAATCCGGCTGGCCGCTTTCTCAGAAGCATTACCTCCCTGTGATAAAAGATTACGTAACTCGGAATAGTCGTGCTGAATACGATTTCTTGTTGCATGATCATAAATCAGTTTTCTGAGTTCAGCGACGATATTTTGTACGTTCATTTCTTCCTGAATCAATTCCTTTACAACGGGTTTATCCATGATGAGATTCACCAGTGAAATAAATTTTACTTTGATCAGGCGTTTGGCTATCTGATAAGAAATATTACTGCCCTTGTAGCAAATCACTTCAGGAACACCGAATAAGGCAGTTTCCAGTGTGGCAGTACCGGATGTGACGCAGGCGGCCCTGGCATGCATCAGCAGGGAATAAGTTTGATTTCTGATCCTGCCTGCCCTCGGGTAATTTTTTAATACTTCATCGTAAAAAGCCGCATCTTGTCCCGGAGCTTCTGCCACTACGAATTGGAAATCCGGAAACTCACGGCTGGCTTCCAGCATAACGGGGAGTTTCATTAAAATTTCCTGTTTGCGACTTCCGGGTAACAGGGCAATCAGCGGCAGCGGTGAGTGGCCCTTTTTTCCACCTGTCATAATGATTTCGGGTGGTAAATGGGCTTCTGCTGATTTTTTATATTGTTCAATCACTTCTACCAGCGGATGACCGACATATTCTACTTCATAATCCCATTTGTGAAAGAAATCTTTTTCGAAGGGAAGGATTACGAGCATTTTATCAATATTCTCACGAATACCTTTGACTCTGCTTTCTTTCCACGCCCATACCTGAGGAGAAATATAATAAATGGTTTTAAATCGCATTTTCCTGGCCCATGCTGCTATGCGCAGGTTAAAGCCGGGATAATCAATAAAGATGATGGCGTCAGGTTTGAACCAGAGAATATCGGACTTGCAAAACTTGATGTTTTTCAGGATCGTAGGCAGGTTACGGATTACTTCAGTAAATCCCATAAATGCCAGATCGCGGTAATCCTTCACAATATCAGCGCCTGCTTCCTGCATGAGTCTGCCGCCCCATCCGCGTATATGAGCACCCGGATCTCTCATTTTTATTTCACGGATCAGGTTGCCGCCATGTAAATCTCCTGATGCTTCGCCCGCGATGATATAATATTTCATGAAGGTCAAAGATAAAGAACGTTGGTGGTTGGTGGTTGATCCCGCACGTGCGGGAACGGTTGACAGAGGTGCGTTGGCAGAAGTGCGTTGGGCTTTAAGCGTTACGCGTTAGGCTTTAATGAACAAGCTTGTACACCAGTACAGCAATACCATAAATAAGAGTGGCAACAAAAATGCCCTTTGCCGTTTTATCCCGATGAGTATTTATATAAATTGTAAAAAGAATTGCATTGGCCAGTAAGGAGATGCTGCTGATAGCTGTCAGCAATTGTTTGTTGCTACGCAGAACATAGAAGTATTCTGACAGTTGAATGGTGCGGCTGAAGACCCAAAAATAATATAAGAGCATGGCAAGCAACGGACCAAGAATGCCGAGAAGAATGCCGAATTTCAGGTTGTCTTTCTTGAGTATCAAAACTTCCAGGATTTTTCAAGTTTGGTTTTCAGTACATAATTTGTCAGGTCGAATTGTACCGGTACTACGCTCACGTAATTATGTTCCAGGGCCCAGACATCCGAATCTCTTCCCTTGTCAAAATTTACAAATTCACCGGTGAGCCAAAAGTATTTTTTTCCGTTCGGATCGCTTCTTTCGACAAAATCTTCTTCATATTTGGCGTAAGCCTGTTTACAGATTTTTACGCCTTTTATCAGTTCTATAGGTACTGCCGGGATATTTACATTCAGCACCGTGTGTTTATCCAGTCGGGTTCGAAGCATTTGCTCAACCACCAGGCGGGCATATTTCCGGGCGCCGGTAAAATCAGCCTCTACACTGTGATCCAGTAGTGAAAATCCGGCCGAGGGAATACTTTCGATGGCAGCCTCAACAGCGGCGGACATGGTGCCGGAATAAATAACGTTTATGGAATGATTGGCGCCGTGGTTGATTCCACTCAGGCAAATATCGGGTTTACGGTGTAGTACCTTATCTACAGCCAGCTTCACACAATCCACCGGGGTGCCCGAACATTGCCAGGCTTCAATCCCTTCAAAAATGTTAACAGGCTGAAGCCGAAGGGGCTGGCCGATGGTAATAGCATGACCCATACCGGACTGAGGCTTGTCCGGAGCAACAACCACACATTTTCCAAGATCTTTTACAGCTTCAACCAGGTTGAGGATACCGGGCGCCATGATACCATCATCATTCGTAATCAGGATGACAGGCAAATCGCTTTTCTTTGATTTAGACATAGTTATAAAGGGGTTGCAAAAGTACAATTTTTTTATCGCCGGTCCCGGAAAATCAGGCGTCCGGATTCGTTTTTTTCAAAAACCTGACTACTTTTTGGGCCTGTTCCGCTAACTTTGCAGCCGGCTTAAAATACCCATATGGCAGGACAACTAAAGGAAGTTCGTAACCGGATCAAATCCATCCAAAGCACACAGCAAATTACAAAGGCGATGAAGATGATCAGCGCCACTAAATTGCGTAAAGCCCAGGAAGCGATTCAGCAGATGCGGCCTTATTCCAAAAAACTTCAACAGGTGCTTGGCAATATTGTCAGCAACGGCGATGGTGACCTGAGCTCGTCCCTATCCACTCCCAGACCTGTAGAAAAAGCACTGTTGATCCTGATCACCAGCGACCGCGCGTCCTGCGGTGCTTATAACTCTAACCTCATCAAACTTGCAAAGGCCACCATGCGGGAAAAATATCCCGAACAAACGGCCAAAGGCAATACGATGATATGGAGTATAGGTAAAAAAGGTTATGAACATTTCCTGAAGAACAACTATAAAGTAAACGGAGAATTCCGGGATATATTTCAACATCTTCACTTTGAGTCCGTGCAGCTTTGTGCTCAGGCAGCCGTAAAAGCCTTTGAAAATCACGAATTTGATGCGGTTGATATTATCTACAGTGAATTTAAGAATGCTGCTTCCCAGAATTTCGTTGTAGAACCATTTCTACCCATTCCAAAAACCAGCAAACCAAAGGGGGCGACATCCAACGATTTCATCTTTGAACCGTCAAAAGAGGTTTTACTAAAGGAGCTGATGCCGAAAATTCTCAATACCCAATTATTCAAGGCGGTTTTAGACGCCAATGCTTCTGAACACGGTGCCCGTATGACGGCGATGGACAAAGCAACCGAGAATGCAAACGAAATTCTCAAGAGTCTGCGTATCTCTTATAATCGTGCCCGCCAGGCAGCCATTACAACTGAATTGACTGAAATCGTTTCAGGTGCTGCAGCGTTGCAGGGCTAATACAAGTATGGAAGTATGGAAGACTGGAAGTCTGGAAGTGGCTTGTTCAAAAATGTTAGTGAATTGTGAGCATCTGTTAACTCCTATTATTTATTATCTGAATGCTATTTCCCTATTTTGCAGCAGTAATAATTTATTAATTTAACTTCCAGACTTCCAGTCTTCCATACTTCCAAACTTGTTTCAATGGACATCTCTGACTTAATCCCCCATATCGAAGCTTTGATTTTTGCAAGCGACAAGCCTTTGACTTCTATGGAAATGACTGAACTGCTCAACAATGCGTTTGGATTCATGGAGGATAAATTGACATTGGATCAGGTTACTTCGGGTATTGAGGGGATCGTTGAAAAATATAAGGCTGAATTTTATCCGTTTGAAGTAAGAGAGAGTGGTGGAGGATGGCAATTCCTGTCCAAAAAGGAATATCATAAAACCATCGCTCAGCTGAATGGTGAAAAATTCCTGAAACGTTTATCCACGGCAGCACTGGAAACACTTGCCATCATAGCGTATAAGCAACCCATCACAAAAGGCGAGATTGAATCCATCCGCGGAGTGAACAGCGATTATTCCATCCAGAAATTGCTTGAAAAAGAGCTGATCGTAATTATCGGCCGTAATGAAGAGATGCCGGGTAAACCGCTGATTTATTCGACTTCCAAAACCTTTATGGATTATTTTGGAATCAATCAGACGGCTGATCTGCCGCGTCTGAGAGAAGTATTGGGGGAAAGCATGGAAGAAGCATCCCTGATAAATTTTACTCCCGCAACTCCTGAAATTACACAGGCACTGGTTGTAAGTGAAGAAGGAGAGCTGCTTGAAAATAATTCACCTGATCCGGAGGAAGAGGCCTAACATTTAGTGCCTAACGCCTAACGCTTAACGCTCAAGGCTTAGTTCTGGAGTTGTTAATTTTACTTCCATACTTCCAGACTTCCAGTCTTCCATACTTGTTTTATATTCGCAAATATGTCTACTCCTCTTACCCACGCCGACCTTATTCAAATTGCAGAAGAATATGGGACTCCACTGTACGTTTACCACGCAGAAAAGATAAAAGAGCAATTTGGTAAGCTTCAGAATGCATTTGAAAACTCCAATACAATTTTTTTCTACGCCTGTAAGGCGCTGACGAACGTGAACGTGCTCAGATATATCAGGAACCTGGGTGCCAATGTGGACTGCAGTTCAATCAACGAAGTAAAACTTGCCGTTCATGCCGGATTTCCCGCGCATCGTATTTTATATACATCCAACGGTATTGACTTCGATGAAATCAGGGAAGCGAAGGAACTGGGTGTGTACATTAATATCGACAGTCTTTCGAACCTGGAGAAATTCGGCGAGGCATTCGGTTATTCATACCCGATAGGTATTCGGCTGCGTCCGAATATACTGGCTGGTGGTAATCTGAAAATTTCAACGGGCCATGATAAAAGCAAATTCGGTATACCGGTGGATCAGATACATCAAATACTGAAAGTGGTGGAAAAATACAATCTCCGCATCAGCGACCTGCATATCCATACCGGCAGTGAAATAAAAGACGTTGATGTTTTTCTGAAAGGCATTGAAGTATTATTCGATATCTCGAATCATTTCGAGCACCTGGAATTCATTGACCTGGGCGGCGGATTTAAAGTAGCCAGTAAAGAAGGTGAACAGGAAACGGATATCCTGGAACTGGCAGAAAAGGTGAAACTGGCTTTTGCCAATCATCCTTATAAAAATGGAAGAAAGCTTCAGGTTTGGTTTGAACCAGGAAAGTTCCTGGTCAGTGCTGCCGGACATTTCATAACAAAAGTGAACGTTCTGAAAGAAACCAGCGCCGCCGATTTTGTAAGCGTGAACAGCGGGTTCAATCACCTGATACGCCCCATGTTCTATGATGCCTATCATCATATCGAAAATATCAGTAATCCCGGTGCACCCATGAAAAATTATTCAGTCGTCGGCAATATTTGCGAGACAGATACATTCGCCTGGGACCGTCCTTTAAACCTGGTGCGCGAAGGGGACTATCTGGTATTCCGGAATGCCGGTGCTTATGGCTTTGAAATGTCATCAAATTTTAATTCCCGTTTCAAACCAGCGGAGGTCATGGTGCTGGAAGGGAAAGCACATCTGATCCGTCGCCGGGATCAGTTTGACGACCTGCTGCGCAATCAGCTGGACGTGATTTAAATTTTTTCATATTCTTCGCTTTCATTATTTTCAGAGACGCGCGGCCTGATGAAAACATTTTTCATTTCTTCAACCCATAAATAAATGGTATGCCGATACGCATGACAGATGATCAGCCAGATGCCGATGACAGTGGAGGCGGTTTTGAAGGTGGTGATTCGGGAGGAAGAGGTGGTGGGTCCGGCGGAGGTGGCGGTCTGTTCGGTTTGCTTCCCCTGATATTTGGTTTGATTCGTGGTCCTAAAAGTTTACTCCTGATTGTTGCATTGGGCATCGGCGCTTATTTTTTTTTAGGACGGGGAGGAGGTTGCAACGTCGGTAATATCTCACAACAGGTTCAGCAATTGGCAACGGGAGGAATTCTGGATCCCCGTCAGTTTGATAAATCAAAAGTTTACGAATCCCTTTCGGATGATGACAGCAAGAATCCGTTACCGGAATCTGCTAATCTTTTAAAATATGCACCAGCTGTAGGGGACCAGGGAAAACAGGGAAGTTGTGTTGCCTGGAGCAGCGCTTATGGAGCCCGTACCATTCTGGAATCTGCCAGAACAGGCGAAAGTCCAAACAGTATAAAATTTAGTCCTGCTTTCCTTTACAATCAGATCGGCGTGGATGGATGTGAAGGATCTTATATCAATCGCGCCATGGAATTTATGAGCCAGAAGGGATCAGTTCCGTATGAATCGTTTCCATACAATGATCAGGATTGTTCCAGACAACCAGATCAGCAATTGCTTGATCAGGCAAAACAGTTCCGAATGCGTGGATCAAACCGGCTCACGGTTGGTGATCATACTGATAAGATTGATCTACGTGCTATAAAGGAAAATCTTTCACAGGGTGCACCAGTGGTGATTGGTATGATGGTGGGTGGTACTTATATGCAGCCCATGATGGGCCAGGATGTGTGGAACCCTACGCAGGACGATGCAAGTATGATGGGTTTTGGTGGTCACGCACAATGTGTTGTCGGATATGATGATGCGAAATATGGCGGTGCATTCCTGATCATGAATAGCTGGGGCCCGCAATGGGGTAATAACGGATTCGCCTGGGTCAGATACAAACACTTCCAATATTTTGTGCGCGAAGCATACGGATTGGAATCTATGCCCGCCGTTGGCGCAGCAGCCAACAAACCATTTGAATGCGAAGTTGGCCTGGTACAGGTAACTTACAATGGGAAAAAAACTGTCGCGGGAGATTATATCACATTGAAAAAAGCGGGTGACAATATATTCGAAACAAACGCACCCGTAAAATCGGGAACGCGTTTCAAAATGGAAATTCGAAATGAGTCGCAATGTTATATTTATGTTTTCGGAAAGGAAACAGATGGGAGCAGTTATACTTTGTTTCCATATCCAAGGGCCGATGATCCCACAAAAACAAAATATTCGCCCTTCTGTGGCATTGCAGGTTATCGACTGTTTCCAAAAGATAAAAGTATGCAACCCGATAGCATCGGAACCAGAGATGAAATGGCTGTTGTTGTTAGTAAGGATAGTCTGAACTGGAGTGCACTCAATGGAAAAATTAGTCAGAATAAAGCGGGTGATTATGCCGCCAGATTACGTTCTGCCCTGGGTTCATCTACCTCATTCATCCAGGCTGATCTGTCGCCTAAAGGAAACATACATTTCAGGGCTGACGAAAATGTAAATGGCATAGTAGCGTGCATCATCGAAATAAATAAATAAAAAAGACAGCCACCGGAAGGTGGCTGTCAAAATCTGTTAATTAAAGGGTCATCAAATTTTAGTTTTCCGTCAAGAAAAGGTACAGATTTACGTGGTTCTCATTACTGGATTCGTGTTTTTTCAACAGGATAATGGTTCAGGGATCTTATCAACAATTTTTTTCAGGGATTCGGTTTCAATACTTAATGTCTAATACCTTCCGATGGTCGATCAGTTCTTTCGGTTTTCAAAGGATCTGGTCGGTTTTCAAAGGACTGGTCGTTTTCAAAGGATCTGGTCGGTTTTCAAAGGATCAGGTCTTTTTCAAAGGATCAGGATTTAGACTTTACGTATTACGTTTTCAGCTGCTCAACAATACAAAGATGCAAACGCTTTCACGTTTACCATAGCTTATTCGATATTCGGTGTCAAACCTTCGATTTTCGGGATAAAAAGGACGATAAACGATTTTCTGAATAGCGTTTCTAAGTATAAACCCTTAGTACATAAGGCTTAATACAAGGACAGGTTTCCAGAGAATGGAAAAAAGAATCAATCTAGCGCAATGAATAAATCACTCTTAACATGTTTAATGCTGGTACTTGGAAATTTTTTGGGTGCTCAGAATGGAATAAATGCCGGTCCCTATGATCCGCACGATTTTTTTACTCAGGGTTTTAATCCTCCCGCAGGCAATGTCTATCGCTCAGCCAGCGGAACACCCGGACCCATGTACTGGCAAAACGAAGCCGGTTATCTGATCCATGCAACCCTTGAGTGAAAAAGATACAAGCATTGTTGGCGACGTCACGATTTCATATGTCAATAATAGCCCTGATCAGTTGGAGTATGTCTGGCTGCAACTTGACCAAAATCTGTTTGATTTAAAATCGAGGGGAGTGGCCGCTACACCGGCGATCAATGATTTGATGGGCGTAAAAGCGATTGATCAGGGGGGACTTCACATTTCAAGCGTATCCGTCATTTACGAAGGGAAAAAATATTCGGTACAACCCGTCATATCTGACACCAGAATGCAGCTCAGATTAAATCATCCGATGCTTCCGAAAGGAGATAAAATTTCTATTCAGATCAATTATAATTTCCGGATACCCGCCGATGGATCTGATCGCATGGGAAGGCTATATACTAAACATGGAGTGGTGTATACAATCGGACAATGGTATCCGCGCATGTGCGTCTATGATGATGTGGAAGGATGGAATACCCTGCCTTACATGGGCCTGGGAGAATTCTATTGCGATTATGGCAATTACGACTACTATATTACGGCTCCCTCGGAAATGATCGTTTATGGTTCGGGTGATTTACAAAATCCCACTGAAGTATTGACGAATGAACAAATCAAAAGGCTTTCTGCAGCCGCAACAAGCGATCAGAAAGTGACGATAGTGGATGCCGGGGAAATTGGAAAGCCATCCACCCGTCCCACAGGACAACCCGCGCTTACCTGGCATTTTACAATGAAAAATACAAGGGATGTAGCATGGGCGGCATCAAAAGGTTTGGTATGGGATGCTGCAAAAGTCAACCTTCCATCCGGAAAACATGCTATGGCCATGTCAGCCTATCCTCCTGAAAGCATCGGAGACACAGCCTGGTCGAGAGCAACTGAGTATTTAAAAAACAGTATGGAAATCTATTCAAAAAACTTTTTTGAATATCCATGGAGCACAGCTGTCAATATCGGTTCAAATATTACCGGTATGGAATATCCCGGAATGATTTTCAATGATTGGAAAGAAACCAAAGCGCCCCTGTGGTTTGTGATCGCACATGAAATCGGACATAACTGGTATCCCATGATCGTAGGGTCCAATGAAAGAAAATATATGTGGCAGGACGAGGGATTTAATTCCTACATTAACTATTACGCTAATGAGATTTTCAATCATGGAGAATATGCGAATGATCCGGCCCTGTTTAATAAAAATCATTTTGCATGGCTCGACCAGACTACCCTTCCCGATCTGCGCGATCCCCTGATAACGGTTTCTGAAGCGATGGATTATGCGCAGCACTATCAGTATTACAGCAAAACAGCGTATGGGCTGAAATTGCTTCGCGATATCATAGTCGGTAAGGATCGCTTTGATTATGCTTTTAGAAAATACACGGAAGCCTGGGCTTTTAAACACCCGACACCCTATGATTTTTTTCATTGTATGAACAATGCGGCCGGTGAGGATTTAAACTGGTTTTGGAAACAATGGTTTTTTACCGTCTGGACCCTGGACCAGGCTGTAACCGAAATAAAGTATGTGGAGAATGATCCGGCAAAAGGAGCCTACATCACCATTGAGAACAAGAACAAAATGATCATGCCGGTTATACTGAAAATTGTTCAGGCTAACGGACAATCAGAGATCATCCGTTTACCCGTGGAAATATGGCAGCGCGGCGCAGTATGGACATTAAAATATGCTTCCACTACCAGGATTAACGAGGTGGTGTTGGATCCGGAAAACGTATTGCCGGATGTCAACAGAAAAAATAATCAATGGATCGCTGGTAAATAAAAATACTTCTCATTTGCTGTGACTTTTCCACCCGAAACGATACTAATCCGGATGGGGTTATTCAACCATGCAAAATAAAAACGAGTTTGTTCGCGTCATACAGGAAAATGAGGCCCTTATTTACAAGGTTTCCAAGGTCTACACCAACAGCAGGGAAGATGAACAGGATCTCTATCAGGAAATCGTTTATCAGCTTTGGAAATCTTTCGGTTCATTCAGACATGAATCTAAGTTAAGTACCTGGATGTATCGGATTGCCCTGAATACGGCTATTTCTAATTTAAATAAAGAAAAAAGAAAAGGAACATTTCTGCCCATCAGTGATTGGGTCTTAAACAGAACGGAAACGGATGATCATGTACGTGAAGAACGATTTGAATTATTATATGCTCATATCAGGGAGTTAAATACAGTGGAAAAAGGGATTATCCTGCTCTATCTGGAAGGGAAGTCATATGAAGAAATGGCTGCTATTACAGGGTTTACAACCACCAATATCGGTACCCGGCTGGGCAGGATAAAACAAAAACTGATTACTCAAATAAAAAAATAGATTATTATGGAATTCGAAGAAATGAAATCCCTTTGGGAAGAAATGTCAGGGAAGTTTGAACAGCAGAAAAAACTGACTGATTTAGTAATCATCAGGATGACGAAGGTTGACGGTTGACGGTTAACAGTTGACGGTTTGGCTTTAAGCTTTGCGCTTTAGGCCTGAGCTTAGACGATATTTAGTCTCCGAAATACATCGGCCTTATTGGCTTTGCTGACGGGAATCTCATTACCCTTGATAAATAATAGATTTTCGCGCATATCGTCGATTTTGTGCAGGTTGACGATATAGGACCGGTGCACTTTGAGAAAATGTTGCTTGCTGACTTTTTCTTCCAGGTTCTTAATGGTATTATGGGTAATGTATTTTTTTCCGTCGATGGTGACAAACTTTACATAGTCACCCATGCTTTCAATATAAAGAATGGAATCATTATTCAGCCGGATCAATTTACCATCCGTCTTGATATACAAATGATCCGATGCGCTATTGGTGGAAATCGTTTCTTTGGATGGCTGAATTTTTTGTAATGCCTCCAAAAATCGCTGATAGGTAAACGGCTTCATCAGGTAATCAGACACGTTATACTGAAATGCATTATAAGCATATTCCTGTTTGCCGGTAGTTAATATTACCTTGGGAGAAAAGGCGATCTGATCGAGTAATTCGAATCCATTCGCGCCGGGCATTTCGACATCGAGGAAAATCAGGTCAACCGAATTGCTGTTCAGAAAGGAAAGTGCATCGGTTACATTACTAAAATGACCTCTGACTTCTACCTGTCCGCTTTTTTCACAACAATTTTTCAGGTAATTGGCGGCCACTTGTAAATCTTCTACAATAATACAGCTGAGACTCATGAACAATTGCTATTAAATATTTCCAATTTTTTCTTTTCTTCTTCAATTAGTTGTCTGCTATGGAATATTTTATTTTTTAGCGTTTCAAAGTCGCCTGTAATATGATCTGGAGAAGTAACGGTGCCGCAGATTTGTTCAAATTGCTGGCACTGAAGCTGCACAGCGGTGAGACCTACAAACCCAAAAACGGGTTTGATTTTATGAACTGCCGACCGTAATGCATTGAGATTGCCGGAAGAATAACTGTATTCAATATTGTCGGTTAACGACTGGTAGTCAACCAGCACCGTTTCGAATATTTCCTGGAGATACACGAAATCGTCACCATAGAGGCTGTTTAGATAATTTGCATCTATTTCAGCATTGAAAACGAATGCATTAGAGCTGTTGAGGTTATTCATGTATCTGGATTCATTTATATTAACGCTTTAAATAATAATTATTATGCTCGCCGCGTTTTAATATTCAAATTAATTCCTCTGATACCCTCCCTGAAATCCCGACTTTCGCCTGTATTGTGGTCTGTTTATCAGGATATTATGTATTCGGGTCTGGATCCCAGCAACACCGATTCCCAACGCAAGAAGATTGTAAGGTTTAACCAGTTTATCCTATTGACCCTTTGCGGAACCCTTACGTCTGTTGTCAGTTACTTTACTTTAAGTCTTTATATCAGCGCCCTGATCAATTTGTCTGCAGGGTATATTTTTATTCTTGCCTTTCATCTGAATGCAAAGAAAAGATTTGAAATGGCGCGCGTCATCGCCATTGTTAATCTCAACCTGTACCTGATTGTCATGAATTATATGGAGGGTTTGCGCGCAGGCGAGTACCTTCTGTATTTCCCTTATTTTCTGGTAATGACCATGGTAATTGACGTGAAAAGAAATTTCACCGAGCTGAAGTTTGTTTACCTCATTACAATTATTTCCGTTTTAGTTTGTTTGAACCTCAGCCCCTTCGAAAACTATTACCAGGTGCGCATAGCAGGCATGTTTGCCCGCTTATATACTTCTAACCTGGCCATTTCTCTGACCCTGACAACTTTCTTTTCTTATTTCATTTTCAGGGTTAACAGGGATCACGAAGAAGCGATACTAAAAGAAAAACATTTTGTTGACACGATATATAATACTTCGCTTGATGGAGTATTGATCATGGATTCAGAAAGCCGGAAGATTATCGGATGTAATAACAGGGCCTGTGATTTAATGCATATAAATAATAAGAAAGAAATTGAAGGCACTGCGATCGAAGACTGGTTCACCAGCGAACACATTAAATTATTTAAATCCGTTGAATTAAATCTCTCGAACAATCTGGCAAGGGACTGGCAGGGCGAACTTGCGATCACTTCTGCTGAAAGAACTTTTTTTGCATTCGTGAATATTGTTCCCTTCCTGGATCTCGGAAGGAAATTTTTGAAGATCAGCATACTGGATATTTCGGAAATCAAGACTGCCCAGTTCGAACTGATGAAGGCAAAACAGAAAGCCGAAGTAGCTTCACAGGCAAAGTCCCGGTTTCTTTCGAATATGAGTCATGAGTTGCGCACACCACTCAATGGAATTATTGGTACCTCCAACTTATTGTTGCAGGAAAATTATCTGCCCGACCAGAAATCACATCTTGACATTCTAAAGTATTCTTCGGAACATATGATGATGCTCATCAACGAAATCCTCGATTTTGGAAAAATTGAAGTGGGCAAATTGCAACTGGGTGAACATCCGGTAGATCTTAAAAAATTTCTGGATAAGATCAACCTGCAGTTCGGAACTCAGGCGCAGGCAAAGGGCCTGGGCTTTAAGATGGAATATGACAGTCTGGATATAGAAGTATTGACGGATGAGACGAGATTGAATCAGGTGTTTAGTAACCTGATCTCAAATGCATTGAAATTTACGCACTACGGTGAAATAACAGTAGTGGCAAAAAAAATATTTTCTACCAGCCAGAAAGCGACGATACAGTTTATGGTGAAGGATTCCGGAATCGGTATTCCTGCCAATAAGCAACAGGAAATTTTTGAAAGTTTTACGCAGGCTGATGTGAATACAACTCGCAAATACGGTGGCACCGGGCTCGGTCTGGCCATCACAAAAAAACTGGTGAATCTTTTTCATGGAGAGCTTCAACTGGAAAGCGAAGAAGGCAGGGGATCAACTTTTCATTTTACGCTAAAACTGGCAATCAACGAAAACAGGAAGCAGTATATCAATGAAGACAAAGTCAAACACCTCTCCATGTTTCCAGGCGTGAAAGTAATGGTGGCAGAAGATAATGCCATTAATATGTCCATTGCGCGGCGCTTCCTGATGAAGTGGGGTATTGAAGTCAGGGAAGCTTATAATGGCAAACAAGCTGTTGACCTGTTCTCTCAGCATACATTTGATTTGATTCTGATCGACCTTGAAATGCCGGAGATGGATGGCATTACGGCATTGGGGGAAATCAGAAAGATTAATCCTTCTGTTCCGGCCATTGCCTTCACAGCTGCTGTATATGATAATATGCGCGCCGATCTTTTATCGAAGGGATTTATGGAATTTGTCCCCAAACCTTTTCGTCCGGAGGATCTGCACAGTAAAATTTCCATGTTATTGTCTGCACATCGGATAACGCCTAATGCGTAACGCCTAATGCGTAACGCCTAAACGCTCAACCGTCAACCTCAACCGTCAACCGTCAACCGTCAACCGTCAACCGTCAACCGTCAACCGTCAACGGATCAGAAATCAACGGAAAACATTCCAGGTGCCATAACGGTTTGTTAACAAATTAAATTTAAGAATCCGTTAAACCTCTTTAGCGATACCTTGTCTCAATAAAAAAATAATCGTTATTATGAAAGCAAACCTAATCCGCCGGATGGCCATCGCATTTTGCATGCTATTCTGCATAACTATGTATTCCTGTAAAAAGGATACTTCAGCCAACAATAATACAACCACAGACAATAATGTGAGTACGTCGGCTGACGACGAACAGCAGGTATCAACGGAATCAGATATCATCAGTAATGATGCAAATACTGCATTAAACGGGCAATCTGATTTTTCAGGTTCGTTAAGCGCCTCCGCGTCTGGTAATACGGTGGTTAATGATGTGAATGGAACCAACGGTATTTCTGGTCTCGTCGATGTTCATCATTTGATATGTGATGCTACGGTCACTTATGATACGGCAAATGGCCAGCGCGTCGTAACAATTGTATATGACGGCACGAATTGCTGGGGTAACAGAACCCGAAACGGTACGATTACGATTTCCATGGCTGTCGGACAACGTTGGAAAAATGCAGGTGCTATTGTAACTGCGACCATTACAGACTTGAAAATTACCCGTATACGCGATGGCAAAGCAATTGTGGTGAATGGTTCAACAACGATCACGAACAAGAGTGGTGGTTTATTAAAAGACCTGGCGACATTGCAGACCATTACCCATACTATCACAGGTAACCTGGTGATTGATTTTAAAAACGGGGCACAGAAAACCTGGAACGTCTCAAAACAAAGAGTGTTTACCTATGACAATGGAATTGTCATAACAACCACAGGAACTTATTCCGATGGAACGCATAATGATATCGCAGAATGGGGCACCGACCGCTTCGGAAATCCTTTTACAAGTGAAATCACTCAGCCGAAAGTAATTCGTCAGGATTGCGATTTCAGGCTCGTTAGCGGTCAGAATACCGTTTCAATTGATAAAGGAACAGCTGTAATCACATATGGCCTGGATGCAAATGGAGACCCGACCGGATGTCCGGGTACTGGAACTTATTATTTCAAACTGGTATTTACCGGCGCGAATGGAAAAGTGTATACTATAATCTGGCCTTATTGATCCGTACGGTCTATAAAAAAAGCCCCCTCGTTTGGGGGCTTTTTTTTGCCAGAGTATTAATAATCAACCTAGTAGCCTAATCATATGCCTGTTTTTTAGCACGAGATAGTTCATATTTTTCTCTGGTCTTTCGGATTTTTTCGGGTCAACTACGTGACGGACAGGAGATTGTGTCGTGTTTGCTTCGGGTGTTTTTCGACTGTTCTTCGGGAATCCTTCGGGAAATCTAGGTGTTTTCATAGGGGAGCCTCCCGAAGAACTCCCGAAGAACTCTCGAAGCCGTCCCGAAGCCGTCCCGAAGCCCTCCCGAAGCCGTCCCGAAGGAATCACGAAGAAATCCCGAAGAAATCCCGAAGAGATCCCGAAGCAGACAATACCAAAACAAGGCTGAAACCCGGGGAACTTCCCAAATTAGACAAAATCAGTTTAGAGCAAACCAACCGCCAACTGCCAACCTCCAACCGTCAACTGTCAACCATCAACCGTCAACCGCCAATCATCAACCCTTCCTGATAACCGGCGCCACCCGGGTTCCGAATAATTCGATGGAGTGCATAATCTGGGCGTGTGGCATGGTCCCAACACTCACATGAAGTAGAAAACGGTCCAGGCCGAACAATTCTTTTTCAAAAAGGATTTTGTCAATCACCTGCTGGGGGGAGCCCACCAGGAGTGCGCCCTGTTTTGACCTTCCTGCCTCAAATTGAGCACGGGTAGTGGGTGGCCAACCCCGTTCCCTTCCAATATTAGACATTACATAGGCATAGGAAGGAAAGAATTCATCAGCTGCCTGATTGGAATCTTCGGAGATATATCCATGTGAGTGAACAGCCAGTGGAAGCCGACCGTGACCGGCTGCAGCAGATGTTTTCCGGTAAAGTTCAACCAGCGGCAGGAAATTAGCCGGACTACCGCCGATTATGGCCAGTGCCATCGGCAAGCCCAGTTTGCCTGATCGGATCACTGATTCCGGTGTACCTCCAACAGCTATCCAGACAGGCAATTTCTTTTGGAACGGCCTGGGATATACACCGAGGTTTTGGATGGGAGAGCGATGCTTCCCTTTCCAGCTGATCTTTTCAGATTCATTCAACTTGAGTAATAAATCCAGTTTTTCGGAGAATAAATCATCATAATCTTTCAAATCATAGCCAAATAAGGGAAATGATTCTATAAAAGAACCCCGACCGGCCATAATTTCTGCACGTCCGCCTGATAACAGATCAACCGTGGCGAAGTCCTGGAACACCCTGACCGGATCGTCCGAACTTAGAACCGTGACTGCACTGGAAAGTCTGATGTGATTGGTTTTGACAGCTGCTGCTGCGAGCACGACAGCAGGCGACGAAACAATGAAATCTGGCCGGTGATGTTCACCCAGAGCATACACATCCAGGCCCAGCTGGTCCGCCAGTTCAATTTCTTCCATTAAATCCATCATTCGCTGATGACCACTGATGGTTTTGCCAGTAACGGGGTCTGGTGTTAATTCTGCGAAACTGCTAATTCCTAATTCCATGCGGCGAATTTACGTACAGTATTTTTACTTATTTTAGTCGTCCGGTTATGATCACGAAAGCGACGATAGTTGCGTTTTTTTCAAAGGGAAAAGTCATTTTTGCCTCCATCGCGGCTGTGATCACGTTTTCGATTACTTTATATAACCAGTTTAAGTCGGTTCCAAAGACAGAAATTTCCGGGTTTGTTTCTGCAGACAGGAATTCAATGGTGCCCGTGGATGCTGTGGTAAGAATCATCAGCCCGATACAAAGTGAAACACAAACTGATTCAAAAGGCCGTTTTAAGTTTAAACTACCCAATCTCCAAAGTGATACTTTCCTGCTGATCATTCAGAATAAAAAGACCAATATCGAGACTAAACAGAACGAATGGGTGGATGCCTCCGATGGTAGGAAAGATATTTATGTTTTGTTCAACTCCGAACAGGATCTCGATAAGGTATATGCCCCGCTGGGTAAAAGTATGTCCCCCGCTTACGCCAGAAGACCACCCAATGTTTTGCGTGTCTTCAATCAATTTCATTTACCTAAAAGAAAGTCACACTGACAATAACGTTGAAGAATTTCCCTGACTGGTATTTATAAAAGCCACCCTGATTTGATCTGAAATAACCATGAAGAAAATATATCCTGTCCTGATCATTTCCTGTTTTTTATTTGTTCATTGTACCAACCTGTCCACCTGGAATGATGTATTTCATGCCGATGAAGCGCATACCGGAGTTTATCGTAGCGCTGCCGGACGGGGATTGGGTTCTGTGAGATGGAAATTTAAAACCAGCGGCAAGATTTTTTCATCTCCGGTCATTAAAGATGGCCTTGCATATATTGGAAGCGAAGACAGTAATCTGTATGCAATCAGAACCTATTCAGGTGCGCTGAGCTGGAAATTTCATACCGGCGGAGCAGTTTCCTCCACTGCTGCTATTTTCAATGGTGTGGTTTATTTCACCAGTTACGACGGCTATTGTTATGCCCTGGATGCAGTAACAGGAAAGGAAGTATGGAAATTTAAAACAGAAGGAGAAAAGAAAGTGGGTGCAAAAGGATTATGGACGATGAAACCAGCTGATCTGTACATGGAGGATCTCTGGGATTTTTTTCTCTCTTCACCGGTTATCGGAGTGAATGGCCCCGGAATAAATAAAGGTCCTACAGTTTATTTCGGCAGCAGTGATGGAAATTTATACGCGCTGGATGCAATCAGCGGATCTTTAAAATGGAAATTCAAGACCAACGGAATCATCCATACCAGTCCGGCGTTATATGATGGAAACGTTTATTTTGGCAGTTGGGATACATATATGTATGCGGTGGATGCGCAAACCGGAAAAGAGATCTGGAAATTTAAAACCAGGGAACAGCCGCTGTATCATTTGTTGGAAGGCATTCAGGCTTCTCCCGCCATTGCCGGGGATGTTCTGTATTTTGGTGCGAGGGATGGATTTTTTTATGCGCTGAAAGCTAAAACAGGGGATTCTCTCTGGAGTTTTTCAGCTGACAATTCCTGGGTTCTGACAACAGCTGCGATCATTGATAGTACCGTATTCTTCGGTACTTCCGATTCCTATTTGTTGTATGCCCTGGATACAAAAACAGGCAGGAAAAAATTTAGCATGAAGGCGAAGGGATATTTGTATTCGTCTCCGGCTATCTCACGTCGCACAGCTTACTTTGGTGATTTTACCGGAAATTTCTACGCTCTGGATTTGAGATCCGGTGGTAAGAACTGGCAAACTTTCTCCACCGATAGCAGGAAGATACATGCTACAGGTATATTGAATCAGAAGGGAGAACTCGACTTTTCTTACGCAGGCGCAAAAGAAGATTTGACACTCTATGCTTCCAGTGTAAAAGTGATGGATACATTTTATACTATGGGGTCAATTGTGTCTTCACCTGCCATTTATGGCAGTTCCATATATTTTGGTAGCGCTGACGGCTACCTGTATGCGATCGAATTACTTCCCTGACACCGATATTCGCCGGGTTCTGTGTTTTATCAATTATCTTCCAATGCACTGTTATTTCTCATTAATCATATAGATGGACAGCTTAACCCATATTGCAATCGGAGCGTGTATCGGCGATCTTTTTTTGGGGAAGAAGATTGGCAAAAAAGCAATGTTGTATGGTGCGATAGCAGCCAGTTTGCCCGATATTGATTTCATCGCATCATTCTGGTTGAATAACGCTGACGATTTAATGGCCCATCGTGGGTTTACACATTCCTTTTTATTTGGTATACTTTTTATACTGGCCCTGGCATTTTTATTCAGACACCGGCACCGGCTGGAAAATATTCCTATAAAAACCTGGCTGATATTTATGGGAACTGAAATAGCAGGTCATCTTTTCCTGGATGCATTCAATGCATATGGAATCGGCTGGTTTGAACCATTTAGCCACCGGCGTATTTCCTTCAATATAATTTTTGTGGCTGATCCTTTTTTCTCTGTTTGGCCCGGAATAGCTGCATTTGCCCTCCTGGTACTAAACCGTAACAGCCATAAGAGAAGGAAATGGGCGACACTGGGTTTGATTTTTTGTTCTGTCTATTTAACTTATTGTGTCGTAAATAAATTTAAGATAGACCGGGATATGCGGCAATCTCTGGAAAATCAGGGCTTGCATTATAACAGATACTTTACGACTCCCACACCATTTAATAATTGGTTATGGTATGCTGTAGCTCAAACAGATTCAGGATTTCAGATAGGCTACCACTCAGTCTTTGATAAAAATCACCAGATCAGCTTCCGTTTTTTTCCGCGAAATGATTTTTTATTAGATCCATATCGTAACCATCATGATCTGCACCAACTGATTCGTTTCTCGCAGGGATATTATACCGCAGATACATCCGCACAGGGAATTCTGTTTAATGACTTACGATTCGGTCAGATCATGGGATGGCAGGATCCCGGTGCTCATTTTGTATTTCATTATTATTTGCAGAATTCAGATGCTAACCATCTCGTCGTGCAGCGCGGCAGATTCGCGCATTGGAATTGGGAATCGATCAGGTTTTTTATGAGAAGAATCGCAGGAAAAGATTGATGCGTTGAGCGTTGAGCGTTCAGCTTTAGGCCTTTCAAGATCTTTGTTTAAAATTAATGGTAAACAAATAAAAAAGAAGCCTGACAAACCAATAACAAATCAGCTCCCATATTTTATTAAAAATGCCATTGTGTGAACTGAAATTTTCTTCCGTTATCTGCACACAATCATTTTGGATGATTTTCTCCATGGTGTTATCAAGCATGCCGGCAAATTCCGGATTATTCACATCTATATTTAATTCCAGACTGGCATAAGCGCTGATGATATTGACATTATAGGACCCGATGGTGGCCCATTTTTTATCATAGGTCGAAACTTTTCCATGTAAAATACAGGGCTTGTATTCGAAAAGTTCAATATCATTCCGGAATATCCAGTTGTACATATAACGTTCTGCATACTTGGCGACCATCACATCAGACATGCCCGCGAGTATCAGTTTTATTTTCACACCCCTGGCAGCGGCCCTTTTCATATTCCTGCGAATAACAGGGCCGGGTAAAAAATATCCCGACATCATAATGATATGGTCTTCGGCATTTTTGAACATTTCGAGGTAACTCCTGGACACCTGATTTTTTTTCGTTATCCAATCGTTTCGCCTTACCCTGACTTCACAATATTCACCTGGTGGAATGTTAAATGAAACTTCCTTATTATTACAAAGATGAACAGGTTTGACCGGGAGATAACCATTCCAGATTTCCTCACATACACGGCAAAGTTCATGTACAACTTCACCTTCCATAAACAATGCGAAATCAAGCCAGCCTGGCTGATCCGGTAAATCATTATAATGGTTACTGATATTCACTCCGCCGACCAATGCAAACCGGTTATCGACCACAATTACTTTATGATGCATTCTTCTTCCAAAATAAGAATTCCGGCTTTTGAAAAGAGGTTCAAAAAACCGGAAATGAATTCCGGATTGCTCTGCTTCATGAATAAATGACCGTGGAAGTTTTTGGGAAGCGTACCCGTCTGCCATCAAATAAACCTGAACCTTTCGTTTGGCAGCCGCCATCAGGGCTTCTGTTACAGCTTTTCCTGTTTCATCGTAATCAAAGATATATACCTGAAATTGTATGATCTCCTTCGCCCGGTTGATCATCTCAATGATCTGGTCAAAATAGGGTTTTCCTCCACGAACAAGTTTTATTTTGTTTTGGACTGAATAACCACTGGCTTTTCTTCTTCTGCGAAAACGCAATCTTCCCATGCCTGTACTTTAGGGGTACCCCTGTAAAATAAGGCTTTAAATCCTGAAGTCCCGACAGAAGAATCTATTTTAATTTTTTCGCAGGTAGGTTAGATCGTAAGTAACTGAAATAATCTTTCCGCTATCATCGGTTACGTCCTGATACTGACGAACAGAGTCCCTGCCGATATTATAGAAAATAAAAGTCCCCTTCGTTTTGCTGCCGTTGGCGTTCATGGTTTCATAAGTGAAATGCATGGATCCGTTTTTGTATTCGCCATTATAATAGCGTTGTCTGTCGCCGGGTCCCCCGGATCCGATCCAGTCTTGTTCCCATTTTCCTGTTGTCGAGTCATAAAAATTAAAACTCTTTCCGGAGTATGCCTGAGTAGCCGTATAGTTTTCCAGGATGGCACATCCGCCGGCCATCGCTTCAACGTGACTGGTGCCTGACAAAATTTGTGTACCGGTACGATAGCAGTTCCAGTCTCCGATCCAGAAATCAAAATCATGGTTCCTCGGTTCCCTGCTGCAGGGGTAAACCATTTCGTAAACTTTTAATCTGATCTCCTTAAAGTTTGAAGCGGACCTGAGATTTTTAAATGCTTCCAGGCTATCCAGGTCATGAAGTGCGTTGTATCCTGTGGCAGTCGCTTTTAACAGCCAGTCAGTCGATTCACCGGGTTGATTCTGTATGGAATAAACCATGGCCAGCCGGGACATTGCGCTTCCCTTCACCAGCGGGATTTGGATTATTTGCCAATGATTTCTTATAATCTCCGATGGCTTCTGAATATAAACCGAGGTTCTGATTACAAAAGCCCAGTCTGTTCCAGACCATACTGTTTTTAGATGTATCCCCCAGATATTTCAGATAAATTATTTTGGCATTCTCCCAATTCTTATTCATATAAAATGAATCAGCTGCCTGCAAATTATTCATCACCTGGCCATAAGTCCTTTCATTTGTAAGAGTTAGAATTGAAATACACAAAATGACAGAGTGGATGTTTTTCATGGTCAATATTATGAAAATGAAAAGTATTTGAAACTGATTTCAATTATACTATAATGAACATTAATCCCCCCACAGGCGGGATTTAATCCCCCAAAAAATACCACTGTCCGGGTTGTTAATAATTTTATAATGTCATTTATTTTTTTCATGGAAAGTGCAGTCAGCAGGAATTGCAGAAGGGTAATCCTCAGAAGAGGGGATGAATATATTGTTTTCAGAACAACGGATATCGCTTATATATACCTGGAAAATAAATCCTGTTACCTGGTGGATCTGCGTAACGGCAGTAAAAACAAAGTGTCGGGAAACTTACACGATATCTACGAAATGCTTGACCATGGTGAGTTTTACCGGGTGAATAAAAATTATATCATAAATATTCGCTCGATAATAAGTTTGAGATGCTGCGACATAAATAAAGTTGAATTGATTTTGAAACCTCAGCCTGCTGAGAAAGTTTTCATAAGCCAGCTAAGGATCTATCATTTCAAAGAGTGGATAGAAATGGAAAACGCAGTCCTTCCTGAGTAATGGAATCTGGCTGTATGTATTTCCGGGATGAATCAACGCCAGGTTCATCATAAATAAATTATTTAACGGTTGATGCCATCGTTCTGAAAATTAACAATTGAAGCGCGGGTTGTTTAGCATGATTGAAATGATTCAGCATAAAAAAATATAGTTCAGTATCAAAAAATATTGGTTTAGCATGAAAAATAAATGGATGAAGAATATCACCCTTTGGAGTATACAGCGATTTGTCTGATATGACTGTCATAACAAATGGTGGCATTCTGAATTGGATTTTAATTATTGATTTTTCTGCGATCTGCCATCGTTCTATTAAAGGTTAAAATGTAAAAGACTGCTTATGAGAAATTTACTGGTAGCATTTTTAAGTTTCGTTGCATTTTCTGCTATTGCACAAGATGAAATGGCAACGGGCAAAATCACAAACCCCAGGGGAGAACCGGTATCCTTTGCAACCATAACGGTGAAGGGAACAAAGACCACAGCCGTTGCAGATGCGGATGGTTCTTTCAGGATAAAGGCTTCAGCGGGAAAGACGCTGGTGGTCTCTGCAGCTTCATATACTTCAAAGGAATTTTATCTGAGTTCGCTTACCGGAAATGATCTGATACTACAGCCCGGTCAGACTTCATTAAATGAAGTTGTCGTTGTCGCCCTGGGACAAAGTAAAAGCAAAGCCAAGGTCGGTTATGCAACACAAACGTTTAATTCAGAAATCATCAACCGGGTTTCTCCGGTGAGTATGCTGGATGGATTACAGGGCAAAGTGGCGGGTGCGGATATTTCAAGTGTGAGCGGAACACCGGGTGGATCAACCAAAGTGGTACTTCGCGGATTCGGAGTTATTGGAGGCGGTAATAACCAGCCACTGTATGTAATTGACGGAGTTCCCTTAAGTGATTTCAGTATCAATACCGGGGGAGCCGGAGGAAACGGACCCGGCTTGCAGGATTTTGGAAATGGCATGACGGATATCAATCCGAATGATATTGAAAGTATCACGGTTCTGAAAGGAACTTCAGCTTCTTCTTTGTATGGATCCGTAGCTAAAAACGGTGCCATTCTGATCACAACAAAAAAAGGTAAGGCCGGGAAAATACAGGTCAGTTTCACCAGTTCATTTAACTGGTCGGTCGTTGGCAAATTACCTGACGAACAGAAACAATTCGGACAGGGCTGGGGAGGCGTATCAGATATTACACAAAACGGAAGCTGGGGACCGGCACTCGACGGGAAGATGACTCCCTGGGGAGCAACAGTAAATAATTCCCAGTTGGTAAAACCATTTGCGTTCCAGGATAACAGCATCCGGGATTTTTATGATATCGGTACAGAAGCAAATAATACGCTGGCGATATCCGGTGGTAATGAGAAAACAAATTATTATTTCTCCTATGGAAATATTTCCAGCAATGGAATCCTGCCGGGCGACTTCGATAAACTGCAAAGAAATAATTTCAATTTCCGCGTGAATAGCACGTTTGACAATTTCAATATTGCTTTTTCGGTGAATTATATAAACAGGAATCTGACAACACCGGCTAAATTTTCTTTGGGCGGACTGGGTAATGATTTATTCAATAATATTCTGCAGATCCCGGTCGATATCAAAATCCGGGATTTGAGTCTGTATAACAATCAAGTTCTTCAATACCGATAATTATTTTACTCCTTTTGCTGAAAATCCTTATTATGATCTGTCGCAAAACGGAAGTGAATCAAATTCTGACCGGATCTTCGGAAAGATCGACATGGGATATAAATTTACACCCGATCTCTCTGCTGAATTCAGAATCGGTGGCGATTTTACGAATATCAATACTTCATTATGGAATGCGGTGAATGCACCTTCCCCCGGCAGCTGGAATGCCGGAAATAATCCTTCCGGTGCTGCCAGACAGCCTGATATCGGATCTTATCAGCAACAGTCGGATTATAACGGTCTGATCGATGCAGATTTTATTGTGAAATATGTAAAACAGTTGAATTCCAATTTTTCACTGGATGCATTGGTGGGAACCAGCTATTATCAGTTAAAGAGCACAAATCAGACAACAGCCATTCAGGGTCTGACCATACCATTCTTCTATAATTTATCAAATTCCAACAGTCCTGCCACAGGAGCAAATAGTTTGTTTGAAAAAAGACTGATTGGTGTGTATGCAACGGCAACAGTAGGCTATAAAGAACAGGTTTATTTAACGGTGAATGCCCGTAATGACTGGTCAAGCACATTGCCCCTAGATAATAACAGCTTCTTCTATCCCGGTGCAAGTTTGTCCTGGCTGGCTTCACAGACATTCGATCTGAAAGAAAGTAAAATTTCACTTCTGAAATTCAGGGCAGCCTATGGTCAAACCGGTGCGGATGCACAACCTTACCAGGTATATAATACCATTCAGCAGGGTAATATTCCGCCCACTACCGGAATTCCCTATGGCCAGATTACATTCCCGATCAACGGTGTCAACGGATTTACCACAACGCCCAATATCGGAAACGCAAATTTGAAACCCATTATCACCAAGGAAGTGGAATTGGGTCTGGAAGCAAAGTTCTTCGCCAACCGCATTGGTGTGGATGCGACAGTATATAACAAGGAAACAGACGGACAAATATTTAATGTTCCCATTTCACCATCTACCGGATATAGCGGCCTGATTGAAAATGTGGGTGTGGTGCGTAACAAAGGAATTGAATTAACATTAAATGGTGTGCCTGTACAAACCCGCGATTTCACATGGAATCTGAATTTCACTTATTCCAAGAATTTAAGCGATGTGGTTAGTCTTTCGAACGGACTGAACAAAATCCAGCTTCAGACAGACGGGCTGACCGGTGGAATGGAATATGATTTATTCCCGGGCAAACCCGTGGGCGTATTTTTTAGTCCTGCTCCGGTTTATTCACCCGATGGAAAAATCGTGGTGGATGCAAATACCGGATTCCCGGTTGTGAATCCGGATAAACAGGATATCGGAACCTCGCAGCGCGATTTCTCGATGGGTTTGATCAATTCATTTTCATATAAAAACTGGCAATTGAGTTTCTCGCTCGATTACCGGAAGGGTGGCAGTTTCTATAGTTCCACTGCTGATATATTCATGTTTTCAGGTAATGCGGTAGCAACGACTTATAATGACCGCAATCCCTTCGTGGTTCCGAATTCTGTGAACCAGGTTACGGGAACGGATGGCAAACCGGTATACCTTGAAAACAAAACCGTGATCGCAGAAAGTGTGTTCGACAGTTATTTTTATACCAATAACAACAAGGCCATCGCTTACCCGATGCGGCTGATAGACCGCTCTTTCCTGAAGATGAGGGATATCTCGATCTCTTATACTTTACCTGCAAAATGGTCAACACCCATTCATGCGAACAATCTGATGGTTTCAATTTATGGCAGGAATATTATTCTCTGGTTACCCAAGGGCAATGCCTATATCGATCCGGAGGTTTCCAACCTGGGTAATGATTTACAGAGTGAATTTGGAGAATATTCTCCAACCGGGCCTACCACGATGCAATTCGGTTTCTCTTTAAAAGCAAATTTTTAATCTGAAAAAATATTTTAATCATTCAACCGGTTTTCAATGAAATGGAATAAAATCATACTGGTACTTTCATTCGGAGCAATCTTTGTTGTTACGGGATGTAAAAAAGTACTGGATATTAATCACGATCCAAACAATCCGTCCACAGATCAGGCAACGCCACAATTATTATTTCCGGCTGCAGAAATTTCGGCCGCTTCTGCCATTGGCGGCGAGCTTGCCATCATCGGCATGTTGTGGTCAGAATATACGACCGAAGATGTTTCATCCTCGCAGTACAGAAACTTCGACTCATACAATGTAACCAGTACAGACCTGAGTACAGATTATAACCAGCTATACACAGGAGCTTTGAATGACCTGGAATTGATTCTGCAAAAAGCAAAAGCATCGGGTGACTGGAATTTCTATCTGATGGCCACTGTATTAAAAGTATACAGCTACCAGGTACTGGTGGATCTGTATGACCAGGTGCCTTATACGGATGCGCTGCAGGGCGCGTCAAATCTGCAACCCAAATTCGATAATGGTCAGGATATCTATGCTTCACTGCTGGCTAAACTGGATTCAGCTTTGAGCCTTGATTTTACTGCATCCACCGTAACAAATCCTGGTGCGGCAGATTATTTTTTTGGCGGGGACATGTCTAAATGGATGGCATTTGCCAATACGCTCAAATTAAAAATGTTCCTGCGCATGGTAAATACAAAACCCGCTGATGCAGAAGCAGGCATCAAAGCCTTATATGATGCCAATGTAGAATTTTTGTCAGAAGATGCGTCCATTACACAATGGACCGTAACACCAAATAAACAGAATCCGTTTTTTGCGCAGAATATTTATGCGCTGAATACACCTTCCAATCTAAAAGCGAGCATCACTTTTATCAGCTGGCTCAGGGGAAACCTCGATCCGCGTATTGTTACTTATTTCGGAACGACAGCGCCCGTGGGAATCGACCAGGGAAGTTATCTGAGTACAAATCCTGCTTATAAAACGGCTACAACTTTTGTACAAGCCGCTACCGATCCGGTACAATTTATTTCCGGAGCTGAATCATTTTTTATGCAGGCGGAAGCAAGGGAAAGATATTATGGAGGCGACCAGGCACAGACTTTATACAATGAAGGTGTAACAGCCGCCTTTGATATGTATGGATTTGATGCCAGTACTTTCATTGCGCCCGGAGGCAGGTATGCATATCCGGTAGCAGGATCATTGGACGACAAGATCGATGCAATCATCACCCAGAAATGGGCTTCATTACCGGGTTCTCATGCACTTGAAGGCTGGTTTGAAAGAAACAGAACAGGATTTCCAAAATCCAGCCCGGTATATTCCACTGATGTGGGATATGTTCCCGGCGAATTTGTGGTTTCAGCCGCTACTGTGATTGGACAAGCTTATCCAAAACGAATCGTTTTTCCGGATGCCGAAAGGTCAAGGAATAAAAATACACCAGATCAGATTCCCATTACAACACCCGTTTGGTGGGGTCAATAAATTCATTTTAAAACAAGGACATCATGAAGTATATAATAAAGGGCACATTTCTCTGGATACTGGTTTTTTTATTTTCCTGTAATAAGTTTACGGTCGTTGATACGCCGACACAGGTAGGTATTTCCACCGTTACTTACTATGTAGTATTTACTTTAAATGGCCCCAAAGTTCAGTCGATTGTTGTTGGCACGCCATATACTGACCCGGGTGCTAAAGCAGAAGAAAACGGACAACCTGTTCAATATACCACGAGCGGTACGGTCGATAACAACACCGTTGGATTTTATCCGATTACTTATTCCGCAGTCAATAAGGATGGATATTCATCATCTATTACCAGGTATGTAGCAGTACTTGCCGAAGCGGCACAACCCGGTGTTGATTTATCAGGCACTTATACAAATGTGGGAACCCTGGCGCTGACCGCAGATATTACAATAGTCGCTGATCCGGTGTTTTCTATACCACGAATGCATGGGGTGGTGCCAGCGCCTTTGTTTTACCCATGTATTTCTTTTGTACGGATGGTGTAAATATTACAGTGCCCACGCAGTCTTCGGCCGGTGAAGTGGTAGATGGTACAGGAACCATCAGTAATACCGGTTTAATCGTCTGGGATCTGACACTTGCATGAGAACCCGCCATTATTCAGAACCAAGAGCTGGCAGAAACACTAATCAGTATTAATACTCTCAATATGAACAGAATTTTCAAAATATCCGGAATCATCATCTTGCTTTTTTCCATTTCCTGTACTAAAAAAACGATAGACCCGGGAGCAACCAATACCGTCGCCATGTCGAACGAATGGTGGGTAACCCTTACATTGAACGGAGAAGATCTAATAGGCAACCCATGTTCTTTTTTCTACCTATAATACCTCTCAAAATGTTTCCGATTCACTTTGGCTGGACGATCTGAACAACGGGTATCAATTTAAAGTGAAGGTGTTGGCAGATCCGAAAAACGAGACCTTCTCTGTTGATTCTGCTCAGAATGAATCATACGATATAAGAGTGCATATTGCGAATGGTAAAATCATCGCCAATGGTGGTAAGGGTAAAACAACCGGAAGTATTGTTGACAGCATATATATGGAGGCTTCTTTCGGTGACGATCCGGGAGATACCTATATCATCAGTGGTGTTGCCCGTTCACGCTGGGCGCAGGATGATTATTGATGATAGCAGAGTTTAATTTTTGGATTTTTTCCATTTTATCTTTCTTCCGGTAATTATTTTGAACACAAAAGGATCGGTTGCCGGGGTTAGTCCGAACCCCGCACCGATATTCAGTTCCCAATTGACATTGTTTAACAGGTCATACGCAATGAATATTGCATGATTTTGCTGTGTGCCCTGGTCAAAATTTGTAACCGGCCCCATGTCGCCATAATATTCAATGCCCAGGGCTGTATTCTTCCATACGGCATAAGATAATTTTACATTGGGTTCGAATGTCGGTACCGAATTATTATAGTTGCTCTGCAGAGAAATCCCGAATGTCGGATTCAGTGATGCATAAAATCTGCCCCATTGTTTATCAATAATGGGCCTGATTTCAAGACTCCATTCGTCGTCAGCGTAGGCAGGTTTCTGATATCCGATTTCCATCGACAGACTCAGGCCGAATGGAATACCCCAATCAGCAGGCGCCATCACACGGGGACGCAGATGCATGCCCACAATCTGGTATCCATATCCGGATGTATAATTTGTAAAAAGATAGACACCTGTTTCAAAAACATCGGTTATTCCTGTCGTAATTTCCAGCGTTTCATGCAGGGAATGATTGGAGGGAAGAACGCCGTTCACAATTTGTGTGCTGCCATCAAATGTAAAATTACTGTGTAGTTCAAACATGGTAGAACCTTTGGCCTGCGTCTGGGAGGCATATACCTGTATTTCATAATTATCCTGTGCCCGTATATGACCGGGATATATTATTAAAATAATAATGCAGATATACCATATTGTGAGAAAACGTATAATAGTATAAGTTGCATTTTTTTGCATGATCGCTATCCGTAATGTAAATATAAAATGCCGACACCAGACCGTAGTTTAATTCTGCGTTCGATGGTTGTATCTATAAAAATTATTAACTTAGGCTACTGGTAAAAAGATTATAACCACACAACGATTGCTGCTGTTTTTACGGAGTGGTTACCGGATGTTCGTATTTCACAATTTAATACTGATTAACATGCGAATTCAAACCGAACCAATCGGAAGCATTCCCCGTCCGATTGAATTAATTTTAGCAATCAAAGCCCATGCAGCCGGGCAGATCAACGATCGGGATCTTCAGCTTTTATATGATCGGGCAGTTTCTGACACCATAAAAAAATTCGAAGCAACGGGATCTCCCGTCATTTCAGACGGTGAACAAAGTAAACCGAGTTTTGCAACCTATCCATTACAGGGTATGCAGAATCTTTCTCCGGACGGAGTAATGATACCTTTTGCAGACGGGCACAGCCGGCAGTTACCAAAAATTACTTCAGGTCCATTTAAATACCAGGTTTATTCAGATGTATACTTCCAGAAAGCCAGACAACTGACTTCACTGCCGGTTAAGCAGGCAGTAATAGCAGTGTCAGCTATTAGTCTGCTGTATCCGGGAGAAGGAATAGCAGGTTATTCCCGGGAGGAATTTATCAGCGACCTGGTAAATGAAGCCGTAAACGATATCAGGAGAAGTCTTGACAAAGGGGCGCATGTGGTACAGATCGACTTTACGGAAGCCAGACTTTCCCTCAAACTCGACCCAAGCGGAGCGCTGCTTCGATCCTTCATCGATTTAAATAACCTGGTCCTGGGCCGGTTTACCAGGGATGAAAGAAAAAGAATCGGGGTTCATTCCTGTCCGGGTGGCGATCGTGATTCAACGCATAGCGCAGATATCGGTTATTCCGGATTGTTACCATTGTTATTTCAGTTAAATGCGGGAAATTTTTATCTGGAGTATGCCGCGGAAAAAAACAAGAGACAAGTATTGAACACGATCAAGCGTACAATGAAGCCGGGTCAGGTCATATTCCTGGGAGTCACGGACGTTTTGAATCCACGAATTGAAACGCCGGAAGAAATTCGTGATATTATATTGGAAGCTGCTGAAATGATTCCGGTGGATCAACTTGGCACGACCGACGATTGTGGCTTTTCACCGTTTGCAGATGACGATTCAACATCCAGGGAAATAGCTTTCGAAAAAATCAGGGCACGTGTGGAGGGAACAAAACTGGCCGAAGCAATCATCAGCAAAAAGAAACATTTTTTTCAATTGTAAACTGCCATCCAAAGGATGCATCCAGATACAATATCAGAAAACTAACTGTTGTAATCCGGAATGGCATAGAATACGATATATAATCCCGCAACACTACATTATCTGGCGGGTTTTCAATAAAAAGGGGGAGATGAAAATCCCCCTGCCGATCATCCTTTTAGTTACATTATTATTGGAAAATGCGGGACATTTGATTCAACCGTCATGGATATGACGATCCCATTAAGCAGCCCTTGCAGAGCCAATAAAAATCGAAATGAAATCAGGATTGCCTGCTGTTTTTTCCCTTATCTTTTTGATAATCGTTCAACCTGCGAATGCCCAATCTATGCAGGAGGACAGTATTTTTTATCAGGCAGCTCTCACAAATACTATCTCGATCTACAAAAAACAAATGGGGGATCAGTCTCCATTTTATAACGGTAGTCGCTATTCGCCTACCGGGTACACATTCCACACCGGCAGTCCCTATTTTATTTCTGATAGTTTCAATCTGGGTTCCGTTGTGTATGATGATATATTATTTGACAGCCTGTATTTGTTGTATGAAGACATGAGAGATTTGCTGGTTTCCAGGAATAATAATTATCTGCTTCAACTGATCAATCAAAGGGTCAGTTCCTTTATCATTTCAGGGCATGCGTTTATCCGGCTGACCGCAGACAGTTTGCATCCGGGCATTCCAAAAACCGGTTATTATGAAATACTCTATCCGGGCCGTTCGCAGCTATTAAAAAAAACTTTTAAGAACATTATTGAAGAGCCATCCGTCTATGAAAATACGGTCATCAGGCATATCGAAGAATCGGAAAATTTTTATATCAGAATAGGCGGTTCCTATCAACGCGTAAAATCCAAAACAGAATTACTGATGCTGATGCATGATCATCAAAAGGAAATTCAGAAGTATATAAAAAAAACCGGACTGAATTTTCGTAAGAACACGGAAAATCTATTGATCCTGACTACCGCGTATTATGATCAAATCGCGAAATAGGATGTGTTTATTAAAATATTTGCTGGCCGGTTTATTTTGGCTGGCCGTATACATTCCTTCGCTGCACGCACAAAAAAACCCGCAAAATCTGATTAGTGGCGAATTTAAAGACCTGACCATTCAGGATTTTACAAAACATCTGGAGCAACAGACTACCTATTTTTTTTATTATGATATTAGTCTGTTTGATAGTATTCTGTTTACGCTCAGTGCCGACCATGAACCCTTAACTATTGTAATGGACAGGGCTTTTTCCAAAACAGATTTTACATGGTCGGTTGGCAGGCACAATGAAGTATTTCTTACAAGGGGAAGTTTTGTGCAGACAAATCTCTCGGCCACAACCGTTGATTCAGCAAAAAAGAAACGTCCAGTATACGTTGAAGTGAATGAAACAAAAGATCAAAATGCTTCCATTCAGAATGCAAAGCTGGAGAACAAACTTTACCTGATAGGGACAAACGCAGCAAATAATGGACAATCCAATGCACTGGTCAGCGGATATGTGCGGGATGCCAAAACGGGAGAAGCCGTTTCCGGTGCGTCCATATACATCGATAAACCAAAGATTGGTGTGGCCACTGATCAATACGGCTATTACGCGATTTCACTGCCAAAAGGGAGATTCGTACTTAATATTCAAAGTATTGGGATGAAAGATACCAGGCGCCAGATACAATTGTCAGGGGACGGAAAACTAAATATTGATCTGCAGAGTCTGGTGATGATGCTGAAGAACGTAACGATCTCTGCAGAAAAGATCAGCAATATACGGGGTGTGCAAATGGGCGTTCAGAAACTGGATATAAAAACACTCAAACAGGTACCTGTCGTTTTTGGTGAAACCGATTTGCTCCGGGTGCTGCTCACCTTACCCGGTGTGAAATCTGTCGGTGAAGCCAGCACCGGTTTAAATGTGCGTGGTGGATCTGCTGACCAGAACCTGATATTATTCAATGATGCTACTATTTACAATGCGTCGCATTTCTTCGGACTCTTCTCTGCCTTCAATCCCGATATTGTTAAAACGGTGGAACTGTATAAGAGCAGCATTCCGGCCCGGTACGGCGGACGATTGTCCTCAGTCATAGATATCGAGAGCAGGGAGGGAAATAAAAAGGAATTTGCCGGTTCGGCTGGTATCGGTCTTGTTACCAGTCGTCTGGAAATTGAGGGCCCGTTGGTGAAAGATAAAACATCTTTTATCCTGGCTGGAAGAACGACATATGCGAATTGGTTGTTGAATCTGCTGCCCCAGCAATACAAATTGAGCCGCGCATCCTTTTATGATCTGAATCTGAATATAAGTCATCAGATGAATAAAAATAACAATTTATACCTGACGGCTTATGCCAGCAAAGACAATTTCAACCTGAACAGCGATACAGTGTACGGGTATGGAAATCTGAATTTATCACTGAAATGGAAACATTCATTCAATGATAAACTATACGGCATTTTTACAACAGGTTATGACCGGTACAATTATTTTATTTCCAGCGAAAATAATCCGGTGAATGCGTATAAACTGGCTTTCGATATCAACCAATCATACTTCAAGGCGCATTTCAATTATTTCCTGAATTCCAGACATGTCATGGAATTTGGTTTCAATACACTTTATTATAAACTGGACCCCGGAACTTTTGTGCCTTTTGCAAAAACATCTCTGATCATACCCGATACTGTACATCAGGAACAGGCGCTGGAATCCGCGATTTATCTAAGCGACAAATTTACAATTACCCCGCAGCTCGTATTGGAAGCCGGCCTGCGATATTCTGTATATAATTATCTCGGCCAGCAGAACGTAAACGAATATGCTCCGGGACTTCCGAAAAATGAAGATAATCTGACGGAGGTTAAATCCTATTCAGCCGACCGGGTTATAAAAACCTATGGGGGACCTGAATATCGCATTTCCATGAGATATGCTTTTTCAGATAATTTTTCGATGAAGGCCAGTTATAATACCGAACGCCAGTACATACATAGGTTGTCCAATACGACGGCCATTGCACCAACCGATATCTGGAAACTCAGTGATCCCAATATTCTGCCGCAGCTCGGAAGTCAGTTTTCTGTGGGCGCTTATAAAAATTTAAAGAACAATACCATCGAAACTTCAGTAGAAGTGTATTATAAAAATATCCGGAACTATCTGGATTATAAAAGTGGTGCCGTATTGGTATTGAACCACCATATTGAAACGGATGTGCTGAATACAAGGGGAAAGGCATATGGTATTGAACTGATGATCAGGAAAGCCACGGGTAAACTAAATGGCTGGATCAGTTACACTTTTTCCAGAACTTTAATAAAGACCGACGATACAACGCAGGGCGAGTTGGTCAACAAGGGGAACTGGTATCCGACAGATTATGACCAGCCGAATTCAGCCACACTGGTTGCGAATTATCGGGTCAATCACCGCTTTAGCGTTTCATTGAATTTCGCCTATAATACAGGTCGCCCGATCACACTTCCGATTGGCGTATTCCGTTATGACAATTCTTTCAGAACATTATATTCTGACCGCAATGCATACCGGATACCTGATTATATCAGAGCGGATCTTTCCATGAACATTGACGGGAACCATAAAGTGCACCAGAAATTTCACAATTCCTGGACGATCGGCGTCTACAATCTGTTTGGAACGCATAACCCTTATTCAGTTTATTATATTTCTGAAAACGGCGCAGTCAACGGTTATAAATTGTCCATTTTCGGATCGGCCATACCATTTGTAAACTATAATATCAGATTTTAAGTGCAGATGAAATTAAGGACCTGGTTTTTTTTAATGATGATATGGGGAGCCTGTAAGGATAAATACATGCCTCATATTAGTCAACCGGCAGCCGGATTCCTGGTGGTTGAAGGATATATTAATTCGGGTAAAGATTCCACTTTCATTTTTCTGAGCCGCAGCTCCGGTTTGGATAGCATTCAGATTTTTCCCGAACCGGCAGCCCAGGTAGAAGTACAATCAGAGCAGGGAGCCAGCTTTCCACTTGCTGAGCAACCAGGTGGAAAATATGCTGTTGTACCGCTCATACTCGATCCGGCAGAGAGATACAGAGTGCATATCAGCACTTCCAACGGCAAAGAATATGTGTCTGATTTTTCCGAAGTAAAAATTACTCCACCGATTGATAGTGTGAATTGGAAAGCCGGGCCCACCAAGGTGACGATCTATGTATCCACACACGATGACCAGCAAAAGAGTATTTATTATCAATGGAGTTTTGAGGAGACCTGGCAATATAGTCCACCCTATATTTCCAATTATATTTATGCACCGCTCGATCCGATGGCAGACTCTCTCCATGTGATTCCAAGAATCAACGCGCATGATTATACTACATGCTGGCTGAGCGATCAGTCATCAAATATCATTCTGGGCTCAACGGCGAAACTGAATGCAGACATCATTTCCGAATTTCCTATCCAGACAATTTCTTATGATGGATCCAACCGGCTGGTAACCCGTTACAGTATTCTGGCAAAACAAAATGTGCTGAGCAAGGATGCATATGAATGGAAACAAAAACTCCAAAAAAACACAGAGCAGTTGGGATCCATTTTTGACGCGCAGCCATCTGAAACCGGTGGCAATCTGCATTGCACAACGGATCCCACGGAACAGGTAATTGGATTCATCGGATGCAGTTCCCAAACACAGAAGAGAATTTTTATCAACCGGTATGAACTGCCGGGTGTATCAGTATTAACTGGTTATGAAGCCTGTTCCATCGACTCAGCGACCAAAAAAAAGGGAACGGATTTTAGTGACACCAGCTATGAATGGGTGATTGACCATTTGTATATAGGAAATACGATTGCAGGATTAACAGGCTCCGTCAGGGGCTGTATCGACTGCCAGACGAAAGGCGGTGTAAATGTGAAGCCATCATTCTGGTAATTATAAAATTTTGAACACTCAATGATGGGTAACGGGAAAAAAATAAAATATCTGTTCTCCTTTTTAACAGGATGCCTGTTTTGTATACCCTGCGCATTCACACAAAATAATTTGCCGGAAATAAATATCCAGGCAGCCTTCGATCAGTACAGAAGCCGGTTCATACAGGAAAAGCTGTTTGTACATACTGATAAAGACAGTTACATTTCCCGTGAGATCTGCTGGTTCCGGATTTATTATACAGATGCTTTCTACAACAGACCTGCAACGGTCAGCAAGATCGCCTATGTTGAACTCCTGGATAAAAATAACCTGCCTGTACTCCAGCAAAAAGTTTCATTAAAACCGGGCGAATCGGATGGTTCGATGATCATTCCGGTGAATATTCCTTCAGGAATTTATCGGTTCAGGGCATATACCAACTGGATGAAGAATTTCAGTCCGGATTATTATTTTGAAAAAGATATCCGGATTATCAACCCGCAGAATCTTCAGGCGGAACCGCCATCATCCAAAACAAAACAATACGATATCCAGTTTTTCCCTGAGGGCGGAAACCTGGTTCAACAGATCGAATCCAAAGTCGGATTCCGGATCACCGATGCCTACGGAAAAGGGCTTGCATGCGAAGGCTCCATCCTCAGTTCCGCCGGCGATACGATATTGCATTTTCATCCGCTGGCCATGGGCCTCGGTCATTTTGTATTTACGCCCGGACCAGGTCAATCTTATAAAGCGATTATCCATCTCCCGCAAGGTGATCAGATAGTGAAAGCATTGCCGGATGCATATACAAACGGATTTGTATTAAGCGTTTTGAAAGAAAATGAGTCTGAAATTACTGTTCGCGTAAAATCATCAGCTGGTCTGAACACACGGGATGTTTATCTTTTTGTTCATGGCAGCCACCAGTCCCTGCCGGTAAAAAAACAAAAACTGGTGAATGGGGAAGTGGTGTTCACGATTAAATCCCGGGAAATCGAAGACGGGATTTCGAGAATTACTTTGTTTGATCAATCAGGACAACCCGTTTGTGAACGTTTGTATTTTAAATATCCGGAAAAAAAATTACGGATTGATGCAATGGTAAATCCGGAATATAATACGCGTTCAAAAATCAATTTAAATCTTTCAGTTATGGATCAGTCGGGCAATCCTTCGTCCGCCGATATGTCTGTCGCTGTTTACAAGCTGGATTCACTCCAGCAGCCGGATGAACTGAATATCCTTAACTATACTTATCTGACTGCTGAGCTTGGACCAGTTGAACATCCGTCGTATTATTTTATGGACAATGGTGAAACCCGGTACATGGAAATGGACAACCTGATGCTCACGCATGGATGGAGACGTTTCATCTGGCGTGATATGTTGGGTCAAACGCCTTATCAGATTTCTTTTTCTCCGGAATGTTACGGTCATATTATCAGGGGTAAGTTGGTTAACAATACTGGTATTGCAGTTAAAGGAGTTGCCACATATCTCTCCATACCATCTGACCGAACAGAGTTTCGTGTTACCAGTAGTGACAGTCTGGGCCGGGTAAAATTTGATATGCCCGGTTTTTATGGATCGGAAGAAATTATTCTTCAAACGGATCCCAAGGAAGACACCACATCACACGTGGAAATTTCGAGCCCTTTTTCTGATCAGTATGCCAGCAGCAAATACGCAGAATATACTATTCCTTCTATGCAATCTGCCAGTTTGCTGGATCAGTCAATTGCTGAGCAGGTGCAGCATATTTATTCCGGTAAGAACCTGAATCAGTTTTCTATGCAGCCGGTGGATACAAATAGTTTTTATGTCGAGCCCGACGAAAAATATTATTTGGACAATTTTACACGTTTTCAAACCATGGAAGAAGTGATCCGGGAATACGTGGTGTCCACCAACGTGGTTCAGAAACGGAACCGGTTTCAACTATTTCTGACTAATAAACCGCAAAGGGAATTTTTCGATGATGAACCACTGATCCTGATTGACGGTGTTCCGTTTTTTGATGCCAATGAATTATTCCAGCAGGATCCAATGAAGATCAGGAGGATTGATTTAATGAACAGGGAATACGCCATTGGCTATCAAAATTTTAATGGCGTAGTCAATGTGACCACATATAAGGGTGATCTGGATGGGGTCCGGTTGAATACACATCCCGTGGTGCTTGATTATCCGGGCATTCCGGAACAGAGAGAATTCTTCTCGCCAAAATATGAAACAGAAGATCAGATAAACAGCCGAATGCCCGATTACAGGACGCTGCTGTACTGGTCACCCCGGATATTAACGGACAAACAAAATAAAAAGACCGTGGATTTTTATACTTCGGACCTTCCGGGTAATTATGCCGCAGTTATCATGGGCCTGTCAGAATCCGGAGAACCGGGCATTCAGACAGTTTACTTCTCGGTGAAAAAATAATTATTGAGGCAACAATTTTTATAGAATCCCGTTGAAACCCTATCCGGGGATCGGGCGCTATGACCGGCCCGCCATTTTTCAGAAAACAGAACATAGGGAATTAATAAAAGAATTGCGACATTTGACGAGGTTCGTCCCTTTTAAATCTAAGCCCTTTTCGCTGAATGAAATCGAATAAACTCTTCCGGACTTTCTTATACGCCTGTATTTTGCTGTCATTCAGTGTGGAACTGCATGCGCAAACCGAAGACGTTAAAAAGCTTATCGCGATTGAAAAAAGGCGTTTTGATGCGATGGTCCACAAAGATACGGCCATGTTGAAATTTTTGTTGGCGGATAGTCTGACTTTTATCCATTCCAGCGGCGTCATAGATAATAAGATTTCACTCCTGAAGGATATTGGTTCGGGACGTATTACCTATATGTTCATCATTCCCGAAAAATTAACCGCCACGGTGGACGGAAACTATGCATGGATATTTGGCAGGGCGAACGTGCGGTTTAAACTGGCTGTCATGACAAGCGTCATTGATCAGTACATCAGTTTTGTTGAAGTTTATCGGTTATACAGAAATCAATGGCAAATGATTTTGTGTCAGAATGCACGGATAGAAAATAACGCACCTTATTTTAACAATACGGTGCCGCAGGTAAAAAGTGGTTCCATTCCCTCCATATATTAAAGTTAAAAAAGAAAACGGCAGAGCAATTGTACAGGGGCGCGTTGGCTTTATGACAGAAGCTCAGGGTTTACAATATTAATATAACGGATCCTTTATAAACCTGTTCCGATCCATCTTTAAATTCAATGACAATAATATACACGTAGGATTCTGCCGTTAAGGGTTTTCCGTTTTGAAGTCCATTCCAGCCAAAAACCGGATCATTCGCCGGAACATTTTTTTCCTGAAAAACAGCCATACCCCAGCGATCAAAGACAGAAAAATTCCGGATGATTTTTATATCCTGACCACCCATAACGTAAAAAATATCATTGCGGCCATCGCCGTTGGGCGTAAAGGCATTCGGAATATTCACACGGCCTCCCGTTATGCGGTTTACCCGTCCATAACCTGTTTCCTTACACCCATATTGATTTAGGACCTCCAACTCATACTGCTGACTGTAATTGGATGTTGCAATCGGATCAGGACAATTCAAACATGACAGTGATTCCGGCGGTGACCAGTTGTAAGAAATAGCCTGGTCGCCTGATATTCCAAAATGCAGTTGTACAGGTGAACCACGGAAAACCGTTGTGTCGGATGGATAAATAAAAACGGAAAATGGAGCATAATTATAACTGCCGAAATTATTCGAATAATCTTTTTCCAGAAAGAGGCTATCCGATGGAAGGGTCAATGGTGCCGGAAGACTGCTGTCATTTACAACCGCGAAGAAATTTCCGGATAGGACGCTATCAATAAAACCTGTATATGAAAATTGCTTTTGCTGGTTATCTGTCTGCAGGGTGATGACTTGTTTGAGAAGATGTGCTGTATCCGTGGAAGGATCACCTTCGTAAAATGAAACCGTTAGTCCGTTTGGAACAACACCCAGTTTAAATTCATTTTCCACTGTGAAGGCGCATAAAACACGATTGTCACTGGCACAAATCATACTGTCGATATGGATTGTATAGTCATCGACCGGTGGAACTTTTATGAAGACCATTGCACTATCAATGCAATGGTAGCTGCTGGTAACAATTACCTTTTTTGAAATATTATCCTTGTCAGCGGTAAAAACCGGATCTGCACAATCCGTGCAACTGAGTCCGCGGGAATCGCTCCACAAAAAACTGGACGCGTTTCCGGGACCACCGGAGGCCAGAAGTTGCAACGTGTCACCATAGACAACGGTTGCCGAAGGAGGATTTATGCTTGCCTTAAATTGAAAATTACTGGCGACCGCAATATTGTTGGTATAATTTAATTCAGGAAGATTGGTGTTTGGAAGTTTTAGGGGAATACTGTTGCCGTTATCATTTACTACAGCGTAGATGTTGTTAACACCGGTTCTTCCAACATCCAATATTCTCTCAAAACTGGCACAGCAAAATCCCTGTATGGCGGAGGGCAGCAGATATACGGTATCCAGTCTTTTTGCTGTATTTGTTGCCGGATCACCATCATAAAAACTGACCGGTGTACCGGCAGGTATCGGAGCGTACCCGTTATTACACACCTGAAAATCCACTTTTATCTTTGTCTGTTCAAAACATTCAACGTCTCCCAATCCGATAACGGCATCGACGGTTGGATCGGAAACCGTAAAATTGAATTTTTCCGTTGTGTCGGTACAACCGTTATTTACAGCCACGAGCCAAATCGAATATTTACCCGGAGGAGAAAAGATCTGATTAAGATTGTTTGCCGTACTGATTATCTGCGCCGGTACGGTGGAGTCACTGTTGCTCATCCACCATTGAAAGCTCACAGCGTTTACTGATCGGTTGGTGAATAAAATACTGTCGTTTATGATCTGGTCTTTGGATGCGATTATTCTCTTGTCAGGATAAAATCTTGCCATCACGCCACATCCAACAATTACTGAATCGGAATAACTGGCAAAACAATTCTGATTCGAATTATAAACTTTAAGAGATACCTTATAGTTACCCGGAAGGGTAAAACTTTGAGAATAATCAGGACTGTTAGCACCGACGGGCTGATCATTGACCGCCCACTGAAAATTTGTTCCGCCGGAGGAAACACTGTTGAATTGAATTAAATCACCTGTGGAAGGAAACCAATTATTCCTTGTGAAGGACACACTTAAATTTTCAGAACAGGGAGGATCGCATTTATTTCCGGATGCCAAACTGCTGCGTACACCGCCTAACGTGTTTCGCATTTTTACAGCCTGGCCCTCCGTAAAAGAATTAGTACATGATCCGCTGAAGCTCATAAAATTTGAATCCAGGTCCGGCATATCTTTTGTAAAACCACTCAACGTATCGGAACTACAAGAATTTCGATAACCCGCACATCCGTTTCCTGGTCCCGAAGCCGGTGGGGTATCGCATATACCGTCTCCGTCAGTATCGCAATTCGTATTCGTGCAACTTCCGATAACAAAAGTATACTGAAGCCCCAGGTAAAAGCCCATCTGCATTGCCAGATCAGACCCAAATTCATTCGTTACGATTCCATCCCGGTAATCACCACCCGGAATAAAACTTGCAACATTTTTGTTGTAATTCCTAAACCAGTTGCCACATGAAAAGGTGGTAAAGAATTCATTTTTGATACTGTCGACCAGCCAGATATTACAATAGGCATTTGTATTCCAGGAAATTAATTTTTTTAGCCGGTCAATTTCGATATCGCCATCAAGATTACCAAGTACTGACTCCGTCCGGGTAATTCCGGCACTGATTCCTCCATCCGGATCGATTTTCGCCAGACAAAATCTGATCCCCGTGTTTGCGCCATGACCTGAACTATAATTTCCGGTATGGGCAAATGCATCGTTAAGGCCCTGAACGGCATCCTGAATTTGTTGATCTGTAATCAATGACGGGTTTTTGCTGATGATATGAAAAACAAGGGGCACGGTATACGAAGGGCTTTGAGAAAAGCAGGTCAGGCAGGCAGCCCAACATAGGATGATAAAAGCGATTTTACGGAAGATGGGATCAGGTTTTTAGAGATGTTAGGAGCAGAGGGATATCGTTCAATAATTGGGCCATCAGTCTACATTGACTTATTGATTTCACGTAGTACTGTACGACCGTTCACCCAAAACCTTAATAAAAATATAATATGCAGAATACCAGCATGGTTAGAAGAGGATAATTCAAATTTAATGAGAGGAAGCCTTGGCAGTGAAATCTGATGCTGGTTCCGGCGTTTGCACTTTATTTTGCCAATCTTCATGCTAAATTGAATACAAAAAAGATATATGGAAGAACTTCAAAAAACCTGGGAGACTAAATATTTGATCAGATTTCCTGACTGCGACCCGTTTAATCATCTGAATAATTCCCGCTACCTGGATTATTTTATCAATGCCAGGGAGGATCATTTACTAAAATTTCATCATTTCAATATTTATGAACTGGCGCGAGAAAAAGGTATCAGCTGGGTTGTTAGTAAAAATCAAATCGTCTATCTGAAACCTGCTTTATTGATGGAAACCGTTGTCATAGAATCGACACTCATACGGTTGGATGAAAGTGACATAGCGGTGGAAATGTCTATGTGGAACCAGGATAAGACGGTATTGAAAGCGTTTTTATGGACGAATTTTGTTCATTTCAATTTAAGAACACAAAGACGAGAAAAACATTCGGCTGATTTAATAAATGCTTTTCAGCCATATTGTATTTCGTTGCCCGATTCCCTTCAGTTTGAACAAAGACTCGAACAATTGAGAAAATAGGAATTTACCGCTCCCTGATGGCTTTAAATTCAGAACCAGGTTTCCATGCCGGCCAACTGCTTTCAAATGCAAGTTTTTTGCCGATCAGAAACAATAGTTCCAGGTCTTGCATTCCTCCTTCAAAGGTCCAGTTTGGATTGTATTCGTCCGATCTTGAATGGTAGTGATTTGAAACATAGTCCTCTTCCTCCTTCTGACCGTAGTCCTTTCCTTTTCCTACAATATCAATACCGCCCTTGACGTCCAGTGCCGGTACGCCCACTTTCGCCAGACTAAAATGATCAGACCTGAAATAATGGCCCGCCTCGGGTTTTGATTCAGGCGCGATGTACCTGCCCTGAGTTTTGCCTATTTCTTCCACGTCATTTTCCAGTTCGTTTTGTCCATAACCGGTGATAACAATATCATTCGTTTTTTCATTCGGACTGATAACATCCATGTTCAGATCGGCCACCGTTTTCTTCAAAGGATAAATCGGGTGCTGACCATAATACTCCGATCCCAGGAGACCTTGTTCTTCGCCCGTGACTGCAAGGAATAATATTGTACGTTCAGGTTTTACTTCAAGATTCTTAAAAGCACGGGCCATTTCCAGAAGTGCCGCTGTTCCGCTTGCATTGTCCAGTGCGCCGTTAAAGATTGAATCGCCTTTGGCATCTGGTTTTCCGATACCCAGATGATCCCAATGGGCCGTATAAAGAATATATTCATCCGGTCTTTTAGATCCTGTGATTTTTGCAATCACATTCCGCGAGGTTTTGTAGACCGTTTGCACTCTTACTTTGGTGGAAAGTTTTTCGCCCAGTGAAATGGCTTTGAATCCATGGTTGTTTGCCTTCATCAGCAATGAGCTGTCTTTGCCGGCAGCCGCAAGTAACTTTTTTGTTGCATCAGCGCTTACCCATCCACGTAAGGCGCAATGATATTCTCCGCTGACTCCTTTGTCCAGGTATAGATTAGATGATCCCCATGAATTTTGTACTACACTGAAGGGATAAGATGCGGCCGCCGTATTGTGGATGATGAGACAGGCTTTCGCGCCCTGACGGGCTGCTTCTTCATATTTATATGTCCACCGGCCATAATAAGTCATCGTTTTGCCTTTGAATATACTTGTGTCGGAGGTTCCGAATCCGGGATCATTCACCATTACAAGCACTACTTTCCCTTTTACATTCATTCCGGCATAATCATTCCAGTTATATTCCGGTGCCACCACACCATAACCTGCAAATACGAGTTCGCTTTTGTCGAGGGAAATGACTGAATCTGTATTTTCAGTGGCCAGCACGTAGTCGGTTGCCCTGTTCAAATCAAAACTTCCATTTGCATATTCAACTTTCATTTGCGGATCGGCGATGGGTGTGATCTGTACCATGGGCACTTCCTGCAAATAACTGTTCCCATTACCAGGTTCAAGACCAAGTGAACGAAATTGGTTCTGCAAATAATCTACAGTTCTGGTTTCTCCCAATGTAAATGGCTTTCTTCCCTGAAAAGAATCTGAAGCCAGAACGATGATGTGTTTCACAAGACTATCCCTGATAAAAAGGGATCCGGATTGGGCATGATCATGAACAGACTGGTGGCAGGAAATAAAAGAAACAGATGTAAGCAAGGAGAATGAAATAAAATGTGATCTTGTTCGTCATAGCTGTCTTTAAAATCGAAAATTTTCAAAGGATAAAGTTAGCCGGTTGACCCATGGTAAAAAAGATTCCAAAAGCCGTTCATCACAAAAACTGTACCACTATTATTTTTTTACAGTACCAACTGGAAAGTATCCCAGTTTTCTTCTGGTTTTTGCACGGGATTATTTGTTGATCCATAGTTCCTGTTCCCACCCATTCCATGCATTCTCATTCCACCACCACCGTATGAATTGTGTGGATGATATCCACTGTTTCCATTTTGGATTGAATTTTTATTAACCACAATACCCACGCTGAAATTTGCTGGTTTGTATCCTGCATTCAGATCCGTGCCAAGCAAATAACTGATCGGAATGGCAGCTTCGTAGACCAGACTGCTGTCGACATTGAGTTTAATGGCCAGCTGTATTTTATTGATTTTACTGTCCACCGCGTATTGTCCATTTTCCACATTCAGCATGCCGGTCGTGTTGTAGTAATCAGATTGGTGAAGCAGCTGATTCATTTCCGTCATGTATTCAGTATAACGAATCGGTTCGTTATTTCTTTGAGCCGCCGGAGCCACCGGTTTTTTTACCGGAAATACCAGGCTGATATTCTTGTTCTTTTCTCCCCTCGGGTCGAAATAAATAATCATACCTGACTTTAATATCCTTTTTTGAACGGATATGTCCTTCGAATACACACATACATACATGTTCTTCTTGTCGTTTCTGATTTCGTATTCCATATTGTATTCAGGATTGCTGAATCGCAGGGGAAATCCCCAGTCATTTATATTGCCGTCGACGATGATTGGGCTATCCTGATAACGTCCGGGCGGAGCGAGCTTGGAGGAGCAACCAAAATGGAAAAAAATTACCCCCAGCAAGGTGAATGCCTGCAATCTGCCTTTCATAATATTCTTTTGGAGGCAAATTAATTTTCAGGACAATACCTGAAAAGCCAAAAGAGGTTAACGCTTTGTTAGAAGAAGTATCAGGGTTTTTCAACTGTAACGTCCTGTGCCAGTACAGCTTCATCTGGTTTTGTTTCCAGTTCCCGGTTTAGTGCAAACAGAGCAGAATCCGATGCTTTTTCACCACCGGCAATTTTTATCTTGTCCATCAGATCGATCGCCAGGGTTTCTTCTTCCGTTTGTTCCTTTACAAACCACTGCATGAAATTCCACGTTGCCCAGTCTTTTTCAGCCATGCTCATTTCAACGATCCGGTATATGTTGGATGTGTTTTCGACTTCGGATTTAAAAACCTTTTCAAAACAATCGTTTACGCTCTTCGGATCCGGACCGGGGCCAGGAATAGGAGCCACCACTACTTTGCTGCCGCGTTTGAGAATATATTCCAGGATTTTCATCATATGGTTTCGTTCCTCGTTCTCATGACGGAATAAAAAATTAGCAATCCCATCATAGCCCTGTTCGCTTGCCCAGGCAGCATACGAGAGGTAAATCTGCGCATTGTGCGCTTCATTGGTCATCTGTTCATTCAATATTTTTGCAAGCGTGGGAGATAGCCGGTTTGTATCCATAATCGTTTAATAATTGTCTGGGTCACTTAATAATAAAATAAAAGTAGGTATTTTCCCTGTCTGCATCGGTCATTTCCTGATGTTATCATTTTTGTATGCACCTGATGGAAGAGAAGATTTTCTTAGACACTGCAAAAACAATTCCAACAGACAGCGATGAACATACCGTAGTAATTTGTGTTAACCTGGATGAATGAACATACAACAGTATACAATACGCTATGCAGATCCATCCGAATTTGAAGAAATAGGACGGCTCATGGTGAGTGTCTATTCACAATTGGACGGTTTTCCGAAAGAATCCGAACAACCGGATTATTTTAGGGCGCTCGCGAATGTAGGCGCCTTCACCCATAAACCAGAGACCGCGTTGCTGGTGGCCGTTTCGCGAGATAACAAAATTGCAGGTGCGCTCGTCTATTTTGATAACATGATATATTATGGTTCCGGAGGAACGGCAACCAAAGAAAAAAATGCATCGGGATTCAGGTTATTAGCTGTGGATCCTTCCAGCCGTGGACAGGGTATTGGCAGAATGCTGGCCGAAGAATGCGTCAGAAGAGCCAAGAGAGAAAAAACATCGGCAGTTGATTATTCATACTACCATGGCAATGCAGACGGCCTGGCGTATGTACGAAAATATGGGCTTTAAAAGGTCTGCCGATCTGGACTTTAAACAGGGTGATTTTCCTGTTTTTGGATTCAGGTTGTTACTTTAAAGCGTTGATACGCCATTGGCTGTTATGATAGGAATTATATCAGGGGGGTCAGTTACCAAGGGATTTATTCGATTTACCTAAGAATTTCCGGGGCTTTTCAAGAAATGATGTTGCCAGCCTGAAAAGTATGCCCGTTGATAACGCAAAAGCCAGCAAGCCGGCACAAGAGATTATTCCTTCCAGTAACCGCAATTGGAGCGGCAAGATTGAATTTACTGCCCACGGTAGTGTATTCGTTGAGGGCAAAATAATAGGCAATACTGACATTTGGGAACGCCCCCTTCCAATAGAAAAAGACGGCCCATACGATTACTTCCACCAGATGTATCAACAGAATCAAACAGCTTGCGAGCATGATGGGAACCACACCCGCCATGAGTTCCTTTTTTTGATCAAGCCTGGATTTCAGGTATTCGTTGAACCGGAGAACCATCAGCATGCCGTATACATGTATGGCCATGGTAATCGCTACTAACAAAGCACCCCAAAAGACTTCTTCAAAAGAAATTACATATACAGGTTCAATTTGTAAAAAGTGCATGGTTCTATCCGGTCTTTGTATTGAAGGTGACAAAAATATGCAATCCCGCGTCTCCTGGTCCATAGTTTTCGGCATCGGAGCTATGAATAGCCGGTCATAAATTGAGCAGAAGGGGATTGATTTTTTATTTTCAAAAAATCAGTCAGCCTTCATATATAACATAAATAAAAATCCGTCCAACGAAGACTGGACGGATAATAATTTGCAAATTGCGAGAAATCTGAAGAAGTACCGCGTACGGGAATCGAACCCGTGATTCATCCGTGAAAGGGATGCGTCTTAACCCCTTGACCAACGCGGCGTTAACACTAAAAACCCAAGGTTTTTTACCGATTAGGGTCTGCAAAGATATAGGCTGTGGCGATAACTTCCCAAATGTTTTTGTTTCGTAACTTTGCATCCTAAAAATTAAACAATCAAAGCTATGAGCACAGTAAAAGTTGCGATCAATGGTTTCGGCAGGATCGGACGGTTGGTTTATCGCCAGATCTATAATATGAAAGGTATTGATATCGTTGCGATCAATGATTTAACCAGTCCTGCAGTATTGGCGCACCTGCTGAAATACGACAGTGCACAGGGTCGTTTCAACGAAGATGTAAAACATTCCGAAAATTCCATCTCTGTAAACGGAGAGGAAATAAAAATATATGCACAGAAAAATCCGGCTGAAATTCCATGGAAAAATCATGATGTGGATGTGGTTCTGGAATGCACAGGTTTTTTTGCAGACAAGGAAAAGGCAGAATTGCATTTGAAAGGCGGCGCTAAACGTGTTGTGATTTCAGCTCCTGCCACCGGTGATTTGAAGACAATCGTTTTCAATGTGAATCATAATATACTGGATGGTAAGGAAACGGTTATCAGCTGTGCTTCCTGCACAACAAATTGTCTGGCCCCGATGGCTGACGTACTGGATAAAAAATTCGGCATCGAAATGGGTTTCATGACTACCGTGCATGCCTATACGAATGATCAGAATACCCAGGATGCACCGCATCCGAAAGGAGACCTGCGTCGTGCAAGAGCAGCCGCTCAAAACATTGTTCCCAACAGTACAGGCGCGGCAAAAGCCATTGGACTGGTGCTTCCCCAGTTGAAAGGAAAACTCGATGGGAACGCGCAGCGTGTTCCGGTTATTACGGGTTCGCTGACTGAACTAACGAGTATTTTAAATAAAAAAGTAACGGTTGATGAAATCAATGCAGCGATGAAAGCCGGGGCAAATGAAAGTTTTGGATACACTGAAGATGAAATTGTCAGCAGCGATGTGGTTGGCATTCACTTCGGTTCACTCTTTGATGCCACGCAGACCAAGGTTATTACGGTTGGCGACAAACAACTGGTAAAAACGGTGAGCTGGTACGACAATGAAATGAGTTATGTAAGTCAGCTGGTGCGCACAGTTCATTATTTCGCCGGTCTGATCAGTAAATAATAAATTGATTGATATGCCCCACCTTCGCCAATGATTCGGTGGGCGAAGGGGGGCATACTTTTTTCATAACACTTTAAAATAACCGGTACATGCCCAGTTTTTCCACATTTGATTTCAAAGACAAAAAAGCCCTGGTGCGGGTTGATTTCAACGTTCCCCTCAACGATAAATTTGAAATTACCGATGATAACCGGATGCGGGCGGAAATCCCCACGATACAAAAAATATTAAAGGATGGCGGATCTGTTATCCTCATGTCCCATCTGGGGCGTCCGAAAGATGGACCGACCGACAAGTATTCCCTCAAACACCTGATTAAACATTTGTCGGAACTGCTGGGTGGTAAAACGGTTCTGTTTGCAGACGATTGTATTGGTGAACGGGCCAATATAACATCCAGTCTGCTCAGGCCGGGAGAAGTATTACTCCTGGAGAATCTTCGTTTTCATAAAGAGGAGGAAAAGGGTGATGAGGATTTCGCCAAAAAACTGGCGGTATTGGGTGATGTATACGTGAACGACGCTTTTGGTACTGCACATCGTGCGCATGCATCAACGGCGGTTATTGCGAAATTCTTTCCTGCTGATAGGAAAATGTTTGGTCTTCTGATGGAATCGGAAGTAAAGAGTGCTGAAAAAGTCTTACATGAATCAAAAAAACCTTTTGTAGCCATTATCGGCGGAGCAAAGGTTTCTGATAAAATGCTTATCCTTGAGAACCTGCTTGAGAAAGCCACTGACATAATAATTGGTGGTGGGATGGCTTATACATTTATGAAGGCAGACGGAGGAAATATCGGAAAATCTCTTTGCGAGGACGACCGTATCCAGACTGCACTCGAAATTTTAAAGAAGGCTGAAACCAAAGGCGTTTGTATTCATTTACCCTCAGATTCAATCATAGCTGATAAATTCGACGCAGCTGCGCAGACTTCGACAGCGCCAAGCAATAACATACCTGACGGATGGATGGGGCTGGATATCGGTCCGAACGCCGCAGAACAATTTTGTAACGTTATCAAAAGATCGAAAACGATACTCTGGAACGGACCCATGGGTGTTTTTGAAATGGAAAGTTTCCGGCATGGTACCAAGGCGATCGCTATCGCTGTGGCTGATGCCACCAAAAACGGTGCTTTTTCGCTGGTCGGCGGCGGGGATTCAGTTGCGGCTGTAAATATGTTCGGTCTGGCCGAAAAAGTGAGTTACGTATCAACAGGCGGCGGAGCCATGCTGGAATATTTTGAAGGAAAAGAGCTCCCTGGTATTGCAGCCATCAGTCATAGTTCTTAAAAGCATGAACCGAACTTCTTTCTCCGGAATTTGTTACATTTAACATCTAACAAAAAATTACAACTTTATGAGTACGCGTAATCTCTCGCTCATTATTATAGTAGCTGTTATCCTGCTTTTTGGCGGTTGCGCCTGCAGCGGGTATAATAATCTGGTTGCAAAGGATGAAAATGTAAAAAACAAATGGGCCAATGTGCAGAGTGATTATCAGCGCAGAAGTGATCTGATTCCCAATCTGGTGAATACCGTGAAGGGAGCTGCCAATTTCGAACAGACTACTTTGACTAATGTTATAGAAGCACGTGCAAAGGCAACACAGGTGCAGATCAATGCCAATGATCTTACTCCGGAAAATCTGGCAAAATTCCAGCAGGCACAAGCCGGCCTGAGTGGTGCATTGGGCAGGTTGCTTGCGGTTGCTGAAGCCTATCCGGATCTCAAGGCAACGCAGAATTTCAGGGATTTACAAGCCCAACTGGAAGGAACTGAAAACCGTATTAAAGTATCCAGAAATGACTTCAATGCTTCTGTACAGGAATATAACCAGACAGTCAGGAGTTTTCCGAATAATATTTTCGGTGGAATGTTTGGCTTCCATGCAAAAGCTCCGTTCCAATCTGATCCCGGAGCTGAAAAGGCACCGGAAGTGAAATTCTGATCAAAGACTTAAATCCACGTGTTGAAAATTCCATTTCTTTCAAAAAAGGATTTTTTTTCCAGAGAAGAAAAAAACAAGATCGTCTCTGCTATCCGGGAAGCGGAACAGCAGACCAGTGGCGAGGTGCGGGTGTATGTGGAGAGCCATTGTCGTTTTGTAGAAGCGCTTGACCGCGCAGCAGAAGTTTTTACCCTATTGAAGATGGGTGAAACCAGCGGTCACAATGCTGTGCTGATCTATCTGGCAGTCAAGGACCGGCAGTTGGCCATTTTTGGCGATCGTGCCATTCATGAAAAAGTAGGAGAGGAATTCTGGAGGAATGAAGTAGTCCATATGCTGACCCATTTTCAAAATAGCCATTACGCTGATGCTACTGTGAAGGTTATCCTTGATATCGGTGCCGCCCTGAAATTTCATTTTCCATATGACCGGCAGACAGATATCAATGAACTGCCGGACGATATTGTTTTTGGCAGGTAAAGCCCGCTCATTCATGAAGAAATTATTATTGCCTTTTTTTGTTTTCATCTGTCTGGTTGGCACCGCACAGAATATTCCTGCACCACCTAATCCACCCAGGCTGGTGAACGATTTTGCGCATGTAATGACAGCAGACCAGGTAGAGGAACTCGAAAGCAAACTGGTTGCTTACGACGACAGCACATCCATCCAGATCGCCATTGTAACAGTTCCCACAACCGGGGATTATGCCATCGACGATTATGCATTGAAAATTCTCCGCGACTGGAAAGTGGGAAATAAAAAAACGAATAACGGCATAGTGATATTGGCAGCGATCCAGGATCACAAAGTTTTCATAGCTACCGGATACGGAATGGAAGGCTCCGTGCCGGATATTACTGCCAAGCAGATCGTGGAAGATGAGATCGTTCCCAATTTCAAGCAGCAGAATTATTATCAGGGATTTGAACCTCGCAGCGGACGGCATCATCAAAGCCTCGCGTGGCGAATATGTCGCGCCCTCGGGATATAATCAACGCAAGCAGCATGGAACAGGAGGTGGAAATGTACTGGGGGTCATCATTTTTTTTGTTATTATCATTATTCTTATCAGTCGCAGAGGTGGCGGAAGAGGTGGTGGTGGCGGAATGTTTAACCGTTCCGGTGTACTTCCTTTCCTGATTGGAAATATGCTTGGAGGAATGGGTCGTGACAGCGGAGGCTGGTCTGGCGGTGGAGGCGGAGGATTTGGCGGTGGCGGAGGAGGTGGTTTTGGCGGATTCGGAGGAGGTGGTGGCGGTGGCGGCGGTGCCGGAGGAAGTTGGTAAGTTAAGCTTAAAGCCTAAAGCTAAAGCCCAAAGCCAGGACAACAATTTTAATAGATCTATATATTCAAAAGAGAGCACTCAAAAGTGCTCTCTGTTTATATTTGAGAGCTATTTAATGAAACCAATTTACAGAATGGTAAAAAGAAGTTTTAGGCTTTAGGCGTTAGGCGTTACGCTTAATTGGGTATCTTCGAAAAAATATAGTCAGCCTGTTCTTTCATTCCGGCTGCCTGCTTACGTTGTCCGATTGGCTTTAAAAAATTATCGTTCAGCAATTTGCTTAATTCCTCTTTTTGACCCGCGGGAATGCCATCACGAAAGCGCACCAGAGCATCTACTCCCTTTTTGAACTGTTCCGTATCCTGTACTTTTAATAACATGGCTGCAAACTCGGGAAACTCGTCAAATTTCTCCTGACTCATCGGCATTTTATCAAAACCATCGATGATGAAATCAAATTTGGATACATCTCCGGCCTTTACGAAAATGGATGACATCGCCACAAGTAAATCCCCTTTTGCCGGATATTTTGAGAATTCGTTGGCCAGTTGGGTCGCCTTTTCTTCATCCAGATAACTAAGCGCCGTAAGTGCATTGCCTGCAACAGAATAGGAAGAGTCAGATGCTTTTTTTACAAAAAGGTCTTTATACGCTGCTTTCTTGTATGTTCCCAGATATCCGATAGCAGTTGCCTGAACGGTGCGGTCAGGATCATTGGTAGCCAAATCAAGCAAAACGGGTTCCACCATTGTTTTCATTACCGGTGAATCCATCTCGATGGAATTCATTGCCAGATTTCTCAATTCAAAGAAAGGGTCCTTCATCGCCTGCTTTAATAAGTGATTGCGATAATTGATTGTCCTGGTGTTCGGAACAAAACTCAATCGCTTCACGGCGATCCAGATATAAACCGGCATGTTTATATTGATAGATAAAATTTTCCAGTGTTTTATTATCCTTCTTCTGACATAGTACGATCTTATCTCCATCCACATTGATCAGATCCGGCTTTTTGCTGTAAGGGAAATAAAAACTATCTCTTTCATTATTGAGCCATACGGAGTGACGTTTTTTTGTGCCATTTTCATACACATCGATGGCCAGGGGAATGCGAAATATTTTCCCGGTATTCTGAACCTGGTTCACCACTACAAGAGCAATCTTTTTTGTTTCATCGTAACTATAATTGATTTCGAAAATCGGGTGACCACTGCCGAAGTACCACTGGTTCCAGTACCAGTTGAGGTCCTGACCCGTTACCTGTTCAAATGCCAGCCGGAGATTATGTGCTTCGGCATTTTTAAATTTGAAAGTATTCAGGTAAAGATTAAGCGATCTGAAAAAGGCGCTGTCACCCACATAGTTTCTTAGCATGTTCAGAATGCGGCCCCCTTTGGCATACGTTACCATATCGAACATGTCCTCACGATCGGCATAGTAAAACCGTACCAGGTTTTTGCCGGGATTGGCAGGATCTGCCAGATATTTTTGTATTCCTTTATAATTAGCTGATCCGCCCGCATCCTTGCCATATTTATGTTCAGCCCAAAGGGTTTCACTGAAATCTGCAAAAGATTCGTTCAGGGTAAGATTACTCCAGCTTTCAGTAGTTGCCAGATCGCCGAACCACTGATGAAAAAGTTCGTGGGCAATGTATTCTTCGTATTTATTTCCGTCAGTTAGTTCCCGGGCATCCTGCTGAAGGGCATCCGTATGCAGGGTAGCGGTTGTGTTCTCCATGGCACCACTAACATAATCGCGTGCCGTCATCTGTGCGTATTTTACCCATGGATATTCAAAGCCCAGCACCTGCGAGTAAAAACCAATCATTTCAGGAGTGAGCCCGAATATTCTTTTGGCGACAGGAGCATACTCCTTTTCCACGTAATAATTGACATCCTTGCCTTTATAACTGTCATGTACGACTGCATAGTCACCTACACCCATGAAAAACAGATACGGGGCGTTTGGCTGGTCCATTTTCCAATTATCAGTACGTGTTCCATCTGAGTTTTTAACCTGGGAAACCAGTTTCCCATTTGAAAGGGATACATATTTGCCCGGTACGGTCATGGAAATTTCTTCCGTGCACTTCTGATCAGGTTTATCAATGGTAGGAAACCAGGCAGAATTTGATTCTGTTTCTCCCTGTGTCCATACCTGAATTGGTTTATTCTTATCTGCGCCGAGCGGATTAATAAAATATAAACCTTTAGCATCCGTTATGGCCGCACTGCCCTGCGCCTTTAATTCATTGGGTTTGGATGTATAATCTATATAAAGAGTGTAATTTTCTGCATAACGATACGTTTTATCCAGGTGAATGCGCAGCGTGGTACCATCATTGATATACTTCAATGGGATGTGCTGGTTCCCTTTGAGCAGGGAAATTTCCTTTATATCCATTCCTTTGGCATCGAGTGTAAGTGAATCAGTCGGATAAAAATGGGGCTTGAGGGTGATCCAGGCTTTTCCATAGAGGTAGGATTTTGAGTAATCAAAACGCACGTTGAGTTTGGTATGAACCAGGTCGTTAATATGGGGGTACATGCCGCGGTAAATGAGTAGAGAAGGATTTCTGGAAACCGTATTGTTGTCCTGGGCTTTCGCGGATAGGATTAGTGGTAAACAAAATAAAAAAATCTGCATTTGTTTCATTCGCTTCGTTTTTTTAAAAAGAGGGCTGGGGTCGTTTCTTATGAATCAGCAAGAAATATAAAATAATGCAAAAGCCTGGTCTCTTTGGGATGAACGGTTTTATGGTGTTTCTGCTCACTTGTCTCTCATTTGCAGCACGGGCGCAGCAGCAGGGATATTTGATTTTAATGGATGCTGAAAATAAACAGCCCTTTGTGGTACGCGTCGGCGAACAATCTTATTTCTCCTCCGGTCAGGGCCATTTGGTGTTATCCCGGTTGAAGGACAGTACTTATAAACTCGGTTTGCGTTTTCCAAAAAAAAATATAACAGAACAGATATTTACAGTGGCTGTTCACAGGAAAGATCTGGGATTTCAATTAAAAGGAAACGATAGTTCGATTGTTTTGTTCAATTGGCAAACCAAAGATATCATTCGCCCGGTTCATGAGAAAGACAGCAGCCGTATGCTGGAGCAGGGGATCAAAAGAGATGATGGATTTTCCAGACTAATGGCGGCTGTTGTGAATGATACAGCCGTTATGTATAATACCTATGCCGGAAACGGGTTTGGACCTGATTCTGCCATTGCAAAAGTCCAGAATCCAAAGCCGAAGTCCCAAAGCCAGACACCTGATTTAAATGTTTCGACAGAGCGAGCAACGGTCAGCATCCAAAAGTCCAACATCGGAAATACCTGTTTCGGCCAAAACAACTTCTCCCACCATACCCGGACCAGGCGGGCAAACCAGGCAGCCTTCTAACGTCAACCAACAACCGGCAACCGTGAATAAGGATAGTCTCCTGACTGCAAAGAGAAAGGAAATGCATTTTCAGGACAGTCTCAATACAGTCCGTAAAACAGTTTCCAGAGACAGCCTGCTATCCGCAAGGAAACAACAGAATTTTTTACGGGACAGTCTGAATACCGCCAGAAAAACTGCCATTAAAGACAGCATTGCGACAGCCAAAAAACGACAGGCATTTATAAAAGACAGTCTCGTAGCAGCGAGAAAAGCCACAAATGACAGTTTGCAGACGGCCAGGAAAAAGGGAGTTTCCAATGAAGAACTGGTTGCTGCAAAAAGAATACAACAGTCAAACGATAGTCTGCTGACCATTCATAAAGAGAAGGCATTAAAGGACAGCCTCCTTGCCGCTGATAGAATGAACTTCATAAAAGACAGCCTGGAACTGGCATCCAGATCAACAGCAGGCCGCCATACTTCCCTGACACATGTCAAAAAGCTGAGGGAAGTTTCCCTGAAGATTTCCAGAAAAATGGTATTTCTCGACATCGGAAAAGACGGAAGGGCTGATACCATTACTTTATTTGTATATTTTGAATCGGCTGACACTGTTATTAGAAAAAGGCCGGGAGGGGAGCCCGTTGCAATAAAAAAGCCTTTACCCCCGGATTCAACGGGGGTGAAAAAAATCCAGCTGACGAACAAAAGGTTGGATACAACCGATTTAAGCAAAACGATCGCAAAAAAGAATTCAGCAAAAACGACTGATGCACCTGCCTGTAGTCAAACTGCTACCGAATCTGATACGGAAGCTTTGCGATCGGCTATACTAAAAGCTAATTCGGAGCAGGAGAAAATTGCTGTCGCGGCCGGGGCTTTTGCTGTCAAATGCTTTTCCGTGAGCCAGGTTCGTTTCCTGGCTTCTCTTTTGGTTTCTGATAAAGCCAAATATGGTTTGATGGATGCGGCGCACTTTCATATCACTGACCGGGATCATTTCCCGGAGTTAATTGATATGCTGACGGACAAGAACTTCCAGCGCAAATTCCTTATTATGGCCGAAAAACGGTCATAATTCGCAGTTATCTTTGTGAATGTCCCGATATTTTTTGGAACTTTCTTATAAGGGCACCGCTTACAGCGGATTTCAGGTGCAGTCCAATGCAGGATCTATCCAGGAAGAAGTCGAAAAAGCCTTTGCTGTTTTCTTTCGAAAGGAGGTCATGATGACGGGTGCCTCCCGGACAGATACCGGGGTACATGCCCGGCAGAACTATTTCCATTTTGATTTTGATGATCCGATAGAAGAGGAGATGGTTTATCGTTTAAACGCCATTCTTCCCGGGGACATCTGTATTCGGGGCATTTTTCATGTGCCTGAAGAGGCTCATTGCCGGTTTGATGCTGAAAGCAGGGAATACCGGTACTATATATATGGTAAGAAAGACCCTTTTCTTGCTGACAGGGCTTATTTCTATCCATATCCTTTGAATTGGGGAGATTTAGAGACTGCTGCCGCCAGGTTAAAGGAATTCACTGATTTTACGAGTTTTTCAAAACGTAACACACAGGTAAAACACTTCCGTTGCAACATTTTTGAGAGTCAATGGGTACGGGAAGAAGGGAACTCTTACTACCGGATCCGGGCAAACCGGTTTTTGAGGGGCATGGTACGGGGTTTAACGGGGACCATGTTAATGGTAGGAAGAGGGTATTTAACGATCGAACAGTTCAATGAAATTCTGGAGGGCAGGGAACCTTCGAAAGTAAATTTTAATGTACCTG
>CAVQGO010000004.1:0-1129302 GCA_963712045.1 uncultured Bacteroidota bacterium | reverse complement strand
TGGGGAAATTATGCATGAAATTACTAAGCCATTCTTTGAGCGATCCCGCAGGATTTTCTTTCGAAGGACCGGCTTAATTCAATCGTTCGCCTTTTGAGTTTATGACGAACCCAGCCATCCCGTTTATTTTCCGGTAATAATCTTTGCACTGAGTCATAGGCTTCAGCGGATTGATAATCTGCTTCATGTATCGGAATCCGGACACCCTTCGTTTTTTGAGCCGTACTGTCTTCGTCCAGCTTAATGAGTGGAGTAGCGGTGGAATTATATTCTTTCAGAATCCGGATGGAATCCTGTGCGTTTTTTGCTTTTGAGATCAGTTGCTTTAAGTCCGGATCTTTTTCAATTTCTGTGCGTGTATCGGCGCCCACATGCATATTCTTTACATCAAACAAAGCAAAAAAAATCAAAAAGAATATTGCCGAGGTGAAAATATACATTCGGATGGATTCAGATAACTCACCCGGCGGCCGATCATATATTCCTTTGAAAGGAACCCGGGTTTTGCAAAAAGATCTTTTACGGTAACAAAAGAATTTTCCGTCAAAATGGGTTATATCAGAGAAAAAATGCTGGATCAGGTGCCAAACCGTCTGTTTTTGGCTCGATATTTTCCTGTCCGCAGGCAGAAACAATACCTGCCTGTAATTTCGGTCCCGCAGTTCAGACATGTCTTATCCGTTCTTAACTTGCTATGTGACACCAGGTATTTTAATTAAAAATAAAGATACTGGCAATAATTAACACAGGGTTTTTCCGTTTTGAGTTGAGTTTTTAAATGAATGGTACTATGCGCGTAAGATTTTCCCTCATTTTCTTTTTCTGCCGGTCGTTTTCACAGCAAATGCCCAGTATTACTATAAGGATATCCTGCTGGCCCGGCAAAACCAGGAGAACTGGAAGGCTTTTCACGATAAAAAGGTCCGGGAAGTCAGTATTCAAAGTATTGATGCCAATAACGAACAGACACCCGATTTTATCTGTATGCAAAAAGTGACATCGGATTTCAGCTCTATCTCGACTTTTACCAAATCCACCAATGTTGCGGCATCCACCCTGACGGCTTATTATGATCAGTCCGGAAGAATGGTCAAAACCGTTGATACCAGCGATACGTACAAAAGCACGACGGAATACACGTACGAATGAAAACGGCCAGGTCAGTATGATGCTGAATAATTCCGTGCAAACGGATAATCAAATTGTAACTACGGAAAAGCATATATGGGTCTATGATGGCGCCCTTCCGAAAAAAATGATCAAAATAAAAGGAAACACCGACAGCACATGGGTAAGTTTTGTAAAAGATGACAAAGGAAATATTGTGAAGAAAAACCAGAGCGGAGCGGCCAATCACAGCCTTCCGTGTATTATTATTACGACAATGACGGACGATTGACCGATGTTGTCCGGTATAATCAAAAAGCCGGCAGGTTATTTACCCAGACTATGTTTTTGAATATAATTCCGGTCGCCTTTCTTCCATGCTCTTTGTTCCAACGGATGGACCAATTATCAGCGATGGATCTATGTTGATGCAACCATATAAACAAACGAACGCTTGTGATTGAAGATGCGTTGTAAAATTCACTATAGTTATACATACTTCTAATTGTCAATTGTTAATTGTTAATTGTCAATTGAATTAACAATTAACAATTAACAATTGACAATTAACTAATGCATCGCTTCTGACATATCCACTTTCTTCTTGCTTCGCTTTACAAACAAAACAAAAGGTATACAGGCCAGAAATATAAGGCCGAGATAATAAAATACATCCATATACGACAACACATTTGCCTGCGAAGTAACGGTATAATCCAATGCCTTATAAGCCGACTGGAGTGCCACATTGGGTGGCATACCTCTGGCCATAAAACCATGCTGCATAGCCTGCACCCGCTGGCTGTAACGGCGGGATCAGTCACATTTAATTTACTGACGAGCGTACTGCGATGAAACATATTCTGACGCGCCATAAAAGTGGTGATCAGCGCTACACCAAATGATCCGCCGACCTGGCGCATCATCCCCGTAAATGCCACACCCTGGCCAATTTCAGGACCTTTTAACGTACTGAGTGACAAACTGGTGATGGGAATAAAGAGTAAGGGCAATCCGACGCCACGCGTGACGAGCATCCAGAAAAAGTTTTCTTCGGGCGTACTATTCGTCAGGATAGAAAATCCCCAGAAACAGAAAAAGGCAAAGACAAGCATACCCATTGAAACGAGAAATTGCTGGGGCACCCCTTTGCTTAGTACAACACCCATGACCGGCATCAGAAATGCTGTCGTAATAGCGGCAGGAACCATCAGCATGCCCGACTGAAAAGCCGTCCACCCCAGGGTACTCTGCGTGTATACCGGTATGATAAAAGTGGATCCGTATAATCCGAAACCCAATAGAAAAGTCAATATAGTACCCACCCGCAGATTACCATTTTTGAGGACGCGCAGATTTACAATGGGATTTCTATATGTCAGCTGGCGCCAGATAAAGAAGAAGGCACCCATGATAGCAGTACACGTAAGCAGGATTATTACACCATTGGAAAACCAGTCATCATCCTGGCCCTTCTCCAATACATACTGAAGCGAGCCGACCGAAACGGCCAGCAGAACAATTCCCAAAAAATCAATATCTTTTTGTTGCACTTTTTTGTTCCGTAATTCAAGTCGCACGAACTGCAGTGTAAGCAGGGTGGCGATCACACCGATTGGAATATTGATATAAAATATATAGGGGCCAGGTATAATTCTCTACGATATACCCACCTAACGGCGGACCCAGTGTCGGTCCCACAATCACACCCAGGCCGTATATCGCCTGGGCCATATTTCTTTTTCGGGAGGATAGGCTTCTGTGATGATGGTCTGTGAAGTTGCCAGCAGGGCGCCGCCTCCGAGCCCCTGCAGGAACCGGAATGCTACCAGTTCCCAAATGCCATGGGCGTTACCACAAAGAAAAGAACAGATCGTAAAAATCATGATGGACGCGGCGAAGTAATTCCGCCTTCCAAATTGGGTGGAGAGCCAGCTCGTCATCGGAATGATGATCACATTCCCGATGGCGTAGGCAGTGATTACCCAGGCAACTTCTGTCAGCGTAGCACCCAGGTTTCCCCTCATTTCATTGAGTGCCACATTTACGATGGTGGTATCAATGATTTCAAGCAGTGTACAAATAATCGCCAGATAATGATAATGATCACGCTGGACGTTATTCAGTACAACAAGATGCTGCTGAAGAAAAACTTGTGCATGGGAACGTCTATAAGAAAAATTTAATTGCACAATGGAACATAACATTCATCCGTACCCGTTATCAACCCGGCGATGATGAAACCTGCGGGATTGCTGAATCTGAATTTTTACCAACATCACTAAACTACTCTTCAATTTGCACTGGCATTGTCGGCGGCAGGAGCGCAAAGTAACGTTAGCGGGTGAAAAAGATCCGACGGTGGCCGGAAATACATGGCCCGACAAGGCATCTACTTCCACATCCACCGGCTGTCCGATCTTATTTTGCCTAACTGGGTTTCTTTGAAATTGGCGATTACCCACAGACTTTGATCAAGCACAACGCTGAATGTAGCTTGTCCCGCACTCAAAAACTGCCCTACCTGAACATTTACTTTACTTACCATCCCACCTGCAGGAGCAGTCGATACTCGGCATAAGAGAGATTCAGTCTGGCATCATCCACATCCACTTGTCGTTGTTTGATGGTTGCATTGGCAATACTGATCTGTGATGCTGTTGAAGCTGCCTGTGTACTAACGGCATTCGTTGCACTGGATGCCTGTTTCTTCTGTTGCTGTAGAATAACCAATTGTTTTTCGGCCAATTCTTTTGCAGCCAGTTTATCTTCATATTGCTGTTGCGTAACCGAATGGTCCTTGATCAGATTGGCATACCGATCGAATTCCTGCGTAGTTTGCCAGACAGAAACTTTTGCCCTTTCGATTTGACCATCTATAGCCAGGCTCGCATACTCGCTTGTTCCGATATTCGAACGTGCGGCAGCCGAAGCTTGGCGGACAATAGATTGCTCTCTGCAGTTGCCAGCGCTGCTTCTGCCTGTGCCAATTTTATTCGCTGATCACGATCATCCAGCACCAGCAGTGTATCACCTTTTTTTACTATCTGGTTGTCGGTCACCCGAACTTCCCGTACATAGCCGGAAATACGTGGAATGATGGGGCTGATATTTGCCGCAATCTGAGCGTCATCTTGTTCCTCGTGTAATTGTGCATGATGCCATTTAGTGACACCAAACCAGGTACCAGCAACTACCAGAGCAATTAGTATAATCAAAAATACTTTGCTCCTTTTGGTTTTTCTGCGGTTCCACCATTCTCTTTAACTGTTGCCATAAAACTTGATAATTAAAAGTTGATTATTTTATATTCCGGGTTGTTGCTAAAACACCTGCTCTTTCAAGCAATACATTATATGCTACGATAGCATCTGCCTTGGCAAGTTCCAGACTGATTTCACTTTGCAGCATCAGGGGCCTTGGCATCCAGCAGATCAGTTACCGTGAGTAGACTATTATCGTATTTATTTTTTACTATCTTATTATAATTCTCCCTGCCGTTTTTGATGGACACCTGGCTGACCTGTATTTTTTTCTGTGCAGTCAACAGTGCTTCATAAGCCTGATTGATCTGACTCCTGATATTATCGTATAATCCTTCTTCATTTGCCTGAACTTCCGCCAGTTTCGCTTTTGCTTCGGTCACATGGGCATTTGTCTTCCACAGTGAAGAAACATTATAGGAAAGTCCTACACCAAACGTAAATGCATTCGTGATGGTGATAAAGCCCGGGACATCCAGTGCAACATATCCACCCGTGACCGATAGCGAAGGAAAATAATCGGCTTTGGCGGTTTTGATGCCAACCTCTGAAGCCTGTTTCCGGTATCCGATCGCCTGCATGTCCTTACGATTTTGCAGGGCCAGTTGTTCATAATCCTGTATACTTTTAACAGAGCCGGGGTCTACCAAGCTTGTAGAGTCCAGATCAAGATCGTTGATTCCGGAAGTCCCAGCATGATATCCATATTGACCATCGTAACCTTCAGATTATTTTCCACATCTGCCAGATTCAATTCGATGTTCGCCGTTTGCAATAATGCCTTTAGTTTATCATTACGGGCCAACAGGCCGTTTTTCTCCAGGTTGGCGAAATCCGCATCCACTGATATTATGATCAGCGAGATTCTCCTGGATGACCCGAAGATTTGCTTTTGCTTTGTATAAATTGCTAAAGGCGTCAATGGTATTTAAAATCACGGATTCCCGATCCTGATCTGCATCGAGCGTTGCAGCTTTCTCCAGAAATTCGGATGACCTGATTCCGTATTGCGTTTTAAAACCGGAAAAAACGGGATGGAAAGGTTGGCAAGGGCATAGGCCGCCTGGTCGACTTTGATGGGCTCACCCGGGTTTGCCGGCGGATGTGCCTGTACAATATTTGGCTGCTACCGAAGATAAGATCCGCTGATACTCAAATCAGGTAATTGCTTTTGTTTTGCAATCGTTGTGTTGGCCGAAGCCTGTTGAATTCTCGCCTGAGCCGCCCTCAGCGGTTTGCTGTTCCTGATGCTCAAATCAATGGCTTCTTCCAAAGAAATCCTCCTTCCGCTACTGTCCTGACCGTATCCTGCAACGGATAAGATCAACAGTGGCGCCAATACCATTGCAGAAATAGTTGTTCTAAGATTCATGAGTTAAAATTGCTTTGTATATATTCTTGATGTGCACGGACAGTCTCTTTTTTACTACCCGTTCAAATTCCTCATCCTTCATGCCTTCCATACGATGATAGGTCTTGTAGAAATCCAGGTTTACCAATGTATGGAATACGGTACCCATCAGGGTATTGGTCATCATGGGGATGTCGATATTTTTTCTGAACATGCCTTTTTTCTGACCCAGCCGGATCAAATCATTGATGTATCCGGAATTTTTAGTTTTCATTTTGTCTAGCATCGTGATAATCGATGGATTCTGGTTGATGATTTGTTCGCATAATAGAATCCGGTGAAAAGTTTTGCGGGATAGAATTCCCTCGATATACATATCCACGAGACTATACATTTTTTCCAGGGGATCCAGGCTGTCATCCTTCAAAAGATTGGCCACTTTTTCCTTTATATTCAGGCTCTTTCTTTCAAAAATCTCCTCCATCAGTTTTTCTTTGGAACCGAAATAATAGGAGATCATAGCCGTATTGATCCCGGCTGCCTCTGCGATATCGCGTACGGAAGTCCCATCAAAACCTTTTTGGGAAAATAACGACTCCGCTGTGTCAAGCAATTGGAGCTGTTTTGTTGTCAAGGATGGTTTCATGCCACAAAATTAATTAAACGTTTGTTTAATTCCTCTCATTTGGCAAAAAAATATTCCTGGCCCATCTGACCGTCTGTCAAAATCACCCTTTAAACTATTGATTACTTGGTATTTTCAGGTTCATTAAAAAATTGTTATGAGATGTTATTTATTTGTTTTTTTTGCCATGGCACTGAAATTTTTCTCCTGCCAGACCAGGGAGATCAAAAAAATAATACAAAGTCGGATTGATCCGCTGGATATATCATCGCAGGACAGTTCCGTTCGTCCGCAATCTGATTTTTATCTATTTGCCAACGGAACATGCAAAGAAATTCAAACAACGTGCAATGAATATTTAACCAGTACAATGGGTACATTGTTGTCGACGCATCCACCTGAATGGAGAACTGACGGAAGGAGAGAATATTGCAGATAATGGTGGGCTCGCGATGACTATATTCTGAATGGTTCTGTCTCCAATATGCCTGCATTTTATGTAGCATTTGAAGTAAAAACAACGGATTCGAAGTATAGACCAGACAGTTTACGAGTGAAAATCTGGTAACGTTAAGGTCATATTCAGGCCTTGGTCATCATAACAAAAACCGGTTAAAACCCTTGTCAGTCAAGGGTTTTAACATTTCATTCCGTCAGTAGCCACTATAAAAAAGATCAATATTGGGTTTCATAGCTGTTGAAATGAGGACTACATTTGTTCTGGAATTGAAAATTATACAACCATCTGAATCAATTCCCAGGTTGGATTCCAACGCTGACGTTTGCAAAAAACTTACTGCCATAACCGCTGACGATTCTTGCCGCAAAGATTTTTTAATCATTTTTTCACTACTAAAATCGTCACATTATGAAACGAGTATTCGCAAACCTCAATCTTAGAAAATCGGCTTATGTTCTCGGAGCAGCCGCCCTGTTAACACTTGGATCTGCAAAGGCCCATGCAACACCGATCATCGAGAAAATTATCAGTCCGACTGACCAACTGGTAAATGTATCTTTTGTCGGAGCCACTGATAACAGCTTTGTATTTCATCTTGATTTTAATAATAAATCAGGGGAGAAATTTACACTGATCATTAAAAATGATGCAGGAGAAATTGTATACCAGGCTACTTACAATGACATTCATTTCGATAAAAATATCCGCATACAGAAGGAAGATACCGAAATGCATCCAACATTTGTAATCCGTACAGCCACTGAACAGGTTGAACGCAAGTTTTCTGTAAACCGTCAGGTTTCTGAAAATTATGTTGTTACTACTTTATAAGTCAACCTCTTTCAAAAAATCCTTCCAGTCTTTGGCTGGAAGTACTTTTTGCATAAAGCGTAAAGCGCCTGCTTACCGCAGGCAGGCAAGGCTTAAAGGCCAGTCAGATTTATGACTTTCCGCTCCTTGTCACGAGCCAAATGATGATCCCGATAATAAAAACAACAATTAAAACTCCCACCCATACACCTGCTTTGAAAATTCCCCCGACTACGGCGCAACTATTTAAAAATATAACAATCAGGATCAACAGAAGGGTTAATAATTTTTTCATTTTTAATGAAATCATTGAAATATCATGCCAGGGAAAAAGATATCCGTTAACCCCGGCTTAACCTGCCGGTAACTGAATTGCGGCGGCCTGAAATGAAAGGGCACAGTAATCCACTAAATTGCGGTAACATCCTGTTTTGAATTTCAATAAAAAAATCTGGTTACTGATCATTTTGAGTTCCCTGCTACGCATTTGGGTGGCAGCTTCACTGGAATTGGGAAATGACGAAGTGTACTACCAGACTTATGCCCAACATCTGCAATGGAATTATTTTGACCATCCCCCCATGGTGGCAGTATTGATCCGGGTATTTACTTTCAATCTATATTTTCAAAATGAATTTTTTATCAGACTTGGCTCCATCCTTTGTGCGGCTGCCGGAACCTGGTTGATATTTTTAACCGGCAGGCGGATCGGTCAGCCACGTACGGGCTGGATCGCAGCCGTCCTGTACAATACTTCATTCTACACATCCATCATAGCGGGCACATTTATTCTACCCGATTCCCCGCAGGTAATCTGCTGGCTGATGAGTATGTATCTGATGATACGGATATTGGAGTACCCGACGTCGAATAAAAAACAGTCGGTTGATTTCATATTATTGGGCATCAGCATTGGAATATGCATTATGAGCAAAATGCATGGCATTTTTCTCTGGCTGGGGTTTGGAGCCTATATTATATTTCATCGAAGGGATCTGCTGAAATTGCCCATGCTTTGGATATCCGGAATCATTAGCATGGGGATTATTTATCCAGTCTATTATTGGAACCAGCTGAATCATTTTATAACCTACAACTATCACCAGGGCAGAATACAGTTTCTGGGCAGCAACCCTGATTTGGACCGGATACTACAACAGGTATTGGGTTCTTTTTTTTACAGCAACCCCATAAATTTTATCATTTATATTATAACGATTCGGGCGATCATCAAAGGAAAAATCAATCGCTTGCCCGTAGTCTACCCATTATTTCTCTGGCTAAGCCTGCCATTGATCCTGGTATTGTTCTGGACCTCTATGTTCAGTGAAACCCTGCCCCATTGGTCAGGCCCCGCATATCTCTCTCTGATGCTTCTGGCAGCCTGCTGGCTGGATGAAAAAACAGAAACCGGTGCCTTCCCCAAACGGTTAAGACCCGCAGCCTGGCTTTACTGTGGCGTCATTGTCATTGGCGTCATCGGCATCCATTTTCTCCCGTTCCGGATTGGAAGTGCTGATAAAAAGAATCTGGGCAAAGGTGACATCACCCTGGATATGTATGGCTGGCATTCCTTTGCCGCCCGGTTCGATTCTTTATACCAGGCCGATCTTTCATCTGGACATATGAAGGTAAATGCGACCATCCTTTCTGATTACTGGTTCCCCGCCGGACATCTGGATCATTATTATGCCATGCCCTATCATCATAATCTGCTTGCGATTGGTCCCGTAAACGATATCCATCATTTTGCCTGGCTTAACCAGCGGCGGCCTGGTTTGAAAAAGGGTTCGGATGCCTATTTTATTTATCCTTCCAATTATTACGGGCCACCGAAATCGTCACTAAAAAACGATTTCGCCTCGGTCGAAGATTCTCTCAGCATTCCGCAATTCCGTAGTGGAACTCCGGTCAGGTATTTCGTAGTTTACCGTATGCATGATTTCAAAGGAGACAGCCTGTCGTGGGTTGTTCCCGGAATTCACTGATCCCGCCCTCTTTTTCTTAGTGATGGTTTTCTTCGTTGGAATTCCAGAAAAAAAGCTCTTGGTTCCTGAAGGAATAAACTAGATTTGGGTCTTATAAGATCATCATGAAACTTTTTGTTGCCGGACTCCCTTATGATTTTGACGATACCGACTTAAAAGAAATGTTCGAACTCTATGGTGAAGTCGTTTCTGCCAAAGTGGCCATTGATCGCGAAACCCGCAAAAGCCGGGGATTTGGTTTTTTGGAATTGAGAAACGACCTCGAAGGGAAAGAAGCCATTGACGCTCTGAACGGCGCGAGGCTTCGTGGTGGAAAGGAACTGGTTGTACGTGAAGCAGAAGACAAACCCCGCGATAGCAGGGATCATAATAGTGGTGGCGGATACCGTCCCAGAAGGTGAATCATCCATTGAGCTTTAGAAACCCCCCGTCGATCGGATAGTCGTTTCCCGTTATAAACGAGGCTTCATCCGAACAGAGATATAATGCCATCGCTGCAACTTCCTCCGGATTTGCCATCCGTCCGATCGGCTGACTGGCAGATAATTTCTTAAACATTTCTTCCTCCAGACCCGCATAATTTTTTGCAATAAACCCGTCCACAAAGGGAGTATGGACACGCGCAGGAGATATCGAATTACAACGAATATTATATTTAATATAATCTTTTGCGATGGACAAGGTCATCGACATGACGGCGCCCTTGCTCATGCTGTAAGCAAACCGATCAGGTAGTCCAACCTGCGCTGCAATGGACGCCATGTTTAAAATCACTCCGCCCTTCGCTTTCATATGAGGAATACAATTTCTGACCATGTGATAAACACCTTTCACGTTTACCGAAAATAATTTCTCGAAATCTGCAGTACTTGTATTTTCCACGGTTCCGATATGTGCAATGCCTGCATTATTAACAAGAATATCCGGCGCCTGGATTTTAACAATATGGCTGATTGCGTTTTGAACAGACAATTCCTGGTCAACTGAGCAGTTTAGAAATTCTGCCAGACCACCAGCCTTCCGAATCAGATTAACTGTTTCGGCAGATCCATTTTCATCTATGTCAAGAATATATACCCGGGCGCCTGCGAGTGCAAATACATGGCAGATTGCTTTTCCAATTCCGGACCCGCCACCGGTGACCACGGCTAATTTATTTTTTAAACTATACATAGGAGTCCCTCAATTGTAAACCCGGATACCTCCTGGTTTTTTTACAGCGCTGCAGATTTAAATGTTCTATGAAAATAAGGTAAATTTGCATCCATTTTTATCCATGACGCAAAAGCTCCACAATCTGTCCTCCCTGCTCGAAGGCGAATTATTAACTGACGATACAACCAGGATATTATACGCAACAGACGCTTCTGCCTATCGTGAAATGCCTCTTGCAGTGGCAATACCCAAGTCGGTGGGAGACCTGAAAAAATTAATTTTATACGCCCGCGAAAATCAAACATCGCTCATACCCCGTACAGCGGGTACTTCACTGGCAGGACAGGTGGTCGGGAAAGGTATTGTAGTGGATGTTTCCAAAAATTTCACAAATATCCTGGAATTTAATAAGGAGGAAGCCTGGGTGCGTGTACAGCCTGGTGTGATCCGTGATGAACTCAACCTTTTCCTGAAACCGCATGGATTACTGTTCGGGCCCGAAACGTCTACGGCCAACCGCGCTATGATCGGCGGCATGGTGGGAAATAATTCCTGTGGTTCCAATTCAGTAGTATATGGAAGCACCCGTGATCACCTGATGGAAATAAAAGCATTGCTAAGTGATGGAACCGAAACTGTTTTTCAAAGTCTGAGCCTGGATGCATTTCATCAAAAATGCGAAGGAGACAGCCTGGAGTCAAATATTTATAAAACGACCCGTAGCATCCTGAGCAATTATGAAAACCAGCTGGATATCAGAAAAGAGTTCCCCAGAAAATCCATTGAAAGAAGAAATACGGGTTATGCACTGGATTTACTGTTGGATACCGCACCATTCAGCGCGGGTGGTCCTGATTTTAATTTTTGCAAACTGATCGCCGGTTCAGAAGGAACGCTGGCTTTTATTACAGAAATCAAACTGCACCTGATACCCCAGCCTCCCAAAGAAACGGGTTTGTTATGCGTGCATTTCAATAGTATTGACGAATCTCTGAGAGCAAACCTGATCGCACTCAAATATAAGCCCAGTGCCAGTGAACTGATTGATCACTATATCCTGGAATGCACAAAAGATAACATTGAACAAAACAAAAACAGGTTTTTCGTGCAGGGAGATCCGGGTGCCATACTTGTGATCGAATTTAAAAAAAACACAAGGGCCGAAATAGAAACAATCGTTACTCCGCTGGTGGAAGAACTGAAAGCGGCGGGACTGGGTTATCACTTTCCTCTTCTCTTTGGTGAGGATACAAATAAGATCTGGACGTTGCGCAAAGCCGGACTGGGGCTATTGGGTAATATGCCAGGTGATAAAAAACCGGTGCCGGTAGTGGAAGACACTGCAGTGGACGTGCAGGATTTGCCGGCATATATTGGCGAATTCAATCAGTTACTTGCGAAACACGGTCTGAATTCTGTTCATTACGCACATGCGGGATCCGGTGAAATTCATCTGAGACCCATTATAAACCTTAAAACAGAAGAAGGAAACCAGATGTTCCGGACCATCGCGACAGAAATAGCCGGGTTGGTAAAAAAATATCAGGGCTCGCTTAGCGGAGAACATGGGGATGGAAGGCTGAGAGGCGAATTTATAAAAAAGATGGTCGGGGATCATAACTATGAAATTTTCAAGACCATCAAAAAAAGCTGGGACCCGCTGAATATTTTCAACCCGAATAAAATTGTAGATACACCGCCTATGAATACCATGCTCCGGTATTCACCCGGACAAAAGACTCCACATTTCAATACAGTCTTTCGATATTATAACCAGGACGTGCTGCAACATGCTGAACAATGTAATGGATCCGGAGACTGCCGTAAGACAAAATTATCAGGAGGCACCATGTGTCCTTCCTTTATGGCAACCAAGAATGAAAAAGATACAACAAGGGCACGTGCGAATATCCTCCGGGAATTTCTGACGAATTCTGAAAAACTCAACCGGTTCGACCATCAGGAAATTTACGATGTGATGGATCTCTGTTTAAGTTGCAAGGGTTGCAAGTCAGAATGTCCTTCTAATGTTGATGTGGCGAAACTGAAAGCAGAATTCCTTCAACAATATCACGATGTTCACGGGGTACCCCTGCGTTCAAAACTGATCGCCCGTTTTACTACAACAGCCCGGCTTGGATCGATAGCACCCGGGCTGTACAATTTCCTGGTTACAAATCCATTTACCGGTGGCCTTATAAAGAAATTTTCCGGATTCGCCACTGAACGCTCCATGCCTGAATTATCGAAGGAAAATTTGCTTAGCTGGTACAATAAAAATGCAAAAGAGAAAAGTAAAAATTCAAAAAGGAAGGTTTACTTATTCTGTGATGAGTTTACGAACTATAATGATGCAGAAATCGGCATCAAGGCCATCCTCCTCCTGGAAAACCTGGGATACGAGGTAGTGATACCCAAACATGAAGAAAGCGGTCGTACATGGCTGTCCAAAGGATTGGTCAGAGATGCAAAGAAAATTATCAATAAAAATATTTCACTATTAAAAGGGATCGTCACTAAAGAGAATCCCCTGATAGGCATTGAACCAAGTGCCATACTTGCTTTCCGGGATGAATATGTAGATCTGGCGGATGATGATCAGTTCGACGATGCCAAAGCGCTTTCGAAAAATGTTTTTCTGATTGATGAATTTATAGCTGCTGAAATAAAGTCCGGGCATATTGATAAAAACCTGTTTACCAAAGAAGCCCGGCTGATCAAATTGCACGGCCACTGCCAGCAAAAAGCACTGTCTTCGGTTTCATATTCTGCAACCATGCTTTCTTTCCCCGAAAATTACCGGGTTGAAATCATCCCGTCCGGATGTTGTGGGATGGCCGGTTCTTTCGGTTTTGAAAAAGAACATTATTCCCTGTCCATGCAGATTGGTGAACTCGTTCTGTTGCCTGCCGTACGTCAGCTGCCGGAGGATGTGATCATCGCAGCGCCGGGAACAAGCTGCCGGCATCAGATAAAAGATGGAGCCGACAAAAAAGCTTTTCATCCTGTTGAGATATTATATGACGCTCTTTTGAAGCCGAACGCCTAACGCGTAACGCTCAACGCTTTTGGAACTCTCATTCATTGGCTTGCTTAAAATTTAATTATATTACATAAGCAATTATCCAAATTGTTTTTGAAATCTATAAATGAATTGCGTTACGCGTTGTGCGTTGCGCGTTAAGCCTTAAAACATGAATACAAGAAGAGAATTCCTGCAGAAAATCAGCGGTTCAGCAATCGGTCTGACTATTTTGCCAACCATTACGTCGGCTGCATGTGCAGCAGTACCCGGCGAAGTATACGACGGAAAGGTGCTGAATGTAGCGATTCTGGGACTGGGTGGCTATGCGACAAGGGTTGCAGCAGCAATGGTAAACTGTAAGAGAGCCAAACTGACCGGCCTGATCAGTGGAACACCCGAAAAGATCAAAGCCTGGCAGGCAAAATATAATATCCCCGATAAAAACTGTTATAACTACGAAAATTACGACGCAATAAAAAATAACCCGGATATTGACGCGGTTTACGTAATTACACCCAATGCATTGCACAAGGAAGAAGTGATACGTGTAGCTGCGGCTGGCAAACATGCCATCAGCGAAAAACCGATGACCATCAGTGTGAAGGATGGGGAAGAAATGATTGAAGCCTGCAAGAAAGCAAATGTCAAACTACTGGTGGGCTATCGCATGCATTTTGAACCGCATACCCTGGAAATCATCCGCATGCGGAATGCAGGGGAATTTGGTAAAATAACTTTTTTCCAGGGACTTTCAGGTTTTGTAATCGGTGATCCCAAACAATGGCGCCTGAATCCAAAACTCTCGGGCGGCGGTTCGATGATGGATATCGGTATTTATTCGGTTAATGGTTCACGTTATATGATCGGGGAAGATCCGATTTGGGTGAACGCAGTGGAAACTAAAAATGATCCGGCCAAATTTGTCCAGGGCATTGATGAAACCATCCAGTTTCAAATGGGCTTTCCCAGTGGGGCTGTCGCATCCTGTCTTTCTACTTATTCCATGAACTGGCTGGATCGTTTTTTTCTCGACGGCTTGAATGGATTTGCAGAACTGCATCCGGCTACAGGGTATGAACCAACCACCGGTCTGACCCATAAGGGACCATTAAATCTTCCAAATACTATTCACCAGGCGGTACAAATGGATGAAATGGCGGCGATCATTTTCGACGGTAAAAAGCCAATCGTGCCGGTAGATGGCGAAGAGGCCCTCAAGGACTTAAAAGTGATTGAGGGTATTTATAAGTCCGCTCAAACCGGCAAAACGGTTAATCTGCAATGGTAGTTTTTTGATTTGCAAAATCAGGAAGACAGCCACCATTCGGCAGTTCGTCTGATTCCTTCATCGTAAGGAGTTGGTTTAAACTGAAATGCTTTTTCAAATTTCGATGAATCGAACACATAAGGAAATTCATTCTGGTAAAGCATCTCTCCCAGTTCTTTCATAACGGGCACGAACAGGCCAATAATCCCTACCAGCCACTTTGGTAAGACCTGGACTTTATTTTTTGCGTGCATATATTTTGCGGCTATAGAAATAAATTCATTGCCCGTCAGTGCAGGTTTCGCTGTAGGAAGATGCCAGGTTTGTCCATAAGCATTTTCGCTACCGGAGAGCAAATACAGTGCAAGAGCGGCATCGGGCGTGTAAGTAAATGAATGCGGTTGTTTCGCATTGACAAACCATTGCGCTGTTTTACCGCTTTTCATTTTATCAAATATCATGATACCGGCTACGCTGGTTTTCTTTGTGCGGGGCCCGTAAAAATCGGCCGACGTCGCAATCATAGCTTTAATTCCCCCTGATTTCATTTCTTTCAAAAGCATCTCATCTATTTCAGCACGAATTTTACCTTTTACGCTGCATGGATTGTATTGTGTGGATTCTGTCATACTTCCATTAACTCTTCCATACATGTAAACATTATCAAAAAAAATCAGCCTGGCGCCGGCAGCTTTGCATGCGTCAATGGTGTTACGCATAATAACGGGCCATTCGATCTTCCATATCTTCCTGTTATATTCCAGTCCTGCCAGAAGATAAACGAAATCAGAACCTGTCACAGCCTGGAATACCTGGTCACGGTTTAATAAATCTGCCTGAAAAATTTCTGCTCCGCTAACTTTTTGGGGGTTACGGGAAACCAAACGGATCTGTTGTGCATTCGACCGAAGTACCGGTATCAATTCTGCAGCGATTGTACCATTGGCACCCAGTATCGTGTGAAGGGACATGAGTTAATTGTTAATTGTTAATTGTCAATTGTCAATGGGGGCAAATTAATCAAACAGCCAGAAAACATTAAACAATAAATGTTCCACCCGGATCATAAAGCCATTCGGCGCCACCCTTTGCATGTCACTGTAAAATTGAAATCTATAACCGATATCAAGACCTCAGGTTCTTATTGACATCCCACATCAGTCGGGAATCAACCGGTAATTGAGCATATTATTCGTTTTGTCGTACATCAGCCGGTTGCTCGCTCGAATACCCAGGGATTTTGGGACATATAACTGGCTGGCCCATAAAAAACAAATAGTTCTTGTGCCCTGTTGCCATTAAAATAAAAAACAATTATCACCCGGAAGATACCCTGCTTTATGAGCTTTTGCATATCATGACTGTGGCAGAGTGACATGGAAAATCCTTTCTCCGTCAGTTGAGGCAGCTTTTGATTCAAAAGATCCTGCATATTTTTTACGATCCTTCTCCAATAAATAATCCTTATCCAGGATCAGGAGTTTTCTTTCCCCGTTCAATTTTTGCTTTTGGATATCCACGAAGAAGAAAGTAAAATCATTCAGCTGTAATGCGGAATCATCGGCTACTTCCACGTTATTGAAATTGGCTTTCACTTCCATCCAGGCAACCGAAAAACCCGCATCGAGAACTGCCTTTTTAAGATCGGCCAGGGATACTTTTTGATCATCTTTAAACTGGATATGATAACTGGAATGCGCAATGTCTTCCTTAACTTTTGCCACCGAGGGCAATTTTTTAAGCGACTTGTAAATCGCACGGGTGCACACACTACAGGTAAGGCCGCTTGCCTGTAGTGAGACAGATATTATCTGGGAACTGGCAACAGACTGAATCAGAAGCCCGAAAACCAGCATATAAACATGAAATGATCTCATAAATTAATTCATAAAAATAACGGAAAATAAGAATTGAAAAGAAATGATATGTCCTGGAAAGTTTCCCGGCGGGAACATTTCCCGCCAACCGTCAACCGCCAACCGTCATCCGTCAACCATCAACCATCAGCCGCCTGTAAAGGAAATGACGTAGTGATACCCCTCCTGAGCCCGGTTTTAACAGGAATGAAGTAGTATTGTAGTAGTAGCACTTCCGGTATGCTGCTTATCTTTACAACCATTCAATAACGATATGCCAAACAGACGCGTTGCTATTCAACAATTACTCCTGATTTGGGCCGGGGTCGCCCTGCTTCCCTCCTGTTTACAAAACGAAAAGAAAGTTTCCATTCCATTAAAAATGATCCGGATTGATCCGGATGATGAGATCATGTTGGCGGAACTGGCTGAAACCATTCTGCCCAAAACGGACAGTCCGGGAGCCAAGGATCTTTCAGCTCATTTATTTGCCCTGAAAATGGTAGACGATTGCTATACCAAAGTGAACCAGGAGAAATATATACAGGGGATGAAGGATTTTGAATCCTATGTAACGAAAAAGACAGGCAAGTCATTTAGCGAAAACAATCCTGCGGGGAAGCAGGCCATTGTTGCAGAACTGGATCAGCAAAAACCAACTGAAAATGGAATGACTTTCTTTTACCAGTCCACAAAAAAATTAACGATTCAGGCTTATACCACCTGTGAATATTATATGACAAAAATCCGCGGATACAATATCATTCCCGGAAAATTCCAGGGTTGTATTCCATTAAAAACCGCATAATCTCAATTTAATTTATTGATATGGGCAATTCGAATGATGGCGTGAAAGCCAGAACCTTTGATGCAATTGTAATTGGTTCCGGTATGAGCGGCGGATGGGCCGCGAAGGAATTATGTGAAAAAGGCTTGAAAACACTGGTGCTTGAAAGAGGTCGGGATGTCGTGCATCTGAAAGATTATCCCACCACCAATATGCAGCCATGGGAATTCGAGCATCGACTCCAGGTTCCGGAAGCCATCCGGGAAGCCAATCCGGTCGTCAGTAAATGTTATAATTTCAGGGAAGATGCCATGCAGTTTTTTGTAAAGGATAACGAACATCCTTATATCCAGGAAAAACCATTCGACTGGATTCGTGGTTACCAGGTAGGTGGAAAATCATTGTTGTGGGCCAGGATGACACAACGCTGGAGTGATTTTGATTATGAAGGACCAGCTAGAGACGGATACGCGGTGGACTGGCCAATACGATACAAGGATATCGCGCCCTGGTACAGTTATGTTGAAAAATTTGCCGGTATTTCAGGAAACAAAGACGGACTGGATACTTTACCGGATGGAGAATTCCTGCCTGCGCTGGAATTAAGTTGTGTTGAAAATTATTTCAAGGATTATGTTTCCAAAAATTATAAGGACCGGCACGTGATATATTCACGCTGTGCACATTTAACAGAACCCAAACAAATACATCTGGATCAGGGTCGCGCCCAATGTCAGAACAGGAATCTTTGCCAGCGCGGTTGTCCATTTGGAGGATATTTCGCTGCGAACTCAACCACCATTCCCTGGGCCATGAAAACCGGGAATATGACCCTGCGTACTTTTTCCGTTGTTCATTCGATCATATACGACGAGAAAAAAGGAAAGGCTATAGGTGTTCGGGTTATCGACGCACATTCCAAGGAAACGATCGATTATTATGCAAGGATTATTTTCGTCAATGCCGCAGCCACGAACACCAATCTCATTTTGTTAAATTCCAAATCCAGCCGTTTTCCCAACGGGCTGGGTAATGACAGTGGTGTGCTCGGAAAATATTTTGCTTTTCATAACTACAGGGCGCGTATTTCAGCAGAATATGACGGCTACCCGGATAACACAACGGCTGGTGGAAGACCCAACGGAGGAGCCTATCTGCCGAGATTCAGGAATGTACATAAACAGGAGACAGATTTTCTGCGTGGTTATGCTTCAGGTTTCAGTGCCGGCAGATATGGTGGTTCGAAGGCTGAAGGATACGGGACCGCACTAAAAGATAATCTTGCAAAAAAAGATCCGGGTCCATGGCATGTAGGTTCCCAGATGATGGGGGAAACCATTCCAAAAGAAACCAATTTCCTGAGCCTGGATGCCAATCAAAAAGATGAATGGGGTATTCCCCAAATCCGGTTTGCCATCGATTACGATGAGAATGATGATAAAATGATCAAAGATTTTTTTGAACAGTTCTCAGAAATGTATACAAAGGCAGGATTTACAAATATAAAAACCAGTGATTCTCATCAGGCCCCCGGGCTGGATATTCATGAAATGGGTGGGGCACGTATGGGCAAGGATCCAAAAACGTCGATGCTCAATAAATGGAATCAAATACATGCCTGTGAGAATGTATTCGTCACGGATGGCGCCTGCATGACGTCCACTTCCACCCAAAACCCGTCACTGACTTATATGGCACTGACAGCCAGAGCTTGTGATTATGCAGTTTCGCAAATGAAGAAAAACGAACTCTGATAAGCGAAAAGCTTAAGGCGCAAAGCATAAAGCATTATTAAATTACGTCAATTCTGCTCTTCATTTTAATTTGGCTTTGCGCTTTACGCCTTATGCTTTAAACTTAAAATGCGTAAGTTGCGTATGGAAATAACATTTTACTCTTATGGCAACATTCAGAACTTTCAGTCTGGCTTTGTTTTTAGTAATCAGCTTTTGTTCATGCTCCAGTTCGTCCATGAGAGTTATGGCAACCTGGGTTAATCCCAAGGAAAAACCCAATCCACAACCCGGTAAGCACAAGACATTTATTTTTGTCATGACGCAGAATTATGAAGCCCAGTTGACTATTGAAAATGACTTGGCCGCTGCTGCTGCAGCCAAAGGAATATTAACCGTTAAAAGCATCGATGCATTCGGGCCGATTCTTACGGTTGATAAATTACCAAAAACAGAAGTTCTTTTGAAAGCTATCCGGGATCTCGGATGTGACGGCATATTTACCGTGGCGGTTGTTGATCAGACAGAGAAAACCCATTATGTGGAAGGAGGATACTCCGGTGGTGCGTTCGTTCCCTATGCAGGGTATGGTTATACATATACCGGATATTATGCATATAGTCCGGCGTTTTATTCTCCCGGCTATTATACCACGGATAAAACTTATTTTATAGAAAGTAATTTATTCAATGCTGATACCGAACAGATGCTGATCTCCATGCAGTCCAAAGTGGTAAATCCTCCCGACATCGTAAAGGCAAGCAAACAATACACAAAAATACTGGTGACTGAAATGCAGGCCCAGGGATTTATGAAATAACTTTTAAGCTTAAAGCATAAAGCGTAAAGCATAATGCTTTACGCTTTCGCCTTAAGCTTAAGAAAGTTCCCTGGTTCGCGAAACCATGGGAATGCGAATATCCAGTTTGCAGCCGACACCCGGATTGGTTTCAAAAGCTCACCTTACCGTTGAATGATTCAACGCGGTTGATAATATTTACAATTCCCACTCCATTTTTCTTAATGCCTACTTCGAATCCAATTCCATTATCATAAATTAAAACATGTATCCACTTATCCTCGGCGAACATTTTTATTTGAACCTTCGACGCGGATGCATGTTTGTACACATTATTAAGATGTTCCTGTATGATCCTGTAAATATTGAGTTTCAAATCGTCTAATACATCGAGTGGGTCCGGTAACGTATAATCAAAAGAGATCTTAAAACCAATACCTTCTTCCATTATTTTGATCATGGATTGTATCTGATCCTTTAAATCAAATCCTTTCAAAGGAGTAACATGCTTCCTGCTGAGTACACGAATTTCAAAAATAGTTGCATCAATGAGACGGATGGACTTGTCAACAAAATCCTTTTTCCCGGCGCTCGTTAATTTGGCCGTACTCAGACACATTCTTGTGGTGGCCAGGAGTTGATTTACATTATCATGCAGTTCCTTACCTATATAATTGCGTTCTCTTTCCTGCGCTTTAATCACCGCCCGGGTAATCTTTTTTTGTTCCTGGTCTATTTGTTCCATTTTTTCATGCTCCATGGCTCTTTGTAACTTCCGGATCTCAGTTACATCACGAACGATTCCCATGATCCTGTCCTCACCGAATTTTTTAAGATTGGCTTCAGTTTCTATCAGCGAGCCGTCTTTATGTACCATGATCCGGTCACTAAAAAGGTGCTTACCCTTCATCAGCAGATCATTTCGCAATGGTTTCTCCTTCATCTGAACCGGGCAGATCAGTGAAGACACATTCATGTGCAGCAATTCCTTTTTTGTATACCCGAATAATTTGCAAAAGCTGCCATTAACTTCCGTAAAATTTCCTTTGAAATCGGTCACCAGGATGGGGTCCGAAGCCTGTTCAAAAAGCGACCGGTATTTTTTTTCATTATCCTTGATTTCCCGCTGTGCTCTTTCCCTTTCTGTAAGATCAATTCCGGTTCCGAGCAGACAAAGTTTTCCCTCGTATATCACCGAACTTCCATTCAGATAGTAAAGTTTGCGATCGCCATTTTTAGTAATTATTTCCGCCTCCGTTTCATTATATCCTTCTTTGTAAACCTTCCGTGTAGCGGCGTTCATTTTGTTGTGATCAGAAGGATCAAAAAACGTAAGTGGATGCAGTTTTTCAATCTCAGTCCTGTCATAACCGGTAGCTTTTTCAAAATTTTGGTTCCAGCGCAAATACCTGCCGGTATGATCCTGTAAATAAAAAATCCCAGGCAGGCAATTGATGACCAGGTCGGAAAGTTCTTTTTCTTCGATGAATCGGTTGTCAAATGAGTAAGGCGGGTTACCACCCGGAAATGAAAGTATATCTAAAGCATTCTTTATCGCCTTATTCGAATTGGTATTCATTTTTGAGTTTGAGTTGTAATAATCCAGATGGCGGCAAACTTATTTTCAGCTATGATTATTACGCTTCGGGTCCCCTGAAGACGTAAGACCGGCACGTTAAATAAATAGGGTTGCAAATTTAATGATTTAACTCATAATATTAACTTAAAATGTTCGAAAAGTATAAATTGTAAGTTCGTGAGTATGAAGGTCATATAAAGAAAGTGGACTCGATTTCTGGAACCGTCCGTCAATAAAAAACCTGCCATCCGGCAGGTTTTCAGCAAGAAATTCAAATGCTGCTATTTTTTATTATCCTTCTTTTCGTTTTGCCAGTTTGATGGATCGCCTCCGTGTTTACCGGAATGATCCTTTTTCCCCTGCCTGTTTTGATGACCCATGGATTCATTTCTATCACCAGCCTGGGTATTATTTGCTTTTCTTTGCTGATCTCTCTCCGTCTGATTCCTGCCGGAATCTTCCTGATTTGTGTGTTTCATAGTAGAACATTTTAATAGACCAACTATTTCAAACACTATGCCTTCCTGAACATATTCTCCTGGTATGCCTATTTTTAACAGGTTGTGGAATTGGTTCCGGTTCTGATGTTGAAAAAAGTGGATAAAATTGCCCCCATCAAGAAAAGTTCCATTCGTCATGCATTCAAAACTTTTAGACATTTTTTTGGTTTTTCAAAATATATATCCTGCTCATCCGTCTACCTGATAGAGCATGGCGCAGGCAGAAACGATACAAGTTCAGATGACCGAATCAAAAGCAAATTCCATAACTGCCATCGTCAATGATTACAGACGGCGATTATTGGGATTCATCCGAAAGAGGGTTACCAATGAGGCTGACGCTGAGGACATTCTGCAGGATGTTTTTTACCAGCTTTTAGGAAACAAGGAACCCATTGATCAGGTCGCTTCCTGGCTTTTTACGGTCGCCCGGAATAAAATCATCGACAGCAAGCGCAAAAAGCAACCTCTGGCTACCGATTTTCTCTTTTCAAATACAGAAGACGTTGAAATGGGCGAATGGATGGACATCCTGATGGACGATTCTTCAAATCCGGAAACAGTTTATTTGAGGAACCTTTTCCAGGAAACGTTGAAAGAGGCTTTGAACGAATTACCGGAAGAACAAAAACAGGCATTTGTTCTCAATGAACTCGATGGCATCCCATTTAAACAAATATCCGATGAAACCCGGATTCCCGTGAATACATTGATTTCAAGAAAACGATATGCAGTTCTTTATTTACGGGAAAAACTCGCAGTACTGCATGACGCATTAAAAAACTACTAAATAAAACACAATGATACATTCCAGATTTCCCCGCTTTATCCTTTTTCTCCTCTTTATTTTCGCGGTCCTTGTTCCCCTGGGTTTCATCATCATGGCGCTTTGGAATAATATACTGGCTGTTATTTTCCCGATCGCACTCATAAATTTCTGGCAGGCATTGGGAATTTTTCTTTTATCAAGAATATTGTTTGGAGGTTTCCCGGGCAAGCCAGGTTGGGCCGGCCGGGGGCACAACCGTCGTGAAATGGAAGAAATGAGAAATAAATGGTTCAATATGTCCCCGGAAGAAAGACAAAATTTCAAACAAACACTGGGGAAACCGTTTTCGCGGTTGTCAAACACCCGTTACTCCGGAATCACCGGCAGCTGAATAATACCGTATTCAGCCGAACTAACCCGGATAACCTAGCTGGGACTTACATACCTTAGGGGGCCATTGGCCCCCTTTTTTATACATATTCATAGATTCAATCGGAAACTGTAGATGACGGCTACCCGTAAAAGGATAAATATTTTTGCCCTGCTTGGCAAATCATTTGAAGAATTCAGGAAGAATGATCCCCTGAGAATGGCGGGGGCCACCGCTTTCTTTACAACCTTCGCCCTGCCAGCTGTTTTGATCATCCTGATCCAGGTTTTCGGACTTATCCTGAGTCCCCGTTTTATGAGCCGGCAGCTATTCAGTAATCTGGGGGAAGTGGTCGGCAGGAATACAGCGGTTGAATTACATAAAACGCTTTTTAATGTCAGGCTTCTGTTTAGAAATTGGTATGAGGCCACACTGGGTTTTCTTTTTCTGATTTTTGTCGCCACTACCCTGCTAAAAGTGATCAAAGATTCCTTAAATCAGTTATGGAATATCAGAACGGTTACAAAAATGGGATTCAGGTTCAACCTGCTGACCAGGGTAAAATCTTTCCTGGTCATCCTGATTGCGGGCGTCTTATTTTTGGTTGCCCTATTGGCAGAAGGTGGTCTCGATATGGTTCAGAAAACGGCCAATGGACCGGTCATAGAGCATGGTGTTCTGGCAAAAACCTTCGTCCGTGAGATCATCCTGCTGCTGATGGTAACGGTTTGGTTTTCGATGTTATTTAAATTTCTGCCGGATGCAAGACCTTCATGGAAAACGGTGATTGCCGGTGCTTTTTTTACAGGATTTCTGTTTACAATCGGGAAATTATTATTGCAGTGGTTATTATCGTATAGCAGTATGCAAACCATTTATGGTGCATCCACTTCCTCTGTATTGCTTTTATTATTTGTTTTCTATTCTTCCTTTATATTTTATTACGGGGCCTGTTTTACTAAAATTTGGGCCGAAACATATAATAAACCCATTCCACCGGCAAAACATGCGGAAAAATATGAATGGTCGCACGTGAGAGCTTAGATTATTTCGGTTTAAACTCCATTTTTACACCAATCCCCTTACCGGCTTTTTTCTGTTCAGCCGTTTGGTAGATGGTTTTGGTCATAGTGCCCAGAAATTTTCCGCCATATTTCAAATAGCTGATCGAATCAGATTTCTTGATTATGGTAGCCTTGTCGATATCGGCGGCCGTCAGCTCCCTGTCCAGATATTTGGTCAGGTACTTTTTTGCCATGTGGTGGTCCACATTTGTTTTTTCAATTTGTGCCATCGGAATTTCTTTTTCCGGAAAAATCTTCGACACAGAAATTTTAGCAGGGGACTTCCGTTTGGCCGGCAGTTTGGCTGCGATTGTTTTTACTGCCTCCGGCTGGGTTTCCCCTGCCTGGACGGCTGTTTTTGATTTTGGTGCCACTGTAAAATGTTTATGATTCAGGTAAATATAGGCATAATAAAAGCAAGGCCTTGAAAGGCTTGGTAGCCAAAAGGATAAAGTCTTAGATTAGCAGTCTCAAACAGGGAGGTCCATGAAGCTTATCAGATGGAGAAAAGAAGACAAGACGCTTCCGGGTATAGTGCTGGATAACCAATATTATGATGTCTCCGCTTTAAACGAGGACTATAACGAGAACTTTTTCGCTACCGGGGGACTCCTGCGGTTAAAAAAATTCCTGGAGGACCACAAACAGGATTTAATAAAACTGGAAGATTCCGTCGTACTGGACAGTCCGATTGCGAGGCCTTCTAAAATCGTATGTATTGGCCTGAACTACGCTGATCACGCCAGGGAAACCAAATCACAGCCTCCTGCGGAACCTGTGATTTTTTTAAAATCGACTACCGCATTATGCGGCCCTTTTGATCCCATCATCATTCCAAAAAACTCGAAGAAAACAGACTGGGAAGTTGAATTGGCCATTGTGATCGCAAAAAAAGCATCTTATATTTCTGAGTCAGATGCACTGGATCATATTGCCGGTTACTGTTTACATAACGATGTCAGTGAAAGGGAATTTCAGATTGAAAGATCCGGAACCTGGGATAAAGGAAAGGGCTGCGATCATTTTGCACCTCTGGGTCCTTTTTTGGCGACACCAGATGAAATAACCGATGTAAACAATCTCAGACTATGGCTTACAGTAAATGGCAAAACCATGCAGGATGGTACAACGGCCAACCTGATTTTTAAAATTCCTTTCCTGATATCTTATATCAGTCAGTTTATGACGTTGCTGCCCGGCGATCTCATTTCAACGGGCACTCCGGCCGGTGTTGCCCTGGGAATGAATCCACCCGTTTATCTGACTCCCGGGGATATAGTTGAACTGGGCATTGATGGTCTGGGCAGCTCCCGCCAGACGCTGGTTTCCTGGCAGCCAGTTACATGATCATTCCGGCAAATTACACAATCCGGTTTCAATAAGTAGAAGACTGAGTTAATTTGGATATGTATTCAGGACGCAAGAATCGGATACCATTACCATTAAACCTTACTTATGAAATTGCAGGAAAGCATGACCGGCTTTTACTATGTCGGCACCAAACGGGCGATCATTACCAAACTTGTCAACATATTTAAGCGCGGTTATGCTTCCGGCAAATTGAATGAGTCGATGACTGAGTTGCTAAATAAAGAACATATTCTGCCACAGGTCATCATTTGCGACGCATCTTATGGATTTGCCGCCATTAAACGGTGGTCTGATTTGCTGATAAAAAATGAACGACTGCATGGTATCCCGCTGATTATCGATTCAGAAAATGTGAATGCGATTGAAAATTTTCAATTCATCCGTAATAAAACCGCAGATGATATTATAAATCTGCTGGAATGGGGCGAAAGTGACCTGAATTTGAAAATTTTATTTCTGCAAAAATATAAAAACCGCACGCGGGAGCTTGAAAAGAAACAAAAGGATGAAATGACGGTGGCGGTACCTGTAAAAATGCATAGTTTTTTAAAAAGATTTTTGGATATTTTTTTCAGTATAATGTCAATTGTTTTACTCTTTCCGGTTTTTCTGATCATCGCACTGGCCATAAGGATTGAATCCAGGGGAAATATTTTTTATGTTTCCAAACGGGCCGGAATGGGGTATCGTATTTTTAACTTTTATAAATTCAGAACAATGAGTCCGGATGCTGAATTGAGCAGGACGCAATATGTTCATCTCAATCTTTATCCATACTCTGAACTGGCCCGTTTTTTCAAAGTTGAAAATGATCCCCGTATAACCAGGGTTGGGCGTTTTCTTCGAAATACGAGCCTGGATGAGTTGCCACAACTTTTTAATGTATTGCGTGGAGATATGTCCCTGGTTGGTAACCGCCCCCTTCCATTATATGAAGCAGAAAATCTCACAACGGATGAACTGGCAAAAAGATTTATGGCGCCAGCCGGCATGACGGGATTATGGCAGGTAAAAAAAAGGGGTAAACCTGTCATGTCAGCGGACGAACGAATTGACCTGGATTTGAATTATGCAGATAAATCAAACCTGTTGATGGATATGTGGATCATGGCACATACGCCACAGGCCCTGATGCAAAAAGCAAATACATAATTGTTTATCTTAGAAAAAATGACGTCTCTTGATGATTGCCGAGAAGTTGTATATCCGAATTATATCAAGAGAACCGATAAAGAAATTTATAGCCCCTAGCCTCCGACCACTCCGTGCCCTTTTTTTTCTTCTTCTTGTCCTTACTGCCCGTACTGGTGTTTCACAAAATACCCGGGTAGACAGCCTGATCTTATGGGTGGATGAGCATCCGCACAATGATTCCGCGCGGATACGCGCCATGCATACGATCAGCTACCTGCTGAGCGAGTCAGATATCGCCAAATCTTTTACCTACTACAGCATGGTTTCCCGATTGAGTGATTCTCTCAATTTTACTTTTGGTAAGGCATTGGGCAATATCAATCTCGGAATCCTGCTTTCTTCCGCGGGAAATTTACAGTCCAGCACGGAGGCAAATATCAAAGCCTTCGAACAGGCGAAGGAATGTAACGCACCGCGGATTGAATCGGTCGCACTGAATAATATAGGCGAAAATTTCGCTTCCCTGAAAGATTATGATAAATGCCGGCAATATACCCTGCAGGCGGTGGGTATCAATATGGAACTGAAAGCCTGGCATGGAGTAGCCGTTAATTACGAACTGTTACATCGCTGTGACTTCGAACAGGGCCTGTATGCCAATGCGAAAACAAACCTCGATAAGGGACTGCCCTATGCCATCATGGACGATGACAATTATATATCGTCGCAATATTATCTGGGATATGGCAAACTCCATGCGGTTCAAAATCGCAGTGATTCAGCCAATTACTATTTTAATAAAGCCATGGTATGTGCCGGTCAAAAGCCGGATCTGAGAAATGAATTCCAGGTGTATGTTGCCGAAGCAAAATATCTTAAACATATCCCTGAAAAAGAAAAAATCGCCTTGCTGTCCAAAGCCATGAAACTGGCAGAGCAAACACAATATCAGGAGGGAATAGCCAACAGTGCGGAACTGCTGTCCTCCGCCTACGATCGCCTGAACAACAGAGATTCTTCTTTATTTTATTACAGAAAGTACCGTTCCGCTTCAGATTCATTATTTTCTGAAAACAATCAGCGAAAAATGATAGTGAATGAAACCGAATGGAAGATCAAAAACAACGAGCTGGAGAATTCAAGCCTTAAACAACTGACTGCCGCACAGAAAAGACAAATTGCCTTTTCAAATATCCTACTGTTCCTGATCGGCCTGGGATTCCTGTTGAGTGCGTTTGTTGCATTTCTGATATACAAATCATTTCAGGCGAAAAAATTAAAGGATGTATCCCAGTATAAACAAAAGATAGCAGAGACGGAAATGCAGGCTTTACAGGCTCAGATGAACCCTCATTTCTTTTTTAACAGCCTGAACAGTATTGAGAATTTTATCATGCAGAATGAAAAAAAACTCGCTTCTGACTACCTGAATAAATTCGCCCGCTTTATCCGGAGTGTTCTGGACAGTAGCAATAATGATCTGATCGACGTCAATAAAGATATCCAGTCGCTCCAGTTATATATTGACCTGGAACAACTTCGCTTCAACAATAAATTTACATTTCATTGCGAAGTGGATCCCCGTTTGATGGGTGGCGAGTATAATGTACCTGCCTTACTGGTACAACCATTTCTTGAAAATGCCATCAATCATGGAATTGGACCGAGTGACCGGACGGATTTGAAAATTTGTCTGAAAGTCAGCCTGAATAATAATATGATTCACTATATTATAGTGGATAATGGAATTGGTCGCGAACAGTCCAGGATATATAATGAGATGAATAAGCCCTTCCATAAAAGTGTAGGTATGAAACTTACACAGGACAGGATAAATATTTTCAATCAGTCGCCCGCTTCTTCAGAAAGTGTAAAAATTATCGATTTATTTGACGAAGAGCATAATCCAATCGGAACCCGAATTGAATTTGCTCTTAAAGTTCTTACATATGCAAGTTCTCAAGGCCATCCTGGTGGATGATGAATTAAATAGTCTGCAAAACCTGCAATTTAAAATACAGGAATACTGTCCTTCGATCAAAGTGCTGGCACAAAGTCAGCATCCGGAGGAAGCGATCCGCCTTATACAGCAAAATAAACCGGATGTTATTTTTCTCGATATAGAAATGCCGAGAATGAGTGGATTCAAAATGTTGGAACAGATTCCCGAAGTTGACTTTGAAGTAATATTTATAACTGCCTATAACCATTACGCGATCAACGCCATCCGTATCAGTGCCTTTGATTACCTGGTAAAACCGGTTGCCATTGAAGACCTGCAGCAAACCGTCGAGCGGCTGGGAACCTATTCCGTAAAAAAAACAAGGGAAAGGGCTGAGCACCTGAAAAATAACCTCGCAAATCCAAAAAGCCAGGAAGATCATATTGCCATACCTACCAATGATGGCCTCGAATTCATACAGATCAAACAGATCATCCGTATAGAATCCAGTTCTAACTATTCTAAAATTATTCTACTGAATAACCAGCACATGCTGGTGACCCGTCAGCTAAAAGATTTCGAAGAACTTCTTCAGGATTACCGGTTTTACAGGGTCCATCATTCACACCTCGTTAATTTGAATTTTATTGCCAAGTACGTACGTGGAGACGGTGGACAGGTTATCATGCGCAACGGGGATATCATAGACGTATCGCGAAGAAAAAAAGAGGTTTTTTTAAAGCTGATCGGAAACTGATCGCCGCCGGATGATCATAGCTCCTGACTGTTCAGATATAGTATCAGCTGCTTCAATTCCTTTTCAGCGTAAAGCTGTTTGTTCCCGGACATTTGCAGAAACTCATTTACAATATCGCTGTCAGGGTTCAGCTTGAACAGGCGTTCAATCGCAGAACGTTTCAACAAATGAATCGTCCGGTATTCTCTGTTGGGAAAGAAAATATAATATTCCGCTTCATTCAAATATACATCGCCGGATTTTTCGTTGGCGGCTGAAAATGATGAACCGCCATAATGCGCTTTTACCAGTTTGGTACGGGTTACTTTATACAGGGAATACTTGGCATCATCGTTAATGAGCACTTCGAACAGATCCTTGTCGTTAATAAAATTTATGTGCTTGAAAATATAGGCCGAGTCGTGCCAGTAAAACAGGATCGCCTTGAACTCCCGGCGGTCTATCTCGAATATCTTTTTAAAATCCGCAGTGATTAAAAGCCGGTGGTCTATCTTATCGAAGTTGAACAGATAAGCATCACTGCTGATGATGGTGTTATCCGATGCCAGTATTCTTGCTTTCACCCAACTGCTGTCGAAATAAAAATTCTTGCCGTTGAGCGATATATCATTTGCATATGGATAAGGAGTACTGATCTGTGAAAATTCGGGACTGAGTTTACCCTGTGCATTTAAAATGTACGAAATTGTAAAACAAAGGAGCGTACAGGTAATATATTTTTTCATTACCGGAGAAACCTCAAAGCGGTCAATACAATTTACGAATAAAGAATCAAAGAATAATGGATTCCTTCTGAAAGATTATACGTGATAAGGATAACCCGGTTGCGTCAGCATGACCCTTATTCAAAGGGTTTGCAAAAAACCGGATTCGCTCTGCCCGATACGCAGGCCCAACTGCATTCAGCTCCCATCAGATTACATATTTCTCCACCTAAACAGATGAACGCTATATGTATAGCTCATTTTCCCATCGAATTCCGAAACCACATAGAAACGATCCCATGAACATCAGGAATCTGTGTTATCTTAGGCAACACCTTCAAAAGTCGTTTCTTTCATGATAAACGCGTTGATCATAGACGACGAAAAGCATTGCAGTGATAATCTGCTGTGGCAGTTGAACAAATACTGCCCCGAGGTTGAAGTGCAGGCTGTATGTAAAAACGCCGGTGAAGCCCTCGAACAGATTCAAACGCATCAGCCCAGGCTTGTTTTCCTGGATGTGGAAATGCCGGATAAATCAGGGTTTGATCTGCTCGAAGCGTTAATTGATATTCATTTTCATATCATTTTCACAACGGCCTTTAACCAGTACGCATTACGCGCCATTAAATTCGGCGCACTGGATTATTTGCTGAAGCCCATTGACAAAGATGAGTTAAGGCTGGCCGTGGATAAATTCATAAAACAGGAAAAACAAATTTCATTAAACCAATTGACGGCCCTGCTCTCCCACGCCAGAAAGAACAATGATATTTCATTTCAGAAAATTGCATTCCCTACTTTACATAGTTACGAACTGGTTCATCTGAATGATATTCTGGCCTGCGAAAGCAGTAGTAACTATACCAATGTCCGGCTCGTCAACGGGAAATCGATCCTTGTTTCCAAGACGCTGAAAGAAATAGAGGAATTGCTTGACATGACACCTTTTTTCCGTGTACATCATTCCTGGCTGGTAAATCTTCAATACGCAATTCGTTATGTGAAGGGGGACGGAGGATATCTTGTTTTGAATAATGAAATGACCATCCCGGTCTCCCGTAATAAAAGAGAAGATCTGCTAAAATATATAACCCACCTTTCTGTCTGACTCAACCGGCTACCATATGGCATCAAACGGGCTGGCTGCTTTTATTCACCTGCTGTTTGCAAATTTGCTCAGGACAGGATTCTGCAAGGACCGATTTCAAAAATCAATTGCCAACTATATCGGACACCGCCATGAACAATCTTTTTTGGAAAGCTTATTCAGAAGCCCGCTTTGATGAAGCTATGGAATATGGTGAAAATTATAGCGCTATGGCCAGCAAAGACAATGACGAGAATAAGACATTTATTGCCCTAACCAATATGTTTGCGCTCTACCGGCAAACCGGGAACTACGAAAAAAGTTTTGCCTATGCCCAGCAACTATATGATATCGCGTTAAAACAAAACAAAAGGCAATGGATTGCCAGCTCACTCTGGGGACTGGGAGAACTTTATAAATGGATTGATGACTATCCGGCCGCACTGAATTATTATCGCGGAGCCCGCGAAATGAGCAACGAGGGACTGAACGGCCTGCATATTTATCCCGATTCCGAAATACGTTTTAAAATGCAGTATGCAGAAATATACGGTCTGACAAATCATTTCGATTCTGCATTATATTATTATCGTCTATACAAACCATCTGCCGATGCTTACCAGCGATATTACCTCGTCAGTACGGGGGAAAATTATCTGTTACAAGGCAATTTTCATATAGCTCTCGGAAATTTTCAACAAGGTCTGACGGAACACCGTTTATATCACGATGTAAACGAAGAAATGCGCACCCTGCTCAATATGGGAAAAACGTATTTGATATTGGATGATTACGAAAATGCGATCATCTATGGAAGACAGGGCCTTGATATAGCCCTGAAGTCCGGGGTAAATCAATATGCCCGTGACGGATACAAAATCCTGTCTGATGCCTATAATCGTCAGGGGCTTGCTGACAGCTCCAATTATTATTTCAGGAAATATTCAATTGTAAAGGATGCGGTCCTAAATAATCAGGCGAAGGGAAGATTTGCTGCCTATCATTATGAACAGCGGATTTCGCTCATGAACAAAGAGCAGGAGATCCAGGCCGTGCAGATTCAAAAGCAAACCCTGATGAAAAATATCCTGGTCGGTAGTATCATCGTCCTGATATTATTTGCTTTCCTGTTTACACGGAATATCATTCTGCAACGCAGGTCAGAACACCGGAGAAGAGAATTAGCTGAAAATGAATTGCGCATTCAAAAACTGGAATCCGAAAAATCCAGAGCTGAATTATTAAATCAACAGGCAGAACTGGAATTGAAGGCTCTGCGCGCCCAGATGAATCCGCATTTTATTTTTAACTGCCTGAATTCCATCAATCGTTTTATTATCGGCAATGATGCGGAAAAAGCGGCTGACTACCTGACGAAATTTGCAAAACTCATACGGATCGTACTGGAAAAGTCAGGTCACTCTTTTATTCCATTAGCTGAAGAATTGGAATGTTTAAAATTATACATGGACCTGGAGGCCCTTCGTTTTGAAAATCCATTTTTATATGAAATCAACTCCGACGAACTGGACCGGGAATCTGTACGAGTCCCTTCCCTATTGATTCAGCCGTTTGTGGAAAATGCGATCTGGCACGGAATAAGCGCTATGCAGGATCGAAGAGGAAAAATTATCATCAGCCTGCGCCTGGTTAACGAGGTCCTGTATTGCGAAATTTCTGACAATGGAATCGGTATGTCGGGGTCAGCAGCATTGAAAAATAAAAAACAGGAACACAGGAAATCTCTGGGCATCGAGCTTACGAAAAATCGTTTGCGACTGGCTGATTACTCACAGCTCGAAAATCTGGGTGTGGGTTTTGAGGAGTTAAAAGACGCTGAAGGAAATATTTCCGGAACCTGCGTAAAATTAAAAATTCCTGTAAAAATATATGATTGACCGCGCTTTTACTGTTTGCTGAATTTGCCGGTGAACTTTGGCAGCCCCATTTTTTCGACAAGCGCTGCATATCTTTTATCATCATAGAGAAGCCGCCAGCGGGGATCCAACTTAAGCCACACCATCCAGTTGGCATGATCAGTATAGGCCTGGTCCAGACATCTGAAAGCATTTTCTTTGTCATTCAACGAAGTATACACTAGTGCAAACACATACGGTGATATAAAACTTAAACTGGAAAGCCTGGTAAGAGAATCCAGCATTTTTTCTGCTTCCTGCTTTCTACCAGTTATACCATATACATAACCAATCGCCCCCAATGCCACAGACCAGTTTCTATATATTTTCAGGGTGCGGTTGTATTCCGCGAGAGCCTCACTAAACATTTTCTTTTCCTGATAAGTCCTGGCGAGCCATAAATGCGCTAAAAGATAATTTGGATCGAGTGCAAGCGATGTTTTTAAGACGGTAATGGCCTGATCATATTGTTGGAGATAATATAAATTAAATCCCAGATCCGTATTCAATTTGGCTGATAAGGGATCAAGCTGCACCGCTTTTTCAATTACTTCTCTGGCTTCAGCAAATTTCTCCATGGCAGTCAAACAATAACAATACGATTCATAGACTACTGTGTAGCCTGGATTCAGGCGTATGGCCGTCAGGAATTCCTGCTGGGCACCGCGCAGGTTCCAGTAATAATAAAGCATAATATAACCAAGAGAAGTATGCGGATCAGCCAGTGTCGAATCCAGAAGAATCGCTTTCCTGGCTGCCAGTTCTGCTTTCGAGAAGACATTTACCGGTTTTTCAAAACTGCCGTATCCCAAAGCAGAATAACAATCCGCCAATCCGGAATAGGCCTTTGCATAACCGGAGTCCAGCTGAATCGCCTGATTGAAATACGTGATTCCTTTCCTTAAAGAGACGGCACCACCCTTATTCCACCAATATAAGCCCTCCAGGTACTTATCGTATGCTTCGAGATTTTGTGTTGATCGTCGATGGATTTTATTTATTTCATCATTTGATAAATCCGCATTCAGCTTGTCAGCGATCAACTGAGCTACTTCTGTTTGAATGGAAAAAATATCATTAATATCGCGATCATAACTTTCCTCCCAAATGGGTCTTCCCGTACCAACATCCAGCAAACTGGCTTTTATAATTAATTTATTCCCTGACTTCCGTATGCCTCCGGTAAGAACGGCTGCAACATGTAGTGTATCTGCAATTTTACGGAAGTCCCTTTCGTGGCCTTTATACTTCATCACAGAACTGCGTGCAATAACCCGAAGTCCGGTAATTTTTGAAAGCTTGTTGATAATTTCTTCCGTCATTCCATCATTCAGATATTCACCTGATGAATCGGAACCCAGATTAATAAATGGCAAAACAGCCACCGTTTTATCCTTGCCGGTAAAAACTACCCTTTTAAAAAACATCTGATATATAAAAATAACGGAGCCGGCAAAAACGAACAGGATCATGGCCCATATCCAATTATACCGCCGGCGATTATTTTGACTGGCTTCCATTTATATTAGGTTGGAACGTGAATTTGGGTTTAATGCAGGTAGGTAACCGGGAGAATCCATTCTAATATAAACCTTTTTTCCCCGGAAACTCCAAATCCGCTCCGAATACTCATTGAAACCCGCAGTTTACTAAACCACTGACTTCCGGTGACCGCCATTGTTATAGTTTAATGGAATCAATTAATTCATCAACTAAACCTTTTTTTATGAGAACTAAACTACTACACAGGTTAATCAGCTCTCTTGCTCTGTTCATCCTCATGATTTCACTATTAGTCTCCTGCGAGAAATCCCAGCCAGTAGAGGATCCGCAACATTTTGACCTGGATGTTACGTTTCATACCGAAAATCTGAAGGATCAGTCAAACAAGGGATTTGGGTTCCTGAAGTTCCGCCAGGATCCGGATACAGCCCGCATTATAACCCTGGATACTTATGTATTCAACCTGTTGCCCAATCATTCCTATCTGTTGCAAAGAGCCGCCAATCCATTTACAGATCCCACCTGCACCAATGCGTCATGGCTTACTTTAGGTATGGGGCTGGTTGCCCAGGACATTCCGACTGATAGTAAAGGAGATGGCCACGAAACTTTGTTTCGGAATGTTACAGGCGTTGCCAGGGGATCAGACTTCCATATCGATTTTCAAATCATCGATGCAGTAACGCTGGCACCGGTCTTATCGAGTGATTGCTACGAGTATATTGTTAGATAAAATTACCCTGAACGATCCATGATAATAATAAGAACCAGCCTCTGTGTGCTATTTCTTATTATTATCATGCATTCGGTTGCCGATTGAATAGCCCGTTTGTTACAAATAAAAAGGGGGGAAAATAGGGTGATCATACACGTTAGTAAAAAGGAAACGAGCCCCATGTTGCGATATAATCACCGGATCAAAACGCTGGTCCCCCTGAGAAAAAAGCTCTTGCCCGAAGCACCTTCTGTATAGCGAAGCATCCAGACATAGGTTCCTGTTGGCTGAGGTTTTCCACCAATGGTGCCATCCCATTTCTTTGACCAGTCACGCGTTTCAAAAACTAGCTGTCCATAACGGTTGTACACCTGGAACTCCAGGCTGGATGTCAGATTGCCGTTGAGCGGATAGAGATAATCATTTTTACCATCCCCATTCGGAGTAAACGCATTGGGAACAGCGATTGAACAACTTTGCAATTTGGTTATCTGTTCGCTCGCCGTATCATAACAACCCATATTATCCTTCACAACCAGCGTTATGGTATATATTTTACCGGCCTGAGTATTCGGGAATAAATGGGAAGGGGGATTCTGATCTGTATTGGTTTCGCCATCCCCGAAGGACCAGAACCAGGAGTCCAAATGACCGATGCTGGTATTGCTGATATCGAGTACATCTTTGGGACAAACCTCACGCGGTGCATCAAAGGATGCCTTTGTAAGATTATCCAGATTAACGATTTCTGTAACCGTATCGCTGCAGAAACCATTCGATACGATATGCTGCACTGTTTTTAAACCGAAAACTGTTTCGATAAAATCCGGATTGAGCAATGAACTGGTTTCAACCGTATCAATGATCCATTGCCATTGATCCACACTGTTTGCCGGAAGATAATTCAGGTGCAGGGTATCAAAATTACATCCCAGATTCATACTATAATTGAATGAAGCTGATACCGTATCCTTTATTTCAAAAGGAATCATACTCCCGCCAGTCGTTTCCACGCCACATTCATTCATGATTGTATTCCCATCATTGCCGGTCTTCAGGGTAACCTGGTAATTTCCACCCGCCACGATGGGTGAAGAGAGTTTGATATTGATGACATTCGCCATTCCAACACTGTTGCAATTGCCGCTCGCAGAAAGGATGTTTACCGGATTCGGACCCGTAACAGAAAAATCTGATCCATCGGGGGATATTGAGCTGCATTGAATCAGATCAGAAAAAACGATCTGAAGTGTCGTGGGGGCACAATGGGGTGGCGCCAGACTGTCAAATGAAGTGATATGTGGCGGCAATACTTCAAAAGAGATACTTTCTCCTACCGGGAGCTGATTACCACAGTCATCCAACAGTGTGTTATCGTCGGTTCCGATCTTAGAAACAACAGAATAAGTTCCGGGTACTAATGGAGTGCTCAGCGTGATCATTACAGAATCCATATCAAAAGAACCGCTGCAACCAATCCCCACTGCATGTGCGATGGCCAGCGGATCGGAGGGAATCATAAAATCCGAACCGTCTGCGGCCACACTGGTACATCGCATATGTTTATTTAGGGCAATTACCAGCGTTTGCCTGTCACAGTGCATATCGGCTGATTTCAGATGCGACTTCGTAGTATCCGTGATCACAGCAGAACCACCTTTAAACGACAATGAATAACCGCTTTGCGAGTCATCAGTGAAGTGGCTGACTAGCAATAGGTATTTATGACCCTGCTTCAAATTGGGCATTACGCTGAACGTATTATGATTATCGATCGGATTGGATGCACAGCCTATCTTGGCAATCCCGCCAGGTCTCGCACCCGTCAAACCGTAGGTACCGGCCCAGTTCCCGGCAACGATTAACGAAGCATTGGTATATACCTCATTGGCATTATGGTTGGTAATATCATAGAGCATCCAGTCATAATCATCCCCCAGCAGATTATTGGGTGTAATCAGGAAGCCGAGGGATCCTGCAGAATAACAGGTGAATGTGTACCAGAAGGGGTTTGTATCCGCATATAAAGCGCCGTCACCCGAACATCCCGGTACCTGCAACGAATGCGTGTGACCGGCAGGAACGGTGACCTGATGGAATGTGTCGGAGCCGCAGACCGGAAAAGCAGTTGAAGCCAGTTGGCCGGTAACCGGGAAATCTTGCGACCAGCCATAACCCGAACTGAAGATCAAAATGACGAAAAAAGCAGTTTTCACAATTATTAATAGACAGTTGGGTGAACATAAACGTTGCCAGCGGATAGATCAATTATGTGATTATAGGCTAATTACACAATTACGGATCAAACCGAAATCTTCGGATCACAATTTCCACGGGATTTTGGTCCGCAGGGGGTTTTCCGTCGAATAACCAGAAGTTTATATGGACCGGCATGGCCAGTTGACTGATGGATGCCGCCGGATTCACAAATGTGGAGGAATATATTAAATTTCCGGGATCCGTGGAAATACCATCAAAACTGGAACAGATAACCGTATCAGCGTTCCGCCGGAAAAAGTGACAGCTCAGGGCTGATTTCAAAACAAATTCGTGCGTTGCTGAACTGTTTTTAACACCATCTTTTTTTGAAGGCCAGATGGTATAATTCAGATTGGGATAAGCCGGGTTTCCCCATCTTGCTATTTCAATATCCATTTCATCAAGACCATCGTTTCCCGAATAATTAAAAAGACCCAGCACGATATTTTTATCGAAATGATCAATGGCTCCTTCCACAATAAATTGGTATGTTCCAAAACCAAATTTTCTGACGGAGGTAATCTCAGGACAAACCCAGTCGCCCGTTGACAGATCTTTTTTTATCCATAGATGAAGCCATCCTTTTGCATCCAGTCGCACGCAGGAGTCAGAGAAATAATTGGGTCCCGGCCCCTGTTTTTCTGATGTATTGCGGACCGACCATTCATAACCGCTGAAAAAAATGGTTCTTTCCGATTTCTGCGCCCTGGCAATTAATAAATGAAGGAGCAGGCAACAGGTAAAAATAATTCTGGCGATCATTCAGGAGGATTTTGAAATATTATGTGCATCGTTTTACATTATCTGATCAGAATCGTTGTACCTCGCTGAGAAAGTTTTTTCCCTGAGCCGTCTGTATAACTGAGCATCCAGACATAGCCACCTGTTTCTGCGGGCTGACCATTCAATCTTCCATCCCATTTTTTTGTCCAGTCACGTGTTTCGAATACCAGTTGTCCGTAACGATTAAAAACCTGGAACTCCAGATTCGTTGTATTGTACGCATTCAGCGGATACAGATAATCGTTTTTCCCATCGCCATTTGGTGTAAAGGCATTGGGCACTGACACATTACAGGTTTGCAATTTGGTAATTTGCTCGCTGGTTGTATCCTGGCAGCCCATCTGATCCTGTACAATCAATTGCACTGAATAAGAAGTTGCTTCCCTTGTGTCGGGAAACAAATGTTTTGAAGGATCCTGATCCGTGCTCGATGTGCCGTCACCAAAATCCCAATGATAGGAAACGATATTCCCTATACTGCTATTGGTGAAAGCGATGGCATTTTTTGGACAAACTTCATTGGGTGCTTTAAATGCAGCAGTCAGTATATTATCCAGGTTGACTGTCTTATTCAGGGTATCACTGCAAAAACCATTGGATACGATATGTTGTACATTCTTCAATCCAAAAACGGTTTCGATAATCGCCGGACTCAATGATGAACTGGCAAATGCCGTGTCGATATTCCAAACCGACTGATTCACGCCACCAGCCGGAAGATAATTCAATTGAATAGTATCCTGATTACATCCATAGGCAACGGTATAATCAAAAGCCGCAGATACGGGCGTGTTGATTTCAAAGGGCAGTGATGAACCGGCAACCATCGAATTGTCGCATTGATTATTCAGCGTATTACCGTCGCTTCCCTTTGCAACAGCAATTTGGTAACTGCCTGCTGCGGTGATGGGTGAAGACAGCATAACATCAATTTGATTGGTCAGATTTCCTGAACAATCGCCTCCGGTTGCACTGATTATACTAACCGCTGAACTGCCCGTAACGATAAAATCAGATCCGTCTGCCGCGATCGAACTGCATTTGATTGGATCTGAGAAAAAGAGGTGAAGCGTATTGGGTTCACAGGCAGGTGGGATCAGACTGTCCAGCGTGGGCTGAGCACCCGATACGGTAAAATCGATATGATCGCCAACCGGCATTTGTCTTTCGCAATATTCCAGCAGTGTGTTTTGATCCGTTCCGTTTTTTAATACAAGAGAATAATGACCGGGTGGCAGGGGATCGCTCAGAGATAGTTCCATGTAATCATAATCGAACTGAGGGCTGCAGTTTAACCCGACCGCGCCGACAACCGTGCCGGTGTAATTCGTTATTGAGAAATCTGATCCGTCAGAAGCCAGGCTGCTGCAAAGGACAAATTTTGTCAAGCCGACCGTTAATGTTTTTTTATCGCAGCTGACCCTGACAGAAAGCAGATCGGGCAATGCAGGATCATTCAATACGGCTGACCCGCCTCCGAAAGCCAGTGAATATCCGCTTTGATCACCAGACGGATGCGTGACGAGCAGCAGGTAGTCATGGCCCTGCTGGAGTTTGGGCCATTTGGTGAAAGTGGAGGGATTGTTAGTTGCCCCTACAGGGCAGTTATTATTATTTGACCCCTCGAGACTGGCTCCGGTATTCCCTGGATTTGAAGACCGGTTGCCCGTTATAGTGAGTGTGGGATCAATGAATATAGTAGAAGGAAGAACACCTGTAATATCAAAAAGAATCCAGTCATAATTGTCTTCCGGAAGATTTGGAATAATTATAAATCCGAGTGTGCCGGCTGAATAACAGGTGAAACGATAATAAAATGGATTCAATTCAAGATAAGGGTCACAACCAGACATTACGATATTGCCATTAAAACCATTGGGCAGATCCCCCTGTTTAAATGTATCCTGGGCGCAAATGGGAAAAGCCGTCGCAGCCAGCTGTCCTTTCAGAGGATAGGTTTGTGACCATCCCCATGCCGGCAACGTCATTAAAAATGTAATTAGAACAGCTTTCAAAAGATTAGTTTGGCCCTTAAAGATTAAATAGTTCCCTTGTTGATTAAAGATCAGTCTTTCTACACTATTCAATACGTAAAGAGCCCTCCAAAGGATAGTTGGGTTGGGTCTTAATCGGAACTTAATCTGACTCGGGAACCCATTTAGCCGACAGATCCGGATCTTTCATGTTCTTATCCAGCGGAAACATGGGTCTTTGTATCCTTTTATAATTCAGCCGTTCCAGGTTTTGGTCCACGCCACCGGGTGTCAGGGCCATGATCCAGGCTGCCCGCATAGCATATAACTCGGGTTGCAGATACCCGATTTTCACGACAACAATATCTGTTTTTCGTGGATCCAGACCCAGTCTGGTGAAATCTATTTCACGATGATAGGGTTTGCGTTTCTGGGTGACAATAATATGCACGGATCCAACCCGTATAACCGCTTCCACTTCAGCGTCTTTGTCGCCATAGGCGATCGATTCAACGACACCTTTGATATGAACCGGCGGGGCGTATCGGTTGTCCACTTTTGCACCCGCAAAACCATCAACCGTTTTGCCAATGCCGGCTTTGACTGCATTTTTTACCAGCTCCGGACCAGGAATGGATGCATAAATCAGTGAGGGGCCGTTAGCGGATAAAAACTCCGGACGTTTTAGAATTTCGGTCAGGGTCCAGCTGACATCACCCGCACCTCCGGCCGTCGGATTATCACCCATATCACTGATAAAAAAAGGATGTTTATCACTCTTGATAGCGCTGTCCAGACATTGCTTCAGCGTGGCAACGGGTGCGACAAATGCAAAATCATTCCTGTCTATCCAGAAACGAAGTGCAAGTTCTTCAGCCGCCGATGCTACCGCAATTTTATTATCTCCGGTAACCATAACAACGGCATGGTTGCGCGGTTCATCGGCCCATGCATATCCGATCCAGATGGCTGCATCAACAATACCGGACTGCGCCGCAGCCGGCGCAACCGCCGCATAAAGGGACTTACCGGGTTCTATCCGGGTGCTCGTTTTTTCACCGGGTAATAATATGGGAACAGAAATCCAGGCCTTGTAAGCAGGCTTACCCTTCCCGCTTTCTATTCTTTTCAGCAAATTCGCCACGGCCCTTTCCCTGGTTTGCATGGCATCTTCATGTGGGGCCATCCGGAAACAGGTGATCAGATCGGTATTTTCGGCCAGGCGCCAGGATACATTTCCATGCAAATCCATAGAAGTGGAAATGATGGTTTTCCTGCCCACTACTTTCCTTATTTTGGTAATAAAATCTCCTTCGGGATCATCCAGCCCGACCACACTCATCGCTCCGTGTATATCGAAATAGATACCATCCAGCGGAAGATGATTTCTCAGCGAATCAAGGGTTTTATCTACCAGTGATTCATATGCCTGCCTGGTGACCGCACCACCCGGCAATGCATCACCCACCAGCGTTGGGATCCAGACAGCTCTGTTGCGAAGCGGAGAATCAACAGATAAAAATGGATAGAGAGAAAAAACATCTCCTCCATATTTTGCATGAAATGCGGCTTCATCTGTCAGGGCCGGTGAAAATGTACTGGACTCGATGGCGAGACCCGCGATCGCAATACGCGGTAACGGTTTTGATTGAGCGATCCCGGAGGAGAAGGTGATACAGAATAAAAAAATAAATAGCGATAAATATTTCACGTTAAAATTTTTATCGAGGAATATACTTAAATAATCAGGGACAGAAAAATAGTAACTTCAACGATATGAAAAGAATCGTCTTCTTCCTGTTTTGTTTAATGTCCATTTCATTTGTTTCCCCCGCGCAGATGGCATTTGTGAATACGAAATACATATTGACCAGAATGCCAGACTATCCTGATTCACTGGCCAAACTGAATAACCTGACGGCGTTTTGGCAGAAAGAAATAGACGATAAGCAGGCCATCCTGGATAAAATGTACAAAGATTTCGAAAAGGATGAACCCCTTCTGACGGATGAATCGAAGAAAAAAAGAACCGATCAGATTTTTTATCATGAAAAGGAATTGCGTGATCTGCAGCGTACGCGTTTTGGATATGAAGGGGACCTGTTTAAAAAGAAACAGGAATTAATAAAACCCATTGAGGACCGGGTAAGCGTGGCCGTTAAATCAACGGCCAGCAGGTTGTCTTATAAAGTCGTAATAGATAAGAGTGAGGGGAATACGGTTATGTATTCGAAACCGACACTGGATATAACAGAAGAAGTAGAAAAGGAATTGGGCATCATAAAATGAGGAACCGGTCGACACCGGCTCCGTATTTGATTGCTCGTCCATGATTTCTTTTTTAATAATTCATGCTTCTTTTCATTTCCTCAAAACTCTTCCAGTCTCCATTGATCATATATTTTTTGTCGGCGACGCTGCAGATGGCGAATCCGGTAATAGTTCCCACAGCTCCTCCTAAAAAGCCACCCAGAAAAACGGCTGCCCATATTATTCAGTTGTGAATCAATGTCCCCCTTGTTGCTTCCGCTGTTTTTCCCGATAATGACTCCGGCAATTACACCTGCTACGATGGAAACAGGAATAACCCAGTGTCTTAATTTTTTATTACGGACTCTGATACTTTCTATAAATCTGTAATTATAACTATCCCAATTGGATTCATTATAAAGATTCGTCGTTTGTAAAGGATCCGGCTTAGCCGAAGCTTTTTGATAAACAAATACAGATGAATCTTTGAAATTCATGATATGAACCCTCATGGTCTGGGTCTCAGAGAAAGTTATACTGGCGATCAGCGCCTTATGTGTTTTGGCCTGTCCGGATTGTAAACTGTCCTGCGATTTTACATGTTGCAGAAACAGGATACTGAAGCCCAAAAAAACGGCAATCGGTTTCATAATAGATGTTTTAAGGTTTGGGGGCGATCATATCAGGTATCAAATGATGCACATGTCAAAAGTAACAGCAGCCTCCGCCCGGTCCTAATGGCTATTTACTGCCGGCTGGTTATTTGTAGCAAATCCTGCAAGTACAAATCTTTTCAAAATGATCATTAGTGAATTCTGCTAAAATCAGTCGACCCACCGCCTGAATAGTATTAGTTGCAAAACTGAACAACCGGAATAGCAGTTATTGCCAGAATAAAAACCCCGCCACCTGCAGAGTTCTTTGATAACCGTCAATTTGCACATTCAAATCAATCTGGTATCTTAAGGCCCAAATAACGATCAGGCATACCGCATGAAACCACACTACCCCATTCTCGACGGACTACGAGGCACAGCTGCCATCATGGTAGTCATATATCATTTGTTTGAAGCATACTTTCCGGTTGTGGGCCACCATCCCACGCCTCACGGCTACCTGGCGGTTGATTTCTTTTATCTCCTTTCCGGATTCGTAGTAGGATATGCGTACGACGACAGGTGGGGTAAAATGAGCATCACAGCAATTTTTCAAAATCAGGCTGATACGTCTGCATCCGCTGGTTATTCTGGGCGTACTGATCGGAGCCATTGGTTTTTGGTTTGATCCCTTTACGAATCTGGGTCACCAGGTTGGAATATTCAGGATCATCGTTTCGATGATCATCGGATTTACACTCTTACCTTCTCCGGATGTACGTGGCTGGGGGGAAACACATTCGCTGGACGGACCCTGCTGGTCGTTATTACAGGAATATATTGCCAATCTGATCTATGCATTGTTTGGAAGAAAAATGACGAAGATTATTCTATGGATAATCGTGATCATCAGTGGAATCATATTAACTGCGGTGTGTGTATCCAGGGGCAATATTGCAACGGGTTGGGGTTACGATTCTTTTTGGATAGCCATGGTGCGGATGATGTATCCATTCTTTGCGGGTTTATTATTATTTCGCACAGGAAAACTGATTCGTATCCCGAGAGCATACAGCATGTGTTCATTGTTTTTGATTTTACTGTTTTGCATCCCAACTTATCAGTTTACAGGTTGGTATGAAGCCGCCTGTATAATAATTGCTTTTCCGCTGATTGTTTCTGCGGGTGCCGGCGGACAAATCAGCGGACGATGGGCAAAGATTTGTAGTTTCTCGGGAGCCATTTCTTACCCACTCTACATCACACATTACCCTTTTATTTATATCTATACTGCCTGGGTTGCAACGAAAAAACCGACACCTGCCGAAATCATACCGGTTGCCATTGGACTGTTCGTGTTTTTTATTTTGCTTGCCTGGGCTGCGTTGAAATTATATGATGAACCTGTAAGGGCATGGCTAAAGAAGAAATATTTGTAACATCGACTTTCCGGATTCGCAAACGACCTTTACACAGGTCGCATAAACCCTTTGCAATAAATAACCCTTTTAACCCGCTCGCTGCTGTCACAAATGTACGTTGGGGGAAAAACGATTTTACGGAGTGTGAGCGTAGTGTTCGCAAAATATAGTTTTCCCGAAGTTTTGTTATCATCTGTTTCCCGGGGTTTTGTTATTATCTGATTCTTGTCTGCTTCGGGACGGCTTCGGGACGGCTTCGGGAAATGAGCGAAGGGCAAGCGAAGCGCCCCCGAAGCCGTCCCGAAGCAGACATGTTTTAAACAATACCTAATCATCAAAAATGTCCGAAAACGGACGCTTTTGGACCTCAAAAAAAAGTGAAAAAAATAAATCTTATCTAGACTACGTTCACACTCCGTAAATCTTATTGAAAAGTACGCATATTAGCTGGCCCCATGCGCATTCCGAAGCAGCATGAATCAGAATATAGCTTTTTGAGAATAAGCGAGCTGGTTGCCGATATACAAAGCGACTATCCCGACAGAAGATTTCGGTAAACTGTTTTTCGGTATTTCGATGGTATTGGTCCCGGCGCTTAGTTGCACATATTTCTCTTTGATAACCTGACCCAATTGATTGTAGATTACAAGTGTTCCCTGGGTGGTTGGTGCATTTTTTGTCAATGTACCGATCAAAGATTCCGGGTTTCCATTGGAATTCACGGCGATATAGAATTTCCGTAGGTCTTCCACATTAAAGTTCGCCAGATAGATATTGGAATAAGTATATTCTCCGTTTTTACTGACGGCTTTTATCCGGTAAAAATTGCTTCCTGTTTCCGGATGCTGATCGGTAAAGTAAAAGGGGCTCATGGAAAGGATGGTCTTTTCCGAAGTATTAATTGATTTCCCGATTGTAATAAACGACTGGGAGCCGGTCGCCTTTTCAATTTCGTAATAATCTGTATTTGGCTGATTCCCATCCAGCCATTTCAATTCGACTCTATCCGTTTTAATTACGCCATCCAGCGTCAGAGTGGTTCCAAACAGTGTGGCAAATTGAAAATAATTCAGTGTCATGACGGCAGTGTCCACGCAGCCATTTCTTTTTTCCGTTACGACTAACTGGTACAGACCCCAGGCAGTGTCTGTTATTGGATTTTGTATGTTGGAAGCGAAACTATTGGGTCCGCTCCAATCCCATAGAAGTCCCTGTGATCCTCCAAAAGGAGTCATATAGTTACTGGCATTCACATCTCCGCCATACAATTGCAAATAAGAAAAGTTAGATCCGATTCCGGCAAACACGGAAGCGACCGGTGGAAATGTATCCAGTGGAATCACCACCGTTTCCACTCTGGTTGCCGGACAACCCAGGGCCGGGCTGGCAGAAACTATATAGGTCCCTGCCTTATTGAGATTAACCTGCGAACTATCGCTGTTTGCGCTGGTGATATTACCGTTTGCGGTTGTCCAGCTATAAATACCAGCCGTTGAATTATTGGTAATCTGAATATCGCCAGTTGGCCGGTTGCAGCGTAGTGTATCCGGGGTCAATGAAAAATCCATTACCGGTTCCCGAAGGAATGTCAATGGTTCAACAAAGTCCTGCATGTTGGATGACGAAAGAATTGGATGACCTGGACTTAAAGAAAATATCCGAGAACATCGATACGCAGGGATTCAATCCATTGGCGGTATATAGTGCAGGATCCAAACCGATGCGGGTCAGGTTCAATCCGATTTCCACAAGCTGTAAAGATAAATATTGCGTTCCCCAGTTTTTTGTTGACTGTTCGGTTCCCCAGGGTGTTGAATAAGTGGTATCCTGTGCAGGTGTAGCTGAAAAATTGGATATGCCGGAACCAAAATCCGTTCCACCTGATTTGGAAAGAATGGAAGCATAACCAAATGCCGGGGTTGCACCGTCGAAGTTGGGTCCGAACATTAAAATAAGCCGGTGTAACCGTGCGTATATGTTGTCTGGCTAACCCATATCCGGACGTCCACCACCGGGGCAGAGCCAGGTGTAAAATTAACCGCCAGAATCATGTCTCCGGTTTGAGTAACGTTTCCGCTCGCATCAAACAACCATTGGGTATGACCCGCTTCGGTTCCCGCAGTGGAAAATGTGCCTCCCAGTGAGTTATAACTAAAATCTTTCTTGTATAATTCAATATCAAAATATCTTGATCCCGATGTTCCGACAGTGGAAACGCCTGTAAAAAGCCACATGGAATCATGTATGTTGAGTCCGTCCCGGCGCACATGAGCATATACGTCTAACAAGTCAGTTTTATCAGGGATATTCCCTGTACCCCCAAGCCAGTTTCCTGGATTATCGCCGTTTTTAGCTGCAATAGTAAAAATTGTCGAATCAAAAAGCGGACTGGTGGAAATATAGTCCCTACCATATACCGCGTCCAGCCATAGTCTGCCATTGATCTTGGAAAATAGAGGCACGGACATTCTTTTGTTAAATCCTAAATTAGCACCGCCAGACAGGAGGCTGAGCATAAGTGGCGGCATTCGAAGTATCGATCACACTGTAAAGCGAGGAAGAAGAAGAAAACCAGTCATCACTGGCGATGTTTCCGGAAGTGGTACCATATTTCACCCAGTTGTTACGGGTATCACCGTCAACTCCAAAATAGGCATTTGTGCCACCATTTGTCAGCTGGGCGTTTGATATAAGTGGTAATAAAACCACCTGCAATAAGACGACGGAGTAGAAATTTTTCAAGGGTACTTTTGGATTTAATGAGCTTTCACAAAATATAAAATATCTACTCTGACTGCAATAGTAAAAATACGCATTGAGTGACTGTAATTCACTGGTCCTCAATAAAAAAAGATCCCGTTTTTAAGACGGGATCTTTTTTATTGTTCTCCAAAAATAGTGTACGGATTATAGTTAATGCTGCAGTCGGATGGTATCTACGTTTGTTATCTGACCCAAAGCGACAACGGTATTAATGGATGCCTGTTTTAGTGTAGTGTCGGAAGGAAGAAAATAGAGTGAATAATTACCGGCAGGAATGTCTTTGAATAAAAATTTTCCGCTGGTAGTATCTGTTGATGTGGAAGCGATCGTATCCAATCCCTGAATCGCGAAAACAAAAGTTTTTGCAGAGTCTGGCATAACAACACCGAATATATCTCCACCTGAAGGGATGAGTGAAATAATTCTAAGCACGGGCTTCAGTAAATAATTTCCACTATTCCCGGCTTTCACGATAGACTTGCCTGCATCAAAATCCAATGTCAGCCTGTAAAGAATTCCACCCGATACCTCCTGGTGAACCTGGACCTTTAGTCCGGATTCCTGGGCGCTGGGTGTTTTCATTGGAATCTTCACACCATCGTTCGTGATGATATAGTTATTGTCCCCCAATATCAGTCTGATCTGGCTAATCGTACCGGTAGGAATGGTTGCGTCTGCCAGTAATGTGTCTTTCCCGTCGGAAAAATCAAGCAGGTTGTACATACCAGGATGACTGCCATTTAATATCAGTGGGTGGGTCGTGTCGCTCATCAGAATTTCTATCTGCTGTATGTCCACCCAAACTTCTTTTACAGAAGGGTCAGGACCATCTGTAAGAGCGACCTGCAGCCTGCCGCTGGTGGTGCCGGAACTTTTATCATTTTTAGAACAGGAACCGAAAAACAAAATCGCTCCGATAGAACATAAAATAAAAAACAACCTGCACTTTTTCATGTCTGCTTTTTTTAAATTAAATTATTTCCAAATCGCGGACTGTATTCTTGCCTGGTAAAGAATCTATTCTGCATTAATCATCATGATCACCGTGACCATGATCTTTTTTATCGTGTTTATCCTCTTTATCATTCTTATAGTGCCCATAAGCATGGCCATTCCCATGTCCGTTTCCTGGTCCGTCATTCCTGTGATCACGCAGAACAGGCTGGTGGTCGTAATATCCGCGATAATGCGCATAACGAACCCTGTAATCCTCATGATGCATATAAGGTCGTGGATCATCGATCACCACTTTATATCCCCGGTAAAGATTATAAGAACTATATCTGGGTGGAAGCGATGCGGCAAAAACCCATGCTCCTCCATTTAAATAGATAAACTGATGTTTGGGAACGTAATAATACGTTTCAATATCAGGCATGTAATAGTAATTCACATTTTCATACCCGGAAGGACCCCAGTTCGGTTGTGTAGCCACGTTCACGTTGACACTTACATTTACCTGAGCCTGAGCCTGATTAATAAATAAAATGGCTGATAGTAAACAAAGGGTTGCAAAAAGATTTTTCATTTTAAGGATTTGATATTGTTATTCCAAAGCAATGCCAGATTTTTCAAAAAAACTGTTATAAAAAAATAAGATTGATTCCCAATATGGGAATCAAGTTTATAATTGACAACAACGTAAATAATAAATACTAACCGAATTTAAAACTAACACCAATCGACATGTAAAACGAATTGGTCAGTTGTTCAGTTACTGTTTTAGTTGATGAATTACCACCCGACTGCTTTGTGTTCACTTCAATTAATGAGGGGTTCACAGGGATGGCATAAGTGGGTGTGAAATGGATGGCCAGTTTTTGGATATTGTATGTAAATGGGATGCTGACTTCATAATCCAGTATTTTAAAATTAGACGGGTTCACTACATTACCCGCTATGGTCTCACCGGTGTTGCCCGTCGACTTTCCTTTTCCACTATTGGAATAACGTTTGTTTTTATAATAGTTGTTATAAAAGTTTTGTGTCCCTGCATTTACACAAATTCCGGGCGTCAACTCAGCCTTATCGTGTAAAATGCTGAACCCATGTTCCAATCCAAGACTGGTAGAATAGTCAATCTGAGGCCCGAAATCCAGGCTCAGATTTAAAAATGTTTTTATAATTCCGAAATCATATCCATTCTGATACCCTGCACTGGCCTGGATTTCCGAGGAAACACTCGTACTCTGACTATTGTATATAAACTTTGAAATATTCACCTGACCGTCGTAGTTACCGGTATGAAAAATATAGCCTCCTTCCATCGTAACTGCGTCCACACGGCTTGCGTCGGCACTTGATAAATAATTTATGAAAGCGGAAAAATAAATTCCGGATTTATGGTAATAACTTAAAACAGGAATAAAATAAGGCAATACGGATGAATCTTTCCTGCCCAAATAAACATCATTGTTCTGGTAGCTGATACCTGCTTCAAAATAGGATGCTTGTTTTTTTTCAGATGCTCCCTGTAAAGACAGGGTATCAACCTGAACACGCGTAACACGTTTTATTGGTCTGTTAGCAGGAAGAGATTGTGCATACAGGGTTTGTAATGGGTTAACAAAAATGAATGCAAGGATGTAAAAAATTAGATAGTTTTTCAATTGGTACGGTTTTAGAAAGATGCGGACTAATGATCTTCAGGAATTTACATCTGTTTAAAATCCCTGAAACATTTAAAAGAAAACTGTGTTTATATAAACGAATATTATTCCAATAAATTATAAGAATGAATCCGGCCGGAGCCCATAATTAAGATCATAATATGAACTCAAAATAAACTCAGTTTTCAAAAGCTTTGTAAATTTCTTTGATGCTGGTATCAATGTGATGTTGAAATCACCAATAATAAATTTGAAAAAGAAACCAATCTCCCGGGAAATAAAACGAAGTGTTACACAATTCAATTTGATGTAGCACCAATCATTGAAAATAATTCCGGACCCGATTGATCTGGATGAAGAGGCAAATAAAATCGTCATATTGGAACTTCATTTTACGTTTTTAATATAAGTTCCCTGGAAAGCTGTCCTTTTCCATTGTCCATTATAATTTCCAAAGATTTGTGTAAAACGCAGGTCTTGTTTAATCTTTTCCGCTCCAAATAGATAGGTCATTTTTCCAGTAATAACAGCCATATTATCATTATACATTAAAATTTCTATGTCATTAATTTCAAGATCAGCCATAGTTCTTTTTTTTGCAGCAAAAATTAACCATTCATTTCTGTGCTGAATTTCACCAAAGACATCACTGTGTCTATACTCAGGAGCCAATAATTTACCTAAAGTTGCTGTATCACTCATGCCCCATGCATTTGAGAAATCATATATTTCCTGAACTAATATTTTTTCAAGCGCACTGGAAGGTTTTGCAGGCGCAATTATGTTTGTTGATTGCGCAACACTTGCATAATGAATAAGAGTAATAAACAAAATGAGATAATATTTCATACTAAAAGATTTAAGCAGTCATTATTTGGTTGCCAAAGTAGCAATAGAGTAACACATATTGCAAACTGAGTTAGGTTACGGCATTTTATTCTTCTCCAGTATCAATGGTAAGGTTACACCCGCCTGCATCCATTTTCCCGTAATCGTAGCCTGATCGTTCGACATTACGCCTTCATAAACCGCTCCGATAGATGAAATTTCAAAACGCACATTTGGGGAGCTGAACGTGGTGGTGGTTACGATAATATCCTTTGCATTCTGATCCGGACTGTCCATGGTCGACTTATATACATCATCCGGTTTAGCGACATGAAAGGCAAGTTTTAATTCGGTTCCCTGCACATGGAGTGAGCCGTTCCATTGACCTCTGAGATCCTGACTAAAAGCAGCGGCAGAAATAAAAATAAATACAGCAAAAGAAAAAACAGTTTTCATTTTATATCAAGTTTAAAAGTTGACAAAATTCAATTCGACGCCGATTGTTCCTGTTCCAGTATTTCATACAGGCTCAATAATTCGCGCTTCCTGGATATGTAACAGCGATGTTCATAGCCACTGCCATAATAGGCTATACCGAAGAATATAGCTGTACCTGCAATGATCCATATCGACTGCCCTCCCTCGAACATGCTCAGAACGATGATTAAAGCTATAATTATAATATTCCATCGCATGAGTTGGGAAATGCGCACTTTGTATGTTGCATCAGCAATAGCCTGTTCCAGGCTTCCCCGCATACTCTGGTCAAAATTTTTTCCGCGTTTTATTCTTCTGAACCGCCCCGCCAGTATAAAAACCGCTGTAGCTAACATCCATGCTGCCATCAGATACAGGAAAAATTTACCTTTCGGACTAAAGTAATTTTGTTCGAATACAAAGGCCGCTGCGCCCGTGTTAACAATAATCTGCATGAGTTCGGTAGCATTGGCAAGTCGTGCGGCCTGCTTTTTTTTAGTCAGGATCAGACTATGCAGTGCCCTTTCATTAATGGTATACATAGATTGTTTTTTTTGTAAATCCCAAATCTCCTGGATCTCTTCAAATTCCATAAGAAGTATATTTTAATGATTTTGCAATCAATTGCTTTTTTATGCGGCTGATCTTCACGCCCACATTCGATTCGGTGATACCCATTATGTCCGACATCTCTTTGTAACTAAGTCCGTCCAGCAACAGTAAAGAAAGGGACCGGTCGATTTTGTCCAGTTTGTGGATTTCCTGGTATAGCCAGTCCAGTCGTTCATCAACCTTTCTGGTATTCTCCGGTTGCAGGCATAATGCGGGGCTGATCTCTTTTGCGCCCTGGTGTTTCCGTTCTTTCTTCACCCATTTAATAGCCGTATTGATGGCTACGCGATATACCCAGGTCATCACAGACGAAGCCTGTAGGAAAGAAGGAACAGATCTCCATATCTGGAGGGCGATTTCCTGGAAAAGGTCGTCCTGATCTGCAACAGTAAATGCATAGGCCCTCACAATTTTAAAAATCAATGCTTTATATTGATTAAGCCACGCTTCGAAAATCTGTTCCTGTTCGATTGATGTCACTTCCGCTTTGTTTGGTTCATTAGTACCATGAAGGTTTCGAATTATTACAGATTCCTGCTTTTTATTTTCGCTTCGCTTTATTTTAAATTAGCCTGATTTTTACAAAAAACACAAAATGCAGTACTTCCAATCATTAGAGAGAAGGGTGTCTTTTTGATACTTCAAATGGATGGGATAAAGATCAATTTTATTGGTCTTTCTACGCCGGTTAAATACTACAGCAGTAGTAGGCAGCTTTCGCCGCAAAAACTATCGAAAAACAACGAATATGAACGAATATCAGAAAAATGAAAAAGCCACCAAAGCGGGTGCTGCAGCGGCTTTTAACGTTTGTTGTGTTACGGTATGAAAGTAAAAAAGTACCCCAGACGGGAATCGAACCCGTACCCGCATTTCTGCAGACAGGATTTTAAGTCCTGCGCGTCTACCTGTTCCGCCACCAGGGTAGGTGTAAAAAAAAATTCTCCCACCATAAAGCGGGAGAATTGCTGAGCGGAAGACCGGGCTCGAACCGGCCACCTCGACCTTGGCAAGGTCGCGCTCTACCAAATGAGCTACTTCCGCATTTCAACCGATCATAAGAACTGTAGAGGGCAGCAAAAATAAGTATTCCCTGCCGCCTTTTGAAATTTTTTGCTATTTGTATTCAGGGGTATACTGGGTATTGGCCGGAACCACAACTTCAGGCTTGCCCTTATACCGGTGTGTGTATAAACCATAACATCCGCCCAACAAAAGGGCAATGATGCAAAATACTTCCAGATAAAACAGAAAAACTGAAGAATTTACCCAGTTGTAGGAGATATCTTTCAACTTGGGATCTTTGTAGTCTTCTATTTCTTCACTCATAAGAATCAGTTATTTACAGCGCAAAAATAGCAGATTCGGTCAAAAAATCATCTTTTGTCTCCGACAATTTCATCAAAAGTTTCCTTGCCCTCTACAAAGTGCTTCCAGGCTACACAATGCTGATACCAGCCCGATAATCTGCCTTTTCGGCTGATGGGGAAAACACTGTTGCCCCGTTTAAATATCAGCCACTTAAAAAAAGCCGCATGAGCCTCCCAGACGGCGTAAAAATAAACCGCCTGACCTGCAAATAAGGATTTGAAAGCCGATGTAAAATCCATCAATATCCTGAGCGGGATCTTCCAGAAGGACTGGCGCTTCGGAAGATTTTTCGCCAGCATGATCATATTGTTCCGGAAATTCAGAAATACTTTTCTCTCATTCCCCTTCGGCAATGTTCCACCACCTATATGGTAGACCTCCGAAGCCGGGCAGGCAAAAATCCGATATCCCAGCAATTGTAGCCGCCAGCAAAAATCAATTTCTTCCATATGCGCAAAGAAATAGGTATCGAAACCTTTCGCTTCATGAAATAATTCAGACCGCACAAATAAAGCAGCGCCACTCGCCCAGAAAATGGATTGCACATCGTTATATTGACCCTTGTCAACTTCACAAATATCAAAAATCCGCCCCCTTGCAAAAGGATAACCCAGGCAATCCAGCCAGCCCCCGGCTCCACCTGAATATTCAAACTGATCCTTCTGATTATAACTTAAAATCTTTGGCTGACAGGCACCGATCGTGCGGTCCTTTTCCATCAGCTCAATCACGGGTTCGATCCATCCCGGGGTGACTTCCACATCCGAATTCAGCAATACATAATATTCAGATTTTACTTCTTTCAATGCCTCATTATAACCACCGGCATAACCGTGATTTCTTTTCAGCTCAATGATCCGGACGGCTGGATAATGCGTTCTGAGAAATTTCAGGGAGTCGTCGGTAGAGGCATTATCCGCAACGATGAGTTCCATACCGGGATAGGTGCTTGCCAACACAGAGGGAATAAACTGTTCCAGGTATTTTCGACCGTTAAAATTGATAATGACAACCGAGACTTTAGCCAATCTTGTAATGAATTAGGGAATAAAAAGGGAGCGCCAAAAGTAAGGCTTTGGGTCGTAAATGATCAGTGAAATATGAATTCACGCGCTTTGCCTACATTAGCGGCATGAGCGGATTTAGATTTAACTGGCGCTGGCTCCTGGCCCTTCTTGGAATTGCCATTGTTTGCGGAACTATTTTCTATTCTCAATTCCTCGCCCAGAAGATCAGAAGGGAGGAACAGCAGAAAATAGAACAATGGCTGGCGGCCAGCAAAGCAGTGATAAATCCGGATCTAACCCTTCCTAACCTGATAAGGAATGAACAACACTCTATTCCCATCATTGAAACCAACGAGAATGACAGCATCACCAGTTATTTCAATCTGGATACTGTAAAAATCGACCGTGATAAAAATTATCTTTCCAAACAGCTTAAAATTTATCGTTCGCAAAATCCTCCTTTAGAAATTAAATGGAGCGATTCACCCTATACGGCTAACCGTTACTATTACGGACACACCGCTTTGCTCGACCAGGTACGTTATTTTCCGCTGATCCAGTTGATGTTGGTGGCCTTGCTGATATTCTTTATCATTTACTCCATCAGTACGCATAACCGCGCTACACAGAACCAGGTGTGGGCTGGAATGGCTAAGGAAACGGCTCATCAGCTCGGCACTCCTCTGTCATCATTGCAGGGCTGGATTGAAATGCTGAAAGAACAAGGCACGCCGGATGAAACGGTTTCTGAATTACAAAAAGATGTGGACCGGCTGAAGCTGGTATCTGACCGCTTTAGTAAAATCGGGAGCATACCCCAACTCGAAAAATCTGACCTCATATGGCAGATCCAGCAAATGCTGGATTATATGCGCAGGCGAACCACATCCAAAGTTCAGTTCAGTTTCGAAACCAACGGCCACGATCATATTGATTCAAATATTTCTCCGCCATTATTTGACTGGGTGATCGAGAACTTATTAAAAAATGCCCTGGACGCCATGGAAGGGAGAGGACATATAGATATCAATATTAAGGATGAAGCAAAGCAGGTCACGATTGACCTGAGTGATACGGGCAGGGGCATTTCGCCCGGAAACGTGCGGCGTGTATTTGACCCGGGATTTACGACAAAAAAAAGGGGCTGGGGACTCGGACTTACTTTGTCAAAGCGAATCATTGAAACCTATCATAAGGGCGAATTATTTGTAAAACAATCGGATTTGGGCAAGGGAACCACGTTCCGGATTATTCTGTCTAAAATTTGATCCGTTCAGGGAAATCTGCACTGGGAATTTTAACAGGGAAGAGCTATTTTTGCAGTCCATTTTAAAGTCCTGGCTGCGGAGGTGGCGAAACTGGTAGACGCACTACTTTGAGGTGGTAGCGCCGTAACTGGCGTGGGAGTTCGAATCTCCTCTTCCGCACATAAAAAAACCCTTCAGCTTTGCTGAAGGGTTTTTGCATTCATGAACGAGCCAAGCTTGCTTGAGCGAGTGAATGGATGCAAAAACCATAGCGCCGAAGGCGCGAGGGTTTTTTTATGTTAGCACCCCCACCAGAGATCAGCGAAGCTAATCTCAATTAGAAGCTAATCTCAATTATAGCCTAATCTCAATTAGTTAATGAAATATAGGGATAAACAACACCGAAGCCTAACGACAACTTGGTATTAAAAGTTCGATAATCTGTAGTGATATTGTATGTATAGAGTGTCCTCCATGCATTATACAGGTTGAGTTTATCGCCTGGTTTGCCAGACATTTGTATAACAATAGCTGCTACCGTGTCACTGATATCAGGCTTGAGCAGTGTTGATTGTCCCGGAGCCAGTGGGAAACTATCCTGCCTTAAATTCAGGGAGGCTATAATCGTGTCTTTGCATGGAACCTGCAACTTACCGTTTACTGTGATTGAGTAAATTGTATCTGATTGTGCAATGATTGCCATGTAAGGACGATACTGATATGCCGGGTCAACCGGCGGCGTCTTGTTATCTTTTTTGCAATTTGCAAACATGAACACAGCACAACTCAATAACACCACTTTCATTTTATTTTTCATATAGGTCGTTTTTAATTGATTCCTGATTCCGCCAGTTTTAAAGGTATGTCCGTCACAGTGGCAGACATTTAATATACGGCAAATCTAAAAAAAAAGTTTCGTATGCTTTTTTTTTAAACGGAAATAGTATATATATTGTTGTAAATCAAGGCTATTATGATAGCCTGACCGGGGTTATTTTCTTTTGCATTATTTACTAAAATATTAGATGCTTTGCTGAAGGAGTCAAAACTCAGTTAATAATACGTAAACACGTGCTTCTGTTCAGCGACACCATCTATACTCCAAATCATACTCGTAACTCGATTGGCAGCATCCTGTTCGTAGGTGTACGATGATTGTACTAAATCTCTGAAATCAAATTGGTATTCCTGTAGGAAAGAACGCCCGCGAATTGGGTATTCGTAATATCCAACAATCCAGTGGGAATATTGGTATAATTACAGTTCTTCACGTATGAAAATACATCGTTATCGTATTCAGATTCTGAAATTAAATTCCCTTTTGAAAAATATCCACATACTTTGTATAATTTAATGTTCCACCCTGACCCTCAAATACGTCCAAAATGATTGCCGAATCCAGGTTTACTCCTGAATAAAAATAATTGACTGAATAATACAAAGAGAGTGCTCCCTGGTTACCACTAAAATGCATTTCCAGGGTATCCTGGTTTTCCTGATTATAATAATAATAAGTTGCGTAGCTTGGATTGGTGCCCGCCTCTATCCCATAACCGGTACTTGATGTCAAAATACTGTCAACACGATTTGCCGGACCAAGGTAATAAACTGTGTTAGATATTGCCCTGAGTGAACCTTTGGTATAACCATCCGAACGTCTCTACGTAACGGTCATTCAGATAAGTATATCTGGTAGTATCGTTACTACTGCCAAATGCGTAAGTCTTTTGTGTAATCCTTCGCTGATCATCATACGTCCATTGAGTCAGCTCAGAATCCACAATGACCGTTCCACTATAACTATATTCCTGATCTGATTTTAAAAGTGTCGAAGTATCAACATTCACTACAGGCGGTTTAGTTGTATCGGTAACAGGAGGAGTGTTTATCTGATCATTGGATTTTTTACAGGATACAGTTAGAATGATCAACGTGGTAAATATGGCAAAAACAATTTTCATAAACCATTAATTACTATGGATCAATAATACGTAAACACGTTCTTTATTTGAGGGACACCATCTATACTCAAAATCATGCTCGTAACCCGATTGGCAGCATCCTGTTCGTAGGTGTAGGAATGTATATATGTATGGCCGTTAGGAAATGGGACATAGGTGCTCCCTGAAGTCATATTGGTAGTCTTGTAGGTAAAATAACCGCCTAGGCCCTGGGTTTCCGTAATATACAATCCTCCACTGGATATATTGGTATAAGTATAGTTTGTTACTCCTGTCAGTACTTCGTTATCGAGGTTATCGTAGTAAGATTGTGAAGTTAAATTTCCTTCCGAAAAATAATCCACATTTGTTAGTTTTCCATTTTCGTTCCGGACCGTTACCGAATCCAGGTTCACACCCGTATAAAAATAATTGACTGAATATTCCAGTCCGTTGATGTTGCTAAAATACATTTCAAGGCTGTCCTGATTTTCCTGATTATAATAAAAATAAGTTGGTCCGTTTGAAATACTGTCAACACGGTTTTTCAGACCAAGATAATAAACTATGTTAGTTGTTGCTCTGAGTGAACCATTTTTATAATCATTCGTACTTTGTATGTAACGGTCATTCAGATATGTAAATCTGGTAGTATCGACGTAAAAATCAGTAGTACCATTTAGGGAACTATGGTACGCGTCAGTCTTTTGTGTAACCCTTCGCTGATCATCATAAGTCCATTGAAACGACTCAGAATCCAAAAAGGTCGTTCCGGAATAGTTACCATAAATGATTTGTGATTTTAAAAGTGTCGATGTATCAACATTAACTACAGGCGGTTTAGTCGTATCTGTAACAGGAGGATTGTTTATCCGATCATTGGACTTTTTACAAGAAACAGCTAGAATGATCAGCGTCATGCAAATGGTAAAAGCAACTTTCATAACAGGGGTTTTGGGTGCGGGGATTTGACGCAGATAAAACAGACAAATATCTGTTTCTTTTTCGAAAGATCATAATTAAATGACCAGTTGACAATCCAATAAGTTACAACTCAATAATAGTGAGTTGTAAGTCCTGCTAAAATGGTTTCCCATAAGGGTAAACCCCTAGTTACGATGGATCAATAATAAGTGAACACCTGTTTCTGTGACACACTGCTGCTGTTACGATATATCAACATAGCAGTAACACGATTGACAGAATCCATTTGATAAGTATCTGTTTCCACGAGATTAACTGTTCCCGGAACTGCAGCACTAACATATCCAGACATCAACTTAGTTGTCCTGTACATAAAATACAATCCCCCGCTTGGAATATTTGAATAAGTAAAGGTTATAGTTCCAGCCACCACATCATTCAAATAATTGGATTCCGAGAGGGGGTCACCTTCTGAGAAATATTCAATATAATTTAACTTTCCATTGTTATCACGATTAACTGTCGAATCCAGGTTGGCACCTGTGTAATAATAATTGAGAGAGTATTTAAAAGAAACTACACCATGGTCTATATAAAATGTTTTTTCCAAACTGTCCTGGTTTGCCTGGTTGTAGTAATAATAAGTGGTGACATCAGGGTGATATCCGGCCTGTATTCCATATCCGGCGCTGGTTGACAAAATACTGTCTGTATGATTTTTCAGATGCTGGTAAAAAACAGTATTTGTTGCCAATACCAGCGAGCCATTATAGTAGGAATTTTCACTTTTAGTGTAACGGTCATTCAAATAAGTATAGGTAAGGGTATCGCTATAACCATAAGCTTCAGAAGTCGTTTGGACAACCCTTCTTTGATCATCGTATGTCCACTGACTATGTATGGAATCGACAATAACGGTTCCACTTGTGTCATAATTATAAGTCCAGCATAATTTTAATAGAGTTGAGGTATCGACCTTAATCATGGGCAACTTAGTCGTATCAGTAACAATCGGGGTGGTATTCACTTCTTGGTTGTACTTTTTACAGGAAACAGATAGAATGATCAGGGTCATGCAAAGGACAAATGCAATCTTCATATTGGTTGTTTGGGTTCGATATGCCGTACCGGTTAATAACGAATAAATATCCGTTTCATTTTCAAACGATCGCAAAAAAAGGGATTGGAATTCAGGGAGTTTTCGCAGTATGCGTTGATAAAATAGTTTCCTGTGTAAGTATTTTCACTTAGTGATATCCATTTTGCTAATGAGTGGGTTCGTTATCAAAAATGCTCTTTTTTGCAATCATCTTTTCAACTTCCTGCCATTGGCGGGGTGCACTGGCGGATAAAAGCGTGTAATTATTTTTGTTGATCAGAACATCATCTTCGATTCGCACACCGATATTCCACCATTTTTTATCGACGGGACTTCCGGCGGGAATATAGATACCCGGTTCAACGGTTATTACCATATTTTCTCTCAATGTGTCATAATTGCCGTTATCATGCACATCAAGACCGAGGTGATGTGACATACCATGGGGATAATATTTCTTTACTTCTTTTGCTTCTTTTATCAGGCCCAGCTTTAATAGACCGGTTGCAAGCACACTGGTCGTTTTAGATTCCAGTGAATCAAACGTAGTTCCGGCCTTGCAATATTTAAATGCCTCTTCCTGCGCATCGTACACAAGCCTGTAAATTATTCTTTGTTCGTTTGTGAAATGACCGTTTGCAGGGAATGTCCTGGTCACATCGGCTGAATATCCGTGATACATCGCGCCAACATCCATCAGGACCAACTGATTTTCGACATGCACGGCATCATTTTCTTCATAATGTAAAATACATCCGTTCCCGCCCGCCCCAACAATCGGTGGATAACCCTCATCCTCGGCTCCATATTTTTTATGAACATAAATCATAATTCCTTCCAGTTCCCTTTCCGACATGTGGGGATTAACTGCACGCATAGCTTCCGCATGTGCCAGACTGGATATCTGAATGGATTTCCTGAGTAAAACAAGTTCTTCAGGCGTTTTGATGCCCCTTAATTGATTCGTAAACCGATTATAAGCAGTGGGGCCGCTACTGTCATTCTTTTTTAATTGCTTTTTAAAATCAGCCAGTCCCATAGAATCAGGCCTGGCTATTAATCCCTGAATGAGCGAATCATTTTTAAACGGAACGGTGTTGTACGTATTTTTTCTGATCGCCAGGAAATTTTTCAAATTTTTCTCAGGAACATAATTATAGATAATCCTGTACTCCTCGTACAAATCCTTCTCAGTCGGATGGATGGATGATTTTAATATGAACGCATTGACCAGATTTCTCATATCGCCGGTTGTATCAGGCAATACATCATAAATGATATTAAACTTTTTAAGATCGATGGGAAATTCCGCGAAATCGTCGCTGTTGTAAACCCGCCTGAATCCCAGTAAAGATTTTACACCTCCTATTCCGAGCCGCCTCCCCGTCCATTTCTCCTGGAGAGAATCCCGGCGCCTGACAAAAAACAATTCATTAAAATTGCCAGCACTATCTGATTGCATTTCCTTAAAGATCAGAAGCAACGCCTCCGGCTCTTTATATCCGGAGAAATAATAGAGATCCGGATTCGGGTGGTATTTATAATCAACATCATTGGAAAATACTCTCGTTGGATATGCGAAAATCGCCAGCACTGCATGAGAAGGCATCAGGTTCCGAAGCGCCTGTCTCCGGCCTGCGTGAAAAGATGCTGGTAAATAATCTTTGGGCAGGTTTTCGCTGGAATGTTCAGTTTGTGTATAACCGGTTAAAATAATAAAACAGCTATAAACAGCTGCTAAAATATTTTTATAATTATTATTCACTTCAGGGTTATTAAAATTTATTTCATATCCGGCATATCCATCATTTTCATCTCACCTTTCCCTTCTTTAAATTGGAGGACTTTCAGATTCATTTTCTCCATCTGATTCACACCTTCTTTAATTTTTATAAACTGATCGGGTGTGATATTTTTAAATTTCTGAATGGTTCCTGTTGCTGGCCATTTAATAATTAACTCATCAATGACCGTGGCGCGTCCGATTCCGATTTCTTTTCTGAGTGGGTTGGCACCGAAACTTCCACCGGAGTTCACATCCATATATACGGTTCTTTTTGTTCCGCTGTCATTAAATGAAACAGAAATATGTGCACCGATGGCTGACCGGTTGCTTTTATCTCCTTCGAGTAAAATACTGATCCAGTGATTATGATTCTGTCCGGGATTTACATAGAAGGAATTATAATAGGCATCTCCCGGGTAGGCACCGCCGACATTGATATAAATATCCTGGCTGCCATCATTATTGATATCTGCAAAGGCAACACCATGACCCTTCTGCAAATTGCCCACCCTGGCTGATCCCGTAACTTCCGCAAATTGTTGACCCGAAATATTTTTGAACATCCGGTTCGGGATAAGTGATTTAAAATCCGGATTGCCGGTTCCCAGGTACATATCCAGCCATCCGTCATTATCCACGTCACCAAAATTCGAACCCATGGCAAATACCGGTCTTTCCAGTCCGGTTTGTTTCGCAACGTTCGTAAATGTGCCGTCGTGATTATTATGATACAAATACATTCTGCTGGGATTTTTCATCGGCCGGTTCAATGCTTCTGATGCCAGTGTACTGGCCAGGTTTTTTCCGTACTCATATCCGCATTCAAAAATATCGGGCCATCCGTCGTTGTCATAATCCCAGAACCAGGTTGGAAATGTTGAAGTACTTTCATTATCAAGACCGGCTTCCTTTGTTACATCTTCGAATTGCGGGATCTTTCCTTTGATTCCTTTATTTTTCAGCAGGATTCTTTTCCCGTCGAAACAGGAAACAAAAATATCGGGCCATCCGTCATTATTATAATCAGCGGTCACTACACCTTTCATGAAATGGAGGATCGCCGTCCCCGATTCTGATGCAACATTTGTAAAAGTTCCATCCTGGTTATTGATATATAATTCAGCGGGATGCGGATGATCGGGAGTCATGGTTTCATTCCCGATATAAAGATCCAGCCAGCCATCGTTATTAAAATCTGCCCAGGTTCCGGTTTGGGTTGGATGAAAAGAAAGCAGGCCGCTCTCAATGGTTACGTCAGTAAAAGTTCCGTCACCATTATTTTTTAACAGGGTATTGGGCTGTTTGCCATATTCGCCGTACCAGGCGCCCCTCAAAACAAAAATATCCGCATAACCATCATTGTTATAGTCTGCCTGGATCAGATTCAACCCACCTTTGATCAGGCCAATGCCGGAACTCTGGGAGGCGTCCGTAAATGTTCCGTCTGCATTGTTTTTATAAAAGTGCATGGGTTCATCCAGCGAAGTGGAAGAAGTAACAATATCCAGGTAACCGTCATTATTAAAATCATCCACGATGGTTCCACCCGACATTTGCATCGGTCCGGCGATATTTAAATCTCCCGCCATGTTTTTAAAGGCTTTCAACTTATACATAGAACTGTCTTTGTCCATGCCCGGTATCAGCCATCTTGCGGGAACCTGCGAAGGATAGGTTCCGAGGGTCATATAGGCAATATTCAGCAGCCATCTGGATGACAGATCGCCGGAATCCTTTTTTAAAATATTTTCATATACCTGAATGGCTTTTTGTGAAGCATATGGATCCACATATACTCCAGACCCCCGGATCGGAAATATGCAGGATTCCGCAGAATGATTGTGAACGCAATTATTTCTTTCTCCGAGACGCAGGTAAGACAATGCCAGATTTTCTTCAATCAGTTTGGATAATTGATCTTCGTTATCTACTCTAACCTTGTATATATTTTCCAAAATCTCGGCAGCTTCTTTTTCTTTCCCCAGTTTCAGCAGCGCAAAGGCCCGGTACGCAAAAATCACAAACAGCTGCTCCTGGGGCATGGGTTGTTTGACCAGTGAATCATAAAAATTTAATTCCGCCTGCGGATTGAACTGGTTATTTCTGTCCATGATGGGTTTCAAACCCTCCCTGTACAACCGGTTGGCTTCCGTTTTTTTTCGATAATTTTTTATATATGTATAACTGCTGAAAATGAGTAATAACAGAAGCGGAACAGCAATGATGGTGACTATCTTTTTCACAGCGTCTAAGATAATATTTTTTTGACGACGTGCCTTTCTCCACAGCGGTCTGAGATTTGCCCTTTAACAACTAGCTTTGAATAAATAAATAAACTATTGTCCGCCTTTCATCCGGAAATCCGGCAAGTACAGGTAATAAGATATATTACACCCCTTCGGGAAGGCGGATCGCTGCCCGCCATTGCGGAAGCGGATGATGGTTTTTTATACGTCATAAAATTTCGCGGGGCCGGACAGGGCAGCAAATCACTGATAGCCGAATTGATAGGCGGGGAAATTGCCCGGGCGCTGGGACTACATGTTCCGGAAATTGTTTTTGCCCAGCTCGATTCAGCTTTTGGACGCACAGAGCCTGATGAAGAAATTCAGGATCTGCTGAAGGCAAGCGTCGGACTGAATCTCGGCCTTCACTATCTTTCGGGCGCCATCAGCTTCGATCCGATTGTAACACCTGTCAGTGTCCGCCTGGCTTCTGAAATCGTATGGCTCGATTGTTTTCTCACGAATGTTGACCGTACGTCAAACAATACCAATATGCTGGTATGGAATACGGAACTCTGGCTGATTGATCATGGTGCGTCTTTATATTTTCATTATGCACCGGAGAATTGGGAACTGAAAGCAGAAAACCCTTTCCCGCAGGTAAGGAATCATGTATTGCTTCCATATGCGGATCTGCTGGAAGAAACGGATGAATTATTCCGGTCTGTGCTGACATCAAAAAAACTGAAAGCGATCGTGGATCTTGTACCGGATGTATGGTTTGATAAAGAAGGGCCGCCGGCGGCTGAGGCCAGGGATATATATTTGCGCTTCCTGCAAATCCGCCTGGGGGCATCAAAAATTTTTATAAAAGAAGCACAAAATGCCAGAGCAACACTCGTTTGAATATGCGGTGATCCGTGTTGTTCCCAAAGTAGAAAGGGAAGAATTCATGAATGTGGGTGTGATCATCTATTGCCAGTCCCTTGGCTACCTGGATGCGTCTTTTACATTGGATGAAGAAAGACTGCGCGCTCTGTCACCCGGCCTGGAAATGACCGAAATAAAAAAACACCTGGCCGCATTTTGCGAAATCTGTAAGGGTGGTCCGCACGCCGGTCCGATTGGAAGGCTTGATATGGGATCCCGGTTTCGATGGTTAACAGCCACCCGCAGTACGGTGCTGCAATGTTCCAAAGTACATCCGGGTCTGAGCTCCGACCCCGCCGCGACGCTTAAAAATCTGCATGCCCGTCTGGTCGGGAATGAATAAATCTGCACCGGATTCTCATGAATCCTGTTATCTTAGTGTCCCTGACTAAAACAACTGAATATGTTATTAAAACGATTGCCTGCTGCTCTCCTGCTTCTTTGTTTCCATACTAACCTGCATGCACAAACGCAGGACGTTATCAGGAAAGTTGATAAGCTGATCAGCGATATGACGCTGGATGAAAAAATCGGACAGATGACCCAGGTTACCCTGGGCGTTGTCGCCAAAGGCGGCGGCGGAAATGAAGACGGCTCCCTGGATCCGGAAGCACTCAGACACGCCGTACTGGATTATAAAGTAGGCTCCATTTTAAATACCACCGCCCATGCACTTTCTGTGGAAAAATGGAGGGCCGTACAAACAGAAATCCAGGACGAAGCAAAAAAATCCAGGCTGAAGATTCCGGTGATCTATGGTCTCGACGGAATGCACGGTCAAACCTATACACTCAACTCTACCTTGTTCCCGCAGAATATCGCCATGGCGGCAACCCGCAACCCTGACCTGGTGGCGATGGCCGCTCATATCACGGCCAACGAACTGCGTGCATCCGGAGTTCGCTGGGAATTCGCACCGGTACTGGATTGCGGACGTCAACCCCTCTGGTCTCGATTCCCCGAAACATTCGGAGAAGATGTATATATCGGAAAGACCATGGGCGCAACAGCGGTCCACGCCTACCAGGCCGACGGATTAACCAACCCGACTGGCGTCGCCGCCTGTATGAAACATTATCTCGCGTATTCCGCTCCGCGTTCCGGTAAGGACCGTAGTCCGGCTTATATTCCTGAAATTGAATTGCGTGAATATTTTCTTCCGCAGTTTCGTGAAGCCATCAAAGCAGGTGCGGCTACGATCATGATCAATTCAGGAGAGATCAACGGTGTTCCGGTTCATGCCAGCAAATATTTACTCATAGATGTATTGAGAACGGAAATGGGATTCCAGGGTGTGATCGTTACCGACTGGGAAGACATCATCCGGCTGCATACCCGCCACCTGGTCGCCAACAGTCCACGGCAGGCAGTCGCGATGGCCATCAATGCAGGCATCGATATGAGTATGGTGCCCATGGATTATTCTTTTTTTGATTTATTAAAAGAAGCCGTACAGAAAAATGAAGTTCCGGTCAGCCGTATCAATGATGCGGTGAAACGCATCCTTTTATTAAAATACAGTCTGGGACTTTTTGACAATCCCTATCCGGAACCCGCGTCGCTTGCAAATTTCGGCAGACCGGAATATCAGCAGGCGGCCCTTCAGGCAGCACAGGAGGCGATGACCCTGCTGAAAAATCAAAACAATATTCTTCCCCTTTCAAAAGATAAAAAGATTTTAGTCGCCGGTCCTTCGGCCAGCAGCATTGCGCCACTGAATGGAGCATGGTCCTATACCTGGCAGGGAAACCAGGAACAATGGTATCCCGCCGACAGTAAAACGATCGGACAAACTATCGCTGAAAAAACCGGTGGCAAAGCAAATGTCCTGAGTGTGAAGGGTTTTGATAATGCACAAAATTTCGATACAGCCCGCTTAAGAACTGCTGCACAGGATGCGGATGTGATTGTACTTTGTCTTGGAGAAAACGCATACGCAGAAAGTCCCGGTAATATCCGCGACCTGGCCTTACCTGAAAATCAAATGGCGCTTGCCAGGACCGCCACTGCAACTGGCAAACCCGTGATCCTTGTTCTAACAGAAGGCAGGCCCCGCCTGATAACAACCATCGAACCTTCCATGAATGGAATCCTGATGGCTTACTGGTCGGGAAAGAAAACGGCTGAAGCAATTGCTGATGTTTTGTTTGGTGATTATAATCCAGGGGGTATTCTTCCGTACTCCTATCCGCGATTCTCTGGTGAAGTCGTACTGTATGACCGGAAACACACCGAAGACGTGCGTGAAATTTTTAATGCAGACATGACCTGGGACGGATATAATCCTCTCTTTCCTTTTGGATGGGGACTAAGTTATACCCAGTTTACCTATGGACCGATCAGTCTCAGTTCATCCACTTTGAAAGGATCGGGTAGTCTTACAATCACGATTCCCGTAACGAACGCGGGAGCAAGAGAGGGAAAACATACGGTTGAACTGTACAGTCACCAGCAGTATGCCAGCATAACACCCAATATGCAAAGGTTACGGGCATTTAAAAAAATCGACCTGAAGGCCGGTGAAACACAAACTGTTTCATTTACACTCACAGCCGCTGATCTGGCTTTTGTGAATGCCGACCTGAAGACGGTTACGGAAGCAGGGAATTTTGACCTGATGATCGGAAAGCAGAAAGTCAGTTTTAGCTATCAACCATGAATGGACGATCTTTATATCATTAATTAACCAGCATCGGCTATCGTGTCCGCACTGGTAATATTTATATCATTCGTTAACCATCATCGGTTATCAGGCCTGAACTGGCGATTTACATTATTAAATCAATAATGAAGCGGATCTTAATCCATATTTCTGCTATTCTCCTACTCGCTCTTGCCGGTTTCCATCCGCTTTATGCGCAATCTGATTCAATAAAAAAGCAAATCCCGTCTAATGTAAAAGTGACTGATTCTGAAAAAAAACAGATCCTTTCTAATGAGACGGATGAATTTCAAGCTATCAAAGCCGACCAGATGGCCGATTCCGTCCGCCTTCTGCAGCTGAGAATTGAACTCCTCAAACTGGGTGAGAACGACGACAAAAAAAAACAGTCTATTGCCTCCGAAAAAAACCAGATCAAAATAAGGGACTCTCTTCGAAAAGTAATACAACGGCTGAAAATTGATTCTCTCCGTTCAATCTACAGCGGATATCCGGTCGTTCTTTCCGATGACACAATATTCTATGTATTTGCAAAAATTGGCAGTTACTCACCGGAAGAACGGGCAGAAGCCATTTCCGGCAGGATACATAATCAGGCGGAGGATTATTATTTTAAGGAGGATTCTTTGATGATCGTCCCTTCTGAATTGACCATCGATATTAATTATAAGGACGAAGTGATCACGAGCATTTCCGAACAGGATGCCATCTGGATGAATGCAACAAGAGAGAACCTCGCTAAAAATTACAGAACGAGGATCGCAATCGCGATCAGGAAATACAAAGCAGAGCATAGCTGGCCGACGCTGATCAGGGATTTTGCGATGGCGGTGCTGGTGCTCACTGTGCTCATACTGATTATTTTCTTTATCAATAAAATTTTTAAATGGATTAAAAATAAAATTGAAAAACAACGGGGCGTTACACTGAGGGGCTTCAAAATACGGAACTATGAAATCCTGGATACGAATCGTCAGTTGAAAATGATATTTTCCCTGGCCAGCCTCGTTAAATGGATCATCATTCTCACCCTGATATACCTGACCCTGTCTATTCTTCTGGGTATTTTCCCATGGACGGGTGGATTTGCAACTAAGCTGATTTCTTATTTTCTAAATCCAGTCAAACATATTCTCACATCTGTCTGGTTCTACCTGCCCAATTTTTTCACTATTGTTGTATTGATCATATTTTTCAGGTACCTGCTGCGTATTTTTCATTATTTTAAAGATGAAATTGCAAGAGGCGCCCTAAAAATTCCGGGTTTTTATGTGGACTGGGCAAATCCGACTTTCCAGATCATACGCGTACTGACACTGGCTTTTGCGCTGATCATTATCTTCCCTTATTTGCCCGGATCCGATTCGCAAATCTTTAAAGGCGTATCCGTTTTCCTCGGTGTGCTATTCACGTTTGGATCTGCCGGTGCATTGAGTAATGTAGTGGCGGGTCTTGTGTTGACCTATATGCGCGCATACAAGATCGGCGACAGGGTGAAGATCGGCGAAGCCACGGGTGATGTGGTGGAAAAATCACTGCTCGTTACGCGTATAAAAACTATAAAAAACGAAATTGTATCGATTCCCAATTCTACCGTAATGAGCAGTCATACGACCAATTTCACTGCCGAAGCAGCCGAGCATGGTTTGATTATTCATACTACCGTAACCATTGGTTACGAAAACCCCTGGAGACAGATCCACGACTTACTGATCAAAGCCGCACTGGCAACGGAATTAATTGAAAAAGATCCGGCACCCTTTGTATTACAGACCAGTCTCGACGATTTTTATGTCAGTTACCAGATCAACGCATACACCCACGATGCATTTTTACAGCAAAATACATATTCCCATCTGCACCAGAATATTCAGGATATGTTTAATGAAGCTGGCGTTGAAATCATGTCGGCCCATTACAAATATATCCGCGATGGAAATCAATCCACCGTTCCTGCCGATCATTTGCCGGATGATTACGTCACTCCTGCTTTTAGAGTGAAGCCTCTGACTAAGGATGATATCACTTAGCAACAATTTGGAAACGTGGAATTGTGGAGATGTGATTATTGTGAAAGTAAGTTTCGTAACGCAGACTCAACCTTCAAAGCGTTTGGAAGTACTTCGTTCTCGAGAATAACATTCATGGGAATAGCGGGCACATTCATCGCTCCAAGAACTTCCACTGCAGCATCCAGTGATTTGAAACATGCTTTGGAAATCCGCGCCGCCAGTGCTTCTGCAAAGGAATTATTCTGCGCATCTTCTGTGAGTACCAGGCATTTTCCGTGACGGCGAACGGTTTCAAAAATCAGTTCTTCATCTAACGGGAACAAACAACGCAGATCCAGGATTTCAATCTGACCCGGTAAATTTTTTGCAGCAGCCATCGCCCAGTAAACACCCATTCCGTATGTAATCACAGCTGCCGATTCACCGTTGTCCACCGCAGCGGATGAAGCGTTCAATGTTATGGTTGCTTTTCCCAGCGGGATAATATAATCGCGGGATGGTTCAGGCGTTTTCGCATCTTCCGTTCCGGGAACCTTGCTCCAGTAAAGACCTTTATGTTCAAGCATGATCACCGGGTTGGGATCCAGGAAAGCCGCTTTCATCAATCCCTTCATATCGGCCGCGTTGGACGGATAAACGATTTTTAATCCCTTTACCGATAACAAAGTGGTTTCGATTGAACCGCTATGATACGGCCCCCCACCCTGGTAAGCACCTACGGGAACGCGGATGATCGTTTGTATTGGAAATTTTCCACAGCTCAGATAACATGACTTTGCAATTTCAGTAACGAGCTGATTAAATCCCGGGAATATATAATCGCCGAATTGAATTTCCACAATGGGTTTCAAACCGGTCGCGCACATACCGGCTGTCGAGCCAATAATATATGCCTCCTGAATCGCTGTGTTGAACACACGGTCGTCCCCGAACTGCGCGGCCAGCGTGGCTGTTTCGCGGAATACGCCACCCAGCCTTCTCCCAATATCCTGACCGTACATAATAGCCTCCGGAAAATCTTCCATGATCTCGCGCAGCGCATAAAGCACAGCATCCACCATCGGAATTTTTTTTGCATTCGCCGGAGCGCGTTCCCCGGATTCATGTATGACGTTGGTAGGAACGAAAATATGTTCACCTGCCGTGGCCGGTTCCGGTTCAGGGGAAGCGACGGCTGTTTTAAAATCAGCAGCCACCTGTATGGCCACCTCCTTTTCAATATCAGCTATATGTTCCTGGGAAACGCCATGCCTTTGTAATTGCCTTTTGATAAGAATCAGTGGATCCGCCGCACGGTGTTTTACAAGATCCTCTTCTGTGCGGTAAGCTTCCATCCGCACGCCACTCGTGTGGTGGGTTAGCAGGGGAACGCGCGCCTGCACGAGATAGGGTGTTCTGTATTCACGAACATATCGGAAAACCTGTTGCATGCAATTGAACGATTGCTCAAAATCAGAACCGTCAATCTTGATTCTTTCCATACCAGGAAAACCAGCTGCATATTCAAACGCGTCCATGCTCCGGGCCTCATCAGACGTTACGCTGATGCCCCATTCATTATCCTGCACCAGATAAATGATCGGAAGTTTTTTCAGTACAGCAACCTGGAAGGCTTCACTCACTTCACCTTCGGTTATACTGGCATCGCCGAAAGAACAAAGAACGAGTGGCCGTTGCGGGCCCGGATTTGTTTTTTCAAGAAAAGCCAATCCCTGTGCGACACCCGTTGCCGGAATCGCCTGCATACCGGTCGCGCTGCTTTGGTGAATGATGGTCGGTTTGTCTGCGCCCCTGAAATTTGGATGTGCATAATACACTTTTCCGCCGGTGAAAATATCATTTCCCTTGGCGAGCAGTTGTCGCATAAGGATCTCAGGAGAAAATCCCAGGCCCAGCAACATACTTTCATCACGATAATAAGGACTTACATAATCATCTGCTGAAAGCTGAAAAGCGGTGGCCAGCTGAATGGCTTCGTGACCGGATGATGTGGAGTGGACATATTTGCAGACCTGCCTGTTTTGTTCATAAGTGGCCGCCATGGCGCGGGCCGTAGCCATCAACTTAAAGGCGCGAATCAATATTCCGGCGTCGACCATTGCAATCTTTTGGTCCCGCCTGAAGCGGGACGGAATCGGGAACTTTAGAAATCATCTTTTCAAATCTTCATCAACCTTTCAATCGACGGGATTCTACTTAATCTCGAGAGACAGCATGCTTTCTTCTTCGATAAATGCTTCGAGCTCGTCGCCGACAACACATTCGCCTACTCCGGCAGGTGTGCCCGTAAAAATGAGATCCCCGATGTTTATGGAAAAGTATGTGGAAATATATGCTACGATCTGGTCGAAATTGTGCAGCATGAGACTTGATTTTCCCGTCTGCACGAGTTCTTTATTTTTATACAGACCAAAGTTGATTTCCTTTTTATTTTTTACGTTCTGCATAGGAGTCCATTTTCCGACTGCAGCTGAATTATCCCATGCCTTGGCCTTCTCCCAGGGAAGTCCTTTTTCCTTCAGCTCGTTCTGAATATCACGGGCTGTAAAATCGATGCCCACGCTGATGGCGTCATAATATTTGGAAGCAAAACGATCCTGTATGTATTTTCCGTTTTTTGAAATACGTAATACCAGCTCGCATTCATAATGCAGTTCGTTGGTAAACTCCGGATAATAGAAAGGAGTATGGGCCTGTAATAAGGCGCTTTTGGGTTTCATGAAGATGACCGGCTCATCCGGCACATCGTTGTTCAGTTCAATAGCATGCGCAACGTAGTTACGCCCGACGCAGAATATTTTCATATTCGATTAAGGTTTTAAATAGAAGATTCTGTTCGTTCAAAAGGCCTGGAAAGGCTCGGGGTTTCAACATAGGAAGTGGACTGGGCTCTGAACCCGATTGGAATTGACTGCTAAAATAATGATTCCCAATTACAAATCATAGCGTTATCTCTATTTTGTTGTAATCATTCATAGTCCTTTCAAGGCCCGTATATACAAAGCTTTCAACGACCTGAACGGCCTTTTCATTTTTTATTTTTACGAGCGAAAGCTCCTCCGCCCTCCATTTCCCCAATACCCATTCAACTTGCATGCCCCGGGGAAAATCATTCCCAATACCATATCTGAGACGGGGGTACTGATCGGTCTGGAGTTCAGAAAAAATGCTTTTTAACCCATTATGGCCTGCATCTGTCCCATTACCCCTTAAACGCAACCGCGAAAGCGGAAGGGCGATATCGTCTGTAATCACAAGCAGGCGTTCCAGTGGAATTTTCTTTTTTTCAAGCCAGTACTTTACAGCCTTGCCGCTCAGATTCATATACGTAGAAGGCTTGATACAGGTTAGCATTTTACCCCGAAAAGATATTTCTGCTACACTTGCCAGCCGGTCTGTCACAAACTTTCCCCCATGTTTGGACACGAGCAGATCAACCACCTCAAACCCGATATTGTGGCGTGTCCCTTCGTATTCGGAACCAATATTACCCAGGCCGGCGATCAGATACATAGTATGGGAGTATGAGAGTATGGGAGTATGGGAGTTATCAAATCATCACGCCTCTTACCCTGGCAATTAACAATTAACAATTGACAATTAACAATTAAAAAAAGGCTGTTCCACCGAATGAAACAGCCTTTTAAAATATTACTGAGCACTATTTCTTGGCGGCAGGTTTTGCAGCAGGTGCTTTGGCAGCAGCGGCGGCAGGTGCAGCAGCGGCAGGAGCAGCGGCAGACGCGGCAGCAGCACCTGTTTCTTCCTGTTTCAAAACACGTGTCAGCACAATCGATGCAACCGGAATTCTCGGTGAATTCAGGATTTCATAGTTTGGTGCTTTCACATCCTCAACACGAATATTACCGTTCAACTCAAGATTGGTAAGGTCCACTTCGATGTTTTCCCGCAGGAATTTTGGCAGTGTTTTTACCTTCAGACTTTTCATTTTCGTAATCAGCTTTCCACCATCCTTAACGCCTTTTGCGGCGCCTGTAAATTTCAATGGAATGGTTGCGATTACTTTTTTGTCTTCAACCAGCTCCAGGAAATCCAGGTGGTTGAGATCGTCCGTCACTTTGTCAAACTGGATTTCTTTCAGGATACAACGGTACGTCGTTCCTTCCAGTTTCACTTCTACTAATTGAAAATCCGGTGTGTATACCAGGGTCTTGAAAGCCGTCACTGGCGCTGAAAAATTCAGTTCGCGAGCACCCCCGTAAATTACACCGGGCACTTTTCCCTCAGAGCGGAGTAGACGGGTGGCTGTTTTGCCGAGTCCGGTCCTGAGTTGTCCTTCGATTGTAATTGTTTGCATGTTTATATTTGATTTAAAAAATACCTTATTTATTTCTGAGCTGCGAGTGGATGAACAATCCGGTGATACTTCTGTTTTCAAAGGCATTCCGGATGGCGATTGCAAATAATTCCGCTACACTCAGCACTTTGATCTTGGAACATTTTTGTTTTAACGGAATGGTATCACAAACCACCAGTTCTTCCAAAATACTGTTCTCAATATTTGTGTAGGCATTCCCACTCATCACCGGATGCGTACAAAGTGCTCTCACACTCCTGGCTCCTTTTTCTTTCAGAAGTCCCGCGGCCTTTGCCAGCGTTCCGCCCGTATCACAGATATCATCAATCAAAACCACATCCCTGTCTCCCACTTCCCCGATCACCACCATACTGGCAATTTCATTTGCCCTTTTCCGGTGTTTATCACAGATCACCATTTCTGCATTGAAATAAGAAGCGATTTCCCGTATCCGGTTGGCACTTCCCACGTCAGGGGCCGCAAAGGTAAGGTTTTCAAGCTTCAGATTCTCTATATAAGGGATAAAAATGGCAGAACTGTCCAGGTGATCCACGGGTATGTCAAAATATCCCTGGATCTGGGGTGCATGAAGATCCATCGTGATGACCCGGTCCGCTCCGGCTGCCACTAACATGTTGGCAATCAGCTTGGAACCAATCGCCACCCGGGGTTTGTCCTTCCGGTCCTGGCGGGCATAACCGTAATAAGGAATTACCGGAACCACTTTATAAGCGGAGGCCCTTTTGGCCGCATCAATCATCAGCAACAGCTCCATCAGATTTTCGGTGGGCGCAAAAGTGCTCTGTACCAGGAAAACCATGTCGCCCCGGACACTTTCATTAAATATTGGCTGGATTTCGCCGTCACTGAAATGCTGGATGGTGATCTTTCCTGAAGGACAGCCGTAACGACGGGTAATTTTTTCTGCAAGGTATTGAGAGCCCGTACCGGAGAAGATTTTGGCTGTTCCTTCCATAGTATGATAGTTGCCGCGAAGATAGTTCTTAAGCCTAAAGCCCAAAGCCTAAAGCCTAAAACTTTTTTAGAAAGCCTGAAGCTAAAAGCTAAAAGCCTAAAACCAGATTTTACATACAATTACATGTCCCGTACGTCCTGATTCACGATAATAAAAAAGCACCCTTGTGGGTGCTTTAATAAATTTTGAATTGACAATTCTGAATTCAGTTTTAGGCTTTAGGCTTTGGGCTTTAGGCTTAAGACTACTTAATAGACGCTAATTCAACCTTTAGAAGAAGTTTTTTCAACCAATGCTCCTTTGGAAGCCTTATTGCTGTTCGCAATATAAAAGATAGAAGAACACACAAAAATGGAGAAGAAAAGGGCGACAATGTACATGCCGACACAAAAAAAGAACGAGTTCCAGCCACCAATGGCAGAAAGAGCAGATTTGGGTTTCATGGATATTATTTTAGTTTTTCAGGGTTTTCTGCCCGCGCCATTTCTTTTGAAAGAAACTACACGAACAGGGGATTGTAAAGATTAAATATAGTCTTTAACATTATCTTATGCAATCGCAAAACTACTCCATCAAGTCCTGGGCAGCAGATGACCGGCCACGCGAAAAACTACTAAGTAAAAATACGAGCAGCCTGACCGACTCCGAAATCCTGGCCATCCTGATCGGTAAGGGCACAAAGGAAAAAAATGCGGTGACGCTCGCCCAGGAGTTGTTGGGTTCGGTTAAAAATAACCTGAATGAGCTGGGCAGGCTTGAGATTCATGACTTCCTAAAACTCAATGGCATCGGCAAAGTAAAGGCCGTTATTATTCTGGCTGCCCTGGAACTGGGCAGAAGGCGGCACATTGCAGGGGCGCTTGAAAAACCGGTGGTCCGGGATAGCAAACAGGTAGCGGGTTACCTGCAGGTGATGCTACAGGATCATTGCCGGGAGGTATTCGCGGTTATTTTCCTGAACCAGGCTAATCGGGTAAATCATTTTGAAATCGTAAGCCTGGGAGGAATTACCGGCACCGTTGCAGATCCGAGACTGATATTAAAGAAAGCATTGGAATTCCATGCAGTGAATTTGATCCTCTGTCATAATCATCCATCGGGTAATCTGAAACCAAGCAAAGCAGATGAAGAACTGACGTACAAAATCCGTGAAGCCGCACGTTTTTTTGATATCAAAGTGATCGATCATATCATAGTAAGTCACGATGGCTATTTCAGTTTTGCAGACGAAGGCATGATGTAACATTCATTTTTATTTTTTATAAAATGCACGTTGCACAAGTTAAAATTCACCCACTTTCCGATTGTTAATATGCAGGGAGAACCATGATAATTGCGTATATTAACAATAACTTTAGGTAAGGAAATATCACACATGAAAAATAAAATAAGTCTGGTTATCCTGTTGTTTTGCACGGTCAGTGCTTTTTCGCAGGCTGGATCAAATTCCATTACAATGAGTAATGAATTTGCGATGCTGGCTGCGCATGGTGGAACCGGATCGAGTTTTTCAACCTTTCAGTCTTATTCCAATAACCAGGTGAATGGGAGTCAGTTCTTTCTGCCAGACTGGAGTAAGGGTGAGATCGCATTGAACAGCAAAGAAGTCTTTAAGAAAGGTATTCTGCTGGCTTATGATAAAGTTCGTCAGGAATTATTTATCAAACAACAGGACGCCCCGGATATTTTACTCGGCACCAAGGAAGAAATTAAATACGTTCAGTTTATGGGATGCGGGCAAAGAATATCGTTTCGTCAACTCGTCGGTTTATTCGAAGGAAAAGCCGGAAGTATTCTACCAGGTGCTGGTATCGGATCCGTCAAAGCTCACGTTATTGAAATATACAAAAGGAACTTTTGTTAAGGCTGATAAGAACGATATGATGAAACAAAAGGAAGGTGATATCTATGACTCATTCGTAGATAAGGTCACGTACTATGTAAGTAAGGCAAACGGTGAACTGCAGCCAATACAGCTCAAAACAAAAGCCCTGAAAAAAACATTTACTGATTTAAATATTAATATTGACAATTACATCAATGAACACCCGGGATCCGTTGATGAAGATTACCTGATTTCCCTGGTAATGGAATTAAACAAATAAAATTTCCGGACATGAAGAAATCTGCCATTATTTTCCCGGCTCTGCTCATTGCATCCGCAACAGTTTCTGCACAGGTAACAAATGTCGCCATGGGACAGGAATTCGCAGAACTGGCAGCTCACCAGGGTTATGCCAGTAACGGATTTTCGGCCTATCAAAACTATACATCCGGACAGATAAACGGAAGCCAGTTTTTCCTGCCCGCCTGGTCAAAAGGTGAAGTGGTTACGATTCGTAAAGAAGTGTATAATGAGGACCTGCAATTCCTGTATGATAAAGTGCGCCAGGAAATTTTTATCAGGAAAAAAGATTCCGCATTGGTATTATTGGCAAATAAAGATGAGATACAATCATTCAGCTTAAAAGATGAGCAGGGCAAACAATATAATTTTGTCAATTCAAAACTATTTACGGATGAAACACCACGGGTATTTTACCAGGTGCTGGTATATGATTCAAACAAACTCAGCCTGCTGAAATATATCAAAACCACCCTGGTTAAAGCCGACTATCACGATATGATGAAAGTAAAGGAAGGAGAAGTGGATGATGCCTTTGTTGATAAGGATGTATATTATATCGTAAAACCAGATGGTATTTTACAACCCGTGGAACTGAAAAATAAAAGTGTGAAAAAAGTATTCAGCGAATTGAATCTTCCGTATCAGAAATACATGAACGATCATTATCAACCGGTGAATGAAGAATATCTGATTGATATGGTGAAACAATTGAATCAATAAATTTCCAATGCAGGACAAGATTATAATTGCATTTCAGGAATGATAATTCTCAAAAACCCTGCATACAACAAATAAATGCTCGAACCATTGGCAAATGTTAGCATACAAATAAATCCCTGCATACCAATAATAAAAAAACCCCAAACGGGGTTTTTTTATTAAAATCAAACAAGCTTAAATGATTACTGAGTATACGTATCGTCAATTACCCTGGCTGCACCAGCTGAATTCACATATGGGAAGGTAAAATGATATGTCCCGGTGGTCGGATCTGCAGATATCAATGTCGGCGAACCCGCTGTTATCCCTGCAGCAGTTACACTGGCAGCATCAAGAGACACTGAAAAATTGCTCAGATTACCAGCTCCATCATTATCAAATGATAAGATGTAGTTGATGCCCGTATTATCCGGAATCGAAACAGAAGTACCATTGATCGGCGCAAACAGAACACCTATTGTAGCCGTTAGCGATGGCGGAGCCGGAGGAACAGCCGGAGCATTCCATCTCAGCCATTTGTCTGTGTATGCACCCGCAATCGGGTTACCGATCAAATGATAGTACAGGGTCATATGATTCGTAGCAATCGTTGATCCTGCCGGAGCGGTCGTAATCGTGATTGGATACATGTAGTTCACTTTCGGATCAATCTTGGAAGGGAAAACTATAAAAGGTATATTATCAGTAAAATTATTTCCCTTTTGAACGGTAAAAGATCCGGGAGTAAACGAGAAAATACTATCCGGGAAAGCGATAAAATGGTCAAGCGGATTTGATAACGTTGCATTGTATGCTGTTATCGCATCCGGGTCAAATTTAACAGTGATGACTTCATCCTGCGGTGCAACAGATGTGGCTGCATATTCCAAATGGAAATAGGCAGTATCCGCATCATCGAAGCCCGGAAAAAGAAGTGCTGAAACACCAAAGTTCTGTAAGCCACCCTCAGGTATCAATACCGTAGGTGCCAGACTTTCAAAATCGGTTCTGCCTGAAACGCTCTTAACACAAGAGGATCCAACAATAACTACCAACCAGGCCAGAAGACCAAGTTTAAAAATTCCTATAAAATTATTTCTTTTCATGCCGCTGATTTTTTTAAAATGATGATTCTCCATGATTGCGATTATTGGTTCCAGAATACTTTTGAAGTATAATAATCAATGGTTCCCTGGGCATTTACATTCACCGTATTGGTAGTATACTCACTCACCGGATACAGGTACCTGGTAGGAACCTGCGCAGTGGATGGTGATTTATATGGAGAAATAGAAATGGGAATATCGGCGGGTAAATGTAACCTGCGATAATCATCATATGCCTCAATTGGTGTTACTCCGTCTTCTGCAATCCATTTCTGACGAATGATCAGTGCAATCTGGGCTTGAGTTGTTGTTGCAAGGGTCCAGTTCGTATTTGCATTAGACTGATTCAGATAAGCAGAGTCGCCTGTCTGCACCCAGATAAGTCGAAGGATGCCTTTACACCCGCTTCATATTGTGTTTTGGCGCCTGCTGCACCTCCTGGTAAATATCCCCTTACCATTGCCTCAGCCTGCAGAAAATGACTCTCGGCAGCGCTGAGGATTACCGCATTTTGACTGACAGATACCAGCAGACCAGGCCCCATGGAAGACGTGCCTTCTCCCGGAATATTGCTCTGGCTCCCAAGCACATTACCTACATAAGCACCTGCATTATTCTTACCATAGATCAGGGGCAGACGCGGGTCAGTATAGGCATTCAGCGTATTGATGGCATAGGCAGAAGCCCTGTAATAATCAGCCTGTCCGCCACTGGTTGGTTTACCGGTGAGGTTTACGAAATAACCCCAGAACGGATTTTGCTGCTGGTCATTATTGGCATAGCCGGGATTAACCGTGGCATCGTCGTTTAAAAAGCCACCACCGTTTGCGGTAATTTTGGCGATTTCACCATTGATATAAGCATCACGGCCAGGCATCTGTGTCTGGCGAATCAGCAGGCGTAGTCTCAATGTATTGGCGAAATGCGATCCAGGAAGCATTATCACCACCAAACATAACATCAGTATTGTTGGCGCCAGTGATATCGGCGGCCGGCGAAGTCATTAAAGTGGCGGCTGTATCCAGCTGATTTGACAAATCTTCATAGATGGTCTGCGCATCGTCATATTTCGGATGTAATAACCAGGGTTCCCTGAAATGCGTCTTTATAAGGAACATTATTAAACACATCCACCAGTTGTGAGAAAACCAGGGATTTCATCGCTTTTGCCATGGCGACATAATATGGCTTATTCTGTGCCTTTGCCGAAGTTTCCACATAGTAATAATCTTCCAGATTTTTATAAGACTGAATCCACAATACATTCGGAGTCTGTGTGGTCGAGTAGTAAGAAGCCACATCCGTATTACTCGGAGCATAACTTCCACTGGGTGCCCAGTAACCCATCCATCCACTCAGGTAAAGCGTTGGGGTGAGGTTCACATTGGCTACCTGTCCGCTGGCAGTTACCGTGACCGCATTGGTAATAACCAATTCAGGCGTAGCACTGGTAGCTTGGTTGGGATTCGGCGTATTGATATCCAGGTAACTCTTGCCGCAACCCGACAAGCTGATACCTGCTATGATAATTGCAACTTAAAATTGATAATTTTTTCATTTCCAAACGATTTTAGATATAAAGTTTTAGGTTAAAAAGTTAGTGTGATATTAAAACCTAAAAATTTAGTTGGTGGTAGCTGATTGACGTCAGTATTTCCTGTTGCATTACCATTGGTGTTTGCAAATTCAGGATCAGCCCATACATTGTCATGTGCACGGATGGTGAACAGATTTCTGGCCACAAATCCAATGGTTGCTCCGTTTACATATTTCAGAGGCGCCAGCGTTTTTGCAGGGAAATTATAGGTCAGAGAAAGTTCTCTCAATTTCCAGAAATCAGCACTGTTCACATAGTTGGCTCCGCCTGATGGCCAGGTAGATGCCCAGAAAGCGTTCTGTGCAGCATTCGGCTTACCGGTTGTAACACTGGTATTCGGAATGTATTTACCGTTTCCGTCTGAAATAACGCTGTTAGGCATTATGAATGGCTGCCGGCCGCTGGATGCTGAATATGCTGACACGCCGGTAAAATCAAGGGCTGGTCCGATACCGTTAAAGAGCACGGCTCCGAAACGGCCATCTGCTACCGCATTTAAAGTAAATCCTTTATAACTAACAGAAGTGGTAACACCAATTTTGGTCGGTGGAACGGTTGTTCCGAATAATTGTGGTGTGGTGTTCAGCGAAGGAGCGCCGGTTACACCATCCACAATAATCTGATGGGTGGCCGGGTCTCTGTTCCAGTCGGTGGTTTGTAATTGTCCGTAAGCTTTTCCAACGGCTGCCACGGTTGTATTTGGAATCTGATTTTCTGTAGCAAAAGGATTCACAATCGTAACCTGGTTCAAACCATATCCAAGAGATTTAACTGTATTCTTATTGTAGGCAAAATTCGCCCCGACATCCCAGCGGAAACCGCTTTCTGTTTTTAACAGGGGTGTAAATCTCAGGTCCAGTTCAATACCCTGGTTCTGCATTTCACCAGAGTTAACAAAGGCCTGGACGTATCCTGTAGTCGCAGAAATTGTAATGGGAATGGTTTGGTTATTTGTATTTGTATTGTAAACAGCCGCAGAAAAATTGATCCGGTTGTTCAGGAATCCGAGGTCTAACCCGATTTCGATATCCTCACTGATTTCAGGTTTGATATTCGGGTTGGCGAATTGTGGGTCTACTGTATAACCCGCCGCATCAAATGGTTGTCCGGGACCCGGATCAAAGGTGTTTTGTAATGAATAGGGATTGATACTTACCTGTGCCGTTCTACTGATGGCTGCACGTATCTTACCAAAACTCAGGAACTTGCTGTTTTGCAATGAAGCAATTCCGTCGGTGAATACGAACGCCGCGTCAATTGCCGGGTATAAATAAGAGCGGTTATCACTGGAAAGTAATGAATTCCAGTCGTTACGCAATGATCCGTGCAAATACAGGAAATTCTTATACCCAATGGTCAGATCTCCAAAGGCTCCGATCACGCGTTGTTGAATTAAACTCTGTCCCACCGTTGGGTTACCCAGGCGGTTACTGATATTATAAAAATCAGGTATTACCAACGCGTTTGCAGACATACTCATCAGACGTGCATCATTGGCAATTACCTGTCCTCCGACGATCAGCTTAGTGTTGAAATCTCCGAAGGTCTTGGTGCCTTCCACCAGTAATTCGCTATTAATCGTTTGATTATAACTGCTTGCAAAACCGGAAGTAGGAGCAAATGCTTTTACACTGGAAGGAATATTTCCTGAACCGAGTGTATCCGCAATGGCCCATGGAGCGAATGTAAATCCGGCCTGGGTATACTGGTTATTGTAATCATCTCTTGCGATGCTCACCCTGTAATCAAAGTCCAGCCAGCTGGTCGCTTTCAGGTTCAGGTTTAAAGTACCCAAAAGGTCTGTTTGTTTTTCGTTTGTCCTTGACTGGTCAATCTGCCACCATGGGTTACCATAATAAGCATTGAAATAACCATTTGGATTAGCAAATGGATCAGTCTGCCAGTTCTTGTAATTCTGGAAGTTGATATTGGCGGGCTGGTTGATGATATTCCAGTACAAGTGGCCTGTTCTGGAAATAAGATCCCCCGGTATTTGCACCAAAACTTCCGACCGCAATCGTGCCAGGTAATGTTCCCCAACGGAATGGCGTTTGGTCAAGAGCCGTAGTGCTTGTATTCGTAATCGTATAATTCAGGCTGTAACTGGCCGTGAAAATGCCTGTAGAATGTGAACCGTTAAAATGAAAGTTGTCTCTCCGGCTTTGATCGTTTGGTATGATACCATGGGATAAAACATCCTGGAAAGACATATAAAAATTACTCTTGTCATCTCCGACCGCATAGGTTATACCGTTCTGGGTCTGGATGCCTGTATTAAAAAATGAAGATTTTGCATTGCTTACCGAACTGTACGGAATAGAATCCTGTTGGATGGTATATGCCGTATTGTCCGCATTGTACACACGGATCGGTGCACCTATGGGAACTTTCTGTCCATTATATCTTGGACCGTAGTTCTGGTTTTCATATGGAACATATACTGTAAAGGATTGTCGCCGATTCCTACAACACCTGCAAAGGGGTTGGCTGAAAGGGGATTCTGATTGCCTTCTCCACCATAGGGTCCAAAAGTGTTCTGGAATTTCGGTAAATAAGCAATGGATTCAAAATTCACTGTGCTGCTTACCGTAATCTGTGGTTTTGGTTTTCCTTTGCGGGTTGTTACGATCAACACTCCGTTGGAAGCCGCAGAACCGTAGAGGGCGGATGCCGAAGCACCTTTTAACACGGTTACATTGGCCACATCATCGGGGTTAAAAAGAGAGAGATAGGTGATCGGTAACTGGATACCGTCAAATACCAACAGCGCCTCATTATTTCCCAGGATAGAACGGTTACCGCGTAATGTAACGCGAACATCAGGTTTTACCCCGTTGTTAACCAGGTTGATCTGTAAACCGGAGACTTTACCAGCCAGACCGGTAGCCACATTCACAACCTTGGCCTGCGTCAGTTCGCTGGTGTTGATTTTTGCAGTTGCATATCCCAGCTCTTTGCTCTGCCTCTGAATACCCAGGGAAGTAACAACTACTTCTGATAAACTGGTTGTTTGATGTTGAACTGCGATGTTCAGTGTGGTTTCACTACCTACCGGAACTTCTTTGGCTGTAATGCCGGTTCCTGAAATAATGAGTGTTTGAGAAGGATTTGCTTTGATTGAATAATACCCATCGACGTCTGCGCTCGTTCCGACTTTGGTTCCTTTTACCCGGATCGTCGCAAATGGGACCGCTTGTCCCGCTTGATCTGTCACCTTTCCGGTAATTACTTTAGTTTGCGAAAATGCTAATGGGCCCAAAAGCACTAGCACCGCTAACAGTGTTAGAAATTTTCTCATGTGACTGTGAATTTTGAATTTAGATCGTGCAAAATAGGGAAGTTTTATATCCAACAAAAAAAAATGTTAAATATCCCCCTTCTTCACAATTAGACAATATCAAAATCATAATCGCTGCAACGCTGCAAAAGCTGTTTGTTTTTATTTATATTGTAAATTGGTATTTATTAATGACTTATGAATTACAAAAAAGCCATATTTCAAAAATCCCCCTGTTTAGACCTGAAATTAGTCATATTAATGGTTTCGAATAGTTCATAAGCCATGTTGAATAATTAACAATTAAATGCCGATTTATTAAATATTAATTAATTAATAGGCGTTCAAACTTCGATTTTCAAATGAATGCGTAATGTATTACAAAAAAAAATATCTATGCATATAATCAAGCGATTATGGCAAATCAATGCATTTACAGGGCATAAAATGCATTATTAAAAATAAACATATTGATGCTAAACAAGATTTTCAGGATTCAGGCCTGCGCGGTGGGGCCACCGAAGTTCATCGGAAGTGTCACTTCCTCCAGATCCTGGATCTTTCCGTTGGTTCCTTCAAAGCGCAGGATGTTCTCAGTCAGCGCTTTCATAAAGCGTTTTGCATGCTGGGGAGTAAATATAATACGGGATTTGACCTTGCTTTTCGGTGTGCCGGGCATAACGTTTACGAAATCAATCACGAATTCTGCATGTGAATGAGTTATAATGGCCAGGTTGGCGTATTCGCCTTCTGCTACTTCCTCGCTGATTTCAATGTTTAACTGGTTATTGGGCTGATCCGGCATCGGTAATGGTTTCCGCAAAAATAAGATACCCCTTTCATAAATAGTATTTCCTGTCGATTGTATTTCCTGTCAATAGTATTTACTATCGCCACTGAATCAAAACCTCCGCTTTTATTTCAGATTTCCGGTTACCGGGAATCTCGTCCAGCCCCGTCCCAATGGTTGTTGAACCGGGATAAAAAATCTGTCCCCATTTTAACCAACCCGATATCCTGAAACGTCGCGGTCCCCTGCCCATCAGACGGCTAAAATCCTGGTGAATAGTTATATAATAATGTATACCCCTGCCATAATAGGATGGCAGCGAAAACTGATAGAGCAGGCCAGGCTCATAGGCATAAATCCTTGTATCATAATCGTCCGTCTCAAATACCGCAACCCCCATGGACCCTGAAAAAACGGATTTGCGGTAACTGAATCCTGTCGTCCCCAGCCATCCATGCCGGGCCGGAAATCCCTCTGAAGTCATCTGTAAAAATTCCATTCGGCTGTAAAAACTCAAAGCACGGCTGAATGTTGAGATCGGTTTCTATCCGGCATCGTTGTTTTACAGGTGACGACAAACCATGTGTAGCCGAATTCGACACCGTAATATTCCCGGCTTTTACTTCATTTTTATACAAAACATTCAGTGTCCACAATTTGTTTGGCTGATAAGTAGCCTGAATAAGCAGATCCCTGCCCGCAGAAGGTGCGTCCACCTGATATTTCAGCCAGGGAAAAATAAACATATCATAATACATTTCAAGCTGCAAACCCGCAGACGGCCTGATGGAGATGCCCGAATAGAATCCTTTTTCATTATTGGGCACCGTATTTTCTGTAAAGGCATCACTGTACAGGCATTGATAGGCAGCAGATATATTGCGGTAAAGAAAACTCATGCTGACATGGTCTCCGAGACTGATTAATGCGCCCTGGACAAGGGCAAAATGAGACCACTGATCCATGGCCCACTCTCCAAACAAATGCAGATTTCTGTAAGTATAACTATAATCGACACTGAAATCAGTTAGTCTCGTCCCTTTCAGACTATATATATTGTATGGCTCATCTTTTTTCTGAAGAGGCCGGCTGAATTGAAAATGTACACAATTCAAACCCATACTGAATTGCTCACTGGTGTAACGAATATTGATCCCGGCGGAAATCTGCCGGTTATTATTTCTGCCGGCTATTTCAGCCGGGGTTCTGTGATAACCACTCTGTTGAAATGAAGTGAACAGATCCTCTCTTCCCGCCGTGTCCGTTTCCATATGGGTACTGATCCGCTGGGAAGAGATAAACATATTGGTTTGCCATTTATTTTTTTGTAAACAGATCGCCGCACCCCGGTGAAAATTAAATTCTCCGGCTGCATGATACGGCCTGATGCATTCCGCTTCTCTTTTAATTGCCATTGCCTGGCTACTCTTGGTAGTTGAAAATGTTTGCCACTGGATCAAACCCTGTCCCATGTTTACCGTAAAATCACCGATGGCGACTGATTTGATTACCCCGGCCTGCTGAAGAAAAAAATGAAAAGAATAAAAATCAAATCCGTATCGCTGGGCATCTCTGAAAAAAGGTTCTCCTGCATCTTTCTCTCCTGTAAACCCATATGACAACAATTGTTTATAATTATAATTATAACGGATAAAATAATTCTGAGCCGAACCTTCATAATATGATGCATCCGGACCGGAAGGTTTTTCAAATCCTTTCGATTTTTCCAGCACCTGACCCGCCCTCAACAATAAGGATGCATCACCGCCCGCCCACCGTTCCTTTAATGCGGAATAAACGGATTCATCCCGGCCGATCCTGATAAAAGGAATCAACATACGAATCGTCTCGAGATCCCAGCCTGGCACGGCCTGCAGCTCATGCACACTCAATAGCGGACCCAGCAGTTTTCTATAGGATATAAAATTTCTAATCTGCAAAACATTCAGCATATGTAATTGCATAAGATCATCTGCTGAAACGGTATTCAGATTCACGGGATGCCGGGCGAATTCGGTAAGATCCATTTCATAGGAATCATCCGTCGGCTCAGCATCATTTTTCTCAGCCATGATTTCCAATTGTTCTTTCCTGAACTCAGGAACATCCTGTGCCGGTCCCCTGACAGAAAAACCAATCATACACGGTAAAAACAATAGCAGGGATTTTCTCTTTTTCATCCCTTTTTGTTTTTGCTTTCCCAGAGTATGGCCATACCCGGACTGAATCCCAATACAGGTTCAAATGATGTATAGATCTGAATAGAGAGACGGTTTTTCTTCCATCCGGATTTAAAATACACCGCGCCTGCCAGGCCATTGATGCCGAATGCAAAAGAGAACTGCTCCCCATAGTCGTATTCAGTATAGGCGATGATGCTGGCGGGCAGGCCGGCGTCTTTTTCAACCTGGACGGACATAAATAAATCAGTTCTGTATTCATATCCGAATCCCATATTGAAAAACTGTGGTCCTCTTTCAGGATTTGTTTTACCTGCGATACCAAAAACGGGCAACCCTAACCCCCAACCCGCTGTCAGTTTATCTGAAACATGAAAACAAATACCCACGCGCGCCGAACCAAAACGAATCGCCCGGATAGCCCGCGGCCTGATCAAACAGGTATGCAAAACCCGCCCCTGTTTGCAGTCGTCCCGCTTTTATTCCGTAAGCTAATGTCAGTCCCTGTTCGTTGTAATCCGCATCCCCGCTATGTTGCAGGGCAATGCCCAAACCTCCGTTGCCCATAGGAAAGCAGGAAGTCATTTCAGTATTTGTTAATTCCTTCAGCATCCATTTTCTTTCGGTCAGTATACCCGATTGAAAATTTTGCATCTCTCCCAGGGAAGCCGGATTGAAAACAAAAGAAAAAGCATTCCTGAAATGGTGACTGTATGCGCCGGCAGTTATATATGAATTCTCCGATTGAACATGTGAAAGCTGCCCATGCACATTCAGACAAATAAATAAAACACATATCAACCGGATCAACCGCATCATATCATTTCCGCCAGCTGTAAATTAAACCGGAGAGAGAAAAAGAAGAACCGTAAAAACACCCTTAATGCGGAGTATTAAAACGGGTTGGTTACCTTTGCACGATGCAAATTTTAGATGGACAACTCACTGCCCGTACAATCAAGGAAAATCTTAAAATGGAAGTCGCCGCCCTGCTGGCTGAAGGAAAAAAAATCCCTCATCTGGCAGCCGTACTCGTTGGCAACAATGGAGCCAGTGAAACGTATGTAGCAGCCAAAGTAAAAGCCTGTGCCGAGATTGGATTTAAATCCACCATGATCCGTTTGGATGATACCATCAGCGAAACCAAATTGCTTTCAGTGATTGAGGACTTAAACGGGGATATGGATGTGGACGGGATCCTGGTCCAGCTGCCCTTACCCAAACATATTGCAGATGAAAAAATAATTCTCGCCATCGATCCGGATAAGGACGTGGATGGATTTCATCCGGTAAATGTGGGAAAACTGGTGCTGGGGACACCGAGTTTTGTTTCCGCCACACCGCATGGTATCATGCTTTTGCTGGAACATTATAAAATCGTTACGGCGGGTAAATCAGCAGCGGTGATCGGCCGGAGTAATATAGTGGGTCGCCCGATGAGCATTCTGCTAAGCGCAAACAGCAATCCCGGAAATTGTACGGTAACCCTCTGTCATTCCAAAACGCACAATCTCGAGGAAATTTGCCGGGCCAGTGATATCATCGTAGCCGCTCTCGGCAAACCGGAATTTGTGAAGGCCGATATGGTTAAGGAAGGAGCTGTAGTGATCGACGTGGGCATTACCAGGATTCCGGACGCTTCTAAAAAAAGCGGGTTTGCATTGAAGGGTGATGTTGCTTTTGCGGAAGTATCGCCCAAATGCAGTTTTATCACACCGGTTCCGGGTGGAGTTGGACCTATGACCATTGCGGCTCTTATGAAAAACACGTTTACAGCATTGAAGCGCAAGCATTAAACATGATCAGCGAAACTACATTTTTATCAGTCCAGTCATTACCTGTGATGGAAGCCTTTTATACTATCCAGGGCGAAGGTTATCACCAGGGTAAAGCAGCTTATTTTATCCGGCTCGGTGGTTGTGATGTGGGCTGCACCTGGTGTGATGTAAAAGAGAGTTGGGATGCATCCGCCCATCCTTTGCGTAAGGTTTCGGAAATAGCAGCGGAAGCAAAAAAATTTCCCGGCCGGATTGCCGTCATTACAGGCGGCGAACCGTTGATGCATGACTGCCTTCCACTTACCCGCGAACTCCATGCAGCCGGTTTTCATACACATATCGAAACTTCCGGTGCCTATCCGCTGAGTGGAGAATGGGACTGGATATGCCTTTCACCAAAGAAATTTAAACAACCCCTGACCGGGCCCGTGGAATATGCGGATGAATTGAAAGTAGTGATCTATCATCCTTCCGATTTTAAATGGGCGGAATCTTTTGCAGAAAAAGTAAAACCCGGCTGCAAACTTTTCTTACAACCCGAATGGAGTAAAAGAGAGACCGTGACACCGATGATATCTGATTATATTATGAAAAATCCCAAATGGGAATTTTCACTGCAGCTGCATAAATATATTCAGGTGCCGTGAGGGGTTGACGGCTTTGCCCACCGAAGCTTTAGCGAAGGTGGGTTGACAGTTGGCGGTTGGCAGTTTAAATTTCATATTTTCATCCCGCACGTGCGGGATCATTTGCAAATTCAATTTTGAATTCCTACATTATCTACCATTCCACACTTACCACACCAATGAGCATCATAAAGTCCTTCTGCACCGTATTATTTTCCTTCCTGTTCATACAGGCATTTGCTCAATACGATCCTGCCAAAATAGATAAGAAAGCAGTTCAGTTATTTGATCGGTCAATGATTGAGGGCAGGAATGGTGATCTGAAAGAAGGTTTGGAATTACTTAAAGAAGCCGTGGCTATCGACAGCCATTATGCCGACGCTTATTTATCGATGGCGGGCATGTACACCGAATTAAAAAATTATCAGGCAGCAATAGATAATTATAAAATAGCGCGGTCCATCGATAGTATTTATTTTAAGGATTACAGTCTCTCCTATTCAATCACGTTGGCCGGACTGGGCAATTTTGAAGAAGCCCTCGTAGCAGTCAATGATTTTAAATCAATTCCCACCCTGCGCGAATCTTCACTGAGAGCCGCCGACTACAGGATACGTTCCTACCAATTCGCGATCGACTATGCGGCTAAAAAAATTAACCGTGACTACAAATTTGAACCGCACAATATGGGAGACAGTATTAACAGCTCCGTGTCGGAATATTTTCCCACCATCAGCCTGGATGGAAAACATTTTGTATTTACCCGCCGTGTTCATGGTAACAACGAAGATTTTTATGAATCTGACCGTACGGAAAACGGATGGACAAAGGCCAGACCGTTGGAAGGAAATATTAACAGCAATAATAATGAAGGAGCGCTGAATATTTCGCAGGACGGACAATGGCTGATATTCACCGGTTGTAATTTTCCAAACGGTTTCGGCAGTTGCGATTTATTTATTTCCTATCTCTCTGCAGAAGGATGGAGCAGTCCGGAAAACCTGGGGCCCAATTTCAATACTGAATTCTGGGAATCCGGTCCCTCCCTGTCACCGGATAAAAGGGATCTGTATTTTTCGAGCAATCGCCCGGGCGGATTTGGAGGAAATGATTTATACGTATGTCATCGTACGGAAACCGGCCGATGGTCGGCGCCCGAGAATTTAGGACCGAACATCAATACGGCAGGTGACGAAAGTGCGCCATTTATTCATGCAGATAACAGCACGTTATATTTTACTTCGAACACATTACCGGGTTATGGAGGCACGGATCTTTTTGTGGTTCGTAAAACGGCGACCGGCGAATGGGGCATACCTGAAAACCTCGGATATCCAATCAATACAATCGAAAACGAAGGCAGCCTGATCGTATCTGCAGATGGAAAAACAGCTTATTATGCCAGCGACCGCGCCGACACCCGCGGCCAGCTTGACCTTTATTCATTTGAATTGCGCCAGGATGTAAGGCCCGCAAAAACGATCTGGGTGAAAGGAAAAGTGTATGATAAAAAAACCGGCAAAGGTCTTCCTTCTTCAGTAGAATTGGGCGATCTGAGTAATAAGAGAATCATCAGCAAACTCCAGACAGATGAAACGGGCAATTACCTCACTACCCTGCCGATCGGAAATAACTATGCATTTAATGTAAACCGAAAAGGCTATTTGTTTTTCTCGGAGAATTTTAATCTTTCCAATCCGTCCGCCGATTCTGTTTACCAGTTGGATATTCCGCTGCAGCCCATCGAAGCCAACGCCAGTATCATTCTGAAAAATATTTTCTTCGATAATAATCAATACGAACTCAAACCCGCTTCACAGGTAGAGCTGGATGATGTGATTAAATTGCTGAAAGAAAATCCGCTCGTCTTCATACAGATTAACGGCTACACGGATAATGTGGGTAAACCTGCTGACAATCTCCTGCTCTCGCAAAACCGCGCAAAGGCAGTAGTGAATTATCTGAAGTCAAAAAGCATTGATCCGAGAAGACTGTCCTTTAAAGGATATGGTGAATCAGAACCCGTCAGTCCGAATACGACCGAAGCCGGAAGAGCAAAGAACAGGCGGACTGAACTGAAAGTTGTAAAAGCAGGATAAAGTGTTGCACACTAAATAAAAGATTTGTGTGGTCCCGCACGTGCGGGATGGAATGGTGGAAAATGTAGTAGTTCAAAATTGAATTTGCAAATGACAATTTGCAAATGAATTCGCTAAAAAACGGTACACATTCACGTTATTTCATCCAATACATTTTCCCTTACACATATAGTTTTGGAAAAAAAATTTGTACACCGATCTGCCTTACCTGATCAGTCTCACGCAGGTCCCCCAGGTGGGATCAATACACGCAAGAATATTATTGCAGCATTTCGGTTCTGCGGAACAAATATTTAAATCCTCCGTTTATGACCTTGAAAAAATAGAAGGTGTCGGCAGGATCAGGGCACATTCGATCAAGTCGTTCAGGGATTTCTCCGTTGCTGAGAAAGAAATTGGCTTTATCCAGCGATACGGGGTTCGTGCATTGAGCATACTGGATGCAGACTATCCACAACGGTTACTAAATGCCCCCGATGCACCCATAATGTTATTTTATAAAGGCAATGCTGATCTGAACAAAACAAGAACGATTTCCATTGTAGGTACCCGCCGCAATTCTGAATATGGTAAACAAATTACCGAAAAAATAATCCGGGAACTGGCAGCCTATGATGTATTAATCTTCAGCGGGCTCGCTTTCGGAATCGACGCCATCGCACATAAAACAGCTTTAAAACAGGATCTTGCAACGGTTGCGGTACTCGCCCACGGACTGGCTTCCCTTTATCCGCCTGAACACGGACAACTTTCAAAGCAGATGTTGAAACAAGGCGGTCTCATTACGGAATATGTCAGCCATGTAAAGGCAGAGAAACATCATTTCCCTATCCGCAACCGCATTGTGGCGGGCATCAGCGATTGTACGATTGTAACAGAGACTGCCGTGAAGGGAGGCAGCATGATTACTGCCGATCTGGCCAATGGATATCATCGGGAGGTCTTCGCCATTCCCGGTCGGATCTCCGATTTCAAAAGCGCCGGATGCAACTGGCTTATCAGAAATAATCAGGCTATCCTGCTGGAAAATATACAAGACCTTGTTAAAATAATGGGCTGGCAGGAAAAAACAATTCCTGAAAAAAAGCAGGGAGAATTATTTGTATTGCTGACAGAACCGGAGCAGCGTATTATCGATCTTCTGAAGGAACGGGAACAGATGCATATTGATGTGATCAATGCGACTACTGGTTTTCCCAATAGTCTTAATGCGGGCGCCTTACTGGAACTCGAAATGAAAGATCTTATTTCCATCATGCCCGGAAGGATATATAAGCTGAAGGCATAACGCCTAACGCCTAACGCTTAACGCCTAACGCTCAACGCTTTTCGGTCATCGTCATCGATCAACGATACATGATAAACGGTCAATATATAACTGTCAACTGTCATCTGCCAACTGCCAACTAAATTGGATTTGGTACCAATTTATCCCTTGCACTATCTTTGCACATGGCAAGAATAAATTCCTCCAAAAGCCCCCTCCCCCCCAAATTTTTCGGCGACGGCCTCACATTCGATGATGTCTTATTATTACCTGCTTATTCGGATGTTCTTCCGCGGGAAACGGATATCCGGACACAGTTGACAAAGAAAATCAGTCTGAATATTCCGATGCTCTCGGCAGCAATGGATACGGTAACCGAAGCTACCCTGGCCATTGCCCTGGCCAGAGAAGGCGGTATGGGTATTCTGCACAAAAATATGACCATCGAAAAACAGGCGGAACAGGTACGGAAAGTAAAACGCAGCGAAAGCGGCCTGATCATCGATCCGATTACCCTGCATGCCAATGCAACGATCGGCGATGCACTGACCCTGATGAAAGAAAATAAGATCGGCGGTATTCCCATTATCGACGACAATCAGAAACTGGTCGGCATTCTTACCAACCGCGACCTGCGTTTCGAAGATGACAGAAAGAGGAAAATCCGGGAAGTGATGACAAAAGAAAATCTCGTCATTGCACCGGAAGGAACAGATCTGAAAATAGCTGAAAGTATTCTTCGAAAATATAAAGTGGAAAAACTACCGGTGGTAAATAAAGCCGGAAAACTCATCGGCCTGATTACGTATCGCGATATTCTGCAGCTTTCAAGTTTTCCCAATGCTGCGAAAGATGAATTCGGCAGACTCCGGGTGGGTGCTGCACTGGGCATTACAAGAGATCTCATGGACCGCGCAGCCGCGCTATTACAAATCGGGGTCGATGTGGTCTGTCTCGACAGTGCTCACGGACATAACAACGGTGTAATCGATGCATTAAAAAAAGTAAAAAAGAATTTTCCAAAATTACAGGTGATCGCCGGTAATGTGGGTACGGCCGCGGGCGCAAAGGCACTGGCGGAGGCAGGTGCTGATGCGGTGAAAGTCGGCATTGGTCCCGGATCTATTTGTACCACCCGGATCGTAGCGGGTGCAGGTGTTCCACAGATCACAGCCATCATGGAAGCAGCTTCTGTTTTGAAACCGCTGGGTATTCCGCTGATTGCGGATGGTGGTATCCGTTATACCGGTGATATGGTGAAAGCCCTCGCTGCCGGGGCCAATGTGGTGATGATGGGAAGCGTTTTTGCAGGAACAGAAGAAAGTCCGGGTGAAACCATTATTTATGAAGGAAGAAAATTCAAGCAATACCGCGGTATGGGATCGCTGGGAGCCATGACACAGGGCAGCAGCGACCGTTATTTCCAGGATGTGGAAGATGATATCAAGAAACTTGTTCCGGAAGGCATTGAGGGCCGGGTGGCCTTTAAAGGAAATCTGAATGAAGTCGTGCAGCAATATACAGGTGGTTTAAGAGCCGGCATGGGATACTGCGGTGCTAAAAATATTTCAGCATTGCAAAATGCCCAGTTCATAAAAATTACAAACGCCGGTATGCAGGAAAGTCACGCGCATGATATTGAGATCACCCGCGAATCACCCAATTACAGTCGCTAGATATCTGCATCTTTTTCCAAAAAAAACCGGGATGAAGCGTATCGCTATCGCTGTTTTACTTTTCTTAGGCTATATCACGGGTTTCGCACAGGCGAATAATGATTCCTGTACGATGGAAATCAGCCTGCTCACCTGCGCACCGGGCAGCGATCTGTATTCCATATTCGGGCACACGGCCATCCGCGTACGGGATGCCCGCAGAGGGATGGACATCGTTTACAATTACGGCACATTCGATGATACCGATCCCTTGTTCTATGTTCATTTTACCAAGGGCATTATGAATTATTCCCTGTCTGCAGAAACATACGACAGCTTCATGATGGAATACGAATATGAACACCGGCCGGTGATGGGTCAGGTCTTGAATCTGAACTGCACAGAAAAAAATCAACTCTACGAAGCCCTGAGAAAAAATACACTGGACGAAAACCGTTTTTATCAATATCATTTTCATACTGACAATTGCACCACGCGGGCGGCCCGGATCATTGAATCCAATACGAAGGATTCATTCTGGTATGAAAATATTCTGCCGCAGCCGGGCCCCAGTTATCGGGATATGATACATGAGTATCTGAACCCGCAGCATCAGTACTGGTCGAAATTCGGCATTGACATGTGTCTGGGTATGAACCTCGACGAAAAACCCTCGAATATACAGGCGATTCATTTTCTGCCTGACTATTTATACAGGGGAATGGACCATGCCATGGAAGGAAATAAAAAACTGGTGATTGAAAGACAAAGACTGTTGTCTTTCCCGGAAACAAAAATTCCCGTTAACCCGTTTACACCCATGGTTGTCTTTACAATCCTGCTGATGCTGGGTGTTGTATTTTATTTTTTAAGAAATAAAAAACCACTGTTGATTTTCGACATCAGTTTTTTCAGCCTGATGGGTTTATTCGGACTGTTGCTGGCCGCTTTATGGCTGGGACGTGTGGATGATGTATGCAGGAACAACATCAATATTTTCTGGGCGCTTCCTACCCATCTGATCGCTGTATTTTTCATTCGAAAAAAAGCCGCCTGGATAAAATATTATTTTCTGATCACCGCGATCCTGGCTTCTTTATTACTGATCGGATTTCCCTGGTGGCCGCAAAGAATGAATGCCGCTGTTCTTCCCATACTGGGCATCATTATATTCCGGAGTTATTGTATATTCCTAAATCGGAATTATGCTGAAAAAAATCTTGTTCAAAGGTTGTGAACTGGTTTATGAAATCAGGGGAGAAGGAACGGCAGTCATGCTGGTGCACGGATTTACAGAAGACCGAAGGATTTGGAATCCGCTCTTATCCGGAATTGAAAATAAATACCAGTGGATTATTCCGGATATTCCCGGAAGCGGTGACTCTGCATATAACGGTTCCCTGAATCAGATCAGGGATTTTGCGGAATTCATCGGCGCTATACTGGAAAATGAAAATTTACAGGAACTGGTACTGATCGGTCACAGCATGGGCGGTTATATGTCGCTGGCTTTTGCAGAAAAATATCCTGAAAAAATCCGCGCTTTGGGATTATTTCATTCCGGTTCATATCCGGATTCCGAAGAAAAGAAGGAATCCAGGAATAAGAATATCCGCTTTATCCAAAATCATGATCCTTCTCTCTTTGTGGAGCAGTCTATCCCCGGTCTTTTTTCTGAGTCATTTAAAGCAGAACATCCGGAGGAAATACGCAAACTGGTTGATCGCTACGCCAACTTCAAACGGGAATCTCTCGTACAGTACCTGGAAGCAATGAAAAACCGGCCGGCAACCACCGGTGTTCTGGAATCGATCACCAAACCCGTACTATTTATTATAGGAGAAGAAGATAAAGCCATCCCAATCAAAGATTCATTGGAGCTATGCCATTTACCCCGGATTTCGTACATTCATATCCTGACCCGCACGGCCCACATGGGCATGATAGAAAATACAAGCCTGTGTAATTCATTTGTCGATCGATTCCTTTCAGCAATTCCCGTTTAATCTAAAGCAGTTACCCTACGTGAGCCGATCTTTCAAAATAATAATCCTGTCTCTTTTACTTATGACGCTGGCCTTCAGGGGTTATTGCAAACATATTAAGGGCGGTGAAATACATTATACTTACCTCGGACCTTCTCCCACTAAGCCGGGATACGACCAGTACCAGCTGAGACTCCGTCTTTTTATAAGTTGCCAGTCCACCACGGGACAGCTGGAAACCACGGTTGTAATGGGCATTTACCGTAATTCAGATAATTACCTGGTACAGGATGTACCGGCGAACCTGACCGAGAGTGAACTGATCAATCTGACGAAACCCAGCCCCTGCATCGTGCATCCCTCACCGGTATGTTATTGGATCCGCGAGTTCACCACAATCGTCGAACTTCAAAAAAATCCGCAGGGATATACGGTTATTTTCCAGCGCTGCTGCCGGATAGACAATATCCGCAATATCAATCCCAATATAAATGTCGGCGCTTCCTATTTCTGCGAAATTCAGGGAACCAATTCCATCGGATACAATGGCATCAATTCAAATCCTGATTTCGGTATCAAAGATACAGTGCTGATCTGCCAGGGTAAAAGATTCAGACTCGATTACAGCGCCACCGATGCGGAAGGCGACTCACTGACATATGAATTTTCATCCGGATATACCGGAGGCGGCGAAAATAATGCAGTAGTTACCAATCCGGGCCCACCCTCTTCCTGGCAGCCCCTGAGATACTCGGCCCCTTATTCCGGATTGAACCCGCTGGGAGACGCTGTTACCATTGACCGGAAAACCGGAATTATTTCAGGTGTTGCACCACCGGGTGGTGACTATGTAGTATGCGTGCTGGTGAAGGAGTACCGGGCCGGAATTCTGGTTTCCACGCACCGGAAAGATTTTATTATTTCGGTAGACGACCGGTGCGATTTCCCTTCTGCGGATCTGAACCCGAGTTATATTACCTGCGACGGATTTAATTTTGGTTTTCATAACGAGGCCGCATCCACGCCGCTGGTTCACAATTACTTTTGGGATTTTGGCGTTCCCGGGTCAACAAACGATACCAGTAATGTCGCAAAACCTGTTTTTACCTTTCCCGATACCGGCGTCTACACGGTCCGGTTTTATGTAAACAAAAATGAGCCATGCACCGACAGTGCTTCCACGCAGATGAGTGTGTTTCCCGGTTTTTTTCCGGCGTTCAATGCCTTTACCTCCTGCCTCAAAAACCCGGTAGTATTCAAAGACACCACGCAAACGCGTTATGGAACCGTCTCATCCTGGTATTGGAATTTTGGCGATCAGAATAGTAGCGCAGATACCTCTGTTATTCAGAATCCCTCCTATCAATACAGCGATACGGGAATGAAATCCGTCACACTCGTTGTTGCCAATAGCAAAGGTTGTCTGGATTCCATAACAAAACAGGTCGATGTGTCTGGTAAACCAACCATTTTTTTCCCCTTCCGCGATACACTGATCTGCAATATTGATACACTTCAGTTACACGCCCTGGGAAATGGAGACATCACCTGGAGTCCAGCTGCCAATATGATCAACCCCAATTCACCAGATCCTTTTGTTTATCCGAATACCACCACCTGGTACACGGCAACACTGAACGAGCCGGGTTGTACCAATTCAGATTCCCTGCGTGTGCGCGTGGTGGACCATGTCACATTGTTTCCCGGAAACGATTCCACGATCTGTCTCGGTGATACGATTACTTTAAATCCTTCCGGCGACGCGTTATACTTTGACTGGTCGCCCGTCGCTAGTATTATAGATAATCCCAAATTAAAAAATCCGCATGTTGCACCTGCAGGCAACACGATGTATTCTGTTGTAGCCAGTATTGGCAAATGTTTTACAACGGGCAGTATAAATATAAAAACGGTTCCCTATCCGTTTTCCGATGCCGGTGCCGATGCAAGGATTTGCTGGATGGATACAACCATGCTGGATGGCAAAGCGAAAGGATCCAGGTTTGTCTGGCTGCCATCTGCCAACCTGAGCAATCCGTCGATTCTGAATCCACTGGCCTATCCGCTGCAAACAACCGAATATGATCTGTTGGTCTATGACACGCTGGGTTGCCCCAAACCCGGCATTTCAAGAGTTATTATCAATGTAAATCCTCAAATTATTGCCTTTGCAGGAAACGACACGTCCATCGTTGTGAACCAGCCCTTACATCTGCACGGATCCGGCGCGCCATCCTTTTTATGGTTTCCTGATTTTGGTCTGGACCGCAACGATATACAGGATCCGGTTGCCATGTTGGGTCAGAATCAGACTTATGTCATGAAGACGTTTACAGAAGATGGATGTTTTGCTTATGATACGGTTAACATCAAGGTATTCACCACGGCGCCCGATATCTTTGTGCCCAATGCCTTTACACCTGGCAATAATTCAAATAATATTTTCCGGCCCATTCCCGTGGGCATTTCCGACATTGAATTTTTCAGGGTTTATAACCGGAATGGTATGCTGCTGTACAATACAAGCCATATCGGAAGCGGATGGGATGGATATTATAACGGTAAGCTCCAACCTGTTGGCGGTTATGTCTGGATGGTTCAGGGAACGGATTATACCGGTAAACGGGTTTCCAAAAAAGGAACGGTTGTGCTTATCCGTTAACAAGCCTAAAGCCCAAAGCCTAAAACCAATTTGTAGATTTCAAAATTTGAAGAATGTATTAAGTTGTTCAACAATAAATAATTCAGCATAAAAGAATCTTTGTACTCGTTCGAAAGAAATTGTTCAACAATAAATAATTCAGCATAAAAAAATCTGTGTACTCTTTCGAAAAGAAAATTCTCAGCAAAAAACAATTCATTTAATAAGGACCTTTGTACTCTTCCGAAAAGAAAATTCTCAGTAATAAACAATTCATTTAAAAAGGAACCTTTGTACTCTTCCAATAAGAAATTCTCAACAAAAATTAATTCTTTTAAAAAGGAGTCTTTTTGCTCATCCAATAAGAAATTCTCAACAAAAATTAATTTAGCGTGAAAAAAATCATTTGTATCACCGGCGCGAGTTCCGGATTTGGTGAAGCCTGTGCATTTAAATTTTCTGAAAATCATTACGACCTGATCATTGCAGGCAGAAGAGAAGAAAAATTAAAGCTCTTAAAAGAAACACTCGAAAAAAAATTCGGAAACCGGGTTCATGTATTGCGCCTGGATGTGTCGGACAGAACCGCAGTGGAGAATGCTTTTAAATCCTTACCCGATGAATGGAAAAAAATTGATCTGCTTCTGAATAATGCAGGACTGGCCCTCGGCAGGGATAATTTCGATGAAGCATCCATCGATGACTGGGAACGGATGATCGATACCAATCTGAAAGGACTGTTATACGTATCGAAGGCTGTTTTGCCTTTCATGATTGCAAGCAACAAAGGCCATGTAATTAATATCGGATCCACTGCCGGTAAACAGGTTTATCAAAAAGGAAACGTTTACTGCGCAACCAAACATGCCGTGCAGGCCATCTCGGAAGCCATGCGTATCGACCTGCTTCCCCACAAAATAAAAGTAACCGTGATTCATCCCGGTGCTGCTGAAACAGAATTCTCGCTGGTTCGCCTGAAGCAGGATGCGAAGGAAGCAAAAAAAGTGTATGAAGGGTATGAACCGTTACATGCAGAAGATATTGCCGATGTGGTTTACTTTACTGCCTCGCTTCCGGCTCATGTTTGTATCAATGAACTGGAAATGACCTGTCTGGCACAGGCTAATGCGTTTTACCTTTTTAAAGCGTAAAGCAGATTTAGTGTGGTGAATGTGGAAGGGTAAAAAAAAGTAGGAATTCAAAATTAAATTTGGAAATGATCCCGCACGTGCGGGATGCAAATGTGAATCCGGCATTTCTGAAATACGCATCATGAATTCTTTTTTGCTGATATTATGATTTTCGAGATGATGGCCATTAATTGATTTAATTCATTCATTAATTCCTGCTGAAATCCTGCGATGTCTGATTTTTGGCAAATGGAAAGCCAATATAAAGTTTCACTTGCTTCCTTGGCAGCTATTTTCATTTTGTGAATAAAATCTGACCGGCTTTCTGCCTGTTGCGCTTCCGATATATTCGCGCCAATAGCCATACCCGATCTGACCAGCTGATTTGCAATAGCTGTTTCTTTTTTACTGTACAATGCATTGCAATAATTCCTGACTCCAACAGAAAAATCGATTGACTTATTCAGCACGATATTCTCCTTCATCTTCAATAATCTTAGTCTGTAATAAGAATGAAAAGTTATTAAACAATGAAGAAAGCTACAAAGTGATTATAGCTGATGCGATGGAGTATTTTAACCCTGTATTTCCAAATTATCCTTTCCAAATTTAATTTTGAATTCCTACATTTCCTACCCTTTCACACCTACCACACTATAATCGCGAAGCGATTATCTGGGCTTAGGTGCCTGCCCGGCCATTTCTGCCAGTGAAATCCTGATTTGTATTCCTGCCCGCGTAGTCGTTACAGGCGGTGAGCTCGAAATTTTTGGAATGGTTCGCCGCTCGTCGAAGTAAAATTTCAAATTGATCCGGTTGTTGATGACGTAATCGATCGAAGGCGAAATACTGATCACCTGTTGTCCGCCTACAGGCACGGCAGCATTCTGATCGAGATAACTATTCGTGGTCGCATCGTCGCGGAAACTCATATCCAATCGAAGTGTCAGATCGTTTTCCAATCTGTTCGTCAGTCCGTTTTTTCCCATCACTTTGATCTTGAATGGCAGTGGTACTCCCCGTTTGCGGAATCCAAGACCAAATATATATTCTGTCGACCGGGCTTCACTCATCTGGTAATCGATCAGGCTAAGGCTCAGCTGCCTGGATTTACTGAAACTGAATTTCGCCTGCAGCTGATTTACAAATTGCATATCCAGATCGATCAGCGGTGCAAATTGTTCACTGATCGTGATATTGGGCACCATGAAATAAGGAACAAAATTTCCCGTGAGCGTATCAATAAATCCCGGCTGCCGGATTCCAAAAGGATCCTGGAAGTTCAGGTTTGAATTAAAGGAATTCATGCTCAGCGTGCTGGTGTAACCATCCGATATACTGAAGTTGGTAAATATTTTGTCCAGCCCCGGAACACGGGCCAGGCCATTGTACGTGAGTCTCCAGTTTGGTTTCGGAAGGTATCCGGAAAAAGGATTGAATTTGATATTGGGATTATCTTCCTGTATCAGTCCGATTTCATTCGGCGATTTCCCGCTATACGCGGCTATGAATGCCGGTATCAATACATCCTGGGCATATTTACCATAACCCTTGGCATATCCATCCGGAGATACAATGTTGCCGGAATAAGCATTTTGTTTTCCCAGTCGCTGCGAGATAATACTCCGATAGTTTTCAAATTTTTGAAACGTGGATGAGATCTGGTTCGAACTACTGCTTTCAAAAAGTGTTTTCACAGAAATAAAACTGATGCTGAAACTGCCCGCCGTGTACGGATTTAATCGCGCAAATCCACCGCTGCCCGTCGTATCCTTATATAGTTCCGTGTAATTTTTTCCAAAATTCTTACTCACATTCAGCGTGATGTTTAAATCCCGCGTGGGTTGTATCTGTGCCGAAATGGTCAGTATCTGGTTATAGCTGGCGGCATTCTGGAAGTTGAATAAGGTATCCGTCGTCAGTAATCCTTTCTTCGCGAGCCGGTTCACGTAACTAGTATCGGGCTGTTCACCGAAAATATATCCCCATCCCGGTTCATTCGATTTCAGGTCCATGCCCAAAAAATGAGTACTGTCCATATATCCGTAAATCGACGATGCTGAGATTTCAGAATAGTTAACGGTAATATCTTTTACTGAAGTAATAATTTTTGCAAGCGCTTTCACAAAACCTTTCAGGTGCTGCTGTTCGGGAATATCCGGCGGTGGATTTTTCTTATTCAGGCTGTCATTCTTTCTTCCCGGTAAATTTGGCGGCGGAGCCGTTGTCTGCTGACCCAGCTCGCGCAGTAATCGCCATTTCGCATATAGTCGTGTCAGGTTAAAGTCGGCCGTCGCGTCTTTTTTCTGGTTATTGTTCAGCGAATTTCCCAGGCTCACAGCCAATGTGGATGCACCCGTCCACTGGTAAGATGATCCATATCCGAGCCTGACGGTCGTCCAGTCGAGAAACGGAACTTTATTGGTGGGAACCGTATATGTGAAATTGGCCGTTTGCGAATATTGAATCGTTCTTCCGCCTTTCCAGAAATTATCCCACATCTGTTTTCTCTGTGACTTGTCCAGTCTTCCGCTGTCTTCATCCACCCAGCTTTTATTAATGGCAGCAAAATCAATATTAAACGATCGCATAACATCCCATCGAACGATATAAGTGCGGTCGATGGTAAAAAATTTATTGTAGGTTTCCGGGATCTGGTATTTACCGCCTCCCACATTGCGCGCCTGGTAAGCACCGAATTGCCTTACGACATCTCCCCGGAATGTAAGTACCGCGGGCACCGGGTTCAGATTAAAATCTTTTATCAGAGAATACCAGGGCGATCGGGATTTGATCATCTTCCTGAATGGTTCCCAGTATTTTGGTGTACCGATGAAATTATATCCAAGCCCTCCTTTATAAACCTTCAATTCATCCTCCTGCGCAATCGGATTATGATGTTCTGTACTGGTAAAGGAATAGCTGAAGTCGAAATTTTCGATGCTCCATATTTTTAGTTTTTTCGCCGTCGTATTATTTTTTCTGATATTGGTAAAATTGAAACTCCTGATCATCGTCTCATCTACCGCCACCTGTTCTATCGAGTCCCGCTGCGAAGGAGAAGCCGCCGCCAGTTTATCCGCGAGTTTAATATCCAGATCGTAAGGATCATACTCCGGCGTGCTTTTCAGTTTTGAAACACTGGCATAAAAAGGAATGGACAATCCCAGTGATTTCGGCAACAGTTTTCCAAGTTCCAGTTGCGTGGCCGCATCGAGCTGCGTGGTACTGCTGAGCGCACGTTGATTGATGCTCTGATCAATGCTTCCAAAGCCGACGGACTGGGTTTTAGCCGATAAATAAAGGGTTCCCAGATCGGCGATTTTTATATCCACGCGGCCATTGGCCGCATACCCTCCCTGATCGTTCAGATTGGAAAGTCGTAGTTCATCAAACCACACTTCGGTACATTTTGTTCCCTGCGACACATTTTCCACACCCAGAAAGATGGCCTGTACCTGGCCCAGGTTGGGATTCCCGAACATGGAATAAACGCGTTGAGTTGTCGGGTCCAAATACGAATAAAATCCCGTCGTATTTCCGGTCGCATTTCTTGTCATCTTCAATTGTACAAACTTCTGCATATCCAGATTCAGGTTATTGGAATCCGGCCATATGGTTGTCACCGCCGACGAGGGTGTAAACCAGGGTGTGATCTCCAGCGGAATCCTCACTTCATAAAAGTTATTGATGAAGTCACTACCGATACGGACCACGGCCTGGAGCTGACCATTTTTTATCGAATCGGAACCCGGTCCTCCCCTGGATTCCGCATGGACAAACATATCCAGGTGTCCATAACGGCGTAAATCGTAATTGGTATTCTTGTAAACGCCACGGGTTTCCCCTGGTAATAAATTACAAATCTGCAAACTCATCGCCTGTTCGTTCAATAGCAAATTCACATTGTTTGTACTCAGCTGCTGTTGCCTTTCAATACCGGGTGGAACCACATACGGGATGGGTTCGCGCGTACTGTTCTGTTCGATATTCACGGCCGTAACATCCAGCGACGTCACGCTGTTCGGCGAAATAGGAATATATTGACCGGTTGTATCCAGTTCATAATTGAAATTGCGCCAGGAGTCGCGTATAAGCTGGAATTCTGCGAAGCGGCATACAACGGAATCTGTCCACCCGGTCATGTACATCCTGATAAACCGTATCGATTTAAAATCCGGAATATTCCCCACTTTCTGTGTGTATGATGTGATGGGTATCCGGAACTGGTACCAGGTCTGCGAAACATTATTCGTTCCAACAAAGGTTCGTGAATCGGTAATAAAATTCTTGCCCGGCTGGGCAAACCCCGCCGGGGTCAGGTCTACTTTATATTCAAAATATTCTTCCAGTTCATTCATCGTATTATCATGATCCAGGTCTTCCTGGTCAGGATACAATGTACTCGCATCTACATAGGTAGCTCCGGGAGGTGCAATGGGTGAGTTACCCTGCGGGTTATTGATATTTTTATAACGACCCACGATTTGTGTTTGCGAGGAATCATATTGTGATGCACGGTAGTTGAGATAGTTATCCGCTGACGGATCTGCAGCTGCTTTCTGGTAAACGGGACGAACCGGTTCCGAATAAAACAGCCAGCTGGCTGAGATAAGTTGAAAATTTTTGCTGTTCGCCCGCATCATTCAATCCCGTCAAATCCCTGATCCTGAAAAGGACGGTCCGTTGGATCCGTGCTAAATGCATTCGTAGTCTGAACAGCATTGAAAGGCACCCTGCCCCAGACAGATGAATTGTCGATCGCAGCGGGAATATTCGGTGTGTTCAAACCATTTTCAAATAATTTTCTTCCGTCTTTTAAAACATCTTCTGATATGGATCCCAGATCCATATATAATTGTCCGCCTGTACCGGTGGGTCCCTGATTACCTACAAGAAAAGGACTCTGCATCCAGAATTCAATATACTGTACGTTGGATGTTTCAAAATCCGTCTGGTCGATCGCGCGCATGATACCACCCCAACGGCTCTTGGGATTGGCCAGGTCTCCCGTTGGCGTCAGACTGCCCGGCCGGGTGTCGAAATTATAAGGACCCTTCTGGGTTGGAAAATAAGAAACGTCGAATGTGATCAGCTGTGCCTGACCGAATTCCGGTGTGATGGTCGGGAATAATTGAGTGATATTAACGGGAACAATTCTCGGATCGCTGAAATCCTGATAATTTTTTACCGGGTTATTACTGGCAGTTTTATCCTGGAGTGTCGGTTCAATATTGTACCATGCAAATTTTGCACGGTTATATCCATAGGGTAGTGAATCGTTGAGATTGGCTTCCGGAAATAATCCGTTGTTCGCCGGTGTGGAAGCGAGTGCCCAGGAAGTAATGGGAAAACGAAGATCCACGGAGCTGGTGGATCCTTCAAAATCATCAATATAAATGGTGCCGCTGCTGCCCTTCCCGATTTGCGGCGGATGACCCGGCTGCAGATAAGCGGCTTCACCAACCGCCGTGATCGTACTCATTTCTTTGGAAGAGGACCAGGGTAGTTTATTAAAAAGTCTGGTCAGTCCCGGCCACTGCGATCGAAAGTTTACATCCACTCCATACATCGTGTTGCGGATCGGGTCCTCACCATAATTTGTTTTCGTAAAATAAGGACGCTCGTTCAAACGCTCGATGGTTCCCCCGATGGATAAAGATTGTGTTGCCGTGCTTTTTGCGATATAGTCCAATCGAAGACCCATGAATCCCTGTTGCTGCGTTCCATAACTCGCATTGTTTTCATATTGTATGTTTACCGGCACACCCGATTGTATGATGGATGGATTGATCACTTTCACAGAACCATTAGTATAGTCCACCGTGTAATCAATATTCTCGCGAAGTATTTGTCCGCCCGCCGTCACTTTTACGGAACCTGGCGGTACGTTGAAGGCACCCAGTGAAACGTCTGAACTGGCCGTACCTTTCGCTACCCCCTGTAGATAATACCTGTCAACCGCCGCAAAAGTTTTTGCCACTTCCTTGATCGTGTCATAAAGCTGTCGGAAAACATATTGTGTGTCGATCGGGTCATTGTTAAACCCGAGGGTTGCGAGGTCGGCACCAAAGGGTTCGAGCACCGGGAAAATAATCCGGGCCTGCGCGGATACGACCGTAAAACCTTCTACATAATCGAATACGCCATCCGGTTGCGGATCGAGATGGGCATTGAGCCGGTCCAGTCTTAATATACTAATCAGCGGCACGCCACCCTGTGGACCTGCGGGCAAATATCTTTTGGTACCGTTGCCCGCCTGCTCGTACAGGATATTCATTTGAAACCCCGCCTGCTGAATATTTGATAAATAACTACCCGTTCCTGTTTTCAGGGTATAAATATTTTTCATCATCAGGTTCCAGATCGGCAGGTTAGTTCTCTGGGAAGTCGCTTTCAGCATTTTCAGATAGAGTACTTTCTGTGCGCCGGGATTCGCTCCCAGGGTTGTGTCGGGTGGCACGTCCTGTGAAAATTCTCCGATCTGGTATATTTTTCCGTTGTAACTGTATTCAAGAGCGACCCCCAATACATCATTGGGCTGAAGGGTTTGGTTCAGGGAAATAAATCCTACCTGGGCATTATATGTGTAATCTGTCGGATTGAGTTTTCTCGCATAAACCTGTTCATAATCCTGAACCTGTGTAAGGCCGGCTGCATTCAGTGCGCCGATCACCTGGGTCGAAATACGGCTGCCCGGGTTATTGATGATGCTTCTGTATTCCGAGTTGGCGTCGTTAAACGGATATGGTTGTGTGGTCTGCGGACGAATATTCTTGTTATATGGGTTCGGTTCAGCCAGATCCATCAGCGCCACCATCTGCCTGGACTGTGTCGATGTGCCGTTTCGGTTGGTTACCCATACTTCCATCCGTAAAATCTGTGACTGCGAAGTGATGACCGGCAGGTTGGACATGGCCTTGTCGTAGTTGTCCCTGAAAAATTGCGCGAACAGAAAGTGACGGTTCTCATCATAGTCATCCGCTTTAAACTGGTAAGTCGTAAGCGAAGCACCTCCCTGCAAAGTGGTGGACTGACTCTGGGAACGCTGACTGGCGATAATACCGGTTACAAATAATTTTCCGAATTGCAACTGGGCCTTGATCCCGAATAGCGATTGTTGAGAAGCCATCAATGCACTGCGGGTGGTGAATGATGTATTACCCACTTCAATTTTTTTCACGATATCATCTGAACTGCCGGTATATTCAAGCTTCAGCTGGTTCATCCAGTCGAAGGATGCCTGCGTATTGTATGAAATCGGGAGTTTCAGTTTAGAGCCGATATTTCCAAGCACATTCACGTTGGCATCCATATTGAAATCCAGTCCGCCGGTTTTCCTCGCAGCTTCGGGAAGCGTCGGGTTCTGAACATTCTGCCCCTGGTAACCGGCCAGGATATCCACATTACCCTGGGGACGGATATCAATTTTTCCATTTCCGAAAAGTCGGTTGAACAGATTATTGCCTGCGTTGAGTTTCGGTTGTTCGAGCCTGTGATTCAGATCACCCAGCATGTCGGCCCGCTGGCGGAAATAATTATTCTCCGATTGCCTGGCGGAAAGTTGCAGATATTCCTCGTAAGTATATGCCGTGGGTGTGCGGTACCACTTGTTCCCGATTTTTTCCATCAGGTAGTAGAGATTTGTCTTCGGATCATACTGGACCGAATCCTTGAGATTGGAAGGATTTTTCAGATTGAATGAACCGGGATTGAAACTGCTGAGCTGATCGCCGCGGCGATCCTGAATGGGGTAATGAAGTGTATCGGTGAGTGGGCGTTTGGTAGTGTCAGGTGCATTCTGAGCACGGATGATTAGCGGCGCCCATAAAGCAACGAAGACGGCAGTGATTCGTACCGTGAAGATTATAATCTGAAGCAGATGCCTGGTCAAACTTCCTCAGTAATTAGTTAGGTAGACTTCCCGACAATAGGCTTAAAGGATTTTTAAAACTTGCTTAATGATGTCTTCGACTTTTTGCGGAACCGGAGCATCCAGAGCCAGCTTTTTTAGAGCCTGTTCGGCCACTTGCCGGGCGATGCCTAAAGACACCAGAGCATTCAACGCATCCTGCTCCAATGTATTGTTTATCAATGGGGAAATATTTGATCCGGTATATTTTTTTCCAACCTTATCGCGGAGTTCAAGAATGATCCTTTCGGCCGATTTTTTTCCGATCCCTTTGATACTTTCCAGTTGCCTGCTTTGACCCTGCACAATCGCCCGGGCGAGCTCCTCGGGTTTCATCGCAGAAAGCATCATCCGGGCAGTAGACGCACCCACACCCGAAACGCTGAGTAACTGGATAAACATTTCTCTTTCACCGGTATCAAAAAAACCAAAAAGGACTTCATCATCCTCCTTTACCTGGTGATAAATGTGCAAAAGGCCTTTCTCCAGATGCTGCATCTGGGAAAAAGTATGGAGACTGATCTGCACTTCATATCCCACGCCCTGTACGTCTATGTGGATGAGTGCCGGTGTTTTATAAACAAAATCGCCCCTGAGAAAAGTTATCATGATGGCGAAATTAGTATTTTTAAACCGCGTATATATTTTATAAAAACCAACGATCTTTGTTGAATGACCCAAAAGATCTCAGCCGCTATCACTGCTGTCGGCGGCTATGTGCCAGAAGATATTCTCTCTAATGGCGACCTCGAGAAAATGGTAGATACGAATGATGAATGGATCCGGACCCGGACCGGTATTTCTGAAAGAAGAATACTGAAAGGTGCGGACAAAGGCACGTCCGACCTCTGTGTTCCCGCCATTCTTCAGCTCTGTGAAAAGAGAGGAATCCTTCCATCAGAAATTGACTGCATTATCGTCGGAACGGTAACACCGGATATGTTGTTTCCTTCCACTGCAAATCTCGTCTGCGAAAAAATAGGAGCCGTGAATGCATGGGGATTTGATTTGCTGGCAGCCTGCAGCGGATTTTTATACAGTCTGACCACCGGCGCCGCACTCATTGAAAGCGGCCGGTATAAAAAAGTAGTCGTGGTCGGGGCCGATAAAATGAGTTCCATCGTGGACTACAGCGACCGGAGCACCTGTATTATTTTCGGTGACGGAGCCGGGGCCGTTTTACTGGAACCCAATTTCGAAGGACATGGAATATTGGACAGCATCCTGAGAAGTGACGGCGGTGGAAAAACCCACCTGCATATGAAGGCGGGTGGATCGCTGAAGCCCGCGTCGATAGAAACCGTTGCCCGTAAGGAACATTATATCTACCAGGAGGGTCAGCCCGTATATAAATTTGCCGTTACACGAATGGCGGATGTAAGCGAAGAACTGCTGAAAAGAAATCAGTTGACCGGATCGGATATTGCTTACCTGGTGCCTCACCAGGCTAATAAAAGAATCATCGATGCCACCGCCAGCCGTATCGGCCTGTCGGAGGAAAAAGTGATGGTCAATATCCAGCGTTATGGAAATACAACAGCCGGTACGATTCCGCTATGTCTGTATGACTGGGAAGACAAGTTGAAAAAAGGTGACCTTCTTGTATTCGCCGCTTTTGGCGGAGGATTTACCTGGGGAGCCACACTGGTGAAGTGGGGGTTTTGAGCTTAAGGCGGAAAGCGCAAAGCTTAAGGCCTTTTCTGCCAACCATCAACCGTCAACCGTCAACCATCAACCATCAACCGCCTCAACCGCCAACTGCCAACTGTCAACCGCCAACGAATCTCATGGAAATAAAAATACGCAAAGCCATTTCTTCAGATTGCGAACGAATGATGGATCTGGTGAAAGAACTGGCCATATTTGAAAGAGCGCCCAATGAAGTAACCGTTACACTGGAACATTTTATCGAAACCGGGTTTGGAAAAAATCCGGTATGGTATGCACTCGTTGCCTTTGCTGCCGACGATCCAAATCAAAAGATAATCGGTATAAGTCTCTGGTATATTCGTTATTCGACCTGGAAAGGAACCCGTTTATATCTGGAAGATCTGATCGTAACGGAAGAATTTCGTGGTAAAGGAGTCGGTAAGAAATTATTCGATGCGACGGTTGAAGAAGCCCGGCAGATTGGCGTCAGCGGAATGATGTGGCAGGTGCTGGACTGGAATCAGCCGGCCATTGATTTTTATAAAAAATATGGAGCAGATATTAGTAGCGAATGGCTTAATTGCTCTATGAGCTTAACGCCTAACGCCTAACGCTCAACGCAATAGTGTGGCGTTAAGCGTTAGGCGTTAAAAGTTGGGCGTTAGACTTTTTACTCAACTCCCAATGTCTGAACCGTCTTATCAATTTTCCCGATCAATCCCTGTAATACTTTACCCGGACCAATTTCAGTGAAATGGGTAGCTCCGTCGGCAATCATCGCTACGATGGATTGGGTCCAGCGGACGGGACCCGTGAGCTGGTCGATGAGATTTTTTTTGATTTCTTCCTTATCCACAACCGCCTTGCCCACAATATTCTGGTAAACAGGACAGGCAGGAGTATAAAAAGTCGTTTTTTCGATGGCCGTTTTTAATTCTTCACGTGCGGGCTCCATCAAGGGAGAATGAAAAGCACCACCCACCGGTAACACAATGGCGCGGCGGGCTCCGGCAGCCTTCATCTTTTCGCATCCGATATCAATTCCCTTCAACGAACCGCTGATCACCACCTGGCCGGGACAATTAAAATTCGCGGCAACGAGCACTTCACCGGTTTCTGCTTCAACTTCACGACAAATAGCTTCCACCTGTTCATCTCCCAGGGCCAGCACGGCAGCCATCGTTCCCGGATTTGAAATACATGCTTTTTGCATGGCTGATGAACGGATGATCACCAGCCTCATACCATCTTCAAAACTTAAAACGCTGTTTGCTACCAACGCCGACAGTTCTCCGAGTGAATGACCAGCAACCATTTCGGGCCGTGCATTATCGACTGTTTTGAATGCAATAACGGAATGAAGGAATATAGCGGGTTGTGTTACATTGGTCTGTTTCAGGTCTGCTTCAGAACCGGTAAACATGATATCTGAAAGCCGGAAACCGGCAATTTCGTTCCCCTGTTCAAATAGTTTTTTGGCAAAAGCACTTTTATCATAGTGGTTCTTTCCCATCCCCGGGAACTGAGAACCCTGTCCAGGAAATACATAGGCGTGCTTCATATTCGACTTAGAGGTTAAAAAACAAATTTGCCACAAAGCACCGACTCAACAAAGAAAATCTTTCTTTGGGTCTAATTCAGATCGGAAGATATCAGTTTGATGAATTCAGTTCTGGTTTCATTTTTTTGGAATTCACCATAAAAAGCCGAGGTTGTAGTAACTGAATTTTGTTTTTGTACCCCGCGCATCATCATGCATAAATGGGAAGCTTCAATCACGACAGCGGCACCCAGGGGCTGCAGCGAATCCCGGATAGCATGTAAAATCTGCGTCGTCAGCCTTTCCTGCACCTGGAGCCGGCGCGCAAAAACATCCACTACCCGCGCTACCTTGCTCAATCCGGTGATCCATCCGTTGGGAATATAAGCGACATGTGCCTTACCGAAAAAAGGCAGCATATGATGTTCACACAAGCTGTAAATCTCAATGTCTTTCACGATGATCATTTCGCTCATGGGTTCGTGAAATTTTGCTGAATCGAGAATGGCATGAGCGTCTAGTTCATACCCCTGCATCATAAACTGCATGGCCTTGGCCACTCGTTCCGGTGTTTTATCCAGTCCTTCCCTGCTGGGATCTTCACCCAGTTTACCAAGGATATCTTTGTACCTGCTCATCAGGAAAGCGGTCGTTTGCTCGTCGTACTGTTCTGTTTTTTTATAAGACATATTTTACGCTTAACGCTCAACGCTTAACGCCTAACGCTCTTCTTAGCCGGCTTCAGCAAAAGCTATTTTATTTTAAGATTGATAAACCAACTTAACTATTAACTCTTAACTCTTAACTTTCAAGCCGGATATTCCACAAAATTCCGCTCCGTCTCATATAAACGAACCGTAAGTCCCAGCGAATCATCCAGCTCTTTTCGCAGGATTTCATAAATGACAAATACGATATTCTCTGCCGTCGGGTTTAAAGTCGCAAACTCCTTCGTATCCAGGTTCAGATTTTTGTGATCAAATCTTGCAAGCACATTTTTTTGAATGATGGACGAGAGATCCGACAAATTAATCACATATCCCGTAAGCGGATCCGGCACGCCCGTTACTTTCACTTCGAGATCGTAATTATGTCCATGATAATGCGGGTTGGAACATTTACCGAATTTCTCAAAGTTTTGCTCATCGGTCCATCCGGGAACAAAGAGCCTGTGGGCGGCGTTAAAATGTTCTCTTCTGAAAATGGCTGTCGTTCTTTCCATATTGATTATCCGAAATATTCCACAAAGATGCGTGCTGTTTCATAAAGCTTGACCGAATGCAATTTGACCGTTGCCGGCAATTGACTCTTCAGTTGATTCCAGATGCCAATGACCAGGTTTTCTGTAGAACACATCTGGCCTTTCAGGAAATCCACTTCCTCATTCAGGTTTTTGTGATCCAGTTTTTCTGTTACCTGGTCCTTGATGATATTACTCAGTTTCTTCACATCCATCAAAAACCCTGTTTCGGGATCCGGATCCCCCTTAATAGTTACGTATAATTCATAGTTATGCCCATGCCAGTTTTCATTTGCACAGGCCCCGAATACTTCTTCGTTCTTCTCCCGCGTCCACGACGGATTATATAATTTATGGGCCGCATTAAAATGTTCGATTCTAGTCAGAAAGACCATTCCCTGAAAATTTTTTGCAAAGGTAATGCATCGGTCGGATTGGGTAGGTTTCCGGATATTTGCATATGCACCTGCTTTTGCTGTCGGCAACGGATCTTGAAATCAGTGAAACGGCCATCTGGCTCAACAATCATGCAATAGGTCTTAACGCACTAAAGCCCAAATTGTTGATCGGCGGTATCGGGCAATTGCAAACAGCCTATGCGCTCCAAAAAAGGATCAGGCTCGAGCCGCCGGGCCTGGTAATACAGGCAGGAATTGGTGGTGCCCCTGCAATAGACGACATTGGAAAAGTCTATGCGATCGGGTCCGAACAGATTGCCGACCTGGGTGTGATGGAGAAAACGGGTTTCACGAATATTTTCGATATGGGTCTGGAGAACCGGAACCGGTTTCCATTCCGCGATGGAAAACTGGACAATCCCTACAGGTCCCTGCTGGAATGGACCGGGTTGCCGGTTTTGGATGGTGCAACGGTAAACGGGATTATGTCATCTGATGTTGACGGCTTTCAACGAAATTCCCTCCGGGTTGTTGAAAGTATGGAAGGAGCCGCTCTGCATTATGTGTGCCTGATGGAAAAAGTTCCTTTTCTTCAGATAAGGGCCATCTCAAACGTAACCGGCGATCGCGATAAGAGCCGCTGGAAATTAAAAGAAGCCCTGGTGAGCCTGCATGAGATACTGGTAGTCATGATTCAAAAACTGGAAAAAGCCGATGAAAGTCTCTTTAGGATTTAGCCCTTGTCCAAACGATACATTTATTTTTGATGCGCTCGTAAACAGGAAAATCGACACCGGTCCTTTTGAATTTGATGTGGTGCTGGAAGACGTGCAGACGCTGAATCGTTGGGCGATGGAAGGAAAACTCGACATCAGCAAGATCAGTTATGGCGTCTGGCCCCTGGTTCAGAAAAATTATTCACTACTGGATTCCGGAGGCGCATTGGGAAGAGGTGTCGGACCGCTGCTCATTTCAAAAAATAATATTCTGCTGAGAGATATCAATCAGCTGACCATCGCCATCCCCGGCGAACAGACAACGGCGAATCTTTTATTCACGATGGCCTTCCCGGAAGCGAAAAGAAAAAAATTCATGATATTCAGCCAGATTGAATCGGCTGTATTGGATGGAAAAGTGGATTGCGGCGTGATCATTCATGAAAATCGTTTTACATACATGCAAAGGGGTCTGGTGAAACAAATGGATCTCGGAGAATACTGGGAACAAAAAACGAAATCGCCGATTCCCCTGGGTGGCATCGTGATGCGGAATACATTTACCGCTGAAGAGCGCGCAGAAGTGGAACGACTGGTCCGTGACAGCGTTGCATTTGCTGAAGCCTACTATCCCGACCTGTCGGATTACGTCACGGAGCATTCACAGGAAATGCAGGAATCCGTAATGCGGCAACATATCGACCTGTACGTAAATCAATTCAGCCTTTCTTTAGGAGATGAAGGACGGCACGCTGTTGAAGTCTTGATGGATGTTTATAACAGTATGAAAGTATGAAAGACTGGAAGTGTGGAAGTCGATATTATTCCTATACTTCCGTATTTCCAGACTTCCAGACTTCCAGACTCTCCTTGTAAACCCTAATAGCCCGTTCACGCGCAAAGGAATGCTCCACGATGGGTTCAGGATAATTTAATTCCTCCACATCGGGCAGCCACTTTTTTATATACGTTCCGCCCGGATCAAATTTTTTCTGCTGAAGGGTGGGATTGAAAATTCTGAAATATGGTGCTGCATCGCATCCGCTTCCCGCGGCCCATTGCCAGCCTCCGTTGTTGGATGCGAGGTCAAAATCAAGTAGCCTTTCCGCAAAATAAGCTTCCCCCCAGCGCCAGTCAATCAATAAATGTTTGGATAAAAAAGAAGCGGTTACCATGCGCACGCGATTATGCATGAAGCCGGTCTGGTTGAGCTGATGCATGCCCGCATCCACCAGCGGATAACCGGTCCGGCCTTCACACCAGGCGGAGAATTCTTTTTCATTATTTCTCCATTTAATTTTTTCATATGCTTCTTTAAACGCATGCCCCTTCCCCAGTTTCGGAAAATGCCAGAGTATCATCTGGTAAAAGTCACGCCAGATCAGTTCATTCAGAAAAACCGGACTCAGCATCAGGGCCTCCGTGGCCAGCTGACGTATTGAAATGGTTCCAAAACGCAGGTGAATACCTAAATGGCTTGTCCCGTCCAGACCGGGATAATCACGGCGTTCACCATAAATACTGATCAGATCCCTGTCCACCACGGGCATGGGAAATGTTTGACCGGAATAAGAAAAACCCATGGAAGCCAGCGTGGGCAAAGTGATCGCAGACTGCCGGAATAAATTTTTTAAATATTTTTCTGAGGGATATGAATTCAGGTAATCGCCACGTCCCTTCGTCAGCCTGGTCTTCCATTGATTGCTGTAAGGCGTAAAAACGGTATAGGGATGTCTATCTTCTTTCACCACTTCCTCTTTGGAAAAAATAACCTGGTCCTTATAGGAATGAAAAAAAATATTCTTTGCGGTAAGCATTTTTTCCACCGCCTCATCGCGTTCGCGGGCATAGGGCTCATAATCTTCATTGACAAATATTCTTTGGACGGAATATTTTTCAGTGAGTGATGACAAAACCTCCAATGGTTTTCCGTAATAGGTCTCCAGCGAACTGTTATGGCGTACGAGTTCTTTTGCTATTACGCCCAGCGCACGATATATGAATTCAACCCTGGCGTCTTTTTTATTTTCCAGCAGGTCGAGGATATTCCGGTCAAAGATAAAAACGGGCAATACAGGCAGATCCGATTTCAGGGCATGATACAATCCGGCATTGTCATACAATCGCAGGTCACGCCTGAACCAGAAGATGTTTACAGCCGGTTTCATTTTTTAGCATCTTTCAATAATCGTACAAGCATTCCCGTTAGTTCACGGGAATAATAGGTATTGTCAATGCAAATAACCGGCCGGATGGGCCGGATCGCATTGGTGAGAAATATTTCTTCCACTTCAAAAATCATATCTTTTGTGATGATTGTCTCTTCCACCTGAAAACCCAGGGACGGTAATATCTCCAGTAGTTCCCTGCGTTTTGTACCTGCCACGCAGCCCTGTGATAAGGCCGGCGTGAAGAGCACACCTTTCTGCACCATAAAGAGGTTGCTTGAGCTGGCTTCACAAATATTGCCCCGGCTGTTCAGGATAATGGCATCATCAAATCCATTGTCTTTTGCAAATTGAATCGCGAGTGTATTCAACAGATAATTATTTGTTTTCAGATTGCTGAGCACACCCGTAGACTTCATCTCTCCTTTATACATGGTCAACCGGAGAGGTGTCAGGTTTTCTTCCGGATAAGCAGCGGATTCAATAATAAAAACAGGTTTGTTGCCGACAGGCAGGAGAACCGCGCCATCCTCCCGGAATATATTTAGTCTCACACGCGCCCTGACGGATGCCGAGTTGTTTTCACAAAGTTTTTTTATTTCTTCTGAGAGAAACTCTTTTGTAAATCCATCTGATAAATCGAATTGCAGAATCATCAGGCCCTTGAAAAGACGGTCGAAGTGAAAATCCAGATTTTCTATCTTATGTCCGTCCCAATACATGGTTTCAAAAACGCCGTCTCCAAAACGGAGACTGCGGTTGGCCGCAGTAGCTATGGGCATTTGTGGGTCGATCAGGTTACCGTTATAATTGATGCGAAGGTTCAGTTCATTTCTCATTGCTGTTTCGAAGGTAGGAGGATCGCGTGGTTTTGCATGGAACTGCCGGATTTGGAAACGGACAGAAACCGTTCGAATCCGTGCAGTCCGGTTGAACCGCCACTGGGTATCTGCCTGATAATCAATTTATATTATTGTGGCACCATTTAGGCAAGCCTAAAGCCTAAAGCCCAAAGCCTAAAACCACTACAGATGATTACTCTGAAACATAATCGAGTTTATGGGATAATGACTGTAGACATTGGACTTAAAACAAAAAAGTTTTAGGCTTTAGGCTTTAAGCTTTAGGCATAAAAAGATGATAAAAAACTTCTTCATAATAGCATATCGTAATCTGAAAAGAAACCGGATTTTTTCCGTGATCAATATACTGGGCCTCGCGACCGGAATGGCCAGCGCCATGCTGATTTTCTTATGGATAAACGATGAGATGAGTTTTGACCGCTTTCATGCAAAGGAAGACAGGTTGTTCCAGGCTTACCGCGAAGATATAAGCAATGGCGGTTCTGTCGTCATGGAAAATTCGCCCAAGATTCTGGCCCATACATTAAAAACAGAATTTCCGGAAGTTGAAGATGTTGTACGATGGCAGAATACGAATTTCCTGCTCTCTGTTGGCGACCGTCATTTTAATGTGCCGGGTAATTTTACGGATTCCGGATTCCTGAATATGTTCAGTTTTCCCACGCTGGAAGGAAACGCTGAATTACAAACTCAACGACCCGACCGGCATCGTGATTACACAATCACTGGCAACCAGGTTATTCGGAAAAGAATCTGCCGTGGGCAAACAGATCAGGCTGGACAGCGTGGCTCTCTTCGTTGTAAAAGCCGTATTGAAAGATCTTCCGGACAACACACAGTTCCGGTTTGAATACCTGCTTCCCTGGTCCTATCTGCAAAAAATAGGATGGGATAATGGTTACTGGGAGAATAATTCAGTGCGTACGTTCTATACACTAAAACCGGGTGTTTCAGCCAGCTCCTTTGATGCAAAAATAAAAAACCTCATCGTCGATCATACAAAGCACGAACAGACGCCCTCCAATGACAGATTATTTGGACATCCGGCGGCCAAATGGCATCTATATTCCAATTTCGAAAACGGTAAGGTGGCCGGCGGAAGAATTTCAGTCGTAAGACTTTTCAGCCTGATCGCTTCTTTTATACTGTTGATCGCCTGTATCAATTTCATGAATCTGAGTACGGCCCGAAGTGAAAAAAGGGCCAGGGAAGTGGGTATCCGGAAAGTAGTCGGCGCCGCAAAATCCCTCCTGATCTGGCAGTTCCTGGCAGAATCTCTGATGTTCAGTCTGATCGCCGGTGTATTGGCATTATTGGTGGTGGAACTGAGTCTGCCTTTATTTAACCTGCTCGTAAGCAAACAGCTTTTTATTGATTTCAGCGACATACATTTCTGGACAGTAGCCCTCGGGTTTGTTCTGGTTACAGGGATGCTTGCCGGAAGTTACCCGGCTTTTTATCTCTCTTCATTCAAACCCATCAAAGTATTAAAGGGCGCTTTGAAAAGCAGTCGCGAGGGAATCGCACCACGGCAATTCCTCGTGGTACTTCAATTTAGTTTCGCCATCGTACTGATCATTTCAACCATCGTTGTTTTACAACAAATCCGTCATGCACAGAACAGGGATTCCGGATATCAGAGAGATCATATAGTATATAATTTTATGCAGGGAGATGTTCAGAAAAATTATACGATGATCCGGAATGAGCTGATCAATAACAGAGTGGCCACCGATATCACCCGGACCAGTCAGCCCATGACCCGCCATTGGTCGGACAGCTGGGGATTTCAATGGACGGGTTCCAATGCTGATGATCAAAAAACAGATTTTATCTTTTTTGCTTCTGATAACCAATTTGTGGAGACCATGGGATTGAAAATGATCGCCGGCCGGGATATTAATACCATTTCCTATCCTACGGACTCCAATGCCATGTTGCTGAACGATGCCGCTGCGAAAGTGATGCGTCTGAAAAATCCGGTCGGTACGGAAGTCAGGATGGGCGATTCCCGCTGGCATGTGGTGGGTGTGATCAAAGATTTTATTCTGGAGTCTCCCTATGCGCCCGTCGCACCGATGATCATGGTGGGTCCGTCCAGTCTTCCTTTTTATGTGCTGAATATGAAATTAAATCCTGCCAATACCGTATCCGATAATCTGAAAAAAGCAGAGTCCATATTTAAAAAATATAATCCCTCCTATCCTTTCGAATATTATTTTCTCGACGAAGATTATGCAAACAAATTTGCAAACGAGAAACAGACGGGTAAGCTGGCAGGTCTCTTTGCCGGGCTGACTATTTTTATCTCCTGTCTCGGATTATTCGGTTTGTCAAGTTTTACAGCAGAGAACAGGATCAAGGAAATTGGTATCCGGAAAGTGTTGGGTGCCTCTGTGCTCAGCATCACACAATTATTATCCAGGGATTTTATAAAACTGATTTTGCTGTCCTTCATCATTGCGGCACCCTTTGCCTGGTGGGCCATGAACGGATGGCTTCAGTCATATCAATACCGTATTTCGGTGAGCTGGTGGATATTCGCCGTCACTTTATTACTGTCTGTTTCGATCGCTTTAATAACGATTAGTTTTCAGTCGGTGAAAGCGGCGTTGATGAATCCGGCGAAAAGTTTGCGTTCGGAGTGAGTCAGGTGGGAAGCAGGAAGCTGGAGGCAGGAGGCCACAAGCGTTAAGCGTTGGGCGTTAGACCTTAAGCCTTAGCCTTAGCCTTAGCCCTTTAAAAAATACCATGATAAAAAACTATATAAAAATCGCATTTAGAAATCTCTGGAAACAGAAAGGATTTTCGGCTATAAATATCCTGGGTCTTTCACTGGGCATGGCCTGCAGCCTGCTGATTTTATTATGGGTCAGGGACGAGAAGAGTGTGGACGCCTTTCACCAGAATGGAAATAATTTATACTATGTCTACGAGCGAAATCATCTGGGCGGAAAAATAGAGTCCTGGTACTGGACGCAGGGACCGCTGGCAGAAGAACTGAAAAAAGAAATACCGGAAATAAAAGCAGCCACTCCTTTTTCATGGCCCACCATGAGCACGTTTACTGTGGGTGATAAAATAGTAAAGCAAAACGGATATAGCGCTGACAGTGATTTCTTCTCCATGTTCAGTTATCCTTTACTGGAAGGCCGCGCTACGGATGCACTGAGTTCACCCAACAGCATTTCTATTTCCAGGAAGATGGCGGCCGATTTCTTCGGCACGCCCTCGGCCGCGATCGGGAAAACCATCCGCTACGAAAACAAAAAAGATTTTACGGTGAAGGCAGTCTTTGAGGATCTGCCATCTCAGGTCTCCACACCATTTGATTATATTATCAGCTGGACCGCTTTTGTGGAGGAAAACGGATGGGCCAAAGGCTATGGAAGTGTTGACCCGCGCACAGTTGTTCAATTGAGAGAGGGTGCGAAGGCTGATGTGGTCGGGAAAAAAATAAAATTCATTCTGGATAAGTTTGATACAGAACTGGGCAAGGACAACCGCATCGAACTGGGCCTTCAGAAATTTGATCAGTACTACCTGCACTCAGAATTCAGAAACGGCTATCCGGTGAGTGGGCGAATTATTTATGTTCAGCTTTTCAGCCTGGTCGCCATTTTTATTTTACTGATCGCCTGTATCAATTTCATGAATCTGACAACCGCACGATCCATGAAACGCGCCAGGGAAATTGGTGTGCGGAAAGTAATGGGTGCGCTGCGCTCTGTACTGATTCCGCAGTTCATAGGAGAAGCGGTTCTGATGGCCACCATCGCCATGACCGGTGCACTGATCCTGGCGAGTCTTGCATTGCCAGCTTTCAATCAGCTCACGGGAAAACAAATCGAAATTCCATATACACAATTCAGTTTCTGGATCAGCATTCTGGGTCTCTGTCTGATCACCGGAATTTTTTCCGGCAGTTACCCCGCCTTTTATCTGTCTGCCTTTAATCCGATCCAGGTATTGAAAGGCACACTCAGATCAGGAACCGGCGCCGTCTGGTTCCGCAAAGGACTGGTTGTTTTTCAATTCGTACTTTCCATCATCCTCATTATTTCCACCATCCTGATCTCGCGGCAGATTTATTATGTGCAACATGCGGACATCGGGTATAACAGGGAAAACCTGCTGTATATTCCGGTGGAAGGAAGCCTGCCTGCCAAAATCGATGTGTTTAATGAAGAAGCCTCCAGCCTGCCCGGAATAAAAAATGTAAGTGAACTGACGGAAGCTCCTACCGAAATGAATAACGGAACGCTGTCCGTTGGCTGGTCCGGTAAAGATCCGCGTCAGACCGTTCGTTTTATACAGGATGAAATCGGCCCGCATTACATGCGCACCATGAATCTGAAAATGGTGGCGGGCAGGGAATTCCCATCCGATGGAACTTATGACTCCGTAGGTTGCATAGTAAATGAAACCGCTGTGAAACTGATGGGATATAAGGATCCTGTGGGTAAGCCGGTTTTTCGCGGTAACTATCGATGCCAGATCGTCGGTGTTGTGAAGGATTTTCATTTCCATTCCCTGCACGATCCCATTATGCCGCTCATACTGGGTATGGGACGTTCGGGTAAGGATAGCCGTTATGCAACGATTTTGATCCGTACAGAAGCCGGCAAAACCAAAACAGCGCTGGACGGATTGAAAAAGTTATGCAACAAACTGAATCCGGCTTTTCCGTTCAGTTATAAATTTTCAGATGACGAGTATGAAAAACTTTATAAAAGCGACCTGGTGATCGGCAATCTGTCCGTGATATTTGCCGGACTCGCGATTTTCATATCCTGCCTGGGATTGCTGGGACTGTCCATCTTTACGGCATCCCAGCGGGTAAAGGAAATCGGCGTTCGAAAAGTTTTGGGAGCCAGTGTTGGTTCATTATTTAATTTATTATCAAGAGAATTTTTGATGCTGGTGGGTCTTGCATTTGCTATTGCTGCTCCACTGGGATGGTGGGCGATGGATAACTGGTTAAACAACTTCGCCTATCGCGCACCCATTCCATGGTGGGTGTTTGCCGTATCCGGGTTGCTGGCAATGATGATCGCGATGGCCACGGTTTGTTTCCAGGCGCTGAAAAGCGCGCATGCGAATCCGGTGAAGAGCCTTCGGTCGGAATGAACGGGATTAATGTGGTGAGCATCGAAGCATAAAAATGTAGCAATTGAGAATTAATAAATGAAATGACAAATTGAAAATGTAGTGGCTGGCAGTCAGGCCTTACGCCTTACGCCTTGCGCCTTAAGCTTAAAAATCATGATTAAGAACTACTTCAAAATCGCGTGGAGAAACCTGGTGAACAACAAGGCAGATTCTACCATCAATATCATCGGACTGTCCATCGGGATGGCTGCCTGTCTGCTGATCCTGGAATTTGTGAGTTTTGAATTGAGCTATGACCGGTTCAACAAGAATATGGCAGATATATACCGTGTCACCAACGACCGTTATCAGAACGGTAAACTGTTACAGCACGGTACCATTACCTATTCAGCCGTTGGACCTGCTATGAAAGCAGATTTCCCTGAAGTGCTTAACAATACCCGCGTGATGCCAATGGGAACATTGATCCTCGCGAACCAGGATAAAAAAATAGAAATCAAAAATTCGATAGCCGCTGACAATGAATTTCTTTCCGTTTTTTCTTATCCGCTTCTTGCAGGTAACCCAAAATCAGCATTAAAGGAAGCTAACAATATTGTACTTTCCGAAACCACTGCGCGTAGAATATTCTCGGTTTACGAAAACGATTTTTCTTCACTGCTGGGCAAAACCCTGAAAATCACAACAGACACTGTACCCTATAAGATATCCGGTGTATGCAGGGATGTTCCCGAAAATTCCCACCTCAGTTTTGATCTGCTCCTTTCCTATTCAACATTATATGCCGGGCAAAATCCTTACAAGCCGGCCGAATACGATTTCACGGATTCAGATTTCTGGCACTATCTGCAATTAAAGCCAGGCACAGACTACAAGGCGTTACAGGCCAAATTTTATGCATTCAGTAAACAACATTTCCAGGGGAACAAAATCTCCGGAAGCGATGAGAAATTTTTATTGCAACCATTATCCAAAGCTCATTTATATTCCGATTACGAATATGAAATCGGTAACACCGGAAGTTCCACGGCTGTCTGGGGCATGCTGATAATTGCCATCCTGATCATTGCGATCGCCTGGGTTAATTATATTAATCTGACCACCGCCCGTTCCATGAACCGTGCAAAAGAAGTCGGCATCAGAAAGGTTTCCGGGGCCACCCGTTTACAACTCATCCGGCAGTTCCTGGCAGAATCCCTGATGATGAACCTGATTGCACTGACGATTGCGATTGGAATTATAGTTTTGGTTCAGCCGACATTCAACGGCCTGGTTGCAAGAGACCTTAGCCTGAATTATTTGTTCTCACATAGCGATACGGGTCTTCACATCAAGTGGATTGTTATTACAGGATTAATCGCGGGTATCCTGATTTCCGGATCTTATCCGGCCTTTGTGCTTTCTTCATTTAAGCCCATCCTCGTTTTGAAAGGAAAATACAGCCAGTCTGGCAAAGGAACATTCCTCCGCAAACTGCTGGTGACTTCACAATTTGCAGCTACCGTTGCACTGATCATCGGCTCTGTGGTGATATATAAGCAAATTAACTTTGTGAATAAACAGGGGCTGGGACTGAATTTGTCGCAGGTGATGATTATTAAACCACCTATTCTCTCTTCGTTTGATTCCAGTTTCATCAGCCACGAAAAAAGTTTTAAAGAAGAACTCCGTCAGGTGCCAGGTGTCCAGGTCGCCTGTTCATCGAATCGTATTGTGGGAGACGAAACAGCCAGGGCTTTTAATGTTCACCGCACGGATAGTCACAGTGATCTAAAAATTACCATGCGTAATTTCGGAGTGGATGATAATTATTTCAGACTGTATGAAATTCCTGTAATTGCCGGCAGGAATTTCGAATATTCCGATTATAATGCTGACTTCAAAAAACTGCATAATATTATTCTCACGGAATCCGCCGTCAAATCACTTGGCATTTCAATCCAATGATGAAGCAGTGGGCAAACGGTTATCCATTTATGGAAATAACTGGGATGTCATTGGTGTAGTGAAAGACTTCCACCAAAAATCCCTGCATTTTAATATGGAATCCATTTTCTTTCTTCCTACGTATGGAACTGATAATCCCATTTCTGTAAAACTAAAATCTGTGGATCTGAATGCCACCATTGCTTCGATCAAAGCGAAATACAACCATTTTTTCCCGGGCAATCTATTTGATTATTTCTTTGCCGATGACCGGTTCAACAGTTTATATAAGGACGACGTCCTGTTCGGTAAGGTGTTTGCTCTTTTTGCCGGCTTCGCGATATTTATCGCCTGCCTCGGATTGCTGGGGCTCGCCTTATTCACGACAGCACAGAGAACAAAGGAAATCGGTGTGCGTAAAGTATTGGGTGCATCTGTCACTAATATTGTATATCTGTTGTCGAAGGATTTTGTGCGGCTGATCGTCATTTCATTTTTGATTGCATCACCGGTTGCCTGGTATGTTATGCATAACTGGTTACAGGAATTCGCGTACCGGATTCCGATCAGCTGGTGGATTTTTCCGGGTGCGGGTATGCTTGCCTTTCTCATTGCTATTGGAACGGTTAGTTTGCAGACGATGAGAGCGGCAGCTGCCAATCCGGTGAAGAGCCTTCGGTCGGAATGAACCGTGCTAGTGTGGTGAATGTGGAAGTGTAGGGAATGTAGGAATGGGGAAATTATCCCGCACGTGCGGGAAGCAAATGACAATTTGAAAATGTAGCGTTAGCCTTAAGCCTTAGCCTTAGCGTTAGCCTTAAGCCTTAATTCAAGAAATTAAAAATATCATGATTAAAAACTATTTCATAATCGCCTGGAGAAACCTGATCAAAAATAAGGCGCATTCTGCCATCAACATCGTGGGACTTTCCGTCGGCATGGCCGTGGCGATGATCATCGGACTGTGGATCTGGGATGAATTATCATACGATAAAGACAATCCGAATTATGAAAAGATCGCCCAGGTGATGCAGCATAATACGCTCAATGGTGAAATCGGAACCTGGCCCGCCATGCCACAGCCCATGGGGGAAGAACTGCGTAAATCTTATGGCAGTGATTTCAAATATGTCCTCATGTCTTCCTGGACCGAAACTCATTTTCTCTCCGTGGGCGATAAGAAGATTACCAAGGACGGTAATTTTTTCGAACCGCTGGCGCCATATATGCTCAACCTGAAGATGCTCAGTGGGACCGAGAGACGGACTGAAGGAAACTTTCTCCATGCTGATCTCGGCTTCCATGGCGAAAGCTCTTTTTGGTGATGCAGATCCGATGGGTAAACTCATCCGGATGGATGATAAACTGAATGCAAAAGTAACCGGTGTTTATGCAGATCTGCCCCGTAATTCCCGGTTTGCCAATATGTCTTTTATATCACCCTGGAAAATGAAAATTGCCAAAGATGCCTATATGGTTCAGAATGCAACCAATTGGGGAAGTAATTCATTCCAGCTGTTTGTTCAAATCGCTGACAACGCAAACATGGAGGCTGTTTCAAAAAAAATAAAAGACGCTAAACTGCGTAATGTTGCAAAGGAAGACCGGAGATATAATCCACAACTTTTTCTTCAGCCGATGAAAAACTGGCACCTGCATGCCGAATTTAAGAACGGTAAAAATGTTGGTGGACGGATACAGTATGTATGGCTGTTCGGCATTATCGGCAGTTTCGTGTTGATACTGGCCTGTATCAATTTCATGAACCTGAGTACGGCACGATCACAAAAAAGAGCGCGCGAAGTAGGCATAAGAAAAGCCGTGGGTTCATTACGCCAGCAGCTGATCGGACAGTTCTATATGGAATCCGTACTGGTCGCATTCATCGCATTCATACTTGCATTGATGCTGGTTCAACTGATGTTGCCTTTGTTCAATAGCGTTGCAGATAAAGAAATGAGAATCCTCTGGACAAATCCTACTGTTCTGGATTTTTTGTCTGGCCTTTACGGCGGTCACCGGATTAATTGCCGGCAGTTATCCCGCCCTTTATCTTTCTTCTTTCCAACCCGTGAAAGTTTTAAAAGGAACTTTCCAGGCAGGACGATTTGCTGCCATTCCCCGCAAAGTGCTGGTGGTATTGCAGTTCACAGTTTCAGTAATTCTGATCATCGGGACCATTGTTGTTTTCCGGCAGATCCAGTTCGCCAAAAACAGACCCATCGGTTATGACCGGAACGGACTGATGATGGCGCCCCTCCTGACACCTGAAATCCACAATCATTTTGATGCCGTTCGCAACGACCTGATCAATGCCGGGGCCATCGTTGAAATGACTGAATCAGGCGGTCCGACTACGGCAGTATGGTCCACCAACGGCGGATTTATGTGGAAGGGCAAGGATCCGAATCTCGGCGTCGATTTTCCGAATAACGGCGTTACCTATGGATATGGCAAAACAGTGGGCTGGCAGTTTGTGGACGGGCGCGATTTCTCAAAATCTTTTTCAACCGATACTGCGGCTTTTATTCTGAATGAAACAGCCGCGAAATATATCGGATTAAAAAACATAGTTGGTGAAACCATTACCTGGGATGATCATCCATTCAAGGTGATTGGTATAATCAAAGACATGATCATCGAAGATCCCTACCAGGCCATCAGACCGCAATTATTTCATATTGATCCGAACCCGGATTCCTATGTGATCATAAAAATCAATCCCAAATCAGGTGCTTCTGCTTCGATGGAAAAAATCAAAAAGATCTTTGCATCTTATAGTCCGGCAGAGCCTTTCAATTTCCAATTGGTGGATCAGGAATATGCGAAGAAATTCGGTGACGAAGAACGCATTGGCAAGCTGGCCGGATTCTTTGCCGCTCTGGCCATCTTCATCAGTTGTCTCGGACTTTTTGGTATGGCATCTTTTATGGCTGAACAAAGAATCAAAGAGATCGGTGTGCGTAAGGTATTGGGTGCTTCTGTTCTGAACCTATGGGGATTGCTGTCGAAGGATTTCGTCGGCCTGGTAATCATATCGTTGGTTTTTGCCGTACCACTGTCAATTTATTTCATGGGTAACTGGCTGGGAAAATATTCATACCATTCCGACTTGTCCTGGTGGATCTTTGGTGCAGCCTGTGCCGGCGCCCTGTTGATCACCTTGCTCACCGTGAGCTACCAGGCGATCAAAGCCGCGATGGCGAATCCGGTGAAGAGTTTGAAGACGGAATAACTAAAACACAAGGATGGAAGAGAAGTATAAGAGTATAAGAGTATAAGAGTAATTGGTCACTGAACTTAAAAACAAAACTGAATAACTAAAACTTACTAAGAAGTTGGCCTTAGCCTTAGCTAGCCTTACGCTTTACAGCCTTAAGCTGATAAAACAGAAATTTATGATAAAGAATTACCTAATGGTCGCCTGGAGAAATCTTTTAAAGAATAAGATTTATTCCTTCCTGAATATTACCGGACTGGCCGTCGGACTGGCCAGCTTTCTCCTGATTGCCCTGTACATGATGGATGAAGTAAGTTATGACCGCTATAATTTAAATGCAGACAGGATCTATCGTATCAATTCCGATATCAAACTCGGCGGTGGCGAACTCCATATGCCGGTTACTTCGGATATGATGGGCCAGCTGCTCATAAAAGACAATCCTTCCATTGAACAGTATACCCGGATATACAATTCAAACGGAAGCAAGATGATAAAAAAAGACAAGGTCTTTATTATTGAAAATCGTGTGGCTCATGTGGATTCCACTTTCTTCGACGTCTTCACGCTGCCCGCCATTGCCGGCAATACCCACACCGCATTAAACGAACCCAATACCGTGGTGGTCACAGAGTCCACAGCAAAAAAATATTTCGGCAGCACCGATGTGATCGGTAAAAGCATCGAAACAAATGACGATAAAAATCCCATATATAAAATCACCGCGGTTATAAAAGATATTCCCTCCAATTCACATTTTCATTTTGATTTCATGTTCTCCATGAAGAACGCGGGTTATGAATGGGGACAGCTGACCAGCCATAATTTTCATACATATCTTTTATTGAAAAAGGGAGCGGACTACAAAAAGCTGGAGAAAAATTTTGATCAGTATATTGATAAATATGTACTGCCTTCCGTAAGGCAATTCATCAAGATCAGCAGCATGGATGATTTCAGAAAAGCCGGCAACCGGCTGGACTACTCGCTGATTCCCCTGACAAAAATCCACTTACACTCCGACCGGTCTTTCGAACTCAGTCCCAGCGGGAATATTCAGTACGTATATATTTTTGGAGCGGTCGCCCTGTTTATTCTGCTGATCGCCTGTATCAATTTTATGAATCTCACCACGGCACGGTCGGCAGGCCGTGCCAAGGAAGTCGGCATTCGCAAAGTGCTGGGAACGGAACGCAGGTTTCTCATCTTCCAGTTTCTCACCGAGTCCACGTTGATGGTGATCTTTTCATTAATACTCGCGATCGTGATCGCCTACCTCGTACTCCCGGTATTCAATGATGTCGCCAGCAAATCGATGGTGCTCGGCAGTCTGTTCTCACCTTATATTCTTCCCCTGCTCGTCGCCCTGCCCTTTGTGGTTGGTTTACTGGCCGGCAGTTACCCGGCATTTTTTCTTTCCGGATTCAGACCGATTGAAGTATTGAAAGGAAAATTAAGACTGGGATCCAGCAGCGGCGGACTCAGAAGCGTGCTGGTCGTGTTCCAGTTTGTTACTTCCATTGTATTGATCGTCGGCACGTTTGTTATTTATAAACAACTGCATTATATCCAGACAAAGGACCTGGGTTATAATAAGGATCAGGTGCTGACCATCAGAAATACTTATACAATGGGTGATCAGGCGATTGCTTTTAAAAATAGTGTGCTGCAGATGACGGGTGTCCAGTCAGGAACACTGAGCAGTTTTTTACCGGTATCCAATTCTTCGCGTAACGACAATACTTATTTTAAAGAGCCCACCATGGATATCAACGGCAGCCTGGATATGCAGGCCTGGCGCGTCGATTATGATTATTTTAAAACGCTGGGTATACAGGTCATCAAGGGCCGTGCATTTTCACCTGAATACGGAGGCGATTCAACGTCCATCGTCATCAATGAAACCACTGCACAGTTTTTAGCATATGCCGATCCGATTGGGAAAAAAATATATACCAGCGATGATCCGGGCAAAGTCATTCCCCTTACGATTATCGGGGTGGTGAAGAATTTCAATTTCGAATCACTGAAACAGGGCATCGGTCCCCTCTGTTTTTTCCTGAAGAAAAACGGAGGTATGGCATCATTCAAAGTGAACACTGCCAATATCAACGGCCTCGTCGGTAAAATTGAAACGCTCTGGAAGCAAATGAGCCCGGGTATGCCATTCAATTATACATTCCTTGATGAATCCTTTAATGAAATGTATCAGTCGGAACAAAGAGTTGGAAAAATCGCCATCATCTTTTCAACGCTCGCGATCCTGATCGCCTGCCTGGGACTCTTTGGTCTGGCCACATTTATTGCCGAACAACGTACCAAGGAAATCGGTATCCGCAAAGTACTCGGCGCCAGTGTACAGGGTATCGTGGGTCTGCTTTCGAAAGACTTTCTGAAACTCGTTGCCATTGCGTTTGTCATCGCAGCACCCCTCTCGGTATGGATCATGAACCGCTGGCTCAATGATTTCACCTACCGCATTCCACTGGAATGGTGGATCGTCGGTAGCGCCGGTGTACTGGCTTTATTAATCGCGCTGGCTACTGTCAGTTTCCAGGCCATCAAAGCGGCGATTGCGAATCCAGCCACGAGCCTTCATTCCGAATGAACTCCGCGTTATTCTAACCTGATTCTTCATTTCGGAAAAAATTGATGTACAACATCAAAACTAAATATCCCGAGCCGGGATATTTTCTTTTTGACCCTCAGTAATAAGTAGCCAGTCGCTGAAGCATGCCGGACAATATCCGGAGGATATCCCATAACAGAACTTACGTTTTCGCATAAAGAAGGTTGCGGGGCGGCTTGATAGATATCCGCCAGATAACCCGTTACAGACTTAATTCCCGGAAAGACCGTTCTGAAAACAGACAGGACCAATTTTTGATGGTATGTAGCGTTTCCGGACCGGATGATGGAATCCGGTTTTTACTGCTTTTAAATCGACCCGTTTATTTTATTGAAAATCAGACTATAAAGAAAAGAACCGGTGTTAATGACCAGCTTAACCGGCTATTATTATCCCCAGACCAATCCCATATGATAGATACGCAGCGTTTTGCGACCGAAAATCTGAATGAATTAAAATTGGATTCCCCGACCCGGAAAAGGCTGGAGTTTTCATTTTTACCGGAATATGCCTGTTTTCTGCTGGAAAATAAGGTTAAGGAGTTGGCTGTTCAGCAAATCGTTTTATTCAGGGAATTCAAACCGCCTCTTTTCAGGTACTTCGAAAAAAGATCTGATGAGGAATTGATTTCTCTGGGTACTGAGGGAATGCGCAAATTGCTATCCGCGTTAGGCGGTCAAAAATCAGCGGAATATATTGAAAATTCGCTCAGGGACTGGCTGAATAATCAATTGCCGCAAATATCCAGGAACCAGATTGAGGCCGAGGATATTACCATCATCAGCCTGATCAGGAGACAGGTTTTCAGAAAATTTATCGGTGAATATACAACCGACATTCAAACGGCTATCCGGGTCATGAATGAAATCGATGATTTCACCACGATATCAGAAACCATCTCTTTAAAATTATTATTGCAACTCCAGCAGGACCTGTATGAACAAAATCAAAAACTCGCTAAAATCGGGAACTGGGTATGGGATCTCAAAAAAAATATATATACCTGGTCCCGGGAATTATACCGCATATATGAAATAGAAAATACCGATATCAATCAGATTGACCTGGCTTCCTATAATCATCCGGAAGATGACGCCTACGTAAAAAGCCAGATGGAGATCACGATGAAAAATAAAACAGCGCATGATTTCTTCTACCGGATCATTCTTCCCGACGGCCGTCAAAAAACGCTGCGTGCTATGGGTGAAGTCATGACGGATGCAAACGGAGAAGCTGAAATGATTTTTGGAACGCTGCAGGATTTTACCAGTCAGAAGCTCATTCAGAAGGAGTTGGAAGATAACCAGTTCTTTATTCAAAAAATTACGGACCTGACACCTTCCCTGATTGCCGTGTACAATATTCATACGGGGAAATATCTTTTTATGAACCGCGCCATCGAATCGTTGCTTGGTTATAAAAGAGAAAAAGTATTAGCGGAGGGCACTGAACTTTTTTCTGGGTATTGTTCACCCGGACGATCTGGCCCGTATCCGGGAGGAAAATCAGCCGCGCCCTGGAAATTGCAAATCGAGGAAGGAGCCCTGAATAATGAACAGATCGTTGAATTCAGCTATCGTTTGCGCCATGCGAATGGTGTTTATCGATGGTTCAATACTTATGGATCCGTGTTCGAAAGGGATAAATCAGGCAGGGTGGAAAAACTGATCAATGTTTCGATCGACGTAACAGATCAGCTAAATGCAGATTCGCAGCTGAAAGAGCGGGATCAGGAACTCCGTTTACAGGAAGAACTTAATTTCCGCATGATCAATGAAGTAGAGGATTATGCGATTTTGCGGCTGAGCCCGGAAGGAATTATTGAAAACTGGAATGCGGGAGCTGAAAAAATAAAAGGTTATTCCGCCAGCGAAATCATCGGAAAACATTTCCGTATTTTCTATTCTGCCGAGGACCAGCAATCACATCTCCCCGAAACATTAATCCATAAAGCTGTCCACAGAGGGTAAAGCCTCTCATGAGGGATGGAGGGTGCGTAAAGACAAAACCAGGTTCTGGGGAAGTATCCTGATCACTGCCCTGCATGATGCCGCGGGCCATGTCGTAGGATATTCCAAAGTGACGAGGGACCTGACGCAAATGAAAATAGCCAATGACAATTTAAAAGAGTTACACGGAAAAAATCGTAACTGCCAATGCCGAGCTCGAAGAAAAAAATAAACAACTGGAATCCTTTAACTATATCGCGAGCCATGATTTAAAGGAACCCCTCCGGAAAATAAGACTTTTCATCAGCCGGTTAAAGGATGAGGTAGAGTTAAATCCCAGAATCCGCGAAACCCTGTCAAAAATAGAAACATCCAGTGTCCGGATGCAGGACCTGATCGAAGGACTGCTTTTATATTGCCAGGCTGATATAACCACTGACCCGGAAACCTGCAACCTCGATTCACTGCTCAACGATGTGATTGCAGATTATAATGATCTGATCGATCAAAGGGAAATAGAAATTACCAAGATGTCCCTGCCCGCTGTGAAAACGAATCCGACCCAGTTCAGACAGGTCTTCTTCAATTTAGTTTCCAATGCCGTTAAATATAAAAAGGAAAATACACCGCTGAAACTGAATATCTCCTATCAGATGGAATCCATGCTCAATGGCAGCAACATCCCGCATCTCTATCATAAGATTTCATTTGATGATAACGGAATTGGTTTTGAAGAGGACCATACAGAAAAAATCTTTGGCCTCTTTCAAAGATTACACGATCAGACTAAATACGCCGGCACGGGCCTGGGCCTCGCTATCTGCAAAAAAGTAATTGAAAGTAATGGCGGAAAAATCACCGCACAGGGTATTGCGGGCAAGGGTGCACGGTTTGATATTTTTTTACCAGTGGATTAATGCAGGAAGCAGGAGGCTTGAAGCAGGATGCAGGAGGCTTGAAGCTAGTCGATCCACGATCAACGATTAACGATCAACGAAAATAACCGTCAACCATCAACCGTCAACCGCCAACCGTCAACCGTCAACCGTCAACCTGTACGAACGGTAAGGTAGTGTTTCAATTCTGCCTTAAATTGTAGGATGAAAATATTCTACGGTCTCGTTTTCCTCTTCGTTTTCAGCCTGAGTTCCTGTGGTCAGAATATGGATATGGAATCCTATAATCCAAAATCCACGCTGGTGGTTCCGGAACATCTGATCAAAAAAGCAAAATATCCTTTTATAGATGTGCACAATCATCAGTGGGATATGCCAAACCAGGATTTAAAAGCGTTGCTTTCCGATATGAGTTCCCTGAACATGGTGGTGATGGTAAATCTGAGCGGAAGAAGCTTTGACATATTTCATGACAACTATGGCGGCAACGAAATGCAGAATGCAGGTATTGAAAAACTGAACCGCTCTTTACTAAATGTAAAAAATAATGCGAACGGTCGTATACTGATCTTCACGAATATTGACTTCAGCGGAATTGACAATCCGGCATGGACAAAAACGGCGGTGGAGCAGCTGGAGAAAGATGTGAAGGCCGGAGCAGCCGGACTCAAAGTGTATAAGGATCTGGGCCTGGAAGTGAAAGATAAAAACGGCAAGCGGGTCACGGTGGATGATCCACGCCTGGATCCGATCTGGGAAAAATGCGGTGAACTGAAAATACCTGTGCTGATCCACACCGGAGAACCGGCCCCGTTTTTCGACAAGATGGACAACACAAATGAACGATGGCTGGAATTAAAATTACATCCCGACCGGGCGAGGCCATCATCCAGGTATCCGAGCTGGAAAACTGTGATGGCCGAACAGCATCATATTTTCTCAAAACATCGGAACACAACATTCATTGCGGCTCATTTCGGATGGCTGGCAGGAAATCTGCAGGCCCTTGGCGCCATGCTCGACTCTTTGCCCAATGTGCAGATTGAATTTGCCGCTGTACTGGAAGAAATCGGAAGACAACCCAAGAACGCGCGGAAATTTTTTATCAAATACCAGGACCGCATCCTGTTTGGAAAAGATACCTGGTCAATTCCTGAATATGGTTTTTATTTCAGGATGCTCGAAACAGACGATGAATATTTCCCTCCGTTAAGAAAATATCACGCGTTCTGGAATATGTATGGGCTGGGACTACCCGATGATGTCCTCAAAAAGATTTACTACAAAAATGGCCTTCGCATGTTTCCGCAAATTGACAAGTCGTTGTTTCCGGATTGAAAGCCTAAGGCCCAAAGCCTAAAGCCCAAAACTTTTTGTGATTCAGTTTTAGTGATCAAGTGTACTATCCATACTTCCATTCTTCCATACTTCCATACTTGTGCGTTAGTGTGGCCGATAATCAAAAGGAAGTAATGTCGAAATATTTTCTGACCAGGCCCAGTATCCTGTTATTTTAAGATCATACGGCTTATAATGATAGCCGCTGTTTAAAATGTATATCGGTCTTTTATTCACGAAAACGAATTGCGAAACCGGGAAGGTCTCGTGCTTATGATCTTTATTAAGAACCCTGTAGCGGTTGGGAATCGTTTTGAATTTATAAGACACTTCCAGTGAATCTCTGAAGTACATACCAGCGACGGTACTATCAGCAGCAAACCCGATGCTGTCGGATGAAATAAGTTGATGGCTGATTACTGAATCGGGTTCCAGCAACTTCTTTTTGAAATAATCGGTGGAATCCTCAGTCTTTGTCTGTACTTGAACTCATATAAGGCTGGTCCATTGGATTAATGTGTGTAGTAAACGCCAACCCGATTGTATCCAGAATCACAGAGTCCCTATGAAGACTGAACAATCTCTTCGCCCTATCCTTTTCCGGATTTGACATATTACCCAGACTACGCAGCTCAAACCCCTGGGCATCCAGTTCGTTTGCAAAAAATGCACGCTTGAAATGCAGAAAAGATCCTTTGTATGTTTCAAGTCTCGCTTCTCCATATCTGCGTACCCGGTTCGGATGTTTTATACCCATATCCGTGAAGAATGCATATCCACTAAAATTCACCAGTTTGATATTGAAATCGTATTGAAATTCTTCCAGTTTGTATTTTATCTCATAACCCAAATTATAATTCACGATCTGCAATGGTTCCTTTGCGTAGGCTGTTAATGTATTATCGGCGTTCATCCGGAATTTGATCACTTCGGGATTGGTGAGTTTGCAATCGTTGGAGCCTGGTGTATCCCCGATAAATAATTCGGTAAACAGCTTGCCCCATTTTTTCCAACCTTCAGGATCGGGAGTTGTTACAGTAAAACCCTGAAGCTCTTCCGAATTTGGTTTCATCGATATGATAAAATCTTTCCCAACGGTGCGCGGGTCAATCATACTCACATAAGTTTCAAAACCAACACAGGAAGCAACGAGTCTGAATTCGCCGGATGGAATTTTTGTAATAATAAAAAAGCCGTCATCATTTGTAACGGCGCCCAGGGAAGTATTATTTAAATAGACTGATACAGCGGCCAGTGGTTTCTTTGTGTCTTCGCTGATTACTTTTCCTCTAAGAACGGCCTGTGAAAATGCACCATTGCAACAAACCAAAAATAAAAAGGTAAAACCGCAGAGTTTAAGCATGCTGCAAATATCTTAACTCAGAAAATCACTCCCATACTCCCATACTCTCATACTCCCATACTTGTTAATAGTCGTATTGACGCCGAAACATGTTCAGCCGCAGTCCGAACGTGTACATCGTGGAGCTGGTTTTTGTAGTACCCTCCACCGGATCATTCACCGTGTATGTGCGATGCTGGATGGTGCCTTCAAGAAATAAATTTTCCTTCAACTGATAGGAAAGATAGGCCGAGGCGTTCACCACGGTGGCCGGTACGCCGGAATAAAGATAAAAACTGTAGTCCCGCGGGCGTGTAGTATAGTTGAGCAGTACATTACTTCCCATATTCTCACCGGCAGAATCAAGACCCTGTTTATTGTAAATACATTTCAGCTCGATATTCCAGCGGTACGCGGGCTGGTACCGGAGAATGCCGATCAGCTCTATAAAGTTGGCACCAAAGGGATGCGCGAGTGGTTGGTTATAGTGTGACCAGTTTGCTACGCTGTCATTATGTGAATAGGTAAAGGGACGCATCACATTCATTTCCGCCTGCAGGTCGAGGTTCTTCACACCGAACATATCAATATATTTCACGCCCAGCTGCAGTCCCTGTTTGTTTCCCCACCAGCCGGCAGAATAATTTTTGATCTGGTCCCAGACAAATTCGTTGAAAAGGAGCTGCCCGTATAGTTGAACACTATGTGCAATATTTGCCTTGAAATCGAAGCCGACGGTGGTTTTATCCGGACTCCCGTTTTCCTGCTGGGCCGCCGGTAAAAAAATGATCGGGTTCAGGTAGGAAAATTCAAACTGGTTTACGCCGCCAAATGCAATATTGGTATATAGGCCCACATTGAGCCACTTGGTTGCATTCACGCTCAGGTGATGAACCACCGCGTATTTTTTGGGATAATAATAATCTCCCGGATGGTGCTGGCTGATCAGTTCCATCAGGATATTGGTATAGTTCAGTTTCCAGATCCGCAGGTCAAGCTTCAGGAATAAATATGGTGAAGCGTAATCGCTTAAGAAAAGCGAACGGTATCCGTCGCCAATAAAATTTTTATCGTAACCAAACTGCAGCGTAAAATATTTCCAGAAATCAAAATCGATCGAACCGCGTGCATCCCAGTAATCAAAAGCAGTCGTATCACCCTTGAAGTCCTTGAAATAACCTACACCCGGAACACCCGGATAACCGGCCGTGCCATACACACGTTGTGTAAAATAATCAGGACCGCGTTCCTGGTTATCCGTTATATAACTTGAAAAGCCGACATGGTCGGCAATCTTTCCGCGAAAAGTGAGGCCCTTTGAATTCAGGTACACCTGTTTATCGTTTCCTGTTTGCTTGGACAACTGAAACTGCAGCACGGGATTGACCGCGAGAAAAAAATCTTTCTCATTGACCTCGAAAAAATTCGCCTGTGTTTTATAGAGGGCATTAAAAAGCGGGTGTTTGCTTTTAAAGGATTCCTGGCTCCCGCTGACCCATTCGCTGTTATTCATCAGGAGACTGTGTGCATTGTCCTGGTCCGTTTTTCCCAGGTGCAACTTATCGCCTTCCGGAAAACCCTTGCTGATGGAATCCGAAATTTCAGAAACCTGAACGGATACTTTGCGACTGAGGGGTTTCACCGTGAAAATATTCAGGTCGGGATTGGTCTGCATCTTAATGCCGATCCGGTCCAGGAAATGTTCATACTGGGATCCCTGCGGAAGATAGGTGGACTGTGAGTAGCCGAAGCAGGGCAGGATTAGAATTATAATATGCCTTGCAACCGTTTTAATAAATTGCATCATTAAGTGGTTACGATTGAGATTCAAGATATGCAAAATTACCTGATAAAGAATATTTCGATAGTAAATGAAGGACGCCAATTCAACAGTGATCTGCTCATAAAAAACGGCCGCATTGATAAAATAGACAATACTATTTCCGTGCCATTCCCCGTCGAAGAAATCAACGGAGAAAAATTGCATTTATTGCCGGGCTGCATTGATGACCAGGTTCATTTCAGGGAACCGGGCCTGACACATAAGGCAACTATTTTTTCAGAATCCAGGGCGGCCATCGCGGGTGGTATCACATCTTTCATGGAAATGCCCAATACCCTGCCCCCAGCTTTTACTCAGGATTTGCTGGAAGAGAAATATAAGATCGCCGAAAAAACTTCCCTCGCGAATTATTCATTTTATATGGGCACTTCCAATGACAATACGGAAGAAGCACTGCGCACCAATGAGAAAAAAAATAAGATCTGCGGGATAAAAATATTCATGGGTTCATCTACCGGAAATCTGCTGGTGGACAATTACCTGACCCTCGACAAATTATTTGCCGGAAGCGAAGTGCTGATCGCCACCCATTGTGAATCGGAACGCATCATCCGTGAAAACCTGGATATCTTTCTGTCACTGAAAAGAGAACTCACGGCCGCCGATCATCCTTTGATCAGAAACGTGGATGCCTGTTTCGAATCTTCGCTGACCGCAGTACAGTTTGCAAAAAAACACGGATCAAGGCTTCATATTTTTCATCTGTCCACGGCGAGAGAACTCAGCCTCTTCACGAATATGATTCCGCTGGCAGAAAAACGGATCACGGCGGAAGTTTGTGTACATCATTTACATTTCAGTGCAACGGATTATCATCACCTCGGTAACCAGATCAAATGCAACCCCGCCATCAAAGCACTCGAAAACCGGGAAGCACTCTGGCATGCTTTACTGGACGACCGGCTCGACCTGATCGCCACCGATCATGCCCCGCATACGATGGAAGAAAAGGGATTCTTCAGAAATAAATCAGGCAAACTGGAACCCATACCCGGCGAAAGCGGATCTTACCTGCATGCTCATGCGGGATTGCCCCTGGTGCAGCATGCCCTGCTGATGATGCTTTCGTATGTAAAACAGGGAAAAATCTCCCTGGAGAAAATGGTGGAGAAGATGAGCCACGCGGTGGCCGTCTGCTTTCAGATCCGCGAGCGGGGATTTATACGGGAAGGATACCATGCCGACCTCGTGATGGTTGACCTGAACGGTTCTTCGGATGTGCATGCCCGTAATATATTATATAAATGCGGCTGGAGCCCGCTGGAAGGCACCGTGTTCCCGGCATCCGTCAAAAATACTTTCGTAAACGGCCACCTGGTTTATGGAAACGGCCGCTTTGATGAATCACAAATGGGACAGCGACTGGAATTCCAACGATAGCATCTACTGATTACCATGCAAATTGACAACACCACTTACGCGGACCTTTCCATATTCCAGACAACGGATGACTATTCCATTTTCAGCAAGCTGGATTATACGCGTACCGTAGGCGGAAGGATTCAGCTGATGGAATTTTTCAATCATCCCTTCAGCCAGCTGGACAGGATCCTGCAGACACAGGAAATTCTGCGCATCATCCTGGACTATGAAAATGATTGGGCACCTTCCATTTCAAACGGCACCGTGATGGTCATGGAACGTTTTTATGAAACTCCGCTGGACAAGATCCCCGCCTCCCATGATCCCGTGAGCGCCCGCATGTACCAGTTACTGCATGCCCCCGACTATTCGCTCACCCGTTATTCGATTACACACTTCGCTGATTTTGTGCGTGGTATGTTGTCCGTTATATCCGTCAGAAAAAAACGAACCTGTCCGCCTTTATTGAATGATCTGCTGGACCGCGCCGAAAGACTGCTGAATATTCCCCTGTTGCATGCACTCGCAGAGAAAAAAACCGGCGATAAATTGCTGCCCAATGAAGTGGTGGAATATGGGAACTATATCCGGAACCATTTCAAACCTTCGGCGCTTTCGCTGATTGAAATCTTTGGTAAGCTGGATGCCTGGTATTCCATGGCCATGGCAGGAAAAATAAATAACCTGGTGATGCCGGAAATCCGGGATACCGAATTTCCTTTCCTTGAAATAAAGGCCCTCCGCCATGTGCTTCTGCCCGAAGCCGTTTCCTACGATGTGCAAATGGATCCGCACAGTAATTTCTTTTTCCTGACCGGCGCCAATATGGCCGGGAAAAGTACTTTTATCAAATCAGTCGGCTCCGCGCTATTCCTGGCCCACCTGGGCATGGGCGTTCCGGCGGACCAGATGAAAGTCAGCCTCTTTGACGGCATACTCAGCAATATCAATGTGGTGGATAACCTGGTGAAAGGCGAAAGCTATTTTTTTAACGAAGTAAAACGGATCCGCAATACCATCATACAGATCAGCGACCGCAAAAAATGGCTGGTGCTGATGGATGAATTATTTAAAGGCACCAACGTTCAGGACGCCATGAAATGTTCTTCCACAGTGATCAAGGGCCTGATCAAAATAAAATCCTCCCTGTTTATTCTGTCCACCCATCTTTATGAGATCGGGGACGAACTAAAACAATATCCCAACATCTCCTTTAAATACTTCGAAACGATGATCCAAAACGGTCAGCTCGTATTTCCTTACCAGCTCAAAGAAGGCATCAGCAATGACCGGCTCGGCTACCTGATCATGGAACGGGAGAAGGTGGTTGAACTTTTGGATAAACTTTGAAGACAAGACTGGAAGACTGGAAGACTGGAAGTCTGAAACTGTGTTCGAGTAAAAAGTTCAATATCCCGCGTATCCGGATTGGCCTTCATTTTGTTAGGTTCTCAAATTTCAGTAAATTTAATCTCAGAACCCCATGGCATAAACTTTGATGATGTTATACTGGTGCCTCTAGCTTCGGGGAAAACAGAGCTTTAAATGATCGAAAAACCCACAGCAATGAAAAAATTCAATTTGAGAATCTTTAGGGTTGCTACGGCTGTAACAATACTATTAACCTTTATGAGCTGGGTGGGATTAGAGGCAGATAGCATGCAAAATGGAAATCATGTATTTTGGGGGCCAATCAGTGGTCTTTGGACCATTCTCCAGTTTCCAATCTTCACCCTGTACTGGCATTTCCTGCACCATCAAAATAACCTTATCCTTTTTTCACTAGCCGTATTCTTAAACTGCGCTTTCTACGGTTTTGTCGTTGAAAGATTTATTTCCCTGCGAAAGAAAAAGTCAAAACACCCCCCTGTACAACATATATAAATCAGGCAAGAACCGGGGCTAATTCTAACCCGTCATCCAGATCATTGTCTTGTTGCGCATCTGTATCTGGCTGAGCATTTCTGGAATCAATTTCTGTTTGCACCTCTAAAATAGATTGCTCACATTCTTTTAAATTATCGGTTGGGCCTCCCCACCGCATGATATGGGTATATTGGGTTGTATAGGTGGCTAATAAATCGTAAAGAGCAGATAATTCCAGTTCTTTTAAATCCTGTGCCATTCGATATTGGTATAAATAGTGACGCTATTACTATCAAAAACTATGCTCACCTGTTTTTACTATGCTTCCGCTTAAAAAACCATGGATAATGGACCAACCAGGAAAACCGGGACAAAGATCCTGTCATATTTGTGGCAATTTTTATGCATTCGAATTCCTAATCTTTCGTTTTTAGTAGAGACGTATATATACTAAGCGATTCCACGCTTTTATGGCACCACTATTATATTATCTTTACTGAAATCCAAACCATGAAAACAATCGCATTTTTATCTTTATCAATTTTTCTATTTCTTTCCTGTAAAAAAGACAATAATACCACCTCTTACAAGGTGAAATACGTTGTTACAGGAGATTCCGTTAATCAGTTTAAAATAAGTCAGGGCGCTACTGACGACTTTGTTAAAACCGGTTTTTCAGGTACAAAAGACACCACTTTATATGTACCATTCGGAACTGATCTAAAACTGGATGCCAAGGCAAATGACCACAATCTTGTTGGTTCAATTTATGTAAATGATGTTCTGGCGGTTACGGGAACAGACTTAGATTCTAACCAGGATAATAAAACTGAGGTAAAATTGGAATATGTAATAGCGGCAAAATAAATGCTTTATATAAGTTGACCTTGACCCCTGAATATTCATTCGGGGGTTTTTTTATTAAAAACTCCACCAGATCCAACACGTAACGTAATTTAAGTTCATTGGGTTGATCGTAATTTCGGCGATACAAAAAAAGCAGCTAAGATGGAGAATGTGTCAATCAGATCCGGCAAAGGGGAAATGGACATTAAAGCAATTCATAAGTTTCTGAACGAAGAATCTTATTGGGCGAAGGGAATTTCATTTGAGTTTGTAGACAAGTCGCTTGACAATTCTTTTTGTGTGGGCGCTTTTGCAGACGGCAGGCAAATTGGTTTTGGACGAGTGATTACTGATTATTACACGTTCGGCTGGCTTGCTGATGTTTATGTTTTGCCGGAACACCGGGGGAAAGGCGTTTCAAAAAAAATGTTATCGTTTATCATTGACCAACCCTGGTCCAAACGTTTAAGAAGAATGATGCTGAATACAAGTGATGGCCATGGCCTGTACCGGCAATTCGGCTTTAAAGAACTTGGACATCCTGACTATGTTATGGAAATTCACCAACCCAGCGCACATTTAGATTATAAAGAATAAGTGGGTGATTAAACCTTTGAATATTATTCGTTGGAAGTTTTATTAAGATTATAATGAAGAAGAAACAGGTTCACAGAATGAGTATGCGTTTCTTTGAGGGCGTATAAACATATCTGCAGCACTTCGGTAAATTAGAAAACCGGGGGAACGCCCCGGCTTTTATTTTTAGTCTCAATTCCACATTGATGACCAAATTATAAATTGCAAAACTCATACCTTGACTTCAGGTTTTCCCGCACCCGCCGGGCACACAATTTGCTCCCGAAGACGCAGCCCAAACACCAGATTAAACGTTTACATACAAAAACTTTCGAATAATGAAACTCAGTTCCTTCAAAACCATTTTCTCGGCCGGCTTTTGCATCGCAATTGCATCCTGTGGCAATCAGCCATCATCCTCAACGAATACGGATACGGCCAAAACAGCCGCGGCTGACAGCACGATGTCAATGCCTTCTATCAAAACGGATTCTGTTCTTTACTCGTCCAATGGCAAACAGTCCAAAGGATATATTGCCTATGACGAAAACAAAAAGGGAAAACTGCCGGTCGTTGTGGTGATAGCAGAATGGTGGGGCCTAAACGATTATACGAAGAGACGTGCGAGACAGCTCGCTGATCTCGGATATTTTGCGATTGATGCCGATCTTTTTGGCAGAGGCGATACAGCCACCAATCCCAAAGAAGCCATGGCATTTACAAATCCATATTATACCAATCCCCAGCTCGCATTGAATGCCGTGCAGGCCGCCATTTCAAGAGCCGCCAGCTTTCCGCAGGCAGATACCAGCCGGATTGCAGCCATCGGGTATTGTTTTGGTGGTTTCATCGTATTGAATGCCGCCAAACTGGGCGCGCCTCTAAAGGCAACCGTGAGTTTTCACGGCGGACTGGACGGGGTTCAGCCAAAAAAAGATATTGTAAAAGGAGATATACTGGTTTGCCAGGGAGGAGCTGATCAGTTTGTCGGGGAAAAAGTACAGAATGCCTTTAAGAAAAGTATGGATTCCGCAGGCATCCACTATACGTTTGTTGTGTATCCCGGCGCCATGCACGCATTCAGTAATCCGAATGCCACTGCCCTGGGAGAAAAATTCAAACTCCCGATCGCCTACAACGCAGCCGCAGATACGGCTTCCTGGAAGGCCATGCAGGATCTTTTTGCAACAGCGCTGAAATAATCGTTCAGCACTTTCTGCCAACGAAAGAATCAATATTTCATTTTAAAAAAGTATTTGATAGCTGGTTCATGGCATTTTATCAGTCGTTACGGGTTGTCCATATCTGATCTGACTTTCCTGATGATTATATTATAACTTGAACCCGCTAATTTTTATGCCATGGTATTGACAAGATTACAGAACAGTGCCAGACTGATGTATGCAATCGGCCTGTTCTGTTTATCTGTCATCGGTATTTCTATGAAAGATTTTATTATCGGAAGGCCACCGGCCAGTTCTCCCAGTATGTCATGGCTTTTCCTGTCAGGCAATTTTATAGTTCTTGCCGGGGCCCTGGGGATGATATCCAAAAGATTTGGATATTATGGAAGTCTTGTCTGCGGGGCATCCATCTTCCTCTTCTCCTACGTGCTTAAAATAATTCCGGAGTTTACAAAGGGTGATTTTATTGCGATCATAAACAATGGATCAGCATGGAAAATCCTGACGCTATCCGGTGGATGTCTCATCATTGCAAATACTTTCAGGAACAAGGATATTTTTTTTCAGGCTGGTTTGATTGCCATCACCTGCTTTTTTATGTGGGCCGGTATCGCTCATTTTCTATACAGTTCTTTTGTTGATACATTGATTCCGGACTATATCCCATTTCACAGATTCTGGACTTATTTCTGTGGCGTCTGTCTTATTCTTGCCAGCATCGGTTTATGGATACCGGCACTGAAGAGTCTTGTTGCGATGTTATCATCTATTATGATTTTTCTATGGTTTCTGATGCTTCATATTCCAAGATATCTGATGCATCCAACGGAGAAAACAGAATTGATGGCTGTGTTCGAATCGCTGATCATCGCTGCACTGATGTTGATTGTATACATTCATTTTTCATCAAAAAAATCAATGGATACAAAACCCCTGTTCATTCTGGAAACGCATTAGTACCGTATCGGAGGACCGCTGAGCGTAAGACAGCCATGCTCAAAACCTCATCAGCTTTTCTTTTTGAATACAATGATGTCAGCCTGCTTTTTTATGATGGCAGCATAAAAGTCCCTCAATGAATTGTAATCCCCGGGGTCGAAAATGGCTTTGGATAAAATGAAAGTGGTTTTTAGTTTGATTGTATTGGATACCACCTGGATCTGGTATTCATAAGAACCATCCGCCTCATTCAAAATCATTTTTTGGGATTTGGGCAATTCATCAATTTCATATCCTGCGGGAATTTCCATGTTTAGGATATAAGATTTCTCCGAAACATAGGGCATTTCCACAGGATAGGACCTGTTGGCAGATTTAAAAGGATTTTCTGTTATTCCAACATTCAAAAATGGATTAAAATATATACGCTCATCCCTTTGCGGTTCGAGGGTCATTTTATAATGTAAGGTGACCGGCTCCTCCAGGTTATTCAGATTGCTGATGTAAAAGCTATCCAGGGATTTTTTGTTTGGAGTCTTTTGTGTTGCCTCTTTGAACAGGGCTTCCTGCGTTTTGCTTTTCAATTCCGACCGGAGATCTGACGATTCATAATATCCGGCATGATTCGCGCAGTCCAGTATCATAAACTTTCCGCTATTGTCATTCCGGATATCAGCCGTTATCAGACTGGTTTCTTTTAGGGAGTCCGGCGCCAGGAATACCGGAAAATTCTCTGCTGTTACCACACGTGCATGCCCGTTATAACAGGCGAGGGGTATCTTCCCAAATCCCATGGTAGCATCCGATGCGTCGAGGAAATATATTTTATTATCTGCCTTCACGCGACAGATTAAATAATTGTAATTATCAAGTAAGGGATAGGCCTGATTGGTCAGTCCCACGTCGCGGGTTGCGAGAATAACCGGATCAGCCTGTATTTTCTGGGTTCTCAGCATGGCGATCAGAACACTGTTGATAGCGCCCACATTTCCAGTCCCGGTCTTATAAATATCATTTAAGGTTTGATCATCCGGATAAAAAACGCCCCTGCCATCCACTTTAAAATGGTCCCGCACATTCTGATAGATGACCATGGCTTTATCCGTTTCTGTTGATTTGGCCCCGGCAAATAAGGTTCGCCTGTTTTTTCATAAAAGAACTCGGACTACTGATCTGCGAACCAAAAGATTCCGAGTTCAGAATATTATTACATACTTCCTGCCAGTCCCTGAGAAGCGTCCTCGTTACCCCGGGCCGCACGGGCCTCGCGGAAATCTGAAATTTCACACAGGCCAGGAAATTATCCACCGTGGAAGTAAACGGCTCCTCGCGCATGGGTGGGACATTTTCATATGTCCAGCTGATGGTGGTGATCGTCGAATTGAGATATTCAAAATTGCTGGAGAATACTGACTTTACGACCTCACTCTTTTTTGTTCCGGTCAGGTATTTTTTATTTCTGAACTGAATGGAAAAATTAAAAAGATCGGGAAGTGTTACGGTATAAACACTTTTTAATTTCGGAAAATCACCCTGGAAATTCCAGTCTTCCAGGTCGGTTGTATTCATTCTTTTGTAATATTCCATTTCGATGATGGACCCCTCCTTCATATTCGGATAAGTAAATTTCACGGACTTCAGATCGCCCTTACTTTGTTCCAGAAAAAAATCATTGTCCTGCGCCACGGTCTTTACTACTTTACCATTCTCCAGGTTATACGTATTGATTCGGATGGTCTTCAGTTTCTTACCATCATTCATATGCGCCGAATAATACAGCGTATTCTTACTCAGTTCATCCATTACCGATTTATTGCGGATCAGTATCCTCCGGAATTTATAATACCTCAAAAAAAAACCGTCTTCCAGGCTTGCATCCAAAACAGACGCGCCGCTATCCAGCAATATGACTGCATCGGTGCCAGCATCCACCAATGGAGAAACGGGAGAAAAATCCGCCGCAGTAACCGGCGGCAGGTGACTGTCCATCACATGACTCTCCGGATCATCCTGCGCCGTTGCGTAAAAAAAACTCAATAAAATCAGCGCCGTTAAAAGGGTTCTGGACATATATAGGGGTTGGTTAAACGAAAATGCAGAACTTAAAATACTATTTCAAATTTCATTATCCAAATACAACGGATTTTTCCCATTTATTGATATGACTCAAACAACCGATCGGAAAACAAAAATTACCGGAGGGCAAGCGCCTGTAAGTGTTAACACTTATGGTTTCTATTTTGCGCACCGTATCAGGATGGCCATATTTTTAGAAGATGATAGTACCCGGGTCAGCACACCATAATGTTAAAATACTGGGAACCAGTACGATAATATTTTTGGAGATTGACAATACTCTATTACATTTGTAGGCTTATATGAAATACACAACTACGCAAACAGTTTTCTCTTTCTACGCGACGATGCGATGTTGTTGATATTTTAACTGGTCTACCCCACTGCTCATTATATTCTTGTTTTCTTATCTGATTTTTTCAACTTCTTAAATGTTATTTTATGAGTGCTCCTCTTCATTTTGAAACATTGCAATTGCATGCCGGTCAAACAGCCGATCCAACCACCCATGCCCGCGCGGTACCCATTTATCAGACCACGTCTTATGTTTTTGATAATGCAGAACACGCGGCAAATCTTTTTGGACTGAAACAATTCGGGAATATCTATACCCGTATCATGAATCCGACCACGGATGTTTTTGAACAACGCATCGCGGCCCTCGAAGGCGGCGTGGCGGCCGTGGCAACCAGCTCGGGACAGGCCGCGCAGTTCCTCGCGCTGGCGAATATTCTTCAGTCGGGTGATAATTTTGTTTCCACTTCCTTTCTCTATGGAGGAACCTATAACCAGTTTAAAGTAACGCTGAAAAGACTCGGTATCGAAGCCCGTTTTGCAGAGGGCGATGATCCCGAAAGTTTTGAAGCGCATATCGATAAAAATACCAAGGCCATCTACCTGGAAACCATTGGTAATCCAAGGCTCAATATTCCTGATTTTGAAAAAATTGCCGCCCTCGCGCGCAAACACGACCTGCCGTTGATTGTTGACAATACATTCGGAACCGCCGGTTATCTTTTCCGTCCTTTCGAACATGGTGCGAATGTAGTCGTAGAATCTGCCACCAAATGGATCGGCGGACATGGAACCAGCATCGGCGGTGTGATCGTGGACGGTGGAAATTATAACTGGGGCAATGGAAAGTTCCCCGGATTTACAGAACCTTCTGAGGGATATCATGGTCTGGTATTCTGGAATATTTTCGGAGAAGGAAATCCTTTGGGTCTTCCCAATGTGGCCTTCGCCATTCGCGCGCGCGTGGAAGGTTTGCGTGATTTCGGATCTTCGCTGAGCCCCTTTAATTCATTCCTCTTGACACAGGGTCTCGAAACATTGTCCTTACGCGTGCAACGTCATGTGGACAATGCGCTGGAACTGGCCCAATGGCTGGAAAATCATCCGCAGGTAGAATTTGTTGAATACCCCGGTCTTCCTTCCAGTCCGTATTATGGACTGGCAAAAAAATATCTGAAGAATGGTTTTGGCGGCATACTGAATTTTGGTGTGCGGGGTGAAAAAGAAAACGCAGCCAAATTCATCGACCAGCTGAAACTCGCCAGCCACCTGGCCAATGTGGGCGATGCCAAAACACTGGTGATTCATCCGGCTTCCACAACGCATGAACAACTGAGCATTGATGAACAACTGGCAGCAGGCGTAAGACCCAACCAGGTGCGCATCAGCGTGGGCATTGAACATATTGAAGACATAAAAGCGGACTTCCAGCAAGCGTTCGACAAGGTGTCGTCCAAAACAGCGGTAGCTGTTTAATTGTCAATTGTTAATTGTCAATTGTTAATTAATAAACCGCAAAAGCGAATCATCAATTGACAATTGACAATTAACAATTAACAATTAGCTCCGCCGTATCCTAATTAACAATTAACAATTGACAATTGACAATTCACAAAACCTTTTCCTACCCGTCCCCATTCGAACTCGAATCGGGTTTTGTGTTGCCTGGCTATCACCTGGGTTATCACACGCTCGGTAAAATGAACGCGGATAAATCGAATGTGGTATGGGTGTTTCATGCACTCACGGCCAACAGCAACCCCGTTGACTGGTGGCCGGGCCTGGTCGGGCAGCGGACATTTGATAGATCCGGAAAAGTTTTTCATCGTTTGCGTGAATATGCCCGGCAGTTGCTATGGCAGCCTCGGTCCGCTTTCACTGAACCCGGTCACCGGTGAGCCTTATTATCACAGCTTTCCGTTTTTCACACCGAGGGATATGATCCGGGCCTACCAGCCTTTGAAAAATTTCCTGGGGATCGAACGGATACAAATCGGCATCGGCGGATCCATGGGCGGACAGCAGTTGCTGGAATGGGCGATCGAAGAGCCGGATTTATTTGAGCATATCGTTCCCATCGCCACCAATGCCTTTCATTCTCCCTGGGCCCGGGCCTTCAATGCATCGCAAAGGCATTGTATTGAACTGGATCCGACCTGGAAAAACAGTGATCCGGAAGCGGGCATGAATGGCATGAAAGTGGCGCGGGGCGTGGCTTTGCTCTCCTACCGCAACCAGGAAACCTATAATTTCTACCAGGCAGATGATGACCTGAAATCCATCGGTCCCTTCCGGAGTGAATCCTACCAGAGTTACCAGGGAGAAAAACTCGCTGCCCGTTTTAATGCGTTCAGTTATTTTAAATTGTCCCAGAGTATGGACTCACACCAGGTGGGCCGTGGCAGGGGCAGTGTTATAAATGCGCTGAAAAAGATAAGAGCCAAAACGCATGTCATCGGTATCCGTTCCGATCTGCTGTTTACAGAAAAAGAACAGGAGTTTCTCGCCGAACATATTCCGGGTGCATCGTTTAATATGATCCCTTCTACCTATGGACATGACGGGTTCCTGCTGGAGTTCGATGCGATCTCCGGTATCGTACTTGATTTTTTGGAAGCCGATGATGTTTTGAGCCGTTCCTCTTTGTATATCGTTCACTAGTAATCGAAGAATAGAAAGCAAAGAATATGTATCTTGATCCCGCCTGTCCCGCCCGTGCGGGATGCGGGGTTTTTTTATGAAGAAAGAAGGAAAGCTGAAGAAATTCCTGAAAATACTGGGACCCGGTTTAATCACGGGCGCCAGTGATGATGATCCTTCGGGCATCGCTACCTATTCGCAAGTCGGTGCGGCCTATGGTCTCGGGCTTCTCTGGATGTCGCTGTTTACTTTTCCGATGATGGCCGCCCTGCAGGGCATGTGTGCAAGGATCGGGCTGGTGACTTCACAGGGACTCACGCATACACTCAAGAGATATTATCCGAAAATTATTCTTTACCTGATGCTGATCTTCAGCGTGCCGGCGATCATCCTGAACATCGGGGCGGATATCGCGGGTATGGGCGCCGTAACCAACCTGCTGTTCCCGGCCGTTCCTGCCTTTGCCTTCAGTTTTGTCTTCACCATTATAATGATGGTGGTTATCATCGCCTATCCCTATCAGAAAATCGCGGGCATCCTGAAATGGTTCTGCCTGTCCATCCTGCTCTACCTCTTCGTTCCGTTTTTCGTGCATGTGAACTGGAAAGAAGTGCTCATCGCCACCTTCGTTCCGCATATTGAACTCAATAAAGATTTTATTGAAATGGTGGTGGCGATCCTGGGTACGACCATTTCTCCCTATCTGTTTTTCTGGCAGGCGACCATGGAAGCCGAAGACATCGAACACCAAAAGAAACAGGTGATCGTTGATAAACGCATCCTCCGGAATATGGCGGCGGATGTAAACACCGGCATGTTTGCTTCCAACCTGGTGATGTTATTTATCATACTCACCACCGGTGTCGTGTTGCACAATGCCGGATATCAAGGATATCAATACGGTGGACCAGGCGGCGAAAGCGCTGGAACCACTGGCGGGAAAATTCTCCTATATATTTTTTGCGCTGGGTGTGATCGGTACCGGGTTCCTGGCCATCCCCGTGCTGGCCGGATCACTCTCCTATATGCTGGCGGAATCCTTCGGATGGCAGGAAGGTCTTGATAAAAAATTCGATGAGGCGAAGGCCGTTTTATATCGTGATTATTATTGCGCTGGTGATCGGTCTGCTGATTAATATACTGGGTATCAGTCCGATGAAAGCGCTGATCTATACCGCCATCCTGTACGGGGTTACATCCCCCGTGATGATCGCCGTGGTGATGCATATCGGGAACAATAAAAAAATTATGAACAATTTTACCAATTCCCGCCTCTCCAATACACTGGGGATGATTACTTTTATAGTGATGGCGATGGCCGCCATTGCACTGATTTACTTTCAATTTCAATAGAAAAATATTTCCCTGCGTGCAAAGACGAAGGTTTATTCAGTTATCCGGATTTTCTGCTGCTTCCTTCCTCTTCGTGCACATCAATCCTGTCACCGGCAAACCCGTTAAAACCATCCGCTATCCGGATGCGATTGCCGTTCGATGTAACGGCCGGTGGATCTCATTGCAGGGCAAGGACGAAAGCTGGAAAACAGAAGAAGTGGAAGTGACGCTCAAACTGAATGCAGATTTTCTTTCCCTGTATATCAGTGCACCGGGCCGTGAACTGGAATTTATTCAATGCCACTGGAAACAAAATACCTCCGCTTCATCCAAAGTGCTCGGTGATCACTGGGAAAGATCTTATGGCGACCTGGCCTGGGATGCACCCGATATGAGCAGAAAGGCGCCCTGGTATATGCTGATCTCCAGCGGAGAACAGACGCAGGCCTTTGGTGTGAAAACCGGCGCGAGTACGATCTGTTACTGGCAGGTATCCACCGAATCCCTGGAACTCGTGATGGACACCAACTCCGGCGGGATGGGTGTATTACTCGGCGAGCGCAACCTGCATGCGGCCGATATCGTGACCATGGAAAATGAGCCGGGCGAAAATGCCTGGCATACCGATATCCGGTTCTGTAAAATGATGTGCGATGAGCCGATGCTTCCAAAGAAACCCGTGTACGGGATCAACGACTGGTATTTTGCCTATGGAAATAATTCAAGGACCCTGATCCTGGAACATACCGCTACCATGGCGGATCTCGTGACCAACTGGGATAATAAACCCTTCTCGGTGATCGATGACGGCTGGCAGGTGAAGGGAGTAAAATCAAATGATTCCTGCTGCTGGGGTGAAGACTTTACAAGGGGCAATGAAAACTTTGGTGATATGTCGTCGATGGCGGCGCAGATCAAACAACATGGTATGCGGCCCGGACTCTGGACACGTCCATTAATAGCCAATGCATCGGATAACCCGGCGATGCTGATCCCGATCCGTCCGGGTCAGAAGGATCCGAAAAGAAAGATTCCTGGACCCGACCTTTCCTGAAAACGCGAAACGGATCAGTACAAATATCCGGCTGTATAAAATGTGGGACTATCACCTGTTAAAACATGACTATACGAGTTATGATTTATTCGGCCGCTGGGGATTTGAGATGAATGAATCCATCACCGCCCCGGGCTGGCATTTCCACGACCGCTCGATCACCAATGCGGAGATTATTTTGTTTTTATACAAGACGATCCGGGCGGCGGCGCTGGATATGTTGCTGCTCGGCTGTAATACCTTTAGTCATTTGTCCGCCGGCATCTTCGAACTCAACCGCATCGGGGACGATACCAGCGGGACCGACTGGGCGCGCACATTAAAAATGGGTGTGAATACGCTGGGCTTCCGTCTGCCGCAGCATAATAATTTTTATTCGGCCGACGGGGACTGTGTGGGGCTCACGAGTAAGGTTCCCTGGGACAAAAACAAACAATGGCTGCGGCTGCTCGCTGAAAGCAGTGCGCCCTTATTTATCTCGGCGGAACCGGGTATCCTGGAAGAAGAACAAAAAAAATATATCAAGAAGGGATTTGACCTGGCCTCGAAGGTACAGCCGCTGGGTGAACCGATGGACTGGATGCGGAACCCGCGACCTGCGGAATGGAGACTCAATGATAATATCGTGCGATTCGACTGGGATACATGAAGACTGAGCATACATTCATTGGCCTGGATCATCTCCGCGCCCTGGCCATCAGCCTCGTTTTTCTTTATCACTATACGATGTTCCAGCATCCGGACTGGATGAACAATTCCTTTATTCACTTCGGATGGTGCGGCGTGGATCTGTTTTTTGTGCTCAGCGGTTTTCTGATTTCGAACCAGCTGATGGCGGCATGGCAGAAGAGGCAGGAGATTCCGTTCACGGAATTCTATATCAAAAGAATCTTCCGCATCTTCCCGCCGTATTTTTTTGTGCTGCTGATATACATATTTGTTCCGGCCTTTCATGAACGGGAAACCCTGGCTCCGCTCTGGAAAATGTTTTCGTTTACGCAAAACTACGGGCAGGATATCCGGCGATACGGAACCTTCTCTCATGCCTGGTCGCTCTGCGTGGAAGAGCAATTTTATCTTTTGCTTCCGATCATACTCTTTTGGGTGCTTTCTTCCCGGATTGAAGAAAAATGCCGGCTGGCTGATCCCCGCGATTTTTTTGTTTACGATTATTTGCCGGTGGATCAGCTGGGAGATTTTATTAAAACCTGCAATATCGACTCCGACGATTTTAGTATGAACTGGTACAAGTGGATCTACTATCCTACCTATACGCGGCTGGATGGTTTGATGGTTGGTGTTGGCATTGCGGCTCTTTATCGATTCCGAGCTTCCTGGTTGGCTTCGTTAAACCGATATGCCAACCCGATGATCATCGCCGGATGCCTTCTTTTTGTATTGAGCCTTTTTCTTTGCCTGGATCAGCAATCGGCTGCCGCGACCATCTTTGGATTCAGCCTGATCGCCATCGCCTTTGGATCTTTTGTTTTATCGGCCATACTGCCCGGGAGTTTTTTATTTCGACGTGAAATCTGCCATTACGAAAAACCTGGCTACTTTATCTTACTCTCTGTATCTCTCCCATAAGGGCATTATTCATCTTACGCAAAAATGGTTTACCGGCCTTGGTTTGCGAGGAGACAGTAACTGGATGCTTCTTATCTGTATGTTTTCTTGTATCGTCGGAGCCTTGCTTATGCGGATTCTGATTGAAAAACCTTTTTTCAGGATGCGGAATAAAATGATATCTAAAGTGTAGCAATCAATCCTTTGCCAAGTCAAATTGTTTCTGGGATGTTTGAGGTAATTGAAATTGATTCCTATTGAAAAGAAATCCTGTGAGATTATAATTTTTGAATTACCAGACACGTAGATCTTCTATCCCATCGGCGATAGCTCGGAGTCTGAGGGGAAGTGTACCACGGCAACCACCTCTCAGTTTAACCTTCCAGGCAGAGGCCGTCAAAATATTTTTAGAATGAAAGCAGATAAAAGCAACATGAAGAAAGATGAAGCAAAAAGAAGCATCATGAAGCAGGATAACGCAACGATAAAATAATTTATAAAATCCGCTGTTTACAAGAAGAAGGCGCCATGCTGCATGCCGATTCTAGATAAGGTATGCAGCGGGCCCGGCGCCTGAAGAGAAAGTAGAGACAAACACGATTTGAACTAACCGGCGGGATTCGGACGATGCTCTGACGGATCTTAGACGCATCTTAGACGGATCTTAGACGCATCTTAATCGGGATGAGAGCAAATCGTTGATTATTAAACACTAAAAAAATGAGATTTGAAAACGCAATTAAAGGCCTTCATTATATGCCAAATGTATTTTAAGAAATAAAGATCAATTGATCGGACTCCATACGAAAATTAATTTTATAAAAAAGGTGTTTTTCCCCTAACAATTCATAAAAACTGCTTATATATTCGTTGGCACTTAAAAAATAGGATTATGGAGACTGCAATTCTTATATCAAATTGGATATCATTAATTGTAATAGTAATAGCATTTTTTTTCACTCTTCATAACTCTGATAGAAAGAATCTCATTCCTATTAAAATTTATATAATACTTTCTATTGTTGCTAATTTGATTATGAATGTTTTGGATAGCTTCTTTGCCCAGAGTCATCATAGAAACTTCGAACAAGCCACATTTAATATTACTTGCCTTTTAGAAATTTCCTTGATTTACTATTTTCTTTTTACTAGAATAAAAGGTAAATGGTTCCGGACAGTTAGTTCTATTTCCTTTTTTCTATACATTTCCATTTGTGTTTTATGTTGGCTAATAAATGATAGACTATTTTATTCATTTACACCAGATCTTTTAGGCGTTGAAGGGCTTCTCATTACAGGTTATTGCTTATTTTATATTTATGAGATATTGAGATCTGATATAAATACCGATTTAAAGACTGATGCAAATTTCATAGTGACTTGTGGAATACTATTTTACTTTAGCCTTTCTGTCCCTACTTACTTCAGCTTGGTATAATCTCCATTATTTAGCACCTGGTTTTGAAAAAATAACCATTTTAGCAAATTCAATTTTTTATACAATACTTTTTATTTCTTTTATTAAAGCTTATTTATGCCCAGTACCAAATCGGAAATGATTGTCCTACTAATCTTCATGACTATTTTCATATTAATGATGGTAACATTCATTATTAGAATACTGTTTTTCGTACAGAAAAAACAAAGAAGATTTAATAATGATTTATTAGAAATTAAAGAAAACTATGATCTAGAGTTGTATAAAGCTCAGTCAGAAATTCAAGAACAAACTTCATTGGAAATAGCAAGAGAATTACATGATAATGTAGGACAGAATTTATCGCTCGCTAAACTCAGCTTAAGCACATTGGATCTGGATAAAAAAGATGAAGCAAAAGCGAGCATAACCGAGATTTCTGATATAATAGAAATAGCACTCCACAATCTTCGTCTTTTAACACGGCTTATGAATACTGAAATCATTAGAAACGGCGGATTAATAAAATCAATCAATATGCAGGTTGATTTTATTCAAAGGGGAGGAAAATTTGATGCTCGTTTGGTAGTAACAGGAGAACCAAAAACGTTACCTGACACGAAAGAAATTTTTCTATTTCGGATTGCTCAGGAAGCAATTAATAATATTATCCGACACTCAAAAGCATCGGAAATTTGGATATCATTAGAATATTCAAAAAATTTCTTGACTCTACAGGTACGTGACAATGGAAGTGGTTTCATTTTAGATGAAAAGATTTCCGGTCCCGGTCTAGTTAGCGGTATTTATAATATGCAACGTAGAGCCAAAATAATAGAAGCCCAGTTTGAGATGGATAGTCAGGTTGGAAAAGGTACCTGTATTAAAGTAATTACACCTTTCTAAATATTTATAAAAATAAAAATATGCAACAAACACTAGTCAAAATCGGTTTGGTCGATGATCATATTTTGATCCGAGATGCGTTAGCAAATACAATAAGATCATTCGATGAATTTAATGTTTCGCTTCTTGCCGAAAATGGAAAGGAATTCATTGAAAAATTAAATCATACAAATATTCCGGAAATTCTCCTTCTTGATTTAAACATGCCTGAAATGAATGGACATGAGACGATTCACTGGCTCTTAAAAAACCATCCGGAAATTAAAATCTTAGTACTCTCAATGTATGACGCAGAATCTTTGATTCATTTGATAAAAGTCGGAGTCAGGGGTTTTATAAAAAAGGAAGCTTCACCGGCAGAATTAAGGCATGCGCTTCAAAGCATATTAACAACTGGAACTTACTGTTCGTCAACAGTGACCAGTAGACTATTCGGATTAATGAAAGATTTGGGAACTAAAAACTCGTATTGGGGAACCATTATATTAAATGAATGTGAAATTGCCTTTTTAAAACTTGTCACATCAGAACTAACCTATAAAGAAATTGCACAAAAAATGAAAGTAAGTCCAAGAACCGTGGACAACTATCGAGATGCCTTGTTCCTAAAATTAAATGTAAAAAGTCGCGTTGGATTAGCGGTGTATGCTATTAAAAGTGGAATTGTAACTCTCAATTTCTGATATCTCAATCTATCAATTTATTCCGCATGCCATACATGATCAGTCCGGCGATTGTTTTCGCACCAACTTTTGTTTTCATATTCTGACGGATCGTTTCAATAGTACGCGGACTTAAAAAAACTTCCTTTGATATTTCCTCGGTAGTTTTATCCTGTGCAAGGAGACGAAGAATTTTGACTTCTTTTTCGGAGAATTTAATTGGATCCGGATAAAATTGACGAACCTGACGTTTGGTTTGCAATTTTGAGAGTACTGCCTTATTTACAAGATCATTAAAATAGAAATCATCGTTCATACAGGCTAGGATCGCCTGGTAGATTTCTTCGGGATCAGTCGTTTTTGTGAGATATGCATTAGCACCCATCTCCATCATTTTGGAGATCATTTCCTGATCGTCATACATAGTCAGTACAATGATCTTTACCTCTTCATATTCTTTTCTGAGGATACCTATTGCATTAATACCGTCGACTTCAGGCATCCGGATATCCATGAGTAAAACATCCGGCTTCTTCAATAGCATTTTATGGACCAGATCCCGCCCGTCTTCAGCTTCCCAAATGATTTTCAAGTAATCCTTATCCTTCAGAGCCATCTTGATGCCGTCCCGAAAAATTTTGTGATCGTCAGCTATGGCCACTTTAATAACTAATTCCGCAGTCATAAGGGATTGGTTGTAAAATTGTTTCTATGCGTTCAGATTATGATAATTTATTATAATATGCCTGGATGCACCCTTAAGTATAGCAATTTTACGATGGATAAGGTAAATACCGTATAATTGAAATTGAGCAATACTGCTCTGTTTTTATGATTGTGTTAACAGTACATTTGAATTAGAAAGTTGATTGGTAACGTTTCTTTCTCAAACCGTCCAATGTCCAAACTTACCGTCCAGTAAGATCTTCCAACATCCTTGAAAATCCATAAAGTCCGGTATCAATCAACTTCTTTCTTTTTTAATATCCAAATAAACGCGGAAACCCTCGAATAATTGCAATTTCCGCAGTCCAGAACAACCAAACTAACGCAAAAGTCCCCGTTTTTAAAATCCTCTCCCCTCTCTAAGTGTTTCTATTTATCCACAACTCACTCATTATTTGGGGATAACGTGTTTTCTCTATAGTTAAATTCCTAATAAATCTAAAAAACCGACCGTAAAAATACGATTCGGTTGCAGGAACTTTACTCTACTTCAAGTGGGAGATTTTCGTCGTATATTTACTCAAACCCTCTACCACGCTGAATTTCAGGCAATTTAAGGTTTTTTTAACTATCATCTAAGCGTTGTTGAATCTTTTTTTTCTGGGTTAATTACGTAGTCTTTCAAGAGAAAAACATTTAAAACTCTGATTATGAACAAAGAATCACTCGCTAAGGTACAGTTAGATTATCAAGCCATTGGAGAAGAAATTTCCCAGGAATTAGGCGCTAAAATGATCAAAAATCACCATGATGAAAATGAATTAGGTGAGTCTAAATCATATATCATCGGAAGATCAATCATTGATCAAATACTCGCACAACCAGGTTGTGTTGGTTTACGCATTTTTGATGCTATCAATGAAGAAGGCAACAAAACATTGGTTTATGTTGGTATTGATTCAAAGGGTAATAATCTTCTTGAATTTACTTCAGTAAATACTCACGGTAAAATTGTTGTTACTGAAGGGATGATCGGAGATAAAATCAATACTACTGTTAGCTGGTTTGATTAATATATCACTAGCATATTTGCTTGTAACTCTCTATATTTGAGTAATATCTATATAGAAGTGGTTCCAAAATTAAGTTTAATTTCTTCTTTATTACCCATAATCTTTTTTATACTATTTTGTTTCAAAACTAGTATTAAAGGATTATGGGTAATTTTTATATATAATACTACAGCCTTCCTTTTTGATGTTTTCGTAGCTGCATCTCGTTGGGGAATGCATCATAAACTTCTATTATGGAATGTTTACGGAATGTTTGAGTTTCTAATAATTGCTTATTTCTTCTATTTGGTTACCAAGCAAAGACTTCTAAGGTCAATGATTTTATTATTTTCAGCACTATATTTAATTTTCTTTTTTCTATCCTACAAGTCAGATAGTGATCAATTTAACTCTATGATGAGTTCAATTGGTTCAGTAATTATACTTGTTCTTTCACTTAGTTTTATTATAGCTTCTTTAGGACCGTCATCAATTCCAGTTGACGTCTTCACGCCAATTTTTTTGATTGTTGTGGGTATACTTTTTTATGTTGCCAGTACGTTGTTTTTATACTTGATTGCTAATAACCTGTCTAATGATGAAATGCAAAAATATTGGCGGATTAACGACTATTCTAACATTTTGACAAACGTTATTTTTTCATCCGCCTTTCTACTATACCGTTTTCAACATAAAAACCCGACCAATGAAAGCCATTCTGTTGATTTTACCAGCCCGAACGACCGGTAAATAATCATCACCTAAACCCTGACCCTTCCTAATGATACTACTGCAAGCAATTGGCTCTGATAACAATATTTCCATGGTGCTGTTTTTTGGCACCATCGGAATGCTGGCGCTGACGATCGGTCTGATCGTCTTCATCAGCTTCCACCAGCGAAAAGTTATCCGCTACCAGCAACAGCTCCAGCGCATGGAGCAGGACCAGCAAAAAACTTTATTGAACGCTTCCATCCGCCTCCAGGAAGAAGAACGCCAGCGCATCGCGGCCGACCTGCACGACGATGCCGGCCCCCTGCTCGCCACGGCGCGCCTCTACCTCAATGAGAATTTTGTAAACCTCGACAAACAGACCCAGCTCCAGAGCATTTATAATGCCAAGCAGATCATCGACGATACCATCCAGCTGATCCGCAATATCTCGCATAGCCTGATGCCGCCGACACTGAAGAATTTCGGTCTCGAGTCCGCCGTGAACGATCTGTTCCAGAAGATCAGCGGTTCCGGCAGCATGAATGCCAGCTCCCGTTTTCACGATTACCGCGAACGGCTCAAGGCTGAAAACGAACTGATCATTTTCCGCGTGATCCAGGAACTGATCAATAATATCCTCAAACACAGCAACGCCAGTTTTATACACCTCACGCAGAATACCAGCGGGAACCGCTTTTTTATCCGCCTCCACCACGACGGCCGCGGATTAACACAGGCAGATTTTGAAAAACTGGGTAAGAGTAATGTCGGTCTGGGTTTGAAAAATATCCAGAGCCGGCTGAAAGTGCTGCAGGGAAAAATATTTTTTGAGAAGGATATGTCTCAGACATATTATAAGGTGACCATTGAAATGAACCGCGAGGATGATTTGAGGCCGGACAACGAAAGCAATTAAAGCGTATTTTTACGTCAGAAGATTTGTAACTGATGGGTTTTATCAAAGTAGCCATTGCCGACGACCATAAGATTTTCCGAAAAGGAGTGATTCTCTCCCTTCGGTCCTATAGCAATATCAAGTTCGTACAGGAAGCCGAGAACGGCCAGGAACTGCTCGACGGCCTGGCGGTATCACAGCCGGATGTGATCCTGATGGATCTGCGCATGCCCCTGAAGGATGGCATCGAAACCACGAAGTCCATCGCCAAATTATATCCCCAGATCCATATTATTGCGCTGACCATGTACGAGGATGAACGCTTCGTGAGCCATATGATGGAGATCGGGGCCAATGGTTACCTGCTGAAAAGCGCCGACCCCTCCGAGATCAAACGCGCCATCATGGAGGTTTCCTCCAAAGGATATTATCTCAATAATTTTGTGAACCGCATCCTCCTGAAGAAATCACATGCGCGTACCAAAGTGATCCCCAACCTGAATACAGAAGTTACCCTCAGTGAACGCGAGCGGGAAGTAATGAAATATATCTGCATGGAATTTACCGCTCAGGAGATCGCCCAGAAACTGGAAGTGAGCCCGCGCACCGTCGAAGCCATCAAGGACCGGCTGATGGAAAGGTTCGGTGCAAAAAATACCGCCGGACTGGTTTTCTTTGCGGTTAAGAATAACCTGATCGATTAATATATTTCTTTGTTATACAAACGATCGCTGATGCAGGAACTCTTCAAAGCCGGCAAATATCTGTTCGCGTTCTCCATCATCGCTTTTGGTATCATACAGTTTGGGGTACAGGAATTTATGAAAGGTTTCCTGCCCATGCCCGATAGCCTGCCCGCCCGGGATTTTTTTCTGAATTTCATCAGTACACTCTTCGTTGCCGGCGGCATCGTCATGTGCATCCCGAAAACCAGGTATCGCGCGGCGCTGCTGATTGGGATCCTGCTTTTTATCCTTTTTATTTATCCGCATCTGTTCCTGCTTCTGCCTGATATTCATAATCCAAATCCATGGACCGCTTCTGCCGAGGATCTGGCAATGGCCTCCGGGGCATTCATCATCGCGGGTGATGCCCAAAACCCTGCCGCTGCCTCCGGGCAAATCCGCCCTCGCCCGTAATGGCAGGATATTATTCGCCATCTCGCTGATCGTATTTGCCGTGCAGCATTTCATGTATGCCGATTTTATCGCCACCCTGGTGCCCGCCTGGATACCCTTCAAATTATTCTGGGCCTATTTTATCGGCGTCGCTTTTTCCCTGGCCTCCATCAGCCTTCTTACCAATATAAAAACCCGGCTGGCCTCTGCCCTGCTCGGGTTTATGTTTTTATTCTGGGTGATCTTCCTGCATCTGCCCCGTGTCGCCGGCGACACGCATATAGAACCTGAAAAGACCAGCATGTTCATCGCACTCGCGATGTGCGGTGTGTTTTTTACGATTGCGGGTGATGCGGAAGGGAAATAATTGGGAGCTTACTGGTTTATCCTATGGCACAACATGCATCAGGCAAGAGTGGCAACCGTGGGCCACGGTCTGAATCAATATTAAACAAATGAACTTTGCCAGTCTCTAAAGAATTGGTCTCATACTTTTAAAACCGACGTTGGGGGTAATAGGTATCAATTAAAAATTTAGAAATTCATTCAAATGAATAATATTCAGTCACCAATGAATTCCAATTGGACCTTCACTGAAAAATTCAGTTTCCGGTTTTGTTTCGTCTTTTTTTTATTATATATCTTCCCTTTCCCACTGAATACAATCCCATTTTTAAATGAGCTACTTTCCCTAAATCAAAAAATCGCCGGGTGGTATGATGAGCTTCTAAATGTTTATAATAATATCTGGCATGGAATTGTTCCCTGGACAGGAAAACACATACTGCATCTTTCGTACGATATCGTCACATTTACGAATGGCAGTGGTGATACAACATATGATTATGTATTGTTTCTTATTTATATTAACATATCCCTGCTGGCAGCCATCATTTGGACCTTACTCGACCGGAAAAGAAACACGTATACCTCTGCCTTATACTGGCTTCGTGTTCTCGTCAGGTATAATCTGGCGATCATTTTATTTAGCTATGGATTTAGCAAAGTATTTCACGTGCAAATGCCTTCGCCCTTCTTATTTCAACTGGTCCAACCCTTTGGCGACAAATCTCCCATGGGCCTTGCCTGGTCTTTTGTAGGCTATTCCAGTGCGTATAGCGCGTTTACAGGTTGGGGAGAAATTATCGGCGGCGGGCTGCTCTTTTTTAGACGTACGACAACTTTTGGCGCACTCCTTAGCATGGTGGTTATTGGAAATATTGTAGCAATTAATTTTTGCTACGACGTGCCGGTAAAATTATATTCATCGACATTGTTCATCATGTCAGTCTTCCTGGCCGCACCTGATCTGAAACGATTGTTAAATGTATTTATTTTAAACAAAACAACCCAGCCGGTTATCTTTAAAAACTTCGTGCACAAAAGATGGCAGCAAATTGCTGTCAGATGTTATAAAGCCCTGTTTATAATATATGCATTTTACAGTAGTATATCAGGAAGTTTAAATGGTCAGCGGGAATATGGAGACAAAAGAACATTACCTCCTTTATATGGTATATATAATACGAGCGTATTCATCCGGAATAAGGATACCATACTCCCACTAACAACAGACACTACCAGGTGGAAACAACTAATTATTGACTTTGATAAAAGCGTTCAGATTAAATTTATGAATGACAAAATTCATTGGTATAGTTTTTCTGTGGACACTGTACAACACCGGGTTAGTCTGAATTCTTATGTTGATACAATAAGAAAATCCATTCTTTCGTATAAAATAGATGGTTCATGGTTGACCTTAACAGGAGATTTGTTCGATGATTCTGTTTATATACGCCTGAATAAATACGATGCGCAGTCATTTAACCTGATGAACCGTGGTTTCCATTGGATCAATGAATATCCATTTAACAGGTAGTCGGGGAAATAAAAGCTAAAATTCCTCATTAATAGTTGAGAGGTCACTTCTTGTCAGTCGCAAAAGTGTCGTATCAAAATTTGTATTACAAACCGGAGCTGTATCCTTTTCTGGTTTAATATTCTCTATCGTTATATTTCCTGCAGCTTTTATCACACCGTTCTTATAAAAGTCGACTTTACTATAGACACCTTTGTCCCATTCGTAGTCCGCGACAATATCCTCATTACAATCGGAAAGGAATTTGATCGATTTCATTTGCAGAACGCGATCGGTGTTACCCGATTTTTTTTAAAAATTCACATTCAGCCGATAATATTGCTTTTTTATTTCATTCTGTACAAAACTATCTGAGTCCAAATAACCCTTCATAATTTCATTTGTAAAACATTTAGAATTCATCTCATCAATAACGAAAGACGATCTCTTGATTTGAAATTTGTGTCTTGTATCTGCCCGACTGCAACGGGAGGCATATTTATGCTTTCAGTCATATTTACCTGCTAACTCTTATAGTTTAAACTGAAATTTTACTAGCCGTCCTACTGTTCAATTATTAAACGCCGAAGGATTCACGGATGCCGCCACTGGGGAATTACCGCCTTTTTCGACTCAGATGTCTTATTACTATTACATCTACTTTGAATCTTTTTTTGAAATTTCTAAATTCTAAATTTTATTATGAACGTATCATTTAAGCTTTTCCTGGCTTCGATAGCCATTGCCTCATTTGTCAGCTGTTCCAAAGATTCCCGATCTATACCAGATCAGCCGGGATACAAATCGTCACAAAATCAGGACAAGAAACCGGAAGCACTTATTTTTAGAGCATCCGGAGAAATAGACTCTGCATTGAGTCATTTTCGTACTTTACTTGGTACATTAAATACCGCTCCTGGTGCAGGACCTGGTCGCAGGGAAATAAACTGGGATGCTGTGCCGGCTGCACTAACCAATAACTTTCTTTTTCCCGGCGACTTTTTTGGAGCCAGTGATCCTGCTTTGCCAGCCGGAAGAAAGAGAGGACTTATTTGTACTACTCCCGGTACCGGTTTCAGTATCAGCGATAGTGATTTTTTGTTTATTAACCCAACATACCCGGCCCAGTTCAATGCCTTTAGTCTGCCGAAGACATTTATTCCTGTTGGCAGCAATATCACCGATAATTTCTTTAAAATTCCGGGCACGAACACAGATGCCACGGTACAGGGTTTTGGAGTGGTATTTAGTGATGTAGATAATGCATCATCCACTTCCATGGAATTTTATAATGGAGACAAATTGCTGGGTTCTTTTAAAGTGCCTAACAATGGTAATAATAATCCGGGTGGTTTTTCATTCCTGGGCGTTTACTTTCCCAATGATAAAGTGACCCGCGTACGAATCTTTAGTGGCAGCGCTCCGCTTTCAGCAAGACAGAATGATATTTCTGATGGTGGTGGCGAAGACCTGGTTGTTATGGACGATTTCATTTACAGTGAACCACAAAATTAATTCATACCGTACCCTTACAAGCCGTCCGTGCGGGTCGTATAGCTTTGTTGCTAGCGACCTCGCATTGACGTCGTGCCTCCAATAAGCACCAACATCAAAATTCATAAGATCTCCAAAACAGGATTTAGTAACAGATTGGTAGCAAAGAAAAGGCTACTAAGATGGCTGTACATGACTAACCCTGCCGGTCGTCAGGTTAAGCTTCGTTGACAAAGTATGACACCGTGTCTGCCCCATTCCCGCTAATATTTTTGTAGTCGATTCGCTGCTTTCTAAACCTGAATTGTTGTCCTATGATTACTAACCACACTGCCTGTGTAATCATCATTACCCGATGCTGCCAGCCTACTGCGATATCAGGTCCAAATTTTCCATCGGCGGGGAGTTGTTCCTGTAAAGTTCCAACAAAACAGAAGTATCCAAACCAAACTAACAACAATGATATAATTAATAAATGACTGTTTACCTGCCAGTCCTTGTTTCTGAAAAATGAAATGGTGATTAAAATCGCAGCAAAGGGAATCAGGTCAAGCGTGGCCCCGGCTTGATGCAACCTTCCTGACAGGGTAGCCAGGTTGGCCGGCGTATTCAGTGCATCAGGTTTGAATATAGCCGCCAGTATCATTCCTGCAGAAGTTATCATCAACATGATCAATCCTGTTTTTCCTGTTATATTCAGTTGTTCCCATAAAGCCAAAACAAGAAAAATACAACTGAGTGCCAGATATAAAAAAGCGATTTGCATCAGCCATCCAAACCGGCCTCTTTCATATTCACTTACAAAATTCCAGGATGGCGCAATGTCAGGTTTAATAAAATGCAAAGCCGCAAGAATAACAATGAATCCCAGGCTGCACCAAAACGACCAATTTATTAATTTACTACTACACATGGCTTTTACTTTTTTCTGTTATTGTCAGAGTATACTTTTCACTTTAATAGTCAGTGCCGTGGTACCTGTACTGGGCCGGTAAACAACAAATCTGACTTTGTCTCCCGTGTTTCGCAACATGGATTTGTATAACTGTAGGTTTTTGGATATGTTTTCATTTACACTGATTACGACATCATCCACCTTGAATCCGGCTTTGTCTGCCGGTGAATTTATCATGACGTCACCCACACGAATTTCCCCTTCAACCAGGTATAGATCCAGACCCGTATATGAATAGTCAAACGGATCATTGAAATGCGAATTGGGGGTCAGATAAAAAATCCTTTTGTCGTAGTTCAGTATGATATTAAACCTGCGTAAAACATCATTCCCGATCAATCCGGCAAGCAGGGGATAGGAAGTAATATGATAAACATCTTCGAAAATATGTGTCGGGAGATTTCTAAACCGGTAGGGACCGAGTTTAAGTTCCTTTATCGTGGTTACATGCATAATTACTTTTCCGCCGATACCCTGAGCCTGTATGGGAAACGGTTTTTTTTCGGGATTTAAAATCGAACTGTCCCCGATAAAATCTGAGTTCAGTAAAACGCAAAGACCCGCGCCCGTATCAAAATAGAAACGCGCCTTCACTTCCCGGATATCCTGAATCCCGGCCCACTCTGCGGGAAGAATGGAGAATGTCGGTTTGAGTGTAAATCCGCCCTTTGGATAACTGAATTTACCCTTAGAATATACATACATCTCATTACTATCGTAATCAATTCTTACAATGTAACGTGTGTAAAAATCATCTCCGATAATTCCGTCTACCCGGTCTCCATATTCGCTGCTTAAGATTTCGTAATCGCCCACATGAAAATCCAGGCTGTCAACTCTTATTTGACCGAGCAACAGGGATTGATTGTTGACATAACTTAATCTTCGCACGCCACCAACGCCGCTGATTAGTTTGTCCGTCTGAACTGGTCTTATGTTCATCCTTACACAGGTCGTTGAATCCAGTGAAACGCCTGCGCTTCCGGTATCCATGATGAAATTCAACGTATCCGGATAACCCGCCAGCTGAGCCCTGATCACCACAATACCCCCTGCAAAAGTAGAAAAGGGAACACGGGCAATTAGTTTGGCGGAAGATGTTAAGTTTTTTTGCGCCTGGACGGCGGTGATACTTAATAGACCCAGAAAATAACAACCCAGTAATTTACCTGAAGTAAAGACTGAAATAAACTTTTTCATATCCTCATTAAACCATCGAAGGCTTCTTTAATTCCATCCGCAAAAGTTTCTACACGCACGCCAAACACCGTTATATCTTCCTGTTGTTTCATGATAATAAGACAACGGGACCGCCGGAATCCGGACATGAAACCGGATTATTTTAAATAATTCTGAGGAGATAAAGTATCCTTTCGGTGATTTCACCGGTATTCGCTCTCATTGACTTTCAATCCTTTGCGCAAATATATTCTGGAAAGAAGGTGGCTTGCTCAAAGATTACCCATCAGGAATACCCGTTACTCAACAGCCATTACTGGTTACCCATCAGGAATACCTGTTACTCAATGGCTATAAGAACTGATAGATACTTCCGGCAATTTCACAAAGCAAACAGTGATAATTGAATATAGCTATAGCTGTTTGTTCCAACTTTTTTTAACCCTTAAAATCTCCTTCATGAGAAAATTATACTTATCCGCAAAAATGATATCCATCGTTTTTACCGTAGTTTTTTTATTTACTTCCTGCAAGCATGATAAGCCAGTCATTAGACAGCATTTCAAAATAAGCATAACAAACTGGTACAGGGTATCGCCCGCGGCACCAACACCTGTTGTAGTAAATGGAATAACGTATGTAGGCTCAGCTAATCTGGTAGTAAGCGGAGAAGGAACGGCTACCGATATGGGAAACATTAAAAGTTATGGCAACGTACTTGCCTACGCCACAGATGTTGAGGCACCACCGGCAGGATCAATTGGTGCGCCCGTATATGATATTCCGGGATACCCGATTTTAGGCGCCCCATTGCCTTTAATACAAACAGGAGATTTCGACGGTGTTCCTGCAGTCATTGCGGATTTTCATGTTCCAAGCAGTGTACTGGGCAATGTTATTAATCTGGTTTTATATAATAATAAAGGTGATGCTCTCTTTCTTTCCAATATTCCCGGAACAGGAACTTCAACTCCCATTTCGCCAACCGTGGGCGGCTATACCAATGAGACGCTGATATTGGGCGGAGCGGGTAAATTTATTCATGCAACCGGTAAACTGGACAATTCGGGGCATTTTAGTTTTATTGCTCCTTATGACGGACTGGACAATTACGACGGATGGATTATTTACTAAAAGAAACAGGTTTTTGTAGATAAAAAATATTGTTTACAATGTTTTATGTCAGGCATCGTCTTCTTATAGGGGACGATGCCTTTTGACATTTGTCAAACATCATCTTATGCGGGAGAGCATACCTATGTTGTGCGTTCGGCTTACTCAACCGGGTTTTTATGTTTTACTTCCAGTTTCTCAATGGTTCTTTTTGCATCAGCAAGTCTTACTGCTTTATTTTTTTCAACAACTTTGGATATTGTCCATTTCTCTATTCGATGATGTAATGGGATAAGCAATGCAGCAATGCCTACCATCAATAATAATGTCAATACCCGGGAATTATTTGTCAGCTGTTCCAGATAAGAGTGAGCCAGCATATTTATAAATTCAAACACCAGTAGCAGCGCCAGTATGCCAAGAAATTTAATAAGCCTCACATTTGTAATAAAGCTGCGGCTGAGTAATAAAAATAACATGGTGAACAGGATAATGCCTAAAGCAATTAAAGCGTTTTCTATATTCTCGTGATGCTGCAAGGCAAGTGCTTCTTTTTGTGTTTCTATCTCCTGTTGACGTAACTGTTCCTTAAATTTCAGAGATTGTATGTTCCTGCTTTTTTCATCAGAAAAAAGAGAGTCTTTTATTTCTGCAGCAAGACGAAAGTATTTATTGGAACTATCCGTTTTGTTTTCCTTATCAAAGGTTTTATAAATCAAAGAGTAAGATTCTTCAGCGACTATTAAGAAATCAGCGTAATCATAAGCAAGCGCTTTCCTTGCATAGACTAAGGCACTATCATATTGTGATTCATTAAAAAATGTCTGGGATATATTATTAAGATTATTCGCCAGTACAGCCTTATAGTTCATTAAAAAGCTGTTTGTTTTTTTTGTGAAAGACATACTTTGACGATAAAATACCCGCGCTATTTCATTTTGCTTCATTTTAAGATAAGTATCTCCCATTTCAGCTAAACGATCGGAAATATCCGCAGAATCTTTTCTTTGATACGCTATTTTTAAAGCCTCCTGTACATAAGGCATAGCAGAATCCGGTTGCTCCATTCTATTAAAGCAATCTGATATGTTACTCAGGTACATGTTGTAATAATGCGTATCATACATGCGTGCTATGGGCAGGGCTCTTTTCCATTCTTTAAGACTTTCGTCAATGTTTTGTGAAAGTAAATATGAATTGCCTATTGCAGTATATGTTTTAAGTAATGCGAAGGTGTCCTGCACCTTTTCAAAAATTTTCAGCGCATCAATGCCATATTTTAAAGACTCACTGTAATCGCCCATTCTAACGAATAAAATGCCGATATATAATTTGGTATATCCTATGCCTGCCTCATCTTTTTCATTTGTGAAATAAGCCAGTTGCGGCGATAAAATTTTAAGTTGCTCCGGTGAAGACCCCTTTAACTGAAATACATAATTGGTTATGATTTGCCCTTTATCATGAATGCTTTTTGCAGCATCATATTTTCGCTGGATGCTGTCGGGCATCGGCTGGCTTTTAACAGCAGGCGTGGCAAGGGTGAATAGAATGCAAATGAATATTTTTTTCATATTTTATCTATCCAAATTCTAACTGGAATCAATTTTGAAACTAAAGTCGCATGACGCAAAAGGAAAAAGCACTTCCATTACTAAGATATATATAAATCCATCCATTTCTGCGTATAACCATATTCGTGGGGACTTCCTGATATTTTCCGGTCCTTTTCTCCCCCGTGACTGGCTGGGAGAAGTATGGCGCCAGACCTCCTGTCAAATTTCTCTTGAAATAAATGGGCATACAGCTTATCTTAATGTTGTAGTGCAAATGAACGAAGCGATTTACAAATAGCATGACATACACGCAGTTTAAGCCCGATCCTATATTGTCGCCCTATATCGATGCTTATTGGGAAGTGACCAGTGATGAAAAAAAACCATTCACCGAACGTATCATGCCGGATTGTTGCATAGATATTATTATTAACCTGGGAACCGATGTGGTTGCAGATGGCAGCGGCTTTATAATGAAAAATGAAAGAGCTTACCTGGTGGGTACCATGACACGCTATAAGGATACCGTCCGGGAGCCGGGCACACGCCTCGTAGGTATACGTTTTAAGCCTGCCGGTTTTGTTCAATTCTTCAAGTATGATCCCTTGCATGAATTTACAGACAAGACCGTTGAATTTGAAAAACGATATACTCCTCCGTTCAATATAATAAACAATGACTTCACTGAAAATCTAAACCGTTTTTTCCTTAAGAAATTATCACCGCTCAGGCAATCCATTTTTCCAATACTTGGCCAGGTATATGAGAGAAAAGGTCAGATAAGCGTGATGGAATTAGCTAAAAATAATTTTATAATTGTCAGGCAGCTGGAAAGAATGTTTAGCCAGCATATGGGTATTAGTCCCAAGGCATTCATCAATTTTGTTCGTTATCAATTTGCCATTCAAAACATCCGGCAGAGTTACTCGGCTCAGAGTTTAGAAGATATCTCATTTGACTGCGGCTATTATGACTATGCTCACCTTGTCCAACGAGATAAAAAAATATTGCGGCGTTTCTCCCTCCCAATTATAATTTGTCGCATTTTTCCACGGTTTGAATGGGAAGCCGACTGTAGGTTTGTAATCAAAAAATGAATGCAAGAATATTTGTTGGATCATTATTCCTGGTGACCACTTTATCAAACAGTGGCCTCTATCATAAATCAGACATAACCATGAAACCACGCATAACTGTCCTTACCATCGGTGTTGATGATCTGGAAAAGTCGTATGCATTCTATCACAACGCATTGGGTTTATCATCCAAGGGAATCGTCGGGAAAGAATTTGAACATGGAGCCATCGCTTTCTTTGAATTGCAGAACGGGTTGCAACTGGCACTGTACCCGCGTAAGTCTCTTGCCCTGGATGCCGGGATTGCCAAGTCTGCTCCCAGTCCGACAGAGTTTTCCATCGGCCATAACGTGAGAAGTAAAGCAGCAGTTGATTCCCTGATGGAATTGGCGAAAAAGGCCGGGGCAAAAATAAAGGAACCTGCGCAGGAAAGATTTTGGGGCGGTTACAGCGGATACTTTCAGGATCCTGACGGACACCTTTGGGAAGTGGTTTACAATCCAAATATGATACCAGCTGATTAAAGCCTGCAAATATGAGTTGGAACTTTTGAACCGCATCTAAATCAGCAACATGGCGTCGCCGTAATTGCCAAACCGGTATTTGTCCTTAATCGCCTTTTGATATGCTTCCATAATAAGGTCATAGCCGGCGAATGCGCAAACCAAAATCAACAGACCTGTTTTGGGAAGATGAAAATTTGTAATCAGAGAATCTGCGATATTGAATTGATAGGGCGGGTGAATAAATGTATTCGTCCATCCTTCAGAAGGCTTCAATAATTTCCCGGCAGTAAAGGAAGATTCCAGTGCACGCATGGTTGTTGTACCGACAGAACAAATACGATGTTTTCCCAAACGTGCTTTATTCACTATCGTGCAGGCTTCTCCTTCCACCCGGTAATACTCCGCATCCATTTTATTCTTGTGCAGATCCTCCACTTCCATCGGACGAAAAGTGGCCAGTCCTGTATGCAACGTTATTTCAGCAAAATGAATTCCTTTTATTTCAAGTCTTTTAATGAGCGTCTTACTAAAATGAAAACCCGCGGTAGGTGCCGCAACGGCCCCTTCATGCTTGGCATACACGGTCTGAAATCTTTCTTTGTCTTCTTCGTCAGGCTTGCGCTTGATATATTTCGGGAGAGGTGTCTCACCTAAGATTTCAATCATCTCACGAAATGCATCATTGGTGCCGTCCCACAAAAACTTAACAGTACGTCCACGGCTTGTCGTATTATCAATCACTTCAGCAACCAGTTCTTCATGATCTCCGAAATAAAGCCGGTTACCGGTACGTATTTTTCTTGCGGGATCCACTGTTACATCCCACAGTTTGTTGGCCCTGTCGAGTTCCCTGAGCAAAAAGACTTCAACCTGTGCGCCCGTTTTTTCCTTCCGGCCGTACATCCTGGCGGGAAATACTTTTGTATTATTGACGACAAAAACATCCTGATCATCATAATATTCCATGACATCCCTGAAATGCCTGTCCTCGATTTGTCCGGTCTTTCGATGAACCACCATCATGCGGCTGTCATCCCTTGTCCTGGCAGGATGCTGCGCGATCAAATTGAGAGGCAGGTCATAGGCGAACTGGGAGAGCTTCATTCAATATGTTATTTATAAACTTATACAGATCGGCGCCCGGACATTAGCCGGGTATATTTAATGCATTGAACATCAGAGTGAAACTATTGAGTTAAATTTGCAAACGGGATTATCAGCCTTGTACGAAAGAGAAATGTCTTTGACGTTTCGATTTTTACCGTTTTGCAAAATTACCGTGTCGATATACCCTGTGCTGTGCATTTTATCACTTTTAAAAGTGACTTTTATCAATTTTTAATGAGTTAAACATTGATCCCGTATGAGCCTGTCTGGTATTTTTCCAATCGAAAAATGGGATTTTAAGAGTGAATCCATACTGGCTGCGCTTTCACCAGAGGATTTTGAACTGCTTACCTTACATCAAACAGAGCAGGTTTACAAAAAAGGAGAAATCATATTCCGGGAAGGCGCTTATCCATCCGGAATCTATTATATCACCAGTGGGAAAGCAAAAAAATACAAGATAGACGGCGAGGGAAAGGAACAAATCATATACGTGGCAAATACGGGTGAGCTCATTGGTTATCATGCCATATTATCCGAGGATCGTTATCCGGATTCAGCTGCTGCCCTGGAAGAAAGCAGGATTTCTTTTATTCCGAAAGATGACTTTTTAATGGTTCTCCAGCAATCGGACACTTTGAGCAAACGATTGTTAAAAACGCTTAGCCATGAATTTGCTGTATTGATCAATGGGCTGACCTTATTTGGCCAGCGATCTGTCAGGGAACGACTGGCGCTTCAGCTGGTGGTGCTAAGAGAAAAATATAAAATTGATTTTCATCCCGGGATGCCGGTTGTCATTAATATGTCGAGGGATGATTTAGCGAGTCTGGTAGGAACCGTCCGCGAAAATGTTGTCCGCATACTCACCGAATTTAAACACGAAGAGATTCTAAGAACAGAGGGACGAAAAATTATCATTTTGAATGTAAATAAGCTGGTGGAAATAGCGAATTATAAATAGACCGGCCCCGGTTGATACATCTCATTCTTAAAAGTGAGAAAGATCACTGTGCAGCCTCATCGTTTTTAATAAATTGCTGGCTACCCCGGTATGCTAAAAGCAATGAATGTTCAGACCAAAGATTTTTGATACCCTTAAGAACTACAATCGTCAGCAATTCCAAAAGGACCTCCTGGCCGGTTTGATAGTCGGCCTGGTCGCGCTGCCCCTGGCCATCGCCTTCGCTATTGCATCCGGTGTATCTCCGGAAAAAGGATTGTATACAGCCATTATTGCAGGATTTATTATTTCTGCTCTGGGCGGCAGCCGGGTTCAGATCGGTGGACCCACCGGTGCTTTTATTGTAATCGTTTATGGTATTGTGCAGGTGCACGGCATCAACGGCCTGATCATCGCCACATTTATGGCCGGGATTATGCTCATTATCATGGGCCTGGTGCGGCTTGGATCCATCATAAAATTCATTCCCTATCCTTTAATAACCGGTTTCACCAGTGGTATTGCACTCATTATTTTTTCTTCCGAGGTAAAGGACTTTCTGGGTCTGAAGATGGGAGCTGTTCCGGCGGATTTTTTAGACAAGTGGGTAAGTTTTGTCCATAATATAAAGACAGTCGATATCTATACAATTCTGATTGGGGCTTCCACGATTGCGATCATCATCCTATGGCCAAAAATTACGCATAAGGTACCAGGCTCCTTAATTGCCATTCTGCTCACGACGGCAGTCATGCAGTTTCTGCACCTGCCGGTGGAGACCATCGGAAGCAAATTCGGAAGCATTCCATCTTCGCTGCCGGCACCGGTATTCCCCCATCTGGATATTGTTACGATCAGAAATCTGATACGACCGGCATTCACGATTGCATTACTCGCGGGTATTGAGTCATTATTATCAGCCGTTGTAGCCGATGGAATGATCGGGGGAAATCATAAATCCAATATGGAATTGATTGCGCAGGGCACTGCGAATATTTTTTCAGCCGTCTTTGGAGGCATACCGGCAACGGGAGCCATCGCCCGTACGGCTACCAATGTAAAAAACGGTGGCCGCACGCCGGTAGCCGGAATGATTCATGCCGTTACGCTATTGCTCATTTTACTTTTTTTTGGCAAATGGGCTTCGCTCATCCCGATGGCAACCCTGGCCGGCATCCTGATCGTTGTCGCTTACAATATGAGCGAGTGGCAACATTTCCTGTTCGTATTAAAAGGTCCCAGAAGTGATATGGCTATTCTGCTTACGACATTTCTCCTGACTGTATTGGTTGACTTAACAGTAGCGATCGAAATCGGTATGGTGCTGGCTTCATTTCTTTTTATGCGCAACATGATTAAATTCAGTGATGTCAGTGTCATAACGAAAGACTTTGAGGGAAGGGAAACCGGGGCAGACGCAGAGTCCCTGGAACATTTTACGATTCCTAAAAACGTAGAGGTTTTTGAAATTACCGGACCTCTTTTTTTTGGAGCAGCCTATAAATTTAAAGAGGCCATGAGAGTGATCGAAAATCCTCCCAAAGTATTGATCATCCGCATGAGAAAAGTTCCCATCATTGATGCAACGGGCATCAAAACGATTCAGGAAGTCTACAGGGAATCCAAACAGAGTGGCACTCAATTGATTTTATCAGAGGTCCACAGCGGCCAGATAAAAGAGCAATTAAAAGAGGCCCGGTTATTATTTGCCATTGGTAAAGCCAATGTTACAGAGACTTTTCAGGGTGCTATCGAACGAAGTAAAGTCATCATGGGTAATAACGATCGCTGATGCCGGAACTCTTTAAATGAAGTAGCACGTAAGAAAATATTTGGTTAAGTTTGAACCAAAATCTCTGCATGGATCAGCTTCTTCTGGGAATCGGCACCCGACTCCAACATTCGCAGCACGGGCCGGGTGTTATTGTCGCTGTTAAATACGCCACGTACCTTGTTTCCTTTATTAATGTCGGAGTGAAAGAAATAGATAAAACCGATACACATCTTGATGAAATTTTTCCCGAAAATGTCAGTGCTGAAATGGAGACCCATTCAGATATTGAAAAATCACTTCTGAAAATTCTGCAAATGTGGGGCGGGATCTCGGAGACTGTACCGCTTGGTGAAAAATGGCACAAAGGGACGATGCTTTTGCAACCTTTCGATAAGAGTCTGAAGCCAAAGGAAATTCCAATCAGCGATTTCTTTCACAAAATCGTGATGCTCCGGGACAGACTCCGGGTCCTGGAACAAAATATTAATACAAGCAAAAATCTTAGTGACGAAGAAAAGGTGAATATCCAGCAATATATCACCAGATGTTATGGGTCGCTAACTACGTTCAATGTATTGTTTAGAAATAAAGAACAATGGTTTGTTGGTGATAAAGGTGGGGCTTCGGATAAAGAGTAGGCTATCATATTGTCGATTTTTGACGATGCGTCAGCACCTATTCATTCCGCTAAATCGGATTCATAAATAATTCTATTGTATTTCACCTTTTCCATCCATAATGCAGGATCGTGCGACATAATATATTTCAACCCCAGTTCACGTCTTTCAGGTAACAATTCCTTTTTAGCCTTTACAATGGATTTTCTCAATTGATTCAAAGTCAGGTCCGTGCAATAAGCGGGACTTCCCGGCTGCTGTCTCCATGAATCCTGCAGAGATCCACAATCTAAAGAATCAAAGCCACTGTCATTTACAAGAATGGATACCGTTTCCTTCAATTTTTTGTCATCTCCGGAAACAGGAAGTGCCAGGCGCGAGGCAGCACCTTCAGGACGACCAGAACTCACCAAAGATTCGGAAAAAATGCTGTTATAAACTTTTATGAGAGATCGTTGCAGCTGATTCGACATCCAAATACTTTCGGGCATTCCACTTTCAATTTCTTCGATTATACCGTCCCTGATCGGGTAATAGTTACCTGTATCTATAATTGCTGTATTGGCTGAGACATTTTTAAACAGGTCCGGAGGTAACTTAAGTGTTGCTTTCAATGGAATGGATATTACAATTGCATCAACTTCAGTAACGACTTCGGATAATCCAACAGCTGAAGCTCCCGTTTCTAAAGCCAAAGGGCGAAGCTTTTCTAATTCGCCAGAATTGGACATTTTTACCTGATGCCCTGCCTTTGTGTATTGTCGTATCAAAGTTCCGCCGATCTGGCCGGCTCCGATTATTCCTATTCTCATTGTATCGAAAGTTTTATTTTTACTATCAGTTTATTGGTAAGAGAACTACAAACTCAGCCCCCTCCCCCTCTTTTGATTCTACTTTTAATTCACCTCCATGCGCTTTAATGATATCATAACTCATGCTCAATCCGAGTCCTGTTCCCTGTCCTGCAGGCTTGGTGGTGAAGAAAGGCTGAAAGATCTTATCAATGTTTTTTTGCGGGATACCGATCCCGTTATCCTTTACTATTATCTTTATTTTATCACCCATTCTTTTTGTGCTTACCGAAACTCCTGGTTCATAGCCGGTAGGTTGTCTTTTGGCTTTCTCTGATACTGCATGAAAGGCATTGTTGTACAAATTTAACAACACCCGGCCTACGTCCTGAGGCACAATATTTATTTCCCCGATTGTCGGGTCAAATTCAGTTTGTATGGCAGCATTAAAGGATTTGTCTTTTGCCCGGATACCATGATAACTTAATCTCAAATATTCATCAGCCAACGCATTGATGTCGGTAGGTTCTTTTTGTCCTGAGCTTGTACGGGAATGTTGAAGCATGCCCTTTACAATAGAATCCGCTCTTTTGCCGTGATTGTTTATTTTTTCTTCATTATCCCTTAGAGAAGACAGCAATTCCATCGCATTATTTGTATTACCGGCTTTAATTGCCTGTGAAGCTTCATCTATCAGTTCTTTGTTTACTTCCGAAAAGTTGTTGACGAAATTCAATGGATTCTGTATCTCATGAGCAATGCCCGCGGTGAGTTCACCCAATGAAGCCATTTTTTCAGACTGGATGAGCTGGTGCTGCGTAGATTGCAAAGTTTCGAGCGAAAGTTTCAACTCTGCAGTCCGTTCTTCGACCGTTGTCTCCAGCTCAATTTTTTTCTGCTCAATCAAGGCTGTTTTCTCTTTTTCTTTTTCAATATCCTGCTGGGCAATCTTGTTTTGCAGTTTCCTGAACCGCTGCAACAGAATCCATGAATAAGACAGAACCAGCCAGCACAAACAGGCGGATTCAATAAAGTTCCACCAGGTGTCCAGCCAGATCATAAAATTTAAAGAGAATGAAACAAATCCAAACGCACCGTAAAGGATGTACATTGCCCAGCCGGCACCCCATATACAAAAAGCCGGAAGAATCAACCGCATCAAAATCTTATCTGAGCCATCTCTTCTCTTCAGAATAATACCAAAAGTAAGCAGGATGCACGCCATTAATACAATGCTTAGAACAATGGAGAAAATGTTAATTATTCTATACACGATCGGATCGTTTATAGAAGGAAATAAATAAGCTGAGATGGAACTCAAGAGGCTAAAAATTAAAATGGCGTAATTTATCCAGTTCAAAAAACGATCCCAACGCGGTACGAGAATACGTGTGTTGAGGAGAGACCGGATAAAATAGACCAACAGGAAGAACGTTGAATTGAACACAATAACATAAAGCCATCCCCAAAAAAAACGGGATTCGCGCAGGAACACAAAATAGGTCTCGAAAATCATGCGCCCGATGCCCAGAAAAAATACATACAGCGCGAAAAAGAGATATACCCGTTCCTTTACGATCAAAAAAAAGAAAAAATTAAAGACGCAGGCAAAAAGAAGAATTCCAAAAAGAATGGAATCATGAACAGCACTGATATAAAGAGTTTCGTCCTGTACATAGTTTTGTTCCAATATTTTTTTTGAAGCGCTGAAACAAATGGAATATTTGGATGAAAAAAATTGAAATAAATTGGAGTTATATACCCGGTTGTAAACAATCAGTTCTTCCCCCGGTTTCATAAGTACCGGAATATAATTGTTCAGGACCAGGCCATTCAATTTCCTGCGCGGGTCGAGCAGACCATTTTCAAATTTGCTCCAATTCCCATCCTGTTTCAGATAAAGGGTGGATTTTTCATTACCCGTATTTTGTAGTATTATATCATAACCAAATCCGATTTCAACATCATGGCTCATCGTATTCCTTAGCCGATAGCAAAACCAATATGTGTGGATTCTGTAATCAAACTGGTTGTCCTTCGATTTATTAAAATGAAATGCATCTGCAACCGGTGATTGAATCACCTGCTGAAAGGTTAATTTACCTTCTTTGTCTTCGAGCATTTTCCAATATCCTGAGGGAATTTCAGTATGCAGAGCAGTATCATTTATAATATCATATACAGGTGGCAGGCTGGACTGACCATTGGCTTTAACTATGAAAAGAAACAATGAAATAAGCGGGATAAATTGCTTCTTCATGCAGGATGCTTAAACTTTGAGAACAACCTAGAAAGCTATTAACAACTGTGGCTCCATTCCCCGCAATGCCGACTATCTTAGTATATTAAGATAACCAAAATGATTGAGTATGAAGCTACGCTTCGGGGATTTGAATCACAAACTCGGTCAATTCTCCTACCTCAGTCACCACTTTTATCTCACCGCCATGAGCTTTAATTATATCATAGCTCATAGATAATCCTAACCCGGTACCCTGACCAGTCGGTTTGGTGGTGAAGAAGGGCTGAAATATCTTATCCTTCACTTTCTGAGGAATACCGTTTCCATTGTCCCTTACATGTATTTCCACCTTATTGCCGGTTCTGCGCGTACTCACCGAAATAGTCGGCTCATAATTTTCAGGTTGTTGTTTCTTTTTTTCGGATACAGCATAAAATGCATTGTTGTACAAGTTCAGAAGAACCCTTCCAATATCCTGCGGAATGATATGTATGCTGCCTATTGACCGGTCATAATCTGTTTTCATCGCTGCGTTAAATAACTTCTCCCTTGCCCGAAAGCCATGGTAAGAAAGTCTCAGGTATTCATCTGTCAGGGCATTTATATCCGTTGGCTCTTTTGCACCGGTGTTAATCCGGGAATGCTGCAGCATGCCTTTGACAATGGCATCTGCCCGTTTGCCGTGATGGTTTATTTTCTGCTCGTTTTCATCTATACTGTTTGCAATATTCTTTGCATCCTTTAAATTTCCATTATCCATTTCCTGTTTCATCTCAGAAATCAATTCACTATTAACCTCAGAGAAGTTGTTCATGAAATTCAAAGGGTTCTGTATTTCATGGGCAATGCCTGCAGTCAGTTCTCCCAGTGATGCCATTTTCTCAGCCTGAATTAGCTGGGCCTGTGTTGTTTTCAATTCATGATAAGCTTTTTCAATTTCCTTTGCCTGTGCCAGTTCTCTTTCCCTGGTTTTTGCACGTTCATTTTCTACCACCACTTTTCGCCGTATCCGGTCCGTAAAATATATCCCTGATAGCAAACAGATCCCATAAAAAGAATACGCCCACCAGGTCCTTTGCCATGGCGGCAAAATTCTAAATTCGTAGTTTTTCTCGCTCCAGGTCCCATACGGACTCAATGCCTTTAGTCTGAATGTATAGCTGCCCTCAGGAATATTGCCAAAAACAGCGGTCGTGCTATTGCTTTGCGGGCTCCAGTCCTTATTATATCCTTCCAACTTATATTGGTACCTAACCTGCTGGGGCAGGTCAGGCTCTATAGCTGCAAATTCGATCGTCAGGTTATTATCTTCATAAGGCAACACCAAATTAACCGGCACAGGATAAAACCTGGTAATGCTATCAAACTGAAGATTGCCATATTTATTCTTCATACTGTCCAAAACTACTGGGGGAAGTGTTTTGCCAAAAGTCATGCCCATTTCATTCATAAGAGCCAGACTATCGGTCTGTTTGCCCGGATTTTTGTATGACAGAAGATTATACCAGCTGACATCTTCGTTATTTATCTGTATGTTTTGAATAACAAGATTCAGTTTAACAGAAGTTTTCTTGACCGCTTTATAGTCAAGTTTTATTAAGTAGCCGTCTCCTGTTCCTCCCCATAAAATCCCGTTTTTATCTACGCAAATGTCATTGACATTTAAATCTTTTATGGGGTATCCTGTTTTTTTATTAAAAATTTCGAATGTCATTTCCTTCAGTTCCCGAATTGAGTTTTAATCCGGAATAGCCCAGGTTAGTTCCCATCCAGATAATATTGCTTACGGTATCCTCAGCGAGAGAACAGACATCATTATCAGACAAGCCATTTGAAGTAGAATAATTTATAAAATTCTTCCCATCAAAACGACTGGCTCCCGCACCATCCGTTCCAATCCAAATGGTGCCGCCCTTGTCAATTATCATGCTATAAATATTATTGCTGGCTAAGCCCTGGGCTGTAGAATAGTTTGTAAAGGACGTGCCATCAAATTTGCTTATTCCACCATTATGGGTACCAAACCATTTATTCCCTGATTTATCTTCAAGGATGCACCAGACATCATTCCCTCAGAGTCCCTGAGATGTGTCATAGTTTTTAAAACTTTTACCGTCATAACTGCTTACTCCGCCACGGTTGCTGCCGAACCAGATATTTCCGGCTCTATCCTGCATGATGCTCCATGTGTCATTTCCCGCAAGACCCTGCGCTTTTGTAAAATTTGTAAAACTTTTACCATCATACCTGCTCACGCCGCCAAAAGTGCCGATCCAGATATTACCTGAAATATCCTCCATCAGACTTTTCACTTCATTATTAATTAACCCCTGGTCCGTCGTAATATGCATAAATCTTTTCCCGTCAAAACTGGTTACTCCCCGACCTCTGGAACCAAACCACATTTTTCCCGTTTTAGCCTGTATGATACTATATAGACCCGAGATTCCAGGGCTATGAGCATTCGTATAATTTGTAATGCTACTACCGATATACCTGCTTACTCCACCTCCTCCGGAACAGAACCATATGTTACCGGCCTTATCCTGCAGAATACTTGTTATCGTGTTGCCAGTGAATACCTGCCCCCTGGTATAGTTCGCAAACGTGATACCGTCATATCTGCTCACAGCTCCTCCTCTCATGCCGAACCAAATATTTCCCATATCATCCTGAAACATGCTCTTTATAGAATTGGCTAGACAATCCTAGTTGTGTAGTAAATTTGGTGAAACTTTTCCCGTCATATCTGACTCACCCCCTTTCCATTGGCACTCGAACCAAATATCTCCTGATCTAGTTTGTAAAATGGCTTTTACTTCATTGCCATGCCAACCCATCGACTGTTGTATAGTTTGTAAATGTTTTGCCGTCATATCTGCTTGCGCCACCTCCGTTAGTGCCGAACCAAATGTCTCCGGATCTCGCCTGTAAAATGACATTTACATCATTGTCAGCCAGCCCGTCGGCAGTTGTATAGTTTGTAAAGGTTTTGCCATCATACCTGCTTGCACCACTTCCTTCAGTTCCGAACCATATGTTTCCCGATTTGTCCTGCATAATACTTCTTATAAAATTACTTGCAAGCCCATCTTTAGTTGTATATGATATAAATCGACTGCCGTCATATTTGCTAACACCTTCACCATTGGTGCCAAACCAAATGTTTCCACCGGTATCCTCTATAAGACCGTATATCCCCCCTCCAGCTAGGCCATTTTGCGGTGTAAAGTTGGTGAAGTTCTTGCCGTCATACCTGCTTGCTCCTCCTCCCAGTGTACCAAACCATAAGTTACCGGCACCATCAACAATGCCGCATTGTACTGAGCTTAATGCCAATCCCTGATCAGTGCCATAATTATTAAAGAAGGGAGCGCCACCATTTGTTGAGTCTATCGTTATGACTGGCTTTCCGGCTTTTACAACTTTGGGGGCATTCGCTGAAGTGATGGGAATTATTTTCGGCGCGGCAAAAGCATCTTTTTTAATTCCATTGACGGGCTGTGGTTTTTTGCCTGTTTCAATTAGAGTATTTGTAACAGGTTGATGATTGCATGAACTGATAGCAACAAGGCTTACCAGTATGAGATAATGCTGTAAAGTGTTTGAAGAATGGGTGCCCTTTTGTTCTGATGGTTGTTTTTTCAAAACAGGATATCTTTAATGTTGCGAACGTTAAGGATAAATCTTCGATTTATTTTACTAATGAATGTTCAGAGGGCAGAAAAAATGTGTGGTTCCTTTTTAAAGGAGAAAGGATTTCATTGAGTATATTAAGATAACACTTAATTTATAATATTCAACCTCATTGAATATTCCATGATCCCATTATCACGGTTTAAAAATTTCTGAAGATTTCCTAAATAAATTCTATATTCAGTAAGAATATAATTTGCAGCAACACCGATGTGTTATTTCCTACATACTTTTTTTAATTACCGGCGGTAAGGCAGATTCATGCGAGTGAATTATTTTCCACTCGCCATCTATTTTTTTTAACACATTTGTAATGGAGTAGTTGTTCATTATCATCGAATCTCCATTTTTAAACTGGGCTACTATGTTGCCTGTCCAGCCTGCGATAGCCAGGCTCTTCATCAACACATTCATCTTCTGTCCTTAAAGTTGAAACCTTTTGCTCTTTAAGTGCGGAATAATATCCGGTGCAAATTTCTTTTAACTCTTCATAATTTCTCATTTTTCCGTCGCTGCTGAAATGTACAAATGATGGTGATTTATCATAGCCATTTAAAAAAAGGTCCAACTGAGCTTCTTCGGAATATCTGGTCAGACTATCCAATACAGTTTTTACATCTTTTGCAACCGGTTAGTATCGATTTCCTGCATTTTTTTAGTTTTTCGGTTGAAACAAGAGAGTAAAGTTATGCATACAAAGAAAATAAAAATTGGCCCTTTCGTTCATTTTATAACATATAATAGGCTCTTAATATCCGAACTCGTTTTTACCATTTGTTCAGTGCACGAACGAATGCTTATATGAATTTTGTGGTAAGAAAAATTAGTATATGCGAAAAAGAAAAAATATTTATCAATTGCTTAGAGATTTTTTAATACCCGAAGAATCTCCGCCGGTTCAGCGCGATTACGGAAGTCCACATCCACAAATGTAAATCTGACCGTAAAATTGCTGTCAACGATATACGTCGCCGGCACCGGAAAATCATAGAATTCCGAAGTATAATATTCGAATACTTTTAAGCTGTTATAGTAGTCCCGGACTTCGGAACTTAAGATGTGGACGCCTCCATATTTTTTTGCCACGGCATTATCTGTATCCGTAAGCACCTCGAACTCCAGGGCAAGTTTTTCTTTTGTCGATAAAGACTTATCCGGTAATTCCGGTGATAACGCCAACAGCGATGCTTTGGCTTTCTTAAACTCGGGCAGAAATCTCTGCATTTCGTGTAAAGCAAGGTTACAATAAGGACACCAACCACCCCGGTACCAGGTGAGTATTACCGGGCCCGCCTTTAATGCCTCGTAGAGAATGACTGATTTTCGCAATGCATTTTTTAATGCAAAATCAGGCGCTTTGTCCTTCTCCTTCAGCGCTCCGGCCTCAATGCCGCTTATCTTCAGCGTATAGATGAAGTCTTCAAATGCCTGTACATAGGCCGGATCGGCATTTGTCCTGAATCTTTCCTTTTCGTCGGCAAGCTTTTCAGCCAGTGACGACTCTGTCCAGGGACTTGTTTCATTCATAATGTCCGTTTTATAAATCCGGTACAAATATAAATGATGGCGTCAGGTTCCATAAAAAAACCCGGCTGGCCTGCGCCCTACCGGGTTTTTATTTTATGCGGTGGACAATTGATTCTTTTCATCTTTAAATGATTCTATTTCGCCCTTATATTTTTCTATATAATCAATCAGCATCCCACTGTCGGGTTTACGCCCATTCTCTGTATACACTTCTGAGACTGCCAGCCCGAGTATAATGGAATGTAAGAGGTCATTTTTCAAAATCAATCCCAGGATGTAACCGGCATCGAAATATTTTCTCCCGCTTCCTAAAGTCTCAAATCTTTTTTCCGGAGTTATTTCAAATTGACTTTGCCTGGAAAACGCGAGTGTAGCAGGAAAAGAATCAATGATCAGGTGACTGATATCCATCAGATCAAAAAGGCAACGGCTTTTCTCTTTTAAACCAGGTGAAGTGGAAAATCCGGCATGGGAGGAGTCCCGGCCATTCCGTATTTCCCACATATTGGCAGCATGTTGTTTATTCAACATGAGGGTTACTCTGCCATGTAAGGAATAATCGCTTATAATATCAAGAATTTCATCTACTTCAAAAGTCATTTTCTTTGCTGTATCCCCCAGGTAAAAAATGAAATCAAAATCATTCCTTTTGAGCGGCATGATGATATCCCGGCGAAGATTGTCCCAGATATCAGAAGCATTCGCAACATCGGACCAATTTGCAAATTCTACAATCTGGCAATTTGCAAAGAGCGTTTTGAGATCTTCCATCATTAAATCAGTCTTCAAATCACGCCACCTCAACAAGGCTGTATTTTTGTTTATGATATCGATGAAATCTTTTTCTGAAAGTGATAGTCTTCCATGTGGCGAATCCAATATCAACCTGCGTATTCCAAATCCGTTAAAAAATTCCGGCGGCAGTGCTTCATAGCTCCCCATAGCGTTTACTCCTCCTCCGGGCAGAAAAGGATTTAACATTTCGCCCTCTTCAACATGATCAAAATAAACGTCGATTGCATCGCCCGTTTTCTGAAGTGACCCCAAAAGTTCTGATAATACGGCATGCGTATTTTCGAATTGATTGTTTATCATAATCCTGGTTTATATTGGTTTACGGCTGGCGATCAATGAGAAAACATCACTTCTTCTTTAGCTACACTTTCTTTAGCTGCTGATTCAATGACTGCTGCCACTTCTTCCGGATGTGACATAAACACAACATGGCACCCCTTGATTTCAGTAACTTTGGAGCCGGCACGCTTTGCAAAATTCCGTTCTGCATCCGGTGGAATTGTTTCGTCCTGTGTTGCAACGACAAACCAACTGGGTTTGGTTCTCCATGCAGCTTTGCTTATAGGAGTTGCGAAGGTTTGAAGTCCATTAGGCACTTGGGAGTCGTACATGAAAGCCGCCTTTTCCGCGCTTAATTCAGCACAAAAACCGGTATGGTATTTTGCTTTGTCATACCAGAAATATCCATTTTCCGGAGCGCCCACCCCGGAATTAGGTGATGGTGGCAATGTTTGAAGTAACTGAATGAGAGATTCTTTGGCATCAGGCGCAAATGCCGCAACGTAAACAAGACCGACCACTTTATCGTCATTGCCTGCCTCAGTTATAACGGCACCGCCATAGGAATGACCCACCAGGATAACAGGTCCATTTTGCCGGGCTAGTACGCGTTTTGTTGCGTCAACATCGTCTACCAGCGAAGTATTTGGATTCGCGACTACACTCACATTGTAACCTTTTTTTGTAAGGATTTTATAAACTCCTTCCCACCCGGAGCCATCCGCGAAAGCTCCGTGTACAAGCACGATATTCTTTACACTTTCCTCGTTCATGAAATTGTCTTGCTTTTTCATTGTTTTGCTTTTTAGTTTGTCATCAATTTTGTTTCGTGTATTTTTTCGACCGATTATTCATTTTCTCCTGTGTTTGTTTCCCGGAACGGCTGGTCCTTCATTCGTATGGCATCATCAAGGAATTCACTACCGTCATTGGTATTTACATCATGTTCGTAGGTGTATGATGGTTCGGGGATTTCCTCCGATGGAGTCGTGCCCTTGCCGGGATCGATTTTGGCCTCGCGTTCTTTGTCCGGGAGCAAAATATTATGTGTCATGATTATATATTTAATGTCCGGAATTTTGTTACGCTGTAACTTTTTGCTGGCTTAACCAGTAATCATATTTGATTTTACCGAGGCGTGCATTGGGTCCTGCGACCAGCGATTGATCGTTTAGTTCAGTACCATAATACAGGGCATGCTCATCTGTAATTACTTCACGATGATCATTTGTTAATTCCAGATAGTGGCGGATCCAATTGTCAAACCTGAATTTTTCAGGACCACCTACTTCGACCGTGCCGTTCAGCGGAGCCACGGTAGTAACCTCCGCGAGTACAGGAATTACATCATCAGAAGCGATGGGCTGAATGAGTGCCGGTGACATATGGACCATTTGACCGATCGTTGCCGACTGAGCAATAGCACGTGCAAACTCAAAGAATTGTGTTGAACGTAATATACTATAAGGAACGCCGGACCTTTTGACCAGGTTTTCCTGGGCCACTTTTGCCCGCATATAGCCACTATCGGGAAGGCCATCGCAATTCACTATCGATAGCGCGACATGGTGTTTTATTCCAGCTGATGATTCAGCGGCCAGCAAATTCCGACCTGAGGTTTGAAAGAATTCCATTACGTCTTTGTCTGCGAATGATGGCGAGTTCGCCACATCAACCACCACCTGCGCGTCTTTAAGCGCGTCTTTCAACCCTTCACCTGTAATGGTATTTACACCGGATGCAGGTGATGCTGCATTTACTTCGTGACCAAGCTGGCGAAGCTTGTTGGTAAGCTTTGATCCGATAAGCCCCGTTCCGCCAATGATTACTATTTTCATACGTTCATTTTTTTTTGACCATGGTAAGGTCAATTTGTTTACAAATTGTTCGTTTCTTATTATAGGTCTTTCATTTATTATTGGTCTTTCATTGGATGGGTTTGGGCATCCAGGTCATCCTTCTCCACATTTTTGTAATATCACTTCTTAAAGCGGGAAGAATATTCTTCTCCTTTTCATAGGGCGTCGAGTTGCACCAGGAGTATCTTTATATCACCCTGGCCGGGTGAATGAGGGGGCTTTGAACAGTTTTTTTTCTAAGGGTTACGTTTTTGAAAATTGATTGCGGGTTGACAATTTATTTGCGCACCAAAAAATATCACCTTAAAAGTTTTGCAATGAGGGCATGAGATTAAACATGAGATTAATCCGGCGCCAAAACTATGCCGAAATATGGAAGGTCTTAATATAATTCACTCTTCTTATTAGTCTTAATTTTTACTAAACTTAACATAGCTTCTTTGCATTTTTTACTAAATAAAAACTCTCCTTTTATATGTGTGGAGAGATTTACGCAGGGTGTAACCGGTTATGATTTAGTCAAATTTTTTTCTGTGAATTGTCGCGAATAATATAGGTTTAATTTATGTCGAGCATATTCCGGGAACTCACTCAAATTGTGAGCTTTAATTGGGTGTCAATAATTCTATTATTTAAGAGTGATAAGGATCTGTCGCGCGTTTCATTGCGTGATTCTTACATTTCTTCGTTTCTGCCGGGGATTAATTTGTTCTGCAAAAGATCTGCCATAGCCGATGAGTGCGAGATGACCTTGGCAACGCAAGATTATTAAATTACAAAAAATATTAACAAGCTCCCTCGTCTAACATTCGGGGGCGTATTTTTAATATGAAAATCGGTAACATACAATTCCAATAAATGAAAACAATAGTCTACGTAGGTACAAGTCTTGACGGGTTTATAGCGAGAAAAGACGGTGATCTGGAATGGCTTACTGCATTTGCCAACGAAGAAGCAATCAACTCCTTTCAGGAATTAATTAACAGGATTGATGCCATTGTAGTGGGTAGAGGTACTTTTGAAAAGGTTCTTAGTTTTCCCTTCCTGGCCTTATGAGAAAAAAGTCTATTTGTTAAGCAGCAGTATTAAACAGGTTCCGGAGGGACTAAAAGATAAGGTATCCATTCTTTCAGCCAGACCTTTGGAAGTGCTAAACTATCTTTCCGGGAAAGGTCACTCAAGCCTATATATTGACGGCGGTAAAGTGATACAGGCATTTTTAAAGGAAGGATTGATAGATGAATTGATTATTTCAAAAGTGCCCATACTTATTGGAAACGGAATTCCATTATTCGGCCATCTTGACACCGATATTCAATTCAGACATATACGCACAATAGTTGCCACGAACGGGCTTGTTAGAAGCTATTATGAAAAATAACGTAGCTAAATAAAATAGCTCACCATAATTAAAGCGACGCCATTTATGAACAGAAAAATGCCCCCTGAAATATTCAGGGGGCACGTTTCACGCCAGTTCCAAACACTAGTATTTTAAATTAATACTTCCGACATTATCTCCCAGTTCCTTTGCTATCATCCAACCTTCGTTAATAGATTCCTGGTAGTGAATTCCACCATAGAGACGGGATATACCCGATTCTTCTGCCACTCCAAAAATGGTGGTGTATGACCTGGACGGAAAACCACGGAAATCATAGGTGTGATCAGTAAAACTGAGATCGTTACCCAATACTTTTGCCACCGCTTCCATAACGGATCCTGTAATCGTTGCATGATTCGCGGGATATTCCGGATGAGCGGGCGTAGGAATAAAAGGAAGCCAGTTTGGATCGATCACTTTGCGGATATAGCTTACCGGTCTGATCCGGTTATATTTATATTTTGCAGTAAAACCGACAATGGTCGCATCCCGTTCAGCAATACCTGCTTTGGCATATACTTCGGCGGCAACCAACAGTCCAACGCCTTTCGCAACCAATATCTGGTTAATCACACTAAAATGATGACCCCCGGGTGTATATCCGATTCCGTTTCCCTGATCAACAAAATAGTTCGCCAGATTTTTTTGTTCAGTCGTCAGAACCAGGTTTACGTCGTAATCATTTTTTGCCATATTGTAAAAATCGGAGCCGGGTGTTTCTGAATATGTGTACGGAGGCGGTGGTACAACAATGGATGAATTATCACTTAACAGGAACCGGGCGGTAGAAAGATAAGGCATTATACCATTCGCAAAAGCAGGAGGGGTTGGCACCCATGCTCCCGGAAATACCGGCGGTATATATCCTGCATTGGAAGAATTAAAATTATCTGTCAGATACCAGTTATGAATAGCCGTTGCCACACTACGTCCGAAAGCCACTGAGCGACTGAATACTTCCGAATTCTGACTTGTACCTGCGTTTTGATTGTACACATTTTCCAAAGAATCAATGCTGGTCGAGTCCGCAGGCGTCAGTCCTGTATTAAAACTACGAACCATACTGGCCATCACCGCATTGGCACTGATCACCCAATCATAACCCTTATTTTCCACCTGGGGCATAAGCGGCATCTGATTCAATTTAGTGGAAAAACTGAACATATTTTTATTTTCGCCCCGGACTGCTTCATATAAACCGATCCCCAGGTATCCGAATTCCACGGGATTCATCGTTGAATTCCTCTCCAGGAAAAACCGGAGTTGCAATCCATACCAGTCGAGTGCCACCCGGGCATTCGCTTTTGATTGTTGTTCCGGATTCTCCATTTTTGTAATCTCATGATTCAATTTCTGACAGCCATGGAAGGCAAAAAGCGATGAAATGAACGCCAGGATGTATAAAGTTTTTTTCATAAAAAAAGTTTTTAATTGGCAATTGATGAATGATGGTGAAACAGCTGGCATAAATCTACTCCCGGTATGGAGTTTAGCGAAGTACGGGTGTGTGCTCTTCTTATTTAAGCAGGCAGATTACACAAATGGATGGGTATCTGGAACTTTATCCTAACTTACTAACGGGTTTGACGATTACCGCGATCGTTATATATGAAAAACCAACTACTGACTAATTACCGCAATCTACCCTCTGGAACAGGCAATTACCCACTACTGCTTTTGTTCTTGACCAGGCTACCCTACATTCCACAATGAATATCCAGGGTGTCGCTCTTATAAATAAAGAAACTTGAACCGGTGAATTCTAAAATAATTTCAGAATGTGTTGCCTGCAAAAAATATATCATCAGCAGGAAACCCATGTTCAGAAAATTATTTTGCATAGTCTTTACCCTGCAGATTTCATTATTTTTCAATTCTTCCATAGCGCAACATCCAAACCGGAACAGAATAAATCAGCTGAAGAAGGAACTGCCATTCATGAACGGCAGCATGAGAGTGGATTGTCTTAATTCATTGAGTGTGGAATATTGGTGGTTTCCCAGGCCAGATCCTGATTCGATCTATTTGTACGCTTTCCAGGCGTATAAAGAATCTCTGCAAAACAAGGATTCCACTGGCCTTACTAAATCCGTGTTAAACATGGGAGTCAGTGAAATGTATAAAAGAAATTTCCCTGCTGCTGAACCTTATTTGCGCCAAAGTATCCTGTTGTCCGGAATGATGCGTGATAACAAAACACAAGGCTGGGGTTATTTATACCTTGGCTGGATTCTTTTTTTAAAAAATGATTACCAGGATGCAGAGGATGCATATAATAAATCCGCTTACTATTTTGAAAAATCAGGTGGTGAAGAAGAAAAGGGCAGAAATTGCGCATATAAAAGCATTTTATATGCGGCCATGGGAGAATATGGAAAAGGATTTGAATATTGCCGCAGCAGTTTGCAGATACGAAAAAAAATGAATGATCATGTTTGCATCCTCTTTTCGTACAATAATTTAGGGAACTTGTACAAAGCCGCTGGTGACTACCAGACCGCACTTGATTATTATAGACAGAGTTTGTTATACGCAAAAGAGCATAAAATCGTTTGGGATGAAGATGACATGTTGGGATCTGTATTTCTAAAATTGAATAATTTCGATTCTTCCTTTTACTATTTACGCCAGTCATCCTTCGATCATCCGAAAGATCCCACTATTTTACTGAGCCTTAGTGAAACATATCTGGCTAACGCGGATTATGACTCTGCTCTTAAAATGTCCCTGGAACTTATTCAAAGCTTTAGAAAAAGTGACGATAGATTTCATTTGATGACCGCCCTGCTCGATGCAGGCAAGGCTTATTTTGAGAAGAATAATGATGCCCTGGCTCTGAAATACACATCAGAGGGGCTGCTGTTAGCCCGGCAGGCAGGGGCAAAGCAATCGATGATCGAAGGATATCAATTGCTTACAGGAATATATAGCCAACTTGGAAAAACAGATAGTGCTTACCGATACCTCGGAAATTACACAATTTTGAAAGATTCTCTCCTGACAAAAAAATTCCTGTCAAGATTAAACAATTATGCCGGGACGATAGAAAATGAAAGGAAACAGGCGCAGGTTGCCCTGATGGATAAAGATATTAAGATCAAAGATCAGCAATTAAAACAAAAATCACTGATCAATGTCATTCTCATTGTGAGTTTATTTTCTATCGCATTATCAGGCATAATCATTTTCAGAAATATCCTTCTCAGACGCAAAAATGAAAAACTGGAGAATAACAAAAAACAGGGGGAATTGCAACAACAATCACTCCGGGCTCAAATGAATCCGCACTTCCTTTTTAATTCTTTGAATTCCATTAATCGTTTTATTCTTCAAAATAATAAATCGCAGGCTTCTGAATACCTGACCAAATTTTCAAAACTTGTCAGGTTTATTTTGCATAATTCCGAAGCCGATTTAATACCGTTGGAAAATGAGATCGAATCACTAAAACTTTACCTGGAACTCGAAGTATTGAGATTTGAATATCACTTTGAATACAAGATTAGTATAGATGATGATATCGAAAAAGACGTCATTCAAGTGCCTCCCCTCATCATGCAGCCGTATGTTGAAAATGCCATATGGCACGGCCTGATGCATAAGGAGGAACCCGGCCAGTTGGACATCGAAGTGTACCAGGAAAACAACTATCTGTTTTTAAGGATAACGGATAACGGCGTCGGACGAAAAAAAGCCAGAGAACTTTCAAGCGAATCAGCAACACAGCATAAATCTATGGGATTGAAGATAACGGAAGAGCGAATTGCGGTCATGCAACGTTCAGGTGAAAAAAAACGCCCCATAACAATTAATGATCTGGTGAACCATGATGGCAGTGCTGCGGGTACCGAAGTGATTATACAAATTCCGTTAGCGTATGATTAAGTCAATCCTTGTAGATGATGAAGTACACTGTCTGGATACACTGAGCATCCTGCTGAGTGACTATTGTCCTGAAATACTGGTAATCGGAAAATACATGTCAGGAACAAAAGCGACGAGTGCTATAAAAGAATTAAAACCTGAGCTGGTATTCCTGGATATTAAAATGCCACATATCAATGGCTTTGAGTTGCTGGAGCAATTCAATCAAATTCCTTTTTTGGTTATTTTTACCACCAGCTATGATCAATATGCCATCAAAGCCATCCGATTCAGTGCACTCGATTATCTACTGAAGCCTATCGACCCAAAAGAACTGGTCATGGCCGTACAAAAAGCAGAGAAACAAAAAATGCATCCGTCAGCAGAACAATTCAAGATGCTGATGAATCAGATACAGCACAAGGATACCAGCTTTAGCAAAATTGCGGTACCCACTGCAGAAGGCTACGAATTAGTTACCGCCAGTCAGCTGGTACGCTGTGAGGCCTACGATAATTATACCCATCTTTTCCTAAAGAACAAAACAAAGATTATTGCATGCCGGAGTTTAAAGGAAATGGAAGAACAGCTGGCTGATTTCTCGTCCTTCATTCGTGTTCACAATTCCTTCCTTATCAACCTGAATGAAGTAACAAAATATATCCGGGGTGAAGGAGGATATCTGATTATGACAGACGGTTCAACGGTCAATGTATCCCGCAGCCGGAAGGACGCCCTGTTGAAGTATTTCTGATACAAATAAATAAGCTCTTTTATCGTCCAACTAATCATTTACCAAACCATGGGGATCAACCTGAAACGGGTCTTTTGACAATACGCCGGATATCCTGACAGATTTTTTGAAAGAAATTTCTCTTCATCAAGAAGTCTCCATATAATAACTATGAAAATTGACGATCTGCTGCTAACCACTTTTTGCTTTCCATCGGTTGATCCACTTTCGGCATGGTTGCTCAATGGTGTAATATGTGAGAGATGAAATCGCAATCAGAAGAACCAGGTAGATCATGCAAAAACCCAGTCCGGGAGCAAAGTCAATATTTTGTTTTCCCCTTCCGAAACCCGACACGCCTGGCAAACGCAGTCCCTTTGAAAAAGGTTCCTGCAGAAATATCTGCATCAGATAAATGGAATAGGATATTTTTCCAATGTACTGCAGTATCCTGTTATTACAGCAGACATGCAGATAGCCACTGTTCAAAGCGAAGAAAAATACAAGGGCCGCAAAAAGGATAACGGTAAAGGCATCACTGATGGCAAAGTGCAGTGCCAGTACCATCAGCAGCATCGTTACGGACGCATAAATGTCCTTCCGGAATATTCCTTTTGCAGAGGACCACTGGTAGAAGGTATATACGATCATGCCGGTTGTAAAACCGGCAATGCCCCGCAGAAAACCATAGTCATACGTGACATTCAGGTTATGCGGAACCGGTATGGACGGATACAGAAAATTTCTCCTTGGCAGAAAATACATGATAGATATATAGGCCAGCACAACACCAGTCATAAACAGGATCAGCGCAGGTAATTTCTTCCGGTTCAGAAATAAAGCGAGAAAGGGAAACAACATATAAGCCGCCCATTCCGCGCTGATGCTCCAGGAAGGAATATTCCAGGTATACAGATTATGAATATAATAGGAATGAAGCAGGAAAAATCCCGTGGGGATGGCTGCCGGATTCTCTATGGGATTGGGATAGGTGCCGGCGGGTGAAAAAAGAATGACCCCGGTAACCAAAAGCAGCATGGCAAAAAAATGCAGCGGGTATATACGGGCAAACCGGGCTATTATATATTTCCTCACCAACGGCCAACTGATACGATCCGTAAAATCGTCTTTATACACATGCAGGATGATGAATCCGCTCATGATAAAAAAAAGATCCACCATCAGATAACATTTCTCAAAAAACATCGTCGATTTCGCCGGCACAAACCGGGCTATTGCCATCTCAAAATGAAAAATAGCAACCAGTAATGCAGCAATCCCTCTGAGTGGTGTAAGATTTGATAAATATTCTGCCTTAGGCGTCAGGAGTTTTTTTTATGAATGTACGAAACTATGGTCTCCAACAAGGGTAGCTTTTTATTTTTGGGTCTTTTTATAGCCGAATTCTAACGCCCACCGCAGGAAACGATTGATTGCTGAACACGGTCCCTTGTAATACAGGTGCATTTTCCATATCAATAAAAACGGATGTTGCCTTTGCTTTATTCTTGTTTATATGAGATGCGACAAATAAATAAATACCACTAACAACACAGGCGGCACCGATCGCGTAAGGAACAGTGTATGATTTATGCTCGGGTTCAACCGTACCACCTGAGAAAACGTTCGTCGCTTCACCATTTGTCCAGTTTGTCGCATCAATTCCGAAAGTAATCAGAAGGGTTGTAGTACCTACCCCGGTTAGTACCCAGGCAGCGGTCTTTTGGCTTCTGCTTGTTTTATAGTAATCCGTTTCTTTCCAATTTTGTTTTGGAGCAATCTGCTGAGCATCAGTATCTGTTGCAAAAGCAAGTAACATCGCAAAAATGATCGTTATTCTCGCAGGAATTAAGGATACACCACGGTTAGGGATTGTTGGGTTCATATTGGTTGTTTTAGGGGTTATGATGGTTTGGGTTGTGTCCTATAAAATCTCTCACGTGGACAATGTCACTGATGACCTTATCAATTTAGGAACTTTATACATGCGATCGCATGACTATACCAATGCCATACAAAGTTTTAAGAGAGTAATTGATTTATGTCAAGAATCGAAAAACCATTCCGGCATGGTGATAAGATGATCAATATTTGCGACGCATATCGAGATAACGGTTCCAGGTTTAATGGGAATCAGGATTTCGCTATTGGAACAGTAGTGGGCGTTGCCACACCGGGTGTGTTCCTGACAGTGGGACTAACCGTGCTTTTTCCGAGAATCACACACTATTGCAACGGTGACTGATCATCGCTTGTAAACCTCCGAACTTTGCCGGGACGATAATAAACAATAATTTTAAGTAAAGCATCTGGCTTCGCTTCCATCCATGTAACAGGCATTCCATCGTACCCATCGAAAAAACATGTGATATTCAAACGGGTTTTTAAAGCATCAACTATCATGTCCCGTACAAGAAGAACGTCATTTCAAAATCGGTTTCTACGATTTACACTTTGTGTTGCTGCCTTGGTTTGTGGCAGTTATTTGCCCGCTGCAGGCCAAAAAGATACAGGAGCCACTTTAACGGAAATAGGCGCCGACACCACTTTGATCAAGCCTAAAAAGTTGCGTAAAGTGATGGAGGAATTGGGCGAAAGAGCAAGAGGCAATAACATTCAGAGGTATAAAGAAAGCAGAAATGCCATACGGCAGGCAGACATAATTGGGCAAATAAAAAAAATTAGCCTGCAGGCCAGTGATTTTGTCAGGACCAGTATTGACACAGCCGCTATCTGGGATGAACTTCACAATATAGATTCACTCTTCGACCTGGCAGGCGATGGCATATTTACGAAAGCCGGTACAATACAAACGCATCGAAATCTTACCATTTCCTATAGGATCATCAGCGTATTGTTAGCCAAATCAAGTCAAAGAAAAGAGGAGCTGGATGAGTATAGAAAACATCTGGCAAGTTATAAGTTCCGGCTTGATTCGTTAAGCGCCGACTCAGTGCTATATGAATTTCCTGCAGATTCTGCCGTTTTCGCCGAATACCTGAACACCCTTTTTACTGCGGCTGCCGAAATTGCACCGGCTGATAGTGCCATTCAAAGATCTATTGAGGATATGCAGGGACTGCAAATACAATTAACAGTGCAGGTAAATAAGTTAACAGGGGCGTTGGAGAAAATAGATGCCAGCCACGCAGCGCTTTCTGCCAGTGCCTTTAAACGGGAGTTTATGAATATATGGACCCCCGTATCTTATATCCAGGCCCTTGATGGAAATCATGAATTTTTCGAAGCAAAAAAACCTGCTTGCCTTAAATTATTACGTGGAAAATAATGGCGGGAAAATAGTATTTAGTCTGCTGGTGATGATTGCGCTGGGTATTTTTCTGCAAACCTTAAAGCGTAAGCTTTCAAATGAAAAAGAATTAAGATCAGATTTTGCAGGGCAGTTAGTATTCAGATATCCCATTTATTCAGCAATCTTCATTGGTCTCAATCTGTTGCAATTCCTTTTTAAGGATACGCCTTTTATATTCAGTATGGTATTCTGGATCCTGTCTGCCTTTTGTCTTACGATCATATTTATGGGGATATATTTCAAGATTCTGGAATATATTTTGGCTTTTTATGAGTTTGCTTTTCCTGCTTACCTGTATCGATAACCTTATTCTACAGGCATCCCGACAGGAAAGATGGTGGATGCTGGTGCTGGCGGTAGCCGGTGTATCAGTTGGGATTTACTTTCTGATTGCAGGAAGGAAAGAACAGCATAAGGAAAAAGGGATTATTTACTTTATCAGTTTATTGGTATTGCTGGAATTACTTTCGGTGTTCTTCAATGTAAACGGAAGATATAATATTATCAAAAACATTGCTGACCAGCGGGTATATCAATGTGATTATTGGTATAGAGTTTTTGTGGACGGCCAGATTGTTGCAGGAAATGTTGTTAGTTACGTCGAGGTATTATGGCCGGTCGGAGAAAATATTATCCTATATAAATTTTGAAAAAACCGGCTACAAAGTATCTACCACTTTTTACTTACTGCTCTTCGCAGGCTGGTTTGTTTTGTTTGCCCGGAATTTTTATTCCTTCAGAGGGTTAATAACAGATCCGCTGGCACATATGCTGGTAGCGGAACACACCGTCGGTAATTATAGTTTTACAGTCAACAGCGTACTGGTATTCGTAGGCATCATTCTGCTTTCTACCATTTTATCCGAGATCGTTTCATTTTTTTCTTCCCATAAGCCAGGAACCATTCCCGATAAAAACAGTCCGAAGTCAAAAATGGGAAGCTGGATGTTACTCATCAGGATAATCATTATAAGTAGTGGACTATTTTTAGCCGCGGCTGCAGCTGGTATTCCGCTGGATCGCATTACGATCGTATTGGGTGCATTGGGTGTTGGTATTGGCTTTGGCCTGCAGGACCTTACCAGCAGCCTGGTCAGTGGAATTATTATCGCATTTGAAAAGCCCGTAAATGTGGGAGATATCGTAGAAGTGGCCGAACAATCCGGCACCATGAAATCGATCGGTTTCAGAAGCAGCGTGATTACTAACCTGCACGGTGCAGATGTAATAATACCCAATAGTACCCTGCTTAGTTCAAATCTTATTAACTGGACGATGAGTGATGAAAAAAGAAGGGTGGACATTGAATTGAACGTGGTGTATGGCACTGACCTTATAAAAGTAAAAAAGATTTTACAGGAGTTATTTAGACTCCGATGAACGCATTTTGAAACAACCAGCGCCTACTTTGGAGTTGGTGGAGTTAAAAGACAGTACCGTTGACTTGCTCATTTATTTTTGGGTGGTACAAGTACAATATGAGTGGATAAACACCCGAAGCGATCTGATACTTGCCATTGACCGGTTATTTAAAGAGAATAATATTGAAATGCCTGAGCCGGAATCTTAAAATATCACTGACTTCTACATAAAGCCTGAGTATGAAACATGGGATGAGTCCATTTACTTCTTTCTATTATATCTGGGAGGAATGTTCTGCCGTCTTCTATTCTTCCAGCCTTACGCCCTTTCATAGCCATAATACATTACAGCTGGTTTTCGATATACAAAATAATTTCAGGTTCAGATTAGAAAATGGCCAATGGCACACTCATAAAACATTAATCATCAGAGAAAATGTAATTCATCAGTTGGATACCAATAAAAGTGTTCAGCTGATCATATACCTGGATGCCCAAACAACTTTTTCCAAGGCTATAAAATCGAAATTCCTCATAGACAAAGAAGTCTATGAGCCGGATTTGAATATCTATCACCTGGCAAATTCCGTTGATATAGAAAAAGCGCTGATTCAACCGGAGGCTGCCATAATGAAAAATCTGGTTCAAAAGATCTTAGGTGAAATCTGTCTGAAAATTGGTTCTCCATCACCGGACGAACGGATTTCAATCGTTGAACAAATCATTTGTACCTCTGACCCAACCGAATTTTCTATAAAAACACTTGCTGAAAAAGTCTTTCTGTCAGAAAGTCGTCTCCGGTCATTATTTAAAAAGGTGACCGGCACAACGATACATCAATACATTCTGTACAATAAAATAAGGTCCGCGACAAGTCAACTCATGGCGGGAAAAACAGTCAGTGACGCCGCCTTCGAAGGCGGCTTTTCTGACAGCAGTCATCTCCATAAAATGATGGTCAGGGTATTCGGTATCAGTCCCTCCGATTTTCTACAAAACAACAAACAGAAGCAGTATCTCATCTGTGATTCCAACCGGCTGCACTTCAGAACCAATATTCATAGTTAATTATATTAATATCAGTGTTTTCCCAATTAATTACTGAGATAATGATTAAATATTACAACTTTTATACGTTGCATGTCGATACTTTGGTCATAAAATATGACTATGAAAAGAATCGGTTTTTTTGTGGCATTTTACTTTTTTGCCTGTCAGGAATATGCGCTCGGCCAGTCCGGTCAAACAGAAATTTGCATTGCCGGAACTGTGATGCATCAGTTTGTATCGAAGACAAATTCGGTACCCTACCGGATTTCGATAGCGCTTCCTTTCAACTATTTACCGTCTGACACAACGCGATATCCGGTTATGTATGTCCTCGATAGTGATCCAAACCTGCCAATGGCTGCCCTGATTCAAAGAAATATGAGTTATGACCATGAAGTTCCGGACGTCATCATGGTTGGTATCGGATATCAGGCAGACAATTTCTTATCTACAAGATCTTTTAGGGTGCTGGACTATACACCATCCCATGTTGCTAAAATAGATTCGGAAATGACCGCCAGCCATCATATGAAAATGGTTACCGGCGGAGCAGCTGATTTTCTGCAGGTTCTGGAAAAAGAAATAATTCCTTATATCGAAAATAATTATAAAACCAACAAAGACCGTTCACTCGCAGGACACTCACTGGGAGGTCTGTTTGCTTTATATACACTATTTCATGAGCCAGCGCTTTTTCAAAAATATCTGATCAGCAGCCCTTCTTTATACTGGAATGATCTTGAAATGTTAGGCGAGGAAACTGAATATTATAACAGCCGGCATAAAAGTTTGCAGGCCAGGATATTTATTTCAGCAGGTTCCCTAGAGCCAGACCCAATGATACCTGATATCAAACAATTGGTCAATTTACTCAGGCAGAGACATTACCAGGGCATGGATATTACCGAAAATATATTCCCGGAAGAGACCCACTTATCAGTGATTCCTTATTCTTTGAGCAGAGGAATGAGAGTTATTTATTCTCAGAAATCTGAGTCAGCAAATTAAATTCATTCCGATACAAAGAATGCCGAAGCCTGCCCTGCTGGTATAGTGAGAAGAATTGGTGACGGATTATTAACCACTTATTTGCGATTTATACTTTTATGAAGGAGATTTAATCCTCGGGCTTTCAAGTTCGATATCCTTCAGGTATCGCAGTTTTAAATGATCGTATAGGGAATGTTTGTCGATTAGAAGGGAGACCATCCCGGCGATCATACCTGCCAGCATGAGATAAAAAATCAGGTTATGCCGGTCAGTCATTTCCAAAACAATAATGGATGAAGTAAAGGGTGTTCTGGTTATGCCTGTCAGAAAACCAACCATCCCCGAAAGGATGAGTAAGTTTGTATCCGAGTCAGTCAGGCTCATCCAGCCCGATAAAACAGATCCGATACAGGCACCTGAACTCAGGGCCGGTGCAAAAATGCCACCTGCCGCACCCGTACTAAAAGAAAAAACAGAACCGGTCATCCGTATCAGGGGAGCATACCAGGGAAGATATTTATTTGAAGTGAATAAGATTTCGGTCATAATCGTTTTACCGGAACCAATCATTTCAGTGCTGGAAATAAAACCCAGCAGTGCAACGATCGACCCACAGATGAATACAAATGCCACCTGTTGCTTTTTATTTTTCAAGCGCGCTTTCCAATTAATAATGATTACAAGAATACGACCCGTAATGCTTCCTCCTAAACCTGCTAAGAGGGCAACCAGAATAACACCAAGGAAAATGTAAATAGATAAACCCTTAATGACAGGGTAGCCAAGATATAAATAGGGACCGAACAAAGCCTGGGCCGTTAATCCGGCGATTATCACAGCAGTAAAAAGCGCCGTTCTGAAATAACTGAGATGGGTTTTTGTAAGTTCCTCTATCGCAAAAACAATTCCGCCCAACGGCGTGTTGAATGCGGCCGCTAAACCCGCCGCTGCACCCGTCATGATCATATTTCTCCTGGAGACCTTCGGCCACCATTCCGGAAGGACCTGATTGACCTTCCTGAATACTGATCCCGCAATCTGAATAGTCGGACCTTCCCGGCCAACCACTCCACCTCCCAGGACCATAAATAAACTCGAAATAATCTTGATGACAATCACGCGAATACTCAGGAGTCGCCGAACCTTACCCTGATCACGCGGATTTGCCAGTTCAATGGCCGCCATAACCTGAGGGATGCCACTTCCTCCGGCAAACTTCTCATAACGCACTATCAGCCACCAGGCAATCAAAAAACAAGCTGGTGTTATAATAAAGAAAAGCCAATGAAAAGATTTAAATAAGACAACCGTACTACTTTCAGCCAGAAGAAATACTTTAGAATAAAAGACAGCTATCAGGCCGGTCAGTAACGATGCAATCCAAAAGGGAACTGCCCTTAAAAAATTCAGTTTAATTTTTTCATTCCCCGCACGATCGAAAATTATCTTTAGACGCCTGCGGATTTTTGTGCGAAATGTAATCTTCGGAGTTTCGAGCATACCTAAAGATAATAATGCCTGTGACTTTTATCATCAGCTTAAAATCTGAGGCCTAGCTTAAATGTCGGATACCATCCTTCCGGGGACCATGACATGACAAATTGGATGAGTGCCACCTGTGCCGGAGCAAAATAAAATCCCGCTCCTACTCCATTATGCCATTGATTCGAATGGTCCTCCTTCTGCCATACCCGGCCAATATCGTAAAGAGCCACCAGTCCGAGCTGTCCGGGCAAAATATAATTTGCAAATTGTGCAAGCCGGATGCGGGCTTCCAGGTTGTTGAATGCCATATATTGTCCGGCAAACCTGTATAATCTGTAGCCCATCAGGTTTCCCTGACCACCTATAAACATCGACTGATAGAATGCAGGGTTCCCGACCGTCGCACCACCACCTATCCGGTCAGCCAACACTAAGATGTCCCTGCTGTCTACACTTTTATAATAAACCAGGTTGGCAAACAACTGCGCATATGATTCTGAATATGTATTCAATCCCGCATATCCCAGGAAGCGAATATTTATATCGTATCCTTCCGTTGGAAGAAGTGAATGATCCTTCCGGTTGCGGTTGTATTCAACGATGACTCCTCCATGTAGTTTACTTTTTGAAAGTGTAGTGCTGTCATAGGTTTGAACCGCGCCATTGGTTTCTATATACCGGCCTGCATTTTCTGCACTGTCGTAAGTATAATATTGCAGTGAAGGACCGACCTGGATATAGTCGCCTTTTTTATTTCCCCATCTCAGGGACGGATTGAGTGTATACAAATTGAAGCGGCTGCGATAATATTGTTTATAGTTTCCTGTTTTAAAAAATGAGGTTTGATTTCCGGTGCCAAAAAAGTTCTGAACATCAGGAGAATACACACTTGCGTGAATCAAAAGATCAGCCCTGCCGATTGCCTGGATCCATTCAGCGTTATATTTTGCGCTGAATGCTCTTGTGTAAAAAGAATGCAGAAAACTAAATTGCTGAAAGCTTGTATACCTGTTTGTGCTAAAAGTTGGCCTGGTATAATCCACTCCCCTGGTAAACCTGGCGCTCAATCCAAGCAACACGCCATCGTCCGGGTTATAACCGACATCGATGAGTGGTGTAAACACATTGAATAAATTACCCGGGATGATGGCCGTATTGGCGCTATCGTTGGATAAATGCTTTTTAAACCGGGAACTGTTGCCGGTGAAGCTGGAATTACCCTCCTTTTCATAGACCTGAACCTTTTTCTTCGACTCCTCCAGATGGAATTTTTTGTTTCCGTCAAGACCGCTGAATCGAAGATTTATGGGCGCATTCCGGCTGTTGATGTAGATACTGTCGTCGCCATTTCCGATAAAAAAACGGATTTCTTTTGTGTTCTTCGGAAAAAATGTCTTTGAGAAAATATTTTGTCTGATCTGATTCCCATTTGATAGTTTAAAAATATTCACCTGCATGGCTCCCTGCAGGGTATCTTTTATATCGAAAAACTCGCTTTTATTGGAGGTCTGTATAAAAACGCTCTTGTTCAGGAAATAATAATATTCGGACATTGCGCGGGGAAGGTCTGCCCTTCTGGCCTTCAGGATCTCCATGATCTCCTGATGTCTCAGATCGTAGGAAGAAGCGGGCAGGCGTTGGACGGCGGTTTCCAGCACACTGTCAGTAACAGCAGAAACAAATTCATTGGTCACTTTCATCCATTCCTCATAACTGAACTGATTTAATAACCGTATGTTCAATATCGTGCTTGTAAAAAGAAGGGTCCCGACATTTCTGATCTTCGGATTAAATCCTTCAAAGAAAGGCTGAACAAAGGGGAGGGATTCCAAACTGGGAAACACGCCCTGGTTGGTATAAAATACCTGGTCGCGATCCCTGGGAATGCCGGTATACCTCAGACCTTTCCCATATTTCTCCGGCCGGAACCGCCACTGATCCCGGTGCCTGTCCCAGTCACCTACAAATACATCCAGGATACGGGCTTTTAAAAATGTGGTACTGTCAAAGCTGTTATCATTGTCCGCATTTAACGCATCCAGCATTTCGAAATAGTTGTCTGATTTGCCTCCGGGCTCTCTCTCTTCCAACAGACAGATCGTCCCGGCAAAAATTTTTGACCAGGCACCGAGTGCAGAATCCGGAGCAATGATCCCAATGACCGGTTCAGCGTGGGGAACGCCGACTGCATTTGCGATCGGGGGTACGATGAGCGCGGCATACGGATGCTGTGCCGACATGGCATCCGTGACAATGTCTTTTATAAACGTTTTTTTTAGTGCGACCGGAAGAATCGTTTCGGGATATTTTTCAACGCTGCGGATCACCCATTCGTCACCATTTTTGTCTTTCAGTCTCAAGGTGCGCGTTTGATTTCCACCTCCCTCTTTGATGGGTGTCAGGCCTCCCCTGAAGGTTGATAACCTGATCACCGGCAGCCTCGTGTAAACAGACCACTCCTTACGGTAATTCTCACCAAAAAAAACCCGGTGCAGTTTGCTGACTTTGTCAAAGTCGGGATGTGCCCTTTCGGAAGCACTGTCGATACCATTTCCCGAATCCGTATGGGCCAATGAGTTTGGATTGGTCTGCGCATACAAGCCACAGATTAAAAATGTCAACAGGACACTTATGCCAGCTCTGCGTGAGCATTTACCGGCGACTCCTGTTTGTTCATATTTAACCCGGTTGAACATCGCGAGTGCGAATGATGGTAGTTATTTGTAAGCAACCGCTGCACTGCACGGACCCGCAAGCGGGATCTGTAACATTCTGGTAAAACCTGCCGCCTTTGTCCATCTTTCAAAATCATTCATCGTATAGTCAAACGCATCTCCATTTTCAACCAGCATGTTCAGACTCATCAGGAGACCGAATGTATTTTGCCTGCGCTCATTATCAATGATGTTTTCAATGGCGATGAATGCGCCACCGTCAGGCAGGCTATCATAAACTTTTCGCACCATTTGCTGCTTGGCTTCTTCATTCATTCCATGTAAAATATTCCCCATGGTAATAATATCCGCTTTTGGAAATGCATCTTTGAGCAAATCCCCGCTTGCAACGTTTATACGGTCACTCAGGTTAAACCCATTAATTTTCTGTTTGGCCAATGGTTCTACCGGAGGCAGGTCAAATGTAGTACAATGAATATGGGGATGGCGCAAACATACCTGTATGCTTAGCCATCCGTCTGCACCACCAAGATCCAACATGGACTTATACTTACTAAAATCAAACTGGTTTACCAGCACCAGGAAATTGCCTGTTTGAATGCCGCTCATCGCATTCATAAACTCATGCAATTTTTCTGCATTTTTATAGAGGTCGGAAAAGAATTCCATATTACCCAGGGGATTGCCCTTTCCTTCGTTTTGTTGCTGGCCTGTCTGCAGTCCCTCTTCCAGATCTCCCCAGTATTTATAGAGCCGGCTGTCGGCCATTTCCAAAATGCCTCCCATATACGTTTTCTTGTTTTTATCCAGAAATAAATCAGTATCAGCCGCATTGCTGTACACCGCATCCTGCAGTAAACCTTTGCGTTCTAAAAAGCCCAGGGAGACCAGTGTATCCAGCCAGTCAAAGACATGCCTGTCTGAGCAGGCAAATCCCAGTTTCTCTTTTATCTGTTTTTCTGATAATGCACCAGGAGCAAGCATGGTGTAAAGAGACAGTTTTACAGCTGTGAGCATGGCCTTGGATGCCCAGAATCCCATGCCGATCTGCATGATTTTTGAAGGGGTGATTTCAGGAGCAATTTTTGTTTTTTCGGGGGATAATTCGGCAAGCATAATGGTAGATTTTATAGTAAGTGAATCAATATTCAATTTATCCCGGACTTCTGATTCTTGTAAAATCAAATGAGACTGCGAAAAGGAATCTTTCGGTATAAGAAATCAGGCATCACAAAATAAGTCGATTTTTTATTGAACTGAGCGCCTGGTTTTAAAATTCGCGGAAATTATATCGCTGGCATGCCTCAGAATATACCATTTTTTTCCGCTGGCACGAAAAATTAGTGGGTGGTGGCCTGAAGCAACCATTTGGCTGTTCAAACCGTCAATCGATTAAAGTTAAACGGTAAGATTGAAAACAATCGGCATAGGGATTCTGCTCCTGTTTTTGGCCGGGGGTTGCAACAAGAGCAATCCCGGGAATAACGCATCCCAAAACTTATTTCCGAACAGGATCGGAGACAGCTGGCAATACCTCGTAAAAGATACAACTCTCAAGGGAGCCCTGGATAGTGGCGCCACACAGTATAATGTGGATGTACTTATTATTGATACAGTCAGGTGGCCAAACGGGATAACCGCGGCGATCTGGCAGTACAAATATCCTGGATGGATCGACAGCAATTTTGTCTTTCAAACCGGGGATACCATCCGTTTTATGGACCGGACCAACTCATATATTGTCAGGCAATATATTATCCCTTTTGTATCCGGTTCGTCCTGGCCATATGTTCCGGGCGTTGGGAATGTAACTGTAATTGGTCAGGGTGACATTACCGTCGAAAAAAATGTTTATGCAGGCGCATGGCAGACTTATGGAAATGCCGGAATGCCCGATGCAAGTTTTACTATAGATCAATGGTTTAAAGATAATATCGGGTTCGTCAGACTTTATCTCAATCCTTCCGGAGAACTGATCATTACAAAACATATCCAGGATTGGCTCCTTGTAAGTTATAAGCTTTATTAAAAATCGTTCATCTTAATAGGCTGCGGCCATTGCAGCGGTTTCCCTGTATTTTGGAATGAACTGAAATTAAACTAAATTTAGTAAGCAATTTTTCGTGTTTATTGTTTAACGATTAAATAGTCTGTTATGGCAAAGGCAATAAAGAAATCTGCAAAAAAGCCAGCGAAGAAATCTATTCGTAAGACTGCGAAAAAAGTGGCAAAAAAAGCCGCACCAAAAAAAGCCGCACCAAAAAAAGCAAAGAAGTCGTCAAAGAAATCCGGGAAAAAATTTCTGATCATTTATCATGCGCCAATCGACGCCATGACGCAAACAGCCAATAGCTCACCGGAAGAAATGGCGAAAGGAATGGCCATGTGGAAGACCTGGGCTAAACGTGTCGGCAGCAGGCTCACCGATCTTGGATCCCCGCTGGTTAACGGTAAGCGATTGCACTCCAACGGTTCTTCGGCGCCTAGTACGAGAGATGTCGCGGGTTATTCTCTATTGGAGGCTGAAGATTGGGATGAAGTGGCGGATTTGCTTCTGGGACACCCTCATATATCGGGATGGCATCCCGATGCGACGATCGAAGTCCATGAGACGATGTTGATACCGGGTATGTAACAGATCGTTTGCTATCCAATAAACTTCCGTGAAACATGATAAAGGTCATTTTTTACATGATCATGCTCAGGTTTATTTAATCTACTATCGACCATCTTGCATCTTCATTGTAACAAACGTTCATATGCAAGTGCAAGAATGGCCATCAAAACAATTACTGTCTGACTACCACGTAAATACACATCCGGCACTTGATTCCGCTGAGGAATTGCGTAAATTCAAAAAGATCCAGGGCAGATTTTCTGATCAGTATGAGCTATTTTTCCCTGATAACCTGGCTGACAAAACCATTGTTGTCATTCCCAGTCTTTCACTTGACCAGCAGGTACTCTCAAAATTAGATGGCGCACTACATTATGAAGAAAGGCTTTTATGTCTTCTACTGTTGCTTCATATGCCGCGTACTCATGTCATTTACGTGAGCAGCATGCCCATAGATCCCGTTATTATTGATTATTACCTTCATTCGTTACCTGGCATTACGGGTTATCATGCAAAAGACAGGCTCACTTTATTGAGTTGTTATGATATGTCACCCATACCGCTCACGCAAAAGATTTTACAAAGGACCCGTTTAATAGAACGCATTAAAAAAGGGATACCGCCAGGACATGTGGCACACATCACCTGTTTTAATACCACAGAATATGAAAGAACACTGGCGGTCAGGTTGGGCATACCAGTATATGCCTGTGATCCCTCTTTAAATTATTGGGGTACCAAAAGCGGCAGCAGAAAAATATTTTTAAATGCAGGTGTGGACATGCCTCCGGGCGTTGAAGACCTGAAAACCTATGAAGATATTGTACACGCAGTAGCGGCCATAAAGGCTATGTACCCTGATGTAAAGAAAGCTATTTTAAAAATGAATGATGGGTTTTCCGGTGACGGTAATGCGGTTCTGAGATACCCCGATCATTTAACCAGCAAGGAATTATTTGACTGGGTTAATGATAATCTTTATGAGAAAATAATTCCGGTTGCAAAGGATATGAGTATTGAAATTTTCCTACAGAAATTTCAGGAAATGGGAGGTATCGTCGAAGCCTTTATTGAAGGGGATACAAAAGCCTCCCCATCCGTTCAATGCAGGATAACTCCTTTGGGTGAGGTGGAAATCATCTCAACACATGACCAGGTATTGGGTGGCGAGAGCGGGCAACAATTTATCGGAGCATTTTTCCCCAGCGAAAATAGTTATCATTCAGAAATAACGGAGTATGCAAAAACAATCGCTGAAGAATTAAAGAAAAAGGGAGTATTGGGCCGGTTTAGCATTGATTTTATTTCTGTAATGGAAAATGATCAATGGAAACATTTCGCCATTGAGATTAACATGCGTAAAGGAGGTACCACACACCCTTATCTAATGTTGCAGTTTTTAACCAACGGACATTACAATGAAGAATCTGGTTTATTTGAAACCCAAAACCGGAAGCACCGTTATTATTTTGCATCGGATAACCTGCAGAACGATGCCTACAAAGGCCTTACACCGCAGGATCTCATTGATATTGCTATGTTTCATGGATTGCAATTCGATGGCGCCGCACAGAAGGGGGTGATGTTTCATATGATCGGCGCCTTATCGCAGTTCGGCAAAATAGGTATTATTTGCATTGGTGGATCGCGGGAAGAAGCTTATTCGTACTATAAAAAAACAATTGAAGTACTGGACGCAGAAACCGGGGCAGCACCATCCCAAAGGGCTATGATCTGAATAATTATATCGTCGGGATTTGAACCACAAACTCAGTAAATTCTCCTGCCTTCGTATCAACTTTTATTTCTCCTCCATGCGCTTTTACAATATCATAGCTCAGAGATAATCCGAGTCCTGTTCCCTGACCAGTTGGTTTGGTAGTAAAGAATGGCTGAAATATTTTTCCCAATACGTTTTGGGGAATCCCGTTTCCATTGTCTTTCACGATGATTTCTATCTTATGGTCCATTTTAATCGTGCTGACTGAAACTTTTGGTTCATATTCACCGTTCAACAATTTCTTCTTTTCATTTACAGCGTAAAATGCATTGTTGTACAAATTCAGCAGCACCCTGCTGATATCCTGAGGGATGGCGCTGATGCTCCCGATCTTTTTATCAAACCCGGTTTCGATCGTTGCACTGAACGAATTATCTTTCGCACGAATACCACGATAAGAAAGGCGCAAATATTCGTCAGCCAACGCGTTGATGTCGGTTAGCTCTTTTACTCCCATGCCGCTCCGGCTATGTTGCAACATACCTTTCACGATGGCGTCGGCGCGTTTGCCATGGTGACTGATTTTTTGTTCATTATCCCTGATCCCGTTTGAAATGGAAAGTGCCTCCTCGTTATTACCCGATTTGATTTCCGTTTGCAATTCATCAATGAGTTCTGTATTTAATTCAGAAAAATTATTTACAAAATTCAGGGGGTTTTGAATCTCGTGCGCAATCCCTGCCGTCAGTTCGCCCAATGAAGCCATTTTTTCAGAGTGGATCAATTGCGTTTGTGTTTCCCGGAGTTCTTCCAGGGAATTTTTTAGTTCCATGGTTCTGTTCACGACCTTGTCTTCGAGCACAACATTCTGCTTTCTTAAATTGCGTGACCTGTATTGTACAAAACCGAATAGCAAAAACAGGAAAGCGATTCCAAATAATATTCTCGCGGTCCAGGTTGCCCACCAGGGTGGATGAATATTAAAATAGAGTATCTGCTCCTTACCAACGTATGCATTTACCGTGTTGGAAGCAGCCATCACCAGCCTGTATTCCCCCGGTGGTAATTCTTCATATCGAATGGTGTAGTTGGCCGGACCATACTGCCAATCCTTGTTTACTCCATCCAGTTTATACCTGATTTTACTTTCCCCTTTTGAATAATAATCGATGATGCCAGTCTCTATACTGATTTTGTTCTGAAAATATTTCAGGTCGAATTTCTCCTGTTCACCGTCAAAAGCTGCCGGTATAGATACTGTATCCTGATTGATTTCCAAAGATTTCAAATAAACTAAAGAAGCTGGATAATCATCTTTTACCTGATCAGGTTTTACCCTGTCCAATCCTTTATATCCAAAAAAATACAAATCACCATTGTCATCTGCAAGCGGACCGGTCTGATAGGTTTGTTCCTGGAATCCTTCGGTCGCTGAAAGTGCCCTGATCTGTCCGGTCTTTGGATTCAACCTGGCAATAGAACGTTCCGTGATGAACCATATATTACCCATTTTATCGCCATGAATTCCATTTACATTAATAAGCGGGAGGCCATCGCGCTCCGTATATCGGTGAATGACGCCGAAATGGCTGTCGTAATGAATCAGTTGCATAAAAGTTCCTACCCACAGGCTATGGTCAGACCGGTCCAGATAAATGTTGCTCCAATCAAAACTGTCTAACGGATTCAACACTCTTTCCAATTTTCCTTTCACAAGCACGTAAGTAAGATTGTGACCCTCCCCATGTCTTCTATAAAAAACCATTTGATCACCATCTGATTGCCATCCGGCAAAATCTAAATCAATAACGCCTATCTGGTGAGCCACCAGACTATCTTTATTCAGTAAATAGATTCCAAATTTCTCTTTCGCAAAGCCGCAAACAAATAGATCATCCTGTCCGTTATTTAGTTTGACACCGGAGTTTAAACCGGGATGCACAATTGGGTGGTTATCGCTATCCATAATGGTGAATCGGCGGCATCGTTTAGAAAGGATATCCATTTCAAACAATTCAGTCGTTTGTTCGCCGATTATCCAGGCTTTTCGTTCTGACCTGCCGACTCCCAGGTAGTAGATTTTCCGGTTGCTGCCAATTCCCGAAATGTCATTCGTCTTAATCACCTGGAAGGAATCTGTAGCCGGATTAAATATTTTCAAATCAGAACCCGCAAAGATCCATATCCGGCCATCAGTTGATTTTTCAATAATTCCCCAAAATGTGGTGTCCGTATAGCGCCGGAAGGATTTCAGGACAGGAGACAACTGATTAATTCCATTATCAGTTGAAGTCCTGTATCCGATCCATACCAGGCCGTCCGAGTCACAGTAGATACGATTATTAAATTCATTTGCCTTCCGGCTTAAATTACTATCCGACTCAAAAGGCCGCTCCACAGACCCCGTTTGCGGATCATATACGATCAATCCCTTATCCGATGTCCCAACCCAAACCCTGTTTGCCGGATCCATGCTAATTCCAATGCCATTGTTAAAAAAATTTTTCACGCGATCTATATAATGAAACTGTTTATCGGCGAGCGTAAATTGTATCAGGCCCTCCACGTCGTTCATCCAGATACAATTTCTTTTTTTGTCATAACACATTCCTGGCGACCAATGATTGTTTTGCAAATCCTTCCTAAATGATGGCCAGTTGTAGCGCTGCTCCTTGCCATCTGATAAGGAAATATTGAGCAGACCGCCTTCATTATCACCGGCTAACATCCAGATGCAATTCGAATCCGGTTCCAATACCGATTGGGCATTGCTGTACCAATATAATCTGCGTGACAACCTGCAAATCTTTTTTTTCTGTAGTGTGTGGGTGTTGTAAGCCGTAACCAGTGAATCTGACTCCACGCAATAAACCCATTTGGCGGTTGTCCAAAACGAAACAATCGTCTGATCAAATGCGGTATGCGGGTTGTCGACAGAAAAATGCGTAAAACTGTCTGCCCGTATATCATAACGGGATATCCCTTTGTCTGTACCCACCCAGATATTATGAAGGCTGTCTTCATTGAGGCTGATGATATAATTGCCGATGGTCGTTTTATTTCCACCGAAAGGGTTGAGATACTTTTTAAACATGGAACCATCAAAGCGGTTCAATCCTGCGTCGGTACCCACCCATAAAAAACCATTTTTATCTTTCAGGAAACAAGTGACCGGGCCATAATAAAGGCCCTGATCCGAATTCCAATTTACCAATCGAAATTCTTCCGATGATTGTTTATCAGTAGCGCTTTGGGAAAAAACAGGCTGCGCAATGCAATAGAAAATGACCAGAAGTATCAACATTCTGATCCATGAAAAATGGTTACTGTTGGTCAATGGCTGGTCATTTTACAATTTTGAGCTTTTCCCGTAAAAGATTAAAATTAAGGGGCTTCGTCAGGAAATCATCGGCCCCCAGTTTCATAGCGTGGGTATAGTTCTCATCGTCACCGAAAGCGGTGATCATCATGACGACCGGCGGGGGTTTCTCGAACTTCTCCTTGATATGTTTTAGCAATTCCAGTCCGCTCATGCCGGGCATATTGATATCGGATAAAATCAGGACCGCTTCATGATTGAGTCCCCTCAGGTACCCAAGGGCTTCTTCACCCGAATAAGCAAACGCAAATTCCATTTTCCCGTCACGTATTTCTTTTCGGAAACGCTGTTCGAATAACTCTCTGACGTCCCGCTCGTCATCTACAACTAGTATTTTCATTGATGTTGGTTTTAGGTTGTTTAAGAATTAACTGATTAATGGCAGCGTTATGATGAATTCTGTATACTCTCCTTCTTTGGTATCAATATCGATTGTCCCTCGATGTCCCTTGGTAATAATCTCATAACTGAGGGATAGACCCAGACCAGTTCCTTCGCCTGTTGGTTTGGTAGTAAAGAAAGGCTGGAATATTTTGGCGCGGAACTGATTGAATTTTACCGGAAGATCCTGGGCAATCGATCCGATGCACCAGAGATTTGATATTAAAATAAGCAGCAGTACTGTATAAGTTTTTACCAGTTTCATAAATCAATTCCAGCATAAGCTCTCTAATCCAGGTGCTTCATCAAAATAATTAAGACTATATTGGATAGATAAATTAAAGTGATTCACCAATGGGATGTTTAATAAATATTCCTATCATTAATAATTTGGATTTTGCTTTAACCTGTGATCGCTTTTATCGATTTCACTCTGTGGAATCGGAAAGTATGAATCCTGCGCCGGATTAAACACCGCGCCGTTCAGATAGCCCGTGATATTCTTTTCTTTTTCGAGATATAAATTGATATCATGTTCCGCAATCCCCCATCGGACCAGATCAAAGAACCGATGCCCTTCCATTCCCAGTTCAAGCATGCGTTCATACCTGATTGCCTTCATGGCATAGACGGGATCTGTCCAAATTGCGATATATAATCCGATTTTATAATTGGCTGCCGGTGTATTCGTAAATCCTTTCGACGGATCGTTGGGATCTACGTATGTATGAACCCATCCGTCCGGATCAGCAGCCCTGGTTCTCAATTGGTTAACATAATCCTGTGCTTTTGCCAGACTACCATTTGTACTCATGACTTCTGCTTCAGCAGCCCAGAGTAATACATCGGCATAACGAATCAAATTAATATTGATCGCATTTGCTCCGATTGTCCAAAAGGAAGCATCCGTGTAAGTTCCGATCTGCGATGCATAGACGGAAGTTTTTTTAGGAGAATACGGCCCTCCGCTGCTCTGTTCACGTATCCAGTCTTGTCCTCGGATGAAGACCCCAGTCCAGGTAAGGAATGCCCCGTCGGCCCACGGTCCAGTCGAGCCGGGGATCCAGGGTTCCATCGTAAGGAACAAAAGGGTCGCTGGAAAATAATCCAATATCATTCTTTACATCCACCTGGTTAAAATTATCCAGATCCGGAAGTCCGGTAAGAGAGTCGGTTTTAAAATGATTTACCAGGTATTGGCTGGGTTGAAAGAATCCACAACATCCGCTAAGACTACTACCGTGAGGCTGATTTAATACGTCTCCGATATTGCCGTTATTACCCTCTGCCCCGTCGTTTACTGAACTCTGTGCTGCAAAAACAGATTCTTCGTTGTTTTTGGTTGATGCATTAAAATTTTCCGAATACTTTTTCAGTCTATATTTTCCACTGGTTATGATTTCATCCAGTAAAATTTTAGCTGAATCATATTTATGCTGGAATAAATAGACCTTAGCCAGTAATGCCTCTGCTGAATAATGATTCGCCCTGCCAATTTGAGCCTGATCTTTGGGCAGAATATCGACGGCATATTTTAAATCCTCTTCTATAAATGGCCAGATGTCTGCGTCGTTGGTCAATTTATAGTTACCAGCTTCGTAGGTGATGCTTTCATCCACGAAGGGAATATTGTTCCACATTTTTTTCGCTTCGAAGTGATAGTAGGCACGGAGAAATAAAGCCTCTGCCCTGAATTCAACAGTATCTGCATCTGTCAGACTGGGAACCTTTCTCATTATCCTTAATACGTCATTGCATCTTTGTACGCCATCATACAGGGCTCCCCACTTGCTCAAAATATATCCGTTACCGGCCGTTGTAGTAAATCTTTCGATGGATTGCTGGTCAGTCTGATCAGTCGATTCCGAACCTTTGTGTGCTTCACTGCCTGTAACAGAACCGAACAACCAATTCGAACCGGCAGATTCCCAGGGGTTGACGGGGTCTGACTTGGGTGAACCAACACCATCCAAAAGAGAATAAGCCCCGATTAAAAGCGCAGTGACACCCTGCTTGTTGGTAACGGCTGTTGCATCCAGCTGCCCCAACGGGCGCAGTTCAAGCACTTTTTTGCTGCAGGAAAACAGTATGGCTTCTGCCAACAAAAAGATGAAAAAAATTTTAGAGTATCTCATAAGTAATATCATTTAGCAGACCATACTTACAAACCAATATTCAAACCGAATAACCATTGTATCTGATTGTTCGGATAATTCCCGCCATCAAATCCGGTATACGCAACATCCCCCCCGGATAATGATTCAGGATCAAGACCCGTGTAACTTGTAATCGTAAACAGGTTGGCAACCTGGACATATATTCTCAGTTGCTTCATCCTGATTTTTTGGAGGGTATTTCTTCCTAAGGAATAGCCCAGAATCATGGACTTATTCCTGAAATAAGAACCATTTTCTATCCCATAGGAATTCGGAGCCGAAGTATTACTGAAATTGGTAACATTTTCATTGATCGAAACTTTTGCGTTTTTGTGTTCCGGGGTCCAGGAATCATATAATAATATCTTGCTCTTTGCCTGAGGGCCCGGAAAAAAATCGGTCCCTCCTCTCACATCATTAATAACTTCATTCCCAAAGACCCCATAAAAGAAAGCAGAGAAGTCAAAATTTTTATATGTGAATGCGATATTCAACCCAAGGGAGAATTTTGGGTTGGGGTTACCGAGAAATACCCGGTCGGTATCAGAAATTTTATTGTCTCCGTTGGCGTCAAGGTATTTAAACCGCCCTGGTGCCAGCTTCATCCTGTACAGGAGATTTGGCAACATCATCCTGGCTATTGAAAAAGCCTATGATCTTGTACCCGTAAAAAGAGCTTATCGGATGTCCAACCTGATTTCTCCATATCCCGGTGCCAAAATAATTTTGTCCGTCGTTCAATTTTACGATTTTGTTATTGTATGAAGTATACGTGATTGTAAAATCATATCTCAATTCCTTTCCGAAACGTCCCCTGGATCCCAGCAGCAGATCAATCCCTTTGTTTTCAATATCACCGACATTCACATAGGGTGCTGTGGCACCTCCCAGGACATAGGGAAGTGAAAGTGGAAATAAGAGGCCGGTAGATTTTTTTATATACCAGTCGGCCGAAAAAGTCAGTTTGCTATTCCAGAGAGTACCATCCAGGCCGATATTTGTTTGAATATCTGTCTGCCACCCGGTTTTAGGATTTCCGATATAGGTATTTCTGAATCCCAGTAAGGCTGTATTGCTACTTCCATTGATGGCATAAAAGGAAGTACCGGGATCTCCGCCATAAAGAGTGAATTGGTTGATCAATGGCGTATTTCCATCGAACCCAAGTTTACCCCAGCTTCCTCTTAATTTAAGGTCTGTCATCCAGGATAAATTGGATGCAAAATTTTCTTTGCTGATCCGCCAGCCTGCACTTACAGAAGGAAAAAAACTATACCTGTTTTCGGGACCAAATACCGAGGACCCGTCCCTCCGAAGCGTACCCATCAACAAATATTTATCCTTATATGCATAATCCAGTCTGCTGAATATGGAATAAAGCGCGGAGTTGTAAGCCTGACTACTATTATTCTGTCCGACAACTCCTCCATTCGAGAGGTAACTATAATTGGGATCGTCGCTAAAGAAATTTACACGACTAGCAGATAAACTGCGACCATAAGAACTGATATATTCTGTTCCTATTAATAATCTGACACTATGATCTTCGTGAAATGACTTATTAAAAACAATCGTATTTTGCCAACTCCATTTACGGGTATACCCGGAGCCCTCTGTGAGCGAATTCGGTGAGCTGACTGCATAGGTGTTAAAACGGGGCTGGTAAGAGTAATAATATTGGTTATCCAGTGTGCCTCCGAAATTTGTCCTGAATGTAAAATATTTGGCGAAGTCAAGTTCGGCATACATATTTCCCAAAATGATCCAGTTATTTGATTTACCCAATTTCGAATTATCCAACCCAAGGGTATTGACAGCGATACCCCAGCCCCGGTGCGCTCACGTAAGGGTTACCCTTAATATCGTACATCGGCAGTATCGGGTTCGGCAAAGTGTTAGAGGAGTGAAATCCGGGATTAAAGTACGTTGGCATAGTATGGAGTCTCCCTGGAGGAAAGCTGGACATTTTCACCTATGCGAAAATTATTCATGAGGTTGAATTCCGTATTAATTCTTATGGTTAATCTTTTCAGGTAAGTATTTTTTAAAGTGCCCTCCTGGTCGAGGTAACCGGCCGAAAACAGATAATGGTTCTTGTCATTCCCCCCGGAAACATTTAGTGTATAGTTTTGAGAAAAGGCCGGTAAATAAATTTCATGGAATACATCCGTACCGAATTTATTGGCTTTTACAATCTGATAGATATCACCTGCAGCCGGATCGATATTATAAAGATTTTTATTGGTCGCCGGATCACCTTCAAAAAGACCTCCCTGGCTGCCCGCTAATACATAATCCGGCAGTACAGGGAATTGCACCATTTCCATATTGGGGATCTGAAAGGGGTTGTCCTGAATTTTTATACGCGTTCCAGGTAACTTCCGCCATTTCCCAGGGATTCAGCACATCATATCCATTTTTTAGGGGGACCTGATAGCCCAGATAGTTGTCAAAATTTATCTGGGTACTACCCGCTTTTCCTTTTTTAGTTGTCACTTCAACAACACCGTTTGCACCCCGCACTCCGTAGATAGCAGCTGACCCGGCATCCTTTAAAACCACGACGGATTGAATATCATCCGGATTCAGATCATTGATATCTGCGGGTGATCCATCCACAATATATAGGGGTGATACATCTCCAAAATTTCCGTAGCCATGAATGCTGATTAATGTGCGTGCTCCGGGTGTTGCCTGTGTAATCACGTTCATTCCTGCAACTCTTCCCTGCAACATGGATTCCACCTGGCCTGCCGGCACTGCTGTAAGTTCTTTCGGCTTTACAATCGCAACCGAACCGGTCAAATCTTTTACGGCTACTGAAGCATAGCCGGTTACGAGCACCTCATTCAGATTGTTGATAGATTTCTGAAGATGTATGTTTAATGAAATATCAGAAGATAAAGTGATTTCGCGGGTTTGGTATCCGACAAAAGAAATCAAAAGCAGGTTTCCCTTCGTTCCATGAATACTGAAAGCGCCACTGGAGTCCGTTTGCGTCCCCAAAGCAGAACCCTTTATAGTTACTGTGGCTCCTCTCAATGGAAGGCCATCGTTGTCAGTCACCTCTCCTGTGATTTTCTCCTGCGAATACGACAGCTATCGCCTGGAGACAAAATAGGATTGCTGGTATAGTATATTTAAATATATTACTACAGGGCCACTTTTTCAAGTGTTGTATTTAAAGGTTAAAAAGTACTAGGTGAATCTAATTTCTTCCTCAGGTGCAGGAGGCGCCTATGCATTTATTTCGATGGGGTAACACGGATAAGCTCACAATCCCGGAAAGCTATTTATGAAGCTTATTTAAATATAAACAATAAGATAATTAAAAAAACTGATAAGGTCTGGCTTTTTATAAATAGTTGATTATTTGCAAGTAATCCTTCGCTACCTGCAATGATAGAAACCGATGCTGAATCAGATGAAACATGCCATATTAACCCCGATGAGGCGAACCGTCAACCCCAGCGCCAGCCTGCTCCTTACTCAAAGTGGGAATCTCTTTGAAAGGAGATTTTACTAAAAAGAATTAACCTTTACATGGGAAACCTTATTTTTTAAACTCAGCCCGATGCGGACATAAAATGTTGACAAAAACTCCTGTGATATGGCAACTGGCTGTTGTACAATTTGAACACGGTACTGCAATCAACGGCGTTGCACTTGCTGAAATTTATCCTTCTACCTATCCCGGGCAATTTTTCAATCATCAGGTTATCGGCGTGATCAGGTCATACACCAATAAACTTTATGCCTGCAAAGAATTATTTATCAAGGCCGGTAGAGAGCAACACACAGTAACAACCGGCAACAATGGCAAATTTGATTTATGGTTGAACGGCGATAGTACAAAAGATATAGAGATATATGCTGACATTTCCTGCATTATAAAGCTTCCAATTATACAACTTTATCCCATATACTTCCCCATTTCAAATCAGCCAATAGAAATCATTTCAGATATTGATGATACCATCTTTTATTCCTTCACCAAAACATTTATACGCAGGGTATATACCATTTTATTTAAGCGTCCAAAGAACCGGAAAATGGTGGATTTCACCGGGCATTTACTGAACTATGCAAAGAGATCAGGAACCAGGGTGTATTGCGTTTCAAAAAGTGAAATGAATCTATTTCACTTGCTAACACACATACTTGCTTTAAATGGCATTACCGATTCCATCGTTTATTTATATGATTATCTAACTTATTCGGGTTTGCTTACTAGTAAGGGTAATGATTTTAAACTCGGGCAAATATCTTCCATATTACAAAAGTCGCCCGGTAAATACTACTATCTTATAGGTGATGATACCGGGGCCGACATTCGCACGTATAGCGAAGTTGCTGAGCAGTTCCCCGGGAGGATTTGCCAGGTGTTTATTCGTAAAACAAAAGCTTATAATCTTCGTTTTCAGAAATCTTATTATCAACGCCTTCATAAACTGGACATTCCCGTTTTGTATTTCGATGAAACAACAACTTTTGATACTTCCTTGCTGAAAAATATAAATCGTTAGATTATGAAACTTTTGTTTATAGTAAACCCTATTTCGGGTGGCGTAAATAAAGAGCCGTTTCTGAAGGACGCACAACAGTTATGCAACCGGTATGGTATAGCACTTGCCATTTTTAAAACCACCGGAAAAAATGATAAAGAACAACTTCATCAGGTTTTAGAAAAAGAAAAGCCGGATAAAGTGGCAGCTGTTGGTGGTGATGGAACTGTTCTTTTTGCAGCTATTTGCCTGTTAGATTCCGGATTGCCACTTGGTATTATACCCCAGGGTTCTGCGAATGGCATGGCAAAAGAACTGCAAGTGAACACAAATGCCATTGAAGCATTAAAAGATATTATTATGAGCGGGGTGTATGCCGGTATGGATTTGCTCAGGGTAAATGGAACATTCTATAGTATGCATATTGGCGATGTAGGTATCAATGCTAACCTGGTAAAATCTTTTTCTGAAGATACACGAAGAGGTATGATGACTTATTCCAAATATTTTGTAGAAGAACTAAAGAAAACAAAAGCTTTTCGGGTCAAGGTAGAAATTGAGGGAAATACTATTGAAGAGATGTGCTATATGGCTGCTATTTGCAACAGTGGCCGTTATGGCACCGGGGTTATCCTGAGTAACCAATCCAATTTGTTTGACGGCAAATTTGAAATAGTCCTGCTCAGGGAGAAAAGTATTAACACATTTATTGATGCCGCGCTAACCAAATTCAATGAGGCATTCTTTAAACCTGAACATACCCGTACCGTTAGTGGAAACCATGCCAGGCTTTATTTTGATGAGCCTCGTATATTGCAATTGGATGGTGAAATAATTGGGTCATTTGCAGAATTGAACGTTGAATTATTACAGGGCGCAATCAAAATTATCAGCTTCAACAGGCCATGAGTTAGAATTTTGCTGTTTATTTTGGGGCGTTATGCGGGCAGCAGGCCCTGGATTACCGGAATCGCCATGAGCCTGATTGGGATACTCCTTGTTCTGATTGCTATTACAATGGGTGGATAATTATGAAGCCACGTGAAGTGAATACCACGGCCGCGAAGTTCATTAATTGCTGGTAGCAGCTAATTGAGTAAATTTAGATACTCCTGCATAATCTAATCGTATGTTTTGAATAAATCTTTTAAAGATCAGTTCTCATCCTGGACCAATAGCATTTCAAAAGATGCTGATGTTGATTGGACCGGACAACTCCGTATTTTGAATGAAATAACCGATCTTATAACGCCCCGGCTTTCGCTCAGGGAAATTATCGCTGTCATTTATCAGAATGTGAATCAATTGATTGATGCCTACCAGTTTTGTGTTGGTATTTATGATGAAAAAGAAGCATTGATTCATTACAAGGGAATGATAGAAGAGGGCAAGCCACTTCCTGATTTTTCTATTGATGCGTCAGATGAAGGCCGTCTCGCTTCCTGGTGTATCCGGCATGAACAGGATATTTTTATGAATGATTTTGACAGGGAATACAGCAGGTACCTTCTTATAAAACCGCAGCCAATGGCTGGCATAGAACCCAAAGCGGCTTTGTATACTCCCTTAAAATTATATGATAAAGTAGTGGGACTGATAGTGGTACGAACAATCCATAAGAATGTATACCAGCCTCATCATCTCTATGTATTAAAAACAGTAGGAAATTTTGTTGTAAGGGCATTGGAATTAGCCAGAATATCCGCCGCTCCGTTTGTACAGGGAAAAGGAAGGACAAAGGAATGGCGGTGGAACAACATGGAAGAAATGCCTGCCAGATCAAAAAAAACATTACAACTACATTACGGAAAGAGAAAAGGAAGTTCTTTTTTTACTGGCAACTGGTCTGCCCAATAAAATGATTGCAGAAAAATTGTTTGTATCGGCGGGTACGGTTAAAACACATACGCTTCATATTTATCAGAAGATGGATGTAGGCAACAGGAGTTCTGCTATTTTAAAAGCAGTAGAACTGCGATGGATCGTTTAAAATCTACCATATGGTAGAGAAAAAAGGTATTGGGTGCTGCTACCTTTATTAAAATCCTTTTTTATGCCGGAAACATTATCGCGTTTATCGCTCAGTCAAAAACCAACCCTGGAAAATTCTGTTCATTACCTGGCACATACTTTTTCTTTTTTAGCTACAGGTGAGGATACAGATAATGCCTATGCGCTTATTCATTGTTTTTTCAGAAAAGGCTTTACGCCGCCACCGCATTTACATACGTATGAAGATGAATCGTTTTACGTACTGGACGGTATAATAGATTTTCAGGCCGGTGATAAAAAGTTCAGGGCCGGAACCGGCGAACTGGTTGTACTGCCTAAAGAAGTCGCTCATAGTTTCAACCTCGTAAGCGATACAGCAAAGGCATTGTTGCTGATCACACCTGCGGGTTTTGAAACCGTATTTAAAGAGTTTGGTTCGCCTGCACAAACATTGGACCTGCCCCCCATACCCGATAAGCTGCCAAAAGAATTATTTCAACAGATACACCAACGATGTATTGAATTAGGAAATGTCTGGATGCCTGTGATTTGAGAGCCTATTGTCCCTGCCAACCCACAAAGGCGAGAACCATTACGCCTGTCAAAAGTGCTGCTGCAATTAAATAGATTCTGATTGTTTCTCCAACATGGAGTGAAGATGGTTTTTTCATAAATTCGGATTATTAGTTTCAACATATATAAGGACAACTATGATGCCAGAAAACGAATTACAAATCGTTCATTATAAGTGGATTATAGAGTGAAATTAGTTTTTCAGCCAGCGATCAAACCATGCAAAAGCCTCTGTCTGCATGGCAGCATCGAATTTATGTGGTCCCGGATAATAAGAACACTTATAATGATTATCCGCATCGACTTTGTGATAAAGCTCAGCCAGGATCCTATCGGCCTCTTTCATTTCATTGAGCGTATATAAATCGTCGGCCAAATCATTCAATACGAGTGTCGGCAAGGGTATACGCATACCAAGTATTTCAGGAAAATCCAGTTCATTTGGCAACAGCGGTGTGTAGATCATCCAGGTATGATTTACCGATTTGTACAATAAAAAATCTTTCCAGGTAGTCATGAATCCTACACAAACCGCACACTGTATCCTGGGATCGAGTCCCGCCGTGAAGACCGTCCGCAGACCGCCACCGGAAAGTCCTGCACAGCCAACCCTCTTGCTATCCACATCATGCAGTGAGCAGAGTATGTCAAGGGCTTTCCGATCCTCCGCAAAAGAAACGGCGGGCCAGGTGGTGCCTGCACTAAACAATGATTTGGCCATAATGTGTTCGTGGTCGGCGGCCCATTTATTATAGGCTGCAATATTGGCTGGATTTTCAGGGTCCTCGTCGCTCAGTCCCTGTCTCAATGATTTGGGAACATCCTGCAGCATCACCCGACGACTCGCAAATGAAAAAGCATCAGGGACCAGGACAACATATCCCTTCTTTGCCAATTCATTGGCCCAGGCCAATCCAGAATAATATTCTTTCTGATGTGCAGTTATTAAGGCGTGCGGATTATCATCAGTCCTGGTAATTTTTCTTTTACCAAAATATTTATTTCCTCCATGGTCATGAAAAGCAAGTATGCCTGGAAGAGGCATTTTTGCATTTACGGGTTTGAGAAGTGTTGCTTCCGTGGGTCGGCCATAAGGCAATTGCCATTCCAATTCCTGTAATCAACAAACCGTCATATACAAATTCCCTGGTTACCCGTACTTCCGGGAGTCCGCCGATATCCGGAATGGCCATTCTGTCCATCACCCGCTGCCTTGCCATTGGGCGCCAGGATTCAATATCCGTCCGTTCCGGATTTCTAAAAGAAAGAGAAGGCAACTTATTTGCTGTTAGCGATGCCGCCCAGGGACCGTAAAGTCCGATCATCGTGAGCTGGTCATCTGCAAAATCTTCCGAACCCGCCTGGCCCAATACTTCTTCAGGCAAATGCTCCATCGTCTTGTCTGCTGCAAGTCCTTTCATCATACCACCGGCCATACCCAATCCGGCAAGACCGGAATATTTCAGGAAATCTCTTCGTTTATTTTTCATAAACCCTTCTGGTGTCTATGTGATATTCTGAACCAATGAAGTTATGAATATATCAAGTTTATTCATCTATTTTAAACCGCTACCTCTGATGTGAAGCAATCGTCAATGAGGGCTCCTTCAAATCAAAACTTCTGTTAAACAAATCGAATGAAATGATCCCAAATATCAAAATTGGAAAAATAGCCTTCAGATAGGGAAGCCTTATAAATAGTCCTTTTATAAAATGCGGAAATAAATCTCCTGGTGAAAGAATAGTGAATATAAATGTCAAAATAATAATCAAAAGATTTAAACTGGTTTTCATTTGAGAAAAGAACCAGATGGCAATCCCGCATATGGCTATAATGTACGTGGAGGACTCTGCCTTATAGTTGAATATAACAGCCCATATCATTATCGAACTAAGCACCAATAATCTAAATTCATATATTTTGTATTTCCATGTCTGGAATAGCGGAATCAATAATAATAAGATACCCGCCAGCATGGTTATTTTATTTGAAATATTGAATTTAAAGCCCGACTCTAAAATACCCATCACTGAAATTCCCGTTGAATTTGCCTGATCAGTTTTTAGTAAATGGTCCCAACTTTTATATAAATACAATAGCCTGTTCAAATCGACAACTGCCAGCGGTAATAAACCCAAAAGTATAGTCCAACATAATGTATAAAGAAATAATCTCGTCTTTGCAGGATAAAATATAAATAATACTAAACCAATCGCTCCGTATATTTTAAGATATAATGAAAAGGCCACGAAGAATGTTGCCAGGAGATACCTGCCATTTTCAAGCGAGGTAAATGTTAATATCAGAAGCGCTGCCGTAAGTCCATTACTTTGGGCGGTTTGCAAACTGCCCATTAATTCAATAAAACAAAACAGCAATGCATATATTTTGGCCTTATCGCTCATCCCCTTCAACAACACAATGCCCAATAATAAAGGGATTGTATTAAATAAATTCCATAATAGCAACCCAATAAAATCAGGCAAATAAGCAAACAAGCCAAAAAATAATGAAAAAGTCGGGGAATATTTATATAGATCCCATTGTTCATCCGGATAGTGTATGTATAAATCCTTACCCTGTATTAAATGGAAAAATGAATTTTTAAAAATTATATAATTATTATAATTCGGATAAACCCTTCCATATTGACCCGATGGTCTTATAAATCCATAATAACACTGAATGCTGGCTATGATGGCAATTATGAAATAAAGAATATAAATATGTCTGATCCTTAATTCAACCGGGCTTTTGAAAGTAAACACATAAAAAAATTTAAAGAAAGAAAGTAAACGACATGTCTAAAAACTAAAATTGGTACTGACCAGTAACCCGAAAGTGGAAACGTTCGGGTGATACAGATAAGTAAATCGTTTGATAAAGTCTATTCTTATAAAAGAAAAAATATTGTAAATCCCGACACTGGCTTCCACATAGGGTTGACCAGTCAATGCAAAGGTAGAAGTAACCTCATTGGTTGTCGGAAAGAGCATTTGATTCGGGTTATCATTCGGATTGTTTTCGCTTCGCAGACCCCCGTACAATATTTTGGCCGCTATTACTTCACGAAGTCTTAGTTTCTTCAATAAAGGAATCTTGTTGAAAAAGAACCCGTTGAAATAATGGTCGATATCCACACCGGCATAATGATCAGCAACAAATTCCTGGACATTCATGAGATTGTAGGAATTGAAACTATAAAAATAGGACCTGTTCGCAGGTGGGATAATCAATAGTGGAAAGGGAAGGATTCCGGCCAGGTAGCCTGCATCCAGTCTGATATCAGAGAATCCGACAGGTGAAGTAAATACCCGTTTGGATATTTTGAGATGAAAAGCATCATAGCTGTACTCGCCTCCATAAAGTCCCCTGATACCTTTTGCATACTGAAAGGATATGACCGGATATTTATTGGCAATATTTCTTCGCCCTACTTTGTTCTCAAAGAATTGCTCGTTCGGCGCCCATCGAAGGGTAAGTGAGATTTCGCCGGTTGTAATATCCGGGATAGTATCCAGTTGCTGAGGCGATGGTTCTTTCACGTAAACAAGTGATCCGGCCGGCTGTTGTCTCCAGTATTTTGTTCCCAGTATATAGGAAATATGGTTTCCAAATTCGTGTACATAGGAAAGCCGGAAAATATCACTGTATAGCCAGTTGGAACTGTAACCGCGGGTAAAGGAAGAAAGAAACGTGTTGCCATTTGAAAAAATATCCTCCTGGCCAGGATTCTTGAGATCATGCATATAACTTGCCTGCACATAGTTGAAGGGATAACTGTAAACAGACCGGTTGTTAAATGAATAAGATCCGGTTAACATATATTTAAAACGACTGTCTTTAAATCCGTAACCCAGATAGCCATCCAGATAAAATCGATGGCTTAGTTTGTAATTGGTTCTCCCTCCAAATTGAAGCCTCTGACCTTCGACAGAGTTAAAAGAATAAAAGGTTTGAATAGGGCCAATATCAAATTTTCCGGCTGATTTATAGCCAACAAAATACAAGGTCGCCAAATCCATAAGCCTTCTATAAGAACGCATTTTTACCAGGCTGTCTGCATTTGAATAAGTCTTAGCCTGAGATGGGCTAAGCGGAACAGGTCGGGTTTCTCTCCAAAAAGAATCCGACTGATGAGATGACTTAGCTAAACTATCTACTTCAGATCCCTGAAATATATGGTCGGGCAAAACAGAATCAGACAAATCAGAAATGGATATTTTTCTCTCTCCAAAAACACCGGGGCTTTTGGCAAACGGACTGAACGAAGCAAGCATATCTGATTCAGCCAAATAATAATGCTCACCGGGACCTTTTTTAAAATTCTGATTGAGCTCAAAATTTCTGACATAATTCATATTTACGTGTTTGCTCATTCCAAGCTCGGCACTGGTAACAGCGTACGTTCCATCGAGTGTAACCCAAAGGGTTCCCCGGAATAGCAGGTCTTCAGGATTTCTTGGGGTAAAATCCAATTTGACTATGCTGGATCCATTTTCAACTATCGTGTCCTGAATGAAATACATGTAAAAAACAGGCCCGACGTCCGATATGGGGCTAACAAATTGCATGGTGAAGGCGGAAATATTATTGTCATAAATATTAATATCGTTATATAAATAATGCAACGCACCCTGTATGCCTTTCATATCAATATATTCACCGTAGTCCACTGTTTTTTGTGCTATGATGATTTTTTTGTTTTTTACCGGATTCTTTCGGACATATTTATTGGAGATGATTTCCTGCAGATAAACAGAATTCAGCTTTTTACCCGGAACAATCGTTGTATCTGTATTTTCAAAAAAGAATTTAAACTTCTTTAATACAAAGTTTTGGGTAATCCTGATCCATGGACCATCCGTAAACATTTGAGTCTTCTCATATTCTTTATAAGAAGAGTAGGGATTCGCTCCCGGTCCGTTCCTGGATTTATTTGCAATCACGTGCCGGATCAAATCAACTGCAGGATTATTTTTATTTTTATATTTTCCCTTTTTTGCGTTAACGACTACATTTTTGAGCGTGGTGTACGATTTTGAAAGTAATATGGTCAATTCCTGGGTTGATTCATCAGAGAGAATATATGTTACGGAATGGTAACCTGTATAGCTAAAGGTGATCCTGGTAACAGACTTGTCGACAGAAACCGAGAATTTACCAGCAGCATCCGTAAGTCCGCCCCGGGGGCTATTATTCAGGGTAATACTTACATTTTGTAAAGGGGCCCGGGTTGCAGAATCAACGACTGTCCCCATGATCGTTTTTGTTTGTGCATAACCGAATATGGCAAATAAAACAGTAATCAGTAATATGGTAATGCGCTTACAAATCTGGATTATTGATATTTATTCTACATACGCTCTTCATAAACATAAGGATGCCATCTTTCATTTATCCAGTTGGCTTTTTCCATTAGCAAAGTTCTTATTTTTTTGTCCTGTAAAATCTGCTTTTCCCGGATCGGTTTAACTCGGCGAAGAACTGAATGAAAACCGAGTTTCGTGATTTCGAATGAATTAATATGAATACCGAAGGGCATTATGGAGAATCAGAGAACAGTTAGATGACTTCCTAAAATAAAGAAGCTACCCGGAAACTGTATTTTCCGGGTAGCTTTCTTTATCTGTGACTGGATTATTTTTTCAATCCCGAAAACGGCAACAGGCTCCTAACAATATTCGAACCAACTATCCTTCCCTGAGTCAGGCCTGTATTAATCGAAGGCTGGTAATGGATTCCACCATAAAATCTCGAATTGCCTGCATCCAAAGCGAATTCGCGAAATGTATTGAAAGTACGGGCAGGGAATCCGAGATAGTCCCAGGTATGATCCGTCAAGGGTCCGATATTCCCAAACGCTGCTGTCAGTCCTTCTGCAGCAGCCTCGGAAACGACGGCATGTGCTGCCGGATATTCCGGATGATTCGGTGTCGGAATAAATGAAGACCAGGTGGCATCCCCGATGATTCCCCGGATATAAGTTACGGGTCTGACCTGGTTATAAACATATTTGTAGTGGAACACGGTGATGACGGCATCATTCAAACATATTCCGGTCAGTGCATAAGCGAGTGCTGCCTTATCCAGCCGGCTGTGTGACTGCCTGATGGCCTCCTGGGTTATACTCATCCAGTGACCGGGTGTAGAAACGCCAGGCACATCTCTCCAGAACAATGCCATGTTCATCTGATCGGTGGTCAGGACCTTCGAAGCCTGGTATAAATCATTTACTTCTTTATAAAAATCTGATGTCGGATCTGTAGAATATGGAATCGGCGAACCCGGCGCGTCATTATCTCCGCTATTGGCAATAATGCGCCGGTCATTCCCCCAGAAGGGAGCGGCGGGCAATGCAGGTGCAGGCGAAGTCGGAACCCAGAGACCCGGACCTACAGGAGGAGTATATGGCAAGGCATTATTTTGAATATAACTATCTGTCAGGGACCAGGCAAAAATGGCATCCGCTATTGATTTGCCAAAACCTACTGACCTGGAAAGTACATCGGGATGCTCACCGCTGAATGTTGAAGAAATGGCGTTTTCGAGAGAATCAATGGCGGCCAGATCCGTCGCATTCAAATTGGCTGATGTAAAAAAACTTCTATTGAATTCCGCCAGGCTGGCATTTACGCTGGCCGGCCAGTTATACTTTTGAAATCTGTCTGTTTCCGGCAGGTCAGATAATCCATTGTATTTATGCTTCCAGGAAAATAATCCCGGGTCTATTGATTCATAGGCACTGATACCGGAATAAGCAAATGGCCTGGCAAAAGCCCCATTGCCAATACCCGTTGCATTTTTATATATGCGTATCTCAAGCGTCATCCATTTGTCAATCACATCTGCCGAATACAGGGATGGCGGTAAATCCACACGGAACCCTGGTTCTTTTTTACAACCTGTGATACAAACGATGGCCATAACAAAGCACATCAGAGAATAAAATCCTGACCGGCCAGTCGGCCAAAGTAGAAATTTTTTCATAAAAGATTTTTTAAGGTTTAACAATGATGATTACTTGTACGCGGAGTTAAAACTTGAACCAGACTTTATACGGATCGTTCGTTGAACTTCCGGTACTACAAAGTATTAGAAATAACGAATGCAGAAAAAAATGTATGCCGTCGGTAAACGGCATTTATACCTATAAAACCTGACTTGACCATTTAATGGAATTGAACCAAATGAGTTGTTGTGAAATGTTTCTAAATGTAACTTAGATTCCAACCTGAAAAAATACCCATTTGTTGGTAGCGATACAGGTTATTTGAGCTTTTTGAAAAAGTAGTGTTGGTGAATAATACTATTTCCTGTTTTAAAATATCTGTGTTCATAAAAATCGCAGCGAGTTCTTATTTTGAAGATATCCTTGATACAGGAGAAAATCATTTTTATATGAAAAGGGCTTTGTGCATGAGATAACGATTGTGGTAGATAGATAACTCGCGACTATTAGAACGGCAAATATTGACTATTGCAGTTTCGATCTCAACTTTGAAGTAAATGTTGTCTTTTATGATCGCAACATCGCAGCCCCGGAAATGACAATGTGAAGATTGGCGTATTCATTTGGAAATAGAATCAGAGGCTTGAACGTATATATTGATTTAAAAAAAATCAACCCTTCCGGTCTCCATATGATATTCTGCTCCAACGATTTTTATCTCTCCCTTGTCTTCCATTTCTTTTAGAATCGGACTTTTCATCCGGATTGTCTTTATCGTGTTTAGAATATTCTGGCGACATACTGCTTCGACAAATTCCGGATTCTTTGAACTTTTTTCACCCGGGAAACTGTCGATCTGCATCACAACAGGACGGATTTTCGCAAGTAGGGCCGTGATATTTCCCAGCTTAACGTTATCAATGGCGGACTTAATAGCGCCGCAATGTTCATGTCCTAAAACAACAATCAATTTGGCTCCGGAAACCTTACAGCCATATTCCAGGCTTCCCAAAATATCTTCATTGGAAATATTTCCTGCCACACGGGCAACAAACAAATCTCCAATGCCACAATGGAATACGTCTTCCACCGGCACACGGGAATCCAGGCAGGATAAAATAACTGCTGCCGGATATTGTCCCAGTGATGCTTTTCGTATTCTTTCAGAGGTATTGCGAATAACCAGGTTATCGCTTGTATAGTCCTGGTTGCCTCCTTTTAAAATAAGCAGAACAGAGTCCGCCGTCAATTTGGACTGTGCTTCCTTGTTGAAAAATCCTTCATTGATCACATCTTTTTTATCAACCGATATGGAATCGTTTGCGGCAGTTGAAGGAATATTCGTAGCCGTGTTGGTGCAGGAATAAGACAGAAAAAAAATTCCCGAAATGAAAATAAACAAGCCTCTGTTTTTCATGTACAATAGTTTGTCTGAAACGACAGGTTTCAGTGGGTTTTAATGAAATGGGGCGCAGATTCGTAACGGGGTTTGGAATGATTGCAATCCCTGGTAAAAAGAATATATTTTTGGATTGGGACCGGCAAGTGGCTGACTGATTTCATACGTCTAATATATCGTACAATCTACAATAATCCCGATTCCTTCCCTTAAAAATCAGTTACCGATTTGCAGAATGATCACGCAGGTGGGGGTATATTGTCAGTGATAACATCCCTAATGTATTGTCTTTCAATATTATTATTGTTCAAATTTCCCGGATCAGTTTTTGGAGAGGTTATTGTTTTGAGCACTCTATGGTTCTGATACGTTCGTGTCGTGATTCTGTATTTTGATACAGAGGGATTCAATGACTTAAAACCTAACATATGAACAATTCATTTGAACCACTTCTAAGTGAAGCCAATGCTCCACTTGCTCATATTTTGCTATCGCTTGATTTGCTGGAGACGAATACTAATAATGAAGACAATAAAACGTATATATCAATTATCCGTCAAAATACCGAACGTCTTCAGAATCTGCTCAGAAATATCGAAAATTATAATGCGAGAGAAAGTGGAGGGAATAGTATTTGAATAAAAAGGTTCAAAATTCCGGATATACTGTCTACCTGCGATCTTTAATCCGGAATGAATAGCCAATGCTGATATTGATGACAAGGGGAGTGAACCCAATGCCCGGATCAAGCGTTCTGATCTCTTCATTTATGCCCGTCCGTTTATTGAAATAAATATATTTATTGTCCTTCAGGGTCGAGCTAATGGTCGGCCAATACCGAATGCTGGGAGAGATCATCAGGCCGCTTAAAAAATTGTCATCTTTTTTAAATGGCCGGAAGCTGCCATAAATACCAAGTCCCAGACTGAAAGTATTATAGGAAGTTATTTCCTGATTTTCACCACCATAATAGAATTCAAAACGGTGGAATTTTGGTTCCAGCCTGAAATTTATCCATTCTTTCAGTCGGTATCCTATACCAAAACCTGTCGTCCATGGCATTTTTACGGCAATTCCCTGTTTCCTTAAATCCGCAGGCACGGTACTGCCTTCAAAGTCAAGGGATACGCCATGAGAGTAATCAAAGATCAGACGTTTAGATATATAGTTGAATTCCACATTAAATCCGTGCGCGACCACCACCTGGCTTAATCCGAATAAAACGTTAATCCTCTTCTCCATTTTCCATTCCTGTGCCTGCGCGCCTGTGACGGTAATTGTTATCAAGATGAAAATCGCTGCTGCTGGCCAAAACAAATTTTTCTGTTCCATCATTTTAAATTTTAGTGATGGTTCAAAAATAGATGGGCGGCGGATGCCGGTCGCCTCATCGGATAGGATAAGACCCAGTTATCGGAAGATGAGACCTCAGCCCTTGAGATGAAGCTTTTGATATTCGGAAGGTGAAAGCCCCGTCTGCTCTTTAAAAACACGATTTAGGGAGGCTTTGGAGTTGAACCCACTTTCAAATCCAAGAGAAAGAATGGTAAACTGCTTTTGGCCCGAATCTGTCAGAAGTTTTTGCAGATATCTGACACGGTAGCCGTTTACAAAATCATAAAATGGTTTTCCTGCCAGACTGTTGAGAGCCTGTGACAGGTTATGTGTATTCACTTTTAGCATATTGGCCACATCGCTCAGTTGCAGCCTGGATTCGCAGTATATGGTATGATCTTCAAACAACTCCAGCAGGCGGTCATAGATTGATTCCTGATTTTCAGGTGTGAGCGATGAAGCTTTATACTTTGCCTTTGATTCCAGGGTTTCCGGGCTGATTTTATCGTCGGTCCGCATCCGACGGTTAATATTATATTCATTAACCGAATACTGCCGGATGCCATGAAAGCTCAGGTAAAAAATAGCCAGTACCGTGCAGGCGCTGACGATAGAATAGGCCATCTGGATATTAACTGGCAAAACACCAAAGTTTGAAATCAGGAAAACGGCCAGCGAGAGCAGTGTGATGCTCAGATATATCCAGCTGAAACGGGTAAGCCATTGAAGGGAAATGGGGTCAAAATAGGAGTAATTGTTTTTTAATCGCTTTTTATACTCCCTCAATTTTTTAATAAGCCAGATGAGAGCCAAAATAAAAAATACCTGATTGGCTTTATAAAGTATATGATATGCCAGCGGTGGAGCATTATACAGTCTGTGCAGTTCAGACTCCGTGTAATCATGCAGCAAAAACAGATCGGCCGCTATATAAATTCCCGCGATAAAAACAGGCAGAAAAAGGATCAGCCACCATTTATTTCTTTTTTCCTGAAGGGTCTCTAATGCAAACAGGAGGAAAACCGGAAAGAGAAAAAAAGGCAAGAGTGCTTGCAGGAAAAAACGGATTGCCGTAATTCGGTCACTGATCAGCAGGTGTAAAACAAGAAAGCCGATCATCATCAGGTTGATCAGGATGAGAAGGATATCAGGGCCCTTTCTGTTTTTTTTTGAAAAAATGAAAGCGATAAAGAATCCCGACACGGCAATACCGGCAATAATAAACCCCCGCATAAATGCTTTGAATAGTTAAACCAAGATCGGAATAACCACAGACTATTCAAAAACCGTATTTCAATCAACGGGTCTGGTCGCCTTCGTTTCAAGAGCGATCGGAACTGTTTCGGTGAGCTCAAGTGATTTGACCATGTCTTTCGTGCTGGTCTTGTATCGAATAAAATGCGGTGTTTTCAGATGTGCCTGATAGGCGTCTGTATTTGCGTATATCTCGAAAACGGTAACATGAGTCGGATGATCTTTTTCATACACCGCATACAATGTCAATACACCCGGCTCAACACGTACAGCCGTTTCGGCATGGAGTTTCAGCGCGACTTTATAATTTTCAAGTTGCGCAGAATCTATTTGCAGCCTTGCAATACGTACAACTAAGTTCTTATTCTGGGCAATACTTTTACTGTCAAAAGCAAGTGCCATCATAACGATCATTATTATTTTCAATGGTATCCATTTATTCTTTTTCATATCAGATTCAATTAATCAAAATTATATGGTACGGGACCATTATAAAGCCAGATACTGCGCGTCTGTTACCTGTTCCATCCAGTCAACGGGTGAACCGTTTAATTTTTCCTGGATTGCAATATGGCTCATGGCGGTGATACCGGTCGCTCCGTGCCAATGCTTTTCACCCGGAGTAAAATAGACTGTATCTCCCGGATGAATTTCCTGCTTGTTTTCTCCTTCGCGTTGCACCCATCCACAACCGGCAGTTATAATAAGAGACTGTCCAAAAGGATGCGTATGCCAGGCCGTGCGGGCGCCCGGTTCAAAAGTAACCAGCGCCATAGAAACACGCGATGGTTCTGGCGGACTGACCAGCGGATCAATTCTTACCACACCAGTAAAATATTCTGCTGGCCCTTTTCCTGAGGGCTGTGAACCGATTCTATTTATAATCATACTCTTTTAATAATTTATTTATAACAGACGAGCCCGTGAAATGCTAATGTCCGACATCGGCCAGGCTGATGAGCTATCCAATTTAATCTTTTATTCCCATCTCATCCTCCGCTATGCCCGATCCTTTCCCCATGGGGCTGAATAGATTAAGAACCATGATAACAATAAGACCCTTTTTTTGTATCAATGTATATCAACCGGCGACTATTTAATAAATCTTACATTCACCAGAACACTCCGATCCAACACCTGTTACCCAGGCGATTCTTCTGTCAGGAGAACAAACCTTGTCAAAGGGGCAGTTGCAGTATTGCAGTGGCGAACCGGTAAAAAAATAATCGGTATATTGTTATCTGAATATCCATCTCAACCTTAAGAAAGCGGATGTTAAAACAGCTATGAAGGAAATAGCGGTGCGGTACTCTAAAAATTACCATTCCCAATAAATTTATTTTATGCTCATTGGCTTGTTAATCGCGTATATTTTACTTGGCGGATCCCACCAGACATTTTTGTTAAATCCGAATTTAGAGAAGAATGTCAGTCAATATGTTAAGGACAAGAGTCGAAAAGAAGAGATCGATAAAATTATAAAACAGACAATCAAATCGGAAGAAATTTTCCAAAAGAAAATTGAAAAGCCCGCCTGTAAGAAGCTCGAGGACCTGAACATGAATCATTTATCCACACAGAGCCAATTTAATAAAGAATATGCTTCGATTTATGACAGCCTTGAAGACCTGCAAAATTCTTATTTGTCCTCCGAATTAAAAATCAGATCACTGATCCATGCAAACGAGTGGGACAGCATCATGAATAAAACCCTGATACAGCCTTCACGGGAAAAAGTCAGTAAAGCTATTTATGCTAAAAATATAAAGTTGCGTGATCAGCTGATCAAAGCTTGTAATGAGAGGATAACCGATTCGGTGAACAGGAAGAAAGCAAATTCTTATGTTGATACCTACTTTACGAAAGGAAATTCATTGGCTAAAGCATTCCTCGATCTCAATTATAAATATCTTTCCGCCATCAGACCGTATACTGCACCGCGAAGTGCTTTTGAAAAAACCGGAAAAGAAATGATCGACCTTAGAAAAAACTATACGGATTATTTAGTCGATATGCGCTTCAAACTCATGGCTATAACTCCGGAAAAAGAATGGCCAGGTCTGGCTAAAGAATTGAATGGTGAATTTAACTATCTCGGGGCGGGTGGTACGAGATGATTCGACTTATTCTGACATAAGCCGGGTATAGCTATTAATTCAGTCCGGCACTTTCACCATAATATTTTTGAAATGTACTTCGCTGTTTGGATCGTGCCCCTGTAAAGCGAACGTGCCGCTGGAGAGAAAATGGCCCTTTTGTCCGGGCGCGGGTTTATAGTCATCGGGCTCTGTATAATCCACCACCGTTTTGTCGTTGATTTTTACAACGACATGTTTACCATCTACTTTGATGTATTCCGTGAACCATTCCATGTCCTTCACATATAGTTCCTTTATATTGACCACATCATACAGGCTGCCGGTGCGTTTCCAGTCGGTATGCGAATTGTTCACCTGCACTTCGAATCCTTTTTCGGGCCAGCTGCTTTCCTGGTACTGTGTATGAAAATAAATCCCCGAATTCGCACCGGGCCAGGTCATGACGTCCACTTTCAGTTCGAAATTTTTGAAATCATGATTTTTGTAATCGCCTTCATAAAACAAATGGGCTGTGGGGCCATGCACCACGATCTGGCCGTCTTTCACTGAGAATGTGCCGGCGTTCTCTCCTACTTTCCACCCGTTCAGCGAATGGCCGTCGAACAGGGATACCCATTCCGGAGCAAAGGACTTACTATTCCGGAAAGCAAAAAGAGCGATCAGGACTACCGGCAAACACAACCATTTTTTCATATGCGGAGGTTTTATTTTATTGTTAAGGTACCCCGAAAATCTGGCCTGCGATCATCAACCAAAACAGCATCATTTTTGTTTTATTATTTGTATGCTGACTCTTTTTGACGATACCGATCTGTTTAATTCCGGGGATCTGAAAATTACGCATTTTAATATCCCGGATGCTGAACTGACGCTCTATGAACATTTCTTCAACCGCTCAGATTCCGACCGTTATTACCATGAATTCATGGATGAAACGCCATGGAAACAGGAGCCCATTACCATTCACGGTAAAACCCACCCAACGCCCCGGCTGACTGCCTGGTATGGGAAGCGACGCGGTGGTGAAATAATAAATCCGATCACTCCCACGCTCGAAACGATTAAAGAAAAAATAGAAAAAGAAACCGGCGTCCATTTTACCAGTGTGTTGCTGAACTTATATCGTACGGGTCAGGACAGTGTTTCCTGGCACCGGGACCATGAAAGGGAATATGGTGTCAATCCCGTCATCGGATCTGTTAGTTTCGGAGAAACCCGTCCCTTCCGGATCAGGCATAAATTCCGGAAAGAAGTGGATCAAATGGAGATTCTGCTGCATCATGGCAGTTTTTTATTAATGGCCGGCCCCATGCAACATTTCTGGGAACACCAGATTCCAAAAACTTCGAAAGATATAAAACCCAGGATCAACCTGACATTCAGAATCGTTCAGTGATTGTGCATTTCGGAAAACATCGACTGTCAATTTGAGCAGCATCCGGGTGCACAACATTCTTCCTTTGCTTTTTCTATTAATTTTCTCGTATAAGATCATCTTTTTAATTTCGTATGCCAGTAATACAGGTACAAAATTTATCGTCTTGTATAGAGTTCATTTTCTAAATTGAAGACACAATTTCATGGATGCGACAATCCGGTCACTTTATAAATCTGAATGGTTTGAAATAAGCGATTTTGTATGCCGCTGTACCGCATGTGGTTTTTCTGGCGTTGAGTACCAAAATAAATTTTCAATTTGTTATATCCGAAGAGGCAACTTTTTGTTCAAAATCTTTAACGGTGAACTCGAATGTTTTAACAGCCGGTTTTTACTAAACAGACCCGGATTCACACATCGTGTGAAGCACTATCATAGCCAGCCGGACGAATGCCTCATCATTGGTTGTAGTCCGGAATTTTACGAAAGAATCCGGGCGGCCTACCGACCGGCATTGAATGGTTTTTTTACTGATGAAGACATTCATTCCCTATTATTGAATTCTTCGCCGGAAACGGAATATCTGATATACAGATTAAAAAATTCTTTGGCCTTGAAAAACCAGCAGGGTCTGGAAATCGAAGGGATGGTTCTGGAACTGGTAGATAAGATCTTTAACATGAAAGATCAGGAACAAGGAAAATACATCTCTGATCAACATAAGCAAGCTTATCTCCCTGCCATAGAGAAATCCAGGGAATATGTACAGGAAAATTTTGCTGAGACGATTACTATGGACCATCTGGCCCTGGTTTCTAATATGAGCCCATTTCATTTTCACAGGGTCTTTAAACAGATCACCCGGATGAGCCCATATCAGTACCTGCTGAATTTTAGAATCCAGCACGCATCGCATTTACTAAAGTCTACCGATGAGCCGGTGACTGCCATTGGCTGGTCTGCCGGATTCAACAGTCCGGATCATTTCAGTTATGCTTTTAAAGTTTTTTCCGGGTTATCTCCCCTGCACTACCGGAATAAAAATAAGCAGGAATTCTAAAGTCCTGGCTTTTGAGAAGCGCTTAATTTGCAGATATGAATGTTAGCAAAAAGACTGTTTCGATCATCTCTTTCAATTCCAATCTTGGCCTGATTGAGCCCGCTCCGGGTAAGGAACCTGGTGTAAAAAAACTACCTGAATGGTTAAGAAAATTCGGGTTCTTTGACTTGATCGCTCACCACGAAGAAATCGGGCTGGAGCCACCGCCCTATTCAATGTACCTGGATCCGGTTTCAGACATGCGCAATACGGATTCGATCGCAGCTTATGCAAAACAACAGGCCCTGATCATTCAGGATGTTATTTCCAGAAAAAACTTCGCCCTGGTTCTTGGCGGCGATTGCAGCATTATCATTGGAAACGCGCTGGCTTTAAAGCAACTGGGCGATTACAGGCTTTTTTTTATCGATGGGCATACCGATTTTATGTGGCCCTCACTTTCATCTACGCATGGTGCCGCCGGTATGGATCTGGCGATAGTTACCGGACATGGCCACGAAAAACTCAGTAACATCTATCAACTGGGTCCTTACTTCAAAGAACAGAACGTTTGGTGCGTGGGCAACCGGGAGTTCGACATCCATTACGTTGCAGCCATTGAAAATACAGCCATTCACTACTATGATCTGAAGACCCTCAGAAAATCCGGCATACCAGCTTGCATCCGTTCTTTTTTTGCCAGCATGGCTTCTGCACCCGGAGATGGATTTTGGGTCCACCTGGATGTAGACGTGCTGGATCCCTCCATCATGCCAGCTGTAGACAGTCCGGATCCTGGTGGTCTGTCATACCCGGAACTCAACATGATGATCGAAAGCTTAATATCTCATCCTTTATGTATTGGTCTGGAGATTACAATTCTCGATCCGGATCGCGATCCGGATGGTAAAATTGTTCAGGAATTCATCCTTGAAACGGGTGCGACGATTCAAAGGTCATTAGCCAAAGAATAGAAATTATTAATCATGGAAACATTCGCATTTTCAAATAAAACGATCGTATGGAAAGGCATCTGTTTAGACACGATGGAAAGTTGTACTGTGAAGCGGGAGAATAAAAAGATTACTGTAAACGGTGTTATTGCCGGACTGGAGAATAGTCAGCCTGTAAATGTCTACTATCAAATAAAACTGGATGAAGCATACGAAATAGAATCTCTACAATTGACATCATATCAGGGCGAAGTATTCGAAGTGAGGATGGTCCGGGAGAATAAAAAATGGTTTGACGGTAACGGAAAACATCTTGAACAATTTGATGATTGTAATGATATTGACATTGCCTTAACCCCGTTTACCAATACCATTCCTATTAGCAGGTTGCATTTGAATTCCGGAGAATCTTGCAAAATTGACGTCATTTATATCGATCCGGTGAAAAAAAGTGTATGCCGGAATCATCAAGGTTATACCCATATTGAAAGCAATAAATACAGGTATGAAAATCTTGATTCTGGTTTCGTATCCAATTTAGTAGTGGACAGGGATGGTTTTGTTATTAAATACCCGGGAATTTGGGAGATGTTAAACCCTGAGAAAGAAGATTCTGATTCAAAAACGGATAAAACAGGGGCCGCCGATTTCGCAAGTATCCTGGTTTCTGATAGCCGTTCGGCAGACATCGATCCAGCCTTTGACATTTATTCGCGATTACTCGGAAACTGGAAGTTAAAGATGATCGATTATAATCTTAATGATAGAACTCAACGGTTGCATAGCGGCATCTGGTTTTTTTCAAGGACCCTGGAAGGACGAGCCATCCAGGATGTTTTGGTTTCCCCTGATTTTACTGAAAGGTCGAATCGTGCAACGATCGATGGAAATCGCTTCGGCAATACGTTCAGAATGATGGACCCTAAAACACATGAATGGCATGTTGATTGGTTTAATCCGGTAACTGGCATCCACAACGAATTGATCGCGCGAGTAGAAGGAGACCGTATCATTCAGGAGACTGCTGAAACGGACGGCGTAACGATGCGATGGGTATTTGAAAATATCACCGCTGACTCATTTTATTGGCATGGTGAAAGCTCAAGTGATAAAGGCAAAACATGGATATTAAACACCGAGTTTTTTGCAAAAAAGATAAATGATTGAATCCCTACAGTCCTACTCCAGAAAATCCATATCTTCTTTGCTTAGCTGTATTTCGGTCGATTGAATGTTTTCTTCAAAATGCTTCAGGGAAGAGGTTCCGGGTATCGGCAATATCCAGGGAGAACGATGCAATAACCAGGCAATATTTATTTGGGCTGCCGTCGCATTGTATTTTTCTGCAATCTTTGCAATGCGGCCATCTTTCTTTGGCAAGGATTGAATTAATGAAAAATAGGGTATGAACGGTATTGCGTTTTTTTCACAAGTAGCCAGTACTTCACCTCCCTTATTTTCACCAACATAGGGGAGGTCGCCGGAAATTCGCAACGCATGACCGTACATATTTTCAACGGTTGCAATGGGTCCCATGGACATCGCTATGTTCAGCTCATCGGTGCTGACATTACTCACGCCGAGGTGTAACAGTTTCCCTTCTTTTTGTAACTGAAACATCGCATCCATAGATTCTTTGAAGGGAACTACACTGGCGGGAAGAACCCTGAAATGAACCAGTGTCATCCGGTCCAGTTTGAGCGTGCGGAGGTTTCTCTCCAAACTGATACGCAATTGTTCGGGGCGGCTGAATGGAATCCAGCTTTTGTCCGGCTTCCGGGTGCAGCCCACTTTAGTACAAATGACCAGGCTGGCAGGATAAGGATACAGAGCTTCTGCTATGAGCCTGTTCGTAATATCATCACCGTAATAATCAGCAGTATCCAGAAATTGAATACCGCTGGAGATACATTGCTTCAATATTTGCAGGGCTTCTGGTCGGTTTTTGGGTTCGCCCCAGATACCCTGTCCGGTGAGACGCATGGTGCCGAATCCAAAGCGGTTCACCTTCAACGGGGTTTTACTATTTCCTGCTATGGTAATTTCATTTGTGATCATTTGAAATGGATTTGAGTTTACATACTGATTTACAACATTCAGGTGATACAAAGGTTTACAGGTATCTTACAAGTGAAATAAAATTATTAGAATATGTATTCTGTTCAGTTTCTTTTCCGCCTTGCAAAAATAATATCTGTGGCTTCGATTGCCCTGATGTCTTTGCTGGTTGTTTTTGGAAATACAACGGATTATTTCACCAATTTTTTATTTGTTGAACATGTTTTGAAGATGGATACGACCTTTCCTGAAAGTCATATTCATTACAGAAGTATTGATAGTACTTTTCTTTTTCATGTCGGATATATTTTAATTATAGTGTTGGAAACTTTGATGGCATTTTGCTGTATCAAAGGGAGTTTGTTACTTTTCAAAAACCTGCGATCCAATGCTGCGATGTTTCATGCCTCTAAAAACTGGGCCGTGGCAGGAATTATCATCGGGATAGTCATTTGGTTTTTAGGATTTGAAGTGGTAGGGGGAGAATGGTTTGCCATGTGGCAAAGCCAAATATGGAATGGATTATCCAGTGCTGAAAGGATAGTCAGTTTCCTTGTATTAACTCTTATTCTTTTGCATTTAAAAGAAGAGGATATATGAACGACCCGCTGGATCGGCTATAAAATACTGTTACACCCATCGTATCAAAATCGGACAGTTTTCAGCGACCCTTATTTCGAATCACTTGATTGCGAAGGCCGTGCAAGTCTGGCATTTTCTTCGATGCATCAGTGCACAGAATACCTTCAACCATGATCAGGAATTATCTAAAAGTCGCGATGCGTAATTTCTCCCGGAACAAAGTTTTTTCCTTTATCAATATCGCCGGGCTTTCTATCGGAATGGCCGTGACCCTGCTGATCGGTCTCTGGATCCGGGATGAAATATCTTATAACAGTCAGTTTGAAAATTATGACCGTATCGCACAGGTGATGCAAACGCAAAGTTTCAATGGCGAACTCGGCACTCAACATTCCCTGCCCTTCCCCATCGGCGAACAATTGAAAAAAGAATACGGCAGCGATTTTAAATATGTGACCATGTCTTCCTGGAACAATGATCATATTATTTCCTCCGGAGACAAAAAAGTAATCATAGATGGGTCTTATATGGAACCGGTCGCAGCAGATATGCTGAGTTTACATATGTTGAATGGAAGCAGGAGCGGACTCAATGATATGCATGGGATTTTGATTTCGAAACAAACCGCGCATACTTTATTCGGAAATGCAGATCCCATGGGCAGGCTGATCAAAATTGATAATGATCAGCAGGTGAAAGTGACCGGTGTCTATGATGACCTCCCCGATAATTCAGCATTCGGAAATATGCGATTTATCGCGTCCTGGAAATTATATCTAACGAACCTGCAATGGGCCTTCAAGGAATCCGATCCCTGGCGCTCGAATATGTTCCAGGCCTTTGTGCAACTTGCCGATCATGCGGAGATGCAAAAAGTTTCTGATAAAATCCGGGATGTAAAAATTAAAATGGTCAAGCCCGACGATGCGCTGCATAAGCCCGTTGTATTTCTGCACCCGATGAGCAAGTGGCATTTATTTGATGAATTCAGGAACGGCGTGAATGTGGGCGGCAGAATTACGTACGTATGGTTGTTTGGAATCATTGGTTGTTTCGTGTTGCTGCTGGCCTGTATCAATTTTATGAACCTCAGTACGGCGCGTTCGGAAAAAAGGGCGCGGGAAGTAGGCATCCGCAAAGCCATCGGTTCACGTCGGAGCCAGTTAGTCGCTCAGTTTTTTGGCGAGTCTATGTTCTATGTGTTTATTGCCTTTGTACTGTCCTTATTTTTCGCAGAGGCATCGCTTGGATTCTTCAACCAGGTGGCGGACAAAAAAATGATCATACCCTGGAACCAGCCCCTGTTCTGGATGGCCGGCATATTGTTCAGTCTGATTACAGGCGCCGTCGCGGGTAGTTATCCTGCTTTTTATTTATCATCGTTTGATGCGGCTAAAACATTGAAGGGTGCGTTTCGCGCGGGCCGTCTGGCATCTGTTCCGCGTAAGGCCATGGTCGTGATTCAGTTTACCGTTTCCGTAATTCTGATTATCGCCACCATCACTGTTTTCCGCCAGATACAATTTGCGAAAAACAGGCCCATCGGTTATAGCCGGAATGGTTTGATCATGAGTTATATGGCAACGGATGATATACATAAACATTTTGAAGCTGTAAAACAGGATCTGAATCAATCCGGTGCGATCGCCGGCATCGCCGAATCTTCCAGCACACCCACTTTTGTGGATGAAGTCGACGACGGTTTTGAATGGAAGGGAAAGGATCCGACGCTGCAGGCCAGTGCAGGTGTTGTGTATGTATCTCAGGATTTTGGGAAAACAGTCGGATGGCAGATCAAAGAAGGGCGAGACTTTTCAAAAAGTTTTCCTTCAGACAGCGCTGCCTTCGTGATCAATGAATCCTTTGCGAAATTCATGGGACTCAAACATCCCGTGGGAGAAATGATTCGCTGGAACAATAAATCCTACCAGATCGTGGGCATTGTAAAAGATCTGCTGATGGAGTCACCTTATCAGCCGGTATTCCGGACCATCTTCCTGATGTCGCTCAACGCAGAACATTTTATAAATATCCGTGTGAACCCGCGTTTGAATATGCATGAGGCCCTTGCGAAAATAGAACCTGTTTTTAAAAACTATAATCCCGCCCAGCCCTTCGAATATAAATTCATCGATGAGGAATTTGCACGGAAATTTGGGGATGAAGAACGGATCGGGAAGCTCGCGGCTTCCTTTGCGATCCTCGCCATTTTGATCAGCTGCCTGGGATTATTCGGCATGGCTTCTTTCATGGCAGAACAACGTACGCGTGAAATTGGTGTGCGCAAAGTGCTGGGTGCGTCCGTATTTAATCTGTGGCGATTACTGAGCCGGGAATTCCTGGTGCTGGTTTTCATTTCATTGCTCATAGCGATACCGGTTTCCTGGTTTTATCTGCATGGCTGGCTGCAGCAGTTTAATTACCGGAAAGAAATGAGCTGGTGGATATTTGTATCCGCAGGTTCGGGTGCCCTGGCGATCACATTGTTTACGGTCAGTTACCAGGCTATTAAAGCGGCGCTTGCCAACCCGGCAACCAGCCTACGTTCAGAATGAGCTTTTTTAACCGCCGAGCCTTCAGCGTGGGCGGTCGGCTGGCGATGTTGTCTTCCTGTATACTTATTTTTTCATCTCACGGAAAATCACATCCATTAGACCCTCCTGCGGATTGTCCAGCCGCAATTCCCAGAAGAAGATGCCATTAAGCTTTTTATCTTTCACATATTTTACCTTGGCTGCCACCGACCGTTCATCGTCGTAGGTTATAAAAATTTTATTCTGATCATTGTATTTATAAGGTGCCATCGCCACAGAATCCCAATGCGTAATATATCCCTGCGCGTCGGTATACTCATTACGGATATCCTTCATCGTTATGAACTTTTGAAATACGGCGTGCTGATTCAATCCATCGGTCTGGTTATTAATAATCAGGTATTCGCGTCCGTAAAAGGCCGAGCCGATACAGATTTTTTTACGCGGAATTTTCAACGAGTCAAGGTAATGCACTGCGTGATCTGCTGAAGCGGTTTGCCAGCTGGTTGAATATAGTGGCGTATGATGACCAGAAAAATGCGTCTTGCTACCGATCAGATCATAGGTCATGAGATTGATCCGGTCAACATAAGGTGCAATATCCGGCAGATCGAGTGACCCCTCGAGGAAGGGTGTAACCCCTGCACAAATCACGCTGATTTCTTTTGATTTTCCCAGTTTGTTCCTCAGTGTCTTCATCAATGAGGTGAAATTTACTTTGTCCTCCACTTTGAACGGGTGTTCGGGATAAGCCGCCAGTGCTGGAAATTCCCAATCCAGATCGATGCCATCGGTTTGGAAATAATTTGTTAAGTCAAGCACCGATTCAGCAAATTCCACCCGGCCGCTGTCGGATGAAAAAACATCCGAGCATGTTTTGCATCCACCCCAGCCACCGAGCGACAAGAGTATTTTTAGTCTTGTATTATTTTTCTTCAATGCAACCAGGGCCCGTATGGTCAGTGTATCTTTTTTATTGTCTACCGTCAACCGGTTTCCCGATAAATGACAGAAGCTGAAAATGATTTCGGTGATCCGGGGGTTGTAATATGTATTGATCTCTTTCGCTTTGCCTGAATAATAGGCGATGATCTGCTGGGCCCTTAACCTGTTTGATAAGCCAGGCAGTATCAACAGTGAACATATCCAAACCGCGGACCGCAATAAATTTTTCTTCATCATTGATTATTACCTGCAGAACGTCCGAATGTATTAAATGGTTCTTTGAAAAAAGAATCAGCCATCCGGTTGAACTCATCCCTGTGTTCTTTTAACGTAGCATGACCTGAATGGGGCAATACCCATAAATAAGCCCGCGGGATATGCCTGTAGATCGCTGCCGTATGTTCGATTGGTATCAGATCATTGTCCCCACAAACGATCAGTGATGGACACCTGATGGCTTTTAAATTATCCAATGGCACATTGGGCTGCAACCAGTCGAGTAAAAATATTTTCCAGTCATTTTTTTCCTTAGCGGTTATTCGTGGCTTATTTTTATCTGATTCAAATTTTCTTTGTTCATCTCTCCAGTAAACGGGGATTAGTCCTGTTGAATCAGGCGTCAGATTGGCACCGGTCGAAACGAGTTTGATTACTTTATCCGGATGACGTATAGCCAGAAGCAGGGCATTGATGCCGCCGTCGCTCCAACCAATTACGTAGGCCGAATCGATATGCATGGCATCCAGCAGGGCCGCGAAATCATCGGCCATCATTTCAAAACTCAGTGAATCCTGATCGTCAACTGTTTTTCCGTGTGCGCGGCTGTCTACTGCGATCACTTTATATTCTTTTGAGAAATAAGGAATATTTAAAGCAAAGGCATTCATGCTGTCCCCATTACCGTGTATCAGCAATAAGGGTTTGCCCGTTCCATATACTTCGGTATACATTTTAATGCCACGCACCGAATAGTATTTACCGGCTGCCGGATTATTTCCGTAAGGAATTTTTGTTTGCTGGCTGAAACAAATTGTTGTCAAAAAAATAAAAGGGAACGCGAAGAAAATAAATTTATCTGTTCTCATATCCGGATCTGGATTTATCCTTTTGTATTGCAGGATTACAACTGCATCTCTTTCACATTTTCCGAGACCTGCATTTTACCCAGTGTCCGCGACCTGATGTCGTCGATACTGACGCCCGGCGCTGTTTCAATTAACAGGAATCCATCTTCGGTAATATCCAACACGGCGAGTTCTGTTACAACCCGCCGGACGCAATGCAGACCGGTGAGCGGAAGCGTGCAGGCCGGCAGTAATTTGGATTCTCCTTTCGGATTCGTATGCTGCATGGCAACGATGATATTTCTTGCACTGGCAACCAGGTCCATGGCACCGCCCATACCCTTTACCATTTTACCCGGGATCTTCCAGTTGGCGATATCGCCTTTTTCGGAAACCTCCATTGCGCCCAGCACCGTCATATCTACTTTTCCTGCGCGGATCATCCCAAAACTTTCTGCACTGTCGAAAAAAGCGCCGCCGGGTAAAATAGTGACGGTTTCTTTTCCTGCATTGATCAGGTCGGGATCCAGTTCTTTCTCATCCGGATAAGGACCCATACCCAGCATGCCGTTTTCCGACTGGATCATGATCGATATGCCTTCAGGAATATAATTGGCTACCAGCGTCGGAATGCCGATACCGAGGTTGACATACATGCCATCCCGCAATTCCTGCGCGATCCTTTTTGCTATTCCGTATTTGTCGAGTGCCATTTTTTTTGTTGACGGTTGATGGTTGACGGTTGACGGTTGGCGGTTTTTTCGATGACCGGTGACCGTTATATCTCACATTGTCATTTCCATTTTCAGTTTTGAGTTCTTACATGAACCTATTACACTGCCGCACTTATACTAGGCTTTTAACGGAACAAATCCCCGCAGTTCTTCTTCATAGTCCAAAAGAAACTGCGCCAGCAGCGGATTGATTTCCTTCATCGTTTCACTGTTTTTGTGCAGCATTTCAAATGTTTTTTCAAAACCGATGGGGCCATCACCCAGATCGATCACCACATTTTCCTCTCCTTCTTCCTTATCTTTTGCATAATCCCGGATATCATCCATGATCAGGTAACTTGGATGAAGCGCATACCAGTACCGGATGGCGAGTTTCCATTGTTCGTCGCTGAGTGGAAGATCACAAAGCACATATAAAAAAACATCTGCACGGTTCAGGGATGGATGCGCGAGTCCGAAGGGACCCAGCGGTTTCAGCACCGGCTGATCGAGATAAAGATTCAGTAAATCATAATGATACTGATCCTGTATCCTGTTTTTTAAGAGTGCACGGATACATTTTAATTCTTCTGTAACCGTGATTTCATTTTTCTCATGCAGGATCGCAAAATGCATCAGCCGTTCCATGAACTGAATATGCTGTTCATCCAGCAAAACATCCAGCGGCAGTCCCAGGCGGAAAAGTATATCATAAAAAACGGGAATCGAAACATACCCATTTCCAAAACCGATATATAATAATCTTCCTTTCCAGAAACTGTTATTCTCCGGTAATTTCCGGTCCACAAAAAAACGACCGATCGTTTGGTTGACTCCCATGTTACGCTCAAACTGCTGTACTGATATAAACAAAATAGTTATTAATTATTAGTTATTAATTATTAACGAAGGAAGCGTCAAGCTTCAAGCTCTCCTGCCTCCTTCCTCAAGCCTCCCGCTTCAATGTTCTTTTCTCAATTCTCTTTTCATACCCGGCGCCCTGGAAAATCCGGTGAACATATATTCCTGCCACATGCACATGATCCGGATCGAGTGCACCCGGCTCAACGAGTTCCTCCACTTCCGCAATGGTAATATTACCTGCCTTGGCCATGGATGTGGAAAAATTCCGCGTTGTTTTTCTGAATACCAGGTTGCCGACACGGTCTCCCTTCCATGCTTTCACGATCGCGAAATCGGCATGCAGCGCATGCTCCATCAGATACATCTTATGATTGAATTCGCGTGTTTCTTTTCCAATCGCAATCTCAGTTCCATATCCTGCCGGAGTAAAAAATGCGGGGATGCCCATGGCCGCCATCTGAATGCGGGTAGCCAGTGTTCCCTGTGGCACCAGGTCCACTTCCAGTTCTCCATGCAATAATTGCCTTTCAAATTCTGCATTCTCCCCGACATAGGAACTGATCATTTTTTTTATCTGTCTTGTCTGCAGCAAAAATCCCAAACCAAATTGATCCACACCTGCATTATTGGAAATACAGGTCAGTTTCTTCACGCCGGTTTTTACGAGCGCCTGTATGCTATTCTCCGGTATACCGCATAAACCAAATCCGCCGAGCATGATGGTGGAACCATCCGGAATATCTTTGACTGCATCCAGGGCATTTGGAAATACTTTATTCATGTCATGAAGTTATGAAATGATGCGTCTCATTTGGCAGCCTTCGGAATCGGTTTTGGAATTTTCAGCGGACGATATAGTTCTGTTTTGTGCCGGTTGGCATAAGCGGATAGACTATCAAATATCGTTTTATTCATGTCTGGCCTGGATTCATAGAACCGGTAGCTGTTCTCAAATGTTTCTCTCGTTAATATGATGAATTTTAAAAACCCCGTCCAGCAGTTGCTGGTTAGCCAGTATTTTATCCTTCTTTGTCGAATCCTTCGGAATATTAGCCAGGGAATATTCATTGGCTAATGATGATATCTTTCATGATCACGGTCATGGAATCCATCGGAATAATATCTCCTGGAATACTCGACCGGTTGCTGCAGGCAGCAAATAAAATCACAATGAAAAAAACAGGCAGGCGCTTCACTGAAGATCCTGTTTATATTGATTCAGGTTGGATACGTCGATCCTTGTCAAAATATCCAGGGCGCGGCTTTTTTCTTCCGGAGTGCCGTGCTTAAACACATTACCGATCTCAGATCCTTTTCCCTGAAAGAAAAATTGTATGAACATGATATTAGGGAATTCAGTATTGATGCTATTAAATGCGATCAGTGCATTCATTACCGCCACCCGGGCATCAAATTCATGATCAAACATCTGGTCCAATCCGGGCCGGTAATAATTGTAAATAGCATCGTGTATTGGATTATACTTAGGATTGGTCAGGTTTTCCACCAGCCAGTAGCGGTTCCGCAGTCCGTCGAATGGTTTCCATCCGTTCACGGCATTGGTTTCAGGTGCATTGTTCACAATATTCTGCGCTTTCTGAAAATAGAGATCTCCGCCGCGCAAACCATAGGAGTCGAAATTCAAACCGAGTAAGATATAGGCATAATAAGCAAATACGGCTGTGAGGTTTGCTGTCAGCGGATCCGTGCCGCCCACGCGGTTTTCATTGAAGTCCATGTCCTGGAACTGAATGTATTTAAACGTAACGGATTCATCCATATAGTTCATCAGCGGACTTTGGTAGGCGCTATTGAAAATCGGCCGTCCCATCTGTATGGTCAGTGAAGCGGTATACGTATTATTATCTGTGGCGCCTGCCAGGTTCAATAAGAAATTACACTGTATTTTTTCATTCTGGTTGAAAGCGACATTTGACCACTTGCGGCCATTCAGAAAATTATACAGGGAGGTCTGCAGGGTGGAAAATATCTGTTTATTTACGCGTGGTGCTGATTCGGTTAGACAAGACCGTTACATTGGCCTGGAATTCCTGTGCCCGGACGAGCCGGCTCTGGAGGCAGATGAATGAAAAAAGGATAAGGATTTTTACACGCATCAGAAGTGTTTTATAATCCGGTCCACAATATCCCCAGCCACCAGTTGTTTGGGTTTTTGGCCATACGGAATTTCCTCACCGCTTCTTTCAAAAATAGTTACCTGGTTGGTATCAAACCCAAACCCCGCTCCGGTATCATTTAAGGAATTCAATACGATCATATCTGCGTTTTTCGACTTCAGTTTTTTCCTGGCATACGATTGCTTCATCGGTATTCTCCAAAGCAAACCCAACGAGTACCTGACCGGGTTTCTTTATTTCTCCCAGTGCATGGAGAATATCCTTTGTCCGCGACAACTCCAGTGTGAATGTTTCTGAATTCTTTTTTATTTTTTCAGAAGAAAAAGAAACCGGTGTATAGTCCGCCACGGCGGCGGACATCACAGCGATCTGTACTGAAGGAAATATTTTGAGACAGGCATCATACATTTCTCCGGCAGATTGTATCCGGGTCACGCGAATGCGCGGATCGTTGACTTCGATGGAAGCCGGGCCCAGAACCAGTTCTACTTCGGCACCCCTTTGCGCGAGTTCACGGGCTATGGCGACTCCCATTTTTCCTGTGGACTGGTTCCCGATAAAACGGACCGGGTCGAAGGGCTCATGAGTCGGCCCGGCAGTGACCAATGCTTTCTTTCCTTTCAGTTCTGTGCTAAAAAAAAAATTCATCTCCAGGAAGGAAATGATCTGCTCCGGTTCGGCCATCCGCCCGTCACCATAGAGGCCACTGGCCAGTTCGCCTTTTTCAACCGGTATCACCCGGGTTCCGAAGGATTCCAGTTTCTCCACATTGGCCTTCGTTGCAGGATGCTTCCACATATCTTCATCCATGGCAGGCGCAACAACTACCGGACAAACAGCAGACAAATAAGTGGCGAGCAGTAAATTATCGCAGAGGCCGTTTGCCATTTTGGCGAGCGTGTTGCAACTGAGTGGTGCGATCAGCATGACGTCAGCCCAGCGTCCGAGTTGGACATGGTTTGTCCAGGTATCGTTCTGGGTTAATTCGCTGAGGACTTCGTTTTTTGAAATGGTTGAAACCGATAAAGGCGTCACGAAATCTTTCGCAGCAGGCGTCATTACGACTTTTACCTCGGCCCCGGCTTTTATGAGAAGCCTGGTGAGAAGGATGGACTTATAAGCGGCGATGCTGCCGCTGATACCCAGCAGTATTTTCTTTCCTTCTACCATAGATAAAATTAAATCCTAGCTGAAAAGATCGTCTTCGTTCTTGCGGTAATAGATCTTGTCCTCCATGAATTCCTGCGTAGCCAGCAATGCAGCATTTGGCATTCTCTCATATGCTTTGGAGATTTCAATCTGCTCTTTATTCTCGTGAATTTCCTCCAGGCTGTCGGTATGCGTTGCGAACTCTTCCAGCTTGCTGTGGAGTTCTTCCTTCATGGTAATATTGATCTGATTGGCCCTTTTTGCAATGATGGCAATGGATTCGTAGAGATTGCCTGTTTTGTTTTTCAGGTCAGTCAGATTTTTTGTTTCTGCAACATTGGAAATATGGGTACTAACTTGACGCCTTAGTTTGCTCATGATCTATTTTTTTAATTGTATTAGTGGTAAGTTCCTGATAATCCTGAACCTGCTTTTTCAGTTTACTTTCAGGAAAGCGGTCGTTAAATTCGTTGATATCGGTCAGCACCTGTTCCAAACGCACTTTTTTCTTTTCTTCCATGCTGCCCAGGGCATAATAGTATTCCGATTTGATAATGTACAACTTATACTCGTCGCTGAACTGGGAATCAGGATAAGTGTTCATCAGGGTGTTGAATGTAAGTGTGGCGGCTTTTAAATAAGCGATATTCGTTTCCCTGAGATTAAAATAAAGTTTGGCCGCTTCAAAATCCTTTTCTTCCAGTTTGGCCCGGCATTCTTCTATGATTTGCGTGGCTTCTTTCACTTTATCAGAATTGGGGTGCTGGGCAATAAAAGCCTGCATAAAACCCATTGCCTTGGTAGTATTGGTCTGATCGAGCTGATATTTTGGTGACTGTTTCCAAAAGCAAAATGCCCGCATATATTCCATCTCATCGGTCTTCGGACTGTTCGGGAACGCTTCAGCAAATCCTTTAAACAGGTTTTCAGCGTTGATATAGTCCTTCAGGTAGAATGCGCAGTAGGCATATTTATACCAGATGTCTTCAAAATGTTCCGATCCCTTCATGACGCGATAGAGATCATCATACAGGATCTGGGCATGGTTATAATCCTTGTTCAGGTAATATTTTTCAGCCATCTGAAGCTTGAAAGTATAGTCGGTGCTCTTCAGTATCTTGTTGAAACTGGTTGGCGGCCCGCTTGATTTTTTAAACAGGGAACAGGAACTGAAAGCCACTAAAAGGGTAAATGCAAGGAATAATGATCTCATGAAGCCTGCGAAATTACAATTTTTAGGTAAGAAACGAAAATAGGGCGTTTTCCTGCGGTTTGGCAGGCATTTATGTTAAAATAAATGCATTAAATAGAGATGGTCCCGTCCTGCCAAAGCGGAACGGGACCATCCGGGTTTCCCTTACGGGATTATCTCTTACGCAGGTTCGGATGCGGAGCCGGAACCGTGTTTGGTCCTTCTTCGCCCGTTCCATCCTTAATATCAATGGTATTTTCATCACCGCCGGTTTGACCGTAGCGGAAGATGAACCGGTCTGAGTTGATACCTTCTTTTTCAACGAGGTATTTAATCACTTCATTTACACGATCCCAGCTGAGCTGTTGAGCTGATTTGCTGGATTCGCCATAACCGATTACGGCAACTTTACAAGCCGGGTTGTTTCTCATCTTTTCAGCTACGGTGGAAGCCAGGGCCTTACCATCTTTGCTGAGTGTTACGCTTCTGCCTTTGAACACGATGCTTGGCAGATCACCAATGGAGCAACGATTTCTGCCTCCCGTGCCCAATCCACCTGAATCCAGTCTGGCATTGATTTCCTTGCAACAGGCAGGATCCGGACATTTACCTACACCGTCTGCATCAACAGGCTGACACTGTGTTGGCGTGATAAGCTCTTTATCCTTGCAATCCGGAACACCGTCACCATCCGTATCACGGCTAACGCCATGAGTATCAACCGGACAACCGGCAGGTGTATTCGGTTCGTGATCGAACTGGTCGGTCACACCGTCTCCGTCAGCATCATCCAGCACGGGTTTTGGCAGCTTCATGTGACGTGGTGCATTGAGTTCGCTGTATGCATAATCCAGCGGGTTGATCCACCAGAGTGGCTCTACGGCTCTTCTTCCTATATTATAATTCAGGCCGAGGGAAAGGAAATTATAAGAATCAAAACTAGATGTAAGGGCGTGAACCGTGGTAGAACCGGTTTCCTGCCATTGCTGGCCATCCAGTAAATCTGATTTTGTTATGGATACCTTGTCTTCGAGCGCGATATTGAAATTTTTGGAAAGTTTGAATTCAATACCTCCGCCGATATCAAAGACCGCAATGATCGGGGTTCCTCCGAACACTGTATTCTGGGAAGGATCGCGCTGAGCAATTGTTTCATAGGATCCATCCTGCATGTTTTCTAAAGCGGTTCTGATGGCTTTCCGGTTGGCATGTGTAAATCCGTTTGCACCAAACTGGTTTACAATCTGGTTATAGTTATATGGATTACCGGCACCATCCAGTAAATCATAGAATGTACTGTAAGTCGCCGCACCAAAACCAGCCAGCGCATAAACAGCAATACTTGATTTCGCCTTATGGAAATTAATATTGTTTAAAGTGGCAATACCTTGTAAGGAGAGCGACTGTATGGTTGTCTTATAATTGTAAAACACCGGGTTGCCTCCGTTACCCGGATTATAATAATTTTTGATCACTGTATTCGATGCATATCCGTAATAAGAGGGCTGCCAGTTCTGACCCTTAGCCGTCATATTATCATACTCCAGGCGAAGGGAGAAAGTGTATCCAAGTGCTTTTCTGGCATGTATTCCGAAACCCCAGGTAGGGAGTTTGGCACGAACATCACCTGAAACTGATGACAGGCCTCCCTTTACGCCAATTTCCCACTGGTTGCGTGGTTTGGCCGGAAAAGGATAAGCATTATTCAAAAATTCATTGTGTTGGGGGATTCTTTTGGAAGGTATCAGCGAGGAATCACGTATGTCATAACTGCTGCTGCTCTCTGCTGAAGTATTGTCCTGCGCGAAACTTTGTGAAAGAAAAGCCAATAAGAAACCGGCTAGTACCGCGTACTTTTTCCCTATCATAGACTGAAGTTTGTAATGAAGAACGTGATTAAAACAATACTACACTTTCACAAAAATATAAGTTAAAGTGTAATTTGCAAACTTTTACTACTAAATAAGCTGGAAACCACAGAATTGTAGAGAATATTGCCAATTCATCCAGATGTATGCCAGTATTTCGCTTCGCGGGAGCAGAAAGTAGTAATTTGGCGGTCATTTTATGCTACTAGCCCAATCATTACTCAGAGAAGAATTGATTGTTTTTGAAAAAAAATTCCGGGAGGCTGTCAAATCCCAGACGCCCCTGCTGGACCGGATCATGCGTTTTATCGTAAACCGCAAGGGAAAACAGCTCCGCCCCATGTTTGTCTTTTTGTCGGCCCGTTTATGCGGGCCCATCAATGAATCCACCTATCGGGCGGCATCCCTTGTTGAGCTCCTGCATACAGCAACCCTTGTTCATGATGATGTAGTGGATGAATCACTTGAAAGAAGAGGGTTTTTTTCTACATATGCGTTGTGGAAAAACAAGATCTCCGTACTGGTGGGTGACTACCTGCTGGCTAAGGGTTTACTACTATCACTGGATCATAATGATTTCAGAATTTTGCAACTATTGTCAGGCGCTGTGCGAAAAATGAGTGAGGGAGAGTTGTTGCAGATTGAAAAGGCCAGGACCCTGAATCTGGAAGAACAGGTTTATTTTGAGATCATACGGAATAAAACGGCGTCACTTTTAGCATCATCCTGTGCTGCCGGCGCTTTTTCTTCCAGTGGGGATGAGGTTGTGACTGAAAAGCTAAACCGTTTCGGTGAAGCAGTAGGCGTCGCTTTTCAGATAAAAGATGATTTATTTGATTATGGAAATGAGAATACCGGTAAGCCCACAGGTAACGACCTGAAAGAAAAAAAACTAACCCTGCCACTGATTTATACCCTGAACACCGTCAACAAATCCCTTCGAAGAGAACTGATATATATTATAAAGAACCAAAACCGCAATGCTGAAAAAATAAAATATGTGATCGGGCATGTTGTGAAAGCCGGTGGCATCCGGTATGCGACTGAAAAAATGAATGAATACCGTGATGAAGCGCTGAAGATACTTTATGAGTTTGAAGAAAGTGATGTTCGTCGGGCACTTGAGGAACTGGTGAGGTTTACAACAGACAGACGATATTAGTGTGGTAAATGTGGAGGTGTAAGAAATGTAGGAATTCAAAATGATCCCGCACGTGCGGGATGGAAATGATAATTTGAAAATGTAATTACCGACGACTCTGTCAACTGTCAACTGCCAACTGTCAACTGTCAACCTCAACCGTCAACCATCAACCGTCAACCGTCAACCCCATGGATAAAAGATGGAAAATAAAAACCCCTGACGAGCACAAATCAAATCTCCTTGCGGAAACGTTGAAGGTGCACCCATTGATCAGTCGTATCCTGGTTGGCAGGGGAATAGAAAATTTTGAAGAAGCAAAAACATATTTCCGTCCCGATAGCTCCCAACTGCATGATCCCTTTCTGATGAAGGATATGAATCTTGCAGTGGACAGAATTCTGGCGGCCATCGATAAAAAAGAAAAAATCCTGATTTTTGGAGATTATGATGTGGATGGGACCAGTTCTGTTGCACTGATGATTCAAATGCTTCGTAAAATTTACGAACCTGATTGTATTGATTTTTATATTCCGCACCGGCAGCGGGAAGGTTATGGTGTTTCAAAAGCCGGAATCGATTTTGCTAAAGAGAACAGATTCACATTAATCATTTCAGTTGATTGCGGAATAAAATCCATCGACCTGGTATCTTATGCGAAAGCACTTGGAATAGAATTTATCATCTGCGACCATCATCTGCCTGATACCATTTTACCGGAAGCTATCGCCATACTCAATCCCAAACAAACGGATTGCGCCTACCCATATAAAGAACTTTGCGGTTGTGGTGTGGCTTTCAAATTAGTTATCGCTTTGTGCCGGACGCTGAATCTTCCGGAAGAAAATTATCTCGTTTATCTGGACCTCGTAGCGATTGCCATCGCAGCTGATATTGTTCCCATGACAGGAGAAAACCGTGCACTTTGTTTTTTGGGATTGAAAAAAATAAATGAAAATCCAAATCATGGTATCCGTGCCCTGATGAATCTGAGCTCACTTTCTTTGCCGGCTTCTATTACGTCGCTGGTTTTTACGATCGCGCCACGCGTGAATGCTGCCGGAAGAATGGATGACGCCAGAAAAGCCGTGCAGATGTTTATTGCTGATGAATACCAGGAGGCATTATTTTATGCCAGTCTGTTACATTCTGATAACACCGATCGCCGCGAAACAGATTCGAATATTACTGAAGAAGCACTTGCCCTCATAGAAGCCGATGAAATACTGCGCAACAGAAAGTCAACCGTTCTGTATCAGTCGCACTGGCACAAAGGTGTTGTAGGCATCGTTGCCTCCCGTCTGATTGAAACATATTATCGTCCGACCATTGTCCTGACTCAAAGTGGTGCACTGGCTTCCGGCAGTGCCCGCAGTGTGCCCGGTTTTAATTTATATGAAGCGCTGCATGCATGCCGGGAATGGCTGGTCGGATATGGTGGCCATTTTGCTGCTGCGGGCATGACTCTCGCGACGGAAAATATAGATCGATTCAGTAAGAAATTTGAAGAAGTCGTTTCCGAAACTATAGAGCCGCGTTTTCTCATTCCCGAATTGGAAATTGATACGGTCGTGGGGTTCACTGATCTGGATTTTCAGATTTACCGGATCATCGAACAGATGGAGCCCTTCGGACCTGAGAATAACAAACCGGTTCTCAGTTCAACCGGAGTAACAGATACAGGTTATTCCAGATTGCTGAAAGAAAAACATATCCGGCTGGTTGCAAAACAGGGTGATATTATTTTCTCAGGCATCGCATTCAACATGGCGGACAAATGGCCGCTTGTACAAAGCGGCCAGCCACTGGATATCGCGTACACACTGGATGTGAACGAATGGAACGGAGAAAAGAATCTGCAGTTGAAAATACGGGATATTAAGCCTCGCTTAATGTGGTCAATGCTGGAAGGGTACAAAATGAAAAAGGTGAAAATTAAATTTGGAAATGACAATGTGAAAATAATGGTTTATAATCCAATCCCACATTTTTCACACTGTCATTTCCAAATTCAACTTTCACTTTCCCTCATATTGCACAATTACACATTCACCACACTAGAATCAGGCTTCGAGAATAATCTGCTCTTCTTTTCGCCTCCAATGAGTTCAACACTCCGCTGAATAAAATCCGTCAGTTCGGTACCCTTGAGAAGACCCTGACTTAGCAGGGCGAGATCTGCCAGATTATGAACAAGCTTCTTTTGCTTGTCAGCATCATCTTCTTTCAAAACATTCTGATAAATCGGATGATTGCCATTTACAGTAAGCGTTACTTCATCGGGCATATTTGCGTAGAACGCTCCCATGCCACCGTTCATTGCGGCCATATCTTTCATACGACGCATGAATTCAGGCCTGGTAGCGACAACCGGCATGGCGTCGGTATTTAATCCTTTTATTTCAACGGTTACATGCAGCGAAGGAATATCAACAGCAAATAATGATTTGAGTTTTTCTGAATCCTCCTTGCTGAGTACCGTTTCGGAAGAGTCCTGTTTGTCGATCAGGTTATCTACCACTTCACTGTCCACGCGGGTAAAATGAACATGGTCCCACTTCAATTCCATCTGGTTTATAAAACCCGCGTCCACGATGGTCTCCAATTTTACCACTACATATCCCCTGCCCTGTGCAGTACGGATATAGCTATTCTGCTGAACAGGATTACTGGTATAAATAATCACCAGCTTACCCTCCTTATTTTTCTGCAAAGTTTCTGTAGCCGTCCTGTATTCTTCCAAAGTATAAAAGCGGGAATCATCGGCATCTTCCATGATATGGAACTTGTTGGCCTTTTCCAGGAACTTATCGTCGGTCATCATCCCATACTTCACAAACAGTCCCAGGCTTTCCCATTTCTCTTCGTATTCTTTTCTTTCCTTAGTGAAAAGTTCTTCGAGTTTATCGGCTACTTTTTTTGTGATATGGCTGTTGATCTTTTTAACGTTGGGATCTCCCTGCAGATAACTGCGGCTTACATTCAAAGGAATATCCGGACTGTCTATCACACCCTGCAACAGCATCAGAAATTCAGGCACAATGTCTTTTACTTCATCGGTAACAAAAACCTGATTGCTATAAAGCTGAATTTTGTCTTTCTGTATTTCGTAGCTCTGTTTGATCTTGGGGAAATACAATATACCGGTCAGGTTGAATGGATAATCTACATTCAGGTGGATCCAGAATAAGGGCGGTTCGTTGAAAGGATATAATTCCTTATAAAAATCCTGGTAGTCCTGTGTGGTGAGTTCGCTGGGTTTACGCGTCCAGGCGGGGCGGGTATTATTGATCTGTTTTTCTTCAAAAAATACCGGGATGGGCAGAAAGCGGCAGAATTTTTCGAGGATACCGCGGATACGGCTTTCATCCAGGAATTCGGCACTGTCATCTGAAATATGGAGGATGACATCGGTTCCCCTTTCCTTCTTATCATATTCCTCCAGACTGTACTCCGGGCTTCCGTCGCATTCCCATTTTACTGCAGGTGCGCCTTCTTTGTATGATTTGGTAATAACTTCCACCTGCTGGCTGACCATGAAGGAGGAGTAGAAACCGAGGCCGAACTTGCCGATGATGGCATTTTCGTTTTGTCCCTTGTATTTATTAACGAATTCCTCAGCGCCGGAAAGGGCCACCTGGTTCAGGTATTTATCCACTTCCTCGGCTGTCATTCCGATCCCTTTATCCGAGATCGTGACGGTTTTTGCTTCTTTGTCCAGTTTGACGGTGATGTTTAAATCCCCGATTTCGCCCTTGGCTTCACCGATGGAAGCAAGGGTTTTTATTTTTTGGGAGGCATCTACAGCATTGCTAATCAACTCTCTAAGAAAGATCTCGTGATCACTGTATAAAAACTTCTTAATGATTGGGAAGATATTCTCTGTCTGTACCCTGATACTTCCTTTTTGCATAATTGGCTTGTTTTAGGCCTGCAGTTCAAAGATGGTACCATTTGGTGGTGTTCTGACAGGTTGACTGTTAATGGTTGATGGTTGACGGTTGGCGGTCGAGTCGATGACCAAATGCACCGATTGACCGAATGACTGTCTCATTAATCCTAAATTTAGCGCCTGAATTCCGTCAACCGCCAACCGTCAACTGTCAACTATTTCCTTTCGGAATATCGCTGAAAGTCTTTACCTTCGCAGCCCAATTAATTTTTTTAAACAAAAACAGGGAAATGAACAATTATGAATTGATGGTGATTTTTACCCCTGTGCTGTCTGAGGAGGACTTTAAAGCCGCCCAGAACAAATTCACTGCCTTCGTTAAAGATAACGGCGGAAAAGTGGTGCACGACAATCCCTGGGGTCTTAAATCACTGGCGTATCCCATCCAGAAAAAAACCACTGGTTTATACTGGGTCATGGAATATAGTGCGCCATCCGACTTCAATGAGAAACTGAAAATTCAGATTCTCCGCGACGAAACCGTGTTACGTTTCATGGCTACCAAACTCGATAAATACGCCGTCGAGTACAATGCCAGAAAGAAAAGTGGTGTACAACATTACGCAGGAACAGAAAAAGCGGAGGCATAATCATGGCAAAGACCAACGAGATCAAATACCTGACCGCGATCAAGACCCAGCAAAGGGCCAAAAAATTCTGCCGTTTCAAAAAATACCATATTCGTTATGTGGATTATAAGGACGGTGAATTCCTGAAAAAATTTCTGAACGAACAGGGTAAGATGCTTCCGCGTCGTATCACGGGCAATTCGCTGAAATACCAGCGTAAAGTGGCCGATGCGATCAAGAAAGCCAGGCAAATGGCTATTCTGCCTTACGTTACAGATTTATTTAAGTAATATTTCCCCCCGCACGTGCGGGGGAGATCAAATAACTAATAATGGAAATCATTTTGATTCAGGACGTAGATAACCTGGGCGCGGCACATGAGAAAGTGAGCGTGAAAAACGGTTATGCGCGCAACTTCCTGATTCCGCAAAAAAAGGCAATTGAAGCCAGTCCTTCCAACCTGAAACAGCTGGATGAGAAAATCAAACAGCAGAAGAAGAAGGAAGAAAAACTGCTTGCCGAAGTAAATAAAGTAATCGAAGTGTTAAAAGGCTCTCCGCTGAAAGTAGGTGCAAAAACCGGAACCAGTGGAAAGATTTTCGGCAGCGTAACCTCTGTTCAGCTGGCCCGTGCCATCCGCGATCAGAAAGGTTACGAAATCGACCGTCGCCGTATTCACATTCTTTCAGAAGTGAAGGAACTCGGAACTTATAAAGCAAAAGTAGATTTCGGTCATGGCAATGAAACAGAAGTCGAGTTTGAAGTGACCGCAGAGTAGGACTTCTCTTAACAATTATTGAGCCCTTCCCCTTTAACGGGGCAGGGTTTTTTTATTGAATCAGCTGATGTTTATCGGACGTCCCGCCGGGCCCGTAAATTTTTCCGATTTATAAAAATTCCTATCTTTACATTGCTCTGTAATTCTGGTTATAAGCTGTGCTGGTGCCATTCTACCTGATAGTACCTTAGTTCATAGTAGCTACGAAGTTTAGAGTCGTTTTAATCATTTTTAATATTAGCACAATGAACATTTATGTAGGCAACCTCTCCTGGCAAATGACCGATGAGGATCTAAGAAATCTTTTTGAACAACATGGTGTGGTGGGATCAGCAAAAATTGTGAAGGACAAAGTATCCGGCCGCAGCAAGGGTTTTGGTTTTGTGGAAATGGAAAACGATGCTGAAGCGCAGGCGGCGATTACAGCACTGTACGATTCTGAAGTCATGGGACGTAAAATAATCGTAAACGAGTCCCAGCCGAAACAGCAGGGCAGCGGTGGCGGTGGATTCAAAAAGAGAAGCTTCGGCGGAAGCAGCAGTGGTGGCGGTGGTGGCTATAAGAAAGGCGGCTACAACCGCGGAAACAGCGGCGGTGGCGGAGGTTACGACAAAGATTATTAGTACATTCATTTCACTTCATACGGAGTCCTTCCTGCCATAGCGGGAAGGACTTTTTTTTGAAAAACCTTTGCATGCTGAAGAAGATCCTTACGTTTTTTGCCGGATGGCTGATTTTTATCGTGGTCATCCTATCAGCCTGTCATAACCAGTCACCACGTCAGGAACCGGTGGCGCCGAAAACAGATTCGTTTCCAAAACCGGACCGTTCGTTGGAGGGTTCATTCAGCGATCAGCATACACTGCGTCTGGATAGTGCACAAATCAGTAAGGTCCTGACCATATTTCCACTGCTTGGGAACTATGCTTCGGAGGTGAAACAATTTTATCGTTACAGGAACTTTAGTTATGCGTGGTATGAAACATCCGGCCTGATCGAACAGGCCAGCCATTTGTATACTCATCTCAGTAATCTGGAGGATGAAGGCATTTTAATAAAGCCTCCCTATCTCAAGGACCTTGACAGCCTGATCAACAACCCGTCCGTTACGGTAAAAGCGGATTCAGTCCTGGAAATTCTGCTGACTGCCGAATATCTTTTCTACGCAAATAAGGTATGGAAAGGAATACCGGAAAACCAGTCTTCCAAACTTCAGTGGTATATTCCACGGAAAAAACTCAATCTCCCCTACCTCACGGATTCGCTTATCAAGGACACGTCCGCTCCTCTTTTCTCTGATAATTACAGCTACCGGCAATACAATTTGCTGAAGGATGCATTAAAAAAATACAGAAAACTCGATTCCTCCACTTCCTGGAAGCCCATTGATGTGAAAGGCAAACTCTTGCTGCATGACGAGTCGAAGGATGTGGCCAGCCTGAGAAAACGACTGTTCGATCTGGGCGATCTGAACTTTGATTCAGGCAGCGAAGTATTTGATGAAAGCCTGCAGGATGGCGTGAAATCATTTCAATATCGATATGGCATGACTGCAGATGGTGTTCCTGGCCCCGCATTTTTTAAATATATCAATACACCGCTCCAGGAATACATACGAAAGATCATCATCAATATGGAACGCGCGCGATGGGTTCCTCTGGATCTAAAACGTCATTACCTGATCGTAAATATTCCTTCTTTTACTTTGTATGCATTTGATGCGGATACGATTCATTTTGCGATGAATGTGGTTGTAGGCAAAGCTGTCCATAAAACGGTTTTGTTTTCAGGTGATATCAAGTATATCGTTTTTAGTCCTTATTGGGATGTTCCTCCTTCGATTCTGAAAAACGAGATCCTGCCCGGAATCAGAAGAGATCCAAATTATCTGAAACGGAATAATATGGAATGGGTTGGAAACCGTGTACGTCAGAAACCGGGTCCGAAGAATTCGCTGGGGCTGGTTAAATTTTTATTCCCCAATTCGTATAATATCTACCTCCACGATACGCCAGCCAAAAGTCTTTTTGAAAAATCTGCCCGCGCATTCAGTCATGGATGCATCCGTTTGGGTGAACCGGAGAAATTAGCCGATTATCTGCTAAGAGATGATCCGAAGTGGACCGCCGAAAAAATCAATGCGGCCATGCATGCCGGTGTTGAAAAATATGTAACGCTGAAAGATCCTGTTCCGGTTTATATCGGATATATGACTGCCTTTGTTGATAACGCCGGAAAAATCAACTTCCGGGACGATGTGTACAAGAGAGATGCTGCGTTGGAGAAAACCATACTCGCCTATTAGTTGTTAATTGTTAATTGTCAATTGTTAATTAGAATTAACAATTGACAACTAACAATTAACAATTTATTCCAGTCCAAACAATTTTAAATTCAGTTTTTGCAGGGTTTCATTTCTGTAAGATGAGGGTATAAGCACAGATACATTGTGTTTGCTTCCGCCATAGCTGACCATTCTGACGGGCACATGGGAAAGACCGTCAAAGATTTTTAGTAAAACATCTTTTGTTTCAGCAATCTGATTTCCTACGATGGAAACGATGGTTTGTCCTTCTTCCACTTCAGTGGTTCCGAACGGTTCGAGTTCTTTCAGAATATATTTTAACTGGCTACCGTTGTCAATCGTCACGGATACGGCTACTTCTGAAGTGGTCACCATATCAATGGGCGTCTTATACTTTTCAAAGACTTCAAAAATCTTCCGCAGAAATCCGTAAGCCAGGAGCATGCGGCTGCTTTTGATATTGATGGCGATGATGCCGTCTTTTGCCGCAATGGCTTTCGCTCCTTTCGTGGATGTTGTTTTCTGTATTACGGTTCCGGCTGCCAGCGGTTGCATGGTATTGAGCAGTTTCACCGGTACATTTTGTTGCTGTGTGGGCCAGATACAGGTTGGATGTAAAATCTTTGCACCGAAATAAGCGAGCTCAGCGGCTTCGTCAAAACTCAGTTGTTCTACTGGAACCGTTTTCTTTACGATGCGTGGATCGTTGTTATGCATACCGTCGATATCCGTCCATATTTCACACACGCTTGCCTGGATAGCCGCAGCAACGAGTGATGCGGTGTAATCACTGCCACCTCTTTTCAGATTATCCACTTCGCCTTTCGCGTTCCGGCAGATATATCCCTGGGTAATAAAAAGTCCGGTTCCCTGATATTTAGCCAGCAAATCCGAAAGCTTTAAACGGATCTGATCCAGTTGTGGTTCATCCTCTGCATCGATACTCATAAATTCAAGCGCAGGCAGCAACACATGCGGAATACCCTTTTCTTCCAGGTAAACACTGAATAATTTTGTAGAGAGCAATTCACCCTGTGCCAGTATATCCTTATTCAGCGATTCACTAAAGGATATCCGGAGGATGATGCTTAAGAATTCAAAATGTTCGCGCGTGATTGCCAGGGCCCGTTCCCGGGCCTTATCAGTAGTCAGCAATGATTCAATAAATGCATGGTAATGATTGCTGAGTTTGCTGATCTGTTCAGCGGCTCCTTCCCTGTCAAAACGGGCGGCAGACTGACCGATTTCAACCAGCGCATTCGTGGTACCGCTGAGGGCGCTCAGCACCACAATCTTTTTCTCCGGGTCAGCGGTTATCAGTTTGGCAACTTCATGCATACGCTCCGGTTTACCGACCGAAGTGCCTCCGAATTTCATGACTTTCATGCGAACCTTTTTTTGGGATCGCAAATATACAAATGAAAACGCCACCATGGTTTATACCAGGTGGCGTTCTCTGTTTTTGTTTTAAGGGTTAGTTATTTTTTGACAACCTTCTGATTGTACAGGTTATTATTCAACATGACCTGGATCACGTAGATCCCCTTTGGCAGGTGACCGAGCTGGTCAACAGTCAGGTTGTTATTACCAGCCACGACTGTAAATGATTTGTTCAGGATTTGTCTGCCGGCCTCATCGATGAGTCGTAACACACAGTTGCCTGGTTTATCAGAATACAAATTCACGATCGCATAATTATCAACCGGGTTCGGATATACCGAGATACTGTTTTCAGGCTGATCCAGTTTCACCGGAATAATTTTACTATAATTATACTTGCCATCCTTGTCAACAATACGCAGACGATAATAAACTATATTGCTATTGACATTATACAGCTGGTCATTGATGTAATAATTATGAATAGGGTTTGCGGATTCACTGGCATTCACCTGTGCCACTTCTGTAAAATCCGATCCGTTTGAACTTCTTTCCACAACAAAATAAGAAGCGTTTACTTCATCGGTTGTAGACCATGAAACTTTCACATTATTTGCAGCTACATATTTTGCATCGAAACTCAGGATCGTTACCGGCAGAACAATGGATTGACAGATCTGCATATTCGGCGGTAACTGAGAGAATGGGAATGTTTGGGTAAGTATTCCGGCAACACCTGGATATTCACCAAAATTAGCAGATAGTCGACTGATCCGAAACTGGTACCAGCGAGTCCACCAGTTACGGATGAAGCAACATTGATAGCGCCGCATTTGAAAATATAACACCACCGCCACCACCACCACCGGGACCATGCTGGGTTGCAGCTGCACTAGCATGGATAATTACTTAATACCATTTCCTCCGTTCGCAATGGCTGTAATACCAGTCTGACCTGAATTTGCATATATTAAAATACTTCCACCTGCACCACCACCACCGGATCCATCATTTATTACGGTTTTATCAAATGTACCTCCGGAAGCATTGATCGTTCCGGCATTAATAATTGTATCCGCACTTATAATTACAATACCACCCCCTGAAGCACCGCTGCTTGACAAGAGCGCCAATGGTTCCAGTTGCGTCATTGGTATCACCTGCACCACCACCGCCACCCATAATCAGTCTTGAAGGACTGGCATAATTTCCTGCTACTGGGTTGATAGTTTTAAATGCATGATCCACCATATCCTCCACTTACCCCAACTGTTTTCCAACCATCTACCACCACGACCACCGGCACCTCCATTTCCACCACCACCACCACCGGCATTCTGGTTATTTGACAGGAGGATTACTATCCGTTGCACCACCACCGGCATTTCCCGGAGCACCCATCGCAAAACTACCACTGGGGTAACCTTCCACTACATTATCTATTAATGTAAAATTGTAATTGACATATCTGGGTGTACCAGCGATACCTTCTCCCTTACTGCCATTCGCATTATTGGTTGACATGGTATATTCGTCGGTCAAGTGCACCCGGCAGCACCTGATTTTGTTAACCAGCCCGCCTCCTCTGAATCCGGCACCAACCGCATTAATCGTCTGGCCATTTAAATCCAGCTGGTTGACAGCATCGATGACGGTTACTCCTCCGACCTGATCCATTCCAGGTAGCGGTAGTAATTCCCGGAGCTGTCAATTGAATATTATAATAATTTGGAACGCGGATTACCTGATAAGTATACTGTCCATTTGCACCAAATGCAGAATTACTATAAGCGTTTGTCAATCCGGCACTGATATTTAATACACCACCGCCTAATGGAACAGCATTGGTAGCGACAGCAAATTCCATATTACCGGCCTGCAGATTAGTACTCATAAAACCACTGGATCTGCCAGGTGTTGAATTGCTACCATACTTAACACTACTTATAGACCCCGGCACATTTATCTGAGCTCCCTGCATCTGGATTATAAAAACGATATCACCGATTGCAATGGGAGTATTACCAAAGTTTGCACCTGCACCGGCAGCACCCAGTGTAATGGATGTAGCCCCTGCAGCAAGTGAAGCAGTTGTACCAGGATAATATGTATTCTCATTTGTATTTTGTGTATGGTGTCCCTGAAGTTGCACAGTTCTGGGCATTGAGTGAAGCATGTATTGAAAATCAAAATAAAACCCAACATAACAATCATGCGTAAACGCAGATGGGTAACCCCGGCGTTCAGCCCTGTCAACGCATCAGCCATGCGTTCCTTTATTGAAGTGCCGTAGGGTATTACGGAATCTGAGTAAACATTTTTCATAGTCACGGTTTTCGACACATACAGGGATTCAATCGGCATACCAATTCTAAATCGCCTGATCCTGAATGGTTTATCCTTTTATTTCTAAAAGGAAAATTCCCATTTTGGGAGTGTCATTCCTATATTGGATTTCTAAGTGTAATAACTAATATCGAGGAAGAATTATTGCGTTTATCGCAAAGAATAGCTATAATACGAGTGGAGGAATATTGAAGCGTTCTGCTACATTATGAAGGTCTTGCACAACTGCATGCATGATTGGGATACCATTTTTTCTGCGATCGGTTTCCATGATTCTTTCCGGATCTCCGGGTACTAATACCTGCTCAAATTCTTTCGCCGGTTTCGCTTCCCTGAATCTTTTCAACCACTGATCCATATCTTTTTTAAATTCATCCGCTTTGCGAAATGCATCGATCCGCATGGCACCGAAGAAATGCCCGATTCCTTTTCCCGGCATATTTTCAGGTACAGGTATAAAAGCCGGAAATGGCGGCACCCAGGGTCCATAATTTGCTCCACTCAGTACACCTGAAAAAATATCGACGATGGCACCCAGGGCATATCCTTTGTGGCTGCCATGTTCCCGGTCACCACCCAATGGCAATAATGCACCACCAGTTTTTAATTCATGCGGATTGGTGGATATATTTCCTTCCTTATCCTGTATCCAGCCGGCAGGCGCCTGCTGATTTTTTCTTTGAAGGATTTCCAGTTTTCCATTGGCCGCAGTAGTCGTTGCGAGGTCCGCAACAAAGGGAAATTCTTCTCCGGCCGGTATGGCAACGCAAATCGGATTGGTGCCCAACAGTCGTTCTATAGAAAATGTGGGAGCCACCAGTGCGCTTGCATTTGTCATCACAATGCCGATCATATCTTTTTCCAACGCTTTCATTGCGTGCTGCGCAGCAATACCAAAATGATTGGAGTTCCTGACAGCGATCCAACCACTGCCGATATTTTCTGCTTTGCTGATTGCGAGATCCATGGCAAATGGCGCGACGACCAATCCGAGGCCGCTGTCACCGTCCACAACACCTGTAGATGGTGTTTCATGAATGATCCGTATATCCGGTCTTGCGTTCGCCCGTTTGGCCTCCCATAAACGGATATAACCCGAGAGGCGTGCAATACCGTGGGAATCGATTCCCCGCAGATCCGCTCTTAATAAGCCGGTGGCGGCCAATGCAGCATGTTCTTCACTGCAGTCTATACTGATGAAAACATTTTTTGTAAAAAGCCAGAGCTGATCATAATCACATATTCTTTCCATGCATCATTATAATCTGGAGACCAGTTTCATATTCACCGGATCCCAATGTATGATCTTGTTTTCAAAATAACTGTCATTGGCCGCGAGGCAGGGAGCCGCGGCCCTGAATCCAAATACAGGATCTTCTACCACCGGTGTGCCTACTCTTACACCCTCAAAAAAATGTCCGAAGTGTTCAAGGTCCTCATCATAATTATCAGGCGCCTGGAATATCGTGTCCGGCTCCGACTGATCTTTCTGATCGGCAGCAGACCATTTTTCATTATAGGCTTTCAATAATTCTTCCTGCATTTTTTTAGGATAGGTTTCCAGTGCATCCCAGCTACCGATGCCCGGCGCCTTTGACATCTTGTGATGGCGGATCGTATAACCATTTCCGTTCAGTGTAAGTACACCTTCCGAACCGATGAACTGGGTTCCGCCGGACTCACTATTCCCGCTGATAAAATCGACCCGCAGCATCACCTGGAATTCCGGATGTTCCGCTGTTTTCGGATATTGCATTACTCCCGCCATCACATCCGGCACATCACGTCCGTCGTTCCAGTAACTGATTTGTCCGGAGGCATAAATTTTTTCCGGGCCTTTTGAATCTGTTATAACATTGATACCCGAAATGAGATGCACGAACAGGTCTCCTGCAACGCCGGTACCAAATGCTTTATAATTTCTCCACCAGAAAAACTTTTTCGGATCATAGGGTTCATCTTTCATTCCCGCGATGTATCGTTTCCAGTCGACGGTGGTGGCTGATGCATCTGTTGGCATGGTATATTCCCAGGCACCCAGGGCGCTTTGTCTGTCGAAATTTGCAACTACCATGGCCAACTGCCCGATCGCTCCGCTTTTTATTGCTTCGCGGGCTTTGATAACACCAATGCTGCTCACCCGCTGACTACCGATCTGCATGGTTTTATTACTTTTCTTCCAGGCATCGATTACTTCCAGGCCCTCCCTGATTTCATGCACCATGGGTTTTTCACAATAGACTGCCTTACCTGCTTTCAATGCGTCGATGGAAATACGGGCATGCCACAGGTCGGCTGTTGCAATGACTACGGCATCAATATCTTTTCTGGTGATAATATCCTGGTAGTTTTGAGTCACCTGAATATTGTTGCCATATTTTTCCTTTGCCCTGGCCAGTCTTCCCGTATACAGATCTGCCACGGCTACCAATTCGGTACCGGGCACTTTCAGCGCGGTATTCGTATCATTATAACCCATGATCCCCATGCCGATGGTAGCAAAACGGATTTTGTCATTGGGTGATATTTTTTTTGAATATCCGTCTACCTTGTTTTGCCATTGACTTGCAAATGCAAGACCGGAGTTGGTTGCCGCCAACGCAAGTGCTGTTCCACTCATCTGTTGTATAAAATGACGACGCGAAGAAGATCTTTTCATATGGTGATTTTAATATGAGGAAGGAAGATAAGGCAAATAAAAAATGTCCCGCTTTTGACGGGACATTTTTTTTACCGGGATGCTTAGAAAGGGAGGTCGTCCACAGGAGCTGTCATATCTCCGGATGCCGGAACACCTGCCAGGCTGCCGGATGAGCCAGCATTATAATTATCATTTCCGCCTGCCTCATTACTATTCCGGCTTCCAAGTAGTTGTACTGATAATACTCTCAGTGTAAGAGAAACACCCTGCGTGCCATCTGTTTTCTGATATGTGCGCAGATCCGGCGTTCCTTCTGCATAAACCTGCGTTCCTTTTTTCAGATAAGGAGCGATCGCTGTTCTGTCGGTCCAGTAAGCACAGTCCACCCACAACGTTTTCTCTTTCTGTTCGCCCTTGGCATCCCGGAATTTCTCCGTGTGTGCCACATTGAAATTGATCACATTTTTTCCGTTCACGAGATTGGTCACACAATCTTTTCCAAGATTTCCGATGACTTGCATTTTGATCATAACTTAAAATTTAGCTGCGTACTTAAAATTGTTTATAAGGGCAATTTACAGGTTTTGGAAGGCCGATAAAATACTATTTTCCGGGAATAAGTATCTTTGCGGTTATGAGCAGAAATGGAAAAGTGCTGGTTGCCATGAGCGGGGGTATTGACAGTACTATTACGGCCCTCATGCTGAACGACCAGGGATATGAAGTGATCGGCATTACCATGAAGACCTGGGACTATGCGAGCACCGGAACCACAAAAAAAGAGACCGGCTGCTGTAACCTGGACAGCTTTAACGATGCCCGTATGGCGGCTGTTCAGCATGGTTTTCCGCATTTTGTACTGGATATCCGGGATGAATTCGGAACCGCGGTCATTGACAATTTCGTGGAAGAATATCTCGCGGGGCGTACTCCAAATCCCTGCGTAATGTGTAATACCCATATAAAATGGCGGGCCCTGTTAAAAAGAGCTGATGCCCTGGATTGCGAATTTATTGCGACCGGTCATTATGCATTTATCCACCAGCACGATAACGGCCGTTATTTTCTCAGCAAGGGGGTTGATGAACTCAAAGATCAGAGTTATGTGCTCTGGGGTTTGCAGCAGGATCTGCTGAGCCGGACGATGCTTCCGCTGGGGAAATACAGAAAGCCCGAAATCCGGCAAATGGCCGTTGATTATGGATATACTGAACTAGCCAATAAAAGTGAGAGTTACGAAATCTGTTTTGTACCTGACAATGATTACCGGGGATTCCTGAAAAAGAAGATGCCCGGTCTTGAAACAAATGTTGAGGGCGGAAGTTTCGTGGATATGGAAGGAAATATCATTGGCAAACACCGGGGTTATCCTTTTTACACCATCGGACAACGAAAGGGTCTTGACGTTACATTTGGCAAACCCGTATATGTAACTGCCATTCATCCGGAAAACAATACGGTTGTGCTGGGAGAAGAAAAAGACCTCGCAGGACAGGCCATGATGGTGACCGGCTTGAATATGCAGAAATATGATATCGTACCGGACGGAATGGAAGCCATCACAAAAATCCGTTATAAGGATAAAGGAAGCCTGAGTAATATTTACAGCGAAGGAAACCAGGTTCGTGTACATTTTTATGAACCGGTGAAAAGTATTACACCCGGACAAAGCGCTGTTTTCTATGAAGGCGATGATGTGATTGGAGGAGGAATCATACGCTTAAAGCCAAACGCTTAACGCTTACCGTCAACCGTCAACTGTCAACTGTCAACAAGTGAAAGAACACACTTACCGCACCAACCTCCAATGGACCGGCAATACCGGCAAGGGAACCGAAACCTATCGCGGATACGAAAGATCCCACCAGATTTCTGTTGAAGGAAAACAAATTATCGAAGCAAGCTCAGATCCTTCGTTCCGGGGCGATAAAATAAAATACAATCCGGAAGAAATGTTTGTGGCTTCACTTTCGTCCTGCCATATGTTATGGTTTCTGCATTTATGTTCTGATGCTTCTATAATTGTTTTAGAATATTCGGATGCTGCGGTCGGAAAAATGATCGAGTCAGATGATGGCAATGGAAGATTTTCAGAAGTGATTCTGTATCCACGTGTGAAAGTGAAAGAAGAATGGATGATCGAAAAAACAAGAGCCATTCACGATAAAGCGCATCACTTTTGTTACATTGCGAATTCGGTTAATTTTCCCGTAAAGCACGAAGGTTCATCTTTTGTATAAATTAAAAAGGTCGTTTCCGATATATGGCCATATATCAGTAAACGACCTTCAATCATCGATACCTTTCAACAATCTTACACGGTAATTTCCAGCGAACCGGAATTACCTGGAAGATCTGTCGCAGTCGCGCTGACAATGGAACCCGTTGGGGTAGCATTATTCTGCGTCGCCGTGTAATTCCAAAGACTTCGTTTAATCGGATCCAGTATCGCAATTCCTTCTTCGACCAGGATGCCTGTTGAAGAATGAATACTGACTTTTACCTGAGCCACACGGAAATCGTCTTTTGCTTTTACAACGATAACCGATCCAACCTGGCCTTTGTAATTTGACACGTTGATTTTTTTTACCACAGGTGCTTTCAGATAATCTCTGAAGGCTATGTTGAAGGCAGTCTTTCCGGGAGTTGCTTTCTTTTCATACTCCTTTTTCAAATCTGCCGAAGACATAGCTCCTTGAGCGTAGCTGGCTGCATCCGCAAACAATTCACGATTTTCCGTCTGTTTCTCAGAAGGTATGGCGTCTTTGTTTATCGAAGGCATGCGTGCAATCGTGGTGTTATCTCCGTGTTTTCGGTAAACAAATTGTTTACCGACATTTCCTCTTGCTCCTCTTACGAGCAAATTCTCATTGACATTAGCCATAAGAAATTAGATTTTAAATGTTAAAAAATATTGTTACTTATTCAGCATTGCTGGGGAAGAAAGTTTTCCGGGTTACTCCTCCCGGTCTGCTTGAGTAATGCTTCCGCTTCAATAATGAACGATACAAACGTAGTTATTGAAAACTCCTTTTTTTGGAAAATGGAACGGGCTTTTGAAAACTTGAGGTCGGTCTTTTACCATTTCAGGGACGAGTGGTATTTACATCCTATCATAAAAACAGCGTTTGTTGTCCAGTTCCGTGGTTCCATCCTTGTATCAAACTTGTACCATCCTTGTACGGGCTTGTGTCAAACAGCGTGGTTCCCCAATGAAAAGCACAACAATCACACAGGCAGACACAAGGATGGTACAAGTTTAATAGGCGGTTGACAGTTGTTTTTTATATTTGAAGAACCCAAAATTTAAAAACCCTCAAATACTAACAGCCATGCTTAGGCCTCATATCTTTTTCAGGAACAAAGGCGCCCTGGAAAAAGTAAATATTGACGAAATTGTGTTGATAGAGGCAAATAAAAATTATATTAAATTCTGGTTGACTGAAAAAAATTATGTTGTACGTTCTACTCTGCAGGCTGCCCTGAGCCGGCTACCGGAAAAACAATTTCTAAGGGTTCACCGCCACTGGGTTGTATCAGTTAATTATATCGGTAAAATTGAAAGAGAAAGTCTTTTTCTTATTGACCTTGAAACAGAAATACCAGTTTCCAGACAATATTATCCTGAAATCATCAAACAGATTTTTATCCTGGATACAGAGGCGCCCAATAAGAAAAAATCAGAATTTATCGAAAACGATCCGCTTTCTCAGAAGCTTCGCAGGCTTAATCCATAATAAAAAAAAGGCCAGCGATAAGAAATATCGACTGACCTGTATTCAGGGGTAGGGGGTGCTCGTTTAAGCGTTAAAAAGGGGATTCAATAACCAGTTGTACACCTGCGTTCCGACATTCACTAGTGGATTCGAAGTCTGTTTAGGTGCTTTCTCAATATGTTCCGATAATTCAACTTTCACCTTTACGGCAACATTTCCATTCTTTAAAGAACCGACAAATTCGTTTGAAAGATTTGCGTCCTTCATTTGACTGGTTGTCCAAACAATGGAAGCGATACCAGATATTTTCAGGAAGAATGAAGAACCTTTTTTAAAGAAATCCAGTTTGGCCGGCATCTCTTTAGAAAATGATTCGATTACCTGTGTGGGTTTTGGAATAATAAACCAGATATTCCCTTCTTCATCCACTTCCGAAACGCGAACAATATGCGTTGGTAAACTCACCAATGCGTTAGACTCAGACATAAATAAAGCATTTTCCAACTCCTTAATTTTTTCCCGAAGAACCGAAATTGACATGTCCTGTATCATGTTACAAAGTTTGATCTGATAATTCAATCCCTATACCAATGTTAATTGTATTTGAAAATGAGGGATTTGTAAATTAGCATGCGTACTTATCCTTCCTGATTTGGGAGTATTTTTCCGGAAAAGAACCTTCGGGGCGGGTATTTGTACTCGATCGCTTAGGGTATTCAGCAGGAGGTATGAGGCATGAAGCCTTAGCGTTACACGTTACGCGTTAGGCGTTAGGCGTTAAGCGTTAAGCTCAAAATATAAGGGTCGGTATAGTCTTTTATAAAAGCAACGAACATGATCGGTCAGAGGAAATTCATTGCGTGAATGTAAGGTCGTCAGTACGACACAAGGAATACCGGCATTCCGGGCTGCTTCCACCCCTTTTGGTGCATCTTCGAATACCAGGCAGTCAGCGGGAGATGTATTCAGCAACCGGGCAGCTTTCAAAAAAGTTTCCGGATTCGGTTTGCTGATCTCTACATCGTCAGCGCTTACAATGGCGCTGAAATATTTTCTAATTCCCAACTGATCCAATACGAAATCAATATTAAAGGGAATGGCTGCAGATCCGATACCCATAGGAATTTTTGCCTCATAAGCCCTTTTCAGAAATTCGTCCAGCCCGTTGATCAACCGAAGATGTGGACGATAATCCTGCTGGTATCTCTTTTCCTTTTCCATCGACCAATATTCCATTTCATCATTTGTCATTTTCCCTTCGCCAAAAACACGGATAAATAATTCTGAGTTCTTTCCATACATCTGGCTTTTCACCTGGTCATGTGTCATGCCGGCCTTTAGGTCTTCATTCAGAATATGTGTCCATGCCCGGATATGAAATTCCATATCATTGATCATCGTACCATTCAAATCAAAAATAAGTGCGTGCGGAGAAATTTTCATTCAGTAATAGCTTTATAAAAGCGATGCCACTGTCAGAGTTTCCTCCTGGACAGTGGCATGCATGAAGTGATTATCAGATTATCTTATTGCTTTTCGATCTTCGCTGTTTGATTATAGCTGTCTCCGGTGATTCGCAGGATATACATTCCGCTTCCTCCGATCACAGCAGGCTGCAGGTTCACCAAATTATCTCCTGCCTGTGCCTGTATTGACTGCCGGATATATGTTTTACCAAGCATATCAGAAACCGTCATAGTCAGATTCTGGGCTCTGCTCACATTTACTTTGATTCGGATCAGATCTGTAAACGGATTATTGTAGATCACCAACGGAACATTATTCTTATCGGCAGAAACTGAAACTGTTTTGCTATAAACAAATTTGCCGTCGAGATCAACCATTTTGAGACGATAATAACCAGTTCCGTCCAGTGGCAAATTGTCAAATAGTGAGTAATCTGTTGCTATACTTGAATTGCCCTTGGCTTTTACAGAACCAATTTTTGTCCAGCCGGTCTGGTCACCGCTTCTTTCAACATCATAATAGCCAGCATTTACTTCCTGTGAAGTAGTCCAGCTTAGCTTAACAGAACCATTGATCGGTTTTGGTCGCTATGAACTGGGCCAAGTACAACCGGAAGTAAGGTGCCGATATGGCAAATCCAAAAAAATTATTTGCCACATCAAATTGTGTTTTCGCTGGACCAAATACAAGCGCCATTCGCACAAGTAGAACCAACAATGCAGTTAATCGGATATGGAGTAATGGAATAAATCACCATCAAATCTTACATTTGCTGACAACATTTAATGTAACATCAATACCTTCTGGCCGGGTAGTATATGATACCTGCAACTACAGTAGGCAGAGCCCCGGGAAGTGGAGTTGTACCAATCAGCGGGTTAGCTGGTGATGAAGCGTTATTTGCGTCTATGATAGTGGTGGCATTTGCCAATTGTATAGTAGAAGTCCCATCAAGGAACACCTGATCATTGATGAATAAATTTTGAGTACTAGGTCGCGTCAATTCCCATTTGAAGAGTAGCTCCCATTCAAATGAACGACTTAGTATTAATATTCAAATCCGTATTGTTGTAACACCTTTATCGTACTGCCATTAAAAACAACGTCATTTTGCCGTTATAGGTGTTGCGGCAAAAACCGGATCCACCCAATAGTTTGTTCCGAGTGTAAAAGATGAAGTGGGGAATGTAAGCGCTGCGCCATAATCATATACTCCATTTGCATTCACCGGGCGGATTAGTCATCAACCCAGTCAATACCCCATTAACAATCGGTGCATTGAAAGTGCCAGGGTCTATTGTTGTCCAATCATAATAAGTCATTGTCCATATAAACGGCTGCCACATAGGTTGTTCCAGCAGTAATCGTAACTGGCGTTGTAAAAGTTAATTGTTCTCCAACGGAATGCAAATCCGGTTAAGTCAGAAGCTGAGGCTTGTCGCAAGTGGAGCGCCGCCTCCATTGTCGTATAAAGCCACCGTATGAAGCCCATCCATTATAGCATCCTGCCAAAAACTTATTCCTGTTATCTGACCGGGTACCGAAGCCTGAAATCTCATTCCGACGGTCAGGTGGCCCCGTGCAGCATCCTGACCTACATTCAGATCCTCTGCCCTGTCGGTGTCGTCACGTGATTAAAAACACTTGTTGCAGTAGGTTCCGGCGGTGGATGGAACAATTGAAATCAGTACTAGGTAAAGTCGTTGTTGAACCAATATTGATTACACACCCGTTACAGGGATTGGGTGGCCGTAACGCCATCCTGACCCAGAAACGCGGATCGTCAAATGTAAAATCCACTGGGATTGGTGGTAATCGAATGTATAAATCTGCGCCTGCGAGCAGAGACCAGTCAGGAGAAAAGCCGCAATAAAAATTTGAGCGTAAAATTTTTTCATAATCAATAATTAATCTGTTCGTCTGTAAAGCACAGAACTCTGTTCTGGAATAATTTTTATAACAGGCATGCAACAGATATGGGACTGTTTCCGGAGTGTACGAACGAGGCCTTTAAATGGATGGGATTTTGAGAAACGCGGTATTTAACAGGATATGGAACAAAAATAGGATACTCAACTGAATAATAATCGACAGGATTAACTTTTTATATACATTTTTCTGTATATTTTTTACCAGCAATTTGTTTGCCAGCCTCCCCACTGATATGATTAAACGAAGTACCAACCGCGACCGTTGCCGGGATTAAGGGATTTCCCATACTCTTTTTGATCTCCCGGCTTAAAATATTTGAGCATTTCAGGCTGTTTTGACTGCTTTCAGAAACGCCTTTTTTACATTCAGGGAAAAGGGAGAGGAAAGATCCTGCATCCGCTCCGGATGCCATTGAACCATCAGTAACCAGGATTTATCCGAAGGATCTTTCCACTCCATGGCTTCAACGAAGGAAGGATCGCTAAAGGCAGAAATCTTTAAGGTTGCCGGCTGGTTTGTCCACACCCTGATGGTGGGCCGAATTTACCTGTCCTTTTTCCAGGCCGGAAATATCATGCAGCATGGACAAATTTTCTACCCGGATATCATGAATCTGATCCTGTCCGGAAATTTTCCCATGTGCGGTTGATCCGGATAATGTGGGTATATCGGGTAACAGGGTTCCACCCAGGTAAACATTGATGAGTTGCAGCCCGCGGCAGATACCCAGAACCGGCTTTTTTCTTTCCAAAGCTTTTTTAATCACTTCATATTCAAACTGATCACGGGCCGGAATGATTTCTTTTAATCCGTATTCCTCAACAAATTCCGGTTTTCCATATAATTCCGGATGAACATCTTCTCCCCCGCTGAACAATATTCCGTCGCAGGAATCCACGTCAGCGGCATTTTGGTCGTGATAACTAAGTTTTACGACTTCAACGCCCGGTTCCATGGCTATCCAGCGGCGATAATTTTCGTATTTGCCGCAGTCGGTGATTCCTATTTTTAACTGCTTCATTTTACTCGTTGACGGTTGGCGGTTGACGGTTGACGGTGGCTTTAAGCTTTGCGCTTTACGCCTTACGCTTATAAATGTAAAGTAAACGCTGAACCTTCATTTACGACCGACTGCACCTGGATGCTGCCTTTGTGCAGAAGCAGGATCTGCTGGCAGAGGCTGAGGCCGATTCCACTTCCGTTTTTACGTGTCGTGAAGAAGGGTATGAAAATCCTGTCCATCAGAGATGCCGGAATGCCACAGCCGTTGTCAGCTACTTTGATATTGATCTTACTGCTGCCTGCAGCTGAAAAAGCGGCGAGCTGAATTTTCGGATTCGGTTTATCTTTCACCGCCTCAATGGCGTTTACCAATAAATTTATCAGCACCTGCTCGATGAGTGTCGCATCCAATTCATAAGAAAGGTCAGGGTTCTGCAAAATGATGTCCAGTTCCACATTTTTCTGCTGAAGGGTGGGCTGCATCAGCTGATGCAGGTTTTCAAACAGGTTCCTGATATACACTTTTGAAAGTGTCGGTGCCACGATCTTATTCAGATTCCGGTAGGTCTCGGTGAATTTCAACAGGCCCTCACTCCGGCGCCGGATGGTCTCAATACCTAACTCAAGATCTTCCACGGCGGCAGGTTGTTCCCGCATGAATTCCGTGGCCTTTTGTAAACGATCCAGCATCGTATCGGCCAGTGAAGAAATCGGGGCCACCGAATTCATGATTTCATGCGTCATTACACTCAGCAATTTCTGCCATGCTTTTGCTTCCGCTTCATCCAATGCTTCATTTACATTCTGGAAAGCAGCCAGCTTATAGGTTTTATTATCCGTTTGGAATGCCGTGGCAGAAGCCAGCACTTTCACAATACCATTGTCCCGCGAAATAGAAATAATTTTTCCGGCTCCGGGCTGCAGTTGCTGGATTTCACGGAAAAGATAGACATCCCTTTTTTCCAGTGACTGCAGAGATTTCAGGTAAGGCATTCCGAGGATTCTTTTCAATGAATCATTCATCCAGACCACTTCACCGCTTTCGACTTCATATGAAAGAATTCCGGTTTCGACCAGTTCCAGAATTTTCTGGAGATAGAGGTATTGGGTTTCTTTTTCCCGGCTGATCACTTTAAACGTACTGTTGATATCATTAAACCCCTTGCGCATATTTTTCAATTCATCCGGGGCATGCCGCACATCAAAATGACGGGAGAAGTCGCGGTAATGAATGGATTCCACGAATTGCTCGAGTTCACTCTGTGTTTTATGAAAGAACCGGTAAAAATCCGACAACTGCCAGGCTACCACCGGTATGAGTATGATCAGATAAATAAACTGCGCCTGGATCACGGTCACTGCTGCCAGGCAGAGTACCGCAAACATGAATATAACGCGGATGATTATGCGAAGTTCGAAACGTTTAAACATGGTAAATACATAGTTGACAGATGACAGTTTACAGATGACAGTTTTAGGCTTTGGGCTTTGGGCCTTAGGCTTTTAAATATCATATTTGCTGAGACGGCGGTAAAGTGCCGTGCGGGTAAGTCCCAGCTCACGTGCGGCGCGTGATATATTGCCCTGATGCTTCTCAATCACTTTCAATATGGTGTTTTTCTCGATCGTACTCAGGGTGAAATCCTTGTCGTCGGCATCGGTTTTTTCTTTAACGGATTCCAGCGGAGAAAAAATGATATCATCTGCCCGGATCTCATCTCCCTCGCTCATGATCACGGCTCTTTCGATACTATATTGTAATTCCCGCACGTTGCCCGGAAAATGGTAGCTGCGTAATTTCTCGATGGCTTTGTCATCCAGTTCGAGTGACCGTTTCAGATACTTACCGGCATACATATGCGCAAATTCCCTGGCCAGCGGCGGAATATCATCTGGCCGCTTTCTGAGGGGTGGCATCATGATCTCCACCGTGTTGATACGGTAAATAAGATCTTTTCTGAATCTTGTTTCATTGGCGAGTTCTGAAATCGGCAGGTTGGTGGCGCAGATCAGCCGGATATCCACCGGAACCAGCAGGTTGGATCCCAGCCGGGATACCTGGCGGTTTTGTATAACCGACAAGAGTTTGGCCTGTTGCTGCAAAGTAATATTCCCGATTTCATCCAGGAACAAAGTGCCACCGGAAGCCATTTCGAAACGGCCGGTCCGATCGTCACGGGCATCCGTAAACGCTCCTTTCTTATGACCGAATAGTTCGCTTTCAAACAAGGTTTCCGTTAGCGCACCGACGTCCACTTTGACGAATTGCTTGGATGCCCTGCCGGACTTTTCATGAATCATCCGGGCCATCAGGTCTTTACCGGTTCCGTTTTCGCCCAGGATCAGGATGTTCGCATCAGTCGGTGCGATTTTTTCAACTTTGACCAGGATTTCCTTCATCGGGGAAGAATGACCAATAAAAGGTGTTTGCCCCTGACCTGCAGGCGCTTCGGGCGATTTCACAGCGGCGCTTCCATCCTTTTTCTGTAATGATTCACGGATGGTGGTCGTCAGTTTTTCATTATGCCAGGGTTTCACTACAAAATCTGCTGCGCCTTCTTTAAGGGAGCGTACAGCCAGATCAATATCGCCATAGGCCGTGATCATAATGACCGATGCTGCTGCATCCCATTCCCTTATCTTGCGCAACCAATACAGGCCTTCATTGCCGGTATTGATGGCGCTGTTAAAATTCATATCCAGCAGGATCAGGTCAAAATGATTTTTATATAATATAGAACGGATATTTTCCGGGTTTTTCTCCGTCAAAACTTCTGCTGCTTCCGTTTTCAACAGCAGACGGACGGCTGTGAGAATGTCTACATCGTCATCTATAACCAGGATTCGGGCATTTTTTAAAACCATGCTAATAAATATATTCTTACGAAGGTGCAACAAAACAGTGCCACAAGTTTACTCTAAGTATAAGATGATGACAATTAATTTTTTAAGGGAAATGGAGTTTAAAATGCCTGTATCGAAAGCGTACAGTTCCTGTATCGGAAACGACCGTAGCCCATCAGGTGCCTTTTATAAATAGTTGTAAATCACAATCATTAGGTTCTGGCACGTGGTTGCATTTACCCTATCCGTATTTTCTAAGTTTCAGCTATGATTATATCACCGGGTATCTTTATACCGGGTGCTTTTATAAAAAACATTTTTTGTTATGGTAGACAGGGTAATAAAGAAGAAAAAGTGGTCCACTAAAAGATTGCTCACCATCGGGGGAATTACCGCCCTGGTATTGCTTGCTTTTGGGAGTTATTATTTTACTTCCGGCAAGAGCCGGCTGAATGTGGACCTGGACCGGATCACCATTGCCACCGTGACCAAGGGGCCCTTCCAGGAGACCATTCCTGTTAACGGGGCCGTGCTTCCGATCAGTAGTATTTACCTGGATGCCACAGAAGGCGGACGGGTGGAGGAGAAATATGTGGAAGACGGAACCATCATGAAAAAAGGCGAACCCATTCTCCGGTTATCCAATACGGACCTTGAACTCACCCTTGCCAACCAACAGACTTCCGTATATACCCTGCTGTCGAATATGCGCCTTTCCAGCGTCACCGCCCAGCAGAATACCGTAAACAAACTGACCAGCCTGGCAGATGTCGAAAGTTTTTACAGGGAAGCAGAAAGGATATATACACTGGACAAAAAGCTTTATGCCCAGAAAGCCATTGGTTATCAGGAATTTAAACAGTCAGAAAATAATTATAATTATTACCTGCAGAAGAAACAGCTTACCCAGGAGATTCTCAAACAGGATTCCATTTCGGTAAACCAGCAGGCTCAACAGGATAAACAATCTTATCAGGGAGCCGAGAAAACGCTGGCCATTCTCAGCAAAAAGGTGGGAGACCTGATTGTGAGGTCCCCTGTTGATGGGCAGCTGACTTCCCTCGATGCGGAAGTGGGACAATCCAAGACTGCCGGTACGCGTCTGGGACAGATTGATGTACTCACCGGTTTCAAAGTGAGGGTTGATGTGGACGAACATTATATATCCCGTATTTATTCCGGCCTCAGGGGGAAATTCACTTTTGCCGACAGCAACTATGATCTGAAGATCTTTAAGGTATTTACACAGGTTACGGCCGGACATTTTCAGGTGGATATGACTTTTGTAGGGCCAGTCCCGAAAGGAATCCGTCGGGGTCAGACCCTGCAGATCCTGCTCGCGCTGAGCGAAGAAAAACAAGCGATCCTTGTTCCACGAGGCGGATTTTACCAGCAGACCGGCGGGAACTGGATTTTCAAAGTCAGCGAAGATGGTAAAATGGCTTATCGTGTAGATATCCAGTTGGGTAACCAGAATCCGGAATACTATGAAGTACTACAGGGATTGAACCCGGGTGATAAAGTCGTAACCAGCAGTTATGAAAATTATGGAACCATGCAGGAACTCATTTTAAAAAAATAACCCTCATTCACAGTATAAAATAAAAGCAATGATAAAGATTCACGATCTGGAAAAGGTCTACAGAACAGAAGAAGTAGAAACCATCGCACTGAACAAACTCTCTTTCGCAGTAAAAGAAGGAGAATTTGTAGCCGTCATGGGACCTTCAGGCTGCGGCAAGTCAACCCTCTTAAATATTCTCGGCCTGCTCGACGATCCGGATAGCGGCAGCTTCCTGTTCAATGGCATTGAAGTAGCCGGATTCAATGAACGCAAAAGAGCCGACCTTAGAAAAAGGAATATTGGCTTCGTGTTCCAGAGTTTTAACCTGATCGATGAACTCACGGTTTTCGAAAATGTGGAACTGCCCCTGATCTACCTGGGTGTGAAAGGCGATGAAAGAAAAAAACGTGTGGAAGAAATGCTGGACAAGATGCAGATCATGCATCGCCGCAACCACTACCCGCAACAATTATCAGGCGGTCAGCAGCAAAGGGTTGCCGTAGCGCGTGCCGTTGTCAATAAACCGAAACTGATCCTCGCAGATGAACCTACGGGAAACCTGGATTCTTCCAATGGTAATGAAGTGATGGAATTATTGACAGACCTCAACGAGCAGGGTACGACCATTATCATGGTAACGCACTCTGAACATGATGCACGTTACAGTCACCGGATCATCCGCATGCTGGACGGGCAGACTGTTACGGAAAATATTTTGGTATAAGCCTAAAGCCCAAAGCCTAAAGCCTAAAACTTTCGATAACGGTAATCGGTCATTGGTGATCATTCCGATATCCTGATGGATATTTGGGGTGACTGCTGTGGCATCTATATTGTCAACTGTCAACTAAATAGATTTATTAAAGAGATCATGATTAAACTAGCACATATATCCAAGTGGGTGAATCAGGGTAATATCCGCAATTTCATTCTGAAAGACATAAATCTCCAGATCGGAGAAGGTGAATTTGTTTCCGTTATGGGGCCTTCGGGATCCGGCAAATCCAGTCTGCTCAATATTATTGGCATGCTCGATACGGCTTCTGAAGGAGACTATCAGTTTCTCGACACGGAAGTTTTTAAACTGAAGGAAAAACAAAGGTCCAATTTATATAAATCACATATCGGTTTCGTCTTCCAGGCATATCATCTGATCGACGAACTCACGGTATATGAAAATATTGAAACGCCCCTGATATATCAGGACGTTAAAGGATCAGAACGCAAAGCGATTGTGGCCGATATCCTCGACCGTTTCCAGATGGTCGGCAAAAAAGATTTATTCCCAACCCAGCTTTCCGGCGGTCAACAACAACTGGTTGGTATTGCCCGTGCCCTCGTTGCCAAACCTAAACTGATTCTGGCGGATGAACCCACGGGAAATCTGAATTCAAAACAGGGAGAAGAAATCATGGAACTGTTCACGACCCTGAATAAACAAGACGGCGTAACCATCATCCAGGTGACCCATTCAGAAAAAAATGCCGCCTACGGAAAACGGATTATTCATCTGCTCGATGGCCGGATCGAAAAGACGGAAACAAATTAAAAGTTGAAATGATGAAGCGGTTCTTTAGTTGGATTATTTTTCTCTCCTTTATTTTTCAATATAACGGATACGGTCAGGATAGTACAAAGTACCTGACCATCAAACAATGCGTGGATCTTGCCATCACCAATAATTTGCAGATTCAGCAAAGCCAGATCCAATTGGATCAAAACGGTGTTTTATACAAACAATCAAAGAATAATCTGCTTCCTCAGATCAACGGTACAATACAGCAGCAGTTCAACTATGGCAGAAGCATCAGCAACCTGAATAACTCTTATGTGGATGTACAAAACAGCGCTGGTAACTACGCGCTGAACGCCAACCTCCTTTTGTTCAACGGGTTTTCCTATCAAAATGCGATCAAACAAAATGCATTATATTATGATGCCAGTAAAATGGATCTGCAGCAGCAAAAAGACAATATTACGCTCAGTGTAATACTAAATTACCTTACGGTGCTGAGCAACCAGGAAGCGCTGGGCATCGCACGAAGCCAGGCTTCAGTAGATTCCGCACAGGTAGCCCGTCTTGAAATTCAGAATCAGGAAGGAGCCATTCCACCAGCCACTTTATATGACCTGAAAGGGCAATATGCCAGCGATTTGGTAAATGTGGTGAATGCTGTCAATGCACTCGAAGTTTCAAAAATTAATCTGTTCAGCGTATTGAATGTTCCTTACCAGAAAGACGCCACGTACGAGATGGTGACGATGAATGCTGATATCAGCGACCTGCATTCATCATCAGACAGTATTTTTCAAACAGCGTTGCAGATCATTCCCAATATCAAAGCGACCGATCTCCGGGTGCAATCATACCAGAAAAGCATTGCTGCTGCGAGAGGAAGGTACTATCCCAGTCTTTCGATATATGGCAGTCTTAGTTCAAACTTCACCAGTATTGCAACCACAGATATTCCCGGTACGGGTGCGCCGTTCTCAACCGGTCAGTATGTAACTGTCGGCGGAAGCAATTATGATGTTTTGGGAACCGGTTTTTCGACACAAAAAACATCTTTTGGCGACCAGGTGAAGAATAACCGGTTTCAGGCATTCGGTCTGCAGTTAAATATTCCGATTTTAAATTATTTATCTGTAAGAAACAATGTGAAGACCGCCAAACTGAATTATGAAAATGCAAAAGTACTTTCGAATGCATCACGCAACCAGTTACAACAACTGGTAGAACAGGCCTGGCAGAATCTCCGTTCCGCATATGGGCAATATAAAGGTTACCTGGACCAGGTACATGCTTATGGAGAATCATTCCGTACGGCAGAGATCCGCTTTAATGCCGGTGTGATCACATCAGTGGATTATGTGATCGCAAAAAATAATTATGACCGCGCCAATACAAACCTCAGCGCTGCCCGTTATAATTATATTTTCAGAACGAAAATCCTGGAATATTATCAGGGAAGACTAAGCCTGAATTAATTGTCAATTGTCAGTTTAATTGTTAATTGTTACAACGTCCGTCTGACAATTAACAATTGACAATTAACAATTATAAGCTCATCCACTCTTTCAAACAGTGCCCTATCCTTTCCGTTTCAACCATAAATCCATCGTGGCCATAGAGAGAATCGATACTGATCAGCGTACTGTTCGGCATGTTGTCTGCCAGGAATTCCTGTTCTGCAAGCGGACAGAGAATGTCGCTGGTGATGCCTACAATTAAAGTGCGCTGTGGTATGGAGGCCAGCGCTTTTTTCAAATCCCCTCCGCGGTTCCGCGCAATATTATGGCTGTCCATCGCTTTGGTCAGGAGCCAGTAACTATAAGCATTAAAACGGCGGGAGAGTTTATTTCCCTGGTAAGAGATATAAGAAGAAGCCCTGTAATTGTCGAGCTTATTTATTTCCGGATCTGACTGCTTTTCTTTCATGATGGCATAATTGCGGTAGGTGAGGATGCCGATGCCCCTGGCTGCGCGTAGTCCCTTTGCTCCCGCATCTGCATGGAGATCCATCCAGGTTGAATCAGCTTCTATTGATAGACGCTGGGTAGCATGAACGGCAATTCCCCAGGGGCTTTCTGCCGCTGAAGTAGCAATCAGAAAAAGATCCTGGATAATGCCGGGTTCCATCAGGGCCCATTCCAGTGCCTGGTAACCACCCATGCTTCCACCCATGAGCAGATGAATTTTTTTAATCCCCAGGTACTTACGTAAAAGAATATGCGCTTTTACCATATCCCGGATCGTGATCGCCGGAAAGCTGCTAAAGTATCTTTTGCCGGTAGTCGGATCTTCAGTCAGCGGTCCGGAACTGCCATAACAGGATCCGATGATATTGGCACATACGATAAAATGCTTTTCCGGATCTACGTATCGGTGCTCCCCTACCATGCCCGGCCACCAGCGAATGACATCTGAATTTGCGGTGAGTGCATGACAAACCCAGACAACATTGTCACCCGTTGCGTTCAAATGGCCATAGGTATGATACCCTATCCGGATATCCGGTAAAACCTGGCCGTTTTCGAGCGGAAATGGCTGATACCCGTGAAATTCCTCCATGCTGCCTGTTCAAAATTTATGGATGCAAAATAAGGACATGCATGAATTACCTTTGCAAAAATCTTTTTATGATCCATGTTGAAGTAGTCCGGGTTAGCAACGATTACGGATTTGAAGGAAAAGATGCCAGCGGCCATACCGTTAGAATGGATTCCAGTCCGGAAAGCGGAGGTCTTGATTTTGGCATCCGACCCATGCAAATGCTATTAATGGGCCTTGGAAGCTGCAGTGGAATCGATATCGTTTCAATTTTAAAAAAGCAGAAACAAACGGTGAATGGATTTCGCATATCGATCGACGGCGAAAGAGAAGCAGGAAAAGAAGCCACTAAATGGAAATACATTAAAATTATGTTTGAATTGAAGGGGCCGATCGAGCCGGAGAAAGCGCAAAGAGCCTGTGCACTTTCCATTGAAAAATATTGCTCGGTGGCCGCCACACTGATGGGTGCCGGTTGCAAAATTGAATGGGAAACAAAAATCATATCCTAAACAGATTATATATGTCCTTACACCCTGTGTCCAGGATGATCCGCACGCGCGTGGAACAGACGAACGAAATGGAACATTCCTCGCCGATTTTCCTTACGAGTAGTTTCAGTTTTGACAATGCTGAAGAAATGCGGGCGGCATTTGCAGATGAAACGGATGATAATATTTACAGCCGGTTCTCAAATCCCACTGTACAGGAGTTTACAGACAGGATGTGCGTTCTTGAAGGAATGGAGTCAGGATTTGCCACAGCTTCCGGTATGAGTGCCGTATTTGCATCCTTTCTCAGCTTTCTGAAGACCGGTGATCATTTGATTTCCTGCAATGCCATCTTTGGAAGTACACATACGGTGATCACCAAAATCCTACCGAAGTACGGGATAGAATATACTTATGTGCCTGCCGGTGATATGGCTGCCTGGGAAGCAGCCATTCAGAAAAATACCAAAATGATTTTTCTCGAAACGCCCACCAATCCGGGTCTGGATCTGATCGACCTGCAAAGCGTGGGTGAGCTGGCAAAAAAACACGGACTGATTTATTGTGTTGACAATTGTTTTGCAACACCCATTGGCCAGCTGCCCGCACAATTTGGTGCAGACCTGGTGCTTCATTCAGCCACCAAGTGGCTGGACGGGCAGGGACGCGTACTGGGTGGAATCGTACTCGGCAGCAAGAAACTGATACATGACATATACCTTTTCTGCCGGAGTACCGGGCCGTCGTTATCTCCTTTCAATGCATGGGTACTCAGCCGGAGTCTGGAAACCCTGGAAGTGCGTATGGAGCGTCATGCATCGAACGCCCAGTTCCTGGCAGAACAATTGGAAAATCATCCGGCCATCAGCTGGCTGAAATATCCTTTCCTCAAATCCCATCCCCAGTATGCCATCGCGAAGAAGCAAATGAAAAACGGAGGCGGCCTTTTTTGTTTTGAATTAAAGGGCGGTCTGGAAGGCGGCAGAAAGTTTCTTGACCATTTAAAAATGCTGTCGCGCACTGCCAACCTGGGCGACACAAGGAGCATCGCATCACACCCCGCAAGCACCACTCACGCGAAATTATCCGAACAGGAAAGACTAACTGTAAATATAACGCCCGGGCTTATACGCATTTCCTGCGGGCTGGAACACAGAGATGATATTCTGAATGATATTGTTCAGGCACTGTAATTCTTTAGTGTGGTGAATGTGGAAGGGTAGAAAATGTAGAAATTAAAAATTGAAAATGAAAATGACAATGTGGGTGTTTGCTATATGAACTTTCTGAAATAATATGTGGCTCCTTTCAATCTAATTACAACTACATCTTCAAACTGTCATTTTCACATTTAATTTTGAATGCCTACATTTTCTACCCTTCCACATTCACCACACTAATAAAGTCTGATTATTCCCCCCAGATTTCTTCTTTCCCCGCGAGCCATCCCTTCACATTCTCGGTTGTGACGGACTTCGGTCTTTCAAGTGAATAACCCAGGGCACGGTCCCAGCAAAGACTGGCCAGTACTCCCAATGAACGGCTGACGCCAAATAAAACGGTGTAGAATTCATATTCCTTTAGATCCGAAATGTACAAGGAGTGCGCCGCTATGGGCATCGACATTCGGCCAGGGATTTTTTATTTTTCCCATCGATTGCAATACGGGTGGAACCGCCTCATAAATATTCCAGACCGTTTTAACCAATGCATCATTTGGTAAATGTTTTTTTCCAAACTCCATCTGGGCAGTAAACCGCGGATCCGTTTTACGCAATACCGCATGACCGTATCCGGGAACAACCTTACCCTCACTGAGTGTTTTTTTCACGTAGGTAACTATTTGTTCCTTCGTGGGCAGTTCGGTATTCAATTCTTCGCGAAGCTCCAGTATCCACTTGATTACTTCCTGGTTGGCGAGTCCATGCAAGGGTCCTGCCAGGCCATTCATTCCGGCAGCAAAACTCAGATAAGGATCACTCAGGGCTGATCCCACGAGGTGAGTCGTATGCGCACTGACATTACCGCCTTCATGATCCGCATGTATGGTCATATACAACCGCATGAGTTCATGAAAGGTTTCGTCCTTATAACCCAGCATATGAGCAAAATTACTCGACCAGTCAAGTAACCCGTTTGGCTGAATATGGTCTCCGTTTTTATACTTGCGCCGGTAGATATAAGCTGCTACTCTGGGCAAACGCGCAATCAGGTTCATGCAATCGTCGAATGTGTATTCCCAGTAATCTTTTTTATTCATGCCTTCGGCATATTTCTTTGCAAACACACTCTCCGTTTGAAGTGCCATGATGGCAATTACGAACTGGGTCATGGGATGGGATGAAACAGGCATCGCTTCAATAGCATCAAAAACATAATTGGGTACATGACTACGCCGCTGCCAGTTTGCCGAAAGTTCCTGCACATCTTTTTCGGTGGGCAATTCGCCCAGCAACATCAGGTGGAATAAACCTTCCGGTAATGGTTCACCACAACCCGGAGAATGAGGCAGTTTCTCCTGGAGTTCAGGAATGGAATAACCGCGAAACCGAATTCCCTCCTGCGGATCCAGTAGTGAAGTCTCCGTTACCAGTCCGGTCATACCCCGCATGCCGCTGTAAATCTGGGAAAGCATTACTTCCCCAATTTTCCTGGATCCATGTTCTTTCAGGATATCTTTTATCTCTGCACTGAGACTGTCTGCTTTGACCTTAAACCTTTCTTTGATGGGCATGACGTGCGTTTAAAAGATGATCTGGTTGAGTGGCTAAAGTTAAATCATGATTGCTGGAGGAACAAATCATTGGATCCGATAATTCAGATCTTCAGGGTTCCTTTATTTAGGGGCTTTCCAATAAAGCCAGGCAGCTACAAAACTAAAAATGATGTTGGGCATCCAGGCGGCAAGCATGGGCGAAAAGTTGCCCTTGGTAGCGAATGTGACAGAAAACTTATCCATGATCACAAATATGGCAGCCATCACTAATCCCACGGCAAGCAACAACCCGCTTCCACCCCGCACTTTTCTCGTGGCGATGACGGCAGCAATCATAGTTAAAATGATTACGGAAAAAGGCGTCGCATCGCGATGGTACCTCTCTTCCTTATACGTATTCAATCCTTCAGAGCCACGGATTTCTTCCATTTTTATAAACCGTTTTAATTCCGGTGTAGTGAATTTATCTTTCAGATATTCGTCTCTGCGCAGTTCTTCCGGTTTTACATTCAGGTTGATATTCATCGTTGGAATCTGTTTGGCCGTTTCTTTTAAACCATCATTCGTGTGTTCGACCACATTCATCAGCATCCAGTTCTTTTTTGTCGTATCCCAATGCATGGTTTCTGCACGCAGGTTATAGTAAATTTTATTGTTTTTTATTTTAGACATGAAGAATGCACCTGCTGTTTTCCTTGCTGTATCGTAGTAACGCAATCCCACGTAGGTTTCGGCATTTACCCTTAAATAAAAATTATTTGTGCGGTATGGATCACTGTTATAAGAACTGTGCGGGTCTATATAGGTTGACTGAAAATTGGTTCGGATTTCATTGGCTTTGGGGACCCAGAACTGGCTGGCGAACCAGAAAAATACGGCCAGTATGATGGCGCCGACCAAAAAGGGTCTGAGCATCCGGTTATACCGGATACCTCCTGCGAGGATGGCTACGAATTCAGATTGTGCTGCCATCTTTGAACTGAAATAGATCGCCGCAATAAATACCATGAGCGGGAAAATCATGGACATAATGAAGGGAATGAACCCTATGAAATAATGGGTAACCAATTCCCAGGAGCTTAACCCTGATTTAACAAAATCATCCGCTTTTTCACTGGTGTCTATCACTACGGCTATTACCGTGATTAACAACATGGTGAACACGAATGTGGTCAGAAATTTCTTGAGTATATACCAATCGAGTTTTTTCATGTGTTCAGGGCTGCAAATTAGCTTATCCGGCTTTAACCACCCGTCACATTTTAGCGGATTTAGAAGTACTTTACCATATATCTTCGCAGGCTTAAATCAATTTAGATGTTTGTTGAGAAAAAATGGTGGTTACTGGCCTGTAGTTTATATGTTTCCTTTGTATCGTTTTCACAACCTGCTGTAAATTATGATCAGCATGAAGCGTTTTCCCCAATTTTTTATCCGGCATTCGGCGATGATGTCAGAACCGCTGCCGGTACACCTGGTCCAAAATACTGGCAGAACGAGGCCAGTTACAATATTCAGGTTACGCTGGACGATTTAAACCACCAGATATCGGGTAGTGTACTGATCAATTACAAAAATAACAGCCCCGAACCTCTGTCTTTTTTATGGCTGCAACTGGATCAGAACATTTACAAGTCTGATTCGCGCGGAGAAGCTACAACTCCGGTTGAGGGTGGTCGTTATGCCAATCCCGGTTTTGAAGGTGGATATAAAATACAATCTGTTTCCGTAAAATACCGGGGCAGGGAAGAATACATTCACTTTCAAATCAATGATACCCGCATGCAGATTTTTCTTCCGGAGGACCTGAAGTCAAATGGCGATTCATTATCAATAAACATTGTTTACAGTTTTAGTATTCCCGAAAAGGGCACTGACCGGATGGGTCGTATCGAAACAGCGAACGGGTGGATCTATACCATTGCTCAATGGTATCCGCGTATGTGTGTATATGATAATGTTTTGGGATGGAACAGCAATCCCTATATCGGGGCGGGTGAATTTTATCTTGAATATGGTGATTTTGATTTTAGTATTACCACACCGGGCGATCAACTGGTAGTGGCTTCCGGAGAACTGGTAAATCCCGCGGAAGTATTAACAACGGAACAGATCAAACGACTGGAACTTGCACGCAACAGCGACAAAACTGTTTTGATACGAACTGAAGATGAAGTAAAAAAGAAATCCGGCCGTATTGCTAAGGACAAACTTGTGTGGCATTTCAAATGCCATCATGCACGAGATGTTGCGTTTGCTTCTTCCGCCGGTTTTATCTGGGATGCCGCCCGGATCAATCTTCCGGACGGGAAAAAATCACTGGCTATGTCAGTCTACCCGGTTGAATCTGCCGGCGATCCCCAGGGATGGAAAAGAGCCACCGAATTTACAAAAGGCTGCATTGAAAGTTATTCTTCCAGATGGTTTCCCTATCCATATCCGAATGCGGTAAATGTGGCCGGAGCGGTTAGCGGCATGGAATATCCGGGCATCGTGTTTTGTTTATTAATTTCTAAGGGAAAAGAACTGTGGGATGTGACCAGCCATGAATTCGGTCATACCTGGTTCCCAATGATTGTGGGAAGCAATGAACGGAAATTTCCCTGGATGGACGAGGGTTTCAACACTTTTATCAATTCAGTAACCGATAAGGATTTCAATAAGGGTGAATTTTTATCAAAGCCCCGTTATCGTGAGCGCGGGATTCGTTTTTTCCAACCCAATTCAGAAGCCATTTTAACGAGCCCGGAAGTCACCAATGCCCGTTACCTTGGTGTAAATGCTTACGACAAGCCCGGGATGGGGCTGGAGTTGCTGAGATATGATATATTGGGTGAAGCCCGATTTGATTCCGCATTCCGTTATTATATCCGCAGCTGGGCCTATAAGCATCCGACTCCCTGGGATTTCTTTCATGCCATGGAAAACAGCAGCGGGGAGGATCTCAGCTGGTTCTGGAGAGGATGGTTTATGAATAACTGGAAAATTGACCAGGCCGTGGTTGGTGTAGAATATCCGGAAAATAATCCCGCAAATGGATCTGTAATAGATATACAAAACCGGGAAAAACTTCCGATGCCTGCCACCATAGAAATCGTAGAAGTAGGTGGCAAAACCGGCAGAGTAAACCTTCCGGTGGAGATCTGGCAAAGGGGTGGTAATTGGAGATTCTTTTATCCGTCGACCCGAAAAATAGATAGTGTGACCATTGATCCGGACAAGATGCTGCCGGATACTGATGAAACCAATAATGTCTGGAAAGGAAACTGATCAATTGTTAATTGTTAATTGTCAATTGTTAATTGGATGATCAGATAGTTGTCGTTGATGAAGATCAGCATTGACAATTGACAATTAACAATTGACAATTACTACAGTCTTTCCTTTAAAATTTCAATCTGCTTTGATTTCCAACTTGAAAAATCACCGGCGATAATGTGTTCCCGCGCCTGGCGAACGAGATGCAGGTAGAAAGAAAGATTATGCACGCTGGCGATCGTAAGTCCTGTCAGCTCTTTACTTTTCATTAAATGCCGCAAATAGGCTTTACTGTATTGATTACTAAAGGAGCATTCGATGCCATCATCAATGGGAGAAAAGTCGTATTCCCATTTTTTATTGTCAATGTTGATAACGCCTTTAGATGTAAATAACATTCCGTTCCTCCCGTTGCGGGTAGGAATTACACAATCAAACATATCGACACCCAGGCTGATGCATTCCAGCATATTCCAGGGTGTGCCAACACCCATCAGGTAACGGGGTTTATCCGAAGGAAGATTTTCACAGCAGAGAGCCGTCATAGAATACAATTCCTCCTCAGGTTCGCCAACACTCAGTCCTCCGATTGCATTTCCCACCGCTTGTCTGCCCGCAATATATGCACAGGATTGCCGGCGAAGATCTTCAAATATTCCTCCTTGTACGATCGGAAATAAATTTTGTGAATAGCCGTAAGGGTCTGGTGTATTATTGAACCTTTCAAAACAACGGTCCAGCCAGCGATGCGTTAAATGCATCGACTTCTCGGCATATTCATATCCGGTACCAAAAGCCGGGCATTCATCAAAAGCCATGATAATATCACCCCCAATACTTCGCTGGATGTCCATTACTTTTTCAGGGCTGAACATATGTGCCGATCCGTCAATATGCGATTTGAACATCACTCCCTCTTCTGAAATCTTTCGGGTACCTGCGAGAGAGAAAACCTGGTAACCACCGCTGTCCGTCAGAATGGGTTTCTTCCAGTTCATAAATTGGTGCAAGCCCCCTGCCTTTTCCAGAACGTCGGTTCCAGGACGCAGATAGAGATGATAGGTATTCCCGAGAATGATTTGGGCATTTATATCTCTTGTCAATTGGTCTCCGGTAACTGCTTTTACACTGCCAACTGTGCCCACCGGCATGAAAATCGGGGTTTGAATTTCACCATGGTCCGTGCGTATCAATCCGGCCCTCGCTGATGAAGACGGGTCCTGACTGATTTTTTCAAAAGTCAATAAAGGCATAAGGGCGGCAAGTTAACGCTGAACGCCTAACGCTGAACGCTTAACGCCCAAAACTTTTGATGATAGTCGAATGGAGATTTATAAAATAAGTATAAGAATAACAATAGCCTGCACGAAACAGAAAGCATTCAGCGTTATGCTTTAGGCATTCAGCGTTACGCATTAGGCGTTAAGCGTTATGCTTTAAGGGTTAGGCTTAAAAACCGTATTTTTACCATCCTGAACTAACTTGTGTTTCGATGTACAAATTGCCCCCCTACCTTTCCTGGAATGAGATATGGTTTACTTTTTTCTGTCTGATCTGCTTCATCCAACTTTTTTATTATTCCTGGTTTTTCATTCGTCTGGCTTTTTACCGCAAACCCAGGAAGGATCAATCCCAGCAGCATCCGGTCAGCGTGATTATTTGTGCGCGGGATGAAGCAGCTAATCTGGCCGAAAATCTGGCAGGTGCGTTATCACAAACTTATCCCAGCACACATGAAGTTATTGTAGTGAATCATAACAGCCAGGATGATACACGATACCTTCTGGAAGAATTTAAAAAAACGTTTAAGGGTCTTCATATTGTCAATCTTGAATATGAAGCCAAGGGAATTCCAGGTAAAAAATACCCCCTCAGCATGGGCATTCGTGAAGCAAGGCATGAAGTACTTGTACTTACGGATAGTGACTGTTTACCCGCCAGTGAATTCTGGGTAGAAAAAATGCAGGACGGATATCTGGATGGCACGCAGATCGTCCTGGGATACAGTCCTTATAAGAAAAGACCTGGGATGCTGAATAAACTGATTCGGTTTGAAACATTTCATTCAGCCATTCAATATTTGTCATATGCTCTCGCCGGTCAGCCTTATATGGGAGTTGGCAGAAACCTCTCCTATAAAAAAGAGCTTTTCCTCCGGAACAAGGGATTTTCCTCCATTAATCATGTGCCGGGTGGCGATGACGATTTATTTATCAATAAAGTAGCGACTGCCTCCAATACACGGATCGTAATCGACAAGGAATCATTTACCCACTCTGAATCGAAGAAGACTTTCGGAGAATGGGTCCGGCAGAAAACCCGCCACTATACAACCGGAAAATATTATAAACCACGTCATAAATTGCTGCTGACACTTTATTCGATCAGTCATATTTTATTTTATCCCGCTTTTATTCTCAGTCTTATTTACGGACCATGGCCTGTAACACTGATCGTATTTCTGGTCCGTTTCCTCGTTCAGGGTCTTGTATATTTTCGCTGCATGACGAAACTGGGTGAGTCAGATCTTTTTCCCATATGGTGGTTGCTGGACATCTGGATGATCGGATATTATATCATCTTTGCACCTTCACTATGGAAGAAGCCGCGCGCGGAATGGAGATAGTCACCCGCTACTTTTCAGATTTTACATCAGAGCAGATTCGCCAACTCAGGGTGCTGGAAAGTATTTATCAGGAATGGAATGCACAAATCAACGTCATATCGCGAAAAGATATCGGCAGTTTGTATGAAAAACACGTACTTCATTCGCTCAGCATTGCTGCGGTATTTCAATTCCCTCCAGGCTCCCATGTTATTGATATCGGAACCGGGGGCGGATTTCCGGGGATTCCACTTGCCATTTTTTTCCCTGAAACTAACTTTCAGCTGGTTGACAGTATTTCCAAAAAATTAAAAGTGGTGGATGCCGTTGCAGACGCACTCTCACTGAAAAATATTTGCACAGAACATATCCGGGCCGAAGAAATAAAGGGTAGAAAATTTGATATCGCCATCTCCAGGGCTGTTGCTCCTTTAAAAGACCTCTGGTTTTGGGCAAGACCATTATTGAAACCGCAAAACACAGAAACGCACCGTGCGGAAACCCTTCCAAATGCCAGCGGGCTGATCTGCCTTAAAGGTGGCGACCTGGCGGCGGAAATTTCAGAAAGTGGTACCCGCCCCAGATTATATGAAATCTATGATCTGTTTCCGGAAGAATCCTTCAAGGAAAAATATATTCTCCAGGTTCCTTACGAACGCATGGTAAGATCCTGAGCTGAGCTCAGTATACAAAGCGTTTAGCACGCCAACTTACCGTTATTTTATTTTAATCTATCCCCGGACTTAAGGGTGATTTACTCATTTCTGCGCTTTCAAACGTAGCTATTTTCATTCAGGCGGTTGGACTGCCGACTGATAAAAAAATTTGACCTTTTTAAGATTCAGATATGATAAAAGTGACGATTGTCGATGATAATCAGGAAGTGCGGAAGGCGTCTGGAAAAACTGATAACTGATACGGAAGGATTTGAACTAACCGGAAGTTATAGCGATCTGCAGGAGGCGATCGTACTGATTCCCCTGATCAAACCCGATGTAGTACTGATGGATATTCATCTCGGAAATGGTGAGTCTGGTATTGATTGCATCCGTAAGCTAAGACCGGATTACCCAGAATTAAAATTCATGATTTGTACTGTATTTGATGATGATGAGAAAATTTTTGATGCGTTATGCGCGGGTGCAAATGGATACATGCTGAAGCGAACAGCCCCAGCCGAACTACTGCGTGCAATCCGCGAAGTATACGATGGCGGTGCGCCCATGAGCGGATTGATTGCGCGAAAGGTAGTAAGCGTTTTCCAGGTGAACGACAATGGTGGTTTGGGATGGAACCCGCTGCATGCAAAAAAAGGAAAGGCCCTGCCGGATTTATCGAATCGCGAAAATGAAATCCTTCAACAACTGGCACTTGGACTTTTATATAAAGAAATCGCAGCGAATCTTTTTATAAGTTCTGAAACCGTTCGCAAACACGTGTACCACATTTATGAAAAACTGCATGTCGGCAACCGGGTGGAAGCTATCAATAAATATTTCAGAAGATCATGAATGAATATTCTGACTATATATTCCTTCCGGATCTATTCACTTACCATTTCAGTTCGAGTTTATTATTATTCCGATTCACATCGGCCATCCGGTGGGAGGCATCTATTTCGATGAGTCTCAAATCTGTCAACTTATGGTTCACGTCGAATTCGTAAGTGGAATTAGTCCATTTCCATGGTGCGTAAACAAATCGCGGGATGATTTTATTTTCGTCGGGCTTTGTTCCAAACATTGAATATTGGGGAATATAAGCCTGTTCCCTGGATCCATCACTGAATTGAAGCAGCACATCGATTGGCATTGGGACTTGTCCGAGCATACGAAGCCGTATCCTGGTTTTTCCATTTACCTCCCATAAACTGTCAATTCCATAATCGATTTTCTTAAGGCTCTTAACCCAGAAATCCTGATACCAATCGAGTTGTATGTTACTGACTTTTTCGGCAACCCGGATAAAATCATCCGCATTCGGATGTTTGAAACGCCATTCGCGATAGTATTCCAATAAGATCTTATCCAGGTTTTCCTGTCCGACGATATACCCGAGTTGTTCCATAAAAACGAGCCCTTTGTAATAACTCGTTAGAGCATAACCCGAATTTGTACTGAAATAGTCTGCATATGTCGTCATTGGTTCCTGGAAGTTACTTTTTGCCAGATAAAAATAATTGTTATAGTCTTTCTTAAAGGTTTGTTCTGCCGACGTATCCCTGTTCAGATATCCCCAGTTCCGCGCAGCGGCATACTGTGTGAATCCTTCATCCATCCAGGAGTACTTAAGTTCATTGGTGCCCAGCATTCCCTGGTACCAGCTGTGCATCCATTCATGCATCCAGCCCCCTGCATCCTTTAATAAGGTGGCCATCGGATATTCCATTCCGCCATCCCCGCCATGAATGAATGAATATTGTTTGTAAGGATATGGGCCGTAAGTCCGTTCTATATAAGGCAGGGCTTTTTCTGCCGTTGCCAGGATATTCAGCCATTTTTCTTCCTTCTCGTTGGTTGTTTTATAGAGGAGGTGCAGGGTCAGGTCGCTGCGGATTTTTTTTGTGACGTGTTTAAATTCCGGATCTGCAGCCCAAACGAAATCATGTACATTCGGCGCAAAAAAATGCCAGTTCAGTTTTTCACCGGCCGGCCTGATCACTTTCATTCCCGGGGTTTCATAACCATATCCGATTTCCTGCGGATTTTGAAGATAGCCAGTCCCACCGAGTATATATGACCGATCGATATGTATGTTCACATCAAAGTCTCCCCAGACTCCATAAAATTCGCGTCCGACATATGGCGTGGCATGCCAGCCTTCAAAATCATACTCACAGATTTTGGGATACCACTGGCTCATCGAATACCGAACTTTGGTGTCGGGATTATCGCGACCGCTTCGGCGAATTTGCAAAGGCACCTGGGCTTCGAATTCCATTTCAAAATGAACCGTCGTATTGGGAAGAATGGGCTTTGTCAGATTTACTTCCAGTATTGTTTCCTGCACGTCGAAGGACTGCACCACGCCATTCATCTTTAAAGAGATGATTTTTTGATAACCTGCCTGTTCCGGAGTTAGTTGCTGGATGCGATCCGTAACCCGCGGATCCCAATCCGGCGCATCACGAATGAGCACTTTACCCATTTCGCGACTCCTGTTGTCCATCATACTATTGGGTTGAAAGGCATTCCAATACAAGTGGTAAAAAACTTTTCTAAGTGTATCCGGTGAATGATTTGTGTAATCAAGTTGCTGTTTACCATTCAACCGGTTATTTCCGACATTCATGTCGATATCCATAGTATATTTCACACGTTGTTGCCAGTAACCCGGCTGGGCAGATCCTTTTTGTGAGAAGAACTCCAGTATCAATAAACAAAAAGGAAGAGACCATCGTTTTCTAAAAAAGTTCATGTGCAAATTTTTAAAAGCTTAATGCTTTCCCTGACATATCGAAAGGGCAGGACGATAAAAGCAGGCGGGTTCAAAGTATTTGTTTGATTTTTGCAAATTTAAACGGGTAAATCGGAAACAAGGATGACAAAATGTTAAAAGGCTTATCCTTTCCCTTCCAGTACGATTACAATTTCGCCCTTCACTGTCTTTTCTTTAAAATGAAGTGCCACTTCTTCAAGTGATCCGCGATAATTTTCTTCATATAATTTACTCAGTTCGCGGCTTACAGAACATTGTCTCGATGCGCCGAAATAAACAATAAGTTCTTCCAGTGTTTTAACAAGTCTTAAAGGAGATTCATAAAATACCATTGTTCTTTCCTCGGTTGCCAGCTTTTTAAATAATGTTTGCCGGCCTTTTTTTATGGGAAGAAATCCTTCAAAACAAAAACGGTTCATAGGTAGTCCGCTGTTTACCAGGGCGGGTACAAAAGCGGTTGCTCCGGGCAGGCATTCCACCCTTAGGTTTACTCCGATACATTCCCGGACCAGCAAAAATGCGGGATCTGATACGCCCGGTGTGCCTGCGTCCGTCAATAGTGCCATCACTTTACCCTGAAGCATCTGATCAACCAGATGGCGCAATACCTTATGCTCATTGTGCTGGTGGTAAGGCGTGAGTGGTTTGATAATCTGGTAATGATTGAGCAGTTTCAGCGAGTTCCTGGTATCTTCTGCCAGTATCAGGTCTGCCTTTTTCAATACTTCGAGCGCCCGGAATGTGATGTCCTGCAGGTTGCCTATTGGAGAAGGGACGAGGTATAACATAGTGTGGAAGTATGGAAGTATGAAAGTATGGAAGTGGAATTTTAACTCAACTTAATAACTACTTTCAGACTTCCATACTTCCAGACTTCCATACTTGTGTTATAGTTATAGTAGCGAGATTTCGAAATATTCCATCACCGGGTTGGCCAAAAGTTTTATACTGGCATTCTCAGCAATTTTTTTTGCTTCCTCCGGAGTTGCTGCTTCTATCTGGAGCTGGATGTTTTTACCTATTCGAACATCCTGTATGGTGTTAATACCAAGACTCTGCAAGCCACCCATCACCGCTTTTCCCTGTGGATCCAATAATTCCCTGAGTGGCATCACCTTAATCTGTACCGAAAAATTCATGCAATCCTGTTTTTGAATGCCAAAGATATGATAATGTAAAAAAGGAAGATAACGGGCACTGCGAGCCAGTGTAAAAAAATAACAGAAATCAGTGATAAAAGGAGTAATATGATGCGGGGCAATGTCTGAGGATCCTGTTTCCCACTCATTTTCATTGATAAGATGGGAACCCGGCTGACCATCAGAGCAGACAGAAATAGTATGATAAAATACAAATACCATTTATTCAATAATATTGTCAAAATCAGACTGCTGTTTCTTGTCCAGTAGATGATGGGTAGCGAAGCAACCATTAACCCGACAGCAGGTACAGGAACGCCTTTAAAACTTTTTGATTGTGTATTATCGAGGTTGAACACAGCCAGGCGGTATGCAGCCGCGCATGGCAGAATAAATGCCGGCATCAGCCAGATCATCGAAACATCGGCACCATTTTCCTGACCCATAAAACTCATTCTCAAAAACTGATATAAAATCATCCCGGGAGCAACACCAAAGCTTACTACATCGGCCAGAGAATCCAGCTCCTTGCCAAGAGGAGAATTCTGTTTCAGAAGCCTGGCCAAAAAACCATCGAGGAAATCTACCAGTGCCGCGATGCCGATAAATATTGGGGCAAGCCAGAGTTTTTCAGGTATATCGGCATACTGTGTTCCATCATTCGTGTTTATAATGGTAATCCCATTTTGCAGTATGCAAACAATGGCAATGCAACCGAAGAACAGGTTGAGGAGCGTGAATATGTTGGGGACGTGTTTCATTAGTATGGAAGTATGGAAGAATGGAAGTTTGGAAGTGTCATTGAATTTATAACTATATTTTTTGCGTTAAGCTTTGCGCTTTACGCTTTATGCTTCATAAATGCTTCTATCTCTTCTGTTGTAATAGGAATATCCTTCATCAGATCTTTGTTTCCGTTTTTTGTAAGCCAGACATTATTTTCAATGCGGACACCCATTTTTTCTTCCTGTATATAAATGCCGGGTTCAATGGTCAGTACCATTCCTGCACGCAGAGGTTCGGCACGCGGTCCCAGATCATGCACATCGATACCCAGATGATGGGAAATACCGTGATAGAGATATTTCCAATAAGCCGGATTTTCCGGTGATGAATTCTTTACATCCGATTTTGAAAGCAATCCGATTTTCTGAAAGACAATATCAGCTTCTTTGCCGACCAGTATATGATAGGCATTTATTGTTATGCCAGGCTTCAACAAACTCTTTGCAAATTGATGCAAGTGCAAACAGGCATTATATACCTGTTTTTGTCTTTTACTGAATTTTCCGTTCACCGGAATCGTGCGTGTCAGATCTGCATTGTAACCGCCATAATCAGCGCCAAAATCCATCAGTATCAGATCGCCGTCCCGACATTCTGCGTTATTTGAGATATAGTGCAGCGTACAGGCATTTTCACCAGAAGCCAGGATACTTCCATAGGCAGGGCCCGTAGCTCTTTGCGATAAAAATGAATGTTGTATTTCCGCTTCCACCTCATATTCAAAAACGCCCGGGCGAAGGAATTTCATTACCCTCATAAAAGCATTTGCCGTTATATCGATGGCGTGTTGGATCACTTCGACTTCTTCCGGCGTTTTTACCGCACGCAACTCTTTTAATATGGTCGCGGCCCGGAAATATTGATGCAGGGGATATCTTTTCCTGGTTTCCTCCACATACCTGTATTCACGTGTTTGCAACAAACTGGATTTACGGTCATTTTCATTCGTATCCAGATAAATATTTTTTGCGAGATGTATCCAAACCTGTATCAGGGCATCACTCATGTCCAGCCAGATTATCGTATCTATTCCTGAAATATTTTTGCCCTCATTTGCGCGTAGTCTTTTACCATCCCATTTTTCTTTCAGTTCATTGGGTCTGACGAGGATCAGCACTTCACGGTATTTTGGATCCGGATGATCCGGAAATAAAACCAACAAGGTATCCTCCTGAACAATTCCGGTAAGCCAGTAGAGATCACTATTTTGTTTAAAAGTATAAATAGCGTCGCCGTTACTGGGAAATTCATCATTACTGACAAAAATGGCAATTGAAGCAGGCTGCATTTCTTTAATAAAGCGCTGGCGGTTCTGCTTAAATATCTGAGGGTTTAATGGTAGATATTTCATGATCAAAATCAAGCTGGATGGGCTAAACAGGCCGTTTTAGGGCTTAAAACGCTCCCGGAAGCGCCAAATGAAAAAAAACTTAACGAAAACTTGTTATTTTAAGAATATTTTCGTCATCTTGGCAGCCAATTGTTTACCACCTAACGACCTCTAACATTGTTTGCTACAAAAAGCTCCTTCAAAAAGGGGCTTTTATTTTTTAATTTATCTCTTTACGTTAGAACAAACCGTACAATTGTGCATCAATCCGGGTAATGATTTCTCCAAGGTGTTCTTCATTCTCCGGAAATTTATTTTTATCCACATCAATCACTAACAGACTTCCTTCTTTATATCCGTCAATCCATTTATTATACAGTTCATTTAGTCTTTTTAAATAATCGAGTCTTATATTCTCCTCGTATTCACGACCTCTTTTTTGTATTTGCCCCACGAGCGTTGGTACCGAAGCCTGTAAGTAAATCATTAAATCCGGAGGTTGTACCATCCTTTTCAGTGTTTGAAAAAACTGAAAATAATTATTGTAATCCCTTTTACTCATCAATCCCATGTCATGGAGATTGGGCGCAAATATATGGGCGTCCTCATAGATTGTGCGGTCCTGAATAACTGTTTCCGTTCCGGTGTAAATTTCAAGCAATTGATTCAGACGACTATTCAGGAAATAAACCTGCAGGTTAAAACTCCATCGTGGCATATCGTCATAAAAATCATTCAGATAAGGATTATGATCGACGTCTTCAAACTGTGGTATCCATTTATAATGTTTGCTTAATAATTCGGTGAGGGTTGTTTTCCCGGCACCGATATTACCAGCCACGGCGATATGTTTGGGTTTCTTCGTTTTTGCCATTCCTAAATGTAAAATCTTATGAGCGAAATATAAAAAGAATCGGTCCTGGTCAGAGATGTCTAAAACCGAGAGCCTTACGCACTTCCATCAGGGTTGATTCTGCACTTTTCCTTGCCTTCTCCGCTCCCATCGTCAAAATACGGTCAATCTCTGCGGGATCATTTTGCAGGGCTGCTGCTTTTTCCCGAATAGGTGCTATGAATCGGATCAAATCGTCAGCCAGTTGTTTCTTCATATCTCCATAACGTATCTGGCACTGATTGAAATCATTCTCAAATTTAGTCAGTACTTCCTGGGAGCTCACCAGTCCAAGCAGGGTGAAAAGCCCCTGGATATATTCAGGTTTTGAACTATTGGGTTCAGTCGGTCCCTGATCCGTTTTTGCCTTCATGATTTTTTTCCTGATGAGTTCATCATCATCTTTCAGGTAAACGGTATTCATTTGTTGTTCACTCTTGCTCATCTTGCCACTACCATCCAGGCTTAATATTTTAACAAGATCTTTGCCATAGCTAAAAGCTCTTGGCACCGGAAATACTTCGCCATAACGATGATTAAAACGCTCAGCGAAATTCCTTGTCATCTCGATATGCTGCTCCTGGTCCTTTCCTACCGGAACATAATGACATCGATGAATAAGGATATCAGCCGCCTGTAATACAGGATAGGTTAACAGGCCTGCATTTATATTATCCGGCTGCCGGCGTGCTTTTTCTTTAAACGTAACTGTTTTTTCCAGCTCACCTTTATAAGCCAGCATATTCAGGTAGAGATAGAGTTCCGGTATTTCGGGAATATCACTCTGAGCATAAATAGTACATTTTTCCGGATCCAGTCCTCCACCAATTAATTCCGCCACCAGGCGTCGGGTAATCTGCGATAATTCACTGGTGTCGGCATGTGTGGTCAGGCTATGCCAATCTGCAATAAAAAAATAGCATTCGTATTCATATTGCATCCTGGCCCAGTTTTTCAATGCACCAAAATAATTTCCAAGGTGAAGAAATCCTGTGGGCCTGATACCGCTTAAAACAATTTCTTTATTTTTCTCCATAGAGGAAGGCGAAGATAATGCAGGAGCACTCAAAATCTCCCTGAAACCGTTATTTTTGTCTGAATCCCATTTCATGGAAGTGAATGACGCGCTCGTAGAGAATTTATGTAAACTGGCCTGTCTGGAGTTCGATGCTGCAGGAAAACAGGAAATTAAAAAAGATTTACAAAATATGATCGGCTTTGTGGAAAAGCTGAATGAACTCGATTTACGGGATGCAGATCCGCTTTTGTACATGGGTGAAGAAGCCAATGTGTTACGGGATGATATTCCCGAGCATCCGCTCAGCCGGTCAGAAGCCCTGGCAAATGCACCCTATGCTGATAAGACGTATTTTAAAGTGCCCCAGGTAGTTAAAAATCCTGCCAGTGCTTCGGGGAACTAAATGAACATTGAACATGACATCTACCGCAATTATTCATCTGGACCGAATCGTAAAAAGTTATTTCATGGGCAGTCAGGCCGTTCCGGTTTTGAAAGGTATTAGTCTTGAAATATTCAAAAATGAATACGTAGCTCTGATGGGACCATCCGGATCCGGGAAAAGTACGCTTATGAATATCATCGGGTGTCTCGACTCTCCTACGGAAGGTCATTATATACTAAATGGTCAGGATGTAAGCCAGATGCCTGATGACGACCTGGCTGAAGTGCGGAATAAAGAGATTGGCTTTGTATTTCAGCAATTCAATTTATTACCACGACTGACTGCGGCAGAAAATGTAGCACTACCATTGGTGTATGCCGGTATTACCAAAAAAACAAGGATAGAAATGGCTATGGACGTTTTGGAGAAAGTTAGTTTAACAGACCGGAGTCACCATAAACCCAATGAACTTTCGGGAGGGCAGTGTCAGCGGGTAGCCATCGCCCGCGCACTGGTGAATAATCCTTCTCTTATTCTGGCAGATGAACCAACAGGTAATCTGGATACCAAGACCTCTATAGAGATCATGGAAATCTTCAATAAGATTCAGTCAAGCGGCAATACCGTTGTGCTGGTGACACATGAAGAAGACATTTCCAAATATGCACACCGTGTTGTGAGACTCCGTGATGGTATCATAGAAACTGATAAACGAAAAGAGGAACAGATGTTAATTGTTAATTGATAATTGTTAATTGTCAATGAAAAACATCTGCCTCAATTAACAATTGACAATTAACCATTGACAATTAAAAATCATGTCTTCCAAGATTTACACCAAAACGGGAGATGCCGGTAAAACCAGTCTGATCGGCGGGACGAAAGTACCCAAAAGTCATATTCGCATTCAAGCATACGGAACAATAGATGAGTTAAATGCGTTTACCGGGCTTTTAAACGATCAAATATCGGATACACATAGTCGTGAGATGTTGCTGGAAATTCAGGACCGGCTTTTCACCATCGGTTCATCCCTGGCATGTGATCCGGATAAGGAAATTGCGATGAAGATTCCTGACCTGAAAGAATCAGATATTCTCCTGCTGGAAACTGAAATCGATCAGATGAACGCAAAATTACCCGAGATGAAGTCATTTATTTTACCTGGCGGACATGTATCCGTTTCCTCGGCTCATATTTGCAGGACGATTTGCCGTCGCGCCGAGCGGTTAATTGTGGAACTCGACGAAAATGAACACTTAGACCAGCCACTGATCATCAAATATCTGAACCGGCTGAGTGATTATTTTTTTGTGCTGGCAAGGTGGATTGGGCACCTAGCTGGGAGCTGCGGAAACGAAATGGACTCCACGAAACTAGTCTGGAAGTGTGGAAGACTGGAAGTCTGGAAGTAAAGTTCACTAGTGAAGTATGAAAGTCACTCCCAGTCTTCCAGTCTTCCAGTCTTTCAGACTTGTATCTTCCCATCCTGCATGCGTACAACCCTGTCAGACATGGCGGCAAGGGCTTCATTATGCGTCACCACCAGGAAAGTCTGATTGAATTTTTCCCTCAGCTCGAAGAATAACTGGTGAAGTTCTTTTGCATTGGCAGAATCCAGGTTTCCGGTGGGTTCGTCCGCAAAAATGATATCAGGAGAGTTAATCAGTGCACGACAGACCGCAACCCTTTGCTGCTCACCTCCCGACATCGCCGAGGGCTTATTTTCCATTCGATGTCCCACCCCGAGGGTTTCAAGCAGTTCCCTGGCCTTCGATTCCACCGCGGTTTTGCTTTTTGCCGCTATCCAGCCCGGAATACAAACGTTTTCAAGGGCAGTAAACTCAGGCAATAAATGGTGAAATTGAAAAACGAAACCTATATGCTTATTCCGGAAAGAAGCTAAGTATTTACCCTTAAGAGTATGTAATTCCTTGTTTTTGAGATAGATTTCGCCCTCGGCCGGCTCATCCAGGGTACCCAGGATATGCAATAAGGTGCTTTTGCCCGACCCGGAGGGGCCCACCATGCTCACAATCTCACCAGCGTGGATGTTCAGATCTACCCCCTGCAATACGTGCAGCGCCCCATAATACTTGTGAATATTCCTTGCAGACAGGATCAGCTGGCCAGCCTCTGATGGGATCATGCGCAAATATAACAACCCTGGGTTAAGGTGGAATCTCATAACCATGTATAAATGGTATTTGGTGGTTTCATTATAAAAATTACTTTTGCGAAAAATTAAAGGCAGGCTTTAACCGCTTTAAGACGGGATATACTGATCAATCTGACCTTATTAAAAAAGCAGAAATTAAATAAAGGATACCGATGTTTTGGACACTTGAATTAGCCAGTTACCTTGAAGACGCACCCTGGCCTGCAACAAAAGATGAACTTATAGACTACGCCATCCGTTCTGGCGCACCTATTGAGGTAGTGGAAAACCTGCAGGAGCTGGAAGATGAAGGAGAACTGTATGAAGGTATCGATGATATTTGGCCCGACTATCCTTCACAGGAAGATTTTTTCTTTAACGAAGACGAGTATTAAGCAGAGAGCGCAAAGCTCAAAGCGTAAAGCTTTATAAGAGAAAAGTCCTCTCAATGTTGAGAGGACTTTTTTTATTCTTCTACTCTGTAGAAAATAATTCTATCGTGGTTTTAATTCGACACTTCCTGGCTTTCGCTTTACGCTTTCAGCTTTACGCTTCCGAATGATTTTTCTCCATTTCAGTTACAACCGCCTCAGTTACGCCAGTAAATGAAAAACCTCCGTCATGAAAAAGATTCTGCATGGTTACCATTCGGGTAAGGTCACTGAATAAAACAGCCAGGTAAGCGGCGCAATCATCTGCACTCGCATTTCCGAGCGGACTCATTTTTTCCGCATATTCCTGAAATCCGTCAAATCCCTTTACACCACTGCCCGCTGTGGTTTTTGTAGGGGACTGTGAAACGGTATTGATTCGTACTTTCTTTTTGATACCATAATAATATCCAAAACTCCTGGCAATACTTTCCAGCAGTGCTTTTGCATCCGCCATTTCATTGTAGTCAGGGAAAACCCTTTGTGCGGCAATATATGTGAGAGCAACCACACTCCCCCAATAGTTTATGGCATCCATTTGATAAGCAGTTTGCAATACCCGGTGAAAGGACATGGCTGATATTTCAAGAGTCTTTAAATTAAACCCATAGTCCAGGTCTGTATACGAACGCCCCTTCCGCATATTCACACTCATCCCTACAGAATGTAAAACAAAATCGATCTTACCCCCGAAATGAGTCATCGAATCTTCGAATAGTTTTTTCAGGTCCTCTGATTTAGTAACGTCTGCACCAATCACAGGGGCTTTCACGGCTTCTGCCAGTTTATTAATCTCACCCATACGCAAGGCAACCGGCGCATTCGTTAATACCAATTCTGCTCCCTCTTCATAACAACGAAGAGCGGTTCTCCAGGCAAGAGACTTTTCGTCCAGTGCGCCAAATATGATTCCCTTTTTCCCTTTAAGCAGTTGATAGGTCATACAATCGATTGATTTTGTATGCGTAAAAATAAGAAGATATTTTCATCGGGCGCATTCAACCCAATATCGGTTTTTTGTATATTAACAGCAGAAAACCATTTAACCCTCCCAGATGCGATTTAAAGTTTCCGCCTTCTGCACCATTACCCTGACTTTATTATTATCCTGCAACCGTAACCTGGTCAACCTGGATTTTACCAACGCCAAAGATGAAGTGGCACCGCTGACGAACCTGGTGTTCCGTTTCGATAAAACCCTGATAGCCGACTCACTGATTAACCACTGGGATTCTACCAAATATGTTTCCTTCGAACCAGCGATCGCCGGTAAATTCCGATGGGAACACGGGGATGAACTGGTTTTTTCTCCATCTGCGCCACTCCTTCCGGCAACCACTTACCGCGCTACCCTCAATAGTGATATTCTTCAGTACAGTAAATACGATCGTTTTGGCAATGCCAGGGATATTCAGTTTCACACAGCAGGATTAAAATTGGAAAATTCAAATAGCAGCTGGGTTCTGCAGGATGAAAACAGTAAGACGTATGTGCCGCAGCTGGAACTTTTTTTTAATTACGCTGTAGACCCGTCTCAGCTGAAAGAAAAACTAAAACTGACCCTCGACGACAAACCAGTCAGTTTCAGTTTGCAGACGCTGTCTGCTTCAGATAAAATTTCTATCCGTCTTGCAAATATTCCCGCGGCGGATAAAGATTATGAAATAAAAATACAATTAGATAAAGGTGTAATCCCTGTTGGCGGAGTAAACGGCACAGCGGAAATGGGTACTGCATCGGCGATAATACCTTCTCCATTTATACTTAGGATCAACGGTGTTGAAGCCAGTCCCGAAGGATCAGGCGGAACGATCACCATTTTGACCAGTCAGAAAATCATTTCAACAAATCTGGCTACATATCTTACGATCGAACCGGCTGTCAAATTCAATACGGAAATAACGGAGACCGGCTTTACAATTCAAAGCGATCAGTTCAATGTAGACAAGTCGTATCAACTTACCATCAGAAAGGGATTACGAGGACAAATAGGCGGGACGCTCAGTGAAGACTATATCAATAATCTGGCTTTTGGCACACTTGAACCGGATATCAGTTTCCAGAATAAAAAAGGGATTTATTTATCAGGGAAGGGAGAAAAAAACATCGAGGTAAGGATCACCAATGTTGAAAAAGTAAAAATACTGATCTCCAGAATTTATGAAAGTAATCTTTTAATTGCCCAGAGAAGTGGATATTATCCCCGCGAAAAAAATATGTACAGCAATGAATATGACGATAACTCCGAGTTCACGGCCGGCGACGTGATGTATGAAAAAGAAATAAATACCAGTCTCCTGCCTAAATATGGAAACAGCCGGCTCCTGCATCTGGATATGGAAGACAAACTGCCCGATTTCAAAGGCATCTATCATATCCTGATCCGTTCTACAAAGGATTATTGGGTAAAGGACAGCCGCTTCCTGTCATTATCCGATATCGGGATTATCGCAAAACAAGGAACAGAGAATGTGGTTGTTTTTGCGAATTCCATTCAAACTGCTTCGCCGATAAAAGGTGTGAATATGACGGCTTACGGTTCCAATAATCAGATCCTCGGTATGGCTACAACCGATGATCAGGGAGTTGCAACTATTAAATACCAGCGGAGGGAATTTGCGGGATTTAAACCTGCCATGATCATTGCAAAAACAGGAGATGATTTCAATTACCTGCCATTCAGCTCAACATTAATCAATACTTCCCGTTTTGATGTGAGTGGCAAAATATTGAATGCAACCGGGCTGGATGCTTTTATTTATCCGGAAAGAGATATATACCGACCCGGCGAGACAATTCATTATTCAGTAATTGTGCGCGACTACGCCTGGAAATCACCCGGAGAAATTCCGGTGAAACTAAAATTCCTTTACCCCAACGGAAAGGAATTAAAATCGTTCCGTAAAACCCTGAATGAACAGGGATCCGTGGAAGGTAACATGGATCTTCCGGTTACGGCCATTACAGGAACTTATTCACTTGAAATCTATACATCAACCGAAGTACTATTGTCAACCCAGCCATTTCACGTGGAAGAATTCGTGCCTGACAGAATCAAAGTGACGGCTACATTGAATAAAGAATTTTATGAGCCGGGCAATACAGCAGAAATAAAAATCCAGGCAGTTAACTTTTTTGGTCCGCCTGCATCAGGAAGAAATTATGAATGTGAAATACAGCTGAAACAAAAAACGTTTTCTGCTAAGAAATTCAACAACTATGATTTCGGTCTGACCAATCAAAAATCGTTCTATGATAAAGTGACGAGAGAAGGAAAGACGAACGAGGCCGGTGAAGCCAGTGAAAAATTTAGGATTGAGGACATATATAAAAATGTCGGTTTGCTACAGGCAGATTTTTACAATACTGTATTTGATGAAACGGGACGTCCTGTCAGCCGGCTTACAAGTGCAAATATTTATACACAGCCGGTATATTTTGGAATTGCAAACGACGGATCATGGTATTATCCGCTCAATCAGCCGGTGGGATTTCATTTGCTTGCGCTTGATAAAAACCAGCTGGTTATTACAGCGAATGCAGAAGTATCTGTTGTTAAACATGAATACCGGACTGTTATATCCAGAAACGGTAGCTATTTCAGATATGAATCCCAGGAGGAAGATAAATTGATCAGCTCCAAAATGGTGCCTGTTGGAGGAGAACAAACCAGTTTCTCTTTCGTGCCTCGTACTGCCGGAGAATATGAACTCAGGGTAACCATTCCGGGATCGAACACTTTTGTAAGTAAATCTTTTTACAGTTTTGGGTCATGGGGATCTGATAACGCATCCTTTGAAATCAATAACGAAGGACATGTGGACATCCAGCTTGACAAATCATCTTATTTCAACGGAGAATCCGTCAGAGCACTTTTTAAAGCGCCTTTCGATGGTCGTATGCTGGTCACTTTGGAAACCGATAAACTAATCAGTTATCAATGGATAAATGTTGAAAAAAGATCAGCCAGTGTTGAACTAAAGCTCAGTGCGGAGGCTGTTCCCAACGCTTATATCACCGCTACCCTTATCAAGCCTCATGGGATTACAGATATCCCATTGACAGTTGCTCACGGTTTTGAAAATGTAAGTGTCGAAGAAAAAAGCAGGAAAATTCCAGTGGAAATACTCGCAAATCAAAAAGTCAGGTCCCGCACGCAACAACAGGTAAAAATAAAAACGGCTCCTAACAGTCTGGTCACTCTGTCTGCCGTCGATAATGGTGTATTACAAGTTTCGGATTTTAAAACGCCGGATCCTTACGGATATTTTTACGCACGCCGCGCATTAGGGGTTACAGATTATGATATCTATCCATTGCTTCTGCCAGAACTGAGAGCCCGTTTAAGCAGCACGGGTGGAGATACTGAAACGGATATGACGAAAAGAACAAATCCCATGCCGGCCAAAAGAATTAAAATCCTTTCCTATTGGAGCGGGATTAAAAAAACAGACGGTAATGGGGAGGCAATTTTCCAGTTAGATATTCCCCAGTTTTCCGGAGAAATAAGATTAATGGCCGTATCATATCGGAACGATCAGTTTGGTTCGGCAGAATCGAAAATGACAATAGCGGATCCGCTTGTGTTAAGCACTTCGCTTCCGCGATTCCTGAGTCCCACTGATTCTATCAGTGTACCTGTAACCATAACAAACACGACCTCGTCTTCAGCGAGCGGTTCTGCAACATTCAACGCAACGGGTGGTTTATTGGTTTCAGGAAGTAAAGAGTTATCGTTCACGATCCCGGCAAATAGTGAGAAACGGTTACACTTCAACGCAACAGCTGCTCCTGTGATAGGGATGGGAAAAATTTCGGTTGATATAAATGGTCCTGGTGGCAGGTTCAGCGATGAGACGGAAATTAGTATTCGTCCCGCATCGTCCCTGCAAAAAACAACGGGCAGTGGCAGTATCGCCGGTGGTTCCACTGAAATAATTCGTTACGATAATGCCGACTATATTCCATCCAGCATCAGCAGACAATTATTCCTGACCCGTTTCCCAGGCGCCGGATTGAGCAAATACCTGGGGGATCTGCTGGAGTATCCTTATGGATGCACCGAACAAACCGTTTCGATTGCGTTCCCGCAATTATATTTTGGTGAACTTTCGGATGCGCTTCATGTTACCCGGGGAAATCGTTCTACTGCAAATTACAATGTGCAGGAGGCTATCCGGAAAATAAAAATGCGTCAGTTATACACCGGAGCGGTAACATTATGGGACGATGAAAAAACGGCGAATTGGTGGACCAGTATATATGCTGCACATTTCCTGATCGAAGCCAATAAAGCAGGCTTCGACGTGGATAAAAGTCTGCTGGAAACTTTACTGGGATATATCAATTCCAGTTTGAAAGACAAGAGGACCATTAACTACTATTATAACCGCGACCAGGTAAAAAGAATTGTTCCAAAAGAAGTGATTTACGGACTGTATGTGCTGGCGCTCGCTTCCAGACCCAACACAGCATTGATGAATTATTACAAGGCGACCCCTTCACTGTTAAGTCTTGATTGTAAATATCTGCTGGCAGCTGCTTATGCGCTCTCCGGAGATAAAAACAGTTATCAGCAATTTCTTCCGACCCATTTTACAGGAGAAATTGCGAATACGGAAACAGGTGGAAGTTTCTCTTCCGACATCCGCGATGAAGCGATGTCGCTGGACGTATTGCTGAATGTAGATCCTTCCAATGCACAAATCCCTGAAATGGCAAAACATATTTCGGATAATTTAAAGCAACGCAGTTGGTATAATACGCAGGAACTGGTTTTCGGATTCCTGGCTCTCGGAAAAATTTCCAGATTGCAGGGTATATCAACGGCTACTGCTGAGGTAAAAATCGATGGCAAAAAAATCGCCGACTTTAACGGAACTGATTTGAAACTTCCCTCGTCGCAACTTAAAAACGGAAAAACGGAGATCACGGCCGCTGGCAGGGGGAATCTGTATTATTTCTGGGAAGAAGAAGGCATATCAGCCGGCGGAACGATGAAGGAAACGGATAATTACCTGAAGGTACGCAAGCGTTTTTTTGACCGTAACGGAAATCCGATCAGCGGAAATGTATTTAAACAAAACGAACTGATCATCGTTCAGATCAGTCTTGAAAAAACATTCAGTAATGATATACAGAATGTGGTTATAACCGATCTGCTTCCTGCGGGATTTGAAATTGAAAATCCGCGCACAAAAGATATTCCCGGAATGGACTGGATTAAAGATGCTTACACACCCACAGCACTGGATGTTCGCGACGATCGGATCAATCTTTTTGTAAATTCAGATAACCTGCGGCAGAATTATTATTATGCCGTGCGGGCCGTCTCGCCGGGCGTTTATAAAATGGGTCCTGTGAGTGCTGATGCAATGTATGATGGCGAATACCATTCATATAATGGCGCCGGGATCATTAAAGTTGTGGAATAGAATATTAATTATTTATTCTGTTTTATTTGTTTCTGTTTTTTGAACGGAAATCGACAATTCCTGCAATTGTTTCTCATCAATCGTGGAAGGCGCATCGAGCATGACATCGCGACCGCTGTTATTTTTGGGAAAGGCGATGAAATCCCGGATACTTTCGCTGCCACCGAGAATGGCACAAAGCCGGTCAAATCCAAATGCAATTCCACCATGTGGTGGTGCCCCGTATTCGAAAGCGCCCAGCAGGAAACCGAATTTATGATTTGCTTCTTCGCGGGACATTCCGAGGGCATCAAACATTTTTTCCTGTAATTCGCGCTGAAAGATCCTGATGGAGCCACCGCCAATCTCATTTCCATTCAGGACCATATCATAGGCATTCGCCTTGATATTCGCATAAGGATGTTCGAGATACCGGTCTGCGTTTACAATCACCGGATCATTATCAATCATGATGGCAATCTGGTCAGGTTTGGGTGCTGTGAATGGATGGTGGCGCGCAACCCAGCGATTATCTTCTTCATTATATTCAAACAATGGGAAATCAAGCACCCATAATAATTTGAATTCGTCTTTTTTCCGCATTCCCAACCTTTCTCCCAATTCAAGACGCAGATCACTGATAGCCTTACGGGTTTTTTCTTCCCTGCCTGCCAGTATCAGGATCGCATCTCCCTTTTCTGCCTTGGCAAAAGCCGCCAGGGATTTTAGCCTTTCTTCAGAATAAAACTTATCTACGCTGCTCCTGATCGTGCCATCTTCATTCAATCTGGCATAAACCAGTCCCTGCATTCCAATCTGCGGACGTTTTACCCAATCTGTTAGTTCGTCAAACTGTTTGCGTGTCCAGGCTGCGCCGCCAGGCACAGCGATAGCGAGGACTGTTTCGGCGTTTTCAAAAACTGGAAATCCCGCGTTGTTAATCAGAAATCCGTCTGCTTCTATAGCGCCCTTTCTTTTTAAAGGCGATTTCAGATTGGCGATCTTCATCCCAAAACGAATGTCTGGCTTATCGTTTCCATAGACCCACATCGCTTCCTCCCAGCTCATTCTCTCAATCTCATCCTGATATTCTATTCCTTTTACCTCTTTAAAAATATACCGGATCATACCCTCAAACATCTGGAGGATGTCATCCTGCTCAATAAAGCTCATTTCACAGTCTATCTGGGTAAATTCCGGTTGTCTGTCTGCGCGCAAATCCTCATCACGAAAACATTTTACGACCTGGTAGTAACGATCATAGCCACTGACCATTAACAGTTGTTTAAATGTCTGGGGACTCTGTGGTAATGCATAAAACTGACCGGCATTCATGCGCGACGGTACCACAAAATCCCGCGCTCCTTCGGGCGTGGACTTGATAAGAAAGGGCGTTTCAATGTCCATGAATTGATTCAGATGCAGATAGTTTCTGGCTGCCCTATTTACGGCATAACGCAGTTCGATATTCTTCTTTACGGGATTACGGCGCAAATCAAGAAAACGAAATTTCATGCGAAGGTCATCCCCTCCGTCAGTTTCGTCCTGGATGGTAAAGGGCGGCGTAGCAGACTTGTTTAAAATCGTAATCTTACTAACTTTTATTTCAATTTCCCCGGTTGGGATTTGGAGATTCTTGCTGGACCTTTCAGAAACTATTCCCTGGGCCTGAATAACAAATTCCCTGCCCAATGGAGTCTCCGCCAATGCCGCATTCTGAGCCTCATCAAGTAACAACTGAGTAATGCCATAACGGTCGCGCAGGTCAATAAAAGTGATACTACCAAATTTTCTAAGGGTTTGAACCCAGCCCGCAAGGGTTACTTCCCTGCCTATGTTTGCCATTCCCAGTTCGCCGCAAGTATGTGTTCTGAACATGAAATCCCAGATTAGCCGGCAAAGGTAGGGCGAGACAGGTAGACCAAAAACGGTTAAAAAAATAAAAAAACCGTTTCGGGGGGCTTTCAATTGTTAAAAATAATTTTTACCTTGTATGTATCCGTACTATTCACCTCCTCTGACTAAACCTATCCTGGTTATTCTATTCATACCTTAAGCAACTTTTATCCATACCCATGTAAGGCCAAATGTCTTTTGATCGGACCAACCTGAAGCAATCAAAAAGAAAAAAGGACCTTATGGAATTCATCATTATCGTAGTGTTGGTCATTGGTATTCTAATCCTGCACAAACCCCTTTCTGTTGTGTTTAACCGGTTATATATAAAGCGTCAGCAGCGTAAATTCGTTGAATGCGAGACTTTCTATCACAGTGTAGTGTCCAAATACATCCGTTATTATAACCGCCTGGGTCTTGAAGACCAGCGCAAATTTTTATTCCGCACATTTCTATTCAGGAAAGCCCGGCGCTTCCATTATATCGAAGTGAAAGAAAGTGCTGAAATGCCCATCCTGATCAGTGCAGTGGCCATCCAGCTTACCTTTGGCCTTGATAAATACATGCTGAACTATTTCAATGAAATTTATGTTCTGAAAGACGACTACCATTATGGTTTTTATTCCCGCCCGTTTATGGGTCATGTGGATCAAAGTGGTATTTATCTTTCCTGGGATAATTTTATAAAGGGAATTAGTGGACAAACCCCTTATTGCAATGTGGGTCTTCACGAAATGGGTCATGCGCTGGCTTATGTAACCTTTATTACAGAAACAGAAGAAGACAAACACTTCAAGAAAGAATTCAAAAACTTTTCCAAAGTAGCACGTCCCATTTTTGCAGACATGCAGGGCGGAAACCGCAACTTGCTGGGTGAATATGCAGCCGTGAACTATCACGAATTCTGGGCTGTTTCGGTCGAAACATTCTTCGAAAACCCGGTTTGTATGCGGCTGGATCTGCCAGATTTATACCAGGCCATGGTTGACCTGCTCCGCCAGGATCCTCTTCAAATGCGCAGTAACAATAATGGAACGGCCACATTTGTTTTAAAATCTGCTAAAAAAGAAGAAGGCATGAGGCTTGGGGCATGAGGCTCTGAGCCTAAAAACAGGATAATCGGTCACCCAATACCTCGTCTAGACTCTGCGAATGATCTTTTCAAAACGGCTGATATCTGCCAGGGGGTTAATAGTTCCGGTTCCCTTCAATTTTTCTACCAGCTGTCTGGCAAAATAAGGAGCCAGCGAACAGCCCTTTGTTCCCATACCATTTAAGATACCAATTTGCGGATGAACAGGATGAAAGCCAACAAATGGTCTTCGCTCAAGCGTAGCCGGACGAATCGCAGCGAAATGTTCAAGAATAGTATAGGGTAGTTTTAAATTATAATTCAGCCAGCCCTCCGCCATCATTCTGAAATTTCCGGACGGCTGATCACTATCAAAAGACCACTCATAGGATGAACCAAGCCAGAAAATATTTTCTCTGTACGGAACGAGACTCATTCCTTTCTTAAAAACTAAATTCCCCGGTAATCCTTTAATTTCCACCAGCAGTCCCTCTCCTTTATTTAAAGCAAAAGGAAGTTTATCGAAATATGGATTTTGTGCAGCAGAGATGCCATCACAAAAAATGATATGCCGCGATTGAATATTGCCGTATTCAATCGCTTTATTTAAGAGTTTAAGTTTTGAAAGATCAAAACCAGACTCAACTAATAATTCTTTTTTCTTTAGCCATGCCCGCCACCTGGTCAGGAGATTTTCAACATTTACAAGCAAACATGGATGAATCGCCCCCCAGCCCAGGTCATACTGAAACCATTCTGCGTATTTTTCACGATCTGATCCCGGTATGAGATAAACCGGATCTTCTTCAAATCGCTTTTGAAAGGACTGTAGCATCTGTACACTGGGAAAGAAGTCTATCACGGATACTTCTTCGATGACTGAATTCTCCAAAAATTTCCCGATTTCCCTGTAGGCATCTAATGCAAATGGAATCAATTCATCAATCATCCATGTTGTTACCATTCTTCTCCCCGTAACGGGGTTGATCAGACCGGCAGCCCTCATCGAAGCGCTATCGTTGTTCGGTACATCGATTATTTTAAAGGTTACGCCAGACCGGTATAACCACCAGCTGAGCCATGTGCCGGCCAAACCCTGTCCGATAATGAGTACCTCTTCTTCCATTATTTTGATTCTACATGAAGCCGGATACCATCGCTGTGCGCCCCGAACTCAGGTGCATACATGCATTCCAGTATACTGATCCCATTACTATAATTCCCCGCAGTTGTTACAAACAAGGGGTATTCGAAAACATAGGTTCCTCCGGGCAGCTCGTCAAAAAAGAAACTGGTGCTGGCATCCTTCGTTGTCTGGTAATATCCCAGGCCGTTCTGCCATTGGTATCCGCTCAATGTATTGACAGGCTCCAGGCATGCTGCCCTCATATCTTTCAGATGAACATATTCCAGGTCACGATCAGTTTTAATAATAATACGCATTTTCAGTTTGTCGCCAGGTTTTAGAATATTATTTTCAGAGACTTCTTCCAGCACAGGTCCCTTGTCAGAATTTTTTTCGATATATAAATTCTTCGTTATGGAGATTTGATTTTGTGCAGTCGTAATTTTATCGAGGTTTTCAAAGTATTGCCAGTAAATGGCGCCCCAGGAAGGGTTGGAGGTTGATGGTTGACGGTTGACGGCTGTATCAGATTTTTGTAAAAGAAGCACTTCGATGTTTCCCATTTCCGCCACTACCTGATCTCCCGGTATTTGTTTTCTAAGATATCCTGTGCCGGCTTCAGTTTTTTCTTCATTGCTATTGATTTTATAATTCCCCAGCTGTATCGAAACGGCTTGTTGTGATGCAATCCAGTTATTTCCATTCAATAGAAGTGCATAACAGGCATCTGCCGTCGCTTTTGTTGTGGGCCAGTGATTGGTACGTTTTTGCTGGAGAAGCCAGAATTTCATATGGTCAATTGAATTCTGATCCGCATGCAGTTCCTGGAATGCCTCTATCAGAAGTGACTGGGTTTCCACGGGCGCTTCCTGCCAGTAATATCCATTCTTAACAGAAGTCCAATACATGCCAAGTTCTCCTGAGTAGACACTATTTTCCTTAAGAGAAGCCAGAATATCCATTGCTGTTTTTAATTCTCCGGTCCGGTTTAAAAAAAGGGCGATCAATCCCTGCATGTAAACGGATTCTTCAGTCCATTTTTCTATCGACAGTTTTCTAAAATGATTCAAAGCATCTAAAACATTGCCGGGAACAGTTATTTCCGGAAAAAAGCTGCGCATATATAAATACTGGATCTGGATCGGATTTAAAGGCTGAGCGGGTCCTTTCATCTGCATTTCATAATCCGATTTAATCTCTTTGTCGAGGAATGCGATACCATCCACGATCATTTTATGAAAGGCAACCTGCAGCTCCGTGGGTATGGCTTTTAATTTCAGAAGCTTTCCAATACCGGATATGATATATTGGGTGATATAACGATTTTCGGGGCCGCCTTTGAACCAGGCGAAACCACCACTTTCAGTTTGCATTTGTCTTAATTTATCGAACGCCGATTTCAACGCCGTACGCATTCTGATCAAGTCGAATAGGATCGCCAGGTTTTTCTTTTGCTGCGCCTCGCCTTGTGCCTGAAGAACCCAGGGTGTTTCCTGCAGCAAAACAGATTTTAGTTCTTCGTTTTTTTGCAGATTACTGAACAATGCTGTGGTATCGGTATTCTTCCATTTTTCAAAAATCGCCTGTAATGCCGGAGAAACCTGAACGAGATGACTCGCCAATGCATTTGCATAAAAACGATTAAAGGTTTGTTCGGCACACTCATAAGGAAATTCCATCAGATAGGGCAGTGACTGAACTGCGTACCAGACAGGATTGGTTGTATATTCTACAGTGAGCGACTGATTTTGCCGGGTAGCGCTTTCTTTGGACTTAATCAATTTTTCAAATTGAAAGTGTTTGGCTTTTTGTCCATCCATGTTCAATGGCAGCGATTCTGTAACAAGCATCCGGTTGCTCAACACAGGCACTATATTTTCCTCCCCATCGCTGTATTCGGAGCCACTGGTTCCTGTCCTGGCGGTGATTCGATATAATAATGGCTGGTTGAAATGCGCAGGAATAATGGCCGGAAAAAAAACAATTCCTGATCTGGGAAGCGTTCACATTGAAAGACCTGGTTGCATTGATATTACCGAGCATCGTATCCACAGGTTGATTATTGGCCGCATCCAGCCATTCCAATTGAACTGTTCCGCTCAGTGCCACGCGTTGAAAGATTAGCTAATTTGACGGGAAGAAGCATCGTGTCACCTTCGCGGAAAAAACGCGGCATATTGGACTGCACCATGAATTCCTTCTGCGTTATCACTAATTTTTCAGCATAGCCAAAGGATAGATCTTTTGTGTTTGCAAGCACCATCCATTTCCATTTGGTCAGGGCCTCTGGTATCGTGAAATTTATCTCTACATTTCCCTGCGCATCTGTTTTCAGATCGGGTTGGAAGAAAGCAGTCTCATTGAAGTTTTTACGGATCTGTATTTTCTCCTCACCCGGCTGACCCACATCTGCAGCCGTCCTTTCTTTTTCTTCGTCCTGGTTATGCAGGATTGCAACAGAAGTTTTTTTAGTGGTGGAATAACCCACTACGACCACATCATTTGATCCTCTTCCACCTCCCTTCTGCGTTGATCGGACTCACTGCGATACCACTTACTCGTCCCTGTAACATGCCTGGCAGGTATGTAGATCCCAAATTGATCAGGGCGTCATAAACCGTTAATCTGTAGTCTGGTGGTTTATATTCACCCGATGGCCGTACAATCGAATATCCATCATTAAAATTATTTAAGCCATCCCATGCATTTTCCTTTCTATATACAGGATATAAATCGGGTATCGACCATGCGTGAGGCTTGAACTGATCCAGCGAAGCATCATACATGGAAGTCAGAACTTCTGCCGCCAGCTGATCCTTTTTATTTCCCGATATCCTGATCTTCCATTGCTCTTTGTTGCCGGGTTGTGTTTTGTCTTTCCAGGACTGATAAGAGATTTCCAGTTCCTTGTTTGTCCATGGGATTATGAAAAAATGCTCGCTGGTATACCAGCGATTATTGATCACGAATATATCATTCAGGGCAAAGCCGCCCCTGTCGGATTCTTTTAGTGCAAATGCTGAATCGTTGATTCCCTGATTCATGCTATAAAAAGAATATTTTGTTGCCGTATCAGCAGTCATCTGCTTCGCGCGGATAACATAAATATCTTTTGCATCTGAACCAGTTTGTATTCTTACCGTCATGCCAGGTTCCGATGCGATTTGCTGATATGGAACTATATTATAACTTAAAACCGATGATTTCATATCCTTTAGTGTTATCTCAACATACTTCTTATCAATGATCTCCTCGCCGTCGTTTATCTACGGCTTTGAATTCAAATACATACCATCCCGCATCCAGCAACCCGAGGGACTTTTTATCTATTGATATTAGTCCGTCAGCATTTGTGCTGTCGGTTTTCTCAAAAACAACTGAACCCGGTTTCCAGGTCTTAATATCTGACTCATTCCTATACTCATCATTTGGAAAGTACCTGACAAACTCTGTTTCCGGCATTACAAACTGATCCGGTTGTTCCCAATATCTTTTTCTGATCAACCGATGCGGATCATTCAGGGTATAAATGGAAAATCGCAGGTTTTCTTTTTGAAATACTCCGGAGGCATTTCTTGTTATCACAGGAACATGATATAAACTGTCCCTTGGCATTCTGCTTTGAACCGGAAGCGAAGAAACGATTTCAAATGACTGATAGCTGGCAGAAACGGTAGTGGTAGCTATTCTGCTTTCACCTGCATCGTCTGTTACAGTCGTTTCTACCCGATATGTAAAAACAGGCTTCGCGGCTTTCCCGGTGTTTTTATCCGGCTGGGCAATAAAGTGAATCGTGAATTTGCCAAGGCTGTCCGTATTTGATTCACCATAGGCAATTTCTTCGTTTGAGCGGGAAGGATATTTACGAATTAAGAAGGGGTACGGATAGCGTGTCTCCCGATACACCCGCCAGGATAGTCTGGCGCCATTTACGTTATTTCCTGCATAGGCCAAAGCAGAGCCAGTCAGTTTTATTGTATCACCAATTTGTGAAGGAATTCTTAACCGTGTCATATTCAATGTAAAATGAAGGCCTTTTATACTCTTCAACTGAAAAGGATTGCTGATCCAAAGTTTCCTTATCATACAAACTGAATTCTCCATTTAACAGATTCTGCGGCAAATGAAAACTACCTTTGAACGAACCATAATCATTTGATTTCAAAACGAGTGAATCGATCGTTTGCTGATTTACATCTTTCAACAAAATCTTTATTTCCTTTTGTGCTACGATCTTGTGCTTCCGGGTTTTAAAATCTTTGGTGACTAACAATCCTTTAAAATAAACAGTCTGCCCGGGTCGGTAAATGGACCTGTCCATAAACAAAAAATCATGCGTTTCATCCGCTTCATATGACTTTCGATCCTTATCATAATCATCGTCATCGTCATCTTTATAATTGTTGTATAAATACCGGGAATCAGACAGGTAGTCTTTCCCAAAATAAAATTCCAGCCTTTGTTCTGCGTATCCTTTATGGTTTACCAATTGAAAATAACCATGTGCATCTGATTGATAAATTTTTCCCTGCTTGTATGTGACATGCCCATTTTTATTTTCTCTAAGGGAGGACTTGATTTTTACTCCTTTCAAGGGATGACCTGAATTCCTGTCTAAAACAAAATAATCAAGACCGTTCACTACGAAAGCGATAGATGAGCAAAAAAAAGTATTAATAGCCATAAACCCTTTTTCACTAAAAACAGAATCGGAGCTGGTTAGCAATGCATACTGACCTGCGGGCAGTCCATCTATTTTTATTTCAGCCCGGTGAGCCTGATGGTCATCGGTCTCCGGTAATGACTGCATAAACATTTTTTCAAACGGATACCTACTCCACTTAGACCAGTTGCCGGTATTGTATGCATTCTCTTCAAATGATTCCCGCGTGGCTTCGTCTATCCGGATAATACGGGCATATAAATGATTTATGTTTTTATAATAAACCATTACGCGGAAAGGCAGATTGGGAATATTTTCTTTTTCCGAATAAATACTAAAGTTCTTCTCCTCAATGTTTTTAATTAATTGTTCGCAATGCGATTTCCCTTCGCTTGAGTCTGGTTGCCTGATTGCCTGATTGCAAAGAGTAATGGCGTTCAGATAATCATATCTGTGGGCAGTATCCTGGATGGGATCATATGAAGAGGCCCTGCTGGCCCACCATTGAGCCTGGAGATACCAGGCTTCCGCAGTCACAGAGAGTGTCCCAAATTGTCTGGTTACCCGTGCCAGGGCATTCATATACAGGGAATCTTTTTCTTGTATCTGCGCATATTGATAGGCAAACCGGATACGACTAATGTCAGCATCTATCCAGGCATCGAGCCGAAGATCTTTTGCGTGAAAGCGAAGCAATTGTTGGTAAATCCTTACAGCTAATAAATGATTTGATGCACTATCGGTTTTTGAAAAGCCAAAATGCATAAAATAGGGAGCCTCTGAAAACAGGGCCGAATTTTCCATCAGTTGATCGTCTGATGTTTTCAATTCACCAGAAAGATCCATCCGGAAATAATCCAGGGCCCGCCATGCCAGTAAGTCAAAAAGCGTTGGTCTCAAATCTCTCGCATTTCCCTTAATCAGTATCGCATCAAATGTATCGACCTTTATGCGTTGTAACAGAACAGCATCATCCAAAGATGAAAGAAATAAAGAACGGATCTCCATTTCAAAATCTGTTATTGACCAGGCTGAAATATCGGTTGAGGTATCAGCAATAATTGTCGTCCTGTTTTGCACCTGGTAACGATGACCCTGTAAATACTGAAACAATTCTTCAGCTTCGAGACTTTTCAAGAGAGCCTTCACACTGGGAGGAGCTGATGAATATTTCTCCTTCGAGCTCTTTTATTGACAAATTGATATCACGGTCTTCTGCCTCCTGTAGATGTCTCTTATAAATAATCGCTTTCACCCACTCTGCTTCCTGTTTATCTTTTTTTGCGGCAGCGTAAACTTTATTGACTTCCAGGAGGGCGGATTTGGGAAGATTCTTTTTATTCATCAAAGAATCTATGCGTTTCCATTCCTGGTTATAGGGAAAACCCGGCTGGGAAAAAGAGAACAGATAACTAACAAGTATAACCGAAGAAAGTAAAGTGGTTCTCAGGAACATATTTTTAATACTTTAGACCGGAAACGTTTCAGGCTTTGGTGGCCCCGAAACCAATGATGCATCGAGTCAGCAAATTACATACCCTTTAACGTAATTATAACGACGACAAGTTAAACATTCGAATCCTGCAGCCCTCTTATAAACGGAAGCATTTATTCACCTTAAAAAAATGTTTTATGAAAACAAAGATTCCTATCCTGATCGCTGCCGGATTATTTATTGCCATCTCTACCAAAGCACAATATGGCGCTCCCTATCATGAAAACCGGGTCGTAATCCAGGCCCATATCGGTATCCCCATTCCGGTACCTGCTGTTTATAATTATGATTATTATCAATCTGCCCCCGTATGTTACGAAGACAGGAACGCTGGTTATGTGCGTTATGATGATCGCCATGACTGGAGGGCTGAACAATATGAACGTTATTGCCACGAAAACCGGGGACGCAGGATGAGTCGGGACGAATTTTATCGCGACCATTGTGATTCCCGTGCAAATTCTTATTATGCTCCCAGGAAAGCAGTTGAATATAGAAGATATTAAAGCCCAAAGCTTAACGCCTAAAGCCTAAAACTCAATTCGAAAATTCCGGCAAACAAATAAAAAAGTCCTACCAATAATAATTTGTAGGACTTTTATAATATTTACAGTTTTGGGCTTTAGGCATTGAGCTTTGAGCTTTTTAAAACCCTTGCCATGGTAGCCCCGATATCAGCAGGCGACTGCACTACTTCAATTCCGCATTCGGCCATAATTTTCATTTTTGCAGAAGCGGTATCATCGGCTCCCCCGATGATCGCTCCGGCATGGCCCATACGACGGCCGGGCGGCGCTGTCTGACCGGCAATAAAACCCACGACTGGTTTTCGATTATTATCTTTTACCCATCTGGCGGCTTCAGCTTCCATATTTCCGCCGATTTCTCCGATCATAACAATACCTTCTGTTTCCGGATCATTCATCAATAATTCCACGGCATCCTTTGTAGGTGTTCCGATGATCGGATCTCCGCCAATTCCAATTGCAGTTGATACACCTAATCCGGCTTTCGCCACCTGGTCAGCTGCCTCATAGGTCAGTGTTCCGGATTTTGATACGATCCCTATCTTACCTTTTTTAAATACGAAGCCGGGCATGATCCCCACTTTACATTCGTCCGAAGTAATTACACCGGGACAATTGGGTCCAATTAAGCGTGTATTCGTGCTCGTTAAATAATGTTTTGCCTTCACCATATCCTGCACCGGGATACCTTCCGTAATACAAACAACCAGGGCAATACCTGCTTCTGCAGCTTCCATAATGGCATCAGCAGCAAAAGCTGGCGGTACAAAGATGATGGAAACATTGGCGCCGGTCTTTTTCACCGCATCTGCCACCGTATTAAAAACCGGACGTTCCAGATGCGTCGTTCCTCCTTTGCCCGGCGTGACGCCGCCTACCACCTGAGTTCCATACTCTATCATTTGGGATGCGTGAAAACTGCCTTCCGTACCGGTGAATCCCTGTACGATTATTTTTGATTTTTTATTTACTAAAACTGCCATTATTTTTGATTAGTTGGTTTCCTTAAGCATCAAAATTAGTTATTTAAGCATATCATCCATATTCCTGTTGTTATCAATTTTCCCTTTCATTTCCAGCATGCGCATGTCCTTGGCATCCTGCAGGAATTCGGAGGCAAAAATGAAATCGTTTAGCTTTTTGTTCTTGCTGAAGATGATTTCCTTATTGGATCCCTCCCATTCCTTCAGTCCCTCATACATATAAATGATATGGTCACCTGTTTCCATCACGCTATTCATGTCGTGTGTATTCACGACTGTAGTGATGTTATATTCAATGGTAATTTCCTTAATCAGTTTATCAATAAGTATTGATGTGAGCGGGTCCAAACCGGAATTCGGTTCATCACAAAAAAGATATTTTGGGTTCAATACAATGGCGCGTGCAATACCCACCCGTTTTTTCATACCGCCGGATATTTCAGCCGGAAACTTATTATTAACGTCTTTCATATTTACGCGCTCCAACACCTCATCCACCCGTTTCAGTTTGTCGGAAAAGCTATTATTTGTAAACATATCGAGAGGAAACATGATATTCTGCTCAACTGTCATGCTGTCGAATAAAGCGGATCCCTGGAAAAGCATACCGATCTGACGACGCAACTGTTTCCTGTTCTTCTTCATCCATCTCCGTGAAGTTCTGACCATTGTAGGAAATCTCGCCCGAATCGGGTTCGAAGAGACCGACCAGGCATTTCATCAGAACCGTTTTTCCGCTTCCGCTGGAACCTATAATGAGGTTGCATTTACCGGGCTCAAACACGGCATTTACTCCGTTGATGACCGGTTTACCGCTGAAGCCTTTTTTTAAATCTCTTACCTCAATCATTTATTTCGATTATAAAAGGATGGCTGACAGGACATAGTCTGCCAACAGAATCAATACGCAGCTGACGACAACTGATTTTGTACTGGCTCTGCCGATTTCGAGTGCTCCGCCATTTACATAATAGCCATAAAAGGAAGATATGCTGGAAATGATAAAAGCAAAAGTGTATGATTTTGCCAGTGCAAAGAACACATTATACGGCTTAAAATATTGAAAAAGCCCTTTGTCAAATTGAGAAGCCGAAACGATACCGGTTGCTACTGCAGCCAGTTTGCCGCCCAATATTCCAAGGACGGCGGAAATGATCACCAGCATGGGAATCGTAAGCAGAGCACCCAGGATTTTTGGCAGAATAAGGTAAGTCTTTGTATTGATGCCCATGATTTCCAGCGCATCGATCTGTTCGCTCACACGCATGTTTCCGAGCTCGCCGGCAATTTTGCTTCCTACAACACCGGCCAGTACGATACAAACCAATGTGGGTGAAAATTCCAGGATCACCGTATCGCGCACAATCTGCGCTATGGTGGAAAGTGGGATCAGGGGACTTACCAGCTGATACGCTGTTTGCAGGGCTGATACAGCTCCCATAAATATAGAAATAATGACCACAATGCCGAGAGAGCGGATTCCAATTTCGACGCATTGGTGCATGAATTCCTTCCAGTACATTTTCATGTTTTCGGGCTTCGAAAACATTCCCCTGATCATCAGTATATACCGCCCCAGTTCAGTAAAAATATTCATGTTAATTGCTGAAAGTACTATTTATTTTTTTGTTCTTTTCCACCAGGGCGACCTGCGCATGGCTTCTTCCGGTGTTTGCGGACATTTGGTTTGGGCATCAATAACAGCAACCAACGCCATATTATAAATATTTCTTACAGAACTTCCCAACTGGAGCACATGTACGGGCTTTTTCATTCCCAGTAAAATCGGACCGATTGCATCGGCGGCTCCCAGTTCTTTTAATATATTATAAGCAATGTTACCTGCCGCCAGGTTTGGGAAGATCAGGGTATTCACTTCCTGATCCACCAGGCTGCTAAAGGGATAATTTTCCCGGAGAATTTCATTGTTCAGTGCAATACTTGCCTGCATTTCGCCATCTACAATCAGATCCGGATCTTTCTGTTTCACAATCTCCGTTGCCCTGGCAACCAGTCTGGCTTCCGGTGAATTACTGGTACCAAAATTTGAATAACTCAGCATAGCGATGCGTGGCACGAGTCCGAAATGCCTGACTTCTTTAGCTGCAAGCAATGTGATATCAGCCAGCTCTTCGGCGGTCGGATTAAAATTCACCGTTGTATCTGCCAAAAACAATGGTCCTTTTTTTGTGAGCATCAGATACATGCCCGCAATTTTTTTTACCCCCTCTTCCGTACCGATGATTTCGATAGCCGGACGAATCGTATCCGGATAATTTTTTGTCAATCCCGAGATCATGGCATCCGCTTCGCCGGATTCAACCATCATACAACCAAAATAATTTCGGTCACGAATAATCTTGGTCGATTCATATTTATTGAACCCCCTTCTTTGTCTCTTTTCGAAGAATATGTCCGTATACCGCTTCCGCCGTTCGTCCTGTTCTTCACTACGCGGATCCACAATGGGGAATTCTTCTATTTCGATTCGGTTGGCTGCAGCGGTGGCTCGAATTCTTTCTTTATTACCGAGCAGGATCGGGTAAGCCACTCCTTCGTCAAACAACAATTGGGCAACCTTTAATATTTTAATATTATCTGCTTCCGCAAATACCAGACGCCTCGGATCACTTTTTGCTTTTGCACCCAGCGCGCGGATCAGCTGATTGTCAAGTCCCAAACGTTTATTCAATTCAATGGCATAGGTCTCCCAATTATCAATTTTTATTTGTGCAACATTACTTTCGATGGCGGCTCTGGCAACAGCAGGTGCTACTGTTGATAAAAGTCTCGGATCGAATGGTTTTGGAATTATATATCGCGGTCCGAAGCTGATCGTTTTTTCATCGTAAGCCATATTCACAATATCCGGTACCGGTGTTTTAGCAAGGTCCGCCAACGCATGAACTGCAGCAAGTTTCATAGCCTCATTGATCTGGGTGGCGCGTACGTCAAGAGCCCCGCGAAATATAAAAGGGAACCCCAGTACATTGTTGACCTGATTTGGAAAATCGCTGCGACCCGTTGCCATAATGAGATCTTCGCGAACAGCTGTAGCTGTCTCATAGGGAATTTCCGGATCCGGATTAGCCATGGCAAATACGATGGGTCGTTTCGCCATGCTTTTGATCATTTCGGGAGTTACTGTGTTACCGACACTCAGTCCGACAAAAACATCCGCATCCACCATCGCTTTTTCCAGGGTCATGTCTGATTTGTCAATCGCGAAAAGTGAACGATCCTCTTCCAGATCGTTGCGTCCTTTGTGCAGAACACCATCCTTATCAAATACAATAAAATTTTCAGTTTTTGCACCGAGGGCCACATACAGTTTGCTACAGGCCATTGCCGCAGCTCCCGCACCATTGATTACAAACCTGACCTTCTCAATTTTTTTCTTTTGAAGTTCCAGGGCATTGATCAAAGCGGCGCTACTGATAATCGCGGTCCCATGCTGATCGTCATGCATCACGGGAATTTTCAGTGAAGCCCGGAGTTGCCTTTCAATATAAAAGCACTCGGGCGCCTTAATGTCTTCCAGGTTAATTCCGCCGAATGTGGGCTCCAGCGCTTTGACGATCTGTACAAATTTTTCAGGATCGGTTTCATTGATCTCAATATCAAACACATCAATGTCTGCAAAAACCTTAAACAAAACGCCCTTCCCTTCCATCACGGGCTTGGATGCTTCTGGACCGATATTCCCCAATCCCAGAACTGCTGTTCCATTGGTTATTACTGCCACGAGATTTCCCTTAGCCGTGTATTTATAAACGTCTTCCTTATTTAAAGAAATTTCCTTACAGGGTTCTGCGACACCGGGTGAATAAGCCAGTGAAAGGTCCCTTTGTGTTTTTGCTTCCTTGGTGGGGACCACTTCTATCTTACCCGGTTTCCCTTTTGAATGATATTCGAGCGCCTCTTCCCTTCTAAGTTGCTTTTTTTGCATAATATTATTCGGACGGGTTTTGATGATCATGTATACTGGCACCCAGCCATGCCATCATGCCCATGCCTTTTTCTATGGCAGATTCATCAATATTAAAGGTAGGTGTATGTACCATAGAGGTTATTCCCTTTGCCACATTCATCACACCCAGTCGGTAAAAACAACCCGGGATTTCCTGTGTATAATATCCAAAATCTTCAGCTCCCATACGAAGTTCCGTTTCCTCCACATTGTCTGTTCCAACCAATTCTTCTGCTTTCCTGCGTGCGATGGGATACAAAATTTCATCGTTATTGACTACCGGATATCCCACGTCTACAAGTACATCTATTTCTGCACCCATACTTTGTGCAATTCCTTTACAGATCCGGTGAATGAGTTTATGCGCCTGAAAACGCCAGGTTTCATCGATGGTGCGGAAAGTTCCCATCATTTTGACTTCCGAAGGAATGACATTGGTAGTATAACCGCCCTGGAATGAACTGATTGTCAGGACTGAAGGTACAAATGGATTTTTATTTCTGCTGATTACCTGCTGCAGGGCCACCACGATATGGGAGGCCACCAGGACAGTATCTATGGTCAGATGCGGGGTGGCTGCGTGACCACCCTTTCCTTTTACTGTAATAAATATTTCGTCCGCACTGGCCATGGATGGCCCACCGCGAAAACTGAATTTTCCGATTTCAAGTCCCGGGTGCACATGCAATCCGAAAATGGCCTGCGGTTTCGGATCATGCAATACCCCTTCTTTAATAAGCAGGCTGGCACCACCCGGGTTTCTTTCTTCTCCAGGCTGAAAGATAAGTTTGACAGTTCCCTCCCATTCCGATTTCAATTCCTGTAAAATCTTTGATGCTCCCAGTAAAATGCTGGTATGTGCATCGTGCCCGCAGGCATGCATGACACCTTCGTTCTGCGATTTATAGGAAACTGAATTCTCCTCTTTAATTGGAAGTGCATCCATATCTGCCCGAAGGGCAATCACTCTTTTACCCGGATTTTTCCCCTTTATCAATCCGACTACGCCGGTGGTTGCTTTAATTTCAAAAGGAATTCCCAGACCTCTTAATTTTTCCTGTACAAAAGCAGAAGTCTCAAATTCTTTATAACTCAATTCGGGGTGTGCATGGAGATGACGGCGGATGTCAATGGTTTCCGGTGCATATTGTTTTGCCAGTTGACGGATTTTTTCTTTCAGCATATTCAAAATTAATCGGGTTTTACTTCTATAATATCATGTACCAGGTATACGCCCGATGGAAAATCCTGTGTAAGCTTCTGTAAATAAGGTTCCGCTTCTTCCGGTGTTTTGAAATTACCAACATTCAATTTATAGTTTGGCGGTTGGTAAATAAGGTAAGGCTTCAGTTCAGGATAGGACTGATAGATTTTTGTTTTAATGGCAAAAACCTGATTGCGGTCGTTCGACTTAACGACCTGTATCCGGTATCCGGGGATATTTCTTCGGCTGTCCCTGGTAGTTACTTCATTGATCTGAATTTGTTTTTTTATCAGGGAATCAACCCGTGGATCCTTGTGTATCAGGGTATCCTGCGCAAAGCCCGCACCATTATAAATGAAAGCCAGTATTAATAATAATTTCATAGTTATTTATACTTTATTCCAGTGCTGCTTTTCTTCTTCCACAATCTGAACACTGGCACTGCATCCCAGGCGGTCGGCGCCTGCTCCGATCAGTTCCATCGCAAAGGGGTAATGGCGAATTCCACCGGAAGCCTTTATCTTAACTTCTGCCGGAAGTTCAGATCTCATGAGTTGCACATCTGAAACAGAAGCTCCTTTTTCCGCATAACCTGTGGATGTTTTCATATAATCAATGCCCAACCTGCCATATAAATTACAGCAATGCGACAGCTCGTCTTTTGATAACACACCGCTTTCCACAATAACTTTCACAGCCTTTCCTTTTTGATGGATGAGTTCAATCTGCTGTACAATTTCCTTTTCAAGATAAGACCAGTCACCGTTTTTCAGCGCAATTAAATTGATAACGGTATCCAGTTCATCCGCCCCGTCACGTATGGCAGTATTTATTTCAGAAAGTTTTGAATCAATAGAAGAATAACCCATCGGGAAGCCGATCACGGTCGCCGTTTTCACCGGGCTGTCTTTCAAAGCCTCCACGGCGTGTTTTACCAGGAAGGGTGGAACGCAAACGGCTGCAAATTTGAATTCAATGGCTTCCCGGCATAATTGACTGATATCCGCAGATCTACAAGTGGCTTTTAACAGGGTATGATCTATATAAGACGCGACCGGGATTGCCATAGTCATTATAAAAGGCGAATTTAATCCTTTTAAGCCTAAAGCTTAAAGCTCAAAAGCCCAAAACCAATTTTGAATGTATAAGTACAGAGAAGGAATACGTTAATAAATCTTTTGTTGACGTAAAATATTTTGTATTGGTTTTATGCATTAGGCCTTGAGCTTTAGGCCCCTCTTCCGGAAATACCGAAATAATAGTATGGCTCCCAATAAGAATATACCAAAAACGAGCAGATCCGTACGGATCATGGAAGATTTTTTCTCATCCTTCTGGCGGAGCTTTTTTTCTGTATCCCTGATATAATATGCCAGGCCGGGGAAATGATTATTCAACTCACCAACCTCCCTGAATTTCTTCAAAGCATCACTATAAAATTCACGGTCATAAAAAACAACAGCATCACCAAATATTTTGGATGTTTCGCTCGGACGAGCCGTTACACCCGCACTATCGAGATATTCCTCGAGAATCGAAACAGGTATCGCAAAATTTAAACCGGCAGCCAGACCTCCACTGTTTTCAATACTGCCGAAAGTAGTCAGGCCAACCACTTCCCCCTTTTCATTACAAACCGGTCCGCCACTGCTCCCGCGGTTGATATTTGCATCCATCTGGATCAATGGCCAGCCGGCAACTGACTTCTTCAGTGCGCTGACAATACCGGTTGTAAGTGTGGGTTCAATGGCTGATTCTGTGGCAACATAGTTATTGTTTGTCACCGGCCCTGGAAAACCGTATACGAACAGTTGTTCGCCAACTTTTGGTAACTCATCCTGTGCAATTTTTAAAGTGGGCAGAGCAGAGTCACCATCCATCTTTAATATGGCTATGTCCTTACCGGGCATCGGCTGCCCCTTTATGATCACATGAGCGGATTTTTTTATCGATCCGGTATTCCCATTATTCGCATCTACGCTGTACTCAATAAATATGTCTTTTTTCAGGTCGTAAAGAGCCAGGGAAAACAAACGAGCATATACAGAAGCATATGTATTTTCCAATATGGATTTTTGTTGCTCGGAGAAACGGGTGGCCCACGCATTTTCAAGCGCAGAGATATTGGCCTCTGTGATTTGCTGAAAGGCTGAAAGGAAAAACTGACGACGTATAAAAGCATTGTCCCGGTCGATCAGGTGACAATTGGTAGCCACATAACCGTCCTCAGTTATCAGGAAACCTGTACCACTGGAAGTGATTTCTTCGGGTTCCTTGATATAGTCCATGGATGCTTTAAAAAACCAGCTGGGATGATTATTGATTTCCCGTAACACAATATCCAGTTTCTGTTCTGCAGTATATATAATACCACTGCTGTCAACTTTCTGAATGGAGTCCACCAGATGATTAAAATGGCGTGAATCCAACTGCATTTTATTCACATAAACGTCTGCAGAAAAAACGGTTCGTACCATAACGACTCCGGGACGGTTGACTCCATAATTTTGAACGGCAGTAAGCTGTTGCGCACCGGTAGTTTGTGGTGAAACTGTCAGGAAGGACAGTCCGGTTATAAATGCTGTTAATATCAGGAATGGGTTTTTCATGGTAAGGTATTCCCCTTATATAAAACCGTAAAAGGGCTAACTTGTTGTCTGTTAAAGGTAAACTTTTTCTATGTCATCTATTCCGGCGCCGCTGGCGGAACGTCTTCGTCCTGAATCACTTGACCAGTTGGTGGGTCAAAAACACCTGACTGGCAAAGGTAGTATCCTCCGAACAGCCCTGGAACAGGGTAAAATGCCTTCCATGATACTCTGGGGACCCCCGGGCACAGGTAAAACCACGATTGCCAACATAATTGCCCATACCCTGCATGCTCCTTTTTATACCCTGAGCGCCATATCATCCGGCGTAAAAGAGGTACGGGAAGTGATTGACGAGGCCAGACGGCAGGAAAAAGTAATCCTTTTTATAGATGAAATACACCGGTTTAATAAAGGTCAGCAGGATGCGTTGCTGGGAGCTGTCGAAAAAGGAGTGCTGACGCTGATTGGCGCAACAACGGAAAACCCCTCTTTTGAAGTAAATAGCGCCCTTCTCAGCCGCTGTCAGGTGTATGTCCTGAAACCGTTGGGTAAGGACGAACTCAGGGGACTGATGCGTACTGCCCTGGAAAGGGATGTCGTTTTGAAAAAACGAAATATTGAACTTAGGGAAACAGAAGCCCTTATTAATATATCCGGCGGTGATGCGCGTAAACTGCTCAACCTGCTGGAACTGGTTACGGATGCCGGTGCTAATCAGGATCCTTTGATAATCACGGACGAATTGGTTATGGATACCGCGCAGCAGCGTATCGCATTATACGACAAGAAGGGCGAGCAGCATTACGATATCATTTCTGCTTTTATCAAGTCGATGCGGGGTAGCGATCCGAATGCCGCGGTTTATTGGCTGGCTCGCATGATTGAAGGAGGGGAAGATGTTAAATTTATTGCCCGGAGAATGCTGATTCTTGCCAGTGAAGATATTGGCAATGCAAACCCCAATGCCTTATTACTCGCAAACGCAACTTTTGACGCTGTAAACAAAATTGGTTATCCTGAATCCCGTATTATCCTTTCCCAATGTGCCATTTACCTGGCCAGTTCAGCCAAGAGTAATGCATCCTATGTTGCGATCAATGATGCGATCGGTGTGGTTAAACAAACCGGGGACCTTGCCGTTCCGTTACATATCCGTAATGCGCCCACCAAACTGATGAAAAATCTTGATTATTCGAAAGGATACGAATACAGTCATTCATTTGAAAAGAACTTTTCTCCACAGGAATATCTTCCTTCGGAAATTAGTGGAAAAACCTTTTTTGATCCCGGGCAGAATGCCCGCGAAGAAGAGTTACGAAAACATTTGCGGAATCTTTGGGAGAAGAAATATGGATACTGACTTACGTTCACATTATCATGCATACATATAATTTTGAATTCATACATATTCACCATTCCACATTCGCGACATGATAAACTGGACCCTCAAACCGTTTGCAGAATTAACGCCCTATGAACTTTACAGCATACTACAATTAAGAAATGAAGTTTTTATCGTGGAGCAAAACTGTCCCTATCAGGACATGGACAACAAGGATCTAAAATCCTGGCATTTGATGGGAATAGAAGAGAATAAGCTGATGGCTTATTCAAGACTGCTTGCTCCCGGAATCTCCTATAGTGAATCTTCGATCGGACGCATCGTAAGTTCCCCTTCTGTCCGTAAAACAGGCATGGGAAAAAAACTTGTGGAGGAAAGTATTGAACAGATCAAAAACCTCTTCAAAACCGATACAATCCGTATTGGCGCTCAACTGTACCTGAAAACATTTTATGAATCATTCGGATTCGTTCAGGATGGAGAGATATATCTCGAAGATAATATCCCACACATTATCATGTTGAGAACGCCAAAATGAAACTGTTTTCCAGTTCTTGGAATTCGTCTCAATAATATAGTTAATCCTAATTACACCATTCAAAGAATATTTCTCGTTCTTATATAGACGTGGTTTTTTATGTATGTGAGAACCAAAATCCAAACCGCCGAAATCTAAATCGATATTCAATGAAAACAGGTTTACACTCCTTACGGAAGTGTTTGTGTTCGCTGGCCATTTTGCTGGCAGGTTATAACTCTTCCTATAGTCAGCTTTCAGCTGGCAATTATTTTGAAGCAGGTTTTACAGTAGGTCCCATGGTATTTCTGGGTGACCTGGGTGGCCACTATGGCGTAGGTACTACTTTTCTGAAAGACTATAATATGAATGCAACAAAACTTGCATACGGTGTATATCTTGAAGCACATCCATCTGAACTGGTCGGCATACGCCTCTCGGCGAATTTTGGCAGCGTAGAAGGAGATGATAACTATGTAGTAGCAAAAGGGGGTGATGAAGTGAGCAGACTAAACAGAAACTCTGAATTTCAAATCAAGCATCACAGAAGCCAATTTATTGTTGGAACTGGATCCAACCGTTTTATTTGAAGATCAGCCTACCGAAGTAACCGGTCGTCTCAGACCTTATGGTCTGATTGGTGTGGGTGTATTTCATTTTAATCCGATGGGCCAGTATGTTGATCCGAATACCTCACAAACGACCTGGGTTTTTTTACAGCCCCTGCATACGGAAGGAGAAGGATTTGTGGCCAACAGAAAAAATTATCCGCTAACTCAACTGAATATCCCCATGGGATTTGGTTTGAAGTATTATGTGAGCGAGAAAGTAAACGTTGGTCTTGAATTGCTTTATAGAAAAACTTTTACGGATTATATAGACGACGTTAGTACCACTTTTGTGGATCCTGCAGTGTTACAGGCTAACCTGCCAAACGGAACATCACAGATTGCGATTGCCATGTCGAATAAAAGTCCTTTGATGGGTACGCCAGGAAGCGCTTACAATCCCGGTGATAAAAGAGGTGACCCTTCACAGATGGATGCTTATTTCACTTTGGGTTTGAAAGTCGGAATACGTTTGGGCAGTGATCACTCGTATGACAATTCGACCAGATGTCCTTTATTGAGGTTCTAAATATATTTTGTTGATCCGTACCCTTTTTTCTATTATGAAACCGATCCCCCTGAACATTTACCAAAGGCCCTTAAAAGCCTTGCTTCCTCTTGCATTAATGACAACAACACTGGCGTCTTATGCAGAAGGTTCATTACCCGTGACCAGCACGATAATGATCACAAAGAATATGAAAAATAAGAGGCATAAAGTGAAGCTTTTTACTGCCTCTGATTACAAAACGCTGTTGTTTACAGTTGATGGTGTAGATGATAAGCGATATACATTATATGTTTTCGATCTGGAAGGAAAGCTGATGATACAATCTGTTATCCTTAACCATGAAACCAGTATCCTTTCCGAAATTCCTTCAGGCACATACCTGTATGAAGTTTTGGCAAATGATACAAAGGTTGAAAACGGAGAACTTAAAGTAAATAACCCTTAACGCAACCCAATAAGCAGCGGGAGAATTGGTAAGATCTATTATCCGAAGGTTAAGTAAGACCTGATCCGTTCCCTATTATTTTTATTCTGAAACGGTTTTATTCAATTCCCGCTTCACTTATTGGACTTACATATTTTGGTTTCCCCAATATCCTCAGCAGCCGGCGATAAGAAATTGCCGGCTGCTTGTTTATTTTATCTGACCATTCGTTTTGAGCTTTAAGCCTTGCGATTTGGGCTTGTCTTTCAACTCGTCTTTCAGGAACTTCGCTGTAAAACTTCTCTTGACGTCCAGCATTTTTTCAGGTGTTCCTTCGTATAATATTTCCCCGCCTCCATCACCGCCCTCCGGACCCAGGTCAATCAGATGATCCGCCACTTTGATCACGTCCATATTATGTTCAATGACGAGCACCGTATTGCCCCGGTCTACCAGTTTATTCAGCACATCCAGCAAATGACTGATATCCTCAAAATGCAAACCCGTCGTTGGTTCATCCAGTATATAAAATGTTTTGCCTGTTTCACGCTTCGATAATTCCGTTCCTAATTTCACTCTTTGTGCTTCGCCCCCGCTCAGTGTAACTGCTGACTGACCCAGTGTGATATAACCCAGCCCGACTTCCTGTAATACTTTTATTTTCCGATAGAGATAATGCACATTTATAAAAAATTCACAGGCTTCATCCACTGTCATATCCAATACATCGCTGATCGATTTTCCCTTGTAACGGATCTCGAGCGTCTCGCGGTTATATCGTTTGCCATTACATTTTTCGCAGTGCACATAAACATCCGGTAAAAAATTCATTTCAATAACACGCATACCACCGCCTTCACAAACTTCACATCGGCCGCTTTTTACATTAAAGGAAAACCTCCCGGCTGTATAACCGCGAATCTTGGCTTCCGGAATGGAGGCAAACAGCGTTCGGATATCCGTAAAGAATCCACAATAAGTAGCCGGATTACTACGAGGTGTTCGTCCAATGGGGGACTGATCAATTTCAATAACCTTATCAATATTTTCGAGTCCCCTGATTTTTTTATATTCCAGCGGCACACCTTTAGATCCATAGGCATGGTGGCTCAAAATCGGGTAAAGGGTTTCATTAATCAACGTTGATTTTCCACTCCCGCTGACTCCCGTAACGACGATAAATTTCCCCAGAGGAAACTGTACGTTTACGTTTTTTAAATTATTTCCTTTCGCTCCTGTTATCTCAAGCATTTTTCCATTCCCCATTCTCCTTTCATTTGGCAAAGGAATCTTTCTGTGCCCATTCAGATAATCCGCTGTAATGGTATCCAGTTTCAGCATGGTAGCCGGTTTACCCTGCGCAACGATGCGGCCTCCATGAAATCCGGCTTTCGGACCGATGTCAACAAGGTAATCTGCAGCCATCATGATATCCTTATCATGTTCCACAACCAAAATACTGTTTCCGATATCCCGTAGATTTTGTAAAGCAAGAATCAGTCGCTGATTGTCACGCTGATGTAAGCCAATACTGGGTTCATCGAGTATATAAGTTATACCCTGCAGTTGCGAACCTATTTGGGTTGCAAGACGTATACGCTGTGATTCGCCGCCACTCAGGGTTCTTGTCGGGCGATTCAATGTGAGATATGTAAGACCCACGTCCAGGAGGAATTGCAATCGTTCACGAATTTCTTTTAATACATCTTTTGCAATTGTATTTTGTTTACTGGTTAGTCTTTTTTCAATATCCACGAACCAAGTCGCCAGTTTATCCAGATTCAAATTGCTGAGCTCAGAAATATTCCTGGAATCAATGCGAAACCAGAGACTTTCCTTCCTCAGCCTTGCACCGCCGCAAGCATCGCAGGTTTTTAGTTCCATATATTTTTCGACCCACAACCTGAGCGAATCGGTACTGGATGCACCAAACCATCTTTTCAACATCGGTATAAGTCCTTCGTAATCTGCGTTTGTATTAGCCGGTTCACTTTCATCAATTTCAAGTATGGTTTCAGAAGTATTTTCTGTAGTACCATAAAGAATTAGATTCAGTGCCTTGGTCGGCATATCTTCTATCGGCGTATCCAGACTGAATTTATTTTTTCTGGCCAGCTTTTGAACTGCAGTGAATGTGTAGGCGTCGCGTTCACTGCCCAGTGGTTCAATGCCGCCTTCATTCACCGATTTTTTTCTGTCCGGAATAATGGCATCCAGGCTGATCCGATAGACTGCGCCGAGTCCTTTACAAACAGGGCAGGCACCGTATGGTGAGTTGAATGAAAAACTGTTTGGAGATGGTTCTTCATAACTGATGCCGGTTTCATCACACATCAGCTGTTTGCTGTACTGGACTATTTTATTATCATCGTTTATCAGTAGGAACATCAGTCCCTTCCCCATATTTAACGCCGTCTGGACACTCTGACTTACGCGAGTTTTCATTTCTGTTGTCACCGTCAGCCGGTCAATCACGACTTCAATATCATGAATTTTATATCTGTCCACCTGCATTTTGGGTACCAGGTCCCTGATTTCTCCGTCTATCCGGACTTTTACAAATCCTTTCTTGCGGATATCTTCAAACAATTCCCGATAATGCCCTTTTCTTCCACGAACCAATGGTGAAAGAACCGAAATTTTTTTGTTAGGGAATTTCTGAAAAATATTAGATACAATTTCCTCTTCACTGAATTTCACCATCGGCCGACCGGTATTGTAAGAAAAAGCCTGACCGATTCTTGCGTATAAAAGGCGGAGAAAATCATATACTTCCGTAACGGTTCCCACCGTGCTGCGGGGATTTCGATTCGTCGTTTTCTGTTCAATAGAAATAACCGGGCTGAGACCTGTGATCTTATCCACATCGGGCCGCTCCATATCACCGATAAACTGGCGTGCATAAGCGCCGAAACTCTCCATATAACGACGCTGGCCCTCAGCATAAATAGTATCAAATGCCAGCGAGGATTTTCCACTGCCACTGATGCCGGTAATGACCACCAGCTGATTTTTGGGAATTGAAATATCGATATTCTTGAGATTATGCACCCGGGCTCCAAAAACCTCAATCAACTCTTCCCCGGCCGGAAGAGACGTACTTTTTTCTTCAATCATGTTAAAATGGAATCGCTAAAGATAATAACAATATACGGGCCGTCTTGTTCCCCCAGCTATCCGAAAAATAATTTTTAAAAATATCCGGCCTCTCTTATCTTTGTGGTAGTTCTTTTAGTTGCTTATCAAGAAAGGCTGAGGGTAATGGCCCTGCGAAGCCTTGACAACCTGTTCTACTGATAGTGGAACAAGGTGCCAAATCCATCCCGCCAGCTGGCGGGACAGATAAGTCAGAATCGTTGCTTACTAATATTCATCATATTAAAAGCTCTTCTGACCTCCGGAAGAGCTTTTTTATTTATACCCTGTATCATTTAAAAAAGTATTCCAGTCAATTCTTGTAGGCATATTTTATTTCACCCAAAAAACCCGAAAGGGATGGAGGATTATTTTATGCAGGAAACAACAGCATTCATTCACAGCATTCCGGTCGATCCGCTCACCGGCGCAGTTTCGGTACCCATTTATCAGACTTCTACTTTTGTACAGGAGGCCCCGGGTGTTCACAAAGGATATGATTATGCGCGAAGTAATAATCCGACCCGCGCGGTCCTGGAAAATCTTGTTGCGGTTATGGAAAAGGGAGCCAGGGGACTCGCTTTCGCCAGTGGTCTGGCAGCCATCGACGCGGTTCTGAAATTGTTGAAATCAGGCGATGAAATCATCGCAGTGGATGATATTTACGGAGGTGCTTTCAGGCTTTTCGAACAGGTATATAAGAAATTCGGTATTCATGTTACCTATGTGGATGCTTCCAAACCTGAAAACGTATTTCAGGCTTTAAATGAGAATACAAAACTGATCTGGCTGGAAACGCCCAGCAATCCAACTTTGAAAATAGCAGATATTGCGGCGATTGCAGCAGTCGCCAAAACAGGCAATTGCCTGCTATGTGTAGATAATACTTTTGCCAGTCCTGCCCTGCAAAAACCGCTTGTACTGGGAGCGGATATTGTGGTCCATTCAGCTACCAAATACCTCGGCGGACATAGTGATCTGATCGCCGGAATAGTTGTAACGGCCACTGAAGAACTGGGTGAAAAAATCAGATTTTACCAAAATGCCGCTGGTGCCATCCTTGGTCCCTTTGATTCCTGGCTCGTGATACGGGGTATGGAGACTCTTACATTACGGATGAGACAACACTGCAACAGCGCCCAGGAGATTGCTGAATTCCTTCAGGATCATCCTGCCGTTGACAGGGTATTTTATCCAGGTCTTCCCGATCATCCAAATCATTCAATTGCCAAAAAACAATCCCGCGGGTACGGAGGCATCGTATCTTTTTCGCTGAAGGAAGATACACTGGCTGCGGCCAGGCGATTCGTAAGTACAACCCGACTTTTTAAACTCGCAGAAAGTTTGGGTGGCATCAAGAGCCTGATCAGCCATTCTGCTGAAATGACACATAAAACAATTCCGCCGGATATCAGACGGGCCGCCGGTGTAACGGACAGCTTGATCCGCCTTTCGGTGGGTTTGGAAGAAGCAGAAGATTTAATAACGGATCTTCGCAACACATTTGACCGTATAGCTGTTAGGTCAAATAAGATTTTGAAACGTTTAGAAAATTGTTGAATTATCATATGGACGCACATAAGAAACTGACGATCGGACTTTTTGGATTTGGTGTCGTTGGCGAAGGTCTTTACAGGATCTTGCAACAAACACCTTCTCTCAAAGCGAGTATTAAAAAGGTTTGTATCAAACATCCCGGCAAAAAAAGAAATGCCCCGGAAGATCTTTTCACGACAAACAAAGATGAATTACTCAATGATCCGGAGATCAATGTAATCGTAGAAGTTATCAATGAAACAGAACCGGCATTCGATATTGTTACGACTGCTTTGAAAAACGGAAAGGACGTGGTAAGTGCCAGCAAAAAAATGCTGGCAGAACACCTGCCGGCATTGCTGGAACTGCAGAAAGAAACCGATCGTTCCATTTTATATGAAGCAGCTGCCTGTGCATCGATTCCCGTGATCCGCAACCTGGAGGAATACTATGATAACGATTTGTTGCATTCAATGCGGGCGATCGTAAACGGATCCACGAATTTTATCCTTACAAAAATGTTTGAAGAAAAACTGGATTTCAAACAGGCGCTTTTGCTTGCGCAACAGCTTGGTTTTGCAGAAAGCGATCCTTCCCTGGATGTAGAAGGAATTGATGCGGTAAATAAATGGACGCTGCTTTTAGCGCATGCCTATGGAATCGTTGCTGATCCGAAAAAGATTGTGTTCAATGGCATTCAGAATATTCAGGCTGGCGATGCAACAGTGGCTGCTGAAAAACATTATGAAATCAAACTTGTGGGCCAGGCAAAAAAATTACTGAATGGTAAAGTGGCTGCTTTCGTTCTTCCCCAGTTTGTTAAATCGGACGACCACCTGAGTTTTGTGAAAAATGAATATAACGGAGTAGTGATTGAAAGCGGTTTCGCCGATAAACAATTTTTCTATGGAAAGGGTGCGGGCAGTTTCCCGACTGCTTCTGCCGTGTTAAGTGATTTATCTGCCCTGCGTTATCAATACCGGTATGAATACAAAAAACTTTATCACCATGCTCCTCTTGAATTGACAGATGAGTTTTATGTGAAAGCATATATCAGCTTTGATGACTGGGCCTTTATTCCTAAAGAAAAATTCGAATGGATTGAAGAATGGCACGCTGAAAGCGACCGTAAATACCTGATCGGTGTTCTTTCATTCAGAGAATTAAAATCAACCGGTTGGTGGCGTGAAAACAAGACATCATTGATATTAACGCCAGAACCAATTATCGAAGATGTTGAAATCAGGAAATTGAAGAAAAAGAGTCTGGAACTGGCGGGGATAAATTGACATGGGGATGAAATGAATGTAGTGAATGAGGGATCTGGAGTAAAAGGTTTCACATTTTTACCACATCGGCGGTTTATCGTTTACTTCCCGCCATCAAGCTTATACAATAACTCCGATTCGAAAAATCAAAGCTCCGGTATAATTGACACCGTTCCGGCTGTTCTTTTGCAAATTGATGAATCCATAATTACCGCCAGCTTCAATGAAATAGGAAATGGATTTCATTTGATACAATCCTCCGATATTTCCTTCGATTCCGAAATTTCCCCGGTGTAACTGATTTTTGATGTCTCCTGTGCTGTCGAATTGGACCAGAACCGAACTGACCCGATTTGTTTCCTGCTTGTCGTAATAAACCTTACTCGTTCCTGCAGCCGAAGCATTGGCCGTTATAAGCAAGCCTCCAAAAATTCCGGCATCCAAATATAATTTCCAATGGCCGGAATGATCCAGATTCACCGTATATTTTATTAACACAGGCAACATCAGGTATTGCAGTCTGACGGTACTTGTAAAATTCGCATAAAGAAATTGCACATTTGATCCCGGCGGAAAATATTGGGCTAGTTCGGGTGATGCCGGAATGGTTTGCAAACCGGATTTCTGGCCACCCTGTGTTGAAAATTCCAGACCGGTTTCGATGGAAACCTTTTCGGCGATCGTATAGTCAATAACCAGCCCGAAATCAGGTCCCGAAATTGTTTTATATCCTTTACTTACATCGATCCACCTGATGAAGAAAGATTGGGCAAGCTGAGTCCGCCTTTTATTCCCAAGTTTGATATTTTGAGAAGTCCCTTGTGAAGTCGAAAAAAGAGAAGTCATGAAAATAATAAAGCGGGAAATTCCGGTTTCAAGAGGCTGGAGGTTTCATTGATAACGATTAATAAGTAGGAATTTCGTTTATGATCCCGATAATATGGTTGGAATAAATTCCGGTTCTAATAAATATGTACGATTCCTTCCTCATCAACGATCAGTTTGTTTTCCGCCTGCATGAAATCAATGACTTTACGTAAATGATCTGAATGAATATCCGAAAACAGATCAAATAAAGCGCGTGCCGTAAGCGGTTCAGATTGTGCGCCCAATTTCAACTTCTGATAGATGAACTCAAATTCTGATGGGGAAAGTTTCTCTTTTTCTTTTTTTACACAGTTGTCACATATACCGCAATTTTCTGCGCCTTTCTCACCGAAATATTCTGCGATAGCCATACTGCGACATCCGGTTGTCCGCACGTATTCCAAAATTCCATGCACCCGTTTCACATATTGATCTTTTCTGAATGCATACATTTTTTCGTCAATCCGTATATCAGCAGATTTTCTGCGTGGCTGATTAAAATATACCTGTGGCGTTTCTTTCTGCGGATCATAACAAACGATCTGAAATTTGTGCAACTGATAAAGACCCTTTAACACTTGTTCCAGATCCCATTTTAATAAGGTTGCCAGCATTTTTTCATAAATCGCTACCGGCTGATCAAAAATGCCCGCATAGGTTCTTAAAAGGATTTTGATCAGTGGCTCCCATGTGGGGTTCTCCGTTTCAAATTGAACAAGCTGTTCCTTTGATGCAATAAAATAAAGAGTAGCCGGGTTAAAAACCGGATCATTCAATGTAATAAATCCTTCCTGCTGCAAAACCTGCAGGGCAGCCTGTGCAGGCTTGGATTGAAAAGAAAATTTCTTCTGAAAATCAATCAGATCAAATGAATAACCTACCTGCTCGGTTCCCAGGGGAACCTGTAAATAATTTGCCAGTCCCTGGTAGATTTTCCGGATATAATCCAGTGAGGGAAAATGTTTTTTATGAGCTGATTCCAATTCTTCCAGCATCTCATCATTAAATAAAAGAACAGCATAGGATTTTTTGTCGTCCCGACCTGCCCGCCCCGCTTCCTGGTAATAATTCTCCAGGTTGTCGGGAACTTCCGCATGTATTACCAGTCTAACGTCAGGTTTATCTATACCCATTCCGAATGCATTGGTACATACAATGACGCGAATCGAATTTTTCATCCAGCTTTCCTGCTTTGCATTCCGGTCTTCCTGCGATAATCCGGCATGGTAATAATCAGATCTGATGCCGTGCATATTTAGCAAATCGCTGATTTCCCTGGTTCTTCTTCTGTTCCGGCAATAAATGATTGAGCAACCATCCAGCCTGCGCAATATGTCAAGTATCTTGTTGTAAACAGAACTCGTTTTATGCGCGCTGAAAGAAAGATTAGGACGTGAAAAAGACTGCACAAAAATCCGCGGACTGTTCATTTTTAATTTCAGACAGATATCTTCCCGGATCGCTGGAGTTGCGGAGGCTGTCAATGCCAACACAGGTACATCCGGTAATTCATTTCTTATTTCGGCGATCCGCAAATAAGGTGGTCTGAAATCATAACCCCATTGTGAAATACAATGCGCCTCATCAACCGCAATCAGGGTCACGTGCAAGGCAGGCAGATATTCTTTGAATAAATCAGTTTCCAATCGTTCCGGAGAAACATACAGAAAACGACAATTTCCTGTAGCGGCCAGCTTGAATGTGGAGATTACGTCTTTACGACTCATCCCGGAATAAATTGCGAAGGCAGTGATTCCTTTTTTTCGGAGGTTTTGTACCTGATCTTTCATCAGAGCAATCAGCGGACTGATTACCAGACATAATCCTTCTTTCACGATGGTTGGCACCTGAAAACAAATGGATTTACCCCCTCCCGTAGGAAGCAGCGCAAGCGTATCATGACCACTCAATACTGAATGCACGATCTCTTCCTGTTGTGGCCGGAAGGAATCGTAATTCCAATATTGCTTTAGAACTTCATTCGCCTTCATAATCGAGAATACAACTCAATTTACAGTAGCTTTTTAACAAATAAGCGCGAAGAATTGATCAGGAGGACCACATCACTGAACGCCATGGCCGCAGCTGCAACGGACGGGGTCAGGAGTCCAAAAGCTGCCACGGGAATCGCCAGCACATTATAAAAAAAAGCCCAGAATAAATTCTGGCGGATAGTAAGAAATGTATGTACCCCCAGTTGCATCGCCAGCGGTAATTTTTTTAATCCGCTGTTCATCAAAACCACGTCAGCCGTTTGCATGGCAATCTGCGAAGCGTCACTCATTGAAATTCCAATACTTGCCTTGGCGAGTGCAGGTGCATCGTTGATGCCGTCTCCCACCATAGCGGTGGGCGATAAGCTGGTTAACCTTTCCAGCTGTTGCAGTTTCTGCTGTGGTGTTTGTTCAGCTATCACTTCATCCATTCCCAGGGCGCTCAGCTACTTCTACACATTTCTGTTTGAGGTCACCGCTGAGAAGAATAGTTTTAATCTTTCGTTTTTTGAAATATGCAATCACTTCTGATGCTTCTGGTCGAATTTCATCCTGCATATCAACCCATCCGGCGATTTGATTATTCTTCATCAGCCAGATCGTGTGATCAGCCGGCACGTTTCCAATGAAGGCGCCGGAACCAACCTTATATTCATCACCCTGCGAACTGGTCGCCTGAATTCCATAACCCTTGATCTCTGTAATTTTATTCCATCTTATTTCCGGTTGAACTTTCCAGGCATGGGTAACAGATTTTGCAATCGGATGATTGGAATATTTCTCCAATGAGAACATAATTTTTCTGAACTCCATCTCATCCAAAGACCGGTCGAGTATTTTAAATTCCTTTATACTGAAATGAACCTGTAGTAAGTGTTCCTGTTTTGTCAAATACAACCTGACTGATTTTGTTAAATAACTCAAGACTGTCTGCTTTCCTGAACAGTATACCGTTCCTCGCCGCCCGCCCAAGTCCGACCGCAATGGCAGCCGGAGTGGCCAGACCCATCGCACAAGGACAAGCTATTACGAGTACTGCGATGCTTCTCATCAACGAGGAACCAATGTTATGATAAACAAGATCGTTTATCAGAAAGGTCAGAAGAGCGATACCGATAACAACCGGCACGAACACGGCACTGATACGATCAGCCAGCAATTGAATTTTTGGTTTGTCCGTTTGTGCCCGTTTCACCAGGTCAATCACGTTGGATAGCACCGAATCCGTGGCAGCAGCCGTTACCTGGGCCTTGAGACTTCCATTCATTAACATTGAGCCACCAATGATCAGATCACGAGGATTTTTATTTACCGGAAGGCTTTCACCCGTGATTATGGCTTCATCTACCTGCCCTTCTCCCCAGAGGATTTTTGCGTCTGCCGGTATTTGTTCCCCGTTACGGATCAGTATGAGATCTCCCGACTTTAACTGCATGCTGTCTACCGGAAATATAATCTCCTGGTGCTGATCATCAAATGCAATCATATTCGCGGTCACTTTTTGAGTTTTTACCAATCGCTTAAGCGATTGCTGCGTAGTTCGCAAAGACCGTTCTTCGATATAATTTCCGAAGAATACCAGTGTAATGATAGCTGCCGAGGTTTCATAAAAAAGATAGGAATCACCCAGACCGAACAGGGTTCCCGTGAGACTATATAGAAATGCGGCTGTCGCACCCAGTGCTATAAGCACATTCATATTTGTTGAATGCTGAAGAAGACTACGAATTGCACTTCTGCCAAAATAATACATGCCCGTCACATAAACCGGTAAACATAAAACCAACTGGATCCAGGGGTTCATAAGCCAATCCAGGAGTGGCGCATGGCCCAGCATATGCAACTGCAAAATCAATGTGAAAGGAATACAAATGGTAAGATAACGAACAAACTTGTTGGGGTGTTTTTTGTTTGTTGTTGCCTCCGCAACGTGATAGCCGAGACCCTCGATTCCTTTTTTGAGTTCCTGTTCAGGCAAGCCTGGAACATTCTGAAAATGTGCTTCGCCAGCCGTAAGACTGACACGCACTTCTTTCATGCCTTTTTTTTCAAGAAAACCATTGATCGTTTGCGCACAGGCGCTGCAACTCATTCCTTCTACCTTCCAGTTAACTGTTTCCATGCTGTTTCATCAAAACGGAGGCTGCAAATTTACCGAATTTCGCCCGTATCGTTTTCATCATATAAAACAGGCTGAGGGCTATCTTTGTTGAATGGAACGGACTTATACCCTGCCGGAAATCGATGAACTGGCCCGGGTTTTCTGGGAATCCTTCCCTGATAAAAAAATATATGCTTTCAAAGGGAACATGGGTGCAGGTAAAACGAGTTTTATCCGGGCATTGTGCAGTGCAAAAAATGTGAAAGAAACGGTGGGCAGCCCCACTTTTTCGATTATCAATGAATACAGTTTCACGGGAGGTATTATTTATCACCTGGATCTTTACCGATTAAAAGATGAGCAAGAAGCTATACAGGCCGGGGTTGAAGACTGTTTATATTCCGGAGAGATCTGCCTCGTGGAATGGCCTGACCGGGCACCCGGTATTTTCCCTGAAGACAGCTTCGGAGTTTTACTGGAAACGATCAATGAAAGCACCCGGAAAATAGTAACCTTCAGTTATTGGAAAGATTTCAGGATAAAATTGTAATTTTCACTCCCGCGTAACGGACCATCCGGAGTCAAACGCCCTTACATCATGTCGCAACATAGTAAACCGTATATAAGCACTTCATTCAGTTATGAAACCCTTGAAGAGACTTTGGACGTAAAGCCAAAATCCAGCATGTTGCTCATCGGAGTGCCCAAAGAAACGGCCTTTCAGGAGAACAGGATCGGATTAACGCCCGAGGCCGTGAGCGTGCTGATCAGCAACGGCCATGAAGTTTTGATCGAACATAATGCGGGTGAAGCTGCCCATTATGGTGATAAAGATTATAGTGAAGCCGGAGCCCGGATCATTTATGAAAAGGCGGAGGTTTATAAATGCCCAACCCTGGTAAAATCTGCCCCGGTTGTGGAAGAAGATCTTCCGCTTTTGCAGATGAACCAGACCATTATTTCACCCATCCACTTGTCGGCACTCAAATCTGAGTTGCTGCAGAAAATGATGGAAAAGCGTATTACTGGTATTTCTTTTGAAAACCTGAAGGACGAGAGTGGAAGTTATCCTATCGTACGCAGTATGAGTGAGATTGCCGGTGGCGCTGTCATGCTGGTCGCTGCACAGTATTTAAGTTCCGCGAATCATGGTAAAGGGGTATTGCTGGGCGGTATTTCCGGAATTCCGCCCACGAAAGTGATCATTTTAGGCGCAGGGATCGTAGGAGAATATGCAGCAAGGGCTGCTCTTGCACTCGGTGCTTCTGTGAAAGTATTTGACAACAGTGTCTCCCGTTTAAAAAGATTGCAGAATAACATCGGATTTCGGATATATACTTCCGTTATAGAACCACGTATTCTTTCCAAACAATTAAAAAGCTGCGAAGTTGCCGTTGGTGCACTCAGTTCCCAGTCCGGCCGCACACCGGTTGTTGTAACAGAAGAAATGGTTAGTAATATGCGTACCGGCAGCGTAATTATAGACGTCAGTATCGATCGCGGCGGATGTTTTGAAACTTCTGAAATCACTTCACATGAACATCCGGTGTTTATCAAATACGGTGTTATTCACTATTGTGTTCCAAATATCCCTTCCGGTTTTGCCAGAACGGCTTCCCAGGCCATCAGCAATGTAATTACGCCTTTGCTGCTGGAAGCTTCGGAAGAAGGCGGATTCGACAATCTGGTTTGGCACAAGATCCATTTACGCAGCGGGATTTATATGTTCAAAGGCGCGCTGACAAATTTCCATTTGAGTCAGCGTTTTGATCTAAAATATACGGACCTGAACCTGCTGATTGCGAGTCAGACGATAACACAAGTATGAGAGTATGAGAGTATGGGAGTATGAGAATTGTATATAATTTCCTGCCACTCTCATACTCCCATACTCTCATACTCCCATACTTTTCAAATCTTTCATATCAAGCACTGTCTTACAAAAGGAATATTCAACCCGGTCATTTGAACTGATTATCAGCAGCCGTTCTCTGGTAAAGTCCTGTATCAGTTCATGGTACATCGCGATTCCCGTCCCATCCAGATTGGTGGTGGGTTCATCAAGCAGTAAAATGGGCGTATCTGAAAAAAAAGCCTGTGCGAGTTTTAACCTCTGTTTCATCCCCGAGGAATAATAACGGATCTGCTTGTCGGCCGCATCCTTCAAACCAACTCTTTCAAGGATCTGTGAAATGACCATACCGTTCATCAGATGTTTGAATTGATCATGAAACCTGAAAAATTCATTGGCCGTCATTTCCTCGATGGTTTCAAGGTAAGGGGCAGCAATCGAAAGGAAGCGAAAGTACTCCTCTTCGGGTTCGCCGTTGGTATTATATAAAGCAATTTTGCCTTCACTGGGCATCAGTGCGCCTGCGATAAATTGAAGTAAGGTTGATTTCCCTGATCCGTTGGGGCCTGTTATGGCATATGCATTCGATGAAGAAAATTGATAGTCGAAATGCCGGAATATCCATTCACGGTTGAACCGTTTACCTGCATCAGACAGGATAATCTTCATCGATATTTCCTTTTCCAAAGCGTTTGATGATGCCGCGACCGCTTTCCCGGATAAAAGTGACGATTTCATCACGTTCATCTGTAGCCGAAAATTCTTCTTCCAGAAATTCCAGGGCCTGGGATGTATTTAATCCCTTATTATAAATGATCCGGTAGATATCGAGGATATGATTGATCTTATCGATGCTGAAACCTCTTCTTTTAAGTCCGACAGAATTCACACCACAATAACTCAATGGTAATCTGCCCGCCTTGATATAGGGAGGAATATCCTTTCCGACCAGTGAACCGCCCTGCAGAAAACTATGTTTTCCTATTCTTACGAACTGATGAATGGCACACATACCACCCAGTATGGCATAATCTTCAATAATTACATGACCTGCTACCTGGGTATTATTACTCATCACGCAATAATCACCGACGATACAGTCGTGCGCCAGATGGCAATATGCCTGAATCAGGCAATTGCTGCCAATGGAAGTTTTTTCCCTATCCTTTGTTCCCCGGTTTACGGTAACAAATTCCCGAATGGTTGTATTATCCCCGATGAAAACATTCGAATATTCACCCTGAAATTTGAGATCCTGAGGAATGGCAGCAATTACGGCGCCCGGGAAAATCCGGCAGTTTTTTCCAATCCGGGCTCCCTCCATAATCGTTACGTTCGACCCTATCCATGTGCCTTCGCCTACTTCCACATCCTGATGGATGACAGAAAAAGGATCTATTTTAACGTTCGTTGCAACACGGGCGTTTGGATGAATATATGTATGGGGATGGATCATTCGTTCATCGGTTGATGGTGAGGCCTGCTGCCCGCTTGGTAATATTTCTTTGATGATTGCAGGTTGCTTCATAAAAAATGCTGAGCACAACCCAGCCCTACAAAAATAAACTTATTTGACACATATCCGCTAATTTAACTTCTCTTTACCAGCTGTGCCATCAGGTCTGCTTCAGTCACTACTTTATTGCCTACAAACACGGTTCCTCTCATCTCCACGATTCCCCTGCGAATAGGATTCATTAACTCCAGTTTCATTACCATGGTATCACCTGGTACCACTTTCGCTTTGAACTTGCAATTATCGATCTTCAGAAAATACGTATCATACTGGCCACCTGCCGCCATTGCATTGATGGCCAGAATACCACCGGTCTGGGCCAGCGCCTCCACTTGTAAAACACCCGGCATGATGGGATTACCAGGAAAATGACCAACAAAAAATGGTTCGTTAAATGTCACATTCTTGATACCGACAATATATGTATCGGTCAATTCTATGATTTTATCGACTAATAAAAATGGATAACGGTGCGGTAGGGTTTTCTCAATCTGCTGACTATTATAAATCGGAGGTTGTCCCGGATCATAAACAGGTGTATTCTTTAAGTGTTTGTTCTTACGTATATATTGTTTGATTTTTCGGGCAAAGTCAACATTGGTTGAATGTCCCGGACGGCTCGCTATCACATGTCCTTTGATGGGATAACCAATCAACGCCAGATCGCCAATCACATCCAGCAATTTATGCCTGGCCGGTTCGTTTGGAAAACGTAATTCCAGGTTATTGAGATAACCACCGCTTTTCACCTCCATATTTTCCCGCCCAAATGCCTTAGCGAGGCGATGCATTTCATCGTCTGTTACTTTCTTATCTACTATCACTATGGCATTATTGATGTCTCCGCCCTTGATCAGGTTATTATCCAACAACATTTCCAGTTCATGTAAAAAGCAAAAAGTGCGGCAGGGTGCGATTTCAGTTTTGAAATCCTTCATGGATTTGAGTCCTGCATGCTGGGTACCCAAAACGGGACTATTAAAATCTATCAGGGTGGTCACTTTGTACTCCAGGGAGGGCATAGCCATCATCTCCACCCGTTTTTTTTCGTCAAAATGCGTAATATTATTATCGATGCTGTACCAGGCTTTAGCAGCATCCTGTTCTTCCAGACCAACTTCTTCTATGATTTCGACAAATGGCTCTGAACTACCGTCGATAATGGGAATTTCAGGACCATTTACTTCGATCAGACAATTATCCACTCCCATCCCCACCAGGGCGGCTAAAATATGCTCGATGGTACTTATTTTGGCACCATTATCTTCGATCGTTGTACCCCGGGATGTGTCTGTAACCAGATCGCAATCTGCCTTAATCAATGGTCTGCCGGCCAGGTCAATACGCTGAAACTGGAAGCCATAGCCGGGATTGGCGGGACGAAGGGTCATATCGACCACGATACCCGTATGCAGTCCGGTTCCTGAAATATTTACTGCCTGTTTGAGCGTATGTTGTTTATCCGGGTTGAATTGTGCGTCCATCGATTGAATTATAACCCGCAAAGATACAATTTGATCAGGACTTCCGTTCCCCTGGCCAGGAAGCATATTAACAAAAAATTACCCTCTGATTACCCTTTACTGGAAATGATTTAATTTTATTTGTATACAAACGAATATATGGAAGGAAAAAAGCCAAAGATCTTGTTATGCGAAGACGATGCAAACCTCGGAATGGTATTGAAAAACTATCTGGAGTTAAATGATTTTGATGTGACTTTGGAGCGGGACGGGCGACTGGGTCTCGCAGCATTCCAACGTGAACATGTAGACTTATGCCTGCTCGACGTTATGATGCCGCATATGGATGGATTTACGCTGGCTGAAGAAATCCGAGACGTAAATCCGGACGTTCCGTTGTTTTTTATCAGTGCAAAAACGATGAAAGAAGACATAATCCAGGGATATAAACTCGGGGCCGACGATTATATCACTAAACCGTTTGACAGTGAAGTGCTATTGTTGAAAATACGTGCCATACTCAAAAGAAATGACGATTTAAATAAAGAGGCCGACAACAAGGAGTTTGATCTGGGCTCCTATCATTTCCATCCGAAACTCCGGCAGCTCGTTCATAACGGTCAAACGCAAACGCTTTCTCCAAAGGAAAATGAACTTCTGAAAATGCTGGCCGAACATCTGAATGATTTGTTACCACGGGAAGCGGCGCTCAAAAAGATCTGGGGAAGTGACACTTATTTTAATGGTCGCAGCATGGATGTATATATTGCCAAACTCAGAAAATACCTGCGGGACGATACCAATATTGAAATCGTGAACATTCACGGTAACGGATTCAGACTGGTCGCTCCCGTAAAGGCTTCCGCATAATCCCTGTTCAATTTGGTAATTCAGCAAATTCAGATTGTTGAGGTTGAATTAGCGGACCTCCCTCTTTTACAGGAAATCTCGAAGAGAACTTTCTATGATTCTTTTGCTGCCATGAATACGGCAGAGAACATGAAATTCCATCTGGATAATCATTTTACATTAGAAAAGTTAACTTCTGAAATCTTAAACCGGGATTCTAAATTCTTTTTCGCTGTACACGATGGATCGCCAGTCGGATATCTTAAAATAAATCAGGGTCCTGCACAGACTGTTTTACCAAACGACCAGGCAGTTGAAATCGAAAGGATTTATGTTGACCGGTTATTTAAAGGCAACGGCATCGGAAAAATATTTATTTCAAAAGTTATAGAAATGGCCAATGCATCCCGGGCAAAATATTTATGGCTGGGCGTATGGGAAAACAATGCGACGGCCATTCGCTTTTATGAAAATAACGGGTTTGAGAAATACAGTAAACATATTTTCAAACTCGGTGATGACGAGCAAACGGATCTTTTATTCAGGAAAATGCTGAATGGTTAAGCCTATCATTATCCGGTTCCGGATAAATGCCTTACAGCTCATAAATTTTCAGGTATGTTTAAAGGATATTGCTTTTCAGCATTGTGTTCTGTTAATATACCATCCAGCTTGTTCAAAGCAATCTTCAGGTGTTCCAATGTTTGTTCATCAATAATTACACCATTCCGATGGATTTTTGTTTTTGCAAATGGGATCAACAGTTGAATGTCCGGTGGCAGGATAGCTTCTATTACGCGTAAAGTCTCCAACAGACTGGAATGACCAAATTTTCCATCGGAAGCAGCTGTAAGCAGCATGACCAGTTTACCCGAAAAATCACTGGTGCCAACTGTCCAGTCTATTGCATTTTTTAGTGACCCGGGAACACCATGAGCGTATTCAGGAGTACAAATCAGGATGGCATCTGATTGCCTGATCAATTCGCGCAAATCATTTACTTCAGTTCCTGCATCATCCATCTGATCAGGATTGAAATGGGGCAACATTGCAATTCTATCATAATGCAAAATAATAAACCTTTCTTTCGTTAAGCCGGTAATAGCTTTTATCAGATATTGATTGGTAGAATCTTTTCGCGTACTTCCTGAAATGGCCAATATATTTTTCATTATTACTATAAAAATTAACCTGATTTAATTTTTTATTGCATTACCATATAATCATTGAACCCGGCAGTAAAATAAAATGAATTCGAAAAATAAATTGTAAGCTGTCCGACAGAAAATTGAAATAACAAATACTTCACCATACGATCTGAGATCAAATATCCGCAAGAAACGGGTTTTACAGGTACTGACACGACATTAGTTTTGTATCATAAATTAAAAAATATGCATGTACAAAGCGAACCTGAAATCCTGTATTTCGGAACACCCGTAGTGCTGATAAGCACATGCAATGAAGACGGTAGTTTTAACGTGGCACCCATATCATCCATATTCTGGCTTGGCTGGCGTTGTATTATTGGTATTTCTGCTGCTTCAAAAACCACCCATAATATCATCCGGAACAAATCATGTACTTTAAACCTGCCGTCTGTTCATGAAGCATCCGCAGTTAACCAGCTTGCATTGACCACCGGATCCAATCCTGTTCCGAACGGAAAAAAAATAAAGGGTTACCGTCACGTGAAGGATAAATTCGGAATTGCAAACCTGACGGAACGTACCGTCAGAAACTGTAACTGCACCCAGAATACAAGAATGCCCGGTTCAAATGGAAGCTAAATTGCAGGCAATTCATTCCATAGCCGAGGACGATGAAAATCAGAGTGGAAAAATACTGACAATGGAGTTCCGGATTTTGCGTGTATATCTGGATCAAAACATTTTGATGAAAGGTTCTTTCAATCGTGTAAACCCTGATAAATGGAAACCTTTAATCATGAGCTTCCAAAAATTTTACGGACTGGGTGATCAGGTTCATCCATCGAAACTGGCCACTATACCCGAAGTGTTGTATCATAGTCCGGACATGGATAAAGCAAGGAGAAAAGCTGAAGAATTCAATATCTGAAAATGTGCGGCATTTTTCCGCAGGTCAGGTAAACGTACTTTCTTTGACCATATTTTTGCGGAGAGGGCGGGATTCGAACCCGCGATAGCGTTTCCACTATACACACTTTCCAGGCGTGCTCCTTCAACCACTCGGACACCTCTCCTTCCGCTTAAGGGACCGCAAAAATAAGGTTTCAAAACATAGCTTTCGAATCTTTTTTGACGGCAATATCAATTCTGGCTGTCAGCCCCTTCCTACTATAGTTTATGAAATATTCTCTTCGCATTATCAGTTGTTTTGGCTGCAACTTCTTCGATGCTTACATTTTTAATTTCAGCTAACTTTTGGGCTACATATACGATATAACTGCTTTCGTTTAGTTTACCTCTAAAGGGTACCGGTGGCAGGTAGGGCGCATCAGTTTCTAAAACAATATGCTCCAACGGTATATATTTTAAAACTTCGGGCAGTTTACTTTTCTTATAAGTAATCGTACCCCCAATACCCAGATAAAATCCAAGTGCAACGATTTCTTTCGCTGAATTTTCATCTTCATTAAAACAATGAAAAATACCGCGAAGATTTCCATTCTGGTGTTCCCGGACTACCCGAATGGTATGTTCCATAGAATCGCGGGAGTGGATTACAATGGGCAGGTCCAAGGACATTGCCCATTCCACCTGCTGATGAAATGCCAGGTATTGCTCTTTTTCAAAACTCCGGTCCCAATAAAAATCCAAACCGATTTCTCCGATCGCGGCAAACGGCCTGCCAGCAAGACTTTGCTCAATATGCTGCAGGGCATCTTTGAAGTCAGACTTCACCGAACAGGGGTGCAGACCCTGCATGGCAAAACAAATGTCCGGATAACGCTTTTCAAGCTCCAACATAGAGGCTTCACTTTGCCTGTCAATGGCCGGAAGATAAAACCGGGTTACGCCGGCAGACGCAGCTCTTTGCATGATATTTTCAATATCTCCTGCGAGTGCCTGGTCATATAAATGACAATGTGTATCAATCAGTTCCATAAAAAATTTGAGATTGGGGCCCTCCTGGAAAAGGTGAATTTTTTAAAAAAAAGGCAGGTACGGGTAAACACCTAGCCTAATTTTAAACAACATCTTTTACCATATATGGTTCATCCTCCTGCGAGGTTGACCAGATGTATTCCCATGGTTATCTGTGAAATATGTTTGGTGAATCAAAAAAAGTTCTACCTTTAAATCAGTTTTCATAGGGTACGGATTAAAAACGGGCCAGGGTGTCTACCCCGGCCCAATTTTTTTTAACGGCGTTCTGGCGACATATCTCCAGCTTTTCATTATTTATTTTATTGTTTCAAAGTAGAAACCTTCACCGGAAAAATACGCTAGTACGATAGGTAACGCGACTTGCAAAACCTGTAATGCCTTAGCACTGTCGTGAAAAACAATAATACTTCCCGCCTTCGAATTTTGAATGACTCTTTCGGCTGCCTGCCTTCCATTTACAGCAGGATCAAAATCGCCCGCCAATACGTCCCACATCACTACTTTATAACGTAATTTATTAATCAGATGCCGTATCTGAAAAGCGGTGGCTCTTCCATAAGGCGGTCTGAACAAGTTCGAATCGATGAGTTCCCTTGCTTTTTCAATATTCTCCAAATACGTTTTGTTATCTGTTTTCCATCCATTCAGATGATTTTGGGTATGATTACCTACCCGATGACCTTCCATCAGAATTCTTTTATAAAGAGAAGGTTCTGCCTGTACATTTTTTCCAATGCAAAAAAAAGTTGCCCTGGCGTTATATTTCTTTAGTTCATCCAACACAAAAGGAGTAGCTGTACCATGTGGACCATCATCAAAACTGAGAAAGATTTTTTTCTGCTTTGCCTCCGGTTTATAATCCCAAAGACAGGTAGGATAAAGCATTTTCAGCCAGAAGGGCGTTTTTGTGAAATAAAACATACCCAAAGTTACTCAGAAGCTATTGATATGTATAACCTGCCCATGCTGGCGGAAGATCTTACCATTATCCTTTAAAAACTGTTCCTGCGTGATTTTATCTGTAAGTAATTTATCTAAATAGATTTTTTCTTCTTCGCGTGTGATCGTAAGCGGTTTACCAGTATATACCACCTGGTCGCAATACCCCTTTAATAAAGGATCGAGCTGATTATAAAATAGATTGGTGGAAGCGAAAATATCTGCTCCAATCACTTTGTCTCCGCTCATGCATACAAATCCCACAATTGTACTATCGGCAGATTTAAATTTTTCCTTAAAGAAATTATAGTACTCGTCATTTAGCTGCATCATTTTCTTATCGGCTATCCGCGACAGATAGGCTGAACTTTTACTGGGGATCTGACCCTGGCCCAATTGCCGGTTAATTTCCCGCCATATCAACACCTGATTCTTATTGATATCTACCACTTTTCGCAGATCCGGGTTTGCATAATTCTGGTAAGAGAACTTTTTTTCTTTATCACTCCATCTGAGTTCTTCGACGCACATAACAGACACGTATTGATCCCTGCCATTGGGTTCTAATAAAGTATCCTGGGTGAAGATGCGGTCTTGCCTGCCACCGGAAATCAATTCGCCGGATGAGATATAAATCATCTGATCCGAATGATTATTTATTCGCAGAAAATGTACATTTTCAGTGGAAGCGGTTCCTCTTTCAGAAATGGTTGCAATCCCCTGTTTTACTGCCTGGCTCAGCGAAATAGCATGGGGTGCATTATTTCCAAAACCATTTTTAGGACGGATCGGTATTATTCTGAGGTTTTTATATTCAATGGCTGAATCGTAATCAACATATACATTGTCATAGGTTATCTCCTGGGCATGAAGCATCTGGCCCAGCAGCAAACATAAAATGGTTACATAAAATTTCACAGGTGAATATACTATTTCAGTAATCATATTGCAACCGGAGGTATGGGCTTTAACAAAATACGCCCCTGATTATTGACCCTGATCCGGGTTGCAGCCTCTTTGATTATCTTTGCTTCCCATGGAAAAAAAGGTTAGGGTGCGATTTGCACCGAGTCCTACAGGCGGCCTGCACCTGGGTGGTGTACGTACCGTATTATACAATTACCTGTTTGCGAAACAACATCAGGGGGATTTCATTTTGCGCATCGAAGACACGGACCAGACCCGGTTTGTGACCGGGGCAGAAGAGTACATTTACGAAACACTGAATTGGTGCGGGCTGGAGCCCGATGAAAGTCCGTTAAAAGGCGGCCCTTTTGCGCCTTACCGACAGAGTGAAAGAAAAAAAATTTACTGCGAATATGCTGAAAAGCTAATCAAAGGCGGATCGGCTTACTATGCTTTCGATACTGCGGAAGAACTGGAGATCATGAGAACCAGTCACCGGACCATCACCAATCCGGCTCCCCAATATGATCATCAAACCCGCATGCATATGCGCAATTCGCTCAGTATTGGACCGGAAGAGACGGAAAAATTACTGGCGGCGAAAACGCCGTATGTTATACGGATTAAAATGCCGGAAAATGAGGTTCTTCATTTAAACGATATGATTCGCGGAAAGGTTGAATTCAATACATCTCTTGTCGATGACAAGGTTCTGCTTAAGGCAGATGGTATGCCGACTTATCACCTCGCCGTGGTGGTAGATGATTTTCTGATGCAGATAACCCATGCTTTCCGTGGTGAAGAATGGCTGCCCAGCGCTCCTGTACATGTTTTATTGTGGCGATATTTATTTGGTGAAGAGAATATGCCTGCCTGGGCTCATTTCCCTTTAATATTGAAGCCCGATGGAAATGGAAAACTCAGCAAAAGGGATTCCGAACGCCTGGGCATTCCAATTTTTGCTATGGCATGGACTGATCCGGTGTCGGGTGAAACTATTTCAGGCTTCCGTGAAAAAGGATTTCTGCCGGAAGCATTTGTGAATATGCTGGCCGTACTCGGTTGGAATGACGGAACCGAACAGGAAATTTATTCTCTCGGAGAACTTAAAGAAAAATTTTCTATAGAGCGTGTGCATAAGGCCGGCGCTAAATTTAATTACGAAAAGGCAAAATGGTTTAACCAGGAATGGATTCGAAAAGTATCCATAGATGAACTAAGCCGTTTAGTCGGAAAAATTTACAATGACCAACAGATTCGGATCCCGGACGAATCATATCTCCGGTCTGTTATTACGCTGATCAGGGACCGTTGTCATTTACTTCCGGAGTTCTATACTCAGGGCTGGTTCTTTTTTACCGCGCCAGAACAATGGGACCTGGGAGCCCTGAAACCTAAATGGAATGATGCCAAATCCACTTTCTTTAAAACTTATTCGAATACATTCGAAAGTATCAACGATTGGAACGCCATTAACCTGGAGATGGCTTTTAAAGATCTGGCAAATACTCAGGGCGTCAAACCTGGCGAACTCCAGCTTCCTCTTCGTATTATGTTAGTTGGGGAAAAAATGGGGCCTCCCGTTTTTGAAATCGCGTCACTACTGGGAAAAGAGGAAACAAAAAAACGGATCAATAATCTACTTGACCAAACGGGAAATTGGTAGAAATGCAAAAGTTGAACAGGTTATTATACCTCCTGGCGCTGATTAAATTCACTGTTCCGTTTTTCCTGCAAAGTCCTGTATATGAACCACACCGTGACGAGTTGCTTTACCTGGCTGAAGGCGCGCATCCTGCTTTTGGTTTTATGGAAGTACCACCTATGCTCTCAGCTTTTGCATGGATTACGCAACACCTCGGGAATTCGATGTTCTGGATCAAGTGCTGGCCCTCATTGGTAGGTGCATTAAATCTGATTCTCATTGGAAAAATTGTTATATCAGAAGGGGGCAAACAGTTTTCCCTCCTCCTGCTATTTTTCTGCTTTTTCTTCACTGCCTATCTCAGAGTTCATTTTCTTTTTCAACCGAATTGTTTTGAAATATTATTTTACTCACTAATCACCTTTGGACTCATCCGATATATTCAGACATCGGAAGACAAATGGCTGTACCTCGCAGGGCTGGGTACGGGGCTCGGACTACTGAGTAAATACTCAGTCGCATTCTATATTTTTAGTCTCTTGCCAGCGTTGTTACTTACGAAGCAAAGAATCATTTTCCGTAACAAACATCTGTATTATTCCCTGGGACTTGCCTTTGTTATTTTCCTTCCGAATCTGATCTGGCAGATTCTTCATCATTTTCCGCTCGTATATCATATGCGTGAGTTGGTTTCCACCCAACTTCAATATGTCCCACCTGCTGATTTTCTGAAAGATCAGCTCCTGATGTTTTTACCGTGCTGTTATATCTGGGTCACAGGCTTTTTTTACTTGTTGTTGAATCCGAAGGGAAGACCTTATCTGTTTCTATGCTGGGCCTACCTCGGAGTGATCGCCATCTTACTGTGGTTTCACGGAAAAAATTATTACGCCCTGGGTTTGTATCCTGTTCTTTTCGGGTTCGGATCAATTGCTATAGAGCAATGGACAGCCCGTTCAAGGTTTTTATTCCGTTATATTTTTTCCGCCCTTACATTTCTGCTGGGAATATATTTCATTTTCATAGGGTTACCAGTAATGGGTCCGAGAAAACTGGCCGCATTTTATGAGAAGACACATGCAAAAGGGAAAGGAATTCTTCGATGGGAAGACCAGCAGGATCATCCACTGCCTCAGGATTTTGCAGATATGCTGGGGTGGGATGAAATGGCACAGAAAACCGCAACAGCTTTTCATTCTCTGGATAGCGCCCAGCAATCTAACACATTCATCTTTTGCGATAATTACGGAATGGCGGGTGCCATAAATTATTACCGGAAAAAGTATCATTTGCCAGAAGCCTATAGTGATAATGCGAGCTTTTTATACTGGATACCAGACAACCTTACATTCCAAAATCTGGTATTGATAGAGAGTGATCCCAATGAAATGCATTATGGATTTATCAGGGAATTTAAGAAGGCTGCACTTACAGACAGCATTACAAATCCCTATGCGAGAGAAAATGGAACAGCAATAGTCCTGTTGGTTGGTGCCAGCGAAACATTTAAAAAATTTTTCACCGATAAACTCCGGGACGACCGAAAAAAAACACAGGGTTATTAATTCATCTTTCCGAGAAAACAGTTGCGTAAATTTGAGTCATGGACAAATCTTTATCACGTCCGATCAGAGTATTAGTTGCCAAAGTAGGGCTGGATGGTCATGATCGCGGAGCAAAAGTAATTGCCACCTCACTGCGCGATGCGGGGATGGAAGTCATATATACCGGCCTGCGCCAGACTCCTGAAATGGTTGTAAATGCGGCGATACAGGAAGATGTTGATGCCATTGGCATCAGTATACTAAGTGGTGCACATATGACGGTATTTCCAAAAATCATCAGCCTGATGAAAGAAAACGATTTAACCGATGTATTACTGACGGGAGGAGGAATTATTCCCGAGGAGGACCGTATTCGTTTACAGGAAATCGGCGTAGGAAAACTATTTGCCCCAGGTACTCCGACGACGGATATTTCAACCTATATCCTGGACTGGGTCACTGAGAACAGGAGATAACTATAAATGATTCATATGTACGAAACGATATCAGCTGAACTGACAGACAAAATCTATATTATCACGATCAATCGTCCTGACAAATTAAATGCATTGAATAAAACCGTCATTCGCGAATTGGGAGAGGCTGTTGACGAAGTATACGAAAATCCGCTTATTCGTGCTGCCATCATTACCGGCTCTGGAAGCCGGGCTTTTGCTGCGGGTGCGGATATTCGTGGATTTGCCGGTCTCAGTAAAGAGGAGGGCATGTCACTTGCGAAACAGGGCATGGATGTATTTTTCAAGATTGAAAATGCGCCCAAACCAATCGTCGCTGCCGTAAATGGATTTGCATTGGGCGGCGGTTGTGAACTGGCTATGGCCTGTCATTTCAGAATATGCAGTGAAACAGCCCAATTCGGACAGCCCGAAATCAACCTCGGTCTGATTCCCGGTTACGGCGGAACCCAGCGTTTAACAAGATATATCGGAAAGGGACCAGCCCTGGAAGTTATACTTACGGGAAATGCAATCAGTGCCACCCTTGCATTACAATACGGGTTGGTTAATCATATAACGTCACCGGAAGAACTGATGAATAAAACTAAATCGATCCTTCTTCAAATTATCAGCTAAAGCTCCATTGGCAATTAGCAAATCAATCGCTGCCGTGAATGCTGCCGATGGTAACAGTGATGGATACACGCTTGAAACCAGACTTTTTGGAGAATGTTTTGCAACCGAAGACATGAAGGAAGGTATTGCGGCTTTTCTGGAAAAAAGATCCCCGGTATTTCAGGGTATTTAGTATATGACAATTGATATATAAAGTTTCTGTTCGTCATCCTCCAATTACACGAACAGGTAATTGACTTAACCCATTCTGCAATTTAACTTACCGGTAAATAATCCATGCTTGTCAAAGCCTTTGGAAGTGCAGTATATGGCGTAGATGCTATTACAATTACCGTAGAAGTAAATGTAATGAAGGGTAAGAATTACTTTATAGTAGGATTACCCGACAATGCCATTAAGGAAAGTCTTCAGCGTATTGAAAGTGCGTTGAAAACGAACGGGTTTTTAATGCCCAGAATTAAGCTACTGGTGAACCTTGCCCCGGCAAATATCCGTAAGTCCGGTTCAGCTTTTGACCTGCCTATTGCGATCGGAATTCTTGCTGGTAGTGGCCAAATAAAAAACCCTGAACTTCTGAAGCATCTTATCATAATGGGTGAACTAAACCTGGATGGAAATATACTTCCCGTGAAAGGAGTACTTCCTATGGCGATCCAGGCCCGCAAAGAAAAATTTAACGGATTTATCGTTCCAAAATCAAATGGAGCAGAAGCAGCCATCGTAAATCAATTGGCTGTTTATCCGGTTTCACATATCCGTGAAGTAGTTGAATTTTTAGACGGCAGACTTCAAATAGAACCACCGGATTCCGGCACCCGGCAGGACTTTTTTGCGAACCAGTATCATTTTGATATTGATTTTAGAGATGTACGCGGTCAGCAAAATATCAAAAGGGCTCTTGAAATAGCTGCAGCAGGTAGTCATAATGCCATTCTGATTGGTCCTCCAGGTTCTGGCAAGACGATGCTTGCTAAAAGAATCCCTACCATTCTTCCACCTTTGAATCTGCAGGAAGCACTGGAGACAACGAAAATCCACAGCGTAGCGGGAAAGTTACAGCCCGATACCATGCTGGTTGCCCGTCGCCCTTTTCGGTCACCACATCATACCATTTCTGATATGGCGTTGGTTGGTGGAGGCGGAATTCCCCAACCCGGAGAAATCTCCCTGGCCCATAATGGTGTTTTATTTTTGGATGAACTACCGGAATTCAGAAGATCGGTTTTGGAAGTGATGCGTCAACCCATGGAGGAAAGACGGGTGAATATAAGTCGCGCCAGAATGAGCATCGATTTTCCCGCGAGTTTTATGTTATTAGCCAGCATGAATCCATGCCCATGCGGATTTTACAACCACCCGGAAAGAGCCTGTAGTTGTCCGCCAGGTGCTGTTCAGAAATATCTAAATCGCATTTCCGGACCGCTACTCGATAGAATTGACCTGCATGTGGAAGTTACTCCGGTGGGATTCAACGAGTTGTCATCCCTTGACCCTGGTGAAACATCAGCTGTTATACGGGAGCGGGTAATAAGGGCCAGAGAAAAACAATATCAGCGATTTTCAGATCTAACGGGAGTCTATGCGAATGCCCAAATGGATAGCAGCCTGCTAAAGAAAATATGCCGGATAGAAAGAGCCGGGTCATCCATATTAAAAATTGCGATGGAAAAGTTGAATTTATCTGCAAGGGCATATGACCGAATTCTCAAGGTGTCGAGAACCATCGCCGATTTAGATGATCAGGAAGACATCAAAACAGAACACCTGGCGGAAGCGATTCAATACCGAAGTCTTGACAGGGAATCCTGGGCAGGATAACTATCTAAGGTTTTCCAGGAGAAATTTGGTTTCACTCATATTCAGACGTTCCAACTGTTTTAATTTGATGGTTCTGAACGAGAAAATACTCTTAATTGTTTGGCTCGCAGTAATCCGGAGAATTTTAAAATCCAGGGAAGGACGGGCATTTCGAATGTAGAATGCGTCCCATTGATAACGATGGAAGATGCTCAGGAAGTTATCTGTTCTACCCCTGTAGCCTTTAACCTGAGCCATACCGGTGATGCCGGGCTTTGCGCAATAACGGAGAGGATAGTTCGAAACGGTGATACTGAATTCCTGGTCGTCTTTCTTCATAAACGGGCGGGGTCCTACGATACTCATGTTTCCGATAATAACGTTCAGGAATTGCGGTAATTCATCCAGACTTGTAATTCGCAAAAAATGGCCAAGCCGGGTAATTCTCTGATCGTTATACATAGCTTGTTGAGAATCAGAGTGTTGATTCACAACCATCGTACGTAGTTTATAGCAGCGGAAAGGTATTCCCAGAAATCCAATACGGGTTTGAACAAAAAATACAGGACCTCTTGAGTCGAGTTTGATCAGGATCGCCAAAATGGGAATAAGCCAGCTTAGGACCAGGACTGTAAGAAGTAAAGACACTACGACATCAAAAACACGCTTTCCAATAATGTAAAAAATTCCGGTAAAACGGGCTTTTACCTTCTTTTTCTTTACGAAACTCTTCTGATAATGTTTAACATAGTTCTTGGTAACGACGCCATTGGTCATAAGATATCAGGTTTATGCGATCAACAATTATTACCGCTCCGTTTAATTCAAATTTCCTGCCTTTTTAGCTTCCTTAGCATTATTTTAACAATAATGCGACTCCTCACAACTTGACAGAGATACCTTGGAAAAGGATGCTTTACAGATAAAAAATATAAATATAAAACCACCTAACGGCTAATAATGCAGTTTATTGCAAATTAGTTGTATAGGGAGTTCTTTCTTTCCTAAACACCCTCTTTTCACCTAAATCATAAGTGTTTACACTTATGAAATTAAACGCGGTTGAACATTCTGTTGGATCCATAAATCCAGTCGTCTACATAATCAATACCCGTCTTGTTTCCGGTAACGTCAAAATTACGATTTTCCAGAAAGCGAATGACAGATTTTTTTGTTTTAAAGTTTTTATCTCCTGAACGTTTATATAAAAAATCGTGGCATGATATAGCGACATGTTTCACCTTCGAAATCTTTTCAAAAGAGCCAATTAAAAGCCTTTCTGCGCCTTCAATATTCACCTTAAGTAATCCGACCGAGTCAATTTGGTTTTCTTCCATAAAACCATCCATTGTTATGGCACTCACTGGTGTCCCTTTATCAGTGAAAACGGAATTGGCAATATGATTTATTTGACTGTCATCAATAAATATTTTGCCGGGTTGATCCGATATGGCCACATTGAACGGCCGGATATTATTCAAATGATTACTTTGAATATTTGCTTTCAATAATTCGAATGTAAAAGGGGATGCTTCTATCGCATAAATCCTACCATGATAATCCACCTGTCGACTTACAAACATGCTCTCCATTCCGATTCCTGCGCCTACATCAATAAATACATCTTCACCGTTTGGCACGTAATGTTTAAAATGGACTTCTTTGATGAAAGTCATTTGCTTTTCGGGATCGAACCTGACATTGGGTAAAACCTCATTTATTATCCAGTTGTCCTTATAATGCGTCCAATAATTTCGTGAATGGAATTTGATTTTGGCGTTATTATCCAGCATCACGGTACCCATTTTTAAAATTAATTCTGCAAGTTTTGGGAATCCGGAATTTGCCAGTTTACCGGCCATTGATGACAACATGCATGTCTAATTTAAAAACCAGGTACAAAAATAGATTTTTAGAAACGTTACTTTAACATAATAACCTTAAAAATAAGCTACCTTTGCGAACCCGGAATTATGAATCATATATTCGTCAGATCTGCAGCACATTCACAAGCATTTACCTTTAACCAGTTTCCAAAATCTCTTCAGATGCAACACCCTGTCTGCTGAATATTTAAAACCCAATAGTTAACTAATAAAATGAAAATAGGCATCCTGGGCACAAGAGGTATTCCCAATCAGTATGGCGGTTTTGAGCAACTCGCCGAATATTTGTCTGTGGGATTGCTTGAAAAATCTTTCGAAGTGTATGTTTATAATACCCATAACCATTCGTATCAGGAAAAAACCTGGAATGGCGTTCATATTGTACACTGTTTTAATCCGGAAGAAAAATTAAAAACGGCCGGTCAGTTTATATATGATCTCAATTGTATCCGGGATGCCCGCAAAAGAAATTTTGATGTATTACTTATATTGGGATATACCAGCATATCGATCTGGGGAAGGTTATTTCCTAAAAAAGCCACCATTATTATAAATATGGATGGTCTTGAATGGAAGAGAAATAAGTATGCCGGGAGGATTCGAAAATTTTTATTTTACGCAGAAAAGCTGGCCGTAAAATTTTGTGATTATTTTATTGCGGATTCACTCGCCATTCAAAAATATCTTCAAAGTAAATATAATGTGCCGAGCACATTTATTGCATATGGAGCTGAAATACCCGGTAAGGCTGAGGAGTCTGACCTGGAAGAAAAGGGATTGGTTAAACATAACTATTTTCTGATTATTGCGCGCATGGAGCCAGAGAATAATATTGAAATGGTACTTGATGGATTTTCATCCAGTAATTCAAACAAGAAGATGATCGTTATCGGAAATCCGACGAATCATTTCGGTCATTACCTGCAAAATAAATTTCGTCATGATACAAGAATCATATTTATAGGCGCTTTATACGATAAGGCCAAATTACATTCGCTGAAAGCCTTCTCAACTTTGTATTTTCACGGCCATAGTGCAGGTGGAACCAATCCTTCATTACTGGAAGCAATGGCAAGTGGTGCACTTATCGCTGCAAATAACAATGAATTCAATGTATCCCTGTTGGGTAAGGATGCCTATTATTTCCTGGATGCCGAAGAAGTAAAACACCTGGTGGAAGAAGTTTCGCACGGCGCTAAAGAAAATGCCATGATAGAAAATAATATTCGAAAAATACGCGAAGAATTTACGTGGACTAAAATTATAGACCAGTACGCAGATTGCATAGACGAATGTTACAGTGATAAAAATACGGGACTGACACTCGTACGACCCTAGCCCATTCAATATCCGAAAACTAAAATATACCCGGGACGCCTGCATAATATACTTCATTAAAATATCATGACACTTCCTGTTATTTCAATCATAACCATCGTTTTTAATGGGGAAAAATATCTGGACCAAACAATCCGAAGCGTCCTGGATCAGAATTATCCTTCTGTTCAGTACATTATCATAGACGGCGGCTCAACCGACAACTCTATAAACATTATCAAAAAATATGAGAAGGACCTATATTTCTGGATCAGTGAAAAGGATAATGGTATCAGCGATGCATTTAATAAAGGAATAGCACGCGCAACCGGTGATATTATAGGCATTATTAACGCCGATGACTGGTATGAACCCAAAACTTTCGAACGGGTTGCCCAACAAATGGATGACGCCGACATTTGTTTCGGAGATGTACAATTTTGGAAAAACGGCGAAAAGGAATTTATTCAAAAAGGAAATTTGAAATTGTTAATTAAGGAAATTACGATCATCCATCCAACTGTATTCGTAAAAAGAGAAAATGTACGAAACCTATGGAGGGTTTGATCTTCAGTACCGTTGTGCGATGGATTATGATTTATTGTTGAAGCTGAAAGTTAATCAGTGTCGGTTTAAATATCTTCCCTATACGCTGGCAAATATGCGATGGGGTGGTCTAAGTGACTCATCGTGGAAAACCGGATGCAGGGAAACCCTGGAAATAAAAAATAAATATTTTCCTGAGCATAAATTGCGTCACCGGATTTATTATCTAAAACATATATCTGCTATTCAAATTGCCAAAACACTCTATCAGCTAAAACTTGGATTTATAACACGGATCTATAGAAAATTATTTGCCCCTGTAAAAAAAGTCTATAACAGCTAACTGGCTGTTTCCCCGCCTTCCTTTCCTTTAAACGTAAATAAAGGGAAAAATATAAAGAGAATAATGCCATACTGTGTTCTCAAAACGGCATCTGCGAAACAATAACAGAGTAGTAAAATGGTCAGTACGGTCATAGAGCGATTACCGGATTTTTTCGCTAGTTGTATCATCCCTGCGCAAATTAGTATGAATGCAGCCAGCCCGGGTATGCCGGTCTCCAGTAATGCCTGAAGAAATTGATTGTGTGTATGATAGTCCAGATAGCCCTTTCTGTTACCCGGCAAACCACCGGTAAACATGTTCATTTTTCGGTACTTTGCATTGAGCATATCCTGTGCATCTCCCGGACTAACTCCAAATAACCAGGCGTGATTTTCATTCAGTATTTCATATGCAAACCTCCAGGATACGAGTCTGAATTCAATACCATTAAAATAGTCTGCGGGACTGAATTCATCCTTTTCGATAAATGATATATTGCTTTGCATTTCCTCCGAAACGCGTTTCCGTAGTGGAGAGTTCGTAGTGAAAATAATGATTAGTGCAGCAAGAATGATGACCAAGGCTCCCATCCGGTAAGACAGCTTCCTAAAAAATTCATTGGTACAAATAATCAGGTAAACAATGTATAACAAAAATACTGCGATAACCATTTTAGAGGTCAACAGGAACAGGAAAACGGTGAAATAAATTAAAAGAAACAATACAAATTGGCGATTTTTAATATTTTCATGTGTGGCGTTTTCTTCAATCAGGAATAGAATCCCGATAAAAACAAGAATAGAATACTGTATCGCATGACCTGAATAAATATATACCAGTGGATGATAAAAGAAAAAACTTGCATTTCCAGTATGAACATACAATTGCCAGGCGTGAATCAGGGCAATGACAGAAGCAGTAAACAATATCAGTATATACCATCTCATCAACATTCCATAATTCTTCCTCCGAATCAGGTGGCTGTAAAAAACGGCTATCGGTATCGCTATAATCCCCAGGTTTATTTGCTGAATAAAAAAGCCTTCCTTAGTATTGTGCGTATATAACAATGCCAGTCCCTGAACTATAAAATACAGGAAACAGCCAATATTAAAGACGTTCACGAATGTCTTGTTCCACCACCTACCCGTGTCAAGACGATTGTATAACAATGCAAAAGCTAACATTACGATCAAAGAGATACTGGCAAAAATCCGGAAAGAGAAGACGATGCTAATAAATAATACGACCGTCACCCCTTCATATAGCCGGGTCAGTAAATAAGTCTCCTGAATTCTTTTCATACAAGGATGCGTCAAATATATATCTATACCTTCAACAGTTGGTGTTCTGTTGCTATCTTAGTCAAGCCCTTATTCACACAATTTACCAGCAAATCTGTGGTCTGCCGGGATACCCGATCCCACAGATCATTTAAGCATAATTGATATAATTTGCTACTTTTGCCAGAATTAAAAAAAATCATTAGACTTAACTACCTGATCTTTCGAAAGATACCGACATGAACGAAGAAAACATCAAAAGCGAAGACCATATAGACCTGCCCCCGTTAAAAAAAATCGCGATTCAATTCCTTCGTTCCTTTTTCTCGGTTATCGATCTGTCTGCGGAAGTGATCCGGAAGAGTAAACTGCTTCTTCTCACGGGACTGATTACTGGTCTTGCGGTGGGATTTTCCTATTATTCTTCGCGACCGCCTTATTTTGAAGTATCAATGATCGCGGAATCTTCAGCAGCCTATCGTAAGACGTTCTCAGAGATGATAAAGTCTTTAAACGTGCTCATCGGTTCCGGCTCTCATGGAAAATTGGCTGCCGAACTTGATATCAGCGAACAGCAAGCCGGGCAGATTAGCCTCATAGAAATGACTGGATTATCCAATGAATCCCTGGAAAATGACACTTCCACTAAATACAATCAGCCGTTTAAAATCATCGCCCGCATTCACAATCCCAGTTTGACAGACACTTTTCAAAATGCCATTGAAAAATATTTCGATAATAAACCAGCACTGAAAAGGATAAAAGATGATCAGGTTCGATTCTATAGTGAAAAACTGGCATATACAGATAAAGAACTGGCAAAACTGGATACCCTGAAAACAGAGTATAACCGTTTTTTAGCTTCCTCGAAGATTACAACCACCTATTATAGTAATGATGTCGATCCCTCGACTATATACAAGCAGTCAAATGAACTGATCAATGAGAAGGGAACCATAGTGTACTGGCTCAGCACAAATTCGAAACCGGTCCAGGTAATTGATGAATTTAAAAGTCCTGTATCACCGCAGTCATATTCACTTATCAAATCACTATCTTTTGGTGCACTGATAGGCCTTGGCATTTGTTTCCTCCTGGGTTTGTACCTGGAACTTCACCGGAAAATCAGGAATTATAAAGGGAACATATAGCTCTAACCATCCAGACAACCTTTATGCCGGCATGCCGATAAAACTGATTCTTATCATTGAAAAATTGGGTTGCGCAATACAGGAACAACCTGTTGATTAATCGCCTGTTCGCAGTTCTCAGCATTGATATACTGGTAAAATTAGCGGGTGTAATATTGCTCCCGGTATATCTGAGACTGATGACCCAGGATGAATATGGCCTATATGGTTATCTGCTGTCCATCATTTTCACTTTCTCCGTAGTTTTGAATTTCGGTTTATATATTCCAATCAGTAAATTCTACCATGACTTTGAAAATGAAGAAGAAAGGGGACATCTTTTATTTACAATCTTTTGTCTGCTGGCGGTTATTCTGACCTTTGTCATTTTCCCGATTTATTTCTTTAACTGGGATTATATCCTTGTAAAAATTCTATTCAAAAACCAGATCCATTATGGCGAATACCGGGGATCCGTATTATTGGCGTTGGTTGTCACCATCGGTAATTTCATGCTTACCAATTTTTTGTTTACATCAGAAAAGATAAGACAGCTTAAGCAGTATAATTTTCTAAGGATCATTTGCATAAATATTTTTGCAACGACTTTTCTATTTATCCTGAAGAATCACGACCGGGTTAGGGTCCGCCTGGAAACCACCTATCTCGTCGAGGGAATTCTGTTTCCTGGGTTTCGTTTTTATTTTTATAAAGGAAGTCCGGACCCGCTTCAGCCGGAAAATAGCGCTGGCCGGTCTGAAACTCGCCATACCCGTTATGATGTCTGCTGTATTTGGTATCATTATCAATTTCAGTGATAAATTCTTTCTTGAGAAATATGGCTCTTTCAAAGAGATGTCCTATTATTATCTGGCTGTGTCCTGTGCAGGTGTGATTCCGATGATTTTTGCTTCTTTTCAAAATGCATGGCTTCCCCTTTTTCTGAAAGAAAAGGATCTCCTGAAAAATGTGGCGAAAACAAATAAGCTAATCATAAGACTTTTTGTGATTTTTGCCGTGCTTTCCTGCTCAATTCAGGTTTTTGTGTGGGTTATACTTTCATTGGGAATAATACAAAGCAAATACCATGAAACGCTTTACATTCTGCCACTGCTTTTGATATCACAGATTCTATCGGCACTCACGCCTCTTTATACCAATTATCTGGTTTATTTCGAAAAGACACATGTGGTTTCAATCACCGGCCTTTTTGTATGTTGTATAAGTTTGGGGCTCAGCTTATTGTTAATCCCGCGATTTGGTGTGTATGGCGCAGGCGCCGTGTCCATTGCATCGAATGCCTGTTATTTTGCCATTTATTATTTTATTATACGTTTCTATATTCAGAAAAAAATAAACGAAATTCCAGTCATCAATCCATAATCATCCTCCTATGCCTATTCCAGACCCTGTCATTTATCCTGAAAAAAACTCTGAGATCACTCTGGAACAGACCCCGGTTGAGCACTTTCATTTCATCGGTCAGATATTACACAGACTGGCGTGAACACCTCGCACCCGGTCGGAATTCAGTCAAAGACGGAAGCCCCTGGATGTGTTTTTCTGCGGTTCGGTTCTTAAAAGAAATTACCCGGGATGATATGAGGGTATTTGAATATGGCTCAGGTGGATCCACCCTGTTCTGGATATCGAGGGTACAGGAAGTTGCATCAGTGGAACACGATACTTCATGGTATTCGATTATGAAAAAACAGATTGACGGACAGGCTGTTCAAAATTTGAAATACATTCTCGCGGAACCGGTAAACGATGCCGAATTCGGGAATAAACGATTTGAAAACCCGGACGATTATATATCCTCAGACCCCGCCTACAAAGGCAAAAATTTTGAGCAATATGTAAAATCTATAGATTCATATCCGGATAACTATTTCGACATTGTCGTCGTCGACGGCAGGGCCAGGCCTTCCTGTATTAAACATGGCATACCAAAATTGAAAAAAAACGGTTGGTTAATCGTTGACAATTCTGAAAGGAAGTATTATTTCGCCCCGTTTCACTTTGACAGAAACTCGTGGAAAATCTCGAAATTCGCTGGACCTGTGCCCTATACAAGGGATTTTTCAGAAACAAGTATTTTAAAAAAATTGATTTAATGACACTAGCTCCGATCGCCCTGTTTACTTATAACAGGCCCTATCATACAAGAAAGACCGTTGAAGCTCTTCAAAAAAATAAATTATCAGCTGATAGTGACCTAATCGTTTTTTCGGACGGACCGAAAGAAGGCAGCTCCGGCGAACAGATACAACAGGTCAGAAACTATCTTAAAACCATTCAGCATTTCAATTCAGTCAGAATTGTAGAACGAAAATCGAATTACGGATTGTCTGCTAATATCCTGGATGGTGTTACGCAAATTATTTCTCAATATGGAAAAGTGGTCGTATTGGAAGACGATCTTGTGACTTCCCCTTTCTTTCTCGATTTTATAAATGACGGCCTTCGCTTGTATGAAAACGACGAAAATGTGATCAGCATGCATGGATATCTGCTTCCTGTAAATGAAACTTTGCCAGCTACTTTTTTTCTTCGTGGCGCAGACTGTCTGGGTTGGGCCACCTGGAAAAGAGGATGGGAAACATTCCAGCCGGATGCGAGCCTGCTATTGAAAAGGCTTATTGAATCAAATCAGTGCGAAGAATTTGAGTTTGACGGAAGTTACCCTTATGTACAGATGCTCAAAGATCAGATTGCTGGGAAAACAAGCTCATGGGCTATCCGATGGTATGCATCTGCGTTTTTGGAAAATAAATATACTCTGTATCCCGGGAAATCACTTGTATCAAACATAGGTGGCGATGGCAGCGGGACAAACAACGGATTCGAATATTCATTGCCGGCTCCGGTCGATATGGAACCGGTAAAAGTATCGCGCATAGAAGTATCTCAAAATATACAGGCCTATCGTGCTTTTTGCAATTATCACCGGAAAGCGATGAATCCCAGTTTATGGAAAAAAATCAGACGCAGGTTAAGAATGGCATTAAAGCCCTGATTTATTAATATATGAATTCAAGCCGGCCTTTTAGTTTTATAAAGCAACTCGTGCCACCGATTTTCTTAACGATGTTAAAAAAAGCCAGCAGGTACGGATGGTCGGGTGATTATAAAAACTGGCAGGAAGCAAAGGAATTAACTGACACCTATGATGATTCAGTCATACTGGAAAAAGTAAAACAAGCTTTGTTGAAAGTAAGGAGCGGTGAAGCAGTTTATGAGCGGGATTCGGTCTTATTCAATGAAATTCAATATTCATGGCCGTTATTGTCGGCATTGATGTGGATTGCAATGAAAAATAATGGTGTTCTGAGAGTGGCCGATTTCGGAGGCTCTCTGGGCAGTTCTTATTTTCAGAACAGAAAATTCCTGGCGGGCGCATCAGATTTACAATGGAATATTATTGAACAGGAAAATTTTGTCACATGTGGCCAGCAATATTTTCAGGACAATCAACTGCATTTTTTTTACACTTCTGAGCAAATGATTGCAAGGCAGGGGTTACCTGACCTTTTGCTGCTTTCATGCGTTTTACCTTATTTGGAAAAGCCATATGAAATCCTCATACGATTAATGCAATATAAAATTCCTTATATCCTCGTTGATAACACATATTTTAACTACGAGCCCAGGGACCGGATATGCGTACAGCTGGTTCCGCCGGAGATATATAAAGCCAGCTATCCATGCTGGATGCTAAATTACGATACTGTGAAAAAAACTCTGTCTGACACATATACCCTGATTTCAGAGCACCAGAATGATTCATTTATTTTTCTGGACGGAAAAAAAATTCAATACAGGGGACTGCTATTCAAAATAAAGGAATGAAAATAATAGACAAGATCATGCAGATCGGAATATTTCCGGGATCATCCGCCGGTTTTAATAGATATCGGCGCATCGGGCGGAATCCATTCCAAATGGAAATACATTTCAAAATATGCATATTGTGTGGCATTCGATGCGGATGAACGGGAGTTCCAAATCAGTGAGCAATCAAATCAGGATTACAAAAAATTTATTCATGTTAACCGGATTGTAACGGCCTTACCTTCCGGCAACACACCCTTTTATTTAACGAATTCTCCATTCTGTTCCAGTATGTTGGAGCCGGATATAGAGAAATTGAATCCATGGTTATTCAAACCGCTTTTTGAAGTAAAAAAAATTACTAATCTGCCCGCAGTTACGCTGGAAGAAACACTTCAGTCAGCAAATATTTCCTATATCGACTGGTTCAAGGTTGATACACAGGGAACAGATCTGCGGCTATATAAAAGTTTGCCGTCAAAAATTCAGGAAACGGTCCTACTGGCTGAGTTTGAGCCCGGAATTATGGATGCTTATAAGGATGAAGATAAACTCTATGCCGTTATGCAGGAAATGCATAAACAGGGCTTTTGGCTTTCATCTATGAACGTAAAGGGGACACAGCGGCTTCAGGACAGCTACGCCCGTCAGATAGGAGGTTTTTTGAGCGAAAGAATCATCAGATCTTCGCCCGGATGGGCCGAATTGACTTATCTTCGCAACCCCGAAAGCTTGTCCATCCGAAACCTGCTCCTGATGATCGTCTTCGCCCTGCTTGAACGTCAATATGGTTTTGCACTGGAGTTAGCTGACAAAGGAATAACGCAGTTCAGGAATCCTTTGCTGGATGAATGCAAACAGGCCGTTGTAAGAAAAATACAAGCGGAAAAAATGAAAATCCCATTGATATTGCTAAAAAGGAAAATCAACAAATTATTTGCTGGCATCCATGCTTAATTTCTGTACTCTTTTTGATTCTAATTATCTTTCCCGGGGTCTGGCGCTCTTTGAATCATTGAAAAAGACCGAAGCAAATTTTCATTTGTATATCGTCGCCTTTGATAATGAATGTTACGACTATCTCAGAAATCTTAATAAAAAAGAAATTACGGCTATTTCCCTGACTGAATTCGAAGATGAAAAGTTAAAGCAGGTGAAATCGGCAAGAACACCTGCAGAATATTGCTGGACTTGTACGCCATCCATTATATTGTATTGCATAGAAAAATTTCAGTTGCCTTCCTGCACTTATGTTGATGCAGATATGATTTTCTATGAAAATCCTCAGATTCTGTTTGATGAATTGGCTGGAAAATCCATTTTAATTTCTGAACACAGGTATACCAGAGACTATGACGTTTCTGCAACCCATGGTATTTATTGTGTTCAGTTCATGTATTTTAAAAATGATCAAAACGGATTGAACGCCCTGACCTGGTGGCGTGACCGTTGCATTGAATGGTGTTTTGCATATCTGGAAGATGGAAAATTCGGTGACCAGAAATACCTCGATGACTGGCAGAAAAGATTCCCGGGTGTACACGTTATGCAAACCCCGGGTGGAGGACTGGCTCCCTGGAATGTTCAACAATATTTAATTGAAGGCAAAAATGGCCGAATATTTATAACAGATAAACAAAAGGGAACGCAGCATCCCCTGATATTTTACCATTTTCATGGGTTGAAATTCTATTCCGATGACAAAGTCGCCTGTTGTGCCGCATTATATGAATTGGATAAGGACGTGAAGGAAATTATTTATTTCCCATATATCCGCCTTTTGCTTAATACAGGTGATCAGGTAACCCATTCGGGTTTCAAACTAAATCCTCAGGGTGCCAGACAATCATCACCCGGCGCGGGGAAAGTTCTTTTTGAATATATAAAAAATGTAATTTTCCTGATGTTCAAAGGCAGATTGCCCCTGTTTAAGAAAAGCCTTTATGTGTTCAGACTGCATAATCATATTTATAAACTGAGCAGAATCAAATAACAACATGGCTTATCTCATAGATCTGAAAACATTTATCGATGTCAGGGGCAACCTGACGGTCATTGAAAAAACAATTCCGTTTGATATAAAACGGATATTCTATATCTATGGCGTGGATCAATCCGCGCGTGGCGGTCACAGGCACAAAACAACCATACAGGCGGCCATTTGCCTGAAAGGAAGCTGCCGGATCTACAATAATGATGGCCAGGATGAAAATTATTTTGTACTGGATCAACCATCCAAGTGTCTCATACTACAAACCCGTGACTGGCATACGATGGATCAATTCTCACCGGATGCCATTTTGATGGTACTCGCATCGGAATATTTTGATCAACAGGACTACATCTTTGAACCTTATAAGAAATGATCGAATACGAAGACCTCGGTAAAGTAAATGAACCCTTTATCCCCGCTTTTACCAAAACATTCGATGAGGTAATAAAGAGTGGATGGTTTATTTTGGGGAACCGGGTAAAAAACTTTGAAAAGGATTTTTCAACTTATTGTGGTACTACCTTCTGTTGCGGCGTTGCCAACGGCCTGGATGCCTTACTTCTTTCTTTAAAAGCCTGCAACTTTGAAAAGGGAAGCGAAGTGATCGTTCCCTCCAATACCTATATCGCTACCATTCTGGCTGTTTTGCATGCAGGCTTAAAACCAGTTCTGGTTGAGCCAGATATTTTAACTTATAATATTGATCCGGATAAAATAGAGGAAAAAATAACCGGCAATACAAAAGCGATCCTGGTCGTACATCTATACGGCAAATTATGTGATATGGAACGGATCATGCCGATTGCAGGCAAATGGAATTTGAGGGTGATAGAAGATTGTGCCCAGGCCCATGGAGCTGCTTACAGGAATAAAAAAGCAGGAAGTTTCGGAGATTTGGGAGCATTCAGTTTTTATCCGACAAAAAACCTCGGTGCATTGGGCGACGCCGGCTCGGTAAACACCTCGGATGAAGCGCTATTCCGGTCGGTGCAAATATTGAGAAACTACGGATCTCAGGTCAAATATCACAATGAAAAAATCGGTTACAATTCCAGGCTGGATGAAATACAGGCCGCTTTCCTGTCCATTAAGCTTCCATACCTCGAAAAAATGAATGATCATAAGAGAAACCTGGCCTTACTATACAGACAGGGACTAAAGAACGATTTCATAAAACCCTTGTTGCAAAAAGATTTTCTGGATGTTTACCATATTTTCAGCGTCCGTCATGAAAAGCGCGACCAGTTGAGGGAGTTCCTTTTAAAGAATGAAATTAAAACAGAGATCCATTATCCGGTTCCCCCCAATAATCAACCCGCCATGAAAGGCATACTCGATAAAGAGGCAACACCCATTGCTGATGAAATTCATCGTACCACGATAAGTTTGCCCATTTCATCCTTCCATACGACCATCGAAATCGAAAGAGTGATTGAAACAATGAACCGTTTTTAATAATAGTTTCATTGCCGGGTAAAACGATTGTTCAGCTTGTAACAAAATGTGTAGTTTCGGACGGAGAAAACAGGCAAATCTGCCGATAGTATGGCCAATCTGATAAGAATCAATAAATATTTACCATTTGCCATCCTGTATTTTTTTCTTAACTCCGTCTTTCTGCCGTTGGGATTGCTATATACAACATTACTTACACCCTTTTTTCTCATATGGCTGTTCAGGCAGAATAGAATCAAATACTTATGGGTATTTTTTATTCTGACGATTCCCTTTGCATACATTCATTACCGTCAGGGCATTGATTCATATTATTATCTCAAATCCTATGTTCTTCTCTTCACCGTTTTCGTGTTCATTTTAACCATGATCCGCTTCCTGCAGATCACCACTTCTTTGAGAACAATTTTCAGACAATTATTAAAAATCAATTTTTTTCTTGTTGGCATTGCCTGCATCCTTTTTTTTATTCCGGGTGTTCGCGGCCTGATGTGGTCAGTATATGATATTTCTACAGGCCTTAATAAATTTCCACGGCTGAGTATGTTTACTTACGAGCCATCTTACTATTCCACGCTGCTCGTGCCCCTTGCCTTTTACTATTATCTTAAAATAATTTTATTTAAGTATCCAAATGCCGGCTACATCTTTTTCATGGTTAGTTTTCCGCTGATTATTTCATTTTCCCTGGGAGCTATCCTGGGAATAACGATTAGTTTTGGAATTCTTTTTTTCCCGGACATACGGTCTTTCTTAATGAAAAAAAATGTCGCTGCATACGTATTGACGTCGGGACTGATTATTATTGCCGCCTGTATTGTCTTATATTATGCTTACCCCAACAACCCCTTATACTTAAGAATCAAGAATATTTTCAGCGGGAGAGACTCTTCATTCAAAGGAAGGGCTTCCGATTCATTTCACCTGGCCTGGTCCGTCGTCCAGGAAAAAAGTATATATTTTGGTATAGGGCTTGGGCAATTAAAATTAATCGGTGTAAAGATCTGGAACGACTTCTATAATACAGTTTTCAATGTAAATGCAATTACCATTCCCAATGCAGTAGCCGAAACATTTGCTATTTACGGGATCACTGGTTTGATCATCCGCTTCAGCCTTGAATGGTATTTCTTTTTTCGCACTAAAACCTACTCGAATTATTATCGGCTGGGTCTATTTATTTTTATGTTCATCTACCAGTTTACCGGAAGTTATTTTTTCAACATCGCTGAGTATACGATCTGGACACTGGCTTTCAGCCAGGTTTTTGAGGAATTCAACAGGAAAAATATCCTGAAAAAATCCCGGACATGAAAGTTGCATTCATTTCAAGGGCATCCTTGTTTAGTGACAAAGGTGGCGACACCATCCAGCTTGTCAATACCGCGGCGCAGTTGAGGATGCTGGGAGTTACGGTGGATATTTTTCTGGCTGATCAAAAACCAGATTACAACAGCTACGATCTGCTTCATTTTTTCAATATCATAAGGCCTGATGATATTCTCCCACATATAAACCGGAGCCATCTCCCCTTCGTAGTATCAACCATTTTTGTAGATTATTCTGAATATGAGAAAAAAGCGAGACAGGGTCCATCGGCTTTCTTGTTCAGATTCTTATCCCCTAACCTGATTGAATATCTGAAAGCATTAGCCAGATTCATAGTAAACGGAGTAAAAATAAAAAGCGGTTATTTTCTGCTGAATGGTCAGAAGAAATCCATACGGAAAATCGCCCGGATGACGCAAATGTTGCTACCCAATTCGAAAAGTGAATACGAAAGGCTCTCGCGCGCATATGATATTCAGAAAAGATATGAGATCATACCAAATGGAATTGATAAAAACCTTTTCACACCGGGAATAAACGAAATACTTAGGGACGAACATCTGATACTTTGTGTGGCGAGAATTGAGGGTAGAAAAAATCAACTGAATCTCATCCGGGCAATCTCAGATACACCATATCGACTGGTTCTGATTGGTGCCGTGGCGACAAATCAAATGGATTACTACGAACAATGTAAACAGGCAGCAGGGCCGAATATTGAATTCATCGATTTCCTTGAACAGAAATTACTCCTGGATTATTATCGAAAAGCGAAAGTGCATGTCTTGCCCAGTTGGTTTGAAACGACGGGACTCAGCTCGCTGGAAGCAGCTGCCATGGGCTGTAATATCGTAATTACCAGAAAAGGAGACGCGTATGAATACTTTGAAAATGATGCGTACTACTGCGATCCGGAGTCGACAGACTCGATATTCCAGGCGATTGATCAGGCGGCCAGGAATAAGATCACCGTCGGGACTTTCATCGAAAGTTCTGAATCAGTTTACCTGGGAAATAGCGGCAAAAAAAACAATGGAGGCATATTTCGAGATTCTCGGAAGCTGATCATAACCTGTTTCACTGCACTTTTTTCAGCCAGAATGACCCGGGAACCTCATCCCGCATTTTTCCAAGAACCGGAAGTTTTTCAAATACTTTATCTGGATAATGGGATTTCAAATAATGCAGAGCTCCGATGATTTCAAATGACTGATTGCATGACAAAAAGGATTCCAGGATATACTGTTCGTTCCAAAACATTACATCATCTACCAGAAGTTCTTTCGGGTAATCCTTAGGTGAATAAATATCATGCACATGTATGACAACTCCTTTTTGCAAAACTGGAAGCAACTCAAGAAATTCAAACAAAACATCTCCCTGCGGACGGGTCATATGAGAGGAATCGATAAAAAGTATGTCGTTTTCACCCAGCGATTTGAAAAGATCAGGTTTCAGATCTTCCACCAACTTTCTGATCACCTGTACGCCCGTTTTTTCCAGCCAGGGCATCTCATAAGGTTCTATGCAGATATGATCTACCTTATATTCCGGTTTCTGAAGCCGGATGTCGCTGACAGCTTTCTGGATCAGGAGCGTGGAATAACCGCTTCCGATTTCAATGATTTTGGACGGCAGGAAATTTCTCACCATACAATACAGGTATTCCGCATCCCCGGGCCTTAAGGAAGGATTATCATAATAAAATGAAAGAGCGTTGGCAGTCTTTTCAAAAGGAATGGCAGCCAGTTCAGTCTGAAAATGAAAATTATACAGCAGATCAAGCTGACCTTTGTCATTCCAGTTAATACCCGGAAGATACCTGTCCCGGTCTAAAGGCAGTTTTAAAAGCCTGTCATCAAATAAAGGTTCGTAATAATGATTTGTTATGGGAAATACGCCCACTTTTTTAAATATCCATTTGCTCAATGGCATATTGGCAATTCTCATTTTCCGAATGGCAAACAACAGCACGGATGCAAGAAAGGTGAAGGGAGAAAGTAAAACATCCAGGATGGGATAGACGGGCTTGAAAAATTTTCTCAGTTTGTATTTTATCATCTTAAAAGTTTAGCAAGTATAATCAGCAAAGACCCATTACCAATATCCTGTTCCTTACCAAAAAAATAAAGATAGCAGATAACCTCAATATCTCAATTTCACCCAGTTAAATCCGGGCATCTTATTATTTTTATCGAAATTGTAAGAAATTAACAGAATTCCGAACCAGTTGAGTCTGTAAATGTTATTTTGATTATATGAAGATATTGCTCACTTATTTAAAACCCTATAAATGGCTGGTAGGCCTCACATTATTCCTGGCCTTTCTAAATACCGGGTTTTCATTGATGGATCCAATTATCCTGGGGAAAATTGTAAACTTATCGAATGATTATGTTCAGGCAAATCGTTTACACCAGGATTTTTCAGCAGATCAGTTTTTCTATGCTTTTTCCTGGAAAAACCCAGGAGTAATCAACCTGCTTTTATTGTCAATACTCGTTGCAATGATCAGCCGGATTGCAAAAAACTTTCAGGATTATTTCATGAATGTTGTCATGCAAAAATTTGGAGCCAAGGTTTTCACAGATGGCTTACAGCAGGCGATGCGGCTTCCCTATGAGGATTTCGAAGATCAGCGCAGCGGAGAAACTCTGGGCGTTTTACAAAAAGTCCGGACAGACACTGAAAAATTTATCAGTTATTTCATCAACGTACTATTTGGAGTTATCGTTGGAGTCATCTTTGTTTTTACCTATGCAGCGATTTTTATTCACTGGAGTATCCCAATCGTCTATCTGGTGGGTGTACTCCTGCTTACCTGGATCAGTAGCCTGCTCAGCAAAAAAATAAAAATTATTCAGAAAAATATTGTCAATCAAACCACGTCGCTCGCAGGTTCAACTACGGAATCCCTACGCAATATCGAACTGATCAAAAGTCTGGGGCTGGCACAGGAAGAAATAAACCGGCTAAACAACAACACCTATAAAATTCTCGGTCTGGAGCTTACAAAGGTAAAACGAATACGCAGTATCAGCTTCGTACAAGGAACTTTTGTGAACACCCTTCGCCAGGTGATTCTATTCATTTTAATGTGGCTCATATTCAGACATATGATGAGTCCCGGTCAGCTGGTCACCATGCAAATATTTTCATTTTTTGTTTTTGGTCCGCTGCAGGATATTGGCAATATTGTGCTGTCCTATCGTGAAGCACAGGCATCCCTGAATAATTTTGAGGTGCTGATGAAAAAAGTCCCCGAACCGGAGGCAGCCCACCCTCAACACCTGGGGAAAGTGGAAGATCTCCGTTTTCAGGATGTTGTTTTTAAACATAAAACGGCTCAGCATTACGCCATTGACAAAATAAGCTTTGATGTGCATGTAGGTGAAACGATCGCTTTTGTGGGGCCATCCGGTTCGGGCAAGTCGACACTCATGAAACTGCTTGTTGGTCTCTACCGGCCATTAAAAGGAAAGATCTTCTATAATAACCTCGATGAAAATTCGATCAATTTTGACGATCTCCGCAATCAGATTGGTTTCGTAACGCAGGACACACAGCTCTTTTCCGGTACGATTCGTGAGAATCTGATGTTCGTAAGCCCCGGTTCTACTGAAGCAGATCTGATGGATGTGTTGAAAAAAGCTTCCTGCCTCAATCTGCTTGAAAGAGCAGAAAAAGGGCTGGAAACGATGATTGGGGAAGGGGGACTAAAATTATCAGGCGGCGAAAAACAACGTTTATCCATTGCACGCGCGTTATTAAGAAAACCACGTGTATTAATATTCGATGAAGCCACTTCAGCACTCGACTCTTTAACCGAAGAAGAAATCACAAAAACAATCCGCCAGGTTTCTTCCCAGAGAAATCAGATCACTGTTCTGATTGCCCACAGATTATCAACGATTATGCATGCTGATCGCATTTACGTGCTGGAAAAAGGGAAAGTAGTTGAAACAGGCACCCACATAAGTTTACGGGATGAGAAGGGGCTTTATTATGCGATGTGGCGCCAGCAAATTGGGGAAAGAAAAAACAGCCCGGATATTGTTGAACCGGTTATGATTTCAACCAGCTAAATCCGGAGTATAGATGGAAAAACTTTCCGCTGTCATTATTTGTTTTAACGAAGAAAAAAATATCAGCCGCTGTATTGATTCCGTTAAAGACGTCGCAGATGAAATCCTGATTTTGGATTCTTATTCCACCGACCAGACCGTGGCCATTGCCGAAAGCAAAGGTGCGATTGTAAAACAGGAAGTATTTAAGGGCTTTATTGAAAAAAAAAATAAGGCAGTTGAACTGGCTTCCTACGATTATGTATTAAGCCTGGATGCCGACGAAGCGCTGGATCCACTGCTGGCCGTCAGCATTCGACAGGCCAAGGAGAAATATACAAATCGCGCATACCGTATGAATCGTTGCAGCAATTATTGCGGCAAATTTATCAGGCACGGAAGCTGGTACCCGGATACCAAAATCCGCCTCTTCGATCGGAGAATTGCGCAATGGGGAGGAACAAATCCACACGACAAAGTTGTTTTGCAGGATAATATTCCGGTTGAACACCTGAAAGGCGATATTCTGCACTACTCCTATCATACAGTCTCCGAACATGTAATCCAGAATAATAAGCTCAGTACGCTTGCTGCAGAATCGCTTTTCGCCAGTGGTAAAAAAACAAACCTGCTGAATATCTTTTTTCGTCCATGGTGGAACTTCTTCGTAAGCTTTATTTTCAGGGCCGGCTTTCTGGATGGCTTGTTTGGGTTTGTTATTGCTATCCAGATTGCCCATATGACTTTCCTGAAACACCTTAAATTATACCTGCTCTACAAATCAGGTAAATAGCTGGTACCTTTGTGAAAATTACTGAATATGTCGGGGAAGCCTGGTTTTTTGTGGAGCCTTCTGATGCAGAAATGCCCAAGATGCCGTAAAGGAAACATGTTTAAAGATCCAAACCCCTGGAATCTAAAATCCACGTTGAAAATGCCTACCCATTGCCCGGAATGTGGTCAGCTTTACGAACTCGAAGTAGGTTTCTGGTATGGTACGGCGTACATCAGTTATGCTGTGACTGTCCTTTTCTGCATGGTCAGTTTTCTACTATGGTTCCTAACCATCGGATTCTCATTAACCGACCAGCGTTTTTTCTGGTGGATGGGTATCAACGGATTTTTACTGATCGCTCTTCAACCCTGGTTCATGCGTTTGAGCCGTGCTATGTACCTGTATTTCTTTGTTGCTTATAACGCTGATTATAAAAATACTGCGCCAAAAACCTTTGACTATAAATCAGAGGACTATTTCCTGCGGGAAGAACCTACTAAGCCGAAACCTTAACGCGCAAAGCTCAAGGTCAATGTAGTGTGACATCGCCACCTTTCAACCGTCAACCATCAACCCAAAAAAAAGCCACTCACTTTTGATGAATGGCTCTCGGAATCTATGTAAGGGGGTTAGTAAGGGTGATTAACGTAAAATTATAAATATTATTATTCAAAAGTTCAATCAGAGATCTTTTAATTTAAAAAATTCTTTTGCACGTATCCCTTTTTCGGTTTTTTGTAAGCTGCAACACTCATGTATCGGATCATGCTCAAAAAACAGAATATAGTCTCCGGCCAGCGCTTCATCCAGAAAAACCTTTTTTTCCCTTAAGGAAGTAAGGGGAAACATATCATAAGCCATCACATATGGAATAGGCATATGTGCTGCGGAGGGTAAGAGGTCGGCCATAAAAACTATTGTTTTTCCTTTATAAGTCAATTGTGGAAGCATCATCGAATTCGTATGCCCATCAACAATCCGGATGTTAAACCCTTCAGCAAATGGAACCTGGGTCAGATGGTCCGCGCTGTCAGTGTTGTCATTGCTTCTCACCGGCAGCATTTGTAACTGACCACTATCCTGTATCGGCAGAATATTTTCTTTCAGAAAAGACGCTTTTTCTCTTTCATTCGGTTCCGTTGCCCATGCCCAATGTGAAGGATTGCTCCAATAAACAGCATTTGGAAATGCAGGCACCAGCCTTCCCTCCTGTCTGATGATCGCACCTCCGCAATGATCGAAATGTAAATGGGTCAGAAACACATCCGTAATATCATTTCTGCTGAATCCTTTCGATTCCAGCGAACCGTCGAGATCATACTCTCCATGCAAATCATAGTGACTGAAGAACTTCGCATCCTGTTTGTTACCGAGTCCGGTGTCTACCAGGATAAGCCGGTTCCCGTCTTCTATAAGCATGCATCTCAGGGCCCAGGTACAAAGATTATTTGCATCTGCCGGGTTCAATTTATTCCAGATCGTTTTAGGAACCACGCCAAACATGGCGCCTCCGTCGAGCTTGAAAAAACCGGTATCGATTGTATGGAGAATCATTTTTGTTGACAGTTGACGGTCAATGGCAGGCGATCATCGAACAACAGCCAGGGTCTTTAGATTCTGCGCCCTGATCAGCCAAAGCAATCCAAATACAAAAAACACGATCAGACTCAAAACAGAATTCTTCATGCTCCCCGTGACTTCTTCGATCATTCCGAAACTGAACATCCCGATAACGATCGCCAGTTTCTCCGTGAAGTCATAATAACTAAAGTAAGACGACGTATCTTTTGTGTCCGGCATCAATTTAGAATATGTAGAACGGCTGAGTGACTGAATGCCTCCCATTACGAGTCCGACCGCAATGGCAAGGCCATAAAATCCGAATTCGGGATTTCCACCTTGTTCCTTAAAATAGGCTGTATAGTAAGCAGCCAGGCAAATCAATATCCAGAAAACAATAATGCCGGTCAGCACACGGAGGTTTCCAAATTTCTCTGACAGGTTACTCATCCATATGGCCCCGGGTATCGCAACCAGTTGTATCACGACGACGGTAATGATCAGTTTCGTGTCTGGCAGCTGCAACAACTTGCTCCCGAATAAAGTGGCAGCCAGCATAACTGTTTGCACCCCCATGCTATAAAAAAAATATCCGCGGAGAAAGTTTTTTAATACGGGCAGTTTTTTAATTTCCAGGTAAACCTCTTTCATAGCTGAAAAGCTTTCGCTGAAAATATGTGTACCGATCTTTCCCGCGGACCGGGTCTCGGGGAGCGCGGCAAAAGTAATCTGTGCGAAAGATGCCCACCATATACCAACCAGTAAAAATGTGATTCTGGGTGCCAGGAACGGGTCGCCCGGCAACAGGATAACCAATGCAAACCCTATCAGCTGCAAAATGACACTGCCAATGTACCCGAAGGAGAACCCCTTGGCACTTACCCGGTCACGGTCTTCCGGCGCTGCGATTTCGGGCAGAAATGCATTATAAAAAACCAGGCTGCCGACAAATCCCATAGAAGCCATCATAAAGCAAATGATACCAAGCCATAAATTAGTACCGTTGAAAAAATAAAGCAGGGCACATCCCAGGGAGCCCATATAACAGAAGAATTTCATGAACGATTTTTTATTGCCCCGGGTGTCGGCAATAGAAGTCAGCACTGGGTAGAGTAGCGCGATAAAAAGATAAGCGACGGCCAGCGAATAATCATATAATGAAGAATTTACAAATTTTCTTCCAAGGAATGGAATGATGTCACTTCCAAATTGCTTCCTGGTGACGGCCGTAAAATAAATGGGAAAAAAAGTAGTAGTGATAACGAGATTATAAACGGAGTTCGCCCAGTCGTACATAGCCCATCCGCGAATTACTTTTTTGGAGGCTGTTTGCATAACCGCTTATTTTATTGATGAATAACCCCTAACCATATGAGAAAAAGAATCATTGATCCTGCGAGGATCCTGTAATATCCGAATAATTTAAATCCATGACGCTGTAAATAGGTAATAAAAAAACGGATGGCCAGAAGGGCTACAATAAAGGCAACAATACTGCCGACTGCGAGTATCATCATATTATCCCGAACGAAAACTTCAGGGTTCGCCTTGTGTACATCATAGAAACTTTTTACGGAGGCCGCCAGCATGGTCGGAACTGCCAGGAAAAAAGAAAATTCAGCAGCCGTACGCCGGTCAAGTTTTTGTTGTAATCCGCCGATGATCGTGGCAGCGCTGCGGCTCAGGCCGGGGAACAAAACGGAGAGAACCTGGTAACAGCCAATCAGAAATGCATTTTTATTTGTCACGGCGTCCTGGGAGTGAATCACTGGTTTGGTGAACACCTGATCTATAAATAATAGAATGATCCCACCGACGATCATGATCACAGCAATGAATCCAAGATTTCCCAGCATCGCATCAATATGTTTCTTCAATAAAACTCCGGCAATAATAGCAGGGATCAATGCAATGACCAGCTTAAAATAGAACCCGATTTTTTTAAAATCGAAAAATTGTTTGTGGTAAAGCACTACAACCGCCAGGATCGCTGCAAGCTGGATCACGATCTCATAAAGATCGGTAAACGCGTTTGCCTGAACCCCGATCAGGGGATTGGCGAATTTCATATGCGCCGTTGAAGAAATAGGTAGAAATTCTGTAATGCCCTCAATAATAGCAATTACAATGGACTGAATAAGGCTCATTTTGGATTTTGAGCTTTGGATTTCTTAAAGATCCCGACAATCTCCAGAGCCAGACCACCAAGAATTAAGATAGGTGCAATGGTAATTCTTCTGAAGCTATATACTTCAGATGTATCGAATACATTCGGATCTTTACTTTTTCCACCAATCATCAGCAGAAGACCGAGCAGGACCAAAATCAGTCCGATTAACATCAAACGGTAATTTTCCTTACCAAATAAAGGTTTGTAATTTTTTGATCCGCTTACTGTTTTTACTTGTTTTGCCATAACTGAAAATAGGTTCGCAATGTACAGAAATCAATACAATTCATCCAACTTCATCTTAAGGTATTTCAACACGCTTCGATGAGTACTGATGAAGGAAATAAAAATCCCTAACAAAATGATAACAATAAACAGCATAATGAGCAAGGGATAATCTCGAAGTGCTTTCAGATAGGGCAACTGGTTTTCAGCAAAAATGATAATGGCGATCAGGCCTCCAACTGCCAGCAAGCCACTGATAAGTCCATTAATAAATGCCCTCAGATCCATCGGTCGGGAAATAAACCACCGGGTAGCGCCTACCATTTGCATGGTTTTGATCAGAAACCGGTTACTGAACATAGCGAGCCGGATGGTATTGTCGATCAGAAAAATGACCAGGATTGAGATAATAACGATCACAGACAATAAAATGATGCTGATCTTGTTGACGATATTATTGAGATTGGTTACCAGTGACTGCGGGTATTGCACATCACTAACCGCAATATTTTGCAATAAATCACTTTTGATTTTTGAGAGTGAATCAATGGATGCATACTCCTTTGTTATTCTGAAATCAATGCTTGCTGGAAGGGGATTCCGGTCGAGCAATGCACCCCAGTCTTTATTTCCATCCTGCAGATATTTCTGTTTGGCAAGGTCCTTGGTCACATACTGGTAGTCTTTGACATAGGGCTGGATAGCGACATATTGAACCAGGGCAGCGCTGTCTTTCGGCGACACATTTTCGCGTATATACACATTCATTGCAATGTTTTCCTTGAAGTATTGTCCAAGCTTATTTGCATTGATAATGATCCATCCTAAAATGCCCAAAAGAAAAAGTACGAGGGACACACCTATGATCGCCATTATGTAAGAAGGTGCGGAACGTTTGGCTGAGCCTTTCCGGGTTTGTGCCATAGTTGAACGATTTCCGTTTTATGAGGTAACTGGAATGGGCAAAAATAAAAGATTTCCCCGCACGATGCGTAATTTTGTTGGTTCATATGGAGTATTCATTCAACGCTATTGAAAGAAAATGGCAGGAAAAGTGGAAAGCCGACCGGATTTATCAGGTAAGCAACCTCAGTACTAAACCGAAATGTTATGTGCTTGACATGTTCCCCTATCCGAGCGGAACAGGGTTGCATGTGGGTCATCCGCTTGGATATATCGCCAGTGATATCTTTGCCCGCTATAAGAGGCTCAAAGGCTTTAATGTACTGCATCCGATGGGATACGATGCATTCGGATTACCTGCTGAACAATATGCGATAGATCACGGCATACATCCTGCTGTAAGTACAAAACAAAACATTTCCAATTTCAGAGATCAGTTGGACAGGATCGGATTTTCATTCGACTGGAGCCGCGAAGTGAATACCGCTGAACCCAATTATTACAAATGGACCCAGTGGATTTTTTTGCAGTTGTTTAACAGTTGGTACAATCGTCACAAGACCCAGGCCAGACCCATTTCAGAATTAATCGCTGTATTTGAGAAAGAAGGAAGCCGCTCAGTTTCAGGCTATCGTCCAATTACTTCCTTTACAGCCTCTGAATGGAGTGCTTATAATGAAAAACAACAGCAGGATATTCTCATGGAATTTCGTCTTGCTTATTGTGGATTCGGAGAAGTAAACTGGTGCGAGGCATTAGGTACGGTACTGGCTAATGACGAAGTCATTAATGGCTTTAGCGAACGGGGCGGATATCCGGTCGTGAAAAGAAAGTTACGCCAATGGTACCTCCGGATCACAGAATATGCCGATCGCCTGCTGGAGGGTTTGGATAAAGTATCTTTCAGTGATGCGATGAAGGAAATGCAAAGCAACTGGATCGGGAAAAGTTACGGTGCGGAAATTGATTTTGCATTTGCTACAGATAAAACAAAAAATCTACGGGTATATACGACACGTCCCGATACAATATTCGGAGTGGATTTTATGGTCGTGGCTCCGGAACACGAATTAATACCCGGGCTGACCACAACTGCTGAGAAAAAATCAGTGGATGAATATATCAGCTATGTAAAAAGCCGCAGCGAACGTGAGCGGCTGGCCGAAAAAAAGATCACAGGCTGTTTTACCGGTTCATATGTACTCAATCCTTTTAACCAACGCCAGATACCCGTATGGATTTCAGAATATGTACTGGCAGGTTATGGTACGGGAGCCATCATGGCAGTACCCTGCGGAGACGAACGCGACTTTAAATTTGCACAACATTTTAATATTCCGGTTACAAATATCATCGGGTCACATTTTAATGGCAAAGAGGCCAATCCTACAAAAGATGCCAGGCTTGAAAACAGTGATTTCCTGGATGGTGTCCCGATGTATGATGCCATACCGCTGGTGAATAAAAAACTGGAGGAGTTGAAGATCGGAAATCCCAGGGTGAACTATAAAATCCGCGATGCAGCGTTTAGCCGGCAACGTTATTGGGGTGAACCTTTTCCCATCATTTGGAAAAATGGAATTGCCTACCCGCTGGACGAGAAAGAACTGCCACTGGAATTGCCAAAAGTCGATTCTTATAAACCCGGACCGGATGGTGAAGGGCCTCTCGCGAACCTGGAAATTTGGACATCAAAACACCTGGAGACCAATACCATGCCGGGTTATGCCGGCAGCAGCTGGTACTTTCTCCGATACATGGATCCGCATAATACCGAAACATTTTGCAGCCGGGCCGCTTCGGATTACTGGAACCAGGTAGACCTTTATATCGGTGGAACCGAACATGCCGTGGGTCATCTTTTGTATAGTCGTATGTGGGCCAAATTTCTTTTTGATCTGGGTCTTATCGGATTTGACGAACCATACAAGAAACTGGTGAACCAGGGCATGATACAGGGCAGCAGCCGCTTTGTTTATCGAATTGAAATCAGCGGACCCGACGAAATGGAGGCCCTTGCAAAGCAAAAACCAATTTTTATTTCTGCAGGACTGAGAAATAAATCCCTGCCCGGTTTACAGGATGAAATAAAAAACCTTTTGATTGAGAAGTGGGGCGCTGGTGTTGAAAAAATTAAAATCATTTCTATTTCCAGTCTGCATGTTGATGTCAGCCTGGTTGATGGCCTGGAACTCGATATCACAGCATTTATTTCCTGGAGACCAGAGTATGCGCAATCCAGTTTTGTATTGGAGAATGGCAAGTATTTCTGTGGTTCTGAGGTTGAAAAAATGTCCAAATCAAAATTCAACACGGTTAACCCAAATGAGCTGGTGGAAAAATATGGTGCAGACACTTTCCGTATGTATGAAATGTTTCTCGGACCGGTAGAACAAAGCAAACCCTGGGACACGAAGGGAATTGAAGGCGTGCATCGTTTCCTGCGAAAACTCTGGCGCTTGTTTTTTGATGAAACGAAAGGAAAAGTATGGACGAATGAAAAGGCGACGGATGCCGAATGGAAAGTATTACACAAGGCCATCAGGAAAATCGATGAAGATACAGACCGTTTTTCTTTTAACACAGCAGTCAGTGCCAGTATGATTACGGTGAACGAACTGGGAGAATTGAAGACCCACAAAAAAGAAATTCTCGAGCAGTTGCTGATACTATTAACGCCTTATGCACCTCATATCTGTGAAGAATTATGGCATGAGCTTGGAAATGAACGCAGCGTGCTGGATGCGCCTTATCCTGTCTATAACGAAAAATTTCTCATCGAATCGTCCAAATTATATCCGGTGGCTATTAATGGAAAAACGCGCACCGAACTGAATATAAGCCTGGAAGCAAATCAGCAGCAGGTGGAGGAAATGGTGCTTTCCGATGAATCAGTTAAGAAATGGTTGAATGGAAATGCGCCTAAAAAAGTCATCTACGTTAAGAACAAGATGATCAATATCGTGGTCTGAGCTTCGTGATCATAGTAGGAATTAATCAATAAAATTGATATTTCTTTGGATATAATTTTAATGCCTGTCTGACACTTATATGAGAGTTATATAAGAGATATATAAAGCTTATATAATAACCGTTAAAAGGTAAAGATTCCTAAGAAAAATTGACATTTAAACTAATTCAAACTCCTCACCTGGTTTTGGGCTTTTTAAGGCTTAACCAGCCTCACCAGGGCACTGCTACCCTCCGTACTTTGCAGATGCGCCTCATATCGTTTATCCTCCACAATCGCCACCATCAGGGAGGTATTAGGAGGTATGGAACCCAGGTTTTCAGCAACCATGACCAGTTCATTATCAGATTGCAGATCGGATACCGCAATCTTCATGGTATATGCTTCTTCGGCCAGCAGAATATGCTCCTTTAACAAGCGGCCATTCAAAAATACAGCGATGGAATCTCCATCAATTTCTGCATTATCATAAAACCGAAGTTCAATGGAATCACCTTTTATGGGAATTACGTTTTGTAAAATTTTTGTCCTGTTTGTAAATCTTTCCTCATTAGTCTGCAAAGCCGGTGGCAAAAAGACCGGGGCAGTCACTTGTTGATTGGAGGCTACCGGTTTTTCAATAACCGTATTTGATTGTTTTGTTTTGGCATTGGATTCATCAGATGGATTTTCAATGACTACTTTGGGTTGTGGACGAGCACTACTTACAGACTGACCAGTTTCTCCCCCACTACCCCGGTCAGGCAGGGTTGAAACCGGATCTGCCACTGTTAAGGATGAACGACCTGTCTCATTTTTAGGTGTCGCATCTCCGCTGTTAAATGCCATTTGCTCGATACTGTCCACGATCTCCGGATGGCTCACTCCGTAAGCGTAATTTTCAATCAGAAAATCCCATTCATCCGGAAATACAGGCGCAGCATTTCCCTTCACGAGATGCAGCTCCTTTTTATCTTTTTTATTATCTTCTTTCCCGGAAGATTTTCCATCGAGTTTCATGACACCCTCTCCGGGACAATTAAAATCCGCTACTGCCAGCATAGGACCTGAACGGTTTGAACTATGGACGTCAATCAGTACATCATCGTACCATATTACGTCATTATTCCGATCATCGAAATACCCCTTAATGGAATACCGCCGGTAATTCGATTTGGAGTCATAATAATAGGAAGTGCCGATAAGACTGTCTCCTTTGCGAATTAACTTCAGTTCCACCCGGGAATTGCCCATTTTGCCCTTCCAGATGCCCGTAATCGGCTGGGCTTGCGTGTGAATGAAGATCAATAGAAAGACAACCGTTTGGAGAACGAATTTCTTGCTGAAATTGTGGAATTGCATACAGGGTCAACGAAGACCTGGTGGTAATATTTTATCGACTTTGTTAATTCCGGTTGTAGTTGACAGTTGACGGTTGACGTTGACAGTTGGTTAGCAAAGCTCACATTCCCATATTGTCATTTCCACATTCCATTTTGAATTCCTACATCATCTACGTTTCCATCCCGCACGTGCGGGACCACACTACTTAAGGTAAACGTCCAGCAATCCGTCGGGCAAACTGAGCAGCACCATCCTGTTTTTATGATCCACTTTTAAAAGAGTCTGTTCATTTATTGGAATTAATACTTCTTTAGTGTCAATTTCAATTCGACATAACACCTGGTGAGGCTGTTCGATTACTTCCAGAATGGGACCCAGGTCGTTTCCCTGATCCAGGATCCGGTAACCAACCCATCCGATGGGATTATTTTTATGGGTATGCGTCTGGATTTCTTCTTCATTCAGCCAAACTTCCCGACGCAAAAATTTCGTTGCGGATTCCTTCGAATCGATTCCTTCCAGCTTTAGGTACAATTCATTGTCTCCTTTCTTCCTGATATTATCTACGAAATAAGGAAGCAATTCATCTTTTTTTTGTTCAAGGAAAATGACTTTTATTTTTGTTACAGCAATTTTTTTCCCCAAATGGTGTAGCACGATCAGATCCCCTTTCAAGCCAAAAGCTGAAACAACTTTCCCGATATTTCTGTAACTCTTTTCCATGAATGGATCAATAAAAAAGGCTAACCGCCAGCTGACGGTTAGCCTTAATAAGAATATTTTTACACCGTTTAACCCTGTGCTTCGTTCTCCTGCCTTCTCTCAACTCTTCTCGGAGGAGGTGCGTTACGTCTGCCACCGGGTCTTGCTTTGCGATGGTCTTCCTGGCGTTTCTTTACACTTAATTCGTGATCGCTATGCCATTTGGAGAATTTCTCCATGGCGGCCGCTTCATCAAAAAGTCCAAGTCCTACGCCACGTAAGAGATGTTTTAGATATAATACACCCTTATAACTCAGAATGCGGCGGACCGTATCTGTGGGCTGAGCCCCTTTATGCAGCCAGTCGAGCGCCTTCTGACGGTCAAGTTGAACTGAAGCAGGAACAGTTAAAGGATTGTAGGTACCAATTTTCTGAATGAATTTTCCATCTCTTGGTGCGCGGATGTCGGCAATGACGATGAAATAGAATGGTCTTTTCTTAGACCCATGTCTTTGGAGTCTGATTTTTACAGGCATCTTAAATAAAAATTTAAATGCGTTATTTAATAAGGTTTAAAAAGTAGATCGAACGAATCAATCTGTTACTGCAAATGTAATGAATCAACTATAAAATCTCGAATGATTTAACGTCTTTTTTGATGAATGGCGAAATTAACGTTTTCCAAATCCCATTCCTCCCATTGGCATTTTGTTCATTGTTTTCATCATTTGTTTCATTTGTTCGAACTGCTTCATGAAGGCATTTACTTCTGCAATTTCCTTACCACTTCCTTTGGCGATGCGCTTTCGCCTGCTTTGATCAATAGAGTCCGGATTGGCACGTTCATAGGGCGTCATGGAACCAATCATTGCTTCAATGCCTTTGAAAGAGTCATTGCTGATATCAATATCCTTAATGGACTTACCTACGCCGGGAATCATTCCAAGCAGGTCCTTGATATTGCCCATTTTGCGAATCTGATCCAGCTGTTGTTTAAAATCTTCGAAATCAAACTGATTTTTGCGGATTTTCTTTTCCAGTTTCCGGGCCTGCTCCTCGTCAAACTGACCCTGTGCTTTTTCCACCAGTGAAGTGATATCACCCATGCCCAGAATACGTTGGGCCATACGGTCAGGGTAAAATACATCCAGGGTTTCCATTTTTTCCCCGCTGCTAACAAACTTAATAGGTTTATTAACCGTGTATTTTATCGAAAGGGCCGCACCACCCCGGGTATCACCATCCAGTTTTGTTAGTACAACACCTGTAAAGTCCAGTCTTTCGTTAAATGCCCTGGCGGTATTCACAGCGTCCTGGCCTGTCATGGAATCGACGACGAACAATATTTCCTGCGGATCAACCGCTTTTTTGATATTGGCGACCTCAGCCATCATGGCCTCATCGATGGCCAGGCGACCGGCCGTATCTACGATAACGACATTTTTATTTTTGCTTTTTGCTTCTGCAATCGCCTGTTTTGCAATACTTACGGGGTCCAGATTGCCTTCCACCGTGAATACATCAACGCCTATCTGCGAACCCAGAATCCGGAGTTGTTCTATGGCGGCTGGCCGATATACATCGGCGGCTACCAGGAGGGGGGAAAGACCTTTCTGTGTTTTGAGGTAATTCGCGAGTTTTCCGCTGAAAGTGGTTTTACCGGATCCCTGCAGTCCGGCAACCAGGATGACCGCCGGATTGCCCTTTGCATTCAGGACGCTTTCATTGCCACCCATCAGTTCCGTGAGTTCGTCCTGTACAATTTTGACCATCAACTGGCCCGGACTCACAGCTGTCAGCACTTTCTGACCCAGAGCCTTTTGACGAATCGTATCAGTAAAATCCTTGGCAATCTTAAAGTTCACATCCGCATCAATCAGGGCTCGACGGATATCTTTTACCGTTGCTGCCACATTGAGTTCCGTGATCCTGCCCTGGCCCTTCAGCTGCTTAAACGCAGAGTCGAGCTTCTCACTCAGATTTTCAAACATATCCCTGTCGTTAAAAATGAAATGAAAAAACGTGAATAAACATCTCGTTCTATCCACGTTTTTCAGAAAGGCAAATGTAAGAAAATGAAGTGTAAATTTATCTCAATCTATATTCTTTCGTTATTAAATTCCCAGATAATTCCGAAGGGATTTTGCACCCGAATTGGACCTAAGTTTGGTGATGGCCTTATCCTTGATCTGGCGAACACGTTCGCGGGTAAGGCTAAAGCGATCGCCGATATCTTCCAGGCTCATAGGGTGGTCCACCCCTATTCCAAAGAAAAAGCAGATTACTTCCTTCTGACGTTCCGTCAATGTCTGCAGGGAACGGTCTATGTCGATTTTCAGGGATTCATTGTGTTCAATATTTGTTTCCGCCCGATCGGCATTCGTATTTTCCATAACATCTATCAGGGTATTGTCCTCACCTTCAGACAAAGGCGTATCGACACTCACATGCCTGCCCCCAATACCGATTGTGGAACGAACTTCTTCAATATCCAGTTCCAGCACTTCAGCCAGTTCCTCCGGTGAAGGCTCCCTCTCAAATTGCTGTTCAAGCAGGGAATACGCTTTTTGGATACGATTGGTAAGTCCAACTTTATTGAGCGGGAGACGAACGATACGGGATTGTTCAGCCAGGGCCTGAAGAATACTTTGGCGGATCCACCAAACCGCGTAAGAGATGAATTTGAAACCGCGGGTTTCATCGAAACGTTGTGCTGCCTTGATCAGGCCCAGATTGCCCTCATTGATGAGGTCTGGCAGGGTCAATCCCTGATTCTGGTACTGTTTGGCTACGGAAACTACGAATCGAAGATTGGCTTTAGTTAGCTTGTCAAGGGCCTTCTGATCTCCTTGCTTGATCCGGATGGCGAGTTTCACCTCTTCTTCCGGAGTGATCAATTCAACTTTTCCGATCTCCTGCAGGTATTTTTCCAAGCTCTGAGACTCACGATTTGTGATACTCTTCGTGATCTTGAGTTGACGCATACTCATGGGCAGGTAATTTTTAAAGGGTTATAGGTTAAAATGGTTCTTCAGAAATTCAGATATTAGGATCCTAATAAAAACGTATAATTGAATCTTTTCTTATCATGATCAACAAAGATTCAATTAAGCCTATCCAATATAAGGTTTAAGACCGGGAAATCCAAACCGCAGAGGCGATAAATGACTGATTTTCAACTATTTCCCAATATTGGAAGGGATGATTTCTTCATTATCAGGCTTTTCCGGAGAATTAAAAAAAATTTCAGGTCATGAAATATTTATCTATAATTGCAGCCCACGATCAATAGACAATAGATGAGTAAGAAACAGCAGTTCACGTTAGAATACTCTTTAAAATGCCCACCCGCCATTTTATATGAGTTTTTGAGTACCCCGGCCGGCCTTCAGGAATGGTTTGCGGACAAAGTAGATGAGCGCGATAATATTTTCAGCTTTTCATGGAATGGTTCAACAACCAAAGCTGAAGTGTTGGAAAGCGAATTGGATAAGTTCGTTCGTTTTCATTGGTCCGACTCCCCCAAAGAAGAATTTTTCGAATTCCGGATTGAAAAATCAGATATCACCAATCAGACGATTCTCCTCATAAAAGATTTCGCTGATAAAAAAGATATTAAGGACCAATCACAACTTTGGAGACACCAGGTGAAGGATCTTTTTCACAGACTGGGGAATTAACGGTTGGCGGTTTTTAAATTAAACTTTCACAATTCCATATTAGTTTTAGTCTTTGGGCTTTAAGCTTTGGGTTATTTTTGCACGGTGATAAAAAAATTAGATAAACTTATTATCGGCGCTTTCATCGGTCCGTTTATAGCCACATTTTTTATTACTGTTTTTGTTTTGGTCCTCCAGTTCTTCTGGCTGTATATTGATGATATCGTAGGCAAGGGCCTGGATATGATCACCATCTTCACTTTTATTATATATGTCTGCGCAACACTTGTTCCGCTCGCCCTGCCCCTGGCCGTGTTGCTTTCATCTATTATGACTTTTGGAAATCTGGGTGAAACTTTTGAGCTGGTAGCCATTAAATCGGCCGGCATTCCCCTGCTCCGCTTCATGCGTCCGCTTTTTGTTTGTTCATTGGTAATCTGCGGTATTGCTTTCGCATTCAACAACTATATTATTCCTGTGGCGCAGTTGAAAATGCAGACACTCAAATATGATATCATTGTTTCCAAACCAGCGTTCGATATCAAAGAGGGAGTCTTTTATGATAAGATCGACGGCTATATTATTAAAATTGGTAAAAAGGACAAGGACGGCACGAATATCCACGACATATTGATCTTCCAGCATAATTACAATCTGCTGCAGGATTATGCGACGGTCGCTCAAAGCGGCAGAATGACAATCTCGCCTGATAAAAAATTCCTGGAATTTAACCTGAAAAACGGATGGAACTACCAGGAAAAAGGTCAGCGTAATACCGTCAATACAGAACTCATACGAATAGGCTTTGAAGAATATAAAAAAGTATTTGACCTGAGTTCTTTCAAATTAAATAAGACGGACGATAGTGCATTTAAGAATAACTATCAGATGCTCAATATGCGACAACTGGCTACCACCATCGACTCCCTTGAACACACAAATGCCGCATATCAGAAACAAGCCAACACCCTGTTAGGTGCGCAGATACATATTCTGAGATACCTCGACAGTCCCTGGAAATCGAAACCCCCGATTGCAAAATTGGATTCCATCCAGCAGCTGATACCGGATTCTTCTTTCCACGATGCGCTGTCCAGAACCTATTCAACCATCAATAACATAAAAGCCAGTACTGATATTTCTGCCGTCAGTTATGAAAATGATCGTAAAAACCTGCGATTACACCTGATGGCCTGGCATGAGAAAATTACTATGTCGATAGCCTGCCTGGTTCTTTTCCTGATCGGTGCACCACTCGGATCTATCATACGCAAAGGCGGAATCGGACTTCCCCTGATCTTCGCCGTTATATTTTTCGTCGTCTTTTTTCTTCTGAATAATTTCGGAAGAAAATTTGTTAAGGAAGATGTGATGCAACCTTTTAGTGGGATGTGGATGGCAACGATTGTGCTTCTCCCGGTGGGGATTTTCCTCACTTATAAAGCGATGGCTGATTCCCAGCTTTTCAACAGGGAGTTCTATTACCGGATGTTGAAAAAATTCCGCAATCGCAACCATCCGGAAAATAAAATCTCTATTCCGGATATCTCGTAAAAAAACACATCCTATTCGTATTGATTCCAATTACATTTGCTGACAAACTATCACGTGGATAAAGGCAGGCAAAACCTCAGCATTCAGAAATGGATACTTTTCGTTGCGGTGATCTTATTCTCAATAAAAATTATTGCCTGGTATCTCACTCGTTCTGTAGCTATCCTGACCGATGCGCTTGAAAGTATTGTAAATGTCATTGCCGGACTGGTTGGACTGTACAGTTTATCCATTGCTTACAAACCAAGGGATACAAATCATCCTTACGGACATGGTAAGGCAGAGTTTCTTTCTGCCGCTATCGAAGGCACGCTGATCATGCTTGCCGGAGTTTTTATTATCTATGAAGCAGTGAATCAGCTCATACATCCGCATCCGTTACAACAACTCAACACTGGTATTATTCTCGTTGCTGTTTCTGCTATCATAAATTTTATCGTCGGTTTGTACGCTGTTAAAAAAGGCAGAGAAAATAATTCAGAGGCGTTGCAGGCAAGCGGCCATCATCTGCAATCCGACACGTATTCGACGCTGGCCATTATCCTCGGCCTGTTTCTGATTTATTTTACGCATATACACCAGCTGGACAGTATTGTGGCCATCATAATGAGCGTTGTAATCATGATCATCGGATATCGAATTGCCCGAAAATCGGTAGCGGGAATTATGGACGAGGCAGATGAGAAAATCCTCGCTAAGGTGATTGATCTTGTCAATAACAGCAGGCTCCCCAACTGGATCGACATCCATAATCTTCGGGTGATAAAATTTGGAAATGTCCTTCATGTTGACTGCCACATGACGGTACCCTGGTATCTGAATGTCCGGGAAGCGCATATTGAAATCGACAGCCTTCGAAAAATTATTATAAGAGAATTTGGATCTTCCATGGAATTTTTTGTTCACTCAGATGACTGTATCGGCAGTTGCTGTCCTATTTGTATAAAACCGGATTGCCCGGTGAGGCAACACCCGTTCAGTAGAAAAATATATTGGGATATGACGAATGTTGTACCAAATAAAAAACATGACCTGTCTACCCCATCCTGATGAGAGTTATCCAAATAAACAGCATTTCTCAAAAGGGCCTAAATTCGCAATCATCTATTAAAACCCATTACCCATGCAAGCGTGGAAAGCGTATCAGGATAAGAATCAGGAAAGATTTCTGGAAGAATTAAAGGCTTTACTAAGAATTCCATCTGTGAGTTCCGACAGTACCCATCAGAAAGATATGGCTACCTGTGCGGAGGCTGTCAGAAAATCCCTTTTTGATGCAGGGGCGATCAGGGCGGAAATATTTCCAACGGCAGGCCACCCGGTTGTGTTCGCGGAAAAAATAGTAGATGACTCCAAGCCGACCGTGCTGGTATATGGTCACTATGATGTGCAACCGGTGGATCCGGTGGAACTTTGGCATACACCACCATTCGAACCTACTATAAAAAATGGGATGATATATGCCCGGGGATCAGCCGATGACAAAGGTCAGTTTTTCATGCATGTAAAGGCAATGGAAATAATGAACCAATCCGGAGAGCTACCCTGTAATATTAAGTTTATCATCGAGGGTGAAGAAGAAATTGGATCTCCCAGTCTCGGCGACTTTGTCTCTTCTCATAAAGAGCTTCTGAAAGCGGATGTGATTCTCATCAGCGATACGTCGATGATCAGTCTTGAAACCCCTTCCATAGAAATCGGCGTGCGCGGACTGGCCTATATACAGGTTGAGCTGACAGGACCCAATCGTGATTTACATAGCGGCGTGTATGGCGGTGCAATTGCTAACCCGATTACCATGCTCGCTAAGATGATAGCCAGTTGTCATGACGGAAATAATCATATTACAATTCCCGGATTTTACGATGATGTAGTTGAATCGTCTGCTGCTGAAAGGGAAAAAATGGCGGCCGCTCCGTTTGATGAAAAGGAATATATGCGGGATTTGGGTGTTAAATCGTTGTGGGGTGAAAAAGGATTTAGTACAAATGAACGTACCGGAATTCGACCTACATTGGAATTAAACGGAATCTGGGGCGGCTTTCAGGGTGAAGGGTCGAAAACCGTTCTGCCTTCCAAAGCATCGGCAAAGATTTCAGCGAGGCTGGTTCCGAATCAGCGATCAGAAAAGATCACGCAGATGCTTCTGGATTATTTCAAGAAAATTGCACCTCCCGGTGTAACGGTTAATGCATTTGAATTGCATGGCGGAGAACCCTATATGACACCACTTGACTCTCTGGCGTATATCGCTGCCGAAAAAGCCATAGAAGCCAGCTTTGGAAAGAAACCGGTGCCCCAGCGGGGAGGCGGAAGTATTCCAATCTGTTCATTATTGGAAAAAGAACTTGGTATCAAGATTGTATTTATGGGCTTCGGACTGGATAGCGACAACCTGCATTCGCCCAATGAAAAATACGATATCGCAAATTTTTATAAGGGGATAGAAACCATTCCATTTTTTCATAAGTTCTTTGCTGAGGAGAGCCTCAAGAAGCCGAAAGACTAAAGCACAAAGTTTAACGCAAGTATGAAAGAAGGGCACTATGGAATTACCGTCAACTGTCAACCGTCAACTGTCAACAAATAAAAGTGGCTGAAAAAGAAAAATTACGTATTGATAAATACCTGTGGGCAATCAGGCTTTTTAAGACCAGGAGCCTGGCTTCGGATGCCTGTGAAAAAGGTAAAGTAAAAAACGAAGCCGGACAGGTCAAACCTTCCAAACAGGTACATATTGGTGATATTTATGAAGTAAAAACAGAAGCCAAAAGATGGCGCGTTCAGGTGACCGGATTACTGGATCATCGTCTGGCATTTTCTGAAGCGGTAAAATATTATCTGGACATAACACCGGAGGAAGAAGTAGAACGAATCCAATTTCAGGCTGCCACCTTTCACACCGGAAAAAGATTGAGTAAAGTGGGAAGACCAACAAAAAAACAACGCCGGGACCTGGATGGAATGGGAGATTCTGCATCTGCCCTGCCATAAAGACAGAGATTTTTCGTGTTTAGCTGTTGATTTAGTATATATTTCTTCGGGACGGCTTCGAGACGGCTTCGGTAAGCGTTCGGTTGGTTATCGAAGCCGCCTCGAAGCGATCCCGAAGCAAACAATAATCAATATATAACAAAGGGCGAAGAACATGAAAAAAAGTCAGCAAGTAGTAAAATCACCAGATTCCTCAAACAGATATTAATTTTTTTCAAATTGCGAATAGATATTATCAGCGTTTTACCGGAATTGCTCGAAAGTTCTTTTTCCCATTCCATACTGAAAAGAGCAAGGGAAAAGAAACTGCTCGAAATCTTTGTACATCCTTTGAGGAACTGGGCGGTGAATGAATATGGCCAGGTGGATGATTATCAGTATGGCGGCGGAGCAGGTATGGTGATGATGTGCGAGCCCCTTGCCAATGCCATTGAATCTTTGAAAAAAGAAAGAGATTACGATGAGATTATTTTTATGAGCCCGGATGGTGAATTACTGAACCAACCAATCGCTAATGCTCTTTCAATGAAAGAAAATCTAATGATCATCTCCGGACATTATAAGGGAATTGATGAACGCATCCGCGAACATTATATCACACGCGAAATTTCCATCGGTGATTATGTACTGAGTGGAGGCGAACTGCCGGCTGCCGTATTAACGGATGCCATCGGAAGGTTGCTGCCCGGTGTTCTGAATGATGAAACTTCCGCTCTGTTTGATTCCTTTCAGGATAACCTGCTTGCACCGCCAGTTTACACCAGGCCGGCAGATTTCAGGGGCTGGAAGGTCCCGGAAATATTACTGAGTGGCGACCCCGCTAAAATTGCAGAATGGCGATATGAAGCATCTCTCCGCAAAACAAAAGATAAACGACCGGGCCTTCTGAACGATTAAGATTTTAACATGGTCATTAAAGGAAAGTTTACAGATATTCTGGCCGGGAGAATTTATCCTGCTGAAGTACATATCGCAGATAAAAAAATCCTCCGTGTTCAGGAATTGAATTCAGACCAAATCGTTCCGGAACAATATATCTGTCCCGGTTTTATCGACTCGCATGTACATATTGAAAGCTCCATGCTCGTTCCGTCTGAATTTGCGAGACTGGCAGTAGTTCATGGAACTGTTGCAACTGTCAGCGATCCACATGAAATTGCCAACGTACTGGGTATAGATGGCGTTGATTTTATGATCGAGAATGGGAAAAAAACGCCATTCCATTTTTATTTTGGTGCCCCGAGTTGCGTGCCCGCTACGACTTTTGAAACAGCCGGTGCCTCCCTGCGCTCAGATGAAGTGGATCGATTGTTATCAAGACCAGAAATTAAATACCTGAGTGAAATGATGAACTTTCCCGGTGTCCTTCAGGGCGATCCGGAGGTTTTAAAGAAAATAGCTTCCGCAAAGAAATATCATAAGCCGGTTGATGGCCATGCACCCGGCTTGCGCGGTGAAGAAGCACGCAAATATATCCAGGCCGGAATTACGACCGATCACGAATGTTTTACTGCGGAGGAAGCGCTGGATAAACTGGGGATGGGAATGAAAATACTGATACGGGAAGGAAGCGCTGCGAGAAATTTTGAGGCGCTTGCTGATCTGTTAAATGAACATTGGGAAAATATGATGTTCTGTAGCGACGACAAACATCCGGACAGCCTGTTACATGGTCATATCAATCAGCTTTGCGCAAGGGCTGTTGCAAAGAATATTGATCCCTTTAAAGTACTCAGAGCAGCCTGCATCAATCCAATCTTTCATTATAATCTGGATGTAGGTCGATTGCGTCCGGGCGATTCTGCAGACTTTATTTTGTTGAAAGATTTAATAAAATTTGAAGTAATACAAACATACCTCCAGGGCGAGTTAGTTGCAGAAAACGGGAAAACCAAAATAAATTCTGTTTCCCATTTGTCCAATCCCAATCAATTCGATTGTTCCTATACCAGGCCGGAAGATTTTGCTTTCAGCGCAAGACCTTCTGATACATCTGTCTATCCGTACCCGATAATCGAAGCTTATGACGGACAACTGATCACGGGGAAATATAACGCAGAGATATATGCGAAAAATGGCTTTTGGGAAGCGGACCCTTCGCGTGACATACTGAAAATCGTTGTGCTGAATCGTTATAAAAAAGCACCCATTGCTATGGCTTTTATAAAAAACATTGGATTGAAATCCGGGGCTCTGGCATCTTCGGTCGCCCATGACAGCCATAACATCGTTGCGGTAGGTGTGAGCGATGAAGCACTGAGTCGTGCTGTAAACGCCGTGATTTCGGAAAATGGCGGGATCAGCCTGGCCGACGAAGGAACGGAGAATAAACTAGGTTTGCCAGTGGCTGGTTTGATGAGTACAAAAGACGGGTACCTGGTAGCAGAAAGTTATACCATACTGGATGCTGAGGCGAAAAGAATGGGTTCCCGGTTACTCTCACCCTTTATGACGCTCTCATTTATGGCGCTCCTCGTTATTCCCCACCTTAAACTCAGCGATCTGGGTTTATTCGACGGAGATCGTTTTCAAATCTTATGATTCCTTTATTTTTTACCGGATAATTTCCGGCATTCACCGTCATTCATACCGGTATGGCCTATATCCCTTTGAAATAAAGGGACAGGGTGATTAGTTTTACGTGAAATTTAAGGAAATGGATAATAAGGAACCTGATATAAAAGAAGATATCAATAATCGCATCCGCAGAAGGTCGGCTGGCAGGATCCTGATTCCTATCGGCATGGTATGTGTAGGCGGTGTATTATTGGCACATCAGTTCGGAATGCCCATGCCGGATTGGATGTTCAGTTGGCAATTTTTATTGATAATTATCGGAGTTTTCAGTGGGCTCGCTCACGCGTTTCGCGGACCCGGATGGCTGATCATGATTCTGATCGGGACTTTTTTTCTGATGGATCAATTGATTCCGGGGCTCGATATTCATCGTTTTATCTGGCCGGCCGTCATCATCCTGGTCGGTCTTATCATGCTGATCCGACCGAAAAAACCGCATTGGATGGAGCACGAATGGCATCGGAAATGGGAACAAAAGGATTGGAAATCGAAGCATAGGGATTGGGAAAGATGGCAAAGAAGACGACAGCAGCGAGGGTATCCGGGATCGGGTGCTTTTCCGGGAGATCCGGCGGATCCGCAATCGGGTGAAACTACAGGTTCCAGCAGCGGAATGGGTTACAGTTCCAAAGGTTTTTCATCGGAAGATTTTATCGATGCGACTACTATTCTGGGTGGCATCCATAAAAATATCCTGTCTAAAAATTTTAAAGGGGGAGACATCACCATCTTCATGGGTGGCGCAGAAATCAATCTCAGCCAGGCTGATATTCAGGGCACTGCTTCCCTGGATATCACACAGATTATGGGCGGCACAAAAATAATTGTACCCCCCCATTGGGAAGTGAGGAGTCAACTGACTTCGGTATTCGGAAATATAGAAGACAAAAGAACGAATATCGGCACTACGGATCCGAATAAAGTGCTCATCATCGACGGCTCATCTGTCTTCGGTGGTATTGAAATCAGAAATTATTAATCAACTTATCCGATCATACATTAAATCAAAACTATGAGCTGGTATCTTACAAAAATTGTTTACAGGATTATTTGCGGCCAGGGAAATCATACGGCACAATTTGATGAACAACTCAGGCTGATAGAAGCAGATAACTCACAGGAAGCTTTTGAAAAAGCAACTACGCTGGGCCAAAAAGAAGAAGACAAATTCTTTAATGAAGAACAAAAGCTGGTGCAATGGAAGTTCATCAATGTAGCTGAATTGTATAAACTAAGTGGGTTGCTTGACGGAGCAGAATTATATTCCCGCATCCAGGAAACAGATAATGCCGATTTATACATTGAATTGACAAACAGAAAAGCGGCGCACATACTGCACAATAGCAAACACCAGTTTCTGGAAATTATTTAACTGTATTCCTTGGCCAGGTCACCGATCAACGTCAGCAAATTTCGTAACAGCTTTTTTGGTTGGTGGCTGGTATGGTCTGTCCTTCATGCATTACTGATCCTGAACTATGGATATTCGCTGAGCAATGCTGTTGTAGACAGTCTGGTTACAAATAGTCTTCTGCTCGGTGCCTGCTGGATTATCAGTAATATTCTTCGTTACTATCTGCCTTATAGCGACCGATACCTCTATGTCCTGATCATCAGCGTCATTTTCAGTCTGGTCGTAAATGCACTGAGTAAATTTATTCTGAACCTGGTTTTGATTGATTATTCAAGTATAAACTACTTGATATTCCTTTCCAATGCCTACTGGCTCAGGCTTGGAATTGCTTTTTTGTTGATTGGATGTATGGCGATTATTTGTGTACTATGGTATACGCAGGAAGAAGAACAGGAAAACCGGCAAAGGAAAAATGATGCGGAAAAACTAAGCCGGGATGCTGAACTCTATAAATTGCGTCAGCAGTTGCAGCCTCATTTCTTATTTAATAGCCTGAACTCCATCAGCGCACTGATCGGTTCTGATCCATCCCAGGCCCGTAAAATGATTCATCAATTATCCGATTTCCTCCGTACCACACTCAGAAAGGAAGAAGAGCAATGGGTAAAAATGGAGGAGGAAATGCAATCATTGGAATTATACCTTGAAATAGAAAAAGTACGTTTTGGTCATCGCCTGTCAACGTCAATCATGAAAGATGAGGGAAGTATGCATATGCTGATTCCACCCATGCTATTGCAGCCCGTCGTGGAGAATGCCATCAAATTCGGATTGTATGATACGACGGATGCGGTAACCATATATATTTCTGTGGTACGTGTAAATGACACTTTGAAAGTGACTGTTCAGAATCCATACGATCCAGACACAGCCAGCCCAAGGCATGGCACCGGGTTTGGATTAAATTCAGTAAAACGCAGACTCTATCTTTTATTCGCAAGAACGGATCTCGTGGAAACCTTAGCCAGGGACCAGGTATTTACGACAACAATAAATATTCCAAATCATGAAAATTATCATCATTGATGACGAGCCACTGGCAAGGTCGATCATTAAAGAATACCTGCAATACCATCCGGATCTGGAATTAATTTCGGAATGCAACGACGGATTTGAAGGTGTTAAAGCGATCCAGCAAATGCAACCGGATTTAATTTTTCTGGATATTCAGATGCCAAAAATAAACGGTTTTGAAATGCTTGAACTCATTGAGGAACCACCCGCCGTCATTTTTACTACGGCTTATGACGAATATGCTATTCACGCATTTGAAAGTCATGCCGTGGATTATCTGCTTAAGCCATTCAGTCGAGACCGTTTCGAGAAAGCCATTTCAAAATGGAAGCAAATGAATAAGACCATTTCACCAAAGGATCATCTGGCCCCCCTTCTTGAATCTGTTTCAAACAGCCCGTCTGAACATCATCGGGTCGTAGTAAAGCTGGCAGGGAAAATAAGGATCATTCCCATAGATGATATTCATTATCTGGAAGCGGCAGACGACTATGTAAAAATTCACACAAAAGATGGTTCATTTCTGAAAAACAAAACGATGGGACATTTTGAAACAGTATTGAATAAAAATCAGTTTGTCAGAACCCATCGTTCCTATATGGTAAACGTTACAGAAATAACCCGTATCGATCCTTACGAAAAAGATAACCACCTGGCCATTCTCAAATCCGGTGGACGGGTACCGGTTAGCAAAACGGGCTATGTTAAGCTGAAATCAGTGCTGGGACTTTAATAATTGTCAATTGTTAATTGTTAATTGTCAATTACTGAAAAGACAAAAATTATCAATTGACAATTAACAATTGACAATTTAGACCGACCATACCGCTCCATTAATACTGTCCTTTGATGCTCCGGTTACGGTATGTAATACATTGATGTCTTCCCGCCAACGCAGGGCACCCATCAGAGCAATGATCAACGCTTCTTTGTAATCCACCAGACTTTCAGGCGGAATAATACTTTTAATACCTGCAGGGGAAACTTTATTGTTTATACTTTCAATCAAAAACCGGTTGTGTGCTCCGCCACCGGTTATGAGTAAACTCAATTCTTCCTTTCCGGAAAAGTTTTGCTTTAATGGAATCAGTGATTTTGATATCTGTATTGCGATGTGCTCTACATAAGTTGCCAGCGCATCATTTACGGATAGGTGGGCGTTTAAAATCAAAGGGTATATTTCATTCAGACCAAATTCATTTGAAAGTGATTTTGGATATGATTGTTTATAATAATTCAATCCATTTAATTCGTCAAGCAGATTCTTATCAATGTTCCCGGCAGCGGCCAATGAGCCTTTATCATCATATCCTTTTTCTGTCCCGGTAGCCAGTAAATTCAGTATTCGGTTTGCCGGGCATACATCAAAACCAATCCTGTTTGTTCCTTTTGCAGAAATGTTTGCGATGCCGCCGATATTTAGAAAAAAATCATAATCCGGGAATAACAACTTTTCGCCAATTGGCACAATGGGCGCCCCCTGACCTCCCAGCGCCAAATCGACACTTCTGAGGTCTGTGATTGTACGAATCCCGGTTATTGCGGCAATGGCTGCCCCGTCCCCGAGTTGTGCCGTCATCCGCTTTGCCGGATCATGAAAAGCAGTATGACCATGAGATGAAATGAGTTGAACCCGGTAAGTCAGGTTTTTCTCTTCCATAAAATCATTTACTGCATTCCCCAGCCAGTGGCCATAAGACGTATGAAGCAGGAGATATTCCTTTGCCGTGAGCCCGTTGATGCCGGTCAGTTTTTCTTTCCAATCCACAGGATATGGTTTGCAAAAGGTCTCCAGTATTTCGTATGTCCATTGTCCTGCATTCTCTTCAAAATGGACATATGCCATATCGAGCCCATCGAGGGAACTTCCACTCATCAGCCCGATCACATTATACTGCACAGGAAATGATTTTCTGATTCAATCTTTTAATTTTAGTTTTAGTGCCGACTGAATTTCGAATATCGGATTTTTAATTTTTATCTATGCTGATAAATCTGAGCCAGGATTATTCGATTCTTTGCGACTGGGTGGCAGAGTTACGGGATGTATCCGTGCAAACCGACCGGATGCGTTTTCGGCGCAACCTGGAAAGAATCGGTGAAATTGCCGGCTATGAAATCAGCCGTTCCCTGGCTTTTGAAGAAGTAGAAATTCAGACGCCCCTGGGTATTGCTAACTCGAAAGTGCTTAAAAACCAGCCCGTGCTCGCCACGATTCTCAGGGCCGGGTTACCCTTGCATCAGGGTCTGCTGAACGTGTTTGACAAAGCAGATAATGCTTTTATCTCTGCTTACAGGAAACACGACCGGGACGGATCCTTTGAAATCAGCATGACCTATGTTACACATCCTGAACTTGAAAACCGTGTTTTGATCATTTCAGATCCCATGCTGGCAACCGGTTCGTCCATGGTAAAAACGATCCAGCAACTGAGAGGAGAAGGCAACCCCGCTGAGATTCATATCGTTACTGCAATAGCCTGCACCGTTGGCATTGAATACCTGCGCAGGGCATTACCTACCTGTAAGATCTGGTGCGGGGCTATTGACGACGAACTGACAGCCAAGGGTTATATCGTACCGGGGTTGGGGGATGCGGGAGATCTTTCTTTCGGCAATAAAATACAGCTCTAAAACATTGGGAAAAGAGCGGGATGTATCAGGTTTTTTGTTTATTTTGACCCTGATTGCAATTTGATCTTCCTTTGAAATTAATTACCCTGCAAAGGTTCACCAGCAGCTTTTCAGGGATATTTGGTGTCAATTCATAGTATAAATCTCCAAACCGGCCGTAACCAAAGGACTGTGCTTATGAGAAGAATTTTTTACGTGCTGCTTTGTATTACCTGCTTATCCCCCGGGATATCTCGGGCCCAGGATCCTCAATTTTCACAATTCTTCGCTTCTCCTCTTACATTAAATCCGGCACTTACAGGAAAATTCAATGGCACCATTCGTGTTGCCGGAAATTATCGTAACCAATGGCCTCAAATCAATAATGCCTTTGTTACATCAACTATTTCGGTTGATGGAAATATCCTTGCAAATAAGTTAAACCCCGGAGACGCATGGGGGGTTGGTATCATGGCTATGAGTGACCGGACGGCCAATGGTATCCTTACAAGTAATTATGTTGCTATTTCAACGGCATATCAGAAGGCTCTGGATGAAAACGGATGGAATCAGATCGGGATCGGTTTTCAGGGCTCTTACGCAAATAAAAGGCTTGACGGAACCCAATTGAATTTTGAAGATCAACTGGACCAGCAGGGTGGCTGGTCGTTACCGAGTTCAGAACTTGTCAGTGGTCATCAGGTGAATCTTAGTTATTTTGATTTGAACGTTGGTGTTTTATACAACGGATCTACCGACGGCAATAACAACTATTATCTGGGTGTATCGGCTTACCATATCCTTCAACCGACCGAATCGTTTACCGGGAATAATTTATATACACTTTCCCCGCGTTTCACCGTTCACGGCGGTTATTCATTCCCGTTATCCCAATCCAATAACAACAATTTTATTCATCTCAGTGGTTTATACAGCCGTCAGGCGAATGCAGTCGATGCGATGCTGGGAGGCGCCTGGTCGTATAATTTGACGAGTGAAGAAGAAAACCGGAATCCGACAAATCTATACCTGGGTGTATGGGCGCGTTTCAGTAACCTGACAGATGCGATCATACCTTATATCGGACTGGATATCGGATCTTTTACCATTGGTATGTCCTATGATGTTAACGTGTCGTCATTGAAACCAGCTTCCCAGGGCCAGGGAGGTTTTGAGATTTCTCTTATCTACATAAAAAAGCCTTCAGACGGAAGAAAGCCCATTCCCTGTCCAAAGTTCTAAGATTTTTTTGCGCTTACATAAGGATTGCCCTTTACGATAAAGCGGTATGGCAATTGCGCATCTGTTCCCGCGTAATCCACACCAATTCTATGAGTAATGACGATCTGATCTTTTTTATAACGTATTCCATCGTCCTCAATGAATATCTCTTCTGAAAACAAACTGCCGCCAGTATGCATTTTGGAAATGCCCAGCGCGCGTGCAAGATTGCCAGGCCCTTTTGTAAGGGTATAATCGGCTATTGGTTTTCCCACTCGCTTCAGCATGTAGTCAACCCCTTCCAGGGGTTCGAGCGCGCGTATCAGAATAGCATGGGGAGTATCTTTTTTATTTGTAACAACATTAAAAAGGTAATGCAAACCGTAAACGAAATAAACATACACGGTTCCCGGACCGCCGTATATATGTTCGGATCTGTTGGTTCTGCGGCCACCAAATGCGTGAGAAGCACGATCTACCACGCCATTATATGCTTCCGTTTCCACAATTCGTCCGGAAGTACGAACCCCATCAATTTGTGTAACGAGTATTTTCCCAAGCAGTTCTTTGGCAATCAGTACAACATTCTTTCGATCATAAAACGAATGATCCAGCTTTTTCAGGCTAACCGGCATATACAAATACTTAAAATGTAAATTAGTGCTATATTGAATGCCTATAAAAAATTGCTTTGCTAAAAGAAATTGTCATTGCTATACAGGCCTATCTAAAGGCTAATGATTTCATTAGCAAGCACAGGTTATGGAAATGGATCCTGATTCCGGGTTTGGCATACATGATCATGTTTACCATCGGATTATATTTTTTCTGGATATCGGCTGATACAGCAGTTTCCGAATTATTCTCCGGTCTTGACAAATGGATTCACCAGCAACATAGCCCGGCGTATAGTTTTGCTGCTATCATGGTCGGAATTATGGCCAGGCTGATCATGATGTTTTTCTACTTCTCACTTTTTAAATATATGTTCCTCATTCTGGGCAGTCCGGTTTTCGCCTATCTCAGCGAAAAAACAGAATGTATTATTGAGGGCAAAGAATTTGTTTTTAACAGGCAGGTTTTCTTTCATGATATCAGAAGAGGAATAAAGCTCGCTCTGCGTAATTTATTCTGGCAAACCATCATTACCATTTTCATTCTCCTTTTGTCTTTCATTCCATTGCTCGGATCGATCGCCCCCGTGATCGCCGCTTTGGTTGAATGTTACTATTATGGTTTTTCTATGCTTGATTATAGTTGCGAGCGTCATCATTTATCTCCTGCTGAAAGTATCCATTTTATCGGTCAGCGTCGCGGACTGGCAATCGGTAATGGCCTTGTTTTTTATTTAATGCACTTCGTACCATTCGTTGGATGGGTATTGGCACCTTCCTATGCGCTGGTTGCTGCTACCATCAGCCTCTATCATCAGAATATCGAAGCATGAAAAACGTATCAACCGTTTATTTAATTCCTACATTTCTTGATGAAGACGGTTTAAATGTTTTACCGGATTACATATTAGATGCCGTAAAGGTCTCCGAAGTTTTTTTTGTGGAGAATGAACGCAGCGCACGTCGTTACCTCAAAAAGTTATGGAAGGAAATGGATATAGACAGTTATCGCTGGTTTACAATTCACAAATCAGAGGAGGCTGTAAAACAGGAATTCCTTCAACAGATTAAACTTGGAAAACAAATCGCCATACTCAGTGAAGCGGGTTGTCCTGGTATTGCAGATCCCGGACAAATCCTGGTGGCTGTCGCACAGGAAGCGGGCGTCACGGTTAAGCCCCTGGTCGGTCCGAATTCGATGCTGCTGGCTTTAATGGCCAGCGGTATGAATGGCCAGCATTTCCAGTTCCATGGATACCTTCCAATTGAAATAGCTGAACGTATTAAACGCTTAAAGGAATTGGAATCTGTTTCAAGAAAAGAAGATTCCTCCCAGATATTTATTGAAACACCTTACCGGAACAATGCTCTTCTCGAAAGTATTTTAAAGACTTGCGCTCATACAACACGGTTATGCATTGCCGTTAACCTGACAGGTAAATCTGAATCCATTCAAACCAAGACAATAGAAAGCTGGAAAAATAAGGTTCCCGACATCAATAAGCAGCCGGCCATTTTTATTTTACAGGCTTGAGGCCAGACCGGCTGGAGTTGTGAGGCGCTACTGAGGGATATATGGCGTCTGTAATGTTCGGGAATCACGCATTGATAATATACTGTCCACAATAAAAACAGTCGTGCCCCGCCACGGCAATGCGCCCATATACTCCTTATAATGTATTTCGAATACCATTCCGCTGTTTGACATCATTTTACTGGCCACTGATTCATTAGTAACTGAAAAACGGAATTCGTTCGACTGAACTGAGCCAGGCACACCCCCTTTCAAACCGGTTTGAATTAATTTTCCTTCGTAGGTTTTGAAAACATACCCTTTTTTCACGAAGTTATTCAGCTGGCCTGCTTTTACTCCCTCACCGAAGACCCAGTAAAAATGCCAGGCAAACCACACTCCGCCAATGACTATAATACTCAACAATAAAATGGTAAGAAATTTTTTCATATTTGTGTTTTTACAAACCGTATTTATCTGTCAGGTAAATCAGGGCGGCCATATTGATTGCGCCTAGTTCCAATTCTCTTTTGTTTACTTTCTCAAACACATCTCCGGCGGAATGATGTATATCGAAATATCGTTGTGAATCCGGGATCAGCTCAGACGCCATAGCTCCGGTAGCTTCGTTGAGTGGTTCAACATCTGCTCCTGCGCCGCCGGCATTAAATTCAGTAACTCCATAAGGCACTAATAGAGGAAGCCAGGGTTTTACAGCGGCCATCTGAGATTCAGTTCCTTTGAAACTAAACCCCCTCGGGGTAAATCCACCTCCATCACTTTCCAATGCAAATATATGTTTCTCGTTTTTCGTTTTTGCTTCTGCGCTATAAGCTTTTGCCCCCCTTCCTCCATTTTCCTCATCTGTAAATAAAACAACGCGAATGGTATGTTTCGGCTGATAGCCAATCGCTTTCAAGGCACGTAACACTTCAATGGATTGAACACAGCCTGCACCATCGTCATGTGCACCTTCCGCGGGATCCCAGGAATCAAGATGTCCGCCCACCGTAATAAACTGATCGGGAAATTCGGAGCCTTTCCACTCACCAATTACATTATATCCGATCGTATCGGGCAGGGCATGTGCGTTGGTAGATATAAAAAGACTCAGTTCTGTCTGACTTTCCTTGAGATCTGCAGCCACCAATTTAGAAAATACCGCGGCGGCCATTTTATCGGCATCCTGCAGGCCAACCGCCAGTGTTGGTATTTTTGGAAATGAATCATTATAAATCATGGCCCCCGTGTGGGGCAAATTATCGGTGGATTCGCTCATGGAACGCACGATGGTACCAACGGCTCCATATTTTGCAGCTCTGCTTGCTCCAAAAACCCTGTAAGGTACTGCCTCTGAATATGCAAGGAATGTCCATACAAAGTCAGCATTGAACGGATGGTTATAAAAGACAATCTTGCCTTTTAACTCGTTTTTTCTTTTTTCCAGCTCGTCAAAATCCCTAATCAGTATCATGGGTGCCGTGATGCCTCCCGCTGGAGTTGATACAGAATTTCCCAAAGCCAATACTTCCAGGCTTTGCCTGTTTTTCCCGGTTATCAGGGCTGCCTGGTCCTTTCCTCCCCGCACCCAATGCGGAATCATCGCTTTTTGTAAGTATATCCGGTCAGCACCCGCTTTTTTTACTGCATCCTGTGCCCATTTTTCGGAGGTATATGTGGATAGAGATCCGGATAAACGCTGCCCGATGGTTTTTGTCAGCGTGTACAGATTACTGTAGGCGGTGCTGTTGTGGAAAATTTCATCTGCAATTTTTCTGATAAAAACAGAATCCGATTGTGCCGCTAATGAACCGGCAAAGAAAAAAACGAAACAACCAAACAAAAACGAGCGCATAACTGTTTATTTCTGCTAAGATAAGTAATGGATGGTTCTTATGTGATGCCTGGAAATCTGTTTAACTTCATTCAATAAATTCAGTACATGCGGATTGGAATTGTTTGTTATCCGACATTTGGCGGAAGCGGTGTCCTCGCCACAGAACTCGGAAAAGCGCTTGCAGATAAAGGCCACCAGGTACATTTCATTACATACCAGCAACCGGTAAGACTAACTGAATACAATGCAAATATTTTCTATCATGAAGTGCGGGTAACGTCTTATCCGCTTTTTGATTATCAACCTTACGAAACAGCGTTGTCCAGTACAATGGTTGATGTGATTATAAATCATCAATTAGATCTTTTGCATGTTCACTATGCCATCCCGCATGCTTCCGCGGCGTATATGGCAAAAAAGATTGTAGCAACACAGGGTATAGTTATACCGGTAATCACAACTTTACATGGAACAGATATAACGCTGGTCGGCCGGGATAAAACACTGGCGCCGGTTGTTGCATTTTCAATCAATGAAAGTGACGCCATCACAGCCGTATCGCAAAACCTGCGGGATGAAACATATAGCATTTTTGATATCAAGAAAGAAATAGAAGTCATCCACAACTTTGTGGATCTGTCGCGATTCAAGAGAAAACCCATTGACCCATTCCGAAAAGTAATTGCACCCAACAATGAACGAATCATAGTGCATGCTTCCAATTTCCGAAAGATTAAAAGGGTGTTTGATGTCGTTAAAATATTTGCGGAAATAAACAGACAGATTCCATCAAAATTGTTATTCGTCGGGGACGGCCCGGATCGTTTTGACGCTGAAAATCTAAGTCGCGAACTCGGCATCATCGAGGATATCCGTTTCATCGGCAAACAGGAACAAATCGAAGAGATCCTTGCTGTGTCGGACCTCTTCATTCTTCCCTCAGAATATGAAAGTTTCGGATTGGCTGCGCTCGAAGCCATGGCTGCCGGCGTACCTCTGATATCATCCGATGCCGGGGGTTTACCCGAAATAAATATAAACGGGAAAACGGGATTTATGAGCCCGGTTGGCGATGTAGCATCCATGAGCCGTCAGGCCATTACCATACTCGAAAATGACGATGTTTTAAAAACTTTCAAAGTGAATGCGTACGAGCAGGCTAAAAAATTCGACATAAATAATATTGTGCCGATCTATGAGAGATTATATGATCGTTTTCTGACAAAATCACAGCCGGCAAAAAAACTCTCCCAGGAAAAGATTTGAAAAAAGTCACAGACTATCTCCTCAGCCACCTTTCCGGATCGAAAAGATGATCCTTATCGTCGGAAAGTACAAACTCGAGCTGGCCAATATCACCAAGTTTTCCTAAAACCTGCCCCATTTTTACGGCCTGGCCTTTGGATACGGAAACCGAAGAAAGATTACTATAGGTAGTAAAATATTTGCCGTGTCGTATCATGACTGCACTGACATCACCCACATTAAACACACTTTGCACATCTCCGTCAAATACGGCTGTTACAGATGTGCCTGCTGCACTTTCGATTGTGATGCCCTGATTATTGTGAACAATTCCTTTGATATACTCATGCGGGCCAAACCGCATGGCGATGGTGCCGGAGGCAATTGGCCATGGGAGATGGCCCTTATCCTTTTCAAAATTCCCGGATAAAGTAATATCGGCTGTCGTGTTAAACAAAGTAGTAGCAGCCGGTTTTACAGCTGGTTTAACCGTTGAAGGCATTGTGCCGGCATTTCCGGCGTTTGCATTGTTTTTGGCGACATCGGATTTAACAGGCGCTACATTCGCTACGTTGGCGGCCGCGTCAGCTGCAGCTCTTTTCTTTGCCTCGCGAACAGCCTCTTCACGTGCCCGCCGGATGGCTGCGGCAATCGCATTGCCCAGTTTCTGATCCTGCTTTTGTTTCGCATTCATCTCTTTTTTCAATTCCTTTTCCTGACCCTGTAATTGTTCAACCACCTGATCTTTTTCTTTCTTTTCCACTTCCAGTACCTGACGTTCCTTATTCTGTTTTATCAACGCTTCATCTTTTTCAACTCGTTTTATTTTTAAACCGTCTATTTTATTTTGAAGCAGTATCTGCGTCCTCTGTATATTTTCCGCCCGCTGTTCGCGATAGGCTCTGTAAGACTTCAGATATTCGACTCTTTTCACCGCGTCATTGAAATTGCTGGAAGCAAATAAGAAATTAAGATAATCGTAATTGGTCCGGTTCTCATAAGCATATATTACACTTTCCGCATACTGTTTACGAAGCGTGTCCAGTTCTTTTTTGAGTTTGATAATCTGCTGCCAGGATGTGTTCATGTCAGCCTGGATAAAATTCAATTGCTGATTGATATTTGATATGGCCGCTTGCCGCAGGCGAAGCCTCTTTTGCAAAAGAGCCAGCTGCCCCAGGGTTTGTTTCCTGTTTTTATGGGTTTCATCGAGAGAACGTTTTACATCCTCTATTTCTTTCTGTATGGAAGCACGTTCTTTTTCGAGTTCGCTTCTACTCTGGGTTGGTGATTGAGCGTGCGCACTGGATGCCAAATAAAAAATAGAAATGAACAGGATGATCGGTTTGCGCATATGCGAATTACGTTCGGGATGAAGTTACTGTATAACGTCTAGTTGCGTTTATAATTTTTCGGGATGGAGAATGGAAAGTCTAAATTCTCGTTAAAACGAATATTTTTAAAATTCAGTTCAACATCCAGCCTGGCTTTTTCAGAGACCACTATTTTACGATAAGTTGAGAAAAAAGCCGTGTCTGCTTTTTCGTAATCGCCATAGGTGATATCGCAGGATCTGGTCTGAAGCGGATCTACATCGTCCAGCTTGCTGCGTTTCAAACTCAAATCGTTATTGAGTGTCAGGTAATTCCTGAAAATAGGGCCGATACTAAGTATGGATATGCCCTGCATATCCTTTCTATAATACAGGATATTACTGTCCAGGTAAATGGGATTACCAAGCACAATGGCCTGTAGCGTATGAAAGTCAAATGGCAGGTGGCTAATATTCTGCAGATAACCCACGGACCTCAGTTGGTACACTTTATCCAGTTTGTTCAGGACTTTCACACTATCTGGTGTTATTACGGCGCGGAAAGCTTCAAAGCCCAGTAATGCATTGATGGAAATCCAGATTATTTTATCCTTTTGTAGCCTGATGAAGGCATTGAATTCATAGTCTTTTCCGTCACTGCTTTCATAATGTACTTTTAGTTTTGCTGAAAACGTTCTACAGTTGATGATACCCGATTGAATATGGCTGTATAACTGTTGGATATATTTTAAAGAATCCGCGTGCAAATCTTCAACGGCCGTAACTGTGTCTGTTTTTATTTGAACCGTATCTTTTTTGTTTATCGCAGTTGTAATCTTTTTTGCTGAACGGCATGAAAAGTTTCCCATTCCGATAAATACAAACAGGATTAACCCAAAACTCCATGTAAATAAAATCTTGCCTGCATTTATCATATTCAAAATTCAATCATTTTATATAGGAGAACGTCGACCAGCATCAGGTATTAAAACGGTAAGCTTGCAATCTCAGCTAAACCTTCCCGGTATGTCCGAAACCTCCGTCGTTTCTGACTGTCTCAATCAATTCTGACACAGGATGCCATTCCACATGTTCAACCCTTCCCACTACCATTTGTGCGATGCGGTCACCGGGGTGAATTAGTTGCTCCGTATTGGAAAGATTGATTAGAATGACTTTCAGCTCACCCCTGTAATCTGCATCAACCGTGCCCGGGGAATTCAAACAGGTTATACCCTGCTTTAATGCCAGTCCGCTACGGGGTCTTACCTGAGCTTCATATCCCGGTGGCAGTTCAATAAATATACCGGTGGGTATCAACTGACGTTCGAACGGTTGCAGAATGATTGCAGATGAAATATTTGCTCTTAGATCCATGCCAGCGGCATCAGGAGTGGCATAAGCGGGCAGCGGATGAATAGACTGATTTATGATCTTAACAGGAATGGACATGGGCGCAAAGATAATTAATCCGGTTTCCTTAACAATACGACCGCCTGGGCCATGATACCTTCTTCATTTCCTATAAATCCCAGCTTTTCAGTTGTGGTTGCTTTAATTGATATATCGTCTGCAGTGATTTCTAATACATCAGCAATAACGTTCTTCATTTCAGATACAAAACCCATTATTTTCGGTCTCTCCAGGCAAACGACCGTATCCAGGTTTACAATATGGTAGTTTTTCTGACGTATCATCTGAAAAGTTTTGCGAAGCAGAATCTTGCTATCAACATCCTTGAGGCTTGCATCTGTATCGGGAAAATGAATGCCAATATCTCCCAGATTCAGAGCGCCCAGCAGCGCATCACAGATGGCGTGTAATAATACATCGGCATCGCTGTGACCGGATGCGCCCTTATGATGTGGAATTTCAATACCGCCCAGCCATAATTTTCTGCCTTCGACAAGTTGATGAAAATCCGTTCCCAAACCAATCCGGTAAGACATGGTGATTAACATTTAAAAAGCTGTTTCAAAGGTCGTCAAATGTAAACAACCCTTCATGAAACAGCTTTCCGGTAAATTTTTTTTTCTATTCTGAAGCTGGTACAGCTTTATTTGGATCAGAACTATCCAGGTCGAATGTTAATCCAAAGCGTATCGTGTTGGACAACGGATTTCTTGTGATACCAGATCCCGATGGAATGAGATATGAGAAATTTAATCCGAGCATATTATATTTTAAGCCTACACCCATCGTGAAATATTGTCTTCCGCCCTGATCCTTGCTTTCATAAAAATAGCCCAGGCGAAACATGAACTGATCATTATACGTGTATTCAGCTCCTATCGACGCATTTATTGTATTGAACTGCCCGTTAAAAGACTTGAACCAGCTGCTTACCACACTTTGACTATAATATTCGTTTAGCGCTGCCTGTGATACCGTATCTGCCCCATTCTGAGGTGTAGGCGGAGCCGGCACCAGCAATTTGTTCAGATCCAATCCAAAACTGATTTTATTTTGTTCGTCAAAAACCTTCGTATAATTTCCTCCAAGACCCATATTGGCTGGAATATATTCTTTTTGAGTCGCGTCGTTTGTATACCCGATTTTGGTGCCGAGATTTGAGAGCACAAAGCCAAACGTCCAACCTTCCTGATTGGCAGCAACATTTTTGTAAGTAAAAGACAGGTCAGCGGCTACAGCGGTTCCCGCCTTATAAGCAGAAATGCTACCCGACGCTGCGGCAGCACCCAAAGTAAGGTTCGAATTGATATATCGAAGCGTCAAACCGATACCGAGTTTACTGGAAAGTTTACGGGAGTATCCGAGATCAAAAGCAAACTCCCGCGGTCTTCCTTCGCCCCAGTTGTTACCGTTATAATCGGAAAACTGTATACTTCCCAGGCTGAAATAACGTAATGATGCAGACAGAGCCTGGTTTTCGTCCAGCTGGTGATAACCAGATGCCGCCAGTAGGTAAACGTCGTTTAAGCCCAGATCTTTCAACCAGGGAGTATAGGTAAGGCCTATTCCGGTTTTATAGTCAGAAAAAGGGGTTTTCGAAAGATTATAAAATGCAGAGTTTGCGTCTGGTGAAGTTGCAATACCTTCTTCCCCTAAACCACCCGCACGGGCATCAGGTGATATTCTCAAAAAAGGTACAGCCGTTGTTGTTACATTTATCGGAGCAGTTGACTGGGCACTCAAAGTGTAAAAAAAAAGCAGGAAGCACGCCAAAGCAATTAGTCGAAAAAACACTCTTTTCATGTAATAATTTTATTTATCTGGTAAAAACTGGCCGCAAAATGAGACTTTACCGCGAAAAATCACGTCATCCAGCTCATTTTAACATTTAGAGAGTAGAAATTTTCGATAGCTAATTAGTTGGTTTTTAGTAAGTTCCAACAAAGGAAGTCGTTTATTTCTGCTGTTATGGCAGTTACTTCAACGACATAACTTGGTTTTCATTTCATCCAACGAAAACATAACCAGAATATTGCGCAGGTTGAAGGTTTCCGATAATTGGCAAAACTAAGCAAAAAAGCGGCCAACAAATCCTTATGGTTTAACATTCCCGAAACTGGATTTTTTCCGATAAACAAACTAATTTCGTCAACCTTGCGTACTAATCATTCAGGGGGGTCTGATTTACAATATTTGTTTCAAACCCACGTTTCTATACTTAACAAATCACGGCTAAACGCGTTTTCTATGAATCTTAAAAATCTGATTACCCTTGCTTCCTTTGCTGCAGTTATGGGTTCTTGCAAAACAAAGACCCAATCCAGTGCTGTGACCGGCTGGAACTACAACGACAAAAACATGGGAGGTTACCAGGTATCGAAAGAAAAAGAACAACGTACCGGTCCCGGATTGGTTTTTGTTCAGGGTGGTACATTCACAATGGGTGCTACCGAAGAGGACGTAATGAGCGACTGGAATAATATTCCGCGTCGCGTTACTGTGAACTCCTTTTACATCGACAAAACAGAAGTTGCCAACGTGCACTATCGCGAATACCTCTACTGGATAAACAATGTTTTTGAAGGAGATGAATATCAGGCAGTGCGAAATGCCGCTCTTCCCGATACGCTGGTATGGAGAAGTGAACTGGCATATAACGAACCACTGGTGGAATATTATTTCCGTCATCCATCCTACAATTATTATCCTGTAGTCGGTGTAAGCTGGCGGCAGGCACATGATTTTTGTATCTGGAGAACTGACCGTGTGAATGAAAAAGCGCTGGTTGATCGCGGGTTTATAAATAAAAATTCCCTGAAAAATATCCAGGGACTCGGACAGGAAAACTTTAACACCAAATCATATCTGGTAGGTGAATATCAGGCAACTCCTGGCCCGGCTGCCAAATCAAAAAAGAACGAACTTAAAAATCCAAACGGAACACCGCGTACGCAGGTAACGTTTGAAGATGGTATATTACTTCCTGCATATCGCCTGCCTACAGAAGCAGAATGGGAATATGCAGCGCTTGGCTATATCAATCAGAACCCCTCTCCCAGCACTTCTGACAAGAAAAGAGGTGAAGAGCTGATTGCCAACAAACAGGTTTATTCGTGGAGCCAGAATGTAAATGGACTTCGTGACTCACGCCGTGGCACCTGGCAGGGAACCTTCCTTGCGAATTTTAAAAGAGGAAATGGTGATAATATGGGTGTCGCCGGTGGTCTGAACGATAACGCCGTATATACAGCAGATGTAACTTCTTTTTACCCGAACGGTTTCGGATTATATAATATGTCTGGTAATGTGAGTGAGTGGGTTGAAGACGTTTACCGTCCCCTTTCTTCTCAGGATGTAAACGGTGTTGCTCCTTTCCGTGGTAATAAGTTTGAAACGATGGACCTGGGTAAAGAAGGCAAACCTGAAAGAGACAGTCTGGGCAGAATTAAGTATCGCGCCGTAACAGATAAGGAAAGTGAAAATAGAAGAAACTATCAAAAAGGTGATGTAATTAACTACCTGGATGGTGACTCCCTGATCGCAGGTATCAGTTATGGATACGGAAAAACAACGCTGATCAGCGATAAATCAAGAGTTATTAAAGGCGGAAGCTGGGATGACCGCGCCTATTGGCTCGGACCAGGAACCCGCCGCTTCATGGAAGAAGATCAGGCCAGTTCTACCGTTGGTTTCCGTTGCGCCATGGATCGTGTAGGAAGCGCTGCAGGTAACGGCAGACAAACAGGTATCAGCTATAAAACAAGAAAACAAAACGCCCGCAAACAGTAATACCTTTTTAAACTATATAAAGCCATCCCGATTCTACGGGGTGGCTTTTTTGTTTATTAGATTTGCTTCTCAAGCTAAAAGCATAAAGCAAATAAGAAGAGTGATAAAAAATGCAAGACAGATCTAAAGAAAATTATTCAAATAGTAAACCCCAATACTGTGAGTGATTCCAATTCTTCTTTTTCCATAGACAGATTATATCAGATTTTTTCTAGTCATCCCAGTATTTGCACCGATACCCGAAAAGTTCGGAAGGGCGATATTTTCTTTGCTTTAAAAGGTGATCAATTCAATGGTAACCACTTCGCAATCCAGGCGCTTGAAAACGGGGCAGCATATGCAATAATTGATGAAGAGATGGGTGACCCGGAAAAGCACAGAGACCGCCTGATCCGTACAAATAATGCATTAACCACACTCCAGGAACTCGCGGCATACCATCGTAACCAGTTCACCATTCCATTTTTAGCGATCACGGGAAGCAATGGAAAAACCACCACCAAGGAATTGGTACATGCCGTGCTCTCTGAAAAATATAAAACATATACAACAGAAGGCAATCTGAATAATCATATTGGAATCCCACTGACGATTCTGAAAATAAAAAAAGATGCTCAAATCGCTATCGTAGAAATGGGTGCCAATCATCTTGAAGAAATTGCCGGCTATTGCATCTACACAAGACCAACCCATGGACTGATCACCAATGTGGGCAAAGCGCATCTTGAAGGATTTGGAGGCCCGGAAGGAGTTATGAAGGGCAAGGGTGAACTTTTTGATTACCTGCGTGCTTATGGCGGCAGTGCATTTGTGATGTGGGATTACGAGTATCTTCAACGAATGAGTAAGGGCATCGGCGAAATTTTTTCCTATGGAACAAATCATGCTGATATCACCGGCGTAACAGAGCAGGCTTCGTCATTTCTGAAAGTAAGAATAACAAAAGGAAGTTCAACCGGTTCCATTCAAACGAAACTCACAGGAGATTACAATTTGTCCAATGTGCTGGCTGCGGTTTGTATAGGCAGTTATTTCAAAGTAGATCCTGCCCTGATAAAAAGAGGAATTGAAGAATACGAACCCTCTAATAGCCGCTCCCAGCTGATTCAAAAGGGAAGCAACATTATAGTACTGGATGCTTACAATGCCAATCCTTCCAGCATGAAACTGGCGATCGAAAATTTCGTTCATTTTCCGGCCGGAGATAAAATTTTGTTGCTGGGGGGTATGATGGAACTGGGCGCCGATAGCCTTGCAGAGCATCAGCAAATCATCCAACAGATTGGAAAAAATAAATGGAAGAACGTTGCATTGGTGGGGGGTGACTTTCTGAAAATACCACATCCTTACACAAGTTTTGCCAATGCGGAAGAAGCCGCGGGCTGGGTCGCTTCCCAAATATTCGACAATACCGCTTTTCTGGTAAAAGGATCAAGAAGTATGCAAATGGAAAAAACGATTCAAAGTTTAATACAAAAACCGTAATCGCTGCAGAATGTAAAAATACACTTCCAGACTTCCACACTTCCATACTTCCATACTATAAATGCCCTGCCTTCCATTTGGTTACTGAATGTTTAATGGGCTGGATGGTCTGGATATAGGCATAAATATTTGCGAGATCCGAATCTGTCATATTACCGTATAATGTCCAGGGCATCATGGATTGCAATTCGCCGGGATTTACGATACGGTGCGCTGCGGTGCTGTCACGATACATCGCAAAATGCTGTACGAACATTTCCCTGGTCCAGGATCCGATGCCCGTTACTTTATCAGGTGTAATATTTGCGGATGTCACCATACCTCCTGGTGTTGGAAATACGCGTCCGCCAGCCAGTGCAAGGGTCTCATCAAATTTCCCCTTTTCAAATGGAGTATGGCAATCATGGCAAGCCGCGATGGTAAACAGATATCTTCCCTGGGCCAGACTGTCCCCTGAAGCGGGTAGTGGCATTGGTTCAGCTTTTTTTGGAACCGTATTCAGAATGATATTCATTGGAAAATCTGCAGTAGATTCCGGAACCACATTAGCAATTGGTTGAAGCGAACGTATATAAGCTATTACGCACTTTACATCTTCCGGATTGGCGAATCCATAAGCATGATAAGGCATTACCGGGAAAATTGGTTTACCATTTTTTCGAACTCCCGTGGAAATGGCTCTAAATATCTCTCCGTCAGTCCAGCCACTAATTCCGGATGGTGTAATATTAGCGGAATAAAAAACACCTGGAAAGCCCATGGTTTGATCAAAACGTTCCCCTCCCTGACCCCTGGTAGATAAAACCATTGGCATAGAATATTCTGTCACATCCCGCTTACTATGACAGTCCATACATGACATTACACAATTTGCCAGATAACGCCCCCTTTCAACTTTTGCCGGAGATTTGTCTACTGTTAAGTCGGGAGCCTTGCCCACGTCAGGCAGAGCTATTTTAATATACGCTATGAAAACAATGATGATTAGGAGAATAGAAAACAAAACGATACCTACAATCTTAAGTAGTTTTTTCATGTTAGAGGGGTTATGCTGACTTTAAGAGTTGCTATCGCGTACTGATCAGGGAATTCATCGGCGTGCGGCGGTTTTTGAAATCCATCATATCTACTTTTACGCTGCCCACGCTAATCGGACTTTCAACACGAACCGGGATATGGTTTGCATCATCGCTTATCCATACCGTCATCTTTTCTCCTCCTTCAAAAATAGTTCCTTTTATCAAGAGAGGTTTAATTTTAATAGCCCGGAACTTTCCATACTTTGTTTTGATGGTTTCTTTTCCTACGTAACGAATATACAGATCATATACCTGGTTATCAAGGAACATCGAAAATGGAATCTTGTCACCCGGTTTCATTTTATCAAAGTCAATATTACGGGCATAATACATCGTGCTTAAAACGTCCTGAATGCAATCCGGAGTTTTGAAAACACCCGAATTCGTAATGGCTGTGTGGGCCGTTTTATTAAAACTCACGTTTTCATATTTTCTGTAAGAACCTTCACTGACATTGCGAATAAATTTCAATGGTTGCAATGTTGCTGTGTCAATATAACTTTCATATTTGTCTCTGACTTTAAAAAAATTATCCAGGAACGAATAATTTTTTCCGGCCCCTGTTACGTGATAAACTGGTTTACCTCCAAGTTCTTCCAGGGCTACGGTAAATGTGGCTTCTCCGGCAGCAATATAAACGCCTGCCAGTGTATAATAGACTTTGAAAGTAATGCTTTCACCGGCCTGAAAGGCCTGATTGGGCAAACCGCAAAATTCGCCCCCGTCTTTTAAAGGCAATGAAACTCCAAATAAAAAAAAACTTATAATCAGGGCAATTGATTTCATCTACTACTAAATAATTTGATCCTTAAAATTAATAAACTCCCTACTAACGCCGGGATTATTAAATTAATCAGCCAGATACCCAGCGACACAGCCAGTATTCCTGCAGTATTTAAGGTATACACCTGAAATACCTGAATACCCACGGCCCAACGAAATCCGAGATCTGTTAAAAACGTTAACGTGGGCACTACAGCCATTAATACGAACATGACACTAACGCCCGTGAATACCTGCAATACGATTAGTGGAATACCGAACAAAGAAAACAAAAGTCCATATTGCAACATAAATACCATGTAACGAACAGTCGAAAGGAGCAGAATTCCCGATAAGGCCCGGAAACTATAATTTTCCGGAACAGAAAATGTTTTATTATTTTTTATCAGCCATTTATTTACTCTTCTTACCAATGGATCAAACCTGATAGTAAACCAGGAATAATGCGAATGCTGCCACGATCGTCACAATAATTGCAGGTCTGAATAATGCAGGTGATAACCAGTCTCCCTGACTGTTGGCCAGATTGCGATACAGAAATAATCCAACCGATCCGGCAGTGAGCGTTACGAGCATTTGGGACATGCTGCAAAGAATTGTAGGTGCAACCGAAACAACTTTGTTGCCCGGATCAACGAACAGCATTCTTCCCAGGTACTCTCCCACCCTGTTTGGCGTAAAGGAAGCGATACAGGTTCCTGCCAGAATCGCCTTGAAAGCCTGCGTAAACCGGATAGACTGTATCGGCCGCATAGCAATCTGCCATTTCGCTGTTTCCAATGTCCAGTTTACCACCATGAGCACAAACATGCAGTATAATTTCCACTGCTGTTTTCCTATCGCCGCCGAAACCATCTGATGAATTGAATCTTTCCAATTCGGTTGTCTATGAAGCTGGCGGATGACAGTATAGAAAAGAAAAAACATTATAACCGGACCAGCAACGTAGTTGACTATTAATTTGATATTTTTGTTCAACACCACAATCAAAAATAGCGTTCCCTCTGCAAAAGAACTCCAAAATAATCCTTGGCATTGATCCCGGCACCCTGATGATGGGATGGGGCCTGATATGTATTGAAGGATCCCGAACAAAATTCCTTGAAATGGATGTGTTGCATGTTCCTGTACGCATGGATGCCTATCAACGGCTGGAACTTATTTATTTCACCGTGCAGGAACTTATAAAAAAGTATAAACCGGATGATTTTGCTATTGAGGCGCCGTTTTATGGAAAGAATGTACAGAGCATGCTTAAACTCGGAAGAGCACAGGGTGTAGCCATCGCGGCAGCCATGCAGTCGGGTATTCCGGTTACCGAATATGCACCGCGAAAAATTAAACAGTCGATAACGGGAAACGGGAATGCAGGCAAGGAACAGGTTTGGAAAATGCTTCAGCAGGTATTGGAGATCCGACTGGAAATTGTTCGTTTTGATGCATCTGACGCCCTGGCTGTAGCGCTTTGTCACCATTATCAATTCCGCTCTCCGGTTTCTACAGAAAAAAAACTGAGTGGATGGAATGATTTTATTGCGAAAAATCCGAAAAGGGTGATCTGACAGTATGAGAGTATGGGAGTATGGGAGTATGAGAGTTCAATAAGAATGAGCAATATGAATTAGTTAAAATGAATACAACAATTTTAAACCTTTTGTACTCCCATACTCTCATACTCCCATACTATTAACTTTCCTCCAATGACCATATTCACACGTATCATCAATGGTGAGATTCCTGCTTATCGTATCGCAGAAGATGATTTCTTTTTGGCTTTTCTCGACATCAATCCGCTTCGTGAGGGCCATACGCTGGTGATTCCCAAAATTGAGACTGATCGTTTTTTTGACCTGGAAGAGAAATACCTTTCGAGAATACTTATATTTTCAAAACCGATCGCAAAAGCAATCGAAAAGTCATTTGATTGTAATCGCTGCGGACTGACCGTGATCGGTCTTGAAGTTCCGCATGCGCACTTACATCTGATTCCAATTAATCAGGTCAGTGACATGGATTTCAAAAAGACCAAATTAAAATTAAATGAAGAAGCGTTTCGGAAAATCCAGGCGAAGATCATTTCAAATTTAAATAAGCAGGCAACTTGATTTTTCGCAGATAACCCATCTCCCTGCTCTTCGTTCATCGAGCAGGGTATGGTATGCGGGTTATACAGTAATATTTTCCACCTTAAATTGTAGCTTCCCTGCGGGAACAATCACATCAGCCACTTCACCAACCTGTTTGCCCAACAATCCCTTTCCGATCGGGGACGCTACAGAGATTTTACCCAGTTTGAGGTCTGCTTCCTTTTCGGAAACCAGATGATAGGTTGATTGTTTTTTATTAGATAGATTCGTAACTGTTACCTTGGTCAAAATAGATACTTTACTGGTATCAATATTCCCTTCTTCCAGAATGCGTACATTGGAGAGGTCTGCCTCCAGACGCTGAATTTTAGCTTCCAGATGCCCCTGCGCTTCTTTTGCAGCGTCGTATTCTGCATTTTCCTTCAAGTCTCCTTTTTCCCTTGCCTCAGCAATGGCCCTAGAAGCAGCCGGACGGTCAACGCTCTTCATTTTTTGCAATTCACTCCTCAGTTTCTCGAGTGCCTCCTTTGTCAAATATGTGATTCCACTCATAAATCCTTCTCTGTTTATTATAAAAGAAAAAAAATACAACGCCCTTTGGGAGGCGTTGCATTTATACAAAGATAAGGAATCTGATTAAAAAGGTATTTTTAGGGACTGTTAAGACTGCCTGAAATAAGTGGTGGTTTTTCCCAAACTGTCGGATTAAACCTCTTTTAAGGAAAATAAACCTCTTTTTAACGTAATGCGAGTCCTTTAGCCTGATCTTAAATGCCCAACTTGTCCAAAATCACTTTCGCCATTTCATAAAATGCCTCCCGGGAATATCCGGCAATATGGGGCGTTAATAACACATTATCAAAGCTTAACAGGTGATCCAACTGCTGTTTTTCAGAGGCCGTATAACTGTCGAGTTTCTCATTTTCAAGCACATCCAGGGCGGCTCCGGATATCTTCCCCGTTTCCAGCGCCCGGATCAGGGCGGCTGTATCCTGGGTTTTACCCCGGCTTGTATTTATGAAAAAGGGCCTATTTCTTAATGAACCGAAAAAGCTGTCTCCCGCCATATGGAATGTCTCCGCCGTGAGCGGAATATGGAGGCTGATCACGTCAGCATATCTTCCCAGCTGTTCTATATTAGCTTCTTTTATTCTCCCGGCCCCGAAATTGAATTTGTATTTATCATACGCCAAAACGGTTACATCAAAAGGAGACAACAAACGGGCAAATGCTGAACCGGTATTTCCATAACCGATAATTCCAACCGTCTTGCCTTTTAGCTCTATACCCCGGTTTGCATCTCTTATCCACTTTCCCTCCTTTACTTCACGGGATGCTCTCGGAATATTATTCAGCAGAGAAAGCAACATGCCCAGTGCATGTTCGGCGACCGCATTCCGGTTACCTTCCGGGCTGCTGACACACTGTATACCTTTCTGTAAAGCGTAATCCACATCTATCAGTTCCATGCCGCTCCCCAGTCTTCCTATCCACTTTAGAGAACCCGCTTTTTCCAATATGGGTCTGTCTACTTTTAAACGGGTTGTAATAATCAACCCTGTTGCATCTGAAATGGCGTCCTTTAATTCTTCGTAGCTGATTTGAGGAACATATACCACTTCAAACCCGCTATTTTCCAAACGCCCGATCAGGTATTCATGCACTTTTGCAGTTACAATGACTTTTCCGATTCGCATATTTCAATCCATTTTTCTGATAATCCTTTCATTGATTGCCAACTAATCACCTCTATACTCCCACACTCCCATACTCCCATACTCCCATACTTATTTCATTCTCCATGTCAGTTCCGCAAACTGCAAAATTGTTAATTGTTCCGCACGCTTATTAAAAAGAGGGTCTGTTAAAACCTCATCAGTGAACAGGCTTTTTACTGCATTGCGCAAAGTTTTCCTTCGTTGGTTAAATGCAGTTTTTACAAGAAGAAAGAATTTTTTTTCGGTTTTAACAGGAGGTGCTTCTTTCTTTGGGGTAAGGCTTATGACCGCACTTTTTACCTTGGGAGGAGGATTAAAGGCCTGTTCACTGACTTCAAACAAATATTCCACATCAAAAAAAGCCTGCAACAACACACTTGTAACACCATAAATTCTATTACCCTCTGAAGCTGCAATGCGAAGAGCCACTTCTTTCTGAAACATACCAATCACCCGTTCCACGTCTTCCCTCCAACCCAGCACTTTAAATAGAATTTCTGTAGAAATATTATAGGGGAAATTACCAATAATCGTAAACGGGCCTTCAAAAGGTTTTTCCATTTGTAGAAAATCGAGCTCCATGATGCGGTCATGAAGGACGGGATATTTTTTTTTTAAAAAAGCGACTTTCTCCCGATCAATTTCTACTGCCCTGAAGTCCACTCCTTCTATTCGGATGAGATGTTTAGTCAGGGCCCCGGCCCCTGGACCAATTTCCAGTAACTGAGTAAACTTTTTTTGTTGGAGAGCATCTACAATCAACTGGCAAACCAACTCATCTTTCAGAAAGTGCTGACCCAGGGATTTCTTCAGATTGAGCGGTCTTTGCAAATGCGTCATAAAGCAAAAATAAACCATCCTTCAGGCTAATAATCGTATTTTTATCCATCGAAAAATAATACATGAGTATTCCACAACAAAGACCTGTTATCGGTATATCTATCGGCGATTTGAACGGTATCGGAACTGAACTGGCAATCAAAACATTTTCTGATAACAGGCTGTTGGAAATTTGTACACCCATCCTTTTTGGATCCAATAAACTGATCAATTTTTACCGCAAATCGATCCCGGATGCCACCTTCAATTACCAGCATATTAAAGACCTTTCCAGACCATTTCACAAACAGGTTAACTTATATAATTGCTGGGAAGAAGAAGTGTCTATTAACCCCGGACAATTAACTGATACGGGTGGATTATACGCTGTAAAATCATTGATTTCAGCAACAGAAGCCCTGAAAGACAAAAAAATTGATGCACTGGTTACAGCGCCTATTCATAAAAAGAATATTCAGTCTGCCGATTTTAATTACACCGGTCATACGCCTTACTTAAAGCAGGCATTTGCTGTAAGAGACGTACTCATGCTGATGAGTTCTGAAAATTTCCGTGTGGGTCTTGTAACGGAACATGTGCCCGTAAGCGAGATCGCCAAAAATATTACCAGGGAAACCATTATTTCCAAGTTGAATATCATGAAAGATTCCCTAATCCGGGATTTTGGTATTGATAAACCTCGAATTGCCGTTCTTGGCCTTAACCCGCATGCCGGAGACGACGGCCTGATTGGAAGAGAGGAAGAAGATATTATAAAACCAGCTATCAAGGACGCCAAACACAATATGCTGGTATACGGGCCTTATAGTGCAGATGCTTTTTTTGCCCGCAACCAACAACAGAAGTTTGACGGGGTTCTGGCAATGTACCATGACCAGGGTCTGATCCCTTTTAAATCACTGGCCTTTGGAGAAGGAATCAATTACACTGCAGGGTTGCCGGTTATCCGAACTTCGCCAGATCACGGAACCGCCTTCGATATTGCTGGTAAAAACAAAGCAGACACCGGCTCTTTCCTGGCTGCGGTTTACGGATGCCTCGATATCTATCAGAAAAGGAAGGAATTCATTGAAAATCATAAAAATCCGCTGAAGAAAATGGGATCTGTCGTACTTGCCGGTGCGGAAGATGAAAAGATTGAAGAAAGCTGAGAAAGCACTTTTTTCAACGGGCTATTGCATTTACCGATTTCGCAAACTATCTTTGAAACCTACCCCGGATCTTAATCCATTAGATCGATACCTGTCAAAACCACCTGAGAATCCTTTCCAAATAGTCATCAAGCATTTATCGTCATATCCGATCCCTCTTCTTTTGAATGACCTGTTGTTTTCCCTTTAAGCTGAGCATCATCAAATTGTTCACTTTCTGAAATTTTCAAAATGAAAAGGATCATTCAATTCAGCCTTTATCTGTTGCTGATATTACCCGCAAGCTTATTAGCCAACAGCAGCCATCTATCCCTAAAAGAAATTACCGACACCAGTTCCAATACAACAAGTAATCCCAAAAGCATCACCCTGCAAGGAAGCCTTTCTGCGTTTAATGCATCTTATGGCAGAAACTATTTTGAGCTTAACTGGAGTACAGTTGCCGGAGACTTTGATCATTTTATTATCGAACGGAGCCTGGATGGAATGAAATTCGAATCCATCGGCACAGTAGAGAGCAAAGAGGCGGTCAAAGAAGGTCAGTTTAATTTTCGCGATCATTTCCGCACTGCCATTGCTTTGAACAATGATTTTTATTACCGTCTGAAACAGGTAGATGCCAATGGAAATATGGTTTACTCCAAAGTGCTGATCGCAAGAATGTTTAATACCAAAAGTCTGGCGTCTCTCAGTGTAACACCTGATCCGCTGGCCAATGATATTCTTGTGAACGTTCAGTTGAACGAGAATTCATATGTAATGATGAAAGTGAAAGATGAAAAAGGAAATATCCTTTTGAAAGAAGGACAGAAAGCCGAGTTTGGCGCAAATACTTATACACTGGAAGGCACACATAACCTGCATCCCGGACTTTATACCCTGGAAGTAACCATCAACAGCAAGGAGAGAATGATTATGAAACTTGCCAAAGGATAATTTTTTCAAAAACGTATCCGGCAGCCGAATTGCCGGAATTGTAAAGCCCTCCCGTTAAACAACGTGGAGGGCTTTTAAAATGTGGTAAGTGTGGAAGGGTAGAAATGTGGTGAGGTGGAAATGGAATGTGGAAATGTGGAAATGACGTTTGATATTTAATTACTTTCAGATTTGGGACTTACGGATTATACTATATCTTTTTAACCGTTAAATACGACTGCAGGCTTTTGACATATAGTTCGAATGCTTTCGAACCCGCGTCTGTGATTCTACAAATCGTATGCGGGTAATTATCTTTAAAATCTTTTGTTACTTCTATATAACCGGCTTCCCGTAATTTATTTATCTGAACACTCAGGTTCCCGGCCGTTGCTTCAGTTCTTTCTTTCAAAACAGAAAAATCTGCTTCTTTTTCCCGCATTAGCAGAGAAATAATTGCAAGACGCAATTGCGAGTGAAGCATAGGATCCAGGTCTTTGAAAACATTCATACTATTTATTTATTGACATTTCGCTAATTCTTCTTCTGCTCTTTCACGTCCCCAATTAGGCCACATTGGTTTTGGTTTTTCAGTTTTGTATAGTTCAATAGCTTTTTCAAACATAGGCTTCGCTTTATCCTTACCGCCTCCAAAAGCAACAGGTGTATTTATTAAACTTTCTCCTTTCAGATAATAGATGCGCGGATTGTCCGGGTTCAATTGTGTCGCAATTTCCAGGTCCTTACCGGCCTGCATTCCATAAGTCTGCCAACGTATTTTTGGATCCACCATCATTTGCTGGGTAGCAGACATATTTCTGAGCACATATATCTCGGAATTCTTATCCAGCGCTTCCGCTTTATCACAGAGCGTATTGATCCGGGTTGAATTCGCGTCCTTGTCCATGTTTGGATCATTCCAGCCGGCTGTTGATAAAGCAAGACCAGCATAATAATAAGGAAGCCATTGGGTTTTTTCTGCTTCAGCAATCCGTTCGAACGTATTTGCTACTGAAAGCAGATCTGCTGTGGTTTTAGCGGAATCAAATAAATGAAATGTTTTTTCCATCGCGGCCGCATATTTATCGCTTTGAGCAGAAGCAACCAGTGATCCAAATATCATGAGAGAAAAAAGAAAGGATTTCATTGAAGGTTTATTTATGTGAGAAATTATAAATTATTATTAATCGCATCCTGTGTACGGTCCACTCCCCAACTTAAAAAGCATCCTATAAAGTAAAAACGATTGGCAGGTGGTGTAATGGGTTGTTTAACCGTTCCATCAAAAGAATAATGATAACCATAAATCGGATTATATCCCAAAACATTACTCATGCTCGCGAACAATACGATAAAGGTTTTCGGATTTACTTTTCCCAGGCTCGGAACGTATTCACAACTAAAACTCAGATTTTGATAATCTTTGGTGTGACCTTCATCTGCGGTAAAATATTTCCCGGTATTATTAACCATGAAATTATAATATGGTCTGCCGGTAGCAAAAGTATAAGTCAGATTGAAACCTGTTTTCCAGTTAGTAATAAAACGTTTCATTACCAGGGAAGCTGTATGGGTTGCCACAAAATCAGGTGTCAGTTTCACCGGGTAATTCATGAATTCCCTTTTGGTATTGATATAAGAATAACTGATCCAGTAATCAAAATCCTTAAATGTTTTTTTATCTCTCCAGAACAGATCTAAACCGTCTGCAAATCCACTTCCTCCATTATTGTATCCAAAATAATTATAGCTGAGCGGAACCGTTTTCACCAGGTCCTTATATTGCTTATAATAAGCCTCTACGCGGAATACCCTGTCCTTTGTCATCTTCTGGTAATTCAGGATATAATGGGTCGCCTGTGTGAAACCCAGTGCGGAAGTATAGAACAACTGCTGGTTATCTGGTTTCTGATAAAAAATTCCATACGCTGCAGAAATCTGGGCATCCTTTCCGGTTTTATAGGCGAGAGAAACACGGGGCGCAATATCTGACTGCTTCAGTAAAGATGAATATTCATAGCGAACGCCCAGTTTTGCAGCCAGTTCATTCGTAAGATAAATATCTGTTTCCGCAAACACCGAAACCAGGTTATCCTTCAGCACCCGTAACGTATCGTTATACTTCAATGGGTTATAGTTGTACCAATACTCACTGCCAAAACGCAAAGCACTCAATCCGAAAAGCTTCTTCTCAAATACAGCTTTGACCTGCGCGAGATTTTGTTTATTGGTAAGAATAAAACTTTTTGGTTTCATCCAGTAAACAGAATCAGGAAAATAATGGAGTTGGTTATAGCGAATCCTGTGTCTGCTGCTGTATATTATCAAGGTTCGTGCTGAAACCTGCGCCCAGCATCATTTTCCAGCCGTTATTCAGATTTTCGCGCCAGCTCAAATTATTATACCAGTTATGATTTGCCAGGTTGAAAGCGTTTTTCAGATGAGGACTGTCGATATCCGGCGTTCGGAGACCGAGGTCGTTGTACGCAAATGTTGTATAGAATTTTATCATGCCCCCGTTTTTCGTTTTGATCCGAAAGTTCGCGTCTGCGTTATGAAAAGCCGGCAGGCGAAAATAATCGGGCTTCTGGCTGACCAGGCCAAAGTATAAAGACACATCCACATAACTGTAACTCATACCCCAGGAAGATTTTTTATTCCTGGACAGCTGCTGTGTTCCCACACCCACCACAATCGGCGAAATGGAGGCATCTATTTCAGACTTTTCCGGAAGATCGATTGATTCAAGTAAAACGACTGAAGAAAGTGCTTCGCCATATAATGCCGAATAGCCGCCGGTACTAAAAACGGTTCCTTTAAAAAGGAAAGGCGAAAACCTGCCACGGGTGGATATATCCGGAACGCTGGTGTAATAGGGGTTATTTACCAGGCCTCCATCGATGAATTGTTTGGTCTCCTGCCCCGTTCCGCCTCGCACAAACAGACCCTCCTGTTCGCCGACCTGCTGTGTACCGGGAAGGGTCTTTAAAGCGGCTGTTATATCGGCATTAGAGCCGGCTGTAGTCGCAATATCCAGGGAACTCATAACGGCGCCCCTGGTTTTGTCACCGGCCGCAAATGAACCGGCAGAGATCGTAACGGCTTTTAGTTCATTGGGCTCTTCCTTTAATTGGAGATCCAATTTGACAGATTTGCCTGTCATTTGCATGGTCACTTCAATGGCACGATAACCCACAGAACTCACTTTTAGCGTCTGTAAGCCAGTATCTGTGCTGCTGAATGAATACAAGCCGCTTGAATCAGAAGTGGCCCCATCGAAGCTGCCCTTTACACTGATACTGGCACCCGGAATGGGATGACCCTTTGTATCGTTTATTTTGCCGGAAATCTGAGTTTGTGAAAAGGCCCCTGTGTAAAATTGGGTCAACATCATTGCGAGCCCCAGGAACCGGGATTTTTTGATCTTTGCTATAAAGGGACTCAGCGAAAACATTTCTGCAATTTAGGGTTTATGACAACCTATATACAAATGTAAATTAGTTTATAATATAAACCAAATAATCATAAAAAGGCCAGGTTTAGACAAACCCGGCCGTTGTTGATCGTACCCTTTAAAACTAAAACTTAAATGATATTATAGTATCTAAAAACTATTACTCTTTTACTCTCACACTCTCACATACTTTCCTAACGGTAAGCAACCAGATTAACAGGCTCCTTTTGCGCATCGGGAACATCAAAAACTAAAGACTTGAATAGAAGTCCATACATCCTGTCGGCCTTTGTTGATCCGGTCTTTCCGGTTTCAGCCCCAAGCCGTACAACCATAGAACTGGAATTCGTATATAAATTATTTACCATTGCGTCTTGCGCTGTCATAGATATTCCAGGATAATTTTTTGAAGAACCATCGAATCGTTTGCCCTTCAGCAGGGGGTCCATTTCGGAACCCTGAACAGATGATGCGAATACAGCTGTAAATGGTTCAAGAGAAAAAAATTGCATCTTGTAATAAGACTGAAATTCGTGCAATTGGTTTCCGTCACCGTCTATATCTAAACCAGAAACAAAGAACTGATTCACTGATATAGATGTATTCCGATCCAAATGTTTCACAAATGAAATCTTAAATTCCATCCACCAGGTCTGATGTGCCGGGGCTTTGCCATCGGCGTATCGTATTCTGGGCTGCCAGGCATTATCATCACCGGTACCTGCCGCACTGTCCTGCTCCGGGCCCTGGATATCTGCTGCCGACAATGTCACTTCGGAACTACTGCGGCCAAGAATTGTAACCAGCGCGTCCACATTCCAGCCCACATTCTCAAAAATGTAAACAGCTCCATCCAGACCTTCCCCCGGACATCCTTTGCCTGTTTTTAAAACAGGGTTTTTAAAACTGAGCTCAGGAATGATCGATTGCGCCTGTGCAGTAGCTGTAAAAAAAAATATAATAAGAACTGAAGTTATTCTCAAAATAAAATGAGGTTTCAAATCACCATCAACTATCAGACTCAACTGCTTCATAACTTGTTTTAACAAGGGTTACTTGATAAACCATAGTAATTGGTCAAGAGCAATTCTTCTGAAGGATTGGATACCTCTATCGAAAAAAAACAATAAAAATGTTCAGGAAGATTGGAAAGGGAAGTTAATCAGGAGATTGGTACGGCATCACTGCAAGACAAAGATTGCAAGCGTTTTTCAATAATGCAAGCGTTTTTAAAAAAATAGTATAATTACTTGCATGTTTTCCTAGTCATCAAATGGCAATAAAAAAAATCTCCGGCTTAAAAGCCGGAGATCCTTTCTGGTAGCGGGTTTCCTGTATATGAATGCAATCGGCCCAAAATGGGAATGCATCCCGGTCATCAGTTTATTTGTATTGCGGTATCAGTTCATTGGCTAATTGTACCGTTTTCCTTATCAGTTCATCCGAAAGGTTTCCCTTTTTGAATTCTGCCAGCACTTCCGGTAATTTATTGTCCATTTCCATAAGGAAATGCTCTTCAAATGCCTTCACTTTACTCACCTTTACCTCACGAAGCAGGCCTTGGGTACCGAGATAAATAATAGCCACTTGTTTTTCAACAGGCACCGGAGCGTATTGCGGTTGTTTCAAAATTTCAACATTTCTTGCCCCTTTATCCAGTACCAGCTTCGTACTTGCATCCAGGTCACCTCCGAATTTTGAAAAAGCTTCCATTTCCCGGTAAAGTGCCTGATCCAGTTTCAATGTACCGGCTACTTTTTTCATCGACTTAATTTGTGCATTACCGCCTACCCTGCTGACCGAAATACCTACGTTAATTGCAGGCCGGATACCCGCGTTAAAAAGATTTCCTTCCAGGAAAATCTGTCCGTCAGTTATCGAAATTACGTTGGTAGGAATATACGCGGATACGTCTCCCGCCTGTGTTTCAATAATTGGAAGTGCAGTAAGTGAACCACCTCCTTTCACTTTCCCCTTTAGTGATTCAGGCAGGTCATTCATATTCTGAGCAACGCCATCATCCTGAATAATTTTTGCAGCCCGCTCAAGTAACCGGCTATGGAGATAGAATACATCACCCGGATAAGCTTCCCGCCCTGGCGGACGTCTTAACAAAAGAGATACTTCACGATAGGCTACGGCCTGTTTGGAAAGATCATCATAGATGATCAGTGCCGGACGACCTGTATCACGAAAATATTCTCCGATCGCCGCACCCGCAAAAGGTGCATAGAATTGCAAAGGAGCCGGATCAGATGCAGAGGCAGCTACGATAACCGTATAAGCCATGGCACCACTTTCATTCAGTGTCTGCATGATTCCCGCAACAGTAGATGCCTTCTGGCCGATGGCAACGTATACGCAATAAACCGGTTTGCCGGCTTTGTAAAATTCTTTCTGATTGATAATCGTATCAATGGCAATCGCCGTCTTTCCGGTCTGACGGTCTCCGATAATCAGCTCACGTTGTCCACGTCCGATCGGGATCATGGCATCAATGGCTTTAATGCCCGTCTGCAGGGGTTCTTTCACCGGTTCACGAAAAATAACACCTGGTGCTTTGCGCTCGATGGGCATTTCAAAACTTTCACCTGTGAGTGGTCCTTTGCCGTCAATCGTTTCGCCTAATGTATTCACCACCCTGCCCAACATACTTTCATATACTTTTATGGATGCGATCTTTCCGGTACGACGCACTTTTGCACCTTCCTTGATTTCACCGGAATCACCCATAAGCACAATACCCACGTTGTCTTCTTCCAGGTTTAATGTGATTGCACGAATTCCGTTTTCGAATTCCACCAATTCTCCACTACCCACATTATTCAATCCGAAAACACGGGCGATACCATCTCCCACCTGGAGTACTGTTCCTACTTCCTCCATCTCTGTTGTCAAATCGTATATGCTGATCTGCTGACGGATGATCGCTGAAATTTCGTCTGGTTTTATTTCTGCCATATTTTATTTTTAAATTGGTCTTCTGTTTGATTAGCGGAACCTGTAAATATATTCGTTTGTTAAGAAACGGTTTCTGACTTTAGTCAGGTCATAAACGATGCTGGCGTCTATCCTTCTCCCCATGCCTTCCAAAATGAATCCGCCAATGATATTTTCATTCACCAGGCAGATCAGCTCTACCTCTTTTAAATTGGATTCCCGTTTTAATTTGCTGATGAAAACATTTTTCACTTCTTCACTGGCAGGAACTGCAGTGGTTAAGGTAACCGTCACGATTCCTTTGTATTCTTTATACTGCTCTATAAATGCATCAGCGATTTCCGGAAGATAACTTTCACGTCCCTTCCTAATAAGCAGGTCGTTGAAATTTTGTGTTAACTCGCTGGTTTGGCCGGATCGGAGTGCCTGAACTACTTTGAGTTTTTTCTCGCTGTTGATTGCCGGATTGTTCAGGAAGTCGATAAGCTCCTGACTACCCTGCATAATGCCCTTTAAATACAGATTATCCAGGTAAACCTGTTCCAGCTGACCACGTTCAATTGAAAGGTCAATCAGGGATTTTGCATATCTGGCAGCAAGACGGGGATTTGGCATGTTTGGAAAAATTTGATCTGCACCACGCAGGAGAGAATAGGGAATTCATTTTCGAAATACCCGTTCCCGAATTTTAATTCAGTTTAACTTCTTCGGCCAGGTGTTTTATATATTTCTCCTGTTCCGGCAGGTTGTCCAGCTGACGGCGCAGAATCTTTTCAGAAATTTCAACGACGATCATACCGATTTCATTTTTCACATCGATGAGGGCAGCCATTCTTCTCTGTTCAATCATTAACTGCGCATCTGTAAGTATCTTATCAGCTGCTGCTTTTGCCTGTTCTTTCGCTTCATTAATGATTTTATCTTTTGTATCGCGGGCCTCTTTGAGCATGAGGGCTCTTTCTTCACGCGCCTGGGCAAGCAGGGCTTCGTTTTCACTTTTCAACTGGGCCATTTCCGCTTTTACCCGTTCTGCCGTTGCGAGTGCATCCGTGATGCCGGATTCCCTGTCCCTTAATCCCTTTACAATCGCCGGCCATGCATATTTCCCCAGAATAAAAAATACAATGAGGAATGCCAGCAATGTCCATATCAATAATCCAAATTCGGGAAGAAGTAGTTTCATAACCGGTTATTATTTTGAATACTAATGATCTTTTCGACTGAAATAAACTGTATCCTCCGCCCTTTGCTTTGGATACAGTTATTCGCTTGCAATGACTTATAATACCATTGCCAAAAAGCCTACAATGATTGCAAACAGCGCGGCTCCTTCTACCAGAGCAGCTGTCAGAATCATGTTTGCCCTAATGTCGTTCGCAACTTCCGGTTGGCGGGCGATGGCTTCTACAGCCCCCTTACCAATCTGGCCAATACCAATACCTGCTCCGACCGCAGCAAGTCCGGCGCCCACTGCACCACCTGCATTGGCAAGCGGCGAGCTGAGCATGATAGTCAATAAATCCATAATCAAGGCTTTATATTAAATGAAAAAAAACTTATGCGAGCATGGAATCCTCATGCTTTTGATCATGCTGATGATGTTTGCCTTCTAATGCCTGACCAACAAATACTGCCGTCAGCATAGTAAATATAAAGGCTTGTAAAAACGCCACCAGTACTTCGATAAAATAAATAAATATTGTAAAGGCAATGGAAAACGGTGCCGTTCCCCAGCCCGCAAATTTATTCATGTTCCCAAAAATAAATATCAGCGAAATTAAACAGATGATAATGATATGACCCGCCACCATGTTTGCAAACAAACGTATGATGAGAGCAAATGGCTTTATAAACACGCTGATAAATTCGACCGGCACCAGAATAAATTTCACACCCAGCGGTACATCGGGCGGATTGAAAATATGGCCCCAGTAATGCTTGTCAGAACTGAATAGAATGACCACAAAAGATATTATTCCCAGCACAGCCGTAAAGGCAATATTACCGCTAACATTGGCTGAGCCGGGGATCAATCCAATAATATTATTTATCAAAATGAAAAAGAATATGGTTAAAAGGAAAGGAAGATATTTATCAGAACTCGGGCCCAGATTTGGTTTTGCCACCTCATCCCGTACAAATGTAATAACCGGTTCGAGCAGACTTTGCGAACCCTTTGGTGCCGAAGTAACGCCCTGACCGAATTTGTATTTTCTTGCAATTACGAGCATCACCCAGGTAAATAAAGCAAGGCCTATTAACATTTGCACCACGTTGCGGGTGAGGGAAATATCGTAAATCCTGATGGATGGATCTATCCGGCCCATGTCATCTACTGCCACAATATCCTGTGCGTTGTATTTTTTGGGATCGAGCTTCAACTCGTCGATTTTTTCACTCGTCAGCATCATGTAATTATCATAGTTCTGCTCCCCATGATGGAACCTGGATGACATAAAGGCTGTCAACCCCCTTTGTTTTGAATAAAGGATAACAGGAAGAGGAATAGATATCGGATGTTTTGAGCCATCATCGTGCACTATATCGATGATGTGAAAATCATGATTATTCAGTACGTGACCGAATATGATTTCTTTGGCATCAAAACTGTTTTTGGCCTCCTTATGAGCACTGTCTTCCTGTGCCAATACCGGGTTGAAAAAAGATACTAAAAAAACGCTGAAACCCGCTACCAATAAAGATTTGACCCGTCTTCCGAACATGCGGTATCTAATTTTGCCGCAAAGATATGGGAGTGGGCCCGAATTTCAAGTCAATTTTTAGGCCTAAAGCTCAAGGCTCAAAGCCAAAAACTTATGTTGTTTTAAGGATTTTAGATCAGTCGAAGGATATGAGCATGTAACCATGTATTTCAAATAAATTCCTGGTTTTTGGCTTTAGGCTTTGGTCTGTAAGATTATTAAGCGTTTAGCTTTTCAAACTGCATTTGATGCAATTTGAAATAAAAGCCTTCCTTTTCAATCAGCTCTTCATGGGTGCCCATTTCAAGGATCTCCCCTTTATCCAGCACGATGATTTTATTTGCTTTCCGGATGGTGGAAAGGCGATGTGCGATAACGATGGAAGTGCGGTCAGCAATCAGTTTTCCGATGGCTTCCTGAATCAGCCTTTCTGATTCAGTGTCTACCGAAGAGGTGGCTTCATCCAGAATGAGAATGGAGGGATTGAACAGAAGGGCGCGTATAAAGGACAGCAGTTGCCGCTGTCCCAGGGAAAGTGTATTACCCCGTTCCATCACATCATAATCGTAACCGCCCGGAAGACGCATTATAAAATCATGCATTCCAATCAGTTTAGCAGCGTTTACCACCCGTTCAAAAGGGATTTCCTTGTTTCGCAGGGTAATATTATCGAGTACCGATCCTGAAAAAAGGAACACATCCTGCAATACCACCCCGATATTTGTTCTTAAAACATCCAGTTTATAAGTTTCAATGGCGTGGTCATCAATCAAAATGCTGCCTTTTTGAATGGCATATAACCGGTTGAGGATACTGATAATGGAGGTTTTTCCACTACCGGTATGCCCAACAATCGCCAGTGTCTCTCCCGGCTCAATTCCGAATGAAATATTCCTCAGAACCCAACGCTCATCAGTGTAGGCAAAATAAACATGATCAAACTTTACGCGCCCCCTGAGTTTCACAGGTGCATACTGCCCATCGTCAGGCATAATATCCGCATTATCCAGTACTCTGAAAACTCGTTCACTGGCCACCATGCCCATCTGCAGGGTGTTGAATTTGTCAGCGATCAGTCGCAATGGCCTGAATAACAAATTGAGGTATAAAAAGAAAGCAATGATTTCGCCGGTCAGTGAAGCTGCCTGTTTTTCTGACAGGTGAAGCACTTCACTTGCACCCCACCAGACCAGTAATCCGGTTGAGAATGCCAGCACTATTTCTACAATGGGGAAAAAAACAGAATAGGCAAAAATCGCTTTGATATTTGCATTCCGATGCTCCTTATTAATTTTTCTGAAATTGTTATATTCCCTTTTTTCCGCGGCAAAAGCCTGTACAATCTGCATTCCGGTAATATGTTCCTGAACAAATGCATTTAGAGCTGCCACCGCATTACGGACTCGTATAAACGATTTATTTACTGTTTCCTTAAAAAAATAGGTAGCTACAATCAGAATCGGAAAAGGAATCAGACAAATCAGGGTCAGCTGCCAGTTGGACAGGAACATGAAAAGCAGAATGGAAATGATGGATAAGAGGTCGGAAACGATCGGTATCAATCCTTCTGAAAATATATCATTGATGGCTTCAATATCATTGATCGTACGGGTAGTCAGGGTTCCGATCGGCGTTTTATCATATTGCGAAAGATTCAATTTAAGCACCCTTTTGTAAACAGCGATCCGCAGATCCTTTACAACAGTCTGACCCAACCAGGCAGTAATAAATGAAAAATAAAACCTCAGCAGTGTCTCAATCAATAAGATTCCGATTTGCAGAATGGTAACATAAGTGAGAAGTTGAATCATCCGTTCCCTTACCGTCAGATCGGAGGTAAGCCCGCCATGTATATATGTGTTCACCGTATATTGAATCAGAAAGGGCCGAAGCGGTGAGATCACTGCCAGCAGAATAGATAAAGTAATCGATCCGTAAAACCATTTTTTATAGGGCCTGGTATATTGCAATACCCTACGCAGCTGGCTAAAATCAAAAATTTTTTTCCTTGAAATGGATGAGGGCATCGAAGAAAAAGTAAATATTAAACGAGAAAAAGCAATAAATAAAACTACAGGTCAAAGGTAAGTTGTCTTTACTCTTCTTCTCCCATGGCGTTGCGATAAGCTTTTATAAAAATAACGCCAAGATTTTTATATGGGGGGATATAATCATCAAATCGTTCGCGGGCAACGGGATCTTTTTTAAATCTTTCTGTCAATCCTTTCCAGATGGGTAACCAGTCGATATTATTTCCCTCCAGAAGATCCGCGTTGATCGCCTGCAAAATTGGTTCATTCACCGTTTTGGTGCCAACCTGTTTGGAGGAAATGATATGGGCATCCGGACTAATACTTAAGACTTCACTCAGATTATTATAACCGCCACAGGAACCCAGGATCACAATTTTCGCAGATGGCTGAAGTTGTTTCAATGTATAGCGCACATGATAGCTATGTCCACGATGTATATAAATGGACGGTTGTAATTTATTATCGTACAAATAATCGTCCAAGTGATGTTGCGCTTTATCGTCCGGATCATCCTCACCATATAGTGGACGATTGGCAAAGATCCATACCGGTTTTCCCTTCAGGGACTGGATCATAATCCATTCCTTTGTTGGATTCAGCGTGACTTTCCAATCCGCTCTGTTTAAAAATAGCCGAAGGAAATCCTGGTAAGAATTCTGTCCGTCCTTGTCTTCATCCCCGTAAAAGAAAACCTGTTGTATAACCCGACCACTATCATCTTTCAGGGAATCATAACTCACTGTATAGACGGGCGGGATACCCAGTTTTGCAGAAAGTTCCAGGGCCTGTGACTGGGTGGTATCGGCCGATTCAAAAAGTGCCTCCAGCAAATGATAGATTACCGTACCACGTTTATCGCTGTTAAGCAGGTTTCTTTTGTAATTCCATTTCACTTCATTTAAAACAAATAAAGCCAGCTGTGGATTTTTATCGAAAATGCTGCTATAGGAATCGGCTACATCCACGGCATCTTCTTCATTTGCCCTTTCCAACCCGATGATAAATGCTTTCATAATCGTAGCAGCATTATCCCTGTCCATAGTGCTCAGGAAATTATCCAGTTTATTATAAGCCGCGGCCATTTTAATGAACTTTCTGAAATAATCACCATGCATTTCTATAATCAGGCTATCTCCACGCGGAGCAGACATTTTTTGAAAAATCCGATCATAAACGCCCAGGTAACTGGAAGTATAAATTTCGTCCTCACTGAGTACGACGAGATAATAGAGTTCTGCCGGGGTCAGGGGATCCAGTATTTTAAACCGGACGGATGCCGGTTTATCATGCAGGGCATTGATTTCACGAACAAAAACATCCTTACCCTTATTTTGCAACATGACGGTAAGGGCGTCCATTTCCAGGGCCGTATCCTGCAATGGCGGAAGCATTCTTGCCGCATAGTCCATACGGGTTTGTACCAGCAATTTGTAATAAAGGACATTATTATCTTTTACTCTGTCTATATCAGCAATCGTAATCCGATGGTTAATCAGATTATCGAGAAATGGAAGGTATAACTGTCCACTTTTGCTGGATGCAATTTTGCCGACCATCATGATCACGGAATCGTGGCTGTTCCGGATCCTGTAGGAAAGAGCTGAGGTTCCTGATGCATAGTCGTAGAGTTTGCGGATATTCTTTTTTCCCCCGATAATTACAAGGGAGTCAGCATATGTAAGCGTGGGATTGGCACTTAGGATAGTGAAAATTTCATCCGGATGCAGTTCGCAGTATTTGCGTATCAGGATCTCGCGGGAATTTTTTACACCGGAATTCGGAACGGGTAATAAAAAACAGTCTATCAATATCTTTCCCGTTCCATAACTGTTTTCCGCAATCACCGTTTCAATACTCGTATTTATCCGGTCGTATTGCATCGCTTTCACAAAAGCATCAAAAAGCGATGGTGCCATGGAAGGAGGAAAATCTTTTTTCCTGAAATTATTGTTATAACCCTTGATCATGGCTTCCAGTGAACGCAGGTTTTTAATCTTCATTTGCGCGCTCAGGCTGGAGTCCATTTCTATTTTTTCCTGGAGAAGGTCCACCTGGCGGATCATTACGTCCGCTATCTGGAGATTAACATTATCATCTTTGGAAGCCTGGATCACCTCATCAGCCTTGCCATCGAGGGCCAATAGCCTTTTCTGTTCTTTATCTATATTGTCGTGCCATAATTTCCGGTCCTGTTGAACCTTAAAAGACGGACTGGCCGTTTGGGCAAAAACGGGTCTAACCAGTAGAAGGGTTAACGGAATTAGGAGAAAACGGACAATTTTTTTCATATTAAGGCGGTCCAACCCGGTAAGACAAAAATACAGCCAATTCCGGGATGTTCAAGGATGGTTGACAGGTGATGATTGACAGTTGTCAGTTAACGGTTCTGCCCCGGGGTTTATGTTGGAGAGCTTGGGGAAAGTTGAGAAAACTTGTATTTTGTCCCTGCGTTTTGCGGTTTAAGCCTTAGGCTTCCCGGAATTCCTGTATTAAAAAATTGTAAACTCCCCCCTTTTATCTGCGCTAACGCCATATTTCGATTAGGTTTGCGTAAATTTTTTGTTAATGGATGCCAAAGGCAAGAAAATCCTGATCGCTGATGATGAGCCGGACATCCTTGAAGTTCTCCAATATAACCTTGTTCGGGAAGGATATGAGGTTACCACCGCCAAAGACGGGGATGATGCCCTTTCCAAGGCGAAATCCACCCATCCTGACCTGATCATCCTGGACATCATGATGCCGAAGAAAAGCGGTGTCGAAGTATGCGAAATCCTGCGAACACAGCCCATTTTCCACGACACCCTCATTCTTATGCTGACGGCGTTAAACGATGAAGGTTTCCATATCAAAGGTCTTGAAAGCGGGGCAGACGATTACGTAAATAAGCCTGTCAGTCCGAAAGTAATTGTCAGCCGTGTTGGTGCGCTCCTGCGTCGTTCAAACAAAGAATCTGCTGAAAAAACCCTGAAAAGGGGAAATCTGAGCATCGACCCTACAAAATTCGAAGTGTTGGTGGATGAGCGACAGGTTACCCTGGCAAAAAAAGAATTCGAGCTGCTTTATCTCCTGGCTTCCCGACCGGGAAGAGTATTTTTGCGTAATGAAATCCTGAACCAGGTATGGGGTAATGATGTTATTGTTGGAGACCGCACCATTGATGTGCATATCCGCAAGATCCGTCAGAAACTCGGATTAGACTGCATTACGACCGTAAAAGGGGTGGGTTATAAGTTTGTGAACTAAATGCTCAACACGCAGAATCTTACGCCCAAGCAATTATCCGCATTCACGGCTCTTGTCATTTCAGGTTCGGTTGCCATTGGCGTCCTTTTTCTCAGTTCCAACTGGAAATATGGCTTGGGTTCTCTGCTGCTGGTGTTCACCGGCTCGTATCTTCTGATTCAGTTTATCCTTGAGAAATTTATTTACCGGAAAATCAAACTGATTTATAAATTCATACACCAGACAAAGGCCACGCGGAAAGAAGAAGTTTATTTTAAATATATACTTCCCAAGAAAAGTATTGATGAAGTACACGAAGATGTGGAGAGATGGGGCAATAAACAAACCGAAGAAATCGAATTGCTGCGCAAAAACGAAGCCTTCCGGAAAGAGTTTTTACAGAATCTTTCGCATGAGTTCAAAACACCCATTTTCGCGATTCAGGGTTATATCGATACCCTGTTGAACGGTGCCATGGACGATCTGAAAGTGCGAAAACGATTTCTGGAAAATACAGAGCGGAATGTAGAAAGACTGGTCAACCTGGTAAACGATCTGGATGAAATTTCGAAACTGGAAAGAGGAGAACAATTATTGCTTAAACAGAATTTTGTAATTCAGGATCTGATCCGTGAAGTTTTTGAATCCCTTTCCATCAACATGCATGATAAAAATATGCGCACGGGCATAAAAAAAGGTTGCGAATACCCGACCCTGGTTTTTGCCGACAAAGAAAAAATACGCATGGTATTGCTGAACCTGGTTGAAAATGCTTCAAAATACGGAAAACAAAACGGCAGCATTACAGCCAGCATATATAAAACCGATGGCAGACATGTGCTGGTGGAAATAACCGACGACGGGATCGGCATTGAAGAAGAACATCTCCAGCGTATTTTCGAGAGATTTTATCGCACCGACTCAGCAAGAAGCCGCGACAAAGGCGGAACAGGTCTTGGCCTTGCCATTTGCAAACATATTATTGAGGCGCACGATCAGGCCATTCATGTGCGCAGCACACCGGATGTGGGCACATCGATTGGGTTTACTTTGGAATCGAGGAAGGACTAGGGTAGTTGACGGTTGACGGTTGCGTGACAAAAAGTAATGCAGTTCATTGTCTTCGACACTTCCATACTTCCATTCTTCCATACTTCCACACTTAAATGGTTCTTCCCATAAACGGATCGCTGAATCCTGATTCACCTGTCTCCACCCGGCCGGCATATCTTCTCGAGAATATTTTGCTTCCTTCAACTGTTACTGTAAAATCGTACCATCCAAATTGTTTTGACAGATCGATCGGTATATTGATATTTCCGGATTGATCTGTTGAAGGATTCAGCGTTTTTTTTATTGAGCCGGCTTTATACGCATTATCTGTAATCAAGACTGTCAAGCGATCCCGGCCACTGTTGCTAAGAGTCAGACTGATATTGCCCGTCAGTTTCATCTGATCTTTCCCGTCGACCTGATAATTGCATCGGACATCCATCGAAGGATCAAGCGCGGAACCTTTGTACTCACGGAAAAAACCATTGGGGCCGTAGATTCTTAAATAATAAATATTATTTTCAAAAGACTCCAGGGGCCAGGAATATTCAACATGGTCAGCCGATCTGACAGCAAAAGCCCATGTTCGAAGATCCCTGAATACAGCCGATCCATTTACATTCTGGCGATACTTACCCGGAGCATACACATTGAAAGCGGATCCCAGCGTTTTTTCGCCGAATACCAAACTGCCGGATTCAAAACGAATATCAAATGATTTTTTTTCCGTATTCAGTTTTCCTTCAGCATGTAATTGATAGAAAAGTCCATTCGAAGGCCTGATGCCTTTTTCCTGTTGGGGCATATAAGGTGAATCATATGGATTACTTCGAAACAAACGGATTTCTTCTGAATTCAATGATTTAAAATCATCCGGGAGTTTTTTGAATTTGGCGTTATATACGGATTCCATAAAAGGATCCTTCTGGAGAAATTTCAGACTAACCGTTTCATTGTTTACGGAGTTCCTGAAAACCGAAGTAAGATCTCCACATACAGTGCGACGCCATTCACTGATGTTGGAGTCCTTTATCGATTTGCCTGTTTTAAGACTTAGAAATTTCTCCAGGAATTGAACTGTAGAAGTAAGGTCAAAGACTTGGGAATTCACATATCCTCCACGACTCCAGGGTGATGCAACAATCAGCGGAACCCGGAAACCAAGGCCAATCGGACTTTCACGCTGAAAAAAAGCAGTATGTCCTTTTCTTTGTTTTGCTTCAGCCATCGTTACTATTTCCACACTGGTGTCAAGTCCTTCTGAAGCCTTACCGGTTTCCGGATTACCTGAATCAGGCGCCACGAAGGGAGGCTGATGATCAAAGTATCCATCATTTTCGTCGTATGTAAGTATGAAAATTGTCTTTTTCCAGACTTCCGGATTTTTTGTCAATATATCCATGACCTCCGATACATACCAGGCTCCATACCAGGCAGAAGACGGATGATCCGATAGGTTCTCCGGTGCGGCCAGCCAGGATATTGCAGGCAGATTCCCTGAATTCACATCCTGTCGAAACTGGTGCAGCAGATCCCCCTTTGGTATTTTCAAATTACGCTTTACGCCATTATCCTCATAAACGATTTCTTCCAGTGAATGATAATCCGGATCATTGGTATTTGTAACAAATGCCTTACGATGCAAACTTTTTTCCTTCTCTGAAAGACTGTCAAATTTGTCCTGATTACCGGATTTCAATTCCTGCATCGCGACATCCAGCTGATTTGTCTTTTCATCTATTGTTTTCTGAAGATTTTTTCTTGCAGGATCATCCGCTGGAAGTTTTCCCCATTCCTGTTTTAATTCTGTGAGTTCACGCGGAAGTGTATCTGCCAGGTTGCGAACCTGAGCCAGATGTTTGTCATGGAGCCGGATATTATACTGCGAAAAAAATTCCAACGGATTATCCTGAAAATTTGACAACCAGGGATCCTGCTCATCTTTAAAACCGACATCAATGCTCAATTCATTCTGATAGAATTTCCAGGAAATATTATTTTCCTCCAGTACTTCAGGAAAAGTCTTCCAATGTAATGTCGCATAATCCATATCCTCGTTCCATACATGAGCCATTGAATGTTGATTTTGTTCAGCACGTATGGTACCGGACCAGAAAAATAATCTGTTTGGATTGGTGCCGGTTAGTGCCGAACAAAAATGCTGGTCGCAAACTGTAAATCCGTCCGCCAGTTCATAATAGAATGGTATATCCTGCCGGTTATAGTGACCAAGCGTCAGAGGCATATCTGAATACTCCTTAATACTATTTCTCTTGACATTTAGCCACTGGTCAAATCTTCCGTCATTGCGTGCATTCACCTGATTCTCCCAGGAATGCGGTAATGAACTCATCCAGGTTGCCCTGGTATCTTTTATATTCAGATGAAATGGTGCATACGTTTCGCCAGCCTGGTTTGATTGAAGCCAAACAGGGTTTCCATTGGGAAGATCGATCGCGCGCGGATCGTTGAATCCACGAACACCGCGCAACTGACCAAAACAATGGTCAAAAGAACGGTTCTCCTGCATCAGTATCACAATGTGCTCGGCATCCTGCCAGGTAGTTCCCGCTTTGGGATCAATGGCAAGAGCTCTTTGAATAGAGGCGGGAATCAATGTATTCATTCCGGCCATTCCGGATAAGAGCGTAGCTTTTTTTATAAACTCTCTGCGTGTATCCATTTTTTTCTTCTGTTTAAAGTTAGCAAAATTAGGTCTGCCTGGATTGTCTGACAGAAGACAGCAAGGAGTTAAACTTTAAATAACTATTGCGTAATGATTAAGTAATACGGATTTCCGACTTTTGAAAAACCTCCATAATGGAAAGACGCAGTTTAGACGTAGTGGTTTTATCGGATGTTCATCTTGGAACATATGGTTGCAGGGCAAAGGAACTTCTCAATTACCTGCGCAGTATTCAACCCGGAATGCTGATTTTAAATGGCGACATAATTGATGGCTGGCAGTTCAGCAAAAGTTATTTCCCTTCGTTTCATATGCAGGTAGTCCGCGAATTCATGCAGTTTATTACCAATGGTACGCGTGTCGTTTACATCACCGGTAATCATGATGAGATGCTGCGGAAATATACAGATCTGAATATGGGTCATTTCACACTAACAGATAAACTGGTATTGGAAATTGACCAGCAGATGACCTGGATTTTTCACGGGGATGTTTTTGATAACACTACCAAGGGTAGCGCCCGTTTCATGGCAAAGTTGGGCAGCAACGGATATGGAATGCTCATCTTATTTAACCGGATGGTGAATGGATTGCTGGGTTGGATCGGAAGAGAGAAGGTGTCCATTTCGAAAAAGATTATGGCAGGCGTTAACAAAGCCGTCGCTAAAGTGAATGATCTGGAACAGATCGCCTCCGAACTGGCCATCAATAAAAAATATGATTATGTGATCTGCGGCCATATCCATCAGCCGGTGATACGGACCATTGAAAATGCAGCGGGAAAAGTAGTCTATATGAATTCGGGTGATTGGGTGGAACATATGACCGCTCTGGAATATGAGAATAAAAGCTGGCGCCTTTTTCAATATGATGCGAATGATTTCCCCGCCTCAAACCAACCGGAATCCAGACAAGTCCTGAATGTCGTAACCGACGATATTATGGTGCATTTCTCACGCTTAACACCTAACATCTAACGATCAACGCCCTGTTAATTAATACTCATTTATTATTCTACAAATAACAGGTTAACAAATTATGTTCAAGCCAGCCAGCTTAGATTTTGATAGCGAATTCCGGCGTTAGGCGTTGAGTGTTAGGCGTTCAGCTTATGTTAAGAAATTATTACCATACAGAATTGATCTTAATCAGGCAGTAATAGCCCTATTTTTACCCAAATTTTTAAAATGGCGTTGAATAATATCATGAAGATCTTTATGCCGAAAGACAGGATCTTCTATTCCCTCTTTGAAGAGGTTGCTGCAGGGGTGACAAAGATGGGACGCCTGTTAAAAACAGTTGTCAGTGAACCGGATATTGATAAAAGGGCAGCCCTGGTTTCTCAGGTAGAGGAACAAGAACATGTAAACGACGACCTTACCCATAAAGTGTTTACTGAACTCGGACGGAATTTTATTACCCCTTTTGATCGCGAAGACATTCATTACCTCGCCAGCGCGCTGGATGATATCTGCGATTATATCTATTCAACCGCAAAAAAAATTAATTTCTATAAAGTAAATCCGAATGATACCGGGATTCAGAAACTGGCCGATCTCATCGTGGAAGGGACCATTCAAATCGGGCTTGCTGTTAGTGAACTCAGGAATATGCGGGATATGAGAAAAATCACGGATGCACTGGTGAAAATTAACAGCATTGAAAATCAGGCTGACGATGTGTTTGATATGAGCATTGATCGCTTATTTGAGACTGAGCCCGACGCAAAGGAAGTCATTAAAAAAAGAGAAATCTACCAGGTGATGGAAACAGTAACAGACAAATGTGAAGACGCCGCTAATGTTATTGAAACCATCATTATTAAATACGCGTAACGCTCAACGCGTAACGTCTAACCCCAAATCTCCCATCCTTAATGACTTTCCTGGTAATCATCATCATACTAGCTCTGATTTTCGACTATATCAATGGGTTCCACGACGCAGCAAATTCAATCGCCACGATTGTTTCCACCAAAGTGCTGACTCCTTTCCAGGCTGTTCTATGGGCTGCTTTATTCAACTTTGCGGCATTTTTCATTTCTAAATACCTGATTGGAGAATTCAAAATTGGAAATACAATTGCCAATTCAGTCAACAAGGATTTTATTACGCTGGAAGTAATTTTTTCAGGACTGATTGGCGCCATAGCCTGGAATCTGCTTACCTGGTGGTTTGGTATTCCGTCAAGTTCTTCCCATACCCTGATCGGCGGTTTTATGGGGGCAGCCATTGCGCATGCCGGGGCACTCAGTAAACACGGTCATTCCGTGATCAACTATTCAAAAGTGATTCCCACTTTTTTTTTCATATTCCTGGCCCCGATCATAGGGATGGTTATTGGATATATCATTACGATTTCCATCATCAATATTTGTCGTCATGCCAATCCATACAAAGCGGATAAATGGTTTCGCAAATTGCAGCTGGTTTCTTCAGCACTTTTCAGTCTGGGCCATGGCGGAAATGACGCACAGAAAGTAATGGGTATTATAGGTGCAGCATTTATTTACTATCAACATCAGGCGGGACATAACCTGACGTTCAAACAGTTTGTAGATCATAATACCTGGGTTCCGCTTGCCAGTTTCACCTGTATAGCATTGGGTACCCTGAGTGGTGGATGGAAAATCGTCAAGACGATGGGTACACGTATTACAAAAGTTACCCCGCTGGAAGGTGTCAGCGCAGAAACAGCCGGCGCTATAACATTATTTATAAGTGAGAAACTGGGCATACCCGTTAGTACCACTCATACCATTGCTGGTTCCATCATGGGAGTAGGCGCCACAAAAAGACTCTCGGCTGTAAGATGGGGAATTACGATCAATCTGCTATGGGCCTGGATCCTCACCATTCCCGTCAGTGCTATTTTCTCTGCAATTGTTTATGGCGTTTTAATGATTTTCAGACATTAGTCAGACCTAAACCTTATAAAAGTTTTAGGCTTTGGACTTTAGCCTTTGGTCTTAAATGGCTACTTTGCGCCCGTTAAAAACCGGCGCATGAAAGGTATCATTCTGGCAGGAGGTTCTGGCACAAGACTTCATCCGATAACATTTGCCATCAGCAAGCAAATCATGCCTGTTTATGACAAACCGATGATATACTATCCGTTGTCAACCCTGATGATGGCCGGCATACGGGAAATCCTGATCATTTCAACACCGCACGACCTGCCTCTGTTTAAAAAATTGTTCGGGGATGGTTTACAATACGGCCTGAAAATAAGTTATGCAGAACAGGCAGTGCCCAATGGCCTTGCCCAGGCTTTTGTAATTGGTGCTGATTTTATTGGAAACGACAATGTGGCCCTTGTACTGGGCGATAATATTTTTTATGGAACAGGTCTCGGCGACCAGCTGGCTGCCAATACCAATCCGGAAGGAGGTATTGTATATGCTTACCATGTAAGCGATCCGGAAAGATATGGTGTAGTTGAATTTGACAATGATAATAACGCTGTTTCAATAGAAGAAAAACCAGAAAAACCAAAAAGTAATTACGCGGTACCCGGATTATACTTTTATAATAATGAAGTTGTATCCATCGCAAAAAATCTGAAACCCAGCCCGCGGGGAGAGTACGAAATTACGGATGTAAATAAGGAATATCTGAAAAGAGGTAAATTGAAAGTATCGATTATGGACCGGGGAACTGCCTGGCTGGATACGGGAACTTTTGACTCCCTGATGCAGGCAACACAGTTTGTTCACGTAATAGAACAGAGACAGGGAATTAAGATCGCCTGTATTGAAGAAATTGCATACAGGAAAAAATTCATAACAAAAGATCAGGTGAGAGCCATAGCCCAGCCCCTGCTTAAAAGCGGTTACGGACAATACCTGCTGGATATCATCAACCATCCATAATGAGGGAATAATTATGAAAAAAATTCTTGTAACAGGAGGCTGTGGTTATATCGGATCTCATACCATCGTAGATCTTATTGAAAATGGTTTCGACGTGATCTGTGTGGACAATAATTCAAGATCCAACCCGCGTATTCTGGAAGGCGTTCAAAAGATTACGGGGAAAAAGATCAAAAACTATAAAGTGGATCTCTGTAACCTGGATGACAGCTTTGCCATCTTTCATGAGAACCCTGATATTGCCGGTATCGTGCATTTCGCCGCTTTTAAATCTGTTGGCGAGTCGGTTGAAAATCCGCTGATGTATTTTGAAAATAACCTGATGTCGCTGATCAACCTGTTGAAATGCGTTCAGGAATTCAATATTGCCAATTTCGTTTTTTCTTCTTCCTGCACGGTGTATGGTAATACAACAGAAATTCCGGTAACAGAAACAACGCCTCCGAGACCCGCAGAATCTCCCTATGGGTATACCAAACAAATGGGAGAACAGATCATCAATGAATTCTCAAAATCTTCCGACTCAAAATGTATCCTTCTCCGCTATTTTAATCCCGTGGGTGCCCATCCATCCGGGTTGATCGGAGAACTGCCGGTTGGCCGGCCGTCCAACCTGGTTCCGGCCATTACCCAAACTGCTATTGGGAAACTTCCGCAGATGCAGGTCTACGGCGATGATTATCCGACACGCGATGGCTCCTGCATTCGCGATTATATTCATGTATCCGATATCGCACACGCACATACACTCGCCCTGACGTATATGTTAAAAGGAAAAATCAATAGCCATTGTGAGGTTTATAATCTTGGAAGCGGTAATGGCACCACAGTGCTGGAAGCCATTCACGCATTTGAAAAAATCAGTGGCTTCCCCCTCAACTATATAATTGGCCCACGCCGGCCGGGCGATGTGGTTGCCATTTATGCAAACAACGATCTCGCAAGAAATGTACTGGGCTGGGTTCCAAAATATTCTTTGGAAGATATGCTGTCAACCGCCTGGAGATGGGAACAGAAAATTAAAATGGACGAGTCTTTTTATAATAGTAAATTCTCAGAATTGAATTGATTCTGAACGTATTCAACCAACAAAATATGATCACTGTAACAGGACAGAAAGATACCCGTAGCGGATTCGGGGATGGTATCGTGGAAGTAGCCCGAAAAAATCCGAATATCGTAGCGCTCACTGCAGACCTTGCCGGTTCCCTTAAACTGAATCAGTTCATCAAAGAATTTCCCGAACGCTTTTTCCAGTGTGGAATAGCTGAAGCCAATATGATCGGGGTGGCATCCGGAATGACCATCGGCGGCAAAATTCCTTTCACCACTACTTTTGCAAATTTTTCAACGGGCCGTGTGTATGACCAGATCCGGCAATCCGTTGCCTATTCCGGGAAAAATGTAAAAATCTGTGCATCTCATGCAGGTCTGACGCTGGGTGAAGATGGTGCCACACACCAGATCCTCGAAGACATTGGTATGATGAAGATGCTCCCGGGGATGACCGTAATTGTACCTTGCGATTACGCACAGACAAAGGCAGCAACGCTTGCTATTGCAGACTTCGCGGGACCTGTTTACCTCCGTTTCGGCCGACCGGTCTGGCCGATTTTTACTTCAGAAATGGAATTCAAAATCGGAAAAGCCCAAGTCTTTACAGAAGGAAAAGATGTATCTATTTTCGCCTGTGGACACCTTGTATGGATTGCTTTGGAAGCAGAGAAGATTCTGAAAGAAAAAGGGATATCGTGCGGAAATAATAAATATTCATACCATAAAACCCCTGGACGCGGAAGCTGTCCTGAAATCCATTCGTAAAACAGGTTGTGCCGTGACCGCAGAAGAACATAATATTATCGGGGGACTCGGGGACAGTATTGCGCAAACTGCTTCAAAAGGCAATCCGATCCCCATTGAATATGTGGGAACAAACGATACATTCGGGGAAAGCGGAACACCTACACAACTACTGGCGAAATATGGACTGGATGCCGCACATATTGTGACCGCCGCTGAGAAAGTGATAGCCCGGAAAAATAAATAATTCATAATCCAGTTTAGATTTAAAATCCAGATCCCGAATGGCGGAACAGAGAACGGATACGGAACTACTGGCTTTATTTCGAGAACCGGCTACCAAGGAAAAAGCTTTTACTGAGATTGTAAAAAAATACCAGGAAAGGCTTTATTGGCATATTCGCCGCATGCTGGTGGACCATGAGGATTCCAATGACGTAATGCAGAATGTATTTATCCGGGTCTGGAATGCTCTTTCCGGCTTCCGGGAGGATGCTCAGCTTTATACCTGGCTCTACCGGATCGCCACCAATGAATGCCTGACGTTCATCGAGCAGCAGAAAAAAAAGGCAACTACTTCCCTGAGTGATGTGGAATCGGGTCTGAGTAACAAAATCCGGGCGGATAAGGATTTTGACGCAAATAAGCTGGAGTGGAAATTACAATTGGCAATTCAACAACTACCTGAAAAACAAAGAGTTGTATTTAGTTTGCGGTATTATGATGATATGCCATATGAGGAAATGAGCCGGGTATTGGACACATCGGCCGGGGCCCTGAAGGCATCCTATCATCATGCAGCTAAAAAAATTGAAGATTTTATATTGAATCATTAAACTTTAATCACCGGTCAGGGTCTTATTGACGCGATGGAAAGCCCAAATAAAATATTAACAGAATTATTGGAAATCGCCCCTTTTTTAGGAAAGGTTGGTGTTTTGAAAGCTCCTTATGCTATTCCCGCCGGGTACTTTGAGGATTTTGCGGATATACTGATATCTCGGATACGATTTGAAGCCGAGGGTTTCGGAGAAATAAAAAGCGTTTCTTCCCCGGAGGAGATCGCGGAGATTTCCCCTCTGCTGGCCGAACTAAAAAACAAGAATCCATACCAGGTTCCGGTCGGATATTTCGAAAGCCTGAATAAGAATGTTCAGATTTCAGGAAATGTTCCGCCAAAATTAACTGCAGTAACCCCGTCCAATAAAACGAAAAAGATTTCCATCCCGATGAGGATTGTTCGTTATGCAGCGGCTGCCTGCATTGTGGGTATGATTGGCATTACGACATTTAATTTAACGCATCATCAGATCCTGGATCCGATCAATGGGTTAACAACAGTGAGTGATCAGGACATGGTTAATTTTTTGGATAAAGATGATGTTCACTGGACGCCGGATAATCCATCGGATTTGCAAACTTCAACGGTAAATCTGAGTGACAACGATATTCATGATCTGTTAGGAAGCGTACCGGATGTGGAGCTTGAACAATATTCTCTTTTATTGCCGGAACAAAAACCATCCGTAAATTGATCCCTAATGAAGAGATTTTTACTTTTAGTCAGTTTTGCTTTTTCTTTTTTGATAGGTGTGGCACAAAACGGGAACCGGCTCGAGGCACTTAAGATTGCATATATAACAAAGAGACTTGATCTGAGTCCGGAAGAAGCTCAAAAATTCTGGCCGATCTACAATCAATATGCAGAAGAGCTGAAGAGGGCGCGGCAGGATGCCATTCGTAATAGCAAGAGTGAGATCGAACTGGACGAATCCCTGCTCAACATTCGAAAGAAATACAGTGTACTCTTCGGTCAGGCCATCTCTCCCCAGAAAATAGATATCTTTTTTAAATCCGAAAAAGAATTCGGTGCGTTCGTTCAGAAAGAAATGGAACGAAGACAATTGAAGAACCAGCGTCGACTCCAAGATACTCCTTAGCTGGATACAGGAGGCGGGATGATTGAGGCCTCCAGCTTAACTGATGGTTAATTCTCTGTTTCTATTCTCAGCGTTTGATGAAGCAGGTTATATTGCGGACTAACTATTCAATCTAAAATCCTGCATGAGAAAATTATTGCACGCAGCATTTCTTCTTTTAACCGGAATCTTACATGCACAGGACAGTGCCAGACGGGTTCTGCCGGATACTATCCAGCATGTGATACTGGGCAGAGCCAACCGTCATGATCAGCTGAAGAAACCATATATCATCCTGATTTCGGCCGATGGTTTCCGTTATGACCTGGCGGATAAATACCGGGCTGAAAATCTGATCCGCCTGCGCTCCTCCGGAGTATGGGCAGATTATATGCAGCCAGTATTCCCTTCCCTTACTTTTCCAAACCATTATAGCATTGCAACCGGTGATTATCCATCACATAATGGAATCGTGGATAATAACTTTTATGATCCGGCGAAGGATCTGGTTTACCGGATGAGCAATAAGAAAGGGGTGGAAGACAGTTCCTGGTATGGTGGAACACCTTTATGGGTACTTGCAGAAAACCAGGGTATGCTTTCTGCGAGTTTTTATTGGGTAGGAGCGGAAGCAGCGATCCGTGGCGTGAGGCCGACCTATTATTATAAATTCAACAACCTGATACCGATGAACGATCGTATCCGTGATGTGTTCAACTGGCTCTCATTGCCCGAGGAAATAAGACCTCATCTGATCACTTTTTATATTCCTGACGTGGACCATGAAGAACATTTGCACGGCGTAGATTCGAAACAGGTGGAAGATGCCGTGCATTATGTAGATCGTTCCATAGCCCATTTAGTCAGCACCATCGATTCATTGAACCTTCCGGTGAGTTATATTTTTCTTTCAGATCATGGCATGGTTGATATAGACACACTGCATACACTGACTCTGCCAAAAACAATTGACACCAGTCGGTTTATTATTATGAATTCTCAGGCTATTGTACATATGTATGCGAAGGACCCGGCAGATATATTACCAGCCTATAATGTTTTGAAATCCGCGGCGAAGGATTATGAAGTTTATCTGGCGACTCATATGCCGGCGCGATGGCATTATAGTAAAAAGGATGACCGTTTCAATCGGATCGGAGATATTATACTGGTTAGCCACCCACCGAAAGTGTTTAATCTGTCAGGCCGGCACCTGGATCCTGCCACGCATGGCTTTGACCCTTCACTTCCAGTGATGCATGCTACATTTTATGCATGGGGACCTGCCTTTAAAGAGAAATGGAAAATCCGGGGATTTGAAAATGTCAACATATATCCGCTGATTGCCGATATCCTGCAGTTAAAAGTCACGGAACCAGTAGATGGGGATCTTAAAGTATTAAAGGCGATCGTTCGTTAGAACAGATCAGGGATTCGGTTTAGCACTTATTAAACAAGAGAGATAAAGCGCAGTTTGTGTTTTAAGGAGGGTGATATTCCCAATTTGGGAATTATCTACACATAATACGTACTTTATTATAAGGCATTTTAGCGCGTCCAGATTGGATTTTTAATATCATGATAGAAAAGAAAGGTCCAACCCTCTTTTTGACCCTGTGCCCACCATTTATGACGCAGATCCATACATTTCTTCCCATCATAATCATACTTGGCGACAAAACGATTCTTCATCTGGTTCATCTGGGGCGCTACATCACCACCAAAAAAGGCATGCTCTCCGTCAGCCTCAACATGAAATACCTGATGGAAGGGGCAATGACCGCCGGTCAGTTCGTACCGGATATAACCGTCGATCAGACCGCTGCCTTCGAGCTTAACAAGATTAGAAAGATTTTCAAGAAATGCAAAAGAGTCAGGTTCATAACTGGGAAATCCTTTTTCAATCGCATACTCCAGTTCGCGCTGCTGAACATAATAGATTGCCTGCGGAAAAGATGCCACCCGCGTGCCATCAGCAAGTTTTTGACCCGCGCCGCTCACGTGGTCTTTGTGCAGATGACTTAATAAAACCTTTGTAACAGAATCCGGGTTCACACCAGCCTTACGGATGAGTTCATGGATTTGCAATGAACTGTCCTGTTTAAATCCCAGACCAGTATCCAGCAGGAGAACATCCTTTTCCGTTATTATAAGGAAAGGTTGAATCTCAACCAGCAGACTACCTGTTGCCCGTTTTTGTAAATCGTCCTTTATCGGATCGAAAGGAAGAAAATCTTTGGTTTTATCTATTGTGAATGCGCCTTCTGATAATGGGATGATCCGCATTGCACAAATATAGTGTAGGAGTATAAGAGTATAAGAGTATAAGAGTGGAACAAGTACTCTTATACTCTTATACTCCTATACTCTTATACTACCTTAAAACCATCTGCCGGTCTGCATCCAGGCGTGCGAGAATAAATAACATGACACTGAATGTGAGCAATGAAGTACCTCCGTAACTAACAAAAGGCAGTGGAATTCCAATCACCGGAGCCAGGCCGATGGTCATACAAACGTTGATGGAAATATGGAAGAAGAACACGGACGCTACTCCATAAGCATAGGCTCGACTGAATACCGATCGCTGCCGCTCGGCGATGGTTACGATCCGCAAAAGCAGTATAATATAAATACTGAGGAATACCACACTGCCGAGAAATCCGAATCCCTCACCGATAGTACAGAAAATAAAATCTGTTCGCTGCTCAGGAACAAAATCATAACGGGTCTGGGTTCCTTTTAAAAGTCCCTTTCCGAGTAATCCGCCATTACTGATCGCAATCTTGGATTGTTTCACATTATAGTCCCCGTTATCTTTCTTTTTGCCAACCGATTTTTCTTCAATTTCTATTGCAGCCGCCTCATTCTTCGGCACATAGTCCTTACCTATTGCCTCATAAATACGTTTTACCTGGTAGGGCTGGAAAACATGATCGAAAACAAAAGGAACCATAAAGCGCTGAACACCCACACAAACAAACCATATACTGATAATGGCAAAGAGAAGTGTGCGCTGTCTTTTTATTTTGCTTCTGAAGAAATATATAAAGAGTCCGGCAATCGCGGTCAAAATCAGGGCAAGTACATTCGGATCCAATAATAAGGTAGCGACAACGAGTACAGCAAAAGAGAATCCGATAATAAGCACCAATGGTGGTAACCCTTCCCGAAACATTACCAGGAAAAAAGAAAAATATACCAATGCGAGGCCGGTTTCTTTTTGCATAATGGAAAGTGCGGCCGGTACAAGCGCAATAACAACAGCAATCAGCTGGGAACGCGGTCTGGAGAAATTAGTATCCACGCGTGACAGATATTTCGCCAGCGCCAGGTTTACAAAAATCTTACATATATCGGCTGGTTGAATCTGAACAGCAGATCCAAGTTTGATGATCGAAGAAGTCCCCTTGATATTGGAGTGAAATGGAAATACCAGCAACATGAGCAGTATACCGAACGCATACCAAAGATTTGCAGTCGCTGTAAAAAACTTACTATCTGTTAACAGTATAAAAATTCCCGCGATTCCACTGATCACAAAAAACAAAGCCTGTCGGCTATAATCTGTTTTTAGCGAAAGAAATCCCTGTAACACATTATCTCCATCGTGATAGGTCGCGGAAAAAATACTCATGACACCAATGGCTGAGAGGATAAACCAAAGCCAGATCAGCGATTTATCAGCGCCGCTGGCAATATATGAATTGCGTTCGTTCATGGCGACTGGTTTGTACTGCTGTCTTTCTGGACAACCGGTTTATCTTTTGGTTTCAACGCTGCCGTATCGGTTGCTTTACGAATGATTATTCTTTTAGGTTTCGCAGAAGTATCTGTTTTACCGTAGGTGGCGGAATCAAAGGGTTTACGTTTTGAAGTGTCCGATATAATTGTTTTGATTTGTGGTCTCGGACCGAATGGAATGGTTATATGTGCTGTTGCCCTGTGCATGGTATCCAGTAGTTCCCTGCGCAATAAAGGATCCTTGAATTTCTTCCACCGGGTACTGTCGCCGGTTTGTGTCGCCCAAAGGGACGCCCTGATAGAATCTGTTATGAACTGCAGCCTTACAAAATATCCCGGCATCAGATTCGTATTCGCTATATCTGTTGCAAGTTTAACACGTGGCGCCGTTAACGTGTCGCGCAAATATTTTTCCACAAGCAGGCTACCGATACGCCCGGCCCATATAGCGCCGAACCCTGCGTTCTGAATAACCACTGCCACGGCAATCTGAGGATTTTCGCGCGGGGCAAAACAAACGAACATTGAATTATTATTCAGTTTGGTTCTTTTCCCTTCCAGCGATAAATAGTTTTCCGCTGTACCTGTTTTTGCGCACATATTAATTCCGTCGATCCGGGCGATGCGGGCCGTTCCCACTTCAGTTACATCCTGCATGCCGCTGATAACCGTTTCATAATCGGCATCTGATATATGGGTAAGTACTTCATGTTTTACGACAAATTTTTCGAGTACACTGTCATCGGCTGAATGTCCTTCCACTTTTTGAACAAAATGCGGAGTGTAGAAATATCCTTTGTTGGCTACGATACACATGGCATTAGCCATTTGTAAAGGCGTTACGAGCATTTTATCCTGCCCGATACCAAGCGTCGTCATGGTACAGGAATTCCAGGATCCATGATATTCCTTGTCATATGCCAAAGTATCTGGAATATTGCCACCATCCTCACTGGGTAAATCGATGCCGATCCGGTGTCCAAGACCAAATCTGTTCATATAGGACTTCCATGTTTGAAGACCTTCACGCGGGTTACCGATTTTTTTGTTGTCGACCGTTAAGCGAAATGTATTGCTGAAAAAAGAGTTACAGGAATGTGCAATCGCCAGTCTAAGGTTCGCCGCGTGACCAGGCCAATTTTCCAGACATTTTACGGGATGCTTGCAGGCGAGATATACACCCAGGCAGGGATAACCGCTGGCCTGTGTAATCACTCCTTCGTCCAGCCCTACAAGTGCTCCCAATGGTTTATATGTTGAACCGGGAGGATAAAGACCTTTGATAGCGCGGTTCAGCAAGGGAGCCCTGACATCCAGCACGAGCTGTCCATAGTTTTTTTGTTTATCCGGTCCGGTAAGCGAATTGGGATCGTAATCCGGACCCGAAGCCATCGCCAGGATACCTCCTGTTTTTGGCTCAATGGCCACGACGGCACCTATCTTGTATGACATTAATTTCTCTGCCAGCTGCTGCAATTCGATGTCCAGAGAGGTATGCAAATTTCTTCCGGCGATTGCAGGGGTATCGAGACCGCGGTCCTGATAATGACCAACGAGCCGGTTTTTATTATCCTTGATCCAGTATTCAATTCCCCGCTGACCCATGAGTTGTTTTTCGTAAAATTGTTCGAGTCCGCTTCGTCCCACATAGTCACCCAACTGGTAATAATAATTCGAACGGCGTAGAATATTGGAATCTACTTCACCTACATACCCCATGATATGGGCAGCTGCATCATAAGGATAGACGCGAACAGGTCGCTCCTGTAAATTGAATCCGGGGAAGCGCCAGATATTTTCTTCCAGTTTCGCATACAGATCCGGGGCCAGCAGATCTTCAAATATAGAAGGACGGAAGGGGCCGTTTTTTATTTTTGCATCCAGAATGCGCGAACGGAATTCCTCTGCATCTATTTCCAGGAGTTGACAGAAAAACACGGTATCGATGGTTTTAACCTGCGAGGGGGTAACCATCAGGTCATACAAAATGGTATTGTTGAGGATGGCACGCTGGCGATGGTCATATATGATACCACGCGAAGGATAAACTCTTTTGGGAAACAGGGCATTTTCCTGAGCCATTTTTTTATACTTGTCAGAAAATACCTGCAGATTGAACAGTTGGGCAAAGATCACCAGGAACATCCCACCGAAGATGAGGCGTATGATATTACTGCGCGATTGATTAAAAACAGGCATCTCAGGATATTGGCTTTAAATTAAACTGTATTTGTTCTGAACTTCTCCTTTCTGAAGAATAACAGCTCCGTCAGCAGGATCAGCAACATACTGATCGCGGTAGTTGCTATTACCTTTCCTATAAAATACAAAAAAGATCCGAAACTCATCCACTCCAGGAAAACAAGGTATCCATGATGAAAAACAGTAAGTACAAATACATAAGTGAAATAGGGAGCCCAACCCATACTTGTGATCGATGGTGATAAATAATTCTTGTCGGCTCCTTCCTGCGATATCAGCATATTCACTACAAAAGGTCTTAGATAAGCGATCAGCACACATGCCGCGGCATGTAGTCCCGGAGTATGCATGAAGTAATCCAGGCTGAGGCCGAATAAAAAGGCAACCGCCATTAATGAGGCGCGGCTCATACTAAATGGCAACCATAATATATACAGATAATACAAGTACGGTGTGATAAACCTGTGCAGGGGAGGCATTTTGAATAGAATGAATACCTGAACAAATATGAACAGCACAAACCGGATTATATTTTTCAGCAGTTCGCTCATTGGAATTTTTTTCGCGTGGAATCCTCCAGACGCTTTTGTTCTACTAACTGTGCATTGGCAATTACATACACATATTCGATATTGAAAAAATTGGTGGCCGGTTTTACTTTCAGCGTATAAAAATTGCTGCTTTTATCATCCACTATCTCGGCAACTGTGCCCACCATCAGATTGCCCGGAAACAGGGAAGAGGTCGGACTGGTCACTATTGAATCCCCTTCCTTCAGTTTGGCAGACTTTGGAATATCCTTCAGTGTCACAAACATCGGACTTACTCCGTCCCATTCAATGGTTCCTCTTTCTCCGCCATTCTTTATTTTTACAACTACTTTGTATTGCCGGTGTAAAAGCGTCATTACGCTGGCATAATTATCACTTACATTGACCACCGTTCCCACAATTCCCTGCGGACTCACCACCCCCATATTTGGACGTACATCCTGTAATAAACCGCGGTGGATGGTTATAAAATTAAGCTGTGTATTCACAGTGCTGCCAACGACTTTAGCTCCCAGCCAGGTATATTTTCTTATCTGGCTGATGGTATCGGCCAGTACTGTATCCATCACAATCTTTTCATTCCCATCGGGTCTTTCAAAATTTTCTTTGAGTAACTGGTTCAGGCGGGTGTTTTCTGCTGCCAGCTGTTCATTTATTTTTTTCAGGCGAAAATAATATTCCACCTTGCTGTACCGCTGATTGATAGTGCCTGTAAATTCACCGGCTACATTCATCAATGCGGCTTCATGATATTTATTATATCGAAAAAGAAAACTGAGGGCGGTTATTTGCAATAGCAAAAAGAATAGAAAATTCGCATACTTCCGGATGAATAGAATAACATTACGCACGGGTGCTTTATGATTTTAGTTTGCTGTTACAAAGTAAAAAAGGAAAAAGTAAAAAGGAAAAAGATTGCATTCGATCTCTCCACTTTTTACTCTTTAATTTTTTACTTTTTACTTTTTACTCTTCTATCTCATCACAAACGGATACCTGTCGTAATTCTTCAGAGAAATCCCCGTTCCCCTCACAACACTCTTTAACGGATCGTCGGCAATATGAACAGGAAGTTTAATTTTCTGGCTGAGTCTTTTGTCCAGACCTCTGAGCAGAGCACCTCCTCCTGTAAGATATAGTCCACGGCGATAAATATCTCCGGCCAGTTCAGGCGGGGTTGTTTCGAGTGCTTTCAGAATGGCTTCTTCTATTTTGAATATGCTTTTATCCAGGGCTTCGGCTATTTCCTGGTAGCTCACCAGGATTTGTTTGGGAATACCGGTTACCAGATCGCGACCATTCACCGGAATATCATCCGGCGGGTTATCCAGATCCTTCAAAGCGGCGCCGATTTGAATTTTTATTTGTTCTGCCGTTCGTTCACCGATGAGTAAACTATGGTACCGGCGCAACGCTTCCATGATATCTGCCGTAAATTCATCACCCGCAATGCGAATACTCTGATCACAAACGATACCTGCCAGGGCAATTACGGTTATTCCTGTAGTTCCGCCGCCAATATCAATGATCATATTTCCTACGGGTTCCTCTACGTCAATACCAATACCCAAAGCAGCAGCCATGGGTTCATGAATCAGGTAAACTTCTTTGGCGCCAGCCTGCTCCGCACTATCACGAACGGCTCTTTTTTCCACTTCCGTAATACTGGAGGGAATACAGATCATCATGCGCCAACTGGGTGGGAAAAGGGGCTTTTTGGGGTAGATCATTTTGATCATTTCCCGGATCATTAGCTCTGCTGCGTTAAAATCGGCTATTACCCCATCTTTTAGAGGTCTGACGGTTCGGATGCTCTCATGCGTCTTTTCATGCATCATCAGGGCCCGTTTCCCGACAGCCAGCACTGTTTTGGGGTTATTCCGGTCAAGGGCAACTATGCTGGGTTCGTTAACTACGATCTCGTCGTTGTGAATGATCAGGGTATTAGCTGTCCCCAGATCCATGGCAATCTCTTGCGTCAGGAAATTGAATAATCCCATTTTAAAAGGTCAGATTTATATTCTGTTACGATGCATGCAAAATTGACGGAAATAATCGGAATTAACAAAGTGAACATTAAACTCCGTCATCCTGCACTGAACGCTATTTTCACAAGGATATTTCTTAAAATCAACAGTTTATTATGAAGTAAATTCCAAATATGATTCCATTTTCAAGCTCAAAAGACGGTTTTTACCATTTGAGGGGAAATCTACCAGCTATTGAAAAGTTTACAGATGACAGTTAATAGGTAGTGTCCTCTTTAAACTGTCTCTTGTTATTCGTCATCCGCCAACTACCTAAAGGAATTCATATCCGATATCCCGCCTGAAATACATACCGTCGAAGTCTATATGCGTTAATACCGCCATCGACTTGCGTATGGCATCCTGCAGCGAACCCGCATAAGAAGTAACGCAGAGCACGCGACCGCCATTGGTAAGTACCTGGCCATTGTCGAGTTGGGTGCCGGAATGAAAAATAAGACTGTCCTCGTATTTTTCATCAAGTCCCTTAATCACAAACCCCTTTTCATAGCTGCCCGGATAACCGCGACTTACTGCTACCATGGTTGCCGCCGCACGTGGATCTATTTCGATGGTTTTTTCGTTGAGCTTTTTGTCGGCAACTGCCTGAAAAAGATCCACCAGGTCGTTTTTAAGGCGGGGAATAATCACTTCCGTTTCAGGATCACCCAATCGGCAATTATATTCGATCACCATGGGTTCTTCACCCACTTTAATAAGACCTATGAAAATAAAACCCCGGTATTCAATGCCATCTGATTTTAATCCTTTGATGGTTGGATCAATGATCCTTTCCTTCACTTTTAACATGAATTCGGAATCGGCAAACGGCACAGGACTCACGGCTCCCATGCCACCCGTATTCGGCCCCTTGTCCCCTTCCCCGATTTTTTTATAATCCTTCGCCTCAGGCAAAAGCACGTAATGGTCTCCGTCAGTTAGCACGAAAACCGAAAGTTCAATGCCATCCAGAAATTCTTCCACGACGATTCTGCGACCCGCTTCGCCAAATTTATCCTGCTGAAGCATGAGTTCGAATTCAGCCATGGCTTCAATATGACTCTGGCAAATGATAACTCCTTTGCCTGCAGCGAGACCATCGGCTTTTAAAACCACGGGCAGACTATGTGTCTTCACATATTCCGAACCCTCAGAAAAATGATCTGCATCAAATTCTTTGTATGCGGCTGTAGGAATACCGTGTTTCTTCATAAACTGCTTGGAAAAGGCCTTGCTGCCTTCCAATCGCGCTGCCGATGTATTAGGACCAATGACCGGAATATGACTGATTGATCTGTCATTAGCGAAATAATCTACAATGCCTTTTACCAGCGGTTCTTCTGGTCCGACGATCACGAGACTGATCTTATTATCCAGGCAGGCTTTGCCAATGGCTACAAAATCTGTAGGGTCCAGCTGCAAATTCTTTCCAAATGCCGAAGTACCGGCATTGCCCGGGGCGATAAACAAAGCCGTACAGGATTTGCTTTGTGAAATCTTCCAGGCCAAAGCGTGTTCTCTTCCTCCACCTCCAAGTAATAAAATGTGCATGGGTCGTTTTGATTAGGCCCGAAATTCACGATTCATACTCATATCATAAAAACAATTTTATCATTGGGGAAATCTCTTCTGCTTTTTCATGCATAAATTAATCTTACATTAGGCGATTCTTATATTTTTTTAAAGAAACCAGAGACTCATGAACACAGTGCCTATCCAGAAAGGTCATCCCCGTGGATTATACGTTTTGTTTTTTACAGAAATGTGGGAGCGTTTTGGCTATTACCTGATGGTGGGTATTCTCTATCTCTACCTCCATGACACCGTCGCAAACGGAGGCCGTGGAATGGACGTCAGTATGGCTGCAGATATCACGGGATCCTATATAGCACTGGTATATCTTACGCCTTTTCTTGGGGGACTGATTGCCGACAGATATATCGGTTACCGGTTGTCTATTTTTTTGGGAGGATCTCTGATGGCATTGGGATATTTCCTGATGTCTGTCCCAAACAGTGGTGGACTTTTATACGGCGCTCTGGCTTGCGTAATCGTTGGCAATGGTTTTTTTAAACCGAATATCAGCACCTTACTGGGCAATATTTATAACAAGGAAGAATTAAAACCCAAAAAAGACGTCGCCTACAATATCTTTTACATGGGTATTAATATAGGCGCTTTTGTCTGCAATTTTGTAGCCGCGTTCCTGCGAATCAATTACTCCTGGGGTTATGCATTCGCCGCTGCAGGATTTGGCATGTTGCTTTCTATTATCATCTTCGCCGCCGGCCAGAAATATGTAAAACATGCGGATGTAATAAAACCGGTTCAGAAAGAAGATATGTCGTTTTCAAAAATTACGTCGTATGTATTTCTTCCGGCGATTGCCGCAGGCATACTGGGCTGGTTTGTCATGGGTAAAAACAATCTCTTTGGATCGCATTCCAATGATGCGTTTATTTTTGCCTGTGTACCTATTATTATATTTTATTTCAGCGTATGGTATCGTTGTTCGGGATTTGACAGGAAAAGAATCGGTACACTCTTCACACTTTTTGGTGTAGCCATTATTTTCTGGAATATTTATAATCAGAATGCGACTTCGCTTACTATTTGGGCAGACAGCTATACAAAACGTGAAGCACCCCAGTTCTCGCAAAAGGTTCTATCCAAGTTTGGCTTTCTGAATACAATTACGAATGAGAAAAAAGAAGTGCCCGTCCTGGATTATCATTTTCATGCGCAGACGGATGCCCAGGGAAAAGTAGTCACCGAACAGGGCGTGGATCCTTACCTCCACAATATTCCCAAAGAAGAATGGCCGGCTCAGGGCGAAAACCTAAAATTGATTTCCACTGAAATTTATCAGTCCATCAACCCGTTTTGGATTATCGTTCTCACACCGGTAATCGTTGCATTTTTTGGATTTATGAAATCAAAAGGGAAGGAAATGTCAACACCGTCAAAATTTGCATGGGGAACCATCATCGCAGGCTTGTCATCACTGATCATGGTGGTTGCGGCTGTGTCGACAAATATTTATGAACACAAAGTTTCTTCCGCCTGGATCTTCGCCAGTTATGGTGTGTTCACTATCAGCGAACTTTTTATGAGCCCGGTAGGATTGTCACTTGTTTCTAAAGTTGCGCCGCGACGGTTTACCGCTTTAATGATGGGAGGATGGTTTATTACAACTTCCCTGGGCGGAAAAATCGCCGGTATGATGACCGGTTTCTGGGATCATTTCGACAGCAAAGCACTTTTTTTCGGAATTAGTGCCGTTGCAGCCCTGGTCGCAGGATTGTTGTTATTCCCTTTAACAAAGAAATTGAATGAAGTGGTCGTTAAAGCCACGGCGACGGATGATTAAGCAATCAGGCTAGCAGGAAGCAAAGGGATTGAGGCCGGGGTTCAAGCCCCGCGTTTCAAGCCTCCAATACATAAACGTCCAGACTGATATATTTCCCATTTTTTATTTCACAATCTTTCTTTGTTCGTTCATGAACGAATTGTAATTTTTTCATAACCCTTATCGACATCCTGTTTTCAGTCTCCACTTCGGCCTCAATTCGTTTCAGATGCATTTTTTTAAATCCATAATCTATTGCCAATAAAAGAGATTCTGTAATAATCCCCTTCCCCCAGAATTCTGGCATCAGCCAGAATCCTAATTCAGCTTTTTTTAACTCCCTGTTCAAATAATAAAGTCCAACGGCTCCATAAAAAATTGAATTGTCCAAAGAGCACACCGCCCACCAGATTCCGGTTTCGTTTTTTTCCAAATCAGCAAACCATTCAATCTGCTTTTTTGTTTCTTCCAGTGTTTTAAAATGAACCCCGTAATATCGAATCACCTCCGGATTAGAAAGTCCCAGAAATATATTTTCAAGATCCTGTTCTCTTAAACTGGCGCAGAAAAAGTCTGCCTGTTTTGAAAACCGGAAATTCTTTTTTCATAATTATTCATCGTGCCGGAATTCGTTGGCCGGTTGGACTTAGAAAGTTAGTCGTTGGACAATAGCCGTTTTGGTCAATTCATCTTAAAGGGAACAATCATTTCGAACATGGGGATATTTACTTCAAAGCTTACCTTGGAATGGAGATTTTCCATATGATAGCTTCCATACATCTTACCCATCTCCGTACGCAAATTGCAACCGCTGACATATTGATATTTCTCTCCGGGTTGTAAAATGGGTTGTACCCCTACCACACCCTCTCCTTCCACTTCGCGGTTGCTGCCATTACTGTCGAAAATATGCCATTGACGGCGATGCAGTTTAACAGGAAAATTATTATGATTCCAGATGGTTATGCGGTAGGCAAACATATGTTCACCGGCGACTGGATTACTATAGTCCGGCTGATAAAAAGTTTCAACATCAATTTCAACCCCTTCTGAAATTTTATTCGCCATGGAGTCTGTTTGTATAAAAATACGGAAAAAGCTTAAAGCCTAAAGCCCAAAGACCAAAACTCCTTCTTAAAATGGCTTGTTAACAAAAATTGCCCTTGGTTTAACGACCTGACGACTTGCGGGAATTGCATAAAGACTTTATCTCCTTTAAAGTTTTAGGCTTTAGACTTTAGGCTTTAGTCTTTAAAATGTAAATTCGCCCCACCTCACCATTTAACAGTATATGAAAATAGCAGTAGCAAAAGGAGATGGCATCGGACCGGAAATTATGGATGCTGTTTTGAACATATTTAAAGCAAACCAGGTTCCGCTGGAGTATGTAATTGTAGATATGGGAAAATGGGTCTTTGATAAGGGATTCTCCAACGGAATGACACCGGAATCTCAGCAGGTGATCGAAGAACTCGGCATCCTCTTCAAGGGACCGATGGAAACACCGAAAGGAAAAGGTGTTAAAAGCATAAATGTGACTGCAAGGAAAACCTGGAATACCTATGCAAACAAAAGAGTTTTTCAATCCCTGCACGGCGTGGACACCGTTTTCTCCAAAGCCGGCATCCCGATAGATATTACCATCGTACGTGAAAACATAGAAGACACATATGGCGGAATCGAACATATGCCGACACATGATGTTGCTTTGAGCCGCCGCTTTATAACCCGTCCGGGTAGTCTCCAGGTAATCAGATACGCTTTTGAAATGGCTAAAAAAAATGGGGCGCGCCGGATTACCTGTGGACATAAAGCGAATATCATGAAACTTACAGACGGTCTTTTCCTGGAGTGTTTTCAGGAAGTGGCTAAAGAATATCCTGAATTAAAATCCGACGATGTCATTGTTGATGACCTGGCCATGAAACTGGTTGTGCGTCCACAGGAATTTGATGTAGTTGTTCTGACAAACCTTCAGGGAGATATCATCTCCGACCTCTGTGCCGGGCTGGTGGGCGGACTGGGATTCGCGCCGTCAGCCAATATCGGGGACCATATTTCGATATTCGAAGCCGTTCATGGGACAGCACCAGATATTGCCGGAAAAAACATCGCGAATCCAACAGCTCTTCTGCTCAGCGGAATTGCCATGTTACGTCACCTTGGGTTTATGCAGAACGCGGCGGTGATTGAAAACGCCTTGCTATATACCCTCGAACAGGGCGTTCATACCGGAGATTTTGGCGATAAGTCGATCCCCGGAAAAAACACTACGGAATTTGCCCAGGCGATCATAAATAATTTCGGAAAAATTCCCGAGCATGGTGCAAAGCCTGTTATTCCAAATGCACATGTTACTCCCACTCTTTTTAAAATGGATCAGAATCAGATGATGGTTTCAGATGACTCCAAAGATGAGCAGGAATATATTGTCGGAGTGGATATGTTCATCGAAAGCTCTGAACAACCGGAAATCATTGCTAAGAAATGTAAACGCCACGGTGGTGTTAAATTTAACCTGATTAATATCAGCAACCGTGGAACACAGGTATGGCCTACGGGTTCTGTATATACGAATCTGGTAAATCAATACAATGCACGATTTGAAAGTATTGACGGTTCACCCCTGGTACAACAGGATATTATAGGTCTTTATGTAAGCCTCAGTGGTAATTTTAAAATCGGATCCTTCGAACTCCTGAATGTGATGAATGGCAAGAAAGCGTATAGCCTGGCGCAGGGACAATAACACAAGTATAGGAGTATAAGAGTATAAGAGTGAAAAATAACTCTCACACTCACTTTGAAACAAACAGCACCGTTTTACAAATCTGACTTTTCCGGGTTTAGTTTTGAATTTTCCAGATGCCGTGTCGCATCGCGAGTATTTTTCTTATCGAAATTTTTCCTGAATGCTTCCGTAAGGTCAGTTCCCGTTTGGTTTGCGATGCAAAGGATTACCCATAATACGTCTGCCAGTTCATCAGAGAGTTTTTTGTCCTTATCGACTTCACGAAAAGACTGATCGCCGTAAATGCGGCTCATTAACCGGGCGACCTCCCCTACTTCTTCTGTCAGGATCGCCATATTCGTCAACTCACTGAAATAACGAACTCCCGTACTACGTATCCATTCGTCAATCATATTTTGAGCTTCGCTGATAGTAATCTGTTTCTCTGACATTTTATTTTTTTTGCTATTTAATTATAATTTACTCCCAGGGTAGCGTTACGCGTTGAGCGTTGAGCTTTAAGCCCTCTCTTTGGTATCTATTAAGATCGTAACAGGTCCGTCATTCACAATGTCAACTTGCATATCCGCACCAAATACACCAGTAAGAATTTTCTTTCCCAGATCCCGCTCCAGTTGTCCGACCATAGAATGGTACAAAGGAATGGCGACATCAGGTTTTGAAGCACGGATATAAGATGGCCGGTTCCCTTTTTTTGTTGATGCAAATAAGGTGAACTGACTGACCAGCAGAATATCACCGCTGGTTTCTGCCAGTGAGCAATTCATCACTCCGGCCGTATCGTTAAAAATCCGGAGATTGATGAGTTTATTACTGAGCCATTGAATATCATCCTGACCATCGGCGTTCTCAATTCCAAGCAGGATCATCAAGCCATTTTCAATAGATGAATGAACTGAACCGCCTATAATTACACTGGCGCGTTTTACCCGTTGAATAACTGCCCGCATCAGTTTCGAATTAATCAAATTACTTTTACGAAATGAAGTTAGATGTTTCCGGGGAAATCAGTTTTCGTACGGCACGCAGCGGCGGAAAGGGCGGACAAAACGTAAACAAAGTCGAGTCCATGGTGATCGGTTATTTCGATATCCGGCATTCAGCCCTGTTTACCGATCAACAGAAAGAACTGCTGGAACAAAAATTAGAATCGAAAATAAACAGTGAGGGATTTCTGCTTGTAAAATCACAAACTCATCGTTCCCAATTAGAGAACAAACTGGAAGTAATTGAAAAAATGCAAGCAATTCTGGAACGCGCGCTGATCAGGCCTAAACCCAGGAAGGCAACCAAACCCAGTTTTTCTTCGAAACTGAAGAAGAAGGAATCCAAACAGAAACGTGCTCAGATCAAAGATGCAAGAAAAAAAATTAACCGTTTTGATTAAAGGAACGCTTTTTATAATTTGGAAAATGCCTTCTCCCATGCTGCAAAGGTTAAAGGGTTTTTCCTGTTCCTTATTCCTGCTTTTTGTTCTGGGTTCGTTTCAAAAAAAAGAAATGGATTCCACCCTGACCATCCAGTTTCGTGCATACGTGCACGGGGTACCGCTGGAGTTAAATAAAAAATATCAGAATCCCTTTGGCGAAACATTCGAAATCACCCGTTTCCGTTTTTATGCCGGTAAGCTCGCGCCTGTATATACAGACGCCAATTTCAAATCCAAAATACCATCCCATTATCATCTGATCGATTTTTCGGACTCCGCAACGACCCGAATAGAACTGCCTGTAACCGCAGGAATCATTTATAATGGGATTCAGTTTCAAATGGGTATTGACTCCGCGGACCAAAACCGGGGTGCCCAGTCCGGTGCATTGGATCCGGCCAAAGGCATGTTCTGGACCTGGAGCAGCGGGTATATCAATGTTAAGATAGAAGGTAATTCGCCGCTCTCAACGCAGCCTGCCCATATTTTCGAATATCATATCGGTGGCTACCGTGACAATTATAATACTGTCTGGCAAATCAAACTGTATAGTACGAATGACCAGACTTTCCTGATTTCAAAGGAAAAAAAGATCATGATAGAAATAGGAATAGATCTGGATTATTTATTTGACGGCCCTACACCCATTCATATCAGGGAAACTCCAAGCTGTATGAAGCCCGGTGAACTCGCACGAAAGATTTCTGAAAATTTCATCGGAACATTTACGGGTCTTACGATTTCTCCGAATCCATGAAGTCATTTGCCGCGATAACGATCATTGGCTTTTGTTGCGTGATTTGGGTTAATATTCCTTTCCCGTTCCTGGTTCCGAATGGATTTCCTTCACCAATATATAAGTTTCAGAATAATCCCAGAACGAAGGAAGGTTTTGAACTCGGAAGAAAATTATTCTACGATGGCTTACTGTCAAAGGATGGAAATTTTCCCTGTTCTTCCTGTCATCAGCAATTCGCAGCTTTTGCTACGTATGAACACAGGCTAAGCCATGGGTTCAATGATCAGTTCAGTTTCCGTAATGCGCCCGGACTTTTCAATCTGGCCTGGAAAAAAGAATTAAACTGGGATGGTGGTGTCAATCATATCGAAGTACAGCCACTGGCACCGTTATTGGATCCGCACGAAATGGCAGAGGATCTGAATCATGTAATCAGCAAGATGAAGAAGGATAAAACATATCCTGCTTTATTTAACCGGGTATTCGGATCACCGGGTATTAATTCACAAAGAATATTAAAAGCCCTGGCACAGTTTACGGCTTCACTCGTTTCGGCAGATTCCAGATATGACCAGATGAAAAGAGGCGAGGTCCATTTTAACCAGTATGAACAAAAAGGATATGAAATTTTTCAACAGAAATGCAGCCGCTGCCATCAGGAACCGCTATTTACAGATTTCAGCTATCGAAACACTGGCATGGAGGTGGATAGTACGTTAAAGGACTATGGGCGCATGCGCATCACCGGTAGAAAGGAAGATTCGATTAAATTTCAGGTCCCCAGCCTGCGAAATGTGTTTCTAACCTTCCCGTATGCACATGATGGCCGCTACGTTACGATCAGTGAAGTTCTGGAGCATTATAATTCCGGGATCGTCCAAAGTCCAACCCTGGATAGCATTTTGAGAAAGGGTATTTCCATTTCTTCCGATGACCGATTCTATCTTATTTATTTTTTAGAAACACTCACCGACAGCAGTTTTATTAAAAATCCGTTGTACGCAGACCCGAGTCTGGGCGTCCGTACAAAAGCACCGGTAGATTTTCACTAGTATGGAAGACTGGAAGTATGGAAGTATAGAAGTGAAATAACTTCCATTGCATCTAAAACTGACACTTCCAGTCTTCCATACTTCCAGTCTTCCATACTATTTATAGTAGGGAATTAATTCGTCCCGAAAAGTCTTCTCCGCTTTTTCCCAGTTCTCGACGGCTTCCTGACGGCGTTTGTTCAAATCCTGGTTGAGCTGGTTAAAATTATTTACGCTGGCATTGATATCTTTTACTGCTTTATTATACTGGTTCACATCTTCATTTGTCTTATTACTTCCTTTGGCCTCCATGCTTTGTTTAATCTTGGCGAAATTTTCTTGCTTCAGATAAAAATCCGTTAGTTTGGGAATATCATTTTGTGCCATAGAATTATAGAATTGCAGAGCGTCGCGGCAGGCGACGGCCAATACCGGATTTCCCTGAAAGGTTCGTAAACTGTCTGCTTTCAAGGCATCCAGTCCTTCCTTCGCAAATGCGATCATTGAATTCCTGGCCTGTTCGGCATCATTCAGTTTATGGGCATTCAGAGCGTTGAACATCTGGCCGTCTTCCCAGTTACACTTGAAGAAAATGATATAAAGCCGGTCGCAGTAGTTATTCACTTTCCCAGCCAGGCCCATTTTGTCAGTCAATACAGTTTTAGAATCAACCAGGGTTACGCCATATTTGGCAGCAAATTCTTTTTCTGCCTTCGCCAGGTTTTCAGAGGCTTCCTGAAGTTTCTGACTCGCTTTTTCTTCCAACAGAAGAAAGGCCTGCATTTGGTCCACAGACTGTTCAGCGATTTCTTCCATGTTTACGATCTTGGAATAGTCTTCACTGAAAATGCGGTAGCAAAACTGGATATAATCGATACTGGCCTGCCTAAGTGAATTATCCCCTTTATACTTCGGGAGATCAATGGTTTTATATTTTGAATTATTAATGCTCTCAAGAGCAGCTGCGCGAAGCTTCTCAACTTTTTTTGCACGCCGGCTATGAGCAGAGGCGCTCACATAGGCCATATATTTTTGGTCCATTTCAGTTTGGGCGTTGGACATTGCCGACATATAATCACCGGCATTTTCGATCATCTGGGCGTGTACACCTGTAGCAAAGAATAAAATAATTACTAAAAAGTAAAAAGGACGAAGCATAGTATTGGTTTGGTTATTGATTCAGTTTTTTGTAATTCATGGGATCAACAATCAACGATTTATTTCATTCTATATGCGATTTCATATCCCAGCAAAATCCCGGTGTCCCGTGTAAGAACCTGGGTTAACGCAGCATTCGATTTCCGAAGATCTTCGTCTGCCTGCATCCTGATTTTTTCATATTGATTCCACTCTATTTCATAGGGTGGTTTTAATTTATTGATCGACCGTTCTCCATCCACCAGGCTTTTATTCACCTGTTTTCTTTCATCCATCATTTTATTAAACGAAAGAACCTGGTCCCTGGCAACCTGCGCCTTGAGCAGAAGATCCAGATAACTATTAAACGAAATAAATATCCGGCTGGTATCTGTAAAGGTCTTTGAAAATGATTTTAAGGGCTCTGTGGAAATAGGAGGGTAAGGCCGATAGTATTTATTGCTCTCGATGCTGGTGTTAGCCAAAGAAAAAGGAAGTGATTTCTCTCTTTCAGTCTGGGTCTCCGTATAGTCCGGAAGAAATATATCCGGTACAACACCAATCTGTTGGGCACTGGTCCCATTTACCCGGAAAAGACGGTCGACGGTAATCTTTATGAAATTATCCGCCGTCTTCATTCTGTCGATATGTTTTTCATCAAAAAGTGTATCCAAGGGCAGTACAATCTGGGCGGTTGCCTTCCCAAAACTGGGTGAGCCTACAATCAGTGCACGGTGATAGTCCTGAAGCGTTCCGGCGAGCATTTCTGAGGCGGAGGCCGTAAATCCGTTGATGAGAAGGATCAATGGCCCATCATAAACGGATCCCCGGTTCACGTCTTTCATGGTGTATATCTTGCCTTCTTTGTCGCGGGTCATCCCGACAGGTCCTGCGTCAATAAAAATACCCGCCAGGGCGATGGCTTCTAACATGGATCCGCCGCCATTATATCGCAAGTCCAGGATCAACCCTTCAATATTCTCTTTTTTGAGTTTTATGATCTCTTTAGCCACATCATCCGCGCAGCCGTTGTTTCCTCCTTCTTCCCCATTCCAATCAGTATAAAAAGCAGGTAATGAAATAAATCCGACTCGATGATCCCCTTTCAGAATGAAACTACGCACTTTACTATTATCGTCATCGAGCGCCGCTTTTTCTCTCTGCAGTGTCACTTTTCTGGTCGTGCCATCCGATTTTTTGAGGGTAAGCGTAAGGCTCTTTCCATGTTCCCCGGATATAAAAACATTTACTTCATCTGTAGTAGCATCTGAAACATCCACTTCCTCATTATTATCCCATTGTAAGGCAAGAATCTGATCACCCTCGTGGATCAGACCGCTTTTATAGGCAGGACTGCCCGGCTTCAGACGTGTGATTTCTGTTGCGTCTTTTCCTTCTCCCAGCGTAAATCCAAATTGTAATTGTTTGTCTCCCAGTTCACCCTGGAATTCATCTTTTTTCCCGGGAGAAAAGAATTCTGTGTGGGGATCATAACAGGAAGCGACGGATTCACACCAGGCGTTGCAAACAAATCCCGGCAGCCCGTCTTTAGATTGGCGTATGCGTTGTATGTCTCTCTTAAAAGCATGACAAACTTTCTTACGGGCAGATGGTTCGAGGATATCAGCAGTAATATTTTTCTTTGTCGAATCATCATCATAAATGTCTACAATGGTCTCAATGATATTCCGCTTAATGAGTTTATAGATTTTGGTCTTTCTCTGGGCGTCAATAGGCGAAAAGCTGCTGTCCTCAGCCACCGAATATGTTTCAGTCAGATTAAGATCAATCTTCGATTTTGAAATCAGGTCGAGGATCGAATCCGTCTGGTTGATTTTTCTGGTATAAATATTTATCAGCAGTTTCAGAAAATCTTCTTTTTTATTCAATAACTGATCGTTTAAAGAATATTGCCAATTATCCAGTTGACGAATGTCCTCTGCGCTGAAATAAATCTTATCCTGATCCAGTGCGCGGATCATCTGACCGTAGAGGTCGTTGGAAAAAGCCTTATCAACCGTCCGTGGTTGCACATGATAGATCTCCGCCATCCGGGTAATCGTATACGCTGTTTCGGCGGTGGGTTTCGTCAGCTGTGCCTGGGATCCCAGGAATGAAACCAGAAAAAAGATCAAAAAACCCGGAATTACATACTTCATAGCCCAAGTAAAGAATTAGATGGCAATATATAAAATGAATTGGCGTTCTGGCTGAAAGTCAGTGAGCTACGCTATTTTTGCGTCTAAATTTCCTTTTTGTCCAGTATCAAAAAATTAGCGGGTCAAACCATATGGTACGGTGCAAGCTCCATCTTCGCCCGGTTTCTTTACTATTTACTTACCCCTTACCTGACTCTCAAATTTGCTGGAACCGTGGAATATGGCAAGATGAGCCTGATATATGCCCTGATACCCTTTCTGAACACCCTGATTCTCTTTGCATTCGAGACCGCTTATTTCCGGTTTATTCAAAGAAGTGAATTCAAGGATGATGTTTATAATACCCTGACCACTTCACTGCTTATCAGCACCACGGCTATCGTTGGCCTCACCATTTTTTTTAATGTCGCTATCGCCCATTTTATAGGTCTCAATAACCACCCGGAATATGTTACACTGGCCGGAGTAATTATTGGACTGGATGCCATTTCCGCACTTCCCTTTGCCAAACTTAGAAACGAAAACCGGCCTCAAAAGTTTGCTGCAATCCGTATTTCCGGTATCCTGATCAATATGGCTGCGGTCTATTTTTTCCTGACTGTATGTCCTCATTTTATCAAAAACAACCCAAACAGCATCCTGCACCTGGTATATTTCCCAAGCTTCGGGGTCGGTTATGTATTAATTGCCAATATTGCACAATCCTTTTTTCAGCTGATCGCCCTTTGGAAAGAACTAATTTCCGCCCGCCTGAAAATTAATATGAAGCTTTGGAGAGAAGTCTGGGTTTATGCCCTCCCGTTGACCATTGCGGGTTTTGCGGGCATGATCAATGAAACATTCGATCGGGTGATGCTTCAACGTTGGTCACCCCTGAAAGGTGACGCCGCAACATTTGAAGTGGGAATTTACAGTGCCTGTTATAAGCTGTCCATTTTGATCACCCTGTTTGTGCAGGCATTCCGTATGGGCGCTGAACCGTTTTTCTTTAAACAGTCCACTGAAGCAAATGCTCCCAAAGTGTACGCCCGGGTAATGAAATTTTTCGTAATAACTATTTGCGGAATGTTCCTGCTCGTATCCCTTTATCTCGATATCTGGAAATACTTTATACAGGATAGGAAAATGTGGGTCGGATTAAAAGTGGTCCCCATTCTATTGCTGGCTAATATGTTTCTGGGCATTTATATCAATCTGAGTATCTGGTACCGGTTATCACGCAAAACCACAGCTGGTGCATATATCACACTGATTGGTGCGGGTATTACAATCGCTGTGAATTTCATTTTCATTCCATACTTTAGTTATATGGCCTGCGCCTGGGCCACTTTCCTGTGCTATGGAACCATGATGGTTATCTCCTATATCTGGGGGCAGAAGTCATATCCTGTACCCTATGCCTGGAAAAAACTCCTGGCTTACATTGTAATCGTCGTAATCCTGTACTTTATCCACAATACTCTGATAGGCATCTGGCATAATGATGCGCTGAATTATACAGCTGCCACGTTGTTTCTCGCCCTTTTTGGTCTTTTTATCTACCGGGTTGAAAAGAAAGAATTTAATAACCTGCTAAGGATGCGAAAAACCCCCATTTAAGCGTTTATAGGTCATTGTTACCCTGTTTTCTTAGTTGAGAAACCTTCAAATACCGGCTTAACAGGTCAAGTTCCCTACAATTTTTATGGGCTAAACCCCGTTTTATAAGGGAGTTATGAGTTATATTGCGATATAAATTCAATATGCAGATCGAGCGCATTTCATATCGTCCTACTTTAGAACATGTTGATGTTAATGCAGATTCATGCATTTATTTTAGCCATGAATGTAAAAACTATATCTACTCATGATCATTGCCCCCAAAAAATATAAAGCAGGGACAATCATCGAAGCTGATATTTGCATTATTGGGGGTGGACCGGCCGCAATTAGCCTCGCGCTTAGTTTTCTTAACCAGCATTCTAAAATAATCATTCTCGCTGGCGGCTCATGGAAAGAAAAATCCAAACATCGCGAATTAAATAAAGGCATTATTGATCCTGCAAGTTCTCATGAACCATTGGAAGAAAACCGCAGAAGGGTTTTTGGTGGTGGTACTTCTGTTTGGGGTGGCCGCTGTGTGCCATTCGATCCCATTGACTTTGAAAAAAGATCCTGGGTTCCACATAGTGGATGGCCTATCACTTATGATCAGGTTGAGCAATATTTTGAGCGCTCCTTACAATTCTGCGAAGCTGGCGAAAATAATTTTGATGCCAGAGTCGTATTTCCGGGAAAGAATCCGGAGATCATTCCGGGACTGGACAATGAAGATATAGTTTCCTATAAATTAGAAAGATGGAGCCCGCCGACCAGATTTGCTTATAGGTACAAACATATTCTGAAAGCTAACCGCAACATTGACATCTACCTGGACGCCCATGTAACTAACATGAATGTCGAGAACCGGGCGGATAAAGTGGATTCTGTAACAGTTGCAATAGAAAAATCTGAAATAAAAGTAAAGGCCGGCAAATTTGTCCTGGCCGCCGGAGGAATTGAAAATCCACGATTGCTCCTTACGTCAAAATCTGCATTTCATCCAAAAGGTATAGGTAACCAGCACGATAATGTCGGCAGATATTATATGTGTCATTTAACCGGAACCTTCGGAGCTGTTGATCCCTCAAACAGGAAAGAAATTTTATTTCCTTTTGAGCTTGATCAGCAGGCTGTTTACTGCAGACGGCGGTGGTGGCTTACTCCAAAATTCCAGAAACAGGATAAAATAGCGAATGGCATTATGTACCTGAATCGTCCGATCAATGTGAAGGACCATATGGAACCAACGGAATCGGCGGTTATTCTGGCTAAATCATTTTCAAACATATTAAAAGGAGGATCTTTCAAAGCGGTACTTAGGAATTTGAAACAGGCGATGGAGGATCTGAATGAACACCTGGTTTTTACGTTAAAAAACAGCCATCAGGTCATTCCGTTTTTTTTAAATATCGGAATTAAACGAATCACGAACCGCAGATTGCCGATCCGGCTCCCTTCCATCAAATCCAAATGGCTATTTGTCTGTTTCCAAACAGAACATGTTCCCAATCCGGAAAGCAGGATCTGTTTGTCGGAAGAAAAAGACAGGCTGGGTATGCCACTGCCCCTTGTGAAAGTTGCTTTTACCGAACTGGACATACAAACCGTAATAAGTGCATATAAAACCTTTTTCGATAGGTTTCAAAAACTGAACAAAGGGAACATTAGCTACAAGGAAGAAGAACTACGGCAAAATGTGATGGAAGAAATTAATAATTTCAGCAGCCGCGCACATCATCTGGGAACCACCCGGATGTCGGATAGCCCGCTAAATGGGGTTGTGGACAGCAATTGCAAAGTTCATGGAATGTCAAACTTATATGTAGCAGGATCCTCCGTTTTCCCCACCGGAGGCCACGCCAATCCAACCCTTACTCTGGTCGCCCTGACATTACGGCTGGCTGACCATTTAAAAAAAACTAATCTTCCTCCTGTAAAGTCAACGAGTTATAACGTAGAAGTGAAACCTAAAAAAGTATTCTATGTGAAAGCTCTCCGGTTACTCAGTAACATAACACTCATTTTTTCCGCCCGCAATTAATTCTATTTTATTTCGTAATTATACGAATTTGGAATTCAAAAAAATTCAATAACTTCAATTATCATAATTGAAGAAATCCTAATTTCTTCGATTTCCCCCACTATCCTGTTTAATTTCTAAGGCGAATCCAAGTGTCAAGGGATCCAATGGGTTGATTGCCTTACTATTGCTAAACATACACGCTAAAGTAGATGGTCCCAATCAACCTGATCGGGACCCCGGATGTGTGTGACTGGAACTCTTAATATTCCTATTTAAAATTATCAAGCGGATACATACTATATGATATGTAACCAAATGGGGCAAGCAAAAAAGTAACCGTTCCTCTAACGCCGAGTATTATGATGGAAGAAAAAAAATGGCACGCGGTATATACCAAACCCCATTGCGAGAAAAAAGTTGCAGACATACTTACCAGGAAAGGCATTGAAAATTATAGTCCGCAACATAAAGTTTATAATCAGGGCAACGATCGCAGAAAAATCATTCATGCCCCGTTATTTCCTTCTTTTGTGTTTGTCAGAATTTCAATGGATGAGTTTTCTATTGTACGCCAGACCAACGGAATAGTAAACTTTATATTCTGGCTTAGTAAGCCAGCCATTATAAAAGATAAAGAAATAGAAATCATCAAAAGATTTCTCAAGGAACACAGTTTCGTTAAACTGGAGAAAGTAGATGTTTGTTTCAACGAGGTTGTACAAATTAACTCCGGCCCGCTGATTGAACAGGAGGGAAATGTGGTTTCTATCAAAAACAAGTTCGTCAAAATGATTCTTCCTTCTCTCGGTTATATAATGTGTGCGGAACTTGAAACAGTGAATGTTAAGGTTATAAAAGAAAATCATACGTATTTGAGGGAACCATTAATATGAACAGCCGTTATACAAACCTTTTCCGTTTCTTTTTTGTGTGTGTTGATTTGGTGGCATTGGCCTTAGTACATTTCGTGCTTATTCTCAACTTTCACCGTATCCCCACAAACTGGGAAAGTTCTTATGGCCTGCTTTTTCTTTTTGGCAATATAGCATGGCTGATATCAGCATATAGTGTTGCATTGTATGTGGAAGATGGTCAGCCAAATATCTATCGTTTCACCACCAGAACACTCAAGGCATTTATTATATATACATCATGCATGCTGATGTTTATATTTTTGTATCATTATCCCTATTCCCGCCTTTTTATACTCATCAGCTTTGCCGGATTTTTCCTTTTGTTATTTTTTACCCGTTTAGGTATGATTGGTGTTACATACTTTGTGAAAAGGGCTAATGGGATTTCCCGAAGAATCGTAATTGTTGGATACAATGATTTATCAAAAAAATTTGCAGACCGCTTCAGCTTTAACCATACGGATTTCCAGGTAGACGGTTATTTTGAAGACCCCAGCCAGGTCAAAGAATTATCCAGACATCCGATCATCGGGAACGTCGATGAATGTCTGGACTACGCCGTCAATAACAATATTCACGAAATATACTCAGCCATTTCACCGGAAAAAAATGAAAGCATTTATGAAATGGCCAAGCAGGCTGAAAAGTCAATGATCCGGTTCAAATTCATTCCTGATTTCAGATTATTTGTGAACCGGGAAACCTATCTCGAATATCAGGATAATTTTCCCATCCTTTCTCTTCGCCCCGAGCCATTAGAAGATATGGGTAACAGCATAAAAAAACGGCTATTCGATATCATCCTCAGTTTGATTGTGGTCGTCTTTGTGCTTTCCTGGTTAATTCCCATATTGGCGGTTCTAATCTGGATCAGTTCCCGGGGACCCATTTTTTTCAAACAGAAACGTTCAGGGAAAAATAATAAACAATTTACCTGTTACAAGCTCAGGACGATGACCATAAACAGTGATGAGCACACCAAACAGGTAACGTTAAATGATTCGAGGGTTACCAAACTGGGGCGACTGTTACGGAAAACCAGCCTGGATGAACTGCCCCAGTTTGTGAACGTCTTGCTGGGTAATATGTCGATTATCGGTCCACGGCCACATATGCTGGTGCACACCAACATGTATTCCAAAATAATGAATGAGTACATGATCAGGCATTTCCTGAAACCAGGTATCAGCGGCTGGGCGCAGGTGAATGGCTACAGAGGTGAGATAAAAGAAGAAACTCAATTACGAAAACGCATCGACCACGACATCTGGTATATGGAAAACTGGAGTATCTGGCTGGATCTGAAAATAATCTGGATGACGATTTATATCACACTCAAGGGCGACAAGAATGCATATTGATGTTAGAAACATTTATTAAAACGCCACATATACACAGTTGAAACTAAACGATATAAATTCAACATAAGAAATTTTATCTTCCTTTTTTCAATTATTGTTTTATATACTTCACGGTTATTGAGCGACATTTTACTACAGGACATTGGAATATTCTCCCGGATCTCAACTAGAAATATTTTATATCAGATCAATAAGATATAACCTTATTTATGTGATAGTTATAAAGGGAGATGATCTTCAGCATTTCGAAATAATGGGCGATTCAATTTGAGTGTATAATAAAATACTCAAATGATCTGCATTCAATTCACTTAAAAAAATTATACCTCGCTAGTTAATAAACAATTGTTCCTCATAAAAATTTTTAATTAATTAATAGTCGCAATAGAAATAATACTTTTTACTCTTTAGATATCGGAGTTTGAAAAATATTTTATATCTTCATTTAATAGCGAGCAAATTCCAATATCTACCTCTACCTAACTTTCCACATCTAATTATTGTTTGCCAGCTGAAAAATTGACTCAAAAATGTCAACAGCATGATATTTCACTGGCATCTGAAATTGTACTTCAGATTTATAATTAAATCAGGTTTTCCAAAATTTATCTATTCCAAAGAAAAGAAGCGATTTGCTATGGCAGAGCGTCTCGTATTTATTGGCAGGTAATAGTCGGAAAGCACGAATAGTTTTTGTTTATTTTTTTCAACCGGGCTCATTTAATACGATGTGACCGAATTGGGCGGAGCCTTTCCAGAAACCTAAGAGAATAAACCTTATCAAAAAAAATTGAAATGTTTACAGAAAAAAAATGGTACGCTGTTTACACGAAATCACGTTGTGAAAAAAAAGTTGCCAATCAATTATCTCAAAAGGGTATTGAATATTATTGTCCGCTGAACAGAGTTCAAAAACAATGGAGCGATCGAAAGAAAATAATTTTTGAACCCCTTTTCAATTCATATGTATTTGTGAAAATAAGCTCTGAGGAGCAACTTGCAGTACGTCAGACCAGCGGGATATTAAATTTTGTTTACTGGCTTTCCAAACCGGCCGTTATACGAAATGACGAAATTGAAATAATAAAACAATTTCTGAATGAGCATTCCTTTGTTAAGCTGGAAAAAGTAAAAGTAAACTATAAATGATCTGGCAAGGATCGTTGGGGGACCTTTTATGGAGCAGGAGGGCCAGATAGTTTCGATTAAAAATAAAACAGTAAAAATTCACCTTCCGTCTCTGGGATATCAGATGTACGTTGAAGTCGAAACTTCAAGGATACAGATAATTCGGGAAAACGTTTCCCGGTACAAGCGGGAACTCTGGGCTCATTAACTTCTTTTGCCTGGTGTTAATCCTTAATACATAAAGACGGATTTAGTGCTGACCCGAATTTCACAATACCTTGGCGGTAGTCAGATACCCTTTTGCCATGATATTTCATGAGAAACTCCAGAAAATCCAGTTAATAACACCTTTCATATTCCCAATTCCCAATATTCGAAATAGCAAAAATGAAAAAATACATCACGCTGCTCTCGCCCATTTTTCTTATTGGATTCATTTGCTCCTGCGACTCAACTAGAAAAATTAATCCGGATACCTACATCTATTTCCGCAAAGGCACCGATACGGTAATTGCACCTCAAAAATTAACCATCATTCAAATTGGAAACGTGATCAGCGTTCAAGTATTTAGCAGCACTGCAAACCAGGAACAGGCTGCCATTTTCAATGTACCCAATCCGGATAAATCAACATCCCCGGGTACTTACCAGATAAACGAAGACGGGAATATTGAGATGCCAGTAATAGGACCGGTAAAAGCCGCCGGCCTTAGTCGAAGTCAATTGCAGGATTTATTGGCAAAAAGAGTGGCGAACTATGTAAAAAACCCCTCCGTTATCGTGAAATTTCTTGATTTCAATATCAATGTACTCGGGGAAGTTCATAAACCGGGCTTACAAAAGTTTACAGTGGACCGGGTGACAGTTATTGATGCCATTGGATCAGCTGGTGATCTGACAGACTATGGTGAGCGGCAAGATGTCGTTGTCATTCGCGAAGAAAACGGCAAAAAAATTTACAACACAATTGATTTGACAAACCAAAATTTCATTCTGTCGCCGGTTTACCTGTTAGAACCCAATGACGTCGTATATGTAAAACCTAATGCAAATAAGCTAAAGGATTTAAGTGCAAACCCGGATGCACAACGTAAAACCGGCATTATTCTTTCCGTGGTAGGAATACTCGTTAGTGTCGCAAGTGTTATTGTCTTCGCAGCAAGTTATAAGAATTAATTTATGGAAGAATTTGAGTCGGATATTTTTAATGAAGAACATAGTGGAGTAACCGTTAAGGATCGGTTATCAAAATACCTTCGTAACTGGCCTGTATTTCTCATTTCATTGGCAGTATGCCTGAGCGTTGGTATTTATTACTTCCTTTATACCGCTCCAAAATATCTTGCAACGACCTCCCTGATGGTTCTTGGAACCAAAGAAAATAACTCAGGCAATTCTTCTGATGTGGTTGGAGACGCACTCAAAGGAAAACATGAAGTAAATCTGAATAATGAAATACTGTTATTAAGTTCGGCCAAACTGATGGAGAGAACTGTAGCAAAATATGGATTCAATATTTTCAAATTTCATAAAGGGAGAATATTAAATATCGATATCTATAATGATGCCCCATTTATTCTGAGAGCTGAAAAACTCACCGACAGCAAATTTAGAGTTAGTTTGAGAATTAAAAATATAGACGATGCGGGTGGTTATTTTACGATTGGTCCAAATAATTCCGAAAAATCTTATTCATTTAAATGGGGAATTCCTTTTTTAATTAGTGGACAGACTTTTGTTCTTGACTCTGCTGGTAAAATAAATAGTGTCAAGCCAGAAGAATACATTGTTCAATGGCGACCAGTACACGAGGTAGCCGCCGAATTATCTAAAATTTTATCTGTCAAAGCCTTCGATCCCAATTCCAATGTAATTCAGCTTTCACTGGTCACGGGTAATCTTCAAAAAGGAGTTGATATTCTGAATGATCTGTATGATGAATTTAATTTATCTGATGTGGATGACAGAAACAAATTTTCCAAAGCTACCGTTCAGTTTATTGATAACAGGTTATTGAATATCACAGGCGAATTAAAGGGAGTGGAAGAAAACCTGGAAGGCTATCAAGGCAATAATGAAATAGTGGATATAAAGGGCCAGTCTACTCAGTCATTGGAAAATTCAAACTCTGCCACTAAAACAATTAATGAAATCAATGTTCAACTAAGTATCGTTGATATGATTTCAAACTATTTCTCTAATGCGGGAAACAGTGGAAAAATGGTTCCATCGTCTCTGGGTTTAAATGATGAAACAATTGCCCTCTTAATCAGCCAGTATAATGAATTACAATTGAAAAAACAAAGAGAAGCTCCTTTGCTGGCTCCCAACAGTACGGTCATGCAGGATTTAAACACGCAGCTGGCTAACTTAAAAAATAGTATAACAGAAAGCCTGTCTAACATCAGACACAACCTTCAAATTCAGCAAAGTCATTTCCAGGAGCAAAAAAATCAGTATAAGAATATTCTTTCCTCCATTCCTCACAACGAAAGAGTTTTACAGGAAATAAAAAGAAAACAGGGCATTACAGAGGGGTTATATCTGTATCTCCTACAAAAAAGGGAAGAAGCAGCTATATCCAGCACAGCATCCAATGTAGCTGATTACAAACAGCTGGATTCTGCCAGCGGGGAAGGACCGGTTGAACCTAATTTAAGAAACACCTTATTGTCTACGATACTGCTTGGTTTGGCGATCGGTTTCATCTGGATTTATGTAAAGGACTTAATGAATGATAAAATAACCGGCCTGAATGACATTAAAAAAAGAACGTCCCTTAAGATTACCGGAGAAATAAGCCAACTTCCAAAAAAAAAGAAAGCTGCCTTAGCTGTTTTAGGCCGAACGCTTGCAGGAGAGGAATTCCGTGTTTTACGTACAAACATATCATTCCTGGCCAAATATCATGGCAAGAAAACGATTTTGGTAACCTCCACGATGAGCGGAGAGGGTAAGTCTTTTATAAGCTTGAATTTAGCAGCCGTATGTGCTATACCCGGTAAGAAAGTAGCGTTGCTCGAATTCGACATAAGAAATCCTTCCATTGCAAAACAACTTTCAATGGACTGTGGAAACGGGATCACTAATTTCCTGACAGGTGAGATTACCCGCCTGCAGGACATCCGTAGCGAAATAGCAGAAATTCCAACTCTTCATGTATATCCCTGTGGTCCTCTACCGAGTAATGCTGCGGATTTATTGTTAGTTGAAAGATTTCACCTGTTGTTTGAGACTTTGAGAGCAACGTATGATTTTATTATTGTTGATTCCCCGCCCGCCGGTTTAGTTAGCGATCCTTTTATCCTTGGACGACACAGTGATATTGTATTGTATATCATTCGTCAGCAAAAGACATCAAAAAAAGACTTGAATCTTATAAATGATATCGTGGCGAATAAAACTCTAAATAATGTCTTTTTAGTGTTGAATGATGCGTCGCTGGGTGAAAAATATAAAAAGGGGAGTTATTATTATCGTTGATCAAATCCTTATGAACGGTGAAAGGTTTCCAGAAGAACCTCAAAAAATAAAAAGCAAGAGAAGTGGCTGAAAAGTTCCCATCACCCGCAATACAGAGCGTTATAAAATCCAGGTTTCACGAGATACTGTCAAATCCAAGACATGCCAGGATTTTCCATTGGGGGAGAATTTTAACAATTACCGGAGGAGCGCAGGTCATAGTTCAGGGATTAGGAATAGTATCCGGAATTTTAGTGCTCTGGTTACTGCCAACAAATGAATATGCATGGTATACCGTGGGCAACACAATGTTCGGAACCATGCTGATTCTGGCAGACAGCGGCATCTCTTTTGGAGTTATGTCAGAAGGAGCCAAGGTCTGGCAGGATAAGAATAAGTTGGGTGTCGTACTTGCTACAGGACTCCATCTCCGGAAAAAATTCGCTGTCGGCAGCTTATCTGTGTCGTTACCAATATTGTGTTACCTCTTGTTCCGTCATGGTGCAAGTTGGATAACCATACTACTGATTTCTGCATCCCTGATACCTGTATTTTATGCTTCACTGTCAGATACGCTCCTGGAAATCGTCCCTAAACTTCACCAGGATATAACTCCCTTGCAAAAAAATCAATTAACCGTAAGCATTGGCAGACTATTAATCAGCGGGCTAACATTATTCATATTTCCCTTTGCCTACGTAGCTGTACTGGCAAACGGTATTCCCCGTATGTTTGGAAATATCCGTATGTATCAGATTGCACATGCGTTTGCCGATAAAAACCAGCGAACAGATGTTGATATACAAACTAAAATATTAAAAGTGGTCAGGCGAAGCATGCCCGAGAACATTTATTTCTGTATTTCGGGGCAAATCACGATCTGGCTGATCTCTATTTTTGGAAATACCACTTCAGTTGCTGAAGTCGGGGCGCTTGGAAGACTAGCATTGGGGCTGAATATTTTTACAATTATACTTTCAACAGTTGTCATTCCGCGGTATGCCAAGCTCGCGGAAAACAAAAGCATTCTACTGAAACGCCAGCTGCAAATTTTCGGATGCATGGTTGCTGTTTGTATTTTTATTATTTCCGTAACCTGGTTAATACCCCATCAGATATTATCCATTCTGGGAAATAATTATAAAAATCTGGACATCCATTTATTGTTCTTGGCCATCTACGGAAGTTGTATGAATTTGCTGGTAGGTTGCTTTTATTTAATGTACACCAGCAGAGGATGGATCATCAATCCTGTTTTATCCATCTCGATAAGTATCATTGTCACAATCATTGCATTCTGTCTCTTTGATATGTCTTCAATCAAAGGAGTTTTACAATTAAATATTTTTTTGTCTTTCATCCAGCTTGTATTTCAGGGAGGTTATAGCATCAGGAAATCAATAAAGGCGTAATCATTTCGATAAAAAAATAATTCAGCTTACATGTCGTTTTTTTATACGCCAAGGCATGTTTGTTTTGCGGTACCGTATTCAAAAAGATTAATGGTACGTCCGAACAATCATTTATATCAATAAAGATCGTAAAAACATGAAGGTCGTCTTTCTATGCGGCTCTCTTGAACCTGGCCATGATGGTGTGGGCGACTATACAAGGCGACTTGCAGGTGAACTCAAAAGACAGGGAAAGCAGGCATTTATGATTTCAGTTAATGAAAGGAACCTTACAAGATTATCTTTACAGGAAGAACAGGAATCTGAGGGTACAGCAATTCCTGTATTGAGAATATCCGGGAAGATAAGTTATCGAAAGAGATTGCAGGTTGCGAAACAATGGCTCAAAGCAGTTAATCCTGACTGGCTCAGTTTACAATATGTACCATTTAGTTTTCATCCAAAAGGCGCACACTTTTTCCTGAACAGATTCCTTCGCAGACTGGGTCTTCATCGCAGGTGGCATATCATGTTCCATGAATTATGGACAGGAATGGATAAAGAATCATCCAAAAAACACTATTGGTTGGGGAAAATTCATCGTCTGCTTATTAGATCATTAATCAAAACGCTGAACCCTCCTGTTATTCATACGCAAACACATCTCTATCTCGAGAAAATTGCAACACTGGGTTATAAAGCAAATTACCTGCCTCTGTTCTCCAATATTCCTTTTTTCGAACCGGAAGGCATTTCAAAGGTTGACGATAAAGATATTAATCACGAGAAAAAATTGCTTTTTGTTTTATTTGGCGGTATACATCACAATGCACCAGTCGCTCAGCTTGCAAATGACCTTGTCCGTTATGAAAAGTCGAATAAAACCAGGATCCTTTTGATAATCATCGGTCGAAATGGGCCGATGCAAAAACAATGGACTTCTATATGGGCCTTGAACGGACTTGAATTTGTTTTAATGGGTGAACAATCTCCTATGACGATTTCAAAGGTTCTTCATAGTGCCAGCATTGGAATTTCCACCACCCCCATTCAATTGGCAGAGAAAAGTGGAAGTGTCGCCGCTATGCGTGAACATCAGTTGCCTGTCCTTTGTGTGTCGCGGACCTGGAAAGCGAGAGGCACTAAAAATCTGACACCCCCGGAGAGTATTGTGGAATATGAAAGTGGTAAACTTGAAGAATGCCTCGCGAATGCATTTAAAGGCAAATATATTTTTAACAAGATTTCGGAAGTTTCCAATTCTCTTTCTGATGCATTGAAAATTTCTAACTAAATGGCCAATCTCACATATTTATGGCGTCACAGGGTCAAATTTTCCATCCGATCAAAAAATTTTTACCGGGTCTGGGGAAAACGAATGCTTTTATTTCCCCAACTGTTGGTTGGCAACCGGCAGCGCAGGCAGTTGACCAAGAAGGGAGCCAATATCGACAGTTCGGCTGATATCGGAGAAGTTTCAGTACAGGGAAAAAGAAAACTGTTGACGATCGGTGCATTTTCATTTCTCGGCCGTGTAACTATTGCCTTGCATGACGAAGTAAAAATCGGGAACAGGGTATGTATAAACGACAATGTCGAGATCCTGACAGCATCTCATGATGTATCAGACCCTGAATGGCAACATGTGAAGGGTAGGATTGAAATAGAAGATTATGTCTGGATTGGTACGGGCGCCATGATTCTTCCTGGTGTCAGTCTGGGCCGCGGCTGTGTGGTGGGTGCTAGAGCCGTCGTTTCAAAATCTGTGGCGCCCGGTGCAATTGTAGTCGGCAATCCCGCGAAAGTAGTTCCCAAAAAAAGAGTCGAACAATTAAACTATAATCCCTGTGAATTTCTGGCTGTCAACCGATGCTGGTTAATAGGATAAACGGATCTCCTCCACTTTTAACCGGAGTCATTCGAACTGATCTTTGAAAATGAAATTAATTTTAACTCACCCCACAGGCAACGCGAATGTCCGTGCAACTGCGGAAGGTCTTCTGCAGGCGAATTTATTGTCTGATTTTTATACTTCTGTCGCTTCCTTTCCCGGAACATTATTAGATCGGCTTGGCGGCATCAGCTTATTTTCTGAGATCAGGCGACGTCGTTTTAATTCAAATCTCCAGCCTTTTACAAAGGTATGGCCCTGGCGTGAAGTTGGACGAATGCTGGCATCAAAAGCCGGCCTTGTCGGACTAAACCGGCATGAAACGGGATATTTTTCTTTGGATGCCGTTTATCAATATATAGATAAAAAAGTGGCAGATGATCTGAAAAGCGCTTCTTCAAAAGGGATAGAGGCCGTATATCATTATGAAGATGGAAGTTTGCTTACTTTCAGCCAGGCCAAAAAAATAGGACTCAAATGTTTTTATGATCTTCCGATCGGATACTGGAGGGCTGCTTTGAGGCTTCTGAAAAACGAACGTGAACGATTACCTGACTGGGCCACTACACTTACTAATTTTGAAGACTCTGAAAAAAAATTGAATCGAAAAGATAAGGAATTGAGTTTGGCAGATGTGATCATCGTGGCTAGTACTTTCACAGCTACCACCCTTCTGGAATACCCCGGTCCATTGCCGCCGGTCGAAGTGATCCCTTATGGCTTTCCGCCGGTATGCCCGAACAGGAAATTTGCCGAAGTATCAGGCAATCGTCGCATGAAGATTTTATTTGTAGGAGGTCTTTCCCAAAGAAAAGGAATTGCTGACCTTTTTGCGGTTGCAGAAAAACTGGAGCGTCATGTTGAATTAACGGTTGTAGGGCGTAAAGCTGGTGAAGAATGTCAGGCTCTTAATATCGCTTTAACCAAACATACATGGATACCCAGTCTGCCACATGCAGATATTTTAAAACTCATGCAGCGACATGACGTGTTAATTTTTCCTTCGCTTTTTGAAGGGTTTGGTTTGGTGATCTCTGAGGCCATGTCACAGGGAACGCCTGTAATTACTACCGAACGGACAGCTGGTCCTGATCTGATTAACAATGACCAAAATGGCTGGTTGATCCAGGCCGGTGCGAGAGATGAGTTGCAGGCAAGTATCGAAAAACTTCTTACAAATCCGTCTGTTATAAGAGCAAATGGTAAAGCAGCGATGGAGACTGCGAGGTCGAGGCCATGGAATATCTACGGACAGGATATAGCAAAAGCTATTATCAAAAATTCATAAAATAATTGCCGGATTCAGCCGGCGTTTACTTTTTAAAAAATCAAAAATCAAGAAGGGATATAAATATTTAAAAACAGGGATCTGGATTTACCTTTTTCTATTAATTTTTGAGGGTGCATTGAGAAAGTGGTTATTGCCGGGTTTCGCTACTCCTCTTCTGATTGTGCGCGATCCAGTTGCCTTGTTGCTGATTCTATTAAGCCTGAAAGAAAATCTGCTTCGTTCCAATATGTACCTCAGCGGAACTATTTTACTTGGTATTGTCAGTTTTTTTACCGCTATTTTCTTTGGTCACGGCAATCTGTTTGTCGCTTTGTTTGGAGCAAGGATCTTTCTACTTCATTTTCCCGTCATTTTTATTATCGGCCGTATTTTCAATAAAAATGATGTAATAAAAGTTGGGAAAGTAATTCTATGGCTTTCTATTCCTATGACCGTTTTGATTATTTTACAATTTTATAGTCCGCAATCCGCCTGGGTTAACAGGGGCGTCGGGGGAGACCTGAACGGTGCCGGATTCAATGGCGGGGCTCTCGGTTATTTCAGACCTCCCGGTACTTTTTCTTTTACCAATGGAAATACACTTTTTTACAGCCTGGTTGCCTGTTTCGTATTTTACTTTTGGATCAATCCGAAATCCGTCAACCGGGTCCTATTGATTACAGCCAGCATTTCCTTGTTTATCTCTATACCCATATCGATCAGTCGTACTCTGTTATTCCAGGTAGCTGTGTCGTTGGTTTTTGCAGGCCTGGCATTAGTGAATAATAGGAAATATTTAGGAAGGCTGATCGTTGCTTTTATGGCAAGTACGATCGTTATTTTCCTTCTTTCTAAAATGCCGGTGTTCAGTACTGCTGTGGAAGCATTCTCCGTACGGTTTGAAAATGCCAGTGAGTATGAAGGCGGACTAAAGGGCACTCTGGGAAACAGATTTTTAGGCAGCATGACCGGTTCATTTTCAAATTCTCCCGATCTTCCTTTTTTTGGTTATGGTTTAGGTATGGGAACGAATGCCGGAAGCCAGTTACTTACAGGGAAAGTAAATTTTTTAATAGCGGAAGAAGAATGGCCCAGGTTAATTGGAGAGATGGGTACGCTATTGGGAATTTTTGCCATATTGATCAGGGTCGGACTATCAGTAAAAATCACGGCAGCGTGTTACCGGAAATTAAAATTTGACGAATGCCTTGCATGGATGGTATTGAGTTTTGAAATATTACTGTTAGTAAAGGGTCAATTGGGTCAGCCTGTTTCTTTGGGTTTTTTTACCCTGGGCGGAGGACTCGTGATAGCAGCTCTAAAATCCGGCAGGAATCCGGATAAGCAAAAACCAAAGAATTTTATTAGGAATAAATTTCGTCCCTATGTTTCGTACCGGGATTCCGCATTAATGAACTAAAATGAGCTCTGATACTGACAATGAATATCATCATTTTTGCACATCCTGAATTTCTCGCACATCAAAGTATGCCGAGATACGCAAAAATTCTGGCCGAAGGAATGAGATCCCGGGGTCATCATGTAAATATTTGGTCTCCCCATTCATACTTTACAAGAATACATTTCAGTAGGAATTTACACAAATGGCTTGGTTATGTCGATCAATACATCGTTTTTCCCTTTCAGGTAAAAAAAAGACTGAAAAATATTCCTTCAGGGACACTATTTGTTTTTTCAGATCACGCATTGGGTCCTTGGGTTCCCCTAGTAAAGGATTTTCCGCATATCATACATTGTCACGATTTTCTGGCACAACGTTCGGCCATTGGGGAAATTCCCCAAAATGATATAGGGTGGACAGGCATGGTCTATCAGCGATTTATCAAAAAAGGATTTTTGCAGGGAAAATATTTCATTTCTATTTCAAAAAAAACAAGGCAGGACCTGCACAGGTTCCTTTCAATTAAACCGTTAAAATCGGAGATGGTTTATAATGGATTGAATCAGGAATTCAAATATCTGAATATCGATGATGCCAGGAAAAGGCTTACGAATGATACTGGCATTTACCTTGATGCCGGTTATATTCTTCATGTAGGAGGTAATCAATTTTATAAAAACCGAACGGGCGTTGTAGATATTTACGACCAATGGCGGACTGTTAGTAAGAAAACTCACCCCCTATTATTGGTAGGCGAATCTCCCGACAAAACACTATGCAGGCGGCATCAAGCCTCCCCATTCCGGGAAAGCATACATTTTTTATCTAACAGGGGAGATGAATTTGTAAGAAATGCATACTCCGGCGCTCTGGTCTTGCTTTATCCATCAATTGCGGAAGGATTTGGATGGCCCATCGCCGAAGCGATGGCGTCGGGTTGTCCGGTGATCACGACAAACGACGCTCCCATGAATGAAGTGGCGGGAAATGCAGCATTTCTGATTCCATGTATGCCTGTATTACCAGTAGAAATTTCCAGTTGGGCTCTCCATGCCGGACTTCTTCTCGAAGAAATTCTGAATTTCCCCTCGGAAAAACGGGCCTGCATTATTTCGAAAGGAATGGAAAATTCCAAACGATTTGATCCCCAGAAAATGCTGGATAAGGTTGAATCGATTTATATAGAAATCACAGGTGAATCGTTATGAATTCGTCTAAACTACCACGGCCGTTGAAAGTACTTCATGCGACTCATCAGATGAATCCAAAAGCAGGTGGTGTTTCGCAGGCAATTGTAAACATCATTGAGGGGCTTTCAGAGTTGGGCGTCGAAAATGAAATAATAAGCCTGGATACGGCCTCCGAAGTTCCTTCCGGAATCATGGTACATGCCCTGGGACCAGGCAGGGGGCCATGGAGTTATAGCAAAAAGTTAAAGCCGTGGCTAATCAAACATTTATCCTCTTTCGACATCATTATTATCCATGGATTGTGGCTTTATCATGGTTATGTGGTTAGTAAAATGATCAGGCATCTTAAAAGGAATAGAACAGCATCAGAACCACCGGACAAAAACAATCAACGGCTTTTTACAATGCCACATGGCATGCTCGATCCATACTTTCAAAGAGCCAATGGTAGAAAATTGAAGGCGCTGAGAAATATTATCTATTGGAAATTTATAGAAAAATATATTGTTAACGGGTCAGATGGAATACTTTTCACTTGTCAAGAAGAAAGTATTCTCGCCAGACAGACATTTACACCATATAGGCCAAAACGTGAATTGATTGTCGGACTGGGAGTAAAAAAACCTCCCCGTTTTTCGGACATTATGCAAACAGAGTTTCTGAAAAAATGTCCGCAGTTGACTGATAAAACTCCCTACATCCTGTTTCTGAGCCGTATACATCCCAAAAAAGGAGTAGATATTCTTATAAAAGCTTACGAGAACTTGTTCTGGAAATTATCCGACATGACTTTACTACCTAAGTTAGTCATAGCAGGGCCTGGGTTGGATACCTCTTATGGACAGGAGATGCGTCAAAAAGTCTCTGAATCACACAGGATAAAGAATTCCGTTTATTTTCCGGGTATGCTGGAGGGAAACGCCAAATGGGGTGCATTTTACAATGCTGTTTTTTTTGTTCTGCCAAGTCATCAGGAGAATTTTGGTATTGCAGTAGTAGAAGCGATGGCTTGCGGTAAACCGACAGTGATTACAAACCAGGTTAATATTTGGAGGGAAATCGAAGAAGGAGGAGGCGGATTTGTTTCAGATGATACCCAATCAGGCATTGAAGGAATTTTGAAAAAATGCATTGCCCTGAAAGACGATGAAATAAAAATCCTCGGCCTACGAGCGAGCAGTCTTTTCAAAAATGAGTTTTCAATTATCCCCGCTGCAAAAAGGTTATTGGCAGAAATAACGGCAAATACATCTTCTTCAACACCAGTTACGCTACCCCGATGAAGTATCAGGATTTAAACTTGTTTAGTGTGCCGGTGGAATTTCGCGGGAGATCTAAATTGGTTGTACAGCTATGGTGGCTGGTACAGAGTACATTATTCCAATGGTCACCGCAGTTTTTGTACAACTGGAGAACCTTTCTGCTCAAAGTTTTTGGGGCAGAAATTGGTAAAAGTGTAAAAATCAGGTCCACAGTAAAAATAACTTATCCCTGGAAAGTAAAAATCGGAGACTTTAGCTGGATCGGAGATGATAGTGTTTTATATAGCCTGGGTGATATTCAAATAGGATCACATGTCGCGATTGCTCACCGGGTCTATCTGAATACAGGAGGACATCATTATCAAAAACTGGCGTTCAATATTTTCTCAAAGCCCATCATTATTGAAAACGAATGCTGGGTAACGAATGACGTATATGTAGCGCCCGGAGTTCGCATTGGTGAAGGAACGATCGTAGGCGCCCGTAGCAGCGTATTCAAAGATTTGCCGTCCGGTAAAATATGTATAGGAACCCCAGCGATACCGGTCAGGGATAGATAAAAAATAAATTATGGATAAAATTATAGTTACCGGAGGCTCCGGTTTTATTGGCACTAACCTGATTGGTTACCTTTCCAAAAATTATCAGATTTTGAATATTGACAAACATAGGCCGGCCAACGCTGCTTTTATTTCAAACTGGAAAGAGATCGACATACTCGACTACAATAGCCTGGAAAAAGAAATTCTGGGCTTTTCTCCCAATTATATTATACATCTTGCTGCCGTCACAGATCTCAATGGCAGGGATAATGATTATTATAATGCCAATGTGGAAGGAACAGGCAATATCATCCGGATATGTGAAAAATTAAATCAATTAAAAAAAGTACTGTTTACTTCTTCCATGTATGTATGCAGACCGGGTTATATCCCTACATCTTATGACGATTATAAACCGCACACATTATATGGAGAAAGCAAAGTAAAGGGCGAACTTTTAGTTAAAAAAATCGCAGACCCTCATATAAAATGGGTTATTATCAGACCTACCTCTATCTGGGGTCCCTGGTTCGGCATACCTTATATTGACTTTTTCAATATCGTTTACAAAGGAAAATATTTCGACTTTGGACGCACCTGCTCAAAAACGTATGGGTATATAGAAAACATCGTTTACCAAATCGATAAAATTCTTACATCTGACAATGCAAATTTTAAAACGCTATATCTGGGTGAAAATCCGCCCATCCAAATTTCCCAATGGGCGAATGAAATTTCTCTTGAACTCCGGAGAAAAAAAATAAAAAAAATCCCGTTCTTTATTATTAAGTCCGCATCCATTTTCGGAGACATACTCTCGAAATTTTCCATTCGATTTCCCATTTCGAGTTTCAGACTGTCGAATATGACCACAAATAACATACTACCGCTGGATGAGATTTATGAAATTGCTCGTGATCTGCCAGTAAGCAGAGCGGAAGGAACGAAGGAGACTATCAACTGGCTGATAAACCACAAAGGCTATCAGAGGAAATAATTTGAATATCAAATATTTTTTTTATTTATCAGATTGGCCCAGATGAGCAAAATAATTTTTTCACTTTTGATCCCTGCCTGCATTTTTACATCAAGCAACAGTTTTGGCAAGTGTCTGATAAAGCAGGAAAATAAACCTAAACTAATTATGTTTCGGTTTACGCTGATCCAAAGTGCCATTACCAGCGCCGGCGTTTATACAAGTGACGGTGTTTTAATACGAACTCTATGGAGTGGTATCAAATATTCAAAAGGAGTACATGATAGCAGTTGGGATGCAATAGACGATGAAGGTAAATTTGTCGGCTCGGGCAATTATACAATTAAAGTGCTCACAAACAATGTTACTTATACTTGGGAAGGCGTTATCGGGAATACATCAACAGCAAAAACCGGCAGCCAGGTTCACGCATCCTATTCAGCAATGAATGGAATCACCATAAGCGGCAACTATGCGTATTATAGTATGGGTTACCCCGAACAGCATGCCTCCCAGGCTAAATTAAATTTAGCAACCCCAAATAAAAGAGAATTAATAAATCTACCCACTGCGGGATCTGGGCAATGGACTCTGTTTTTAGACGCCGATGCAAATAATGTGTATTACGCTGGTTTCGATGCTTTTTCAAACAACGCATCCGCCTGGTTCGTCTTCGCGTCGAGAATAATCTCAAATGATCAATATACTTTTCCAGCAGGAAGGCCCTACAAAACAGCATGGAATACCGCTTACAAAAGCGTAATCGATCAATTGAACGATGTACGTGGCACGATTACGGGTCTAGCTGTCCAAAAGTCTTCCAACTTTTTATTCGTTGCTCACCGTGATTTGAATTTGATCAATGTATTCGACAAAAAGTCCGGTGCCCTGATAACCAGCCTGACTTTTACCTCACCGGAAACATTAACCACAGACTCTGACAATAATTTATGGATAAGGTCCGGAAAAATTATTGCCAAATACAATGTTTCGAAAAACGGACAGATTTCCTCTTCGGGTATTATTATTTCCAGGTTAGAAAGTCCACTGGCGATGGCGGTGAGTCCGGACAATTCCATTTTAGCCGTTATAGACGGAGGTATCAGCCAGCAGGTAAAAGGTTTCAATATCTCAAATGGTTTGCCATTATGGACATTGGGGCAGCCCGGAGGATATTCTGCTTCACCTTTTGTTGCAAACGACAAATTTTATTTTAGTGATCAGCGGGACAGTACAACCCGGTTTGGGGCTTCTTCTTATATAGCCTTTCAACCGGATGGTTCCATTTGGATCGGAGATACATATAATTACCGGATACAGCATTTTTCAGCGAACAGAAGCTTCGTCAATACTGTAATGTTTTTACCCCATTTCAGATGCACCGGTATAGATGAAACCAATCCCAACAGGGTCTTTGCCGATTATCTTGAATTCAATGTGGATTACAGTAAGCCGCTTTCTTCTGAAAACGGTTCGTGGACTCTCGTAAAGAATTGGAGATATAATGTTTCAAATGAATATGATGATGAATTCAACAGATTAAAATCACCTGCCACGCTTAGTAATGGAAGAACCTACGCATTGCAGCGTAATAACGTGTCTGATATTTATGAGATTGTAGAACTCACCGGAACTGGCATTCGATATACAGGAGTAACTTCTCCCAAGTATTCATTGATCATGCCAAATGGAAGTCTTCGCAGAATTTCAATACGCAGCATAGGAAATCCCACTTCGTTTTACGAAAAAGCATTGGCCGGATTTGACGCTAATCATAATCCAGTTTATGCCGATGAAGTTCGGTTGGCAGAAACTCCTGATATAAGCGTTAATGATCCCATAACCGTAGGCGTTGTAGGGTGGGAAGGTTACGTACTCAATCCCACGGATAGTGGGTATTTTATTACCTATGAAGGCGGATCTCCGAAATATGGCCATTCAAGTAATGAGTGGCATTTAGGTGCAATAAAAAATAATTTGTGGATATTTAAAACGGCAAAAGGGACGTATCCCGGCTATAATGGTCCCTATCCTGCTGACGGAAGATATGACATGGGCAACACCGTTCAATATCCGGGTGGCCCCATACTCGTAAAAGAAAATAATATATTCTGGGGATACCACGGAGAATTTTGGAAGCAAACACAAACGAATAAATGGCAGCATGTGTATGGCGATGGATTACTGGTGGCTGTGTTTGGCGTGACCGGTATGGACTTTGGAGGGAACGGTGCCGTTTCTCCTGAGCAAATGGCGGGTAATGTGCTGACGGCGGGAATAGTAAAAGTTGGACAAGATTATTATTTATATCACTGCGACGAAAGTTATCATGGAGGCATCCACAGATGGAAAATATCAAACCTCAATTCGATTCAGGAGCAGAGAATACTCATTAAAATGACCACGGAACATTAATAACTATTTTCCATTTGAAATAAAGGCTACTCAACTGCCTTAAGAAATCCGGTTAAAAATAAATCGATTCAAAACTTCTTAAAATTTACGTAATGTTTACCAGATTTATTTACCCATTAACTCTAAGAGCAAGAATAAGTTGGAGATTTAAGAAGCTCTTTTCAAACATCGATGACAAAAATATTTCGCTCCATTTTGATAAGAGGCTGAAACTGGATCTGTCAAAAAGTGATGTTGGACATCAATCAATCATCTTCAATGGCTTTTATGAATTAGAATTAACCAGGACCATTGTAAAACTCGGAATAAAGGGAGGAGTATTGGTAGATGTAGGCGCTAATTATGGCTATTTTTCATGTCTGTGGGCGTCTCAAAATTCAGCGAATAAAGTATTAGCATTTGAAGCTTCTCCCGTCAATCTACAACCTCTTACCAACAATGTCAATAAAAATAATCTATCTGATGCAATAACCGTTATTCCAATTGCTGTTGGTAAAGAAAAGGGGAAATTGAAATTTGAACTTGGAAATGAAAGTAAACAAACAGGTTGGGGAGGGCTGTCAGTGATGAATAATCCAAGTGCAATCGAAGTGGAAGTAGACACCTTGGATAATTATGCAGAAAACAATAATATTTCAAAAGTAAACGTATTAAAAGTCGACACCGAAGGAGCTGATACGTGGGTACTATATGGAGCAAAAAGGCTGCTGAAAGAAAAGAAAATTAATCATATTTTTTATGAGCATAATTTCGAACGAATGAAACTTTTAAATATTACAGAAAGAGAAGCTAAATATTTTCTGGAGAAACTTGATTATGTTGTAGAACAGTATTCCACAACGGATTTCCATGCTTATCCTAAATGAAAAAGATCACATTAATTGCGAAATAATTTACAATCACTTATAGTAGTATAATCGTCTATTAATAAAATATTAAGGAAACAGAAATTTCATTATTCATATTCATGGTATTCAATTCAGTCATATCATCTACACACTTGCGAGAAAAAAAATATATAAAATATAAATATTCAATTAAGAATTTGAGTTTGGGAATGTTGGACATTAATTTGTAGTAAATTACATGTACTCCTTCGTCTTTGACAATAAAACTCCCTACCCTAAATACAGAACCTAGCCACTAGGATTTTTTCTTGCCATAAGAGCACTTGCCATCTTGCCATAACACTTGCCATATTAACGCAATTATTTCTTCATTGCTTAATTCAATGTTATGCAAAATCATAGAATTCTTGTATTAAGTAGCAACTATTATCCTGAACCGACCGGCATCGGCAAGTTCAATGGCGAAATGATAGAATGGCTCTCAAAAAACGGATTCGAATGCGGAGTCATAACCACTTTCCCCTATTATCCCTATTGGAAAACACAGTTCCCTTACATCAATAAGATTTTTCGATATAAAACCGAACTGGAAAAGAAAACCGGATCGGGTGATGTGAAGATTTACAGATGCCCACACTATGTACCCGAAACACCTGTCGGGAAAAAAAGAGTATTCTCCGATTTCACTTTTTTTGTCAGCGCATTTTTGAGGCTGATTTCCATCATCCTTTTTAAAAAGAAATATGATTGTGTCATTTCAATCGCACCTCCCTTTCAGATAGGTCTCCTGGGATTAATGTATAAGAGACTCAGAGGAACAAAATTGATCTATCATATTCAGGATCTGCAGATTGATGCTGCTTATGAATTGGGTATGCTGAAAGGAAAAAAAATATTTAAGACGATGCTGGCCATCGAAAGACATATCATTAAAAAAGCAGATTTTGTCAGTACGATTTCAAATGCGATGATTGAAAGAATCAAACTCAAGTACGGCAGAGACGTCATCTTATTCCCTAACTGGGTTGATACAAATGCCTTTCACCCGATACAAAATCAGGAAGATTTCCGAAACGAATTTAATTTTTCGAAAACAGATAAAATCATTTTATACTCGGGTGCCATTGGCGAAAAGCAGGGATTACAAACATTGATATATTCAGCAAAAGATCTGATCGATCATAAGGATATCAAAATCGTTATCTGCGGTTCCGGGCCCTATAAGGAAAAGCTCATTGAACTGGCAAATCAGCTGGAGCTCGATAACGTCATATTCATGCCCCTGCAACCCATGGAAAAACTAAATCAGTTTCTGAATGTCGCAGATCTTCATTTGGTATTACAAAAATCGAACGTAAATGATCTGCTGATGCCATCCAAGCTTACCAATATTCTCGCTGTCAGCGGACTGGCTCTGGTTACCTCAGAGCCCAAAACCAGTCTGTTCTCCCTAATAAAAGAACACAATATGGGAATCTTAATCGAACCGGAAAATCAATACTCTTTAACTGAAGCCATACTGAATTCCGTAAAGGGTACATACAGGGATTTAAAAACAAACGCCAGGAAATTTGCTGAAGAATACCTGATGATCGATAATATATTATCCAAATATTTTACACAGGTAAAAATTATCGAAAAAAGATTCAAGCATTATACCGAAGAACAAATTATATATGCGCTTAAAAAAGCAGATATAGGAATTGGCATTTCAGAGGTTTGCAAAATTCTGGGCATCAGTCAGAATGCTTACAACGGCCAAAAGGAAATCAACCATGATGCGAAAAATAATGGCCAGGCTCCGACTCAGCAAAACGTTAAATTCTTCCCGAATCCAACCCTTACAAAAGAAATGGCCGATACGCCATAGTTTCTAGTTTATCCAAATCAATTCAGATGTATTTTTCAAAAGGCAAATCTTTGGATAATAATGTGAAAGGCACTCTCATGATGCTTTACCTGGCAGCTCTTACGTACCTGACTTTTTTTGCCAGGAGGAGGAGGCATTCCTATGAACACGAAAAAAATCTGATACCCTTCCAGGTATTCCGTGATTTCAAAAATATTCATGATATCGGTGCATTCAATTACTTCACGAATCTCTTTGGAAACATCCTTATGTTTATTCCGATGTCCTTCATATTCATTTCAATTTTCAAAATTTACAGATTATCTGTCATTCTGTTTTTGAGTTTTCTCCTGAGTTTTGCCATTGAATTACTGCAATATATTTTCGAGGTCGGCTATGCAGATGTAGATGATATCATGTTAAATGTAACGGGGGCTGCATTGGGCTATTACTTATATAGTGTACTGGAAAAGAAGTTTAAAAATTGATGGTCTCTAAAATTATCTTATAACAACCATGAACAGCCGTTATATCAATCTGTTTCGTTTCCTTTTCGTGTGCACAGACCTGGTTGCATTAAGCCTCGTGCATGTCTGGCTTATATTAAATTTTAAAGGTGTCCCGACCGACAATGACCGTCCCTACGGGTTACTTTTTTTGGTAGGGAATATGGTCTGGCTGATCTCTGCATACGGAGTGGGACTATATGCCGAGGATTCTCATTCCGATGTTTACCATTTTATTAAAAAGACAGTTAAGGCATTTCTTATTTTTGTAACCTGCATATTGATTTTTGTTTTTCTTTATCATTATCCTTATTCCCGGCTTTTCATCCTGATTAATTTTTCGGGATTCTTCTTTTTTCTGATGCTGACACGCATCTTTATGATCGGAGTTTTTTATTCTCTAAATCGGTCAAATCAGGTTTCCAAAAGGATCGTCATTGTGGGATATAACGATGTGGCGAAAAGATTTGCTGAACGCTTTACTGTCGCCCGCAGGCAATTCCGCGTAGATGGATATTTCGAGGATCCTGAGCTAATCAACGAACTTAGCAAGCTTCCGATCATTGGGAATATCGATGAATGCATTGATTATGCAATCAGCCATAATATTCACGAAATTTATTCCACTATTTCACCGGAAAAAAATGTACGCATATATGAAATGGCCAAAGAGGCTGAAAAATCATTTATACGCTTTAAGTTCATTCCAGATTTTAAGTTATACGTTAACAGGGAAACCTATATAGAATACCAGGGTAATTTCCCTATTCTTTCACTTCGTCCTGAACCCCTGGAAGATCTTGCCAACAGTGCAAAAAAGAGACTATTTGATATCATTTTCAGTTTATTGGTCATTGCTTTTATTCTCTCCTGGCTGATTCCCATACTGGCCATCCTGATCAAACTAACCTCACGCGGAGACATTTTTTTCAAACAGGTCAGGTCCGGAAAAAATAACGTGCAATTCACCTGTTACAAGCTGAGAACAATGACAAAAAATAATGAGGCCAATACCAGGCAGGTGACGCAAAATGATTCACGAATCACGCCTTTAGGGCGTTTTTTCCGCAAAACGAACCTGGACGAATTACCCCAGTTCGTAAATGTACTATTGGGCAATATGTCCGTGATCGGGCCTCGTCCTCATATGCTCGTACATACAAATATGTACTCCGAGGCATTGGCCGAATATATGATTCGCCATTTCCTTAAACCGGGTATTACGGGTTGGGCCCAGGTGAACGGCTGTCGGGGCGAAATCAAAGGAGAAGATCAACTGCGAAATCGTATTGAGCATGACATATGGTATATGGAAAACTGGAGTATCTGGCTGGATCTGAAAATCATATGGTTAACAATTTATAATACACTGAAGGGTGATAAAAATGCCTATTGACCCCGATTGAAATCTCCAGGAACGACAGATTAAATAACCAACTTCAGCCAAACGGAACTTATATATGGATGCTGAGCTATACCGACTCTTCCGGTATGAAAATAAATGAGACAGGCTCATCGCTGCTGATCCGATAATATCTCTCTTTACGTAGTGCATCCATTACACCTCCATCAGGATGCGACCAGTTTCCCCACTTGTATTGGAATCCATACTTTTGCCGATTATTGAACGGATCGTACATTTCAAATGCGATCATTCCGTATAGGTCGGCGTTACCTAATTTTAAAATATGGAAATAAATTACCGAATCGCAGTGATCGGACTGGGTTATGTAGGGCTACCCCTGGCGGTCGAATTCGCAAAGAAATACCCTGTTATTGGTTTTGATATCAATAAAAGCCGGGTGAATGAAGTGATGAACGGTGAGGATCAGACTTTAGAGATCAATGACAGAGAATTGAAAAAAGTATTAACCGAGACCGCCGGTATCAAAGGTCTTTATTGCTCCTGATACAATTACAGATATAGCTGCCTGTAACTATTTTATCGTAACGGTACCAACACCTACCGATAAACATAATAATCCGGATCTCCGTCCTATCTATAAAGCCAGCGAAGCAGTAGGAAGCGTTTTAAAAAAGGGCGATATCGTCATTTATGAATCTACTGTTTATCCAGGTGTTACCGAGGAAGAGTGTGCACCCATACTGGAAAAAACAAGCGGACTAAAATTCAATGTCGACTTCTTTTGCGGTTATTCCCCGGAACGAATTAATCCGGGCGACAAATTCCATACCGTTTCAAAGATTCTGAAGATAACCTCCGGATCAACTCCGGAAGTTGCAAAAAAAGTTGATGCCCTTTACAGAACAATCATTGAAGCCGGAACACATCTGGCCCCTTCTATCAAAGTCGCTGAGGCTGCGAAGGTGATAGAAAATTCACAAAGGGATATCAATATTGCGTTTGTGAATGAGCTGGCCAAAATATTCAATCTCTTGGGAATTGATACCACCGCTGTTTTGGAAGCTGCAGGTACAAAATGGAATTTCCTTAAATTCAAACCTGGTCTGGTGGGCGGTCACTGTATTGGTGTGGACCCCTACTATCTCGCACAAAAAGCAAAAGAAGCCGGTTATCATCCTGAAATCATTCTGGCCGGAAGAAGGCTAAACGACAGTATGGGAGCCTATGTAGCCAGTGAAACCATCAAACTGATGATAAAAAAAGAAATCCCGATCAAGAATTCAAGTATTTTAATATTGGGATTTACATTCAAAGAAAATTGCACAGATGTACGTAATACCAGGGTGATTGATATAGTCCGTGAGTTGGAGAGTTATCAGGCGAATGTAGCTATCTGTGATCCCTGGGCCGAACCGTCTCATGTGAAACATGAATACGGAGTTGATACCACTGATGTTCTGAGCGATGGCTCCGTAAAATATGATGCAGTTATTCTCGCTGTAGCGCACGATGAATTCAATAAATTAAATGTCCGGGATCTTGTAAATAAGAACTCCGTGATATATGACGTTAAAGGCGTTTTAACCGGGGGAAACTTTGACGCCCGCCTCTGATTATGTATCAACATCCCTACCATATCGTTGATTTAAGTAAATATTCTTTCTTAATAACCGGAGGTGCCGGATTTATTGGCTCAAACCTGGCTGAATATCTGATCAGGCATCAGGCAGGCAGAGTAAGGGTGCTCGATAACCTGAGCACCGGGCATCTGAAGAATATCCAACCTTTTTCTTCCGATTCTTCCTTCGAATTTATAAATGGGGATATCAGGGATTTAAAAACCTGCAAGGATGCGGTAGTGGATATGGATTTTGTACTTCACCAGGCTGCATTGGGCTCGGTTCCGAGGTCAATCATTGATCCTGTCACAACCAACGAGGTAAATATTTCCGGTTTTCTAAACATGCTGGTCGCCGTAAAGGAAAGCGGTGTAGAAAGAATGGTTTACGCGGCTTCATCATCCACTTATGGGGATAGTAAGGAACTTCCTAAAGTGGAAGAAAAAATCGGGAACCCGCTTTCTCCATATGCGGTTACGAAATATGTGAACGAACTCTACGCCAATGTTTTTGCTGCCACTTATAAAATGGAATTAATCGGCCTTCGATATTTTAATGTATTCGGACAAAGGCAGGATCCCAATGGGGCATATGCCGCAGTTATACCAAAATTTACAAATCAGCTTCTTAGTAATCAATCCCCTGTGATTAATGGCGACGGCAATCATTCAAGAGATTTCACTTTTATTGAAAATGTGGTCCAGGCCAATATTCTGGCTCTCTTTTCCAAAAATCCGGATGCACTCAACACCGTTTATAATATAGCTTACGGGGAACAAACCACACTGAACCAGCTGGTTCTATTATTAAAAAAATATCTTTCCGTATCTGATCCTTCTGTGGCTGATTTAAAAGTGATCCATGGACCAAACCGTGAAGGAGATATTCCTCATTCCCTGGCATCCATTGAAAAAGCCAGATCATATTTAGGTTATTCACCCGTCTTCAATTTTTCTGAAGGCTTGAAAATAGCAGTCGACTGGTATCGGAATAACCGTCGTTGAAGGTTGGCGGTTAACAGACGGCAGTAGTGGCTAACATTATTGCGTTGAGCTTTATGCCTTAAGCCCTGAGCTCAAAAATGGATTATTCTCTTTTTCATAACCGATCGTCGTTGGTTCCCCATGACCAGGATATACGATCACATCATCTGGAAGGGTAAATAATTTATTGCGGATACTACTTAATAAAACCTCAGTATCCCCACCAGGAATATCGGTTCTGCCGATCCCCAATCTGAATAAAACATCCCCACCAATCAAAAAACCCTGTTTGCGGTCATAAAACACTATGTGTCCCACCGAATGACCTGGAGTAAAAAACACTTCCAGGATATCCTCACCCATCGGTATTTTATCTCCCTCCTTCAAAAAAATAATTTCACCCGAATAATTTTCAAAAGGCATGCTCCAGCGGACGCCTGACTCCGGAGCGAATTTAAAGGTCCATAATTCTTTCTCCCCCATCTGCAGTTTCAGGTTATAATGCTCTGCCACCCATTTATTACCAAAAACGTGGTCCAGATGGCAATGGGTATTTAACAAAAGATTGGGATGCAGGTGATGTTCTTTCAACCAGTGGCTAAGACTTTGCTTTTCTTCCGGAAAATAACAACCGGGATCTACCACCGCACAGGCATCTTTTCCACTGTAAACCACGTATGTATTCTCTTGGATGGGGTTGAATATGAATCGTTTTACAGTGAGCATTCAGTCTTTTCTTTTTTAAATCTATTTCCCCGGTTTTAGGGATTGTCTTAACTTGAACCGGTTATTTCTTTAATTCCAAATAAGGTATGCAAGATCCGCATAAGTTGAAGTTGAAAGAATTTTTTTTAATAACGTCCGCCCTGTTTTTTTTTCTTTTTCAGGTTTCAGCCCAGATCGGTACCACTGAATTTGGCAAGAACCGGCTCCAGTTCAAAAACATGAAGTGGAAGTTTTACCAGACCCCAAATTTCAATACATATTTTAATCAGAACGGACAGCCTCTGGCCAAATATGTTTGCCAGGTAGCAGAGAAAGAATTGAGCGGTATCGAACAACAGGTCGAATACGGTATGCAGCGCAGAACTAATATTGTGTTGTATAACAGCTTTAATGAAATGGAACAGTCCAATATCGGGCTGGATATCGACTGGCAGTCAACCGGCGGCACTACCAAGCTCGTCAATAATAAAATGATTGTTTATTATACGGACGATCATAACAAGTTGCGTATCCAGATCCGTCAGGGAATCGCACGCGTACTTGTTGAAAATATTTTGTTCGGAGACGATCTGGGAGAATTTGCCGCTAATCAGACCCTGCTCGACCTGCCCGCATGGATGACCGATGGATACATTAACTACATAGCGGAACCCTGGAATACGGAACTGGATGACCAATTGAAATCCGCTATGCTTTCAGGTCGTTATACAAATTTTTACAACCTGGCATTTGAAAAACCTGACCTCGCGGGTCGCGCATTCTGGTACTATTTTGCCAACCGGTATAAAAAAGAAAATGTAACCTATTTCTTATATCTCGCCCGTGTTTACCGAAATACCAATACAGCCGCGCTACGCATCTGTAAAAAGAAATTCAAGGAAGTGCTGGGAGATTTCATGCAGGAAGAAGAAGAGTTATATCAAAAAGATATCCGCGGAAGAAGGAATTTCCCCAAGGGCACAATCTCAGTTGTTGAGGAAGTCAGCGACAACACCGACTTTTTTCATTTTTCACCCAACCCGGTTCCGCGAAGTCAGACCTATGCGGTCGTGGAATTTGTGCGTGGTCAATATTGTGTAGTGTTGCACGAAAATTTTGTGAACCGGAAGGTCCTCCTGAAAAACGGCGTCAGAAGTAACGACAAAAACCTGCAGCCGCATTACCCTCTGATTGCCTGGGATCCCCAGGGAACCCGGCTGGCCGTTTGTTATTATAAGGAAGGGAAGATTCACCTGTTTGTATATGATGTGGTATCGAAATACAAGCGAATCGTAACAGAACTGGATTTTGACCAGATACAGGATATGAAATATATGCTCGATAATAATACCCTTATCCTGAGTGCTGTTAAAAATGGTCAGTCCGACATTTTTGAATACAATCTGACCTCATCTGAAACCACCCAGATAACAAATGATATTTACGATGACCTGGATGCGAGTTTTGTAACTTTTCCGAATAAAACCGGTATTATTTATTCTTCCAACCGACCTACCGGAACAGCTCCCACAGGGGACACCGTTTTACCATCCAACAATCGCTACAATGTTTTTCTGGTAGATAACTGGAACAAGAGTGAATTCAAACAGATATCCAAGCTGACGGATCTGAAATACGGCAATGCGCGTTATCCAACGCAGTACAACAATTTTCATTTTACTTTCATCTCTGACGAAAACGGAATCAGCAACCGGTATGCAGGATTTTTCTCGACAAGAAGGGCTGGTGTAGATACGGTTTACAGAATCGGGGAAGTGATACTCCACAACCCGGATCAGTCAGAATTGGATTCTGTTCTACGCGCGAATAAAGAAACAGAACCGGATTCCATTTATACTTTCTCCATCACTCGTGATTCCGCTTATGTTTTTGCACTTACGAACTACCAGTCCGGTCTAACAGAAACCAAGATTGCAGGTGAAACGGGTCAGGTCAGTGAAGTAAGGCAGGAAGGCGATTTAAAGTTCCTTTATAAATTGAAAGTGGATGAATCTGCCCTCAAGAAACGAAATATCAATCCGAAATTGACTGAATACCGCAAGGAAACCATTGCGGCGAGTCAGATAGCCAATGGACAGGCTTTGCAATACCAGACGAAGAAGAAAACCGATACGGTAAAAGTGCAGACCGATATTTTTGAAAGCGAATTTGACAAGGAGAAACTTGATACAGTATTAAATCAGAAATTAATTCTTCAGGCACCGCCTGCGGAACCCACCGATGCGGTTCTTAAAGACGCCAAGCTCGGCGATTACCGTCTGCTGTTCAGTGCCCAAAGTTTTACGGCTGGATTCAATAACGACGTGCTTGTGACCCAGTATCAACCATTCACAGGATCTCTGCCCATTATGCTGGGCGGTAATGAGCCATTTAATGCCATGTTTAAAGCCACCGTGGTTGATTTGTTCGAAGATATCCGGTTTTCGGGCGCCCTGCGTTTACCGTTATTTGGCGGCAGCAGCAGCACTGGTGTTGGATTTGGGACCGGAGGGACGAATATCACAACATTTGTTCCTGCAGGAGGTTCTTTCTTTGATGGCGGCGGGCAATGGTACGCGCGGGTGGATTACTTAAAAAAGCGTACTGATCTTTCACTGGTTTATTATCGCCAGACAGATGTAGGTACTTATCCTTTAGTAGATAACGGATCGAATACCTATTCATTTGTCGACTCGAAATTGTACACCAATCTCTTTGAAGCCATCATCCGGTATCCTTTTGATAAAATCAAAAGCCTACGCTATAGTGTGGGCGTCCGAACTGATAAAATTGGTCTCCGACCCGCGGGTACCAGCGCTTACACGGGTGTACCACTTTTCGATACCCTGGCTTTGAAATCGGACTATGTAGATAAGCAGGTCTTCCTGGTCAATCATATTGAATATGTGTTTGACAACTCGATTATAAAGACAATCAATATCATGAACGGTCTGCGATATAAATTTTATATTGATTTCAACTACCAGATCAATCAGCCGCAAGCTACCTATAATCAACCCGGCGGGGAAGGAAGGAAGATGTTCAACTTTGGATTTGATGCCCGAAACTATTATCCGATCTATCGGAATTTCATCTGGGCCGTGCGCGTGGCGGGTGACTTCTCCTGGGGTAATCAGAAAATGATATACTATCTGGGTGGACAGGATGGCTGGATGTTTCCGAAAGCTAACCGGTATCCGCAGCCAGACATAACTCAAAATTACGCCTACCAGTCTCTGGCTGTAAATCTGAGGGGATATAACCAGAATGTGGCGAACGGAAACAACGCAGTCACCATCAACAGTGAGCTCCGTCTTCCGGTGTTTACCACACTGATGAATAAGCCCATCAATAATGCCTTTATACGCAATTTCCAGCTTGTCCAGTTCTTTGACTTTGGTACCGCCTGGGCCGGTCCATTAAAAAATATCGAACGACCGCAGGTTCATTACCTGAACGATGATCCGTCCATTCCAATTGATGTGACCATCAAAGCCGGTGGCCTCGGTCCCTTTGCCGGTGGTTACGGATTCGGAGCCAGGAGCACCTTACTGGGCTATTTCCTGCGTCTCGATGTAGGCTGGCAGATGAATACTTTCTTTGGAAATTCCCCGACCTGGCAGTTTGCGATGGGCGTGGATTTTTAGGCTTGGTCGTTGGTCATTGGGTCTTTGGCCGGGCAATGATCAGATCTTATATCCATCTTTTATAAGATAAGCCTTCACTTTAATGGTCTGATCTCCCTGAATAAGAATCCGCCCTTCTTTTACTGAACCGCCAGTACCGCAATATTGCTTTATTTTTTTGCCAAGTGATTCGAGATCTTCCAACTTCCCAATAAAACCTGCGATGGCGGTAACCGTTTTCCCTCCGCGATGGCGGGTATCCAAAATAATGCGGAGGCGTTGTTTGCCAGGCGGCAACGTTTCCTGGGAACCCGATTCACCCGTTTGAAAATTAAAATTCGGATCCGTGCTAAAGACAAAACCGTTGCTATCGGGAATATTTTTCTTTGGCATTTGAGTTTTCGTTTGATGTCAATCGTTGGTCTTTGCTGACTTCCTTCTTTTTTCCAAATAATTTATGAACCCGTTAATCACCTGTATATTTCTCTTTATTTTTTTATAAACTCTATCGTAGGTTTCCTGATCGATAACACTTACCCTCTTTGTGATACACAACATCTGGGAAACGGTCAACAGCCAACGGTCAACGGCTAACGACAAATTTATTAAACCGCCTTCAAACTCAAATCAAGACTCTTTGCCTGATGAATCAGGGCGCCGATACTGATAAAATCCACGCCGGTCGCAGCATACTCACGAATATTCTGCAGATTTATGCCGCCACTTGCTTCTGTTTCAATTTTTTTCTGAATGATTGAAAGAGCTTCACTTAATAATGATGGATCGAAATTATCGAGCAAAATACGGTCCGCTTTTCCGGAAGCCATCACTTCGCGAACATCCTGCAATGTGCGTGCTTCTACTTCTATCCTGAGTCCCGGTCTATACTTCTGTACGTAATCGAACGCGTTTTCCAGAGCCTTCGTAATACCACCGCAATAATCAATATGATTGTCTTTTAACATCATCATATCAAATAAGCCAAAGCGATGATTCATACCTCCGCCAATCCGCACGGCCTCCTTTTCAAGCAGTCTGAATCCCGGTGTCGTTTTTCTTGTATCCAGAATTTTGGAAGAAAAATCTTTGATTTTTTCTGCATACTCGTGTGTGAGTGTTGCAATACCACTCATTCTTTGCATGCAGTTTAATACCAGCCTTTCACAAATAAGTATCGTGTGAACGGAAGCTTCTACCATGAAGGCGATATCACCGGACTTCATCGATCCACCGTCTTTTTTCAGTGCCTGAAAAACAACAGCAGGATCGGTGTATCTGAATATTTTTTCGGCTATCTCTACGCCCGCCAGGATTCCATCCTGTTTGATTTTTAAGACTGCCTTGCCTCTTGCATCGGCAGGGATAACTGCTAGTGTGGAATGATCCCCCTCTCCCAGATCCTCGGCAATGGCCGCCTGTATCAATGCCTGCAGGCGCTCATCGAAATTAGCTACGGACTTAATCAATTAAAAAAATTTGAGCAAATGTAAGCAGGATTGCAGAATCAGATTGGCAGGCGCCTCCGGTATATGATTAGAAACACGAATTTTCTATAAAAAAGAAAACGATAAAACGAGGTTGGGAATGATACCAGAAAAAATTTAATACATATTCTTTCCTGCATTGAACGTTAGGCGTTCAGCTTTCAGCGTTCAGCGTACTCTACATTCTGAAACCTGATCTCCTGCAGAAAATGCTTATCACCCTTTTGCCGGAAGAATAGTGTTGTTCTGTAATTACCCGATCGTGTTTGCAGGATACCGGCACAATAAACGGTTCCGCCACTTTCACCTTGCTGGGTAATTTTGAAATTCTGGACTACGTTTGTATTAAAGAAATCTCCGATCACCATTTCAGCCTGAGTTTTGCTATATGTGTCGGATTTATCAGGAAGCGTTATATCTACACGAACATCAAAGAAAGCGGATAACTGCGTAACATTACCGGAACGGATTGCGGTAACTACCACATCCATATTGTCAAAACTCCGGTAAGATACTAGGATGATTGCCATTAGAGCCAGAACCCATCCCGTTAGCCTTTTCATAAGAAATTGTTTACATCCTGAGAAAGCTAAAAATATGCCAAACTAAAAGCTGGGTCTTAAAAAGGCTTAAAACAGCCCATATGCGTTAACTTTGAAGGCATTATATCAATCATTTTATAAGAAAATGGCTAAAAAATCGTCGATACTCATCATTATGGACGGGTGGGGACTGGGTAAAATACAATCCGCAGATGCTATACAACATGCAAAAACACCGTTTGTAAGTTCCTTATATTCAAAATATCCTCATAGCACACTCGTAACATGTGGTGAAGCCGTTGGGCTGCCGGATGGCCAAATGGGAAATTCAGAAGTTGGTCATTTGAATATTGGTGCCGGTCGGGTAGTATATCAGGAACTCCAACGGATTAATGTAGCCATACGTGACGGGTCTTTTGCAAAAAATCCTGTGCTGCTACGAGCTCTTCGCAAAGCAAAATCAGAAAATAAAACACTACATCTGATTGGTCTTGTGAGCGATGGCGGTGTGCATTCACATATCAAACACCTCCAGACGATCATTGATTGCTGTAAATCTGAATCCGTTTCAAACGTTTTCGTACATGCGTTTACTGATGGCCGTGATACGGATCCGAAAAGCGGGATAAGATTTATAAAAAATCTGCAGGATCATCTGGACAAAACAGGCACCGGAAAAATTGCTACCGTGTCCGGCAGATATTACGCCATGGATCGGGACAAACGATGGGAGCGCGTGAAACTTGCTTATGATGCATTGGTGAACGGAAAAGGAGCCAGCGGAAACAGCGCTTCGCAGATCATTGAAAAAAGTTACGCGAATGACATTACAGATGAATTCATAAAACCCAGTGTGGTACTGGATTCCAGCGGTAGTCCGTTAACAAAAATAACCAGCGGCGACGTCGTGATATGTTTTAATTTCCGAACAGATCGTTGCCGGGAAATAACAGAGGTATTAACACAGGAAGATATTCCGGAACAGGGTATGAAAAAACTTTCGCTGGATTATACCACGATGACTGAATACGATCATCATTTCAAAGACGTACATGTAATGTTTGAAAATGATGACTTGAAAATGACTCTGGGGGAAGTGATTGCGAAATATATGCTCACACAAATCCGGATTGCCGAAACAGAAAAATATCCGCATGTCACTTTCTTCTTTAGTGGAGGAAGAGAAAATCCTTTCGAAGGAGAAAAACGAATCATGATTCCTTCGCCCAAAGTAGCAACGTATGATCTTCAGCCGGAAATGAGTGCAGAGGGAATTACAGACGCGATCATTCCGGAGATCACGCATAAAACAGCCAATTTTATTTGCCTGAATTTTGCAAATACCGACATGGTAGGCCATACCGGTGTATTCGATGCGGTAGTAAAAGCAGCCGAAACCGTAGACAAATGCGTGGAGCGCGTAACAACAGCCGCGCTGGCAAACGACTATATCGTTTTTATAACCGCTGATCATGGCAATGCAGATTTTATGATCAATGAAGATGGATCCCCGAATACCCAGCATTCTCTAAATCTTGTTCCTTATTTTCTTCTTGATAATCAATGGCATGGAAAAGTTCATCCGGGCAAACTCGCCGATATTGCCCCCACCCTGCTCAAATTGATGGGATATGAGGTTCCTCCGGAGATGACGGGTAATCTTTTATTTGATTAAAATCACCCGCCCAAATTGAAAGCGTGCAGCTTTAGCTTCTTAAAATTGTCTAAATTACAGGGCAGGGAGGTTTAACATGACCGAAGAAGCCATTTTACAAGGTTGTTTGAAAAATCAAGCTGCCGCACAAAAGGAATTGTACAACCGGTACAGTCCTAAAATGCTGGCGGTCTGTTACAGGTTTGCGCATAACCGCGAGGATGCTGAGGATATGCTTCAGGAAAGTTTTATAAAAGTTTTTCTTCAGATGCATACGTTTCAAAATAAAGGAGCCTTTGAAGGCTGGATCCGACGCATCATCGTTCATACCTGTATCAATCACCTGAAAAAAAATAAACGCTTTAACGAAAGTGTGGATATTATACAGGCCAGTTCGATCCAGGTCAGGGAAGAAAATATTCCTTCAATCGTTCAGGCAAAACAAATTGTGGATTGCATACGGCTGCTTCCTGTTGGATATAGAACGGTTTTAAATTTATATGCTATAGAAGGATATGCACACAAAGAAATCGCGGAGATGTTGGATATAGAAGAAAGCACGAGCAGATCGCAATATACAAGAGCCCGGCAAATGCTGGAAGAGATTTTGATCAGAAGAAACCTGATACCGGCAGTGAAAGAAAAAAACGACCGACTTACAGCCATCCATTAAATGGCTGGCCCGACCAAAACAACGTCCAGGAATGAAGGAACGTAATCTATATAATGATGAATTCGAACGGCAACTCAAAGAAAAAGCCGATCAGTTCAAAATGTACCCTTCGGACAGAGTATGGAATGAAGTGCACAGTTCCCTTCATACACGAAAAAGGAGATTTGTAGTTGGAATGAGTTTCCTGATTGGAAGTATCCTTTTTCTTGCAGGCATCGAGTTGATTTCACCTGTTCATAATAACCGTCCCAAATCCATCACTGCAAAAATCAATACTTCTGTAAAACCAGCTGCCAGCGCGGTTTTGCCTGATTTTACAGTTGGCAATTTCGAAGCTGCCCCGTTGATTAATGCCGCAGATCCTCACAGATCAGATGAAACTCAGTCAGGAACAACAACGTTTTTACTCCGCTCTGTAAATCCTTCTGACAAATCAGCTGCTGGTGCACAGGAATTTTTGATCGAAAAAAATGCGAGTCATGTAAAATCCATCCAACCGTTGGAACAATCTGTTTCAAGGAAACCTGAAACAACTGTTTCTACAAATGATTTAATGGAGAGCATGCAGTCTGTTTTAAATAATCCGGCTCCCGATATTGTTTCTTCAGAGTTGATTTCTGAAAAACCTGTCAACCAGCTTTCCCGTAACCACAGTGACAAGTATAGTTGGGAGATTTACATAACCCCCACCTTTAATACACATTATTTAAACGGCATTAATTACCGTACGATGGCTCAGGCTCTTCCTACGGCGCCCATCATGGTTGTACATATTGCGAATGTGAATGGATTTGTTGACAATACGCCGGTACTTGGTTATAATGTAGGGGGAAATATCCTGTACCGCATATCGAAAAATATTTCTTTGAAAGCCGGACTGGAATTCAGTTTCAGCCGATATTACATAAATACATATAATCCCAAGCCGGGCCAGTCATCGGCAACTCTGAGTTCTTATTTCGGATATGTAGCGGATTCTCTGATCAGCATGTCAAATGGTGGCAGCTCGATTGACAAAAATCCCAATCGCTTCCAGAACAGGTATTATCAACTTTCCATTCCCCTCGGCGTTGATATGAAAGTGGTTTCTACAGGTAAATTCCAGGTGCACCTCGGTGCCACCGTTCAACCCAGTTACCTGTTGAATACAGATGCCTATGTGCTTTCAAACGATTTCAGCAGCTACACAAAAGATGCCGAAGCCTTCAGAAGATGGAACCTGATTGCGGGTGCCGAAGCGTATATATCTTATGGCGCCGGCAAAATCCGTTGGGAAATTGGTCCCCAGGTGAGATACCAGATTTTTTCAACATATAAGAACAGTTATCCCCTCCAGGAGAATATGCTGAATTACGGCATCCGTTTGGGCATTTCGAAATCTATCTGGTAGTATTCCCCCCATGTATTAATTTTATCGGATGAAGCGATTCTTTATCCTTTTATCAATCGTATTGTCAGCCTGTGCCTGTCATTCGAATCAATCCGAAACCAAGGAAACAATTATAACAAAAACAGATACGGCGAAAAAGAATTATCTGCCGGTAGCATATTATCTTAAGGCAGAGATCGCAGGGGTTGATTCTTTTCCCCTTCGTATCATGAAATACCAGGTAACCAATGGTAAAACAGATTCCGGGATCATCACAACGGCCACTTTTGACCAACTGGCCAAAGAATTCATGATCCCGGAGCTGGACAGCGCTCGTTTTGAAAATAAATTTGAAGAAAATTCTTTTGTAGACAGGTCTACCAACCTTGTCAGTTTTACTTATTCAACAAAAGATACCGGTAATGGATTAAAAAGGGTGGATGTGCTGCTTTCTCCGGGATCAGGCTATGATAAGTTGAATTCTATATACATGGAATCCATTTCAAAGGATAAAGACAGCTCTTTAATCAGTAAAATGTCCTGGAAAGCAGGCAGGAATTTCAGCATACTTCATATCCGGCAACCCAATAAAGGTCCTGAAACAACGAATCAGACCATTGTCGTTTGGGACAGCAGAGAATAAGACATGGATCAGGAAGCATTTCAATTAGTAGCAATCAATATTCCAACAGAACCGGGTATTTATAAATACTTCGATTCCAGGAAGGAATTGTTATACGTGGGCAAAGCCAAAAACCTTCGCAAACGTGTTAGTTCTTATTTTAATAAAACATTGTCAAATTACAAGACCTATGAGCTGGTCAGGCGTATTCATACCATAGAATTCACGATCGTTAACTCAGAGCAGGATGCTTTCTTACTCGAGAATTCATTAATCAAACAATACCAGCCGAGGTTTAATATTAATCTGAAGGACGATAAATCTTATCCGTTCATCGTAATTAAAAAAGAAAATTTCCCGCGTGTATTTCTCACCCGCAGGAAAATAAATGACGGATCGGAATATCTGGGACCTTTTACTTCGGTCGCCCGGGTGCGTGAGCTCATCGATTTTATAAAAGCAAATGTGCAATTGCGCACCTGCAAACTGAATCTGACACCGGCAAATATTGCGAAAAAAAAATTTAAGGTTTGTCTGGAGTTTCACCTGGGCAATTGCAAGGGGCCCTGCGAAGGACTGCAGACACCCGAAGATTATGCTGAAGGATTAAGAAAATTAAAAAATATCCTGAAAGGAAATCTCGGTCCTGTAATCAGCGGGTTCAGACAAGAGATGAGAGATGCTGCGGGAATCATGGCTTTTGAAAAAGCTGAGATATTGAAAAAGAAGATAGAACACCTCGAAACATATCGTTCGAAGTCAGTGATCGTAAATGAAAATATCGAACGGGCAGATGTGTTTTCTATTTTTCGAAACGATTCTGTTGCATATATCAATTACCTGATGGTTGAAAACGGTACCATCGTGCAAACGCATACAACAGAGGCAAAAACACAACTCGAGGAAACGGATGAAGAAATCATGGCTTTTACAATTGCCCAGTTGCGAGACCGTTTCAACAGCGGCGCCACAGAAATTATTCTGCCCTTTGCTATCGAATTTCCGCAGGAAGGTATCATAATTACGATACCGAAAGGAGGAGATAAAAAGAAATTACTCGAGCTCTCCGAGAAGAATGTAAATTATTACCGCGAAGAAGCAGAAAAGAAAAGAATGCTTCACCTGCAAAAGAAAACACCGGAAGAAAGACTGGAAGTCCTGACGCAAATTCAGGAAGATCTACAGCTTTCTGAATTACCTACACATATCGAATGCTTCGATAATTCGAATTTCCATGGCAGTTACCCTGTTTCCGCGATGGTTTGTTTTCGCGATGGCGTTGAAAGCAAAAAAGATTACCGCCATTTTAATGTGAAGACGGTAGATGGCATCAATGATTTCGCGACTATGAAAGAAGTCGTCTACAGGCGTTATAAGAGATTGCTGGATGAGAATCAGTCTCTGCCCCAACTCGTAATTATTGACGGTGGAAAGGGTCAGCTGAGCGCCGCTATGGAGAGCATTCTGGAACTCGAACTGCATGGCAGTCTAACACTTGTCGGTCTTGCCAAAAATGAAGAAGAAATTTTTTTTCCGGGTGACCACCAATCTTTAAAACTTCCCTACGACAGCATGAGTCTGAGGCTCATCAGGAAAATCCGTGATGAAGTACATCGATTCGGAATTAGTTTTCATAGAAATAAAAGGAGCAGGGGAACATTTAAAAATGAATTGGAAAATATAAAAGGAATCGGGAAACAATCTGCCGAAAGGTTGTTAAAAACGTTTCATTCTGTTAAAAAAGTGAAGGCCGCCACAGATGAAGAACTTACTGCTGTTGTCGGTGGCTCCAAAACGGTACTGATTCGGGAATATTTTTCAAAACAGGAAGGGGAAATGCAGGCGGGACGGGAGTTTTCATAAATTGATATGAATCAAAAAAAAAGGGGCCAGAATGGAAATTCAGCCCCGTTTTTAAAATCCAATATCCTATGAAAAACCATTGTAAAAATAATAAAACAATTCTATTAAACAAGAACCACCTGGAGTATTTTGAAAATAATTTATCAACAGTTTATGTTTCAAAATGTTAGCTACGCATCGTAAAAATACGAGATTTCCAGTTTTGGGAATAACTTTAATAAATACAGAATATATCAAGTTAAATTAGAGGTTACTGCGGGATCCATAGATGTGAATAAGCAGTTAAATCTTTTTATTAATATGTAAAAGCAAAAGAGCCATCAAGCGGTACGCTTGATGGCTCTTTTATTATTTCTTTTTGCATTAGGCCTTCGGCCTTAAGCATTCAGCTTAATAAGACCACAAATCCTGTTCGTAGTTGAATATTTTTTCCTTGATATCGTCGCCTTCCAGCAAACCCAGGATTGGATCTTTGATGTAAGCGCTGATAAAATTATCGCCAGGATTATCTATTGTTGATTTGACTACCCTGCTCGAGAACATACGACTTTCAAAAAGTTCTTCCCAGCTCATACGGGCACCATAGTTCTTGCCATTATATGCTTCATACTTTGCAAGGAAAGACCTGAGGTCTGGATAATAAACCCAAAATATAGGCAATACAGCACGGAAAGATCCGTCTGCATTAAGAATTGTCTTTTCTGGAGCGATACCCAGAATACGTACATACATTCTGGATGATTCTTTATCAAATACCCACTCTTCCTTGATTTCGTATCTCTCTACCTGGTCGGGATTGAAATCTTCCTGGATTGTTGTATCCTTGGTAAGACCTTTTGATCCATCGGGGTCCTGAGTCATGTCTGGTATCTGAATGGTATGAGGTTTTCCGACCATGCTTTCAGCTATCTGGCGGAAAGTCATTGGGGTTGTAAAACGATCATCAATCGCTGCATCAAATGCCGTCACGTCGCCGCTGTGGATCAGATTCAGCAGGATACTGATGAAACGCTGGTTACCATTATCTTCAGAAGCTTTGTATACAAATGGAAGATTCATTTTTTCGTGAACATCAACTTCACGCCAAACCCGCTGGCGATAAACGGCATCGTCTTCCCGGATATGCTCATAAGCGAGCGGTGTACGATCCTTTACAAGCTGCAATTCGATGGAAGCATCATTACGAAGTGATTTACGTGGCGTATCCAGTTTAATATCTGCAATAAATTCCTGGACCGGCTTCACAGTATCCTTGGGAGGTACTACAGCTGTATTGGCCGCGCTATTCTTATTAGTATTCGTTTTCTTTTTTACAGTTGACCGCTTCGTTTTTTTCCTGGCCGCAGGTGCCTGGGCCTGCGCTGTACCCAATGCCATGGCAATGACTACTGCGAGGAGGGACAATCTGACAAATCGCTTCTTCATATTCTAAAATTTATCTGTACGATGACTAAAAACAGGTCCGCCACTACATGTGGCGGAACGTAATTATTTTTATTTAAGGCTGAATACCATCGGCGCAATTTCTCGCTGTTTCCCGTCAGGCCCAATTACGCGGATCTGATCGAAAAATATATGGGTTCCCGGAGTTGCCCGGCTTACGATGCCGGCTGCATTACCTGACCACCTGTTACTGCCTTCAACAGCAGCTTCAGTGTATGCGGATATTCCGCCACCCTCAGCTCCGATTTTATAACTTACCACTTTAAAAGGCGCTTCGAAGTCGGAATCTTCCAGACGGGCGATCAGACCACCAATGGCCTTGAATTCGGCAGAAGAAATTGAACCACCTTTTTTGGATCCGATGAAACCAGCCGGTAAAGGCAGGTTCTTTACACGAATCGGGAATTCGAAATTCTTTCCTGCTGCATTCACGACGATCTTGGACATACCGGGCGTAGTAGCACGGGCGATATAATGATCACCTGCTGTTTTAGAAATAGAACCACCTGGACTTTCAAAGTTGATGTGTACTTTTTCTGCTCCGACTGAACCACCGGAGATGGTCATTGGGTTATCTACTCCGATGTATACCACGTTCATTTTTTCCAGGAATATAGAAGCACCTGAAGGCATTCCCACTGTATATTTAATTACTTTCGGAATAGTAGCTGTTGTTCCGTCAGGTTTTGTATATGCAATATTCACGGTAATTTCATGCGCACCTGTACCTGAAACTTTCGTTTTGTAGTCTGCAACTCCATCAGTATTCAATGATTGTGGCGCACCACCAATTGTAATGACTGGTTTTGCAGCTGCGCTAAACGCACCGATTCCAGCCTGTATTTCCAGTTCATCACCGGGCATCAGGTAAGTGGCATTGGTTCCGGCAAATGCTTCGAACTGATTATATACGACTTTTACTGAACCGATTTGTTTGTAACAATAATCTACCATCTGCGATTCAGAATTCTTTACATCACTCTGGAACTTGCTCAGAATAGTGATCGCCGCGATCGTTGGCGTCATGTGAAAATAATTGGTTACCCAGTCTTTCACATCATCGCCTGATTTGGCTGCACCTGTCTGTGACTGTGGCGCGCGAAGATCAATAGGAAGTTGTTTTTCAAAATCTGCCTGCGCTTTTGCAACTTCTTTTTGCAGGACGGGGTTTTTCGCAATATCCGGAGCGTTTGGATTCAATACAGCTATCATCTGTTTTCTATATTCAGTAAGGGAATCATATAATATTTTTCCCTTACCATCCTTATCAAACACGCGCGTGGCTGCATCCAGGTTGGCATCGTTGAATTTTTCCTTTCCGTCTTTGTCAATCTCATACTGTGATTCCAGCTTAAGCAGGTGTTTCATACCGTCGATGGTGTTATACATCGCAGAAGAAATACTCTGAATCTGCTTTGCTTTGGGAGCCCAGATTTGGGCATTTTCTTTTGTCTGGTTATCATTCAATGCCTTTTCAAAAGCATTGTAAGTCAGATTATTCTTATCAGTAACCACTCCGTTGGATGTAGTAATACTGTTATTTACGGTCTTGAAGGCATTCAGAATCTCAGCAGATACATTCAGTGCCAGCAATGCTGTAAGCACCAAATACATCATGTTGATCATCTTCTGCCTGGGCTCTTTAGGTAAGGACATGAGCGGGAGAATTTAATGTGTTAACAAAGGTTTTTCAGGTTATTAGTCCCGATAATTAAATATTGGATTACTGTCTACCTTGCATTGCGCTCAGCATATTACCATATACATGGTTCAGGTTTCCGAGGTTCTTTGCAAGTAAAGCAACCTGTTCCTGTGTTTTCTTCGCATCAGCGATACTACCATTCATGGCTTCAGATGCCTGGGCCAGGTTTGAGTAGAAGCTGTTCATAGCTTTCAAATGATTGTTGCTGTCCTGCAGCTCCAGCTCATACAATGTATTCAGGGAGCCCAGATTCTTGGTCAACACCTGCACCTGTCCATGAAACTGTTTAGTGCTTTCAGCTGCGTTATTAAAAGTAGTAATGGTTGCAGTTGCACCCTGGTAAGCATTCTTCATACTATCCAAAGCAACAGATGCTTCCTTTGTTTTATTTGTATAATCAGTTGTCGCGGCAAGCGCACCTGATACATCGCTTATTTTATCTACTGTTGTGCCGAATTTCTTAAAACCATCGCTCAGCTTGGCAAGATTGGTTGGTGTGATGTCAGCTTCCTGCATCATTTTGTCCATCTGCTGTAGAGAAGGATTACCAGCACCTGCACCAGCCAGTTTTGGAAGGGCTTCTGCCAGAGCATGCATTTCACCACCTGGAGGCGGTAAGAAGGCATATACAATAAATATCAATGCTTCTGTAAGCAGACCTGCTGTAAGGAAGAAGTCAGCCAACCGTTGGTGGGTGATTTTCTGCCATGCACCAAAGATTACTACGGCTGCACCGACGCAGACGATGATGTTTACGAGCTTTTCGGTCGATTTTGAAACTCCGGCTGACATAGTTTTAAGTTTTTTAGTTTTTAATAGGTGTTGTAAGGGCCGCGGAAACGATTTTCCGCGTGACGTTATAAATTCAAACGTTGTTTGTTTTAAAAAATTTTATTTTATCCGATAAATATCAGTTATCTCTTGGCCAGGGAAGACGGCAGGTCAATCACGCAACGGAAACCGATGTATGATTTAGCAGTATCCTGGTACTCGTATGTTCTCGTACTGGTCTGCAGGAAATAACCCACATCTTTCCAGCTACCGCCACGAATCACTTTACGTTTCATACGCGGAGGATCGGAATCCTTGGCATTGTAACGAATGTCCGGGTTCATATCATGCTGGAAGTTGTAAGCTCCTTCGTAGTAAACAGACGAAGTCCATTCTGCGACGTTACCTGCCATGCAATACAGACCAAAATCATTAGGCCAGTAAGCATCGGCACGGGCCGTATAGAAGGCACCATCTTCAGGATAGTTACCACGACCTGGTTTGAAGTTCGCAAGCAGACAGCCTTTCTTGTTCCTCAGGTAATAGTTACCCCATGGGAACATAGATTGTGAACGTCCGCCGCGGGCTGCATATTCCCACTCAGCTTCTGTAGGTAAACGGAAAGGGCTTTCGTTTGCCTTTCTCGTTTTATCGAGATAAGAATTCAGGTATATGTGTTCTCCATTCGCAGAACACAGTTGCCTGGTTCCAGTTAACCCCAACCACAGGATAATTTCCGAAGGCAGGATGGGAGAAATATCTTTTTGTCATCGGTTCATTGTAAGAATAAGAGAAGTCTCTTACCCATACCAGTGTATCCGGGTAAATGGGGATGTTTTTCTTCACAATGAACTGCGAACGCACTTTCCCTTCGTTTACTTTTTTAGCAGCCTCTTTCAGGTCAAATGTTTCTGAATGGTAAATGAGTTTGGAAGGATCAATTTCCTTTTTGCCGAAAATTCTGTTTTCAGGCGTCAGGATCAGCTGATCAATTTTTTCGATTGTAGCTTTATCTCCCCATTTGATGGTCTGGGCTTTTTTCCAGTCGATCTGAAATTTGCCATCCACTTCCTTACCATATTGCATAAGGGTGGCAGCCGTTGAGTCACGCACCCAGTTTACAAACTGGCGGTATTCATTGTTGGTAATTTCAGTCGCATCCATCCAGAATCCATTAATGGATACCTGTTTGTTACGGGCTGTATACGCGTAGTTGATGTCCTCGTCGCTGGGACCCATGTGAAAGGTTCCAGGCGGAATATAAACCATTCCGGGAGGCTTACTCAGGTTGTACCTGCTGGCAGGCGCAGCGCCATGTAATTGTCCGTCGTCCGGTAATCCTTTGCCGGAATTACCAAGTTTACTACAACTTGTCAGGCCCACAGCCATACCAAGTGTCAACAGAATGGACAGGTTTTTCATTTTCATTTTATTAAAGGGTATTGGACAAAAATAATCTTTTGAGAATATCTCCTTAGAATATCTTCCATCACAAGTATAAAATTTATTTTTTAGAAGTCAAAGTTTTGCCAACAAGTTTATAAACGGCCGAAAGGTCCGTCTTATTGTTAATTCTGCCTGTTTCAAAGGGTTTTTTAAGAGTTTTTTATGAGGCGGATTAAGTCAGAGACTTCTTTTACAGGCTGTTGACAAGAATAATCCCGGCAAAGGAAAAACTGGGATTGTCCCACAACAGGTTTATTTCTCAAAATGGGAAGCTCTGGATGGTTGACGGAGGATATTTGATGGCTAACGGAGGATATTTGAAAAACCCGGTTTGGGATTGTTTTCTCTAAAAATTCTTTATGTTTTTCTACTGAATAGGTACCAGCCAGCACGATCTCATATAATGGATACGTGAGGGCATTTATCAAAGTTGCCCAAACGGCAAAAGATCCCGGATATCGTTTTATAACATCTTTTAAACCCGCCGCATTCCCTGCTGCCCGCTTTTTCCACTCATTTACATCAAAAACAGTTCCCAGATATAACAAATTTAAAGCCATGACCGCATTCCCGGACGGAGTAGCACCATCATATATATCCCGTTTCCTTACAATTACATCATTCTGAGCCGCATGCGTGTAAAAAAAATATCCGGTATCTTGCTCACTGAAATTTTCTATCACCCAGTGAGTAAGCGTTCTGGCGCGTACCAGAAAGTCAGCTTCGCCCGTCACTTCCTGTAATTGAATATAGGCTTCAATCAGGAATGCATAATCGTCCAAAAAAGCTGGAATATTCTGTCTGTCATCGCCAGTCTCGGGCCGATCCGTTCCGGTGGCTGCTTTCGTTTCGTTCTTCGCGGTATTTTTATAGGAATGAATGAAAAAATTTGCGCCTTCGCCTTTCATTTTTTCCTCCAGGAAAGCTATGTTTTTTAAGGCTAACGACCTGTATCCTTCATCTCCCAGGGCCGCAAACGCTTTACAACAGGCTGTGATCATCAATGCATTCCAACCCAACAGGATTTTATCATCCAGTCTGGGCCTGATCCGCTCGCTTCTGCGCTTCAACATCCTTCGCTTCCATTCTGCCAGCTTCGAGTCGTTTTCCGGTAATCCCAGGCCTTTTACGGCCAACTCACTCAATTTCGGATCTTTTTCATTAAAAAAAACACTTTCCGGAAAATTTATTCTTAAGATATTTTTCCCCTCCCAATTACCACGTTCACTAACGTCATACTTTGAACAAAAATCCTCCCCGTCCGGCCCTAAAACCTCTAATATTTCATTTTTATCCCATGTGTAGTATTTGCCCTCTTCTCCCTCACTGTCTGCATCCAATGCCGAATAAAACCCGCCTTTTTTTGAATACAATTCATTTTGAATAAAATCCATTGTCTCCCTGATTGCCCTGGAATAACTGGCTTTATGTGTCAGCTGAAAGGCCTCACTCATGGCTATTATTATAAGAGCGTTATCGTATAACATTTTCTCAAAATGCGGTGCCAGCCACTCTTCATCTGTGGAATACCGGGCAAAGCCACCGGCTAACTGATCATAAATACCACCATAAATCATTTTATCCAGGGAAAGGCAAGCCTGATTAAGAGACTTCTGATCGTCGGTATAATAATAGTGCTGAAGCAGGAACCGGATAGAAAAGGTTTGAGGAAACTTAGGTGCCGCACCAAAACCCCCGTTTGTACGATCGGCTGTTTTCATGAGTTGCTCCTGCATTGCCTGAACGTCGTCCTTGTCAAAAATCTGCTCTCCTGCCGGTACCTGGGTCCCGAAAACAGATCCCGCAATATGATTGGTAAGGTTATCGGCCTGTTCTACAATTTCCTTTCTTTTTTCCCTGAAAGCGATGGATATACTTTGTAATACTGACTTCCAGGAAGGTCTGTTATGCATATTCACCGGCGGAAAATAAGTACCCCCGTAAAAAGGTTTTCCTTCCGGTGTGAGAAATACGTTCAGCGGCCAACCGCCATTGCCGGCAATAGCCTGAACGGCATCCATGTAAATCTGATCAAGATCCGGTCTTTCTTCGCGGTCGATCTTAATATTCACAAAAAGGCGATTCATGATCTCCGCTGTTTCCGGATCTTCAAAACTTTCCCTTTCCATGACATGACACCAATGACAGGCGGAATAACCAATACTTACAAGTATGGGCTTGTCTTCGTCCCTGGATTTCTGAATGGCTTCATCTCCCCACGGAAACCAGTCCACAGGGTTTTGTGCGTGCTGAAGCAGATAAGGACTTGATTCTTTGGCTAACCGGTTGGGCAATGTGGATATTTAAAGATTAGAAATGAATCTGACTTGACGGCTGTTCAGTTTTCTTACATACTAAATCTGGATTAATCCCGGAACTTCTCAGAAATCCTTCGGCGATCCTTCGGTGATCCTTCGATGATCCATTATGACGAAGAACGAAGGATGAGCGAACAATGGGCGAACAAATGGCGATCAGGTATCAAACAAAAAAGCCCGGATAATCCGGGCCTTTAGTAACGTAAATATCAAAAAAAGGTTCTTTAAAAATTTAATAAATCAGAGTCGTTTCTTTGCTGCGAGGTATTTCTCCAACGCGGAAACCATACTGGGAGCGGACGGTTCAGGTGCCTTGATTTCAAGCACGAGTCCCGCCTCCTCTGCGGCCCGGGTTGTATTGGTTCCGAATGCACCAATCAGTGTTCCATTCTGTTTGAACTGAGGGAAATTATCGAACAAACTTTTCACACCACTGGGAGTGAAAAAGCAAATGATATCAAATGTATTCGGGCTGAATGTTTCACGGATATCATTGCTGATTGTACGGTACATATAGGGTGTAGCGTATTCGCAATGATTGCTCTTGAGCCAGTTTACTATTTCATTATCCTGCTGAAATTCAGAAGTGGGATACAAAAATTTTTCGTTTTCCTTATGTTTGTTAATCACATCCAACATGCTTTTGTTGGTTCCGTCTGAACCATAAAAAACTTTTCGCTTCCTGTATAGGATAAATTTCTGCAGATAGAGTGCAACCGCCTCTGTGATACAGAAATACTTGGTATCCTGCGATATACTGATTTTCATTTCCTCTGCCGTTCGAAAGAAATGATCGATTGCATGGCGGCTGGTGAAAATCACAGCAGAATAAATCCCGATTTCTACTTTCTGACGCCGGAAATCCTTTGATGGAATGCCCTCCAGCCTGATAAAAGGCAGAAAACACATCTCAACATCATGCCTCCTCGCAAGATCAAAATATGGAGACTTATCAGATTCCGGCCGGGGTTGGGTGATTAAAATCTTTTTTACTGCAGTCTCAGACATCACGGCAATATCCTTTTTATCCCTGTTTTTAATCAATGTATAATATATTAGAAAAATGCGTTCGCAAAATTAATAAGCTTTTTCCAAATAAGTAACTAACACTTTGTAAATCAACAGCAGAGGAGCTATTTCGAAAGCGCAAAGGTATAGAATAAAGTGTAAACCACTGATTTTTATTTCTTTGTGCAGTATTGAATAGCTGCCCAGGAACCGGTATACATAAAAAACGCCGGTCATGACGATAGATAGAGTAACCGCAATTTCAGAAATCAGGGGGCCGGAAAAGGAAATCAGCACCAGAAAAGGTAACAGGAAAATGCCTATGATCTTATTCGTCATAAATACCACAAACAGGTAGGTTTCCGCAGTTCGGCTGATATTAAATATCCAGCCGATCATTCTAATCACCAGATATTTTAAAAGATACAGAAGAGCAAGCAGTACAGCACAATACAGGAAGTATATCCAAAAGTCATCCGGGTTACCAAATCGATAAAAACGGAGAAGAAAAGCACCATACAAACCGGCCGAAAACACAAACAAAATGTTGAGCATAAGAGAAGGAAAAGGAGACTGTAAAACCTGCTCCCGCAATTGCTGTTGCCGCATCGATGCCCTGAAAAAAAGAGTCAGCAGATTGGCCAGATATTTACCAAAAAATAATTTGACAACTGCAAAATAAAATAGCATCAGAATCAGCAAATAAAACATCGTATCATAGGATTCCCTTTCATATTTTTCCGATCGCATATGAACGGCCTCGCCAAAAAAATTGAAGAAAGACTGGGATTTCAAAAGGTCGGTCCAATTTATGGGCAGGTGGCTAAAATCCGCTGGTTTTTTCGCACTGAAGCGCAAAGTATCTGTGTAAAAAACAGCTACAGTGTCTCTCGGTAATTTTGCCGGTTTTCTAACAACGGGTTTTAAAATGCTGGTGTCATTCCGCACAGCCCTCGAAGGAACCGTGTCGGCCAATTTGTTGGAATCGGGCGTTGACTGCGCCTTCGTTATATTTACCTGGAATAAAATAAAAACAACCAGTATCGCAATTCTTACCAATGTATAATAATTTGAAAACCGGTTGTTGATGGCTTTCGGTTTCATAAGTCCGATCCCGCGCTGACGGAATAAAACGGTTTTATAATTCAGGGTTAAGCTTGACATCGGGTGTTCAGCGTTCATCGTTCTGCATTCAACGCAAAGATTTGTGATTCAATGCGGATCTTCTAAAAAAAGTTTACATAACCCAAATGAATCTTTGCCTGGCCAAATTCAAACGGACTGCTGCCGGTTTTTCCAACGGCATACGACATATTGAATATGCCGGCCTTTGTCTCAAATGCCAACCCCAGTCCGACGCCCATATAAAGACTGTTGCTGGCATATCCGGGTACATCATTTTTTGCCCACCCGCCGTCAATGAAACTAAAAAGAAATGAATTCATTCCGATCAAATACCGGTATTCCAGACTAGTCACCGTATATTCGGATGCAAGGATACTCTCTTCGTCAAACCCACGCAATAATTTATATCCACCGATCTGGAATAATTCATTCCGGAAAATTTTCGGACTCTGATACCAGGCTGCATTCAAAGCAAAACGGATAGTGGATGCATGGCCCAATTGAAAATAATGTGCTCCAGCCAGGTTCAGTCTGAATTGGTAAGACGATGTTTTGACTGTGTCATACAGAGTTCCATAATCAAAGGAAGGATCACTCTCATCTTTGAGCTGCAGAATCTGACTGTTCTTTTTTAAATGTTTGGTTCCTGCGGATCCGATAAAGTAAATTTCATTTCCACGAACAGCATTGAAGCGATAGTTGGTATTATTAAATTCATACGTCGCACCCAGACTCAATGAACTTACATCCGCCACTTCAGGCAACTGGCGCGTGGCAATGATTTGCGCGGTATCAATAGTAAGTACCGAGCATCCGGTGGTTTGAATAAAAACCGAAGCCTTCCGATTCATCGAAGCATTAAATTGAATGCCCAGCAATCCGTCAGTATTGATATACGAAGAGTCTTTTTTATACAAAGAAAAAGCGAGGTTTACACCATAGGGCGAATGGAATAAATATGGTTGCTGAAAGTTTACATTTAATCTAGGTGATTTCTGCTGTAGCTGCTGCCAGTCGAGTCCAAGACTTTCCCCGTTGCCAAAGGGATTTCTGAGAACCACCGTTGCCTGACCGGTCACGAGCAGTTTGGAACTCTCCTGGTTAGTGCTATTGGGCATGAATCCGATCAACGCATCGATCTGGCTGCTTTTTTTCGGTTTCAGATACAAATTTAAAATTGAACCCGTACCCAGCATATTTACATTCCACGGTCTTTCTTCCTGAACAAAAGGAAGTTCCAGAATACGCTTACTGATGGATAATAATCGATCCTTTTTGTATATACTTCCTTCCGGAATACCCAGGTATCTTTCCATGAAATCAACCGAAATTTTTGCGGCGCCATTGATATGTATGCTGTCGATTTTGTAAAGAGGTCCTTTTTGAACATCGAGTACAGCCTGGATTGCACCCTGTTTTATCAGTACAGAATCCAGTGAGATTTTTGCAAATGGATACCCGTTATTTTCAAGCCAGTTAAGCAACAGCAATTCTTCGGATTGAAATTGTTCAAGGGTCGCCGGTTTGCCAATCAGTTTTTTAGAACTCCAGCCGGCTTCTTCCAATAATGTGGCATCAACCTGCCTTGTCCTGATCACCGACCAGGTGAATTTTTCGCCAATGTAGAGTTGAAGAAAGGCTGCTGCAGAATCCATCTGCACGCTGTCGATCGAAGCAGCGGTAAAGCCTTTGTTTCGCAATATATCCGTGAGCTTGTAGATATATTCAGTGCATAGCGCCCGGTCCTTAAAGGAACTGGGTATCCCCAGAGCATTTGCTTTCAGGACCGAGTCGGGTGAACTGATCCTGACGTGTAAAGCATACTGTGCAAAGACCGGACGGACGGAAGCAATCAACAACAGGAGGATCAGTCCATATAATCTTAATTTTGCCATTCGCTCAATTCGCATTCGTAATTCCATAAAATTAGCCAATCCAATGGCAGGCATCTATATTCATATTCCTTTTTGCAAACAGGCCTGCACCTATTGTAATTTTCACTTCTCTACTAACCTCGACCTGCAGAACGATTTTACAGCCGCTTTATTGAAAGAAATCGAGTTGCGCAAGGCATATATTCAGGGAGAGATAATAGAAACAATTTATTTTGGCGGAGGTACGCCATCCCTGCTTTCATCACAAGCCATATTTGAGATTCTGGATTCAGTCAGCAGTCATTTCAAAATCAGTCAAAATCCTGAAATCACACTGGAAACGAATCCGGATGATATTGATATGAGCCATCTGGAAAAATGGAAAAATGCGGGCATCAATCGCCTGAGCATTGGCATCCAGTCATTTTTTTCAGAAGATCTGGTCTGGATGAATCGCGCTCATAATGGTGAACAGGCTATTCAGGCTGTCGAAGACTCCAAAAAAGCAGGCTTCGATAACTTCAGCCTGGATCTGATCTACGGATTCCCCTTGTTGACTGAAGAAAAATGGGATTTTAATCTGCAAAAGGCCATTTCGCTCGAACCTTCTCATGTATCCTGTTATGCTTTAACGGTGGAGCCCAAAACAGCACTTTACCACATGATCAAAACGAAAAAGAGTATTGCGGTGGATCCAGAGAAACAGGCCAGCCAGTTTTTAACCGGTATTCAAAAGCTGGAGGCAGCCGGTTTTGAACATTATGAGATCTCCAGCTTTGCCAGACCAGGAAAACGAAGCCGGCATAACAGCTCCTACTGGCATTCCAAAAAATACATGGGTTTGGGACCTTCGGCACATTCATTTGATGGGACCAGCCGGCAATGGAATATTTCCAACAATGCTCTTTATATCAAATCCCTGATGGCTGGTCAGTTTAGTTTTGAATCCGAGAATTTGCTGCCAAAAGATCTGCTCAACGAATACATCATGACCTCTCTGCGAACAACAGAAGGATTGGATTTGCAACATGTTATGGAACATTTTGGTAAACAGAGGGGGGACCTGCTGGAAAACAATGCTTCGGTATATATCCATTCGAACCAGATGGAGAAAAGGCAGGAAAAACTGGTACTGACCCGGGAAGGCAAGTTATTCGCCGACGGTATTGCAGCGGCGCTTTTCTTTGATTGACGTTGGCGTTCTTTTTTGTTGACAGTTGACGGTTGACAGTTGACGGTAGCTCTAAGCTTTATGCGTTATGCGTTCAGCTTTATTGTCCTCCTGATGGTGGAAAAAACGTTCCTTCAGGTATTTCAGCAGATGGGCTGCTGAAAGGATCCCAACCATAACCAAGATAGCTGTGAATCCAAAACCCTGATAAGAAAGCGGTGTCATAACCTTGTTATTTAAAAAATCAGACCAGCAAAAGCTCTATTCGTTTAAAGCCTTCCCTGACATTAACATTTTGCCATAGGATTTTATAGATTGTGTCCAAAATCGGTATATCAGCTTTAAAATGCTGGTTGAGCCGGTACAGGCATTTACTTGCATTATACCCCTCGGCCACCATATTTAACTCGAGCTTTGCAGCATTTACAGAGTATCCTTTGCCGATCATATTTCCAAACATGCGGTTCCTGCTGAACAGAGAATAACAGGTTACCAGCAGATCACCAAGGTAAACGGAAGCGGCATAATTTGCGCTCTTCTTGTCATCTATGGATACAGCCGCCTCGTGGATGCCTACTTCAATATGACTGATGCCCGCTTTCAGAAGGAAACCAGCCATTTCATCTGCACAATTGGCTATGAACACACTGAGAAAATTATCCCCATATTCGAGCCCGTGTGCTATTCCGGCTCCGAGGGCATAAATATTCTTCAGAACGGCTGCATACTGGACGCCATATATGTCGTTGTTTGTAATCGTGTTCAGATAATCCGTCGAGAAATTAGACGCAATTTCCTGTGCTTCGGTAACAGAATTTCCAGAGAAAGTGAGATAAGATAATTTTTCAGCTGCGATCTCTTCAGCATGACAGGGACCCATAACCGTAAAATACCGGTCTCCCCCAAATTGAAACTGCTGACTGAGGTAATCGTTCAACAATAAATTTTTCTCCGGAAGAATACCTTTAACCGCGGAAAGAATTATTTTCTTTTCAAAAATTCCAGTTGGCAGTGGCTGAAAGATTTGTTCGATATATGCCGAGGGAATGGCAATCAATATGCAATCGGAATCACTGATCAGCTTTTCCAGATCGCTGGTCAGGTTTAGCCGGTTAATATCAAAATAAACTGAACTAAGATATTGAGGATTATGATTTTTTTTTCTGAGATGATCAATGATAACCCTGTTTCTGATCCACCAGTTTACCGTATGATTACTATCCGTCAGAATTTTGACAAGTGCCGTTCCCCAACTACCGCTTCCTAAGATTCCAAATCGCATTGAATCCTGCATTTCAGTGAATAAAAAGGCCGGATCATTTCTTTACCTCGAATAATTTGTCCTTATCTACTACGGTTACTTTAGAACCATTGTTGAGAATTTTACTGACTGTACCATAGGGGCCGGTAACCACCTGATCATCCGGATTTAATCCACTCTCAATCTCAATATAATTGATATCCTGTATGTCTGTTTTTACCGATACCTGTTTAACCGTTTTATCAGGTTGCAATAGAAAAACCACTTCATTCAGGTCATTAACCGGAGCGTTCGTTTTAACATCCCCCATTTTATCTTCGACCGGCTTTCTGTCTTTGGAAGCAGCGGCGGCGCCTGCTATTTTTTCCCTGGTCGTAACTGCATTGATAGGAACAGAAAGTACATCCCTGTGTGTCTTAGTCTGAATATCTGCACTCGCTGTCATACCCGGACGGAATACCAGGCTTTTGGGTCTTTTATTATCCATCAGATCCTTGTAGCTGGCAGGATCCAGACGGATATGTACTTTATAATTGGTCACATCATTCGTAGTAGAGCTCGTGGAGGAAGCAGCCGAAGCAACAATACTACTGGCGATCTGTGTAACCACACCCTTGAATTTCCTTCCATTGTACGCATCCACTTCCACTACAGCGGTATCTCCCAGATGCACTTTTGTAATATCATTTTCACCCACATCCACAACCGCTTCAATCTTGCTCATATCAGCCACCCGCATGATTTCTGTACCTGCGGTCATCTGATTACCGGCCACACGTTCACCCTTTTTTACACTGAGCAGGGATACCACACCGTTTATGGGTGAAGTCAGACTGGCACGGTTCACATTTTCGGCTGTGATTGCGAGGTTGGCTTGTGCGCTGGAAACCGCCGCCATATTCATGTTTACGCTTTGCAGGGCAGCATTATAAGCAGCCTGGGTTGTTCGCAGAGTGGTCGTTGCCGTTTCAAATTCTGAAAGAGAAATAACTTTTTGAGCGAGCAGGGTTTTCTGGCGGTCATATTGTGCCTGGGCAGCATCCATACTGGCCTTCAATCCTGGCAGCTGGGCCTTCGAATTATCCACCATGGCCTGTTGCTGGTTTACCTGAGCCGCTGCCTGGTTACGCTGGTTGGAATAGATATCTGCAAAAATCTTTGCCAGTTGCTGTCCTTTTCTCACACTGTCGCCTTCAGCCACATTCAACTCAACAATCTCACCTGATATATCAGAGCTCATTTTGACTTCGACTTCAGGATAGATTTTTCCGCTGGCTGTAACCGTTTCAGTAATGGTATGCCGGCCTGTTTTTTCAACGGATACTTTGATTCCCTCTTCTTTGCCAATAACGCCGGCTTTTTTTAAGATAACGAGCAGTAGTATAAGGACTACCAGGCTAACAATGATCCAAACCAGCTTCTTATTCATACGAGGTTGTTGTAATAATTTTTTTATAATTTAATTCCGAGCCCTTTATAGTATTCCAACACTTTAATGCGGAAAACATAATCATACTGGGCAATCAATACGTTGATGCGGGCCGTAAATAAATTATTTTGATTGGTTAAATAGTCAATCGTATTCAGCATACCGATTTCATATCTTTTAGTTGCGAGGTCGAATGATTTTTCTGCAACAACCACCGCCTTTTTGTTGGATTCAAATTTCTGCATGGAAGCCACGGCATTATAGTAAGCCTGGTAAACTCCCTGTTTGAGGGTCAGCAGGTCATTGTCCTTTGTCAGTTTGGCTGTAGCCACATTCAACTGAGCTTTTTTATAGTTGATCCGGGCGGTATTTCCATTGAAAATCGGAATGTTTAACTGCAGACCCACCTGTTGACCAAAGTTATTGCTCAACTGATCGCCATAGCCCTTGAAAGCCTTATATAGTGGCTGACTGCTATAAGTTGTATTGACGTTTGGAACGAAAACCTGGTACTGATCACTATTACCGGTGTTAAGAGCGTATCCGTTGGTCGGGGAAATGATCGGTTGATAATTCACCTGGCGGAGATCGTTAAAAAAATTGTCTCCCAGTGCACCATAAGCGGAAAGTGTCGGGTACATACGCCCCTTTGTATAATCGACATTTTTCACAGCAGAGCTGATACGCAAATCGTTCATTTTTTGCTGGGGGAATGTTCCGATTGCAATGGAATAAACGATATCTGGCTGTAATGATGTGATCGGTTCTACCGGAATGGTTTCTACCGGAGGCGTATCCAGATCGAAGGGAGCCGCGGCATCCAGATTTAAAATCGCCTGCAACTGCAGTTTATCGATATCATAGGTTTCCTGTGCCGTAATAATCGCCGCTGTATCAGTCGCAAATTGAACTTCCAACTCGGCAGCATTCAATTCAGGTAGTGAACCTGCATTCACCAGGGCCCTTGTATTTGCAAGTTGTTCTCCCGTTAACTGTATCTTAGTTTTCGCCAGGCTTACCTGCTGTTTTGCCAGTAAGGCGGAAAGATAAGCTGCCGCGACGTTCAGCGTGATATCGTTTTTAATTTTATCAATATTTACAACCTGTGCTTCGTAACTGAACTTATTGGATTCCGTTGCCCTTTTCAATGCAAACCAATTAAAAAGGGTGATATTGGCCTGCAGGTTATAATACTGGGACAAACCTTGTGTATTCGTATAAATATTCGTTGTCTGGTTGATGGACCGACCGAAATTCAATCCAAGGGCAGTTGCTGCGTTCAATGCGCCCATCTGATTTCCCTTCGCCTGATCGTAGTACAGCTGATAGGTTCTGGAATCAATATCTGCCTGTTTAATGGAAATATTATTGGCAAGCGCATATTCAACACAACGGCGCAGATCCCATTTATCCTGTGCAACGAGGTTTGTAACGGAAAAAAGTGCGGTTAGGAATAAGGTTGTTAACTTGGTCAGTCTCATGAAACTTTTTTAAGGAAGGCCTTATTGGCCCCTAGTTTTGGGTAGGGAGCGGTCGGAATTATTGCTAAAATAAAGAATCCACAGTCATTCACAATCAAAAAAAGCCTAAAATGGAGTTAGAATGATAAACGGAAAGACTGGTCAAGATCCCCGATCAGGTATTCGGCAGACTCCAGTCCGACATACAAACGCAGCATCCTATGCTCCTTATTATCCTTATTAAAATCGATATCATTTAAACTGGCGCAACGGGGCAAAATAAGCGATTCGTGGCCTCCCCAACTAACGGCCATCATGATATGTTTCAGGTTTTCGCAAAACCGCACAATTTCCTTTCTTTCCCTGGCTTTTACAAAGAAGCTGATCAGACCGCCGGCATTCTCCATTTGTTTCCGGGCCAGTTCGTATTGTGGAAATGACTCGTCCAGCGGAAACAAAACGGAATCTACAGCAGGATGATTTTTCAGAAAGTTGAGTACTTCCCGGGTAGTTGCCGTTATTCTTGCGAGACGCGTGTCTAACGTACGCAAACCCCTGATCAGGAGCCAGGCATTGAAAGGCTGGATACCGCTGCCCACAGCCATATATTCGCAGTCAAATATTTTTTTTATCATCTGGCGGCTGCCAGTCAGAATCCCACCCAGCGTATCACTGTGGCCGCCGATATATTTTGTTGCAGTCTGCATGCAAATATCAATGCCCATCGGTATTGGTCGCTGGTAGAGCGGAGTACAATAAGAATTATCCATAAGAGTAATCAGGTTGCGTCTTTTGGCGAAAGCAGCAACTTTTTCCATATCCTGAATTGCGAAACTCCATGAGTTTGGACTTTCCAGATAAATAAACCGGCTGTTTGGTCTCGCCGCTTTTTCAAATTGTTCGATTTCAGTTCCGGCGATATAGGTTGTTTCAACTGCGAATCGCTGGAAAATCAAATCAAACATTCGCTTTACCCAACTATAAGGGTTTTCTACGGAAATAATATGATCACCGGCATTGACGTTTGCGAGAACAGCAACAAATATGGCTGCTGCGCCACTATTAAATACCAGGCAGTCTTCGGCCTGATCCAATGCTGCCAGTTTTTTTCTCAGGATATCAACGGTCGGATTCAGTCCTCTGCTGTACAGATATCCGGAATATTCATCAGCAAATAACTTTTTCAGCTCTTCTACTTTATTAACCCGAAAGTTGCTGGTTTGAATGATGGGGGGCGCGACGGCATTAAAATATTCTGACCGTTCCTCACCCAGTTCGTTCAGTATATATGATAAATCCATTATTTTTTTTGAAGTCACAATTTAAGCTTAAAGCGCAAAGCTTAAACCTCAAAGCCGAATGTTCAACATTCTTCCGTGAATTCTGAAACAACTGTCTCAGATTGGTTCAAAAAAATAACAGAATCACATTGACGGATGGTACTAATTCGGTGGGCTATCACGATAATTGTCTTTTTCTGATTATAAAACCAGCGAAGGGTATCCAGTACTTTTTTCTCGCTCACGGCATCCAGGGCAGAGGTGGCCTCATCCAAAATTAAAATCTGAGGATCTTTGTAAATCGCGCGTGCAATACCTATCCTTTGTTTCTGACCTCCGGATAAATTTATGCCCTGTTCACGGATTACCGTCTGATAACGATCCGGTAATTGATCAATGAACGAATGCAATCCGATGCGCTGGCAGATTTCAATTACGCGATCCATATCCGGTTCATTATCTCCGAGTGCGATATTGGAAATAAAATCTCCTTCGAAAAGATCTATATGCTGCTGAACCGCAGCGATTTTTTTTCTCAACAGACTGGTTGAGAGATGTTGAATATCAATGTCACCAATCAGGATTTTTCCTTTATCCGGCACATATAATTTCTGGATAAGTGATAGCAATGTGGATTTCCCGGATCCGCTTTCACCAACAACTGCTGAAATTCGTCCCAGGGGTAAACGAATATCCAACCCTTTGAAAACAGTATTTCCCGTCCCATAGGAGAAATATACATTCTCGAAAACAAGGTCCCCATCCGGAAATAATTCTATCTGGTGTTTTTCATTTTTTTCTAATTCGAGATCGGTGATTTCAAATAGGCGGTCAGCCGCAATAAATGCTTCCTGTAATGGTTTGTTCGAATGGATCAAACCCTGGACCGGAATCGTAAAAAAAGCAGAGATCGTGAAAAAAGAAATAAGCTCACCAGGCAGGAGCATATGATCCATTACCAATTTTGCGCCATCCCAAAGTAAAATAATCATCAGCAGACCGGTTATCCACTCTGACAAATGCGACATCAATAATCCATTACGATTACTGATAAAAACCGATTGCATAAGTGGATTAAATTTATTTTCAGTCTGACGGTTAAAAAATTCTTCTGTTCCGAACCGGCGTATGGTAGAAATCCCCTGAATGGTTTCCATCAGTTGATTTTCGAGAACAGCTCCTGATTTCATGATTTTCCGCTGCCATTTTGCATTTACCCTGTTATTTATCCGATAGATCATGAGGTATAAGGGAACAACCAGCAGGCATAAGAGCGCCAGCTTCCAATAGTACAAGAACATAATGATCAGGCTGAGAATAATGGCAAAGATGTTTACAATAATGCCCAGCGCAACATCACTAATGAACAGACGTAAACGCATAGCATCATTTACCCGGCTTACTAATTCGCCGGTTCTCATATTATCGAAGAATCGTTGCGGCATCTTCAGCAGATGTCTGTAATAGCCTAAAATAAGATTTCTGTCCAGGTGTTGGCCGGTGCGTAACATGATAATTGATTTTAAATAGCCTGTGGCGAATCTGAACCAAAATAATAGGATCATGAGGAGACCCATCATCTTCAGCAGGCTGTTATTTGTGCCTGGCAAAACCACATCTATGATTCTCTGGATATAAAAGGATGTTGAGAATCCGAGACCAGCGTATATAATAGCAAACAGAATGGCCATCGCCATCACTTTCCGATGCGGACGAACGAGCTGGCAGAATCTGATGAAAACAGATTTCTTTTCGTTACCGCACATAAATTCATCCGAGGGGATCAATAACAGGACAATGCCCGACCACTGCTTGTTAAAGGTAGCTATTTCATACCTGATCATTTTCCCGAAAGCAGGATCCATTGCCCAGATACATCTGTTGGTTATCTTATAAATCACTACAAAATGCTGCAATCCGTTTTGAACGAGATGAAAAATTGCCGGTGTTGGGATTTGTGTAATGGAATGATCCCGGGTCCTGAGTCCTTTAGCCTGGAATTTTAATTGTTCAGCAGCTTCGATGAGTCCGCTTAAGCTCGTACCGTACCTACCTGTTCCGGCATATTCCCTGATCCGGCTAACCGGAAGATGCAGTCCGTAATAAGATGATACCGAGGCCAGGCAGGCAGCACCACAATCAGATGTATCTCTTTGTTTAATCCGAATGAATTTTTTCATCTCCAGTTGATTTCAATTGACGATAAAAGAGAGACTTCCTCCGAAGTCTCTCTTACTTTCAAAAAAAACCAGTCGAATACCTCTTCTGTATTCCTGGCTGGTTTTTGCATTTCTTCATTAAGAAAATAAATTCGCGATTTTACCGGCAATATAACCCAGCCAGTAGGCTGCGCTTTCGCCTGCTACTATACTCCTTGTTTCTTCCGAAGACAATTCTTCCAACCCCGCCGGACATTCGAATGTCAGGTTATTCCTCTGAGATTGCATTTTTTGGGCGTCCCATACTTTGAATTTCATCTTTCTCATAAAAAAATTTTATTGGCTCCTACTCTTCGCAACATGCATGGGTTTCGGAATTCCCATCTCCGGCAAAATAGCACGGCGGGATACAGAAAAAAATACCCTCTTAGTGTAGTTTAAGACTGATGCCCAACGCGTAATGCGCAAAGCATTATTGAATATTAATCTTCACCGGCAAGAAATAAATGTGAAAAATAATTGTGCATTTAAAAAGAAATGCCTTAGTGCTTTATGCCTTACGCTTTACGCTTAAAAAGTATATCAACATAAAAATTCCCATTACGATCAGGGCTGTGAGTGCAGTCCACGGAGTATCCAAAGCGATGCTGATGGCGACAAAAGAATAAGCACAAATAAAAACAACCGGAAGCAGGGGGTATAACTTCATCTGGTAGAACTCTTCGCCTTTTGGATGCACTTTTTGCTTTCTCAGCTTAAATATGGTTCCGGCAGAAGCAGCCATTCCAAAGCAGTCCAGAAAAATGGTAAAACTCAGGATTCTGTCAAAGGCCTTCATCCAAAAAACGATCAGCACACAGACCGCTGCAAAAGCGGTTAATGAAGTGAATAAAACATCGGTGGTCGCGGTACGCTTTGCAAATATTTTCGGCAGAACGCCATCTTCGGCCATGGCATACATTACCCGCGGATTGCTCATCAGAAGAACATTCACGTAAGCGAGAACTGACAGAAAAAGAAGGATGGAAAGAATTTTACCAGCCGCGTCTCCAAAAACATGGGATGCCATCACGGAGGCAATTCCTTTTGTATTCCGGAGGCCATCCAGACCAATTACACGTATGTATGCATAATTTATACTCAGGTAGAGAATGATGATGATAAAGATGCCCATAAATATTCCACGCGGAATATTCTTACCCGGTTTCGCAATATCAGACCCGAAATTAATTGTCTGCTGATATCCGCCATAAGTAAATGACACGGCAATTAATCCCACACCAAAACCTTTCAAATATTCCATCCATCCCGGAAAAACGGCATGTTGCAGTACAGTAGATTTGGAGCCGTCAGCAAAAAATAAAGGTGTTATTAAAAGTACGATCAGGGAAATCTTAATAATCGTCAATACGTTTTGCGTTCGCGAACTCATTTTCAGCCCCAGCAGATTCACCCCATAAAACAATACAATAGAAAATAATGCGATGGCGATTTCCCTGGCCTGCAATGTTCCCGGATCCGTGACGGATGGAAAAATAACACCCGAAATATATTCAGCACCGATCAGCGCCACACCCGTGAGTGAGGCAGCGTTGGAGATTAGTATGATACAATTAATGGCAAAGGCGATGGAAGGATGGTATCCGTAGGAGAAGATTTTATAATAGCCGCCGGTTACCGGCAGTCTGGATCCGATTTCAGCATATGTTAACGCACCGCATAAAGCGATAATACCCCCGACAATCCACGTAAAGAAAAACAGGAAGGTATCCGGAACATGTCTGGCTACATTTGCGGGTGTCCGGAATATACCCATACCAATCACCAGGCTCACAACAATCATCGTGCAATCAAAAACGCCCAGCTTTGCATTTTTTTTCATAGTACATATTCATCCGGACCGCCAGTTGCAATAATACCAGCAGAATGCAGTTAAGATAATGAATTATTCTTTTCTACTTTTACTTAGGAATAAACTCATTGAATGAAAAACCGGATTTGCGGAATGCTTTTGATGATTTCAGGAATGGCCTTTGGACAGGATAGTTCGAATATGAAGTTGCCGGTTAAACCGGAGAGTCAGATAAAGGAACCCGATACATTGGATAGAAAACTATTGCAGGAAGTAGTCGTCAGCGCTTATGAACAAAACCGCCGCCTGGCAGACGTATCTGCAGCGGTTGGAGTAATCACAACAGCAGAATGGAATCGCTATAGCAGAATGAGTATCGTACCCGCGATGAATAGTATTCCGGGTGTACGAATGGAAGAACGATCCCCGGGCAGTTACAGAATCAGTTTCAGGGGAAGCACACTTCGTTCTCCGTTTGGTGTTAGAAACGTGAAGGTTTACCTGGATGGAATACCCTTCACAGACCCGGGGGGTAATACGTATTTGACACAACTCGCCCCATTCGACATGTATTCACTCGAATTAATCAAGGGCCCGGCGGGCAGTTTATACGGCGCGGCCACAGGTGGTGCCCTCCTTATTAAGACAAGACCGAATTTCTGGCAGCCCGGATTTACTGCTGAATACAGTTACGGTTCATTTAATAGTAACACGATCAATGCGCAAGTGCGACTGGGCAATCAGCAGGGTGGAAATATCATCAATTACTCTCATCAAAGTTCCGATGGTTATAGAAATCATACAAATCTGCGCAGGGATATTGTAACCTGGGAGTCCATGTTGAAAAACACCGATAAACAAACACTCAGCACCTATGCGTTTTATGGTGATCTCTATTATCAAACGCCGGGCGCCTTAACACTGGCTGAATACAATGCGAATCCAAAACAGTCACGGCCCGCTGCAGGTAGCTAATCCATCCGCAGAACAGTCACAGGCAGCCATCTATCAGAAAACATTTATGGCGGGTATCTCGAACACATATCGTATCAGTTCATCCTTTGAGAATACGACTAATTTTTACGCAACTTATACGAATTACAAAAATCCTACTTTCAGGAATTACGAGTTTCGCAGTGAGCCACATTTCGGGGGAAGGACCATATTCAATTACACAACCGATTTGCTTCATATCAGTTTTGGCGGAGAGGCGCAGAAGGGTTTTTTCCAGACACAGGATTACGGCAACAAGAACGGCGCGCCAGATACTTTACAGACGAACGATAATATCAACGCCTGGACCTATACTTTTTTTGCTCAGGCTGATCTGTTTTTCGGGAAAGGCTGGCAGGCTTCCGCGGGATTAAGTTTTAATGAGGCATTTATTGGTATCGACCGGATTTCAGTACCTGGATTCGTGCCAAGAAATAAAACATTTGGGAATGAACTGGCCCCCCGTATTGCACTTTCAAAAAAGATTACACCCAACATATTACTTTATGCAAGTGTGTCAAAAGGTTTTTCTCCGCCGGCTGTTTCCGAAGTGTTGCCTTCCACCGGAAGTATCAATACAGACCTGCAACCGGAAAATGGCATCAGTTATGAAACAGGTATAAAATCCGGATTTTTCAATCAGCGCCTGTATGTGGAAGTCATTGGATTTTATTTTGAGCTGCAACAGGCCATCGTCGTGCGTAAAGATTCCAGCAATGCGGATTATTACACCAATGCAGGATCCACGACACAAAAAGGAATCGAATCACAGGTATCATACCAATTATTGCCTTCTGCCACGGGGTTTATTAACAGCGCGCGCCTCTGGGCTTCGTATACCCTGGATAATTTTACCTATGGTGATTTCAAAAAAAATACCGTGAACTATGACGGCAAACACCTGCCGGGCGTGGCCAATAATACATTTACAGGTGGTATCGACCTGAACAGCAGGCCTGGAATTTTCCTTCACCTCACCTATTATTACAGTGATAAAATGCCTTTGGATGATGCGAATAGTGCTTACGCAGGAGCATACCAATTGGTCGGTGGAAGGATCGGATATTCCACAACCGTACAACAATTAAATCTTACTGTTTTCACCGGTGTAGATAATGCATTCAATGCCAAATATAGCCTCGGCAACGATATCAATGCTGCCGGTGGCAGATATTACAATGCCGCAGCCACGGCCAATTATTTTGTCGGACTAACAGTCAATTTTAATAAAGTCCCTAAAAAATAAATTCTTCGTGCTTCTCACTCACTGCTTTACATTTGCAGAATCTGGTCCCCGCTAAGGCGGGGTTAAAAGGGAAGTCCGGTGTGATACCGGCGCTATCCCCGTAGCTGTGAGTTTCATCCCGGACATCCGGGAAAAAGTTTACACTGCAGCCACTGTCCCGGCTCATCCGGGATGGGAAGGCAGTAAACAGGAAACAAGCCAGAAGACCTGCCAGATAAAATATTAATCGCAACGCTTTCGGGTGAAAGGCAGGCGGAGTATATACGGCTCTCCTATTATTCCCCGCTCGTCTTCCACCTTTGGTGATTTTTATTAATGGATGGACAAAAAGAAAGAAAATAAAGGGACCAGTCAGTTCAATGCCGTCAGGTATGTTCTCATCAGCGTGGGACTATTTATCATGCCGGGAGCCTTGCTGTTTGCACAAAATACATCTGACAGCGGAAGGGTACTGCAGAAAGTGACTGTAACAGGTGAAAGAAAACAAAACCCTTTTGCGGCCATCACTCCTGTACAGGTTTTAAACCATGAGGCGCTTTTACAGATTAATGCTGAAAACATTGCCGACGCGGCCAAATATTTCTCCGGCGTTTTAATCAAAGATTATGGAGGCGTCGGCGGCTTAAAAACAATTTCCGTAAGAAGTCTTGGGGGACTCAACACCGGTTTGGTTTATGACGGAATAAACATTGCTGACGCGCAGACCGGTCAGGTTGATCTGAGTAAATTCTCTGCAACATTTGTACAGTCACTGGAACTGGATCTGGCCAACCCGCAACAGATTCCCCTTCCGGCCCGAATATATTCGTCCGCCTCCATTCTCTCATTTACCAGCAGCTCTTTTAATACAACAAATTTTTCAAAGACCAAATGGCTGGCCGGAATGAATGCAGGCTCCTTCGGTCTATGGCAGCCTTATGCAGGTATCTACCTGCCTGCGGGCAAAAACATGGTGGTGAGTGCAAATGCGCAGGCCACATGGGCCAAAGGAGATTATCCCTATCATATTGAGAATGGCATGTTCTCACAAAAAGCATATCGTACCAATTCTGACATACAGGCTTTCCAGGGAGAAATAAATGTAGTAAATCGCTTCTCCGACAGTTCTACTTTACAAACCAAAGATCTGGGGTTATCAGTCCGAAAGAGGGTTGCCCGGCAGTATCATTTTTTTCAACGATATATCAGTACAACGTCTGGAGGACAAGAATTTTTTCATCCAAAGCCGCTACCTGAAAAAATTAAGTAAAACCACTACCATTCTGGCCTCTGCTAAATACAGCTCGTTGTTCACGAAATATACTGATCCTAACTTCTTAAATAACGCCGGTGGATTGGATGACCGGTACACACAAAATGAAATCTATGGCAGCATTGCGCTTAGTCACCGCATGGGGGAATATTTTTCATTTGCTCTTGCGTCTGACCTGGCGTCAACTCATCTTTCAGCCAATATTAATTCTTTCCCCACACCGACCCGAACGAGTCTATGGAATAATCTGATGGTTCAATTTTCAAAATCTAACTGGCAGATAAACGCATCATTACTGAATACGAATATCAATGACAAAACAGTCAACGGCACAGCGGCCATTAATAAAAACAAATTCACACCAGCCTTTGCGATCGGATATAAACCAAATTCAGAAAGTCCTTTTTTGTTTCGTTTTTTTTACAAAGATATTTTCCGCATGCCAACTTTTAATGACCTGTATTATACTTATAACATAAATATTAATCCCAAACTGCTCCCTGAATTTTCAGAACAATATGATGCAGGATTTACATATACCAAAAATTTCAAATCCTCTGTCAGTCAATTCAGTTTTAGTGCGGATGGTTATTACAATAATATCAGGGATAAAATTATTGCAGTGCCTGCTCAAAATCTTTTTATCTGGACTATGAAAAATATAGGAAAAGTCCGGATAACGGGCATCGATGTCAATGCGCAGATCAATGGCAAATTCTCGTCCGATCTTAAATGGTCAGCCAGGATAGCATATACATGGCAACAGGCCCTTGATGTAACAGATCCGTCGAGTTCAGTTTATAAGGATGAAATTCCATATACGCCCAATCAGTCCGGTTCCGGGATGGCTGCAGTTTATTATAAGATCTGGAGCGCCGGATACAGTATTTTATTTTCTGGTGAAAGGTATACGCTGGGAGAAAACGATCCGACCAATCTGTTGCCAGGATGGAATGAGCAGGATGTTTTTGTATCCGCCCGGCTCCCCTTCAAATATTTTCAAACAACCATTAAAGGAGAAGTGAACAATATATTCAATCAGCAATATGATGTGATTCACTATTATCCGATGCCAGGCAGGTCTTATAAATTAAGTATAACTATTAACAACTTATAAAAACTAAAATATGAAAAAAAACAATCTGTTATTTGTGACCATGTGTTATAATCACTTTTTATTTTCCTGTTCCAAGGATAATACCCCGTCTCCCCCACCTGTTCCTCCCAAAGTAACTACTGGTGTATTTGTACTGAACCAGGGATTCTTTGGTGCGAATAATACAATGCTGACTTATTATGATTTTGCTTCCGGTACACAAACAACAGACTTCTTTAAAAACGTCAACGGTTTTGGTCTGGGTGATACAGGAAGTGACTTTATTATATATGGTGGCAAAATGTATATCGTTATGAATGTTTCCGGTTATGTAGCTGTGGCCAATGGTGTTACAGCGAAGTTTATTGATACGATCAGCTTTAAAAATGCCGGTGTAAACAGGGGGCCGGAGAATATCGTTGCTGCTGGTGGAAACGTATTTGTCTCTTCTACCGACGGAACGGTGGCAGTTATCGACACTTCCTCTCTGGCAATCACAAAATATATAAAAGTCGGCTCAAATCCAGCGCAGATGGTGGTTGCCGGCGATAATTTATACGTAAGCAATACCGGCGCCTTCAGTGCAACCCAGGATTACGATTCCACCGTTTCTATTATTCCTTTGAACACACTTACTGAAACAGGCAGGATTGTAGTGGGAATTAATCCGGGCAGTATTACAACAGATAATACGGGTAATATTTATGTTGTTTGTACGGGTGATTATAATGCAGTTAAACCAAGACTGGTTAAAGTAAACACCAACTCAAGTACCATCCAATCGGTTGACAGTGCATTTGGAACCATTCGATATTATAATAGCAATATATTCACTACAGGTGGTTATCTGGGCGCTGCCAATGTCGGAATATTTAATCCGGCCACTCTGGCTTCTGTCAGAAACTCGTTTATAACTGACGGAACGGTGATTGTAAATCCTTATGGTCTCGATATAGATCCTGCCACGGGTGATGTGTATGTAGGTGATGCAAAAGATTATGTTTCCTCCGGTGAAGTTTTTTGTTTTGATAAAACGGGAAAAAAGAAATTTAGTTTCTCTGTATCACCCGGAATAAGTCCATTTAAGACGGTACTTGTACAACAATAACAGGCAAGTATGTGAAGTATAGGAGTATAAGAGTTAATAACTAATCATTAATAATTAATAATTAGTTTTGGGCCCTTACTTCAATCATAACATACATCATGCAATCAGGATTTAACGAGTTACTAACCGTGACGTTTACCCTGTTTGCTGTGATTGATATTGTAGGTTCAATTCCCCTGCTTTTATCACTGAAAAAGCAAATGGGTGGAATTCCGGAAGTCAAGGCAACCCTGATTTCAGGTGGCCTGATGATTTTATTCCTATTTCTGGGTGAACCGTTATTACACGTGCTCGGGGTTGAAACCCATTCTTTTGCAGTTGCCGGATCAATCATCATTTTCATTCTTGGTATGGAGATGGTGCTGGGAATCGAATTTTTCAAGGCTGATAAAGATTCGAAGTCGTCCCTGGTTGTACCGATAGCCTTTCCGCTGATTGCAGGGTCCGGAACGCTTACGACGATCATATCTCTCAAGGCGAATTATAATGAGAGTATGTTATTGATTGCTATCCTGGTCAATCTGATCATTGTCTATGCTGTACTAAAATCCCTCGACCTCATCGAACGGATTTTAGGTCCCGGCGGAATGGTTGCCATACGTAAATTTTTTGGCGTAATATTGCTGGCCATTGCCGTTAAAATCTTCAGTAGCAATGTGCCCGGATTGATAAAATAGGCCTCGTCGTACAATGGATAGTATAAGAGTTTCCGAAGCTCCAGATCCAGGTTCGATTCCTGGCGAGGCCACTTCCCACCTTACCGCTTCGGCGGATTACATCGAATCAGTTACCCGGTTTGTCGAAATAATTTCCGGTTATCGTAGCCTTAGGTAGTTTTGTAGAACCAAGAATATTTGTTTAACCCCTGTAAAGCGTCTTACATATGGAATACGATAACGACCGGGTTGTAAAAGGCGTTCATAAAACCGAGCTCTATTGCTGGGTATTTTTTGTGTTATTAAATCCGTTGGTGAACAGCCTGGCGATATTCCCGCGTCAACAAACGGCCTGGATCGCCTTGATCCTGGTAAGTCTGTTCATTTCGCCTCTGTACATTATTTACTCAAGAGTCATTGTACCTAAATTCCTCTATACAGGAAAACATTTTCTATTTGGCCTTCTGACCATTTTATTCTTCCTGGTTGTGATTAGCCTGGTTTTCCTGTTGAATGGGATCATGTTATTTTTTGTCCAGGGGGTGGGACAATACTACTTTGCATTTTCAACTGTCAACCTGGCCCGGGAAGGCAGCTGGGTTTTCATTAATACTTTTCTGGCCGTCTCCATCGCATTCCTGAGAAGAAATCTGAATGAGGAGGAGACTATTGAAGAACTTCAGAAGGATAACACTTTTTATAAACTCCGATATTTCCGCACACAATTAAATCCGCATTTTCTTTTCAATACGCTCAATAGCATTTATTCCCTCAGTCTCGCTAAAAATGAGAAGACACCCGAAGTGGTGATCAGATTATCCGATATTATGCGCTTTCTGATTTACGAATGCAATGAAGAGAAAATCCCACTGGAAAAAGAAATTGAATTCATAAGGAATTATATAGAAATAGAAAAAATACGCTATGATGCCGATATAAAATTTACAATCGAAGGGACTACGGAGGGCATAATGATTGAACCCTTCTTATTCATTTCTTTTATAGAAAACGGGTTCAAACATGCGATTGACAATTCTTTTGCAAAACCATTTATTTATATAACGCTGAAAGTAAGTACGGACCAGATTGTACTCAATGTGATTAACAATACCAGCCTCGAGCTGGAAACCCAGGCGAAGAAAATACAGGGTAAGGGCCTTGTCAACAGCAAAAGTGTACTGGAGCTATTGTATCCGGATGCTTATTCACTCGACATTATCCAGACTGAAATAAAGGACAGAAAGGAAAGTAAATCGAGATTTAAAAATGCCAAGGAAAGGTTGCAGCAATTATATCCGGATGCTCATACACTTGATGTAATTTTGAGTAATAATACATTCACTGTTTCTTTAATTTTATTAACCGGCTTACTTGATAAGATGTATCATTATAGAAGATGAAAGACTGGCGCAGGATGTTATTAAAAATCACTTGCAGAGATCCGGCCGATTTGAGCTTACTTGGCACCTACCGGAATGCGCCGGAAGCTACTGAAGCGCTTGAACGGGAGACTGTAGACCTGATTTTCCTTGACATCCAATTACCCGGAATGACGGGTCTGAATTTCCTGCGTTCCCTTCGCAATCCACCACTAGTCGTATTTACCACGTCGTATCCTGAATACGCATTGGAAAGTTATGAATTCAATGTGATTGACTATTTATTAAAACCAGTTTCTTACGAACGATTTTCCAAAACCATCGACAAAATTATTGACGGGAAAATTTTCAAAACGCCAAGCGTCGAAATAAAAACAATAAACCGCGACCATATCTTTATCAGGTCGGAAGGGAAATTTTTCAGAATCAGTTTTTCTGACATCATCTATATTGAAGGAATGAAAGATTATCTTAAAATCCACACCACAGAACACGTCATTGTTACCCATCAGACCATGATTGATATGGAAAACATTCTTCCAGGCAGCAACTTCATCCGCATACATAAATCTTATATTGTTTCGATTGCGCACATAAAAGCCGTATTCGGGAATTCCGTGGATATGGGCCTGATGCAACTACCGATCGGACTTAACTATAAAGAGAGGATTATGAGTTTTGTGACGGGCAAATCTTTTGGCACTTTGTAGCTTTCGGATTGCAGATGAATATTGATTCATTTCCCGTTGTTCAGGAATTCATTCAACAGTGGAAATAATTTTTCTGGCTCTTCCACCTGCGGATTGTGTCCGGAGTATTCGAACATTACAAAACGTGCCTGGGGGCAATACTCTTTAAATTTGATCATCATTTCAGGAACTGCCACCCGGTCGTAGCGCCCACCATAAATCAGTACAGGCATGGTCAGCAACTTCAATTTGGTACGATAATCGAAGTTTCCGATGTCGCTACCCACGATGAAATCACCATCCTTGCCCACCATTTGATAGTATAATTTTGTATTATTTGGGTTTGGGTAAGGTTTTATTGATGAAGCTGGTGCTGGTTTACGCTGAAAATTGTCAGGGTTATACGAATACAGAAATCCGTATGGCACTTTGCCATAAATGGCCTGGTGCTCCGGATCGCTGGAAACGAAACCTTGTTCGCGGATCTTCATAAGGTCTGCCCATACCTCCGGGTAGTTTGTTTTGATTTCATGGTTGCTATTATCGTCATTTTCCTGCCACATAATGAAACTATGAAAGGTGTTTGCCAGCACGAGGTGTTTCACATGTTGTGGATATTTAATCGCGTAACCCTGTGCTACCAGCCCCCCATAAGAATGGCCCAGCACGTTAATCTGATCGAGATGCAGTCCGACGCGAAGCCCTTCGATATCTTCTATATCTCTTTCCAACGAATACTCCTTTACGTTTTTTGCCGTATCGGATTTGCCTCTTCCGAATGCATCGAAATATACGATCATATTATGCTCCGCCATCGGATCAAAACCCCTGTACGAAATATGAGCTCCACCGGGTCCTCCCGGAATGATGAAAAGCGGATCTCCCTTACCTACAAGAACCACCCATAATTTCGCCCCATTTACTAAAATATATTTTCCATCCTTTTGGCTGTCAGGATATTGCTGCGCAACCGCATTCAGAATAATAAAAAATAAAACGAAGAGTGAAAAGAACTTTTTGCTCATATATATGGTGATAAATTTCATTTTACTAAGATCCCTAAATAATTTCAGTCGGCTTCAAGATTCCGGTTATAATCGATAAAACTATTTATAATTTGATATCTTAGCGCGGATGTCCGGACCGGATTTACACTCAAATAATTCATCCTGCGACAGATATACAGACCCCTCTTCCAACAAGAATGATTTAATTCATAATCTGAAAAGTCTGGAAAAATGATTGATTTAACTGTGAACAAAACGAATAGATTGACTCCAATTCAAACTGATGTTGAAAATATCAGCCAGATTCCGATTATTCCGTCCCTGCTTGATGTCATTTGCCGGACCACCGGAATGGGATTTGCCGCCATTGCGCGAGTTACAGAAGAAAAATGGGTGGCCTGCAGCGTAAGGGACGAAATTTTATTCGGTCTTAAACCAGGTGGGGAGCTAAAGCTGGAGACCACGATTTGTAACGAAATACGCCAAACCCACCAGGCGGTGGTCATCGATCATGTGGATCAAGACAAAATCTTTTGTGGTCATCCGACACCGCGCATGTATGGTTTTCAGAGTTATATTTCCGTACCCATTTTTAGAAAGGACGGGAGTTTCTTTGGAACCCTTTGCGCCATTGATCCGAAACCGCATTGCCTGAATTCTCCGGAGATTCTGGGTATGTTTAATCTGTTCACCGACCTGATATCATTTCATCTTCAGGCAATCGAAGAGGTGTCCGTTATAGAATCGAAATTAAAGGATGAACAGGTAACAGCCGGACTCAGGGAGCAGTTTATTGCCATCCTGGGTCATGATCTGAGAAATCCGCTCAGTGCCATTACATTCAGTTCTGAGCTACTTCTTGAACTGCCGCTGGATAAGGAGGCTATATCCCTGGTAAATATTATCAAGAAAAGCTCCGGCAGGATGGGCAGGTTAATAAAGAACACACTGGATTTTGCCAGGGGACGACTTGGAGGTGGAATCATTTTGAACCGATCAAATAGCGAACCTCTTCAACCGGTGCTGGAACATGTTATTGAGGAACATAAGACAATTCGGCCGGATGTCGAAATCATCACGCATTTTGATCTTAAAAAACCTGTGTTTTGTGACGAAAGCCGGATGGCCGATTTACTTTCCAATCTTTTGGGTAATGCGCTTTCGCATGGTAAAGCAGACGCCCCGGTGTATGTGGATGTAATGATTCAAAACGGCGAATTCAACATGTCCGTTGCAAATTCAGGTGACAAGATTCCTGAAAACCTGATCGGTCAGCTTTTTCGACCCTTTGCCCGGGGCCAGATAAAAAAAGGGCAGGACGGTTTGGGGCTCGGCCTTTTTATCGCATCCGAAATTGCAAAGGCTCATGGAGGTCAGATCAGCGTCATTTCGAACGAAACAGAGACCCGGTTTACATTTTCTATGCCCGCAGATGATGCAGGCCTGAATAACTAAATGACTCTTCAAAACTTGTAACCGATACTAACGGCATATCTGAATCCGATCGCAGGAAATTTTTCTGTTGCAGACCCGCTTGAATATATCTGCTTGGACGACGAAAGGTCACTGAGTAAAGGGAATTTCGCTTTCAAGGCGTCCAATACTGCCTGCAGGGTCTCATTCTGGGTTGAACCTGCGATATTACCACTGATATTTGCCTGGAAAGAATAATAAGTAAACGATGGGCCAAACATTTCCGCATCTATTATAAACCTTTTGGCAATTACAAACTGGTAGCCGAATTCAAATCCAACGTTTAACAGTCCGATGCTCATGGACAGGCTGGCAGACGATTTATTGCCGCTGGAGTCAGTATGAGTAAGCGTATTATTCGAACTAAAATTGTAATAGCTCATATACGGGGCCAGGTAGATACCATGAGGTCCACTGTATTTATTTTCTTTTGGAAGGTAGAATCTGAATTCTGCTCCAATCGCATATCCCGTCCTATTCTTTGCATTTGTAAATTTCGTATTCTGAATGCCAAGATTCAGTTTAACGGGAAATTCGTTATATCCTCCGAAGATATATATACTGTGATTTTCATTTAAGACCCTTTCATATCCCATATGGAAAGAATTGGGATATAAAAGCCAGTTTGAAATACCAACCTTGATAATATTGGGATGTTCATTTACGTATTTAACAGCCGTATCTCTTAGCTGACTGAAACCTGACTGGCTGATGGATATCAAAATCGTAACAGAAATAGAAAAACGCAATCGTAGGTTATGTATAATTCTGTTCATAATTGATTTGAGTCAATAAATATAGGATATTATAAATTATCTTGAAATTATGTTCTCCGATCAAGTATCTATCGCAACTGCTCAAATGTTCATATGCCAATTGTTTTTAAAGTAACAATTGCATAACGAATCAAAGAGAAAGTCACTCCTTCAAATTCTTTTGAGTTGCAAAAAGAGTTTCCGGGGACGTAATGTGATCAATGGCCACATCTCCGGGATTTCATCTGTTGGAGAAATTTCGAAATTGGATAAAAATTCGTGAAGAATAAATGCCATTTCTGCCATGGCGAAATTATTTCCAATGCACATTCGTGGACCGGCACCGAATGGAAAGAAATTTTTTACTTTTTTGGATTTCGAAGGATCAGAAAAAATAAACCGCTCAGGATCAAAATCAGATGAATGCCCCCAGTATTTTTTATTTCTGTGCAACCCATAAAAAAACGGTATGACGATCGTGCCTTTCGGAAAACGAAAACCATCAAATGCATCGTCTTTTATTGAGACTCTTTCTGTCATCCAGGCCGCAGGATACAAACGCATGGCTTCTGATATCACAGCGTTGATATATTCATTTTGGGGACTCTCAAAAATATTTACATTTTCTATTGCGGATATTAGTTTCTTCAAAACCTCCGGATGGGTGGCGAGCAGATAAAGCAACCATGAAAGTGTATTGGCAGTTGTTTCATGACCGGCGAAAAGCAATACATGAATTTCATCTATTATCTGCTCTTCCGTCATGACAGCTCCCGTGTCTTCATATCGGGTGTTCAGTAGCATGTCGAGCAGGTCATTATGGGTGCCCCCATCCACCTTCCGACGGGCAATAATCTCTTTCAGGATATCCTTTATCTTTTTTGATTTCCTAATCACCATTCGATCGGCCCCGCTGAAAGTGTAAAACAGTTTCCTGAGTGGTTCATTTACATCTTTCAATAAAAAATCCTGCAAATCAGTGAATCCCTGACTCAAATCAGAAATTGTCTGAGCAGATAAGTTGATATCGAACAGGGAATGAATCAACACTGAAAATGAAAGCCTGTGCATTTGGGAATAGATATCTATATTTTCTCCCGACGGAATACCGGAAATAATATTCCTGGCAGTGTTAATAATAATTCCGTACAAACCCTGAATCTTACTTTGATGAAATCCTGGCTGGATCAGCCTTCTCTGTTTAAGCCAGAATTGACCATTCGAAAAAAGTAATCCATTCCCAAATAAGCGGGCAGCTGTTTTGGTACTTAACTCCGATTTTTGATAGTTTGTGTGATTGTCCTTCAATACATATTGAATAAAATCGGGATCCTCTGTCAAAATTATCCTTCCTCTTCCTATCAGGAATACGGAATATGTACCGGAAAATTTTTCCATGTTATGGGAAATAACGCTAATCGGATTCTTCAGGAATGTAAGGGACGCAAAAAGGCTTTTCCAGCGATTATTTCCCGGCGGAAAATGATAGGTATTTCTAAACTCTCCCAATTTCTATGGTCCCTTTTAGTAAATTTAACCCAATACTTTCCCTGTACGCTGATCAGACATGACTTGTTTCATGACAGAAATCAATTTCTATTCATACAATGAACAGCGGGTTTTCGACATACAGGGCTAATAATCAGGCAACGTTTCACGATCGGTTATTAAGTCAATTTCTTAAAAATTTCCCTAAAAGAGCTTTGAGCGTTATGCGTTGCGCCTTAGGCTTTTTTTTAACAATCATTTCAGGAAAGGAGAGAATATTTTGCCAGACTATTCGTTTTCAAAGAAATAAGCTCCCGTTCATTGCAATAATTCGTTATTAATTTTATCTTGTAAGGCCAATAAATCCTTATGAAACAACTACTTCTCATTCCTCTTTTCCTGCATATGAGCGGTGGGCACTGGTTTAAAAAAGCTTCTTATCCTACCGTAGATCTCATGCCTGTGCGCATGGAACCCTGGCCTATAAACCTTCAGAGAGTGATATACTATACTGATACCTGTTATGCCTTTCAATTCAGGGACCAGTCAACGATGAATGCAGTGGCTATTAAAACCATGGATCTGGAAACTATGGAACAATTAAAATATTTCAAAGATGGCCTGACTACCCTAAAAAAAGGAGCCAATGGGGATGTTGCTGAATTCAGAAACTATTCAATCAAAAAAGTCGGGACAAAAAAAGAAAATTCATGGTATATCCTTAGTTACGATGGTGCTGTAACCAATTTCCAGGAGCCGCAGGTAAACCGGATGATATATATTATTAATGATTTAATCGCAAGCCAACATTAATTCTTCATTTTAAAAATCAAGACGTTCGTATGAAAAATCTCTTATTGTTAATCCTGTTGTCACCGCTTGCCATGAAAGCGCAATTTAAAATTGTTAATTCTGCCACCATCAATATTGCGGATGTGAGGCAGGGTACCTGGCCGATCAGCCTGCAAAGAATTACAAAACCCTCAGATACCTGTTATGTACTTCAATTCAGAACACAGGAATACAATAATTCAGTCATCATAAAGACACTGAAATTCCGTGATCTGGGTCAGTTGAAATATTTCCAGCAAGGTCTTGCCGCTTTAAAATCCGGTAATAATGGAGATGTAGCAGAATTCAAGGATTATACCATTAAACGCGTGGATGTTTATAAAGAAGGGATTTCGTATATACTAACCTGTGATGGTGGTTTGACGAATTTCCAACAACCTGAAGCTGACAGGATGATGGCTGCCATTGCTAAACAATAAAATCAAATACCTACTGAGGCAATCGTTCGCGCAGGAGCCCATATAATGTGGTTCCTGCCAACGCGCCGGCGATGACGATAAGCATGACAGTATAACCTTGCCCAAGTAAAACAAAAACAGGACCCGGACATGCTCCCGTCAGTGCCCAGCCCATTCCGAATATGGAGCCACCGATTAAATACTTTTTCCAGCGTTTATCTTTTTCAGCCAGATGTATCGGACGACCATAAAAATCTCTCAAACGATACTCTTTAATGATGGCTACCAGGATAATTCCCAGAATTACCGCTGAACCGATGATCCCATACATGAATATTGACTGAAACCGAAACATCTCCTGAATACGGTACCACGAGACCGCTTCTGATTTTGTCATAATGATACCGAACAGTATTCCGATAACAATATATTTAAACGCCCTGATGATGGCTCTCATAATGATTATTTGAAAATGTAAGGAAACAAAATATGTGTTGTAAATAATCCGCCAATAAAAAAACCAATGACTGCAATCAGAGAAGGCAACTGGAGATTCGAAAGCCCTGAAATCGCATGTCCGGATGTACAACCACCGGCATAACGCGTTCCAAATCCTATTAAAAACCCACCACCCAGGAAAATGAATAACCCCTTCCCAGTATGCAGATAATTCCAATTAAATATGGCTTCCGGTTCCAGGTGACCATCGAAAGGTATATTCAATTTCTGCAGGTCCGCAATAGTCGCGGAAGACAATTTGAGGGCATCGGGCGATTCAAGATAATGGACAGCAATATAGCCACCGATTACAGATCCCACCATAAACCAGATATTCCAAAGTTGCCTTCTCCAGTTGAAATTAAAATAGGAGATATGTTTGCCTAATCCAAGCATTGAACAGACATTGGACAGGTTTCTGGAAAATCCGAATGATTTTCCAAAGAATAAAAGCACGGCCATAATTCCGGCTATCGCTGGACCCGAAACATACCAAGGCCAGGGTTTACTTAAAAGTGAAATCATTTTTGCTTTTCTTAGTTGTTGGTCTTCATCGGAAGACCATTGAATATTAACAGCTAATGGCGAGAAATCGTTCAGAATCCGGAATTAAGCAAAGACCTTGCAAAACACTGGCCTCATATCTTAAGCTTTTGGTTTCAGAAGTTTTCTTTTCAGAAGATTGCGGGTTTCCTGAAGTGATTCTAAATCGGTGAAGGCATCTTTTGGCACCAGAAAAAAAGCCCTGCTATTGAAATACAAATGAAAGAAATAAGGTGTTTCCAGAAAACTACTGAAATCGTTCCAGGCCCAGGCCAGTGATCCTCTTTGTGTTTGCAATAATACTTCATTGTCGTTAAAATCCATACTGAACCGATCTTGGAAGGTATATGATTTTTTATAAACGCTCAGGGGCAGTATCGTCCAGAAGGTCAGGAGCAGAACAAACCACATAATAGAAAACAACAAAAACGATAGTGGCTGGATTTTGTGCATATAAAATAAAATGGCGCTAAGGATAGTGAAGAGATTCACAATAATCAGTAAAATTTTTATTTCCGGTCTGGAAAGAAAATGATATCTGAGGGCACTCATCACCTGTTTTTTTTCATATTCAAAATGTATAAGCATTTTATCGGGTTAGTTGTTGTTGCGTTACGCTCCAGTTGTATAATGTTTTGCCATCTTCTCCCACAAACTGAACCAGGCAGATTCTTTCATTTTTTTTCCCATGAACAGAGATTCTGGCATAGTTTCTTTTTTCGACCAGACTTCCCGGAACGCGCGCCGGATTATTTATTTCAGCACCTCTCACTTTGGACACACCACTTGTGAAAGGTGAAACGGTGATATCATAAAAATCATAATTATCTTTTCTTTCGGCCTTAACAATTTCGCTATGATGACGGTCACCAGTCAAAAACAAAACGCCCTTAATGTGATTCTCATATAAGAATTCCATCAGTTCATGATATTCATAACTGTAATTATAAAATCCTTCATCCCTGCTCAAAGGATTCAGGGTTTGGCTTCCGACTACGATGATTTTAAATGTTGCGAGACTTTGAACCAATGCATCTTCCAGCCAATGCAATTGTTTTTGTCCGAAAAAATGCTTTTCCGGATTGGGTTTTCCATTCACGCTATCTGCAAATTCATCTGCACTCCGGAAGTAACGATCATCTGTTAAAAACAAATCCACATCACTATAGGACAGCTGTGAATAGATTCCTTTTTGATCTTCTCCGTAAAATGGATTGCACCAGTATTTCATAAATATTTCCCTGGAAACATCTTTTAGACCGTAGGAGCTGCCGGAATTATCCGGTCCATAATCATGATCATCCCAAATAGCGTACTGTGGCATGTTCTTCAACAGGCTCCTCAAAACAGGTTGTGCACGGTCCCTGGAAGCACGGTACCAAAGTCCCCAGGGGCTCTGCAGGTCCACTTCGCGGGTATACCAGTTATCCCCCAGCCAGAGGGTGAAGGCTGCAGTATCCTTTGCCATGGCCTCAAAAATAATCGAGTCTCCGCCATAGGGTTTACCCGGACGATCATATATTGGTTCATTAAAATAAGCGCAGCTTCCGGTAACAAAACTGAAATCGGGCGCCGGATTGCGCCATTGCCAGAGATCCTTTGTATGAAATGAACCGGCGGCAGAAGATTTTTGTTGATTTAATATAAACTGGTATTCGTAAACACTGTTTATATCCAGTCCACCGATATCCATACGGATAGGATTGAATTCTTTACCCAGCGTTCCATCATAGATCTTCTTCCAGGACGTTTCAGGATGCCCCTGTTTCCAATATGACAATGCTACTGAGGTAATATCTGATGAAACCTGTATCCATAAGGACGCGGTTCTTAATTCAACCTGACCCAGCATCGGGCCGGATATAACAGATCCTTCATTTATGGATTGAGCCTGGGTGAAGACAACAGGCATAAAATAGAAAATCAACCAGCGCTTTTTCATACCATCCATTGGATTCACAATGTACTAAGAAGCGACTTGATTGATGAAAATCGGGCGGCAGGAATTTTATTTCATATTCTTACACTTCGTGTAATGATTGTTCGCAGCCTGATATGGTGTTACATCCCGGTTACATGAATATATCAGGGTTAATAGCATTGCCAGGGCAAGGATCTTTTTCATAGTGTTGTTTGAGTTATCAATAAACGTTTTCAGCGGGTATTAAATTGCTATTGATATCCCAATTTTCCTGCCAAATGATGGGAGATTTTCCCATTCCGGGAAGGAAGAAAAGTTGGCAGTTGGCGGTGTGCTGTTAGCGTCAGGCGTTGGGCATTAGGCTAAAAAAAGATCCCCTCATAGAAATAAGGGGATCATGGTTAAGTAAACCGTCCAAGTATCTTAATTATTTAGCTGCAGCCCATGCTGTTTCCACAGTTCAGGCATTTATAGCAGGTTCCGGAGCGGATCGTGATATGTCCGCAGGTATTGCAAGCGGGTGCATCACTTTGCATACTTTTAGCAGCCGCATTTACCGCATTCATTCCGGAATCAGTATTCATTGTTTTTGATATCTGTTTTGGAAGCGGATTCGACAATGAAACCGATGGCTTTGCTACAACCCTCACTTCACTCAATTCATGCGTTTTTTTTTCCGTTTCGGTAACCGGATGATCCCAATCCGCGGTCCCGGTATTCATTACTTCGGGTTTATCCAGCACATGAACCAGGTCCGTTCTGCCCAGGTATTCATAAGCCATGGAGCGGAAAATAAAGTCCACTATAGAAGTTGTGCTCTTGATGTTCGGGTGGTCAACCATTCCGGATGGTTCAAACCGGGTAAATACAAATTTTTCAACAAACTCTTCCAGGGGAACGCCGTATTGCAGACCGATGGAGATCGCGATAGCAAAACAATTCAGCATACTCCGCATGGTAGCCCCTTCTTTTGCCATATCTATAAAAATCTCACCCAGCGAGCCGTCAGTATATTCACCCGTCCGCAGGAAAATAACCTGTCCGTTAATTTTTGCTTTCTGGGTAAACCCACGCCTTTTTGCAGGCAAAGTTCTGCGTTCAACAATGGTAGCCAACTCTCTTTTTAATTTGGTATCCGGAGAAGCCTGAACTCTTTTTTGTACCTCGATCAATAATTCCTGCACGGTCAGTTTACTCATATCCACGATATGAGGTTCCATTGCGGACAATGGTTCGTTTGGAATGGTGGCTTTGACTTCCTCTGTATTTTCTGTTTTTTTCTTTTTGTCTGATTTATTACTTAGCGGTTGCGAAAGTTTAGAACCATCCCGGTAAAGGGCGCAGGCTTTGAGGGCCAGTTTCCAGCTAAGCAGGTAAGCGTCTGCGATTTCATCAATGGTCGCTTCATTCGGAAGGTTGATGGTTTTTGAAATGGCCCCGCTGATAAACGGCTGTACGGCACTCATCATTCGGATATGGCCATGTGCATGAATAAAACGCTCTCCTATTTTGCCGCATTTGTTGGCACAATCGAAAACCGGAAGGTGTTCATTTCTTAATAAAGGAGCGCCTTCAACAGTCATGGTACCGCAGATATAATCGTTGGCATCTGCAATTTGATCATCACTATAACCAAGGGCTTCGAGCAGGTTCCATTCAAAATTATAATATTGTTCAGCCGAAAATCCCAGACGTTGCAGGCATTCTTCTCCCAGATTATAAACATTGAAAACAAATCCAATTTCAAATGCTGAGGCTACTGCATTATCCAGTTTCCTGATTTCTTCAGCGAAAAATCCTTTTTCACTCAGGGTCTGGTGATTGATATGCGGTGCACCGGCAAAAGTCCCGGCTCCTACAGCATACTTCACAATAGAATCTATTTCCTTTTCAGCGTAACCCATATTTCTCAGGGCTGCAGGCACTGATTGATTGATGATTTTAAAATAACCACCTCCGGAGAGTTTTTTGAATTTTACCAATGCGAAGTCCGGTTCTACACCAGTGGTATCGCAATCCATTACGAGACCGATGGTTCCGGTAGGTGCGATTACCGTGGACTGTGCATTACGGTATCCGTATTTTTCTCCCAGCTGAACGGCATCGTCCCAGGCCTTGGTAGCTGATTTCAGCAGGTAATCCGGGCAATATTTTGCCTTGATACCCTGTGGTTTGATCTCCAGTGATTCATATTCATCGGCATCATAAGCAGCCAGGCGGTGATTACGCATCACCCGCAGCATCGCATCTCTGTTTTCCTCAAATTTTGGAAAAGGGCCCATCGTCCGCGCTATTTCTGCGCTTGTTTTATAGGAGATGCCCGTCATAATTGCACTGATGGCGCCTGCAATGCCCCTCGCCTCTTCACTGTCATAAGGGATTCCCATGACCATCAACATGGAGCCCAGGTTTGCATACCCGAGGCCCAGCGTCCGATAATCATAAGACAATTGAGCCACTTCCTTCGAAGGGAACTGGGCCATCAGCACTGAAATTTCAAGTACTGCTGTCCATAAACGGCAGGTGTACTCAAATCCTTCGACATCGATAATATTTGTGGTTTCATCATAGAACCTGCGAAGATTGACAGAGGCCAGATTACAGGCCGTGTTGTCCAGGAACATGTACTCGGAGCAAGGGTTGGAAGCCCGGATACGGCCACCATTGGGGCAGGTATGCCACTCATTAATAGTGGTGTCGTATTGGGTACCCGGGTCAGCACAACGCCATGCAGCGTACGAAATCTGGTTCCAGACTTCTCTGGCAGGAATCTTTTTCATTACTCTTCCATCACTTCTTGCTTTCAATTCCCAGTCTTCCTCGTTTTCCAGTTTTTCAAAAAATGAATTCGGAATTCTTACTGAATTATTTGAATTCTGTCCGCTGACAGTTTTATAAGCTTCTCCTTCATAGTCACTGGCATATCCGGCAGAAATCAGCGCTGCCACTTTCTTTTCTTCCTCCTGTTTCCAGTTGATAAAGTCCATGATTTCCGGATGATCCAGATCCAGACACACCATTTTAGCCGCGCGGCGCGTGGTGCCACCTGATTTGATGGCACCGGCTGCGCGGTCGCCGATTTTGAGAAAGCTCATGAGGCCGCTGGAAGTGCCGCCACCACTGAGCTTTTCTCCTTCACCCCGAATATTCGAGAAATTCGTTCCTACACCGGATCCGTATTTGAAAATGCGGGCTTCGCGAACCCAGAGGTCCATAATGCCCCCATCATTTACCAGATCATCTTCCACACTTAAAATAAAACAGGCGTGGGGTTGCGGACGCTCATAAGCAGAAGTGGATTTCTTTAGCTGGCCATCATTCTGATCAACGTAATAATGACCCTGTGGTTTTCCTGTAATACCATAACTTTCATATAATCCTGTATTGAACCATTGCGGACTATTCGGAACACAGGCCTGGTTGAGAATGGAATAAACCAATTCTTCATAAAATATGTTCGCGTCTTTTGCAGTCGCGAAATAGCCATACTTCACTCCCCATGCTTTCCAGCAATTTGCCATTCGATGAGCCACCTGTTTTACAGAAGTTTCGCGACCGAGGGTTCCGTCAGCCAATGGAACTCCTGCTTTACGGAAATATTTCTGCGCCAGGATATCCGTCGCAATCTGGCTCCATCCTTTGGGAACTTCACAATTGTTCATCTCAAATACGATTTCTCCCGACGGATTTCGGATCACCGAACTACGATAATCGTATTCGAATTGATCAAACACATTGATGTCGTCGCGGGTGTAACGCCGGTTGAAAAGCAAACCGTTCGCAGATTGCGTATGAGTAGCCATAAATTGGAAGTTCTTTACGTGGTTAGGAAAATCGTTAGCTTATTACCAAATCGTTAAGCAGGTGACGAAAGTATTTTTTGATTTTGAATATTCCCATTGTAAATATTCACATTAACGATAAATGATGTTAATAATGACGGAAGGTCAAGCTGGTATTACATCAGCGTTTTATGCACATGGTTTCAAAAATAAATTTTGGAAAAACCGAAGGAATCGTTAACTCGTTATCGCGGAACGGGTTTCGGAAAGCGGGAAAGTTTTCGCACATTTGTAAGGTAATCAACCACATGAAGGACGAAATTTATTCTGCTTTACTGCTTAAAAAAAAAATCCGGCGTAAATCCTTCGCCCTGCTCATCGACCCTGATAAAGTAGATCAGACAAAACTTCCGGCCCTGGTGGAGCTGGCAATTCAGGCCAGGGTGGATTACCTGTTTGTAGGCGGAAGCCTGGTGGTAACCAATCACCTGGACCAGGTGGTTCTGCAAATTAAATCCTTATGTAAAATTCCTATTATCCTTTTTCCGGGAACCCCTTCGCAGGTTTCTGCCCATGCCGATGCGCTTCTTTACTTATCCCTGATCTCCGGCAGAAATCCGGAACTACTGATTGGCCAGCATGTCATTTCTGCTCCGGCAGTCCGAAAGAGCCGGCTGGAAATCATATCCACCGGATATATGGTTATAGACGGAGGAGCCCCTACAACGGTTTCTTATATCAGCAATGCATTGCCCATTCCCGCGGATAAAAATGAAATCGCACTATGTACTGCTATGGCAGGCGAAATGCTGGGTATGAAGATGATTTATATGGACGCCGGTAGTGGTGCCCGCAGGCCAATCACAACCGAGATGATCGAAAGGGTCTCTGAAAATATCGAAATACCGCTGCTCATCGGAGGTGGCATTCAGAATCCGGAAAAGGTTTACCACAATGCCAGGGCCGGCGCGGACATTATTGTGGTCGGAAATGCCATTGAGAAAGACGCCACTCTTCTGGCCGAAATGGCGTCAGCGCTGCATTCTGTAAGTCTAAAACCTCTTTAGGCCTAAAGCTTAACGCTTAACGCCTAACGCTTTTTGATTCTCACATTCAATTCTACATTTCATTTCCACATCCTCCCATCTCCAACGTTTCATATTTCCATATTGTTAAGTTTCAGCAGTTTCCCTTAAAAAATATACCGGAATTTCGGAAAAAGCTGTTACTTTGTAACGCTAACAAGTCTAGTCATCCCATTTTTCATGAAATGAAAAAAAACTCACCCATATCAATCCTTACCGGAATGGTATTGCACGCCTTCAATAAGCGTGGGTTTTTTGTAGCGCCTGTATGCGTTATTTTTTCTGTTCGTCCCATTCCCTTTTGGGTACGACGTTGATATTTCCTATCCATAGCTTTCCGTATTCAGGATCTATGTCCGTAATCAGCCGGCTCTTATAATTCAATGACCCCGTCATTGGTATTTATTACTTATCTCACGTATTATTTCAATGGAACAAGAACAAAAGTTCAAAATACTTATCGCAAATGCATCCTATCAGGACTTTGCGCAGATCATCTGTGATGAAATGGAATCCTCCGCCAAGGCCCGCGGAACCGGTATTGCAAAAAGAAGCCCGGACTATATCAAGGAAAAAATGCGGGATGGCAAGGCCGTCATCGCTTTTACCGAAGACGGTATTTGGGCAGGGTTCTGCTATATCGAAACCTGGAGCCATGGTGAATATGTTGCAAATTCCGGATTGATTGTAGCTCCCCCGTTTCGTAAAAGCGGACTGGCAAAAAACATCAAGAAAAAGATATTTGACCTCAGTCAGAAATTATATCCGAACGCCAAACTTTTCGGGCTTACTACCGGACTGGCCGTAATGAAGATCAATTCTGACCTGGGTTACGAGCCTGTTACTTACTCGGAGCTTACACAGGATGAAGCTTTCTGGGCCGGTTGTAAAAGCTGTGTCAACTACGAAATCCTCATGAGTAAGGAAAGAAAAAACTGTATGTGTACAGCCATGCTCTATGATCCGAAAGAACACAAGCCCAAAGAAGAAGCCGCGCAGGACTTCAGGCAACGAAGTAAGTTATACGAACGGTTTATGAAGATCAAACAATTTGTCATGCTGAAAAACCTGTTGCGGAAGGAAAAGGTAGATATGATCCTGTCGGATCTTGGTCTGACCCGGTTGAATATATTCAAAAAGGAAAAACTGGCTAAATAATACATTGATTGATGAATCCGGATAACAAAAAAGTTGTTTTAGCCTATAGCGGTGGCCTGGACACAACTTACTGTGCCATCTATCTCAAAAAAGTCAAAGGGCTGGAAGTACACGCACTGACGGTAAATACGGGTGGTTTCAGTACAGAAGAAATGAATGCCATTGAAAAAAGGGCCAAAGCCCTGGGGGTGGCGTCTTTCAGGTCGGTGGATGTTACAGAAGAATATTATCAAAGCTGCATCCGCTTTCTGATTTATGGAAATGTGCTTAAGAATGCTACTTATCCGCTCAGTGTGAGTGCGGAAAGAATGGTGCAGGCAATCGCTGTTGCAAAATACGTGGAAGAAACCGGAGCAGCCTATGTGGCGCATGGAAGCACAGGTGCCGGAAATGACCAGGTGCGTTTTGACATGGTTTTTACCGGTATGGTACCGGACGCTACAATCCTGACTCCAATCCGGGATTTGAAACTCAGCCGTGAACAGGAAATTCAGTTTCTTAAGGAAAACGGCGTAGAGATGAATTTTGAAAAAGCCAAATACAGTATCAACAAAGGACTATGGGGAACTTCTGTCGGTGGTCGTGAAACACTGAATTCAAAAGACTATTTACCTGAAGATGCATGGCCAACACAACTTTCTGAAAAGGATCCGAAAAAAATTACACTGCAGTTTGAAAAAGGAGAACTGACAGCAATCAATGATCAGCATTTTGAACATCCGGTACGGGCCATACAATATCTGCAATCCATTGCACAGTCATTTGCGATCGGACGGGATATCCATGTGGGCGATACCATTATCGGCATTAAGGGCCGGGTTGGTTTTGAAGCAGCTGCACCCCTGATCATTATAAAAGCACACCATTTGCTGGAAAAACATGTATTAACCAAGTGGCAGTTGTATTGGAAGGAACAGCTGAGCAGCTGGTACGGGAACTGGTTACACGAAGGGCAAATGTTGGATCCGACCATGCGTAACATTGAAAAATTCCTGGAAGATTCACAGGCGACCGTGTCAGGAAAAGTTTTTGTAACTCTTGAACCCTACCGTTTTATCATAACAGGAATCGAAAGTGATCACGACCTGATGAGCAGCCGGTTTGGTTCATACGGCGAAATGAACACCGGATGGACAGGTGACGACGTGAAAGGGTTTGCAAAAATATTTGGCAATCAAACGGCGATCTTTCATAAAATCAACGATCCCGGAAACCAAATAAAATGAAAAAAATCAGGATTGGGATAACAGGCGGAGCGGGCTATACCGGTGGTGAGTTGATTCGCATCCTGCTGAATCATCCGAATGCTGAACTGGTTTTTGTGCAGAGCAAGAGCCACGCCGGTCAGCTATTATCTGCCGTACACCAGGACCTGGCGGGCGACACTGATATTCAATTTTCAGAAAATATTTCATCGGATATAGACCTGCTCTATTTATGTGTCGGTCATGGTGAAGCCCGGAAATTTCTGCAGGATAATCCACCAGGACCGGAAATCCGGATCATTGATTTATCTCAGGATTTCCGGATTGAGTCAAACAATCGTATTTCCGCATCAGGAAAACCCTTTATTTATGGTTTACCAGAATTAAACCGGGATGCTATCCGCACAGCACAATATGTCGCCAATCCGGGATGTTTCGCAACAACCATTGAACTGGGCCTCTTACCGCTGGCCAAACAGGGATGGTTAAGCGAAGTGTACACCACGGGTATCACAGGTTCAACGGGTGCAGGACAAGGTTTGAATGCTACGTCGCATTTTTCATGGAGGGCCAATAATATACAGGCATATAAAACACTCATCCATCAGCACCTGGCTGAGATAAATCAATCGCTGAATCAATACCAGAAAGCATTTGGTTCGGATAAGCTGCATTTTGTTCCATGGCGGGGAGATTTTACGCGGGGCATTTTTGTCAGCTCACAAATGAAAATCAATCAGGAATTACCCGTTTTAGTAAAATTATATAAGGATTTTTATGCGGGTCATCCATTTACCGTGGTTAGTGAAACGCCCGTTTTTTTAAAACAGGTTGTCAATACTAATAAATGCATCATTCAGCTGGAAAAACAGGATGAAATGCTGGTTGTTCATTCTGTCTCTGATAACCTGTTGAAAGGCGCAAGCGGTCAGGCAGTACAGAATATGAATTTGATGTTTGGTCTGGATGAGTCAACAGGATTAAAATTTAAAGCAAATTATTTCTAGACCTGAAGCGTGAGGCTTGAGGCTCGAAGCAAAACAGCAACATGCAGAATTTTTATTATTAAAACATTATTCAATACGGCCTCAAGCCTCACGCTTCCGGCCTCAAGCTTAAAAAAATGAAACTATTCGAAGTATATCCCATAAATGAAATCACCATTACAAGAGCAAAAGGTTCTTATCTGTGGGATGAGGCCGGTCAACAATACCTGGATATGTATGGTGGTCATGCAGTGATCTCTATCGGTCATACACATCCGCATTTTGTTTCCAGGATTACGCATCAGCTGAATCAGGTCGCCTTTTATTCAAATTCGATTCGCATACCGCTGCAACAGGAACTCGCGGACAAATTGGGGAAATTATCAGGTAAAGAGGATTATCAGTTGTTCCTGTGTAATTCGGGTGCGGAAGCCAATGAAAACGCCATGAAACTGGCATCGTTCCATACCGGCCGGAAAAAGATTATTGCATTCAACAAATCCTTTCATGGCAGAACCTCTCTGGCAGTAGCGGTTACCGACAATCCTTCCATCGTCGCGCCGGTTAACCAGACAGAAAACGTCGTCTTCCTTCCGTTCAATGATACAGATGCTCTTAAAGAATATTTTGACAATCACGGTCGTGAAGTTGCCGCAGTGATTGTAGAGGGTATACAGGGAGTTGGCGGAATTAATGTAGCCGAAGATTCGTTTATTAAAAAAATAAGAACGTTATGCACGGATTATGATGCTATGTTTATTGCAGATGAAGTGCAATGCGGTTATGGCAGAACTGGTGAATTTTTCTCTATCGATAGTGTGGGAGTAGACGCAGATATTTACAGCATGGCCAAGGGTATGGGTAATGGGTTCCCTGTTGGCGGAATTCTGATTGCCCCGTTCCTGAAACCTAAATATGGTATGCTTGGAACCACATTTGGAGGCAACCATTTGGCATGTGCTGCGGCCCTTGCGGTTTTAGAAGTGATCGAAGAAGAAAACCTGATGCATAATGCAAAATCCACCGGAGAATTTTTGATTTCCCGGCTGAAAAAAATAAAAGGTCTTAAAAATGTGCGCGGAAGAGGATTAATGATTGGATTCGATGTGGATGGCCAATTGAAAGATTTGAAAAAGAATCTTCTTTTTCATCAACAGGTATTTACCGGAGAAGCAAAACCGAATGTGATCCGGCTTCTTCCCTCCCTGGCTTTGAGGAAAAAAGAAGCGGAAGAATTCCTCGAATCACTGGAAGAGGAAATAAATAATATGGTTTCATCTCCCAATCTGGTTAATCAGGCATGAAAAATTTTATTTCAATAGCAGACGTTCCCAGTATCGATCACCTCGTAACACAGGCGCTTGGGTATAAAAAAAATCCCTATGCCGACAAAACACTTGGCCAGGGAAAAAAAATCGGTCTCCTGTTTTTAAATCCAAGTTTACGTACGCGATTCAGCACGCAGGTTGCAGCGCTGAATCTTGGACTGGAGCCACTTGTATTCAACGTGGATAAAGAAGGATGGGCACTGGAATTCGAAGAGGAGGCCATTATGAGTGGAAATACAGTAGAACATATTAAAGATGCTGCACCCGTTCTTGGAAAATATTTTGATATTCTTTGTATCCGGACTTTCCCTTCGTTAAAAAACAGGGAAGATGATTACAGCGAATTATATATTACCCAGTTTGTAAAATATGCGGGCATTCCGGTGGTGAGCCTTGAAAGTGCCACCCTCCATCCGTTACAAAGCCTGACAGATATTCTTACCATTACAGAGTGTTTACAAAACAGCAAGGGAATTGCAAAGCCAAAAATTGTACTAACCTGGGCACCCCATGTAAAACCGCTGCCTCAATGTGTAGCCAATAGTTTCGCACAATGGATTAATGCATGGGGCAAAGCGGATTTTGTTATTACGCATCCGGAGGATTATGACTTGGATCCGCGTTTTACAAAAGGAGCCCGCATTTTGCACAACCAGGATGCCGCGCTTAAAGATGCCGATTTTGTATATGTTAAAAACTGGAGCACATACAGGGATTATGGAAAAATGTATACCAACGATCCGGAATGGATGCTATCCAATGAACAATTATTACTTACCAATCAGGCAAAAGTAATGCACTGCCTTCCTGTTCGCCGTAACGTAGAATTAAGTGATGAAGTGCTGGATGGACCACACAGCATTGTTACACAGCAGGCCGGAAACCGGGTTTGGGCTGCCCAATCTGTATTGAGTGAAATTCTTAAATCCTGATGATGGAAAGTTTATATGTCGTCAAGATCGGAGGAAATATCATTGATGATGAGCAATTGCTTTCTTCTTTTCTGAAAAAATTTGCCGCGATCGGGGATAAGAAAATCCTGATTCATGGAGGAGGCAAGCTAGCCACAAGGATGGCAGAAAAAATGGGTATTCCGCAGCAGATGGTCGATGGGCGGCGTTTGACAGATGCCGAAACTTTAAAAATAGTAACCATGGTGTATGCAGGTTACATCAATAAGAATATCGTCGCCCGGCTACAGTCATTGCAATGCAATTCGGTTGGTATTACAGGGGCTGATGGAAACAGTATTCTGTCGCATAAAAGAGAGAAAGCAGGCATAGATTACGGGTTTGCGGGTGATATAGATCGGGTGGATGCAGCCTGGTTCATCCAGCTGCTTTTAAATGGACAAACACTGGTGGTGGCGCCGATAACTCATGATGGCAAGGGTCAGTTACTGAATACCAATGCAGATACGATCGCACAGGAAATCGCAAAATCACTTAGCTCTTTTTTTGAAGTCGTACTGATTTACAGCTTTGAAAAATCGGGTGTACTAAAAGATGTTGAAAATGAAAATTCGGTTATTGAAAAATTACATCTTGGATATTATAAAGAATTGAAAGAAACAGAAAAAATATTCGCCGGCATGATACCCAAACTTGACAACGCTTTTAAAGCCATCGAAGCCGGAGTACAAAAAGTAATTATCGGTAAGGGACAGGAACTGGACATGCTTATAACGGGAAATTCCGGCACAACCATCAGTCATGAATAATACGTCAATAGAAAGTTTACAGGCAGAAGCCATCGCGTTACTCAAAGAGCTCATCGCCACACCTTCCTTCTCCAAGGAAGAAAATGATACAGCCGACCTGCTCTGTGCGTTCTTCGCCCGCCACGAAATTCCCTTTTCCCGCGTAGGAAATAATATTTATGCACGGAATAAAAATTATCATAGCTCCCGTAAAAGTATTTTACTGAATTCCCATCACGACACAGTACGACCTAATAAGGCTTATAGCATGGATCCGTTTACACCGATCGGTTAAGGATGGGAAATTGTTTGGTCTGGGAAGTAACGATGCCGGCGGATGCCTGGTAAGTCTGGCCGCTGTCTTTCTTTTTTATTATAATCATGAAGATCCAAAACATAATATCGTTTTTGCTGCGAGCGCTGAAGAGGAAATCAGTGGTGTAAACGGAATCGAATTGGTATTGCCCTATCTCGGCCAGATTGATTTTGGTATTGTAGGGGAGCCTACAAAACTGGATATGGCCGTTGCGGAAAGAGGACTGATGGTGATTGACTGCGTGGCTTCAGGCCGGCCGGGCCATGCTGCCAGGAATGAAGGCGAAAATGCATTATATAAAGCCATTGATGACATTGAATGGATCCGCAATTTTCGTTTTGAAAAAAGAAGCGAACTGCTTGGTGAAACCCGAATGAGTGTAACCGTTATAGATACCGAAAATAAACAACACAATGTGGTACCTGCACAGTGCAAATATGTAATTGATGTGCGGGTAAATGAGTTGTATAGTTTTGAGGAAATTCTCGAAGCGCTTAAAGAAAACCTGAAGAGCAGTTTTAAACCCCGGACCACCCGCATGAAATCTACTTCCATTCCACTGGATCATCCCCTGGTTAAATCAGGCATCCGGTTGGGGAAAAATTATTATGGTTCTCCTACTACATCTGACAAAGCCCTGATGCCATTTCCGGCTTTAAAAATGGGTCCCGGTGATTCCGCCAGAAGTCATACGGCAGATGAGTATATTTATATCGAGGAGATTCAGGGACGGAATTACTACCTATATAAAGCTCCTTGAAGAGTTTATATGAATTTGTTGTAAACCTAATATTGAAACATGAAGAAGTGGAGATGTGGTAGTATAAGGATGAAATGTAAAATTTAATTAAGAATTATAAATAATGCTTTAAGCTTTACGCTTTGAGCTTTAAGCCTAAGAAATGAAACTCTGGGATAAAAAAGGATCTGATATAAATACCCAAATAGAGAAATTCACCGTTGGTCGTGATCCTGAATTCGATATGGTATTGGCCAGGTACGACGTTCAGGGATCGATAGCGCATGTAAAAATGCTGGAATCGGTAAAGATGCTAAGCCCTGAAGACTTAGCCGCCATCCTGAAAGAGCTTGAAAATATTCAAATAGAAATAACACAGGGAATATTTCACATCGAGGAAGGGGTGGAAGATATTCATTCACAGATCGAATTAAATCTGACAAAAAAAATCGGTGAAGCAGGGAAAAAAATTCATAGTGGCCGAAGCCGGAACGACCAGATAGCTGTCGATATAAAATTATTTCTGCGCGCAGAAATACTGGAATTGAAATCAGAGGTAAAAAAGCTTTTTGATTTGTTAGTTTCTCTCAGTCATCAATATAAAGATGACTTGTTGCCCGGCTATACGCATTTGCAGATTGCCATGCCATCTTCATTTGGGCTTTGGTTCGGTGCTTATGCCGAAAGCCTGGTAGATGATCTTGAAATATTGTCAGCAGCCTATCAGGTCGTCAATAAAAATCCGCTGGGTAGTGGTGCGGGATATGGTTCTTCCTTTCCGCTAAACAGGAAAATGACGACGGAACTTCTGGGATTTAACAGCCTCCATTATAATGTGGTTTATGCTCAGATGAGCCGGGGGAAAACAGAAAAACTGGTATCCTTTGGAATGGCCACCATTGCAGCAACACTTTCACGCCTGGCCATGGATGCCTGCCTGTATATGAACCAGAATTTTGGTTTTATTTCATTTCCGGATGAACTGACTACCGGCAGCAGCATCATGCCACATAAAAAAAATCCGGATGTTTTTGAATTGATTCGTGCCAGGAGCAACCGGATACAGTCCATTCCGAATGAACTCAGCCTTTTGATGAACAATCTGCCGTCGGGGTATCACCGGGACATGCAACTCACAAAGGAAATTTTATTCCCTGCCATTGAAGACTTAAAAGCCTGTATCAGCATGACAGTGCTCATGTTATCCCATATCCGCGTAAAAAAAGACATTCTGCAGGATGAAAAATATAAATATCTTATTCAGCGTAGAGGCTGTAAACGAATTAGCCAACCAGGGAATCCCTTTTCGCGATGCTTATAAGACGGTTGGCAACCAGATCAGTAAAGGTGATTTTTCCTTCGACCAGACCAAGCCGCTAAAACATACACACGAAGGCAGTCTGGGGAATTTAAATCTGGCTGAAATCAGTTCAGAAATGGATAACGTTCTGAAAAAATTCTGATCCCAAAAAAGAGTTATAATTCCTTTTGATTCACCAGCAGGACTGGGGGCTTTTCTTAATTTTATATAAATTATTTTTATGTCCCCCTCTAAATATTCGAGGCTCCTGCTGCCTTTATTAATGCTTGTCTGTTTACAAAGTTTTTCGCAATCAGATGCTGATCAAAAAAAGCAGGATGAGTTCAACCAGTTGAAGAGCCAAATGGACGGAAGGAAATTCCGTTTTCATGCACTATCGGCTACTTCCATGAAGGGCATGACCCGGCAGCTTACCAGTGATTATTTCTTAAAGCTGAATAAAGACAGTCTTTCGGTTGACCTGCCATATTATGGCCGGTCTTTTACTACGAATTATCCGCCTACTGATCTTACCACTGAGTTTAAAACAACCCAGTTCACTTATAAATCAGATACATTGAAAAAAGGTGGCTGGGAAATTACGATAGTACCCAAAAATCAGGCGAACGCCAGTAAGATAAGTTTGTCTGTAACCACCAGCGGCTATTGTACCGTGCGTGTAAGCAGTAATTCGCGTGAACCGATTTCTTATTACGGAACCATTACGGATTACGACTCCAGGTAATGTTCGGCTGATGCTGCTTATTCCATATGAACACGGGTTGGCGTGTCTTTTCCTGCAATGATTGAACTGGCGCTTAATCCGATCGCCCGAATAATTTCAGTCATGTTATTGAGATCCAGGGTTCCGATTTCATCGCCCGGTTTATGATAGTATTTTTCAACGTCCATTTTAGAAGTCGAAATACTATGCGCCGGAACGCCTCGTTTGGCCAATGAGGCATTATCGGAGCGGAGAAATAGTTGTTGTTCCGGATAAGGGTCCGGATAAAATCTGAACTGTGTATTGCCTAAATTTTTTTGAAGAATAGCTCCCATATCAGACCGGTCATATCCTGAGATATAGGCAGAGTTTTTCCCCCATTTACTTTCGGTTCCGATCATTTCTATATTTAGCATAGCCATCACTTTATCCGGATTCAATTTCCCGGAAAAATAAGCAGATCCGAATTCACCAATTTCTTCTGCGGTAAAAGCCGCAAATATTAAGGTTCGTTCATTATTGTGTATCTTACTGAAATAGTCTGCCAGGGCAATCACTGCGGTAGTTCCGGAGGCATCATCATTTGCGCCATTATATATAGAATCACCAGCTTCGTCTGGTTTTCCAATTCCGAGATGATCATAATGGGCAGAAAAGATCACATATTCATCCGGCTTTGATTTACCGGGTATCATGCCAATTAAATTGGTCAGGTATTGCTTCTTCATTTTTTGCGTTATCTCAATGCGATATTGACTTGGATCTACAGATGTGAGCACGTAAATACGGTTACCTTTTCCGCTAAACTGTGGCATATGAAGGCCTGCCAGCCAGTTGAATTTCTTTGACAGTGAAGTATCCACCAGGATCAATACATTTTCTTCTGACTCCAGATATTTTAAAACGATCTCGCCGAATTCAGCTGCTTTTTTTACGATTACCTTTTTATAATGATCGTCCTGAGTAATTGTCAGTGATGATTCAGCAGAGAAAGCCACCAGGTTTTTTTTATCAACCGGAGTACCATCCAGGGTCATATGGGCATCCCTGGACTCCACATCCATCATCACAAAAGTCTGGTTGAAATCTTTAGAACCGGGGAGTGGTTTTAATCCAGCCTGATTAAATTCTTTCGTGATAAAAGCAGCCGCTTTTTCTATACCAGTTGTAAATACCTGTCGTCCCTGCATATCATCTGAAGCCAGGGTTTTTTCGATCCGGCTTACCTCTGATTCGCTGATCGCCGGAACTGTCTGTGCATGCACAAATGAACAAATGATCAGTAATCCTGACAGCAGGAATAAACGCATACTTAATTTTTTAGGGAATAATTACAAACTCATCATTTCCTTGAACTTAACCGTTTGCCTTCTGCTGACTTCAATTTTTTCTCCGCCTTTTAGTTCAAGCAGGAGACCTCCGTTAAAATAAGGTTCAATTTTTTCGATGAGACGCAGATTTACGATATGCTTCCGGTTTGCACGAAAAAAAACCTTTTCATCCAGGCGTTCTTCCAATGCATTTAAAGATTTTAATATCAGCGGTTTGTTGGATTGGAAATAAATTTTCGCATAATTTCCGACACTTTCAAAAAGGCGGATTTCTCCCAGTTTCACGAACCAGCATCTTTCCCCGTCTTTTACAAATACCTGGTCTGTTTCATGAAGCAGGCTTTTATTAACTGCGATCTCGTCGTCAGATGCAGATTCGCGATCACGGGTTTCTTCCAGATGAAGTTTGTGTAATGCGTCCGCAAGTCTGCGGGGCTCAACAGGTTTTAATAAATAATCCAGTGCATTTACTTCAAATGCCTTCAGGGCATAATCGTCGTAAGCAGTTGTGAAAATCACATCTGGTGCTTTGTCCAGTTCTGCCAGCATATCAAAACCGGTTTTTCCGGGCATCTGGATATCGAGGAAAATAAGGTCGGGATTGAGACTATCGATTTTTTCAATGCCTTCATTGGCATTGGCTGCTTCCGCGATGACTTCGATTTCCGGAAATTCCTGGAGTAATTTTTTCAATTCATTGCGGGCCAGTCTTTCGTCGTCTATAATTACAGCTCTGATCATTTAGATAAATTTTTAAGTTAATGGAATATGTAATTCGGCTTCCACCATATTTCCGTTAATCTCCCTGATATTGAAATCCGCATCTTCACCAAACAAAAGATGCAACCGGTTGCGGGTACTCATTAGTCCGAAACCGTCTTCATTCCCTGTTTTATTTAAACGCCCGGTATTCCGGATCACCAGTTGGTGATAACGTTCCTTTAAATTGGAAACAATCGTTACGGTTCCTCCATTCACTTGTTTACTGATACCGTGTTTAATGGCATTCTCAACAAGCGTCTGCAGCATCATAGGCGGAATTTGTTGTGTTAAAGTATTTTCCGCGATTTCATATTGCACATTCAGCCTGTCTTCAAAACGAATATGTTCCAGGGCCAGATAATCCTTCACTATATTCAGCTCTTTCTCGAAAAAAACGGTTTCCTGTTTTTCCGTTTGCATACTGCTTCTTAAAATATTACTCAGTTCCGTAATCGCCGTTCTTGCCCGGAGTGGATTTTCATCAATTAATGCCCGTATGCTATTGAGTGCATTGAAGATAAAATGCGGGTTGATATGGCTTTTAATCGTCTTCAATTCCAGTTCTTTTACCAGGGCTTCCAGTTTCAGGGTATCCAGTTGCTGCTTCCTGCTTTTTTCAATATAATGGAAGAAGTAATAGATCAGTGTCCAGGGAATGATATACAGGGCGTTTTCCACTGTCACCAAAAGAAAACGGGTAGAGAATTCCAGTCTTTTACTTGTGTTGGTGGGATCAATCCAATTAATCACCGTAATACGGAGTATGGTATCCAACAAACAAACAATCAAAATGCCCAGGGCCAGTCTGGAAAGAGCTTTTTCAACGGGTAACTGCAACCATCCTGCACGATGTATAAAAATCCTGAATAAATGGGTTGTGAAAATACCGACAATCACCTGGAGACAAAGCGGAATCAGAAACTGCAGATCCACTTTTCTGCCAAAAAGGATATTAGCAAATACAAGAATCAGGGCAAGAACCCCCCATCCCCCGATTTGGAGCCACCAATAGTATTTACTAGTCTTTTGCATAAGTTCAGCCAAAGACAAAACTATACGATAAATCCACTTTTTGGGGATTTTAAGTACTAATGGGTAATTCCGGCCTTCTGGCGGTCGCCCGACTCCGGGAAGGGAGTTCGGTTGAGCCTACTGTGTATATCAGGGGAAAACGTTATTTTTACCCGTTTAAATGATGCAGATGGACCTACTACCAGGACCCCTTTTAAAAACCGTTGATTCCCCTGAAGACCTTAAAAAATTAACCAGGGATCAGCTTCAGCAACTCAGCGACGAATTACGTCAGTATATCATTGACGTGGTTAGTCTGTACGGGGGTCATTTCGCAGCCAGTCTGGGAGTCGTTGAATTAACGGTAGCATTGCACCATGTCTTTAATGCCCCTTACGATCAGTTGGTTTGGGATGTGGGCCACCAGGCATACGGACATAAAATTCTCACCGGACGCCGGGATAATTTTCCAACAAATAGAAAATATAAGGGTTTAAGCGGATTCCCAAACCGATCTGAAAGTATCTATGATACGTTTGGTGTTGGTCATTCATCCACTTCCATCAGTGCCGCGTTGGGGATGTCTATGGCTGCAAAATACAAAGGCGAAAAGGACAGAAAGGTAGTGGCCGTGATCGGAGACGGAGCTTTGACAGCCGGACTGGCTTTCGAAGGGATGAATCATGCGGGCGTGGCTGATTCTGATCTCCTTATCATTCTGAATGATAATTGCATGAGCATCGACCCGAATGTGGGCGCTCTAAAAGAATATCTAACCGATATCACGACTTCCCAGACCTATAATAAATTCAAGGACGATATCTGGAAAGCGCTGGGCAAACTTCCGGTGGGCGGTCATTTCAGCCGCGAAATCGCCAGCAAGATTGAACACAGTATTAAAAGTTTTGTAAGCAAGAGCAGCAATCTGTTCGAGGCATTGAAGTTGCGATATTTCGGGCCAATTGACGGTCATAATCTCAATAAGCTGGTAGATACGCTGCAGGACTTGAAAAATATTCCGGGTCCCAAACTGCTACATATCATTACCACAAAAGGGAAGGGCTATTCTCTGGCTGAAAATGATCAAACCAAATGGCATGCCCCTGGTTTATTTGATAAAATTTCAGGAGAAATTTATAAGAAGCAGTTCGATACGGTTCAGCCACCAAAATACCAGGATGTATTCGGGCAGACGATCATAGAACTTGCCGAGAAAAACCCCCATATATTCGCGATTACACCGGCTATGCCAAGCGGTAGTTCACTAAAATTTATGATGGAAAAAATGCCTGATCGTGCGTTCGATGTGGGCATTTGTGAACAACATGCCGTTACCCTGAGCGCCGGCATGGCGACACAGGGAATGCGGGTATTTTGTAATATCTATTCGAGTTTCATGCAGCGGGCCTACGATCAGGTAATTCATGACGTAGCCATTCAGGACCTTCCGGTAGTATTCTGCCTTGATCGCGCCGGTCTCGTCGGAGAAGACGGACCCACACATCATGGAGCATATGATATAGCATATATGCGCTGCATTCCAAACCTGATTGTCAGTGCACCGATGAATGAGACTGAGTTACGCAACCTGATGTATACTGCACAATTGGAAAAAAATAAACATCCCTTTGTGATACGATATCCCCGGGGAGAAGGTGTTTTACCAGATTGGAAAACCCCTTTCCAGGAAATTGAAATCGGTAAAGGAAGAAGATTAAAGGACGGAAAGGAAATTGCAATTTTATCTTTCGGACATCCCGGAAATTTTGCCACTTTAGCCATCCGGAAATTAAGAACAGAAGATCTGGATGCTGCTCATTATGATGTACGATTTGTAAAGCCTCTGGATGAAGAACTGCTGCATGAAGTATTTAAGAAATACGATAAGATCATTACGGTAGAAGACGGAACCGTAATCGGAGGGTTCGGATCCGCGATTCTTGAATTCATGGCAAAGAATCAATACCAGGCCAGAATTATTATGCTTGGCATACCTGATAAAATCATAGAGCACGGATCGCCCAAACAACTTCAGCACGAAGCGGGCTTTGATGCAGATGCTATTTATGATGCTGCCAAAAAGCTTTTAATAAAGACAGAAGGCCTGAGGCTTGAGGCCTGAGGCAATGGGCGTTGAACTCACGCCTCCTGCTTCAGGCTTTTAGCTCAGCATAGGAACTTCGATAGCCAGTAACTGGGCATTTTCAAGGGCTTCAATATTCACTTTTTCTGTTTCGTAAATTCCCAGGGCATCTCTTCTGTTAAGAGACTGACCATCTGTTTGTACAGCTCCTTCGATTACAAATAAATACAATCCCGAATTTTTCCACTTCAAGTCGTAATTGATCGATTTCCCGGCTTCCAGATCTACCAGTGAAAAACGTGCATCCTGATTGATATTTAATGCACGTTCAGATAGTATCGGAACTTACAACCGTCTGCCAGTTATTTTTCCGATCCTTCAAATCAAAAGTTTTTTGTCCGTATGCGGGTTTTATATTTTTGAGTTTTGGGAAAACCCAGATCTGCAGAAATTTTGCTGTTTCTGTTGCGGAAGAATTATACTCTGAATGACGTAAACCGGTTCCCGCGCTCATAATCTGCACATCACCCTTTCTGATAATTCCTTCATTCCCTGTACTGTCCTTGTGTGATAACGAGCCTTCCAGGGGAATGGATACGATCTCCATATTATCATGCGGGTGGGCTCCAAATCCTCCACCACCAGCCACGCTGTCATCATTCAACACCCGTAAAGCGCCAAAATGTATTTTTTCAGGATCGTGAAACTGACCGAAACTGAAGGAATGAAAAGATTCCAGCCAACCCAGGTTGACATGACCTCTTTCTTTTGCGGGGTATAACTTTGTATGCATGGTAATAAATTTAATGTTGAAACATCAAATAGTATACCGGTCTTATGCTGAAAGCTTAAGGCAGCAAGGCGTTAACGCCTTTATGTCATACCTGTGGGTAAAATTAGACAGTTTGGGTCGAGGACCAGTAATCCGGTAGTATAAACGTACCAGTTCTCTCAATACCTGAGCTTTATTTCTCCCGATAGGAAAAAAGGGTCTAACCCAACCTTTTACAGGACCTCACCCCCTGTTAACCCCCTGTTAACCCCCTGTCATGCCTCAGTTAAATAATACTTGAATAGCTCCCCATATACTTAGCTAATGGCCTGATTATTCTAGCTTTCAAATTCAAACAAAACAGGGTGTTTAAGCGCCGAGCGTTACGCTTTGTGCGTTATGCGTTCAGCGTGAGACGTTCTTCGTTGTGCTCAAGTATAAAATTATTGCGCCCTTCTCCAACCAGAATATTCATATAACCTAACTGCACAAGTTCAAGGATGGAAAGAAAGAGAAAGATGGCATGAATCCGGTTTTCGCAGGCATAAATGATTTTTTCAAACGGAACGATTCGCTCCCGGCTGACTAATTCAAGGAGATGTTCTCTGCTTGCTTCAATGGTATAATTATATTGAACGACGGTATGCCGGGGCTGGTTATTGCGTTCCTGCATCCGCTGGATAACTTTCTCAAAAGTCTTCATCAATTTGAACAAACTGATGGACTGGATTTCTGTTCCTTCACCGGATTCTTCTCCTATCTGTAATAATTCTCTATGAAGATTTCCCCGACGAACTAATTTCATCCTCTGTTCTTCCATCTCTGCCAAACGCGCCGCAGCCTCTTTATAACGTTTGTATTCGAGAACTTTGTTCACAAGTTCCTGGCGCGGATCGATTTCATTGCCCTGGTCATCCAATTCCTTTCTCGGCAGCAACATCCTGGCTTTGATGCGCATGAGGGTAGATACAAATAAAATGAACTCACTGGAGAGTTCGATATTCAAGGTTTCTTCTTTATGAATGAAATCCAGAAAGTCTTTGATCAGTTTATGAATCGGAATATTATAAATATCCAATTCATCCCTTTCAATAAAAAATAACAAAAGGTCGAAAGGACCTTCAAACTGGGATAAATGGATTTGGTATGAGGCAGAATGCATGGGCATTGTTGTGTTGCAAGAATACTTAAAAAGCTCAAAGCTTAAGGCGTAAAGCGTAAAGCTTTTGTTGACATTTATATCACATAAGCTAAACCTTAAAGTTCAAAGCCTAAAACTTAGAAAATAGTGGCCACTAATATACATTTTGGCCTTCATCCGAATTGCTTTATGCTTTACGCCTTAAGCTTTACGCTTATTATAGTTTTAACTGCAGTCCAATACCCAGCAATTCCTGCAACTGGGGTTTGGCTCCTCCTACAGTGCCGTCAGAATTAATCGTGGAAACATCATTGTCATAAATGAGATTGAAAGCAACAGTCATGGCGAGAATTCCCGTTACTTTGACGGCGATCAGGTTGGTTAAATTGATATCGACATCCTGCGGCTTGTGGAGGTAATTTGAAAACAGGTCCAGCCTGCCCGTGTAAACTGCATTTTCACTTATTTTGGCTGTATAGGATATAGTAGAATATGCTCCGAATTCAAATTTCACGTGTTTTCCGCTATCGACACCGAATGCACCCTGGGCAGAAAGTGAATCATTTTTTACGATGATCCACCGAAGTGTTGACGGTGATATAAAGAAAGAAAATTTATCATTGGGCTTATAATTGAGCCCGGGTGATACAATAATATAGGCAGGGGCAAGAAAATCCGAAATGAGCACGGGCGCCTTACCTGCCGGGTAGGCATAACCCGGCGCAAACTGGCTTCGGAAATTTACCAATCCGCTGATATACCAGTTCTTCCCGATATCATATCCATATTTTGAAAGAAGGTCGATTTTATCATCCGACTTACGGGTACCGAGACTTGTGGTACTTAAAAATCCGTAAGCCAGATCAATCGTATTGTCCCAGCTATTCTTTCCTTTTTTATAATATGCATAACCGCTGAAAAAACTCGACAATCCGAGTGTGTTTTTGTCCCCTCCTGCGGCCCAGTTATCCTGAGCACTTTGCGTCATGGTAAAACGGAGAATACCGCCGGTTTTCCAAACTTTCGGAATGGTGTCATTCGGATCTTTCTTAATTTCCCTGTTTGCCTCGTCACGCATTTGCTGCACGGATTTGTCCTGCGCCGCGCCGACATAGATGCTTAGTATTGTCAGAACGCTGAGTACGATCTTTTTCATATATAATATATTTCCCCGATTGTAAAATGCAATTACCCATTCCATATTGGGAAATCTGAACAATCAAAAGTAAAGCCAGGTTAAGGTTTCTTGAGTTCATCCCTGATTTCTGCCAGGAGCTTTTCCGTTGCTGAAGGTTCAGCCGGTGCGGGTACTTTCTTATTTTCAATCGCCTTAAGTCCTTTGACAATCAGAAAAAGTATAAAAGCAATGATGATGAATTTGATTACCGCAGCCAGGAAAAGTCCGTATTTGACGGTGCCATATGTGAGCTTATCGAGATCCTCCGCGTTTGCTGCTTTCAGAGCGGGGGTAAGCAAAAGGGGTGTTATTACATTATCCACGAGTGAGGATACAATGGCGCCAAAAGCGCCACCTATAATTACCGCAACAGCCAGATCAACTACATTGCCGCGGAGTGCGAAGTCCTTGAAATCCTTTAAGATACTCATACAAGCAATTTTAAAGATTAATAATGAAACTGTTCAATGACCAATCAGACAGCCATAATTTCTTTTTCCTTGGAGGCCAGGTGTCTTTCAACCAAAGAAATATGCTGATCGGTAATTTCCTGCATCGTTTTTTCCGCATCCTTTGTAAGGTCTTCGCTTAAACCGTCTTTCTGAAATTTCCTGATTTCCTCGATGGCATCCCTGCGAATATTCCGGACGGCCACACGTGTTTGTTCTCCTTCCGCAAAAGCTTTTTTTACAAATTCTTTTCTTCTTTCCTCCGTCAATGGGGGCATAAAAAGACGAATGGTATTGCCATCATTTTGCGGCGTCACACCGAGGTTCGCATTGATGATGGCCCTTTCTATTGGCTGTAACATATTCTTTTCCCAGGGTTGAATGGTCAGTGTCCGGGCATCTATGGCCGAAACATTGGCCATTTGGCTGATGATGGTGGGTACTCCATAGTAATCCACGGTTACGCCCTCCAGCATTTGCGGATTTGCCTTTCCTGCGCGGATTTTTGTAAGTTCATTCTCAAGGTGGGTAATTGCTTTAATCATGGAATCTTTAGCAACTTCCAGGGTAAAGTCTAATTCATCAGACATAGATGTAATTCTAAGTTCAAATTTTTTTGCTGATGTGGCTGATTAATTTTTTTGTTCCAGCATACTATCGCGGATAAAGGTAACCAATTTCGATTCCTTTACCTTTTCATTTTTATCAATTCCATCAGTTTCCCATGTTAATGAATCCCGGGATCTGGAATAATAAGCGATGGCTATAAATGAGAAGAAAATTGCAATAACGGATAAAATCAGGATGGTGCATCCCAGGGATCTTGCCAGATACACAAACACGACCATACTCACGTTGATGGCTACCAGCAAAAGGGTAATAGTACGGTGAGAAAGACCCCGATCCAAAAGGAGGTGATGAATATGGTTCCTGTCGGGACTAAATGGAGAACGACGTTTGAAAATGCGTATTGCAAATACCCGAAGTGTGTCGAGCAGTGGGATCATGAGAACGGTAAAGCCGATGGCGGGAGAAGATACAATCGGGTTTACTGATTCGGGACCATTTCCCGGATCAATAAATTTGAGTACTAAAATTGCATTCACTACCCCAACCAGCAGGGATCCCGTGTCGCCCATAAATATTTTGGCCGGCTGAAAATTAAAAATAAGAAATGCGATCAGGCTTCCGCACAATGAAAATGCCAGTACATAATAAGGCTCCATGCCAGATGCATTCATATAGAAATAGATCCCGAAAAGCGCTGAAGACATCAACCCGAGCATACCCGCCAACCCGTCTACTCCATCGATCAGATTAAATGAATTGATGATTACGATAACGGAGAAATAGGAAATCAGCAAGCTGAACATTTCGGGCAATTCATGAACACCAAAAAAACCATGCATACTCCGGATCTGTATACGACCATAGTATATGATCAGGAAGGCAGCAAGCACCTGACCTATGAATTTTTTTATTGGCGTAAGTACCAGGATATCATCTTTCAATCCTAAAAAAAAGATGACCATGGTAGCCGCAATAAAATATTGGAATTCGGAAGAATATTTGAAATTGATAGTCAGGAGGCATCCAAAAACAAAACCGGCAAAAATGCCAATACCACCCAGTGGTGTGATTGCGACCTGATGAATTTTGCGTGCGTCCGGCACGTCAAAAAGTTTCTTCATGTCTGCCACATTAATAATTACCGGAATCGCCAGAAAAGTGATGGTGAATGATATCGAGAGAGATAATAATACGTCAAACATGTACCTCGGTTTACATTAAATAATTACTAGCATTGCCAAAATCAAGCCTTAACCTTTCCTTCGTTTGTTCAGATTTAGCGTACTGGAATTCAAGACATTCCGACGAGCAATGTTATCAATGTCACTGAGCGTATAGGCAGGCAAGTTAGAACAAAAGTTCAATATGTTCCGTGGCCAGGGTAAATAATTTCCATTAGCTTTGCGCACTTTGAAATAAACCAAATTATATGGCTGATTTAAAGGCTATTGCTTCGCAAATCCGGCGGGATATTCTCAGAATGGTCCACGGCGCTTCCAGTGGTCATCCCGGAGGGTCATTGGGATGCACGGATTTCTTTACCGCACTCTATTTCGACATCATGAAACATGATCCGAAATTTTCTATGGATGGTAAAAATGAGGATATATTCTTCCTCAGCAATGGTCATATATCACCCGTATTCTATTCAACTCTTGCCAGGTCGGGTTATTTTGATTTAAAAGAACTTGCCACTTTCCGCAAATTAAACAGCCGGCTGCAAGGTCATCCTACCACCCATGAACACCTGCCGGGTGTGCGAGTGGCCAGTGGTTCCCTGGGCCAGGGGCTGAGCGTTGCTATCGGTGCGGCCTTAAGTAAAAAACTAAATAAAGATTCAAATATTGTATTCTCGCTTCACGGTGACGGCGAATTGGATGAGGGACAAAACTGGGAAGCCTTGATGTTTGCAGCCCATCATAAAGTGGATAACCTGATTTCAACGGTTGATTGGAACCACCAGCAAATTGACGGAACGACAGATTCAGTTATGAATTTGGGCAATATCCGTCAGAAATTCGATGCATTTGGCTGGAAAACCCTGGAAACCAATGGAAATCAAATGGACGAATTATTAGCAACTCTGAAAGAAGCCAGGGCTCTCACCGGCAAAGGTCAGCCGATTGCTATTCTAATGCATACGATTATGGGGAAGGGTGTGGACTTTATGGAGAACGACCATGGCTGGCATGGTATTGCTCCCAGTGATGAGCAATTGGCTAAAGCCCTGGCACAACTTCCTGAAACGCTCGGAGACTACTAACACAAGTGTGGAAGACTGAAAGTCTGGAAGACTGGAAGTGCAACTTTCACTAACTCTCCAACTAACACTTCCATACTTCCATTCTTCCATACTTGTGTTGTGCTTAAGTTTTTAGCTCAAAAGGTTGCAAAGCCGCTTTTCTTGCCGGTAACCAGGATGCCAACAGAACCACGATCAGGATTGTGCCACCGACCAGGATAAAATCTCCCGGAATTAATTTAACCGGATAATAATCAATCAGAAAATTTCCTTCCAGGGGCACCAGTTTAAAATTTACCTGCATCCAGCAAAGTAAAATAGCCAGCAGAAATCCAAGTCCACCGCCAATGACACCCAATAGAATTCCTTCATTTAGAAAAATCTGCTGGATAAAGCGGTTATCAGCTCCCATGGCTTTTAATACCTGGATATCTTTCTTTTTTTCAAGTACCAGCATGGTCAATGCGCCCACGATATTAAAGGCCGCAACAATCAATATAAGAGTCAGGATGATGTAAATCACCCATTTTTCCATTTTCATGGTACCAAATAAGGTTTGATTTTGTTCATCTCTTGACCGTATAAGGAATCCGGTTCCAAATATTGACTGTAATTGCTTTTTTATATCACTATTTAAACGGCCATCCTTTAGAGCAATTTCAATAGCTCCGTACTGGTTGGAGTCAAGTCCCAGCATCCTTTGCATAAATCCCAGGTTCGTGATCACATAATGATTATCAAAATCTTCCTGAATCTTGAAAGTTCCCGCTGACGTCAATGCGTCCGTTCGTATGGCAGAAGCAGCATCGGAGGGGTTAATAACCCCGTTACGAAAGAGATTTACTGTCATCGGTACTACCGATCGATCTGACTCTATATCCAATGTAAATTCAACACCTGCGCCAAGCACAGCCAGGGGATGATCTGAAGAGCCAACCTTGTAATCACCCTTAAAAATATTTTGTGACAGTCCGTTGATGTTCTTATAATTCTCATCAACGCCTTTCAATAATACCGGAAGCATATTATTATTGTATTGCAGCAAAGCCTGATCTTCTACCGTTAATGAATAACCGATAACGCCATCCGTTTGTTTCAGTTTGAGCAAACTTGAATTGGGAACATGCATGAACTTTCCTGAAGCAGGGGATATTTTTACATCCGTATAAAAAGAGGTGTAAAGCGAGCGAACGAGGTCTTCGAGTCCGTTGAATACGCTCAATAACACGATCAGGGAAGCTGTCCCCAGTATAATCGCACTCACACTAACCCATGAAATAATATTAATGGCGTTGGTGGATTTTTTTGCTTTAAAATAACGCCAGGCAAACAGGATCTTCAATGCAGATAGATTAAATCAGGATTCATTTCCCTTGTCGGGTTTCGTCTCATTGATTTCTTTGAATAATGTTTCCATTTTGTCCACATATTCCAGTGAATCGTCAATATAATAGGTAAGCTGCGGCATACTTCTCAGTTGATTGCGGATGGAACTTACCAGATCGCGTTTGATTTCCCAGGCTCTGTCCTCGATCAATTTCAGTGCCTCCTGCGGTTTCGGTATCTGATAAAAGCTCAAATAAATCCGTGCTTCAAACAGGTCCGGTGTGATCTTGACCGAAGAAATGGAAACCATTCCGCCTTGTATCATATTCAACCCCAGTTTTTGGAATATCTTGTTAATCTCTTCCAGTAATAAAGCACTAACCTGTTTCTGACGTTTACCTTCTTTCATTTCATTGCCGATTTCAGTGTAAATTTACGGGTTTACGCACCATCCCGCTATAATGAAAAGATTTTCGACGATTCTGAAATATCTGAGCGATCAGAAAGGATATGTGGCTCTCTACTTCATTTTTAATCTCCTTTCCGTTTTATTTTCCCTGGTTTCCCTGACCATGTTGGTTCCTTTCCTTCAACTTTTGTTCGGAAAGGAAAAGATGGTTGAACAGATGCCTCGGGTAACCTTCTCGGCTTCCAGTGTACTGGATTATATCAAATATATTCTTGGAATTCTGATACGGGAACATGGTCCTATTTATGCATTAGGTGCCATTTGTGTTATAATCATATTCTCTATTTTTTTTAAAAATCTCTTTCTTTATTTATCCCTGAGAATTCTCGGACCCATGCGCAATCGCGTATTAAACCGCCTGCGTTCTGATCTTTTTGCGAAAATATTGGACCTTCCGCTTGGATTTTTTACAGAGCAGCGCAAGGGTGACCTCATCAGCCGAATGAGCAACGACATCAACGAAATAGAATGGAGTGTGATCAGCACCCTGGAGGGCGTTTTTCGCGAACCACTAACCATCCTTGTTATTCTATTTACGCTGGTCTTTCTCAGCCCGCCCTTATCCATTTTCTTATTTGTATTACTTCCCCTGACGGGATTTATCATTGGCCGCGTGAGTCGTTCGCTAAAAAAACAATCCAATATAGCCCAGGAGCAATTGGGTTTACTAATGTCCATATTGGATGAGACACTGGGAGGTTTGCGTGTGATCAAAGCATTCAACGCAGAAAAATTTCTAAAGAATAAATTCTTTCAAACAAACAATTATCTGAACCAGGTTAAAAATAAAATTATTTTTCGCCGGGATATGGCGTCACCGATGTCGGAACTACTGGGTGTTATTGTTCTTTGCTGTATTCTGTTTTTTGGCGGACAAATGATTCTCAGCCATAAATTTGCTTTACAAGCGGAAGGATTTATCGCTTATATCGCCATATTTACCCAGATCATCAATCCTGCAAAATCTCTCTCAACGGCATTTTACAATGCGCAACGCGGAACAGCCGCCATTAAGCGCATTGAAGAAATATTACATGCAGATATTGTCATCAAGGAACCTGCAAATCCCACTCCTTTTAAAGAATTCAAAAAAAATATAGAATTCAAAGATGTAAGTTTTGCCTATGAAGGCGTAGAAGTGTTACATCATATCAATCTGAATATAGGGAAAGGAAAGACGATTGCGCTGGTGGGTTCGTCCGGAGCCGGTAAGTCAACCCTGGCTGACCTGATACCCCGATTCCACGATGTAAGCGGAGGAGGATTATATATGGACGCTGTTAATATTAAGAATTATTCCCTGCATTCTTTAAGGGAACAAATGAGTATTGTAACTCAGGAACCGGTGTTATTTAATGATACGATTGCCGCCAACATCGCCCTTGGAACGCCGGATGCATCTATCGAAGAAATCGAAAAGGCCGCAAGGGTGGCCAACGCCCATCAATTTATTATTCAGAAAGAAAATGGCTATCAGACAAATATCGGAGACCGGGGTTCCAAACTCAGTGGGGGTGAAAGGCAAAGAATAACCATTGCCCGCGCCGTTTTAAAAAATCCACCGATCCTTATTCTGGATGAAGCCACATCATCCCTGGATACGGAAAGTGAAAGACTTGTTCAGGATGCGATAAATAATATGATGCAGAACAGAACCTGCGTGGTAATCGCCCACCGTCTTAGTACCATCCGGCATGCTGATGAAATCATCGTCTTACAATATGGAGCCATCGTTGAAAGAGGCACACATGAACATCTGGTATCGCAAAATGGATTTTATAAGAAGCTGGTGGATATGCAGGAGATCAAGTAACACAAGTGTGGAAGAATGGAAGTCTGGAAGTGTTATTTTAATACTTTCTTATTAGCACGACTCCTACTATTAACAGCACCGCGCCGATAATTTTACCTGCGGAAATTTCTCTTATGGTGACACCCAGCCACCCAAATTGATCGAACAAAATGGCGACGAACATTTGCCCGGCAAGAACGAGGCTGAATGATAAAACCACACCCAGTTTTGGCAGAATATAGACAATACCTGCAACAAAAAAAGTTCCGAGTAATCCACCCGACCAGATCCACCAGGGTGATTGGGAAGAAACGAATCCAAACTTAAACTGTCCCGAAAGAATCAGAAACAACATCAGAGCGATGGTTCCAACTGCAAACGATACAAATGCCGACATGATGGGGCTGCCGGCAGTTTTTGCCAGGCGGGAGTTGATAGCAGCCTGCATCGGTAACACCGCACCCAACGCGAGCGCTATCACAATAAATAATAGCCGGGATTGCATATTGAAAAATGAAAACAGCTCGTCTCACAAAAAGCCTTAAGCTTTGCGCTTTACGCTTTAAGCTTAAGAACTATTTATTCATTGTTTGTTTGGCCTCAATGCTGAGTGTAGCGTGAGGAACCGCTTTCAATCTTGCTTTATCGATCAACTTACCGGTAACCCGGCAAATGCCATACGTCTTATTTTCAATCCGCATCATGGCCTTCTCGAGATGATCAATGAATGTAATCTGACGGCTCGCCATCTGACTTAATTGTTCACGTTCCATACTCATACTTCCATCTTCCATAGTCATATAACGATTGTCTGTTTCATCTCCTCCCATTTCGTCACGTCTCGTGATAAGTCCCTGTAGATAAGCCAGTTCTTTTTTGGCTGAATCCAATTTCTTAGTAATCAATTCCCTGAACTCTGTTAACTCTGAATCACTATATCTCATGGTGGGTCCGGTTTGTTCCTGCTGGTGGATATCCAGTACGGATTTTGTAAATTCCGGTTCATACTTACGAACCGTTTTTGTTTTAATATCGGGTATAACAACTTTAACCGCTTTCACGGGGGCTGCGGCCGGTTTTTTTGCTTCCGGCTTCACTGTAACTGGGCTCGTATTTTTTACCTGTTGCTTAAAAACCGGGGTTTTATCTTCTGTTTTTGCGGCTTTTGCAACGACTGGTTGCACAGGTTTCACCACCTGAGGCACATGTGCTGCAGGAGATGGCTTTACCGGATGAGCAGGTGCTACCGGCTTTTTCGCCGGAGTATTTGCAGCAGCCGGTTTTTTAGATACAGGTGTGGCATTTGCTACTTTTTTCGCTGGAACTACGGCTTTTACATGGGCTGACTTACTCGGTGACGCTGCAGATTTCTTTACCACGGGTGTGTGTTTTTTAGGACTGTCCTTCTTTACAGGTTTTGCCGGCGCTGCCTTTTTAGCAACAACTTTCTTAGTTGCAGGTTTTGCTACCTTTTTTGGCTGCACTTTTTTAACGGCTTTGACCGGTTTTTTATTGATTGCCATATGGTTAGGCTTTTTTTGTGACAAAGACTGTTAAAGGGACGTCATTAACTTCAATTAGGGTGCCATTCGTTAAATTGGCAACCAAATCGAGTTTGTCTGCCAAAATTTCCGCGCAAATATAATAATTAAATTCTCTTATCGTCTCCTCTAATGTTTGTGCGCCCCCAATTTGGACACTAATTCGGTCAGTTAGTTCAAATTCCTGGTCTTTTCTGATTTTTTGGATACGGTTGACGAGTTCCCTGGCATTACCCTCACGTTCCAGTTCCGGGGTAACAGTAACGTCTAGGGCAACAGTCAAAGGGCCTTTTGAAGCCACCATCCATCCTGGCAGGTCTTCGCTGCTTATTTCAACCTCTTCCAGCAAGATTTCAACGGACTCAGTTTCTAAAGGAATCAGTGTCTTGCCTTCTTTTTCCAGTTTGTTGATATCCTGCTGCGTAAATGCGGCCAGTGCGCTGCTGACTGACTTCATTTTTGCCCCCAGTTTCTTACCCAGTAAAACAAAATTTGGCTTTATCTTCTTGTGTATAAACTGATTATCTGCTGACAAATATTCTATTTCCTTGATGTTTACTTCGGAACGTATCAAATCGCCTACCTTCTCAATCTGTGTCTTCATGCCCGGATTTAAAATCGGAATAAGTACCTTTTTAAGCGGTTGCCGGACTTTTATATTGATTTTTTTACGGATTGATAAAATGAGGGAAGAGGTTTCCTGCGCAAGTTTCATTCTTTCTTCCAGATCCAAATCTATGGCTGCATTCTTTATTTCCGGGAAATCAGTAAAATGGACTGAATCTACAGGTGATCGACCGGTAACGCGGTTCAAATTCCCGAATAACCAATCGGCAAAAAAGGGTGAGATAGGCGCAATGAGTTTGCTAAGCGTTTCAAGACATTCATATAAAGTTTGATAGGCACTCCTCTTGTCCTGTTCATAATCACCCTTCCAGAAACGGCGACGGCTAAGCCTGACGTACCAATTACTGAGTTCCTGATCTACAAAGTCCTCAATCAACCGGCCGGCAACAGTTGGTTCATAATCATCAAGATTATAAATTACTTTTTTTACAAGGCTGTTCAGCACTGAAGAAATCCATCTGTCAATCTCGGGTCGTTCAGCCAGTGGGATGTAATCTTCCCTGAACGCAAATCCATCCACATTAGCGTATAATGCGAAAAACTGATATGTATTATATAAGGTACCAAAAAATTTTCTTTGTACTTCCCGGATCCCCTCCGTATCGAATTTCATACTGTCCCAGGGGGAGGCATTGGTAATCAAATACCATCTGGTGGCATCTGCGCCGAATTGATCGATGGTCTTAAACGGATCCACCACATTACCGACGCGTTTGCTCATTTTGTTTCCATTTTTATCCAGTACCAGTCCATTGGAAACAACTGTTTTAAATGCGATATTATCGAATAACAGCACTCCCAGTACGTGTAATGTATAAAACCAGCCGCGCGTCTGGTCCACTCCCTCCGCAATAAAGTCTGCCGGAAAACTATTTTTAAATTTTTCTTTGTTCTCAAATGGATAGTGCCATTGGGCATAGGGCATCGCACCTGAATCAAACCAGACATCCACGAGGTCCGGAATACGACTCATTTTTTCACCCTTACTACTTACCAGGATAATTTCGTCTACTAATGGCCGATGCAAATCAAGTGCGCCGGTATTGATGCCTTTATTTACGCTATCGCCAAAAACTTTTTTAGCTTTTTCAACTTCTTCCAAAAGCTCCTGTATTGAACCAATGCATTTTTCCTCTTCGCCATTTTCAGTTCTCCAGATTGGCAGAGGTGTTCCCCAAAACCTGCTGCGGCTCAGGTTCCAGTCCACCATATTTTCCAGCCAGTTACCGAACCTTCCTTCACCTGTGGACGCTGGTTTCCATTGAATGGTTTTGTTGAGCTCCACCATCCTTTCTTTTGCTGCAGTGGTTTTTATAAACCAGGCATCGAGCGGATAATATAGTATGGGTTTATCTGTTCTCCAGCAATGAGGATAAGGATGCTCATACTTTTCAATTTTGAAAGCACGATTTTCCTTTTTCAGCTTCACACAGATGTCCACATTTACATCTACATATTGCGGATCATCCTTATAATCTTTCACGTACCTGCCGCTGAATTCACCCACGCCGTCAATAAATTTGCCCTGCTTGTCAACCAGTACCAGAATTCCAAGATTGTTTTTTCTGCCGGCTTTAAAATCATCTGCGCCAAAAGCAGGAGCCATATGTACGATACCGGTACCGTCTTCGGTAGTAACAAAATCGCCAGTAATAATCCGGAAGGGATCGGCATCGGGAGTGATCATGCGAATTCTTTCGAGGCTTCCTGCTTCCGTTGGTATCAATTGTTCGTATCGGCAGTATTCCAGTTGGGAGCCGGGAAATGAGGATATCATTCTCCAGGGCAGAATTTTTGAAGCCGGCTGATACGCTGCAAAATCCACATTTTCATCCTCCGGTTTGAAATATTTGCTCAGGAGGGATCTCGCAAGTATAATATATACAGGCAAATGGGTGTAGGGATTAAAGCTATACACCAGAACATAGTCAATCTTTGGACCAACAGCCAGACCAAGATTGGAAGGAAGTGTCCACGGCGTGGTGGTCCAGGCCAGAAAGAAAATATCCTCTGCATCCGAACCGGTCAATTTTTCAAAAAGAAATTCTGATTCTTTATTTCTTAACGCCCTGAACATGGCTACACAACTGGTATCTTTTACCTCTTTATATGTACCTGGCTGGTTCAGTTCATGGGAACTCAGACCTGTGCCGGCTGCGGGAGAATAAGGCTGGATACTTACACTTTCGAATAACAGATTCTTCCTGTAAAGCTCTTTCAGTATCCACCAGAGTGTTTCAATATATTTATTTTCATAAGTTATGTAAGGGTGTTCCAAATCGACCCAATAACCCATTTGTTCGGTCAGTTCATTCCATTTATCCTTATACCTGAGCACAGCTTCGCGGCATTTCTTATTATATTCCTCTATAGATATCTTCCTGCCGATGTCCTCCTTTGTAATGCCCAGTTCTTTTTCCACACCCAGTTCAACCGGAAGGCCATGGGTATCCCATCCCCCCTTTCTTTCCACCTGGAAACCCCTCATGGTCTTATATCTGCAAACCAGATCTTTCAGGGTACGGCTGATTACATGGTGAATACCGGGCAGGCCGTTCGCGCTGGGGGGGCCTTCAAAAAAAATAAAAGGAGATTTCCCTTCCCGCAAATCGATACTTTTTTGAAATGCATGGGAGGATTTCCAGTCATTCAGGACCGATCGGCCAATCGCCGGCAGGTCCAATTTTTCATATTCTTTATATCTCCCGGGCATACTGATCTGTTATAAATGAACAGGTTAGAGAATTTTTTGAAGTTCTTAAAATTTTTAACAATTTAAAATGGCTGCAAAGCTAACGAATTCAGCGGTTTCTTCACCCGTATAAATCACCGAAAATAAATCGTTTGTGTACGATAACTCAAAGTATAGTTACGCAGAAGATGAGCATAATCAAGCGGTTAAGCAAAAATCAATTTTCCACAAATATCCGCTTTGGCATAATTTATGTTTAAAAAAAGGGAGTTCGATCCTATATAAAATCATTGAGGCGGATCTGTAAAAAGACGCCTTCGGTTCTGAAAAATTTTTTTCTACGGTTTAGGGTTTAGGGGTTAAAAAGGGGGGTATTCCTACTCCCCTTCCTTTTATTCTTAACGCGTTTTTTAAAAAATCCGCACCTTCCCGTTTTTAATTCCTTTTATCGCCATTGCAAAAACCAAATGCTTAGTTATCGAATTTTTTCCCAATCCTGAAGCACCAATCAAGACCAGTTCTGAAAGACCGCCTTTTTGCCCCTTATTTATAAAACCTCCCTTAGGGGAGGTTTTTTACGCTTAAAACTCAACACCCGTCACTTAATGCAGGTGATCAACTACCAACTGCCTGCTATTAATTACCAGCGAACCTTATTTAGCTCTCAATTTCTTATACACTCTAATTCCCAACATCAAAATCACCGCAAGCGAAAAAATGCCCGCTAAGCCGAATACCCAGCTCATAGTCTGTTTAACACTGGCCAGAAACACGATAGCGAATAATAAAATGGTCGCCAGCTCATTCCAGATTCGTAGTTTTTGAGAACTGAAGCGGAATATTCCTTTTGATTGCTCCCGATAAAGTATGTGGAGGGAAAAATGATATAAATAAAGGAGGACCACAAAAAACAGTTTAATCACCAGCCAGTCCGGCGTACTGCCTATCATAATCCAGATCCAGGGCCCGAATATTAAAGTAAGAATAGCAGAAGGCCAGGTGATGCCGAGCCATAAGCGCCTGATCATGATCCGAAACTGCGCAAGCAAAACTTCACGTTCCGGATTTGATTTCTCTGCAGCTTCCGTATTATATATGTATAACCTGACGATATAAAACATGCCACTAAACCAGGTAACTATAAAAATAATATGAAGGGCCTTGATATATGGATACATAATATTCTTTAGGCACTCACCCAGTTTGCCAGTGTACTGACCCAAAGCGGATGAGTATTTAAACAGGGAATCATGTTATATTCCTCTCCTCCTGAAGCGAGAAAACTCTCTTTACCCCTGATCTCAATTTCTTCCAGTGTTTCCAGACAATCGCTTACAAAAGCAGGACACACGACTAATAATTTTTTTATCCCCTCTGCAGGCATTTCCTGAAACCGAAAATCTGTATATGGTTTCAACCAGGGTTGTTTACCCAGACGGGATTGAAAAGAATAACTGAATTTAGTTCCCGGAAGGCCCAATTCTGCCGCAACCAGATTCATAGTCGTCAAACATTGATGCCGGTAGCAGGTTGCATGAGCCACAGATGAACTGGAACAACAATCGGTCGTTTGCAAACAATGCTGATGCGTTGGATCCGACTTTATCAGATGTCTTTCGGGGATTCCATGAAAACTAAACAGGAGATGATCAAAATCCTTTTGGAGCCAGGGCCTCATATTTTCGGCCATCGCATGAATATAACCCGGTTCCTGATAAAAGGGAGCGATAAATTTTAATTTGAATCCATATTTCTTCTGCCGGTGAATCTCCTTCGCTTGCTCAACGGCCGTTTCATAGGATGACATCGCATAATGTGGATATAAAGGAATGGCAACGACCTCTTCTAAATCCGGGCTTTTATTTAGTAACAATTCAAAAGCAGACTGCATTGAGGGATTTCCATATCGCATGGCCATGCTTACGGGTTCCGACACTTCTTTTTGTAATTTTTCGGTCAGTTCACGGGTAAACTGAATCAACGGAGAACCGTTTTTCGTCCAGATGGTTCGGTAAGCTTTTGCAGATTCCGGAGCCCTCTTCGGAATAATTACGTTACGCATTAATATATTACGTACAAACCACGAATCAATCACCCTTTTATCCGTAAGAAATTCATTCAGGTATTTTCTCAATTCATCCACTTCGGTGGAATCAGGCGATCCAAGATTCATTAATATTATACCTCTTTTCAAATTTGCCATTTTGCAAATGTAATTAAGAAACGATGTTTCTACCGTGGCACTGATTAAGATCGGTTCTTAGCATGATTATAATCATCTTGCAAAATGACAGTTTGATGACACAAAAATGATTCAATCGGGAACGCACCGATTATTTTTGCGTACTACTATCAGGATGAACAAAAACCTCCATACAGAACTCTCGAATTTTTTTGTTGCCGGTATTAATTATAAAAAAACCGACACCGGAATCAGAGGTTCATTTGCCATCGGAGCGGAACAGTACAGCATTATGTTAGAGCTGGCTGCCGAATATGGTGTGCGTGATTTTTTTGTTTTGTCTACCTGCAACCGGTCAGAAATTTATGGTATTGCCGAACAACCTGCCCATCTCGTTAATCTTTTTTGCTCGCAGACGCAGGGCCCATCAGAACTTTTTCATGAACTGGCTTACCAGAAAAACGGATTACAAGCCGTTCAACATTTATTTGATGTGGGGGCCGGACTGGATTCCCAGATTCTGGGTGACTATGAAATTGTAGGTCAGCTCAGGAAAGCCATGAAATTCGCAAAGGAAAGAGGTTTCATAAATAATTTTATGGAAAGGTTGCTGAACCAGGTTTTGCAATCCTCGAAGGAAATTAAAAATACAACCGCATTAAGTGATGGCACCGTATCGGTTGCTTTTGCTGCCATACAATACATTCGTGAAAATATTTCGTCAATAGAAGACAAAAAAATTCTTTTGCTGGGTACAGGTAAAATCGGAACCATCACATGTAAGAACCTGGTAGACTATCTTGGCAACGCCCATATCACGTTAGTAAACCGGACGCCTGAAAAAGCTGAGCACCTGGCGGAGACTTTCAATTTGAGAACCGCATCTATCGAAACTTTACCGGAAGAAATAAAAAATTCGGATATCATATTGGTTGCTACCAATGCACCTGAACCGATCATACACTGTACCGATCTGGAGAATATTTCAGGTGACAAGCTAGTCATAGATCTTTCCATCCCCTGTAATGTTGAAAACAGGGTTAAAGATTTGCCTCATGTGAAATTGATTGATGTAGACGGTCTCTCTTTGTTAAAAGATGAAACCCTGCAGCGTCGTGCAGCAGAAGTTCCAAAAGCCCGGGCGATCATTCAAAATCATTTTAATGAATTGATGGAATGGTATGAAATGCGTAAACACGTACCTGTTCTCAAACAAGTAAAAATAAAACTCCAGGAGATTCATGGTTCTCCCTTATTTGGGCAAATGACTCCTGAGAAACCATCTTCTCTCGGCAGGGATCAGAAAATTCAGCGGGTACTCAACGGAATGGCTTCCAAAATGCGACGTGAAAATCAACGTGGCTGCTATTATATTGAAGCGATCAACGAGTTTATCGCCTGTTGATAAACGATCAAAACATGTCTAGAACACTTAGGATTGGCACACGAGACAGCCAGCTAGCACTATGGCAGGCTAACCGCGTGAAAAAATTGCTCCGGGAACAAGGCATAAATGCTGATCTGGTACATATAAAAAGTGAAGGTGACCTGGATCTGGCCACGCCGCTTTATGCAATGGGTGTTCAGGGAATATTTACCCGTAGTCTTGACATCGCACTTTTGAATAATCAAATTGACCTGGCCGTTCATTCCATGAAAGATGTGCCTGTTCAGCTACCTATCGGATTAATGGAAGCAGCTGTACTGGCGAGAGACAGTCCATTCGATATACTGGTACCACATCCATCCAACACAAACACTTATTCTGATGATCATAGTCCGTCAGTGATCGCGTCAAGCAGTTTGAGAAGGAGAGCCCAATGGCTTCACCGTTTTCCAGACGATCAGATTGCACCGATCCGTGGTAACGTGAATACAAGATTAAAAAAGCTGGCAGATAGCGAATGGTTAGGAGCCATATTTGCTGCTGCCGGCCTGCAACGCATCGGGCTACATCCTGCAAACGCCATTGAACTGGACTGGATGATACCGGCTCCTGCGCAGGGCGCAATATTGGTTGTATGCCGGGAGAAGGATGAATTTGTTTTCGATCAATGCAGGAAACTGCATCATGAACAATCCGCTTTTTGCGTAAAAATTGAACGGGATTTCCTGTCCACACTTCTTGGAGGCTGTTCTACACCGATCGGTGCGCTGGCGGAAATGGAAGGAGATGAAATATTTTTCAGGGGAAACCTGCTGGATCCGTCAGGCGAAAAAAAATTTTCGATCGAGAAAAGGATTTCCATTGAACTTGGTGCCGCGCTCGGGATATCCGCTGCACACGAGTTACTCAGTCATGGTGGCAAGGAATTAATTGAAAAAAAACAACATGTCTGACCGCCGGGTGACCATATTATCTACTGCTTCCCTGCCCTTTGAGCGTATAAAGAATATTCCTTCGTCGGTAGATATCCAGGTAATACCATTTATAGAAATCATACAACGACCAGGCGCAGAACTAATACCCCTCATCAATGCATACGCGTCAGAAAAACTAAATGTCGTTTTCACCAGTGCATACGCAGTAAAGTTTGTTTCAGAATGGCTGAAACAAAAACCTGACTGGTTAATATATTGTATACGGAATGAGACGAGGATTGCCGTTTTAAATTGGTTTGGACCGGAGGTAAAATGCAAATTTGCCAGCAATGCATTGTTTTTATCAAGACTTATGATATCCGAAGGGGTTAAGGAGGCATTGTTTTTTTGCGGTGATCAGCGCCTGGATATTCTTCCGGATAATTTAAGAAATAACGGCGTAGAATTAAATGAACTGATTGTTTACGATACCCGCCTGAGTCCTGTGAAACTGAAAGAACCGCCGGAGATCATATTATTTTTCAGTCCGACCGCTGTCAAAAGTTTTTTTTCGATGAATGAAATTTCATCCGGCACCACCGTGATCGCGATGGGTACAACCACAGCGGAGGCACTCAAAAAATACACTGAATATCCTGTAATTATTTCTCCCGAAGCAGATAAGACTTATGTTTTAAACATGGCATTAGATTATGCCGCATCTCACCCTATCATTTAATATGCTCAAAAACGATTTATTATTAAAAGCGCTTCGCGGTGAGAACACCGAAAGGTCTCCTGTTTGGATGATGCGACAAGCCGGGCGCTACCTGCCGGACTATCGTGTATTGCGTGATAAATTTGATTTTTTTACGCGCGTACAAACGCCGGAACTGGCAACGGCTATCACATTGCAGCCCGTAGATCAGATCGGTGTGGATGCAGCTATTCTTTTCTCTGATATACTGGTTGTTTTGCAGGCCATGGGACTGGAAGTTCAATTGATAGAAAATAAAGGCCCGGTATTACCGGATCCTGTAAGAAGTATTGCCGACATGAATCGGGTACGGGTTCCGGATGCAGAAGAAACCCTGGGATACGTATTTGAAGCAATCAGGCTAACCAAAAACGAATTAAACAACCGTGTCCCGCTGATCGGATTTGCAGGGGCACCATGGACTCTCCTTTGTTATATGATAGAAGGTAAGGGTTCAAAAACTTTTGACTCCGTAAAAACTTTCTGTTATACCCAGCCCGAACTCGCGCACCGGTTATTACAGATGATTACAGATACAACGATTGCCTATCTCAAATTGCAGGTAAAAGCAGGCGCAGATGTTGTTCAATTGTTTGATTCCTGGGGGGGATTACTAAGCCCGGATGACTTTGAAATTTTTTCATTGCGATACATGCGTCAGATCATCCATGCCTTAAAGGATGACGTGCTCACCATCCTATTTGCAAAAGGTGCCTGGGCTTCTATTCCAGAAATGGTGGGTACGGGTGCTGCAGGCATCGGACTGGACTGGTGTATTCGTCCGGAAACTGCGAGGAAAATGTCGGGACATGCGGTTACACTACAGGGAAACCTGGATCCGGCCCGTCTGCTAAGCCCACTGCCTGAATTAAAAAAAACAGTGACCAGGATGTTAAATGACTTCGGCCCGGGACGGTATATCGCAAACCTGGGGCATGGCATTCTTCCTAATGTGCCGGTAGATCACGCAAAGCTATTTGTTGACACAGTTAAAAATCATAGATATACGAGCCGGGAAAAAGTTTTTTCATCTTTATAAGAATGCCTGATTACAGCACATATCAAAAGCAGCATGTTGCACTGCGTGAGCGCTGGATTCATTTTGTTCATTCCCTGCAGGATACGATCTGCGATGCACTGGACAAAACGGATGGTGTTGGCCATTTTATTGAAGATGGCTGGCAAAGATCTGAAAATGGCGGAGGCGGTAAGTCGAGGATCATCGAAAATGGTCAGGTGTTTGAAAAGGGAGGTGTTAACACATCCGTTGTTTATGGATCTGTCTCGGATGCGATGCGAACACAATTAAAAATTGATGGATCAAGCTGGTTTGCCTGTGGTTTGTCACTTGTTCTTCATCCATTGAATCCCTTTGTTCCAACAGTCCATGCCAATTGGCGTTATTTTGAATTATACAATGAAACAGGAGATCGGATTGACCGATGGTTTGGAGGCGGAACAGATCTTACACCCTACTATCTGTTTAACGAAGATGCAAATCATTTTCATAATACTTTGAAACGGACACTGGATCCATTCGGAGTTGATTTATACCATCAGTATAAAAAGAATTGTGACTTATATTTCGCAAACCATCACCGAAACGGGGAAATGCGCGGGATAGGTGGCATTTTTTATGATTATCTGCGGCCGGTCGATGATGAAGATGCTGAAAAATTATTTTCTTTTCAGGAGGCGAATGGAAACGCATTTCTCAAGGCTTATCTGCCCATCGTAGAAAAGAGACGATCACTTGGTTTTAGTGAAAATGAAATCAGGTGGCAGGAAATCAGACGCGGGCGATACGTGGAATTTAACCTGATTCATGATCGCGGAACTTTGTTCGGATTAAAAACAAATGGAAGAACTGAAAGCATTCTGATGAGTCTTCCGCCACGGGCAAGATGGATATATAATTATCAACCTGTGCCGGGAAGCGCTGAAGATGAGTTGTTGCAGGTCTGTTTGAACCCTAAAGAATGGATAGAATAAGTGTGATAAATGTGTATGGGTAGTGAATGTGAAAAAATGAAAGTTGAAAAAGGAAATGATAGTGTGAAAAATGTGGATTTAGAGAAACGCAGACATACAGGAAATCGATACAAGTAATTTTTCAAATATGTACTTACAAAAACGTTCCAGAATATTAAGAACATCGCCGGCGATCAGAAGTCTGGTGGCCGAAACGCATTTAAAATCATCCGATTTTATTGCACCGCTCTTTATTGACGAAGGAAAAGATATACATCAGGAAATCGCTTCCATGCCGGGCTATTTCAGAAATAGCCTGGATATCACTATAAAAGAAGTGAAGGAACTGTATGCCATGGGATTAAAATCTGTTCTTCTTTTTGTAAAAGCCAAGGATGAATTGAAAGATAACACCGGCAAAGAAGCCTGGAATAAGGAGGGACTCATGCAGCGAAGCATCCGAGCCATAAAAGATGCCGTTCCGGAAATCGTATTGATGACAGATGTGGCTCTTGATCCTTATTCCTCCTTTGGGCATGACGGTATCGTAAAAAACGGCGAAATCGTAAATGATGAAACCGTTGAAGCATTGGTAAAAATGAGTTTGAGTCATGCTGAAGCAGGGGCGGATTTCGTGGCGCCCAGTGACATGATGGACGGACGGATCGGTGCCATTCGTGATGCATTCGAACAACAGGGATATATAAAAACAGGTATTATGGCTTACAGTGCGAAATATGCATCCAGTTTTTACGGACCCTTCCGGGATGCATTGGATTCAGCGCCCGGATTCGGGGATAAGAAAACGTACCAGATGGATTATGCCAACCGCTCAGAAGCCGTAAAGGAAGCTCTGCAGGATGTGGAAGAAGGTGCAGATATTATCATGGTCAAACCCGCACTCGCTTACCTGGATATTATCCGTGAAGTAAAAAATGTAGTACATGTACCCGTTAGTGCTTATAATATCAGCGGGGAATATGCCATGATCAAAGCGGCAGCCAGGATGGGATGGCTGGATGAAAACAAAGCTATTCTTGAAACACTTACTGCCATTAAACGTGCTGGTGCGGACCTGATTGCGACCTACTTTGCAAAAGTTGCAATGCAACTTTTGCAACAAGTATGAAAGTATGGAAGACTGGAAGTCTGGAAGTAGAGTTATTTAGTTATATAGTCTCGCGTTAGCGTCGCTTACGCCTTAAGCTTATAAGATGGACACACATAAAAGCAAAGAACTTTTTCAGCGTGCACAAAAATCCATTCCGGGCGGGGTGAATTCTCCGGTTCGGGCATTTCGAAGTGTGGGAGGAACACCTCTATTCATTCGAAAGGCGAAAGGCAGCTATTTATATGATGCCGATGGAAATAAATACATCGATTACATCGCCTCCTGGGGACCGATGATACTCGGCCATGCGCACGAAGAAGTAGTAAAAGCCATCCAGGAAAGAGCGGCTTTATCCACTTCCTATGGTGCACCCACCGAGCTGGAAACAGAGATGGCGGAATTGATTATTGGTATGGTTCCCAATGTGGACCTGATCCGCATGGTAAACAGCGGAACGGAAGCCTGTATGAGCGCGGTACGTCTGGCGCGCGGCTTCACCGGGAAAAATAAAATTATAAAATTCGAAGGCCATTATCACGGGCATGCGGATGCATTTCTGGTGAAAGCAGGCAGTGGCCTGGCGACTTTACAAATACAAACCGTACCCGGGATTACAGCCGGTGTTGCACAGGATACTTTGACGGCACCATTTAATAATCTGCCATTTATTGAGGAGCTGGTAAAAAAATATAAAGGAGAAATTGCGGCCATCATTCTTGAACCGGTCGCCGGAAATATGGGATGTATTCCTCCCGGGAAAGGATTTCTTGAGTCGATCAGAGCCATTTGTGATAAAGAAAATATCATTTTAATTTTTGACGAAGTGATGACGGGTTTTCGCCTGGCACCCGGTGGCGCCCAGGAGAAACTGGGTGTTCGGGCCGACCTGGTTACCTATGGAAAAGTTATTGGCGGCGGTCTGCCGGTTGGTGCCTTTGGAGGACGCAGAGAAATAATGGAGCATATCGCGCCGCTTGGGAAAGTTTACCAGGCAGGAACGTTAAGCGGCAACCCCCTGGCCATGATCGCGGGAATTACTACGTTGAAAATACTAAAAGAAAATCCTTCCATTTATACTGAACTGGAAGAAAAAACAAGATACCTGCATACCGGCCTTGATAAAGTGCTGAAGGAAAAAAATATCCCATTCGTCATCAACCGGTTCGGCTCCATGATCAGTGTCCATTTCAGTAATCAACCGGTAAAAGATTTCGAAACTTCCTCGCTTTCTGATATGGATAGATTCAACCAGTTTTTCCATTCCATGCTCGATCAGGGAGTCTACCTGCCCCCTTCAGCTTTTGAGAGTTGGTTTTTGAATAATGCTTTAACCATCCGCGACCTCGACGAAACGATTGAAGCAGCCTCGCAAGCATAAAGCGTTAAGCTCAATGCGTAAAGCATTTATACGGATCAGGAAATTCAAACGTCAAACACTTAGATGGTCAGAGATCGTAATCGGCCTATCCCATACAGGTTGATTTAATGCATACTAATTACGCATTCAAATTGTGGACACCTTTCGTTCAATACCGTACAGTAACTTCCAGAATGGTATAATATAAGTTACTGATAAACAATATTGTATCAGAATGGCACTTGACTTGAAAGTAAATTCATCGAAACTGAAATTATTTCATTCAAGTCCAGGCTGTCTGAAGCAGATGGGCGTCAATAATATAAAATGTTCAGAACCTATTTCAAGACTGCCTGGCGATTTCTGATGAAAAACAAGACATTCAGCTTTATCAATATTTTCGGTCTTGCCGTGGGCACATTGTGCTGCATGTATATCCTCGTATTTGTAAGAGATCAATACAGTTATGATAAACATCACGCTGACCTGAACCGGATTTACCGACTTGATAAAAAACTGAAAACTCCGGAAGGAACTTATAATCTCGCCATTTCTGGAGGCTCATTTGCGCCATCTATGAAACGTGATTTTCCTGAAATTGAACAATTCACGCGTGTAGTGCCGCTCATTGGAATTGACAAACATATTCTGCGCTATAAGAATAATTCAATTTATGAAACAGATCCTTTTTATGTAGACTCTACTTTCTTCGATGTTTTTTCCTATCATTTTGTTGAGGGTAACAGGAAAGCCCTTATGAAACCTTATTCAGTTGTATTATTAAAGCCTGTGTCGGATAAATTATTTGGTAAAGAAGATCCAATAGGCAAAACAATAACGATTGATAACTCCCGAGGGAAAACTGATTACAAGGTAACAGGCGTGGTAGACGAAAGTCTTGGAAAATCACATTTACATGGTAATCTCTTTATAACCATGAACAGCGGTGGCAATGGCGACTACATGTTACATACAGATTCCTGGACAAGCAATAATTATATTGGAACTTATTTCAAACTGAAATCAAATACGAATCCCAAATTACTGCAGAAAAAATTCCCTGAATTCGTACATAAATATGGAGAGAAACAACTCAAAGAAGCAGGCCTGGAAGTTCAACTATATCTTCAACCCATTTCCAGCATTCACACAACGACCGGATTTGAACATCCTGGAATCGGGAAGCCGGTAAGCCCGACTTTTTTAGGGATCCTGGCGCTTATTGCCGCATTGATCCAGGTAATAGCCTGTATCAATTTCATGAACCTTTCCACGGCCCGTTCTTCGAAAAGAGCAAAGGAAGTAGGTGTGCGGAAAGTGATTGGTGCGGGACGTAAGGATCTGGTGAGACAGTTTCTGGGTGAATCATTTTTACTTTCCCTGATATCGGTAATGATCAGCCTTCCTCTGCTTGTACTGGCGCTGCCCTATTTGAATCAGATTACGCAATCGGATATACAAATATCATTTTTGAAAGACTATCGGGTGTGGCTCATGCTCTTTTCAATGGTATTTATTACTGGTCTTGTTGCAGGCAGTTATCCTGCATTCTATCTCTCCGCATTCCGTGTAATCAAAGTAATTAAAGGAAATTTTACCAATGAGATCTCCGCTACCGGCATCCGCCGTTCGCTTGTCGTTTTTCAATTTGTGTTATCCATCGTTCTGATTACAGGTGTCATTATTATTTACAGCCAGCTCGATTATATAAAAAACAAGGATCTCGGGTTCGATAAAGATCAGCGATTGATATTCACTTTTAATTCGGGGGAGTCGTTCGAAAAAATTCCTTCCTTTATGCAAGACCTGCGAAAGCTGTCCGGTGTAAAAGAAGTCAGTAATGCCAGTAAATATATCAGCAATCCGGCACTCTTCTCTAATGTATTTACGCTGCCGGGTCAGAGCAAGTCAGAAGCAAAATATGCCGGTTTTATCGTCAGCGATGAATTTTTTGTAAAAGCCAACGGGATCAAACTGGTCAGCGGCAGGGATTTCCGTGAAGATGATTCAGCGAAAGTGCTGGTGAATGAAACATTTTCTAAAAAGATGGGATTGGATCCGTCAAAAGCACCCGGTGTACGAATTATGGATGCAAATGACGAGGACCTGGGAAATTGTGGGTGTGATGAAAGATTTTAATAATGAATCACTGCACAAAGATATCGAAGGTTTTATGGTGTGGATCACGCATAAAGCAGATGGGTATTGGGCTAATCTGACGGTGCACACAGCAACCCATAATTATAAGGAACTTCTCGGAAAAATAGAATCCGTCTGGCACAGTGATTTTCCGGGAATACCTTTTGAATATTCTTTTATGGATGAGAAGGTTCAAAAACAATATGAATCAGATATTTCGATGTCCCGGATCATTAATGCCTTTACATTCATTGCGATCTGTATTTCCTGCCTTGGATTATTTGGCCTGGCTGCTTTCAGTGCAGAACAAAGAAATAAGGAAATCGGGATCCGCAAGGTTTTAGGCGCCAGTGTATCTGGAATAGTTCAGTTATTGTCGAAAGATTTTCTCCTGCTGGTGGTCATTGCTTTCATTATCGCCACGCCTGTTTCCTGGTGGGCCATGAATAAATGGCTGGAGGGTTTTGCGTATCGAACGCCGGTCAGTTGGTGGATGTTTGGTATTGCAGGCTTTGTGACCTTGGTGATCGCTTTACTTACTGTCAGTTCACAGGCAATCCGCGCAGCTGTTATGAATCCGATGAAGAGCCTTCGCACAGAATAAGCTAAAAGTCGAAAGCCCAAAGCCTAAAACTAGTGTGGTCGAACGTGCGGAATGAAATGGTAGGGATGTATAAAAGGTGAAAATTGAATTTGCAAATGATAATTTGGGAATGTGGCTACGAAATTATAGTGTAGTGCTCCCTCACCTTCACATTGTCATTTGCACATTTAATTCCTCCATCTCCACACTTCCACCAATCCACACTTACCACACTAGTTTTAGGCTTTGAGCTTTCGGCTTTAAGCTTTAAAAAGGAGTTCGCAGGGTTTAAGTCCTGTGTGTTTTTTGAAGGCAGTGGAGAAATGTGAAATAGAGGAATAACCCAGCATAACCGAAACATCTGTAACACTCAACCCTTTTTCGTACAGGAGATAACGGGCGTGTTCCATACGCTGGCCCTGATAAAAATCAAAAATGGTTGTTCCAAAAAGTTCCTTGAAACCTTTCTTCAGATAGCACTCATTGATTGCCACTTTGCGGCTGAGTTCGCGAATAGTGAGTGGCTCTCCGATATGTTCAAGCAGAATTTCACGGGCCAGATTAATTTTTTCCCTGTCGGCCCCGTTTGCCAGAAATTTACATTGAAAGGACTCCACTTCTTTTTCACCCAGCATGCATTCAAGACTGTAGAGAAGCAACATCTGCGTTTGCGCGTTGATGAAAATATTTTCCAGGCTATCTGTATAACTGTGGTTCAGCATACCTTCCAGAACCATGCGTGTGCGGCTGCAAAGCGACAATATTTTTGAAAATGAAGAAGGATGTTTGAAATGCAAAACATTATCCGACAGGCTGCCCACCCTTTGTTGTGGTTTTACAAACTGCGAAAGATGAACCGATGAAAATCTGAAACTCATCACATCCACGGTTTCTATTCGGTCGGGACATAACCGGGAAGTATGCAGGCGGCAGGTATCACAATCTTTTTCCTTCTGGCTGCAGTAGGCATTGCCTGATATGCAAAACCGGAGTTCAAAATAATTTTCCTGTGGATTCTCGCGCTGATAATGATAAACCATCATACCCGTATCCTCCAGGCTCCAGCGCGGATTCTTTTCGTATCTGCGAATCATATACTGAACGGAACCCGGAATCTGGCGTTCTTTTTCATCCAAAAGCTGTAATTGCTCCTGCATGAAGGGCTGTTTATAGGCGAGGCTGAGTATATCGGGCGGCTGATGCATAAAATGTCGGCAAATTTAAACCCAAATTTCCAAACCGATGACATATTGTGAGGTTACCACCGATAGGCTCGGATTTTTGACCTTTTTTTGAGGTAAAAAGACCCAAAAAAATTGTTTAAAAAAGAAGCCTTTCAACCCCATTCTTAGCCCTGTTTTCAGTAAATTTGCAAACCCTGTTATTTTACATCTAATAACCGGTTTTTCAATTAAATATGAACGAAAGTATTCAAGAGGTTACCGCTCCTATGGTCAATGGTTACGGAGCCGACAGCATTCAGGTTCTGGAGGGGTTGGAAGCAGTGAGAAAAAGGCCCGCGATGTATATTGGAGATGTAGGTGTAAAAGGTTTACATCATCTCGTTTATGAGGTCGTAGACAATTCAATAGACGAAGCGCTTGCCGGATATTGCAAAAACATTACGGTCGAGATTTACTCTGATAATTCCGTAAGCGTGGAAGATGACGGCCGTGGGATTCCCACGGGCATGAACACCAAAGAGAAAAAAAGCGCCCTGGAGCTGGTAATGACCATTCTTCATGCCGGAGGTAAATTTGACAAAAATACATATAAGGTCTCCGGTGGTTTACATGGAGTCGGCGTGAGTTGTGTGAACGCGCTTAGCAGCGATTTGCATGTGACGGTACAACGCGAAGGCAAAATATTTGAGCAGGCATATAAAATTGGAATCCCGCAATATCCCGTCCGCGAAATCGGTCTGAGCGAAAAAACAGGTACCCGGGTGCATTTTCTTCCCGATTCATCGATTTTTATCGAGTCTGTTTATAAAAGGGACATATTAGAGAGCCGCCTAAGAGAATTATCTTTCCTCAATAAGGGTGTGAGAATTATTATTAATGATCTCCGTGAACTTGATGAAGACGGTAAATTTTATACAAAAACATTTTACAGCGAGGGCGGGATTACCGAATTTCTGGAAATGCTGGATAACAATGCCGGCAGAACTCCGTTGATTCCGAAGCCCATTTATGTTTACGGACTGGACCCTGTCAATAATGTGGCGGTAGAGGTTTCGCTTGTCTACAATGACAGTTATAGCGAACACGTGTATTCTTATGTAAATAATATCAATACCATCGAAGGTGGAACACATGTAGCTGGTTTCCGCAGGGCATTAACCCGTGTGTTCAAGAGCTATGGCGATAAACAAAATCATTTTGAGAAGGCAAAAGTAGAAATTGAAGGTGACGATTATCGTGAGGGGCTGAGTGCCATCATTTCGGTAAAAGTTCCCGAGCCGCAGTTTGAAGGTCAGACCAAGACCAAATTAGGGAATAATGAGGTCAGCGGTATCGTGGATACCACTGTTTCCAAAGTTTTAGAGGCCTATCTGGAAGAAAATCCCAAAGAAGCGAAAAACATTATTCAGAAAGTGATTCTGGCTGCACAGGCCCGCGCAGCAGCCCGTAAAGCCCGTGAACTGGTACAGAGGAAAAGTGTATTAAGTGGTGGCGGATTACCCGGTAAACTGGCCGATTGTTCTGAAAGAAGCCCTGAAAAATGTGAATTATACCTTGTGGAAGGGGATTCAGCCGGCGGAACGGCAAAACAAGGCCGCGACCGGAGTTTTCAGGCGATCCTCCCACTCAGAGGTAAGATCCTCAATGTGGAAAAGGCGATGGAACACCGGATATATGAAAACGAAGAAATCAGGAATATGTATACCGCACTGGGTGTGACAGTAGGCACCCTGGAGGATCCCAAAGCATTAAATCTCGTCAAACTCAGATACCATAAGGTGATCATTATGACCGATGCCGACGTAGACGGCAGTCACATTGCGACCCTGATCCTTACATTTATCTATCGTTACATGGCTGCCCTCGTCGAACAGGGGCATATTTATATTGCCCAGCCTCCCCTTTACCAGGTAAAAAAAGGGAAAGACAGTGCGTATGCCTGGACGGAAGACCAGCGCCGACTGCAGATTGAACGGATCGGCAATGGCAAGGAAGACAGTGTAAGTGTGCAACGATACAAAGGATTGGGAGAAATGAACGCCAGCCAGCTTTGGGAAACAACCATGGATCCGGCTACCCGCACCCTTAAACAGGTTACTATTGAAAGCGCTGCTGAAGCTGACCGCATTTTCAGCATGCTAATGGGAGATGAAGTAGCCCCCCGGAGGGAGTTTATTGAATCCCATGCAAAATATGCCCGGCTTGATGTATAAAAGGGTTAAAATCCCGTTTAAATTTAATTATCTACCTTTAACCGCCAGCCAAAGAGAATTCAGAACCTTTTAAAATTAAAGAAATGTCCACCGTAGTACTCACAGCATATAATGTCAAGACGAAAGAAAAAAATGTTCCGATCATGGACGCGGTGATCAGTAAGACTGCCAAAGGTGCTTATATGGCCCAGGGCCATGACGGCAAAGGAAATAAACTCACTACATTGCTGGGTGAGGCTAAAGCACTTGAAGCCATTAAGGCTGGAGTGGCAAAACAGAGCTGGTAATTCCATCTTCCAATCCTGGGCGCTTTATACTGCATCAAACAGAAAATGGAGTTTTTTTTCAATGTATTGGAAAAATCCCTTGAATTTTCGTATCCTGTCATCAGTGCAGCGAAGCGAAGTTTATCCTTGCCTTAGAATCGACCTGAGCATCCTTTCTGCATAAGAATATTTCTAAATCTCCTGTGAAGAAAGTTGTTCCGCCTTCGGGTAATGATTCTGCTTATGAGATTAAGGTCTTTTCTGTTTTATCTGCTGGCATTCTCCGGCCCATTCCCTTTGTCGCTTTGTGCACAGGAGGAGACGCCCTATATTTTGAATGGCAGCACGATCCAGGAATCCTGTAACTGTTACCAGCTCACCTACGATCAAATGTTCCTGGCGGGATCTGTATGGAATAAAAACCTGATCGATCTCAGCAACTCCTTTAATTACATTTTTAGTGTTTACCTGGGTTGCAAGGACCGGGACGGAGCGGATGGAATTGCATTTGTTCTGCAACCCGTTGGTACCAACCTGGGCGCTGCCGGACAGGGAATTGGATTTCAGAACATATCTCCTTCTGTAGGAATTCCAATTGATACCTGGCAAAATTTTGATTTTAATGATCCGCCCTATGACCATGTGGGTATTTTTAAAAACGGAGACCTGAATGTAGGAAGCTCAAATACACTCGCATACCCGGTACAAGCCCTTGTTGATAATCCCAATATAGAAGACTGTCACTGGCATACGTTCAGAATTATCTGGGATGCCAATGCAAAAATACTTTCCGCAGAAATTGACAATGTACCCCGGGTCCAAACACATACAGATCTGGTAAATGAAATTTTCGGAGGGAGGCCACAGGTGTACTGGGGATTTACTTCGGCTACAGGCGGACAAAGCAATATTCAGAAATTCTGCACGGCCCTGACAGCTGACTTTACCACGCCACCTGACCAGAATTTCTGTGCCCCGGCCGATATCCATTTTATAGACCAGTCGACATCATTCGGAACTAGTCACAAACTGGTGGTGGGAATTTGGTGACGGCACAAAATTCCAGGGCCAGACACCACCCCCACATCATTATCCGCAACCAGGTTATTATACAGTAAAGCTGAATATCGAGGCAAATAACGGATGTACTTCTGATACGCTCAGACGCACCATCACCATCGGATCCATCCCTGACGCAGGTTTTAATACTTCACCACAAATTATTTGTGCCAATAACCCGGTATTACTGTCCGACGCTTCCCATGTGCAATACGGAACCATCAATCAGTGGAATTGGGATTTCAATAATGGATCGGAACTTGTTCAAACAGCTGATTCCAGCCTGACAAAAACATTTCCAATAGAAAATTTACAAATTGATCTTGTCGTACATACAGTGGAAGGATGCGTTTCGCAGCCTGTTTCAAAAACATTGAATGTAACGGAGAAACCGGCGACCAGCATTTCGGTTCAGGATGCCTGTTATGGAGATCCCGTCCCTCTTTCAGCAACCAACCTCACACCTGCTGTGCCCATAGGGCAATGGTATTGGCTTACCGGCGACGGACAGGAAGACAGCACTGCAAATATCAAACATTACTATCCCGGTGGAGGTGTTTATACTGTTACCGAATATGCATTGAACACTGCCGGATGTTCGTCAGATACAGTATCAGCGCAATTAACCATCTATCAGACCAATGCAAAAATTGGGAATGATACCATTGTTGCCTTTGGTCAGCCTCTTCAGTTACATGCCAGTGGCGGTGAATTTTATCAATGGCAGCCCGCATCCTTTTTGAGCGATCCCAATATTGCAGATCCTGTAGCTATCCTGAATGATAATTTTCAGTACATCTTAAAAGCATATACTTCTTTTGGTTGTCCAACCTATGATACCATCCATATTAAAGCGTACAAGGGTCCGGCTTTATATGTACCCAACGCGTTCTCGCCGGATAATAACGGTATCAATGACCGCTTCCATCCAATAATGGTAGGAATGCAATCCATCGATTACTTCGAAGTGTTTAACAGGTTCGGACAGAAAGTATTTAGTAGCCAGGGAGACGGCCCCGGTTGGGACGGCAACCTGAATGGCAAGCCTCAACCGATTGGAACCTATGTATGGATGATAAAAGGCCGCGACTACCTGGGAAACATACACACTGAAAAGGGTACGGTGGTGCTGATCAGATAAACAACAAGTATGGAAGTATGGAAGTGTGGAAGACTGGAAGTACTTAAACACTTAACTGTCATCTACCAACTGCTAACCATACTTTCAGCTAAATAAAATTTAGGTACTCATATCTTTCTTCCGAGAATCTTATAATCATCTGCCTGGAGCCACTTGTTTAACACCGTAGCATATACCCTTTTAAAATCCAGTTGTTGATTCAGATCTCCGTCGGTTAGATTCGAGAGGTCAGGCATGTCGTTCAATATTCCCCTGTTTTTTAAGCCGCCACTGATCAGGAACATATTATTTGCCGTGCCATGATCCGTTCCACCACTTCCGTTTTCACTCACCCTCCTTCCGAATTCAGAGAAGCTGATCATTAAAACATCATCAAAACGATGACTGGATTTTAAATCATCGGTGAAAGGTTTGACAGCTTCATTCAGTTCACTAAATAATTTTTCCTGTTTTGCCTGCTGGCCGACATGCGTATCAAAACTGCCAAGCGATACATAATAGACCCTGGTATTGATATCAGAAGAAATCAGGGAAGCAATGGTCTTGAGATTTTTGCCAATTTCCGAATTCGGATATGCTGTTACACTCGGACGAAGCTTACTTTGCTGGAAAATATAATCCGCCCCGGAAACTGTCTCCGCCATCACTTTATATAAATATGAATCCGGATCTTCGCCCCTCTCCTGCAATCCAGCATTCAGCATTTCTTTAAAAAAAGGATCCTGACTGGTATCGTATAGTCGTTTAGGATCCCTGAACGCAATGCCCTTCATTTTTTCTCCGCTTAAAGCAAGGCTCAGCATATCATCTATCTCCAAAACCTGGGTTGGTTTGGAACAATTCATACATTCTGCATCGAGGTATCGACCCAGCCATCCTGAATTCAACACTTCATTACTGTTGCTGGCGGTCTGCCAGATATCCATACTACGAAAATGGGAACGGTCAGGATTCGGATAGCCAACATTATTCAGAATTGCCAGACTTCCTTCATCATATAATGACTTTAAATGAGTCAGCGAGGGATGCAGTCCGGCTTCATCATTCAGTAAAAGTGATTTCTCTTTTGAGATAGAAAGTCCGGGCCTTTCCCGGTAGTAAATATCATTGCGTACAGGAATCACCGTATTAAGTCCGTCGTTTCCCCCACTGAGCTGCAATACGACCAATACTTTCTGACCGTCCAATGATTGAACGCGACCTTCAAATGCCTTCAGAAATTTAGGAAGCATCATAGTACCCGTAGCCAGGGAACCAAACGTTAAGAATTTCCTTCGATTAATCAGCATGCATTCATTTTTAGTTTAGCACAACTGGTATTCAGGCGTGCCCATCAGACGTATGGTAATGGACTGAATTCGTTTTTCCCGATCTGATTCATCAATATACCGGAGCAGTCCGTTTTCGTTCATCGGCGTAACCCTCTGCAACAGCAAATCACGAATGGCCGCATATATTGCGATCTCCTGTGTTTCATTAAAATTTTTTATGTACTCTTCCCAATGAATTTTAGCCTGAAAAAACTGTGTTCCGGGATTCCTGAATTTATTTATGTTTTTAACCAATAGCTGATCCCTCGTGCCCATCATAACATCATCGTCGTCCTTTGGTTTCGATATGATAATGTCTGATCTGAATACGATTTGAGGTAATCGCATTCGTAACATGAGGCTTGAACTATCAATCCAGTGTTTACCACCGGGCCATCCTGCAACATTCGGAGGAGAAAATAAAACCTGTCCCAGTAATCTTTCCAAAACAATTTGCACCAGCGGATTCTGAATTTCCATAGGAAGTTGGCGACGCATGCCCACTAGCCATAAAACAGGGGATTTAATCTGGCTCCCGATATTTTTCTGATCATAAAACCAGGCTGAAGTAAATATGCTGATCATCAGAGCGCGAATATCATAACGGCTTTCAAAAAATTGGGTGGCCAACGCGTTTATCTTTTCCTCGTCCACTATTTCATTTACAAAAAACCGGTAGATTTTCCTGGTTATAAAAACCGAGGTTTGTTTTTGCGAAAGCAAAATCTCGAGTATATCTTCTCCGGTAAAGTTTCCTGTTTTTCCAAAAAAGGTTTTTATACCGTCATCATGCTGTCTGGGACGAAAATCAAATCCTCCCTGCAAACTCGCGCCCCAGCCTGTGAAAGCACGTGCCGATTCTTTTACGTCCGTTTCAGTATAGTTACCTCGACCAATGGTAAAGAGTTCCATGAGTTCACGGGCAAAATTCTCATTGGGATGACTTTTTTTATTCTGATTATTATTCAGAAACTGGATCATGGAAGCCGATTTACTTACATTCGTCAGCAGATCCCTGAAATTTCCCAGTGCATTTTCACGTATCACATTGAGCAGCTCCTGATCGTATAAAATGTTGACAGTCTTGCTGGCAAAATGCCCGTGCCAGAACAGAGACATTTTCTCACGCAGTTGCGCATCACTGGTTGTCATTTCATCGAGCCATCGGATATTTAGCTTCGCGATATCCTGAACAGATTGTTTCCGGATCATTTGTTTTTCCTCCGCTTTGAGACCCTGTAATTTTCCTAAAGACATGGGCTGACTGACCAAATCCTTTATATGCTGATCAGCGACATCGAAAAGATCCGGTTTTCTCCCGGAAGCTTTCAGCATGGAATGAAACAGAGTTTCGGGCTTTTGTTTCGAAAGCTCTTTGACCTGGTCTGCCGGCGGACCGAAGCCTGCCCGCCACCACAGATGCTGATTTTTGAGCTGGTTGATGTTCATTGCTCACTCTAGGATAGAATACATCGAAGAAGGTTTAATAGGCAGAAAACTTAAACCGGATGGTTTTGGATGTATTTGTTATCTCCGGACGTCAATCCGTATTAAGTATCCACCATTAATCAAATAAATTGATTTGGTTCAAACCGGGGTCCCGTCATATAGAATGATTACAGGATGACTCATGGATCACTGAATGATCACTAAAGGATATATGGAAGATAGTTCTTTATGGAAATTTCTAATGAACGGACGTCCTAACCCAAATTATCAGAAAAATTGAGTTTTCTAACCCACCCCTTGCTGCTTAAGAAATCATTATTCTGTCAGACTTGAAGTATGAATGCAATACCGCGGGAAGAGATATAAAATCAGCACCCTGATGATTCTCCAGCAGACAGGCCAATATCCTTGGAAGTGCCAGGGAGCTTCCGTTCAATGAATGCAACAATTGCGTCTTACCTGATTCATCCTTGAAACGAACTTTCATACGATTCGTCTGAAAGCTTTCGAAGTTACTTACTGAACTCACTTCCAGCCATTTTTGCTGTGCGGCACTATACACTTCAAAATCATAGGTAATTGCTGACGCAAATGACATATCACCCCCGCATAAACGAAGAATACGATAGGGAAGGTTCAGGGATAACAAAAGTTTCTCTACATGTAAAACCATTTCATCCAGTACAGTATAACTGCTTTCAGGATGAACTATTTGTACGATTTCCACTTTATCAAACTGATGAAGCCGGTTCAGACCTCTCACATCTTTTCCATAGCTGCCCGCTTCCCTTCTGAAGCAGGGGGTATAGGCAGTCATTTTAACCGGCAGATCTTTTTCTTTCAAAATCATATCCCGCCAGAGGTTCGTAAGCGGAACTTCGGAGGTGGGGATCAGGAATAATTCATCTTCATTCACATAATACATCTGACCTTCTTTATCCGGCAACTGACCTGTACCGAATGCACTGGCTTCATTTACCATCAGTGGTGGCTGGTATTCCACAAAGCCGGCGGCCGTATTAAAATCAAGGAAATACTGAATCAGGGATCTTTGCAACCGCGCACCTTTATTTACATATACCGGGAATCCGGCTCCTGTAATTTTATTTCCCAGTTCAAAATCTATCAGGTTATATTTTTTGGCCAGATCCCAATGGGCAAGCGCATTGACCGGTAGTTGCGGCTTTTGGCCGGCTTCCCTGATTACTATGTTGTCCTGCGGTGATTTTCCTTTCGGGACTTCTGATGCAGGAAGGTTGGGAAGAGTCAGCAATAACTGCTGCAATTGAGTGTCTGTCAGATCCAGTGCCTGCTGTAAAGGGCCGTGACCGGATTTCATAGATGCCACAGCCTTCTTTTTTTCATCAGCTCCGGCCTTGTCTCCTTTGGCCATCAATAGTCCTATTTCTTTAGAAACTGCGTTCAGTCCGGCCTGGGCTGCTTCCAGTTCCAACTGTAATTTTTTCCTCCTTTCATCCATTGAAAGGATGGTTTCGATGGCGGCAGAAGCGTCAAAATTTTTAACCAGCAGCCGTTCTTTTACAAAATCCGGTTGTTGCCGGATCAGCGCTATCTGTAACATGAAGGAAAATTTTCGCAAAGGTAACAGAAGCAGGGGATAGATTACAGGGCGGGTTATCTTTGCAGAATGAATGTGAAAGACGATATCCAGAGTCGCTGGTGGGCACTGGAAGAAAAACTTATGGCTCGATTTGGAAAAAAGCCTGATATGGAAGCCATTCTTTTCCTGATTGGTATTCAGGAAGTGGGAGATTTCCGAACAAAATTCACCAAAGAACAAAAGCAGGATCTGATGCACGTGGCCGTATGCAGCCTGCTATCTCCCAGTGGTTACTACGAATTGGAAATGGTGGATGAAGAGGGATGGCCCCACTACCGACAATTGAAAACCCTTCCTGTTTTCAATTTTATAGAACAGGAAAATTTCATGAAGGATCATATCCTTTTATATTTTGAAAATCAGGAACTGAATGAATAACAAATTGCTGGCAGGGAATATTCAAATCCTTCTATATTTGCAACTACCAGGAATATAAAAAAAACAGAACAATGAGTTTTCCAGATAATCTTCGTTATACAAAAGAGCATGAATGGGTGAAGCAGGAAAAAGGGAATGTCTTTCTGGTAGGTATTACAGAATATGCCCAGAGGGAATTGGGAGATATTGTTTATGTGGAAGTAGAAACCATTGGCAAATCAATGGAGGCAGGTGAAGTGTTTGGAACTGTAGAAGCCGTAAAAACGGTTTCTGATCTTTTTCTTCCTGTTTCAGGAACCATCACGGAATTAAATCCCGAACTGGCAAATGCCCCGGACCTTGTAAATTCCGATCCATATGGAAAGGGCTGGATGATCAAATTGACGGTAAATGATCCTGCCCAGGTGTCCAAACTACTGGATGCGGCTGCATACGAATCCCTGGTCGGATAATCAGGCTGGTACAATATTTACAACTAACACTGCCTTGGGATCAACGGTTACATATAGTGAACAGGAACTGACCGCAGCCTTAAAAGCAAAGGACGACCAGGCTTTCTCTTATTTATACGACCACTATAGTGGTTCCCTGTATAGCATCATTCTTCAGATTGTAAAATCGACAGAGACAGCCAACGATATTTTACAGGAAGTTTTTATAAGTATATGGCGCAAAATAGAATCTTATGATCCCACAAAGGGAAGGCTATTTACCTGGATGCTGAATATCAGCAGAAATGCTTCGATCGACATGCTCAGGTCGAAAAACTATCAGAACAGTCAGAAAAACCAGGAGATTACCGATAACGTATATGGATTGAACCAGGTGAACCAAACGAATATTGATAGTATCGGCCTCAGCAAATTCCTGGGAAAACTTCGACCCGAGCAACGTGTTTTGATAGAACTTGCCTATTTTAAAGGCTTTACACACGATGAAATCGCGCAGCTTGAAGATATTCCACTGGGAACGGTAAAAACCCGTATTCGAACTGCATTATTACAATTAAGAGAATTTTTAAAATAAGTGAACATACACGACTACATATTAAGCGGAATTGTCGAAAGCTATGTGCTGGGTCTTTCTTCTCCTGAAGAAAGTGCCGAGTTTGAACGCATGTGCGCCGCTCATCATGAAGTACTGGCAGCACGTAATGCTTTTGAAATTCAACTGGAAAAAGGACTTCAGGAGCAAAAACTGGAACCTCCACGCGAAATGAAGTCCCGCATTTTTTCGGAAATCGGAAGAGAAAAATCGCCTGTCACCCACTCACCATTGGCGAAACCATCTCTGGTACCACGAATTGGTTTCGCCAGATATGTGGCTGCTGCTTCTCTCATATTGCTTGCAGGAAGTGTGTTGCTTAATTTTTACCTGCTGAGTCAATATAAAAAAACGATTGCCAAAAATGAAGAACTGATTGCGGCCCAAACACAGGTCGCAAATAATAACAAGGTTTTGCAGACCAAAATACTTCGTTATGAAAGTGCGGTCAGCCTGATGCAAAACCCGCTCATGACTGTTGTAAAAATGCCGGGAGTTCCGAAGAGTCCGGCACCAGCGAGTATGGCTACGGTTTATTGGGATACACAATCCAGGGATGTGTATCTGCTAATAAACAAACTTCCCAATCCTTTGCCTGATAAACAATATCAACTTTGGGCGATTGTTGATGGGAAACCAGTTGACGCAGGTGTTTTCGATATGACAGAAGGTATTTCATTGGTAAAACTAAAGACCATTCCGAAAGCTGAAGCATTCGCTATAACACTGGAAAAAAAAGGTGGCAGCAGCACACCTGATATGGATGCCATGTATGTAATGGGAAAGGTTACAGGTTAGGATCTTATCTTCGCAGCAATTTATATGCGTCAACGTCTCCAAAAACTTCTTTCGAAACATACACCTGCGCGACTCTGGACTGTCTTTATTTTTATTTTAATGGCTATTCCCGGGAACATGTTACCGAAAGAAGAAAAAACATTTATTCCAAACTTCGATAAACTAATCCACGCCACATTGTTCGGCAGTTTCGTTTTTTTATGGTCTATTTATTATGCCACGAGGAAAGAAAAAAATAATCACTCTAATAGCCGATTTGTCTTGATTCTCATTATTGCCTGTCTGTACGGCGTCGCTACGGAATTAATGCAGAAATATTTAATACCGAACCGCGATTACGACATTTTTGATATTATGGCAGATTCGATCGGCGCTGTATTGGGATTTATATTTGTATTGTTGACAGTTAAATGGTTCAGGACTTCCTGAATTCATCAGAAGAAATTACCCATAGCTTAAAAAAGTAAGCCCCTGTGGAAACAGGGGCCGTAACCAAAACTAACTGCTTATGAGAAAATTGACTGCTTTTGTGAAGTCAATAGAAAAGACCATTTATAAATAACCGGCAATTCAAATGCCAATTCTTTTCACACCATCTCTCTCAACTAAAGAACTTTTGTAAAGGTACTGGGAGAAGCGAATTAAAATTTCCGGGATTATTCTTAATAACAATTTTTTAAGATTGTCATTTTCTGAGTTGCTATCTGATTGTTAATTGAATACTTTAATTTCTTCTACTATATATGTAACGTCGAAATTGTAAATTGGTTTACTGGGTGATTGTTAAGAAAATACTATTATGAATTTACTACTTAATTCCATTTACCTCCAATTATCATTTTGGGTCAATTTAACATTGTAGAGAAATTGCAACAGCTTAAGCAGGTTTTGCAATTTTTTCGGCATTTTCCGCAAACTGAAGGGCATCAATAAATTCACTGATATTGCCGTTCAAAACATCCGGCAGATTGTAGACTGTTAACCCGATTCGGTGATCTGTAACCCTTCCCTGTGGAAAATTGTAGGTCCGGATCTTCGCGCTCCGGTCACCTGTGCTCACAAGACTCTTTCGGTGCCTTGAAATCTCTTCCTCCTGTTTTCTAACCTGTTCTTCATAAAGTCTGGTTCTCAGCATCTGCATAGCCTTCTCCCGGTTACCCAGTTGTGATCTTTCGGTTTGACAAATTACCACAGTTCCGGTTGGCAGATGAGTCAGCATTACCTTGGTTTCCACCTTGTTAACATTCTGTCCGCCCGCACCGCCACTCCTGGCTGTTTCCATTTTTACATCTGCAGGATTCAATTCAAAATCTACTTCTTCAGCCTCAGGCATAACCGCAACCGTTGCAGCACTCGTATGAACCCGGCCACTTTGTTCAGTATCCGGCACCCTTTGAACGCGGTGAACCCCACTTTCAAATTTAAGCGTACCATAAACGTCTTCTCCCGTTACCTCCAGCTGAACCTCTTTATAGCCACCCACTGTGCCTTCGCTTTCGCTAAGTAAAAATGTGCGAAATCCTCTTTTTTCACAGTATTTCATATACATGCGAAGCAGATCTCCTGCGAAAAGACTGGCTTCGTCGCCGCCGGTACCCGCCCTGATTTCAATAATCGCATTTTTTTCATCTTGTGGGTCTTTGGGAATCAACATTTGCCTGATCCCGGCCTCCAAAACAAGCTTTTTCTCCTCGAGCGCCGAAGTTTCCATCTTGGCCAGTTCCCTCAATTCCTCATCATCTCCATTTAGTGCCTCCCGGTTGAAAGCCAGGTCATCCAGTACATTGATATATTGATCATAAGATTTTACTATTTTTTCCAGGCTTCGGTACTCTTTGCTTGTAGAACTGAATTTCTTATTGTCATTTACAATGGCCGGGTTGGTAAGCGCAACGCCCAATTCATCGAATCTTGCCCGAATAGCATCCAGTTTGTCTATCATAACCAGCGAAAAATTTATATTGCCGCAAAGTTAACTGAACCATGAGTTATCGGAAATTGAAAGCGGATTATTTGTTTGACGGATATCAAATGCGTTCGCCTGACTCTGTTTTGATTTGTGGTCAGGATGGGAATATTGAAGACATTGTAGATGAATATCGGGCTGGTGACGGTGTGGAAGAATATACAGGTATGATTGTTCCGGGGTTTATTAACTGCCATTGTCATCTCGAACTCAGTCATTTGAAGGGGCTGATACCTGAAAAGCAAGGACTGATCAATTTTGTACTCTCGGTAATGAATAAAAGATTCCAGTCCTCCGCCTCCAGGCAAGAGTCTATTTTCAACGCCGAAAAAGAAATGCTGGACGCCGGAATAGTAGCTGTGGGGGATATTTCCAATACTGCAGATACTGAATTCGTCAAAAAGGCAAAACACCTTGACTACTACCATTTTATTGAGCTTTTAGGCTGGTCTCCTGAAGTGGCCATGGCACGATATGAAGCGGGAAAAAAACTGGCCAACGAATTTATTTCCTTCGGAATGGATGAAAATCATCTTTCACTTGTACCACATGCGCCATATTCCGTTTCAGTTGAGTTATGGAATTTGATGAAGACAGGATTCAGGGGAAAAACGATTACTATACACAACCAGGAGTCATTGGCTGAAAACGAATTTTTCTCAACCGGAAGTGGTGATCTCAACCGTCTGTATACTGAAATGAAGATGAATAACAGTCATTTTAAAGCAGTTGGCAGCAGGAGCCTTCCTTATTACCTTTCCCGTTTAACAGATGCCGGCCGGATCTTACTTGTGCACAACACTTATATGAATGAAGCGGATCTTATTGAAGCCTGCCAATTTAGTAATAGTTTGTTTCTGTGTTTATGTCCTAACGCGAATCTGTACATCGAAAACAGACTGCCTGACATTCCTCTTTTCCTGAAACACACACAACGTATCGTTCTGGGTACGGATAGCCTTGCCAGTAATCATCAACTGAGCATTCTGGAAGAAATGAAAGCTATAAAGAAAGTATTTCCGGATATATCATCCGCCGAGATGCTTGTTTGGGCTACTTCCAACGGGGCGCGGGCGCTGTCTTTCGACTCCAGACTTGGAGATTTTACAAAAGGAAAAAATCCCGGTGTTGTATTGATCGAAAATCTGACCGGCGGGGAGATTGGCACTGCAAGTACCAGCAGGAGAATAGTATAAGAGTGTAGGAGTATAAGAGTATAAGAGTTAAGTATCAGACTTTCATACTCCACTCCTATACTCTTATACTCCTACACTCTTATACTTCAAGAAGGGTTCTCAAACCGGTAGGGTTTTCAGTGCGGTGAATCCCTGGAGATGCATTGAATAAAAATCTTCGTAGGCTTCCAGCAATAATCTTCTTTTGTCCTTATTGAGCGGCAGGTCGGCAAGTTCAGCAGGTTGTTTTATTTTTAATAAGTGGGCCGTTACTTCACTCAGCGCGGGATCAAGATAGTGTGGATGTAAGGGCTTTTCCCCGGTAAAATATCCTTCTTTTAAATCCAGGTAATTTCTCTTCTCCGAATAATTATCATCAATACGTAAACCGAAAAAACCCGCCAGGTGAAGAGCAAAAAAAAGCGGGAAGTTTGCCTGTACATTTCGTTCTCCCTGATCAAGACTCGTTAGTGCATCTTCCATAAAATAATAAAGTTCCGGATTGGATTCCGGTTGTTTCAGGCATTTTTGCAGCAATTCAATCATGAACAAAGCGATCGAATTAGAAATGACGTCTGATAAAATGTTTCTGTACAAAAAACTCCAGCTGTATTCTTTGAGCCGGTTCAGATTTTTTGATTCCTGGTGATAAATCACCAGATCCAGCATGGCTGCCGGTTGAAACATGCCGGCTTTTGACCCGCCTTTCCCCTTGCTTGTTCTGACACCGTTTACCAGATATGATTGCAGACCGAATAATTCGGTAAGAATTGTTACAATTAAACTGGTTTCGCCGTACTTCACGGTACGCAGCACAATACCTTTTGTTTTATGGACCATAACCAAATGGATTCCAGCGAAATTCGGTTAAAATAAGTTTCTTTGCCGGGCGAAGGACAGTTTCACTTAAATCATTTCTCTATGTGGGGACGAATTGCGGCTTTTGTTTTAAAATACCGTTTTGGGCTTCTCTTGCTATTAACGGCCGTTTTTGTGTACGCTGCTTTCGAAGCGTCAAAAGTTGAATTGAGCTACGAATACACCCGCGCTATTCCCACAGATAATCCAAAATACCAGGCCTATCAACAATTTCTGAAAACATTTGGAGATGATGGCAATCTACTTGTGATTGGTGTTCAAACAGAAGACCTTTATAAAAAGGATATTTTTAATGATTATCTGCACCTCAGCAGAGACCTTAAGCAAATAAAAGGTGTGGAACAGGTATTAAGTATCCCTGAAGCCATCATTCTGAAAAAAGATACAGTCACAGAGAAACTGATACCAAATCCCATATTTCCCGGAACCTATGAAAGTCAGGCATCACTTGACAGCGCCAGAATAACCTTCGAGACTCTTTTATTTTATCGCGGACTTTTATATAATCCGAATACCCACACATACCTGATGGCGCTAAGTGTCAATAAGCAGATCCTGAATTCTGCAGCAAGAATTTCACTGATCGGAGCCATCGTAAACCAGTCTAACGCATTTGGTACCAGGAATAAATTGCAGATGCGTTTTAGCGGACTACCGTTAATACGCACAAATATGGCTACCAAAGTCGCCACTGAAATGAAGTGGTTTTTATTGGGATCTGTATTACTATCTGCATTGATACTCCTGGTTTTTTTCCGGAGTCTCAGCAATATGATTTTGTCGCTGCTTGTTGTGATTATCGGTGTCGTATTCAGTCTGGCTACCATGCATTTATTTGGATACAAAATCACCCTGCTCAATGCATTGATACCACCTTTGATTGTCGTAATTGGTATTCCGAATTGCATTTATTTTTTAAATAAATACCATAGTTCATTCAGGGAAACAGGGGAGAAAAGGAAAGCATTGTATGAGATGATCAGTAAGATGGGCATAGTAACCCTGTTTTGTAATATCGCTGCTGCTATAGGATTCGGCGTTTTTGCGTTAACAAAAAGTGCCATTTTAAAGGAATTTGGTGTTGTTGCCGGCATCAACATCATGTTACTTTTTATTATTTCTATCATCCTGATCCCCGCGTCTCTCAGCTATTTACCGGATCCGAAAGCCAGGCATATGAAATATCTTTCGAATCGGTGGCTGATGACACTGCTTGACTGGCTGGAAAACTGGACACTTCATCATAAAAAAACCATATTCATTTCAACATTGCTGATCCTGGCGGTTTCGATCGTTGGAATCACACGCCTTCGTTCTGAGGCGTATATTCTGGATGACCTTCCAAAAACGGACCCTGTATATGCCGATCTGAAGTTTTTTGAAAATAATTTCAAAGGCGTGATGCCATTGGAAATACTGATCGATACGAAAAGAAAAAACGGGATCCGTGCGAATATGCTGGCAAACTTTACCAAAATTGATAAGTTGTCTGCCTTTATAGATTCCAGTACAGTAATGGCCAGGCCTCTGTCAATCGTTGAAGGTTTGAAATTCCTGCGTCAGGCATACTATCACAACGACAGCCTGAATTACGGACTGCCAAATGAATTTGATCTTCCTTTTCTTGCCCCTTATTTGAGTATGAAAACAGACAGCAGCGCGAAACCCAGTGGGGTCATGAAACTGGCGAATAGTTTTGTTGACAGTAATAAACAAATTCTTCGGATCAGCGTGAACATGGCGGACATTGGAAGTATTCGCCTGCCTCAAATTCTGGGTCAGGTAAAAAACAGAGCGGACGAATTATTTGACACGGCACATTATAAAATCGAATTCACCGGTACAACGGTCACTTTTCTTGAAGGGAGTGCCTTTATTATTGCAGGACTGAAACAAAGTATTATCTGGGCCTTTCTATTGATTGCCGCATGTATGTTATATCTCTTTAAAAGTATACGTATCCTGATTTGTTCCTTATTGCCCAATCTGATTCCCCTCGTAATCACTGCAGGTGTCATGGGATGGGTAGGCGTTCCATTAAAACCTTCCACCGTTCTCGTTTTCAGTATCGCATTGGGAATCGCGATTGATATAACCATCCGGTTCCTGGTAAATTATAAACAGGACAGCACCGTCAATGGCACTGTTCAAAGCTGTGTCATTCAAACGATTCATTCTACCGGAATCAGTATCGTTTATACTTCGCTGGTGCTGATCGCCGGATTTGTCATTTTTTGTTTCAGCGGATTTCGGCGGAACACAGGCACTTGGCTGGCTTACTTCGCTTACGCTCGTAATGGCAACAATGACAAATCTGATTTTTCTTCCTGCCTTACTAATTTCCATTAGCCCCAGGAAAAAGGTGGCGAATGCGGAACTTGAGAAAAGTATTTCTAATTAATAGAACCTGTCTCAGTTTGGTATCCAGATCCTCCCCGCGCAGCGATTCAGCAATCACTTTGCCGGATGGATCCACGAGTACATTAAAAGGAATTCCCTGAAATCCGAATGTTTCAACTGCCTGGCTGTTCCAGTATTTCAGGTCACTCATATGTGTCCAGCTCAAATGATCCTGCATGATGGCTTTTTTCCATGAACTCTTATCCTTATCGAGTGACACACCAAGAATGGTAAAATTCTTCTCTTTGAATTCATTATACGCTTTTACCACATTTGGATTTTCCATCCTGCAGGGACCGCACCAGCTCGCCCAAAAGTCTATAAGCAGGAATTTACCTCTGAACGAAGAAATAGATACTTCTTTCCCGCTCGGATCGGGCATGACCAGCTCAGGAACCGTTTTGCCAACCCAGGATTCACCACCAGACGACTGCTGATCAGGCGGCTGTTGACTATTCTTTTCCATTTCTGCCAGGAAGGCATTTCCGGGAAAACGGGCTTTCAGGTCTTTTAAAGAAGTTTGCATCTGATCCGGCTGGAAACTCCTGGAAGCCCATCCAAGCGCCAATACGCCCAGCGTCGCATTCGGCGTGGTTTGAATAAATTGTTTCAGATAATCATTCAACTGGTCAACGGACACATTCTTTTTATTATTGGCAGCCACCAGTATACTGTCCGGTGCATTGATTTTCTTCAGGCTGTCGAGTTGAGCAAAAGATGACTGAATTTCATTATTCAAATTGCTCACCCGGGCGAGTAAATCCTGTAGTTGTTTGCTGGCCGGAGAACCGGTCACTGTATAAAAATCCTTTGTTTTAGAAAGATCCGCGTCTATTTGAATTTCCGAAACATCGTTGATCAGTGGAATAGCCAAAACATTATCACCGAATACCAGTTCAAAAATTGCCTGTGTCTGGCTCTTTCCACGAAAAGTTAAGTTACCGGAAGCACCGGATATTTTTTGCGAATCGATGATCAATGGCGGTTGTGATTTACCATATACAATTTCTTCCAGGAATACCCATCCATCCGATTTACCGGCATTCTGCGGTGTTATCATTTTATCGCTGTTCGTGTAAGCGAGTTTTATCTGGAACCGGCTCTTGTCTGTGTTTTTGCAGGAAGAAAAAATAAAAATGCCGGCCAATATAGGAATGAGTATTTTTTTCATTTCTTTTATTAATTTTTATTTTTCCAGTTTTTGGATAAGTAGTTGATTCGTTAACTGAGGATCCGCCTGCCCCTTTGAAATCTTTTTTACTTCCCCTACAAACAGGCCAAGCAGGCCCTTTTTACCCTTTTTATATTCTAAAACTTTATCAGGCATTTTATCCATTGCCTGCTTTACCCATTCCAGAATCTGCGCTTCATCGCCTGTCTGTATCAGGTTGAGACGGGTTGCAATCTCCATAGGATCTCTGGCAATTCCGGCAACCATTTCCGGGAAAATTCTGGAAGATGCGGTTGAAAAATGTACATGCCCGTCTTCCACCAATGCGATGAGAGAAGCCATACCGGCAGGTTCCAGCGGAAAAGAGGAAATAGAGATATTATTTTCATTGAGAAAAGATTTTACCGGACCCAGAAGCCAGTTGGCTGCGGCTTTATAAGAATCTGTTAATGAAATCAGGGATTCAAAATAATCGGCCGTTTCCTTATCATCCGTTATCACTTCTGCATCATATCTGCTTAATTTATACTTCTCCATGTATCTTCCGATGAGTTCCTCCGGCAATGCAGGTATTGAGGTCTGAATATCATGTATCAATACAGGCGTTACATCAAATGGAGGAAGATCCGGATCGGGAAAATAGCGGTAATCATTTGCCTCTTCTTTTGAACGCAGGGAAAAGGTTGTTCCATTTACAGCGTCGAAGCTTCGCGTTTGCTGAACGATGATTTCATTTTTATCTGCCAGTTCTGTCATCCGGTTTACTTCAAATTCTATGGCTCGTTTTACGTTGCGGATCGAATTCAGGTTTTTAATTTCCACTTTGGTACCAAGAACGCTATCTCCCTTTTTCCGGATGGAAACATTTGCATCGCAACGCATGCTTCCCTCTTCCATATTTCCATCACAAACAGCAAGGTAACGCAGAATACGTCTGAGATTTGTCAGAAAGGCGACTGCTTCTTCCGGACTACTTAAACAGGGCTCTGTTACAATTTCAATCAGTGGAACACCGGCCCGGTTGAAGTCCAGGCAGGTAAAATCATCATCCATATCGTGGATACTCTTTCCGGCGTCTTCTTCCAGATGTATACGATTCAGCTGTATTTGTTTTTCTCCATCGGGCATACTGATGTTCACATAACCTCCTTTACAAATCGGGGTAGTATGCTGGGATATCTGGTATCCCTTCGGCAGGTCAGGATAGAAATAATTTTTCCGTGCAAAGTAATTCCTGGTCTCAATTTCTGAATGGCAGGCAAGACCCATTTTTATAGCCATGCGAACCGCTTCCTCATTAAGAACGGGTAATGTACCCGGATAACCAAGTGTAACCGGACTGATTTGCGTATTCGGTTCCGCCCCAAAGCCGGTTTCATCTGCACTGAACAGTTTTGTTTTGGTCAGTAACTGTGCATGTACTTCCAAACCGATTACTGTTTCGTATACTTCTGCAGTCATATCAAAAATTAAGCACCCGGAAAACAAACAAAAGCGCAAAGAATGGCCAGCTTTTAGCCGGTTCTTTGCGCTTGGCGTGAACCAGTTGAATCCAGTGCACGAAGGTAAAAAATCGCAGGAATTTCTTATGAAATCATTTGATCTGTCTAGAGTTCAGCTGTTTTCAATTTACGGGGTATTTTAATGTCAATATCCTGAGTTACACCAGCACGCAGGATTTTGACTTTTATAAGGGGTTTGTGACGGGCCTCTTGCATTTGATCAACCAATTCATTCGTGCTGTTTACATCGTTACCATCAAACTGAACGATAATATCACCCTTTTTTAAACCGGATTTAAATGCAGCGGAGCTGTCTTCTACTTCCAGCACATTCACCCCTTTCCCGTCTTCCGCATCCTGTGCTTTAATGCCCAGTTTCGGTTGTTTATGTCCCCAGGAGTCCATATCCATTCCGTACAATTCCGGCATCGGCGGCATTTTGAAATTATAGTTATAATTGAAATCCTTTTGTTTAAACTCAGACTTTTCAAGTGTCGCCATTACCGATTGTTCTTTACCATTTCTTGTAAAGACAATTTTTACTTTATCTCCGGGTTTAAAATTATGAATGGTTTCGAAAAGACTTTCCGGGCTCTCAATTTTGCTCTCATTGACTTTTGTTATAACATCACCCTTCCGGATGCCCGCTTTTTCGGCCGGACTGCCCGCAGTTACTTCCAAAACAGTGGCACCTCCCTTTTCAGCCTTACGGGACGAAACCCCCAGGAAAGCTGAATTCATCCTGATCTGTATTGATTTCTGCACTCTCCTTGCCATTTCATCTCTATTTGCCCGATCTCTTTCCATCCTGTCGTCATCCCATGGATTTACCCGGAAGGGTGACGGAGAATATATAACATCGTGATCACCGGTTGTTTCCCTTTTTTCAACAATAACATTTTGATCATCGAATTTTTCCAACGGTTTTCCATTGATAAAATATTCCCCGTTTTTTATTTCCAGGGTGATTTTTGTATCCTTATCTCCCTTTTGTCGAATGATTATCTCCGATTGATCTCCGTTATCAATCGTTGCTGTTTTAGGCGCAGGAGCTACGGGAGGTGGAGCAGGCTGGGCTTCTGTATACAGGGCGACGGCCATACACAAAACACCGATCGGTGCCGCCTGGTAAAGAAATTTTTTCATCAGTGGTAAATTTTTATTTATAACTACGTCAAGTTTCGTATTTCAAATATAGGAATTATTCTGAAATACGAAAATATTCGGAGAATTGATTTTACGGAGGTTTAACAGAACGTTTAGACCGGTCGCTGTCAGGAATTGAAAGCTCATTTAAACGACAGAACTGGCATAATGGAAGAATAGGGCTTATAATAAGCCTTTCAGTGAAGTCAGGATGGATTCTAAATCCCCTGCATCCTGACCACCGGCAGAAGCCAGTGTTTTTTGTCCGCCGCCCCCACCTTTGATTTTGGGTGCAACCAGTTCCCGGATGAGTTTGGAGGCATCCAGATTTTTTTCGCTGGCCAGACCGTCTCCGACACCAATTACGACAAAAGGTTTTCCCTCTGTAATAACTGCCAGCACCAATAAAAGAGTGGGTGATTCAGTCCTCAGCTCGCCTGCTAATTTTCGAAGGGTTTCGGGGCCAATACCATCACATATTTCCCCTAAGTAAGAATACTTACCAACAGAAATTATTTTTCCCAGCAATTCCGTTTTCAAATGAGCAGCCTGTTTCATTTCCATCGACTCGAGTTTCCTTCTCATGCTGCCGGTCTCCGATTGCAAATCCTGCATGGATTTCAACAGATCTTTCGGATTTTTAAAATGCGCCCGAACGGAGGATAAAATATTCAGTTCATGATCAACAAAATTTTCAGCAGCCAGTCCCGCGACAGCTTCTATTCTTCTCACACCCGCAGCTACTGCTGATTCCGATTTGATCTTGAAGAATCCAAGTTCCCCGCTGGCAGCCACATGTGTTCCTCCGCACAATTCTACTGAATAGGCGGGATCAATGGTTACGACGCGAACCATGTCTCCATACTTTTCACCAAAAAGAGCCATAGCACCTATTTTTAATGCTTCCTCCCTCGGCATTTCCCGAATCACTACCGGAATATTTTCCCTGATTTTTTCATTGACCAGTTTTTCGATTTCGGAAATTTCGCTGTCACTGAGTTTGGCGAAATGGGAAAAATCAAAACGAAGATGTTCCGCATTTACCAGTGAGCCCTTCTGTGCAACATGCTTGCCCAAAACTTTTCTCAAAGCAGCGTGCAGGAGATGTGTGGCTGTATGATGAACGGCTATATTTTTTCTTTTCTCCCTGTCAACACTCGCTAATACCTTTGCCCGCTGGTCTGCGGGTAATTTCTCTGTAAAATGAATAATGAGATCATTCTCTTTTTTTGTATCCAGCACATCTATTTTTTCACCCGAAATTGTAAGAACACCGGTATCACCAACCTGTCCGCCACTTTCGGCATAAAAAGGTGTTTTTCCGAGTACGAGTTGATATATATCCCTGCCCTTAATATTTGCCTTTCTCCATCGGTTGATTTCTGTATCGCTGTTCAGTTCTGTATATCCTGAAAAAATGATTTTTCCATTTTCATGCACCGGTACCCAGTCGCCGGTATCCAGCTGACCTGCTGCGCGTGACCTGTCTTTCTGCTTTTGGAGTTCAATATCAAAATCTTTTTCATCAACCGACCAACCTATCTCTCTTGCCATCAGTGAAGTCAGGTCTATCGGAAAGCCATACGTGTCATTCAATTTAAAAGCGAAAGCACCGGAGATGCGTTTTTCTTTTTGGAAATCGGATGATATTTCTCCGGTTCCCCTGGCGATATATTCATTAAAAATCTTTATTCCTTTGTCCAGTGTCCGCAGGAATGCTTCCTCTTCTTCCCGCACAACTCTTTCTATAAACGACTGCTGTTGCTGTAATTCGGGAAACACTTTTTCAAATTGAACAGCCAGGTGAGTTACGAGCTGAAATAATAAAGGTTCTTTCTGATCCAGGTATGAATAATAATAACGTACCGCCCTGCGTAGTATCCTTCTGATTACATATCCTGCTCCGGTATTTGCCGGAAGCTGTCCATCTGCAATCGTAAAACAAATGGCGCGGATGTGATCTGCCAAAACCCGAAATGCAATATCCTTTTTCTCCGTATCGGAGGCCGTATAGGCTTTACCGGTTATTTTGGCAATCAGGGAGATCGTTCCGCTGAAAATATCCGTATCGTAATTGCTTTGTTTGTCCTGAAGCACACGTACCAGCCTTTCGAGTCCCATACCCGTGTCCACATGCCGGGAGGGTAACATTTCCAACGCCCCGGATTTTATTCTGTTGAATTGTATGAATACGATATTCCAAATTTCGATCACCTGTGGATGATCCCTGTTTACCAGCAACTTACCTTCACTGGATTTCCTCTCGTCATCCGGTCGACAATCGACGTGAATTTCCGTACAGGGACCACAGGGGCCCGTGTCGCCCATTTCCCAGAAATTATCCTTTTTACTTCCGTTGATGATCCGGTCCTCAGTCACCCAGTTTAACCATTCCGTTTTCGATTCTTCATCGGAACCCAGCTTTTCAATCTGATCTCCTCCGAAAATGGTAATATATAAACGGTCTGCCGGAATCTGGTAAACTTTAGTCAGCAATTCCCAGCTCCAGCTGATGGCTTCTTTTTTGAAATAATCACCAAAACTCCAGTTTCCCAGCATTTCAAACATCGTATGGTGGTAGGTATCCACGCCTACTTCTTCCAGGTCGTTGTGTTTGCCGCTAACCCTTAAACATTTCTGGGTATCCGCCACCCGCACATGGGGTGCCATTTTATTTCCAAGAAAATAGTCTTTGAACTGGTTCATCCCTGCATTGGTAAAAAGCAGGGAAGGGTCATTCTTGGTCACAATCGGTGCCGACGGAACAATGACATGTGATTTGGATTTGAAAAAATCCAGAAATTTCTCCCTTATCTCAGCGCTTCCCATCATATTTAACTGACTATCTTTGAATCAAGCCTTATAAAAGCATAATAATTAGTACACTTGCGTTATTAATCAGGCGCTGCAAAGGTACAGCGTCCGCCTCGTAAACGGCGTGCCGGCACCATCCGACTGAATGAAAAAGATTAAATATTACTATAACACCAATACCCTCCGGTACGAAAAACTGGAAACGCCTTTACGCGTAACCCTGCTTCGGATACTTGGTTTTTTATCTGCCTCCATTGTCACTGCCCTGATTCTTGTCTCCCTCGCTTATCGTTATTTCCCTTCTGCAAATGAAAAAAGACTGATGCAGACCAACGAAGCATTGAAGGACAATTATTATATACTGAACGGACAGCTGAAAAAAATGCAGGATCAAATTGTCGGGCTCGAAAAAAGGGACAATGAAGTATACCGGGCCATTTTTGAGGCTAATCCGATTCCCGATAGTGCCAGGGCAAAAAACATCGCCAAGGAACAGGAGTTTCAATTGGTTCAGGGAATGGACCAGGAAAACCTGGCTGTATCTATTTCCAATTCGCTGACCGGTCTCAGTGCAAGGATTCGTGCACAGACTAAATCCTATGATGAAATCAATGGTTTTATAAAGAATAAAGAACAATTACTGGCCTGTACGCCCGCGATTCAGCCTGTGAGCAATAAAGATCTGAAAAGAATCGCCTCAGGTTTTGGGTATCGCGTTGACCCTGTTTATAAAACAACCAAATTCCATGCGGGGCTGGATTTTGCTGCCCCGATGGGAACGCCTATTTATGCGACAGCCAATGGCACTGTTGAAACAGCCGGTAATACCGGTAACGGATATGGAAATCATGTGGTCATTCATAATGGATATGGATACGCAACGCTTTTTGGTCATATGTTCAAAATAAAGGTTCATCCCGGGGAAAAAGTAAAAAGAGGAGAAATAATAGGCTGGGTGGGCAGTACCGGTAAGAGTACCGGCCCTCATTGCCATTATGAAGTGCACCGCAATGGTGAACCCGTGGATCCTGTATTTTATTTCTATAATGACATTACCCCGGAACAGTATGACCGCCTTTTAAAACTGGCATCATCCAGCAATCAGAGCTTCGATTAAGTTTTTTCAATAAACTTTAAGTCGTTTCGGAATAGTTTTTGTTATTTTTGAATCAGCATGACACCGCTCTCCCAGATTTCCATGAAGTTTGTTGATGAATCACCCCAGCCGGAGGATGCTCCCCTGTTGAAGGAAGACCAGCCCGTCAATGTGGGTCTGCGTCTAAAAAAATTGAAGACGGCAGAAAACACTCCGGTTACCGAAGAGCCTGCAGAACCGGATACTGAATTAATCGTTGCGAGCGTAGATGAAGAAGTTCAGATTACGGACCCTGTTTTAAAAATCAAGTCTGGAAGAGGCAGAAAATCAATCCGGCAGATCTCTGAAGAAGCCGACCTGATCCAGATCCCTGAAGATGAAGTCCTTTTTCAAAAGCACTATTATTCCATGGGGGAAGTGGCTGACATGTTCCGGGTAAACCAGTCCCTGCTCCGCTTCTGGGAAGCCGAATTTAGTATACTGCAACCAAAAAAGAATAAGAAAGGTGATCGATATTTCCGTCCTGTCGATATAAAAAATCTTCATCTGATCTATCACCTGCTGCGCCAGCGGAAATACACTATTGAAGGCGCTAAAGATTTCCTGAAGAAAAATTCCAAAGCGGAGGAAAAATTCGAGACCATCAAGAAACTCGAGGAATTGAAACGTTTTCTGCTGGAGATGAAAGCCAGTTTAGGATAATTTTTCAAGTTTGACCGTCATACCTGATCCCGCAATCACAATCTTCCGGCTCTCAATCAGGCTCAAAATTTCAATATGTAAATTTTGTTTGATTTCGTTGAATTCTTTTAACGGAATGGGTGTGGTGAAATAATCGATATTCACCTGGAAAGCGGTACCTGAAATATCGTTCAGAAATACGGTAGCATCACTGATATAATCTTTATCCTCCAGCATTTTCCGGCAGTCCCCGACAAAGGAACAGATCGTATCGGCAGGGGTGGATGACTCAAATTGCAACCTGATTTCGGCCTTTCTGTAAGTACGCAGCGTTTGATTATCCACGATACTATCGACCATCTGTTTATTTGGTACAGTAACATAGGTTTTCAAATCCGTACGAATACGGGTGCTGCGTAAACCAATTCTTTCAACGGTCCCTGAAATATTATTCACTTTTACATTATCCCCGGCCATAAATGGCTTATCGAAGAAAATAATAAATGATGCGATCAGATTTTCGATGCTCTCTTTCAGGGACAGTGCCAATGCGGCACCAGCCAAACCCAGGCCGGTCCATAATTTACTCACTTCAAATCCAAATCCCATTCCCAGTACCATCAGTAAACCAACAATGCCAATGATTACTTTCAGGAAATCCCTGAAAAAAACAACGATCTGATGGTCTTTGATCCCGCCAGCCACTCTGGCTTTTTCCTTTAGCAAAAGACTGATAAAATCAATCAATCGTAAGAGAAGCCAAATAAAAACGACAATAAGAATTGTTTTGGCGAGTCCATGAACAATGGTTTTAAAAGGAACTTCAAACACTTCAAATTCCAAAGCGGAAGGGAATCGCAGCTTATCAATCGCTACAATCGTAATAAATGCGATCAGAAAAATTTCCAGCGGCTCCAGGAGCAACTTGACAAAAGATGTCTTGTCGATGCCCTTATCCAGGGCGGCAGCTCCACGGAATAACTGACCTGCCACAAACTTTGAAAAAATACGTTTGAACAGAAAGCCAAGCACGATGGCAATCAATACGAATACGTAATTCTTCAGCGGGTTGTCAAATATCATCTGATCCCAGAATCCATTCATAAAAAATCAGTTCTTATAAACATGAATGCCATCTGCTTTTAACACATAGTTAAAATCCGGCATAATGAGAATCTTAAGCGCTGGCAAATAATAAGCCGGGATTTGCTTTTTTTCTTCAGAAAACATCTTGTCCTCAAATTTCAGGAATTCCCGACCGTTCCAACCCAGCATCGTTTTATTTATCACAGAGAAATGACGCCAGTTTTTTAAAGGGATAGATTTTGAATATCCTCCGTAATGATCAAAAATAAAAGCTCCTCTCAGCGGATCAAATAAATACACCAGCCCACCCTGGTCTGTAACCAGTATCGGATTGGGTACTGAATCCATGTACTGACGAATATCATTGGTATGACTGATCACTGTTCCGTCATTTGAAATCTTATTCAATTGCCCGGCGAGTGCATCATACACCCATATATTGTTATCGTAGGCAAGGCCAATACAGGTAACCTGATAAAAACCCAACTGACGCAGATCCAGGCTGCTGACATTATTCAGAAAGCGGTCCAATGTAACGATGGTACCAAATTCCTGATAAAAGAGAAGTATTTTCAGTGGATTGCTTACGTCGATATAGGCAACTTTTCCATATCGCTTAACATCATTGTAAACGCCGAGTGAATCACCCGATCCGCTATATTTTTTCAATTGGTTATCCGGCGTCAGAACGAAAATATTTCCCAGGTTATCCACCTGGAAATCAGCATAGGTTCCGGCGATAAAACGAGACATCTGCGGGAGGCTGTCCACATTTTGCGCAGACATACATTTCATGGAAAGGCCGAAAACAATATAGAGTATGATTTTTTTCACTTTCTAATGATCAAATGGTCGAGTGCGGGATCATAACTCTGTAATATAAGTTGTTCCCCATCAAAGGACGCATAGCTGAAATAATTGATCCAGTCTCCCAGATTAATATACCGGGTGCCGTTTGGAAAAGAAAAATCAATCGGCAGATGCCGATGGCCAAATATCATGTAGTCAAAGGATTCTTCTGAAAGTTTCCTTTTACAATATTGAATCAGCCACTCATTTTCCTCACCCAGAAATTTTTCATCTGCCTGTTGCGTGGCAACACGGCTTTTTCGGCTGAAATAATTCGCAATGCCTACGCCGATCGCTGGTGGCAACACACCAAATAGTCCCTGGCTGAATTTATTCCTGAATATTTTTTTGAGGAATTTGTAGCCCCCGTCTCCCGGACCGAGCCCGTCACCATGCCCTATCAAAAATCTCTTGCCATTCCGTATAAAAGTTTTTGGTTCGTAATAAACGGGAATAGCCAGTTCTTTTTCAAAATAATTTTTCATCCACATATCGTGGTTGCCTACAAAAAAATGTATGGGTATTCCGGCATCCGTTAAAGTAGCCAGTTTCCCGAGGAGGCGCACATAGCCCTTGGGAACGACGGTTTTATATTCGAACCAGAAATCAAACATGTCGCCGACTATAAATATCTCGGCAGCTTCCTGCTGGATGGATTCAAGAAAGCGGATAATATATTTCTCCCTTTGCAGGCTGGTCTGATGGTCAGGTGAACCGAGGTGGAAGTCTGATATGAAGAAAATCTTTTTACCCGCTGCAATTTGCATGGGCAAATATAATTCACTGGGCATCTACAAGGAAAACATAAACGTCTTTTGGCCCATGCACCCCCACAACGAGTGTTTTTTCAATATCGGCCGTACGGCTTGGACCAGTTGCCAAAGTAATAAAAGAAGGGATACGATCTTTATATTTTACTGATAGCATTTCAAGCCCGTCCTTTATATCGTATACCAGCTGACTGGTATAAGCGATGCAAATATGAACGGGGGCATATACGCTGACGGTTCTGCCGCTTTCCTGCGCCGAACTCATCAATATACTACCGGTCCTGGCTATTAAAGCTTCACATGTTGTTATGGACACATCTGCTTCCGGCAGATCCTCCTTAATCAGGATTCCCTTCAATGATTTATCCAGTATTAAAAGAAGCTGCTCCTCTCTGCAAAAAACCTGTGCCCAGGACTGTGCGGCAATCAATTGCTCCAACTGTACGGTCAGTTCGGCAATATCAGCGCAATAAATAAAACGGCCTGAGATCCGGCTAAAATTTTCTGCAAATTCAATCTCATTTTCCTGCGTCGGCGGAGTGTACACACTGGAATTACCTTCGCTTTGGGGAAATGGAACAGGCGTTGGGTTAATCAACGCCTGTCGTATTTTTTTAAGAATATTTTCTTTCGCGGAAGATATTTGCATATACCTGTACTAAAGGTCTCCAACCGGAGGAACGGGAATCAAATGTGCCGGTATTCCGTTTTCAGCAACCTTGAGTTCCGGAACATCATTTTCCAGTAATTCATGGTCAGAAACATCCAGGGCTCTTTTTTCCTCATAAGGCCTCTTGCCTATCAGGGCTTCTACATCACTTTGGAAAAGAACTTCTTTTTCCAACAGGGCTTCTGCCAGTAAATGCAACTGGTTGGTTTTTTGGGTAAGCAATTCCTTTGTAAACTCATAGGCCTTGTCGATCAGTTTTCTTACTTCTTCATCGATCAGCCTGGAAGTTTCTTCTGAATATGGTTTTGTAAACTGATTTTCCTGTGCCGGGTCATAAAAACTTACGTTTCCAATTTTTTCGTTCATCCCGTAGACTGTAACCATCGAATAGGCAATACGGGTTACCTGTTGAAGGTCATTCTGAGCACCTGTAGAAATCTTTTTGAAAGTGAGTGATTCACTTGCCCGACCGCCGAGGGTCATGCATATCTGGTCAAAAAGCTGATCTGTGCTATAAAGATATTGTTCCTTCGGTGTGTACTGTGCATATCCCAGGGCAGCTACACCACGAGGCACGATGGTAACTTTGAGTAAAGGATAAGCATGTTCCAGATACCATCCGCAGATGGCATGGCCCGCTTCGTGATATGCGATGATGCGTTTTTCTTCAGGTGAAATGATCTTGTTCTTTTTTTCCAAACCACCGATAACCCTGTCAACAGCATCCTGGAAATCTTCCATCTCAACGCTGTCTTTCCCTTTACGGGCTGCGATCAGCGCGGCTTCATTACAAACATTGGCTATATCTGCTCCTGCAAAACCAGGAGTCTGTTCGGCTAATTTGTAAATATCAAGCCTCGAAGAAATCTTGATCGGCTTGAGATGCACTTTGAATATAGCTTCTCTTCCTTTCAGGTCTGGTTTATCAATTGAAATCTGACGATCAAATCTGCCCGGGCGAAGCAGGGCTGTATCCAGCACATCCGGCCGGTTGGTGGCTGCCAGAATGATGATACCGCTGTCTCCCCCGAATCCGTCCATTTCTACGAGCAATTGATTCAGTGTACTTTCACGTTCATCATTGCTCATCATGGCGTTTTTGCCCCTGGCCCGTCCAATGGCATCTATTTCATCAATAAATATGATACATGGTGCTTTTTCACGTGCCTGTTTGAAAAGATCCCTAACCCGGCTTGCACCAACACCTACAAACAGTTCAACGAAGTCGGATCCGCTCATGGAGAAGAATGGAACCTGAGCCTCTCCTGCCATGGCCTTTGCCAGCAGGGTCTTACCCGTACCCGGCGGTCCGACAAGTAGAGCACCTTTGGGAATTTTACCTCCGAGGGCGGTGTATTTTTTGGGGTTTTTCAGAAAGTCAACGATTTCCATGACTTCCACCTTGGCTTCATCCAGACCGGCCACATCGTTAAATGTAATGTTCACCCGTGTTCCCTTATCGAATAATGTAGCTTTGGATTTTCCGATATTAAAAATTCCACCCGGGCCGCCACTACCACCCTGGCCACCCATTTTACGCATGAGCATCACCCAAATCAACAGGATGATCAGGATCGGAAGTGCAATTTGTAACAATCCGGGAATCCAGTCGCCCTCCTGAACCGGTGACATCGGAACCTCCAATGCAGGGTTCTTGATGAAGAACTCGCTCATTCTCTTTTCAAAATCATCAATCTTGGTAACCTGGAATTCGAATTGCGGACCATCGGCTTTGACGATCTGATAATTTTTTCCGAGCAGGTCTTTATAATAGGATTTGTCCAGACTGTCTTTCTTGATATAAACCCTGACAAGGTTTTTATTGGTAACCAGCACAAGGCGTGAGACGTCTCCCTTATCGAGCATATTGTTCCTGAATTCCAATTCCGAATCCAGGTGATGTGCATCTGGCGTAAAGCCGGATCCTAAAAAATTATATCCAAGTAAAATGATAGCTATAACTGCCCAGATCCAATAGATATTGAATTTTGGTCCTTTTTTCGGTGTATTTTCATCTCCTCCACCTCGAGGTCTGAATCTTGAAAATCCTGGCCTGTCGTTCGGTTTTATATTATTCTGTGGCATTTGATGGTCTTCCTTCTAGTAATTAATGTTTGGGAAATAAAAAAGTTCAGAAAAACGGTATAAAGATTATGATGATCAGCCTTCATGTTCTTCAACTTCGGCATCGCTCCACATCTCTTCCAGCTTATAGAAACGTCGGGAATCGGGAAGCATTATATGAACTACCACATTTATATAGTCGATGATAACCCACTGTAGCACCTGCCTGCCCTCATGCATATAAGGTGACTCATTGCATTTTTCCTTCACTTCTTTTTCAATGAAATCCGCTATGGCTCTGACTTGGGTGGTACTTCCCGCTTCACAAACTATAAAAAAATCTGCTACTGCTTCTGGTATTTTCCGGAGATCAAGTGATATGATTTTTTCGCCTTTTTTTTCCTGAATTGCCTGGATAATGGCTTTTATGATTTTTGAGTTCTTTGCTAACCGGGCAGATTTATTAGGTTTCCGGTTAACCAACATTGACAATTGTTCCAATAATCAGAATATTTTAAATGATGAATTATGCAAGGCGCTGCTTCCAGTTATCAAAGGAATACTACTTTCGCATTGCCCAAAAATAGTAATCTTTTGCCAGATCACGGTAAGGAGAACCCGGCCAGGACAACATTTGACAATCAGTTGATTGAGCTGGAATCTGTGGATAGCACCAACAACTATGCCATGGCCCGCATTCATGAAGGATTGGCTTTAGACGGGATGGTTTATTTAGCCCGCCATCAATGGGCAGGAAAAGGCCAGCGGGGTAAGACCTGGATAAGTGAACCCGGACAAAACCTGATGATGAGCCTGGTTATTAAGCCTTCCCCCCTGAAACTTACCCAACAATTCCTGTTTTCTGCTGCCATTGCACTGGCCATCCTGGATCTCGCGAAAGGATTTCAAAATAAAAATTGGAAAATTAAATGGCCGAATGATATCTATTGGAGTGACAGAAAGGCAGGAGGTTTGTTAATAGAAAGTGTGGTTACGGGTCAAACCTGGGACTGGGCTGTTGTTGGTATTGGAATGAACCTGAATCAGACCAGCTTCCCCGTGGAAATTCCAAATGCTATTTCCCTGAATCAAATCACCGAGTTTTCAATATGAACCGGTTGCCATTGCCCGGGAATTGGTGCCCGGAATTCGGAAGCAGATTTCGATTCTGCACGAAACTCCCGATCAGATCCTGTTCAGGTTGAATGATTCCCTGTACAAGAAAGACCAGGTTATTACGCTCAGGAAGAATGACGAATTATTTGTGTCTGTTCTGAAAGCTGTCGATTCAAATGGATTGCTGATTACAGAAGACGGAACATTTAAATCAGGAGAAGTAGAATGGATTGTCGGGCGTTGATCCCGCACGTGCGGTGAGCGGTTGACAGTTGACGATTGATGGTTGGTATTTAACAATTGCGTTTAGTGTTACTCGTTCAACGTTCAGCGTGTAAAGTGAATAACCGACGAGGCAGAATTTCCGGCCTCATCTTCAGTAAAGATTTTCAACTCATGTTTACCCGGTTTACAATGTTCATCGAAATGATAAATAAATGCTTTGGCTTTATCATTGGTAAATAACAACCAGTTTCCGTCCAGCGTAGCGCGGAAAGATTTTATTTTTTTATAGTTGTCGGTTACGATCACAGCTATACGGCTGCTTCTTCTCAGATTTGCATTTTCCACTACTCCCGGAATGCGTATTACCGGTGGAAGGGTATCAAGAGTCAATGCAAAATTGCCGAAATTCCGAAAACTCGCCGTCGCCCAGTCTCCCATCCATTGAGGCTTTTTCACTTCGAAGTCCTCACGGTCCGACCACATCATCAGAACGTGATCTTTTTGACTCAGCGGGTTCGTTAATTTTATTCTGACGGTCATGGTATCTGCCAGTGGAACCTGTGGATTACCGAAATTGTGAATGGCGGAAACCAAATCCTTTTCTACGGTGGTCAGTTCTGCATAATTCAAATGCAGGGAGTCATACAGGCAGGTTTGTCCAAGATAGAAAGCAGCATTTGGCGCTTCAAGACCATCCAGCATTCCCGGATAAAATATCTTACCGGCATAAATGGCGTTACCATTTTCGCCCGGTTCATAGCGCACTTTGAATTCAAGTTTTGAAATGTTACCATAGGCATCTTTCAGTTCAATGCGGATCAGATGAAGGCTGCCGTCTTCCAGATGCAGATATCCGCCCGGCTTTGCTTCCCGGTATATAGAATGGTTATAACCAGGCATTTTGAAGAGTAGCTGATAGTAGGGTCCGCCACGTTCATGAGTCGGATAATCAATATGTGCATTGATACCTCTGGTATCGTTATAACTGATTTCATTCATTTGGAATCCCGAAATAGCATCCCCATTATCATATATAATCCCTTGAAAGATACCGTTTGGATTATTCGACCCTGATTGGGTATCAAACCCCGAAATGCCGAATCCCGGGTTAGGTGTTTTCAGAATAAGAACGGGGAGGCCAAGAACATAATTTCCCGCATTCCCCCTCACGGGAATAAAAGACGGTGACTGTTCATAGAAACTTCTGTTGCGGTCATAAACCGAAAGACTCCTGAAAACGGGTGGAGTATTGTCTGCAATGGGCAGACCAAATAACATAGGATTCAGATTGATGTCGTCAGGAAATGTCCGGATTTCAAAATGCAAATGAGGACCCTGGGAGCCACCCATGTTTCCGCTATAAGCAATCAGGTCGCCTTTTTTAACAGACAATAATCCCGGTGGCAAATCCAGCGAAACGGCCCAGCGTTGTAATTCATATTGTTTTTGTTTTACCCAGTTGGCAAGAGCAGGATAGAAAGCATTTAAATGGGCATACAAACTCACATATCCATTGGTATGCCGTATATAGATCGCCTGGCCAAATCCAAAAGGTTCAATTTTTATCCGAAATATATATCCATCAGCTGTAGCATATACCGGCAGGTTTTCCCGGTGAGCCGTTCTGATATCCAGACCCATATGATAATGGTTGGCACGCAATTCCCCGAAATTGGCAGCCAGGCTGATGGGTATGTCCAACGGGTTTCTGAACTCCTTTTGTGGATAATTGGTCACCGGGAAAAGCTGGCCGGAAGCCAAACCAGCATAAAAAACGCAGACCAATAACAGGACGGATCTGTTCATAGAATCCCAAATTTAGAATTATAAAGGTGTTCTAATCCCAAATAAGGATTCGAATCAAGATTCTCCCAATCTTAAATAAATGTTAGTAAATGATAATGAAGGATTATCAAAAAAATTAAAAATTGGTACAGCTTTTGGCATAAATAAGCTGTCTTTATATTAGGACAGGACTTGAAAAAGTGCCCAGATGTTATTCAAAAATAAATTTTTACTGTTTTTCGTCATCAGCGTCGGATCCGTTATAGGAATCGTACGTGGTGAAGAAGCAAAACAAAAATGGGTCTTCAGGATCAAATCAAAAGTTGATTATAAAAAACTCATCGCCGAAAAAAAGCAACAGGCGAAGAAAGGTGGTGTTTTACTCGATGATATCGAAATGGCATCATTCCACAACAATTGAAATGCCCTTGAAAAATATACATCCCTTCCGTTTTAACGCGGAAGGGATTTTTTTTGTCCATCCTTTTAAAATATTTCTTCAAGAACCTGTACACCCTTAGCTTTGCGGAATTTGTTTTTCGATGCCAAAAAATCCTTCAATCGGTTCAGTACTCATTATTGGTTCAGGTCCCATTATTATCGGTCAGGCTTGCGAATTTGATTATTCCGGCTCTCAGGCTGCCAGAAGTCTCCGGGAGGAAGGCATCAAAGTGATCCTTATTAACAGCAATCCGGCGACCATCATGACGGATCCAATGATGGCCGACCGTGTTTACCTGCTTCCTTTGACAGTGGAAAGCATTGAACAAATCCTGGAAGAGAACCAGATCGATGCTGTTTTGCCTACCATGGGCGGACAAACCGCACTCAATCTTTGTAAGGAAGCAGATGAATTGGGCATCTGGGAAAAATACAAAGTCGAAATGATCGGTGTTGACATAGATGCTATCAATACCGCCGAGGACCGGGAAAAATTTAAACAGCTAATGATCCGTATCGGTATTGATGTAGCCCCATCCAGGGTTGCAAACTCCATGCTGGAAGGAAAAGAATTTGCTCAGGAAATCGGATTTCCCCTGGTAATCCGGCCTTCTTTTACCCTGGGGGGAACCGGTGGGGGTTTTGTACACAGTAAAGATGATCTGGACGCTGCGCTCGATAAAGGTTTGAAAGCATCACCTATACATGAAGTTCTCGTTGAAAAAGCCGTTCTGGGATGGAAGGAATATGAACTTGAACTTTTGAGAGATAAAAACGATAATGTTGTTATTATTTGTACAGTGGAAAACCTGGACCCGATGGGCGTTCATACAGGTGATTCCATAACTGTTGCACCGGCCATGACGCTGAGCGATACAGCATTTCAGGATATGCGTAACAAAGCCATCCTGATGATGCGCTCACTGGGCAATTTTGCAGGTGGTTGCAACGTACAGTTCGCGCTGAACCCTGAAACAGAACAAATCATTTCAGTAGAAATAAATCCGAGGGTATCAAGGTCTTCTGCGCTGGCCTCCAAAGCAACCGGATACCCGATTGCAAAGATTGCGGCCAAACTCGCCATCGGATATCATCTCGATGAATTGAAAAATCAGATAACCCAAACCACATCCGCTTATTTTGAACCAGTACAGGACTATGTGATCGTTAAAATGCCCCGCTGGAATTTTGATAAATTCAAAGGCGCCAACGATACCCTTGGTTTACAAATGAAAAGTGTCGGGGAAGTAATGTCGATTGGAAGAAGTTTTACAGAAGCGCTTCAGAAGGCCTGTCAAAGTTTGGAAAATAATGCAGTAGGACTCGGTTATTATGGCAAAAGCCAGATGCATGCCGAAGAACTTATTCAATATATCAAGATTCCCAAATGGGACCGGATATTCAGAATCAAGGATGCCATCATGCTGGGCGTGAGCGTCAAAACCATATCACAGGCAACCGGCATTGACCGCTGGTTCTTATATGAAATCCAGAAGATTTGCACTGCCGAAAAAGAAATCAAAAAGTATAAAATGGAAACACTCCCGGTTGAACTGCTCCGGGAGGCAAAAACGCTTGGATTCAGTGATGCACAAATCGCCCTGATCATGCAGGATGGCGATGAAGAAGTGGTTTTTCAAAAAAGAAAGGCCGCAGGTATTAAACGCATTTTTAAAATGGTGGATACCTGCAGTGCAGAATTCGAGGCAAAAACACCTTATTTCTATTCCACCTTCGAAAATGAAGGATTGAGTGAAAGTGTAGTTACAGACAAAAAGAAAATCATCATCCTGGGCTCTGGTCCCAACCGGATCGGTCAGGGTATTGAATTCGATTATTGCTGTGTGCACGGTTTACTTGCAGTGAAAGAATGCGGCTACGAATCTATCATGGTCAATTGTAATCCGGAGACTGTTTCTACGGATTTCGACATGGCTGATAAATTATATTTTGAACCTGTATTCTGGGAACATCTTTGGGACATCATTGAACATGAAAAACCAGATGGTGTAATTGTTCAATTAGGCGGTCAGACAGCCCTCAAACTGGCAGAGAAACTGCATAAAAGGGGCATTCGCATCATCGGAACTTCTTATGATAATATGGATATCGCCGAAGACCGCGGCCGTTTCAGTGATATGCTAAAGGAAATGGATATTCCATATCCATCCTACGGTACAGCAACTACAGTAGATGAAGCCGTGGAAGTAGCAAAAACGGTTGGGTATCCGGTATTGGTAAGACCCAGTTATGTTCTGGGAGGCCAGCGCATGCGTATCGTCATCAATGATCAGGAACTGGAAAGTGCCGTAGTCAGTTTGCTGAAACATCTTCCGGATAATAAAATTCTCATTGATCATTTCCTGGATCGTTGTCAGGAAGCAGAAGTCGATGGTATATGCGACGGAGATCAGTTCCACGTGATGGGACTGATGGAACATATTGAACCGGCGGGTATTCACAGTGGTGACTCCAATGCCGTGCTTCCCCAGTTTAACCTGACCCCCCTGGTTGTAGAAACGATGGAAGAATATGCCAGAAAAATTGCTTTCCGTTTAAACATAAGAGGATTGATCAATATACAATTTGCCATCAAGGATGGAAAAGTGTTTGTGATCGAAGCCAATCCACGTGCTTCCAGAACAACTCCTTTCATTGCAAAAGCCTATCAGATTCCTTACCTAAATGTGGCTACCAAAGTCATGCTGGGTCATAATAAATTAAAAGATTTCAGCTTCGTAAAAAATCTAAAGGGATACGCGATCAAAGAACCCGTATTCAGCTTCGACAAATTCCCCGGAGTAAATAAAGAACTGGGTCCGGAAATGAAATCAACCGGTGAAGCGATCCGGTTTATAAAAGATCTGAAAGACCCGTACTTCAGACAATTGTATAAGGATCGGAGTATGTACCTCTCGAAGTAAACTTATCACTCGACTTTGGTATGGGAGTATGAGAGTATGGGAATATGGGAGTATTAGTGAAAAAGTGGCACTCCCATACTCCCATACTCTCATACTCCCATACTTTCCTCAGGCTTCCACCAACCCGTTCCGGATGGCATACATGACAAGTCCGACACGGGATCTCACTTTTAATTTCTCAAAAAGTGAATTTCGGTATTCGTCGACCGTTCTGGGACTGACAAACATTTTTGCAGCGATATCTTTATACGTGATTTCTGAACATATATGACGGAGAAAGTCTTTTTCCCTTTGTGTAAGAGAAGCCGGTTCTTCTGCTTTGTCTACATCTTTGTGCAATCCACTGATGATCTTACCTGAAATTTCCTCTGATAAATAGAAATTTTTCTTCACCACGGAATCCAGCGCCTTTTTCAATTCTTCCGGGTCGATATTTTTCATGATATAACCCCTGGCTCCCTGCCGGAGCATCCGGATAATGGTGCGTTCATCGCTAAACATGGATAGTGCCAGTACTTTTATTTTCGGATAGTTTTTATTCAGCCAGGAAGCTGTTTCAAACCCGTCCATCTCGGGCATATTGACATCCAGAAGGACCAGATCAGGAACCATGTGTTCGTTGATCCTCTTTTTAATTTCCTTTCCGTTATCGGCTTCAAATAAGACGTTATAATCTTCAAAAGAACTAACCAGTTTTGCAAGCGCTTTCCTTAGAAGTGTGTGATCATCCGCAATTGCAACCTGAATCTGTTTATTTAAAGATGACATGAGCTGTATTAAAAAATTAATTTAATGGAACATGTACCGTAATCAAGGTTCCTTTTTCCGGTTCACTCTGAATCGACAAATCTGCACCGATCATTTTTGCCCTGTTACGCATGCTTTTTAATCCCAAACCGCTGGACCCACTGGAGGACTCTTTCTTTTGCTTAACGTCAAAACCCACACCATCATCTTCAATGGCCAGTACAAAGTTATCATTGTTGGAATAGATTACAGAAACCCTTACATGTTTGGCCTGCGAATGCTTAATGATATTATTCATCATCTCCTGGTACATACGGAAAATAAAAATTGATTTTTGATCTGTGAAATGGAATTCATCTCCTTCCCTTTCAAAATGTATTTTCAGAATGCCGGCCCTTCGAATCGAATTCAGGTCGAAATTGATGGCTTCGGACAAGCCAATATCCGCAATACGGTCTGTATGGAGGCTCTTTGTCAGATCGGCCATATCCCGGATCACCTTCTGTAACATCTCCTTCGAATTCTGCACTCCCTCATACGCTTCATGATCCTCGCTTATCGGGGCCATCGACATCCATAATTTGATAACCGAAAGACTCTGCCCGATATTATCGTGCAATTCCTGGGCAATCGTTTTCATAGTTTCTTCCTGAATTTCCAGCTGGGAACGAAGCACTTCCTGTTCATACTCTTCCTTTAACCGGACCATTTCCCGTTCCTGCTTTTGCCGCCTGCGCTGGTAAAAAAACATCATCCCCAGGATAAACCCCACCAGCAACAACGCCAGCAGGGTGCCCATAAATATTACAAAGTAGATTTGCTGGTTCGGATCCTGCATAAGAAACCAATCGAATATAAAATATATGTCAAAACGCTGATAATATTGAAAATAGCCACGATATTATTGAATATGATCATGGATGTTTTTTGATTCGCTTTGCTTAGCTGATCCATAAAACTGATCAGCGCAAATATGGGAAAAATGAGGACCACATTAAAAAGAATGGCAGATACGATCCAAAAACTGGGTAACCTGGATCAGGGACTGTGCTTCTGTTTTTTGAAATAATTCAAAAAAATAATAAATACATAAAATGACCGTAATCACTGTTCCAATGGTAAAATTGATGGGATTAAAAAGATCATTGTGCTGAATGAAAAATAAATTGATAAATGCAAAAATCAGCAAACACCATAGTTGTATATAAAATGCCTTTTTTCACCTTCATGTTGACAATTAATTGCCCTATCACAAAAAAATAAAAGGAGAACTCTATTGATGCCCCAGATATTCAGTAGAATATTATTGTGAATTCCATGATCATAGGTGTAATCTACAGCCTTATCAACGATCATTAAACAGAAAAAATATAAAGGGAATAATCTTAGATAAATTGGAATCGGTTTTTCGCAGAATACTGACAAGCTGATTAAAAAAATCGACAGTTGGATAAAATCACTTAGATTAAATTTCATACGCCCAAATATCGGCAAAGTTCTACGGCATAAAAAAACCTCCCGAAGGAGGTTTAATTGAGTTGTATGAAATTTAAACTATTTCCATTCCCTTTGATCCCCTGTCAACAATCGTTATGCCGAAATCTCCCATTCCGCCATCAGGTGGCGGGCAGATGGGCGGGCAACCCTTAGGAATAATGCCACTTAATATTTCGACCCGGCCATTTTTTTTCGTGTAAATATTTTTATCAGTAGTGCATCCGTCATCCGTGGTCCTGGATTTAGTTGCAACCATTACGAGCGTCTGTCTACCAGCATATTCGGGTTTAGCAGTATAATTTTCCGGAAATGCACCATAAAAAAATCTGATACCGTCTCCTCCATTTGATTTAGCCAGAGCCAGAAAGTTTTCCAACTCTTCAACACTATACCAGGCGCTGAGTGAATCGGCCTTTCCAATTCTTTCAGAATTCTGCACCCATCGTTTTTGTTTGTATTCTCTGATGAAATTTTCAGCATCATCCGTGCGTTCACTTTTTCTGGCTCTTACCTGATTTTTTACTTGCGTGGTCATTGGTCTTATTTTTTGGGAAATGAAACAATTGTGATTTACCTAAAACTAAAACCTTAATACCTTGATTAATTTTACAAGCGTGTGGCATACAAAGAATTACGAATTAACATTATTTGTAAGATTAAGATAATCAAGGAGTACCGTTGTTTTTTTTCAATATAAACCGTATTAAACAGAAAAAAATACCGTCAAAACACGGTACAAAAACCCCGTCAAAAAAAGTGAAATGACTAACAGATCCGGCAATTAAAGTATTTGCTTCAGGGGATATTAATTGCCGATGTTGGATATTGAAAAAACCGCAAATCGCAGTGCATGGAAAACAGTCCCTTTTCTGAGGCTGTTTCTGCCCCTGATATCAGGCCTGCTTTTCGAATACTATGTTCCACTCAGGGCTATTTTTCTCCTGCCAGGTTTTGCAATTTCTTTCATCGTGTCGATCTTTTGCAATTACATTCCTTTTCGAATAAAATTTCGCGCGCGTTGGATTTATGGAATCGCCATACAGGTATCATTTCTTTCTTTAGGAAGTATACTCATGCATTTTCACCAGGACAAACCTCTGACAGAATCAGAATACTATGCTAAAAGCAACAAGAATTACTTATTAATCCATATTATAAATGATCCTGTTCAAAGGAGAAGTTCTTATAAATGTCTGGCGAGGATAGAATGTCTCGTTAATAACCAAACCTGTTATTATCAAGATGAAAAAGTTCTGGTTTATTTTAATAATGACAAGCTTAGCCGGCAGTTAACCGGGAGTTCATGGATCATTACCGACAAAATCCTACAACCCATTGAAAATTTCAAATCACTTGATTTTGATTATAAAAAATTCTGCCGTCTGAGACATATCTACAGCCAGCTCTTCCTGAGAGAAAATGATTACTTAATTGTTCCGCATGCAGAAACAAAATCAGTTTTAACAATTCTTGATTCTTTTAGAAAAAAAATATTGGCCATTATTAAAACGCATGTTCCCTCTAAATCAGAAAACAGTTTGCTTGAAGCGCTGATGGTTGGTTTTACTGACGATCTGGATCCGGTTTTACTGAAATCCTATGCTGATACCGGCGTTATACATATCATCGCGATTTCCGGATTACATCTAGCATTGATTTGCCATTTTCTACAGATTGTTCTTTCACAAAAAGGGCAAAATAAATACGCCCGCTGGATAAAACTGTCGGTAATGATCTTCTGCCTGTGGAGTTATAGTCTGCTTTCCGGAGCATCCCCTTCTGTAATTCGTGCGGCCGGGATGTTCAGTATCACACTTTTTGCAAGAAACATTTTCAGGGAAGCAACATTGTATAATATACTGGCAGCGTCCGCATTCCTGTTACTCTGCTTTGATCCTTTCTGGATTTTTGATACCGGCTTTCAACTGAGTTATGCGGCAGTGTTGAGTCTGGGCCTATTTTCAAAACCGATCCGGGATCTTTTACCATTGCAAAACAAAACTCTGCGTGCTCTATGGAATGCAACTTCAGTAAGCATAGCGGCACAAATACTCACCACACCCATTAGCATATATTATTTTAACAGGTTTCCGACCTATTTCCTGGTTGCCAACCTGCTGGCTGTTCCTTTGTCGAGTCTTATTCTGGCAGGTGGAATTATTCTATGTGCCTGCAGTCCAATTCATCCACTGGCACAACCAGTCGGATGGATTTTGGGCATTCTGATCAAAACATTAAATGGTTTCATTGAACATCTTTCCGGATTGCCTGGCGCTGTGGTTTCAAATCTTCGAATTTCTTTTCCGGGCGTGATGTTACTATATGCTATGATTTTTTGTTCCTATCATTTCGTAAAATGCAGAAAAAAACCATGGCTGTTTGCCGGATTGGGAACACTGGCTGTTTTTCTATTCTTTCGTATGATTAAATAGACTGACTTTGTCATGAAAACTGATTGCAGTAAATTTGCGGCTCCTTCATAAACCTTCCGGCTCAAATTTCAGTTATGGTAAAAAAAATACAGTCTGCTCTGATTTCCGTTTTTTATAAAGATGGGTTGGAACCCATCGTTACGCAACTTCATAAACTGGGCGTGCGTCTGATTTCCACGGGTGGTACAAAATCATTTATAGAGGGTCTCGGATATCCCTGCACCGGAGCTGAAGAGCTTACCAGTTATCCGTCCATCCTGGGTGGCCGCGTTAAAACCCTTCACCCTTCCATATTCGGCGGTATTCTCGGGAGAAGGGAAGAAGCTCAGGATCTGAAAGAAATGAAAGAATATAATATTCCCGAAATTGACCTGGTGATCGTGGATCTCTATCCGTTTGAAGAAACAGTTGCAAACACAAAGGACGAAAAATCAATTATTGAAAAAATAGACATAGGCGGGCCTTCCATGATCCGTGCAGCCGCTAAAAACTTTTCACATGTCGCTGTGATCGCCGATAAAAAAGATTATGGTCTCCTTGAACAATTATTAATCAGTCAGCAGGGAACACTCACACGTGAACAAAGAAAGGAACTTGCCGCGAAAGCCTTTGAAGTAGTAGCCGGCTACGATCTTGCTATTCATGAATATTTTAATCCGGGCAAAACAATTTCTGTCTCCAAAATTGTAAAACACCTGCGTTATGGAGAAAACCCTCATCAGCAGGCATATTTTGAAGGGGACTGGGAGAAAATATTCAAACAGCTGAACGGTAAGGAAATTTCGTACAATAACCTGGTGGACATTGATGCAGCCATTCAGTTGATTGGTGAATTTGAAGAGAAAACAGTTTTCGCGATCATCAAACACACAAATGTTTGTGGTATTGCTGCCCGCAATACTACACGGAGTGCCTGGGATCATGCATTGGCGGGAGACCCTGAAAGTGCTTTTGGCGGTGTGCTCGTTTGTAATAGTGAAATCGATTTATCAACCGCACAGGCGATTAACGAATTATTTTTTGAGGTACTGATCGCACCATCTTTCTCGCAGGAGGCGCTGGATTTACTTAAAACAAAAAAGAATCGCATACTTCTTCAGTTATTTAATCAGCCGGCAGAGGGTCTCGTGAAAAAATCAGTGCTGAATGGGATGCTGATACAGAGTGCTGACAAAGGAAACTTTGAAAAATGGGAAGAAATGGGTGGAAGAGCAAGTACCGATGCTGAAAAACAGGATCTGATATTTGGGAATTTGGTTTGCAAACATCTGAAATCAAATGCCATTGCCATTATAAAAAACAAACAATTGATCGGAAAGGGTTGCGGACAAACAAGTCGCATCGACTCACTGAGACAGGCAATTGAAAAGGCCAATCAGTTTAAATTCAGTCTGAAGGGAGCAATGCTGGCTTCAGATGCTTTCTTTCCATTCGACGATTGTGTCCGTATTGCGGCAGCAGAGGGAGTTTCAGGATTTATTCAGCCCGGTGGATCTATCCGCGATAAAGACAGCATAGAGTTTTGTAAGAAAGAAGGACTTGTAATGGTGATCACCGGGATGCGTCACTTTAAACATTAGTACTTTATTCAACAATGTGGCAAACATGGAATTGTGCAAATGTAGATGTGAAGATGAAATTATAAAATTGAATGTAGAAATGATAAGTTGCAAATAAAATAGCTCTGCATTACTACATTATCATTTTCAAATTCCATTTTGAATTCCTACATCATTACATTCCCACATTCACCACACTTCAGTTAAGTATCCCAGTAGATCTGATCCTTCAGAAAAACCTCATAGACTTCTTTCCAGCCGGCAAACATAGGGTCACTGCCGAAAAAATGATTGTGCCAGATTGTTATCATCAGACCATTTATCTGTTTGATTTTCCTGTAATAGTCCATCAATTCTGAAAACGCAGATTTTGGACTGAGCTGGCTTTCATAAAAAGAAGTTGAATCCATAAAGCAAAAAGGGAAAAGCATCAATCCGGTTTTCTTTTCTGCCTGCAGATCGTACCAATAAAAAGATGAGGCAATGGATGCCCGAAATCCATTGGCTGCTCCATATCCCATGGAAAAATCTTTATCTATTCCGGCTTTTATGAGTCTGCGGTATGTTTGGGGCAAACTCATACGTATATAGTGTTGCCGGCTATATTTTACCGGTGACCCGATTATTTCTGTCAGTTTATCTACTTCGTCCATCAATACAGCTTCTTCATCCCCGCTTTGCCAGGAAGGATGAATACCCACGGTGTAACCAGCTGCATGATAAGAAATCAGTGATCTCATTTCGGGCTTATCAGGAGAAATATTCTTATCTACGCCTTTTTGTTTTTCTGCTACAAGAAAAAAATAATAAGCCCGTGTTCTGCAATAAAGATGCAGGGAGTCAAGCCATTCATAAGAATCGAATGGGTCTTGTTTTTTGTTGAATAAAACATCCCAACGATCCAGTAGATAAGCCCACTGCCCCTTCAACAGTGACCTGTAAAAGCCACCCAGATTACGTTTCAGGCCCTTCAATTTATAAGAATAGGCGATATCAATATCATAGCTGGGGATGAACTTAAAATCTTTCATGCGGAAAATCAGTTCCGGAAATTTTCGTCCAAGAGATTTTTTAAAATCATCCAGCCAATAGTTTATGATCGGAAAATCCAGAAAGTTTTCTCTGAAAGCCAGGGACGCCTGATGGGGAAAACGACCATACTTATCAGGCTGAAATAAAAGATATTCTTCGTAACGGCTTACAAGGAAAAAAGCGGCTGCAAAAATATCAAATGGGAAATCTCCTTCAGTCTGGAAAAATGCCGGGCGGCCGAAAATATCAAACCGGTTGATCTGCTGTTCTGATATCCCGTCTCAAAAAGCAGTTTATGCGGAAATAAATAAAATTCAGTTTCAGAAATCCGTTCCGGTGAATAATTCAGTTTGGGACCCGTGTATGACAGGTAAACGGATCGATCACTTGTCTGAATAAAAGGTTCAGTGAAAATTTCGTTGCTGACCAGATCAAGCATATAATCCAGACGCGGACTCGGATGAACAGTATAAAAAAGCATACTTAGGATTTATGCTTTTCCACCCATCGCTGGTTGAAGCTTTTATCAGGAAAATACAGGTCAGCTCTTTGCCTGTTCCATCCGCGAAAAACCCGGTTGATGAACCAGTTTTTTATTTTGGAATTACCCATGTTCATCCATTTTCTTTGCAGGCTGGCTTGTTTCCATCCTTTCCAGGCTAATTTTTCCATCCATCCGGACGCTCCCTGCTGAACGGCCTCATGCCTGTTTTCCAATAATATTTCGTGCAAATTAATTTTCACAGCACATACTTCCGTGCAATTGCCGCATAATGAAGACGCATAACTCAAATGTTTCCAGTCGTTAAGACCTTTTAAATGAGGGGTGATCACGGCGCCGATCGGACCGCTATAGGTTGTTCCGTAACTATGGCCGCCGATATTTTTATACACCGGGCACGCATTTAAACATGCCCCGCAACGAATACAATAGAGACTCTCCCTCAGTTTGGTATTGGCCAGCATATTCGTACGTCCATTGTCAAGGAGGATCACATACATTTCATCGGGTCCGTCATATTCTCCAGCTTGTTTCGGTCCGGAAATAATTGAATTATAACTGGTCACACGCTGACCCGTTCCGAATGTAGCGAGCAGAGGCCAGAATAATGCGAGATCAGTCATGGAGGGAATTACTTTTTCAATGCCCGTAATCACTATATGGGTTTTTGGAAACGAAGCACAAAGTCTGCCATTGCCTTCATTTTCTGTCAGGGCTATGCTGCCAGTATCGGCAATGATAAAATTAGCACCCGTAATACCAATCTCTGCCTGAAGATATTTTGCCCGCATTTTTTGGCGCGCTATCAATGTGAGTTCAGCCGGGGACAGATCAGGGGCCGTATGCAATTTTTCATGGAAGAGTTTGGCGATGTCTTCCTTGCTTTTATGCATAGCCGGTGTAACAATATGATAAGGCGGCTCATTGTCGAGTTGCTGGATATATTCTCCTAAATCAGTTTCCAGGCTTTCAATATTGTTTTCCTCCAGGAATTTATTCAGGTGAATTTCTTCAGTCACCATGCTCTTGCTTTTCACGACTGCCCTGCATTGTTTCGCATTACATATGGCCAGAATCTCCCGCAGGGCGTCGGCACTGTCCTCTGCCCAAATAACTTTTCCGCCGCGCCTGGTGAAAGCCTGTTCAAAACGTTCCAATTGCTGATCGAGCGATTCAAGGGATCTCCACTTAATATTTTTTGCCCGTTCTCTTGCGAGATGGATCTTGTCGAATTGTTGTTTCCCCATCGGAACAACTGCATCATATTTGCCAATATTGAAATTGATTTTACGGCGATGTTCCAGGTCTGCCGCCTTAACGCCGCTCTTGTCTAAAAAGGTTGATGCCTGATCCCTGCTGGTCATAGATTGAAGATAATAAATTATCTGGCGTGGTTATTAATGCCTCCGCTTACACGACACCTGAAAATGATCCTGACATTGTATTTTTTCTCATCGTTATCACCGTCATTCATTTTCTGGTAGAATTTCTTATAGGTAGCCTGATATTCACCAATGATGACATCACCACCATAGGCTGGATCGCTTCGTAATTTCAATGACTGGCTTACCGGTTCTACTGTAAGGCTTTTCTTATATTCATTATCATCTTCTGATATTTTAAATACCTGTTGATTGCCTGTATTAGCATGCAGTGAACTTGTAAATTTCCCATCGAATATTTTTATACCTACTCCCACACCTACTTTAAAACCAAGTCCACTGTTTAATAATAATGTATCATCGGAAATAAAAGCAAGACATCCAGCGGCAAAAAATCCCATTTCTGATTTGGGTGACCGAACAAGTTCGCCATTCAGATATAAATAAAAATCTGCTATATTATATTGCAGCGCAGCCTTGCTCTTGGCTTTCAACATTTTTTGCGAATTCAGGTTATATGAAAGACCGGGCTGAACATCATATTTTTTCCATCCTGCCCAGTGCCGTCGAAGAGAATCCGCACTAACAGAATCCGCTATGGCAGTTAAAGCAATATTGACCACGTTTAATGAATCCCTGATTATGTCCAACGAATCCTTTAAAGTGATAGAGATCCCGTACAATATAATTTGGATCCAATGAGATGATCGTGTCCTGCATAATAGTCGGACGGGCAATGGAATCCCGGATGGCATCACTTCGATCCAATGCCGCATATGGGTAACGGACGACAAAGGAGCGTTCCAGAGCAATGACCGTATCCTGCATTTGGGCAGCTTCCGCAAGTGTGGTTTTTATGGAGTCAACGATCGCATCCGCCTTATCTTTATTCATGTATATATTCCTGACCACAAAGACCGGGTCAATCTCAATCACGGTATCCTGCATTTGAGATGCCTGCACCAGTAAAGCTCTTAAAGAATCCCTGATTACCTGTAATGAATCCTTTTTCGCATAAAATTCCCGGATTACGAAGGAAGGATCTAATGCAATCGTCGTATCCTGCATATCGGCAGAACGCATTAAAGCCGTTCCGATAGCATTTAAGGAATCCCTGAATGCCGTTCTTTTAGCAGCGATCCGCTCCGCTATCGCATCCAAAGAATCCCTTTCAGCATATACATTTTCGACGACGAAACTGGTATTTAATACAATGACTGTGTCGTGCATTTTTGCGCTCCAGACCAAAGAAGCCTTGATTGAATCATTGATTGCATCATATCGGTCCTTCCTCGCGTATACGTTTTTGATTTTGAATGATGGATCGAGGGCGATCGTTGTATCCCGCATTTGGGTCGCCGGCAAAGGTTGAATTTGTGCAGAACTATCCTGGGAGAATGATAACTGACAGGAAAGTAATATAGCCAGGAAGAAAATAAAAGCGGGTAGAATTTTCATAGACGGCCTAAGCTTTACCTTTTTTTTTATGAAGCGCAGTTGCTTCAAGAGTAGAATAAAAATCAGAGCCGTATTTTCTGATCAGGGCCTCTTTCAGGAATACATAAACGGGAACTTTTAACTGCTTACCCATTTTGCAGGCCGCCTGGCATAAATCTTCGCGGGGTTCGTAGTTAACATATTCCTGATTCTGTCTCTTACTGCGTGTAATTTTTATCGGAAACAAATGACAGCTGAGTGGCTTTTTCCATGATATTTTCTTATCCAGATATGCTTGTTCAATCCCGCATTTTATTATACCCAATTTGTCCCTGAATCCATATGCACACATTTTGCCGGCGATGGTAGGTGTTACCCATCCAAATTCCTGGTCATATTTGTAAAGCCCTTCTTTTTCAAGCACTTCGATTCCTTCAGATGTGAGATAAGGTTTGACCTCTTCGATAAAATCCCGCAGATATTCAAGTTCTTCATTGGCCAGAGGCGCTCCGGAGTCACCGTCTTCGCAGCATCCGCCCTTGCACTTATTCAGGTCACAAACAAATTGTTCAGATACCACTTCGTCACTAACCAATATGTTATCAATTGCTATCAAATGTTCGGGTTGAAATTCCGGCTAAGTTAGTATATCAGAAAGGATTCTGTATCAGTTTTTCCACCGGAGGGTATTGATCAGGTGGTACATATCTTCCTGAAGAAATGCATTTACAATACTCAAAGAATCGGAATTCGGGGTCGTGTCAAAATATAGTGCTCCGCGAAGGAAATGTTTTGTTGAATCACTTACAAAAAACTGCTTGGCGGTTGCTGCATTTCCGCCTACATTAAAAAAAATGCCATGTACACCCAGTGGCGTGCTGATCAGTGAATCTTCGATCGAACTCGCTTTGTAAGTATGTTTATAAGTCATTTTATACGCATCTTCCCGAAGCTTGTCATAATTGCCTTCTACTTTTTTATAGCTGATATAAATTCTTGCACGGAAACGCGGAAAATCTATGTTGATCCAGTAAGGATTCTCCGGCTTGTCTCCAAAGAATGCCGTATCGCGGAGGATGTTTCCATATACCGGATATTCAAATGAATAGGGAAATCCAGGTGAATTGAAATCCTGGTAAACATGGGGAGGGAAATCTATCCTGAAATATCCACGGGGCTTTGGTGTATAATCGCTGTTACAGGCAATCAAAATGGAAATTAAAAAGCAAAATATAAAATAGTGGCGGATTTTGAGACTCAAGAAGATCTGTTTATAATTTAATACGAACTTTTACTTTTTTTATCCTGCTGCTGTCGGCATCCAGTATGCTAAATTCAAAATCGCCGCATACAATGATATCATTTACTTTGGGAATTTCTCCGGCAAGTTCCAGGATCAGTCCCGCAAGAGAGTCCGAATCCCCTTTAACATTATCAAACGTCTCTACCGGAAGATTCATTGCTTTACAAACATCATTGATCATGGTTCGTCCTTCAAATATAAATGACCCGTCATCCTGCCTGGCAGATGCCCCTTCATCCTCATCAAATTCATCTTTGATATCGCCGATTACTTCTTCCAGTATATCCTCCAGAGTCACGATACCACTGGTGCCACCGAATTCATCCACTACTACTGCAAAATGAATACGTTCTGCCTGGAATTCCTGCAACAGGTCTTTAATCATTTTGTGTTCGTGGACAAAATGAGGAGGACGTAACAGATTGCGCCAGTCAAATTCATCGCCCTCATTCAGATAAGGAATCAGATCTTTTGTATGAATCATGCCACTGATTTCGTCAAGGCTTTTTTTAAAGACCGGCAGGCGGGAATAATGTAGTTCTTCAATTTTCTGTTTCAGTTGTCCAAAATTCAAATCATCTTCGATTCCGCTAACATCCAGGCGGGTTTTCATAATCTGCTTGACAGTGATATTCCCGAATTTAATAATGCCTTTCAGAATATTTTTTTCTTCCTCCGTGGTGTCGTTGTCAATGGCATGATCAAGTTCTTCAAGACTATTGGCGGCTGAGCGCTGGCTGCCAAAAAGTCTCTCCAGTTTTTCGGATTGATTGGCGAGCAGAATTCCGAGCTCTTCTGAAAAGAAGGTGAATGATTTCTGTAACACCCGAAGTATAAAATGCAAACTGAAGTGTATTCTGGCTGGCCCACACTTTTGGCATCACTTCACCAAACAGAATCAATACAAAACTTACGATGACTACTTTCATCATAAATTCGAAAAACCAGTAATCCTGTTTAAATGAAATCACCTGGTCTATCAGAAAATTTGAAAGGATGATAATGGCGATATTAAGCAGGATGTTTGCGATTAATAAAGAGGCCAGCAGTGCTTTAGGTTCTTCCAGCAGGTTTACAATCCGACGCCAGGAGCTATCCTGTTTGGTTTTAAGAATATTGACCTCCTTATCACTTAATGAGAAGAAAGCAATCCGCGATCCGGAAACAATAAAAGTCATAACCAGAAAAAAAAGTATAAGGATTACCAGGATGGTTGTAGCCTGCGCATTGATCAGTAAAAATAAAGACGGGTGCCTAAGGGCGATCGACATGTCAGCGGGGTGATCCAAAATAGTCAGTTTCGTTAAAAATCCTTTATTCCGGCATAAAAAGCGGTAAACTTTTTATTGCAGGATTGTAAATTTAATAAAACTTGTCTATTTCGCTTTCAAAAAGGCAAATCGGGAGAAGGCTCGCTCATAGCCGCAGGATCAGATCCATTCAGACCCTCTATTCCTTCCGGTCGGCGTATGGGCGCCGGGATGACTATCCATTTTCTTATCCAGCATAATCAGATTATCACCTACGATTTCAGTCGCAAATTTCTTATTCCCGTCCTTATCTTCCCAACTTCGGGTTCGTAATCTGCCTTCAATATAAACCAGACTGCCTTTATGAAGATATTTCTGCGCCAGTTCCGCCAGACCCCTCCATAAAACAACTGTATGCCATTCGGTTTGTGAAATCAGCTTCCCTGTTCTGTCTTTGAAAGTTTCAGTCGTAGCAAGAGAAAACTTTGCCACTCCGATATTTCCTTCCAGATATTGAACATCCGGATCCTTACCCAGGTTACCAATTAACATTACCCTGTTAACGCCCCTCATATTGCTGCTGATTAAAATGTTATGATTCCAGCTCCGAGGGTTCCGTCCCCGGTTCAAAAGCAGGTATACTCCATCAAAACCTTTACCATGATTCAGTAGCCGGTAAGTTTTTTATGTAGTCTGCTATGAGTTTTGGAAATGGGTACTCCTTCAAACGTTGCCGGTGAACTGACTGATACCCTTCCAATTTGGGTAGTTGTTTACTGATATGTACGAACAGGCCTGTAATGGACTGATGAGTAAGTATTTGATGGACGGAGGGTGAGATATGTTGAATCCGAAAACCCTGGTTACCAAAATGTTTTTTAAAGAAAGCTGATTGTATGATCTGAGCCTGAGGTATTATTTTCCCAGTTTCCCACAAAATAAATTCATAAAGGTTTTGCCAGATATCTTTATCTGATCTCTTGCGGATCCATATTTTATCTGTTCCGGCAGTCACGATAAAATAATATAAAACCCTTTTTTTCCGGACAATCGGGGAGGATTTTACAGGAAGCTGATTTATCCAGCCCTGCTGAAATGCCTGGCAATTTTTTGATTGGACGCATTCACCGCACAATGGATTTTGTGGTTTACAAATCGTTGCCCCAAAATCCATGATAGCCTGATTATAGATACCCGGATCTTTTTTGTCCAGCAAAGATTCTGCAATGCTGATGTAAAGTTTTTTTACTGCCGCTGATCCAACGGCTGCACTAATCCCAAAATATCTGGCCAATATTCTTTCAACATTTCCGTCCACTACCGGATAAGGCAATCCGAATGCAAAAGAAGCAATTGCGGCAGCAGTATAAGGACCAATTCCCGGGAGCGCAAGTATTTCATCATATGATGAAGGGAAATGACCCTTATAATCACTTGAAATTATTTTTGCAGTTGCAATCAGGTTTCTGCATCTGTTGTAATAACCCAATCCCTCCCAGTATTTAAAAATTTCTTTATCAGGCGCTTTCGCCAGTTTTTGAACGGTTGGAAAAGCGGAAATGAATTTTTTATAATAGGCAGTGCCCTGCTCCACACGTGTTTGTTGCAATATAATTTCACTAAGCCAAATCCGGTACGGATTGGTTTCGCCTTTCCAGGGCATGGAGCGTTTGTTTAGTTTCCGGTTCCAGAGCAGTAGTTTTTTTGTAAAATCAATTTGCATGATGACTCAAAATAAAACATCTAAGTAATTATTTATTGCATTGATAATCAGTATTTTATAATCTACTGAAATGCAATGGATTAGATATCCGATAAAAAATGATAGTTGCAATTTTTTACAAATTGTTGTGGATTAATTTTTTTGTTATATATTTAAAATCAGAAACTTATAAAACAATCCGCCATGAGAAAGGCAGACCTCGTTAATCAAATTTCGGATAAAACAGGTATACCTAAGGTAGACGTCCTGGTTACGTTGGAGACCATGTTTAAAGAAGTAAAGGATACCCTTGCGAAGGGGGAGAATATTTACATACGTGGTTTCGGCAGTTTTATCACAAAAAAAAGAGCTGCTAAAATCGGGCGAAATATCAAAAAGAATATCGCAGTACATATACCTGAACACTACATTCCTTCCTTTAAGCCAGCAAAAGAATTTGTTGCAGAAGTTAAAAAACTCCAGGCAGTTCAGGATAATCAGCCAAACCCTGATGAAGAGATGTAATTTTGCCGGATAAAAGACCGATGTGAAGAAACAGCAAATTATTGTAGCCGGATCCGGAGTAGTTATTCTTGTTATATTTTATTTTTTCGGAAATACAGTTCCTCCCCTCAAAAAATCTGCGAATCCCGTTTCAGCTGGAAACGTTACTCAATCACTTGATATCAAGACGATTCTCAATGCAGGCAAGTCTAAATTGAGTCCGGAACAACAAGCTTATGTGAACAGGCTGGAAAATTCTGTTGTGCGTGGAGATGTTCAGGATCAGCAGATTAAAGCAAACCTGCAATTAGCTGAATTCTGGAGGGACTCGGTAGAAAATGGCTTTCTGCCTTACTCTTATTATCTTGGAGAAGCGGCAAAATTGGAAAATTCTGAAAAAAGTCTCACATTTGCAGCCCAATTATTTTTGAACAACTTACGAAGGCAGGATAATCCGGCGATAAAAAACTGGATGGCTTTAGAAAGCCGGGATCTATTTACAAGGGCGAAGACATTGAACCCTGATAATGATTCTACAAAAATCGGATTGGGAGCTACTTATATTTTTGGAAGCACTGGTTCAGAACCGCAGGATGTAATGAAGGGAATTCAGGAAATCCTGGAAGTGGCCCGGAGAGATTCGCTAAACATGTATGCACAACTCATGCTGGGGTTGGGTGGTATTGAATCCGGACAATATGACCGGGCCATTCCGCGCCTTTTGAAAGTCGTGCAATTTGATCCCGGAAATCTCGAAGCCGTTTTGAGTTTAAGTGAAGCATATGAAAGAACAGGTAATACCGCATCGGCGAAAACCTGGTATGAAACCGCAAAAAAGCTGACCAACAATCCTGAATTGATCCAGGCGATCAATGAAAGATTGAGATCTTTAAAATAAATGCTCAACCGGAGCAAAGACAGAATTTATTAGTTAACTAAAAAGGAATTATCGATGCCTTGTGGTAAAAAAAGGAAGCGACATAAAATTGCAACCCATAAAAGAAAGAAAAGATTGCGTAAAAATCGTCATAAGAAAAAGAACAAATAACGCACTCCGGCCGGAACACTTTCCGGCCCTGTTCTGCTGAAATCATTTATATGCTAACGCTTACAATGCCGCTTGCTACCGTATGGCTGTTAACCTAAATCTCCTTCAGCATTTCGACTCCTTTTTGTGTGTACCGGACAGGCAGTAAATGTTACATGAACATTGAATAAGGAACTGATCATTAATGCAGCCCCCCAGGGAGTTGAAATAGCTCTGCTGGAAGATAAAAAGCTGGTGGAATTGCACCATGAAAAAACTGATGCCAGTTTTGCCGTGGGAGATTTATATCTGGGCAAGGTAAAAAAGCTGATTCCTGGTTTGAATGCCGCATTTGTAGACGTTGGATTTGAAAAAGATGCTTTTCTTCATTACACCGATCTTAGTCCCTACGCACGCTCTCTGTTGAAGTTTACCCAGCAAAGTATTCAATCTCCCAGGGACAATGAATTCGATTTCGGCAGTTTTTCTGTAGAACCGGAAATTGTAAAAACCGGGAAGATCAACGAAGTTTTAAGCGGTAAGCCGAATATACTCGTTCAGATATTAAAAGAGCCCATTGCTGCAAAAGGTCCCCGGCTCAGTTGTGAAATTTCTTTACCCGGCCGTTTTGTGGTAATCACACCTTTCAATGATATCGTTGCTGTTTCCCGTAAGATTCACTCTTCGGATGAAAGAAAAAGGCTGCAGAAAATTGTAGAAGCCATCAAGCCAAAAAATTTTGGCGTAATTGTACGTACGGCGGCTGAAGGAAAAAACACTGCTGAATTACACGAGGACCTGACTGATCTCGTCGCCACCTGGAAACTGATTCAGCATAATCTGAGTGGCGCCGCAGCTCCTGCCAAAATACTAAGTGAGCAAACCAAGACCACCAGTATGCTACGTGACCTGCTCAATGAGGATTTTAATAAAATCGTTGTCAACGATAAAAACCTCTTCAGCGACACCAAGGCCTATATTCAAAGAATAGCGTCCGACAAAGTGGATATCGTATCCTACTATAATAACGGGTCTCCCATATTTGACCATTTCGGTATCACCAAACAGGTGAAAGCCGCATTTGGGAAAACAGTCAACCTGCCCAGCGGAGCCTATCTGATAGTTGAACATACTGAAGCCCTTCATGTCATCGATGTGAACAGCGGCTATAAAAGTGTAAGCAATAACCAGGAACAAAATGCCCTTGAAACGAACCTGGAAGCTGCTGAAGAAATTGCCCGTCAGCTCAGGCTTCGGGACCTCGGAGGTATCATTGTGGCTGATTTCATAGATATGAAGCTTCCTGACAATAAAAGGAAGCTCGTAGAGGCTATGGAAGGCTTTATGAGGACGGATCGGGCAAAGCATGCCGTGCTGCCAATATCCAAGTTTGGCCTCATGCAGATCACCCGGCAGCGCATGAAACCAGAGATTACGATCAATACCCAGGAAATCTGCCCGACCTGCAATGGAACGGGGAAAATCTCCTCCGCTTTGATCCTGGAAGACGAAATCGAAAAAAACCTCAGTTACCTGCTAAATCACCAGCACAAGGATCTGATCCTCACTGTTCACCCCATCATGTATGCCTACCTCACCAAAGGGGGCTGGTTCTTCTCCAAAAAATGGAAATGGCGCAGAAAGTACAAGAAGCCGATCAAGGTCAAGGAAAATAACAATTACCATATGACCGAGTTCCATTTCTTCGACAAACAAGAGGAAGAAATCAAGCTATAAATGATGCTTTTCCCGATTTTTTTGGGGCATTACACATTATTTTTAATTATAATATCATCATTTTCTTCATTACCTTGATTAGAATCCGCCATTGGAAATTTTAGATACATTTCAGGGGCTCATTTTCAGGTATTTAAGGAATATCTTCAATTCCAGGATCTCTTATAATATGTTGTAAGTCAATATTATATAGAGAAATTATGTAATAAATACAAGTTTCATTTTCTTTATTAAAGTTATTCACAGGAAGAAAAATTTATTTTGTTATGTGACCTGATTTTGTAATTTAGTGGAAGAATTTAATGGGTTAGTAAGTAAAAGGTCGGCTCTCGTAGCTGGCCTTTTTACTTTTATGCCATATGAGCTGTTATCTTTAACGATGAGCAAAATTAAAACCGCTTTCTTCTGTAATAATTGCGGCTACGAGAGTGCAAAATGGCTGGGTAAATGTCCCTCCTGCGAACAATGGAATACTTTTTCTGAAGAAGTTGTTACCAAAGATGACAGAATGGGTGAATCCGGTTGGAAAAAAAATTCTGATAAAAAAGAAATCAAAACGATTTCAATTCATGAAGTTATCAGTGGTGAAGAAAAGAGAATCGTTACACCGGATGCGGAACTCAATCGAGTATTAGGCGGAGGAATTGTAACAGGCAGTTTAATTCTGGTAGCGGGTGAACCAGGGATCGGGAAAAGCACTTTATTTCTTCAGATCGGATTGATGTTAAAGAATATTGTTACCCTTTATATCAGCGGCGAAGAAAGTGAACAACAAATTCGCATGCGGGCCGACAGACTAAAAGTGAGGAAAAATCGTCTGATGGATAATCGCGATAATTTTTATCTCCTCACAGAAACATCCACTCAGGCCATCTTCCAGGAAATAAAAAAACTAAACCCACAGGTTGTTATTGTCGATTCAATTCAGACATTGCAATCGTCTTATATTGAATCCACACCGGGTACCGTTTCACAAATCCGTGAATGCGCCGCAGAATTTCAACGCTATGCTAAAGAATCGGGAACACCTGTTTTTCTGATTGGCCATATTACAAAAGACGGAAATATTGCTGGTCCGAAAATTCTTGAACACATGGTAGATACGGTATTGCAATTTGAAGGTGACCGTCATTATACATATCGCATTCTGCGAACTTTAAAAAATCGTTTTGGCAGTACCGCAGAGCTCGGGATTTACGAAATGACAGATGAAGGAATGCAGGAGGTAAATAATCCAAGTGAGATTCTGATTACACAAAAAGAAGAACAACTCAGCGGAAGTGCAATCGCCGCAAGTATAGAAGGGCAGCGGCCTCTGTTGATTGAGGTGCAGGCCCTCGTAACCGCTTCCGTTTATGGAACTCCGCAAAGAACTGTGAGTGGTTTCGACCTTCGAAGGCTACAACTATTGTTGGCAGTACTGGAAAAAAGAGGGGGTTTTCACTTTGGCATAAAAGATGTTTTTTTAAATATTGCAGGTGGTCTGAAAGTGGAAGATCCATCGATTGACCTGGCGGTGCTTTGCGCATTATTGAGTTCATTTGAAGATGTTCCGCTGGCTTCTGATACCTGCTTTGCAGGTGAAGTCGGATTGAATGGAGAGATCCGTGCAGTCAATAGAATTGGTCAGCGAATAGCGGAAGCAGAGAAACTTGGATTCAGTAAAATACTCGTCTCAAAATATAATCAGAAGGGTTTAAAAAATCATCCCCACCAGATTGAAGTGGTATTGATGGGAAAGGTTGAAGAAGTTTACAAATATTTATTTTAGAGGTTCGCGATTGGGGCACGACAACAGATGACATCGTGTAATCTCTTTTTCCAATCAGTCTTGCATCTCTTTTTCCCACACACCTGTTGTGGATGTGGCAGTGACCTGCTTGCTGAAAAAATATTATTCTGTATTCATTGCCAGTCATCCATGCCGATTACGCGATTCGAATATTTTACCGCAAACCCCATTGAGAAAATTTTTTGGGGTCGTGTGCAAATACATTCGGCGGCTGCTCATTTATACTTCACCGGCGGATCTCAGGTACAGCATAGCCTTCATCTGCTAAAATATAAGGGAAGAAAGGAAATCGGTATATACTTTGGTCAGCAGATGGGCGAATCATTAAAATGCTCATCGCGTTTTAGCGATTGTGAAATCATTATTCCATTACCACTCTTTGCCTCAAGGGAAAAGAAGAGAGGATATAATCAGGCAGCATTAATCGCAAACGGGATATCACAAAAATTAAAAATTCCGGTTATAAATGATGCCATTTCGCGTATAAAGAAAACCGAAACCCAAACACATAAAACCCGTATCCAGCGATGGAAGAATATGCAGTCGACCTTTGAAATCCTGGATTCTCTCAAAATTTCCGGAAAACATGTTTTGCTTGTCGACGATGTCGTTACGACCGGTGCCAGCCTCGAGGCATGCGCCCAGGTACTACTGGAATGTCCGGGGGTGAAAGTCAGTATAGCCTGTTTAGCCCATACAGTGTCTTCTTAGGCCGAAAGCTCAAGCCTACAACTTTTTTTAGACTTGATGTACCAGATTAGTTTTAGTGTGCAGGCTTAAAAGAGTTTTACGCTTTAGGCTTTGGACTTTGGGGCTAAAAGAAACTATTTTTGTTTCAATGCTCAAATTCCTGCTCTTATCGGTTTTGGCCGGCTGTCTAATGATTTCCTGTCAAAAACAATCAAATCAAAACGGGAACGCTCGTCTTTTTCTTTCCGCCGACACAGTTAGCTTTGACACCGTTTTTGCCGCAACAGCCACTGTAACACAGCAGGTTAAGTTGATAAATAACAACGACTTCGGTTTAACCATCAACTCTGTCAGCCTGGCTGGTGGGTCCGCGTCTCCGTTTATTTTGAATATTGACGGTAGTCCGGGGCCCGAAGTGACCAACATCGGTATCCCGGCCAACGACAGTCTTATCATTTTCATTACAGTCTATATCCGGGCCGGATCGGGACCTATCCCATTTCATTTGGAAGATAGTATACGTATCAGCTACAATGGCAATGAACAGTTTGTGCAGCTGACTGCCTGGGGCCAAAATGCCCATTTTCTTAAGAATATGGTAATCAAACAGGATACTATCTGGACCAACGACCTTCCGTATGTGATTTATGGAAGCCTGACGGTTGATAGTAACGCCACCCTCACCATAAAACCCGGGACACATATATATCTACATGCAGATGCCCCCATTTATGTAGACGGAAGCCTGAAAGTACTGGGTGATTCGCTTAGTAGCCAGCGGGTTTATTTTACCGGCGACAGGTTGGATCTCCCGTACGCCAATTATCCAGGCTCCTGGCCTGGTATTTTTTTCAGGCAAAACAGCAGGGATAATGTCCTGAACTACGCTGTGCTTCAGAATGGAAACCAGACCCTTGTTTCAGAGGGCCTCAGCACAGATTTGAATCCAAAACTTTCATTAAATCAATGTATCATCAATAATTCACTGGCAGAAGGCATTCTGGCAGTACAAACCAGCATTCACGCCATCAATTGCCTGATCAGTAACTGTGGACAAAATATCGTGATCGGATTGGGGGGCGTGTATCAGTTTGAATATTGCACAGTAGCCTCGTATTCAACAAATCTGCTTTCCCATCAACAACCCGTACTGACCGTTTCAAATTCCGGTTTGAATGGCAGCCAGATAATAACAGGTGATCTGAATGCAGGATTTACAAATTGTATTTTCTGGGGAAGTGAAAGTATTCCGGATGAGGCGATTATACAAAAGCAGGGAAGCAATACATTTAATGTCCTGTTTGATCATACTATCCTGAAACAACAAAACTATCCGGCCAATATCGACAGTAGTTCACTATGGCTAAATACAAATCCGTTATTTATATCAACCGGGATCCCAAATAATGAAGATAATTTCCAGCTGCAACCGGGTTCGCCCGCCCTGGACAGGGGTGCCAATTCCGGAATCATCATCGACCTGAATGGTGATCCGAGGCCGGTGAATCTCAGCGACCTGGGTTGTTACGAGCGGCAGTAATTACTCCTCTGATTCTCTTAACTTTGATAGTGAAACATTGATTATAAAATAAAATATATTTTATGTTGAGATTATTGCTCATTCCAATTCTATTTATGATACACTCAAGTGTTAGTGTGTATGATTTTAAAGTGCCGGCGCTGAATGGTGGAACCATTGACCTGTCAACATACAAAGGCAAAAAATTACTGATCGTAAATACGGCTTCCAAATGCGGTTTTACACCTCAGTACGCCGACCTGGAAAAACTGTATGATAAGTATAAAGACAAACTGGTAATTGTTGGATTCCCGGCCAATGATTTTGGCGGACAGGAACCTGGTACAAATTCCGAAATCAGTGAGTTTTGCAAGAAGAATTATGGCGTCACATTTCCACTCGCTGCAAAATCTGACGTAGTGGGTGAAAATACATCCCCATTATTCAAATATCTGACGGAAGAAGCTGTCAAATTGGGTACACCGGCGCCGGTTATCAAATGGAATTTCACAAAATTCCTGATCGATGAAAACGGGAAACTCATTGGCGTGTACAATAGCAAGATCACTCCTATGAGTGAAGAGATCACGTCTCACCTCAATTAAATTCTGACTAACGGGATGTTATTTAGTCAGGTTATTGGTCAGCAGGAAATCAAAGCAAAGCTTCGCAACCTCGTTGAACATAACAGGTTGAGTCATGCGCTTTTGCTGAATGCACCGGAAGGAGCAGGCGGCCTGCCATTGGCATTGGCATTTTCACAATATATCGTTTGTGAAAGAGTATCCGGTGTTGATGCCGGCAAACCATTTCCCCTGGATAGCTGTAATGAATGCCCTTCCTGCCAGAAAGCATCAAGGTTAATTCATCCGGATATACATTTTGTATTTCCCGTGGTTTCGCGCAAACCAGGTGACAAACCGGTGAGTGCCGATTATATTTCTGAATGGCGCGAATTCATTTCGCTCTATCCTTACGGAACCATTTTTGACTGGCTGCAACAAATCAATGCAGACAATAAACAGGGTAACATTTCAGCCCAGGAATGCAATGAGATCAACCGCAAACTCAGTTTGAAAAGTTTTGAAAGCGGATACAAGATTCTCATCATGTGGATGCCGGAATACCTCGGCAACGAAGGAAATAAATTGCTGAAGCTGATTGAAGAACCGCCGCCGGATACACTTTTCATACTGGTGACTGAAAATGAAGCCCAGATTCTTCCCACTATTCTTTCGCGGGTGCAAATCATACGGTTGCCGAGACCACAGGTAGCGGAAATCCAGGAGGCATTGGTATCACGGGCAGGCGTGCAACCTGAACAGGCCAGACAACTGGCTGCAGTAAGCGAACAGAATTACCGTGAAGCACTCAGACAATTGCAACACGGGCAGGACGACTGGCAGTCGTTATTACGGGAATGGTTAAACGCTGTCTTGCGATCAGGACCTGTTGCACAGGTAAAATGGGTGGAAGAAATCGCTAAAACGGGTCGCGAAAAACAGAAACAGTTTCTGCAGTATTTCAGTCACCTGCTGGAACAGGCCGTCAGGCTGCGCATGTCTGACGCGGCACTGGCAGACCTGCCGGATTCTGAAAGGGATTTTGCACTAAGACTAAATAAGATCGCCGATCTGTCGGCCCAAAGGTCCATAATAGAAGAAGTTAATAAATCGATTTATTACATTGAACGCAATGCACACGCTAAAATGCTTTTTCATGCGTTGACTATTCGTCTCTATCATATCCTGGCAAACCGGGAAGAGACGGTGGTGACCTAGAAAGGAGTATATTTGTCAACTTGCTGGTTAATATATACATATATGGGATGTTCTAATTGTGGCACTGCCGATGGCAAGCCAGGCGGATGCCAAAGCCATGGAAGCTGCGGTTCCGGAAGTTGTAATAGAATGAATGTATATGACTGGCTCTCAAACCTGCCGATTCATGATCCCGCGACAGAATGCCGGGTTATGGAGATAAGTTTTAGTCAGGGAAGCCGTAAAGATTTTTTTCGCAATACAACAACACAGATTTTTGAGAAAGGTGAGATGGTGAGTGTAGAGGGTGTAAGTGGTTTTGATGTTGGCGAAGTAAGCATGACGGGAGAGTTAGTCAGAATACAGATGAAAAAGAAGTCGGTTGAAGAATTTCATCCCGACATGAAAAAAGTGCTTCGTCGTGCTTCGGATCGTGATCTGGACCTGCTCAAGCAAAATAAAGCCCGTGAAAAGGAGGCTGTTATCCGTTCGCGTGCCATTTCGCGCCAGCTAAAACTGGATATGAAAGTGTCGCAGGTGGAAATTCAGGCCGATGGCCGCAAAGCGACCTTCTATTATATAGCTGACGACCGGGTAGATTTCCGTGAACTGATAAAAATTTTCGCCTCGGAATTCCGTGTGAAAGTAGAAATGCGTCAGATCGGTGCAAGACAGGAAGCCGGAAAAGTAGGTGGCATTGGAAGCTGCGGACGCGAACTCTGCTGTTCAACCTGGCTTACCGATTTTAAATCTGTAAATACAACCGCTGCCCGTTACCAGAATCTTTCCATCAATCAAAGTAAACTCAGCGGTCAGTGCGGCAGGTTAAAATGCTGCCTGAATTACGAACTGGATACTTATCTCGATGCATTGCAACAGTTTCCTGATAACGCAGACACCTTGCAAGTCGCGAAAGGAACAGCCCTGTTGGTTAAAAAGGATATTTTCAAATACCTGATGTGGTATGTTTTACCTGACAGCAATAAGCAATACCCGCTGCTCATCGAAAGGGTCAAGCAAATTAAAAATCTCAACAAACAGAATATAATTCCGGATGATCTGGGGGCTGTCGAAGCAACCGGCAAACCTAAGGAAGAACTGGTGAACGTTGATCTGACAGGACAATTCAGTTTGAAAACGCTGGATAGTGCCGACAAGAAAAAAAGACATAACAGGCCCGGACCCCCTCAGCAAAGAAGGGATAACAAACCTCCGCAGCAACCCAGGGACAACAGGCCGCAACAACAACAACCCAGAGAGAACAGAAATCCTCAACAATCAAAAGACAACAGACCACCACAACAAAGAGATAACAGGCCGCCGTCTCCACCAAGAGAAAACAGACCGCCGCCTCCTATTAAGAAACCATAGAAAATGAAAGGTTTTAAGAAGAAAATGCTACTGCTTTCCGGATTGTTCCTGATAAGCTGGCTTCTCTTCGCCCAAAGCTGTATGAGTTTTCGCAAATCAGATGCAGACGCAAAAACCGAATTTGCAAAAGATCATGTGTCGCTGCGCACTTCAACCATTGAAGTGGAAGGAAGACATATACATTATGCCATGACGGGCAGTGATTCCTTACCGACTCTTTTTTTTATACATGGTTCGCCCGGAAGCTGGGATGCTTTTGCAGCATACATGAAAGATTCTTTATTGCTGCAAAAATTCAGAATGGTATCTGTTGACCGTCCGGGTTTCGGATACAGCGATTATGGTCAGCCACAACATCTGGATGTACAATCCATTTGGATCAGCAGGCTTTTCTATCTGCTGGCCAATCATAAACCCATGTTCCTGGCAGGTCATTCTTTGGGAGGTCCGATGGTTATAAAACTGGCAGCTGACAATCCGCAGACTTTTTCCGGGATCGTTGTCATTTCCGGATCCATAGATCCCAAAGAAGAAAAACCAGAAAAATGGAGGCCCTGGTTGTATAAAACACCTCTGAATTTGCTGGTTCCCGGCGCGATGCGGCCTTCCAATGAAGAATTGTGGTATCTGAAGAAAGATCTTGTTCAACTTGAAAAAGATTTTCCCAAAATAACCTGTCCGGTATATTTTATTCACGGGTCAAAGGACACCTGGGTGCCACCGGGCAATGTAGATTATGGTAAAAAAATGTTGGTGAATGCTCCCTTAGTGGACATAACATTGATCCCGGATGCCAATCACTTTATTCCCTGGTCAAAATTCACGGAAATCAGGAGCGTATTGTTAAAATTGTATTAAGTAGTGAAAGCACAGGGAACCCCTTTACAATACATTTCCTTTTTACTAAATTGCATGTCCTAAACATATAAACTATGGCTATTTTTAAATCTGGTAATCCTGCGATGAATGTTTTCGAGAACACGATTACTATACCCGGCTCAGGCGTCATGACTGAAAGGGGTACGCTGAATAAGTTCTTCATGCTGTTTTTACTCGTCATGGCATCTGCCTCATTAACCTGGAAAGCATTTTATGACGGAGTCGATATTACGCCTTATACCTGGGGTGGCGCTATACTTGGATTTATCACCGCGATGGTCGTCATATTCAAAAAAGAATGGGCCGCTTATCTGACTCCGGTTTATGCTTTATTTGAAGGTGTTTTCCTCGGTGGTATTTCTGCGATCTATAATAATGTATTTGCGAAATCTGCGCCCGGAATTGTAACGCAGGCCGTGCTTTTAACTTTTGGCGCTGTGATTGCGATGTACGCTTTATATCGTTTCAGAATTATTAAAGTAACAGAACAATTCCGATCCATCATTCTGATAGCGACTGCAGGCATCGCGATTTTTTATTTGCTGGCGATTGTGTTACGCTTGTTCCATGTGGATATCGCGTTCATTCATGAAGGATCCACGCTGGGTATTGTATTCTCATTGTTTGTCGTTTGCATTGCCGCATTAAACCTCCTGCTTGATTTTGATATGATCGAAAAAGGTGTTGCTGCAGGTGCACCAAAATATATGGAGTGGTATGGAGCTTTCGGATTATTGGTTACCATTGTATGGCTTTATCTTGAAATTCTCCGCCTGCTGTCCAAGCTCGCAAACAGGAAGTAATTATCCCGGCGAGCAATAAAAAGACTAAGCCCTGAAAGTTATCTGGATTCAAACTTTCGGGGCTTTTTTATTGTAGGATTTTATCAATGTATCAGCTACAGCCTGTTCGGGAATTATTATTTACCTGAATTCTTACAAATATATTACCTGTCTCCGCCCAACAAACTACCGAGCCCTCCCAGGATGCTTCCTTCTTCTCTCCTGTTTCCAAGCTGCGGACTATACTGTATGATCCTGCTTGCCAGCCTGCTAATCGGAAGGGATTGTATCCAAACTTTTCCCGGACCGCGCATCACCGCGAAAAACAGGCCCTCGCCACCGAACATCCAGTTGCGGATACCGCGTATAAATTCAATATCAAAATCTATCGTGGGCGTATAAGCGACAACACATCCCGTATCTACTTTCAGAATTTCGCCTGGTTTCAATTCCTTTTCTAAGATATAACCGCCCGCGTGCACGAATGCAAGTCCATCGCCATCCAGTTTTTCCATAATAAACCCTTCACCGCCGAAAACGCCGGTACCCAATCTGCGTTGGAAAGCGATTCCAATGCTTACTCCTTTGGCTGCGCAAAGAAATGCATCCTTTTGCGCGATGATCGATCCACCCAGTTTTTGCAGATCCAGGCAGATTATTTTCCCGGTATACGGGGCTGCGAAGCTGACCTTCTTCTTTCCCTGTCCAACATTTGTAAAAGCAGTCATAAATAAATTCTCTCCCACCAGCACCCTTTTACCTGCATTCATCAAACGATCAAGCATACTCGAATTATGTTGCTGGGAGCCGTCACCGAAAATGGTTTGCATTTCGATTCCGTCTTCCATCATCATGAATCCACCAGGCTCTCCTATTACTGTTTCCTGTGGATCGAGTTCCACTTCCACAAATTGAAGTTCTTCACCGTAAATTTTATAATCAATCTCGTGATTGTTTCTCATAAAATTTTTATTTCAAAGTTAAATCTTATGCCTAAAACCACGATCCAATCCATGTTTCGCTTGCACCCTGACCAGCCAAATGCCGGCGTCTCCTGGACTTCTCAATGGCATGCCTGATTATAGTATAAGGAATCATGATGATCAGGAAAATAAATGTCAAAGGAGGTATGCCCATAATGGAAACCCATCTGCCTCCGAAATAACGACGCATCGGTCTCTTCAATCTTTCCGCAATCAGGTACATGCTCGGCAAGATAAAGAGTGTCATGAAGAATGCAAAAGCAAGTCCGAATATGATGGTCCAGGACAATGGTTTCCAGAACACAGCACTATCTCCTCCAAAGAAAATATGCGGATCCAAATCAGCGAATAGTGTAACAAAATTAATATTGAATCCGATCGCCAGCGGAATAAGCGCCAGTATCGCTGCCAGCGCGGTCAGCAACACCGGAATGATTCTCGTTTTACCCGCCTGGATCAAAGCCTCTCTGGTTTTCATTCCACGCTCACGAAGTACATCTGCAAATTCTATCACAAGTATTCCGTTCTTTACAACGATACCTGCCAGTCCCACAATACCCAAACCAGTCATGACTGCTGAGATCGTCATTCCTGTGAACGCAAACCCGAGCAGAACACCGATCACACTGAATATGATCTCTGTCAGAATGATGACCGGCTTACTGATCGAATTAAACTGAAGGACCAGGATAAATAATATCAGCATCAGCGCGATCATCAATGCTGAACCCAGGAATGAAACCGTTTCCTGTTGTTGTTTGCCCTCACCGGTCTGAACAATTTCCACACCATCTGCCTTTCCTTTAAAATTATCTATCGCGTCCTTGAGTTGGGCATTCACCGCAGGAGGTGTAAATCCGGTCAGCACATTGGAATACAACGTGATCACTCTCTTCAGCGCTTTCCGCTTTATACTGCCATAGGTACTCGTGAAATCCATTTTAACAAGGTTTGTAATGGGAATGGATTTGATTGCACCCGTTGGTTCACGGAAAAAAATCTTCATATTCAACAGGTCCGTAAGATTTCTGCGTTGTAATTCTGTATTGCGCAACTGGATTTTATATTCTTCCTTATTATCCTTGATCTTCGAAAGCTCCCTTCCAAAAAGAGCAGTACGTATTTGCTGGCCGATCTGTGCTGTGCTCACGCCTTCAATCATCGCCCTTTGCCGGTCGATGGTTAGTGTTATTTCCGGATTGGTCAGATCCACATCCATTTTCAGTTCTTCCACACCAGGCGTTTGAATAGAATCCAGGTAATTTTTTAGTGCAGAAGCCGTGGCTGTCAGATTTTCAAAATTATCGCTGCTGATTTCAATGTTGATCGGCGGATCAGTCGGTGGACCGCCCTGTTCCTGGTCCACGGAAATTTCGGCACCGGGAATTCCTTTCAATGCAGTTCTGATCGAATCCATGATGGGTGTAGTCGATCTGCCATGGCGTTTCTCATATTCCACAAAGGAGATCTGTAACCGGCCAAGCTCGGGTCTGGTGCTCCGGTCACCGCTTGCAGGATTACCTGCGCCAATCGCCACATTCGAGATCACACTTTCTACCATAGGATTCATATGGCCATTTTCAGTCCCCAGTATTTTATTAACTCTTTTTTCCAGTACAGATGTAACCGAATCCGTATAATCAACATTGGTTCCGACCGGTAATTTCAGATATATAAAAATGAAGTTGGGATCACCTTTGGGGAAGAATACAACCGGCACCTTTCGCTTTTGCAGAAATACAAAAGAGAATATCAGTAACAGAAAAGTACTGAAGAGCAGCCAAACAGGACGCCATCCTTTCAGGGCCCATCGCAAACCACTTTCATAGTGACTCATGATCCAGGGCAGGCTACGGTTCTGGAAAGTATGGATCATACCCGTAAACAGGTAGGCATTCAGGAACATCAGTATACTGAATAATATCAGGATGTTTCCTCCGAAAGTAAAATGCATCACATCCAGCAACACGCCCAGGATCAGAAAGGTCCAGAAGAGGGGATTCCTGAACACCCTTGATTTTCTGCCGGCATGATCATCATCCGCGTGATTCATAAAATCAACCGCGAATATGGGGTTCATAAGAAACGCGACAATCAATGATGCCGAAAGAGTGAAGATCAGCATGACCGGCAGATAAATCATGAATTTACCGATCAGTCCCGGCCAGAATAAGAGAGGAAAGAATGGAGCCAGTGTCGTAAGCGTACCGGCGAGTACAGGAATAAATATTTCACCGGCGGCTGCCTTGGCAGCAATCACAGATGAAATCTTTCCCTTTCCCTCAGTAAAAATCCGGTGTGTATTCTCAATAACCACAATGGCATCGTCCACGATAATACCCAATCCAAAAAGCAATGCAAAGAGTACGATAAAATTAAGTGTTACATGACTCCCGATGATCAGATCCGCAGCAGGTAAAAACAGAAAGGCTACGAACATACTGAGCGGAACTGAAAGCGCCACGAAAAATGCATTGGTAACGCCCATAAAGAACATCAGAATAATCAGGACCAGTATAAATCCGATCACAATGGAATTGACCAGGTCGTTGAACGACGTGCGCGTCGTCTTGCTCTGGTCACCTGTTATAACCACTGCCAGATCTTCGGGAAACTCAGTGGCTTTCATTTCGGCCACCACGCGCTTCACTTCGTCGGATGTTTCAATCAGATTTTCTCCGCTTCGTTTGATAATATTCAACGTCACCACATTCTTTCCATCCAGCCGCGCATAGCTTTCGCTTTGCTTAACGGTGTCTTTGATGGTAGCGATATCTTTCAGGTAAATCGGAGCAGCAGAAGTATTTCGTACGATGATCTGTTCTATATCAGCCGCCGTTTTAAACTGGCCTTTTAGCTGAAGTGTTCTTTTCATATTTCCAACCTCCAGAAGCCCACCGGAAATATCGAGATTTTCATTGGCTACCGCATTGGCAATATCATTGAAAGTAATATTGGAACTTTGCATTTTGAAATTGTCCACATTGATCTGGAATTCCCGTTCCGGAGCACCCACTTCATCTACGCGATTCAGTTGCGAAAGTTCTTCCAGTTTATCTTTCAGATCATCTGCGAATTTTTTCAGATGTTGTCCGTCATAATTACCGCTCACATTCACATACATGATCGGCTGATCCGATAAACTGATTTCCATTACATTCGGCTGCGTGGTAAGATCTGTCGGCAGATCCGTTTTCGCTTTGTCAACCGCATCTTTTACTTTCTGCAATGCAACATCAATCACCACATCCGATTCGAATTCAACCACGATGGCCGAAAAATCCTGCACCGATGTGCTGGTCAGTTTATTAATCTTGGCTCCCGTGATTCCTTTGATTTGTTTTTCAATGGGACGTGTAACGAGGTTTTCAATATCCTTTGGCGAATTTCCCACATACGTTGTCTGTACATATATCTGTGAGATAACAATATCCGGAAACTGTTCTTTCGGAGTGGATACAAATTTGCTGACACCCAGGATGGTCACAAATATGATCAGCAGGTAAACGGACGTTTTATTATTGATGGCCCAACTGGTGGGTCCGAATTCTTTGAATTTCCCTTTTAAATTTTCTAGTGCGCTCATAAAAAACAATTCAGATGGTTATGGTTATCTCCGACTCACTGTACTGAAGTAGTAATAGGCTGTTGATCATATAAACCCTGGTACCCGTCTGTAATAATATTATCCCCTGCCTGTATTCCGGATAACACCTCCACCCTGTCGCCGTATATCAATCCTATATTAATGGGCTTTTTACGTGCCACCAGCCGGTCACCATCTTTCACTGCAACCATCACATATTTTCCCTTGTCATCATTCTGTAAACTGTTCGCCGGAATCGTGATCGCTTTAGGCGTTGTATAATCCTGAATTTTTATCAGGACAATCTGGTTGGGATAAAATTGCTTATCATTTGGAAGTTTAGTTTCGATATAAAAGCTCCGGGTGGAAGGATCGATGGTTTTACCGGTTACCGAAATCTTTGTATCAATGGTTTTATTGTTGAGTTCCGGGATAACCACTTTTACGTTGCTGCCTACTTTTACCTGTCCGAGATAATTTTCCGGCACCTGCGCGACTGCCTTCAGATCTGTCGTATTCACAATCTGCAGTTGGTTATTTCCGGTAAAAAGTTCTCCCAGCCGTATATTAACAACATCCGCTACGCCGCTGATGTCTGCATATACCCTCGTAAGTTCAATCTGGCGGTTTATCAGATCAACGGACATCTGAGCCTGGTCAACCTGATTTTTAGCAGTTACCAGCTCTACTTCTGAACCAATTTGCTGGTCCCAGAGATTTTTTCTCCTCTCATACAGATTTTTTGCAAAGGCCAGTTGTTGTTTGGCAGTCGCCAGTTGTTGCTGAAGTACCACGTCATCCAGCTTAAGGAGTAACTGACCTTTCTTCACCATGTCGCCCTTCTTCACAAAGATTTCCTTAACCTGCCCTCCGGTACCATTCCTGGGAGTTACCAACGCGATATTCAGTGCGTCAATTTTCCCCTGCAATTCGATAAAATGTGTAAAGGCAGTTGGCGCAACGGGTTGGAAAGCGATCAGCTTCGTCTTTTCTTTTTTTACTGAAGACGAATCTACTTTACCAAGCCCTTCTTCGGCTTTTTGAATTTTTGTTGTCAGATCAGCCTGCTGATCTTTTAACTTTTGCAGTTCTGCTTTTTGTTTTGCAACAGGATCGCCTGTTTGTCCGCAGGACATGAAGAAAACAGTTCCGGTGATCAGCGCAGATAAAAATAACTTGTTCATAATTGCGTAGTTTGGCATTTTAAATTCTACCGATAGCTTTCAGGAAATCAACTTTTGATATAACCGCATTGTAAAGTGCATTCACATAACTGGATTGGGCTGTGATCAGGTCAGATTGTGAACTGGACAGATCTGTGTTCGTAGCGAGTCCTGATTCAAATTTCTTTTTCACCTGCCTGTAAACAGATTCAGCACGATCCATATTTATTTTTTGAGCGTCCATGGTTTGAATAGCGTTAATGAAATTGTTCTTGGCAACTGCCACCTGCTGACCGATATTCAGTTTCAGATTTTCCATCTGATCGTTGGTTAATGCAGAAGTCAGTCTTGCTTTTTTGAGCCGGGCATTTTTTGCAAAGCCCTCGAAAATCGGGACTTCCAGGGAAAGGCCTATATAAGAAGTAGTAAACCAGGTACCCGTTGTTGAGAACAAGTCATAGGTATTATTCGCCGCATTTTTCTGAAAAGCACCGTTCAGTTTAAGGTTTGGATAATAGGCCGCCTGATAACGTTTGATATCAAAATCATTCAGTTGTTTCTGAATTTCGAGAGATTGATAGTCAAACCGGTTTTTATAACTGTATTCTATATCCATCGGTACACCGCCCTTCAGATCCGCCTCACTGAACTGAGATGTAAGTACAATGGAATCTGATGCCGGAACACCGAGCAGAAATTTCAATAATGTAAACCCGTTTTCGATTGTCGTAGCGGTATTTTGTTTTTGTATCTGGAAATTTGTCAGCTGCACTTCTGCTTTGTCGACATCCAGCTTTTCAACAAATCCGTTTTCATTCATCACTTTTGTATCATGTAGTAATTTGGCCGCACGATAAATATTGGAGTCTTCCAATTGGATCTGCGTATTACTGACGACCAGCTGGTAATATGTTTTATACACCTGAACAGAAAGATCTTCTACTGTCAGATCGATTGCTTTCTTATAATAATCGAGTGCGCTTTGTCTTGCCTTCAATCCAACGAACACAGAACCGTCGAAGAGAGTTTGGGTTAAATTAAAACCTCCGGAGGTTATATATTTCTGCTGGAACTTAACCGGGTAATAACTACCGGCTGGCTGTTGAAAAAATTCTCCCGGAACAAGCGTTACCGGTATATTAAAATAATCGGTTGCCGCCGCGGTTCCCTTCACGTTAGGAAGTGCCAGGGCGGTTACTTCTTTATTGGTTTGTTCCTGTATAGCCAGGTTCGTAATGGCGGCTTTGACAGAAATATTATTCTTCTTCGCCAGCTCGATCGCCTGATCAGCTGTCAGCGAATGTATATTCTGTGCATATATAGATGCCGAGCCCATCACAACTGCCAGCATGGTCAGGCATGCACGGTTAAGAAATTTTCTGTTCATGTAAAATCGTTTTATTTCTTTCATTCAAATATTTCTCAATGAGTTTCTTTCCTTCCGCGTTACAAATACTGTGCAGGTATAAAATCGCCAGTTCCTGGCAAGTCTGGTTCATCGGGTATTTGTTATGCGGGAAGGCTTCCTGATTGAATGGCATAAAGGCCGTTTCGATCCGGTGGCGCGAAGTGATATCCGCATTCAGATCCGTTCTGTATAAATCCTCCCGTATACCACGTTCCAGGTTTTCCATGATCATGGTGTACAGAAACTGGTATTTGTACTGTTTGAGACGTTTGAAGGCGGCCGGGTGATGTTTTTCGAGGTCATGAATGAGTTGCGGATTCATCGTTTTCAGCATTTCTTCAATGCCGTCCATAGCCTGGAATATTTCATGAACCGCATTATCGGCCGTCAGACTGAACTCACGGCAATCCTGCTCATTCCGCTTCATTTCTTCGTCTACAACCGCCTCTACCATGGCGTCTTTGTCGGTAAAAAACTGGTAAATTGTTTTTTTACTGATACCCAGCTGTGCAGCAATCTCATCCATGGTTATTGACCGGATCCCGTAATGCTTGAAGAGCTGTGTGGCTTTTTCTAGTATTCTCTCTTTATTTTCCATATCGAGCACAAAACTACGGAAACTATTTTCGTTACCAAAGTTTCCACCGAGAATATTAACAGTTTCACCGATAATCCGGGATTTCAGTGATGACGATTGGACGTTTAAAACATGGACTCCGGAGAATGTTTGATTATTTTTGGTACCAAACACTGATTATGAAACTCCGGATCATCGCCCGTAAACTGTTCAAATACTTTTTGCAGGGACTGATCATCCTGGCCCCGATTACCATCACTTTCTGGGCCGTCCTTTCCCTATTTAACTGGGTTGACAGCATCCTGCCGGATTTCATTCACAGACTTTTTCCCCGGCTGGCGCTGGATGAAAATGGTAATCCCAGACATATTCCCGGACTCGGATTTATACTGGTTATTGTAATTGTGTTCGGGGTCGGGTATGTATCTTCCTCCTTCATAGTGAGTAAACTGGTGGATTTGTTTGATAATATCCTGGAGAAGACACCCGGGATAAAAATAATATATAGTACGATAAAGGATTTCTTTGAAGCCTTTGCCGGAAACAGACGAAAATTCGACCGCGCTGTATTGGTAAGTACCGGAGCGCCCGATGTCTGGCGGATCGGTTTTATAACACACGAAGAACTCACAGAATTCGGATTACAAGAATATATTTCGGTTTACATCCCGCAATCCTACGCATTTGCCGGCCATCTGTATTTTGTAAAAAAAGACCGGGTGCGTTTAATCACCGATATCACATCTACCGATGCCATGAAATTCGCGATATCAGGTGGGGTGACGAATATTGATGACTGAGACTGGTTGACGGTTGACAGATGACTGTTGACGGTCTAACTAAATTCATCACTAAGTGGTATAGGTAATTCTTATCGAAAATTTTAATTTGTCAACCCATTACAGTTGTCGTCTGTCAACTGTCATCTGTCAACGCCAACAACCGTCAACCGTCAACTAATAGATTAGCAGCAAAAGAAAAATGAAAAAGATTTGCTGCGTAATCATACTGGTACTCATTTCCCGTAGATCCTACTGCTGGGGTTTTTACATGCATGAGAAAATCAATTACCATGCAGTATTTCTTTTGCCGCCGCAGATGATGATTCTGTTCAAACCCAATATCGGGTTCCTTACCGAACATGCTGTTGACCCCGATAAAAGAAGGTATATTTCAGCCAGCGAAGGCGCGCATCATTACCTGGATATCGATCATTACGGCCGCTATCCTTTTCCCGATCTTCCCCGCGACTATAAATCCGCCCAACAAAAATATTCCGAAGACAGTTTACGGGCCTATGGAATTGTTCCCTGGTGGATACAGATTATGATGGTGCGTTTAACAAAAGCTTTCCGCGAAAAAGACAAACAGGCTATCCTGAAAACTGCAGCAGAATTGGGGCATTATATTGGCGGATGCGCATGTTCCTTTGCACGTTTGCTCAAACCACAACGGTCAGCTGACCCACCAGGAAGGCATTCATGCCTTCTGGGAATCCAGGGTACCCGAATTATTTGCCGAAGCGGACTGGGATTTCTTTATCGGTAAGGCGGTTTACATAACAGATCTTCCTGGATTTATATGGAACCGCATACTGGAAAGTGCTGCAGCGGCAGACACTGTATTACGATGTGAGAAAGAAATCAGCGATCATTTCAGGCCGGATCAGAAATACGCTTTCGAAGAGCGAAAGGGCAAACTGGTGAAACAATACTCAACCGCCTTTGCGTCAGCTTACGAAAACCGGCTGGACCATATGATAGAACGTCGTATGCGACAATCCATTTTTGCTGTCGCGTCCTGTTGGTATACCGCCTGGGTAAATGCCGGCCAGCCTTTACTCAACAATCTCACACACGACAGCCTGTCTGATTCGGAAATAAAAGAATATGAGAGAATGAATCTGGAGTGGAAGAATAATGCGATTAAAGGAAGAGACTGTTTAGTAATAGACGTGATTCGGATCTGAAATGACACTGCTCAAAATAGGTTTAATTCAACCTTTTTGATACCTACTATCTTCCGTATATCCTCCGTATATCTATCTGTATATTATCCGTTTTATCACGGAAGATATACTGAAAATATACTTAAGTTTTACTTGATTTTTACGGAAAATTAAGATTATATTGAGAGGTATATCAAACCAATATGGCAATAGTAAATAACCTTATTCCTCCAGAATGCTTCCGGTTCAATCGGTAAGGAGCTCGTCTTCAAGAGATATTACGACAAAACAGTCGTTTCCAAGATGCCCGACATGAGCAAACGCGTGCTCAGCGCAAAGCAGATAGAATCCAACGAGCGCATGTGGCTGGCTACGAAGTATGCGAAGGCCTGGTATAAAATAGAAGAAGAAAAAATTAAGGCCCGCATCCGGTTGAAATTACCGGCACACAAATCATTGTTTCATGCTATGGTAAAGGAATACCTGGATCTGCACAAGCATCAGACCCTGGAAGAAATGAATCGTACTTACTCGAGCGAGTTTCCAAAAGTTGAAACCCCTAAACAAGACCCAATATAGTGTGGTGAGCGTGGAAGGGTAGAAAATGTAGGAATGCTAAATGAAATTGGAAATGATAATTTGGGAATGTGTATGGATTAGCCAATCACATCTTCAAATTATCATTTCCACATTTAATTTTGAATTCTTACATTTTTACCCTTCCACGCTCACCACACTAGTTTTGGCTTTAGACTTTGGTCTTTAGGCCTCAAAATGCTTTAAATTGCGCTCCCAAGTCGAACCACGAATGATACACAATTTCAATGCAGGTCCAAGCATTTTGCCGAAGGAGGTTTTTGATGAAGCTGCCAAAGCCATTTTGAATTTCAGGGATACGGGTCTTTCTATTCTGGAAATAGGACATCGGACTGCCCTGTTTCAATCAGTTTTGGATGAAGCGGTTTTATTGGCAAAAGAACTCATGAAGCTGGACACGGACCATGAAGTATTATTCCTCCATGGCGGAGCCACTACCCAGTTCTTCCAGGTGCCGATGAACCTGTTAAACGAAAACCAGACAGCCGCCTACCTCGACTGCGGAACCTGGGGGACTAAAGCCATCAAGGAAGCCCGTGTATTCGGCAATGTTGATATTGTCGCCTCCTCAAAAGATAAAAATTATACCTACATACCGAGAGGATATAAAATTCCGGCAGACGCAGCCTATTTTCATTATACAACCAATAATACCATTGAGGGAACGGAGATGTTTTCCATTCCCGAAACGAATATTCCGCTGATAGCTGACATGAGCAGTGATATCCTGAGTTATGAAACGGATTATAACCGTTTCGCCCTGATCTATGCAGGTGCCCAAAAGAATATCGGAGCGGCAGGAGTGAATATGGTGGTCCTGCGTAAGGATATACTGGGAAAGGTAGATCGGAAACTGCCTGGTATGATGGATTACCGGAAACATATCGAAGCCGGTTCCATGCTCAATACGCCTCCTGTTTTTGCCATTTATGTATGCCTGCTTACGCTGCGATGGTTAAAGAAAATCGGAGGTGTGGGGGCAATTGAAAAAATCAACAAGGCAAAAGCGGACCTGCTTTATAAAACCCTGGACGAAAAAGAAGGATTTCAGCCGACAGTCGCAAAAGAAGACAGAAGCAGGATGAATGTTGTATTCCTTATCGGTGACCCGGAACTTGAAAAGAAATTTCTCGAAGCCTGTAAGGAACAGCAAATGATCGGCGTAAAAGGCCATCGAAGTGTTGGGGGATACCGGGTTTCACTCTATAATGCCCTTCCGCTTGAAAGTGTAAAAGCATTGAGCGAACTTATTTATCAACTTTAATCACCAATGGCTATCATTTCTGCTTTTCGCTCCCTCCGACCCTCCAGAGAACTGGCTCCGCGTGTGGCATCACTTCCGTACGATGTTTTAAACAGTGCAGAAGCACGAATCGTTGCAGATAAAAACCCCTATTCTTTTCTTCATATTACAAAGGCCGAAATCGACCTTCCGGAAAGCACGGATATTCACAGTGACAGAGTATATCATAAGGCCGCCGATAACCTGTTCATCTTTCAGGATAATAAAATTCTTGTCCGGGATGAAAAACCGTGTTATTATATATATGAACTCAGCATGGGCGGGAGGAAACAAACCGGGCTGGTTTGTGTAAGTGCGGTATCAGACTATGAAAATAATATTATCAAAAAGCATGAACTGACACGTCCCGAAAAAGAACTGGACAGGATCAATCACATGCGCATTACGGGCGCACAGACAGGCAATGTATTCCTGGCCTATAAATCAAATGTTACTTTAAGTGACCTGATCAGCAGTTGGAAAGAAGCCAACGCAGCCGCCAACGATTTTGTAGCTGAAGACGGAGTGGGTCACCGGGTTTGGGTTATTCACGAACCACAAACGATCCACGAAATCACGAAAATATTTGAAAAGCAGATCCCGTTTACCTATATCGCCGACGGGCATCATCGTGCGGCTTCGGCGGCAAAAGTAAAAAATGCGATGGGCAAAGATGCAACACCCGAATCCGCCTATTTCTTAACAACCCTTTTCCCGCATGATGAACTGCACATCATGGATTATAATCGCCTGGTTAAAGATCTGAATGGGCTGGACGCAAGTGATTTTATTGAAAAACTTAACAAGAATTTCAGGGTTGAGAAAATAAATGAACCTTATTCACCCAACCGCTTCCATAACTTCGGGATGTATCTGGAAGGTAACTGGTACCAGCTGGAAGCAAAAAAGGATAGTTTTCCAAACGACCCGATCGGCATCCTGGACGTGAGTATCCTGCAGAATAATATTCTTTCCCCGCTGCTTGGTATTCAGGATCCACGAACCGATAACCGGATCGATTTTGTTGGCGGCATCAGAGGCTTACAGGAACTTGAAAAAAGAGTGGACAGCGGGCAGATGAAACTGGCATTCAGCCTTTACCCGGTCAGTATGGAACAACTTTTTGATATTGCTGACAGCGGGCAGATCATGCCACCGAAATCTACCTGGTTTGAACCTAAGTTGCGCGACGGTTTGTTTACTCATCTGATCAGATAAGCGGTATTTTTGAGTGTACAATTATTCCGGCCCCGGGCCGTTTCATAAAGCAGGCCTATATTCAATACATGAAAAAACTTCTGTTTCTCATTGGTTTATTCCTCTCGCTGAATAACTGTTTTGCCCAAAAGGCGGATTCTCTTCATCAGATTGCCAGGAAATTTATGCAGACCGGAGATTATCCCAATGCCATTATCGTTTTGTCAAATGCATTAAAAAAAGATCCAAATAATCTTGAAATACAAAAGGACCTGACGTTTACTTACTATCTGCAAAGAAATTACAGCGCTTCCGTAGAATCCGGAAGGAAACTAATCGAACGGAATGACGCTGACGCGCAATGTTATCAGATCCTCGGGATGGCCTATAAAGCCATCAACGAAAAAAAGCAGGCAGATAAAATGTACAAACAGGGAATCAAGAAATTTCCGGCCAGCGGCGAATTGTACAATGAATATGGTGAGATGCTCTGGGTTGAAAAAGACGCAGAAGCCATTCAATTCTGGGAAAAAGGAATCGAAGTGGATCCCAATTATTCTTCTAACTACTACAATGCAAGCAGGTTTTATTACTATACCTACGATAAAGTCTGGAGCCTGATTTACGGAGAGATATTTATCAATATGGAGAGTTACAGTAAACGAACTCCGGAGATCAAATCCTTACTGATGGATGGGTATAAGAAATTGTTTATCGATCTGAAATCCCCAAAATCAGTTTCCAAAAATCCCTTCGAAAATGCTTTCCTGGCTGTCATGACGAATCAAAGCCAGTCGGTAGCCCTCGGCGTTACACCGGAGTCGCTGAATATCTTAAGAAGTAAATTTATCCTTGAATGGTTTGAAAAATACGGAGATAAATATCCATTCAGGCTTTTTGAATACCAGCGGCAACTTCTGAAAGAAGGACTCTTTGATGCTTACGATGAGTGGGCATTTGGCACGGCATCGGGCCTGGCGGCTTTTCAGAGCTGGACCGCACAACATGCAGACGATTATAACCGGTTTATAAATTTTCAGAAGGGACGGGTATTTAAATTACCACCCGGACAGAATTATCGAAATCTGAGTACCAAATAATCATCATGAGCAAGCCCGAACGATTGTTTGATTGTATCGCCTATCAACTGGAAAAATTTCCCAAGCCTGATATGCTGGCCGCAAAAGAAAACGGCGCATGGAGAAAATACAGTACAAAGGAAATATCTGAAACCGTAGATGCCTTAGCCTGTGGCCTGATGAAAATCGGTGTTTCGGGAAATGATATGACAGTTGAAAATCAGGATAAAATAGCCATCATTTCTGGTAACAGGCCTGAATGGCTGATAACGGATTTGGCCGTACAGAAATTAGGTGCCGTACTCGTTCCGATTTATCCAACAACCAACAACCATGAACTGGAATTTATATTCAAAGATGCTGCGGTAAAATATGTTTTTGTCAGCAACAAAGAATTGCTGGAAAAAGTCAGGACTGTAAGACCCAATGTTCCCAGCATTCAAAACATTTTTACTTTCGATTCCATTCCGGGTACAGATCATTGGTCATTATTGCATGAGACCGTTACCGCAGAAAAAAAAGAAAAGCTGGAAGCGATCAGCCGAACCATTGATAAAGATCAGGTCGCCACGCTGATATACACATCGGGCACAACAGGTACACCAAAGGGTGTGATGCTGTCGCATAATAATATCCTCAGCAACGTGATGCTCTCCAAAGAAAGTTTTCCATTCGAGGACCGGCCTGATTATAAAGTGCTCAGTTTTCTGCCACTGAACCATATCTTCGAAAAGATGGTAAGTTATATTTACCTCTTCAGCGGAAATAGTATTTATTATGCAGAAAGCATGGAAACGATCGGCGCCAACTTACTGGAAGTGAAACCGGATCTGTTTACAACCGTTCCCCGTCTGCTGGAAAAAGTATATGAAAGGATCATGGCAAAGGGCGCGGAACTGAAAGGAATTAAAAGGAAACTGTTTTTCTGGGCCGTGGAAGTCGGTAAAAAATACGATAACAATAAGAACCAGGGACCGTGGTACAATGCACAACTTTCATTGGCGAATAAACTCATTTTTAATAAATGGCGTGAGGCCCTTGGGAATAATATCAAGTATATTATCACGGGGGGCGCTGCATGTCAGGTAAGACTGTTACGAATTTTCAATGCTGCACGTATTCCCGTTTATGAAGGATATGGTCCGACTGAAAACTCGCCGGTCATATCGGTCAGTCGCCGCGGTCCGGGACTCAACAGGCTTGGAACCGTGGGCCCTATTTTAAATGGCGTAGAATTTAAATTGGAAGCCGATGGAGAAATTTGCGTGGCAGGGCCATCGGTTATGAAAGGTTATTTCAAGCGGCCCGACCTGACTGCAGAAACTATTATTGACGGATGGCTGCATACCGGCGACATCGGCGTTCTGGAAGATGGAAAATTTTTACGGATCACGGACCGGAAAAAAGAATTGTTCAAAACCAGCGGCGGAAAATATGTGGCGCCATCTGCCATTGAAAACAAACTCAAGGAATCCCGTTTTATAGAACAGGTCGTGGTTGTCGGGGCTGAACAGAAATTCGTGGGAGCCCTGATCGTTCCTGCATACAGAGCGCTGACAGAATGGTGCAATCAACATAATTACGATACATCGTCCCGCGAGGCAATGATCCAAAACCCCGAAGTCAAAAAGTTTTACAGAACACTGATTGACGAATACAATCAGGAGTTCAATCACGTGGAGCAGATCAAAAAATTTGAATTGCTGCCCGTTGAATGGAGTGTTGAATCCGGCGAGCTGACCCCAAAACTGAATTTCAAAAGAAAAGTAGTCCTTGAAAAATACAAGTCCTACATAGAGAAAATCTACTCCTGATCCGTGCGCTTTTCAATGTGCCGTTATGACCGAAGAAAGCAAGAGATTACAAGATCCGGCCTGGAGAAACTGGGGACCGTATCTCAGTGAACGACAATGGGGAACTGTTCGCGAAGATTATAGCGCCGACGGATCATCCTGGGAAGCCACTTCCCACGAAATAGCCCGCAGCAAGGCCTGGCGCTGGGGAGAAGACGGCCTGGGCGGGCTGGCTGATTCCAAATTACAACTATGCATTGCCGTTAGCTTATGGAACGAACGGGATCCGATTCTGAAGGAAAGATATTTCGGACTGACGGGAAACCAGGGCAATCACGGGGAAGATGTCAAAGAATTATACTATTTCCTGGATGCGACGCCCAGCCACTCCTATCTGAAAATGCTGTATAAATATCCGCAGGCTGCATTCCCATATGAAGATTTACTGGCTGAAAACGGCCGGCGAGGTAAAAAAGATCCCGAATATGAAATTCAGGACACGGGTATTTTTAATGAGAACAGATATTTTGATGTTTTTATTGAATACGCAAAATATTCACCGGAAGATATCCTGCTGAAGATTACGGTTTTTAACCGTGGCCCGGAAGCCGCTCCCCTGCGTGTTTTGCCCAATATCTGGTTCCGGAATAACTGGAGCCTGGGATATTCGCATCCGAAGCCGTCACTGGAAAGAGAAACAGACAACAGTATCATCATACAACATGAAATTCTGGGCCGGCGCAGATTCTATGCTGAAAATCCCGGGGAAGTTCTTTTCTGTGATAATGAAACCAACGATGAAAAATGCTACCTGGTTCCCAACAAAAAAGAATGCTATTTTAAAGATGGTATCAATAATTATATACTGCATGGTGCAGCCAGCGTAAACCCGGGACAAAGCGGTACAAAAGCTGCTTTTCATTTTAATAAAACCATCGGAGCGGGTGAGTCGGAAACATTTCGGCTACGCATGAGTGTGTCAGAACTAAAAAATCCATTTGAAGAATTCGATAAAATATTTTCAACACGGATTGAGGAAGCCAATGCCTTCTATGCGGAAAAACAAACCAACCTGCCAACAGAGGAATTAAAATCCATACAACGCCAGGCATATGCCGGCATGATCTGGTGTAAACAATTGTACTATTACAATGTGGAGAAATGGATTACCGGAGATCCTGCATTTCCGCCACCACCGCCTCAACGAAAAAATGGGAGAAACCATGAATGGCGGCACCTGAATAGTTCCGACATCATGTCGATGCCTGACAGTTGGGAATATCCCTGGTTTGCAGCCTGGGACCTGGCATTTCATTGTATATGTTTTGCGGATCTGGACGTAGGTTTTGCAAAACATCAGTTGACCCTGCTCACGCATGAATGGTTTATGCATCCGAACGGACAGCTCCCGGCTTATGAATGGGCTTTTTCGGATGTGAACCCTCCGGTGCATGCATGGGCAACCTGGAAAGTATACAGCATCGATAAATTGGCAACGGGTACGGGTGACCCGAAATTCCTGGAGACCATCTTTCTTAAACTGCTCATGAATTTTACCTGGTGGGTAAACAGAAAAGATGAACAGGGCAATAACATTTTTGAAGGTGGTTTCCTTGGAATGGATAATATCGGACTCTTCGACCGGAATACGCAATTGCCGGACGGATCCATTCTGGAGCAATCTGATTCAACCAGCTGGATGTGCATGTATTCGCTCAATATGATGCGAATTGCTTTGGAACTTGCCAAAACAAATGATGTTTATCAGGACATGGCCACGAAATTCTTTGAACATTTCCTCTATATCGCACATGCCATGTTTGCCGGTGGCGATCAGGACACGGGTCTTTGGGATGATGTGGATGAATTTTATTATGATGCCATCCAGAAAACGGACGGGAAGTTTCAGAAATTAAAGATCCGGTCCATGGTCGGACTGATTCCATTGCTGGCCGTGGAAATTCTGGAAGATGATCTGCTAAAAGATCAGAAAGAATTTTCTGAACGGTTATACTGGTTCCTGAACAACCGACCGGAACTTGCGAAACTGGTTTCAAAATGGGGTGAAAAAGGAAAAGATGAGAAACATCTTTTATCGCTTTTACGCGGACACCGCATGAAACGAATCCTCTACCGGATGCTGGATGAAAGCGAATTTCTGAGCGATCATGGTTTAAGGGCGCTTTCAAAATATCATGAAGCGAATCCATACGTATTGCAAATTGCCGGTTTGTGGTTCTCTGTTCAGTATACGCCCGGTGAATCCGAAACCGGACTATTCGGCGGAAATTCCAATTGGCGGGGACCTGTGTGGATGCCGATGAATTACCTGATCATTGATGCCCTTAAAAGGTTTCATGATTATTATGGCGAAGACTTTCGAATTGAATACCCAACCCATTCGGGTAATGTTTTTTCACTCCTGGAAATTGCAAATTTGCTGGCCGAAAGGGTGATCACATTATTTACCCGGGATGCAAATGGTAACCGGCCGGTATATGGTGATCAACCTCTTTTTCAAAAGAATCCTGACTTTAAAGACTATGTTCAGTTTTTCGAGTATTTCCATGGAGATACCGGTAAAGGTCTTGGCGCTTCTCATCAAACAGGCTGGACCGGCCTGGTTGCACGCCTTTTGACAGTCAGATAGCTCTTTTATTAAACTATCTTTGCTGCCCGAATAAAATAAAGTGGAAAAAAGCAATTTCGTAGATCAGATCCGGGTTTTTTGTAAGAGTGGCCATGGCGGCGCCGGCAGTAAGCATTTTATGCGCACGAAATACAATGCTCTCGCAGGACCGGATGGTGGTGATGGCGGGCGTGGCGGTCATATTATTCTTCGCGGAAATAAAAATACCTGGACCCTTCTTTCACTCAGATATTATAAAAATGTATTGGCTGAAGACGGGGAAGCCGGAAGTGGTAATAATTCCAGCGGACGATTTGGAAAGGATATTTATATTGATGTTCCTCTTGGTACGATTGCCAGAGATGAGGTTACCGGATCGATTGAAGGAGAAATACTGGAGGACGGTCAGGAGATCATATGGCTAAAAGGTGGTCGCGGGGGCTTGGGAAATGCGCGTTTTGCCACACCTACAAACCAGGCTCCCGAACATTCGCAGCCGGGAGAAGACGGAGTAGAAGGATGGAAAGTGCTGGAACTAAAAGTGCTCGCTGATGTGGGCCTCGTGGGATTCCCGAATGCCGGAAAATCAACCCTTCTTTCTGTAATGACCGCCGCAACACCTAAAATTGCCGATTATGCATTTACCACACTGACTCCGCAACTTGGCATGGTGGAATACAGGGATGGAAGGAGTTTTTGTATAGCCGATCTGCCCGGAATTATCGAAGGTGCGGCAGAAGGAAAAGGCCTGGGTCACCGGTTTTTACGGCATATCGAAAGAAATGTGGCTCTTTTATTCATGATCCCGGCAGACAGTCCGGATCACCGAAAAGAATTTGAGATCCTCCGAAATGAGCTGGAGCAATATAATCCGGAGCTGCTGGATAAAAGATTTGTGATCGCCATCAGTAAATCCGATCTGCTCGATGAAGAACTCATTGTTGAGATCAGAAAAGAATTGCCCGCCGATATCCCGAATATTTTTATTTCTTCAGCAACACATAAAGGAATTCAGGCATTGAAAGATCTGCTATGGTCCATTATGAATGAAGATGACAAAAAATAAAATTCCATGAATTGTATCGCGATGATTCCCGCGAGATATGCCTCCACACGTTTTCCTGCAAAACTGATGCAATTGCTGGGAAATAAAACGGTTATCCGCCATACTTATGACAACACGGTGAAAACCGGTCTCTTTGATAAAGTGATTGTGGTAACGGATAGTCCCGTCATTTTTGAAGAGATTAAATCAAATGGCGGCGACGTGATGATGAGCATCAAAACACACGAAAGCGGAAGTGACCGGATTGCAGAAGCAGTTGAAAATCTGGACACAGACATTGTTGTAAATGTTCAGGGGGATGAACCCTTCGTTCAAAAAGCACCTCTGGAAAAATTACTGGAAGTCTTCAGACAGGACGAAAATGTTCAGGTGGCATCCCTGATGCAGGTGATCAAAAACAAAAAAAATGTTGAAGATCCTAATTTTGTAAAGGTTGCAGTGGACTTGCGGATGAATGCGCTCTTCTTTAGCCGGAGCGTGATTCCTTATCCACGGGATCAGTCTTTGGCCATCCCATACTATGAACATATTGGCGTTTACGCGTTCAGGAAACAGGCATTGATGAATTTTACAAACTGGCCTGTCACAGCTTTGGAAGCAGCGGAAAAAATCGAATGTCTTCGATATCTTGAGCATGGTATACCTTTAAAAATGGTTCTCACCGAATATATGGGAATTGAAATCGACACACCGGAGGACCTGAAGAATGGCGATTCAAAAACTGGGCTGATCAAGTTGAAATACTAAACGACGCTATATGAAACAAACCATGTGGGGCATTGACCTCGGAGGAACCAAGGTTGAAGGAATCATCCTAAGCGGAGACAAAGAGCCTGAAACCCTGATCAGGACCCGGGTGGATACGGAAGCGGCCAAGGGATATGATCATGTGCTCGGACAGATTGAAAAACTGGTCAACAAGATGAAGGCGGAATCAGGTCTTCAGCCTGTGAAAATTGGATTTGGCACGCCCGGTATCCTCGATCCCATTTCGCACACTTTAAAAAATTCAAACACAACTATATTAAATCATCAACCCTTAAAAAAGGACCTTGAAGAAAAACTGCAGTTGCCCATCATCCTGGCCAATGACGCAAACTGTTTTGCTTTGGCCGAAGCGACCTGGGGTGTTGTGAAAAAAAAGGCACCGCACGCTCGTATGGTATTTGGGATCATCCTGGGTACCGGTGTGGGTGGTGGCCTCGTCATTGATGGAAAAATCTGGGAAGGTCATCATGGAATTGCAGGAGAATGGGGACACAATTTTCTGGATGAATCGGGTGGGCCTTGTTATTGCGGCAAAGTGGGTTGTGTGGAAAAAATAATTTCCGGTCCTTCATTGCAAAAATTTTACGAATCCATATCCGGAACAAAAAAGACGCTTAAAGAAATCGTCATGCAAAAAGAAACCGACCCCTATGCCCGTCATACACTTGACCGGCTAAATCATTTCTTTGGCAAGGCGGTTTCTTCCATCACGAATATGCTGGATCCCGATATCATTGTAGTAGGCGGTGGTGTTGGTAATATTGATGAAATCTATACAGAAGGTGTTAAATCATTAAAACATTTTATTTTTAATAACTACTGTACCGTGCCGGTGATCAGACCCGAACTGGGTGATAGTGCGGGGGTGTTTGGTGCGGCCGCCTTAACGCATGAGGCATGAAATAAAGGCTAAGGCTAAAGCCAAGGCATAATGAATATTTATAAAAGTCATGCTAATTAAAAAAGATTAATTAAAGAAGCCTTGGGCCTTAGGCCTTGGCATTAAGCTTAAAAATATGAAATTCAGGAATTTCAAAATGGTCAGTTATGTCGTTTATGGGCGGGGAAGTTTTAATCAGCTGGATGAGATACTGGCTCCGCATAGAAAAGACAATGCCCCGATGATTTTTTTACTGGATCATTTTTTCGAGAATAAATCCCTGGCGACAAGGATTCCGGTTCGCGGGAAGGATAAAATCATTTTTGCCGATGTCACTCATGAACCTAAAACCAAACAGGTTGATGCATTATCCAACCAGTTGAAACAGGAGTTCGGTTCCGTCAGCGGTATCATTGGTATTGGGGGTGGTTCTGTGATGGATTTGGCCAAAGCCGTTTCGTTAATGATGAATAATCCGGGATCCTCCGCTGATTACCAGGGATGGGATCTTGTGAAAAATCCGGGCGTTTATAAAGCAGGCATACCTACATTAAGCGGTACCGGAGCCGAAGTTTCCAGGACAACCGTACTCACAGGGCCTACACGAAAACTGGGAATGAATTCGGATTTTACGCCATTCGATCAGATTGTTCTTGACCCCGAACTCACGGCCAATGCGCCAGTGAATCAAAGATTCTACACGGGGATGGACTGTTATATACATTGTATCGAAAGTCTAACAGGCACTTTCCTGAACGAATTCAGCAAGTCCTACGGTGAAAAAGCTTTGAATCTCTGTCAGGAAGTGTTTCTCGGTGACGGCGTATGGGGATCTGATCAGGATGATAAACTGATGATGGCATCTTATGCCGGCGGCATGAGTATCGCCTATTCACAGGTTGGTGTTGCACATGCCGTCAGTTACGGTTTGGGATACCTGTTAGGAACCAAACACGGCGTTGGAAATTGCATTGTATTCGACAAACTGGAGGAATACTATCCCGACGGCGTAAAAGAATTCAAGCAAATGGTGACAAAAAATAAAATTGAAATCCCGCAACATATAACAAAGGGTCTAAGTGACGAGCAGTTTGATACCATGATCAATGTTTCTCTGGGCATGAAACCTTTATGGGAAAACGCCCTGGGAGCGGATTGGGAGAAGATCATGACGAGGGATAAGCTGAGAGCGTTTATGAAAGACTGTAATTAGGCTAAGCTCCAAAGCCTAAAACTTTACTGTAAGCGAAATCTTTGTAGATTAGCGTTTAGTCTTGCCAGTTAGTTACTTCCAGACTTCCAGACTTCCAGTCTTCCACACTTATTTCGGTAGTGATTTAAACACAGTTTCGTTGATAGTGACGGGATATTTCTTCCTGAGTTCATCGATCCACTGATTTTCCAGTTCATTCTGATAATCGTTAATCACTAATCCGCGCGCTTCTTCATAAGTTCTTGGAGATGCAACTTTGTATTCCCGGATTATATATCCGAACTGAATGGTTTGATCGGAATTGGTTGCCGTCTGTGTAAACCTCCCGGCTGCGACAGACTGTTTGCCGGGTATCTGTGATAACTCAAACCGCCCGGAATCTGCATGAATTTGTCCGGCATAGCCATCTACCGTTACTCTCCAGTTAATGAAATTTTTACCCAGTTCGTCTTGCAGTTTTTTTGCAACGGTTATATTGGGTGCATTGAATAAAATAGCTTCCGCACCGGGCTTCCACCAGTATTTTTTGATATTTGCCTCGAAATATTTTTTCAGTCCGTCGGAATCTGCGATCGCGTGGTTCCAGATCTGACGTTGCATGACTTCAAACAGAAGATTTCCATCACTGAATTCGTTGACCTGCGCTGCAAAAGCCGCATTATATTTTTCAAGATGCTCCCGGTAATAATCAAACGCAATCGTCTGCCGGTATAAATCCAGGATATCTGAATTCGTTTTCCCATTGGTTACATTCGGCGACGATCGCAGGTTTCTCCGATAGGTTATCCAGTCGCCGATTGTATATTTCTTTTCAGGAAATTGAAAAAGCACTGATCTGATCTGTGATGCCTGCATTCGAAGCAGGCGCTTTATTCAGCAGCGCACTATCTGTATAATCCCACAAACGATTTCCCGGAGGAAGATATTCTTTGAACTGAGTTTGTTTTAATATAGTCTGGGTCATCCGCTTTTTGGAAATAGCCACCCGCGGATCGGCCTTGATTTTTTCTTTCATTTTATCGAGTACCTTCTGATCTGCTTTGGCAGGAATCGGATTTCTCGACAATCTTTTAATAATATGATATCCGAATGATGACTGATATGGCTGGCTGATATCACCGTCTTTTTTCAGTCCATATGCCGCATTTTCAAATCCGGCTTCGTATTTCCCGATTCCGAATTCGGGCAAAACACCACCTAACTGGTACGATAAGTTATCGCCACTGTATTTCTTTGCCATCACACCGAAATCAGCTCCGTTCTTTAGAGCCAGATAGATCGAATCAGCTCTTTTACGTGTATCCAATTTTCCTGCTTCCTTCGCATCAAAGGGGAAAATGATTAATATCTGAGCAATTTTGATAAGACCCAGCGCCGGTCTCTGGGCAGTTGTTTTCAGAATGACATAACCTCCGTTTGTACGAAAGACAGGACTGAATTTTCCCGGAGTCGTGTTGTACGCAACTGTTTCCATCGCATAGGGTAAATCGAATACAGTAATATAACCCAGGTCGCCCCGGTTTTCTTTTACATTGGGATCTTCTGAATACTGCAGAGCTGTTTCACCAAAATCCTTTTTGCTATTTAAAGCTTTATAAGCATCCTGAATCTTCTGCCAGGCTTTTGCGGTATCAGCGGGAGATGCATTTTTGGGGGCGGCAACAAATATATATGAAACACGCAGATCGCGCTGGCTTCTGATAAATGCTTCCTTTGCCATTTGATTCAGACTGATTTCATCATTGATATACTGATCTACAATCTGGCTCTTGAAATTTTTCAACTCCGTAATCTGTCCCGGAAGTGTATCCAGTTTCAGATCCCGTGCGGCCTGCACTTTCAGTTTGTAACGGATATAAAGGTTCAGATAATCGCGATACGCTTTTTCGGTTGCTTTTGTATGCGTATTATTCTTTCTAAATGCAGTAAGAAATTCCTGACGCGAGATAGTTTGTTTTCCATAAGTGACCAGGGTTTGCCCGTAAAACGAACAGGAGAAAAAAGCAAGAGAGAAAAATTAAAAAAACATTCTTCATATCAGGGTTTATTGACCTTTTTCAGTTTGAGGCTGATGACTTCATCTACCTGCTGATAAGTAAGTTTTTTCGCTACGATTCGTTTTTCCTTATCCAGCAAATATATTACCGGAGTCTGGTAAACGTCGTAAAGCTGTCGGTAATCGGGACGGCCCGCCGTTACTACAGCGTCGTGTTGGGCCGTAGTCTGATAAACATTTATCCAATCGCCCAGATGATGTTCGCGTATAAAATTTCGCCAGTTATCCTGTCCCCCGTCTACCATCACGGCATATACCTGTACTCCCTGATATTTCCATTTAGCCTGGTAGATGGAATCAAGCCTGGGGATGGTTTCCTTACAGTGACTGCAGGTAGGATCCCAGAAACAGACGACTGTAAAATTGGCCGGCACCTCATAAAGTGATCTGACTTTACCGGAGGAATCTGTCATTTCTAGATTCGCAGCCGGCAGGCCAATCAGGTTTGCCATGATACTATAAGCGCGGTCATCCACAAACTTCCGGTATTTCTCCGTGAAGAAATCTGCCTGACCGGTATTGATATATTTATCAAATATGTGAATAAACACCGCATCCTGTCCCATGTATTCAGGATTGATATACTTCTGTGTAAAATAGACCAGCAAAAACTTAAACATGTCTTTGTTGGTCCTGGAAAACAGGAGCATGTGATCTATTTCACGGTCGATGGAATCAGCTTCCGGTGAAACCAGGTCTTTATAATAACGGTCCAGCTTCGGTTCAAAAATCGGTGTCCGGATCAGGCGGTCATCGGTAAATGAAATATTATCCCAATAATGTTCCTTATAATAACGATAGGCAAAGGTACTGTCGGGTTTCCCGTTGGCGAGAACCGGGGCGGGTGGAACCACCGGATCCTTCAGTGCACTCAGCAAGGTAGCCAGTAAGGAATTAGGTGCTTTACTCTGAACCTCATCCCTTTCTTTTTTTACCTCTTCGTTGAGCTTTCTTGATTTCATCCTTTATAGCTGCCGAATCACTCTTTGTTTTTGCTTTTTCCAGGGAAGACTGCAGGGTGCTGAGTTCTTTACCATGGCTATTCATAAAGGCAGTATAGGCCAGAAAGGTTTTGTTTTCGGGTGAACCGGTGAATTCAATACTGGCCGGCAGACGGGCTGAATCAGCAAAAATCGAAAACTGCTGAACCTGATCGATCAGTAATTCGAAAAGTATTTCTTTCCTGGGCGAAACGATAAAATAAATACCCCCGCCTAATTTTTCTTTCCCTTTAAAAATACCTTCTGAATTATTATCCAGAATAACGGAATCTGCCACAGCCTTTACTTTCCCATAGTAATAACCCAGGTAAATCTTGGCATTTGTAAATGGCTTTAATGTGAGATGGATATTATATCCCTGGGAATATCCGCCGAAGGCTGTCAATAGCAGAATGAAGGCTAAAAAAGTCTTTTTCGATAAAGGGTTGATCATAGGTTTGCTAAATTAGGATAATCCTACATTTGCCGCCGTGGGAAAAAGGAAAAATATTGTTTTGGAAAATCTGCTGGTCACCGGCTATGCAGCAGGAGGTAAATGCCTGGCCAAACATGAGGGCAAAGTTATTTTCATGGAAAACGCAGTTCCGGGTGATATTGTTACAGTCAGGTTAATAAAAAATAAAAAAGACTGGGCAGAAGCCCAGGTAATCCGGTTTGTCAGCTTTTCTTCAGAAAGGATAGAACCTTTCTGCAAGCATTTTGGGATCTGTGGGGGTTGCCAGTGGCAGATGCTTCCCTATGAGAAACAACTGGAATACAAACATGATCAGGTATTACAAAGCCTGAAACGCATTGGGAAACTGGATTTACCGGAAATACGTCCCGATCCTGGGTTCCGAAAGAACCACCCTTTACCGGAACAAACTGGAATATACCTTTTCCAATCACCGGTATCTGTTAAAGGAAGAACTGGCAGATCCGCAGATTTCAAATTTGCAAAATGCAGCCGGATTTCATGCCCGGGGTATTTTTGATAAAGTAGTGGATGTGGAGACCTGTTATCTGCAGGATGAGCCGACCAACGCCATACGTCTGGAAGCGAAACGGTGGGCCATTGAAAATGAAGTCAGCTTTTATGATATTCAGCGTCATGAAGGATTTCTGCGCAACCTGCAGATAAGATTGTGCAGGACGGGTGAGATCATGGTAAACATTGTTTTTGGCTACCGGGATGAGCCATTACAAAATGCCCTTTTGAAGCATCTGCAGAACGAGTTTCCTGCAATTACAACACTGCTTTATACCATTAATCCGAAATGGAACGATAGTCTGAATGACCTTCAGCCCATTGTATATTCAGGAAATGGCTATGTGATTGAAAAACTTGAAAAATTTTTATTTAAAATAGGACCCAAGTCCTTTTTTCAGACCAATACGGCGCAGGCGGAGCGACTGTATCAAACGGTACGTTCATTCGCCGCTTTGAATGGAACAGAAACTGTCTATGACCTCTATTGTGGCACCGGAAGCATTGGCATTTTCCTGAGTGACGGGGCTAAAAAAGTGATCGGCATCGAATTGATTCCGGAAGCTATTGAAGATGCAAAAGAGAATGCTTTGTTAAATCAGATTCATCATGCAGCGTTTTTTGCCGGCGACGTAACGGAGATCTGTGACGATACATTTTTTGAAACCCATGGACGACCCGATCTGATCGTTTCGGATCCTCCCAGGGCAGGCATGTCGGAAAAACTGATTGCCAAGCTCCTGGAGATAGCTGCAGAAAAGATCATTTATGTAAGTTGTAATCCGGCTACCCAGGCCCGTGATCTCAACCTGCTTTCCGAAAAATATCAGATTTCTGCTGTTCAGCCTGTGGACATGTTCCCGCATACACTTCATATTGAAAATGTGACCGCGCTTTTCTTAAAACATTAACTTGCAGCCAGTAATTTTTGTAGAAATATGACCGATTTCCGTTTGGGGCGTTCGCAGGTGATACCGCCCGTAATAAAGAACCTGATTATAATCAATGTTGTTGTTTTTCTTGTTCAGTGGACATTTGAGAACCGAGGATCGGACTGGATGAACAACTTTTTCGCCCTTCACGATATCCGATCGTCTTTCTTTAAGCCCCACCAGATCGTCACTTACATGTTTCTGCACGGAGGTTTTATGCATATATTCTGGAATATGCTGATCCTTTGGATGTTCGGAAGTATCCTGGAGAACTACTGGGGACCCAAGCGATTTCTGACTTTTTATATCGTGTGTGGCATCGGAGCGGCCCTGCTGCATTTACTGGTTGTTTACCAGGAACTGTCTCCCGTATACGATTCACTGAACAATGTGCCGATTCACGAACAGTTGGCTATCAGGGCCGATTCGCATATGAATATCAATCAACCAACCCTGGGCGCATCCGGAGCGATTTTCGGTTGCATGGTTGCCTTCGGACTTCTTTTCCCAAATAGCCTGATATACATTTATGCCCTGATTCCGATTAAAGCAAAATGGGCCGTACTGGCCTATGTGGTTTATGAATTATTTTTGGGTGTTCAAAACAATGCGGGCGATAATGTGGCTCACTGGGCGCATCTGGGCGGGGGCCTGGTTGGCCTTCTATTAGTTTTTTACTGGAGAAAAACAGACCGAAAAAATTTCTACTGAACCAGTATCCGATACAAATGTTAATCATTTTGTGAAGGAACCAATAAAAGGCAGGGCAAGCGTATGGATGTGAAAGAAGAAAATTACAGGAAACGAATGTATTTAGGCCAGGACGGAAACGCCCTTATTCAGCTTCTGGTGCTGAATGCTGTCATTTTTGTCGTCCTGAAATTTGTTTATGTATTCTTTCTCGCGACCGATAATTCCAAACTCTCGTTTATTGCGCATGTATTCAACTGGTTCACGCTGTCTGCAAATCCGGAGAAAATTGTGTGGCGACCCTGGACACTGATCAGCTTCATGTTTACGGACCAGGAGTTATTTCGTTTTATTTCAAATATGTTCTGGTTATGGAGTTTTGGCTATATCCTGCAGGATCTGACCGGGAACAGCAAATTAATTCCTATTTATCTCTACGGGGGTATTGGCGGTGCGATCATCTACGTAATGGTTCATGTTCTTGCTCCTAATTTTCGGGAACTGGCCGATGTGGATTTACTATATGGTGCGAATTGCTCGATCGGCGCCGTTGCCGTAGCTGTCACCATGATCTCGCCCGGCTATCGTATATTTCCCATGATCAGCGGAGGCATTCCTTTATGGATTCTGGCGCTCGTGTTCATGCTTCTTAATTTCTCCGGCGTCGCGACAGGTGACCTGCCCACTTATCTGGCATATGCCGGAGGGGCCGGCATGGGCTTTTTATTCATTGATCAGCTTCGTCGGGGGCGTGACGGCAGTCTTTGGATCAACCAGTTTTTTTATTGGTTCGGAAACCTGTTCAACCCTGAAAAAAAGAAAAAACCCAAAAATAAGAGGGATGAATTTTATTATAACGTAACCGGAACACAGCCTTATAAGAAAATTCCGAATATCACGCAGAAAAGAATTGATGAAATACTCGACAAGATCAATCAACAGGGATATCGGTTTCTTACAAACGAAGAAAAAGAAATCCTGAAGCGGGCCGCGGAAGAAGATGATTTGTAACTTCAGGGATTCTTCCTCATGACATCACTGCGGAAATTTACCATACGCTTTCTCATACTGCTGAATATAATTGTAGGAATATTATTTCTCCTAACCTGTTGTAATGCTTTTTTACATCCGGATAAATGGTGGTTTATTTCTCTGCTGGCATTTTTCTTCCCGCTCTTCCTCGTTTTACTATTGGTATTCCTCTTAGTGTGGCTTTTCTTTCGAAAGCGTTATGTTGTCATTTCTTTGTTATGCCTGCTGATAGGCTGGAAAAATATTCATGCTTTTTTTGGATTCAGTCTGGCAAAGCATGATTTCTCCCGCAAAGATTCCTCCAGTTTACGCATACTCACCTGGAATGTTCGCAGCTGGGATGAGTTTACCACAAAAAAACTCGACGCTTCAGGCCACCGGTTGCCTATGTTGAAACTGGTTGGAAAGCAACACGCTGATGTACTTTGTTTCCAGGAATTCTTTGAACCCGCCGATACAGCAAAATCCAATATCAGATATATTCAAAGAGAATTACAATTTCCATATTATTATTTCTCCAGAGACTTTCGTTTCCGGATTAGCAAATACGAACTCGGCACCATCATTTTTTCAAAATACCCCATCATCAAAACATACCAGACCCGTTTCAGTGCTGATACCAATATAAGAACAGAAAGTCTGATAGCTGCGGATATTGATGTTAATCATAAAATAATACGCATATTTACCACGCACCTTCAATCTGTTTTATTTAAACCGAAAGATTTCAGGAACGTGGAAATTATACGCAACGCGGAAGATAGTATGCTGCAGGCTTCCCGGTCGCTGGCAAAAAAATTAAAAGGCGCGCTGGGCCTTCGTGGTTATCAGGCAGACACAGTCAGAAGGCAGTTGGATGCCTGCCCACATCCCTATATTATTTGCGGTGATTTCAACGATGTGCCAAATTCTTATACCTATTTTCATATCCGGGGTAATCTGCAGGATGCATTTATTGCAAAAAGTTTTGGCATCGGAAGAAGTTATATTCATATTTCCCCAACACTTCGAATCGACTATATACTTCCTTCAAAGGAATTCAAGGTAATACAGACGATGAAACTGGCTTCCCCGTATTCAGATCATCATGCAGTGATCACCGATCTGCAGTTACAGGAATGAAAGCGATAAATGTTTATATTTGAGCGCAGGCATGAGCAACTTAAAAGTTTATAATTCCTATATAAGACAAAAGGAAGAATTTATTTCCATCACACCCCACCATGTGGGTATGTATGTGTGCGGCCCGACTGTAAGTGGTGAGAGTCATCTCGGACATGCCAGACCTTATATTACGTTTGATGTGATATACCGCTATTTGCTTCACCTCGGTTATAAAGTAAGATACGTAAGGAATATTACCGATGCCGGACATTTTGAAGAAGAGGGACGTGAAGCGGAAGACAAGATTGCAAAAAAAGCTGTGATAGAAAAACTTGAACCGATGGAGTTGGTACAAAAATATACCAACCTCTTCCATTGGGCAATGCATCAGTTCAATAATCTGGATCCAAGTATTGAGCCGACTGCAACGGGTCATATCGTCGAACAGATCAATATGATCCAGGAGATCATAAAAGACGGATACGGATATGCTGTAAACGGCTCTGTATATTTTGATGTAAAAAAGTACGCCGAAAAATTTCCTTACGGCAAACTCAGTGGCCGAAAATTAGATGAACTGCTGGAAACCACCCGTGACCTGGACAACCAGGAAGAAAAACGAAACCGTCAGGACTTTGCTCTCTGGAAATCTGCACCTCCCGGTCATATTATGCGATGGACAAGTCCCTGGGGAGAAGGATTTCCGGGTTGGCATATAGAATGTTCAGCCATGAGCACCAAATACCTCGGGAAGCAATTTGATATACATGGCGGCGGTATGGATCTGATGTTTCCCCATCACGAAAGTGAAATTGCGCAAAGCATGATATGCAATCATGCATTGGCTGCCCGCTATTGGATCCACAACAATATGATTACGATCAACGGAAGGAAAATGGGTAAGAGTTATAACAATGTGATTAAGCTGACGGAAATGTTTTCCGGAAATAATCCGTTGCTGACTCAGGCATATCATCCAATGACCATCCGGTTTTTTATTCTGCAAACGCATTACAGGAGCACGCTGGATTTCGGAAATGAAGCTTTACAGGCAGCAGAAAAAGGTCTTAAAAGACTTTGGGATGCCTATCAGGAACTGTTGAAGATGAAGTCGGATCCTGCCAAAATAATAAATGACCAGCTCGAAAATCAATTCAAATCGCTTTGCCGCGAAATGGATGATTTTATGAATGATGATTTCAGCACAGCCAAAGTGCTGGCAAATATGTTTCAGCTTGTCAATCATATCAATTCTTTCAGGAGCGGTGATCTCGAAAAAACAACCCTTTCCCCGGAAACCCTGTCTTATGTCCAGAACCATTTCAAAACATTCCTGGAAGATATACTGGGCCTTCGGGATGAAACAAGGTCGGGCTCAGAAAAAATCAATGGCATTATGAATCTGCTCATCGATATCCGCCACGAGGCAAAAGCTAAAAAAGACTATCAGACTTCAGACCGCATCCGCAAACAGTTAATGGAATTGGGTATTTCGCTCAAGGACGAAAAGGATGGCCGCGTTAGCTTTAGTATGGAATAAATTAGCCTGTTTGCATACCAGAAATGCATTTTAAGCGATATATTAAAGCTTAAAGCGCAAAGCCTAAAGCCTAAACGCACTTTAATTATTTCAGGGAGTGATATGATGATCAAGATGAAAAAAATACAAGATTATTTTTATCACTGTCTCGCTGGTGAGCCTCTTGTTTTCTTCCGCCTGTAATAAACAGGAAACCAGTAATATTAATCCACAGACATCTTCCCTCGCGTACATTCTTGCTAACGGAACCAACACCACCATTTTTAATTCAGCAGTAGTAAAAGGCTGGTCTTGATTCACTATTCGCGGTCCGGCTATATTCACATTGCTGGTTCCGACTGACCAGGCCTGTAATGAATCGGGATTCACTCAGTCGGTGATTGATGGCTTCACCTATGATCAGGCAAGACAATGGGTTCTTTATCAAACTTACGCCGGAACTGCGCTGGCATTCGAATCTTTTATCGGCAAAACCGAAGAGAAACTGATCATGGCAAATGGCGACTCCGTTTTTGTTACGGGAGATTCTAACAGAACATATGTAAACGGCTTTCAGTTTTTGAATTCAGAAGCTGCAGGCAATAATGGAACCATGCTTGCACTGCAAAACGTATTGGTTCCTCCTACCATGAACCTGGCTCAAATGCTGAATACTGATACTTCCTTAACTTTTTTTAATCAGGCCGTATCGCTGGCAACACCTGTACCAGACACTTTGAGTAAAACCCTGGCAACGGGTGGACCTTTCACACTGCTTGCGCCAAACAATGATGCTTTCAGAATTCTTGGATATAATTCTCCTGCTGACATCAGCTACGATCAGTCCGGACAGCTTGCGTACCCTGGTATTAACAAGCCTGATTCCCCAAAGACTTTTCAGTTATGATGTGGTGGACAGTATGACGGTTACTACTGTCAATGACAGTACACTTATATTTAATTTGACAGGTCTCCAGACAACTGTAAGAGTGGTTGGCAGTCCGTATTCTTCAAACTTTGTCTCATATAACACGATGGCGATAAACGGCGTATTATTTAAAACGGATTCATTGCTGATCCATTAAACGCATTAATTTGCGTTTATGGATCATGAACAAACGCCATACCTTTTACATTTAGCGAGAGATAAAAAATTTGCGAAAATAATTGACGGTAAAGAATCTTTTTCCCTTTCCAAAAGGCGCGATGTATACCTGTATTTATGTTTTTCCATACTCAGCCAACAGCTTTCTACAAAAGTTGCAGATGTAATCCGCAAGCGTTTTCTGAATTTATATCCCGCAAAACCCAGTCCTGCGCAGATCCTGGCGACATCACACGAAACATTACGCTCCATCGGTTTATCAGGTGCAAAAGCCAATTATGTTCACAATGTGGCAAGGTTCAGTATTGAATTTGGAATGGATCAAAAGAAGCTGGCCGAAATGAATAATGAAGAAGTAATTAAGTACCTGACTCAAATTAAAGGTGTTGGCAGCTGGACAGTCGAAATGCTGCTCATGTTCACCCTTGGCCGTGAAGATGTATTTGCCGTGGATGATCTGGGTATACAGCAGGCAATGATCTCTATTTACAAGCTCGACAAGTCCGATAAAAAAAAATTACGCGCCGATATGTTGCGGATTTCAGCCAAATGGTCTCCATACCGCAGTTATGCGTGCCTGCATTTGTGGAGGCATAAGGACAAAAAGCCGGATAGCGAATAAAACATATGGGAAGCAACCGGGATCCTTCTTTCCCGTATTGATTTAAAAGGCGGATGATGGACGGCAGCCGTTGAAAGAAATAAATTATATTCGTGTTTTCCCGTTCATTCATTCATATATTAAATAGTTTAAGATGAAAAATCTCAAAAGCCTATCTGGTCGCAGCTGTAATCATAATAATTGGAATGATCAGTTGCAGTAAAGGAAGTACAGGACCTGCCGGACCTGCAGGGCCCGCCGGACCGGATAGCGTGGTATATTCACCATGGACTCCGTTGGCTTTAAAATATGTTCCCGCTGATACATTATTTGAACAAATAATTAGTGCGCCTTCGATAACCAAGGCTATTCTCGACAGCGGAGTCATTCTGAGTTATGTTAATTTTCAAGAGACAAGTGGCACATATCATGTTGTTCCAACAGCCGGTCTTGCCGGAATCGGAATATTTGAAGACTTCGCCGTGGGTCAAATAAATATTGAGTCAGTACAGGATTACAGCACTTTACCATATAGATATGTAACGATTCCCGGATCGCTGAAAGCAGGTAATAGTGCCTCCGCGCAAAAAGTAAAAGGTTACACGATTGAGGAACTGAAGGCGATGCCGTATGAACAGGTTCAACTGATACTCGGAAACTGAGTACAAATAGATCTGTTCCAAATTTCAGATATACCCCTGTTGATTTCGATCTGAGTCTCAATCCGGATCACATATATTTAAACCCATCCAGTCGTTGATGGGTTTTTTTGTACAATACGATATTCATGGCATCCGAATTAAAATTTTCTACCTGAAAATGATATACTATATTTGTATTCGATGTTTAAACTTTAAAGTATAAAATATGAAAAAGATCTTATTCTCCAGTCTGATAGGAATCACTGCTGCATTATTTGCATTTGTTCCTTCTAATCATTCCACAACTGCTATCCCTTCTTCCAAACTGCAGGCCGGAACCTGGGTAGTAGATAAGCCGCATACCAATGTTAAATTTTCCGTGGCCCATCTGGTTATCTCAGATGTGGACGGCAATTTTAAAATCATTTGATGGCACGATGGAATCATCCAAAGCTGATTTTTCTGACGCAAAAATTACATTCACCGCAGATGTCAATTCGATCAATACCGATAATGAAATGCGTGACAATCACCTGAAGAGTGATGAATTCTTCAATGCCGCTAAATTTCCCCAAATTAAATTTGTCAGCACTTCCTTTACGCCCCTGGGCGACAATAAGTATAAACTGGTTGGCAACCTAACCATCCGGGATGTGACTAAATCGGTAACTTTTGATGTAAAATATGGCGGAACAGTGGTGGCCATGGGCGGCACCCATGCAGGATTCAAAGCAACTACAAAGATTGACCGTTTTGACTATAACCTTAAGTGGAGCAAGACGACGGAAGCAGGTGGACTGGTTGCAGGTAAGGATGTGGAAATTACGATCAACGCAGATTTCAAGAAATCCTAAATAAGCAGAAAGCTTAAAGCGTAAAGCTTAAAGCCTTTATAAAAGTAAATCCCTTTTGGAATACCAAAAGGGATTTACTTTTTAATCTATGTTTAATTCAGTTACTGTTTGTTCTTTTCATCATATTTCTTCTGTGCTTCCTGTGCGCTTTTGAAATCCAGCACGACACCATTTATGCAATACCTGAGTCCGGTGGGTGGAGGTCCATCGTCGAATACGTGTCCCAGATGTGATTTACATCTTCCACATTCCACTTCAGTTCTTTCCATGCCGAATGAATTATCCTTTAAATAAATGATACTTGTCTTGCTGATCGGCTCATAAAAACTCGGCCAGCCACATCCACTTTCGAACTTTGTATCACTTCTGAATAAAGCATTCCCACAAACGGCACAATAGTAGGTCCCGATTTCTTTGGAATGTTCAAACTTGCTTGTAAAGGGTCTTTCGGTTCCTTTTTGACGTGCAACATTGTACACATCAGCGGGAAGAAGTTTTTTCCATTCATCATCTGTCTTATTTACAAAGGAAGAATCAGAATGAACCGGTGTTTTATCCATAGTTGCATTTTTACTTTTGGCTGATTGTGAATAACACTGCTGAAACAAAAAAGCCAGCATTATAATTCCTGATGTTTTGAATATTCTGATCATTGTATATGATAATAACAAATTTACGTACCCAGTGTTCTCCTGGTTTGTCAGTTCCTTGACATATTACTGATTTTGCATTTCTTTATCACGTATAGGGCTGATTTACCTTTATTTATGCAATGACTGACCTGTTTTGTTAAAGGAATTATAAGAACCGTACACTATATTTGTTCATACCTAAGGCTAGTCATCATGTTTAACTTAATTCTATTCGGTCCACCTGGCAGCGGGAAGGGTACACAGTCCGAAAAGCTGATTGCCAGTTACGGATTCAAGCATCTCAGTACAGGAGATATCCTTCGTAGTGAGATTAAGAACGGGACTGCCTTGGGACTGGAAGCTAAAAGCCTCATGGACCGGGGTCAGTTGGTTCCTGACGCCGTTGTCATCGGCATGATCCGGACAGCACTGGAACAAAACCCCGGTGTAAATGGTTTTCTGTTTGATGGCTTTCCCAGAACCAATGCACAGGCGGAAGCACTCGATGCACTGCTTGATGAAAAAAACACCTCAATAGATGTCGTTCTCGCCCTCCAGGTTTCCAAAACCGAGCTCATCAAAAGACTGTTGAATCGTGGACTCACTTCCGGCCGAACGGATGACGTAAATGAATCCGTAATCGGTTCCCGGATTGAAGAATACGAACGAAAGACGGCAGCCGTTGCAGACCACTACAAGAAACTTGACAAGGTTGTTTATATACCGGGTGAAGGCAGCGTCGATCAGATTTTTACATCCCTTTCAAAAGAAATTGACACAGAGAAGTTAATAGTATGAGAGTATGGGAGTATGAGAGTATTATATTTCGTTAATAAAAAAAACCGTTGACAGCTTATACTAGTTAACGGTTTTTTTTGATGCCATAGCCTGTACTCTCATACTCCCATACTCCCATACTTGAATTTTAGGCTTCGCCTAAAACTCAGCATCCCTCTTCTGAATATTCCTCTCTACACGCACGGAAATCCGGATACTTATTTCGTATAAGAGTATCAGGGGAAGAGCAACAATCGTCTGGCTCATCCAATCGGGTGAGGGTGTAATTACAGCAGCTACAAACAGGATTGCCACGTAGGCATATTTCCGATAGGTTCTTAGAAAACCAGGCGTAATCAGACCGATATGGGTCAGGACATAACTGATCAGGGGTAATTGAAAAGCAATACCCGATCCAATCAGAATATCGAGCAGATTATCCAGATAGTCATCTAATGTTGGGCGGGTAATGAGCATACCGCTCATGCCGAGTTTATAGTTTGAAAGAAAACTAAATGTAAAAGGAGCCAGCAGGAAATAACCGAAAGAAATACCGAGCAGGAAAAAAAAGGTGACAAAAAATATCGAACCCCGGGTGCTGTTAATTTCTTTGGGTGAAAGCGCGGGCTTTACAAATCGCCAGAACTCCCAGAAGATATATGGGAAAGCGATGATAAACCCACAGACAAAAGCGATGGTAATACTTGAAATAAACTGAGATCCGAAGGCTGTGGTTTGCAGCTGTACATTCGCCGCCGGTAAACAAAGTGTGTCACCAATATGCAGAAAATGGCTCAGTTTACAAAGGCCCACCACTGACAGGAAATCCTGCTTGAGCGGTCCCATTATGATATTCTCAAAAATCCAGTCGATTTTTATGAATGCGAATATGGCAAGAAAAACAATTGCAAGGACGGACCGAACGATATGCCAGCGCAGGGCTTCAAGATGCTCGATAAATGACATTTCCGCCTGGCCCGGTGTTCTTTTAAAAAATTTAAACGCCATATTTCACTAGTTGCCGTTTTCCTGGCGTCGCAAAGGTAACGATCAAAGCCTAAAGCTTAAAGCGTAAAGCGTAAAGCTTTAATTATAGACATTCTAAATAAATAGAGATTTATCAGCGATGCCTTCCCGGAATACCTTGTCGTGGAAAGTTAAGAAAGCTACTGCTTTATGCTTTGCGCTTTAAGCCTTACGCTTACTTGAGTAATTTCATTTTAACCATCTCTATCCTTGTATCGCTTACCCCAAGGATTTCAAATTCATAATCGTCGATAATAATATGTTCTTTAAGACGGGGAATGGCCTCATGACGGTTTATGATAAACCCGGACAGCGTTTCTGATTCATTTTCCGGAAATTCAAATTCATATTTTTCATTTAGATAATCCAGCTCCAGGCGTCCGGCAAAGATAAATTCGTCGTTCGATAATTTTTTCTCTTCAAATTCTTCTGTATCATATTCATCGCGGATTTCTCCAAAAATCTCCTCCAACAGGTCCTCCATCGTAACAATACCGGCTGTTCCGCCAAATTCATCCACCACCCAGGCAATACTTTTCCTTTCCCGGCTGAATTTACTGATCAAGTCCGTAGCACTCATACTTTCCGGAACGGCCGGAATGGGAAGCAGGATATCTTTCGTTGTAAGAGGTGCCTTAAACAAATCCAGCTGATGTATGTACCCAAGCACATGATCAATATTTCCATCATAGACAACCAGTTTGCTCAGTTTACTGCTCATAAATCTCTTTCGCGCATCGTCAATACTTATTCTGATATCTATTCCTTCAATTTCCTTTCGCGGAATCAGGCATTCCCTCACTTTTACTTTGGGAAGGGAAAGTGCGGCTTCAAAAAGGTCAGTATTCAATTCCTGCTGTGATTCATCCGATTCACCTGTCTGTTGGAAAAAATTACTCAGGTCAGCTTTTGCAAACAAATCTTTGCGCTCATCGATTCGAACATTAAAAACATATTTGAGAATCCATTCGGAAATGCGCGTAAAGAAAACTGAAATGGGATAAAACAGGTTGTAAAAGAAATTACTTACTGGCGCAAAGAAATCCAGCAGGCTATCACTTTTTGCACGAAAAAAAGCCTTAGGCAGGAGTTCCCCGAAAAAAAGTATAAAAATGGCAGAAGTCAGTGTCTCAAACATCAGACGAAAAATATCCACCCACGCCTGTGGCACAACAGTTTTCCTGATAATAAATTCCCATAAAGGGGATAGTGTTTCTCCCACCAGCAGCCCGAAAATAACCAGGAAAAGGTTAAACCCTATCAGCAGTGCGCTGATAAACCGGCTCGGATTGTCCAGGAAACCGGCCAGCAGTACACTTCTGTGTAGTCCCTGTTTTTTTTTGATTTCAATGGTAAGCCGGTTCGCATTGGCAAATGCGATCTCGATGCCAGCGAAGAAAATGATCATCAACCAGGCGATAATGATCCAGATCAGGGTATTGGTATTGATCATGCAAATACGAATATAGCTTTTAAAGCCTAAAGCTAAAAGCGCAATGCTTAAGGCTTTTTATAATTCATGTTCTCCACGGGTCAACGGTAAACATTCAACAATCCATGTCTTGACAGGAATTCCGAAACAATATGTCTTGCCTCTTCACAGGCATTTTGCAGATTGTCATTTACTATAATATTATTAAAATGATGGCGGAAGGATATCTCATAGGAAGCTTTGCTGAGTCGATCCTGCAATGCCTCCGGAGATTCTGTGTTGCGGAACTCCAGCCGTCGTTTCAATTCTTCGATGGACGGAGGTTGTACAAAAATGGAGAGACTTTGTTCGGGATATTGCTCCTGTACATGTATGGCTCCTTTGACATCAATATCCAGGATCGGGATTTTATTATTATTTCGAAGGCGTTGAAGTTCTAATTTCAAAGTGCCATAATATCTGCCCTCATATACCATTTCCCATTCTATAAATTCCTGGTTTTGTATTTTATGTTGGAATTCTTCCAGACTCATAAAATAATAATCCACTCCGTTTTCCTCATCCGGTCGTTGCGGGCGTGTGGCTGCAGATACAGAAAATGCCAGTTGTGGAAAATGCTGTAACAGATAGCGGGTTATGGATGTTTTTCCGGCGCCCGAGGGAGCAGTTATAATGATCAGCATCGGAAATATTTAAATTCTTTTAATCGAGGCCCCCAGGCGATTGAGCCGTTCGTCAATATATTGATAACCCCGGTCGATCTGATCAATATTCTGGATAACGCTTTTCCCCTCTGCGCTCATTGCCGCAATCAGAAGTGATACCCCGGCCCGTATATCCGGACTGCTCATTGTGATACCACGCAATTTTTGCACTCTTCCCAAACCGATCACTGCGGCCCGATGCGGGTCACAAAGTATGATTTGTGCCCCCATATCCAAAAGCTTGTCTACAAAAAACAACCGGCTCTCGAACATTTTCTGGTGAATAAGAACACTGCCCCTGGCTTGTGTTGCAACTACCAGCAACACGCTTAGCAGGTCGGGTGTGAGTCCCGGCCATGGATGATCATATAAAGTGAGTACAGAGCCGTCAAGATAGGTTTGAATTGTATACAAATCCTGTTGAGGAACGAATATATCATCTCCCTGTATTTCCAGTTGAATTCCCAATTGCCGGAATTTATCCGGTATCTGACCAAGTTCCGAAACGCGACAATCCTTAATCAGAAGTTCACTTTGCGTCATCGCTGCCATGCCAATAAAAGAACCGATCTCAATCATATCAGGCAGCATGCGGTGTTCGGTTCCTTTCAATTCCTTTACCCCTTCAATCACCAGCAGATTACTTCCTATACCGGCAATCCTGGCGCCCATCCGGTTAAGCATTAAGCAGAGTTGCTGGATATAAGGTTCGCACGCGGCATTATAAATGGTGGTTATGCCGGTCGCAAGACTTGCTGCCATTACAATATTGGCCGTACCGGTCACAGAAGGCTCTTCGAGAAGCAGGTATGTACCTTTTAATTCAGGTGCTTCCAAACGGAAATAATCATCACCGTGATCGTAGGAAAACCGGGCTCCCAATTTTTCAAAACCGGTCATATGCGTATCCAGTCTTCTTCTGCCAATCTTGTCACCTCCGGGTTTTGGTACAAACGCTATCTTGAACCGGGCAAGCAGAGGGCCTGCCAGCATTACGGCACCACGTAAACGTCCGCTTTTTTTTCTGAAAGCTTCGCTGTTCAGGTAATCCACATTCACATCATCGGCCTGGAAGCTGCATTCATGACGTGAAGGACGATTGATTTTTACACCCATTTCCTGCAATACTTCGATCAGCAGGTTTACATCCAGGATGTCGGGAATATTCGAAATGGTGATTTTGCTGTTCGATAAGAGTACGGCGCTGATTACCTGGAGCGCTTCGTTCTTGGCTCCCTGGGGAATGATTTCTCCTTTTAACCGTTTGCCACCGGTTACTTCAAAGGAATTCACTAGTATCTTTTCTTTTTGAATTTGCTTCCGCCGCGATCGTTGTTATTGCGGTTGTTATTGTTATTGTTCCGTTGAAATTTCTGATTGCGTTTATTTCGATCATAACCATATCCACCCGATCTTTCGCGGTTATCACTTGGGCGGAAGCTGCGTACGAAGGGTGTATTGGTAAACTCAAGTTGTCCGTTGGTGATCGCCGTTAGTTCTCCCTGGATGGCATCATCATGCACGGTTTCCTTATGCCAGTTATTATATGCCAGTTTCATATAGTATGCAATGGCATTGGCAAATCCGTTTTTCTTTTCAGGATTTTCTTCCTGTAAAGCTTTATCAATGATCAGTTCCAGATTTTTTCCGAGGTGAGCATGTTTCGGATATCGCTTAGGATAAGGAAGCGGATCTGTTTTAGGCTTTAATGTTTCAGCTGTCGGAATCGGGTAAGGAGATGAAACATCAAGTTTGAAATCTGATATAAGGAAAAGATGATCCCATAGTTTATGCCGGAAATCTTCCACGTTTTTCAGATGGGGATTCAGAAAGCCCATCAGTTCAATAACAACAGCAGCATTTTTTTCACGAACTTCCGGATCTTCAATAGTCAGAAGGTACTCAATCATCCGCTGGATGTGGCGGCCGTATTCACGCATAATCAGATGATTACGCGTAGTATTGTATTCCATTATGTAGTTTTTATACCTGACAAACCTACGGAAAAAAATCAGTTCACGATCACCTTGGTCAGGAACTGCCGGTTATTCGCCATATTCACTGCCCTCAGGAAGTAAATTCCGCTGGCTGGTTTATTTGACAGATCCATATTGGTGATGCTTGCCCCTGAAAGCTGGACCTGTTTTCTGGCAATCACCTGACCCGTAGTTCCAACCAGTTCAAGAACATAATTACCGGTTTGTTGTTCGTCAAACTGGATCAATATTTTCTGGTTTACCGGGTTTGGATAAATCTGAATTCCGGGACGTTGATCTTCCAGTTGAAGGTTCACTGCCTTGATCACCGAATAAACTACGTTTCCTTCAGCATCTGTACGTTTGATGCGGAAGTATAAGTCGCCCAAATCAGCTTTAGCAGGGTTGTATTGATATTGGTACTGTGCGACCGTACCCGCCGGAGCAGATCCAGCCGGGACGGTTCCTGCCGCCAGCCAGTGTTCATTATCGTTACTGTAGTCGATTTCATAAATTAAATCCTGCTGATCTGTTGTGCCAAGCCATTGCAATGAGATGCTGCCATTTTTCTTATAGACTGAAAAATTGCTGATTTCTGCGCCCAAAGCCACAGTCGGGCACCAGTAGTATGTCAGTTTCAGCGTGCCTCCTATTACCGTCGTTACGGAAGAATTGTAATTGGATCCTCCGTCCAGCGTGATCATACCACCGTTTATGGAATAAGAAAAATTGACTGTACCCAACCCGAGATAAGCGGCATTACCCCCTGTATTGCCGATACCGGTTGGAAACGTAATGATATTTTCAGGTCCGTAGGTGATAGTGTCTCCCGGTATGCCAAACGGTGCCAGGGTATCATATCCGTGAACGGAATTATAAACATGCGTCATAGTAATTCCGGGGCCGCTAATTTTATTCGTCAGTGTGAGCTGGAAAAGAAAAGCCGTGCTATCAGGACCGGTATTACCGGCACCGGTAACCGAATTCCCGGTAATCGTATCATGTAGTGAAACACAACTTAGATTTCCGATGGCCGGGTTAAACTGTTGAAATGAAAAATTAAGCGTGCTCGTAGTAGTGGGGGAAATCGTGATTGACTGGTTAATAGCTGTTGCGGGAATCCCTCCGGTACAGGTACATTGGGCATATGGAGACGGCTGGAGAAATATAATAACGCACGCGGAAAGCAACAACCCCCTTAAGTAAAGATTTTTCATAGTACGGATTTTGATGACGGATGACGGATGACGGAAAACGAATCTTTGTAAAATTATCTAATAACATACTGGAATGAAAGCGCATAAATACTTGATGCCCCTGCTCGTAATTTCCGCAGTTTATGCACCTCCTGAATATGATGGAAATCCCCGGTTTTTCACAGTAACTTCGCCCCTGAGCCGGGATATCCACGTTGGTTTTCCTGGCAAAATCAATAAAAAATGACCGAAAATTCCATTCAAATACAAGTTCAACTGGACGAAAATAAAATGCCTGCTGAAATCAGCTGGAGCGCTCCCAATAACACCCCTGAAAATACCCGGAAAGCCAAGGCCTTTCTGCTTTCTCTCTGGGATGGATCTGATAAAGCCGCCCTTCGTATCGACCTATGGACAAAGGACATGATGGTGGATGAAATGGAGGACTTTTTTTACCAAACCCTGATGACCATGGCTGATACCTATAAAAGAGCCACCCTGCATGATGATCTGGCGATAGAAATGAAGAGTTTCGCAAAGACTTTCTTCCAAAAATCGAGAGCCAAACAGTTAAATGTTAATAAATTATAATTTATAATATGAGTCTGGAACAAAAGGTAATGACTGACTTAAAAACGGCGATGTTAGCCAAAGATGAAAAAGCTCTTCGCTCTCTCCGGGCCATTAAGGCTGCCATACTGCTGGCTAAAACCTCCGAAGGTGCGGGTGGAGATCTGAAAGAAGAAGATGAAGTAAAACTTCTTCAGAAACTGCTCAAATCAAGAAAGGATTCTTTGGAAATATATACAGCCCAAAACCGACAGGATCTGGCCGTTAAGGAAGAAGAGGAAATCGCCATTATTGAAAAATTTCTGCCGGCTCAGATGAGTCCGGAAGAACTCAAAACCGTTCTTCTGAAAATCATAGCCGATACGGGTGCGAGCTCACCTGCAGATATGGGGAAAGTAATGGGCGTAGCTACCAAACAACTGGCGGGTAAGACAGACGGTAAATCCATTTCTACTATGGTGAAAGAATTACTTGCCAAGGCTTAACGCTGAACGCATGAATGATTCATGTAGAAATGCAGAAGCTTCCTGATCGAACAAAGAATATGAACTTAAGATTCATTGCATAACGGGCAGGTCAATTCTTGTAGGATATTTCTCTGAAAAATAAATTGTATGTGTGGCCTTTATGAAATCCGAATCTTTAGCGTCGTAGATATTCGGAATGAAAGTTTGCGGGTTCCGGTCGATCATGGGGAACCAGCTGCTCTGAACCTGGATCATTATCCGATGTCCTTTCCTGAACATATGATTAATCTGATGTAGTCCTATTACAAATTCTTCCGGTTTGCCCGGAACCAGGGTTTCCGGGTTTGTGAAACTCTTTCTGAATTTACCCCGGAACACTTCCATTGTAACCGGTAACTGGTAACCGCTTAACTTCAAATTCACCGGATCCCATTCCGGATATACATCTATCAGTTTTACAATCCAATCTGCATCCGTCCCGGTGGTTGAAGCAAATAAATGTGCATTCACGGCACCGGTAACAGTCAAATCTTCTTTTAATGTTTCAGTGGCAAAACTGATCACATCAGGCCTTGTATAAACAAAACGCTGATCTTCTACCTGCCAGGGTCTCCAGCGACTGCCGATGCCATAAGTTGCCTCGATCGGCAGCGTTCTGTACGGAACGGGCTTTTGAGGATCACTGATATAAGAGACTGTACCCTCTTTTATTGGTTTTGTAAATGACGCAGTCCCGTCCGGCCCCGCATACAATGCTTGAATCGTAGCCTGTCTGGGTGGCCAGCTCGCATATGTTTTCCAGACATTCGACCCGGTTTGAAAAATATATGCCTCTTCAAATTTTCCATCACCGATTCCTTTCAGGTAATAATCAAACCATTTTTTTTGCAGAACCCGGAACTCTTCGCCCGTCTCGCTGCCAAAACTAATCAGTCCGATACTGTCTCCTTTTAATCTCCCCCACTGGCCGTGATACCATGGGCCGAGAACAATATGATTCATGTTTTTCTCATCCTTCTTCTCCATCTGTCCGTACATCAACTGCGGACCATTCAGGTCTTCCTGATCAAAAAAGCCGCCCACATGAAGCTGTGGAATTTCAACCTTCGTTACATAAGTAAGCGGTGAATTTTTCTGCCAGAAACTGTCGTAATTGGGGTGCGTCACCAGATTATTCCAGGTTGGGATCCTGTTATGAAAATATTCTTCATTTACATTTTTTAAACTTCCGAGTTTTAAATACCAATTGAATAAATCAAATGCGGGAAATTTGAAATCACTATTGGTATTATTGTTTTCAAGTTCGTAGGTATATTCAAATCCATAACTTAACCGGAAAGCACCGTTATGATGGAAGTCGTCTCCCAGGAACAAATCTGACATACAAGCCTGCTCGGAAGAGGCTTTCAGAGCAGGATGGTGATCCACAGATCCCACGAGTGCCAGCCAACCCGGATAGGAAATACCCGTAATGCCGGCTTTGCCATTATTATTTTTCACATGATGGATGAGCCAGTCAATCGTATCCCAGGTATCGGTACTTTCATCAATAGCGCCTTTTTGACTTTCATGAATCAGGGGTTGATGTATCTCAAATCGGCCCTGGCTTTTGAATCTCCCGCGTATATCCTGAAGAACAAAAATATATCCATCTGCTGCCATGGTATAATAAGAGAACCTGTCTGATAATGAAATAACCTGGCTTCCCGTTGGATAATTTCCATCGATGCCATAGGGTGTTCGGTTAATAAGAAACGGGTAAGCACCATGCTGATCAACCGGCGTGAGTACGATGGTATTTAACAAAATGCCATCCCGCATGGGAATCATATAACTTGTTTTCAGGTACAATACTGAATCAGCGGGCATCTGACAAAAACCAATAGACGAAAAGGCCCCCATAATGAGAGACAGAATGAATCTTTTTATTACCATTTTATTAGTTATTCGTATATGCGGAGTCTTGCTCTTAAATTCTCAGTTTCCTGCTGAAGTTCTTTTAGCTTTTCGAGCAGATGTTTCAGTGCGTCTATGCCCGGAACATTTATATTCAAATCATAATACAACCTGCTGAATTTTTCCAGTTCTACCACTTCTTCCATCAATATAAAACGTTGCTCTTCCCTGGAGTTGATGGAAACCAATCCATAAGATTCAAGAGTTTCTATAAAACTTCTTTCTACATCATAATAGGTGCAGAAGGTCTCCAGTGGTATCATTTCTTCGTCTGACATCCGGGCGTTTTATTTCATTTTAGAAAGTTCGGTAAAAAGTTCGTTTTGTTTTGCTGTCAGATTCGTTGGAATTAAAACATTATAAGAAACAAAAAGGTCACCAAAAGATCCTTCCTGTTTGTAAACCGGGAACCCCTTGCCCTTCAATCGGGATTTTGTTCCATTCTGCGTTCCGGGTTTTACTTTTAGTTTTATTTTTCCATCCAGCGTGTCCACCATCACTTCCCCGCCCAACACCGCCGAATATAAATCCACGTTGAGGGTTATATATAAATCATTTCCTATCCGTTTGAAAACCGGGTCGGGAGCTATTCTGAAAGTAATATATAAATCGCCACCGGGTCCGCCATTGGCACCGGGAGCGCCATGATTCTTCAAACGGATTACCTGCCCGTCTTCCACCCCTGCCGGAATGGTAATGCGGATATTTTTTTCATTGATAGTTAAAGTCTGTGAGTGCGTCTTTGTCGCATCACGCAGGGAAAGATGTAATTCTGCCTGATAATCCTGCCCCCGAAATTTTGTATTTCGCGATCCTGAGCCACGGGCGCCGGAACCAAACATTTGTTCAAAAAAATCCGAATACTGGCCTTCACCATAATCATCGCTACCACCAAAATCTGAAAATGGATTTGCGGATTGCCCGGATCTCCGCTCCCCTCCATAGGCACCTGACTGTCGGGCTTTTTCAAATTGCTCGGCATTTTCCCAATTCTCCCCGTATTGTTCTCCGTACTGGTCATATTTTTTTCTTTTCTCCGGATCACTAAGCACTTCGTTGGCCTCATTGATCTGTTGAAATTTTTTATTCGCTTCTTTGTCGTTGGGGTTCAGGTCGGGATGTAATTTCCTGGCCAGTTTTCGGTAAGCTTTTTTGACATCCTCTTCAGACGCCGTTTTTGGTATGCCAAGAATTTTATAATAGTCAGTATATGCCATAGGTTTTGGTTATACCAGTTCTTTCACAACATTCCAGATAACCTTTGGTTTGCCAAGCGTATAGTAATGCAAAACAGGGACGCCGGTTTTTTTCAACTCCCTGCTTTGTTGCAATAACCATTTTGTGCCGATGATTTCCACCTCTTCGTCTGTTTTACATTTCATGACGGCATCAGAAAGATCCGGCGGGATATCTACATGAAATACTTTTGGCAAAAGAGTAAGTTGTTTTTTGTTCGTAATCGGTTTCAGCCCTGGAATAATCGGAACGTCAATGCCATTTTCTCTACAGGTTTTTACAAAATCAAAAAATTTCTGATTATCAAAAAACATCTGGGTCGTAATATATTCAGCACCGGAATCAACCTTGGCCTTCAGGAACTTCATGTCTGTTTCCAGGTTCGGTGATTCGAAGTGTTTTTCGGGATATCCGGCAACCCCAATACAAAAATTTGTTTTGCTTCCGTTTTTAATATCCTCTTCCTGGTATAATCCCTGGTTCAGATTCACAATTTGTTTCAGCAAATCAATTGCATACTGATTTCCGCCGGGTTCAGGTGTAAAGGCAGCCTCATTTTTCGGGGCATCTCCTCTTAAAACCAATACGTTATCGATACCCAGAAAATGCAGATCGATCAATGCGTCTTCTGTTTCCCTCTTACCGAAACCCCCACAGATCAGATGGGGGACGGCATCCACCTGGTAATGGTTCATGATGGCGGCGCATATACCAACGGTGCCGGGTCTTTTCCTAACCTCTACCTTTTCGAATGTGCCATCACTTTTCTTCTTGAACATAGTTTCACTGCGGTGATAAGTCACATTGATAAATGCCGGTTTGAACTCCATAAGCGGGTCCAGATGGTCATAAATCGAACTAATAGTCTTTCCCTTCAGAGGGGGAAGAATTTCAAAAGAAACAGCGGTGTCTTTGGCCTGGTGGATATGATCTATAACCTTCATCAGTGGGTTCCAGAACGGTTTATTTGTGGATTGCAAACTTAATTCAATAGCACTATAACACAAGCACCTGTTAAACTATTTTAAAATGAACTGATTACATATTCTTCTGGTATTTTTGTTCAAATTGTCCTGTTTTGAGTTTAACCATTCACACAAACGATCTCGTAAAAAGCTACCATAACCGAACCGTGGTTGACCATGTTTCCGTTAATGTAAAACAGGGTGAAATCGTTGGCCTTTTAGGACCCAATGGGGCGGGAAAAACAACCACTTTTTATATGGTGGTCGGACTCATCAAACCAGACGAAGGGCAGGTTTTCCTGGATGATCGCGATATTACCCGTCTGCCCATGTATAAAAGGGCTCAACTGGGACTTGGTTATCTGCCCCAGGAAGCATCTGTTTTTCGCAAATTGTCAGTTGAAGATAATATCAAGGCTATCCTGGAAATGACGAAGATGCCAAAAAAGGAACAGCGCGAAAAGCTGGAGGCCCTTCTGGATGAATTTCGTCTTCATCACGTACGAAAAAACAACGGCGATTCACTGAGCGGAGGAGAAAGAAGACGAACAGAAATTGCACGTGCCCTTGCAGTCGATCCCAATTTTATGCTTTTGGATGAACCATTTGCCGGGGTAGATCCCATCGCTGTGGAAGATATACAGGCGGTTGTTGCACGTCTGAAATACAAAAACATCGGAATTCTGATCACCGATCACAATGTAAACGAGACACTTTCGATCTGCGACCGCGCATATCTTCTGATTGAAGGAAAAATATTTAAACATGGAACGGCTGAAGAACTTGCTGCTGATGAACATGTACGTCGTTTGTACCTTGGAAGAAACTTCGAATTGAAGCGAAAAGATTATCTTCATGAAGAAGCCTCAAGACCTGTCATATAATATTTTCCAGACAGCGGGTTAGGCTATTTTCTATGAATTATACCTACGAAACTTGAAACTATTAAGTCCTGCCATATCGCGCCTGGCCAGGATGAGACGCTGGCAGATTGAACAATGGGTACTCGACCCGATTGCCGTCCAACGCGAAGTACTGCAGGATTTGGTTACTTCCGCCCAATACACCGAATTCGGTCGTAAGTACAATTTTTCAAAACTGTTCTCCATCAAAGAATTTAAAAAAGCTGTTCCTATTCACGAGTACGACGACATCAAACCGTACATCCAGCGAATTATGCAGGGCGAAGAAAACCTGCTCTGGAATACACCGATCAATTGGTTTGCAAAAAGCAGCGGCACCACGAGCGATAAAAGCAAATTCATACCGATCAGTGAAGAAAGTCTGCAGGATAATCATTTTCGCGGGGCGAAAGACGTGCTCACCATGTATTATTATGCTTATCCGGAATCCGATCTGTTAACAGGAAAGGGACTGGTTATTGGCGGTAGTCATACCATTAATCAGGTGAATGCCGATGTACAGTATGGTGATCTGAGTGCTGTTTTATTGCAAAATTCTCCTTTCTGGGGTCATTGGATCCGGACACCGGAATTACATATTGCGCTGCTGGATGAATGGGAAAATAAAATTGAACAGCTGGCCGAAACTACGATAAAGGAAAATGTGACTTCCATTTCAGGTGTGCCTACCTGGACCCTGGTCCTGATGAAAAGGATCCTGGACATAACCGGTAAAAATAATATCCTTGAAGTATGGCCTTCTCTGGAGTTATATATTCATGGCGGGGTTTCTTTTACTCCCTATCGCGAGCAGTTTGCAAAAATCATTGGAGGACATATCAATTACCTTGAAATGTACAATGCCAGTGAGGGATTTTTCGCAGCACAGGATTCCCCCGGTGACGAGGGTATGTTGTTATTTACAAACCACGGCATATTTATGGAATTCATGCCCGTTGGAGAATACGGAAAACCGGATCCGCAAACCATCGGTTTGAAAGATGTCGAGCTGGGCGTAAACTATGCATTGATTATAAGTACCAATGGCGGACTATGGCGTTATCTTTTAGGGGATACTATTCAATTTACACGATTGGGCCCCTATCGTATAAAAGTGAGTGGCAGGCTCAAACATTTTATCAATGCCTTTGGAGAAGAATTGATTGTAGAAAATGCCGATCAGGCGATTGTAGTAGCGGCGAATAAATCCGGTGCAGTAGTAAATGATTACACGGCGGCTCCAGTTTATTTCGGCGACCATTCCAATGGCGCTCATGAATGGCTGATAGAATTTGAAAAAGAGCCGGGGAGCCTGATCATGTTTTCAGAAGAGCTGGATAAAGCATTAAAGGACGTGAATAGTGATTATGAAGCCAAACGTCATAAAGATATTGCTCTGCGACCGCCACTCGTAAAATCCGTTCCAAAGGGATTATTCATAAACTGGCTGCGTAAAAAAGGAAAACTGGGCGGTCAACATAAGGTTCCCCGTCTTTCCAACGACCGGCAGTACATGGATGAACTGCTGGAAATGCTAAAGCAAGTATGAAAGTATGGAAGACTGGAAGTCTGAAAGTACTTTATGACACTTCCAGACTTCCAGTACTTCCAGACTTCCAGACTTTGAGTTAATAGTGAGCTGGCAATAATCAGACTGACAAATGATGAAGTGTAAAAAAGGTAACCATATGGCACATCAATGAATTGATAAAAAACGACCAGACTAAGTTTAAAGCAGGCAAGATTTATATTCTGAATCTTCCATTTCTTCTGGAACAAGCAGAAACACATAAATAAGAGCGGGACGGCAAAACTCATCACCAGTAATGTGATATGCAGTATTCCTATACGATGCGGACCAAAAAATTTTGCAAGTCCCGGATTTAACCAGAATACTTCCGGACTAAATTCCCAAACATGTTTTGCAAAGCCCACATAAAGTGAAGGGAGAGAAATCATTTGTCCAAGTGCCTTATATCCAAAAGGAATTAAAAAAAACAAAATGAAGCAGGTTATTCCTGTAATAGAAAAGACAATGAGTTTGCGATAATCTCTTTGAAATGCATAAAAAACCAGGCAGGGAGCAAGCCATCCGATCATACTATACCGGCTTAAAATACAACAGGAAGCGACAAATCCCATTAAGAATGCGTTGTCCGAAATGATAGCAAGGGTTAGCAATACAAAATAGAAAATGACGACGCCTTCTTCACTCATGCTGATCAGACTGTGCACATCATTCCTTGCAAAAAGCCACCAGAATAAAAGTGCAGCAATTGCGATCTGACAATATCCAAAATATTGATTTCCTTTTAGCCGGATATTGAATAAAACAATCGAAAAACTCAACAGAATAGCAAGTCACGGTAATCCAACGTATATCGAGTTTCATGATAACTGCCGGTGCGTAAGGAAACCACATGGCGGGGAGATAAATGGGCCGGGTACCATTCCAGATTTCAGGAATCGGATCATATACATGCTTCCATTCACCGCTCAGAAACCTTTCGTTCATCACTTTTATAATCGGGAGCATGTCAGCAAAATCCGGATCCAATGGAATCTGATCCATCCAATACCGGGATGTGAAGTATGCCAGCACAAACATAAACACGAACAAAGGCCATTTCAGATTAGAATCGATTCTTACGTCCCGGAAAGAAGGAAGTCTCGCTTTTTGCAGCAATAGAATACTTAAAATGAAGCAAAGAGATGCAATCAGATAGAGTATGGAAACGATCGTGGTTTGTTGGCCTAACAGGAGACCATAGCTGCCAAGAAAGGTTTCTGCAGCCAAAGAAAATAACAATAAATTCTTTCTTGTATTAAAATTCATGGTTCACGGGAAAGGCTTAATTTAATATTTATATTTACCGGCAAGCTTTCGAGTTTATATATTTGAGCTACTTAATGCGATGAAATGAAACTTTTAGAAGGCAAAATAGTCATCATTACCGGTGCTGCACGTGGAATCGGCGAAGCCATTGCGCTCAGAATGGCAGAGCATGGCGCGCATATTGCGTTTAGTTTTCTTTCCAGTGAAGAGAAGGCCAGGTCGCTTGAAAACAAACTCCATTCTTTCGGTGTGAAAGCTAAAGGATATAAAAGTAACGCCGGATCATATGATGACTGCGAAAAATTCGTCAACGAAGTAATCGCGGAACATGGCACGGTAGACGTTTGCATAAATAATGCAGGCATATCCAAAGATAGTTTGTTGATGCGTTTAAATCCCGCTCAGTGGGATGAGGTAATGGAAACCAACCTGAAGAGCGTTTTCAATATGACGAAACAGGTGATCAAACCTATGATGAAGGCTAAAAAAGGATCTATTGTAAACATGAGCTCTATTATAGGTATCCGTGGAAACGCCGGGCAGTCGAGTTACGCGGCTTCGAAGGCTGGTATCATTGGATTTACGAAATCCATAGCACACGAGTTGGGAAGCCGAAATATCCGTTGTAACGCCATCGCTCCCGGGTTCGTTGAAACAGATATGACGCACTATTTACAGGATGAAGAAGGCGCCAAGTCTTTTCTGGCCAAAATACCACTTAACCGTTTTGGAAGTGCGGCGGAAGTTGCAGACACCGCTTTGTTTCTGGCTTCGGATATGAGCAGCTATATAACGGGGCAGGTTATCAGCGTTTGTGGCGGTCTCAATATATAGAACAAAAAAATAATCCGATATAAGGTTGTTAAATTTACCAACTCCTATTCTGTTATTTCACTTTCATGACTAATTTGCTCCCCATTCATGAAGTTTAAAAAACTAATTCCCCTGTTTCTTGTCCTGGTGCTGAGTATCCAGTTTCTCCCGATACAACGCATTGCTGCCTGGCTTTCGTCGGGACAGGTTACAGAAGAATTAGCCCATGGCCTGGACAACTCAAATTCGAAATCTCTACCTCACGAAAAGGATCCGGCTATACTATTGTCATTTTTAAATACAAGTGGCCAGACCTTGTTAACACCCTTACTTAATAAATTTCATAGCGATGAAACCTTATTGATCAGGGACGCTGATGACATATTGACTCCTCCTCCGAACGAATAACCTTTCCACGCTATTTTTTCAATTAACTTGTCATCCCATAGGGCTGACTATTGTATATTCTTTAATTGTCAAAGTTTATGAGAAAGCTCTTTAAAAATGCGGCAGCAGATATTCCTGCCTCCGTTGTTGTATTCCTGGTTGCCTTACCACTATGTCTGGGTATTGCTCTGGGCTCAGGCGCCCCATTGTTTTCAGGAATTATTGCCGGCATGGTCGGAGGTATCGTGATTGGTTTACTCAGCGGTTCATCATTAAGTATCAGCGGGCCAGCGGCAGGTCTTACAGCGATTGTGGCAATTGCGATTGGAAAGATGCCGGCCTATGAAGCCTTCCTGCTATCCGTCGTTATCGCAGGTGTTCTCCAGGTTATATTAGGCTTTTTGCGAGCAGGTATTATCGGAGACTATATTCCTAACAGCGTAATCCGGGGTATGCTGGCATCAATCGGACTCGTGCTGATCCTGAAGCAATTCCCCCATCTGATCGGCTATGAAAACGATTACAACGGCGATGAAACTTTTATTCAGATTGACAGTAGTAACACATTTTCAGAACTGATCAATTCGGTTAACGATATAACTCCCTTTGCGTTAGTCATTGGCATAATTTCTATTTTGATATTGCTCATCTGGGACCGGCCTGTATTAAAAAAGAAAAAATTCTTCAAAAATTTACCCGGTCCTTTGGTTGTAGTGGTCGTCGGAATTCTCATAAATATATTTTTTTCAGTTCCCGGAACCCATACATCCTTGAATACATCACAATTAGTTAATCTGCCGATTGCCACAGATTTTGCATCTTTCAGCAGCTTTTTCATGTTTCCTAAATGGGAATATTTGAATAATATAGACGTATGGACGGTTGGTCTCACCATTGCATTGGTTGCCAGCATTGAAACGCTTCTGGGTATTGAAGCGGTTGATAAACTGGATCCGCTTAAAAGAAGGACTCCCGCTAATCAGGAATTGAAAGCACAGGGAATTGGAAATATCGTTTCCGGACTGTTGGGAGGTCTGCCTCTTACATCCGTTATCGTCAGGGGTTCGGCCAATGTGGAAGCCGGTGCGAAAAGTAAATTTTCTGCTATTATGCATGGCCTTCTGATTCTGCTGAGTGTATTGTTTATTCCCGGCCTGTTGAATAAAATTCCACTCAGTGCATTGGCGGCCATTTTGATCATGACAGGATATAAACTGGTTAAGCCATCCATTTTTAAAGAAACATATCGGAAAGGCTGGGATCAGTTTGTTCCGTTTACGATAACGCTGTTAGCCATACTCCTGACTGATTTGTTAGTGGGCATTATTATCGGAACACTGATAGCCTTATTCTCCCTGATTAAAAGTAATTTTAAATCGGCCGTGATGGTCGTTCACGATGACAACAAATATCTTGTGAGATTCAGGAAAGATATTTCATTCCTGAATAAGCCTATCGTAAAAGAAAAACTCGAGTCTGTACCGGCCGATGCATATGTGTTGATCGACATGACCCGGGCAGATTTCATCGATAAGGATATCATCGATGTGGTGAATGATTTTCTTCAACATGCACATCTGAAAAATATCGTTGTTGAAATTAAAAAAAGTCGCTTTAAAGCCGGCCATCAGCTTGTTCATGACCAGTCGACCATTCATGAATACGCTGTAGCAAGTATACACTAAAGAAATAAAAAAGTATCTATCATATGCAATCCATAAGTAAATTATTGCTGGAAAATAAAGCCTGGGCAGCCGAAAAAAAAGCGGACGACCCGGAATATTTTAGAGCTCTTGCGACGATTCAAACGCCTGAATTTTTATGGATCGGATGCAGCGACAGCCGGGTGCCGGCCAATGAAATCACCGGCACCCAGCCCGGTGAAATTTTTGTTCACCGGAATATCGCCAATATGGTTATCCATACAGACGTAAACCTGCTCAGTGTGCTTGAATATGCCGTTGCCCACTTAAAGGTAAAACATGTCATTGTGTGCGGACACTATGGTTGCGGAGGAATAAAAGCTGCCATGACAAACCACGATTTTAAGCAGGTGCTGAATATGTGGCTGCGGAATATAAAGGATGTTTATCGTCTGCATCGCGAAGAACTCGAGGCAATCTCTAATCAGGAAGAAAGAGAAGATCGTCTGACTGAACTCAACGTTCAGGAACAGGTATTACATTTGGCAAAAACTTCCATTATTCAGCGCGCATGGCAACATCGACGGGGTCCGGAACTGCACGGACTGGTGTATGGATTAAAGGATGGATTGCTGAATACGATTTTTACTATGACACCCGAAAGCTCGCTTGATCCATTGTATACCTATGATGACTTAGGGGCGGAGTAATTGTATTTTATTAAGCCTTATTAAACATAGAGATCGCTTTTTGTGCCATCGGAGTGATGACAAGACTACCGCTGATCTTGGCCCGCTCTGCCAGTAGCTGATCCCAATGAGATGTATCACGCCAAAATATTTTTTTAATTTCTCTGATGGCTTGTAAACTTGAATGACTCAAACGATTCACCAGTCTTTCAAGCGATTCATCCAGATCCTGGATATTTGCATGCACTTCTGAATAAAGCCCGCGCGTCTTCGCCCATTCTGCTGTTCGCCAGGACGAAGCGTCTATGGCCAATTGTGAAAAAGCGGAAAGACCTAATTTTCGTTCAACGGCCGGACCTACAACGAAGGGACCAATCCCGATCTCCAGTTCACTGAGCTTTATATCGGCACCTGTCAGGGCAATTGCATAATCAGCCGCGGCGGCAATACCTACTCCGCCGCCAACGCATTTTCCCTGTATACGTGCAATGATAAACTTCGGGCATTTGCGCATACTGTTTATAACATGCGCAAATCCATTGAAAAAATCCTCGCCCTGACTACTGCTGTTGATCTTCGAAAGTTCTGTAAAGGATGCCCCCGCGCAAAAGGCCTTTTCACCTACTGATCTGAGTATAACTACTTTTATTTCGTCATCCATTCCCGCTGCATGAATCTGGGTAGCTAATTCGTACAACAAAACCGAGGGAAGCGAATTACTTTGCGGATGATAGAATTCAATTGATATCGTCAATCCATGCTTCTCTGATTTTACATGGCCTGTCGTTTGCTCCTGCATATTTTATGATTTTTTTCTGACCATTGTAAGAATCGTTGCAATCATAACTGAATCGCCCGTTTCATCATAAACATCTACCCACCATTTCACGATGCCTTTTGGGATATCGTTTTCATCTTTTAAATCCTGTGCGGTTTTTTCTTTACAAGTAAAACGAACAGCTATCGTCGCACCGGCATATACAGGTTTGAGAAAACGGCATTCATCAATTCCATAATTAAGCAGAACGGGTCCTTTGGCAGCATCTACAAATAAACCGGCTGCCGCACTCAGTATAAAATACCCGTGAGCAACACGTTTTTCAAACATAGTATTTTCAAACGAACCATGCTCATCGTGCGCATAAAAATGATCCCCGCTGATATCAGCAAATCGGTTGATATCTGCGTCTTGAATAAGCCGGGTCGCCGTATGTACACTATCTCCGATTTCTAATTCCTCAAAATATTTTTTAAAGGGATGTTTTGCATCCAGCCTTTGCGTAGCATGAGCCTGGTATATAGAAGTGATCGCTGTGATACTATCCGGCGAACCCTGGATCGCAGCTCTTTGCATATAATGTTTGATACCGCGGGCCCCTCCCATTTCTTCTCCGCCACCGGCCCTGCCCGGGCCGCCATGCACTAACATGGGAAGTGGGGATCCGTGACCTGTACTTTCCTTTGAGTCATGTCTGTTCAATACCAGGATCCTTCCATGATGGGTTGCGGCCCCTACAACATAGTCTTTTGCAATGAGGTCCTTCGAAGTTACGATCGTACTGCATAATGAACCCTTTCCCTTTTTTGAAAGCTGGATGGCCTCATCAAGATCTCTGTAGGGCATCAGCGTACTAACGGGTCCGAATGCTTCAATATCGTGCGGGCCTTCATCGGAAAATCGGATTTAAATTTTCCAATAATAACGGGCTCATGAATGCGCCCCTGAGAATATCCGCATCTAGCAGTTCAGCGCTGTCGAGTGAACCATATATGATTTGGGAAGAAGCAAGTAATTTCTGAACCTGTTGTTTTACCTCTTTTCTTTGATCCTGGCCAGCCAGTGAACCCATCCTTACTTTTTCATTCATCGGATTCCCGATCAATGTTTGCGATAACGCCATGGAAATGGATTTACGGATTTCATCGATCTTATTTTCCGGAACAAATATCCGTCGGATCGCTGTACATTTTTGTCCGGCTTTTACTGTCATTTCCTTTCGCACTTCTTTTACAAAGATTTCCCATTCTGGCATACCGGGTTCAACATCCTCTCCTAATACAATACAATTCAGCGAATCTGCTTCCATTGTAAAAGAAACATTTTCTCTCAGTATGTTTGGATTCGATTTTAATTTTAAACCAGTAGAAGCAGAGCCGGTAAAAGTAACCACATCCTGTGCATTCAACAGGTCAAGCAGATTTCCTGTACTGCCGCAGATCAACTGCAGTGCACCCGGAGGTAAAATCCCGGAAGCATGGATTTCCCGTACAACCGCTTCAGTCAAAAAGCTTGTACAGGTGGCAGGTTTTACAATGGCGGGCATTCCTGCCAGCAGATTGACAGCAATTTTTTCAAGCATACCCCATACCGGGAAATTATATGCATTAATATGAATTGCCGCGCCTTCTTTTGGTACGAGAATATGCTGCGCCATGAATGTATGGTTCTTACCCAGGGCGACCGGATCTCCATCGATACAAAAAGGTTGGTCAGGAAATTTTCTCCTTAGGGAAGCATAGGAAAACAGATTCCCGATGCCTCCTTCCAGATCGATCCACGAATCCGCGCGTGTGGCGCCCGTTTGGTAACTGATCTGATAAAATGTTTCGAGATATTTCTGAAGATGAAATGCCAGTGCTTTCAGCATCCGGCCTCTTTCATGAAAAGTCATTTTACGCAAAGCCGGATTCCCCACCGTTCTGGCATATTGAAGTATCTCGTGAAAATCAAGTCCCCGGGTTCCAGCCTGATAAACAGGTGTGCCCGTAACTGCATCGGCAAGTATTTGCAAGTCGCCATCCCCCTCTATCCAGCGACCCATTACATAATTTCCAAGCTTTTTCATATAACAGTTTTAAGCTGAACGCTTAACGCCGAACGCCTAACGCATACTTAGTTAATTGAGTTTACTTCCAGACTTCCAGTCTTCCATACTTCCATACTGTGTGGCTACCAACCCAGTAACCAGGCAAAAATGAGTGGCACAACGATGGTCGCATCACTTTCCACAATATATTTTGGCGTATGTATATCCAGCTTCCCCCAGGTAATTTTTTCATTGGGCACCGCACCGGAGTAAGAACCATAAGAAGTAGTAGAATCAGATATCTGGCAGAAATAACTCCAGAATGGCACGTCATGCCATTCCAGATCCTGATACATCATCGGAACTACGCAAATAGGAAAATCACCCGCAATACCGCCGCCTATCTGGAAAAATCCTACTCCTTTACCGGTGGAATTCTTCCGATACCAGTCAGAAAGCCAAACCATATATTCAATACCACTCTTCATAGTACTGGCTTTTAATTCCCCTTTTACGATATAAGAAGAAAAAATATTTCCCATCGTAGAATCTTCCCAACCAGGAACCACGATGGGCAGGTTTTTTTCCGCCGCTGCAATCATCCAACTGTCTTTCGGATCAATCTCATAACCTTCTTCCATTACTTTACTTAAAAGTAATTTGTACATGTATTCGTGTGGAAAATATCGTTCTCCCTTAGCTTCGGCATCTTTCCATAACTCTACGATATGTTTCTGAATTTTTCTAAACGCCTCTTCTTCCGGAATGCAGGTATCTGTTACACGGTTGAGCCCCTGTTCCAGTAGTTCCCACTCCTGTTGTGGCGTGAGATCCCGGTAATTCGGAACTCTTTTATAATGTGAATGTGCCACCAGATTCATGATGTCTTCTTCCAGGTTTGCGCCGGTGCAGGAAATAATATGCACTTTATTTTGTCGGATCATTTCGGCGAGCGAAACACCCAATTCTGCGGTACTCATGGCTCCTGCAAGGGTTACCATCATCTTCCCACCTTCTGTTAAATGGGTTTCATAACCTTTAGCAGCGTCTATAAGAGCCGCTGCATTAAAATGCCTGTAGTGATGTGCAATGTACTGAGAGACCGGACCTTTGTTCATGTTTTTTATAATGTGGAAAGCAAAAATAATCTATTTGTATCGAACGGTTAGTCTCAATACCCTCATCTTAGACTGTTCTTTATTGTGTTCTATCCGAATAGCGTATTTTTATTAAAATCTTCTGAACGATAGTTAATTCAATAAGGGAATGTAATTCCCGGCGGAATTTTCAGGCCTGTCCGGCACAGCAATAATTGCATAAAATATAAACGAAGTGAACTACCTGGCGCATGCTTATCTGTCTTTTGGTGATCCGGATATCCTGGCAGGTAATATGATCAGCGATTTTGTCAAAGGCAAAAAAAAATATAATTATTCCATCCGAATCCAAATGGGCATTGCACTTCATCGAAAAATAGATGATTACACGGATTCACATCCGGCTACGCGACAAGCCAAAGAATTTCTAAAAAAAACCGCAGGACCTTATTCGGGTGCCTTTGTGGATATCGTATATGATCATTTCCTGGCAAACGATCCATTTGAATTTGAAGAAGGTGCACTGGCTGATTTTGCCCACAATACATATTTGCAGTTGGACCCTTTTCAAAGTGAATTTCCGGAAAAATTCCAGCGGTTCTTTTATTATATGCGAACACAAAACTGGTTATTAAATTACGGGTCAACCGGGGGCATTCACAACAGTTTCAGGGGTCTATGCCACCGGGCCAAATATATAGAAGATGCAGAACCGGTATTTGAAGCTTTTTTAACCCATTATGAAGAGTTAAAAATGGCCTATGAATTTTTCTTTCCAAATGTAAAAGCCTTTGCTTATCACGAACTGCTCTACCTTCGCGGCAATTAGTATCAATTCCCTGATTAATTTTATTGTTATGAAAATTAGGAAATCCCTTTTACTGGCTGTCTTGCTCCTGGCTGCCTCGGTTTACAGTATTGCTCAGTCAACACTGCCACCACTGGACAAGTCACCCATGGACATGTGTTATTATCCGGTTGACTATCCGGTGCTGAAGATTCAACATAAAATGGATGCTCCATTGATAGCAAGGATCATTTATGGCCGGCCTCAAAAAAATAACCGGAGTATTTTCGGGGACCTGGTACCCTACGACATGATTTGGAGGATGGGTGCCAACGAAGCCACGGAAATTGAATTTTTTCGTGATACAAAAATAGACGGTAAAAAACTTCCAAAAGGAAGGTATACGCTATATGCAATTCCTTCGATGGATAACTGGATTCTGGTCCTTAATAAAGAAACAGATACATGGGGTGCTTTTGGGTATGATGCCAAAAAAGATGTAATGAGAACAGTGGTTAAAGTAATTACGCGGCCCGATATAATTGATGTCTTCACAATTTCTTTCGAAGGAAAGGAAAAGAATAAAACCAGTCTTATGATTGCATGGGACAACAAAGAAGTACATATGCCCATCAGTTGGTAGGCTGCTAACATAAAAAACGACTATGAAATTTGCAACACGTGTAATTCATGCAGGCATGGAACCGGACCCGTCTACAGGTGCCATCATCCCGCCTATTTATCAGACATCCACCTTCGTACAATCCGCCCCCGGCGACAATAAAGGATTTGAGTACGCACGCTCGGCAAATCCGACAAGGAAAGCCCTTGAAATTGCATTGGCGTCGATTGAAAATGCCCGTTTCGCGCTTTCCTTCAGCAGCGGTGTGGCAGCATCCGATGCCGTGATCAGGCTTCTGCTGCCGGGTGATGAAGTGATTGCCGCAAATGATATGTATGGGGGAACATTTCGACTTTTTTCGAAAATATTTGAGAAAACGGGAATCCATTTTCACTATGTGAATATGCAAAATCCGGAAAATATTCGTTCGCTCATCAACGAAAAAACAAAATTGATTTGGGCAGAAACGCCGACCAACCCTTTGATGAATATTGTAGATCTGGCCGCTGTTGCGTCTCTGGCGAAGGAAAAAAATATTTTATTCTGTGTAGACAATACGTTCGCATCTCCTTATTTACAAAATCCGCTTGATCTCGGTGCCGATATTGTGATTCATTCAGCTACCAAATACCTCGGTGGTCACAGCGACGTGATTCATGGATGTCTGATGATGAATGATGCTACGCTGCGCGATCAATTATATTTTATCCAGAAGTCCTGCGGAGCCGTTCCCGGCCCGCAAGATTGTTTCCTTGTACTCAGGGGAATAAAAACCCTGGAGCTGCGCATGATCAGGCATTGTGATAACGGAATAAAAATTGCACACTGGCTTCGCAACAATAAGAAAATTGATAAAGTGTACTGGTGTGGATTTACCGATCATCCGGGTTATGCAATTGCCAGCAGACAAATGCGCGGGTTCGGCGGTATGATCAGTTTTGAATTAAAAAATGATTCAGATGAAGAAACAAGACGTGTCTTGTCGGCTACCCGATTATTCTCCCTGGCGGAAAGTCTTGGTGGTGTTGAGTCCCTGATCAGCCATCCGTCCAGCATGACGCATGCGTCTATTCCCAGGGAGGAAAGAATCAAAAACGGTCTCAGTGATTCCCTGATCCGAATCAGCGCAGGTATTGAAGATCCTGACGATCTGATAGAAGACCTGGATCAGGCAATTGGTTAACATGAATACTTTCAGAACCAGAGGAGAACTTCAGGATTTTCTTGAAAAGAAAGTGCTTGAATACAATCATCCTTCATTTATTACGAAGGATCCGGTATCCATCCCGCATCGGTACAAAATTAAACAGGATATAGAAATTGCGGGACTGTTTGCTTCCATTTTTGCCTGGGGCAATCGTACAACAATCATTAGTAAATCCCTCGAACTAATGAAAGGAATGGACGATGCGCCATTTGATTTCATCAAAAATCACGGAACCTCCGATTTAAAACGATTCCTCCAATTCAAACACCGCACTTTCAATTCAACCGATCTGTTATACTTTATCCGATTTTTGAAATCACATTACCGCCAGAATAACTCATTGGAATCTGCTTTTTTACCATCCGTCGTAGCCGGTATTAAAATAAATCAGTTCAATACTACGATCACAAATCCTGCAAAGAGCAAACATGAAACGCCATCGAATGCAGAAATATACGCGGATAATGAATTTGCCAGAAAGGCGCTTTCGATTTTTTACAGACGATTCTTTTCATTAAAAAATGCCCCGGAGAGAACCCAAAAACATATTGCAAGCCCGGACAAAAATTCCACCTGTAAGAGACTGAATATGTATTTACGCTGGATGGTACGACAGGATAATAATGGTGTTGATTTTGGAATTTGGAAGAAAATATCAGCTGCGGACCTTATTTGCCCGGTGGATCTCCATGTAGCCCGGGTAGCCCGCGGTTTTGGACTAATCACCCGGAAACAAACAGATTGGCAAACCGCTATGGAACTCACCGTTGCTCTGAGAGAAATGGATAAGACCGATCCTGTGAAATATGATTTTGCATTATTCGGACTGGGTGTAACGGAGAAGTATTGATGCCAGTGGCTTTATCCCGATCCTTAATACATCAATTCCCTGACTTTTTCCTTGTCTTCCTTCTCCTTTTTCAAATCGAACATTGTTCCGAAAACGCGGTCCCAGAAGGTTGTACTTACACCAAAACCTTTGTGATCGTCCTTGTAATGATGAAGATGATGATTCCTCCATAATGGTTTCATCCATTTGAAAGGAGGATTCCAGGCATGTATGGCATAATGCATGGTGCCATACATGAGATAACCCAATATAAATCCGGAGAAAAAAACGAATGCATATTCCTTCATCGCCAGGTACATAATACCGAATATGGTAGAAGAAATGATAATACTGGGAACCGGAGGCATGAAAAGACGTTCTTTATCCCTGGGAAAATGATGATGATTTCCGTGCAATACATAGATAAATTTCTGAGCTCTTTCACTTTCTGCTATTGCGTGAAATGCAAACCGGTGCATCAAATACTCGAAGAAAGTCCAGAAAAAACCACCAGCCAGAAAGTTGAAAAAAATCTCTATGTAGTTGAAATCCAGCCGAAAATGACTCAGATATATAAAATACGCAATAACCGGTACATACATCCCCCAAATCACCAGAGGGTGGGTTTTGGTCAGCATTTCCATATAACTGTTCTGGAAAAGCTGGGCCTGGCCTTTATTATGAATCTTTTCAAACTTCATTTCACGGATTTATGAAGCGAAAATAAGGCAAAAAGGGCTAAAAACCAGCCCTCCTTTCGTCGACCGTTGGCAGTAGACCGTTGGCCATTGACCGTTAGTAATTGACTCTGCCGTATGAATCCATTTTCCCAACCGCTTTAAGCTTTACGCTTTGAGCTTAAACAGTACATTTGCGGGAATTTCGAAACGCGCCAACACATGTCTCATCCAATACATTCAGAACAGGAAATTATCCGTCGTGAAAAGTTAAAATCTCTTAGCGAACTGGGCATTGATGCTTATCCGGCCGCTGCTTATCCCGTAAATACCTATGCGGCCGATATCAGGTCCGGCTATAGTGAAGAGAATAAATCACAATTCGAATCCGTATGCCTTGCCGGACGTATTATGAGCATCCGGGACATGGGCAAAGCTTCTTTTGCGGTTATCCAGGATAGCAGCGGCCGTATCCAGTTATATATCAAAAGGGATGATATCGCACCCGGAGAGGATAAATCTGCTTATGACAGGATGTGGAAACACCTGATTGATCTCGGTGATATTATTGGCGTTAAAGGCTATGTTTTTATTACAAAAACAGGCGAGATTTCGGTTCATGTCAAAGAACTAACCTTGCTATCGAAAGCACTACGCCCTATTCCCATCATAAAAGAAAAAGAAGGGGAAACCTTTGACGCCGTTACTGATCCGGAGTTTCGTTACCGGCAGCGGTATGCTGACCTGATCGTAAATCCTCAAATAAAAGAAGTCTTTATTAAGAGGACAAAGCTGATCAACAGTATGCGTGAATTCCTGAATAGCGCAGGGGCCCTGGAAGTAGACACACCGGTATTGCAAACCATTCCGGGTGGTGCTGCTGCAAGACCATTTATTACTCATCATAATGCTCTAGACACCCCCTTTTATTTGCGCATTGCCAATGAATTATATCTGAAACGGCTTATTGTGGGAGGCTTCGATTGGGTTTATGAATTCAGCCGGAATTTCAGGAATGAAGGAATGGACCGGACACATAATCCGGAATTCACCATTCTGGAATTCTATGTCGCCTATAAAGATTATTTCTGGATGATGGAAACTACAGAATCCATGCTGGAAGCTGCTGCCCTGGCTGTTAATAAAACTACGGTTGTGAAATCCGGAGAAAAAGAAATTGATTTTAAAGCTCCCTATAAAAGAATCAGTATTTACGACGCGATCAGCGAATCTACAGGAACTGACGTTTCTGTTTTGGATGAAGACGGATTAAGGGCTCTTTGCAGAAAACTACATATTCCAGCAGACGATACCATGGGTAAAGGAAAACTCATTGACGAACTATTCGGGGCGACCAGTGAACACAGATTCATTCAGCCCACATTTATCATTGACTACCCTGTGGAAATGAGCCCGCTTACAAAAAAACATCGATCAAAAAACGGATTAGTCGAAAGATTTGAATTGATCATTAATGGAAAAGAAATCGCAAACGCTTACTCCGAACTCAACGATCCGATAGATCAGCGTGAAAGATTTGAAGAACAGGTAAAGCTTATGGAAAGAGGCGACGAGGAAGCGATGTTCATCGACAACGATTTTTTAAGAGCCCTCGAATATGGAATGCCGCCTACTGCAGGAATCGGTATAGGAATCGACCGCCTGACGATGTTGCTTACCAATCAGCCTTCTATTCAGGATGTGCTTCTGTTTCCTCAAATGAGGCCGGAAAACCAAGTGTGAGAGTATGGGAGTATGGGAGTATATGAGTGGATTGGAACATTAATCCTTTGCAGGTAAACTATCGATCAGGTTGGACAAACCTGATGGGTTAATCTTTGCGAGTTCAAGCATTTTGTTCAAAATTTCAGCCTTTTCCTGTTCATTTTTTAATTCGGCTTTCAATTCCAATATCTTTTTCTCCAGTTCTATATTTTTTTCTGATTCTCTATACATATATCGTTTTTTTATTGCCTATTTGCAAAGATCCCCAATTCTCCGATTATAATCTGTGATTATTCGTACAGACTCAAAAGAATGCCTTAGGCCTTAAGCCTTTAGCGTTCGGCCTGAAACGTAGTTTTACGAATTTTAGCAGTAGATCCTGCAAATCCGATATCGAGCGCAAATCCGCTTGTACCGCCCCGTCCAATTTGTAAGTTTACATCGTCATTGTGATTGACGCTCGGTTAAATGGTTCAATAACCAAATCCTTCGAAAAGCTGACTATGAAAACCAAACCAAAACCATTTGGCAGAGTCCAGTCACGGACAGTTAAAATCCAAATTCCACGAGAAGACCAAATCCTACGAAGTGTAAATTTGTACCCTATTGAATGACCAAACTTGGTAACGGTTAGGTTAAGTACAAACACATTTAGGCCCTGGAGTATTCCAGGGCTTTTTTATTTAATTGTCAATGGTTAATTGATAATTTGACTTTAAGCTTTGCGCTTTACGCTTTAAGCTTAATTCCTGGGCATTCCGCCAGCTGGAAAAGCAAATGGTCCCGTGATCTGAAAAATGGTATAGCCACTAAAATCCTGTGGCGCTTCGAGCCCTGTACCATAAAGAATAGTTCCACCGGACTTATGGATCTGCACGGGTTTATCGGTATAAAATTTTTCTAACTTTTGATCCCACCAAAGTTCTTTACAATAGAGGGTATCTCCTTTTAAGATATTCATGACCACCACGCTGTCGCGCAAGAAGACTTTACCGTCCTGTTGCCGCCATTTCCCATATCGCGCATTCATGATGCTCTCAATTTTCAGAGAGTCGTTGTAAAAATCCACATGTAATGTATTTGGAAATTCGACGTATGGCGTGTCAGCTTCACTTTGACGCATATAGGGAGCGGTTAATTTTGCCTTCACCCTGGCGTTTTCGCTCATATAGGCGGTAATTTTCTTCCCTTCGTCTACGCTGATTTGTTTCTGACGATAGTTTGGCAGATCCTTTACATTATTTTCACAGGCAGTAAAATAAAAACAAAGGAATAAGAAAAATATCCGGCTTCTGTATTTTGGGAAAGATTTCAATTTGAAAAATTATATTCACTGATTGTGTAAAGTCCTTTGAAAAGCAGATCCGGGTCTTCTGTAATCTTTTTCTTCAGGTATGGCATGAAATAATGAGCATCCCCGCCTGTCATGACTGCATGTAAGTTTTCATAACGATCCTCATAAGCTTCAATCATACCATCGATTTCTTTTGCCATTCCGAATATGACACCCGATTGAATATTCGTTTTTGTGTCATACCCCACCAATGGGAAATTCCAATGTGGTTGAATTAAAGGCAGTTTCGATGTAAACAATTCGAGGGCTTTAAATCGCATTTCCATTCCGGGAGAAATACTGCCTCCGATAAATTGATGAAACCGGTTGATATAATTGTAAGTAACTGCAGAACCCAGACCAATCACGAGATTATTATTTTCCGGAAAATAATGAGCAGCCGCTACAACAAGGGCAAGCCTGTCGGCTCCAATGGTTTCAGGTTTGCCAACAGGCGTTGTAATGGGAATACGCGAGTGATGATCCAGCTTGTGAAAACGAGTATTGGCCCCCAGTATATTTTCCAACATGGATGAATGATCCACGACAGAAGAAAGTATGCTTTTGTCGGGTTTATAAATTTCAATACATTTTTTCAGATCCTCTACGCCATCCTCCCCCAATACACCACTATGCCTTATTTCCCCATTGTAAAAAAAGGCCCATTTTTTTCTCGTATTTCCTAAATCCAGGCAAAGCGTTGTGGACATGATGAAAATCTGGTTGGCTACATGAAGGCAATCTTATTCAAATCTGAAGGAAGATAAATTTTTAAAATGACCATTTAGCATGATCCGTCCTTTTAAAACTTCCATTTCTACCACCACCGGCAATACTTTTCCTAAATGCCTTTTCAGATATTCCTGTCGTTGCTCTTCCCGGAATAGTGCCAACATTTCATATTCCTCTTCAATGGATAAACCTGCATGATGGGCCAGGTCATATGCATTTAATTCTTCATCCGGTTTCCGGAAGTCTTTACTGATATTGAGAATCCTGTGAAGTTCCCGAATCGCTTTTATCACTACCTGCATAAGTTCCTTCCGATGATACACTTCAGCATTTTCCGGATAATTTACAATGGCACCGCTGTAGAGTTTATCCGGAATTTTTTTAATGATCTCCAGGATTCTGAATACAATCGTACCATTCGTTATAATATCCATCTCACCATTATCGTATTCCTGGGCAATCTCCCGTATGGTGACCAGTGTTCCATATTCTGCTACTTGTCCATTGATCACAGCCGGAACGCCAAATGGCTTTTTATTTTCAAAACACTCTTTGACTAATTCCTTATACCGGGGTTCAAAAATATGAAGGTTGAGTATTTCTCCCGGATATACAACAACGTTTAACGGGAATATAGGAATGAAATTCGTCATGGGTGATCGGTTTTCAGATACTTCTTTTAATCAGCCGACAAATTTAACCGCAGAATCCACTTTATTTGAAAATTTCTTTTGGAATGCCGGCGAATGAGCATCCTTCATTTTAACTTATTTTTGATGCATGCCAGTCACCCCTGATCAAAGGCTTTCGATTACAGCAGATATTCTTCAGAATGGCGATTTTCATGTGGTTGCCCGGGCCATTTCCCTGGTCGAAAATTCTGGTAAAGGTTCAGAGGAATTATTGAAAAGTCTGCCGAACACCCATGTGCCTTTAGTTGGTATTACAGGACCTCCGGGGGTAGGGAAATCAACCCTTACTGATGCTTTAATCAAACAATTCACAGATGACGGGAAGAAGCTCGCAATCCTGTGCATTGACCCTTCCTCTTCCTTCCACACGGGCGCAATATTGGGAGACCGAATCCGGATGAACCGGTGGTATAACAGTCCATCAGTATTTATACGGTCGCTGGCAAGTCGTGGAACGATGGGTGGTCTGAATCCCCGTATTTTTCAGATTACGGACCTACTGGCCCATGCAGGCTTTGACTATATCCTGATTGAAACCGTTGGTGTTGGTCAAACAGAAGTGGATATCAGCCGTCTGGCCGACCAGGTGGTACTCGTGCTCGTTCCTGAATCGGGAGATGATATTCAAACCATGAAATCCGGCATTATGGAGATCGGCGATATTTTTGTCGTTAATAAATCCGACAGGCCGGGTGCAGAACAATTTTTAACCTCGTTAAAATCTTCCATTCATTATCAAACAGCCAAGCAAACGGATGAAATAAAATTTATTCAAACGATTGCAACGGAAGGAAAAGGTATTGCCGAATTGTACAAAGCCATCAGGGAGAATATGGTCAGGATTTCACCCGGCCACTCACTGAAATTGCTTACCCAGAAAGCCTGGCAGCTCATTTCGAGTTACCGGATGCGGGATCTGGACAACAACAAACTGTACCATTCACTGGAGCAGGCCGCAAGAGATCCGGATTTCAATATCTATCGTTTTGCAGAGTCTGTATCAGGGCAATCAGGATTTCAGAAAAGCCAGTAATCTTTTGAACCAATTTTTAGCCTCTACAGAAAATGAAAAAACAGGTTCGGTCAGTATGCCATCAAAAGGTTCACCGCTTCGCAGTATTTTTTTTGTAAATGTTCCGGAGGTCATACCCCACTTGGAAATGAAAGTATAATAACCTTTATTTTTTACGACTCTCTTTGTGGACTTACCGCCGAAGTGATATACCCGGCTGTCGCCAATTCCCTTAAAAAGACGAATGCCCGCTTTCCAGAGTTTCATTGAGAAATCCGGATCAGAATAAAGTCCGGGAGAATATTCAATGCTATAGCCACCTACCAGATCCCAGGTCCTTTTATGTACAACATTTGGAGGCCAGGTGGATCCCTGCCAGTCCTTCATCACAGGATCACGAAATCCTTTTAATAAATTCTCCTGCTGAAACGAATCCGGATCCGTCCCGAAATTCAGAACGATTACACAATTATTATCCGTTTTGACCGGCTCTATAGCTGTTGCCGATAAAAAAAAAGCATCGTGGCCAATGGTTTTTATTTCATTGAATAAATTCTGATCCCATCCCGGACATACATACATGTCATCATTGAGATATAAAAAATAATCTCCTTTGGCGAGGGTTCGGCATTGATTCAATGCATAACAAACGCCAATATTTTCCTGTGAAAAAGTAAAATTCAGATCTGTCTGTGACTTCACCCATGCGGCGGTTCCATCTGTTCCTTCATTAATATGCACGATAATCTGGAGCGGCAGGATGGAATGTTTTCTTAAACTTTCGATGCACAACTTCAAATATGATAAATTGTTCCAGGTTGGAATAAAAACGGAAAAAACGGGCGTATCTACTGTGACAGATCTGGATTCCCGGATCAAAAAATTCTGATCATGCATGTTTTGTGAATGGAATGATTACCGGTTTTGCCTCCACCACTTATAACCCAAAATACCACCTATGGCGAGCGGCGTGAAAGCAAGATAAAGAATACCGGCATTAAATGCCTTACCCGGCTTCTCACCCATTTGTTGCACAGACCGTGTACAAATAGAACACTGGGAAAAGCTTTTAAGTGAGCTCAGGCTGAAGAATATGATGAGCACCCACAAACCAGCCATTTTTTTCATAAACACTGATTTCAGCAAAAATACACCTCTTAAGCCTAAAGCCCAAAGCGTAAAGCGTAATGCTTTTAAAATTAAGATCCGTACAGGTCAAAAAAAAGCACCCTGAGGGTGCTTAAATAAAGTATAGAGTACTAATTAGTCGTTATGCTTTACGCTTTACGCCTTAAGCTTAAGAAACCTCTTCCGTCTTCAACATCTTCTGGAACTTCTTCCGGGTATCTTCATCCAGAATGGTTTTTCGCAGACGGATAATTTTCGGGGTTACTTCAATACATTCGTCCTGCTGAATGTACTCCATGCATTCTTCGAGTGTCATCTGAATCTTCGGAATGATTCTAACCGAATCATCACTTCCACTGGCCCGCATGTTGGTCAGCTGCTTGCCTTCTGTTGCATTTACGATCAGGTCTCCCGGCTTTATATGTTCAGCGATAATCTGACCGACATACACTTCTTCTCCCGGATCCACAAAAAACGATCCGCGATCCTGAAGCTTATCGATTGAATAGGCTGTTGTTGTTGCCTGGTTTTTTGCAATTAAAACGCCATTACTTCTGGCGGGAATCGGGCCTTTCCATGGTTTATATTCCAGGAAACGGTGTGCCATTACTGCTTCACCGGCTGTATTGGTAAGCATACTGGAACGAAGGCCTATCAATCCACGGGAAGGAATCTCAAATTCCAGGTGTTGCATATCACCCTTGGTTTCCATCACTAACAATTCACCTTTGCGACGGGTAACCATATCAATTACTTTTCCACTAAAAGCATCCGGAACATCTACCACGAGTATTTCAAATGGCTCAGATTTTTTCCCGCCGATTTCTTTTACTATAACCTGTGGCTGGCCAACTGTCAACTCATAACCTTCTCTTCTCATGGTTTCGATCAGAATTCCCAGATGCAGGATACCACGACCAAAAACCAGAAAGCTATCTGCACTTCCAGTATCTTCAACACGTAACGCAAGGTTTTTTTCTGTTTCTTTCATCAGACGATCCCGGAGATGACGTGATGTTACAAACTTGCCATCCTTTCCGAAGAAAGGAGAGTTGTTTATCCCGAACATCATACTCATCGTAGGTTCATCTACACTGATCAGGGGTAACGCTTCCGGTGTTTCAGGATCGCAAATTGTATCTCCGATATTGAAATTATCCAATCCTACAACCGCACATATATCACCACAAAGTACTTCTGTTGTTTTCTTTTTACCCAGGGATTCGAATACATACAATTCCTTGACCTTGGATTTTTTAATTGAGCCATCAGCCTGCATCAGCACAATATTCTGTCCTTCCCTGATCTTTCCGCGCGCAACTTTTCCCACAGCAATTCTTCCCAGAAAAGACGAATAATCAAGAGAAGTGATCTGCATCTGCGTAGGACCGTCGTTTACCACCGGGGCCGGAACATACTTCAGAATTCCGTCCAATAATGGAAATATATCTGTTGTCGGCGTGAGAGAATCATTAAACCATCCATTCTTTCCAGAACCATAAAACGTCGGGAAATCAAGCTGTGCCTCAGTTGCATCCAGATTAAAAAACAATTCAAACACGGCTTCATGAACTTCTTCCGGACGACAATTGGGCTTGTCAACCTTATTGATAATTACCATTGGTCTGAGACCAAGATGCAGTGCCTTCTGTAAAACGAAACGGGTTTGAGGCATGGGCCCTTCAAACGCATCTACGAGTAACAATACACCATCCGCCATTTTAAGCACACGTTCTACTTCACCACCGAAGTCGGAGTGACCCGGTGTATCGATGACATTTATTTTTACACCCTTATATACTACGGATGCATTCTTGCTAAAGATCGTAATTCCCCTCTCTTTTTCAAGATCATTACTATCCATGATCAGCTCACCAGTTTCCTGGTTATCCCGGAATACTTTCGTGGCATGTAATATCTTATCTACAAGAGTTGTTTTACCATGATCTACGTGCGCAATAATTGCAATGTTCCTGATCTCCATAATATTCCTTTGCTTTTAGCAGGGATGATCCCTGTTTTTGGACGCGCAAAGGTAGTCATTTTTTCCCGTAAAACGAAGGGAAGCCTGCCGGGTAACGAAAGGACCGAAACAATCATCTGTAAATTTGTAAATCAAACCCTGACGTAAATCTTCCTTTTATCCAGATAAAGGCCGACAAACCAGCAGAATAACATCCAGGAGACGGCAAAAAGCAAGGAACCAAAATAGAGACCGGCGTGTTGATAAATATTGCGGTACAACCAGGTGGGCAGACTTACGCCGGGCTGAGGATGAATCATGTCCATGATAGTAACACCCACTTCAGATACGAGATAAATGAAAAGCGGATTTTTTCCGAAAACAGTAAAAAATTTCGTCCAGTGGGTCCTTCCCAGGAAATCTATCACATATATGATGGCAGCGATGATCACACAATCAATTCCAACCGTATAAACTACAAAGGAACTGGTCCATAATTTTTTGTTAATAGGAAAACTGAGATCCCAGAAATAACCAATTACAATCAGCGAGGCACCCAACAGTAACAATTGGGTGAGGCCTTCAAAAGTTTTCCCTTTTTCCTGGATAAATTTCCCGACCATATATCCAAATGTTACATTGACCACTGAAGGCAGGGTAGATAACCAGCCTTCCGGATCAAAAGCTACGCCCTCTCCATGATACAAATGGTTGGGGCCCATCAGCCACAAATCCAGTTTATAACCCAGGTTTCCGGTCAAAGTGAGCGGATCAGGCGCATCGCCGCCCCATAACATCAGAGCCCAGTATAATAAAAGAATGGAAATGGAAATACTGATCACATTCCATGGTTTGAAATAATAAATCAACAACGAAGCGATACAATATGCCAGTGCAATTCTTTGTAGTACCCCCAGAACCCGTGTATGTGAAACGGGAGAAAAGACCATATTATGTGTAGTATGATCTATATGATAAAACGGAAACCAATACAAAAGAAATCCGCATAGAAAAATGATGGCTGTTCTTCGAAATATTTTTCCCAGTACTTCAGCCTGGCTCAAAGTGTTCCATTTAGCCATCGCAAAACTCATCGCGTTTCCGACAGCGAAAAGGAATGACGGAAATACGAGATCAGTTGGCGTGAATCCGTGCCAGTGTGCGTGCTCGAGCGGAGAATACGTGAATTTGCTACCGGATGTATTCACTATAATCATGAAACAGATCGTCATTCCTCTAAACACATCCAGGGCCAGAAATCGTTGTTTTGCAGCAATCGTCATTATTGAGTATTTAAGTATTGGGTTGGGGACTCCAAGTTCGGAAACTAAAGCCAATGGTTAAAGAAAGAATACTGATTTCTTTTCTGAAATTCGGCATTTAGCAGAACTTGCGTGCATGGTCCGTAAAATTATTTACCTGCTCAATCCTATTTCCGGAACTAAAAAAAAGGAAAAGATAAAAGATTTGATCATCCGCAAGACACGGGCTGAGGGTATCGAATTTAAAATTCTCCCGTCCAGGGCCGACGGCCATTATGATGACCTACGCGGAATGATCAAAAAAGAAATGATTACAGATGTAGTTATTTGCGGGGGAGATGGTACACTAAATGCAGTCGCCAATGCCCTGCAGGGTGTACATGTAAATATAGGTATCATACCGATTGGTTCGGGAAACAGCCTTGCGCTGGCAGCAAAAATTCCAAAACAAACCGGACGTGCGCTTGAGATTATTTTTAAAGGGAATGCATCCCCGGTGGATGCTTTTCACATAAATGAAAAATTTTCCTGCGCTCTTTGTGGTATCGGCTTCGATGCTGAAGTCGCCCACGAATTTGCGAAACAGAAAACGAGGGGACTTCAGACTTATCTGCGTATTTCAACCATGAAGTTCTTTAAATCCAAACCCTATCCTTTCGAAATCAAACTTGACGACAGGATAATTAATACAGACGCTTATTTCATAAGCATTGCCAATAGCAACCAGTTTGGGAATAATGTAACGATCGCTCCAAGAGCCAGCCTGTCAGATGGATTGCTGGATATCGTGATCGTCAGGAAGATGAATAAAATGATTCTGCCCTTCTCTGTTCTACTCCAGGTGGCCGGCAATAACAGGCTGATGCAGGTAATAGAATATTTTGAGGAGAAAAATATTATCTATGTGCAAACGGATAAGATCAGCATTCGTAACCCGGCACACGCACCCATGCATATAGATGGCGAACCGACCGATACCAGTGGCGAATTCAGAATCAGCATCATCCCGCACTGTTTCAAATTGATACAACCCCTTTAAGCCGAAAGCGTAAAGCGTAAAGCGTAAAGCTTTCAGATTTGAAGAGTCACTTGAAATATTATTATTATAACACCAGAAGAGATTACAAATTTTCCAGAAATTCAAAGGAATGCTTAAGCTTTACGCTTTGCGCTTTAAGCTTATCACGGATTGAGGAGGTCATTCACGTTCTTGAAAATTTGTTGATTCAGCTGGTTGTTTACTGCATTAGCCAGATCAAGCTTCTCCTGCTTACTCAGGTGAAAATTGAGCGCGGCACCCTCGTTGGCTGATTTGGGCTCATATTGAAAAGTCATTTTATAAAAATTATTTCCCATGTAGCCTTCCATCACACTTAGCAGGTCATTTTGATTATACTCCTGCATCTTATACCAGTTATATTGGATTAACAACAAAGGCTTGGTAATAATCTCTGTAATATCAGTCGATTCAAAGGGATAATCCCAGCCACCTGTTTTCCGGTCACGGATCTGAATCAGCAGAACCCCGCGTGTATTTTCAAGAATCCAGTCGCGGAATACATGTACAAAACGAAGACCCACCTGCTCTCCGAAATTATCCCGAAATCCTGCATCCATTACATCTATCACAGGCTCGGAGGGCAACCAGACATTTGGCAAAATATAAGGAAAAGTTGCATTCATTCGCAATGCTGTCAGCATACGTATGTTCATTGGATCCTGTTTGTAAAAAAAACTGCCGAAGTCTACGGCATCCGGATCAATGGTCTTAATGCGGGTGCTGTCAAATACAGGACGCATCAAAAAACTAATTGGCTGTGTACTGATCAGCATGGAGCGACTGTCACGGGTAACCACTGAACTAAATAACATGAGCGGTATCTTAGCTGCGGCTTCCTCCGGTGCAAGATCACGCAGCTGCCTGTCCAGTACACCGGCCGTATTCTGATTTAATTTTTGTTCAAATGAATAACCCCTGTCCTTGATATATTCATAGTCTCCCACTTTAAATTTCTGGGCAGGGGCAAAAAGATCCCGTGCTACAAAAGAGGAAAAAAGTGGATTGAGCAGATCGCCCGCAATGGCATCCGTATATCGTCGATCATCCGGATTAATTGTGGAATCCTTATATTGTTTGAGGCGCGACAACTCACGAAAATATGCAGCACCAAACATTCCGCCGGAGGCGCCCGTTATCATGAATGTTTTATCCATCAGATGCCCTCCATTCTCCTGATCCAGTTTCTGTAGAATATTCATAGTAAACGCTGCACTGCGGTTGCCACCACCACTGGTATTGATGATCAGCAGTAAAGGCTTAGCCTCCTTTTGTTTTTTCTTCCAGTTTTCCAGTATTCGTATCATCTTCTCTTTATCTGCAGCCACTTTATCCAGCGAACACATGGCGAGTAAATGATCCCGGTTGTAGGCAGGTCTTTCCGTGCGGTTCGTATAATTCAGGCCATACGCTTTATTGGTCGGATCAATAATGTCATAGTGGTATAATATATTCAGCACGAAAAAAAGCAGGACCAGAAAGGGTATGCTCCAACTTTCCAGGAAATAAGAAAAAGCACCGGAGACAGCCAGCAGGATGGAAAAAAAAAGAAAAATACTGGCTGCAGCAGGTAATTGGAAAACAGGGTTATCCATAAAAAACCCAACAACCCCTAAAAATAAAAATGCAATGCAAATGGAAAGTATGGCCGCAAAATGATGGCGACTGAAAATTCTTTCAATAAATTCCTTACTGTAATGGGAAACATCACGCACCTGCTTAACCGAAAATGGTCCGTTCATATACCAGTTCACACGTATCAGACGACTGCTATTGAGCTGAACATCCTTCGATTTGAACTGCGATTTGAAAAGCTTTGGATTTGCAATCAATGGTGTCATCTGCCTTTTGATGGTGAGATCCGCCCCAAAAAAATAAAGGAGGGATAATCCGATCACCAAAAAAAAACCGGTCAGAAATCCGGCAATCAACCATGCAATTTCGCTATTGGTCATCAGTTCCTTTGTACTGTCAAATTCAATGGCTTTGAAGAAATAATAAATCAGGAGACTTCCCGGAAGGATAAAATTATTTGTGCAGTATTTTAAGAAAGGCCTGGTTGTCGTGGCAAGAAACCGGAAGTGCCGGCTATACAAAATAAATGTGGTCACATTCCAGCACATGATAAATGCACCAGCCGCTGCCCCGACAATAGCGCCGCTCAGTGCATTTACATTATCAAGATATTCGGGCGCCAGGAAAAGTGCATCGGCACCAAAAGAATGCATGAATCCACCATGAATCGTCGAAAAAAGGATTCCCCAAAAAAGCAGAAGCAGCTGATATTTTTTCAAATACAGCAGTACCAGCTGAACGGGAAAAGAATAATAAACTGATATCAGGTATCGCACCATAGAGGCAGGAGCTTACATGTAGTTGAAAAATAAGCCAGTCTTCTTTCGCATTATTACCCTAACGGAAAGACGGCCCTAAAATTACTTAATAACAGGTCTTAACACGTAGATCGCATAAATCAGACTGAAAAGCAGCAACATTCCGTTAAACTGATGCAGTAATGCTATCCAGTCGAAAGCAACCCAGCGATTGGCAACAATTGCCGGACTTGTAATAAGCGCCAGAATGCCCAGTATCATTTGAAGTAATACCAGGATCAACGGAAATAGCAGGCGTCCGCGTTGCGTTCGGATGATACCGGATCTGAAAAGCCGAACTGTCCAAATGCTTATACCAATCAGTATCAGATAGGCCAGATTTCTGTGTATGAAATGAATGGTAATCTTATTCCCGATAAAATTGATCAGCATGGGGGACTGGCTAAACATTTTCTCCGGAATCCAGTCCCCATTGATGCGGGGCCAGTTCGGCGCAACAGCAGCCGCTTTGTTCCCGGCCATCAGGGCGCCATATAATAACTGGAGAAAAACAAGTGCCAGCAAACCAATCGAAAAGCCACGAATCCATCGGGCATTCCGGACCCGGGTAACAGGCAATAAAAGTTTCAATGAAAACCAAAACGCGTAAGAAATCAATCCGATCGCAAAGATAAAATGTAATGCCAGTTTGGTTGGCTGCACGTACAAAGCATCACCGGTTAGTCCGCTGGCTACCATAATCCAGCCAATGGCAGCCTGCAGGAGACCAAGAAAAAATAAAATCAGCAGGGGCATGATCATTTCAGCATTCAATTTCCTTTTATAGAGAAGGAAAATAAACCCTATAATAAAAACAACACCCACCAGGCGAGCCCAAAGTCTGTGAAACCACTCCCAGAAGAAAATAAATTTAAAATCAGATAAAGTGAAATCCGCATTCAGAAGATGAAATTGGGGCGTCTGCTTATACTTGGCGAATTCTTCCAGCCATTGTTCATGATTAATCGGCGGAATAGCGCCTGTTATCACATTCCATTCAGTGATGGAAAGTCCGGAGCCGGTTAATCTTGTAATGCCTCCCAGCAAAACCTGAATAAATAACATCAAGGTGCCTGCCATCACCCAATATGCTACTGAACGATTGGCTGACTGCGTTTTCCAGATAACCATTGGGCAAAAATAATTCATTCACAATGTAGATAACTATTTACTAAGTACTCTTTGTAAAAGCATGCATTGGTTTATTTTTGGCGAAAGAAATTTCGTTGCTCAAAGCTTTTTATCAGGAACGTCTACTCGAAGCAGGCTGCGATGAAGCAGGAAGGGGATGTTTTGCCGGTCCCGTTTTCGCAGCAGCGGTTGTGCTGCCTACGGATTTTTTTCATCCTCTATTAAATGATTCCAAACAATTAACCGCAGATATAAGATATGAGCTACGCACATATATTCAAACCCATGCCATTGACTATGCAGTGGAACAAGTCGGTAATGAAGAAATCGATGAGATCAATATTCTGAAAGCATCTTTTAAAGCAATGCACCTGGCGATTGAAAAATTAAAGAAAAGACCCCAGCTCCTGTTGATAGACGGTCATATGTTTTATAAATACAAACGGGTGCCACACCGGTGTGTGATCAGAGGAGATGGTATTTATGCTTCTATCGCTGCGGCCAGCATCCTGGCTAAGACTTACCGTGACGATCATATGCGGCAATTACATTACGAATACCCACATTATGGCTGGTTTAATAATAAGGGATACGGAACAGCAGAACACCGGAAAGGTATCGAAACACATGGACTATGCCCCCACCACAGAAAAAGTTTCAATATTACATCAACCCAGATAGAGATTTTTGAAAATGAATTTTGACCGGAATATTTTGTAAGATCAAAATGAATGTAGAAAAAAGATTCGGTGACAGGTGCTACCTGAACTTTTACTCTTCCCAAACCCCGGCTCCTTTACGAACGATAACTGATTCACCCGAAGTATAATCAATAATGGTTGAAGGGATCATGTTTCCAGGCCCGCCATCGACCACAATATCCACCTGGTTTTTAAAATGATCATAAATAATCTCCGGGTCGGTATATTCTTCCACCCATTCGCCCGGTAAAGAGGTGCTTAAAACCGGATGGCCTAGTCTTTGTACAATCGTTCTGGCGATCAGGTTATCCGGAACTCTTAATCCGATGCTATTTTTCCTGCTTTTTAAAATCTTAGGGACCATTTTACTTGCGGGAAGAATAAAAGTATAGGGACCCGGCAAATGATTTTTAAGCACCCGGTATAAAGGTGTCGAAATGCTTTTTGTATACATACTCAGATCGCTCAGGTCATAACAAACAAAAGACAGTTGGGCCTTGGCAGGATCAATATTTTTAATCCGGCATATCCTTTCAATAGCCTTATGTTGAAAAATGTCACAACCAAGGCCATAGATGGTATCCGTAGGATAAATGATGATACCACCGGATAAAAGACATTCAGTGATTGTCTGAATATTTCTTTCCTGTGGATTTTGCGGATGTACTGTCAAAAACATGACACAATGTATGAATGCAATCCCGCAACTTTAAATCCTTTACATGTGATTACAGTAATTTTGTAAAAAATCGCTATATGCAGTTGAGGTCGGTAGACCGGGTGGAAAGTATTTCTCCGGAGGTTTTCAGGAGGAATTATTATAGACCGCTGAAACCCCTGGTAATCGCCGGGCTGGCAAAAAAATGGCCTGCATATAATAAATGGAACTGGGATTTTTTTAAAGCTGTAATCGGGGACCAGAAAATAGGTATTTATAATAATTCGAAAAGTGACGCCTATACGCCGGTCAATACTGCTGACGACTACATGAGATTTGGGGAGTACATTGATATGATCCGTAAAGGCCCGGCAGAATGGCGGATTTTTCTTTTTAATATTTTTGAACATGCACCCTCAATATTGGAAGATTTCTGCTGGCCGGAACAATACAGTAAAGGTTTTGTAAAAAAATATCCCATGTTATTTACGGGTGGACAGGGATCCGTGACGCATATGCACTTTGATATTGATTTATCACACATTTTCCATACTCAGTTTATAGGTAAAAAGCGGATCCTGCTTTTCCCCTATGAAGAGCAACATAAATTGTACAGGAAACCATGGGAGGTTTTGAGCATGGTAAATTTTGAAAAATTTTACGATATCAAAAATAATAAAATTGATTACGAACGCTTTCCTGCCCTTCGTCTGGCAAAGGGTTATGAGCTGATTCTGAACCATGGTGAAACGCTCTTCATGCCGGGTGGATACTGGCATCATATGGAGTACATCGATAGTGGATTTGCAATGAGTCTTCGGGCTGTTCAGCCCGGAATCCATGGGAAAATAAGAGGGGCCTGGAATCTGTTCGCCATGCGTCACCTGGATACACTGATGAAAAAAACCGTTCCTGCCTGGTGGTACAATTACAAAAAGGAAAAAACCTTTGCCGAAGCAAAGAAAGAATTAACGTTGGCTGTTGATGGATGGTAGTTGGCAGCAGGCAGTTGGCAGTAAAATTGTTTCCGCATTAAACATTAGGCGTTAAGCTTTAGGCGTTAGGCGTTAAGCTTTAATAGTCCATGTTTCACGCCCCATGAGAAGTTTATTGAGATTGCCTTTGCCCTTCGTTCTGATTACTTCATCAATCTGATTATTCAGCATGTCCTCATAACATGGCCGCGTTGTTTCATAGAAAACTCCGAACGGACGTGGAAAATGTGTTTCCTGATTTGGATCGTCAAACATACGGATGAGTGACTGAGCCTTATACAAATCTTTTTCATCATGAATCCATAAATCGTCAATGGTATATCCGTTTCCGATTTCCACAACAACAGGTTTCAGACCATCGAACCGAATTCCCTTATTTTGCTGGGCTCCGAAAATCAGCGGTTTACCATGTTCTAGAAACAAGGTTTCATCCGGCTTTGAATTTTTCTCGGTAAATACTTCAAATGCCCCGTCATTAAAAATGTTACAGTTCTGATAGATTTCAAGGAAGGACGAACCCTTATGCTGATGACTCCGCATCAGCATCTGCTGCAGATGCTTCGGATCCCTGTCCATGGAACGTGCAATGAAGCTGGCGTCAGCTCCCATGGCAAGTGCCAATGGATTAAAGGGGTGGTCAATGCTGCCCACAGGTGTGGATTTGGTTACTTTATCTGTTTCTGAAGTCGGGGAATATTGTCCTTTTGTGAGACCGTAAATCTGGTTGTTGAATAACAATATGTTAACATCGAAATTTCTCCGAAGCAGATGGATTGTATGATTTCCGCCGATACTGAGTGAATCACCATCCCCCGTCACGATCCATACACTAAGCTCAGGCCGGGTTGCTTTCAAACCAGAAGCTATGGCTGTTGCCCTTCCGTGAATAGAATGCATCCCATAAGTATTCATATAATAGGGAAAGCGGCTGCTGCAGCCGATTCCGGAAATAAACACAATATTCTCCCGGGGAATGCCAATCAGGGGCATTACTCTTTGTACCTGGGCTAATATAATATAGTCCCCGCATCCGGGGCACCAGCGAACTTCCTGGTCGGTTACGAAATCCTTGGCAGTCAGGGGAGCGGAGGAGATGGGAGTTTCGGTTATCATTATTGAAAATAAAGTTCCTGCAAATTACAACATAATAACGGCTCTTTCAATGGAATGGCTTTTGCCATCATATGAAAAAAACAGTTAAAAATGAAAAATTATCTATTGGCGATAAGTATTTTATCCTGTATGGTCGTGGCAGGATGCTCTGCAGGATATGTTTCGGAAAGGCCGGCCGATGTTACTTATGTGAGACCCGGTTCACCCGGTCCTGGTTATGTATGGATCGACGGAGAATGGGAATATTCGGGAAACAATTATCACTGGCGGGAGGGATCCTGGCAAAAACCCAGAGAGGGCCAGACCTGGAAATCAGGACATTGGGAAAACAACAAAAAAGGTTACAAATGGCATAAGGGCGGCTGGCAAAGGTAAGAGGCAAGGTTCCCGGAAATAGAAAAGCCCCGCTTTGGGCGGGGCTTTTTCAATAAAGGCGATTAATATCTGCTATTACTGTAGTTATTTCTTTTCTGGAAATTACCACCGCCACCGCTTCTGTTTCCACCACCGGCTCCGCCAGTGCGTTCTTCGCGGGGTTTAGCTACTGAAACGTTGATGGTCCTTCCATCAACAGAGGCACCGTCCAATTCTGCGATTGCTTTCTTAGCAGCTTCGTCGTCTGCCATTTCAACAAATGCAAATCCACGTGATTTCTGAGTGAATTTGTCAAGAATAACTTTAGCAGATGAAACTTCACCGTACTCTGCAAAATACTCGTTTAAGTCTTCGTCAGTTACGTTGAAGCTTAAATTTGAAACATAAATGTTCATACTTAAATAAAAAATTAAATGATAAAAATACAAGCTGACTGAAAGCTGAAGTAAAGGCGACTAACTAACCGTACTGAGGATTGCGTAGCAGAATGTTTGTTCACTTACTAAATGCTGATCAACTTAAGACTCCGCAAAGATACAGTAAAATATCCAATTATCAACTTTGCTTTAAAGATTTATAGGCTACAATACTGGCAGACAACATGAGAATTCCTCCCAATATAAAGGGCGCCCCCGGAAAAATGACCGGTGCTTTTACGGAAGTGAAATAAGCGAAAAGATTTAACATGATCAGTGGGCCAAATATAGAAGAAACACTCAGGAGACTGGTAAGTGACCCCTGTAATTCACCCTGAGCATTGGGAGGAACATGACCGGAAATGGTAGCCTGCAATGCGGGCCCTGCAATGCCACCGAGACAATAAGGAACCAGGAAAACAAACATCATCCAGCTTTGGCTTGCGATGGCAAATAAGAACATGCCTGCAGCGTATAGAAGCAAGCCAATATAGATGCATCGTTCATTACCGATTTTCGGAGTGATCACGCGAATCAGTCCGGCCTGAACGAATGCTACCAGTGCACCTACGACTGCGAGCGAGATGCCGATGGTCTTGGGTGTCCATTGAAACCTGTACGCCGTAAAATAACTCCAGTTGCTCTGCACTGCATGGGAACCCAGGTACACCAGCGTCAGTGCAAGAATCAATCCCGCAACTGCGGGATATTTTTTCAGATTCAATAGCGATCCCACAGGATTAGCTCTTTTCCAGTCAAATTTCCTGCGATTTTCTACAGAGAGTGATTCAGGTAAAACAAAATATCCATAAAGCCAGTTTAGCAGAGTAAGTATGGCGGCTGCGTAAAAAGGCGCGCGTATACCCCATCCCGTGAGCAAACCCCCGATGGCAGGACCTATGATAAATCCAAGACCGAATGCTGCTCCGATCATTCCGAAATTTTTTGCCCGGGTCTCTGCTGTGCTGATATCGGCAATATATGCGGAAGCCGCCGTAAAACTGGCTCCCGTAATTCCGGAAATTGTTCTTCCGATAAAAAGCCACCCAAAGCTGGGTGCAAAACCAAGGAAAATATAATCGATCCCAAATCCAAACAAAGAAAAAAGAATGACGGGTCTCCTTCCATACTGATCGCTGAGATTACCCAGTACAGGTGCAAAAATGAATTGCATAAAGGCATACACGAATAATAACCAGGCCCCATCCTTACTCGCTTCATTGATGGAAATATGTTTCAGACCAGCAATCAGCTGAGGCATGACCGGAATAATAAGACCCCAGCCGATTACATCAATCAGCAAAGTGATAAAGATAAATCCGATGGCTGCCTGTTTCTTCATATAGGGGGTGCAAAATAAACCAAAAAGAATCCGCAATTCAGAGATTTTTATTAGCTTGTATTCAAAATCAGGAATATGTTATTCGGCAAAAAAACCCTTGTGGCAATCATCGCAGGTCTTTTTATGATAGCAGGTATCGCAGCAACCAAACCGCCTGAAGCCCCGAAATATAAAAACCTGAAAATACTTCCAAAGAAAATCAGCAAGGAAGATCTGGATAAAGTAATGGATCACTTCAAAACAGCACTGGGTGTGAAGTGCAGTTTTTGCCATGCTCCCTCTAAAGACACCGCGCAAAAATGGCCGGATTTTGCAAGTGACGAAAAACCCGAAAAACTGATCGCCCGCAAAATGATGAAGATGACTTCAAAAATTAATAGTAAATTTTTCAGCGATAACAAAAATGAACAAGGCGTTGCCGTACCTGCCGTAGAATGCATGACCTGCCACCGCGGTTCTCCGCATCCTGGCGAACATAAATAATCCTCCCTTCGCTTATTTACCCCAAGGGCCGAACTCATTTCGAATAAATCCTGTCTTACGCAAACAGAGATTCGGCAACAGTATATTTCAAAATCCCTAATTTTAGGCTCATTTTGAATTCATGGAAAATAACTTATACGATTTTGGGATGATCGGCCTCGGAACAATGGGCAGAAACCTGCTGCTCAATATGGCGGATCATGGATTTAAAGCCATCGGTTTTGACCTCGATCCGGCAAAGGGCAAACTACTTGAGACGTCTGCAACTACGGGAACAGTAGTGAAAGGTGTAAACACCCTCGCCGAAATGGTGCAGAAACTTCAGGTTCCGCGAAAAATAATGATGCTCGTACCTGCCGGTAAGCCGGTGGATGACGTAATCAATTCTCTTCTTCCCCTTGTTTCACCCGGAGATATTATTATAGATGGCGGTAATTCTCATTATATAGACACCCTTACCCGTGTGAATTATGTACGCGAAAAAGGATTTCATTTTATGGGCATTGGAATCTCCGGTGGAGAACATGGTGCCCGCACAGGACCCAGTATTATGCCTGGTGGTGATACTGAAGCATATGAGAAAGTAAAACCCATATTGGAAGCAGTTGCCGCCAAAGTGGACGGAAGTGCCTGCGTGGCATATCTGGGAAAGGGAGCCGCTGGTCACTATGTAAAAATGGTGCACAATGGAATCGAATATGCAATCATGCAGCTGATCAGCGAAACCTATCAGCTTCTTCATAAGGGTAAGGGTCTTTCCAACGACGAATTACACAAAGTTTATAAGAACTGGAACGAAGGTGACCTGCAATCCTTCCTGGTTGAAATAACCAGGGATATATTTATGCAACCCGATGATAAAACACCCAATCGTCTGGTAGATATGATTCTTGATAAGGCAGGCGCCAAGGGAACGGGGAAATGGACCTCCCAGGATTCCATGGATCTGGGTGTACCTGTACCGGTCATTGACATTGCGGTATCATTAAGAGATCTTTCAGCCGTAAAAGAAGAACGCGTTCAGGCTTCGACCCTGTACAAGTCAGGGACTCATGAAATAGCGGTTCCGAATGAAGTATTTATCAGCCAGATGGCAGATTCACTTTATTTCTCAATGATCATTTGTTATGCCCAGGGTATGGCACTTTTATATAAAGCGTCAACCGAATTGAAGATGGATATCCCGCTTCCGGAAGTGGTACGTATATGGCGTGGCGGATGTATTATCCGTTCTTCGATGCTGGAAATTTTTTACAAAGCATTTTCAGAAAACCCCAGGCTTCCAAATCTTTTACTTGATAAGAATATAGCGGGTATACTGCAGACGAAGAAACATAATATCGTTTCTGTAATTATGCATGCCACGCAAACAGGCTATCCGGTGGCGGCTCTTATGACTTCGCTTTGTTATCTGGAAGCTTATCGCAGCGAATTCCTGCCAACGAACCTCATTCAGGCTCAAAGAGATTATTTCGGTGCACACACTTATCAACGAGTGGATATGCCGGGCATTTTTCACACCGAGTGGGGATCCTTCGAAAATTAAATACTTGTATGGAAAATCATAAAAGACCCGCTGCTACCCTCCTCTTCATTTTCGGGGGCAGTGGTGACCTGAATTTCAGAAAATTATGTCCCGCCCTTTATAATCTCTTTATTGATCAGTGGATGCCAGAGAAATTCAGCATCGTGGGCATCGGAAGAACCGAATATACTGATGAAAATTACAGGGGCCGCCTGCTGGAAGGAATCAAAGAATTCAGCAGGAGGAAGGAAGTCGCCGGCGATCAATGGAAGGATTTTTCGCAGCATGTTTCATATTTGAAAATGGATGCAGAGAAGGATGAAAAATATACCGGCATCGAACAGACGATTAAGAATAAAGAAGCTGAGTTTGGAGAGCATCCGAATATTATTTTTTACATGGCCGTGGCGCCGCAACTGGTGCCCGATATCGCAAAAAAACTAGGCCAGGGAAATATTTGCAGGGACAAGGCTTTCACACGTATCGTGATCGAAAAACCCTTTGGACATGATCTGGCAAGTGCGCATGAGCTGAATGAACTGCTGATGAGCATGTTCGATGAAAAACAGATTTATCGCATCGATCATTATCTCGGAAAAGAAACCGTGCAAAATATCCTGGCGCTTCGTTTTGCCAATGCGCTCTTTGAACCCATTTGGAACCGGAATTATATTGATCATGTACAAATCACGGCGGCGGAAACTGTAGGCTCTGAAGGCCGGGGAGCTTATTATGAGGGAGCGGGAACTTTACGGGATATGGTACAAAATCATATCCTTCAGCTCATTTGTATGGTTGCCATGGAAGCACCGGTTTCTTTCGATGCTGATGAAATAAGAAATAAAAAAGTAGATGTCCTCAACGCGATCCGGAAGATAAGTCGCGAAGAAGTCGGGAAATATGCTGTACGCGGGCAATATGAAGCCGGATGGATGGAAGGTGAAAAAGTATCCGCCTACCGGGAAGAAAAAAACGTAGATCCGAAATCAACTGTGGATACGTTTGCTGCGGTAAAATTTTATATTGATAACTGGCGCTGGCAGGATGTTCCATTTTATATCCGTACAGGAAAAAGGCTTCATGAAAAAACGACCGTTATAAATATTCAGTTTCGACCGGCTCCCAATTTTGCATTTCCGCCTGAGGCGGCGGAAACCTGGAGGGCAAACAGGCTTACGATCAGTATTGCGCCTGAAATGGACATCCGCCTGCGGTTTCAATCGAAACGACCCGGGCAGTCTGTATCATTGAATCCCGTAGATATGAAGTTCAGTTACAAAGATGAATATGACGGAAATGAACCGGAAGCCTACGAAACGCTGCTGCTGGATGTGATGGAAGGAAATGCCACTCTCTTTATGCGCAAGGATCAGGTGGAAGCTGCCTGGAAAATAGTCACGCCCATTCTGGAAGCCTGGCAAAACAGACCCCCATTGAATTTTCCAAACTATGCACCCGGTTCATGGGGACCTGAAGATGCGGAAGCATTGATTGCCAGAGATGGTCATCAATGGATCGTTATGTAGAAAGCTAAAAGCGCAAAGCCTAAAGCTTAAAACTGGTTGTGGTTTAAGATCCACTCTTATAAATGAACGATCTTCTAAATGAAAAGCACATCCGATGAATATCGAAATTTATAAAGATAACGACCACCTGGCCCGGGAGCTGGCAGAATGGATCACAAGCCTGATAGAGGAAACCCTCAGGCACAAAGAACAATTTTCCCTGGTGCTCTCCGGCGGTAGTACTCCAAAAAAACTAAATCATATCCTCGCTGCCTCGCCTTATAAAGAACGAATCGACTGGAAAAAAATATATGTGTTTTGGGGTGATGAACGTGCGGTTCCCCTGGAAGACGAAAGAAATAATGCGCGGATGGCCTTTGACACATTGCTGGATAAGGTAGCGATACCAAAATACCAGATTTATATCATGGATACGGCCCTGACGCCGGATGCCGCCGCCATGCAATATGAAGAAATACTGTACGAATATTTTGGAACCGATATTTTACCTGCGAAAACTTTTGACCTGGTATTACTCGGCATGGGAGATGACGGACATACACTTTCTCTTTTCCCGGGAATGCCCGTGATCCATGAAGAAAAATCATGGGTTGTCGGATACTTTCTGAAAGCGCAGGATATGTCACGTATTACCCTGACAAAAAAAATAGTGAATCATGCTGATCATATCGTTTTCATGATCAGCGGGAAAGACAAAGCACATGCATTATACGAAGTGATCGAAGGAGAACGAAATCCCGATCTTTACCCTTCACAGGCGATCATACCCACGCAGGGAGAACTGCATTTTTTCGTTGATGAAGCAGCCGCTTCTGAGCTGAAGGCAAGATAGCAGGAGGCAGGAAGCAGGAGGCGTTATGCGCAGCTTTCGATATGATATAATCTATATCCATAAATAAAGTCATGCACTTCCGACTCAAGCCTAAAACCTCACGCTTGCGTTACGCGTTAAGCTTTAAGCGTCAATAGTATCATACACCTGAACACGTTTCCATAAGTGTTTGCATTCATCCACAAAACGTAAATGAATGGGATCTACCTGATAACTGTCCTGGTCTGCGGCATTATTAAAGATTAAAATCCAGGAAATGGAATAGGATGAATCGATCACTTCCCGCGAGGTGTTGGCCGGTTCTCCGATATGAAATCGCTGGATGGTTTGAACATTTGAAAGTTTCTTCAAACCTTCAATTAATAATTTTTTATGATTTGCATTCTCTGGTTCTGCCAGCCAGAAATAAACATGATGAATAAATATTCCTTTAATTTCTTCGGCCATTTAATCTTAGTTTTAAATCGTTTCTAATTATGGTTGACGGTTGACGGTTGACAGTTGACAGTTGACGGTTGACAATTGACAATTGACAATTAGCTTTACGCTTTGCGCCTTAAGCCTAAAGCCTAAAGAGGGTATTTCCCCAATGCAATCAATTTATCCGCAATCCGCCTTTTGGATTCCTTACTGTTGAATGGATTTGTTTTTGTAAAGCGTTTTAATCCCATTAACAACATCCTATGTTCATCTCCATCTGCAAAAGCATTGATAGCATCTTTTCCGCTCTTGTCTATTTTATCAGCTGAATCATATAAAAATGTACGTAAAATATCTGTTTCAAAAGAAACAGCTTGCTCACCCCTGGAGGAAGAAAGTTTCATTACCCTCAACAAAGCTGATTCAGCATGGAATGTAATCATGACCATATCGGCAATATGCATCAGTATTTCCTGTTCGGTTTCCAGGTTCATCATTAACTTTTGCACCGCTGCACCAGCTGTTAACAGGATGGCTTTCTTGAACTGGATAATAAGTTTTTTTTCTGCAGCAAAGGGTCCTTCATCCGAAGCACCAAAATCCGGAATGCTGACCAACTCCTTAGCGACATTTTTTGCCGGTGTCAGGATATCCAGCCTCCCTTTCAATCCCCTTTTCAATATCATGTCAACACTAAGTAAACGATTGATTTCATTGGTTCCCTCAAAAATCCGGTTGATGCGGCTGTCGCGATAAGCCCGGGAAACCATGTATTCATCACTGAATCCATTGCCTCCATGAATTTGCACGCCTTCATCTACCACATAGTTCAGCATCTCACTTCCAAAAACTTTTAACATGGCGCATTCAATGGCATATTCCTCTGCAGCACCCAGAGCAGCTTCGTTAAACGGCTTTCCTTCCGCCAATAATTCCTGTTCTTTGTCTTCTATCCATTTTGAAACTCGGTACAGGGCCGACTCTGCGACCCAGATTTCTATCCCCATCTCGGCGATCTTATTCTTTATAGCACCGAATTGAGAGATCATCGTTTTGAATTGTTCACGGGTATTCGCATAACCAATAGAAATTCCGGCAATCCGTTTTGCGGCTCCCAATGCTGCTGCGCACAATTTCAGACGACCAATATTGAGAATGTTGAATGCGATGATATGACCCTTGCCTACTTCACCGAGTACATTTTCTACCGGCACTTTACAATCCTGAAAATAAAGTTGCACGGTTGACGAGCCCTTGATGCCCATTTTGTGTTCTTCCGGACCCCGTGTGAAACCTTCAAAGTTTTTTTCCACAATGAAAGCGGTAAATTTCTCACCATCCACTTTTGCAAAAACTGTAAAAACATCAGCAAATCCTCCATTGGTAATCCAGCATTTCTGTCCGTTTAGCAGGTAATATTTTCCATCCCCGCTTAACACAGCAGTTGTCTTGGCACTCAGCGCATCACTGCCGCTATTCGGTTCCGTCAAGCCGTATGATCCTTTCCATTCGCCACTGGCCAGTTTAGGAATATATTTGGTCTTTCTGTGCCTCTGTGCCGAAATATAAAATCGGAAGGGTTCCGATACCCGTGTGAGCGGCCATCGCAACAGAAAATGAATATCCTCCGCCCAAGCCCTCGTTCACCAGGGTGGACGTGATAAAATCCTTTCCTAATCCGCCAAGGATTTCCGGAATAGCAGTTCCTAACAGACCCATTTGGCCGGCTTTATCAATCAAAGAAGGCATCAGCCCGGGTTCCAGCTTATCAATCCGGTCAATCAATGGAAGAATTTCTGTATCCAGAAAGGAAGCGCACATATCTTTCACCATTAATTGCTCCTCCTGAAAATCTTCCGGAATAAAGCAATCCGCAGCATCGGATTCACGAATAAGCCATTCTCCCCCTTTTATATTTGTCTGATTGCCGGTTATTGTACTCATTGCCTGTATTTTTTCTGTTATTTTAAATTATCGTAAACTAATTGAAGAACACCTTTACAAATATCGATCTGGTCCGGAGCGACGCCTTCCAATGCTTCGTTCAATGTATTTTCGGCAAGTGTCATGGACTGTTCCTGGAGTTTCAAACCGGTCTTCGTTAAACAAATCCGGTTGATTCTCCTGTCATCCGAAGAAGCGACTCTTTTTACCAATTGTAATTTCTCCAGATTATCCACCAGGCGTGTAATACTGGGCTTGTCGCGGAATGTTGCATTGCAAAGTTCCTGCTGACTTTGCCCATCCTGTTTCCATAAATGATACAGCACACTCCATTGTTCAATCGTGATGGGAAGGCTGGCACTATTAAATTTTTTTTGAAGACGGCGCGAAATGGCAATGGATGCTTTGCCCGTTACAAAGCTATATAATTCGCCCTTTTTAAATTGGTTGTTTGGCATATAGTTAGTTAAACAACTATATAAATCTACTCATTTCCCGCGAAAGAACAAATTTTTCAAGCCTTTTTAACGCAGTCAGCAAAGATGGACCCGTCTGCGTATATTTCCGGATGAACGGGCATACAGTGATTCATTTCCTGATTGCAGCAGCAGGCATACTCCTGCTGGTATATGCTCTGTTGATATTTTATTATCACAGATCATGGGACCAGATTCCCTCTCCACCCGAATCCCTGCAGGATCCAGCACCGAATATAAAAGTTACGGTCATTATTCCTGCCAGGAATGAGGCCTTACACATTGGAAACTGTCTCGATTCATTGTTGGCCCAGTCTTATCCAAAAGAATTTACGGAGATTGTTGTCGTGAATGATTTCTCTACGGACAATACAGCCACTTCTCGTGGCGGAGCACCCTTTATCATGTAAGCTCGTTAATCTCTCAGACTATATTTCAGGCTTCATCAATTCATATAAAAAGAAAGCGATAGAAACCGGTATTGCTAATTCCTCCGGAGAATTAATTATATGTACGGATGCGGATTGCACCATGGGAAAGGACTGGATCCGCGTTCTTGTAAATGCATATCAAAAGGAAAATCTCCAGTTCATTGCCGCACCTGTAAAAATCATTTCTAATGGTAGCTGGCTTTCCATTTTTCAGATACTTGATTTCATTTCCTTACAGGGTATCACAGGCGCTGCCGTTTACAAAAATCTCTACCCTATGTGCAATGGAGCCAACCTCGCCTATACAAGAAAAGCTTATCACGCGGTGGGTGGTTTTTTAGAAATTAATCACATCGCATCCGGAGACGACATGCTGCTAATGAAAAAGATTCAATCAAAATATCCGGATAAAATTCGGTATCTCAAAGATCCGGCGGCCATTGTAAGCACGGTTCCCGCCGAAAATATAAAAGCATTTTTAAACCAGCGTATACGATGGGCGAGTAAAATTTCACATTATAAACATCCCGCTACTTTTATAACGCTGGCGCTGGTATACCTGGTGAATCTATCTCTGCTGCTATTATTTGCCGATTGCTTTTTTAATGGTCACTGGCGCTGGCTCCTGTTACTGATTGCATTCAAAACCATTTCAGAATATTTTTTTGTATCAAAAGTCGCCGGTTTTTTTCAGCAACAATCACTGATGAAATATTTTCCACTCTGTCAGCCATTTCACATTCTATACACCGTGATAGCGGGCAGTTTCGGTAGTTTTGGGAAATATGAATGGAAAAACCGCAAAGTGAAATAATTATTTTGAAAGAATCTACATCCATACAATCTGATACCTGGCGGCGGTTAAAAAAAAACCGGGGCGCTGTTTTTGGTATGATCATCATTGCTCTATCCCTTATTACGGCCTCATTCGCATATTTTCTGGCTCCGGATCACAGTCCGTATGCCAATCGTATGGTTTTGGAAATCGGCGGACAAAAGCCTGGCTACCACCAAAGCTTTCTGCTAATCAAAAAACAACAGGAAGTCATACACGCTTCCTTATTGCAACGCCTGATTTCTGGTAGAGATGACCGTTATGAATGGATACCCATTGTTTCATGGAACCAGCAGGGCGATAGTTTAATTGTCGAGAAATTAATTGACGAATCCATCACTGAAAGACAGTCTTTTTTAAGTCTTCCTAAAAACACTAACCTGAAAATCAGAACTAAAACATTTTGGCTCGGCACAGATCGTTATGGGCGTGATATTCTGAGCAGACTCATCATTGGAGTAAGAGTAAGTCTGGCTGTCGGATTGATTACAGTCATTTTATCGCTGAGCATCGGGATCTTTCTGGGTGCACTGGCTGGATATTATGGCGGGAAAACGGACCAGATGATCATGTGGTTGCTCAACGTAATATGGAGCATTCCGACTTTACTTTTAGTTTTTGCGCTCACTTTACTATTAGGAAAAGGATTCTGGCAGGTATTTATAGCCATCGGTTTAACCATGTGGGTGAATGTGGCACGTATCGTGCGCGGACAAGTATTGGCGGTAAAACAATTGGAATACGTGGAGGCAGCCAGGGCACTGGGTTACCGGGATGCCCGAATTATTATCCGGCATATTCTGCCGAATATTCTGGGGCCGGTAATGGTAATTGCCGCTGCCAATTTTGCTTCTGCCATTGTAATTGAAGCAGGATTGAGTTTCCTGGGTATCGGCGTTCAGCCACCGCAACCCAGTTGGGGATTGATGATAAAAGAGAACTATAATTTTATCATCACACATAATCCCATGCTGGCTCTCGCCCCGGGAATCGCCATCATGCTGTTGGTTCTGGCATTTAATCTGCTGGGTAATGGCCTGAGGGATGCTTTGAATGTAAAGGTCTGATCGGGTTCCGGACGGGCCACTATTGTTACCAGACTTTAAAGCGGCCTTTACGAACCCCTTAAAACATTGAGATCAGAACAACCGCATTCCGGAATTTCACAACTAGGAAGCTTTAAGCTTTGCGCTTTAAGCCTTAAGCTTCCTTGTAAACCGGCACATTCCGGTTAAAACTTTCATCGAGAGATATGAAGGTCTCCGTTCTTTCGATTCCTTTTATTTTTTGTAATTCATCATGTAATACAAAACGCAGCTGATTAATATCCTTACACACGATTTCTGCGAACATGCTGTAATTGCCCGTTGTATAATTCAGTCGTACGATTTCCGGGACACGGCGAAGTTCCTTGGCGACGGAATCATACAGTGAGCTTTTTTCCAGGTAAATCCCAATAAAAGCAATGACATCGAATCCGAGGTGCTTTAAGTTTACGTTGAGCTTGGTACCCTTTACAATTCCGAACTCCTGAAGTTTTTTTATACGTACATGAATGGTACCACCGGATACAAATAGTTTTTTCCCGAGATCAGCATAAGAAATCTCGGCATTTTCCATCATTTCGTGAATTATTTGCAAATCCAGCTTATCTAAGTTAAATTTACCGCTCATTTTGAATGATTATTTTTATAATATTTAATAAATATACCATTTATTTAAATATTATCAAATATTTCAAAATATTTATTAGTAGATATGCAATGGTTTGGCCTTTTTGCCATAATATTGCAATGTCAATGGCTGAGAAGCCTTGACAATACTGTGGAGTGATGAAATTTGGCAGACATGCCCTCTTGTCTCGGGGGTGGGGATCACAGGATAAACATCGCATAATGCCGGTCTCGCTGCAAGGCGTGGCCGACTGGGGTTGACCACCACTAACATTGTGCCTTGGCTAACTGCCCCGTGGAGGTTCGAGTCCTCCCTCTACAGCCACTATAATAGAATGCCTTCGCTTTCGCGAAGGCATTTTTCATTTCCGGAAGGCAGGGAAGGGTGCCGGCTTCACGATATGTTCGGCCCGTCACCGTGATTATTTTTATGTCCCAATCCTATCTTTCATTATCCGTTTAATAATTAACAGGCGCCGAATAAAATAGTACACGCAACGCCATCGCATGCCTGCACGCTTTACCCATGTTGATTCATATACGATCATGTTTCCCGGAGACCGGCTATTTTAAAGTTGCTGGCCCACAGTATCTCTGTTGCAAAAAGTAAGAGCCACGTGTTTAAAAACTCTTCTGCGCAGGGATTATATTTCGATAAACTTTATCAGCGGTTTCTCCCCCAGGAGAACCTTTGATTTCCTTGGCACCAGATCAGGATGAAAAAACACGATCAGAAAAATCAGCAGGGGGCCGAATTCATAAGCCATAGTATCTCCCCAGATACAGGAAAACGTATTCACTTTAGCATCTGAAGGATCATCTTTTTGATACCGGACAGAAACCTTTTCATCAGGCTTTAAGGGTATGTTAACATTCCCATTAAAAAAAACGGTATCCTTTCCTGACAAAAACCAAATCACCGGATAAGTTGATATTCCCAAAACAGAACCCAGGTTACCATGTCCTATAAAATATAAAGTCCCGGTTGTTTCTTTTGATTTGACCAGCCAGAAAAATTTGTAAATCGGTAGAGGTAAAAGAAAAATACAAAATAGAATGAGGAAAAATGAATTACGACTTAAAATCATATATAATTATTCTCCTGTTCAATGATTGACAACCCGGATACCAAAGAATGTTTTTACAAAACTATAACTATTGACCTTGTTCCAATAACATGTCTTTGCTAATCTTCTCTAAAAGAGATCTTTTTGGCACGGATTTCGACTAACACCAAACAGGATAATTACTAGAAAAATGAATAATGAATATAGTGTTAAAGATAAACTAACGCTTTTCCTACTGGCAACCGGTGTTTTTTGTTTTGGTGTGATTTTACCAGACTCTCTCTCCACTCATGTTAAGATGGTCCATTATGCAGCACATTTTGGAATGAGCTTCTTACTGGCCCTTTGTTTTTATATGATCTGCACCGTCAGAATGAAGATTTCAAAAACGATTTCATACACAGTACTTGTTACAGCCACCCTGCTGATCGGTGTGGTGTATAAATATTGGGAAATTGCCACGCAGGGAATGATTGGAAATTATTCTTTTCATGCAATTATTGACCTAACGGGTGCAATGACTTCGATGTCACAGAATCTCTCCGGACTGCTTGGTGCCATGTTATTGATAGAAGGTATGTTGGACAGAAACCTGGCATATACTGCTCTTAAATCAGGCAAACTACATGTGAATAACAGAGGAAATATGCATGTCTCGACCCATATGCAAAACAAAATGCCATTGAGCAAAATTCCAGCTGCAAACCATTTTTCTGCTGTAACAGAAAACTAATTATCCTTAGTCTTATTTTTACCGGGCCATGGGCCAAAAAAAACTTCTGCGTTTTGAAGCAATCGGAAATTTTGCAAACGTATTGCAATACCCGAATGGTATGCCCGGTAAATGGAATGATTTCTTTAAGAATGAAAATCCGATTACACTTGAACTGGCCTGCGGCAAAGGAGAATATACAGTAGGTCTGGCCGCTCTTTATCCGGATAGAAATTTTATCGGTGTTGATCTAAAAGGTAACCGGATATATGCCGGGGCACTCGAAGGTCTTAAGAACAATCTCCACAACGCCGCTTTCCTGCGAACCCATATTGATAAAATTGACGGGTATTTTTTACCTGGTGAAGTAAGTGAAATCTGGATCACGTTCCCCGATCCGCAGCTTCGAACTTCCAGGGCAAAAAAAAGACTGACCCATCCACGTTATCTGAGACTCTATCAAAATATTTTAAAACCCGGTGGTTTTGTACATCTGAAAACAGATTCCCCTGCTTTGTATTACTTCACAAAACTGGTCGCCGATCTCTATGATATAAATATTCTGGATTCATCCGAGGATGTCTATGCACGCCCGGAAAATCCGGCAGAGATGCATATTAAAACGCATTATGAAAAACTGGATATTGCTGCAAGTAATAAAATTTTTTATATAAAATTGAGCTTGCCGGAAAAACAAATTCCAATACCGGATTTGAAATTTCAGCAACTTCTGAAACAAATCGAAAACACCGAACCAATATAATAAATCGAAAATAAATTCTCCGGATATGTCTTCGGGTAAAAATCAGATTCAAAAAAAGAATCAAATTTTAAAGGGCCATTCGACAAAAATAAAACCGGCTTCAAAAAAGGCCGGAAAAAATGCAAAAGGAACGGCGTCCGCTGATACCGAACAAGATGCTCAATAAAATTCAACCCTCCGGAAAAAGAGAAGAATCTTTTTTCGAACTGGTATATGAAGTTGCGCGGCAAATCCCCTACGGACGCGTAACATCCTACGGCGCGATCGCAGCCTGCCTCGGTACAAAACTTTCCGCCCGAATGGTGGGCTGGGCCATGAATGGTGCAGATAAAATAAATCCGACCGTACCGGCACACCGTGTTGTAAATCGTGTCGGATTGCTTTCAGGAAAACATCATTTCAAACCACCCGGAAAAATGGAAAAATTGTTGAAGAAAGAAGGCATCCTGGTAAAAGATGATGTGATCGTTAATTTCAAAGAAAAATTCTGGGACCCGTCTAAGCTGGAGGCCTGAGGCGGGAGGCGTGGAGGCAGTGAAGCATTGAACCTGACCCATTTCGCCTTGAGCCTCCTGCCACCTGTCTGATGCCGATGCAGGACGCCTAGGACTGTAAGCTTACGCGTTAGGCGTTAAGCGTTAAGCGTAATAAGGACTTATCATCACATAAACGATCACACCGGTAACAGCCACATAAAACCAAAGCGGCCAGGTGATACGCGCCAGTTTTTTATGTTTGTCAAATCGTTCCTGGAAAGCGCGTTGCAAAGTGAAGAGCACAAAGGGAATGATAACTCCGACTAAGAATAATATGGCTGCTCAAAATAAAATAATACAGATATCGCAGATTGCCTGCCTGCATTTTTCTCCGAGTCGCTTAAAATGCCGTCATGGTTCAGGTCTCCATATTTCACCGAAGGATTGGAACTATGATAGATTACATAAGAAATTAAAAATATTGCGCTCAGCACAACCGCCGTCAGGTTTGCCGCCCGGTGTGCGCGGATCCGCCTGTTTTTGATGAAGTATAAACTGGCCAGCAATAAAATGGCCGTTGTCGAATTCAGGATGGCGTGAAATAAAGGAAGGTTCCTTGTATTAAATCCGAAATTCACTTTTGTGTGAAGCCCAAGAATAAGAAATGCTACAGCCATCGGGATGGCGATGGAAATGGTAATGATGGGAAGCGTATATGTTTTCTCTTTCATTCAGAATAAAATTTACTTTCGGCTTTCATGGCATTTGAGCTTTAAGCTTTAGGCTTTACGCTTTAGCTTTAGGCTTTCAAACTTTAGCTTTAGGCATTAAGCTTTGCGGCTTTAGGCTTTCTTGATAAATAAATCACAACCCCGGCCGTTGCCAGCAGAATAAAAATAATGAGCGGAAGAATAGGTCTCATCTCCAGCAAGGGAGATACATAATGTTTATCTTTTTCCAGCATGATAAAAACCATATCATTTGCAAGTTTATTCAGATCCACACTGTCCAGCCCGTTATAATATCCTCTCACTACATGTTCCTTATCCAGCAGAACCAATTTTTGGGTATGAATGAAATTGGAATCCACGCCTTCGCCATCTGCCAGACCCAGTTTCAATTCATTGATGGAGAAATCATAGATCTGTTTCTTCGGACCGGTAAGCAGCCACCACAGATCCGGATTGATGCCGAATTTATCGCCGTAGGATTTTAATACAGGAACTGAATCCCGTTCGGGATCCACACTAAAAGAAAGAAATTGAATAAAGGACGGATTCAGTTGTTTGAACTGATCTTTCGAAGAAAGTGCATCCTGCAGTTTTCTGATATTGGCTGTCAGTTTGGGACAGATGGAAGGACAACGGGTAAAGAAAAAATCAGCTACAATCACTTTATCTCGGGAGATCTGCCAGTGAAACCGTGTTGCCCAACTGATTTTGGAATTTAAAATCATCTACAGAATGCCAGACCGTATCCGTATTCGTTTTCCCGTCCTTAATAACAGTAACAACGCTGTCATAATAATATCTGCCGGGCATGCCGATCGCATGATCGCTGGCCTTTTTCACCAGCAGGTAACTGATAACGGGAAGCATAACCACCAAAATCACAGCTGTCAATGCTTTCTTACTCACATTTTTTGATTAAGATAAAAAAACCATTGCTACGCAATGGTTAATTATTAATTGTTAATTGTTAATTGTTAATTGCTTCCAAACGCTAAAGAATAATTGACAATTATCAATTGACAATTAACAATTATTCCTTCCCTGGTTTCTTCCCTTCTTCGTGTTTCTCCGGCTGTACTACTTTGGTCTTGCTCTGCTGTAATTGATAACTATCATAGCGCATGCGCAAATCATGATAAGAACTGCCATCCCACATAAACGCGATGAGAAACCAGATAAACAGACAGGCCGGAATGGCAATCGTCATAACGAGATTCTTGATCTCATGACCCAGATGCATAAATTCCGCAACAATAAAAAATGCTTTCGCCAGTGTCATAATAATGAAAACGCCATTCAGCATATGTTTCGGGAAAAAATGAGGTTTCATAATAAATGATCGCAATAATCAGTTCAAACACGGTAATGCACAGCAGGATCCAGAATGTTCTCCAGACCGCCTTTGTATCAAACGAGCTTTTCTCTTTTTCAAAGTGCGTATGCGTAACAGCTCTTGGAAGAATCCATATTCAGACATTTAGTATTTTCACGCGTCTTGAGCGTTAAGCTTTACGCTTTAACACCTTATAACAGATAAAAACAGGTGAACACAAATACCCATACCAGGTCCACAAAATGCCAGTATAATCCGGCTTTTTCAATCATCAGGTAATGACCCTTTCTTTCAAAATCACCGCGCCAGGTTTTGATCAGCATGATAATATTGATGATCACACCCGAGAATACATGGAATCCATGAAAACCCGTGATCGTAAAAAAGTAATTCGTGAAATTGGTTGTTGACTGGGTTCCGTCAATATTCATAAAAGGATTTCTTCCCCACCAGGCACCTTCTGCATGTAAATGTGTCCATTCCCAGGCCTGGCAACCCAGAAAGGCGAGTCCGCCCAGAATGGTCAGGAACATCCATTTCATAACTGCCTTGCGATCATGCACCTGACCCGCTCCAACGGCCATAACCATGGTGACGGAACTCATGATCAGGATAAAGGTCATCAGACTCACAAAAGCCAGGGGCACAGACATTTCACCGATAATCGGAAAACTCCGGAACACTTCATTCGGATTGGGCCATGAAGTGGAAGAAAAACGTATGGTTCCGTAAGAAATCAGGAAAGCTCCGAAAGTAAAAGCATCACTCATGAGGAAATACCACATCATGAGTTTTCCATATTCAACATTGAAGGGGCTTTTACCTCCACTCCACCATTTTTGACCTACGGGAACTGTATGTGCCATGAGATTGTTTTGAACAGGTTCACAAATTTATCTAACAAATAAGCATACTTTATTGCACCATTAAAAAGAAAATAAACAGGTAAATCCAAAGCAGATCCACAAAATGCCAGTACGTACTCACCACATCCACCGGCACCATATTATAACTCCGGATCCTTGTATTTCTTGCCCTGAGCCACAATACGAACAGGGCAATTACACCGCCAAATACATGCAGCGCATGCAATCCGGCAATGATATACAAAAACTGTCCTGCACCGGATCCGTGAAAAGTGGTGCCTGTCGCCCATAAATGACGGAATCCCAGCCACTGCAATAATATAAAAACCAATCCCAGAATCAGCGGTCGCCGCCACCAGTTTTCTATACCGGATCATTCTTCTTTCCGGAAATGATTTTCCGGCTAAAAAAATCGTCAGACTGCTGATCAGTATCACAGCGGTTGAATAATAAAAAGCAATGGGCGTGGTATAACTTGTCCATCCCGGCTGTTCTCTTTTTACAATATAGGCACTGGTCAGACCGGCAAACATCATAATGATGCTGCCGATGGCTACCCATAAAATAAATTTATGGGGATGTATTTTTTTATTCTGGTCAACCACACTTTTAAGTTCTAAACTCGGAATCATTTTATATATTTCAATTAGCCACTTTATCAATCAGCAAAGCCAGCAATACCACCGGCAGATAAATATAACTGCCGAACATCACCCTTCTCGCTGCCTGAATGGTCATCTCCCTGTACAAACGAACGCACTGACCGATCATGAAAAAATTGGCTACCAATACAATCAACAGGCTTATACTGCCACTCATGCCGTTAAAATAAGGCAGGATACCTACCGGTAAAAGCAGGAGTGAATAAATAACCGCCTGAAGGGCTGAATATTTTGTTTGTCCTTCTCCGGATGGCAATAATTTAAATCCGGCCGCACTATAATCCTTATGCGCAATCCAGGCAATGGCCCAGAAATGCGGAAACTGCCAGAAGAACTGCAAGGCAAATAGTATCCATCCGCCGGCACTCAGACTATCATTTCCTGCGGCCCATCCGATCAGGCAGGGCATCGCCCCCGGAACGGCTCCGGCCAGCACGGCTACCGAACTTACTTTCTTCAGGGGCGTATAAATAAACGCGTAAAAAAATAAACTGATGACCGACAATAGCGCCGTCAGAAAATTAAAATGCCAGAGCAACATCGTTCCGGCCAGTCCGCAGATCACGGCGAATGACAGTGGCTTCGGCGACAGACATTCTTCCGGAAGCAACCGGCCTGCCCGCTGTCCGCTTCATCATCGCGTCAGTCTGTTTTTCCATGGCCTGGTTGATCGCATTCGCACTTCCGGTAACCAGCATACCGCCGACAAATAAAAGGATGATGGCTTTCCAGTCATATACTTTTACCCTGCGGTGCCAGCAGATAACTGATCACGGCTGAAAAAACAACCATAAAGCTGAGGTTGAATTTAACCAGCAGCATATAGTCTTTCAGCTTTTCCGCAATCTTAAAAGAACCGGATTGTTTGATAGTTTCGGGCTACATCAGGTGATAGGGTTTATCCCCGGAACTAATGGTGCTGTTCATCGGCTCCAAGTGGTTCTGTTTGCAGGATGAAGTCCTTTTCCGTCTTTGCCATAATCATAAGCCCAGCGGTGAACTTCCGGAATTTCTCCCGGCCAGTTACCATGACCCGGACGGATCGGTGTTGTCCATTCCAGGGTATTTGCCTGCCATGGATTTTGTGTTGTTACTTTTCTTCCTTTGAAAATGGAATAGAAAAAGTTAAATACAAACATCAGCTGCACGGCGAATACCACCATGGCAACCGTAGATATAAATCTGTTGAGATCTCCAAACTGATTGAATGATGCCCATCCCTGGTATTCCACATAACGGCGTGGCATACCCGCTAATCCTTCATAATGCATCGGCCAGAAAATCAGGTAGGCGCCGGCAAATGTTACCCAGAAATGAATATAGGCCATCGTATTGTTCATGTACCGGCCATACATTTTCGGGAACCAGTGATAAACACCGCAGAACATGCCAAGAAATGCAGACACACCCATCACAATATGAAAATGAGCAATGATAAAATACGTATCATGCAAATGAATATCCAGTGTTGAATTACCCAGGAACACACCAGTCAGTCCGCCGGAAATAAATGTGCTCACAAAAGCAATCGCAAATAACATGGCCGGTGTAAACCGGATATTGCCACGCCAGAGTGTGGTGAGCCAGTTGAATACTTTAATGGCTGAAGGCACAGCAATCAATAGTGTCAGCAAGCACAAATACCGATCCGAGAAAAGGATTCAATCCCGTCACAAACATATGATGCGCCCATACCAGAAAAGCCAGGACCGTAATGGCGAACAGAGAACCGATCATCGCCATATATCCGAAGATCGGTTTACGCGAATTGATCGCCATCACTTCCGACACAAGACCCATGGCCGGAAGGATAATAATATACACTTCCGGATGACCCAGGAACCAGAATAAATGCTGGAACAGAATCGGGATGCCACCTTCATTGGGAAGCGCCTTATTGTGTCGAGGTAAGAAAAATATCAGACAGATAAAAACTCGTACCGGCATGCCGGTCGAACAGCAATAATATTAAGCCGGAAAGAAGTACCGGGAAAGAAAGTACACCCAGAATCGCGGTAAAGAAAAGCGCCCAGATCGTAAGCGGCAAGTCTGGTCATACTCATTCCCTTCGTTCGCATATTGAGAATCGTCGTAATATAATTCAAACCACCCAACAGGGACGGATACCACGAATAAAGCCATCGCCGTGATCCAGTAATCCATACCACCTTTTGATCCCATGATTCGCATCACCCAATGCACTTAATGGCGGATAAATCGTCCATCCCCCGCTGGCCGGACCGGTTTCAATAAATAATGAAGTCAAGCATCACCACACTGGCCATCCAGAAAAACCAGTAGGACAAGCATATTCAGAAAGGGCGAAGCCATATCGCGCGCACCGATCTGCAATGGAATCAAAAAGTTTGCAAAAGTTCCGCTGAGTCCGCCCGTCAATACAAAGAATACGAGCACGGTACCATGCATCGTAACCAGTGCATAATAAGCTTCCGGTTGAATTTTTCCGCCCTTCGCCCATTTACCCAGAATATCTTCCAGCCAGGGAAAAGTCGAATCCGGATATCCGAGTTGCAGTCTGAACAGTACCGACATCAGACCACCGAGAATCGCCCAGATCATTCCCGTAATCAGGAATTGTTTGCAGATCATTTTATGATCCTGGCTGAAAACATATTTAGTTATGAAAGTCTCCTTATGATGATGGGCTTCATGATCTCCATCGTGGGTATCGTGCGAAACGACTGCCTCACCGTGTCCATGTATCGTCAAATCAGTACTCATCAGTAAAAATTTAATCTTTGTTTATTTCTTTTAAGCCTAATGCTTAACGCTTAACGCCTAACGCTTTACTGTCAACCGTCAACCTTTATTTTGATGCAATCAGTTTCGCCGGCGTCGTCACCGTCGTCGTCTTAGCCGAATCTGCTGGCGCTGCCGGCAATTTATCTTTCATCACCTGCGCATAATTCGGAACCTGTTTTGCCTTCCACAATATAAATTCTTCTGCTGTCACCACCTTGATAATTCCCTTCATCGTATAATGTCCCGTGCCGCACATCTGGTCGCAGGAAATTTCATATTCAAAATCCGGATTACCGGTTGATTTCTTCATTTCTTCTGTCGTATATAACGGTGTAAACCACATCGTCGTGGGTGTTCCGGGCACTGCATCCATTTTCATTCTGAAATGCAGCAAGGCCCACATCGTGAATCACATCGCGGGAATTGATGATCAGTTTCAAAGGCTGGTTTACAACAGCATACATGGTAGTAGTTTACAACGATATCGTCGTGCGTTTTTGGATCATCCCATAATAAACCCGAGAGAATTATTTTCCGCGTCACTGATATTCTTATAATATTTATTTCCGAAAACATTGTCTTTTCCCGGATAACGGAAGATCCAGCTGAATTGCTTACCGGTAACTTCCACCTGCAGGGCATTCTTTGGCGCTTCACCGGTGATCTGGAACCAGTACATCAGTCCAAATCCAACCAGCACGGTCAGTGCAATCGCCGGAACAACGGTCCAGATAACTTCCAGTTTATTATTATGCGGGAAATAAAATCCTTTTCTTTTTTCAGAATACTGGTATTTGAATGAAAACCAGAACAGAAGAATTTGTGTGATAAAAAATACGACACCGGTGATAGCAATCGTGATGTAAAGCATCTGATCGATTTTCTCTCCATGATCAGATGCAGCTTTTCCCAGGATTTTCCCTCTGAATAATTCATTGCACCAGTAAACACCAATCAGACCCAGCACCAGGAAAACGATCATCAGAAATCCGTTGATCCTGTTATTCTGATTCATTATTTTTCTTTTCCCCTTTCAGAATGCCTACATACTCACTGGCTTTCGCAATCTGAAACGTGATCACAAATCCCAACAATAAAATCGCAAACAGAAAATAACTTGACATGATGCTTAAAAAAATTTAATCGTTTTAAATCCTTACTGAAAACGGAACGACTAAGTATGATGAATAATACTTTCTTTAAAGAACGGATGGTTTTTAGCCAGCAATGGGATACTTCGCCAACACATTACCGGTCTGGTAAATGATCAGTCCAACAAATCCTGCCGCAATACCAAAATCAAAAAGATTCATCGGCACATGATCCGGCACCAGACTTCCAAAAACCATCTGGTAAAAATCCAGCCAGTGACCAAACAGCAAAGCTACAGACATAAAGGTTACAGTGGTATAGTTGCGTTTCGAACTGGCCCGCATATAAATCAACAGCGGAGCCAGGAAATTGATGACAAAGATTCAGGTAAAAAAGACCGGTATAGGCACCTTCAAACCGGGGTCTGAAATAAGTCGTTTCTTCCGGAATATTCGCATACCAGATCAGCATGAACTGGGAGAACCAGAGATAGGTCCAGAAAATCGAAAATGCAAACTGGAATTTACCCAGATCATGCAGATGTTCCTTGTTTACATATTCCAGATAACCCTTGTTTTTCAGATAAATAACAAACAGGGTGATCAGAGCAATACCTGCAACAAATGTGCTTGCGAATGTATACCAGCTGTACATGGTACTGAACCAGTGTGCATTGATACTCATCAGCCAGAGCCAGGGAACAGTAGAAGCCACGGTCAGTGCAAACCAGACAATAAAAAGTGCAGCCCAGACCGTATTCTTCCAGATATATTTTTTGCCTTCTTCAACAGTCAGCGGATGATCATCCATTTCCCGGCTGAGACTGACGCATTTTATATCCCAGCACCGTCCATAGACCAATCGTCAGTGTTGTCCAGATGATAAAAAAGGTCGGATTCAGAAATCCTTTTTTCCCGTTCAGGATCGGGATCTTTTGCGACCACGGCTTTATCAAGCCATTCGTAGATAAAAGCTTTATGTCCGAGCACCAGGCTCATCAGGATTACAAAAGTAATCACGCCGATTATCGGAACGCAGGCTGAAATGGCTTCTGTTACCCGGCGGAAAGTCATACTGAAATCCGCCCATGCCAGGGTAGTGGCGCAGAAAAAGAACATGGCGGCATTCACAACCAGTAAAAAATATACACTGTTCTGTAAAAGTGCAGCCCAGAACCGGATCTGATGTGCTTCGTCGCCGGTGCCATACACAAAGTATCCGACGATCAGGGAAAGAAGTCCCGCACCCATCAGCCCCATTGACCACATCCTGAAACCGGAAGGAATTTCAAAACGTTCTTTAATTGACATTCTTAATAATTTTTATACTGCTCCGCTAATTTTTTTTGCCTGTTGAATCCGACGCCGCTGCCGGATGTGCCGCTGCCTGTTTCGATTTGATATAGGCAATCACCATCCACCGCTGCCGCGTATCCAGCTGGGAAGCATAACTTCCCATTTTATTTTTACCATAGGTAACAGAATAATACATCTGTCCTTCGGGCATCGCTTCATATTTTGCATCCCCCACCAGCGTGGCCGGTTTGGCCGGGAAAGGACCGTCACCACCTCTGTAAAGCGGACCGTTGCCATCCAGTTTCGTTCCATGACAAATACCGCAATTCACCAGGTAGAGACGATTTGCTTCCGTCATCGTCGCATCATCCAAACCGCTCAGCGGACTTCTTACAGATTTGGAAGCGACATAATTGGTAGTATCCCCTGCAGCATCCTTTGGAATATCAAAAGGGAATAGTCGCACCTCGTTTTATAGTTCCCGGCACCGGCATATTGCTGTAGTGAATGCCTTTCTTTAACAATGCTTCTCTTTGCTTCAGGGGTAACCGAATAGGTTTCATAAGCCCGGCTATAGGTCATATCCGGCATATATATTCTTCCCGGATCGCGCCTGGGTCCATCACTGCAGGATGCCAGCACCGCCAGGGATAAACAGAAAGGAATTAATTTTTTTATGGATCTGCATTGCAACATTCATTTCGTTATACCAGAATAGTTTTTGCATTGTCTACCGACGGGATATTCTTGCTATAGGTCCCAAGCCACCAGCCGGTTTCTGCATCCTGCACATGTACGTCAAATGCACCCGTCGATTTTAGAAATGCCTGCAGCTTCCGCCACATTGGTTTTGTCTGTACATTCAATCACCATCACAAACTGATCGTCGGTTGAGCGCAGATTAAAATGATGTTTCCGTACAAAGGGCGCCATCTGGCAGAGATAACAAAATGTAAGTACCATACCCACGGCAGAGAAAAGAACGGTCAGTTCGAAAGTGATCGGTATCCAGGCCGGCAAGGCAAAATGTGGTTTACCGCCAAAATTCAGTGGCCAGTCATAAACCAATGCATAGCTGATACCACTCAGCGCCGTGGTGGTTCCGGTAATTCCATAAATAAATCCGGCTGTATGCAGACTGGTATCCCGCAGACCCATCGCCTTATCCAGTCCATGGATCGGCATCGGTGTATACACATCATGCATTTTATATCCGGCCATCGCGCACTTTCTTTACGGCAGGAAACAAAACCGCTTCATCATCAAAACTTCCAACAACAAATCTTTTAATAGCCATATAATCGCTTTAGAAGATATTTAATGGGCATGTTCAAATTCATGTGCAAATTCTTCCGCCGTTTCTTTTTCTTCAGGTCCCATCTTCTCTTTATAATTTTCACCGGATTTTTTCAGAATATGTTTGATTTCCGCCACGGCAATAACCGGGAAGAATTTCGAGAACAGGAAATAACAGGTGAAAAACAAACCGAATGTTCCCAGATAAAATCCAACCTCCCAGATCGTTGGTGTATAATAAGTGCTCCAGCCGCTGGGAAGATATTCCCGGTAAATGGAGGTAACAATGATCACAAACCGTTCGAACCACATCCCGATATTCACGATCACCGACATAAAGAAGGTAACCGTCAGATTTCTGCGCATTTTGCGGAACCAGAATATCTGCGGCGAAAGTACGTTACAACCCATCATGATATAATAGGACCAGCCAAGGGGTGATAATATATTCGCCCGGTTTTGGAAGAAGGCAAAATGTTCATATGGATTCTGGCCATACCAGGCGATAAATAATTCCGTCAGGTAGGCGATACCCACGATGGAACCCGTGAGCACAATGATTTTATTCATCACATCGATATGCTCGATGGTAATATATTCTTCCAGCTTCAGCACTTTTCGTGTGACAATCAACAAGGATTGCACCATGGCAAATCCGGAGAATACGGCACCCGCAACGAAATAAGGAGGGAAGATGGTTGTATGCCAGCCCGGAACAACGGAGGTGGCGAAGTCGAAGGATACAATGGTATGAACAGAAAGTACCAGCGGTGTAGCCAGTCCGGCCAGTACCAGCGACAATGCTTCATGACGTTGCCAGTGTTTGGTTGAACCGGTCCATCCGAAAGAAGCCAGTACCATAAAAAAACTTTCTCCATTTCAATTTGGCGCGGTCCCGAACGGTTGCCAGATCGGGCAATAAACCGCAATACCAGAATAATAAGGAAACGGTGAAATAAGTTGATATCGCAAATACATCCCAAAGCAGTGGTGAATTGAAATTCGGCCAGAGCGGACCGCGGGTATTTGGATAAGGCAATACAAAAAAGCACATCCATACACGACCCATATGCCAGATCGGGAATTGCCGGCACACATTACCGCAAAGATGGTCATCGCTTCCGCTGCACGGTTTACACCTGTTCTCCATCCCTGGCGGAATAATAAAAGGATCGCAGAGATCAGTGTTCCGGCATGACCGATACCGACCCACCACACGAAATTGGTGATATCCCAACCCCAGCCGACGGTTTTATTCAGATTCCACTGACCTATTCCATAAATCACTTCCCGGGTTACGGAGAAAATCCCGAAACACAAGCAGCAATACCGCAGATCAGAAATCCGATCCACCAGAGTTTGGACGGACGGTTCTCGATTGGGCGGACAATATCTTCCGTGATCTGGTGATAGTCTTTATCACCTGCTACCAGCGGTGGTCTTACCTGTGATTCGTACTTTAAATGCAGACATACTGGGTTGATCGCTTTTTCTCCCGCACCTGCGGGGATCATTAAAAATCATTACACTTTTTCTTTCGCTTCAGCTTCCGGGTTACGGACCTTGGCGAGATAAGTAATATTCGGCAATACGTGCAATTCCTCCAGCACATGATACAAACGGTGTTCGTTTTCCTGTCTTGATTTTACAATCGCACTCTTGCTATTATTGACATTTCCGAATACGATGGCATCGGTCGGACAAGCCTGCTGACAGGCTGTTTTCACATCACTGTCAACCAGCGTACGGTTTTCTTTTTTGGCTTTCAGTTTGCCATCCTGCAGACGCTGTACGCAGAAACTGCATTTTTCCATTACCCCTCTGGAACGAACAGTTACATCCGGATTCAACACCATGCGGGTCAGGTCGTCATTCATCATCAGAACGGCATCATTCAGTTTACCCACACCATGTTCATCCTGGTTATTCGGGAAACTGTCTGCACCGGTATAATCTGCCCAGTTGAAACGACGCACTTTAAAAGGACAGTTATTCGCGCAATATCTGGTACCGATACAACGGTTATAAGCCATCTGGTTCAATCCTTCGCTGCTATGGTTGGTTGCAGAAACCGGACAAACATTTTCGCAGGGTGCATTATCGCAATGCTGGCAAAGCATCGGCTGGAAAACAGTCTCAATGCTATCCGGATCCGCCAGGTTTCCGGTGAAATACCGGTCGATGCGCAGCCAGTGCATATCATGATAACGCAACACTTCGTTCTTACCGACAACGGTCACATTATTTTCCGCATGACAGGCCACCACACAGGCGCCGCATCCAACACAGGAATTCAGATCGATCGACATACCCCAGTGAATACCGGGTTTGTCATAATAAGGATACAGTGTTCCGTCTTTTTCGAATCCTTCCAATACCGCCGAATTTTGCCAGTTCTTTTTTCCTGTCTTCCAGAATTTCATCCGGTTCTTTTATAAATTCTGCCAGGGTCAATTCCTTGATCACCGATGTACGGCCTTCATAGGAACCATGAATCTGCACCTGGGCTACCTTATATTCTTCTGTCGTCTTTTCAAAACTTACATCCGGTACCGATCCATTCAACGGTTGTTCCGTTATTTACTGCAAAAGGAAAAACATTTTTACCGGCACCTACTGCCGCACGTCCGATATAATCACCGGTATTTTTCGGATCCGCACTCTGGCGGCCATAACCCAGAGCAATGGCAAATACGCCATCGGGCATTCCCGGAACAGCAATTACCGGAATCGTTATTTCCACTCCGTTTGCCTTTATTTTCACCACCTGGCGTTCAGGATGTGATTCAAATTTATCGGACTGGTTCTGATCGCTCAGGTCAATACCATATTGTTCTTTTATAAAATTGGGAGAAACCATGCGCATAGTTATCCCAGGTCGCCCTGGTAATCGGATCAGGTAATTCCAGCAGCCAGGGATTGTTGGCCTGTGCACCGGTACCCATACCCACCTGCTGGTACAAAACCAGTTCATGCGTCCCGCCTTTTTTCATGGAAGAAATGGCTGAAGCCGCAGCTGGCACATTCGTCGCTGCATTTAAATAGGCAGTGGTAGAAGACGGGATCGGAGCCGTCGTCGAAATGCGGTCTACTACACCATCCTGCAGTGCTTTTTCATATCCGTTATAACCACCCAGTTTGGAAGTCCAGTATTGTTTGAAGAAATCGTCGTAAGAAGTTTTATTGCCGGACCATATCAGCAGCGAATCTTCGAATGGTCTTGTTCTGAACAGTGGTGCAATCACCGGCTGCATCATCGAAATATAACCGGATCTGGGTTGTGCATCACCCCAGCGTTCGAGGAAATGGGGAGAAGGAAGATACGAATTTACACAGTTCAGTGGTTTCATCCAGTCGTCCGGAAAAAGAAACAGTCGTTTTTACTTTCGCCAGTCCGGTTTTGAAATTTTTCGATAACGGGCTATCATACACCGGATTCACATCATAAATCAGCAGGGCGCTGATTTTACCCTGATTCATATCAGAAACCAGCGTCGCAAAATCACTGTCAATACCCTGACGGGTCAGATTGGTTGCATCCCAGCTGATGGTTGTTCCATTGGCACCGAGGGCTTCATTGATAGCATTTACAATGATCTGTACCTGTACATTATTGGAGCCGGAAACGACCAGTGCCTTTCCTTTATTTGCCAGCAGATCTTTTGCAGCTGCTTTGATTCCGGCTTTTAATTTTTCCGGAAGAGCAGGAGCAGTAACAGTTCCGCCGACAGCGGCAAGAAGGGCCAGGGCCACGGCTGCACTTTCAGAAGGTTTATGGGCAAACCGTTCATCGGCATTGGCACCCGTCATACTGAGAAAGATTCGAACTGGTAATGCCGGTTCATGGCCGGAGCCTTCTCATCAATCTTTCTTCCCTTGGCATATTGCCGCGCAAATTCAATCGGGGAAAGCCAGGTTCCGAGAAAATCGGCACCCAGACTCACGATCACTTTTGCATGGTCGAAATGATAAGAAGGAATGGTTCTTTTGCCATAAGATGCTTCATTCGCCAGCAGCATGCCGCTGAAAGAATCTGCATCGTATTGTACATGACGGCTTCCCGGATATTTTGAAAGGAAATCCGCAATAATCTGTTTGGTGGTAACAGAAGTAATGGTTGGGGTAAGCAGAACGACTGTTCCGTTTTGACCCGGCCATGGAATCAGTAACCAGTTTATCAAAGGCTTCAAAGCTGGTTACTTCCTGTGGAACACCGTTCACCATCTGTACAGGATAGCGAAGTCGGGCCGTATCATACAGATCCAGAATCGAAGCCTGTACCCGGGCTGAAGTTCCGCCCTTGGTAACCGCGGATAATTCATTTCCTTCCAGTTTGATCGGACGGCCATCTCTTACTTTGGCCACGATGGAAACCGCATCACCGCCGGAAACAAAAGTAGTTGCATAATAATCTGCCACACCGGGAATCATATTCTCCGGTTTGTTTATATAAGGAACGATATGCCTGACGGGCATTTCGCAGCTCGCAGCCAGGGTGGCTGCAGCAGTACTGAAACCGAGATATTTCAGGAAATCACGGCGGGGTGTTTTGCATCCAGTGATCCCTTTGCCATCATCCATGATTGCCGGAAGATCTTCCCGGAATTCATTCTCCGTGTTCCTTTATATAGGATTCAGACAGATTGAGTTCCCCAAAACTTTTCCAGTACTTTTTTTCGCTCATTGAGATTCAAATTTGAAAATTCAAAACGTTGCGTTCGAAATAAGACTCCACTCTTATACTCCCATACTCTTATACTCCTACACTCTAATAATGACATTTCTGACACTCCGTTCCACCAATATTTTCCACCGTAACACTATCCATTTTTCCGGTTGCCAGGTTCTGGTTGAATTTTTCGTAAATGCTATAGAATTTATTTCCGTTTCCGGCTGAATCCGGGAAATTAACTTTTGTAGTACGGTGACAGTTGATACACCAGCCCATGCTGAGTTCGGCGAATTGTTTCACTTCATTCATCTGGGTGATGCTTCCGTGACAGGTCTGGCATTGTACTTTACCTGCACGGATATGCTGGGAATGGTTGAAATAAACATGATCGGGCAGATTGTGGATCTTTATCCATTCGATCTGTTTACCGGGCTCTGTGTATTTGCCGGATTTGGGATCGTAGCCGGTATAAGAATATAGTTTCTGAATTTCCGCCGTTCGCATCCACTTCCTTGCCATCTGCGCGATAAAGTGGTTCCCCTTTATAATCATTGATGGCTGCATGACAGTTCATACAAACATTCAGAGAAGGAACTCCGGCCATTTTTGAATCCCAGGCACCGCCATGACAATACAGACAACTGATCTGGTTGGTTCCGGGATGAACTTTATGTGAGAAGAAAATCGGTTGTTCCGGTTGATAATTTTGTTGACGGCCCAGTCCGATGGCGGCCTGTACCACATAATAACCTCCCATTACAAAGAGAACAAGTCCCAGGAAGGTGAGATAAACTTTATTCCGGTAAAATGGAATGGGATCGTGGGATGGAATGCCTGATTTATCGTCAGAAAGTTTTTTCAGATTGCTGTTCACCTGCAAAAGGACCAGCATGATGACGGCCAGGATCAGGGTAAGAATTCCGTACAGGAGACTGTTATCAGATTCCAGCGTTTGGGTAGCCGGACCTTCGTTCGGATTTTTAGCACCACCGGCTCCGGGTTCGGGATAGGTTTCTACATATTTCAGGATGGCATCAATTTCCGCATCCGTAAGCTGCGGAAATGTGTTCATCGGCGTTTTGCCGAACTGAATATAGAGGTCGTTAAAATATTTATTGCCGGATGCCAGAACGGCTGAGTTATTCCGGATCCAGGCGTGAAGTAATTTTTGATCGGGAACCCGGGCAGTCACCCCTTTTAAGGCAGGACCGGTTACTTGTTTGATCGGATTATGGCAGGATGCGCAATCGCTTTGAAATAAAGCTTTACCATCCTGAGCCATCGATAAATTACCGGAAAACAGGAAAAATGCAGTGAGAAAAAAAATGAAGGATATTCGGAAAGCACTTAGTCTGTTATGATGCATATATACAACAATGTATAAATGTGAAAAATCACCTCGGTTGGCTGCAAAAGTAAGTCAGGAAATTAACAATATACCAACATGCTGAAATTTTTTTTTGCCTTATCTGGCCTGCATTTCAGCCGATTATGCATTTTTTAAAAAAATGAATGTCATGTGCATTGTCATCGCATTTCCGCGCAATTTCTGATGCTAAAAAGTGCTTTAATCAAACCATTTTTTTACCACATCTTTACAGCCTTTTTAAACAGACCATTTAAGTTTTTTACATGAATGAAGAATTGATACCGATTCGTCTGGCCATTTTTGCTTCCGGGCAGGGTACCAATGCGCGGGAGATCATCCGTTATTTTCATGAAGACGGACATTTGGTTTTGAACCGAAGGGTTCAGATTTGCCTGATCGTTTGTAACAAAACCGGTGCAGGTATTCTGGATATTGCAAAGACAGCCGGAATACCTGTTCTCCTGATTGAAAAGGAAAAATTTTTCCGCGGATCTCATTATCTGGAAGAATTTGCGGACAGGAATATTTCATTTATTGTACTGGCAGGATTTCTGTGGAAAATTCCACCAGAACTGATCAGGGCTTATCCGGACCGGATCCTGAATATCCATCCGGCCCTTTTGCCGGCATACGGAGGCAAGGGCATGTATGGAAAAGCTGTTCATGAAGCCGTTATCGCGGCCAGTGAACATCAAAGTGGCATTACTATTCATTATGTTGACGAATTATATGACCATGGGAGAATCTTTTTTCAGGCGAGCCTCAACCTTTCTCCGGAAGAAACGGCAGAAACACTGGCCGAAAAAATTCACGGTCTGGAACACATGCATTATCCCGAACAGATTGCCCGCTGGGTGGAAAAGATTTTGACAGTTGACGGTTGATGGTTGACGGTTGACGGTTGACAGTTGACAGTTGGCGGTTTGTGATTTAGTTAAAGTGATTCAGTACTTCCAGTCTTCCAGTCTTCCAGTCTTCCAGACTTGCTAAACCTTTCCTTAAGTTTGAGTAAAACCATAATTGTTAGAACCCTTCGTGCTATTTTGGCGTTCCTATTTCATAAATTATCCTGTTTGGCCCGTTTTTACGCATATTTCAGAATAACGATTATCCTTGTTCTCCTGGCTTTTTGTTCAGTCAGAGCCGATGCACAGCAGGTTACCATCCATGGTACCGTATTTAATATGTATAAAACAAGACCGCTGGATGGTGTAAGTGTGATCTGCAGTTGTGGAGGCGGAACCACAACCGATTCAAACGGAAATTATGTGATCCGCGTAAACGCCAGTGATTCTCTCCGTTTTTCATACCTCGGCCGGGCGACCCAGTACTTCCCGATAAATATGATGAATCCAACTACGGGGTTCGATATCGCTCTTCATGTAAATCCAACCGAACTGGCTGAAGTGCGGGTGGCACCCAAAAATTATTACCTGGATTCCCTGCAGAACCGTAAGGATTATGAGAAGATTTTTAATTTCAAAAAACCGGGTCTGGAAATAACGGAGGGCGCGAATGGCAACGCCGGGCTTGATCTCGATGCACTGATCAATATGTTCAATTTTAAAAAGAACAGGCGCATGTTGGCATTTCAGAAAAGGTTACTGGAAGATGAAGAGGATAAATTCGTTGATCATCGGTTCACACGTTATATCGTAAAGAAAATAACCGGCCTCACCGGCGATGCCGCGGACAGTTTCATGTTTCGTTTCCGTCCTTCATTCGAATTCACCAAGATCGCCACTGATTACGAATTCTTTGATTATATCAAACTCGCCTATCAGGATTATAAAAGACAACGTTCTTACGAAAGTCACCCTGCAAGAAAGGAAGAGCCCACTGTAACTCCCAATGCTTTGCATTAGGCTAAGGCTAAAGCCAAGGCTAAAGCCTAAATTTACGGTGCTTCGAATTTCAGATGAAAATATTTATCATTTTCACTTAATTAAATTTAAAAAATTCCAATTTATCTTGAACCCTAAGTCTTAGCCTTAGCCTTCGCCTTACGCCTTTGGCTTTTAAAATTTAGTTTTAAGCTTTACGCTTTGGGCTTTAAGCTTTCCTTTAAATTGTACTCTCATGCAATTACTACGGCATATCCCATTTTTAAAAGCAGTTTTCTTACACAGCATTTCTGCTTTTGGCGGACCACAGGGACATATCGGCATGATGATGAAAACATTTGTCAATCGGCGGCATGATATCACGCAGGAGGAATTGATGGATTATAATGCCTTCTGCCAGTTACTGCCGGGTGCTTCGTCCACACAAACGCTTACCCTGATTGGATATAAACGGGGTGGCATTCCATTAGCTGTGCTCACCCTGATTATATGGATCCTTCCGGCCTGCGTCATCATGGGCGTATTTTCATTCTTTATAGAATATATCAATCATAAAAATGGAAGCGCAGATCTTTTTCGTTTTGTTGAACCGATGACGGTCGGATTCCTTGCCTATGCGGCGTGGAAGGCTTTCCGGATTTCGGTACACAACACCATCACGCATTTTATTATGGCGATTTCGGCAGTCGCCACATTCCTGTTATTCAAAACTCCCTGGATCTTCCCGATCGTTATTGTGCTCGGTGGTTTAATCACCAATATCAGCAGCAAACGTATTCCGCAGACAGAAATTATTACAAGAAAAATTAAGTGGGCTAATTTATGGCTCTTCGCATTTATTTTTATTCTGGCTGGAATATCGAGTGAATTGGCCAGAAAAAATAACTGGCCTGACCGCCGGCCCATTAATCTTTTTGAAAATACATACCGGTTTGGAAGCCTGGTTTTTGGAGGTGGTCAGGTATTGATCCCTTTGATGTATGAACAGTTTGTTGCGAGGCCCGAATCACAAAAACTTATACAGCGGAATCCGAATATCGTAAAGATCAATAAAGAAGATTTTTATACCGGTGCCGGATTCGTACGCGCCATTCCCGGACCCGTTTTTTCTGTTTCATCCTATATGGGAGGCATCGCCATGAAAGATCTCGGGTTTTCCATGCAGGTTATTGGTTGTTTTGTCGGATCCATCGCCATATTTTTACCCAGTGCGCTCCTGGTGTTATTCTTTTTTCCGATCTGGTCCAATCTTAAGAAATACGCAACGGTCTACCGGGCCCTGGAGGGAATTAATGCCGTTGTGGTAGGTATCATGATCGCGAGTTGTTTTTATATGGTGAAAGACTTTACGCCTTCTTCGAACCTGATGTTATGGCTTGATATCGGTGTGGGGATCCTAACCTTTATACTATTGCTTTACAGCAAGTTACCTTCTCCTGTGATTGTGATGATCTGTTTATTACTGGGGTGGATTATCTAACAGTTGACAGTTGGCAGTTGACAGTTGACGGTTTTGTGTTTTAGTACTTCCATTCTTCCAAACTTCCATACTTCCATACTGTATTATCGTATCTCGTAAAGGATTAAGGAAATGAAGAATTAAATTTGCCTCCCCTTCATACTGAGCCTTATTGAATAAACGTCAAATACATATTGGCCTCGTTGGCAATCCGAATAGTGGGAAAAGCTCTCTTTTTAATGCCCTGACCGGCCTTCACCAGAAAGTTGGGAATTTTCCGGGTGTTACGATTGATAAGAAAACCGGTTCCAGTGACCTGGGTTCCGGCAGGCTGGCACAGATTGTCGATCTGCCCGGCACCTATAGTCTGTATCCTAAAAGATCTGACGAGTGGGTAACATATAAAATACTGCTTCACCAGGATGAGGATGTGAAAGTGGATATGGTGATCCTGCTCGTGGATGCGAGCAATCTTCGTAGAAATCTCTTGTTTTGTTCCCAGATCATAGATTTAAAAATTCCGGTGGTTGTGGCGCTGACCATGATGGACCTGGCGGGAAAAAAAGGAATTGAGATCGACGTACCCGGTCTGGAAAGAGAACTGGGTGTACCTGTCGTACCGGTAAATCCCCGCAAGAACAAAGGGATGATCCAGTTGAAAAGAATTCTTGCGCAACGTGCCCAGCATTTGCACCAGGCTCCCGTCCGCGACTTTATTCCCAACCGGGCCCTGGCCGAGGATGCCGTTTCCCAGATGAGACAGATGATGCCGGAGATCAGTGATTACAGTGCATTGCATTACCTGATTAACCATGAGTCCTTCCACTTCTCGAAAGATCAGCATCACCACATTGAAAATATTGAGGAGGTCAACCAGTTTAATCATACCCGTGTACAGGCAGAAGAAATACTGCAGCGTTATAACCGTATCCGCCAGGTGATGCAGCAAACCATTTCGGAACCGGATCCACTTCAGAGAACTCTTTTCACCGAAAGACTTGATAATATTCTGATGAACCGGGTCTGGGGTTATGTGATTTTACTGGCCGTGCTGTTTCTTCTTTTTCAATGCGTATTCTGGCTTGCCCAGTTCCCCATGGATGGACTTGACTGGGCTTTTACAAAAATGAGCACCTGGGTTTCCGCGCAATTGCCGGATGGATGGTTTCGGGACCTCATGGTAAACGGATTGCTCGCCGGACTGAGTGGCATATTAGTTTTTATTCCTCAGATCATGATTCTTTTCGGACTGATTACCGTCCTGGAGGATACGGGTTATATGGCACGCATCAGCTTTCTAACGGATAAGCTTATGCGTAAAGTCGGATTGAATGGCAAATCGGTGATGCCCATGATCAGCGGATTTGCCTGCGCCGTGCCTGCCATCATGAGCAGCCGGAATATTGAGAATAAAAAAGAAAGGTTGCTGACGATTTTAGTAACGCCTCTGATGAGTTGCAGCGCCAGGTTACCGGTATACACGATGCTGATTGCCCTGGTAATTCCCAATCACAAAGTATGGGGGTTTTTCAACAGCCAGGGAATGGTGATGATGGGTTTGTATCTGATGGGGATCGTAGCGGCTCTGATCGTATCATATGTTGCCAAAAAATTTATCCATTCCACCGAAAAAAGTTTTTTCATTTTAGAATTACCGACCTACCGTGCGCCACGCTGGAAAAATGTTGCCATCACGATGGTCAGCAAAGCAAAAATATTTGTGCGTGATGCGGGAAAGGTGATCATCGTGATCAGTATGATTCTCTGGGGACTCAGTACGTATGGTCCTTCGGGCCGGATGCATGCCGTCGCAGAAAAATACAAAAACGCTCCGCCTTCAGAGATGAAGGCAAAAAATGCAGAGTTGCTTGAAAATTCTTACGCCGGCATTTTGGGAAGAACCATCGAACCTGTCATCAAACCATTGGGGTATGATTGGAAAATCGGTATCGCTTTGATTACTTCTTTTGCCGCCCGTGAAGTGTTTATCGGAACCATGGCCACTTTATATAGTGTGGAAGGAGGCAAGGATGCAAACCCGCAAACTTTAAGGGAGCGAATGGATTCAGCCAGAACAGACGACGGCGCAAAAGTATACACACTCGCGACAGGTGTTTCACTGATGATTTTCTATGCCTTTGCCATGCAATGCATGAGCACGCTCGCCGTTGTGAAACGGGAAACCCGTGGTTGGAAATGGCCCATCATTCAACTCGTTTATATGACAGGACTTGCTTACGTTATGAGTTTGATCGCTTATCAGATCCTGAAATAAGCAGGAAGCCGGACGCGCGAAGTGGTATGCCTCATGCCTCCAGCCTCCAACTTCCTGCCTCCAGCCTCCTAGCTTCCCGCCTTCAGCCTCCAACTTCCTGCCTCCTGCCTCCTGCCTCCAGCCTCCTGCCTCCTGCCTGAAAATAACGAATCGCAGAATGTCTAGCCCCTCATGGGTGATGTTCAAAAACGGACAACTCCTGTATCATTATTGGTTCTTCTTCCATCCCGAAATCCCAAATGATATTGATTATCAATACTTCTTTTAAACGGCATGTGTTTAGTGCTAATGAAAGAATTCCGATACCTGATATGGAATCTGCACCAGAATGAGTCTTAAACAAAATCAACATGATCAGGAACTACCTTACCATTATTTTCAGGAACCTCCGGAAGAATAAATTATATACGTTCGTCAACGTCATCACCCTGGCGGTGGGAATCGCCTCTATCGTTTGGGGTATTCAGGATTATAGATACAGTTTCAGCTATGATCAATTTCATAAGGACGGAAAAAATATATTCCGTGTGCTTACAAAAACGGCCGGCAGCGATAACCGGAAAGGATACTGTCCGGAATTACTGGCAGCATCTGCAAAAAATGACTTCCCGTCTGTAACGCAGGCAGTGAGATGGGACAGTCGCGGGTTGAACGTCAAAGCGCCGCAGAATGATCCATTCGAAACAAGTGCTCATTTTACCGATGCATCATTTTTTGACCTGTTTAATTTCCCGCTGATGCGGGGAACCAATCAAATACAGGACCGGTCTACGGTTTTACTTACCGAAAGTTCCGCAAAAAAATTTTTCGGAGATAGTGACCCGTTAGGTAAAACCCTCATTTTGTATTCAGATGAGCCCTTTAAAATGCCCTTAACGGTTACCGGTATATTGAAGGATCCGCCCGCCAATTCCTCCATTAAGTTTGATCTGATTACCAATACGGAAAACCAGTTGAAAGCTGACGGATCGCTTATTAAAAATGATGAATGGGAGTGGCTGTCGGACGCTGTATTTGTAAAATTGAAAAATCCGGGCGATGCTGCCACGGTGAGCAAAGGACTGAACAGATATGTTCCTCTCCAGCAATCGGCAAGAAAGGATATCAAAATTCTCTCCTTTTCACTGCAACCCCTGGCCGGGGTTTCCGATGGATTCAATATTGAAAACAATGGGTTATGGGGCAGGCCTTCGGATGCTGCAGCTTATGGCCCGATCGTCCTGGCCATCCTCATACTGCTGTCTGCCTGTCTGAATTTTGCCAATACTTCCGTGGCACAAAGCAATCGCCGTCTCAAGGAAATGGGTGTGCGAAAAGTGATGGGAAGTTCTTACGGACAGATTATGCTGCAACAATTAATGGAGTGCGCCATAATCGTTTTGTTGGCCACATTGTTATCCGTCCTCCTTAATAATTTCTGGTTACCCACATTCAACAGTATGTTCGGGAATGTAAAACTGGAAGCACATTATTTTAGCGATTATAATCTGATGATTATTATCGGTACTATTTTCCTGGTGGTTACATTGCTGGCAGGCGCTTACCCTGCTTTGTATATCAGCCGGTTTAATGCAACTAATATTTTCAGAGGTTCGGTAAAATTTGGCGGCAGTAATCTTTTTTCGAGGGTTCTGCTTGGTTTGCAGGTTGCCATTTCTTTCATTACAGTGATTGCCGGCGTGGCATTTTCCCGCAATTCCACTTTCCAGAGCAAATTTGATTACGGTTACGAAAAGGCAAATGTGATCGGGGTGGATTTACAAAATGAATCTGCCTTCCCGGCTGTACGCGATGAATTCAGCAAAATCCCAGATATCGATCAAATGGCAGGTACGCTGAATAATATAGGGTTTTCATATTATACTATTCCCCTTCAGGCAAAAGGTGAAAAGATTCAAAGCATTTTTCTGCAAACAGGTGCTCATTATATGGAATTGATGAAGCTGAAACTGGTGGCCGGTCGCCACTTTAATGCGGAGGGCACGGGTGACTATGAAAAATCGATGATCATCAATGAAAATCTTGCATTTCAGTTTGGCTGGAAGCCTGACGACGCCATCGGCCAACAGATCAGAAACAGTGATACATCTGTATGCACGGTGGTTGGCGTAATGAAAGACTTTACCCAAAATACACTTTTCGATCCCATTCAGCCTGTTGCCATGGTTCTGACTTCGCCGGATAAATATGCCCGGATCATTGTACGCGCAAAACCCGGATCACTCAATACAGTATTTGCCGGAATTAAAAAATCATGGGCAAAACTCTATCCTATGAAACCGTTCAGGGGATATTACCAGGACGAGGTCGCTTCCGCAGCTGCCAGTGTAAATGAAAGTATCGCCACGATATTCAGATGGTTCGCTATCATATCAGTATTGATGGCGGCAACCAGCATGTTTGCATTGGTTTCATTAAATGTTTTAAAAAGATCGAAAGAAATAGCCATCAGAAAAGTAGTGGGTGCGGAAGACAAACATATTTTCCAACTCGTACTAAGAGGCTATTCATGGATCATTTTATTATCTGCCATCATCGGTTGTTATGGAGGTTATATGCTTTCCAAACTTTTGATGGATCTGATTTTCCGGATCAACGCGGGCGTCAGTTCATCTTCACTGGCTATTTCGTTCGCCGGCGTGCTGATAGTATGTGCATGTACCATCGGTGCGAGAGTATGGATGGTTCTGCGGTCAAAAACCACTGATGCGTTAAAATCTAACTGACAATGGTTGACGGTTGACAGTTGTCAGTTGACAGTTGCACCTTGGCCTTAAGCCTTAGCCTTAGCCTAATTACTATTCAACTACAAACGCAGTCTGATAAAAATTATTCACCGCGCCGACCGGTCGCAGTTTCACATAAAACGATTCGGTAAATATTTTAAAGGCCAGGAATTCATGATTCGCGACATTGAATTCATCAAAGAAAATAATATCACCTTTTTTGAGATAAGGATAAAGTTGGGAGAGTACAAAAATGGTCGAAGAAAAAAGATCCGCATCCATATGGATAACCTTGGGCTTTGTTCTAAGAAGACTTTTATTTGATTCGATAAAAGGAAAAAGTGAATCCTGGAAAATGCCTTTTATGAATTCTGCCCGGCCATCATTAATCTGTGCCTGGTCAAAAGCCATGGCCCCTTTTTTAAAACCACCCCAGTCCTCGGGTAATCCTTCAAATGTGTCAAATCCCCGGAATAAAGAGTCGGGGTTTGTATTCTTTTTCATCCACCAGAAAAAGGAGCTACCAGATGCCACTCCGAATTCCAGGTAGAGTATCTCTTTCGTCCCCAGCTCAAAATGGGCAGCTACCGTATCATATAATATATACCGCTTGGGGTAGTCTCGTTTCCATGAATAGAAGTCGTTGATTAACAGATCAGTACGATTGGCCTGGCTAATCCAGGACCTCAATACATTAAAGTTTCGAAGGAAGAAAAACAGGTGGTTAAATGGAGACAGCAGACGTAAAATGCCACTCCATAATAGAAAATCCTTGAAGAATTTGATGATTTTAAGCTTCATTCTGTGCGATATTCCTGTTTAGAAGGAGCGCAAAAATAAGCTTAAAGCGCAAAGCGTAAAGCGTAAAGCGTTTTAGGTAACCTATAATGAAATTTATAGAATGTATCTGAAAACTATATGGTTAGAACTTACTGTCAGATAGTTTAAGCCTTACATCTTAGCCTTAGCCTTAGCCTTAAGCCTAAAACACATTAAAATAAAATATAATGCGGTGTAAATGAGAGAGTTAAAGAAGAAAAGTTGTCAATAAATCAAAAAATCCTTAGCTTTGCCGAGCCGAAAAAAAATAAGGTCGGCTGTAGAAACAGCTGACCTCTAACGATTGCTTGCCATATGAAAAAAGGTAGTATTCGACTTTAACTGAATGCTGCAGTTCGTTTCTCTTGACCTCTAACGATTTACTTCCTAACGATTGCCTGCTTTATTCTATTTCTTAATTGCTGATACGAAATTAAGGGGGTATGGGATTCATTTCAAACCATCTTATAGGTGTTTTAATCATGTCAAAACTGTGTATCTTTTCGTGGAAGTCTTGCCTGGACACAGTTTCAGCAAAATTTATCAATGATGGCCAACCGTTCGACCGATATATTATTTCAATTAATTTGTTCACTGGAAAAGTCCGAAAAAAGGCATTTCAAACTCTATATCAAGAGGAGTTCCAGCAATGAGGACCTGAAAATCGTCCAACTTTTTGATGCGCTGGATAAGATGCAGGATTATGACGAAAAACTCCTGCTCAAAAAACTTCCTTTCACCAAATCGCAGTTATCAAATCTAAAAACGCATCTCTATAAGCAGTTACTGGCAAGTCTTCGGTTGCTTAAAACAACAGAAAATACAGATCTGCAATTGAGTGAGCATATGGATAATGCGCGGCTGCTGTACAACAAAGGATTGAAACATCAGGCTCTGAAGATTCTTGAAAGAGCAAAAGAAATCGCCAAAGCAAATAATAAACTGAATTTTCTTGCGCAGCTGATTTCTCTTGAAAAGAAAATCGAAACACTGCATATCACGAGAACCTCGCTGGAAAAAACGGAACAGCTTACGCGCGAAGCAAGGGAAATCAGTGACCATATTGATCGCGTGACGCGTCTTTCCAACCTGGCCCTATTACTCTATCGCTGGTATGTGGAGAATGGGCATGCCCGCAATGAAGCGGATGAAAAAAGACTACGGGATTTTTTCAGACAGAATACACTCCCCGATACTTCACAGCTGAACGATTTTTACGAGAAACTTTATCTCTATCAGAGTTATAGCTGGTTTGCATTTATCCGACAGGACTTCCTGATGTATTATCGGTATGGACAGAAATGGATCGATCTTTTCGAACAGGAACCACTGATGATTACGGTTGAAACCGGTCACTATGTAAAAGGCATGCACAATATGCTGAATGCACTTTTTGATCTGCGGCATTTCAGCAAATTCGAAGTGATCCTGAAGAAGTTTGAAGCATACTATAATACGCCCGAGGGGCAACATCACGATAATTTCAGGATACATACCTGGGTATATATTAACCTGGCGAAAATCAACTGGCACCTGATGACCGGTACGTTCAAAGAGGGTTTGGACCTGGTTCCGGAGATTTCACAAAAGCTGATAGAATATAACATCTATATTGATCATCATCGTACACTGGTATTCAATTATAAAATTGCCACTTTATATTTTGGCAGTGGCGATTATAGCCGGTCAATCGACTTCTTACAGTCAATTATAAATGACCATATTGATCTCCGGTACGATCTTCAATGTTATGCACGACTGGTGCATCTGCTCGCGCACTATGAACTGGGGAATTATGAACTCATGGAATCGCTGACAAAATCTGTTTACCGGTTCATGGCGAAAATGAAAAATCTGACCGTGGTTGAAGAAGAGATGTTTAAATTTTTAAGAAAAAGCTTCCAGATTTCAAGAAAGGAAATCAAGTCTGAACTGGAAAAATTGCTTAGTAAAATCAAACACCTGGAATATAATCATATCGAAACCCGCTCCTTCGCTTATCTGGACATCATTTCCTGGCTCGAAAGCAAACTGCAGGATAAAACCATGAGTGAAATCATTCATACCAAGTATCTGAGACGTAAGGCCAGAAGGGTTCGTACGGAACGACCGTCTTCAACAGTTAAGGCTTTAGCGTGAGCGGTTGACGGTTGACGGTTGACAGTTGACGGTTGACAGTTGATCGATCCATCAAGCGTTACCAACGTACACCTGTTGTTCGATTCCGAACATTCATACTCTAGCGTTCCATTTACAATGCATTCATAAATAAGCATTTACAAGGCCGGCATTTTAATTGAGCCGTTTTGGGCACAAAGCATAAAGCGTAAGCTTAAGGCTTTCACCGTCAACCGTCAACTGTCAACTGTCAACCAAACAAGGGATGCTCAAAACCTACATCACCATCGCTTACCGGAATTTCTTCCGGAATAAAATTTTTTCGCTCATCAATGTCCTTGGTCTTGCTATCGGTATCAGTGCGTCACTTGTAATTTTCCTGATCGTTCATTATGATTTCACCTTCGATAAATTCGAAAAGGACAGACCGCATATTTACCATGTTGTAACAGAGATGAATTTTTTTGGTTCACCGATACACAATCCCGGTGTTCCTTCGCCGCTCCCGGATGCCATCGCAAAAGAAGTTGCCGGCATCAAGGACATCATCAGTTTCCATAAGTTTAACGGCGATCCAAAAGTAGCTGCACCCCGCAAAAATGAAAAACCTTTCACAGTCAGGCATCAGAAAAATATCATTTTTACAAGCGAATCATATTTTAAACTGCTTCCTTATCAATGGCTGGCAGGTTCAATGCACAACGCTCTCAACGAACCTTATAAAGTAGTCCTGACCGCCGAAAGGGCAAGCGCCTATTTCCCGGGATAGTTCTTTTCAGGAAATGATTGGCAGGCAACTAACCTACGATGATTCGATTGTGGCGACTGTATCGGGAATCGTAAATGATCTCCCCAAAACACGGATTTTATTTTTAAAGAATTTGTGTCGCAATCAACCATATTAACTTCAGCGGGTCTTAAAGGCAATTACAAGTGGGAAAATTGGGGAAGCGTTAACGGAGGATCGCAGTTTTGATACAACTCTCAGATCATGTTTCTCCAAAAAACATAGAGTCCGGACTTCAGCTCTCTCGAAAAGAAATATGACAAGGAAAATACAAACCCCAATTCCGTCAGACATTTCCGACTCCAGCCATTTGACGACATTCATTTCAATCCGATATACGCCACATTCGGAGATCATTCTGCCAGTAAACCCGTACTTTATGGTTTAACCGCTGTCGGGATCTTTCTTCTTGTACTGGCTTGTATAAACTTTATAAATCTTACAACAGCCCAATCCATCCAGCGTGCCAAAGAAATCGGCGTTCGTAAAACCCTGGGCAGCTCCGGCAATCAGCTGATTTTTCAATTCCTGACAGAAACATTTTTCATTTCCTTTATCTCGCTGATTATCTCCATTCTTTACACCGTTGCTGTTAAAAATATTTTCAGATTTCATTCCGCCTGATTTACATTTTGATCTTTTACATCAGCCATATATTATTGCCTTTGGTTTGCTCTTAACGGTCGTCGTAGCTATGCTTGCCGGATTTTATCCTGCATGGGTCCTTTCAAGATTTAAGCCTGTGCAGGTTTTAAAAAATCAGACTTATACAGGTATGGGCGGAAGCCGTAAAGCTATGTTGAGAAAGAGCCTTACTATTTCCCAGTTCATGATCGCTCAGGTATTTACCATGGCAACATTTATCGCTGTCAAACAGATACATTTTGTCATGAACCGGGATATGGGATTTAAGAAGGATGCCATTGTAAATATTCAAACCCCTTTTCTTTGGAAACGCTCAGGACCACAGGACACAAAACGGATTTCTCTTTTAGAGAAAATCAAAAATCTGCCGGGCGTGCAATTGGCCAGCTTGGGAAATGATCCTCCGGCGGCCGACGGATGGTCATCCGGCAGTATGAAATATAAGGATGGGAAAAAAGAAATTGAAACGGACGTAAGACAAAAAAACGGCGATACAAATTACCTGAAACTCTATCATATCAAATTATTGGCGGGCAGAAATGTCAGAGCAAGTGACACGGCCAATGAAATCGTGATTAACGAAACCTATATGCACATACTGGGATTTCAAAATCCGGAACAGGTCTTGAACCGGCAGGTCGACAATGTCCCGATCGTGGGTGTAATGGCTGACTTCAACCAGGAATCCCTTCATTCACCTGTGAAGCCGCTCGCATTTTCTTCCGAAACAGGAAACAGCTGGATTCTGCATATCGCACTGAAGACGGGAAATGCCCAGGCCCAGTCCTGGAAGACCACACTGGCTTCTATTGAGAAATCGTATAAGGAATTTTTTCCTGAAGAAGATTTTTCATACAAATTTTTGGATGAAAGCATCGCCCAATTTTATACATCGGAGCAAAACCTGTCTCGCCTTTTGAAATGGGCAGCAGGACTTGCTGTTTTTATAAGCTGTATGGGACTTCTCGGATTGGTCATTTATACAACAAATCAAAGAACCAAAGAGATCGGCGTAAGAAAAGTTCTGGGTGCCTCCATCACAAATATAGTTTCCATTTTATCAAGGGATTTTGTACTTCTTGTACTGATCGCATCGGTGATTGCCATTCCACTCACCTGGTGGGCCATGCACAAATGGCTGCAAAATTTTGCATATCAAACACCCGTCAGCTGGTGGTTGTTTGCGCTTAGCGTAATCATGATGATGGCGGTTGCGCTATTTACATTGAGTATTCAAACCATCCGCGCGGCGAATGCCAATCCGGTCGATAGTTTAGAACAGAATAGCAAGAAAGTATGGAAGTATGGAAGTGGAAGTCTGGAAGTGGTTTAATATCAACGTTAATAACTAATAATTAATAACTAATAACTAATACGTCGTGTTTAAAAACTACCTGAAAACTTCTCTGCGGTTCTTGCTAAAAAATAAGACCTACAGCTTCATCAACATATTCGGACTGGCATTGGGCACACTTTGTTGTGTGTACATCATTCTGTATGTCGCGGATCAGTACAGCTATGATCAGCATCACCGGGATGCGAAAAACATTTACCGGATCACTGGCGATCTGGAACTCGCTGGCGACAAACACCACAACGCAACCTGCTCCCCTCCTGTCGCGCCTGCAATGAAAAAAGATTTTGGAGAAATAATTCAGTTTGCCCGTGTAGTACCTACATTGGGCGTGGTAAAACACCTCATGACCTACAAGGAAAAATCGTTTTACGAGGATAAGGCATTTTTTGTTGACTCCACTTTCTTCGAAGTGTTCAATTACCATTTTATTTATGGCAATCCGGTGACGGCTCTGAAAGAGCCTTATTCCATCGTACTTCAACAGACCGTTGCGAATAAATTTTTCGGAAATGATGATCCGGTTGGGAAAACGATTACGCTACATAACGGTTATGGCAAAACGGATTTTAAAGTAACCGGTGTAGTGAATGAAAGTCTGGGCAGAACGCAGATCGAGGCCAACATGTTTATCACCATGAACAGCGGCGGCATCGGTGGTTACGTGATCGATAATCATTTATTTGCGGGAAATAATTTCACTTATAGCTATATTAAAATCCGTCCGGATGCAAATGCTGCGGATCTGGAAAAAAAATTACCGGCCTTTCCTGCTGAAATATGGCGGCGACCAGATGCGTCAAATGGGAATGAAGAAATCACTGCATCTCCAGCCCATGCGCTCTGTACACACGACCGGAGGTTATGAAGTGGAGATCAGCAAAACGACCAGCAGTTCTTTTTTATATATCCTGATTCTGATCGCTGTGATGATACAGGTGATTGCCTGTATTAATTTCATGAATCTTTCCACCGCCCGTGCATCCAAACGCGCCAAGGAAGTTGGCGTGCGTAAAGTGATTGGCGCTGGTAAACAAGCATTGATCAGGCAATTCCTCACAGAATCCATCATTCTGTCCCTGATCGGAATTCTGATTGCCGTGCCACTGCTGGTGCTGGCAATGCCCCTGCTGAATCAGATCACGCAGGCAGATATTCAGCTTTCTCTTTTTTCCGATTTCCGTCTCTGGCTTTTCCTCTTCGGACTGGTTATCGTAACCGGACTACTCGCCGGCAGTTACCCCGCATTTTATCTTTCTGCTTTCCAGGCGGTGAAAGTAATCAAGGGAAATTTCACCAACCAGATTTCGGCTACGGCGATCCGCCGTTCATTGGTGGTATTCCAGTTTGTGCTTTCCATCGTTCTCATTACGAGCATCATCATCATTTACAGCCAGCTCAATTATATTAAAAACAAGGATCTGGGATTTGACAAAAATCAAAAACTCATTTTCGATTTTTATACAGAAGAAACGCAAAGCAAGATGGCGTCATTGAAAGATGATCTGCTGAAACTTCCTGAAGTAAAAGATGCAAGCATTGCCAATCTTTATCTGGGCACTCATGTGATGCGAGACCATGGCGTATATCCGCCAGGAGGCAATATGACCACATCCATCGATGCGCAGAATATCGCAACGGACGAACATTATTTACATACCAATGGCATTCAAATTATTTCCGGCCGGGATTTTCGGCAGAATGATACGGGCCGTGTACTCATCAATGAGACGCTCTGTCGCAGACTGGGCCTGAAACCTGAAACCGCACCAGGCACCCGGCTCTATACACAATACGCCCCTGACCCGGTAACCTTTGTAGAAGTGGTTGGTGTGATGAAGGACTTTAACTACAGTTCATTGCATACCGATATCAAACCATTCTTCTTTCAATATGAGAACGACTGGAAGAAAATGGATATCCTGGTAGTTGCCACGAACAGCAATAACTATTCTTCCCTGTTATCTAAAATGAAATCCATCTGGAACCGGCATTTGCCAGGCATTCCGTTTGAACTCATGTTTATGGATGAAGTGGTACAGAAACAATATGAAGCGGAAGTGACGCTCGGAAATATCATCAATTCCTTTACGCTCATGGCGATCCTGATTTCCTGTCTCGGCTTATTCGGACTCGCTTCATTCAGTGCCGAACAGCGCAGTAAGGAAATAGGAATCCGGAAAGTGCTGGGAGCAAGCGTTTCAGGAATCGTAACGCTTTTGTCGAAGGATTTCCTGAAACTCGTTTTTGTATCCATCGTGATCGCCACACCACTCGCCTGGTGGGCCATGAGTAAATGGCTGCAGGGATTCAGTTATAAGGTACCGATCACCTGGTGGATGTTCGCGCTTGCCGGTCTTGTCGCCATACTGATCGCGTTCTTTACCGTAAGCTTTCAGGCGATCAAAGCGGCTATTGCGAACCCCACTAAAAGTTTGAAGACCGAATAAAGTATGGAAGACTGGAAGTCTGGAAGTACTGGATCAGTACTGAATCACTGAATCACTCACGCAATGTCAACCATCACCGTCAACCGTCAACCGTTTTACCCACCGAATCCCGCATCTCGCGGGAGAAGGTGGGCCAACTGCCAACTGTCAACTGTCAACTGTCAACCATCAACCATCAGCCGTCATTCCGAACGCAAATTCTTCACCGGATTCGCAATCGCCGCTCTGATTGCCTGAAAACTGACGGTTATAATGGCGATCAGAATAGCTGCAACGCCCGCCAGGATAAATACCCACCAATGGATATCGACCCGATAGGCATAATTCTGCAACCATTTATGCATCGCCAGCCAGGCCAGCGGAAATGCCAGCAGCAGGGAAAGCAGGATCAATTTTAAAAATTCAACAGACAACAAACCAGCCAGACTCGATACCGTTGCACCCAGCACTTTACGAATGCCAATCTCTTTAATCCTGCGCTCTGCCGTGTATGCTGCCAGACCAAATAAACCCAGGCAGGAAATCAGAATCGCCAGTGCCGCAAACACACGCGACAATTTACTCATCAGCATTTCTGACTGAAACATGTCATTGAATTGATCATCCACAAAACGATATTCGAATGGATAGGCCGGATTGTCTTTCTTTATCACTGCTCCGACACTGGATAATAAATGTTCTGCGTTCGTTCCTGGTTTGGCCCGCAGATAAATAGTGTTCTCGAATCTCGCTGCCGTACAGAAAAAAATCACCGGATCGGGTTTGCCATACATGTCACCATACACGAAATCATTCACGACACCCACAACGGTTGCGTGAACCAGGGTATCGTTTTCATCATAAATGGTTTGGCCAATGGCCGTTCCCTTACCCAGTTGTTTTGCCAGGGACTCAGTAATGATTGCATTGGCACGAAGTGATTTGTTCTCATAATTCAAAGTGTCCGTCACATAAAAATTTCTTCCTTCCTTAACCTTCAAATCCATGGTAGAGAAAAAATCAGGGTCCACGCTTCTCCACGAAATAAGAATTTTACTGCCGGGTGCTTTCCCCTGCCAGGCTAGTCCATCCGTATTATTTCCTCCATAAATGACCGGATGATCTGCCAAACCAGCGTATTCGACGAGTCCCGTTTGCATCAGATCCTGTTTGATGGACTCGTAATGCATATTCATATCACCCTGCATACTCAATTCGAGCAGATCGTTCCGGTTAAAACCCAGGTTTCTGTCCTTAATATGTTGTATCTGCTGAAAAATAATAATCGTGGCGATGATCAATGCGATGGACACAGTGAACTGAGTCACTACCAGCCCTTTTCTGATCCATGCAGCGCTGCCACTTTTTACTTTGATTCCTTTTAATACATATACGGGATTGAATGATGACAGGTACAACGATGGATAACTGCCCGCAACAATACCGCAAATGCATGTGATCATGAGTAAAGCCACCCAATGCACCGGGTTATTCAATTCCAACGACAGGTTTTTCTGAACCAGCAAATTAAATGCTCCCAATAAAGCCGCTATCATTACAACCGCTACAATGGCCGACAGCAATGCCATAAACAGGGCTTCGCCAAGAAACTGTGCGATCAGTTTTCTTTTTCCGGCACCCATCACTTTGCGTACACCCACTTCCCTGGCTCTTTTCTCGCTCCGCGCCGTAGCCAGATTCATAAAATTGATACAGGCAATAAACAAAATGATCCAGGCGATCATAGCAAACAACCGAACATAAACGATCTGGCCACTACCAGTGGGTTTACCATTTTCGAAATCACCATAGAGATGCCAGTTGTTCATTCCGAACAGGAAAATATGGCCGGTGGACGTAGGCGCCCTTTTTTGTACAAAATTGTAGAGTTGTTTGTTGATGGCATTCAAATTGGCTCCCGGCTTTAATTCAACATAAGTGCTCAGGCAATTATTCCCCCATTCATAGGCCCAGGGACTCTGCTGATACCAAATTTGAAAGGGTGCCACCCATTCAAATCGCATAGAAGAATTTTCCGGAATATCTTTCAACACGCCGGTGATCACATAATTCTGTTTATTGTCAACACGCACCGTTTTGCCGATCACGTCCTTCTCATTACCAAAAAACTTCTTCGCCGTTTTTTCTGTGATCACCAGGGAATATAATTGTGTAAAGGCAGTTTTTGGATTGCCCTGCACAAAGGGTAATGTGAACATGCTAAACAAAGAGGGTTCCACATATTTTCCCGATGCAAATACTGGTTTATTGTCAATAGAAAATAAGAGCCTGGTGTCATTTTCAGACGTGCGGCAGGTATTGGCGATACCCGGGATTTCTGCCTGTATGGCGGGAGCCATCACGCCGGGCGTTGACCCGTGCGTAAACACACCTGAATTCAAAAACGAATTTACCCGGGCAAAATATAAATTGTCTTTCTTCACATTAAACTGGTCGTAATGCAGTTCATCTTCCACCCATAAAAATATCAGTCCGGCGCAGGCAATGCCGATCGCCAGGCCAAAGATGTTCAGAAAACTATACGTTTTATTATTAAGTAAAGCACGCAGCGATGTTTTGAAGTAATTTTTAAACACGACAGTATTAGTTATTAGTTATTAATTATTAGTTATTAACGGTGTTGTTAAATCACTTCCATACTTCCAGTGCTTCCAGTCTTCCAGACTTATTCTGACCGCAGGCTGGTAACCGGATTCGCAACCGCCGCTTTTATCGCCTGAAAGCTGATCGTTAAAAATGCGATGATGATCGCACCGGCTCCCGCAACTGCAAAAACCCACCAGGAAATATGAATATGATAAGCAAAATCCTGCAGCCATTTATTCATACCCAATAATCCGACGGGTGCTGCGATTACAAAAGCAATCAACACCAATTTGATAAACTCAACCGACAACAGGTTTACAATATTTGAAACGCTTGCACCCAACACTTTCCGGACGCCGATTTCTCTTGTACGCTGTATCGTACTGTATGAAGCGAGGCCCAGCAAACCAAGGCATGATATAAAAATGGCCAGTATGGCAAAGTTGAAAAACAGATTTCCGAATTTATCTTCCGCCCTGTATTTCTGATCAAACTGCTGATCCAGGAAATTATATTCAAAGGGCCGGTTGGGTATGATTTGTGTCCATTTATCACTGATGGCTTTGATTGTTTCCGGCAACCTGGCAGATGATAATTTTATTGAAATGGTGCCGAATCCATAGGATTCAAACCGAATCGTGAAGGGCTTGATCGGCTGTTGCAATGATTCATAATTAAAATCCTTCAGCACACCGATAATCTTTCCCTGCCTGCCCCATTGATCAAAATTACGTCCAACCGCTTCCTGCGGAGTTTGATAACCCAGCATCTTTGCAGCCGTTTCATTGATGAGCATTGCCTTTGAACTATCTGTTCCGAATTCTTTTGATAAGGAACGACCCGCAATAATCTTAAAACCATATTGCTTTATAAAATCAAAGTCCACAAAATATCCGTCCAGATTTGTTTTTTGCATCTCACCTTTCTTGTTTTGCACCTGGGTATAGGCAGAATTGTGATCGCCCCCGGGCACACCGGAAGAAAATGTACTTGACATTACACCGGGTATCGATGCAAGTGATTCTTTGAAAGCACCTTTGTTTTTATCAAAATTTGTGAAGATCACCATCGTCTGATCTTTCGCAAACCCCAGATCCTGTTTCCGCATATAGCTCAATTGGGCATACACAACCAGGGTTCCCACTATCAGAATGATCGAAATGGCAAATTGAAAAACCACCAATCCTTTTCTCAATATCATACCTTTTGTACCCGATGAAAACCGGCCCTTCAGTACAACAACGGGTTTAAAAGACGACAATACCAGCGACGGATAAGTGCCGGCTAACAATCCGGCAAACAGGGAAAGAACAAAAAGACCCAGTATATCAGAAGGATTTCTGAAAATACTTTCGCTGATTTCATTACCCGCAACCTGATTAAATAACGGCAGGAGGGCAGAACTTAACAGTACCGCCAATACGAATGCCAGCAGACTGATAATGATCGATTCTCCGATGAATTGTCCAACGAGCTGGAACCTGACGGCGCCAACCACTTTTCTGATACCCACTTCCTTTGCACGCTCCACACTCCTGGCCGTTGTCAGATTGATAAAATTGATACAGGCGATTCCAAGAATAAATATCGCGATGATGGAAAATATATACACATTGGTGATACTGCCGGTTACAAATCCATCGAGTTTGGATCTCAGATATACATCACGCAGGCGTTCCAGGCTCAGATAATCCTGCATCTGCAATTTTTTTGCCTCTTCCCCATTATGCAATTCCTGAAAAGCCGGAAGCTTTGGCCTCCAATGCCTTTGCATTGGCATGTGGCGCCAGTAAAATATAAGTGTAATAATTATGGTTGGTCCATTCGCTATCGGTTGTCGGACGACCGTATATAGCCTGATAGGAAGACAACGAAACGATCATGTCTGCCTGGATCTGCGAATTCCTGGGTATATCTTTCATAATACCTGTAACCGTGGAATTGATGGCGGCACCGGTAAGCAATAGATGTTGTCCGTAAGCTTTTGCAGTTCCAAAATATTTTTTCGCCGCCGTCTCGGAAAGGATAACACTCATGGGTTCCTTCAGGGCGGTATTCTTGTCGCCTTCAATCAATGGAAAATCAAAAATCTTAAACAGGCCGGAATCTGCGAGTACCGTATTTGTTTCCTGAAATTTGACATCTCCCTTCCGAACCAGTAATCCATCTCTTCCTAAACGAACCGCTTCTTCCACTTCCGGAAAGTCCCTTTTCATATTGATCGCAACGGGTGTTGTCGTCAAACCGGTTTTAATGTTTTCTGTCGGTGTTCTGACTTCCGAAACAACGCGATAAATGCGGTCTGCTTTTGTATGAAAATTATCAAAACTCGTTTCAAAACGCACATATAAAAATATCAGGAAGCAGGCCGTCATTCCAACTGCCAGCCCCAGGATATTGATAAATGAAAATGCTTTATGCTTCCAGAGGCTGCGAAAGGCGATTTTGAAATAGTTTCTGAACACAGTTATTAATTGTTAGTTGTTAGTTGATCTAATGGCTAATTGACAATTAACCATTGACAATTAACAATTAAAAAGAGTGCCATCTTAATAACTACATACAAATCAGAATACTAATACGCCGGATATCGACATGGACTGTCCGGTTTTGAAACAAAAACCGTTCGTTTTTATCAATTGGTTCTTGTAGTCGGGAGGCCAGTTAGCTGATTTACAATGATATTCAAGTCCGGCACAATTTAGGTGCCTTATCCAACACCGTTAATAACTAATAATTAATAACTAATAACTAATAAGTCGTGCTAAAAAATTATTTGTCCCTCGCATTCAAAATCCTGAAAAAACAAAAGGTATTTTCCCTGATAAATGTTTTTGGCCTGACAGTAGGAATCACCTGCTGCCTGATGATTTTCCTTTTCATCCGGCACGAAACGAGCTACGATAATTTTCATACAAACGGCAAAGACATTTACCGTGTGGTCAGGCAGGCCGATTTGAACGGCAGCGGAAGCGTGGATGATATTGCATACCTCGCCGGCGCCTATTCAATCGCCCTGCGTAACGAATATCCCGACATGATCAAAAAAGCCGTACGCGTAATGCCGGATAATGATCTGTTTACTTATAATCATATCGGTTATAACGAAAGAAATGTGCTGATCACCGACCACGATTTTTTTGAGCTCTTCGACTTTCCGCTGATCAAAGGTGACCGGCAGACGGTTCTGAGCGAACCACGCAGCATCGTTCTCACCGCCACATCCGCAAAAAAATATTTCGGCAACGAAGATCCCATCGGCAAGACCGTCCAGATGAATAAAGATCGCCTTTTGAAAGTAACCGGCATCGCCAAAGACCCGCCATCCAATTCGCACCTGTATTTTGATATGATCGTTCCGATATCAAATTTCAAGTATTACGATTCGATCCAGAATTTCCCAAACAACAGCCTGTTCGTTTACCTGCAGCTAAATCCAAATGTGAAACCGGAACAGCTTACCAGCCGCTTTCCCAAATTCATGGATAAATACATGGGAAAATATTTTGCTGAAAGCGGGTTTAAATTAGGCCTGGGACTGGAACCGCTGAAGGATATTTATTTTAAACCCCTTCAGTTTGACAATGTAAAACATGGCAATAAAAAAGTGATTTATATTTTTATGTCCATCGCCGTGCTGATCCTCGTAATCGCCTGCATGAATTTCATGAACCTGGCCACCGCGCGGGCGACGGACCGGAGTAAAGAAGTCGGACTGAGAAAAGTACTCGGCGCCCTGCGTGCGCAACTGACGCTGCAATTTTTACTCGAGGCTTTTTTCTATGCGACTCTTTCCGCGTTGCTGGCGCTGGGTCTTCTTCAATTATTGATGCCTGCCTACACCCGTTTGCTGGGATATGCGTTGCCATCATTCTGGAAAGATCCCATGCTCTATGCTTTTCTTTTATCCATCATCATCGTGATCGGATTTCTGGCAGGTGCCTATCCTGCTTTACTGCTTTCATCCTTTTCACCCATTCAATCCCTGAAGGGCAAAATGAATATAGGCAACCAGGGAGCATTCTTTCGCAAGGCCCTGGTGGTATTTCAATTCGTGATCTCCGTTTTACTCATCATCAGCATTACGATCATCAGCACGCAAATGAGCTATGTGCGGAACACCGATCTTGGCTTCAACAAAGAGCGAACCATGCTGGTCAGGATCGATAATAATGATATCGGTAAAACAAGGGTGCAATTTAAAAACAGCCTTGAAAATGATCCTTCCGTGATGAGCGTTTCACTGATGTCGGGCGAACCGGGCGGCTTTCACGATATGTATATGTTCCAGACCGAAGCTAAACCAGGTCAGAAAATATTGATGAATACAGAATTTGCCGATTTCGAATTTGTAAAAGCCCTGGGCATTAAGATGCTGGCCGGAAGAGAACTTTCTGCATCGTTTCCCACAGATTCTGCCGGCTCCGTACTGATCAATCACACAGCGGCCACTTTTTTGGGATACAGTCCCGAACAGGCCCTGGGCAAATGGGTAAGAAATATCCAGGGCGACGGTCTTCAGCGCAGGATCGTGGGTGTGGTGGAAGATTTCCATTTCTCCTCACTCAAAGAGAAAATCGGGCCGATGATCATTGCTCCAAACCCCGACTGGCGTGTTGCCGTGATCCGTCTCAGGCCGGGCAATCATCTGCAATCAGCGATCAACAATATAAAAACCCAATACGCAAGTGCCGCGCCCGGCTATCCCTTTGAATATAATTTTCTGGATGAACAATTCAATCAGTTATATAAGGACGATATGAAACAGGATAATATACTCAGTATTTTTTCCGGCATTGCGATCCTGATTGCCTGTGTCGGTTTATTTGGTCTCGCTTCTTATACCGCTGTAAAAAGAACAAAGGAAATCGGAGTGAGAAAAGTGCTGGGTTCTTCTGTTCAAAATATCGTTGTACTGCTCTCGAAAGATTTACTGAAACCGGTTCTGCTGGGTACCCTGATCGCCGTCCCGATTGGTTATTACGCGATGAATGTATGGCTGCAGGGTTTTATTTATCGCATAACACCCCAATGGTGGATGTTTGCAGGAGCCGCGCTGGCAGCGATCCTTATTGCATTAATCACGGTGAGTTTCCAGGCCGTTAAAGCAGCTCTGGCCAACCCGGTAAAAAGTATTCGGACGGAGTAAGGCAGGAGGCCGGAAGCAGGAGGCGGGAAGCGGAAGGCGAAGGCTTAAGGCTAAGACTCAAATTGTCGTGCGGAATACCTGATTTTTTTTCTTCCTGAATAAGGGTCATTTCCCCATGATACCAGGTAATATATATATTACCTTATCTTTGTGAAATACAATGAACTTCTGAGAATATTGACCAGAGAAGGTTGGACCGTTGTAAGGCAGACAGGCAGTCACATGTATTTAATACATCCGGACAAAAGCGGTCATATTATTTTTCCTTCCCATGGCTCAAGAGAAATGGGAAAAGGCCTGGAACGAAAAATTAAAAAGCAGGCAGGATTAATATAAAATGATATCATGAAAATAAAAATGATTGTTGAAAAGACCCGGACCGGTTATTCGGCGTATGCTGAAAAGTATCCGGTATATACCGCGGGAGCTGATTTGGATGAATTGAAATCGAATATTGTTGACGCATTGAATTTAAACTTTGAAGAAGAAGGCAAGATGGTTCGGGAAGAAGATATCAGGATTGTACTTGACCTGCCCCAGTTTTTTGAATTTTATAAAGTGATCAATGCAAAAGCTTTATCCAAGCGAATTGGGATGAATCAAAGTTTACTGGCGCAATATATAAAAGGAAATAAAAAACCTTCTCCTGCTCAAAAGAAACGAATATTAAAAGGTGTTCAAAAAGTCGGAAGGGAACTTGCCGAAGTAAGTTTCTTTCTCTAGTCATTCATCACTACCTAAGCATACTTCAAAATAATCGTTGCCTTCGCCTTAAGCCTTAGCCTTAGCTTGCCTTAGCCTTGGCCTTACGCCTTTAATGCGGCGTCAGTTTAACCACTTCACCATAAGTGAGAGCAGTTGATACAGCTTCATCGGCAACATATAAATTTCCTTTATGGTCCATTGCGATTCCCACCGGAAACATTACATCTGATGAAATCGTTTTTACGGCGCCGGATGGCGTTATTCTGACCACATAACCAATAGCATACTGTTGATTAAAGGAAGTCACATAAAGATTGTCGTTGTCATCCAGAACGATGCCGGTTAATCCATTATAATAAATACCGGTGGCCAACGTGCTCACTTGTCCGGATGGTGTAATTTTTGTAACCACGCCATTCGCCCCATTATAAGCCGGCGTACTATAATTCGTAGTATACACTGTACCGTCTTTGGCTACTGCAATGCCACTGGGACTAAATAAACCGCTTGCAATAACACTGACCACTCCCTGCGGTGTGATTTTATCGATTGTATTTTTCCCGTCATTTGCCGCGTATAAATTTCCGTCTTTATCAGTTGCCAGGCCAAATAATGCTCCACTATCGTGGGCTATTTGCGTTACAGAGCCATCTGGGTTGACCTTGTCAATAAAAGGTCCTCCTCCGGTGTTTGATACCACAAACAAGTCGCCCGATTTATTTATGACAGTGCCCCCCGGGTTGAGGTTGATATTCTGTACCAATGTAGTCATGTTCCCCACGGTATCGATCTTATTCAGTGTCTGATCATTGTCATTCGTAAAATACAAATTACTGCTGCTATCTATAGAAAGATACCAGGGGTATTTAATATTGCTGGCAACGACAGAAAAACGGTAAGTGGTGTCGTAGGAAAAATACCCGGCTTGTAAGTTCTTTGCCATTGATCTTCACAACAACATTTCCGCTGCCCGCCAAAGTGGGTACCCTGGCTACTATCGCCGCATCGCTTACGCTGATCAAACTGGCCAGTTTGCCATTGAAACTGACGCTGTCATTTGCTGCAATGGTACCAAATCCCTTTCCCTGAAACGTCACCAGTGTAGAATCGGGTCCACTGGAAGGAATCATAGCAGTAACAATCAACGAAGGTGTGGGTTCCGGTATAGGTGCAGGTTGCAATGAACCGGAATCTTTTTTGCAGCCGATAATAAGCGTTATGGAAACACAGGTAAAAAAAACAGATTTTAAAATAGTCCGCTTAAACAGTTGGTTTGGGTTGATGATCATAGAGCCTGATTAAAACTTTAAAAAGTTTTAAACGACTATAAAGAACAAAAATTTTTTAAGGAGTAATTTATCTTAAAGAATTAGGCAGATATATTGGTCAGGATCAAGATTATCCGAAGTTTCACACGAAAAACGGCAAAGACCATGTAAGCTTATAAAAACATATCAGTAATGTACTAGCCTAAGAGTAAACCCTTAGTCGGGAAATTATTTTATCAACCGATGCAGCGAAAACCCATCATTGAAGTAAAAACCATTAGAAGAATTATCAGGAAAATATTAGAATGGATTCTGAAACCAAACCATGATGGATTTCAATCCGGTAAATATTTTGAAAGCCGGGTGAGGCGGAAGGTTTAAGGCGAAGGCGGAAGGCAGAATTCCTTGGCCTTATGCCTAAGGATAAAGATTATAGATGACCGTGGATTTAAAGGAAAAAGAATAGCGAACGGATGAATTATCGTAGCTGACCAATAATCGTTTTCAGGGAATCACTGATCATATCCGGATTCAGAACGTTTCCGTTATTACTGATGAAATAATAGACCCCGTTCGTTTTGGATTTTTCATTTTTTGAAATCGTATAAAGATACTGTGCGAGAACGCCATACTTTTTAACCGTGTCTGCTTTAATGATCAAATTTCCTATGGAATCCAGCTCCTTCTTCATATAGTTTATTTCCTCCTGCGCATAACCCGTATCGGCCCTGTTCATTTTTGCTGTACTTAATTCCGATTCCAATCTGGCTTCCTCTCTTGCATACATGGAATCATATATAATTTGCCCGATCTTTTCCGTCAGCGAATCCATTCTTATCAATTGAAAAGAATCAACCCGAACGGAACTGTCGATTTTCAGCACACGATTTGTAAAATCCTGTCTTACCTGTTCAGTAAATGAAGGCTTGCTTTTGCAATGAACAAAAATCAGGGGCAGCAAAACGAAAATGAGTATTCTTCTGTTCATGCCTTCATCAGTTTTTCAACAGCGGCATCAATCGTTTCCTTCTTTTTTGCAAAGCAGAAACGTAATACATGATCATCTTTTCCTGATTGATAAAAAGCGGAGACAGGAATAGCGGCAACACCATGATGTGCTACGAGATCTTTTGCAAATTCTGCATCCGGTTTGTCGGAGATTTCATCATATTGATAAATCTGGAAATAACTGCCATGCGTCGGCAGAGCTTTAAACCGCGTAGCCTTCATGGCATCCTGGAAATAATCTCTTTTCTTCTGCATAAAATCAGGGAGACTCATATAATGCTCCGGTTTTTTCAGAAATTCCGCCAGTGCTACCTGCGTAGGGGTGAAACAGCTAAAGGCATTAAACTGGTGGAATTTCCGGAATTCTGCTGTCAGCCATTCGGGAGCCACGCAATATCCCTGTTTCCATCCGGTACAATGAAATACTTTCCCGAAGGAGAAACATACGAAGCTTCTTTCGAACAGATCCGGATAGCGAAGCATGGAGCAGTGAGGCAGACCGTCCAGGATCAGGTGTTCATATACTTCATCCGAAATAATAAAAATGTTGGTGTCCTTCACCAGTTCGCGCAATGATTCAATGTCCTCCGGAGTGAGCACAGAACCCGTCGGGTTATGCGGCGAATTCAGAACGATGGCTTTTGTTTTATCTGTTTTGGCAGCGCGTCACTTTTTCCCAGTCGATCCGGTAGGAAGGAAATTCCAGTGGAACCGCAACCGGCGATGGCGCCATTCACTTCAATATTCGGAATATAGCTGTCATAACAGGGAGCAAAAACAATTACTTCATCGCCTGGCTGAAGGATGGTACTGAGTGCTGTGTAAATGGCATACGTGCCACCGGCGGTGATGGTGATTTCAGTATGCGGATGAACTTTGTTTGAATAGAGATTTTCAATTTTATCGGCCAGCGTCTCGAGCAATGGCGGATGACCCGGCATGGGTGCATATTGGTTAAAACCATCGCGCATCGCTTTCGCCACGAGTTCTACCAATTCAGCATCCATCGGAAAATCAGGAAACCCCTGTCCCAGGTTGATGGCCTTCGCCTTGGTTGCCAGCGCACTCATCACGGTGAAGATCGTGGTGCCTACGTTTGGGAGCTTGCTGTGGAAGTTCATGTTTGTTGACAGTTGACAGTTGGCAGTTGACAGTTGGCAGTTGGCAGTTAGCGGTTGGCGGTTAGTGCTTAGTGATTAGTGATTCACATTTTCAAATTGTCATTTGCAAATTCAATTTTGAATTCTTACACTTTCACACTTCCACATTCACCACACTATAAGTATTCGTCTCCTATATTTCGTCTGCACCTCTGCTACATAATCCTTGATTTCCTGTTCCCTGTCCCGTTTACAAATCAGCAGCACATCAGGGGAATCCACTACAATAAAATCTTCCAGTCCCTGGAGTACCAGTAATTTCTTGTTACCGGAATGTACCACGCATTTTGCAGCGTCGATTACCAGGACCTTCCTGCCGGCAATGGCATTTCCCAGATAATCCTTTTCCAGGTTCTCATACACACTGTTCCAGGTTCCCAGATCACTCCATCCGAAAGAAGAAGGAATCACATATACGTTGTGCGCTTTTTCCATAATGCCGAAATCAATGGAAATCGTTGTGCAGAGAGGATAAATATGTTCAAGGGCTTTTTTCTCATCCGCTGTGTTAAAGGCATCTTTCTCAGCCACAAATACATCAAACATTTCCGGCAGATATGTTTCAAAGGCCTTGATGATATTCTTTACCTGCCACACAAAGATGCCTGCGTTCCATAAAAAATCACCACTCGCCAGAAATGTTTTAGCAAGTTCCAGGTTGGGTTTTTCTGTAAATGTCTTGACCTTATATACATTGTCGGTCACAGATTGCAACTCTCTTTGTATATAACCGTATCCTGTATTGGGTTTTAAAGGGGTAATGCCCAGGGTGATCAGCGCATTGTGTTTGTTGACAAAGCTGAATGCTTCCAGACAAACTTTTTTAAAGGCAATCCGGTCAAGTACCAAATGATCTGCAGGTGCTACGATTAACGAAGCTTTCGGATCCTTCTGCATCAGCTTAAAAGAAATATAAGCAATACAGGGTGCCGTATTTTTGCGGGATGGTTCGCCGAGAATATTTTCCTTGCGGATCATGGGTAACTGATCCCTTACAATTTGCATGTATTCGCCGGAGGTAACGACGTAAATATTTTCAGGAAGTATAAAATCAGTCAGGCGTTGAAAGGTTGCCTGCACCAGCGTTTGACCCGTATTTAAAATATCCAGAAACTGTTTCGGAAAATTTTGCCGGCTCATTGGCCAGAACCGGCTTCCGATTCCTCCCGCCATGATAACCGCGTACTGGTGCTCATTCATAATTCAAATTTAAGTGATCTTACTTCCAAACTTCCAGTCTTCCAGTCTTCCACACTTCAAATAATACCTTCCCGAATCAAATCGTGAAGATGAACAAATCCGACGTACCCGTTCCCGTCCATCACCGGCAATTGGCTGATGTCTTTTGATCTCAATACTTCCAGGGCTTCCACTGCCAGTGCATCTTTCTGTATGGTGGTTGGTTTTGAGCTCATGATATCACGTGCCCGTACGCCGGATGCATCTGCATTTTTCTCCAGCATTCTTCTCAAATCGCCATCTGTAATGATACCCAGCAATTGCTGATCCTCCACAACGGCTGTTGCCCCCAACCGTTTTGAAGTCATTTCCATGATCACTTCTTTGAGAACCGCCTCTGGTGCGACCTGTGGTTTTGCATTATGAATATAAATATCGTTTACGCGGAGGTAGAGTTTTTTCCCCAGCGTACCACCGGGATGAAACCGCGCAAAGTCCTCCGTACCAAATCCCTTTAGTTCCATGAGCGTAACAGCCAGTGCATCACCCATGACAAGTTGCGCAGTCGTACTGCTCGTGGGAGCCAGATTATGCATACAGGCTTCTTCTGATACGGTTGTATTTAAAAATATATCTGCCTTTTTTGCAAGGATGGAATTTTCATTTCCGACGATGCCGATGAGTTTATTTTTTTCACGCGCGAGCAATGGAAGAAGTACTTTGATCTCAGGGGATTCACCACTTTTACTGATCACTATCAGGATATCATCTTCACCTACCATACCCAGATCGCCATGTATGGCGTCGGCCGCATGCATGAAAGCGGCTGATGTTCCTGTTGAATTAAAGGTGGCCACGATTTTTTGTGCGATGATGGCACTCTTTCCGACGCCACTGATCACAATCCGACCCTTGCATGCAGCAATCAATTCCACCGCACGCACAAATTCGTCGTTGATATAAGTTTCCATCGCTGCGATGGCTGCGGATTCCTTTCGAATAATGTTCAGGCCGGATGCCTGTATATTTCCTTTCGTCATGGATTCGGCAAATTTATGCCTTTTGAAAGGCTTCAGGTCTTCGGGGATAGGGAATTTTTAACAAATTCGGCTTTAAACGACCCTTTAAATTTTGTAACTTCGCCAACCCCCACATGGGGCTTAAAGCGGAACGCCTAAAGCCTAACGCTTTGAAATCAGAAAATAATAAATAACGATTAATTGCTTGGCTTCGCGCCTCGAGCTTCCAGCCTCCTGCCTATATGAAGAAAATGAATTAACTTAAGTGTGAAAGAAAAGAGTATGGCAACAACCGCTAAGAGAAAACCCGTAACGAAAAAGACAACCCTATTTGACAAAGACGCACCTCCCGGCATAGTAGATCCAAAATTATTACGCGAACTGCAGAAGAATTTTGGCTTTGACGGATTCAAACAGAACCAGGGCGCTATTATAAATTCCGTTTTAAGTGGTAAGGACACATTTGTGATCATGCCCACCGGTGGCGGCAAATCCCTTTGCTACCAGCTGCCTGCTATGATGAGTGAAGGTGTCGCTATCATCGTGAGTCCGCTGATCGCCCTGATGAAAAATCAGGTTGACCTGATGCGCGGTTATAGTGAGCAGGATAATGTGGCGCATTTTCTGAATTCCACCTTAACAAAAAAGCAAATCAAAGTCGTTCATGCGGACCTGCTCAGTGGCGTAACCAAGATGCTCTATGTAGCACCGGAAACGCTGACCAAGCAGGAAAATCTCGATTTCTTCAACGACCTGAAAATATCATTTTTCGCCGTTGATGAAGCCCATTGTATTTCAGAATGGGGTCATGACTTCCGGCCGGAATATCGCCGCCTCCGTGAAATCATGGACCTGGTGAATCCAAATGTTCCCGTAATCGCTCTAACGGCCACGGCTACTCCAAAAGTGCAGAGTGATATCATAAAGAATCTTTCTCTCCGTGATCCCGAGATATTTATTTCATCGTTTAACCGGCCGAATCTGTATTATGAGATCCAGCCCAAGGTGAAAAAAGATCAGACGATCCGGAGTATTGTAAAATTTATTGTCGGACATAAGGGCAAGAGTGGTATTATCTATACGCTGAACCGCAAAACGACAGAAGAGCTGAGCGATATGCTCGTAGCCAATGGTATTAAGTCCGTCGCATACCATGCGGGACTTGACAGCAAACTGCGTGCGGAGCGTCAGGATCTTTTCATGAATGAAGACGTGCAGGTGATCGTCGCCACCATTGCCTTTGGCATGGGGATCGACAAACCGGATATCCGTTTCGTGATTCATTATAATATTCCGAAGTCCATCGAAAATTATTACCAGGAAACCGGCCGCGCGGGTCGCGACGGACTGGAAGGTATTTGTGTTTTATATTATTCGCATAAGGATGTGCAGAAGCTGGAACATTTCATGAAGGACAAGCCACTGAGCGAACGCGAAGTGGGCGCCCAGCTGATCAATGAAACCGTAGGATACGCCGAGACCGGTGTGTGCAGAAGAAAAGTGCTCATGAGTTATTTCGGTGAAGAATATGATGAACCGAATTGCGGCGAATGTGATAACTGCCGTCATCCAAAGGAAAGAGTCGAAGCGAAGGATAATGCGCTCAAGGCATTGAAAGCGATCAAAGCACTCGACGAACGATTTGCTTCAGATTATACGGTGAATGTGATCACAGGCAAACTGACTCCGCAGCTGATGATGTTCCGGCATGAAGGCCTGGCTGAATTCGGCATCGGCAATGATGAAACAGAATACTACTGGAATTCACTGCTCCGCCAGTTGCTGCTCGCAGATCTGCTGAAAAAAGATATTGAAGAATACGGCGTATTAAAGATTACGAAGAAGGGTCAGGAATTTTTAAAGAAACCAAGATCCTTTGAGATCGTTCTGAATAATGCTATTTGAAGAAGCCAATGCAGAAGATGATGAAGAAGCCGCTGAAGCCGGTGACTGCAACATCCGCCAGCGATGAGAAGCTTTTCGAAATGCTGAAGGATCTGCGGCAGAAGGAATCAAAGAAAAAAGGACTTCCTCCTTTTGTGCTCTTCCTGGAAAATTCATTGCAGGATATGGCTACGTTTTTCTCCGACCACGATTCTCGAACTGGAAAGATGCCAGGGTGTGAGCAAGGGAAAAGCGATCCGTTATGGCAAACCCTTTATTGAACTCATCGCGAAATATGTTGACGAAAACGATATTGAAAAACCGGATGATTTCCATGATGAAGACGGTGGCGAATAAAAGTATCAACAAAGTATATATCATCCAGCAGATGGATAAAAAGATTCCTCTGGAAACAATCGCGAAGAACAAGGACATGCGCCTGGATGCCCTTCTTGAAAATATGGAAACTATTGCCGCCAGCGGCACCAAATTGCACCTGGATTATGTGATCGATGAGATGCTGGACGAATCCGAACAGGACGAAATTCTGGATTATTTCAAAGGCTGCGAAACCAGCAGCCTTCAGTTGGCCCAACAGGAACTGGCCGACGGAAATTACAGCTGGGAGCAATTGAAGCTGATGCGCATTAAGTTCCTGAACACTTATGGGATGTAATCATCCCCCCTTTTGAATAGTGAGATCCGCTGAAAACACAACCATTCAGCGGATTTTCAATTTATTATAGGGCCTGAAAGCTTTGGGTTAAATCATAAAAACCCTTATTTTTGCGGGCTCCGCGAAAGTGGAGTGGCCTGTGAAACTTCAGATGTAAAGGTCGAAAAATTGACAGGTCAAGAACTAGAAATATGTTAGTCCTCCTTCGCCAAGGCTTCGGAGGACGAGGGGTGCGGTAGCTCAGTTGGTAGAGCAAAGGACTGAAAATCCTTGTGTCGGCGGTTCAATCCCGCCCCACACCACAAAATAAAAAGGCAAAGCCATGTAAATTAATAATTTGCGTGGCTTTTTTATTTGTTGGAGTACATTTCGGGGGACTTCAATAATATTCCAGAATTTCTTTCACGACCGTTAGTTACAGCAATCACCATAGCAATACCAAAAAATTGAAGACAAATAATTGCACGGACAATTTCATTTCCATGTCCTACCGAAGGATTTTGTATCGCGTCGGGTAAATGAAAAAAAAGAAAAAAAAGAAAAAGCATGGCAGCCAATAACCATGCAGCCAATTTAATCCATAACCTAAAAATAATCGCGATACCCAATGCGATCAAAGCAGCGCCTACAAAATAAGTCCAGAACATGGGCGCACCCAACCATTTGGGCACCATCGCAGACACGTCCACGGGAAACACAAAATGGCTGAAGCCAAAGAGGATAATCAGCAGGCAAAAGAAAATTCTACCAATGGGAATGGGTTTTCCTGAATATGTCATGAATTTTTAAAGTGCCCTCAATAAGCAAGGACTTCACCTACCCAAATGACGATATATTCATTCAATTTCTCCGTCTGATGAAAAGAATATAGGCAGGTAACAGGTAACAATCAGCACAAGAAATAATGTCCCAAAAAAGGCATATTTTTTTTGCTTGCAACCCGGCGATCAAGAATCACAGGCGCAATCAAATAAAACGCTGGTATCACCTCTGCAAACAGGACATTATTCGCCAGGTTTAATGAACATACTTGATGATGCAGATCCTGCACCGGTCAGTGGATTGATGATACTCGACTACAATACCTTTCAATATGGCAATCAGTTTTATGGAAAAAATGGTAAACAGATAACTCAGATTACAGGTCCATCCGGAAACCTGGTGAATCTGAATGCAGATGTCAGCGGTTACAACAACTCGCTGATGATTCAATGGGCATCAAAAGGAAAGGTCCTGGGAGCCACTTATTTCTGCGCTGCATCGATTCCTTTAGAAACGGTGAATCCGAACCTGGCCTATGCACAAATCGGAAATATAGATTCGCTACATCAGAATGGAAACATAAATGGAAAAGTATCCGGATTTTCTGACCCCAATCTGACACCTATTGCGCTCAGCTGGGGATTAAAGAACATGGACATAACCCTGGGATGGATGGTCTATGCACCCTCAGGCCATTACACGGAAGGAGGAAGCAATAACACAGGACTTGGTTTCTGGAGTAATATTTTCCAGGTTTTTGGATACTGGTTCCCGGAGAAATTGAAAGGACAACCTTCCAGGACGCTGGCAGTCATGCTTGGCGCATCATTTGAAGTTACAGGCAAAATCAAAGGTTCGGATGTAAAACCCGGAAATCGTTTTTCGCTTGATTATGGAATTGAACAATACCTGTCCGACAATTTTTCGGTGGGAATTTATGGTGGTAACAATTGGCAGGTATCGGAAGATATGGGTAGCCAGGTGTACTGGGATGCTTCTGTAAAAGACCGGCTCGGGACATTCGGGTTCCAGCTGGGATACTGGTTATGGGCCAACCGTTTGCAAGCCGTAGGCAAATATGGGTTTAGCTATGGTGCAGTGCAACGATTCAAACTAAATACAATCGAAATCAATCTGATTTTTATATCCAACGCACTTACCGGAAATAAAAAAACAAAACCAAAAGTTGAGTCACAGTAGACTTAAAAAATGGACTGCGGAAACTTTTCTTCATTCGATAAAAACCGAAACAGTTAGCTGTAGTGGGGTATGTTTACAAGTCAGCCTTCACGGCATCTCTTCGGGCGGGTAGTGGCAGCTCAGTTTGTAGAAAAGAGACCACGGAAGGTGAGGGAACTGAATTCATCATACTTTTACCTGCTACTTGGCAACTATTCTAAAAACACTAAATAAATCATCATATGAAATCAGTCATCATCACAGGCGCAAATCGTGGCATTGGCCTCGAAACTGCGATCGCATTTGCCAGAGCCGGCTATCAGGTATTTGCAACCATGCGCAATCCCGATAAGGCCATTGAATTAAAAAATAAAATTGCGTCGGAGTCCCTGACCATTGCTATTTCAGTCATGGACGTAGATTCGGATGAGTCGGTGAATCGCGCCATGGATACAATATTGGAATTAAACGGTCCGGTGGATGTGTTAGTAAACAACGCGGGTATCGAAAGACAGGGATCCGTGGAAGAAATGGAACTGGCAGATTTTAAATCGGTGATGGAGACGAACTATTTTGGCGTATTGCGTTGCACAAAGAAAGTTTTACCATCCATGCGTGAACGACGCAGTGGTTGTATTATAAATATCAGTTCAGTTGCCGGCAGGGTAGCCAACTCGCCGCTGGGTGCCTATATGGCGACCAAATTTGCTTTGGAAGCAATCAGTGAATCACTGGCAGGAGAAGTAAAGCCTTATAATATACATGTAGCCATCGTTGAGCCGGGGATTATCAGTACCGATATGGCCAGGAGTGTGAAGCATCGCAAAGATTCCCTCTATCCCCAGGTCAACCGATTCGGTGGTATATTCGAAGAGTCACTAAAAACTCCCAGACCTTCAACGCTTGTCGCCGACAAAATTTTGGAAATTGCCGAGAGCGGGACCTGGATACTCCGTCATCCGGTAGGCCACGATGCCCAACCACTTATTAACTGGCGCGCTTCCATGACCGACGAACAATGGGTCGATCATAATGCAGCCACCGATGAAGAATGGTACGCGGCGACAGAGAGGGATTTCGGGATGGACCTGCGGAAAGTTAATAGTTAAGAGTTAAGAGTTAAATGTGAAGTTTTGCCAGGTCCTGATATTTCAAAATAATTCATTTGATTCGATGTTCCATATTCCTGACTTTGCTGATTTGCTATAGTAGGCTGACTCTTCGTTTACTAAGGCTTTTGTATGGATCTTTAAGTAAATCTATTTAGTCCAGTCATTTAGAGCGCCGATACAGTTCTGTTATTCTGATGAACGAACCAGCTTGATAACTATCAGAGCTGCAAATATCAACGTTCCGCAATACACGAGGACTTTTAAGAAGCTCCCCCTGCGACGTATTATTTCATCAAACCTCTCTTGCCTATCGGGCCGCAACCGGATTCTGCCGTTTAACAGAAGTATTAAAAAGATGAAAACAATTAAGACCAGAATATTATCCACTTGACCGAGTATTCCTTGAAACATTGTGTTAGTATGTGATGATAAAGCTATAAATATTTATCTGTCTCTCTAATAAGTGGAAACTCTTATCACAAGAGGGCCCTGAACATCTGGAATCATTTAATACAGAATAGATGTATACAGTGTAAAAGGTATTTATTTTAAACAATTACAAAGAAATGAAGAAAATTCTGGATGATATTTTTGAAATGTCGCTATCTGAGGAACAAAATGAATTTGAAAATGCATTATCAGATCTGAGATATATTATCGAAAGGCATACAATGAATAGATATAGTGAAAGTGAAAGAAAAGACTACATAACTCTTTTTTCCAACAAAAATTTGATTGATTATAAGTTAAAATCAAGTGATATCAATCTTGTCAAATATTTTCTATTTTATATCCTCTTTAATTTTAGCGATAGAGCAATTTTCGCTGCCAGAGGAATTAAAGTTTTATTTGACAAATCAATCTGGGAAGCTATTTGCAATGCAATTAACATTTATTTAGAGATAGATGATCACACTACTTGCGAATTAGTCTTTGGAATTATTAACCTGGGTGACTCCGATTATTTCTCAAATGAAAAAGTCATCAATACGTTTAAGAAAGTTATTGCTTTCGGAGGTCCATTCTCTCGTGAAGCTGTTTTGCAAGTATTCATAAATCATAGAAAAAATTATAATTCTGAATTTGAATGGTAATATGTGAAAATGTTTTTGGTTTACCGATTGAATACCACTGATCTCTTTTCTTGAATATTCTTTTTTAGTTTACTAGTTTAGAGGCGCATTAATCGTTTCCCATGATGTCAATTACAATTCTTCACCTGTTAATTTAAGGATAATCCTTACTTTTAAAAAAATTGGCCTGCATTGACATCCATCAGCATGAAGACTTTCCTGACATATACAGCGTTGATTGAAGTACTAACAGGTATCGTATTCATCTTTCTTCCGACTTTCGCCGTGCGATTATTGTTTGCAACAGAGCTCAGTGGCGCGCTTGCCATCTTATTATCCATGATGGTTGGAACGGCCATTTTTACGATAGGATGGACTTCCTGGACGGCGAGACGAATAGCAGCACCTTTAATTGAAATAAAAATGTTGGTGCTCTATAACGCGGCGATTAGTCTGATTTTATTATACGGCAAATTGAAATTAGAACTTGGAGGAATCTTCTTATGGAGCGTTATCTTATTTCACTTAACCCAGACCGTTATATCGATCTCAATCTTTTCGAAAAATAAGGGTTAGTCTTGTCAGCCCGGATAGATTATTTAAAGTATTTCAGACCCGGGAAAATATTTGTTATAAAAAAAATCATGGCCGACAATATAATTATCGGCCATGTGCAACTTTCCAAATCCCAGTTCGATTTGTTACAGTTTTTCCGTTAATCGTTATTCACTTTTACGGTTGTTCTGCTGGCCCTCTGTTTCGAGAAGTTTGATATCCGCCGCTGATAGCTTCGGACGATCAATTATGATTGTGAGTTTTACAATCTTCCCGGTGAAAGCAAAAGGCACTTGATAATTCTGGTCGTCAACTCCTGTACCGGTATCGGATCCAACATCGAATGTCTCATCCCATTGAAGGAGGAATGGAATTGTCCGCTCCAATTTTTGGGAAGAGACTTCTTTGCCGTCGATCTTGAATACACCCAGGCCCCCACGGGCAATACCGCTAATGCTGTTGAAGGCGAGTGTGCCAGCACCGAGACCGTCATACTTAAAGTCAAATATTAAAGTATGTTTGCCGGGTGAAAGTTCGCCCGGGCCTTCCCAGCGTACATGTTTTAGACCAAGCAAATTCCAGGTAAACACAGGTTTGCCTTTCACCAGATAGAGACCCCAACCACCAAACCGGCCGCCCTGAGTCAGGAGCATGCCTTCGGTACCTCCCGCCGGAACCTCAATATTGGCGGTGATTGTGTAGGATGTGTTGAGAAGACTGGGGGCATCACCCAACGGAATGCCGGTCACGGGTCCGGTATAGTTGAACTCTGTCCGGCCTGCCGTGAGACTCGGCCGTGGCGCAACAAAACGTGTTACCGCAGAAGCGTCCAGCGGTAGCACCTGATACTTGCGGGCTTCTACCCAGAACAGATCCTGCAGCTCCTTTAACTTCTGAGGGTTACTCGCGGCAATGTCGTTGTTTTCTGTCCAGTCTTTGGAGATGTCGTAAAGCTCCCATTTAAAACCAGTGGCGGGATCTTTCATGGCGATGCCACCGAACTCCCAGGGCGGACGAACCGGCGTCGTAGCGGCGATCCAGCCTTCGTGATAAATCGCGTGCACTCCACCCATCTCGAAATACTGGGTAGTATGCGTTGATGGTTTGCTGGCGTTTGCCGCATCGAATGTGTAAGCCATGCTCACGCCTTCGATCGGTTTTTGCTTGATTCCGTTGACCGTTTCAGGCGCGCGGATGCCGGAAGCTTCAAGGAGTGTCGGGACGATATCAATCACATGGTGGAACTGCGGACGAATACCGCCGACTTCCTTGATGTGACCAGGCCATGAAATTGCAACCCCCTGCCGCGTGCCGCCGAAATGTGAGGCGATCTGTTTGGTCCATTTATAAGGAGCATCAAACGCCCATGCCCATGGCACTGCATAATGCGGGTAAGTCTGGGCGCTGCCCCAGGCATCATAAAAGTTCTTTAGCTGAGCTGCGACCGGAACATCTGCGCCGTTCAACGAAGCAATTTCGTTGGGTGTACCGATGAGCGTACCTTCTGCACTCGCTCCATTATCACCGCTGATGTAGATGATCAGTGTGTTATCGAGCTTGCCCATATCTTCAACAGCCTGAATGACGCGGCCGATTTCGTTATCTGTATAGGCGAGGTATGCTGCGTATACGTTTGCCTGACGTATGAACATTTTCTTTTCGTCGTCAGATAGTGTCTCCCACTTCGCCAACTTAGCACCACTAAACTCGGCTTGCCCATCAGGCCACGCCGTTAGCTGAGCGTCCTGGGGAATGATGCCGAGCTTCTTCTGGTTAGCGAAAATCTGATCACGTAACGCATTCCAGCCCTTGTCAAACAAATGCATGTTGCTGATTTTCTCAATCCATTCCGGCGTCGGGTGATGCGGCGCGTGGGTACCGCCGGGAACATAGTAAACAAGGAACGGTTTGTCCGGAGCGATTGAGTTGAGCTGGTTCATCCAGCCGATGGCATCGTCAGCCATGGCAGTTGTCAGGTTCCATTTAGGATTGTTCAGATAAGGATAAATCGCGGTGGTATTTCGGAATAGGTTTGGTTGCCACTGACTGGCGTCGCCACCGACGAACCCATAAAAATACTCAAAGCCCATGCCGGTCGGCCATTGATCGAATGGCCCGGCCTGGCTGCTGACGAACCCGGGCGTGTTGTGGTCTTTTCCGAACCACGAGGTTGCATACCCATTCTCCTTGAGGATTTCACCAATACTTGCTGCATCTTTTGGGATGATGCTGTTGTACCCGGGGAAGCCCGTTGCCGTTTCCGAAACTACTCCGAAACCGACCGCGTGATGATTTCGGCCGGTTATGAGCGCCGCACGTGTTGGCGAGCAGAGCGATGTAGAGTGGAACTGGGTATAACGCAGACCCGCTTTTGCGATGCGGTCCAGCGCGGGTGTAGGGATAACACCCCCAAACGTGCTCGGTGCGCCGAACCCACAATCGTCGGTCATGATGAGAAGTATGTTAGGAGCTCCTTTAGGAGGCACTACGCGAGGTGCCCACCATGCTGTAGATTGCAGAGCATTTTCTTTTATTACTCCACCGAACTTCGGGTCGGGCGAAGGAATCTGCTTCCCATCGATGGTCGTTGTCGCTTCGGGCGAGCCCGGAGTGCCAGTGGTTTGTTGAGCTTGTGCCTCATTCCCCATAAATACAATAATGAATATTCCACACAGGAGAATGAAGTTGGTTAATCTTGAAAGCGTAATAGTTGCAAGTATGCTGCATTGCGAATTCTTGCTTGGACATTTCATAGCAGGTGGTTTATATTATTAAATATGAAAAAGATTTTCGTATTATTATTCACCTTCCAGCTTTTTCCGTCAATTATAAATTGATCTTAAATTTCAGCTTATGAAGTTCGACAGGTCCCTGATCGAACGCATTACCATACTTATAGGTTAACTATTTTTAAAATAAAATATATCCTGCGCATTTTCTTCTGCTGCTGGTGAAATGCTATTTATTTTATATAATGCTGTTTCCTAAGGTTGGAATTTTAACCGGATGATTAACCGTGATCGCAGGGTGCGATGTAAGAGGGCAGATATTCTCTTCTTAAAATTAGGGAAATAAATTGCATAACGATCTTTATCTTTTTGAATAAGCCTACCTGGAGGTTCTGGCTATTACGAAACAAATCTGTTCAAACGAGAATGAATATATAAGGTTATTACGGTTTGAATGATTTCCATAGGGGAGATATGTACACTGCTCCCGGGAATAAATAGTAATTTGAAGGGAATCTAAAAGGACCCTCATCAATAATCAACCTGCATGGCAAAGTCATTCGCGAAATTCATTTCGTTTTTCTTTTTCATTTTTCTGTTCTTGTTTCAGCATGTCGTAGCACAAACAAAGGTCCTTACGCCCGACCAAACCCTGGCGCGCAGTATTTTTAAAGAACTGATTGAGATCCCTACGGTACATTCCACGGGCAACACCACCATAGCCTGCGAAGCCATGGCCAAAAGACTGATCGACGCAGGTTATGCAGAAAAAGATATTCAGATTGTAGGGCCCGAAGCCGTGAATAAAAATCTCGTGGTGCGCCTGCACGGTTCAGGCAAACGTCCCCCGCTGCTGATGCTGAGTCATCTCGATGTGGTAGAGGCCCGCCGTAGCGATTGGTCCATGGATCCTTTCAAACTAACAGAACAGGATGGCTGGTTTTATGGTCGCGGTACCTTAGATATCAAAGATGGCTCAGCCATTCTCGTTGCCAATTTTATCAGGATGAAGAAAGAAGGTTATGTGCCGGACCGGGATCTCATTCTTGCACTGACTGCTGAAGAAGAGGGTCGTGGAGAATACAATGGTGTGGAGTGGCTGGTCAAAAATCAACGCGCCCTGATTGACGCGGAATATTGCATCAATATGGATGCAGGTGATCCCCAGGAAAAAAATGGGAAGCGGATCAATCGCACGGTACAACTCGCTGAGAAAGGTGTGCTGAACCTGATGCTGGAAGTAAAAAATCCCGGTGGACATGGTTCCCTTCCCGGAAAAGAAAATGCCATTTACAGACTGGCTGCTGGTCTTATCAAAATGCAGGCATATGAATTTCCCACTCAGTTCAGCGACATCACCAGATCGTATTTTAGTAAAATGTCTTCTTTCGCCACCGGGCAGCTGGCGGAAGACATGAAATTGGTTTCACAAATTCCTCCCAACCCTGAAGCTGTCAGGAGACTAAGCCAGCAGAATTATTATAATGCGCTGATGAGAAGCACCTGTGTGGCGACCATGCTGGATGCAGGTCATGCGGTGAATGCACTTCCGCAATCAGCGAAAGCTATTTGCAATTGTCGCATTTTGCCAGGTATTCCACAGTCTGTCGTGTTGAAAGAGATTCACGATATGCTCGCAGACAGCCAGGTGGTTGTGCACGTGATGGATAGCCTGCTGAAGAATCCACCCTCTCCTTACAACGCAGCCTTTATGCAAACCGTTGAACGGGTTACTGAAAAACTATGGCCGGGAGTACCGGTGATCACCGTAATGGATGTTGGCGCGTCCGATGGTATTTTCCTGCGTGGCGGCGGTATTCCCACGTACGGCATTTCCGGAGTTTCCGTCGATATGGACGATAACCGCGCCCACGGAAAAGATGAGCGGATCGGCGTAAAGGAATTTTATGACGGACTGGAATATATCTATGCAATCATGAAAGCATTCTCTTCTGCTCAATAAAGAAAAATGGCGCGAAATGCGGGGATATGGAACAGGCACGTGCCGTGTTGTGCATCGCACCCACTTGTGGAAGGCAGGTGAGGCACCCAGGCTTGAACAGGAAATCCTCGAAGGTGACCCGAAGTATTGCATCTGAACAAGTGCCAATGAAATTTTAAATGATGATGAAAAGATGGATTGGTTTCTTTCACATGGCTATTAACTGCTGCCAACAGCTGTAATAAATGATGAGCAAAATAGAAAAGACCCGGGAAAATACTGCTGTGTCTTATGTAGCCTTTCTGCGGGGGATCAACAATATTGGAAGCAAGACCGTGAAGATGAACGAAGTGAAAAGAATCTTTGAGGCAGCAGGTTTTAAAAATGTAAAGACAGTTCTGGCAAGCGGTAATATTGTTTTTGAAACATCCATATCCGAAACAGACTCCATCATTATAAAAACAGAAAGACAATTGGAAAAGAAACTGGGTTACAAAGTAAATGTGGCGCTTCGCACATTAGATGAGCTGCATTCTTTAGTAAACTCAAACCCTTTTAGCCAAATAAGAATCACTCCAAAAACAAAATTATTTCTGACCTTTCTTACGGAAAAACCAATAATTAGACTTAAAATTCCTTATCAATCACCAGAGAATGATTTTACAATCATGCGAATTGCCGGAAATGAAGTCTATTCCGTAGTGAATTTACTGCCGAACAGGCGTCCATATCGCATTATAAGCTTTCTTGAAAAAGAGTTCGGTAAAAAAATTACTAATCGCAACTGGAATACCATTTTAAAAATTGTCAACACCTGATTTCACTTTTCAATTACCCGGGACGATGACGGGGTAAATGCTGATTTCAGAAAGTAGCTAAAAAAGAACCATAAAATGGTGCCCTTTTATGGCCGATCGGGTATAAATAATGATACGGTTAGGCCTGGATGGGGATAAGGCTCTGCGGCAATACATGTCGTGGTTTATTCCCAAAAGGCAATTTACGATAACTGGTATATTGCCCGGAAAGAACATGCTGCAGGCATATACTTTGAGAATATTCTAGTACTTATGACAACTTACTTAATAAAAATCGAAGTCGCAATGGCAACATGTGTGCCATCCGTGAGTTTTGTCTCCACTTCATCCTTCCAATACACTGCATAGGATTCCTGATAAGCGACAAACTCATACCCGGCCATATATACATGACTGCCTGAAACAAAAATGGAATTTGCAGAGGAATTCATTTCAGTTAGTGGAAGTAAAGTTGAACTACCATTTTTCCAGTATGCTGCAGTCGCGATATAATGTGGAGTTGTCTCATGCATTCCGGCTATATAGACATCACTGCCGGCAACAAAGACTGAGTTCGCCTGACCAAGGTGATCAGCTTGACTTAATGGAACAAGGACTCCATTTTTCCAATACAATACCAGTGGGAATACACTACCCGAAGAATTAACATACCCCACTACAAATACGTCACTGCCTGATACATAAATCGAATTCGCATGTGCGGTTCCCTCAAATTCCGGAGTATATGTAGTTAAAAAAAATTCTGATCCATTTTTCCAATACACTGCATTTTGATCATCAAAACCCGCAGCATATACATCATTGCCCGATACGAAGATGGAATAGACAGCGAAGCTGTTATAATTTACGCTGAGGTTCGACTTTTCCAGGATTATTTTTTTACCATTTTTCCAGTACACCGCATGAGTACTATCAGACCCTCCGACATACACATCATTGCCTGATACAAAGATGGACGATGCGTTATTGCCAGAAAGCCTTATTTCTCTGTTATTTTTCCAGTAAACAGCCCCGCTATTCGTACCGGCAACATACACATCATTATCAGATACAACAATCGAATTCGCCGTCGCATCATGGGTTCCGTCAGATAATTTAATTTCCTGCCCGTCGATCCAATATTTCGCCACATTGTTAGTGCCATTCGATTCATAGCCTGCTACCAATACAACAGGGTTACCTGAATGACCACCTTTAAAAATGGGCGGAAAATCCTTTTTACAGGAACTGAGTACGAACACGAAACACAGCATGACAGCTGACAGCGATTTGCCATTCAATGATTTGAAATACATACAATGAATTTTACGGTTATAAAATTTAGTGGGGGATTTGATCCTTGAAGCTACTATGCTTTTTATTGCTGTCCCAATGACTAATTGCGTATCGGGCTGCCCCAGGTGCAGAAACACCCCATTGTGGTAAGAAACCGGTAAACTATTGATGAAATTCGCAAATCTCATGGGCAGACGCGGGACCTTTGGTAAAAAATGCAAGAATAATTTCTGCTTTTTGTGTTTTCTGCGGTTTTTAATGAAGGCTTGATTTTGTCGCAATGATTACACCGAAGACAGAGTAGACAAAGAGAAAGTTCTTAGCCTTGAAAAATAGAACAAAAGCTTTCAGGACATCACAGCAGTTATGATTATTATGTCGCCAAATATAGTTAGTCAAAATTATCCTAACTTATTGCTCGTTCCTTCCCCCTAAAGAAAACATAGCGCCCTCTTATTGTTCGCATAATCATTCCTGTTCACTAAAACCGTTATGTCTAAAAAGAAATTCATTCAGCTCGAAAAAACAAATGCAAGGCTTACAAAAGAGCTGCTCCAAAAAGAACGTGAACTTAAAATAGAATCATCACTCGAAAAAGTGCGCATCATGGCCATGGCGATGAAACAACGTGATGACATGCTCACGATATGCAAGGCCATTTCCAATCAGTTGAAATTATTCGGTGTAAAAGAAATCCGGAATGTGCAAACCGCGATTTTTTACAAGGAGAAGGGCAACTATGTGAACTATGAATATTATACAAAGCATAGGAAAACTTTAATAACTGAGACAAGCTACGGTATTAGTAAACTTGATAGGGACTTCGCCAAAAAAATGCTAAAGGGCAAAGGCGAATCTTTTTTCAGTCATATCAGGGGGAAAAAAGTTAAAGAATGGCTGAATTTTCAGAAAACGACAAATGTATTCATAGACAAATTTCTGGAAACCGCTTCTTCGCTCAACTATTACTGGTTTTCACTCGGTCCCGTTGCACTGGGTATTTCCACCTATCATCCGCTGACAAAAGATGAACAGAGATTATTTTATCGTTTCGTGCATGTATTTGAACTGGCTTATCGAAGATATTTTGATATTGAAAATGCTGAAGCGCAGGCAAGGGAAGCACTCATCCAGGCATCGCTGGAAAAAGTACGTGCAGGTTCTCTGGCGATGCTCAAAAGCGATGAATTGATACAGGCAGGTGAATTGCTATGGCATGAATTGCGCAAGCTCGGTATCGAAAGTCTCTCCAGCGGTTATGTTGTGATAGACAAAGATGAAAAAATTGGCTGGACCTATGCTCCGAACCCGGCAACCGGTAAGATTCATGAACCACTGGGACTTGTACATACCGAAACCAAAGAAATGCGTAAGGTTCTTGAAAGCTGGAAAAATAAGGAACCGATGAGCATCATTGAGATGGATGAAGAGGAAACGATCGCACACCAGACATTTGTAGCTGAGAATGGTCTGCAAAAGAACGGTATGAACTCAAACTGGATAACGGCGGAACAACTGATTGCTCTTTCACCAAAAAGATTATCCCTTCAGAACTTCAATTTCAATGAGGGCTACCTGATGATCGTTGGAGGAAACCGTTTGAATGAAAGAGAGATCGAAATCATGCTCCGGTTTACCAAAGTATTTCAACAAACATATACCCGCTTTCTTGATTTGCAAAAAGCAGAAGCGCAGACAAGAGAAGCGCAAATAGAAGCGGCATTGGAGCGCGTTCGGGTCAGAACCATGGCGATGCAGAATAGCGCCGAGCTTTCCGAAGCAGCCTATACAATTTTTCAGCAATTAAAGGTGCTGGGAGAAAATCCGATACAGAGTACCATCGGGATCATGAATGAAACAGAAAGGGTAATTGAATTCAGTGTGACCGACTGGACAGGCGGCGGTGGTCAAATCGAGGGTATGTTCAAAGCCAGTTTTGATGAGCCCGCACTAATCAATAAATCCTACACGGCGTGGAAGGAAAAAAGAAAATCCATTGTCGTGGATCTTCAGGGTGCTGAACTGGAGGCCTGGCTTACTTACAGAAATAATATGACCGGTACAATGGTGAGTCCGCAGGATACTTCCGGTCGCCGCGTTATTACATTTGCCTTTTTTTCAAAAGGACATATTTCATTTTCCACGCCTGAACCCAGGCCAGGTGAATCCGTTTTGCTGCTGGAAAGATTTGCGGCCGAATTTGACATGACCTATACCCGCTTCCTTGATTTGCAAAAAGCAGAAGCCCAGGCACGTGAAGCGCAGATAGAAGCAGCTCTGGAAAGAGTGAGAAGCCGCAGTATCGGCATGCGAAAAAGCGAAGAGCTGAAAGATGTCATCAAAGTGATTTACGATCAGTTCGTTCATTTAAATATCCGTATTGATCACGCCGGGTTCGTGGTAGACTATACACCATTGGGTGACTGGCATTTCTGGATTGCTGACCAGCTGGATATTCCCGCAAAAATATCAACGCCTTATTTCGAATCCGAATGGGGACTTGCTTTTAATGAAGCAAAAGAAAAGGGAGCAAACTTCTTTGCAACCCATTTAAATTTTGAAGAGAAAAATAAATTTTATGAGAAACTTTTATCGTTTGTTCCCGGATTATCTGAGGAAGCAAAAAGTTTTTACTTCGGTTGTCCAGGTCTGGCCGTTTCCACGGCATTGTCAGACAGTGTAGCGCTTTATATCGAAAACTTTTCGGGAATTCCATATTCAGATGAGGAGAATAAAATACTCATACGTTTTGGAAAGGTATTTCAGCAAACATATACCCGGTTTCTTGACTTGCTAAAATCGGAAGCAAGTGCAAAAGAAGCCATCAAAAGAGCTTCCATTGACCGTATTCGCGGGGACATCGCTTCTATGCGCACGGTCGGCGATCTTGACCGTATCACACCACTCATCTGGAATGAATTAACCATACTGGGTATTCCATTTATACGATGTGGTGTTTTTATTATGGATGATGAGCAGCAACAAATCCATACATTTCTTTCAACACCTAACGGACAAGCCGTGGCAGCTTTCCACCTGTCGTATGATACACCCGGCAATTTTTCTGACATTGTGCACCATTGGCGTCAGAAAAAAATTTATGTAAATCATTGGCACGTGAAAGACTTTTCCAGCCTTGCCGACATGCTTTTACAACAAGGCGCTGTTCATTCACGTGAAGAATATCTAAGCAGTATACCTGCCGAAGGCATTTACCTGCATTTCATTCCCTTTTATCAGGGGATGTTGTATGTTGGTAATATCAGCGATTTGAATAATGAAGAAATAAACACGCTACAGTCCTTTGCAGATGCATTTTCAACAGCCTACGCACGATATGAAGACTTTAATAAACTGGAAGCGGCAAAAAAACTGGCAGACAGCGCACTGAATGAATTAAGGGCAACACAAAAACAACTGGTGCAATCCGAGAAAATGGCTTCGCTTGGTGAACTCACGGCAGGCATTGCACACGAAATACAAAACCCGCTCAACTTCGTAAACAATTTTTCAGAAGTAAATAATGAATTAATAGAAGAGCTGAATGCAGAACGTGCAAAACCAAAAACGGAACGGGACGAGATGCTGGAGAACGAAATATTGGATAACATCAGACAAAATCTGGAGAAAATAAACAATCATGGTAAACGCGCCGACGGGATCGTGAAAGGCATGCTGCAACATTCACGTTCCAGCTCCGGACAGAAAGGAACTGACAGATATTAATGAGCTTGCCGATGAATATCTCCGCCTGGCTTATCACGGATACCGCGCCAAAGAAAAATTTTTCAATGCAAATTTGAAACCGATTTTGATAAAAACATTGAAAAAATAAATATTGTTCCCCAGGATATCGGAAGAGTGTTGTTGAATCTGATCAATAATGCTTTTTATGCAGTGAATGAGAAGCGAAAGGTGAAAGATGCAGACTACCAACCCGCGATAAAAATTGCAACCAGCCAATCGGGAAATCAGGTGTTCATTACTATCAGTGACAATGGCAATGGTATTCCCAAAAATATAGTCGACAAAATCTTTCAGCCTTTCTTCACTACCAAACCGACAGGCAGCGGAACCGGCCTGGGTTTGAGTTTAGCATATGATACTATCAAAGCACATGGCGGTGACATAAAAGTCGCGACAAAAGAAGGGGAAGGCAGTGAGTTTATCATTTATCTCCCTGCATTTTAAAAGAACATTGAAAATTTCTGCCTGTCAGGCGTTTCTGGTTGTCAATGAATTCAACAAATCCCTGGCAGACGCCATGAAGGAATTCTTCAGGTACCGGATGAACGGTCATAAACCTTTCGATTAGCCATTCCCCCTGCGGAGTTTCAGCCACATGGACAGATCCCTCCACAATACTTTGAATATTAGGAAAGGCAAGCCTGTACCTTCTGAAACCATTGTCGTTGGGCTTGCATTCCGCAATTGCCTCATACTGTTGTTCGCAATAAGTGAAAGAGAAAGGTTCCCCCTGCATAAGTGATCATTATAGATTATAACGTTCAAATACAGTGCCTGCTATTGCTAAAAAAACATAAACATCTTGTTAACATAACGAAGCCATCTGAACCGGAAAACCTAATTCATCTTATATACAAGAACAGCAAACGTTCCGGGGATGATATTTCTGGTTCCCGGTTCAAATTTGGGAGCGCTCAGATATATTTTGCGTGTCATTTTATCCAGCGCCATTGTTTTTGCACGCACCCGGGTATATAAAGTTTGAACTACATCATAGCTATCTGCTGAATTTTGTCTTATGATCGTGGTCGTGCTGTCTCCGTTCGAACAAAATATTAATTTTGTCGAAGGATCATAAACAACTGCATCTACTCCGCCTCCGATAGGCAAAGTGGTGATCACTTTCCCGGTACTAATATCAACCACACTCATTCCCTTATTTTGACGGCATCCGGTAAATACACGTTTATTCTGTTTATCCAATGCAAGGCCTGTTGGACCACCGCAGGGCGACAGTGGGTAATTATGAATAACCTTCATCGCTTTCGCATCAATTACATTTAAACTGTTTTTGTCTTCCAGGTTATTATATATCAGACCGTTTCCATCCGGTACTGCGAATTCAGGACCTCCTCCCAGGTCAATGGTTCCGATTTCTTTCATCTCATTTACGTCTATGACCGAGGCAGCACTCCCATGGCCGCAAAAAGCAAATATCCTTTTAGTAAACGGATCAAACATAATTCCATCCGGCCCTTTAGGAGTTACAGGAATTACTTTAATCGTTTTAAACGTTTTAAGATCGAATACGACTACCGAATTATCTCCGCCATCTGTAATAAATCCCCTGTTTACCTCATTATCTACGGCGATACCATGCACTCCTTTCATGTTATCTATGGATCCGATAACCTGTTCTGTTTTGAGGTCAATGACGTTTACTGATGTACCGTGCGAAACAAACAGATGTCTGTTTGCATCGTCTATTGACAGATAATCATAACCACCGTCTCCCGGGACTGAGATCAATTTTTCGAAAGAATAAATTTCAGAAGACTGTGCTTTACACAATATGCAAAACAATATGTGAGCGGTGAAAACAGATATCCTGAACAAGATCTTTTTCATGGCATTTATTTTTATTGGTTTAACAAGGTACCGGTGAATTCTGGAGACATACTGAAGTTAGGAAGCTGCGATTGGGAAATCTGTATTCTATGTAAGTCCCGGTCTTCCCGCAGCCTTACCTTTATAATGTCAAATAATTGATTATGAAAATAATGGAAGGAAAAATAGCACTGGTCAACGGTGCAGCAACTTCGATTACTGACTTGTATATGCGATTTATCTGTTGGCTGATCCTTCTCTCAACGGTTTCATCCGCCGGTTTTAGCCAGGAGAACCAGCAGTATGATCCGACGGATCAGGCCGCCCTGCATATGTTGCCGGTGAATTGGCAAATTTACTGGAACAACCACAATATGGACTCTTTGGGCAGACTCATGAAGGAGGACGTGGATTTTGTAAATTTAGCAGGTATTTGGTTGAAGGGAAGGGAAACGACGATCAGATTACTCACGTATATGCACGGGTTTACTTTTAAAAACAGTTTATGGTCTACGGACAGTGTTGCAGTTAAATATATAAAACCTGATCTGGCAATCCTGCATATCGGCTGGGGCTTAAGTGGTGATGTAAATCCGGATGGCAGCATCAGAGAACCTAAACACGGAATATTCACATGGGTAACGATGAAAGAAAACGGGCGATGGGAATTGATCGCAATAGATAATGTCAGTATAATTAAGGCTCCTCCTCCCGCCCGGTAGCTGAACGGCTTATGCGTAATACTCCCCGCAAGCCATTCATAAAAACAATTCTTTCGCACTGAAAATCGTTATGGCTATTAACGTGGGTTAAAAAATACCTGAAATGAAAACACCTTAAGAAATTTCAGATGAATCCTAACCGGGTTATTGCATTTTTTATTCTGACAATATTTAGCAGTTGTCTCGAACACCGGCAGGGAATGTATCTGAGTCCGATGAATTCACAGGCCAGTCCATACCATACTATTCCCTTTAGGGCAGATTCAGTGAAAAGTGCCGTATATGGAAGCCTTATTTATACAACCGCAACAGCAAATGATAAAGGCAAGGACTGGATTAACGCTGGTCAGGCGTCAATCTATCGCAGCCATAATCTGGGAAATTTCCAGGCTTTTTATGGCGCCAACATAACACTGGGTGGGTATTGGCTCACCGGATTTTACAATTCCCATTATACACCTGGCCAGGCTGGTCTGATTGGAGGCGGTGATCAGCCGATTGACACTTTTTATCATATTCCTGCCCATCAATATTCCTTCGGGAGTTATGGAATATCCGGAGGCATTAACGGAGTAAAAAGTTCAGGCAGAACGGAGTGGAGATATCTTGGTTTCGAAACAACCTGGCAAAATGAATTTGGCGACTATTATTCATTCAGAAAAAATCTTCCGGACTCAGCCGCCAATATCATTTTTAAACATCATGTAACCGGCGCCATCGGAATCTATACCGATGCGCTTTGGCGTAACAGGCACAACACGCAGTTTGGATTTAAATTCGCCCTGAATATGCTGGTGAATCCAACCAGCAATTATACCCGGCTGAATACATACAGCATATTCCCGGTGACTTTTTTTTCAACCACTTTCCATATTACGGCAAATCAATTCACCGGCTTCATGCAAGGTAATTTCGGCACAAAAGCCGCCAGTTTTCAAATTGGTACGAGCTACAGAATAGGAAGGTGAATGAACCATGACCTAACTTCGATAATCTAAATTTTTTAATTCTTTAAAATCCAACAAGGATATGACTTCCGAGACAATCACACTTATCGCTAATATCGCGCTTGCCGTATCGGCCATCATTGCTTTGGTATTTGGCATTGTACAAGTTAAGACTGCAACACGCGATCGTCAGGAAAGACTTACACTCGAGGCGTTGCGCAATTTCAATACCCGTGAATTTTCTGAACTCATGAATTATGTTACTGCGCACGATATACCTCCTACACACGAAGATTGGCAAAAACTTCCTGCCCACGAAGGGATTATTATTACCCAGTTTGCACAGGAAATGGAATCGCTTGGCATTCTTGTAGCTGAACGGCTTATAAATATTGACCTCGTAGATAAAACAATTGGTTCATTGGTTTCAATTGCATGGGAAAAATATAAAGTAATGATTCAGGATTCGCGCGAGAAACGTCCTGACCCTTTTCTGTGTGAGTATTTTCAATGGCTGGCTGAACGAATAGATGAAAGAATGCGTAATACTCCCCGCAAGCCATTCTATTTAAAATAGCAACGCGCTGACGCAAGGGTCATTTGGTTTACTGCCATTATTTACAACATCTTGCTGACGCAAGAAATTAAGATGCAGAGGAAATTCGTTTAACTTACATCAGATTATCCATTTTCACAATGAACAAGATTTTTATTTGCCTGACTATTGTATTACTCACCTCTCTTCACATGAACGCTCAACAGGAAAAAAAAGAACTGCGGCATGTCGTAATGTTTGGCTGGAAGGCCGGCGCTGACTCGGCCGCCATCAACCGGGTAGTAATGGCATTTAAGGCTTTGCCTGGAAAAATCAAAACGATCAAACGTTTTGAATGGGGAGTGAATAACAGTCCCGAAAATCTGAATCAGGGCCTGACATACTGTTTCCTGGTAACATTTGCCAGTGAAAAGGATCGAAATGACTATATCGTAAACCCGGACCATAAAGCATTTACCCAATTGTTACCAGAAATATTGGAAAAAGTCACTGTTGTTGATTACTGGGCCCAACAGTAACGCTAATAAACGCAAACGGCTCAACAGTCAATCTCCCGATCTTTTGGATATACAAGGCATTTTATTAATAACAAATGCTTCGCTTTCACTCAGCCGGCATAGAAGCAAATCGCATTTGCATGCTGTTTACCATTGCTCCTTAATTAAAGTTTTATTCGTGATTATTTCAAAACCAAACAGGCCTTTCGTAATCTCGATATAAACGTTACTATATTTCTCAATTTCTGTCCCACATGGAAATACAAGCTCCTTTTCTATTTCCTTATAGATTACATGGACATATGGTGCACCGCAATTTCGCCTTGAGTTTGCAAAATGTCCGTATGAAACAATTGGGATAGTAACAATAGTTTTTGATTTGTCGTTAAAAGTTTGATTTGTCCACATCAAAAGGAAAATTAGAATCCCACCAAAGGAAACAATATTGTATAGATAATGAAAAAACATTGGTATTTGCCCAGGTGTATAAGGATTGAAACAATAAATATTAATTGTCCTTTTTAAAAGTGGCATCATTAAAATCCCTGACAAAATCCAAATTGTTATTGGGATGTATACTGAAATAAATGTTACTGCGTAAATATATATTTCCCAAATTGTCAAAATTATTCCAAGAAGAAAAAACCCACCCAACAAATTGCTTTTAAAATTGTAATGCGGATACTTAGCCTCAAGCTCAATCAACAGTCTTTGCCGATAGCTTTGGGTTCTTTGATCAGGATTATTTTTCTTCTTTCTTTGCGCCATATAAAGTGTGAATAAATAGCAGCCAACGCATCCGGCTTGCAGCTGTACTGATATCCCGTCAAAGTAAGTCTTTCAATACTTACATTCGATATTCCTCATGATATTTCCCGCCGCGTCGGTTTTAACAATACGCGATACAGTGTCCCCATTCATGATTACCTTATTAAAATATTTGTTCTGCGAAACAAGTATTCTGTTTGAAGAAGCATCAGACTTAAAAAGAGAATCCGTATAAGATTCACAAATATCCCGATATTTCATTGCACTGTATATACATGAAAACCCTTAGTCCGAATGAAAACATGTGTTCAGTACTTGCAAAGTCGGAGAATTCAATATATCTTGTTTTTTCAATCCTCTGAACGAAACTCCTGCCCTTTCTTCTTTTTATATTTATTGAACCCCACCTAATTGAATGATCATGAGATTCAGGAAATCGTTATTTCTGTCATTGTCTTTGTTTATTTTTTCTCTGTTGCTGATTGTCGAAGGTTGTAAAAAAAGCGATGATTCAACGCCAGCGCCGGCTCCCGCAGCTACACCTTCCATCACCAGCTTTTCTCCTCTGTCAGACACAACAGGCGGAACAATCACAATCACCGGGACGAATTTTAGTCCTGATGCAGCAAATGATATAGTAAAAATAAACGGTGTTGCGGCTACTGTCATCAGCGCAACAAAAACTCAGATTACAATAAAAATTCCGGCTGGTGTATCCAGTGGCAACATTACGGTAACTGTAAATGGCCAAACGGCTACTGCTTCGGGTTCATTTACATTAAATGGTCCGGCGATTACAAAATTTATACCCGCTATCAGCGGTATTGGCTATCCGTTAGTAATAAAAGGAACGAGCTTCAGCGCTGACATCTCTTCCGATGTAGTTACCATCAATGGCGTTAATGCATCAGTAACATCCGCCTCCGACACACAATTAATTGTAACAGTACCGCTTACTGCATCTTCAGGAAAAATTACTGTTACAGTAAAAGGACAGGCAGCTGTTTCTTCATCTGATATCAGAATCATTAAACTGACAGTAACCACGATCGCCGGGTCCGGGACTTACGGCTATGCGGACGGTACGGGATCGGCTGCAAGTTTCAAGGGACCATGGGGAATTGTCGGAGACAATAATGGGAATTACTACATATCTGACTGGTATAATAATGCGATTCGAAAAATGACTACGGGCGGGGTGGTTACAACATTTGTAGGATCAAGTGCTTTCCCGGGAAATGCGCCTGCTGGTATCGTTATGGACAGTCATGGCAATTTGTTTGTCAGCGACCTAGGCTGGAATGCTATTAAAAAAATTACACCCGCAGGTGTCGTCAGTTATTTCGCAGGTGACATGTATGGAAATCCGGGGAATATAAACGGTACCGGAACCAATGCCCGATTTCGTAGTCCGGTTGGTCTTGCTATAGATGCAAACGATAATATTTATGTCGACGACGATTTTAATGATGTAATCAGAAAAATAACACCGTCCGGCGTGGTATCTACCCTGGCAGGTAGTGGTGCCGCCGGCTCGGCGGATGGAACCGGTACATCAGCAAGTTTCAGATCGCCCTGGGGACTCTTTGCAGGCACGGATGGGAATATATACGTTGCTGATGTGACAAATAACAATGTCCGGAAGATTACACCAGCGGGTGTTGTAACAACTATTGCCGGCAACGGGACTCAAAATTCTGTGGATGGCCCCGCTTTATCAGCCAGCTTTTACAACCCTATTGGAATAGTTATGGATCACGCCGGTAATTTTTACATTACCGATGAAAGTTCTCATATTATAAGAATGATTACATCAGATGGATATGTAGTAACCATTGGTGGAAATGGCAATCATGCGACCACCGACGGAGTTGGTGGTTTTGCAAGTTTCGATTATCCACTCGGAATGACCATTGACGCAAATGGAAACATATATGAGGTAGACAATGGTACGGGTACGATAAGAAAAATCGTCGTTCAATAAATTTGATGGTGCGGTAGCTCAGTTGGCAGAGCAAAGGACTGAAAATCCTTGTGTCGGCGGTTCAATCCCGCCCCATACCACTGATAAAAGGATAGAGCCATGCAACTAAAAATTGCGTGGCTTTTTTATTTGTTAGGGTATATTGGTGAGATGAAATTTGACCGCCGTAAGTTCCTGCAATCCTCCTTCTTCATTGGCTTCGCCATAGCGACAAAAAAAGGTTGGGCAAACAAACTTCCCACACTGGCCATTGAGCGCCGTGATCTCTTTCCACAGGGTGTAGCATCGGGTGACCCGACAGCCAACAGTGTAATCTTATGGACGAGGCGTCCGCCTGTAACAAGACAGTGTAGCTAAAAAGTTGGTTGTTGAAATTTCAACGACCCCTGAATTCAAAAAAATCCTGGCAGGCGGTACGGCGCATATCAGTGCTGATTCAGATTGGACATGTCGTTTTTTGACTACAGATCTCGAAGCCAACCGTGAGTATTGGTACCGTTTCGTTGATGAGCATGGTTTCGCCAGCCGGATCGGTCGTACAATCACTGCACCCGGCGACGATTCGGATGCACCCGTTCGTTTCACCTTTGTAAGTTGCCAATGCCCTAACGAAGGTGCCCTGAATGCTTACCGGAAGATGATCTTTGAAGATGAGGCGCGTTCCAAAGATCAACAACTTAATTTTGTGTTGCACCTGGGCGATTTTATTTACGAAGTCACCTGGTATGCGGAAGATAATCCGAACGGAAACCGTGGCCGCCGCATCAGAAATCTGTATAAGTTCCCGCAAGGCCGAAAGGTTAGCAATTTTCATCTGCCCGTTACACTGGAGGATTATCGTACACTCTACCGTGCATATCTTGAGGATCCCGATTTGCAGGATGCCCGGGCCCGTTGGCCATTTGTCTGCATTTGGGATAATCACGAATTTGCCTGGGCAGGATACCAAAGTCAGTATGTGGCAGGAGGTGGCTACAACGCTCCTGCACAAAACCAGAAAGTCTTCGCCAACCAGGCCTGGTGGGAGTTCATCCCTGCCATGGTTCAACAACCCGGTAACCCTTCAGCTTGAACATTTCAAGGCTCCGGTAGTGGTGGATACACCCATGGAGAAGTTCAACGAAGAAGGACTTTCAGAAGAGCCTAATAACCTGCTGGCGATCCACAGCCTGAAAATCCAGCGTGTACTGCGTTGGGGCAAAAATGTCGATTTGTTGCTAACCGATAATTGGTCATTCCGTTCTCCTGATATGTCGACTGATGATTTTGATGTTCCGGAGTATCCCCGGGTCGACCCGCAAATTCCTTTTGAAATTATGAATTATGGTCGTCATTATAATAATGACAATCCACCGGATACCATTCGTTTCAACGGCAAGGACATTCCGAATCCGACAAAAAATGTTCATGCCCAGACTTACCTTGGCAGCGAGCAAAGACGCTGGTTCTTAGAACAGCTCGGAGCTTCTACTGCGCGATGGAAAATATGGGGACATGGTTTTGGCACCATGGAAGTGCGTAGCGATTATCAAAATTTACCTGGCGAATTAGGAAGTAAGTGGCCTAAAGATGTCGGGTATGCGGTAATAGACAATCGCTTCCTTCGTGATAAAGACATCATATTTGATTTCATACGCGATCAGAAAATCACAGGTTTTTGTGTTGTTGGAGGCGACCGTCATGCGTTTCATGCCGGCTTAGCCTCCAAGGCGCTGCCGCCGAAGAAATACGAACCACTGGGCGTAGAATTCATTGTCGGATCCATATCGCAGCAGACGCTGTTCGAAGTATTGGAAGTAACCATGAAGAAAGATAATCCGAAACGTGTGCTGAACCTGATCGATCAGCCCGATGGCAAGGTGATCCCTTCGATGAACGTTACCGCTTTGCATGGTGTGCTTTCGACGCTAAAGTTAAAAGAGACCGGAGATATGGAACAGGCCCGTGCAGTGCGCAATCCGGACGTGGCACCGCATTTGTCATTGGTCGATTTTGGTGGACACGGCTATGGCCTGGTGACTGTCACTTCCGATCAACTTTCAACTGAATTTGTATGTATACCACGGCCGCTTGAACGCAGTGACCGTCCTGATGGCGGGCCTTTGACTTACCGTGTGGTGCATCGCACACATTTATGGAAGGCAGGTGAGGCACCTAAGCTTGAACAGGAAATCCTTGAAGGTGACCCGCGATATTGCATCTGATTTATAGTATGTGTAACTCCACGTCTTTGAACTTAAATTTTTTTGATGATGTCTGGCATTATTTTTTGTATCGTTTGTTATAAAATAGTCCACCCAAAATTGACGTTGGCGCAAAGATGAAAATAGCAAGTAATTGTGTCCAATGATTGCCGTCTGATTTAAAAAATGAAAATGTCGCGAAACCTGCAATAATAAAAGCAAGTAAATAACTTATTTTCAAGTTTGCTGTCCTGGCGATAAGTTGCGTAACAAGTCCTGCAACAAATGAAAAAATTACTCCATAAATAGTTGTCAATATTATGAAAGTGGTCGTTGGGTCGAGATGGGGGTCTTTTTTTGCAAATTTAAAAAGAGCAAGCGATGTCACTACAAAAATTCCATAACCTATAATTATACTTAAAATTTTTCTTATCATATTTTGTCGTCTGTTTGTTTTTTTCAGCGGGGGTCAATTAGTTTTTTTAAAGATCGTCTATTGCTTGAGAATAATAAGTGCAATACCGGTATTTTTTAGTAAAACGTTGCCTCATGCCATTTTTTACCATACTTGTTGATACCAGGCAAGAGAATGTATTATTTCAAAATTGCATCTTACCTTAGATTTCCCATTGAGAGAATTATATTAATTAAAAACCCCGTTTCGGGGAACGAGGAGGTCATATGGCAAATAATATTTACGACGCGATTGTGGTGGGATCGGGCATCAGTGGCGGATGGGCTGCTAAAGAGCTAACTGAAAAAGGTTTGAAAACCATCATGCTGGAACGCGGCATGGACATCGTCCACATCAAAGATTACACCGAAGCAACAAAGGAAGACTGGGATTATCCGCACCGGGGTCGTCGTACCCAGGAGATGATAAAAAATTATCCTGTACTGAAAAGGGATTACCCGCTGAATGAAAGAAATCTTTCCTGGTGGGCGAACGATCAGGATTCCCCCTACACAGAAATAAAACGGTTTGACTGGTTCCGGGGTTATCATGTGGGAGGCCGCTCCTTACTGTGGGGCAGACAAACATACCGGCTGAGTGATTTGTATTTTGAAGAAAATGCAAGAGACGGCATCGCCGTCGACTGGCCGGTAAGATATAAGGATATTGAACCCTGGTACACTTATGTCGAAAAGATTGCAGGCGTAAGTGGCTCCGTAGAGAATTTACCGGAATTGCCCGACAGTCATTTTCTTCCGGCTATGGAAATGAATTGCGTGGAGAAAGATCTTTCAGCCCGTTTCAAAGATCATTATAAATCATCGAGAAAAATGATCATCGGCCGCTGCGGTCATGCCACGGTGCCCATGGACGGAAGACAATGTATGTATCGCGATAAATGCTGGTTTGGATGTCCGTTCGGCGGTTATTTCAGCACACAATCGGTTACACTTCCTGCAGCGATGAAAACCGGGAACCTTACCCTTCGTCCCTGGAGCATTGTTACCAAAGTTTTATATGATAAGGATAAGAAAAGAGCTACCGGTGTGGAAGTGCTGGATGCACAGACCAATCAAACCTACACCTACTATGCAAAAATCATTTTCCTGAATGCCTCCACTTTCAACAGCGCCTGGATATTGATGAACTCAGCAACGGATATCTGGCCCGATGGACTGGGCAGCAGTAGCGGAGAGCTGGGTCATAATGTGATGGACCATCACCTGGACGTTTCTGCAGGAGGTATTGTGGAAGGGTATGAGGATAAATATTATTATGGCCGCAGGGCCAACGGAATTTATATTCCCCGCTACAGGAATTTCTTTGGCGACAAACGCGATTATCTGCGTGGTTTTGGATACCAGGGTGGAGGCGGTCGCCTGGGCTGGGATCAAAATGCCGGATCAGAATATTCGATTGGTACGGATTTAAAAGAGAAACTCAGCGAACCGGGACCATGGACTTTTGGAATCGGTGGCTTCGGTGAAACACTTCCCTATCATGAAAATAAAGTGACGCTGGATAAAACGAGAAAAGATAAATGGGGACTCAATGTGCTGGCCTTTGATGCGGAAATAAAAGAGAACGAAAAGAAAATGCGTAAAGATATGCTCAATGATGCCATCGAAATGATGGAGGCATTGGGAGTAAAACATATTCAGTCGTCTGATGATAATCCATACCTGGGTCGTGGCATCCATGAAATGGGAACAGCACGTATGGGCAAGGATCCCAAAACCAGTGTGCTGAATAAATGGAACCAGGTCTGGGATGCGCCGAATGTTTTTGTAACCGACGGATCTTTTATGACATCTGCCGCCTGTCAGAATCCTTCACTTTCTTATATGGCTTTTACCGCAAGAGCTGCTGACCATGCCGTGAGTGAGCTAAAGAAGAACAACTTATAAGAAATTAAGCAGTTACACTGAGTTCGAATTTCTCTTTTTTGGAAACGATTGCTTCCACTGCCCGGACAATGAAATCTATCTCATTCGTAGTCATCGTTGGATGAATGGACAATCTTACCCATCCGGGTTTACAGCGGGAATACGTGAAGATTGTCACGAGCGACGGTGAGTTTGTTTCCAAAATGAGTACGCATGAAATCGAAAGTCTGCTGCCTCAGACCAGTTTCATTCGTGTGCACCGTTTCTTTATCGTATCCATCCGGTGGATCGAATTCTATACCGACGATGCAATTAAGATCTGGAAAGTATCCCTGCCCGTCGGGAAGGGTTGCAGAAATGTGCTGGAATGGCTGTAGTTTCCGACGAAATTTTCATTTCTACTTTATAGTACGATACTTAGCGAATATCAACCTGTGCACGTTAAGATGACTCGCGTATTCCGGCTTTTTTCTTTTTAATTAATAGTAAGTATAAACCTGTTTCTGATAAACCACGCCGTTTCTGGTACTTATCATGGCTACCACACGATTTACAGAATCCGTTTGATATGTATATGTTTCTGTTTCGACCGGACTTGACGGCGTCGAAGCTGTCATGCCTGATACCAGATTGGCATTATAATTATAATTCAGGATGTACAGACCTCCGCTTGGAACATTGGAAAAAGTATAATTAGATCGTCCAACGAGCATTCCACTGGAGAATAATTCGTCCATCGTACGATTCCCGTTTGAATAATATTTAACCTCGACAAACACATTCTGATTATAACGATTTATAGTAGAATCCAGGTTGGCACCAGTATAATAATATTTTAATATTGAAATGGTTGGACCCGCACTGATGCTGCTGTTTTGCGTTTGTTTTATCAGGCTGTCCCGGCCAGCCGCGTTGTAGTAGTAATAACTTACATTACTACCGGTTTGTCCTGCCAGTTGTCCGTATCCGGTGCTGGTGAGCGTCATACTATCGGTACGGTTTTGCAGATGCTGATAATATATGGAATTTACTACCTCAGTCAGGTGTCCACTATCACTAACAATCAATTTCGTTAAATAACGGTCGCTTAAATACGTATTGGTTGCAAACCATAAATGCTGAGCTGAATAAGAGTAACTACTATCCATGGTCATTCTTCTCTGATCATCATAGGACCACAGCTCGAGTGAGGAGTCCCCACTGATGGTTCCACCGGCAACTATTGAATAAGTCCTGCTTGACTTCAAAAGAGTCGAGGTATCAATTTTAACGACCGGAGGTTTGGTTGTGTCAATAGTAACAGGAGAAGGAGGATTCATCTGATCGTTCGTCTTTTTGCAGGAGACAGACAGAATGATCAGCGCAGCGCAAACTGGAAAAGCAGTTTTCATAACGGAAGTTTTGGGGGCTAAATGATGAAAATGAAACATACAAATGAACGGTTCTTTTTTGAAAAATCATAATTAAACAACCAGTTTATAACTCAAAAATTGAAAAACTGCAATAAAGACTGTTCAATTCCTATCAGGTTCGTTTCCGCCTAAGAGTAAACCCTTATTTTCTGAAAATAAGGGCGCTGGTTCAGCTTGCAGCAAAGTCCATTTGTATATAGCCGTTTATTGTGATAAGCTGAATACACGGCCTACGAAACACATACCACCATGAGGCGTGATTACCAATTCAGCACAATCTGCCTGGAATAAACAAAATTGGAATTGTTTTAAAGCAGGGTCACGGTCAACGAAGTTTTATTTCCCGGAAGATCCAGTGCCGTCGCTGTTATCCTTGAACCAGCAAACGGTTCATTTGCTTCCCTGACCGCATACAACCAGTCACCCGTATTTATTTGCATGATGGCATCTCCTTGTTCAATGAGATGGCCGTTTGCATCCTGAATACATATTTGAACGGCTATCACTTTGAAGTCATCAGTTGCATCTATTGTCAGGTTGTCACCGGGCCGGCCATGGTAATTATCTGTATCTATTTCCACGATTTTTGGCGGATGGCTGGCATCCGTGACCGCCCTGTTAAAAGCTGTTCTGCCTGGCTTTGCTGCAGCGGCATAAGCCGCTTTGATATCCGGATCTTTTATTGCTGCTTTCGCATACTGAATATATTCTGCAAAACGTTTTTTTACTGCTAACTGTTCTTTTGAATCGGGTACAGAGGGTTTGGCACGAATCTTTCTTAAAAAAGTTTTGCGACCCCGAATATGAAAAGTACCTATTCCCGCAAATGTGCCTGAAAGGCCATCTACGACGAAGTTGTTCCTGGATTCTGGCATGTTATCGTTTTTTAATTCTATTGTTTTAAGGTTTTCCCTTCCGCACTGGTTCCCCACCGGTTCCGCACTCGTTCCGCACTGGTTCGGCATATTAAATCCGTCTTAATATCGTCTGGATTATAGTTATCTCCTGTTTGCTGTCCGCAGGCAGGTTTTTTATCTTACTATTACAAACCTGGGGATTTAATTTGAGAACATTTCGGAGCCTCGTAAAGATTTATTGAAAAAAAATGTTCTCGCTCACCCCACTCAACACGCTCCATACAAAACAGCCAGATAGCCCGGAATCTTTGTCACAATCGGCGGCAAGACACCATTCGAGATAGCAATCTTGAGCCACTGCTGCATTTGCAACCTTGTCATCTGGAAAATATTTCAGAATTAATGCCTTGTGAGCAGCTGATCCTTGCTTACCAAGTCCCAACTCAGTCGTTAACCGCAGGTTTCTCCATTGCAATCGCTTCCCCCGATAGCGCTATACAACGCCAGTGTACCTCTCAAAGGCTCTTGAATTTTTTTTTCAAGTAGAAAACCCCGTCTCATCGAAGCGAGACATAATTCATAACATCTCATAAAATGGCCATTAACTAATAAATTAGTTATAATTTGGACCATATTTCATTAAGGAGATACGATGCTAAAAAACTATTTCAGAATTGCTTTCAGAAAACTTGTAAAGGATAAATTTTACAGCGCAGTAAATATCCTGGGGCTGGCGATAGGAATGGCAGTGGCACTTTTAATTAGCATGTGGATTTGGGATGAAGTTTCATTTAATCACAATCATAAGAATCATAAAAGACTTGGCGAAGTCGCTTCTATCGAAACTTTTAACGGGTTAATAACCACAGAAGAATTTTCTTCAGTACCCATCGCCAGCGCTTTGCGAAATAACTATCCGGATGAATTTAAGCAGGTATCCCTTACGCGGGAATTGAAAACATTATTAAGTGTTGGAAATATAAAACTCAGTTCGCATTGACCTTGGGCCGAATTTCCCTTTCCATATTTAGATCCACATAATTTTTTTATCATGACAGGTATAAATTTTTATTTATCACTCAGGATCGGATGTCAATACCAGGTAACCAGATATTTTTGATAATAAGGTTGATTTTCATTGATCGTCCAAACTGTTACCCGATTTGCCGCGTCAAACTGATAGCTGTCCGTTTCAACAGCAGTTACACCGGTGGAAACATTAAAAAAGGTACCTCCCGATTTCAATGCAGAAGCGCCTGAATAAATATATAATCCACCTGATGAAATATTGGTGTATACCATCTGGGTGGCTGATATCAATACATTGTTTGCATCTAAACTATACACTTTTGTTCCCGTCACATTCTCGTTTGTATAAAAAGCAACAGAGCTTCGTATACCATTTTGCCGAAGAATGGTTGAATCCAGGTTTTGACCGGTGTAGTAATAATTTATCGTAAACAGGGTTGGATATAGGCTGGTGGTACCAATGATCTGTCTTATCAGACTATCCTGGCCCGCCTGGTTATAATAATAATAAGTACTGTTTCCGGAATTTGTGATCGCACTATCCGTGCGGTTGTGCACATGCTGGTAATAAACAGTATGTACATCTCCTTCTAATGAACCGCTGTTATAAGAATGGTCATCCGTCGTATAACGGTCACTTAAATAAGTATAAAATACTGTATCGATATGGGTGCCCACTTTCAGACTCTGCTGAACAATCCTTCTCTGATCATCATACTTCCACTCTACCAATGAAGAATCAGTAATAATTGTCCCGCTTACATCATAAAAATAATCCAGCATAGATTTCAACAGCGTCGACGTATCCACTTTAACAACAACAGGTTTTGTGGTATCGGTAACAGATGGTGGCGTATTCGGCTGGTCGTTAGACTTCTTACAGGAAATAGAAAGCATCAGCAGAATGATGCACAGGGCAGGGATTAATTTCATAACAGAATTTGGGTGCCTGAGGCGGAGGTTATTACCTTGAAAAATACTTAATTTTCCTTGCAAAAGAAATATATGGGAGAAAAAGAATTTGACATCAAATACTCTAAGAGAAAACACTTAGATGAAGAGTTTTAGCCCATGCACTGTATTTGTATGATTTAAAAATGCCAAAAAGTAACTCATTGCTTTTGATGTTCATTTGTTGTATTTTGTAACATAACCCAAAGCTCTGAGACCTTCTGCAAACTACTTCTGCCAGTTGATTTTCCTGGCCGCCTCTCTCCTGATTTGCTCCGCTTCGACGGCACAATCCGGCAATGCAAAGTATTTTCAGAATAACTTTTACCGCCCCGGGCAAAGCAGTCCGCCGGTAATCAATTTTCTTCCCGATAACAGTCTGATCTTTTCTACTACTTATAATCTGTTGAAGCTGGGCCTCATCAGGATTTCTGCGACCGGGGACACTTTATGGAGCAAATTATATGATACCCATACCCCGATTGGCGGTGATCCCATGATTAAAACGATACAGGATGTGGATGGCACATTATTTACCGTCTGCGATTCGAAAAGGCTGATGTGGACAGATATGTCCGGCAATCTGCTGAGAAGTGTTGTGATAACCGGTCAGAATCTCTATCGTTTTTTTGATGCGGCCATCATGCCAAATGGAGATAAAATATTGCTTTTTCAATCCAACTATAACGTAAGTCCCGGAGCCATGATTATAAGAACAAATAAAGACGCCAGTACAGTGATCTGGTCGAAGTTTGTGGGAGGCGTGGGAGCAAAATACTTCACGGATAACACCAATATGGTCATTGATGGAAATCAAATCACCATGGGTGGGGCTTGGATCGACGGTGCGACCGGAAACTCTTCGGCTTTTTTGGGGATTTTAAATGCGGATGATGGGTCCTGGATCAGGTCTGTGATTTATGATACACCACTCGGTTATTGCCTATCAAGAAAAATATATAAAACCGGCGATGGTTACATCCTTTTTGGATGGGCAAGTTTTAATAATGTATCCACCGGAACCTCCTGTTATTTGCGACTCAATGCAGATTTACAGGTTACTGCTTCCAAACGAATTACAGAATCGTTGGATTCCTGGGAAGGATTTTGGCCCATCGTTCCCCAGGCCGATGGATCTTTTTACGGAGCCTATGGAGGAATGTATGATTTGACTATTTTCCAGATCAGTAATCAGGATTTTGTAACCTGGGCGAAAATACAGCCCAATAATTTAAGTTATCCATTCGATATTCAACAAAATGGCAATGGTTTGTTTGTTACTGGATATCAGCCCTATGATAATACGGGATCCGTCGGCACAGACGTAAATCTTTTTCTTTCCAAATCGGATTTGAATGGCGAACTGCCAGGATGTCCATCCGTACCAAGAAATGATATCCAGTTAACGGATATTGTATTTAGCGGAACACCGGTTTCAATACCCATACAGGACTATTCCGCGAACCTGGAAATATCGTCCATCACAGTCAGCGATAATCCGTTGGACTTTCATATACTCTGCCAGGCGGCAGAGCCCTGCAGTTCATTAAAATTGATGGGTGATAGTGGCATATGTAGTTCCGGTTCCGTTTTGTTTAGCGGTCGAAGAAATGACGGGTGTACCAGTGCAGTGCAATGGACACTTTCACCGGCGCAGGGTTATCAGATGGATATAAAAGATGACAGTACCGTTTCACTGCAGTTTTTTAAAAGTGGAAAATATATGCTGACCGGTTCATTGAACTGTTGCACAAAAGACAGCATGTGGCTATATGTAAATCCTGGAACAGGAGTAAGTCTCGGTCCGGATACAACGATTTGCGGTGCTCCCATTGTGTTACATGCCGGAGCTTTTTCTAAAGATTATCTGTGGCAGGACGGATCAACGGATTCTGTTTTGACTGCCGGTTCATCAGGAGAATATCGAATCAGCGTTACCGACTTTTGTAATAATACATACCGGGATACGGTGCAGGTTTCAGCGAATCATCTTTCGCTTGATCTGGGCGGGGATACTACACTGTGCGAAGGCACGGAGAAATTATTAAATGCATTTAACGCCGGTGCGGTGTATACCTGGCAGGATGGATCTGCCAATCCGGAGTTCACCGTAAAAGCGCCGGGTGTTTATGGTGTAACGGTTAATATCAATGGATGCATCGCACACGATAGTATTTCAATCGCATATCAGCATTTACCGCAAATCGAAATTGACAATGAAGTTCGATTGTGCAATGGAAAACAAATGACGCTGGAACCATCCGTGCAAAACGCAGATGAAATCATCTGGCAGGATGGATCAGCGACCAGCACCTATATTGTAAAAGATACGGGTTACTATTCCATACAGGCTAAAAACAGTTGCGGCAACGCAACGAAAAATATTCATGTATCAGGCGGTGTCTGCAATATTCATATGCCGGCCGCTTTTTCTCCCGACCACGATGGAATCAACGAACGTTTCGAAGTAAAGTATCCTTTTGCGGTTCATTCATTTTCACTAGCTGTTTACAACCGCTGGGGCCAACGTGTTTTTGAAACAAATGATATGAGCAAGGGCTGGGATGGTAAAATAAACGGTGAAGATGCGACGGCCGGCGGATATGTCTGGTTTATTTCAGTTCAATACACTGATGGTGTGTCCGAAAGATTGCATGGAACTGTGTTGTTGCTGAGATAGTCCTGATATATTTTCCTAAATACACCTGAAAGCCAAAATTCAACCTAAGCGTTTTCGGATTACCATTCACACGATTCTTTTCGGTTGCGTTAATTTTCGGGCGATCTCCCGGTCTTCCGCATTAATGATATATATTGGTAAACTCAATTGTTGAAATATTGTTCAGGAGGTTATTTCATTTTCAAAACAGCATGATATGGATGTTGCGGATTCACGACAAGTTCCTGTCTTTGGGGATGTATCAAAACATCCATTTCCTCCATTGGTATAGCGCCTAATAAACATTCGCAATCCCCAGGCAATACGAAGGCGCTGCAAACAGCCTTTCTGTTTGCAAATCGAACATCAATGGGTCCTACCACATCATACTCTGCCACTTCACCACTGGCCAGAAGAACCTTTCTTCTTTCAATAAATGGGAATTCAAGCTGCGATTGTATTGTTTCATTAATTGCCATCATATAAGCTCCGCTGTCCACTAATACATTGAGGCGCATGTGTTTTATTTCGTCGTCACCGATCAGGTTTCGGCGAGCCATCACTAAGTCCGTAGAATTTATTAATTCAATATCTGCATAAACGACGCCCATAGATCAATATTTATCCTGGAATTAAAAATACGCAAATCAAAAGTAGTTCTTCATGTTATTTCCGAAAATACCACTTTGCGTCAGGTTTCTTACATCCTGGTGAACTTCCTTATTTTTTATCTTGTAGCCGCAGGGTTGGGCGAATTAAATATGGAATTCAGTACATAACGCTTTCAAAATACAATCCGGTAAATCAGACTTTTCAGATGTCCTTCTTTTACCTGCTCACGGGGCAACGGCCGAGTCCGTAGCAGTTCTGGTGCGGCACGCGGGATTCATGGAAAACCTGATAAATAATAGCTGTTTAAAAAAAACAAAATACAAGTAAGTATAATACTCTCTGCAACTACCGTGATGATCATTTTGGTTTTAGCGATCCTGAAGAGTGCCAGACTAATAATAAATGTTACAGAAGTTAGTAAAATCACACTGGTCCAGAAACCCACCATAGCGTCTGTCCAGTCGATCGAATATTTAACGGTGACTCTCATCAAAGTAGCCACCACTACCATAAACAGCGGAATATTTATGAGCAGGCACAACATCTGGGACCGGATAATTTTTGATGCCACTATTTCTACTTTTAAGCTATTATTTTATCAGGCTTTAAAATCCATGCCAATAGTCACGAATAACGATAAGTCTTTTTTTACCCACCCAACCATTTTTGTAACCGGCGCATCTTTGTAGTGCGTAATCTCGTCGGTTCCAAGAACTTATAATGACTCTGTTCCAAGCTGTTATCATTGCAATTATTGAAGGACTTACAGAATTTCTACCCGTTTCTTCAACGGCTCACATGAAATTCGCCAATCCCCTGATCGGGGTTCACACCAACGCATTCACTGATCTGTATGAGATTGTAATTCAACTCGCAGCCATATTGGCGGTAGTGGTTCTATATTATAAGCAGTTTTTTGATTTCAAAAAAAAAGCATTCTATCTTAAACTGATCATCGCGCTGATCCCTGCTATTATCGCCGGTGTTTTATTGAAGAAACACATTGATGCCATGCTGGGAAATATAGAATTCATTGCCATGATCATGATTGCGGGCGGAATCATATTATTATTCATCGATCAGGTATTCACCAAACCCGATATCTTTTCACAGGACGCGGTTACATATAAAAAGGCATTCCTGATAGGCTGTTACCAGGTGCTCTCCGTTTTGTTCCCAGGACTTAGCCGCAGCGCCGCAACGATCATCGGCGGATTACAACAAAAGCTTGACCGTCGGACCGCCGCCGAATTTTCCTTTTTCCTGGCTGTGCCGACCATGCTGGCCGCATCAGCAAAAAGTTTCTATGATGTGCACAGGCAGAATCCCGAAGTCTTCATTCATGATAACATGAAAATGCTTATCATCGGAAGTGTCGTCGCCTTTATTGTGGCGCTTCTCGCCATTCGGTTTTTTATTACTTATTTACAGCGCCACGGGTTTAAAATATTCGGATACTACAGAATCCTCGCCGGATCGCTGATTCTTTTTCTGATTTGGAGAGGAGTTATTCACCAATAAACATAACGGCGCATCCCGCTCCGATTAACGAACAAGCACAACCGTACCCGAGTCCTTCTTTGCCTGATGAGTAATCGGATCGATATATTCTATTATCCAGACATAGGTTCCCACTACCTGCGAAATATTTTTGAATTTTCCATCCCAACCTTTGCCGGCGTCGTCCGTTTCGAAAACTTTTTGTCCCCACCGGTCATAAATGGAAAATCTTTTAATTGTCAGCGGAATCGCCGGCGGTATTCTGAATATATCGTTCACCCCATTCCCGTCTGGCGAAAAAGCATTGGGCATCCTTAGTTTAGAATACACTAATATTTTAATAGAATCAGACGCGGTACATGCGTTGTTGTCTTTCACAGTGAGATTGTACGTAGTAGATATCAGAGGACTCGCAAGCGCGTCCGGTACATTCGGGTTATCAAGACCTGCAGATGGCGACCAATTATACGACACTATATTTCCGGCAATCACAGGATCCAGTTGTACTGATTTGCCCGGAACAATGACCGTATCATTACCCGCATACACCTGCGGTGACTTATGAACGATCATCGTAATACCTGTCGACTGTATCGGTGCTGTGCAGACCAGACTGGAGATAAGCAAACAGCTGACCACATCTCCGTCTTCGAGTGTGCCGGACTGGAAATCCGTTAGACTGACATCCGTTCCGGATCCGTTTATCTTCCATTCATATACAGGATTCAAGCCTTCATTTGTCGCATTAACCAAAAAGTGAGCAGGTGTTCCGGAACAAACCGGATTTTCAGATGTGGTTATAGTAATAGTAGGTGTTAAGGAATCCGTCACCGTCATTTGAATGATGTTCGATTCAACAGTGATGGCCGCTGAACAGGAAGACGGATCTGTCACTGTGCAAGTGACATTATCATTGTTCAAAAGTAAGTTTGTTGAAAAAACCGGCGCATTTGTCCCGGTGCTGTTGCCGTTTAATTTCCAGTCATAAAGCAGATCCGGCTGAGTGTTCTGAACAATAACTGAGAATTTAGCTGTTGAGCCCTTGCAAATAGAATCTGCAGGAGTAGAAATGGTAACAGATCCCAGTCCTGCCGAAACGAAAAGTGTATCCGTATTTGAAATATAAAAACTACAGGATTCAGCGATCACACATCTGTAAACATTACCGTTAAACTCTGCCGGTGGTTTGAAAACCGTAAGCATACTTGTCGAAGAGCCTGCATACTGCGCATTATCTGTCAGACTGATCCAGTGATCGCCATCTGATATCTGCCATTGGTATGAATTTGCAGGTATGAAACTACAGTTAAAAACAGCATTGCTGCCATAGCACATTGTATTCTTTGAAGGTTGTGCACTATTTGACGATAGCGGTGCAATGGTTACTTTCCGAACCCTGTAGTTTAATGCATCTGCTATAAAAACATTTCCTGTATAGTCTGTGCTCAGACTCACCGGAAATTGCAATTTGGCGGTACTGGCTGCTCCTCCATCCCCGCTAAATCCGGCAGTTCCCGTACCGGCATAAGTTGTAATGATTCCGGAGCAGTCAATTTTCCGGATAACACTATTTGCATTATCTACCAGGAAAATTTGTCCAGAGGCGTCAACATAAACCTGATCAACAGCCGCTATCCGGGCGAGTGCAGCCGGACCGCCGTCGCCGCTATTACCTGCTGTTCCATCACCTACGATAGTGGTAATTATTCCGGTATTGTCAATTTTCCTTATCCTCCAGTTATTTTGATCCGGAATATAAATATTCCCGGCACCGTCGACACCAACCTGGGTAGGTGAGGCTAACCGGGCCAGGGTTGCCAATCCGTTATCGCCGCTATATCCCGACGTACCTGTTCCCGCGATCGTAGTTATAATTCCGGAAGTACTGACTTTTCTTATGACCTGATTTTGATTATCCGATATGTACAGATTCCCCAGATTATCCGGTGTAACACCCATTATTAAATTAAAACTTGCAGCAATCGCGGGTCCTCCATCACCACTATAACCAGTAAGACCATTGCCCGCAACTGTAGTGATGATACCGAACGTATCTATTTTTCGAACCCGGGTCGCTCCGTTATCGACAAAATACATTGTACCCAACTTGTCGGCAATTAAGAAACTGGGACTTAGTAATTGTGCGGCACTAGCCAGGCCGCCATCACCGGAATATCCTGCCACACCAGTACCCGCCCATCGGGTGATGATCCCCTGCGGATCTACTTTATTAATTATATTGCTATTTGGATCTGCAAAATATAAGTTTCCCAACTTGTCAACTACGGTACCCCAGGGTCCCCGATTCGCAGCCATGATGGCCGGACCTCCGTTACCAGAATAGCCCTGGACTCCATTGCCAGCGACGGTTTGAATAACTTGTGCCTGGAGAATGGAACAATCAGAAAAGAAAAAAAACAATACAGGATAAACAAGACTAAACCGTTTCAAATGGTACTGTTAACTGTATATAAAAGGATGAATTCCTATCTGTCGCTGCTAATTTTGGAAACCCGCGTTGAATTTTATGCAATATCTATTATTTGGAGCTCCAAAACTTAGATTTATTTGCATAATAATACATTCCGAAGAAAAAGAATAGGTATAAACACTTAGGTGAATAATAAAAATCGTGGTAGTGTTTTGTGCCGCTGACTTTAAAACGAAGCTTGCCAAATTTATAACACCCGCAGTGCATGAAAGAATTTAGAGTATCCGACGTAGTCTGCTTATTAATACGCTGCCGTAAATCGTTTTTTATGATGCCTGGAAGCTTCAATTTCGTCTGCAATGACTACCGCCACATCTTCGCCTGACAGAATGCTTCTTCCTTCTTCATTGAAAACAGGATAATCGGTTCCTAAACGATACGCTCCTGTTCTGCCTATTTTAATTCCCGGATGCATTTCAAGGGCGGGACTAAAAACAGTCCAATCCAGGTCTTTTTCTTTTTTTATGATATTAAAATAGTCCCTGGCAGCACTGGCTCCTGCTTTTATTTCGGCAGGAAAATCAGGGGTGTCTACTGCCTGAACGCCTTCTGCTACGAACAGGCTTCCTGCCCCGCCAATCACAATATATCGTTTCACGCCTGCAAGTTTTACTGCTTTTTGAATGGATTGAGCACCTTTAATATAGTCATCATAAATGTTTGGATTCGTCCATCCCGGATTAAAAGCACTCACCACCACATCATAGTCTTTTATGGTATTGGCTAATTCATTTACATTTAAAACGTCTGTCCTTATAAAAGTCAGGTTGTTCTTATCCGATACTTTTGCTTCCCTGGAAATGCCCAAAACTTCATGGTTTCTGCTAACCAATTCATTCGTAATGTGGGTGCCTACAAATCCTGTGGCTCCTATAACTGCGATTTTCATTTCTTTATTTTTTATTGATGAATAATAAGCAAAGTAATATCTTTAGTAGTTACCAATTGATATTGATTACCCTTTAGTAACTAATTACCAAATGGTAACTATCATTACAAAAAAGTAAACGAATGAAGAGAAATCGTCAACTGACAGAGCATTGTTTAAAATTTGTTGTTGGTGTTAAAGATGTACAGGATATCATGAACGGTAAATGGAAATATTCCATTGTAGCCGCATTATTCTATACAGAAAAGATGAGATTCATGGAACTGAAAAATCATATTAATGAGATTTCTCCCAAGGTATTGTCCAGTGAATTAAAAGACCTTGAAATGAATCATCTTGTAAAACGAACCGTATGTAATACTAAGCCCATTACGGTGGAATATGAGCTTACTGAATTAGGCAGGAGTTTTAACGGTATCATTGAAGCCATGGGAATGTGGGGTATAAAATATCGAAAATCAGTATTAAATAAATAGTTTTTGTCTACACCCCAGCATAATGTCTACAACCCAAGGTTAAACCAAAAAATATTGCCGTTAATAAACAAACGTACAAATTCTTATTAGTAATTAATACCGTTATGTGTTTACTACCTGACTCAATACGCCGTCATGACAAATAACCTACTTAAAAATGCCATACGGAATATTGTCTGTAACAAAGGTTTTTCCATATTGAATATTGGCGGGCGTACATTAAAAAAAGACTACATGGAATTACTTAGTGATCATTTCATTCCCTTATCAATTCATCCAGGGTTTCGTTAAATTCATTCTTGTATTTAATATAATATTCGCCTGACCCAGGTCCATAAAAACTTGTCTCGATTTTCCTCACCCGTCCTTCACGGTCCAGAATAAGCGTTGTCGGAAAAGAGCGAATGTCCGTCAGTTGAGGAATTGTCTTAGCTGCTTTTTGATCATCACCCGCCGTGACACCTGTCATCAGGATCGGATAAGGTACCCCGAGTAATTTCTTAAACTTTTCAACACTTGCTTTGGACCGGGTGGTATCCGTGCTGTATTCATAGGTCAATGCAATGATTTCAACTCCTTTTTCATGGTTTTCTTTATAAAAGTCAATAAGGAATCTTGTTTCGTCGAGGCAGTTTGCACACCAACTGCCCATGAGTTGAATAATCACCACCTTACGCCTGTATTTTTCATCGTTTATAGAAACCCATTTCCCCTGCAAATCGGGGAAACGAAAATTAAGTCTGGTCTGTCCTTCCCGCATTCGTGTAGGATCAATGGCAACCGGCGGCGGGATACTATCCGTCTTAACGGCTGTCCAGCTTTCTTTACCAGTGTATCCATTATAAAAAAATCCCCCGGAAATTGCATTTTCATTGGTGATCTCCGCCTCAAACAGGCGAATATTATCTCCGTCAAAACTTGACAATTTTAATGAATCGCCGGTAACAATGCCATCGAGATAACGATAATCCGCCGAAGGAGTGAGAAAAGTGCCGGTCAGGCTGCTACCCTCCTGAGAAAAAATGGCCAGGGCCTTGCGGGTTGTGCCGTTGGGCCGGGTAATCGTTACATCCCATTTTCCGGTGATATTTTTTTTGGCGCTTCCCATGTTTGAAATAAAGCGTTGCGAATCTTTAGCATCCGCTGTAAAAGGCCAATACTGCCTGCTGCCTGTAGTCACTTTTATAAACTGACCGCTCAGCTTTTCTTTCCCTTCCTTCCTGGCACGGAACGACACTTCAAAAGCGGGCAGCGTGAAAAATACCGAATCGCCTTTTTCTGTCCATTCAGTAACCGGTATGCGTTCAGCTGCGTTCCTGATATACCAGGCCTCCCTGTTATTTTCCTGCGTCTGAATCAATTGAAAGGGAACCTGTTTACCATCCATTCTTTGCACAAACGCCAGCCAGATTCGCGGGCCCGCAGATTGAGCATTTGATTTATCATTTGGCATTAAAAGAAAGCTGAAGCAGAAAGAAAATACCTTTATAAATCCGGTTCCTCTCAATGTTAAGATTTTGATTCGGAAAAAGTAATGATGTGACTCCTAAAATTACGAAGACGGAGCAGAAGCTTCAAAAAAGGAATTCGCATTATGCGTACTTTTAATTACTATTTAATAATTCACCGGGATGATTAGCAAGTTATCCGACAGATTTAAATTTTCTTAAGTGTTATGATAGATCATTTCGGGTACTACTTCCCTTTTCTTTTCGCAGGCCTGTGGGTACTCGTCAGTTTCATTATCTCGAGGGCAGGATGGGCTGCGTTAGCTGCCAATTATTCGACAAGCATTCCGTTTAAAGGACATAGCGTGGGATTTATTTCTGCTTCAATTAACGGCGCTAACTATAATAATTCACTTATCCTAAAATACAATGAAGTGGGAATATATCTGAGGCCCATTATTTTCTTCCGTCTGTTTCATAGGCCCTTATTTATTCCCTGGAGAGAAATCAAAGAAGGACCGGACAAAAAATATCTGTTTACTTCATTCAAAGAGTTGATTATTGGAAGTCCTTCTGTTGCAACGATCAGACTAAGGAAAAGCACATTTGATGATTATCTGTCACCTTCCATTCGGACTGACGAGCGAATGAAAGGATTAACTCACAGCTGAAGTTATTATGAGAAAAATATTATCCCGGGGATTGCTGGCTTTATATATATTGATCCTGATATGGATAGTTCTGTTCAAATTGAAATTCGATACCCCGTCAGTATTTCATCATCATCACCGAAGCCTTAATCTGATTCCATTTGCAGCTCCTTCAAGAGTAATTGGATCAGTTAATTATGGAGAGATGATATTAAATTGTTTATTCTTTATTCCTTTTGGCCTGCTGTTGAATGTCAATTTTAAACAACCGGGGTTTTTATCTAAGCTGGCTTTTATATTGTGCTTCAGTCTCACTGTTGAAATAATACAATTTGTCTTTGCAATTGGTGCATCAGACATAACGGACGTCATTACAAACTCTTTCGGTGGATTAATCGGGCTCATATTATATGACCTAAGTAATAAGTATACTAATAGTGAAAAATTGGACAGTTTTATTACGTCTGCAGGTATGCTATTGTTCATATTGTTTATCTCTATACACGTCAGCCATTATGTAATGAGGCAATGAAATTTCTTACCCCGCCAGACAACTGGCTTAGTAACCTGGCATTTGCTTAGTGAAAACCTATATGTTAGTCTCGATTTAATGAAATAAATAAAAGAAGGAAATCTGAAAAGACTGATTATTGGCTTTTTCGGGAAGAATGTAGGTCTGCATATCGACAACATGATAATGTTTATAGACACCATATAAACTGTACAGGTACGACAGATCGATTCCGGATCTCGAATTTATTCGATATCTTATTGTTCCGCATATTCCAAAATCAGGGCTCCTGATCAGACCTTTAAATATAGAAGGATAAACAGATAACAGATATCCAAAAGTGGGACCTGCTAACACTTCAAAATGATGATTTATTTTATAGCCTGCGAGCACCGGCAAACTCAGATATTGAAGCCTTATTATGCTTGATCCGGAACATTGCCCGGCCCCGTGTCATGTATAAAAGCTGTGGGGACAGGTAAAAATGATCGCTTATGCTCAACTCGGATGTTACACCCACATCGAATCCTGTGATATAATAATTTGTAATATCAGTTGTTACTATAGTGGACCGATTTACTCCACCAGTAACTCCATATTTTATCTGGCCCATCGCGGAGAAGGTAAAAAAGCCAAATAGTATAAACGTTATTAGTTTAAGAGGCATGTATCATTGTATGTCTATGGTGCCTTCCGAACCGCGGTTAATAGTTTAAGATCTAAATAACTAATTTGAAAAAAAATCAATTGCGATTTGACCGATGAGGTAAGGCTTTTCATTAAAAACGTCATGTGACGTATTAGGCAAAATACATAACTGGCCTTTTTTAATTAAGCGATACATTTCAATGGTATGCTCCAGTTTTATTATATCCCTGTCGCCCGAGACGACCATAATTGGAATTTTCATTTCACTAAATAATTCTTTAGGGAATAAGAAGTTCTGATACCACATCACGATCCTGTCATTTATTATTTTTTTCCAGTTAGTTTTATTTGCAATAAAATATCCATCCGCCCACTTTTGGTCCTCAGGAGAAAATTGAAATTCCGGTGCAAGAAGGTGCATTGTATCTTCTTTTGATGAGTCACTCGAAACATATCCATTTTTCGTATAATTAGCTCCGGATACCAAAACCTTTTTTATTTTATCCGGCCTTTTGACAGACAAAATTAAAGCCGCAATTCCCCCGTCGCTCCAACCAATAACATAGGCACTATCTAATTTTAAAATGTCAATTAGTTTTGAAACGTATTCCGCCAGCAAATCATAGGTCATTGTATCTAACATTTCGGATCTTCCCTGACCAGGATCATCAGGTGCTATGACTCTAAAGTGTTTCATTAATTCCGGAATACACTTCGAAAAGTCTTTAATGCTTTTCATACCACCTTCAAGTAATATCAATGGAGGTCCATTTCCATATTCTTCATAGTAAATTTTTTTATTAAAAATGAGCGCGTATTTACCATTGTTAGAACCATATTTAACTGGCTGTTGTCCAAGAGACCGCCCGGTATGAAAACAAAAAACAGCAATCAGAAATAAAAGGTAAAAATCTTTCATAAAGAAATTTACCGAATACTTTTTTGATTTGTGTTGATGAACGTTATGTCATTCATCATTTAACATAACAATAAACCTTTATTAGAAGCAAACGCCAATACCCATCTAATAAATAACATGAATGACATTTAAACACCTGGTTATTCAAAATTTATCAGGTCAATAAAGCACGATAGCCCACAACAAAAGAATTAATGATTACCGCCAAATAATTTCGTACTTTAAGTAGTCAAAAACTATCCAATGAGTTACAAATTTTCTCATCAAATGAAAGAAATTATTTCATTTAGCCGTGATGAAGCTGAACGGCTGGGAAATGATTATATCGGTACAGAGCACTTGTTACTTGCTTTGCTTCGCGATGGAGACAATGCCGCAGTTCGTATACTGAAAAGTTTTAAAGTTGATATAAATAAAATGCAGGAAAAAATTGAATTGACTATTAAATCTGATAAGAGTCCTCAAAACTCAATGCCATTAAACGTTAGTGCTGAACAAACAATCCATGGAGCAGTTACAGAAGCAAAAACATTGAAGAGTAAAAAAGTAGAACCTGAACACTTAATATTATCAATTCTTAATAATTCTGCAACTGCGCCTACAATCTTAGATCACATTCGATTCAATTAAGTCTGATCCTCATAAACCTGATCCGGCTTAAATAAACTGTCCTGGCTGGAGAACCCTGCAAAGCCGAATTTCAAAACCAATTTTGAATAGTCCACCCTCTCTCTTCTTCATAAAGATTGAAAGGACGGACTGACGGCGCCGCAGAACTAATGGGCATCAATCCTACTACGCTTCATTCAAAATTGAAAAAACTTGGAATAAACAAGAAACAGTTTTTATAATGAAAATTACTCCCTGTCCTGATTTTTTAATGGGAATAATTTTAATGATGAAAGCCAGTAAAAGATTGTGAGAAATGCTGGCCCATCACAACTCTCCCACTTTTGTTACGCATTTAAAAAGTATTTTTGTTATCCACCATTTACAGTTGTAGTCAACAACAGCTGGTTTTAAAACCTGACAACTATATCCCACTTTGGCCAAGTGGGATTTTTGGTTTCTTTCTAAGTAAATATAAAATTCTCTCTATTATAATAGCGTAAAAAGCACTGTTTATAAATATTCCTGTTGCAAACAAGAAAATATTGAAATGGCCATATATGAATTTCCAGAAAAAGGTGAAAACCGGAAAGCGCAATACAGTCCATAAACTGCCCATCATACCCAACAAATATTGAGTTTTATTATTGGTATTATACGATTCCAATCCAGACAAACTTGCAAAATTTAATACTATGATTGCCGTAGCCGCAATCATAAAGATTCTCAGGTTTATCTTTTTCATCACTTTTTTGGCTTATCCATAAATTAAGGTACTATATCTACAGGTAAAAAAAATAAATTATCATAGTCATTCTTGTCTATTAATTTTTCATACGGATCAATTCCCACACTCAATGGTTTCTCCTTTACAATAAGGTTGATTTCATGTTCACCCGCGCTGAATTTGTGCTTATGGAAATACAGCGGATTTGCAAGTGAACGACCATCCTTCCCTTTTTGATCAACTCCGAATACGGCAATGTCGATATAGTCATTCATTTTTTGAGCCGGAGTTTCAATATAAGCGGAGTCAGAATAATATTTGGCCACGCTTACCTTTATCTGCACTGAATATTCTCCGGAATTTTTAAGTGGTGTTATTTTCGCCTCCACAATCTTGTTGTCATATACGGTAATGTGATTTAGTCCGTCTGACAGATAATATTGTAAAGAATCGGGCACTACTTTTTTGATATACCGGAACAAATCATCATTTCCGGCAAACGGTCCCTTATCACGATACCCCCAGTCTTTGTAGAATCTCTGTAAAGCGTTATTCAAACTGTCTTCACCGATCAGATCTTTTAGTCCATATAAAAAAACGGCCATTTTATTTTCCGATATATAACCATCGTTCGACCTGGCAAGCGGTTTTTCGTTCAGGAATGTAAGCCGGTGATGCCACATGTAGTAGTTTGATTCGTCATGCAGATATTTTTTCATATAATCCCTGCCGATTTTTTTCTCCATCAACACTAAAGCACAATATTTTGCCACGCCATCTGATATATTTTTTGCACCCAGCGTATGATTTGGCGATAGGACATGTTTCCACCATTGTTGCGCCAGAAGAAATGAACTGAAATAGTAACAGTAATCAAACTGATCCGGACTTTCAAACCGGGCATTCCATTGGTATTCTTCACCGGAAGCAATAATACCTGGGAAACTTTCCCTAAGTATGTAAGGCGGCGTCTCCACAATACTGAATTTGTCAAATGGATAAGCGCCGAAGGATTTGGAAAAATAGACCAATCCGTCTTTAGCCATCGACATAAACCGGTTCAGGTTGGCGCTGTGCGTTATAAAAATAGCATATGTCGATATTCACATTTTTGCCGTCAGACAATTTTACACGATCACTCAGGACAGTATATCGGGCTGACAGGATCGGAAATCCGTTATAGGCTCCCGGACTTTTTAATATATAGTGGAAATAATTTCTATCCTTACTCGTCCATTGTCTTTGCAGATGGCCGGGAGCGATTACAAACTGATTCCCGGAACTGCTTATGGTGGCCTCAAAGACCGTCAGTCCCTGGTTGTGATCAATCGTTTGATTTATACTTTCCGGATTATCCCTCGACAGGGAACTCAGGATCTTTTTCGGGCATGCCATAATCTGCTCGTCTTTCTTACACCTAATTCTTCATCTTCATCATAACCGATGTCAGGTAGTCCGCCATTAAACAGACTGCCGTTGTGTAAAAGACCTGTAATGATCTCGTCGTTGGCAAAACTGGTATATCCCGATGTAGAGTTCAGGTTGAGAACAGCAGTATCACCCGGCATAAGAGGATCGGTGAAGCGGTACATACGATACATGGAAGTATCATGAGCAGGGCTAAATAAACTCAATTTTGCTCTTGGGTAAATCAATGCATGGGTAAAAGACATATCCTTTCCCTTGCATTGAATTGAGTAACCTGCCAGTTTATCTCCATCCAGAAGCAGGGTTTGGATGGGCTGGTCTGTTTTATTTACCAGTGTGGCCAGTGCTTTCGTTACCGCTCTTCTTTCTTCCGGAAAAATGTCAACAAACATTTTTAAGCCTACAACAGCAGGCAGCGGGTCATGTTCATGTTTCTTTAATGTTTTTTCAAAGGCAATGGCTCTCAGGTCTTTCTCTGTCGGAGTAAGAAAAGTGTTCAAATAACTAACGTTAATATAGTTGTAGAAACCGGTTGTCAGAAAAGCAATCATCAACAGGATGCACACTACCCGGGTTTTGCGGTTAAATCTAAGTAAGGCGAGTCTGACCCTTTCCCGAAAAGAAGACATTACGCCCCTGTAATAGAAGACCGCGGCAAGAATCATTAACAGCCCGCCTCCCGAAAGCCAATACAGATTAAACCATATCAGTGGTTTAACTGAAGGTCCAATGCCATCCATATCACTGAGGTCGTAGCCCGGTGTGTACGAATACATCCATAGGAAATAGTTCCAGTTACCTGTAATATATGCGGCAAGCATAATAACAAATACAGAAATGACGATTGCATGGGCAGCAAACTTATTATTGACGACTACATGAACACAAAAGGAAAAGCAAATCATTTCTATAAAAGCGGGCAAGGTAACCAGGTAACATTCGGCGAAGTACATGGAGAAATTAAAATCATGATACCCTTTAGCGATCTGAATAACTAAGCCTGTAAAAACGGGGATCGTTGCCAAAAAAAGAGCGACGACAGAAAGCGCTAAAAACTTAGCTGTGTATAGGACCCAGTCTTTAGGTGGAAGGGAGTCATTGATCAGAGAAAACTTCGTCGCTTTTTCACGATGAATCGTTTCACCGGTATAAAAAACAAGGATTAAGAAGGCAAAAAATAAAAAATTATGGATATAGATATCCATGTACATAACAGTGCGGGGAAAGTCGCTTACCCTATACCATCTTCCAAATCCCAGCCAGAAAATAAATCCCAGAAAAAAAATGCCAACCGTCATGATCAGACGGAAATAAAAATCGCGGAATATATTCAGTAACTCAATTCTGAAAAGGGTAAATAAAATATTCCTGGTATAACTGCCTGTGAAATGACTCGATACGACCGGAATCTTTTTTATGGATGCTGTAACCGGTAAATCGGCCTGGTTTTTTGTTTTTTACCATACCGATGCCCAAAGAAGCGAATAAAATTAAAGCGCCAATATGTAATAAATAAAATAATTAGTCCAACGGAACTCCACAATGTCCTGTTGATTAACATTTTCCCGGTCCAGGATACGATCAGGTTATTTATCTGATTAGGCGAAGAGCCCTGCACCACCAACCTTAATGCATTAAATCCAAAGGCGTCCAGGTAATAAATGAGATTTTTATTTTCGATGTTGTTGAAAATAAATAAGGACATCATGTAGGCCAGATATAGTATAACACCTCCGGAATAAATGACTTTTAAATTTCTCGTGTAGGCAACAAGTCCAAAGAAAATAGAAGAGGTTAGTAACAAATTGGGGAGTAAAAAAATGAAAAATGGCTGCAGGTAAGTGATCGCGTGAAATGGACCGACCCGGTTTGCCGGCAGCCAGCCGAATTTCGGACCAAGAAATGCACCCAACCAGGAACCCCAAATCAGTGACGACGCGATCAGTACGACAAAGAGGAATGATCCCAGAAACCGTCCCCAGAAATAGCCATTTTTCGTTATCGGGTAACTTAGATAATATTCATGAGTCGCATGTTCAATATCACGGTAAACCGGTGATCCCATGACGGAAGCCGTAACCACCATCATAAAAAGACTTACAATCGAAAAGAAAAGAGTCACGGTGATCGGGGAATTTACGTGACTTGAAAAGGGGGTAGGAACATTCCCAAATGAAAAGGAGAAGAATGCAAAGAGAAAAAAGCCGATAAAATATAAATAGCTGTCCAGCCGCTTCAGCCTGTATTTTATTTCGAATAAAAAAATTTCCCAAAACATACCATCGCGGGGTATTTTGCGTGAATATTTTTCTTCTTCCTTATTATTATCCGGATTCATTTTCATTAGGCTATACTGATATCTGCTTTTATGCCAACATTTTTGAAATACACATCTTCCAGGCTGGGAACTGCAGGTACAAATCCATCGCCCGGATCGGATTCGCTGAATATCCTGACCTGCAGACTACCTGCTTTTAATTGTGTTGAAATGACGTCAAATTTCACTCTGTACAATTGAACTTCATGATTGGGGATGAGACGGCTGTATATCTTTCCATTGAGGTCAGATACGGCCATATCCGGTGTGCCATTATAAAGCACCTCACCCTCATGTATAATGGCAAACTGGGAACAAAGTGTGCTCACATCTTCCACAATGTGCGTTGACAAAATCACGATGGTATTTTCACCCATATGACTTAGCAGATTATAAAACCGGTTTCGTTCAGCAGGATCCAGTCCGGCAGTTGGTTCATCCACGATGATGAGTTTTGGATGGCCAACAAGCGCCTGGGCTATTCCAAATCTTTGTTTCATTCCTCCCGAATAAGTGCCCAATTTTTTCTTTTTGTACTTTGTCAGGTTTACGTTGTCCAGTAAAGCGTCTACCAACTCCTTACGTTCTGTGCGGTTGCCGACTCCTTTAAGCCGGGCAATATGATCGAGCATTTGTTCTGCAGATATACGTGGGTAAACGCCGAACTCCTGAGGCAGGTACCCTAACAGCTGCCGCACCTGGGTCTTTTCCTTCAATACATCAATTTGATCCAGAAATATGCTTCCTTCATCAGCGTCCTGGAGCGTAGCGATCGTACGCATCAACGACGACTTCCCGGCGCCGTTTGGTCCCAGTAGACCGAACATCCCATTGGATAGTGTGAGTGAAACGTTTTTTAGTGCCTGTACACCGTTGGGATAAGTTTTTGAAAGTGATTGAATGACGAGTTCCATGTGGGGGAGTTAAGATTTACGAGAGGATCGATTAAAACGCCTTTGCAAGATCATTTTTAGACCTTTCAGATCATAAGAGTTGATTCAGCTACTTTTCCATAAATTATTTATAATATATAGGCTTTTACCGGCATTTAGTGAAAAGCCGTCGTTAAACAAGTCACAAACCAAAAGAAAATGGGATTTATAATTATTTCCCTGGTTATATTCAATCTCTTCTAATACCTGCACGTAATTGAAATTCCTTTTTAAAAAATCGGAAAAAAAAGAAAACCACAAGAGCACAACCAATACTATAAAGCCACACCCACCCTTTTATTGAATTATAGAAATTCCTGTAAGTATTATTCATTAAAAGTGCGGCAGTTGATATGCTAATCAGTATGCTCAAATATATTAGACTGTAGGTGCCAATATAGCCCAAAGAATAAATGAATGAATTTTTATTTGTCGGAAGTTTATAAAATACCTGGAAACAGCTTTTTGTATTTCGAAAATAAAACAGAGACATAAACCTGGTAAGTTCAAGTTCCTTTTCAAAAGACGGTACATCCACAACTTTAAAACTATACACCCAAAGTGTATAAATAATAACAACTAAAAGGAAAAATTGCGAAATTATTAATCCTGCCCACCCTGACCCTAATATAGACACTAACGGATTAAATTCAGCTTTTAAATCTGATGTAGAAAAATATGTTGTTATGATATCTGCACATCGGGATAGAATCAGAAATAATGTCAACCAGATAAACTTCTTCATAATTCTATTTCTATCGACTTTCAGTATTCAAATTCCAATTGAAAGATAACGAATCAAGAAACCGCCGATGGTATGAATATAAATTTTAAAATTCGGAATTCTATTGAACTTCAACCTGGCATATAAAGATTATGGGGACAAATTAGAAAAAGACCCTTAGAGTTTCATCACCGACAACTTTTTTTTCAGTACAATAAAAATGTAATCGCCACTATTCGTTTGAAACTTTTCCCGTACCGTCTTAATGTAGCCACTGCTTATATCATAAAGTTCCGTGCATCCCGATAACGTGGCATCCTGCCCGGACGAGACACACTGTATCATTTACGGACAGATCCCGTATCAAAATGGAACTGCTTCACAAAAGCCCTTTTTTTAGTTCATTGTAAATCAGCCCTATCGGGTTACGGCATATAATTCGCACTGGGGTAGAGTCAAAAGGATTTTCGAAAATCTTTCCAATCTTACTGTATGCTAAGACACAGACTTGTCATTGCTTTTCGCACTATTCTTCGGAATAAAACAAACAGCATAGTTCATATTGCGCGGATTAGCCATTGGTCTTGCCTGTGTCATTTTAATTACTCTCTATGTGCGGGATGAACGTCAGTTTGACCGCCACTTCAAAAATGCGGACCGGATCTATCAGGTCAATATGGACGCCATGATGGGAGGCCAGGGAGGGCTGTTATCCAATACACCGCCTGCCGTCGGTCCCGCATTACAAAAAACATTTCCTGAAATTGCGGCATATACCCGGTTTTACGTCATGGGTAATGAAGTGATCAGCAACGATGCAAACAGCAAAACACAAAATCATTTTACGGAGAAACGGTTTCTGGCGGTAGACTCCAATTTCCTGGAGGTCTTCGATTATGCAATAAAAAAAGGGAATGCCGGAAGCTGTCTGCAAAAACCTTATTCCATTGTATTAACGGAATCTACCGCTGCAAAATATTTCGGTAACGCAGATCCGGTAGGAAAATACCTGCTGTTGGATGAATACAAACAGCCTTTTGAAGTGACGGCTGTTTTAAAAGATATTCCTGCCCAGTCAACGATTCAGTTTGATCTGCTGATACCCACCGCCGCCTGTCCGCCTGTCAAACGTTTCAGCTGGAGCTGGGTTTGGTTACAGATGAACACGTATGTTTTATTGAATAAAAATGTGAAGAATGATCCGGCAACCATCAGCCGGCTGGTGAGTAAATTTCCGGCCATGGTAAAGGTACAGGCTGCAAGTGCTTTTAAACGTATAGGACAACCTTATGACGAATTCGTAAAAAAAGGAGGAAAATGGGATTTCTATTTACAGCCGCTAACCCGTGTACATCTCTATTCTGCAAATATCGGCTCCCAATTTTTGTACACCCTCGGTGATATTAAATATATCTATATTTTTTCCGCCATCGCATGTCTCATCATCATTCTCGCCTGCGTAAATTTCATGAACCTTTCAACTGCCCAATCAGCAACCAGGGCAAAAGAAGTCGGTATTCGCAAAGTGCTGGGTTCGGGAAAAAAACAATTGATCAGTCAGTTTCTCATAGAGGCGTCGATGTTTACTTTTATCTCCGCCTTTCTCGCGCTGGCGCTGGTTATTATATGTCTTCCCTCTTTTAACGCCGTTGCAGGCAAAGCACTTCAGTTCAAAAGCATCTTTGAGTCGGACATTTGGTTTTTTATACTGCTGCTGACCATCGGCACAAGCCTTCTCGCGGGAAGTTATCCGGCCTTTTACCTGTCCTCCTTTAACCCGGTATCTGTTTTAAAAGGAGGATTGTTTAAAAAAAGTTTATCCAATCTGTTCATCCGCAACGGGCTGGTGGTTTTTCAATTCACGATCTCTATTGCGCTCATCATATGCACGATCATTTTGTTTCAGCAATTGCGGTTCAGTCAGACCAAGGACCTCGGTTTAAAAAAAGAAAATGTGATCATCATACCGAACGGGGAAAAAATGACGGCTGCGAACGAAGAAACACTCAGGCAGGAACTGATGACCATGCCGGGCGTTTATCACGCAAGTATATCTACCAGTTTACCTACCATGAAATCTTTTGGCGATACATATATCCCGGACCCATCCGATGGTAAAGAGAGGCTTGCAAAAGACATCATGCTCAGCTCGTATATCGTGGATGAGGAGTTTATCCCTTCATTACACATTCAATTGTTACAGGGAAGGAATTTCTCAAAAGAATTTAATGATTCCACTTCGGTCATTTTGAATGAAACGGCCGTTCAGCAAATTGGGTGGAAACACCCGCTGGGTCAGTATATGACATATCCCGGCAATAACGATCAGCGATTTAAAGTAATTGGAGTGATGAAAGATTTTGATGTGGAATCCATCCGGAATGGTATGAGCCCCTTCGCCCTGTTTCATTCTTCGTCTAAAACATACTCTATCGGGATATCCTGTCTGGTAATCAGTGTGGATGCACAAAAAACGAAATCCATTCTGTCCAGCTTCGAAGATGACTGGAAAAAATTTGCACCTTCAGTTCCTTTTGAATACTCGTTCCTGGACAAAAAATTCGAAGCGATGTATGACAGTGAAAAACGTATGGGCACGGTATTCGGAATTTTTACACTGTTATCGATATTTGTTGCCTGCCTGGGTTTATTTGGATTATCCATATATACTGCTGACAGACGAAAAAAAGAAATTGGCGTGCGCAAAGTATTGGGTGCATCCGTTCAGCATGTGATCGGTCTCTTATCCAAAGATTTCATCAGACTGGTTTTCCTTGCCGCCATTGTCGCATTCCCCATTGCCTGGTGGGCTATGAATAAATGGCTTCAGGATTTTAGTTACCGGATAAATATTGAATGGTGGGTTTTTGCCCTTGCAATGATACTGGCGTTGTTCATAGCTTTGTTTACAATTAGTTCCCAGGCGATCAAAGCAGCCATCGCCAACCCTGTTACCAGTCTTCGGTCAGAATGAATCAGCAGCAACTGACATCAAAGACAATGGCAACCAAACTATGAAGTTTTATTGTGGCCAGGCTAAAGTCCCGCGAATGCGGGAGCCTGTCCCGCTAATGCGGGAGCCTGTCCCGCTAATGCGGGATATAAAACTGAACATAGAGTGTGCGAAACCGGACAATTAATAAAATCAAAGAAATCGCAACTGGTTGATTATTAAGGTGTAAAAAAATAGGTACTTTTCTGGCTACAGTTCTGCTATATTCTGAAACAAAGAGCATGTTCAAAAACTATCTCCTTCTCGCCCTCCGCCAACTGCGCAGGAACCGCGGCTACTCCTTTGTCAATATCTTCGGGCTCGCCACCGGCATGGCGATCGCCCTCATCATCGGCATCTGGGCGACCGACGAGCTTTCCATCGATCAGGGCATTCCGAACGGCGACCGCGTCGTGGAGATCATGCAAAACCAATGGCCAAAGGGCCAGACCAGCGAGAAAACGCCGCCCTCGTATGTAGGCACTACCCTGTCCCCGGCCCTCAATCCCTGGCTGCAAAAAGGAAAGTATCAGGATGTCTTCGCCCAAACGGCGATGACCCTTTGGGCCGGTCAACATTTGCTGGTGAACGGCGACAAAAGCATCGCCCAGACCGGCACCTCGGCGGAGTATACCTTCCCGCTCATTTTCGGCTACCATTTCCTAAGCGGCACCGCCGAATCCATGCGCGACCCAAACACCGCCCTTATTTCAAGGTCGACGGCTATTGCGCTCTATGGCACCGAGAACGCAGTCGGTAAAACCTTTAAATATGAAAATCGCCGTCCGTTCACCGTCGGGGGCGTCTATGCCGATCAGCCCGCGAACAGCAGCTTACATGACTTTGACTTTTTCATCTCGATGGCCAATGAGGAAACCAGCTGGGTCAGGAATATCAACAATTTCGAGGATCATAATTGCCGCATGTTTGCCCTTCTCGCCGGTAACGTCACCGCGGATCAGGCGACGGCCCGCATCAAGAATATCTGCAGCCCTTATGTGAAGTTCGCGTACGAAAACTACAAGGTGCTTCCGTTCCAAGGCCTGTATCTGCATTACGATGAGACCAACTCCATCGGCGAGGGCCGTATCGTCTACGTCAGAATGCTCGGGATCATCGGGGTCTTTATCCTCTTGCTGGCCTGCATCAATTTTATGAACCTGGCCACGGCCCGCAGCGAAAAACGCGCGAAGGAAGTGGGCATCCGCAAAACCGTCGGCTCGCTGCGTGGTCATCTCATCGCCCAATTCCTCGGTGAGTCGGTCCTTCTCGCATTCCTCTCTTTTGTCCTCGCCATTGCCCTGGCGGCTCTGACCCTGCCCTGGTTCAATCAGCTGGCTGGTAAGACCATGACTTTCCCCTGGACGAACCCGGTTTTCTGGAGTCTTTCATTGATCTGTACCCTGCTCACCGGTCTGCTGGCCGGCAGCTACCCGGCTTTCTATCTTTCCAGCTTCCGACCGGTGAAAGTCCTGAAAGGGACATTCAAAGCCGGCAAAGGCGCCAGCAATCCGCGCAAAATCCTCGTCGTGGCCCAATTCTCCATCTCGCTCGCCCTGATCATCGGCACCATCGTCGTATTCCGTCAGATCCAGTTTGCCAAAGATCAACCGCTGGGCTATGATCAGGCCGGACTGATCACCGTTCCCGATAATACGCATGAATTGGACACTCATTATGAGGCCCTTCGCAAGGGCTTGCTCAACACGGGCGTGGTCGCCAATATCGCCAACTCCTCCATGGACCTCAACGGATTTTATCAGAATAATATGCTCGAATGGGAAGGAATGAGTGAGGAAGCAAAAACCCTCACGTTCCGCGACATTTTCGTGAACGCCGATTTTGGTCCCACGATCGGCTGGAACATCCTCAAAGGACGTGACTTCTCCCGCGCGCACCTCACCGACAGCACGGCCGCCATCGTTAACGAAACGGGTGCCCGCATCCTCGGATTTAAAGACCCCATCGGCAAGACCATCAAACATTGGGGGAAGCCCTATACCATCATCGGGGTCGCGAAGAACATGATCAGCAATAGTCCCTATTACCCGGTGCAACCCGCGATCTTCATGGGCGAAGGTGGCCATTCCGTCTTTACGATCCGCATCAAACCCGGTACGCCGGTACGCACCGCCCTTGCCGCGATGGAACCCGTCTTCAAACAGTTCAACCCGGCCAGTCCCTTTATCTATTCTTTCATTGATGAGGAGTTTCAAAAGAAGTTTAATACGGAGTCGCGGATTGGCAATCTCGCAACGGTGTTCTCCGGTCTGGCCATCCTTATTTCCTGTCTGGGCCTCTTCGGTCTCGCCTCCTTCGTCGCTGAACAACGTACAAAGGAGATCGGCGTCCGCAAAGTGCTTGGCGCCCGCGTGACGGGTCTCTGGGCGCTGCTCTCCGCCGACTTCATGAAGCTGGTGGCGCTGTCCATGCTGATCGCGATGCCGCTTTCTTACTACTGCATGGATCAATGGCTTCAGAACTATGCGCTTCATACCTCCTTATCCGCATGGATCTTTGTGGTCGCCGGCGTGGGTTTGCTGCTCGTCACACTGGCGACGGTCAGTTACCAGGCGGTGCGGGCGGCGTTGATGAATCCCGTCAAAAGTCTCCGCACCGAATGATTTTGACTTTGGATTTGTAAGATGAACTCAGCGGCGGTTGTTTTCATTTCTTCGTCAGTTTGTACCTTATATGTGTTGTCAGGTCTGAAGGAATTACTTCTGCAATTTGAAAATCATATTTATTTCCGTCAATACCGTCAAACAGCCGGATACCAGTTCCTAAAAAAACAGGCGCAATGTGAATGAAAAATTCATCTATAAGCCCTGCATTGAGAAATTGCTGAATCGTATCCGCACCACCCTGTATTCTGATGTCCTTTCCTTTGGCTGATACTCTTGCTTTTTCCAATGCACTGTGTATTCCGTCATTGATGAAATAAAAAGTGGTTGTCCCCTTTTGAACCCAGGGTGCGCGTTTTTCGTGTGTCAGAACATACACGTCTGCTTTGTATAAATCTTCCGGCCAATGGACCTCGCCTTCTTCAAACATTCGTTTTCCTAAAATGTAAGAACCTGTTCTTGCAAACACATCTTCAAATAATTTACTGTCCGGACCGTATTCTTCACCTCCTTCCATATTGAGGTGTTTCCAAAATGCTTTTTGTTTAAACATCCAACTGTGGATTTTTTGTGAAACGCCACCCATTGGGTTGTCCGGACTTCTGTTATCGCCTGCGAAAAAGCCATCCAGTGATATCCCGCTGTCAAAGATAATTTTGCTCATTTTGTTTTTAGTTTATTAAGGTAGTCTTCAAGCCGGTTTAAATTTTGTTTACCGCCTTCAATAGCATTTACCTTTCTGTTTAATTCATCAATAATTTCTTTTGACTTAAATACCGACTTCATGGTCAATAATGTTTTCCCTTCAACCTCTTCAAATAAAACGGTAACAGTAAAGTTATAATCTTCGCTTCTTGCACCGGAATGCTTATAGGACAACAGCGAAGGTTTTTTCACTTCTGTATACTCTATTTTGTTATCCCAATCCCGTCCCATACCGTGCATAATAAAATCCCAGATTTTCCCTGGTTCCACATGCATTGATTTAGTAGTCAGCGAAAAACCGTTTGGTCCCCACCATTCTTTTATATGTTCCGGATTGGTCCATACTTCCCATACTAAATCTCTTGGGGCATCCAGCAACCTTGTATGTATAAGAATGTTCTCTTCCTGTTTGAATGTATTGTAATTTTTCATCTTTCTATTTCTTCTTTTTCTGAATTTTAGCCAGATAACTTTCCAATGAATCCAGTTTATTGTCCCAATATTTCCGATATTGATCTACCCAATCTGTTACCTCATTTAATTTTGCGAGTTTAGCTTCGCAATATCTTTCCCTGCCCTGTTGTTTGATTACAATAAGACCACAATCGCTCAGGAATTGTACATGTAATGAAACGGCCTGCCGGGTTATATCAAACTCCCGGGCAATAGCATTCACATTGAGTGATTTCCGGGCCAACATACCTATGATTTGCCTGCGGGTCGGATCTGCTATTGCCTGGAAGATGTCTCTTGATGGTGTCATAATGCGCAAGTCATTACTTGCAAATATATGCGCAAGGTTTGACTTGCGCAATTTTATTTTGACTATTCCAAAAAAATTAGATCTGTTATCGTTTTCGAACTTTTAAACAATACAATATTCCGTGCAGGAATTTGTTCCTTCTTCTAAAACCAACGTTCAACAGCTTCACCAGTAATTTGGGAATCAGTTGCCAGGGCTGTAAATTCATGTTCCATTATGAATCTGAATCTTTTACGCAATTTCAGGCTTCCGGTGACTGTTGCAGCGCTGAGTTTATATATCAACCTGTGTATGACGCAAAGTCGCAGTACGACGATTGCCGTATGGCAATACGACAAAAATGGTGCTGTATCCATTACTTAGGACAAAGAAAGGGAAGACAAACTCTGAGTCAGGGTTGGGATGGTAAAATAAAAGGTGAAGATGCGGCGGTCGGTGCATATGTCTGGTTTATTTCAGTTCAGTACACAGATAATAGCTCTAAAAATTTGCACGGAACCGCCTTATTGCTGAGATAGTGTTTATAAAATACTGTACCAATATTTTTATGTTTCACATACTTAACTTCACAACAATTATACAAGCGACTTTCTGGCCTCTTTATCAGGATCATTTTGTATTTCAGAAACATCATTTATAACCATAACTGCCCCATTTTCTTTAGTATAATGAGGCCACTTTGGAAAGCCTCCTCCATTTACATCTCCGGTCTTCATAAATTGTACTAAAGTATTAGCCATTTTTTCAGCTAATTTTCTTGGTCTGGAGCCTCCACCCGAATGAGATAACTGGCGATCGGTATTATAGAACCAAAAACCAATATCCAAAGTATGGAATGCTCTGAGACGATTATCGAAAAGCGGTGGGTTCCATCCAAACCATGCCAGGTAAACAGGCGCCGGTTGTTTTGATTTTGCGTCAGCCAGATCCACGGCGGCCTTTCTTGTACTTAATGCCATTGAAACAATTTCTATAGGCTTCCGGTCAGGAAACGCCTTCGAATAAGCTTCTATCACTTTTCCAGCCTTGTCTCCAATAGGCTGTCCGAAACCTCTCGATTGCTTCAATAGTTCCGGGGCTTTTTCCATGGTTATATTTTCCAATGAAGAATCAAATGAACTAGGAGATCTTTCATAAACAGTTGTGCAAATAATCATAGGAATATCAGCAGCCAGCGGTGTTGGTTCCGGAAAGTAAGGATTCTCGGGAAGATATACTCCATCTTTGACCGGGCTAAATCCCGCTCCAAAAACGGTTGTTATACCCATGTCATCTCTGAATTTTTTATTGGCAGCGGTTGCTATTTTGTAATATTCTTTCCATGGAAGTTCCTGCAACTGGCCAATTTGTGATTCAGTTAACCCCGCCTCTTTAAGAACGTAGGCTCCTAATTTTTCAGAATCCGTTTTTTCGGCAACCTTCATTGAAGAGCCGCTTAATGCAACAGCTTTGTGGAATAGCCCCTTTGCTGAAGGCATTGCGGTAAGTATAGTAACTTTTGCTCCGCCACCTGATTGCCCCATAATAGTTACATTATTTGGATCACCTCCAAAGCCAGAAATATTATCCCGGACCCATTCCAATGCTGCAACGATATCCAGCATCCCAACATTCCCTGAGGCAGCATATTCTTTTCCGCCAACTCCTGAAAAATTAGCAAAGCCGAGAGGCCCAAGCCGGTGATTTACGGAACAAAATACAACATCCCCGAAACGAGCCAGGTTTTCTCCATGATATTCCGGATGTTCGATCGCATTTCCACTACTGAATCCACCACCGTGTATCCAAAACAAAACGGGTCTTTTTTTCCCATCCTTTGGATTGGGTGTCCAAACATTTATGCGCAGGCAATCTTCACTTATTTCATCATAATGCCAATCATCTGTAAATGCCAGATAGCGGTTTGAATAGAAATTATCCAGCATCTGAGGTGCCGAATTACCCCAGTATACCGCAGGATATACATCCGTCCAGGGTTCAGGTTTTCGGGGAGGCATAAATCGGTTTTTTCCGGATGTTGGTGCTCCATACGGAATACCCAGGAATGTATAAATATTCCTTAATATAAATCCTCTGACTTTGCCATTGGTCGTTTCTACTAAAGCAATATTATCTCCAATAAAAAGTACCTGCTCATCCTCCTTTGGATTATCAGGATGATCAGGTTTTTTAGTTTCAGCGGACGCAGCGACAGGAGTTGACGCAAAAGTAGAACCAACTCCAAGTGTTATTGCAGCCTGGCCTAATGTCTGTAAAAAAATCCGCCTTTTTGATTTCATTTTTGAATTTATTTACTTTTCAGACTTATTGGTTTAACCCCATATATCTTACACCTAAAGTAAGTCTTTTGTCAATCAAAGCATATGATGGCTCAATGGTAAATCCGAGTTGAGTATAATAATTCTGGCTGACAACCACCGCCATACAGTAATAAAAATGTAGTCGGACCTACGATGATATAGGAAATTAACGACACATCTGTGGGATCAGACAAGTTCATTGAACTTTGGGCCTTACAATTTAATACAGAGAATAGGAAAAATAAAGTGAATTGAAAAAGAGCTCTCATGAAAATTTATAAATGTCTTACTGCAATACTATACTAAATCCCAGGACCGGCCAGTCTGGTAATTGTGTTGGTTTTTTAATGACCAGGTCATCGCCATTCTGTAACCAGTTAATTTTTTCATCACTGCCCAGCAATCTGACCGATAAAATTTTTTGGGTCATCCATTTGGAATCTTTGCCAAGCGATTTGATATGAATATCGCCTTCGGGAATATTCAGACAAAAAGTATACAGGTTATTTCCTTTTGTGGTGAACCGGATATCCTGACTACTGTATTTAATTTTGTCTTCATTAAAATTATTGGTTTTAACTACTTCAGTATGATCGGGTGATTCACCAAAAACTTTCCATGGCCGGGTTGCATAAATCCCTTCCCCATTGGCAGACATCCATCTGCCAATTTCATCCAGAGATTTCAGGATATCCGGTTCCAGGTCCCCTTCCGGTGTCTGGACTATATTAATCAATAAATTTCCATTTTTACTTACGATGTCCACAAGCATTTGTATTATTTCAGTGGAGGTCTTATATTTTTGACCCGTCCTGTAAAACCAGTCACCGATGGAAGTGTCGGTCTGCCATGGATAAAGACTGATGCTGTCCTGTATCCCACGTTCCAGGTCCTGCACCCATTCGCCGGAAGAAGATTCCTTGCAGGTATAAACAGCCGTAGGTTTTCCCTGATGGTAAAAGTAATTGCCGTTATAATAATTTGCGAGCATACTTCGGCCAATCTCGTCAAAAGGGAGTTTACTATCAGAATAAAGTAAATCCGGATGGTAACTATCCACCAGTTCTTTTATATCTCCGTACCATTCTATCATCCATTCCCGGTTAGTGGTGAGCCATTCGGTATCGCCCGGCTTCGCTTTGGTATGATACAGATCCTCGTTTTTCGGATCATTTCCATCATACGGAATTCCTTTAAATTGTCCGGTTGTATCTGCTCCATGTGACATCTGAAACCATGTATAACTGGCTGCCAGATGTTCCGAAACACCAAAATACAGTCCTTCCTTTTTTGCCGCCTTTTGCCAGATGCCGACAATATCTTTGTGAGGTCCCATATTGACCGCATTCCATCGATGGATTTTAGAGTTCCATAAGAAGAAATTATCATGATGACTGCCCATGCTCACAAAGTATCTGGCGCCGGATTTTTTATATAGCGCCATTAGTTTTTCCGGATCCCATTTTTCAGCCTTCCAAAGCGGAATAATATCTTTATAGCCCTGGGTTGAAGGATGCCCGTAACGTTCCAGGTGATCCTTATAATCATCACTACCCTCCTGATAAAGTTCTCTTGCATACCAGTCACCATGGCGCGGTACTGCCTGAGGTCCCCAGTGTGCCCATATTCCAAATTTGGCATCCCTGAACCAGTCAGGATAATGATACTGCTTCAATGATGATTCTGTTGGCAGAAAAGGACCTGCATGAATGGGAAGATCCTGAGCAAAGAGTTTAAAGACTGAAGAAGAAATCAGAAAATAAATCAGGGTCGTTTTCTTAATCAATTTTCCAATCATAATGTATTATTGAAAACTTTTGGAAATCAGGTATACAAGTTAAAGTCTGCCCTGGCCTTTTAAACAGACCAATTAAATTACGAAATAAAGACTGTTAGATTTTCAATAATTTCATGTTCCATTATGAATCTGAATCTCTTAGGCCATTTCAGGCTTCCGGTCACTGTTGCAGCGCTGAGTTTATGCGTCAACCTGTGTATGGCGCAGGCTGGCAGTACTACGATTACCGAGTGGCAATATGGGAAAAATGGTGCAGTATCCATTACATATGATGACGCTTCCAGAAACCAGTTTACCCGTGCACTGCCGGTCATGGAGCGGTTAAAATTACCTGCCACTTTCTTTGTCATCACCGGACCGATTACCGGCTCCCAATACCATGGTAAATTTGTAGGCCGGCCGGTAGAAGTGATCATAAAGGAATCTGCTACTATACCTACGGATAATAATAATTTTTTGGAACGATGTTCGGCGGCGGGGTATCTCGGTTATATGGGGACCATTTCATATCACACCCGGGCAGGCGGTTTGTATTCGTCCGGCAAAAAACAACAGGCCTTTTATTTGATGGATAGCCTGTACGCCAAAGTGCGCAAGGGTGATTTCAAACCCGGTTATGAACCATGCCCGGAATATAAGGAAGCTGTTGGATCAAGCTGGGACGATTTCAGAAAATATGCAGGTGAAGGATATGAAATCGCGAGCCATTCCGTTACACACGCCACCATGCCCGGTCTGGACGAAGCCAATATTCGTTATGAACTGGAGAAAAGCAAAGAGGAAGTCAAAAATCATCTGGGTGACAAATACATTTTTTCCTGCGAAGTACCCTACGGCTACGAAGATGACAGAGTGATGCAAATAGCTTACAAAATTTATCCTGCTCTTCGCAACCGCATGCCTGAACCATTTTTGAAAGAGATTGATCGTGCGAGTAAGGAACTTCCCCACCCAAGCGATAAAGATTATGTACAATGGCAGCGCGGTCCGCTCCATAAAACTTCGCTGGCATTAATGAAATCGTGGGTAGATACCACGTACTCAAATAAAGATATGTGGCTGGTGCTGGTTTTTCATGGCATTGACAGCCTCGGCTGGGAACCGACACCCATACCCAAACTCGAAGAATATTTTAATTATATCAAAGCGAGGGAAGACAAACTCTGGATTGCAACTTTCGGTGACGTTGCCAGATACATACGCGAACGTGAACATGCTACTATAAATACCAGTGAAAAAGACGGGAAAATCATTGTATCTCTCATTCATTCGCTTGACAAAACGGAGTATGATCTGCCGCTTACAGCTCAAGACCTACATTCCCTCATACATGGAACAGGGTGACTGTGACCCAGGGAACGAATCAAAAAACAGTCGACGTTCAGCACGATGAGAAGGGTGGTTATATACTCTACCAGGCAGAACCTAACACAACAAACGTATTACTTGCGAGAGAACAATGATTCAGTTTTCATTGAACTATTCAATGCAACCTTAAGGGGTGACGACAACAATTCCGGTAACCGGCTCCATTTTGCTGCCATCATCCAGATTGACTGATGAACCGTTTTTCCAGTACTTCGCAAATTGTCCTTCGTTGCCTGCAACATAAACATCATTTCCGTTCACTGCTATGCCTTTTGCAATGGCGTTTTTTGACCCGTCAGACAATTCAACCGGCGTTCCGTTTTTCCAATATAGCGCCTTGAAATTTACATTCGGCAGTACCTGAATCTGACCCGCTACATATACATCGGTGCCTGTAACATAAATAGAATTGGCAGTTGCCATATTCGATCCGTCCGTAAGTTTTGTCAGCACTCCGTTTTTCCAGTACACCGCCTCAATATGGGGTTTGCCAGCTTCCTGAATATAACCCGCTGCATAGAGATCGGTACCAGCAATAAAAAGTGTATTGACTCCTGAATATGTGTTGGAGTCAGCCAAATCGATGGCTACTCCGTTTTTCCAATAAGTGGCTATCTGTTGGAGGGTATTCGGATTTTTGCGCACCCCACCGACATAGATATCGGTTCCGGAAATGGCAATCGCCTTGGCATCCGCATAAGCAGTCCCGTCTGTTAGAATGGTAGTCACACCGTTTTTGCAGTATGTGGCCACCTGATCCGATTGTGTAGCGTTCGGTTGATTGCCCGCCAGATAAACATCGTTGCCGGATAATGTTATCGCATTAGCATTTTGATTCAGGGCAGGGGTCATCCCGGGCAAACCGTTTTTCCAATATTGCCCATAAAAACTAGCGCTTGCATAGGTAACGCCAGCCAGGTAAACATCAGTCCCATTGACCGCGATACCGGTACATGCAGATGATCCGCCAGGAATGACAATCAATGTTGAATCCTTCCAGTATTGCGCCACCGGATAAGTAAACGCACCGACGCCGGTTCCGATAGCAGAAACATATACGACCGTTTTTTGGTCTGTTACTGGCGGAACAACGGGTGGAACAACGGGTGGAACAACCGGAGGCACTGGATTTGGCGCTGAGGTCGTCTTACTGCATGCATTAACAATAAAAAATAATAACCAGACGTATCTAAATTTCACTTAACTAAGATAACCGAATTATTGCTTCTGCAAAGTTTCAGAGCAACTTTCATTTTGCAGAAATCAGTACGGGCTGAAATAATGTTTTCTTGATTTTGGCACGGCCAATAAACTGGTTACCGTATATTTTCTTAAACCGCGTGGGATAGATCATAATGTCCTCGTCGCGTGTATCAAACACCAGCTCCTTTGTAACGTTACCTCCATTGTCAATTTTAGAAACAATCACCTGTCCGCCCGCTCCATTTACATGATACTTCGGCAGTTCATTTTCCTGCAGATGCATGTTGTGGATGTTATCCAGGTAAAGAAAATAATAACCGGTTGAATCAGCAATCAGCTTAAATCCAAGCGTATTGGATTCCAGGTTATTAATCATCGTGTAATTGACTAAATCGACATCAATTATTCCAACCTGTCTTTTTGGAATCTTGCGCATCCATTGAAAATTTCCATTGGCAGAAATATTTGCCGCATAGATATTTTCATAATAGAAATCGGTTCTCTGATTATAACGGCCCATGGAATAATAGGAACGGCCTTTTGTATAATATTCTTCGCAGGTGATAAAAAGACTTCCATCTGGTTGCATCAGTACATCGTGAACCCTTAAATCAGGATTTTCATAATCTGACTTTTCCATTTTTCGTTTCAAATGATCCGATTCAAACTTCTCCAGCTCACCCTTCGGAAATTCATAATAACCGTCCTTGTATTTGACGATCTTACCGTCCTTATCCAGCACAGCCAGAAAGACTCCATCGGTACCCGTTCCTTTCGATTTTTTGCTGTAGGTGCAGGCAATCACCATATCATGCTGCGGATTTTCTATCAGCGTGGCAAAACGTATGAAATTATTTTCGAGCACCACGGGTGTGATCACCGGAACCGCAGCATCCTTTACGAATTTGAAAACTTCGTAGTGATAAGCGGGTGATCCGGTTTCCTTGTCTTTCTCCTTACGCGAATCATCGTTATAAACCTTTGCCAGCAGGTATGCGTTGCCGTTACCATCTACGGAAAAATCGGAATTATCCATGACGGCTTCGGTATAGGGCATTTTATATTCGCCGCCCCAGAGTTTTTCCAGTTTGCTGTTAAAAACCTGGACTCCCAGTTTGTCATAATTCTTTTTATCGTTTCGCAACTCAGGATGTAAGCGGTAAGATACCAGCAATTTGCTGCGGTCCGCATCATAATTAAACTTGTATTTATTGGCCATTTTGAAGGAATACAAACCGTTCGCTATGATCGCAGTACCAGCCACTTTCGTTGTTTCAAACATTTTGGTGTGCGACTGGTTCAGCTTAGATTTGGCGAGATCGATCTGATCATAAAAAAGCATTTCTTTCTCTGACTTTTTATCCCAGTCGCTGTAAATCCAGTAATATTGATCGGTGTTTGCGAAATCGGTGACGATTTCGCTATCAAAATTCTTTGACACATCCAGGTCGATCTTGTCCTGCATCGCCACACTGAGCGATTTCGGATTGAATCGAATGATATTCATATCCTCCTTTTTCAGGGAGAGATTTACGATTCCGTCTTTTTGATTACCGATAAAAGCTACGTCTGCTGTGTGTTTGGGCAGTTCGTATTCTTCACCCAGTTTGAAAGTAAATTTTTTGCTTTGAGAAAACAGGCATAAGGGACATAGCAACGCGATCAGCCACGCTGTTGATTTCATTCTGAATTTTTTTCTACGGTTAATTGAGTCGTTCTATTGCGGCGTGAAATTAATACTTAGACCCAGATCTCCTAAATTATTGAGGGAAAACTTATTTACCAGCTCTTTCTTGATCCCGGTCATGAAACGATTGGTGAGCGGCTGCGAACCTTTAAATAAAGAAAATCCTGACTATTGACGTATCCCCTTATTTAAAAGGATAAATTTGATAAGGCTTCGGCCGATCCCTAAACAACCAAATGAAAAGAGTCTTACTCACGATACTACTCCTGCAAGTTTTTTCCTTCGCCGAATCTCAATTGCGTTTTGTCAATGCAGACAGCGTAAAGCTGGAACTTAATTCCCAACCGGATACGACCAGGGTGTTATCCTATGCGACTCTATGTTTCACTTACGCTTTTTTTCAGGTTGATTCGGCCCTGGCATACGGGCAGAAGGCCATCCGCCTGGCTAACCAGATTCAATTTAAGAAAGGCGAAGCAGCTGCCATGTCTTCTTATGGCTGGGCTTTATGGGCATCGGGTATCTATGATAAAGCCATCGAATCTGAACTGAAAGCCCTGAATCTTTATAAGGAATTAAAATATTATACAGGGGTGTCTGACACATATGATGTGCTGGCCGTCATATACCGTGAGGTCGGAGATTACGGGCAGTCGCTGAAATATGGGCTATTATCAAAACATTTGTATGATTCACTGTCAGCTGCTCGTGAATTCCCTTTCATGAGTCCCTACCCCACGATCGCATCGATTTATGCAATGACCAATCAATTTGATTCCGCACTATTTTATATCACAATACAATATGAACGTGAATATGCAATGGACAAACAGATCTCGGGTTATACCCTGGATGTGATAGGTGGTATACAATTACAAATGAAAAATTATTCCCGGGCCCTGAATTATTTTCATTCACTCTTATCACCAGTTACTATCAAAAAAAATTTGCTGGATGTCGCTTTTACCTACAACCAGATCGCGCAATTATACCAGGAAACGGGAAATATGGATTCTTCTATATGGTATGCCAGGGAAATAGTCAGCAAGCCAAGGTTTTCCAATTTTCAGGGTGCCGCTCTTGAAGCGCTTACGATTCTGGCGCAAAATTACAGACTAACCAACCACAACGACAGTGCACTAAAATACCTGGAATTACGGGTGGCCCTGAACGATAGTCTGTTTAATATGGACAAGGCCAGGGCTATGCAGAACATGTCGTTTAATGAGCAAATCAGACAACAGGAAATCGAAGCGGCCAGGATGCAGGTTCAAAACCGGGTAAAGCTGTATGCTGTATTTGCACTAAGTGGTGTGTTTTTATTAATCGGGATTATTCTTTACCGGAACAACAAGCTAAAGCAAAAGGCAAATGTTTTACTTCAGCAGCAGAAATATAAATTGGAAAGCACTTTGTCTGCCCTGAAAGCTACGCAGGCGCAGCTGGTTCAATCCGAGAAAATGGCGTCGCTGGGTGAACTGACTGCTGGCATTGCGCATGAAATTCAGAACCCATTGAATTTTGTAAATAATTTCTCTGAGGTAAATGAGGAGTTACTGAACGAGATGAAAGAAGAAATGGACAAAGGGAATATAGATCAGGCAAAAAACATTGCGAATGCCGTTATCGTAAACCAGCAAAAAATAAATCTGCATGGCGGTCGTGCAGGAGCGATAGTAAAAGGAATGCTGCAACATTCCCAAAGCGGTGCCGGTCAAAAGGAATACACTGACCTGAATGGATTGGCCGATGAATATTTGAAACTGAGCTATCATGGATTCAGGGCAAAAGAAAGCGGATTCAAAGCGACCATTCATACTGATTTGGACAGGAGCCTTGAAAAAATAAATATTATTCCGCAGGATATCGGAAGAGTTTTATTGAATTTATACAACAACGCTTTTTATGCCGTGGCAGAAAGAAAAAAGCAATTGCAGGACGGCTATGAACCATCTGTTGAGGTAAGCACAATGAAGAAGGGTAATACCGTCGATAATGATTATAAAAGACAACGGGAATGGTATTCCACAAAAAGTCGTAGATAAAATATTCCAGCCCTTCTTCACCACTAAACCTACCGGGCAGGGAACGGGATTGGGACTGTCTTTGAGTTATGATATCATCAAAGCGCATGGCGGCGAATTGAAAGTGGAATCGAGGGAAGGGAAAGGGGCGGAGTTTCTGATTCAGATTCCGATTACATGATTTTGTGACGACCCGTTGGTTTAATTTTCGACATCTCATTAAAACCTGCAGAGATCATACCGGACGAAAGCGGCATTAATCCTGCAAGTGGAAAAAAAATCGGATATTCAGGAGAGAAATACGACCACCCGGTCTAAACCCTTTCTGCCATAGATGAAACAGCCATTTAACCTGGCCCTTGTAATCCTTTTTGTGTTCGGCTTCTGCCAGCAATCGGAAGGGCAGAACAAGTATATCGATTCTCTAAAGAATTTATTAAGATTTCAAAAGCCTGATACCAATAAAGCGCTGACCTATGTCCGGCTCAGTGAACGTTATGCCATTGTCAACGACCCGAAGAATACAGAGCTGTATGCTGATTCCGCATTGTCCCTTGCCAGGAAATTATCTTTTACAAGAATCGAAGCCAGCGCCATCGAAAACCGGGGCTTTAAATTTCTGATGGAGAATAAAAATGACAGTGCAAAAATGGATTTTATTACCTCCATGGACCTGCGCAGGAAACTCGGTAATAAGAAAGGACTTGCCCAATCTTACTATTCCATTGGTGAATATTATCATTATCTGGATAGTTTACCCGAAGCGCTTGAAAATTTTTATCATGCTTTGGAAATCTTTGAACAAATAGATGATCAACCGGGTGAAGGACGGGTGAGGATTCGACTGGGCGAGATTTATTTAAACCAGGGCAATGATTCCGAGGCCCTGGTCAATTCCCGGCTTGCCAGGGATATTCAACTGAAGGTGGGACATTTTGCAGAAGCTTCATCTGCGATGGAAGTCATGGGAAATATTGAGTTCGATTTGCGGGATTATGAAAAGGCCCTTCAAAATTTTCAGGAAGCAATTCAGACAGGCATTCAGGCCGGAATTTTAAATTGGACCCTGGGAGAAATCTATTTAAGAATCGGCGATACTTACCAAAAGCAGGGCGCCATTGAATTTTCGAGAGGAAATCATCCGGAGGGCATGAGAAAATACAACCAGGCCTTATCCATGTATGACAGCACGAAGCGTAAATTCACTGAAGCAGATAACAGTCCTTCATTAATTCCACTCGGCATTCGCTTCGCTAAAATAGACGTCCGGCTTAAAAAATACAAAGAGGCCAGGAAATTGCTGGAGCAATTTATGGCACAACCCCAAAATTTCATATACGAAACGGATCCCGGCGAAGCTTATGCCGTATTTGCGGAGCTGGACAGTGCCGAAGGAAATCATATCGGAGCCTTGCAGAATTACAAAATGTATATCAATTACAGGGACAGCATTTACAATGTGAGGAACGATAAAAAATTGTTTCGAATCCGGATGCAACACGAGTATAATGTGCGGGAGGCGGATGCTAAAATTCTGCAGGCAAAAAAGGATGAGGAATCCCGCATAAGTAAGACCAGGCAAAGTCTTGCCATTTTTGCTCTGGCTGTTGTTGTGCTGGCCGTATTGACAATTGCGGTCGTTCAATTGCGAAATAATAAAGCAAAGCAAAAGGCAAACAAGCTGCTGGAAAACGCTTTGACAGACTTGAAATCCACACAGAAGCAGCTTATTCAATCTGAAAAACTGGCATCGCTGGGAGAACTGACGGCCGGCATTGCACATGAAATTCAGAACCCGTTGAATTTTATGAACAATTTTTCAGAAGTAAATTATGAACTCATCGGGGAAATGGAACAGGAGATTGACCATGGGAATCTGGAAAATCTGAAAACCATTGCGGCTGACATAAAGAGTAATGAAGAAAAAATAAGTCATCATGGGAAAAGGGCCGATTCTATTGTGAAAGGGATGCTGCTGCATACCAGATCCAGCAGTGGCGTCAAACAACTCACCGATATCAACGCACTGGCAGACGAATATCTGAAATTGAGTTATCACGGATTCAGGGCGAAAGAAAGCGGGTTCAACGCCAGCATTCACACTGATTTTGACGATCGCATTTCTAAAATAAATATCATTCCGCAGGACATGGGCAGGGTTTTTCTGAATCTATATAATAATGCATTTTATGCGGTTGAAGAAAAGAGAGTGCAACATGCCAATGGGTATGAACCAACCATCCGGGTGAGTACGGTAGCGATGAACGGAGGAATGGAATTAAGGATAGCGGATAATGGTAATGGCATTTCTAAAAAAATAATGGATAAGATCTTTCAGCCATTCTTTACTACTAAACCCACGGGTCAGGGAACAGGGCTTGGCTTGTCCATGAGTTATGACATCATCAAAGCGCACGGCGGGGAGTTAAAAGTTATTTCTACAGAAGAAGAAGGGACGGAGGTCGTGGTTCAACTTCCATCGCAGATACAAATAGTTACCTGATCAAACCAACCTGATCTGATTAGACGATGGACCGAATTTTGATGCCCTATAAAGTAGTCACCAGTTTGGTCTCAGCTACATTATAGGTTTTCAGGACGGGTTTGCTTTTGTACAATGTTTTTAGTTTGTCCACCAGACCTCTGTAGGTTCCGCTGGAATCATAAGACTCAGCGTCTTCTGCAGAAATCCATTCAGTCAGTGAAATATACTCTGTGGACAGCAAATCGGTTGGTTCCATCAACCATATCCCGATATTACCTTTTTGTTTTCTTACTACCGGAATGACCTCATCGTTATAAATCCTCCTGAGTTCATCATGATGTTCCGGTTGAATGTCGAGAAAAGTTAAACGGGCAAACATAAGACCTCCTTTTTTAAGATGTGAAAAAACTAATTTAAAAAATGGCAGTTTTTAAAGGCAGGCGGAATCAATGTTGTCAAAGGATGGGTATTAAAGGTATTATTAAATAGCCATTCGCCGCGCTAAAACCATTTAAGCAACGATTCCTTGCGTTTACGCGACACATTCACGGTTGAGCCGTCGGTCATGATCACATAGCCGCCCTCACCGCGAACATATTTCGTTACTTCATTTATATTCACAAGATATGAATGATGTATTCTCACGAAGTATGAAAATTCCTGCAATTGCTCTTCCACTTCCTTTAATGTACGGCTGGCAACGATCTTCTTTTTATTTTTCAGAATGAGATGCGTGTAATTATCATCTGCCTCACAGCGCAGAATCTGGTCGGCAGGAATTAATTCAAAACCTTCTACAGTGGGCACAGCAATTTTTTTGAATCCTGTATCCTTATGATGCACCTGGTTCAGCAGCATCTGAAATTGCTCATTGGAAGAAAGGTTTTTTTGACGTTCCACTTTATGCACCGCGGCCATTAGTTGCTTATAGTCGATCGGTTTCAATAAATAATCGAGTGCACTGAAGCGAATGGCCTTAATTGCATATTGATCGTAGCTCGTTATAAAAACGGCAGCGAAAGGAATTTCCTCAAACTGTTCCAGCATTTCAAACCCATTCATGCCGGGCATTTCAATATCGAGGAAGACCAATGAGGGTTTTAATTTTTCAATTGCTGCCAGCGCAGATTTTGCGGAACGGCATTGCTCAAGAATTTGCACCTGCGGACAATATTCTTTCAACAGGATGCTAAGTGTATCCAGACAATGAACTTCATCATCAACCAGGATTGCTTTAATCATACATAACGGGTATTTTAATGATGACCTCCGTACCGGCAGCGCTGCCATCCGGTTCAACAAGATCAATTATTTTTACAGGTGACTCATCTCCATTTGAACTTTGCAACATCGCAAGCCTGTCGGCTGTAATCCGCATCCCCATTGATTTGTGCTTTGTGGCCGTTTTGCTGGCAAGAGCAGCAGACTGTTCGCGTCCGATGCCATCGTCTGCGATTTTTAAAAACAAATAATCATTTTCCTGAGACACTTCAATATCGAGTCGTCCCTTTTCTTCCTTATTCATCAATCCATGCCAGATCGCATTTTCCACGTAAGGCTGAATAATAAGTGGTGGAACTTTCAACATTTCAATATCAAGATCTTTTGGAACAGAAATTTTATAATTGAAGTGATAGTCGAACCGCAGGGCTTCCATTTCGAGATATAATTGCAATGACTCCAATTCACTTTCCAAACTAATCAATGAAGCTTGCGAATTTTGCAGGATCATTCTCACCAGTTTGGAAAATTTGGTAAGGTATTCAGAAGCCTGTAACCTGTTATTTTGAAGGATAAACCGGTTGACTGAATTAAGCGAATTAAAAATAAAATGCGGATTCATTTGTGCACGCAATGCCTGCATTTCCATCTCCATTTTTTGCTGTTGTAATTCCGCCACCTCCCTGTCTTTTTCTGATCTTTCCAGTTGCAGACGGAATTTTTGTTTTATACGGTAACGAATGGCAGCGTAAAAAATACCGAGAACAGACATGATCGCGATGATTCTGAACCACCAGGTGTTCCAAAAAGCGGGGCTGATGTTGATCATCAATATCTTTTCCGAACCGTTAAATTCATTGTTTTCGTTTGAGGCCTGCATCACGAGCCGGTATGAGCCCGCTGATAATGCTTCAAACAGGATTGTCTGATTAGCCTGGCCATATTGCCAATCCTCATTTTTACCATTTTGTTCCAGCTTATATCTTACATGCCCTTTACCCTTTGAATAAAAATCAATATTACCCGTCTCAATCCGGATGGTATTCTGATCATATGGAAGGTTTAATTCTTCCAGGTTATTTACTCCGGCAGAGAGCGGCGATGTTTTCCGGTTAACAGTCAGAGATTTGAAATAAACAGCAGCGGTATGCAGAGAAAATCTTTCAGCATATATGCGGTCTAATCCACAAGTAGTCGAATCAGCGTTATCCCAGGTTCTGCCAATTCCAAAATAAATATCACCACGGGCATCCTTCGCTCCTGGCGAATTCGGGCTATAGTCCTGTTTATGATAGCCATCTGCTTCCAGCAGGTTTGTAAAAACCCCTGTAGCCGGGCTAAGCCTGCTTATCTGTTTTGAATAAGTAACATACCAGAGGTTTCCGTCATTATCAAACTGCATATTTAGAATAGGATCGTTATTCTTCTCCTCCTGGCTGTAGCTCCTGATTTTTCGGAACTCTTTATCATAATGCGCAATTCCATTTATTAATCCGAGCCAATATGTCTGATCTTTCTTATCATAAATGATCACTGACCAATTCAGGTTGTCGAAAAGATGAGATATTTTTATCCATTTCCCATTTTTGTTTTCAAAAGTTAAATTGGGCAGTGTAAATATGTTCTGCAAAAACATATAACGATCTTCAACGAATGTAAATCCACCAAGACCAAATCCTCCAAATACGTCAGGATTTGGCATTAACCGGTCTGCAATCAAACTCCCCTCCCTGACTTGAAAAATACCATTATGGTCGTCCCAAAAAATGATCCCGTTCTTATTTGGCGTAGCGAGGGTAAGTTGATCGGTAACGAGTGTATCCATGGGCCCTGATCCATTATTATTCGCAATTCGCCTGCACTGCCTGGTTCTGATATCCATTTCATACAGGGTCATACCAACAAAATGCCCGAGGCTTCCCAGTGACCCGGCATTGAGCCAGGCTTTTTGACGAATAGTATCTATATAAAGCGGTATGATAACGGTTCCCTTTATACCCGGCAGATCTTTTTCATGCAATACGTCGAATTTTTCTGTGGCCGGGTCAAAAATGTTCAGTCCGTTGGAGGTACCGATCCATAATTTGCCCTCCGGTCCGGCAACAATTGCAGAGATCATACCGCTGCTTAATGAGCCCCTGTTGAATGGGTTTGCATCATATCTCTTAACCATTGGTTTAAAAGGCACCAATGCGTGAATTCCTTTATACGTCCAATCAGATGTCCATACGATCCCATCCGGATCACAATAAAGGTGCACGTTGTACTCGCCGGTTTTTCTTTGTAAATCGGGGTCTGAAAAAAGTTGTTCGAGTTGATCTGTTTGCGGATCATAAATAAGAATTCCATTGTTAAAAGTTGAAAACCATACCCTGCCATGCGGGTCGATATCAATTCCTACGCCACGGTCGTAGTTTTCCGATCCCGTCATTTTATCCAACGCCTCTATTCGCCGAAACTTTTTGTCGTTCAGCGAGAATTCCAGTAACCCCTCGCCGCTGTTGATCCAGACAGAATTTCTTTTTGTATCAAATCGCATGTCTTCAGCAGGATGCCTGGGTCGGCCTTCATCATGCCTGTGTTTGGTCTTGTCATAACAGGGCCAGGTATAATATTTAGTTGTTCCATCTAAAAAAATTTGTTGCAGTCTCCCGTAGCTTTCCGCATCATAGTCGAGTTTCCATATACTGTTGGAGCTTTTTTCAAAAAAAGATTTGTCTGTATTCAATGTGACCCAATCGTGCCTGTCATCCATCACTAAAAGCTTTGCCAGCAATCTCCTCTTAAGCGTATGTATATTAATAGCTGAGAACTGTGATCCGGGTTCCACGCAAAAGATTTCATCCTTTGTAGCCCAGAAAGGAAAAATGGTTAATCTGGGATCAATGTCATTTTTAGAAAATGGAATATGAATAAGCGGTGAAAAATTGGTGAACGTATCGGCTTTGATATCATACCTCGATATTCCCTGGTAAGTAGCCATCCAGATATTATGCAGGCTGTCTTCTTTGAATGCGAAGATCATACCGGTATTAATGGCTCCCCTTTTATTTTTGTCAGGAGGATATGTTTTAAAAACCGCCCCATCGAAACGGCAGAGTGCGTCTGAGTTACTTCCTCCGAAGCTTCCAACCCATAGAAATCCATTGGCATCTCTTATCATTGTATTCGATTCATTGTAAGGCAATCCATCTTCGCTGGTCCAATGAATGACACGATAATTATCCAGGGCGCTTACGCTTTTAATTTGTTGGGCAACAGAAATAGCAGCAGCAAAACAACATATGATGAAGAGTAATATTTTTTTTAAAAATTTCATGTACCTGTTACCGAAAGGCGAATTTTTAATATCCCGGAATTTGATGCAAATGCTGTACTCCACGTGCATCACCTAAGAGGCTTGCATGCTTAGAGAAAGGTACTCTAAAACCGGGAACAACCTGGCTACCGGTCCACATGAAAGCAAATGCTTTATCCAGAATCATCGTAAAACACCTAAATTCATAAGTATTTGCAGGTAGCCGGTTAGGAATGAAGTGAGTTTATTTTTCATATACCATACATTCATAAATGAAGGGTCCACTTTATAAACTTTGCCTGCTTATTATTCTTCTGCAGTTCAGCTGCTCTGCATTCGCGCAGGATCAATGGATCGATTCCGTAAAAAAATCGTTGCAAACAGAAAATGAAGATACCAATAAGGTTAAAAATCTTGTCGCTGTGGCTCAATACTATGCGAACTTCCGAGCCGATACCGGCATAATCTATTCGCGACAGGCTTTAGATCTGGCAGAAAAATTAAACTTTAAACAAGGAATTCTTGTTGCCGAAGGAATGTTATCGTTCAGTTTAACCTTTTCAGGCAATTACCCATTGGGATTGGACTATGCATTTAAAGCACTTACTCTCGCAAAAAAAATAAATCCGGCAGCAAGAGGATGGGCATACAGCATGGTATCTTATAATTATTATTTCCTGGGCGAATACAAAACCTGCTTATCCTATACCCGTGAAGCCATGAAAATAGTACAGCCCTTTGAAATAGTCTATGGATGGAGGGACCTCGCTTTGGTGTTTCATAAATTAAACGAACCGGATTCTGCCATGCTATATGCAAAAAAAGTTTACAACCTATTCAAAGACACGAGAGAAGGAAACATATCCAGTATTTTGGGAGATATTTATGCCAGCAATAAAAATTACGACTCCGCACTTTTCATGTACCACACGGGTATACCTGTTGCACTAAAAAGTTTTTCTAAACCAGAACTTATTGATAATTATAACGGTATTGCCGACGTATACGTAGCAACGAATAATCTGGATTCTGCCTCCTGGTATTGCAAAAAAGTATTGACAGAAAGAATTGAAAAAAGTTATCCGACTGGTCTGCTCAAAGCTACCAATACGCTGGCAGAAATTTACAGTATACAAAATAAACCAGACAGCGCTTTAAAATATTTAAGGATAGCGCTTAATATAAAGGATAGCTTATTTAGCCGCGAAAAAACCATGGCTGTCCAGAATCTTGCCTTCAAAGAGCTGGAAAAACAAAAAGAAGTTGAAGCAGCAAAATTACAATTGACGAATCGTCTGAAAATGTATTCTTTGCTTGGCGGTTTGTTTATATTATTAACAATAGCGGGTTTTTTATTTAAAAATAATAAACAGAAGCAAAAAGCAAATACAAAAATAGAAAAAGCCTACGCAGAACTCAAAGCAACCCAATCCCAGCTCGTTCAATCTGAAAAAATGGCTTCATTGGGTGAACTTACCGCGGGCATAGCGCATGAAATACAAAATCCGTTGAATTTCATGAATAACTTCTCAGAAGTAAATAAGGAGTTGTTAGTGGAGATGAAGGACGAGATAGAAAAAGGAAATGTTCAGGAAGTAAAGTCCATAGCTGAAAATGTAATATTAAATGAGGAAAAAATAATTCATCATGGAAAACGTGCAGATGCCATTGTAAAAGGTATGCTGCAACATTCCAGAACGAGTGAAGGACTAAAAGAGTCTGCCGATATCAATGCACTTGCAGACGAATATCTGCGATTGGCATACCATGGTTTGCGCGCCAGGGACAAATCTTTTAACGCAGAAATTATAACAGATTATGATCAAATGATTGGCAATATGAATATCATACCCCAGGATATTGGAAGGGTCCTTTTGAACTTATATAATAATGCTTTCTTTGCCGTTGCCGAGAAAAAGAAACAACAACCTGAAGCTTACCAGCCAACTGTTTTTGTGAGTACACGCAAAACTGGTAATAACGTGGAAATCCGGATAAAGGATAACGGTAATGGAATTCCCACGAAAATACTGGATAAAATATTCCAGCCTTTTTTCACGACCAAACCAACAGGACAGGGAACGGGGTTGGGCCTGTCATTGAGCTATGATATTATCAAGGCTCATGGGGGAGAAATTAAGGTTGAAACAAAGGAAGGAGAATTTAGTGAATTTCAAATCTTATTGCACATATAAGTCAGTACCTATATCTGTTATTATAATAGGGCCTGTGTTTATCATAGTAACCACCCCAGATATAAAATCCCCACACGATCGCAAAGATGCTATTGCTCACATTGAGTGATTGGGTCTTCGGAACGTAATCATATTCAAGGGTTAAACGGGTGTGATTCATTTTATTCTCACCGCCCGCACGGATCATAAATCCAATATGATTCGCAGTTACTGTAGAAACATACATACCGTTTTGTTTCATTCTGCGGTTTGTTCACCGCTCAGGTTCATAGAACTAGATCCTTTTAAAAGATTTATAGGCCGTTGGTATGGGCATGTGAATGATGACAGCCAGTAAAAGATTTGCCAACGCAAAAATTGTCATCCATCCGTTTTCCCGGTAAAATCCGGAAATGAAAAACCACATGGTGAAATAAACATGAAACCATGTGGGAACGAGCCAGGCCGGGAAAAGGATTACACCCGAAGTTTCTGGTTGCCTTTTTTTCCATCCGGATAAAATCAATCCGATCAGCAGGACTGATAAACCCATCAACCAGTGTAATGGCTTTATCCCAAAATGATTGAACAACCAGGGTTTGATATTATTAAATAAACTGTACAGAATAATTTCTGAAAGGATAATGGCGGTGACGGGAATCAATATTTTTATCCGCCATCCGGTAAAAAGACGACTAAAGGCCGAATAGGTAAAAATAACGACGAGCCAACCAAAATAGTTATTCCAGGGAATTCCAAACCATTGTGAAGTGAGCGGATCTTGATGCGAAGCCGACCAACCCCAATCCCACATGTGCAGACGATAAGCAGTGACATCCATTGTTGCGTCGATATTAAGTGCCAGGAAGGCATCGAATGCGGCAGCTGCAAACAGGGGAAGTCCCAATTGATCAGTAAATAATCTGGAGGAATACATAATGATTCCCCACCCGACACCAATCCAAAGGGGAATATCATCCGGTTGTCTTCCCAACATGATCATAAACCGGCCGTATGTGTATCCCTTCAAAAAATAGACGTCTACAAATTCCAGTAGCAATCCGAAGACAATCCCTCCCAGCATAAATCCAAGATATTTGCCGTTATGTTTTAGTGAATGCCACACGCAAATAATAAGAAGAAGATAAACGCAGATCTCCGTCAGCGGAAAACAGGAGGCCGGAGCGGCGCCATATGGCATACCATAGTCTGGTGGCATTGGCTGAATTTCTTAGCAATGTACTTTATACTGTAATGATAATAACTACCGCTTGGAAACTCATCTTCCCCTTTTATTAGATGGGAAGTGGAATAAAATTACACTCTGTGTTGGAGAACTTTATTAATGCGTGTCTTTGTACAACCTATAGTATAATGCTTTCCTGAGTGAAATCCACGCCTGTTTTAAATCAGCTTCTGCCTGTCCTTTGTGACCACCAAAATCATCTGGTGCATTGTGCAGTGACCGCATGGATTTTTCTATATCATGCATTGCATTGGTGATATTGGGATGATTCGCCTCCTCTGTCCGCATCAGCTGGGCCTCATTTGGAGATGGTGGCCTGTTCCCCATAACAACTTCAATACTGATCATATTGGGAGAACCGGATTGCGCCAATAAAGCGCTGGAGGAGATCATCGTGAGGCAAAAGAGAAAAGAAAGTATTTTCATATGTCATGATTAAGTTGATAGTTAACGTCCACCATGGGAACAAATTGCCGATTCAATTTTCATTAACAATCGCTTAATTTGATTGGATTAAACCAGACGGGATACATGTTTTCCACTGGGTTCCGGGTCACTGGTCCTAACGCGTATATGCATATGCTGATGCCCTTTTGTGTACACAGCCTGTATCAAAACCGCACAGGTTTTCGGTGCCCGGTCCTTTATATGTTACTGATTTAAAGCAAATTGCCGCCGGGCATCTTATTTGTCCGATAATCAGCACGAACAGTTAATCAACTAAACCGTCATCCTGACCATGTTTAAAAACTATCTGAAAGTTGCACTGCGCAATTTGTGGAAGAACAAAGTTTTTTCTGCTATCAATATTATTGGTCTGTCAGCCGGCCTGGCTGTTTGTCTTTTGATTGTATTATATGTAAAAGACGAATCGGGTTATGATAAATTTTATGCGCAGTCGGAAAATATTTACCGGGTGGATGCCGATATTTTTTTTAATGGCACACAATTTACTTCTGCCGTAGTCTCCTGCGCCGCTCGCACCCACACTCAAAAAAGATTATCCCCAGATTGTTCAATACACCAGATTGCGGAATTTCGGCGATATCATGGTTAAAAAAGACAACCAGAGTATACAAAACCATAATGCGGTATTTGCCGACTCCACATTCTTTCAGGTATTCCCACTTCCGATGATTTCCGGAAATCCTTTAACGGCCCTCAATGAACCCAATTCCATTGTGATCGATGAAACAACGGCTAAAAAATATTTTAACTCAACCAATGTTTTAGGTAAGACTTTATATGTGGATAATTCCACTACCTGTAAAATTACCGGGGTGATCAAAGACATTCCCCCGCAGTCGCATTTCCATTTCAGTTTTATACGGCCGATGCACGACACATACCACGACGACCAGGGTGACTGGCTGAGCAATAATTATCCATCTTTCGTTTTAGTCAGGCCGGGCGTTACACAGAAAACGTTGCAGGAAAAAGTGAATGCTACCATCGATAACTATCTTTCCAAACAGTTGGAACAGGTGCTGCATACCAATGCCGGCGACCTGAAAAAAGGCGGCAATCATTTTATTTACCCCGTGATGGCACTGACGGATATTCACCTGCACTCAAACAAATCCTATGAGTTTGAAGCCAATGGCAATATCGCCTATGTATATATCTTTTCCGTGATCGCCATTTTCATCCTGCTGATTGCCTGTGTAAATTTCATGAACCTCTCTACTGCCCGCTCAGCAAACCGCGCAAAAGAAGTGGGCATCCGAAAAGTCGCGGGTTCTTTGCGCTCCAACCTCATCACGCAGTTCCTGACCGAATCGGTGCTGATGAGTTTTCTTTCACTGCTCATTGCATTGGGTATTGCCGCACTCCTGTTGCCCCTGTTCAACCAGCTTGCGGGAAAACAAATGAGTGTGATCACTTTATTTTCAACCCGGCTTCTTCCGCTGATGATTATATTGATCATTATTGTGGGTTGTATAGCGGGCAGCTATCCGGCATTTTACCTTTCTTCCTTTCAGCCGTCGCAGGTGCTGAAAGGAACCATTGCAAAAGGTTTCAAGAATAGCTGGCTGAGAAGCGGGCTGGTGGTTTTTCAGTTCTTCATTTCGATCACCCTGATCATCGGAACCATGGTCATTTATAACCAGCTCCGGTATATTCGCAGCCGGGAAATCGGTTATAACCGTAACCAGGTGCTGGTGATTAATAATACCTATACCCTCGACAAACAAATCAAAACATTCCGGGAGGAAATGACGAAAATTTCCGGAGTTCAAAACGCATCTGTTGCCGGTTCGCTGCCTACCGATATATCTTATAATCAGAATGGCTGGTTCAGAGATCCACTGCTTGACGCGAAACAGGTAACCATCATGACTGATTTCTATGCTGACCACCATTTTATCCCGACCATGGACATGCGTATGGCTGCAGGAAGAAATTTTTCACCAGACTTCCCGACAGATTCTTCAGCAGTGATCATCAATGAAACCGCGGCGAAACTTCTTGGATTTAAAAATCCACTGAATCAAAAGCTCTATCGCCCCAACGGATATGTCAGTAATGGAGGATTCGCCTCAAAAGAATTTCACATCATCGGCGTCATGAAAGATTTTAATTTCAGTTCCATGCACGATAAAGTAGGTCCTCTGGTCCTGGAGTTGGGAGAAGATTATGGAAGGATCGCCATGCGCATCAACACACAGAATATTCCGGCATTGATCAGCCAGGTAGAGAACAAATGGAACCGTATGGCTCCCGGTCAGCCTTTCAGTTATACATTCCTGGATGCCGATTTCAATAAAATTTATAATGCTGAACAACGAACAGGTAAGCTGTTTATCACCTTTGCCATCTTCGCCATTTTCATCGCCTGTCTCGGCCTGTTTGGACTGGTCACGTATGCCGCCGAACAACGCATCAAAGAAATTGGCATCCGGAAAGTACTCGGCGCCAGCGTACAGTGAAATTGTAGCCATGATCTCAAAAGACTTTGTAAACCTGGTGCTGATCGCATTTCTTGTCGCATTCCCCGTAGCCTGGTGGATGATGAATAAATGGCTTCAGGGATTTGCTTACCGGATCGATATTGGCTGGTGGGTATTTGCCCTGGCCGGTTTGCTCACCATTGCTATTGCACTGGTAACCGTAAGCTTCCAGGCGATTAAAGCAGCCATTGCCAACCCAGTCACCAGCCTGCGCTCAGAATGAGCATCCAACCATGTTACATTCACCATCCGCCATTCCACTACATTTTGCTCGCGTAGGCTGAAGGATCACAGAACTGTCTACAACGAACAACGCATTTCCATTACAAACTCCTCGGCGTTTCGCCCGGGCAACCGCTTATCAAAACGACCGATTTTTACAATTTTTAGTGACCGGTATAAAATAATTTTGCAGCATATATTTCAAAATGATGTTGTTGCAAAATAAAAAAATCGCCATCGTGGGCGCAGGTCCCGGCGGACTTACCCTGGCAAGGCTTTTACAGCTAAAAGGCGCAAATGTAAAATTATATGAAAGGGATTTTGATAAATCCGCCCGTGTGCAGGGCTCACCACTTGATTTACACGATGAATCGGGATTGGCAGCTATTCGCAAAGCAAATTTATTAAACGAGTTTAAACAGCATTTTCTTCCCCGTGCAGACAGAAAACTGATCACCAATGAACGCGCAGAAATATTTTTCAGTGATCACGATACTAAACTGGAAGAAAATTTCGGCAGCGAATATTTTCGTCCCGAAATAGACCGTGGCACATTAAGAAAAATATTGCTGGAATCTTTGCAACCGGAAACGGTTGTGTGGGACAGCCAGTTTATTTCTATGGAAGCCCAAAATGAAGGCTGGCTGTTACATTTCAAAAACGGTTCATCCCCTTATGCTGATATGGTCATTGCTGCCGATGGCGCAAATTCTAAAATCCGTCCATACATCACCCATATCAAGGCTTTTTATACGGGCATCACCATGCTGGAAGGCAATATTTATGAGGCTGAAAAATCAGCTCCGCAAATGAATCATTTTCTGAATGGCGGAAAGATTATGGCTTTCGGAAATTCAAAAGATTTATTCATAGGGCAGAAAGGAAACGGCGATATTGGTTTTGGCGCCAGTTTCAAAGCAGATGAAAATTGGGCAACGAACAACGGCCTGGATTATGCCGATAAAAAGCAGGTTCTGAACTGGTTTACAACAGCGTATTCCGGATGGAGCGATATTTGGCACGAGCTGTTTGAAAATACAACAACACCGTTTATTCCACGCCCTATCTATTGCATGCCTTTGGACCAAACATGGGAAACCCTGCCCAACCTGACTATGCTGGGCGATGCCGCACACGTAATGCCGCCATTTGCAGGCGAAGGTGCCAACGTGGCTATGTGGGATGCGTTGGAACTAAGTGAACATTTAACGAATGAGAAATACCACACGCCGAAAGAAGCCATTGCTTCTTTTGAAACAGCCATGCGCAAAAGGGCAGCCATAGCAGCAGCCGAATCACTCGAAAATGGCGAGCGGATGCACTCGGAGGGCGCATTAAAAATGATGCTGGCGTTTTTTAACGGGCATTAAAAACGAACGATGTCAGGACGAAGATGATGCTCCCTGGTCCAACAGTCTGTTTTTTTTGGAGAGACAATGGATAATGAATTTTCTGCCATCAACGAATGCACCGGATACAAAATTATTTCTTTAACTGATCCCTGATTTCCATCAGAAGTTTATCTGTACTGGAAGGTCCTGCCGGTGCCAGCTCCTTTTTCTTCTCCATACTCCTCATGGCCTTTATAATCAGGAATAAAATAAATGCAATGATGATAAATTTAATGACTGACGCCAGGAATTTTCCGTATTTCACGGTACCCCAGGTTAGTTGATCCAGGTCCTGTGCATTGGCAGCTTTCAAAGCAGGTGCCAGCAGCAAAGGTGTAATCACATCATCAACCAGAGATGATACGATCGCTCCGAAGGCCGCACCAATAATAACTGCTACGGCGAGGTCCACAACATTGCCTTTCATTGCGAAATCCTTGAAATCTTTTAGCATGCTCATAATTTGGAGATTTAGGTGTTAAAAAAATTGTTACGTGAAGGTCAATTTCTTATTAAATGTATGAATAGAGGCTGTTAAATGCTTCTGTCATGGAAGGGTTCCGGGCATACCAGCCGCTTTCGCGTTGCAGAGATACAAAAAAATGGGAACAGACAAGTGTAAATCTGTTATTACTTGGCCGCTCCAACGGCTAAAAAAAGAAAATACCTTTGGGATGCTGCGGCATCTATGAAACTTTCGCCTATCGACTTAACCGTACTTCGCCCAAGGAAGATCAGTGATCATAGCAGTAACGAGATAGCCAATAAAAGCGCAATGGATATATTTAGATTTCAAATTTAGTTTGCAAGGATGCCCAACCGATGATTAAATATTTTCTCCTTATAGAAATCATACTGTTAAATCCCAGCTACTCTGAAGCGCAACAGAAATCAACCCAGCTATGGACTGATTTCACTTTAAATGTTCCCTTATCAAAAGGATATTCTTTTGATAATGAATTTGCATTCAGAACAAATATTGGAAACGCCAGCAAATGGCAAAGCATAAATATCATTCCTAAACTTGAAAAATCTTTGACGAAACATATTGATGTTATGGTTTATTTGGGTTTTATCTATACAATTCAACAAGAAAATTACAACACATGGGAATTCAGGCCTTCCGCCGGGATGAGGTACTCTTTCAAACTGCTTCCAAAATTGGTCACCCGGATCCTGGCCCGATTTGAATGGAGAAATCAATATACTGTAGAATCCAGGGAAACCAGCCAGGACCTTCGGTCACGGTTCCGGCTTGAAGAGATTTATTTTATAAATGGCAAATCGTTTGCAGACAACAATCTCTGGTATGCTCTGTCCGATTTTGAAATTTTTTATACCCTTGACACCGAATTACAGGAACGATATTCCAATCAATCCTATATTCGGATTGGAATTGGTTACAGCCCGAATAATCGCTGGCGATATGAATGTATATATACCTTCCAATTTTCTAAAAATACCATCGAGGGCGAATTCAGCAAAGAACAAGAAGGGATATTGCGATTCAGGGCCAGATATTACTTTAAATAGAAGAAATTCCGAAAATGATTCGGGCATACCAGCCGCATCCGCCGATGCGGTCTAACCACAAATCCTTAATCTTGTAAGGAAATTTACTGTTCTCATGCACGGCATCTTACCATTCTTACTGGCGATGATCGCAGCCATTGTGCTGCTGGAAATGCTGGCGACCAAACTCCGGGTGGCCTACCCGATCGTACTGGTGGTAGCGGGACTGCTGATCAGTTTTATTCCGGGCCTGCCCGCGATCAGGGTGAACCCCGATCTGATCTTTTTCATTGTTCTTCCCCCGCTGTTATTTGAAGCTTCCTGGAATATTTCTTTCAAAGAAATGAAAAAATGGTACCGGATCATCGGCAGTTTCGCCTTCCTGGTGGTATTATTTACTGCGCTGGCGGTGGCGGTGGTGGCCAATCAATATATTCCCGGTTTCTCCATTGCCCTGGGATTTCTCCTGGGTGGTATTGTATCTCCTCCGGATGCCGTGAGCGCTTGCGCCATCACGAAATTTGTAAAAATCCCCAAGTCGACCTCCACCATCCTCGAAGGAGAAAGCCTGCTGAACGACGCCTCATCCCTGATCATATTCCGGTTTGCGCTGGTCGCCATCGGAACCGGACAATTTATCTGGCACGAGGCGGCCCTGAGTTTTGTGTGGATGATCATCGGCGGCTCCGGCGTGGGTCTGCTGCTGGGTTGGTTTTTTGTAAAAATGCACCGCATCCTGCCCACGGATGCTTCTTCCGACATCGCCTTTACCATCATCGAACCCTATTTTATGTATTGGGTGGGTGAAGAAATACACAGCTCGGGTGTACTGGCCGTGGTGGCGGGAGGACTGTATATGGCGAACCGAAGCCTGATTTTTCTGAACAGCGCCAGTCGCATCATGGGTTACAACGTATGGGAGTCTTTTATTTTTATTTTGAACGGGATCGTATTTCTGATCATCGGACTGGACCTTTCCGAAATCGTTGCAGGCATCCGGTCGGAGGGCATTCCCTTAAGAACGGCGATCGGATACGGTCTGCTGGTGACCGGCGTATTGATCCTCGCCAGAATGATCAGTGCTTATGTGGCCATGCTGGCAACCTATCTTTTCCGGCGTAACGTGTTACCCGGCGGAAGATCCAGGCGACGGGTATTATTAATTCCTCTTTTGCTGGGCTGGACGGGCATGCGGGGTGTTGTGTCGCTGGCCGCCGCACTGGCCATTCCCGTGACGCTGGACAACGGACAAAATTTCCCGCACCGCAATCTCATTTTGTTTATCACCTTCATCGTGATCCTGCTCACGTTGGTGGTGCAGGGACTCACACTACCCTATCTCATCAACCGGTCTAAATTGTTTGAAGCGGTTTCTTTCAACATAGAACCGGAAGACATTGCGGCAGAGAAAATAAGAAAGGGACTGAAAGAACACACGCATCATTTCCTCAGAACCAAATTCGACGGTGAATGGAAGGGCGATTTGCATGTGCAAAAGCTTTTGCAACATTGGGAGGAGAAATCAAAAACGCCGGACGATGTCTGGCGAAATGAGAAGACCAAGAAAATGTATTTCGAAATGCTCAATAGTCAGCGCGCATTTCTTATGCAGGCAAACCAGGATCCCTCGCTGAATGAAGAAATCGTTCGTCACCAACTCTACCTGATCGATCTCGAAGAAGAACGGATGAAGTTGTTGTAAAATGCTTACTGCTTGAAAAATTTTGTGGTATGGAAGTTCTTTCCCTGAGAAACATTTAAGAAATATTCACCCCTGTTCAATCCTGACACATCGATGTTGAATGATTCACTACCGGAGATCAATGTTTTAACCGGCAGGCCGGAAGTATTGAAAATCGAAACCTGGGCCGGGTCCGATGTTGGCAAATTGACATTCATTGAACTATATCACAAGTGTAGGCGTAATGGAGATTGTTCCTGTTTGACCGGAAGTAATAAACAGGACTTTACTGTAAACATATTTGCCGTCCCTGTCAATGATCTTTAGACGATAATACCGGTCTCCGTTCATACTGGTGTGATCGATGTATGTATATGAATAACCGTTTGCATTGGCTGTCATCGAAGGAATCATTTCTAAGGCCCGCCAGTCAGAATTTCCGTTACTTCCCGATTCGATTTCAAAGGAATTAATATTCTCTTCATTTTCTGTTCTCCAGTAAAGAATAACCTCCTGATTTTGCCGTGAACAATAAAAAGAAACCAACGTCAATGGCAATAAACCGGTACCTGATCCGACGTTACTAAAATAGAATGGACCGGTTGTAGAAAATGAGCCCGCATACGAAGCGGAAGGAAAAACAAGTTTGGCTCCGCCATTGCCCCCGGTAATACTACCTCCCCCATAAACATTCACCAGAGAGTTCGCTGCCAGATCTATTTTTGAGCCATTCGTGAACTGCAGTGTTCCGAAAATATTGAGGTTACCAATATCGGCCAGGTTATTGGCATTCACCGTAACTGTCATTCCAGCTCCAATCGTTGCATCATCGCCTACACCGGGAACATGTCCGCAACTCCAGTTGCCAGGCGTTTCCCAGTTTCCGGTTCCATTGGCAGAGCAGGAACCTGCTTTTGCATACATGCTAATCAGTAACAGGGCTACACAAGTAATCTTTTTCACGGGGTTTTATTTGTTCGTTAATTCACTTCATCTCTTCCGACCATAAGGATTTGCAACTATTCTGCCATTTAATGGTTTGTACGAGACAGAAACCGGTAAAGCTCTGTAATCCGCTACCAGAGCGGCCGGACGAGTTATTTTACCTGAATACTTTTTGAAATTTGGATCCCTGATTCAGAGAGAATGATCTCAAAATGGGAATACCTATCCAAATATCAGAATGATAGCAGGGTGCAATTAGTTTATGAAATCGCAGCTAAACGTTTACCCTTAGTCGTGAAAATTATTTTGGACAGGATTCAATAAAAACTGCTGATTGAAGTGTTTTTTGTTATTCAATAAGATCTATTCCGCATTGCGTATTCAGTTAGTTATGAATATATTTGAGCCTGCCCCATTTATGAAACACCTTATCGTAGCATTCCTGCTTTTGCTTTGCCATTTTGGGGCATTTTCCCAGGATGTCTGGCAATGGCTGAACCCGCAACCCGCCGGTTTCCACTGTCTTAAAATCACGTTTACTGACAGACAGCATGGATTCATCCTGAATTATAACGGGGATCTGATGAGTACCAGCGATCAGGGTTTGCATTGGCAGATTACTGATCGTTTTCCGACGGCTACCAGTATGGACATCGCCGACTCAACCGGAGTGATAACTTGTTCGAACGGTAAGCTGTATGTGAGTTCAGATAATGGTAATTCCTGGACCCTGGCCCAGTCATCGCTTTCGTTAAACCTCGACAATCCTGTGGAGGTTATAAGCAGGGATACATTTTTTCTGGCAGGCAATGCGATTTACAGGTCGACCGACCGCGGTAAAACAGTGACGATACTTAATACGCCGACTTTTGTTTATTCTTTTACTTTCCTTGATTCAAAAACCGGTTTCGCCGGCGGATACCAGGCGATATCTAAAACCACTGACGGCGGGCAGACCTGGATGATCAAGGACAGCGTCAATTATTTCAGGTCAATTCAGTTTTTGAATGCAGATACCGGATTTGCTATAGGGGCAACCGATACACTGATGAGAACGTACGATGGCGGAGAAACATGGCGTAAACTCAATATCGGCATTACCCCGCAGGTCATTCAATTCATAAATTCCAAAACAGGCTTTGCCGGAGGTGGAAGCGGACAGATTCTACGAACGGACGACGGCGGAACAACCTGGACTTCTATTCCTCCGGCAGAGAGTGCACGAAGCACATATGCGGTTAATTCACTTTATTTTTTTGATGAAAATACCGGTTTCTCAGTAGGCAGGTCCGGATTGATTTTAAAAACGACTAACGGAGGGCAAACCTGGAACCACTATTCACCAACCTATTTACCTATAACGGCAGTTTCTTTTCCGACGGCACAGACCGGATATATGTCTGACTGGCAAGCCACTTTTAAGACCACGGATGGAGGACAACACTGGGACTCGCTATCTCTTGTTACGGGAAGCACATTCGTACAAACACATTTCTCCAGTGCTGATACCGGTTATTTTCTTTCGACAAACCCCGTGAGAGAACATCGCACAACCGATGGAGGTCAAACCTGGAGCTTGTTTAATCCTGCCAGCACAGATTTGGCAAATGCACCCGGGCAATATTATTTCGGTCCTCATTCAGGTTTTCTTTCCTGCGATGGTCAATTATTAAAGACCGTCGATGATGGCGCAAGCTGGTCGATGGTCTCGCAGACACTGAATGGTAGTGAATGGCTGAGTCTCATTTTTTTTACCGATTCTCTGAATGGATTTGCTAAGAGGAATTATAATCAATTGATGAAAACCACTGATGGAGGCCTTACCTGGTCGCTCGCTTATACGGATTCGCGTGGAATTACGGGCCTCTGGTTCTTCGACCCGCTCAATGGATTCTTTGTGGATAATGAACCAGGCGGTGTCGCCTATGTTACACACGATGGAGGAATATCTTTTGCCCCTGTACAGATTACACCCACTTATATCGGCCCGATCCACACCGTTGGATTCTTAAACCGGCAAGTTGGATATTTTACGGCGGCTAATAACGGAGAAGGCGGAGTAGGTACGTACGGTCAGATTTATAAAACAATTGATGGCGGGCAAACCTGGCAACTAAGTGTTAATGATATCGAAGGCAATTCGATTGTTTTTACCCCCGATAGCAGTGTGCTGGTTGCCGGTAACGGCGGTCAGCTCGTCAAAAGCAAAATCAGCAGCAGCTTGAAGATTGGTTCGCTGACCGTGAATGACGATAATGCCTGCGGGGAGATTTTTTCTGTAACTATTTCTGCGATACTGAGTAGTGTAGACAGTATCAGCTTCCTTTATACAGGTCCCAATGGCAAAACGGATACCGTTGCAGCTTCACCGGACCACGTTCAGAATGGAGTGGTAAGTTGTACGGCATCAGTCAAAGGATTCATTCCGGGTGCTGTTTATTCGGCACGCATGCGACTACAAATTAACGGCGTTTATCAAATAAGCAATCCGATAAATTTCAGGCCTGCCGGCATTGCCCAACCGGTCATTAAAGACAGCGCAGGTTACCTGGTTTCATCGGTTGATTCTGCCAATCACTGGTTCCGGAATAATATTGCCATTCCATCAGCTTTAGGCAGGCGATATTTTCCTGACAGTTCGGGTATTTACACGGTACAAACGATCCTGGATAGTTGCCGCAGCGCCATGTCCGACACCGTGAATATCACCCAGGCCTGCACAACACCGCAATCTGTGCCTGCGCCTACAGTGACGAACAATGCAGGCGTTTTGATTTCTTCTGCATCCCAGGGCAATCAGTGGTTAATGAATGGAAACGAAATACCGGATGCGTATGATCAGCAATACACACCCATCGTCTCTGGTAATTATAGTGTAATGATCATCACTGCCTGCGCGATCAGCCCGATGTCAAATGTTGTAAACTTTATGACGAGTAATCCCGCCCCGGGTCTGCACATTCATCCAAACCCTGTCCTGAATCAACTGGTGATCGATAATCAGGAAGGCGCCCCGCTGGAATATATTGTCATGAGTATCGTCGGAAAATCAATACTCACGGGCAGCTCCTCGGATAACCAGATCCTCATCAACACGCGCGCATTGCCCGCAGGACAATATATACTCCGTGTAAGGAACCGCAATACCAGCTCAACAAGCAGCGTTATGTTCCTCAGGTTTTAACCGCAAAGTTTTTTGCCGACTTTATTTTTTGGGAGTAGCGTAGGTCCTCATATATTGAAGAATCATGTCTGCTTTACCATCTTTATTTATTCTCCACGTTTCCTGCAGATCCACTGAATCAATTTTACCGTTTTTATACGTGTCGATTTCTTTTCCCCAGATCAGTACCCAATCTTCATTTTTGTCGGTACTCTTTACGGCCATCACTGCATCCACACGATCAACTGCTGTGGATAAAGAGTTTCTGTGCTTCTGTATGCCTGCGATAACACTATCCCTTGAAGAATGCATCGTGGCACCATTTCCCAAAAATGCCTGTATCGAATCAGCAAAAAAATCCTTATGTGCTGACAAAGTACCGTTGTCATAATCCTTCCAGAGCGTTAAAATATTTTCTGCGTATTTGGGATTGCCCATGATAAACTTTGACGAATATCCAATAGCATAGGGAGAATTGATATTTTGCACGGCCACTGAATCAGTTGCCGGTTTAGCGGGCTCAGTTTGTGCAGGCTGGTTGGAATTACAACTGACGAGAATGAACAGACAGGCAAAAAGCAGATTTCTTTTCATGTTGGTTAAATTTTAAGGTTGTTTTTTAGAAATAATCAGCTCACAGAGGGTATGAGAGAAAGCGTTCGTGAAACAAAGATGGTTATTAATCTTTAAAATTTGAAAGGACATTTCCATAAAATGTCATGTTCGAGCGCCCGCTGCTGTTTACAGCGGCCCTGCAACTCCCCGAAGAGCTTATGGATAAATAAATTCTGCTTGCCGATTTCTGGCCTTCCGGTTGTATGGTAATATCCCAGCCTCCTTTTTTTGTGGTATCAGCCTTATAAGAGAACTGGTGAGTATGGAAGTTAATTCCTGCATCTTCCTTCGATGCTCCATAATGACTGGATTGGTATTCAGATCCAAAAAAAGGCAGCGCGACGGTAAGACTGTCTCCCCCTAAAAATATAAAATAACCTCCGGTTAACTGGAGTGTCTTGCCTTTGGAACCAGTAGCGGATGTGGCTAAAAAATGAAATTGTTTTGCATCGATCCCATGTTTAAGTTTCTGATAACTATTTTGTTTTGCCTGATCGGAACCCGATTGAGCCGAACTGTGCAAACACAGGAGAGTTAGAAATGGCAGAAGCAGGCGGTAGATTTTCATACAGAAAGTTTCATTAAATTTAATGATTCCGGACATTAGTTTTTCAATTTTTCACTTCCACCCAAATAGTCTTTCACTGACATCCGCATAAGTCGTCATTTCTCTTCAGCAAAACTCCCATCATCCACATCCTTTATAAACTGAATGATACCGGGATAAAAATTTTTCTGATCATCCCACATGGCCAGGTGGCTTCCTTCGGGGCAATACAAATAGCGGGCATGTTGCACCTGGGTGCTCATCCATTTCATATGGTCAGGACTCATGAAGTCATATTTTGCACCTACTATAAGTGTTGGTACCTGTATTTCATGCAAGCGATTTTTAATGTCCCAGTTAGTCAGTCTTCCTGAAAAAGTTGCGGTGCCTGGTCCGAGCATTGTGTTCATTATGGAATTGTTCACATGTGTAAATCCCCGAATCATGGGATTGGGATAGGGCAGAACCCGGCACATATGTTTATGAGCGTATACCTTCTCCATGCGCACATATTGTGGGTTATCCATTTGTCCCTTCATTTCCATTTGGATCATACTGTCAACGGATGATGACCCGAGGTCTTCTATCAATATTTTCTTGTTGTATTCGTTGAAATCCGGAATGCTGCTCATCATATTACAGATGATCAGGCCCTTTATATTTATTCTGATATTTTAAAGCATACTGCATGGCCAGCATACTACCCCATGAATTGCCAAGAAGATAAAAATTGTCTTTATTCAATCCGAGTGCTGTGCGCACCTGTTCAACTTCCTCAACAAAACGATCGATCGTCCACAGGCTGCTGTCGTTTGGCTGGTCGCTGTAAAAAGAACCCAGCTGATCGTATTCGATCATCTCAAACCCTTCACGAGGGAAAAAACTTTGGAAACATTCCATATACTCATGGGTAAAGGCTGGGCCGCCGTGGAGCAACAGAACTTTTATCTGTGGATTATAACCAATGGTTTTTGTCCATACATTAAAATTGCCTGCAGACGTGGTGATGGGAATCATTTTTACACCTGCGTATTGGACGCCGCTGTCCTGTGGAGCAAAATAGTCTTTCACAGACATGCTCTGCTGCTTTTTTTGTGGGCTTGTGCATGCGGCAGCAAATAAAAACAGCCATGGGAATAATTTTTTCATATGGTGAGTATGAAGCATCCCGGAGAATAACAGATGGCGAAAATACAGAAAATTGCTGCCACAAAAATATAACGGCTTGTTTGAATCAGCAGGACACGGGTGATTTAAGCTCCAACAGTACCCGTCTTCACATTGCCGGCCCGCTTGTAGAGGGCAATAAAAACTCCCTTTGATGTAACAAGACTCTCTACCAATGTAAATGCTGCCGGAATCGTTCCATTGTTGAAAAGCTTTTTTCCCTTACCTAAAGTCAGGGGATGAATTTTGAGTCTGAGTTCGTCTACCAGGTCATTCTTAAGCAGCAGCTGGATAAGTTCACTGCTACCCCAAACCTGAATGTCGGATCCTTTTGAATTTTTGATCTTTTTGATATCTGCCACGGTTTTTATTACTACCGAGTTTTTCCATCCGGTCACCAGTTTATCCGACTTTTTCATGCTTTTGGAAAACACATATTTTGCGCCTTCATTAATTCCCGGCCAGAAATCTCCATGTTCAGGCCAGTAGCCGGCCCAAATCTTAAATGTTTTTCTGCCTAAAAGATAATCTGCAGGTTTCAGCTCTTCCCGCACCACCTGACCATACACATCGTCACCATACGGTGCAGTCCAGCCGCCATATTTGAAACCGCCTGATGTATCTTCCTTAGGTCCGCCGGGTGCCTGCATGACTCCATCTAATGAAATCATTGATAAGACGATTATTTTTCTCATATTGTCTGCGTTTTATTATAATATAAATTTCGCCAGAAAATACGATATCAGGTGGTGTGAATGTGACAATCATAGCGGCTGAGTGCGACTAGTATCAGGTCGGTTCGTTTTTGATACAATTGTCGTTCGGTTTCGAACAGTAAAGGAATACATTTTTTTTGCACGACTGGGAATTAACCAGTTACAATCAGGCACGGCATTAGATATCCCATATAGTAAACAAAATAAAAGATGAAAAACATAAAGTTTTTGTTGCCAATTTATTTGATTTCGTCTATTACTCTCCTGTGTACTGCGTCAGAGACGAAAGCGCAGGGAGAAGTTCCACCCTACAAACCTTCTTCCCCCGAACTCTATGCCGAGATTGTCCGGATGGACAGCATCTGGGATGATTCCTATAACCATTGCAAAATGGAAGTACAGGAACAGATCATCTCTGAAGATCTCGAGTTCTATCATGATAACAGTGGGCTGCTCACGTCCAAAACAAAATTGATTGAGGCACTCAAAAATAATATTTGCGGAAAAGTGACACGCGAATTACTAAAAGGAAGTATTGAGGTCTATCCTATTAAGGATTACGGCGCTGTTGAGATGGGCTATCACCGGTTTCACAACATAAATGATTCCGGTCAAAATTCTCATTTTGCGCGTTTCGTGCATATCTGGAAAAAAGAAAACGGAACCTGGAAAATTACCCGGGTCATCAGCCTTCATTAATTACTTCGTCTGAAACACTGAAAGGGAATAACTCAGCGACATCAGCCACTCCGTCCATACTGCCATGATGACGATACAGTTTGTCCTTCGATTATAAACCGGGAATTTCCTCCAGAGAATAATAAACTGCGATATTGTTTTTCCTGGCAATACATACATCGGCGTCCGCACCCTTTGACTCACCCGGCAGGCGCAATACAGCATCGCATTTCAAAATAAGCCGGACCGCTACCGGGTACAGATTCTTGTTACTTGTGCTATTTTCTGCTTTTCTTGTTCCGGCCACGCGCAGTAACGGCATTGCCAGCCATTCCCCGATGAAAGGTATATGGCCTTCACGAAAAAGTATGAGTGCGGTATCTTCCATTTTCCGCAGATTTTTTTCCATGAGCAGAGGATTGCCGTCGGTCCCCGACCGGTATGGGCCGGTTATCAAAATGGTCAGTTTTTTTTTCATTGCTTCTAAAGAAACTCGGAAAAAAACGGCTGCTGTCAATAGCAGATTACCGTGATATCATATGGCCCGCAACCAATGCGTCTTACTGGTCTGTTTGATCAGCTCCATGGAATTTTTTACCTGGATCTTTTCCAGCAAATGCCGCCGGTGGGTTTCGACAGTATTCACACTGATGTGCAGCTTATGCGCCATTTCTTTTGTCGAATATCCTTCGCCGATCAGCTGCAGAATTTCTTTTTCTCTTTTTGTCGGCATATTGTTACTTGTCAGGTTTAGTGGCTTTTGCTGATGAGTGGAAATGATGGGCATGGCCGCACGTAACAATGGATTGGTTTCTCCGTCTTCTTTCATAAGTTTTTTTAATACACTCACGTCCTGCTTTTTAATGTCGGTTATGTCTACAAGTCTTCCAAGTATCAGATCGTTCTTACCTTCTTCTGTGACTGCAATCACGCATTTGGTTTCGTGTATCCAGATCCACTCTCCATTCGTATCCCTGATTCTGTATTCCAGGGAAAAGGGTTTGTTTAAGCGTTTGTGCACCGAAAGCAAAAAGCAATGCTGAAATATGGTACTCAGCATTTGATCCACATCATCCGGATGGGTGATGGAAAACCACCAGCTGATACCCTTACCGAGTAAGGCGGAAGCGGGGTATCCGGTAACCGGTTCCAAAGAATCGTCCACCAGAATAAACTGATCCTGCGAACAGGAAGCCATATAATAACAATCGGCCCTGTCAGTATATTCCGAAATAAAATTCGCAGGTATAACGAAGTCAGGAATACGTTTTTTGATTTCAGAAAAGATCTCCATGGGGATAAGTGTTTTCGGTTTTTGACAAGAAGCAAATTACACAAATTTCAAACCAAACCGAAAGTTCCGGGATCACGGAAAACCGTGACCCGGAGCTTATATTTTAAAAATAACCAGGAACAGAATTACCGAGACGATCGTATACTGTATAAGATGAAACCGGCGCATGCGCTTTTTCAGACCAAGTAAAACACCCGTATCCGGTGTTTTCTTATTCAACTCCTGCCCGATCTGCATCACGATCGGTTTGGCTACCATTGCACCTCTTGCCGGAAGCAGCAAAAACAAACAGATCTTGGCAATGAACCAGGGCTGGGTAAAAAACACCCAGTGAACTGCACCAAGCATCAGCAGACCGCTTACCAGGAACAAGATAATAGCCGCCATGATAAAATTTTTGGCCGTGGCCAGGGGTGGCAGCAGGACACGCGCGTCGGGAGATCCCTGTTCTGCCCGGATCCACAACTGTTTTTCTATAATCATGGAACCAAAACTCCCACCCCCGGCGATGAGTATCGCGACCATATGAACATAAAGCCCTATTTGATGTAACATGTATTAGGTTTAAGAATGATTTTATTTGATGCCGGTTCCTTCCATATAAACCAGACCTTCCAGTGCCATCGTATATTCTTTTGAAGACTCATCAAAGTACAGATGCTGAACGGTCGGATAGTATCCATTCTTCTGATAGGCCCCGGGTTGTTTGATTTGGATTGTATAATCTGGTTTTGTGGAAATAAAAGCCAGCGTCGCCATCGGTTCCACAAAACTCATTTTACCGTGATAAAATCCATAGATATACGTGTCCGTAAAATGTTGTCCCGAAAATTCAGGCGCTTTACTGTCGAACCAGTGTACGCCCATATCCGGAACAGCGATCATGCCGGATACATAATCCTTCGGAACAAAAACGGCAGGAACGACTATCGTATCCGGGCCACCGATCACGCTCGCCTGTTCTTCTTTTGTGATGAAATAAAAATGAAAATCAAAATGCGGAAACCCATATATCGGTTTGGGTTCGTGACCAACCGGATTCCAGTCCACTTCCAAATGATCAAATCCCGTTGTGGCTGCTCCTGCAGGAAGCGGAACAGGAGTATCATGTTCAATGGTTGAGTCGGTGGGCAATCCGGTTAATGCGCCAGCACTGAGTTTCATGCCTATCGTCATGGGCTTTCCCATTTCGTCCAATACAATAAAAGATCGAATTGTTCCATTGCCCAGTGGCTGTGGATCACCGTACATTGTTTTATTTTCGGATTTTTGCTGCCGTCTTTTTTACATGCCTGGAAAAAAATAACCATTCCCAGCAAAACCCATGGGGACACTTTCCTTAAAAATTTCATAACTGCTGATTTAAATTTATTAATGAGTGCAAAACTCATTTTTATCAGCATGCCGGCAAATAACAGAATACCGTGATTTATTTTTTTCGGGTGCACTGCATCTGTTTCAAAATCACCGTAAACAGTGATATGAAAAAACGTTGCTCCCATTCACCTTTGCATTATTAAAAAATAAAAATAAAGATTTATGAAACGTATGCTTTCGATGACAGTTATCATGTTCTTAGCTTGCTATTTTTTCAGCTCATGTGGAAAATCAGATTCAGGAAAAGATGGGAATGAAAATTTTTCCGCCAAGGCTTCCTTTACGATTGATGGAGACAATTTCCACAAACAAATAATAACTATACAGGGTGCTCCGAAAACCACGACCCAATGTGCTTATTCTTCCAATGACAAAACAACCATGGTTACTATTAATGATCAAACAAACATCAACACGCCAACAAAAAATCAGTTCTTCCTGATTTTTAATGGCAATACGACAGATACGCAACACTCAGGCGATGATCCGAATGGAGGTAGTTTTAACAGTATCTATTTTCAGGTATCCGTAACGGATAAAGACGGTGTGTTGCATTTGTGCCTGTTTGAAAACACTGACAACACCCCCGGTGTTTTTACGATCACCCAATATGGGAAGGCGGGCGAAACCGTAGCAGGAAATTTCTCCGGCATCCTGGTTGATGAAGATGGTGATCCGGTTATCAAAATTTCGGGAGGCAGTTTTTCTATTACCCGAGGTAAGGACATTAACTGATGGCCTTCATCGGACTTCATTTTTCATTAAGCGCGATTTAACATCGCGCCTCCTTAATCTCAACTGACACCCAACAATTCCACTTCAAAAATCAATGTACTGTTCGGGCCAATGTCTGAACCGGTTTGTCTGTCGCCATAAGCCAGGTTCGGTGGTATGAAGAAACGCCACTTACTGCCGACGCCCATCAATTGAAGGCCTTCTGTCCAGCCGGAAATAACCCTGTTCAATGGGAACGTAGCGGGCTGTCCACGTTTTACCGAACTGTCGAATACCGTTCCGTCAATCAATGTACCATGATAGTGACAGGTGACATTACTTCTCGCTCCGGGTTTTATACCGGTACCTTCTTTAATCACTTCGTATTGAAGGCCGCTGGGCAGTGCGGTAATTCCCGGCTTTTGTTTGTTGGCTGCTAAAAATTCCTGCCCCGCTTTTAAATTGGCTGAGGCCTTTTCGTTTTTCATATTAAAAAGTTTGTCTGCAATACCCATAAAATTATTTTAAGATGTCAATGCTAAACCTGGTAAATCCTGATAATCCGGCTGAGCCGTTGATATTAAAGATCGCTTTATTATTTCGAAAATTCCTCCAGAACTTTCATCGCCTGCCGGGCGTCTTTGATATCCACAAAAATATGATCATGAAAATAAGCGGCTACTACATTACAACTGATACCAGCAGCCGCCAGCGCATTTGAAAAGGCAGCTGTCAATCCAACCGATTCTAAAGAGGAATGAACAGTAAGGGTAATCCAGGCCGATACAAATGAATAGGGTAATTTGAACTGATCCGCAGTTATTTTTGATAGAATAATCGTCACTCCCTCCCCTTCTTTGAAGTAGCTGATGATATCATTTAAATCTATGGGATACTGATCCGGCACCTGGCAGAATACATATTCACCTTCATGCAGAAAAGGTTTCAGGGTTTTTAAAATGATATTCAGATCAGATTCACCAGGCATCGATTGATTTTTGTAAAGTCGTTAATGCGATTTATTTTTCTGTTTGATCATGCCGGCTGCTTTCGTATATCCACCTTCAGCGCCATCTATAAAATGAGATCATTCCTACGGTTCCATACCAACGTACGATTACTGACTGTCAGGTTAGTAAACGTCAAAGTTTAGTATTCTGCTTATAAATTACAAAATCAGTTCCGCCTACTCCCGCAGTTGCGGGATTCGGCGGACGAAGTCATTCTGAACGGAGGCTGCATCGCCAGCCGAAGCTTACTCTGAGCGTAGGCTGGTCACCGGATTTGCCATGGCCGCTTTGATCGCCTGGGAGCTGATCGCTGCCAACGCAACAATCGCTGCAGCCGCAGCTGCCATAACAAATACCCACCAGCTGATGGAGATCCTGTACGCAAATTGTTGCAACCACCTGTTGGCCGAAAACCAGGCAACCGGAAATGCAATCAGGGAAGCTACCATCACCAGTTTTATAAAGTCGCCCGAAATCAGCAGTACAATTTCCTTTACTCCTGCTCCCAGGATTTTCCTCACACCAATTTCCCTGGCCCTTTGTACCGTTGTATAAGCAGCCAGTGCAAAAAGTCCGAGACAGGCGAGTAAAATGGCCAGACTGGAAAATGTACTGAATATGCCAGCCGTCTGTTTTTCGCTGTGATAAATCCTGTTGAAATTATCATCCAGAAAATGATACTGGAACGGCCGGTGAGAAACTCTTTCTTTCCAGGTATTGCCGAGTCCTTGTATGGCGGCCGGCAAATTCCCGCCAGAGACTTTTACATACATCTGGTAGATATGATAATAATTTGAATCCAGGAAAATAACCAGAGGGTGAATCGGATCGTGCAGTGAAGTAAAATTAAAATCCTTCAGGACCGCCTTGATGGTACCCTTCTGACCGGATCTGTATATTATTTTCCCGATTGCCTGTGCCGGTGTCCATCCCATGGCTTTTGCAGCTGATTCATTCAGCATATAAGAAGTCTGCCAGTTGGCGGGTCCGCGCGTTGTATCCATGAGCTTCCAGTCAGCCAATGTGAAGTCGGATCCGCTGATAATATGCACGCCCATCGTTTTCACAAAATCAATATCCGTCGGGCTGGCGTTCACGAATACAGAAGTCGAAGAATAGTTGGCAGTCGTATTAATTTCGTCATCCCAAATGATATTGGTTATTTCTTCCGCTCCACAACTAACCGACATAACGCCGGGAACTCTGGCGATGGCGTCTTTGATAGATTGATAATTTCGCCTGATCAGGGCATCCGCTGGTAATACGAGCACGTGATCCTTGTTGTAACCTAAGTTTTTATTTTGGATGAAAGATAGTTGCTGAAAAACCAGGAAGGTTGAAATGATCAGGAAAACTGAAACCGCAAATTGAAAAACGATTAATGTTCTTCTGGCGAATCCCGTCGTCCCTGAAAATGAAAACCCCGCCTTTAGTACTTTAATCAGTTTCAATCCCGATAAAATAAACGCAGGATATATTCCGGAGGCAATGCTGATGATAAGATAAAGAAGCAACATAACTCCTAATGCAAATGGAGTAGCGATCGATCTGATGTCCAATGTTCTTTCAACCAGTCCGTTAAATAATGGAAGGAGCAGGATAGAGATCCAGATGGCGCAAAAAAAGGCCATCATATTCAATAACATGGATTCGCCAATGAACTGCCAGAAAATCTGCCGCCGCGCAGATCCCAGTACTTTTCGTATACCTATTTCCGGGATGCGATGAACAGCCTGGGCAATGGAAAGATTGGTGTAATTGACACTGGCGATGCAGAGAATCAAAATGGCAACAGCCGCGAGAATATATAAATAAGTGATATTGCCATTTGGTTCAAGACCATCTAAGGAAGAATAAAGATGAACCCGGGTCATGGGTTCCAAATGAAAAATCAGGTAGTCGTTTCCAGCCATATCCAAATCTTTTTGATTTTTCATATAGCCGGCTATATTTTTTTCCAGGACTTTACTATCGGTATTTGGCCGCAGGAGGAAATAAGTGGCATATATCTCCACCCCCCAGTTGAGCGAATTCGCATTGCGAAGGCTGGCATAGGATGCAACAAAATCAAACAGGATCTGGGAATTGGCCGGCGCATTGGCGGCGATGCCTGACACAATATAATCCCGGGTGCCTCCCACTCTGAGAATTTTGCCGAGGGCTTTTTCTTCTCCAAAATACTTCTTCGCCATTGCCTGCGTGATAACAATTTTAAAAGGTGCGTCCAGTGCAGTTACCGGATCACCTTCCAAAAGTGGAAAAGAGAACATTTGAAAAAAACTTGAATCCGCAAAGCAAAACTCGTTTTCGACAAATGATTTCTCTTTATACATTACAGCATATGGCTCGAATTTCAGAATTCTTACATAAGATTCAATCTGGGGAAACACCGACTTAAATCTCGGGCCGGGCATTGAACCGGTTTTACCTACCTGGTTCACCGTTCCGTTAATGGTGTACTCGGTTGTCGCCCGTACGATCCGGTCGGCGTTCTTATGAAACCGGTCATAACTTGTTTCGTTCGAGAGATAAAGGCCGATCAGAATACAACAGGTAATTCCCGTGGTCAGTCCGCCGATATTTACCAGACAGTAAATTTTATTTTTCAGAAGATTACGCCAGGCGATTTTGAAGTAGCTTCTAAACATAAAGTCAGAATTTACTAAGTACATATAAAGGGCCGCCAAATGGATGCCAGTTTATAAGAAGCTGTAATGCACATCTATATAATGGCGTGGTAAAAGGGGGATGTTCGTTTTTATTACATGTTACCGGACGGTATGGTTGCTCTGTAATTTAATCCGGCGGTCGTGCCACAGGTCACATCAACCGTCACACCTGTGATTTTACCTGCCAGATCTGAAGAAAGAAACACGGCAAGATTTGCAATATCAGCCATCATCGGAAGTTTTTTTAGCATGGTGTCTTCTTCCATACTTCGAAGAATCGGCTCCATCGCGTCCCGGTGGTTGTCAATTGCATTTTTGAAAACGCGTGAATCCGGCGAACCGCCCGACCGCATATTAACAACACGCACACCGTAAACTCCTAATTCGGAGGCCAGGTTTCTGGAAAAACTTTCCAGCGCGCTACAGGCTGGTGCAAAACCACCTGTATAAGGATAACCAATACCACCGGGTGTTGCAGTAAGTGACAAGATTATTCCGGAGCCCTGTTTCATCATGATTTTTCCGACAGCCGTTGATGTCAAAAAATGGGATCTCATGATAGAACTGATGGGATTCATAAAATCATCTACAGCTATATCTACCAGGGGAATATTCTGCACGACCTGAACGCCGATTGCGTTGAAGGAAATATCTATATGACCTGCTTTCTGCACGATTCCGTCCAGGCAGCTGTTGATGGCTTTTTCATCCAGTGCATCCACCTGCGTCGCTTCCGCATGGCCACCGGCGGCGATTATTTCATCCGCCACATTTTGTACTGAACTGATATTACGACCCGTCAAAAACAATCTGGCGCCGGCAGCCGCAAGTGCTTTTGCTACTGCGCCGCCCAGAGAACCGCCTGCACCGTAAATAATCGCATTTTTATTCTGAAGTAACATTTTAGATAAATTGGGACATCAAAAATAATTCAATTTCAATCATAAGGCGGCCAGAAATGATGGCTGTATATTCGTTCCACCCTGGTAACGGCAGTCCAGGCAGGATTTCGGAGCGATCACCAGGTAAGTAACAAAATCAGGCGTTTCAAATGTCAGGGGCGCAAAATCTGTATCCGGATAATTAAATACCAGCTCATTGAGCGGATCCACGGGATAACTCGAAGTTATACACGCATATCTATTTGTGGTATCAATATGATCCGATTGCCAACCGGGCAGACTTTTATTACTGATATAGATTCTTTTTTCCTGTACTGTGGAAGCAGAAACATATCCAAACACAGGAAGATCGGGATTCGTGATACAATGCAGATTCCCCTTGATATCGGCAGGCGTCAGGTCAAACAATCCTCCCAGTGATTGCGAGTTTTTCTGAACAGTTAACCAGTAATTGTATCCTTCTTCTGTAAGTGGGTACTGCCTTACAAGGAAACTGCAGCCGACATCCAATTTTGGATCGTTCTGCAGTATATGAGCAACCTGAATATGGCTGATAACATCCTGACTAAGTGTTACAGAACTTCCAAGAACAATATTTTGCGATGGAACAGTGGACCAGCATGTATAATAACTGACACCCAGCGGAAGCGGAAATATCAGGCCGTTCGCTACGCCCAGATGCGTATTCATAAGTAGCAAAATGTTTATAGGTCTGCGTGTAATCCCAGCGATAATATCGTGTTGCATTGTTCGGATCGTGCGAGTTGACAAATATATTGAACGACTGCTTACCAGTTTTGGGATCGGGATCCCCCACCAGCTCCCAGGTCAGACTGTCTATCGGTGGTGCCTGTTTGACGGAAACAAAATCGGACTGATATTTATTTCCATCCGACGTAACGATATTTAACCGGTATTGAAGGGTCGAATCCAGATTCAGCGCTGAACTCTGATATATACCTATACCTGTCGAATCAGTTAAATCATATGAATCGCCTCCCGAAGATTCAATAGCTACGTGCGCATTTAATTCAGGTCTGTCTGTAACAGAGTCATACAGATTCAGGGATCGGGAAAGAGCGATCATACTGGTAACTGCGGTTCCTGTATATATGAACCCATTCACAGCCAGAAAATGATTGTTCCCCTCGATAACTGGTGGATCATAAAACTTTCTACAGGAAAACATCATTATGAAAATGAGCAGAAAACAGTTGGAGGTCCTGGCAAGCAGTTTCATAGTCCGCAAATAATCATCTGGTTTAACGGGCTATTAAATATACCATTTTCATTTGGTCGTTTGCCTGTCGCCTTTCAATGATCAAATTGAATCTCGTAAATGGCAGGCCATCGTTTACCGGTCACATATATCCTGTTTTTTTCCGGATCATAAGCAATACCGTTTGTTTCTTCAGAAAATGGATTTTTCAATTTTACTTCTGTTTTCAGACGGGACAGATCCAGTCTGCCCACCACTTTCCCGTTGGTTGTATCTATTTTCAGTATATAATCCGTTAACCATTGATTGGCATACAGAAAACCATTGATCAATTCCAATTCGTTTAAATTCTGAACAGGTCCGTTGTTATCAGACACGCCCAGCGACTTTACAACCTTAAACGAAGAGGGATCACGATAAAATATAGTACTGCTTCCGTTACTCATGAGTATATATCGAACCGTTCGTTGTCAGCCCCCAGCCTTCTCCATCGTAATAAAAATTACCCAGTTTCTTATACGTCTTTTCATCATATATAAATCCGATCCGGGTAGTATCTGTTAACTGATAAATTCTTCCTTTCAAAAAAGCAATCCCTTCTCCGAAATATTTATTTTTATCAATCTCCGCCCTGGCATCAATATGTCCGCTTTTCAAATCAACTATTCCGAAAAGAGACCGCGAGCTGGGAAAAGAGCTGGTATGCCCTGTACTTTCAAATAGCTGACCCTGATGAAAAAGAAATCCTTCTGTGTATGCAGCGGTGTCGTGAGGGAAAATGTTTAGAACCTTAAATTCAATAGGTGTCGGCAGATCTGCAGGCGTGTATGTTTCAACTGAATCCTTTGACTTTGTTTTATTATTACATGCAAAAGCGAATACAATGATTGCAAAGATGAAATGTGTTTTTCTCAAATGTCTGATATCGTTTTTTTGAAATGGTCGATCACCGAATGTAGACATACTTAATCAAAGAGGGCCTTGTAAACACAAGGCCCGTGGGCTGATTATTTAAAAACAGCCACATGAGTAGTTAGAATTATTTTGAGGGGGTTATCCTTACGAACCTATTCGTAATCTAGAGAATATCTAATTCTTGTGAGGTCCTTTTTGGATGAATGGCAAATAGCTTCCTTCAATGATGGTTAGAGCCTGACCAGAGATCAGGACACGCGCATGGTCGAGTACTAATTTTAATTCACCACCCCTTGAAGATGCCTGAAATGCGTTCAGTTGATTTTTTCCGAGTCTTGCTGCCCAGAAAGTTGCCAGGCTGCAATGAGCAGATCCTGTAACGGCATCTTCTGGTATACCATCCGGCAGATCAAAGAAACGGGACACAAAATCATAGGGAGAATCTGCGTTTGCCCTGGCAGTGATGATACATTTATGTTTGGCAAGAGCGTTTAAATCAGGAATGAAACTCCTCACCGCATTTTCATTATCAAGCTCAATCAGAAATTTGTCCTGTGTATAATACGCGGATTTAAATTTATCTGTGAAAACCGATTTCAGTTCCTCCGGAAGTTCGATGGCTTCACAAGGATATGCAGGAAAGTCCATCGTGATCCAGCCGTTCTCATACCAGGCATATAAATCAGCTTTCCCGGTTGTAAAATGAATTTTATTTCCGGGAGGTATCATTCCTTTCGAAAATAACACATGTGCACTGGCCAGTGTAGCATGACCACACAAAACGAGTTCATGCTTAGCCGTGAACCACCTGAGTTTAATGTCCGGATTATTGAACTGTAAAAAAGCAGTAGCAGGAAAATTATTCTGTGTCGCAATCTTTTGCATGATCTCCGGGCTCCATTCAGATTCCGTGATGATCACGCCAGCCGTATTGCCGGCAAATGGTTTGTTGGTGAATGCATCCACCTGAAAAAAGGATTCCGTCATCATAGCTTAATTTATCTGTAAAGATGATGAGAATAGCCAACGCGAAAACAGATGCAGATTTGAATATTTTAACCATAACAGTTGTGGCGATGGCCATGGTATGGTTTTTTAAACTGATTCAAATGAATTCTTATTAAAAAATCAAAACATTTTAATCATGGACAGTATTAATAAAAATCAAGCCGGAAGAAAATCATGAAGATCTTCGTGCAGCCAGGGCCGCTGATAAAATTAAAGAGCTGATCGAAAAGAACAAATCCTGTTTTTTTTGCACACAACAGGCAACCGGTGAGTCGGAAGGAGTAAGACCGATGAGTGTTCAGAAAATTGATGATGACGGGGTACTGTGGTTTTTAAGTCCCAATGACAGCCACAAAAACAGCGAATTGACCATGGATCCTGAAGTTCACCTGTATTTCCAGGGATCATCGCATTCGGATTTTCTTTACTTGAAGGGAAGGGCCAGCATATCATCTGATAAGACAATCATTAAAGACCTTTGGGAACCTATGCTCAAAACCTGGTTTACGGAAGGCGAAAACGACCCGCGCATATCTGTTATCAAAGTAATTCCTGATCAGGGTTATTATTGGGATACCAAACACGGGAATGCAGTGGCGGCGGTGAAGGTAATGTTTGGTGCTCTGGTCGGGAAAACTTTTGATGATTCTATTGAAGGAAGAGTTTCACTCTAAAGCAACCTTATACGATTGTATCTGAAAAAAGGAAAGTCTCCTGTGCGGAGACTCTCTGTTTATTTAACTGCAGAGATATCATCTTTTTTCACAGTCTCATTTGAAAGTTTTTTAACCTTACCAGCTTTCTTCCCGGGTGATTTGGCTGTGCTTGCTTTTTTTGCCGGCTTCTTGACACCCGGGGTAATTTTTTTACCAGCCTTTGCACCTGACTTCTTTTTTGAAATTTTTCCCGTTTTGGATTCCGGCTTTTGCTTTTTACCCAGTTTCTTTTTGATTACACCGATCACTTTATCTTTCCCGTCCACAATGTGAAAACCAATGCTGCCAATGATTTCGCCGGCCTGATAAAAAACACCTTTCTCTTCTGTTTTTTCTGAAACCGCGGTTGAAGAATTCTTTTTCAATTTGGAAGGTTTTAACACGCTAAGCAACCTGTCTGACCATGTCCCGAATCGTTTGGACGGAGAATGGTTTGGATAAAAACGCGGTGGTTCCCTCACGCGCTGCTTTTTCTTTTATTGATTCTGTCGGATCGGCCGTGATGACGATAACCGAACTGTTCATGAAGGGAACCGGGTGCATTTGAAGATAATCAAGTCCCGAACCATCGGGCAGGTTATTATCCAATAATACGATCTGCGGATTTTCCCGGAGTTTTCCTTCGGCCTCTTCCAGCGTAAAGGCACAGTCCACCAAATAATTTTCCCTTAAGAGGATGTTTTTGATCAACTCGCAAAAATCCTTTTCATCATCAATCACAAGTATCTTCTTCTTCATATCTTATGGGTTCAATTCCCATGCCACCAGACGGTAACCGGGAATTGTCGCCGCGATTGATAACCCGGATACATTAATAATGGAATTAATTGAAAAGAAACCCAGACTCAGGTCCCTTGACTTTTTCCGGGGACTAACCGTTGCGGGAATGATCCTGGTGAATAATCCCGGTGACTGGGGACATATTTACGCCCCGCTGGAACATTCTGTTTGGAATGGGTGCACACCGACGGACCTGGTATTTCCCTTCTTTCTTTTTATTGTCGGCGTTTCCATTGTGTATGCCATGGGAAGCAGGAAAACCGATCAGGCCGGGCACCGGGCGCTGATAGTCAGGGCCGCCCGCAGATCACTTACGATCTACGCGCTGTTTGTAATATTAAATCTGATCCAAAATTTTGATTTCCAGCACCTTCGGATACTCGGTGTGCTGCCAAGAATTGCCATCGTCTTTTTTATTTGCACTGTCATCTATATAAAAACGGACAGAAAAACCTGGATCTGGATTTTCTGGACAATACTGATCGCCTATTATTTCATTATGAACTTTATCCCGGTTCCAGGCATCGGCCCTTCTAACCTGGAGCCATCCACCAATCTCGCAGCATGGATAGACAGGACTGTACTCACAACGAACCATATGTGGTCCGGTTCCAAAACCTTTGATCCGGAGGGAATACTGAGTACCATTCCGGCCATCGCTACCTGTCTGTTGGGAATATTTACCGGCACCTGGATGCAGAGAAAGGATCGAACCGCTGAAAATAAAGTGGCATGGCTTTTTTCCATTGCCGGTCTGCTGATACTCGGAGGGCTGGTATGGAATGGATTCTTCCCGATGAATAAAGCGTTATGGACTTCTTCCTTTGTGCTTTTTACCGGTGGTCTCGCCATGGCAACACTGACCCTTTCTTACTGGCTGATCGATGTAAACGGCCGGCAAAAATTCACCGAACCTTTTGTTGCCTTCGGATCGAATGCAATTACCATCTATGTGGTGTCCGGTTATCTTCCTCTACTGATCGGTGCCATACATGTGGAGGAAGATGGGCATACAATCAATCTCTGGCAGTATGGATATCAGCATCTGTTTGCTTCCTGGCTATCACCCATCAATGCTTCGGTAGTCAGCGCGCTGGTGTATGTTGCTCTATTAAGTTTGCCCATGATCATCATGTACAGGAAAAAGATATTTATTCGCCTTTAACGAATAACGCTACAGCCATCTCCTGACCCTGTGTCTGTAGTCAATGTATTCCTGGCCGAATGCACGAACCAGATATGCTTCCTCCTTTTTGATAATGTACTCCTGGATGATCAGAAATAACAGGGGCAACAGAATGATATTCCACCAGTTGCCGATCAGGCAGGACAAACCCAGATAAAGCAACATGAGAGCGAGGTACATCGGGTTTCGGGTAGAATGATAAACGCCCGTCGTTTGTAATGACTCAGCTGGCTTATTGGGTATGATCGTGTTTTTTGTCCGTATAAACTGACTCATACTCCTGACACTAAAATAAACTGCAAAAAGCAGGAACAGGATACCGATAACAGGAGTTATTCGACCTTTAAAAAAATGATCATCGATGGGTATCTTTTTCTGAATGAATACCGCAGCTAAAAAAATGACCGCGTATATGAGTGGAGGAGGGACATATATTCCCGGGCTATCTGCTGTTTTCATGATATCCGTTTTCTTTAAAGTTATTCATTTGCTCCCCATCGGTCTGAATTATTCAACCGCACAGTCAATTTTCCGGACTTTTCAGACTATTCCATACCCAAGCCCGCAAGTAATTTTGCGCCCTGAATAATCAGCCAAAATAAAATTTATATGAAAACTGCCGAAGCGTTGTTATCCGTTAAATTCAACACCAGCCTCAAACTCGAAGAACTGAACGAATTCTGCCAGGCCGATCTGGAATATTTCAGATCCGTCCGCGGTCTGGTTCAGAAATATTATATCGTGGATTCATCTACAAAAACCGTCAATGGCATCTATTTATTTGAAACCAAAACCGCCAGGGCATCTTATTGGGCCTCAAAACTGGCGAGGAGCATGCCCAGGAGATATGGCCTGATTCCGGGAACCCTTCGTGTAGAACAGTACGATGTCATGATCGTATTAAATGAATCCGTAACTGCCTGAAGGAATCATTTTTACAACCATTTATTTTTTTTCCAGCTAAAGTTGATAGTAAAGAAATAAAATATGACTCAATGCAACGAATCATTTTTGTTTATGACCGTATCCATCCGCTTCCTGCTGAGCGTATCGATGCCATAAGGAGAATGTTTACCAATAGTATCCGCCGAGGTATCTGATGAAGAATTGACATTTCCATTTGCGTTGCCATTACATCCTGCCATTAGAAAAGTGATGGTTGCAAATGCCAGGAGAAGAATATTTTTCATATTGAAGCCAGTTTAACTTATCGCCCAAATCAGTATGTCGATTCAGGGATGCAAACCACGTGCCCCGGCATCTTAATCTAATATAAGCTCAAAGAATTTCAGATCCAGCCATCTGCCAAACTTAAAACCGACTTCTTTAAAAAAGGCAACTTCTTTAAAACCGAGCGACAAATGAAGACCTATGCTGGCCTCTCCCGCCGCATCTATGCCGGCTATGATCACATGTATTTTTTGTTGCCTGGCATGCTCAATTAATGCCTTCACCAATTTTTTTCCAACACCTCTTCCACGAAAAGCGGCAGCTACATACACGGAATGCTCAATGGTATAGCGATAGCCTGGCCAGTTTCGAAATGGTCCATAGCTGCTGAAACCTGCAAACTCGTCGTTCATATGAGCCACATACACGGGCAAACCAGCCTGTTGCTTTTCTTCAAACCATTTCCTGCGCATCGCCAGGGTGTGCGTTTCCTCCTGGTATACTGCAGTAGTATTTAATATGGCTTCGTTATAAACATCCAGCATCGGCTGCAGATCTCTTTCTGTTGCATTTGATATGATTATGTGATCAGTCATGAGGAATTATGATTTGCTCAGGGGAAATCATTTGCACGATTCATACTTTGACAAATTTATAAAATCATCGGATGAGACGGATAACCCGTTCATTCGCTCTGAGACACAAAAAAAGGCTGCTATGATAGCCAGCCTTTTTTGAATTTGAATAAGTTTATTGCGGTTTTGTAACGGAATTGCCGTCGAGAACGACTGCAGTCTGTGCCAGTGCCCTTCCATTGATGGAAGCGCCTGTCTGAAATGTAATTCCTGTCATCGACAATACATTGCCTTCAAAATGAGAAGTGGTTCCGAATGTTGCCTGACCAGCTACCTGCCAGAAAATATTCTTCGCCTGGGCCCCTCCGCTGAGTTTTACTTTCATAGCGGAACTCATGGTGAGGTTTCCGGCTATCTGGAAAATCCAGACTGCATTGGCATCACCTTCCAATGTAACATCTGACGGGATAATCACTGTGCTGGACCATTTATAAAGTCCCGGAATCAATGTTTTACCACCCAGGTTTCCTGTACCCAATTCAGTGAAATCCGGAGAAGGACGACCGGCTGCATCTTTGTAAGCCGTGATCATATTATTCACCGCAGTAGTCATATTGGAAGGAGTAGGAACTGCCATATCCGCAGCGTAAATTTTTCCGGTAACCAGTATAGACGTCGCATATCCGGTTGCATTGGTCAGCGCAAAACCAGTGATATACGAAGTGGCAGCCGGGCTCAGGCCCAGATCGCCGGTAACTGCCGAAGTTGAACTGTTATTGATTGCCGTCTTGGCAACAATTACATAGTTTCCCGCGGCACCTAAGTCAACCGCAGTTAATGTAGATGTACTTCCCCCTGTAGTAAAATTTAAAACAGAGTTGGAAGGAATGCTGGTGCCAGCCATGTTCTTTGCTCCGGTTGTAATGGTAGCCGTATAAGAAGTACCGGGCGCCAGTACTGCAGTCGGTGTAAACGTGGCTTTAGTTCCCGAATAAACGACTGTGCCGGGAACAACGGTAGAACCCTGCATTACGGTAAATGTAGAATTGTTAATGGTTGACGGATCCATCGCCTCGCTGAATGTAAATTCAATGTCTTTATTACGCGCTACGCCCGTCTGACTTTGGCTCGGATCTGCGGAAAGGACTTTCGGGCCTCCGCCGGTCGAATCTTTTTTGCAACTGAGCATCGATACGATCATTATGACCGCAATCGTGCGTAAAACTTTCATTGTTCTCATGTGGGATTGTAATTAATGGTGATAAAAAATTTGGGAAAATATTTCAACAACTGTCTGCGTTGAAATTTTATATAGAGTCAATAGACCTGGGTAAAGTTTATTCCATGTATGGGAATGGTGTAAGTTGTACTGAGTATCTGATTACAGATACCTACCATAGCCAACAACCAAGCCGGAAAATCCACTTTTGGAGATGTTGTGAAGGATTTATCGTTTTAACCCATTAGTCCATTTTTAGAACCTCCCAGTCAATCCTCTTCACTTTGCAGTAAGTACATTTAGTGATTATCGGTCAATCATAAAAATGAAAACTGCAGAAGCTTTATTATGTGTCAGGTTCAACTCCAATTATAGCCTGGAGGAATTGAACGAAATCTGCCTGTCCGATCTGGAAAATTTCAGATCTGTACCGGGCCTTGTCCAGAAATATTATGTCGCGGAAGAATACTCAGGCGCCATCAGCAGTATATATATGTTCGAATCCAAAACGACCCGGGCAGCATTCAGCGCATCAGATCTTGCCAAAGGAATACCATCGAGATACGACATGATACCCGATACGATCAGGGTGGAATATTATGATACGCTGATCGTGCTACATGAAGATGAATCAGCCTGGTAAGTTCAATGGATCATTTTTTTCCATTTATGTGACAGGCGGAAGAAAAAACAAATACGGACCGAGTATCTTGGCAGTAGTAATTATTTATTTATATCCTGAATACAACCCGCACCATATTATATAAGTCTTTTGTACAGACATTTTATAAACAAAATGCCGGGCTGTTTGCATTTCTTGTTTTCATTATGGTAGCCGCCGTGGGACGGGCTAATGAAGTGGGTCTGCTGGAATACCATTTCACACTGATCAGGGCCATGTTGACAGATTACAAATTCCTGGCCTTCGTTCTGATCGCATGGTTGCTATATGCTTTGAAATGTGAACATTTCATGGCAGACAAACTGCAGGGAAAAAATTACACTTTCATTTCCCTGCTGAATACAAAAACAACTTCGTTTGTATTTGCGCACCTGTTGCGTGTCCAGCTGATGCTTTTCCTGCCGGTCATATTATATGCTGCGATTTGTATCTGGATTGGAATTATGCACCAATGGTATGTACATACGATCATCGTTGGTTTGTTTATTCTGATCGTCTGCCTGGTGGGTGCCTGGCGCTATGACAGAATGATCAGAAAAAATGGGATCATCCGATCACTGCCGTTATTGAAAATAAATTCCCTTTTTTCGAAGAGACTTTATTTGCGCTTTGTCATACAGTATATTAGTGCACGTCTAAAAATGCTCTTTCTTGCAGTAAAAATATTTAGCTGTCTCCTCGTATTTGGCATGCTGTTGAATCATACAAAAGAAGAATCCGACATGAGTATGTTTTTGCTTTTTTACAGTTTCGGATTGATGGGGCATGGCGTCCTGATTTATAAAATAAGGCAAATGGAAGAATTCAGCCTGGGTTTTTACAGAGGTCTGCCGGTTTCTCTTTCTTCGCGTTTGATTCAGTATGCTGCTCTATGCCTGATTCTTTTGATACCTGAAATCAGCATCATCGTTTTGATGACTCCCATACACCTGGATTATGCCCATGCTTTATTGCTGATATTTTTCGGGTGGGGCATCCTGATATTGCTCAATAGCCTGCTGTTTATCCGGCTTTTTAAACCCTTCACTTATCTGAAAATCGTTTCGGGGATCTATCTCATGGTATTCATCGCCGTATTGACAGGTTTAATCTTTCCATTTACGATCTGTCTTTTTCTGATTTCCGTATATCTTTTCTATCAGGGTTATTATCGTTTCGAAACGGCAGACACAGGAAACAACGCTCACGTGAATTCAGGAAAACCTTCCCCGCTTTTAGCATCAATGATGCATCTCATCCGATCTGGATTTCAAAATATGATTTGTATTCGGTCAGCCGTTTCAGGAGATTTTTATTCTCCGCTACAATTTGGGCCGTTTCAGTTTTTCCAGCAGGTAAAATGATATAGCCCTGCGGGTTTCCTTCACCGATAACGAATGGGCCGCCGGAGTCCGAATTCCCGCCAATGTCAGATGCCTTTAAATAGGGTGCATAAAACATATAATGAGGCATAATAAAACTTGCAACATGCAAACTGTCCGGTGGGCCAACAAAGACACGCATAACCGGAGCCAGCATATATGAAATTCCAGCTTTGACGGGAGCCTTGTAAATTCCTTTGCTGAAACGCGCAGTGATCGTATCCCTGACCTGCAGGGCAGTAAATTTCCCGGATGCACGCATCGCTTCCACATCTTCAAAAACCGGAAACATAATTCTTGCCCCTTCCGCATCGTAACTGATTGCCGCAGCGAAGTCCTGCGGGAATTCTCCTCGTTCCCAGTCGGTTCGCGCTACAAAACAAATAAAGCCATTGTTACCCTGACGGGCTATATAATAGCCCTTCTCCGGATCCAATAAATAAACGGTAGCGCCAGGTCGTACATGTGGAGGAAGACAACTCAGCGCAAAATCCGTCTCCAGCGCTGCCGGCATTCTTTCCAGCTTCCAGCTGGCAGACGCCTGCCCAAAACTTTGAATGGAAAGAAATATTACAAAGAACTGCGACATGATCCCCCGGCATACTTTTGCCAGGGAACCCGGGTTATTTATATGTTTCATGAAATAAAGACATTTGGAATCGGGGAATCCGGACAATGAAATGATAATATTTTTTATCCAGTTAACTTTAATTCATGGAAAAGTTTATGCTCATCAGACGGCTGAATGCGGACAGTCAGGCCTCTGAATCGCCGACTGACGATATTCATGTTATGGATGAATGGATTCAGTCGCTACGTGAATCCGGTAAATATAGCAGCGGCGGCACATTTTCTATGAACAACCAACATGTAGGCAGGGATCTTGTTGTTGCAAATTACTCCTACCATGATATGAAGGATGGAATTTCAGGATATGATGTTATTCTTGCTGAGAATCTGAATGAAGCAATATCCATTGCAAAAACCTGTCCGCTGGTAAAGAAGGGAATAGCACTATACGAAATAAGACTCATCGTACCACTTCTCCGATAGACATCACGAACATCAAATCTGGCTATATGGAAAAATTTATTTTACTTGTTCGCGCCGATTTAGAAAAACTGAGAAAGATCAGGGAAGAAGAAAGATACGCGGATTGGCCCGACATGCTCGGTTGGGTAAACTCACTGATCGCCTCAGGAAATCGTTTGGAAGGCGGTCCTCTCTCGGTATCAGGAATGCTGGTTAGTAAAAATGAAGTTCTTTCTGATGGACCCTTTATCGAATCCAAAGAAGCCATCCTGGGTTATGACGTTATCCTCGCTGAAAACTTTGAGCACGCTGTTTCAATCGCTCAAACCTGTCCGATGGTCGTACAGGGTTTCGCCATCAGGGATGTACGGCCTTTACTATAACTGAAAAAAAACCCCCGTTTATCGACGAGGGTTTTAAAATATAAGCGAAATCCTGAGTGGCTTTTTCAAATCGGATATTTACGAAGTACGAATCGTTATTAGGAAAGGGTTACTTTTTTGTTACTGACCAGGTAGATACATAAAATAATCGAAACGAAACTTGCCAGGGTCAGCAGGGCAGAAATGTCATAATGATATTTCATGAAAAGTTTACAGCTGACAATACCAGCGACAGTAACAAGTATCAGCATGGAAAGGGTAAATAGCGTTTTCATTTTGTTTGGTTTTAGTCTTTTTAACAATCTTTTTATTTTATTCAGCGGCTACATATAATAGACCGCTGCTAAATCCAATGGTTTAAAGTATCTGCTGGCCAGATTGTTATAATTTTGTTATAGGGAATCACTACCTTATAATATCAGAAATGACTATGAAGATTTTTGCAATCCTGTCTGTTTTTTTTCTTTCAATATCGAAAGCTTTCAGTCAGACACCACACCCCGGTTTGATCATATCTCATTTAACCGGCGACTTCTACGTGTACACAACCTTTGGATTATATAAAGGAACCCCGGTTCCTGCCAATAGTATGTACCTGGTTACTTCAGATGGTGTGGTCCTGTTCGATACACCCTGGGACAGTACCCAGTTTAAGCCCTTACTGGACAGTATATTCATCAGACATGGTAAAAAAGTGATCATGTGTATTTCAACACATTTTCATGCGGACAGAACGGCGGGTCTCGAATACTACAAAAGCATGGGTATCCGGACCTATACCTCAAAGCGAACGGATGAACTCAGTAAAGAAAGAAATGAAAAAAGGGCCGAATTTCTAATTTACAAAGACAGCCTCCTGAGAGTTGGTCAGTATACGTTCCAAACCTATTATGGGGGACAGGGACATTCACCAGACAATATTGTGATTTGGTTTGAGAAAGAAAAGATCCTTTATGGCGGCTGCCTGGTGAAAAGCACCGAAGCAGATGACCTCGGTTATCTTTCAGACGCAAATGTGAAAGACTGGGCTGTTACGATTAAAAATATTCAACATAAATTCAGAAACCCGGAATATATAATTCCGGGTCATTCAGACTGGAGCAGTAAAGAATCATTAATGCATACACTGGATCTGATTCAACAATACCAAAAAAGCCACCCATAAAATAAACCCATGATCTTCAAACAGCTCCTTTTTGCCCTGATAGTTGTTTTTTTATTTAGCTGCAATAATGAATCAAAACCCTCAAATGATAAAAACGAGGGTTCCGCAAACAAGGATTCACTCGCTTATCCTTTTGCTGCCAGCTATTCTTTGAAATGGCAGCCCGGTGACGAAAGGAATGCCTTGCTGGTACTGAATTGTCTGAAAAAATATGTTGCGGGAGATATCAATGGAAGCGCAGCTTACTTTGCGGATACCGCTGAATTTATAGGGGACAAATTTCGTTTTAAAGGCAGCAGGGATAGTCTGACAAAAATCCTGGCTGATATGCGGAATGCATCAGCTGCTGTTACCAAGAGATTTGATACATGGGCCACCTTGTATTATCCCGATAAAAATGAAACATGGGTCACACTGTGGTACACGGAAATAATGACGGATAAAAAAGGAAAGGTTGATTCGATTTTTTATACAGACGATGTATTAGTAAAAAATAATCAGATTGTTGTTTACGATGAGAAGCAACGGCAATTCCCGGCTTCTAAGTCTCAATAATGAGAGTGTTTATACTCCAGAGAAACCGCAAAAAATAAGACTCCCCATTTAATCCTCCGTTCAATGCATCCTTTAATCTTTATACTGATAGAACGACTGAATCTTAACCACCCCGGATGGATCTTTACCAATTGTCTCAACAACCCTGCTGGATGAGTCACTAATAATAGTGAATGTAATATCGCCCGATTTGCTGGGCGGCATAAAACTAGTGGAATGTGTTGGTAAATTGACGGAAATAAAATCACCAATATATTCAATCATATGAAAGTAGTACGATTGCAATAAAGGGCCCAGGCTATTCGCTATATCAGATCGATATATCGGATTCTTTTGAGTCAGGAAATCGGAATGATCGGATTCGTATAAAGTGACGCTGGTTGAAAATACATAATAGTTGTTATTACTTGTGATATTCCCGTTTTGTAAAGTGATTGTGTCCAGTCCATTTTGAAATATTCCGTCCGGGTAATATATATTTTGGTTCCCTTCCTTCATGAGAATATATCCTGGCTGATAAGAAAAAATCGTGTTGAGTAAAAGGGGATTCGGGTTGCTGCTATCTATATCTGAACTCATCGAATCTTTGATCATCCGGCCCTGACTATCATATAACAGGATGTGATTTTCTGTTCCCTGCGTTGCCGGATAAACGTTTCCATCGTACCAGCTAAATGTGTAAGATGAAGCAGGACTATTTGCATCTTTATATGAAAACGTTATTTGGGCTGTATCGTAAAATAAAAATGTGCGCGGCGCAGTCGAAGTATCGAAGTTCAAAATGTTGATGGATACAAGCTGATTGGCAGTGTTAAATTCAAATCGCATAATTTCATCAAACTCACCGCGATATGTATTCACGAGATAAGGAAAACTGTTTTTGGCGACAGGGACTACAGGTGTAACAGGAGTTACGGGTGGTGGTGTTGGTGTAACTGGCGGGCTCAGAGGTTCCGAAGTTTTAGCACAGGAAACCAAAAGGAAAACGGCGAAACAGCTGAAATAAAAAAGCTTCATATATTGATAGCGAATTAATCTGCAATCAATATACATTTTCTGATTAATACCATCAAGCACCGCTGAATATTGCAACCCGATTTAAATAGGTTTGCAAAAAAACTAAGTGTTTACACTTAGTGTCTTTATACCCACCCATACCGGATGGCCTTGCCGACTAATTCGCCGGTATTACTGAGTTGTTTTTTGTGGAGCATATTTTTTCGGTGTGTATCAACGGTCTGCTTGCTTATTTTCAGAACCTGACTGATTTCTTTACTCAATTTCCCTTCTATTAAAAGCAATAACACCTGTCTTTCACGCCTGGTCAGTTCTTCTTTACTTTCAATGAATATGTTTTTTGATGCAACATCAAAATAGGATGGTTCGCCATCCATCCCGATAAAGGATAATACCGGTTTACCCTCCTGTTTCAGGTAGGTGATATCCGAATGGACACTCAGGGTTCTTAAAAATCTGCCATTGGGATCATGTTCCAGCAATACGCCCTGGTAAAGTATCCGCGCATAGTCACCATTTTTCTTCCTGAACCGGATATCATAACGCACTTTATACTTCATCAGTTTTTCAACAGGTAATTGGGAAAAAAAATCAATCATGCTGCTTCCGATGGCCAGAAACCATGAACGGTCTTCCGGGTGGATCTGGGCATTCATAAACGGAATTTCAAATTCCGATGGGAGATAACCCATCACCGTTTCTATCTCCTTACTCACATACTCCATTTTCAGCGTATGATGGTTGATAATAAAGTAGTACGAGTCTCCCAGCAGAAAAAAACTAAAAAACTTTTTGTAATAGTCAGCATCGAACTTCAATTTACTTGGTATTGAATCGGTGCCAAGCCATTTCATCATTCTGCTGAATTCATAATTGAAAGGTTCCTGTTTCATAAGCAAATTTTATGAAGCCAAATATTCGGTATCAATCATTACTTAATCGTTCAAACAGGGGAAACGGGAAACATCAGGTTGAAAACACTACCCACAAATAGGTATTTTTCACGGGGAAAATCAAAGTTACATTTAAACACGATTTAGTGTGTTCTTCTTACATTTTACCCGTAAAAACACGGGTGCTTTATAGACTTTATCCGCCCTGTCTAATCTACACTCCCGCTCATCTCACTGAAATTCATAGAATTACGTGAGTACGGGGCAACGTTTCAGGCTCTCTTTAGTGACCATTTACCTTATTCTGTTACCCGTCTTTTTTGTTCATCACCTTTTAATTAAACCATTTTATGAAAAAAAATTTTACCCTGGTTGCCGGAATAATAACCGTGCTAACCGTTCTGCTTTTCGCGGTTTCCTGCAGGAAAGAAGGTCCCCGGCATCTGTGCCTGTAATCCGAACGATATTGTTATTACCCAATCCGTTTTCGCCACCGGCTTAAATAATCCGCGCGGTTTGAAATTTGGGCCCGATGGAAATCTCTATGTCGCCGAAGGAGGTGTCGGGGGAACCGATTCAACGATCGGAATCTGTGATCAGGTGCCCGGAGCGGGTCCTTATAAAGGAAGTGACACAGGTGCCCGGATATCCAGAATAGATCGATGGGGCGTGCGTTCAACTGTAGTTGACAAAATCCCTTCCAGTACGACTAGCCCGGCTGTCGGGAGTTTTGTAAGTGGAGTGGCGGATGTTGCATTTATTGGACATACTTTATATGGCCTTTTAGCCGGTGCAGGGTGCTCTCATGGGGTTCGCGACATTGACAACGGAGTTTTCAGGGTAAACAAGAATGCAACATGGACTTTAATAAATGATCTGAGCGCCTTTTATAAAAGTCATCCCGTCCAAAATCCCGAACCCGATGATTTTGAACCAGATGGTACTACCTATAGTATGATCAGTCTCGGAGACCGCCTGTTTTCTGTAGAACCCAATCACGGCGAACTGGACGAGATGTCACTGGACGGAAGTATACATCGCATCATTGATATTTCAGCATTTCATGGACATATCGTTCCGACCGCCATGACATTTCATGATGGAAATTTCTATGTCGGGAATTTAGACACTTTCCCGGCCACCGGGACTTCTGCGATATATAAAATTACACCTCAGGGACATATCAGTACCTATGCCACAGGTTTCAACATGGTATTGGGCGTGCAGTTTGACCACTCTGGCGGATTATATGTACTCGAAAGTACAACAGGCAATCCCTTTCCTACTCCGGGTACAGGAGATGTTATCCGCATAGATCCGGACGGATCGCGTATGACGATTGCCTCCAAACTGAACCTGGCAACAGCTATGACGTTCGGTCCTGATGAAAAATTATATATCTCTGACTGGGGCTTCGGCGGTGCACCCGGCATGGGCCAAATAGTTCAGGTCGATTTAACCTGCGCAAAATCACATGGCTTTAAAAAGAATACAGGCAATGTTAATTAGAACGGAACTCGTGCCATAACGGCGCTGAAAAAACCCTGCACTGCGGGGTTTTTTCTTTTATTTTGGCTGCCTGTCAAACTCCTGCAAAATTTCCACTTCATTTTCTTTATTCACTTTTACGATACGGATGGTAGATTTGTCCTGCAGGTAAAAGATGAATTCAACGCCTCCTATGTTAATCTAATTCCACAACCAGGAAAATGTCAAAGTCAAAGAACAATGATTTTACTGCTGCCCTGATATCGCGGGGGCATTTATCTTCATCATAGGTTATCAATGACTGCAGCCATCCTCCGCTTTTATCATAGATAACCCTGTCCCCATAACCATCCCGCACAAAATAAGCCTCATAACCACCCTTTGGAACAGCAAACCACAAAACATTTTCTACTTCATCAAATCTGATCAGAAAATCCCTGACTGCCCAAATATTGATTTCATTTCTGGTAAGTAGATTCGCTCCAGTCAGATCATGATTTTTCAACATGCTCAAATTATGAATGGACTGCCTAAAGTTCATTTTGCTGTCAGATTCAATATTTTTTTGGGAATTCTGTGCATACGTATGGTATCCGGCCACGATATTGAAAGCGATTCCGAGGGTTAGCGCAAAGAGGGTCTTTTTCATATTGGTAAGGTTGAACGATGAACAATTGATTGACACAGAAAGCGGAGCGTGCCGCGTTGGCTTACTCCGTTCAGTGATTAAATGCTTAATCGTATTTTCCTAAGAAAACGGGAACAAATAATACAGGAATTAGTGACAGATGAAAGAAATAGCCGTTGTACCTTCAGTGATATATTTCGAATCTAAATGTTCATATATGCCATTAATAGAACAAAACCAGAGCTTTGAACTTTCCAGGGATATCAATGCTGAGATTACAAAGGGTATGATGGGAGTCATACTGGAAATCCTGGAACCTGATAAAACGTTTGAGGTTGAATTTCCCCGGGAAGACGGCAGTAATTATGGAGATAAAACTTTTACGATTGGTATAGATGATATCCTGGTGGAGTCTATTTTGACAACCTGATCATTTGCCTCGGAAATGCAGGAATATCTTCGTCGGTTTTAGGCTCCTTATCGAGTGACAATTGTACTAAAACGAGTTGCTCATTCGCAAGACCATAGGCCATCAGCTGATGACTCGTGCCCTGGTCGGTCTTAAAACTTATTTTATATCCTTTCACCTGGTTATCGAGCAGATAACATGTGACCGGTTCTTTTTTGAACTTTTTCATTTGTCCGGCCATTTGGTTTATTATCTGGTCGGGCATTGTCTGAAAGGTTTGAGGAGTCAGATATATCCAGGTCATAGAATAATCATTACATGTCACCTGGTATTCGGATGATGCTTTACAACCTGCCGGTATTTTATATTTAATAAAACAGAAACTGATCGTATCTCCTTTACCGGAATTCTGCGCGAATGCGTTGGCAGTAATAAAAAGGAATGAGAAGAATAAAAACTGTTTCATAAATTATTTCATAGTTAAACGTCCTGTTTTATAAAATTACATCTAACAATCGTCAAGTTCCGGTTAATATCACCGGTCCTTTACTTCATGAGTTGCTCATAAGCATATTCGAAGGGTTCGGAACCTACTTTGAACCAGCCACGGAACGGGTAATCCAATACAATGATCAGAAAAACGAGCGCTCCGATCAGGGCGCCCAGCAGGCCGTTCATCAGTACGTGCAAGGATCTGTTCTTTACGACGAAAAGCCAGGACAGAATTAAGTTGATCAGCCCACCAAAGAAAACGACCCACCAGATCATCACCTGCACACCCTTGGTTACGTTCTGAATCCGGAACCTTCTCAATATGATATAGTCATTAAAACTCTTCAGCGCAGAAGCGTGGAGTATCTGTAGTCCCGTGGTTGCAGGCTCATAGGCATATAACATTCTCTGAAAGTTATCCATATGGTCCACTCCGCCAATGGGAATGACGCCTTCCGACTGCAATGGCCAGGCCTCATCAATCACATACCGTGTATATAATTTAAGTTCTGTCTCCATCCTGCTCCTCTCAGGATCCGGATAACTGGCAACATCCCGGTATAATTCGCTGAGCGTTGCCGCTTCTTCTTCCACCTTGTTATTGACATGAATATAGTTTTCCCAAACACCCACAGCGATCAGACCCAGCGTGATGCCATATACTACACCGGTAGCCGCTATATAATAACTGATGACTTCATTCTGTGCAGGCGCTTTACCCAACCACCTTTCCACATATTTCCTGATCAGGAGAAAACCGGCGATCGAAATAGCGCCGAAGAAAAGAATTACCAGAATAAAGAAAATAAACGACGGAAGAAAATACAACCAGGAGAGACTCATAAAAGTTAGCCGGCTGAATGAATCGGCTCCCTAATATAAGAAAAATACGTAAGAGCAGATGGACGTCGAAGAACTTCGAACAACAGGAACGATTACTTTACGGTATAGGTTTCCGTATGTATAACCCGCTCTTCGAATTCGAGCAGTATACCTTCGTCCTCAGGATAGTAAACAGCTTTTTCGTAGTCCTCTCCGGCAAATGCTTTGACTGAAGATATATCTTTCCATTCAGTAACCGTCCAGAAATGATAACAATCTGCGCCTTTCTCGCGCCATACTTTCACCGACAGGTTGCCGGGTGTGAGCGTATATTCCTCCGTGCCTCTGTTGAGCAAAAACTTCAGGTACCAATCACCATTCTCATGTGAAGTGCGGCCATGCCAGATCCTTGTGATCATAAAAATCGCAACGCTTGATTATATATTCAAAGATTGATCGGTTCAGTGAAATATTCTTTCACGAATTTCTGCTGCTCATGAATATCCAGCTTATCGGCAGACTTTATCACGATCTTTATATGATCGAATCGATGATCTGCTCTTAAAAAATTCAGCAGTTCCGATTTTGCATTGGTCGGGCCAAATAATAAAACAAAGTCATAATTGGCAATCAGTTTGCCGAGTTCTTTATAATATCCCGATGTCTGGTGTTGTTCTTTATTATGCATCGAATGCTCACTTTTATCCAGGCTTTCCTTCTTTTCCGTATGCGTAAAATCGGAGTTGATGGCTTTCGAAATGTTTTCGTCCCCGGGATATTCGATGGTATGCGCCGAAGAGTGATCCATCCAGATAGCCAGTTTTTTTTCTGTTGTCATATAATCACTTTTTAGTTATTAGTTATTAGTTATTAATTGTAATTATTACCGCCACTTCTAAGTATTATCCATTAGTTCACTGCTGAAAAATCGTCCCACGGGAAAAAAGAATTCATTATCCCGCGCGGATTTTAGCGTGATTACAAAATTATGTAATAAAAATAAATGGTGATTAAAAGCTATTTACGGTAAGTAAACCAGAAGTATTGAAGAATCGCACCGGTCGTTGCGTCAGTTCCGATTCCGGAAATAACCTGACCATTCGCATTTGTTGTCCAGGAATAATTGATGACCTGGTATGGATCGCTGTTTGTATACTGTGCTGTGGAACTGTTAAATAGATTCTTAGAAAATATATCAGGTCCCTCAAATACCATCAACGGAGTAATATGGTTTGCCAGATTTGGTTGATAAAAGGGGTTGGGGTAGGTACTGTACGTAAAACTATAGATGACCAAAGATTGTTTCAAAAGCTGCACATTATTGTTAACGATTATTATGGAGTCGGTGCCATAATCAGAATTCCGGATGATTTTTCCTTCATTGTATTGATACTTGTATAACCAGGAATTCTGAGTGTTGGTACCGGAGTCCTGGCTCATTCTTCCCAGGTTATCATATGTCAGAAAACCACGACCCGTAAATGTATACACTTCAAAGTTTATATATGAAGAAGGCAGACTATCGGATCCATTATAAATCAGGGTAAAATCCGTCGTGTCAGGCCGAAGCGGGATGTGGTCCGCCGTGCTATCGGCTACGGTTACATAAATGTCATGCAATCTGCCGGATCCATCATAGTTCATTTTCCCGGTGTTTAAAATAATTTCTTTCGGGTCCAGGTCGTAAACTATAAAGCTGTCCAACAAAGGCAGAGAAGTGGGAACATGGTGCGTAGTGTCAGGCGTTGGTCCCGGATTCGGGTTCGGCTGGGGTGTGGGTTGGTTTGTTCTCGTACAGGAAAAGAGAAACAGAATGCAAATTGGGAGAGTCAGATTTAGCCGCATGGGGTCGGAGTTGTTATAAGTGCGGCAAAATAGAAATAAAAAAACAAATTGTCAACTCTGAACAGCCACCCGGTTATGATCTACCCAGAAACCAAGCAACACATAAAGCCATAGTGCCTGGGTTCCCCAGCCAATCGCTGTTACAGTTGCCGGAGGCGGAGAAAGAACTCCCGCAATATGCCCAACAATCAACAAAATGATCATCAACCAGAATCCCCATTTGCCGCTCGAATTCCTGGCGCGTGTTGTCTTTAAATAAAAAATCATCCCGGTAAAAAATAAAAACCCTTCTGCCAAAGCGGTCAACCAGGGCCAGTTCCATAATCCAAATCCCAGTAAAACAGAAGATCCGGGATACAAGGGCAGGTCGGGCTTATGAACAATTAAATCCAGAAACCAATGACTCAATACACATATACCCAACACGGTGGCGCTTACGCGATCCTTTTTGATCAGCCAGTAAATCAATCCGAAAACGGCCGCCCAAAAAATGGACATCAGCAGACTATGCGAAAAAGGGTAATAAATAAAGTCGAGAGGGAATTTTGCATTCTCCGGTTGAATGCGCACTTTCTCTATATTCAGTAATACCAGGTCAGGCCATAAAAGATCCGCGAACTGAACCGCCAGGAAAATTAAACCGAGAGAAAGTTTGGGCGCGTATTTTTTGGCACCTAACCCAAATCCAAAATGTCCTATTACCATAAGAGAATCATCTAACAATTGAATTGCCGGAGTTGGTGATCAGCATGTTTATAAGACAGTCGCCCGATTTGTTCCTCAGTCATTTTCCCGGCAAAGGGATGAATAAAATCCGGATCAAATATAGTTTTCATATTTTAAAATCAGATTCATTTTTGATTTCAACAACTGTATTAAGTTTTTCGAAAGTCGTCGTCCACCCGGTCAGGTAATTGTGCATGGAACGGTTACCCACATGCGAATGTTCAAATTGCATAAGGGTATGATCGCCGTCAGGAGTCAATTCAATGGTAACAAATGATTCGACACCCGGCTCGCTTTTCCATTCCCAGCTAAAAATAAGTTTTCGAAATTCCTTCACTTCAGTATACATTCCAAAACAAGTGTGTTCAACCCGGTCAGAACCACAGAAACTGATTTCATACATTCCGCCTGGCTGTACATCCATCCGGGCTTTCAGCCCCTCACCTTTTGGATCGGATCCAAACCATTTCAGAATCAACTCAGGGTCTGTCCAGGCTTTCCATACTTCCTGAACCGGAGCATGGATTTTGATTTCCAAATTGATTGAATCTTCCATCGCCGAAAGACTATCTATTTAATTTTTGCAAGTTTTATGATAAAGACAAATTCAACTTCAAAATCCGGACAAGCATACCATTTACCAATTGATATTTTGTTCAATAATATCCGTCAATGCCTCTTTTTGAATACCCAGATCATCTTCGTCATGCCGGTCAATGAAAGATTGTAATTCTTCCTTTGTAAAAACCGGACTAATCAAAGGACCAAAATCAGCTTCCAGAATAAGTGCCGACAGGATATCCTTATACTTTCCTGAATTCCCGAACAGCATTTCTTCTGACCCCCGATCGTCTGACCAAAATTCATATTTCCGAACAAATCTGGCTTCAATATTTGTATAAAACCAATCTCTGGCTTCCTGGTCCTCGCTCCACGAACCGGTATGATCCCTGAATTTCCATAAAAAGCCGTTTTTAAAATCTGACACAGTCAGAAGATTTTCCTGAAAGATGGGTATACCCCAACTTTCCCGATAGGCTTCAAATAAATCTTCTGCTTCCAGACCCTGGCATTGAAGTCTGATCAGGGTGCCCCTGGCTTTTATTGAGTCCTTATCGGAAGATTCGAGATAACTGGCGTAGAAAAGAAGATCTTCAATCGAATTACTCTCCGCAGATTTCAGAAGCTGGTCGAACCGGTCCGTAAACTGCAGGATGGGCGAATGGTTAGAATTGATATTATCAAAGTACTTCTTCCTGTCCGTCATGAATTGATATTTATGAAGTACTGTTTGTGGAGTGCCGAAGATAAAAGGAAACGATTAGTGAACTTCCCGTTTATTATTTCTTGCCAATCCGTTTATAATAAATGGAATGGTAAGTATTTCCGCTGCCAGAAATAAAAAATAACAATAGTTGTTCCATGTAAGTCTGCCAAAAATATAAAATAACAGACAGGCTGAAGTGAATCCACACAAATAACTAAATATCAGTTTCATAATTGCCGGAACGTTTGAAATAAATACTACACCAAATCGGATTCAACATACGATTTTATTTCATCACGGACACTGTCAATTTTCCCATAGGCGAACAGTATTTTCCGAAAATCTGTTTATAAATTTACCTGAACCGTCAGGTAATAGCTGCGTGCATCGGATGGAACGATACCCGGGCCCGGATAACTGTCTGCGCGCCGGGTAAAATATTTCGCGTCTGCCAGGTTGTTGACGGATCCATAAAAACCGACATATTTATTAAGCTGGTATTGCAGGGTGAAATCCATCACAGCATAGGAAGGAACGATACCATCGATGGCGTTGGCCGTAAAGTTCGCATTGGTGGCGTCTGAATATTGCTCGCCTGTATATGCATACTGATAGCTGGCCCCCCATTTCTTCCGCCGGAAACTGATACCTGTTTTGAAAACGACATTTGGAACAAACTCTACGCGACGGCCCTCAATGGAAGCATCCTTGCTGTTTACATATTTTGCACTCAGTAATGAGAAGTTGGAGAATATCGAGACACTGGTGGGCGACGCTGTTCCTTTCATGAGTTTCCAAACGTCGAGTTCAACATAGGATTCCAGGCCGTAGTTACGCGTGGCTGCCACATTCGTACGAAAGTTGTAAATGATAAAATTCAGCGGATCGGTAGTCAGAATACTACCAATCTTATTATCATAGTGAATCAGAAATAAACTCAGGTCGAAATTAAATATGCCGGTGCTTTTACGGATGCCGATATCGGCTGAATATCCTTTTTCATCCTGCAGGTTGCTGTCAACTTTCAGATTCGGATTCAGTGTACGCAGGTCGTTGAAGTTGATGGCCTTGTAATTCTGTGAAAAATTTGCATATACCTGGAGTGCCTGCGTGAAATTGTAGGTCGCACCAATACCACCCAACAGGAATTGTCTCGTGTTGCTTTTGTTGTCGGTGATTTTCTCCGGGCTGATGGGATTTCCGGCCAGGTCAAAAATGACATTGGTATAAGCACCCTGGGCCTTCGTACTGATCCGTTCGTAACGGATGCCCGGGATGACACTGAGTTTTGGTGTGATACGAAAAATATTTTCTGCAAACAATGCTTCATTATTCTCTGGAAAAATATAATCAGAATAACGAAGCGAATCAGCAAGGCTCGCTGTGTTGAATTCAAAATCTCCCTTCGTTCCGGTGGAACTGTTATTGCCATATCCCTGCTGCCGGTTGGTATGACCATTATAATAACGGAAACCCGTCAGCAGTGTTGAACCAAGATCGCCAAGCTTGTAATTAAATAACAGCCTGCTCTCATTGCCCCAGTTATGATAGTGATCGATATACAAATTTCTGTCGGAACCATCATCAGCGCGATTGATATACGTTAGAATGCCCAGTGCTTCCCGACTCGCCTGTAATCCAAAAAATCTTGTGTTGAATGTGAGCTGGCTGCTGATTTTGTAATCCAGCAGAACAGCGCCCAGATTCCAGTTTACTTTGAACCAGTTCCTTGCACGCACAGATTGTTGCGGGTCTTCTGCAAAATCAGCATCCGTTAATCCGCCCGGCTGGTGTTCCAGGTAATCCATATGCGTGTATTGAATACTTACAGAAAGGTGCGGATTAAAATGATATGTTGTCGCAACATATGCCGTGTTGCTGTTGAATTCCGCATTGGGTCTCCATCCATCTCCGGATTTATGCTGACCGAAAACATAATAATTCAACTTCCCGTCGGTTCCTCCGGCACTTACAGAAGCATTAAAAAACTTCCAGGAACCACCTGTGACACGTGCGGTAACGGCCAGCGGATCATCGGCGGGACCGCTATTCATTTTGAAGTTGATCATACCACCGAATTGAGTACCATATTGCAATGAGGCTGCACCACGCACAATTTCTATCCGTTCCACCGCTTCGGTGGGCGGTGTATAATAACTCTCGGGATATCCCAACGCGTCTGCGCTGATATCATATCCATTCTGACGCGTATTGAAATTGGATACACGGTTGGGACTTAATCCCCTGCCTCCAATGGCCAGCTGGATACCAGCTCCGTCATTCTCCCATATATTCAGTCCGGCTACTTTAGAATAGATCTGTCTTGGATTGTTGGTTGATTTATTCCCGATCAGGTCGCTCAGCACAACCACTTCCGTTTTCTTTCCTGCATAAATGGATGTTCCTTCCACATCGTGTAATCGCGTTACTCCCGAATGCATTTTGGCAAGTAACTGAATCGTCACGCTGTCCAGGTTTTTGGAATCTATGGAGAGTTGCACCTGTATATGTAGGTTCCCATTTGTGATGTACAGCATTTTGCACAACCGTAAAAAATCCGATTGAGCTGATCTGAATTTTATATTCAGCAGGCAGCAGATCAGTAAATGTGAAAATACCTTTCTCGTCTGTAACAGTAGAATGATTTGTATTCTGAACGGAAACCGTGGCACCCGGTACGGGCTGATGACCACTGAGCACAGTGCCGGATATTTGGAAACGCTGCGCATCGCAGATAAAAACAACCAACAGGAAAGGCAGCATCATGATTGTTTTCATTTCCCGACTCCGTTTTTATAGGGTAAGATCCATTTCTTTGATGCGAACCATGATTCTTTTTCGTCGGCCAGGTTCACCGAGCTGTCAATATAAAGTTGGCTGCCCGTGCCATTCAGGGAGACATAACTCTCCACCGTAACCTGCGGATCTGAGAATCCCCTGGCCAGGTATTGCTGCTTCAAAATATGTGCATACTGCAGAATCATATCAGGCTGTGTCTCTACCATTCTCTCCTGGTAGGGCGTCAGGAATTCAGCATTATTCACCTGGAATTTTCTCCCCTGTTCACCATCTTTCACATAGAAAAAACAAGTGCCACTTTTTTCCATCAGCATCACACGCCAGGAAAAACGATATCCCTGTTCGGTCCAGAGTAAATTGCCAGGGTAACATAGATATCGGAAAGGAACCATCACCTGTATTAAGAAATAACAGGCCAGTAAAATCAAACCGGCATGTTGTAAATTTTTATTGACGGGTAAATAGCGCTCAGGCAATACCGGTTCTTCCCTTCCAAATATTTTTCTGATTTGCCGGATCAACTTTACATGAAAATCTTGCGAAAAATAAATCAGCGTCGCACTCATCATCAGCCAGGGGAACATGCCGATCTGGAAAAGAATCGCCGTAAGCAAATGAAAAATAATAACCAGGAAATATCCAAACCGGCGGCTGGATTTATTTAAAAGTATAAAAGGGATCGTCAGGTCAAACAACGCGCTGGCCCAGCTGAACAGGTAAGCAATCCACTCATATTTTAAAAGCGGCCCGATCAGAGGAATATTTGCTTTTGCCGGGAGCCAGATTTTCAAAGGCATCGCGCGAATCAGCCATTCATTCGTGAGCTTGGATAAACCGGCACAGCAATAAATAATCAGGAGCTGGTATTTGAAAATAAGGATGGTCCAGGATGGCACCTGAGTAACCATCAAAGTTGGTTTTCTCAAAACATCCAGGGAGAAATAGCGGTTCGCCGGTACCCATATTAGCAGAAAGGAACAAATGGTTACGAGATAGTAATGATTTAAATAATAGGTTTTGTCCAGCAGCTCAGCATAACAGAAAATAAGAAAGAATATTACCGTAGCGACCCTGTAAAATAAACCCAGACAAATAAACAAGGCTGCCATGGCCATGAGACCATATAACAAATACATGATCGCCGGAGACATTGGCGCGAGCCATTCAAAACCGAAAAATGGAAAATGAAATTTCGGATGAACATAAAAATCATCAATCCATCCTTTGACGATAAAACGGCAACTGCTGTAAAACAAGACTGCGCCGAAGGCCACTCTGAAAACGGCGAGCGGAGCTATATTCCTGTAACGGGTCAGATAATTAATCGCCGTCATCGTCCTGGAAGGAGATTTTTATTCCGAGTGCTGAAGGCAGATCTACTTTCAGCAGGACCGTTGTTTTTCGTATCTCCGTATACGCATCGCTGATAGCCGGCGAGTTATTGATTATACCGGCAGAAAACGGATCCGGTAAAGCCTGGATTTTCGTCAGCAATACCGTTAGCTGCGCTTTGATGACGTCGTTCAATGGCTGCCCGTTATTGACTGCCGATGTGGCCGCCACTTTATCATCCAGTCCTCCCATATATATATTCTGAAATGCCTGAACCTGCCGGATGAGCAACTGTGTTGAGAGTCCGCTATAATATGCCTCCACTTTCGCGGGTGATTTCGGCAGAACAGAAGGCCCGTACAATCCGATGGGAATACCAACTTTAAAATTCTGCATGTTAACATCAAAATCCAGTACATAGGCATTTGCCATCAGGCTCAGCGAACTGCCCGCATCCACACCGGTTGCATTGACAAATGTTTTTAAATAATTTCCGCCGGAAGCAGACCATGCATTGGAAACAGCAGCTGCTTTTGTTTTAAGAGAAGCCGACAGGACCGCGAGGTATTGTCTGGCACCCGCCGCATTCGCATCAGTGGTAAACCGGGCGAGTGTGGTCACGCTTCCGTTTGCGAATAGTAAATAATCCAACGCCGGAAACCCCTGCGCGGCAAAGTTACCCAGACCGTCGATCGCATAGGCTGCACCATTTACGTTATTACGAATTGTAACCGTATCGGTCGGAAAGGAATTTATAAAATGTGTAGTAAGGAATAAATCTGTAGCCGGACCAAATTCAAATTCACTGGTCGCCGCCCAGGAACCATAAGCTGTTTTGAATGCGGTTTGCAGATCGGTCAATGTGCCCGATGATGGATTTGAATTGAACACAGACACGGCGGCATCCAGTGCAGCTGTAGTTGTTGCCAGTTGCTGATAAGCGGGCAAAATAATATTTGTCCCAAGACTTGTCAGCGTAGCATCCGGAGTACCGGTGGCCGGGCCGCCCGGATTCGAAGGCTTGTCACTTGATTTACTGCAGGAAAAAAATATCAGGGCCAGACAAAGAATGCCCAGCGCCGCTTTCAGAAAAATATTTTTGCTTTTCATTTTCAATTATAAATTCGACTTGATGGCATCCCAGCCATAAATGGAGCTGATCTTATCCTGGATCGCCTGGATACCGGCGGGAGTGATTGTGTAAAAATTTGTTCCATAAAGGGCAAGCACTGCCTGGTAATCAGCATCGCTGATTTTCTTGTGTTGATTTAATCCAAGTGCTGTCCAGAATCCAAAGGACTCTGAAAGATTTCCACAAACAGCAGCAGCACCATTGGGCAGGTTTCCCTTCGCTTCGTTGGTTTCGTGTAAGGCCGCAGCTGCTTCCATAGTCTCAAAAAATGGAATGATGATATTGGCCTGTGCGACTGCGGTTGCACTATCGTTATTTGCCAGCGCCGCCCTGCCTTTCAGGAATGCATTCAGCAAAGTTGTATTGGCATTTATGCCGGTCAGGTTTACTACTGGTTTTGCAATACCCGAATCAATCTGGCTGGTATAAGAGCCCCAGTATTTCACACCCGTTCTGTTGGCAGGAAAATTTCCCGGTACACACCAGAGATAAAATGCATTGTCCCAGGCATGTTGTTTTGCCGTTATGTCGTTTGTATTATTGTTCAGCGAATCACCTAAGAACACATCGGTAATTAAATGTCCGATCACTACACCCATAACGGTCTTTGTAAAATACTGACGCCAGTAAATCCCATTTGCGCCGAGCAGTGTCTTGCGATCACTCACACCGGCAACACCGTTGGAAGCGGGCAAACCGGTCTGACTGTCCACGCCGATGCTGTCAAAGATTTTCTGAATCAACACCTGACCGGTCGTGATTGTACTATTCCTTAACTGTAGTCCGGAACTATTTAAATTGATTGTATTGCTATTGAAGGTTGTGTCTCTGAAATAACCTCCTGTGTTTGCATACATCAGGTTCAACTGCGTGGAACTCACCGCGATTCCATTATTTGCATTGTTGATGGCTGCCTCTATTTGTCCGATCATCGACAGATAAGTCTTGGCTGTCAGAGAGTCTGCGTTGGCAAATTGATATGTATCAGGAACGGTATATATTGGTGCACCCGGATTATTGTTACTGTTATTATCCTTCTTGCAGGCACCAAAAAATAACAGCCCCGCTGTCACTACCAAACCACTCAGCCTGAGGAAAATATGCTTCATGTCGCCAGATTAATGTTTGCACAATGATACCCCGGCTGGATATATTTCCGGCCCGCAATCGGGAAAATCGCTTACGCAATCGGGAAAAGAAGGCAGACTCTGAGGAATCAGGTTAACTTCAGACTACACAATCTTTGATATGAAACGAATCCTTGTGCTGCTACTTCCGGTTCTGGCAGCCGCCTGTACATTACCGGCGCAAAATCGTCAAAAAGAGAAGACCGACTCTGTATCAGTGCTCGTTCAAAAAAAGTTTAATGAAAAGGATGTGGCCGGGCTCTATGCGCTGACGGGTGATGCGTTTAAAAAAGCGCTCAGTTATGAAACTTTATTATCCTTCTGTAATAATAATTTATTCCCTCTGGGTGAAATAAAGGAACTGAGTTTTGAAAAAGAAGCGAACGGCATTTGCAAATACAAATCGGTATTTAGCACAGTGAGCCTTAGTTTATTTCTTGGGTTAGATAAAACCGATAAGATAGAAACTTTTTTGTTTAAGCCCTATGTGGATGAAAAAGCAAAAAAGAATCAGAAAGCGGCATCATCGAATCCGTTGGTATCCCGGTTGGACAAGGAAGTGGATTCAGCAGCACAAGATTATATGAATCTGCTGCCAACTACGGGCCTTAGCATCGGGATTTTAGTAAACGGAAAAACCTATTACTATGGATATGGTGAAACCGCCAAAGGAAATAGCCAACTACCCAATGAGCATAGCATTTATGAAATCGGATCCATTTCAAAAACGTTTACGGCGACATTGCTCGCTGATGCGGTAGAGAAAGGAAAAGTGAAACTGGATGATCCCGTCAGTAAATATTTTCCCGATTCTATACCGGCCCTGGAATACCAGGGACAGCCTGTTACTTTAAAAACCTTGTCCAACCACAGCTCAGGCATTCCACGCATGCCAAATAATTTTCATTCATCTGACAACAGCAATCCTTACAAGGATTATAGCGAACAGGATCTCTATAGTTTTTATAAGACATTCAAACTGGAACGCAAACCGGGAGCAGAATACGAGTATTCAAATCTGGCGGCCGCAACGCTGGGTGTTATCCTGGAAAAAGTTTATAAAAAAACTTACGAGGACCTTATTGTTGAAATAATCTGCGACCCGCTGGGCATGGGTGAAACAAGAGAATTCATCCGGAAAAATGATTCCATACGTTTCGTAAAAGGGTATAACGAAGAAGGAAAGTACAATTCCCAATGGGATTTCGGTGCAATGGCTCCGGCAGGATCCATACGTTCCACCGCATCGGACATGTTAATCTACGCGAATGCCCAATTGGGAAAGGGGCCGGCTGCACTTGAAAAAGACTTCCGGTTAACACACGAAAAAACATTTTCAAATGGTGCCGTCAATACAGCGCTGGGATGGCATTATATAAAACCCGGAAAGGACGAAGTAATATTCCATAATGGTGGGACCGGTGGTTTCAGAACCTACCTGGCCATCAACCTGGAAAAGAAATTCGCCGTGGTGGTTTTGTCCAACACGTCTATCAGCGTCGATGAAATGGGTAATGCCCTCATGAAATGGCTGGATGAAAATCCCCTTGTTAACCAATAAACCTTCCTTTTTTTGGAAAGCCGCCTGAAAGGAAAATCCTGACCCGCAACGGCTATGAACCTGATTTATAGTGCCCCAGAAAGGCCTTTCCAAAGGGCCTTTTTTCGTCCCTCAGCGGGAAAAACCAGGAGCACCCGATTCTACATAAAACACTATTATTCAACATTTTACAAAGCGGCAGGGGGTTAGCATATATAGGGTATGCAGAAATATACATCCATAAAAAATGCTTTGATTACCAGTGCGATGCTGTTTGCGGTAATTCCCGCGGTTGACGGTGGAACATTCAAACATTATTTAGAGATAATGGATAAGGCTCCGCTGAACAAACATGAAAAACAGTTTGTGAAGACCTATCTGCAGGAAAACAGCAGAAACCTCTACAATATTAAACAGAGAAGCAGCTCGCCCTTTATCATTATAGATTCAGTTCTCACGTGTTTTGGCCTTCCGAAACAGTTAAAATATCTGGCTGTGGTTGAATCCGAATTGAAAACCAAAGCCGTTTCCAGTGTGGGTGCCGTTGGTCCCTGGCAGCTGATGCCTTCTACTGCGCGTATCCTCGGACTGAAAGTGAATGCACGTCACGATGAGCGAAAGAATTATTATAAGAGTACAGCAGCTGCGGCCAGATATCTGAAAGACCTGCACAACAAATACGGAGACTGGCTCCTGGTGTTTGCTGCGTACAATGGCGGTGAGGGTACTGTGAATGCTGCCATCAAAAAAGCAGGCAGCCGGAATTTCTGGGCAATCCGTGGTTATCTTCCTGAAGAGACCAGAGATTACGTTAGTAAATTTATTGCGACCTGCGTCTACTTCGAGGGAGCGTATAGACCGTGTTAATTGTCAATTGTTAGTTATTAGTTAATTATTAGATCAATTTTTTAAAAGGTCTCAAGCGACGTTCGTTTGCAGAAAGGAGTATTCCGAAGATTATGGATAAGAAATGATCAATCGAAGGGCACCGGAAAATGAGGGTTGTGTTCTTAAATGATTGTATTTCCTGTCCCATTCGCCTGATTGCAGATCATCATAAAGACGTTTTACCATGAGCTCCTGTTGGTCTTCACTAATAAATCCCCAGGCCGACATGGCTTTCCGAACTTCCTTATTTAAGAAAGCTTCAGGTCTTCCATAAAACGCCTCCTGGAATCCATCTATACAATTCAGCGGTACCGGAATTTCCTGTACTTCTATTCCTTCCGCCCAGCATGTGCCGCAAACTATCTATAGTTGGATACCGTTGTTTTTCAACTTCAATCACTTCCGGAAAATATTCAGCGTTCCAAAAAATATCCAACGCATCCGGATCAAAAGTCATAATGATGATCTGATGCCGGGTTACCCTTCTCAACTCCGCCAATCCTTTTTTAATATCCGGCCAGTGATGTATCGTAAGAAAAGCCGTGGCAGCATCAAAAGAATTATCATCAAACGGAAGATCATCTGCCCTGCCAATCAACGCTGGATTTTTATGATTTGACAATCGCTGGGCACGCATGGAAACCGAAGGTTCAACTGAAATAACATACCTGTCGTCCGGTTCGTAGGATCCGGCACCGGCCCCAACATTCAAAATAGTTTTGGCATCATGTAAAGCAGTTTTAATATAACGGGCTATGGCAGGTTCTGTTTGCCTGCGCGCGGAATACCGTGTACCGTCTTTATCATAATTAAATGCCGGATCAGTTATTTTCATGAGATAACAAATATCACGATGTAAGCGCAAATAATTATCTTAAATCCTGTAACATATTCCCTATTACGGATACTAATAGTTTAGTGAAAGCAGAAGAAAAAAATACGCGGTTCCTGGAACTCATCGAAGAGAACAAGGGTATCCTGTTAAAAATCTGCCTGTTTTATACCCGGACAGAACCTGACCGGCAGGATCTGTTCCAGGAAATCGTTCTGCAGGCCTGGAAAACCTATCCAGCCTTCCGCCATGAATCCAAATTCTCCACCTGGCTCTATCGGGTATCGCTGAATACTGCCCTGGCTGCAAGAAGAAAAGAAAAAAACCAGATTGTCCAATCCTATGAAAACATACCTGTACACGGCTTACAGGAAGATGAATATGAACCTCTCGAGAAAATGTACTCAGCAATAGAAAGCTTAAACGAAATTGAAAAATCGATTGTATTGCTCTACCTCGACGCTTATAGTTACGAGGAAATGGAAGAAATACTGGGCATCTCTTCCGGTGCACTTCGTGTGAAAATGTCCAGGATAAAACAAAAATTAAAAACCATAATAAAATAAATTTTATGAATCTGGAAGAATTGGGCGAACTGTTAAATCAGGCTGCAGCCAACAAAAGCAATGCTACTATCTATATCCCGGATAAAAACAGTAACGGAGTATTTTCAGGAATTAAAAAACGGTTACAATGGATCCTGGGAATTTTTGTAGTTACCACCATTATTTTTGTGCCCTATTTTTTGAGGCATGAGAAATGGGATCTGACCTTTCTGTTTTTATACCTGATCCTTTCAATCGAATCCATCATTTCCCTGATTGCATGGACGCAAATACGCGCCCTGGAACATCAGAGCGGAAACATCATGCAAAACCTGTTGCATCGGATCCAGCATCTAAAATGGGTCTTCCGTTCATACGTAATGTTGAATTCTTTTTTTTATGTATTGCTGGCGATCCTGCTGGAATACAGTATACATTATCACCGGGATCCGAATTTTGAAGAATTCGCAAAACTGTCTTTACCCATCCGGTATGCCATCTATCTGTTCTTTATCATTTTCCAGCAGGTCATTAAAAAAAGGTCATTTGAGAAGAATTACGGTTCCTATCTGAATCGTCTGATGAATATCCTGAAACAGGCAAATGATGAATAATAAACCTAAACTTCATTGGATATAACAGGTATTTTCAGCAACAGGCCGCCAATCAGATTCTTATTTCAGCAGGAATCCCCAGTTTATGCTCCAAACAGATATCTCCGTATGGGTTTATGCAAGACCCGGTCCTGCTGACCCGATTTATTATTAAAAACTGCAAATCCCCGGAAAGCGGTTGTATTTCTCAATTAGCATTCGGCTTGCTGCCGCAATAGCTTTAGGGAGTAGATATTTTTAACCCCCTAAACTTCTTGCTATGAAACATTTAATTAGTTTCTGCCTTCTAAGCGTCGCTATTTTCGTCATTGGTTCGATGCCCGGGTGCAGAAAAGAAAACCTTGGCCCCGTGCCTACATCTTCACAAATGGCTCCCCCGATTCATGTTGATCCCATCACAACATCCTATACCGAGGAATTTGAAAATTTCTATGATCTGACAAATAAAGGATGGCTGATCGGAGAATATTCTCAGGCAGATACGATGGGTACTACCGGATGGATACAGGGGTATTTTGGAGCTCCTGGCAAAGGTGATACAACCTGGTACGGATTCTCCGCGATTTCTTATCAATATAGCCCCACAGAATATGCATATTCTTATGAACCCCCCATGGACAGTAATTTGTCCATCAGCAGCTGGATGCTAAGCCCCGTGCTGGTCGTCAAGAATGGTGACAGCATTTCTTTTTATACACGTGGAGATACCACCGGCATTTATACAAACCGTATGCAGGTTCTCCTGGATACACTGGGTTCCACTTATATCGGCCATGATCTGAATTCAGTGGGTGATTATACCACCACGCTATTTGATATCAATCCATCGCAGTCGCCAGGCGGATATCCAACATCCTGGAAAAAATATAAATATACTTTCTCCGGCTTCTCTGGTTCAAAAAAAATCAGGATCGGATTCAGGCATTATGTGATTCATCCAACCAACGCCCGGGGAATCGGTATTGATCTGTTCCAATTTGGCGTGCAATAATAACGGATCATAAAAATATTAGCCATGAAACATCTGATCATACTCGCCATCATTTTTTATCCTTTATACCTGTTGCTCGGACATGCCGCAGAAAATCATGCAGCAACGATGGCAGCCATTACAAGATTGAATCCCTATGGAATGATTGAAGACGGACAGTCGCGGCTGAAGGAAGGAGACCTGGTCGTCAGAATGAACAGGGATCCTTCCAGTCGCTTCATAAAATATTTTAATCATAAGGATAAAAACTTTTCGCATTCCGGTATCGTGTTATTTGAAAATGGTTATCCATATGTATATCATATTATAGACGGCGAAGAGAACCCGGACAAGAAAATGAGAAGGGATTCGCTCAAACATTTCTGCAATCCAAGAAAGAATATGGCATTCGGCATATACCGGTATGACCTTACGGTTGCTGAAATTCTGAAACTGAAAGAAATTGTACACGGATGGTATGCAATGGGACTGCGGTTTGATAGTGCATTCTGTCTGGCGACAGACGACCGAATGTATTGCTCCGAGATGATCAGTAAAGCAGTGACCAAAGCCAGCGATCAAAGAATCCGGATTGAGCCGACTCAATTATCGCCGGTTGAAGCGAGTTTTCTGACGGCATATACCCATCTTCCCATTTCCTATACAACCGGCCTTCCGATTATTCCCATTGATGCGCTGTATGTAAATCCATTCTGTCGATTGGTAAAAAAATATGACTATTAATCCTTATAAAGAATCATCCGCTTGATTACTTTGGTTGGTTTGCCTTTTTCATTGATACTGGTTTGCTGAGTCCAGTTCCCATGGCTATCCCATCCGTCGTAGGTATAAGTGGTAATGGTTGTTTTTGTTGAATCTTTTTTTGTTTTCGGATCTGTAGTAACCGTCATTTCTTCCAATTTTGCCATGTCTCTTTTATCATTCAGCGTCTGCTTGCCGGTATAAGTTGTTTTGCCTACACTGTCCTTGGAACTGCCTCCGATATAATACACACTGTCGAATTCATTCACGAACGACATCTTCAAAGTGCTGTCGGGATGATATCCCTTACCACCGGTAACTTGTCCAAAACTATTTGAAGTGAGGTCTGTGTAGTATACATCCATTTTCCCGGTAGAATCATATGATTTTGCGCCGGTGTATTTTCCCGGGCCATCATATTGAACGGTCAGTGACGACTTTTTTTCATTCCTGGCTCCCGTTGTTTCCATACTGGTCATAAACCCATCAGCTTCATGCACGAAACTCATTTGGGATTTAATACTGTCCTTCCCATTCATGGTAACAACTGAAATCGTGTAACCGCTGCTATCAAATTTCTCAATGGTCTTCTCATCGAGAGGACCCACTTTTCCTGTACTGTCGATTTTGTAGGTATCCGATTCCACCTGGGTCGGGTTGCCTTTGAGGTTTTCACCGGCCCAGTCGTTCACCGCTTTGGGAACATCTGAAGCGGGTTGTTTTTGATTACAGGAGACAATAGAAAAAACGAGCGCGAGTGTAAGGAGCTTAGCATGCATGGCTTAAGGTTTAGGGAGAACGTGAATCAATAGTATGTTCCAGATCACATTTTCTGCAGGCAGACTAAGTTAAATTAAATTTATTTCAAAAGATGCTACTGATTTTACTACCTTAAATAAAGATCCTCCCGAATATCGCCATTCTATAACCCTTCAATCCCCCTGACCATGACAAATGTCGAATTGGTAAAACAAATGTATTCTGACCTGGCCAGCGGTAATGCGCCGGCCGCACTGGCCCTGTTCGACCCCGCGATTGAATGGAGAGAATGCCAGGGCATGCCCTTTGTGGAAGACGATGGCGTGTATATCGGGGCCGAATCGATCGTAAAAAATGTATTCATGCAACTGCCCGTTGTCTTCGATGGGTTCAATGTAGAAGCAAGCGAACTATTCGGAGCCGACGATAAGGTGGTGATGGTAGGTCATTATACCGGGACGAATAAGTCAACCGGCAATCCCTTTAAAGCCAATGCTACTCATATATGGACCGTAAAAAATGGGAAAATGATCCGTTTTTTCCAGGCGGTTGACACGGCGATGCTCAACAGCTAGAAGAAGAATGCTAATTGTCTACATTCTTTATTACTGGCCTCGTATCATTTACATTTCTGTGCTCATGCCAGATTTCGAATTTTTTTAGATCCGGTTTATATTTTCTGGCTCTTTTTAACTCATACTGATAAATGGTTTGCCCCAGTTCTTTCATGAATGGCCAGCCCGTTTCATCATAGTCATACTTATCATCGTTTAGTATGCCATCACTGTTTACGTACACAGTAGCAGCAAGCATGTATTCAATCTTATTCTTAAAATCCGCTACATACGACACATCAATTAAAAAGCCATAGGCCCATCCCACTTTATTGAATACCCGGATGTAGGACGGCATCTGATGACTGCCCTGCCGGAAAAAGAATTTCACATAACTATCGTAATATTCGCCGCTGTCGTATTTAGGATAATTTGTCTCTGACGGATATTGAGAAAGATACTGGTATAAAAAACGGTAATCATCCTTGCTCAGCTTAAATCGCTGCCGCTCGGGCACCGATTCCGGAAATAATACGGACTGCAGGATCTGTTGTAAATATTCCAACGGGAGATTGTTTGCCCCGGTAAAATCAATCGGTTCATTGATCAGACTATCCCTGGCATCATAATGTGCCCGGCCCATTTTAACGGGTCTGCCAAAATGAAAGGTATCAGAATTATAAGCCGGTGGCTGGGTATAAATGACTTTACCATGATCATCCATAAACCGGATAGAATTTGTATAACGATTATTTTCAGCCGTCAGACCAAGAAATTGCCTGGTAATTCTTGCACTGCTATAACCCTTACTGTGTAAACTGTCGTTGATGGCCTGTTGCCCGACAAATTGATACATCCGGTTATACGCATCATTATCACTTACAAGAAATGCTTTTTTTATATAATGCGCAATAGAGGGGAAACCCGTTTCTGATGAACTGTCGAGATATACAGGCGTCTGCCAGGCATAATTACTGTCGATTTGCAACGAAGTATATTTAGTGACACCTTTTATGTTTAGCCGATTGAGTTTTTCCAGCGACAGCAGGGCAAGCGGTAACTTGACCGTGGAGGCCGGATTAAAATAGAGTCCTGTATCTGTGTTGAAATAATAATTCCGGAATGAAGGGTTGTTTTGCTTATCCCGGTTAATCTCGGTATAAATAATTTGCACGCGGAAGGAATCCTTATTTTGCAGAACATCCTGCAGGAGTCTGCCCTTGTTGCTCAACAATATTTTTTGCAGGAAACTGTCTGTTTTGGGTTGTGCAAAACAAATTGTATTAGTACAAAGCAAAATAAATGGCAATAAAAACCACTTCAGGGGCAAGTGTTTCATCTTGCCAAAATAACAAAAGGTTCTGTGAAGCAAAAAAACTGTTTCTAATCGGTTATATATGGCAAATGCATATTGACATATTCTGGTTTTTTTAGTTGAAGCTTTAACTTTCTGAAGGTTTCAAAGGGCCCATAACTCGAAAATATATTAATTAACCAGGCGGGAATAGAACCTCCGGGATCCGCAAATAAGGTGAATTCAATGGTAACTAAGTCCCCGCCAGCGGGTGTAACAATCCATTTGCAGGAGGATTTTAAAACCCTCACGATTCCCAGTTTGGTTGCTATATAATCTGGCACATTTTGCACATCCATTGTCACTATTCTGGTAACAGGATTCTGAATTACTTTTATATGCTCCACAAAATCCCGGTTATCAAACGGGAAAGGAAAAATCAATTCTGCATAATAATAGAGTTCAGATGCTGAAACCTGACATAAGACGTTGCTTTTTGTATGATAAAACCATTCATCCTGCGATTTGACATCAAGAAGAACTGCAGCGATTTGTGAGAGTGTTGCCTTCACAGTGCAAACTACCTTTAATGCCTTTATTTTAGAATCAGTATAGGGCCTTGTATATATTTTTATCTCTTCCTTATCAAGTTTTAACTTCCAAACTTCCTGAGCTCTGCTCAAAAGAACAGTATGCGCAAGTAAGGTTGTCAGCATTACAAAGGACCAGCTTTTCAATTTCTTTGGTTTGGTCGAATCCCTCTTGATCTTCTCACAGTTACTATACTTTTCATCATTCAAAGAATTCGAAAAATTATAAAAATACTGTTTTACCTGGCTGCTGTCTGAGAGGAACTCATTGTCACAAGGTATCGCAGGATTTTCTCCTGTTGGTTCCCATCTATAACTTCCTTCCCCTTCTTTTTATTCAACCTTTTGATCATAATGGGAACTATCTCATTCCATTTGTTTTCGTCTCTGGATCTGGGATTTTTTAACGGATGACAGCGGTTGCAGGTTTCCTGAAAGAGGGCCTTACCTTCATTTAACTCGGCCAGATCATAACCAGGATATTTGGCAATCACCCTATCCACATCCGATTGTTCGGGAGCAGCAAGTTTTACGCTGCAGGCAGTAAGTGCTATTAAAAAAAAGCAAGACCAGGCTTTTTCCCATGATTTGAGATTTAGATATTATTTTTTACTTATTTGAAGTGGTGAAATGATAATACCGGAGGAATAATTCCACATAAATGTATAGTCAGAATCTGTAACGGTCACCTGCCCTTCATAAGTGACCAGATTAAGTTCCGCAGAAAAATTATAAGTGCCATTTTTGGCAGGACCGAAAGTGATAGTCGCTGTGGCCGGATTTTTTACACCCATGCAGTCAGTCTTACCTTCGACCACTTCGGCTGAATTAAAATTGAAAAGTAGTGATGACGAGATCTGACCGCCGGCTCCATAAGCTGTGATATAAGGGGTGCAATTATAGAGTTTGGAAGTTTTAGCCAGGATAGTCAGACCTGAAGCAGACAACGAAACAGGCATCAGCGTTATTTGATCACCCAGCAGCGACAAGGTATCAAGATCAGTACCAACAGGCGGTGCAGAATAAACAGAATCATTAACCGTAACGACAGAAAAACTACTATCATATGCTTTGCTGCTGTCATTTATTGAATAATAATTGGCAACGATCCGATAGATGCCTTCAACAGAAAAAGTGATCGAAGCTTGATTATCAACTGGTAAGATTGTTGTACCCGCGGACGGAGTAATTTTCCAACGGATAAACGAATGGATAGCAGGTTCGTGGGTCGAAACCGTTAATGGTTCTCCTTTTTTTAAAATAGAATTTGAAACAATTAAGGTTGAGTCGCTGCTGCTCGGCTTATAATCTATATTGCCCATATTTTTTACACAAGCCGGAATTCCGCCGAGAATAACAAGACAAATAATAAATATTTCAGATCGAATTTTCATAATGGGTTTCAAAAAAATATTATTAATGATAGGTGGTTACAATTTCACCGTCAGCATCTTTATTCACTGTGGTATTTTTAAAATTTCCTTTTACCTCAATTTTCCCAAGACCCTTCATTAAAGTGTTTACTTCCATTGCCATTGTACTCGCATATATAGCACCATCCCCAAATATTTCAAGATTTAAAGTCCGGTAGCTTAAATTGCCTATCGTTCTTACCTCTGCGTCTCCGACAATCGTGATACAACGAATGCTCTTGACACGTATGATAATTTTGCCATGGATTTTTCCATGGAGAAAACTATCTCTGCGACGAATTATTAATATTTCATCTTTCACTTTAAATTTTATAGCGTCAGCTATCGCCTGGTTTTCGGCAATGATTTCGTTTTCAGTGCCCTCTGTTATGTACAAGCTGATATCATTATATATGGTGATACTATTAAATGAAGATTCAATCGGTATTGACTGTTTCAGCAAGGACGTGTCTGATTTTGAAATATCACTATAATGACCAAAAAGTGATACTACTACGGGCAGGAGTAAATTATTCATGGTTGAGGTTTAATAGGTTAAAAAAAAGACGTTACCGAACCAGCTCTCCAACATATGCTAACTAACGGATGTACCGGGTAATTCCAATACGCAGTCCTGCGTTGAAGAACTGCAAGTTTTTCCGGTTAAAACTCGGGTTAATGGTATTTCCCATAGTACTTTTTAAGGGTATCTGGGAGTAGGGTTCTATCCGCACATCAGCCAATTTACCGATCCTGAATTCGCAGCCGACCCCAATGCTTACATACGATGGTAAGTAACTGGCGAATCCATAGTCAAAACCTTGTGAACGCGGCAGCGAATTACCACTGCTATTTATGATTGTCTTTTCGTCAATTCCCACAAACGAGGTAAAACCCGCAGATAAGAAGAAATTCGCAGATTTTGTTTGAATAACCTGATAATTGATATTCACTGGTATTTGCAGGGCCTCTCTGCTTCCCTGCAGGTTATCAAATTGTGCTAAGACTGCTTGTGCCGGAATTATTTTTCTCACTTACAAAATAATACTCCTTCGTACTCAGCAACCCTGTTTCAACAGATATTTTTCTGTTTAATCTGTATCCGATAATCACACCAAAATCAAATCCTGCCTTGGTAAATTCGTAGTGCCTTACCTGACTCCATAAAGGACCAAAAACCACTCCATAATAAAAACCCCGTTGTTGTACATTCACCAGTTTTTGCAACGGGGAATGCAGGGCCGGCTGAAGGTGATTTTTAAGCTCTATAGGCTGTGCTTTAGTAGCAGACAAAGGCGGGCTCATCACCGGTAAATATTCTTCACCATTGTTTATTGGCAAAATCTCTTGTGTCAGATGTATATGGCCGGGTTTATAAATTTGATTTATCGGCAATGTCAAAGCACCTGTCGTCCGGTTACCTTTATTATTGAATAATTCATTGATACGATTGTTCTCCTTATTTTCAGCTACAGTGAGTTCGATACTTTTTACATTCGTTCCATTCAACAATATGGCAGCATGATGTACTTTATACGAGTCTGGAGAATCTATGGGTATTGTAACAGCAATAAGGATCGTGAGTACACAGAATAAAATGATCAGTCTCTTTTTAAGAGTAAAATATTTACTTATCAGGGAAAAACTGATAGACTTATACGATAAACGGGTAGCCAGTTCATTCCATTCACTTTTAGAGGGTTTCAGTGAATAATGTTTGACTGCCTTTCGAAACAACTCATCTATATCATTTTCTAAATGCGGCATACCTTGACTTCTTCTAACTTTTTAATACTTTTTTGCAACGACATTCTCGCTCTCGAAAGATTTGATTTGGATGTTCCAATGGGAATTCTCAACATGTTTGAAATTTCACTATGTGAAAATCCGTCTATGACATACAGATTAAACACAATTCTATAATCAGGAGGAAGGTCTTTTATCAAAGCAACCAGTTCGTTATACAACATGATCTGATCAGCATCGTTATTCTTATCTGTAATTCCCCATACGTAATCGGGTATACCACCAATTTCAGGCAGCATTTGTCCCTTCCTTAATTCATCAATGGCAGTATTTATCATTATTCTTTTTAACCAGGCAAACAATAACTTCTCATTGTTATCAGCAACACCCATTTTGAAGGCCGGAAAAGAATTAAACAATTTCACAAAGCCATCATGGACAACGTCGATTGCTTTTTCATACCGGTACATATACCTGAATGTAATTTTCAGTGAATAACCCAGATACCGTTCATAGAGTAGCTTTTGATACTTATACTCCTGCCGGATGCAGCCTTTAATTATAGGGGTAATGTCTTCCAAATCCCAAAGAAATTTTAGAATTAATTCAATGAATAGGATTATAGATAGCTTTACTCGTGGAGATCTTATAAAGGCGTAAGGTTTGATATAAAACGTACATCCGAGGTTGGATCCGCCTCTGAATCCATTATATATACGGATTATTCTCAATTCCGTTGCAATCAGAGGATAAACACTTGATTCCAGCTATTAAATAATGAATCGTATTTTCCCGGGAAGGGAGAACATCCTTTTCATTTTCAGATCATATATGCGTTTCCTCCCACAGGCCATGGATGGTGCCGGTAAATGATACCTGTAAAAAATGCAATAGAGTAATATCGGAACCTTTGCCTGTATAATAGGCTCAGATCCAAGTTATACCAGACAGAACCTGGTCATTTGTATTTTTCGAGACTACAATCCAAGTTGCCAGGTCTCGCGCAGCTTGGGCACCTTATTCATGCTTTCGAGTTGCTCCTTCGTCAGTAAACTTATGAACTGAGGATAAGAACTCAGCGTTTCGAAATCCGGTTCGTGAATCAATTCGATTGTAAATCCCATGGATTCAAAAAACTGCCTTGCGTCCGCCTCATCGATAAACATATTTTCCCACACGCCATGTTTGTCCATGAACTCGTCGAAGGAATCGTCGGGTTGTTTTGTTTCTTCCATCGGGCGTCTGAAATAAATATCGGCCGTTATCCAGCTTCCTCCGTGCTGCCCGAGGGTTTCACCAATAAGCTGGCAAAGGATTTGTTTTTCTGCACGGTTCAGATACATCAGTAATCCTTCATTTACGATGTTTACCGGATCATCGTTGAATCTCTCTGTAATGTTTTTGAATGCCTCTTTATCCAATGCATTGAGTGGCATAAGTTCGTAAGTGCTCTGACTATTTCCCGAATGACGGAGCCTATCGACGATTGTTCTTTTTACAGTCACGATTCCCGGCAGATCGGTATCTATATAATGAAGATTGTTATTTTTTTCAGTCATATCAAGGCCGCGGAAGGAAAAGCCGGAAGACAATTCCAGAATATTGTGCGGTTTTAAATTATTTAGCAGCTGACTGATACTCAGGTATCTCTCTTCAAAGTGGAGAACTCTTGCCCAGTACATCAGGTCTTTCCCCTTTGATAGTTGAATAACAGTTTCTGGCTGAGGCAGCCACTTTACCGCTTCACTGGCATAAGGAAGGGTTGTCTCCGCTTTCATTTGTAAAAGAAGCCAGGCAGAAGGGCTTATGCTGGTAAAATCTTTTTCCATTTCAATGCACTTTATTGTTAGGAGCTAATTTTTATTCATAACTGTTTTCGGGAGATGTGCAATGAGTTCAACCTCTATCTGTGCATCCGCTCTGTCAATTATTTTATCTGGTTGATGTTAAATTTAAGATATTAAGTTTTAACCCGATGCCAACTTTTGAATTAAACTGTTTCATACAGTAAATGGCTGTATGTGATTTCTCAAGTTTCACTTCCTTATGCCGGTAACCGTATAAATCGGCATAAGAATGAAAATTCAGGCATATCTAAGAATTAGCGTCATTTTTCTTTCCCTGATTCATATCAGCAGTTCAATACATTTTCTGAATTCACTTGATTTCTTAACTGAAGAGGAAAAGCAAATGATATTGTATAAAAACGCAAGAGTGTTTCTGGGAACTATGGATATAATATCCGGCAATAACAGTAAAAAATAACCCTGGTTAACGAATCGCAACCTTAGCCCTGGTGTTCGGAAAATTTGAGCATGTCTTCCTTACTGAATTTCGTTAACTCTACAATACTGGCATTATGCCTTAAAAACGGCGGGATTACTTTTATCGCATCTTCTTTGCTGGGAAAATCACTGACAAACCAGGCTTTATGTACCCCGTCCTTACAGCCCCAGTCGGCATTAGAAAGCAAATGAGATCCCGATTCGACAAACAGTTTGATAACCTGTTTGCACTCCGTCAAATTTCCGGAATGAGGAATTTCAATTAAAAAAGTAGGCATTTTGTTTGATTTTTGATTTACTGAATCATATTGTCACGCCTGTTTCTCTGCTTTATAAATATACGATTTCGGGTTGCTATATCAACGGCATCACAGATAACTCAGCCACCATTTATCCTTATGACTGCTTTTGTACCGGTCATACCTCTTACATAAGGGATATAATATGGTAACCAGCGAAAGCCACACTATGTAAACGGCACCGAGTGACAAACCATAACCTTTTAAATTCGCCATCCCATCCACCCAACTGTTGAATGAGGTCATATCAGTCCATGGATGTCCCTGCAAAACAACCACCACCAAGGCAAAGAGGTGAATCAGCCAGATGTGAATGATATAAAAAAACATCGGCACCCGGCCGTAAACCGAGATGATTTTTGTGAGCCGGTTGGAGATATTTTCTGTAAGAGCCAGGAATAGGAAAGCAAATCCTTCAGTAACCAACAGATAGTCCAATGATGGCGGATATTTTGTAATATTCAGAAAGGATAGAAAAGTGCGAACTTCTGAAGTCTGCGTTGTCCATGGATACAAATTTCCATATTGATTAATACTGCGGAGGATTACAAACAGGATCCAGGAGCCAATACCCAACTGCAGCAGGATTTTTTTTCTTTTTGAGGCGTCGAATCCGTTTGAAAAAATCTTACCAAGACAATATCCGATGGCCATTACACCTGCCCAGGGAATAAAATGATATCCCTCTCCGATTTTTGTTCCGCCGATGGCAAATAATTTTCTCTCATGAATCGCGCCCCAGAGAAATCCTGCCAGATTATGACCGTCAAAGTGTACGGTATCCAGCAGGTTATGTCCAAAAACCATCAGGAGACCGATGCCGAGTATCCATTTCCAGGGCAGAAAAATAAGGCCCGCCAGACAAATCATCGAAAGGCCCAGTACCCAGATGACACCGAATATAAAAAAGCTAAACTGCGTATTGAAAAACCAGGAGAAATTAATGACCGTCTCTTCCAGAATAATCAGCCAGATACCTCTCTTCACCAGAAATACAGCCTGTTCTTTTTTTGTTTTACGTTGACCCGAAAGAAATGCAGATGTGCCCGCAAGCAATACAAAGATGGGCGCACAGAAATGCGTTATCCAGCGGGTAAAGTACAATACAACCGAGGTCTTGTTGAGATCCAGCGGATCATACAAAAAAGCATCCGCATGAAAATAATCCCTGACATGGTCCAGCGCCATGATAATCATAATAAAACCTCGCAACAGATCGATAGAGGTGATCCTCCTGCTTTTTACTATTTCCATGCTGGTATAATAATGAATCTTCTGACGGGTCGTTGAAGATACAGTATCAGCTGATTTTTCACGGACCATTCACTGATCGACATAAAAAAACCCTGCTTACAATAAGCAGGGTTAACTGATTTTAGAACCAACATCATTTATTAACGCACCCTCGTGATCAACCGGCTGTTACCTTTACAGCCGTAGCCGTCATGATAACAAGATGTCAGGGCCAATGTTCCAAGTACCAACAGAGCAAAGATTAATTTTTTCACGGTGTGTTTTTTTAATGATGAAACTCTATTAACTGCTTAATTGGTTCTTCACAGTTATACTAGTAGTTTCATATAGCATACCAACTTTTAACACATTGATATACAACATATTAAAATCTATTCTCATGCCAAATCCTTCCCAATTTAGGAAAATGATTCTACACGAGAAAATATCTCCTAAATACCCTGATCAATGACCTGATCAAATGGAAATAGATCCCCATCCCTTTCGGTATTCCCTCCGCACGAATTGATTGGCAGGATCGAAATTGGTCACTTTCATATTCTTTGCATCCCATTGCAGCGCGATATAACGGCCACTGAATTTTAAGGCATCCATTTCACCATACACAGGATCCTTACGTTTGTATTTCTCCTGGAGATTAAAACTCCGCAATAACAGATTGCCCAGCAAAACGGTTTCTGTTAAGGGACCCGCATACCCAACAAAGGGCGAGTCCACTTCTTCCTTACCATAACCCGCGATACTGGCATTCACCCACTGCCACCAGTGGCCATCCATGTCTCCCTCCACGCGTGGATATTTCTTTGGAACATTCACGTCTTTATTTAATGAAAGAGGCAACAACCTGGGATGACTGCCTCCCCATCCGCAGGAAACTTTTCCTTTGGTGCCGATAAATAAAGTGCCTCCTTCAAAATCATTTTCGCCGGGCCAGTCACTCAGCGCTACATTCATATTCAGATCCGGATCCAGGGATGAAATACGTTCAGGTGTAATGCCTCCGTCCATCCAATATAAATCAAGCCCCTTACCATTCTTTTGTTTGAAATTGAATTTTAGTGAACTGGATACAGGTCCGCTTTGCGGGTAAATCCCTTCTTTAAAAATCCCGCTGTACACCGTACTGGCACTACCCGAAATTTCTGTAGGATATCCGAGTCCCAGCAATTTAAAAGGAGGTCCGATAATATGACATCCCATATCTCCCAGTGCGCCGGTACCAAACTCCCACCAGCCACGCCAGTTGAAAGGAACGAGGTTATCGATGTAGTTTGTTTCTACTGCCGTGCCGAGCCACAAATCCCAGTTGAGTTCTTTGGGAATCGGCGGTTTGCTGTCCGGCCATGGAATTCCCTGCGGCCATACCGGCCGGTCTGTCCAGCAATACACTTTCTCAATATCCCCGATCAGCCCGGCCTCAAACCATTCGCGCATCGTGCGCATGCCGTCACAGGAAGAACCCTGGTCACCCATCTGCGTCACTACCTGGTATTTCTCTGAGGCCTCTGTCAGAATACGGGCCTCGTAGATATCATGCGTCAAAGGTTTTTGCAGGTAGAGATGTTTTTTCAGTTGCATGGCACTCAGCCCGACGATCGCATGGTTGTGATCGGGAATGGCTACTGTTACCGCATCGAAATGTTTGTTTTCTTTTTCAAACATCTCGCGCCAGTCCTGATAGAATTTTGCATTGGGGAATTCCTTCCGGCGGGGCGCTGCCTGACGATCATCCACATCACAGAGATAAGCGATCACCGCATTTTTTCTCGGCGCCGTGGCATAATGATGAATATCATTCTCCGCTTCTCCACCGCAGCCGACGGCCGCAATATATAATTTGTCACTCGGTGCGGTATATCCCTTCCCTCCCAAGACAAAGCGCGGAACAATATAAAATCCGGCAGTAGCCATGGCGGCTTTTTTTATAAAGTCCGCCCTTCCGATATTGCGAACTGCTTTTTTATCTTTCATAGAAATGATTTTATTTTTTAACAAGTGGTTTTACTGACACTTCTTTAAAAAAAACGATATCGTCATCTCCGTGATTTTGCAATCCGATATAACCTGCATCGGGTCGCCTGCCGCGAAAAGGCTCAAAATCAAATTTGCGTTCGGGAACCGGATCCCCTTCCGTATAATCCGTCACTTTTTCTCCGTTCAGGTAAACGATCGTATGTGGACCGTCGAGCGTGATTTCCATCGTATTCCATTCAGGACCGGGTTTACCCGATTTGGCGAGTGGTTTCGTGAGTGAATACAATGTGCCTGTAATATGGTAATCATCTTCATTGGAAGTTTCCGGATGATTGTCGATCTGCACCTCATAACCATAATATACCGGCATCCATTCTTCGAAGGGCTGGACAGGTATCCGGACAAACACCCCCGAGTTGCTGTTGAATTTCTGCATTTTAAAAACAACCCGGATGGTACAATTCTCAAACTTTCCTTTCGTAGAATACAGGAGTCCCATCCCGCCCGAGCTCCTGATCAGGCCGTTCTCCACGGTATGTGTTCCTTTGCCAACCTGCTTCCATCCGCTCAGATCCTTTCCATTGAATAATGGCGTCCATTGATCGTCCTGGGATTTAACAGCGGTGGGTTGTAAACAAAATAACAGGCAGCAGGCAGACACCAGCAGCACTTGCTGTGCATTTATATTTTTTGGCATGGCGAATCGTTTTATGATAACCCAAATTTACTCCGAACCGCGGATTTGGCACCCTAATGATTTTGAGCTAAGATTGTACGGCCATAACCATCATCCCTACTAACGATTGCGCATGAAAAGAAGCTATTACATGGTCAGTATTGTTATGCTGACTTTCTTCGTCATTTCTTTTTTAACGAATATCATCGGTCCGCTGATCCCGGATATGATCACCGGATTCAGTCTCAGTCTGACCCTGGTAGCCATTCTTCCCTTTGCTTTTTTCATTGCCTATGGCGTGATGTCCATCCCGGCAGGGATGCTCATTGAAAAATACAATGAAAAGAAAATTATGGTGGCGGCATTCATCGTCGCTTTCACCGGTTCCCTGATCCTGGCGGTATTCCCGAATTATCTCTCGGCCCTGGGATCGCTCTTCCTCATCGGTTGCGGTATGGCGATGCTGCAGGTGGTGATCAATCCGCTGCTACGCACTTCCGGTGGAGAAGAACATTATGCCTTCTATTCCATCCTGGCTCAACTCATATTCGGTCTCGCCTCTTTTATCAGTCCGCTGGTATATTCACATATTGTGATCAACCTGAAACAAAATAATTCAGGCAACACATTTTATACATTACTGCGTCGAGCCGTTCCGGCAGATCTGCCCTGGATATCGATGTACTGGCTCTTTACGGTTATATGCCTGGGCATGATCGTCATTCTGCTGGCTTCCCGTTTTCCAAAAGTGGAATTGCAAACAGATGAAAAACCCGGAGCATTCAGGATATATGTACAACTGTTTAAAAAAAGAGTGGTCGTTCTTTTCTTTATTGCCATGATCTGCTATGTCGGAACCGAACAGGGAATCGCCAACTGGATCTCCCAGTTTCTGTCCACCTATCATGGTTATGACGCACAGAAAACAGGCGCCGAAACAGTGGCTTATTTTTGGGGACTGATGACCGCCGGTGGCGTGCTTGGACTCTTACTGGTAAAACTCATGGACAGCCGAAGCGTGCTGGTCCTCTTTTCGATACTGGCGATTGTCTGTTTGAGTGCTGCCTTATTCGGTAGCGGCAAAACCGCGCTGGTGGCATTTCCATTGGTTGGATTTTTTGCTTCCGTGATGTATCCCATCATTTTTTCCCTGGCACTCAATTCGATGAATGAACACCACGGTTCCTTTTCGGGCATCCTCGTTACAGGTATCATCGGTGGTGCGATCGTGCCATTGATCGTCGGATGGCTGGGCGATCATATCGGATTACGATACGGTATGTGTTTTCTCTACCTGACGATGGGATTTATCCTGAGCGTCGGTTTCTGGGCCAGGCCGACCATCACAAATAAAACGATCCGGCTGCGAAAGAAAAAAATCAATCCAATCAACAGTCCCCAATGAATGATCAGAAAGTCATCGGCCTGGATCTCGGGGCCAGCAATATCCGCGGCGGTCTGATTCATGGTAATCGCATTTCACAGATTCATTCGCGGCGCATTCAAAGTGCGGGCACCGTAGAAGAAGTGCTGGAAGATATTTATGCAATCATTGATTTATTAATAGAGAAAGAAGTTTCCGCCATCGGCATTGGTGTGCCCAGCGTCGTGGATGTTGAACAGGGCATCGTGTACGATGTGCAATACATCCCTTCCTGGAAGGAAGTGCATTTGAAATCTATTTTGGAAGAACGATATCGTATTCCCGTATTCGTAAACAACGACGCCAATTGTTTTGTGCTGGGTGAATATTATTTCGGCAAGGGAGCCGGCGTGGAGAACTTCATTGGACTGGCTATTGGAACAGGACTCGGTGCGGGTGTCATCATCAATCATCGTTTATATGCTGGCCCCAACTGCGGTGCCGGAGAATTCGGCATGGTAGATTACCTGGATCATTGTTTTGAATATTATTGCAGCGGACAATATTTCCAGAATGTTTATAATGTAGATGGACAAGAGGTTTTTGATAAAGCAAAAGCCGGCGATCTACAGGCACAGCAATGGTATGCGGAGATGGGCATGCATCTGGGCAACGCAATAAAAATGATTATGTACACATACGATACCTCCCTGATCATCTTCGGCGGATCCGTGCGTCATGCATATCCTTTCTTCAACCAGACGATGTGGGAGCGCATCAAAACTTTTGCCTACACCAAATCACTGGCAAAATTCCGGATAGAATTATCCGAGCTCGAAAACAGTGGCATACTGGGTGCCGCCGGATTGTATTACAATTCCAGGAAAGAAAAACACTGACATATATGAAACACGCTGCGAGATCAATCAGGGCTTTTATTGGCGCTAAGAATTTTGATGAATCCAGGCAGTTTTACAAAGAACTTGGATTCGTGGAATCACCCATTTCCAAAGACATGTCTTACATCAAAGTCACGGAGCAGCTTGGATTTTATCTGCAGAATGCATACGTCGAAGACTGGATCAATAATACCATGATATTTCTTGAAGTGGATGATGTAACGAGGTATTGGACTGAATTACAAAGTCTGGCACTGGATCAAAAATATAAAAACGTAAAGCTCACGCCCATCAGAAATGAAAGCTGGGGACATGAATGTTTCATGCATGATCCTTCCGGTATACTCTGGCATTTTGGTGAATTCCGGGAAAGTCAAAACCAATGAAAATAATCAAAATTCATCCCCACGATGTAAGTTCACTACCTTTTGCTTCTTTAATATATCCCAAATCTTAAATTCCCGGCATATGTTTATTCTGCAGATTGAACATGAAGTTTTCGACTTTGAGGGATGGAAAACAGCTTTCGAGAATGATCCCATCGACCGAAAGAAAGCCGGCGTACGGCGCTTCCATATTTTCCAGCGTGCAGATAATCCCAATTTCGTTATCATAGATTTGGAATTTGATGATCTGGGTGAAGCGGAGAGTACCCTGGCTTCTTTGAAGATCCTGTGGGGAAACATAACTGGAAAAATTATGATGAATCCACACACCCGAATACTCAAACTGATAGAATCCAAAGACGTGTAATAGCAGTTTTTCGAAATTTCGTGACACGCGTAGGGCAGCGCTCCCGTTGAAATTTCTCTATCTTATACGGTTGAAACCATCCCCGTCGCTGTAATCACGGGAGACCGAAAATATTTCGTCTCTTTCGAGCATATTTGCCAAATTCTTTCTTTTAAAAAGAAGCGTATCATCTTTTACAAAATAATCATCACCGGACAGACTATTGACAAAATCACCATAATCGAAATGATTATGAATGGCAAGAACAGAGTCACCAGCTATTCCGGCTATTTTGAGAAAATAATAACTCGTTTCGTCATTTTTTTTCTGCTTGATAGTATAAACATCCCCCATGGCCGGATTTGCAACCAGCTCCATTGTATGTTTTTGGGTACTCTTATTCCAATAAAACCAGAATATAGCTATGCAGGCAAAAAGAACCCAGGCTGAATAGAAGTATAAGGGTGTCTTAGTCTTCTGATTATATTCTTTTAATATGCTCTCTGTTTTTGTTTCGTCGCCACAATTACAACAACGGATTTCAAACTTCTTAGCACCAACCGGGAAAACGGGAATCAGACAGAAATGAAAATAGGACCTGTAAACCTGAATTTCCCTGTCATAGGCCTTACAGGGGTAACATAAATGGTCAGTGTCTTTATACTGACCGATTCTGGCATTCCGTATCCCAAAAATGAAAAGCATTTAGTGTTATTATTATATAAACATAATATTTCTCAAGTATTTATACAAGATTACCGGATTCAGCGGACAAGGCACGCCGCGGTTTGGAATATTCCTGCCAAGTCCGCAACGTGCCCATGAGCGCTGTCTAATTTTTAAAATCTCCTGTTATATCCAATTTGTATGTAATACGGCACGGCCGGAGTGGATTTAAGGTCCTGTGCCGCATATATACCAACCTTCAAATACAGATCATTACTGGTAAATGAGTAACCTGAGACGATACCGAAATTGAAATTCCCGCCGGTTGGTACATACCAGCCGTCCTGGACATTCGGATAAATAGTTTTCATCTCCTCTGAATTTTTAATGTGGGTCGCAATGGCTTTATCAAAACCAACATCTCCGGCTACATACCAATTGGCTTTATAGTAACCGAAATTCGTGGAAAACTCAGAGCCAAAATCGACCAGTCTTGTCAAATCGTTTTCGTAACGCCTGAATATGCCATATACTTTTACGGATACGGAAAAGTTTTCCATATGCAGAACCTCTGCTTGTCCGCCGAATTTTGTTTTAAAGTCATCAAATATATCATTACCAAAAGGGGATGAATATTCGATGTTCAAAACAACGGGCATCGTTGTTTTGAGTTTTTGTCCGTAGCCAACACCCACCACCGTTGCGTAATCCCAACCCGTATGTACATTTACTATATGGGGTTTATTGTCATTCAGATTTCTCCAGTTTATTTGTTGCGCGAAGCTGGTTTTTGAAATCATTAAAATAGTCAGTAGGATGATTGCGCTTTGTACTTTTTTCATTTTTATAATTTTATCTGAGAGCATTTAAATAATTTTTGACGATTGGATAACAATCATCCCATCCGAAATAAAACATCTCGTGTCCGGTTCCTTTGATCATTTCCAATTGGACATTAGGGTAAGCGGAAGAGAGTAATTGTGCATGTCCCAATCCATATGCTTTATTGAGCTCGCTGTAACAAAACAGAACTTTTGTTTTGTATTGGCTGAGGTTGGTTGTCCAGTCAAAGCCTTCTTTTCCAGCTATATCAAATAAGGCAGATTGTACAACGGCTCCAAATCTCCAGAAGGGATAAACACCTGCAATCCCGAGAGGATTTCCTTCCCTGCTGTCAAAGGAGGCGATGACGGCCAATTTATAATCCAGGATCTCATGTTCGTTTTCGCTGCCGGTAAAAAACTGATCGGGATAAAGAGCGTCATTGCTGTTTTCGCTAAATGGACTCAGGTCTTTTGTCCGTTTGATATAATCGCTCGTTTGATCCCAGGTAAATCCACCGGGCTCAGCCAGGATAACACCATTGATCGCGGTTGGGTAACTGTTAATGTAAGCAGTAGCCAACATGGCCCCCCAGGAATGGCCCAGCAGAAATACCTTCTGGTCCTTCGACTTTCGATAATGACTGATCACAGCACCCAGATCATCCAGCATCAACTGGATGCTGTACCTGTTTTTGTCCTCTCGTTGGGACAGGCCGGAACCCCGCTGATCGTAAAAAATCACAAAATAGCCGTCATTGGCCAGGGCCTTTGCATTCAGCATCGACCGGTAATCAGCACCGGGGCCGCCGTGTAAAATAACAACCATTGGACCTGTGGAAGTCCCAAAGGTTTCAGCGTGAAACCTGGCGCCATTCACGTCAATAGCGGGAATGGAGGCATCCCCGGTTACTGTTTTGGGAACCAGATTTCCCGGTTCATCTACTTTTAGCTCCTTTTTACATGCTGTGACCGTAATCGCGGCAATGAGCACCATACTCAAAAAACTCAGCTTCTTTTTCATGTTTGTTCATTTAATTTTTAATGATGCATGCAAGATGGCCGTGAATTTTTTTGCAATCGCCCTACCTTATAAGTTGACACCTGGTTGAGGAAAAAAAGATTGAATCCATTAACTGGACTGTAAACCAGGCGTATAGGGAGATCCCTGGAGTTGCTGCGTGAGAGATGACACCTGTTTGTGATTTAAATTAAGCGGCCACCTCCATATTCAGATGATTGAGGTATTCCGAAGGAGATAGTCCGGTGACTTTCTTAAAATTCTTATTAAAGGAGGATTTGGAATTGAACCCGCAATCGTACGACAGGCTCAGCAAGGTATATTTCCTGTTTTCCGGGCGGGAAACCAGTGTTTTAAATTCTTCAATACGGAGCATATTGATATAGTCATAGAAGTTCTTCCCTTCTTTATCATTGATTACCTGGGATAAATAGTTGGGCAGTGTATTGAGTCTGTTGGCCAGTTCGGAAAGAGAAAGCTCACTCTCTTTATATAATTTTTCGGACCCCATCAATTGGGTCAGCCGGCTATGGAGGTTTTCAGCCATTTCCTTGCTCAGACCCGATTTTAAATATTTCTTCTTTTCTGAATTGTCATCCCGGGTTGCCTCCACCTGCGGCTGTTTTATTGAGACTGCATCCGCGGAAGCGGTATCCGGCTGTTGCAGGACTGAGCTTTTTTCTATCGTTTGACCGATAGACGCCGTTCCTGGTTGAACATTTACCGGTTGATTTAGAAAAATACCCGGTTGCTTAAGGCCAAAATATCCAATCAAAACAACAAACAAAACAACGCCTGCAAAAAGTACTTCATCCGATGCTAAAACCAGGATCCAGATAAAGGCAATTCCGTATATCAGAAATTGTAACCAGCGTAAATTGATCTTTTCTGTATAAGAGAATTGGTCAAGTATGGCTTTTCTATGTTTTCTTAATAAGAGGAGACTCCAGCAAACATAGGTTATACCGGATATGACAATGGCCATCAGGTTTACCAGCTGAAAAGTTTCAAAGCCAATTCCCTTGTGTTGGAATATATATACCTTTTGGTCTGCCGGCATAATATAAAAACGGATCAGATATAGCCAACAGACAACAGCCGGAATAAAGTGCAGCAGCCATAGCTTCCTCCTGCCGGTAAGTTGATTTGTCAATGAAGCGGTGTACAAAAACAGGAAGGGCCCCTGTACTAAAGGGAGGGGCATACTGAGTCCCAGCCAAAAAGTATGCTGGTATGCTATTCCGGAAAAAAACAAATAAAATAATAATAAATGTATCCCAATCACCAACAGCCAGGCGGTAAGAATTTTATCAGCCTGCGTTTTCCCTTTTTTACTTAGCAGTAATAAGCTGAGAAAAAAAGCAATGCTTATTCCAACTATATAAATCATTTTTTTGCGCTGAATTCAAAAGTAAGCACAAAGTTCCTTATCAGATTATTCAAATCCTCCATCGCCAACGTTATCTTCACCTAAAATCATAACCTGATATCGGATGAACACAAAACTACTAATGTCCCTAAGCGCAATCGTAATGGGCATAACAGGTATTATCCTTACTTTCTTTCCCCAGGAAATTGCCGGCTTTTTCAAAATGGCAGATACGAATACTATTCTATTACAGGTTTTGGGCGGACTCTATTTTGGCTTTGCCATGCTGAACTGGGCCGCAAAGGCGAATTTGACAGGTGGAATATATAGCAGACCCGTTACGATTGGAAACTTCAGTCACTTTGTTATCGTTGGACTGGCCCTGTTAAAATTTGGAACCGGCAATACCACTAATACATATATCTGGATCGCCGTGATCCTGTATTTAGTATTTGCAATTCTTTTTGGAATCGTTTTTTTTACGAGTCCCGTTTTGAAAAGCAAATCTGCTGAGTGAATGATTAAATGTCCGTCTCCACAACGGTCTATACAGAATAAAATCTTCGGTATTTATCCCTTTACATCATCATAGAATTTGGCCATGGTTACATGAACATAAGGGATTAGCCAGAGAAATCCGATACCCAGTGTGAGTATGCAAAGGATTGCCAATAGCAGAAAGCGAAGACTCAAATAAAACAACTTCTCTTTATACCCATCCATCATAGATTTGCTTTTCTTTAAAGCATCCTGTGGTTTAATGTTCGGATCATCTGCCAGTATATAAAACGTCAGGGAATAACCTAGGGCGGCAATAATTCCCGGTACAATGAGCAGCAGCGTCCATAAAAAAATGTAGAGTAACAAAAGCAGGTAGGTGATCAATGCCGTTCCAAAATTATTAAAGCCCAGAAAAATTTCTTCCAGCCTTGCTTCTTTGCCGCGCGATATGGAAAGAGAGAAAATGGCTGCACCCAGTGCCAGCGGTCCCCCAATGATTAGAGTCAGTGTTGAACTGATCGTCAGATATGATCCGTGCGTTCGCATTGTACCCGAAGTGGTAGTAAGCAATGCATAGATGAAAAACGTGAGGATGGCTATTCCCCATTTTCCTCTGAGTGCCTCCCGGGAAGCCCTCATTAACGTCAGGTTGTCAGTATTCATTGTTGTTTTTGTTTTAATCGTTAGAAGGGTATGCGACGGTGTGGGTATTCCATGTTCTTTCATTTCGAACAGGGTCTATCGAAAACCTATCTGCCCGCCGAAAGGCAGGCAGATAATGAAGATAACAACAAATAGCAAGAAGAATTGGTCTGGCCCCTTTCAATATATCGACGTCCTTAATCAGGATACTGGGGCAGCAAATAGGAATTTTCATTGATATCAGGATCAAACCTGGATCTTCTTTCCAGGTATACGGCTTCCATGGTCTTCACTTCTAATATTAAAGTGCCCGGCTTGTCCTTAAACCTGGAATAGAACGCGTCGTAATCAAACTGATCCCTTATTAATTTTATCTTGATAGGGGTTTCGGAAATGGCGGCCAGAAAAACGGGATAGAATCTTTTTTTACTCATGCCATAAAAATAAATGGCTATTGATTTCAAAAAAAAGTGAAAACACCCTTTCTAATTCAATTTTTCTTTGTATAATATCTGCTACTCGCCCTCAAACTGTTTTCTCAATTTAGCGAATGTATCTATCGGTTCAACGGATATTCGTTTATCCAATGAAAGCCTCTTTTCATCAGCAAATAGTCGCCCGGCAACAGCCTGACCAATTTCATATATATGATGGTATCGGGGTCCTCAATTCAGGATACCTTTGTTCATCTTTGTTCCGGACTTTATCTTCGAATCCCGCTTCAATTAATTGATAATTTATCCAGATAATAAAAAATATATTTCAAATGATAAACTCAAATAGACCTTCCAACAAAAAACAACACAGCTTTATCATCGTTCTCTCCCTGATGATTATTGCATGTTTTACCCTATACACGTCTCATGCCGGGATACTGAATAAATCAATCTCTTATCCGACACAACAGCTAGCCGGATTTGAAGGCTATTACCAGTCAGATAAAAATAAAAATATCTACCTGCAGATTATGGTGAAAAACAATCAACTCATCCTGAAACAACTTTGGGATGATCAGGAAATTCCTTTTGAACAGAAATCAGCCTTATATTTTTACAATGATCAACGATCATTCCCGCTTACTTTTTCAAAAAACGTAAACGGGGATATCACACAGGTTCTTGCTTTTGAACGGGATATCTGGATAAAAGTGAAAGATTATAAACCTGTGGTGAAAAAAGAGATCAGTCTCTCACCCGAAAAAATGCAGGCATTTGCCGGTAAATATAAGATGTCGGATGATGGCCACGAGGCATTCCTTCAATTCACCGTCAACGGCAATGCACTCGAAGTGAAAGAACTCTGGAGTGGAAAACTTTTTACTATTGTACCTGAATCCGAACTCGTCTTCTTTGCGAGAAAAGGTTATTACCCGGTTCAATTCAGTGAGGATAAAAACGGGAACGTTACGCAGGCATTGATATTCAATAAGGACGTATGGGTTAAAGTGAAAGATTAACGAATACTGAGGCTTCATTTGACAGAAAAAAATGGGATTATCATATAAAGGAATTGCGTTCATCTTAGGGATCGCCTTCTTTTCGGTTGAACGTATAGCTGCTCAAGACTTCGAAGGGCCGGATACAGTGTACGTGCAATCGGGCAATTTAACATTGAAAGCTTTATTGTGGCGACCATCGGGAACGGGACCTTTTGCCACCATCATTTTTTGTCATGGTAGCTACGCCAGTGATGATACAATCCATAATCCAATAAAAGAGGCATCCGTACTCGGACCCCTGTTTGCCAGGAAGGGATATATTTATCTCGCACTATTCCGCAGAGGGGTCGGACTTTCAAGAGGGCAAGGTTTGAACGGTGCGGATCTGATGGAAAGTACATTTAAGAAAAATGGCCTCGAAGGACGCAACAAAGTTCAGTTGGAACAACTGGAGACAGCGCAGATGCAGGATATGATGGCAGGGATCACCTATCTGCGAACAAGACCGGATATTGATACATCCCGGATTACGATTGTTGGTCATTCATTCGGTGGATCTCTAGCCCTACTTGTGGCTGAACATGAGCCCAGACTGAGTGCAGTTGTTGTTTTCTCTCCGTCTGGTTACAGTTGGAATCTCTCGCCACAACTTCGTGATAAACTGATCTCGGCATCCAGAAATATAAGTGCACCCATTATGATTATTCATGCACAAAACGACTACTCAATAAGTCCGGGTTATTCACTTGACAGTGTTTTAAATCAGCTGCAAAAACCACATTTGTTGGAAATCTACCCCAGCTTCGGAAATTCAGCGAATCAAGCTCACAATTTGATATTTCTAAATACAAAAATTTGGGAAAGAGATGTTTTTAGGTTCCTGGCAGAAAATCCTGGGCATCAGTAAACTCTTTATTGTCTTTATCCCCAGGCTTACAAATTTCACCAAACCCGGAAAGCACAGTTCTGACCCCTGGAAGACTGGCAGGCTTGATATTCCACTACATTTCATGTCCCACGGGCACGCTCTGCACATAATCCGACACGGAAGTGAGTTTGAACGGATAGACCTTACGGGTTTCAGTCATATCAACTTCATCTCCTTCAGCATACGAGATCATGAGTGCAGCAAACGCTTCGCTTAATGATTCCCTGGCTGCCGTTTTTTGAGCCTGAAGAGCTGCTATCGGTACAAACTCAACGGTGAATTCGTTTCCCATGTGATTTTCGAAAATTTTGACCACTTCTAATGGGCTTATCGCTGCTGGTCCGCCCACCTGGAAAACTGAATTCTTTGCTAATTCATTACCCAAGAGATGCCACCGCGATGGCAGCTACATCCACCAGGCTAACGAAGTAGAGTTTATTCTTCCCTTCTCCGTATATTGTCACTTTCGAATTTGGATAATCAAATCCTACGGCCGGGCTCAGCCATACTTCCATAAAAAATCCCGACTGCAAAATGGTATAATTCAATTTACCTTCTGTCAGTTTCTTTTCAACATTTCGCTTGGCAGTTTGCAACGAAAACGAGTCATGCATAGGACGGAATGAAACGAAAATAAATTGATTCACTCCGCCATCGATGGCAGCCTGTACCAGGTTCAGCTGACCATTGCCGTCAACAGTTTCAATTGAATCCCCTTCCTGCCGGGATAATGTGGATGATGCTGTCGAAATAACGGAATCAACGCCTTCTAAAGCTTTTTTTATGGATGCTGCATTCTTCAAATCACCCTCTCTTGTCTCCACGCCCATCTGTCGGAGGGCTTCTACTTTTGTGCTGTCTGATGTAGGACGTATCAATCCTTTTACATTTCTACCCGCATCTACCAGCTGACGACAGATTTCCATTCCCAGAAAACCAGTTGAACCCACAACCAATACGGATGGACTTTTTAAATTTTTTGACATGAGCTTGAATTTAGAAATGACTGAATTAAAAACTCATGGGTAGGGATGGGCCAAAAGGAAGAGATTTGGAAGGGGTGGGATTAATAATGTCCCGGCATCACGATAAACCCGAAAATTCTCTACAAAAATATAAAGAAAAAAGAGGGAAAATCAAAAATTAGTTAATTTGATATGTATACATTATGAAACAATGCCCTGTTTCTATAGTTGTTTACCGATGGGTCAGCGTCAAAGTTGCTTATTTTTTAAAATGATACCTGACGCCAAAGGATATACCAGCCACATCAATAAATTTCTGAAAGTAGAATGTACTGACAGTCGATGTGCTGAGCTGGTATCTGTAGTATGGCTTCGGAAAAAATCTCCATACGATCGTTGATATGTTTTGAAAAGTTTAAACCCAGGTATAAACTCAATCCGGCATTTGATTTAATATAACTGGTCGAGTCCGGCACCGAAGCCAGGAATACAGGTTAAATATGACTCCCGGCATTTACGGTCATTCCAAAGGTTTCATTTCCCCATGAATAACCAGCCAGAACAGGCAAGTCCAGTCTCATCAGGTGATAAGAACCCGGGTAACCAGAGGTGTCAGGCAAAACATAATTTAATTGTGAAAACTGAATTCCAATCTTACCGGAAAATCGCTTTCCAAAAGAGCGGTTTAATCTGAGACCGACGGTATAGGATAGTTTTGATTTTATATAATAATCCGCAAACTCAATGGGGTAATCCGGTGAAGCATATAGATCCAGTGACCACTTATTTCCATTATTCTTCTTCGTCGAATCTGATTTTTTTGAGGTTGTTGTTTTTACCGAATCGGCAGTTATGGGTTTGGGAGTCGATGAAAGAACCGGGTTTACTTTCTCCATCAGATTTCTTAATACTATCTATAGAGCCGTCGTTTTCCACTACACTTGTTGTCGCATCGCCCATAGATCTCTCTTGCTCTGTTTTTGAATATCTATTTTTAAATTTCGATTTCGTTTGAAGGCTTTCTGATTGCGAATGCTGTGTAATCCTCCTCGTTAGTTGATATTTATGACCAGCCGTATTTAAAACGGGATCCGTTCCTCCAAAGGCTGCCTCCTGATTGACAGAAGGATTCACTTTCATATGCTGATCTGTGCCTGCGGACTTAACAGTGTCTGGATTGGAAATGGCTTTGCTTTTATTGATATGATCTTTATCCCTTATAATTCTTTTATCATTTTTATTGAATAAAAGAATACCCGCAACGCCAAAACCAAGCAGGAACAAACCGATCAGACTAAAAAAGAAGAAAAATCCTTTTCTGTCCTTATCCTTCTTTCGAATGATTCGTTCCCACATGTCCTCCGGCACAGGCGATTCATGCCCGGGAAGCTGCTTTTTAAATATTTCATCCAATTGACTATCGGTCATTGTTAACCCGGATTTTTTGTAAAGAATTAATTTTCTCTCTCAGCATCGCCCTGGCTTTTGACAATTGACTCCGGCTGGTTGCCGTTTCGATTTTCATCATCTGAGCTATTTCTTCATGAGAATAGCCCTCTAACACGAACAAGTTGAAAACCGTACGATAACCATCCGGTAACAGGCTGATCACTTTCAACAAATCCTCAGCCTCCAGATCCGAAAGCACTGAATTGTCCCGCGATTCAGGTTCAAATGGGACATTTTTTATTTCTGTAAACCTTATTTTTCTCTTTTGCAGAACCTGTATGGCGGCGTTCACGGTTATACGCCTGATCCATCCTTCAAACGATCCAAGGGATTTATACTGGTTTATGTTTTTGAATATATTAATGAATGCCTCCTGCAGCATATCTTCCGCTTCGTGACGATCACCCGCATACCGACGGCAAATTGTCATCAGTTTGCCTGCATAGAGCTGGAAAAGCATATGCTGGGCAGTTCCATCCAAATTCTGACAACCCCGGATGAGTTCGTTTTCGTTCAACCCCTGAAATTTATAGTTCTGATAGTTAGATATAAAGGCAGATAAAAACGTTGCCTGAAGTGAAAATATGGAATATGCGGCGCCTATAATTGGGCGATACCGCCTGTTCGGTCATTTAAGACAAGAATCACTTGATTCCTTTTTCAAAGAGAATAGTACTACCGTCCTTATAAAGACCAATGACGGATTTATTTATCCTGTATATAACGGCGAAGTTTTTACTCTCTCCATGTGTCGAATCGCCAAGAAATTTAAAAGTGTGTTCAAGAAAGGGATATCCCGCGGTGTCCACTTTTGATCCGCTGGTTCGATTCAACTCTTCTTTCAACGTCTGGTAGTCTGCAGAGGAAAGTTTGATTAATGCCACAGATATGTACTCACCCTGCAGATCCGGATAGGAGGCATACTTCTTAATAATTTTACCGGAAGCCGGAAATTGGACGCCAGAATACTTTTCGAAGTCCTCCTTATAGAAACTATCACTCGGTACCAGTGATACATAGGCACCATAACCGACGACTACTATTATTATGGTTGGAAAAAGTAAGGCCAGTCTGCGAAAACCACGTTTTAAGAGCCATTTGTATAGTACAATCAGCAAGGCAAAAGCCAGGAGAAACAGGGCCAAAACGATCAAGATAAATACGAGTTCCATGTTTTGTTGAGGGCGAAGTTTGCCTGTGTAACCAGTTTAAAAATAACGCTATAAATCCTTATGTATTGACTTTGTTGATAATATTTTGTGGGTCAGATTAACCGGAAATTATCGATTTGATTGGGATCTTTGATTTGCAGATGGAAAGGCAATTATATAACCATATTTAACATGGACAGCAATCCCTGGCTTCATATTCCACTGGAAGATTATGAACTGCATATGTCGCATCATCTGGTGGGACAATCCACTCTCTTAAATGCATTGACAAAAAAATACCTGGCTGCAATAAAACCTGAAGATGTTATTTTTTTAGGAATTGCCGGCGGAAATGGTTTGGAACATATCGACAATCAAATTACAAAGAGTGTGTTTGGAATCGATATCAACCAGGATTATCTGGATACCGCTTACAAAAGGTACAAAGAAAGCATCCCCACTCTGCAATTGGTGAACCTGGATATAACCCAACATTCAGAAAGTATTTGCAAGGCGGATCTTATCTGGGCAGCCCTGGTTTTGGAATACACGGGAATTGATAAAGCCCTTGCGTTTTGTTCAAATAATATACGCAAGGAGGGTCACCTGGTTATTTCGATTCAATCAAATAATAATAAACAAACGGTCAGTCCCACAGGAATAGAAAGTGTAAAAAAAGCCGGAGAAATATTTTCCATTGTCGACCCGGAATTGCTGACAAGTAAAACATTAGAAAATGGATACAAACTCATGGGGAAAGAAGAGAACATACTTCCCAACGGAAAATCAATCATAACATTTCATTTCGTTGCGGGCAGAAATCAATCACGTGGAATCTCATGATTATATTTATTATAAAGCATGATGACCTGATCAATACTGTTTCCGGAGGGTTCAACGGGATAATCTTTTCGTTTATTCACCCATTCCCATTCCCAGTTCCTGATATATTTATCGAAGACTACGGGATCGAATTCTTTTCCGGCATCCAGTGAATCAGTGGTCATTTTAAAAAAAATTTCCCAGCGTGGCTTATAAAAATCACTGAGCAAACCACTCCATTGACGGCAGGAATACTCATGCAGTGGACTGTTTGCATCTCCCCATAGCGTGATCAGGTCCCTGGCATTGCGTTCATACAATGCTTTTTCTTCGGGATTATTCCCAAAACTTCTCGCATCTGAAATCCATTGTCCCAGCAAAAAATCTTTTCTCGTTCCCAATAAGGAATCCAGGTCGGTGATGATTTGTAAAAATTCATTGCTGTATTTTTTATAGGCAGTCCGGTCCTTTTCCCGGTAGGCCATGACCAGTTTAGCGTGTATGGAATTCGCGTAATTGGCAAGTACCTGCCTCGTGATATCAACGAGGTCATATTGAAACCCATCGCTGTTTTTATATTTGCCTGCCTCGGTAACAAAATAATCCCAGGCCGGAAGAAAATCTTTGGGATTGTAATTCAGTTTTGTCCTTGTCCATACCGTGGTGGAATCAAAGGTTGGTCTGCCGGTAAGTATTGATTCTGCGCCATCTCTGATGGTCGTTCCATTGTACGCGGTTCGCCTCAATACCGCCCATGCTTTCATGAGATTGCTGTCCAACAGGCCATACCGGTTGACTGTATAAAATTCCAGCCACTTGTTCAGGTCAACCGATTCATTTTGCCATACCTGTTGCGTGAGCAATTCATACATCACCGGATTTTGTTCTATGCCTTCCATGGTCAGACCAATGCCCACCATATTGCCCGAAGCGGAATCATGAAGTGCCACGGCCGGACCCGCTGCCACTCCGTCCATTCTTCCAAACATGCTGATATTGCCCCCAAAGTTGTGGACCATATTCCAGATCCATGGTTTGCCATAAAAAGCATTCGTTCTTTTCCAGACGGGTTCTATTTCTGCTGCCAGATCAAGCAGGATCATATGCTCATTGGGAACAGCATCCAGCAGGGCTTTTATTTGCGGAGATTTCCAGAATTTACGGTCGCTGTAAAACAGCCATCCCTGCATCACCCAAACGGATTCGGGGTCCGCTTCCACCATACTCTTATATAAACGCCCGCTGAGTTTGGCCAGATAACCCGTGTCATCAGAAGGCGGTTCATTTTCATTAAATGTATCTGCTGAATACAAATGATTCGTTCCAAACAATTTTGTTTGTGTCTTTATAAATTGCTTACCGATCACTCCAAACAGGGAATCCTCCGAATCGAGAATATAGGTATCTTCAAAACCGTTCTTCCAATTGGTCGCTTTCAATTTTGCCCGTGGAAACTTTTTTTTGAAAGCTGACGGAACATGTCCGGTGAAGGCCGGTAACACAGGTTTCATTCCCAGTTCCCTTTCACGTTGAAGAATCTTTTGCTGCAATTCCATATGACTCTTCATCCAGCTCACTGGTAATGGTCCGCCCCATCCATCCAGATTGCCCATCCAGAACCAGGAGAAATAAGCAGGTCCGCTAAAAAATGACTCCAGATCCTTATCGGAAAAGCCCATTTCTTTATAAACTGTATACCATGTATATTCTTCGCCGGTAATAGCCAACGGCATATTCAGGCCATGCAGTGCCATCCAGTCTATTTCTTTTTCCCATCGCTTCCAGTCCCACCAGCTCATGCTGTAGTTGAACGTGCAATAGTTCATATAATAACGATAGGCGTATGGTGAGGTCTGATGCACTTTATCGTCAACCCGAGGAAGGACTTTCGGAATATTTAAATTTGTTCCATTCCAGGTAATCTGGCAATGACAGAAATGAGTCAGATAGTAATATAATGCGGATGCAACAGCAACGCCATTATTCCCGCGCAGAATGATTTTATCGTTCCTGCTTTCAATTTCAAAAACATCCGGAGATTCTGTCGCCGACAATTTCTCCACTACAAAACTTGCAGCCCGATCCGGGATCACGCGATGGATGAGTGCCAAAGACGATTCCGCATCGAATTGTGAGAATCCCACAGCATGGCAGAAAAGAATCAGTGCTATGAATATAACATACGGACGATGGATTGTTCTCATTGTATTCCTGCTATAATTTCGAATATGATTCCGAAACCAGCAAATTACAAATTAACAATGGTTTACAAAGTACACATTTGCAACTCCGATTTTCAAAAAATAAAAATCAATATAGTCAACCCCGGAAAGCAAAATTCAAACCTAGCAGGACAAAGACCATACTGACCGGGCTCCATGAAGCACCACGTCGCCTACGGAAAATCAATTATAACAATCCATTTCGTTACCACAGGTAGCGATCAATAATAAGTATAGTAGGAATTCGTCTCAAATCTTTTTGCGGAATCAGGCCCGCTAGTATATAGAAAAGCACCCTTCTTGTTTGATGGTGTATTATCGGCATTGTAAAAATAGGTAAAGTCGTTGGTGTAGAGCACTGTGCCGTTCACTGAAAATGTTTCTTTGCCCGGATTATTTTTCTGTAAACGAAAATCCTGAAACAAGAATAAATGGTCATGGTATTGATCGTGAATAAGAATGAAATCGTCAACATTGATTTTATCGTCATATTTCTCAAAGAGGGTTGTGAGGGTCTGCTGCGGAGAGCCGTTAAGGGCGGCCCTATAGTCAATCATTGTCTTTAAATTATTATCGGGATAAAAAGTAAATGTTACCCTTCGGTCAACATAATAACCAACATCTCCTTCTTTGATATCCCATTCTAATTCTCTAATCAGGTCTCCGTCATAGGTGAGGTTTACAAGCCTGTATACAATATTTGATTCATTTATAAATTTTATTAGAGTCAGTTTACCTGCGGAATCATATAAATACCTCAGAGTGTCGTGATTCACGATAATATTATTCCGCATCTCAACGATTTTATTTTCGTTGTAGAAAATATCATAAATCGAAAATCCGGAAGCAAAATCAACTTTAGAAGCCAGACTATCCGAATTATATTCAAAATGATAATAGGGTGAAGGCAGATGAGGTGATGTGATATCTTTTAATAAAATATGTTTTGCAGTCGGGTTTGGCGGTGGGACGGGAGGATCAGGCGTAAGAGTCCCCTGATCCTTTTTGCAGGCAAACAGGATCATCCCGATTGTCAGTGACAGCAACGCATGGCGATGACGCATAAATACTATGTATTCAAACGGTGAAAATAATTCGGAGGAAATATTGCTTTTAACGAAATCACAACGAATGGCGGCAACCATTGTTTCAACGGTCAACCTTCATCGGTCAACGGTTATCTGTCACCGCCAAACGTCAACCGTCAACCGTACATTCGCTGTCCAGTTCCGCACAGTTCTTCCCCCAACGGCCCCGCAAAACATTATGGTACAATCGGTTCCAAACTGGCATATTGATTGAGCCGGAACCCATTACAACCAGCCTCCCATGTTTAAAAATTATTTCAAAACCGCTTTCAGAAACCTGAAAAGAAATAAAAGTTATGCCCTCATCAATACCCTCGGACTCACGGTTGGCATTGCTTCCTGCCTACTCCTTTTCCTGGTGATCCGGTTTGAAAGCAGTTTTGATAATTTTCATCCAAAGAAAAAAAGCATCTACCGCGTCTGTACCGAATTTCATAATCGAGGAAGGGAGTTAGTTATCACGACGGCGTCTCATTTCCCGTCGCCAAAGGGATCCGGATCGACTTTCCGCAGATCCGCGAAGTGGCTTCCATTTTTAATCGTGGTGCACAAGTAACCATTAATAACGGTGACAAACAGACGAATAAATTTATAGAGGATAATATCTATTATGCCGAGCCCGAATTCTTCAGCATGTTTCATTTTGAATGGCTGAATGGCGACGCAAAGACTTCCCTGAAAAATCCAAACAACGCGGTTCTTACCCAGGCCACAGCCGAAAAGTATTTCGGAAACTGGAAGGATGCATTGGGCAAAACCATCACGCTGGGTAACAAGACTCCCTATATTGTCAGCGGAATTTTGAAAGAAGTTCCGGTCAATTCCGATTTTCCGCTAAAGATTGTCATCCCCTACTCCGCCCTCGCTAATACGAATATTAAAAACAACCTGACCGACTGGGTCAGTACTTACGGAGGCGCCTATACATTTATTGTTTTGCCAGATGGTCTCACGACGCAGAAATTTAATGCGGACCTGGCATCCTTTGCGAAAAAACACAAGCCCGCTGAGTATTCGAAAGACAGTTATATCCTTCAACCCCTGTCCGAAATTCATTTTGATGACCGCTTTGGAAATTACAACGGTCATACGTTCAGCCATGCTCTGATCACTGCACTCACGCTCATCGGCATCTTCCTGATCGTGATCGCATGTGTCAATTTCGTTAACCTCGCCACCGCGCAGGCAGTCAATCGTTCTAAGGAAGTGGGCGTTAGAAAAGTGCTTGGCAGCAACCGTAAACAACTCGCCCTGCAATTCCTGATGGAAACAGCACTCATCGTTTGCAGCGCTTGCGTGATGGCAGTCTTTATTGCGTATGCTGTACTGCCTTTTCTGAATAAACTGCTCGAAGTGCAAATACATTTAAATATGATGGAGGATCCCTCTCTGATCTTATTTGTTATATGCACAGCCATCGTGGTTACCCTTTTGTCCGGAAGTTACCCGGCCATTATTTTATCCGGCTTCAATCCCATCACGGCATTGAAGAGCAGGATATCTTCCGAAATGGTGGGCGGTGTTTCTTTGCGACGGGGATTAGTCGTTCTTCAATTCGCGATTGCCCATATCCTGATCATCGGAATGATCCTGGTAGTGAGCCAGATGAATTTCTTTAGAAATGCCTCGCTCGGATTTGACAAAGCAGAGATCATCAATGTGCCCCTGATCAACGACAGCGTGAACCTCACCAAACTGGATTTTGTACGTGACCGTCTGAAATCAAATCCTGATATTCAAAAAGTAAGTTTTAGCTATGCGAGCCCTTCCGCCGACAATAACTGGAGCAGCGATTTTAAATATGATCATGCGACGAAATCTACCGATTTCAGCGCCAACCTCAAATGGGCGGATCCTGATTATTTTAGCACCTTCGATCTTCGGTTCGTTGCCGGCCGGCCATATGGTCCGAGTGATACCGTGCGGGATTTTGTAGTGAATGAAACACTTTTGAAGAAACTGGGTATTCGAAATCCACAGGACGCGATTGGGAAGCAGATCAGTTTCTGGGATGATCGTATGGTCGGCCATATCGTCGGCGTTGTACGCGACTTCAATGTCAATTCCCTGCGGCGACCCCTGGCACCCGTGGTAATGAGCACCTGGAAGCACGTGTACCAGACCATCAATATCAAAATAAAACCGGGAACTGAAAAAACCGTATTGCCTTTTATCGAAAAACTATGGACGAGCACTTACCCCGACTTTGTGTATGAATATCACTTCCTGGATCAAACCATTGAAAATTTCTACAAACAGGAGGACCAGCTTTCCCAACTCTACAAAATATTCGCGGGCATCGCGATATTCATCAGCTGCCTGGGTTTATACGGATTGGTATCATTTATGGCCGTTCAGAGAACTAAAGAAATCGGCATCCGGAAAGTGCTTGGTGCATCGGTTCGCACAATCATTTATCTCCTGTCGAAAGAATTTACGCTGCTGATCATCCTGGCCTTTATGATCTCCGCGCCGATCGCCTGGTATATAATGAATGAGTGGCTGAAGAATTATGCTTACCGGATTCCTCTGAGTGCCTCCATATTTTTGCTGGCCATTGGAAGCTCCATATTGATTGCCTGGCTCACGGTGGCGCATCGTGCCATCAACGCCGCTTTGGCGAATCCGATAACCAGCCTACGCTCAGAGTGAACTACGGCTGGCAAAAAAAGTTTGAGAATGGAATAAGTCTATAGCTATGCCGTTCTCTTCACTTTGAGGTCACAAATTGTGACTTCAAAATGGATCCAATCAATCTTTAAGAATCAGCCAGGCATTCCTGACAGCCAGCTGTTCCGGGGTTGGATCTGGCATGAGTTCAAGTTTACCAGGTACCGGGATGGGCATCGGCATATAGGGCGTTTTAAGCATCACAGTATCCATCGCCCCTGCTGCATTCTTTCGACCAACTTTTAGCTCTAATGGATCGCCCTCTTTTATTGTGTCCCCGATTTCCTTTCTTACAACAAGAAAATTTCCAGCGTTTACTTCAGCACCATTTACACTAAATATTACATCGCCGATCTGATAGCCGATCCTTTTACCTAAAAGATTCATGCCGCTGGTGTCAACAACTACTAAATGATCGTTGTCACCAGCCGTTATTGCCACCCGACCTATTCCGAATCCATTCCTGAAAGTTGCCGGAGTATATTTTACACCCGCAAAACCAAAAAAGTATTCATAGGGAATAGGCGTTCCCTCCTTCCACATATTTCGAGAAAAATCCCCTCACCTCCGGGTAAGTCATCCTGGTAATGATATCGAATAAACTATCGTCCTCGAAATATCGCTCTTTTCCATATTTCTTTTTCAATTCGTCCATCAGCTTCCGCAGATCCATTTTGGTTCCCGATAAATGGAGGAGGTACAGATCAAGTGATGCCGCGATCAATGCACCCTTCTGATAGACATTCACATATTCGTTACTATCCTGATCCGTGCTACGCTTGCTCAGCTCAGTAAAGGACAGGCTGTCGTTAAAATTGGTTCTTGAATTAGTAATCTTGTCAGACATTTTTTGAAGAAAAACAGGGACGGTATTCAGCCCCGTCATCACCTGAACATGGTGGGCTGAATATTCGGTTACACCTTCATACAACCACAGATGTTTTGACATGACCGGTTTATCCCAGTTGAACTCCCTGACTTCCTTTGACGCGATATTGAGCGGCGTAATAATGTGAAAGAATTCATGAGAAGATACATCTACAATTGCCTCCTTTGAAAGCTGCTGCGGTACTTCATAGAGATAGTAAAAGGAAGATGTGTTATGCTCTAAAGCACCGCCAAGGCCCAATGGAAAAGACTGCTTTATCGCAGGATCACGGAAATAATACAGGAACGCATACCTTTTCGCCGGAAGTTCCCCACCGAGGAAACGTGCCGTTGCAAACAAATAATCATGCATCCACCCGGCAATTTGACTGGCATGAATTTTATTATTGGGCGAATAAACTGAAATCAAAATGTCTGTTTTACCAATCTTAAGCGTCGCCGTATCTGGCACAGAATATAAGATCGGCGCGTCATAGAGTTCATCAACATTTTTCACTTTGAATTCATCCGTATTTCCCTTACTACCCGTTGGAATGAGACTGGTTGAAGCATAAAATTCAGGCCTCCTTGTAAATGTCAGTGCAAAAGGAAGACGTGTCATACCCTCAATAAATCCAAAGAACCCGAACGTATTCACAACGACATCTTTATCCTCTATATCAGTTGCAGCCATCGGAAAGATAGCGTTCTGGATATTCGAATTAAATATATCGTGCACGGTGTAAGATATCTTACTGGTCTGTTTTGCATTATCTATTTCAAATTGATTGTCATTAAGCCGTCTCACAACCAATTGTTTCCCCGATTTATCTGAAGCCCGGAGATTCGAAATGAATTTTCCGTAATCGGATATTCGATAAGTACCCGGGATGATTTTCGGGAAAGCAAATATTGCCTTTGTAGTTGTAATCTTCGGAGTGAGCAGGTTTACAGTAACCTCGTTGTTATGTATGTTCAACAAATCGATGGAATACCGGTAAGAATTTTCAGGTCCCGGAACTTTCCCGTAAATATTCTGGGAAAGAAAAATGACGACGGTTACTAATAAATAGCCGTGAATTCTACGATTCATTAGATTTAGTTTAATACCCTAAGCAAAACCTTTTGGCATTAACTTCCTATTATTTTTAGAAGGACGGTCGGTATGCAAGATGGTAGGTACAATCGTTTAGAAACCAGCAGCTTTACAACTAGCTCATTTGTTATCCCAATTTTCGTTTAAAAATCCAACCAGTATACGAAGAAATTCTGTTTGGCTTGAAGGATCCATGTACGGCAAGTGTCCACCGTTGGGGACGATCCACAAATATTTTCTATTTATATTATTATACATTTCTATCGCCTGCGAAACAGGGATGATATCGTCACGATCACCATGGATAATTAAAGTTCTTGCGGTAATGGTTGAAAGAATATCAGATGTAAGATTAGGGTTACCATAATTCGTCCTGAAATTCCAAAGCTGCACCAGCAACTGGGTTCCTTTTTCCTTGCCGTGTGTTTTAATAGATTCCGCCAACCAGGCTGAATCTTTAACTCCCTGACCCCAGGATGTAATCACTTTCCTGGTCTCTACGGAGAAATAAGCCTGACTTCCAATGACGACCAGGTTCTTTACCCTAGCGGGTTGCATCGTTGCTATATAAAGTCCGATAACACCGGGTGAACTCACCCCGATGATATTAAAGGAATCCAGTTTTAAAAAATCTATAAGACCCATGATATATTCTGCAGCCTTTCGAAACGAATAAATGCCTGAAGTATCCATAGCGTCCGAACGACTATGGCCGGGGATCTCTACTGAAATTATCCGAAAATATTTTGAAAGCTCCGGAGAAAATGGTCTCCAGGATGCACAGGTTCCGCCAAAGGGATTTAAGAGAATCAACGGCATACCGTTGCCCGATTCTTCATAATACATACGAATACCTTTTACCATCGCATACTTCCCATTGGGTGCAGGAGGTTCCTGTGCCATCATATCCGAGCTAATCAGATATATCAGGAGGAAGAAGAAGATCTTAAACCTTAATTTATTCATACAAATCGAATATTTCATGGGAATTATATAACTATTTCGAAAATATATCCTTATTCCATTTTCGAAATTCGTAGTATTTGCTTTTGGGTTCACCGGTCCAGCCATTGATGCCTTTTTTCTTCGGTAAAAAATAACCGTGCACATAGATGAGAGGGATAATGAATAATGCGAGGAAAATCATAGCGAAGATCCTGCCGGCAAAAACAGAGATTCCACATACTAAAATCAGTGTCAATAGATATTTACCCACTCTTCGGAATTTTGGTGTCTGTTCCTCGAACTGGCCCATTAATATATTGCCCAGGGCATATATGATGCTTACAACAGCCACTTCAAACCAGAGAGATTCGGTTGACCACATAGTATTATTTTTCATTTTTTATTAAACAGCTATCAACAACAACTGATATTCGACCACCGCTGAACAAATTTAATGATACTAATTGGCTGAACCCTGGCGAAGGCACGGTAAACTCGGAAGTTTGGATATGTCAAAAATGGATTGTATTTTAACGGTAGACGAACATTAGTACCTCCACCCGGCTTTGTTACAAATTATCCTTCTGCCAGAAACGTCTTCATCCAATATCCATTTACCGTCACCCAAAATCTCCGACAATGGAACAGGCAAAAAGTCTGGAATTGGAAATCCTTCTTACAGTGAGAAATAATAAAAAGGTTCCCGCCCGAAAATTTCACGAGTTATTTGAACAAGACTGGAACCTATACAGATCAAAAATCAATGAGCTGATTGCCCAAAAGTTTCTTAAAATCTCCACTCAGGGTCAGGGAATCTGCGTGTTCAGACTTAGTTCAAAGGGAGAATACAGAATGGATGAGCTCTTAACTGAAAGAGCCAGAGAAATTGAAAGTACAAACTCCGGGATACTAAATTTTCTAAAACGTTTTCAATTAAATAAGTTTAGGCAGGATCAACTCAGCCGGGATACAACCGTATTAGAAGCTAATTAAGATTTAATAAACCGAACTGTTCGAATGGTTTACGAAATAAATGAAAACATCCCATCCTGGACCCTCAAGTATCTGGAAGGCTACGAGGCCTATATGTGGAAGTACTATCCCAATCAATATGCTAAAGTTCACCATAGAAATATTTTCCTGCCGGAACGCATTGGTGAAGGAATTCATATTAAGCAATCCGTAAAACATTCCAAAAAGGACTATGCAGAAATCGTGAAGATCACCAATGAATTCTGCAAGAAGTATCCCGATCCTAAAAGCTTTCCATCTGTCTGGTAGTATAGAAACGCTTCTTTCAGCAACTCTAAATCACTTGATTTATGGCATGCACAGGTCAATGTATAGTGACCAGATCAACTATACGAAAAGCTCAATAAAGAATATCCGGGAACTTCTTACCAGGCGCTGGATGCATTTTTGGCAGCCGATTTACCCTTGGATGCCAGATCCTTGCCTTTAGTGACTAAACTATCTATTTCGTCCATAGTTTTTTTCTTTACGTCATCCAGACTGTCTACCAGTTTTTTCCAGCTTTCAGAACCTTTATCCGGAGCGAGCAACATTCCTACAGCAACTCCCGCGAGAAGAACAAATAATAAACCTTTCATAATTGATCTGTTTTCAGATATAGAATCAATTCCCGGGCCATGAACCTTGCCACAATTGAGAGATGATGAATCCGCGGTACAGCAGAATCAGTTTGGGTATTTTCTGCCCGTTTAATAAACCAATGCAGGGGTTTTTTGTGCATTCTCCGCAATGGCACTTTTATTGAAACACTTATTGAAAGCATTTTTATGAATAAGACATTTTTGACACTACTTGTGGGAATTGGAATTGGTATACTCTTAGCTCCGGGCAAAGGATCTGACACATGGAAAAAACTGGTTGACGGATTTGATGAGTATAAAGATAAATTATCAAAAGAGGGTACCGATCTGGCGGACAAAGGAAAAGAAGTGCTTAATAGGGAAAAATCGAAGGTGCAGGGAGTAGTGAATGATTTGGAATCAGCTCCGGAATGGACTAAGTAGCACGATTTATAATGCACTAATAGCATTTTATTACCCCGAATAACCTGGATGTCTGACTAGCGAATTCAGGCATAACAACTTACTATGAATTCAATAGAAACGCTGATCAACAAATCGGGCGAGTACCTGGATACGAAAATAGAATTGACGAAACTGAAGGCAATTCATACTTCATCAGATGTACTGTCCAATATGGTCTATCTGATCGTAAAGGTCCTCGTCATATTTCTTTTCATCGGATTTGTCAGTGTTGCGTTGGCCATTTTAATTGGTAAAATATTAGGCGAATATTATTATGGCTTTTTAATAGCAGGTGGATTTTATTTACTCGTCTTGCTGATTATATATGTTCAAAGGAAAAATTGGATTAAAAGACCCATTGCAAATAGTCTTATCAATAAAATGCTAAAGTAAACATGATGTATAAAAAGCCCACCAATGTTGAGGAACTGGAGAAGGTTATTGCCGAACTCGAAGAAGAATCAATATTTCTGAAAGAGGATATTGAGACATCGGCTGCCCACTTTATGAATAATCTGAAACCTATTAATATATTAAAGAGTGTTTTGCAACCTGTATCCAATGGTGTAATTGGTAAATGGGCCGGTAAACTAGTACTCGGATATAAAAAGCTTCTGCATAAACCGATTGAAACAAAAAAGCCGCTTCTGCTTTCCAATGGCCATCGTTTTTAATCGGATCGTTCTATATTTACCGGATGCGATTTGCTTTTTCATTGAGCCTCCTTCTGTTGTTATTTCACGCCCATGCCCCACTATTTGCACAGACTGATCATGGAGCCGTAATCTTGCACATGCAGTCTCCACATACCTCATTTCCCGATAGTGGCAGATTCAAAGGCCATGTAGGAAATCAGGTCTTTTATAATGCTGCAGACCATTATAGTGACAGTCATGTGTTGATTATTGCACCGAAAAACCTGCATGCTGATAAGAAAGTAGATCTGATTTTCTGGTTTCATGGCTGGCACAACAATATTGACAGTGCCGCTGCATACTACCAGCTTACCAGGCAATGGATGGCTTCCGGAATAAATGCTGTTTTGGTGTTGCCGGAAGCAGCCAAAGATGCCGCCGACAGCTATGGCGGTAAACTGGAGAAGCCAGGGATTTTCAGGGCCCTGGTAGCCGATGTTTTAAAGGAACTAAAGAATAAAAAAATGATCGGGGCGCATTGTGTATCCGGTCATATTTTATTGGGTGGACATAGCGGAGGCGGTGAAGTCATATCCTATATCGTTGAAAATGGGCAAATTGAAATCAACGAAGTGGTTCTCTTTGATGCACTCTATGACGGAACAGAAAAATTTATGGTTTGGATAAAGGCCGATACTGCGCATCGCTTTATTCACCTGTACACTGATTATGGATATGGCCCAAAGGAAGAGAGTCAACGTATGATTACTATGCTTAAACAGGAACAAATACCATTTTTAGAAACGGAAGAATCCGTTTTATCCTCCCGGGAAATACAAAACAATAAGCTGGTCTTTATACACAGCCTGAGACAACATAACGACATTATTTTTAACCCTGATAATTTTAAATTTTTATTCGTGAACAGCCCATTGTTGATAAAATAAAAAAGTTATCCCATTTAAAAATCATAACTTCAAAGCCTGCACTGACTGAATGCATCCGGTCATCCTACCAAACACCAACCCCTTCGATATCCTTGTATATTTTCTCAATATCCGATTCGGAAATTAATCCAATTTATCTCTGGTCAGGAAATTATAATGATAAAATACCCGTCATGTACCCGAATTTAGTAGATGGCAAACCGATTCTGGTTTTATTAATCGGTGTGGCCATTTCCACCACGTCTTGCAAGAGTGACCCCGGTTCTATTTTAAAGGATGGCCGTTCAGGAAAGCCTATTGTAATGGTTGCCGGATACAGCGGGACAAATGGCACCAATCATGTGGCTAAGTACTGGGAGGATGGTCAGGAAGTTGTGCTTTCAAACGGAACAAATGATGCGTATGCCAATTCGATTTTCGTATCCGGCAGTGATGTGTATATAGCCGGCACGGAAGCAACTCCGCAGACTGAACTCCCGGTATACTGGCAAAATAATACTGAGACAAAACTTCCAATAAAATCCGGCTACGGCAAAGCAAATTCCGTTTATATATCCGGTGGCAATGCATATATCGCGGGGGGCGACAGCACCTGGGCTGTTTACTGGAAAAATGGTTTGGAAACGGTTCTCGAAACTGCGGACTCGGGTAGTTCCGCCAATGCGGTATTTGTTTCAGGAAACGATGTGTATATCGCCGGCACGCGCGGGTATAATGCTGTTTACTGGAAAAATGGAAATATCGTGGACCTGACCGGTTATACTGTTCCAACACAACATGTTCGGGTAAACGGGATTTCCGTCGTAAACGGAGACATCTTTGTAGTCGGCTACGTAAACTATGCGGCATCTCCATTTCCCTATATGAATTATTGGGCAAATGGAGTGGCTACAGATCTGAATACGGGATATGACATAACCTCACCCAATAACAATTTCGGAGAGGTATGTTCTGTATTTGCGTCCGGTAATGATATATATATAGCCGGGATGGTTGAAACAACCAATCAAATGATCAATCATGCCGTGTACTGGAAAAATGGTGTGGAGACAGTACTGACTGGCAGCGCAACAAATACTTTTGCCTGCTCCATTTATATTTATGAGAATGATGTTTATATAGCCGGATATGAATACAACACCGGCCAACCCAAATCTGCCGTGTATTGGAAAAATGGCGTCGAAGTAAAACTGACAGACGGTACAAACGAAACGGTTGCCACTTCCATTTTTGTAAAGGGATAAACAATAAAGTATTCACAGGGCACGCCTTTTGAATTAATATTGAAAAACCCCTTTATGGACCTGTTCAAACACCCCATCGACAATCTCAGGGATGACCTGGACCTTCTGAATAAAGAATGGAGAAATATAGAAGGTAGTCCGTTAAGCGCTAACCAATGTTATCACCTTGAAACGGATCCGCCCCATTTTCTTTTTAATCTGAATTGCCCGGATAATCTTCGGCAGGAACTGAATGACCTGCTTTTGAAATATTTCCCGGAATCTGAAAAAAGTCATCATTAAACTAACCTCTCATCAACCGGAATTTCCTGAACAGAAATAATCCTGACCAACTCGTGGAAATTTGGGATGAGGGGATTGAGAAGAATATTATATTCCAATAGATTGATCGCTGACCTGATTCTGATTCCCGGATATTTCTTTTCACTCATCCATCGGTCGCTTCCGCTCAGGTCACTGGCACGAAATTTTAAGTCATTAGTCTTTGCATTAAAAATAACATTATGAAAAAGAACAAACTGGTAACAATGGCTTTACTCGCATGCACATTTTTATTATTTATCCCAGGTGCGATCAAAGCACAAAGCGATAAGGAAAAGATGCTGAACGACAGTAAGAAAGCAAAAGCAGCATTTATAAAATCAGATCCATCTATGTCCGGCTTGTTTAATACTTCTTACGGATATGTCATCTTCCCGAATATTGGTAAAGGTGCGCTTGTGGTGGGCGGATCCGGCGGTGGAGGCGTTGTTTATACCAAGACAAAAGCAATCGGCTCTGCCAAGATGGTACAGGTAACCGTGGGCGCGCAGGTAGGTGGGCAGGCATACCGGGAGGTCATCTTCTTCGAAAACAAAGAAGCGATGGACCGGTTTAAAGAAAACAAACTTGAATTCAGCGGACAGGTTTCAGCGGTTGCTGCTAAATCAGGTGCAGCTGCCAATGTTAAATACCGGGAAGGTGTCGCCGTTTTTAGTGAGGAAATCGGCGGGTTAATGGCGGAAGCTTCCCTGGGCGGACAGAAATTCACTTACGAAGCATACAAGTAGGCGATCTGAAAATAATTGCAGCTCCAGGAGTAACGCACTATGATTTCTTTAAAAGAACTTCGTAAGTGCGTTATTTCTTTGTGAGCGTGTCCAAATAATTTGATCTGCTTCATATTTTGCAAAATAATTCAAATTCGAATTACCTGATAATTTTGAAATTCTAACTGAACCTAAATCAAGTTTTGGAGTCATTGGACAGCCCTGTGCAATCAACGAACAAGAAAAATGAAATTAATAATAAGGTTATTTCCCCTCTTAGTATTATTCTGCCACTCAGCGATAGCACAAAAAACGAAAAACCAGCCGGGTTCATCTCAAACTGCCGGAAAGCTGATTCCGGTTATAGACACCAGCAATCGTTCTTTGTCTGAAATAAGTGTAAAAGCATTCGGCGCCGTGGGTGATGGCAGACATGATGATATCGTTGCCTTTGAAACGGCACGCGATTATGTTATCATTCATCCGGCCATTTTGGTAGTGCCGGTCGGGAATTACTTTATCAGCCGGCCATTGCTTCTGCAATATGTCGTGAACGGAGTGAACAAATATTTTACGATTCATCTACGGGGCATTCTTCCCAACAAGTCTGCCAGTGCAACTTTCCTTTCCAATATTATTTGCGGTTATAAATCCGGTTACGGAATCGGCATGCAATTCGGACGCGGAATTGTAATTGAAAACATTACGATTACCGGTCAGTATATGTTGCCCTACAGAGTGACCAACCAAAACATTGGCACCCTCAGGTTTTCAGACTGGATTGACCAATCGATCACTGATACCAGGAATAATCCCTACGCAGGCATATCCATTGATCCGAACCTCAACCAGGGTGGAACTCGTGGTGGTACATCTGACGTTACCATCCGGAATTGCGGGATCATTCAATGGATGGTGGGTATCGTTTTATCACCCAATGGATTTACACAAAATGCGGAGATCATAAATATTCTCGATGATCAGTTCCAGGCCTGCCGGGTCGCTATAGCTATTGGCCAGGATCAAAGTAAAACGGTAAAGATTGAAGGACTGAAAATATGGGCATCCTGTCATACTGCAGTCGACGGGCTCCACTACGGAGCCGGTCTGGGCGGGGGATCCGTTTTCTGTGACAATTGGAACATTGCGGGTAACTGTAATCAGTTATTTTATATTACGACAGGCAGGTTTCCCCTGTCTGCCAGTCGCATTTACAGCGAATCTGTATTTAGAATTGGTACGGTTCAGGGTAGCGCGGGTGCCAATTTCAGAGACTGTGAAATTGATTTCCTGACCGGTGCGGGTATGCCGGCTGCTGATTATCTTTTTTATGGGAATGCCAATTTTGATGGCGGATGTATCCGGTATTACGATGACAGTTATAACCATCGCATGAACTGGAGTAATACGGAAGTGATGTTCAGGGATATGACATTGAATAATCCACCCATCCTGAATGGTTTGTACGGAATTCCAACAAACCATTACCCGAAGCCCAGGCTTGAAAATGTCAGGTTTTTTTATACGACAGCAAAGGACACGCTGATGAATCTTGGATTCATTCCGAAAATTTCAATCAATAAAACAACCTGGACAGGAACAATCACAAGCTCGGGCCTTCGCGTCGGCGACTATATTCTCGGTTCACCTACAAACAAAAACGGCCGGTATTGGGATCAGGAATTGAATGCGCACGCCTGTGCGACCATTCAGATCGGGAGAGTCACATCGGTCAACGGCAACACCGCTTCGCTGGATGATGTGGGATTAAACGCAGATATGGCCAGCGATTATGATGCGGTTTATATTTCGAGATTAAAATAAAACCAGCTAATGTTGTCCACGTCTCATTTCTTTGTTTTATCAACGACAACTTTTCCACCCTTCATCACCCATTTTACATGATGGATAACAACATCTATATCCTTTAGAGGGTCACCTTCCACCGCGACAATATCCGCAAAGTAGCCCGGGCCAATAACTCCTAAGTCCTTTTCCATACCAAGCATTTCTGCACCATTCACCGTAGCGGTTTTCAGGGCTTCAGCGGGTGTCATCCCTGCCTTTACAAACCAACCCAGTTCATATGTGTTCTCGCCAAATCCTGTAAACACGGCATCTGACCCCATCGCTATCTTTACGTTTGCTTTGATTGCTTTTTTTAGTGATATAAAATTCCTGTCAATATATTTATTTAAGCCAGCCACCACTGCAGAGTCATATCCATATTCATCTTTGTGCGCAATATAATACCTGTTGTGGTCAACAGTAGGCACATACGTGATTCCTGCCCTTGCCATATTAGAAAAAGATGAATCGTCAACATCCGTTGCGTGCTCAATCGTATTCACATGAGCCCTGATAGCATCATTCACTGCGCCAGCGCCATACGTGTGTAATGCAATTCTTTTTCCTGCCATATGTGCAACATCTGCTGCCGCTTTTATTTCTTCATAAGTATACGTTTGAAAACCCGTCACATCTTTATCACTCCCGGTTGAAGCATATATTTTTATCCAATCCACACCTGCAGCAATATTCTGCCGCGCCACTTTTTGTACTTCTACAATCCCATCCGCTAATCCGGCATCTGCATGTGCTATGGTAGAATATGGCATACTGGATATATGTAATCCATTACCCGCCACAAACATTCTTGGCCCAACCATGGCACCCCGGTTGATCAGGTCGCGCATAGAAATATCCATATAATCATTCGAGCCCAAATCCCTCACCGTAGTAACACCGGTTTCCAGTGCCTTCAGGGCATTTTCCCGGGCAAGAAAAACAGTAACGGCCGGCCCCAGTGTTCCATATTGCGTCCATGGATTACTGCCGGGTGATTTGTCCCAATAAAAAGTGATATGCGTATGGGCATCTATCAGTCCTGGTATGGCAGTATAAGATTTTAGATCGATGATTTCAGCTCCCGCAGGAATGGAAATGTCTTTTTCCGCTCCCACTTTGACGATACGGTCGCCATCTACCATAACCAACGCATTCGCTATTGCGTTTCCCCGGCCGTCGATTACTTTTCCAAAATGAATGACCCTGATTTGAGCAAATAAAAATGCCTTATTTATAGTTGAAAAAAACATGAAAATCAGCATTATATAAAATTTGCGCATATCAGTTCCTTTTTATGAAGAGCAGTAACATATTATTGAAGTTAAGGGCGATTTAACGTGTTTTTGATTCATATCATCGAAAAATACATCTAAAATCAAAAATAAAATCTCATATTGCAGACATGTCCTCTCCCCTAGATCCCTCTGTTATTGAAGCCCGGAAACGCGCGATTGAAGCGTCCTATCAACGGCAAATTGAGCTAGCAGGGAAACCTGGCTATGATCCACAACTGACCCTGCAATTAAAAAAAGACATGGACTGGCTAATCGAACAGGAGGCCAAAATGGATGTTTCCGAAAGTCAATAAGCTTTTGTTTGATGGCTACTTTACTGATCAGCCTTCATTAAAATGCACCATCTCCTGAATAATATAGTCGTCCTCAAATACCTTTTGAAATATCATTGCAATACCCTTCGCTGACCAGGAGGCCATGAGGTTTTTAAATGTCCAATAATCTGCCGCTTCATCCAGGATAAAAGTATAATCGTATACTTCGCCACTACAGCGGAACGATATCTTATTATTGTCTCCTTTGCATTTGGTAGTCGACATCCCGGTTGTAGTGCGGTCCCTGTATTTGAATCCCGTGAATGATTCCAGGTAAACAACCGCCGATTCAATATCAGACAATGGGTAGATGGTCTCTCCGGCTTTAATTCCCGAAGAAGAAAATACAAGCTTTCTTTCATCCGGTATTTTCATCTTGAATGCCAGGTTATTGGTGTTTTGAATATAGGGCGGAATAAATAAAGCAACGGCGCCAAAAAAGATAAGACTGCCAACATCCATCGATGGTGACAATGCCCGTGCGATATACCAGAAGAGGAAAATAGTATAAACAATAATGATCCCGATCGCATTGGGATTAATTTTATATACGCTGGCGTAAACTTCCTCAGAACCGCTTGTCTTTTCTTCCTGTAGCTTATTTCTCAACGCTTGTTGAGCGTCATCCAGGCTTTCTTTTTCAATGTCATGTTCATCGTAATCCTTTATGACATTATGAACTATTTGAATGAAAGGCCTCCTCTTTTGAAATTGAAATACTGCCTGGTTAGAAATGATATCATTCCTTACAAATACAATCGAAATGATCAGAGCCATCAAAATAAAAAATAAAATGAGCGGCCCCCAGTTGCTGGCGAAAGTATCAGACCTTGCCAGGTCGGGTGAAAAAATCAAATACCTTACTTTAAAATAACGTTTGTCCGGATTAAAACCATCCTCTAAGAACTTGCCGCGATACGTTTCATAATTCACCTGATAGGAAGCAATCATCCAGGTTGCACCCCTCTGGGTTTTTTGGAAACCAAGATACTCAGCCTGGGTAGTCCGGCTGAATATCCAGACAGACTGATACAAAAGGCAGATTACAACTACCGCGGCCAGAAATACAAAATAGGTTTTACGTTTATTTAGTTGCAACGGATGACTATGTTTTTTCTATGTATTCAGACACTGTGTTTAAAAACGGACTATAGTCAAATACGAAAGATCCTGTGTTATTGAATACGATTCCTGCATAACGGATTATAAAAAACCAAGATAATATAATTTGTGCGAGGTACAAACCTCATTCAGTATCTTTAAAAACGTCGATATAACCCAACAGCAACATGACAAAATACAAACCCTGCCTGATCCTGCTTTTGCTTGGATTGCTTTCCCTGTCAGGATATAGTCAGCAATACCGGAATTTTAAAGTGTCGATTTATTGCCGCGCCTATGAAGTGGCGAAAATGGGCGACACGACCAATTATCTGAAGCCGATCTGGGATGAAATTACCAGGCAGCTGAAAGTGGATAAGGTGTACCTGGAAACACACCGGGATCTGCATATCGTGGATCAGAAAACACTGGACATTGCCAAAGAAGTTTTTCAGGGACCGCGGCATCACCGTTGCCGGCGGCATCACGTTTACCATCAGCGAACCCAATCGTTTTCAAACCTATTGTTACAGCGATCCCGAACAAAGAAAAAAAGTACAGGAACTGTCGGAGTATACTGCCAGAAATTTTGACGAAATCATCCTGGACGATTTCTTTTTCACGAATTGCAAGTCTGACCAGAGCATCATCGACAAGGGATCCAAAAGCTGGACGGATTTCAGACTTCGTCTGATGTCAGATGCCGGCAAAGAACTCGTCGTGGGACCCGCCAAAAAAGTGAATCCCAAAGTAAAAATCATTATCAAGTATCCAAACTGGTATGAACATTTTCAGGGCCTGGGATTTAACCTCGAAGAAGAACCAAAATATTTCGATGGAATATATACCGGTACCGAAACCCGGAGTGCGATATCGAGCGACCAGCACCTGCAGGCTTACCTGGGTTATAATGTTTTCCGTTATTACGAAAACATCAAACCCGGTGGCAACGGAGGCGGTTGGGTTGATCCGTTTGCAAGTGATCATTATGACCGCTATGCGGAACAGTTATGGATAACCGCTTTTGCCAAAGCACCGGAAATAACCCTTTTTGATTTCAGCCACCTATCGCAGAAAATCATGCCTGCGGACCGCGCGCCCTGGCAGGGACAGAAAACCAGTTTTGATTTTGATGAAATGATGAAACCGGTAAATTATCATGGCGGAACAGCTACAGCGCCGACAACCAACGCCCGTGCCGCGGGATATACGTTTGAAACGATCGACCTGTTTCTGGGCAAACTGGGCAAGCCGATAGGTATCAAAAGTTATCGCCCCTACAATGCGACGGGTGAAGATTTTTTACAGAATTTCCTGGGGCAGGCCGGCATTCCGATGAATCAGGAAATCAATTTTCCGTCTGATGATTCACTGATCCTGCTTACAGAAGAAGCCAAATTCGATAACCAGATCGTTGACAAGATTGAAAAGCAGATTCGCGCGGGCAAAACCGTTGTGATCACGTCCGGATTGCTGGATGCATTGCGCGATAAGGGCATTATGAATATCGCTGAAATCAGGTATACCAATCGCAAGGCTCTCGTTAAAATATTCAAAAACGGATGGGGCGGAATGGATACTATTTCAGAACCTATCCTGATTCCGCAGATTGCTTATCTGACAAATGATGCCTGGGAATTATCATCCGCGCTCGACGGACCCAATGGCTGGCCGATTTTACTGGAGGCACAGTATGGTAAAGGAAAGCTGGTTGTATTAACGATCCCGGACAATTTTGCCGATCTGTATAGAATGCCGGCAAAAACCTTAAATAAAATAAGAGCGGTTCTGGGAAATAAAATGAAAGTGCGCCTGGAAGGGCCCGGTAATATCAGCATTTTTGTTTATGACAACAATACCTGTATCGTCGAATCATTTTCGGATACCATTACGCAGGTGCATCTCGTAACGGCCGGTCCTTTTAAATCATTGACAGACCTGCTTTCGAATGAGAAGATAACGGGAACAGAAAGAAAATTTCCCGGCGGCTGGGGCCAGGAGCTAACCGATGAAAATGTTTATCCCTTTACACTGAAACCTCATTCTTACCGGGTGTTTAAATTTGAATAAACGGTTAGAGGTATCAGCACTATGAACTCTGTCCCAAACCGGCTTTCCAAAGTCAACATAGCAGGGTTGCGTTTTTCGGAGGATAAGCATATTTGTGGTGTCATCAGGCAAAATCCTAAACTCCCGGATAAAAACCCATTTCTTGCAAATCATTAGCTTTAATAATAATTAAAGCAATGGATATTCAAAATTTAGTGGCCATTGATATTACAAAAATGGCCAAAGAACAGGACGCTTCTATGAATAATGGATACAGTAATAAATCGGTGGCCATTGTGAACGATCATGTGGTAAGGATGAGTGTTATGACCGAGCCTTATTTCTGGCATTTCCATCCAAATTCTGACGAAAGTTTTTTAGTGATTGAAGGGTCGTTATTCATCGATTTGGAAGACAGAACTGTTGAACTATTCCCCAATCAGCTATTTACCATACCAAAAAATGTTGTGCACCGTACGAGACCTGTTGGGAACAGATCTGTGAATATTACTTTTGAAAAAGCTGCAATGACAACTGAAAAAGTCTCTCACTGATGTGAATCATTAGTGCCTGACAACCGAGTCAATTCTAGGTGCCGGTTCGTTGCGACGGGCAATCGTATCCGTTGCATTACCTGCATTTGCTGCACCGGGACCAGGCTGCATAGGCTGACTACCTGCTGAATCCATATTTCCGCTGACGATGGTATCTGTATTTTTATTGGTCGAGTGAGTTGAATTATTACAACTGACAACGAGGATAACTGCGGACACGAAAGCTGCCAGGATATACTTTTTCATAAAGTTTTTGATGATTTCTTAGAAAAATGGTGCCAGGGAATAACCGTCAACCGAACCATGGGCTGGCATAACCATTGCAAAACGTAAAAATATTATTCACATTTAAATTATACGAAATGCCAGATAAATCAACAATCGACAAAGCCCTGGAAGATAAGCGAGAAGGGAAATCAGCCAGTACGCAGGCCGGTGAATTCGTGCATGATGAAATAGAAAAGATCCGGAAAGGTGAACATGGTGCGAGGTCTGCAAAACAGGCCATCGCCATCGGACTATCCGAAGCACGCCGGGCTGGCGTAAAACTCGCTCCGCCAAAAAAAGGAACCGTATCAGAGAAAACCCGGATCAATGCAGAGCGTGAATCCGAAAAAGCACTCAGACACGAACCCATCTCCCGGACCAGGTCAAGAGCAAGGGTGAAGGCTTTGAAAAGAGAACCCACTTCAACGGTTTCGAAATCGGCCCTTTCTCGCCAGGCAAAATCAGCAGCCAAAAAAAGAACTTCAAAAAGTCGTTCTGCTTCTGCAAAGAAAGCAGCAAAGACGAAAAAATCTCAATAGTATTCTTATCGATACTGTCAACCGTCAACTGTCAACCGCCAACTGTAATCTGTCAACAGTCGAATGATCCTGTAAGTCAATGGCGAACTGCCGGACAGCGGGTAGCAGCGGCTTAAGATCCTTCCGCATGCTCTCCATGTCGAGCTGCCATTCCCGTTTTATCTTTTTCAGGGCGGCGTCTTCATCTGCATCTGCCGGGTTTTGTTTCTTTTCCAACCATCTGACGAAGAAATCGGTGTCGTGCATCGACCCTATTTTAGACTCAACGGATTCAATAAACCGTTTACGTGTTTTCAAAAATACACGAACGGGTTTTACACCCTTTTTACAGACGGGCAGAACATATACAATGGATTTGAGTATTTTTCTCAGCTGATGCAGAGACCTGATATCCGCCAGGATATCCTGTTTTAACAAATCCGACATAGATGAAGCGCGGGTAGTCATAAAATTCCGCCATGTATCGGGGGATAAACTGACCTCCGGATTTTTTGCAAAATCGCCCGGCTTGAATGCGGGGTAAGTCTTCTGTTTTTTGCGCAGTTTTTTATCACTTTTCTTTTGAGAAATTTTGAGCTGCTTCAAAAACCTTCTTGGTTCAGAAAGTCTGTTATGATCTGTGATCGATTCTACGGCTTTTTTCCCAAGCCCAAACTTTCTGACCTTACCCGCTTCGTGAAATAGTTTTTTAAGACGATCGGGGACTTCCGGCCTTGCGCCAAAATTATTTTGAATGGTCATGAGTTCTAAAAAAGCTTCGAGATGTTTTATTTCCAGTCGCAAAGCATGAATGACTTTAACCCCGGGTTTCTTGTCGGATTCAAGGAACGCATTTATTTTTACCAGTCGCTTTCTGATTATATTCTCCATGCTCATGAGTAACAGGCATAAAGGTGACAAAAAAACCCGGACGAATCCGGGCTTATATTTTTAGTGTCCAGTTTGAATTCAGGAAAGATATTCTCCTTCCGAGAGTGTGCGCGTTTTACCATCCGGCATCCTCATGAGTCCTTCCAACGTCACAACAACTCCATTTCCTAATATAATCGGACTGGTTAGCATAATAAAATTACCATGGTCCACTAAAAATAATTTTCCCATACGAATGGTAATCTGGTGCGGTTCCTTTGGATCTGTGGGGGGATTTATAGGGGGTCTCATCGATCATGGCTTAGTAATTTTACTATGCAAAATTTATGCCCGGGGAATAAAAGTTATCTCAGCTTTAAAATCGCAATAAAACTTATATCAGCCTTAGAAAGCTGGCATCGCAGCCTTAACACCCGTTTATGATCGGCTGGCATGAATTTTTCATCAGGAATATTAGAAGTTTCCAAGAGGAGGTGGTCTGTAAAACGGCCTGAGAGTACACTCCCATGACCTGATCTGGATAATACCAGCGGAGGAAGAAGGAAGCTACGGGACTCCGGTAATGCCGGAGTCTTTTTTTGTCCATTCGAAAAGGCAACATCCACAGGAGATTTCAAGGGTGTTAAAACGCTACCACAATTCAAGTCTGGTTTTTAAATTTGTCCCATGCGATCATTTACTTATAAATATAAAGGGGAAACGGTGGAATCTCTTTGGGCCGCTTCGGTAGAGAACGGCGACCTTCGTTACAGAGTAAAACTGGGTACAGATCTGTGGTTTACGATCGTTCCTACATTCGTTGCAAGTACGGCCGATAAAATCATCTGGCTACAATCCGTAAAAGAACATGAAATCGTTCAGCCGCACGATCTCGTGCAGGCGATGGGAGAAGGTATCGAGGTTTTTCTGGAGCATTAATGGACAAAGTTTTTATTTTTAATCTGACAGATTAAAGGAGAACCAGCCACGGCAATTCAATACCTGTTTTAAATCGTCGATGCAATCTTTAAACAGCCGGAATTTGAACCACAAATTCGGTAAACTCTCCTTCTTTTGTTTCAACTTTAATTTCTCCCCCATGGGCTTTTATAATATCATAGCTCATACTCAATCCCAATCCGGTTCCCTGCCCGGCGGGCTTAGTAGTAAAAAAGGGCTGGAAGATCTTATCCATTATTTTCTGAGAAATACCGTTTCCATTATCTTTTACCCTGATAATCATTTTTCCATTCACAATTCTTGTACTCACTGAAACAGTGGGTTCAAAGTCCTCCCTTTGCGGCATGCTTTTTTCATTAACTGCATAGAATGCATTATTGAATAAATTCAAAAATACCCGGACCAAATCCTGAGGGATTATTAATATTCTGCGCATATTTTGCTCAAAATCCGTCTGAAGATTAACCTGGAAATTTTTTTCTCTGGCACGCAAACCATGGTAACTTATTCTCAGGCAATCATCGGCCATCGCATTGATATTTGCATATTCTTTTTGACCCGTACCTGTTCTCGAATGCTGGAGCATCCCCTTCACTATAGCATCAGCACGTTTTCCGTGGTGGTTTATCTTGTCTTCGTTGGCTTCAATGTCTTTTGCTATAGACTTTACTTCGCTAAAGTTTCCGGATTCGATTTCATTATTCAATTCAGAAATCAGTTCCTTATTTACCTCTGAGAAATTATTTACAAAATTCAATGGATTTTGAATTTCATGCGCAATGCCTGCGGTGAGTTCCCCCAGTGAAGCCATTTTTTCAGACTGAATGAGCTGGGCCTGCGTGGATTTCAGTTCTTCATACGCCTTCTCGATTTTTACTTTAGCTTTTTGTTTTTCTCTTGTGTTTCGGTAGAAAATGAATCCGATCAATGAAAACACACCCAACGCAGCCAACAGAGCATATCTCTCCTGCTGATGCTGATATCTTTCTTTCGCTGTATTTATTTCCTGCAGACGTTGTATTTCATTGAATGAGATCTGCTGGAATTGCCGTCCTCTCGACTGGCTGAATACGCTATCTTTTGCAACCAGCATGATCTTCAAGTATTTGAGTACGCTGTCTGATTTACCTTCTGATTCATACACATGGGTAAGAATTTTGCTGGCGTCAATTGTATATTCAGCAAATTTGTGTGTCCGACAAATGGAAAGGGCAATCCCTGCGTAATAAATACAGGAATCCCTGGAGTTTGTTATATCAAACAGGCTTGCAAGATTATTATAATTTCTTGCCTGGAAATAACTATTATTAAAAAGTGCGCTTTGCCTGACAGCGAAGTGAAAATATTGCCGGGCAGAATCATAGTTATGCAAAGTCAGATGGATAATTCCAAGGACCCCAATGGCAAGAGGGAAGTATTTTTTCCAATTTATTGATTGCGCGCTCAATTCATACCCTTTCCTGGCATACCACAAGGCCGAATCTAATTTATTCAACGTTCTGTATGTCAGTGCCAATTGCGAATAGGAAGAGGCAACGTCTGTCAAAGGCGCTCCACTCCTTTCCTGTAAAACCAGACTCTGGTGAAATTGATCGATAGCATCCGGATAATCTGCCATCTCCCTGTTCAGCAATCCTCTAAAGTAATATGACCAGGCGATCACCCAGGGCCTTACGTTTCTCAATTCTTCTCCTGTCTTTCTTATATTTAACGCCGCTTCGAGCGCCATTGGATAGTTACCCTGGCTATTCAATCCATGAAAAGTGCCCAGGTAGCCCAGGAACTTGCCATAGGGATAATTCAATTTTTGCGAAAGCCTTAATGTTTGGGCGGAATAAAAAAGACAGCTGTCGAATTGGATGAAACCATAATAATCCGCCAATGAACTTAACGCCAATACTCTGATTGTATCTTCCTTTTTGGAATGGCTCAAATTATCCTGCAGGCTGTCTAAATAATCTTGTTGAGCGGAGATATAAGCCGGAGTCAAAAAAAACAGGAAAAGCGGAAAAATATATTTCATGGAGATGGCTTTTTAGATTCCATCGTATGAACGCCGAAAAAAAAACCCACTCCATCAACTTCCTTACTTACTACATATGATTATAGGAATATAAGCTTTTTGTGTTGAAATAACCGTTATGGCCTCGTTTTTGGTAAAAACAAACCTGTTTGAGATAATTTTCCTTTATAAAATGGATATGATGTTGTTCATGACCCGCGATTTAATAAATAACCATTACGAACCGTCAAAATGAACAGAAATAAAATCAAAGAATACTATTCCAGCGAAATCGAGAAAAACCGGTTGGATCTGGAAATTTTTATGCTTGAAGGGATCAGAACAAAGGAAATTATCAGCAGATATTTAGTGAAAGACAAAATGAATATTATTGACATCGGAGGTGGTGCGGGATATTATTCATTTTGGTTGCAGGAAAAGGGACATCAGGTAACCCTTGTCGATCTTTCACCAAAAAATATTGAATTAGCCAAATTACATTCTTTAAATACGGGAATACACCTTACCCGTCTTCAGACAGGTGATGCAACTGCCCTGGATTTTAAAGAGGAGGAATTTGATCTGGTTCTTTTATGCGGACCACTTTATCATTTGACTGATAAAGAAGAACGATTAAAAGCCTTATCAGAAGCGAAAAGGGTTCTAAAACCCAAAGGTGTTCTTTTGACGGCGGTCATTTCAAGATACGCTTCTTTGATTGACGGGTTTAACCGGGACTTGATTACCGACGACCAATTTCAAAAGATGCTCATTAATGACTTAAATACCGGTATTCATCTAAACGAAACCGAAAATTTCGAATATTTTACCTCAGCCTATTTTCATACTCCTTCAGAAATAAAAAGTGAAATAATCGAAAGCAAACTGAAGTTCGATAAATTAATTGCCATTGAAAGTTTCGGATGGTGCATAGATAATATGAAAACAAAATCCGAAGACCTGAATTACATGAACAAATTGCGGAAGATTATCAATATGGTTGAAACGAATGAAGACATCATGGCCGTGAGCCCACATATAATGGCCATTGCTACGAAGGAATAAGCCGAATCCTGCTGAATACTTCCTTCCCGCAAGATTTTTATTCAAAATTAGATATAGATTAGTGGTATATAATCGATTCTTATAAAACAAGCCATATGAACAAAAGCATATACCTGCTGCTTTTCTTTTTCCTTCCCGCTTTTTATACCAGCGCACAAAAAATTACTTTAACCGCCGGATCAGATCAAGGCACTCACACCTGAATGGAACGGAGAACGCTTCGCCGACGGGCGACCGAAAGTCAGTGACCAGCTCCTGGACACGGCTAAAAAATGTTTCTATGGAAGAAGCCTGGGGTTACCTGCGAAACAAAGGTTATCAAAATCAGTTTGAGGGAGACTGGATGGTGATCCGGCCCGACTCGGTGATGACCGGCCGCGCAGTGACTGCCCAATACCTGCCCTTGCGACCAGACTATGATAAAATAATGAAAGATCTGGGAAAGACAGAGGGCCGGATCGGATCAACCAATTCATGGCCGATCGATGTATTGAAGGATGGAGATATTTATGTAGCGGACAGTTATGGTAAAGTGGTAGACGGCACGTTAATCGGAGACAACCTGGGCAATGCGATCTATGCGCATTCACATCGGGGTGTAGTATTTTATGGTTCGGTGAGGGATGTTGAAGGGCTTGAAGAAATCAATGGATTCAATGGCTGGATAAAAGGTTATGATCCTTCCTATATCCAGCAGATGATGCTGGGCAGTATCAATATGCCGGTGAGGATTGGCCGGGCAACGGTTCTGCCGGGCGATGTGGTGCTGGCAAAAAAAGGTGGTGTTGTTTTTATTCCGCCACAATTCCTTCAGGATCTTGTTCAGAATTCAGAATTCGTAGCAACTGAAAGATGAATTCGGACATATGCGTCTGCGTGAAGGAAAATACACACCGGGACAGATTGACCAGCAATGGTCAGAGGAGATCAAAAAGGATTTTTTACAATGGCTGGATACAAAGAAAAATCTTCCGATGTCCAGAAAAGAACTGGACGATTATATGAAAGAAAGAAGTTGGTGATAAACCCCAGACTTCCAGTACTTCCAGTCTTCCATACTTACCTATCAGAGTGCTTAAAAATAAACAGTCATGACACCGTCACAAAAGTTCCTGCAGAAAATCGGATTGAAAGATCCTGAAGAGATATCAGAACCGAAAACTGAAAACGATTCAATAAAAGAAAACAGCCGTCGTGGTTTTTTAAAAAAATCTGCCTTGGGTGGCATTGCCCTGGGCGGGGCTTTCTTATTTTCTCCGATTGAAGAACTGATTGCACAGAGCACGCAAAAAGTGAAACGATTCTCCGGTCCCTCTGATTTGAAGATCACCGATATGCGTTATTGCATTATACAAAACGTGGGACGAACCCCCATCATCCGCATCGATACCAACCAGGGTATTTATGGTTTGGGTGAAGTGAGGGACGGAGCCGATGAACGTTATGCACTGATGCTGAAGAGCCGCCTGCTCGGGCAAAATCCCTGTAATGTGGAAATGCTTTTTAAAACGATCAAACAATTTGGCGGTCCTGCCCGTCAGGGTGGTGGCGTGAGCGGCGTGGAAATGGCACTCTGGGATCTTTGCGGAAAAGCCTACAATGTTCCGTGCTGGCAATTACTCGGAGGCCGCTATCGCGACAAAGTCAGATTGTATGCCGACACGCCCGAGGCCCCGACACTGGATGAATTTAAATTAAAAATAAAACACCGGCTGGAAGTGCAGGGCATGACCTGGTTGAAAATGGATATTTCCATCGGTGAAGTAAAAAACATTCCGGGCGCTTTGAACAACAGTAAATTCTGGGGCGAGAACCTGGCGCAGTGGCAGGGTGGTTATATGGATTATGCGAATACAGAACATCCGTTCACCGGCATTCAGATCAACGACAAGGGCCTGGATGCCATGGCCGGTATCATCAGTGAAGTGCGTTCTGTGGTTGGATATGAGATTCCGCTTTCTTCTGATCATTATGGTCATTTTGATCTGAACAATGCGATCCGGTTTGGGAAAAAAGTGGAACCCTACCGCCTGGCCTGGCTGGAGGATATGGTTCCCTGGCAATTTCCGGAACAACTCAAAATGATCTCCGATGCACTGGAGACGCCGATACTTACGGGAGAAGATATTTATCTGCTGAGCGGATTTAAGCCGCTCATCGATATCCATGCAGTAGATATCATCCATCCTGATCTGGCAACCGCCGGTGGTCTGCTGGAAACAAAAAGAATCGGTGACTATGCCGAAGAACACGGCATCGCAATGGCCATGCATTTTGCCGGAACACCCGTTTCCTTTATGGCCAGTGTGCATTGCGCCGCAGCCACGCAAAACTTCCTGGCACTGGAACATCACTCGCTCGACAGCGAATGGTGGGACAGCTCTGGTGAAAACCACCGATGGCCGGAAATTATTTGAAAAAGGATTCGCCAATGTTCCCCTCACCGCGCCCGGCCTGGGAATAGAACTGGTGGATGAAGAATGTAAAAAACATCTGATACCAACGGACAAATCTTATTTCGCCCCGACGCCTGACTGGAATGATAAACGTTCTCATGACAGGCCGTGGAGTTAAACACTCAAAGTGTTAATCGCTTTTCGGATGAATTATTTGCTGATCTTTTCGATATCTATCGCATCGCCGGTAATAGTACCTGTAATCGTAACCTTATCTCCTATATACTTGGAAACTTTCTTTGGATCACTGATTGTATAAACTTTGTCTCCAATTACAAAAACAGGAGCATAACCTTCTTTAACGCATTTTTTGGCGCAGGCTGCGTGTCCGTCATTATTACCTTTAGCGCCGCAATGAGCATCACTAATGTATCCGGTCCAGGTGCCTTTATCGGCGGCAAAAGCGACAACGGAGAAAAACATCCCCAGCAACAATAAATACTTTTTCATATCAACAAGTTTAATGTTAGATAAATTAATCTGTCTAAGTTACGAATTATTAAAGAGAGGTTAATTCAGATTTTTGCAAACAAACATTTCAATTTGATATGGATACGCTCAGCTTTTGCAAATACCCATGTTGGCTGTAGTGCTAATCCCGGAGCGAATCCTCAACCCCATATCGTATGGCCGATTCAAGTATATCCATGTTTATGTCTTTTAACGTTTTGAACTTTATGCAATATCCGCTCACATTCGCCTTGCCCAGTTTTTTCCCATACGTTTGGGCTAAGTATGTCTTATCTTTTATACCAAGGATATAGACAGAGATTCCGGTTGTGTTTGCACTTATACCAATTTGATAAAACTCTCTGGTTTTTCCATCCGCATATTTTATTGTATAAAGTCCATATCCAATATTAGGGTTACTAACGGTTTTGCCTTCGCTGTCTTTACCATCGAGGAACCATAATTTACATTCCGGTAACATTTGAAGTATGCGTCGGTGCAACTCCTGCATGTCGCTACGTTTTGGTTCAGGTTGGCTGGTAATATACTTTTTGATTTGTTCCTGTACGTTCATATAAAATATCAAATTACGTGTAACTTATTTTACCAGGCCGGTTGGATAACGCAAGATGCCCAAATTCATGACCTGTCTTTTTCATATTTACTTACTTAAAGTTAAACTGATTTCCTAACTTTCGAATGAGCAACGATCGCGGGAATTCGGATGTAAATTGAAAGCGGAAATTTGAACTAAAATAAAAACAGAAAAATGTTATTAACTAAGGTGCCAAGTATTATTTATATTTTTAAACAAAACTAAAGTCGAATTCTTTTGTACACTGGTCATTGCATTAATAGTTTCCGTTGTAACCTATAAGTTTGATTTAGCCATTCCAAATATGCCAATTAATGTTCCGGCATTTCTTGGAACAGCTATTTCCGTTCTTTTATCGTTCAAACTAAGTCAATCTTATGACCGGTGGTGGGAAGCACGAAAAATATGGGGAACTATTGTAAATGAAAGCAGAACTTTTACACTGCAATTGCAGTCTTTTATTACTCAGGGCAATGACCAGGCCATAAGACAACTGGCGCTCAGGCATATTGCCTGGTGTTTCTGTTTAGGACAATCCTTAAGGGGGCTGGACCCGTTAGAGAACTTAGGAAAGTATATTTCCGAAGATGACTTAAAAAAAATCAGCACGCAAAACAATAAACCCCTGGCACTTCTGCAGTTAAACAGCCTGCAGATAGCTGAACTAAAAAATAATGGGAAAATGGATATTTTTAGTCAGGTACATATTAATTCAACTTTGATAAATTTTACAAATGCCATGGGAATGGCTGAAAGAATAAAAAGCACTGTTTTTCCCGTAACGTATCGTGTTTTTCTTCATTTAATGATCTATTTATTTGTTATTACCCTTTCCATTTCATTAGGCGTAGTCAATCCTGTATTTGAAATACCCCTTTTATTAATCATATCTTGCGGATTTTTCGTGTTGGAAAAGACAGCCACACTTTTACAAGATCCATTTGAAAACAATCCAACGGATACGCCCATGACAACGATTGCGACCAATATTGAAATTAATATAAAGCAATTGTTGAAAGAAGCTGATATACCCAAACCACTTAAACCCGATAGTTTTTATTCACTTTGAATACGGCTTTCAAGCTTTCCATTTGATATGGATATACTCAGGATACATATAAAAATATTGTTATTCGCATTCATCGGATGCCAATTCTCCTTTGCACAAACTGTTTCAAAAAAAGAAGCAGACAGCACCGAGCGGAGACAGATTGCCATCGCCATGGAACAATCCCTCAAACATGATTTGCTCGATATCTATTATCCGCGCTCACTGGATACCGTATATGGTGGTTTTCTTTCCACCTTCACCTATGATTTTAAACCCACGGGTAGCCAGGAGAAAATGATCGTTACACAGAGCCGCCACACCTGGACAAATTCAAAAGCCGCATTACGATACCCTGAAAAATTATATTATCGCAGGGATGCAACCGCCGGATTTCATTTTCTTGCTGACGTTATGTGGGATAAACAGTATGGCGGGTTCTATACCCTCGTGACCCGAAAGGGAGAAATCCCGCCGGGTAATCCAGCCAACAAAGATGCTTATGGAAATGCGTTTGGCATGTATGCACTGGCTGCTTATTATCAGTTAACCCGGTGATACTTCTGCACTCGCCCTGGCCAAAAAAACTTTCTACTGGCTGGAAGCGCATAGTCACGATCCCCTGTACAAAGGATATTTCCAGCACATGAAGCGGGATGGCGAGCCCATCAGAAGAACAACGAATACACCGGTTACTGCCGAAACAGGATATAAGGATCAGAACAGCTCCATTCACCTGCTGGAAGCGCTGACCGCATTGTATGAAGTATGGAAGGATCCGCTGGTTCGGGAGCGCCTGCAGGAAATGCTTTTCCTGATCCGCGATACCATCATCACACCCAGGGGAAACCTGACTCTTTTTTTTACATGGGACTGGAAGCCGGTTTCTGTAAAAGATTCCAGCCGCGATTTTATTCTGCACCATCATAACCTGGACTATGTTTCATTCGGGCACGATGTGGAAACAGCTTATCTCATGCTGGAAGCTTCACAGGCACTGGGATTTAAAAATGATTCCATCACTTTGATGACTGGCAAAAAGCTGGTCGATCACGCATTAAAAAACGGCTGGGACAAACAGGTCGGTGGATTTTATGACGAAGGATTTTATTTCAAAGGCGATTCGGTCATTACCATTCTGAAAGAAAGCAAAAACTGGTGGGCGCAGGCCGAAGGTCTGAACAGCCTGCTGCTGATGTCAGATTATTTTCCCGATGACCCGCATCAGTATTTTGAAAAATTTAAAACCCTCTGGACCTATACACAGACTTACCTGATCGATCATCAATGGGGCGACTGGTACGACGAAGGTCTCGACAAATCCCCCGAACGCAGAACCGCATTAAAAAGTCAGATCTGGAAAGCAACCTATCACAATTACCGGTCGCTGAGTAATTGCGTGGATCGGCTGAACAATAAAGAATAGTCAATGTGTCAGCGAATTTTCCTGATCATGCTAACCATTGTCATTATTGAAATTTATTTCATTTTTTGAAACAAAAGCAGGTTCAATAAAAAAAGCTGCCCATTTGGGCAGCTGTTCTTTTATTATTGTTGGAACGATTTATTATAGACCTCCGAATACGTAAAATACGCCAAGCTGGAAAACACTGTTCTTAACTGAATACCCATTGACTTCCTGCGCTGCAATATTCGAAAGACCCAGGTTATAACGGGCATCAATACCTGCACTAATCAGAGGTATCTTGTAGCCCACACCGAATGCCCAGCTAAAATCAGTTGATTTATATGAAGACTTAACATCCTGGCTCGAACCGCCTGCGCTCACATTAGCTGCCAGAAGGAATCCAAGTTGCGGACCTGTTTCACCATACAAACCTGAACTATGTTGATATTTAGCGAGCACCGGAATATTCACATAGGATTGATTGATGTTGAAAACGACCCCGTCCGATGTTGCCTTCGCGCCTTGTCTCGAGTAGACAAGCTCAGGCTGCAGGAAGAACGAATTGACCAGGGGAATGCGCGCAAACCCACCGCCGTGAAAATCTACTTTTGTTGTTGCCCCTTCTGATCCAGGACCCGAAAGTGTTGCAAAATTGGCGCCTGCTTTGACTCCGAATTGAATCTGGGCACTTGCCGTGAAGAATACGCCTGTGGTAAATACCAAAAAAACTAACTTTTTCATAAGGTGGATTTTGTTGTTTTAAAGTTTTAGCCTTACTGATTTTTTTAAGGCCAATTTGACTATAATAAACGGCTGGCGGTAACTATTATTTTAATAATATGACTGTTTTCTCAGGCTTTTTCTACTCAATTCCAGTGCCTTAAGAATGCATCTTTTATCCTTCCGCTATTGGGAAGATTTCCAAAAATTAGTCACCAAAATAGCGCATCGGTGGTCTGAAATTACCAGCATTATTCGCGCACAGGATTCATGATCAACTTTATAAAATCACCAAACATCGTCGGATCATTTTTTACGCTGAAGATGGTAAATCCGTTCGCCGACCACCCTTCGCAAAAATTTGCTTAAATTAGAAGGCTCTCCTGTTCCCGTCAACCGAACATTACAGATGCCCCAGTACAACCGTCAGCTCGCTGCGATCCTTTTTACTGATATTGTCGGTTATACTGGCATGATGCAACAAAACGAAGAGAATGCATTACAGGTCATGGATCGTTATACCAGTGTCCTGAATAAACTCATAACGGATCATGGAGGCAAAATCCTGAATGATTATGGGGATGGCAACCTTTGTTCTTTCTCCAGCGCCACCCAGGCTATTCAGTGTGCCTTGTGTGTTCAACAGTTATTGCAAACAGATTTAATCGTACCCCTGCGCATGGGTCTCCACGTAGGAGAAATCATTTTTGATGGCGAAAAAGTAATGGGTGATGGGGTGAATGTGGCTTCCCGCATCCAGTCGCTGGGTCTTGCCAACAGCATCCTGTTTTCCAAAGAGGTTTTTGATAAAATAAAAAATCAACCCGAATTCAATACGGTATGCCTGGGTATGTTTGAATTTAAAAGTGTAGAGGAGCCAATGGAAGTATTCGCGCTGACAAATCAGGGACTCAAAGTGCCGAAGCGGGAAGAAATGAGCGGAAAATTGAAAGAAATTCAACAAAAGTCAAACCGGAGAAAATGGATAATCCTGACTGCGATAATGGTACTACTTGCTGCAGGATTCTTTTTATACAAAGCACGGATGCACAATGCCGTTTTTACCGGTACTGAAAGATCCATTGCTGTTTTGCCTTTTGAAAATATCGGATCCGATAAAAGTGAAGAATATATTTCTGACGGGATCACACAGGATGTGATCAGCAACCTTTCTAAAATATCATCTTTACAAAAAGTGATTGGATGGATTTCCGTAAGAAGTTTTAAAAAGACATCCAAATCATTAAAAGAAATTGCAGATGAACTGGATGTGGCCGCTATCCTGTCCGGGACAATCGAAAAGGAAGATCAAAAAACACGTATCCGGGCAGAATTAATTGAAGTCGGGACAAACAAATTGTTATGGGTAGATAATTTTGAATATGCCGGCAATGACTTTTTATCCATTCAGTCAAAACTCGCCATACAAATTGCAAATGCTTTGAAAGCCAATCTGTCACCAGAGGAAAAGAAGGGCATTACAAGAAATAACACAGAAAATGCAGAAGCATATAAGTTATATCGCAGGGGCAGAATTTTTTGGGACACGAGAAACAAAGCCAGTTATGACAGCGCGGAGCTGTATTTTAATAAAGCCCTGCAACTGGATCCGGACTATGCATTGGCTTATTCGGGCTTAGCAGATTGTTACACATTCAATCAGAAAGGTTTAACACAAATGGAGGCGATCCCGATTGCAAAAGCATATGCGTTAAAAGCTTTATCACTGGACAGTAATTTGACGGAAGCAAAAACAGCACTTGCATTTATTCAGGGTTATTTTGATTTTGATTTTAAAGGAGCGATTCCTGTTTTTAATAAAATTATTAGTGAAAATCCGAATTATGCTCCGGCCCATATATATCTGGGCAACTTATTGGGTAGTTTCAGGCGATCATGAAGCTGACCTGAATGAAAAGAGAAAGGCATTGAGTCTTGATCCGCTTTCCACTGACTGGAATATGGTATTAGGAAGAACTTTTTATTTTGCCCGTAAATATGATTCAGCACTTGAACAACTTCAAAAAACAATTCTTCTGAATTCAAAAGTAAATGGTGCTTATACCATTCTGGGATATAGTCTTTATTCAAAAAAAGGAATATCAAAAAGCAATAGATGCTTTTTCAAAGTTACCCCCTGGTCCGTATGACGCGGGAAGTAACGGACTTGCTTATTTGTCTTATGCCTACGCAATGAAAGGAGACAAAATGAAGGCAAAGGAGTTATTAAATAAAATCCCGGGTACTGACCGTTTACAATGCGCTTACCAATTAGCTTATATATACCTGGCACTCGGAGATACCACGGAAGCCTTGAATCAACTGGAATATGCATACGCAAATCATTTTCTCGGGATGACTTTATTGAATATTGATCCCAATTTGGAACCGATTCGAAATGAACCCCGGTTCCAGGCATTGTTGAAAAAGATGAATTTTAATTAAAAGGTAAATGTATAACCAAAATATATTAGCCAGTTTGCAAAATGTCCGGGCGTTATAGTATACTGACCGGTGATCTGTTGCTCCCGCTGGTCAGGAACCGTCTGAATGGTTGCCCTGGCCAGGGGAAGCGTTACAAAAGCGTATAAAATAGATTTTTGAAATTTGTATTGAAGACCCGGTTCAATCGAAAAGATATATCCTACCCTGCGCAGGCCGTCATTATCACCAAAAAGATCATGTGCGGGAGAACCTTCAAATCGCAAACCCACAGTTGCTACCAGTCTGTCAAAAGTATAATTCGCGCCCACCCTTAAAGTATAAACATCCGGAACGCTGTTTACATTGTTTGTTGTTGCTATATTCAATGAATCCACGGAAGGTGGAAGCCAAACCAGCCGGAAAGGACAGCACTCCATTTGTATTCATCGGATTGATCAAATAGAAAAAATTCCCAAAGACACTGATATTCCGGTTGAAAATATAAAATGCATTGATAGCTGTCGTAATGCCTGTTCCGCCATCACCGATTTGAAGCGCTTCAGGCAGGGGTTGCAGCGATTTGACAGTCGGATTATCACTATAGTACCAATAATCTACAGAATGATAGTTACCGGTAGGGAATTTAATGCCCAGACCAACCTGAATATTTCCTTTCCTGCGCACATTCTCATCAAATACCCATTTGTATGCAGTCAGACGAATATCTCCGATACCGAAGCCCCGCATATGCATGACGCCCACCCTGAGCATTCATAGTAATGGTTCCTGTATTTGCCGCGATTGGCATATCAAAACCCAGTGACCATCCATGGGTTAAAATCTTCATGAGTCCAAAGTTTACGGTATATTCATAAAGATTTATCCCATCATAACCTTCATTATTCTTTCCAAAAAATACTAGTGTTGGTTGAAAAGTAACGATTGTTAATGTCCAGACTCCAGGTATCTGGTGTTTGGCCATATCCAAGAGCAGCAAACTGGCCAAATCCTGCCAGATTCCGGATCGCCACACAACCCTGGGACCTGACAGAATGATTACAAAGAATTACTGTTGAGATGAATAGTGTAATTAGCTTTTTCATATTAAGGTTTTGGTTTATAATGTAAATGGGTATTTTCAGCTCAGGCAGGCGGCTTATTCAATTTACGGAATAAAATCAACCATTGACTAATTATATCAAATACCCATTTATCGGTAGACGTCCGTAACCTAAGTGGATAAACCGGCCCAATTACTGAGAACATTTACTAAAGTTATTTTATCATTTGTTACAGAACTGCTATTTGGTTCACGTCATTCACTTTTATTCTATGAAATACTTTTACTGTCGACGAGTGACAATTGTCTTTAAAAGAAAAAAAGGCCTGGAAAGGCCCCTTTTTTTATTGCTCATTGATCCGACGACTACTTATTATTAAATTATTTTTTGATACCCTGTGATTGTTTTGCGCATGTCACATCGAACTGCCAGATTTCACCCATACCCGGAGCACCACCAAAACCCCATACAGACACATACAATTTATTATCGGGGCCAAAGGTCATCGCCGTTGGAAAATTCAAACCCGATGCGATGGTCGTTCTTGTTCCATCGCGATCTATCCGGATAATATCACCAGTGCCTGGTGTTGGGAAGGGATTGCCTGTTGTATTTTCAAGTACATACATTCCTCCTACTTCATCAAATGTAACACCCAGGACTGCTGAAAATCCGCTGGCAGCAACGGATATCTGACCACCGGGGGTTATTTTATAAATGGCTGAAAGATTCGAAATCGGATAGGTATCCAGGTTACCCACATAGAAATTTCCGTCGTGAAAGATCTGGCAGGTCGGAACAATATGTCCCAGGGCCGCTGATATGTCTATTACACGGCTGATCTTTCCATTTTTTGAAACCTTGTCCAGTTCGCCATGGTTTGGTTCTATTACATAGAAATCACCTTTTTCTTCAATCATACTATAAGGCGTTCCGTCAGGCTCAAAATCGCCCGGGTTTTCGTTGGCAGTCTGATTATTCATGTAATATGAACTTAAATCGGCTACCATCGACCATGACCTGTCTTTGTTAACCCTGAAAACCTGATTTGGAATACCCACTACACCATGTGAACAACCTGCGCCGGTTAGTAATCCATAAACGTTGTTTCCAACAAATGCCACGTCAGCAACACCACTGGCAGCAGATCCCGTAACCTCTGATGACTGACTGGAGGGCAGGTTATCGACAAATGTTGTGCGAATGCCATCATGAGCGACCCGGGAAATTCGTGATCCTGTCTGACTACCTAAATAAGGTCCTACCGGTGGCACCACCTGCGTACAAGTCGTAAGATTTGAACCGCCGATGCCTCCTTCTGCCACATACAAATAACCGTCGGGACCAAATTTCAGTCCGCGCGGACTATTAAACCCCGTAGAGAATTTGGAGGCGGTAATGACCAGGTTGTCCGGGCTGCAATTACATAAAGAACCCGGCACATTTTTTACGCAGGAATTCAAAAGAATGAGTGCCATAAAAGCAACTCCGAGTTTAACGTAGATTTTTCTTTCCATAAAAAGGGTTTTTTAAATTTTTGAAATGATAAAAGGTTTAGGCTGACAAAGACACTTATGTTTTTTATGGGGCAGGATCTGTATGCAATTGCGGCTTTCAGAGAGGCCATCGATAAAGACCTGATAAAAATAAAGGCGTCCTGCATGGATAAATAATTTAATCGACGGAATAGACCATTTCAAAAACTTATTCCAATTAATCCGGAGATGAGTAGCCACAGTCGATCAATGACATTCGTCGACGATTCGGATCGTTTCGTAGCAGAGTGGAAGGAATGGCTCCGAATCTGTTTATAGTTGTTTACTTTTAAGAAGGAATCATTTTGTGAAAGGATACCATTTTATATTTTCAAACAGGCCCCTGTATCGTCTGCTGAGGCATCTTGCTTTCTGGACGGTATTCATTTTTCATTATAGTTTGCAGAACGTGCTGATCGGGGGAACCCACGAAGCCGTACGCTATCGAACCATCCCGGCGATTATTCAGTACGACGCGTTTTTTTTTCCGGCCTTCGTGATATCTGCTTATTTTTTTATGTATCTGATAATTCCTCATTTCCTTTTTCAAAAAAAAATAACAGGATTCGTTCTGGCATTTTCAGGATTAATGGCGTTAAACCTGATTTGCGCCAATTACACGGGCATTTTGTATATACATGTATCCACGGGCACACCATACGACAACATACATTTTGACGCCAATAAATACAATTTCATTGTCAATGGATTTTGGATTCCCCTGATCGTAATGGGCCTAACGGGCGGCATCCGGCTGACGAAAAAATGGGTATTGCAGCAAAAGGCAAATGAGCTGCTGGTTAAGCAAAAAATATCCCGTGAAGTAAAACTTTTGAAAACGCAGATCCATCCCCGTTTTCTTTTTCATTCCCTGAATTCGCTGGAAGACAAATTGAAAAAAAAACAGGCCGGTTCCCCCGGACTGATACTCAAACTTGCAGATATTCTGAGTTATATACTTTATGAAAGTGAAAGCGATTACGTGCTGGTTGGAAAAGAAATTGAGGTGATCGGTGAATATATGGAATTGCAAAAAAACAATTTCCCGGATAGCCTCCGGGCAAATCTGGAAATCAATATTCCTTCCTTCAATCTGTATATCGCTCCCCTGATCCTGCTGCCCTTTGTTGAAACAAGTTTCGAATGTCTGACCACGAATGATGATTCGGATAAGAACATAAATGTGCTGATCAACGCCGATGAGGAAACCCTGTTTTTCAGCCTGACCTGTTTTGAAGAATATTCATCTGAAAATAATTCCTCCCAGCAACAGATCTGGGCAGACATTTCCAGGCGGATCGAAAGTCTTTATCCGAACAATCATCAGTTACTTTTAAAATCAGACAATCACGGAATCCAGATCGAATTGCGGCTTAATATGAACGGATCAGTCAAATAACCAGCAAACGGTATCCTGGTCGCCAAACCCAGCATATGAATTCTCATGAACTGATTTTTTCTGAACGTAGAAAATATAAAGTGCTCAGGCATGTCCTGTTCTGCCTGGCCATCCTGTTGTATAGTTTTCTGCGTATCGGGATCATGTATCCCGTTGAGCATTTTTGGGCCATGTTTGCCTCTTATTTCTCATGGACCCTTTACTGGGCTTCATTGATTCTGGGATTCAGTTACCTGACTGTTTACGTTTTTGTACCGAAGTACCTGTATAGGAAGAAGTATATTTCCTTTTGTCTGTCGGTGCTGCTGATATACGCTACCATGTATATGATGAACGCCGTTCAAGGCTACTATCAGTTGAATAAAACATTTAATATCATTTCCGGATCCTGGAGTCGTAATTTTTTTCAGTTGCCTAATATAATCCGGCTTCTTGGAAATCCTCCCCTGGTATGTGGTCTTCTGTTATCCCTTAAAAGTCTTAAAAACTGGTATCTGAGGAAAATAGAAAGTGAGGCACTTGCGCGGGCAAATACAAATGCGGAACTGCAATTGCTGAAATCCCAGATACATCCACATTTTCTGTTCAACACCCTGAATAATATTTATTCTTATGCACTCAACAATAAACCGGAAGCTCCGGGCCTCGTGAAAAAACTGAAGCAGACCGTACATTATATGGTCGCCGAATGCAACCACGCCTCCGTTCCACTCAAAAACGAGTTGAATATGATTGCCAACTATATCGAACTGGAGAAAATCAGATATGGAAACCGGTTAAGTATGCAGGTTGAGTTGATAAATCCGGATGGTAACCATTTAATCGCACCACTTTTAATGATTCCTTTTGTAGAAAACAGTTTTAAACACGGTGTGAGCCAGATGCTGGATCATCCCCGGATCAGTTTGAAAATTTACGTCGAAGGAAATATGCTGCATTTCTATCTCAATAATACTAAGCCACCCACCACTGAAAATCAGGATCCGAGGAAGGGCATCGGGTTGGAAAACGTAAGAAAGAGACTGGATCTCTTGTATCCCGACAAACATAAGCTGCGTTATCCTGACAACGGAGGATACTTTTACAGTACAAATGGAAATCTTAATGACAGATTATTTATTGCTGGAAACCGAACCGGATATATTTTCAACAAAGCAAAACAACCAAAATATTTCCTATGCCATCTGATATTAAAATAAAATGTCTTGTCGTAGACGATGAACCGCCGGCGCTTGATGTTTTAAAGAAATATATTGAATCGATCCCTTCTCTGAGTCTGTCGGGTGTTTGCGGGAACGCAGTAGAAGCGCTGGCTATTCTTCAGGAGCAGCCCATTGACATACTTTTTCTGGATATCCAGATGCCACAGATTCTCGGAACCGATTTCATCCGTACACTTACAAATCCTCCAAAAATAATATTTACAACGGCCTACCGTAAATATGCCGTGGAGGGGTTTGATCTGGATGCCGTGGACTATCTGCTGAAGCCTATCTCCTTCGAGCGGTTTCTGAAGGCTGTAAATAAAATAATGAAAACATCTATAAAACAAAATGGTTTTGGCGACGGCGCATCCGCCGGTGAAAATGAAATTGTCAATACCCATATCCACTTCAGGGCCGACAGGAAAATATTGAAAATTGCGCTGGATGATATTCTTTATTTCGAAAGTCTGAAAGATTATATTAAAGTGGTAGCCAAAAACAGAACATTTCTTACAAAACATTCCATTTCATCGTTGGAAGAAAGTCTGCCCAATCCGGGATTCCTCCGGATTCACAGATCCTATATCATTGCGATTAATAAGATTGATTATTTTAAAAACGAAGTGGTCGGCATCGGAAATCAGGAACTTCCTATTAGTCGAATGTACCGTCATGAGGTTGAAAAGATCCTAAAAAAGAATTGAATATAGTGGATTCACATTTGTTTGTGATTCAGGATGGACTAAACAGCTGGTATCTGAATCAAAAACTCAGTAAACTCTCCTTCCTTAGTCTCCACTTTTATCTCCCCACCATGCGCTTTCACAATATCATAGCTCAAGGATAAACCCAATCCTGTTCCCTGACCTGCGGGCTTGGTGGTGAAGAAGGGCTGGAATATCTTATCCAAAACTATTTGAGGTACGCCACTCCCATTATCTTTTACTCTTATCTCAATTTTATCACCCCTCTTTTTTGTACTTACAGAAACCGTAGGATCATATCCATCCACTTTTAGTTTCTTCATTTCTGTAACTGCGTAAAAAGCATTGTTATACAAATTCACCAACACCCTTCCAATGTCCTGCGGTATGATATTTATCTTCCCAATACGTTCATCATAATTAGTCTGCAGGCTCACATTAAATGAATTATCCTTGGCCCTCAGGCCATGATAACCAAGACGTAAATATTCATCCGTCAATGCATTAATATCCACTGACTCCTTCCTGCCAGTACTGGTTCGCGAATGTAACAGCATACCTTTTACAATAGCGTCTGCCCTTTTGCCATGATAGATGATCTTTCCCTCATTCTCCATCACATCATTTGCAAGTTTTTTTACCTGGTCAACATTCCCATTATCTGATTCTTCCTTCATTTCCTCCAATAATTCTTTATTTATTTCAGAAAAATTATTGACGAAATTCAATGGATTCTGAATTTCATGGGCAATACCAGCCGTGAGTTCTCCCAGTGACGCCATTTTCTCAGATTGAATAAGCTGAGCCTGGGTTGACCTGAGTTCAAGTAAAGTGCTTTCAGCTTTGGTTCGTTGCTGATCGATTTCCATTTTCTGCGACTCAAGGATTTTATTGGCGGTCTGCTTAGTCCTGTTGTTTCGGTACAGTATAAAAGAAAGCAATAAAAATATTCCTGCGGTTGCAATAAGAATATAATACCTGATCTTATTCGTGTATCGCTCCCGTGCGGTGTTTATTTCTCTTTGTATGTCTTTTTGCCGTTGACCCTCGTCGAAGTTCAGGAGCTGAATTTGAATAAGTTTAGCCTCATTAAATATAGTATCCTTTGCGGCCATAGTTATTTTAGTGTATTTCAAAGCACTGTCGGGTTTCCCAAGGGATTCATAAGCTTGTGCAACCAGCGTGGCCGCATCTGTGGCATGTTCTCCAAATTGATTACCCCGGCAAAGTTGCAAAGACATATTTGCGTAATAAATGCATGAATCTATCTGGCCGGTATCCATGAAAAAACGCGCAAAATTGTTAAATAGTCTGACCCTTAATAACGAGGCGTGATATTTTTTGTCAATTTCAACCCCGCGCAGGTAGTATTCATGGGCAAGTTGAATTTTGCCCGTTTTTTCATATACATTGGCCATGACCGTGGAAGATACAGATTGCTGCGCCCGCGCCCGTAGAGTATAGTGCATAGAAACATCATAGGCCTTTTTTGCATAGTAAGTAGGCAGAGTCCCAATTCTTCCATTTTGTATAGATTAATCGCAAGCGTTATATAAGGACCATAATATATCTTTTCTCTGGCGATGTGCGATTCACTATATAATTGTAAAGCCAGGTGTTCCTGATCCATGGCGGTACTGTCATTATTCATTCTTCGGTTTATCACACCCATGACATCATAGCTTGCCGCCATGTTCTCTTCCCGGTGGTTCTTAAGTTTCTCTGCAATCTTCAGACTTTTCAAAGCCATATCAAGCGCCTTACCGTAATCGCTTGCCGTATTCAGCGCAAACGCAAGTCTTTGAGTAGCCTGAATAGCTGCCATATAAATAATTAATTTTGTCAGCCAGTTCAATGCTTTGACTAAAATAGAAAATCTGAACTATCATGTCGGCTAAACGCATAATAGTCACCCAGGGAATTCAATAAATTTACTTTAGAAGTGTCGTTGTGGGCATGTTGTATTTGTCTGAGCAGGCTGTCCGCTAAATTTTCATTTGCCAAATTGATAATTGCGTAATTGGGAATAACCAAAAGTGAAATTTAGCAAGATGACCAGCGTGAAGAGTAATCCTTTCATCCGGTGGCAGGTTAGATTAAACGCCGACCAATTTCATTCATAGTCACTGTCAAATGGAATAATGCGTCCCATTTGCACTACCAATTGTATATTAAGATAAACTTATTAGCCAGGATAGTCAAAATCATTTATTTATAAAACTCAGCGTGATTATTGCTCATGCAAATCGGGTGATCATACCATCTCATCCTGTATTATTGAATCCAATTGGCGGGTTTTAGAAGAATAAGCAATAAATTGGTGTGGCGATTGCCTCTTATTCTTTTATTCATGCCAGTCAAACCTACCAATCGTTATACGCGGGTCAGTAACCGATACCTGAACTATGTTCTGGTTATGTTAACCCTGATCTATGCGTTCAACTTTGCAGACAGGCAAATCCTTGTCATTCTCCAGGAATCGATAAAAAATGAATGGCAGCTGTCCGATACCGAACTGGGTCTGCTCTCCGGTTTCATATTTGCCATATTTTATGTTGTGTTGGGCATACCGATCGCGCGGTATGCAGATCAGGGGAACCGGAGAAATATCGTGGCCGGCTCGCTGGGATTATGGAGTATCATGACGGCGATTTCCGGATATGCCGGAAATTTCATCCAATTGTTACTGGCCCGCATGGGCGTGGGTGTTGGGCAGGCAGGTGAAAGTCCGGCGGCTCATGCCATGATTTCAGATTATTTCCCTCTGGAAAAAAGATCTAACGCACTTTCGATTTATTCCATAGGACTTTATATCGGCATCCTGATTGCTTTCTTAATGGGCGGATATTTGAACCAGCATTTCGGATGGCGGACAGCATTTCTTGTGATGGGTGTACCGGGTATCATTTTTTCGTTGCTGTTTTATTTTACGGTGAAAGAGCCGGAAAAGGGAGCAACCGATGTGAGGGAGTCGACTTCAGGTAAAACATACTCCTTACAAACCGCGTTGAAATTATTGTTTTCTAATAGCATTTTCCTGTACCTGGCAATAGCCATCGCCCTGCATATATTTTGCATTTTTGCCTTATTGAATTGGGCACCCTCGTTCCTGTCGAGACTTCATGGAATGAATAGTATACACATCGGTGTTTCACTTGGTTTGATCTTTGGTGTCAGCGGTGCAATCGGAACGTATGTTCGCAAATTACTGACCGATCGTCTTGGAAAAAGAGATAAACGATATCATCTGAAAGTGCCGGCTTATTCGATTCTCATTTCCATTTTGTTTACAGCCGGTGCTCTTTTTTTTCAGAATAACTATCTCACCCTGTTCTGCCTGGGTGTTAGTGCATTTCTGCAGAGCATGTATCTGGGACCCTTTATTGCTGTCGCCCATAGCCTGGTTCCCGCGTCCATGCGCGCACTGAGTTCTGCCATTGTATTTTTTATGTTAAACCTCTTTGGTTTAGGATTCGGTCCATTGGTGGTTGGCATCATCAGCGATTTACTTCAACCGTCCATGGGTATAGAATCCCTGCGATGGGCCCTGTCCATTATATTATTAGTGAATGTTGCATCTGCCGCCCTGTTTTTTGCGGCTGCCAGAAAAATAGGAATCAACACAGCGTTGTAAATACCTGTCAATCGTAATGGTATTCTCTAAATCAACCATCATGAAAAATAATTTTTGCCTTTGCATGGTTTCGGCATTGTGTTTTTTATTCTTCCCTTTAAAAGGCAACACGCAGGAAGTCAAAGATTCAGTTTCAGGTCCGGTGCGCAAAGCATCTCATGAAACGGGTCTGTTTGACTCGGACAATTTTCTGGAAATTACATTAACCGGCAATGTTCATGAATTATTGGATGACAGGTCCTTTCATTCCGGCAAGCATCATTTTCAGCTTACATATAAAAGGGAGGACAGCATGGTGGTCTCAATGCCTATTGAGGCACAAACAAGAGGTCATTACAGAAAGCTTAGGGAACATTGTTACTATCCACCCATTTTCCTGCATTTTCCGGCAGGGGACACATTGAAGTCATCTATTTTTAAAGAGGATAGTAAATTAAAATTAGGGATGCCTTGTAAGGGCGAACAATATGTTGTTTATGAATGGCTGGTATATAAGGTGTATAACCTGATTACTCCAAATAGTTTCAAGGCAAGGCTCGTGAAAGTAAAATTGGACGATAGTAAAAGTAAAAAAGGAACTGCTCCTTTTTATGGAATGTTGCTGGAAGAAGTAAAAGACCTGGCTGAAAGAAACAGATCTATTGCGGTCAAAAGAAAACTAAGGCCTGAACAAACTGACACCAGTACTTTTTTGACCATGGCAGTGTTTGAATATATGATTGGCAACACTGATTGGTCCGTACAATACCTGCAAAACATCAGACTTATTTCAGAAGATTCGAATTCAGTTCCCATTACTGTTCCGTACGATTTCGATATGTCCGGGATCGTAAATTCGCCCTATGCAATACCAGCCGAGGAGCTTATTATGACGTCTGTTCGCGAAAGGCGATATCGTGGATATTGTATTCAGGATATGAAAATATTTGATAAAGCAATCGAGTTGTTTAATAGTCGAAAAAAAGATATCTATTCCATTTTTACCAGTTGCCCTTTGCTGGATGAGAAATATGTAAAGTCTACTATAAAGTTTCTTGATGAATTCTATGCAACGATCAATAATACAAATGCAGTAAAAAAAGAATTTGGATATCCCTGCGATAAAAATGGGACCGGTAATGTAGTTATAAAAGGTTTAAAGGAAGAACAACCAACGGATTAGTTCCTATTCAGTAAGTGAAAGCACATTGCCATCAGGGTCGTTAAACCAGGCGACCTTAGAACCTCCCGGAGATATCCACACGCCATCATTGTCCTGTTTAAGAAAGTCATATTTATTACATTCAATCCCCTTTTTATTCAGCGATCTGATCATTTCGTATATATCAGGTACATTCCAGCCAAGTATAGTAAAACTTTGGGGGACCAATTCTCTCACGAAAGTTACTCTCAATAATGTTCCATTCGCATCAAACTCTAAGGCATAGTCGTCTTGCGATAACAGGGTTAATCCCAAAGTATCTTCGTAAAACGCTCTGGCCTTATCAGCGTTAGTAGTTGGTACAAAAGCCTTTAATTTTTTGTCCTCAAGCATATCCAAAGTTAAAATTAGATTGGCGCTAATAACATTTTAAATAGTAATCAGGAAATTCGGGCAGTCACTTTGTACCATAAACGTATAGCTATTGTCCGGTTTTGAACATGTAAACGAACCGCTTTTATTCATTTAAGCACAAAATCCGAACGGCATGGCTTTTGTTTCTTTTCAGGCACCACCCAACAAGTATGATCCATCACTTTTTTCAGATCGCCTGGCGCAACCTGGTAAAACGGAAATTTTACAGTTTTATCAATATCGCAGGACTAGCCATCGGCATGACCTGTTGCCTGCTTATTACCTTATATATAAAAAACGAACTTTCTTACGATCAATACCATACCAAAAAAGATCGTATATACCGGGTTCTGCAATCCTTCCGTTCTGTTAAGGAAGGAGTAAATCCCGGCGCTCCGACACCTGAAGAGTTTTGGGTTTGGGGTAATGCGCCGGTGGGTCCTGCTCTCCAGGCCGATTTTCCGCAAATTGAAAAAATGGTGCGGTTCATGAGTCCTTCCAGTCTGCTGCTCCAACACGGTGAAAAAAGATTTCAACAGGATAATCTGGTCTTCATGGATTCAACCGCATTTTCGGTGTTCAGCTGGAAAATGATTTATGGAAATCCTCAAACCGCATTAATAGCGCCTAACAGTATCGTTCTTACCAAAACCGTTTCGGAAAAATTCTTTGGCAATGCCAATCCCGTTGGTCAATCGCTTCGCATAGACAACTTCGACAATTACCTGATCACCGGTGTGATGGAAGATGTTCCGCCGAATTCCCAAATCAATTTCAACGGACTGATCTCTATGTCCACTGAAAGAAAATACAGATCGGACATCTTTGATGAGTGGGGTTATGTGGATTTCTACACCTACCTGTTGCTCAAGCCCAATACGAATATTGAGGCAATGCAGGCGCAAATGGCAGCTTTTGTAAAAAAGCATAATCCAAACGACAAGGGTTATGCGATCTATTTTGAAAAAATGACTGATGCCTACCTGCATTCAGCAGCGATCAGGCAACCGGGGCCAACCGGAAGCCGGCTGAATGTGATTTTGTTTTCCTGTATTGCCCTTTTCATCATGCTGATCGCCTGTATCAATTTTATGAACCTGTCCACTGCCCGCTCCCTGGAAAGAGCAAAAGAAGTAGGCATAAGGAAAGTGTTGGGTGTAAGGCCCCGAAGCCTGATGTGGCAATTTCTTATTGAATCCATCCTGATGTCCCTTGCTGCTGCGGCGATTGCCCTCACCCTGGCGCGTCCCGGCATTTCATTGATCGGAACATTATCCGGTAAGGATCTTTCGCATTCCCATTTCTTTACTCCCATGATGTGGATCTACATGCTGGCCTTTGCTGTTGTCGTCGGAATCCTGGCCGGGATATATCCCGCATCGTTTCTCTCAGGATTCAAAGCCATCACGGTGTTGAAAGGAAAATTCAACCCTTCGCGCGAAGGCATATCCCTTCGTAAAGCGTTGGTTGTTTTTCAGTTTACATTATCCATTGCATTGATTTCCGGAACCATCATTGTTTACAGTCAGTTGAAATTTTTGAATCGTCATGATCTTGGATTTCAGAAAGACCAAATTGTGATCGTGAATTTCGAAGGTGATGGAAAAGTGCAGGGCAATATTGAATCCATTAAAAAATCACTCGCTGATCAGCCCGGCGTTGTATCCGTAGCTGCTTCCCGCGCAGTGCCCGGCGAGTTTTTGCCCAATGCCGGCACGGAGATAGAGGGACCCGACGGACAAATGCAACAACAGGGACCTTTCATTTATGAAATTGATTTCGACTTCATTCCCGTTTTTCATATTCCCTTAGTGGCCGGCAGAAATTATTCGCGCGCCTATGTATCGGACAGTGCGCAATCCATGGTCATCAATGAGGCCTGCGCGAAATTGTATGGATACAATAATCCCGCAGATGCGGTTGGCAAAAAATTCGACCAGTGGGGAAGAAAAGGAACCATTATTGGTGTAGTCAAAGATTTCAACTTCCGCTCGCTGCACCAGGCCGTGGAACCACTGACGCTACGTTATGGATATCCTTATGATCTGAACCGGATAGCCGTTTCCATCAAAGGCAATGACGTGCAGGCAACCCTGACACGCCTCAGAAAAACCTGGGACAGGGTGGCGCCGCAACGTCCGTTTATGTATCATTTTCTGGATGAATCCTTCAGCGCGCAATATGAAGCGGACCAACATTTTGGACAGCTCTTCACTTTCTTTTCCTACCTGGCGATTTTTATTGCCTGTCTCGGCTTATTTGGTTTATCAACTTTCATGGCGCAGCAACGCGTAAAAGAAATAGGCGTTCGAAAAGTGCTGGGTTCGTCGATCAGCGGAATCGTGCTGCTCCTGTCAAAAGATTTCATAAAACTCATACTGATATCCATTGTGATTGCAACCCCTCTTTGTTTGTGGGCGATGAATCAATGGCTGCAGGGTTTTGCATACCGAATCACGATTGGTCCGCTGGTATTTGTTGAAGCAGGAATGATCTCACTGGCCATCGCCCTGCTAACCATGGCATGGCAATCTGTTAAAGCGGCTATCGGTAACCCGGTTAGCGCTTTGAGAAATGAATGAGTAACGAAAAGTGAAGGGATTATTGCTTTAGAAATTTTGTGACATAGGAATTCTTTCCCTGAAAAACTTTTAAAAAATATTCACCCCTGGTCAGCATGGAAGCATCAATGTTGAATACTTCACTTCCGGTGGTTAAAGTTTTAACTAACTGGCCGTAGGTATTGTAAATGGAAACCAGAGTCGGGCCTGATACCGGCAAAGTGACATTCATTGAACTATATACTAATGTAGGCGATACGGCGATTGTCCCTGTTTGACCGGAAGTAATAAACAACACTTTACTGTAAGCGTATTTCCCGTCCCTGTCCACGATTTTTAAGCGATAATACCGGTCTCCGTTCATTGTAGTGTGATCGTTGAAACTATATGAATAACCGCCGCCATCGGCTGCCATTGAAGGTATAATATCTAAAGGCAGCCAGTCAGAATTCCCGCTCCTGCTCGTTTCGATCTCGAAGGAATTTATATTGTCTTCATTTTCTGTTATCCAGTAAAGAATAACATCCTGATTTTGCTGTGAACTATAAAAAGAAACCAACGTCAATGGCAATAAACCGACACCTGAGCTACCGTTACTAAAATAGAACGGACCGGTTGTGGTAAATGGGCCTGAATACGAAGAGGTAGGAAAAACAAGTTTGGCCCCGGCATTGCCCCCGCCGATAGTTCCTCCCGAAAAAATATTCACCACAGAAGTCGCTGCCAGATTTATTTTTGAACCATTCGTGAAATCCAGTGTTCCGGAAATATTGAGGTTACCAATTTTGGCCGCGTTAGTGGCATTCACGGTAACTGTAATTCCGGTGCCAATCGTCACATTATCGCCTGCACCGGGAGCATGTCCGCAGCTCCAGGTAACAGCTGCTTCCCAGCTTCCGGTTCCGTTGGCAGAACAGGAGCCTGCTTTTGCATACATACTAATCAGGAGCAGGGCTACACAAATAATCTTTTTCACAGGTCTTGATTTTGTTCTCGATGTGTACTTGATCTTTTTTGAACACAGGCCTTTGCACTATTTTGCCGTTTCATAGTGGGCGAGCCGGAAACTGGAAATTCTAATCCAGCCCGTATATGGCATTGATCATTAGGGTACGGGGCGGGCCAAAAGATTTATTTTGCCCGAATATATTAGAAAGTTCATTCCCGATTCAGAAAGGACATTTTACATGGGAATACGCTCCAAATATCAGCGTGATATCGGGCTCTTCGGCGTTTTCATAGTTATGACTTCAAACGGGCGAGGAGATAAAATATTGGATACTGTGGAGAATTATGTGGAGTGTTTAAGCTTTTAATAGTGATTATTCAGCAACGATGGTAATGGCCTGAAAGAGGCATGACGTAAGTTGATTCGGATAATTTTATCCCGCAGTGATACCCAGCACTTCCCTCGCCTTTTTTAATAGTACGTCAGGGCTGAATGGCTTGGTAATATAAACATCAGCGCCTACTTCCTGCCCTTTTATACGGTCAAGCTCCTGGCCTTTTGCGGTTAGTAAAACGATGTAAACATCCTCCATATTAAGTTCCTTTTTCACACGCCGGCAAACTTCCATGCCATTCATTTTTGGCATCATCACGTCCAGGAAAACCAACTGCGGATTTTCGGCTTTTATTATTTCCAGTGCCTGTTCCCCATTTTCCGCGGTAAAAAAATCGACGCCGTCATCTTCCAGTTCCTCCAGGGTCTGCTCGATCAGGCTGCGGATATGCGATTCATCATCAACTATCAATAGTTTCAAACTCATTATATTCTCTTTTACTCGTAAATCAGAAACAAAACATTTTCAAGGCCCTTTTCAAAACGAAGTGTCTGGACAATCTCCTGCCTGCCTGAGAATACAGAATTGAGGATGATCATATCCGGTTGTGTTGCAATGGCTTTTTCTGCCAGTACATGCCAGTCGGATTCAAACACCTGGTATCCCCTTGTCTGCAATACATCTGTCAGTGTTTTTACAGCCGCCTGGTCTTCATCAACGATCATCACTTTTTTCCTGGATTTACCCTGTTCCAGCAGAACACCTACTTCAGTAAATAGCTGATTGGTATCAATGGGTTTTGTGAGATAACGGTCCACGCCGATCCGGTATCCCCTGGCCTTGTCCTGCACAACGGACAAAATGATAATCGGAATATCCAGTGTTTTCGGATCATTTTTCAGGATAGAAGCCACTTCGAATCCATTCATTTCAGGCATCATAACATCCAGTATGATCAGATCAGGCTGATGATTGCGGATACTCTCCAGTGCTTCTTTTCCATTCTTTGCCTCTTCAATCAAATAACCTCCATCCGTTAATTCCTGCCGGAGCAGGGAGCGGATGGAATCATCATCATCCACAATCAGTATGGTTGCACTTCCATCCTTCAGTCTGAAACCGGATTGGGCCACATGATCTTTCAGTTGCTTCACCAGGTCGTCGAGGTGAATGGTTTTATTAACGGTGCCCTTTTCATTCACCGGCAAAGCAAAGAAAAATGTACTGCCCTTCCCCTGCTCGCTTTCCAGCCAGATCCGCCCGCCATGATGTTCGATGATCTCCCGGCAAATGGGAAGACCCAATCCGGTGCCCTTCGGTTTGTCCGTCAGCGTATCGCCGCCTACCTGTTTAAATTGTTCAAAAACAGCTTCATGATCCTGCTTCGCAATGCCGATGCCTGAATCTTTTATGCTCGTGATGATCTCGTCTCCCTGATGAACCACACGACAAACGATTTCACCCTCGTTAGTAAATTTTACCGCATTTGAAATGAGGTTCACAACCACCTGGATGATCTTATCCGCATCACCGGAAATCTCCGGCAGCCCCGTGTCCATGAATTTCTTCAACACAATATTTTTATTGTAGAATAAAGAAGAGGTAGCTGCAATCGCCCGGTCAACGATTTCGGGAATTGAAATGATCCCCATATGCCATTCCATTTTACCCGCTTCTATTTTTGCCAGGTCCAACACATCATTGATGAGGTGTGTCAGACGTTCGCCTTCCGAAATAACCACTTCCAGATTTTCAGAAACCTGGGTCATCGCTTTTTCGGTTCTCGGATTGGTTTTATTTGTATCGGGAAATATTCTTTCTTCCAGTCTTTTTTTGATGATCTTGGCAAAGCCAAGCACAGAGGTAAGCGGCGTTCTCAACTCATGGCTGACCGTGGAAAGAAATGCGCTCTTGGCTTCATTGGCACGTTCCGCATTTTTGCTGGCTTCCTCAGCTTCGAGTTTCGCTGATTTGACTTCTTCAAACAGTCTTGCTTTTTTTAATGCCACACCCACATTGGCAGCGATCGTTGACAATAAACGCTGGTCTTTCTCATCAAAATAATCTTCTTTTACCGTGCTTTGAACACTCAGCACACCGATGATCTCATCGTCGATGGGAATGGGAACGCCCAGGTAGGAAGAAGGAGGAATTCCCAGCGGGCTGATCCCGAGTTGTTTTATTTGTTTCTTAAAATCCTCATTAATCAGCAGCGGTTTTCTGTTATTGATGATATTAGAAGCAAGTCCCTGTCCCAGTTTTATGGGAGGCAGTACTTCACCATACTGGTAAGGAAAATGGATCATGTTGGTCTTTTTGTCCAGCATCGCCAGGTAAACGATTTCTGCTTTAAATACCTGGCGCATTTCCTCTCCAACCAATTTGATCAGATCGTCCAGATTCAGTTGTGATGCCAATGCCTGGCTGATCTGATTTACCGTAGTCAGTTCTTCCGCCTGTACCTGAACCTCGTGTGTACGTTCGAGCACTTTCTTCTCCAGTTCTGCCCTTTCTCTGTGAAGTTTTGCCGTCCGATACCGGGTAATCAGATAGATCAGGGATATGGCACCCAGAACATAAAGCAAATAGGCCCACCAGGTTGCCGACCAGGGCGGGCTGACAGTATAATAATAATTCGCTTCTTCGCTTATTTTCCCGTAAATGTTTTTGGCCCTGACATGAAAAACATAATTACCGGCGGGCAGGTTTGTATACTCTTTATATGAATTATTATCCCAGCCTGACCACCCGGTGTCAAATCCCTCCAGCCAGGTTTCATATTTTGTTTTTTCTTCCTGTTCAAAAAACGGAGCCGCATATTCGAAACGAAGCGTATTGTTTTTATATGGAATATTTACACCATCTCCTGCGTTGTCCGAAAGCGAAAGATTTAATGTCTCCTGACCCGCTGTGATATGACGCAATAATGTTTTATATGACTCTCCATAATTCTTTTTAAGATTTTCATCGAATCTCACCAGACCATCCGTAGTACAAACCCAGATGATTCCATTGGCTTCGGGATAGAACTGGGAGATAGTCCCGCCCGCAATGGGCAGGAATGGCGTTTTATCTATGGAATACTTTCCGTTTGCCTCCGGTACGGCTACCAATATTTCCTTTCCCATTCTTATCCATACGCGTCCGGATTGATCTTCAACCATATAACTTTCATCCTTACCGCCGGCGTTTGGAAAACTACCGAAGGTCGTATCCACTCTGAAACGTTTATTTGTCTCATCAAAACTGTAAAGAGCTGAATCAGCTATAAAATAAGATTTCCCTTTGACCATATAGACGGGTCCGCCGCCGGTACCCAATCCATCTGCAATCGTAAATTTTTGAACCACCGTCTTTTTCAGATCCGGTTCTCCCTGATCATCAAATGCCAGGGTTAGGCGGAATACCGTCGAATTTTGCGTGCCAACCCATATCCGGCCAATGGAATCTTCTGTAAAAGTCCAAATACCTTCCTCAATGCCCGGTATATTTCCCCTGTAAATCCAGTGTTGGGAACTGTCAGGTTTACCCGCAACCTTTTTGCCCTTTGTAAAAACGGCCAATCCAAACGTGGCACCTCCAAGCAGAATATCGGGATGGCTGGTCAGTACCTTTATTCCGGACATTTGCAAATCTCCGCTGGCCGAAGCCCGGATAAGATTCGTTTTTTTATCTTTCACATAAAAAAGGCCGTCGTTGGGTACCAGCAGCTTATTGTCATTCACTACCATGGTAAATATCTGTGTCAGCGGAATTCCCGGGACTTCCTCAAATTTCCCATTGGACTGATTGAGCCGTAAAAGACCATTGGTAGTTCCCAGATATAAAGTACCCTCGAAACGTTTTATGGAAAGTGTTGCTGTATTGATACCCGATTGAATACCAAATGTGGTCAGCGGGGAAGATATTTCGATCCTTGAGATCCCATTATCCAGTGCCAGCCATAAAGATCCTTTTCGATCAAAATACATTCCGTACACTGACTCATCCTGGAGTCCCACATCGCGATTGATCACCTTGAGTATCTTACCCATACCATCAATTATCACCACTCCCTTGCCGGTTGTGGAGAGCGCAAAAGATCCATCTTTTAAAGCAATCCCTTTGTACAGTGTTGCATTTTTAATAACCGGATCGGCTTCCGTTTTAAAGGGTCTGAATGATTTTCCGTCGTAGACATATAATCCGGTATAGAACAGGCCAACGAGGTATTGCTTATCTCCTTTGTTACCATTGTTTCCCTCAGGCGGAGTAAAGGGTAACATCACCTGCATGCGCTCCTTGCCCAGAAATTCACTGCCTGGTATCAATTCCAGTGAGTCGTTGATCATTTTAAAAAGTCCGAGTCCCCGCTGGTGAACATAGTATACACCATCCAGAAAGAATGCATACATGAATTTGGTAGTCGGCTCCCAACTCTTTATATCTTTCTCCTGGAAATTGCCTGCCTTGTCTTTGGGAACCCGGAATATGCGTTCTCTCGACTGAAAATAAATCCCTTTGTCCGTTGCATAGGTTGTCCAGACATCAAAAAAATTCTTTACAGAATCCGGAAGATATTTTTTCAGGGAATATTGCTGAGTCTGCCCAAGACTATCCTTCGCGAGGTATCCGAAATCGCCCGTCGATCCATAATATATTTGGCCGTTTTTATCCTTATCCAGGGACCGGATGGCAACGGCAATCGCACCCGGGAAAAATATCTTTTTCCATTTTACCCCATCATATTGCAACAGATAACCCTGGTTCCCAAAATACACTAAGCCGCTGCTGTCTTCGATGATACACCAATTCTGGGGATTACCGTTGTAATCCCTGGCCTGGTAATTCCTGATAAATGGAAGACCTTTTTCTGCCAGGCTTTGCCCGATCGTTCCGAGGGGGCAAAATGTATTCAAAACAAAAATTGCTGACAGAATGCGGAGGAAGCTGAATCGCATTAATAGAGATTTAGGAGGTTACGCGGAAACGATCAGTTTTTTCAGGGTATCCTCACTAAGCGATCAAGGAAAAGTAGTCCTTTCATTGTCATCGGGCCTTTCACACAAATAGTAAATTATGGAAAAATATTCAATAGCCCGTGCCCTGAAAAAAAAACGTGGAATTTTCAGCGCTTTTTTGTAATTTGATTTTCTTCTGGTCGTAGCCGCTTTCTTAACCTTCGCCAAAACATTACACATGAGAAAAACAAGTATTTTAAAAGCGCATATTTTCCTGCCCCTCGCAGGTCTGTGTCTATTGTTTAGCTGCTCTAAGACCAGCCTAAACGGAAATTCAGCATCTGACAACTCCGGCTCGATCCAACCCCACGTATATGGTTTGTTCCCGGTTTCGGATGAAGAAATGAAGACTGTTCCGCTATTTACACCTGAGTTGTTGAACGGCGGTAAAATAACAAACGGATTGAGTTATTCAGGCACATTACCTTCCAGTTACCTGATGACCACTCCGGCCATCAGAGACCAGGGCCAGATTGGCTCCTGCACCGGTTTCTGCGGTACTGAAGCAAATGAAATACTGAAGTATTATGCAAAAGGCGGAGCGGTCGCTGCACAACCTGTCATCAATTCAACGTCGAGCGCTATTGCAGCCGTAAACAGTTATAAATTCAGCAGCCCAACCAGCTATTTCGGCACCAGTGGCGCACTGGCTCCGCTCTTCTTATATTATGTAGAACGGGTTAAAATTGAACGCAGATCCATTTCATCCGATCCGGGAGCCAATATGGTGAATATTGGGCAGGCATTGCAGGGTTTGACCAGCAATTCCGGAGGCGGCAGCTCCATCAGCCCCTACGGTGAAAGCACAGAAAATCTTTATCCCTACCCGAGTTACAATTAATTCTCAGGGATACAATATAGCCGGCCCTTCTTCCAAACAATATAGAACGGCCCCCAGTTCAAGTGCCATCAGTAATGCAGTTAATTTCATCATTGCCAAAGAAGGCGGTTCTACCACTTCATCCGGATCAACCACTGCCGGTTACTATTATATTGCCGGTACAGGTGATGTGAACGAAGTCAACAATTGCAAGTATGCCATCCTGAACAACAAGCCAATATTAATGGGCTTCACCGTCTATGATAATTCTTCCTATACGGTATTTGAAGGCCTGAGTACGACCAGTTATATATACAATCCGTTGACCAATGGCAGTATCACCAAAGGGTTGAGCGCATTGGGTGGACATGCTGTTCCCCTGGTCGGCTATTTCGATGACGGAACTGCTTCGACCAGTGCTACCGGCGGCGGTTATTTCATCGTACAAAACTCATGGGGCACACCCTGGGGCTATCATGGACATTTCTTAATGCCTTATTCTGTATTACGAAGCAGCTCAGTCGTTGGCAATAACAATTTGTTCGTGTTGGTTCAATAATCCGCGGTCTTTGAGTTAAAGAAACTCACCTGATGGCTAGTGGGCAATTTTCTCCTGTCGATAAATGGATCGATACGCCTGCGCGTGCGCCAATATGTTGTAGAATCCAGGCTTGATTGCATTAACAGTGAAATAACAATTCGGGGCGATCTAATGAAAAGCCCGGCGTTTTTATTTCGAAACGGATTGTTTATTTTTATCAGGCAATAATTATTTTTAATAATACTCCTCCCGGATTTGTTACTCTGATTCTCCCATAAGAACAGCTGGATACAGCCAGGTTCCCCCTGTAAAAACGATTTAATACAATTCTCATTATCCGGACGTTTATAAATTTATCCGTACCGCTTTGTCTGTGAATTTGATATACATCTCGTGCGTAATAGGTTTTTTAAACCGAATCTCATACAGTACCTCTAAATTAATGTTGTCGAAAATAAAAGGAGCAAGAAGCCATGTTCCCTTGTCTTCGGCTTCATCCCTGAGAGCTGTTTTCTTGAACTGAACGGCATAAGCATTCATTAAATTGACATGGGATTGGTTAAAATAACGAAGTGTGCCGGAGGTTTTCATTTGATCATACGTGCCATCAGTTGTATTGAATGGAACTGCAATGAACAAAGGACTAATATTATTATAAAAAATGGTATCGTTCCATTCAGCATGAGGTGTATGCATAATGGATATTAGAATATCAATGGATTTTAATTTCATGTCACTGATAAGAATGCCCTCGTGCAATGATGCTGTATCTTTTTTAAGATCTTCCAACATTGACTGGGCGAGGATTCCTGCATTTCTATGCTCAGAATTATGCTCCCGGACATTTTCTGCGATAAAAAGCGATCTTCAAGCAGACTGGGAGAAATAAATGAACCGGATGCTAAGAATTCCACGGACAAAATACATCAGTGAAAGTTCCAGTATGATCCTACGGTTTTATTGCGCAGGATGTCGAAAAAACGGCGCAAAAACTGGGATATAATTTTAGTGGTGTCGACAAACCTAAAGACGATTCAAAATCATTTCCATGGTCTGCGCTCTGGGGAATTTCGTTGTGCCTTTAGTCAGTGCTCTACAGGAACTCAGCGGCAGGATATGCATTCCCTGAAGCGGCCATTGTAGCTCAATTGCAGGATTCCCTAACCGCGGTTGTTGCTCAGATGAATGACCGCCTGACAAGATTGAACAGTCTTTGGGCCTGAGAAATTCATCTGCCGTATCATTAAATTCAGCAAAATTATTCCAGAATGCACCCAATCCGTTTAATCAATCCACACAATCAGTTATTTATCCCGCAATCCTCGGGCAACGCAACCATCATGGTTACAGATATCAATGGCAGGAATATTAAATCTGTTCCGATGACAGCGACGGGCAATGGACAAATTTCAATACAGACTGCTCAGTTACTGCGGCACTTATTCTTTCCCTGTACGTTGATGGGAATTTAATAGATCCAAGAAGATGGTTTTGACTAAGTAAACCTGAGCGCCTGATTATTGACTTTAAAAAACCGGTCACCAGTTTGTGTGGTGATTCTATTGTTGAATTGTCCTGCGGAACAAAAAGCGTTGCAATAAAAAACGGATGATTTTCCAGTTCCAAAATCCTTGCTTCCTTAAATTTGTCCGTGCCAACTATTTTGAAGCCTTTGTGATGAAGTTGATTTTGATACAGGGGATTGAGCCCAAAATTGCAGTAATACTTTTCCAGAATTTTCTTTTCTCCAAAAATTTCAGATGTTCGGGAAGACGGCTCTGTTAATTCCACTTCAAGGGTTTCTCCAACCAGTGAACAACTTAATGGATTTACAACCAGATTGGAAGCATACGGATCGTATTCAGCGTGTTCGGCATCGGCAATGCCCATCACGTTTCTTGCAAATTCAATCACCATATGTTGGAATCCGCCACAGGTCCCCAGGGTTGGAATCTTCTTTTCCCTTGCATACTGAATAATTTTCAATGCGCCCGACATACTTTTGTAGGGACTGCCGGGTGCTATCCAATAGCCGTGATAGGTCGAAATGATTTTTCCGAAATCTGTTTCAATGTCTGCTGTAGAAATCCAATCGCATTGAAGTGGAATTTCAAAATTTCTTACAGAATGGGCGATCGCTTCATTAGTCGCTTTATGGGGATTGTATTGACTATTGTAGTCTCCGATAATCGCTAATTTCATTGGCTAAAAAGTTGGTTAAAAATCTTCATTTTGTTTTTCGATGTCTGGCTGATTAATCCGGACAAAATACAAAAAACGAATTTAGCTTTCTATTTGGATAGCGGGTGATGGGGTCGCCGACTGGTCGTTATAAGAAGATCTGCGGTAGCAAGTGTTTACCGAAGGGTATTTTTCTTAAAATGAACTTGAATCAGGCTATCCCATTTTTGCCCTCATTAAAAGCTTCGCACTATCTCCACTATATTTTGCCACAAAGTACCAGGTAAGTGTAATTTGTAAGAGAATAAATGTTGGTAATAAGAATGGAAGTTTGACAAATATATCCAAAGCTTTCCCCGAGGCTAGCATCACTGGCAAATCAAGGATATTAAATACCATGATCACTGTCAATAGACGCTTACTACCCTTAAAATACCACCAGCAAAAAACTCCATAGACAAATTCAAGTATAAAATTCAAAACAGGAAAATCAATTATTCCAAAACCCCATACAGGCCCGCTGGAAAATGGTGATAATAAAATGTCCTTTTCATGGAATATGACATCGAGTACTACGTGTGATAACACACCAATGGCAAATAAAAGAGCCAATTTTCTATTTCTGAATCTCCATCTGATAATTGCATAGGAAACAATTGAAATTAATACAGACGAAAAAATGGAATGGGAATATGGAAGATAATCAAGATGTAATTTACCCCCCGATATAGAAAAATGTTCTATGCCCATATAGTTAAAAAGAACCCATAACAACTCCAACACCTGAGTTGAAATGAGTAATGGCCATATCGGTGCAGCTGGCTCCCTTTTCTTTAGTATTAAAGCAGTTGCTGCATGATTAATTGCGTACATAAATTGTGATTTTTAATAAATGATGTAAAATTCCGGGGAGATGCTGATAGCTCGCCTGATTAAAGTCAGGAAATAATCTTTCCTGTTTTTGAATTCGGTAGGCATTACTCCCCTTTAAAATGAACTCCAGGTTGTAGTTCCTCTACAAGCTCTTTCAACTTGTTGAGGTTTTCAGCAACCGCCTTTTTCACGCGATGACTCAATAAAACGCCAGGAATATCAAATGCACCGCCATTTAATTCGAAGTTGTTTGTTATTATAGTGCCGTTATCCAAAGACTTGAATTGATAGCTTATTTGGAAAGGATATTCCGCTTTAATGCTCTTGATCGTTACTATACTGTCAACTTCATACTTGGTAATTATAAAGCTGTCTTCCAGAATCCTGCCCATGAACTCGCGTTGTTGCCTGAATACAGAGCCGTTGCCTACTGGCCCTTCGGAAGTTCGCTCCAATTTAATGACTGCGTAATTCCATCGTGGGAGGTTTAGGAAATCGCTCACAAAGGAAAATGTGGTATGAAGTGATTGTTCTATAAAAATTGTGTTTGTAAACTGCATAACCTGTATTTATTATGCGAATGTCTACAGGTTTCATTTAGCAGCAGTTGACAAAAGTCAAGAAATAATTTTCCGCCTTACGCGGCTTAATGTTTCTGGTTTTATACCCAGGAAGGAAGCAATGTCTGCCAGTTTTGATACTTTATAAACATCTGAATAGTTTTCTAAAAACCATTCATACTTTTCAGTGGCTTTCAGGTGCAGTATCTTTTTTAATCTCAGATCTCTTTCAACACAGGCCTTTTCGAGTATAGTACGCCCAAAAACATTCACTAAATAACTTTCAGCATATAATTTTTGCAGGGAATTGTAACTTAGCAAAAGAAGCTCGCAATCGGTAATTGCCTCGATGAATTCAAATGACGGTTCATGGGTATAAAAACTATAATAGGAACCACAAAATGTATCAGGTTGATTAAATTCGGTCGTTATTTCATGTCCGTTTTCATCTAAATGGAATGTTCGTAAATAGCCGCTTTCAATAAAAGCTATATTTCTGCTAACCTGTTCTGAAGAAATAAAATAATCCCCCTTTTTTAAGTCGCGTTGTTTCAGATCAGATTTAAATTTTTCCGACTCCTCTCTATTCAGGCCGTTTGCTATAAGTACTCTGTCTATCATAGTAATTGCATTTGATTATCATTATGCACTTTATTTCCCGCTCATCGGGATACCTAAACCGCCGCAACTAAAAAAAATTGGCCGCTTACCTAAATCATCCCCTAACTCCATGCCAAAATAGTTAACAGGCTTTCAATGATTTCGCAGTCCGATTCCGATGGGCTTGAAAGGTCTTAGGATATAAACCCAGTGCAAGAAACGCGGGAGCATAGAAGCTTACTAAATTTTACCGGGTTGAAACTTCTTAAACAGTTTTTCTTTACGACTTTTGGAAACGGTGATGGTTGACCCATCAGACATAACCAGGTATCCGCCTTCCCCCCGGATATATTTGGATACTTCGTTAAGGTTTACAATATGTGAATGATGTACCCTGATGAAATTTCCGAAACTGTTCAATTGTTCTTCCATTTCTTTTAGCGTTCGGCAAGCTGTAATCCGGGTTCTATTTTTCAGGTATATCAGGGTGTAGTTATTGCTTGCCTCAAAGTTGACAAGTTCATTTGTGGGAATTAATTCATATCCTTCCGCGGTAGGTACCGCAATTTTAGTAAATGAACTATCCCGGTTCTGCATTTGGTCAAGCAGCATATGAAACTGTTCAGCTGACGGTGGATTTTTCTGTATTCGCACCTTGTGCACCGCAGCTATAAGCTCTCTGGAATTTACGGGTTTTAATAAATAATCCAGCGCACTAAAACGAATGGCCCTGATGGCATATTGATCATAACTTGTTGTAAAGATGACTGAAAATGGGATTTGATCGAAATGTTCGAGTAGTTCAAAGCCGTTCATCGAGGGCATCTCAATGTCAAGAAAAATCAGATCCGGCTTGAGATTTTCAATGGACTCAAGAGCTTTTTCCCCTGACGAACAACGGTCGATCACTGTTATATCCGGGCAAAAGTCGTTGATTAAAATGTTCATTGTTTGCAGGCAATGTAATTCATCATCTATAATGATCGCCCTAATCATAAGTTTTCGGAATTTTAATGATTACTTCTGTCCCAGCCGCGCTCCCATCATCATATACAAGATCATTAATGGTTACCTTAGGACCCTTTACATAGGAATTTTTTAACCTGGAAATCCTTTCAGATGTAATACGAATTCCCGACGATTTATGCAGGGTAGCAGATTTGCTGGCCCTCTCCGCCGCTTTTTTCCGGCCAATGCCATTGTCGCTGATCCTGATCAAAAGGCATTCATTTTCTTCTAAAATATCAATATCCAGATGGCCTCTCTCTTTCTTCTGCATCAGGCCATGCCAAATCGCATTTTCAACATAGGGCTGCATGATCAAAGGAGGAATATTTAACTCAGAAACATCTATTTCAGGATGAACTGAAATATTATAAGAAAAGTAATAGTCAAATCTAAGCGACTCCAGGTCGAGATACAGTGAAAGTGCTTCCAATTCACTTTCCAGTGTTATGAATGAAGTCTGTGAATTCAGTAAAATCAAACGAATCAGCCTGGAAAACTTAGTAAGAAAATGAGAAGCCTGCGCCCGGTTATTTTCCAATATAAACCGGTGTATAGAATTGAGGGAATTAAAAACAAAATGTGGGTTCATTTGCGCGCGAAGAGCCTGCATTTCAAGTTCAATGGTTCGCTGCTCCATTTCTGTCATGGTTTTTTCGCCCTCCAGTTTTTGAATTTGCAATTCATTTTCAGCCAGTTCCCGAAGACTGGATTCATTTTTTCGCTTTAATGTAATATTCCTGAAAATGATCAATGCAAGGGCCAGCAGAATAGAAATGCTGCCAATAAGTATTTTTTTTAAAACGACCTCATTGTTCAGTTTTACCTTTTGAATTTCTTTTTCATTATTGAGTACAGCCAATTGTTGTTCATACTTATATGTGCCTAGTTTTTTATTTAATTCTTTTGTCAGAGCACCTTCCTTTAATAAAGTGTATTTCTTAAAATAAAATAACGCACTGTCATATTGATGCTGTTGTTCATAAAATGATGAGATGATCTGAAACGCTTCTTTCTCTGATTCAGCCATGCCAGTTTGCGTAGCCATGGTCAGACTTTCATTGGCATACCTGTAAGCAGAATCCATTTGTCCGGTGGCTAAATATATTCGTCCAATTCCATCCAATAAAATCATGATCTGGTTTTGGTCGTTCACTTCACGATTATACTGTAGCGCCCTCTGAAAATTCGTCAGGGCTTTTTCATATTGGCCCTCGGCATAAAATAGTCTGCCTGAACTGCCAAGATAAAACCTCCTGGCCCTTGGTTCAGAGGTATCCATGAATTTGTAATAATATTTTGCGGAATCATAATGTTTAAGTTTGATTTGAAATTCAGCCCCGAATTTAAACGCGCAGGAGCCAATCATTTTATTACCGGTTATCGTATCAAGATTACTGTACGCTTGCTGGTAATATTCCGAAGCAGTGCTATTATCGTCAACTTCATTGTATAAATCCGCGATCCTGAGCAACTGAATCCTGCAGAACGCATCATCTCCTTTTTGTTTAGCCAGGTCAAGACAATTCCTTTCCATTTCAAGGAATTTCTCAACATTGCCATTGTCCTGATAAATTAAAGCGCTTCGACTGATCGACCAATACATGCCTACTGTGTCGCCTTCCTTTTTATAGTACCCATAGGCAGTATCCAGATACCTTAATGCTTCAGTATATAGCCCCTGACCATAGAGCGCATATCCCAAATGCTCACAAGCCATTGCCAATCCTTTTTTATTCAGGGTTTTCCTGTACCAGCTGATGGCCCTACGGGAAAATACTTCTACGTCCGGAAAATGATCAGCAACATCTTCGGCCGCTGCCTTATTCAATAACGATTCTGCTATTCCATGTGCATAATTCAATTTTACGGCTTCCTCGTAAGCAGGATTGGAAAATCGATTGATGGAGTCCCTGTTGGCATAACTCTTTTGAAAACTATAAAAAAGAGAGTAACAGGAACTTAAATTATTCAGGCAATCCACTCTCGCGCTATCGCGAAGCCCGGGCAATATCCGCATCAGGCTATCTCTCTGCAAGGCTTGGGTGAAACAACCTGCATTCCATAATAGAAGGGCTGTAAGGAAAAATATTTGTTTTAAATAATTCAATTGCCTGTTTATTCTTTTCAAAGGGACTCATTCAAAATTAAATTTTTATTCATGATTCCTGTTACCGTTAGAAAACTCCCGTTGGATAACTAAGCAATGATAATCAGGCTTCAGGACAACTCCGGCTGAACAGTCAGCCGGATTTCCTTGTAATTGGCGGGATAATACGGGTAGTTGATTTATAATATTTTATTAATGATCTACTTCAAACAAATGCCAAAAACGATCAAATACATATTTATCCGGCCAACCACTCACCGGTGTTAGTATTTTTTTTAGGATGGGCATATTTTTATTCCCGTTACGAAATCAAAATGATCAAACATTCAAAAACCATTTCAAATCTTACTAAAATGAAAAAGATCCTATTTAAACTAACTTTTGGATTCATATCCTTATCACTGCCCGGCAGCTTTGCGCTCGCACAGCCTGCTGACAGCCCGGTTGCCTTTAATCAAATAACAAACCCTAAGCTATCCATTGGCAATTTAGCCGCCCTGGAAAATCTCAGTTTTATGGGCACGTATGTTCCGGAATTAAAAAATATTAATTCAAAAGCCATAAAAGATTTTCAGGACCGTTACAATAACATCGAAAATGCCATGTGGTTCTCTGATCAAAAAGGCTTTGAATCATATTTTGTCCATAATGGTTTTGGAAACAGAGTTTTTTATGACAAAAAAGGGCGCTGGTTATATTCACTTATTCTCCACACGGAACAAGAACTACCCTCCAATGTAAGGACTTCAATAAAATCCATATATTTTGATTTTGCGATCACCATGGTTGAAGAAGTTCAAACCAATCATGGCGGTATTTATATCGTTAATCTGGAGGATAAATCAAACATCGAGATTTTAAAAGTAAACGATCTGGGAGAAATAAATATTTTACTAGAAATATTTAAAGAATAACAACACCCATTTTCTCTAATTTTACCTATTCAACGGCCTACTGAAATGCAACTGACTCCTTCGGCATCTCTGTCACACATTGTAAAACACTACCTGGTATTGGAACGTACGGAAGATATACATTTAAACTACCGGTTATTTTCTGACGGTAATCCCGGTCTTGTTTTTCACTTTAAATATCCACTGATACAATACGGAGGTAATCAGCTGACAGGCATTATCCAGCCAAAGAGTTTTATCTACGGCCAGATAACCCATTTCAACGATTTAAGATCAAACGGAGATTTGGGCATGCTGGTAGTCGTCTTGCAGCCTTATGGAATATTTAACCTTTTGAATATAATCGCCAGCGAAATAAATGATCGTGTGATCCCATTAGCCGACGTATTTAGTCGGGAGGCGCTGACTCTGGAAGACCAGGTTTTGAATGCAGATAATCTATCGCAAATCATTCATTCTGTTGAACAATTTCTGCAGACAAAAGGAGTACGCGTAAAAGATACGGATCCCGTTTTCGAAGAATCTTTGCAATTGATTTACCAGCACAAGGGCACTCTTACGATTGAAGAGTTACTGAAAAAAATACCCGTAACCGAAAGACAACTGGAACGCAAATACAAAAAATATATCGGCACGGGACCAAAGAAGTTTTCCGATATCATCAAATTTCAACATTTCTTAAAACTTCTGCAGCATTACCGGTCAGACAGAAAAATGACGGATGCCGTGTATGACTGTGGATATTATGATCAGTCGCATTTAAATAATTATTTTAAAAAAACTACCGGACTCACACCCTGGCAATATAAACTTGACCACCACCTGTTGGCCGTAAATTTTATGCAGCTCTCCACCAATGCATAATTGTCGGTTTTTTCCTATTTCTTCTTTTTCCGGGTGAATAGTTTTGTGAGTTCAGTCGATAAAAACCTCGAGTTAATTATGGAAAATCTAAAAATCGCCACTGCCCAGTTTGAACATAAAAGCCATGACAAATCCTATAATTTGTCAATGATCAGGGCGTTAACGGGAAAGGCGGCGAGACAGGGCGCGCATGTGATTTCCTTCCATGAATGTTCCATCACGGGATACACATTTGCCCGCCGGCTTTCGAGAAAGGAAATGCTATCGCTTGCAGAACCCATACCTGATGGCCCGAGCATAGCGAAACTGGTTCAGTATGCACGGGAGTTTGATATTGTTATACTGGCCGGATTATTTGAGCGGGGTGATGACGGCAATATATACAAAGCACAGGTATGCGTTGATAAAAACGGTCTTGTTGCCAGTCACCGGAAACTTCATCCCTTCATAAATCCCTATCTGACTCCGGGCAATCGTTATACCGTTTTTGATTTATACGGATGGAAATGTGGCATTCTGATTTGCTATGATAATAATATCATTGAAAATGTACGGGCTACCGCGCTGCTGGGAGCGAATATCATTTTCATGCCCCATGTAACGATGTGCACACCCTCACCCCGACCCGGTGCAGGATTTGTTGATCCTGAATTGTGGAAAGATAAAGAGGCAAACCGGGAAATACTGAACCGGGAATTTGACGGACTGAAAGGAAGAGAATGGCTCATGAAATGGCTGCCGGCACGGGCATACGACAATGCCATCTATGCCGTTTTCTCCAATGCGATCGGGATGGATGATGATCAGTTAAAACCCGGTCGTTCCATGATCATCGATCCTTACGGAGACATTATAGCAGAATGCAGGGATCTGAAAAATTCTTTTACGATGGCTGAACTCACACCGGACAAATTAACAAATGCCGGCGGTTACAGATATATAAAAGCCAGAAGGCCTGATTTATACAGTGATATTCTCGGTGAGCCGCATCATAGTGAACAAAAAGTTGCGTGGCTTCACTGAAAGAGGTCAGCTTTCCATATTGTCTAGCAATTCAAAAAGCATTTCCGCCTTTCTGTTCATTTCATCGCTTTCGATATTACTGATCGTCAGAACCGGTAAAAATTTTTGATACAGGCCGGGTTTTCCGAGCCAGTTTACAACTTGTTCCTTTATCCATTTGTTGTATGCAATCGGATATCTGCGATGGGTAATAAAAAGAGCCTGCAGATATTCCCGAAATGCTTTATTTAAAGTGTCCAATGCATGAAAATATAATTCCCGTTTTATCAGTACGGGAATATGTTCCAGATCATATATGCACGCACTTCGTATAGCAGTCAGGCGCGTCGGAACGCAGCGCCTCATCATAGTAGGGCAACCATTTCTGCCGAAGTTCCTGAAAATAAGGCCCTGCATCATTCATAGGTGCTGAATAAACGATCTGGTTACCAATTTCAATTTCAAAGGAATCACCCGGTTCACCCGGTTCGAGGATGGCGGGCTTGTAATTTCCGTCAATGATATCCAAATGCAGGTGAGCATACCGATTCGATTGTTTATATTTTACAATCGCTGGTTGTGATTCAGAAAAAGTCAGCCAGGCTGTATGAATAAAATCCCTTTGTGCGGCATTCGTTTCAGGACTCATCAGTATGGCGAAATCAAGATCGCTCTCAGGCACCCCCTGTCCGCGGGCGCAGGAATTTACCACTAATACCGTATCGGTCTCCGGGACATTCTTAAAGTACTCCCTTACTTCTCCCGCTGCATCCTGATGTAATTTTGTAGGAAATACCGGTTTGAGCAGCATGGAGATTTTGATATAAAATTAGTCCTTCCGGATTTTACAGATCATTAAACTCGTGTTGTAGAATCGTCTATGCAATGGGTAATAGTATTACAAATTCGGCCCCTTCTCCTTCTTTTGATTCAACTTTCAATTCGCCTCCATGCGCTTTTATGATTTCATAACTCATGCTCAATCCGAGTCCGGTTCCCTGACCAGGCGGCTTCGTGGTGAAGAAAGGCTGAAAGATCTTGTCCATCACTTTTTGAGGAATACCATGGCCATTGTCTTTTATGCTGATTTCAATCTCATCATCTATTTTTTTTGTACGCACAGAAATGACCGGTGTAAAGTTGTCCGGATGCTGCCTCATTTTTTCTAACAGAGCATAGAATGCATTGTTATACAGGTTGAGCAGTACTCTTCCAATATCCTGTGGAACTATATTTATTTTGCCAATGCTCCGGTCAAAATCTGTTTTCCTCAAAATATCCAATGAATTATCCTTAGCCCGGAGTCCGTAGTAAGAAAGGCGCAAATATTCGGCGACAAGGTCATTGATGTCAGTAGGTTCTTTCTGCCCTGTGCTCATCTTTGAATGCTGCAGCATGCCTTTTACAATCGCGTCAGCACGTTTGCCATGATAATTAATTTTTTCTTCATTCTCGGTTACGTCTCTTGACAGGACAGTGACTTCATTAAAATTGCGTTTTACAATTTCCTCATTCAATTCCACCAATAATTCTTTGTTTACTTCAGAAAAATTATTGACAAAATTTAAAGGGTTCTGAATCTCATGGGCAATGCCGGCAGTAAGCTCGCCAAGGGATGCCATTTTTTCAGAATGAATCAGTTGTGTCTGCCTGACTTTGAGTTCTTCCAATGTCTGCTCCACTTTGGTTTTTTGCAAATCCGTTTGCTCTTTTTGTTTTTGAAGAAGCGTAAATGCTCTTTTTCTCTGCCGGTTATTCCTATACAAAATGCCTGCTATCGCCAATACGGTGAATAAAATACCCAGCACCGCGTTCAATTTAAGCTGATTTTGAAATTGCAATTTCGATGCTTCTATTTCTTTCTGCTTTTCCTGTTCCTTATATGCAAGATTCTGAAAAGCCGTTGTTTTTTCCCTGTTGAACAAACTATCCTTCAGAGCAATGGATGTCTTCATATATTTGAAAGCACTATCCTTTTTATTCTGCAACTCATACATATTCGCCAGCAGGGTAGCCGCCCGGAGCAATCCGATGGGATATGTTTTTCCGCTTTTTTCGGTGAGCGCTTTTTTTGCATACCAGGCGGCTGAATCCGTATTTCCTTTTTTATTGTGTACGAAGGCCATTCCGTAATAAATATCAATCAAATCTATCTCTGTATGATTAATCTGTGCCAGGGGGATGGCTTTTCTGAAAAAATACATAGCGGAGTCATACTGACCTGTTTTACTATAGCTATTTCCAAGTTCTACATTGACAAATGTCTGGGAGTCCAATATTTTATACCCCTTTTGACAGGAAGAAAATAGCAGAATCGGGCTGATCATTTCTTTGATATACTGCACCGAGTAAACCGGATACCATGGCTGTCCCATAAGGGTTATTTTCAGCTAATTTTAAAGCCCTGTAATAATATTGCAGGCTGTTGGAATAGTCTCCCATATCCCGGTAACAACCGGCGATCAATTGATTTGCAAAAGCAGTATTAATTTTATCACTCGTTTTTTCAAGATATGTGAGTGCTTTAAATCCATTATCCAGCGCGCGATAATAATTTCCAATAGTTGTTAAAGCGGCACTCATAGTTAGTTGCGCCCTCACAACGCCATGTTCAAAATGTATCTTTTCTGCCAAATCCATCGCCTGTTGTGCATACATGATGCTGGTATCTGCATCGGACCATGCGTAACTGTAACCCAGTACATTTAAAATTTTTACTTTACCGGTATCTTCATTTGCGAAAGCAAGCATCTTTCGCAGGGAATCCCTATCCTGACCAGATACCATCAGGACTGAATGAACGCCTATTAACAATGCAAGAAATCGGTTCATAAGGATTAAAATAACTTCTTACATCAATGAAGTTATTGCATTCTAAACAAATCAAACATGAGAACAAAAACACAGAAAATTTTAATGATTTCGAAATTTTCAGTCTTGATGGACGGTACCGGCAAAGCAAAAGCTATTCATTTCAGTATGTTAGATGCTAATGCTCCTGCTAATCGACATCAAGCAACATCATTACGTCTTCAGGAAAATGGACTGGGTCTTGCAGCGGGCCACCGCGGCTAAAATTTGGAATCATCAAAAGCTTAGAACCAGGGATCAGTTTGGCCAGCTCCTGGAAATGTTCTCGTTTTATAAACTGTGTATTTCAACTACTTAAGTACCATCTTCATGTGCTCTTCCTTATAAATAATCTTTTTCATTATATCCCTGGCACAGGATAAATTTGAATGGGAATCCGCAACAGAAATACCCAATGCGTTTGCGATATAAAAATGGGTAAACCCGTCAATTACAAACATGTTGAAAACAATCCGGTACACGAGAGGCAGGTTTTTCAAATGACTGATCAATTGCTTAAATAAAAAAGCCTGGTCAGCCTTTTGGTTGTCGCCCGTTTCTTCCCAAACATGTTCAGGAATATCATCCATTTCCGGATTCCCTTTGTTTCTGAGCAGCTCATGAACGGATTCATTGACGATGATCTGCTTTATCGAAGTCACCAACAGCTGCTCCGGAAAAACCTTTCCCTTATAGCTGAACTTATCCATTTGGCGAAACAGTTTCACGAAACCGTCGTTTACGACATCCTTTGCCGTATCATACCGATCTACATATCGAAAAGCAATTTTTAATGCATACCCGTAAAATCGCTCATACAGCATTTTCTGATATCGCATCTCTTTCCTTTGCATCAATCGACGATTTAAACTATACCCATTGTAACCTTGTATTAAAGTTGCCAAAACGATTTCAGGGAGCTAACGGACTGAAGTTGAAATACCTATCAGGGGACGTAGCGGAGCACGGACCAGTTATCCTTCTTGTAAAATGAACGTCATTTGGCCGGGTTTATGCCCGGCCGTGCAGAAAAGTTTAGATAAGAAAGAAGTGTTACGACCTACCCGGTCCGCATTTTGAAAAGGAACAAATACGGATCCAAATTAAGTAAGAATAACTATTCATATAAGGGAACTCATCCATTGGTAATCTGCCACCCACCAGAGGCCGTGGTTATTTCCCGAACGGTATCAAGATCTTCCGTGTAAATTTAATCTGCAGGTAATTTATCCGATTCTGATGTCTTCGGCCGTTACCTGTTCAGGGTTGAATATATATTTCTATCCGTTCTTTGTTTTTACCTTGTCTCTCTCTTTTTAGTTTTAATGTACCAAGTTCACTCGTTCTTTTTATATGTGTCCCACCACAAGGAACCTGACCAAAACCTTCAATTTTCCAGTAGCGTATTTCGTCAGCCTCGTTACTAAATGCACTTATAATTGGTTTGTCGGCTTCGATTAATTCTTTTGCCTTTTGTTCTATAACCGGGAATATTTCTGAAATATTGTTTTCCCAAATAAAATCAATTCGTGATTTCTCTGAAGTAATGTTTGCGCCTATTTTCTCCGGTCTGTTGAAATTTTGGTTTACCAGCTCCAAAATCACTTCTGCTGCAAAGTGAAGTTTCATAATCCGGTAACGTTTTTCCCAGTCTATTTTTAACAGAACTGTATCGCCGGTTTTCAAATTATGCTGATTGTCAATTGTATAATATATTTCTTTGCCGCTTTTTTGTGCCTTGAGAATTTTGTAATCATCGATCGTTCCATCGTCTGATTGTTGACCACCTGAAAATGCGTAAACAATAGTTTCCAAAAGCGTTACGATATTTTCATTCACAGAAGTTATAGTAGTTTGCAACTCGGTTTGATAAGGATCATCCCAAAAAACTTTTCTTACGGGCATATTAAATATTATTATGTTTGAGCTCAGTCCCCATTTATAGCGCCGGTGCCCATGAGCTCATCCGACGAAACCGGGACGGTTTTTTCTAAAGCCATTCTAATTTTTTTACTGTTTTTTCGTGTTCTATGTCACCAGTATGTTTTATTTCCTTTGGCTCGATTAGCATTATCCAAACTTCTTCTCCATTCGTGCGTGGCCTATGCTCTACTCTTCTGGGAATAATTAAAATTTCCCCTTCTTTGGTTTCCGTGGTTTTGTCTATAAAATCCATGAACAGTGTTCCTTTAAATACAATAAACATTTCATCTTCATCCTGATGATTATGCCAGATCAGTTCGTCTTTAATTTTGGCCAGCTTAACGTATTGTCCATTCAGCTCAGCTATAATTTTAGGCGTCCAATATTCCTTAATCAATTCAAACTTCTTATTAATATTTGCTTCAGTTATCATATCGAAAATTCATTTTATTCAAGATTACCGGTTATAGAAATGATTACCTTTCCCTTGGATCAATACTCAGAAAATGATCTTTAAGTAATTTAAATTTCTCCAAATCCACCGGTCTGTATTTTTTTGTGCCCGTTACAGGAAAGTTTTCCAGACAATTTACCGTTTTACACTGAGTAGGTCTTGTCGGTCTTTTTTCAAAACCGCCGCCGCAATTTGGACATACATTTTGTAAAACATCCGTAACGCAGTCAGAACAAAAGGTACATTCAAAACTGCAAATCATGGCTTCATCGCTGTTGTTCGGCAGATCCTTACCACAATTTTCGCATACTGGTCTTAATTCTAACATGCTTATTTTATTTTAATTATTTCTTTCAATGCTTCAATAAAAATACCAATTTCCTGCATCGTATTATAGTAATGCGGGGAAGCCCTTATTACCCATTCAACACCCTTCTCATCAAAGTCGATCAATCCATAAGCTCTATAGCTGGCCACTACATTAATTTTACGTTTGAGCAACTCCTGAACTATGAATTCCGGTCCCGAACGCGCAATGTGAAAAGTGACAGAACCACTATTTTCCATCCCACGATCCAAAATCTTCACTCCATCCATTGCCGACAATTCGGTACGGGTAAAACCCGAGAGAAATTTCACCTGTTCCCAAATTTTATCTTCTCCAATGTTCCTGCAGTATTCGATGGCTGTTTTTGTCCCTATCACGGTGGAATATGCAAATTCCCAGTCTTCAAACCTTCTGGCATCCGGCTGCTGTTTGTATTTACCCTTTTCAGTCCATTCAGCTCCCCGCATGTCAATAAACATTGGCTCTAAACCCGCATTGAGTACTTTATCCGAAATATATAAAGCACCTGTGCCTCTTGGACCTCTTAAATATTTTCTGCCTGTTAAACTTAAAAAATCGCAGTGAAGGCTTTGTACATCCAGTTTCATTTGCCCTGCCGACTGACAGGCATCAAGAATATACCAGGTCTTCTCATGATATCGTTGGGAATAGCTGCTGAATATTTTCGCGATTTCATTTACAGGCTGCACTAAACCGGAATTGGTAGGAATATGTGTAATCGCTAAAAGTCTCGGTTGATACTTTTTTAATTTCTCTTCCAAATCATTCAAATCTACTCCTCCCGCAGGGGCGTTGTTTATATGAATGATTTCTATACCCAATCGTCTTTGTAATGACAAAAACTGGATTTGATTAGACACAAAATCGTCTTTGTCAGTGAGTATGATATCTCCATTTTTAAAGGGAATTGATGACAATGCCCTTGTATAAGAATCCGTTGCACTTGCGGTAAATGCAATGTTTGATGGCTTGCAATTAAACAAAAGAGCGGCCTGGTCATAAAAGGCACAGATAGTATCTGATTTTAAATCAGCGGCTTCGTAACCACCTATTTCCGACTCTAACCTGATATGATCGAGCTGTGCCCTGGTAACCACTTCCGGCATTAAACCTGCTCCCGCATTATTCAGGTGAATTACATTTCTGGTGCCCGGGGTTTCATTTCTGAACTTTTGGACTTCGTCTGTTGTAAAGATGCCATTGGAAGGAAGAATATTTGTTTGTAACGTCTTCATTTTTATTCTGATTAGCCATATAAAAATATTATCAGGCGCCTGACTATTTTTTGCGTCCTTTTCCCCAAAACAATTTAATTACTCTATTTTTATTGACAAACGGGTAAATTATGCTTCAGTTGGATGAATTTGACAAGAAGCTATTAAGGTTGCTTCAACAGAACAACAGGTTGACTACGGAAGAACTCAGCAATAAGGTAAGTTTAAGTCAAAGTGCAATTCAGAGAAGAATAACCAAACTCAGAAACGAAAAAGTAATTGAAGCTGATGTTTCAATCATTTCTCCTTCTGCAGTTGGTTTTGGAGTTACCAGTGTGGTTGATGTGGTATTGCATGAAGGGAACTCAAAAGCTATTGACTTATTTAAGACAGAAATGCTTAAATGTTCCGAAGTTTCCCAATGTTATTATGTTACGGGTACTTATGATTTTGTTTTAATCGTCAATACCAGGGACATGCATCATTACGAAGAATTTCAAAAATTCAAACTAATGGAAAATCCTTACCTCAAGCATTTTTATACCCATGTGGTAATGGATAAAGTAAAAGTAGGTTTTGGGTTAGCCCTCTAGTCATGACATTAAAAACCCTGGAAAGCCTGTATCATATAACTCAATAGGATTCTATAGTACATTTATTTAAAGTCATTTGTTTTCCGGATTATAAACAAATGGTATCCGTTGAACATGATTTTTAAATCGTGGAAAAATGAAAGCGAGTAAACTCCTGATGTTATCAACCTGTTCCCTGCTTTTGCTGTTGATGGGATACAGCAGTATTCGGGAAACCCTGCAGGGTCGGACTGATCAGATATCGTATCGCAACGCAAAGAAAAAAATAAGTTCTACCGGGTTGAAATGCGCGCCTGACTGGTCGGCGAATCCCATAGAGGAAGAAGAGATTGAGGATATGGTGCTCTTACCGGGAACCGGTTCGCATTCCTGGAAGATAAATACCCGCAGCGATAGCGCCCAACTATATTTCAATCAGGGTATCAACCTGTATTACGGTTTTCATATCATCGAAGCCCTGCCTTCTTTTAAAAAAGCCCTGCGATTTGATTCGGGTTCTGCGATGCTCTATTGGGCCGTCGCGCTCTCCTACGGTCCCAATATCAATGATTATGGTTATGTAGCATCACCTGAAGCCCTGAGCGCACTTTCCAATGCAAAACTTTATATGCAAAATGCGTCTTTGAAAGAAAAAGAACTCATTCAGGCCATGGCATCTCATTACTCAGCGGATTCTACGCTGCAAAGAGCGATCCTCAACCAGCATTACGCAGATCAGATGAAGGACCTGTATATCAAATACCCTGATGACGCAGAGATCGGCACATTATACGCGGATGCGCTGATGAATCTGCATCCATGGGATTTCTGGGAAAAAGATGGCAGTCCCAAACCATGGACACCGGAACTGATCAGTGTGCTTGAAACCGTAATAAAAAAATATCCGGATCATCCCGGGGCGAATCACTATTATATACACGTGATGGAAGCATCACCCTTTGCATCTAAAGCAAATCCAAGTGCGGATAAGCTGGCGGGACTGACACCCGGGCTCGCGCATATGGTGCATATGCCGTCACATATATACATCCGGACCGGTGCATACGAAAAGGGAAGAAGAGTGAATGAGGCTGCGGTCAAATCTTATTACCACTATAAAAAAATATATCCTGCCGTACTGAATGGCGCTTTTCTATATGAATACCATAACCTGCATATGCTGGCTGCCTCTTCCCTGAATGAAAATGATTATTCACAGGCCATCCGCGATGCACAGGCATGCAGAAAATCAGTAGACACTTCACTCCTTTCCGCCGAGGCGCCCTTTGGAAATTATATACAGTATATCTATATGACACCGGCATTTACCATGATCCGTTTTGAAAAATGGCAGGATATTTTAAATGAGTCCATAACGGACTACCGGTATCATTACGGAAGACTGATCCAGGAGTTTGCAAGGGGGATGGCCTATGCCCACACCGGACAATTGGATAAATCAAAATCTTCCCTGGCCATTATGGATTCTCTCTTAAAGGAAAAAGATATGTCGGTGGTTTTAGAACCATTCAATGCACCGGTGACGGGCGGCTTTGTCGCGAAATATATTCTGATGGGTACCATCGCAGAAATGGAAAACAAAACCACGGAGGCCATTCAATATTTTGAGAAAGGCGTTGTAACAGAAGATGCGCTCGTTTACCAGGAGCCCCGCGACTGGCTCGTTCCGGCGAGACATTGGCTGGGGAATCTGTTGCTGAAAAAAAAGAGATACAAAGAAGCGGAACAGGTATTTCTGAAAGACCTCAGCTATCAGCCCAACAATTATATTTCCACGACCGGAATCAGGAAAACAAAGCAAAAATAGAGCGCCTGCTTACTCATTTATTCACGGTGGTAATCGTTACGTTGTTTGTTCAAAAGCACGAAAAATCCGCACTGTAAGTAGAGTTCTTCAAACTGCCGGTATCTGAATCAGAAACTCAGTAAATTCTCCTTCCCTGGTTTCCACTTTTATCTCACCTCCATGAGCCTTAATTATATCATAACTCAGGGATAAACCTAATCCGGTTCCCTGACCTGCAGGTTTGGTTGTGAAGAAGGGCTGAAAGATCTTATCAATTACTTTTTGTGGAATACCATTGCCATTATCTTTCACTCTGATTTCAACTTTATCATTAATCTTTTTCGTCCCCACCAATATCACCGGGTCAAAGTGTTCGCCTTGAAGTTTCTTTTTCTCTGCCAAAGCATAAAAAGCATTGTTGTATAAATTCAATAAGACTCTTCCAATATTCTGGAGGGATCTCCTAAAATAATCAGGGTTCTATTCTACCATCCAATTCCAGTGGGTCTGACGGGAAGCAGGTGACGGAGGCTTATGGTTTTTCAATGTCTGATCAACCAGGATTAGATAAAAGCTGCTTTTCAAGCAGAAAATCAAATAGGCGATATCGGCAACCTTATTCCGCTCTCAGACTTTTTACCGGATTAGCAAAGGAGGCCCTGATAGATTGAAAACTCACCGTAAGCAGGGTAATCAGAAAAGCCATCGCCATCGTTCCAATCAAAATCCAAACAGAGATGTCAATCCGATAAGAATAACGTTGCAGCCAGTTAAACATTAAATAATACGAAAGGGGTAATGATATGCACAGCGAGAAAAAGATCAATATCATGTATTCTTTGGACAGCAGTCTCCATACGTTGAATACAGATGCGCCCAATACTTTGCGCACACCGATTTCTCTTTTACGTTGTTCGGCGGTAAAGGATGACAGCCCGAAAAGACCAATGCAACTGATAAAAATGGCGAAGCCGGCGAATACAAGTGAAAGTGTTCCGATCTTTTTCTCCAGTGCAAAAAGACTATCATATACCTCTGCATTGGGGTAATAAGTAAAAGGAGAAGACGGATTGTACTTTAAAAAAACCGGTTCTGTCAATGCGATGGCTTTTGCATAACTAATCGACGGATTTAGTTTGATGTTCAGACAATACAGGTATTGGGCCGGCAGGTTCATCGTGTAAATCGTAGGATAAACTTTTGCAAAGGGCGATTCCATCACCATATCTTTTATCACTCCAATGACATGTAGGGGCTGATTCGGAACCTGGGTGTATTTGGAACTCATGGTGGCGCCGATCGGATTTTTTAGCCCTATATATTTTACTGCAGTTTCATTCAATATCAGACCATTGCTATCTGTGGGATAGTCCGCTGAAAAATCACGACCCTGTGTAAATTCCCATTTCACTGTTTTACCATAGTTCGACGAAACGGCCAGCCAACCAAGCAAAGGATTGCTATGAGGATCCTTGCCTGGCCAGTTCCACCCGTCGGGCTTTGAATCCAGACTATATGTAGATGCGCTTGCTAAAATCATGTCAACGATCGCTCCTTTTGCAAGTAGTTCCTGACGTATCGCTTCATGGTTTTTATATAATTCGGGTGTGGTGCGATAAACCGTCAGCAGACCTTTCTGGTCAAATCCGGTGGGCCGGTTCCGTGCATATTGTATTTCCTGAAAAACCACTAAGGTTCCAACAATCAATGCGACGGAGATCGTGAACTGAAGAACGACCAATACTTTCCGGGGAAGGGTTGCAGATCGTCCAGCTTTCAGCGTACCCTTTAATACTTTTACCGCATCAAAGGATGACAGATAGAAAGCGGGATAACTTCCTGCGACGATCCCGGTAACAAGTGTAAAGACAGTAATCATAAACCAGAACAGCGGTTTGCCGGATGGAAAAATGATTTGTTTGTCTGCGATTCCATTAAACCAGGGCAGCGCAAGAAATAACAAGACAAGAGACAACAAGACCGACAGTGAAGTAATCATCAGGGATTCGCCAAGAAATTGTAAAATCAACTGGCTGCGCAGGGATCCCACGGATTTGCGGATCCCGACCTCACGTGCTCTTCTTTCGGAACGTGCGGTACTTAAATTCATAAAATTGATGCATGCCAGCAATAACACGAAAATGCCGATCACAGTAAACATTTTAATGTATTCTATCGCACCTCCTGTATTTTTTCCATCGTTGAAGTCGGCGTATAAATGCCATTTGCTCATGGGGTGCAATAACAATGCAGGTTTATCCTCGCGCCCATGCCCATTAAATATTGGCTTTAATTTCGCTGATACTTTATCCAGGTCCGCCTGATCCTGCAGGCGGGCATAAATTTCTAAGTTTCCAAAAGCCCAGCTCGTCAACATTTCCTTCGCATCCGGATAATCCATAACAAACTCGGAGAAAGGCATCATAAAATGCGCTCCAGAAAAATTCGATGACAGCGGGAAGTCTTCAAACACACCGGTTATTTTGTACGTCCTGGTATTATTTACATTTACAACTTTGTTCATGGGTTCTGCGTTTCCGAACAAACTCTTTGCGGTTGATTGATCGATCAGCAATGACCCCACATGATCCAGGGCATCTTTTCCTCCCCGAATCATTTTCATGGATAACATGGGAATAATATCAGGTTCTGCATAGTGACCTCCCGTTACGAGTAATTTGGTGTTGCCATAAGTAAGTACATGCTCATCTGCCCCGGTAAAAACGGTCACGTCTTTAAAATCTGAAGCATATTTGGTTTTTAATTCTGTGGCGACCGGCACCGGCAACGCAGACGAAGTCTGCGTTATCCCGCCATGTGAGGAGTTCAGCATTACTTTCACTATGCGGTCGTAGTGGGCAAAATTCTTATTTGCACTGGTTTCATCCGTTATCCAAAGTCCAATCAGGAGAGTCATCGCCATGCCGATGGAAAGGCCGGCGATATTGATGATTGAATAGATTTTATTGCGAAAAAGATTTCGCCAGGCGATTTTCAGGTAATTTTTGAACATGTCAGTAGGTTTTAAGGTATGCCAAAACGGTTCAAAAATAGATCCCGAAGATATTCTATTGATATTCAACGTCTCTTTACATGATTAAGCAAAATGGTGTACGCTTTCGATACATTCAAAAATTATTTCGATACAATGAATAAATTGAAGATGTCACACCCCGAGGGACTTCCAACCCAATTTCTGAATTAATATTTTATTTCTAATTCGGTTATACCATCTCTGTTTACATCTGCAAAATTAGCCCATGGCCCGGGAAGAACTAACGGAACAGGTAACGGACCATGTAACACATCCTTCAGACTTAAGGTCAATAAAATCCTGTTCTTTTGTCCTCCAAAAACATCCATGTTCAAAGTTGTATCAACAGGTATTGGATCAATACGCACTTGTGTTGTAAATAAAGGATTATAATTCGCACCAGATCGTTCGCTGGATACTGAAAGTAAGATAAAAGTATTTACAGGAATAACACTGGTATCAACAAGATGCAATTTTAAATGCCCGATAGGATCGATTGAAAATTCAGATGTATGTAAAGGATTTTCACTGTAAGAATATGGACTGTAATTTCCCTTTGATATCCGGATCTGTGCCGTCTGATTAAAAACTGACTTTGCAATTTTCACAGAACCGGACTGATCCGTTGTCCTGGAATCTACAGGTATATAAATATAACCGCCACTAATAAAATTCCAAATCCATTTATCAAAATAAACAACTGCTCCCTGGACAGGCAAATTCGATTTGTATTCAGTTACCTGAATCGTTTTTGTGGTATCCGAATTGTCATTCGTTTTTTTGCAGGAAATCATGAATGAAAAGACCCAAACGAATACCATACCGGTTATTGAAATTTTCATGGTGGTTTTTATTACTATTTCTTATTTATCGAGATTTCTCTAAGATTCGTAACAAGGGCATCACCAATAAGTAGAATTTGAAAAAATAATCCCTCGAATATGCGGTAATTACTAAAGATTTTCCCCGTGTTTCTATTTCAACCTGAAACTGATACACCAGGATACGGTCGATAGCACCGTTTTATTGATGTCATCACTTAATGATTCGGCAATTTTTACCTTCCGTAAAAATATTTGATGGTTATATATGGGGTATTCTGTGACAACACATTGACAGACGACAACAGGCCGTCGGTATTATATATTCTTTCGATATCTATCGTACTGGTGCCGCTAAAAATAACAGCACCATTTATATCCTTGTCTGTGGTGTTTCTAATCACCTGATCGGGCATGTTCTTATAGTTGATGTTGAGCAACAGCTCGTAATAGAGCGCGTATTCGTTGAGCACAGCGGCGTTTTTAAAATCGGTTTTATTCGCAAACGATTTCGCGTATCTGAATACATTGTGGTATTCAGATGTCCCGCCTGATACGGTGACTATACCCCCACTACTTGAATTCACAGGATAAACCGCATATTCATCAAAGGTTGTGAGATTACCCCCTTCATTGGTATAGGTGGCCGTAGCAGTAAGTCTTCTTGCACTATAAGAAGTTGGATCTGACCGGGTAGAATCATACCTGCTTTCCGTGGTTTTATTCAGGAGTCCGTCAGCATCATACTGGCAAATCAAGGTGTCTCTCGTGAATTTTCCAGCTCCTGGAACAGGAACCGGTTTGGACAGATCCTCGGTATATTCAATCCGTTTCAGCATTCTACCGTTTGCATCAAGTGTCAAATGAACTTCTGTGGTCCGGTTATACAGAGGATCAATATCCGGGTGACTCAGCAGTACGGCTTCATTGCCATCATAACTGATAGTAACAGCTATGGCCGATTGCCCACTATTTTCATGATTTGTAATTGTTGTAATACGCTCCTGATTGTCGTATGCATATTCTGAATAAAAAACATTGCCGTTATAGTCAGTAGATTCAGTTCGTAACAATCTGGTAGCAACCTCATTGGATTTTTTGCACGAGCAAAAAATGAACAAACCGGATATCAAAATGTATATTCTCATAACAGTTAAGCAATCGTTGTATTTATTTCCTGCTTTGACATCATTTTACCGGCGCAATCAGATCTTCTGCTGCAACAATCTGCCATTTATCATTTCGTAACAGCCATGTGTCTGTCCAGACAAAGCGGCCGGTAAGCTGTTCTCCGGAATAGCGAACCCATATTTCATCGCCCTGCGCCACAGCCATGTCGCCATAGAAACGAATCTTTATACTATTGAGGCGATTTGACTTAAAGTATTTTGGGCCCCCGGGCGTACTATGAACTTCATGCTCTTTGTTGTACTGAAAACCTTTTGTATCGACGCCAATAAAGTCATCAGCTAAAATTCTTTGAACGACAGCTGAGTCGCCGGACGCCACGGCTTCAGCCCATTGTTTTTCAGATTCCATAATGTATTGTCTGGCCTTTTCATAATCTATTTTTGCGGATTGTGCCTGAACGTTATTGAGGTTCACAAACAAACAAATACCGGTTACAAAAACAAAAAGTTGTTGAATCTTTTTCATATCTATAATTTATTTTTTCATTCTATCCGGCGATCAGTCGGCCATTGCAAACTTTTAATGTGAATTTGTGTTTTTTTATACATCCAACATAAATTAATGAGATCGCCGGCAAGATAAATCCCGTGATCTTTTTCATGTAAACGTTTTTCAACAGCCATCATTCCTCTTCCACGTAATTAATATCCTTTTTGAAAGTTTCCTCCAGGAAAAAAAGCGCAACGATTGCAATGGCGAAACTGAGCACGCCAACCATTAATGCGCCGTGAATAATTCCGACATAATTTTTCGCCAGTGCAAATAGCATGGTCAATGGAATGACAGATCCCCTGACAAAGTTGGGAACCGTGGTAGCAACCGTTGCCCGGAGATCGGAGCCAAAAAGTTCAGCTGCCACGGTAACGAAAAGCGTCCAATAGCCACCGCAAAATCCGAGGCATGTGCATAGCAAGTAAAATAGTGTGGTGCTATGGATGGGTACCAGTAAGTAGACAAGAACCAGTGAAAAGGAAGACAAAATAAATAATAAGATTACTTTTTTCCTGCTTTGCAAATACTGACTGAGAAAACCACTTGTTAAGTTACCCAATACCTGGGCGGTAAAAGCAAGCGTGACTGCCTTACCCGCATCAACCGGTTGGTCAAGACCCATTGCCCTACCAAATTCCGGGGAAAATGTGAACAAAACGCCAAGCACAAACCATATCGGTACGCCGATCAGGATGCTGTTCACGTATTTTAATAACCGGGTTTTATTATTGAATAATTTCAGCACATCACCCCGTTTAATGTTCTTTTCCTTCAGCTTCGTGAACACGCCCGATTCAAAAACCCTTATCCGTAAAACCATGAGTACTAATCCTAAGCCACCGCCAATAAAATAGGCTGTTCGCCATTCAAAAAGATGAGAAACAAAGTATGCGAGCAAAGCACCCATAACGCCCACAGTAGCTACCAGGGTTGTTCCATAACCACGTCTCTCTTTTGGTAAAATTTCTGTTACCAATGTAATGCCGGCTCCCAGTTCACCCGCGAGGCCAAAGCCCGCAATAAATCTGAGTACCGCATATTGATTGACGGTCGTTACAAATCCATTCCCAATATTTGCGATAGAATAAATCAAAATAGAACCAAACAATACAGATAGTCTTCCCTTTTTATCTCCCATGATTCCCCAAAATATTCCACCGATCAGCATACCTGCCATTTGCAAATTCAACAGCAGAATACCATCCGCCAGCAATTGATCTCCGGAAATATGCAGGGATTTTAAACTCGAGACCCGGTTAATGCTGAAAAGAAACAGGTCATACATGTCCACCATATATCCCAGCGCTGCAACGATAACGGGAATGCGTAATAGTTCCCGGACAATGTTTTTGGAAGAATTATTTGTCGTTGCAGTGATGGATAAATCGCTCATTTTTATTCTTTGACTTCTTATAAACGCGGAATGGTTAATCCTCCATCTACCATGATCACCTGCCCTGTTGAATACATGAAATCGCCCTTTGCCAAGTGATGCAACTACTTTTCCAACATCCTCTGGTTCTCCCCAGCGCTTTTGTACACAGAGTCCCTCTGCGATTAGTTTATCGTACTTTTCTTTGACTCCGGATGTCATATCTGTTTTTATAATGCCCGGCCTTACTTCAAAAACAGGAATATCGTACTCGCCGAGACGCACGGCAAACAATTGTGTAGCCATGCCAATACCCGCTTTCGAAATGCAGTATTCTCCGCGGTTTACAGATACTACCGTTGCGGACATCGATGAAATATTTATAATGCATCCTTTAAATTCAGCATTCATTTTCTTTTGCTCAATCATCCAGTTGGCAGTCTTTTGCGTAAGAAAATATGAGCCCTTTAAATTAACACCCATCACATAATCAAAACTTTCTTCGGTGGCTTCCAGAATGTCTTTTCGTTCTTTTGGGGCCACACCGGCATTGTTGACCAGCACATGCAGCGCGCCATAATGTTCTTTTACCTGGCGCAGGATTTCTGTACGATCCGCAGAAGAAGCGATGTCTCCCGGACAATACATCACATCGACGCCGTAATCCCTCAATTCTTTTAATGCATTTTCTACCTCAGCTGCAGAACGTGTTCCATTGATGGCCAGGTCAAAATTATTTTGCGCGAGTTCGCGGGCGATACCAAAACCAATACCACGACTTCCTCCGGTGATTAAAGCGACTCTTCTCATATTTTTAAGGACTATCTAAAGTTCAGGAATATCCACCCAACACTTTTTGCTCCAGCTTTCCAATCCTTTTTCTGCCAGTTGTACTCCCTTCACGCCTTCGCGCATATCCCAGGGAAAAGGATCACCTTTCACAACATGTTTTAGAAACAGCTCCCATTGCACCTTGAAAGCATTATCATAATTTTCCTGCTCAGGAACTTTTGCCCAGCCCTCAAAGAAATTAATGGGTTGTGGAATATCCGGGTTCCAAACCGGTTTGGGCGTATTACCATAATGCTGAATATAACATTCACGCAATCCGGCCACAGCAGATCCTTTTGTTCCGTCAACCTGCAGTGTTAATAAATCATCGCGTCTTACTCTCACTGTCCAGGAAGAATTAAACTGGGCAATGACGCCGCCCTCCAGTTCGAATGTTGCATAGGCCGCATCGTCTGCGGTAGCTTTATAAGAGTTTCCCTCGTTCATCAAATCTTTCCGGGATATGTGTTGCCCCCAGACAGGAAACCGCTTTTACTTTACCAAACACATTGTCGAGCAGGTAACGCCAGTGACAAAGCATATCTGTTATAATACCTCCATCATCTTCTTTCCGATAATTCCATGATGGTCTTTGCGCGGGAATAGAATCGCCTTCGAATACCCAATATCCAAATTCTCCCCGCACAGACAGGATCCTACCGAAAAATCCCTGTTGAATCAGACGTTTTATTTTTAGAATACCCGGAAGCCATAGTTTATCCTGCACCACACCATGTTTTACATGATGCTCTTTGCATAAGCTGGTACAATTCCATCGCCTGCTTCGTGTCTGTTGCGATGGGCTTTTCACAATAGATATGCTTTCCTGCCTTTACCGCTTTCCGGACTGCTTCCGCGCGTTTGCCCGTAATCTGTGCATCGAAATAAATAACATTATAGGGATCAGCCAGCGCCTGATCCAGATCGGTGCTCATTTTTTTTACACCGGACATCAGGCAAAGCTTTTTTAATTTATTTTCATCACGACCGATCAATATGGGATCAGGCATGATGGTTTCACCGGGACCTAATTTTACACCACCCTGTTTTATTATTTCTGCGATCGATCGCATTAAATGCTGATTCGTTCCCATGCGTCCTGTAACGCCGTTCATAATGACACCTATTTTATGCTCGGTCATTGATCAGTCTTTTTTTAAGAATTTTCTTTGTATGCTTTTATGATCTTCTGAAGATACTCAGATTGGTTTTCTTTCCAGTGGGTTGTAGAAAAAATTTCAACCTCATTAAATCCGGTGAACCCTGCAGCCTCCACCCATGATCTGATTTGCTTAACAGGAATACAACCCTCACCCATCAACCCGCGGTCCAGCAGCAAATCCGTAGTGGGTACTTTCCAGTCACAGATATGGAATGCCATCAGGTGACCGTTTTCCCCGCAGCGCTTTATTTCTTTCTCAAGAAATGAATCCCACCAAACATGATAGACATCTACTGCCACACCAACCCATGGTGAATTTAGTTCTTCCGCCATATCATTGGCCTGTTTCATCGTATTGATGGCCGAACGTGTGTCGGCATACATCGGATGCAGGGGCTCAATCGCCAGCTTTATTCCGGTTGCTGATGCCTGCGGAATCAGTTCGCCAATACCATCCTGAATTTGCTTTCTTGATTCTTCTAAGCTTTGAGACGGATCAGCACCACAGACCAGCACCAGCAAGGAAGTTCCCAGTTGGGCAGCTTCATCTATGGCCCTCCGGTTATCATCCAGGGCCGATTTTCTTTTATTAAAATCTTTATGTGCGAAAAAGCCACCCCTGCACAGTGATACGATCGTTAAGTCATGATCGAGCAGCATTTTACCAGTCTGTTTGATATTTCTTCCTTCCAGTGCGTCACGCCAAACCGAAATCCCCTTTACACCGGCTGTTGAAAAATGCTTTGCCGCCTCTTCGATATTCCAGGGCTTTGTCGTGATGGTATGAATGCACAATTTAGAAATATCGATATCGTCCGCAGCATTCATAAGATGTTGAAAAAAGTATGATATGTTTCATGATTGATCAACCGTTGAATATACAGGGCCACTTCACGGGCATGATAATCTCCCCACATACTCGATTCGCCATGGGGGATTTTACTTCCGGGCGGAATGTAATCCCATCCATTCGGCCGATGATAAACGGAATGCAGCAACAATCCCTGGTGCGATTGACCGGTGCTCAGATAAGGTTCATCAAAAATGGTATTTAATACAGTAAGTCCTGCCTGCCAATAACGATCGCCGGATTCTTTGTCCCCATTTTGCTGAAGAAATCTGCCGAGTCTCAACAATCCCTGTGCTGCAATGGGTGCAGACGAACTGTCGACCGGTTCAAAATCATTGAACGGATCAGCGGGTTTATTCAAATAATCCCCCAGCTTATAGAGATCAGGTGCCCCGGTATCCCAATAGGGCACACCATCCGTTGGACAGTTGTCGATGTAGAAATCACAGACAGCCCGGGCTGCTTTTATCATAAATGGCAAAATATCCTTCTTTATGTTCAGGGTTTTTATATCAGCATCCTTAACGGAATCAAACCATTCGATTTCTTCAGCGAATCCGCACATGGCCCATGCCAGGCCTCTTGTCCAGGTGGTAAATGCTGAGTACCCCTGCTGGGAATTCGGACAACGAAAATTTCCGTCATTTATATTGAAGATGCTTTCGTGTGCTGTTCGTCCCGACACGTCATAGGCGTCACGACCCTCACCATAAAATATTGAATAATTTGCTGTCGCCTTCATATGTTCAACAGCGCGTTCCAATAAACTGATTGGCTGATCGCCTTCCGACTGTAGCGTGTGCCCTAAGCTGTGACTTAGAATCAGGGAACGGCAGGAACGGAGTGTGTCAACAAACAGTGAGTGCGGCCCGTTGAATGAATAAATAAAACCACCGCCTTTGATTTTTGTCCACCGACTGGCCTGGACGGCGCCCGATATTTTTAATGCCAGTGTATAAAAATCTTTTTCCCATTCGTTGAATGGTATTTTTCCTTCGTGCATTAAACGCAGCAGATTGCCATAGGTGCTCACGTTGTTAAATCCATGATCATGCACACCCATATGACTGATATGCGGCGCCATTCTTTCGACGGTCTTTTTGCGCCCCATCTCAAGAAATTCTTTTTCACCCGTCGCATCATACTGAAGAATCATGGACCCATACAGAAATCCCTGTGTCCATTCTGTCCACCCCCTGGAAATATATTTACCGTTGCTTGTAAAAACCGGTGAACCTTTTGAAGCATCATAATTATTTTCAATCAGGTGAATCTTTTCTCCTGACAGTTGCCAGAACCTTTTGAGTTTGCCGGCCAGATCAGATGGTTGTAAGGTTAAATCTATTTTAATCATGGCTGGATTTGCATATCGTTCAGTTATCCGACAATCTGTGATTACCAAATCTATATAAGATTTTTCATTAGGTAGTTTTTCGGGGTTAAATCACATTCCCAGGGCGCATATACAATATTGCATGCCGGCTTTCATCAGATAAATTTTCTTAAATATCAAATACTAGTTTAAACAATAGATGATAAGAATTTCTGCTGCTCAATTGCGGTTCGTCATACATGTTTTAATAAATGCCTTGTTGTGTGCAGTTTATTTGTCTGCAGTGATTGATAAGCTGTCAAGTCTATATCTCAATTCATTAGGGTTAGATTTTCCATCATAAGGCAAAATACTCTTCCACTTTTTGTAAATTTTCTTATTATCTGATCTTCCCCACCAAATTTCCATTTTATAATAATATCGATTTTCAACCCATTCTGAAGTTGAGCTTGGATATTTTAAAGAAGTTGATGAAATAATAAAAAGCGCTACGATAGTTAGTAACGTCAATAACGGAGCAAAATAAAATATCCTTTTTTGTTTATAAATCCGTACTAATAAAACAAAGGAAGTTACAACAAGGAGTGCAATAACTGATATTGTTATGATAACAATTAAAGAATGTCGTTCCGGAATATAATATGGCTGATTTTTATCTAATAGGATTTGACTAAAAGGGTCATACAAAGATCCAAATAAGAAAAAAGTTGAATATCAGAGTACCTAAAATAATAACAGGATTGGTATGTCCAGCAAGCTTTTCTTCATAATTACGTTGTCCGGTTATTTGGATATCATATTCAATCCTGCAGATTTATATTTCAAAATATTTACATCTGAGCTAATCAGTATTAAATTATTTCGAATGGCTTGCCAGATAAGCATTCGATCGAAAGGATCTTTATGATGGATGGCCTTCAATTCGTGGTACGTGCTGCTGTCGCCCGGGGACAGTTCTATAATATCAAATCCAATTTTTGAACATAATGAAGGCAGGTCTTCCGGAGAAAACCCCGAAATCTCTAATTTTCCTATACCGGTTTTCAGCGATACTTCCCAAAAGCTGATCGTGCTGACAAAAACTCTGTTCTCCGGATTAGTAATAATATTCTTTATATTTTTTGAAATCTGGTATGGATCTGAAATGGCCCAAAGTAAATAATGTGTATCCAATAGAAAGCTCATAATCCCAGAAATTCATCCGTAGTTAACTGAAAATCCTTTGAGAAAATAACCTTACTCTTTTTATTTAATATCCCAATTTTCCTTTTGGATTGTTTAGCAGCTTTCCTGGGTACAAGCCTGGCCACAACCTCTTTGTTTTTGCCATAGGCTATACCTATCTCTTCTCCGGCCTGTACCCTTTTTAGTACAGCGGAAAATTTGGTTTTTAATTCTCCCACACTCATGACTTTCATCGTTTTCAGTTTTATACAAGGTATTGTTTTCTTGTCAAGTTGACAAGTTAAGTCCCCTGTACGCTAAAATACAAATATTACGCATTGATAATCAATGTAATATGATTTGAATTTTAAAGATTGACGAATTGAGTCTGTGACAGAAATGTCAACTCAGTGTAAAGAAAGTCTAAACGAAACTCTGCTGGCACGGCTAACATTCAAATTTTCGCCCCTGTCCGCAGAGTGTCGAATGCTTCTATTTTCACACCTGTTCAAGTATGATTTGATTACCATCAGGATCATGAAAACTAAACCACTTTACCCCTGACCCCGGACCATGCAGGTCATCTGCCACTTTGCTGACTTTAATCCCCTTGTCGCCCAGTTCTTTGTGGGCTGCTGAAATGTCTGAAGTTCCAAACCACAATTTCATGGCTCCGGGTTTTACATTTTCATGAAAGGTGGAGAGCGTAATGGTAACTCCGCCTTCAGGGAGATTAAGTGCAACCCACCAGTGGCGATCGTCCTGGCGGTAGTCACTGGCGACTTCTAACCCCAGTTCATCTGAATAAAACGCTTTTGCTTTTGGCATGTCTTTGACAGCCACAGCCAGCATCATCAGTTTTTTTATTTTTTTCATGTAGTACCTCCTTTTGTTTTTTATGAACGATATTATTTTAACAGGTTTAAATTCTTTTGCAACGGTTTGAATCATATGTAAACGTCGAATGATTATGATGCCATTTGGCTACAAATATATGTGTAGTCATTTAACTACACAAATCTTTTTATTAAAAAAGGCTATCTCATCTTTTGAGACAGCCTCGTTTAACAAATGAAAAACATAAATGGTATTTGCCGGTTAACTCTCCAAAGATGCTATACTTAAAATACTGCCCGGGCGATGAGAAACAACCCTGCCCCGGCGGCCAGGACTCCGGTGATTTTTGCAACGCGCACCCCGGCCGGTGCCAGACGTTCGGCGGTGATAGCAGCGGCCACGACAACCATCATGCGGAGATCCATGACCCCGATGACCAGAAGAATAATCATTAACCCGAAACAACATTGGATGCAGTGAAATCCAAAGCGCATCCCTTGTAGCCAGGCCGTGCCTGCGCTGACCGATTTTATCATGCTGCAACCCGCCGCCTCCCGGCAACAGGTCAGTTGGTGCGTCTTCCACCCGGTGAACTGTAGTAAACCCGCAAAAAGAACGACCATACCGATGGCGACGGGAACTGCGCGCGACAATGCTGGTAATTGCATTTCTGCTTTTGTCAATGCGACACCCAGCGGAAAGACGGCTATTCCGAAAACTGTCCAGACAAAGAAGTATCCCGCGCCGACCAGAATGGAGAGCCAATCCACGGGCCGATTGGATTTTGTTCCGATAACCTGGCGGTACTTTAAAAGCATTGGCATCAGGGATGGCATCATCATCGAAATCATCATCACGACCCACATCCCGAGAAACGACAACGCAGCGCCAGACCAATCCTGTCCGGGCATCCACGTCATAGACATTGACCAGCCCCCGGGCATCTGCATGTCTTTCATAGTGGACATGGATGCACCCCAAACTATCGTGACCACCGTACTGGCGGCAAAGAGCAGCGCCGACAAACCAAAGAAGGTTTGGCGGGAAGTTCGCTCAAAAGCCATAGTCGTGAGATATTAAGTACCGTGGTTGTCTCGCAACACCCACGGCTTCTTTCAGCCTTTTTTATACTCGTCGTTCCGGCGAAACCAGGTACCAGAAGTTTCATTTCGTCCCAGGGGTGCACGGTCCAGCCATTGGTATATACTCCAAAGGGCATCCAGTCCGCGGGCAAAGGCGGAATACGTGTGGAAGACAACGCCGTCCTCTATCGCAAATGCGCTCATACCCGGTCTCTCCCGCGTGAACGTAGCCACGTCGGTTCCGGTCGTTGCAGCAATCTGGGCTACAGGTTCCTCACCTTGGCTTGTCATTGATTCACCGATACCCTGTACTTTCCACGCCGGCTCCCGCCGATAATTGTACTCGATGCCCCCGTCCCGCTGTTGTTCCTCGCTGAACGACACGTTGAGGTCGGAGTTAAAGTCGCCGCCGAGCGATGAAGCCCAGGGAAATGTCCATCCCAACCGTCGCTTGTACGCCTGTAATTTCTCCAGCGGGCCCCGCGATATGGCGTAAAACGAGACATCGTGGTTCTCCAGGTGGACGACATTACCATTAAAACCGTCTGCGATTGACGAACAGTTGGGGCACCCTGCCTTATAGTCGGCGCCGAACATGAAGTGATAGACGAGGAGTTGCGAGCGCCCTTTAAATAGATCCGCCAGCGAGGCGCTCCCTTCATCCGTCTCGAACCGGTATTCCTTGTCGATCCGGACCCAGGGCAGTTGCTGACGTTGCAGAGCTACTTCATCGCTGCGACGCGTTAGCTCCTTCTCCGCCTTGAGAAGATCGAGGCGGGCAGCCAGCCACTCTTCACGTGTTCCAATTTTGTGTTTTCCAACATTCCTGCCATTCAGGCCAGATGTTGTTGTTGCATTATTACTCATGGTGGTAAAATTTAAAGCCTGATTTTTATTGTTAATGACAACTTTGAATTTGTGGTGGTATAGCTGTTTCACCCATATTTTCTTCTTACTCGTTCCACAAACACTATTCCAATAACAAATCCAAAACGTGTAATCACACCATGTTACTTTGCGTCATGGTATTCCACCTGTTTAATTTCACTAATTTGTATAACGGGCTGAATGTTTGTATAATTTTTAATGTCATTAATTATTGCATCCCGGTTTTGTCCTATCGCTTTATTATATTCGGCTACATCCTTCACGTAAAAATAGCCCACAGCCAAATAAGGCGGTTTATCATTGGGCGTTCTGCCACCAATGCCTTTATCAATTTCATAAAATTGTAAGTTCTTACCTAATAATCCAGCCACCATCGGCATATGTTTACTCTCATAATAGGCCATGTCAAAAGTTTTTCCTTCTCCGTCAGGATATAGAATGGTGACCTTATACAATTCATTTCCTGCTGTTGAAGCATGTATGAGCTGATTTGTCTTGCAACTTAACAAACCCGTAAAAACCAGGATTACAAGGAAGAATTTAATTTTCATTGTCATTTATTTTGTTTTACAATTATTGTTATATCAAATTTATGATATAAGACGTTCATCCTAAACCCTTCCCGATCTTTAGTGGTCGTTTTTCTTCTTGTCAATTTCATTTTTAATTCTGTCTCTTATGTCGATTTTTGCACCTGTGAAAGAAAAGATAGTGGTTCCAAATTCTCTTGCATACCTGTTTTTTATTGAGTCCGCAAGAACTGCATTTTGAAAAAATGGTGCTGATTTCAGAAGTTCTGAATCCGCGCCATCACCCTGGTCTTTCACTCTGATTAAGTTTTTGTATTCTTTTGTCAGGTCAAACCAGTTTATGTAATCTGCATTGAATGAAACGGCTCTTATTTTTTGTCTTGTATAATAATTTATTGCACCAGCCTGCCCGTAATTGTCACAAAGAACAAGCGTGCTGCTTTTATCCGGTAATCCTGCATAAACACTATCTACTTTAGATGCTAATTCCTTCCAACCAAGCATATCTGCAAAATCCTGTGGCAGCAAATGGTCTTTGCCATCTTCCCAGCGTAGTAATCCGAATTTTTTATATTTTTCTGCATGCTGACGGATATAATCCGGGGTTTTATTTGGAAAAGCAACATTAAAAATCGGAATAAATAATAGTAGAGGAATGACTACAAAAACAGGTTGCAAATATCTTTTCCAGCCATTCTTTAAACTCTCTCCGAGATAAACAGAACCAAGAGCAATATAAATCGGGTATATGCCAATTGCATAATAGTCTTTCGCTTTGAAATACACAAATACAGCCAAAGTGAAAAACATTGACCAGAAGAAAAAACGATATGGCTTAAATGGTTTATATAGTAGCAAAGCATACAATGAAGATATAATCACCAATAGTGAGCCAATGAAAAATAGTAATTGAGATTTAAGGAAATCCATTCTGTTCACATTTACCAATTGTGTTTCAGCCAATACTTTTAAATGATGAAATACAGGAAAATGATTATTGAATTGCCAAAAGAGATTGGGTAAAATAATGACAAGCCCTAAAACAGCTGCCAGGTATAATTTTGGTTGAACAAATATCTTTCTTTGTCTGGTAAGCAGCAGAGCAGGTATAAGACCTATCAATAGAAATACAATATTATACTTATTCAAAAATCCAAAGCCAAATATAACTGCGCCAATAAAAAGCCATTTTGTATTCTCCGTCTTAAAATACCTGAGTGCTACAAAATATAAAGCCGTCCAGCTTAATACGTCAAAAGAATTAGGCTGGTACAAATCATTAAGCCTTAAAAGAGTCGAGAATAAAAGACCAGTAGAACCTAAAATCAAAGCAAACAGATTCCCATTCAATTCTTCAATCGATTTCCAAACGATATACATTGTCAATGCACCATACGCTGCAGGGAAAAATTTAATCCAGAATATTGAATTACCCAGTAGCTGAATAATGTATGAAGTCCAGGAAGTAAAAGGCGGAACAGAAAGATAACCCCAGGCCAGGTGATTGGCCTGGTCAAGATGCAAATACTCATCCCGGTGTAAGTCATACACAGGACTTAGCAGTAAATATTGCAATAAGAATTTTAGTGCAATGAACCCTATTAAAATAATTGTCTTTTTTGTCATTCGTGGTGTCAGTCAAAATTACCGCTAATAAGCTGACATGCAATGCCCGGGCATTTAGCTCTTTCATATGAAGTATCAATTGTTATGTGTAATAACCACTATTTGATCCGACAAACAATGAATTTTAATCACAGCTTAGCCTTACACTCATTGAATTCGTTTTTATCTTCATCTTTATAATCAGTAACTTCAAATGATCACCCTTCCCTATCTATACAACTGATGATCATTTTATCTATATACATCAGAGGCATGACGGAAAAGCATTTAAAAGATTAGGGAATGTAAGGAGACCGTGCTTGTTTTATATCAGGAAGGACACCAAATCTTAAAACAAGTCAAAATGAAGATTTGTATTCTGTTATTCATTTTTTTTGTGTTTGTTGGCAATTGTTTTTCACAGCACCTAAATAATGATGCAGTTCGATTATCTAAACTTCCGCCAGAAGGAATATTGCTCGACAAAGGCTGGAAACTCAATTGCTGGGGGGACAGAACGAATAACGCTGGATTTTGGCTTAAATTCAGGGAGCGTATGAAAGATGAGATTCAGATGCTGCAAAACTGATACTTCTCCTAAAACTGACTCATAACCCAACATGAAATGAGAATTTTCTTTTTAGGATTGTTCTTCCTTCTTATTTCGAATGCTGTATCCGGCCAGGCATTCCTTGAGACGTTACAGAAAACTTTGCATGATGCCAGGACAGATACGGGCAAGGTATCAGGTCTTATCGGAATGACAGCGTATTACTCCTTGACCAGAGCTGACAGCACAATTTATTTTGCAAAGCGGGCTATGGATCTATCTGAAAAAATTCATTACCCGTGGGGTACGTTTATGGGTCATAGGGCTATTTTTTATATATACATGGCTTTGGGAATGTACCCAAAGGCCCTTGAACTGGCAAATCAAAATAAGAGGTTGGTTGACGAAGTCAGGAATACTACCGAATTAAAAGTAGAGGCCATTTTCGAAATTGGAGTGGCAAATTTTGCAATGGGCCAGTATGACGAGGCTAAACAATTATTTTGGGACGCCATTGAGGTAGATAAAAAAATTGGCAGACCAACATGGAATTCCGTGGCGCCATACGCGCAATTGAGCGCACTGTATTTAAAACAGGGGAAATTGGATTCTGCATTCCTGTACGCGCAGCAGGGAAATTCCATGTTGGTCGGGATCTCCATGTGGTCCACAGGGTGGCTTAGTCTTGCACACTGTGAATTAGGTAATGTTTATTTTGCCTTGGGCAACTTTCCAATGGCCCTGCGGTATTACCAGGATGCCCTGAATGAATCCATTCGATACAATTCTCCCTACCTGTCTGCAAGAGCTTATCGGGATTATGCAAGATTATTTTTTAAATCTGGTCAACCTGATTCCTGTATCCGTTATGCTAACCTGGCACTGGCGATTTGCCTCAAATATAATTTTGGCGATTACGCATCTGATGTCTGCAAAGTATTGGTGGATTTATATCAATCAAAGAAGATGCCTGACAGTGCACTCAAATACCTGCAGGCCATGGTAGCGGCAAAGGATACCATTTTCAGCCAAACCAGGGCCAGCCAGTTTCTACTGATTGGTTTTGATGAGAAGCAACATCAGCAGGAAGTAGAGATTGCACAGACAGCCTATAGGAATAAGGTCAGAATTTTGGTGTTAGGAGGTGTACTCAGCATCTTTCTCTTATTGGCAGGCATTCTGTACAGGAATAATTTGCAAAGGAAGAAGACCAACAAACAGCTTGAAATGCAAAAAAAGGGCCTTGAAGCAACCCTCCAAACCCTGAAAACAACCCAGCAGCAATTAATCCAATCTGAAAAGATGGCCTCTCTTGGAGAGCTTACAGCAGGCATTGCGCACGAAATACAAAATCCATTAAACTTTGTGAACAATTTTTCTGAAGTGAATAAAGAATTATTAATAGAAATGAAAGCTGGAATCGACAAAGGAAATCTCGAAGAAGTAAAAGCAATTGCAAATGATGTAATAGAAAATCAAGAAAAAATAAACCATCACGGCAAGCGTGCCGATGCCATTGTCAAAGGCATGCTTCAGCATTCAAAGGAAACCAAAGGTCAGAAAGAACCTACTGACATCAATGGATTGGCTAATGAATACCTGCGCCTATCCTATCAGGGTCTCCGCGCCAAAGACAAGGCATTTAATGCAAAATTAAAGACCGATTATGACCCGTCAATAGGAAAGATCAATATCATACCACAGGACATTGGGCGTGTCTTGCTCAACCTGTTCAATAATGCTTTTTATGCTGTTTCAGAAAAGAAAAAACAACAACCCGGGAGTTATGAGCCAACTGTTTCCGTTAGTACCAAAAAGATAGATGGGAAGATTGAAATCAGCGTTAAGGACAATGGCAATGGCATCCCGGAAAAAATTATGGGAAAAATCTTCCAGCCATTCTTCACTACGAAACCAGCTGGACAGGGAACAGGCCTTGGTTTATCATTAAGTTATGATATAATCAAAACACATGGTGGGGAAATTAAAGTGGAAACCAAAGAAGGGGAGTTTACGGAGTTTGTCATTCAGTTGCCAGTTTCTTCGTAACTATAGGATCAACTATTATCTACAATTTACTATTTGATTGATCAAGTAGTGGCTTTTACATGTTATGGTTTTGTGGTGAGCTCTTTGACGTCACCGTATTGTTCTTATTTCCTCATTTTTTCGATAACCCCTTCCAGCACGTCATTGAATTGTTTTGGATCTTCCATCATCAGAAAGTGTCCTAAGCCATGCATAATCACTACCTGCACACCGTAACGTTGCATAGAAGCAGTGTCAGTCGGTGCGCTGTCTGAATTAATGGCTGTTACCGGCAACTTTATCTCAAGCAACGTTTTGGTTATTTCCCGACTATAGTTGAATGATGACTCTAATGCACTTAGTGCAATTGGCGGCGGAGCAGATGCCATATCATTTGCAACCCATTCAACCAGGGCGGTGTCAGCATTGGGTGAAAACATGCCGCGAACAAATCTGTGTACTGAATCTTTAAAGTCGGTACGAAACTTTGCTACAAATGCCTCTACCTGCTCAGGTGTGTGGCCCGCGCCGAGTTCTTTATAAGTTTCCACCATCACAAGACCTTCCACACGGTCACGCGGCAACTGGCGTGCTGCATCGGCAATTACATCGCCCCCCATTGAATGACCTATAAGAATTACATGCTGAAGATTGAGCTTGTTAACAACAGTTGCCACATCGGCACCAAACGATTCAATTGTATAATTTTTGCGTCCTGTGCCAGACGCTCCATGTCCCGCCAAGTCAATCGCCACTACTTTGTAGCGCCGGGAGAATGGTTCTAACTGTCCCCTCCAATAACTTCTATCGCAAGACCAACCGTGAACAAAAACTAATGCAAGTGCTCCCTCACCATGCACTTCATAGGTGATAGGTGTGCCATCAATGGAAGGTGTAGTAAACGTTTGACCACTTAATCTATGGATAGGGAAAACCGAAATAGCAAGTATCAGCGCCTTCAAGAATACCTGATGTTTCATTGTATTCGTTTTTAATTGACGTGCGGAGTATTTCCGCATGACGGACGATTATGAATTTCAAGTGATTCAGGATTAAACTGCCGGGATTTGAATCACAAACTCAGTAAACTCCCCCTCCTTAGTCTCTACTTTTATCTCTCCGCCATGCGCCTTTACGATGTCATAACTCAGGGATAGTCCCAACCCGGTTCCCTGCCCTGCTGGCTTGGTGGTGAAGAAGGGCTGGTAGATTTTATCAATCACTTTTTTGGGAATTCCATTTCCGTTGTCTTTTACCCTGATTTCCACTTTGCTATTTATCTTCCTTGTATTAACTGAAACAGTGGGTTCATAATTCCCGGGTTGTTGTTTTTTCTTTTCTGAAACAGCGTAAAATGCGTTGTTGTATAAGTTCAGCAGCACCCTTCCGAAATCCTGGGGAATGAGGTTTATATTTCCAATGGCCGGATCAAAATCGGTGCTCATCGTGACATTGAACGATTTGTCCCTGGCGCGTAGGCCATGGTAGGAGAGTCTTAAGTATTCATCTGCGAGGGCATTTATATCCGTGAGTTCCTTTACACTGTTGTGTGATCTCGTGTGCTGCAGCATGCCTTTCACAATAGCGTCTGCACGTTTACCGTGATGATTTATTTTCTCTTCATTGTTTATAATATCATTTGAAATTACAATGGCTTCTTCGATCCTGCCTGATTTTAGTTCCTGTTGCAATTCACCCGCGAGTTCTTTGTTTATCTCAGCAAAGTTATTTACAAAGTTCAAAGGGTTTTGTATTTCGTGTGCAATACCTGCCGTGAGTTCGCCGAGCGAAGCCATTTTTTCAGACTGAATCAATTGCGCTTGTGTTAGTTTTAATTCATTATAAGCTTTTTCAATTTCCCTGGCCTGTGCCATTTCCCTGGCCCTGGTTTTTTCACGTTCCGCTTTTAATATTCTTGCCTTCTGAAAACGATCGAGTGAAACTGCCAATACAATAAAAAGTATTGCATAGATACAATAGGCCCACCAGGTTTGCCACCATGGAGGAGAAATGATGATGTTAATATCTTTTTCCTGCCAGATGCCATTGTTTGTATTTACTGCCTTTACTCTTAATACGTATTTGCCGGGCGGTACTTTAAAATAATATGCCCTCGGCTCTGAACCCTGCCGGCGCCACTCTTTTTCATAACCATCCAGTTTATAATTAATCTGCTTATCATCAGCATTCGCATAATTCATGGCATCAAAACTGAATGAGAATACATTTTGATCATAATGAAGATGAATTTCTTTTGTTTCAGAAAAAGGCGCTTCCAATACACTATTCCTTCCGGATTTTATCTCCTGGTTGTTGATCCAAAAATTTGTAAACTGAATTTTTGGGACGAGCGTGCTATTCTTTAGTTTGCCGGGATAAAATGAGAAATAGCCGCCAATGGCACCAATAAATATTTGGCCATCCCGCATTTTATACGACGAAAACGTAAGAGATTGCGATGCAACACCACTTTCTTTTCCATAAGAGATAGTCTCTTTTTTCTTTGGGTTAAACTTATAAATTCCCGAGAAACAACCAATCCAAATATTATTTTGATCATCTGCAACCAGGGAAACCACGTTAGTAATATTAAGCCCGGTGTTTTCTTCATTCATTTGATAGAACTCATCCGCCTTCTCATCATACCTGAATAATCCATTTTGTGAGGCTGCCCAGATGGTGCTGTCCGCGTCTTTTAAAATGGAAGTAATGTTATTCTGTGAAAGATAATGTTTGAAATGGCCCGTTTTAACGTTTAACCTGTTTATTCCGCCGTTATTCCAATTACCTGTCCACAAATCGTTGGGTTCGTTTTCAAATATGAACACCACATTGTTATTACTAATGCTATTCGTATCGGAAGGATTGTGCGTATAATGCGTGAACAAACCTGTCTTTGTATCCATCCTGTCTAATCCGCCGTCAAACAAACCAATCCATAAACGGGATTCCTGACCCATGCAGAGTGTAGCGAGAACGGACCCGCCGATACTTGCATTATTATCAGGGTCGTGCTGAAACCGCGTGAATACTCCGGTAATCGGATTGAAGCGATTCAAACCCTCGAATGTAGCTAACCAGAAATTACCCTGCTGATCTTTTACTACGTTATTTACTACATTGTTGACGATATTAGCGCTGCCATTATGTGTATCATTTTTAAACACCTGCATGGTGCCGTTTGTCAGATTTTTCCGAACCAATCCGCTATCTGTAGCAAACCATAGAACAGAAGGTGTTTCTTCGTAAAAGAAATTCACCGCTGCATTGTTAAGTGAAAAATGGGGAATGATATTATTAAAAAGATCCACGCGGTATAGATCATCGGACTGTGTCGCTATCAAAAACAGGCCATCCTTAGAAACAAGGGCGCACCAGGGGTCATCATCTTTATATCCACTGCTTTTATCAGCATTGGCACCAAAATGAGTAACTTTTTTTGTAACCGGGTCATAACGGTTCAGCCCATTCGAAAAGGTACCAATCCATATTGCACCTTCAGGATCTTCTGTAATAAAAGTGATGTGATCATATCTGCCCCTAAATTCAGGGCGGCTTAATTGCGAAGGATCAGCGGGTTTGTAGGCGTGTCTTTCAAATAAACCGGTCTTTCTATCCATCGTGTGCAGTCCGTCTCCGGAAGTTCCCACCCAAAAGATTCCCCGGCTGTCTTCAAAAATGGCCCTCACCTTATTATTGATGAGGCTGTGGGGATTTTTGGGATCATGCAGGTAACGGATAAATGTTCCTTTCATTCTATCAAATCGGTTGAGGCCTCCTTCAGTAGAAACGAGGTCAAACTGGAAACCGGTGCCTATCCAGAGAGTGCCTTCGTGATCCTCATATAATGCTCTCACAATATTGCAACTAAGGCTTGTTGAGTCAGATGGATTGTGAGGGTAATGCCTGAACGTACCCGTTTTTTTATCCAGAAGATCCAACCCACCGTTAGTGCCTACCCAAAGATTTCCGAGGTGATCGGTCAACAATGCCGAAACAGTATCATTGGCAAGACTCCCCGCAACATTTGCCCGGTGACGGTAGTGGATAAAATTTCCTGTTGCAGGATCAAACCTGTCGAGACCTCCGCCGGCGAAAAATCCTATCCATATAATGCCTGACGAATCAGCCACTATACACTCCGGGTAACCATCATTCCCTAATGAGTTGCTATCTTTTGGGTCATTGAGGTACCTTTTCATATGCGTACCATCATAACGGATAATGCACTTATTCGTCTGGTCAGTAAACCACGTCACACCTTCACGGTCGCGGGTAATGCAATTGATTTTGCCGGGCGGAATTCCGTCGGCACCGGAAATTAAGCTGAACATGGGAACCCGGGTTTGCCCAAGTCCAACGCTACAGGTAAATGTTAGTACCGTAGCAAATAAAAATGCCTTTAACATGGACGTTTCAAATTGGTTGTTGAATGATGATCTCTAAATATTCATTTCCATCTTTACCCGTTTTGTAAGACGACTACACCTCTATACTTTCAACCAGAATCTTCGGTTGTTGGGTATTGAAAACCCGGTTAAAGTAATTGCGCGCAGGTACCTCCACAAAACGATAAACAAGCGATGATGTTACCAGGGTAAGCGTGATAACCAGACCGCACATCATCAAGGCATGCAGATAATGTGGTGTGGTCCACACCGCAGGGTCTGTCATGAATTTAGGATTTTTATAAATATCGCGCACGTAAAACATCAGGATGATAGGAACATGCACCAGGTAGATCGTAAACGACCAGTCCCCCAGGCGCTGCAGAATACGGCTATCCAGAACCCGTTTTACATGACCGTCATTGTAAGCAGCGGAAAGAATGATCAAAGGGAAAAAAACGATGATGATGATATCCATGACACCAAAATGCATGGCGACCATTACACCGAAAAAACTAAGGAAGAAAAACCAGTCTTTTTTGATCAGCGCGAATCCGGAACGGTGCTCAAAAAAAACATAGAGCAACATGCCGGTAAGGAAACCTGCCAGGCAGCGCAGAAAGCCGAAGTCGGTCAAAACATTCATGGTCGGGCCTGGGTTTCCATAACTGATCGGGCCAATCTTATATCTTAATACGATAAAAAATGCAGCTATTAAAATCAGGGCAAGCACTTTCCCCAGGGTCTTTCAGCCCTAAAAATAATGGCACAAGAAATGGGAAGATCACATAAGCCCACCATTCCGTACTTAGCGACCAGGCAGGTGTATTTAGTGGCGCTGTGAAAAAACCTACATGCATGCTTTGTACAAGGAGCAAAGAGGCCGGCAGTGCTTTGGGATTAATAATCTCCGCCATAAAAGGATCCAACGGGGCAGAATATTTCACGATCAGCACACAGGATATGAAAGCCCAGATCGTTGTAAAAAAATATAGTGGATAGATCCTTGCAAAACGTGCTCCCATATATTTTTTAAAGTCTGGAACGCTTACCGTTTTCTTAAAATATTTCTTATACGCATAGAACATAATAAAACCACTGAGCACAAAAAAGAAATCTACCCAAAGCCAGCTGTTATCCAGGAATTTTGTGTGACCGGCTGGTAAAAACTGCCGAAACATGAGATTGCAATGGAAAATAACAACCAGTAAGGCGGCAATACCCCGCAGGGGTGTAAGCGTGGTCAGGTAAGGCTGGCCTGATGATTTCATGGCTGTGTCGGGTTTAGGTTATTAAAAGGGGGTTAACTAAATATAAGGGTAAATGCCTGATCGCAGAGGTAATTTCGTCTTACGGCATCCTATAACCGAAATTTGGAATTTTATTCGATAAATTGATGGACGACGCGGACCTTACTCCAGTCCGCTCCAAGTTCGTCGGCAACGACAAGCGGCAGGGAGGTCCGGATCCCCGTTCCCATTTCCGAACGGTGAGCGACGATCATAACTTCTCCATCCGAGTTTATAGTTAAATAAACGCTGGGTATCAGGAGCGCTATCTTTTTCCCCTTATCGGTGCAACTAAAAAAGTTTACTCCCAGCACAAATCCTCCCGCGATCAGTCCTCCTATTCTCAGGAAATCTCTTCTGCTGGCCATGAATATCTCTGATCGGACATTCCCGGATTTTTTCTGAAATGGTGCTTCTGTTTGCATATTTTCCGAACGTTTACATGTGATAATATATTGACCTACCAAACCGGGCTCCCTATCCGAGGACGGCCTGCCCGCTTACACTCTGGATCGCCTGCATGATCCTGTTATATGTTCCGCATCTGCAAAGATTACCCTCCATGGCCTGTTCGATTTGCTCCACTGAAGGTTTGGGATTTGATTTCATCAGGCATACACCGGCATCGTTTCTTTACCCCATTTCGCATTGATATATTTCCGGCATGGTTTTTCAACCCCATAGTAAGTGAGTGATGAGAGCCCAATGAGGATGAACATATTGAGCAGGCAGTAGCCGACACCCACCAGAAAACCTGCCGTGGCCCCTGTATTTGTATACTGAACGCCAGGCAATTTGATGAAACCTGCTAAATAAGGGAACAAGATGAGTATATTGGCCAGGTAAATGGAATAGGATATTTTACCCAGGTATTGAGCCAGCCGGTTATTGCAAATCTTATAAAGCATTTCATTGTTGCAGGCGAATGTATAAGTCACCAGGACAAATAAAAGCACATAAAAACCGTCATTGATTCCGACATGCAGGCAAAAAAGAGTGGTGCAGACGACCAGCAGCGCCATCCAGTCTTTCTGAAAGATTTTCCTGAATAAACCCGTATCATACATTTTATATAACAGCATACCTGTTACAAAGCCTGCGAGTCCTCTTAAAAACCCGTAATCAAAAGTAGTATCCAGATTATGCGGAACGATCGCTGCCGGATTAAAAGGATCCTTACGGGGCAGCCAGAACATGAGCGCGATATAGGAAATAAAAACAAAAAATAGCAACAGGGCGGCAACCGGTTTTGTTTTGCGATACAGTGAAAAAACCAGGAAGGGAAATACCATATATGCCCACCATTCCGCACTGATGCTCCAGGAGGGCACATTCCAGGTAAATACTTTATGGATACCGAATGAATGAATTAATAAAAGGTTAGTTGGTATGGCTGCCGGATCATAAATCATATTGAATCCTCCGACACCTACCCCGGCAACACACACAATGAGTATAATCAATACAAACAGATGAAGGGGATAAATCCTGGCGAAGCGGGCAACGATAAACCTTTTAAAATTCCTGGCAGTCAGACCCGCCTCAAAACTTCTTTGATAAACATGACACATGATAAATCCGCTCATAATAAAAAACAGATCTACCATCAGGTATCCTTTGGCGACCAGTTGGGTGGAACCCGGCGGAACAAAATGTACCAGGACTCCGTCAAAATGATAGACGAATACCCAAAGGGCTGCAATACCGCGCAAGGGAGTGAGATTGGAAAGGTATTGGTTCGAGGGCTGCATACAATTGGTTCAGGAGTAAAGTGCAGGGGGAAATAACAAGTATAAGTTAAATCATTTTTGGAATAACTCCACTTCCTTTATTGTTTATCTAACCCGAAGATCGTTTGCAATAATACATTGGTGCCATCAGCCATATCTATTGCCTTTGTGAATTCTTTTGGTGAGTGACTGATACCATCCTTACTCGGAACGAAAATCATTCCGATCGGGCAAATCGATGCCATATGTTGCGTATCATGTCCGGCACCACTTTGCATGTATTTATATGTAAAGCCCAATGTAGTTGCCGAGTTTTTAATTTCATCCTGAATGGATTTACTGGTCAATGCAGGTTCAATCGGTTTTGATGCCTGCACGAATGAAATTTTTGTGCCTGTGGCTGAGGCAATGCTATCGGCTCTCATTTCTATTTCATGAAAGAGTTGTTCTATTTTTTTTACGGACATGTCCCTGATTTCCATTCCCAAAATTACTTTTCCCGGAATCACATTGTAGGCCCCTGGTTCGACGGCCATTTTGCCAATCGTTCCGACCTGCCTCCCTTCGTGGCTTGTTATGACTTCATTAAACGCGATGATCAGTTTTGCTGATGATAATAAAGCGTCATGTCTCATATTCATGGGAGTGGTTCCGGCATGGTTTGCAACCCCTTCAATCGTTACGTTCCATCTTTGAATTCCTACAATTCCTTCCACTACACCAATTTGAATATTTTCCTGTTCTAAAATTCCACCTTGTTCAATATGCAATTCAACAAAAGCTGCCAGGTCTCCTTTTCTTCTGACAACCTGATTTATACTATCCGGGTTACCGCCAATCGCTTTTATTCCATCTGCAAAACTAAGCCCGCTCTGACTTTTCAGTTTTAATAGTTCCGGGTTATACTGTTCAGCCAACATACTACTTCCAATCGTAACGCCCTCTTCATTCGAAAAAATAATGACCTCCAAAGGATGATGGGTTATCAGTTTATTTTCATTGAGTGTTTCAATGATTTCCAAAGCACCAATGGAACCGACACAGCCATCGTAATTGCCACCATCGGGCACCATGTCGATGTGCGAACCAAAGGCAATCGGTTTCAAAGACGGGTTTTGGCCTTTTCGTTTACCAATGATATTTCCTGCGTAATCTATGCTGACATCCAATCCTGCTTTTTTCATTAAGTCAATAAACCAGGTTCGTCCTTCTATGTCTCCTTTTGTATATGCAACCCGGTATCCTTTTCCGGCAGAATCTTTTCCAAATTTTGCGAGTTCAAAAATCCTGCTTTCAATACGTTGCTGGTTTACTTTTATTTCCTGACTCTTATTTACCGGCTGGCTAAAAGAGGTCACCACTATCATTGTCAAAAGGCAGCTGAAGGATAAGGGCTTTACATTTTGCATGTTGGATGGGTTGTGTCTGATGATGTAAGCGATTGCCAGGCTGATCTCACTACGATTTTATTTTCTTTACAGCGATTCCGCTTTCAAACTGAACGACCCATTTGCCTGGTTCATCTTTTAAGGATTGCTCATACATGGCCCGTGCAACGGCCGCTCCCGAAATACTGCGGTATTTTTTCCATCTGCCAATCAACAGGTGGTTTGCGATTTTAAACAGTTCTTCAAAAAAGACTTCACCGAAACGAGTTTCATATTCCCTTCCTGTGAGCATCGATGGTTCGTACATGAATGACGAGTAAAAATTCAAGGCGCTGATGTCCCTTTCGGTTTCGCCTTTCAATTTTATATAAAAAGTTCCCGAGTTCGGGTTTGCACCAATGGAAGAGACCAGGTGAAATTGTTTTACTCCATTCGCCTGTGCCATCTTCGCGAGACGGAGAGGATAATCGTGGTCTATCCTGTAGTATGTATTGCGGTCGGGTGTTTTGTTCTTTGTTGTGCCCAGGCAGGAAAATACGGCGTCTCCGGTGATTGCAGCTGAATGACTTTCGATCTGGTCAAAATCTATGACGAGTTGGGTCAGTTTTGGATGTGAGAAATCTATTATCTTCCTAACAAGGATCAGCACTTCATCATACGTATCAGCCTCCAGTAAAATCTCCAGGAGATGACCACCAATCAGTCCGGTTGCCCCGGCAACGATCGCCTTTTTTCCCATGGATTCAAGTTAATAAAAAAATTGCGGCTCGTGGGGATACATCCATTTTTTTCGTCACCATTGCTGTACGATGATTGAATCGCCTGACGCCACCTTCCTCAACTACAGTCACCGGTTATTGCCTATCTTTAAGATATCCCTCCCTGCAAGACCGCCTCTATGGTCATGAATTGGAAATCTGACAGCGTTTCGTGATAAAAGAATATTATATTTTAAAGACTACTTGGACCAGCCAGTTTGTAAACTGCATGATCATAACATAACCCTAATTAAACAACTTGAAAATCCTTTTCGCGTTTTTTTTATTTGCGTTTATTACAACGGGACTTTTCGCACAGTCAGTTACAACAGCTCTCATTCATGTGAATGTTATCCCGATGACCTCCCGGTTACTGCTAAGCGATATGACAGTATTAATATCGGGAAATAAAATTACCGGCATAGCAAAAACCGGAAAAATAAAAATCCCGCCTCATGCGATGATCATTGATGCCAGTGGGAAATTTCTGATTCCTGGTTTGTGGGACATGCATGTTCATGTTTTTCATTACCGCCATCCGGATCCTCCGGATACCTATGATTTTCCATTATTTATTGCTAATGGTATTACCGGCGTCCGGGAAATGTGGACGAAAGGAGAAAAAATGAACCAGATAAAACTTTGGCGCAGGCAATTTTATGATCAACCAGGAACGGTTCCGCGTTTTGTAGCGGTGGGTACACTCGTTGATGGATTACCCAATACCTGGCCGAATTGCGATACCGTATCAACGGCTGAAGAGGCAAGGCTGATGGTTGACAAAATCAAAGCGAGTGGTGTCGATTTTGTCAAAGTGTATGACAATCTTAACCGGGAATCCTATTTCGCCATTGCTGATGAAGCAAAAAAACAGCATATTCCATTTGAAGGTCACATACCCTTTAGCATCCTTTTGAAGGAGGCGTCCGATGCGGGCCAGAGAACTGTTGAACATCTTACAGGAGGAAGTACTGAAGATTGTAAGATAATAGAGATTTTTGCAAAGAATGATTTACCGGAAGCAAAGGCTGCAAATTCTCCTGACCTTCCATATATCGAACAGGTAATGGAAGTTTGTAATGAGGAAAAAGCCCTGGTTTTATTTCGGAGTTTTGCGAAGAACGATACCTGGGAAGTACCGACATTGGTTATTAAAAAAACGATGGCGACCGACTCAGCCATTTTAAACCGGGACGAACGACTCAAATACATACCCGGAGGAATGGACTCCGATTATGGCGACCGTTGGTGGTTCACCCAGGCTCCGGGATTAATGGACACTTTAGTGAAACGGGAGCAACGATGTTTTGAGTTGGTCAGATGGATGAATAAGGGCGGGATAAAATTTATGGCAGGCACGGACGTACCCAATGCGTACAGCTTTCCCGGATTCAGTCTGCACGACGAACTGGGGTTATTTGTTGAAGCGGGACTCACTCCTTATGAGGCATTAAAAACGGCAACGGTTAATCCGGCGGAATTTATGGGCATGACTGATTCGCTTGGCACCATTCAAAAAGATCATAATGCTGATCTCGTGTTGCTGGATGCCAATCCACTGGAAAATATTCAGAATACCAAACGCATTTATGGGGTTATTGTGAATGGAAAATATCTTTCCAGGAAGGATTGGATATCATGCTTTCAGATGCCGCAGCTTTAGCGAAGAAAAACTAATCCTGCAGTTCTTTCACGGCAAAATTCAGCGTAACCCCGCGAAATGTAGATCGTCTATACTTTTTTATATTTTTGCCTTTGGGGGTAAACAACTTCCAGTGCCCTTCGGAGACGACTTCGACATTTCCACCTTCACTTTGATGGCGGTCTCATCGTCAATCGCGTACACCGGAACCGGTAGCCTCGCGGCCCATTTTTCTGCATTCGCCAGGGAAGCGTCCGGGTGATCCTTATTATCCAGGTGCGGAATCAACGCAAAGTCAACCAGTCCCGCTCCCTGCGTCGTGACAAAGGTTCGTCTGATTTCTCCCCCGGGTGTAGTAAACTTTGATTTCTTCCGTCGTTGAACGCGTTACCGCTGACGTTCGGCGGAGTACGGAAGGTTTCTCCGAAGGTAGAGCAGGCCGCCATGCTGCCTGCGCTCACGCCCACATACACCAGTTCGCGACGCAAAGACGGCATGAGATCTGTCAGTCCGGATCGTCGCATCCAGTAAGAGAGATAAACGGGATCGCCGCCCCAAAAAAGTAAGGCGTCCGTGTTCTCCACCGAAGGAGACCCAGACCTTTTTGTCGATGCTCGTCAGCGCGGTAAGCTCCAGCAAACCCAGAGACTTCCAACCCAACTGGCTCAATGAGGATGACTTGTTTCCACAGATCGCCTGCCATGCCATGCCAGGACCTCCGGGGAATGGGTAGATCGCGGTGGGAATGAAAAGGGCGTTGGATTCGGCGATCGGTTTGCCCAGCAGACCGACCAGCGCGTCGTGGATGCTTTTGTTTCTGATGCCGGAAGAAGTGAGCAGTAAGATTCATGTGGTATATTTTATAAAATTTTTAGAGTAAGTTCAATTGAAAATACTAACAGGATCTTTTTAAGTAAGCCAAAATTTAGGTGTTGTGCCAAATATTTTGAAAACCCTAATGCAGTATCTGCAGTAATCCGGCGGTCCAAAAGTAGAAAATCGGGCGATTATTCATATCTTAAAAAATAGAACTTTCGCTCATGAAAAAGTCAAAATTTTATGGAAGCACAAATCGCATTTGCGATCAGGCAAACGGAAACTGGTTTGTCCGTACCGGCAATGTCCGATATCGGGGAGAAGGTCAGGTCCAGCGTTCGTTAGATCATTGCCTATAAAAATATATATAGATATTATGAGAATATTTTTATTGCTTATTTTTTCCTGCTTCACTTTCGTGAAGATCCAGGCTCAGCAATCGTACGCAGATAGTTTAAAGAATGATTTTCTATATGCAAAAGAGGACAGTACCAAGACGATTGCTTTATACCGGCTCGCCTGGTATTATTCCCTGCTGTATCCTGATTCAGCGCTGTACTATGCCGACAAACTGATCCAGTTTTCATCCAAAGAAAATCATTTACCCGCCAAAGCGCTGGGGTATATATGCAAGGGTGAAGCGCTTGACAGGATTGCCAGCTATCCTGAAGCGCTTGAGGCAGCTTTCCAGGGTCTTGAAATTGCCAGGACACTCAATACCCATCGATCATTTGCTATGGGTAGAGCCTATTCGCTGATCGGACACGTGTATAACATGACAGGAAATAGCAAAGAATCTGTAGAATATTTTCATACAGCGCTGGGTCTATTGGAGACATCTCATGAATATGCCGAAGATCTTTGCCTGGCCCGTTTTAGTATGTCTTTTAGTATGTTAGAGACCGGCAATAAAGACTCTGCGCTGTATTATGTAAGAAAGGCGAAGTCAATGTTTGCAGACCCAATGAATCAACGGGACCCCGGACCCTGGCTTTGTCTGATCACCGGAAATATCTTTAGAATAGGGGGAAATTATGATTCTGCCGAGTTTTATTACAGGGAAGGAATAAAGGTAACTGAGAAATTTAACGCACCATTTGCCGGGGTTTTATTTTATGAGAACCTCGCCAATATTCTTTATAAGAAGAAAGAAATGGATTCCTGCGTCTTTTATGCAAAAAGATCGCTGACCCTGTGTCAAAAATATAAGTATAAGAACTTTGAAGTGGGTGTCAGCGGTTTCCTGGCAGAGGTATATGACAAAACCAATGTAGACAGCGCCTATAAGTATATCAAGATCATGGTTGCTGCCAACGAAGAGGTGAATAATGCAAACAAGGGACGGCAATTTCAAAAGGTATCTTCTGACGTAGAAAAAAAAGAGAAAGAACTCGAGGATGCAAAAGCCCGATTTCGAAATAGCCTTAAGCTATACGGGCTGATTACGCTCCTGTCTTTTTTTGCACTGATAGCCATCATATTTTGGAGGAACAACCGCCAGCGGAAAAAAGCAAACACCTTACTGACGGAAAAGAAAGAAAAACTGGAACTTACCCTGACGGAGCTAAAAACCACTCAGTACCAGCTTATCCAATCCGAAAAAATGGCTTCTTTGGGTGAACTCACCGCCGGCATTGCTCATGAGATTCAAAACCCTTTGAATTTTGTAAATAATTTTTCTGAAGTGAATGAAGAACTACTCAGAGAATTAAAAACAGAAGCCGAGAAGGGGAATTTAGAGGATGTAAAAGCCATTGCAAATGATATCTCTTTAAATTCTGAAAAAATAAATCATCATGGTAAAAGAGCCGATACCATTGTAAAAGGAATGCTGCAACATTCAAGAACCGGCAGCGGTCAAAAAGAACCAACCGATGTTAACAAGTTAGCGGACGAATATTTAAAACTGGCTTATCACGGATTGAGAGCAAGAGACAAATCGTTTAACGCAAATTTTAAAACCGAATTTGACAACAGCATTGGAAAAATAAATGTGGCGCCGCAGGAAATTGGAAGAGTGATTCTAAACGTGATCAACAATGCCTTCTATGCAGTAAATGAAAAGCAGAAACAAAACGTAAATGGCTACGAACCGACAGTTACTATAACTACGGCAAAACGAAATGGAAAAGTTGAAATAAAGATTAAAGACAACGGTAATGGGATTCCGCAAAAAATAGTGGACAAAATCTTTCAACCCTTCTTTACATCCAAACCGACAGGTCAGGGAACGGGTTTGGGTTTAAGTTTGGCCTATGACATCATTACCAAAGGGCATGGTGGAGAGTTGAGAGTGGAAACGAAAGAAAGTGAAGGAAGTGAGTTTATTATCAGGCTACCCAGTGAACCGTCATAATCCGTTTTGAGGACTGAATTGAACGATTTTTCTTTTGTTCTGAATCCCCTATAGGCCAAACGCAAATACTGAGATTGAAAGAATCCTCTTATATGTGCAGGGATTCATTTATGATGTATCGAGTCATGGCAAGGCTTGCATATTGAGACGAGCCATTCGATTGGCTCCTTTCCTATATTCTTTTTTGCGTACCTCTTGTGATGGACCTGGGTGGCAGGTGCTCCACAATACACGCATCGCCAATTATCCCGCCTTAGTACTACATAGCGTTTCCGGCTCCACGCGTCGGACTTAAGATATTCTTCCCTGTAATAATCACGACGGCGTTCATACGCCGACCGGAATAAACTGCGGCCATTATGTTCATGAGATTTTCCATCACCTCTTAGTTTATCTACTGCAGATTGAAGATATTCGCTCCTACGATCATCCCCACGAGGAGTTGGTTTTTTTGAGAAATTCCAGAGTGTTACTACCAGTATGATTCCAGCAAGGGTAAAAAAAAGTATTGATATCATACTTATGAGTTTTGAGTCATTAACTGCTTCACATTGATAACCAACATTTTTCCGTCACCATTGCTGTATGATGACACAGACATTTGTGTTATCTCTCAAAGCAAATTCTTTGGCTCCCCATGGACGCAGTGTTATTGTATTTAAGTTCGGATGTAAAAATTGCGGATGTGTCTGTGAAATTTTAGCAAATGCTTCTTCAATATTTTCAGTGTGCAGTCTGATTTCCGGTCTGTCCTTATCAGCAAATTCCTTATTCTGAAATAGAAATACAGATAATGCATCTTTCTGAACAATGCAGCATGGACTACCTGAATCAAAATCGTTGTAGCCAATACTGAATTCCAGACAATCAACAAAGAGATTCAGTCCGTCCTTTATGTCTTCGTAAAAAATGTTTGGAATTAATTTTGTAAACCGCATAATATTTATTTAACCTTCTTTTTCGAGTTATTAGTAGGATTGCCCGCAACGTTTCGGGTACTGCCGATAGTTTTGAACCCTATGCTTCTCCATTCACTTCAAAGTCCGAGTATGATTTCCTGCTTAGATTAATTTTCACGTTAAAGAAACAATTTCCGCCATCCCTTACAAATACGACCTGTTTTTTCCAGTAATCCATATTTTGAATAGTACAAAAACAGTTTACCCAGACCTCCTTTTCTCCTTTTTTGTTTTTGGTTACTATATACTGTCGGTAGTATTTTCTCAAATCAATTATAAAATCCTTAAGCTGAAAACCGTTTTGTGGAAATTTTTTATTCATTTTGTTATACTCTTCAGTCTGCTCCCGGTTGTATTTATTTATGCAAATAGAAAGCACCTGATCAATAATGTCAAAGTCGGAATCATTTAGAGAAGCAGGAATCGAATTCTTTGCCAAAGTGGTATAGGCATCTTTGTCAAAAGGAAGAATAACATAATGATCCTTAGATAAATGTGATTGTCCATAGCTATAAGAACAGTGGTTAAGCAGGACTAACAGAATAAAATATTTCATGAAAAGTTTAGTATAGGATTCAATTTCATCCGAATTACACAATTTACGATGTCATTACCCGCCAGCAAACGGCCACATTCATTTTCGTTTCCGGTTCCTATATGTATTCGTTTGAGTACATACCACTGTTCATTTCCGAACACTTTTACTGGTTAATTTTTACCAAACCGGCGTCGCACCGGCATCCTGGCATTGGCATGTCTATTGAGCCGAATTGTATGAAAGACAGAAATACATCAAATACCATCTGCCATGTTTAAGAATTTCATCACAATAGCCTGGCGAAACCTCATCAGAAATAAGATACATACCGTTATTAATGTAGCCGGACTTGCCTTGGGTCTGACCTGCTGTATGTTTATTTTTCTATGGCTAAAAGACGAAAAGGGCAAGGATAATTTCCATGCCAATCAAAAGAACTTATACGCTATTTACACTACCGTGTCTGCAAATGGTAAAACAGATGGCTCTTACGCTACGCCCCTTCGTTCACGTAATGGAAGTGTAGGTCCCAGTTTCGTACTCGAACATGTTCCCGATGCAGTTCCTGAGATAAAGCATTTTGCATTTTATGCAACGGGCTATGAACTTCCCTGGGGACATCCTGAAACTTTCCGGGTGGGTGATAAAATCATGAAGCTGGAAGGTTCCCGGGCCGGTAAAGACTTTTTTAAAATATTCAGCTTCCCGCTGATCGAAGGCAGTCCTTCCGGTGCCCTGTCGCAAATGAATGGCATTGCCATTTCCCGAAAGATGGCCGATGTTTTTTTTCATTCGCCGGCCAATGCGATGGGCAAAACCCTGCGTTATGAAAACTCATTCGATGTTGTCGTAACCGGTGTATTTGAAAACCTGCCGGAACAGAGTTCATTGCATTTTGACTTTCTGTTCAATATGGATGCACAGAAGAAACTGCTTCAACTGGCGAGCCCCAACATATATGCCTACGTCGAGCTGAATGACAACGCCGACCCAAAAAAAGTAGCTGCCGAGATGAACGCTTACTTAAAACCGCTTTTGTATAAAGAAGGAAACAAAACCGCTACCATTGGTCTGCAACCACTGGGCGAGCAGTATCTGCATAACATTTTTGTAAATGGCCAACCTTCTGCAGGAAGAATCGAATACGTACACATCTTCAGTTATATTGCCTTATTTATTCTTGTGATCGCCTGCATCAATTTTATGAACCTGACTACGGCAAGGTCTGTAAAACGCGCAAAAGAAATCGGTCTTAGAAAAGTGGCAGGGTCAACACGCAGTTATCTGATCACGCAATTCTACTGTGAATCTTTGCTCTACGCTTTTCTTGCCATGATACTTTCTATCGTGTTATTGATCCTCTTATTACCGGCCTTTAATGAGTTTACCTCAAAACATATTACTTCTCCCTTTACTCATATTTCATTTTGGGCGTTTCTATTCACGATCGTATGCATAACCGCTTTGCTTGCGGGCAGCTATCCGGCCGTTTATCTTTCCTCGCTGAATCCCGTCCTTATTTTAAAAGGCAAATTGCAGTTCACAAAGGGCTCTGTCTTATTTCGTAAGAGTTTAACGGTGTTTCAGTTTGTACTTTCCATCGTGCTGATTATTTCAACCATTGTCATCACCAGACAGATTTATTTTATTCAGCATTCGCATCTTGGTAATGGCGACGGCAATCTTTTATATGTGCGCATTGAAGGCCAGCTGGCCAATAAAAACAAATACTTATTGTTTAAAAATGAAGCCCTGCGGATGCCGGGTGTCGCCATGGTTGACCGCAGTACGGAAACGCCGCACGACATGAATTTTATTGCGGCCAACGACGCGATTAACTGGGAAGGCAAAACAATCAATGACCATGTTGGCTTTTTACCATCATCGGTTGGATTTGACTTTTTAAAAATGATGAAGCTGCCCGTTGCCGAAGGAAGAGGATTCTCAAAGGATATTGCAACTGATTCAACGGATGCCTTTATAGTAAATGAAGAAGCGGTCAGACAAATGGGTATTAAACATCCCATCGGCAAATGGATTTCTGCGTGGGATAAAAAGGGCCATATCATCGGTGTATTAAAAGATTATAATACACAATCACTGCGGGAAAAAATTAAACCCGAAGTGATAGATGTTAAAGAAGGCGAAAATTTCGGTGTTATTATGATACTTACCAGACCGGGCGAAACAAAACAAGCCATTGAGAATCTGCAAAAGCTGTATAAGAATATCAACCCGGATTTTGCATTTGCGTATCAGTTTGTAGAAGAAGAATACGCCAAGTTATACAGCACCGAAATGACGATTTCGAAATTGTCGTCCCTGTTTGCTACACTGGCCATCGTCATATCCTGCCTGGGTTTGTTTGGACTTTCTATGTTTTCTGCTGAACAAAGGATAAAAGAAATCGGTGTCAGAAAAGTATTGGGCGCTTCCATCAGCCAGATCGTGACATTGTTTTACACTGAATTTGCAAAACTCATCATCATTGCTTTCCTGATCGCCGCACCGCTCGCCTGGTATTACATGAACGGCTGGCTGCAGGGCTTTGCCTACAAGGCATCTTTACAATGGTGGATATTTTTGCTGGCCGGTGTGGTGGCTGTTTCGATTGCATTGCTTACGGTCAGCTATCAATCCATCAAGGCAGCCATTACAAATCCGGTCAATCAGCCTTCGCTCTGAATGACTTTGTCCGTAAAAAAATAAAACATGTTCAAAAACTATCTCCTCGTCGCCCTTCGCCAACTCCGCAAGAACCGCGGCTCTCCACTTCATTAGCCAGAGAGAAAATATATTGAAACGAAAAGGGTGTTTTCCCCCTGACTTTCTTAAACAGTCTTTTTACCTTCGAACTATGACACCATTTATTTACAAAATAATAAGTCATATTTCATTTCGGCATACACACATATTGATAAAATTGATTTTCACGTGAAGTTCTACAGGGCCGTATCCGCAAAAGAAAGACTGGATTATAAAAGAAGTGGTTTGTTTCGTACATCAAAAAACACATTGGAAGCAAAACAATTTTTTAAATCTGAGACTGGCGTTCTGGAATTCATCAGGGAATCCAAAAAAGCAGGATTTTTACCTCCATATAAATACCTGTATCACATTTATATTGATGAAATATGTCTGTCAAAAATTAATTACGATGAACAGCTACTTGATGGTTACACAGCAATTACCATAATGGAGTCTCATTTGCAAGACTTTAATAATTGTGTTAATTTAGTAAATGACTATGCTATCTAATCTGCCATATAAATTCAAGGCGAAAATTACCTTATACAGCACTGATATGGGAGGCAGAAAGACTCCGGTTTTTAGTGGCTACAGGCCCTCTTTCGCATTCAATACCGCCATACATTATTCTGGTGAAATCAAACTGATTGGCAAAAAGGAATTACATCCGGGTCAGTCATCACTCGTTCACGTTCATCTTTTACCCGCCAGAACCATTCGTAAGAATCTCAAGGAAAATGATTCATTTATCATTACAGAGGGAAATAAAACTGTAGGCACAGGCGTGATCGAAAAATTAGAAATGAGCTGAAAGCGCCAAATTTTCCAACTCTTCCAAAAATGTCGTGCCCTTTATATTCCTCGAGATATTATTTTATGTCGGTCGGAACAATGTTCTGACTCACTCGATTTAATATCAAAAATCATTATTTACCTGTCAAATGAGATGTACGCTTTCACACTCTTTTCTTTTCCCTGTATTCAGAGGGCGTGATGGAAAATTTGGATTTGAAAACCGTGGAGAAATAAGCCTGTGTGGAAAAACCGACTTTACAGGCGACTTCTGAAATGGACAAATCTTTTTCAGCCAGCAGGAATTTCGATTTATGCAGACGAACGGTTAAAATATAATCATTCACATTATAGCCGAGCAGGGCTTTTACTTTCCGGTATAGTTGAACCCTTGAAATGCCGATTTCCCGGCAAATATTATCCACTGAAAAGTTCTCGTTAGACAAATTGTTTTCGACGAGGGAAGTGAACTCATTGATAAATTTCCGGTCTATTTTTGAAGACAGATTGTACCTGGTTTCCGTCGGAAGCTCATTGGTATAGTGTTCACGCAAAACCGCCCGGTTCCTAAGCAGGTTTTTTATTGTCTCGTCCAGGTATTCCAGATTGAATGGTTTGGCAACAAAAGCATCCGCCTTGGATCGGATTCCCACGATCTGTGCTTCCATACTTGCCCTGGCTGTAAGTAATATGATGGGAATATGGGAAGTCCTGATATCCTGCTTAAGAACTTCCGTTACTTTGAGCCCGGTCTGTCCCGGTAAAATGATATCAGCAATGATCAGATCGGGAACGATATCATAAGCCAGTTCGAGACCTTTCTCTCCATTTTCTGCATCATGAATTTCATAATGCTTACCCAGTATCGTTCTTAAGAATAATCTCATATCCTTATTATCCTCGATAATCAGGATTGATTGTTCCTTACCGGAAGCCATTGTTAAATCATTTTCTATTGTCAGGGGTTCATTGGCAGTAGTATATATTTTGGCGTCTTCATAATTGATGGCTGCAGGCAATGTGTCCGTAAATATTTCTTCCGGCTTAAGATGGCCGTTTCCCACTGGCAGACTGATTTCAAACCGGCTACCCCTCCCTTTCTCACTGTTCAATGTAATCGTTCCGTGATGAAGAGATATCAATTCCTTTGAAAGCGAAAGTCCAAGACCTGTGCCCTTAAAAGTCCTGCTGTGCCCCTGGTAAAACATATCAAAAGCGCGACTAACATCCTCGGCCGACATGCCAATCCCTGTGTCTTCGATTTTTATTACAACCAACTGTCCGTCCGGAGATTTATCGATTAAAATATGAATGCTTCCGTTTTCGGGAGTATATTTAAACGCATTGGATAATACATTAAATAATACTTTGTCCAGCATGGTTACATCATACCATATTTTTAAGCCATTGATCTTACTGACCACATTCAATGAAATGGATTTTTTCCGCGCCATGTCGCTGAATGCGTTTGCTATATCATTTACAAACGCGGTAATATCATTTTCAGAAGCCTTCAGGTTCATTTTGCCTTCTTCAATTTTCCTGAAATCCATTAACTGATTGATGATTCGTAAGAGACGTAAAGAATGTTTATTTATAAACTCCAGATTATTTTTTATTGTAAAATGCAGTTTGGGGGATCTCATAGCCTCTTCCAGGGGACCCATTATCAATGTCAGCGGCGTTCTTAATTCATGCGAGATATTGGTGAAAAAATTGAATCTGGCACTCGTTGCCTCTTTTACTTTGGCCATCATCTCAATGAGCTGATTGCGCTGTGACGCAATTTCATTGTTTTTGGATTCCAGTTTCTTATTGATTTTTTTATTTTCCTTCAGGTAATAAAAGAGAATGCCCCCGAAAATCAGAGCCATGGCCAGTGTAATGGAAATGGTAAAAATGATCTTAGCCTGATTTCTTGCGGTGGCAACCTGCATTTCAATAATTTTCTGGCCTTTATCTAATTCTTCCTCCTGAGCCAACACTTTTTCATTCTGCAGTTTCATGATCCGTACATTGGTAGAATCAATCACTGTGGATGCCAGGCTGGTTTCTTTTTCGTAAGGCTGTTGTTCCAGAATATTTGCAGCGGTTTGAATGGCCTGCTTTCCTCCGGTGGGATAAAGCAAAGTAGCTTTCAATATTCCCCTGCTCACCAGGTCGATACCGCCGGATGGACCGGGTAATCCGTCGACACCTATTATGGATACTCTTTTTTCAATCCCTAAAACCTTGCATACCCGGGATGCCCCCAGAGCAATCCGGTCGTTCTGGCAAAAAATCAGATTGATATCATTCTGCTTCAATAATTCAATCGTAAGTCCTTTTGCTGATTCAACTGGCCTGCTGTCCCAGTCCTGGGATAATCTTCCGGCAAATACAATTCCCGGATATTTCTTTATGATCTCTCTAAATCCAACATCACGGCCGATATCGGCGGAGGAGCCCCTGTCAACGCCTCCGATTTCCAGGACCTTTCCACTGCCATTTAAAATATGAGCAGCATATGTTCCTGCATCCAAACCAACCTGGTAATTGTCGGCGCCAATGAAAGCAGAATAATTTTTAGAAAGAATATTTCTGTCAACCAGGATTACAGGGATACCTTTTGAAATAGCTTTATTAATAACCGGGGTGATGGGCTTTGCCTCGGTGGGGGAAGCAATGATAAGATCAACATTATCATCAATCAGCTCATTGATTTGTTCAATCTGCTTTTCCGGACTTAAATTAGCCTGCCTGACAATTAGTTTTATTTCGGGATGGAATGTCAATTCTCTTTCCATCTCCTTCTGCATGTTTTGCCGCCAGACATCATTTGCGCACTGGGCAAAACCTACCGTGTATTTGCTTTCCTGTTTATTACCTGAACAGGAAAACAGACATACCTGGATGATGTATACCAGTAGTAGATAAAATGTTCGCCTTAACCGTGGCTTTTTCATTTGATCCTTTTAATCAGATCTGTCAGCAAGCATACTGGCAAGATGTATATTTTATTAAATGGATCTTTTTAATCCTGATTCTTTTATTTCAAATTTTGTATTTACACCTGAATCAATATGTTTTCTAAAAATAAAATTGGTATTATTTTAATAAAACTGATGATAAATTTAAAAACCATACTAAAAATATAAAATTTATACCATAGGTAAAAATCTGATTATCAATTAAAATTACATTTTATCCGAAAATTACAATTTCAGAACAAATTGAAACAATAGCAGAAAGACCGCAGCGGAGTCAGCCAATACATTTGAAACTGAACGAACTGCTATATGAATCGGAACAATGTCTTTCTCTGGTCGCTGGTTATTGCATTAGGCGGTTTTCTTTTCGGCTTCGACACGGCAGTTATTTCAGGCGCCGAGCAATCCATTCAAAAATATTGGGATCTGAGTAATATCCAGCATGGTTTTACCGTATCCATCGCACTGATTGGCACGGTGATCGGTGCGCTGCTTGGAGCAATACCTTCTGACAGGCTGGGCAGGAAAAAAACACTTTACCTGATTGCTTCCTTATATCTCATCTCATCCCTTGGAACCGCCTGTTCAACCAGCTGGCCCATTTTCCTTTTATTCCGTTTCTCCGGAGGTCTGGGAGTTGGCGCTTCATCCGTAACAGCGCCCATATACATATCTGAAATTTCTCCGGCAGGAAGAAGAGGTAAACTGGTGGGGCTTTTCCAGTTTAATGTGGTGCTGGGTATCGTTATCTCTTATTTTTCAAATTTTCTGATCGGTCAAACGGGAGAGCATTCCTGGCGGTTCATGCTCGGTATCCAGGCGGTACCATCCGCCATTTTCCTTATTCTCTTAAGGTATATACCGGAAAGCCCCCGCTGGCTGATTGCTAAAAAGGGGAAGGTGGAAGAAGCGAGACAGATATTTAATATCATTGATCCATCCACAGCTGATAAAATCGTAACAGAAATCCAACAGGCAGATAAAGAGGAAAAAACCAAACTGCAGCCTGAGTCTTTATTTTCCGCGCAATATAAAACGCCTGTGATGCTGGCCGTGCTTTTCGCCGTCTTCAATCAGGTATCCGGAATCAATGCAATCATTTATTATTCACCACGCATATTTGAACTGGCGGGTCTCGGTAAAAGTTCTTCCCTGCTGTCTACGACAGGCCTGGGTTTGATCAATTTTACGTTTACGCTGCTGGCCATGAATTTTATTGACAAAATCGGGAGAAGATCCCTGATGATGATCGGATCTGTTGGTCTGATATTCACGCTGGCCATGGTTTCCTTTTCTTTTTATTCCGGAAATGAAAACGGCTGGTCGGTTCCCGTTTTTCTTTTTATATATATCGCATTTTTTGCTTTTTCACAGGGAGCTGTTATCTGGGTATTTATTTCTGAGATATTTCCAAATCAGGTGAGGGCAAAAGGACAGACGCTGGGCAGTACAACGCATTGGGTTATGGCTGCCATCATCGCTTATTCATTTCCATTCCTGGCTGAAAAAGCGGGTGGTGGAAACACGTTTTTATTTTTCGGTATTATGATGTGTATCCAATTGGCTTTTGTATGGAAAGTGATGCCGGAAACAAAAGGCAGATCACTGGAAAATATCGAACACACCCTTGTACTTCATTAACCACTACAAATATTTACACACCTAAAACAAAAACCAGTTATGAGAAAGTTACAAATTTTGCTGCCGATGTTGCTGCTGGCTTTATTCTCATTGGCACAACAAAAAATTATTACCGGTAAGGTAATAAACAAATCAAACGGCGAAGCTTTGCAGGGAGTATCCGTTCAGGCAAAGGGAGGTTCGGTGACAACGGATGCTGAAGGAAAATTTTCAATCTCCGCTACAGTGGGGGAAATCCTCAATTTTTCATTTGTTGGCATGACACCACTAAAGAGTGAAAATCACCAATTCTACTTCAAACCTGAATCTTGTTTTGGAAGAAAGTAATATAGAACTGAACCAGGTGGTGGTGACGGGTTATAAAACTGAAAAAAAGGTTGATTTAACCGGCGCCGTATCAGTGGTTAATCTGAACGACATCAAAAACAATCCGGTGTCCAGCCCGATGCTTGCCTTACAGGGGCAGGTGCCTGGTTTGTACATTCAGACCGATGGTTCCCCAACCGGCGCAAACGGTGCACCGCCAGTGATTATCATCAGGGGTGTTAATAATCTGAACGGTTTAGGAAACTTAAACTCCCCCCTGTATGTAATTGACGGAGTTCCTACTATCCAATATCAGGATTTTGCAAACATCAATACCAATTCAATAGCATCCATACAGGTGTTGAAAGATGCCTCCGCATCTTCCATATATGGTTCAAGAGCCGCAAACGGAGTTATTATCGTGACAACCAAAGACGGCGGCGCGAGCGCAGCTGAAAAAGTACATCTCCAGTTTAGTTCACTCGCAACCTGGCAAACAGAAAAACCGTGGCAGGAACCTGTACTTTCTTCAACACAAAGAGGTGAGGCACTGTGGCGGGCTGCTGTGAATGACGGTTCTGACCCTAATACCATTTCTACCAGCAGTATATATCAGTATCAATGGAACAACGATTATACTAACCCTGTACTTAACAATGTAATCGTTGCTCCCTTTGTAGGTGGTGATTCTCTGGAACCTTCAGCCAGCACGAACTGGCAAAATGCCTTATTTAAAACAGCGTTGATCACTTCCAACGACCTGGCTATATCGGCCGGTAACAAAGCAAGCGGACTACTGATTGACTTAGGCTACTATAATAATAATGGCCTGATGCAGTTTACCTATTACCAGCGTTTCAATGCCAGAATAAATGCACATACCACCGCTTTTAACGGAAAATTCAGGTTCGGGGAAAACATGCAGCTGGCCAGAACTTCCCAGGTTAATTCTACAACAGATGTAGGCGGAGACGCTGTCGGAGATCTTGCACTCACCCTGGCGCCCACCATCCCGTTATATAAAACAGACGGAACCTACGGTGGTCCTGTAGGTCCAGGTTATTCAGACAGAAATAATCCGGTAGATATGCAATACCTGAACAGGTGGAACACAAACAACCTGTTTATGGCTTATGGAAATGTGTTTGCAGAAATAGATATCCTAAAAAATCTGGTATTCAGAACAAGTTTGGGCTTTGACTATTCTGACGCATCAGGAAAACTAATAAAACAAATCGGAGATGAAGGACCGGTTAATTCATTTAACAGCATGTTGCAACAGGAATCCAAGGAATTTACATTTACCTGGACGAATACGCTGACTTATAATAAAGTATTTGGGAAAAGCAAGCTAAACATACTTGCTCGGATTGGAACAGGTGAAAGATGATTATTCCACTTTTGGTGCAGCCAATACCAACTTTGCCATTCAGGATGTGAATTATTTCCAGTTAAGTTCCGGATCAGGCGCTCAAACGGTGAATGGATCTGCCACCGGTTATCGTTTATTATCCCAGTTCGGAAAAGTCTTTTACAGTTATGGGGACAGATATCTGGCAACTGTCACAGTGCGGCGTGATGGATCTTCCCGTTTTGGAACGAATAATCCCTACGGTATTTTTCCTGCATTTACGCTCGGCTGGAGAATCAATAATGAAGACTTTTTCAAAAACGTCACATGCTGTATCAAACCTGAAGTTAAGGGCAGGTGTAGGAACCGTGGGTAATCAGCAAATCGGAAATCTGGCAGCCTACACATTGTATTATTCAAATTATGGAACCAGCAATCCTGCCTACCCGCTTTGGCTGAATACGGGAACGGCTTATGATTTACAGGGTGTGAATACAGGAACACTGCCTTCGGGTTTTGTTCAAACCCAGTTAGGCAATCCAAACCTGAAATGGGAATCAACCAACAGAAACCAATATCGGCCTGGACTATGGTTTCCTGAACGAAAAAATATTTGGATCATTTGACTGGTATAACAGGAACACGAGTAATATATTAATTCAGCCACCCGTACCAGGTGCTGTAGGTGAAGGACAATTACAATGGGTGAATGGTGCAAGCAAGAATACCAAAGGATGGGAATTTGTGTTGGGTTACCGGAACAGAACTCCTGGCGGTTTGAGTTACGGTATTACCACAAATGCCAGTCACTGGGTAGATATAATAACTGACTTACCTGAAGATGTAAGGGCTGCCTACCCGGGTGATCCGAATCATTCGATTATCGGACATTCCCAATTTTCCATTTTCGGCTACAAGGAAATCGGCATATTCCAGAACCAGCAGCAGGTGAATGCAGCGCCGACCCAACCCGGCGCAGGTCCCGGAAGGTTACAGTATGCTGACCTGAATGGTGATGGCAAGGTTGACGTAAATGACCAGACCTGGCTGGGCACCACATTACCTACGTTCGAATATGGGATTCGAATTGAACTCAACTACAAAAACTTCGATTTCTCCGCTTTCGGATCAGGTGTTGCCGGAAAAACAGGATTTGATCCGGTTAAATTTATGAATTCGTTTATAGATACCCGTAATAACTATGGTCCGGGTGTGCTCAATGGATGGACAGTTCAGAAACCAACATCCACACCTGCTCTTTCCATTCTGAATCTCAATAATGAGAACAGAACTTCCAATTTTTTCTATGTGAATGCTTCTTATTTCAAAATCAGAAGTGTTCAGCTGGGTTATAATTTGCCTGTAAACACGGCGAAAGTCCATGAAACTGGAAGGATTAAGAATATATGTAGCCGGTGATAACGTGGTCGCTTTTAAGAGTAAAGCATTTCTTAAGTAAGGATCCGGAACGAGCAAATTCATTTGCTCTCTGGCCCGTCCCGACCGGATTTACTGTTGGCATCAATGCGAATTTTTAAAAAAGAAAAAAAATTATTATGAAACGCAATAGAATTATATCGTGGTTTTTGTTAGCCGGTCTTCTTTTTGCCGGTTGCAAAAAATACCTGGATTATCAGCCTCAGGGTGCTGTTGCAGCCCCGGGCCTTACCTCTCCCACTGCAGTTGAAGGACTGTCAACGGCAGCTTATGCCGGAATCGCCAACGATTGGTGGGACGCACCCATCACCAGCAACTGGGAATGGGGAAGCATTCGCGGTGGTGACTCCTATAAAGGAGGTGGTGGATTAAACGACCAATACCAGATGGACAGGTATGAACAGTTTTATCTGGTAGCCGCGGATAACAATGGGGCCGGTGATTTTGGTTTTCCCGGTGCCTGGATACGGGCCTATGGGGCCATTTCCAGATGTAATGCTGCTTTAAGGGCCCTGAATGGTATCACTGATGCTGCATTTCCCAATCGTAAAACACGCATCGGTGAAATGCATTTCCTCAGGGGGCATATGTTTTTCTTCCTGAAAGTAATGTTTAACCGGATTCCGTGGTTTGATGAAACACTCACGGATGCACAGATTGCCCTGGTGCCCAATACGATGTCCAGTGATTCACTTTGGGATAAAATAGAGGATGATTTCCAGGCAGCGATCGACGACCTGCCAGCAGCTCAGGCAGGTCAACCGGGAAGAGCCAATCAGCTTGCTGCAAAGGCATACCTGGCAAAGGCATTGCTGTATCATGCCTATACACAGGATGATAAATACACCGTAACAGGTACTGATGCGGCAAAACTGAATCAGGTTGTTACTCTCACCAACGATGTCATCAACTCAGGCATGTATAGCCTGCAACCTGATTTTGCCTATAATTTCCTCGATGGTCACGACAATGGACCCGAGTCAGTATATGCTATACAATACTCTATCAATGACGGAACACAAATCGGAGGCAGATTAAGTATGTCCACCAGTCTGAATTATTTTGGCGGTGCAACGCAGTATGGTTGTTGCGCTTTTCATATCCCGAGCCAGGAACTTGTAAATGCCTTCAGTACAGATGTAAATGGCCTGCCCAAATTTGATACATACAATAATGTTGCACTGACCGACGCTGATCTGACAACAAACGGAGTTAATATGGATCCAAGAGTCGATCATACGGTCGGTATCCAGGGTCATCCTTATAAGTATAATGCAACGCTTCCCTACGACCATAGCTGGGAAAGGGACAATGGCGATTACGGCGGCTTTGGTACAATGAAAGAATTGCAACTGGCTACCTGTGCCTGTTTCAAAAAACTGGGACCATTTTATGGGACTTCCGTAAATATGGACGTGATTCGTTATGCAGATGTATTATTAATGCAGGCGGAGGCCCAGATCCAGTTGGGTAATCTGAATGCGGCCCTGACATTGATAAATCAGGTCAGGTCCAGGGCAGCCGCCATCAGCCCGCTGGTGAAAAATACCAATGGCACCTATCCATCCAACTACAAAATAGATGTCTATAAACCCGGCGCAAATATCGTGTGGGATAAGCCGACAGCATTTAAGGCGCTGCAGTGGGAACGCAGGATGGAATTTGCCATGGAAAGTCCAAGATTCTTTGATCTTGTCAGATGGGGTATCGCCGAACCAACATTAAATACATTTTTTGCGACAGAGAAACTGAGACATTCTTTTCTTGCAAATGCCCATTTCACGCATGGCCGGGATGAGTATTTCCCGATTCCACAGGAACAAATTGTATTTACAAACGGACTATATACACAAAACCCGGGATATTGAAAGAGGATTAGTTAGATTTTCATATATGTCACAGAACCCGAAGAACAGCGCGTTTGAAATTTCATCAACGTATGAAAAAGCAATTCACTGTTTTTGTCATCTGCTTATTCCTTGCATCCGGGATTTTTGCACAGACCGATCAGACACCCACTCCGCAATGGAGACCTGTTTACCATTTTACTCCGGAAAAAAACTGGACAAACGATCCGAATGGTCCGATTTACCTGAACGGCACATTCCATATGTATAACCAGCAAAATCCCTTTGAAAACAAGTGGGGACATATGAGCTGGGGACATGCTACCAGCAAAGACCTGATACACTGGACACATTATCCCATCGCAATGCCTGAAACAATAGACAAGGATACTACCTGGCGGTTTTCAGGTTGTGCAGTGCTGGATAAAAATAACACGAGCGGCTTGTGTAAAAACGACAGCTGTCTGGTTGCCATTTACACAGCCGATCAGCCAAACCTGAAAAAGGAATCACAATTCATCGCTTACAGCAACGATGGCGGCATGACATTCACTAATTATGAAAATAATCCCGTCATTGATTTGCATAAAAAGGATTTCCGCGATCCGAATGTTACCTGGAATGAAGACTTAAAAAAATGGCTGATGGTCGTAGCCCTGCCAAAAGAAAATCAGGTACAGTTTTACTCATCTGATAATCTTATAAAATGGGACCTGTTGGGTGAATTCGGACCGGCAGGTATACGAAAAGGAATCTGGGAATGTCCTTCATTTATCCGGTTATCTGTTGAGGGGCAAACCCAATAAAAAAAAGTGGGTGTTGATGAATTCCTTTGGGGGAGCCGGGAAGCCGATCATGCAATACTTTATCGGCGATTTTAACGGCAAAACATTTATCAATGACAATCCGCCGGATAAGATTCTTTTAGTAGACTATGGAGACTGTTTGTATGCCGGTATCCCATGGAACAATATACCTGACAATAAAAACTTATTTATCGGGTGGATGGTGCCTCCGGCACAGCAAACATATCCCTGGAGAGGTCAGATGTCTATTCCCAGGAATCTCAGTCTTGTTGAAACAAAGGAAGGCATTCGTCTTGTACAACAACCCGCGGCCCTCATAGAGAATAATCTGGACCAGTATTCAGGGAAGCAGGTAAAGGAATTGAAAGACATCAAAATCAGTAATGGGGAAAAACCGATAGAAGAAAACAGTATCGTAAAAGGTAATTCTTATTGGATCGATGCCGAGCTGGTAGCGACAGCCGGCTCGACGACCGGTTTTAAAATTGCTGCTAAAAAAGATAAGAACAATAAAATCATTTCAGCAACAGAAATCGGATATAATTCTGTAAAACATCAATGGTACGTTGACCGGTCAAATTCCGGCAGTCATGTCGAATAATATAAAACAGGAACACCGGCTTCAAACGATTGACGAGCAGGTGGACCCTGGTAAAATCAGGCTTAAAATATTATTTGACAAGTCTTCCCTGGAGGTCTTTTTCGGCAATGGGGAGAAAGTATTGACCACATATATTTATCCTGATGAAGATTCAGACAATCTTCTGGTATTTGCAAATGATGGAACCGTTAATGTAAAATCTTTAAAAATCTGGAACTTATCGGAAATCAGTCCTGGTATAACAGACAAATAAAAGACCGGATTTTGGTTTAAGCATAAGCAGGTAGTTGTTCAATTCTTTGGCAGAACACTACCAGGGGGAGCGTTTCTACCCTCCCCTTATTTTTTTTCATAACAAGAAAAAGATCTCTTTTCAAATGAAAGCAGCATTTTCCTTATCTTACACTGGTATGCGGGATACTCTTCTGCTCAAATATTTGTGCACAGCCACCGGCTAAAACATTGCCGGATTTTGAATTTTCAAGGCTGGATAACAGTTCTTTTACAAAGCAAAACATGGTCAGGGGCAATATGTCTTTCTTTATGTTTTTTGATCCTGACTGTGAACATTGCCAGCGCGCGATAAAAAATATCGATTCACAATACAGGTCTTTTGAAAAAGTTGCCGTCTATCTTATTTCACAGGATAGTAAGGAAAAGATGAAGGGCTTTCTAAACCAATATACAAAACACCTGAAGTCACAAAAAAATGTGGTATTACTGATGGATACCAAAAGTCAGTTCATTGTACAATTCAAGCCCCGCCGCTATCCCGCCATGTTTTTGTATTCAGCTGACAACACGCTGATTGATTATGAGGACAATCCGGAAACTGTATTCCGGCTGGTACATTTTATCAGCCTGGATGAGTCAAAAAAAGCAGAAAGCAAAAAATTATAAATCGTGCCTGTTACTAAAAGCGTACTTAATAAAAGACCGGAAACCGATAAATTTTCATAGCTTTTAATTCGTAACATCAAGATGAATTCAGGTAAAGTGTACCGGATTTTACTGCCTGCATTTTTTATTCTCGTTTCCTGTCAACAGCCAAACGAATATTTCATCCATTTATCCCCATCCAAAACGCATATAGACTTTGAAAATAATCTTCCGGATGATCCAAAGCTGAGTATACTGAGTTATATATATTATTACAACGGCGGGGGTGTTGCTATTGGGGATATCAACCAGGACGGACTTCCTGATATTTATTTTACAGCCAATACCAGGGGTCATAATAAACTATACCTGAATAAGGGCAATTTTGAATTTGAAGATATTACCGAACAGGCCGGTGTGGCAGGCAGTTCTGACTGGTGTACGGGCGTAACCATGGCAGATGTGAATGGAGATGGTTTGCTGGATATCTATGTCTGTGCCATTGCCCATATGCACGGCCTCGAAGGACATAATGAATTATTTATTAACAATGGTCATGGCGGTTTTACCGAAAGCTCCGCAGAATATGGACTGGATTTTTCGGGATTCTCCACACAGGCGGTTTTCTTTGACTATGACCACGACGGAGACCTGGATTGTTTTATCCTGAACCAGTCTGAACATCCCAATCAGCACATTGTAGATACGAGTAACCGGCGAAAATTCGATCCTTATTCCGGAGAAAGACTTTTCAGAAATGACCTTGTAAATGGCAAACGGAGATTTACGGATGTTTCCTCACAAGCCGGACTTTATCAAAGCAGTTTATGTTATGGATTGGGAATTGGGGTTGCAGACCTGAACAATGATGGATGGGAAGATATATATGTCGGCAACGATTTTCATGAAAATGATTATTACTACATCAACAATCATGACGGAACATTTTCGGAATCTGGCGCAGATCATTTCAGGCATTACAGCCGCTATAGTATGGGAAATGATATTGGCGATTTTAACAATGACGGGCAACCGGATATCATAACAGCTGATATGTTGCCAGGCGACGAAAAAACACTAAAGACTTACGGCAACGGCGAGCACCTGGACACCTATCTTCAGAAAATCACGCGTAATGGCTATCAAAATCAGTATTCAAAGAACTGTCTCCAGAAAAATAATGGTAACGGAATTAGTTTTAGTGATATCGGACTCATCAGTGGTGTATCTGCCACCGACTGGAGCTGGAGTCCCCTGATGGCGGATTTTGATAATGATGGTAATAAAGATTTATTTATTTCCAGTGGCATTGTAAAACGGCCACTCGATCTTGACTTCATCCTTTTTTTCTCCAATTTGAAGAATCCCGAAACCTACGGCAGCCCCGAAGATTTTCAAAATGCCATGCTGAGCCGGATGCCGGATGGCTCCTCCCACCCTTATGTATTTAAAGGAGACGGCCACATGAATTTTAAAGATATGAGTGAGGACTGGGGAACCGGTAAAATGAAAGGCTTCTATAACGGGGCCGCCTATGCGGATCTGAATAATGATGGTAAACTGGATATAGTGATGAACAGCCTGAATGCTCCGGCAGTCGTACTGAAAAATAATACGCCTGCCAAAAACTATCTTTCTCTTTCATTTAAGGGCGATGGAATGAACACTTCGGGTATCGGTGTTAAAACTTATCTTTTTACAGGGACTAAAATGCAGTACCAGCAACTCATGTTAACCCGGGGTTTTATGTCCTCTTCTGATCCCCGCCTGCATTTTGGATTAGACAGCCTTACTTCCGTAGACAGTATACTGGTCGTATGGCCGGACCAAAAATTCCAGCTTTTGAAGAATGTGCCTGTAAACAGGCAAATGGTCATAAAACAAAAAGATGCCTCTCCCCATTTTCAAAGTGCCCTTTTCTTTCCTGAAAAAGCAATTGTGATGGAAGACGTAAGCAACAGGATTCATGCAGACTGGAAACATCAGGAAAACATGTTTAATGATTTCAATACGCAATATCTTATTCCGCATATGGAATCCACCAGGGGACCGAAAATAGCTGTAGCTGATGTAAACAGCGACGGGCTGGACGATATATTCGTATGTGGTGCCAAAGGACAGCCGGGCTGCCTGATGTTGCAGACAAAAACCGGATCTTTTATCAAATCAGATACGGCCGTTTTTAACCGCAATAAAGAAAGCGAGGGAGTGGATGCGATTTTTTTTGACGCCAATCATGATGGCTTTCCGGATCTGTATGTGGCAAGCGGAGGCAATGAAGAGGAGGATGGTAATCCGAATCTTGCCGACCATCTTTATATAAACGACGGAAAAGGACATTTTAGCGAATCCATGCAGGCCTTACCTGTTATGCTGAAGAATAAATCCTGCGTTGCAGTGGCGGACATAAACAAAGACGGATACCCGGATATTTTTGTGGGTGGCCTTGTCAGGGCAAAAAAATATGGCATTTCCAAAGAGCCTTCCTTCCTGTTGATAAATGACGGAAAAGGGCATTTCAAACCCGCAGATGATTCCGTCATTCCATTACATGAAACCGGAATCGTTACCTCTGCTGCTTTCGCCGATATTAACCAGGATGGCTGGATGGATCTGATCGTAACCGGTGAATGGATGGGCGTGAAACTTTTTATCAACAACCACGGCTCGTTCAAGGCGGACGAAATAGCAAATTCTTCCGGTCTTTGGCAAACTATTTATGCTACCGATGTGAATGGCGACGGATATCCTGACCTGTTAGCGGGAAACTGGGGATTGAATTCGAAACTATCGGCCGGGAAAGATGGTCCGTTAAAACTTTATGTAAAGGATTTCGATCAAAATGGATCCCTTGAACAAATCATGACATATTCCATTGGCGGTCAGGAATTCCCGTTCCTGGGTAAGGATCAGCTTGAATTAGCCCTTCCTGTCTTAAAGAAAAAACATCTCAGTTACGATGAAGTTGCCGGCAAAACAGTACAATATATGTTCGGAGACTTATTGAAAGATTGTGTTGAATGGAAAGCTGAGACACTCGGTTCAGCATGTTTTATAAATGACGGCCACGGAAAATTTACAAAAATGAATTTACCCGCAGAATTACAGGTATCGCCGATATTTTCATTTACCGGCTATCATGACAGCATTGCGAATACATTTTTTGCTGCCGGAAATTTCTACGGAGTAACCCCATTTGAAGGCCGTTATGATGCACTCAATCCGACTTTATTCGGCTATCAATAAAGACACAAAACAATTTAAGTTCTTATCTGACTTTCCGGCCATAAACGGCGAGTGCCGGGACGCCAAATGGATAACCTGTGCCGGAGGAAAAAAAATACTGGTGGTTGCCAGGAACAATGAAGGCTTGATATTTTTAAAACCGGCTATGTGAAGTATGGAAGTATGGAAGAATGGAAGAGTGCTAAAAAAGAAAGCCCCCGCTAGGAAGTGAGCGAACTTTTGGCGGTGTATAAACTGGCGCGGCATTTCTTCCACCAAAAAAATCGAGAATTCTGCTGCGTAATTTTTTCATTTTAGGAGGTACTACGACGCTTTGCGATCCGGGTGCAGCAGGAGATGTAGTACGAGTAATGGGATCAAAATGAGAGTATAAGGGTCTTCTAAATCATATAACATGGTTTCCATTGGACATAATTTTGGGTTGAATGCTTGTAATACAACCAACTTCTGTGGACATTCTCGAAATAGCATTTTTCACAAACAACCTTTATAGTACCTTATAACATTTAAATAGTTAGCTACTTTTTAGCTTGGTTAATTAATTTGATAATTTCATCGACCTCACCTCGATTTAAAAAAACAATCAATATTGATATAAGAATTGTTACAATATAAATGCCCTCGTAAATCCAAGCCCACCATTCTTTTTTTGCATTAGAATTAATAGTCATTTCATCATCTTTCAATTTATACCAGCGCACTAAACAGAAAATTATTTGGGCAGTCGAGGCAATCGCAATTATATATATAAGGAGCAACAGTATATTAACTAATCGATGTAAAATATTTACCGGAATAGTGAATTTTTCCCTCAGCGAGATTAGTGCTATAGCACCTGTGATGATGTAGATAAATGCCTTTATATATAAATTAAAAGTATCTCTTGCGAGCTCTGTGAAATACTTTTGACGATCAATAATAGATTTAAAGCGTTCGATATTGAGTTCATCCTGAAAAGGCATTATAAAGTTTTGAAATGAAAATAAGTTAATTTATTGTATTCAAAATTGCGGAATATCCACGTCGATCCATATTACAATACGAACAAAACTTAAAAAAGTATTTAAAATTACATTATCAACTGAGTACGAAGGCGAGATACGCCGACATCACCCCAATCAGCGTTTTACCCGCCAGTGGAACAAAGGACACAAGCACCGGTAGGAGATGTCTTAAAATCTGCTAATGCCCAGGCGATAAAACAGATCACAAGGGAAATCAGGTAAAGAATAACCGCGGCAAGCTGAATAAATTCCTTTTGGCTTAATGGAGTTGACACAATTGCACTCGATTTAATGAAAAGTACCCTTTTGGCAAGGCCTGAAGCCGGCTGACTGACGGATATTCCAGAACTGCCCCAAGATTAGTCAAAAAAACGGCACCTAAAGATGTGGTTAACAATCCGAGCGGCTCCGGAAGAACCTTGTCAGCTCCTTCACTGAGCGGAGTGAAAATGGCAAAATATACACCATAAATATATAAGCCAAAGGCGATAAAAATGAGGAACCATCCGATGATCGCAGGGATTTGTTTCATGATTGTTTATTTAAATGATTATTTGACTTTTTGATATCCACGTAAGTGTTTTCACTTAGTTCAGTCTCGTTCTGTTATTCTCCAAAAATATCTGCCGGCAGTATTAAAGGAAATGGGGAAATACATGAGAATTACCGGGAAATTTCCCGTGTTTAGAAAAAAAGGAAGATCTAATATTGTGAACTGTTCACATGAACAGAACCTATTATGACGGATACCGAATTTGATTCCACTATTAAAATAGGAATAGCAGACGACCAGCAAATATTCGTGAAATCGTTAGCTGCCCTAATAAATACATTTCCTGGATTTGCGGTCGTCACTGAAGCACTGAATGGTAAAAATCTGCTAGAAAAGATTTCAAGTGGAAATGTTCTTCCGGATATTCTTCTCCTGGACGTAAATATGCCCATAATGGATGGATTGGAAACAGCGGGCAAAGTGATGGAGCACTATGCAGGTATTAAAATGGTGGCCCTATCTATGAAAGATGACGATACAACCATTATAAATATGTTAAAGGCAGGATGTTGCGCTTATCTTTTGAAAGACATTCATCCGGATGAGCTGCAGAAAGCTATGCTGGAAATAAAAGACAGGGGGTATTATAATGCGGATGCGGCCAATATAAATTACCGGAGACTAATTATCCACAGTAACAGAACTAAACAGACAACGCTATCCGACCGTGAACTGGCTTTTCTCCACTTGGCATGTAGTGATCTTACCTACAAACAAATCGCGGCTTCGATGCATTTAGCTGAAAGAACGATTGATGGTTACAGAGAATCCATATTCGAAAAACTAAATGTTCAGAGCAGAGTTGGTATGGCCCTGGAAGCGGTCAGGCTTAAACTGGTAGAATTGTAATTATCACCTATAAAATAAAAAGTATGCGTAAAGTAACAAAACCGAAAAAAGATGCATTGATAGACCTCGCAGGCCCGAAAGAGTACCGTCTTTTTGATCTTGACAAAGATCTCGCTCCCGGTGCCAAAATAAAAGGCGTTATATTTTCAAAGTCTGATGTTGGAGACGATGTACCTGTTTATCTTAAAATAACCCTTGAAATACCAACCAGGAAAATTCTTCCGCCAAATTCCGGAGCCGGTGATGTTACCGCGAAAGAAAGAGTAATTCCCATTTTTCAGCCACCGCAGGATATTACACCCACTGAAGGCTCAACCGTCATTCCTTCTGCCGTGGCAGGTTCAAACAGTACTCAGTTGGAAATTACCATCTTGTCAGGAGGAAAAGTTCCCGGGGGTGTTGGATTATTCTAAACGGAGGTGTCCGGATAATTCAAAAATTTTTCCACGAAGACCGACCATTCGCTATCGCGCGCAAATTTGCTTGCGAAGGGTGAATCATGGTTCATATAGGTAGTAAAAAAAGCAATGATGGAATCTTTTCTTGTGTGAGGTAGGCAAATTGATATCCCCATTGGAAAAGCTTTCGGAAATTCCTTTTTTACTTTTGATCCGATATATTTTTCATAGACAATATCATTGTAAAGCGCGTCTATTTTGTCTAATAGTCCTGTTATTTCATTGTTAGGTAAAAGATTTTTTAATTGCTCAACAAATCTGAAAAGATCGATAAGCATATAGTTAACGCCATAGTAATGACAATTTGAAACGGCGATATGTACAGTTTTAAAGTGGCCATTAATCATATTTGTCAAACTGGTAGCGAGCTCCTTTAGCAAACCAGCCATCTGATCATAGAAATTTAGGTCGTTCGCAAAGACACCGGTTTGTAAGAGAAGATCATTCTTGATTATATGATCTTCCAGAAATCCCTTGTTTTCCAAAGATTTGACGGCAAGACTGCCGAGTGATTTCGGCAACAACTCTGGGGATTGAAATAACCGGCCGAAAATTTCTTTGTAATTATATCCAGCGCAGGACTGCGTGTTTTCAGAAGCGATCAGGTATTCTACATTTGCTCTGTGCAGTTCAAACCCTGTATCAAATAATTGCATAAAGCAATTCATCATGATGACTATCTTAATTCCATGACTTTTTTCTGTCCCGAAAGAGGACACGATGGCGTCAGAGAGATCAGAAATCGATAACATATCCATTTTCACCGGCACGTGTGGCTGTCCGATCTTTGTTTTCACCTGATTGCTTTCAAAAAAAAGTCCGAAGGCCGCACCATGTCCCCAGGTAAACAACAGATAATTATCCGCCGGGTGCATTTCAATTACATATTTTTTAAAAAACTCCGCTATTGAATCTTTGCTCTTAATATCAAAGGCAGGATTTGTTCCGATTTGCAGAAGGCGACTGCTCATGCCATTCCCCGTTTCAAGATCATTTTCCAATGAGTAAAACACAGACTGATGTGCATCGCGTGAAACTGAACCGGGATCCCGGCTCGGGTCAATCAGCTGGAGAAAATCTTCGTATGCATCTATACAAAACACCGCGTTTATTTCCTGCTTGATTTTCAGCGAGAAAATGTCTGTAAACATTTGCTTTGCTTCAGGCAGAAGAAGATCGTCATTCGGAATGCATATCAGGAATATCGCGGTCCAGGCGGCTTGTGTTTTATTTTCCATAAATTAGACCTTCAATGTTTTTTCATGTTAAGAAAGGCTTGCCTATCTTCATTGGTTTCCTTTTTATTTATGTTGTTGAATGGATTTGCACAACGGGAAATCCTCACGACATTTAAGAATTATAGTCAAAAGGATGGACTTAGCAGCTATAACATTACAAAAATAGTTCAGGATCGATATGGGTATATCTGGATTGGTACACAAGATGGGGTAAATTGTTTCGATGGTAAAATATTTCTTGTATTCCAAAAAGAGTCTGATAGCCACCATAGGCTAGTCGGAAACAATGTAACTGACATATCCGAAGATACAAAGCGAAATACTTTATGGATCTCGACTTCCTTGGGGGGAATCACCGGGATTGACATCCGGACAAAGACTGTTAAGACCTCCATATCTTCTAATGATCAAAATATTCCATTCAACGGTCAGTGGATTCATTGCTTGGCAATGACAGGCGATAAATTATGGATCGGCACTTATGGCGGGTTGTATTCATATGATGTAGTGACAGAACGGTTTCAAAGTTATAATTTCAAGCTATTGAAATCTGTTCATGGACCAGTGCCTGATTTCACAAAGATGGTCGCGGATTCTTTTGGCAGAATCTGGTCGTTTTGTGACGGATACGGTATTTTTATCATTCCTTCGGATACTTTATCCTCACCATATTTTATTTCTTCGGATACTTTGCGAACGGGTAAGAGCAATGAGTCTATTCGGTTTTTAAATGTCTATTCTTCGAATCACAATGAAATTTATTTTTCCAGCAACAGAGGAATGGGAAAAATCGACTTTACTAATTCGGTCTACCATATAATAAAAATAGGTGATGCATTAAATAACGGTGAGGATATCTTGTCTTTTACAATGGATGATAGAAATAGGATCTGGGCTTCAACTGCTCACAAAGTCTTAAGATACGATCAGAATAAAAAGGTTCTTGAAAAATTATCAGATCAAAATAATGGCCCAGACGCCTGGCAGACTTCAGTGTATGTATTGTTTACGGATAATCAGAATAATATCTGGGCAGGATCTGAAGAAGGGCTTTCCTTCATTTTAAATAAGGACCATCCATTTGAGAGGTATTTTCGATCGACAATTTCAAATACGAGAATTCAACACGCGTTTTCACTTTTAAAAGCCAGTGATTCGATCATGTTCTGCGGCGCTGCGAACGGCCTTTATAAAGTAAATCTAGATAATCATCATGTTGTAGAGTTAGATACCGGTAGTTCAGTTTATATGATAGGCTCTATATCCCGGAAAGAAGCTATTGTATCAAACGCTGATGGTATTTTTATTTTGAAAGACGATAAACTCATTCCGGCCTCATCGATCTATCCTTTTTTAAGACCTATACAGAGTGAATTATTTTGCGCTTTTGCAAAGTGCAATGATTCTGTTTTTATCCTAGGTAGCCAGCGTCAAAAGGGAGTATTTGTTATAAATCTAAAAAAGAAATCTATAACCTGTTTCAACACTGGCAATAGCAAGATCCCTCTGGACAATAATGTAATCAACGGCTTTTTTATCGATAACGAAAGTAAAATATGGGTTCTTTCTATTAATTCCATATTTCAAATCAACCCTTCAGAACTTGATTTCAAATCTTATTACCTGGTAAATCCAGTCTCGAAATTAAAATGCGACATATTATTTGATATGTGCGAAACTAGGGAGAGTTTCTGGTTTGCCGCTTATGGTCTCGGTATTATTGAGTCAGATAAACATTTTAACGTCAAAAAAATCATTTCAGTCGATACTGGACTGGCGAACAATGGTGTTTACAAAATATTTCAGATAGGCGATTCCGTAATCCTCGTTAGCACTAACAACGGATTATCGAAATTAAATATTAAAAGTGGGCATATTGAAAATTTTTACGAAACAGACGGACTACAATCCAATTCATTTGAGCAATTTTGCGGATATAGGGATGTCAAGAAAATTTACGTCGGCGGCTTGAACGGATTCACTGGTATTAATCCTTCAAACTTTTCAACCAATCCGACTCCGCCATTACTCTATATTTCCAGAGTACGGATGGAAGGTCTCAGAGGTTCCATCGATACATCTAATGTATCTTTCAATACGCTTACAGTACCAAGTTCAATTTTGCAAACAACTCTCTTCTTTTCAGTAATAGATTATTCTTTGCATGAAAATTCTACACTCGAATATAAGATAGCCCAACTGGGAAATACATGGACTCGTATAAACAACCAGCATTTTGTAAACCTGATTGGTCTTGCACCTGGAGATTATACTGTAACTGTTAGGGCCGCAAATGCTGACGGTATCTGGTCTCTGGAGAGACAACTCAATCTTCAGGTGTTACCAAAATGGTATCAGTCTTTACTCTTCAAAGTTTCTATATTAATTCTTCTGATTATTCTGACTTATCTGTTTTATAAGTATAATGTTGCTCAATTAACAAAGCAACAGCAAATCAGAAAGGAAATCGCCAGCGACCTACACGATGATATTGGAAGTACACTGAATTCAGTAAAAATATTTACACATCTTGCGATAAAAGAACCTTTAAAGGGAGAACATCTGTCGAACATAGAGGAGTCCCTGACTCAAGCTTCACTAGGACTTAGGGACATGATATGGGTGCTCGATGATTCCAGGGATGATATTCATGAATTAGTAGATAGAATAAAAAAATACGCTTTACCGGTTTGCCAGGCAAAAGAAATCCGTTTTGAATCGTTTATTGAATCTTCGCTGGATTATAAAATGATTACGAAGACGGAAAAACGTAACCTACTTCTAATCAGTAAGGAAACAATAAACAACAGTATTAAATATGCCGACTGTAGTGTAATTACCGTCCAGATTCGGCAAATAAAAGGAAATCTCGAATTGACTATTACCGATAATGGTAAAGGATTTGATGCGATGTCCATAAGAGAAGGAAACGGATTGAAAAATATAGAACAGAGAGCCATTCAGATTCATTACCATATGGATATTGATTCTCGAACTGGAAAAGGCACCACCGTTAAGCTCTGGAAGAAATAATTCTTTAAGATTTGCACGCACTTCCATTCACTGTTACGGGAAATTTCCCGTAATAATACATTCATTTTCCCATCAATATGGTCTGCCTTGTATTCTAGTTTCGTTATAAATAATTATTTATGGCAACTGGAAACTCAAATCCGATTTTTCTTGATAAAGATGCAATACCGACTGACTACAAGATTCCGGTGAACTATGCATCGACAATGATCTATATAACTATAAAAATTGAATTAAATGATGCAGCATGGCAGTTTATAGGTGGCCATACCATCGTCCTGGCTGGAGGAAATCTTTATCCAGCTGTTTCCCCGGAACCTTCTGATCTGAAATTGAGATATGGTGGGGAACTAAAGGATCTTATTCTGGCAATTACTTCACGTGTCTTCAAATTTCCTAAATCGGGGACAAATTTAGCTTTCCCGATCGCAAAATATCACCTTATTATCGAAGCCGGAGATATACTCCTTGATGAATTTATCATTTCCAGTACAGCAAATCAAGTATCTGTTTTTGATTCACTCATTAAATTCAGTTAAATCATGAAATACTCTAAATTTTTAAATTTATCTGTCCTCGGAATATTCGTAAGTAGTAGCATAATTGCTCAGACTAAAGGAGGTGCCCCATTGCCGAGTTATAACTCTCTAAAAATAAATTCGGCGCCCGCATTTACTCTACTCGGCGTCAATCCGGATAATATTCAGCACCCATCGACACCCAAAGCGATAGTAGGGAGTTTGCAGAATGCGTTCAGCGGAAGCCAGGCGCAACCAGGTTTCGCGATGGAGGTTACACCCTATTACTTGTCTCACAATATCGACTCACCTCATTTTTGGGCGGCTGATTACTTATTGCCCGATAAATCTGTATGGGCTAAAATGGCGAAGAATTTTTCCGTTTCGGCGGCTACTTCCTCTAGTGATACGGCTTTCTTTGGTAAGTTGGGACCTGGAACTACTTTTGGGATAGGAATCAGGACGATAATTGTTGAAACCAGAACTCCCAGCAAAAAGTTGAGTTATTTAATGCAATGGAATACAACTGAAGTAGCGGCGGAATTCTATACTGTTTTAATTGATATCATGCGGTCTCAACCATCTTTACGTTCACTGCCAGATTCAATCCGTGCAGCTCAGAAGGAATGGAAAAAAACATCTTTACGAGGGCCCTATTTCAAGGCAGTTTCTTATTCATATTCAACGTATGTAGTTGATAGCATAACAAATGATGTTCTTAAAAAATTATCCGTTTTGCGTAATGATTCTGAAATCGATCCATTAGCATTAAAGCTTCGCCAGGATTATGTGAATCCTGCAACTAAAGAACAAGAGAGTCTACTTCATAAAATTGCTGAAGATCCCAGCCCATTTGTCAAATCGGGATTTATGCTTGAACTAGATGCGGCAGACGCTTTGCTATTTCAAGGCAGTCAGTTTAATAATTGTTATCAGGCTAAAGCGGCTATCTGGCTTATACCTTCATTCAGATGGCAACTAGGCCCAGAAAATTCTAATAAAGTTTCTCTCTTGGATCTTATGGCTATTATTAAATATACTTTTAATAATAAAACTGCGAAAGTAGATACTTCCAACTATTTCGATCTTGGACTTAAAATGCAATATAGTAGGCAAAAGTGGACTTGTGGTTTAGAGGGTGTCTACAGAAATGCACAGGTTGTACCTGCAGACATACAAAAACATGACACTTATAGTTGGACCGTATCTTTCAACTATATTGTTACAGACAACATCACTTTTACCGCCAACTTTGGAGCCAATTTCAATGGTAATACGGCGACTTATACTTCACCTAACCAAATATTTACGGTAGGGGGCTTTAATATCGGATTTTAAATACATTTTCGATGCTATTTATAATTTTCACATTTGGAAACTTTTTTCTCCTCAAGAAAATTATTGGATCTGATAAGTTTCACATGATTAAATAGCCGGTCCATATTTCGCCTTCATTATGACCGCACTAATTTCATGGTAATGGTAAACTAGTACTTGTTAATCGAAATAATCGAAAATCCAATTCAATTTCAATTTTTTATCCTCTTCAATCTTCAGTATTTTATCCATAATTGTTTGTCTATGCTCCGCGCCGACAAGAAATAATGCTTTATCGAACATATTGTGGTTGTAATATTTGTAAATATTATTGATCATTTCGGTTTCGCGCAAGTCAACAATAGCTAACCAAACTTTATAAGTTCGAAAAAGCTTTTCATTCTTTTTCATTTTCAATATAAGTTCTTCCATCTGGTGTCTGCGTTTCAACAATTCCATACATTGATCAGTGTTTAGATATTTAAAACCAAGTTGCTCTGAAATAGCAACAAGTTGATCTGATAAATAAACATATTCCTGGCTACTACCAAATATTTTAAACATTTCAATAATGTCATTCTTTAAATGTTTGTCAACTAATTTATTCCCCTCCAAATCAACCGGGAAATGATCAATATCATACTTTCGTAAATACAATTTTATTGAATTTGTCTCTAAAGTGTCAGACCGAGTCCCTTGATAAATTGCAGTAAATCCTGTGGGAGAAAGTTCTTCAAAAATTATATCGGGGTGAATTTGTTCTATTATTTTATACAATTCATTTGAATTACAAATACCATGTTCTTTATGACACGTAGATATGAAAATAACACTAGACATAAACACTCTCTAAATTTCCATTATTATGGCTATTAATAATTGAGTAAATTTAACTCATTGATCAAGTATTGTAACTCTGGTGAATCCAGATACTTGCCATATCCTTCCTTTCGTGTGAGGATCCTCAAGTCAATCAGTAAGAAAGTCGTGTTAATCGATGGTGAGCAGCTGGCGAACTTTATGATCGACTATAATCTCGGTGTATCAACCACCGATACGTTTGAACTAAAGAAGATCGACAATGACTACTTCGGAGAATAGCTTGATTTTTGTTGCAGCAAAGTCGCTATAAGGAATTGTCTAGGTCAATAAAGACCGGTTCCTCACTGTCCCACCGATAGTACAAGGTTTTGATGCCTAATTCTTCAAGTCTTGCCTCAACGGTTCTATTTAGTCTATCCGGTAACACCATGAATAAACTCACCGAATGTCGTATTGGAATGCTATAAATAATAAGTTGTCCAACGGCAGCATAAAGACATTGGGTCGTCGAACTGGTTTTAACCTCAAAAAGTGTTGTTACCTGCCCTCTTTCATGAATGAACAAATCTCTATTTCTATCGTTACCAATTCGAATGCCTCTTATTTGCAATTGTGAAGCTAAAGCATTGATGACTATCCCATGTGTCCTATCTATGACAGTTGTTCTTTGTCGTTCAATAGTTGAGTTTCCCGATGCTTCTTCTGTAAATTGAAAATTATTTAAGTCATCAAGGAAGTCTAACAGTTCATTTTCCTCTAAGCCTTTAATGCGCCTTATTTCAAAAATGAAGTTTGCAACTTGTCTTGCGAACAATGGCGATGATAATTCGCCAACTAAACAAAATTGTGTTTCTATGCTACCGTCAACTGCCGTTACGAAGTCTCCTCTGAAATTATCAGTAAAAAATCCTTTCCCGATACCGGTCCTGCCACCGCCGATTTTACCTCTATGGAGAACAACGATATTACCGCTATCTTCAACAGCAAATGCGCCAGCAATTCTTCTATTTATTCCTTCGTATGGGAAATTGATTTCTCCACATAAAGAATTGCTATTTGAATCAATTGGTCTCCCTGATCCAAAGCCATTCCAATATCTGTTATCAAGTTGCTGTTCTGCAATCCATAAGTCAAATTCTGATGAGTATTGAACATCTCCATTCAAACTGCCTCCTGGATAACCTATTCTGCAGTAAAAAGGTTGTGTAAAATATTGTTGCAGTTGTCTTTTAAAACGTCTTTGAAGTTTTTGTATTTCTTTCCCGTCTGTTATAACTGTTATCATAATCGACGTTGTTTTTGGTTGCGGGCAATAATGAAATTTAGGGAAATAAAACCGCTTCGTCTAAAATGATAATAACTTTTGATAAAAGCACATTACGATTTCTGGTTCGTCGTGCCCTAATAAAAATCATTAATCCTGTTATTGAGACTAAGCGTAAGTAAACCCAGGTATTTGGTGTAACCCTCCTTGCGGGAAAGAAGCTGCTGAAAGGTGCGGGAGTAATTGCCCAGGTCCACGTTGCCCATTCTGCCGAGGGCGGCCTGGATTTTACTAAGGGGTGCTGTGCCGTTATTAAATGAACCATGGGCATGCATGGCGTATCCCAATTCATTCAGGTAAACCATGGGTGCGGTAAATATCAACCCACTGTCGTAGGGTTGAAAAACGTTCTGAATTAAATTGTCACGAAGTTGCTCCAGCCTGTCCATGGTTTTACAAATCTGTAACAGATAATCCGGGGGCATCCAGGTTTCGAGTAAGAGGTTTTGATGGAGACATTTCAATTCGAACTGAATTTCGCGAAGGATTTCGAAAGCATTCGCAAATTTGTTGATTGCCTTCATTGGATTTTTCAGGGTTGGTGAGCATACAATGTGTGTTTTGATGATTATGTAAAAATTGGTTTTCCTCACTCTGCTTTCTCAAAGGACAGAACTAAACTAGAGGTTTTCACCAAATAAAAATGCGAGTTTAGCCAACTATTTATTTCTCCACAATTCAGGGAAATTCAGGCCTGATAAGGGATACAGGCTTTTTTTTGAAAATCCAGGGAAAAACGGGTTCGAGGATTGTACGGCTTTTATTTTTAAATATCAGGGAAATAAGGGGCTCTCCATTGTACGCCTTTTATTCTTGAAAAATGAGCGTGTTTTAACTTTCGTATTTTCTTTGTTTGTACTTTTTCAAAAGTTTTTGTTGCAACAAAAACAGGTTGATCCGGATCCTGTCCGTACTCTTCTGAGAACCCGCCGGAATCGTGATGGATTGCATTTTATTACACCATTAATTTATCAGCCTATGCAACCCTTATCAAACAATGAGATACTGCGTGGATTCAACCGGGGCGAAGAAAAAGCCCGCAACGCGGTCTACGATCGCTACCATGATGCACTTTTAATTATGACCAGAAAAATGACGAGTGATTCCTTCAGTGCCGAGGACCTGGTCAACGATACATTCGAAGTGTTCTACGAAATCCAACAAAACTTTTGACGATCTCAGTGACATGCGAGACTTCCTGTTTCAAACTGCCAGAAATAAATGTATCAATCATTTAAAAAAACAGGAGTCGGATCAAAAAAAACATGCGGAATTTGAAGCGCGTCGTCCGTACCACGGATGTAGATTTTTATGCGGATATAAATTTTACGCGACACGATGGCGCTTCTTTTTAAATCTGTCGAAGCCCTTCCAGACAAATTAAAGACTCGTTTTCCGGCTACGGTATTTCGAGGACCTGTCAACCGAGGTCGTGGCTGAACAACTGAATATATGCTGGAAAAACCGTATCCAACCGTTACTCCGAAGCCAGGCGAAGCTTAGAGTGGGATCTGGAAAGAAATCAAGCGTTTTACTATTTATCTTTTAAATCTTTTTTTATGAATAATACCGAACGAATAGGAATTCTCATGTTCCGTTATATACGAAATGAATTAAGCAAAAAAGAACGCGCTGAACTCGATGCCTGGCGCAAACATTCTCCGGTAAACGAAAAAACATTCCAGGAAGCAATAGATCCTGAATTAATCCGGGCTAATCTGAAACTGCTGGAAGAAAGCCGGATCAGTCGCCTGGAGAAAGCACCAGTGGCAGAGCCTGTATCAAAACCACGATCTCTTGTTCGCAGAATCGTAGTCGGGACTCTGAAGATTGCAGCTACTGTTGTTTTCGTTTTGTCCACTTATATGGGTGTTGCCATCTACCGGTTTGTATCTGCTCACAAGCATCCTGCAATGGATAATGAAGATCAACTGGCAGCTGTTATTAATTTCTCTGATCTGCTCAACAATCCCGCTTTCAACCGCGGATTCCTCGCAGGTTATGCAGATCTTGACATTAAGGATGGACCAAACGGCTGGCTGATTGGTACTGTTCCGGACACGACCAAACACGCGAAGAATGTTTATTACAGACTCTTCACATCTGAGGGAAATCGCCTGCTGCTGAATTTTAAGGACAGCACCCATATCTGGCTTAATTCCAATGCCACGATTAAATATCCATCCTGGCAGCGCACCGATACGATACGTATTATTCCTGAGTGGGGAATCCTATGTTCATATTCCTTCCGGAACGAAACATATGTATGAAGTAAAAATTTCACCACCGGTTGACAGTACAACACCATCCGCTTTCAAAGAGGCCGTGGCAGATAAGATCAGTCGCAGTATGTATCTGTTTTCCAATGGCGGAGATTTTTATCTGAAAGCCTATTTCGGCAGAGACGCTACTACGGCCACGCTGATCAGCGGATCCTTACGCATCGATTCTGTTGCAGGAAAATCCGTAACGCCGGTAAATCTCGAACCCGGACAGCAGGCAAAACTGGATTCGGGAAATCTGCAGATTTTAAAGGCGGAACATATCACTGACTCATTATCCTGGAAAAACCCATAGCGAAGTATGGAAGTATGGGAGTCTGGGAGTATGAGAGTACTAAAAAAGAAAGCCCCGCCGATGCGGGGCTTTCTTTTTAACATCAGCGAGATGTTATTTTGTGTCTGTTAGTCACTGTATGGGTATTTGAACCACAAATTCAGTGAACTCGGCTTCTTTTGAATCAACCCTGATTTCACCTCCATGGGCTTTAATAATATCATAACTGATTGACAATCCCAACCCTGTTCCCTGTCCCGTAGGCTTTGTAGTAAAGAAGGGTTGAAATATCTTATCCATAATTTTTCTTGGAATACCGTTCCCGTTATCCTTCACCCTGATTTCGACCCCTTGATTCGTTTTTTTCGTGTTTACGGACATCGTTGGCTGATATCCTTCCAGCTGCTGTTTCCTTTTCTCCGTTAATGCATAGAATGCATTATTGAATAAATTCAGTAATACTCTCCCGATGTCCGGGGGTATGATATTGATGCTGTTAATTTCCCGGTCAAAATCCGTTTCTATTTTTGAATTAAAAGAACTGTCCCTTGTCCGCAGGCCCTGATAAGAAAGGCGCAGATATTCATCCACCAGGCGATTCAGGTCTGTCTGTTCTTTGTGACCAATACCGACTCTCGAGTGTTGCAGCATGCCCTTTACGATGGCATCGGCCCGTTTGCCGTGAAAGATGATCTTTTTCTCATTCTCATTTAAGTTATCGGCTATCGACAATATTTCCAGCTTATTTCCCGCATCAATTTCATTTTTCAATTCAGCGATCAGTTCAGCATTTACTTCAGAAAAATTATTCACAAAATTCAACGGGTTTTGGATTTCGTGCGCGATACCTGCCGTGAGTTCCCCGAGAGAAGCCATTTTTTCAGATTGAATAAGCTGGGCCTGGGTTGACTGGAGATCTTTCAGTGATTGATTCAACTGTGCGGTTCGTTCTACCACTCTGTTTTCAAGTGTTTCATTTTGACTTGCCAAAAGCTGTTGTTTTTCCTGTTCCTGCGCGATGGCTTTTTGTGAAAGCAGTTCAACATCTCTTACTCTGGCTTGCAGCGCTATTCCTGTCCGGGCATATTCACCCGCCATGAATAATGCCCAGGCGAAGGGGTCGAGCATTATTGCGATAAATACAAACAAATAGGCAGTATTTAAAGAATCAAAAATGACTGCAATTAGTGTACATCCGATAAAAATGAAGAAAAGTACTGAGCTAACGAATAATATAATAGCTCCGGGGCGACCCTTTCGAACGGCTATAAAATTTAACCGCGCGACTTCAAATGAGTAAAGAAGATAAAAACAACCATATAAAATCTCACCCAGGTTATAGATGAAGAAAAATGAAAGTAGTGCAAATAAAGCGAATAAAATTAACGCTGAATAGTACCATGTTTTCTTTCGATCATACAATAAATGAACAGCATTTAAAAGAAATAATGAGCTCAATTCATTTATAGCTAAGGCGATGAACAGAATGGTGCAAACTAAAGTAGTATTAGTTTGTTCCCGGGAAATTAATTCGAGCAATATTCCACCACATACCTGCAAAAAATTTCGAATGCCGACATATAGATACGCCCTTTGGGATCTAAATGAAAAAAACAGACCAAAACAGATAAATCCAAGCATCATTCTAAGGGCGGATACGGTTAACTCACGAATAAATGTTGTTCGTGTTTTTTTTTGACTTTTCGAAAAAGTAAGGTCTACCGTATTTAGCTCAAGATGAAAGCAATAATTATCAACACCATACTTAATAAAAAGCCCTTTTGGATTATACGAGTATCTTACTGCTATAGACTGGATTTTATTTGAACTCAGTTTAATGCTGAAAGGACGATTTATAAGATAATGAGTGTGTTCTTGATTGATATCACCTCTAACAATACCGAATTTATAAATGAGCTTTCCATCCAGGTATATCTCGGAAGCACCTACCTGGGAAAGAGTTATTCCAAGTGGTTGATCCATTAAAGTAGAATCAACCAGCAATTTTAGTCTCAACCAAAATACCGGGACGCTTTTGATTTGGGGGATGTGACGAATATCCAGCGAAGGATTAATCGGTTGCCAATCTCTGTCATTATAGTCCGGTTTTGCCCAGGCAGAGTCATCCCCCGGATGAAATTTCCAACCTTTATCAAGCAATAATCCATCGGGAGTGAGTTTATTTAAGGGAACGGTATCATTAGGCGGAACCTGAGAATAACAAACCGGAATTGAAAATAAGAGAAGTAGAATTCCTAATAAAATCTTCATTGGCGATTGATTTTAGGGCTCCCGCCGCCGTACCATTCCGCTCTTAATGTTTACTGAATTTAAGCGTTTTGCGAATATTTTGTATAAAACAATCCGTATAGAGTTTATTTAAAGATCCTGGAATTAATTTGGACAATAAGAATGACTGGGAGTCTGACCGTATGAGTGTACAAGAAAAGAAAATCCCCGCCGTGGCGGGGACTTCCTTTAAACATCTGGTGAGAGT
>CAVQGO010000003.1:0-12383 GCA_963712045.1 uncultured Bacteroidota bacterium | reverse complement strand
CGGAGGGAGCCTATATCCAGGTTCCAAGGATCGCTGCGGCCAGGGGACTGTCTCCTGAAAAAGTACATTCGATCGTTGAACAGTCGATTCAACGACCACTATTTGGAATTTTGGGAACCGAAAGAGTAAACGTTCTGAAACTAAATCTCGCGTTGGACAATATCAGATAACCATGCCGGATCAGGAAAAAAATACCGATCAGTTTATTGATCTTATCCGCAAATCCCGGCGTGGAAAGTTTAAGATATATATTGGCATGAGCGCCGGTGTCGGCAAAACATACCGCATGCTGCAGGAAGCCCAGACACTTTTACGAAACGGGGTGGATGTCAAAATCGGTTATATCGAAACACATGGCAGAAAGGAAACACACAGCATTATTGGATGGTCTGCCTTTAATACCCAGGCGCAAATTATTTTATAAAGGCAAGGAACTGGAAGAACTGGATGTGCAGGCAATTATCAACCTGCATCCTGAAATCGTAATTGTTGATGAACTGGCACATACCAATATTGAAGGCAGTAAGAACGAAAAACGCTGGCAGGATGTGATGGATATCCTGGATGCCGGAATCAACGTGATCAGCGCAGTAAATATTCAGCATATTGAAAGCCTGAATGAAGAAGTAAAATCAATCACAGGTATTGAAGTGGCAGAACGAATTCCTGACAATGTATTGAAACAGGCGGACGAAGTGGTGAATATAGATCTCACGGCTGACGAGCTGGTGACCCGTCTGAGAGAAGGCAAAATATATGCTCCGGAAAAAATTGAAAGGGCGTTGAACAATTTTTTTCAATCCGACAAAATCCTGCAGCTGAGGGAACTGGCGCTAAAGGAAGTTGCCAGTCAGGTGGAACGTAAAATAGAGACCGAGCTACCGAGAAACCTGAGCTTTAAAGACGAACGATTCATGGCCTGTATCAGCAGTAATCATGAAATAGCCAGAATGGTGATCCGTAAAACAGCCAGACTGGCTTCGTATTATCATTCCGACTGGTATGTATTATATGTTCAGACAGCCAGGGAGAGCGGTGACAAGATCGGATTGGCTGCCCAACGGCATCTGATCAATAATTTCAAACTGGCTACGGAATCGGGTGCCGAAGTAATCAAAATTACCAATAACAATATCGCCAGGGGAATCATTGAAACTGCTGAAGAAAGAAAAATCACCACCATCTGCATCGGAAAGCCGCATTTAGGCCTGGTGAAAGTAATCCTGAATACCGCTGTTTTCAACCAGATGCTGAATAAACTATCGGAGGCGAATATTGATATTGTAATATTTTCGTGATATGGCAGTAAAATTAAAAACCAAATTGACCGCCGGATTAATATTTCTATTCGGCGTAATCCTGATATTCGGGATCCTCGGAACCATCAATATCAACCTGCTGAGCCGTGATGCCGACCTGATTTTAAAAGACAATTATAAATCCATTATCTATTGTAATAATATGCTCAAGGCGCTGGAAGATGTCGGCACACGCAAAGATGCGATGGAAAAATTCGAAGAGAATCTGAAAAACCAGGAAGTAAATATTACAGAACCCGGTGAAAAGGAACAAACAGAAGAGATCCGAAAGAACTTTGAAGAATTAAAGGCAGATCCAAAAGATCCTTCCAATTATAGCGAGATAAGGCAAGCCATTTTTCAGGTACTGGATCTCAATGCCTCTGCCATTTATCGTAAAAATATGGTCGCACAGGATACGGCCCGGAATGCTAAACGCTGGCTGGCTATCATTTTTACCATCCTGATCCTGATATCGTTTACTTTCATCTTTAACCTGCCCGGTATTATTTCCGGTCCGATTCAATCCCTGTCAGACGGCATCAAAGAAATCGCAAATAAAAATTACAGTAAGCGCATTTATCTGAAACAGAAAGATGAGCTGGGTGACCTGGCGATCGCTTTCAATGCCATGGCGGAAAAACTGGATCTGTATGAACACAGTAACCTGGCGAAAATGCAATTCGAAAAAAGCCGTATTGAAACCATTATCAACCAGATGCGGGATGGGATCATAGGACTTGACGCCAAAAAAAATATTCTGTTTCTGAATGTTGTGGCGCAAAAACTCATGGGACTGAAAGAAAATGATACCGTGGGCAAATATGCACCGGATATTGCTCTCAAAAATGATCTCATGAGAAAATTACTCCAGACGGACGGGGACAAAAAAGATTTAAAAATATACCTGGACGACAAGGAGGGATTTTTTAATAAGGATGTCCTGGATGTAAAGAACAATCAGGAAGTGATTGGACAGGTGATTGTTTTGCGGAATATCACCATTTTTCATGAACTGAATGAAGCCAAAACAAATTTTATTGCCACGGTATCCCACGAACTGAAGACTCCTATTTCTTCCATTAAGATGAGCGCTCAATTATTATCGGACGAAAGAACAGGACCTTTGGCCGAAGACCAGAAACAACTGGTCAATAGTATTAATGATGATGCTGAACGCTTATTAAAAATTACCAGTGAACTGATCAATATGGCCCAGGTGGAAACCGGCAATATCCAATTCAACATACAAACCACACCTGTAACAGCCATCGTTGAAGACGCGCTGGACGCAGTGCAGGTCCAGGCCCAGCAAAAAAATATATCCATAAAAACAACGATTGCATCAGAGACCCCACTGATACATGCCGACAAAGAAAAAACGACCTGGGTAATGATCAATTTACTAACGAACGCGATCAAATATTCATTTGAATCATCCGCTATTGAAATATATGCCGGCCCAAAGAATGGTCATGTAGAAGTATCAGTAAAGGATCATGGCAGAGGTATTGATGAAAAATATCTTACGCGTGTATTTGACCGTTACTTCAAAGTACCCGGCTCGCAGGAAAGATCAAGGACAGGATTGGGCCTTGCAATTTCAAAGGAATTCATCGAAGCACAGGGCGGAAAAATCTGGGTGCATAGTCAGATCGGCGCCGGAAGTGAATTTGGATTTTCCTTTGATAAAGCCTGAGGTGGGCTTGATGCAGGATGCAGGAGACTCAACGACTATCTAAGTAAAAACCTTTAGTGCCTGCAATATTCTCTTTTCTTTAAGACGTTTCATTGGTCATCGTGAAATTCTTAAGTGAATTATGGTATATCTTAATATCACCATTCACTAAAAATTAATCCATGACCAGAATTCTACTTATCCTCACTGTTCTCGTTTCATTTTCTATTATCAGCCAATGCACAGTTCAAAAAAAATGATATTCTTTTAGGGGAGCAACTTTCTATACAATTATAGTTCGTTCACTAATGCTATCCAAATGTTGATACCCAGGCAGGTGACTTTAAAAATAATATGGAATTTTTACCATTTCGGCAGGAAAAGCAATAAATGAAAGCAACGTATTTTGGTGTTAAACCTGATTCTTACATGCCTTCTTCATCTACTAATTATCCATCACTAAATGGAGATATTTTATTAAAATATACGAAATGACGGATATAGTGCTGGTATTTTTTACCGGAAATATAAAGGACCTGGGAAAAGAATTTTTTCTCTTCGGAGAAGTTTCGGCCTTGTATGGTTGGTACGAATATATCAGGAAAAGATAGTATACGGCACGAATTAATTTCCGGTTCTCCAGCTCTCTCCATATTAGCACAATTTTATCCGGGAATTGCCTATCGGATTTCCAAACATTTTTTTCTTGAACTCAGTATCCCAATTTAATTTCTGTTGGATATTCCTAAATCCAATACCTCAAGTTCAAGAAGGGAATTTGAATCAGACAAACAAGTACGATCAGTTTAACATCAGTACCAGCCTGAGCTCAAGCCCATTGAGGTCTTTGGGAATTGGATTCCGACTGATCTTATAGATTAAAGTAATGGATTCATACTTAATCGAAGTAATTTTGACACTGATTCAGTATCTTGGCATCCGATTTAGCCAGATGAAGAAAGTCATTTTCCTCTTTCCTTATTATTCTTATATCAGTAATTCTGTCCTGCGGCACGGGAAAATCAACGAATATCATTGCAACGATTCACTCACCATCTCGCAGGGTCAGACTATTATTCCAGACGACTTGCAGCGGTTGCCACAATTTCCGTCACGACGGAATCGGGCCCAATCTTTCGGGCATAACAGAAACCAATTCGGTCAGCTGGCTCAAAGAATTTATCCGCTCTCCAAAGACCATGCTCGATTCCGGAAGTGATCATGCTAAAAAACTTTTGGCTGATTACCATTCCCTCATGCCTTCATTCGCGCAACTGAAAGATGAAGAAATCGACCAGCTAATTGCCTTTCTTCACACACAGAAACCGAAACAAAAACCAAAAGACGATCCCAACGCGATCAAAAATCCGATTCCTGAAAAAATACCCGCCTCAGATATACAGGTTGATCTGGAATTATTTGCACAAATACCGGCCAGCAGTGATAAGGAACCCCTTACCCGGATCAGTAAAATGGACTGGGTGAAACCAGTCAAGAGCTGGTTTGTCCTGGATCAGCGGGGAAAATTATATAAGCTGGTAGATAAAAAAGCAGAAATCTGGCTGGATATTTCGAAGTGGAAACCGGCTTTTATAAACCAGCCCGGACTCGCCACCGGTTTCGGCTCATTTGCATTTCACCCGGATTATGCAAGGAATGGTATATTCTATACAACGCATACCGAAGCAGCGCATTCGAAAAAGGCGGACTTCGCCATACCCGATTCCATAAAACAAACCCTGCAATGGGTGCTTTGTGAATGGAAGACTACAAATCCAAACGACTCTTCATTCAGCGGAACCTGTCGCGAATTAATGCGGATCGATATGGTTTCGGGAATTCACGGAGTTCAGGAAATCATTTTTAATCCGAAAGCAAAACAGGGCGATGAGGATTATGGACAATTATATATCGGTGTTGGCGATGGCGGATGCACCGAAAATGGTTATGCATTGCTGACCCATCATCCGGACAGGATCTGGGGGAGCATTCTCCGAATTGATCCGTCGGGAACAAACAGCAGGAACGGTCAATATGGAATTCCCGAACAAAATCCATTTGTCAAATCGAAGGATTCAACAACCGTTCGTGAAATATATGCTGATGGTTTCAGAAATCCCAATCGCATCACCTGGACAAACAAGGGCATCATGCTCGCAACAAATATTGGTCAGGCAAGTATTGAGGCCATTGACATTATTTTAAAAGGACATGATTATGGATGGCCCAACCGGGAGGGAAGATTTTTGATGTATCCGGATTCGAATATGAATAACATTTATCCCCTGCCTGCCAATGACAGCGACTTTCATTATACATACCCCGTCGCTGCGTTTGATCACGACGAAGGCAATGCCATCGCAGGCGGTTATGCTTATGAAGGCCGGATGATCCCCCAGCTCCGGGGAAAATACCTGTTCGGAGATATTCCCGGCGGAAGATTATTTTATATCAGTCTCGCAGATTTGAATCCTTATAAAATGGCGCCGGTCAAAGAATGGTTTGTTTCGCTGAATGGAAAACGAATCACACTTCGCAGTTTGTGCGGACAAAACCGTGTGGACCTTCGGTTTGCACAGGATGAGAGAGGCGAAATGTTTATATTCACAAAACCGGACGGAAAGATTTACCGTCTGACGAAACTTTCAACTGTTCCGATCGTCCATACGGCAGGGAATTAAAAAACCGATCATAGAGCATGTCAAAAACAATTCAATGGGCGCTTGTCCTTTTATCCGGCATTTGCTTTTATTTTGGTTTCAGCCTGAATGGAAATTTCGGCTGGCTGATCTGGATCGCTCCGATTCCTATTCTTTATATTTCGCTCATAGTAAAACCCGGTAAAGCCTTCGGACTCGCTTTTCTTGCCTATCTGATCGGCAGGATGAGTTGGTTTTCCTACCTGAAAAGCGTGCTTCCGGTTGTACCACTCATTTTGTTTACGATATTACTGCCTGTCATTTTTGCGCTGATCATTTTAGCTACAAGGAAAATAGTATTGAATTCACAACACTGGTTTTCGGTATTCGCTTACCCGGTGCTTTTCACAGCTTTTGAATACATCGTGTTTATTTTTTCGCGTGACGGAACGGCGGCCAGTATCGGATATACCCAAAGCAATTACCTTTTCCTGATACAGATCGCATCGCTTACCGGATTATTAGGCGTGAGTTTCCTGATCAGTTTTATCCCCTCAGCCATCGCTCTTGCATATTATTTTAAGAAATCAAAGAAAACCGCATTCACACTGGTTTTTCTTCTCATCCTGTTATTGGGGGATAGTATCATTTACAGTCTGATCCGGTTGGGAAAACCAAATGAAGGCAGGATGATCAACGTTGGAATGGTTGCACTGGATGAGGGATCTTATAAAGGAATTTATCAAAATGATCCCGCCGTAAAATTGAAAGTTTCTGAATTATATCTGCATGAAGTTTCCAAATTAGCGGATCAGGGTTCGGAAATTATATCTGCTCCCGGAAAAAGTCATTTTTGTAAATGACTCAACCATCAAAGACATTCTGAACAAATTCACTGATCTCGCCATCAGCCGGCATATCAATATCATTATCGGGGGATACAAAGATCAAAAGGGGTCTTCGTTTAACAATGCCTGGTTCATTTCAAACAATGGAAAATTGATGGTTGATTACCAAAAAGTAAACCTCTTTGAAGGTGAAGTATTGGATGGATGCAAGCCGGGGGATCGGTATTGCTATATTTCATCCGGATACATTCAATGAAGGCGTCGCCATCTGCAAGGATATGGACTTTCAGCAATTCATTTTGGGGTATAGTAAACAAAGTCCCGCAGTTCTCTGGGTGCCCGCCTGGGATTTTGTGGTAGACGGGTTCATGCATTCCCGGATGGCCATGATGCGTAGCATCGAAGGTGGATTTTCCCTGGTCAGGAATGCGCGACAGGGCCGGCTGACAATCAGCGACTGGCGTGGAAAAGTATTATATGAGGCCAATAGTGAAAACGGATCTTATACTGTCTTAACCGGAAAAATATCCGTTAAGCCCCATCCTACTCTTTACGCGCGGGCAGGTGACTGGTTCGGGACCATCAATTTATTCGCAGCGATCGGATTTGTCATTTTTCTTTTTAAAAGAAAGAAACCGCAGCCCGCCTGAAGGCATTATTTTACCCGCATATATGTCTCAATATTCAACCTGTTCACTTTTAATCGAATCAATTTTTTCTATGCCTGTCTGGGTCAGCATATCATTTCGAAACGCCACAGTAAAAACGAAATCATTGCCCTCCCAGGCCCTGTCGCTGCAAAATTGCAAATGTTCGGTGTACATGCTGTCAGATAATGTATAAGTTCCTGCGCCCGATGTATAAAAGGCGGCCGTGTCCTTCCCTTTGCTCAGATCATGTCCCACGAAAGAAAAATGGGTGCTGTTGATGACCTTTAAGAACTTTTTGCCTTTTGTATAATCGGTCGTCGTTGTATCCTTACCCTGGATGGTTGTTCCGGTAACCAACTCCCAGGTTCCGATCATCGGGTTTTCGGCTACCGCCGATTTATCCTTTTCCTGATTCATATCGCATCCCTGAAGAGTTAACAGCAAGAATGCCGCAATCGTTAGAAGTTTCATTGGTTAATTTATTTGAAGGGAAGTTACTTACATTTAGTAAGGTAATAGCCGGTATGCGAACCCCAATCCTTAAAATAATTTTCTCCCTGATTTTCCAGGGAATATTTGCCTGCAGTTACGGACAAAATTTCAATCCCTATTATAATTTCAAGCGGCTGAATGTTCAAAATGGGCTGGCACAAAATATTGTATATCATTTCCTGCAGGATAGCCGGGGTTATGTCTGGCTGGGTACACGAAACGGTATTACATTATTTGATGGTATCCGTCCCATTAGTTTCCAACATTCAGATAGTAATAAAAATACGCTTGCCGGCAATTTTATCACACGTATCCTGGAGGACTCCAATCATACAATCTGGATTGGCAATGATGCAGGTATTGACCGGTTCAATCAAACAGACAATAACTTTACACATTTTGGTATACCATCGGCCGATGGCCACAAGGAAAATACTTATTGTGTATTACTCGGGTTTGCGAATGCCCATGATTTATGGTTTATTGATGTCAGTTCTAAAGCCATAAAAGTCTTTAATACAGAAACAAAATCATTTCGGTTCATTGTTTCAACAGACGCATTAGATGGGTTACTATACGCCAACACTTCCACTGGCGCCGTACAAATCTGGACCTACTTAAGTATCGGTACGATTCATTATATTTTTAAAAATGATTCGCTGATCAGCCGGCAATCATATTTTGACGGAGACAAAAAAACCGGCCTGTCCATCCCTGCTGATATTTCATGTCCTTTATCAAAATGACTCCACAACCTGGTTATCGTCTGCCAAAGGACTTATTGAGCTGAATCAGAAATCGGGGAAGCATACCATTTTCAATAAACTGAATAATGAACCGGTTACTGAAACAAGATATGTAGCCGAATCACCTGCCGGACTTCTGTGGGTTGGAACAGGCAATGCGGGCATCTACACTTTTGATATTCATCAGAAAAAATTTATCGATCATTTCAGGAATGAAGCATTGGATCCCTTTAGTATCTGCAGTAATAATATCGTGTCCATATATTTTGACCGGGTAGGCAATGTCTGGTGCGGTAGTTATGGTAATGGCGTCAGTTATGCGTATATCGAAAATAACTTTTTTTCAAAGCACCTTTCCAAAACCGAAATGGATCGTTGGAAAAAAGAAAATAATATATCCTGGCTGGGGTCGGACCTGAATGGAAATATCTGGTGCAAGTTGCAGGACTTTGGGGGATTTTGGCAACTCGACTCTTTAGTAAAAATTAAAACTTATCACGAGCCGAGACTGGAAAATGGAAAGCCCTTTATCGCTGCTGTCTATCAAATACTTTTTTACGACAAGTCGAACGCCTGGTGTACAACCGATCGGGGGCTATTCCGTTACAATACATTAACCAACATTATAAAACAGGTGGATTTTCCCCGCTTATCCAACTCGGTTTTTGGAAGTTACTGGACCAAAGTGATGTTCCGTCTCCGTGATGGCTCGATATTATTTTCAACTTTCGGTGGTGTATACCGTATCTCAAATCGTAACGGAAAAGAAACGATCCTGCCCTTCTCCGCATTTAACTCTATGCCGGTCAGGGCATTTGATATGATCTATGAAGACAGTTCGAATCAGCTATACATAAAAGACAGGGAAGACAGCCTTTATATACTTTCTCCCCTTAATACCGATGGGAATTATGAAATAAGGAAAAGATTGTTGTTTCATCCCGAGATTTTTCAATTTCAGGAAACCGGTCCGATCATTTATATCGCGACCAATGCAGGTCTTTTCCAGTTGCATAAAAATAATTTGTCAATTGAAAAATCCGCTATCAACGATGTCATGCCCTTTATGAGTCATCAAAAACTTATTGGTAGAAGGAAATAGAATCTGGCTTTTTGGTGAAAAAGGACTTTACCAATATAATTTAAATCAAAAGACCGGGCGCTTATTTTCTGTCGAAGACGGGCTTCCAAATAATGAATTCAAAGAATATTCTCTTTTATACACTTCTTCGGGAAACTGCATTGTCGGAACAAACAATGGCATTCTTTCATTTTATCCGGAAAAATCGCAGGATGTCGTTTATCCGCCCAGGGCACAGCTGATCAATATGTATGTGAATGATTCTTCAACGGGTTTTATCGCCAATCCGCAGGAATGTTCACAAGTTGTTCTCGAACACGATCAAAATACTTTTTCCTTTGACTATTCGTGCATCAGTTTTCAGCACGTGCAGGAATCGGCATTTGAATACAAGCTGGACGGTTTTGATGAAAACTGGATACGGGGAGGAACTTCAAATTATACCCGTTACAGCAGGATTGCGCCCGGCGACTATACTTTCCGGGTCCGCACGGTCGATGCCAAAGGTAAGTTGAGCCCTTACATGAAGAACCTTTCAATCAAAATCAAAAAAGCATTTTGGCAAAAGTCCTGGTTCAGGGTCATCATGATCGCCATTCTCGGATTGCTGATCTGGCTGGTAGTAAAATGGTATTTAAATATCCGGATCCGCAAACAGCAGATAGAATTTGAAAAATTACAGGCAATTGAAAAAGAAAGGACCCGTATAGCAACGGATATGCATGACGATCTGGGTGCGGGACTTTCAAGAATCAAGTTCCTGAGTGAGACCGTCGAAATGAAAAAACAATTGGAGCAACCCATCGATGCGGATATCAGCAGCATCGGTAACTATGCAAACGAGATGATTGGTAAAATGGGAGAGATTGTATGGGCACTAAATGAGAAAAATGATTCTCTCAGTGACCTTTTATCTTATACTCGAGCTTATGCTGTTGAATATCTCCTGAATAACGGTATCCAATGCCAGGTGAATGCGCCGGCCGTGTTCCCTTCCATTTTTGTAAGCGGTGAATTTCGCCGGAATATTTATCTCACCATAAAAGAAGCACTCCATAATATCGTGAAACACGCCAGTGCCATTCATGTTATTGTCAATATAGAAATTGATAAAATTCTCCGGATCGGGATTCATGATGATGGTGTTGGATTTGACAGGATGAATATCCGTCCCTTCAGCAATGGATTGAATAATATGCAAAAACGGATGAAAGATATATCAGGACAGCTCGAGATCATTCATGATCAGGGAACGGAAATCATTTTAACAGCGCCTCTTCAGATATAACTTTCATTCTATTGTCTGATTCCTTTAATAAAACTACATTCAATCATTCAATGCCCATTACGCTGGCCATAGTAGAAGACCTCGATGAAGTGAGGGAGGGACTAACAAACTTCCTGGCATTGGATCCTGAATTTAAAGTATTGGATACTTATAAAACAGGAGAGGAAGCGTCCATAGATATTCCCATTCTGAAGCCGGATATTGTTATCATGGATATCAACCTTCCGGGTATGAGTGGCATCGACTGCGTTCGCATTTCAAAGAAATCAAATATCCCTACCCAATTCATGATGTTTACTGTGTATGAAAATGACGAAAAAGTTTTTGAAGCTCTAAAAGCGGGTGCGTCCGGTTATCTTTTGAAAAATACCGGGCTGAATCATATCGTCGAGGCATTGAAGGAGCTGCATAAAGGAGGTTCGCCGATGAGCGCAAATATTGCACGCAAACTGGTCAATAATTTTCAGGAAAAAGCACAGTCCGAAACGCCTGCCCATAACAAAATCCTGTCGGCTCGTGAAAACGAAACCCTGCATCTGCTTTCTCAGGGACTGTTGTACAAGGAAATCGCCGAACAGCTGGGCATTTCAACAAGCACAGTCCGTCAGCATATCCATCGGATCTATGAAAAGCTTCATGTTCAAAACAGAACAGAGGCGATCAATAAGGCCTTTAAGAAACATTAGTATCGCAGTTCCCGGTCGTCCTTTTTTGGTTCCATCAGCAAATTTTGGCGTCATGTAACTTTTGTTCTATTGTCCGGGCATAATGGTTTATATATCTTTTAAGAAATTTCCCATGAAACAGTTTTATTGCCTGTTACTGATACTTTTTCCCGCCTGCGTTTTTAGTCAGCAGGATAGTGTCAGCGCCAATGCCACAAAACATCAGGATACTGTCATCGTAACCAGCCCAAAACAAAAAACAGAACAAAAGCCCCACCATTCCATAGGACTTGGCATTAAAGCTGGTTTGAATTTTACCAATATAACAAGCGCATCGTCTATCAGCAACAGCAGCGAAACCGGATACCAGGTGGGTTTATTCCTGGATCCCAGTTCCAATTCCGTACTTGGTTCAAGAACTGAACTGCTCTATTCTCATCAGGCTTATAATTTTGCCACCGGAACCACCACCGGAACGAACTACCTGGATTATATTATGCTGGCCCAGCTGATGGCCATTAATATCACCCATTTTGTTCAGATACAAATCGGCACTCAGATTGGATATCTGCTAAGTGCAAAATCCGACAGCAATAAAGTATCTACCGGATATGCGCAGGCAGATGCTGCACTGGATTATTATAACCGGATTGATTTTGGATTCAGTGGTGGTCTGGAAGTTCGGCCGTTCATGGGAATCATCGTGGGCGCCAGGTATAATTTCAGTATCACCAATCTTTATAAACTACCAGACACCAATGGCTCTTCGCAAACACCGCCATCTTTTATACCCTCAACCAGTGATCTCAATTTTAAAAATAACCTCGTTCAAGTATATGTTGGTTACAGGTTCTGAGGGCTTAACGCGGAACGCTAAACGCCGAACGCATTCAATCTGTTATCCACAATTTAACTTCTCCCCTGGCCTAAATTAATCCAGACCATTACCCTTATCCCGGACCTGAAAGAGAATCGCTTTCAGGTCTTCCTTTTACGCT
>CAVQGO010000002.1:0-494893 GCA_963712045.1 uncultured Bacteroidota bacterium | reverse complement strand
GTGATTTATCTGGTCGTTTTTTCATCCTCTAAAAAGATTTCAAATATCCGATCAAAAAGCTGTGCCGGATAATTGAACGAAGGTCTTTATTTTTCGGGGAATTGTTTTAACATCCTCCAAAATGTCCAGCCCCAGCATGATGGTCGTTATACTTTCTTTGTATTTTTCCCAAAATTTTACTATTCTTACTGGCAAATATTTGCTTAAGAATGTCGGAATGCATTTTTAGGGGTTTCCATAATTAAACGCCTTCACGGCTTTTCTAATGAAACGAACGACAAATCAGCTGTGCAGGGGTCTCGAGGTGGGCCGATTGGAAAGGTTGAATGGTTAATGGCACATAATTTAACCGGCTCCACGCTCGCAACCACCTGTCAGCTGACATAAATAAAATAGGGCCGAACCAAAAACCACTGCTAAATCCAAAAAACTTTAACGGGTTCAGGGACTCGTGGAGTCAAAGTAAAGTCCCCGGACCGGAATACCAAAATAACAAGGGTATCAATTGGTAAACAATCACCAATTATTTACAAATAAGCAAACTGGGCGTAAATAATTGATGATTCTTTACAATCGATGCCCCGAAACCTGTCATTATTTTTTCAGGTACATGGTTCGGAGTGGTCTTTTTCTCTTTTTTAAAGGCATTAATAAATGTCACCCGGTTGGAGAAACCGGATTTTCGGGCCAGGGCATCAATGGTCAATTCCCGGTTTGACTTGTCTTCCCATAACGAAATAAAATAATCCACCCGGAATTTATTGATCCAGGAATTAAAGTTATCAGAGTAATACTGATTGATGATCGGGGATAACTGGTAAACGGGGATTCCAACATCGGTAGCCAGATCGTGAATGCTGTAGCGCTGATCAAGGTAAGGCGTCTTATCGGCCATAAACTTTTCGATTTTTGCGATGATATCCTGAAAATCTGAATTTCTGATATACCCTTTGGAGGAAACAGGGGGCGGCAGGCTTTCCTCTTTTTTAATCTCTGCACTCCCGTTTATGTTTGTTACCGAAATATTACCAACCATGTCGACCTTCGCAGGCCTTGGCCCGAAACCATAAAGTATGCGGGGGTAGTAAAACAAATATAAGGTAGTGGCTAACAAATTGACCGTGAGGCATGCACTAACATAATGCAGTGTGAACGAGGGTAAATGCAACAATCTGCCTATTAAACCCGGCAGGCTTAGCGGTAAATAACATAATGTGATAACAACCAGAAACCAAAAAAGAGGTTTATTCCCTGGATCTTCTTTCACGTCCTTAACATGACGGTTCCGGATTATCATTCTGATCTGCAATAACTGAAGTATGAATGACCAGATGTAAACAAAGGTGAAATGAAAACCACTTAATGCAATCCAGCCTTCATTTACTTCAAAGTACCGGGATGAACTGCTCAAACTCGAATTAAAAACCGCGATCTTTTGTTCCGGGCTGCTGATAAAAAAAGGAAATAGGTCAATCAAATAAAAAAGTGATGGTAGCCATAGAATCCAGTCCGTCTTCTTCCAAAAATGACCCGGATAAAACGAATTTCGGACGTAGATGTAAACAAAAGGGGCGATCAGGTAACTTGACAAAAATCCGGTTCGCATCAGATAGGGAAAATGCAGGATCAACCGGGTTTCGTTCAGCCAGCTGGTCAGCACATTATGCCAAACACATAAAATCGCAAGCGCCAGCATCAACGTGTTGGTATTGGACTTTTTATAAAAAATAAAAAGACGCAATGCCATTAAAAGCCCAAGGGTCAATCCTAACTCAATAAAATACGAATACATTTTCCCGGGATAAGGTTTGGCTGATGGCTGTAAAGTTACTGATGTTGATTGGACCGGTCATGTTCCAAAGCTAGCTGGCTTATACTTTATCTGGCTTTGCTTATAATGTTTTTCCAAATTCTCCGGTTACCCTGATTTGAACTTCGTCGCTTACAAAGGCATTTGTAAGGCCTCCACCAACATGAAAGTCGCTTCTGTTTATAGTTCCCGTGGCCTTAATACCTATCTGCAATCCTTTTACGTTCGCATTTGGGTTAGGAACGGGACCATTCATCGTCACATCTAAACTGATTGGTTTTGTAATTCCCTTTATGGTAAGGTTTCCTTGCATCAGGTATTGATTTCCTTGCTTTTTTTTGAATGACGTACTTATAAAATGTATAGTTGGATATTTCGCAACGTCAAACAAATCTTCTCCCCTTAACGAATTGTCACGCATCTCCAGATCAGTGTTGATGCTGGCGGCGTCAATATTTATTTCAAATACAGCATCTGACAAATCATCCTTTGTTGCAGTCAACGTCGCATCATATTTTTTAAAATAACCTTCTACTTCAGATATCCCGTGATGGGTTACGGTAAAAGTAGGTTTTGAATGTCCTTTATCAACTGCCCACTGGGCAAAGGAACAGATTGATAAAACAGTTAGCGCTGCGACCAGGAATACTTTTTTCATCATTTGCAATTTTGCTTATTAGAGGTTATTTTTTATTAGTTGCCATGGCAAGGTATTCACCTTATTACCTTTCTTATTTAAAATGAGACGAAGAAACTGAATTTCGCGACCAATGCCCGAAACATTCGTTAGGACATCAATGAATCGAATCCAAGATGATCTATATAAGAAGGGTGAATTGTTGGGCCAATTTTGATGAATATTTATCGACTGATGTAATTGGAAGAACTAATACATATTCGCTTATTACCTTGGGATAGTAAGATTCATCCACATTGAAAACTTGGGGGAATTTTTGATACTTTTCCAGGCATTCTCGTCTTTTTATCTTTGCGATCATACCAATTAACAAAAGGCGACTAAAGGCGATGAAAAGCAACAAAAGGCAAATGAAATGCAGTGAGAATGAAAGCACTCCGCAGGGGATACGCATCTATCGCGGATAGGTTACTTTCCGATACAAAAAGTACTGTCACGCGATCACAGTGGGTTTGCGGGGAATTAGTGACGGTTTGGCAACAAGTTTTTGGTGAGGTAGCAGTGATCCAAGCATATTTGAATGCATTCATTCATCTTTGGATGTCATTGTCGCCTTATGTTGGGATATTACTATTACACATTAGCCTTCGGTCATTTTCCTCGATCGTTTTCTTCGTATATTCTCTCCATATTGTAAAGATCGTTGATTCTTGAAGAGGCCTCACAGGTTTAAACCGCCGAAACAAACTGAGGCTTACTGACCATAGCGAAAATAGACTCTTTACATTCAAAACCGCCATTCGCACTTTCTGTCGGATATCCGGACATTCTATTGTAGAAAGACCGTGGAGGTTGCACAGGGGATTCCAATCAACCAAAACACCTCCAAAATCAAATATGATCGTCTTTATATTGTTCATCAAATTATGATGAAATTGCTAAATAATTCCCTTATGGATCCAAAACAAGGTTTTCATAGTAGCAGAATCGATCAATGATACAACGACAGACTCCATTCTTAGTTTAAAACAATGGCTTAAAATGAAACATTGAAATAATAATTATTTAACTTCAATAATAAAACTCGCCATCATGAAAAATAAATTTCCAACATTAGATGTAAAATCAGCTCTTGTATTTCTTTTTATTATTGCAGTCATTTTTGCATTTACATCGCCCACATATAGTTTAGTCGGGAAGTGGACAATATATAACGTTGATGGTACATCCATAGGAGAATATGTATATCTCAAAGCTGATAACACGTATTCTGTTACATTGCCAGACGGATCGATTGGCGAAAATGGAAATTATATTTTCAAAGACCCGGTTTTTTCCATTAAGAATATTAAGGATGTTTGCGGTAAGGATTATTGGGGAAAATATAAACTGACTTTTGTAGGAGCCGATTCCATTCATTTTGCTTTAATTGAGGATAGCTGTTCAGCTAGACGAATGGATATCGTGGGTCACAACCCCGGCTTAAGAAGAGTTAAGTCGAAATAGTCTATATACAATTGTCGCCTACCTAAATCATAAAACTCTCCTGAAAAGTCGCGATAGCCTCCAGGCATAGCACCGCCAAGAAACGATCGGGAAAATTGTATATTGGAACCCTTTATTTTCAAAATTCTCGGTATTGTTAAATTGCACTCCTTGCCTCTGGAACTCATTGGTAGGAGGATTCGTTTGTCCCTCGTATTAATGTCACTATCATATTCAACGGAACCGTATCCGTAATTTAAAATCTTCACGATTTTATCTCCATCATAATAAATGGTTATGGTATCACTTAATGGTTGCCGTTCCCAATTTTTAGCGACTGGGAAAAGTCCAAAATATTTTCTCTGATTATTTGTGAGTTCGTATCGTGACATAGTGAGGTTGCGGGCAACGCAATTTATATGTTAGCCTGAAGTACCTTAGCCCGGTTACCTGTTTAGTAAATGATCCGCAGCTAAAACCAAAAACAGATAATCCGTTGTGCCGCCACCTAAAACATATTCTCCCTGCTGCCATAAATAAGGCCATGTAAGTAATTCCGGGAAATCGGGACGTATCAATGCTGTCCCCGAACTAACGCCCCCCGGAATATATGACCAGTCTGCTCTATTAAAACCATATGCAGGGATCATAGACTTTGACCCAACACCTGAAACAAAAGAAGAAGTATTATCGCCGGGATGACAACCCAGAATAAAGTTCAGCGCACTGTACAGGTAGTCGGCCGGGAATATGTCCGGAAAAGAAGTATGTAAAAAATACTGGCGATATCCGAAATGCTGAATATCCCATCCTGCGCCCCAGATATTCGGCCTGTAGGGAACACCATAGGGTGTTTTGCTTCCCTCATCCTGGATCTTTTGAAAGAATGATCTCACAGAATCTGTAATTTGTTTTTTAAAGGAAACATCATTCATCAAAGGCAAAATCTTTCCAACAAGCCAACCCGTGCGACTTATATTACCGGCAATAACCGAAACATGTGTTGTCAGAAAATCAGCATATTTTTTATCATGCGTGGTTGTAAGTAACTCCACCGCCAGTGCGACCCTGTCCAGTGTATTTTTTTCTTTTGTTTCGTTCCAAACAGTTTCTGCAATTTGTAAACATTGTTGGGATAACGTATCGTTATATCCCTTCATTACCCTGGTGGCAGCAGCAAGCGCTGACGCCACTTGCAGTGATCTGGAAGGATTGTCTTCTGTAAAAACCCAGCGGTCATCCTGATTTCCGGGCTTGCCATCCGTAATATTTACAGCGTCGCCGAGCACAGTGTATTGCCGGAGACTGGGTTCAATGATACCGCGATAAAATCTTCCCATTGATTTGTAACCTCCGATAATCGACAATAACCCATGTTCAATTTGTTGAAGCATATCAGGTTTGCCATCGGGTTGTTGAATTTCGACTACGTGTGTGTGCTGGTCGATGGTCGTATTATCATATTTCTCATTGAACTGCTCATATGCCAGTGTAAGACCGAGTACTGTTTCTGATTGTGATTCAACCCGAATATCAAAATCACCTGCATCATGCCAGGCACCCTGATTCAGAGCAGGAACCGTTTCGCCGGAATGATAAGATGTCAGGGTGGAATGTCCCTGAATATATCCGTCAAAATGATTTGAATCGATGGGTGCCATTCTCGCGTCATCCATATGGCAGAGTCCGTGCCATACACGATATTTTTCATTCACACGCATATGGCACATCTGCACCGGTAAAAAATATTCGAGCGTTGGTTGCCAGACGCCATTTTTATAAACGTCTTTGCTGATCTGAAAAATATCCGTCTGATATTTTCCATACTTCACCACATACATCCCCGGATCCTGAACCGCCGTAAAATCAAATTGCAGATAATGATAACGAAGAAAATCTCCCCAGTCTTTCGGTTTCGAGATCAGCACGGATTTAAATTCGCCATTTTCCAGCACACGATATAAACCGGCATCGCTTCTGTCAATATCATTTTTGTCCAGTTCAATCACTGCAATCTTTTTTTGAGCGGGATGATACCCAACCTGTGAAACCTGTACAACGGGATCCGAGCGCCAGCCTCTGATGGCATTTGGTGTAACCAGCCATACGATGGCGTTCTGCGTAGCTCCTTTTTCCACGAGTGCACGCACCACAAACCATCCGTTATTATGCCTTGCCCTTCCGTCCAGCAACTGAAGTTCTCCTCCCTTTTCAACGAGGATGGACAAACGCTGTTGATCCGATTCAGGAACTATCGTCAGTTTATTTCCCTTTGCCATCGCGGCAGGCTGATAATTACCATCGCTATCCTTATACATCTGATCGTCCGATTGCCGGTTGAAAATTCCGAAATGCTGATCCATAGCGTACGACTTTCCGAACAAGGCTCCGGGAAATAATTCAAAATTAAATCCCACTTTGCCAATCCATTCGTCAGGTAATGGCTTATCCAGATCAATAATAATTCTGAAAGATTCTCCGGCAGGTACAACGCGTATGGTGTATTTGAAATGAAGATCAGGATATATGATTGGATTGAATCCTTTTCTATTGATAGAGGAATCGGGATATTCCATTTGAACACTGATCTCCTGCTTTTTCCAGTCGATCACACGCTTTACCTACTTTCGGAATAGCGGCCCACTGTCCGGGCGTGGGTTCCAACCGGATATCACCATTGGTTGCCACGCGTTTCCCGTTTTGTATAATGCCCACACCACCCTGATGGCCCTCAGGATAAAAATCATGTGCGAGCATCACGTTTACGCCCTGATTTTCGAGATACTCCAGCTGGTTAAGATGCATGACAGAACTATCTGCTGATTTCTGTGTGAAGCCCGTCTCACCATAAATTATCAGGAACAAAATCTGGAAAATGACAATGATATATTTCTTCATAAATGGATTTAAATTCAATAGTTGAAGTTATGAGGCTTTAGGCGTCTTTTTGCTGTGTCTGCATTTTGAATAAATGCCAAGTGAGCATTCCGGTTTTGAATCGAAATGCATGGCTCTCTAAAAAACGGATTCAATCAACCGGGAAATGAATGCCGGTGATTTGTTCGCACAGCGATAGAAATTTTTCCTGCACATCCATATCGCCTGCCGCAGGCAGAGGACGTTTTTGTTTCTGATGATAAAAATAACGACCGCTGACCTTTGCCTGTTCATCGTTGCTGACAGCGAGCCAGGTCTGTGTCTGGAAGCCTTTTTCCAAATCATCCGGCGCACCGGGTCCGCCCATCTTTGTCGGTACCCAGCCGGGGTCAAGCGCATTCGAATACACTTCCGGCCATTTGCGCGCTACTGCCATGGCCAATATCACATCATGAAGCTTGGTATCAGAGTAGGTTTGAGAAATCCTGACAGATTTTTGAGCGCTGTTCAGTATTTTCAGGGACGGGTCGCCTCCCATATGCGAGCTCGAACTGAGGTAGATCAGTCTCTTCGGCTTTCGGACCAGGCAGGTTAATATGTATGGTGCGAGGGTGTTTATATTTATCATCGCTTGTTGAAAGACGCTGGCATCCTGGCGGGCTGGCAGAGTGTAAACACCGGCATTATGAATAACCGCATCGAATTCACCCACCGTATTCACATCTGCTGCTAATCTTTTTGTTTCATCTATGCTGGACAGGTCTGCTGTTAACACTTTGTCGGCTCCGGGCAGTTTTGCCAGTGCCTCCCTTCCCCGCGTTTCGTTGCGTGCATGCAGGACGACATGATGACCCTGACTGATCAGCAACTTTGCCGCCAGATGACCGAGACCATCAGCCGAACCGGTGATAAATATTTTTGCCAATTTGGGTGCAGTATGATTAAGACTCTATGCAAAGGTACTGCCGCCGGACAGAATTAGTCTCTCCAAAACGTCTTGATGTCAATCAGTGAAGGTTGCCATTCGCCGATGTCGCTCCTTTTGCTTTTATACTTGTCGTATAGCGATTTCGAACAATTCACTTCAATTTTCGTCTTTCTCTTATTTACAATGTTAAAACTGTCAGTCAGGGCATTTGATACGTTATACGTATGTTCTGGTGCAAGCTCCTTCAGTTCCCTGTTGATATCACCCATTGCCCAAATCGGACTGTCAGGATCATTTGATCTGTTTGCAATGATGAAGAATTTTCCTTCATACCTCAATGAAGGTTCAGTGAAGAATAACAATGAAGAATCATTGAGGATACTGTTTCCAAACGCAGCATATTTCGAATAGCTTTCGAAATTGTACCATTGGGTGCGAAACTTTAGCGGGTGGTCCCGATTCAATTTAATTAAAGCCGCGGTATCAAACCGGTACCAGTTATCGCCTGACTTAATAATCCCCTGTCGTGGAAAAATGACGCCTCCTTTATTAAATATTCTTTTGTCTTTGACGATATAAATGTCAAAGGTCACGTACTCGATTGCAATATTTCTGACAGGGCTTTTAAATACCCATTCGCGTTTTAGTGTCTGCATGTCTTCCGGATTATCTATAACAAAATTGAACCGGAGCAGTGTGTCTGCATTCTTGTCAAGGCTCTGTCCAATTCCGATAATGCAAAAAGAGCTGTCAAAATCGATATCCTTAAAAAATTCAGACTTTTGACCAAAAACGGAAATTTGCAAAACCAGTCCCAATACAACGAATCTTGTTTTCATATAATAAATGATTGCATCTTCTTTCCTACTGCGATACGGAAACTGAATCCTTATAAAAGGCCCTGCGCTGTGTTAAAATAGCTCATTTCCCCCATGATAAATTCGTCGTCAAACACCTGTTTTACTACTACATTCACGCCTGCTGCTGACCAGTCATTGATCACCGCCTGAAACTGGGCATACTGGGCAAAATTGGCCAGGTAAAAAGTAAAATCTTCTATCTCGCCACCATGTCTGAAAGAGATCTTATTGTTATCGCCGTCTGCAATGCTTTGCACGAGCAGCCGCCTCCATGATTTAATCCGGGATTTCCTGAATCTGCGATATTTAAAGCCGTCAAAGGATTCCAGGTAAACAGCCGCGGTCTCCAGTTCGTTCACCGCGTAATGATCTTTTCCAAAGCTGATCATTTCGCTTGAAAAAATCAGTCTTCGTTCATCCCATACCCGCATACGCCATCTGGGATTGTTGCCGTAGTAAACATACAGCCATATAGCCAGTAAAATAGAACCTGTAATCCCGGCCTGCAGGTTCAGCATTGAAACCAGCTGGTAAAGGAAAATGGGAATGCCAATGATGAAAATAACTATGGGTACCATCCCATTCGAATTATAACTATACACGCGTGTGGCAACTTTGTGGGGCATGGTTACAATTTAGGAAATCCTAACAGCCCCCGCTTATAAAAAATCGCAACCTTGTTCTTTAGAATGTCGATTAGTTCAGGTTGCATATAATCAAAAATATCAGGAATATAAAGACAAAGGATTTTCTTTGTTTTATAATATTCGGGGTATTTATGTCTAATAAAATTTCTGTGGGATTTTTCCATTACCATAACCACATCAGCCCATTCTAATTGCTCAGGTTCAAGTACAATACTTGCAGATTTGTTTGTACCAGCCGAATCGACTTCGAACCGGGGATCGGATTCAAAAATTTTATGCGCCGTGGCACTCCTCATTCTATTTACGGTGCATACAAAGAGAATCTTGAGTTTATCCGTCATTAAACGAGTTATTTGAAATAATGGGAAGGAAAATGTAAGGTATCATTAGTCATTTATTGTTTATCCAATCTCCCGGTAAATCTTTATATATCACCTGGTACTTTGAGGAAAGAGAGTTGTTTGGGGTAAAATTTTTATAATTAAAAATAAATAAAATAAAAGTGAAGTTACAGGCAACAATGCCGAAATAATACGGCTAACCGTAAACAATTTATAGCTACAAAAAGTCATTAATATCAACAAAAAGGGATAACTATTTATAAGGATAAAATATAAATCCACGGGTTCCCCATCCGGTGGATTGTCAAACATAAATATTGAGCCGAAAAATACAAGCGGCCAGGCCAAAATTCCAGCGAGACTTCCAAGATTCAGATATATGATCCAGGATGGTAGTTCATTCTGTTTAAAGACATAATTGTAAAACCAATCAAGTTTGGATCTAATCATGGGGATTAATTTGGGCAGTCGGAAATTGGCAACATATTTCTAAAAAGTCTTTAAAACTAATTCCAGTTTTTCCATCATTTTTAGATATCCCATATCCTTATGAGATACATTTTCAAATTCCTTTGCCCCCGTTTCGGTCAACGCATATTTATTTGAATGCTTTAGTACCAAGCCCTTTTTTATCAACCAGGAAACAGAGGTTTGTAATTCTTTATGAGTAGGGACTGCATGATTAATACCGTCACCTATCATGGAGATTCCTCTGAAGTCAGCCGGATCGATCTCAGAGGCCATGGCAATTGATAAAAATATCCAGGAAATAGTCCTCACGTCAGTCATAACTGCTATTTCTTTTTCGGCGACGACATTTCAGGTCGTTTAATTTTTATACTTCGTTTCAAGCGCAATAGGGACCGTCTCCACCAATTCGAGTGATTTAACCATGTCTTTTGTACTGCTCTTATATTTTATAAAATGAGCTGTTTTTAAATGCGCCTGATACGCTTCCTGGCTGGCATATATTTCAAATACCGTAACATGTGTTGGATTATTCTTCTCATAAACGGCATAGAGGGTAAGTACGCCCGGCTCAACCCGAACAGCTGTTTCGGCATGTTCTTTCAGAGCCGCTTTATAATTTTCCAATTGCGCTGAATCTATCTGGAGTTTTGCCATCCTGACAACTAATCCATTTTGTTGTCCTGATACGCTTGCAGAGGAAAATAAAGCCATTAAGCAAGCTATTAAAATATTTTTCATTTCTTCGTTTTTGCATTATTGGTTATACTAATCTTACGAAGTTATAATAAACAAAGTGCAGAGTTGTAGCGTGAGCATCATATCCAAACTTGATTGCTCTATGGTGATTGTCTGAATGCTATTGCAAGTGATCATCAGCCGTAACGTTTTCGAACAATGTGGAATGGAAACGAACACCCATAATTATCGTGATTACTGTATCTTTCTGACTGTCATCAAATTAACAATTGGCACTCGTGTTGGCTAACATAACATCATTCAAACATGAAAGTTTCAACATTCCGTATTATGAAATCTATCAGCAGACTTGAATTTAACCAGATAAAAAAAATTGCCTGTACGGCCTGGACAATCATCGCATGTATTATTTGCTATACTGCGCAGGCGCAGGTCAGCACATCCTCCTCTTTATATCATACAATGAAAAAGCAGGACAGTCTTTTATTCGATGTCGGTTTCAATAACTGCAATATTCCGGTGTTTGATACACTGGTAAGTGAAAACTTTGAATTTTACCATGACCAGGCCGGCATGATGCTGTCAAAGGCTGCTTTTATTAATAGTGTAAAAAACAATGTATGCAGCCTGAGTTATAAAGCAAGCAGGGTGCTTGAGCCAGGCAGCATGCAGGTTTACCCGCTTGAAAAGAACGGGGTATTGTACGGTGCCATAGAAACCGGTATACACCGCTTCTATGCATCAGAACCTGGTAAACCTGTGTATTTTACCAGCCGTGCAAAATTCAGCAATGTATGGAAACTGGAAAACGGCGAATGGAAACTCATTCGAAGCCTGAGTTACGACCACCAGGACACGGAAAGCGGAGCACCGAACCTGGAAGATGTGAGCAGCGTTGAAGCCTGGCTAAAACAGAACAAAGTACCGGCGCTGGCGGTTGGCCTGATCGATCATGGCAAATTACAGCAGATAAAGGTATATGGTGAACTGGATAAAGGCCGTCCGGCTGCCTACAACTCTATCTTCAATGTAGCCTCATTAACAAAAACGGTCACCACCATGATCACGTTAAGGCTGGTGAGCGCAGGCAAATGGAATCTGGATGAACCTCTTTATAAATATTGGACAGACCCTGACGTACAAGCTGACCCAAGAAGTAAAAAACTCACAACAAGGCATATACTCACCCAGCAAAGTGGTTTCCCCAATTGGCGTTGGGAACTTAAAGATAAAAAGCTGGCCTTCCAGTTTGATCCCGGAACAAAATATGAATACTCAGGCGAGGGTTTTGAATATTTAACCCGGGCTTTGGAAATGAAGTTTCATAAATCACTGAATGAGCTGGCTGATGAAATCATCTTTAAACCCCTGGGCATGACTGACAGTCATTTGACATGGGATGCCAGCATGGATGAATCCCGATTTGCGGTTCAGCACGACAACAACGGGAATGCGCTGCCGATCGAAAAAAACAAGGTATCAAACGGAGCCGACCAACTAAAAACGACCATCGCCGATTATGGAAAATTTATGATATCAGTGATGAATCATGAAGGAATATCCGAAGATATTGCAAAACAAATGTTGAGTAATAATACCAAAACTAAAGACGGGCGTTACATTGGCCTGGGCTGGTTTATTTATGATCCGCTTGACAGATGGTGAGTATGCCATCTCCCATGGTGGTGATGATCCGGGCGCTCACTCCATCTGTTTTCTTTTACCGAAATCAGGCCAGGGCATTATCATATTTACAAATTCAGAGAATGGAACTAAACTTTACATCGACCTTATTAAAACCTATTTAGCGCGAAATGGACAGGCGATATTAGACATTGAGTTACATTAATCAGAATGAAATAAAAATGTATAGCCGGGAGTGTTAATTATCTCCAGATAAATGATTTTTAATTTTAACCAAATTCGATTAGTATTTATCAATTAGGAATACGCATCGAACGGGATTATTTTCATAAGGTCATTTCCAAATTAAATGGTCTTTATGAAACCCCTTCTATCCTGCCATGTTCAGACATGTCATGAATACCCCTTTTTAAGGAGATTGTTCAGGCATTGTACCTTTTTTGTATTTACCATCATGATACTATTTTCCTGTAAAAAGGACAATCACAGCGTTGTTACGCCGCCTCCCAAAGACACGATCGCAACGATTACCTATGATACAAACTTCGAAACGGGCGGGTCAAACTACGCCATGTATTCAGTAGGTACCTACCTCGATTACCCGACAGATTCAGACTGGTCCGCTCCGCTTAATCTGCGGCCCGTGATCGGCACCTACGATCTGGCACCGGATACTGTAAAAAGGCAATTGGCAGAAATGTATGCGAACGGGCAAAGAAAAATTGCCCTCGATCTTTGGTATCTTGATTTTAGCCTTTATGGCAATCCGTCGGATGGTGCATTGAATGGACATGTTGTGAATTCAAAGCTGGGCAAATTAATGCCGCAGCATGAAAGCAATCTGAAGTCGGTACTGGAGGACATCGAAGCAGCCGGATTTACTTTTGTTATGTTTCGGTTTTTCACGCAGGGAGAATCCGCTCCTATCGCCTGGACGAACTGGGATCAGTCCAGATATAATACCAACTGGAGTTTTGTAAAGAGTACCATCGAAACCGTGCGTCAACAGATTCTGGGAAAGTCTCTGCGTGTTATTTTCGACCTGGATGGGGAATTAGGCGGTGTCACCAACGGTCAGGGGGTACAATACGCGACTCAAATGTGGAGTGATTATGTGAAGGAATTTGGTCCCCATAATACCATGGGTTTTTCTATTTCTTACACGGGCATCCAGAAGATTGCTACGGCGATGCAGTGTTATGATCATGCCGGTGTACGCCCGGATATTTTCGGATTTGATATTTACGGTGACGAATACAATTCTCTCCAGGAATTCAAAGCAGAACTGGATGCAGTCGGGGAAAGCAAAAAGACTATTTTTTTGGAAGAAACATACTATAATGATGAGATAGCTCATCAGCAGATCATGGAGGCCCGGCAATCTTTGAATATGAATATTAAATGGATCATGCAATGGCCGGAGCAGCGGGGCGCTTATCAAAATAATTTTTCAGTCCAGTACCCCGCAGACTATTCAAACTATTTGCACTAACCTATCATCAGGCGGCATCAGGATATTTACCAGACAGAGCCCCCATTTCAAAATTGATGAATTAAAAGTGGAATGTGAAATGGTTTAATAATAGTGCTTCAATTCTCATACCGAATGGGGTATTGTAAACGCACTCATATCACTTCTTCCAGCCAACCGCCCTTAAATCCCGCCTTGCGCAGCCCGGTAATAACGTGCAGGGCATTGTTTGATAATTTTCCATGTATGTCCGGACAGGTAGTTGTCTATCATGATGACGACCGGCCCGTTGTTCAGTCCGAATTGCCAGGGTGACAACCAACCAAAAGGATTATCTCCTCTTTTTGGAAAAGTGGCATTGAAACTGGCCTGGAATCCCTTGTTTTTACCAAACAGCAGAAAAATTATTCCCATAACGAATCTTACAGCTCTCAGCACTTTCTTTGGCGCAAAGGGCAACGATGTGACACATACCCATGGCGAAATCGTGCCATCATCGGGGCCATATGGCGCGCCACGTGCTTCATAATCATAGAAAGTTCTTTGCACTCCCTTCACAGTATAGCTGGCCGGGCCTGGTCCATCGCTTGCGGTAAGTCCCCATACATATTTGCCATACCGCCCGAACTTCATTGGGTTTTTAAGGGCATACTGATAATGAACATTCGCTGCCCTGCAGCTATTCTCAAAATAATCTATACCGTGTTTTGTATTGCTGCTATCATAAATGCCCCTGAAATCAAGCCATAGTTGAGACATTTGATGAATGAAAAGCGGGCCTGCGTATAAATACCCGATGTCGTAGACTTCTTTCCATTCAAAAGAAGAGAGCCATTCCTGGTACCCTGCCTCACTGATCGGATGGGTGGGAGATCCCAGGGCAAGGATGTAAAGGATATGCGCCTCACTATAACCATTATTCCATCTGTGATTATAGAAGCCTGTTTCGGGTGTCCAGCCATGTGTAAGTGTAGCCTCTCCGTTTCGCGCCCAGTCCCAATCCACCCGCTCATATAGTATGTCTCCCAAATGCCTTAGTTCTTCTTCCTCCTCATTATCAAGAGTAAAATAATGCCTTGCCGTCAATATCCCCGCAATCAATATTGCTGTATCAATAGTTGATAATTCACATTCCCACATTCGTTTGCCGGTCTGCATATTTAGAAAATGGTAGTAAAATCCCTTATATCCTGTAGCATCGGGCTCAGGTCCCTGCTGGCTTGAATGCAGAAATCTTAATGTCTGTAATATTCTTCTCCGCGCGTCCTCACGGCTGATATAGCCCCGTTCCACCCCGATTATGTATGCATTTATGGATAAACCAATCACCGCGATGCTTGACGGACAACCAACTTCCGTTTTATCAGCGATGAGGCCATTGTTGCAATTTTTTTCATCAATAAAGTAATCAAAAGTTTCCCGTTGCAGGCGCTGCAGTATTTCCGAATCCGTCGTAATGTGCAACCAATATTTTAGCGCTAATTTCACATTCATATAATACGCGATTAATGCTACCAGCCTCTCATCAGCTTTTCGCTTTTATAGCATTGCTTTCATTTACGAAATTAATAATCAGCAAGTCATAATGGGTGATCTGCAATTCCATCATAATTCAGTTAAAATGGTCACCTTAAAGGACAGGTCAATTTCCATAACCAGAGCAAAGGTTATTGACTTCAAACTTGTGATATTAAACTTTTCTCTTTTTAAACCCAATTCGTTCCCTTTCGTCCCATTTTGATATCTCTGCTTTTTGATTAAGTAAGGCCTCAATTGCCTCATAAATTTTATTTAGCTGCACGTCATGGATACCAATTTTATCTCTTAGTGTATTTAATTGTTCTATTATACTTGCCTGAACGGTTCTTTGGCGCATTTTTCATCATCACAATTTGTGATGATGAGATTTCAGCCCATTCACCGGCCGATAACCTGAACATGAAATCGTCCGGAAAACTTTCTACATTCCGCTTAATTGCCTGGTTGAAGATTCTGGTTTCTACTTCATAAAGTTCAGCCAAGTCAAAATCAAGCATCACATTAAATCCCCTGGCTTCATATATTTTTTGTTGTATAGCCGTCAATTGCATAAAATAAATCTAATAACCAACTCTTGCTATGGCAATACTACTTTCAGGTGGTTTGTACCGAACGTTGATATTTTGTGTCTTTTAATTAAAAATGAGGCATTCTGTTCAGAATTATTTCCTCGCTCCAGGAATGACCAATATCAATTTAACTAAAATGCGGGATTCATTTAGCAAAATGAATGGAACTGAAGTGGCTATATTTGCGAAATTTTCTTTGACACATGAGAAAGGTACTTTTCCTGCTTTGCTCCATTGTTTCTTTATTGTCTGTTCATGCCCAGGATTCGTCAAAAAAAGAAATATCCGAATACCGCGCCACAGCCGACCAAACTGCATGACCTCGTTCATACCAAACTGGAGATCAAACTGGATTATGACAAAGCCTGGCTCATGGGAAAAGCCTGGATTACCCTGAAACCTCATTTCTATGCCACCGATTCACTCGTGCTGGATGCCCAGGGGATGGACATTCATCAGATCGCCATGTTCAATAATGGGGGCCTTAAGCCACTAAAGTTTGTGTACGACGGAATGATATTGAAAATATCCCTTGACAGATTCTACACCAACAAAGAGCCAGTACACCGTATACATTGATTATACAGCCAAACCGAATGATCTCAGGGCAGTGGGCAGTGCAGCGATCATCGAAGCCAAAGGATTGTATTTTATCAATCCAAAGGGAACGGAAAAAAACAAACCGATAGAGGTATGGACCCAGGGAGAATCGCAATCAAACTCTGCCTGGTTCCCCACCATCGATCGCCCCAATCAAAAAACAACGGAAGAAATCATACTGACTGTTCCTTCAAAATATGTTTCCCTTTCCAATGGAAAACTGATCAGCAGTAAAGAAAATGGAAACGGCACACGTACGGATGACTGGAAAATGGATCTTCCGCATGCTCCTTATTTATTTTTCTTCGGTGTGGGCGACTATGCCGTTGTCAAGGATCATTATAAGGACAAAGAAGTAAATTATTATGTAGAGAAAGAATATGAATCGGTGGCCAGAAGAATTTTCGGACTTACACCCGAGATGATGGCTTTCTATTCCAAAACACTGGGCGTAGAATTTCCATGGAATAAATATGCGCAGATGACGGCGCGGGATTATGTGAGCGGTGCGATGGAAAACACAACGGCTACCTTACATAGTTCAACCTTACAACAAAATGCAAGGGAACTCACCGATGGGAACCGTGCCGAGCAAACGGTGGCCCATGAATTATTTCATCAGTGGTTTGGGGACCTGGTAACCGCAGAAAGCTGGAGCAACATTACAGTGAATGAATCTTTTGCCCGCTTCGGTGAAATCATCTGGATGACCTATAAACATGGTAAGGAAGCAGGAGATGCCCTGGTCTATGATCAGATGAAACAATATCTTTCGGATACTGCCTTCGCCAGCAAGAACCTGGTTCGTTTCTATTATGAAAACAGGGAAAATGTATTTGACTTCGTGTCGTACAACAAGGGCGGACTGATTCTGAATATGCTGAAAAATTATTTGGGCGACAGTGCGTTTTATAAATCACTAAATCTTTACCTGACGACGAATCAATTCAAATCTGCCGAAGCACAAAACCTGCGAATAGCTTTCGAAGAAGTGACGGGTCAGGACCTGAACTGGTATTGGAACCAATGGTACTATGGAAGTGGTCACCCGATATTTGATATCCGTTATAGCTATGATGATGCGGCCGGCCGTGCCACCGTAATAGTAAAACAAACACAACAGACAGGAAAAATATTCCGGATACCGCTGGCCATCGATGTATACGAAGGAGATGTGAAAACCCGCCATAATGTTTGGATTCAGAACGCTGCAGATACATTTGTGTTTTCGTATAAAAAGCGACCTTCCCTGATCAATGTGGACGGAGATAAAATCATTGTCTGTGAAAAGCACGACGATAAGAGCCTGGAGAATTATATTTTTCAATACCAGCATGCTGGCTTGTATGCGGATAAAGTGGAAGCCATTCTGTATTGTGCGAAACATCCCGATTTTACCGAATCGCGAACATTACTGCTGACGGCGCTGGCTGATCCTTTTTATAAAGTAAGACAGGCAGCGCTCGACGCATTGGGTTATAAAGGAGATAATGCAATGGGTTATCTGGTACCCGCCGTTGAAAAAATGGCGGCTGGTGATTCGAATAAAATTGTGAGAAGTCTTGCCATTCAATTTCTTGGAAGTTTCAAAAATGAAAAATATAAATCTCTTTTTTTAAAAGCAACAGCAGATTCCTCCTACTCGGTAGCGGGCCGTGGTCTCGAAGCACTGGCGCTGATTGATTCGGCAGGTGCACTGGAGACAGCCCGCAAATTGGTGAAGGAAGACCCCAGGGGCAGGTTATCCATCGCCATACAAACTGTACTGGCTATTGATGGAAATGAAAGCGATGCGGTCTTGCTATTTGATAACTACGAACGTTTGGAAATGTCTTCTAAAACGCTGACTTCTGTTGCCTATATAAAATATCTGGTGAAAGTAAAAGACAACGGGCAGGTAAAAAAAGCGGTTGATCAGATCGTTGCCTTCCGGGAAAAAAATAAACGCAATAGCCGGGTGGTACATTCGAATATTGATAAGGCCCTCAAAGAACTGGCAGATCAAAAAGCAGCAGAGGGTTTAACGGAGCAGGCGGTTTATATCAGGGGGGAGATCAAATAGGCGAAGGCTAAGGCTTAAGGCTAAGGCTGCTCTTCGCTAGGGATCTTACCTGTGATTTATTTATGGGGTTTCCAATAAATATCTAAATTACTCATTGACCAGTCACTTTGGTAAGTCAAGTTCACCTTTAACCAATACGCTGATCTATCCTGAAATTCTTCCTCGCAGCCCGAATGCTATACCCTCCCAATTTGACAAATACTGAATCAAGATTTGCTCAGAAATCGAATATAACTTCGTCATTCATATTTCATTAAATATCATAACTGATCAAAACTTGAGGAAACTTTTTAATTTATCATCAGATATCGCACCAGATACCCTTCATAACCTTCTAATTGCTGCGTCGAAATGGGTAAAATACCTGTTTAGCAATTTGAAACGCTGTCATTCCGTCTTGACAAGAGATCTGAATTTTTTACACAAAAATCAACAAACTCCTTGTCCATCACCGCCCGTAAATGTCAGCGAGTTTTCAAACTATCGAAATTTGAGTTACTTTTGAAGACGATGCAGAAATAGTTGTGCAATAAAAATATTACAATTAAATATTTATGCACTTTTTCTTTTATTAACTAATTGTATTAAATAAACTGGATCTTTTAGGCACATTATACATAAACAGAATCATTTTCAACTCTTTAAATTAAAAATAAATACTGCCCTTGAACTTTTTTAGAATTTATCGATCCCGTCTTGATCATGAAATCTGGTAGGAAAGGAGTTGAAACGACATTGCTCGAAGTACATTATAAAGATTACTTACTTTTGGTTCTGTAGCTTTTATGCAGTTTCGCGTCCCAGGGTAAGATTTATTAAACTCAATTTTGATGGCAAAGAATAGATATCTGATTTTGGGAATTTCTCGGAGAATATTATGATAGAAGTATCATGATGCGCTAATTTCCCACCAAGTCTTACGTATCAATTATACGCAGGAACACTGGGAATAATTTGATGATGCTGGTATCGATTTTTTAATTGCAAAATTAGACATCTGACTTATTTATCCTGTATCACATCCGCACAGGGCAATCCGATCCCGGACAGTAAAACGAATCATCCAATTTGCAAATCGCTGATTCACAATATCGTCGCCAACTGGCATAACCCTTGGTATCAGTAAGGGAGCCAACACATTCCCATGTTCAAAAACTACCTGCTCGTCGCGCTGCGGAACCTCAGGCGCAACAGGATCTTCTCCCTGATCAATGTCCTGGGGCTCTCCATCGGCATCAGCGCATCGCTGGTGATTTTCCTGATCGTGCAGTACCATTACAGCTTCGACCGTTTCGAAACAAAGGCCAACCGGATGTTCCGGGTAGTAAATGATCATGCGTTCCAGGGCGAACCGGGTCATTCGCGGGGTGTGCCCGCACCGCTGGGAGATGCTATACGCGCGGACATCAGCGGCATCGAGAACATCGTTGTCTTTCGCTATTATAGTCCGCATAAACTGGAAGTGAAACATGAGGCGTCTGTGAAACCGGAAGTTTTCAAAGGTCAGGAGCATATCATTTTTACCGACGCACATTATTTTGATTTTCTGCCCTATCGCTGGATCGTGGGCAATAAAAATTCTGCTACAGCTCAGGCAGGTCGTGTGGTGTTGAGCGCCAGTCGTGCGAAAACCTATTTCCCGAAACTGTCGTTCGCGGATATGCTGGGTAAACAGATCGTATACGACGACTCGCTGCCGGCACAGGTTTCCGGCATCGTTGCGGATCTCGACGATCAGGGTAAAACAGATTTTAATTTCAAGGAGTTTATTTCCCTGCCCACTATTTTGCAGAACAGTTCTTTCAGAAAACATATGTACTGGGATGAATGGAATTCCACTACCAGCGATCACCAGGTATGGCTGCAGCTGAGTCCCGGCACCACAACGGCTTCCGTGGAAAAAAGACTGAAAGTGATTTTCGACAAATTCCAGGGTAAGGATGCAAAGGAGGGCCATTATACCCTGACCTATGTACTGCAGCCGCTGCATGATATTCATTTCAACGAACATTACGGAAATTTCGATTCACCGGTCGCAAACAAGTCTACACTTCTGGGTCTGATACTTGTGGCTAGCTTCCTGATCCTCATTGCCTGTATCAATTTCATCAATCTCACCACGGCCAATGCGGCGCAGCGTGCTAAAGAAATCGGTGTAAGAAAAACACTGGGTAGTTCGAGGGCCCAGCTCATGCTTCAGTTCCTGGGCGAAACTTTTCTCGTAACCCTTTCCGCCACCGTTTTGTCGGTTGTGCTGACACCCCTCATCCTTCATTTATTTTCGACCTTTATTCCCCCGGACATTCAATTCTCACCGGGCAGTTTTTTTGTAATCATATTTCTCATCAGCCTGCTGGTATCGGTTACGCTGCTTGCCGGTTTCTATCCTGCCTGGATGCTCTCGTCTGCAAATACACTCGAGGTTTTGAAGAATCGCGCGTATGCCGGCACTAACACTACGCGAAGGGCCTGGCTCCGTAAATCGCTGACGGTTTCACAATTTGTAATCGCTCAGTTTTTTGTGATCGGTGCACTGATGGTTGGCAAGCAGATCCGGTTCATGCTGAATACCGATCTTGGGTTTTCGAAGCAGGCCATCGTGAGTATTGACATCCCTTTTTCCGATACGTCCCTGACCCATAAAAAATATGTGCTCGGCCAGCTTCAAAACCTGACGGGTGTACAGGGCGTGACCATGGCGAACGACATCCCTTCATCCGGCGGATGGTGGAGCACCGGTATGGAATATAACGCCGGAAAAAAACCCGTTCAAACGAATGTAGAAATAAAAGCGGTCGACAATCATTTCCTGAATCTGTTACAGATTCCCCTGCTGGCCGGAAGGGATATGCCCGCGGGTGATACTGCCCGTGAGATCATCATCAATGAAACCTATCTGCATGAGCTGGGTTTCAAACAACCCGCGGAAGCAGTCGGTAAGACATTAAAGTGGAACGATAATCTGGTTTCGATCGCTGGTGTGTTTCGTGATTTCCATGCGCATACCCTGAATTTTAAAATCAATCCGATGGCGCTCCTGCGCGACGCCAGTCAGGCACGCGTGATGCTGGTGTCGCTGCCGGCAGATCGTGCACACTGGCCTGCTGTGATTGCCGGCATGAAAAAAATAGGTCTGGCTTCCTGGCCCGGTGAGGAATTCAAATACGTATTTCTGGATGAAAGCATCAACAATGCCTACGAAGACGTGCAACATACTTCACAGCTGATCAGCTGGGCCACGGGTCTCACTATCTTCATCTGCTGTCTGGGTTTGCTTGGCCTGGTGATCTACACTACCACGCACCGTGCAAAAGAAATCGGTATCCGCAAAGTGCTGGGTGCATCGGTCGCGCAGATCATGGGCTTACTTTCGGGTGATTTCGTAAAACTCGTTGCGCTGGCTTTTTTGATTGCTACGCCACTCGCGTGGTGGGCCGTGCACACCTGGCTCAACGATTTCGTTTTCCGCACTTCCATGAGCTGGTGGATCTTCGGTATCAGTGGCATCGGTATGATTTTCCTGGCACTGCTTACACTGAGTGTGCAGACAGTGAGAACGGCGATGGCGAATCCGGTAAATAGTTTGCGTTCTGAATGATTATATCGCAACACATCACGATATTCCCTTTTTATATCTAATTTTCTGATATCAAGTTCTTGTGATGCGCAATACACTTCGTGAAACATATGGCAATATTGATATTTACCTTTTCGACCAATTGCTCAAGGGCCGTTACGATGACCTGAATAAAGTACTGGACGTGGGTTGTGGCAGCGGAAGAAACCTGCCTTATTTCTTACGGAATGGATACGAAGTATTTGGTGTTGATCCGGACCCTCAGGCAGTTGAAACCGTTAAACAATTATCGTCTGAGCTTGCCCCAAACAATTCCTTAGAAAATTTTATGGTTTGCAAGGCAGAAAGTCTGCCTTATGATGATGCATCATTTGATTTAATTATTTGCAGTGCCGTACTTCACTTTGCCAGTGATGAACAACATTTTTACAACATGCTGCTGTCGATGTTCAGGGTTTTAAAACCCGGAGGTTATTTTTTTGCGCGGCTTGCGTCTGACATGGGTATAGAACAGCTGGTCAGGCCTTTGGGCAACAGGCGCTATTTACTACCGGATGGTTCGGAACGTTTTCTGGTAAATGAACAAATATTACGGAAGTATACCCATGAATTTGGAGAATTATATGAACCGATAAAAACCACCAATGTTATGAATATGCGGTGCATGACTACCTGGTGTGTTCAAAAGACTACCGCCCACTAATCAAATCAACACTGTTTGGGGTAATTTTAATTTTATTGAGCGCCTGCATCATTTCCTGCAATTCCTTGTCGTTCAGATAAATCAAATTTATAACCAGGCTTACGCGTCGGAATTGTTTCATCAGCCAGAGTTGATGGATTGTTTTCCCGCTTTTCAGAACAAAACCTTCCTGGATACCGCGGAATACAATATCTCCACAAGGGAAGGAGTGGATTTTGTTAGCGGGTAATTCTTTGGAAAGCACGATTTGCTCGACGGCCTTCATGTATTCATCCTCTGAAGCGAACCGGTTTATTACAAGTCCAACTTCCATAGCAGGGCAAAAGATACTGTCGATAGCTTTGCCGGATAAAATTTTTTCTTTGTATTTGCAAATATGAAAAATAGTATGTGTTTCCCCCGGTCCCAATGCGTATAAACTTTTAAAGCTTATTTTTTTTTCCGGGTCCGTATAGTACTGGGGAAGCTGGTTTACGTCGTCGGATCCTATGGTATAGAAAACAATTGAGCCCATTTCCTGTGACGGATAGTACCAACCATTTATCAGAGGCATGGATAGTTCCAAATCACTGTTATTATAAACCCATCCTTTGTATAAATATCCTTCGGTGGTCTTCGTAGAATCCTTATAATTTTTCAGATTGGTTAATAGCGCAGGTGTTATCGGATATTGGAAGAATATTGATTTGGTCGTATTGGCGTCTGATCCCGATTTTTTGATAAAAATAATTTTACAGGAAGAATAAGATTGCAAATCTGATATGGTGGTTATGATAGACCCAAGAACCAGCTTCGCCCTGAACTCGTTGAGGCTATCGTCTGGTATTTTCGAATCAACCTCCAGTTTAATAATGATCATCGAATCCCGACCATCAGTAATTTGGACGCCCATGTCAATATTTTTAGCGGGCTGCACGGTCTGTATCTGACTTTCCATCAAAGTTTCGTTTACGAATACATGGCCCTGCCTTGTAGTTGTAAATGTGCAGGAAACAAAGCCAAGAATCAGAAATGAGACGGTGAGGGGTTTAGTCATGTCTCAAATTTAATCATAACCATTAATCTTTAAAATAAGGGTAACTACTTAGTTAAGCCTAACCTGGTAACCTTAAAATAATTTATTGTTTACTATTGTGGCGATGTCCAATTTGAACCGGATGGATTGTTAATATTGTAAACAAAAAACATGTTACACACTACTCCCTTTCTTCTGTTTAATGGAAATTGTGCTGAGGCAATGACTTTTTACCAGAGTTGTCTTGGCGGAGAATTAACCCTTATTAAATTGCGTGATACACCCATGAAAGCACAATTTCCTGAGGAAAAGCATAATCGGATTATATACGCCCGACTGAAAAATGATCAAATCGATTTCTCGGCTACGGATTGGATGGCCTCTCCCAGATTAGAGCCAAGACAAGGCAATACTTTTAGTATTTATCTCACAGGGAAAAACTATGATGAGTTAAAACCGGTTTTCGATAAACTGGCAGTGGGCGCAGACAAGGACACGAGAACCTTTATGGAACTAAATAATTTGCCGATGGGAATTTATGGACAATTCACAGATAAATACAGTGTATCGTGGATTTTTAGAGGGGAATAAAGACTTTGTTTATAAATCTGCGGCTTTGGTTTCGGTGTTTCACGTTGACCTCCGTCAATTTATTGTTTGGTGCTCATAAATGTCTCAAGGCAGCGCTGTGACCGATCTGAATTTCATTCGGTTTCATTCACACTAATTCAGCAATTTCGGGCGTTTTTAAGTTGAATATATTATTTTCACGTCACCCTAACTGCCCTTCCGCATGAAGCCCGTTTTGATCGTATGCTATCTGCTTGTTTTGTCCTGCCCGTTGTTCTCACAAAAAGAAGCGCCTATTGTTTCCGGCGAACTGGCTAAAACGAACGCTGCCCTCAGCTGTGCCGATATCAGAAACGGAACATTTAATTATTTTAATCAGAGAACAGGAGAACAGGAAATTTTTGTTCGAACCGGAGCGGTTCAGAAGGAAGTTATACCCAAGCGCAGGGAGACCCTCTATTGGGACGTAACATGGTTGAATGATTGCACGTACACTTTGAAATATCAATCCGGCGGTGAAAACCGGCCCGCAGACGAACTGAAAATACTTAACAAACATCTTATTGCAGTCGAAATCCTTCATGTCAGTGAAGACTATATGACATTCCGTACTTCATTTGATAAAGTAACAAACCCTACTGTTCTGACTGACACACTCTGGATCAAACAAAGACAGGCAACCAAAAATATAAAAATCACCAACCCAAGGGCAGACAGTATCGTGGCTTCCAAAAAAAGAATCCTGGACAGCACACAGGCTTCCTATGCAACACTATATGTATATCGCCCGAGTAAATTCTTGTGTTTTGCCGTGGCATATGATCTCCTGATAAACGGGGAACGAGCGTTTGCAATCACGAACGGATGCAGATATGTCTTAAAACTCCCGAAAGCAGGTGATTATACTATAACCGCCAAATTAAAAGGGGATCAGACGATTCACCTGGATGTAAAACCTGGTGGCGTTTATTATGTCCAATGTACGGCCACCTGGGGGTTAAAACTTCACAAGGAAGTACAGTTGATGGATATCAAGGAAGGTGCTGAAGCGTTTAATTCTTCAGCAAAAGAAAATTGATAAATGGTTGTCTTCATGGTCAGATATTATAGGTATTTGGCAGGGGAAGTCGAGCCAATCGTTTGAAGCTTTTATCTTATCAATATTACAAAGGAAACATGTATATCGATAGCAACTGGTCCCAGACATCAGTCCCACCGCATTTTGTCGTAATTTATGGCTCCAGTCCGGGCTACCCATGCAAGCTCCATCGAGCCCTTTTTGACCTGCTCGCCGCTCATCAGTGGTAATGAATTCGAAATATGGTTAAAAGTCCGTCATCCAGGTTCAAACGAATAGTTCGTCGCATCTCCCGAATCACGTTCCGGGTTATCATCATTTTCCTGCTACTGATTATTATTTCTCTATTCCTTTTACAGACTTCATTTGTACAAAATTTTGGACGAAAGAAAATCCAGGCTTATCTCGAATCCAAACTGCACACAAAAGTCATCATCGGCGAACTCTCGGTTGACTTTCCCAAAAATATTGTGCTGAAAAATATTTACCTGGAGGATCAGCATCAGGATACTTTGCTATCCGCCGGAAATTTAAACCTGGATGTAAATCTTTGGGGACTATTCCACCACAAAGTAGTAGTGAATGATATGACTATGGATCGCTGGACCGTCCATATTGAAAGGCGACTCCCCGATTCCGATTTTAATTATTCATTTATTGTCAGAGCATTTGCTTCGGACGATACCAGTCAGGAAAAAGCAACGAAAGAAACCAGCCCATGGACATTTGAACTGGGGAATATTCACCTGGTGAATATTCGTGCACATTACCAGGATGATGCCACCGGAAACGAAACGACCCTGTTTCTTTCAGATCTCCGGACAAGGATAAAAACCTTTGATCCCGACCGGCTCATTTTTGCAGCACCCGAATTTTCGGTGAAGGGATTGAACGGCTATGTGCGGATATACAAGCCCACATTGGTTCTACCGACAGGAAGAAAATCGTCAGCCACCAACCTCCGCAAGCTGCGGTGGTCAAGTCGACGGTCAATCCATCCATCTTCAGGTGGGAAAAATCGGGCTCGATTCCATATTGATTTCTTATTCCGATGAAATCAGTAACACAAAGGCCAAAGCCGATATCGGCCTGCTCTCGATCGTAACAGATTCCATCGACCTGGATAAAATGCAATTTGATCTGAAGTCGGTAGATCTGAATCAAACCAAATTTCAGCTGGTGCATGGAAAATCCGGTTTGCAAAAACAGGATAAAAAAGATACGGCTCAAAAAGCATGGACCGTACATCTCGCCAATCTAAATCTGGTGAACGATCAGTTTAGTTTTGATGATGAAGGAAAGAAGCCGATAAAAGATGCGGTGGACTATGCTCATTTGTTCATCCGAAATCTGAATACAAGCGCCAGCGGGATTAGCGTTGGTTCAGAAAATTACCAGGGCCAGATCAACATGCTTTCTTTTTCCGACAAGAGCGGCTTTGAACTGAAGAAGCTTTCCACCGGATTTTATTATAGTGATCAACAGGCCAGCGTGAATAATCTGATCCTGCTGACCAACAACACGAATCTGAAAAGCAAGTCAGAAATTAAATATGCATCGATCGCGAGTCTGTCTGATAAGCCCGGAGATTTATCCGCTGATCTTGTATTTGACCATTCTACTATCGGTGTGAAGGATCTTCTTCTCCTGGTTCCTTCGTTGAGATCCACATTTTACAAAGAGCAAAATGCACGGATCAAAATCAACGGTCAAATCAATGGAAAACTGAACAATCTCGATATTGCGAATCTTGCGCTCGCCGGATTGCCATACTCAATTGGAAATGTCGGGCCGTATTCAGGGATTGCCCAATGCAAAGAAAGCTATCTATCATCTTCAAATAAAAAACCTTTCCACGCTAAAGCAGGATATCAACATCTTCCTGCCGGATAGTATCCTCTCAAAGAATATTCGCATTCCGGATTCTCTTTCAGCGCATGGTCGTTTTGATGGAAGCCTGGATCAGTTCAATACGGATATGGCACTCAACTCCGGTTTCGGAGGAGCCGTGATAAAGGGTCAGCTAAATATCCCAAAGAAAGAATATGATCTGAACGCTGACCTTTCGGGATTCGATCTGGGAAAATTATTGTATCAGGACAGTCTGTTGGGTAAAGTGGACCTGCATGCAACGGCGAAGGGAAGTGGATTTGATTTTAAGAAAATGCAGACGGTCGCCCATTTGCAAATTCCGGCAGCCCTGGTGAAAGGCTATGATTACAGGAATGTTTCGATGGATATTTCCATGCAGGATGGATCGTATCATATCAGTTCCATTTTTAACGATCAAAATGTAAAAGGGCATTTTGACGCGAAAGGAAAATGGGTGGAGAAGTTTCCCTCTCTCCTGCTGGACATGCAAATGGATACCATTAATTTTCAGGCATTGCATCTGATGAATGATAGCCTGGCGATGTCTTTCAACCTGCATACAAACCTGAGCCAATACGGATCCCGATGCTGTTGAAGGAACTCTTTATCTCACCGCACTTGGAATGAGTTACGGGAATCAGCATCTGTCAACAGATTCCATTTACCTGGAGGCAGCAAGAAAGGATTCTATGCAATCTCTCCTCCTGCATTCTGACATGGCTGATCTGAACTTGTCGGGAAGGTATAAGATCACGGAAATAAAGCAGGCCCTGGAACAGACGATCAATCACTATTACAAAATTCCGGGATTCGCAGAAGCAAGGATCAGCCCGCAAAACTGGCAAATGAATCTCTTGCTAAAACCATCACCCGATTTGTTCGCCTATGATTCAACGATGAGCGGTTCAGATACCATTCAATTGAAAATGGGCTTTAACAGTCTGAAAAATGACTTTCATCTTTCTTTGCTGGCGCCTTCCATTCATTATAAGAATCAATTTATTCAACAACTGTCGGCGACTGCAGGTACGAACGACAGCGCGTTACAATTATAACATACAACTCGGCTCTGCGCAGTGGGCTGGTCTGGACTTATACAGGTCCGGCATTTCGGGCTGGCTTGCAAACAATACATTCCGCAACAGCATTCATCTGGATGATGCGAAAAATAAGGAACGCTATCGCCTGGGTACTTTGCTCACGGGCATGCGGGATGGATGGAAGTTATCTCTCCTGCCAGACAGCCTGATCCTGAATTATGATGCCTGGAATGCTTCCGGTGATAATTATATTCAATATGATTCTTCCGGTTTGTTTGTGAACCATCTGCTGATAGATCATGAAAACCAATCCCTGCTGATCAACAGTAGTTCCTCTTCTCCGCAGTCGCCCATTGCTGTTTCATTTAATCATTTCAGGATAAAAACACTGTCTTCATTTGCGGGGCAGGATTCACTTTTACTGGATGGTGAACTGAATGGTCAAACCGATTTGAAGGATATACTGTCAAATCCTTCCTTTACTTCAAATATCAAGATCGACAACCTCGCTTATAACAAGGATACGCTTGGAAACATTTCTCTCCTGGTCGACAACCAGCAACCGGATATATTCACCACAAATCTTTCCATTGAAGGAAAAGAAAATGATGCAAAGGTTAGCGGGATGTATTATTCGAAGGAAAAGAGAATGGACATGCAGATTGATATCGGCAAACTGGATCTTTCGATGATCAAACCATTTTCTGCAGGACAAATCAGGAATATCCAGGGTTCGCTGAAAGGCAACCTGCATGCTACAGGATCATTTGATCAGCCCGTTCTGACGGGGAGTCTCCGGTTTGACAGTACCTATATTACTCCTTTTCTTTCAGGTGAAAGGCTGAAGCTGTCATCTGATAGTATTCTGTTCAACCAGGAGGGAATTAGTTTGAATAAATTCACTTTCCTGGATTCTGCCGGGCATAAAGCCATTCTGGATGGGCATCTGTACACAAAGGATTACAAACAATATCGTTTCGATCTCGCGTTCAATGCAGACGATTTTATCGTGGTGAATACGCCCATAGAAACCAACCGGATTTTCTATGGCAAATTAAATATGGATATCGGGCTGCAAATAAAAGGAGACATCGCACGCACCCGTCGTAACCGGTAATATTCACGTAAATAAACAAACCGATTTCTCGCTGATACTGCCCAACAGTGACCCGGAAGTGGTCAGCAGGCAGGGGGTCGTTTTATTTGCCGACAAAGATCACCCGATTGATACCGCCCGGATCAGGACGTATTTAGATTCACTCAACCGGAATGCAGGATTCAGGGGCATCAATGTGCTTGCGAATATAGAAACAGACAGCAGCGCCAAATTTAACCTGATCATCAACGAAAGAACGGGTGATGCATTATCCGTGAGAGGACGTGCCTCTCTTTCGGGTGCCATGAACAAAAATGGAAAGATGTCGCTGACAGGAAATTATGTGCTGGATGACGGCGCCTATAATTTATCATTGAGACTGCTCAAAAGAAAATTCAATTTACAAAGGGGCAGTACCATCACCTGGACAGGAGACCCTACCGGAGCCACCATTGATATTACCGCCACCTATCTGTGTACAACGGCACCCATCTCCCTGGTGGGAAACCAAATGTCCGGCATGAGCCAGGAAGAAATAAACAGGTATAACCAGAAACTTCCATTCACGGTAAACCTGAAAATGCAGGGTCTGTTATTAAAACCTCAAATAACATTCAGCATTACTTTACCTCCGAATGAATCGGCCTTGTGGCAAAACGTGGATAGTAAGTTAGCCGAACTGAACAGCAACAGGTCGGCACTGAACAAACAGGTTTTTGCTTTATTGCTATTCAATACATTCATTTCAGAAAATCCATTTGAAAGCACCAGCGGCGGTAATTCCAATGCTGCGTTGATGGCAAGTCAAAGCGCCAGCAATATACTCACCTCCCAACTGAACGAACTGGCCGGCGGTTTTGGTAAGCGCGTTGATCTGAGTATGAATGTAAATTCAGAGTCAGAGCTATAATACTTCCGGTCAGGCAGTCAATCAGACCGCACTCCAGGTAGGTGTATCCAAGAATTTATTCGGTGATCGTGTAAAAGTGAGTGTAGGAAGCGATTTCCTGTTAGCGGGTGCCAGCCAGGGGCCCAACGCTTCGAATATTGCAGGAAATGTAAAGGTCGATTATACGCTCACGCCGGATGGCAAGTATATTTTAAGAGTATATAGTGTGAACCAATACAACACGGTCGTTCAGGGGCAGGTGGTGGAAACAGGGGTGAGTTTTATTATTACGCTGGACTTTGATGCATTCAACGAGTTGTTTCAGAAAAAGTATTCCTCAAAGGAAAAAAGCACTACCGATCAAAAGGAACAACCGTCAAAAACAAATCCTAACCTACCATAATGAAACCAGGAAGATGGATTTATTTTTGTTGCGCAGCCCTTATCCTGGTGGCTTGTAGTCAAACCAAAAATCTGAAAGAAGGACAATATCTATACAAAGGACCGGTTATCCATATCCATACGCCCGAAAAAATTTCAGGGAGAAAAAAGGCAGAAATAAAAACAGAACTGGAAGACCTGCTTCGTCCCCAGCCCAACGGAAAATTTCTGGGGATTCCATTTAAATTATTAATCTATAACATGGCGGCCGAACCGAAGAGGAAGGGACTGAGTTATTGGTTAAAAAACAAAGTGGGAGAACCTCCGGTTCTGGGCTCGATGAGTGCATTTGAAAAGAACCGGCTTATCCTGCAAAACCGATTGGAGAACATTGGTTATTTCAAGGACTCGGTGAAATTGGATACTGTGACCAGGAAATTAAAAATCCAGGACATCTATACGGTTACTACCGGTTATCAATACACGATACGGAATGTGGTATTTCCGGAAGATTCAAGCACGATCAGCCAGGAAATTCAAAAATTCAAAAAGGAAACCCTGCTCAAAACAGGAACACCCTACGACCTGGATCTGATCAAGAATGAACGGGTAAGAATCGATTCCAGGTTAAAAGAAAATGGATTTTATAATTTTAGTCCGGATTACCTCCTGGTGATCGTAGATTCAACAGTTGGTAAACATCAGGCGGATATGCGGGTGGTCGTCATCAGGTCAACGCCGGAATCGGCCAAAGCGATATACACCATCCAGGATATAGTGATCTATGCGAACTTTTCCATCAATACCGATACCGCCATGCCCGCTAAACCCACGATGTGGCAGGGTTATACCATCATCGACCCGGGCCAGCTATTTAAGCCCAGTTTGTTCAGCAATACCCTGACCTATAAACCGGGAAGCACCTATAATATTACGGACCAGAATCTGAGCCTCAGCCGGCTGATTAACCTGGGTGTTTTCAAGTTTGTAAAATTGAATTTTAAGGAAGTGGATTCAATCCATTACAAACTGAATACCTATTATTACCTGACCCGTGCTCAAAAAAGATCCCTGGTATTTCAGGTTTCGGGTCTTACTCAATCAGATAATTCTTATGGCGGAGCGCTTACCATCAGTGCCCGCAACAAAAATGCATTCAGAGGAGCCGAATTATTCGTGGCCAGTATTTTTGGCGGATTGGAAACACAGAATCTGGGAGGCGGGCAGTATACCAACATTTTCAAGCTGGGAGCGGATTTAAATTTATACTTTCCGAAAGTTATTTCGCCTTTTAAAATTCATACCACCAGGGACTACATGCCCAAAACCAGGATAAACCTGGGATATCAATTTTATAATAGTACCAATCAGTACACGCTGAATTCTTTCAAGACGAGTTATGGTTATGTGTGGAAAAGATCCGAACAAAACGAAAATCAGTTTAATCTGATTACGATTAATTATGTGAATCCTACCAATATTACTTCCCAATTCCAGGCGCAGCTGGATACAAACCTGACGCTGGCCAGGAGTATTGAGCGGCAGTTTATCATCGGGCCCAATTTCAATTACAATTACAATACACAACTGAGTCCATTCAAAAGGAATCATAATTTTTATTTCAATGCCAACATTGACTTCTCGGCCAATGCAATCGGCTGGATTACCGGAGCCAACTATCATACGGGAAATGTGAAGAAAATTTTTAATACCCCTTTTTCGCAATATATCCGGGGTGAGCTTGATTTCAGATATTATTGGAATTTCAGTCCGACGACGGTACTTGCCAGCAGAATTACCGGGGGCATGGGATATGCTTATGGTAACAGCAGCACGATGCCATTTATCAAAGAGTTTTTTGCAGGGGGGCCGAATGATATCCGGGCGTTTCAATCCAGTACGCTGGGGCCCGGCACTTACTATGCAGGCAACAGGGATACAGCCTACCTCCCCAATCAACCCGGAGACATCAAAATGGAGTTCAATACCGAGTTGCGCTTTAAGATTGTTTCCGTTCTTCACTGGGCATTTTTCGCCGATGCCGGAAATATATGGACCCGATTGCCGGATTCTACAAGGCCGGGATCTCAAATCACGCCTCAGTTTTATCAGCAGATAGCCGTTGGGATCGGCACCGGTCTGCGAATTGATTTCAGTATCCTGGTGATTCGTTTCGATCTGGCTGTTCCGGTTTGTGAACCGTACAGGCCGTCCGGCTCTAAATGGTATTTTGACAGCAAAAACAGGATTTTGAATTTTGCGATCGGGTATCCTTTCTGATTTAATCCCGTCATTTTCGTTTTTTCCTATTGGTCAACACCATTATTTTTTCTCCATGAATTCAAACAGGTTCAGATTCTTTTTTAGCAAAAGATATCGGGGGTCATCAGCCATTTCTTTAAACATAGGGTGTTCAATAAGCATAGCAACAGGCCCCATTCTTTTTTCAACACATTGGAATAAATGATGAAAAGATTTGTCTTTCTCTCCTAATGACCACCAGATCATTGCCAGGTCGGCATCTAATACAGTCCCTGGCTCCTCCAGTTGTCGTTGTTCGATCTTACCAATACATTCCAATGCTTTTCCGGTTTCTCCCAATTGAGCATAGGCGCACCCGATGGGTGTAAGCCCCTTTAAGGGATGATTTACCAACCGGCGTACTTCTTCAAATATCTCTGCTGCCTTTTTCCAGTCTCCTTTTACACCGATGCACCAGCCTTTTAACTGCAATGCTGTACGCATCTGCGGATGGATGTCCAACAACGATTCAACTTGTCTTAATGCATCATCCGTTCTTCCCGCACTGAAGTAAGCTTCTGCGAGGTACTGATTAACGATCGGGGAAAGCGGATCTACCTGCACCGCTTTTTCCATAATATCAACTGCCTCTTTCTTTCTTCCTGTGCTCACATAATAAAAAGAAAGCAGCTGGTGAGCCCCTGTTGTTGCAGGATTCAGCTCTATCGCTTTTATCAGGGAATCATAGGCCTGTTTCCATTTCCAATCGTACAGCAGATAAGCCGAGCCCTTTGCCATATATCCCGCTGCCAGTGAACTATCCAGTTCTAATGCCCTGTCGGCGTATTGATGTACAATTTCAAAAGCTTCATTGGGTTGCACTTGTCCGGTTGCTCCAAGAAAAGCATAATTTGCTGCAGCCATTGCATATGCTTCTGCATATCCCGGTTCAATGGTAATCGCTTTTTCAAACCATTCAATCGCTTTTTTAGAATCTGCCGGAGTGATCCTGTTATGAAAATATAAGCCCTTCAAAAAAAATGTATACGCCTCCGGATTTTGAGTGGCGACTTTTACGAGTTTCTCTTCATGACCACCTGCAGTCAGATTCTCACGACATTTATTGGCTATCATATTGCTGATCTCATCCTGCACTTCAAATATATCCGTCAGGTTCCGGTCATACGTTTCACTCCAGATATGATATCCGTCTGCTGCGCTAATCAGCTGTGCCGTAATCCGGACGCGGTTACCTGATTTACGTACGCTTCCTTCCAGTATTCTGTCAACGTTTAGCTGCATGCCAATTTCACGTATATCGGTATTCTTTCCTTTAAAAGCAAAGGCCGAGGTTCTGGAGGTTACCTGAAGGCCATCCACTTTTGTAAACGCATTCAGTAATTCTTCTGTAATACCATCACTGAAGTATTCGTTTTCGGGATCGGCACTCATGTTTACAAAAGGCAGCACTGCAATTCGTTTAGCAGGCTCTTTGGTTTTCCCTTTTAATGTATTACGGGCCGGAACAACCAGGCCCTCGCTATCAATGGCAAATATCCTGACGGGCTTTATTACATTCTTTAATTCAAAGTAACCCATTTCACGGGCGGTGAGGTTTTGCTGGTTTCTTATTTCATCAAATACTTTTTCTGAAATAAAAATTGAACCCGAAACGGCAAGGGATTCAATCCTTGATGCCAGGTTAACGCCATCGCCATAAATAGCTTCCTCTTCGATTGAAATATCTCCTGTATGAATACCTATTCGCAGATCTATTTTGGGTTCCTGCTGTAATTTTTGTTGTATTTCCACAGCACAATGAACACCATCCACCGCGCTGTTAAAAATGCTTAAAGCACCATCGCCATAGTATTGAAGAATTTTTCCATTGTGACCAGAAACAGAAGTCTCCAAAACCTCCTTCAGTCTCCGGCGCTTATCCTTTGCCAATTGCTCGTTTTGCTGCATCAGAGCAGTATAACCAGACATGTCGGAAAACATTATCGCAGCAAGTTGGCGCATTTGTGAAATTAGCGAAGATAGACTGACATTACGGGCAGTTTTGAATAACTTGTAGGAAATACAATTGATCCATATGAATCTTATCATGCGACCCGGAAAGCCGGAAGATGCCAATGCATGCGGAGCTATTTGCTACAATGCATTTAAAGCCATTGCAGATGCACACCATTTTCCACCGGATTTTCCGGATACTGAAACGGCCGTTGGGTTAATGAACTTTATTTTTTCCGGCTCAGGCGCATATTCTGTAGTAGCTGAAGCGAACGGGCAAATTGTTGGCAGCAATTTTCTGTGGGAGAATGGCTTTATTGGAGGAGTGGGTCCTATAACAGTGGATCCGAGAGGACAGAATGCTGCAGTAGGCAGAAAACTGATGGAGCAGGTTCTTCATCGGGCAGAAGATATCAAACTGGCAGGCGTGCGATTGGTACAGGCAGCTTATCATAACCGGTCATTATCACTCTACACAAAACTGGGATTCGATGTACGGGAACCTCTTTCTGTCATTCAGGGCGCTGCATCTGGGAATTAGCTTTCCCGGCTATCATGTTCGCCCGGGAAATGAAGCGGACCTGAATTCATGCAACCAGTTATGTTATAAGATACATGGTCATGACCGCAGTCAGGAACTACCAGGTGCTATCAAAACAGGAACATTTTCTGTTGTTGAATATAATGGAATGATTACCGGATATACGACCCAGGTTGGTTTTCTGGGGCATACGATAGCAGCAACGAACACCGGGCTGAAAGCATTGATTGGCGCATCTGCTAATTTTTCGGGCCCGGGATTTTTACTTCCTTCGCGTAATGCAGAAGTGCTGCGCTGGTGTCTGCAAAACGGTCTGCGTATTATTATGCCGATGACATTAATGAGTAAGGGATTGTATAACGATCCGGCCGGTGCTTTTCTGCCTTCTGTTCTTTATTAAAGTCTCACGAGTTATTTGAGCAATGCAGGCAACCGGGTTAAAGGTTTAGAATAACATCGCATAAACAAAGTCTATTCTCTATAGAGATAAAAATAACCTGACACCGCGTTCAGATAGTTGACCTGCGCGGATCCTTTCAGCCTTAAACCCAGGGTTATTTCTTTATGTGGAAATGCGTCTTTTAAATTGCCGGATTGATAATAGCCATTGTTTTCATTACTTACAACATTTATCAAACTGCCCGCAATCGGGATGCTGTCTGTAAAATTATAGAGCTCAACCGTTCCATTGTTGTCATTCTCCTGAAAAGAATAAAAGCCGTAGATAACGGAGTCAACATCTGTGTAAAAATCAATATTGAATTTGTGGATGTTAACTTGTTCATCGGTCAACCAATACATGGTGTCATAGCTTGCAGCATAGGGAAGTGAAAATTTTATTTGGCGGTCACCGGGCGGGACTGCTGTCGGATCCTCAACCGTCTTCCTGCAGCCCGCTATTAAGAACGTTAGTGACATTGATAAAAGTAATATCCGTTGCATCAGGAGTCGATTAACTATTGCCATGCGATTTTGCGTAGAAATCAGGCAAAAAGATAATCATTTGAGTGGGGATTGTCAACGGGATAGTGCGAATTTGACCGATGATTCAAAATTGTCTGACTAAGCGTTTAAAGTTATATCCGGCTAATCGATCTCTGACTACATTTGAATGAGTGCGGAGAAATTGAAGGCAAATACCCGGAATCTGTGAAGATGTATCTTTAGTGTTGATACTTCTAAATCTACAATTACTAATGATAAACCAATGACTACACAAATCATCATTGTTTTAATTCTCACGTTCCTGATTAACCTCATTACAACTCTTTCTTACTCCGTAAGAATCGTAGGTATCCGCACAGGGCGGGTTGCTATTTCATTTGCCTTATTCAATATTCTGGTTTTAGTATCCAGGACAGCCAATGGTTTTCAGGCACCCCTTTTAGCCAAGACGGTTGAAAACGATATCAGGGCCGGCATATTTAGTAACGCCGGAACTTTTCGACTAATCATTTTTTCCTGCACCGTCGCAACGGTGATCGGCGCCTTTCTGATTCCCACTTTTCAACGGGTATTGTCCAGGGCCGTCATCAATTTCAGTATTCACAAATCACTGGGCAAATTGATATTGCACGGTTTTTCAAAAACAGGTATACTCTACTTCAGGGACAATATGACGATACCTGTCAAAACCAATGTTTCGGATATCAAATTTGATAAAGAATTCCCCTGGAGAATTTTTATTTTAAATATCCTTGCGGTGTCCATTCTGACGATTGGCGTATTGTCAGCTGTCTATGCATCCTATCTAAACCCGGTATACCGAACAACTGCCAGCAATTTATCTGCCTTTATCAATGGGTTTGCGACCATATTGATGTTTGCATTTATCGATCCCAATTTGTCTGCAATGACTGACGATGTTACCCTTGGTAAATGTTCGGAGGCGACGTTTAGAAAATACATTGTCTATATGACCATCGCCCGACTCCTTGGAACTGTCCTGGCCCAGTTATTATTTTTACCCAGTGCCCATCTGCTGGCCTGGACGGCTACACATATGTAAAATGTTCAGCATTTTACCATACTGAGTTTCTCCCTGAGATAATTAAAATTGAGCGGTTTGGTTAGAAAATCATCTGCCCCGAGATTCATAGCCTTTGTATAACTTTCATCGTCACCGAAAGCGGTTATCATCATGACGATGGGCGGAGGTTTTTCAAATTCGTCTTTGATATGTTTGAGCAATTCAAGTCCGCTCATGCCCGGCATATTGATATCCGATAATATCAGAATTGATTCGCGACTTTTATCACTCAGATAGTTCAGGGCTTCCTGGCCCGAGTGCGCAAAGGCAAAAACCATTTCTTTATCGCGTATCTCTTTGCGGAACCTTTGTTCAAACAAAGCACGTACGTCTACTTCGTCATCAACAACGAGAATTTTCATGATATTAATTTAGGAATATAGGTTTACGCCCGCCACAGCATTAATTTATGAGAGCGGGTTCATAACTGCAAAACTAGCCAACCTGGCTATTCCAATATGAATCGTGGATAAAGAAATAAAGGAAACAGGTTCCCGCAGGAAAATTTCCGTCATTTTCGTTTTTTCTCCGTTTGACCTATAAAGAGTCTGAGTATTAAAAATAGTATGGCGAGAAAAACAAGCGTAGCAGGATTATCCGAAATGTGCATCCAGGCACGTCCCCAAATTCTTTCTTTACTTTCAATCGATAACCCAAGTGTTTTTATCCATATGGCAGATACCAAACAGAAAATGATGAGAAAATTAAGAGCGTAATTGACGGCTTTCATTTTATTTTATTCTGCCAAAAGACTCAATTTTAAAGTATTTTAAGAGAAAGTAATTATTTAAAGTTGCCTGGCAAGTGTGCAAAGTTCCCGTTTATTTGAATTTTACCGGAATCTTTTTAACCAACATGACCCCTGGATCCGTCCGTCAAAAACCGGCGTTTTGTAGATCTGGTTGCCAGACGGAGGCAAATAAAACTTATATTACAATAGAGTTTCCCAAAATTCAATTTTCGTCAGCTATGTCACAACAACGGCACCTGGCCGCCATTCTGTTTACTGACATCGTAGGTTATACTGCTCTTATGCAGGAAGACGAACATAAAGCGGTCGCGTTAATCAAACATTATACTTCTTCACTGGATAAGAAAGTCGTTTCACATGGAGGAAGGGTGTTGAATTACTATGGCGATGGAAGTCTTTGTACATTTCCAAGTGCCACGGAGGCCGTCATCTGTGCGCTGGAATTGCAAAAAGATTTACAGTTAGCGCCATATGTACCTCTTCGGATCGGTCTGCACATCGGGGAAGTATTTTTTGAAGACGGTAAAGCGTTGGGTGATGGTGTCAATATAGCGTCCCGCATCCAGTCTCTGGGACAAGCCAATACCATTCTGTTTTCCAAAGACATTCACGACAAAATTAAAAATCAACCAGAGTTTAAATCAGTCTGGATAGGAAAATTTGATTTTAAAAATGTTGATGACCCCATTGAAGTATATGCTCTCTCAAATGAAGGGCTAAATGTGCCCAGGAAGGAACAGATGAGTGGAAAATTAAAGAAAGAGAAATCTAAACGTACAATTGACTCGCGAAAAATCATTTTAGGCAGTATTTCTTTGCTTGTGCTGGCCGGTTTAAGCGTTTTCTTCTTATTTTTTAAGATCCGGTAACGCGCAGGGACGTAAGGTTGAAAACTCGATCGCGGTCATGCCTTTTGCAAACATTTCAAATGACATCAACCAGCAATACTTTGCTGATGGCATGATGGATGAAATCCTGAATCATCTATACAAAATTGGAGGTATCAATGTTATCTCCAGAACGTCTTCCATGGCATATAAGGATTCGAAAAAAACGGCAAAAGAAATTGCGAATGAACTGGGTGTGGGAAATCTACTGGAGGGCAGTGTGTCAAAAGATGGAGACTCCATCCGGATCATTGTTCAGTTGATAAACGGTAAGACTGACGAACATTTGTGGGCAGAAACTTATATCCGGAAGATCAAAGATGTCTTCGCCATACAAAGTGACATTGCCCAACAGATCGCAGCAGCACTAAAAGTCAACATTGATGCCGGAACCAAGGATAGAATTGAATATATACCAACGCAAAACACCAGTGCCTATACGACTTACCTGAAGTCTGGCGAAACATTTTACTGGGAAACATCAGAAAAACTGGAAAAATTTATTGGAAGAATCCATTAAACTGGATAGCTAATTTTGCTCCGGCTTACGCCGACCTGGGTTTCTATTGGTTATTACAGAGGCATTTACGACGGGAACTTAAATGCAAAACAAGTAAAAGACAGCGCTCTTCCTTTATTAAATAAAGCCATTCAACTCGACAGCAATCTCGCATCTGTGAGAAATTACATGGCCGCAGGTAAACTATCTGGTACGACTGGGATTTTAAGGCAGCTAATAATGAATGGACAAAATTTTTTCAGTTTGAATCCTTCCGGCGCCGTCTGGGCAAGATAACTATCAGTGACTTTTTGAATTCTTCCGGAAGATTTCAGGAAGCATTGGACTTTCTGTTTGAAAAACAGAGGCATTGATAAAAATAATTTTGGATATTGGCAGGGTATTGCGATGACGTATTATTACATGAATCAACCTGAAAAATCGCTGATGATTTTAGATTCCGCATTCTTGTTATTTTAAAGAGCTTCCGATCCTCCCGACATATTTTGGACCAGGGCATTGCCACTTGTCAATCTCTGGCCAGATATCAGGAAGCTTTGGACAATTTAAAAAAGTTTTTTGAATTAAACCCGGATGAAATAATAATTCCAAGATGGCGATCATTATTATCGATCATGTTATTACAACACCGGCAATAAAGAAAAATCAGAAAAAATTCTGGATAGTTTGAAATTGATGAGCAGCCATTCACCCGTACAAAGTCCTGCTTACTACACAGCGATGGTATATGCCACAACGAACAGGCCGGTATTGGCTTTACAATGGCTGCAAACGGCTTACAACAATCATGAAGTTGAATTATACTGGCTGAACGTTGAGCCCTTATTTAATTCATTACATGATGAGCCGGGATTTAAAAAATTGATCGCTCAGATTGGCTTCGCCAGGCAATAATTTTGAAGATGTACTTTTTGTGTTGATTTTTTCCGTTGCGGATTACCTGACAAGGATCTTGAAAACAGGGCTTTGTAAATGCCGGTCAACAGACTCCATGTGTATCAGGTACATGGCGGCATAAAGGGCGAGAATACTGAATATGATCAGGAACGTGGTGCCTTTTCTGATAATCACCGTATGTTTTGTCATTTTGCCCAATAAGAAGGCGGTCGACTTCTCTTTCTGAGCGACCTGGGCCGATATAAGGGGTTCTTTTTCTTTAGGGAGTTCCATGATCCAAAATTGTTAGCCGAAAAGGGTTGATTTTTCACGGACTACCAGAGCCTGGACGATGGATTTATTGGCGGTTTATCAGAGGAGAGATGTCGCCCGCGGACGACGGATTGGATGCATTTTAGTACTATACAAAATAAGCAATTGTATCCGCATTTGCAATGAATTAGTACTATTTCTACAGCGCCATCGTAGATATACCAATCGCTTTGAATCGCACCATTTTGTATGTACTTTAAATGTCCGATTTATTGTTCGAACCCTTTAAAAACCCCTCCGTCCATGGACAATAGTAAAACCCTTGAACTTGAAATTCTGATCACCATCAGCCAAAACAAAAATGTCCCCACGTATCATTTCCACCATTTATTTGAACACAAGTGGAAAATTTATTCTCCCCGATTTAAAGAGCTGATGTCCGACGAAGTATTTAGTACCACGACGCCGATCACCGGCATGCCGTATTTCGAATTGACCAGCAAAGGAAAAACCAGAATAACGGATCTTATAGAACTGCGTGAATCAGAAATTTCAGCCAGGCTGTTGCAAATGCAGGATCAAAGGACAAACAGTGTACTGAGCTGGAAAACTGTAAAAGCCAGGTTGAACTCAGTCATTCATTTATGGGCACCAGCAGGAAAAATGGCTCATTCGGAACACCATTCCGATTATGACAAATTGAAAAACTGGATCAGAGAAGCCAAGCCGGTACCGAGCAAAGCCTGATTATTTGTGATGATGAGATGGTCGCCTACGTCTGGGTCAAAATCAATGAAGAAAAAGACATAAGGTTATAATCAAACTCGTATATAACACAACTAAAGCTACGATTGGAATCCATGGTTTTTTGCGTTCATAAGTTTGAAATTCTGATAATTGTTTTTTCCAGACAAAAGAAACCAATATTAAACCAATAATAATATTTGGAAGGAAAAATTGGTCACCAATCCACCATAGGTAATCATAGATATTCCAACCCCAGCCAACCGCTTTATTCAGATTCCATTGCCCATACTGCGGTCTGTAGAAAGTTTTCATAATCAGATACAATAATACGTTTGTCAATAAACTGACAAGGATCAAAGGGAAAACAAATCTATTTTTTCCCGCTTTTTTTAAATTATATCCGAGCATTAAGGCACCTACAACCCCAGTGAGAAAAACACTGAATACAAAAATTGAAGTCCTGCTATAAAACAAGATTTTTTCATTGGGTAAGTGTAATTCTTTATTATTTGCCATTATTAATATCCTCTCTTAACTGTTAAGATCAAACTTATTCTCAAAACTTCGTTTTAGGATGAACATACTGACGATTATTACAGAAATCATCAGGCCTTCACAGAACAGAAAACCCGGGATACTCATCAGCGACTTGTCACCAAAAAAAGCATTTAAACCAAAGAGCGGTAAAAAAATAACAACCAGGAAAACGAGCCTGATACTTGGAACGACCATATAGTGAATGGTTGTATCATTCCCATCTGCTTCCAGCCAGCCATAACTAAATACAAGTCTGATATACTTAGGGTAAAAACTTAACCGGCTGCCGGTTATATTCTGCCGGTAAGTGAATTTGCCATCCTCGCCCATTTTGCCAGAATAATTTTCTGATAAAATCCTCTTCATTTTCAACTTGGTTGATTCAAATGACTCAGCCACTTTATAAGTATAACGTCTCCGGAGTAAGGGATCTGGCAATTTCATCGATATTCAAAATAATGCAAATTCGGGAACCCGGGCATCGTTAAAGGACCCTAAATACTCGGTTAATCCCGGATCCATTTAGACTATTAAGGGATTACCCTTAGGAGATAATAATAAACTCAGGCATATTGACGTTTGAGTATTCTACCCTCCCTGAAAGCGCCCCTAATCCCTTATCGTAATGAAATTCCCTGTCCTATTCATCATTGGACTCGGTTTGCTTGCCAGTTGCAGCAAATCGGATATGACGACGGCTCCACCGGCCCCGCCCGTTCAGGCTGTAGACAATACGCCGGTCAAAAAAGACACAACCGAAGACGTATATATCGTCGGACAAACCGACAACCAGGTTGGCTATTTTAAGAACGGCCAGTTTATCTCCATTGCAACCGGCACAAATCCCCTGGGTGCCGACATGGCATTTTCCGGAACCGATATTTATGTCCTGGGGCAAATCAACGATTCTATCGGTTATTGGAAAAACGGGCAGTTTAATTTTCTCGCCCTGGCAGATTCGGTTCTACCCGTATCGATTGCCCTTGCAGGAACAGATGTATTTAGTTTTCTGCAATTACAGACGGGCAGCTGGCCTGGGGAACTGTATCAAAACACAGATTTCTATTCCGAACTGCCTACTTCCAACCAACCCGGACTGACTACAATATATGCGCATGGTGCGGACCTCTATATTCCCGGATCCAATACGGGTATTCACTCCAATGCGGTGTACTGGCTAAACGGGATCTCCAATCAATTGCCTGTCACCAGAAATCCAGGGCATGCCTATGATGTTGCAGTAGACGGTGCGGATGTGTATGCGGTTGGCAGTGTGTATGATTATACGGATTCTACCGAAATAGCAACCTATTGGAAGAACGATGTTCCCAACTACCTGTCCGACAGTTTATCCTTTGGCAGAATTTATTTTGTTTCCGTCGTGAACGGGGTTTCCTATATGGCCGGTTGTCAGGTAGCAGGAAATGCTTCGCAATATAAAGGCCTTGTTAGTGCTATTGTTTGGAAAAACGGCGTCGCAACCAATATTACATCACCCGGATTCTCTGACATTGTTCTGGGATTCGCTGTGAACGGATCTGATGTGTATGTCTCCGTGCTCAGTAATTTTCCAGGAAGTCCGAAGGGCACGCCCAGATATTATAAAAATGGTGTAGCCGGTGAATTATACCGGCAGCAGTCTGGGCTATGGGTCCAGAATATTTGTAAGACCGAGATAGCGCGGCCACCAGCATTCCTACATGCTTCTTTCCCCTTGTTTATTACTTTCTCAATGTTTTCCCATTTACTATGCCCGAGATGAATTTGCAGGTCTTTAAATCAAACGCATTAACTTAGAAAGATTGAAATGCGGTACCATAATATTTAATCTATGAAAGTAAAAGAATTGAGAATTATCCTTACGGTAGATAACCTGGATGAGATCATACAATTTTATCGTGATGTGGCGGGCTTTCCCGTTTCCAAAGAATGGCGGGACGAGAACACGGGCAATGGAATCATACTGGAAGCCGGAAAGGCTTCTCTCGAACTGATTGACAAAAAAGACGCAGCCACCATCGACGACATTGAAGTGGGCAGGCGGATAGCCGGTCCGGTCAGGCTGGCGCTGAATATTGGAGAAAATATAGAAACCGCCTCGAAAAAATTCATCGCTGAGGGTGCCCTTGCGCTGGCAGATATCAAGCAGGCGCCCTGGAGTAAAGTACAACGTATGCAGGATCCGTCCGGCATGCAATTCACGTTGTTTGAAACCTCTACTTTGTTTGAAAATGAAAATGGATCTAAATAATATTTATGTACGATTTTATAGGTGATGTGCACGGTCACGCAGATATGCTGGAGGAATTGCTGGTCAAGCTGGGCTACACGATGAAAGGAAATGCCTATGCTCATCCGGACAGGAAGGCATTTTTTGTAGGCGATTATATTGACCGGGGTCCGAAAATAAAAAAGACCCTGAAAATCGTGCGGTCGATGGTGGAAAATCAAAATGCCATCGCTCTCCTGGGTAACCATGAATACAATGCACTGTGTTTTCGCGCAAAGAATAAGACAGGTGGTCATTTAAGAAAACATTCCATAAAAAATATCATACAGCATTTTGAAACACTAAAACAGTTTCAGAATAAGCAGGAGGACTATGATGACTATCTGGACTGGTTTAAAACACTTCCGTTGTTTTATGAAACCACCACCTTCAGGGCGGTGCATGCAGCCTGGGATAATAAAAGTATCCGTTTTTTACGTGATCATCTTTTCCAATCCAAACTGACGGATGAATTGCTGGAACAGTCCGTCGTAAAAGATTCCCCGTTTTATCATGCGATAGACACGGTGTTGAAGGGTAAGGAAATCAGATTACCAAAGGGTCACACTTTCAAGGATAAAGACGGAACAGATCAAAGGAATATCCGGATCAAATGGTGGGAAGATCCCGCCGGGTCAACATACCAGGGAATTAGTATTGAACCACTGGAGAATTTTGAAGATTCTCCTGTTGACATTTCCGAATTTAAAAGCCTCGATTTTTATAAAGCAGATGCTATTCCCGTTTTCTTTGGCCATTACTGGCTCAAGGGAAATCCCATGCTTTACCGGGGAAATATCTGCTGCCTGGACTATAGTATCGCCAAACATGGATTCCTGGCTGCCTATCGTTTTGACGGGGAATCGGTTTTGGACCAGGCTAAGTTTGTTTTTGTGTAATATAGTTACAGGTTTTTCGTGCCGGAAAGTTTAGTAAAAAATGCAAATGATTCCACCCGGGATTTGCATTAACTGCAGTTGTAAAGAATCCCTTCGTTTTTCAGCAGCAGACAGTCTGTATGAAAGCTATTTCCCCTTCCCTTCTTAAGAATCCATACTTATTGCTGGTGGCTGCAACAGGAAACCAATTAGACATCTGGTCTGTACGGATGTAGTTTTGATTGTATATTTAATAAGAGAACCCCCTTATGCCCAACCATCGCCAACTTTCTGCTATTATGTTCACCGATATTGAAGGTTATACAGCGATTATGCAGAAGAGTGAAAAAAATGCCATCGTTATCAGGGACCGCCACCGCGAGGTTATCCAACAGGAACATGAACACTTTAACGGCCGTATCATTCAATTTTATGGTGATGGAACGCTCAGCACTTTTCAAAGTATTGTGGAAGCCGTACAATGCGCTTTGTCCATGCAACAGAAATTCCAACAGGTTCCGAAAGTTCCGGTGAGGATGGGATTACATATCGGTGATATCATTTTTAATGAGGAGCATATATTCGGTGACGGTGTTAACCTTACTTCACGCGTTGAATCCCTGGGCGTGGCGGGCAGTGTCCTGATTTCCGATAAAGCAAATGAAGAATTACATAATCATCCGGAACTTAAAACGATCTCGGTAGGGACTTATCAATTTAAAAATATTAACCGTTTGGTGGAGGTCTTTGCACTCAACCATGAAGAGCTGGTAAAACCAACTCCTCAATCGCTCAGCGGAAAGACAGAAGAAAAAAAAGAGGAGGACCCTGCATCGCATAAAACATCAGCGCAGGGAAAAAATATTCCCTATAAAAGCATTGCCGTACTTCCATTCGTAAACATGAGCAATGACCCCGACCAGGAATATTTCAGCGATGGCATTGCAGAAGAAATTATCAACTCGCTGACGCATATAAAGGATCTGAAAGTGGCGGGACGTACTTCTTCTTTTCAATTCAAAGGAAAAAATACCGAATTGCATGAATTGGGAGAAAAATTAGGTGTACGCACCGTGCTGGCAGGCAGTGTGCGCAAGCAGGGCAACTGGCTTCGAATAACAGCCCAGCTGGTAAATGTGGAAGACGGCTATCACCTGTGGTCAGAAAAATATGACCGGAAGATGGATGATGTTTTTGCCATTCAGGATGATATCGCCCTGGCCATTACAAAAAAATTAAAACTGACATTGCTGAAGGATGATCGTGCGTTGATGACAAAAAACTATACTCAAAATACCGACGCCTATGAACTTTATTTAAAAGGACGGTTTTATATGGCCAGGCGCGGCGCTTCGATCCTTACCGCCCTGCAATATTTTCAAAAAGCGATTGCCCTGGATCCTGAATTTGCGCTGGCGCATGCAGGATACGCGGATGTAAATCTGATCATCGCCGTGTACGGCATATTGCCTCCCAAAGAGGCCATGGCCCGCGCAAAACAGTCGGCGGAGAAAGCCCTGAAACTGGAACCTTCTCTTTGTGAACCCTATTGTACGCTGGGATATTATTATACCTGTTATGAAAGGAACTGGCCGGAAGCAAAGAAAAATTTTCTTAAATCCATAGAAATAAATCCCCGCTTTGCGGACGGTCATTTAAGATATGGCTGGAATTACCTTGCGACGGTAGAAGGCCGGTTTGAAGAAGCTGAAAAGCACGGAGAAAGGGCCATCCGCCTGGATCCACTCAGTTCATATTGTCATTCCAGTTATTCCCTGCTTCTTCACTGTGCGGGTAAATTCAAAGAAGCGCTTGCTATTTGCAAAATCGGCATTGACCTGGACGCAAATTCATTCCTGTGTTACGCGACGGCGGGTTGTGTACATATGGCATTGGGAGAATATGATGAAGCCATTGCCTGCTTCGAGACCTCCCTGACTCTTTCCAACAGGCATTCTTTTACGGTTCATCCTTTTATCTGGATTTATTGTATCACCGGGCAATTTGATAAGGCCCGCGATCCTGATGAATGAATTAAAGGAAAGATCAAAATCCGAATATCTTTCCAATGCGTTGACCGCATTGTCTGCTGCTTACCTGAGTGATCTGGATGAAGCGTTTGATTATCTTGAAAAAGCCTTCGATGACCGGGACCCGACTCTGATCTTACTTAAATATGAACCCTGGGTTCCTGAAGTACTCAGAGCCGACCCGCGATTTCAGAAAATTTTAGACAGAATTGGATTTCCGCGTTCTCCTGTATAGTAGGTTAATACTTTGATGAATTTCAAGCGAGAATTATTCCCAAATTCGGCGAAAAATAGATCTCTCCCTTTTAAGCAGTTGTGTTTTCCGGTAATTTCTCCTGACTCAATTTGGATTTCCTGATTTTTTCCTGTCTCCTTTTCAAAAGCCTTGTTGCAAATTCTTTTGGAAAAGCAAAAACGTAAAATAACATCAGATAAAGAACGATTGCCGCAGGTATATAAAGGAAGCATACTAAAAATGCGACAAATGTGTATGGCATGGCATAAGCATAGGTCAGTTTGACGCAATTAAAAAACTCCCTGTCATCATTATCTATCAGGGATTTGTTATATGAATAAGCGCAGAGCCAATAGGAGGCCAGGGCAATCATAAAATAATTAAAACCAAAAATGGACAACGCAAATTTACCCTCCGTTCCTAAATATTCAGCAAGAACGGCCGTTGGAAATGGAGTAAAAGTTATCATTAGCAATACGAAGCCGTTTACCCAGAGCAGTTTGCTATCCGTTTTTTTTATATAGCCAAATACATGATGATGATTTATCCAGCAAACCATGATAGTCACAAAACCTATTAAAAATGCAAGAAACCGCTCCCAGTGATGGAAATAGGATCTAAGCGGACTTTCTCCATTTTGAGGATGAAGCATCTGAATCAATTCCAATACCAAAAGAGTAATGGCAATTGCAAAAACTCCATCACTGAAAAATTCTACACGGGCAGTTTCTTTCAGTCTGTTTTCAGCAGGCTCCTTGTTATGGGTCATGTATTAACTTACATGTGATGTTTAATTTTTCGGGAAATTCGGATCTGCCTTTACTTCGTCAATCTGTTGCGTGTGCCGGTTACTATGGGCAGCCATGAACAGAATCATCTGGTAACTGTCGAAAGAACCGAACGGCAGTGCTACAACATGATCCCTCAAGTCGTCATTGGTGGTTGATACAAACTCCTTCAACATTTTCCTGCTGTCGTAGAATGAAGACAATGCATCAGGGCATGACTTATAGCCGGTGTTTTGTGGTTCTAAAGGGGGAGCGGTTTTGATCTTCTGTGCGCGGCTTTCGACCATTTGTAAAACCTGATCGTCGGTTACTTTGATCGCACTGCGTTTTGCGGAATCGGCAGGTTGCTTCAGCGCCGCATCTGTCATTTGCCATAGACCCAACTCCGTCTTGGCTATATGCTTTACACAATCTGAAATGCTCCATTTGTCGGGGGCGGCCTTAAAGTTCAGTTGTGCATCACTCAGTCCTTTCAGGGAATTAAATACACCCTGTTCTGTTTTGGACAATTGTTCAATGGCATCTTTTCTTTCTTTGTCCGAAAGTGTTGGACTCGTAGGTGTAAAAGAGGAGACCAGGAAAGCGGCGCATAGAAACAATAGTTTTCTCATAAAGAAATATTTTAAGGTGATAAAAAGCTGATTTATTTAAATAGGGAGCGGGAGAATATAAGGGGAAATAAAATTAATGATAAAATTTCATACAATTGAAATCTGTATTCTGCTGGCAGGGTCTATTAAAAAAGGTGTTTTCACGTAGTCACGCTTATTATAACTTTTGTATATTTTTTTATATCTTTTACCCCGACAATATTTAATTCGTCCCGACAGTTATAAACCAAAACCAACATGCAAATCGAGCAAATACCTGAAGACCAGTCTATATTTGAAGATTATTATGAAAGATCCAGTGCCGGAAAACGACTGGCCAATTACCTCATTGATCTGGTTCTTTTTTATATACTTCTCTTTGTATTAGGATTTGTACTTGCCTTACTATCCCCCTCTTTCCGCGGAATATTAATAAACGAAAGTTCTGGTTTTGGATTACTCGACCGGTTCATTACACTCCTCTTATATGCCGTATATATGTCCGCAGTCGAAGCCTTATTTCATGGAAAATCCCTCGGAAAACTGATCACAAAAACCAAAGCCGTTAACCTGGACGGAAGTCAAATTACGACTGCCACAGCATTTGAGCGGGGATTTAGCAGGGCTGTTCCCTTTTGTGTATTCAGCGCCTTTGGAAATCCAAGTAATCCCTGGCAGGACAGGTGGACAAACACGATGGTGATTAACGAGAGACAATAGTCGACGATCTGAATAGTTGTTAGTTGTTAGTTATTAGTTATTAATTGATATGAACGATAATAACTAACAACTAATAACTAATAATTATCCGGGTGTCTGTAGTCGCCGGAAGGATGTTTGATCGTTCGTTTCAGCGGGATCTGCATACCACCGGTTTGTTGAAGCCAGTCGAATAAATAACCCGCGAGTTTTTTAACCGTGTCAGCATATTCGGGCCGTGCGATCAGGTTGGTGGTTTCGTTCGGATCTTTTTCAAGATCATACAATTCATTGGTATCCCAGATACCCATGTAATGAATGTATTTAAATTTATCCGTCCGCACACCATAGGTTGTCGGCGTCATGGGGAAATCGTACTCCCAAAAATATTCGTAAAATATTTTGTCCCGCCAGGTTGTAGAATCTCCTTTTAGCAAGGGAATAAATGATCTTCCCGGCATGCCAGTGGGCTTCATCAATCCTGCACTCTCCAGAATGGTGGGTGCGATATCAATATTCTGAACCATTTTGTTCATCGTCTGTCCGCCGCTGAATAATTCAGGACAGTGAACAAGCAGCGGCACTTTGACCGATTCTTCATAAAAGGTACGTTTGTCGATCAGACCATGTTCGCCGAAAGCAAAACCATTGTCGCCCATATAAATGATGAGTGTGTTTTTGTCGAGGCCCTCTTTTTTCAGATAGTCCATCACCTCACCGATACTTTCATCAACAGCCAGTAAAGTTTCGCAGTATGTGCGCACCAGTTCATCGATACTAATATGGGTGTGGTACATATAGTCGACGCCGTGCCAGCTGTATCGCTGTTGTTTCACCCATTCGGGCCAGCCCAGTTTTTTATAATCATCATTGAGCGTTTGATAATAAGTTGGCGGCAATACATAGTCCAGATTTTTGTACACGCCTCTATGACGCCGGGCCGGTTCAAAAGGTGCGTGCACTGCTTTGTGCGACAGATATAAAAAGAAGGGCTTTGATTTGTTCCTGTTTTTTAACCAGGTTAGTGCGTGGTCTGTCAACAGGTCGGTGATATAGGTAGAATCTGTGTAGGCAACTTCTTTACCATCGATATTCAATGAAGGATTATAATAAACACCCTGACCTTTAAAACTTTCCCAGTGATCAAAACCGGGACGAGGTCTATCATCTTCGTTGCCCATATGCCATTTACCAAAGAATGAAGTTTGATATCCTGCTTTTTGCAGGTATTGGGGGAAATAGATCAGACCGGGTGGTTCGGGGGCTTCATTATCGACGATGGTATGCACATGTGAATAGGATCCCGTGAGTATGGACGCACGGCTGGGTGAGCATAAAGAAGTTGTCACAAAAGCATTTTTAAACCAGGCGCCTTCATGATACAACCTATCCATATTGGGCGTTTTCAGCCAGGATATCCGACCGGTAAACCCCATAAAATCATACCGGTGATCGTCGGTTAAAATAAAGATGATGTTTCTTGGTTTTTGTCCGGCTATTTTTGATAATACCAGATTTTGATCTTTTTTCTGCGCACAGACGCTGAACGTCAGGATCATCATGATCATAACATGTATGACTTTACACATGCGTTTCAAGTTTTATAAATAAATGGCTTTAATAAAAATAAAAAAAATCCCGGTCAGCAAGCGGACCGGGAACAGTTTTCAGCAAATAATGGATTTAAAACGGGGCAACCACCAGCCTACCTTCCATCTCCTTACAGATATAACTTCTTCCCTGCTGAACTTCAAGTATGGCTTTAAAAATTTCTTCCGGATTTGAGAGCTTCGTAAGATATCCCATCGCTCCATTTTCTATGATTTCCTGGGCATGGTCGGGCTGGGTGTGAAAAGACAAACCAATAATTTTTGTGCCGGGGCAATTTTTACGAATCAACTTGGTGGCTTCAATTCCACTGATCCCTCTCAGGCGAATATCCATGATCACAACATCCGGACAGAGCTCACTGCATTTTTCAATCGCTTCTTCACCACTCTCACAGGATGCAATCAATTTGAAACGCGGGTCATGTTTTAAAATAAACGCCCATGCTTTTCTGATCAGGGGATGATCATCGACAAAAATTATGGTAATTGGTTTCATTTTGGAAGTGCAAAGATCTTACACTTATCCATCATGAATCTTCATAAATCAACGAATCTCCTTCGATTTTCAATCAAAAGAGGACCTGTAATTTCCCGGAGACAGTTTTTCGGCGCGTTTAAAGAATGTGGTAAAATAATTCGGATCCCTGAATCCCATCTGATCCGAAATTTGTTTGATGGACAGTTTTGTTGAATGAAGAAGATGTTTGATTTCGAGTAAAATCCTGTTCTGAATGGATTCCTTAGCGGACATTCCGGTGTGTTTTTTTATCAATGCATTCAGGTGATTCGGGTGCATGGCTAACTGACCGGCATAAAATTTAACAGAATGTTCACTTGCAAAATACTGATCCAGCATATCCACAAATCGTTTAATACTATCTATCAACGGCTGGTTTGAATCCAGATGCTGCTCCTGTTCAAATAACCGTTCTCCGAGTATCAGTAATTCCACTATTTTTATCGCGATCATCTCGTTATTCACCACCTCCTGCTGTTTTTTCTCAGCCAGAATACTTTCAAATATCCGGCACACTTCCTCCGCATGTTCATCCGAGAGATGTATATACGGTTGTACAGAAGTAGTCAGCATCTTTTTATTTCCAATAATCTGATGAGAAAAGTTATTTTCCAGAAAGAAATCCATGTTGAAAAGGAGTACATAACCTTTGGTATCGGGCGCCCAGTTGCTACTGGAAGAGATCACGCGGGAAGGAACAACTGCAAGCGTGTTCTTTTTTGCTTTATAACTGAATATTCCTGTCTTTACATCGCCCCCTCCTTCTGTAAGAAGGCCTATACGATGATAGGACCACCGGTTAGGTGGTTCATTCCTCCTTGAATTACGCAACACGTCCTCGAACCGATGAATCTGAACATTAAATTTATGGAGATAATTTTTGTCCAGATCTACCACACCTTCGCCCGTATATCGCCGTAACACTTTCTTGAATTCACTGATTCTGTGCTGATCATCCGGCATGATGATTGCAATTTACACCGATAAGTTAACTTTTTTTGGGGGATTGTAAAACGCAGCAATCGCATGTCAGGCAACTAAGGGTTTTCATGTATTAAGCTCATGTCATCGCTTCTAAACAGCCTGACTATACACTGTCCTGTTAAGGTCAGTCGATGCTCTTAAAAGTCTTAAATCAAATGCCTTGCAAATATTCCGGATGAAATTTTTTCCAACCTCTGTTACTTCTAAATAACGTTCTGTAAAATGAACCAGCCCATCTTTTTGCAATTCTTCGAGTATGGGGAAAGTGAATGTCTTTAACTTTTCATGATGCTGCTCACAAAATTTCGTTTCTCCATTGCAGCTGATATCCAGTATGTATTTTTTAAAAGTCTCATCTTCCCGATTTAAAAAACATCCTTTTTCGACAGCCAGTTCCCTTCTATTTATGTGTTCATAATATTCATGCAGCGATTTACTGTTTTGTGCATAGGCCGTTCCCGTATCACTGATGGCTGAAACTCCCAGACCCAATTGCAACCGTGTATACTGCGTTGTGTATCCCATAAAATTGCGATGTAAAGAACCCGATCCCGAAGCCTTCAACAGATCATCATTTCCTGTAACAAAATGATCCATGCCAATCTGCTGGTATTGATTTTGTTTAAATAATTTGATCCCTTCTTTATACAATGCCATTTTGAGATCTGCGGTTGGCAAATCTCCTTCCGTGAACAGTCGCTGGCTTCTACTGGTCCATGGCACGTGGGCGTAACTGTAAAAAGCAAACCGGTCGGGGTGCAACGCAATGCAGTCTGTAATGGTTTTTCGAATACTTTCTAAAGTTTGAAAAGGCAGTCCGTAAATAAGATCATAATTGACAGATTGGAATCCGATTTTCCTGGCGGTGTCAGACGCTTTTTTCACATTTTCCAAAGGCTGTATCCGGTTGATTGCTTTCTGGACAACCGGATCATTATCCTGCACGCCATAACTGACCCTTCTGAATCCCCAGTTGTATAGTGTTTGCAGATGTGCTTCCGTTGTATTATTGGGATGTCCTTCAAAACTGAAATTGTGATCAGCATGAATCATCGAATTACCCAGTATAGCGTCTAACAATTTATCCAGGTTGGCCGGACTAAAAAAAGTAGGCGTGCCTCCACCAAAATGAATTTCACGGATTACCGGCACTTCATCCATCAATTCACAATACATAGCCCATTCGCTGATCAATGCGTTGATATACGCATCTTCTACGCTGTGGTTTGTTGTAATTTTTTTATTGCATCCGCAATAGGTACACAGAGATTCACAAAAGGGAAGATGAACATACAGGCTGAATCCTTCCTTTTCATTCGCCAGCTGAAACTGATTCTTAAAAATTCTTTTCCACTGTTGAACGTTAATGGAATTATCCCAAAACGGCACGGTCGGATAACTGGTATACCGGGGAACCGGGACGTCATATTTTTTTAGTAAATCGCTGGATTCCATACAGTATTTATTTCTTGTTTGCCTGTTATTTTTATTAATAGAAAAATCCATCCGCACCTCCAGGCCTTCCGGTCTGGTAAAACGCGCAGATGGATGGTTTTTCAATATAAATTGCGCTAACAAATTTATTATACCGGTTCACCTCGTTTAATGACGTAAACCCATATGAAACATGATTAAAATCAGCTGCGGGCATACCCGGTTATCCGTTTAAAAAAATGTGAGGGTACCGGAAGGTCCTGGCCGGAGGTTATATATATTTATCTATTGCCCGCGACCTGCAAAACGCAAAATGGCTTATTTGAAATCAAAAATGATATATTTATGTACGATGCCGTTTCCCTGTGAAACGCATATAAATGAACAAATGTCCATACATCGAAGTGCGTTTTCCGACGATTGACTAAAATCAATAATAGATGAAAATGAAAACCTGGGTAATTATTGCCCGCAGCCTGCTGGGCTTTATTTATCTGGTATTCGGTCTCGATTATTTTCTTCACTTCATACCCTATCAACCCCTCCATACAGGCAAACCGGGAGCACTGGTCGCCGGACTCAAAGGCACGGGCTATATCTATCCCATGATGAAGACGATTCAGATCCTGGGTGGATTGTCCTTACTCTTTGATCGATATGCTCCCTTCTCGGCGGTTGTGCTGTTCCCGATCAGTCTGAATGTATTATTGTTTCATACCATCCTGGTGCCATCGGGTTGGCTGATGGGTGTCACTTTGATGGTTCCGAATGTATTTTTGGGATATGCTTACAGAAAATATTATTCTGGCCTGTTTACGGCCAAACCAGTATTATAATTTCACTGCCATGACAGTACATCATTGAAAAAGAAAAAGTTCATGTTTCATTTATTTCCTCTTTCCTTTGGAAGCGGATCTTTTTGCTGCTTTTTTCGGAGGTGATTTTTTTGCAGCTTTTTTTGGAGCCGATTTTTTTGCTGCTCTTTTAGGCGCTGCTTTTTTCTTAGCAGCTTTTTTAGGTGCTGCTTTTCTTACAGTCTTTTTAGCTACTTTTTTAGCTTGTTTTTTTGGCGCCGGCTTTTTCTTCGCGAGCTTCTTTTTAATCGCTTTCTTAACGACTTTATATTCCTTTACAACGGTCTGCGTAACCGCTTCTTTTGCATCTGCCAGATGAGAACCGATGCTGCTGAGGATTTCGCCGGCTTTTTCCACTATACTGCTGCCTTCCTGCGGAGCGGGCATCGCTTTGGGTGATTTTTTTTCCATTTTTAAATTTACAATTCATATTTCTCAAAAAGAGTTATTTTTCTTTAATACCTTAAAATAAATACAGTTGGTATGAAAACCGTATTAATAGCTCTTTTGCTATTGTGCCAGTGCACAGCCCTTTCTCCCGGCGTGATCACCTGGACGGCCATTGGCGATTCCATTACTTATCTAAATGACCATCATGACGAAACCGGCTACAGGATAACCAATGGATATATGGCCCTGGTCGCTGCAAAACATCCGAATATAAACTACATAAACCAGGGTTATAACGGATGGACCACAGTGGGCATAGCCAAAGAAATTGAAAATCTCGGGTTGACCAAAACAGATGTCTACACTGTTTTTCTTGGCACCAATGATTGGTGGTCGGGTTTGCCTTTGGGTTCGATGGACGATTATATTCACGATAGCGGATATAAAACTACGTATGGAGCATACCGTGTCATCATCAATAAGATCAGGAGTCTCAACGCCAATGCCAAAATTATTTTGATAACGCCCATGCAACGTAGCGATTTTGTATATATAGCTGACGCCCATAACAACGCATACGGTTGTTATAAATCCAAAAACGGACAGGAACTTTTACAGTTTGCCGATGCAGTGAAAGAAATTGGCAGGTATGAGCACATTACTGTCATAGACCTCTACTACAACAGCGGCATTACGATAGAAAATGTTGTGAAATTTAAAAGGATGAAGGACCCCGTTACCGGCGTTTATCATAATATGACATATCCTAACTATATCGGAATTCCTTTTCATCCCGGAGAGGACGAATATCCCTACCCCATTGATGCGATCGGTTATACTTACGACGGTCTGCATCCATCTGATAAAGGCAACCAGGTTATTGCCAATATGATTATCAATGAATTTAAAAAGGCCGGATACATTTCAACGGATTCCCTTAACAAGTAGCGGGAGGCTCAGGGTTTATTAAATTTTTTCTCCGACAGAGGAATATTTTGATCATACATTTCCGTAAGCCGGGTCAGTTTTTCCTTTGCCAATTTCAATTCGTGATATATTTTTTTTGTTTCCTTTAACTCGAGATTCCTGGAAAATGCCTGGTCTAAATTCCTTTCCAGATCAAGAATCTGAAGTTTCAATGTCGCAATTTCTGTTTGTAAATCTTTGGATTGCATAACTGATAAATTTTAATTTTAAAAAAACTTATCAGTCTGAAAGATGAAGGAGAAACAAAATTAGAGTCCTTAGTACTGTAATTTTTATTTGCAGCTCAAAACAAGGTTGAGGCTATAAGATGAAAGGTAAGATACGCTTTATTTTTCGAAGTCCGGATTAGCAGGTTCTGCCTGATGAGAAGTGTACGTGAAACTTTGAGAATCCATTGCGCAATCAGCGTCAATAAAACCATATTTCTCGTGGATTTCAGTAAATTACATTCAGGTCTTTCATTTATACAAAGCTTCATACCCGCTGGGTAAAATATGATGAAGCGATTATGTTTATACATCGTCATTTCAATGCCTTTGCTGCTGTCAGCGCAAACGGTTATCTCGATAAAGATTGATGGAGCCATTAATCCTGTTGCAGCCACATTTATTCATCGCAGTATAGAGAAAGCTACCGCTGAAAATGCAGCCTGTTTGCTGATCCATCTCAACACACCCGGTGGTTTGCTGAAGTCGACCCGTATCATCGTAGGCGACATCCTTGAATCTCCCATACCAGTCATCGTGTATGTTTCACCTGCCGGAGCGCATGCCGGATCAGCGGGTGTGTTCATTACCCTGGCAGCGGACATAGCTGCTATGGCTCCCGGCACAAATATCGGTGCAGCCCATCCCATCACCATGCAGGGAACACCCGATTCGATCATGAACAGCAAATCCACCAATGATGCGGCTGCATTTATCCGGACGATCGCGGAATATAGAAACCGCAACCTGCAGTGGGCCGAAGATGCAGTGAGGCAAAGTGTTGCCATTTCTGCGAATGAAGCACTCCAGAAAAACATTATTGACCTGATCGTGTCAAACGACCGTGAATTGTTAAATCGGATTGACGGTAAACTGATTAAACATGATTCCAGCAGTTTCGTTTTACATACCCGTGGTGCAACCATTCAACTATTGGAAATGGGGTTCACCGAAAAACTGCTGAATATCATCAGTGACCCGGATATAGCTTATATCCTTTTGATGCTGGGATTATTGGGCCTTCTCTTTGAATTATTCAATCCGGGAATCATCTTCCCGGGCATCATCGGTTTTATTTCCCTGGTGCTTGCTTTTTATGCTTTAAACACGCTGCCGGTTAATTATGCCGGACTTGCCCTAATTGTATTTGGAGTCGTCTTGTTGTTACTTGAGATCAAAGTGGTGAGTCATGGCATGCTGGCCATCGGAGGTATCGTGTCGTTGCTGACGGGATCACTGATGCTGATCCGGCCTGGCTCGGGCCTGGAGGTGATGAGGATATCGCGCGCCCTGATTATTTCTACTGTGGCGATCACTTCCGGTTTTTTCCTTTTTGTGATTGGTATGGGAATCAAAGCGCAGCGGAGAAAACCGGTGACGGGCATTAAAGCTCTGGTGGGTGAACATGCATTCACATTGGATGAGCTCAATCCTTCGGGGAGAGTGAGTATACATGGAGAGATCTGGAATGCGGTATCTGTTTCCGGAATGATCAATACCGGAGAACAGGTGCGTGTAACATCGGTTAAAAACCTGGTCCTTTACGTTGAACATATAAGTGTTTAATAAATAAAAAATGAATCCATGCAAACAATTCCGGTATTTTCTATGGTTCTCATTCTTTTCTCCCTCTTTATTCTTGCCAATTCTATCCGTGTCCTCCGCGAATATGAACGGGGTGTCATATTCAGATTGGGGAGGCTGTTAGCGGGTGGGGAGAAAGGTCCCGGCCTGATCTTTCTGATTCCCATTGTAGACAAGATGGTGAAAGTAAGTTTGCGGACGGTGGTGATGGATGTACCGCCTCAGGATGTTATTACACAGGACAATGTTTCGATCAAAGTGAATGCCGTGATTTATTTCCGGGTGCTGGAACCGCATAAAGCCATCGTGGAAGTGGAGAACTTCCTGGTGGCCACATCGCAATTTTCTCAAACCACCTTACGCAGTGTATTGGGGCAGTCGGAGCTGGATGATCTGCTTTCGCAAAGAGAAAAAATAAACCTGCGTTTGCAGCAGATCATCGATTCTCATACAGAACCCTGGGGAATCAAAGTGTCCAATGTAGAAGTAAAACAGATCGATCTGCCGCAGGAAATGCAACGGGCAATGGCCAAACAGGCAGAAGCTGAAAGAGAACGCCGTTCAAAAGTAATTGCGGCAGAAGGAGAATTTCAGGCTGCACAACGTTTGTCTGATGCAGCAAAAGTGCTGGCTGAACAACCCAGTGCGATTACGTTGCGTTATTTGCAAACGCTCAGGGAGATCGCGACAGAGAATAATTCAACGACTATTTTCCCCGTGCCAATAGATCTGTTGAAGCCGTTCCTTCATATTGAGGAACAAAAGAAAATACCATCGTAAAGCGACAGATAAAAATCAGCGGTCAAGAAGTATTCATGCAGTCGGTCTTCTGCAACTTGTTCCAATTTGTTCCAACATGAATAAGTGATGATTTTTCTTTTATTCTCCCCTCCAATAGTTTTGATGGGATTAAATGTCTCAATCCATGGAGAGGATGATAAAAATCGCACGATCGTTTTACGGACTTGCCATGATCATTTATGGTGTTCAGCAATTCGCTTATTCAGATTTCAGAATGGTTTTTTTACCACCGTGGCAATCAAATATTCCTTTACTGGTGGTTTGGGCCTGGCTTTTTGGCGTTGGACTGATTGTCACAGGCCTCGCTATTATTCTTCAGAAAAAAGCAAGGGCGGCATCTCTTATTACAGGAACCATCTTTCTTATCTTATTTTGTCTTGTACAAGTTCCCTACGAAATGATTGACCCGCATAGTTATAGCAGGCATTTTGGCTCCTGGGTAAATGCATTGAAAGAGGTGGCCTTATCTGGCGGCGCTTTTGTTATTGCCGGTTCATTTCACGCTGAACCTTCCCCGATGCATACTGAATCATTGGCTTTTAAAATACCGCTGAAAATAGCGCCCTTTGGAAAATTTTTTTTTGCCCTGGTTATGGCAAGCTTTGGTATCGGTCATTTCATGTATGCCGGCTATCTGACTCAGTTGGTGCCTGAGAGATTTCCCGATCATATTTTCTGGGTATATTTTGCCGGTACTGCACTTACCGGCGCCGGTGTTTTCATTATTTTAGATATCAGAACGAAAGCGATTGCCACCCTGCTGGGTATCATGATATTTCTCTGGGTCTTCCTTGTGCACATTCCAAGAGCTATCAGCCATCCTTTTGTCGACCGCGGAAATGAAGTGTCCAGTGTATTCGATGCCCTGGCTTTTAGCGGAACCGCATTTCTAATCGCATTGACTGCGGGAGAAAAGAAAAACGATGTCTAGTAACACCGTTTGATGCTTACAGGCCGAATTATTTTTCAGAAGGCATCCTCAAAGGATACATTTTTATTGAACAGTTTTACGTAATCTACGCTCCCGGTTCCCTGGAATGTAAAATCGATGCCGATGATTTTCGATTTAATGATATCCCTGTCAACTAAATAAACCAGTTTATCATTAAAAAATATTTTCGCTATTCCATTGGATGATTCAATTTTTACTTTGACAAAATCGTTAAAACTGACGCCAAAAGCAGACAGGTCTTTTTGTTTTCCTGAAACCGTATGATTTGTAAAGAAGAAATTAATTGCAGACTCACAACCTTTGGCGCAAAGCGGGATAGAGACAGCGGTTCCTTCACAGAGCAGGTAAATATTTGTCATCTGGCAAACCGAAGAGCCGTCGCGATAGTCATTTCGTATTGAAGATTCAAAAACAAAATCGTTTGTATATATTTCGCCAAAATCCTGCACATTGGTATAAGACAAAATGGGAGCCTGCGGCATCAGACTGATATTTTCTGCTTTTATTTTGTCGATGGATAAAGACATTTTTCCATTGGAAATAACATCTTCCTTTCTAAAATAGATCGGCATGGCCGATGTCTCCATGGTGGTCAACCACCCATCGGACCTGATCAACAGGTCGTCTTCTTTCACGATCTGGTCACCGACTACCAGCTTCGGCTGAAAAAAACCGGGCATGTAATAAATTAAAGTATGTTGATGCTGATCCCTGGAGACTTTCGTTCTCAATTTTGTGTTCCAGGACTGCTGTATAATAACCGAGTCGAAGGGAGCCTTACTGGCATCGTAATCAAATATAACCGAATTGGGTAATCCCGTATTGAGGACTTTTTTTACGCTTAATATATAATCGCCCGGATTGATCTTTTGTTTTGCAGCCGGGCTGAATACCAGGATGCCGATCACCAGGCAGGCTGCCATAGCGGCAATCAATATTGGCTTCCCTATTTTATTGCTGCCCGCAAATAAGGGTTTAAATTTCCTTTGATCCGCCGATGTTGAGGAAACCGTATTTATTCCTTCAATGGTTGAATCGTTGTCGTTTTTTATTTTAAAATCTCTCCAGTTTTCAAAACCTGCAAATTGCGCCAATGTATTAAGTGTATAGGTGTTCGGTAAACTATCATATTTGACCTTTCCCCATATTCGTTTCAAGGTCATATGGCTTAGTGAGACCTTCGTTTCTTCCTGTATTTTACCGCTCAAAGAGAGAAAATCCTGATTTGCCCAATCTTTGCTGTCACCCCATCCTATCTTTCCCTCTATCAATTTTTTAAGTTTTGATAGCGCTTTTTCGTCACCAGGCATATGAGAGTTTTATCTATCCGAAAATACGATTATTTCAAAAGATACGGGTTTGATCGCCTTGTACGGGCTTGTTCGAACATGAACAAGTGATGGTTGGATTTTTTTTATATAGTCTCATACCTTTGATAACACCAATGAAAAGAATATTCAGTATTGATTTTACGAGAGGGTTTGTGATGATTATCATGGTTCTGGATCATGTTCGTGACATGATGCATGTCAGTTCGATCAGTCATAGTCCCACAGATTTGTCGACGACCACGCCAATGCTTTTTTTCACCCGGCTGGTCACTCATTTATGCGCTCCCGTATTTGTTTTCCTCGCCGGCACTTCGGCTTATATATCTTTAAAAAACAAGGGCCATATTGCACAGAGCAGGCGCTGGCTGATTCAACGTGGTGTCTGGCTGATCCTGCTTGAGTTTAGTTTTGTCAACCTGGCGCTCTTTTTCGATCCGGGGTTTCATACTCTTTTGTTCGAAGTGATTGCAGCGATCGGTTTTGGATTTATAGCTCTTTCATTATTACTAAAATTATCCTCAAAACTGTTGGGGATTTTAGGACTGGTGATCATTTTTTGCCATGATCTGCTGTTCCTGATCCCTTCAAACCAGACCGCCATGGCAAATCCTTCCGTGATAAATTCCATTTTGACTTCTTTATATAGCATGGGCGCATTCCCGGTGTTTTCAGGACGTGTTTTCATCATGGGCTATCCGCCTGTTCCCTGGCTGGGCATCATGCTGGTCGGCTACTCTGCAGGGAGATTGTTCGAATTACCTGCAGACAAGAGAAAAGGAATATTTCTGAAAACAGGCATAGCGGCTTTGTTACTTTTTGTAATTATCCGTTTTATAAATATATATGGCGACCCTTCGCCATGGTCATTCCAAAAAAGCGGATTATTTACATTACTGTCTTTTATGAATGTTACGAAGTACCCTCCCTCGCTCTTGTTTTGTCTTCTCACGCTGGGTACCATGTTCCTGATACTTGCCTTTTCAGAACGGACGAACCGATTTGAACAGATCGTATCGGTTTACGGGAAAGTTCCCCTGTTTTATTTTCTGATACATTTATACCTGATCCATATCATCATGCTCGCGACCATGTTTTTGCAAGGCTTCCATTGGTCGTCTCTGGACTTTGCTTCGGGAACTTTTGGAAGACCAAAGGGTGCAGAGAGCGGTGTTGCATTATGGGCCATTTATTTGATTTGGATGGGCGTGGTAGTTATATTATATAAACCCTGTCTTTGGTTTGGGAAATACAAATCGGAACACAAACAATGGTGGCTGAAATATATCTGATTTTATTTTTTTAATACAGCATACTTAGTAATCAGCGTTCCCTGATCATTTACTTTTTCACTTTGAATAAGACGCAGATCAATATCCAGTTTTGCGTCTGTTGCAAAATTTTCGCCCGTTCCAAATATCCTGGGTTCGATTGTTAACCACAATTCATCAATTAATTGTTCTTTTAAGAATGAAGTGGCTATATGCGGTCCGCCCACCACCAGCATTTGCTGATGGCCTTTGGTTGCAAAACGGGAACTTAATTCGACCGGTGTTTCGTTTGTAAATTCCATTTGTCCGGGAACCTCAAAACTTTTATACCTGTCCGGATGACCCGTCATGATAATAATCTGATGATCCGGGGAGGGATTAAATGTATCAGCACTAAATGTGGAGCTGCCCATTACAATGAGTCGTGATTCATTCCATACCCTTTTATAATAATCCTGATCCTGATGTGATGACCACAGACGGACATTCGGTTCACCCCATTTTGTTACTTTGCCATCCAGCGAGGAGACAAATATGAGTATGGTTTTCATGATGTCTTTTTAAGATTTATTTTTCATCAATTCTTTTACATGATCCGAAAGTCTCAGCGTAAGCGCTACCAGGGTAAGGGTTGGATTGGGAGCGCCTGCCGTTGTGAAACAGGAAGAGCCTGCGATAAATAAATTAGAAATCCCATGCACTTTACAATTTGCATCCACCACGCCTTGTCTGGGATCATCACTCATACGCGTAGTTCCCATATGATGCCAACCGCCCCCTGTAAAACCGGGCCATGAATGATCGTTCTTATCCGCCAGATAATCCATCAATTTGATCCGGCCTGCTCCTGCGCGGCCGACTTCCTCTCCCAGCAACTCATAGATTTTACGGATGCTTCTTTTTTCAAAATCTGTAAGTTCCCAATGCAAATTGGCACGGGGAACTCCCAATCCGTCTTTTTCAGTATCCAGGGTTACTCTGGAAGAAGGGTTGGGTGCCTGTTCTATCCGGGTGAAACACTGATAACTATTACTACCCGAAGCCGGGATATGTGCATCTTTTCCGGCTGCGCTGTAACCTCCAAAAAAACGATCACCGCTTTTTCTCGGATCATCCTGGTTCCATCTTTCGATAGCCGGTTTTATTTTCTTTGCGATATCCAGTGGCGTCAGAGACACGGTACCATTTAGTATCTCGAATTCTTCCTGTTTTTTTGAATGGATGGCTAATTCAGCCCTGGCTTTTGTAACACCAAAATTGAATGCATACAATTTTAAAGGAGACGGTTTGAAAAGCCAAAGTTCAGCAGACTTAATTTCCAGGTGTTCCATAAAATAACGACCGACCAGGTCGTTGTTATTGCCCAGTCCTTTTGAAGCCTGCTGGTTGGAAGCCAGTAATAATCTGGCATTCTGGATAGAACAACAGGCAAGAATAAATTTCTTCGCCCTGACCCTGTGCTGTTTGCCTTCAAAATTCTTTACCACCAGTTCACTGACTGATGAACCGCTTTCATTGGTTTTTATATCAACCACATTAGCATATGTATACAAATGAATATTGCGCGACTCAACAATATTTTTCCTGTACTTCTCTCCGAATCTTGTGGGAGGACTGAATTGCCACATCTTATTCCGAATGACGGAATCGTTTTTTACCAAGGGCAGCATCGCAGGATCGTCTTTCTGCCAATAAGCCATATCATAGTTGTATGGTCCGAGCTCCAATTTTTTTTGAGCCCTCTCATAGTAGGGATCCATATCTCCCCTGTTAATGGGCCAGCCACTGTGTGGTACCCAGGATCTTTTTGCAAAATCGATCGGATCCATCGGAGAGCAAAAGCCTGCCCAATGACCTGTCGTGCCTCCGAAATAATGCAGCCGGCTTGACATCAGCGGGAAGTAAGGCTGGCCGGTGGTTTTGCCAGCATACAATTCCTGAACTTTTGAATCGTATTCAAATCCTCCCCCCTCCAGCAGAATCACTTTGTATTTTGTATTATCCCAATCCAGGGCCATGCTGATCCCTGAGGCACCCGCTCCCACAATACAGATATCACCTTCAATCAGTGTGTTATTTTCCAATCGTCTTCCGTCTGCATGCATGCAATGCTTTTATGGATTGTTTATAAATAGGAGTGCACACTGACGGGCTTCTGTTACAGAAAGAATCCATCCCTTTACGATAACTATATTACCCGTTTCAAAATCATGTTCGATTTTCTTTCTCATCAGGTTTTGTATAAATGAGTGATCCGATTCGGATGAAACCGGATTCCCGGAAGAATCTGTCAGCAATAAAGTTGCAAGTTTATCACGCATCTGTTTCTGATGGTGTTTGCCCGCGATAGGCCATTCCGATTTCCTTCAGTGTCTTCAGGTCACAGATTTGCGCTAATTCTTCCGGTTTGCCCAATATATCATAAGAAACCGGATGGCGCCGGTTGCAACTCATTCCGGTAACCAAAATGACCGTACCACCCATCGCGGTGAGCTGTAGGAATTGTCGCCTCTGCATCATAACACTAAATTAATTCGCAATATGATAATAAAAATATCCGGTTAACAAATAGTTTAGTGATTCCTATTTGTCAACCGGATGTCGGCTCATTTTACTCTCCTGTTATTGACCCTGTTTAACTTCCTTTACATACTTAGGAATTAATCCGTGGGCTTCCTTATGCGTCATGATGAGTGCATTGGAATCCGGTGCTTCTGCCAAACACATCACGACTCCCGCTTTCTCATCCACCCAATAATTTATAAGGTTCACACCATATTTTTTTTGTACGGCCAGATCTTTTTGATGTGCAGCAGCTACATCACTTGCTTTTACATTACCCGGGCCGAGCTCGTGGAAGTCGAGGTATAGATTATTCCCTCCCTTTGCGGCTGCCTCTAATCCTTCTGAAACAGCGTAGACATGGTCTGGCAATAATCCGTGTGCCTTAGCATGCGTGTTAACAATGGATGCGGTATCATAAGCTGAGGCCAGGCAATATACAGTCCCTTTTGCCGTATCTACCCAGAATTTGATAAACTCCACGCCATACTTTCCTTCTGTCGCGAGGTCTTTGGCATGGGCTTGTGCAACGGCTTCATATGTTAGTTTGCCGGGTCCGACATTGTGAACATCCAAGTAAAGTTTTTTCCCCGTGTGACTATTGGATGCTGCATTCTGCACTTTTACAGAAGTCAAATCGCTGGTTGATTGTTGAGCTTTTAGGGGACTACTCATAGCCCAGATTGCGAAAAACAGCAGCATTGTAAATAAATGTTTCATCGAAAAGATTTAATTGTAGTTTAAAAATGTTTCGACAAAACTATACACTGCAGTATCGAAAAGCTATAACATTTCGTTCAGATACTTGTAATTTTTCGACAGGTCGCTACTTTTTAAATGGGATATTATTCATAAATACGAACTGAAACTGGAGTTTGTTCCCGTCCTCAAATATCTGATACATCATACCGGTTTCAAGTCTTAAATAATTATTGATGGCATAACCTATCGCACCGTATATCCTGTCCTGATCAAATACCGGCGTGTTTGTGCGCAGGAATATTTCATTATAAGCAGAAAAATAAAACACATCCTTTTGAATTACTTTCTGGTTTATCGGAATATTAAGAGACAAGAAATATCTGAAACGCATGCTGAAATCCGATGCAATAAAACGCTCTTCTATTCTGTAACGATGTTGAATGAATACGCGACCAAAGTTTTGCCGGGTGATAAACTGCTCATAAATTCTATTTTCAGTCCGGCTGGTCTTCTGATCAGTGCCCGCAATGTATGGTTCGGAATATACGAAGGCGTAACCCAAAAGAACATTATTATTATTTTCTGTGAGATTATATCCGATCCCGGTCCGAAATACTAACTGCTCCAAATCTCCAATAAAATTGAAGTTTCGATATTGCATTTCGTTCCACCAGTTCCATCGTTTGTTTATCTGTTGATTTCCAAAATAGATCAACCAGTTGCCTATGTCAGATTTTTGAGCGTAAGATTTTGTTTGTGTAATGGATAAAACCATCAATACAACGAAGAAAACATAATTTTTGCTTGCATAAATCTTTTTAAATGATTTGGTCCTAACCATAAGAAAGATTCAATCAGTGTGTTACAATTATTACACAATATACATCCCTATGATTAAAAAGGGCTCGCCTTATCCCATTGGATAAAAGCGAACCCAAAAGACTACCTACTTAATATGTTAATAAGGACTTTTTATGGCCCCTCATTTCTTCCAATGAAGTGCGCTCACATGTTGACCCACTTTATCGCCCTGAGCCAAACCGATGAAGTCAGAACTGCGGAGATGTATACCACCATAAATGCGTGACAGGCCTACTTCATTTGCATAGTCCGAAAATTTATTAAATGTCCTGGGAGTGAATCCCAGATTATTAATACTATAATCTGTAAATGTTGTATTGTCACCAAAAATATCGGCGAGTATTCTGGCAGCGGCTCCTGTTTGCACAGAATGTGCCGAGCTATAATCCGGAAACGGAGGTGTTGGAATGAGCGGCGACCATGCAGGATTAAAATTGGCGCGAATAAAAGTAATCGGACGTTCCTGGTTATAGGTATACTTTGTTCTATAACAGGAAACAAAAGCATCAGAAATAGCAATGCCCAATTTGCAAAAAGCTTCAGCAGCCAGGGAAAGATCTGCGTTTTTATCGGTCAATACCGCGCTCAAAATGGATATAGAAACAGTGGGCGGTGGTATGGCAGCCCAGTATAATGCAATCACCCGATGTTCAGGATCCTGGTTTATGGATTCATTATACACTTCCAGTTCCTCTTTATAAAATTGTGAAGCGGGATCAGTCGAATAAGAAGGCGGTGGACCAGGCTGTGTGGTTGTTGCGTTATCTGCAACAAAGGTTCTGTTGTTTCCCCAATATGGGTGCTGAGCCGCCTGACCAGTTTGTGGAACCCATAATCCCGGGCCAACCGGAGGCACATAGTCAGTTGGGAAAACTTTCAGATAGGCTTTGTCTCCACCGTCGGTTGTTGACCAATTATAAATGGCATTTGATATATCCTGGCCAAATTGTACAGAACGATCAAAGTCCCCGCTTACAAAATGATTAAAAGTCGGCCCTGACAAAAATGATTTAAATTCTGTATTGAATGCATTTTCCAATGAATCAATAGTAGCATTCTGTGCAGTGGAGGCATTCCCAAACATATGACGAGTCATATTGGCCAATGCAGCATTTGCAGAAACGGAATAAAAATAAAATTTATAGTCATCAACCCGGGGCAGTGAAGGCAATCCATTTAGCTGATGCTGAATCGTTTTATTATCAGACATACCTGGCACAACGGACTCATACAATGCAAGTCCCATATAACCGAAGGTGCGCGATGCAACAGGCCCTGTAGTACCCGGTGTTGCAAGTGAAAGGGACACTGCCTCTTTGAACCACGCCAGCGGTACATCCGCATTGTATAAGGCAGCCAGATTACCGTTCTTGCCGATCGGTGGTATATGGCCATCTTCTTTTTTGCATCCGGTGGACATAAGAAATGCTGCTGTGATAATCAATACGAGGATTCTCATTTTTAGTTTCATATTTCTGTTTTTAAGGTTTAATTGATTCGTGATTTAAGATTTTTCAATAACTATTGTACGAACAGCTCTTGTATAAAATAAATTTTGGAAGCATACACATTAAAATCGGTCTGCAAATACCTGCAACGGAATTGATCGGATACTAAAATTATCTGTCGGGGACTCAAAAGGAAAGTACCAATGTTCAGTCAGCAGAATTCAGGGATAACCTGACGTTATGAAACAACACTTGCAGTGTGGAAGTCTGGAAGTCTGGAAGTCTGGAAGACTGGAAGAATGGAAATGAATTCATATTTCTGTCATTGATTATTCGCCAACCGCTAACTACAAACCACCAATTGTCAGCCATATCATCCAACAGCACATTCCTGGTATGCCAATAATTTCAGTTACGTTATATTCAACAAAAGATATTTGCGGACATCATTGCTAAAATCTAACTTTAAATGAGTTCTTTTCAGCACAGATTCAAGTACCCAAATTATTCACGCCATTCATTGAATTGATATGCCATGTCGTAAGGGTATCGTTATATTTTTTGCGGAAATCTTCATCGCCGCAGTTACCATGGCCCAGCATCCTGACCCCAGAGTAATTGACAGTTTAAAAAAAGTTTTACCGACAAAGCATGGTATTGAAAGAATTGACTGTCTCAATGCGATCGGCGAAGAATACTGGTGGCCATTAACGACTTCTGCAAACAATATTTCAAACTGGGCTAATCTCGCCCTTAAAGAGGCTACAACCGCAAACTACAGTTCAGGAATAGCGACGTCCACTATGCTTCTTGGCGTGGCAGATATTTTCAGTGGTAATTATCTCAGAGCTGAAAAATATCTACGGAAGGCTCTGAGTATGTACGATTCCCTACATAATGATTTTGGATTGGGTTGGTGTAATGTATGGCTCGGGCAGTCCTTGTATGCTCAGGATAATTTTGAGGATGCTTTAGCCTGCCAGAAAAAATCCATATTCTTTTTGGAAAAACTGGGTGACTGGGAAGGGGAAGGAAAGGCATGGGCATGGACGGGTATGACTTACGCGACCCTGGGAAATTATGACAGCAGTTTTCATTACTGCAGCAAGAGCCTGAACGTGAGACAAAAAATGAGCGATCATGCCTGTGTTGTTTTATCATATATTAATATGGGTCAGTTATATAAAGCTGCGGGGTCGCCTATGGAAGCGCTGGATTACTATAACAAGGGTATTAATTACTCTCGCTCACACCATCTGGATCCGTTTACAATTAACTGGACTTATTTTGAATTGGTAGGAAACTATTATCGCCAGATAAATAGCCCGGATTCTTCCTATTTTTTTCTCCAGAAATCCCTTCGTGAAGATTCAACGCACGAAATGGCCCGAATAAGTTTTGGAGAAACCTTACTGATGAAAAAGCAATACGATTCGGCTCTGAAGATTTTTCTGGAGCCAATAGCTACTTTCAGGAAGGGTAATGATAGATGGGACCTGATGAGGGTTCTGATGGCTGCATCAAAGGCGTACATGGGAAAAGAAAACGATAAAACTGCACTTTCCTACGCACTGGAAACCTATTCCATTGCCAAAGAAGCCAAGGCAAAGCCATTCATGCTGGAAGTCTACTTGTTACTTTCAAAGCTTTATTATCAGAATCACAGGTATGATAGCGCTTACATTTTTGGGCAGAAATATGCATCATTAAAGGATTCTATTCAAAACAGACAATTTCTCTGGAAACTCACCAACTATAAGGAAAGGGCAGATTTTAAAAACAAAACAGATCTGGTGGCTGTCCTTGATAATGAAAATAAAATAAAAGAAGATAAATTAAAGCAGGAGGCAAAGCAGAAATGGATACTGATCGCTTGTTTTTTAATTTCCGCTCTTGCCGGCATTATTCTTTATAAAAATCTTTCGCTTAAAAGAAAGAATGAAAAGCTGGAGAGCAGAGGCAAACAAACGGAGCTTCAGCAACATGTTACAGAACTGGAAATGCAAGCCCTTCGTGCTCAGATGAATCCTCATTTTATTTTTAATTGTCTGAGTTCCATCAACCGTTTCATTCTTAAAAATGAAACGGAAGCTGCTTCCAACTATCTGACAAAATTTTCAAGGCTGATCCGGACGGTATTAACAAATTCCAAGAAATCATTTATCAGTATGGAAGACGAACTGGAAATGCTTCGTCTCTACCTTGAAATGGAAAAGTTGCGGTTTAAAGATTCGTTTGATTACAGCATAACTTTTATAAACGCCATTGATGACGGGAATGTTTTCCTGCCTCCCCTCCTTCTTCAGCCCTTTGCCGAAAATGCTATCTGGCATGGCCTGATGCATAAGGAAGGGCAGGGAAAACTCGAATTCGAATTGAGCGTTGATGACAAGGTATTGACCTGTGCCATTTCTGACAATGGCATCGGAAGAAGTAAGGCCGCAGCATTGAGGAGCAAATCCGCAGAAAAACAAAAATCATTGGGCCTGCAAATAACGAAGGAACGCCTGGCCTTATTGAATGAAGAGTTTGCTAATGAAACATTTTTCCATATTGATGATTTGTTTGACAATGAAGGGAAGCCTTCGGGCACAAGGGTGACTTTAAAAATGAATTATAAGACTTTGACAGAAGTAGTTTCAGAAACTTAAAAATCTATCGATGATATCAGCCATTATAGTTGATGATGAGCCTTACAGCTGCGAAGCCCTGAGCACGCTGCTCGAACGTTATTGTCCGGAAATAAGAGTCCTGGACATTTGCTATTCAGCCGCTGATGCGTTAAAATCCATTCATGAACAAAAGCCCCAGATATTATTCCTTGATATTGAAATGCCTCATATGAATGGCTTTGAAATGCTGGAAAAATTGCCTGATTTAAATTTCAAATTAATTTTTACAACCAGCTATGATCAATATGCCATCAAAGCCATTCGGTTCAGCGCACTGGATTATTTATTAAAACCTGTGGACAAGGACGAGTTGCAAAAGGCGGTTCAAAAAGCGATGGATACTGTAGAACACCCACTTCCCCAGCAGCTGGAAGTTCTTTTACAAAAACTGAACCATCCCAAAGTGGCCGTTAATAAAATCGCCATCCCCACCATGGAGGGACTTCAAATGGTTCTGGTGGAAAATATAATACGTTGTGAGGCTGACCGGAATTATACCAATCTGTTCTTAAAAAACAAAGGGAAAATAACGGCTTCACGAAACCTGAAAGATCTTGAAGAAATGCTGGAAGATTATTCATTTGTAAGGGTCCACCATTCGCACCTGGTGAATCTGAATGAAGTGGAAAAATATATTAGGGGTGAAGGAGGATATCTGCTCATGAGTGACAAATCAATGGTAGATGTTTCCAGAAGCCGTAAAGAAATACTATTAAAAAAATTGCAGTCCGATAAAGTTTGAAGGCCATTTTTAATGTACCGGATTAAAAACCACAAAAAACTTACTTATGCTTAAGAAAATTTTTTCTCTGGCAATTGCCATTTTATTCCTCAGATCTGAATCCAAATCACAGGGATGCGTAGCCATTCGTAATGTTGCCGGCTTTGGCGAGTTTGCCGCATTAGGATATAAGCAAACCACAGACGTATGGATGATGAATATCAACAACAGGTATTTTCATGCAACACAGGCGTTCAAAGGAAAGGATAATGTTACACCACCTGATCCCAACAATGGCCTGAGTATTTACGAATACACTATGAATCTGGAGTTGAGCAGGATCCTGAAAAAAGGCTGGGAGTTAGCAATTGATCTCCCCATTTCTTCAAATACCATTGTAAGTAAAGCCGAGCATGCATCGGGTGTTCGTCATTCGACCAGTGATTTTGGAATCGGAGATCTCCGATTCACAGCTTATAAATGGCTGCTTAATATAGAAAAACCACGCAAAGGGAATATTCAGTTTGGACTGGGTCTTAAATTTCCAACCGGGAATTACCATTCCATGGACTATTTCTATTATAGCAAAACAGATCCTACGCTTAAAATGCTCGCACCGGTCAATCAAGCTATTCAGTTAGGAGATGGAGGTTTGGGCATTTCAACCGAGCTAAACGCCTTTTACATTTTCAACCGGAGTTTTAGCGTCTTTGGTAATTTTTTCTACCTGATCAGTCCGGTTGATGTAAACGGTGTTTCCAATCAGATTGCAGGCGTTCCGCCCAATCCGGTTGCGGTTGCATCAACGGCTGACGTAAACAGTGTAACGGACAGTTATACTTTACGCGCCGGCGGCAATTTTACATTCAAGCGTTTTGTTGTTACAGCCGGTGCGCGGTATGAAGGAGCGCCGGCCCATGATCTCTTTGGAAAGAATGACGGCCTGCGGAGAGTGGGTCATATATTTTCAATAGAGCCGGGGGCAGAATATAAATTCAAAAGATCTTTTATTTACAGTTTTGTAACTATTCCGATCCATCGGGAAACCATTCAGACCGTACCGGATCAACGTGCCATGGACATAACGGGTGTATATACCATTTCAGGTGGCGATTTGGCAAGCACCGTATTTTTTGTCGGTTACGCATTCACATTTTAAAAATGAACGCGCATCTTTCATTTTATATTACTGCAATATCATCGTCAGTTTGGCATTCATCATGGCGGGAATGACCTGTTCTGTTTTGATAGCAATTTTTTTTGCGGGATCGATATAATAAACCGTTACGTCTTTATCATTCTCGTCATTTACCTGTTTCACTACGGTGGTATTTACCGATCCGATCATTTCATTTCCGGTGACGGTGAGAATTATTTTTTTCAACTTCTGCGTTTGTCCATCGGCCACATAAAAAGCCGTGGTATATCCGGCTGTTAATGGGAAACGGGCCAGCAGCATATCTTCACCGGCACCATCATTTAAGCAGAACCCATCGGGTTGCAAAGTTTTGCTGGTTATCTTTCCACTCATATCTACTGACACGATCACCGAATCGGGATGGTAGTCAATGGTTGTTTTTACCGGTCCCTGCACGGCAATCTGTTGCACACCGGACAGACTACCCTGAACAAAGGAAGACATCGCGGTGAAGGCTTGTCCCATTACCGCCACGCTGTCAGATATGTTCCAGTAGCTACCACTCTGGGCAACAGTGCGGGTCATGGTTACCGGAAGTTTTTGTCCCTGCACCTGCAGATCGCCCGTGTAATTATACCGGCCTGCCGCCAGATCACCAGAAAGGGCAGGCTGTGCTTTTAACAGAGGCACCGCACTTTTCTTTATGAGCACCACTTTGCTGATGTCCACCGTATTTTCTTTTAGTCTTTTGGCTACATCGTCTGCCATGGATTCCTGATAGCGGGTGCCGCAATATTTGGCCAGGAATTTTTCTGAGGCAGCCACCATACCCAGGTTATTTACGGGCTTTGCAAAACCATGTCCTTCATCGTCTGCCAGAATATAATCCACCTGTGCGCCCTTGTCACGCAATGCAATCACAATCTGGTCGCTCTCGCCCTTGTTTACACGGGGATCGTTGGCGCCCTGCACGATCAGCAATGGTGCTTTTATTCTATCCACGCTGAACAGGGGGCTGGCATCGTGCAAAATCTTTTTCCCTTCTTCGGTGCTCTGATCACCCATTCTCAGCGCAAATATTTTTCTGCCCGATTCCCAGTATGGAGGAATGCTGGCCATAAGAGTAAATAAATTGCTGGGTCCGACAATGTCCACACCAGCCGTATAGAGATCGGGCGTAAACGTGAGGCCGGCCAGTACAGCGTAACCACCATAACTGCCACCCATGATCGCTACTCTTTTCGGATCTACCATTCCTTTTGCAATCAGGTACTTGACACCCCAGGTGATATCGTCCTGCATCAGTTTGCCCCATTGCAGATTTCCGGCATCGAGAAAACTCTTGCCGAAACCGGTGCTTCCCCTGAAATTGGGCGCCAGCACGATGAAACCTCGATTTGCCATCAGCTGGGCGTAGCCATTTAGTCCCCAGTAGTCCCTTGCCCAGGGACCGCCATGTGGAAACACCAACAGCGGCATGGGTTTGCCGTCTGTTTGTTTTGGAACAGTCAGATAAGCCTGGATTTCCAGGCCGTCGCTGCTCTTATAGCGTATTGACTGCATCGGACTCAGGTAGGATTCGAAGGCTTTCAGTTTGGACCGGAATGTATACTGAAAGATTAATTTCTTACTTGTCCTGTCGAACAAATAGACTTCAGGTACATGCACATCACTGGTTGCTGTGACCAATATTTTCTGTTCATCACTGGTACTGCTGCTCCAGGCGAGTTGTCTGCCGGCAAATTTCTTATGCAGAATATTATAATCAGCCTCCAGTTTTTTATCGTCAAAATAAATGCGCAGACGGTCGTCATAGTAGGTGGTATACTGAAGTTTATGTGATACGTCACTAAAAGCTGCGTCTTCGAGATCCACCCGATTCAGCGGATCTTTTTCAACCAGGGTCGTTGTTCCGGTTTCCGGATCCATCAGGAGCAGTTGTACAAAATTGGTTCCCTTATTGGAGCTTATATAGGCTTTCCTGTTGTCGGAGGTGAAGGCATTTACCCCGGCATTTTCCAGCGGACCGACTTCATATATCTTATTTAAATTTCCCTGCGCATCTATATGTAATATTTCTGTGCTCCCATCTTCCGGGTTACGTACAGCCAGTCTCGGTGTTTCGTTCCAGTCGAATATCCAGTTGGTGATACGGTCTTTGTTCTCCCGTAATTTGACCAGCTTTCCTGTAGAAATATTCAGCTGGTAGAGATCGTGCCATTTTGGATCGCGGTCATTCAAACCGATCATGAGGACGTCCGGATTCTTTTTGCTCACGGCATAAATAAGGGCCCTGATTTTATCATTGGGTGTGAGGTTGCGTGCTGCCGGAATACCCGTGGCTTTCACTGCCTCGTCTGCCGGATTCACCGCATATATATTGTAATTTTCGTCGCCACCCTTATCCTTCTGGTATAAAATATATTTGCTGTCGTGGCTCCAGAAATAACCACCCACCGGACGTTCATTGGCTGTCAACTGTTTCGCCTTTTCAAAGGGCTCATCCGTTTTCTTTACATATATATTCAAAACGCCATTGTACGGCTTTAAAAATGAGATGAATTTCCCGTTGGGGCTGATCTGGCCACCTGCAATCTCCGGATTGCCTAAAAAGATGTCCCTGTCGATAATGGGAACCGCTCCCGTTGTTTTTGCCGCTGCCGGTTTATTCTGTGCCTGTAAGCAGGTTGCGAGAGCTAAAACAATACAGGTTATTTGAAAGGCCTTTAACATAGGTTTCATATTCTCATTTTTATTAAAAGGATGTGACGGTATAATGGAGGTCTAAGTTACAGTAGCTGCTATTCCGTGGTGCTTTTTTCTTCGAAATACTGAAAATACAAAATGTCGATGTATTCATGCAAAAACTAGTAACCTTAATAGATTTGTGGCTGATATTGAAATTATCATCTGCCGTTAAAAGAGCAGGGTATACCGGATATCCTGTCCCATAATACCCGTCGGAAAACCGGTGATTATGCGATCTTTTTTCATTCTACTTTTGAAAACATTAAACAGGTCCCGCCTGTCTATTTCAAATCTACAAGAATGAAAAAGATACTTTCAATATTTATATTACTCACTTATTTTCTGGGCAGTCTCACTGCGCAGAACTTAGTTGCCATTCGTTCCAATATTAATATTTCCAGAGCCCGGAATGGCTTTACAAAAGACGGAGAATTTATTACCATCCGGGGAATGAATGGGTTTGAATCCAGGATTTATGCTGCAGGACCTGAAGATGCTTCAGCGGCTATTCTGATTGTCCACGACTTCTTTGGGATTACCGCTGCCACCAAAGAATCTGTTGAACGTCTTGGCGCATTGGGATACCGCACTGTCGCCGTTGACTTATACCTTGGCAAATCCGCCAGCTCCAATGATTCAGCACAGGTGTTAATGAACGCAAAAGACAGAAAGGAAACTGACATTATATTGAATGATGCAATCAGATATCTAAAACGTCCCGGCAGAAAACTCGCGACGATCGGATTTAGTGCCGGTGGTATCGATGCCGTGAATGCTAATTTGATGGATCCTGAACTTTTCTCAGCAACTGTTCTTATATATGCCGGCGATTATGATAAAATCGAAAAATCCAGACTTGAAAATCTTAAAAGCCCGTTATTGGCAATAACCGGGTCGCTGGACAAGTGGGCGGTGGAGTCAGCACTTCATTTTTTTGCGAGTGAAAAGGATAAATCGTTTGAATTATATATATATCCGGGCGCTGATCATGGCTATGCCCAACCGCTTTTCCTGAACGGGAAAAATTATAATGCTGAGGCAACCAGAATGACATGGAGACTCATGGAGGATTTTCTTTCCAGGCATTTAAAAAGCTAATGGCCATGTACGGTTTGTGCAAATAAATACAAGCATATTCTCACGAAATAATTTAACTTTATAATGTCCCTTCCGCGCCTCTGATTCAGTGCATAGCCGTAGGTAAAATACTTCCCGGATAACCCTGCATTCACTCATAACGTTAGACTGATGCGGTATCTATTGTATTTTTTTTATCTCGAATGGTATTGGGGGTTCCGCCTCGCTCATTTTATTATACGATATGAAATCAGCGGCGAAAAGAAATATGGCATCCGCACCATTGGTCATGACAATCTCTGGGGTGCGGTATCAGCTGAGGATCGCATGCATGTTAGTATATACGAGCCCCTGAATTATTACACGTCCAGCCGGTTATTTAATTTTTTGCAGCCAACCGATTTTTCATCCACACTTTTGGATGTAGGATGCGGTAAAGGACGTTTGCTGGCTATGGGTGCTGCCTATGGGTTTTCTGATATCATCGGCATAGATATTTCGAAAAAGTTATGCGATACGGCCACTCGTGTTTGTGAGGGTATAAAAACCAGGTATCCGCATATATCCTTTGCAATTGATTGTTCGGATGCCCGTTATTATCGCATTCCGGATACTGTGGGTGTAATATTTTTATTTAATCCTTTTGATTCAGTTGTCATGGAGGAGTTCATTCAGAAAGTATTTGAAAGTCTCGAGCGGAGAAACCGACCGCTGAAAATTCTATACGCTAATCCACAATGTAAACAGCAATGGCTGGATGCGGGATTCAAAGAAATTGCATCTTTTACAAAGCTGAGGTATTTGCAGGGGTCCGTATTAGAGAGAAAATAATAATTTGAATTATTTCGAAAAAAAACTAATAAATGATCCGAACGCTGTTTAGTCTTTCTTTCAAAATAATATAGCCATTTTGGAGCTTTACATTTTTCCCGTTTAAAAGAATTTTGCTGCAGGATCCAACATATAATTTTACAATCCAAAGGGGCTTTGTCATTTTTACGGTATACACTTTCGTCTCACCCGATTTTCTGTAATTAACAGACAGCAAATTATCCCCGATGATGACATCTTTTATAGATGCATTTCCCCATGCGTTTGGAAAATCCGGCCGCAGATTAATTTCTTTTTTAGTAAGCTAAAGGATCTATACCAAAAAAATAATGGATCAGGGGTATATTGATTCCCCGGATATTCCATGCCTGTACAAACATTCCATAATCCGGAGAAACTTCATAGGTAGTGCCGGGTGTTGCAAAGCTGAATGAATTGAGCAACATATGCATGTAGTACAGTGCTGTATCAGGGCTTCCATAGCGGCAGGCAATAATTGCCAGACTACCTGTAGCTGCCGGCATTACAGCGCGGTTGTAATTAAATTCCTTATCATGATGAAACGTTCCTTCATCCACCCGGATATCATCGGGTCTTTCTATCCCGGAAATATATAGTCCGTATTTGTTTGTAAAAAAGCCTATCCCCTTTAAAGTTTCCACCGCTTTCGATGTATCAGACAGGCCTGCATCCAGTGGACTGGCACCTGCATTATAATATACAACATAGGCCTTATATGGATAGCTGCCGTTTTGAATAGATGTTTTCAATTCAGTCAGTTTTTTCTGTGCCCATGCATTACGTGCCGGGTCAACTCTTTTTACCAAAGCAGAATCGATGATGCTGATTGCTTTTTCTTTGCCCGATATAAAATCTCCATATCTTTTTTCTGTGGGTACCCACCAGTCCCTGTTTATATTTATCCGTAGCTGCTCCGCTTCCTTACGGTAGGTTTCTGCTGCATTCATATCTTTTAAAATCGAAGCCATATCAGCCATGGTTTTCAAAAAAACAGCGGTTGCCACCTGAACATCCAGCATCTCTGAATTCAGTCCTTCTATTTCTGCACCCCCGTATCCTTCGATATAACCGTTGTGATCCGTGTCATGCTCCTGCAACCATTTCCATACTTTTTTGCCATGTTCATAATTGTCTTTCAGGAAAGAAATATTTCCTGTCCACCTGAAAATATTCCAGGCGGTGATGATGTACCATTGCGATTCTTCCATTCTTCCTTTGTCGTACACGGAACCATTGGTTGATACTTCGTGAATGATTCTGCCGTTCTCTCCGTTCACTTTATAAGATGACTGCCTGAGCATTTTCCAGGAGCTGTAAAATATATCGGGTTCAATCGTACCATACAAGGCATCGAAAGCACTGGCCTGATCATTACTAAAAAACCATGGATAGTCGGGCAGACCTGCGCTCATGGCTCTTCCCATGGATGGCACATCCCGCACGAGCCAGTCGCTGCTGTATTTACCCCACTGGTATGCTTCCATTATCTTTTTATCAGGAATTTCGATGGCAGCGTTTTTTTCCAACTGCTGATAACGCTGTTTTTTAGCAATAAATAACCGGGGTAAACCGCTTTTTACCAGCGCTATATTCCTGACAATTTCTTCTCTTTTCTGATCTGATCCGGAAATATAAAAACGTAAAAAACCTGTTTTTCCTTTTGCAATTTTTATCACAACAGACAGTCCCCCTGCCAGGCCCTTCCCCTGATATGTTGATTTTTTTGTTTCATTAATATCTGATGACGGACTTTCCGTAGAAATGCCGGCAAACCACGAATTCTTATTGTCTTTAAAAAAAACGGTACCCGTCTGTTTGTCAAAAGAGAGTAATTTATCCGTACTGTCGATCATGCCCGTTCTTTCGCCCAGCCATACGGGCCTCAGATTCACATCCGCCGCGAACTGTATGGTTAGTTCCTTATCAACATCATCATTATTTGTAATTGCGTATTCCACGACCAGTAATGGGATGTTGTCAGGAACGAACTGTGTCCGGGTTACTTTTAAGTTTTGTTGGGGAATATTATACAAAAATTGGGATGTGAATGAATAAGTAGTAAAACTGTCAGCCTTATCCAGCTGCCGGAAAATGTTTGTCTTATTGTCTGTGATACTAAGACGAAACCCATCCAGCAATTTAATCGGTTGTTGCCAGACACCTCCCATTTCACCTGGTACATGAAAACCAACCGCCGGAAAATTACCGGCCTGATCACCGATAGAATAAAGCCGGTCTCCGGCTGTTACACAGAGGTAACCGGCATTGTTCTTTTTTCCATAGAGATGCGGCAGACTTCTGCTTGCTTCCAGTAAAGAAAAGCCAGATTGAGCCGGCGCAATAAAAGGCAGTGTAAGCATGACCCATGCCAGAAAACTTCTTTTCTTATATGTAAATTGTTCCATTGAACGGTTGGTATATTAAATCTTTAGCAGGAAGCGGAATACTAAAGTAGTAATTTAAGCCAGATCCATACATTTGGTGTACAGTTTATCATTTGTCTCTGCATTTTGTAACCAGGAAAATTTTCCATGAAAACAAAATCAAGAATTCTACTGGCAGAGGATGAGTTATCGCTCGGATACCTGATTAAAGACAATCTCGTCGAAGCGGGCTATGACGTAGTACTTTGTCCCGACGGACAAACGGCTATTGATCAATTCAACAAAGAACATTTTGATATCTGCCTGCTGGACGTTATGATGCCCAATAAGGATGGCTTTACCGTATTAAAAGGCATTCGTCAGCAAAATGTTCAAATTCCCATTCTGATGATTACAGCAAAATCTATGGAAGAAGACCGGATTCATGGATTTGAGATTGGAGCTGACGATTATATTTCCAAGCCTTTCAGTATACAGGAATTGCTTAAGCGTATCGATGTTTTTTTGCGCAGGACGAGAATATTGCATTCCGAGAAGCCGTTGACATTTCAAATCGGTAAAATCACTTTTTTATATAGTGAACAGCGGATCGTTTCGGGTAAGGACATTCATGATATGACTCAAAGAGAAGCCGAGTTACTCTTGTTCCTTTGTAAAAATCCAAACAGACTTCTGACGCGGGAAGAAATTCTTGTTGAAGTCTGGGGCAAGGATGATTTTTATCTGGGCAGAAGCATGGATGTATACATGACCAAACTCCGTAAATATCTCAGGGCTGATGACTCTATCCGGCTTGAAACCATTCATGGAATAGGTTTTCGATTCCATGCCATCATCCATTTACAAAACTTACACCTGCGTTAAAATTTTTTAAGAGCTTGTTAATTCACAATACAGAGGATTGTGATCAACAGGGTTTTTTACCGACTTCCTTTGCCTGGTCAACGAATGGTGCTTTTGGCCGTGTTATTGCGGATTTATTTTTGAGGAGATATCCATTTTGTATAAATCAAATATTAAAAAAACATTTAAAAATAAATAAGATGAAAAAGCTTTGTATAATTTCCGTTGTATCGTGGTTGTTGGCCGTTTCTGCCACTGCCCAGAATGTAGATCTTTCAATAAGATCATATGCCATCGCAAAGAATCAAAAAAATATTTCGGATCCTTCATTCAGCGTAAATAAAAAAAGTGATTTAACAGAATTGGAGCTGAAGAATTTCAGTAACCAAACCCGGGCTAACTTTTATTCCGATTTCGGTTATATTCCTATCAGTAATTGGGAAGTTACAGACCAGTTTGACAAAATCAGTTTTATGAAAAATAATGTTCTGTGTACTGCCTATTATGATTCTAATTCCGAATTGGTCGGTACGATTTCCAATGTCTTTGTTTCAGATTTACCGGCACATGCCCTGGAGGACATAAATAAAAAATACAAGGGATATACTGTGGGGAATGTAGTCTTTTACGATGATAACGAATCGAACCAAACAGATATGAAGTATTACGGACAGCAGTTTGACGATGAAGACAAATATTTTGTTGAGCTCCAAAATGATAAGGAAACAATCGTCGTACAGGTCAATACAGTAGGCGAAGTATCCTTTTTCCGCACATTAAAATAATTTCAGCACTGGCCGATCCAAATTCACAGGATGGTTTTCATAAAAGCGAATAAGGCCCGGCAGAACTGCCGGGCTTTCTTCATTATTTCAGCTTTCGAAATCTATCCGTTCGCTAAATGAAAACCAATTACCAGATCATATACTTAAATCAAACCTGTATTCGGCATTCTCAGCGGATCCTGAAATGGTTCTTCCTCGAAAGTTTTATCCAGTATCGAGTCATATGTGTGCCCCTCCAGGATAAATTCCAGCAGATGATCGTTCAGCGAATCTTTTTGTGTATAAAATAAGCCATGCGGTTCGCCTGCGTAGATCTTGAAAATCGCTCCGGGAATCAGGTTCGATGTTTTCCTGCCACTGATTTCTATAGGAACGTTTTTGTCGCTATCCCCATGAATGATCAGGGTGGGAACATTTATTTTACCCAGATCTTCCCTGAAGTCGGCAGTGGAATAAGATTTCAGGCACTCCAGCGTAGCATGCGGTGATGCCTGCATAATTATCGACTGGTTCCAGTCGAGAAAAGCCTGGCTAACGGGTTTGCTAAGCAGTCCGATACCATAAAACATTTTTGCAAAACTGATCCCGAAACTGGCCCTGTCCTCCCGAATCTTTTGTTCTGTTTCATCAAACAATGATTGTGGCAGACCATCCGGGTTATCATCCGTTTGCAGCATAAAAGGTGTGACGGAACCGATCAGCACGACTTTGTCAATTTTTTCTGTCCCATAACGTCCAATATACCGGGCCACTTCTCCACCACCCATAGAAAATCCAACCAGGCTTATCTTGTCGACATTTAATTCGTCGATCAATGACTTCAGGTCTGCCGCCAGTACATCATAATCATATCCATGACGTGGCCTGTCAGATTTTCCAAATCCCCGCCGGTCGTAGGTGATGCATCGGATTCCCTTGCGGGTAAGTTCATTTACCTGATACTCCCACATTTGTGAATCCAGGGGCCAGCCGTGAATAAAAATGACGGGTTTGCCCCGGGTGCTGTCGTCATAATAAATATTGAGCGGTTCGGCTATAGATGATTTCGATGTTTTATAGTATGGCATAAAAAAAGGTTTTATCTTTATATAAAGCTTCAATTCCTTTGCCAGGTGACATTTGTAGATCGTTGCGGCTTGATTCTCCCGATCGGGGGATTCGATACCCGCAGAGGAAGTATGTTCTACAGAAGGAGATCTGTTTAGTAAAGGATGCAAATAGTCCCGTCCCTGATTAGCAATTAACGCCAGGGAAACCCATGAGTTCGGGTTTTTTTGCAATTCATCAGAGTACCCCCTGATTCCGGATTCCCGTCCAATGATTCAACACTTATATCTAAGAATCCTAAGCATTTCCCAATTAGACAACGGACCGTTGTGTAGGTAATTTTAGTCATACCCTCTTCCTAACGACTAAACCTTTTACCATGAAACCGATCATTCAGTTCATTCTCCTGATCATATTCATTGTCATTATGCATGTATTCTTTGGCTAAGTGTTTCCACTTACTAAAATATGGGTCAAAATTTATATTGATATGGGCCAATTTTCATGAACCGCATAGGATTTCATGGTATTTATGATTATTTTACCGGCAGATCAATCCATCAGATCTTACGAAAAACAAGCCCGCATGAAAAAAACCCTTTTACCAGCGACCCTTTTTGCATTTTTTCTATTCACAGCCTGCCAGAAAAACAATGACGCGCCCTCTACAGACAGCGCATCGTTTCCGAAAACCTATACGGAAGATATCCGTTCAACAGGATTTAATTCCCTGACGACGTATAATCTGACTTATGATGGGAATAACCGTCTCACCAGCATGACGGCAATACCCGAGCCGGCCATCGTAAAATTCATATATAAATATTCTTCCAATAATTCACTTACCATGGACCTATATAATTCCAATGTGCTGAGCATACACGAAATATTATGGCTCAATACAACAGGAGCATTGGATAGTACATTTCAGTATAATGATACCAATGATTCATCAACAGAAAAATATATTTACAATTCCAGTAAGCAAATTCTCCAGATAAAAAATTATAATTACTCCTCTTCCGGTTCAGAACTCGATCATACCACCGACTATACTTATGACAATTTAGGGAATGCGATAACCGAGTCCACCAGCAATGGGGGTTCGACCAGTTTTACTTACTACACGGACAAGCCCAATACATTGACTATTGGCCAGACATTTTTCCCTCAGGCCAAATATCTGATAAAGACGGCATCCAGTTCTTCCAGTGGCACGCCGGTAACAGCCACTCATTTTTATAGCTTTGACAGCAGCAATCGCCTGATTAAAGACAGTGCTGTTACAACCGGGGTGAGTGCGATTCTTATTAAGTCTTACACTTATTAAGCTGAAAGCTCAAAGTCTAAAGCCCAAAACTAATTTGGAAATTGTAAGCGGATTCATGGAATAAGAATTGCTGCGGTCATTATTATATGATGACTTACTAATTATCCATGGCAAAAAACTATCAGAAAAGAAATTTTCCTGTTGATAAAATCCGACGCTTTATCGAACCCGGTCCCATCGTGCTAGTCAGTTCTAACTGGAAAGGAAAGATGAATATCATGACGATGGGATGGCATTGCATGATGGAATTTACACCCTCCCTGTTCGGTTGTATTATTTCGAATGCGAATGAAAGTTTTGAGATGATCCGGAGAAGCCGGGAATGCGTTATCAACTTACCAACGTTCGATATGATTGACCAGGTGATTGGGATCGGCAATAGTTCCGGTAAAGATGTTCAGAAATTTGAAAAATTTGGATTAACGGCTGTGAAAGGGAAGTCAGTTAAAGCGCCGCTGATCAAAGAATGCTATGCCAACTTTGAATGCCGCCTGATAGATTCCCGTTTAGTGAATAAATATAATTTCTTCATATTTCAGGTAATGAAAGCTCATGTGGCTATTGCTCCCAAATATCCCCGGACGGTGCATTACCGGGGTGATGGCATCTTTATGGTATCGGGTAAGGAAGTTTCTTACCGCAGAAGATTTAAACCAGAGAATCTATAGGATACGAATCATTCCGGGTCTTAATTTTCTCCCCAGACTTCTTTCATGACACCATCTAAGTCTTGCAATGCCTTCGCGCAATCTCCATGAAATGACGATCCATGCATAGTAGCCAATGTTTTCGGAGCCAGATCGGCCAGCCGATATAACAACGCTTTTGTCTTGTGATTATATGGAGTGTAGTCCATGAGTGGACCTTTTTCATAATTTAAGAGGGAAGTTTTGTGGGCATCCAGAATGTCTTTATCTGTTATTGCGACCAGATTTCCATTCTGGTGAAACAGGTCGGAGCAAAGAAGTGTTTTATCTGTTTCTTCAAACATGACGCCTGCATCCCATCCGTGCGGCAGATGAGGTGTTCGGATAAACCGATACCTCCGTTTTCCAGTTTCAAGTACGTCGTTGCTTTTCATGGCAAGAGCGGGCCGGATTGCATAATCCGTCATATTCACCAAGGCTCCTACTTCGCTGCAAACGGCTTTTGCATTGGGTGCAATTTGAAGCCATTCATTTAGTGCCCCACATTCATCCACTTCAAAATGACTAAAACCTATCCATCTGATTTGAGCGGGATCAATCAATGTTTTAACTGCATCCAGCAAGAGGGGAAACATCAGTTTCAGTCCGGCGTGGTAAAGCAGGGGTTCGTCGTCTTTTATCAGAAAATGATTAAACTGTAATTGGATCTCGGGCACAAATACTGAAATACGATAGACGTCCGGAGCAATTTCATTTATTTGATACATTCTTTGAAAAATTTATCGAAATGAAATGGTGTAGATTCTCAGTTAATTGAAAGAAAGGAAACTGAGTCTTGGAAGATAGTAAATAATCGACAAATACGGTCGTCTTCTTCTTGTCTGCTATTGCAACTATTGGCATCGCAAACGAATTAGCCAACCTGGTAATGAAAAGTCATCAGGATAAACAATTCTCACAAATTCGTCCCTTTCAATACTGCCTTAAAACGAGGATCGTTCCTCAAGGGATCATAAATGGGGTCTACTTTCAGGAAATACAAGCCCAATTCTTTATTCTGCAAGGATATGTTCAATTCATTCAAAGCCCGGTCATAATCATGAATGCCGATATAACAGAATGCCAACGTTAAATGCGTTTTGTATAATTTATGTTTAAGGACCATATCGAGTTCTGTCTTAGCCAGCATCAAATTCCCTGATTCACCGTAGGCATAAACCAGGACAGTTGGCCGATAATCCTGGGTGCTGCTCAGACCGGATTCGGGAAGCTGCATAGCCGTATCAATGGCTTCCGCATATTCTTTTTTTGTCAGTAATAAACGGACAAGCGAGATTCTGCCCAGTTGATATTTCGGATACAAAAAAACGAGATTCCTGAACTGTTTTTCCGCCAGTTCAATTTTGCCGGCAAAGTAGTTGTTCCTTCCTAAAACCCATTTGACAGAAGGTGATGTGGGATCAAGGTCATTGGCCTTTTTAATTTCCGCTAAACCCGCTTCGGTATTTTCGCCGGTCATCTGTAGCAGATTTCCATAATATATATGCGCCCATACATATTTTGGATCCATTCGAATAGCTTTTTCCAATGTTTCCTTTGATTTCTTCCAATCATATTCATACACACCCTGGATAAAACCAAGGGTTGTAATAGCCGGTACCAATGTGCTGTCAAGAGAAAGTGCTTTCCTGATATAATCCAGTGCAATGGGTATGGCCTGGAGTTGTGTTAACCCTTTTTGATTATACGGATAGAGATCAGCGAGACCCGCATATGCCAGACCATAATTCGGATCCAGTTCTATCGCTTTTTTGTAATTGGCTTCTGCACTGTCAGAACTTATGGGCGTTCTGTTATCCCAAAAATATCTACCCCTCAGATAATAATTGTAGGCTTCGGCATTCTGAGTGTATTCCTTTTGAATATCCTGCCGGTCGGCGGCGGTTAAGCGCGCAGAAAGAGAGTTTGCAATTCTTTCCGCCACTTCATTCTGAATGGTCAACACATCACCCCACTTACTGTCTTCATCCGTATGCCAGATCGTTTTTCCTGAATTGATATCAGTCAGATCAGCAATAATGCGTACCTGTTCTCCCTGTTTCTGGATGGTGCCGGTGAGAATGGCTGCCACACCCAGTTCATTCGCAATATCAACAATGTCTCTTTTGAAATTTTTATAGAGTTTTACCCTGGCCCATCCCGGCACGTCCGTGAGTCCAGACAATTTTGACAGTTTATCGATAATGTCTATCGTAAAACCATCATTGATATATTCATTTTCCTTTGCGGATGATATGGCTTCGAAGGGAAGCACGGCGATGGATTTATCTTTTCCTGTAAATCCGGGTTTAGCAAAATAATGCCGGAACAAAAAAACCGAGCCGGCTCCCAATAATAAAATGATCGACATCAGTATGAAAAAGGATCCTGAAGATTTTTTCTCTTTTAACTTTCCCTCCATCTTTTTTTTATCCGGCAGTGCGAATCCTTCATTGCATACTGCAAAGACTTCTATTTGTTCGTCTACATTCTTAAATTCAAATTTGCCTATTGAAGTGGTTTTGAATTCCTGCTGGTTTTTCAGTTTATTATTGATCTCTGAAGAGAACAATACGCAGTTAGTTGTTCCCAGCGATTGTATCCGGGAGGCGACATTCACTCCATCCCCAAATACTTTTCCGTCCTCCAGAACCATTTCACCAACATGAATACCGATCCTTAGAGGGACTTTGGGTTCCATCTGAAATTGTCGCTGCATTTCCATAGCACACCGTACGGCCTGGGTGGTGCTCGCAAAGGCACAGAGGCTTCCGTCTCCGTAATCATTCAGAATTTCACCGTTATATTCGGGAACATATTGTTTCAGAACAGCCATGTACCGCCTGTTTATAGAAACAGCCGCTTGTTCATCCTTCTGCATTATAGCGGTCGAATTCACAATATCCGTGAAGAGAATAGCTGCAAGTTGGCGTTTTTGCTGCATGGGAGAATCTCAGGGAATATCAGGGTTAAATACTATTTGTAATTTATTTCAATTTTGGTTATGGATTGAACATATTATGGCTGGACGGATATCGTGGTTGAATTTGTACCTGATTCTATGGAAACGAGGAAAAAATAGTATATCATTTTAGCAGGAGTGCCTTAAAACGTGGCTCATTCCGTAGCGAGACATAGTCAGGATCTTTTTCGATCCATTCTTTATTGCCGTATCCTTTGGCGAAAGCACGTTCCAGCAAGATCAGTGCCTGGTCCTTGTTCCCATCTTTGGCATAAAGGCAGGCTGCGTTAAAGAGGGTTCCCGCATCATCGGGGTATAATGAAAAAGCCCGGTGGATCCATTCAAATGCTTCCTGTCTTTTCCCCAAGATCATACAGTGAACCAGATCCAAGTGCGAGTGCCCTCACATCTTCCGGATTGAGCTCCAGTTGTTTCCGGGCCTTACTGATCCCTTTGCGGATCACGTCATGCACATTATCCTTTCCCATGATGCGCAGGGACTGTGCGAGCAGCAGCAGACTTTGAAAATCTTCCTGTCTGACTTCCGATGCTTTCAGAAGCATCTCAGCTGATTTTTCTATATCACCCCGGGAGAAAGAGGACCTGCCATAAAGATAATATGCATCATAACAATTGGAATTTAACCGGATTGCTTCCAGGAATTCCTTTTCGGCCTCGTCATATTTCTTTCCGAGTGCGAGAATATATCCGCGGGATGAATGACTTTCCGCCAGGTTGGGTGCTAAGGTCAGTGCCTTTAGACTACTTTGTTCTGCCTCCGCTAAAACGGAAAAACTGCCGCCCTCCCATTCATACAACCAGGATAAAGCATCTGCGAGGCCAGCGTAGCCGAGTGCGTATTCCGAATCCAATTTGATGGCTTTCCTAAACATATCGCGGGCGGCTTCCAACTTCAGGTTATGAAAAAGCTGTCTGCCTTTCAGAAAATATTCATAGGCTTCAACGACTGTCCCGGGACGACGGATCGTTTCTTTTTCTTCGAGGGTCAGGAAACCTTTGATGGCGGTTGCCACAGAGCTTGCGATGTCTTCCTGGATGGAGAAAATATCTTCCAATTCCCGGTCGTATAAACTCGACCAGAGTTGGGATCCGGAAGAAGAACTGATCAGTTGGGTAACGATCTTTAGTCTTTTCCCTGATTTGCGTACGCTGCCTTCCAGGATATTGGTTACGTTTAAAGCCCTCCCGATTTCGCGCACATCGATGTTTTTTCCTTTAAAGGAAAAAGCAGACGTACGTGCCACTACACGCAGATTATTTAATTGTCCGAGAGCATTCATAATTTCTTCCGAGATACCATCGCAAAAATAATCCTGTTCCGGATCGTTGCTCATATTGATGAGCGGTAGAATGGCGATGCTGTTTTGCCCGACAGGTTGTACAGGTGTTTCGGTTGAATAGTCCCCGTTGCTGTTCAGTACTTCATAAATGCGCACCGGTTCCCGGACATTTTTCAATCTTTCTTCCCGAATAAACCGGGTCATGATTCCTTTCTTATTTGAAACGTTGGCTGAGACCGCTTCAGAGACATAGATGCTGCCGGGTTCTGAAATCGCCTGTATCCTGGATGCGATATTCACGCCATCTCCGAATACGTCGTTATTTTCAAAAAGCACTTCGCCCAGATGAATGCCAATGCGCAGCTGGTACTCATTGATTGCTCTGCAATTTTCCTGGATTTTCAAAGCGGCATTTACGGAGTCGGACACCGTGTTAAAACTGGCCATGAGACCGTCACCCAGTTCCTTGATCAACCTGCCGTTGAAAGATTCGATGACCGGTTTCTGCAGTTCCCTGTTTTTTTTCAGCAGGCCGAAGGCTTTCTCTTCATCACTACCCATCAGGGCCGTATAACCGACAATATCCGTGAACATGATGGACGCGAGCTGACGGGACTGTGACAAATAATAGGCGGTTTATGCAAATTTACCAGAATTATCCAAGCAAATTATTCAACCCTTCTTTCTCAAATAATATCCGGCCCAGTTTTAAATCTGACCAGCCTGGTCTTAATTTGTATGTGAATGCGGGGGTATTATTGTTTAATTCGCATTCGATAAAATAGGTAGCCACTTTCCCATTGCTGATTTCTTCCATTTCCTTCAGCTGGTGTAAATGGGTAGAAATAATAAACAAAGAGTCAGCAAATTTTGTGAGTCCCTTTATAGTGCGGGTGCTGATTTCCAGTGCATCTTCAATATTTGTTCCCCTGAATAATTCATCAAATACCGCAAAGCATTTTTCGTTTTTTATGGCTTCCGAAACAACATTTTTTAATGTGACTATTTCCGACATAAAATGACTGTAGCCGCTAACGATACTATCCGTAAGGTTAATGGCGACAGAGATAGAGGAGTAAAAAGGGATAATTGTTTTTGCAGCCGGCACAGCGAGACCCGTATGTCCCAGGTAAATGCATAGGCTGACAGCTTTCAGTAAGGTAGATTTGCCAGACATATTCGGTCCTGTTAAGAGAATCACATTCCTGTTGGCTACCAGATCGTTTCTAACCGGGTTTTTAATCAGCGGATGATAAAGTCCTTCTATTGAGAATGTAGTTTCATCAAATGCAGGAAAGGTAAAACCGTGCCTGATAATGCCTTCGCTGATTGAAAGATAGGCTTCAAACAAGTACCATCGTTTCCAAAAAGCGGCCGCCTGGCCATTGGTTACTTTTTCTGTTATGACCTTAGTCAGCTCGACGATGTGACTGATCCGGATTTTCTTCTTTGCCCGAAAAACAGACTCATAGCGCTCCAGGTCGAAATCAATAAAAAACCCGTTGATCCGATCCAATTCAATGACATATTCGTCGGGAAAATGTTTTGTATCCATCTTACTCAGGTAAGTGGAATATATTTTATTGAAAAGCAGAATGAGTATTATCAGCTTCCCTCTTTTATAATGCCTTTCCTTTTCAGAAAAGATCAGCTTCCTTCTCATATGCAGGCCTAAAAAAGACCCCGCTGAAAACGTCTCAAAGAAATCATATACATCAGATAAATTAAACCGCGAAAAAGAATATTCTTTGAATATCTCCCGGTTAGCAATAAAACCCTTTAGCACATGCTGTCTGAATAATATTGCGGACTTCGAACCAAGTGGTTTCTTTAATATATCCAGTATTTCCCTTCCTGAGTTTAAGTTATATGTAAAATCGAACAGTGGAAGTATTTCCTCTTCTATATGCAGGTCACTGGTATTCGTCATTAATTTTCCGCAAATTGATCAGGAGACTCGTTGGTAGGCGGCCTTTCATTTGAATGCAAAAACCGGTATGATAAAGGTATACAATCGCGCTCACCGTGGAATTAGCCTAAATACCTTTCGTAAAATATTTAAAAAAGCTTTTTTAATAAATACCAGATCGGGAAGTTTTAGCGTTGTAGACATTCCCTAGCCCGAATTTTAAAGTCGATCTTATGAAAACGATCAATACCATCATCATAATGACGCGCCGTTGCATACTGGTACTAGAAATTCTGTTTGTTCACCGCACACAGACCCGGATCCGAATCCGGCAACAAACCCGGTCGATACATCGCAGATGACACTCTGGCCATGCATTGGGCTTCGGAATAACTCATTGGGCATGTACCTAATTATTGTCATTCGGATTTGCATTTTGATCCGGAAAGAATTCCCAGACGAAATCCGAAGAGCCTGTTGGACCCAGGGCTGACCTGCCGGTTGAAATAAAACCCCCTCCGCCCGAGGTACTTGTTAATGAATAACCCACCGCACCCGTAACGGGTGTTCCTTCAAAAGGGGTTTTTACTGTCCAGATATCCTTTCCAAAATCGTACCGCCAGGTATTGGCATTATAGCCTACATTCTCTCCCGTGCTGAGGTAGGCATAGGGTGGTATCACAAAAGACGCGGCATTCCATCGCGTTATGGTTGTATATGTATCGTCGTAGGTGTCATTACTCAGGTTAGATATCCTGCGTAACTCTGTCCAGTTAGGTGGCGGTGCAGCCGGATCAAACTTCCAGAAATCTGTCTGCATTACGCCGTTAATATTCACTCCGGTTACGAGATATGCAGCATTCTGATATGTAAACACCGTGGCCCCGTATCTTTTATTCCCGCTGAAGCCAATCTCCGTCCAGTTGTCTTTTGAAGGGTCATATTGAAAAAAATCCTTAAAAGCAGAATTACCGTCGGAACCGGTCCCCACATAACCCCAATTTCCGATAGAGAATGCAACCGCCTCATAACGTTTGCCGCCGGGGAAATCAGTCTTTTTCGTCCAAACGTTCTCTTCAGTGTTGAGTTCGTAAAAATCACTCAGGATATTGGTCCCGTCGAATCCTGTTCCTACATAGGCTTTTTGTCCGACACTGAATGCCACGGCGGAACTTCTTGGCATACCGGGCAGATTGTCTATCTGTATCCAGGAATGGCTGGACTGGTTAAATTTCCAGAAATCTGCAAACCGGGTTGTAAGTCCATTCCATCCTGTTCCGATATAAACCTCATCACCGATCACAAAAGAAACGGCCTCACTTCTTGCAGGGCCATCGAGCTCATTTACGAATGCCCAGTTGCCGCTCTGATCCGACAGATTGGTTTTAGGTGTGCAGGAAATAAATGCAGAGAAAACAATTACGGAGAGTAGTTGTGGTTTGTGGGGTCCCATGGTGCTGTCTTGGTTTGATGTTTACGGACAGCTTAAAAATATTTTATTTTATGTAGGAGCATAACAGCAGCGTATCTACTTTCACAATCATTTAGAACGCTGTTAATGGAATGGCAAAAAATGAATTTAATTTTTTTTGTAAGATGCTGCGTGGGGGTGGCTTAAATATTTGTAAATGTTTTTAATCCTTTGTTCGGAATCGATGTGTCAACTTTTCTTCCATGTGATATCCCTTCACCCGATATTTGCAGTTCATCTCACGATTGCCAGCCTGAAGCTATGAAACCAACATTGCATGACAAGATCAAGGTATGTTTCTTTAATACTCATTTTAGGCAGTCTTACGGCCCTGAGTCCATTTTCCATTGACATGTATTTACCCGGCTTCCCGGCAATCGCCAAGGACCTTGCTACCTCAGTCTCCAAAGTTTCTCTATCGTTAAGTGGCTTCTTTATTGGTATTTCTTTGGGACAACTACTTTACGGGCCGCTGCTCGATCGCTTTGGCAGGAAAAAACCTCTGTATATCGGATTGTCGGTTTATATTTTGGCTTCCATTGGATGTGCCATTTCGCATTCTATTGGTGCATTGATTTTTTTACGATTTATCCAGGCGCTTGGCAGTTGCGCAGCCACTGTTGTTTCGGTAACATTAGTCAGGGATTTATTTCCTGTAGAGGATAATGCAAAGGTTTTTGCTTTGTTGATACTGGTACTGGGCGCTTCACCCATGATTGCTCCGACTGCCGGAGGATATATCGTGAGTTCATTGGGATGGCATTCAGTTTTCATTGTTTTGACGGTCCTTTGCGTACTTATATTTCTTTGTTGCATTTTCTGGCTTCCGGCTGGAAATGCACCTGATACTTCACTTTCATTAAAACCTGGTGCTATTACACGCAGCTTCTTATCCGTTTTCCTTACACCTCAGTTTTATACTTATTGTTTAACCGGTAGCATTGCATTTACCGGTTTGTTCGCCTACGTCGCCGGTTCGCCCATCGTATTTATGAACGTATATGGTGTTTCTCAAAAGACATATGGCTGGATATTCGCCATGCTCTCCATCGGTTTTATTGGTTCAAGCCAATTGAATAATCTGTTTTTGAAAAAATATAAGAGTCATCAGATACTTGAAGTTATACTTCCGGTCTATGTCGTTTTTTCGCTGTTATTTATCATCGCTTCACAGATGGGGTGGCTTCATTTACCTTTGATCATTGTATTCATTTTTCTTCTACTATCCTGTGTGGGCATTGCGAATCCCAATACGGCTGCGCTGACATTGGCACCCTTCGCAAAAAACGCAGGGACGGCTTCCTCACTCATGGGAGCCATCCAGATGGGTTTGGGGTCACTGATATCGGTATTTATCAGTTTATTTGAAAAACCGTCCGTCACTCCTTTAGCCATTGCCTTTGTCGCATCGTCGGTCCTTTCCCTGATGGTGTTGAAACTGGGCAGCCGGCAAATAAAATATCAGCTGAACTATTCAAAATAAAACATTTTATGACGGACCCGGAACAACAAAAACTTCGAAATGCCGGTATGTTTTTTATCCGGGTCTTACTGGGAATCATCTTCTTTATGCAGGGATATGGGAAAATATTCACGATGGGTATTCATAAGGTTTATGAAAGTTTTTTTAAAGACTTTGAAAATACGGTTCTTCCCAAATGGCTGATCGTTTCAACCGCTTATTATACATCTTATGTTGAACTGATCGGCGGCTTTTTACTTATAGCGGGACTTTTTCGAAAATTTGCGATGTACCTGCTGGCAATGGATCTGCTGATTGTTTCATTTGGACATGGATTCATGGAACCCATCTGGGATTTGAGTCATGTTATTCCCCGGGCCATTTTACTGTCAGCATTGTTTTTCCTGCCTAAAGACTGGGACAGGTGGAATGTTGATGCATTTTTAAAAAATAAAATTTAATTTTTTGATACTGGCTTCGCCTGGCGGTAATATTCCTGCCGGATATAACGTTCTTTGATTCATAACTGATATGGTACAGAAAATGACTTTATACTCTTCGATTTGCCGTTATTTCAAAACGATTTCAATTTTCATACTGATTACATTCTTTTCAAACTTTGTTTTTGCACAGCAAAAGGAAGAGGCAGATAATCTGGTACAGGAAGGTGTCGTTTTCCAGGATAAAGGGGATGTGGATTCAGCTTTTTCAAGATATAACCTGGCATTGAAAATGGACAGGGACAACCTGGCTGCATTAGCAGAAATGGCATACAGCTATTTATCCATTGATAAATATGAAGAATCCATTAGCTACTCCAAAAGGGCTCTCAAAACACATCCCCATGACCCGGTGTTAAAAACAGTTTATGTCAGTTACGGTAATTCACTCGATGGGGAGGGGAAAACTGAAAAAGCCGTGGAAGTTTATGATGAAGGCATAAAAATTTTCCCGGATTATTTTCAACTCTATTACAACAAGGGTATTAGTCAGATCAAATTGAATAAAGCAGAAGATGCGCTGTTGTCATTTGAAAGATCTGCAACATTGAATCCCAAACATGCCAGTTCGCATAATGCGATTGGTCGTTTATTATTCATGACGAATAAGATTCCTTCCCTGATGGCCTTTTACAGGTTTCTGGTGTTGGAACCTGATAGCAAGCGGTCTTCCGCGAATCTGAGTAATGTTCAAAAAATAATGAGCGCCCATGTGACTAAAAATGACGACAAAAATGTTACCATCAATGTGAGTCCGGATATGCTGGATGTCAATAAGAAAAAAGAAAAGAATAATTTCTCCGGCGCTGAGCTGATGCTGGCACTTAATTCGGCACTGGATAATGACAGTGCGAATGGCAATAAAACGGATGTCGAAAAATTCATCCGAAAATTTTCTTCTCTCTGCCAATATCTGAAAGAAGCTGAAAAGGACAACTATGGTTTCTACTGGGACTATTATGTTCCATACTTCACGGAGATGGATGATAAGGGCCTGACTGAAGTATTCGCTTATATAGCATTCGCTTCTTCTGAAGATCCGGCTGTGAAAGTCTGGCTTGAATCCCATAAAACCGATGTTACCGGTTTCTATAAATGGTCGGAGGGCTTTCAGTGGAGGATAAACTAAATAATTGTTAATTGTTAGTTATTGTCAATTTTCAAATGTGGCAAACTGCTTCAGAATATCATTAACAAGATACGTCTTGGGCTAAATACTTGTCAATACAGAGCAAAAACTGGTTATTCGGGATAAAACCGTGTAGTTCAGGATAGATGAGCTTTGTGATATAAAAGCAAGCCATGTGTAATATACTTTCTAATCAAAAATCAGCCTTTTCCTGCAAAGGACTATGTGCAAACTGCCTACGCAAATCAGCCTTATCAAATGAAAGACCGGAGCAGAGAATAGAGGCAGCGATATCCAGCTCCATTATCAGACCCTCAAATACACCTGACTTTGTAAGAAAAAACGCGATGCTACCCGCAGGGAAATGAGATTACCTCTTTATTCAGAACGCAAGCTGGTTACCGGGTTTTGCATGGCAGCCCGAATGGTATTCACTGCGATGGTCGTCATAGCAATGATCAGTGCTGTAAACGCTACTACAACAAACATCCACAATTGAATATGTATTCTGTATGGGAAACCATTCAGCCATTGATTCATGACAATCCATGCCAGCGGTGTGGCAATCAGGATCGCGATTACGACCAGGTACAAAAATTCTTTTGATATCAGCAGGGAGATGCTCTGAACGCTTGCGCCCAGAACTTTTCTGACGCCGATTTCCTTTACCCGTTGTTGAACGATCAGCAGAACCATAGCCAGTAATCCTGAACAGGATAAAACGATGGCCACTGCGGCAGCAATACTAAATAGAACAGACATCATTTTCTCAGCCTGATACCAGTTATTGATATTTTCATTTACAAAAGAGGCATTGAACTCCTGTCCGGGTTCAAGAACCGCCATTGCTTTTTTTACGGATTCCATACTGGCGACCGGGTTCAGCGAAGCCGTTTTGACGAAACCATAGTATAAAGGAGCGTCGTTGCTGATAGTGAGTGTAAGTGGTTCCAGCTTTTCTTCCAGCGTATATAAATGGAAGTCATTGAAAATACCTACAATATGCCAGCCATGGGAACTGCTGTCCGCACCTACCGTTTTTCCAACCAGGTTTTTATCATGAAATTGTTCTGCGACTGATTGAGAAATGACCACGCTATTGATCGTATCGGTTCCGAATGCCTTGCTGAATTCACGACCTTCCAGCAATTTAACGCCGAAGGTTTTCAGGTAGTCATAATCCACCGACGCCACATTGGTACGGATGGTTTGATTATTTACTGTAAAATCTGTTGTAGACTTCACCGTTCTGTGATCAGAGCCTTTGCCCATATTGATATTGCTCCCCGAAATAGAAATAATCCGCGGATCATTAGCCAGAAGGCCCCTCAGTTTTTCTATGGTCTCTCTTCCTTTTCCCGGATTATGTAACAACACACTGATTACGTAGTCCTTATCAATTCCGGTATCAGCATTCTGCAAATATTTGAACTGCCGATAAATAATGAAGGTGGAGCTTATCATGATGCAGGCGATGACAAACTGCATTACGATCAGAGAACTTCTCAGAATACTGTTTCGTTTGAGGCTGATTTTTCCTTTTAATGTCTCCACCACGCGCAATCGTATCATCAGCCAGGAAGGATATCCACCGGCAACTAATGAAACAAAAAACAAAAGAGCGAAAGCCAATAATAGGAAAACCGGTTGCCAAATAACAGATTGTACAGAGATCTTCAATGGTTCAAATCCACTGATGGAATAAAGCAGGTAGTGAACCAATAAGAGGGAAACGATAAAGGCAATAATACAAACCAAAAAGCTTTCACTCCATAATTGCAGAAAAAGTTTCCATCTGGAAGCGCCCATGCATTTTCTGACGCCTATTTCCCGGCTCCTGGTAAATACATTGGAGAGGTTGATGTTTACATAATTAAAGCAGGCAATAAATATGATCAGCATTCCAACGGTCAATATGGTAATCATCTGCATACTGCTGATCGCTCTATGACCATTTACTCTTGTTGAAAAATGAACTTCACTCAGTGGCAGTAAGCGGGTCGCCATAACGTCTCCTGACTGATCTGCTTTGAGACCTTTCTTTGCCAGATCATCATACCATTCCGGAACATATTTTTTATCTATCTGTCTTAATTGTCCCTCCGCTTCAGCGGCGGATGCTCCTTGCTTTAATTCGATGTATACATTGGGAGAACGGTCATTCCAGTCATTCCGGCTACCAGGCATAATTACTCCTGTTCTCAATGCGCGTCGCTATTTCAAAATTAATAGAGCTGTTTGTAAAGTTTTTCACGACAGCTGTTACGATAAACTTCTGCATGTTTTCACCTGCAGAGGCTTTGATCGTTTTACCGATGGGATCTTCATTACCGAATATCTTCTTTACAGCGTCCTCAGATAACACAACATCAGACAGATTCGCCAATGGGTTTGACCGATTGCCCTTCAGAATGGGGAAACTGAACATTGGGAAAAAATCTTCGTCCACCATCAAGACCGGTATGACCAGGTCCTTTCCTTTATACTCAACATGGTTTCCCCCATCTGTAATACGGGTGGCTCTTTCGATGGCCGATGATTCTTTTTTGTAGACAGGCGCCGGTGCGAATCCGAATTGGTTAGTGATCTCCTGCCCGTCCGTTTTATTAATGACCTGGTAAGCTTCATATATTCTCTCCCTGTTACGGTGAAAATTGTCGAAAGTAAACTGGGCGTAGACGACAAGCAAAATGATGATACCGATGGTAAATCCTATGATAAGTCCGCCCAGGTTGATCGCAGTATGGAGTTTATTTCTGTATAAATTTCTCCAGGCAACCCTAAAATAATTTTTGAACATTGAAATTACTTTATGATATCTGCAACCCACGAAAGCAGTGCCAGAATGATAATCTTTTACAAATCAGTGCATTGCTGTTAACCAGTCAGATCAATATGTGCGATTTCAATACATGGCTGTACGATAAAATACAAACAGCGCAGGCGTCTATTCATTGTTATTCAGCAAAAGAATATAAATGGAAGTCATGAGACAGGTCCAGAAATAGGCATGGTATTTACCCTGCGGATCCAGGGCCGGTTCCAGAACCACCCATCCGTTTTTTATTTCTTCTTTAAAATTATGGATCATGCCGAATTGCTTTACAAGCTGGGGATCTGAAATATTCACTTTATAATAGGGCATGACGCCAGGTGGTTCAAAATATTCCACATCAGCGTCGTAGGTTTTGTCCATAAAATTGAATGAAACGCTTGTTGTTGTCATATAAAATAATTTAGGTGTTTCTGAAAAGAGGTATACCCACTATATATGCAATTTCCCTGCCTGTCAGATTACATTCGCTAAATTTGATTGAAGAATTTGATTCAAATACAAAAACACTGAACGATGAATTCGGCCGATCTGAAAAGTTTACAGGAACCCATTAAAGAAAAATACCGCAAAGACCCATCGTCCGCGATTATTACGTTGAAAGCCCAGGGGAAAGTAGGAGAAGGAATTTCCTGTAAGGTTGAAACCGGAAGAGCAATGGTTGAAGCCGGGCTGCATCCTGCAACGGGTGGCACCGGTATGCTTGCCTGTTCCGGTGATATGTTGTTGGAGGCTCTTGTGGCCTGCGCAGGTGTTACGCTGAGTGCCGTGGCAACGGCCATCGGAGTCAACATAAAAAGCGGTTTGGTGAAAGCAGAAGGGGATTTGGATTTCAAAGGCACACTGGGCGTTTCGAAAGAAGTGGCTGTCGGGTTTAAAACGATCCGTCTGCTGTTTGATCTGGAAACAGATGCAACGTCGGAGCAAATGGCCAGTTTGTCCAAACTGACGGAAAGATATTGTGTGGTTTATCAAACGCTGACGAAAGGTGTCGGCGTTGAAACTAAATACCAGACGAAAAATTGATCAGTGCTTCATAACTAAAATGAAAGAGATACATCAAAAGAAGTTACTGATCAAGAATATGGTTTGTCAAAGATGCATTTTGACGGTCGAAACGATCCTGAAAGACCTTGACGTTCCATTCAGCAAAGTCGTTTTGGGTGAAGTAGATCTCGTAAACGATTTAAGTGCGGATCAGTTGAAAGAGGTTGATAAAGCAATTGTCAAATCAGGATTTGAGCTGATCGAAACACGTATCAATAAAATTATAGAGGATATAAAAAAACGTGTCCTTGAATACTTACTTGAAGGCGTACCGGACCGAAAACGCAGGTTGTCGTCATTTATCACAAGCACCTTGCACTATGACTACAGCTATCTCAGTGACTTGTTTTCTTCTATTGAAGGCCTTACGATTGAAAAATATTTTATTATTCAGCGCATAGAAAAAGTAAAAGAATTAATCGTCTATGACCAGTTATCGCTTACCGAAATCGCCTATCAAACAGGATTCAGCAGCGTACATCACTTATCCAGTCAATTTAAAAAGGAAACGGGTATTAACGCATCTCACTTCAAGAAAATAGGTGCTGCCAGGCGAAAATCGATCGACAAGGCCTGATCCAAAAATTATATACATCTTCCCCTCAATAACGTAAGACCTACCCGGACCTGCCGAGTTAGTTTTGTGTTGTAATTAATCAATAACAATAAAAAACAAAGAACATGGAAACATCTATTAAGGCAGCAGGTTTATGTAACCCGAATTGCACATGCGAAAATTGTAACTGCGGACCGGATTGCGGCTGTGGCGATTCATGCAGTTGATATCAGTCGGGAGAGGCACAGGCCTCTCTCTTTTTCTTTTATACGCGTTTAACCCATTTACGTCTACAATACCCTGCCCCAGCTGGTGCTGTCTTTTAACAATATCTCCCGAAGAAGACGAATGGGTGGCTGGCCGTTATCGAGTAGTAAATCATGGAATTTTTGTAATGAATAATTGCTGCCCTCCTGCTGCTGATAATCGGAACGCAACTTTAGAATCTCGAGTTTACCAACGGTGTAAAATAAATAACCTGGATCGAAGGTTCCGCGCAAAGCTTCCTGCCTGGAAGGTTTATCGCCCTGGTGCCAGTTGTCCATGAAAAACTTTGTAGCCTCGTCAACAGTCATTCCCTGGGTATGGGTTTTGACTGAAACACAAAGACGGCAAAGTCGCAATAGTGCATCGCCGCTCTGGGCAAGGCGAAATTTAGCTGCACGGATACTATCTCCGTTGTTGCCATAACCCTCGTCCAGCATCATCTTTTCGGTGTAGTGTGCCCATCCTTCAACAAATGCGTAGCTGGCAAAAATCTTTTCAATCTTTGTGGCAGAAGACGTTTTCAGATGCAGGAATTGTGTATAGTGGCCGGGATAAACTTCGTGAATGGTGACAACATCGGTCGTATAATAGTTAAATGATTTGAGCCAGTCTTCCTGTTGTCTGGGGGTCCATTTATTGTCTACCGGTGTGATATAATAAAAGGACTCTGTCGCTTTCTCATCGAATGGTCCCGGCGCATCCATGGAAGCTGTGCTCGTTTCACGCGCATACGGTGGTGTTTCTTTTATTGCGATTCTTACTTCCGAAGGAATGGTTACAATATGTTTGTCGATCAGGTATTGCCGGATCGATTCCATCGTTTTGCGCGAATCGGATATCAGGCTGTCCGCAGACGGATGTTCTTTTTTTATGTCATTATACACATCCACTGGTTTTTTATTAGGATTGATGATTTTTGCCGCTGCATCGAAGGTTTCCTGTTCTTTTTTCAGATTGGACATGCCGATTTCCAGCACTTCTTCCGGAGTCATGGTGATTTCTTCACTATTCAGGAGCAATTTCATGTAATTGTCCCGGCCAATGGCATAATGATTATGCGCTTTAGGTAGTTTCTCTTTCTGAAGCCAGTCCGCGTAGCTGTTGACAGCGTCAATCGCCTTTTTATTGGACGATTTAAAGGCGCTCATCAGCGTATCATTCTTTATGTCTTTAAGTGCAACCAGCAGATCATTTCCAAGGAAGGATGCTGACCCTTTTGCGATCCGGATGGCCAGCTCTACCAGGGGTTTCGCCAATGAATCACGTAGGTTAGTCTTTGCATTTTCATAATATACAGGTGCCGAATTCTCGATGGCAATAATAGATTTCAATCGTTCTTCGGGTGTTGCGAAATTCCGTTTTACATAGGTGTTTGCGTCGATGGCACCTGCATAGCTCATCGGATTTGTATAAGGGCTATGGATGTTTTCGAAAGCATACAGTTCAGAATGGATTTCATCGCGTAATATCCGGTAATCGATAAACATTCTTTTAGAAAGGCTGTTCGTATCGATGGCTGACAACTTTCCTGCAGAAACTTTTAGCCAGGCATACTCACTATCGAGCGCCTGCCGGCTGTCGTCCGTAAGTTTGCCATCATATTCATGAAATCCCAACGAGACCGCCTCTGTTGGATTATGATCCAGGTATCCTTTTATATATTCATCTGCCATCAACTGGAAACTGGAATCGGCTGAAACGGAGATTTCCGTTGGGTGGCTGTTTTTGCAACCAGAGAATAGTGAGGCCGATAATCCCAGTAAAACAATTATTTTTTTCATGATAGCGATTTCATTTCAAGGTAGGAATTCTGAACATGGTGTCGGCAGCCGTTCGTAAAATAATCATCTCATTCTGATCTCAGACTTTTTACAGGATTAGCCAGGGCGGTTTTTATAATTTCCCGACTTATTACGGCCATCGCTATCAGGAGAACCAGCAAGGCAGGAATTAAAAACATCCACCAACTGATTTGAATATGATACGCATAAGAACTTAGCCATTTATTCATCACCCATGTGGATACCGGGAGGGCAATTAATAATCCCAGACAAACCAGCCGGATAAAATCCTTTGTCATCAGGGAGAATAATTGATTCAGCGAAGCACCCAGCACTTTGCGGATACCGATTTCTTTTGTGCGTTGCACTGCGATCAGTGCAACGAGACCATACAATCCAAGACAGGAAACAAAAATGGCCAGGATCGTAAATGCGTTGAACAGGGACCTGGTTATCTGGTCATTCAGGTATTGCTTATTCAGGATTTCATCGTAAAAAGAATAATCTATTGGAACGGTGGGCAGGTGCTTTTTGAAGAGCATTTTCACCATCGGCAGATCACGCGGTTTTATTTTAATTGTTGTTGTGTTTGCGCGGGAAGAATTGTAGACCATTATGAGTGGTTCGATCAGACTGTGCAAGGATTTGAAATAGAAGTTTTTCACAACACCTACTACCTTACCCTTATGTTCCATTCCCTGCAATGGTTGTCCGATGGCCGTTTTCCAACCCATTGTTTTTACAAAAGATTCATTCACCAGGAAAGCTTCTTTTTTATCTGAGCTGAAGCTATCTGACAAATTCCTTCCTTCTGCCAGGGTAATTTGAAAAACGGATAAAAAATGCGGATCAATAGAATAATAGATGCACATCAGATCCCTTTTTCTGCCATCTGTTTCTAAATACGTGCTACCCATTGCTCCGCCGCCAATCGACATACCATCACCTACCGTCAGATCCTGCACTTCCGGCCGATTCCGCAATGCATTTTGAAATGCCGATACTGAACTCATCAAAGCGGAATCCCGGGGAGCAAATACATTCAGCAACTGATCCTTATTAAATCCCAGGTCTTTCTGCTGAACAAAATTCATCTGGTGATAAATAACGGTTGTTCCCATGATCAGTGCTGCGGCGATGGCGAACTGGGTAATAGTAATTGACTTTCGCAGCATGATACCCCGGCTGCCTGTGCGCCAGTTGCCCTTGAGAACTTTGACTGGTTTAAATGAAGACAATATAAATGCAGGATACAAACCTGCCAGAAATAAACTGATTAAAAAAATAATTCCCGTGAAAAGGCTTCCTGTTTTCCAACCCAGGGAAAGATTAGTCTGCAGTAATTTGTTAAAGAAGGGAAGTCCAGAGAACACCATGCCACTGGCCAAAAGGCATGCGATGATTAAAAGTAAAAATGACTCAAACAGAAACTGGGCCATCAATTGAAACCGGGAGGCACCACTCACTTTTCTGATCCCTACTTCCCTGGCTCTTTCGGTCGATTTTGCAGTAGACAGATTGATATAATTCAGCAGAGCGATCAGGAGAATAAAAACGGCCAGCAGGGAAAACATATAAATAAACTGTTTATTGCCCTTGGGAACCTCCTCTAATTTTTCGGTACTGAAATGGATATCATTAAGTGGCTGTAATTTAAATTCTGCACTATATTTACTGGCTACGCCGCCTTCGTCCAGCTCAGGCTGTGCGTATTTCTTACTTATCGCAACGAGCTTCTGTTGGAATTGATTGAGATCTGGTTTCTTATAAAATAAAATATAAGTGTAGGTATCAAAATCTGCCATCCAGGCGGTCATCTTTGAGAAATCGGTGGAAAACAGCGCATCGATGTGCATATCAGAATTGGCTGGCCTGTCTTTTATTACTGCCGTCACCGTCTTAGATTCTCCGCTGCAATTCAATATTTTCCCCAATGCCGGATACTTTCCGAAATACTTTTTAGCAATAGTCTCGGTGAGAACAATCGACCCCGGGTTTTTTAATGCATTTACGGCAGATCCTTCGAGGAAGTCAAAAGTGAAAATTGAAAATATCGTTTGATCTGCCGCAAAAAAGTCTGTCTCCGCAAAAACCTCGTTTCCTGATTTTATTACCTGATTGAAGTTTTGTATTCTGACGGTAGATTCAACTTCAGGGAAATCTCTCTTTAATACATCCGCCATCGGAACTGGACTGGTGGCCAATGTTACATCGGACTCCGGAGTATGGAGGGTCGTGGTGACTCTTGAAATGCGATCAACCTTCAGATTGTACAAATCGTAGGTCAATTCATTCTGCACGTATAAAAAAATGACCATACAGGCTCCGATGCCGATAGCAAGTCCCAATATATTTATAAGTGAAAAACTCTTATGCTTCAGCAGGTTTCGCCAGGCAACCTTCAGGTAGTTTTGAAGCATAATTCAGATTATATGATGAATAAGGGAAGATGCTCATACAATCTGGGAAAATATTCCCGAATGGCCATGAGGGGAAATAGTTTTTAAGAAAGCAATAACATAAGGGAAAACACTTAGCGCCTTTGATCGAAATATTCTACTATTCGTAAATCTGCGAGTACTTATACTTATAATAAAATCAACATTTTCACGCTATAGAATATCTAAATAATCCGAATTGGAAACAGGTGTTTTACCGAACATAGTCCATGTATTGGGTATCATGGCCTTATTTTTCTCATTTCTTCCATTAATTATATACTGGTTTAAGGGTCTGGCAGAGAACAAAGCCTATATGGTCATTTCCATTTTCTGGATGATCAATGCGATTATCTATGCACCGGAGATATTTCACTGGCAATGGTATGTGCCCGTCGACGAGCAGATCACAAAATATTATAACCTGTTTGATGCACCGCTGATCCTGCTTATCTTTTATTACGCCTTCGAAAAGAAGATCTTTCTTTTCATAATATTGTCATTTATAGTTTTTGAAGCGATTGTGATTACGGTCACGGGGTTCAATATGACCTCCAATGATATCATTATCGGGGCAGGCAGTCTGCTTTGTCTTGGATTGAATCTCTGGGGGATCAACAAATTTTTCAGACAGATCAACCATACAGCCAGTGAAAAAGCATATATGTTTATTTTTGCGGGCTTTATTTTCTACTATGGTTTATGTGTTGACTTAATTTATATTTTCAAATTCTTCCATTTTAGCAGGGGGCAAAAACAATATCAGGCCCTGATTAATTTTACCGCCATGGTGCTGTCAACCAGCCTGATATCTTATGGGTTTTGCATATTTGCCCCTCCTGAATATAGTCAGGCTCATAGTCTAAAGTCTAAAGCCTAAATCCAAAGGAGGCCGGAGACTGAATCCGTTTTTAATAAATTCCCGGGATTAGTTTTTTAACTTTCGCCTTATAAGCCTGAAATGAAGTGCCAAATACCTCATTCATAAATTCTTCTTCTTTTTTTATTTTGACCAGCATGGCTGCGAGTAAAAATATTATTCCCATCCATCCCCTCAGCTGTCCCAGGCTCATAGCGCATCCTGTAAAAGCTGTGAGAAAACCTGTATAAATGGGGTTCCTGGTGATGCCGTAGGGACCGGACTGAATCAGTTGATGATCTTTCTTTATTGTTATAGTTCCACTCCAATTTTCTCCCAGATAAATTCTTGCCGTCAGAGAAAAAATGAGTCCTGTGGCACAAAGCAACAGACCGGCCATCTTCCATGCTTCTGATTGAAACAGAACCGGGCGGTATAAAAGTGCAAACGAAATATAACTTTCGAAAAGAAGAGAGAAAGCAATCAAAACACATATTATATATACTATTCTCTCCGGTGCGGGCTGTCTTTTTATTGTCTTCTTTACAAAAATTGCCGATACGATCCAGTAGATGGTGATCGCAAACCACATCATCTTTTCAATATTCAAATAGTGCATGATTTTAATTTATTATTTTAAAACGATATTGCCCTATATTTATATAAATATAGCGTTTTCGTTCTATTTGGTCAAATCTTCCCGAATGATTATTTTTGAATATGAAACAATCATCCGTCATTCCGCTGGTTGAGAAATGGGAAGTTTTTTCAAGTGCAAATCCAAAAAAGGATATGTATGCTTTTGCAAGCTGGCTGCTTGCTAACAGAAAGGAAGATGTAGAAAATAAAGATGTGTATTTGGATGAGGAAGACAGGGGCAATGCAACCCGGGTGGCGATACTAATTACCAGGCTGCAGAAATATCTGGGTTTATATATAAAGCCAGCCATTAGCCGGCTTGGTTTCAGCCGGGAACATGAGTATAACTTTCTTTACCAGGTATCCCGGATGGATAAACCCACCAAGAATAGTTTGAGTAAGGAGAATATGGTTGAATTTTCGACAGGAAGGGATGTGATCCGTCGCCTGATAGACCGCAAACTGTTGATGGAAAAATCAGATCCGGACGACAAACGGGCCATGCTCCTGACACTTACTTCCTTAGGAAAGAAGACGTTAGAGAAAAGTTATGAACAGATTTCCGAATCGTTTACTGATTTTTTGGGGGATCTGAATTCGAAGGAACAATCTCAACTGATTACGCTCCTGGATAAAATGAGTAGTTTCCAGGCGAAAAAAAATAATAAAGACATCCTTTCTTATCTATAAATTTTTCGAAAAGACTTTCTTTAAAATTATATGGAAAGTATGCTATAATACTAAATTATTTAGTAATTTGCCAGTCAATCACCCGCTCATTTTCATGACTACGGGTAATAAGAACTGGTCCATGATTACAGCAAAAACAGATATTATCACCCGTTTAAAAATGGAGATTCTTCCATTGGAAGGGCTTAGAATGTCCATGGCAGGAGAAGCTTTAGATGCAGGACTGGGACCTATGAATCAGGCATTTCCACAAGGAAGTTTTCCATTGGCAGCAATTCATGAATTTATTAGTACTGGTCCCGAATCTGCGGCAGCGACTTCCGGTTTTATCTCCGCTCTCGTTTCCCCGCTTATGAAAAAAGGGGGAGCCGTCATTTGGATCGGATCCTCCGGAAAGATATTTCCGCCAGCCCTTCAACAATTTGGTATAGAACCGGCCCGAATCATCTTTATCGATCTGCAAAAAGAAAAGGATTTGCTCTGGGCCGTAGAAGAAGCACTGAAATGCCATGGGCTTGCAGCAGTCGTTGCTGAAATACCATCCCTTAGTTTTACCGTTTCCAGAAGATTTCAGCTGGCAGTTGAGCAAAGTCAGGTCACAGGTTTTATTCATCGGTCCAATCCCCGGATTCTGAATACAAATGCTTCCGTCTCGCGCTGGAAAATAAACCCTTTACCAACTGAAACATACGATGCCTTACCTGGGTTGGGTTATCCGCGCTGGAATGTTGAACTCCTGAAAATACGCAATGGAAAGCCTGGTTCCTGGCAGATGGAATGGTCAGACCATTGTCTCAATCATATCAGCAAACCCATCCCATCCATCATTCCGGAGCCAAAAAGAAAAACAGGATGAGATGGCAAAACGATTTGTTACAATATGGTTCCGTCATTTAAAGACGGACTGGTTCAGCATCCGCCAGCCTGCGCTTCGTGATATCCCTTTTGTACTTTCTGCTCCTGACCATGGTCGCATGGTTATTACAGCTGTCAATGAATGGGCCCTTGCAAAAGGTATTGAACCAGGCATGGTGGTCGCTGATGCACGTGCGATCTATTCTTCATTAGAAGTATTGGACGATGATCCTGCACTGTCAGAAAAATTATTAAAAGCCATTGCCGAATGGTGCATACGATATACAAATATTGTAGCGATTGATCCGCCAGATGGCATCATCATGGATGTGACCGGCGCTGCTCATCTCTGGGGCGGAGAAAAGAAATACATCAGTGACATTCAACATTAAATTAAAAAACAGGGGGTACGATGTACGGGTAACCATTGCAGATAGTATCGGTACTGCCTGGGCCATTGCTCATTATGGAGCCAACTCAATCGTTGAAAGTGGAAAACAGATGGAGGCATTGCTTTCTTTACCTCCTGCTGCCCTGCGACTGGAATTGAACGTGGCTGATCGTCTGCATAAACTGGGTTTGCATCAGATCAGGAATTTTATCAGTATGTCCCGTTCCGCACTGAGACGCCGGTTCGGAAAAGAACTCATCCTGAAACTGGATCAGGCACTGGGAAATGAAGAAGAAGCCATCATTCCTGTTCAACCCGTCGAACCCTGGCGTGAGAGATTACCCTGTCTGGAACCTATTGTTACAGCAACAGGAATTGAAATTGCCCTGCAGCGGTTACTTGATACAATCTGTCAGCGAATGCAACTGGAAGGAATGGGAATCCGCAAAGCTGTATTCACGGGATTTCGCGCAGATGGGAAACTGGAAAAAATAGAAATCGGAACACATCGTGCTACACTCAATGCAAAACATCTTTATAAACTATTTGAAGATAAAATCTCAACGATTGAACCGGATCCCGGGATAGAACTTTTTATGATCGAGGCATTGAAAGCAGAAAAAATTTCTCCGCATCAGGAAAAACTTTGGGATACGATTTGCGGATTGAAGGATCCGGGATTATCAGAATTGATGGACAGGTTGGCCAACCGCTTCGGCAACTCTCCTATCAAGCGTTTTCTTCCTTCAGAACATTATCTGCCTGAAAAATCTTTTAAAGAATCCGTATCGCTCGACGAAACGTCCGGCACTCCCTGGATGACCGGAAGGCCAAGGCCGCTGCAAATTTTATCGAGACCGGAACGTATTGAAGTAACAGCACCGATACCCGATTATCCGCCCATGTTATTTCGTTACCTGGGAAAATTGCATAAAATAAAAAAAGCAGACGGACCTGAACGGATCGAACAGGAATGGTGGATACAGGATGGTCCGCATCGGGATTATTATGCTGTGGAAGATGAAGAAGGTCAACGGTATTGGTTATTTCGTTCGGGGCATTATCAGGAAAACGAAAAACCGAAATGGTTTATTCATGGATTTTTTGCCTAGTATATGAAGTATACCGAATTACAATGCACATCTAATTTTAGTTTTCTTCGCGGAGCTTCTCACCCGGAGGAACTGGTTGAACAGGCTGCAGCTTATGGATATCGTGCCATCGGAATAACGGACCGGAATAGCGTGGCCGGCATCGTACGTGCCCATTTAGCTGCGAGAACCTTAGGTATACAATTTCTTCCGGCCTGCCGGCTGGATCTGCTGGATGGGCCCAGCCTTTTAGCTTATCCGATGAATGTTGCCGGATATTCGCAATTATCCGGTTTACTGACTACCGGCAATCTTCGTGCAGAAAAAGGTGAATGCCATTTGTACAAAGCAGATGTATATCATCAGCTTAAGGATTTAATACTGATTGTAGTCCCTCCTGTCATATTGAACGGGCGATTTGAATTTGATCTTTCATTTGAAAAACAATCAGCTGTCTATCGTGACATCTTTGGCGAGAGACTGTATCTCGCCGCATCCCGTCGTTATTTAGGTGATGATGCCAAACAATTGTTCCGTCTTTCACAATTGTCTTCCAGACTTGGCATACCGATGGTAGCGACCAACGATGTCCACTATCATGAACCTTCAAGGCGCCCATTACAGGATATCCTTACCTGTATAAGGGAAAAGTGTACCATTCAGAATGCGGGATTCCGTCTTCATCAGAATGCAGAAAGATATTTGAAATCAGAAGATGAAATGAAACGGCTCTTTAATCAATATCCGGAAGCCATACGAAATACACAGGAAATTGCGGAAGCCTGTCAATTTAATCTCCATATGCTGAAATATGAATATCCGGAAGAGATCACAACGGGAGGAAGAACAACACAGGAAGAACTCACCATGCTGGTATGGAAAGGTGCGGATGAACGTTTTGGAAACCATATCACGGAGAAAACAAAAAATGCAATCCTTCATGAACTGAAATTCATTCGGGAAATGAATTATGCTGCGTATTTCCTTACTGTATATGATATCGTTCGATACGCCCGTGAGCAGAAAATTCTTTGTCAGGGCCGTGGCTCTGCTGCGAACTCTACCATTTGTTATTGTCTTGGCATTACATCTGTAGATCCTTCTAAATTCGATCTGCTTTTCGAACGTTTTATTTCTTCTGCCCGTAATGAACCACCGGATATTGATGTTGATTTTGAACATGAGAGACGTGAAGAAGTGATTCAGTATATCTATCAGAAATATGGAAGGGATCGTGCAGCCATCGTAGCGACTGTTACACAGGAACGTCAGAGAGGATCCATCCGGGATGTAGGAAAAGCCATGGGACTTTCCATAGATACTATCAACCGGATTTCGAGTTCTGTCTGGGAATTCACGGAAGAATGGTTCGAGGGGAAACGACTGACCGAACAGGGACTAAACCCGGACGATAAACTGCTTCGGAAAACATTGGAGATAACGCAGCAACTCATGGGATTTCCAAGGCAGTTGGGTCAGCATACCGGTGGATTTGTCATTACGCGGGGAAAGCTATCTGATCTCTGTCCGGTGATGAATGCCCGTATGGAGGACCGAACCTGCATCGAATGGAATAAAGATGATATTGATGCCATTGGGTTTCTGAAAATAGATGTGCTTGCATTGGGTATGCTCACCTGTATCCGGAAAGCCTTTGATCTGGCGAAACAGCATTATGGACTCGATCTCACATTGGCAAATATTCCCCAGGATGATCCTTCCGTTTATGATATGATTTGTCATGCAGATACCATTGGTGTATTCCAGATTGAGAGCCGGGCCCAGCAATCCATGTTACCCAGACTAAAGCCGCGTAGTTTTTATGATCTCGTTATTGAAGTCGCCATTGTGCGACCCGGGCCGATACAGGGCGATATGGTGCATCCTTATCTGCGCCGCCGGAACGGAGAAGAAAAAATTGAATATCCGTCCAAAGAACTGGAAGAAATTCTTGGCCGCACGTTGGGTGTTCCACTTTTCCAGGAACAGGCTATGAAGATTGCCATTGTTGCGGCAGGATTTACACCCAGTGAAGCAGATGAACTGCGTCGCAGCATGGCTACATTCAAAGCGCAGGGCATGGTTACGAAATTTGAAAAAAAATTAATTGATGGCATGATGGAACGGGGCTATCAGCGGGAATATGCACAACGTGTTTTCAAGCAACTCGAAGGATTCGGGAGTTATGGATTTCCCGAAAGCCATGCAGCCAGTTTTGCCCTGCTGGTATATGTTTCTTCCTGGATCAAATATTATTATCCGGATGTTTTTGCAGCCGCTTTATTGAATAGTATGCCCATGGGATTTTATCAACCTGCCCAAATTGTGATCGATGCAAGAAAACATGGAGTGGAAGTTCGTCCGGTAGATGTGAATCATTCTGAATGGGATAATACACTGGAAGAAAAATCCGGATCCTGCCATGTATTAAGACTTGGTTTCCGTCAGGTAAAAGGATTACGTGCAGAAGATATGCAGTTATTGATTTCTGCCAGAATAAAAATGTATTCCAACATCATAGATATGCGCAATGCGGGTATTTCGCAATCCGTATTGGAAAAATTAGCTGATGCAGATGCTTTCAATTCCATGGGACTGGACAGGCGAAAGGCTTTATGGGAAATTTCCACAGGTAATGACCAGCCTGTTGGATTATTTGCAGGAAAGATATCCGATCCATCGTCGGAGGAAAATATATCGTTGCCGCTCATGCGAAAATCAGAACATGTTGTACATGATTATGCTGCCATGTCTCTATCTTTAAAAGCGCACCCTGTTCAATTTGTGCGTGAAAAACTTGAGCAGCTACACATATCTGAGGACTGAGGATTTAAAAACACATCGGAACGGAGACCTGGTAAAAGTGGCAGGACTGGTATTGGTCAGGCAAAGACCCGGTACTGCAGCCGGCATTTGTTTTATTACAATCGAAGATGAGACGGGTTGTGCCAACCTGGTGGTCTTTGAAAACCTGTTCGATCAATTCAGGAAAGAGATCCTTCAGTCACGTTTACTGATGGTGGAAGGCAAACTCCAGGTAGAAGGTGAAGTGATCCATGTGATCGTGCAGCGATGTTTCGACATGACCAGATTGCTGCGTCGTCTCACAGAAGTTGCTGACGATGAACTACCCATACTAACGCTGGCCCGGGCTGATGAGACCTCCATTCCCGCCCATGCGCAAGAGGATGTTTTTCATAAAGGAAGGAACTTTCATTAGTGTGGAAGACTGGAAGTCTGGAAGAATGGAAGTGGATTTCTTAATTTTAATTTTAAATCTAACTAAATACAAAAGCTGTCCGGATTTTTGATCTGAGATTGTCTTTTTATAAAACATTAATGACATGGAAAGATTTATGCTGATCGTAAGAGAGGATCTGAAAAGAATCGGTCGTCTTAAAACGGAAGACCGTTTTGCTGAAGGACCCGATATGACTGACTGGATCAAATCCCTCATCGAATCTGGAAATTATATTGGAGGAGAACCCCTGGCGATCAAGGGCAGATATGTAACTCAAAACGAAGTGCTGTCCGATGGTCCGTTTATCGAAGCAAAGGAAGGTATCAGCGGATATGATATTATTCTGGCAGAAAATCTGGAACAGGCTACAGCCATTGCACAAAGTTGTCCGATGGTTATGGAGGGATTTGCTATCAGAGAAGTGAGACCCATTCAACCCTTTATTTTCAAAAACCCTGAATAGATTTTCTACCCTTTCTATAAACAGATTCATGCGGGATGGATAAAGTACAGCAGGAAGCAGATCAACTTGTATAAGCAACATTTTGGAAAACTGGTTGCATCTTTAATGTACGCTTCCCGTGATATTGATCCTGAAACTGCTGAGGATATCGTGCAGGATGCATTTTCGGCTGCCCTGATCGATTGGAGGCTGCAGGGTATTCCCGCAAACAGCGCCGGATGGTTATACAAAGTCTGCAGAAACAAGGCGCTGAATAAAATAAAGAAAGATAAACGCCTGGAACCGCTTACCGAAAAACAAGATCAGGCAGCGATTGAGGTCCGTTTCAGTGAGTCCGCGTTTGATGACCAGCAATTGAAATTACTATTTGCCTGTGCTCATCCGGATCTTGCCCCCAAGACGCAGGTTGTGATTACTCTGAAATATGTTGTAAACCTAAGAGTTGAGTCTATTGCCAAAAATTTAGGTATGACAATAGACGGAGTGGACAAGCTTCTTTTAAGAGCAAGGCAAAAGATCAGAGATGAAAAGATCCTGCTGGAAGAACCACATCCAAATGCTCTTAAACAAAGGTTATCCATCGTTCACAAAATCATTTACCTGACATTTAATGAAGGATATAAGTCATCGGCGGGGAAAGAAATTTTAAGGGAGGATCTTTGTGAGGAAGCGCTTGTTATTGAACAAAGCCTTATTAGACAGTTCGCTGAGCAATAAAGAAACCTCGGCGCTTCACGCTTTGATGTTATTTAACAGCGCGAGATTTAAATCAAGACTTTCCGATTCGGGAGAACTTCTGGATCTCGAAAACCAGGACAGGTCGATTTGGAATCAGGATCTCATCCAACTTGCCCACGAATTCTTTACCCGTTCGCAGGGTGAGACGGTATCTACCTATCATTTGGAAGCGGCTATTGCCTATTTACATTGTATAGCTCCCAGTTTTGAACAAACGGACTGGCGAACGATTGTCGGACTATACGCCCGCCTGTTACAAATTTATCCCAATCCTTTTGTTGAACTGAATTATGCCATTGCCAAATATTATGCAGGGGACAAACAGGGTGCATTAAAAATATTGAATGAGTTGCAGGGACATCCGTTTTTAAACCAGTATTATATTTTGAACATGGCCATTGGAAAATTCCAACAGCTGGAGGGTAATGATAAACTTGCCAGGCAATACCTTTTAAAAGCCCAAAAGCAAACGACCTTGCAAAAAGAAAAAGATTTCATTGAGAAAATGCTCGATAAAATAGCGGATCCCGGATGAGGGACACGGTTTTTAATGGGGAATATGATAAGGATTTATTTGGAAAAAGCTTTGATGATCTCATAATTGTATTCAAGTCCTTCATAGAAATCATCCACCCGTATTCTTTCATCTCTTGCATGCATGCGAAAATCGTCCACATCGAGAAAGACACCCGATATGCCATAAGTAGGCATACCAGCTGCGCGCAGATATTTTCCGTCTGACGCACCAACACCCATCACAGGCAGGACCGGGATGCCGGGCCACATTTTTTTAGTTACCGTTTCCACTTTACCAATGATCTCCTCACTGACTGGAGAGGCCGGACCACTCTTTAATACCATCCTGACTGAAACGTGAATACCCGTATCATTGAGAACCTGCACAACCGTTTTTTCCGCTTCCTCCTGCGTTACACCCGGTAACAAGCGGCAGTTGACAGTAGCTTTTGCTGATTGAGGTAATGCGTTGACTGAATTACCGGCGTCGACTACCGTTGTAATACAAGTGGAGCGCATCAGCGCATTATAATAAGGAAACGTGGCGAGGCGGTTGATTACCGATGTATCCGGATTATTCTGCGCAACGGCTTTCATATCTGCTTCAAGTTGTCCGGTCTCCAGCGACGACATCGTAGTAAAATAAGACTTCGTTACATCACTGAACTGGACAGGAAAATCAAAACCCTGCATACGAACAAGTCCGTCAGCCAGCCGGTAGATCGCATTATTTTTGGTGGGCTGTGAACTATGACCACCCGGATTTTTCACTTCCAGTGTCAGATAAAAATTACCTTTCTCACTGACCTGCACCGGACGGAGAATTCTTTTACCTCCCTTTCTTTGCGGTTCGCCCGCATCCATATTTACACAAAATGATGCATCAATCAACGGTCGATGTTTCTGCACGAGCCATTCCACGCCATCATAATCATCTGCGCTTTCTTCACCGGCCGTCAGTGCCAGAATCAGATCGCGGTCCGGAATAAAGCCGGCTTTTTTTAAACGGATAAAATTTGCGACCAGAATGGCGGCGCCACTTTTCACATCCAGGCTGCCCCGTCCGTAAAAATAGCCGTTGGTTTCTGTTAGTTTGAACGGGTTGTAGGACCAATCTTCCGGTTTTGCCTCTACCACATCCAGGTGAGCCAGGAAGAGTATGGGTGGTTGTTTCCCTGAACCATGTAATCGGGCAATCATATTTTGGTTGCGCGCAAAAGGGCCAATAATAACTATATCTTTTTCATCAAACCCACCTTCTCTTAAACGTTTTGCCATGGCCTCAGCGGCCGGCGTGCAGTCGCCCGTTGAGTGCGTTGTATTGATCTCTATCAGTTCTTTAAAAATGCTATGAGCGAGTTCCTGATCGGGACTAAGTTTTGAAATTTGTGTAAATCCCTGCTGAGACAGGAACAGCCATATGACTATGAAAACTTTCGGGATAAATTTACGGGTGCCTTGCATTCTGAGGTTGTTTTGTTTCATTCCGTTCTCTAATTTAAACTCTATTACACTTCCGCGGCCATAAAACTTGTCTCAAAACGGATTCGTTTTCCCTTATATCATTTCTCAGGATTCGCGGCAAATTCCTTTAGACTCTCCCGGGAATGAATTTTGTATCTCCTGATGGGATGCCTATCAAACATTTTTTTAGTGATCTGGGCCAGATTTTCAGAAATTCCTTCAAGGGTTTTTCAGACGATAAAGTGCTGAAATTAAGTGGGTCCCTGGCCTACACCATGGTGTTTTCCATGGGTCCGCTTATCCTGATTATTATTACCACGAGCAGCTTTTTTTTCGGACGCGAAGCCATCGAGGGCAAAATATATGGCCAGTTGGAAGGGTTTTTAGGACGCGATACAGCCCTGCAGTTACAGGATATTATCAAACATGCAGCGATTAGCGGTAAGAGCACTTTGGCAACTGTTATAGGCATCATCTTTCTATTCATCGGCGCTACAGGCATCTTTTCTGAAATTCAGGATTCAATCAATACAATCTGGGGTCTGAAACCAAAGCCCAAAAAGGGATGGGTGGCTTTTTTAAAAAACCGTTTATTATCATTTTCCGTCATTATCGGGCTGGGGTTTTTATTACTCGTTTCACTGGCTATTTCGGCCCTGGTGGAAGCTTTTGGGAATCATCTGAAAACACTGTTCTCGGGTATTTCCACTATTTTGCTTTACATCATCAATCTCCTGATAAGTATCGGCATCTCCGGTTTTATTTTTGCCGTCATCTTCAAAGTACTGCCCGATGCCAAAATCAAATGGAAAGATGTTTGGATAGGTGCGTTGGCCACTACCCTGTTATTTTTATTGGGAAAATTTGCGATTTCATTTTATATATCCAAGAGTAGTGTGGGCTCTACATACGGTACCGCCGGCTCTTTGGTCGTGCTGCTGTTATGGATTTATTATTCCTCAGTGATATTATATTTCGGCGCCGAATTCACTATGTCCTATGCCATGCTCTATGGTGATCCGATTAAACCGGCAAAATACGCCGTAACGATAAAAGAAGTTGAAGAAGAAAAAGGTGATATGTCTATTCAGGAAAAAGAAAATATTCCAGCCCATTCTTCGGGCTGATCATTCACCATTGCCGATGGTCAGAATTTACATTTTCAGAAGACTATGAAAATTACAGATCCCGTTTCAGACAAAAAAAGCTGCCGGATATAATCCGGCAGCTCTATAAAGAAATTAATAAACCTTATCTAAGGTTCAACCACATTCAGAATTTTCTTCAAAAAAATCATCTGCTGATGTAACACAGCAGTGTAGATGGATAATAAGATCTTCTTCATTAAGATGGATTTATTTGGTTTTAAAAGATTGGTTTTGCTTTTTAAAGCATAAATAATGCCATTAATAAACGATATAACGGATAAAATATTGGATTTTATATGTTAAAGAAATGGGTATTCTAAAAAATTTGCTTCTGATTATCAGCACTTTATTGGCCTTCTGTGAATAACTTTTATCGGGGGTCCCGGAAGTTGGGCGTATAAAATGCCATTCATTGTTAGTATCTATTGGACCGGACGGCCGGTTATTTTTATTAATTTCGGGGCTGTTTAACACATTGATTATGCAACTTACTGCCAGACTCGTACAACTTCTCCCTCTTCAATCAGGTACCGGAAAAAACGGACAGTGGAAGAAACAGGATATTATCGTAGAAACAGAAGCAACTTATCCAAAGAAAGTCTGCATTTCAGTTTGGGGAGACAAAATTGAAACTGCCAGCCTTCAGCCAGGCAGTTTATTGAAAATTGACTTTGATGTTGAAAGTCGTGAATTTAATGGCCGCTGGTATACTGATGTAAAAGCCTGGAAAATTGAAGCTACAGGTGTTGCGGCTACATCAGGTCCCGAAAAAGTGTTGAGCAATATGGGCCCGGAAAATGTCAATAATGATGATGATCTTCCTTTTTAGGAACAGATCATCGCTATCTTATTAAATTTCAATGAAACGGCCCCTGCAAATATGAAATCTGCAGGGGCCGTTCCTGATTTTATGAAAGGATCAATTCTTTCCCATTTGAGAAAAATCACCGTAAAGTGTTTCAAAAACTATTTTACCGTCATTATTAAAAGTGTCGAACTGAACGAAATCCACCCTGAGAGTATTCCCGGTCTTTTTTGCTTTTCCAAACCAGGTTCCCCATGACTGAACAACTTTCTGATTTCCGTCGATATAATTCAGATAGTCGGGATAACCAACTGTTTTGATCCGAATACTGTCGTAATAAGTAAAGTCACCACTCCACATTTTTAATGCATCAGCGATTGGGATCTGTTTCGGCATTCCCGAAGCCCAGAATTTTGCCGTATCGGAAAAAATTTGTTTTGCCGCCGCCATATCATTATCCAGATATGCTTTATTAGCTTTGTCTACGAGCTGAATGTAGGGGTGTTTAATGTAAATAATTCCATTCTTTTCTTCCTGTGAAAACCCCGTGAATACGATGATAAGAAAGGCAACAGTAAGGATAAGTTGTCTCATGTGTTGATTTTTAGTGGTTAGAGCTAAAGATATGTATAACCCTCAAGTAAATAGTTCCCCTAATTTTGCAAATATTACTCAATTGGAAAATCTGATGCCCACCGAAGGCGGTTGCTAAAGCTCTTCTGAGACGAAATCCAGTCCTTGTTTCAAACGCATTTCGTTAATCTGATCAGATGGAGAATTATCCCCAGGTAACTGCGTCCCTGAAGAAACTGGTTGAAACCGGTAAAACACCTGGTTTGCAGTACATTGTACTGAAAGACCGGATCACCTTATATCACCAAAACCTCGGTGTCGCTGAATTTGAATCCAATAGAGCCATTGATAAAAATTCATTTTTTAATGCGTGTTCTGTTACGAAAACCTTCACTTCTCTCGCTATTATGCAACTGGCAGAAGCAGGTAAAATAAAATTAACCGATAACGCTTCCGTTTATCTGGATGGGTTGCCTTTTCATAAAGAAATAAAAATATATCACTTGCTCTCGCATACTTCCGGATTATCCAATCCGATTCCTCTGCGATGGGTCCATCTTCAGTCAGAAGAAAATGAATTTGATTCAAACGAATTCATCAGAAATATTTTGAAAAAACATAACCGGTTGAAGAGCGAACCGGGAGAAAAATTCATCTATAGCAACTTAAATTATCTGCCGCTTGGTCAAATCATAGAAAAAGTTTCAGGCCTGTCGTACTGTGATTATATCAGGAAAAATATATTTGCCAAAATCGGTTTGGAAGGACGTCCGATGGATTTTATCATACCAGACGAAATTCATTATGCGAGGGGTTATCAGAAAAAACTTTCTTTTATTAATCTGATTCTCGGTTTTCTGATTGACAGGAAAAAGTTCACCACCAGATCAGGTAATCCGGCATGGATAAAATTCAATAAATATTATATAAGCGGAAGAGCATATGGTGGACTCATCGCCAATGCTTATTCATTAACAAAGTTCATTTACGAATTGTCCAGACCTCATTCTGTTTTACTATCAGATACATGGAAGGATGTCTTATTTACAAAGCAAAAAACCAATAACGGCAATGAAATTGATATGACACTGGGTTGGTTCACGGGAAAATTAAATGAAATTCATTATTTCGCTCATGCCGGAGCCGGTGGAGGCTATTATTGCGAAATGAGGTTTTATCCGGATAATAATATGACTACTGCCATTATGTTCAATAGATCCGGGATGCGTGACGAAGGATTTCTCAACGAATTGGACCGGCATTTTCAACCGGTTTAAAGCAGGCCGATTGGAATCAGAACAGCTGTTCAGGACCTGGTTTTTCCACTTTTTGTTTAATGCAGGACATAATATGTTGAATATTAAATAGTTATGATTGGTTGTTTGTGACGGTTACAAAACCTCTATGACCGGTTACTAATAAAAGAATTCATAGTCCTGGAAAAACCGACAAAACTTTTGTTTTTACCCTAAATCCGTGTTTATGAATAAGATTTCAACCCCTACCGAATTGCAGGCAGCCCTGGAAAAAAGCAGGCACTATGCCATTTTGAGCCTTCGAATTGCATTTGGATTTTCGATGATCCTGTGTTTATTCGCATTATATCTATATATCACTGTTACGCCAGAAAAATTATTCAGTAGGAATTTCCATCCCTATGAATTACATACTATGAGGGGATCTTCTAATAGCTCGGCTATTAGAGAGGCATATATAACAGGTAAAATGGACTCGGTCATCTGGGAATTTAATTCCTTAAATGCGCCGCAACCGGAAGAATACCTGCTGGCTGGTATCGCTTTCCTGGAAAAAAACCAGCCTGAAAAAGCAATAGAAACCTTTAAGGCAATGATTCAAAAAAATGAAAACTCCAAAACAGATTTTTTTGAACAGGATGCCGAATATTACCTGGCCATGAGTTATCTCGGCAACCATGAACCGCTAAAAGCGATGCCCATATTTGAAAGAATAAATGCCGATTCTGAAAATCCTTATAACAGCAATGTCAGCGAATGGTTCCTCCTGAACGTCAAAACTTCGATCGCTAAAAAATAGGCGCTCCTCCCCATATATCTTTTAGACTCATCATCCGGAATCCGGCCATCTATTATGGCCGGATTTCAAATATATTTGACTAAAGCCTTTGATAAAAAGGCTTTCCCCGGTTACAAAACTGTTATCAACACTTACCAATTATCGGAATCTGATGGGAGAAAGAAAAGATTTCACCGATCAAAGTTTGATTCACTCGCTGCGTTCGGATGCGAATCCCGATGAAGCCATCAGGTACCTGTACCGCAGCCAGTTCAGGTTAACAGTTGCGTATATAAAACAAAACAGCGGGACTGAGGAAGACGCGGAGGATATTTTCCAGGAACTGGTGCTTGTTTTTATAGATATATTAAAGAAGGATAAATTCCGGGGCGAAAGTAGTGTGAGCACATTTTTATACGCCCTTACACGAAATATCTGGCTAAATGAATTGAACAGGAGAGGAAAATCAAAACGGCGGGACGAGATATTTGAAAAAGGAAAGGACAAATCCGATCCGGATGTGAGTCTTTTAATAGCAGACAGGGAAACGAAAATGCAGTTGATGAAGGTTGTAGATAAATTGGGCGAAACCTGTAAAAAGATATTACTGGCATTTTATTTTGAAAACCTGGCCATAAGAGAAATTTTGCAAACCCTGAACTATGAAAATGAGCAGGTGGTCAGAAATAAAAAATATAAATGCCTTAAACAGCTGGAACAAATGATGATGGCAGAACCTGACCTCGTAAAAAACCTTAAATCTGCATTATTATGAATGAAAATTCTACCCATACTGAATTACTGGTTCAATATCTGGATGGTGAGCTGGAGGGAGAGGAATTGGAAAAGCTTAAAATAAATCTGGCGAACGATCCGTCTCTCCGGGACGAACTCGAAAACCTTCAGTTTGCCAGGGAGGCTGCACGGCGTTACGGACTAAAATCCAAAATCAGCGATATTCATTCGGAAATGATGCTGGAGATGAAGTCGAATAAACCAGCGAGGGCGCGTGTAATAAAAATGTTTGTGCAGACCAGCCTTCGTGTTGCCGCTGTACTAATTGTGCTGGTAGGGCTTTCTGCCTTATATCAATACTATACAACTTCACCGGAAAAGCTATTTAGTGAAAATTATCAACCCTATGCTATTCACGAAATGAGGGGAGAACGTAATTCCCGGTTAGAAGAAAAATATAGGATGGGAAAAATGGATTCAGTCATTCTGGAATTCAATTCTCTGAATGCTCCAAAACCCGAAGAATATATTTTAGCAGGAATTGCGTTTCTTGAAAATAATCAGCCGGGAAAAGCAATTAAGACACTTCAGGAACTGATTCAAAAAAATACTGACTCTAAAACAGATTATTTTGAAGACGATGCGGAATATTATCTGGCCATGAGTTATCTCAGGAACAGGGAACCGGAAAAGGCCCTGCCCATTCTGGAAAAGATACAGGCTGACCCCAGCCATCCATACAACAGTAAGTTGAGTAAATGGTTCGTTCTTAAAGTGAAAAGTCTCCATTAAGACCAGGGAACCCACGCAAAACAACTCCCTCCAATCTATTTCTCATTTTTTTTAGTCTAAGCGGTTACATCGCCTCTCCCAGTTTTGACCCATTCATACAAGCGCAGGATTAAAGTGCAGTAAACCATTTTTCACGTTAAAAGAACAAATCATGAAAACGCTACAGCCAAAGGCATTCACATTAACCGTCTTATTTATCAGTTTATTTTCTTTTGCCTGTCAGAAGGAAGATCAGGGTCACGGAAACAATGCGGGTAGATCATCCGTGAATATTTTCCTTACTGACGACCCCTCTCTAAATTTTGATAAAGTTTTACTGGATATTGCCAAAGTTGAAATCAAAGTGGAGGATGATTCAGAACAGCAGCAAGAATCAGAACATCAGCAGGGTGTTGATGACAGTGATCACCATGGAGAAACATCCGGAGGTTGGATGTCAGTGCCTATTCATCCGGGCATTTATGATATTCTTCGTTTTAGAAATGGTCTGGATACACTATTTGGTTCCGCTTCTTTCGATGTTACCCGGGCATTAAGGAAGGTCAGGATTACACTGGGTAATAGTAACAGCGTCGAAATAAATGGCGTCAGTGCCCCATTGACCATACATAACAATGACAATATTATTGTTTTGAAAATCGACGAATCAGCCGTTGCGATTAACTCTGGTGGTTTAACAAATTTCTGGATTGATTTCGATGCCGGCAGTTCGATCAGATTAAATGGTAACGATTTGGAATTAAAACCAAATTGTAAAGTATTCAGCAAGGAAAAATCAGGTGGAATTGAGGGAATTGTACTTCCCGGAAATGCTGCTGCTATTGTAATGGCTATTAATGGAACGGACACATTGACTGCCAAACCTGAAGATTCCGGAGAGTTCAAATTTCTCGGTTTGAAACCAGGTAGTTATACACTGGTCTACCATGCAACCGCCAACAATTATCTTGATGCAACCATTAACAATGTAGTTATCAGTGGAAAAGAGGATGTACATGTAGCTCTTGTGACCCTTCATCAATAAGCTGCTGTACTGAAACCGGGCATGCTCTATGCCTGGTTCTTTTTTTTAATTGCAAAAAAAACAATCAAGGCAGTGACCGCGATAACAACCCAAAATGTTGCCCGGTTATATCCGGGTTTCACGACAGGCCGGTAGTCGCCAATTAAAACAAGGTGGGCCCAATACGCAGGGTTTTTATAGCGGTCTTCTATTTCATTCGTTTCCAGGTAATCGATCTTTGATTGTTGTAAGGCCCGGTCTATGGCAAATCCCTTCTGCAAATAATGATGAAGGCGTTTACTGATAAAAGATGTCGATATTTCGTCGGCTTTCCACAATGAAGTAACAACACTTTTACAACCCGCATATGAAAAAGCCCGAGATAAGCTTATGATTCCTTCCCCATTCACCAGCAAACCATTCCCTGTTTCACAGGCGCTGAGAATTACGAGTCTGGCTGATTTTAAATCCAGTGTATAAATCTCCTGTTCGTATAAGCGATGGGTAGTGTCCGCATCTTTCTTTAAACCATAAAATTCAATATATGATCCAAGCAAATTGGAGTCATTGGCTATAGCATGGGTGGCGAGATGTATCACCGGATATTGACCGGATAACGATATGAATTCACTTTTAACAGCCTGTGAGCCTGACAATTTTTTCCCCGGCAGATCGCTTATTTCCGCAACAGACGAAGGCAGTAACGGAAGTGTAAGTTCCTCATTTCCTCCTCCGGAAAATGGTGCCATAGCCAGCACACGATAATTTGGAACGATCACGGCTTTATTGTTAATCAGAAAACCAGCAGTGTAATTATAGGAAATGGCAAATTTTTTGACCAACAGGGATTCGTCTGTAGTATTTACCAGCATTTCAAATGGCACAAAACTTATTTCATTAAACGGAATGATGACAAGCCTTCGCTTGTCTTTTATGTGTTCAAACACAGGTGCGATAAGTTCATGAAATAAAGACGAACCTGCAACCAGTAAATTCTTCCTGCCGGATGCTTGTGGAGATTCTAATTCCTTCCTCAAATAATAGATCGTCGAAAATAACGTATCGTTCAAAGGAATCCTGGAAAAACCGGTAGCCTCTTCCGTTATATAAAAGCAGATGAGGCTGGTGGCCGTATAATAATAGGATAGAACGGCTTCATCATTCCCTTCCAGTCTTGTCTTTAGGCTGTCCAGATTAATACTCGAATTATAATATTTTAAATCATGATATAGCGGGTATCCATCCAACTTATCCTGAATACCGGATAGTTTGATTTCTGTGTCATGAATTTTTAACTGCAGTGCGGCCTGCGATATACTATCCTTCAATAATGAAGCCTGTATAGAAAGCCTGGCCAGAAGGGTTTTTAATTTTTTCTCCTCTGAAACAAGATTCGCCGGCAATCCCGGTAAGGACGAAAGTTCAAGATTTTTTAGTCCAGTTTGTAAAACCGTTGATTTATTATTTTCGACGAAACCGAATGCCACATCTATGTATTTTGGCTCTTTTGTCTTTTCATATAACCGGATTGCGACATCCACAGCATTGCGGGTTGCAGGATTCACTCTTGTCTTCAGAAACAACCGGGCATCATCGGAAAAATAAGTCTTTTCGATATGCCTGGCCAGCGATAAAGCCGAACCATAGGCTTGTATGGATAATATAAGATTTCGGCTTCCCTGCTGTGAATCTGTTAACATGCTGAGCAACGATGCCTTGGAAACCAGGGTCTCAAAAAGGAAAATGAAGTTCTGAAGTCCGGAAAAGGATGTCGGATTGCCGGCAATGCTTGTATCATGAAAAGAAGGATCCAGACTCATAATAGCAGACTGGTAATCTTTCAGCGCTTCGATATATTTTCCGGATACAGATTGGAGGTCCCCGGAATATTTTAAAATGATTCCTTTTGTCACAACAGGGATACTATTTTTCCTTTCCTGATATAAATTCTTTGCTTTACTCAGGTAAAACGCAGCAGAGTCATACCGCTTTATTCTAATAAATATTTTTGTGAATGAAATGAATTTTTCCAGATCCAAATTCCGGATTCTCCTTAAAAAGTAGAGGGCTTTTTCATAATTTTCGTTTTCGAAATAGGTATTGGCCACATTATATAATAATTCATCTGCCGGTTTTTGATATTTCATCAGATCGTTGAAAATTTCGAGTGCTTCCTTATTCTTGCCTAATTTCATCAATGCAGTGGCGATATTGTTTTTATAATTGGTGACAAAGAAAAAATTTACCGGAGATTTTGATTCGACAACGGAAAGCGCTTTTTCGAAATAACTGATACTCTTATTATAATCACCCGTCTCATAATAAAGCGCTCCAAATTTGTTAAACAGCCTCTCCGACTCACTCAAGCCCGTATAACGGCTATTGACCAATTCTGCCTTTCTATAATAATATCCGGCACTATCCAGGTCGTTCTGGCCATAATAGATCGTGCCCGCATATAAATAGGGTTTGAATAACAACGAATCTGATAATTGGCTGTTTTTTATTACTTCAATGGCTTCGGAGAAATAGTTTAGAGCGGTTGCAGGTTCATTCCCTGACATTTGTAAAATTCCACATTTGAGATAGCTGTCGACCAGTGTATCTATGTATTTCTTTTCTGTATTCAGTATATTAATGACCTGCAGATATTTGAGAAAAGCGGTATGGTCGGATTCATCTGTTGCGTTTGCCGATGAATATAATTTTTCAGCCTGAAGATATAACTGTCTATAGTTTGTTTGTGACTTATTTTTCTGGCTAAACGGTGAGAATGAAATGAGCAGAAATAAAACAATCAAAGGACTGTAACGACGCATCCGGATGTATTTGATTTCTTCGAATGAAGTAAATTACAAAATCATACCGGTAACCATGATTCTGAATTATCTGCCCAGAATAAAAATACAGGGCGGACGCGGCTTTGGAACTTGTTGCCCCAGAAGCACGGTTTGGTTTGTAATACTGTTGACTGAGGTCATACGTTGGAAAGGAGTTGGTTTGGGTTCTACTCCTAAAATAGCACCGATTCTGGAATTGATAATATCATAAGCTTCCTGCGTAACATCATTTATTGAATCGAAATAATAAAGTTTGACCTTCAGCGTATTGAGTGATTTAACACTTTTATCATTGATGCGATAATTCAGTTCAAATTCATGACGGTCATTATTTGAAGGTGTTGTTCCGAAAACGCCATTGCGGACTGTTTGTGCCAGATTAATTGTACCCACCACCGTGTTTACATTGCAACCGGCAGTGTTACAGCTGGAACCATCATCGAAAATGGTCCCGTTATTTACGCCGGGTATCGGGTTATTGAACCCTGCATTATAAAGTGGTTTTAACACTGAATCTGCTGTTGTCAATTTATAAAAGCCATCCAGGTAATTAATTCCTGAAATGACAATTTCCGTACTTATAGAATCGATCGTCCCATCTGGTATGAATGTTATCCGGTAACGAAGGCCCGTTTCACTTTTTGAAATATTGATTTCACCTGTTTTTGTGTCAATATCGATTCCGTCGGGAAACCCAAGGTATTGTCCTGACTGTACTTTTACAGGGCTTATGACGTAATCTGTTGCCTGGGGATTCAGATAGAAAATAGAATCTCCATAACTAATTGATAACTGGGGCGGTACGACAGGGGGATTTGTAGCAGCATTATTATCCTTTTTGCAGGAAATAGCCGCTATAAGCAGTATAATCACCAAAATCGGAATGAGGATAACGTTTTTCATACCTGACATATACATATTAGTACGTGTGACAGGCAATTTTGTAACCAAACATGACAAAAATCATATCATATTCTGGCTAATTTGGCCTGAATAGCGAGCCGGGCGGTTTCAGTTTTTGCCAGGACAAGTGCTTTTTGAAAATTCTCAGCTGATTTTTTGTTGTTAATATCCATCCATAATTCTCCCAGCAGGCCAAAATAAAACGGATTTTCAACGAGATTTAACTTTTCAGCTTCGATAATCGCTTCTTCTTTACCATTCACTTTTGATAATGCATACGTTCTGTTGAGCGCCGCGATGGGCGAATATTGAATTTGCAGTAACCGATTGTAGAGCTGTAAAACATTTTCCCATTTTTCTTTTGTATCCGCTTTTTGTGTACTCCAATAAGCAATACCTGCTTCGAGATGGTATTGTGAAATCCTGTCCCCGTTTGCAGATCGATTCAAATAATATCCTCCCTGGCTGATCAGTTCGGGGTTCCATAAACCGGTATCCTGCTCATCATATAAAACCGTTTCGCCACTTTTGGTAAACCGGGCTTCAAACCGGGAAGCATGGAAACACATCAGTGAAAGAAGGGCGTTCGCAGAAGTTGTATTGGTCGCTTCGTTTTCCACCAGCATTTTACACAATCGCATAGCCTCAAAACATAATTCTTTCTGAAGTGTTTTATTTTGACTGACAGAATAATACCCTTCGTTGAATAATAAATAAATCGTTGCCAACACTGTTTCCAACCGCGATTCCATGTCCGAAGCGGCAGGCAGGCTGATATCCATTTTTTCTGCCCGTAATTTTTCCTTCGCGCGGAACAAACGTTTATTGATCGTTTCCTTGTTTGTAAGAAAGGCATCTGCGATTTCTTCGATTCCAAAACCGCATAGAATACGCAGTGATAACCCAATTTGTGCTTCCGGGGAAATGGAAGGATGACAAATCGCAAACATCATTTGCAGCTGGCTGTCGATAATATTTTTCGGTGATAAATCTATATCTGGTTCCAATGAGGAGGCCGCATTACTTTTTAATTCGGGAGCGATTTTATGTTCAAAAACGGTATTCCGTTGCAAATGATTTCTTGCTTTGTTCTTCGCCACACTATAAAGCCAGGCGACCGGATTTTCAGGCAGGCCGTTCATCCCCCAGGTTTGTGTGGCTGTCAGAAATGTATCGCTGGCAATATCTTCAGCAATTTCTATTTGCTCAAAACCGAAACGTTTGGAAAGTACAGCAACAATTTTCCTGTATTCCATTCTGAATAAGTGCGGTATAACTGCCTCCGTTCTTCATTCTCCCCGAAGTTAATAAGCGTCCGTCACTTGGGATTCTGTACTCTTCTTACTTCAACGCTATTCCCTTCTCCTTTTAAAATGGGACAACCGCTGGCCATTTTTACCGCGTCGTCAAAGTCTGATGCCCGAATGATCGTGTAACCTGCAATGGACTCCTTGATTTCTGCAAAAGGTCCGTCTGTGATAACATTATTGTATTTCAGAACCCTGCCTTCTGTTGACAAGCCTTTTCCGCCGACGAATTTATTTTGTGCAGCAATGCCTCCAATCCAGTCCTGATATTGTTTCATATATTCCTGCAACAATTCCGGTGAAGGTTGTTTTTCCTTTGTCAGAATGTCGAGTCGGAAAAGCAATACAAATTCTTCCATGATCCTTTTTTTAAAGTTAATGATTGTGCTGAAAACCCGTTTCGTTAAAAATGAGTATATCATTATATAACAATCAGAAAAAGGAAATTGGACATATCGTCTTCAATAAAATTAGTCTACCGTTTTGGTAGATTTATATAGAGTCCCTATATTTAAGCAGGCAGCAAACCTTTCCCTGGAGAACCGGAAGCAGGAAAATAAAGGAAAAGGATACCGGATAATAAATTTAATTTTGTTTCCCAATCATAGCGTATTTGACATTGACAAAAGTACTGATTCCAACAAACGATTTTTAAAATAAACAGCATCTATATGGCAGACCAGAATAAAACTCAACAAACGGCTCTCGGAGACGTAGCAGCCAGGCAGCTGGCCATTGCAACCCGTACGGTTCCGCAAATGGTAACCATCAGTCCCCGCTGGCTGACAAGATTATTAAACTGGGTACCCGTTGAATCCGGTGTTTATCGTCTGAATAAAGTAAAAGATGCAACGGCTATCGAAGTAGATTGTTCTTCACGTGATGAACGTACATTACCGCAAACCTTTGTTGATTATATTGAAAAACCCAGGGAGTACAATCTGGCGGCGGTGCAAACCATTATCGATGTTCATACCCGTGTATCGGACTTATATAGTAAACCATATAACCAGATCAGTGAGCAATTGCGTCTGGCAATTGAAACCGTAAAAGAAAGACAGGAAAGTGAATTGATCAATAATAAAGAATACGGACTTCTTAATAGTGTGGCAGCCTCCCAGATAATCAGCACACGCACAGGTGCACCAACACCGGATGACCTGGACGAGTTGCTGAATAAGGTATGGAAAGAACCCGGCTTTTTTCTTTTACATCCGGCAGCCGTAGCGGCATTCGGAAGAGAATGCACCCGTCGCGGAGTACCGCCGCCCACAATCTCTTTATTCGGTTCTCAATTCATTACGTGGAGAGGAATTCCGCTGATACCTTCGGACAAAGTGAAAGTAGAAAACGGCAAATCTAAAATCATTTTACTACGTACAGGTGAAAGCAGACAGGGCGTTGTCGGCCTGTTTCAACCCGGATTACCCGGAGAACAAACTCCTGGTTTATCCGTTCGGTTCATGGGTATTAACGATAAGGCCATTGCATCGTATCTGATTTCACTGTATTGTTCGCTTGCTGTTCTCGTGGATGATGCCATTGCTGTTTTGGATAATGTAGAAACCGGTAAATACCATGAATACAAATACTGATCAGCCGTTTTTCCCGGATGAAAAATTATTGCAGGAGCTGGCTAATCGCCTGTTCAGAGAAAATGAATCTTACAGTCCGTTGCCGGTAATTGGTCACTATGCGCCGGTTAATGAATCTCCGACTGACCCGAGAAATATTTCATCATTCGATACCATTCCCATTGGAATTCCTCAGACACATTTCGCGAGCTTTGGTATTCCTCCTTCAGCAGGCGGTGCAGGTATTTCATCCGGTGCGCTGAATCCAATCAACGAAATTGACCTGAGGAACCGGGATGAAGTGATGATTGATAAACAAAATACGGATACAAATAAATTACCAAAATCTGTTGCGGGCAGTGGTATTTCTCCTTCTGCGCATCACCAGGGCAATGAAGTAGATCTTGCCGATCCTCAAACATCTTTACCTGATCCTCACTTCCCCGCAGACAGTAAAGTGCCCTCATCAGTTGCAGGAAGTGGCATTTCTCCCTCCGTCAAATACCTGGAACATAACGACAAGATTATCAGATGCTGGTGAAGAACGCCTTCCGGCAGATATAAAAACAATTCTTGAATCCATACTATCATTTGATTCCGGCCCGCAACTGCCTTTTAATCTGACGCAGGTTCAAAATGAAGACTATTATTTTCTTCAGCAACCCCTGGACATATCTGGCAGAACAAAAGATCATTCTTCCGTTAAACCCACCGGAAAACCAGGTTTGGTAAAACCAGCTTTTGAAGTTGATATCATAAAAAAGGATTTCCCCATTTTACAGGAACGTGTGAACGGAAGACAGATTATATGGCTTGACAATGCCGCTACAACCCAAAAGCCCAGACAGGTCATCGACCGTATCAGTTATTTTTACGAACATGAAAATTCAAATGTACACCGGGCCGCACATGAACTCGCTGCCCGTGCGACAGATGCCTTTGAGGGAGCAAGAGAAAAAGTAAGGAGTTTTCTAAATGCAAGATCCGCCAATGAAATTGTTTTTGTACGTGGCACAACAGAAGCCATTAATCTCGTCGCAAAATCATATGGGGATCAGTTTTTGCATCCCGGCGATGAAATAATTCTCAGTCACCTGGAACATCATGCCAATATTGTTCCATGGCAGCAGCTGGCACAAAGGAAGGGATTGAAAATCCGGGTCATTCCGGTGGATGATGACGGTCAGATTCTAATGGGAGAATATCAAAAATTATTGGGCCCGAATACCAAGCTGGTTTCATTTACACAGGTTTCAAATGCATTGGGAACTATAACGCCTGCCAAACAAATGATAGAGATGGCACACAATGCGGGCGCAAAAGTATTACTGGATGGTGCTCAATCAGTCTCACACATGCGCGTGGACCTTCAGTCGCTAAATCCGGATTTTTTTGTTTTTTCCGGACATAAGATTTTCGGACCTACGGGTATCGGTGTAGTATATGGGAAGGAAGACTTGTTAAATCAAATGCAACCCTGGCAGGGTGGTGGAAACATGATCAGGGATGTTACGTTTGAGCGTACGCTATTTCATGATGCACCCGGACGGTTTGAAGCAGGAACGGGTAATATTGCGGATGCGGTCGGTTTGGGAGCAGCCCTGGATTATGTAAATAAACTGGGCATAGACAATATCAGCCAGTATGAACATTATTTATTAATCTACGCGACCGGTCTCATGCAGGAAGTACCCGGACTAAAATTTATTGGCACTGCGCGGGATAAAGCCAGTGTGCTTTCATTTATACTGCAAGGTTATAGCAATGATGACGTTGGTAAGGCTCTGAATGAAGAAGGAATTGCCGTCAGAACAGGACATCATTGCGCACAACCGATCCTTCGACGTTTCGGTGTTGAGAGTACTGTCAGACCTTCTCTCGCTTTTTATAATACCTGTGCGGATGTGGACAAATTGGTATCGGTTCTTCACCGGTTAAAAAGGCAATAGCTGATGTTGTATTCTCAGCGATAAGCAATTACTGAACAGCATTCGTTCGTAACCGGACAGTATTCACCGTTGCAAATAATATAAGCATCTGATAAACAATAGTATATCAGACTGGCACTTTCTTGGGATTGAAAAACACAGAAATCAGCTGTCCATTCAATAAAACCTACTGTCAATTTACTGTCCTTCCTGGTTTCGAGATGACCGGAAACAATGAATATTCAAAAATTTCGAAAACTGAATGATCATGTTAAAGAATTATTTCAAAGTTGCCTTTAGAAGTCTTCTTCGGAACAAGGGATTTTCTGTGATTAATATTCTCGGACTTGCGATCGGTATGGCAAGTGCAGCCATTATTTTACTATGGGTTCAAAATGAAATCAGCTATGATCGCTTTCATGACAAGGATAAGCGTCTATTTGAAATATGGCAGAATGATTTGCGTGATGGTGGCCTGCAATCAGGCACACCCACTCCTCAATTGTTGGGACCGGCTCTGAAGAAAGACTATCCTGAAATTGAAAATGCCGCGAGGATCGGGTGGAATCAATACATATTATTTGGATATCAAAATAAGTCTGTCAAAGTGAATGGCACCTGGGCCGATCCGTCTTTTCTGACAATGTTTAGTTTCCCCTTACTCAAAGGAGATCCCAAAACCGCGTTGCTGGACCCGCATTCTGTTGTTCTAACTCAAAGTGCAGCAAAGAAATTATTTGGAGATGAAAACCCGATGGGGAAAGTGCTGAAGTTTGACAACCAGGAAAATTTCATGGTCACCGGTGTTATGAAAGACCTTCCTAACAACACTCAATTCGATTTTGAATTTCTGAATTCATCTGCATTTCTGGAATCCAAGGGATGGATGGATGCCGATTGGACCGATGTCTCGATACGTACTTTTGTATTGCTCAAACCGAATGCAACGGCAACCGAGGTAACTGAAAAAATAAAAGATATCGTTAAGAAATACTCACGAGGTCTGTCCAAGTCAACAGTGTTTTTATATCCCGTAAATCAATTGAGATTATATTCAAAATTTGAAAATGGAAAACCTATCGGAGGCCGCATCGAGATCGTGCGCATATTTTCACTTGTTGCCTTGTTTATATTAATCATTGCCTGTATCAACTTTATGAATCTCTCCACTGCCAGAAGTGAAAAGCGGGCGAAGGAAGTCGGCATTCGAAAAGTAGCGGGCGCTTTGAGAAGATCTCTGATTATTCAGTTTCTTATTGAATCGATTTTGATTTCCGTCATTTCCGGTTGCCTGGCTTATTTGATTATTGTTTTATGTCTGCCCGCTTTTAATCAGCTCACGAAAAAGCAATTATTTATTGACAATAGCAATATTTACTACTGGTTGAATGGAATCGGGTTCGTCCTTTTTACCGGAGTATTGGCGGGGAGTTATCCGGCATTTTTTTTATCCGGCTTTAAACCAGCCGCAGTTTTAAAAGGTGCTTTCAAAAAAGTACATGCTTTAGTCACCCCGAGGAAAATTCTCGTAGTCTCTCAATTTACATTCGCAATAATATTGATCATTTGCACCCTCATCATTATTCAACAGATAAAGTACGCAGGCGAAAGAAAAACCGGTTATGATAGAAATAACCTGGCCTATGTTTTTTTAGAGGGTGACATTCCCAAAAATTATGAGTCCATCAAAAACGATTTAATAAACTCCGGCATCGCCATTTCGGTAAATCAAACCATGGCACCTCTGACACAAAGCTGGAGCATGGGATCCAGTTTGAGCTGGCAAGGCAAGGATCCTTCCATGCGGATAACTTTTGACCGGTCAACGACAGATGGGAATCTGGCGAAAACGATGGGTCTCCAATTCGTTGCCGGCAGAGATATAGATTTAAAAAGCTTTCCAACGGATTCAACTGCCTGCGTTGTCAACGAATCTGCCGTTAAACTGATGAAATTCAGAAATCCCATTGGACAGACCATTTTTGATGATCCGGTAACCTGGCATATTGTAGGTGTTATTAAAGACTTTATTCTGACTTCGCCCTATGAACCCACCAGACCGATCATCTTTAAAGGACCTAAATATGATAGAAATGTCATGAATATAAAATTCAATAGTGATCATACCACTTCCCAGAACCTGGCTTCCGCCGAAAAAATATTCAAAAAATATAACCCGTCATATCCATTCGAGTATCACTTTATAGATGAAGAATATGCGAAAAAATTCGATGATGAGAAACTCACAGCAACACTTGCAGGATTGTTTTCCGGATTAACCATTTTTATTTCCTGTCTGGGTTTGTTTGGACTTGCAACGTATATGGCTGAAAACAGAATGAAGGAAGTGGGTGTCAGAAAAATTTTGGGAGCATCCATATCCAGTATTGCTGCATTATTGTCAAAAGACTTTTTAAAACTCGTATTCGTAGCCATTCTCATTGCATCTCCCGTTAGCCTGGTATTTTATGAACAGCTGGTTAAGCGGGTTCAACTACAGAATACAAATCAGTTGGACTGTATTTGCGATGGCGGGTGCTGCTTCGATATTGATTGCCCTGATAACCGTCAGTTTCCAGGCTGTCAGAGCGGCTGTCGCAAATCCCGTTACACAGCCTTCGCTCAGAATGACTTTGTCCGCTGTCCCGCACTTGCGGGATGGCGTAAGCGGAGCTTCGGCCGCAAAGACAGTCTCCGTTCAGAATGAGCGCCAGCAAGGATGGAAAACTCCGCTCTGAATTTTATCAGATAGCAGCTCTGACTAATTTTTAAGGAGCGGGTTTTAAATTTTGCTTTTTGAACCAGAAATAAAAAGGCACACCTGAAAATGTCAACAACAGGCCGATCAGTGAATCGCGCGTATTTACAATCAATGTGGTAATAACCAGGGTCAGCGAGAATAATATTACGATTACCGGAATAACGGGATACCCGATGACTTTATCGGTAATTTTTTTCTTCAGCTTCATTTTGATAAGCCCGGCGGCGCTGAGTACGGCAAATGAATAACCACAAACTACTATAAGATTTGTAAGCTGATCAAACGTTCCTGTAATCACCAGCACAGAACTCCAAACGCATGAATAGATCAACGCTATATACGGTGTTTTAAAAACAGGATGTACAAAGGCTGCTTTCCTGAAAAACACTTTTTCCTGTGCCATGCGAAAACTGATCCTGGGATATGTGATAATGCATCCGGTCAGTGCGCCAAAAGTGGAAATAAAAATAAGCACCAGGATAAGGGTTGACCCTACTCTGCCGAACAAAGTTTCAGAAACAACGGCAGCAGCAATTTTGTCGTCTGGAATGGAGGCCAGTAATTCAACTGAAAACACCCGCATGTATACATAGTTCAGCAGAAGATATAAAATCGTTACAATGCTGATACCGCCAATGATCGCATAGGGCAGGTTTTTTTCCGGATTTTTTATTTCTCCCGAAACAAAACTGACGATGCTCCAGCCATCAAATGCCCAGAGTGCGCTGATCAGAGCACCAAAAAAACCACTATATAAGGCGACACCGGTTAATGCCTGGTCATTGCCAGCATGCTGAACCAATTTCACCGGCTCTCCCGCATATAAAAGACCAGCAATTATCAAAAGAAGAATGCCCATGATTTTTGCTGTTGTCACCAGATTATTCAGAATACCTGAATTTTTTACGCCGGTAATATTGTACCATGTTAAAAGTATGATCATGCTGATCGCGAGAATCTTTATTGATAAACTCTGGAAGGGGTAAATAAAATGAGCGATAGAAAAGTCATTTTGAGAAGGTATAAGGGTTCCAAAATGAAATAAGGCGTCAGCCGATTGTGAAAACACGAAGGCCAGTGCAGCAATGGAACCGCATCCGATGATTGTAAAAACAGACCAACCATATAAAAACGCAACAAAATCTCCATATATTAATCGCAGGTACTCATAGAATCCCCCCGTCTTATCTGTCAAACCGGCAAACCCGGAATAAGTAAATGCGCTAAACATCGTAATCACCCCGGCTGCGACCCAAACCCATAAAATATAGTGTTCACTCATCAGAGCGCGCGACATAGGCGCGATTTTCTTGAAGACACCCGAACCAATCATGATACCTGCAACAAGCAGGATGCTGGTGGGAAGTCCGATAACTCTCCTAAGCGGAATTTTGGTGCGGTCTTCGTTTTCAGGCATATTTATTAGTTGTCATTACCAGAATCATCATCATGCCGCAACGTTTTCACCTTCGCTTTTTCAGCAAATCTTCAATCCGCTCGTCCGGTATAAGATCCGTTGTTTTAAGGAGTTTAATTTTTCCGCAATCAGGATGAGTAGCATTCAGAACATAATTATATGATTCTGGTAATACGGCCGAGGGAACTTTGAGAATTGGGAAAATACCTTCATCATACCATTTATTCCCGATGGGCTGGCTTTTGGAATAATCATTAAATTTTCGCCATCCGGCAGGAAGATCCTTAAATTGAACAAACTGTATTTTCATCGTATCCGGTATCTCCAGGATCATGGTCTTAAAATCCTGATTAAATCCGATACCCTGCCTGCGAATCATATTCTCCAAAAAAGCAAGTGCGATCGACTCAGCGCAATAAACCACTTTGCGGCCGCTCCCATTCCAGCGGCCTGCGAATCCGGGCGCAATAATCTTCCTGCTAAATGACTTATGTACAATCCGATAAACCAGCATGATGGAGATTAAACGGCATACCCATGAGAAAGACGACCCAATTCATCTTTGACCAGATCAACACCTCCGGGAGTCGTCAGCCAGTCTATCGGCTTTTCCTTGGAGTTCCAAAAAGGTTTTTCCAGCCAATCATTAAATTCCTCTACGTTGCCGAATATATCTTCGCCTTTTCTATACAGTGCAATCAACTTAAGCAGGTGTTCGCTTTGTATTGGGTCCAATGGTTTTTGTTGTTCCTTATAGTTATGAACTGTTCGGGAGGAGATATTTATTAACAAAGCCAGTTTTTTTTCAGGCATATGGATTGAATCGGCAAATTCGTAAAATAATCTGGGTTTTATTCCTTTACGCGCAGAAATTACGAGTTCAAAAGCTGATTGCAAGTCGAGGCTTTTAAACCGATCGCGGACTGAAACAGGTATTGCAGATGAGATAGCCATATGTTAGTGAATACAAGATAGTGAAAATTTTCCATATTCAAAGCGAAAATATTCACTAAATAATAAATCCACCATTTATGGTGGATTTGTTGCCGTTGTACACAGGGGTTATATTGACTTTTAAGACTTTATAATCCTATGATTCATACGGTTTTCCTGACGGTTCAAACGGTATTGTTCATGCCTTGAAATATGACCACCATGTCTGTAGGCCATTCTTCTTTCTTCCTGGCGGATACGATGATCACGGCGATGCATATGATAAGCCTGGCGTTTGCTGATATCACCCCTTTTCAATTTCTCGATTGATCCGATGATGCTGATTCTTTAAACGCTGATTTACTTCTGCCCGACGTGGATGGTTTTTTGCAAAGCCATCCTGTGCCAGGGACACATTTGCGATTCCGAGAAATGCAATAAAAAGTGCGGAGAATAGTAATTTTGATTTCATTGTTTTTTATTTAAGTGCTTTCGCACGGTATATAAGACCTGAAATCAAAACCGGGGTTTAATATCCGTTTGGTATTAACAGTTTCTTTCGAATTGCAGACGCGCTCATTGACTTAGAAATCATCCCGCCCAGACTCTGACTTTCAAAATCCCATTTCGTCTGCACTCGGTCCGTAGGATCCCGGAATGGGAACATTCAGCAGTCGCAGAAAAACGCCCATTTGTGCACGATGGTGTATGGTTTGTGAAATGGCCATTCTGATAACGTTTTCTTTTGAAGTGGTCATATAGACTTCTTCACCGTTTCTCATCGTCCAGGAATTCTGTAAATATTCGTCATTTGTTTTTGACAAAGATTCCAAAGCCAGTTTTTGGTTATCCTCGAATGCCTTCATCAGTTCCTTATTATTGTCTATGGGTGTTGGTTTATAATCACCAGTAGCAAAATCAAGCACTTCCGTATTGATGCCAAGCGGAATCCAACTGGGTAATTCTGCAATATGGGTTGCCAGCTGGCGTACGGTCATGCTTTTAGGATGGGGTTTCCAATCGTATTGATCGTCCGGTACAATCTTCAGCATTTTACGGGTGATGTCTGCTTCTTCCTTCAATTGATTTTCGAAATAAGATGTAATCGTGTTCATATTATTGTTTAATGATTTAAACAAAGTAAACACCGGTCACTGACAGCCCTATGGCAGTGCAAAAAATTAAATTAATATTTTACGGGAAGGAGATTCATATAATCATCCAGCGGCATATGTTTCGGGATGGTAAAATTTTCTTCTGTGCATTGAATTCTCAGAATTCGTGAAACACGGAAATCGCGATAATCCTTTTTATTGTGGCACCATCCGATGAGGTGCCAGCTGAGTGCATAGAATATAAGCCCGATCGGTTCCAGTTTCCTGACAGAGACCTCCTCCTGTTTATTCGTATATCCGATCTCCAGGATTTTCTGGGAAGAGATGGCCTGCTGAATGCGTGTCAGGTAATCAAAACTCTGAACGAAACATACGGGCACCTGCAGTTTGATATTCGCAGCCAATTTCTCAATAGAATCTTTCTGGGAAGACCGCAAAACGGATTTTACTTTGGTGAGGGCCGAAGAATAATGGTGATGAATGGATTTATCGGCAAATGCGGAAACAATGGATTCCATTAACAATAGTGCGTTCGCTTCCTCCGTACTAAAAGAAACCGGTTGAAGGAAATATCCATTCACAATAAAGTATCCCCGATGCGGCTCAAAACTGACGGGAATTCCCTGTTCATTAAGTGCCTTAATATCCCGGTAAACAGAACGTACACTGATATTGAATTTCTCGGCAATTTTTTCGCCCGTTACGAATTTTTTGGATTGGAGTAGTGTAAGAATGCCAAATAATCTGTCGATACGGTTCATGTTTCAAATTTACCACATTCGTTGTATTGACTTCGGCTCTAAAATTCGTTCTTTTTGCAATTAAGGATGCCGGGCTTCCCGCCAGGTGTGACCTGACGGGGAGTCAGCAACGGGTACGGATCCAAAACGGAGCACCAAAATAGTTAGTTTTTATTTACTAAAAAAATTAGTGTGTATAAAATATTTATACTAGTTTTGAATAATCAACTACTTTAAACAGATAAAAAATACGCAATGTCAAACGCAGAAAAATTAAAGGCGCTCAAGTTAACCATTGATAAGATTGATAAGGACTTTGGCAAGGGCAGTGTGATGATGATGAATGAAAAAAGTACAGAACCCATGGAAGTAGTTTCCACCGGTTCCATCGGTCTGGATGTAGCCCTGGGCATTGGCGGTTTGCCTCGTGGCCGGGTTATTGAAATTTATGGACCCGAATCTTCCGGTAAAACAACCATTGCGACACATGTGATCGCTGAAGCACAGAAAAAGGGTGGGATGTGCGCCTTTATCGATGCGGAACACGCGTTTGACAGTAATTATGCCAAGAAATTGGGAGTGGATGTGGACAATCTCCTGATATCACAGCCCGATTATGGCGAACAGGCCCTGGAAATTGCCGACCGGCTGATTCTTTCGGGTGCTCTGGATGTTGTTGTGATAGACTCTGTAGCAGCCCTGGTTCCCAAAGGAGAATTGGAAGGAGAAATGGGTGACAGTAAAATGGGCCTTCATGCCCGATTGATGTCACAGGCACTTCGTAAGCTGACTGCTACCATCAGCAAGACAAATACCATTTGCATATTCATTAATCAGCTCCGCGAAAAGATCGGGGTGATGTTTGGAAATCCGGAAACGACTACCGGCGGTAATGCTTTAAAATTTTATGCTTCCGTGCGTTTGGATATTCGCCGGATGGCCCAGATAAAGGATGGAGAAGAAGCGATCGGGAACCATGTTAAAGTGAAAGTGGTGAAAAATAAAGTGGCCCCGCCGTTCCGTAGCGCAGAATTTGATATCATTTTTGGTGAGGGCATTTCAAAAATGGGGGAAGTCATTGATATGGGTGTGGAATTCGGTATCGTCAATAAGAGTGGAAGCTGGTTCAGTTACGGATCAGACAAACTCGGGCAGGGACGTGATTCCGTTCGTCAATTACTACTCGATAATCCGGAACTGGCCTCAGAAATCGAAGCAAAGATTCGTGCGAAGATTAAAGAAACCCAGGAAGGCGTGGCACCGGAAAAATAAGAAGAGATTTAAAATCTTGGGTTGGTAAGTTTCAGACTGTTCGAAAGGACAGTCTTTTTTTTTGAACTCGTACAAATTGAATCTCATCTTAAATATTCAATGAGCAGATCATCCGGGTAAGTATAACCTATAAAAATTGATGTTTGCACATGGAAATAGCGGACATAAAAAAGGGGTCAGAATAAAAATTCAACCCCGTTTTAAAATCCAATATCCTATGAAAAACCGAGGTAAAGATATACGTAAACATTCACATCCACAAGATGTAAAACCAATTACCCCGGAATCTTTAATTATTTTTTACAAGCTGTTCTGAAATTACCGTATTTGTCGCTTTATCTGTCGCCTTCAAAATATAATTCCCTTTTTGTAAAGCAGACACATTAACGATCTGCATTCCAGCATCCACATCCTGTATAAATTTTATTGCTCCGTACGCATCCATAACCTGAATATTCAAAGCATGAGAAGAACGGACAATTAATAACTTGTCTACCGGATTTGGATAAAATTTAAAATCGGCATCCGAAACGGAATTCACATTGACTGTTTTTGAGCATAACTCCCTGCCATCTTTCCCGGTAATACGAATCCGATATGAGAGTGCACCTTCACCTACCGTATTATCCGTCATTGAATAAACTGAATCTGTTCCATTAGATGTAGATGCTTCCATGGCGCTGATTACTTCAAAATGGATAGCATCACTACTTTTCTCAACTATGAAAAAATCTTCTGCTTTAACAGAAGGAACTGTCCATCGTAAGATTGCCTGACCATTTGAAGTTGTAACCGTAAAAAGACTGAAAGCTATATTAGACTCCGGTGAAGTAATATTTATACGACCAATATGGTCATTTGCTGACTGACCGAACGATGCACAACATAGAAAGGCTGATAAAAGCCATAACTGAAGTCGCTTCATGGGATAGTAAATGTGGATAAACTGTGGACAAAATCTATGCCATTTCCCAAATTAGGAATGAACACAGCTCATTTCTCCCGCTACAGCCATGTTCCTAATGGCACCCACTCATTTCCCTGAATGCAGTACTGTAAAGGGTTTGCGGCTATGATCCTTCCAAAATATGACGGTTTAAAAACCTTATAAACAAAAAATGCAGATCTCATATTTCCTGTTTTCCCTTTTTGGGCCGACCGGTATATTGGTTTTTTCGGACGGAATTTAAACCAGCTACCGCCTGAGGGGACCCTACCCCTCCGGGAATCAATGCCGGACCCCGACCGCTTGTCGTTTAAGCTTAAATTGTGATTAAACCCCTCGGTATGAGTATATATAAAATGGCAGCCAGCAAACGGATAGCCCTGGTCGCCCATGATAATAAAAAGAAAGAGCTCATAGAATGGGCTACCTATAACAAGACCGTTCTTTCCATGCATCGACTTTTTGCCACCGGAACCACGGGGAAAATGCTGGAAAAAGCCCTTGGCATCTCCATCACGAAGTTTATGAGTGGCCCACTGGGCGGTGATCAGCAGATTGGAGCAAGAATCGCAGAAAGAAAAATTGATGTGCTGATTTTTTTCTGGGATCCCATGGAAGCCCAACCCCATGATCCGGATATTAAAGCCTTGCTTCGTCTCGGAGTCGTTTGGAATATCCCTTTTGCCTGCGATCGTTCCACGGCTGATTTTCTATTGACTTCTCCTCTTATGCACCAGGACTATGATGTAATTCAGCCGGATTATTCTATATACCTGAAAAGACCTGACAGATAGTTCAATGTTGCTATCTTTAATTCAATCAATCATTTGATAGTCTACAACCTGTTCATGTGAAAAAAACACTGAAAATCAGTTTACGCGTTCTGGCTGTACTCATTGCACTTATTTTACTTGCCTTCATCGGAGGGTGGATTTATCTGAAACAGCATAAAAAAGAAGTCATTGCCTTTATTGAATCCGAAGCGAAAAAAGGTCTGAACGGCGGAACACTCCATATCGGAGATGTCAGCATCGGTTTCAAACATACATTTCCGAGGATGGCATTCACCATCGACACCCTCACACTTCGTGACAGCTTGTGGTTTCAGCACCATCACGATCTGATATCCGCCACCCGGGTATATGCTACACTTGATTTTTTCAAACTCATTATTGGTAAAATAAATATCGGACGGGTTCAACTTGAAAATCCGCATATATATATTTATACTGATAGCAACGGCTACACAAATACATCCCTGTTCAAAAAGAATAATCCACCAAAGAAAGATGCTCCTAAAAACCTGGATTATCCCATCCTGGAAATAAATGACGGAAGTCTGGCTATTGATAAAAAAGACAAGAATAAATTCTTTGGTTATAATATTAATTACCTGGAATGTGTCATTCATGGAAATCCCGAAAACGGAGCCCTTAAAATTGATGTCGATCTGGATTGTAAAGTACAGCGCATGACATTTAACCCTGAAAAGGGACCTTACCTGAAAGACAAATCTGTGGTTGGGGAATTTCAGATTGAATTCAATAAAGACTCCAAAATTCTGCAATTCGAAAAAATCAAACTGGCCGTCGACAAACAGCCATTTGTATTTACAGGCAAATTTTATTTGGCGGAAGTGCCGACTCCCTTTTTATTATCCTGGGAAACCAGTAAACTGCCATTTCGAAAAGCAGCTTCTTTTCTTTCAAACAACATCCGGCTCAAACTGGATGCTTATGATATTTCAGAAACCATTACACATTTAACCGGCAGCCTGGATAATTCAGAACCGGAATACAAAACGCCTCTCATCCATTTACGACTTAATGTGGAAAACAGGACCATCACTACACCGGTCATAAATATAAATAATGCGTCTTTCACTGCAACTTTTAATAATGAAGAGATAAAGGGCAAGGGTCACGAAGATTCCAATACGGTGATGCATTTTTCGCCTTTGAAAGCTGACTGGGAAAAAATTGATTTTAATTGTGATTCCGTCGTCATCCGGGATCTTATACATCCCAAAATGAATATTCATATTGTTTCCAATTTCCCACTGCAAAACATCAATAGTCTGCTGGATGAAAATGCGCTCTCGTTTACAAAAGGTTCCGGGAAAATAAACATGAATTATAGTGGCTCACTTGAAAAAAACTATGATAGTTTACGGTCAATAACCGGCACATTCAGAATGGATTCTGCAGGCCTGGACTATATTCCCAGGAATCTGCAATTTGTCAACGGCCAGGGAAATGTACGTTTTCAGGATAAAGACATCTATATCGAACAACTAAGCCTCAACTCCGGCAGTTCCGATCTGTTGATGAATGGAAAGATAAAGTCGGTATTTTATCTGATCAATCAAAAAAATAATAAACTGACGGTCGACTGGAGTATCCGATCAAACAAACTGAACCTGAATGATTTCACATCCTATCTGAAGCCGGTACAAGTGAAAGCTGCTCCTAAGAATAAAAAATCTTCCCTGGCGCAAACTATGACGCAATTCACTGCCTTGCTGGAATCAGCTAATTTCAATCTTGACCTGGGCGCCAAACAATTAATCTATAAAAAATTCAATGCTGAGAATCTGATGGCGAATCTCGAAATGGACGACAATGCCATCAACCTGAAAAACATCAAGCTGAAACATTCTGGTGGAAGTATGTCCATACAGGGCCTCATTCAAAATCTGCCTTCGTCCAATCCCTTTTCTTTCAAAGCCCAGTTGCAAAACGTGAACGTGAGTAAGATTTTTTACGCCTTTAATAATTTCGGCTTAAAATCTCCCACTGACAAAAATATCGGAGGTACTTTAACAGCCGATGTAACCATGCAGGGCGGGCTCACTACCAAAGCGCAGATCATCCCGGGAGAAATGAAAGGATTTGTAAAATTCAATTTGCATGATGGCCAGTTGGTCAACTTTGAACCCGTACAAAAAATCCAGCAAACTGTTTTTAAAAGCAGGAATTTTTCTGATATTCAATTTGCGGACTTACACGATTTATTGGAAATAAACGGAGACAATATTATCATCAACCGGATGGAAATCCGTTCCTCTGTAATTACTATGTTCGTTGAAGGTATATACAATACGAAAACAGGCCCTGATCTGAGTATACAGGTCCCGCTCAGTAATTTGAAAGCCAATAAAGATTCAGTGCTGGTCAATAAAGGTATCTCCAGTAAAACGGGTGTCAGCGCCCGTCTCCGCGCGCAAAAGGGCGATGATGGAAAAATAAAAATAAGCTGGGATCCTTTTAACAAGGCAGGCAAACAGATGAAAAAAAAGAAGTAGGGAGTCTCCTTCCTCCAACAAATGATCAATCGATGTTGCGATTCCCAACGACTTAAAAAACCGCGTTAAACGTTCAGGATTAAGCATTCAGCCAAAGAAATTTTCTTTCAAAAACCTTAACTTACAGGTTCTCTAAAAGATAAAAAAATGGAATTTAAAGTCCATTCAACATATACACCTGCCGGCGATCAGCCGGAAGCCATTCATCATTTAACGAAAGGCCTTTTGGAAGGAGAAAAATATCAGACCCTGCTCGGTGTCACTGGTTCAGGCAAAACGTTCACCATAGCGAAAGTCATAGAACAAGTTCAAAGACCTACGCTGGTTCTCACGCATAACAAAACGCTGGTAGCTCAGCTTTATGGAGAATTTAAACAGTTTTTCCCTGAGAACGCGGTTGGTTATTTCGTTTCCTATTATGACTATTACCAGCCGGAAGCCTATATGCCGGTAAGTGATACCTATATTGAAAAAGACCTTTCCATTAATGAAGAACTGGACAAATTACGATTGCAGGCGACTACACAACTTCTCAGTGGCCGGCGCGATATTATTGTTGTGGCATCCGTGAGTTGTATTTATGGTATCGGAAACCCGGAAGAATTCGAAAACGGAATCGTTCGCATAAAACGCGGACAAACCATTTCCCGCCAGGGGTTTTTACATGCGCTCGTGAATTCACTATACTCCCGCGATCAGTTCGAATTTAAACGGGGAACTTTTCGTGTGCAGGGAGATACTATAGACATCAATCTGCCATACCTGGATTATGGTTATCGTATCGCGTTTTTCGGCGACCAGATTGAAGAAATAGAAAGTTTTGAATTAAAATCCGGCAAACGCATCATGCCGATGGACAATGCTGCCGTTTTTCCGGCCAACCTGTATTTAGCACCCAAGGATATGATCACCCAGGTGCTGGCGGAGATCCAGGACGAAATGGCTGCGCAGGTTGCTTATTTTAAAAGCACGGGGAAATTTATAGAAGCCCAACGCCTGAGTGAACGTGTGAATTTCGATGTTGAAATGATTCGCGAACTGGGTTATTGCAATGGCGTTGAAAATTATTCACGTTTTTTTGACCGCAGAAAACCAGGCACAAGACCCTTCTGTTTACTGGATTATTTTCCCAAGGATTTTTTATGTGTTATAGACGAAAGTCACCAGACCATTCCGCAGGTTAGCGGTATGTATGGCGGAGACCGAAGCAGAAAATTAATTCTTGTTGACTACGGATTCAGACTGCCTTCCGCACTTGATAATCGCCCGTTGAATTTCCACGAATTCGAGACAATGACAGATCAAACTATTTATGTTTCTGCTACACCCGGCGATTATGAACTTGAGAAATGTGGTGGCGTGGTAGTTGAACAGGTGGTCAGGCCCACGGGTTTATTGGATCCCCCCATAGAAATCAGACCCAGCGTGAACCAGATAGACGATCTACTGGACGAAATCGATAAACGGATTTCAAAAGGAGGTCGCATATTAGTAACAACCCTTACCAAACGGATGGCAGAAGAAATGGATAAATATCTGCACCGGCTCAACATCAAATCCAAGTATATTCACAGTGAGGTCGAAACGCTGGAAAGAGTAGAAATCCTGCGTCAGCTAAGGTTGGGCGAAATTGACGTATTGGTAGGTGTCAATCTTTTAAGAGAAGGACTGGATCTGCCGGAAGTTACGCTGGTAGCCATTCTGGATGCGGACAAAGAAGGATTTCTAAGAAATGAACGTTCGCTCACTCAGACAGCCGGTCGCGCAGCACGTAATGTAAATGGCCTTGTGATTTTTTACGCAGATAAAATGACCGAAAGCATGCAGCGGACGATTGATGAAACCAGTCGACGCCGTGAGAAACAGGTGCGGTACAACGAAGCCAATGGAATCACGCCGACGACCATATTAAAATCCAGACAGGATGTATTTGCTTCCACTTCTGTACTTGACATAAAAGGTTTCGATGAGAAAAATCCTTATGCCATTGCAGGCGATCAGGATCTCGTTGCAGTGGCTGCAGAAGAAGAAGCAGAATATAAGACCATTCCACAAATGGAAAAAGCCATTTCAAAAATTAAGAAGGAAATGGAAAAAGCGGCAAGGGACCTGGATTTTATGGAAGCAGCCCGATTGCGGGATAATATGTTTTCGCTTCAGAAAAGATTAACGGAATTGAAAAATTAAGTTGGATGATGAACAAGAAATTGTTTCTGCTGGATGCTATGGCACTGATCTTTCGTGCATACTATGCATTAATTCGTGCACCACGTATCAGTTCAAAAGGGAAAAATACAAATGCCCAGTTTGGATTTACCAATACGCTGGTAGAACTCATGAACAACCAAAAGCCATCTCATATGGCGGTCTGTTTTGATACGGAAGCTCCTACAGAACGACATATTGATTTCACCGATTATAAAGCAAATCGCCAGGAGGCTCCTGAAGATTTGATCATTGCGATTCCGGATATCAAGAAAATTGTTCGTGCGTTTAACATCCCCATTATTGAACTCGATGGTTACGAGGCAGACGATGTGATTGGCACCCTAAGTAAACAGGCTGCCAATGTCGGGTTATGAAGTTTTTATGGTGACGCCCGATAAAGACTATGGCCAACTCGTAAGTGAAAAGGTGAAGATCTATAAGCCCGGCTATCAGGGTGGCACTGTTGAGATCATCGGACCAGAAGAAGTACTTGAAAAATGGAATATCAAAAACATTCAGCAGGTGATCGATATCCTTGGCCTCATGGGTGATGCAGTGGACAATATACCCGGGATCCCGGGCATCGGAGAAAAAACAGCCGCCAAACTACTGGCAGAATATGACACGCTTGAAAACATTTTAGAAAATGCAGAAAAAATCAAAGGCGCTGTTGGCGAAAAAGTAAAGGCCGGAAAAGAACTGGCTATCATGAGTAAAAAACTGGCTACCATTATTACGGATGTACCCGTTCAATTTCACGAAGAGGATTTCAAACTGAAAGATTGGAACAGGGAAGCGCTTCGCGAGATTTTTATTGACCTGGAGTTCAGGGCGGCCGCCAAAAGAATTCTCGGTGAGGAATTACCAGGTGCCAATGGCCAGACTGCAGTACCCGATGGAGTGCAGCAGGATCTTTTTGGAAATGCGGTGACTACAACGGAAAAGAAAGAATTAGTAGAAGAAAATGAAACGGCACCTGTTCAGGCAGAAAAAAATATTTCGAATACAAAACACGAATACATCTGTGCAGATACTCCTGAAAAAAGACTGTCACTGATCACGCAACTCCTGGGAGAAAATGAAGTATGCTTTGATACGGAAACGACCGGTATCGACGCAAATAATGCAGATCTCGTCGGTCTCAGCTTTTCATGGAAACCCGGAGAAGCCTATTATGTTCCGGTGTCGGCGAACAGGGATGCGGTTATTGAAATCCTTTCTGAATTCGTCCCCTGTTTGAAAATCCGGACAGAATCTGGATCGGTCAGAATGTTAAATACGACCTGCTCGTTTTGAAATGGTACGGTATTGAGGTCAAGGGAAAAATATTTGATACCATGCTGGCGCATTATGTCATTGATCCCGAAGGAAAGAGAGGCATGGATCTGCTGAGTGCTCAATACCTCGGATATGAGCCGGTTCATATCGAAGAACTGATCGGAAAAAAAGGAAAAGGTCAGGGTAATATGCGTGATGTAGCCATTGATAAGATCACTGAATACGCAGCGGAAGATGCTGATATTACTTTGCAATTAAGAAATACATTCCTGCCATTGCTGGATTCAAAAGATGTAAGAAAAGTTTTTGAAGAAGTTGAAAACCCTTTGGTAAAAGTTCTGACGGATATGGAATTTGAAGGTATTCGCGTGGATATGGATTTTCTTCGTGAATATTCAAAAATACTTGATAAAGAAGGGAAACAGGCCGAAGAGAATGTGTATCGTGAAGCAGGCGTACGTTTCAATCTTTCTTCACCTAAACAACTGGGTGAGGTTTTATTTGATAAATTAAAACTTGATCCGAAAGCCAAGAAAACAAAAACAGGCCAGTATGCGACCGGTGAAGATGTTCTTTTGAAACTGGCTCATCAGAATAAAATAGTAGATGATATCCTGGCTTACCGTGAGCTGACCAAATTGAAATCCACTTATGTGGATGCACTGCCGGCCATCATCAACCAAAAATCCGGTCGTGTACATACCAGCTATGCGCAGGCGGTGGCTGTTACCGGACGTTTATCAAGCAATAATCCCAATCTGCAGAATATTCCTGTGAGAACCGAAAGGGGTCGTGAGATTCGCAAAGCGTTTGTGCCCCGTGATGAAAATCACCTGCTTGTTTCAGCTGACTATTCACAGATTGAATTACGCATCGTGGCGGCTATCAGTGGTGATCCGAATATGTGTCTTGCCTTTAAAGAAAAAAAAGATATCCATACTGCCACGGCAGCCAAAGTTTTTAATGTAGACGAAAAGGATGTGACCAAGGAAATGCGCTACCGTGCAAAAAGTGTAAATTTTGGAATCATCTATGGACAAGGAGCATTCGGTCTTGCGGATAATCTTGGAATCACAAGAACGGAAGCGAAAGAAATTATTGACAATTATAAAAAACAATTTGTCAATATTCAGAAATACATGGATGACACTATTCAGTTTGCACGCGAAAACGGATATGTGCAAACCCTGATGGGACGAAAAAGGTGGTTACGCGATATTAACTCCGGCAACTTCACCGTCCGGGGATTTGCAGAAAGGAATGCCATTAATTCCCCCATCCAGGGTACAGCCGCTGATATGATCAAGCTGGCCATGATTAAGATTCATGAGAATTTCAAAAAAAATAAATTCAAATCAAAAATGTTGCTCCAGGTGCATGATGAATTGGTTTTTGACGCGCACCGGGAGGAGGTAGAAATAATCAAACCCATTATCATTGATTGTATGCAGACAGCCCTTCTTCTTCCCAATGGGGTTCCGGCCGAGGCGGAAATCGGTTCGGGGATAAATTGGCTGGAGGCACATTGATCGGCTGCCCACCGAAGCTTCAGCGAAGTTGGGTTGGCAGTTGACAGTTGACAGACATCTGTAACGATTAACAGGATATTAATCATCAATCATACCTTTTATACACCGCTAAGCGTTAATCTTTAAGTATTAAGCTCTTGAAAAGCCCTAAGCTCTAAGCCCTTAAGCTTTCTGCTTAATTAACATTTCCTTTCACCAAATTGAATAAACTTTAGGGTACGAATTTGGTCCTAATATTCTAAAACAATCCCGATGAACCTTTCTACAAAGTTTCTGAACCGAAAACGCTTTCATATGAAAATGAAGCAATTAACCATAAAAAGCTTGTTTTTATCGGTCTGCCTGCTGGCTTTTGGATTTAGCCGGGCGAATGATACCGACTGGCCGAAAGTCATAAATACCTCAAACGGCACGCAGATCAAGGTGTATGAACCTGAGCCTGAATCTTTTAAGGGGAATACACTAATGTTCCGGTCTGCCATATCCGTATTGTCAAATGGCAGCAACGATCCGGTTTTCGGCGCTTTTTGGGCTACAGCCAAAGTAGAAACTGACCGGGATAACAGAACCATGACGATAAATACACTGGATGTAACCTCTATCCGGATTCCGGCAATCGAAGGACAGGATACAATTGATTATATTGATGATGCCCTGGAAACTCAGTTCCCTCAGGCAGCCGGACCTATCTCACTGGATGCCATAGTGGCTACTCTTAATCAAAATCAGCAGGAGACCAAAATTTCACAAGGGATATCGAATAAGCCACCAAAAGTGATGTTTGTGACTCGCCCGACCATGCTCGTCCTGATCGATGGTGATCCCAAATTGCAAAATAATAAAGATCTTAAATTGGATATGGTTGTAAACACACCCTTTACAATTATAAAATATACCGATGGACATTACTATTTATATGGGCAGAAACACTGGTTTGTCTCCAACTGCAGCGACCGGACCTTATGGATATACGAATGATCAGGTCCCTCCTCCCATACAATCAGCAGGTTCCCTGATTGCCAGCAAACAACAGGCAAACAGTGCTGATAATGCGAGATCATCCACCAATCCTACTACAATAGTACCAGATATTGTTGTCAGTACCGTACCCGCCGAACTCATTCAGTCCAATGGAGAACCCAACTTTACACCGATTGAGGGAACGAATCTCCTGTATATGAGTAATTCGGACAATGACATATTTATGGATGAAACCTCGCAAAAGTATTTTGTCCTGATTTCCGGCAGATGGTTTCAAACAAAGAATCTGAATTCCGACAATTGGGTATATATCGCTGCGGATCAGCTTCCGGCTGATTTTGCAAAAATTCCTCCGGGTTCTCCAAAAGATAATGTGCTGGCAAGTGTGGCAGGTACCGAAGCAGCAAGGGATGCTGTTATGGATGCAGAAATTCCACAAACAGCAAAGGTGGATCGACATACTGCCACTACAACGGTCACATACGATGGCAGACCCAAGTTTACCGATATTGATGGAACCAACCTCCAATATGCGGTGAATACTTCGTCCACTGTATTACGTAATGGAGGAGATGGTCGGTTTTATGTGGTTGATAATGGCGTTTGGTTTGTTTCTGATAACGCGACCGGACCCTTTGTTGTAAGTACCGTGAGACCTGTAGATGTCGACCTGATCCCACCCAATGTACCGGTATATAATGCAAAATATGTAAATATCTATGATGTAGATCCGAACTATGCTTATATGGGATATACGCCCGGATATCTGAATAGTTATGTTTATGGACCGACCGTTGTTTACGGAACCGGATATTACTATCAGCCATGGTACGGAGCATACTATTATCCAAGACCCTGGTCCTGGGGATTTAATTTCGGATATACACCCTATTTTGGATGGGGTTTCGGTTGGGGATATAGTGCTGGCTGGTTTAGTATAGGTTTTGGTTTTGGGTACGGATATGGATATGGATATGGCGGATACGGATATGGTGGATGCGGATGGTGGGGCCCGGCCTTCTATCATCCCGGCATGCTGGGGTGGATGGCATGGTGGTCCAAGGCCTTATGGTTTTTACGGAAATAATTTTTACGTTCATAATAACATACATGTTAACTACGCCAACAATGTTTACAGAAACAGGGGCGGTGTATCCAGCCAAAGTTATTATCGCACAGGGGGTATGGCTACCAGATCGGCGAATTATAATCGCCCGACTTTAAGTACAACCAGACCGAACGGAAATGTTAATCCGGGATCAAATAATCCAAGGCCCGGAAACAGTAATAACTATAACAGACCCACGACGAATGGATCGGCAGCCGGAAGGCCTGGTACCACCGGCTATAACTCTTCCAATGGATCGCAACGACCTTCTGTATATTCCGACCGTCAGGGAAATGTTTATCAACGGGCTCAGCCAAACAGCAACTGGCAACAAAGACAAAACAGGACCTGGTCGCCGGTAAATAACTCAAGGCCTGAGGTTCAGAATCTGAATGCCCAGCAGATGAATCGGAGTCGCGGTGAGCAGCGCGCACAAAACTTTCAAAGAATACCATCCAGCCCTTCATCAGGAGGTTTCCATCCTTCAAGTGGCGGAGGTTCACGTTCATACTCCGGTGGTGGTGGTGGAGGTTCGCACCCATCCTCTGGCGGTGGTGGCGGAGGTTCACGGTCATCCTCTGGTGGTGGCGGCGGAGGTTCAAGAGGCGGGGGCCACAGCAGATAGATTACTTATATATTTTAATATAAAAGCAAAGACCTGGTAATATTACCAGGTCTTTGCTTTTCCGCCGGTGCGGAAACCAGCTTCCTTATTGAATTACCCGTTTTCTTCAAGCATATTGATTCCTCAGATCCCTGATTTCATCATGGGATTCCCTGAGTGTGGACTGCTGACTAGTCAGAAGTTCCCGTAGGAATGCTGGCAGCCGATCGGTCTCCAGGGCCTTTTTATATGCATCTTGCGCGGCATCTTCTCCCCTTTCACAATTGGAAAGAACAGTATGCCTGCTCTCTCCTGTGAAGACAGCCTTCACGTCCATCCAAGCGCGGTAAATTTTACCCATTTCTGTGCTCCCCTTCTCTACATCCCCATGCAGAACCTGAATTTCATGAGCCAGATCTGATTTTATTTTCTGGCTTTCGACGATCATTTGATCGAATAGTGTTTTCAGATCGTCGTCATTCTGCTTCAGCTCTTTAATAGCCCGCTCATACCCGGCGATGCGATCATTGTTTATCATCACCAGATCATTCAATACCTCTACAACCTCCTTAGACTTTTCCATAAAATAGTTTTTAGTGTTATAGTTTTCCTGAAAAAACCATACCAGCGGATTCGACATAAGTTGAACGATAATACGTTATGACATCCATATTCGGGAACAGCCGGCAGATCTATAGTTCCCATTTTATGTTTAACTTGCCCCTCTTAAAAATTTAGCCTTCTATATGGAATATTCCAAGATCATTGCGATTACCGGACTACCGGGTCTTTTTGAATTGATCAGCAGTAAATCGGACGGTGGCATTGTGCGTTCCCTGGACGACAAAAGCACCAAGTTCGTTTCCAGCCGGGTACACCAATTTTCACATCTTGAAAGCATTGAAGTTTATACTACCCGTCATAATGTGAATCTGGTTGATGTATTGAAAGCAATGGAATCGAGCAAAGAAAAGTTGCCGGACGATAAAGATTCTTCTGAATTGAAATCGTATTTCGAGAAAGTATATCCTGAATTGGATTTCGACCGGGTATATGCGAGTGATCTGAAAAAGATGGCAAAATGGTATTCTGTGCTTTCCAGGAACCAGGTGGAAATCAAATTATCCGAGCCTGCTGAAGAACCCGTGGAAGAAGTGGTTGCAGAAGTAAAAGAAGAAAAGCCTGTAAAAAAAGAAGCTCCTGCTAAAACAGAAAAAAAAGCAGCCGAGGAGAAGAAACCGGTGAAGAAACAAGCTGAAACAAAGGTTACAGAATCAAAAGCGGCGGTCAAAAAATCTGATAAAAAAGAACCAAAAGAAGTAAAGACTGCGAAGAAGGAAGTCACAAAAAAAGCCGCGCCAGCTGCCAGTAAAAAATCAGCCGACAAGCCAGCTGCAAAAAAATCAGCTAAAAAGAAATAATCGTTCAAACAGACATGTCAGTAATCCTGCCCAAAAAACTTTTTATAAAATGAAATCCTTATCTGCGAATATTGAAAAACCCGTACGTGTTTTTCTGCCTGAAAATTTTATTATCAGCGACTGGAATTCGATCTCTTCTTATTTTGAAGATCTTGCCCAGCGACCACTACAAACTCCGGCTGATCTGGAGAAATGGTTGAAAGACATGAGTGAGCTGGAATCTGTGATTAGTGAAGATGTTTCCTGGCGTCATATACGGATGACCTGTAATACGGAAGATAAAAAACTCCGGGACCATTTTACTTATTTTATGATGGAGGTTCAACCAAAGATTCAGCCCTATGCGGATCTGTTGAATCGCAAACTGATCAATTCCCCATTAACCGCTTTACTGGACAAGCAGAAATATTTTACTTATCTGCGTTCGGTGAGAAAAAGCATAGAACTTTTTCGCGAAGAAAATATTCCCATTCAATCAGAACTCAGTGTGTTGGGTCAGCAATATGGAACCATCTCCGGTAAAATGACCGTTACGGTTAAAGGACAGGAATATACTTTACAACAAGCCATGAAATTTCTGGAAAATCCAGACCGGGTTTTACGTGAAGAAGTATATCGAAAAGTGCAGGAACGAAGACTTCAGGATAAAGATGCGCTGAATAATTTGTATACAGAACTCATTAAGCGTCGTGATCAAATTGCAAGGAATGCCGGTTTCGCCAATTTTCGGGATTACAAATTCGTTGAAATGGGCCGGTTCGATTATACCAAAGAAGACTGCTACCGTTTTCACGATTCGGTGAAACAGCATATTCTGCCTTTGGTGGAAATCATCAATCAATATCAGCAACGCAAACTGGGTCTCGATGTTTTAAGACCCTGGGATATGGATGCCGAACCTGCCAATCAGCAACCGCTGAATCCTTTTAAGACAGGTGATGAACTCCTGGAGAAAACGGTAACCTGTTTCAGTGACCTCCGGCCATTCTTTGCAGAATGCCTGCGGACGATGAAAAAAATGAATCGCTTTGATCTGGAAAGCAGGATCGGTAAGGCACCCGGTGGTTATAATTGTCCGCTGGCTGAAACCGGCGCACCGTTTATATTCATGAATGCAGCAGGGCAAATGCATGATGTTACAACAATGGTTCATGAAGGAGGTCATGCCATACATTCATTCCTTTCGCATCATCTTGAATTGAGTGCCTTTAAGGAATATCCCATGGAGATAGCAGAAGTTGCCAGCATGGCGATGGAGCTATTCAGTATGGAGAACTGGGAGATTTATTTTCAAAATCCCGAAGACCTGCGAAGGGCAAAGATCCAGCAACTGGAACGAGTGATCACGATTTTCCCATGGATCGCAACAATAGATAAATTTCAACATTGGGTTTATGAAAATCCAAATCATACTATAGAACAGCGCACCGAAAACTGGTTCCGGATCTATAATGAATTTAATTCCAAATCCGTCGACTGGAGCGGGCTCGAAATTTATCAAAAAAATATCTGGCAGAAGCAACTGCATTTGTTTGAAGTACCGTTCTATTATATTGAATATGGCATTGCACAATTGGGTGCTATTGGCATGTGGATGCAATTCAAGAAAAATAAAGACCAGGCACTGGATCATTATATACAGGCGCTTTCATTGGGAGGAACAAAAACTCTTCCTGAATTATATGAAGCTGCCGGATTGAAATTTGATTTCTCCGGTACTTATATAAAGGAGCTGATGGACTTTGTAGAAAGTGAACTGAAGGTGTTAATGAATGACTAATGGGGATTTATGCTAGTAAAAATACCACGAAAATGGTAGGGAAGTTTCTTGCCCGATTGGCTTCAGGCCGTTATATTTGCTAGACAGCTTGATAAAAAACAACTTTTTTTAAAATAGCTACTAATCAGAGCCTTAACCAAAAGTCCCGGTGTTTCCACATCGGGGCTTTCTTTTTCGTTGATCATTAGCCGTTGATCGTTGATCGAATAAAAAGCTTTGATTAATTATAAGTGGCAGGAAATTTTAATCATCTGCCGATCATCGGATAGCGCCTAATTTACTGTTTCCTTCAGCAATTCATCAATCTCCTTTTGCATTTCCGCCAGCTCATCTTTTTTAAGACCATCGGTAATAGATCGCACGTTTCCGTTTTTATCTACGAGTGCAAAAAATTGTGTGTGAATAAACTGTTCGTCGATCGGCGAGAGATTATTTTTGGGGTCATCCAGCAGATAACTCAGTCTCGCAGCCAGGTATAGTGAATCTTTTGGGCCCGTCAGAAAAAGCCAATGGCCCGCATCAACACCCAGAGAATCGGCGTAATGTCGCATCCTGCTTACACTATCCGTGGAGGGATTCACTGTATGAGAAAGAATCAGGAAATTCGGCTCATTCTTATATCTTTCATATACAGGTCGCAGGTTGGCATTCATCTTCGGACAAATACCGGGGCAGGTTGTAAAGAAAAATTCTGCGACGTATACTTTACCCTGAACATCATGATTGGTTATTCTTTCTCCCTTCTGATCCAGAAAAGAAAAGGGCTGCACCTGGCTCAACCTGGGCAAACCAACCTTACCATAGCCGGGGATGATTTTGGTAAGCAAAAAGTAAAATGCAAGGATGAGGGTAAGAAAGAACAGGGTATAAAACCAGATTTTCTTCGACATAGGTGCGAAATTACTCCACTCATTCGGGAGGAAAAAGTTTGACCTTATATTCTATCTTTGCAGGTCTTTTATGAAATGGATAAACGCTGACTTTATTGGAATTGGAGCTTCTATTGCCTGTGCGGTTCATTGCGCCGTTTTACCTCTTTTTCTGTCCGGGCTGTCCATTTTCGGGGTGAATATCATACACAATTTTTGGTTTGAAACCGGCATGATCGGACTGGCATTTTTGATAGGGATCCTCTCATTGCGCCACGGATTCAGGGCGCATCACCGGAGTCCAGTACCGTTTTTGCTTTTTACAGGAGGTATTCTATTTCTGTTTGCAAAGCAGTATTGGCATGATTATGAGCTGATTTTGTTGCCTTTTGCCCTTATTTTGATCATTTCTGCCCATATTTTCAACTTTCGCTACACCAGGATTGTCATAGATGCAGGGAAAATTAAAAAGTAAAAGGCCATTGGTCAGGCAGATCCTCTCCTTTTAGCCCTGAACTTTTCGAACTTTAGCCTTTAAATTGATTAAATTTGCACTTCAATCAGGTGATATGATAAAAACAGGCAATCCGGTCATTAGCATTTACACAGAAATGACCCCCAACCCCGAAACCATGAAGTTTGTTGCAAACAAGCTGCTTTATCCGGGGAAAAGCATCGATTTTCCGGACGTGGAATCGGCAAAACCATCTCCGCTCGCCGTCGAGCTTTTTGGATTCCCTTTCATTAAAAGTATTTTCATTGCCAGCAACTTTGTAACGCTGACCAAGACCTCTGATACAGACTGGGCTGATGTAATTCCTTCTGTCCGTCAATTCTTAAAGGATTACCTGGAAGACGGTAAACCCGTAGTCAATGAAGAAGAAATTACTGTCGCACATTCTGATGGTAATGCCATCGGTGCAGACGATGACGACGTGGTAAAACGAATCAAGGAACTCCTTGAAAGTTATGTTAAACCAGCTGTCGAAATGGATGGTGGCGCCATTCAATTCAGAAGCTACAATGAGGGTGTTGTCAATCTGATGCTTCAGGGATCCTGCTCCGGTTGTCCTTCTTCCATGATCACTCTGAAAGCTGGTATTGAAGGCATGATGAAACGCATGATTCCCGAAGTGAGGGAAGTGGTTGCTGAAGCAGAGTAATGCAACAGGTCATATCGCAATTCCTAAACGATCTTCATCATACCACCTGGCTTGAGTTTATCGCTGTTATTCTGGGAATCGCCAGTGTCCTTTTTTCCCGTAAAGAAAATATTCTTGTTTACCCCTTCGGTATGATCAGTACAGGCATGTTCGTCCCCCTGTACATAATTCACGGATTATACGCGGATGCATCTGTCAATCTATATTATACTGTAATGAGTATTATAGGATGGATCATGTGGTCGCGTAAGTCGGATGGAAAGACCATGTTGCACATTACAGCTTCAACGAAAAAGGACTGGATAAATACATTTATCTTTTTTATTACCTGCTGGACTGTTTTATATATTGTCCTCAGCCGTTTCACCGACAGTACAGTACCGATAGCAGACAGTTTTACATCCGGTGCCGCTTTCACCGGTATGTGGCTGATGAATAAGAAGAAACTTGAAAACTGGACCTGGTGGATCATTACAAATCTTGCTTCCATTCCCCTCAACTTTTACAAACATCTTGTTTTTGCCAGTTTTCAATACGTAGTTTTTCTGATCCTTGCTGTTATGGGCTATATTACCTGGAGAAATAAACTTCAGCATGCCGCTGCTTAAAAAAATTGTTGTCATCGGACCTGAATCAACAGGCAAGAGCACGCTTTGCGAACAGCTGGCTGACCATTATAAAACCGAATGGGTCCCTGAGTTTGCCAGAAATTATTTATTGGAAATCAGGCGTCCTTACACTTATGAAGACCTTCTTTATATCGCCGAATCACAGGTAGAACTTGAAGACCGTATCTGCGCTTCCACAAAAACTCCGCTGCTATTTATTGATACAGATATGTATGTAATGAAAGTATGGTGCGAGTATGTTTTTAAAAAGTGCTACGGTTTTATTCTTGACCAGATAGCAACAAGAAAGTATGACGGTTATCTTTTATGCAATACGGACCTGCCCTGGGTTGCTGACGAGTTACGGGAATATCCTGATCTGGAATCCCGGGAAAAATTATTTCACATGTACAAGGATCTGATGGTGAATCAATCTACTCCCTGGATTGAAATTAGCGGAGACTACGAACAAAGGTTACAGAAAGCAATACATTTTATTAGTGTGGTGAATGTATAAGGGTAAAAAATGTATGAATTCAAAATGATCCCGCACGTGCGGGATGGAAATGACAGTTTGAAAATCCATTTTCAAATTACATTTTCACATTGCGTTGAGCGTTCCGCGTTGAGCGTTTGGCCTATTGAAGCAGCTTGATAACATCGGGATCATCCTGCAAATGATGCATCTGGCCTAATATCCATGGATATCTCGAAGCTACATGCTTTGACATGGGCCTGATCGTAAATACCCTTGGATTGGGCAAACAACCCGCAATCATAGCTGCTTCACTGCGGTTTAAATCCTTTGCATGTTTACCGAAATAAAATTTAGCCGCAGCGTCGATTCCAAATACACCCTTCCCCATTTCACTTACATTCAAATACATTTGAAGTATTCTTTTTTTTCCCCAGATTTTCTCAATCATAAAAGTAAAATACACTTCCATCGCTTTTCGCATCCAGCTCCTGCCCTGCCATAAAAAAACATTCTTGGCCACCTGCTGGGAAATCGTGCTGGCTCCATGAAGAGATTTGCTTTTCTGATTATGTTTCATGGCCTTTTCTATGGATTTAAAATCAAATCCATCATGATCAGGAAAAAGCTGGTCTTCCGAAGAAATAACGGCCAGTTTGGCGTAGGGTGAAATGGCATCCATGGGAACATAATTACGTTTCAGGCCATAACCGTGAAAAAGACTGGACAACTGTGTAAGTGTAACCGGCGGGTTGATCCATTTTAAGATCAGGATATAAAAAAATTGCGCAAAAAATAAAAACAGAAAGACCCGTTTGATCCATCTCCAAATGCGCGGGACAATTCCTTTTGTTTTTAGAGGCATCAGTTTACTTTGCGGGTTCAGTTGGCTTTACAGACGGATTATTATTCGCAGGATTGTCAATGTGCATATTCAAATAGTGCAAAGTATATTTTTTACCGAGTTTATAATCTGAATACCGGGCTCTTCTCAATAATATTCCTCCGATAATAAAAGCACCGGCAGTAATCCATCCGGATGTCTTTACCCAGCTTCCCGCGCTTTCATTGGTGTATAGTCCATTCACCACATTCAGAACGATCACACCGACTCCGGCAACGATTAACAGGGTCCCGTCATTTAAATAATTCCATTTCGTGTTATCCTGACGGATGGCATCTATTTCATGCACATGAAACGGAATATTATTCAGAAATATACTGTCATTTCGTAAAGCCGTTATCGTACCGCCCAGCCATTGATCATAAACAGTATGGAAGCCAATGGTCATGCCCGTTTCGAAGGTCTTGATATTACGCCCGTTTTTCTGAAGAATCAGTACATCCGTTTGGGATAAACTGATCAACGGCATCAGAAAAAAAACGGTAGTAATAAATTTATTCATGCTAAAAATTAAAGCACGCATCCATAACTAATGCCTCCTGAACAGAACAGTATAGAGTAAAAATATACCGAATGCGATCAGTATAGCGCCAGAGATCTTATTGATGATGGCCAGATTGTGAACGGTTAATTTTTTACGCAACTTTCCGGCCATCATGACTTTCCCAACATCTGCCGACATATTGATGAGTAAACAAATGGAGAAAATCATTATACGCTCACTCAATGTATGTGTCAACGCAAGTATCGACGCATTTCCCAACCAGAAAATAATTACACCGGGATTCAGTGTATTAATAAGAAATCCGGAAGCAAAAATCCTGAACATTTGTCCAGTACTCAGATGATCAGCATGTTCCCCTTCCGTCGCTCTTAAAACCACTTTCTTAAAAAAGAAAAAATATACGCCCATGGCGATCAGGAAGCCACTGCCGCCATACCCGATTAAATTTTTATGCTCGAGCAGCCTTGCTACCCATTCCGTAAAAACATTACTGAGAAATACAAGGATAAAATCACTAAGCCAAACGCCTGCTACAAAACAGAAACCGCCCTTATGACCAACGGTTATACTTTGCTTTATGATGGTGAAAATGATCGGACCGACAGATAATGCAAGCACAACTCCGAGCGCTAATCCTTTCAATATGGCTTCGACCATGCGATATTAATTTTACCGGTCCTACACGAAAATAACGGAACCCGGAAAATAGAGTAATATTTCTCATTTTAATTAATAATCAATAATGTGCCCTGACATCTGTCTGCTCGAGGAAATTTTGCCAGTCCTTTAGCAATTTACCCTTGAGCACCCGTGGAAATTTATGCTGCCCCCCTTCCTTACCGGCAGATCGCATAAAGTCTATAAATATTTCCGGCGGCAGCACTTTTACCGAAATGTCTTTCAGAGCACTCTTACGTTCAACAGCATAATCATCATTTAAACGTTTGAGATTTTCATCCAGCTTATCCCGAAGGACCACCGGATCCACGGGTGAATCAGAAGCTACATACCACTGATGTGCAAAGAACAGACCATGTGGCACCCCGGCAACTGTAAATTCAGGTATTGATATATTCAGCTCTTCGCTGACAAATTGAATGGCCTGGTTCATATTATCAACGCTGAGATGTTCACCTACCAGACTCAGATAATGTTTGGTTCTGCCGGTAATTATGATTTCACTTTTCTCTTTATCAGTAAACCGAATCGTATCCCCAATCAGGTATCGCCAGGCACCGGCAGCCGTACTTATCAAAATCGCATAATCACGGCCCTCTTCCACCAGGTGAATTTCCAATGCCTCCGGACGAGCTACAATATTCCCCTCGCTATCGAAGTTTTTATCGTCGAAAGGGACAAATTCAAAGAACAGGTGCTGGCTGGTCACCAGCCGCATGCCTCTTTCATCCTGACGATCCTGGTAGGCGATAAACCCTTCAGAAGCAAGATAGGTTTCAATATAAGTTATGGGTTTACCCAAAAGCTTTTCAAATCCCAGTTTATAGGGTTCGAAAGAAACACCCCCGTGTACAAAAAAACCAAGATTAGGCCAGAGCTCATGTATATTATTCAGCTTATACTTTTCGATGATTTTTTCTACACACATCTGGATCCAGGCCGGTACACCTACGACGAATCCGATATCCCATCCCGGTGCCTGTTCTACAATTTCTTCCAGTTTGCGGGTCCAGTCACGTGTTTTGGCAATCTTCTTACCCGGTTTATAAAAAGGGCTGAACCAAAAGGGCACTTTCTTGGCAGAAATTCCGCTGAGGTCACCTTCATAATACCCCGGTCCTTTTTGCAGATCGGTGGATCCGCCGATCATCAACCATCCTTTGCCAACACTTTTCATCGGAATATCCCGGTAATTACGAAGGCTCAGCAATTGCCGGACCATCACGATTCGATTCCCGCGCAACAGGTCGTTAGTAACAGGAATATATTTACTGGCTGACTCCGAAGTACCCGAACTCAGGGCGTAGTACTTTATTTTCCCGGGCCAGCAGATATCCGGTTTACCCTCCAGTGTCTTGTACCACCATTCCTTATAAATCTTCGTGTAGTCATAAACGGGAACGTTTTCCTGGAAACTTTTTACCAGGTTACGATTCAAAAGGATCCGGTCGAAATGAAACTTTTGCCCGAATTCAGTAAAGCGGGCTTTCTTCAATAATTTTTTGAGGACTTTTATTTGCTGGCGCCTCGGGGATTTTTTTGGCAGTCGCAAAGCCCGCGCTAGAGAATTGGGTAATTGTACGTCAATCAGCGCCATTTAGAATCGGAATGTTGATGGATATAAAATTAAGTGTTTTTAAGGTGCTTTCGTCGGTATCGGATAAATCAGCAAGGGTGCACTTTCATTATTCGTCCGGCTGATCGCTGTCACAAAATACCGGCTGCTGGAATCGGTCATCAAGGTCTTCAGACTAAATCCTGTTACCGGATTTGAATTATTGGGTATGAAGCGGAATACAAGGGCAGAATCTATATTAAAGTTGCCTTCTGCCTTATATACAGCAAATCCTCTCAATCCATCTGTGAGATTTCCCGCACCGAAACGAAATGACAGCGAATCATTTTGTGTGATGACGCGTACAACAGGGATGGAAGGGCGTACACTGTCGATCCATGGCATCGGCTGGATCAGGGCCGGGTAGTTATAAAAATGTTCGCGCAACGTATCATTCCAACCGAATGGATTTTTAAAGAATGAAGTACTGCTGAAGTAAACTTCTCCCCCGATATCCGGAAGCTCGCGAATGGCTCGGAGTTGTCTTGGCAATTGATTCCTGTCCCGCCAGTATTCATTTGAACCGGCACGGTAAAAACCCAGCCCGATATAACAGGGCCTGTCAAAATGATTTTTGCTCCACCAGTTCAGTAAGATTCCAAAGGGCGCATTTTTTTGCTCAAATTCCCAATACAATTGCGGTACCACATAGTCTATCCATCCGTTTTTCATCCACAACCTGATATCAGCATATAAATCGTCATAATTTGTTTGTCCTGCATGCGTATCGCTCCCAAGAGAATCTTTTGATAAATTTCTCCAGACGCCAAAAGGGCTGATTCCGAATTTGCAATTTTTCTTCACCTCGCGAATGGTACGATGTAACATCAGGATAACGGAATCAACATTACTTCTTCTCCATGCTTCCTTGTCCATACCCTGACCATATTTCAAATAAGATGCATTGTCGGGAAATTCCACTCCACCAATTCTGTAAGGATAGAAATAATCATCGAAATGAAGGGCGTCAATATCATAACGGGTAAGCATATCCCGGATCACTGCATTCACATACAATTGCACTTCCTTATTACCGGGATCGAGATATCCGGTTTCTCCATAATTTAGAATCCAGTTCGGGTGCTGCTTGCTGATATGATTGGGGGAAATGGAAGAACCATTATGCCAGACTGTTTTACGACGCTTATGTTTTCCGTGTTTTGTAACAACCGTGGTATAGTGTCCCAATTGGAATATGGCACGGTAAGGATTACACCAGGCGTGAAATTCCATGCCTCTTTTATGGGTTTCAGCAATCATGAATTCCAGCGGATCGTAAAATGGTACAGGAGCTTTTCCCTGTTGGCCCGTCAGCCATTGGCTCCAGGGTTCTATATCCGAAGGATAAAATGCATCACAGGCGGGTCGTACCTGAACAATCACAGCATTCATTCCATTGCGCTGATGCATATCCAGTTGACGGATAAATTCAGCCTTCTGTAATTCAGTACTATAATTTCCGGCACTTGGCCAGTCAATATTATCAACGGTGGCAACCCACACTGCCCTGAATTCATATTTAGGTTGTGAAAATGAGAAGAGAGAAGAAATTAACAGTAGAACAAAGAGAAGTATTTTCATAAGGGTCTATCCGGTAGTGACGGTTTCTGCTGAATTATCTTCAGAGGGGTTTTCAATCATCCTGACTTTATCAAGAAGAACATTCAGAAGCTTCGCTTCTTCGTTACTGAGATATTTAAATATAGATTCCATTTCTTCATTCATTCCGTCCATCGATTGTAATAGTTTCTTCCCTTTATCGGTCAGTAAAACGTCAACCAGCCGCCGGTCTTCCCGGGAAATTGTTTTTTTTACCATCCCCTTTTTTACGAGTCTGTCCACAATGCGGCTGGTATCACTCATTTTGTCGAGCATTCTTTGTCTTATCTGCAAAGTGGATAATGGCTGTCCGGCTCCGCGCAAAATCCGGAGAATATTAAATTGCTGTTGCGTTATATCAAATGGTTCAAACCGTTTGTTTATTTTTTCATTTACCCAGTTAAATGTATAAATGAGATTAAGAATGGCTTTCTGATATTCCGAACGGAATACCTGTTGATTAATGTCTTTCTCTAAAGTCATAAAATTACTTATCCATCGAAAATTCCTTCCTCTGCTTCGATCAGTCTCCCCATACTTTCACGCCTTCACTGCAATTGGCACAAATGTCAATTTCTCCCCGGCCTTTCAACATCTTTCTGCGAAAATCGACGTATTCGCGGTCTTTCCAGATTTCTTTGAAAGGTTTATTTTTTAGATCGCCCATACGATGTTTTGCATCCTTATCAAAACAACAGGGTACTACGAGCCCGTCCCAGGTTATAACAGGTGCATGCCACAGCCGCCAGCAATGGTTTTGCAAGCGGTTTTTTGATTCATACGTCCCGTCCGGTTTTTTTCGGTATCTCGAAATATCCGAGTATTGTGGTATCAGCTGATTCGGATCTTTCTCATAATCATAAATCTGTGCCGATTTGAACCGGATACCATCCACCCCCGTTCTTTGTGCAAGTTCTTTTGCCTGTTCCATCTGATGTTCATTGGGCCGTACAACCAGAAACTGGAAAAAGATATAAGGTGTTTTAGAATTTAGTTTCTTCTTCCATTTTACAATGTTCGCAGCGCCTGCCAATACTTTCCCGAGATCGCCACCTATGCGATACTGGCTATACACTTCCTGACTGGTACCATCCAGGGAAATGATCAGCCGGTCCAGTCCGCTTTCAATTGTTTTGCGCGCATTTTCGTCATTAAGATAATGGGCATTGGTAGAAGTGGCTGTATATATATTTTTTGATCGTGCATAGGCAACCATTTCCAGGAAATCAGGATTGAGATACGGTTCTCCCTGGAAATAAAAAGTAAGATAAAGCAGTTCGGGAGCCAGCTGATCGATCATCCCACGAAAAAAATTCATTTCCAGCATTCCTCTGGGGCGTGTAAACGACCGGAGTCCACTGGGACATTCGGGACATCTCAAATTACAACTGGTGGTAGGCTCAAATGATATGGATACCGGAGAACCCCATTGAACCGGTCTGCGCGTCCATTTACTGATGTAATAACTGGATAAGACCACAATCCCGTTCCATGCTCTTCGAAGACTTAGCTTGGTAAAAAGATTGATGGTATCATGCCGGTTGAATTTGGTCATATCACCTGTAAAATTAGTTTATTTGCACACGTTTACCTATCGAAATGGCCAAAAAGCAGCGCAGGATCTGGAAGATCATCGTTTTTATATTCAGTACCTCAATAATCGTCATGCTGGGCATGATGATATATCAATGGATAAGTGAAAAAAAGACAGCATTTGTTGAGTATCGTGAATTCGGGATCAGCATCCCCGTGAATTATTCAATTCATGGTATAGACGTTTCCAAATATCAGGATGTTGTGAACTGGCAGTCGGTGAAGAATATGCGCGTGCAGGATGTTTCCATCAGTTTTGTTTTTGTGAAAGCGACCGAAGGTTTGGGAAACGAGGACCAGATGTTCAGCAGGAACTGGAAAAAAATAAAAGAAGCCGGTCTGATCCGTGGCGCCTACCATTATTTTTTAGCAACCAAAAGCGGCAAAGCGCAAGCTGAAAATTTTATAAATTCCGTAACCCTTCTGCCGGGTGATCTGCCACCGGTACTGGATATTGAACAGACTTATGGCGTGCCGCCTGAAAAATTAAGACAGCGTGCTAAAGAATGGCTGCAAACCGTACAGACCTATTATGGAACGGCTCCTATTATTTATACCAATGTTGATTTTTACGAGCGATATCTGAAGGATGATTTTGATGGCTATCTATTATGGGCAGCACATTATTTGCAACCTTCCCAGCCACGTATTTACCGGAGCTGGAGTTTCTGGCAACATAATGAACGGGGACGGGTAAACGGATGTTATACCATTGTGGATTTTGATGTATTCAATGGCGATTCGCTGGAATTTCAAAAATTGCTCATAAACAGGTAATAATATAAAAATGAAAAAGGCTTACTGCGTTTCCACCTGCACAACCTGCCAGCGGATCATGAAGGACTCAGACCTGATCAAAAAAGGATATGCTTATCAGAATATCAAAGAAGAAAAAATCACAGCAGCACAACTGGACGAAATGAAGGCCATGATCGGAAGTTATGAAGCACTCTTTAGCAGAAGAGCACTCAAATACAAAGCCATGGGATTGAAGGATAAAAAACTGACGGAAAAAGATTATCGGGATCTGATCCTGCAGGAATATACTTTTCTAAAAAGGCCCGTTATCATTTCCGGAAAGAAAATATTTTCGGGCAGTGAGAAGAAGACGGTTGCTGAAGTAATAAAACTGAAGTAGTGTGGTGAGTGTGAACGGGTAGAAATGTAAGAATTCAAAATGAAGAGTGGAAATGATAGTGTGGAGATGTGATTTTTGGCTGAACTGTCTGGTTAAGATTTTCTTATTGTTTTCCCGATGGCTCCTCAGTGAAGCCTCTTTGCTACCACGATGAGTCCTCATTGCTTCCTCGGATTCCGGGTACCAATGAGGTACCAAAGAGGTACCAAAGAGGAGGCAATGAGGTGAATTCGAGGCAAAACCGGCTTTCATCACAGGATTTTCGAGGAACCGTAACACCAGCTTCCGAGGACACCATCACAGTTAAGTATACCTTTTAGTCCTTTATTATTCTGAGTTTGGCGTAATTCAGCATGATTTTTTTCTCGCCGCCCGATTTAAAATTTACCGTCGCAATCGGATTATGCGCCGATCCTTCCATCTTCAGCACTTCACCGAATCCGAATTTCTGGTGTTCCACTTTATCTCCTGCTGCCAGGTTTGATGTGTCGCTCGGTGCAAAATCTGCTGAAGGAATATGAACCGCGGCGGGTGTTTTTGCACTCGCAGAAATATAAGTGGGTTTGGCCGGCTCGCGACTTTTCGTTCCGGAATCATCCCCGCCATTGTAACCACGGTTGAGACGATCATATGCCGGTCGCCCTCCCCAGGATGATCCGATCTGATTTTTTATACCGCCGCCTGCATAACTGCGATCCAACTGATTATCCGGAATCTCTTCAATAAAACGGCTTGGATCATTCTGAATAACACTTCCGAAACGATAACGTGAATTCGCATACGTGATCCAGAGTTTATGTTTGGCCCTTGTAATCACAACATAAAATAATCTCCTTTCTTCTTCCAGTTCTTCCCGGGTATTGATGGACATCGCATTGGGAAAAAGAGATTCTTCCAAACCGGCTGCAAAAACACAGCTGAATTCGAGTCCCTTCGCCGCATGAATAGTCATGAGCTTTACGGTATCTGCTTCCGGATCTTTCTGATCGGTATCAGTAAGTAAAGTAATCTGCTGCAGATAACCGGACAATCCGGCCTGGCCTCTTTGTGTTTCCTGTGTATTGATATTATCGATCAGAATTCCGTCTTCATCAATAATGCTGCGGTTTGTCTGATCGTCAACCCATTCTTTGATACTGTTCAGTAATTCCTGGATATTTTCGTAACGCGCCAGTCCTTCCGTCGTTTTATCGTTGAATAATTCCTTGACAATATTTGTTTGTTTGCCCACATGGGTTGCCACTTCGTAGGCATTTTTTGTATTCAGCATACTCGAAAAACTCTTTATCATCTGCACAAACTGTTCAATGGCTTCCAGCGTGCCTGCTTTGTATCCCATGGAAGATGCGTTGCAAAGGACATCCCACATGGAAATATTTTTTTCATTCGCCATAAGAACCGCCTTATCCAGAGAAGTCTTCCCAATTCCCCTTGCAGGGAAATTGATGATTCTTTTCAGGGATTCTTCATCGTTCGGATTTACAATAACCCGCAGATAAGAAATAAAATCTTTGATTTCTTTACGCTGGTAAAAACTGATGCCGCCATAAATCGTATAGGGAATGGCCATGCGGCGAAGACTTTCTTCAAATGCACGGCTCTGGGAATTGGTACGGTATAAAATTGCGAAATCGCGGTTATTAAAATGATTCCTGAGTTTTTGTTCCTGGATGGTATCCGCAACAAATTTTCCTTCGTCATTGTCGGTCATCGTACGCACGAGGCGTATTTTTTCACCTTCGATATTTTCCGTCCAGAGGTTTTTTGGTATCTGTCCCTTGTTTCGTTTAATGACTTCATTGGCTGCCGTAATAATACTTTGTGTGCTCCGGTAATTCTGTTCCAGTTTCACCACTTTCACATCTTCGTAATCTTTTTGAAACTGAAGAATATTTTCGATCGTGGCTCCCCGGAAACTATAAATACTCTGGGCGTCATCGCCTACCACACATACATTCTCGTAAACAGCTCCCAATAGTTTAATGATCTCGTATTGAGCCGGATTGGTATCCTGGAACTCATCGATCAATATGTATTTAAACTTATGCTGGTACTTGTGCAGGCTTTCCGGGAAATTCTTGAGAAGCTCATAAAACTTGAGCAAAAGGTCATCAAAATCCATGGAGCCATTCTTGAAACACCTTTTGGCATAGGCCTCATAAATCTGGGCAATGGCCGGCCGGTTACTCCGGATATCTTCCTGTTGTATATAATAATCGGTCGCATATTCTGCGGGTGTGATCAGTCCGTTTTTAGCCTGTGAAATCCGGTTGTACACGATATTGGGCTTATAGTGCTTATCATCCAGGTTTAGTTCATTGACAACCGTCTTGACTACACTTTTGGCATCGTCCGTATCGTATATCGTAAAATGATGCGGATAACCCAGTTTTGGGGCTTCTGCACGTAAAATCCGGGCAAAAACGCTATGAAAAGTGCCGATATAGAGGTTTCTTGCCTCATTAGTGCCTAAAATCCGTTCAATTCTTTCCTTCATTTCCTTCGCCGCCTTATTCGTAAAAGTGAGGGCCAGAATATTGAAAGCGTCCACTCCGGTGGAAAGCAGATGTGCGATGCGGGTCGTAAGCACTTTGGTTTTACCACTGCCTGCGCCGGCAATGATCATCAGCGGTCCGTCGATATGAAGTACGGCTTCTCTCTGCGGTTCATTCAATCCAATAAGGTAATCCTGCATGCTTGCAATTTACGAACTGCCGGCGGCAGAACCAGTGGTTAAATTATACAGTGGATGATGCGAATAAGGCCTATGCTTTAGGTGCCGTTTTTTTGGGTGGTGAGGCTTTTCGAATCCATCTGGAAACCTCAATATTGCCTACCATGAAAATAAGCATGCCCTTTCTGAATTTAAATCCGTCAACCCTTAACAGATTTTGAAGAAAAGCAGATTCGTTATAGCCTGCGCAAAACATACGGGTTGTAATCATTTTTTCACTGAAATGTATGGTCACGCTATCGGAAATAAAATAAGTTCCGGACATTCTGTTACAACCGGTATTTCCGGAAAATTTGGCTTCCTTGACATCAAATTGCATTTCAGGGAAATGCCCTCCCGCCGTATCGAGTTCTGATGCGGGTATCAAACTCCATTTCCCCCCAATCTTCGCAAAAGTCATCGATTTTTTAGGAGGTTCCACATTCGCCGAATCCACTTGTGCCCAGGCAGTTGAAATCAGCCCGAATAATAATGCTGTCAGTATAAAAGATTTTAACTTTGTGCGCATATTTATCTGAGATCTATAATCATTTTGAATCATGCCAGGATTTGAATTATTTGGTGAAGAAGAACGAAAAGAAGTAAACGAAGTTTTGTCTACCGGAATACTCATGCGTTATGGTTTTGATGCTGCCCGTAAAGATATATGGAAATCACGTGAGCTGGAACAGGCTATATGCAACCGTTTACAATGCGGATTTGCGCAACTTACTTCCAGCGGAACATCGGCCCTGACCACTGCGCTGGCTGCCCTGGGATTGGTTTTGGCGACGAGGTCATCATGCCCTCCTTCACATTCGTAGCCAGTTTTGAAGCGGTTTTGAGTGTGGGAGCCATACCCGTTCTGGTTGACGTGAATGATTCACTGACCCTGGATCCGGTAGCCGTGCGAAAAGCACTTACACCCGCCACCCGATGTATCATGCCGGTGCACATGTGTGGCAGTATGGCCGACATGGATGCCATACAGGAAATTTGCCGGGATCATCAATTACTCCTGCTGGAAGATGCCTGCCAGAGTATCGGTGCTTCATATAAAGGAAAATTCCTGGGCACCATCGGGGATGCAGGAACTCTTTCCTTTGACTTCGTGAAAACGGTAACCTGTGCCGAAGGAGGCGCTGTGCTGACCAATAATAAAAAGACTTATATCAGCTGCGATGGTTATACCGATCATGGTCATGATCATATTGGAAATGACCGCGGTGCTGAATTGCACCCTTTCATTGGTTATAATTACCGGATCTCAGAATTACATGCGGCTGTGGGTCTCGCCCAATTCCGTAAACTGGATTCATTCCTCGCCATTCAGAAAAAAAATCACCAATTTCTGCAGGCAGAACTGGCAAAAATTCCCGGAATAAAATTCAGAACCATTCCGGATCCTGCCGGTGACAGCCACACTTTTCTAAGTTGGTTTATGCCAAGCCGAGCAACTCACAGAGGCGGTCGTTGCAGAAATGAAATCCCAACAAATATTTGGCGGGAACTTTTACTGGTTCGATCATAACTGGCATTATATCCGCAAATGGGATCACCTGAAAACAGTCGCTACATTAAACAGGCTGAGCCCTGCACAATCCGTTGCACTGGAAAAACTGAATACCCAGGATTTCAGTAAGAGTGATGCCGTTATGGGATGCTGTATCAGCACGGCCATCGGGTTATCATGGACTGAAGACCAGCTACAGGAAAAAGCTGCCAAATTAACTGCCGCGATAAAGAAAGTAATGGCCAAAAATACCTCGACAGCACCATTCATGGAATTGAATCCGGCAGACTGATTTTCCTCTTGTTAATTTTTGCCTTCCATGGCATTACAGTCAGCCAGTGAACCCAGTCTGAACCGGAATGGGATATGGGTCGCTTTTTCAAATTCCCATTCCCGTTTACAAAAGAATCCGGATTGGAGGTAATATAAATTGGCAGGTTGAATATAAGAATCCATCCATTTCCCATTAAATCCTTTAATGGGATTCTGTTTGATCTGAACCGAAACTCCCATCTGTTCTCCATCTTCAGGACCCGGGAAACTGGTCATCTGAGACACGTATAAAGGCTGACCGGGGTATATTTTGGCAACCGGAGCTCCGGGGTATGTGAGGTCTAAAAAGTCCTTTTTCGGCGTTATGACACTAATATTTTGTCCCCATCCACTCAGGCAGGAAATCATTGTAAACCAAACAACAAGAAAGAAATTAAGACGTTGCAGCCGATTATTCATAATTATATCTAAATTTACGGCGTGATTTTTGTGGAAAGGGCAAATTTTTTTAAAATTTGTTCTTTCGACTTTAACCCCTCAAAGATGGCATTAAGTCAATCATTACAGCAGAAATTACTCCAAAAATTATCTCCCCAGCAGATTCAGCTCATGAAACTGCTGCAGGTTCCTACTGCCAATCTGGAAGAGCGGATCAAGGAAGAACTGGAAGAAAATCCTGCGCTCGAAGTTGCTGAAGAAGATCATGACGATGGATTGACGGATGATACAAAGGACGAATTTGAAACAGCGGAAGAAGAATTTGAACCGGAAGGAACCCAGGATGAATATGATAATATCGACATCAGCGATTATGTGAACGAACACGACGATGATGTAGCCGACTATAAACTCAGGGATGATAATTACCCTGATGCAGAAGAAAAGCAAACGGTTACGCACAAACTGGAAACCAGTTTTTATGAATTACTGCTCGATCAGCTGGGTATGTTGAAACTCAATGATCGTGACCGCAAAATAGCTGAGCAGATTGTAGGGAGTATTGATGACGATGGTTATCTGCGTCGTGAAACGGCTTCCATTGTTGATGATCTGGCCTTCCGTCAGAATATTGAAAGCAGCGAACCGGAAGTGGAGTCCATCATTGCCCGTATTCAGCATTTCGATCCGCCCGGAGTAGCTGCCCGGAATCTGCAGGAATGTTTACTGCTCCAGCTGGAAAGAAAAAAGAATGAAGCGAAAAGTGTTGAACTGGCCATCAGTGTGCTGTCGGAATATTTCGATGAATTCACAAAAAAACATTACGATAAAATTCAGCGCGGACTGAATATTACAGAAGAAGAGTTCAGGGATGTGATCCGTCAGATCGTGAAGCTAAACCCCAAACCCGGTGGTAATCTGGGAGGCGCCGGCAAAGGAGAGGGTTATGTGGTTCCGGATTTCTTTATTTTCAATAATGCCGGTACACTCGAGCTCACATTGAACTCACGCAATGCACCGGATCTGCGTATCAGTGATGGTTACCGGGATATGCTAAAAGATTATGACCGTGGTTCAAAAAAAGATAAACGGCAAAAAGAAGCCGTACTCTTTATCAAACAGAAAATTGACGCGGCCAAATGGTTTATCGATGCGATCAAACAAAGACAGCAAACCCTGATCAATACCATGCAGACGATTATGGATTATCAGCATGAATTTTTTATTTCCGGTGATGAAACATCGTTAAAACCGATGATCCTGAAAGACATTGCAGAGCGTACCGGATTGGATATTTCCACGGTGAGCAGGGTTGCCAACAGTAAATTTGTACAAACAGAATTCGGCACCTACCGGTTGAAATTTTTCTTTAGTGAATCCCTCAGCACAGATAGCGGTGAAGAAGTATCTACCCGCGAAGTGAAAAAAATTCTGAGTGATCTGATCGGTGATGAAAGCAAAAAGAAACCGCTCAGTGATGAACGGCTGACTGAATTGCTGCAGGAAAAAGGATATAATATTGCCCGGCGCACCGTAGCAAAATACAGGGAACAGTTGAATATTCCGGTAGCGAGATTAAGAAGAGAACTTTAGGCCTTCAGCCTAAATGTAAAAAGTTTGAAATGCGTTCTGATGTATCGTCCTTCTGCGCATGCCTGTCAACTGTAATCTGTCAACTGTCAACTAAATGAATACAGCCTCCGATTATCTGCAGCGATCTGTCATTGACAAACATCCATCTCCGACAGTTCGGTTCTTTGCACATTTTTTTTCAATCCTGTTTCATCCATTGCTGATCAGTTCTTATGTTTTCGCCTTTCTGATTTATATACATCCGGCAGTATTTGAGGGAGTAGATCCCCACACCAGGAATCTGCGGATGTTCAGCATGGTTTTGTTCACCATATTTTTCCCGGCTATCAGTTTGTTTCTTGCCTGGAGACTTAAACTTATAAAGAGTCTTTCCCTGGAAAATCGTCAGGATCGCCTGGTTGGATTCATCGTTACCATGTTTTTTTATTTCTGGGCGAGTTATGTTTTCAGAAATCTGCCGGATATCCCCGCAGTAGCCGCTCATTTTGTTCTGGGAACATTTCTGGCAGTCTGCGGTGCCTGGATGTGTACCATTTTTTACAAAGTAAGTCTGCACGCCGTAGCGATGGGTGGCCTGATTAGCTTTTTTATTCTGTTTGGTCACGAGGATCCTTATGTATCGGGGCTTTACCTGGTTCTGCCCATACTGATCTGCGGACTGGTATGCTCATCGCGCCTCATGCTGGGCGCACACAACCGGTTTGAAATGATAACCGGTTTTTTTGTCGGGGTCATGGCACAGGCAGTTGCCTGGTTATTCTGAAAATTCTATCCTGATCATACTGCCCTCCGGCTTTTGTTTCGAAGGAAGATATAAAACGAATTGTTTTACCTGAAATATCCATACGGGGATCAAAACCATATCCCTTCACGTCGTCTCTGAAATCTGAGAATTGAGTTCCCGTTTCGCTTTGAAAAAGAATCCCGAACACCAGATCGAAACTGTTCTTATCTGTATACGCAGGAACACCGGCATAATTGCCAGGAATGTCCAGACTTATAATATGTTTCGTCTTATATGTATAGGGTGAAATGATATACAGAATATAATAATCGGCCCTGCGGCCATCCCAATATTTATCAGAATGAAAAACCTTTATCTTTTTATCGATCTCCCCATCTGCATAAACACGGTTGCCCGCTACCGGTAATCCGATCAATCTGGCGGATCCCGTCATCCATTTAAGAATAATCGGATGTCTGTATACAAAAAGTATAAGAAAAACCAAAAACAGGATGGAGAGTGCAAGAACTATTTTTGAAGTTTTTTCTTTCATCAGAATATTTCAAAATACCCGGCAAAAATGCTATTTTTTTCCCGTTAGCTATAAAAACTAATCCATGGCTGATCTGTCACCTGTCAAAAAAAGAAAAGCCCAATCATAGGGTACGAACCTAAATTGGACTTTTTCACCTTCAAACCATCGGAGTTTACGTCCGGTTAACCGTTTAATATTTTTGAACCCTGCAGGTATTTTTTTGTCGGGTGATATATAAAAAAGCAGGATCCTCCTTTCATATCTTCAATAACTTCCTTTACATCCGAATTCGGGATGGCCGGGCAACCGAAACTTCTTCCGTTAAATTTATTTGATTGCAAATATTGTTCTCCGACATATTTGGAACCATGTATCACGATATTCCTTCTGTCGGCCTTATCATTAAATCCTTTTTCCAATCCATGAAGTTTCATGGCATATCCGTGCTTGCCGGTATATGTCATTTCAGTTACATAAAAACCAAGGCTGCTCTTATGTGAACTCCATTTATTGGAGAATGATTTTGCATATTCACCTCCGGAACGACGTCCATGAGCCACATACGTATTGATCAGATATTTTTCTGGTTTCCAGATCTACAACATATAAACGGCGGTTTCTGGAAGACTGGCTGAAATCACATATCGTAATGACATTGCTTCTACTGATTTTATGTTCTTCGAGTAGTCTGAGATATCCTTTGTAGGCATAAGCAAATACTTCACGCTGCAAACCTGATTCTTCCAGGTTGGCATCGCAATACAATGCACTTACAGTGGCTTCAAATTTAGCGGATGCCTCGGAAATTGTTTTTGTCGATGGATATCCTTTCAGTGGTGCAGCTATCAATCCGTTTCCGGATTGGAAGATGGGAGAAAAAGATAGTAACAATGCGACGGATAACACACGGTATTGCATTCTCATGGGTCGGGGTTTTTTCTAGGGTTTTTTATAAACGGGTCTGCTACTAAAATATTATTAGATTCTTGATTATGCAATGATTCACATAATGTTTTTTTATTGTACTGCTCTTCAAATAAAGATTTAAAACGGCATTTCGTAAAAGTCCAGGGAAAACTCCGTATCTGGCCCGATTTTTTACTTTATAATAATTGAACAAGCACGTAATTTCACGGCCGACTGGTAGTAAATGGAATAGTTACGGGCTGTTACCAGCATATAGTAATATTCGCATACACGCATTCAAAATATTAAGGAAATGAAAACATTAATATTGGTAAGACATGCAAAGAGTTCACATTCTTTTGGTGTGTCTTCTGACTTTGACCGGCCGTTAAATGACCGGGGATTCAGGGAAGCTTCCGAAATGGGAAAAAAGCTTTTAAAAAAAAATACGCGCATTGACCAGTTTGTTTCCAGTCCTGCCCTGCGTGCAAAAACAACGGCGGAATTATTTGTAGCTGAGTATGACCGTAAGCTGAAAGAAATTCTTTTTGTTCCTTCATTATATCATGCGGATCCTGATGCTTTTTATGAGGTCGTTGGCAAATTGGACGATGCGTACGATCATGTTGCTCTTTTTTCACATAATCCGGGTATTACTGATTTCGCAAGCTCTCTGACCAGTGCCCATATCTCGCATATGCCCACCAGCTCTGTATTTGCGGTTACAGCACCGGTTGATTCCTGGAAAGATTTTTCCTCTGCAGAAAAGAGTTTTTTATTTTTTTACAAACCGGAAGAGAAGCAGAAAGCGTAAAGCCTAAAGCTGTTTATTTTCCTGTATTTCCATTTCGTTGCGACAATTCCCTTAAGAATTCTTCTATTACGTCGTGAAGGTTTGTTCCGGGAATTTCAGGTAATATCAATTCTGCTTTTTCAAAAGCTTTTATTGCCTCTTGCAGATTGAAGTTTTTTTGAGCAACAGAATACATCCATTTTTTTTTATGTAAATAATGTCCGAGATATTCCTGTTCCGTTTGCCCGGGTGTTGGAATAAGAATGGCATTTTTTTTCACCGTCAGAAGGTCCATAACAGTACTGTATCCGCTACGGGCAACGATATATTCGGAGTTATTCAATAATTCATTTAATGCATTTGAAGGCAGATGATTCCATATCTGTATCCCATCCCTGATAAAGGGAACGGACAAATCAGACCCCGGCAGTCCACGTACCACGACTGTGTTTAATGTTAAGTTTGAAAGCTGGCTGAACAATATATTTTCAAATTCCGTTCTCTGTGGCTCCGGGCCGGAGATAAGAATTAGCAGCGAGTTCTTTTGGCCTTTTTTTTCTGAAATATAAAAGCGCGATAAGGTCCCAATATATTTCACCGGAATGGAAGGCAGTTTGGAAGGGTGGGAGAGCAGGCCCCCGACTGACCATTCGCCTTCCACATCCGGTATCCAGCAGGCGGAAAATTTTTCAATGAATGCGTAATTCCATTTTAATAGTTTACTGTCAGCCCAGCGACCAATTCCCGACGTTGCTCCTATGCCAGATTGAATCTGAAGTTGGTGTGTAATAAAAATACTTGGACATGATTTATGAAAAAGACCATACCGGTTATCGGAGATAATGGCATCTATCTGATGATGATGAAGGATTTCCTCCAGCCATCTGTTTTCCTTTTTTATTTGCCGCAGCATGAAAGGAAGACGAAATAAAAGACCCCATTTCAATAAAACACCCCCTTTATAGCGGATATTATATCCCTGGGTTTCGATGAATTCAATCTGGGGAAATTCGGATTTTAACAGGGTTTTTTGCATGGGATTAGCGGCAACGATAACCCGGGTTCCCTGTTGAATTAACTCATTAATTATTGGAATACAACGGGTTGCATGACCAAGACCCCAGTCAAGTGGTGCGACCAGCACAGAAAGGGGGTTATTTGGCATCATATTAAATTTCTAAAACTGGGAGAAAAACCTGAAATTAACCGCAAATTTTTATAAATTAGTGGAAAGAAATCTATGAGAAATCCGCTTACCCTATTGATCCTTTTATTAATAATGATTACAATTGTAAGCGTGAGTTGTAGTTCCAGCAATCGGATTGGAGGCAGCAGCAAAAAATGCGGTTGCGGACTCAACAAGGGCATGGTCGGATACTAAAATCTAATTGCAATGAAAACACCGGATAGAGATTTGCTTGTCCTCATGAAAGATGAATTCGTAACTGAGCAGTTCATGGCCTGTGAACTCGAAAAATTAAACGATCTTCTTTATCAGTACGAAACACTTGAAACCTTCTGCGTTGCCCATGAAGTGTTTGATCTGAATAGTTACAAAATTTTAAGGGGAACACGTTATATCCAGCGTATTGTCAGGCAGCAGGAACTGAAACCTTTTCAATTTCTCTGTAATAAAAATTAATTCTTTTCTCAGCTATTCAGCATCAATGGCATGACCAGCATCAGCAGGTCTTCTGCTTTGTCCTGTTCCACTGGTTTTATGATACCTGCTTTGGTGGGTGTAGACAATTCAATACGGATTTCATCAGAAGCTGTTGCATTCAGCATTTCTATCAGGAATCGTGCATTAAATGCGATGGACATATCTTCTCCGCTGTACTGGCATTTCATTCTTTCATTTCCTTCAAAAGAAAAATCAATATCCTGGGCAGCCAGTTGTAATTCACTTCCATGAATGCTCAGTACGATCTGGTTGGTGCTCTTGTTACTGAAAACACTTACGCGGCGAAGGGCGCTCTGAAAATCGCTGCGGTTAACCGTTAGCTTGTATGGATTGTCGGCCGGTATCACCACTTTATAATCCGGGAATCTTGCATCAATCAGGCGGCAGCTCATTTGTAAGCCACCGAAGTTTGCAAATAAATGATTGCTGTTATAGGTAAGTTTTACATTTTCATCTGAGGAGGGTAGGGCAGATTTTAATAAATTCAGGGGTTTTTTTGGAACGATCAGTGATTCCGTTTTTGGGCAGGCAATATCTGATCTCTTATAACGGATCAGTCTATGCGCATCAGTAGCTACAAACTGGATGGATCCGGGGCTCATTTCAACCAAAACACCCGTCATCGCCGGTCGCAGATCGTCATTACTGACCGCGAATAATGATTTATTGATCGCAGTCGCCAAAACAGACGCTGGAATTTCAAATGAAGTGGTTTGATCAGCGGAAGGATCTTTCGGAAAATTATCCGGATTTTCACCCATCACCTTATATTTCCCGTTATCACTGGTGATCTCGACTGAAAATTGTTTATCGATCGTAAAAGCCAGGGGTTGATCTGCAATATTTTTAAGGGACTCCAGCAGAATTTTGGCCGGGATACATACTTTCCCGGTTTCTTTTGCCTCCACATCCAGCTGAACCTTCATCACGGTTTCCAGATCGGTTGCAACAATGGTGAGCCTGTTTTTCTCTACTTCAAATAAAAAATCTTCCAGTATGGGCAGAACGGTGTTGGCACTGATCACACCACTGATTTGTTGCAATTGTTTAAGTAAAGCCGATGACGATACAATAAACTTCATGAATATTGACTTTGGAACGAAACTACTGATTTTTTTGGTAGAGCCGCAGGCGATTATCAGAGGGTGAATATCCTTATAATAACTTGTGTATTTTTTTATATTTGGGACATGCCGACCTCCGGTTCTTCATATTCCCGTATCAGAACATCGCCTGAAAAAGCGCTGCAGAAAATAAAACATTATTGCGGATACCAGGAACGCAGTCATGCAGAAGTAAAACATAAGCTGTATTCCCTGGGTTTATTCAAAAAGGAAGTAGAGGAACTGATTGCCCGATTGATTGAGGAAGAGTACCTGAATGAAGAGCGATTCGCCATCGCATATGCCTCCGGAAAATCCAGGAACAACGGTTGGGGAAGAATAAAAATAAGGCATGAACTTCGAACAGAAAGGAATCAGTAAATTTTGTATTCTAAAAGCCCTGCAATCGCTGGATGAATCCGAATACAGGACCGGTTTTCATCGGATTGCCGATAAAAAATGGCTCTCGCTCCAGTCTGAAAAGAATATTTTTGTGAAGAAAAACAAATGGCAGCAATTCCTTCTACAAAGAGGATTTGAACAGTCCATCATCAAAACCTGGTCTTTTCCGGAACAAGCGGCCGGACCTGATACAGAATAAACCACAGATATGGCCAATCTCCGGATTTCCCTGATACAAACCTCACTCCATTGGGAAGATAAGAAAGCAAATCTGGACATGCTGGAAAGAAAAATTGAGGACATTCCGGGTAAACCTGAATTGATTGTTTTGCCTGAAATGTTCAGTACAGGATTCAGCATGAATAAGGAATCCCTGGCTGAAACCATGGATGATTATACGGTCAACTGGTTGCGTAAAACAGCAGCTAAAAAAGGAGCGATCATTACAGGCAGCATCATGGCAAAAGATGGCAACGACGGCTGAAACGAAATTTTATAACCGGATGATCTGGATGCTTCCAAACGGGGAATTTGCTTTTTATGACAAGCGGCATCTATTTGCATATGGTACGGAAGACCAGCATTTCAGTGCAGGAAATAAACGCCTGATTACATCTGTAAACGGATGGAAAATCAACCTTCAGATATGTTATGATCTCCGGTTTCCTGTTTGGTTAAGACAATCTCAGACAGAAACAGCCCGCAAAGGCTCCGGAATATGATCTGCTGATCATATCCGCAAACTGGCCGTTGGCAAGAAGTCTGGCCTGGAGAACACTCTTACAGGCAAGGGCCATAGAAAATCAATGTTATGTTATAGGCGTTAACCGAACGGGCCACGACGGAAAAGGATTGGAATATGGTGGTGAATCCATGGTCCTGGGTCCTTCCGGAGAACCGGTCAAAATAATGGGAGCCGCAGAAGAAATATTTTCGCATACTCTTGACCGTGAAAAATTGGAGGACCTTCGGATTCGGTTACCTTTCTGGCGCGACGCGGATACTTTTTTCATTCAACCATAAATTATGAGGCAGGCATTTCTGGCAGACGAAATATTTACAGGAAACGAAACACTGAATGGGCATGTGCTGCTCATAGAGAATAACATCATTTCGGGCATTCTGCAGCCGGGTTCCCTTCCGTCCGATACAACTATTGAAAAATACCCTGACTGTTTTATAACGCCTGCTTTTATAGATCTGCAATTGTATGGAGGTAATGGAAAATTGTTTTCCCATTCACTGGATACAGAATCCCTGGATGCTACCCGCGCCTATTGCATGGCCGGCGGCTGTTCGCGTTTTATGATCACTATGGCAACCAATTCCATGGAGAATTTCTTAAAGGGAATCGATACGGCAGGAGAATATCTTTCCTCCGGGAAAAAAGGACTGCTGGGCCTTCACCTGGAAGGCCCCTGGATCAATCCGGTAAAAAAGGGGGCACATATTGAAGCGTTCATTAAAAAACCACCCCGCAAAGATGTTGAACTGCTTCTTGAAAAAGGAAGAGGCATTGTCAAAATGATCACACTGGCACCTGAACAATGTGATGACGAGATCATCCACCTCATCATGGATCATGGGATCCTTGTTTCCGCAGGACATAGCAATGCTACTTACCAGCAGGCCAGCCATGCATTCAAAATAGGCGTTCCGGCGGCTACACATCTGTTCAATGCGATGTCGCCGCTGCAGGGCAGGGAACCGGGCATGGTAGGCGCCATTTATGATGATTCGAATGTGATGTCAAGTATTATTTGTGATGGAGTTCATGTTGATTATGCTTCCGTACGTATCAGTAAAAAGATAATGGGGGAACGTTTGTTTTTTATTACGGATGCTGTTACATCCATTTCCGAAGGTTATTATAAACATGTTTATAAGGGCGATCGTTATACACTTCCGGATGGAACACTGTCGGGATCCTGCATGACCATGATGTCCACTTTAAAAAATTCAGTGGAAAAAGCCGGAATCTCGCTGGAAGAATCTCTCAAAATGTGTTCGGTCTATCCGGCCGGTCTGTTGAAAGATCCTTTTCTTGGCAAAATTCAAAAAGGACAGCCTGCGGATTTTAATATTATAAATAAAAAAACACTGGAACTTACGTACTCAGTGTTTCATTGAAAGCAATTTCTGAATCAAATAATTTTCCGTGCCTCCCGTCCATCCGGACTGCTCATAAATAATATCATTTTTATAGACGATCATACTTTGCGGAAGATTGTTTGAGTGCAGTGCTTTCCGCAAATCCCCATACAGATCTGAATAGGCTTCAAACGTCCAGCCGTTCTGATTATAAACCGGTCTCAGTCTGTTCGCCAGTTTACCTTCATCAACCGAAACCGCCATAAAACGAAAGGGCAGTAAACTCTGCCAGTGTTCAAGATTCGCGTTAATTGAATTTAGTTCCGTGATACTTTCGTCGGATGAAACGGACCAGAAACAAATCAGAAAAAGCGAATCTTTTTTTGCAAACACTGAAAACGGTTCAATTTTTCCCTGAAGCGATTTAATTTTCGCCTCCTGAATTGATCCCTGCGCTGAAGCACCGAGCGAAAATAAAACCAGGCTAAACATCAAAATCTCTTTCATGTTCAACTATTTGTTTTCCGGATCATGACTGGTCAGCGCTTCCTGCTGCGAAATAAGCTCTTTTACTTTCATCGCTTTAAAATCTATCCCTTCACGGATGGCTTCCGATGTGGGGAGCGCCCATACGTCCGGCAGAATACCCCTTCCGTTTTTTATGCGGTCCCGGTTAACCACCATTCTGAAACGCGGAAGCCGGAAACGCAGGCCGGTATTGGGAAGCGTGACATCAGGAATGATCCAGGCTGTATTTCCGTAATATCCTCCACCCGTTTCCTCGCCAACAAGCGTTACGTTTTTCTGACCCTTCAGATCCCCGGCGAATAATGTTGTGGCAGAAAAGGAATTTCCTCCGATCAAAATAAAAACCTGACCGTCATAATGATATTTTTCTTTTGGAGAATAGTAATGTTTTTCAAAATATCTGAAATGTAATTTGCCATCCTTGCCCTTTCTGGTCACAGCAGAAACCAGTAGTCCGTACCAAAAACCATTTTGAATATATTTTCTGTATTCGGCAGGAGGCTTGATGGTATATAGTGAGTCGGCCAGTTTAAATTTATGATCGGCAATATATCTTGTCAATAAAGTGGATAATCCGGCATCGCCTCCGCCATTCGACCTAACATCAATTATCAGATTTTTTATATGATTTTCCTGAAGTACCCTGAAAGAATTCTTAAAAAATTTCCTCAGATGATTCGAACGATCGAAAGTAGTTACGGTCATGAAACCGGTTTTCATAACAGTATCCAGTTGCAGGTTTACCGAGGACAGATAGAAAGTAGGTTTTTCTTTTTTCTTTCCTGACCCCTTTGCCGGAGGCCCGTGACTCAGGGTTTTTTTGTTCATGGTATCAGCCCTGAAATCATAAGGCTTTACGTATGTCTGGCTTTCGAAACCCAGACTGTCGATATAACGTATATCGAATGAATCGGTCAGTCCAATGACATTTTTATAGAGATTGGCAAAAGCAAATCCGGTACTCAGACTTTGATATTTTCCATTCATACTATAGCCATCGGTGGTAATATAATTGAATAAAGTATCCGTCAGTGCCTTTGTTGTATATCCATTGATGGATGTTACAATCGTTCCTCTTTGCAATATGGGATCCTTTCTTCTCAGATTGGCAGAAATCACCATAGTATCCGACCAGAATTTTAAGGCAAATGGAAATGCCAGGGAAGAAGCCGTATCAATATAGCGGTTAAATGCTTTTGAACCTTTAATGCTCGTATGACCGCAATCCAATTTTGAAATTACATAAGACAGTACGTCACGGAATTGAATTTCCGTCAGGGAGTCATGCAGCGATTGAAAACCCTTCTCAAAAAAATAGTCCATGCTATCCTTTGTCGTATACCAGTAAATACTGGGATGCGAGCTTTCGAGGATAGAACGGAATAACGAATAATCCGCCTGCAGTTCGGCAGGTGGATATTTATATTGAGGATTATATGCTTTACGTGAAGAAGAACATGAAACTGCCAGGATGATGCACAGGCACAACCCTATATTTGTTTTCAGTTTCCGGATCTTCTTCAGGCGATCGAAAAATCTCATTTGTTAAATGCATTCCAGCCCTGAGCTGTGATGTCAAATTTATTTCCTCCCTTTGTAAGGATTTTAGCTCCTTCTTCAGGATCCGTTATATACCCAATCACGCTGATATTTTCATTTAAGACCAGTTTGTCATAGTCATCCGGACGGATCGTGAATAGCAATTCATAATCCTCCCCGCCACTCAGCGCACAGGCAGTAGGGTCAAGTTCGAATTTGTATGCTGCATTGCGTGTTTCATCCGCTATTGGAATTTTTTCTTCATATAATAAGCACCCGACATGGCTCTGCTTACAGATATGCAGAATTTCAGAACTCAGCCCGTCGCTGATATCAATCATCGACGTTGGCGTAATTTCCTCTTTTTCAAAAAACTCGATCGTCCTTCTGGATGCCTCCGGTTTTAGTATTCGTCCTATAACGTATTTTTCTCCTTCTAAGTCTGGTTTGATGTTGGGATTTTCCAGATATATCTTCTTTTCCCTTTCCAAAAAGATAAGCCCCAGATACGCTGCGCCCAGGTCTCCACTACAGCATAACAGATCGCCCTTTTTGGCGGTTGAGCGTTGCACAAATTTATCGGGCGATACTTCGCCAATGGCGGTGATAGAAATAATAAACCCTTTTTGCGATGAAGAAGTATCGCCCCCAACGATATCCACGCCATATTTTTCACAGGCAGCATATACGCCTTCATAAAACTCATCCAGCGCCTCCAGGCTGAACCGGTTACTGAATCCAAGTGAAATCAGCAGCTGGGTGGGTATGGCATTCATGGCATAAATATCACTCAGGTTGGCGATCACCGATTTGTATCCCAAATGGAGGAGGGGTGTATAGACCAGGTCAAAATGAATATTTTCTATCAGTAAGTCTGTGGTAAGTACGGTTTGCTTTCCAAAATGATCGATGACTGCCGCGTCGTCACCAACGCCCAGTATGCTCGATACGTTTTTAATTTCAATGTTTTTCGTCAGGTGATCTATCAGGCCGAATTCACCCAATGAAGAGATTTCAGTACGGGGCTCCATAATTAAGTTTTATTCATTGATGAATCATTTCTTCCCGTCTGATGCAGGATCTCCGGCGATCCATTTCAGTAATTCAGCATGTATTTTACCGTTTGTTGCCGCAATTTGGGGTTGGTAAGGCGAATAGGGCTTCCCGCTAAAGTCGGTCACCTTTCCTCCGGATTCCTGTACTATTAAAAATCCTGCGGCGCTGTCCCAGGCATGAAGTTGATGTTCATAAAATCCATCAAATCTGCCGGCAGCAACCCAACAGAGATCCATTGCCGCGGATCCCAGTCGCCGGACCGGTACGCCCTTTTTGATGAGCCGGGAAAAAACCTCCAGGGGTCCGTTCGGTTCATCCGAGTAAGAATAAGGGAATCCTGTCACAAGACAGGACGTCTCCACTTTTTTTTCATCCGACACATGAATGGTCTGTTCGTTTAATGTAGCGCCATAACCCTTTTGCGCAAAATAAAATTCATTAAAAAACGGATTATAAACCGCCCCCATCAACATCTCTCCATCCTGTTCAAGACCAATGGAAACACAACAAATCGGCAGTCCATGGGCAAAATTCACCGTACCGTCCAGTGGATCAATGATCCATTTGTATGCTGAATCTGTGGGCATATCACCGGATTCTTCACTCAGGATATAATGATCCGGGAAATCGTTCCGGATAATATCCATAATGGTTTTTTCCGCGGCATGGTCTGCTTCTGTAACCAGATTGTTGACTCCTTCTTTGTTCGAAATCTTAAATTCGCTGCCGTAATATTGCTTCAGGATGCTGCCAGCCCGTTCGGCCGCCTTAATCAGCGTGGTTTTTAACATGGGGCAAAGATAATAAAGCCTCCGTTGAGAGGGACGGATTGACAAAGACTTACCTATGATTTTATCAGTCGTCATCGTCAGTTATAATGTTAAATATTTTCTGGAACAGTGTCTTTCTTCATTAAAAAAGGCGGTAGAAGGCATTTCTACACCCGGTGACAGTACGGAAGTGTTTATAATTGACAATGCTTCATCCGATGGAAGCCTTGATTTTCTGGAGCCCTTGTTTCCGGGTTTCCGTTTCATACGGAATAAAGAAAACAACGGTTTTGCAAAAGCAAATAATCTGGTTATCCCGCTTTGCAACGGAGAGTTTATCCTGTTTCTGAATCCGGATACCATTCTGGCAGAAGACAGCCTGGATACATGTATTTCTTTTTTCAGGAGTCATGCGGACGCCGGTGCCGTGGGAGTGCGAATGATAGATGGAGCCGGACGTTTTCTGAAAGAATCCAAAAGGGGCTTCCCTTATCCAATCGCTTCTTTTTTCAAACTGACCGGCCTTACCCGTTTATTTCCCCGATCAAAATTTTTTTCATCCTATTATATGGGCCATCTGGATGAAGAGCGCACGCAAGTGGTTGACATTTTATCCGGCGCTTTCATGATGATTAAACGGTCCGTGTTGATACAAACCGGAGGCTTTGATGAACAGTTTTTTATGTATGCGGAAGACATAGACCTGAGCTACCGCATTGATAAAGCCGGATTCAAAAATTATTACCTGCCCGCCACTACCATCATTCATTTTAAAGGAGAAAGCACACAGAAAGACTTCAGGTATGTAAAAATGTTCTATTCTGCCATGCAATTGTTCATGAAAAAACATTTTAGTAATAAAAGTTTTTCATTCCGGTTATATACGCTAACACTGGGATTGCGGCTACGGCAGGCCCTGTCTTTTATAAGTTTGCCATTTAAAAAAACAGCATACGGTTCAATAACCGGTACACCTGTTTTTATAAAAGGAACTTCGGGGATTGAGGAAAAATTTAAACAGAAACTGGCCGAATATCAAATTCCGGTTTCAGAAATCGAAAAAAAAGAGAATGCCATTATTTTTTATGAAAGCGATTCTTTTCCATGGAAGGGAATCATTGCAGAGATCAGACGTGAATCGGGAAGGCATTTATATTATTTCCACGGTGCGGGAACACATGCCATCATAGGCAGTCATTCCGGAGCTGACCAGGGAGAGGTTATTGTATTATGAAGCTGATTCATTTTATTTCGAAAAACAGAACTTTACAAAATCAATAAAAGGGTATGATCAATAAAAAGGGTATGCCGAATTTAAATGATATAAAGAACCTGCTGCAGAATAACAAAATCACAGAATTTGTAAAGCTGAACAAACTTTCTTCGAGGGACATCATCGAGTTCACAAACCGGTATACCAATTGGGCGGGTAAACTTTTCCAGCACATTGACGTAAAACATGCGGCCAGGGTTTTTAAATTTCTGCGTAAGAAAAAGCAGGAAATCATTATCAAGTCCCTGCCGGATGAGAAGGCAGCTGAACTTCTGAACGAACTGCAGCCTGATGACCGTACCGCCTTCCTGGGATTATTGCCAGGCAATGCTGTCAAGGAGCTGTTGAAAATTCTGGATCCTGAAACAAGGGCGGAAACATTGAAACTGCTGGGTTATCCGGAAGGATCTGTCGGTCGTCTGATGACCCCGGATTATCTGGCAATAAAAGAATCGGATTCGGTGCGTCAGGTTCTCGATATTATCCGAACCCGCGGACAGGCAGCTGAAACCCTGAATTTTCTATTTGTTGTTGATGATAACGGGGTTTTAATCGACGACATAAATATCAAAGAATTTTTGGTGGTCGATCCTTCCACGCCGGTAGAAAAATTAATGGATCATCAGTTCATTGCGCTCCCCGTGAATGCTGCCCAGACCGAAACCATTGCCATATTTAAAAATAACAGCCGTTTTGCCCTTCCGGTTATAAATGAATCCGGTGTCCTGCTTGGTATAGTTACTTCGGATGATGTACTTCGATTGTCAGAAAAAGAAAATACCAGGGAAATTCAAAGGATCGGGGGTTCCGAAGCATTGGAAGAACCCTATACAACTATTTCCTTTGGTCACCTGGTAAAAAAACGCGCAGGATGGTTGGTCATTCTCTTTCTGGGGGAAATGCTAACGGCCACGGCTATGGGTTTTTTTGAAGGAGAGATCAGTAAGGCGGTTGTGTTGGCCCTCTTTATTCCGCTGATCATTTCGAGTGGGGGAAACTCCGGCTCACAGGCATCCTCCATCATTATCCGCGCAATGGCCCTGGGCGAAATAAAATTCAGGGACTGGTTTTATGTTATGCGCAAAGAAATCTTCTCCGGTATTGTACTTGGCTCCATTCTGGGACTGGTAGGTTTTTTAAGGATCTTTCTCTGGCAGCAATTTCATATATATAATTATGGTGAGCACTATTTACTAGTCGCTTTGACAGTCGCGTTTTCCCTGCTCGGCGTGGTTTTATGGGGCACCCTTTCGGGTTCGATGTTGCCGATACTTCTCAAAAAATTAGGCGCCGACCCTGCGGCCTCTTCTGCTCCTTTTGTTGCAACACTGGTGGATGTGACCGGATTGATCATTTATTTCACCGTAGCGGTGGTGATTATGCGTGGAACCCTGCTGTGAGCCTACGGCTCACAGCAAGTGTGGAAGACTGGAAGTATGGAAGAATGGAAGTGGAATACAACTATCTCACTCATTTTTTGACATTACACTCTTAAAAACTGAATATATTCCCAGATTTTTAAAGAGAGAAAAAGTCCAGATAGATGAGTTTTAGGCTTTGGGCTTTAGGCTTTGCGCTTTAAACACCGGAACCGTGCTGCACGGTTCACCGTACATGATGGATTTGACTACCGGCCTTAGTAATTTTGTTATTTCAAGGTAGGCAAAATCACCAATCGGTTTTTCACCACACCCTTTTATCACGATCCGCTGGTCTTTATACTCATTGGGATCGATCGCCTGGATTCGATTCGTCAAAATCTGTCTGAGAACAGCTGCTTCATCCCCCATGATTACTTCCTTTGCGTACGGTTGAAGATAACTGGTGACAAGCATGTAGGCCCAAACGGGTATTACAGCATCGGCTGAACAATAAACTCCAACGATTTTATCTTTGTATGCTGACCAGTCCGTCGTTAAAAGAGCAGCGCGAAAATCCTTTTCCTTTAGTATCAGTTCCATAAAGAGAAAAGGTTTCAAATCGAAAATCTGAATATTCTCAGTTGGGAAAAAGGACTCCAGATCCAGCGTTACCAGTGCGCTCTGACTTACTTTATTTATTATTTCTTCCTGCATCACATGCAAAGATACATAAAGCTTAAAGCGCAAAGCGCTAAAGCGCAAAACCAGTACAATTAGTTGAATTCTGAAACTGATCTGAATAACGTATCCAGATAGATTAGCTTTAAGAAATAAAGGATACCTACTTCGTATAGCTTTAGGCTTTGCGCTTTAAGCCTTAGGCTTTAAAGGAATTTCCCCCGGTCGTCCTCGATTTTGGCTTTTTTCTTCAGGGCATCTGTTCCTGAACGCTGAATAAGCGTTTCCTGTGACTGCAGCATGGTCTGTCTGGCCTGTTCAGGGTCCACACTATAATTTGCCTTGGCACTCACGGTAACCACCTTGAGGACAAAAACCCCTTCATTACCGCCGACCGGTACGGAAACTGCTTTCCCGATCAAAAGTTTATCAAAAGAATATCCAACCACTTTTGGTTCGGGTCCTATGTTCGGTATATAGGGAGAAGAAAACTGAAGGCTATCCACATGACTGACCGGTTGTGAGAAAGCGGTTGCCACTGCTTCCAGAGTTGCAGCAGATCCGATTTTGCCTGAAATGATGTCCGCCTTTTTCTGATTTCTTAAAATAGGCTCAATCATGGGTCTCACTTTAGTCAGACCAATAGTGCCTTTATGATTGATATCGTTTAGTACGGCCACAACATATTTATCTCCTACTGAAAAAGATTCAGATACCTCACCTTGTTTGGCGCCATATGCCCAACGGATCAGTGAACGGCTGGAACCCATCCCCTGAATATTAAAATCTGTAGGTTGAATTTCAGGAGCTGTAATGGCGTGGAGGTTTTCTTTTTTCACAGCGGCTTCAAAGGCAGTTTTGTCGCGATTTTCACCGGCAAACTGGCTGGCAAGACCGGATGCATTTTGATCTGTTTCCTGGCTCGGTTCAATGCGGCGGGAAAAGTAAGCGATTTTGAATGCTGGTTCAAAATTCTTCTGATCCAGGATTTCTATTAAATGGTATCCGAACTGGGTCTTCACGATCTTTATTTCTCCTTTTTTACCATTGAAAGTAAAATCTCCAAATTCCTTTACCATCTGGCCCTGGCCAAAATATCCGAGGTCTCCTCCTTTGATCCGGCTTCCTTCATCTTCTGACAAATGAATGGCGAGGCTGTCAAATTTTTGTCCATGATCCAGCAGTGTTTTTATGCTGTCAATTTTCTTTTTTGCCGTACTGTCGTCCATTTTCGGCTGATTCGTTTTCGGATCATTCAGCGCTACAAGAATATGACGTGCGCGAACTGAATCTGGAAGTGTTTTAATGTCCATGATCCTTGCCAGTACAAAATTACTTCCGTCCAGATAGGGACCAACCACTGCACCCGTCTGGAGTGCCATCAGGGAATCTTTTCTGGAGCCGGTTAGTTTGGATTTCGGCGTATAGGTTTCTGTAAAATTTGTTTCTGTTCCGTTTTTTGTAAGAAATGACTCCACGTCCGTTGTTGTAGCAAACTCAGGCCTGAGGGTTTGAACTTGTTGGAAAATCGTGGCACTGTCACCTGCAGTAGGTGCGGCGCTGAAGCTGACGTAGCTGATGGTGCGGGATTCTTCCTGTGCAAATTGATTCTTATGGTCATCCAGATAGGTCTGAATTTCCGCGTCCGAAATTTTTATTGTACTGTCCGCAATAGTTTGATAAGGAATTTTTACAAAATTAACCGAAGCAATCTGGCTGTTGTCGGCGTTTGTTTTTTCAATCATCCATTTGGGTACATATGAGCTTTGGGCGAGCAGGGAAATATATTTTTCTCTCTGTCTGAGTTTTACAAACTGAGGCAGCGCCTGTTCAAAAAAATTCTGCGCCATTGCATAGTTCTGATCCGATTTGCGATTAGCCTTATATATTGTTCTCAGCTGATTGATCCGGGACGCAGCCTGCTGGGCATCAAACATTCCGGTATTCGGATCCGTGAATGCTCTTTTTATTTCCTGAACGGCGTTGGGACCAACCAGCATATCATTCAATTCCTTATCGCTGACATCAATGCCCAACTTCTGGTACTCGGTAGTCAATACCGCGTTTTCTTCAAACTGCTTCCATACTTCTTCGCGAATATTCTGGGAAAGCATATCATTCACGGGATACCCCTGGCTCTTATATTGATCTTCGCGCTCTGATACCTGTTTTTGAAAATCAGCATATTCCAGTTTTTCTCCGTTCACCTGCCCGATCGTACCGGAAGTAGAAGCCGCCGCCCGGCCACCGATCGAACGGGCGTCCATGAGCAGAAATCCGATCAGACTCACTGCGATCAATCCAAACACGAGCCAGGCCGCTTTATCTCTTATTTTCTGAATGATAGACATATATATATAGTCGGTTTTTTTGAAAGGATGGCAAAAATAGCTGAAAATTGGTTATGAACAAATTGTGGAAAACAGGCAAAGGCCCGCGGACACTCATTTAAACGACATTTCTTTGTATCCATTTTGATGATGGTAGAAATGACGCCCGGTTTACCGTGAAACAATCAGAAAGAAATGGAACCTATATACACAAGTGTTAGGGTATAACTGGATTTTTTAGGGGATAAACACCCTAATGCATCCCGGTTTTCTGTGAAAGGAATGAGTAAAGAATTGTAATTATGGTTGTTATTTTTCCGGCTCGTGAACAAATGGCCGGTTGTACGGTTTTTATTTCAAAAACTGTTACTAAGTATTTTTCCCGATCCGGAATCTGCTGTTCGAATGTTTAATACTTAGAAAGTCAGGCTGAGCATGCATCCGGGTCTGTGAAAATGTTGTGTATACCTGTGCATAATAATATTTATTCTTACATTATGATATTATGTGGAAGGTTTTCCACATAACCATCGTTATAATAATAGTAGATCTATTTATATAAATAATATATTATTAATTACTATGGCAGTTATCAACATCGAAGAAGCAAAAATGCAGGTAGACCGGAAAGGATACCTGGATATAACGGTGGATCCGACCCTGGATCTTTTTTCCGAGATTGAACGATTGAAGAAAGAAAAAAATTGCGTGCTTCTGGCGCATTATTATCAGGATGCCGATATTCAGGATGTTGCTGACTTCATAGGGGACAGTCTGGGACTTGCACAGGAAGCAGCACGCACCAAGGCCGATATGATCGTATTTGCGGGTGTTCATTTCATGGCAGAGACCGCTAAAATACTGAACCCGGATAAGAAAGTTTTACTCCCTGATCTCAAAGCAGGCTGTTCACTGGCAGACTCTGCACCAGCTGATCTGTTCAGGGCATTTCGTGAGAAACATCCGGATCATCTCGTGATTTCCTATATCAACTGCACTGCAGAAATAAAAGCATTGAGCGATATCATATGCACTTCGTCGAATGCAGAAAAAATTATAGAGAGCCTGCCGCTGTCACAGAAAATTATTTTTGCTCCGGATAAAAATCTCGGAGCTTATCTGAAGAGAAAAACCGGTCGTGATATGTTGTTATGGAACGGTGCCTGTATAGTTCATGAGATTTTTAGCGTAAAAAAAATAACTGAATTGAGAACGCGTCATCCGCAGGCAAAATTCATAGCGCATCCTGAATGTGAAGAACCGGTTTTGCAAATGGCTGATTTCATCGGATCTACCACGGCATTGTTGAAATACACGCAATCCAATGCAGCAAAGGAATTCATCGTGGGAACAGAGTCAGGGATCATACATCAGATGAAAATTTCTTCTCCTGACAAAATATTTATACCCGCACCACCTGAAACAAATTGCGCCTGCAATGATTGTCCGTATATGAAACTGAACACGCTGGAAAAACTTTATCTGTGTATGGAATATGAAACTCCGGAAATTCTGATGTCAGCAGAATTATTGAAGAAGGGACGAATTCCCATCGATCGCATGCTGGAAATTAGCAGACAATACAATCTTTAGTTATTAATTATTAGTTGTTAGTTATTAGATAATTCTTTCATCGCTAATAACTAACAACTAATAACTAATACTCTATCTCCCCATATACACCATCAGAATCTGAATATCCGTGGGATTTACGCCGCTGATTCGACTGGCCTGACCGAGCGTGCGGGGCTTTATTTTTTTGAATTTGATGAGAGCTTCCATGGAAAGAGCAGATAACCGGTCGTAGTCAAAGGTTTCAGGAATAGAAAGTTGCTCCAGTTGTGATATTCGATGTACAAGCTCTTTTTCTTTTTTGATATAAACTTCATACTTGAGCTGGATTTCTGCCTGCTCGAGCGAATGCGGGGCGAATTCCCGGAGTTTCTCACCCAAGGCTGGAATTCCTTCACACATCATGGAAAGTTCAAGGTTGGGCCTTAAAAGTAGTGCAGCTGCTTTCTGTTTCTGAATCAATGGGGACATATTTTTTTCACTCAGCATTTCTTCTGCTTCTGTAGGGTCGACAGAAGTTTCCTGCAAAATCCGGGTTATTTTCATGACCTCCATTTTCTTGCGATTTACGGTTTCCAGCCTGGTTGCCGGAGCAAGACCCAGGTCGTAACTTTTCTCCGTAAGACGTATATCCGCATTATCCTGTCTGAGCAGCGTTCTGAATTCGGCCCTGGAAGTGAACATTCTATAAGGTTCTTCCGTCCCCTTGCTGATCAGATCATCAATCAACACACCGATATAAGCCTCGCTTCTTTCCAAAACTACAGGCTCAAGAAAATTGATATTTTGATGTGCATTGATACCCGCCATGAGTCCCTGACAGGCTGCTTCCTCATAGCCCGTCGTGCCATTTATCTGACCGGCCAAAAACAGATTTTTGATTATTTTGGTTTCCAGACTATGACTGAGTTGGGTTGGAGGGAAATAATCATATTCAATTGCATACCCTGGTCTGAATGCCTTGAAATGAGCAAAACCGGGAATATTACGAAGAGCTTCGTATTGAACTTCTTCCGGTAACGACGTGCTAAACCCGTTTACATAAATTTCTACTGTGTTCCATCCTTCGGGTTCAATAAAAAGCTGATGTCTTTCTTTGTCCGCAAAACGGTTCAGCTTGTCTTCAATGCTGGGGCAATACCGGGGTCCGATTCCGTCAATTCTTCCTGCAAACATCGGACTCCTGTCAAAGCCCGTTTTTAATATATCGTGAACAACCGGATTTGTATAAGTGATCCAGCAGCTTCTTTGTTGTTTAGGAAGGGGAATGTCCAGGTAAGAAAATCCAACAGGATGTTCGTCCCCCTTTTGTTCTTCCATTTTGCTATAATCCAGACTTCTGCCATCAATTCTGGGAGGTGTTCCGGTCTTAAGGCGGTTTGATTCAAACCCCTCACTTACCAATTGTTCAGTAATTCCTGTGGCAGCTTTTTCAGCCATACGGCCCCCGCCGAACTGTTTTTCGCCAATATGAATGATTCCATTCAGAAATGTGCCGTTCGTTAGAACAACTGCTTTAGAGTAAATCCTGTTGCCCATACCTGTAACCACTCCCTGTACGACTCCTTTTTCAAGGATCAGGCCGCTGACCATGTCCTGATAAAACTCAACCTTACGGGTGTTTTCCAGCATTTCCCGCCAGGTGGCCGCGAACAGCATACGGTCGCTTTGTGCTCTTGGACTCCACATAGCAGGCCCCTTGGATTTGTTTAACATCCGGAACTGTATCATGCTCTTGTCAGTCACGATGCCGGAGTACCCGCCCATGGCATCGATTTCCCGGACGATCTGGCCTTTTGCAACACCACCCATGGCAGGATTACAGCTCATTTGGGCGATGGTTTGAAGATTCATGGTAATTAAAAGCACACTGGAACCCATATTGGCTGCCGCGGCTGCTGCCTCACATCCCGCATGACCTGCACCAACTACAATAACGTCGTATGTTGAAAACATTCGGCAAAAATACCTTTTATAAGCTTAAGGCGTAAAGCGCAAAGCCTTATGCCAATGTATAATTAGGGTGAGGGACCTATAGATTTTTTTTGGATCGCCCTAACCAGTATAATTGCTTGCGCTTCACGTCTAATCCACACAAATTGTTTCACGTGAAACAATTGTATTAAAGTAAATATGATGGGTTGTAATAGCCCTAAGATCTGATTCAGGAATCTTGGATTAAAATAGTAGGGTTCAACCCAATTCATTTTCCGGTCCAGCGCGGACAATCTTTTTAGATAAAATGGCTGCGACTAAAGTCTGGTAACAATAGAAGGTTCAAACTTGAGCAGGAAAACAAGGGCGGCTACTTAAGGGGACAGCTGATTTCCAGAGGCAAACCGATTATTATGTTCCACGTGGAACAGAAAGGCGACCTACAAATAAGCTTTTAGGTATTTATCTTCCATTGAGCTCATTTTCGCTTTATCGCTGCCCGACTTATCCTTATAACCGCAGAAGTGTAAGATTCCGTGGAAAATGACCCTATGCAGTTCTTCCTGAAACCTGGACCCTGTGTTTCGGGCATTATCATACACGCGATCAACGCTGATATATATCTCTGCAATAAGAGGTTGATTCGCTCCGGATAATGGGAAGCTTAAAATGTCAGTGTAAAAATCATGATGAAGAAACTGACGATTCAGACCTAATAGGTATTCATCATCGCAAAAGACGATATTCAACTCTTCAATAACTTTCTTTTCCTTTTTGAAAATGGAAAGAATGAATTTTTTAAGAACGCTGCGGTTGGGCAGGGTACAGGGCTTGAGAAAGTGAAATTGAACCGCTGTTTTTTTACTCATGTCATTTCCGAAAATCGTAAAGCTGATTGACTCAACAAAACTACTTTTGTTCCTACAATGAAAAGACTTTCTGAGTTAAGAACCGGAGCCCGAGCCAGAATCCATTCCTTTGAAAAGAATGACGTTTTTTTAAAATTAATGGAAATGGGTTGCGTGCCTGGTGAAATTATCAAAGTGGAGAAGATAGCCCCACTGGGGGATCCTATTTCGATCGCTGTAGCCGGCTACCAGCTTAGCCTGCGTCTGGATGAGGCGGATAACATTTTCGTGGACCCGATACCAGCGTAATCCCACACATAATATTTTGATTATCAATCAATTACATGAAAATTGGGTTATACTTTGGTTCCTTTAATCCGGTTCATCATGGCCACCTGATTATCGCCAATCATGTGGTACAATCAACAGAACTTGAACAAGTTTGGTTTGTGATTTCTCCTCAAAACCCGTTGAAGCCGGCTGCCGGTCTTCTAAACGAATACCATCGTCTGTTCCTGGTCAAAGCAGCCATTGAAGGTGAAAATCATTTAAGGGCAACAGACATAGAATTCAAATTACCAAAACCTTCCTATACAGTAGATACGATCACGTATATCCGTGAACGGTTCCCACAACATACATTTTCAATCATCATAGGAAGCGATAGTTATCAAAATCTCCCCCGATGGAAAAATCACGAATATTTACTGGAGAACATTGAGTTTTTTATATATACGCGTGCAGGTTTTGAAAACATACCGGTTTATAAGAACGCGCGATCGCATATTCTCGAAGCGCCCCTGCTGCAAATTTCGGCTACTCATATCCGTAATATACTAAGAGAGGGAAAATCGATCCGGTACCTGGTGCCCGATGTCGTAAAAGAAGAAATAGAACGTAACCGGTATTACCTTTAAACATAACCGAGTTTTTTTCTTTCAGCCAGCGGCAAAGACCGTGCAACAAGTTCATAAGAGTCGTCAATCATTTCACGTATTTTCTTTGCGGATAACTGACCATTCAGAATCACTGTATTCCAATGTTTTTTATTCATGTGATATCCGGGAAGTACTGAACTGTATTCCTCCCGCAGTTCTTCTGCTTTTTCCGGATTGCATTTTACATTGAACTGTAATGGCACATTGTCCAGGCCCATGAGCAGGAAAACCTTTCCTTTCACTTTAAAAACCAAAGTTGATTCGCCGAACGGAAAAGATTCTGTAGCGGATTTTTTTTCCAGGCAATATTTTCTGATGGTTTCCAGATCCATAGATGAATGTTTTACATTTAGGGAAGCCAGTACAATTTTAAAAAAATATGCGGTATTCTCTGATTTTTTTATTCCTGCTGATCACCTGCATTTCCATAGCGCAATCCGGTAAAAAAATTCATAGCCAGGCAATCCTGGCAGATACACACAATGATTTTTTAAGCAAAGCAGTAGACGCTCATGTTGTTTTTGACAGCGATCTGACAGGTATTACCCAAACAGATTTGAAACGCATGCGGCAAGGCGGCGTGAAAGTACAGGTCTGGTCGATATTTTGTGATGAACATTATGGAAAAGGCTCCGCTTTTAAATATGCTAACCAGGAACTTGATTCCCTTTTCGCCATAGTGGGCAGGAATCCCAAAACCATGCAGATTGTTTATTCATACAAAGAACTCATGCGCGCCGTTGCAAATCACAAAATCGCATGCATGTCAGGAGTAGAGGGCGGCCATATGATCGAAGACAATCTGGATTACATTGACAGTTTTTATAAAAGAGGAGTGCGTTATATGACTCTGTCCTGGAATAACAGCACGTCCTGGTCCACTTCTGCGATGGATGAATCCGAGCACGCATTTGTTGTGACTCCTTATGGCCTGAATGATTTCGGAAAACAAGTGGTTAGGAAAATGAACCAACTGGGTATGATGGTTGATGTTTCTCATATCGGAGAGAAAACATTCTGGGATGTGATTTCTACTACAACCAAACCCGTTATTGCTTCTCACAGTTCTGTGTATGCGCTTTGTCCTGTGTTCCGGAATCTGAAAGACGATCAGATAAAGGCGATTGCAAAAAACGGAGGCGTGATACAGGTGAATTTTTATTCGGGATTTTTAGATTCAACCTATAGCAATAAAATCGATTCATTCGTAAAACTTCATAAGGCCGAATTTGATTCAATGGCGTTGACAAAAAAATCCGGTATGATGACCGGCGTTTATTTTTCACGAAAATATAAAAGTGATTATGAACGTATGCGTGCGCCTTTTTCACTTTTACTCGACCATATTGATTATATCGTGAAACTGGTTGGTGTGGATTATGTTGGATTGGGTTCGGATTTTGATGGAATCGATTCTTCTCCCGTTGAATTGGACGGGGTAGAAGACTTTCCAAAAATTACGGATGGACTCATAAAAAGAGGATATAGTGAATCTGATATTAAAAAAATCCTCGGAGAGAATTTTCTACGCGTACTAAAAGCAAACGAAAACTAAGGCAAGTATAAGAGTGTAAGAGTATAGGAGTATAAGAGTGGGATAACTGCACTAGCCTTGCGCCTTATGCTTTACGCCTTACGCTCAGTACGAAAGTATTTTCTCAACCGTTTCCCAGAGCCTTGCATTGGCCAGGAAGTTTTTCTCGAGTTCGATATTAAATGGAACAGCGGTATCCAGCGAGGCACAACGAAGAACCGGTGCGTCCAGCATTTCAAAACAATGTTCTCCGATCCAGGCACTGATCTCACCCCCGATGCCTCCTGTTAATGTGTCTTCGTGCAAAACAATCACTTTACCAGTTTTTAAAACCGTTTCACGGATCGCTTCATAGTCTAGCGGAAGCAGGCTACGCAGATCGAGAATATCAAAAGAGATGTCGGGTTTTTGCGCCGCCAGTGACAGAGCCCAGTGAACACCCGCGCCATACGTAATGATGCTGATATCGTTTCCATTATTTACCAGGGCCGCTTTACCGATTTCAATGATGTAATAGTGTTCAGGCAACGGCCCGTTAATACTTCTGTATAAAACCTTATGTTCAAAATATAGTACGGGATTTGAATCAAGTATGGCTGCATTCAACAGTCCCTTGGCATCTGCCGGCGTGGACGGATAGACTACTTTTAATCCGGGAACGTGTGTAAACCAGGCTTCGTTACTTTGAGAATGAAAGGGGCCTGCCCCCACACCAGCCCCCGTGGGCATGCGTATGACGGTATTGGCTGCCTGTCCCCATCGGTAGTGAATTTTTGCCAGGTTATTAACTATCTGGTTGAAGCCGACTGCCGCGAAATCAGCAAACTGCATTTCCATGACAGACTTATAGCCTTCCAGGGAAAGTCCCAATGCTGCACCCACGACAGCACTTTCACAAAGTGGCGTGTTGCGTACCCGCTCTCTTCCGAATTTCTCCAGAAAACCTTCCGTAATCTTAAAGGCGCCGCCATATTCAGCAATATCCTGCCCCATCAGGACCAGGTTATCCTGTGTTTCCATACTCTGCCATAATCCTTCCCGAATACCATCAATAAATCTTTTCACTGGCGCTTTTTCAGGATCGGGAGAAACGGATTGAACCGGAACCTGATGCGGAGGCGACTCCGCATACATGTCTTTTAGTTCATTTTCGGTATCCGCCAGTACCGGATTATTGTGAACTGATACAGCGGATTCGATGATTAACCGGAATTCGCTGCGGATTTCCTGCATAGTCTCTTCATTTAAAATGCCCTCACCGATCAGCCAGTTTTCGTAAGAAATAACGGGATCTTTTTTCCCCCAGATCTCAAATAATTCTGCAGGGATATATTTTGTACCGCTGGCTTCCTCATGGCCACGCATACGGAATGTCATGCACTCAATCAGGTATGGTTTCTGTTCGCGGATACAAAATTGGCGGACTCCACGCAGGGTGTCATAAACATCCAGGATATTATTTCCGTCAATTTGAACAGATTCCATTCCATAACCAATGCCTTTGTCAGCGAGCGTCTTACTCCGGAACTGTTCTTTGACAGGAGTACTCAGGCCGTACCCGTTGTTTTCGATAATAAATATTACGGGCAGATCCCAAACGGCTGCGAGATTCAAAGCTTCATGAAAATCGCCCTCCGAAGTCCCTCCTTCGCCGGTAAAAGCAAGGGAGACTTTCGCCTCTTTCTTAAGGGTATGAGCTAGTGCGACACCGTCGGCCAGAGCCAGTTGCGGACCCAGGTGCGAAATCATACCGCAGATATGATATTCGGATGATCCAAAATGAAAACTTCTTTCTCTTCCTTTACTAAACCCGTCCAGACTTCCCTGCCATTGTGCAAAAAGCTTTTCTAAGGGCATTTGCCTGCCTGTAAAAACACCCAGGTTACGATGCAGTGGCATGATCCATTCATCTGGCGCAAGGGCTGATACAACCCCGGCAGAGATGGCTTCCTGACCAATACCACTAAACCATTTGCTGATCCTTCCCTGGCGAAGCAGGACCAGCATTTTTTCTTCTATCAGTCTTGGGAAAAGAATGGTTCGATAGAGATCCAGCAAAATATGATCAGAAAAATCTTTGCGGTCAAAAAACATAAACCCGTTATTTTTCTAAATGGCTGCTGGCTAATTTTCCGTCCGTGTAGACTTTTTATACAGAAAGGAAGTCAGAATAGAAAGCAGGAGACTGAAAAGTAGTGCCCACCAAAATCCATCCACTCTGAAACCATTAACGAATTTTGCGGCCAGCAGGATAATCAGCGCATTGATCACAAACAGGAACAGGCCAAAAGTAAATATGGTAATCGGTAATGTGAGAATGATCAAAAGTGGTTTTACAAAGATGTTCAGAAGCCCCAATACAACGGCTAGAATTAGCGCGGTTACAAACGATTGGATATGTACACCACTTAAAATGTAGGAAAGGGCAAAAGCAACGACGGCAGAAATGATAATTCTTAAAACGATATTCATAACTGCAAATTTTTGATCTGTGAAAATACAGAATCCACCAGTTTAAAATACGGCGAGTTCATAAAAATCACCGGCTTTCAGGTATTTATTGGCCAGTTCCTGTAATGCCGCTGGTTGAATACTTTTAATGGTTTCAATCCCATTGTAAAAATAATCTTCCGAAAGATCATTTAGGATCAGACTTTTCCAGCGTCCGGCTACCTGGAATGGCCCATCCAGGTCGCCTAATAATGTCCCGATCATAAAATTCTTTGTCGTTTTCAGTTCTTCCTCAGCCACCGGCTCATCACAAAGTCTTTTCATTTCCAGGTAAACCTCGCGGATGGTATCTTCTGTTACATCTTTCCCTGCCTCCGTTGAAATCATCAACGCACTTTCCTGAATAAGATTCGTCAGGTAACTGTGAATGCCATAGGTATATCCCTTGTCCTCCCGGATATTGGCCATCAGCCGTGATCCAAAAAAACCGCCGAAAATATTATTCAGCACCTGCATTTTCTGAAAGTCGGGGTGATGCCGGTTTGGAAAATTACGGGCTATACGAATGGCTCCCTGTACACTTTCGGGATCATTGGTTATGCGATATTTTTTTTCTTTTACGGGAAGAATAGAGATGTCACTTTTATCCGGTTTGACAGATCCGCTGAGCGGCAGGCTTCCCAAATGGGTTTCTATCAGATTTTGAATATCCGCAGGCAGTGGGCCGGCAACAAAAATCACACAACGGCCACCCAGATAATACTGATTATAAAATTCTTTTACGACTTCGATATTGAGTGCTGCATAGTCCTCTATAGAACTATAACGGCCATAGGGATGTTCTGCACCAAACAAGTAGGTATCGATCAGCCGGCCCGCTATGAAATCATTTTTGCGCAGATTCACCTGCAGCCGCTGCTGCATATTTTTTTTATATATCTCCAGTTCTTCTTCAGGAAATATGGAATCGACAATGAGTTCAGAGACTACAGGCAGTAATTCTGCAAAATTTTTTTTCATGCAATGCAGGGAGAGCTCTGCTGTTTCGTGACCCGCCGAACGGTTCAGATAGGCGCCATGATATTCAAAAAAGTCGTTGATCTGGTAGGCATTCTTTGTACGTGTTCCGTTTTTGAGCATGAAATTCGTAGCAGGGGCAACCAGGTTTTGTGACTCATAATAATTTCCTGCATAGAAAACGATATTCATCATGAGAGTATCCACGGTGCCCATATCGACGAGGTAAACTTCTACCCCGTTCCTCAGGGAAATCTTCTGATGTGGTGGAAGGTTTAACTGAAATTTTACTGCATCGATAATTTCCGGTACAGTTTTGCGATTCAACATAAGGTATAATTCAAAAAGTTAATTATTGCTGTAATAAAAAAGGCTGCTGCTGTTTTTCTCATCAAACATGGTCGCACTTAAGTCCCGGATCTCTGCGGCGTTCACCTCGAGGTATTTGTTCAGTTCAGTATTCATAAAGGCTACATCTCCCATCAGTTCATACATAGCCAGGTTTGAAGCGCGGTTCATCAGGCTCATGTCTTCAAAAAGGATGGCAGATTCAGTTTTATTTTTCACTTTCATCAATTCTTTTTCCGAAATAATGCCAGAACTTAATTTATCAAGTTCTTCCCGTATGGCCTGATCTGCTGATTTCATGGATGCGCCCTTTATCAGTTTGCCTTCAATCAGCAATAAGCCCGGATCCGAGGAGCCAAAATGATAACACTCCACGTTACTGAACAGTTTTTTTTCTTTTACCAGTGTTTGAAACAAACGGGAAGATCCGCCTCCACCCAGCAATTCACCGATCAGATCCATTGCATAATATGACTTATCTGTTCTGCTACCCACATGAAATGCTTTATATAATGCATCCAGCGGCACGTCTGCTTTTACTTCCATTACGCGGGCTTTATCCTGTTTTGGTTCAACCGGAAGATGGCGAATGTATTTTTCTCCAGGCGGAATATTGCCAAACCATTTCTCTGCAAGCGCGAGGGCTTTGTCTGTTTGAATATTCCCAGCCATAACAAGTATGGCGTTTGCGGGGCAATAATGCTTGTGAAAGAAGGCCTTCACATCAGCCAGTTTTGCATTTTCAATATGTGAAAGTTCCTTACCGATGGTCATCCAACGGTAGGGATGTTTCTGATATGCGAGCTCTCTCAATTTAAATGCGACATCTCCGTATGGTCGGTTTATATAGTGCTCTTTAAATTCTTCACAAACTACTTTACGCTGTACATCCAGGCTTTTTTCGCTAAATGCCAGGGATAACATCCGGTCGCTTTCCAGCCAGCAGGCAGTTTCAATATTTTCTGCCGGCAGCTGTATGTAATAATTTGTGAGATCGTTGGTGGTGAAAGCGTTGTTCTCGCCACCAGCCATCAGGAGTGGACCTTCAAAATCCTTTATATTTACCGAGCCACCAAACATCAGGTGTTCAAATAAGTGAGCAAAGCCGGTCTTATCAGGATTTTCATCCCTCGCGCCCACGTCATAGAGCACATTTAAAACTGCCATGGGTGTGGAATGATCCTCATGAACAATAAACCGTAATCCGTTACTGAGCGTAAACTTTTTATAATCAATCTGCATGAAATGAAGTTCAATTCTTTGAAAAGAAGTGCAAGGTAATAATCCTATAATAACCAGAAAGGAAAGACTTAATAGATACTTTTCACCTTCATGCTCATTTCGAGCAGGCCTACAGGCCGACGGTTGACCAGGAGCTTCACTTTGTCCCCGGTATTTTGCAGCATGGATTTATAAAGCTGGAGGTTTTGAGACAGATTATCGTTTACACCAATCACCACATCATCCACTTTGAGACCCGCCTTTTCTGCAGGAGAGTCTTTCATTACATCACCCACCCGGATTTCTCCTTCTATCCAGTACAATCCGAGGCCGGTATAGGAGTAATCGAATTGATCACGATAATGTGAATTGGGAGTGAGATAGAAAATCTTTTTATCGTAATTTAAAATAATGTTAAAACGGCGTAAAACATCATTTCCAATCAATCCGGCCAGGTAGGGATAAGAAGTCACATTGTATTCATCGTCAAAAATATGGGTGGGAACATTCCTGAATCGGTAGGGTCCTAATTTAAATTCTTTCAATATGGTCACCTGCATATTTGCTTTTCCACCCATGCCCTGTGCCTGTGTGGGCAACGGTTTCTTATCCGGATAAAGTAAGGCGCTGTCCCTGATAAAATCAGAATTCAGTAACAGGCATAGTCCGGCACCGGTGTCAAAATAAAAGCGGGGATTCATCTCCCTGGAATCCCTGATTATCGCACTCTCCACGGGCAGGCTTACAATGTTTGGTTTAAGAGCATACCCGCCATTGGGGTATTTGATGTTTCCTTTCGTATATACATATATCTGACTACTGTCATAATCGATTTTTACAATATAGCGGGATAAAAAACTATATCCGATAATACCATCAATACGGTCGCCATATACGCTGCTCAATATATCATAATCGCTCACATGAAAATTGAGACTGTCTACCTGAAGTGTCCCCAGTTTCAGGGACCGGTCATTCACATATCTCAATTGCCGGACACCACCGATGCCCATTATTAATTTGTCGGTTAGTTCCGGTGTAATATTCAAACGTATGCAGGTGGTGGAGTCAAGAGAAATGCCCCCGCTTCCTGTATCCATAATAAAATTCAGTGTATCGGGGTATCCTACCAGCTGTGCACGAACAACCACCACACCACCGGTAAAAGTTGTAAACGGAACCTGGGTGATGAGTTTTGCGGAATTATTTGATTTCTTCTGGGCAACAACAGTGCAGCAGCACATCATGACCAGAATGAAACTGAGGAGAGTCTTACGGGTAGCGGCAATCAGACAAACTATATACTTATCGTTTGCAGTATTCATGATTCAGAAGCGATCGATAGTCTTGGTGTAGATTATAATAATAACCTATCTGTTAAATCTACTAAATTATTTGCAGCTTCTGTTCCCGTTTATAAAATTATTGAATTGAAAAATGGCTGCCCTACATTTGCTTTTTAAGCGGAAAGCTTGAAATGCAAACGGAAAGCCAAATCGAGATAAGTCTTTCTTTATCTTAAACACATTTCAGAATGGATTTGTCAAAACTTTATGCGAAGGCATTGCAATTTGATTTTCTTACTGTCGAAGAAGGCGTGAAGCTTTTTAATGATGCATCGCTGGCTGAACTGATGTTTGTTGCGGACGAACTGCGACAAAAACAAGTCGAACATGGAAAAGTTACCTGGCAGATAGATCGCAATGTAAATACAACCAATGTTTGTATCGCGAATTGTAAATTTTGTAATTTCTACAGGATACCCGGTCACCCGGATGCTTATATCACAGATATTAATACTTATGTAAGGAAAATTGAAGAAACTTTTAAATGGGGTGGGGACCAGTTGTTATTGCAGGGGGGTCATCATCCGAAACTGGGACTGAGTTTTTATACTGATTTATTCCGCGAAATTAAAACGCGATATCCGAATTTAAAACTTCATACGCTGGGTCCTCCCGAGATTGCCCACATCTGTAAACTCGAAAAAAAATCTCATCGCGAAGTCATTCACGCTCTACGTGAAGCAGGAATGGATTCACTGCCTGGCGCCGGCGCTGAAATTCTGGTTGACCGGGTCAGGCGCCTGGTAAGTAAAGGGAAATGTGGAGCACAGGAATGGCTGGATATTATGAAGGAAGCCCACCGTCAACATATTACTACTTCGGCCACCATGATGTTTGGTCATGTCGAAACCATCGAAGAAAGATTTGAACATCTGGTAAAAATCAGGGAGGTACAATCGATGAAACCAAAAGATGCAAAAGGATTTCTGGCTTTCATACCCTGGACTTTCCAGGATGCGGATACTTTGCTGGCCAGGATCCGTGGTGTCCATAACCTGACTACTCCCGAGGAATATATCCGGATGATTGCGATGAGCCGTATTATGCTTCCCAACGTTAAAAATATCCAGGCGTCCTGGCTAACCGTGGGTAAGGAAACGGCCCAGATCTGTTTGCATGCAGGTGCCAATGATTTCGGAAGCATCATGCTGGAGGAGAACGTGGTCAGCGCGGCCGGGGCACCCCACCGATTTACCAGCAAGTCAATCCAGGAGGCTATAAAGGAGGCCGGATTTAAACCCCAATTGCGAAATCAGCAATATGAATTCCGGGAACTACCGGCATTTATGGAAGAGCAAGTGATTGATTATTAAGCCTAAAGCCCAAAGCCCAAAGCCTAAAACTTCTATTTGGAACCCTGTTTTCCTTTTTCTGTCGATCGGTAAATTCAATCGGAAAATATTCCTGTGAAATCATTGATTCTAGTTTTAGGCTTTAGGCTTTGGGCCTTAGGCTTAACTAAGTATTTTTTTTAGATGAACGGCATAACCTAAAATCACATTTTCTGCGTTAAAGGAATAGTCCTAGACCATTCCAATAACCATGCAGAGCCCCTTCCGGAAACTTGTACGTATTTCCATCGTATTATTTGCCACTGTTTTACTGTGCAATTTTTTTGCATATTACCTTGTAAATAAGAAATCCGCCGAAAATGAGGAACTAATATTGGCCCGGTCCCTTGCCGGCCGTCAACAGACCCTCAGCCAGGTAATTGCAAAACAGGCGGCCATCATCAATGGCGGAGTATATGGCGATGCAGAAACCTGCCGGCTTAAAGACAGTCTGGCGATATCGCTGAGTGATTTTAGCAAACAACAGGAGCAATTGATGACATGGGTAGAAGGCTCCAAATCCCCTCTTCCGGCACATCTTTTTAAAATCCGACTGCTTTTTTCCTATATCAATCCTTACTACTCCAGCATCAGACAAATTGGTCAGGATATCATACAGGATGATTCCGTCATTTTTCAGATAAACAAGCGGCTTTATTTGCATCGGCTGATCGAGAGTGAAAGCAAATATTTACCGCTGATGAAGGATATTACCGGTCAGTTTACCCTCCTTCTAAATGAGAAAAATAAAGAATCCTCAGCTATCGAAGTCGGCAAAATGCTGTCTCTCATTGTTGCGATCATCTGCCTGATCATCCTTGTGTTGGAACCCGCATTCAAAAGAGGAGAGACAAATTTCAGGGACCTGCAGAAGGCAAAAAATGAATTGCAGGTTGAAAAAACACAATTGGATTCACTTCTTATTTCCCAGGATGAAGCCATCCAAACCCTGTCTTATGCAATGACCTATGCAAAGATGGGATCATGGAAAGTAGATTTTGAAACCCGGGAAGTTATTCTGGGAAATGAATTCAAAGAGTTGCTGGTAATGGAAGAAAATGCTTCAGGGAGATTACTACTGGATGAATTCCTGGAAGAGTTTGTAGTACCGGAAGATTTTCATAATGCAGAAGATGAGTTCGGCGAAATATTTCTGAACCGGGACAATCTGGGATATGAAAGCTCATTTTCATTTCGGGTAATCACCCGCCATGGCTGGATGCGATATTTATTTTTAAAGGGTAAAGTGGTAGACGTAAATGGGTGTTTTGGAATTGCCCAGGATGTCACATCACAGAAAGAGTCGGAGAATGCCCTGGTAAACAGTGAACAAAAATTCCGGTTGCTCGCAGAAAACTCTGAAGATATTATTAGTGTACACGCAGCAGATGGCACTACCTGGTATCTTTCTCCATCCTTAACACATGTACTCGGTTACGAAGTAGAGGAAGTGATTGGAACTCCCGTTCTGGACTATGTGCATCCGGAAGACCGCCATAAATTTTCCAAGCAGGACAGAGGCCCGGAACTTTTTTCCCAGGAATCGCTGATCATCCGGTATAGAGTTCGTAAAAAAGACAATAATTATCTCTGGCTTGAGACAATCATAAAACCTGTTGTAGATCACAATGAAGTAATCAAAGCTGGTATGTACTTCACGCAATATCACCGGACAACGCATTGCGCAGGAAAAGCTGAAAAAGAAAGACCAGTTGCTGTATGCAGTTTCACAGGCAACACACTTGTTGCTGAGTAAAACGGATCTGAATCAGGCCATTGCTGCAGGAATTGAAATTCTGGGAACAAAAACGCTGGTAACCAGGGTATATGTTTTCAAAAACCGGCAGGATGAAGCAACGGGGAAATGGTATACATCCATAATAAACGAGTGGAATTCCGGTGGAAATAAATCAAGGCTGGACGATCCAAAGATGTCCAACCTGAGTTTCGAGACGATTGAGCCGATCGTGCAACCGATGATTGAGCGACATCCTTTTGTCAGTTATCGTTGGAAGGAAACGGATGAACGTCTTTTGGGAATTTTTGACCGGCACCAGGTGGAAGCCACTTTATCCATTCCGATTTTTGTAAATGATTTCTTCTGGGGTTTCGTGGGTTTTGATGAATTAACGCGGGACAAGGAATGGACCGAAGGAGAATTTTCCATTCTCCAGTCCTTCGCTTCTTCTCTGAGCGCGGCAATCCAGCGTAAAAAAATTGAAGACGAATTGATCCAGGCAAAAGTACTCGCTGAAACAGCAAGTCGCACCAAGAGCGAATTCCTTGCGAATATGAGCCATGAATTGCGAACACCGATGAATGGAATCATCGGATTTACCGACCTGGTGCTTACGACGGAATTGCAGAAAACATCAGCGTGACTATCTGAAGAATGTAAAGAAATCGGCCTATGGGTTATTGGAGATCATCAACGACATCCTGGACTTCTCCCGGATAGAAGCGGGCAAACTACTGATCGATAATACCTTATTCAAGCTGGACGAACTCGTGGAGGAAACGATCGATATACTGACCCTGAAAGCATTTGAGAAAAAACTTGAAATGCTTTACCGGGTTGATCATGATATTCCGTCCCAGCTGATGGGTGATCCGGTTCGTATACGTCAAATCATTGTAAACCTGCTGGGCAATGCGATCAAGTTTACGAAAGAGGGAGAGATTTTTGTTTCAATCAGGAAGCAGGGAGATTACTTTTTTCATGATGACAAAAAGTATTTGAATTTTATTATTGAAGTAAAAGATACGGGCATCGGTATTGCAAAGGATAAGCTGCAAAAAATATTTGAAAGTTTTACCCAGGCAGACAATTCAACAACCAGGAAATATGGCGGCACAGGCCTGGGGCTCGCGATCTCAAAAAGCCTGGCTGAACTGATGCATGGAACGCTTACTGTTGAAAGTGAGGCGGGTAAAGGGAGTGCATTTTCCCTTTGTATTCCATTGGAGATTGCAAACGATCAGCCTGAGATTCAGATTCAACCCAAACCGCTGTTAAAAAAGGTACTGGTAGTGGATGATAATCTGACAAACCTCCAACTGATGGAAGAAACGTTGGGTTATTTCCAGATATATTGCGAAACCGTTTCAAACGGTCCTGATGCATTATTGAAAATTGAATCAGCAACATCATCCGGTCAGCCATTCGATTTAATTATTACCGATCATCATATGCCGGGCATGGATGGTATCAGTCTCGTAAAGAAGATCAAATCATCGAATCCAGGCGTCAATCAACCATTTATTCTGATGCTTTCTTCCCTGGAAAAAAATCTATATCAATATGAAGCGGATAAATCCGGCATCAATAAATTTATTTCAAAGCCGGTAAAATTACACGAGCTCAACAGCACTTTATTATCGCTGTTCGAGAAGAATATGCAAAATGATTCCCTGCATCCTTCATTTGATTCCATTGAAAAAATTACACAGGCAGCCAGTATCATGGTTGTGGACGATGATCCGATTAATATGTTGCTGATCTCCGAAGTGCTGAAGAGAATGGGATTTGATGTGATCCAGATGCAGAATGGAAAGGAAGTAATCGAATCGTTGCCGCATTATGATCCGGTGCTGATATTTATGGATGTGAATATGCCCGAGATGGACGGTTATACTACAACCCGCATCATACGAAAAATGCAGACCGCACAGTCAAAAATTCCAATCATCGCCCTCACAGCAGATGCCATGAAGGGCGATAAAGAGCGTTGCCTGGATTCGGGAATGAATAACTATGTTTCCAAGCCATTTAAAATGGAAGAAATAGAATCGGTATTGCGGGAGTATGTATTACTGGTTTGACGGTTGATGGTTGCGGTTGACGGTTGACGGTTGACAGTTGACGAATTTCGCACCAATCAGGTTAGTTAAAGTTCAGCACTTCCAGACTTCCATTCTTCCATACTTCCACACTTGTTTTAGTTTGCCGCGGTCATTGCGTTTAACTTGTGCTCACCTTCATACACGCTCAATTTTACTTTCCAGATATTCGATTCTTTTTCCAGGGTGAGATCGATTTTCAGATTCTTCATTTCATTTACAGCAGGAAGCAATTCGAAACTGATCGAATTCATATTATGCATTTCAGTAGGCGTGAGGTATTGTGCGTTGATAATAAAAGGTTTTTGTCCGTCTATTTTGATGATGGTATTTTCTATCTGGTCGTAAATCTCTTTAAACTTTGCCCGGGCCTGCATAAAATTGGGTGAATTGAACGTCGTGCAATTCCAATCATATACTTCATTATTGGCAACATTATATTTCCGGATGCTGCAATAGCTGGCACCAGGAACAGAAATGGTTGACTTGTATTCGACCACCTGCGCGCGCTGGGCGATCATATCGCCACGGATATTATGAAAGCGGTTTGGAAAATCGCGGATTACTTTTTCTAGCGCAACATTGGTCTTGTTGGAAAAAACATCGTCCTGTGAGAAAAGCCACGTTGCATTCAGCAACAGAGCAAGGGTTATCAGAGTGCTTCTCATAGCTTTGGATTTGGGAACTAAAATATAACAAAAAACGGTGAGATGCAATAGGAGAAATACGGTTTTTCGCAGCAGATGGAAGGGTATAGATTTGGATCTTGGCTCTAAGTATTTATATGTATAGTAGGGCTTTAAGCTTTGCGCTTTACGTTTTAAGCTTAGCTAAACAGGTATTCCACATCTTCACGGGAAAGGCTCTTCACGAATCCGTCATCATCAGCAATCAGATCCTTTGCCAACAGACGTTTCCGGTCCTGCAATTGAAGAATCTTATCTTCAATGCTGTCCTTACAGATCATTCGGTAAGCGAAAATATTCTTGGTTTGCCCGATACGGTGCGTCCGGTCGATAGCCTGTTGTTCAACAGCCGGGTTCCACCAGGGATCTACGATATATACATAGTCTGCTGCAGTCAGGTTAAGGCCCACACCTCCGGCTTTGAGTGAAATCAGGAAAACACGACAACTGTCATTATCCTGGAATTCGCGTATGGCCTTTTCACGATCTGTTGCAGTGGTGCTGCCGTCAAAATAAGCAAATGGGATTTCAAGTTCGATGAGCTTTTCTTTGATCAGGGCCAGCATACCCAGGAATTGGGAGAATATAAGCGCCTTATGATTGCCGATATTTTCCGAAATTTCCCTTGCCAGCTCATCCAGCTTGATGGAATGATTTGGATATTTATCCGTTTCATTTAAAATAGCGGGGGAATCACATATCTGCCGCAGTTTCATCAGACCCTGTAAAATGGTAAGTTGTGATTTCTGTATTCCCTGCGACTCAATAGTGCCCAGAATTTTATCGCGATAATCATTCCGGTAAGCATCATACACCTTGCGTTGCTCTTCTTCCATTTCACAAAACAGAATCGTTTCTGTTTTTTCCGGAAGATCTTTTGCCACCTGTTCCTTTGTTCTGCGAAGTATGAAAGGAAATAAAAGTTTTCTAAGGTGGTCCTTCCGGTCAGGCTCACCAAATTTATCAATCGGTATGGCAAACTCCTGCCGGAAAAATTCGATACTTCCCAACATACCCGGGTTGAGAAAGTTCATTTGCGCAAAGATGTCAAAAGTATTATTCTGAAGCGGAGTACCGCTCATGCACAACCGATGTTTTGCGCGCAGCAGGCAGGCCGCTTTCGTCACTTTGCTGGCAGGATTCTTTATGGCCTGCGATTCATCCAGCACAACATAATCCAGGGGCATATCCATCAGCAGTTTGATATCACTGCGCAGGGTGCCATAAGTGGTGATGATGACCTGAAAATCATTCAGCGCTTCTTTGTTTCTTAATCGTTCGCCACCATGATGAATCCGGTAAGTGAGTCCCGGAGCAAATTTCTTAATTTCATTTTCCCAGTTGAATATCAGCGTGGTCGGGCAAACCACCAGAGCGCGCAGATGCCCGTAATGCTCTTTATAATGATGGAGGAAAGAAAGTGCCTGGATGGTTTTACCCAAACCCATATCATCCGCCAGTATACCACCCCAGTTTACTTCGTGCAGGTAATTGAGCCAGTGAAATCCATGGACCTGGTAAGGTCGCAGGGTATGCAGCAGATGTTCCGGTGGATCTATCTCCTTTATTTTTTTGAATTCCTTTAGCTGTTCATATTTTTTTTCCAGGTGAATGATCAGCTCTTCTTCATTCCGGTTTTCATATAATTCATCAATCACACTCAGGTGATAACGGGATAATCGGAGTTCATTGCTTTTTCCTTCTCCCACCCGGAAGAGCAGCGCATATCTTTTTACCCATTCGTCCGGCAAAACGCCCAATGTGCCATCCGTCAGCGGAACAAATTGTTGTTTATTCGCCAGCGCCTTCTTTACATCGGCAATGGATACCTTCTGATCACCAAATACGATATCCACCCTGGCATCAAACCAGTCAGTACTGCTGCTGATATGAATTTTCGTCTGCGGACGGGAAGTATTAAAACGGAAATTTTTCAGTGCATCGAACCCTTGCACGGTTACTTTCATTTCCTGCATGGCATCCATAAACAGAAAAAACCAGTTATTCTTCAATACATCGCTCCCCCGCAAAGCCAGTCCGGATGAGCCCTGAGGTTGTATGAACTGAGAATGCAGGGATTGGAGTTGTGTGATGAAAGCGGTTTCTTTTTCCTTGTTGCGCTGGATGAGCAGCACTTTATCGCCATCCGGCACCAGGAGCTGATCTTTTCCGATGGACGTGGTTTCAAATCCCTTATATGAAAAAACAGGCTGGAATAATAAGTAATCACCTTTTTCCTGCAGCAGGACTTTTCTATCCGGATCGCCGCTCTTGACTTCCCTGATCAGATCGTTTTCAAATTCAACATGATATTCTTTCTGAAGAGGGATAACAAAGTTTCGCAACTGGGCGGGCCAGTCAGATCTTGGAGATGGTCATCCGGCCATCCGTAAATTTTGAAATGACAGCAATATCCTCAGGTTTGTCCCACAGATAGAGACAATTGTTTATAAATAGAATGACCTGACTGTTGCATTTATTCTGGGTGAGATCAATGGACTGTCCGGTGATACGGGTATAGGCCTTGATCTCTATATTGTTTTTATTGGTAGATACTTTAAAAGAAGGGCTTACCGGATCGGGTGACAGATTTACCGACTGCAGGTTGGAAGTTTTGAATGGCTTATGACCGTTCAGGAAAAAGATGAATGGATTTTCAGAAAGTTCGGTAAAGAGCTTTCTGTAACGGGGATGCAGATATTCTATGATCAGGGCCTTGGTATCGTCGGGTAGTTCCTCTCCTTCCGTATGAATAATATTCTCCCACATACCGCTGAAAGGCGAATTGCGGTTGAGGTATTTATTTACCTCCTGTTCCTGCGTCTTCCGGAGGGAAAAAACCAATTGACGATCCGCTTCATTTAATTTTTCTGTATTTACAAACTTGGCCAGTTCGAGTTTTTCAATCTTTCCCACATAAGCTGTCTGTTGTTCGTTGCTTTCACCACTGATGGCATCCAGCAGGAAACCAGGATATGACTCATGGTTGAAATTAAATACTACACCGAGCCGCTGGGCTGAACTTGCTTTTTGTTCGGGTTCCAGCACTTCTTCCGCAACTTCACTTTCAATTTCCGGTTTTGGCCTTGATAACGCAGCAGGATTCACGCGTTTGATGCTGGTATCCAGCACGCGCAGAAAAGGCTTACCATCTTTATAGGAGAATTCAAATCTGCCTTTGAGATCGTCATTCAAAGAATATCCGTATGCTTCGAGTAGTTTGTTTTTCTCCTTATCCCAATTCCGGATGCTGTCGAAATAATATGAACCATGCGCCTGTAATAACTGGAGAAATAAAATCACTTTGGGGAGACAAAGCGGATGATCTGTATCGGGATAAGTGGAACTGGTATCAAAATTTCTCTCTTCATTTTTTCTGATGACCACCGGATATTTAACGCCTTCAATTTCTACGCTGGCTTTTACCGTTTCATCGGCTGCCAGTTGTATGCTTGCTTTTTTTGATTGTAAATATTTGCCTGCTTCTTCATATACTTCCCGTGAACAAAGCAAACGAAGCGTCTTCAGATCAATCGACTTCATCTTAATAACAGTATGCGACTGATCGTAATGAATTTCTTCAGCCTTCAGCATATTCCGGTCTAAAAGTTCCTGAAGCTGGATCAGCGCGGCTGCTTCATGGCGGCAGATATCTCCCAGATTATAAGGGCAGCTGCAACGGACGGAAAGAGATTTTGCATCGCGGAATTTCTGAACAAAAACCTTATAGTATGTGGAATAGCTGTCATCCTTGATCCGGAAAGTCACGGTTTCGAAGAGCTCATCATATTCAATAAGCTCAACGTATCCTATGGCGTGAATTTTCTTACCACGACGGATAACTTCATCGGTTCCATTCGTGTAAACGTATTTAATAAGGTGCGGTAGGGCCATTCAACTTGTCTGTTTTCTACGTGCCTATACCAGAATAATTCAGTTCGGAAAAGGCTAATCTGCAAAAGTAAAGGAAAAATATTATGACTTGAAAGATTTGACGCTTCTTTTCCCGTAAGCAATGCTAAAGTTCATCCGAAAGAGCCTGGTTTCCCCGGTAACCCGGGGTTTTTACCACATTGGATGACCAGTCCAACCTGTTTTTGTCATATGGCAATTGACTCTCAGGCATCCGTATCCGACGAATAACGTCCAGAACAGGAAACCGGTTAAAGTCAGGTTATATAAACTAAACTAACTTAATTTCATAACGGTTTGGAATGCCTTTTGACAATATATCTTTGTACCCGGTCCTTCGCAAACAGATCTTCATGATACGAAGCATTTTATTATCGTTTATTTTTATCCTTACCTTTTTCCCATTTGCCCATTCACAAAAGCTTCGTAAGGCTGACAAGGAGATCATTGCAGAACTGCAAACCGATATCAACTATTTATCAAATGACAAACTGGAAGGACGGCGGTCAGGGACGGTGGGTGAAACCTTGGCATCTGATTATATTATTGCAGATTTTGCGAAAGCCGGTCTGAAACCAATGGGTGATAGCGGAACATGGCTTCAGCGGTTTGAAATATATGACGGAAGAGATATCAGCCACAGTGTTTTTACAATAAATAATTCGGCCCTTCTTCTGAATACTGAATTTTTCCCCTTACCCTTTAGTGCCACAGGCAAAGTGGAAGGTTCGCCGGCTGTGGCGCTGCAGGAAAGCGGCTCTCCCTGGTTCTATGATTTGAAAGAAGTTATTGAAGCGGCCCAGTCAAACCCGCATTTTGATTTGAATAAATTTTTACGGGAAAAAACAAAACAGTTTGCCGGAAAAGGCGCCAGTGCTGTGATTTTTTACAACAGTTCGAGAACAGAGGACGGAATTGTATTTGATCCTGCTGAAGGAATCCGGGCGGAGAAAATTCCCGCACTCTATGTAACAAAAACAGGCAGAAAAAAATACCTGAAGGATATTTCACAAACCCTGGATGTGGAAATCGATGTGCAGATGGAAGAAAGAAAAAGATGGGGCCATAATATCCTGGGGTACCTGGATAATGGAGCACCTTATACCGTTATCATAGGGGCGCATTACGATCATCTTGGTTTCGGGGAAGACGGTAATTCATTGTACCGGGGAACGGAAAAAATGATTCACCCGGGTGCGGATGATAATGCAAGCGGCGTCGCAGGCATGATAGAGCTCGCACGGCTATTGAAAAAAACAAAGAATCCAAAAACAAATTATCTGTTTATCGCTTTTTCCGGCGAGGAATCCGGTCTGATCGGGTCAAAGTACTTTACGGAATATCCAACTCTGCCATTGTCGAAAATCAGCTATATGATGAACCTGGATATGATCGGTCGGTTGAATGACAGTACGCATACACTAACGATCGGAGGTTATGGCACATCGCCCCAATGGCCAGATCTGATCAATAGCGCAATGAATAAAAAACTATTCATCCTGAATGTTGATTCAAGCGGCACAGGTCCCAGTGATCATACATCATTCTACCTGAAAAGTATTCCGGTGTTATTTTTCTTTACCGGTATTCATTCCGATTATCATAAACCAACCGACCGCGCAGATAAAATAAATTACCCGGGTGAGTTGCAGGTGATCAAATTAGTTTATGCGATAACGCAAAAGATGGATGGAATGAATAAACCGGTGTTCGCAAAAACACGTGACAGGCAATTTGGTGTGGCACCCGCTTTCAATGTTACACTGGGTATAATGCCCGATTATAGTTTTCCCGGCAGCGGTCTGCGCATTGATGCAATCAGCGAAGGCCGTCCGGCTGAAAAAGCTGGCTTAAGAACCGGGGATATCATTACCAGACTGGGAAACTATTCCGTTATATCGCTGCAAACTTATATGGATGCGCTTTCAAAATTTAACAGGGATGATCAAACGACCGTCGTATTTTTAAGAGGGAATGAAGAAATGAAAGCAGCCGTCCAATTTAAATAACGATATGAAGTCTTTGAAGCTGGACATGGATAATATGGAGGGAGATTTTTTTGATTGCTCCCGGTTGCTGGGTATCGTCGCACCTTTGAAAGGATATCGTTTCTGCTGGCAACTGAATCGCCAGATGCGGCTTGATTTCCGTATAACCAACCAGATTGAAATTCCCATGATCCGGAAAAAACGGCAGTATTTTTTTACTGTATATGAATGTCCGGAGCCACATCGGACCCTGGTTCACTATCTGTATAATAACCAATTTGACGGGGAATTCTTACTGCCTCAATTCAGACACTTTGATTTTTTCTGGCTGTTGAAAGGGGATGCTGTTTCCGATGAATTGATGATTGAGATGATGGACTCCATTAAATCCATTACCGGCGTACAGATGGTAACCGAATTGACCCATACGAAAATTAAACACCGGGAATACCTCATTTTCTAATTGTCAATGGTTAATTGTCAATTGTTAATTGAAGGTCATTGTGTCTTAATTGACAATTGACAATTAACCATTGACAATTATTTAGCTGTTCATACTCGCCAGAAACTCCTCGTTGCTTTTTGTACCGCGCATGCGTTTCAGCAATTCATTCATGGCTTCTTCCGTATTCATATCGTTGAGATAAACACGAAGCAGGTTCATGCGTTGCAGGATCTCTCTTTCAAGCAAAAGATCATCGCGGCGTGTTGAAGATGCGACCAGGTCGATGGCAGGGAAAATACGCCTGTTGGCCAGACGTCTGTCAAGCTGCAATTCCATATTACCTGTTCCTTTAAATTCTTCAAAGATCACTTCATCCATTTTGGATCCGGTATCGATAAGGGCTGTTGCGAGAATAGTGAGGGAGCCGCCATTTTCTATTTTACGTGCTGCGCCGAAAAATTGTTTGGGCTTCTGCATGGCATTGGCTTCCACACCACCACTCAGTACCTTACCCGAGGAAGGAGCAACGGTATTATGCGCCCGTGCCAGACGGGTGATGGAATCCAAAAGGATCACAACATCATGACCACATTCTACCAGACGTTTGGCCTTTTGCAATGCCACCGTGGAAACCTTTACATGTTTTTCAGCAGGCTCGTCAAAAGTGGAAGCGATCACTTCGGCACGTACAGAACGTTCCATGTCGGTAACTTCCTCCGGCCTTTCGTCCACTAGCACAATCATCAGATAGCATTCGGGATGATTAATGGCGATGGCGTTGGCAACGGCCTTTAGCAGCATGGTCTTACCTGTTTTCGGCTGTGAGACGATTAGTCCGCGTTGTCCCTTGCCAATCGGGGTAAACAGGTCGATGATTCTGGTTGAAAAATCAGATGGGTTTACAAAAAGATTCAGTTTTTCAAAAGGGAAAAGAGGAGTCAGATAATCGAAAGGAACACGGTCCCTGACATCATCCGGAGACTTTATTATTGATGGTCTCCACTTTTAATAGGGCAAAATATTTTTCACCTTCCTTCGGCGGACGAACGGAACCATAAACCGTGTCGCCGGTTTTTAAGCCGAATAATTTTATCTGCGATGGTGAAACATATACGTCATCCGGAGATGAAAGATAGTTATAGTCACTGCTGCGAAGGAAGCCATATCCATCAGGCATCATTTCCAAAACTCCTTCAGCCTGGATTACACCGTCAAATTCGATATTAAAGGTTTCATTGCGGCGCGGAGGATAAACCTTTTGTTGCTGGTCTCCATTTCCCGGGCGGTTTTGCTCGGGTGACGATCCACTCTCTTCGCTGCTGTTTTCCTGTTCGTTGGCCTGGCTGTTATTATTGTTAATATTTTCGGATCCGTCTGATTCTTCTGATTCCGCAGCATGACGCTGATTCGCGGAATCCGGTCTCGGATGTATCGGTGGTTTATTATATTCGGCTGGTGCTGCTATTTCATGCTCCACTTCATCTTCCTTCTTGCGTAGTTTTTTTACGATAGGCTTTTCTTCCTTTCTTTTAAGATCTTTTTTTGGTTCCGGCTTTTTAAGTTTCGGTATGGAGTCTCCGCTTTCTACAAAAGCTTCCTCGCTTGAATTGGCGGTCGTCGTCTTTACAATACGTTTGCGCTTGATACTGCTGTCCGCGCCGTCAGCTTTCTCACTCGGTGTGAGCGCCTGTTTATCCAATATCTTATAAACGAGTTCCTGTTTATCTAATTTTTTGGAGTTTGGGATCTTCAGCTGCTCAGCAATATCGAGCAGTTCGGGAACGAGCATGTCGTTTAGTTGGAGTATGTCGTACATAAGAAAACTTGAGAATTACGGCAGTTAGAACTGACCTGTAGGAAAAGAATTTGTGAATGTATATTGATTAAAGACGAGCGGAATGACTAAAACTGACGGTTGCGAGCAAAGGATAAGAAACGAATCAGCCTGATTCCGATGCAATGATAATATAAAAACGGAAAATCTAAAAAAATATTTCAAGGATTATCTTTGCCCTCTTTATTCACTCGCAAGCTTAAAATATCTAATGTTTAACAAACGTACCAAAATCAGGGAAGCGCTCAGGATGCCGGCAGGATCGTCTGATATAACGGTTATGGGATGGGTCAGAACCCTTCGTAACAACCAGTTTATTGCTTTAAATGACGGATCCTCGAACGAAAACCTGCAGATTGTACTTGAGTTGGGCCTGTTTGACGAAAATCTGTTAAAGAAGATTACGACAGGAACTTCTATCCGGGCCGTTGGAAGGCTGGTGGAATCTCTGGGAAAAGGCCAGCTCGTAGAGCTGAAAGCCAGCGGGGTTGAAATCCTGGGATTATGTGACGCAGAAAAATTCCCTCTCCAGCCGAAGAAGCATAGCCTTGAATTCCTTCGGGAAATAGCCCACCTTCGATTCCGGACGAATACATTTGGCTCGGTGTTTCGCGTTCGCCATGCGCTGGCATTTGCCGTACACCAGTTTTTCAATGAACGCGGGTTCGTTTACCTGCATACACCCATCATAACAGCTTCAGACGCCGAAGGGGCCGGAGAAATGTTTAAGGTTACCACGCTGCCTTTTGATAATACACCCCGCGATGAGCAGGGATCGGTGAATTTTAAAGATGATTTCTTTGGAAGAGCTACAAATCTTACGGTAAGCGGTCAACTGGAAGGCGAGCTGGCATCCATGGGCTTCTCAGAGATTTATACTTTTGGTCCCACCTTCAGAGCGGAAAATTCCAACACGACCAGACATCTGGCTGAATTCTGGATGATTGAACCGGAAGTGGCATTTAATGACCTGGAGGATAATGCAAACCTGGCAGAGGCATTTGTGCGATACCTTATAAGCTATGTTTTGAAAAATAATCGCGAGGATCTGGAATTCCTCGATCAACGCCTGGCGGAAGAAGATAAACAAAAGCCACAGAATGAGCGTAGCGAAACCGGGCTGATTGAAAAGCTGGAATCAGTTGCCAGTCAGGATTTCGAACGGATCACCTATACACAGGCCATTGCCATCCTGCTGGAATCCCCGGCCTATAAAAAGAAAAAATTCAAATACGAATTGTTCTGGGGTGCTGATATGCAGAGTGAGCATGAACGGTATCTCGTGGAAAAGCATTTTAAGAAACCAGTGATCGTGACAGACTATCCAAAAGAGATAAAGGCATTTTATATGCGTCAGAATGAAGATGGCAAAACGGTGGCCGCAATGGACATCCTTGCACCGGGTATTGGGGAGATCGTAGGCGGATCACAGAGGGAAGAAAGACTGGATATGCTGGAAGCCCGGATGAAAGAAATGCATATTCCCGTTGAGCAAATGTGGTGGTATCTGGATTCCCGCCGCTTTGGAACCGTCCCCCATGCAGGATTCGGACTAGGCTTTGAGCGTATGGTTCAGTTTGCAACAGGTATGACCAATATTCGCGATGTAATTCCTTTTCCCCGCACTCCCAAGAATGCCGAATTTTAGGAAGCCCGGGCATGAGGCATCGAACGACTCTCATCGGGAGGCGGAGTTTTCAGACCTTTGCATCCAATTTCCTGAACCGTGCCTCCTGCACCCCTTCCATCCCTGAGCGTCCGCTCAACCTTCACACAGGTGCCTTCCCGATCAATATTTGATCTATAGATGGGCGGAGAGTCGTCGAAATCATCTTCTGCTCCATTCATCACTGGAAATAACCGTCGCACATTTTATTTTCAAGCCGAAAGTTCCAAAGCCAAACTATAAAAGGCTGATAATCAGATTTATAGTATTTATAACCTCGGCTACTATAAAAAGTATTGACTTTTCTATGGTACTTTGTTTTGCATAGTACTAAATTACTCCCTATATTTGTACTGTGAGTGGGGATCACTCAATAAACGTCAAGACCATGAATATAGAAAACACACAGAGCCAGATGCGTAAGGGTATCCTGGAATTCTGTATTCTTTCCATTATCCGGCGGGGAGAGGCTTATCCTTCAGACATCGTTGAAGAGATGAGATCAGCCAACCTGAATATTCTGGAAGGAACCCTTTACCCTTTGCTCACCAGATTGAAAAATGCCGACATGCTTACCTATCGTTGGGTAGAAAGTAATTCCGGTCCCCCACGGAAATATTTTTCCCTTACCGAAAAGGGACTGGCGTTTTACAGGGAGCTGGAAACAACCTGGAAAGAACTCGCCAATGCAGTGGATGCCCTGGCAAACAAAACAGAAATAAGAGCAGAGAATCCATAAACAACCTTAACAATCTCCAAATAAGCGAAAAATGAAAAAGATTATCAACATAAATTTTCACAGCCGGGTTATCCCGATTGAAGAAACAGCCTATGACATATTGCGCAAATATGTTGAGAGTCTGAAAAAACATTTTGCAGGCGAAGAAGGTGGCGACGAAATCGTAAATGATATCGAGAACCGTTTTGCAGAACTTTTTTCAGATCGTCTTAAAAAAGGCGCGACCTGTATTACAGATGCTGATGTAGAAGAAATCATCAAGAGCATGGGTCGTCCGGAAGATTTTGACCAGGACGAAAACACCAGCTCAAATGGTAACAGTGGCAGCCGCACTTCATCGTCTTCTGCAGAAGAAGCAGTGACAGACGAACCTCGCCGTCTTTATCGTTCTGAAAATGACAAAATGCTTGGCGGAGTTTGTGGCGGCATGGCAGCGTATCTTAAAATAGATTCTTCTGTTGTGCGAATACTTTTCGCCCTCCTTACACTCGGGTTCGGAACAGGCATACTGGTTTATCTCGTTTTGTGGATCGTGCTTCCACCAAAATCAACAGTTACGAATATCCGGAAGAGACTTTTCCGTGATTCTGATCACCGGGTGATCGGAGGAGTGGCCAGCGGTCTGGCAGCCTATTTTAATATAGAAATATGGATTCCCCGTGTCATATTTTGTCTTCCACTGATTCTTGGAGTCCTAAGATCGATTTTTCGTCATGTCTGGTTCGATTTTGATAATTCCTTTTCCTTCATTGCAAATGGTTTTGGCGGAGGGTTAACCACCATTTATATCATACTCTGGATAGTTTTACCTGAAGCCAGAACTGCTTCGGAAAAACTGGAAATGCGAGGAGAAAAAATTGATCTCGAGTCCATCAAGAATACAATCAAGAGCGACCTGGAAGGATTTAAACAAAAGGCAACCGTAGTAGGGGGAGAAATAAAAGAAAGGGCGGAACAGTTTAGCAATGAAATGAAAAACAGGTCCGGCAATATCAGGAAGGAATTTTCAAATACGAGTGTTCCCCGTCAGGGAATAGGACATGCCATCGGTGTGCTTTTTAAAGCATTCTTTTTATTTATCTCCGTGATCATCACATTTGCCCTGGTTATGGCCCTTATCGGCCTGACATTTACCGGTGCAGGAGTGCTCCCGCTGAAGAATTATTTTATCCATGGTTTCTGGCAGAATATTTTGGCCTGGGGTGTGCTTATTCTTTTTCTGCTCCTGCCTGTTATTGGCATCTTAACCTGGCTGATCCGTCGTATCATCGGCGTTCGCCGTGGTAGCAATTACCTTGGATATGTTTTCGGTGGGCTCTGGGTGATTGGCCTGATCAGTTTTATTTTCCTTTTGGCAAATTTTAGCAGGAATTTCAATGCACGCAATGGTGAAAAAACTGAAGTCAGCTTAACATCCCCTGCAAATGGAAAAATGATTGTGAGAATGGATGACAGCAGAGCTGAATTTTATGAGTCCGACTGGATGGGTATTAACTGGCATCATAAAGGACCCTTCTTTGATGTTACTGACGACAGCGTAATTATGAATAATGTGCGGATCGATGTAGTTAAAAGCGAGGACAGCAGTTGGCATCTGGATATCGAAAAACTCAGCCGCGGCAATACTACAGCCGAAGCGTTTAATACAGCATCGGCTATCAACTTTCAATGTTAATCAGCATGACAGCCTGTTAACTTTGGCTCGCGGATTTGCAATCACCCCGAAAGAACAATTCCGGAATCAGCAGGTACTGGTTGTTATCAAAGTGCCAGTTGGCAAAAGGATTTTTCTTTCAGAAAACCTGGACGACTATCATTGGTTCAATATGAACAGGAAAAGGCGGAATAACGGAGTGAACATGGATTGGGAATACACAGATGATCACGATCGTTCCTGGGATTCCAATGTAGAATATATCATGACGGATCACGGCCTTGAAAGAACCAACAGAAAATATAATGACGAAGATGAAGAAATGAACAGAAATTCGGTACCTGACAGTACCCAGAAGAAAAACCCAAACGGTGATTATCGTTATCATAAACCGAAAACCACCCGTAATCCGAATGCACCGGCTCCGGGAAAGACGCCTGAAAATAAAGATGTCGAATCCAGTGAGTCAAGCGCAACCCTTGTTCTGCTGACCAATCTCAGTTAGATAGGACTTTTAAAGAGATACATGGTCCCGGTTTGCCGCCTATGGCGGTCAGACCGGGACCATATTATTATTGGCTGCCTGCAGCGCAAGTTTTAATTTCGCGCTCGGTTTGTTAAACTGCAAATGGTTATGAAAATCACACCCTTTACACATAAACACCTTGAACTGGGTGCAAAAATGGCTGAATTCGCCGGGTACAATATGCCGATCAGTTATTCAGGCATCAACGACGAACACCTGGCAGTTCGGAATAATGCAGGTGTTTTCGATGTGAGTCATATGGGTGAATTTATTCTCAAAGGACCGGGTGCCCTTGACCTGATACAGAGCCTTACTTCCAACGATGCGTCCAAACTCTCCGATGGCCAGGCGCAATACAGCTGCCTTCCAAATGCAACGGGAGGCATCGTTGATGACCTGCTTGTTTATTGTATAAAAAAGGATGATGTATATATGCTGGTGGTGAACGCCGCCAATATTGAAAAAGACTGGAACTGGATCAAAAAAAATAATACGGAAGTAAAGTTGGAAGACATCTCCTCCAAAACATGCCTGCTGGCTATTCAGGGACCCAATGCAACAAAAATTTTGCAGCCCCTGACATCCATGGACCTGATGAATCTGAAATATTACAATTTTGTAAAAGGGAACTTTGCCGGCGTAGATAATGTACTGATCAGTGCAACCGGTTATACAGGAGCCGGAGGGGTTGAAATTTATTTTGAAGACAAAAACAATGCAGCCGATAAAATATGGGAAGCTATTTTCAACGCAGGGAAATCGTTTGGAATAAAACCGGCAGGTCTGGCTGCACGTGATACCCTGCGCCTGGAGATGGGTTATTGTTTGTATGGAAATGACATTGACGACAGCACTTCTCCGTTGGAAGCAGGATTGGGATGGATTACACGGTTTACTAAACCATTTGTAGGCCGGGAAGTGATAGAAGAGAAAAAGAAAAAGGGCATACAAAAAAAACTGGTTGGATTTGAAATGCTGGAGAAAGGCATACCCCGGCATGGGTATGAGATCAAGGATTTTTCGGGCGCTACAATCGGAGAAGTCACATCAGGAACACAATCACCTTCACTGAATAAGGCCATCGGCCTGGGTTACGTGCGGGATACTTTTTCAAATGTCGACGCAAAAATTTATATTAAAGTCCGGGATAAACTTTTACAGGCCCGTGTTGTCAAACTTCCGTTTCTTTCTTAATACGGCTGATGATACAGAATAAGGAGAGGATAATTTATTGAATTTAATGTCACCAATGCCGAACACCAAACCTTTTTTATATACTTCCCTTTCACCCGCATTGTTGCATTTGTATAATGTATCTCAGGCAACAGTTGTTATAATAGACGTGCTGCGTGCTACTTCCACCATTGCAACGGCATTATACAATGGAGCAAAACACATTGTACCTGTAGACAGTGTTGCAAAATGTATCGAACTGGGCCGTCAGATCAATTGTGTCACCGCAGGGGAAAGAGACGGAAAGATTGCGGAAGGGCTTAGCTATGGAAATTCCCCGTTTGAATATGACCGTGAGTTTATACAGGGGAAAATCCTGGTACTTACTACAACCAATGGTACCCGTCTTCTGCATATGGCGCTGGAAAGGGGCGCCCGGGAAATTGTAACGGGCTCTTTCGCAAACCTGAATGCGGTTACAGAATATCTGCTGCAACAAAAAAATAACGTCATTCTTGCCTGCGCCGCCTGGAAGGACCGGATAAACATCGAAGACACATTATTTGCGGGAGCTGTGATTGAAAAAGTCCGGGATTATTTCAATATAGAATGTGATGCATCGCATGCAGCTGTTAATCTGTATCAGAAGGCGGCCGGCGATTTATTTGGATTTATGAAAGAAAACAACGCTTCCCATTTCAAACGCCTGATGGCATACGGACTGGAAAAAGATATACGTTACTGTCTGGAACCGAATCAGGCAAATGTATTACCGATATATGAAGCAGGTAAATTGAAAATTTACTGATTCATCTCCCAAACATCCATTTTTCTTTCAAATATTTCCAGGGGTAAACATCCACCATTCAAAACTTCGTCATGGTAGGCAGCGATATTAAATCTCTTACCTAATTCATTGGTATAACGTGTTCTCAGTTCGCGGATCATCATCGCACCGGTTTTGTAACTGAGTGCCTGACCAGGAATAGCGATATAACGTTCTATTTCTGCCGTGGCGCCCTGTTCACTGATTGGTTCATTATCCATCATATATTTGATGGCTTGTTCTCTTGTCATTTTTTTCAGGTGCATACCCACATCAACCACAAGCCGGATGGCCCGGTGTATCTCATCGCCCAGTGCACCCATATATTGAATAGGGTCGGTATAAAGACCCAATTCCTTACCCAGCGATTCTGAGTACAATGCCCATCCTTCACCATACGCGCCGTACCAGGAAAATCTTCTGAATTTTGGAAGCAGTGTATCTTCCATCTGCAAAGAATTTTGATAATGATGACCGGGAATGGCTTCATGCAGAAAAAGAGATTCCATTCCGGAAGAGACATTAAACTTACGGGCGTCAAGGATCGGAACATAAAACACTCCTGGTCTGCTTCCCCCCGGATCTCCGGCTATATACTCTGCGCTTGCACTGGCTGCGCGAAAAGCTTCTGTCTGACGTATCTCAAACTTCATTTTTGGAGTGTGGCCAAAAAGTTTTTTAAGATTTGGATCTATGGTTGCCTGGATTTTTCTGAAAGCATTCAAAACTTCCTCAGGAGAGTTATAAGGTGTGAAGCGGGGATCCGTTTTTATGTAGTTAAAGAATGCCGGCAGATCGCCCTGGAATCCGGTTTGCGTTTTCACCAGTTCCATTTCATCATGAATTCTTTTTACTTCTGAAAGTCCGGTCTGGTATATTTCTTCTGCCGTATTATTGGTCGTTGTCCAGTAACGAATCAGGTATTTATATAATTTTATCCCATCAGGTAAATCATCAAACCCGATACTGCTGCGACTTTTGGGAAGGTATTCGTTTTGCAGGAAATCAGCTAGTTTCTGATAGGAAGGTATCAGTGTTCCGGTAATCAGTCCGGATAGCTGAGTAGATATTTTTTGTTTATCCTCATTGGTGAATGAAGAGGGCATCAGTTGGATGGGCGTGTAGAATATATTTTTTGCAGTATCTGTTGTCGACATATTCTGCATTTCTGGAATCATTTTTTCTACCAGGCAACGGGGAAGAATATACCCGTTCGTCAACCCTTTTCTGAAGTAAACGATAGCGCTGTCAGCCCAGGCCTGGAACTTCCCGGCTCTTACGATCCAGTTATGATAATCTTCGACCGTTTTAAATGGCTGTATACCGGTGCCGCTTCCCATCTGGCCCAGGAACAGCGGAATGCCTTCAAATTGGTTAAAAGGCATATACTGGACATTGGGCATCGTAACATTGTTAATGGCCAGGTGCAGGTCAATTCCTTCAAGATCCATTTTTAGTTCTCTGAGAAGTACATCGTAGCTTATCTGGTCATTCCTGTTGAGGTTATCCCGGTCAAAAACAAGTATTTTGTTTAAATAACCACCATAGAAATTTCGCAGGGTATCCAGATAACTATCCGTAAAATCCACAGGCAGCTGATCGTTATAGCGTTGATCGCCATTTTGTGTCGCTTCTATGGGGAAATATTTCATCCGGTCGTTGTAATAATCATTAAGTACCTTCCCAAAGTCTTTATTATCAGGTATAGACCTGTCGGGATGCATGAGTTTGCAGGAAGAAATTACACAGGACATAAATAGAAATACGTAGGCAAAAAATTTCATGCAATAAATTTGGGAGCTAAAGCTAAGCAATTCATTAATTAAGGTAAATAAGGTCAAAATAATTTTAAGTATAGAAATGCTTGGAATTTATTTTTTCACATATCTTCGCCGGACTAAACTGCTTGCCACCCGTATTTCCTACCTTATGCATCCCTATATCGTATTCATCAAAACTGTATTTATCAAGTAAAAAGTGCACTACCAGCGGATTGGTACAACAATTGCTGTGTGCGTTATATATTTTTAAGTATATCGATTATTAATTAACTCTTCTTAAAATGATTCTTATGAAGCTTAGGTACATTCTACTTTTCTCTGTTTCGTCACTGTTGATGTTCTCCTGCGTGAGCACCAAAAAATTTAAAGAAATGCAGGCCAAAATGCAGGCCCGCTTTGATTCATTAAGCGCTGAATATGCAAAACTTCAGGGCGAATTGAAGACATGTAACGATCAGACTGCAAGCCTCACGTCTAAGAACACAGGCTTACAGGGACAAATAGACGAATTAAACAAACAAGTTGCCTTCCTGAGAGAAAACAACACTCAGGCCCTGAAACAACTGGAAGACATGTCAGTGATTTCAGGTTCACAGGCTGAAAGCATCAAGAAATCGCTGGAGAATATAGGAGCGAAAGACGCTTATATCCGCGATCTGCAGTCTGCAATGGCACACAAAGACTCCATGAACATGGCGCTCGTCATGAACCTGAAGGGTGCTGTTGGAAACGCCAATGATTCTGATGTAAACATCAAAATCGAGAAAGGTGTTGTTTTCATCGACATTTCAGACAAAATGCTTTTCAACAGCGGAAGTTATACCGTTTCAAAAAATGCAAAGGGTGTACTTGCGAAAGTTGCTGCTGTTCTGAAGAACCAGCCAGATGTTGAATTCATGGTTGAAGGAAACACCGATAACAAACCATTCAAATCTGGTGTTTTAATGGACAACTGGGATCTGAGCGTTAAACGTGCTACTTCTGTTGTTCGCATTCTGGATAAAACATACGGTATTCCGCCTGCAAAAATGACTGCAGCTGGTCGTGGCGAGTTTGTTCCATTAATGCCGAATGATACAAAAGATGGCCGTGCAGCCAACCGCCGCACAAGAATCGTGATTCTCCCACTGTTGGATCAGTTCTTCAATCTGCTTGAAACTAAAAAAGGCTAAGCTTTTTTTCATACGAAATCATTTTAGAGGTCCCCATTTTTGGGGACCTTTTTTTTGCCTTGCCGTCAACAAATCACTTTCACATCAGGTGTGGGAAGCGTGGAGATAAAAGAATCAAAATGATCCCGCATGTGCGGGATGGAAATGATGATGTGGAAATTACGGTGTTTCATAAAACACGGTAACGACGCATATTTAAATAGCATCCGGGGTTTAATTTTTGATTACTTAAGGGAAAGAAACCAATCAATGCAGGATAAAACGGCCGATAGAATAACGGAGACTGCATCGGCAAACATCAGATCTGCTTCACGAGTCATTTATAAAGCATTTTTAGATCCGGAAGCGGTTGCCCGATGGCGACCGCCAAAAGGGATGACATGTCATATCTATGAGTTTAATCCGAAGGTTGGCGGAACCTTTCGCACGTGCGGGACCACACTTTATAATGAAAATAAGAGGTGAAAATTTGAATGAAAAGGCGCCCTAGTATCCTCTTACATTCTTCCCTTCCATGTAGTTGATAAATGCCCGGTTGACAACTTTGTTACCGCCGGGTGTGGGATAATTGCCGGTGAAATACCAGTCTCCGGTATTGGTCGGACAGGCTTCGTGGAGAGATTCGATTGTCTGATAAATCACCTGAACCGGTGTTGTGATATCCGGCGGCGTAATCAGTTGCGCTATTTTATCAGAAATTTCCTGGGTGGTAAAAGGTTTGTATACCTGACGAACGATATTTTCTGTGTGGAGTTGTCCTAAACGTTCCAGCTCCTTACAATGATCGTACATGTCGGACAGGCATTTTTCCTTTTTTCGTTCATGCATGAGCGTTATAGCTGCGCGGAAAGCAATAAAATCACCCAGTTTGCTCATATCGATTCCGTAACAATCCGGATAACGGATCTGCGGAGCAGAAGAAACAATAATAATTTTTTTAGGTTCAAGCCTGGCCAGCATGCGCACGATACTCTCCCGCAAAGTAGTTCCACGTACGATGGAATCATCTATCACCACCAGGGTATCCACATCTTTTTGCACAGTGCCATATGTAATATCATATACGTGCTGAACCATTTCATTGCGGCTGGCATCCGCGGTAATGAATGTTCGCATCTTGACATCCTTGGTTGCAATTTTCTCAATCCGGATTTTCCGGTTGATCATTTGAGAAAGTTTTTCTTCTGTAATATCTTTTCCCCAGGACATGATCCGGTCGATCATGACTTTTTTCAGGTAATCATCCAGTCCTTTCCACATACCGTAGAAAGCAACTTCGGCTGTATTGGGAATAAAGGAAAATATGCTGTTTTTCAAATCGTGATTGACGGAATTCAGGATCTGTTCGCTCAGGTTATAACCAAGCGCAATTCTTTCCCGGTAGATCTTTTCATCACTTCCCCTTGAAAAATAAATTCGTTCAAAGCTACAGGCACGGCGTTCTTTGGCGGGAATAATTTGTTCTACTGAAAACCGGCCGTCAGATTTTGCAATCAGGGCAGTTCCCGGCATCAATTCGAGGACTTCGTTCTCTCCTACATTAAAAACGGTGCGTATGGCAGAACGTTCGGAAGCAGCAATGATGATTTCATCATTTGCAAAATAATACGCCGGACGGATTCCATGCGCATCACGGAAAACAAATCCGTCTCCGTTACCTACCAGTCCGCCGACGGTAAATCCGCCGTCGAATAATGGAAGAGCTTTTTTGAGTACCCGTTTGAGATCCAGTTCCTCAGGTTTATTTTCATCCGCCTGGACAATATAATGATGTATCACTTCCATCATAGCTGCCAGGTCGCTCTGTTTCTGAAATTCTCCGGGTTCAATATTGATCAACGCGAACAGTTCATCTGTGTTTACCAGGTTGAAATTGCCGGCCAGAGCGAGGTTGCGGGCAGGGATGGTATCTCTTTTTATAAAAGGATGGCAGAATTCCACATTGTTTTTTCCCTGTGTTCCATAACGCAGATGCCCAAGCAGAAGCTCACCCATGACAGATATATGGCCTTTTAAAAGTCCCGGATGTTTGATAATATCGGGTTGATATTTTTCAAGGTCTTTTACTTCGTCATTGATCTTTGAGAATATATCGGCAATGGGCTGATTATTGTTGCTGCGTATGCGATGAAGAAACGGATGGCCGGGTTCTATATTCAGCTTTACGGAGGCAACACCCGCCCCGTCCTGACCGCGGTTATGCTGTTTTTCCATGAGCAGGTAGAGCTTATTTAAGCCATACAATGCCGTACCATATTTCTGGAGATAAAAGGAGAAAGGTTTACGAAGTCTGATGAATGCCAATCCGCATTCATGTTTTATTTCGTCGCTCAATTTTTACTTTTTAGTGACAGGGTCAAGTGGGAACCTGCCTAAACGAAAGTGAAGCGCAAAGTTAATTCATTTTAAACAAGTATGAAACAAGTATGGAAGTATGGAAGACTGGAAGTATGGAAGTGCTGAATTTTAACGAACTTAATTAACTGCCAACTCTCTAAACGATTAACTAACAACTAACAACTCATCAACCGTCAACCGTCAACCTACCTAGATCACCATAGAGCTGGTATTCATAAAGTGAATCAGGGATGCTGCATTCTTCAGTTTCAGCTTTTTAAGAATATTATGACGGTGTACTTCCACTGTTTTGATGGAAATTTCAAGTTTCAGTGAAATATCCTTGGATGAACTGCCCTGGCGGATCAGATTAATCACGTCCATTTCTCTTTCAGTGAGTGTATTAACGGCTGTATTAGTAGCTTGATCCTCAGTATTATCCGCAATCAGATCTTTTATCTCTTCGCAAATGAATTTATTTCCCTTGGACACTTCCAGAATGGCGGTCACCATTTCCTCACGGGATGAATTTTTGGTCACATATCCGCTCGCACCAAACTGTAACATTTTCTTGGCAAAAGCGGGCTGCGAATGCATGGTAACGCCGATCACACGGGTTTCAGGGGAAAGCTCCCTGATCTGCCGGGTAGCTTCAATGCCGGAAAAAGGAACCATATTGATATCCATCAGCACGACATTCGGATGAATTTCTTCAGTCATTTTAACCGCTTCCTCAGAATTGGAGCAGGACCCGACAACTTTAAAACGGGAGTCCCTGTTTAATATATAGGTCCAGGTTTCCCTGATCAGTTTGTGGTCGTCAGCTATTAAAATCTTAATCATATCCGGCGTGTTTTCAATGGCATTAAGTGGATTCATGAACTGGATCGGGGATTAGATACTTGTAATATACTATAAACTGAACGAAAATCGGAGCCATGGGTAGTCGATTTTCCTGATTTCTTGTCGTAGCTCATTAATTTGAGCTGGTAAACTGGCGGGTTTGCCATTTTGAAAGATTACCGCAATTGCGATAATCACCATCGATCATGATATAGTAAGTTGAAATCCTGGCTTTGGAACCAGGATTGCAAAACTCTGTTCTTTTTTTGTTCCAGGGCCCGCTGGGCGATCCGGTTATAATCATCTTTCAGATTTTCACGATGTGGTTCGGATTTGGAAATCAGATAAATGACCCGTACTCCTTTTTTACCTCGTTCATCTGTAAAAACAGTCGGTTGCGAATACTGACCGGAGCTCAGATTGGCCTTCTTGAGTAGTAAAACCATTTCCTTATCCAGCTCATCTATTTTTAAATAATTGGAACCATCCCGGGCCATCAGGATACCGGCTGTGAATTTCGCATTTTCATCATCGCTGTATTTTGCCACCGCTTCACCAAAACCTATCGTGCCGGCAATCAGCTGTTGACGAATGGAATCCAGTTTTTCCGTCGCTGTATTAATTTCAGGTTGTGTAATCTGCGGTATGCGGAGAATATGGCGAATGACCGCATCATCACCGTTCCGGCTCACCATTTGAATAATATGATACCCGAACTTGGTTTTTATAACAGGAGAAATCTGTCCGTCTTTCAGACGGAATGCAGCGGAAAGGAAAACAGGATCCCATTGTTTTTCATGGCGGTTTAACTGATACATACCACCCTTGTCCTTGCTTCCGGGATCATCTGAATATAAAGATGCGAGTGTTTCAAATTTTTTGTGACCGCTTTCCACATCTGTCTTATATCCGTTCAGTTCTTCGATGGCAAGCAATTCAATATCACGGCTCGCTTTGGGATAAACCACGATCTGTCCGATCTGTAGTTCGGATTCATAAAACAGGAGACTGTCCTTGGGAATTTTTTCGTAATATTCCTTTACTTCTGTAGGGGTAATCTTAATGCCTTCCACGATTTTTGCCCGCATACCGGCAGCCATACGCTGTTCCTTGATGGGCTGGCGAAATTCCTCCCTCATCTGATAAATGGTCCTTCCTGCAATCTGTTCCAGGGCTTCCTTGCTTCCGTATTGTGAAATGAAATACCGTATTTTCTGATCTATTTCTGCGTCAATTTCTTCTTCTGTTACCGGAATAGAATCTTTTTCAGCCTGTAATACCAGGGCTTTCTGAACGAGCATTCCGTCCAGAATCTGACAGGGATCCTGTTCCTGACCGCCCTGTCTTTTGATATCTTCATTGGCAATAAAGATTTCTGATTTCAGAATGATCTTATCGCCTACAATACCTACAATTTTATCCGCCACTACTTTTTGCTGTGCCAGCGTAACTGTCGCGGTCAGCAGGGAAAAAGCAGCAAAGAGTATTTTCTTCATAACGGGATCTACTTCAAAAATACATTCTCTAATTGTCAATTGTCAATTGTTAATTGTCAATTTAAGACAATAATTAACAATTAACAATTGACAATTGACAATTATAAAGTGCGTTTCACTTCTTCTTCCTCATACGCTTCAACAATATCTCCCACATGATAATCAGTGTAATTTTTGATCACCAGACCACATTCCATACCCGATGGTACTTCCTTGGCATCATCCTTAAACCTTTTCAGGGAAGCAAGTTCTGCAGTAGCGCCTTCTCCGACCGGATAGATCACGATACCATCGCGAACCAGCCTGATCTTTGAATTCCGGTATATTTTTCCATCGAGTACATAACAACCGGCAACGGTTGCTTTATCGAATTTGAAGACATTCCGTATTTCCACATTGGCCACCACTTTTTCCTGGATCTTGGGTTCCAGCATTCCTTCCATCGCGCTCTTCACTTCTTCGATGGCATTATAGATAATGGAATAGGTCTTGATTTGCACACCTTCATTTTCTGCCAGCCTTGCAGCCTGGACAGAAGCTCGTACATTAAATCCGACCACAACCGCATCGGATGCGGTAGCCAGCAACACATCGCTTTCTGTAATCGCACCGACGGCTTTATGAACCACACGAACAGCAATTTCTTCCGTGGACAGTTTCTGCAATGAATCGCTCAGTGCTTCCACCGATCCATCCACATCACCCTTGATGATCAGGTTCAGTTCTTTAAAGTTGCCAAGTGCAAGACGACGGCCGATTTCATCGAGCGTGATATGTTTCTTGGTACGGATACCCTGTTCGCGTGCCAGCTGACCGCGTCTGTTGGCAGTTTCCTTGGCCTCTGCTTCATCCGCAAATACCTTGAATTTTTCACCGGCCTGCGGAGCACCATTCAATCCCAGTAACAATACCGGAGAAGAAGGCGGTGCATCTTCAATTTTCTTATTTCTTTCATTGAACATGGCTTTGATACGGCCAAAATACTGACCGGAAACCACGAGATCCCCGCTTTTCAGTGTTCCGCTCTGTACCAGTACAGTAGCCACATAACCCCTTCCTTTATCCAGGGAGGCTTCAATGACGGTACCGGATGCTTCCCGGTTCGGATTGGATTTCAGATCCAGAATTTCTGCTTCGAGCAGGATCTTTTCCAGCAAAAGATCAATATTCAATCCTTTTTTGGCAGAAATTTCCTGGCTCTGGTATTTACCACCCCAGTCTTCCACCAGGATATTCATACCTGCCAGTTGTTCCTTTATTTTTTCAGGATTTGCTCCGTCCTTATCAATTTTATTGATGGCAAATACCATCGGCAGATTCGCCGCCTGTGCATGGGAGATGGCTTCTTTGGTTTGTGGCATGACGGCATCATCTGCTGCAATCACGATGATGGCAATATCCGCAGCCTTGGCACCACGGGCACGCATAGCCGTAAAGGCTTCGTGACCCGGCGTATCCAGGAAAGTGATTTTTTTGCCATTGGCCGTCGTAACCTGGTAAGCACCGATATGCTGGGTAATACCACCGGCTTCACCGGCTACCACATTGGCTTCGCGGATAAAATCCAGCAAGGAGGTTTTACCATGATCCACGTGACCCATGATGGTAACCATCGGAGAACGGGGTATCAGGTCCTCGGGAGTATCTACAACTTCATCTTCTTCCAGTTCCAGTGCATCATCGATACCGATGAATTCAACCGTATATCCAAATTCGCCCGCCACCAGTTCAATCACGTCGGCTTCCAGGCGCTGGTTGATGGAAACCATCATACCCAGGCTCATACACTTGCTGATAATATCGGCATAACTCACATCCATCAGGTTGGCCAGTTCGCTGACACTGATAAATTCCGTAACCTGGAGTTTGGTGCTTTCCTGTTGTTCGCTGCCGCTGGCTTCTGCATTTTCTTCCCTGCGTGCCCGGCGGTATTTTGCCTTACTGCCTCTTCCGCGTCCACCCGTTCCGGCCAGTTTGGCCTGGGTTTCACGGATCTTTTCCTGAATTTCTTTTTTATCAATTTCTTTCTGATCGCGGGGAGTAGCTGTGCTCCGGTTTGTGGCACTGGCCGGCGAACGAAGATCGCGGCGCAGAATAGGTTTTGCACCACTGCTCGGGCGTGTTGGTTCCCGTTGTACAGGTGTTCCGGTGCCCGATGGTTTCCCATTGTTATTATTTCCGCCTTCCCTCTTTTCAATGGGAATACGTTTTCTCTTCCTTTTCTCATCCAGCTGTTTGGGCTTTTCCGTTTCAACGGGTAAGTCTATTTTCCCCAGAATACGCGGCCCTTCAATCTTATCGACTAAAATATTTTCGATGGTTGCGTCTTCTTCCTTTTCAACTTCCGGGGCAATAACTTCTTCAACAATTTCTTCAGGTTTTGCAACAGGTACAACCGGTTTTTCTTCCGGAGCTTCAATCTTTGCCTCGGGTTCTTTTTTCTTTGCCGTTTTCTTTGGTCGGGTGGAAGAATCGATCGGCGAAAGATCTATCTTATCGATGATTTTCGGTCCTTCAATTTCAGGCGCTTCGATCTTGATGATTTCCGGTTCCTTCTTGGGTTCTTCAACTTTTGCAACTACGACCGGTTTTACTTCTTCAACAACCACGGGAACCGGTTCTTCTTTTACCGGTTTCTTTTCAGGACCTTTCCGGAAGAGAACAGTTTCGTCCTCTTTCTTGCGTTTGGCTTCCACGCTTCCTTTCGGAAGATCAATCTGGTTACTCTTGATCTTGGCTACTTTATCTCCCTGGAATTCCTGCTGGAGGGACCGGTACATGTCGTCGGTCAGCTTGGCGGTTGGTTTCAGATCGTCCTTGCTAAATCCTTTGCCTACCAGGAAATCCACCAGCGTTTCCTTGCCGATGTTGAATTCCTTGGCTGCTGCCATTAAACGTGGTGTTGTCGTTTCTGCCATATGAATTGTGTCCATGAACTGCCGGTCCGTCCATGGACCAGCGTCATGTTGTTATAAATAATTTATAATGAAGAACTCCCGTAATCATAAAATCATGATTATAGGTTTATTCTTTTTCGAATTCTTCTTTCAGTACCCGACGTACTTCTTCAATCGTTTCTTTTTCCAGGTCAGTTCTGCGTTCCAGCTCTTCTACAGATAAATCCAGCACACTATGGGCCGTATCGCAACCGATTCTTTTCAGTTCATCAATGATCCATGTTTCAATTTCATCGCTGAATTCATCCAGATCAATATCAAATTCGTTGTTTCGCCTTCATTATCACGGAACACATCGATGGAATATCCTGTCAACTCCTGGGCCAATTTAATATTTACTCCTTTTCTTCCGATCGCCAGCGAAACCTGGTCTGGTTTTAAATAGACATTCACATGCATCTTTTCGCTGTCTATGTCCATACTGGTAATCTTGGATGGCGTCAGTGAACGTTGGATCAGCAACTGAATATTATTCGTCCAGTTGATGACATCAATATTTTCATTTTTCAGTTCGCGCACGATACCATGGATACGGCTTCCCTTCATACCCACACAGGCGCCTACCGGGTCAATACGGTCATCGTAAGATTCCACGGCCACTTTGGCTCTTTCACCGGGTTCACGTACGATTTTTTTGATCACGATCAGTCCGTCAAAAATTTCAGGCACTTCAATTTCCAGCAGTTTGGCCAGGAACAGAAGGACTGGTGCGGGAAAGAATGATCACCGGTGAATTATTCTTCATATCCACTTTCTTCACCACGGCACGAATGCTTTCTCCTTTTTTGAAATAATCCTGTGGTATCTGTTCTGACTTGGGAAGAATCAGCTCATTGCCTTCTTCATCCAGCAGTAAAATTTCTTTTTTCCATACCTGGTAAACTTCCGCACTGATGATCTCGCCGATACGTTCACTGTATTTTTTTACCAGTACATTCTTTTTCAGGTCACCGATACGGCTGGCCAGGGTTTGTTTTGCCGCCAGGATGGCCCGGCGGCCGAAATCGAGGATCTCGATTTCTTCATAGAGTTCTTCTCCCACTTCATAATCCGGTTCCAGTTTAACGGCATCGCTGTAAGCGATCTCCGCCAGGGGATCTTCCACCGCTCCATTCTCCACAATCGTGCGCCTGCGCATGATTTCCAGGTCACCCTTTTCGGCATTCACAATTACGTCAAAATTCTCATCACTCCCGTATTTTTTACGCAACAGGGTTTTGAAAACGTCTTCTACCACTTTCATCATGGTAGGACGGTCAATATTTTCGGCTTCCTTGAAGTCCTGGAAAGCTTCGATTAAATTGATACTTGCCATAACCGTTCTTTTTTTATCCAGTTAAAAAACAATCTGGATCTTTGTTGATTTTATATTGTTGAATAAAAAACTATGTGAACTAATTTCTTTTTTCTTCGGTTGCAATTTCCCGTTGGAAACCTTGCCGGTGGCTACTTCCAGCACAATCCCTTCTTCATTCACTTCCATCAGCTGCCCTTCTTTCTGAGACCGTCCTGGAACTGAACCTCCACCTGCCGGCCAATATTTTTTTTATACTGACGCAACGATTTCAGCGGTTCATCCAGTCCGGCGGATGATACTTCCAGTGAAAAATCACCGTCAGGAAACATCGCAGCCTCTTCCAGTTTCTTATAGAGCTTTCGGTTTACCTGTACACATTTCTCAATTGTAATGCCGGAATCTCCATCCAGAAAAACCTTTATATTATTTGTTGGTTTGATCCGAAGATCTACCAGGAAATAAACCGGTTCTTCCTCGAGGATTTCCCCGATCATTCTCCGAATGCTTTCAATTTGGGTTTCCTTGTCCATATGAAAAGAAGAAGGGAACGATTGCGTTCCCTTCCTGTTGTTTCACTATACCGGCTGCAAATTTAACGGTTTTATTCGATTCCTCCCAAATATGGTATTTAAATTGCCCTTAGGTTTTAACAGTGTTTTTGCCGCTGCTGCATTAATTTTGTATGACATGAATGTTTTTGTCCTCGCCATACTAATCTACCTGCTTTACCGGTTCATCGCCGGATTCCTGATCCCGGTATCCGGACGACCAGTCATGTGCGCCAGCAGTTCAATAATATGAATAAGCAGGCGCAGGAAAACGGCCCAACGCCCAACTCACCGCGCCAATCCGGTGCAACGGCCCAACGTCCAACCAGGACACTCAGCGATCAAACCCGGATCCGGCGCCTCAAAAGTGGGAGAATACATTGATTTTGAGGAAGTCAAGTAAATTCTGGCCGTAGGCCAGAATTTACAGTGTGGAAGTACTGGAAGTATGGAAGTCTGGAAGTGGAATTTACTGCTCAACCGGCTCAACCGTCAACCGTCAACCGTCAACCGTCATCGAACCCTCACCAGCGAATATCAGTAATAAAGAACCCCGGCGGCAGGTAAAGCCCCTTTAGCCCCGTCTTTATCGCTCCTTCCACATTTATAAAGGCATCGTCCACAAAAAGCGTTTGTTTCGGATCCAGGCCATTTTCCCGGATAATCAGCTCAAATCCACTGGTATCTGGTTTACGGTGACCCAGGGAATGGGAAAAATAGGCTTTTTCGAAAAGGTCTTCCAGCTCACCGGCAAAGGAGCTCCGGTAGATTTCCCGGAACTTATCATAATGAATGGCATTGGTATTACTGAAAAGGAAAAGCCGGTACCTGGATTTGATTTCCCTGAGCAGGGAAATCCTTTCCGGCGGAAATTGAAGCAGCAGGGCATTCCATGCATCAATCACCGCTTCGTCACTAATTTCAGCAGCTCCATCACTCGCTTCCTCGATGAGCAGCTTTTTTATTTCTTTCAGAAATTCTTCGTCAGAAATCCTTCCGGCTTCATGATCACTGAAAAAAGAAGCGGCAAAACCATGACCGAAATAGTTCTCAATATTTTTTATTCCCAGCCTGGAAAAAGCCTTCAGCGTTTGCTTCACGTCGATGTCCATGATCACACCGCCTAGATCGAAGATGATATTTTTTATATTTTCCATTTTTTATGCTAAGCTTAAAGCTCAAAGCCTAAAACCAGTCAGTTTTAGAGTTTATTTCAAGTCATTCGAATTTTAATAAGATATTAATATCTTAACACTATTCTCAGTTTTAGGCTTTGGCTTTAGCTTTAGCTAATTCTTTGCTTTTGATGCAACCGTAGGCTCTTTGGCTTAAGACTCAAGCCGTAAGATCCGCAACCAACATCCCGCGAATTACCACCCACAAATATTTTAAATGCGCCCGGATCATACACCCATTTCAAATCACTGTTTACATATTTAAGATCTTCGTTGTCAGACTAAAACTGATTTCTTTGCTTTCACCTTTCTTCAGATAAACTTTCTGGAATTTTTTCAATTCCTTCACCGGCTGGGTAACAGTGGCTACCATATCACGGATATACAATTGCACGGTTTCTTCTCCATCAAAATTTCCACTATTGGTGACCGTTAGTTTAACCGTTACAGGCTGAGCCGGAGAAATCGTTGGGGTACTGAGCGAAATCGGACTATAATTAAATTTCGTATAACTCAGCCCATAACCAAACGGATACAACGGATCATTGGGCATATCCAGGTAGTCCGATTTGAATTTCGTATTGGCATCGCCGGTAGAATAAGGACGACCCGTATTTTTTGCATTATAATAAATCGGAATCTGTCCCTGGCTCAACGGAAATGTCATCGATAATTTTCCGGATGGATTGTAATCGCCGAATAAAACATCTGCGATCGCATTGCCGGCTTCTGTGCCCGGAAACCAGGCATCGAGTATCGCACCCACATGATCATTCTCCCATTTAAGTATCAGCGGTCTTCCGTTGAATAAAACGACCACAATGGGCTTGCCTGTTTTCACCAGCGCCTTCAGTAAATTCTCCTGGCTTTCCGGGATCGTGATGTCACCGCGGCTGGAAGATTCTCCACTCATATCTGCCGCTTCCCCAACCACCGCTACCACCACATCTGATTTGTTTGCTGCAGCAACCGCCTCATCTATCATTGCCTCCGCAGTTCTGGTTTCCGGTTCAATCTCAATACCCAATTTATTTGTACGGAATACGAGCATCGTATCGTCCGAAATATTCGCTCCTTTGGCATACACGATATTTACATCATGAGCCACATTTTTTATTCCTTCCATCACAGTAACAGATTTTGATGGATCGCCCGACACAGACCAGGTGCCCAGCATATTCCGGTGATTATCTGCCAGCGGACCGACGAGTGCAATGGTTCCGGATTTTTTTAATGGTAGCAGCTGATTATTATTTTTCAATAACACAAAACTATGTGCCGCCACTTCACGTGCCAATTTGCGATTATCCGGTGAGAGCAGTTCTTTGACTGCCCTGTCTGCATTCATCCTGTTATATGGATCTTTAAATAAACCAAGTTTATATTTTGCTTCCAGTATGCGGCGACAGGCCTGGTCAATTTCCTTCTGTGTTATTTTTCCCGATTGCAAAGATTTTTTCAAAGTGTTCAGATATCCTTCACTCACCATATCCATATCCAGTCCTGCATGCAGTGCGAGTGCAGAGATGGTAGCCAGGTCACCCATGCCATGCGCTTCCATTTCACTCAGCGAAGTATAATCTGAAACGACCATACCATTAAATTTCCATTGATTGCGCAACAGATCCGTCAGCAGCCATCGGTTACCCGTGGCCGGTATACCATCAATTTCATTGAAGGAACTCATCATGGATCCACAGCCTGCATCAATCGCGGCTTTATAGGGAGGCAGGTAATACTGATACATTTTGATCCGGCTCATATCCACCGTATTGTATTCGCGTCCTGCTTCCGCACCACCGTATAATGCAAAATGTTTTACACAGGCCATCACTGTTTCATTGTTGTTCAGATCCTTGCCCTGGTAACCATGTACCATGGCGGCTGCGATCTGGGAACCCAGGTAGGGATCTTCGCCGGATCCTTCTGAAACCCTTCCCCAGCGCGGATCACGGGCGATATCAACCATGGGAGAAAAAGCCCAGGCGAGACCGTCGGCGCTGGCTTCACGTGCAGCGATCCTTGCTGTTTTTTCAATCAGGTCCATATCCCAGGTACAGGAAAGTCCCAATGGAATCGGGAACATCGTCCGGTGTCCGTGTATGACGTCCAAGCCGAAGATCAGCGGGATATGCAGACGTGAATCTTTTACAGCAATATCCTGCGCCTGTCTTACTTTATCCGGACCCGTGATGCCAAACAAACCACCCACATTGCCCGCGCGGATTTTATTATCGACGTCCTTACTGACCACGGTACCTGTAACGGCACCGCCGGGGATGACCAGATTGAGCTGACCGATTTTTTCGTCAATCGTCATCCTGCTCATAAGCTTTGTGATGAAATCATTCATTTTGGCATCCTGTGCCCGGGTCAGACTCACAGAGATCAGTGCTAAAAAAATCGTCAGAACCTTTTTCATGTTGGTTTATTTTGATAAGTAGGGAAAAATTTCTTTTTGCCAGATCGCGTATCCTTTTGCATTCATGTGCAGATTGTCTTCCAGAAAAATATCTGTCATGATGGATCCGTCCGGATTCAGCATTTTATGATATACATCTACGAAAGCCGTGTTGGGTATAATGGACAGATAGGTCTGGATGAGCAGGTTTGCTTTTTCCATTTTTTCTTTTAGCCTGACCCGGCTCGGACTGGGCTTGATGGACACAAATACAATATTCTCACCGGGCAATCCTACACGGATAGCTTCGAAAAGAACCCTGAAACGTTCAAATACCGAGTCGGCTGTGATGGAATCGGAAGATGCGAGATCATTGTCGCCGCAATAAATAACGACCTGTTTTGGATGATAGGGAATAATGATATCATTCGTATAACGAATCACATCGGGAAAGGTCGATCCGCCAAAGCCCCGGTTGATAATGGTAAAACCCGGAAAATAATTGTTTATATCCGTCCATTTCCTGAATGAAGAACTGCCGACAAAAAGAATCGCATTGGCCGGTGGCGGATTTAATTTGTCCTGATTTTTAAACGCCTGGATTTCATCAGCAAAGGGCTGTGCGAAACTTTGAATGGATGCAAAAATGCAAACGATAAAAAGAAGATGTTTATATAATCTCATGGTCGTCGTTTTAATGAAAAGATCATGGTTCTGATTTCGGTGCTTTTACTTCAATCGGTTTCGTTTTTTCTGAAATGCCATTTTCGTTGAAGGATTCAATGGAGAAATAATATGTTCTTCCTTTATCCATCGGTTTAAAATAATATTGGTTGTCGTTATAGACCATCACATTATTATATAATTTATCAGGTGCAATGCCCCAGTAAATATTATATCCTGTTGCGTTGTTGACGGTGATCCATTTAATAAGCGCGTTGCGTGAATCATTTTCACTCCGTAAAACGATGAACTGTTTTACGGTATCTGGTTTTTGCCCCGCTCCTTTTCCAAAAACACGCAGACCGCTGATGGCAAATTTACCGGTTGGCATGTGTATGTTTTCCAATTTTATAAAACGCGTACGGACAGGTTTGGATAAGTTCCAGGTAATCATGAGGAATATCCGTCTGGTTATGGCTTTTATCGGCCAGCATATTCCAGGTTTTTCCATCTGAAGATTCCCAAAGAATATATTGATGATAGAGGCCGGGTATTTTTCCAAGAAAAGATGAATCCACATCCTGGTCAGCATAATTAATCTGAACTGCGATAGACAGTACTCAATGCTCCCAGATCTGTTTGTATCCATTCATGGGCGGCTCCGGAAGCCGCACTCCAATACGTGCGGATATCCTCATCCACGGCATTGTTGGCTGCATAAGCCACCGAATGTGGAGGAAACCTGAACGGGTTTATTATAGTTCAGCAACATCCATCCCGTGAAATTTCCATTCAGATGATCTTTTTTTTCTGCCGGAAGAAATTGTGGGTAATCACCAAAAGCAGTATTTGAATACAGGATATCATCGCTGTCAAAACCCGCCGGCCAGATGCCAAGCCTTCTTTCAAAATTATTTTTCATATTCACGACCATCGTGGATATATGCCACCAGTTTCCAAAAGGATCCTGGTAAGTGGATCCATGACCCGCACCCCGGGCAAAACCACCGGGTTTATATGAAAATGGATTACTTGCCTGATAGGTAAAAGGACCCAGGGGATGGTCGGAAATATATACACCATCGCCATAACCGCGAATCTCGGTACCCGGACCGCCATATTGTAAATAATATTTTCCATGATGTTTATTCATCCAGGCGCCTTCAATAAACGGATTCAGAAAATTATTATCGTTGTATTCTCCGAACCGTTCCCAACCATGTATATCATCATGCAGTTTGATCAGCTCTTTGTGTTCACCCATTGGCTGTAATGTTTTCCGGTCAATTTCCCATCCGTAGATGGGATAAAGATTACTGGAACCATGATAGAGAAAAATCTTACCGTCATCATCCAGAAATAGTGCCGGATCCCAGGCGCCGGCCTGAAAAGAATCCACGGCCTCCTTCCATTGATCCTGTTTTGGATTCGTACTCATCCATAACGGGAAATTTTTTGCATAGGTTGAACCGATCACCAATAATGTGTCGCCCAGCACCAGTGTGGCCGGTGCACAGAGATCGTCATAAACATGATGCCAGGGTTTTAAAAAAGAACGATGTATAAAATGCCAGTTCAGCATATCGCTGCTCCACCAGTATCCCCATTGATTGGTGGAGAATAAAAAATAGTCGCCCTTATACATAGTGATCACCGGATCTGCCGTAGCCCGGTGACGGCCCGCTTCAGAAAAATTGGGAATGGGCGTGTATCCGTAATCAATATTTATCGGATTGCAATAGGTTTTTTGCTGGGCTGTTGCATCATAAAACGACAATGCTGACGATCAGAAGACAAACAACCCTTCTCAGCAGTGGAAAGTTTTTTTTCATGCAGCCAATCGAATGGGATGCTAAGTTATTTATTAATAGGTGGCTGGAAGTCTAATTTTTGCAGACCCCGCTGCACTTCTTCACAACTCATGAATAATTTCCACAAAAGACCGGAGCGATAATTTTCGATCATCGAGACGATCGGACCTTCATCTATGGCCAGGTAACTGTTGGCATACCAGTTTTTGGTTTCATTGAAGGCATCTGCAAATCCATAAGGCCCCCAGATTTTATTTCCGAGATCGTAATAAAAATGTTTCAGCGCCTTCATGGAATATTCGGGAGTATAAGGAAAGGAAGAAAGCGCTGCGGTCGGACTGATCGTTCCGAAATCATTCTCGGGGGACTGTGCATTGTATCCGTCGTACGTATCACTGGCAGTGAGTCCCCAGCAGTTTTCGCCATATCCTTTAAAATGATTCGGGATTGGCCACGCAGTATTTATAATTGATCAGCGTCTGATTCATGATTCTGTTCCCAGTAATCCGCATACCGGTCTTTTAATCCGTGTGGGTTCAACCCATAAAGCTATAATGGGCAAAGAACAGTGGACCTCCATACGGAGAACCGAGGGGTAGTTTGATACCCATAGTATTCTTTTCCATTGATAAAATGATTACCTTCGGCCCAGCATTTGCTGATATACATTTGCAGTGATGGGATAGGTAGGGGAAGAAGCGCCGAGCACATAGGTAATCAGACATTCATTCCAGCCTCGTGATTTCGACATTCATGCTCCATCCGTTATTCGGACTCCAGTGCCAGTAAAGCGAATCTCCCTTGTCGCGTTGTTGCCAGCTCCATTCCACCTGGGTCCAAAGACTGTTAATACGATTACGTAATTCTTTTTCCAGAGATGTATTCTGGTTGAAGTATTGGCGTGCGCATAATAAGCCTTCAAATAAATAGGCTGTCTCCACAACATCAGCGCCATCATCTTTTCGGGAAAAGGGAATGGTAATACCGGTGGCACCATTCATCCAATGCGGAAAAATGCCGTGATAACTGTTTGCTTTGCTCAGGAATTTTACTGACTTCAATAAATGTTTTACAGCGGTATCCCGGCTGATCCAATGGCGCTCGGTGGCAACGATGATGGCCATCACGCCGAATCCGCTTCCACCGATGGTCACGACTTCGTTGCCATACGCAGGCGTTGTATTACTCCGTTCACGGGCGAGACCGCTGACGGGATGAGAGAAATCCCAGAAATATTTGAATGTTTGTTTTTGTACCAGGTCGAGCAGGGCGCTGTCGGAAATTAGTTGGCGGCCTTGCCCCGCCGAAGCTTTGGCAGAGGCGGGGTTGACGGTGGATGGTTGACGGTCAGCAAACGAAGTGCCGGCCTTTGTTTTTTCAACAGGCACTGCAACCTGTGCGAATGAGAATGTATATAGCAGTAAAAAAAGCCAGCAAAAAATTCCTTTTTTAAAGAAAGAATCAGGCATAACCATTTAATTCAGATTCGGAGATTGAAAACCCAGGCTCTTCATACCCGTTTTTATTTCCGGACTACTCATGAACAGGTTCCACAAAAGACCCGAACGATAATTTTCGATCATGATGATTTCAGGCCCCTGGTCAATGGCAAGATAAGAATTCGCGAACCATACATTCGTCAGGTTGAATGCATCCACAAAACCATAATTTCCCCAGATTTTATCACCGAGTTTATAATAAAAAAATCGAAGGGCATTCATGGATTGAGTCGGCGTATAAGGGATAGAAGAAATAGCTGCTGTTGGACTAATTACACCATCATCATTGGTTGGTGAATGGGCAGAATAACCACCCTGTTCATCACTGGCAGTAAGACCCCATACTGAACTACTGTATCCGTTAAACTGATGCGGATTAGCTACGCAATAACTATAATTTATCAGCGAGTGATTCTGATTTTGCATCCAGTAGTCTGCATAGGTGTCCGTCAGATTATTTGGATTGATGCCCAGGAATGAATAATGCGCAAAAAATAAAGGGCCACCATATGGAGGACCGAGTGGCAAGTGTAAAGCCATAATAAGAAGATCCGTTTTTAATGCTGCCGTTCATAGCCCATCCATTATCATAGACAATTTTTGGAATGCGGTTGGAATCTACCGTGGAGGAAGCAGCCAGTGCATAAACGATCATGGCTTCATCCCATCCGTTGATCTGTTGGCCAATGGCAAAACCAACTGTCGGGACTCCAATGCCAGTACAAGAACATTCTGTCCACCCTGACGGAACCAGTTCCATTCAACACCGTTCCATAAATTATTAATCGCTGCACGTAAAGAAATTTCTGTGGGATCACTGCTATTGAAATATTGACGTGCAGTTAAGCAGGCCTTCCATCATGTAAGACGTTTCTACGAGATCTGCTCCATCATCATTGGGAACTGAAAGGAATGGTCGCTCCGGTTGTGCCGTCCATCCAGTGAGGGAAAGCACCATGATATCGATGCGCCTTATTGGTTAAGAAATTTACGATAGTGTCTATTCTTGAAAGCGCCTGTGCGTGCGTAATAAAATTTCTTTGAGCTCCTGACAATCAGAGCCATCACGCCAAATCCGCTTCCACCGGTAGTTACGTTTGCCCATCCGAATTCCGTTCACGCGCCATTCCGGAAACCGGGTGACCGAAATCATAGAAATATTTAAATGTTTGTTGTTCAACCAGGGTCAGCAGTGCACTATCGGAAATCTGCGGAAATTTATCAGTTGAATCAATCGCTGTCACGAAGTTGACAGCTACCTGATTTGCCAAAGATGCACCGGTCGATGATTTTAATCCGGTTGAAATGGTCAGTGAATAACTTGTCAGAGATCCCAGAGCAGAAGCAGGTGTGACAATCAGGGTTGAATCGTTATTCTCATATGAATAGTTGTCTGCTATGACCAAACCGCCTCCGGTCATGTTAACATTTCCCGCAATGGTTGACTTGTTAATAGAAGAAGAGAATGAAATTTTTATTACGGGATTGATTTTCGCATTCGGGAATGTTCCGCCGCTATACAAACTGTCATTAATCGTAGATTTCACTTGATTGAATGTACCCGAATTGGACTGACCTGGCGTACTATCTTTCTTACATGCAAAAAACAAAAACACGGTTACAAAAAAAACACTTATCCTTTTCACTGTTTACAATTGAATTTAAAAATTCAAATAGCCCGATACAAAATTTATATCTAAAAAGGCTGTCTGATTCAGACAGCCTTTTTAGATTATAAATAATATTCTTTTTATCTGTTTGCCTGACCGTTAAGAAATAATCCAGAAACTTCTGTTTGTGTCAAAGCGCGGCTAAAAACTCTTAACTCATCCAATTTTCCCAAAAAACAGGCCTTGCTGGCTTGCTGCCCAAATAAACCATCTGGCCAGGAACCCAACGATATGCTTTGTGGTGCATCTGTAAATTTAAGTGGTCCCAACGGCGTTGTCGCTGCGGCAGAGTTATAAAGAGGATTTGGCGTTAGATATTTGCCACCTGTAAATGCCGTACTCGCACCCGTAGGAACGGCATTTTGATAAGTGACATAAGTGGACGTTCCTGCATTGTAACTAACGGTAAAGAATACCCATTTACCGATCGCAGAAGTATTAAATGTTTCCGGAACAAACAGATCATAGTTTGGTCTGTCACCGATATCCCAGAATCCCGGGTGAATTCTTACGGAATCTCCAGTCAGATTTTTATTGGCCGGACTTTCGAACTCGTTTATAATTTCGCCCTGTTGTGAAACACCTGAATAGAAGAAAACGCCCTGCGTTGTATTGGTATCTACATTGGAAGCGAGATTATACCAAAACGAAATAGTATAGCTCGCCAGGCTCGTTGGAAATGAAGCAGGCGGAACGAATGTTGCATATGTGCCCTGAGATCCCTGATAGGCCTGTCCTCTGACTCCGGTAGTAGCATATGCAGGTGTACCAAAAGTTGTCGCGGTCAAATTACCCTTGTGATCGTTTAAATCACCGTCGAATGGCCAATAAGCTAACAGCGCGTCCGCAGCCACAGAATCTGAAGACACATATCCACCGATAGGTGTAGGCGGTGGGGGCGTATTGTTATTGTTGTCAGATTTTGAGCAAGACGAAATGCTTATCGCTGCTAATGTTATCCCCGCAATCATAAATAGGGAAAACTTACTTTTTACTTTTTTCATACTTTTTTATTTTACTTTAAAATTGAATAAAGACGTAGACTATATGTTTTTTTATCTGTCTGCAAAACTAGTACCCGTTATTTTGAGTGAGCCTTCCACCGCTCACGGCAATTTCTGATGATGGTATCGGCAACAGTTCACTTTTACCAACAATAAAATTTTTTCCTGAGGCCTGCATAATCTGTGCCGCACGTCCCTGTCTTACGATGTCCCAAAACCTGTCATGCTCCATCGCGAGTTCCACACGCCGTTCATTCCAGATGGCGTTTCGTAAATCTGTTTGCGAACTCGCTGTTGTTGCAGCCAACCCCGCTCTGCTACGTACCGCATTCAGATTGCTGATTGCGCTTCCGGTATTTCCTAATTCGTTAGCAGCTTCTGCTTTTATTAATAATACTTCTGCATAACGTAGTATATGCACGTTTTTTTGGCATAAACCGCGATTGTTTATAAAAGCTTCAATCTGCGCCTTCGCTCCACCCGGAGGGATCTGACTGTGATAAGCTTTATAGTTATAATATGTATGTGTACCCAATAAAGAGGGTACGATAAATCCGTCGAATAGAGTATCAGGGGGTGAAGTGGCTGGTAAATCGATGATGGTAGAAGCCTTTCTCAGATCTCCGGCTTCATAGGCCGAAGCAAGATTAGCTGTCGGCATGCAGAGTCCAAATCCATCATCACCCAGTGGCTGAAAAAATCCGGGATTGTTCCATGGGGTTGTTGGAGTGCCCATCCCGTTATCCTGCCTGGGTCCCTGGAATTCTACATATTCCGGTATACCATAATCTACACTTCCATACAATCCTGTCTCTACTTCAAATATGGATTCCGGACAATTATCACCAGCCTGCCGCCAGAGAATAGAATAATCAGGCATTAATTGATACTGACCTGAACTGATCACATCCTGCGCCAGACTATCCGCTTCCACCCAGTTCCTTAAATAAATATCAACTTTCGAAAGTAATGTTTCCGCGGCTCCTTTTGTTGCGTGGCCCACAGCAGTGGCGGACTTTAACGGTAAATTGGCTATGGCAAACTGCAGATCAGGAATGATTGCGTTGTTATAAACATCAGCCAGTGTTGCCCGAGTGTAAAAGGCACTGTCCTGATTACGGGGTCCTGTTGGTACAGTTAAAACAATCGGCACACCGCCGAACATACGAACAAGATTAAAATAAAAATATGCACGTAAAAAACGCATTTCTGCGATCTGGCCATTGAGTTGCGCAGGCGTCATCGATATTTGAAATCTTCGGAAGATCATTGATTGCAACATTTGTTCTTGAAATACCAGCATAATAACCACGCCACAAACCGGCAACATATGTATTATCAGATGTTGTTGTAAAATTATCAATGTCCGCTGCCTGGTGGCTGGTCTGAGGCATAACTTCCCTTATCCGCATCATCAGAAATAATATTGGTTACAGTAATAAAATAAATGCCATGAATATCGTATTGACCAAAACCCGATTGTGTCGGATCCGGTGTGATCAATGCATTGTAAGCACCCGTCACTTCGGCGGCAATTACCTGGGGATCGTTCGTTGAACTTCCCTGACCCTGCAGTGGTACTTCCAAAAAACTTTTTGCGCATCCGGCTATCACCGATGTGAAGCAAAAAAGAAGAAGCAATTTATTTTTCATCTTTCAAAATTGAATTTTGAGATTCTTACATTTATCAAAGACCCAGATTTATTCCGAAAGCAAATGTTCTGATCGTTGGATAGGTATTAAAGTCAATGCCCGAATTGGTTGCCGTCGTAACCGGAATTACCGTATTAGCTGTTAAAGCCGTCGCATTATTGACAGCAGCCGCACTGGTCAATTCAGATGAAAACCCATCATATTTTTTAAGCGTCACCAGGTTTTGTCCGTTAAAGAAAATCCGGCAACTCGTAATTACTTTTTGTTTACCCAAAACCTTTGCGGGTAAATTATACCCCAGCGTCACATTGTTAAGACGCACAAAAGTGCCCGATGCAATAAAATAGGACGATGCAGGAAGATTTCCTTCATTTGCCCTTGGCTGTGTTTGCGATTTGTTTGTAGGTGTCCAGTAACTGGTGGCGATAGATTTTTCTATGTTATCAGTGGCAACAACCCTGGCCTGTAATTTTCCATTGTAAACCTGGTTGCCAATATTGGAGTAGATATCAAATGAAAAATCGAAGTTGCTATAATTGAGGCCACCCGACATACCAATATATAATTTTGGCTGGTATGCACCCTGGAAAGCAGTATCCAGTTTGCCGTCATCATTATACTTATATATAAAATCACCGGGCTGGGCTCCTCCCTGAAGCAAATTTCCATTCTTGTCTTTATAATTATTGATCTCTCCCTGATTTTGAAAAACACCAACAACCTGTCTCATGAAAAATGAACCGATCGGATAACCGGCTTTTGTTTCAGTAGTAAAATAACCGTTTATATTGCCGTCAAAAAATGGTAAACCTCCATTCAGGCTGATCACTTTATTCTGGTTATACGATACATTGCCTCCGATATAATAGGAGATTTTTGCATTGACGGTTTCGTGCCATCGGGCAGAAAATTCTATTCCTTTGTTATCAATAGATGCTGCATTCGTAAGTACATCACCGGCTGTGATATTGCTGCTTGGATTCGCCTGGCTTCCAAAAGTTCCCGGTACCTGCACATAGATCAGCGCATTGTTAACTCTTTTATCATACACATCAAATTCACCTGTTAATTTTCCTTTGAGTATACTGTATTCAAATCCCAGATCCGTTTCATTGGTTGTTTCCCATTGAATATTCAGATCTTTTATTTGCGGAACGATAGATCCGGTAACAGATCCGGTGGCCGTATTTCCGCTGTTAAAAAAATAAGGCAGATTGGAAATATTGGTCGGAACCGAACCATCGGCAGGAACATTTGAATTACCCAGTTTACCCCAGCTGCCTCTTATTTTCAGATATTGAAAAATATGCTGATCCTGCATAAATTTTTCATTTGTCATAACCCATCCGGCACTCACACCAGGAAAATATCCCCAGCGGTTCTCTGCATTAAACACAGAACTACCATCCGCCCTTAAATTGGCATTGAGTAAAAACCTTCCGTCAAAACTATAGGTGATTCTGCCGAAGTAGGAAACAGTAGTATTTTTTTGCACAGAACTGCTGTTGGCCTGTGTTGACTGATCACCATTCTGTAAATACCATTCGCTCTGAACCGGAGGAACTTTATTTCTGGTAGCGGAGGTACTGGTAACATAATATTCCTGTGATTCTGTACCTGCAAGAATTTCAAGTTTATTTTTTCCGAATTGTGTGTTATAGTCAAGTGTATTGCTCCAAACCCAACGATCAGATTTTAAATTAGCGACTGCTAAAGTACTTTGACTGGGCCCCTGGCTGCCACCGGTAACATTAAAGAAATGTAGTGTCGTTGGGATGCTGATAAGTATATGCGCGATCATCATAAAAAACCAGGTCGGCTCCATAAGTTGATCTGAATGCAAGGGATGATATCGGTTTTATTTCGATGAATGCACTTCCCTGCAACTTGTTGTTATGGCTCAGATCATCGATACCCTGAGCTACCAATACCGGATTCCCGACATTCTGATATTGAGATGTATTTCCAAATTTTCCATCCACCATTGCCGGAACCAACGGTGCAGCACGATAGGCATCTTCTGTTATTGTACCTACCTGTACGTTTTGAGCAGTTTGATTTGCATATGAAATCGTAGTACCAATCTTCATGAATGTGGCAGGACTATACTCGTTATTAAAACGAACGGTAAACCGGCTGTAATCATTATTAATGATGGTACCCTGATTTGTCTGGTACCCGGCACTGATCGCATATTTATCCTGCGGACTGCTTCCCGCAATAGAAATATTATAGTTTTGATAAAAGGCATTGCGTAAAATTTGATTATACCAGTCTGTTGAATAACCCGTTGCCTGAACGGGAAGACCGGTAACGGCCTCACGATAATTAATATATTCAGTGGAATTGGCCATGGGCACAACATAGGCTGCCTGCTGGCTACCAATGTTGGCGCTGAAATTGATTTTCATTTTACCGGAGCCCTGCCGGGTAGAAATCAAAATGACACCGTTTGCACCTCTCACGCCGTAAATGGAACAGGCGGATGCATCTTTTAATATATCAACCGAGAGAATATCATTGGTATTGATATTGGTAATATCATCTGTCCAGATTCCATCCACGATATACAAGGGATTACCACCAGCCAATATGGAACCGGATCCACGAATAACAACCTGAGGCAAGACTTCCCGGTTGTCCACTGCTGGTTACCTGAACACCTGCAACCTGACCCTGCAGTGCCTGTGTAGCGGTCAACACAGGTTGTTTTGAAAGTTCATCTCCTTTGACATGTGCAATGGCACCAGTAACATCCAGTCTTTTTTGTGTTCCATATCCTACAACTACTACCTGATTCAGATTACCGGTTGAAGGAACCAGATGAACATTTAACGTCGTTTGACTACCCACATTGATTTCCTGGGAAACATATCCCACACTGGAAAATACAAGGACTGCATTTTCAGGAACCGAAATAACGAACACTCCGTTTGAATCAGTCGTTGTGCCTGCTTTTACACCTTTTACAGTAACAGAAACACTGCTGAGTGCTTCGTCATTATCGCCAACCACTTTTCCTCTTACAATAATATCCTGAGCGGCGTCCGTAGACGTGACGACGATCAGTTTATTCTCAAGCATTTTATACTGAAGATTCGTGCCGGCAAAAATTGTTTTTAATACCTGGGTGATGTCTGCATTATCAACATCCACATCCACCAGCTTATGAATGTCCTGCAACCGGCTGTTGAATAAAAAATGATAACCGCTTTCTTTTTCAAGTGTTGTAAAAACCTGGCTGATCTCCGCATTTTTCATGTGGATGGAAACAAGTGGCTGGCCGGATGCATTCGCCGAAAACCATAACAGTGTAACAAAAACCATCAGGAAACTACATTTCATGCATGATGAATTTTTCATTTTGGCTGAGTTGAGTGAACACCTGTAGTAGTATTGTAAATAGAAACCTGGTTACCTTTTATCTCATAATTAAAATCTGTTGTCGACTGCTCCGCCGTTAAACGCAGCGCATCGAGCGCCTGGGATACCGTTTCGTTTTGAAAACTTCCTGTAAAGTGAATGGTATCTAATGCCGCATCGGCCACTTTAAAAGAAACACCGTATTTTCTTTCCATGTTTTGCAGTAAGTCGTGAAATGACATATCATTAAAATAAAGACGGTTCTCCATCCATCCGGTTTCGGTAATGCTGCTGTCTGAACCGATTCTGTTCAGATGCTGAATACTGATTTCAGGAACCATTCCGGGCATTCCGCGATTTGTATTCTGGCTGGCATTTGACTCCGTTTTGTCAACGATCAATTTCTGGTTGGGTTTAAGAATTATTTTCTTTGAGGGTTGTGAAGGAAAACTCACTTCGATGCTTCCTTTTATTAGGCTGGTCTCGATGGTCCGGTCCTCCGGATAAGATTTTACATTAAAAACCGTACCCAGCACCCGGATATTGATTTTGCCGGTATGAATAATGAATGGTTTTTTTGGATTTTTGGCCACATCGAAATAGGCTTCTCCGCTCAGGGTCACTTCTCTAAGAGTGCTTCCGTACAAAGAATCATAAGTAAGCCGGCTGCCCGCATTGAGCCATACCGAGCTGCCATCGGGAAGCAGAATATTGCTTTTAGATCCGTTGCGTGTAACAACTTCCCAAACAGGTTTTTGAGGAGCAACCGGAGAAGACCCCCGGAGATTTAAAAAGTAGTATCCAAGGAATAATAATATGAATCCGGCCGAAAGAAAGGCGATTATCTTCCGTTTTTGGAAGCGGTTCGGAGAATCAGGAAATTCATCGAGAGCAACATCAGCTCTTGTATTTCCCATATCCATCCCGAGAGAGCGCATCCTGTCCATATGCCTTTGAAAAGCGATTTCAGACTGAGCAGCCTCTTCTTCAGATTGCTTTTTCCACATGTCCTGCAAGGCTTCCAGCGAATAGTGCAGATCGGGATCCAGGCGCAAAGCCGACTCCAGCTCCTTTAATTCGTCTGAGCTCGCTTCTCCTGCAAGCTTTTTAGCGATTAAATTCCATATGCGATCGTTATCCATGGTGGGAAATATGTCTTTAGGACAGGTAAATTATCGTTTACCCCCAAACACAAGTGTGGAAGTATGGAAGACTGGAAGTCTGGAAGTGCTAAAGCACAACACTCTGCACAAGCATATGCAGGCTGAAGGAGCAGAAAGTAGATTAATTAATGCAAACCGGCGATTACGGGGATACTTCTGCCGATGTCGAAATGAATAGCCGCGCTGATTTTTTTTAGCGCGATGGCCAGCTGGTTTTCGATGGTCTTCTCTGAAACCTGGAGTATTTCAGCGGCTTCGCGGTATTTGAAACCATATTCCTTTACCAGTTTGAAAGAAAGTTTACAGCGTGGCGGAAGATCATCCACCACATCGTGAATGAGACGAAGCATTTCTGCGCTGATCATACATTCTTCCGGATCGGGAGCAGAATAGAATAAATGGCTCTTGAATTCGTCAATATCTGCGTGACGATGCCTTTTTTGTTTCTCCAGCTGGTTGATACTCAGATGCCGCGCGGCCACAAAGCAATAAACCCGCAGATTCTGAATTTCTTCCAGGGTTGATCTTTTCTCCCAGATTTTCATGAACAGATCCGAAACGATTTCTTCCGCAGGTTGCCTTGATTTGATGATTCCTAAAACAAATTGAAAAAGAGAAGGATAAAAGCTGGTGAATAACTCTTTATAGGCCACCTGGTCGTCAAAGCGACTAACCCTGCTTTGCAGGTAAAGAATTCTGGAGGCAGCAATCAAAGGCATGTAGAGTCTTTTTGAACGGCGGATGACAAGTTACAGAATTCGTCACCATATTGATTGACCACATTATGGAATTATTTGCTGCATCCGGGAATCGGTAGCAGAATATTTTAAATCTGGTCTCGAAAGCTATATTTTTGCAGCTGCCTGAAAAGGCGGGACCCTTAGCTCAGTTGGTTAGAGCATCTGACTCATAATCAGAGGGTCGCTGGTTCAAGCCCAGCAGGGTCCACTTGGTAATCAAGCACTTATAAAGTAAAATTTGTAAGTGCTTTTTAATTTTACAAGTAATAGGAGGCAGATTTCGGTAATTGGATCAGGGCAATAATAACGTCTGTCAAGATTGGAAATCTATTCGACTCTTTGTCCATTTGAAGACTCGCTTTATTTTCAGGTAAGAATGAGTACTTCTCTTAAGACTTCACAAACAGCCTTTTAGAAATTGCAATATTAACCTGTGATTAACCCGCAGGGTGAGCATTCACGTCCTGCCTGGTTTAATTTTGAAATAGTTTCCAATTAATCCGGGCTATTTAGTTGTTTAAACATGAAATTTGACGGATTATTCATAGTTTTATAAAAATTCGGGATCGTAAGTGTAAACCATTAGGTGAATCAATGAATACGTCCTGTTTCTTTAACTTATTTTGTTCCGTTCCCACGCGTACTTTTTATCCTGACGCCTTTTATTACTTCTTAATGCCCTCTAAGTGACGCAGGTATCATATGTGTGTTATGAAAAGGGGGTTCCGTAACGATTCAGCTAGTTGTATAAAGTAGACTCGATTTCCGAGGATGGTTTTAGTTTATTGCCCCTAACCTAGATTGTTTATGACTCAGCCTGGCTTTATTCAACGTAATTTATTACGGACAGTTTCGTTTTTGATCATCGGTTTTATTCCGCGGTTCGCCATTGCGCAACAGACAAATATCAGTGATTTCGTCTTGTTTGGAGGGAGCGGATCCTGCGCGACCTGTGCTGTGAATATTGGGACATCATCCAATATAACAGGTGGATCTATTGGAAGTTACAAGTTGATTCAAACTACGGGGAATCCGACTTTAACCACCAATATTTTTAGCGGCGGCACCATCAATCTGGCCAACGGGATTACAGTCAATGGCCGGATTACAGCTGCCAATAGTCCAACTATAACCGGAACGATACTAAATGTAGGCACCGGTGCATCACTGAAGGGTAATATCGATGTTCAGGGAAATATTGTTGTAAGCGGGGGTACGGTGATCGGTAAAGTTACTCATCCGGCAGGCACCACTTATACCGGGCCCGCGCCTACACTTGGAAATGTAACCGGAACTCCCAGTCTGCCTACACTTCCAACGATGCCTGCGATTACCAATTTCCCTGCCGCCGGTACGAAAAATATCACAACCACGCAAACAATCACTCCAGGTGCCTATAATAATATGGCTCTCCCGGGGAAGCAAACCATAACTCTTTCCGGTCCGGGGATATATATATTTAATGCTATTAAAAATACCGGACAGTCGAACACCTTCCTGTTTGATTTTAAGAACCTGCCTGGTGATATTAAAATTTATGTTTATGGGGATATTGACCTGAACGATTGCGGCGTGGATACCCTCAATGGCGGCGGTTCATCCAGGATATATACAGAGACCCATGGAACGGGTTCAACCAGTGCATACGGACCTTATTCATGGAATCTTACCTCAGGTTCGAATCAGTCCTATAAAGCAAAATGGGTTGGTACGGTATGGGCGCCATACGGTGGGATAAACATTGGTATCGGAAGTCAGGCCACCCTGTCTGTAGGCGCTTTCTATAGTGCAACCCAGGTCAACATTGAAGGTAACTCTACTGTCAAATATTCACCGTTTCCGGCATTGGCGAATACAACTATTTTACCTTACTACCCACCGCCTACCGGAGGTAAGACAACCCACCTGATTGGTTCTGAACTAAATTCTTTATATGAGAATTTTGGTGTTGTAACAGACTCTGCAAAAACTATTTTTATCATCAACCAGAATACGGTTCAGATAGAAGTGATAGCGAGGATTGGGCAATACCAAAATCTGCTCACATTACTGCAAACACCTGCCTATGGATTGACCAATCTGGTCAACAACGGTCCCAATACATTAATCATTACTGGTGCTTATCCAATTATTAACCTTAGAAAACTCGACAGTTTACCAACGCTGATCGATTATTGCAGGCCCCTTTTTCCGCCTCTCGGGAATGGAAGTATTTTGCCAATACAGGGTGACACCGTTATGCGCACCAATTTTGTCCGCCAGGGCTATAATATCGGTGGCAGGGGAATTAAAGTGGGCGTTATTTCGGACAGTTACAATACATTAACGGGTACAGCAGCACAGGCAGATATAGTGAACGGAATTCTTCCGGGAGCACAGAATAATCCGGACAGTAATACGGTGCCGGTAAAAGTCCTGGCGGAATATCCTTACGGCAGGGCTTCAGATGAAGGGCGGGCAATGCTGCAGGTTGTTCATGGTATTGCTCCCAGGGCGACACTGGATTTCCGGACCGGCTTCATCAGCCCGGGGGATTTTGCTCAGGGCATTCTTCAACTTCAGCAGGACTCCTGTAATGTAATCGTGGATGATGTAACATATATAACAGAACCTTTTTTCCAGGACGGAGTGGTGGCGCAGGCTGCGAATTTTGTAGCCGGCAAAGGGGTGGCTTATTTTACTGCAGCTGGTAATAATGGAGCGTTATCTTATGGCAGTGTTTTCAATCCGGTACCCGCTCCGGCAGGCATTATCGGGAACGCCCATAACTTTGGCGGCGGAAATATTTACCAGAGCGTTTCACTCACTCCCGGAACCTATACCATAGTTCTTCAATGGGCGGATTCCATTTACTCTCTTGGACAAACTACCACAGGGACGGTAAACGACCTTGACATTTATCTGACAGATACAACCGGACGTACTTTGTTTGGTTTCAACCGAAATAATATTGGCGGTGATCCCCTGGAAGTGATGCCGTTTACCGTAACGGCAAATTCCTCAACGCATATTATGATTGTCCGTGCAGCGGGATCGGGAAATATTCCATTCAAGTATGTAGTATTCCGCGGAAACCTTACGATTAATAATTTTAATACCGGTACAGCCACCATTGTCGGGCACGCCAACGCAGATGGTGTGATGTCGGTTGGGGCTGCCCGTTATACAATGACACCTGCTTACGGAGTAAGTCCCTTCCAGATGGAAACTTTTTCATCCTATGGCGGAGCACCGGTAAACGGTGTCCTGAGAAATAAACCTGATTTTGTGGCGCCAGACGGTGTGAGCACAACGGTGAATTTTGGTTCCATCAATATCAGCGGTTCACCTTTCCCGAGCTTTTTTGGAACATCCTGCGCAGCTCCCCAGGCAGCAGGGGTTGCGGCGCTTATATTGGAAGGAAAGCTGAAATATGCAAACCAGAAACTCAGCCCTCAACTTCTAAGGACGCTTTTGCAAAATACGGCCAAACAAAATGGAGCGCCCGGATACAATGTGGTTACGGGTTATGGATTAATCCAGGCCGATACAGCGATGAAAACATTTGCGTCGCCAGTACCCGTTATTACAAAACTGGTTTTACAGGATACCACGATCCGACCGGGCACACAGCCGGTAAAAGTAACGGTGCAGGGGAATTATATTAGCTCAAATTCCGTGATAACTTTTCGGGGGCAACCGCTGACAACAACCGTGATTAGCTCAACGCAAGCCTCCGCTACAGTACCGACATTTACTGGCAATCCGGCGATCCAGGTATTCACCAAATCGATTTCGCCGAATGGAAATGATGGCGGTTATTCTGATACATTGTTTTTCTTTTCGCCGGTTAAGAAGACGATCATCGTCCAGACTGACAATAAAACAAAGAGATACGGAGAGCAGATACCTCATTTTACGGTTACAGTACTTGTTGATAGTGTGCCCATTCAAAACACCGGTCTTACCCTTGCCCAGCTGCGTTTAGACAGTCTGGATTTTACAACACCTGCAACAAATAATACCGACGTCGGAATATATTTTGTAAGACCGTCCATTCATCGCCCGCTGAATAATACCAACCCTGTAGATATCGGTTTGATAGAAACATACAATTATATTCTAAACGACGGGATTCTTTCCATCAATAAAATGCCTCTGCTGATTACCCCAAGAGACACATCCATTGTGTATGGTGATAAGATTGGCACTATTGCTTTCAACTACACATATCCTGACTCAAATATTGCGCCCGCCGACAAAGCAGCCATTCTGAATTCCATTAAAACCATTCACCATTCCACACTGATAGATTCTGTATATGCACTGGTGAATGGTTTTGCAATTGCAAGAACACAGCCTCTTACCGATGCTGACCTCGATCAATTAAGTATTATGGCGAGTGGATTTGCGATTGCCAGAGGTTTTGCGATCACCAGGGGTTTTGCGATCACCAGGGGATTTGCAATAACGAATGGCCAACCGGTACCAGCCAGCCAGCCAACGGTATACACGGACACGGTAAGAACAGTGACTGTTCCCGCGCAAACCATTGTTAATTATGAAGCGGATTCTTCCAATACCAGTCTGGTAAATGGCAGGGCCCTCCTGAGCGGATTTGCAATCACGCGTGGAACCAGCGTTCTGAACGGTTTTGCTATCGTTCGGGGAACGCCCATTCTGAATAGTTCAAATGTTTCAGATACCAGTAATAATCAGCTGGCAGTGATTGTGGATACGACTGACCTTCTGGCAGACAGTATATCGACTCCAAAATCCATCAATATGATAACGGGACTGACAGCCGGAGTGAATACCATTGTGCCCGGCGCTATGCTGTCAAATAACTATGAGATCACTTATGGATTGGGACATCTGACCATCAGACCGGCCACGCTCACGGTAAAAGTGCTTGATACCAGTGTGGTGTATGGAACAACACCTGTTTACAGTGATTCTGTTTATGGATTCCAATACACAGGACTCTATCGGGAATGTTTTTTCAGCGCTTCCCACCCATTCGCTGACGGATACTTTGGGCAACCCGGTGAGTGGCTCTCTCAGTGCAGGGAAGTATAAAATTGTTCCTGGCGGAGCTGCACTCAGTGCACCTTCCAATTATGTATTAGTATATAAGCAGGGAACGTTGGTTGTTAGCAAGCCAATACTAAAAGCAACGGTTCGTGATACGTCAAGAATTTACGGCGATCCGAATCCCGCATTCACTATTTCCTACAATGGATTCCTGAATGGAGATAACCCGACGAAGATTATACCGCCAGTGGCATCTTCTTCAGCTACCGTTACTACACCAGTAGGGCAGTATCCGATTACATTAACGGGTGGTTCCGCGGTCAACTATACCATCCAGAATTCTCCCGGCACTTTAACCATTGGTCCGGCTGCTCTGAATGTAATGGCAAACGATCAGGGAATCAGTACGGGTGATAATCTGCCAGTCTTTACTTCCACTATTACCGGTTTCAAAAATGGTGAAAGCAATTCGATCATTTCCGGACCATCATATAGCCTCCCCCCGAATTATGTGAATACAATTCCGGGTACTTATCCGATCACGCCCTATGGACTACATCTGACTTACCAGAATAACTATACCATCACCTACCAGCCGGGAACGCTTTATGTGAATGATAACAACGGGAAAAACGTAGTACCAAAGCTGGATTGTGTGGAACCGCTCACCAATGATCCGTCGGGCCTGCCCTATGCAGCACATTTCTCTTATAATAATCCCAATGCAACCCCTGTATTTGTTGCCCTGGGTTCGAATAATATTTTAACGACCAGCGGACGTTTCAGCGGTCAGCCTCCCACTGTATTCCTGGTGGGCAGCGGCCAGTTTAAAATATATTTTGATGGAAGCAAGATGACCTGGACCCTGATCACCTACAATGGAAATCATAAATCATCGACTGCGGCGGTTGCGAGTTCCACTTCTTCCAAATGCAGTTCAGGGACAATCACGAATGAGACCGGTGTTCAATCCGGAGTAGCCACCGCCGAAACGGTTGCAGACTCAGTCGCAGAGCCTGCTGCAGAGCCAGTCGCAGAGCCCGCCAGTTCCCTGTATCCCAATCCGACAAAAGGACCGGTAACTATTTACATTAAGGATGGTATCATCTCTTCAAATAATGTGCAGCTTAGTGATTCGTACGGTAAGGTTTATAAACTGAATGCAAGACTGATAAACAATCACAGCCTTCAGATGGATCTAAGCAGGCTGAGCAGTGGTATGTATTTTATCCGTGTAAAAGTAGGTAACGACTTTAAAACATTCCGTGTCTTAAAGATGTAAATCGAAAAGGTCCTTAATTTCGATATCTTAAGAAACAGACTGGATTATGAAAATTAAAACGCTATTATTTTTTTTATCGTTCATAGTTTTGTCTTTGTCAGGGTATACGCAGATTCATTCTCCTGATAGTCTGAAAAATGCCCTGCAGAAAGCGAATGCAGACACGAATAAAGTACGCATTCTGCTTCAGCTGAGTACTTATTACCTTGATTCATCTACAGAAGATGCCAAACGTTATGCCTTGCGCGCGCTGGAGCTCGCCCGGCAACTGAAATTTAACCCGGGACGGGCACTTGCCTTGAAAAATATTGGTTTAGCTTATTATTTCCAGGGAAACACACCTGCCACACTCGAATATTGGGGTCAATCCCTCCATGTGTATGATTCCATCGGAGACCTGGAAAGCAAGGCAAGAATGCTTAATAATCTTGGATCCGTTTATTACAACAACGGTACGGACGACAAGGCATTGGAAAATTATTTCAAGTCGCTCGAAGTTGCAGAGAAGATCAGTGATAAAGCCGGTATCGCGACGGCTTATTCGAATATTGCCAATGTTTACCTGAATAAACGTGCTACCACCGGCAAGGCACTCGATTTTTTTTTAAAAGCACTCACGACCGGCGAGGACATCGGCGACAAGACAATTATCGGTGGCGCCAGTGTGAACCTGGGTGAAATTTATAGTGGATTAAACAAGGATGATTCGGCACTGTTCTATTATGACAAGTCCAGGAAGGCCTTCTTGAATACGATCAATATACCTGTCCCTCTACGGGGAATCGGACTGGTTTATGCCAAAAAAGGTGATTTCGATAATGCCGTTAAATACTGTGAGCAGTCTTACGAGATGGCCAAAAAATTCGATTCAAAACTGGCCATGGCTCAGGCCATGATTTCTATCGGAGATATTCATTTTAAAAATGAGGATTACTCTTCTGCTCTCAGGTCATACAAGGAGGTAGATTCAGTCGCAAGGATCATACATGCGTATAAGGAATTGGATGATGCGTATGCGGGTATTGCAGCTACCTATGCAAAACTGGGGAACTATTCAAATGCCTATCAATATCAAAAACTTTTTAGCAGTCTTGCCGACACGCTTAGCAATCAGGCACTGGCGGATAAACTGACTTCATTGCAATCGAATTTTGAAATACAGACCCGCCAGAATCAAATCAATCTCCTCACAAAAGATAAGGCGATTCAGGAACTCGATCTGAGAAGCCAGAAAATCCAGAAGGCGTTTATATTGGCAGCGCTGGTTCTTATTTTCTTTATCGCATTTGTTATATATCGAAATTACCGCAGTAAGGTGAAGACAAATATTATCCTGGACAAACAAAAAGCACAAATTGAGGGCCTCTTATTGAATATCCTGCCAACTGAGGTCGCAACCGAATTACAAACAACCGGCAGTGCTACGCCCCGGTATTATGATCAGGTCTCCGTGCTCTTTACAGATTTCAAAGGATTTACACTCATAGCGGATGCTCTTTCGCCGCAGGAAGTTGTTTCGGAGCTCAATGCCTGCTTTATTGCATTTGACGAAATAATGGAAAGACATAACCTGGAAAAAATAAAAACCATTGGCGACTCCTATATGTGTGCAGGTGGTATTCCCACTGAAAATGATTCGCATCCTGTCAGCATTGTTCGTGCTGGTCTTGAGATCAGGGACTGGATGAAAAAATGGAATGAAGGAAGGAAGGAATTGAATTTGCATCCCTGGGAACTCAGAATTGGTATCCATGTCGGTCCGGTGGTAGCGGGCGTGGTGGGAAGAAAGAAATATGCATATGATATCTGGGGAAGTACGGTAAACATTGCCAGCAGAATCGAGAGCAGCGGTCACCCCGGGATGGTAAATATTTCTGAAGCTGCTTATAATCTGGTGAAGGACCAGTTTACCTGTTTTTACAGAGGAAAGATTTCAGCTAAGAGTATTGGAGAGATAGACATGTATTTTGTCGAAAAAGAAGTGGAAAAAGAAGTTACACAACTCAAGACGGAATTGTCATTGCAGTCAGCCATTTTGCAAACCATAAAGACCGGTTATTCTGAGCCTGACAGCGTACTGTCTCCCGACCCTGAGTCGTCAGGTATCATGGTTAATGATAATTAAAGGGTTCCTGTTTGACCTGTATTTGACAGGTTCAGATTTGCATACAATTTTCATACATTTGCGCGGCCTCAGGTTAAAATGTACAACAGAGAAGGTAAAAATTCTGCTGAAGCATTGACCTGTGCGATGACCTGATACTCATCTTTCTGAAACTTTTCATAGTCATCATGTTACTCATTATGGTCGCTGGTAACGTGATCTATCAGAAATTTATCACGGGAACTACGATATTAGGTCGGACTGTATGCTTATGCCTGGATTGATATCCCATGCCATACTAAACCCTGGCATTTTCATAACAGTATTTTACTATTGAATCTTATACATCAGCAAAACAGCCAAAACCGTAAAAATGTCTACGTCATCACAAGAGCTTAAAGAAATCAGGCGTAAAAAAGTCTTTTCTTTTACAGAGCCGACGAACCTTATTCTGGCCGGAATACTGGTGGTTGCTGCAGTGCTGAGATTCTGGGCGCTGGACAAGCAAAGTCTCTGGCTCGACGAGCTGCATAATATGAACGAAGCCGCCCCGTTTCTAAGTTTCAAAGAACTTTTCAACTATCTCAGGTGTTGCGACGAGCATCCTCCGCTGTATTTTTTTGCAGAAAAGCTTTTTTTTATAGTCTTTGGGCATACGTCTCTCGTGGCCAGAACGCTTTCTGCACTCATCGGTCTCGGCAGTGTATGGCTCATGTATCTGCTCGGCAAAGAACTGCTCAGCAAAAGGCTGGGATTGATCGCTGCTGCCATTACCTGCGTAAATTATTTCAATCTGTCATATTCTCAGGAAGCCAGGGATTATATCATGGCTTTTTTTTTCGCGGCGCTCTCTTATCTCTTCCTGTTTCGTCTGATTAAAACAGGATCACGCAAAAACGTGTGGTTTTATGCTTTGAGTGCTCTCGCAGTGATGTACTCACATTATTATGGCATATTTCTCGTTGTGGGTGAATTTCTTACAGTAGGATTTTTATGGATCATACACCCATCCGATCGGAAACTTTTGTTCCGGAACTTTCTGATTGCAGGCATCATAATTTTTATTGGTTATCTGCCCTGGCTTTCTTTCCTCAGGGATATGGCAGCTATCAATTCATTCTGGATCGGACCTATTGATCCTGAATTTGTTCAAAACTTTTTTTTCACGTATTTCGACAACTCAGGAATTTTAAAACCCTTCCTGATTCTGGCGGTCATTTATTTCTGCTTACAGGCATTCAAGGTACCGCTCTTCGGAAACCCAAAAGTTCTCAGCCCTGGAATTGAGTTTTGTGGGTTTCTTTTTTACACTCCTCACAACTTTTGGAATCCCTTACCTGCGCTCATTGCTTGTAGTACCGATGCTGTTTGACCGCTATACGATCGTCATATTACCTGCGATCATTATGGTCATAGCCATGGGATTTGACCTGATAGAATCCCGGGCGATCAGGTCAGCACTGATCTCCGGCTTCCTCGTTCTTTCTCTAACGGATATTCTTTTTGCAAAGAAATTTTATACGTCCATCCGAAAAACTCAGTTCAGGGAACTCACTGAATTCATTTCAAAAGAAAAAAAGTATCAATACCCCATCATCAACCAGCGAACATCGTGGCAGCATCAATATTACCTGGATCATTATCATTACAAGGGGCGGGTTTTAGTAGGACAAAAAGATGCACTGGTCGATTCTATTCTAAGGAAATCCAGTCCTGCTTACGACTTGCCGGGATTCTGGATCATTGGCGCCCATGGCAACGAAACGAAAATCACTGATGTTACAAAAGCAGCGCTTGATACGGCTTACGACATGATAGAAGCAGAGGATTTTTTTGACTGCTGGGCTCAACTGTATGTTTCCCGGAAAATCTTATCCAGCCAGCGGGTCGTCATCGGGCCGGATAAATTTCCCGGCTTTGTTTCGACGTTGGACAATGAACGGTTTATTGCCGTTTGGGGAGGTGCTGTCAGTTCAATGCCAATATCTCTGAAAGCTGGTCAGTATACGATCGATATCAGATCCCGCGGATATTCTTCGCAAAATGTTTTTCCGCACCTGAACATATACGTAGATAACAAGCCGATTGGTAACTTTTTTGTCACCCAGGATCTTCAGAAAAAAGAATTTGATCTGGAAATCAAAAAAGACTCGGATGTGATTTTGAAAATCGAAATGGACAATGACTTTGCTGACGCATCGGGTGACCGGAATGCCTTTATCAGCAAAATCATAATTTCCAAAAAATAAGTCGTTTTCGTGATGAACCATCTGGTCAACCAGTGCAATCCTGAATGAATTATAGTTAATAACGCTTCAAAATTCATGTGTTTTATGACTATGATTTGTATGCAATTTGAATACTAATTGCATAAATTTGCGGCACCAGGTAAAAGGGTCAGCAAGAAATAGAAAATCCTGCTATAGTAAATGGTCGGTGACGGATTTAAATGGTTGCCGGGTTCAACTAAACACATTGTAACTCAGAGGCTCATGGCCATGACCATGAGCCTTTTTATTGATTGCTTTAACCTTTTATTAACCTCAAGGCAAATACATTTGTCACACAATTGAAAATATGAAGAAACTTCTGGGCATTGCATTATTAGTAATGTCAGGTCATGTCGTTCTCGCCCAGGTAGATAGTACAAAATCATCCTATAAAAATGGAAGCTACTACTCCCACCAAAACGATACGACCAAAAATAAAAAGGAAAAACCAACTTACGCTTCTCTGAATCTGAAGAATCGCCCGAACGACCATTTCATGATCGAGTTTAGTTATGATAACTGGGTCGGTAAAACCGATTCCATGAATACTTCCGGTTTCTCCAGGGGTTTCGCGATGTATTTCATGTACGATTTCCCATTTAAAAGTGACCCTCATTTCAGCGTGGGTGTTGGTATCGGCATCAATGCCAGTAATATATTTTTCGATAAGACAGATGTGCTGGTGGCCGCGACTGGCAACCAGACCCTGGCTTTTCGCAGTACAGCCAATACAGATCATTTCAAAAAATATAAACTTGTACTGACCAACCTGGATATTCCGTTGGAACTTCGATATGCTTTTAATCCGGCGAATACCAATAAAAGCTGGAAGATCGCATTGGGTTTTAAAGGGGGCTTTCTCATGAGTGCCTATACCAAGGGTAAAGATCTCGAAAACCAGGCCGGTCAGGTAACCGATTACTATATCGAAAAGAAAAGTTCCAAACAATTCTTCAATGGCGGCCGTATCGTCGGTACCGCCAGGGTGAGTTATGGATTTATCGGCGTTTTCGGACAACTCCAGCTCACCCCATTAATTAAAAACGGCGCCGGACCCACCATTAATCCATATTCGATTGGGATTGTGCTCAGTGGGCTTTAACCGTCAACTGTCAACCGTCAACTGTCAACCATTCCATCCTATCTTTAGCGAAATTTGAACGATTTGGCAATAGAGCGACATATCATGGAGGCCGAAGAAAAGGCCGTTTTGGTGGCAGTAATGCAGCAGGATCAGACCGAACAACAGGTAAACGAATACCTCGATGAACTGGCCTTTCTGGCCGAGACCGCCGGAGCTATCACCCAACGCAAATTCGTGCAGAAACTGGCCCATCCCGACAGCAAAACCTTCATTGGGAAGGGAAAACTGGAGGAAATCAAGGCATATATACAGGGGAAAGGCATCCGCGTGGTGATTTTCGACGATGAACTCTCCGGTTCCCAGATCACCAATATTGAAAAAGTACTGGATTGCAAGACCATCGACCGGTCAGACCTGATCCTGGACATTTTTGCCCGTCGGGCCAAGACAGCCCAGGCCCGGCTACAGGTGGAACTGGCTCAATATCAATATCTATTACCCCGACTTAGAGGGATGTGGAAGCATCTGGAAAGACTGGGGGGCGGTATCGGAACCAGGGGACCGGGTGAAACGGAAATTGAAACGGACCGTCGTATTGTACGCGATAAAATTACCCTGCTCAGAAAAAAACTCAGGGAGATTGATAAACAGGCGCAAACCCAGCGTAAAGAAAGGGGTGAACTCGTGCGTGTAGCCCTGGTCGGATATACCAATGTGGGCAAATCCACCCTGATGAACCTGCTGAGTAAGAGCGATGTATTTGCAGAAAATAAGCTGTTTGCCACGCTGGATACTACCACACGCAAGCTCGTTTATGAGAATATGCCCTTTTTAATGAGCGATACGGTCGGTTTTATCCGAAAACTGCCGCATCACCTGGTGGAGAGTTTTAAAAGCACCCTCGATGAAGTCCGCGAATCCGATCTGTTACTGCATGTAGTGGATATATCTCATCCGAGGTATGAAGAGCAACTGGGCGTGGTGAACAAGACCCTGCAGGAAATCAATGCTTTTGATAAACCGGTGATCTATGTGTTCAACAAGATGGACCGGTATGAGGAATTGAACTTCGATGAATGGCTGGAAGAAGGTACAAAGGAGGAATTACTGAAGGAACTAAAGGAAAGGTGGGAAGCGGAAACGCAGTCCGTCTGTATATTCATGTCGGCCACCGAACGCTCAAATGTGGACGGTTTGCGCGAGGCCCTGCTGAGCAGGGTAAAGGAATTGTATAAAGAAAGATTTCCCTACAGAACGGAATATTTTTATTAATCAGGACTTGACTGCCTTCGAGTAGCGTGTTAATAAGAAAGAGATTGGGATGAGACTTATATGAGTAGTATATAAGAGAACTATAAGAACTCATTCGACAACTAAATCGCAGGAAAATTTAAGTTCAGATTTGTTTCGATTCTGATTTTGCCGGACACGAAAAAAACGTATTTTTGCAGCCCTTTCAAGAAAATAGGGAAGGAGATTCCCCTTTAGCTCAGCTGGTTAGAGTCCCGTACGTACGGGATTAATCAGAGTTAGAAAGAGATCCCTTTAGCTCAGCTGTAGAGTAATCGGGATGAGTCAGAACGAAAGAGATTCCCCTTTAGCTCAGCTGGTTAGAGTCCCGTACGTACGGGATTAATCAGAGGGTCTTCAGGAAGGCGAAAAGAGATTCCCCTTTAGCTCAGCTGGTTAGAGTCCCGTACGTACGGGATTAATCAGAGGGTCTTCAGGAAACCGAAAAGAGATTCCCCTTTAGCTCAGCTGGTTAGAGTCCCGTACGTACGGGATTAATCAGAGGGTCTTCAGGAAACCGAAAAGAGATTCCCCTTTAGCTCAGCTGGTTAGAGCATCTGACTGTTAATCAGAGGGTCGCTGGTTCAAGTCCAGCAGGGGGAGCAAAAAAGGTTCTGAGTAATCAGAGCCTTTTTTTATGTACTTCATCTATATTATTTATTCTGATAGCGCCAATTTGTATTATGTCGGGTACACAAATGATCCGAAACGTAGACTGATTGAACATAATACGAATCCTCACAATACTTTTACATCGAAACATCGGCCATGGTTAATGAAAGCGCTCTTTGAATGCGGGATGTCAGAATCCCGGACTTTAATCATCGAGCGATTTATTAAAAAGCAAAGGAGCCGGAAATTGATTGAATTGCTTTGCGATCCACATTTTATTCCTGTAGGGAAATTGGCTCAGCTGGTTAGAGTCCCGTACGTACGGGATTAATCAGAGGGTCGTCCCGCTGGTGCGGGATCCAGCAGGGGGAGCTGAAAATTAAGCACTTATGGAGTAATATCTATAAGTGCTTTTTTATTTCCAGGCAATTTCCAAGCGGATTGTGACAACAAATATCAACACTCCAACGTCCAGCCCCACTATTGGCAATACTCTTGTTAGCGGTTCGTGCTTTTAATTGTTAGAACCGAAAAAATTACAGAGCTCTTTTGCAACAACCTTCGGATTACCTCCATTATCAGCGGCTAAATGTCCAACCCCTTTAAGTTCTACGCGTTTTAATTTTGGTAAAGCGAAACTTAATGCGTCAAGTGCGGCTTTTAAATACTGCTGGCTTTTTTGTCCACCCAGAAGCAATACATCCGCTCTGAGGTTTTTGCATTTGGTTATGATATCATCTGATTGGCTTACAAGTTTGGGGTCGAAGTGCATGGTTGATATTAATGTTTTTAATGACACTTCATTTTTACCGTTTCCCTCTTTGTCTTTTGCATCTGCTTTAATCGCAAAATTCATAAAAGGAATGGTCATGAAACCAGGCAGCTTACCAAGCAATGAGTTATCACCTGTCCCTTTAACAATGCTTATCATTGCCTTTCCTAAATTTCCTTCAGCCATTGCATGTTCATAGCCACCAACCCAGGCAGCAGGTTCTGTTCCATTAACAGGAATAGGTGGTTCATAGAGGGCAATCTTTTTAACACAAGGTTCTACAAGAGCAGTTTGCAGTACAACGATTGCACCTGAACTAAGCCCGAAGATATTTTCTGCTTTTGTTTTTTTGATAATTGCCAGTAAATCGTCGCTTTCAGCTAAAAGACAGTAATTGTCACCGTGAGCACCGCTTAAGCCACGTCCTCGCCTGTCTGGAATATAGACCGTGAACTTGCTTGACAAAAGTTCGCCGAGTTTCATAAAATTCTGTGAACTCATCATTCCGCCGTGTACAAGTAAAAGTCCTGCACCGCTACCAAGTTGTCTGTAACCGATTTTTGTTCCATCTTTAGATGTAACGAAATCTGTCGTATAGCTCTTTTTCGAACTCATTATTTCTTTGAAAAGTCGTTGTCAAGCATGACCGCTAACGTTGTTTTCGTATTTCTATACGATTCACCTTGAACGCTTTTGGCTTTGCTCTATGAATTTTTGATATGTCGTCCTACGACTCACTTTTTCTAATACTTGAACATTCCTTTTTTATGAGCTAAGATTTTTTCGTCTGAAACGAACTATAGCCAATCCACCGAGAAGCATACCTGTCAGCCCAAGTACCAGAGCCTGGGCACTACCAAGTACACCATTGCCACTGCCGGGACCACCATTTGCGGTTGCTAAATTTATTACGCTGCCTATCACAGCCATCAGCCCGGTAACGATTGCTGCAATAGGCCAGCTTTTCCCGTTAAGGACGCTGGTATGACTGGCGGATTTACGAAAAGTCCGCCAACCGAAAATGAGACTAAGCAACCCAAGTCCTAACGCAACAAGTGCAAATTGTCGCTTTGAAGTAAGGCCGTAAACCGTTGAAGGCGCTGACTTTGAAACGTTAGCCGCGATCAGTATCAAATGTACAAGGCCAAAATACAGGGCGATTACAGCGATTGTGACAAGGATATAAGTGAAGGTTCGTTTTATATTAATTTCTTTTAGTGGTTTCATTTTTTATGATTTGGTTTTATTTTCTGACGGCAAAGTCGGAAAATAAAAATCATTTCCCTCTGACTAATTCTACTTTTGACTGGACAAATCCTGAATATAGCTAACGAACCGGCTAATGCTTTTGCCCCTATGTTGTTTAAAAAGCCGTGAAAAATAATCAGGATCAGTAAATCCTAATTCATAGCCAATCTTTGACGCTGTGTCTTTCATAAAATAAAATCCGTTGCGCGTGTTCCGGTTGCCATGGACATGGACCTGTTACAAACTGGACTTGTAAGATTCCCACTGTTTTTTTAATTTCTGCATGAAAGAAATAAATGCCGGATCATTTCTGATATTCTTAAGATTTGGATCCTTATTGAACAGGGGATAACAAGGGAAACCATCTTCTGCAGCTTTCCTAAGCCATTCCACAGCGGCCTTTGAATTCCCCATCAATGCATATGCAGAAGCAATCAGGTGCTCAGCATGATGAAAATGAGAAATTCCGTGTCCAAACTGAATGGCGATTTGAATTTGTTCCTCAGCTTCTTTTTTTCTTCCAACGCCCGCCAGCAACACTGCATATGTTGCAGCCAGGTCTGCCTGCTGGGTGGATGATTTATTTTTTAAGCCTGATGCCTGGTCAAGTGTTTTAAACGCCTCATTTGTCTGACCCAGATACCATTGTACAATTGCCTTTTCTTTCGCCCAGTCAGTCTGACTGAAGTCTGAAAATTCGTTCAGTGCCGAATCATATTTTTGCTGGTACCAGTGAATCCGCGCTACCCTCGGTCGCGAAAACCGGCTGACGGGATCAATGGTTAAAGCAATTCGAAATTCCCGGAGTGCTTCATCAAGCAATCCGATATGAAAATAGACGGCAGCCAGAGCTTCATGAGCCTCGGCAAGATTTGGATTGAGCGCGATGGCGTGTTTATATTCATTGATTGCTTTTTCGTGTGGAAATCCATTTGATAATGTCCACGTGAGACTCCCTTTCGCTACATAGGCATCAGCCAGCCCCGGATCAAGACTAAGTGCTTTTTCTACAGCGATATAACCCTTTGTTTCCCATTTTGGATCTGCATTAAAAGCAAAAAAAATGTACACGTAGGCCTTGGCCAGTGCTGCATACGCCAGCGCAAAATCGGGGTCAAGTGAAACAGCTTTTTCAAACATCGCAACTGAACTGTCAACCAGATTTCTTTCAGTGCCACTTTTCATTCTGAAATAGTAATAACCGCGTAGATAGTAATCGTACGCTTCCAGATTCTGTGTAGGCGGCTTCAATATGGAGTCTTCCTTTGCGATTGCTATTTTCAGTGCCTGAATGATATTTTTAGAAATATCATCCTGGATCATGAAAACATTTTTCAGCCTGCTGTCAAATTTATTTCCCCATATATTAAAACCTTTTCCTGTTTCGATCAGTTGAACGGTGATACGAAGAATATCTCCCGAATGTTGCACCCTTCCCCGTAAGATGTAATGTACATTGAGTTGATTGCCAACTTCAACAGGATCCACGGCTTGCCCTTTGTATTGAAAGACACTATTTCTGGCAATCACGAGGAGGCCGGGTATCTGGGCAAGGTCGGTGATAATAGATTCCGTCATGCCGTCACTGAAATATTCCTGCGAAGAATCTGCACTCATATTTTCAAATGGCAGCACGGCGATCGATTTTCCAATGGATTCAGCCCTTCCCCTGTTCGCATTTTGATAGCTGTGCCGTGCGTTATAAATTCGATTGAGAAAATATCCTCCAGTCAAAAGAGCAATCAGCACTCCGAAAATAAAAATGAATTTTGGTTTGGGTTTTGTTTTAAGACCAATTTTAGGAGGATGTGTGACGATGATTCCATCTGAGATGACCTGGAATATTTTTACTTTTTCTGTTACATTCTTAAGTTTTTCCTCTTTAACATATTTTACCTGAAAGTCTTTTTTATTGGAAATGCTTTTATAGACGGATTCGGAAATATAGATGCTGCCCGGGTTTGCAATGGCCTGAATCCGGGAAGCAATATTAACCCCGTCGCCAAAAACATCTTCATTCTCAAAAACCACTTCCCCGAGATGAATGCCTATTCGTAATTGAAAATCTTTCGCCCTGTTGCATGCCTCCTGAATTTCAATACCCGCGGCTACGGCATCAGATACTGCATTAAAACTGGCCATCACGCCATCTCCCAATTCTTTTATCCACCTGCCGTTAAATTTTTCAATGATGGGTTTTTGTAATTCCCTGTTTTTTTTGAGCAGGTCAAATGCCTTTTGTTCGTCTCTGCCCATCAAAGCCGTGTAACCGACTATATCGGTGAACATGATGGCTGCAAGCTGGCGGGTTTGGGGCATTGGATCGGGTTATCATTTGTCTTTTAAAGTTATTCATTTATATGAGGGAATCATTCACCAATAATTAAACCCTGCTTTAATAAGCAGGGTTTAATTATTTCAGAAATCCAATCCCATTTTGACTCTGATGATTAAGCCGATACCAGCGTAACTATTTTATTATCAATGAATATCTCCGAAACTGTCCTTAAATCACCCATAAAATATTCCGATAAAATTGGGTTTTATGGTTTCAAGTTTGTCATAAAAGTCAATGTGTCAAAGTAAAGAGTTAGTGATTGCAGTCTGCCGTTTTTTACAGTCCAGTTTTCAGAAACATTGCCATTTATTTTAAATCCGTTTGGGAATTGAAAGTCATAGTTACCAATAACACTTGCTTTGTCACCTTCAACTATCATTTGTTTCACTCTCATTGCTTCAAAGCGTTGTGAAAATCGCTTAATGATTTCAATATATGCTTGCCTGCCAACAACTGGCTTGACGTTGTTCATATCACCGCCAACATACTCAAAATCGTCTGCAATTACACTTTCCCAATTTGCTTTTACTGCAAAGCCTTTATAATAAGTTTCAAGAAGTTGTCTTGTTGTTGCTTGAGTATCCATTTTATTAAATTTTTTGTATTTACATTTGTTGTTGCAAATTGCAAGTACAAAGGTAAAAAGATATTGCAAATCGCAACAACATTATTTTTTTATGGATAAAAAAAGGTCAGATTGCCCAATAAGTTGTTCACTTGAAGTTTTTGGTGACAAATGGTCGCTTTTGATAATCAGGGATATAATGTTGAGAGGCAAAGTGTCGTACAGTGAGTTTTTGACTTCCGAAGAAAAGATTGCTTCAAATATTCTTGTCAATAGGTTAACCGTCCTTGAAACAGAAAATATAGTCGTAAAAGAAGTATCTCCTGCAAATAAATCAAAATTTGTTTATAGCCTTACTCAAAAAGGGGTTGATTTATTACCCATTGTCATTGAGATTATGGATTGGGGTGCAAAGTATAATAGAAACTGTCCACGAAAGGAACTTGGCAAAAAAATCAAAAAGGATAAAGCTGCTGTAATTAAGGAATTAAGTCAGTCGTTAAAGGCAAACGTCAAATAGATTTCCCTCTGTGTAATGAATTACATTAGCGTATATAGTTATAAGTCAATGTTATGGCTATAGTATCCGTTAGGATGTATGAGTTCGTACAATAAGGTTTGTACGCGTCAACTACATCGGTAAAATTCCATGTTACGATATCTGTTGCTGATCCTATAACCGGTGTCAGATTGGTGGAATTTATTTCATCATCGACATTGACATGGATGGGTACGTCCAATGTTTGATTTGGAGGTAATGAGTGAGGTATCGAATTAACAATTTGATTAGGCAATTCAATGGTCGTATCTCCTATTTCCAACAGTGTGTAACGATCTATAGCAATCGAACTATCATTTGTTACACTCAGGGAATTTGAAATGGTTAGTGTACCATTAATTTTTCGATTCATTGTCAATCCCCAGGAAATCAGAGTGCCCTGGGCTGAATTAAATGCCGGAAACTGAGCACTAAATAAAAAAAATGTAAAACTTGATGAAATACCGGCATAATTGGCGGTGTATTCGATTTTTCTGGTAGGATTATGTTTGAACACCGGAAAATCTACTGGCTTTGTACAACTTAGTGCTGAGGCAATTATAAAAATAACCAGGAATAACTGTTTCATAAGTTGATAGATTTAAAGGTTATTATAATGATTTTCCGCAGTTTACCTGGATACAGTCGTAAGAATATGACGATCCTGAATCTGCATAGCAATATTGATGATAGTTATCATAGAGAGGATGACCATCTTACACCATTATAATATTTTCAAAAGGTGGGATTCTGAGTGAGTAGCTACTTTAAATACCCGAAAGCAAATTCTTAGAGATTTATTCAGTCTTTATAAAGGTGTTCTCAGGAGATACGATTTTAAAAACCGAAGTAAGAACTAAACTGAGCAAATAGTATCTGAAATTAAGATTTTTAAATGAAACATATTCCAATTTTCAACTATTTCCAGCGGGATTCCAAACCTGCTCACTGTTTTCATATACCACTAATTCCCGGAAATCAACCGGACCGGGAAGTTTCACTTTGGGCAACCCCGATTATGCAGGACTGTTGATTATAATTTAACTGCCTTTTGTTTTTTATCTTTAGAAACAACATGTATTCTACTAACCAATATAAACTGCGTCGCATATCAGATGAAAAATTAAGACTTCATTCTAACTCATAAATATTCACCCATTCCGTATGAAGAAAGAACTTCATTTGATTTTATGTTTAATCCTGTTATCATCTTTGTTCGATGTTGCATATTCTCAAACAGTTACCAATAAGAATTTTTCTTTTGGATCCTATGGTCGTGTGGGTGCCGGAGTAGCGCTGGGTAATACAGGAAATATAGGTCGTTCACTCAATCTGAACGGAATGGGTTCCATAGGCGGGAGAATGGAGGAAGCCGATTATGTGGAATTAATGGCAGCATTGCATTTTAAACCCGAAATACAAGGCGATACAACAAAGATCAATGTGCAGGCCAGAATGGCCCTTTACAGCGGCAAAGGACAACTGATCGGCAATGTAAACAGCAGTAGTCAATATGGCGGGATTACACTGGCGCTACCTGAATTATATGCGGAGGCTTTAAATATCGGCGGTACAAAATGGAGTGTATGGGTAGGGGCAAAATATTTTCGCAATTATGATGTACATATCGCCGACTACTTTTATTTCGATGATCACAGTACCCAGGGAATTGGCATTACATACAATAAAACAACGTTTGCTGTTTTATTTCCGGGTGCCGTAGACACGTCAAGCTCTGTTCCGCCATATTTCTATTTAGAAATTGTTGATGGAACGCCACGTCCCGGTTTGCGCAGCCGAAGCCTGCTGGTTGCTGAGCATATTATTCCATTTGATAATAATAAACAGACCATTAAACTGCTGGCAGAATATCATCATCTGGCAAATGCGACTCCCGGAGACACGGCCACAGCGTACAACTATCCGGCAGAAGGTGGATGGGCTGCGGGCATTCAACACGTCATTTTATTAAATACGCCGATCGGAGGTTCGTCTAACCAGGCTTCCTTCCGTTACGGGAATGGTATTGCGAACGGAGGCGATGGTGGAAATTCAAAAACCTGGTTAACCTATGGCGGACCCGATCTCAATACAAAAAAATACAACAATGCTTACTCTATAGCCCTCGTTGATCAGCTGATGTTAAATCTCACTCCAAAATACAGTTTAAATGCCTATGGTATTTACACTAAAAGTCATGGCGGTTCGGATAGTCTGAATAAAGCGCCTGATTTTTTTGGTCGTGAAATATTCAATCGAAAGACGGAATATGCGTTTGGCGTGCGAAACTTCTGGTATATAACAAAGCGGTTTCATCTCCTTACAGAATTGCATTATGCAAATCGCAAGGACGGAGACCAGCCATCTGCAACCATGATGAAATTATCCATAGTGCCTACACTGGTTCCGACAGGGAAAGCCGATCCATGGGCACGTCCGCAAATAAGGCTCATTTACTCCATTGCCAGGTATAATGATTTTGCATCCGAAAATGTATACTCGCCCTATTTGAGCAATACCGGGCCCAAAAAAATTGGACAATATATTGGCTTTCGGGTAGAATGGTGGTTGTTTTAGTCTATTCCAGCGCCCGCATAACCCTGCCATAATCATTATCGTTACCAATCGTTTTAGCCGCTTTCACATAGGCTGCTTTAACCGGATCTGTCTTTGGCATTTTCTTCGCGAATGCTGAAAGCATATTTGCTTTGTCCATATCGGAACCCAGAGATTCTGATTGGCTGATCAGGATGATCCATTGATTTTCTGTGATTGGATTTATTCCAAGCATTTTATTAAAGAGGTTTACCTTATCCATATCAGAACCCATTTTGGAAATAAGAACAGTCAGGCTGTCAAAAAGTGAATCTTTGATCAGACCTTTATCGATCAGTTTTCCGTAAAGATTGGATTTATCCATATCGGACCCCATGCTATTACCCAGATTTAAAATATAGACAATATTTTCCGCACTAAGCGAATCCTGATCAATGATATGATTTAAAGCATTCATTTTATCCATATCAGAACCCATTCCTTTGATGATGTCAAAACAAGCAGCAGCAATGGACGGATCGTTAAACTGGGAAGTTTTAATCTGATTTAAAAACTGGGTTTTATCCATATCCGAATTCAGCGATTTAACTTTTCTCACAATAAGTTCTTTTGTTTCAGATGGAAGCGAATCGATTAAAAAAAGCCGTTTCAAATAGAGGATCCTGACCTGATCTCCTTTCACGCTATCAATTTCTCTTAGTAAAGCCTCACTTCCTCCTTTCTGATAAACACGTTCCATCCTCCCCTCTGCATCATAACCCCAGTAAATCATTTCTTTGATGGCTTTCCTCACTAATATTTTTCCCTCATTGTTTAACGTCAGATCATTTTTCCCGTCAAAAATTGTATACTCAATTTCTCCTCTCATATCACTCTGCGCTTTTACTTTTACATCATTCAGGCGGAATTTAAAATATCCTCCGGGAGAAATGGATTTGAAACTGGATTCATCATCCGATAATTGAAATTTTCCCAGGTAATTTATTTCTTCGTAAAAGTTATCTGATTTGATAACCATATTACTTTCAGACAGGCCCCTTCTTTCCCTGTCCTTACCGGTCCAGGAGAAATAGTAACGAATGGATATCAGCAAAAAAGCAATCAGAAAAAAAATCAGTTTCATTCTAAATTTTTATGTTTTTTCCGTCAACTCCGCCTTCGCTAAAGCTGCGGCGGGCGAAGCCGTCAACTGTCAACTGTCAACCGTCAACTATTCTGCCTCGTAAAGTAGTAATACGCCCCAAACCCCGCTGCAATACTAAATGCAATGATCGCCAGTGAGTGCAGACCAAAGGGACTGGTGAGCATAAGTAGCAAGAAAGCGACGCCAATGGCAACCATAATAAAAAACCACTGCAGGATGTAATTTTTGTTTTCTTTTTTGTCGGGTTGCAAAAGTTCCCTGACAATGTTTTCCTCTGTGCCTTTATCCAGCATCCTGTTTTTGATCCGGGCGGTCATACCAGCCTTAAAAATTTGAAGGATAAAGGATGCTATCAGGTAAATGGCAATCAGCATGGTGCCGATATGTAAAGCATCAAACAGAAAATCCCTGTCTTTGAAAGGGTCAAAATTCTGATGATCCTGCGCCTGCGTAACCATGGCCAGCAGAGAAACAACAACTGTTAAACTTATTTTTTTCATTTTGATTTCGTTGATTAGTGATTAGACCGGTATGTTTATAAATTGTTCCCGGAATCAATTAATATTTAAAAGATGCATTTGTTTAAGAAATTTTTTATATAAGGATAGAATTTTTATGATGAGGATCGCGGTCGTACCGATGATGATGGAATAAATGAAAAAGGGCGGGATATCTGTAAAACTATTCAGTATGATCTTTCGGAATATATAAACCGGAATACCTATGCAGGAACAGGTAAAAATCACCAGGAAACCAGCGATGATATCATCAGTAGATAAGCGTGTATGGGTTTTTGGCAATTTAGATAATACGAGTTCCTGCACATCAAAATCAAATGAAGCCGAAGGCTGTTCTTTTATTTCTGAAAATAACATTTGATAAATTGAAACCTCCGCCTGGCAATCGGGAACATGAATCAATATGGGCTGTAATCACTGGATTGGAATCCATTTTATCAAGGGCGTATTGCTGTATTTCCTTTTCTGAAGGATGAATATTATTCATAATGCCTCCTTTTGGTATTTAGACAATAAATTTTCTTTCAACATTTTCCTGGCGCGGAACAGCGAACTTTTTACCGTGCCTTCGGGCAATCCGGTGATTTGAGACAATTCCTCATAAGTCATGGATTCATGATGGAACAGTGTGATCAGCGTTTGATAAATGGCCGGTAGTCCCTCAATTTCTTTGCGAAGAATGACGGACAGTTCCTTTTGGGAAAGATTGTTTTCTGAATTGTTTTCAACGGATGAATGATTATATACCCTTGCATCCGTTGCTTCGTACATTTCTTCGTCCTCATGCAGATTACCTGGCAACACTAATTTTTTCTTTTCTATCCAGGATAAACAGGAATTATAGGCAATCTGGGCGATCCAGGTGGAGAGTTTGGATTGAAATTTAAAACCTGCCAGGTTATGAAATGCCTTCATATAAATATCCTGAGCCAGATCCTTTCGGTCTTCAACGACGGGAATAAGTTTGAAAACGATCTGGGCCACCAGGTTTTCGGTGTTTTTTATAATAATCCCAAATGCGCGGGTATCCCCACGTAAAACCCGGTCAACCAGGTGTTTGTCAGCCGGATTATTTCCTGTGGTATGGTTCACGCCTGATTATCAGACCGGTAAGTTGCATTAAAGTTCCAGAAAATAGAAAGTTTTAGCAGAATAAGTATGATGCGTTGGCCTGAGGCCATGTGCTATTTCCACCATGCATAACCGGGACTTTATAAATGCTTCCCAATTTGTAGAGTTTGAAACAATGAGAGATGAATAGAAGCGAGAACTATATATCGTAAGGCAAATGAGTCTTAGCTATGAGCTCTTTTTTGCCGGTTCATAGTAAAGAGCTACTGCACCGCAACCAAATGTTTTTGTTTTTAAAAGCTTAAGATTAATTCTATCTCTGATGTTTTTAAATAATGGTAAACCGCTTCCTGAAACAACCGGATGAACGACAAGCTGGTATTCATCAATCAGGTCAAGTTGCGCAAAGGCTACAATTAAACTTGGACTTCCAACTAAAATGTCTCTACTCCCGCCATCGCGGGAATGCTTAAGCTCTAAAATTTCTTCTTTTATGACTTCCTTTTTCAATTTTGTATTTTTCCAATCAACATGTTGAAGAGTGCGTGAGAAAACAATCTTTGATATATTATCTATTAATACTGCAAAATCATCCATGGGTTTGTTGCCGCTGGGATTTTTTACAAGAGATGGCCAGTAACTTTCCATCAGTTGATAAGTTATCCTTCCATATAAAAGGGTGTCCGCCTTACGCAATACATCGTTAAAATGTTCATGGATTTCTTCATCTGCAGTCATCTCTGTATGATCGCAAAACCCGTCAAGTGTCATATTGATGGCCGCTATAAGATTTTTCATATTTTGTTTTTAAGCGAAGCAAACCTGTGGCGAAGATCCAAAGTCCTTTCCATATACAATGGAAAGGACTTCAATCTTCCCGACCTTAATGAATTTCAGACTCCAGGCTTTTGACTCTGGCTTCTGCTTTTTGCCCCCAGGCGTCTGCCTGGTACCTTAAAATGACTAAACCTGACTTCAAAGGCTTCGAATCGATCAATACCAGTTTCTTCCGTTGTTCCAGATTATTGAAGAGTGCTTTCCCCCTGGTCAATATCGTTGGGTTCAATGCAAACCGGTATTCATCCACCAGGCCAAGCTTGATAAGATTGGTGGCAAAATTGGCGCCGCCCCAGGCGAGGATATTTTTTCCATTCTCTTTTTTCAGGCGCGCTACTTCAGCGGGAAGATCGTGGGCTACCCGGGTATTTTTCCAGTCGGGCTTGAAATCGCCCTTTGTAAAAACGATATGCTGTGTTTTCTCGGCCAGTTTTGCAAATTTCAATTGACTGGGATCACTGCCCGGATTACGTAGTACCGATTGCCAGTATTCGGCATAACCGGGGTACATTTTTCTTCCCAATAAATAAGTATCTGCTGCATTCAGGTCTTTATCCAAATCCGTCCACCCATCATCGCTGATAATTAACCAATCCATTTCATCATTTGGTCCGGCAACATAACCATCCAGGGTTATTTGCATGGAGAGAATAAGTTTTCTTTGGCTCATCGTTCACATTTTTAATGGTGATAAATGTTTACGGTTCAAAGTTAGCGTCACGATATTTTTTGAAGGCGGTGTTATCGCGACGTCTTAGGGGACAGTTTACGACTTCAATTTTTATGCCTCATAAGGTTGTGAAGTATGACTTTTTTGGTAGTAACAATAAAAAGGAAGCTAATTATTACGAATGGTTCAACAAAATGGAGTAGCTTTTAATGTATAAAGACGAAACAAACTCTTTCATGCATCCCATTGACGCCCGGTTTACTGAGTTATTCAAAAAAACATTCGGGCTTGATGATAATGAATATGAATATTTACTTTCTCACTTTGTACATAAAGAATTAAAGAAAGGAGACTATTACAGCAGGGCCGGCCGCATCAGTAATTCAAAAGCATATATTAACAAAGGCTGCACTCGTACTTTCGTGAAGAATCAGGACGGCAAAGAGAGTATTCTGTTTTTCTCATTTGAAGATTGGTGGCTCTGCGATTTTGCAAGCTTTAATACCGGTAATTCTGGCACTTTTAATTCGGAAGCTTTAGAAGATTGTGAATTGCTTGAAATATCCAAAGACCACTGGAATATGTTGCGAGGAGAAGTGCCGAAACTTGAATTGTGGTACACGATAAAAGGCCCCAGATCGGCAGCTGCTTTAGTCGTCAGACTTTCAGAAGAAAAGCTTTTTACAGCCGAAGAACGATATCTTTCTCTGCTAAAAAACAAACCGCATATTTTGCAACGGGTACCGCTTCAGTATATAGCCACCTATCTTAACATTGAACCACAATCCCTGAGCCGGATGAGAAGCCGGTTGGCGAAAAATAAATGACCGCCGATCGTTTATTAACTTAGGTTAAGTCGGACGGTCATTTGGGCCTATAGCTTTGTATCAACATTAAAAACAAACTATATGGCACAGACAAATGACATCATTGAAAATCCCGTAATTGGTGACAAACTTAAATTCCTTGTTACATCGGCAGATTCGAATGGAGAATTGCTAAAAGTTCATCTTTGGAACAAAGCCGGCGCCCAGGGTCCGCCTGAACATCTTCACCCCATACAAACTGAAACATTTACCATTGTCAGCGGAACCGTCGGATTTAAATGTAACGGACAGGAAAAGATTCTTACAGCGGGACAATCGATCACAGCCCAGAAGAATGAGATGCATAAATTCTGGACTATTGGTGACGAGCCATCTGAAATGACCGTAGAGTTGAGACCTGCACTACGCTCTGAATTTTTTCTCGAGACATGGTATTCTCTGGCCGAAAAAGGAAAAGTAAAGAAAGACTCAACGCCCAGGAGTTTCCTGCAGTTTATGACGATACTGGACGGATATTATGGTGAAGCCTTTGTTGCCGGCCCACCCATTCTGATTCAAAAATGGATGGCAAGGATTTTCGGAGGCCTTGGCAAAATGATGGGATATAAAGGCTTTATTCCTTATCAAAGAAACTAATCATGCAATTTTTCTAATTGAGAATAGCTTCAATCTATTTCTGTTTTGAAAAACGACGCTCGGCACGGAGATAAGCCTGGCGCGCAGTGAGCACCGGGCGCGTTTCCAAATACTGCCCTATTTCAGAGGAAGTTGACTGAGACGGTTTCGGGATCAATATTCATCAAACGGTTAATGGCAGTAAGTAGAGACGAATCCTTTTCAACAACTGCATCAAGAATGGAATAATGGTTTTTTTGAGGAACTTTTAAAACTTCTATGTCGCTGAATTTATTTTTCCAACTGTGGTAGAGCTCTTCACTTTGAGCTTTGAATTCATCTGATTCATCAGTACCCGTAACCAGCAACAGGGGACAATCACTGGCCGGGTTTAAAAAAACAGGACTATTTTTTATGGCATTTTCACGATTCATACCAATCGAATCATTCAGATATGACAGCATCACAGGCTCGAGTCGGAATAAACCACTCAGTGAGATCACGGCCCGCAGGAATTTTGCCTCCTCTTCAACCAGCAGCATAGAAGCCAGATGACCGCCTGCGCTATGTCCCATCAAATAGAGTTCTGCCGGATCTCCGCTGTAACGTATCATGTTGTCATAAAGCCATCGTAAAGCTTTACGGCAGGAGACAACTATGTCATCTATGGATGACCCGCGGGGCAAGGGGATAATTAATCAAAACAGTTGTTACGTTATACTTCAGGAAATGCCCTGCCAGGAAATGAAACATGGTCTTGTCGAGCAGGTGCCAGTATCCGCCATGTATAAAGACCAGTGTTTTGGAATGATGAATTTTTGAAGGAAAAATATCCAGGCGCTCATCCGGATGGGTTCCGAAAGAAATGTCTTTCACAATCGTATTCTGTTCTGCTGTTTGTCTGCTTAATCTTTCCCAGCGATCGAAATAACCTGCATAGTCAGGTACCTGCAGCCGCGTATTATATTGGTCATTTAACTGTTCCTGGTTATAATGTTTGTAGACATTCATGACAGTTCCAGTAATTCCGCCGCATCCGCTGTCTTTTCACCACTGTTCTCCAGACAGCTAAAAACCAGCCTGTAAAACTCAGGATGTGATTGCCAGGTTTTGCCCGTAATGATTCTGCCATCTTTAATAGCTTCCTGGGGGGTTACATAAATTCCTCCGCATGCTTCCACTTCAAACTTTACATGTTCATAACAGGCAATTTTTTTATGATCGACGAGACCCGCAGTGACCAGGATCTGCACACCATGACAAATAGCGAAAATGTATTTATTCTCTTTCGAAAACTTTTGAACGATGCTGATGACCGTGGGATCATTTCGCAGGTATTCCGGTGCGCGGCCACCCGGCATGAGCAAGGCTTCATAATCGTCTACATTCACATCAGCGAATGCAATGTCTGATTCAACCAGGTATCCCTTCCGTTCAACGTACGTGTCCCATCCCGGTTCAAAATCGTGTATGACCAGATTTAATCTTCTGACGGCCGGAGCTGCGATCACAGGAATGTATCCGGCCTCACGCAGGCGGTGAGAAGCAAAGAGGATTTCGAAGCTTTCACCGGCATCACCTGTGATCACCAATATTTTTTTAGCCTTTTTCATATGCGCTGTCGTTTTTGATGTTTTAAAATTTGAAATGTTGTTGACACTTTATTTTTTATCTGGCAATATTCTGAAAACGATTAATTTTTAATTTCGACCTCCTGGCCCTGGGTTTGATCCACAACAGAGAGCCCTGCTTTTCTCAATCCATCCAGGATTTCATTATTTAAATCAAGAGACAATAAAAAAGATTCGCAGATAATCTTTACCTGAGTTCCGGCATCCGGAAGAAGTCGATTCAGCAAATCCAGCTGTTTGATTGCTTCAACCTTGCGACTCAGATGTCCCAGGGCACATGCTTTCATCATCGGATCCCAGAACAAATCCGGCCTGTTGACCCGATCAACCCAGAGCAATGCATTTTCATATTCTTTTTTGTGCAAAAAATAGAACACAAACCCGATGATATACCACCAGGGAGAAAATGGGTTATGTTGAAGGGAGTCATTCAGTAATTCGAATCCTTTCTCAAATTCTCCGGCACAGACATAAACAAATCCCATGGCACCGACAACATCTGCTGAATTGGGGTTGATGGCCATGGCCTGATCGGCAGACTTCAGACTGGCCTGTCTGTTATGATGAAACAGGTAGATCCAGGCCAGGGCCATATAACCATGCTGACAGTTGGGATCAATACTGACGGCACAGCCTGGCACATTTCAGACCTTCTTCGATCGGATTTTCTACTTTCTGAAATTCCATTGCTTTGTCATCCAGGTACAGTTCTCCCAGCATGGCCCAGGCCAATGCATATTGAGGATCTTCTTTTACAGCCGCCTGTAATGAAAGAATGGCTTTTTCATATACTTCAGTGGTGAACACTTTCTGGTAATGATAATACCAAAACACGGCATCATATATTTCCATACTATTGGGCTGACTGCTCAGCGGAACCTTCATGATGTCCCGGGTGATGGCACCATAATAACCTCCGATGGCGGTTAAAATGTTCCGCACAATTTCATGCTGAATTTCGAAAAGACCGGATGCCGTATTATTCCGTTCAAATGAATTTGCCCACAGGTGTTCACCTGTATCGCCTAACAGAAGCTGTACACCGATATGCAAATGTTTCGTGTCATGTTGGATACTTCCTGTGAGGATATATTTTGCGCCCAGCATCACAGCAGCTTCTTTGATGTCTGTCGTTTTTCCGCCGGCATGTCGTGCAGAATGATAAGAAATAACCGCCAGGTTTTGGAACCGGCTGAGATCCGTGCTCAATTGCTCACCCAGTCCATCTGCAAAATAATCGCGTGAAGAATCCCTGCTGATATTTCTGAATGGCAGAACAGCCACCACCGGTCTGTTCCGGGTTAGTTTTATTTTATCTTTTATCTCAACCTGTTCAATTACATATTGGGGCTGAAATACGGGAACATAACTACCCTTTGGGATTTCAATCCGGATCTCATCTTTCCGTCCGACGGTATTATAATATTCATTCAGGGCCCGGCGCAGCCTGCCGGCATTGATTCGTACGATGGAATCGAGCTGTGGATTGAAATCGCTGTTGCGCATTAAAACGTGAACGCCAATGGTGTATTCCTTGATTGACTGAACATTTTTTTTGAGCGTTTCATTGGTCACAAATTCCAAAAAACCGGCTAAGACACTGGAATTTCTGAATCCCGGGCTGACAAGGATACGATTCAGCTGTTCCCGGATGCTCTCTTCAGGAAAATTTTCACCTGATGCCATAGGTTAAGGTTTGCGTCATGTTGGAAAATCAATTTACGAAAAATACATGAGCTACCGCGTCACCGTTAAATCACCGTGAAACACTTATCTGGGCTTTGTAAAGAAGATAATATCGTGCAGGATTCAATCTTTATGACGAATGCACTCGAGCATGTTTTGGCAAAATTCCCCGACCACAGTGTCAAAATTATTGACTTATATGATAAGGATGAAGAGTTCAGGATCCTTTGTGATGATTACCTGACCAGCCAGTTGACACTTGAACAACTGAGAACCGACGCTTTGAAAACTAATCCCTTTGAAACCGAATTTATGCATTTGAGCCATGAATTGGAAAAGGAGCTCAGGGAAATATTGAATTCGGAAAAAAGGGAATGGTAACGATATAAACTGAAAAAGAACCTTCGGTTATGAAAAATCGAACTGCTTTGAGGATTAAATTAAACTGGAGTGTGACTTCCGCCTTCCTGTTTTTTACTTACTTCTTTGTATATCCAATTGTAACAACAGCCCAGCAGGAGATCGGTCACTATGCCGCCGGTGTTTTGAGCATCCGCGATTTCAGTATGCCTGCACCTGGTTTTTATGGGGTACTCTACAATTATGGATACTATTCCAAACGTCTGAATGATGCAGATGGAAATCAAATCAGTGACGTCACGATCCATTCCAGGACAGGTCAAACTGTAACCCTGAACGCAAAAGTAAATGTAGATGTGTATGTACTGGCACCCACATTTATCTGGATCTCAAAATGGAAGATCCTGGGTGCGAATTACGGGGCCTTTATCTCGCCCTCTTTTTCAAATACAAGTGTCGGCGGTTCATTGGCAAGTCTGACCGGATCGGGACGCAGTGCCAATCAATCACAATTCAGTTCAGGGGATCTTTTTGTTCAACCTCTATGGTTGGGCTGGACCAGTCCGCACTGGAATTTTGCTCTTGGTTATGGCTTCTACGCTCCCATTGGTAAATACGAAGTGGAAACCTATAATGTTCCGGTCATCGGTCCCAAAAATGTTGAATCGTCTGACAATATCGGTCTGGGATTCTGGACGAATCAATTGCAGGGTGCTGCTTCCTGGTATCCATGGACCGACCAGCGGATGGATGTGACCACTGCTTTGACCTATGAAATGCATGGTCAGAAAAAAGATTTCGATCTGAAACCGGGCCAGAACCTATCCCTGAATTGGGGCGTTAGCCAATATCTGCCATTACAAAAAGATCAGGTTCTGCTGCTCGAAGTTGGACTGACAGGATATAGCACCTGGCAGATTTCGGATGATTCAGGTGAGGATGCAATAAAACCCCCCAAAAGAGACCAGGTGCAGGCGGTAGGTGGACAGTTGGGTCTTACCCAGGTGAAATGGAATGCATCTTTAAATTTTCATTATTTCTATGAGTTTGCCGCCAGGGATCGCTTTCAGGGAGAATCAGTAGGCCTTAACCTGGCCATAAAGTTTTAAGTCTAAACGTTCAAAATAAAATAACATGAAACCAAGAATCAGCTTTTTCGCATTTTATTTCCTGTTAGCCTTTTCGGTTCTACAGGCACAAACGATTCCACCATCCATCACGATTTCGGATAAGGTCGTGACTTCGCTTGGCACACTTGACTTTAAAGATGGTGCACCCAGCGCTGCCACGACACAAAAACTTTATGACAACCTGGACTTTCTTCATGCCCAGAATGTTTTCCTGAACACATTCCAGGGCGCTTCGACTTATTGCCTGGGAGAAGGTTTCCATGGTATCGGAGCAGAAGACAACAGTTTTGTCATTTTTTCTGACCTGATGGATTCAAAGTCACTTTTCCTTACTGCCAATGCAGATGTTATCTACTACATGACTATCATCGACCTGAGCAAAGGGCCGATGGTGCTGGAAGTTCCGCCATTATCGCTGGGTACCGTGGATGATATGTGGTTCCGGTGGATTACTGATGCGGGCAACCCCGGACCTGACCGTGGTGCAGGTGGTAAATATTTAATTCTGCCTCCGGGTTATAATGGCCCGCTGCCAGAAGGCGGATTTTATATCGGGCGTTCGAAAACCGTTCGTGCACTTTATTTTGGACGGTCTTTTATGGTCAATAATGATCCTAAGCCGACCGCCGCCCAGGTGAAACAAACATTGAAGCTTTACCCATACACCATTGGTGGTTCCGGCACCAGCATTGGTATGGCACTTGAAGGAAATGTAAAGCTCGCACCGACACCTCCTGTTCCGGAAACCAAATTTATCGAGGCCACCGGAAAATCATTCAACACCATTCCGCCGAATGATTATACTTTCTATGAAAAACTCAACGCACTCGTGCAAGAAGAGCCGGCCGAGGTGCTGGATCCGGAGTTGATGGGACAAATAGCTTCCATTGGAATTGTGAAAGGCAAACCATTTGCACCGGATGCACGAATGAAGAAAATCCTCACGGATGCTGCAGCCGTAGGCACTGCCACAGCTCGTATGCTGAACCTGAGTCCCCGCGAGTCTGAAGGATATGCATACTATCCCGGCTCATCCTGGACCAATATGTTGTTTGTTGGCGGCTTCGAATTTGAGACACCACCTCCGATGGTTACAAAAGAAGGCATTAAACCTTATCCTGCCACCGGAGCCCGTACGGTCAATGCGCGGACCACTTTCTTTATGGGATATACCGGCATCACGCCTGCCATGTGTATGCGGATTCCGGGCGTAGGTTCCCAGTACCTGCTGGCTACAAAGGATGCCGATAAGAATTATTTCGATGGAGCAAAAACATACAAAATAAATTTACCGCGCGGGCATTCCTCAAAAAAACTTCTGGTCGGTCATCCTGTATGATAACCAGACCAGGTCGATGTTACAGACCGGTCAGCCTGGTCCCAAGGTGGGCAGTCTGAGTTATCCGCGACCTGCAGCAGAAGCTAACGCTGATGGCTCCACGACAATCTATATTGGTCCGAAAATTCCGGCCAACGTGAAAGATGGCAATTGGATACAGAGCATGCCAGGAAAAGGTTATTTCGTATGCCTGCGCCTCTATAGCCCGCTCGAACCATTTTTCGACAGGAGCTGGCGTCCAAGCGAAGTCGAACTGGTGAAGTAATTTTTGTCAGTCTGGTTTTTGATTGCTGATCCTATCATTTTCTTAAAAGAAAACCATTGAAATATAAATTCCAGCCTGGCTTCATTTTATGTTTTTTGATTTTCGTAATTCACAATGGAGTGGTGAAGGCACAAGCGAAACCAAATCTGGTTGACTTTGGCGCTGAATACTAAGATGATGGCCAATTTGGAATCATTAATATCAAATAGATGGAATTACATGAAAAGATAATGGCTGGTCTTCTTGCACTTGCAGTCATAGGATTTTTTATTGCACCATGCTGCTGGCATTCCGCCTCTAAGATGAGCGATAAAAAATTCATTTCCTGCCCTGGCACGGCTATCCCGGTGCGTGATGAATTAAAACAAAAGAAAAAAATAGAGAAAGAAATTTCAAAAACAGAAATCAGAAAAGCATTTTGACTTTGTATAAATAACTAAACAGAATTATTATGGAAACAAATTTGAGTATGCCCTCCGCTGCCGGATCGATCGGCGGTGATCCGGCAATAACGTACACAAAGCTCGGTTGGAAATATATTCCATGGGGCCTTGGTCTTTTCGTTACCGGTTTCTTTACCGGGTATATTCCTATCCTGCATTATATCCGCGGTGCCCTCGCCGGGGATGTAGGTCCTGTATTTCTGAAGAATATGACTTTATGGTGGGGCTGTCCCGGAGTTCTTGCCGAGTCGGTCCTGAAAGCCGGGGGACTGGGCATGATGGCCATTGGACTATGCTATACATCTTTAAGCAGGCAGGGATCTTTGACCAATATTACCAAAAACGAACGCATTGCTCCGATCCTGTGCGCATACGGGCTCATCGCGGAACTGATTACTGCGGGTGTAGGTTATGCAGTTTGTAATTATTTCTGGCCGAATTTTTATTTCCAGCCGGTTCAGGCAGGAAAAAATGTATGGCTTATTATACAGGGACTCAGCATAACAGTGTATGTATTCGGAATTTGCTACGCCTACGCGGGTATTCGCAGGGCCGCGCGCCAAATTCAATGAATTTAAAACCTGGAATACTTAGCAAATAAAATATCATTACGATGAGTACAGAACCGAAATCATTCAAACAAAAATTATTGAAAGAAATAAAAACGGTTGCCCTTGCCACCATTTATTTCGCCATCTGGTTAGGATTACTGATGTTTTTAAAAACAATGATACTGACCGAATACAAGGTTGAGTTTTCCGGGATATCCAAGGCGATCATCGGTGCACTGATCCTGGCCAAAGTAGTATTGGTTATTGATCTCATTCCATTGGCGAACTGGACCCGCAAACATCCGGCAGTATATTTTATATTTTTTCGCACTTTGTTTAACATCATCGCTGTATTTATTTTATTGATGCTGGAGAAAGCCTTTGAGACAAGACATGAATATGGAGGTTTCGGTTCTGCTATCAGTCAGGGTTTCCAGCATCGTGATGTTTACCATGTATGGGCAAATGTGACTGTTGTCAGCATTGCCGTGTTTTGGTTCAATGTGATTTTTGTATTGCGGAGATATTTGGGCGAGCAAAAACTCAGACAGGTATTTTTTTCAATTCCCATGAATGATTTGCTCTCAAAACATACCGAAAAATAACCGTGCTATAAATCATGCCAGGAAAGGATGGCTATGGCTGAAAGATCCGGACATTCTGAAATCATCATTATTTGAAAAACGATGGCTCCGTCAAACATGAAACCACGTCAGCATATCATTCAATTCTTAAAGAATAATTTCTTTTCCATATTTGCCCTGGTTGTATCATTCTCCAGTGCTTATTTCTCCATAAAAAGTTACCGGGATACCGTTACGCAGCAGGCCATTGACAATACCTATAAAACATTTTATGACATCTCTGTTGCAGGGATGGATCATTCAGATTTAATTCATTTGTGTACCATGCCGGAGAGTTATGATCTGGTTCAAAAAGAAATTCATTTATCGCTCATGCCCATCACTGAAAAAAAACGTGCAGAATATCTTTTAAGGGAAAGGGCTTTTGCAAATTATCTGTTTGGATTTTATGAGAATATATTGCTTCAATATGATGAATCTGTAAAAAACAGAAACACAGATAAATCCGAATTCCTGCATGGAATACTTGATTATTTAAGGGACAAAGTTTTACGAAATCCCCGGTTACTATATTTATGGGACAGTCACGGTGGAAAGCTTTCCACCAACTATGCCGAAGCCACAATAGACGATTACAATGAGAATGTTTTGAAAAGCAAAAACAGATCGCTGACCATGAAGATTGATTCCGTAGGGCCATATTTTCTTGATACAGCAAAAGTTTCTTATTGAGCAAAATATGCATGTGGTATCGTACATGGTTTGAAAAAATAGTTATTCAATATGGACTTTGGATAATTAACAATAAGAAGATTTGAAAAACCTTGTTTATTTAACTCTGTTATTAATATGTTCCCTGCATCTGGTTGCCCAGGATTCCAGTATTACGAGACAGGAGATATGGCCCGAAATAGATCTTTATTACAGGTTCAGTGAGAAGCTGCGCATATATGCCCATTATTCAGCAACAAAACTCAGAAACTCTGACTATACCGATGGTGGTTTTGGTCTCTACATGGATTATTTTGCCTCCCCACTTTTAAAAAATAAACTGGATACCGGCGCGAGGGAATCAACGAGAAGTCATTACCTGTGGTTTCGTGCTGGTTATATGTATTCAACCTCACCGCCTGATTCAAAAGATCCTTTTAAGTCGCATACGATTGTCACAGAAATAAATGGAAGTATCTATTTGCCTTATCAGATTTTGCTGACCAATAAAAACCGGTTTGACTGGAGAATAATAGATGGAAATTTCGAACCACGGTACAGGCCACGCCTCACATTTGAAAAGCATTTGCATACAAAGTATCTTTATTTCACACCAGATATATATGGGGAGTATTATATCTATTTCAACAGGAGCGGACTAAACCGGTTCAGGTTATCCGCCGGCATTCAAACGAAATTTACTGACAATATAGAATGGGAAACCTACTATGTTCACCAGTTCGCAAATGGTAAATATGTAGAAAGTTTAAATGCCCTGGGAGTGGCCCTGAAATTTTATTTTAAGTATAGGCATAGTTGACGGACAATAGCTCAAGTTCGAAAAGGTGACAAATGAATCGTTAAAAAAGGAGCCCGAATGTTGCCGGAATTAACATACTCCAACCCTTCATGGTATACATATTGAAATAATACTGTAGTATAGTAAAAATTAATAAGCAGACAGAAGACGTAAAAAAAACTTAAAATCTGTTTATGAAGAGAAAATTAAAGCGGGAAAATCAACCCTTTATTTTCTTACGCAACTGACCTAAACAACCTGTCGTAAGATCATTTAGAAGTGTTGCAATATCGAGGCTTTAATAATCAAAAATCAAGTTTATGAAAAAGAAATTATTTTATTCCGGAGTAGTGGCCATGCTGCTTGCTGCCATTGTATTTATATCGTGCAGTAAGAGTTATAATTCCAGTAGCAATCCTGCACCTGCCGCCGCATCTGTATCCATTAAGAATATGGCATTTAATCCCGGCAGCTTGTCAGTAGTAGCAGGATCGACCGTCACATGGATGAATAGTGATACAACCATACATACCGTTACAGCGGATGATGGTAGTTTTAACAGTGGCAATATTGCTGTTGGCGCAACCTATTCGAAGGTTTTTAGTACAGCAGGCACTTTCTCCTATCATTGTACTTTACATCCGGAAATGACCGGTAAAGTCGTTGTCACTGGCACTATGTCAGGAGGGGGATATTAGGAACGACAATCAGAGATGAAAAAAGAAGTAAAAGGTCATACTATTAGTATGGCCTTTTTATTTTCTTGTAATTTTTTGAGCCACATCGATCGTCCGCATGCAACAATTTAGTAACAAGTGTGTCAATGTGTTGGCAGCGTCGTTGGTCTCGTCGGAAAAATGGAACACCCAATGTATCAGGATCGCACAATTTCCAGGAATAACCTTCTGTTAATTGATTGAAAAGCAATATGATAAGGGTCTGGCATATTCTTAGTTGCCAAACGGGTTGCATCAAAGGACAAAATCATATTTTATGATGAAGTATTATTCCAAAATTGCCTGGCGAAATTTAATAAAGAACAAGATCTACTCTGTCATCAATATTGCGGGCCTGGCTACCGGTATGGCCGTTGCCATGATCATCGGCTTGTGGATACACGATGAAACATCTGCCAACAAACATTTTAAAAATTACGAATCGCTTTACCAGGTGATGATGCATCAGACTTTTGATGGCGTGCGTGGCACACAACAGGCGCTGCCTTTTCCCATAGGTGAAGAACTGAAGAACAAATATCCTGATCTCAAAGGCGTTGCCATGTGTGATTGGGGGCAAATGCATTCATTGATCTATGGAGAGAAAAAAATAAGCAAATTCGGACATTTTATAGGACCAGACGCCATCAATATGTTTTCGATAAAAATTATTGAAGGCGATAAAGATCCTTTGCATGAACCGTATTCCATTGTGCTGACGAATGAAACGGCCAAAATACTTTTTGGAAATGAAAATCCGATTGGCAAAATGGTGAAGATGGATAACCAGACGAATATGAAAGTGACCGCTGTGGTTGAGAAGCAACCAAAAAACAGTTCACTCACTTTTGATTATTTAATGCCTTTTCAGGTGCAGGAAATATTATACAGCTGGGTTAAGGCATATCATAAGACGAACTGGGGAAACAACTCATGGCAGACATATGTGCAATTAAATGACAATGCCAGTTCTGCATCCGTAAACAGCAAATTAAAAAATGTAGTCATTTCCCATTTCACGGATGAAAACACATTGAAACATATCAAACCGGAAGTGTTTATTCATCCGATGGCGAAATGGAGATTGTACGGCGATTTTGAAAATGGGAAAAATACCGGCGGCTTTATAAAATATGTGCGGATGTTTGGCATCCTGGGTCTTGTTGTGTTGCTGATTGCCTGCATCAATTTCATGAATCTTAGTACGGCACGTTCAGAAAAAAGAGCAAAGGAAGTGGGCGTACGGAAAGCGGTCGGTTCAGAGCGAAAACAACTCATCAGCCAGTTTTTAAATGAATCGATATTGATTTCCGCATGCTCATTTATTTTGGCACTTGGGATTGTGATGCTGGCACTGCCTTTTTTCAACAAACTGACCGATAAAGACATGAGTCTGCACCTTGACGAATCCATTGTTTTGGATTATCATGATTGCGTTTACCATCATCACTGGTTTACTCGCAGGCAGCTATCCGGCCTTTTATCTTTCATCTTTTAATCCGGTAAGGGTGCTGAAAGGAAATCTGAAGGCCGGCCAAAGCAGTTCATTGCCAAGAAAAATATTGGTGGTGCTGCAATTTGCAAGTTCTGTCATACTCATGATCGGAACGATTATTATCAACCAGCAAATTCAGTTTGGGAAAAACAGGCCGATCGGGTTTAATAATAAAGGATTGATATCGGTTTTTTGGTCCGATGATATTGCGAAGAACTTTGAAACCATTCGTCAGGAATTGTTGAATACAGGCGCGGTTGCTTCAGTATGCAAAAGCAATTCTCCGCCATCACAGATTTACAGCAACAACAATGGATGGGAATGGAAAGGCAGTCAGCCGGTTGATAAATCTTCGGTGTTCTCTACCATTGCCACTTCTTACGACTATACAAATACCCTTGGAATAAAACTTTTGGCCGGAAGAGATTTTTCAAGGGATTTTGCAGATTCAAATGCGGTGATTTTAAACCAGGCTGCGGTAAAACGCATGAATCTTCAAAATCCGGTGGGGGCAAGCCTGAAGTGGAACGATAAACCGATGACCGTAATAGGTGTGATACCCGATATTCAAATGGAGTCTCCATATCGCGCGATTTCTCCGCTCACGATTATATATAATAAGGACTGGGTGGGTTTCGTTGATATACGCTTCAACCCGAATATGTCAGCATCCAAAGCGATCGCATTGATAAAACCCATTTTTGACCGTTACAATCCTTCTTTTCCCTTTGAATATAAATTTGCGGATGAAGAGTACGCGAAAAAATTCAATTATGAGGAACTGGTAGGTAACCTCGCGGGCATCACTGCAGTATTGGCCATCTTCATATCATGCCTCGGGCTTTTTGGTTTGGCTTCCTTCACGGCAGAACAAAGGGTAAAAGAAATTGGTGTCAGAAAAGTGCTTGGCGCAAGCGTGTTGAATTTATGGAAACTGCTTTCAAAGGATTTTGTGATCCTTGTTTTGATTTCATGCGTTATTGCGATGCCGGTGGCCGGGTATTTTATGAATGAATGGCTGAAAAGCTATCCAATTAAGACCAGCATCGGGTTTGGCGTTTATGTTTTGGTGGTGGCATTATCCATGGCCATAACATTGATCACGGTGAGCTTTCAGGCAATCAAAGCGGCCAGGGCAAACCCGGTGAAAAGCCTACGCACAGAATGATCTTGATTCACCGCTGAAGCTTTAGCGAAAGCGGTCGGCTCTCGAAGAAAGTTTGAAGACGGAGTAGTCAATTTCTCTTATGGAAATTTCCACTCGCCGAGATATACGCTGTCGGATTGCCGGCTGCGGTCTGCTGCATTGAAGGCGGCATATACATGAAAATTTTTGCCATGGGTCTGATCCATTTCGAGTATATCGACCCCGGTACTTCGCAACTGGCCGGTCGTGATTAAATAGAGCATAAGCTCTTTCCACATCATACGCCAGCATCATGATCTGATCCTTGTCCCGCAGGTCAACATAAACGGGATTCCAGGTGAATTTCAGATTTCCCGTTTCCGTAAATTCCACTGCGATGTTTTCCGGATTGGGAAGGTCGCCCGAACTTACTTTCACCAAGGGCGGGGTCGATGCGTAAATCTTCTCCCTGGCCCGTGAAACCGTTTTTCAGGAGCCAGGACTTTGCGGCGACAAAACCCTGCGAACGCTGACTATAACCCCTGAAACCTACACGCACAAAATCCAATATCGGAGCAAGCCAGGCCTGAGCGGTGGCAAATTTTTTCCGGTTTAATAATTCTTTCGCACTCACCGTTGGTGTGCGATTTTTATAGGGTCCTTTTACATAAGGAATACCATTTCGGGAAGAACCGATCATGGTCCCGACTTTTCCCTGAATTTGCCCGTTCACGCCACCTAGCAGCCTTCCCATTTTTTTGATGTTGGTTTATCCTTAAAGATAAAATTAAATGGTATTAAATAATAATAACAGTCGTAATAAACTCGAAAAATTTCCCTGTTTTATCCGTGTTTTATATGTGTTTTATCCGTCTTTGATCCCTGTTTTATGGGAAACCAACCTTCATCCTTTTAGCCGGCCTTAATGCTCATTTTTTGCATCTTAGAGTATGAATGGAAGCCAGGCCAAAAAATTTGTTCCAGGCCGGGGTGACCTTTTTTCATTTCGACCATTTTTATAAATGAACCTTTAAAATGATCAGGTATTTGTTGATTTTGTAAGGAACTCCTTTAAACCCCATCAATCGCGTTTGATTAAAATTGCCCCATTGACCTGAATGCGTTTTTGGTTGACCCGCAGCCGTTGTTTGTTGACAGCCGATTAGAATGATCTGGTAAATGATATATTCTTGTAGCAGATAAGAAAAAACCCACTAAAAAAAGCTGCATGAATAAGATCATTCAATTTGGAGAAACCGTTCCGGGTTATCCGATCGCCGTATTAAATGAAAGAGAAATCAGGGCGTCTGCAGGGATTTTATTTTTAATCATTTTCATCGGCCTGATGCTCATCATTTTTAATGGTGACTTTCTGCTGGTTAAATACACAGTCACCGTTTTTCTGGTAGATTTTATAATCCGCGTATTCATAAATCCAAAATATGCGCCCTCGCTTATTATCGGGCGCCTGATCGTAAGGAATCAAACACCGGAATATGTGGGGGCGAAACAAAAACGCTTTGCCTGGATCATCGGGCTGTTTTTGTCAGCCACGATGTTTACTTTTTTGGTGGTGGTAAATGCATTCTCGCCAATAACGGGTTTCGGTTGTTTGTTTTGCCTGATATTCCTCTTCTTTGAATCTGCCTTTGGAATTTGTCTGGGTTGTAAATTTTATTCACTGATATATAAGGACAAGGCCCAATATTGCGCGGGTGAGATTTGTGATGCAAAATCCAGGCAGCCAATCCAGAAAACCTCGGGATCCCAATGGCTGATTATTCTCGCATTGGTCGCTTTCATTTTTCTAATGGTTTACCTGTTCAGCCCACAGTTCCATAAAAAGCCGCATTATTTATTTGGAAAAAATAATTCCGCAAATATCAAATGAAAACCAATTCGCCGGTTTACATATCAGATATGCCCACCATGCATTTGAAAAATTCGCTTGAAGAATATTTCTCTGTGTTCCGGGCGAATATCATCGGTCAGGATCAGATGTTTGAATCTCCTTTTGGGTACAAGAGAATTATATATGCTGACTGGACCGCCACCGGAAGGGCTTACGGACCGATTGAGGGATATATACAGGAAAAGATATTACCCTTCCTGGCTAATACACATACAGGAACGACGGTCACGGGAAAGTTTATGTCTGATGCCTACGAAGAAGCTAGGGAGATCATAAAGGAACATGTACAGGCAAATAGTAATGATGTATTGATTTTATGCGGCAGCGGTATGACGGCTGCAGTCAATAAACTGCAGCGGATACTGGGACTCAGGATACCGGAACGTGTATGCGATTATTTTGGAAAGGATTGCCTGCAGCTGGATGAGGAATCGAAGCCTGTCGTGTTCGTGACTCATATGGAGCATCACAGCAATCAGATCAGCTGGCTCGAGACGATTGCAACGGTTGAGATCATTCAGCCGGATGAAAATGGTGAAGTGGATCTCGATCATTTTAAAATATTGCTGAATCAATATAAAAACAGGAAGATCAAGATTGCCGCGGTCACGGCCTGCTCGAATGTAACGGGCATTCAGACACCTTATCACGAAATCGCCCGGCTCATACACGAATGCAACGGCTGGTGTTTCGTAGATTTCGCCTGTTCAGCTCCCTATGCAGATATCAATATGCATCCCAAAAGAAATGGCGGTGATTTAGACGCCATATATTTTTCGGGCCATAAATTTCTGGGAGGCTCCCGGCACGCCCGGTATGCTGATCTTAAACCGAAAGCTCTGTAAAAACAAAATTCCGGATCAGCCGGGAGGCGGCACGGTTGTGTACAGCAATCCATGGAAGCTTCATGAATACACACGCAATATTGAACAGCGGGAAGACGGGGGAACGCCGGCTTTTTTACAGGCCATGAAAGCAGCGATGTGCATCCGGCTAAAAGAACAAATGGGAATTGAAAATATCCGGAAGCGGGAAGAAGAAATACTGGATATTATTTTCAGCCGGTTTTCAAAAATGAAAAACGTGCACGTACTGGCCGGAAATATAAAAAAGAGATTGGGGGTGATCTCATTTATAATAGAAGGAGCACACTATGCACTGATTGTAAAAATACTGAATGACCGGTTTGGAATTCAGACCCGTGGTGGTTGCTCCTGCGCAGGCACTTATGGACACATGCTTCTTCATGTGAATAAAGAAAAGTCATATGATATTCTTGATAAAATACGGTCAGGGAATTTATCGCAAAAACCGGGATGGATCCGGTTATCCATTCATCCGACCATGTCCGGAGAAGAAATTGATTTTATTATGGATTCGATTGAAGAGACAGGCCGCCATTTTCAGAAATGGGCTAAGGACTATTCTTACAAAGCGGAATCAAATGAATTTGTTTTCAATGGCCGTGAAACGCAGCCATTCACAGGATTTTTATCGTTTGGGAATTTTCCATTGTGATAATCGTCATTTGGGAACTGGTTGGCCAGAAGAATAATACCGGAGTTCAATCAGATCAAATGGGATGGGTTTAGAATTCCACCCGGAGTGAATGGATAAGGCGGCACCCAATGCTGTAGCCTGTGCCATGGAAGCTGCAAATACTTCCATCTCCGGAAAGCCATTGGCCAGTAAATGCATAAATATGTTGTTATGGCTAAAGCCGCCATCCACAAATATTCTTTTGACGACGGAACCTTCTATGACCAGACGGGTAGAAAGAATCTGCAGGTTGACCAGGTCCGCGATGAGCTGGTGATACGCTTCCGTATCCGTTTTGAAGTCTGCCAGATTTCTTTTATGAAAAGCAAAACCATCACTCAATGAGTACGCTGCTAATGAATTTGAATCCAGGGTGTGCATGATTTCAGGATCAAAAACCATATCTCTGTACCGGAGGATATCCTGGTTGAAGTGTTCCGCGATTCTTTTAACCTGCAGCTCGTGTTCGAGACCAGCATGTAAACGCGAAGCTTTCACCGGTTCTCCGGAATACTGCAAATAGCACAGACAGTCATTACTGAGTTCGTCAGCAGTAAGTGCTGTCTTATTAAAAGGATTCATGCTGATGCACCAGGTACCGGTTGAGATCAGCACAAAGGGCATAGAAAAATTTACCAGATAGGGGATCAGTGCCGCAGAGCTGTCGTGCAGGCCTGTTCCCACTTTACATGGATAGAGAGTCATCGCAGAAGGAAATGTTTTCTTCGCGTTTTCGATGGGTGCCAGAAACTCGTTTAGATTTTCCTTCGTTACCCAGGAATGATAGTCATGTTTTCCGAAATCCCATAATGCGGTGTGACAACCGATACTGGTCAGTTCCGAATAATATTTACCTGTGATCAGAAAACTCAGGTACTGCGGAAGATGTAAAGAATAAAATAAATTTTTGAAGATCTCTGGTTTTTCATATTTCATGCGGTAAAGCTGGAGACCTGAATTCAGGCTGCCCAAAACCGGGGAAGCCGTTTGAAGACTGAATGATTCCGGATTTCCATGAGTGGCATAAAATCGCTCCGTCAAAAAAGGAGTATATGGCTTCAGATAATTGTACAAAGCAGTTAAGTGGCTTCCCGTTTTTATCCACGTAAACGAAGCTGGCCCCGTAAGCGGAAAAATTTACAGCCACTATCTCAAACTGCTGCATGCTGAAAATTTCCTTCAATGAATCAAAAACAAATTGCTCCAGTCTTTCCAGATTTTCGCAGGGAAATCCGTCCTCATCCAGGGTTTCGGCAAATTGTGCAGACTTTTCGAAAACGATCCGGTACGACTCATCAAACAGGAAAAGTTTTTTGTTCGTTTTCCCGATATCAAATATGGCTATGACGGGCAGTGGATTCATAATCCGGTGGCTACTGATTCAAGACCGCGTTCCTGAATCAGGTTTTTACGAATCTGTAAATCTCGATATACAGATAAGGGCTGAATGGCGCCGCCCGACCGCATCCTGGATTCTGCTAACAAGGGACGAACATCTGTGCGGTAGGCCTGTTGTAAAATTTCCTGCGCCATCACAACATCATTATTCTTTTGGGCATTCAACAAGTCTTTTCTGTCGATGAGTAATGCCTGCGCGTACGCTATTTTTATTGCCTCCACCGATTGTATAAGATCCTCGATCGGATCTTTCACATTATGAGAGGCGTCAATCATCCATCCGAGATCGCTGGCGTGATTCATTCCGCGGGCGTCCATACCTTCCACCAGTTCATTAAATATTAAAAACAACTGGTAAGGATTGATGCTGCCAACGGTGAGATCGTCATCTCCGTATTTCGAATCATTAAAATGAAAACCGGCCAGTTTGCCCTTCATCAATAGGAGTGAAACGATTTGTTCAATATTGGTTCCCTGCAAATGATGGCCGAGATCAACCAATGTGCCCGCTTTATCGCCGAGTTCCGAAACCAGTAAATAAGATTGTCCCCAGTCGGCAATGCTGGTGGAATAAAAATTCGGCTCGTAGGGTTTATATTCTATCCATACTTTCCAGTCCGCAGGCAGCGATTGATAAATTTCCCGAAGGGATTCAAGTGTATGCTGAAAGGCTGTTCTGAAATTCAGCTGTCCGGGGAAATTGGATCCGTCCGAAAGCCAGACAGATAAAGCTTTTGACCCGAGCTCAACACCATATTTTATCACTTCGATATTGTGTGCAATGGCCTGCTTTCTTACTTCTTTATCTACATGATGCAGTGATCCAAATTTATAACTATGTTTCTGTTCCGGCTGATCCTGAAATGTATTGGAATTCACCGCATCGAAATGTAATCCGTATTGGGCAGCGAGTGTTTTTACCGCGGGTGCATTCGAAGGAATGTCCCAGGGGATATGCAGCGAAATAGAATTACTTGACTTGTTCAGCGCATGGATGATTCCGACATCTTCTATTTTTTCCTCCAGACTGCGTGGTTCGCCGCCACCTGAAAAGCGTCCGAAGCGGGTGCCACCGGTTCCCAATGCCCAGCTTGGAATGGCAATATTAAATGCGGACAGTTTTTGTACAACATCATTTACATTCGATACCTGTTCAGCAACAAACTCAAACCGGCGTTTATGATTTGCCAGCTGCTGATGATTGAGTTCATCTATCTGATGTTTTTCCAGCCGCATAAATTATGTATGATTAGAAAATTTATTTTATCGGAAGGCTTACCGGACGAATGCTGTTGCCAGGCCACCATCTACATTTAATACATTGCCGGTAGATTTGTTTAACAAGCCTCCTGCAAAAACAAGACAGGCATTCGCTATATCATCCGGCAGTATAACCTCATTCAATAAAGTTCTTTTGGCATAATAGGCCGGCAGTTCTTCTATCGAAATACCATAGGCTTTGGCTCGCCCCTCGGCCCAGCCACCCGCCCAGATATTACTGTCACTGATGACCGCATCCGGATTCACGACATTCACACGGATTTTATCTGCACCCAATTCAGCCGCTGTTAACCGACTCAAATGTAATTGTGCGGCCTTTGCACTTCCATAGCCGGCATTATTCGGACCACTTACCAATGCGTTTTTGCTTACAATGTTGATAATGTCTCCTCCCATATCCTGCTTTTTCATAATGGCAGCCGCTTCCTGTGTAACCAGGAATTGACCTTTTACCAACACATCATACAACAGGTCCCAGTCTTTTTCGGTATGGTCGCCAATGGTTTTTGATATAGACAATCCTGCATTATTTACCACAAGATCTACTCCGCCAAAAGCTAATATGGCAGCAGCCATGGCATCTTTGATCTGTGATTTGCTGGTAACATCTAATTCGACTGTAGTATATGCATCCTTACCGAATTGTTTTTTGAATTCTTCACCTGCATTTTTTAATCGTTCGGCGTTCATGTCATTCAGAACCACGACGGCGCCTTCCTCAACGAATTTTTTGGCAATGGCTTTACCGATACCACCGGCACTACCCGTTATCAGCGCGATGCGACCGGATAAAGATTTTGGTTTTGGCATGCGCTGCAACTTGGCTTCTTCCAGCAACCAGTATTCAATATCAAATGCCTCCTGCCGCGGCAGCGAAGTGTATTCCGAAATAGCTTCGGCACCCTTCATCACATTGATGGCGTTTATATAAAATTCGGATGCCACACGCGCCGTTTGTTTGTCCTTCGCGAAGGTGAACATCCCCACACCGGGATACAGAATAACGACGGGATTGGCATCCCGCATGGCCGGACTGTTCGGATGTTTGCACTGATTATAATATTCTGCATACATGTTCCGGTAAGTCTCAAATGCCGGCTCCAGTTTTTCTTTTGTGGCAGCGGGATCTGTCAGGTCAGCATTGGCGTTTAATTCCAACACCAGCGGACTGATCTTGGTGCGCAAAAAGTGATCCGGGCAGCTGGTCCCCATCGGCGCCAAACGTTCCAGATCATTTGAATTTATAAATTCCAGCACCCGCATATCATCTGTAAAATGACCGATCATTTTTGTTCTGGAAGAACAGAAGCCGCGCAATACAGGAGCCAAGGTAACAGCCTGTTTTTTGCGGTCAGTCTCTGACAGACTTTGTATTTTCTGTCCACCGAAAACAGGGGCTTCTTTGCCATAATGCTGTTCCAGGTATTCGGCGCATTTTTCTATTGTTTCCAGGGTATTGAGATAACTTTCATAAGCAGTATCTCCCCATGTAAACAGACCATGCGATCCAAGCATAATACCCCGTATGCCCGGATTCTTATCGAGACACTGTTTCATTTTAAGGCCCAGATCGAATCCAGGTCGCTGCCATTCAACCCAACCAATTCCGCCACCAAATAATTCTTCGGTTATCTGCTTTCCATCTTTTGCAGCAGCAATCGCGATGGCTGCATCCGGATGCAAGTGGTCAATATGTTTGAAAGGCAGGAATCCGTGAAGGGCTGTATCAATGGATGGAGCTTTTGAGTTTAAATCGAAAATACTGTGATTAAAAAGTTCCACCATTTCATCTTCAAAGGCCAGTCCCCTGTAAACATTTTTAAGACTTCGTAACCGGTCAAGATAAAGAGCAGCCAGACCGCTTTTTTTTAATGTCCCGAGATCACCGCCAGAACCTTTGATCCACATCACTTCAACCGGCTTACCGGTTAGCGGGTCCTTATCCATTAGTTTGCAGGAAGTATTGCCGCCTCCATAATTTGTTAGCCGCAGATCAGCGCCCAATAAATTTGAACGATATATCAGAAGGGCCAATTCATCACCCGCCAATCCGGATGCTTTCACATCATCCCATAAATAGCTTACGTGTTTGAATGTTGTTGTACCGACAGACATAGGTTACATTTTTATGAATCATTTTATTGAGTTACCGTAACCAACGATGCACACGGATATAATAATGGTTATTATTCCGGCTATTAAGGTAGCAATTGCTTTCCGGCTTACACCCTTCCATTCTTTCAGGGCCAGACCCCAGCTATTTGCAACGAGTATGATAAATGCCATATGCAAAATCCAGGAGCTGGCACCATTCCCCAGTTTGCTTTCACCCATGCCATAAAAGAAAAACTGCAGGAACCAGGTGGTGCCGGCCAGGGCACAGAACAGATAGTTCCTGAGCAGGGGCAGGCTTTTGTTACTATAATCGCCAAAAGTTTTATTCCGGGCATTTAATATCATACACCAGATAAAGTTGGTGGTCAGTCCGCCCCAAAGAATCACTACATAGGAAACATTATTTTGAAACAGGAAATTACCCTGTCCGGGATGGGCGGACTTCCAAAGCTGGTTTGCGGTATCGGCCATATCCTTTCCGGCTTCAATACCAAAGTTGAAGCAGGCGCTCAACACACCGGAAATAATGGATACCAGAATTCCCAAACCGAAACGGTATTCCTTATTGTCTTCCACATCTGCCTTGCCCGCTATCAGTTCTTTTTCCTTCAGGGTACCTGCCTGACCGCAAATGATAATACCGATCACACAGATGACGATTCCTGATAGAACCAATTGACCCCAATGTGTATGCAGCAGCATACTAAAAGTATCCTTGCCGGTTTTCGGGAAAAAATTGTAGTAGACAGATGGGATGATGGAACCGAAAACAGCGCACAAACCCAGGATGATGGTACTTCCCAATGATACACCCAGATAACGAACACCCAATCCATAAGTCAGACCTCCAATACCCCAAAGCAAACCGAAAAAGTAGGTGAGCCAAAGAATCTGTCCATTCGTTGACTTTATAATTTCTGTAAAATGTGGTATGGTGAGCCAGGCAGCCAAAGGAGGAACAATGAGCCAGGAAAAAATTCCTCCGACGATCCAGAAGCTCTCCCACGACCATCCCCTGACTTTTTTATAGGGTATATAAAAACTGCCGGATGCAAAGCCGCCAATGAAATGATAAATGATACCGAATATTACCTGCATGGTGAATGAAAGTGATTGGTTTGGCGAACCAGAGAAAGTTCATGGCGCGGAATTCCTGAAAATCGACTTATATTAATGAAGCAATTTAAAACTTATCGAAGACTTCCGGAAAAAGCTTCAACTCTAAGAACCCTGCCAACATATGTCATTCATTTCTTTGCAGTTCCTTGTCTTTTTTATGGTGGTTACATTGAGCTATTATCAGCTGCAGAATCAGCGGATGCGGGTCGCTCTGTTATTATTAGCCAGTTGTTATTTCTATATGTCGTTCGTGCCCGCATATATTTTTGTGCTGGGCGGCATGATCGTGATCGATTATCTGGCTGGTTTGAAAATCGCCGGCAGTTCGGGGAAATCGCGAAAATCATGGCTGGTCGTGAGTATCATCGCGAACCTGACGGTGCTCCTGGTCTTCAAATACTATAATTTTTTATTGGGAATTTTTGAACCTGTAGTGAATCGGATTTCTCCGGGATCTGATATGCCCTTCCTCAGTATATTGCTGCCCATCGGATTGTCTTTTCATACTTTCCAGGCGATGAGTTATACGATCGAAGTATACAGAGGTAATCAACCGCCGGAAAAAGATTTTCTTACCTACGCACTCTATGTGATGTTCTATCCCCAATTAGTGGCCGGCCCGATCGAAAGACCGGGACATTTTCTTCCGCAGTTGCACCGGTTCCAGCAATACGACCGGGATAATGTTCGTGAAGGACTTTCGCGTATGATTTGGGGTTTTTTTAAAAAGGTTGTTATTGCGGACCGCCTGGCCATGATGGTCGATTATTGTTATAATCATACATCCACACTCTCTTCCGCATCGCTGATCGTCGGCGCGATTTTTTATTCCTTCCAGATATATTGCGATTTTTCCGGGTATTGCGATATTGGTATTGGCGCTGCGCGGGTGATGGGCATCCGGCTGGTAGAGAACTTTAACGAACCATACCGTTCCCGTTCAATGAGTGAATTCTGGACACGCTGGCATATTTCTCTCTCTACCTGGTTCAGGGACTATGTGTATATCCCTTTGGGTGGTAACAGGCTTGGCGAAAAACGACGCAAGCTCAATGTATTTTTTGTTTTCCTCCTGAGTGGCTTATGGCACGGTGCCAACTGGACTTTTGTGATATGGGGCGGATTATATGGATTGCTCACGGCGTTCTTCCCGGGGGTTAAACAAAAAAACGATAACAACTCCTTTCTCCGGAATGGCTTCTTTACTCTGGTTAATTTCAGCCTTGTTACTTTGTTATGGGTCTTTTTCAGGTCCCCTTCAGTAAGCGAATCATTCCACTATCTCTATCGGGTATTTCACTGGACCGGCGGGCCATTCAACGTGGGATTGAATATTAATGAAGTTTGGGCTTCAGTACTGTTAATCCTCGTCATGCTGTTTCGCGAGTATTTTATAAAAAGTTATTTTATAAAAAATGGAGTAAGCTATGTTTCCTATTTCACGGCTATGGTGATCGTTTGTTATATGCTGGGTGTCTTCAACGAGAATCAGTTTATTTATTTCCAATTCTGATCAAATGAGAAAAATCATTTCCCTTTTTTTTATTTTTTTCGGATTGGGTCTTTTGATCATATCCGGCTCGAATGATATGATGAACCGGATAACCGCCAAAAGATCTAATCTGGCTGGTTGGTTTGGAATTCATCATGGTGCTTACGGCGATCTGGCCTCCATGAGTTATCTGGATCATGTGAAGCAATTTCAGGAAAGGGATGAAGTGCATTATGTTAAGCCGGCGGATGACGCCGGAACCCGGAATATTGATCTTTATATTTATGGGGACAGCTATCTGATGGCGGTACCGGATTCGGCTTTCAGTTCGGTAAATCAGTATCATTTTGGCCGTCGGACTTATGAAGACCTCCATTATTCTCTGGATCCCCATAAAAAAAATATCCTGATCATTGAATATGCAGAACGTCTTGCGCGCAATGAGCTCCGCAGATTAGATATCTATGATCATCTTAAAAAAAAGGAGCCGGGGAGTTCATTCCAAAGGCTGTCGGTTGCTCCGGCTATGTACGCAAATATGGTGGTCCTGGATATTTTCTCCCATGAGATCAACCGTAACCTCGAATTCAACCTGTACGGCTACCGGTTTTGGGATCGCATAAAATTGGCAAAGGTATCCCTGACCTATAATCTTTTTAAGCGTGCGGTGGGGGATGTAATCGTTTCAGACGACGGCAGCAGACTTTTTTTGCGGCAGACGATGGCTCCGAATGATATATCGAGTAGTTATTCGCCCATAGATAAAAAAGAAATGCAAAAGATGATCACCAACATACATGCCGTCTACGATCACTACAAGGCGGAAGGATTTGACGAGGTTTACCTGTCACTCATTCCGAGTCCGGTTACCATTCTGCAACCCCTTCATTATAATGAACTGATTCCTGAAGTCCAAAGGGAGGCCCGGTTAAAAGACATACCAGTCATCGACATGTACAGTCTGTTCTCGCAGGACGCTGAACCGGACAGACTATTCCGAATCGGAGATACGCATTGGAGTAATCAGGGTATTCAGTTATGGTTGCATGCTGTCAACACCGAATTAAGAAAACAGAACCGGCAAACCGGAAGAGACAGCACATTTAAAAGGTAATTCTGTTTCCTTTCTCAATAACATATAAATATCTTTTTTCTTCTGACGATTTTCCCGGATTTGCGTTATGTATAATAAAGAGCCATTTGAGTAAATTCCAGATGTCGTATCGATTTTCGATTTTCCTGATACTGCTAGCCCTGGCCGACGAAACAAAGGCGCAGGATGTGTATTATGCTGCCGTGCAGGACATGAATATTTGGTATAACCCGGCCCTAAAAACCAACAAGTTAGCGGTTCTTCATGCTAACTTCAGAAACGTGAATTACGAGGGTATCACCGCTTACAATAGTAAGGCGGCAACCCTTGAATTGCCACTGACCACATCAGAAAAAAAAGAGACCGATAATATTCCTTTTGTAAATCTGGGAATCGGGATCAATGCCGATAATGCCAGTAATAATGCCCTGGATGTATCGACCGCAATGATGTCCCTTTCATATGCTCTCCCGTTAAACGACAGGAATACCTATCTGGCACTCGGTTTTCAGGGGAACTATACCTTCAGCAAGGTTGCTTACTCGGGCAGTTTCCCCGGTTCCTTTGATCAATATGGAGCGCTGGGTGCGGCTATTTCATCAGATCCATTGCAATCCGGCTACCAGTATAATTATTTTACTGCCGGTGTTGGTGTGGCACTCTTTCAAACGACTGCAAAGAAACAATGGTATATCGGCGGTTCCCTGCGTCATTTCAACCAGCCATATACTGACTGGACCTATTCCGCCCGGTTACCAATGAAAGCAGGGATACAGGCTGGCTATGCAAAGGCCATTACAAATGCGGATGCGATCAGTTCATTCGGAATTTTTACCTGGCAGGGCGGAGTCCGGGAACAACTGATCGGATTACTCTACACCAGAAATCTGGATGACAGTGCACAATATGCGCTCTCGCTGGGAATCAGTTACCGGGTGGGTGATGCATTGATTCCGAATCTCGCGATAAAATTCGGCGATAATCAAATCGCCTTCTATTATGAGTTTAATATCATCGGAAGCGCCGCTGCGGCCAGTTATAACCGTACATCCTTTGAGTTTACATATAAGTTGTATTTGTGACCTATCTTTCTCTTAAAATACGGTTGTATGAAATTATTACTAAAGATTTCTCTATTAATAGTTTCGGAAATTCTATGCAACGTTTCCCGTTCAGGCGCCCAGGACAAAAAAGATCTGGCACAAAATCCATTATTAAATCCCGGCACATTACCCTTCCGCGCAGTTCCATTTGATAAAATAAAAGAATCTGATTTCAGACCGGCATTTGATGAGGGTATCAGATTGCAGAATGCCGAGATCCAACAAATAGCTGATAATCCCGCTGCGCCAACATTTGAAAATACGATGATAGCGCTGGAAAAAAGCGGTCAGCTTTTAAACCGGGTGAACAGCATCTTTAGTTTACTGACCGAGGCCAATACCAATCCGGAGTTACAAAAAATTGACCAGGAAGAAGCGCCCAGGCTTGACTGCGCAGGAGGATAATATTTATCTGAATACAAAATTGTTCGCCCGCGTCGAAACGATTTATAAGAATCGAAATACAGTTTCTTTAGATGCGGAATCAAAACGGCTGATTGAATTCCTGTACCAGAAATTTGTTATGGCCGGCGCCCGTCTCTCGGAACAAGATAAGATGAAACTGAAAAAACTGAATGAGGAAGAAGCCTCGCTGATGGTCCGGTTCACGAATCAATTACTGGCAGCTACAAAAAAAGCTGCATTGGTATTAACCACGAATGCTGAATTGGCGGGCCTTTCGCAGAGAAACCTGGATGCGTTTGCGCAAAATGCAGCGACAAATAATCTGACCGGGAAATGGATGATCCCCTTGCAGAATACGACGCAGCAGCCAACGTCGGAATCGCTCTCCGACAGGAATACACGAAAGGCATTGTTCGAAGCATCCTGGAATCGCGCCGAGCAGGGCGACTCCAACGATACCCGTTCCACCATCGCGCGACTGGCGCAGATTCGTGCGGAAAAAGCAGGACTGCTTGGATTCCCGGATTATGCTTCATGGAAACTGCAGGATCAGATGGCCAAAACGCCCGCGGCAGTGGAAACTTTTTTCGGGAGACTGATACCGTCCGCCGTGATTAAAACAAAACAGGAAGCCGCCGTATTGCAGGCGCAGATGAACAAACAAAACGCAGGTCTTCAACTGGAAGCCTGGGACTGGAGTTTTTTCGCGGAGCAGGTTCGAAAAGAAAAATATGACCTGGATGATAACGAAGTCAAACCCTATTTTGAATTGAATCGTGTTCTTGAAAACGGGGTGTTTTATGCGGCGAATCAATTATATGGTTTGAGTTTTAAAGAACGGTTTGATATGCCGGTTTACCAGAAAGATATGCGGGTATTTGAAGTATTCGATACCGACAAAAAATCCATCGCCTTATTTTATTGCGATTATTTTAAACGGGATAATAAATCAGGTGGTGCATGGAAGACCAATACTACGGAACAGTCTTTTCTGCTGGGTACAAAGCCCGTGATTTATAATGTCTGCAATTTTCCGAAACCTGCGAACGGACAGCCGGCATTGCTCAGTTTTGATGATGTCAGGACCTTGTTTCATGAATTCGGGCATGCATTGCACGGTTTTTTTGCCAGCCAGCAATATCCGGATCTGTCAGGATCAAAGGTTGCGCGTGATTTCGCAGAGTTTCCCTCCCAGTTTAATGAACACTGGGCGCTGGATCCGATTGTATTTAAACACTATGCCCTTCATTACAAATCCGGGGAAATGATGCCGGAGTCATTGGTTGTAAAAATTAAAAATGCGTCTGCATTCAACCAGGTATACAAACTGACGGAAGCATTGGAGGCTTCTGTGGTCGATATGCGATGGCATACACTTTCTGCAAAAGATCCATTGCAGAATTCGGATACATTAGAACGCGATGCTTTATACAAAGCACATTTGGATCTGCACGAAGTTCCGACACGTTATCGCTCGAGTTATTTCCTGCATATCTGGGGAAATGGATATGCGGCGGGCTACTATGCTTACCAATGGACGAAGATGCTGGCAGAAGATGCTTTTTCCTGGTTTGAAGAAAACGGCGGATTAACGAGAGCAAACGGACAGCGCTTTCGCGAGATGATTTTATCCCGTGGGAACACGATTGAATACGGAAAAATGTTTCGCGATTTTCGTGGGCGCGATCCTGAAATCGGTCCCATGCAGAAAGCATTCGGATTGCCTTTACAATAAACACCACTGATCCTGAAGGCACTCTTTTACCAAAATCTGATTCACGTTGAAACAATAATATTAATTTGCATTTATGAAGGCCTTTCCTTTTGTTATTGTTTTTTTATCCAATATTTCTGTTTGTTATGCGCAGGAAAAGGATTCAACCAAGGCTGAAAAAATAATTCTCCCCTGGTTTGTGGAAAGGTTCAAAATTTCAGCAGGTGGAATCTACATCATAAATAATACGAATATCAAGGTTGGCGTAAATGGTATGGATGCAACAACGATCGACGGTGAAAAAGACCTGGGTTTTTATAAGGAAGTTGTAACTTTTCTGGCAAATTTCCAATGGCAGATTTCCCGCCGGTCGCGCGTAGCACTTAATTTTTATAATATAAGGCGCAATTCAAATCGTACCCTGCAAAAGGACATCAGTTTTGAAGACAACACATATCATGCAAATTCTTCTGTTTATTGTTATTTTAATACGGCTATTTATCAATTTTCTTATAGTTATGCTATACTGTCCAAACCTACTTATGAAGCGGGTGTGCTTATCGGAACACATATTGTTGGCGCGAAAACCGGTATTTCGCTGAATGGCATGTCCAACGGAGCTTCTGTCAGCAATAATTTTGGATTTACAGCACCGTTACCCGACATCGGATTATGGGGCGGTTTTGCGACCAGTGACCGGTTTGCCATCAATGCAGACATCTCATATTTTGGCCTTACAGTCAATAATAGTATGGGCCGGCTACTGGCTTTTAACCTGAATTTTACCTATAAACTTATTAAGCAGCTGGATTTATCGCTGGGTTTTTCAGGACTTGATTTTAAAGTGAATACCACCAAAAGAAACTTTACGGGCAATTTTATATGGGGATATAATGGTCCTTTACTCGCGCTCAATTTTTCGTTCGGAAAGAAGAGCTGGTCACATCATTAGTCCGAAGCTAAAGCCTAAGGCTAAGGCTTAAGGCTGAAGGCTAAACTTTGAATCCTCAACCGCCAACCCCGCCTTCGCTAAAGCTTCAGCGGGGCGAAGCCGCCAACCCCGCCTTCGCTAAAGCTTCAGCGGGGCGAAGCCGCCAACCCCGCCTTCGCTAAAGCTATGGCGGGGCGAAGCCGTCAACTTCAAATGAAACTACTTCGGTCCGAATGACGGCGCTTTTTTAATCAGCATACCCGGTGCAAATCGCATGAGCCAAAGACTGATTTTCTCGCCGCCGAATTTTCCGATATAGCATTCATAATCGCCTCTTGAAATCGCTTTTAAAATCTGAACGGCGGCTTTCCCGGGTGAAAGTCCGTTGCTTATATTTTGTGACTGCCTGCCCAGGCTGGTTCCGTCTTTGGTAATAGCGTTTAATGCCACATTTGTTTTGATGTATCCGGGTGTCAGGATCGTGACTTTGATATTTTGCGGCGATACTTCGGCACGGAGGCAATCAAAGAAACCATGCAAAGCATGTTTCGCTGCCGCGTATGCCGAGCGCATCGGTGTTCCGATTTTTCCCATCACACTGCTCGTCACAACAAAATGTCCCGATTTGCGCGAAATAAAATGAGGCAGAATGGCTTTGCTGATGGCGACATAGCTAAAGTAATCAACCTCCATAACCTTTCTGTGCACATCCATCGGCGTTTCGATTACCAGGGAACGCTGTGATATCCCGCCGTTATGTACAAGAATATCTATCTGCCCAAAACATCGAATGGCTTCGGCTGTTTTAGCTTCGAGAGAAGATGCGTCTGACAGATCCAGCGGAAGGATTTTAACCTCGTCAGGATATTTGCAGGACATCTGAACTCTTTCCAGTTCATCAGTTCTTCTTCCGGATAAAATAAGACTTGCACCGCGAAATGAAAATGCATAGGCCAGCGCTTCTCCAATACCGGAAGACGCACCTGTTATCCAAATAGTCTTATGATTGAATTCACTACTCATTTTCAGATTTTAAAACAAAGGTCTTCATTTCCCGGAATCTCCATTCGGATTTAAAAGCCTGAAGACTGTCCGGAAGATTCATAGGTCATTTCATATATTTGCCCGGAAATGAATAAGGTTATCCATCATTGCACGGTTATATATCTTGCCCTGATCGTTCTGTTCAGGATGATGGCCATGCCCATTTCCCTGATCAGCTATTCGCTTAACAAAAATTTCATTGCAGAAAATCTCTGCGAAAACAGGTTCAATTCGGAAGTTCATTGCGCCGGGACATGTTATCTGAATAAACAACTGGCCCGGTCAAACGATAATCAGAATACACAGGACCGTCAGGGAACGGTCAAAATATTAATCATCGATTTTTTTGAATCCATCACACAGCCTCAATTTGGTTGCAGTCCTTTGACTGCGACTCATCCATTCGTCCTGAACATACAGCAGAAGAGCGAAAATTACCGCGACCATCTCTTTCGTCCGCCCATCGCTTAAGAAAACATCTCCGTCCATTTTATTTTAATCCAGCGATGGATAAGTGCAACCATGATGTGTGGTTGCTGAAGCGAGGTTATTCATTCTGTGCAAATGAAACTGAATCATGAGAATTTTTTATATTTTCTTCTTAATAGTCTGTAGTATTCCTGCCTATTCACAAAAAACAATTTCGGGAAAAATAATTGACAACGCGAATGGAGAACCCCTGCAATATGCTGTGATCTCAGAGGATCATCATGGGATAGCCGTTAACAGTGATAAGGATGGATATTTCCGGATATCCTTACCTAAACAAACGGACTCCCTGTATATTTCGATCATCGGATATCATGCACAGTCAGTTGCGGTTTCTGCCATCGTAAATCCCTGGATCGTCCGGCTGGACAGAGGCCCGGTGGACCTGGAGTCCGTTACGATTACGCCCCAGTCAAACAATGCAAGTTTTCATACGCTCAGCGCGATCGACCTGCATATTCGTCCGGTTAATTCCGCGCAGGACCTGATGCGGCTGGTACCGGGATTATTTTTGGGGCAGCATCATGGGGGCGGTGTCGCCGAACATATTTTCCTCCGGGGATTTGATGCGGATCATGGAACGGACGTGAATGTTTCGGTGGATGAAATGCCCGTGAACCTGGTATCCCATGCTCACGGGCAGGGATTTTCTGATTTGCATTTTTTAATTCCCGAGCTCGTCACCAGTTATGAATTTGGCAAAGGTCCTTACTATGCGGATCATGGAGATTTCACAACGGCCGGTTATGTTGCATTTCATACAGCGGATGTGCTGGATAAAAGCACCGTCAAGCTGGAAGCGGGTCAGTTCAAAACCGGCCGGGCTATGGCCATGATCGACCTGCTGAGTGAAAAAGCAAAACAACGGGGAGAATCTGCCTATATCGCCGGCGAAGCAGCATACACCAATGGTCCTTTCGACTGGCCACAACATTTCAACCGGCTGAATTTGTATGGAAAATACAATGTAAATATTTCTGCCAAAGAAAGACTAACCCTTACAATGTCAACTTTTAGCAGTCAGTGGCGCTCATCGGGTGAAATACCCGAACGCGCGGTGGACGAGGGATTGATCGGGAGATTCGGATATCTCGATAGTCTGCAGGGTGGCAAGACAAGCCGGAGTAATATCATTGCGAGGCTGAGTTCTTCCCTTTCCGACAGCTGGTATATGCAAAACCAGTTGTATTATTCCTGGTATGATTTCAGTCACCGGTACAACGATACTTTTTTTGCGGATGACAGTGTGAACGGTGACCGGCACAGGCAACAGGAGTCACGGAATCTTTTCGGATACAATGGAAAAATTACGAATCACGTTTATTTTGAAAATAATATGGACCTGAGCTCTTCCTTCGGGCTGGGATTCCAATTCAATAAAATACATCACAGCGAACTTTCCCATATAGATGACCAGTTCAATGTGCTGGAGTATTTGCAATTGGGAAATATCAATGAAAATGTATTCAACGGATATCTGGATGAAAACATGCGTGTAGGAAAATGGTTGTTCAATGCCGGTTTGAGAATGGATTATCTATACTTTCATTATGATGACCAGTTGAATCCGGTTATGCCATCAAGGAACAAAGTTATTTTTAGTCCCAAACTAAACGTTGAATATACGGCCAACCAGGAAATTCAGCTTTATGTAAAAACGGGCAAGGGATTTCATTCCAACGATGCCAAGGTAGTGGTTGCAAACCAGGGCCGGGAGATATTACCGGCAGCTTACGGAATAGATTTTGGTATAAACTGGAAACCGGCTGACCGCTTATTTATAAATACCGCCATATGGTGGATGCACCTGGATCAGGAATTTATTTATGACGGAGACGAAGGAACACTTGAACCCAGTGATAAAACCAGGAGAGAGGGAATAGACTTCTCTGCCCGTTACCAGTTTAATGAATGGCTGTATGCATTCCTTGATATCAATTATTCTTACGCCAGGGATATTCAGGCACCCAAGGGTGAGAATTATATCCCCCTCGCGGTTCCCCTGTCCAGTGCCGGTGGCCTGAATTACAAATTTAGCAATGGCATTAACGGGGCGCTCAGTTACCGTTATATGAAAGATCGTCCGGCGAATGAAGACAATTCACTCACTGCCAAAGGATATTTTGTAACCGACCTGACTGCCTTTTATACAAAAAAGAAATTCGAATTGGGGATTGAGATTCAGAATCTATTTAACAGCCAGTGGCGCGAAGAACAATTTGCGGTAACATCAAGGCTCAGAAATGAAGCGGCTCCTGTGGACGATGTGAATTTTACTGCCGGGACACCCTTTTTTGCAAAATTGGTATTCGCGGTATTTTTCTGAGGACGGATGGGATAATATATTGGCCTGCCATCATTACATTGAGATCAGTTTCATAACAAAAAGCAGATGAAAAGAAAGCAAAAGACAAATACTCCGGCATCTACAAAAATTGCAGCATTCTCCATGCTGGCCGTGCTTGTACTGGGTTTAATTTATTTTCTGTCGGTTGCATTCGGTAATAGAACAAAATTACCGGTACTGGGTGAACCGGGTCATGTTGCCGGAGCATTCTCATTTTTGAACCAGAATGGCGAAACGGTGACAGAAAAATCTGTCCGGAATAAAGTAACCGTTGTAGAATATTTTTTTACATCCTGCCCTTCCATTTGTCCGGTCATGAACGGCAACCTGAAAGATGTATATGATAAATTCAAAACGAATCCCGGCTTCATGATCTTATCGCATACGGTGGATCCGGAAAGAGATTCGGTTTCCGTAATGAAGAAATACGCTACGCGTTATGATGCTTCGCCTCCCGGCTGGCAGTTTCTGACGGGCAATAAAGATTCCTTGTATCAGAGGGCGAGTAAGGATTATTTGCTGGCGGTAGAAGATTCTTCCAATTCCAGTTTTATCCATACCCAGTATGTAGCCTTACTAGATAAAAAAAGACAGATCAGGGGATTTTATGATTTTACAGACAAGGAAAATGTAGGGAAGATGGATGCGGCCATCCAGCAGCTATTGAAAGAGGATGATAATTAAGTCTGACATATTAAGCAGTATAAAACAAATCGCTATTTCATTTCTGCTGATAGCAGGCTGTCAGTATTCATTTTCACAAAACCAGGTAAATGGGAAAGTGATCAATGAAGAAACGCGGGAGCCGCTTTCCCTGGTATCTGTTTATCTAAATAATACGACGAATGGGTCTGTCTCGGATAAGGACGGCATGTTTAATATAAGAAACGTACAACCGGGCAAATACAAACTCGTGGCTTCTTCTGTCGGATATATTACTTACGCAAAGCAGATCGATACGAGAGCAGCCAATGCAGATATTACGATTACGCTGAAGCCGAAAACAGAGGAATTGGAAGCTGTGGATGTTGTGTCATATGATCCCGAGGGCTGGGAAAAATATGGCAAACTTTTTACGGATTTATTTATCGGAACAAACCCGAATGCCATTACCTGCCGGTTGATGAACCCCGAGTCCGTTAATTTCCGGATAAATAAAGACAATACGCTGACGGTTATTGCAAAAGCCCCGCTGAAAATAAAGAATGAAGCACTCGGTTATGAAATCCTTTATAAACTCGAAGAGTTCGAATATGATTTTAACAACCGGATCGTATCGTACAGCGGATATGCATTATTTAAGGATTTATCAGAGTCGCACGCAGGAAAGGCTGAAAAATATGAGAGGAAGAGAGAGGAAACCTATGATGGATCATTGATGCAATTCATGAGGGCTTTTTTTATGAACCAGCTGGAACAGAACGGATATGAGATACGAAGCAAACGCACATTGACCGGCCCGGGAAATCCATCGCAGCCGGTGATCAGCAGTCAGCTCATTTCTTCCGACAGTATCGGCTTCGCGGTGGATAGTAACACGGCCGGATTTTATAGTCAGGATTCTCTTGAAATTACTTATACCCATAAGGTAATCCCCAATGCATACAAACGGCTTTCAAGACTGCACAAAAACGAAACCTTCCCTGTATCCCAATTACGCTTCATAAATAAACGCCCCGTTTTTATTATCAACAGCGGTTATTATTACGGACCGGAAGATTTAAAAATTACCGGATTCTGGGCCTGGTGGGAAACAACGGCCAACCTGCTGCCTTATGATTACTGGCCCGGCCAAACAAATTAGCCAATCTTTAAAAATAAATTTGTGCAAGCAGATGCTTGCCTATATATTTGCAAGCAGATGCTTGCGCATGAGCGTGGGGACTTAAATAAAATCAATGGAAATCAGGAGGGATGTATTTCAGGCGATAGCCGATCCGACCCGGCGGGAAATTATGGACCTGGTGGCGCACCGGTCGTTGAATCTGAATTCGATCGCAGAGAATTTTGATGTCAGCAGGCAGGCCATTTCGTTGCATATAAAAATTCTGACGGAATGTGGTCTCCTGGTTATCAAACAGCAGGGCCGGGAAAGATATTGTGAAGCGAAATTCAGAAAACTGCATGAAGTATCTGACTGGATAGAAAAGCACAGAATATTATGGGACAAAAGGCTCGACAGGATGGAAGGTTTATTAGACGAACTACAATCAAAGAATACAAAGCGTAGTAAAAAATCACCCGGACTGAATAAAAACAAATAATATGGAAAAGCAAATCACTGTTACGCGCATTTTTAATGCACCGGTCGAACTGGTTTGGAAAACATGGACAGATCCTGAACTGGTCAAACGCTGGTGGGGTCCTGATATGTTTACCTGTCCTTCTGCAAAAATCGATTTCCGTGTAGGCGGCAAATCCATCGTCTGCATGAAAGGTCCGGAAGCTTTTGACGGCGGCAAAAACCATTACAGCATCTGGTCATACAAAGAGATAATACCAATGAAAAAAATTGAATTCATACAGAACCTGGCAGATGAAGCCGGAAATAAGATGGATCCTGTTGTGTTAGGGATGCCGCCGGATTTTCCGGTAGATATCCGCACCCTGGTAACATTTAAAGAATTAGAAAAGGGAAAAACGGAAATGACCGTTACAGAATTTGCCGATATGGGACAGATGGCAAAATTTGCACAAATGGGACTGGAGCAAAGTATCGCAAAAATGGATGCGATATTTATTTCGTAGAACCCGCATTCAGGCAGGTACGTTATGGATAACAGACAAATGGTAACAGATGTTTGTTATTTTTTTTTATAAAATAATTGCCTGCAGGTCGGCATACGATCTTAGTTTTGCATTTCAAATAATGATGGGCAACGATGGGAAAAAAATCCGTCCCTCAGGGAAATGCAAAGAAAAAATCCCCGGGTATTTCGAAATTATTAAAGCCCTACCGGGGTATGATTTTTCTGCTCATATTTTTTGCCCTGCTGAGCAACGGGATCAACCTGGTATTACCGAGGATCATTGCGTCGGGAATTGATGCATTCCCATCCCACTATGTTTTGCAACCGTTGCTTGTAAAATTTTTATCGGCAGCCATCCTGATATTTATTTTTACCTTTTGTCAGAGTATCATACAGACAAATACGGCGGAACGGGTGGCCAGGGATTTACGTGCCCGGCTGGCCTCGAAGATCTCCACCCAGAGTTACGCTCAAATAGAACAGGCCAATCCGTCAAAATTATTGACGAATCTGACGGCTGATGTGGATTCGGTGAAAACGTTTATTTCACAGGCCATCGTTACCGTCGCGTCTTCTCTGATCATCATTATCGGTGCCTGTATCATGCTGTTTTCAATCAATTGGAAACTGGCATCGGCGATTGTTATCATCATCCCCATTATTAGTCTGGTTTTCTTTTATGTATCAAAAAAAGTCCGGCCTATTTTTATAAAGGGACGGGAGGTGATCGACCGGTTAAATAAAGTGATCAATGAGAGTATACTCGGTGCAGCGCTCATTCGCGTGGTGAATGCGCAACAACCTGAATACGAAAAATTCCTGTCAGCCAATACGGAAGCAAAAAGCCTTGGACTGAGTATTCTCCGACTGTTTGCCTGGCTGATTCCGATCATCATATTCACCGCAACTTTAGGAGGAATTACCATCCTGGCGCTCGGTGGCCATTTTGTAATCATCGACGAAATGACCCTGGGTAATTTTGCTGCTTTCAACAGTTATCTTTCTCTTTTGATTTTTCCGATCATCATGATCGGATTTATGAGCAATATCATCGCACAGTCCACGGCCAGTTATCAGCGACTGAACATGGTATTGGAACTACCGGAATCCATTGAGACGGGCACGGTAACCGATCCGCTGCAGGGAAACATTTCTATACGGCATGTTTCTGTCTTATACGGACAGAAACCGGTATTAAAAGATATCAGTTTTGATGTGGAAAGGGGTTCAGACACCGCCATCATCGGACCAACCGCAGCGGGTAAAACGCAATTACTCTATTTGCTGACGGGGTTGATTAAACAAAACGAAGGGACGATTGAATTTGATGGTAAGGATATTCATGATTACACCAAAGAAAATTTCTATCGTCACGTTGCTTTCGTTTTGCAGGACAGTATCATATTCAATATGAGTATCCGGGAAAATATTGCTTTCAGTAATCTGGTAACTGATGAGTCACTCGCCAAAGCCATCGCAACGGCTGAACTGACGGAATTTATTCAGTCGTTGCCCGAAGGCCTGAACAGCATATTATCTGAGAGAGGCAGCAATCTCTCCGGTGGACAAAAGCAACGCATCATGCTGGCAAGAGCCCTGGCTGTGAATCCGAAAATACTTTTGCTGGATGATTTTACTGCCCGGGTGGATAGTAATACGGAAAAGAAGATATTAAGGAATGTCAGAAGAAACTACCCCGGGATTACACTGATTTCGGTTACACAAAAAATTGCATCTATTGAATATTACGATAAGGTCATTTTGCTGATGGAAGGCGAGATGGTGGCGACGGGCACACATCCGGAGCTTATGGCGACGAGTCCGGAATATGTTCAGATTTATAACTCCCAACAAAGCACCAATGAATTACAACCTCAATGATATCTCTGCGCAAAAGCAAAGTGCATCAACACTGAGTGTATTGGGTAAGCTGCTGCTCCTGATAAAAGATGAAAGGATAAATCTGATACTCGCCCTGTTGGCTATACTGACAAATTCTGCTATGAACCTGCTGAATCCATACATTATCGGGCGCACCATTGATAAATATATTATGCATAAAGATTATCACGGGGTTCTGATGAATACCATCCTGCTGATATGCATGGCGCTGATCGCATTTGCAGCCAGTTATACACAAACCCGAATGATGGGCGGCGTTGGACAACGGATGCTGTTCAAACTTCGCAATGCGGTTTTTAATAAACTCCAGGAATTGCCTGTTGCATTTTTTAATCAGAATAAGGCTGGTGATCTGATATCCCGGATCAACAATGACACGGATAAAATAAATCAGTTCTTTTCCCAGTCGCTGATGCAGTTTATCGGAACCATGATGACGATGATCGGAGCCGGTATTTTCTTACTGGCCATTAACTTCAGATTGGGTATTGCTACATTGGTGCCCGGACTGATGATTTTAATTTTTACGAAAGCGACTTCGAAATGGGTAAAGAGAAAAAATGCCGCGAGCATGAAAACAACCGGCGGATTGAGCTCGGAGATTCAGGAGAGCCTGAATAATTTTAAAGTGATCATCGCTTTTAACCGCAGGGATTATTTCAGGAAACGTTTTGAGGAAGCCAATGAAAAAAATTATGTTGCTGCAAAGGCGGCCGGTATTTCAAACAGTGCATTTACGCCGGTGTACGGATTTTTTGCCAGCACCGGACAGTTGATCGTGTTGACCGTTGGCATCTACCTGATTTCAACGGGAAGTTTTTCAATCGGGTTATTGGTTAGTTATCTGTCTTATTCCACGAACTTCTATAATCCCTTACGACAATTGGCCGTACTATGGACAAACTTCCAGGTTGCCATGGCAGGATCTGACAGAATATCCCATATTTTGAATCTGGAGTCAAACCTGCCAGTGTTACGGAATGACCAAAGTGAAAAATCGAATGCCCTTCTTGAATTCAGGGATGTGCATTTCGGTTACGAAGGAGGAGTTGAGATTCTGCACAACATAAATTTTGCTCTGGAGCCGGGTAAAACCTATGCTTTGGTGGGTCCCACCGGTGGAGGCAAAACAACCACCGCTTCACTTCTGTCGAGATTATATGATCCGGTGAGTGGAACCGTTCTGCTGGATGGTAAAGATATCAGGGCCTATGAACCGGAAGAACGTACCCGAAAGATTGGATTTATTCTGCAGGAGCCGTTTTTGTTTACAGGCACTGTGCGGGATAATATTCTGTATGGCAATGAAAAACTGATTGGTTTTTCAAATGCGCAGCTGGAAGAGGTTATCAGAAATGCGAATCTGCAAAGATTACTGGACATTTTTGAAAACGGATTGGACACGATGGTGAGCTCCGGGGGCGAAAGTATCAGCCTGGGGCAAAAGCAGCTGATTGCTTTTATGCGGGCTGTTTTGAGAAATCCCGACCTGCTCATCCTGGATGAAGCAACAGCCAACATTGACACGATGACTGAAAAAATACTGGAAGACATTCTAAATAAATTACCAAAGCAAACAACCCGGGTCATTATAGCACATCGGTTAAATACCATTCAAAATGCAGATGAGATCTATTTTGTAAATGCGGGTGAAGTGATACGTGCCGGCTCTTTCGATCACGCCGTTAAAATGTTACTGCAGGAAAAGAGAGCGAGCTGAACCGCCATTTAGTAAATGGAGCGTTAAAGATCGAATATTTGGAAAGGGGTGGTTTTCAGCTTATTAATCTCCTATTTACTACAGAACGCACGAAGCCGCCCGCCAGTTACAAAATATTCATTTTGGTGGTTCTGAATTTTACTATATTTTCATTGGACTTCAGGATCCCTCCTTCGGAAATAGTGCAAGTGAACATTCCTGACCCTGTACCCTGCACGATCTGAGTTTCCTATTTAAGAATATATTGCTTTCATTTTTTTAACCCTGATCCATGCATCCCAACCTTATCCGGGCAGCCGTATTGGCCCTGTCTCTATCTTTCATTGCAATCCTTTCCTGGGAAATTCATCTGCGGCATAAAGGTCACCAAGTTGACTTTTGACGACAATGAAGCATTGTGGGCTGATAAACGGGCGATGGTATACGACCCGGCCGATAAGGCCACCGTTTTTATCGGTTCTTCCAGGATCAAATATGATCTGGATATAAATACATGGCGTGCGCTTACAGGGAAAGATGCTATTCAACTGGCAAACGTGGGAAGCAGTCCCAGGGCAGTACTCACAGATCTGGCCAATGACACAAATTTTAAGGGAGATGTGGTAGTGGATGTTACGGAAGGAACGTTTTTTTCAGAATTTGCATTTTATGACGGCAGTACAAATAAAAAGATCGCCTATTATCATAACCGTACGCCGACCCAGCGCTTCAGTTTCCAGGTAAATCATGTGCTGGAATCCCAATTTGTTTTCCTTGATCAGGACTGGTTCTCCATAAACGGTATGATTGATAATATTCCCATCCCTCCCAGACCCGGCGTATTTCCCGGACTTCATTTCCCGATGGGATTTACACTGGTAAATTACGACAGGCAAAACATTATGACTCCGGATTTTGTGGCGGATACAAATCAGCATAATGCGGTCAGGGGAATCTGGGCGTATGGTCTTAACCAGCCACTTGATTCCCTGAGTAAAGAAAAACTGGATGGGATATTCAATTCTGTAAAAAGAGATGTTGATAAAATAAAAGCAAGGGGCGGACAGGTTTTTTTCGTTCGCACGCCATCCTGCGGATTGTATTGGGCAAAAGAATCGAAGTGGTATCCGAGGGATGAATACTGGAACCGGCTGTTAACATTGACAGGTTGCAAGGGGATTTTTTTTACCGACTATCCGGCAACGGACCATTTTGATTGTCCCGAATGGTCGCATTTGACTCCCGCAGACGCAGTCCTTTATACAAAAGCGTTTGTACAGGAATTGCAGGAAAAAGAATGGCCCTCAAAAAATATTTCAATTTCCCAATAGATTATGCAGGCATCACAGTTCATAAAAGTCGGATTACTTGCGGTGGTAACTAAAAAGCCGTCTTTATAAAGTTTATGCAAAATTACAACATGATCAAAGCTGGCCTGCTCGCACTATTGATTTCCTTTTTGGCGGCAATATCCTGGGAATTCTATTTGAGACATAACGGCGTTACCATTTCATTTGATGACAATGATGCCTTGTGGTCTAACAAGAGAGCGATGGTTTATGAACCACAGGACCAGGCCACTGTTTTTATCGGATCATCAAGGATAAAATTTGACCTGGATATTCCGACATGGGAAGCTATGACAGGAAAACATGCCATCCAACTTGCTAACGTGGGCAGCGATCCGATGCCTTACCTGGAAGATCTTGCTAATGATAAAAATTTTAAAGGAAATCTGGTTATAGATGTTACGGAAGGATTATTCTTTTCAGAATATAAAGCTGATGACTATCTCACAAATAGGAGAATTAATTATTATAAAAAAATCACACCGACGCAACGATGCAGTTTTCTCGTAAACGAGGCGCTGGAATCACAATTTGTTTTTCTTGATCAGGATTACCTTTCCATTAGTGCCATGCTGGATCACATTAAATTAAGCAAGAGACCGGGCGTTTTTTCGGACCCATTATTTCCGCTGGATTTTGACAGAACCAGTTTTGCCAGGCAATCTTTAATGGATCAGCGATTTCTTTCAGATACCAGTATTCAAAATGAGGTGAAAAATATTTGGCTTTTTTTTGCATCTGTTGACACGGCAGCTCCGATTTCCGGGAGAAAACTGGACACCATGTTCAATCTCGTAAAATCTGACGTCGAAAAAATTAAAGCAAGAGGTGGACGGGTTTTATTTGTGCGTACACCATCCAGTGGCCCTTACCGGCAGGCGGAAATTCATGGTTATCCGCGAAAAGAATATTGGGACAGGTTGTTGGCAGATACCGGTTGTCCGGGGATTTATTTTGAAGATTATCCCGGTATTGCACATCTTGAATGTCCGGAATGGTCGCATCTGACACCTTCTGATGCGATCATTTACACAAAGAACCTGATCAGAATACTTCAGCAGGAAAAACGGGGTATTTAAAAGAGAAAGCGATTAACCAGATTGATAATTCGAGTGAAATGTGAAGCATGATTTTTTAATGGTTATTAAAGTTCGAAATATGCAACAATCCAACATGGTCCGGGCTGGCATACTCGCAACAGTGCTTACTATTATATCTATAGCATCATGGGAATTCTATCTGCGTCATCGTTATCCTGATTTAAAGATTTCTTATGATGATAATAGCGCCTTGTGGGCGGATAAAAGAGCCATGGTTTATGAACTAAAAGAGCGAACTACTGTATTCATCGGACCCTCACGGATCAAATTTGGTCTTGACATTCCAACCTGGGAAACTGAAACGGGGAACCATGCCGTACAACTGGCCCTGATAGGCCAGAGCGATTGGGATTCTTTTGATGACCTCGCCAATGATAAAGATTTTAAAGGAAAACTGATTGTCGATGTAGTAGAAGGAATTTTTTTTATCAGAGATCCGGGTGATGGATCGAGGGTCAGGACAAACATTGCATATTACCGAAACATCACACCTACTCAAAGAGCCAGTTTCCAAATCAATCATGTCCTGGAATCCGGATTTATTTTTCTCAATCAGGATAATTTTTCAATAAATGCCCTTTTGAGCAAATGGAAACTTCCCAAAAGAAAAGAAGTTTTGATGGGGGACGTATTGCCGGTATTCCCGGTCGAATTTACCCCCGTTAGTTTTGACAGGCAGTCTTACATGACTCCCAATTTTGTAAAAGATACCAACCTGCAAAATCAGGTAAAAAGAATATGGGATGGGGGAGGTGCCTCATGGACACCACCAACGCTTAACGAAGACTCCCTCCAGGTCATTTTTAAATCCGCAAAGGCAGACGCAGATAAAATCAGGAGCCGGGGTGGTGAAGTATTATTTGTCCGTACCCCAACCAGCGGTCCTTTTGAAGAGAGTGACAGAAAAGTTTTCCCAAGAAAAATCTGCTGGGATCGTTTGTTAGCCATTACCGGTTGCCCCGGTATTTACTATAAGGATTACCCGGCCATAGCACATTTTGTGTGTCCCGAATGGGGGCATTTGTCACCGGAGCAGGCGGCAATCTTCACGAAAAATTTAGTTAAAATCCTCCGGGAGGAAAAAGGATGGACTTTCCCTAAAAAACCGGCTTAATAATAATGTTTTATAACCCTTAATATATCAACGATGCTTTTCAACTCTTATACCTTCCTGGTCTTTTTCATTATCGTGCTGATCCTTCATAATCTGCCGTTTTCCTGGAAGACCAAAAAGATCAATCTCCTGATTGCGAGTTATGTTTTTTATGCTGCATGGAATCCTCCGTTTATTCTGCTGTTATGGCTCTCTACCCTCGTAGATTATTTTGTCGGTAAGGCGTTGTACACGCAGGAAAATAAACGGAAGAAAAAATTATTACTCGTCATAAGCCTGATCGGCAATCTCGGCATGCTTTGCTTCTTTAAGTATGGAGGATTTATTCTGGAAAATTTTACGCACCTGGTAAATGCCTTGGGCGTCAATTATCATCCCGCTAAGCCTAATATCATTCTACCGGCCGGAATTTCATTTTATACATTCACTACTCTGTGTTATACCATTGACATGTACAGGCGGGAAAGTAAGCCGGTGAAATCATTGCTGGATTTTTCTTTGTTTGTAACATTTTTTCCGCACCTGGTAGCCGGTCCCATTGTTCGTCCGCCACAACTGGTGCCCCAATTCGAAACGCCTCGCAAAGCAAACTCACAGCAATTGATGCAGGGTCTGTTTCTACTTTCGCTTGGATTATTTATGAAAGTTTTTTTGGCAGACGGGATGCTGTCGGGAGCAGCCAATACAGTCTTTGGTTCACACGACGCGTTGAAAACGATAGATGCGTGGACGGGTGTGCTTGCTTTTTCGGGCCAAATATTTTTTGATTTTGCCGGGTATTCATCCTGCGCAATTGGAGCGGCATTATGCCTGGGCTTTGTACTGCCTCAAAACTTTTTGTTTCCTTATGCGGCTGTAGGCTTTACTGATTTTTGGCGGAGATGGCATATCACTTTATCATCCTGGCTAAGGGATTATTTATATATACCGCTCGGAGGAAACAGGTTAGGGAAATACAGAACTTACTTTAACCTGATGGTCACCATGCTGCTCGGCGGACTTTGGCATGGAGCAAACTGGACGTTTGTAGTCTGGGGCGCCCTGCACGGATTTTATTTATGGGTTGAAAAAGCGTTTCGTGATGCACGAAACAAATCAAGGGGTATACCCATGTTTGTGACTTCTGAGGAAAAGCTGGTAAAAGCATCCTTTGGACCAACTTTTAAAAAGCCAGTGGAGGGATCCTTCCCGCCTGAAACGAATCATCCTAAGAATATTACCAATTTTCTCCTTGCCCTTTGCACTTTTTTCCTGGTAAATGTGACATGGGTATTTTTCAGGTCAGCCGATTTTACTTCAGCCTGGCGGATGTTACATTCCATGTTTGTGCGCAATCCCACTGGCACTCCGGTATTAAGTTATTTAGATATCTATAAGGTGGCCATCATCACCGTCTCACTAGTGATCGCTCATTGGCTAATGCGAAATACCATGGTTTTGAAGGTGGCCGCTAAAATGCCCTGGTGGTTATTGGGAATCGTGTGGTCCGCCATGCTGATTTTAATAGCACTCAGTCAGAATGCGAGCAGTTCATTTATTTATTTCCAATTCTGATTTCCAATCCCATAAAACGATATTCCAGTTTGAACCTGCATAGGAAAAACTGTCAATGACCCGGAATCCGGTTTTCAGATGAACTTTTAATGATCTTGGATTATTTTCCACTACGTCGGTGATGCAACAATCATATTCACCTGTCAATGATTCTTTAAAATGCCGGTACATCTGTTGTACAAGTCCCAGACCCCGGTAGTTTTTGGCGACGCATAGTTGACCGACAACTACATACCGGACGTTTTTCAGCGAACGGCCGTGGTATGTAATTTTATCTATACAATTAAATAAATCAGACAACAGTTCATGCTGGTACCGGATCGATTTGGGTGCAACCAGTGCAAATCCAACCACCTGATCGGCTTCTTTTGCAATAATGGAAGGACCCGCTGTATGAAGTGTTTCCAGGAATTCAATAGAATATTCTGCCGTGACGAAACCTTCAGTTTCCACTTCTTCAGCCGTGAGATTTTTTTTTAGATTGGCTTCCTGTAGTTTCCTGATTCCCTCCAGTTCCCTGAATTCTGTAACGCGTTTTATAATAATCATTGTGCTGTCAATGCCATTTAAAATTAGTCAGAAAGAAGAGGGAATCCAAAAGTTGATGGTTGACCCACCTTCGCTAAAGCTTCGGTGGGCAGAGCGGTTGACCCACCTTCGCTACCACCTACGCTAAAGCTTCGACGGTTAAAAAAGCTTCGGTGGGCAGAGCGGTTGAGACGCGTTCCGCGTTCAGCGTAAAAAAAGAAAGACCTGAAAGTATTTCTCTTTCAGGTCCGGGATAAGGGTAATGGTGTGGATTAAATTTAGGCTAGGGAGAGGGGTTAAAACCTGTAACCAACATATACTTGAACGAGGTTATTTTTAAAATTGAGATCACTGGTTGACGGTATAAAGGACGGCGGTGTTTGCGAAGAGCCATTGGTGTCTGGTAGTTTATAAAGATTGGTGATACTGAAATTATACCTGGCGCCCACGATGATTCCCATGAACGGCCGAACTTCCAGACCGCCGCTGAATCCAAAATCAATCCGGTTATAATAATCCAGTGCAGCATCTGCCTGCGCATATCCGGTAGATACTTTATTGCTATCGGATTTTGCACTCAGCAGATATCCAATCTGAGTGCCGATTTGTATCTGAACAAAATGCGTGATATTAATAGCCATCAGCTGGGCCAGCATAATATAATCCAGATAGTTTTTTCCGGTGGTGGTTCCGGTGGCGTAATTATAGGCCTGATGTGAATAGAGCAATTCTGTTCTTGAACCCAGAACGGAATTGGAACTGGGATCCAGGAATAAACCCACCTGGTATCCGGTTTCACTGCTGTTGCTGATGGACGATGCGCTTGTTATATTGGTAAAATTCAACCCGGCTTTTATGCCAAGTCCTATGGAATGGTGGGGCTTTTGTTCTGTTTTTTGTTTTGGGCTGGTTACGAAGACAGTATCCTGATGTTTTGTGGCATTGGCGCTAACACTATCCTGCTGGCTAAAAACGCAGGCGGGAAAAAGTATCAGTAACAGGCAATAAAACTGTTTCATAAGAAATTTCTTAAAAGATATATAAACCATTATGCCCGGACAATAGAACAAAAGTTACATGACCCAAAATTTGCTGATGGAACCAAAAAAGGACGACCGGGAACTGCGATACTAATGTTTCTTAAAGGCCTTATTGATCGCCTCTGTTCTGTTTTGAACATGAAGCTTTTCATAGATCCGGTGGATATGCTGACGGACGGTGCTTGTTGAAATGCCCAGCTGTTCGGCGATTTCCTTGTACAACAGACCCTGGGAAAGCAGATGCAGGGTTTCGTTTTCACGAGCCGACAGGATTTTGTTATGGGCGGGCGTTTCGGACTGTGCTTTTTCCTGGAAATTATTGACCAGTTTGCGTGCAATATTCGCGCTCATCGGCGAACCTCCTTTATGCAGCTCCTTCAATGCCTCGACGATATGATTCAGCCCGGTATTTTTCAAAAGATAACCGGACGCACCCGCTTTTAAAGCTTCAAAAACTTTTTCGTCATTTTCATACACAGTAAACATCATGAACTGGGTAGGGATATTTGATTTCTTTGAAATACGAACGCAGTCGATGCCACTCATACCCGGAAGGTTGATATCCATGATAACAATATCCGGCTTCAGAATGGGAATATCTATGGACGCTTCCTCTCCTGTTTTATAAGTATCCAATACTTTAAATTCAGGATCCAATGCCAGGAAGTTTGTTAGTCCCTCCCTCACTTCATCGAGGTCTTCTACTATGGCCAGCGTAATAGGCATTGAATGATTGAATGTAGTTTTATTAAAGGAATCAGGCAATAGAATGAAAGTTATATCTGAAGAGGCGCTGTTAAAATGATTTCCGTTCCCTGATCATGGATGATCTCGAGCTGTCCTGATATATCTTTCATCCGTTTTTGCATATTATTCAATCCATTGCTGAAGGGACGGATATTCATCCTGTCAAATCCAACACCATCGTCATGAATCCCGATCCGGAGAATTTTATCAATTTCTATATTGACAATAACATGAATGGCACTGGCATGTTTCACGATATTATGGAGTGCTTCTTTTATGGTGAGATAAATATTCCGGCGAAATTCACCGCTTACAAAAATGGAAGGAAACACGGCCGGCGCATTCACCTGGCATTGGATACCGTTATTCAGGAGATATTCAACAGCATAAGCACGTGTATAGGATAAAAGATCACTGAGAGAATCATTTTTTTCATTGAGTGCCCATACAATCTCTCCCATTTTACCAATCATCTCGTTTGCATAGTTACCGATGCTGCTGATATCCGCATCGATGGGTTGCTCCAATTGTTTTTTCATTTCGATGGTCTCACTCAGGAACTTGATTCTTGAAAGTCCCGCACCCAGATCGTCATGCATATCCGTTGCTATACGGGTCCTTTCTTTTTCTATTGCCTGTAATTTTTCAAATTCTATCTGCTGTTTGCGAATCCGGATATTTAAATACCATTTTACTACCAGCCAGATCAGCAATCCGAGAACGGCGATCATGATGATCCTGAACCAGGACTTTTGCCAAAATGCTTTTTTGATTTTGATTGAAAGGTTCTTCATGTAAGGGCTCAACTTACCTTTGGCATCGATCGTGCGGACCCGGAAAGTATAGTCGCCGGGCGCAATCCTGCTGTAACGGGTATAATTTGTAGTTCCTCCCCGTATCCAGTTTTCATCAAAACCGTCCAGCTTATATTCAAATGCCGATTCCTGCACGTGCTGAAAACTGATGCATGAATAATCAAATGAAAAAGTATTTTGATCATGTTCAAGAACAACTTGTGAACATTCCTGCGGATTGGCGATAAAACCCGTTGAAGAATCATTCACATACATATTGATCAGCTGTGCCCTGGGCGGATAAACGATATCCTGCGATTTTTCCGGATAAAATGAAAGAATGCCATTGTTTGTTCCGACAATGCAGTTTCCCGAAGAAGTGTATAAAAGAGAATATTCTTTGAATTCATTATTTGGAAGCCCGTCTTCAACAGAAAATAAGCGCCCGGTCTTTTGATTTAAATTATATTGGTAAAGTCCTTTTTCACCAAAAAGCCAGATTCTATTTCCTTCTACCAATAAGTTTTTGATGACTCATAAAGGGCATGACATCGTTGATAGCGGATTTTTCAATTGACAAATTATTTTTATGCAACTGGAAAAGACCTGCATTGGTCGCCATATAAATGACCGGACCGGTTTCCTGAAATTGAAAAATCTCGGGATGAAACAACAATCTTTTCCTTATTTCATAATTCCCATCGGTTTTAAGGGGAGAAAGTATATAAAGGCTGTCTTCCCTGTCTTTTATGTATAACTGATTCGAACTGTCTTCATAGATCATATCAAATGCCCTGACCGGCATAGAATTGAATGCGGAGAAGGGCAGGATCGTTTCTTTCCCGTTATGGTTTGAGATACGGTAAACACCACCGAAAGTTGAAAATAATATCGAGCTATCACGGAGACGGAACATCACTTTGGTCCAGTAACTTCCAAAAACCGTGTTGGATAAACGGGGAAAATCCACCTGTTTTATAATGTTGGTTAATGTATTGTAACGGAATAACCCCCGGTCGGTTGTACACCAGGCGTTCGACTTGTCGTAAAAAAGTATTTGATAGACGGCAGCGATAAAGGGCTTTCCATTTTCCAGTCTCGGCTCGTGATAAGTTTTAATTTTTACTGAAGAGTCGAGTTGCCAAAATCCTCCAAAGTCCTGCAACTTGCACCAGATATTTCCATGCAGGTCCGGTCCCAGCCAGGATATATTATTTTCTTTTTTCCAACGATCCATTTCGGTTTTGGAAAGGTGCTTTGAAAAAAAATTATTTTCGATATACGCATAGCTGACGCCATTTCCATAACTACCGCACCAGACATTGCCTACCCGGTCAAAATATATGGACACGATATTATTACTGCAGATACTGAAGGGATCCAATGCTTCATTCCTGAAATGATCGATAAATTTTTTCTGACGAATATCAAAAGTGTAGATGCCCGCATTGCCTGTTCCAACCCACAGAAGTCCGGCGGGTGATTCGGCTACATATCTTGTTTCAGTAACCGGTTCATTATTCAGTTTGTTAAAAATGGTATACTTCCCCGATTTCGGATTCAGCTCAATAAGCCCTTTGGCAGTCGATAACCAGGTTGTGGAGTCATTTTGATAAAGAACATGAAATATCAGCAGGGATGGCAGGCCGGTTTTTTTTTCTCCGTCGAAATATGATTGCCGGCTGATCAGCGAATCATTTTTAAAAATATAATGAATCGTACCGATACTTAAGTAGGTCCAGATTTGTACGGCGCCAGTGGAAGTGTTGGCATATAGTAACCCATCTAATGCGTCTGTTGAAACAATGAACCGAAATGATTTTGTATCTGTATTAAAGACTTTTATGGCTTTAGAACTGACATCGATAAACCATAAATCATGGGCATTGGCAAACCCCAGTAATACACAATAAGTATTTTCCTTGTGGCCATCGGCCGATGGAATACCAAAATGAGTGAAGTTGTTGTCTGTTTGATTGAACCGGTCAATACCGGCATCATTGCCAATCCAGATTGTATGATTGGAGTCCTCCAGGATACGTGTGATAAAATTGCCGGCAAGCGTATTTTTATTATTATCTGAATGTTGGAAACTAATGGGACGGATACCATCAAATAATGTAATACCGTTTCGTGTACCCAGCCAGACATAACCCCGGCTATCCTGCAGGAAATGATAAACAATATTTTGTGCCAGCCCATTTTGAACATTTAGCCGCTTGAAATTATAATAGGGATTGAAATTTTGTCCGTAACTGCAGGCAAATATTCCCTGGAAAATCAGGGAGAAAATTATTTTAAGGATGGGGGTTCGCATACAGGCTATTACCTTACTAAATGTAAGTAACTTCCCTCAAATAAATTAACCAATGAAACTTCTAACGATTGCGGCATTCGTTCTGTTAACTCTTCAGGGATGCGATATGAATCAGGAAAAAGATAAATCGGCGGTTGCCGAAAACCCGATGATCGGAACCTGGGAGTTGGTTACCGGAACAACCATACAGGGTAAGGACACTACAACAACCGATTATACCGGTAAAGGCAAAAAGTTTATAAAAATTATCAACGGCACCCATTTTTCTTTCGTGGGACATGATCTGAGCAAAGGCAAAGGATACCGCCGCCTCTTATACTTCAGGCGCAGGCACCTATACTTTATCCGACAGCATGTATACCGAACACCTGGAATATTGCAGCGACAGGGCCTGGGAAGGACATGATTTCGTTTTTACCGTCGTGTTTCAAAATGATATGCTGACGCAGACCGGCATAGAGAAAATTGATTCACTAAAAATAAACAGACTGAATATAGAAAGATATTCCAGGGTAAAATAAAGTCATCAGGCGGCTACGGTTTTCTTTTTCTTAAAAAGAAAAATGATAAATCCGATCGCTGCGAATAAATTGATGGTCCCGAACCAGTCACCTGCCCGCGCGTAAAGAGTAGGATGGGGCTTCAACGGATATTTTTCCGGTTAAGACAGTATAAGATCCGTTTTCACTATTGGCCTCATATAATACTTTTCCGCGCCAGTCGCTGATTGTCAGCCGGCCCTGCCGCGCATTCCTGACCAGGGAAAATCCACCTTCGATGCTGCGCATCATGGCCATCCGGGAATGCATGAATCCGTCTACCACAAAATCCCAGGCGGGCACCCAGAGAACAGCGGGACTTTGTTTACTATATCCCAAAATGAATTGCTGAAAGTCCATGTCCTTGCAGATGGCGACTCCTTCATTGAATGCATCCGGACGAAATATAGCCATACGATTTCCCGGCTTGCATCCATCCAATACTTCGCCTTCAAAGAGGTTTACTTTTTGGTAATCCGCCAATAATTTTCCATTGTTTGAAATGAACCCAGGCATTGTTAAACGAAGAATCCTTTTGTTCCTTGTATCCACCGATGATGATCTGGATATGCCGGCTGATGGCGAGGTCCGTGAATTTGTTCAGAATGTCTTTGATGGTTGAATCATTTACAAAAATGACTTTTTCCGGGAGCAGTATGATTTCCGCACCCTGATCCGCTAATTTGGAAACTTCCATGCAGATATAATTCAGCTACTTTTAATTTTACGGCGGGATCATTTTGATAAATTCCTTTATAAGATCCTTCATCCAGTGCAACCATTCCAACGTTGATCGTCCTGCCTTCGTTTGGTTTTCCCAACCGGATCAGACTGTATATGATACTATCCCCCAATAACAGGATGAGAAGAAAAACCAGTGTGAATGCGGTTTTCTTTGATTTCTTAAAATAATATGCAAGAGCGATGGAGGAGGGGATAAAACTGATCAGGAAACTGATGCCCAATAATCCGGTAAGCGATGCGATCTGTATCAGGAAAAGGTAATTGCTTTGGGTATATCCGATACTGGCCGCCGTTCCGTCACGCGAAAAAATAAACACGATGTATTCAAAGGCTGTGAAAAGCACCGGGTAAGCGAATACCGAAAACCAGTGTTGCGATTTCAATACTATTTTCCTTGTGGCGAGAATGATCAGCGCAAAAATCAACAGGAAGCAGCATGGTAAACAGGATGGCCGGTACAACCGGCATCACGCTTTTCAGATAGGAAAACCAGCTCATCCTGCCGATCAGATAGGCAAGAAAGGCGAGTCACGAAAGCCTGACGGGGTTTTACAATGAGTGAAATATAAAGAACAGGGATCGGAGCGATCCAGATCAGCCAGCCGAAATTTCCATTCAGGCTGAAACCAAAATAAAAGCAAAGACCTGATAACAGGACAAGTGCCCATTGAATTGTTTTTGACATGCTCTATGATCGGTTTTTTAATTCGCTGCCGTATGGGCGATCGGAACATTTGAAAGTTTCATCATACGGTAAATCTTTCCATCCGGTTTTGTGAATATAAACATTTCGCCTCTCTCATCCTGTGCAAACCGAAGGTCCACACGGTTTTGTCCGCACAGACTGCGAAGCGTTAATCGTTTTCCATTCAGCGAAACAAACCATTCTTTAACCGGCGCCATTTTTGATGGATTCAAATCTGCGAGACTGATATAAAATAATCTTCCGCCGGGAATATCGCCGAACAGATATTTTCCCCGGAGTTGGGGAATCATCCGGCCTTCGTATGCATATCCGCCGGCGATGGCATTGCCTTCGTCGTGATCAAATGCAGCAACGGGATATGTATAATGGAAAGCGCTGTCATTGGCAGGCAGGGGATAAATGTTATTCATATTCGAATCCGGATACATCAAAAATCTTCCCTCCCGGTTGGGCCATCCATAATCATGTCCTTTTAAAATAATATCAATGGCCTCAATACTTGCCTGACCAATATTTGTTGCGAGCATGATGCCCTTGTTTGTCCAGGTGATGCGATTGGGATTTCTGAAACCATCAGCATATATTTCACGAACGGTCGTTGAATCCTTCGATTTGGCGAATGGATTTTGTTCGGGTATTCCATACTGACCGTTCCTGCTGTTTGTTCCCGACGGATCAATTCGCAGAATGCTTCCCCAGATCCTGTCCGGATGATGGGTCAGAAATGCATAACCATTTTCAGTACATCCGCCATCGCCCACACCGATATATAATTGTCCATAATCCTCATCACCCTGTTTTGCTTTCGGATTAAAAATGATTTCCTGGACTCCGTGAATTCCCGAAACCATATCGATCCGCATCAATTCGCGACAGGTTCCGCTGAATGAAGAGGCGTTTGGATTTGTCGTCTTCCATTCGCAAAGCACCCATTGCAGGGTTTGTTTTATGGAATCCGGGATGGAGAAGTCCGCCTTTTTCGAATGCGCTGCTTCGGTATGCGTCGTATAGAAAATGCCATTCCTTGCATAATCCGGGTGAAAAGCAAATGAGCCGAAACCGGTGGCGAGTCCGGGCTGGTTTATAAAAGCCGGTTTCCACTTCGAAATATCCAGCCAGGTTTCTGCTTTTTTGTTTACCAGCTTATATAATTTCCCCCGCTGATCCAGGATAAACCAGCTCTTTGTTGAGTTTTACCCAATCCATTTTACTGATCCGGGTAAGGGGTTCTTTATCACTGCTGGCCGGTATTTGTGCAAACAATTCCAGATCAACCTGGATATCAGAAGCGGGTATTTTTTCAGGAATCGGATTTTTGATCGCGTTGGGATCGTCTTTTGGTTTTTGTTTCGCTTTCTGTGTGTGAAGAAAGGCAATCAGCTGGTCGATTTCTTCATCCTTCAGTTGTGTGAATGAAGGCATGACGGAATGGTAATCTGCCAATAGTTTTTTAGCATGATCATTTCCGGAATCGAGCATGGTCTTTGGAGAGCGGATAAATTCTTTCAGCCAGCTGACCGAATCGGTTGCTGTTATTCCCGAAAGATTGGGCCCGATGCCGTCGTGACGGAAATTGTGGCAACCGCTGCAGTTTGTCTGGAATAATAACTGACCCTGCGAGATGCTGAGTGAATCTGTCGCAATGTTGTTCGTTGATTTTCCCGGGCCGCAGGACAGAATACTGGTTAATGAAAAATAAATAAATAAGTAAACAGGGAAAATGACTTTCTTCATCTGGCTAAATCGGATAGCCAAGATACTGAATCAGCTTGTAAGTATAATCCGATTATTATCTATAAAATCAACCGAAATCCAATTCCCAAAGAGTTCAATGGATTTGAGCTCAGGCTGGTACTGATGTTAAACTGATCGTTCTTGTTTGTCTGATTCAGATTCCCTTCTGATTTGTGGTATTGGATTTAGAATATCCGACATAAATCAAATTGGGAATACTGAGTTCCAGAAAGAAATGTTTGGAAATTCGGTAAGCAATTCCGGATATAAATCAATTCCTGACACTCCAGGATGAACCCGATAATTCTTTTTGTCCGATACTATCTTTTCCCGATTGATTTGACCAATTATATGATGCCGACCCCTCCCCAAAAAGATAAAATTCTTTTCCCAGGTTCTTATATTTCCGGTAAAAAATACCGACGCCATATCCATTGTTCTGATATTTAAGTAGAGTAGCTCCATTAGTTCTGATAATTAGTTGTTGAAGAAGGCAGATAAGAAAGATTTATTCCTAGCACTGTATTTTCATTTATTGCTTTCCCATGCGAAATGGTAAAATTTCCATTATTCGTTTTTTGATCGCTGCTCGGGTATGGAGACATTTGGCTGGTCATAATGGTCGAATTATAACTGTAAGAAAGTTGTCCTCCTAAAGAATATCATTTTTTTTGAACTGTGCATTGACTATTAAGGAGGATGATATAAAAAGCACGAGGATAAGTAGCATTCTGGTCATGGATTAATTTTTAGTGAATGGTGATATTAAGGTATATCATAATTCACCTAAGATTTTCACAAACGCTAGTTAATCGTCTTAAAGAAATGAGAATATTGCAGGAGCTAAAGGTTTTTACTTAGATAATCGTTGAGCCTCCGTCCTGCGTCCTGCCTCAAGCCCACCTCAGGCTTTATCAAAGGAAAATCCAAATTCACTTCCTTCACCGATCTGACTATGCACCCAGATTTTTCCGCCCTGTGCTTCGATGAATTCCTTTGAAATAGCAAGACCCAATCCCGTTCTTGATCTTTCCTGCGAGCCGGGTACTTTGAAGTAACGGTCAAATACACGCGTAAGATATTTTTCATCAATACCCCTGCCATGATCCTTTACCGATACTTCCACATGACCATTCCTTGGGCCGGCATATATTTCAATAGCGGATGATTCAAATGAATATTTGATCGCATTCGTTAGTAAATTGATCATTACCCAGGTCGTTTTTTCTTTGTCGGCATGAATCAGTGGGGTCTCCGGTGCAATCGTTGTTTTTATGGATATATTTTTTTGCTGGGCCTGGATCTGTACTGCGTCCAGCGCGTCTTCAACGATGGCTGTTACAGGTGTGGTTTGCAGGTTGAACTGGATATTGCCGGTTTCCACCTGGGCCATATTGATCAGTTCGCTGGTAATTTTCAATAAGCGGTCAGCATCATCACCAATACTATTGATCAGTTGTTTCTGATCTTCGGCCAACGGTCCTGTTCTTTCGTCCGATAATAATTGAGCGCTCATCTTTATGGAAGAAATAGGAGTCTTCAGTTCGTGGGATACCGTGGCAATAAAATTTGTTTTGGCTTCATTCAGTTCATGAAAAATGGTGATATTCCGCAAAACAATTACCTGTCCGATCACTTCCTGATTGTTCTTTACATCCAGGATATCCTTGTTAAAAAAACCCTCCTTGTCGTCCAGGTATATTTTCAAATCTTTTTTGTCACCGTCCGTCTGGAGTAATTTTCTCATCAGATCATTTTTGAGAGCAATATCCGGTGCATATTTTCCCACGGTATCGCTCTCTTTTAGTCCCATGAGTTTTTGAGCCACAACATTCAGAAACAGAATATTTTTTTTGGCGTCAAGTCCGATGATCCCATCCCGCATCTGGTTGATAATGGTTTCGATACGGCTTTTTTCGAATTGCATTTTCGCCAGGTTACTGTGTTCATACAGATCCAGTTTTTCTGCCATGGCATTGAAAGCGATCGCCAGGTCACCCAGCTCATCTTTCTGTTTCAGATAAATGCGTTTACTATAATTTTTATTTGCGATTTCTTTGATCCCGTCCGACAGGGATTGAATCGGACCGGAAATAATACCGGGCAGGTTAAAAATGAAAGTAAACGATATCAGGATCAGGATGGTAAAAATGATAGCCAGCCAGCGTTTGGCATTCCGGGCCGTATCCTGAGCGACCATATTTTTACGATAAATGGCAGAGGCATTGAGATCCAGTACCTGAAGTATGGATTGCCTTATTTCACTATAATTGGAAGGATCCTTTGGATCTGCCTTTAATTCCTCAAAGTTCTTTCGGATTTCTTCTGTTTGTTCCTTTTCGCCGGGTTCTGTAATATTTACTTCCTGGTTTTTCAGATTCTCTTCGAATTTTTCCATCGCATCTTTGTGTGTGCCGACATCTTCCAGTGCCTTGAGCATATTATTACAATAGATAATGGATTTGTAATTGTCCTTTAAAATCAGATCGGCATCACGGCTCAGCAGGTTGATATTGATGGTTCCGAGGATCCCGAATATCAGGATCACGCCGAAAAGAAATATTAATCCGGCGGTCAATTTGGTTTTTAATTTTGCTGCCATATCACGAAAATATTACAATATCAATATTCGCCTCCGATAGTTTATTCAGCATCTGGTTGAAAACAGCGGTATTCAGGATAACTTTCACCAGGCTGAGATGCGGCTTTCCCGATGACAGATGGTTGTGATTTTTCTTTCTTCAGCAGTTTCAATGATTCCCCTGGCGATATTGTTATTGGTAACTTTGATTACTTCGGCACCCGATTCCATAGCCAGTTTGAAATTATTGATCAGATGCCGTTGGGCAGCCAATCCGATCTTGTCACCGCTCTCCCTGGCTGTCTGAACATATAACACATACCAGTCGGAATGATAATAAGAAGCCAGTCTGGCTGTTTTCCGGATCACCATTCTGGCTATTTCATGATTGCTGCTGATACAGGCCATGAATCGCTCGTCTTTAAAGCTCAGGTTTCTCGGAAGCTCGGTCTCTATTTTACGTTCCACCTGGCTGGCAACTTCCTTCAGCGCCAGTTCCCTCAGCTGCAGGATTTTGTCGGATTGAAAAAAATTATTCAATGCCCTTTCAATTTTTTCCGGAGCATATATTTTGCCTTCTCTCAGACGGGTAACCAGCTCGTCAGCCGTGAGATCTATATTCACCACTTCATCCGCCTGTTTCAATACATTGTCCGGAATCCGTTCGGCCACTTCAATACCTGTGATGGATTTCACTTCTTCATTCAGGCTTTCAATATGCTGAATATTTACTGCGCTGATCACGTTGATTCCGGCATCCAGGATATCCATCACATCCTGCCAGCGTTTTTCATTCTTACTGCCTTCAATATTGGTATGTGCCAGTTCGTCAATAATTACGATTTCAGGATGCAGGTTGATAACGGCCTGCACATCCAGTTCTTCCAGTTCCTTGCCTTTATAAAATAATTTGCGCCTGGGTATTAAAGGCAGACCATCCAATAATGTATGTGTCTCTTTTCTGCCATGCGTTTCGATATAACCGATTTTAACGTCCACCCCGTTTCTTAAAAGTGTCTGGGCTTCCTGCAGCATGCGGTATGTTTTGCCGACACCTGCGCTCATGCCAATATATATCTTAAACTTTCCACGCCGGGATTTGCGGATAAGATCAATAAACTGATCGGTATTTTTTTCCTGATCCGGCATGGTTATCTGATATTGTCCAAAGCGAGATTTAATTTTAAAACATTTACTCTTTCAGTTCCAAAAATTCCGAATAGAGGTCGTTGAATCGACTGTTCAACCAGCGAATGTACTTTTTCAGGAGACAGTCCCCTGGCCGCAGCGATTCTTGGAACCTGGATATAGGCTCCCGCCGGTGAGATATCAGGATCCAGCCCGCTTCCGGAAGATGTCACCAGTTCAGAGGTAATCTGTTCTTTCTGTATCGATTTATTATGAACCAGAAAACTATCAATTCTCGTTTGTACGTCTTTCAGATAGTCCGGATTTGTCGGTCCTTTATTGCTTCCTGCACTGCCGGCTGCATTATAACCGGCTGCTGAAGGACGACTGATAAAATAATTATCCTTTGTAAAATTCTGGGCTTCTAATGTATAACCCACGGTTTTCCCGTTTACCTCAATTTTCTCTCCTTCCCCATGATTGGGAGCAAACTGGGCGATACCATATATGATTAAGGTATAAATCCCCGAAAAGAAAATAAGACAGAAAACGGTAAGACGTATGGCTGGTAAAATATGTTTTTTCATAAAATGTTTTTTTAAAACCAAACAGATGCAATCAGATCAATCAATTTTATTCCGATAAAGGGTACAATGATTCCGCCCAGGCCATAGATCAACAGGTTACGGCGCAGCAATGCACTGGCTCCAATGGGTTTGTACGCTACACCCCGGAGTGCCAGCGGGATTAATAAAGGTATTATGATCGCGTTAAAAATAACGGCAGAGAGAATGGCGCTTTCCGGACTGTGCAGGTGCATGATATTCAATGCCTGTAATGACGGAATCGAAACGATAAACAAGGCAGGAACAATGGCGAAATACTTTGCCACATCATTGGCAATGGAAAAAGTGGTCAGTGTTCCGCGGGTCATGAGCAATTGTTTTCCAATCTCAACGATTTCTATCAGTTTGGTTGGATCATTGTCGAGGTCAACCATGTTTCCGGCTTCCTTTGCTGCCTGTGTTCCGCTGTTCATGGCAACGCCCACATCAGCCTGTGCCAGTGCCGGTGCATCGTTGGTACCGTCACCCATCATGGCAACCAGTTTACCTGAGTGTTGTTCTTTTTTGATATAATTCATTTTGTCCTCGGGTTTGGCTTCTGCGATAAAATCATCCACACCTGCTTTTTCTGCAATATATTTTGCGGTGAGTGGATTGTCGCCCGTAACCATCACGGTTTTTACACCCATTTTTCTCAGCCTGTCAAAGCGTTCGGAAATTCCGGGTTTGATGATATCCTGTAATTCAATTACGCCCAGTGCCTGATTATTCTGACTTACGACCAATGGTGTACCACCATTGCTGGCAATATCTTTTACTTTTTGTTCTGTATCCACAGGGAACGGATTGCCGGCTTTCTCCACATAATGACGGATCGAATCATAAGCTCCTTTGCGGATTTTTATTCCGCTGCTAAGATCTATCCCGCTGCTCCTGGTTTCCGCCGTGAATTCAATAAATTTGGCACCGTTTGTAGATGAAGGAATTTAGATTCATACCACTGAGTTCAACGATGGATTTTCCTTCCGGTGTGTGATCAGCCAGTGAAGCCAGCGCACAGGCTTCGATAAATTCTTTTTCGGGAACATTTTTGGATGGCCAGAAATGGGTGGCCTTGCGGTTGCCGATGGTAATGGTTCCTGTTTTATCAAGTAGTAATGTATCCAGATCACCGGCTGTTTCTACCGCCTTGCCGCTCTTGGTAATAACATTGGCGCGTAATGCACGATCCATTCCGGCAATACCGATCGCACTGAGCAGTCCTCCGATGGTTGTGGGAATCAGACAAACAAACAAGGAAATAAATGCAGCGATGGTGATTGGCGTATTGGCATAGTCACCAAATGGTTTCAACGTAACACAAACGATCACGAAGATGATGGTGAATCCAGCCAGCAGGATTGTCAGCGCGATTTCATTGGGTGTCTTTTGCCGGGAGGCGCCTTCCACCAATGCAATCATTTTATCCAGAAAACTTTCACCCGGGTTGGTGGTCACTTTCACTTTGATCTGATCGCTCAACACACTGGTTCCACCCGTAACGCTGGATTTATCTCCACCTGCTTCGCGGATCACCGGTGCGCTTTCTCCGGTAATTGCACTTTCGTCGATGCTGGCCAGTCCTTCAATGATTTCTCCATCCATCGGAATCGTATCACCGGCTTCACAAAGAAATACATCTCCTTTTCTAAGTTGGGAAGAAGGAACAATTTTTATTTCGTCAGTAAATATTTCTCCAACAGGAAATATTTTTTTTGCGGGTGTGTCTTCCCGGGTTTTTCGCAGACTGTCGGCCTGCGCCTTACCTCGTGCTTCGGCAATGGCTTCTGCAAAATTTGCAAAGAGCAGCGTAAGCAGTAATACAATAAATACAATGAGATTATACATAAAGCCGCCCTGGGATTTTTCTCCCAGATAAATCCAGATGCAAACAGCCAGCATAATGGCTGTTCCGATTTCCACCGTAAACATAACCGGGTTGTGCACCATGATCCGCGGGTTCAATTTGATGATGATTGTTTCAGCGCCTCTTTTACCAGATGCAGGTTCGAATAATTTATTTGCTTGTTTTGTCTTTGACATGTTCATAAAGTTATTTCTGTGAGAAAAATTCCGCAATGGGTCCGAGTGATAAAGCAGGGAAAGAATGACAGCGCGGCCACAATCAGGATCACAGAAAATACCATGATACCAAATGTGCTCGTATCTGTTTTTAATGTACCTGCAGTTTCAGGAACAAATTTCTTTTTAGCCAGAATCCCTGCAATAGCGACCGGTCCGATGATGGGCAGAAAACGGGAAAGCAGCATGACCAGACCACAGGTGATATTCCAGAATGGAACTCCGTCGCCCAGGCCTTCGAAACCTGATCCGTTGTTAGCGGAAGAAGAAGTGTATTCGTACAGCATTTCTGAAAAGCCATGATTTCCCGGATTATTCAGCCAGCCTGCATAAGTTTTTGGATCCCCTGCATACAAATGAGAAGACAAGGCAGTGAATGCCAGAATCAGCAATGTGTGCAGCAAGGCAATGATGGTCGCTATTTTCATTTCCTTCGCTTCGATCTTTTTTCCCAGGAATTCCGGCGTTCTTCCCACCATCAGTCCTGAAATGAAAACCGCAATGATCATGAACATATAAAAATTCAGAAACCCAACACCCACACCTCCATAAAAACAATTCACCATCATACCCATCATCGCAAACATGCCGGTAAGCGGTGTGAAACTGTCATGCATGGAATTGACAGATCCATTGGAAGTAACCGTAGTGGTAATGCCCCAGTAAGCAGAGGCCGCCGGACCAAAACGAACTTCTTTGCCTTCCATACTACCCAGATTCTGGGTTATACCCATTTGTGAAATAGCCGGATTGCCTTTCATTTCAAAATAGATGGAAGGAATCAGAAAACATAAAAGCCCCAGGAGTCATCACAGCAAAAATGACCCAGGCCAGTTTTTTTCTTTTCAGAATATATCCCAGGGCAAAAATCATTGCCATGGGAATTAAAATGATACAAATATTTTCCACCATGTTGGTGAAGTAATTCGGATTTTCAAAGGGTACTGCTGAATTGGCACCAAAAAATCCGCCACCATTTGTTCCCAATTGTTTGATGGCGATCATAGCTGCTGCCGGTCCGCGGCTTACGTTCACCGTATCTCCCTGTAAAGAAATGTACTGGTCCTTGCCTTTAAATGTCATGGGTGTTCCGTTGAACAATAAAATGACGGCCACAACGATGGACAGCGGTAACAAGATCCGGGTACAGGATTTAATAAAGTAATTATAGAAGTTGCCGAGTTTGTCGGTTGTTCTCTCCTTCATCGCATTGAAAACGATGGCACAGGCCGCCATACCGGCTCCGGCGCTGATAAACTGAAACAACATCAGGGTAAGCTGCCCGAGATAAGAAACCCCCGTTTCACCGGAATAATGCTGCAGGTTTGTATTTGAAACAAAACTGATGGTTGTGTTGAAAGCCAGGTCGGCTGACATGGAAGGATTTTGATCCGGATTCAACGGCAGCCAGCTCATGTTCATCAACACCAGCATGGAAAAAATAAACCAGACAAGATTGATGGTCAGTAAAGCCAGCAGGTTCTGTTTCCAGGTCATCTCCTTATCTGGCCGGATGCCGCCGAGTTTAAAAAATAATTTGTCGAGGGGATTTAAAATCCGGTCGGTCCAGGTGGGTTCGCCTTCATAAATTTTACCAATATAACGGCCGAGGGGGATCGACAGTAAAAACATTACTACGAACATCGCCACGACGCCAAGAATTTCCGTATTCATATATCAGATTTATAGACTTTAAAATTTTTCCGGTTTTACCAGCACATAACACAGATAACAGAAAACCAGGATCGAGATAATAAATAATAGTGTCATGGTTGATTAGATTTTATCAAAAAAGTCAATCGATTTAAAAAAGATCGCGAAACAAATAAGTGCCGCAAGCACTAAAATGAATGTCAGCATGATGATTGGGTTTTTATATTTGACATGATGTTGATTTCAGTTCCCCAGATTACCAAAAGAATGCCCCTCCGGGGTGACATGCAGGAAACCATGATGAAACCCTTCATTAGTAAATGGGTTATAATTTTAGCCGGATGGATTTTCAACCGTTCGGGAAATAAAAAAACCCTCTCATTATGAGAAGGTTTATCAAAATGGAGTAGTGATTACTGAATATTATATTCTTCCATTTTCCGGTATAGAGTGGACAACCCGATATTGAGTAAGCGGGCGGTTTCGGATTTATTGTTTTTTGTATGAATCAGTACGCGCTGAATATGAAGTTTTTCCACGCTGGCGAGATCAAAGGCAGATAAATTATTGCTTTTGATGTCACTTATGGAAAATTCCATCGGCAGATCTGCGATTGTTAGTTCACTGCCATTCGAAACGATCAGTGATCTTTCGATAATATTTTTCAACTCCCGGATATTTCCCTTCCACTCATGTTTTTTTAGTGTATCCAGAAAATCCCTGCTGATGGATTTCACCTGTGGGTTTGTTTTTTCAGCATATATTTTCAGGAAATGATTGGCCAGTATCGGAATATCAGATTTACGCTCCCTTAGAGCGGGTAATATAATTGTAAATGCATTCAGGCGGTAATAAAGGTCCTCCCTGAATTTACCGGCATTCACTTCATTGAGCAGTAGTTTATTGGTTGCAGCAATGATGCGCACGTCTGCTTTAGTTGTTTTAGTATCACCAACCTTTATAAATTCCCTGGTTTCCAAAACCCGTAAAAGTTTTGCCTGCAGCTCAATATGCATTTCCCCAATTTCATCCAGAAATAATGTGCCGGTATTGGCCTCTTCAATTAAGCCTTTTTTTTCTTTCGTTGCGCCTGTAAAAGAACCTTCCTTATGACCAAAAAGTTCAGACTCCAGGAGCTCTTTATTTAAAGTGCTGCAGTTTAAAGCGATGAAGGGATTCATGCTTCGCTTACTGCCATAATGAATGGCCTGGGCAAACACTTCCTTACCGGTTCCTGTTTCACCCATCAGTAATACGGTTGCATCTGTCCCGGCCACTTTTTTGGCCAGTGCAATGGCTTCCAGAATCAGGTTGGATTCCCCCAGGATATTATTAAAATCGTAGTTTTTTTTGAACTGTGTTTCAAGACGCGCAACGCGGTTTTTTAAATGGATCTTTTCAATGACACGGTTTAACAAGGGAATGATCTTTTCATTATCATCGCCCTTGGTGATATAATCAAAGGCCCCGTTTTTCATTGCCTGAACACCGTCTGCAATATTTCCATAAGCCGTCAACAAAATGATCTCAACTGAAGGGTATTTAGCCTTTGTTTCGAGAACAAAATCAACACCATTTCCATCGGGCAGTTTTACGTCGCAGAGTAAAACGTCCGGTGTGTCTTTTTCAAGTATTTTTCTTGCTCCTTTCAGATCGGATGCTTCCCGAACATTAAATCCTTCCAGACGTATGATCCTGCTGAGCAGGTTGCGCAGTTTGTCTTCGTCATCAATGATCAAAATATTTCCCGGCATAGAAATGCTGAATTCAAAATAAAAATCGAAGGTAATCATTAGGGTCAAAGCGCTAAGGCTAAGGCTAAGGCTAAAGCCAAGCTGAAACGAATGCAGTTCGATATTCTGCTATTTTATTACGCCAATTCAAAAGATGCGATATAAGAATATTAGTATATTCATATCGCTTCTTTCAAAATTGCCGGATGAAAAAGATTTTTGATTTTAATTTGCTTTTTTGTTTTTCATATTTCTGCCATTGCTCAAATTTCATCTTCGGCAAATAACCTGATTCTTTCAAAAGAAGAGTTGCAAAATAAAATAAAAGGTGGCTGGGCCGGGCAAACGATTGGCGTAACGTTTGGCGGTCCGTATGAATTCCGTTTCCAGGGAACTTTTATTGGCGATTATCAACCACTGATTATGGTACGACGGATACCTGAAGGAAACCATGCTGAATAATCCGGGTCTGTACGACGACCTGTATATGGACCTGACTTTTGTAGATGTTTTTGAAAAATACGGGTTGGATGCGCCGGTGGATTCTTTTGCAAATGCGTTTGCGCATGCAGGATATAGTCTCTGGCATGCAAACCAGTCTGCACGTTATAATATATTACATGGTATTCATCCTCCATTATCCGGTTACTGGAAAAATAACCCGCATGCAGATTGTATCGACTACCAGATAGAATCTGACTTTGCCGGATTGATGAGTCCGGGTATGCCAAACAGCGCTTCTGCGATTTCAGATAAGATTGGTCACATGATGAATTATGGAGACGGCTGGTATGGCGGTGTATTTGTTGGTGCCATGTATGCAACCGCTTTTGGGTCGGATGATATCAACGAGATCATAACAGAAGCATTGAAAACGATCCCGAAGCAGAGTGAATTTTATCAATGTATACAGGATGTGATGGCATGGCATAAAAAGTATCCTGAAGACTGGAAACAAAGCTGGCTGGAAGTTCAAAAAAAATGGGCGAATGATATCGGTTGTCCGGATGGGATATTTGCACCCTTTGATATCGATGCCAAAGTAAATGCGGCTTATGTCGTGATCGGATTATTATATGGAGAGAAGGACTTCACGAAAACACTGGAGATTACAACACGTTGCGGACAGGATGCAGATTGTAATCCGTCAACTGCCGGCGGAATTCTGGGCACCATCCTGGGTTATGATCATATTCCTGCTTTTTGGAAAATGGGATTGAAGGAGGCGGAATCCATCAACTTCAAATACACCACGATGTCTTTGAATACCGTTTATGATGTGGGATTGAAACATGCTTTGCAAAATATTATCAGAAATGGCGGAACGATAAAGGGTGACAATATTGAAATCAAAAGACAGTCACCACTGACGGTAAAATTTGAAAAAAGTTTTGAAGGTTTATACCCGGTTGCAAAAATTCCGGTTAAACGAACTGCCGGCGGAAATGAAATTCATTTCCAATTCGAGGGGACTGGTTTTGTGATGAAGGGTGAAGTGGTAGGCAAGCAGGGGAAGTCGGACTATATATTTAAAACGGAATTATATATTGATGGTGTGCTGACAGAAACGCCGGTACTGCCTGTGGGATTTAATACGAGACGAAATGAACTATGCTGGAAATATGATTTGACCAAAGGAAAACATACTGTTCAATTAAAAATATTAAACCCGGATCCCGCGGTGGAAATTAAGTCTGACGAAGCCATTATTTTTTCTGATCATCCGGTAAATGGTTTAACTACTTTTTAAGGCTGACGTGTAACGCTCAACAATCAACGCGTTTCAACCGTCAACCGTCAACCGTCAACCAACCTTCACTGTCAACTTCACAAGGAAATTAACAATATTTTTCGCAACCACGTTTACCTTTTCTATCGTTTTAACGTCTAATAAGCAGGACCTAAAACCGCGAAAAATGGAACAGAATATCACACAGCAGGAAGTACTCCTCAATACAAATACGCAATTTGCTCACACGCAATGGGCCGATAAGGATTCAAAAGGTTCTGAAAACCTGAGTTCTATAGAAAAATTGGAAAAAGCCTGTTGGGACGGGCTTGTAAAAGAACTGATTCCGGAGCTTGACATTACGCTTGGTTCCCAATAAAAAACTCTGGCTCTGGCAGGTACATGAAACCCGTTCATTTCTCGCACTGGATTTTTATGAATATCCGGGTCCCAAACAAAAAGAAGCTTCCATAGATCCTTATCTGTTTGTGGATGGGCTGGGAAGAAATTAATTTTTCAATCATCTGCTGAATAGAATTCGTATTCCAACCAGTCCCAGGCAGACAGCCAGCACCCGGATAATGGTATTACTTTTAAATTTATGGGAAAGCCAGGCTCCTATCTGCGCCCCGGGAACTACACCGATGACTAATCCAATCACCATGTGCAGGACTTTTGGATCATTATAACTCCCATTGATGCCGTGTACGGCCATACTAACGGTTGCCATGATGGCCAGTATAAAATGAGAAGTCGCGGTGGCAACATACACGGGGAATTGTAACCATTGAACCAATGCCGGCACATGTATGATGCCGCCACCGATTCCCAATACCGGCGAAATGTATCCGACAAGTATACTGATCAGAATTCCCCTGGTCTGGTTATAGGTGTAACTATAAGAAATTCCTGATGAATCTGTAAGAGTGTGATGTTTCCATCGTTTATGAAGATCATCGCTCATAGGAGGAGTAACCTTTTTGTCATGTCTTAACATCAGGTAGACGGAAAGAGCAACCAGTAAAAGACCAAACAGTATATTAAAAAGCGTTCGTGGAATAAATTTGGTTGTTAAAACGCCCAAAATGGATCCTGGTATCGTAAACAGGGCGAACAATATACCGGCTTTAAAATCGATGCGACCCGAACGCGCATAGGCAATAGAACCGGAAATTGCATTTGCCGCAACAATCACGATCGAAATCGCTGTAATGGTTTCGGGTTTCAACTCAGGATAGGTAAGTATCAGTATGGGCACGAGTATAAAACCGCCCCCGGCACCAATCAGGGTTCCGAATATTCCGATCAGGAATCCTATAATAATAAGAATGGCAGTCGAATGCATTATAAATTCCGGCCCCAAGTTGCGTTTTATTCTTTGTATGAATAAAAAAATTTGTAATATGGGACCAATTAGTCCGTTATCTAATTTTAACCAATACTAACCCGCTGCCCATATGAAATTCATCAAATGCCTGGTCATTTTATGTTTACTTTACTCTTGTCTCCCCGCCCAGCAAATTTTTGATCCCGGATATATTATCAGGCTTAACAGCGATACCGTAAAAGGATTTATTAAAGCAGACCTTGAATCGGACCTGATATCCGTTGTTAAATTCAAAAATGATGAAGGTTCCGCATTAAAAGAGTTCGGCCCTGCCGACCTGCTTGGATTTTGCATCGGTAAAGAAATTTACAAAAGCATGCGGTTTTTAAACACGGCCGAGGATAGCGTAACAGAAACAGCCTTCGTAAAACAACTGGTGAAAGGGGAATATAACCTATACGCTTACCGGAAAGCAGACCGGTTTTTTTACCTTGTCCAAAAAGACACAACCCTTTATTTTCTTTACGATGAGGTAAGTCGTGGCACGGGTGAAATTGTGCAAAAGGGTAATTATTATAATTATCTGAACCTGATAGCTGTTCCTTGTGAGAAATTAACCAATTTAGTCGGCCGGGTGGGATATAATGATAAGGACATGGCCAGCTTCATTTCCAAGGTCGATAATTGTGAAACGCCCGGTATAGCGACTAATTACTATCAAAAACCAAAAACCCTGTTACAGCCGATGTTATTTGCGGGCGGATTACCGGCTCCGGAAATGAATCAGTTTACGGCCAGTTTTATACTTCACATCACCCTTCCCAGGATCGACAAAAAGACCTCCATCAATATTGGTGTCAATTACTCGAGCCTAATTAAGAAAACAGAAGAACGAAGCGATTATTATTTTTTATACGATTTGCTAACGCATTATCAGATTTTCAGTGTTCCTGTTACTTTCCAGTATAATTTTACAACCAGCCGGGTACAACCCTATTTTTATGCGGGTATTTCCCCGGCATATACCAGCAGGTCAAACAATACCAGAAATTATAGTATCCCTGCCAGCGACCACGAATTTGGGCTTTCCGTGGTAGCCGGAGTGGGGGTTCAGGTAAGGACAGTTTCACAATTATTCATCAGGGCAGATTGGAGGTATGAAGTAGTTTTGCAATACCCGGCTGTTGGACTGGCCTATCAATTTTAAGGTTTCGGAGACACGTAGTCAATGAGCCTATGGATCCCTTACTCGTATAAAATCCATTTCGGCGATCTTGTTCAATTGGTGCCACCCGGATATTCGTTTCCACACGTTTTTTCCTAAGAATTAGACCAATAACGGGGATTTTCAGTCCGTAATGGTGATATTCTTCATTATTATGAAATTTCTCATATAACCCGAGCCACATCTTATTATATAGGCAATCGATAAGCAACACCGGATAAATCTTCATTTTAAAGGGTTTTTCGCGCTCTGAATTCATGAACAGCCTGTCTTAACGCCGACTACACGCAATAATTTGAGTTAAAATACCTGTATTTATGATATATTCGGGCAATAATTCAATATATTTGATAAAATCGCAATTAAATTGACATAAAAAGATCACTATGAGCATATTTTCTAAAAACCTGCGGTATCTGCGAAAAAAGGGAAATCACAATCAGGATGAAATAGCCATACTATTCAGGAAACGTGCAAATACGATTGGTAATTGGGAGAATCAGAAGAGCGAACCCAGCCTGACTGAATTAATGAAACTGGGCGAATTTTTCAAGATTAGCGTTGAAGACCTCCTTCATATAGATATGGAGACACTATCCGGCAATCCGGTTACAAAGTCAATTGCTTCAGCGGGGTCGGCGAAAATGCCGGTCACATCATCTTCCATCCAGGAACCTGTTCGTGCGTATGGGTGCCGGAGAGGGCAGCCCGGATGCATTCTGGTTGATACTGCGTGAGCTCAGGGTGATTAGGAGAGAAACTTGACGGGCTGATTTCCGGAACAGAACATGGCGGGTTTAAAAAAAATTCCGACAAGAGTTATCACTGATCCTTCCTGATTCTGGAAAATTTTTCCAAACGAGGGAAAAATCGGAGAGAAGATAAGAAATCGATATGCACATATCTGGATAAATATCTCTTGTCTAAGCTATTCATAGTTAATAGATTGGAGAGAGGAAATTCAATATCCTGACGTTTGTTTTGATGAATTGGTACCAAGGTTGAAATAATAGATCTAGTTCTTTACAATACTGGAGCGTTAAAAAAGATCCCGGTCGAAATGGTTATGAAGGTCTTATATAATTGCAATATCCCCACAGATACTGTCGTTTATAATCCTGGACTCCCCTATCATAACCCGCCCTGGAACAAGACCAAGGATTTAATTTTTTGCTCCCGTGTGGTACTGATGAGAAGCCGCTGGTGAAAGTCCAGTTTGATCCGACTCGAACCTTTTGAAACAATTAAATCCACGTCAATGAAAACATTATCTAAACTCGTATCAACCAGTAGTGTATCGCTCCTGGTTATTACATCGCCCGTTCTGATTTCAAGTAATCATAAAAAAATCGACGTCTCCACAAGCACTGCTGTTGTCGCAGCTACTTATCATATTCCTGTTTTAACGAATAACAATTTCAAAAACTTTAAGTATACCAGTCCGGAAATAAATGCAGCTGCGGCTGAAAAGCTGATCACAGTTGATAAAACACCGGATATCAATGCAAGTGCACAAGTAAAAAAAGCTTTTGAAGTGAAGATGGTTATTGAGCAGGCACTTTCTCTGTATGATTCAATGAAGCTTGGTAAATCAGGCTTGAATCAAAAAGCTTTTGAATATGCATGGAGAGGTTATCATAACCTGATGAAACAGGGTATGTTGAAAAAATCATCTGTATTAACTGTTTGTGATTTTACACAGTCATCCAGCAGCAAGCGTATGTATGTAATTGATGTGTCCCATAAAAAGTTATTGTTCAATACCTATGTATCACATGGTATGAACTCTGGAATTGAATATGCGACTACATTTTCGAATAAAGCGAATTCATTTAAAAGCAGTCTTGGTTTTTTTGTTACGTCGAAAACCTATGTTGGAAGAAATGGTCTTTCATTAAAAGTACAGGGTCTTGAAAAAGGATATAATGACCTGGCTGCAAAAAGACATATTGTATTACACGGTTCTGATTATATCACACCGGAGTACCTGAAAGATAATGGTGAAATGGGAAGAAGTCTGGGTTGTGCCGCTATGCCGAATGTGATGAGCCCCAAGATTATCAAGACGATCAAGAACGGTAGTTGTTTGTTTATATATCATCCGACTACAAATTACCTGACGCATAGTAATGTTATTAATGGATAAATTAAATCGATAAATTAAGCAAATGGGGGTAGGTTTTTAACTGCCCCTTTTTGAGTTTTCTGAATGTTTTAGCCAGTAGTTATAATCCAACACCCTTGAAATGAACCGACTTACCCTATTAATCTGTACTGCATGCCTGTTTGGAACACGCATGTTTGGCCAGTCACCCGACTCGGCTTTAAGCGTTTACAACAGCAAATTTCCACAGGAGAAACTCCATATTCATTTTGATAAGGATACTTACCTTCCGGGTGAGACCATCTGGATGAAAGCTTATCTGATAAGCGAAAGCCGGCCTTCCGGCGTAAGTAAAAATCTCTATTTTGACTGGACGGATATTGATGGCAGGTTGCTGCTGCACAGCGTTTCTCCGATCACGGAAGGAGGCGCAAGTTCTTATTTTAAAATTCCCGCCTGGGTAAAAAACGGCGTCATTCACGTGAAAGCATATACGCAGTGGATGCTGAACTTTGACAATGCTTTCCTTTATAATAAAGATATTCCGGTGCTGATGCCCATCGAAGGCATGAATCCGGTAGCTGAAAAAAATCAAACAACGATTAACTTTTTTCCGGAAGGAGGAGACCTCATCAACGGTGTTTCTTCCATTCTGGCATTTGAGGCCCTCAATCAGCATAATAAACCGGTCAGCCTGCAGGGGGTAATCAAAAATTCAATTAATATAGTAGTTGACTCATTCTCTACAAAATTTAAAGGGATGGGATATGTTGTTTTTAAACCTGTGGCGGGTGAACACTATACCGCTTCATGGACGGACAACAACGGGGATATACACTCGACACCGATTCCGGACGCCAAAGCAAACGGTTTGGTGTTGCACGCCGATCCATACAACAATGACCAGATTCATTATAAGCTGGAAAAATCGGTTGATGCCAGTAACCTGACAAAGATCATTATTGTCGGTACCGTTAATCAGAAAGTAGTTTACCGTAACAGCGTGATGCTCGAAAATAATATTGCAGAAGGTAATATTACCGCAACTGCTTTCCCATGCGGGGTTTTACAGCTTACTGCGTTCGATGGGACTTTGTCGCCGCTGGCCGAAAGGGTTGTATTTATAAATAACCAGAAAGCATATACGAAAGTCCAGATGAAGAAGGAAGCCGTGAATTTGACTAAAAGGGCACGAAATGAAATTTCAGTTACCATTCCCGACAGCCTCGTGACCAATCTTTCCATTTCTGTAACAGATGCGGGACTTGGCTACGACAGCAGCAATAATATTTATTCAGATCTTACTGATAGCGGGTGATTTGAAAGGAACTATTCCGGGTGCTGCTTCCTTTCTGTCCAATTCAGATAAACGCCAACGAACACCTGGATCTTTTGCTCCTGACGCATGGATGGAGAAGGTTTAACTGGGAAACAGTTGTTAGCGGAAAATTTCCTGAATTAAAATTTCCGAGGGATGCCGGTTTTCTTTCTATTCGTGGAGAAATAAAAAATGGAACGGACCTGGATGCACAGGATTCCATGGCACTTCTGATGATTACAAAAGACAGGAAGAAAAATGTATATAAAATTCCGGTCGATGGAGATGGGAATTTCGGAAAGAACGGTTTGTTTTTTTACGACTCTGTGCAGGTTGTTTATAAATTCAATCACACAGCCAAGCTGAATAATAATACGCAGATCAGTCTCTATTCAGGATTGCTTCCTGCACTTTCCCCTGCAAAAGCTGATGAACCTTCTTTTGCATGGGTTAAAGTACCGGATGTTATTCTTGAAAAAGAAATGAATGGAAATCTGATAGAGATCCATGATAATTCTGTTGCCGCTCCGGCGATGAGTTATGCGATTACACCCGTGAGAGATTCACTGGGAAAAAATTCAGAAAATGCCGCCCATTATCTGAACACCATGTTTGTGGATCTGCGGTTCCCGGCCAGCATTAAGGAAAATATGCCTGCAGGTGATGCCAGACTGGCTTCATACAGAGTAAACAGTTTTGCGCTTCGAAGCAATGTAAATATTACGCTCGATGGTACACCGGTAGCCATGGATGATCTGAAATCAGTGAGTATGAAAGAAGTATTGTTTATAAAATTTCTTCCGAAATCAAATCAGAAAGCACTTGCCTACACTTGCTATCACGAGCCGCCAGGCACTGGATCAGGAAAATATTATGGAAAATAAAACCGGGTTTGCGATCGTCAAGGGATACACACCGGCCAGGGAATTTTATCATCAGCACTATGATAATAAGATAGAAGATTTCCAGGCAACAGATTATCGTTCCACCCTCTACTGGAACCCGAAACTTCGTCTGGATAACTCAAACCGTAAAATGAGCTTTGTATTTTTTAACAACGATATCAGTAATAAATTCCGTATTGTGATAGAAGGCATGAATCAGGACGGAAAACTTTGCCATATCGATGAAATAATCAAATAAACCCTATAAAAACTTTACTATGCTTAACGTCGAATTTACCCTGAATGTACTCAGCCTGATCCTTTTGGCTGGGGGCTCTCTGTTAGCCGGGTATTTATTGAGGAGCCGTCAACTGAAGAAAAAGCAATTCAAAATTTCGGAACTCAGGAAAGAAATTGTTTATAATCATGCACAGATTCTGGAATTGCAATCAGAATATGTGAACCTGGAAAAAGAAATGAAAGTGGTAAAGACTCCGGTACGCCCAATGAACCCGATCGATTCTGAAATCAAAGGATCAGTAAATTATAAATAAAGAGGCAGGACTTTATTTACCTGTAAAAAGCGGAACGCGTTTTTGTAAAAATGCAGAAACTCCTTCCATGAAATCCCGGGTATGCCCGGCCTTCTGCTGGAATTTTTTTTCGAGTTCCAGCTGTTCCTCCAGATTATTTGTTGAAGATTCCAATAAAGCTTTTCTGGTTAAAATAAGTGCGGCGGTGGGTAGTTTGGCCAATGTGCCCGCCAGTTGATTTGTTTTTTCTTCAAAATCAGCCTCTTCAAACCAGGCATAGATCATGCCCATTCGCTCTGCCTCGGCGGCAGAAATCTTATCTCCCAGCATCATCAGAGCCGTTGCTTTTTGCAGTCCCACCAGCCGTGGCAGAAAAAAAGTTCCGGCACAATCCGGTATCAGTCCGATTTTTGAAAATGCCTGAACAAAACTTGCAGAGGAAACGGCCACCACGATATCACAGGCCAATGCGAAATTGGCACCTGCTCCGGCGGCGATACCATTTACGGCACAGAGCACCGGTTTCCGGATGGTTTTTAATAAACGGATCACCGGGATTATAATATTCATCTATTACTTTTTCAAAATCCGGTAATCGGTCCGTCGGAAATTCCGAAAGATCCTGTCCCGAACAAAATGCACGTCCGCTGCCAGTCAGGAGTACGGCCCGAACGGAATCATCTTCGTCACAGGCAAGTAAATGATCCTGTAACTCCAGTGACATGCTGCGGTTGAATGCATTTAATTTATCCGGACGGTTTAACGTGAGATGGGCAATCTGGTCCCTGATCTCAAAAAGGACATCGGGCATATGAATAATATTTTAGTGACATTTAAAATAATCGAAGGGCTCGCGGCAATCGAGGCAGCGATATAATGCTTTACAGGCCGTGGATCCAAAACGGCTGATCATTTCAATATTTTTGGAATGACAAAGAGGACAGGATTCCGGTTTGTCTTCACCGCTCAGAAAACAGGCATGGGTTGCCGGCGCTGCAATTCCATAAGCTGCTAACTTTTGTTTTCCGGCTTCACTCATCCAGTCGCTGGTCCAGGCCGGAGACAGTACCTGTTTTATTTCAACATGATTCAAGTCCGTGTTTTGCAAGTTCTGCACGGATATCTTCCTGGATGATTTCCATGGCCGGACAACCACTATAGGTTGGTGTAATTTGAATTTGGATGAAATCATCGGCATATTCAACTGCCCGCAGAATGCCCAGATCGGAAATCGTAAGTACCGGAATCTCCGGATCCTTTACTTCTGATAAAATATGTATGATCTGTTCCTTGTTCATTAGTGTGCTATTTCATATACTTCCAGACTTCCAGACTTCCATACTTCCACACTACCATGTGCAGCCTGGATATGCTCGCTGCAGGAACTGCATTTCAGCGAGCAAAAATCCGAGATGTTCTGAATGAACACCGTTTTTGCCTGACAAAATATGCATGGCTTTTTTTTCTGCTGAAATGAATGGCAGTGTTGCAGTTTCAAATGTCTTGTTTACACGCTGATACCATTCATCTTTTAATATCTCTGGTAAAATCCCGGCTCCGGATGATTCGGCTTCATAATCAAAATCGGCAGACATAAATAATTCAGCGATGTATGGATTTAAGTCCTGCTGTGCATTGATCATCCGTGAATGACTTTCGGATGTTCCATCGCCCAGCCTGATCACCCATTCACTGCTCCATTTTACATGATAGCGGGTTTCTTTGATGGACTTTTCACTGATGGCGGCCAATGTCAGCATTTTGACTTTTCAATAGTTCCCGAAATTGCAGCAGTTGAAAGCTGCTGAAATAAAATTGACGGAGAATGGTTTTCGCCCAATCACCATTGGGTTGTTCTACGAGGATAAAATTTCTGAATTCGTTTCCATCGCGGAGATAGGCCAGATCATCTTCCGTAATGAGTTCTCCGGGTTCCAGTTCATTGATCCGGGAAGCAGCGAGCTGGTAAAAATTCCTTGCCTGGCCGATCAGATCCAGCGCAATGTTGGATAATGGCAATATCCTGTTCAAGAATGGGTCCGTGGCCTGTCCACTCACTGTTCCGGTGACCAAGAATCAATGCATTATCTGCCTGGTGAATAATATAATTGGAAAGAAGATCCATCGGTTAAATATTTTTCACCTGTTCCGGGAGATGATAAAAGCTGGGATGGCGATATATTTTATCATTCGCCGGATCGAAGAATTCTCCTGCATCATCCGGATTCGATGCATGAATATTTTTACTTTCTACCACCCAGATGCTGATGCCTTCGTTTCGGCGTGTATAAACATCACGTGCGTTTTCAATCGCCATCTGTGCATCGGCGGCATAGAGACTGCCCGCGTGTTTATGGTCGAGTCCCTGGCGGGCACGAATGAATACTTCCCAGAGCGGCCAGTTTTCGCTATGCGGTTTGGCTTCCATGCATGACGGTATTGGTTGAATAATCTTTTTTTGCTGCGTGTGCAGCTGCTGCTTCGCGAACCCAGGCACCATCTTCATGCGCTTTTCTGCGGGCTTCCAGTCTTTCTTTATTGCAGGGTCCGTTTCCTTTCAATACTTCATAAAATTCTTCCCAGTTGATTTCACCAAAATCATAATGCCCGGTTTTTTCATTCCACTTTAATTCCGGATCCGGCAATTGCATCTCCAATGTTTTTACCTGCTCTACGCAAACATCCACAAATTTTTGCCGAAGCTCATCGTTGGTAAACCGTTTGATTTTCCATTGCATACTTCGCTGAGAATTCGGAGACGCATCATCATTCGGACCGAACATCATTAAAGATGGCCACCACCAACGGTTGATGGCATCCTGGCACATTTGTTTTTGCGCTTCGCTGCCCCGGCTTAAGGTGAGCAGAATTTCAAAACCCTGTCGCTGGTGAAAACTTTCTTCCTTACAAATCCGGATCATGGCCCGTGCATAGGGTCCATACGATGCCCTGCATAACGGAACCTGGTTCATAATGGCTGCGCCATCCACCAGCCATCCGATCGCACCGATATCAGCCCATGTTAAAGTCGGATAATTAAAGATGGAAGAATATTTTGCTTTGCCGGCGTGTAATTGTTCAATCGTTTCTTCGCGCGTAATACCGAGTGTTTCTGTTGCTGAATAGAGATATAATCCATGCCCGGCTTCATCCTGCACTTTCGCAACCAGGGTAGCTTTTCTGCGCAGGGAGGGAGCACGCGTGATCCAGTTTCCTTCGGGCAGCATACCCACTATTTCGCTGTGCGCATGCTGGGACATCTGACGAATCAGCATTTTGCGATAATCATCCGGCATCCAGTCTTTCGGCTCGATGCGGATCTCCTGTTCAATTTTCTGATCGAATAATTCCTGTGGGCCTGGCATCCTGCAATTTACAGGTAAAACAAGAAAAAAACTAACAGTTGTTAGTTATGCTGGCTGCGTTACATGCGAATGGATCCGGTTTAATTTTTATCCGGCGAATAATCATAGGGCAGCATCGTGGACATGGTTTCCCACCAGGCCCAGAATCCGGTTATCTTCAGGTCATGCGGACCAAAATAATAGCCATTCGCCGATATGTACACGGGTTTTCTATTAATAAAAACAAACTGGGAAACCGGATATGTTTCTTTTTTATGTTCTTTGGAAAGCGTTTTATATTTTTTTGGAATCGGTTTTAGTTTATATAGAAACTTCCAGGGAGTCTTTAAAATACATTCCCGCCGTAGCGCTGTCTTCAGCAAAACCAATACTGTCTGCCAAAACAACCTGGTGACTGATACCGAATCCGGCTCAAGTAATTTTTTTCTGAAATAATCGGTTGAATCCAGTGTGCCGATTTGACTGTTTTCTTTGAACCTTTGCGGAACGCAATTCGAGACAGCCGCGGTGCGACTACAACAGAACTCATTGTATCTACTGTGTCCAGAATAACGGAGTCCTTATGTAAGCTCCACTCCAGCCAGAATCTGTATTTTGCCCTGTCCTTTTCGGGGTTGGATATGTTCCCCAGGTTTCGCATTTCAAATCCCTGAGTATCTAACTTATTTATAAAATAAGTTCGCATGAAATGCAATAATGATCCCAGGTAGGTTTCCTTTCTCTCCTGTTCATATTTCATTTCTTTTTTCTTATTTGATAATCCCAAATCTTTAAAAAAGGCATAACCGTTATAGCTTACTACCTTGGTATTGAAATCGAATTCGAATTCTTCGAGTTTGTATTTTATTTCATAACCGAGTGCATAATTCATGATTACGAGAGGTTCCCGGGCAAAAGCTGTCAACGTATTGTCCGGATTCATGCGGAGCCTGATCACTTCGGGATTTTCAATATGACATTGATTTGAATTGGAGTTTGTGCCGATAAATAAATCTGTAAATAATTTGCCCCATTTTTTCCAGCCATTGGGATCGTCGGGTACCAATACAACTTTGTCTAATTGCTCCGGTTTCGGGTTTAGTGTAATAACAATGTCGCCTGAGATCTTTTTTGGATCAATCATTTCAGCATATGTCTCATAGCCAATGCTGGATGCGATCAGCTTAAATTTTTCGGAAGGAATATTGCGAAGAATAAAAATCCCCTTACTGTTGGTTATTGTTCCGATCGAAGTATTGTTCAAATAAACTGAAACAGCAGGCAGCGGTTTTTTTGTATCTGACGCCATGACGGTTCCTTCCATGGCAGATTGTGAAAAAGCGGTTTGACAGAAATGCAGAAACAGGTATAAATAAAAAAAAGATCTGGGCAATATGGGTTTGAAATCGCGATTCTTCAATTCGTTTTATTAATCATTTGAACTAACTCGGTCAGTGCATTTTCATTTAATACACCTGCATATTTTTTCATGACTGTTTCGAATTCGACAGGCCAGGGTTTAAAGACTTTTTTGACAGCAGGACTACCATCCAGGTAAAATTTCTTATAGGTGGTTTTATCAGGGAATAAAAAATAGAATTCGTATGAATCATCATAAGTATCGTGTTTTACACCCGTTGAACCGTATCCATAGCTTTGATAATCTGCGCCAGCCAGTTTCGTTATGAGTCGTTTATAGAGTGAGTAGCCGGAATCAGGAGTCACAACCGGTTGTAGATAAAACGATCGGCTTATCCCTGGTATGATTTCAAATTTATATGTCTTATTCATACTGTCAAGCAGGATAAATTCAATGACTTCATCCCCATGATAATAACTGACGTTTGCTGAGTTATCTGCAACGATCAGAGCATTTTTCATCTTGTCAAAGTTGAAATAATACGGCTTCTCCCTGGTCGGAATCGTTTGATGATTCGCAAACTCTGCTGCTCCCTTCATCCAGTATTCTGTAAAATAGACGGTGCCTACAGGAGGTTCTCTTTCGAAGAATAAAGGCAAAAGTTTAGCTTCATATTCATCGTGTATTTATTCAGAGCGCGTTCCTTTTCTGAATTGTCATTCTGTTCTGTTTGCGCATGACATAATATTTGACACTAAAAGTCAAAAGAAGGAACATGACCAACGCCGAGATGTTGCCGAGCAGAATAAGCTGCTTACGTCTGATTTATTTTTATCGACGTTCATATGCTCGCAATTTGATACAGAAGAACTGCATTCAAATTCAGACAATCGTTGCATCTTAAATTTCGTAATTATTTTTAAAAACGAAAGCCTAAAATTTCATCTAAGCATTAACCCTTATCGGTGTAATAAAATGATATATTATCTGATATCAAAATCGATGATCAGTTTTTCTGAAGCGGGATGTGACTGGCATGCGAGGATAAAACCCTGTTCTATTTCTTCGTCAGCGAGAGAGTAGTTCTGATCCATGGTTACTTTTCCTTTTACCAGTTTTGCGCGGCAACTGGCGCAAACACCGGCGCGACAGGCATAGGGCAAATCAGCACCTGCCTGTATCGCGGCTTCGAGAATGGTAGGACCCTGAACGGGTATCTGATAGTCTGCTGATACTCCATCCAGCCGAATGGTAACCAGGCTTTTTATTTCTGATGACTCCGCTATGACGGAATTTGTCTTCTCTCTTGGCCTGCCCAATTCGCCCGGATCAGAGAATAATTCGAAGTGAATTTTTTTATCTGCCATTTTTTGCTCCAATAGCCAGGAACGTACAGAAAATATCATCGGCGCCGGTCCGCATAATAAAAATTCCTGATCGTCCGACAGCGGAAGAATCTGCTTAAAAATCATTTCGCATTTGGAGGCATCTATACGTCCTTCAAAAACAGGTGCATCCATTTTCTCGCGACTGAAAATCATGATCAGCTGAAATTGTTCTGGATATTCATTTTTCAACGCCAGCAGTTCCTCCCTGAAAATAACCGAACTCCGGTTGCGATTTCCATATATCAAGTGTGAAACGACTGAAAGGTTCTTCTTTTAAAATGGTTTTCAACAGGGAAATCACGGGTGTGATGCCACTGCCGGCCGCGAAAGCCACATAGTGTTTTTTATTCGATGAATCGATGGGCAGAACAAAATTTCCTGTCGGTGCCAGTACATCCAGTACCTGTGCGGACTTAAAATGAGCATGTGCATGAGAAGAAAACAATCCTTCTTCCACTTTCTTAATGGCAACACGCAGTTCGTTCTCGAACGGACTGCTGCATATAGAATAGGACCTTCTGATTTCTTCACCATGAATCTTAGTCCGCAGGGTAATATTCTGACCGGCTTTGAATTTGAATTCTTCTTTCCACTCATCCGGAACATGAAAAGAAACCGACACACAGTCATCTGTTTCATTTCGAATATCCAATATCTGTAGGGGACGAAAATGTTTTGCCACGTTTATTTCTTTAATCCTTCAATCAGGTATTTCACCATATTATTCTCCAGAACATCCTGGGGAATGGTTTTTCTGGAACGGTGCCAGGACTCGATACCGCTGATCGCGGAAAGCAGTGTTAATACTGCCACATAGGGTTCAATTTCCTTCATTTCCCCCTGTTCAATACCGCGGGCGATCAGGTCTGATAAGCTTCGCCTGTAATTTCTGCGCTGGTTCAGGAAATTTGACAGATAGGGTTCAGGCAGGTGACGCCATTCATGATCGGATATATAAACGAATTCATATTGATCCATCATCATCCGGATATGAAATCGAATGATCATTTCCAGTTTCTTAAGAGCTGGTTCCGGGCTTGCCTGTACGGCTTCGAGATGGGAAAGAAAATCGTTGGCTACTTTAAAGCAGATTGCCTGCAGAATTTCAGATTTCGACTGAATATGATTGTACAGGCTGGCTGCCTCTACACCGACGTTTTCTGCCAGATCGCGCATGGAAGCCGCACCAAATCCCTTTTCACGGAAAAGTTTCGACGCTTTTTCGATGATGGTATCTTTTTTACTGCTGTTTTTTTTGCTTCTGATTTTTGCCATACCGGCGCCAAAGATAATCAACTATACATCTGTCGGAACTGACAGGTATTTTGTCCTTTATGAAGGTTAATCGGAAATAATAAAAATATGAAGAAGGGGATTTAAGATCCCTGCCGGATTGGATTACAAGTTGTAAAATGAGTTTGTTTTAATTTAGCCGTTCCTTCCGAGTTTTATTCTTCGATGACCTCTTGAATAAAAATAGTAAACAAACGCACAAAAAATAGCACCAGCTATCACCCAAACCATGGAATCGGGATTATGATATCCCAGAAATCCCAGTAGAAATATGAGGCCCATACAAAGTATTGCCTTGATGGCGGCAAAGAATTAATTTATTTGCTTTCATACTTTTGGTTTTAAAGTATCCTGGTTATCAATTTACAATTATTTAATTGAACTTCCTGTTAAAGGTTGTAACGGGTCATCCGGCCATGGCATTATTTTCATTACCCGGCGATAGTTCTTGGTTAAAAACATTAGGTTTGCAGCATTTTGCCGGAATACCGGTTATTTTTTTATTTAATTGATATTATGTCACTTATTTGTGTTGGAAGTATGGCTTATGACGCCATTGAAACGCCTTTTGGAAAAAGAGACAAGATCGTTGGTGGTGCTGCCGTATATGCAGCCTATGCCGCTGCGAATTTTATTAAACCCATAAATCTCGTTTCCATTATCGGAAATGATTTTGAAGAATCGGAAATAAAATCTCTGGAAGCCAAAGGCTGTTCTTTTGAGGGCGTTGAACGGGTAAAAGATAAAAAGTCATTTTTCTGGAGTGGCCGGTATCATCTGGATATGAACACCCGGGATACATTGGTTACAGATCTGAATGTACTGGGAGATTTTAATCCGGTCATACCTGATAGTTACCAGTCTGCTGAATTCCTGATGCTTGGTAACCTTCATCCGGCGGTTCAGATCAGCGTGATCAAACAAATGAAAAGCCGTCCGAAGCTCATCGCCCTGGACACCATGAATTACTGGATCAGCGCAGCCATGGAAGATTTGAGATTGGTTCTCAGCATGGTAGACCTGCTGATGGTGAATGACGCCGAAGCCCGTGAGTTGTCGGGCGATTATTCCCTGGTCAAAGCTGCGCGTAAAATCATGGCGATGGGACCGAAGTTTCTGATCATAAAGAAAGGGGAACACGGCGCTTTACTATTTCATGCCAATGAAGTATTCTTTGCTCCGGCCCTGCCGCTTGAAGATGTATTCGATCCGACAGGCGCCGGCGATACATTCGCGGGCGGATTTATGGGACATGTTGCCCGTACAAAAGACATATCTTTTCAAAATATGAAAACGGCTATCATTGTCGGTTCGGCCATGGCTTCATTTTGTGTTGAGAAATTCGGGCCCGAGCGCCTGAAAGAAATTACAAAACCTGAAATTGACGACCGGATACGCCAGTTTATTGACCTGGTGAATTTTGATATAGCGCTTGTGTGAGGCTTAAGGCTTAAGGCTAACGCAGCTAAGGCTGCAAGTTTAAAAGTTACTTCCATACTTCCAGTCTTCCATACTTCCACACTTGCTATCGGGCCAATACAGTAACCAGTTTCCGATTTATGATTGTTCCATCGGGAAGGAACAATTGAATAATCAGAATATAATGTCCCATGGGCAATAATCGTTGCTGTTCATCCAGACCATCCCAGCGAAAACTTCCGTCGGTTCCCCATAAAATATTGTCAACGAGTTTCCGGACCATTCTCCCGTAGATATCATAAATAGAAATGGTGCCCATAAACCCGGCGTTGGGTAAATGATAATGGATAAATAAAAAATCCTGATATCCATCCATATCAGGCGAAAAGACCTTTGGTTCAACCGAAATGAAATCGGCGGCTGCACTGTCCATTGAATATTCAGAATTTTTGTATCCGGGTGTTCCATACCCTGATGCAGCAGTCGCGGATGTCCAGTTGGAAGCGAGCCCCGTTGGTAAATCAGTGCGGATTCTTTCCAATGCCACACCGCTTTCGCTGGAGAGCAGGGGCGAATGCCAGTGATGGTCATAGTCAAGTTCATCAATGATATCTGCGGACACATTGAGCAGAACAACTTTCCCAATATCATCCGGAAGGGAGGGCATGGAACTCAGTGGAATCATGGTGGATTCGTCCGTATTCGGATAATGCTGCAGGATCCAGTCAGGATTTTCAGTAAGCAGCAAATATTCTCCGGGTAAAAAAGCGCGTTCTTCTTTAATCAGGTTTACAGGATCTTTCAGATTCCCGGTCAAATCCCTCGCGGCTATCCACAATTCCGAACAATTGATAATGCTGGAACTCCGGTTATACAATTCAAGATAATCGTATCCATAGGATGGCGGATTAAACAGGATTTCATTGAAAATAATGTCCCCCGGTTTGACCTTTTCCGGCAGACCTGTCACGCATTCATTTTTTAATCCGATTTCGTTACCGCTGCAATCACTGAGCTGTTTCACGGAAACCGTATACAGCTTGCCGCGGAGTCAGTGGATACTGCAGCCTGAGTTCAACCCGGTCAAAAAATGGCGCAATGGAAGTGGCTTTTTCCGGGGTACCGACGGCATTGGAAATGAAAAAATGAGCAGGGTCCGAAGCCGTTATACTATCTATGGCTTCGTCAAATAATAAAACCAGGTTGAAAGAATCAACAGCAAAAGCCCTGATCAGCGAGGGAGCATCCAGATCAGGATTTTCGGAATTCACAGAATTTTTCTTACCCGGTGTGCCACCATCAGGAGATATACTGGCGGCCCAGTTTCCAATACCCGTACAGGGATTGGCAGGATCCTTCATTTCCAGGCTCCAGCCTCCGGAAGCTTTTATATCATTGTCAAACCAACTTTTGTCATACTGCAGTGCATGTATTACAATACCCGTTTCTGTAGTCAGTACAATGATCCCTCCATCATTACTCAATGCAGGAAATCCGCTGATACCAAGGGTGGCACCGAAGGCAGCGAAGGAAACCGCCGCCGAATTGGCACAAAGAATTAAAAAACTATCGGCCTTTAATATATAATCAACTTTGATCGTAGCAGAACTATTACCATTGCTGATAGTCCAATTGTGCAGGTTATAATCCACTGCGGAACGGTTTTTCAGTTCAATGAATTCGCTTTCGGGCAAACCGACTGCGGGCGTCGGATCAGAAAGAAATTCTGTTATCACCACATCGTAGCGGTTTTGCGCTGTCAAAACCATTGGCATAACCGATAATATCAGATAGGTGAAAAACCGGGGGAGCGCACGACATCAGCATCACATTTTCTTAAAAATAATTTGGTTTAAAATAAATGGTAGGTTAATTTTACGCCTCAATGAGCGTGATTACAACATATACAAAGAAGAGCACCAAGAAACCCGGTAACGGGGAAGGTGTCTGATATTTTGTATATTCAAGATAATGAGCCTTCCCCCACAGGAAGGCTTTTTGATTTTTAACCATTCAAACAGTAAAAAAAATGAAAGTTGCTGTTGTAGGAGCCACCGGGCTGGTAGGTTCTAAAATGCTGGAAGTACTGGCAGAACGAAAATTCCCGGTTACCGAATTGATTCCGGTGGCATCAGAAAGATCTGTCGGTAAGAAAGTTCGTTTTCAAAACAGGGAATGGACAGTGGTAAGTGCAACAGATGCGATCCTTGCCAAACCGGCCATCGCCATTTTTTCTGCGGGTGGTGGCACTTCCCTGGAATGGGCGCCCAAATTTGCTGCAGCTGGCATTACGGTAATCGATAATTCGTCGGCCTGGAGAATGGATCCTACGAAAAAACTGGTGGTTCCGGAACTCAATGCAGATGCACTGACAGCGGAGGATAAAATCATTGCGAATCCAAACTGCTCCACCATCCAAATGGTTGTGGCACTGAATCCGCTTCATTTAAAATATAAAATCCGCAGGATCGTCGTAAGTACCTATCAAAGTGTTACCGGGACAGGTGTAAAGGCTGTAACGCAGCTCATGAACGAGCGTCAGGGCGTCTCAGGGGAAATGGCTTACAAATATCCGATTGACCTAAATGCGATTCCACAGATCGATGTGTTCCTGGATAACGGATATACAAAAGAAGAAATGAAAATGGTGAATGAAACCCGTAAAATCATGCGTGATGATTCGATTCGCGTCACATCCACCACGGTGAGAATACCTGTGATTGGCGGACATAGTGAAGCCGTTAATGTGGAATTCGAAAAAGATTTTGATCTGGCGGAAGTCAGGGCACTGCTGGAAAAAGCACCGGGTGTAGTCGTAGTGGATAATCCGTCAAAACAGGAGTATCCCATGCCCAAAGACGCGCATAACCGGGATGAAGTTTTTGTAGGAAGACTCCGGCGGGATGACACACAACCGAATACACTGAACATGTGGATCGTCAGTGATAACCTGCGGAAAGGAGCGGCGACCAATGCGGTGCAAATAGCGGAGTACCTGGTAAGCAGAAAGCTGCTATAATTGTTAATTGTTAATTGTTAGTTGTTAATTCTGATGACCATAATAATTAACAACTAACAATTAACAATTAACAATTATACCCTGCTCCAATTCTCCCCGCTCTTAATCCGGTACATGGTCATTTCGCTGACGCCGTATTTGTCTGCCAGCTTCTTGATCGTCAGCTGGCGGCTGCTGCTGGAGAGCGTTTTTTTTATTGATTTTACCTGGGTAGCGGTGAGTTTTAATCCGACGGGACGGGTGGACTGAATTTTTTTATAGGCAAGTTTGGCAGGAGATTTCTGCTGATGCTGAATCATGTCATCGAGGCTCACCCATTTTAAATTGCTGACCGAATTGTCCGTTTTATTATGATTGAGGTGAATAACGAATTTTTGTTTCGGAGAATTTTTCTTCACAAACATGCGGGCAATTTCCCGGTGCAGATAGAGCGTTCCATTATTGCCGGGGCGATGCAGGTTCAGTGTTTTATATCCCGTGGTCACGGAGCCACTGAGTAACTTTCCATCAGAATTTATATCTTCATAATAACTGGCCACCCGGCCGGTTGAAGAGAGAGCATATTTTTTGCGAAGTTGCTTCCAACCCGGGAACATCAGCGGTTTCCAGGTTTCGCCAGGAATTTTTTTTATCATGGCTTTGGTTTTACTAAAGTTACAAAAAACAATAGCGATTACCATATGAAAAAACCTACTTCCCGGCCGGTGATCCAATAAACTGAAGAAATTCTTTTTCCGTAAGTATTCGTATAGAAGGTATCTTCTTCGCTTTTTCCAGTTTTGAGCCGGCATCTTCACCCACCACCAGATAGTTCAGTTTACTGCTTACACCGCCTAAAATCTTTCCGCCCTGTGCTTCAACGAGTGCTTCGGCTTCACTTCTTTTTAATTCATTGAGTGTTCCGGTGAAAAGAAAACTTTGTTCAGCCAGGTTCCGCCACTTTTTCTCTCTGAACGCGTACTGCGAAAATTCAGTCCCAGGGATTCCAGTTTCGCGAGCATTTTAATATTGTCCTTGTTTTCAAAAAACTGCAGTATGCTGCCGGCAACTTTTGGTCCAACATCTTCGAGGGATTGTAATTCTTCCAGCGAAAAATCCTTAAAATCCATCAGATAACTCACCGCTTTGGCCAGCGTCTTGGCAGTGGTTTCGCCAACATATCGTATACCCAGGGCATAAATCACCCGATGAAGCGGCTGTTTTTTAGATTCTTCGATGGCAGATTGCAGATTGTTGATGCTCTTCTCTCCAAATCCTTCGAGCTCAGAAATTTTATCAAACGGAAGACTGATAGATTCCGGGCACATCCTTCAAAAAACCCAGCTCATAAAATTTCATCACATTGGCAGCACCGAAACTGCGTATATCCATCGCATCCTTGCTTACAAAATGAATGATCCGTTCCACTACCTGGGCCGGACAATTGATATTCACACATCTCAGAACGGCTTCGTCCGGAACACGCACCAGTTCATCGCCACAGGCGGGGCAATGTGTCGGGAAAACGATTTTCTTTTCCTTACCCGTACGCAGTTCAGTGAGCGGTTTTACGATATAGGGAATCACATCTCCGGCGCGTTCCACGAGCACCGTATCTCCGATCAGGAGATCTTTCTGACGCACCACATCTTCATTAAAAAGAGAAACCGACCCAACCGTCACACCGCCAATGGGTACGGGTTCGATTTTCGCAACAGGTGTGATACTTCCGGTGCGGCCCACCTGGAATTCAACCTTTAATAATTTACTGGTGGCCTGCCGGGCTTTAAATTTAAATGCAATGGCCCAGCGGGGATGATGGGTCGTCATACCCATTTTATCCTGCAGTGAAAAATCATTCACTTTCACCACCATGCCGTCAATCTCATACGGCAGCTTGTCGCGGCCCGCTTCAAAATCAATGCAATAATCAATCACCGGCTGAATGCCCTTAAATACTTTTTTTTCTTTTTTCGGACTGCGGAAACCAAGGTCCCAGAGCATGTCCAGTGAATCGCTGTGGGTTAGCGGCGCTTTTTTTGATTTGACGGCATGTGCCTTATCCGCACCGGCCATCTCTCCTTTTTTGATATCCAGGGTTTCTTTGGAAGAATAGTAACTGATATGATATAAAAACACTTCCAGGTTGCGACGGCTCACTTCTGCAGAATCCTTGATGCGAAGGGAGCCTGCAGCTGCATTCCGGGGATTGGCCAGCGGTGCCAGGTGTTGCTCCGCGAGCTGCTGGTTGTATTTTTTGAAATTCTCTTTATTGATCATCGCTTCACCCCTGATTTCCACCTGTTCAATACCGTAATGTGAGAAAGCCGCTGAAAGGGGAACCGAACGAATCTGTTTGATATTGGTGGTGATTTCGTCGCCCTGTACCCCATCACCCCGGGTAGCGCCGCGAACCAGCAGATCATTTTCATAAATCAGTGAAATACTGGCTCCGTCGAATTTGGGTTCAACACAATATTCTATCGAATCCAGACCGGTTAATTCCCTGGCCTTCCGGTCCCAGTCCACCAGGTCTTCTGCATCATAGGAATTTTCCAGGGAAAGCATGGGCACCAGATGGTTTACTGTTGGAAAATTTTTGGTGAGGCCTTTGGCCACCCGCTGTGTGGGGGAGTCGGGAGTGATCAGATCCGGATTTTCAGATTCCAGTTTTTCCAGGGCTTTATATAAGGTGTCATATTCCGTATCCGTGAGCAGGGGATCATTCAATATATAATAACGGTATTCATGAAAATTCAGAACCTGCCGGAGCGGATCCAGGTCTTTTACCTGCAAACCTTTTCTGTGTAAGCCGCTGGAGATGGACTTGCTCAGATCCTGCAACTCGTGTGTCTGGTCTGAAGAATACATATATGCTGAAGTTTACAACTAATTTTTTTCGGGACAACGTATGTATATATAATATATAGAAGACCAGACAAAAGTTTAGCGGATCTGGATTATATTTATTGTACATGATCGAGCTGTTACAAATTTAAGTGTATGAGCCCTGAAAAAGTTCTGAAGAAAAAAGATATCAAAGTTGTTCTGAAACAACTGGAAAGTGATGGCCTGATCGGAATTTCTGTCGATTGTGTAATTTTTGGATTTGACGAAAACGAACTCAAAGTGCTGCTGATCAAATCAGATTTAAAGCAATTCGCAGGGAAATGGTCACTTGCTGGGGGATCTTGTTCACCGGGATGAGGATCTGGACCAGGCTGCCTACCGAATATTAAAGGACAGAACCGGCATGGACGATGTCTATCTGGAGCAGGTCAGAAGTTTTGGCGATGTAAACCGGCATCCGGCCGCCCGTGTGGTAACCATCGCCTATTGTTCACTCATTAATATACAGCAACACCGGCTGCAGAAAGATGACAATGAATTGCACTGGCATAAACTCAGTGCCGATATGGATATGGCATTCGACCATCAGCTGATCCTGAATGTCTGCCATGAATGGCTGCAAAAACGGGTGCAGGAACATCCACTGGGTTTCAGCCTGCTTCCACAAAAGTTTTCGCTCCGGGAACTGCAGAATTTATATGAAGCGATCCTGGGTATCAAGCTGGACAGGAGAAATTTCAGAAAGAAATTCTTTTCGATGGATGTTCTGGAAGATACCCATGAACTGGAATACGATGTTCCGCACCGGCCGGGTAAACTCTACAAGTTCAATTACCTGAAATACAAAACCAAAGAAGGAAGAAAATTCATGCGTCTTGATTTCTGACGCAACCACTAAATAGATTGCAGCGTTTCACTAATGTTTACTGTCTGTATGGTTATCTAAGCTTTTTTAGTATTTTTTTGCGTTAAAGTTTTTTTTAACTTTTTTGTTAAAATCTGCCAAAGAAATACTATTTTAGCTGCTTAATTGCTTAAACCATTGATTATGACCATGAAACGATTGCTTAAGAGGATATCCTTCCTCTTCTTATGTGTATCCTTTACACAGTTAGCATTCTCACAGACAAAAGTTAGTTACAGGTACAATTAGCGATGACAAGGGGGCGCCCGTGCAGGGTGCTTCAGTTGCCGTTAAGGGTGCAAAGGGTGGTACAACCACAGATGCGACGGGTGCATTTTACGTTAACGGTATCAGCTGCTGCAAAAGCATTAGTTATCAGTTCTGTTGGATATAACCAGCAGGAAATTGGCATTCCGGTAGATAACAAGTTGACGGTTACACTTGTATCTTCTGCTCAGGGACTTAATGACGTGATCGTAATCGGTTATGGAACGACCAAGCGTAAAGACGCTACCGGTTCACTGACCACCGTTTCATCAAAAGAGTTTAACCAGGGTGTTATTACTTCGCCTGACCAGTTGTTAGCCAACAAGGTTTCAGGTTTGGAAGTAACTTCAAACAGCGGTCAGCCAGGTGCGGCTACTACGGTGAGAATCCGCGGTAACAGTTCCGTTCGTGGTGTGGGTAATCCGTTGTATGTAGTGGATGGTGTGATCCTGGATGGCAGGGACGCCAGACCGTCATTAAATATCGGACCCGGCGGTTTCGGACAGACTCCGGAAGACAACCCATTGTTATTTATTGATCCCAATTCAATTGCGGATATCACCATTTTAAAAGACGCATCTTCTACCGCGATTTACGGTTCAAGAGGTGCCAATGGTGTTATAGTAATAACCACTAAAACAGGAAGTTCCGGTGCTGTAAGACTGGAAGCAAATGCTTCCGCAGGCTGGAATACAGGATATATGAAGAAATATCGATATCCTCCCTTATGGTACATTTGTAAATGCGCTTAGCAAATACAATCCGGATTCAACGGCTGCAAAGCTGAACCACGGAGCCAAAGTAGATCCTCTGAATGACATTACACAGAGCAATGTGATTCAGAACTACGATGTGGCCATCAGCGGTGGAAATGAAAACGGTAAATTCCGTGCTTCATTCCTGGCTTCAAGTACACCCGGATTTATACAGAGTAATATGCTTAACAAATACATCGGAACTTTCTCCGGGCAATACAAATTCCTTGATAAGAGACTGACCATTAATTTTGATGTGATTACACGGTAATGTTACCAATAAAGACGTACTGGCTTCCAATACAGCCGGCTCACAGGGTAACCTGATCAGTGCCGCCCTTCAATGGAACCCGACAGATAATTATTATAATCCAAATGGATCATTTGTGAACCGAAACAAATGGTACACCAAATCCATTGGCAATTATAAAGGGCTATAATGATATCTCTCATGTACAGACCACACTGGGTGATATCTCAGCCAGCTTCAAAATCCTGAAGAACCTGGAATATAAGTTCCTTTACTCAATTAACCAGAGTGATGGTAACAGAAATACCAATATCGATGGTTTCATCCAGGGTATTCCTCCGGTAACCGGAAATGGCGTTGGTTATCTTCTGAATGCAAGCCTTACTTCCCAGGTATATTGACAATACCTTACAGTATAACACAACATTCGGACAGGATCTGAAGTTTACTGCCTTGGGTCGGTTTTGAATACTGGAAATCAAATTACAACGCAAACGGCGTCGGCAAACAGGGATTCAATTTCAACCTGAATGAACTGAGCCTTATGAATGCCCAGTATACCGATATCATTCAGAATGGTAATACGTATGCAGTGAATCCTTCTTTCGGGTTCTGAATATCACAACAGAAATTCAATCAGAATTTGCAAGAGTTGACTTCAACTACAAAGACAAATTATACCTGACCGGTACTTTCCGTGTTGATGGATCCAGCAAGTTTGGTGCAAATAACAAATACGGTTATTTCCCTTCTGCTGGTGCAAAATGGAATATCGCGAACGAAAGTTTCATGAAGGATAATACCCTGATCAATGGTCTGGCCCTTCGTGCCACCTGGGGTATTACCGGTAGCCAGGATTTCCCTCCGGGAGCTTCTATCGACCAGTTTGCTTTCGCAGCATTATAACAGTGCTTCCCAGGTTAATGCGGGTAACCCGAATCTGAAATGGGAACAGACCATGCAATATGACTTCGGTGTGGACTTCTCTTTGCTGAACAACAGATTGTACCGGTTCATTCGATTACTATAATAAAGACAAAACAAATATTCTGTTCCAGAACATTGCAATTCAGCCTGGTCCTGCTGCCACATACTGGATCAACTTACCAGGTCATCTGGTTAACAAGGGTATAGAAGTTACTTTAACTGGTAATATCATTGCCCATAAAGATTTCTCCTGGGATCTGACAGCAAACTTTGCTACCAATAGTAACCTGATCACACAGTTCTATGCACCTGGAACAAAAAATCCCCTGTCAATCTACACAGGACAGATTAACGGACAAGGTGTATCCGGAACATTGGGACAGATCATTACCAATAACCAGCCGGTGGATGAATTCTATCTGAAAACATTCGGAGGATTTGATCAGAAAGGTAATCAGATCGTAAGTGCAAATCCTACGTTTGCAGGTAATCCAAATCCCAGCTCAGCTTTTCGGTGTAAGTACCACTTTACGTTATAAGAAATTAACCCTTGTAATCAATGGTGGTGGATCCAGCGGATTCCTGATCTATAATAACACGGCTACATCTGTTACAAATATTGCAGGTATCGCAAACGGAAGAAATATCGATCTGAATGCATACAATTCTGCAGAACAACCAAGCAGCGGTGTTGCTGCATCAAACAGGTTCCTGGAAGACGGAAGCTACTTTAAACTGCGTAATGCTTCTCTTACCTACAGTTTTGGAAATATAGGCAACTACATCAAGAACCTGAACGTTTATGTAGCTGGATCGAATCTGTTTGTAATTACAGGATTCTCCGGATTTGACCCTGAAGTGAATATCGACAAAAGTAACGGAGGATATCCTTCCAGTTCAATTGAATATATACCTTATCCAACTCCAAGGAGTGTTGTTGTAGGAGTAAATTTTGCACTTTAAAATTTTTAAAAACGGATTGTATGACAATTTCAAAATATTTTAAAATATCCATCCTCCTGGTTTTGACCGGAGTTGTAGGATGTACCAAACTCGACGAAACCTATAAATCCACGGTTCCCGGTGATCAGGCTGCTACAGCCCTCGGACCCAACGGTGTAGCCCTGTTGCTGCAGTCGGCATATAATGACCTTCCAAGTCAGTTTGTCGGTCAGGACCAGGTATTTTCCCTTGAAGAGAATTCAACAGATGAATCACTGGTTCCTACCCGTGGTGGTGACTGGGATGATAACGGTGTATGGAGAGTAATTCATAATCATACCTGGAATGCGGATCACGGACAGGTTCTGAGTGTATATAATGGTTTGAACAAACTGAACTTTGATGCAACAAACGTACTTGCATTCAAACCATCAAAAGAACAGGCTGCTGAAGCAAGATTCCTGCGTGCATTTGCACTGTATTATATCCTTGATATTTACAATCAGTTTCCTTTCAGAAATCCGGGTGATACGCTGTTAAATCCGCCAAAAGTATTTTTTGGTAATGAAGCTATTCAATTTATCATTGATGAACTGGAAGCTCTTATTCCTGATCTTGGCACCACTAACGGACCAACTCAGGCAAATCCAAGATGCAGCGAAGACTCTTATTGATGAAATGTTATCTGAACAGGGGAGCATTCAATAACCGAGCAGCTCCGACTTTTGATGATGCAGATATGCAGAAAGTAATTACCCTGGGTACTACCATCACTACAACGGCGGGAATATGGCGTGGATACCAATTATTTTGCATAATTTCAATAACACAAACGGAACTTCAAAAGAATTGATATTCGGTTATCCTGCCGTCGAAAACAGTGGTACCAACAACCCCGGTATGAAGGCCCGCTGGATGATGACTTTCCATTATAATGAATACACAGGTACAGGCCCCGAATGCAGGATGGAATGGATTTTCTACGACCAGTGATTTTTACAAGAGCTTTGCTGCTGCAGGGGTTATGAATTATTACGCCGGCAGATACAGCGGTCGATACAAGACTTGGTGGCAGAAGACTTTCTGATTCTTTAACAACTGCTATGTCTGGTATCAGACCCGGATTCCTGGTTGGACAGCAGTTTATGATGCTGACTGGTAATCCTTTGAAGGACAGAAAAGGTGCACCACTTGCTTTTGATCCAACGATCGCACCGACATGATTGAAACAGGAACAAACCTGGAAGTAACCGGTATCCGTGTTGCTAAATATGTTCCGGACTTTACCACAGCTTACAAAGGAGCAGATATTACTCTTCCAATTCCGGTAACTGGCTGGTGTTGATGCGCTATCCAAATGTAGTATTGATGGTTGCTGAAGCATTGATGCGTCAGGCTGCTCCGGATAATGCAAACGCTCTATTATTGGTTAATGGTCTCAGAGCCGCCAGAGGTGCAGCACCTTTAGCAACTATGACGCTGGCAGATCCAACCAATGTGGATGCTTATAGTACTTTGTTAGGAGAACGCGGAAGTGAATTGTATTGGGAATCTGTAAGAAGAACAGACCTGATTCGTTTCGGTGTATTTCTTACAACCTGGCAGTACAAACCAACGGACGATCCGAAATACCTGGTTTTCCCGGTTCCAAATCAGGCCCTCGCTGTTAACCCGAACCTGAAACAGAATCCTGGATATTAATTCATAAAGCTTACTTATAAATTGCAAAAGGCCATTATTTTATAATGGCCTTTTGTAATTTTATCGATCCAGCCTGACCCATACCATTGACGCATTTTCAGACTATGAAGTTTATTTTCCGGTACAAAGTTTATCATTTCCCTGTTTATCATTCTCATTGTCTATTTCCTGTAAACAGAAAAATGATTCTCCGCCTTTATTCGAACTGGCTGAAAATACCGGTGTTGATTTCAATAATAAAGTGGTGGATGGAGAAATGGAGAATAGTTTTTTCTTCCGGAATTTTTATAATGGAGGAGGTGTTGCAGCCGGCGATCTGAATAATGACGGATTGCCGATATATTCTTTACTTCCAATATGGGAGACAATAAATTCTACCTGAATAAAGGAAATTTCAAATTTGAAGATATTACCAAACACGCCGGTATTGTTCAGGACAGCATGTGGAGTACAGGTGTCGTTTTTGTCGATATCAATCACGATGGATGGCTGGATATCTATGTTTGCAATTCCGGTCATATGACTTCCGGCCACCGGAGAAATCAACTATACATCAATAATCACGACCTGACTTTTACGGAATCTGCAGCCAAATACGGACTCGATATTTCCGCATATACCACACAGGTTTCATTCTTTGATTATGACAATGACGGGGACCTGGATTGCTTTATGATTGACAATAGTCCGATCCCGGTTAATACACTCAATAATTCCAACCGTCGCGATTTGCCTGATCAGGAATGGCCGGTTGAAAAATTCCTGAAGGGTGGCGGAGATCATTTATACAGAAATGATAACGGCCATTTTACTGAAGTTACCAAAGCAGGCCGGTATACATGGAAGCCTGATCAGTTTTGGTCTGGGTGTTTCGGTCGGAGATATCAATGGAGACGGATAGCCCGATGTATTTGTTTCCAATGATTCATACGAAAGAGATTATCTCTACATCAATCAGAAGGATGGAACTTTTAAAGATGAAATGGAAGACTGGTTTGGACATACCAGCTTTTCATCCATGGGCGCTGATATTTCAGACATCAATAACGATGGATTTCCGGAAATCTTTACAACGGATATGCTACCGGAAGATGATTACCGGTTAAAAACCCTGGGCGCTTTTGATAATATTGATTTATACAATGCAAAACTGAAAGCCGGATTCTATCATCAGTATGTAAGAAACTGCCTGCAGCTGAATAACCAGAATGGCAAATTTATCGATATCGGCAATTATGCCGGTGTATCTGCCAGCGACTGGAGCTGGGGTGCGCTGATGTTTGATATGGACAATGACGGATACAATGATATTTATGTTTGTAACGGGGTCAATAAAGATGTCACGAACCTGGACTTCATGGATTTCTTTGCCAATGATGTCTTGCAGAAAATGGTTCTGACCGGAAAAAAAGAAGGTGTTGACGAGATTCTGAAACATGTTCCCATTCATCCCATGTTACATAAAGCGTATCGGAATCTGGGAAATCTTCATTTTTCTGATGAAGGTCTCGCCTGGGGTTTTACACAGGCATCATTTGCAAATGGAGCAGCCTATGCAGACCTGGATAATGACGGGGATATGGACCTGATCATCAACAATGAAAACGGTCCGGCTTTTATTTATAAGAACAATGCCAGGGATTTAAATAAAAATAATTATATCGCTGTTCAGCTGAAAGGAATCGGCGAAAACAGTTTTGCGATTGGAAGTAAAATCAAAGTATATGCCGGAGCGCAGATCTTTTATCGGGAACTTGTTCCCAGCCGCGGTTTCCAGAGTCTCGGTGGATTTTAAACAGGAAATTGGATTGGGAAAATTGTCACAGGTTGGATTCCATGGTCATAACCTGGCCGAATGGCAACAGGGTAAAATATGATCATCCTGCCATAAATAAATTATACAACATTGAAGAACCGCCGGGCAATCCCACACCGGTTGCGCAACCCGCATTACCCAAAGATTCTACTTTGTTCAGTATGGTGAAGTCCGAGTTTTGATAAACACGAAGAGGACAATAATATCGATTTCTACTATGAACATAATGTTCCTAAAATGTTATCCCGGGAAGGCCCTAAAGCGGCTGTAGGAGATGTAAACGGAGATGGACTGGATGATATTTATATCGGTGGAACATCTGTTCATCCGGGCCAGTTATACCTGCAGACAAAGGACGGAAAATTTGAAAAAAAGGATGAGCCCGGATTTTAATCAGTTTCGGTGATTTTGAAGACGAAGCCGTTTTATTTTTTGATGCCGATCATGATGGAGACCTCGATCTGTTTATAGGTCCGGGAGGAAATAACAATCCGCCGTTCAGCCGGCAGATGCAGAACCGCCTGTTTAAAAATGACGGGCATGGAAATTTCACAATCGACCCGGCAGCTTTCGGAAATAATCTGAATGGTGTCAATACGGCCGTTGCGGTTGCCTATGATTTTAATCATGATGGCTTCCCTGATTTATTTGTAGGAGGAAGAAGTGTTCCGAGAGAGTATGGAAATCCCCCAGCCAGTTTTCTGTTTGTAAATGACGGGAAGGGTCATTTTACAGATATAGCAGCGACTAAAAATCCGGATATTGCCCATGTGGGAATGGTTACCGGCGCCTGTTGGGCAGATGTCACTGGGGGATACGGCCAAAGAACTGATCATTACAGGTGAATGGATGGCGCCCCGTATATTCAGTTATCACAAAGATCATTTTGAGGAAGTGCAGACCAATCTGAAAGATCTTTCCGGATGGTGGGAATCGGTTTCCGTTGCGGATGTAAACGGAGATGGAAAAATGGATCTGATCCTTGGAAATATCGGCGAGAATTTTTATCTGCAACCCGATTCAGCTGCACCCGTGAAACTCTGGGTAAATGATTATGATCAGAACGGGAATATGGATAATATTCTGAGCAGAACGGTGGATGGCAAAGACATGCCCGTTTTTTTAAAACATGATATGGAATTTCAGATGCCCATCCTGAAAAAACAAAATCTGAAACACGGTGAGTTTGCAAAAAAAACCATTCAGGATTTGTTGCCTGAGGCGATGATAAAAACTTCGCAGGTTAAGAAATTTAATTATTGTCCTTCGGTTGTTGCCATCAATGAAGGCAACGGACAATTCAGTATTCATAAACTTCCTGCGATGGTACAGCTTTCGTCCGTGAATGCGATTCAGTGTCGCTGACCTGAACGGAGATGGATTTCCCGATCTTGTGTTGGGAGGAAATGAATTTGGTTTTCTTCCCCAGTTCAGCCGGCTGGACGGCAGTTTTGGTGATGTCCTGATCAATGACGGCAAAGGGAATTTTAGTTTCATGCCCAATGCAAAATCCGGACTGGGTTTGCGTGGCCAGGTTCGGGATATCGCGATGATCAAAGGACAAAAAAAGACGCGTTTCTTATTTCTGATCAATGATGAATATCCTGTTCTATATGAATTGGAAGGGTTAGGGAAAAGTAAAAAGTAATAAGTTAAAAGGAACCGGCTTCCGATTTATTATGAAGCATGAAATGAGGACACGCATATTTTATATACTCCTGTCAGGCTGCCTGATTCTTTTATACAGCTGCAAACATCAATCAACTGCAGGTGGTCCGGTTTTATTCCAGGCACTGGAATCCAGCCGCACCGGTCTGGATTTCTCCAATAAACTAACACCGACACAGGATTTCAATGTATTTAAATACATGTATTATTATAATGGTGGTGGTGTAGGAACTGCCGATTTTAATAATGATGGGAAAATAGATATTTTTTTTGCCGCTAATCAGGTTTCGAATAAACTCTATCTCAATACCGGAGACCTTCATTTCAAAGACGTAACTGCGAAGCCCAAATTCCGCAGGATGGCGCCTGGTCAACAGGTGTTTCCGTTGTGGATATCAATAACGACGGGCTCATGGATATTTATATTTGCCGCGTGGGCAATCATGAAACATTGCACAGCCATAATCAATTATTGATTTGTCAGGGGATCGATCAAAAACGGCGTTCCTATTTATAAAGATGAAGCGAAAGAATATGGTCTTGGATTTTTCCGGATTCAGCACACAGGCAGTATTTTTTGATTATGATGGGGATGGCGATCTCGATATGTACCTGCTGAATCATTCCATTCATCAAAATGGAACTTTCGGGCCAAGACTGGACAGATTGGCCGCCGTAAATCCACTTTCCGGCGACAGGCTTTTCAGAAATGACGGCAATAATAAATTTACTGATGTCACAAAAGAAGCCGGTATACATAGTTCGGTCATTGGATACGGACTGGGTATCAGTGTGGCAGATATAAACCTGGATGGCTATCCGGATATTTATGTTGGGAATGATTTCCATGAAAATGATTACATGTATATCAATCAGCATAATGGAACATTTAAAGAAGAGCTGAATGATCATGTGATGCATACGAGCCAGTTTACAATGGGCGTGGACGTCGCAGATATCAACAACGATGGTTTTCCTGAAATTGTCAGCATGGATATGTTGCCCTCTGATCCTTATATCCTGAAAAGATCAGAAGGTGAAGACAGCTGGGAAACTTTTTTTACTAAAAATTGGATATGGCTATAATTATCAGTACACGAGAAACAATCTGCAACTGAACCGGCGGAATGGAACATTCAGCGAAATTGGTTTGTACGCGGGTGTGTATGCTTCAGACTGGTCCTGGTCACCGCTGTTTATGGATTTTGATAATGATGGCACGAAGGATCTTTTTATATCCAATGGAATTCCAAAGAGACTCAATGACATCGATTATATCAATTTCATTTCGAATGTTGATCTGCAGGAGAAGATGAGATCCACGGGGCTTGATGAAAAAGATATCAGCCTGATCGACCGTTTCCCGCAGATAAAAATTCCCAACCGCTTTTTCAAAAACAGCCCGGATCTTCAGTTCCAGGATATGAGCGCTGAAATAGAAAATAATAAAAATACCTATTCTAACGGAGCCGTATATGCCGATTTTGACAATGATGGTGACCTGGATGTATTGGTCAATAATATTGAGGATCCGGCTATCTTATATGAAAATAAAAGCAATGATAAAAAGGACAAAGCCTTTGTTGAAATAAAACTGAAAGGACCTGAGAAAAATATAAATGCATTGGGAGCCCGGATCCTGTTATTTGCGAACGGTGGTATCCGGACGTATGAAAAATTTCCGGTCAGGGGTTTTCTTTCGAGTATGGAAGGTCCGGTTCATATTGGATTGGATAAAACAATTGTTGATTCAGCTTTCCTGATCTGGCCGGATAATAGTTTCCAGCCCATTCAATTGAAGCCGCTGGATTCCATTATCCGATTCAGTTATCAGCAGGGACTGCCAAAATATGATTATAATATTTTAAAAAATTACTGGAAAAATCCAACCAGGCCAGTGGAGGATATCACGACCCAAACCAATATTTTATACAAGCATAAAGAAAATACATTTCATGAATTCGAACGGGAGCCGCTGATTCCGCATATGTTGTCTACCGAAGGACCCGCGCTCGTGGTGGCTGACTTTAATCACGATTCACTCGAAGATGTTTTTATCGGCGCATCCAGATTAGGAAAGAGCGCTGTCTTTCTTCAACAGAAATCGGGGAAATTCCTGAAAACGGCGCAGCCTGGTCTTGAGACAGATACCAATTTTGAATATGTGGCATCCTGTGTGGCGGATGTCAATAATGATGGAAATCCTGACCTGGTAATTGCCAATGGAGGCAATGAATTTTATGGAAGGGATGAACAACTGCGCCCCAGGATTTATCTGAATGATGGTAAAGGAATATTCAAACGCGATACAACGGCATTTAGCGATCTCTATGTGAATGCCAATACTATTGTTTCCATGGATTTTAACGGCGATGGATATGCGGATTTATTTATTGGCGGCAGGTCGGTTCCTTTTAATTATGGAGAGATTCCACGGTCCTATCTGTTGTTGAATAATGGAAAGGGAAAGTTTACCGACGTATCCGATCAGGTGGCACCCGGCTTGTCCGATATTGGATTTGTTACAAATGCGATTTGGTTTGATATCGATCGCGACGGGCAGAAGGATTTGATTATTTCGCTGGAATGGGGTGGCATCGTGGCATTTCTCAATCACAAGGGAACATTTGAAAAACGGGAATTATCAGATAAGAAGGGATGGTGGAATTTTATTTTGCCGGTCGACCTGAATAATGATGGCCAGATAGATTTGATTGCAGGCAATCTGGGTTTGAACAGCCGTTTGAAAGCAAACGAGAAGGAGCCTGTACGGCTTTATTATTATGATTTCGACGGAAATGGCAAAAAGGATCAGATACTCTCGTATTATCTGGACGGTCGTGAACTGCCTTTTGCAAATAAAGACGAACTGGAAAAACAGATTCCCAATTTGAAAAAGAAATTTTTATACGCGGAAGATTTTGCAAAGGCTAAGTTTACAGATATTTTTTCGCGGGATGATTTAGATAAAGCGCAGGTTATGACGGCGAATTATTTTTCCAATGCGATATTCATGAACCGGGGTAATTTAAAATTCGAAGCTATCGCGATGCCCTGGCAGGCACAGTTATCTTCTTTCAGGGATGCTGTGGTGATAGATGCAAACCGTGACAGCCTGCCGGATATTCTGCTCGTCGGAAATTATTATGAAAATAATATTCAGATGGGCAGGTATGATGCGGACTATGCCACGCTGCTGATAAATCACGGTAAGGATTCATTTAGCACAGAAAGTCTGAACGGTGCCCAGATCAGGGGTCAGGTCAGGCATATTAAAAAGATAAATGTGGGGGGAGTACCATCTTTTATCCTTGCACAGGAATAACGACAGCACGATGGTTATACGGTTTGGAAAATAATCAGGCATCAATTCGAATCTGTCACCTCAAATTGCGTAACTGTTTTACCTGGTAATCCATTGGCTGTAATTCCCTGTACAACCACTGCAAATTTTCCTTTCAGATCTGAACTGTAAAAAGATAATTGTGATTTCCCATCTGAACCCGTTGTTATCTGGGGGGCCCAGTATAACACATTTCTGAAGTCAGGAATATGACTCTCTTCTGCTTCCCTGGAACCATATTGGGGTGAATAAAATTCTCTTTGTTGTTGTAATCCGTCATATTCAATCACCAGGGAATTGGGATCAATTTGTGTTGCGCCGATTTCTCCGCTATACGATTTTACATTTACGATACCGGCAAATACAGAAGAGCCTATATAATAATTATACATAACCACTTCAATTCTTTTTATTTTCTGCGGATCAAGGGCAATAATCTTCGAGGCATCTGAGATCGGGATTCCATCCAGAAGAATCAGTGGGTCTTCTTCAAAATAGGTATTGAATAACCGGTTTCTTACTTTGAAATTAAACTTATCGCCTTCTTTTCTGACCCGGACATCTTCAATAAATTCGCGCATCACTTCTTCCATTGTCTGGAAACGTGTAAAATCATCCAGATTATATTGCTTATCCGGTTTGCCATAAAACGAAGTTGTATCCGGACTTGTTTTTATATATTGTCGTTTTTTTTCTATGCCATAGGTGTTTTCAACCTGGTTACCGATACTTCTGTTCACCAATATAGATTCCTGGGATCTGGAAAGTCGTCAGGGGTCGCAGTGAATTGGAAGAAAATTTATCCGAATAGGAATTATTGATATCAATCCGGTTAAAGGAATCTTTCTGTAAAGCAGGCTGAACGACGATTGCATTATTTTTATAAATATCCCTGAATCCAAAATGGATCAAGCCCTGTGCATCGCTTGTTGCGCTGCTGAATGCATAATCATTACCCGGAATGCTCAGAAAGGCATCAGAGAAAGCAACCGGTGCACCGGTGAGCTTATTAATGATTTTTCCATTAACAACCGGTCCTTCCATTTCAGGAAGGAATTCAAAAGCAGGTTTTTTGGAATCCATCACATCATTCCATTTGAATCTTCGCCAGCCCTGTGTTAGTAAAAGATTGTCCAATGCTTCGTCAGTCGTTTTATCAGTATTGGCAAAATAATATTCCGGAGATTCAATCCTGCCTTTCAGTTCAGAATGCAGATATAAATAGGTAATAATGCTTTGTTCGGGAATATGTTGCAGTGAATCGATCATGAATACCGACATAGAAAGATTGCCCGACAGAGGCTGGCTGCTTGAGTTCGTGGTTGTCAGATCAATGTGGATGGGTTTCCTTTTGTTATAAACTGACTGATCCGTTTTTGCCTGTATGGTAAGTTTTTCCACGGGCCTTTTAAAAACCAGTCGTTCACAAACAGGTTGCCGGGATTGATTAAATAAGGTAATGGATGATATGCCATCCCCGAGATCTGCTTTGTTTAAAATGAACGAGGCCTCTCCGTCTTTGACCAGACTGGTTTGTATATTTTTGATCATCTGCCTGGTCTGGGTGAACAGATAGACATTGGTATTATTGAAATCAGCACTGGCATGTACAATCACTTTCAGTTTACCGGTTTCTTCTTCTGATACATTCATGGCAAATCCATGATCCATTGCATCGGGAAGTTTTTGTTTTATCAGGCTGTCATTGAGCTTTACCAATGCATAGTAACTGGAATTTTTTTCCGGCTTGAACTGGAAGCTACCCATGCCGTTATGCAGTGACTGAAACCTGGTAATGGTATCGTTATTCTGATTTAAGATAACTCCCTTGCATTCCAGCCCGTGACCATCTGTGTCAGCTGCTTTGAAAGCGATTTTTCCTGTGAGTCCGACCATTTCATTTCCGCCTTCAGGAAAAAACTGGATACCGGGTACCCCTTTAAAAGAAGGAACAACAGGTGATAGTTTCAATGTATTCACTATATGCAGGGTATGTTCATAATAAAAATCAGGAGAAAAATTTTTCATCCAGTTGGTATAGGCACGCAGAATATAATTACCGGTTGCCAAAAATCCCGGAAGAATAACGGATCCTGCTCCACTTCCGTTTGACATTGAAATCTTACTTTGTACAACGGGTTTTAAATCTTTACTGAGAATTTCTATATAGGTGATGCTGCTCGTTGTAACCGGTTTATGGAAAGACGCGTCCACCGCATATATTTTGAACCACACGGTTTCTCCGGCGAGATAAAATGTTTTATCGGTATGCACAAAGATTTTTTCCTGCAGTGCGCCGGACTGGTAGTTATTGAATTGCTGCTGCAGGCTTTCCGGCATTTGATTTTGAGCAAAAATCAAATGGCTGTTCAAAAGAAAAATAAAAAAGCCAACACGTCTTTTCATTACGAATATTTTATTGCCAGAATGGAGGTTGTATATTGGTTCCACCCTGGTATCTGCAATCAAGACAATCTTTATAAGTGATATTGATCGTCGGCGGATTTCCTGTATTAAAATAATATACATCGTATGTCGTATCCGCATAACCCCAGACCAGTGTATTCACGGGATCCGTATTTATGATTTTAATCGGGCAATTCACCCCTGGATTCGATTTCCAGCCCAGGGCGTTATTGTCAATAAACAATCTTTTTTCCTGCACAGATGAGGCTGATACATAGCCGAGGACCACGTCATTGGGATTTGTAACACCATGAATATTTCCCCTGATCTGAGCCGGCTGCAAATCAAACAAACCACCGAGCGACTGGGAATTTTTCTGAACGGTGAGCCAGTAATTGTAAGCGTTCAGATCCAGCGCATATTGGCGTACCAGTGTACTGTATCTGACATCCATCTTCGGATCATTATGGGCGAAACTGGCGATCGGAGCCTGGCTGATCACATCGGAAGCAAGTGTAGCAGAAGTTCCTAACAGAATATTTGAGGAATTGTCCGTTGTCCAGCAAGTGTACGTACTCTGGCTTGGATCGTCGATCGGTGCAATCACATTGCCCACCCTGTACCAGTAAGACTGATAATAGGAATGATGTATATAGGTTTCCACATAATCCCATCGATAATACCGTGTGTTATTGGTAGGATCATGTGAATTCACATAAATATTTACGGCATCGGAACCGGTTAGCGGATCAGGCAGATCCTGCCAGGTTACACTATCAATGGGTGGCGAGGTCTTGGGTGTTACGAGATCCGATAAATATTTATTTCCTTCACTCGTTGTTACAGATACCTGGTATTTCTGTGTGATATCCAGATTCAGGGGAGCGCTTACATAAGTACCATTCGCACCGGTATCAACCAACGGATACATAGTACCGTTAGAAGCAACAATCATTACCTGCGCATTGAGTTCAGGAATGTTGGGAAGAGTATCCAAAAGATTCAGAGACCTGGACACAAATAAGAGTAGAGATCCCATTCGCCCCGGTATTGATCACGCCGTCAATCGCCAGAAAATGGTTACTCGCCTTAATGGCCGGTGGTTCATATGCTTTGCGACACATGGTTGTACCCAGTAAAATAATGATGATCAGAAAATATTTCAGTCGCCCTTCCCTCATTATCTAAAATTTGATAGTATATGTGACAAATGGAATGGGGGCTCCAAAAATCGAAAGCTGATATCCTTTTACCTTCCCGTTTTCCTGAACAAAATATACCGAATAGGCATTCTGCCGCCCGGTTACATTATAAATACCCGCCGACCAGAAATTATGCGTTTTCTTATTTGCCTTGTGATTGCCTTCCATGTTCACTGATATATCTGTTCTGAAATAATCCGGAATACGGTATTGATTCCTGTCAGAATAATATAATGCGGAGGCGCCTCCGGCATGCACAACAGCCAGCGGCAGTGTTATCGGGCGACCCGTACTATAAATTACATTCAGTGACAAGCTATAACGGTGCGAGAAACGATAATTTCCGATAAAATTCACCATATTGGGCTTGTCAAAACTGGCCGGATATTTATTTCCATTATTAACGAGCTGTCCGGCCAACGGATCATCCTGTTGCAGAAAGGTTCTTGAATAAGTATAGCTGATCCATCCGTTGATCTTTCCGGTATTTTTCTTTAACAGGAATTCTATACCATAAGCCTGTCCCTTGGTTTCAAAAACATCGGTTTCCAGATGTGGATTCAATAAAAGGCTGGCGCCACTTTTGTAATCCAGGTAATTCTGCATTTTCTTGTAATAAACTTCCACGGACGTTTCGATACTATTCTGTCTGAAATTTTTATAAAATCCCAGGGAGATTTGCTGACCCTGCTGCGGTTTGATATTCGGATCACTGAGTTTCCAGATATCGGTTGGAGAGATATTGGTCGTATTTGATATTACGTGGATGTATTGCGCCATCGTATTAAAACTGAATTTAATGGACGCGCTATTGGTCAGAGAATACCTGGCAGAAAACCTGACTTCAGGGAGGGAATAGGTGTTTATAATTTTCCCTTTGGGATAACTCACAGTATCGATAATGGTAAATGTTTCTCTGGGCTGACCGGGAACGTATTGGTATACGTCATGCGGCCCTAAATAATTATACACTGTATAGCGGATTCCGGCATTGAGGGAAAAATTCTGGGATACGGACCACTGGTCGCCGAGGTATAAAGCAGTTTCGAGTGCCTGTTCCTGTTGTACAGAATTTGTTTGCACCAGCGATTTAGGACCATCCGGTGAAATCGTACCGGGGTGTAACTGGTAGTAAACAGCATTCAATCCATAACTGATATTGTGTTTGTTATTGGGTGAATAATTGAAATCGGCACGCAGGTAAAGCTGGTTGATATCAAAGCTCAGTTTGTATGCGTTCACCGGGACCTTGGTGCTGGATACAGAATATTGATAATGGTCGATACCTGCCGTAAACACGGCATAAGAAGTGTTGCTGAAATTATGTTTCCATTTGATGTTTGCATTCTTATTTGAATATTCATAGGTAGTATCTCCATCCAGGTTAAACTTGTCATTACTGATATAGCCCATCAGATACAATGTGTTCTTTGAATTGATGACATGGCTGATATGGAGACTGGCATCATAAAAATTAGCCGTGCTGTTACTATAGGAGGAACTGGGGATCTGGTTGAGCAGCCAGTCGGAATAAGTGGTTCGGAAACCTGCGCTAACGGAAGTCTTTTCTTTTTGCAGAGGTCCCTCGATACTGAACTTACTCGTGAGCGGACTGATACCCGCCGTACCCGACCACTTTTTATTGTTACCATCTTTTACATCCACATCGAGTACAGATGATAATCTGCCACCATATTTTTCAGGGATGGCGCTCTTATACAATTCCACACTCTTTACAAGGTCCGGATCAAAAGCAGAGAAAAATCCAAACATATGACTTGGGTTGTAAACCGTTGCGTCATTATAAAGAATAAGGTTTTGGTCCGCTGCCCCGCCTCTTACATTAAATCCATTACTACCTTCTCCAACCGAGGTTACGCCGGGTAGGGTGAGTAAAACTTTTAAAACATCTGCTTCGCCAAAAACAACCGGTACCTGTTTGATGGACTGGATATTCAGTTTCGTAACACCCATCTGCACGCTCCTGGTATTGGAAGTTTTATCTGCCGATACGATAACAGCTTTCAGGCTGGCAACAAATTCTTCCAGTTCTATATTGAGCTTACCATCACTATATACCATTACCTGCCGCCGCGTATCTTTCATACCGGCACTGCTGATCCGGATAATATGACGGCCACGGGGTAGAGTAAGAGTATAATAACCGAATTGATCGGTCGCCTTGTTGATCGCGAGTGTGTCTACGGAAATACTGGCACCCATAATGGCTTCGCCGGTTTTTATATCCCGTACATAACCAGCCACGGTTGGTCGCCCTGAAGCTGTCTTCCCATTTTTTGTTCCTATATCGTATAATTTATTGTCGGAAGAAATTTTCAGATTGGACTTTGGTGCGATGGCATCCTCGGCAAAAAAAGCAGTTTGCGCACTACTGTCCGTTCCGTTTTTTCCCGGATCAAAGAAATTCTTCGGAAGGGTTGTTTGAATACTGTATCGTTTACTTACGAATACATTGTTATCATTGCCGACTGCATAGTGAACATCAGTCCCTTTGAAAACTGCATCAAATACCTGTTGCAGAGTCAGCTCATTTGCGTTCAGTTTGATTTCGAGACTATCGGTATCCGTAGAATCGTAATAAATATGATAGGATGTCTGCTTTTCAATTTCACGAACGAGTTGCGGGAAACGATAACCCGCAAAATTCCCCGATATCAGTTTTTGGTTTTGTGCCGTCACCGTAAAACAGGACAGGCAAAGTATAATAATTATGCAGAGTTGGAACTTTCTCATTTCAGTGCTTTAGCTGGGAGTAATAAATCGTCGTAAGCACCAGCGAAGATTCCAGGTTTTTTTTGAAGTTGAGTTTATTGGTGCGGATATACTTCTTTAAAACATCTGCCTGATCTTTTAACACATCGAGTAATTCACTTTTCCCGTCCACTGCATAAAACACATTTTTTAATTTGATAAAGTAATCATCGTGCTGAATATATTTGGTTTCCTCGCTGCCTGATCCGACCACAAGTCTTTTTTCCCTTTTGGCATACAGACCGGGTTCACCGGAGTACAGTTGATCATAATAACCATCTTTTTCAAGATGGTTGGATTTATCGGAAATCAGTGGCACGAAAACGTGTTGCTGGATAACAAAGGAATCTACTTTCTCCGGGGCAAGAACTATGAATGCATTATTTAAATAATTGTTTGTAATGAGTTCGTCGTCTACGATATTGTAATACACGTTTTTGTCCGGATATATCGTTCCCTGGTAGGAAACGGAACCAACCAGTAAATTGTCGCTTTCAAAAAAAGGGAAACCGTTTGCTTTTTGCCCATTGCGTATGAATTCCCTGCCATGATAGATCTGGGCATTATCACCGATTTGCTTCAGATAAACCTGATGAATATTAGTCAGTGATTCATTATACAAAACAGAATCAGAGGGCTGCTGGGCGTACGTTTCGGAGGAGATACAAATAAAGTGAATGGTCAATCCAACACAAGCAGCAAAGCTAAATTTCATATCTAAGCACATTTTCCCATCGCGCAGTGCAGGCAACCAGGGGGTCGTTAGTAATTAGTTATCCGGTAATATACCTTAAATATCCATAGAAATGTATTCTGAACACATTAAATTAATCAAGTGTTAAGACAGCACATCTCAGGGTACGATTGGAATTTTTATCTTAGTGATCCATTTAGTCGTGTCGGGTTCAGATCTGCGGTCCGTTATCAAAATTTGAAAACCAGTTGCAATTTTGATCCTGTTATATTCCTGAATAAATAAATCCAATTGTCTCATCGCTTCATCCACCGTATATGCACCTCCCCTGATATCTGCAGTCATAAATAGTCCGGGTGGCATTCTCAAGGCCAATATTTTGCCATCGTTTTTTAGAAGCCGGTTCGTTGGCATACCGGTTTGTGTTTCGTATATCCCATCAGGCATTTTCCTCAGGTTCATAATCGGAAAACCAACAGGCGATGCCTTTTGTTTAGTAATTGACTGTTTCAGGGTGTCAAAATATCCGTATAGCTGGGCAGTTGTCGGATAATCCGGGCTCGTGAATCTTGCAGAAACGATCAGTGTATCACGAACTGTCGTTTTGTAAATGGTCATGCCATATACATTCTTCGGTTTCGAGATAAATGACGAAAAAACCTTCATGACCCCGGACATGTTCCTTTTTATTTCCCGGGCATTCAGGTAATTCCTTAAGCGGGTGAACTGGATTAAAAGATGAAGGCATTTCGCAGGACCACACAGCACCTGTTGAATCTATTGCGAATGAAATCAGGTTTAAAAAACTTGGAATATCTGTCCCGCCCTGCCTGATATCTATTCCCACCGCATTATAAGACCTCCTGTTGATCCGGAACTCATTCGTACCGAAAGTAAACGGCTCACCCTTCTTATGGGATTTCCCATCGGCATCAAGCCACCATTTCTCCCAGTTTTCTTCCTGACTGATATACCTGTATTCTCCGGTAATGGTTGCTTCTGCCGAGCTTATAGTGGTTATTACGATCTTTGCAGGGATGAAAATATAAACGCTTGCGACTCCTAAAACCAAGATCACGAAGAACCATACAATCCATTTCTTCATATATTCATAAACAATTGGGGCGCAAAGTAGCCAATTTTTGATTTATGTTTACCCCTCACCGAAGACTCTTTTTGCCTGCTTTCATGGGGCTCCTGTTATCCGCCTGTCATTCGAAGGAGCCTGAAATGCCCGCCAATCCTTTGTTTCAGCTCTTGCCGGCGAGCGAGACCGGAATCCATTTTAAAAACCGGGTGGAGGATTCCAAAGAATTTAACATTTTTACATACCGCAATTTTTATAATGGCGGAGGCGTCGCCATCGGTGATGTGGACCATGACGGCCGGCCGGATATTTTTTTTACTTCCAATCAGCACGAAAACCAATTATACCTTAATAAAGGAAACTGGAAGTTCGAAGAAGTTGCTGCGAAATCCGGATTAACAAGTACTCATCACTGGCATACCGGTGTAACCATGGTTGATATCAACGGCGATGGCTGGCTGGATATCTATGTATGTAATGGTGGTAATATAGCAGGAGATGACCGCGCAAATGAATTGTACATCAATCAGCGGAATGGCACGTTCAAGGAAGAAGCACATGCTTATGGACTGGATGATCATGGTATTTCCACCCAGGCCATATTTTTCGACTATGATCATGATGGGGACCTGGATTGTTTCGTATTAAATAACAGTAATAAATCTGTTGAAAGTTTTGGATACTCAAAAGATCTCCGGCATGATCCGTGATCCGGAGAATGGAGACCGTTTATACCGAAACGACAATGGACATTTTACAGATGTGAGTCAGCAGGCAGGCATCTATGGAAGTGCCATCGCATTCGGACTCGGCGTAACGGTCGGCGACTTAAATAACGATGGATGGGAGGATATTTATGTTTCCAATGATTTTTTTGAACGCGATTATTTATACCTCAACCAGCAGGACGGAACATTTAAAGAAGTGATCGGAGATGCCATGGGGCATATGAGTCAGGGATCCATGGGTTCAGATATGGCTGATATAAATAATGATGGTTACCTGGATATTTTTACCACAGAAATGCTTCCTGAATCAGACTACCGTTTGAAAACCACGATCAAGTTCGATGAATATGATGTTGTCAATGCAAAAAACCAGCTCGATTATCATCATCAGTTTACCAGCAATTGCCTGCAATTGAATAATCAGGATGGAACCTTCAGTGATATTGCCCAATTGAGTGGCGCCGATGCCACGGGCTGGAGCTGGGGCGCATTGATATTAGATTTGAATAACGATGGATGGAAAGATCTTTTTGTTTGTAATGGAATCAGCCGTGATCTGACTGATCAGGATTTCCTGGAATTTTTCAGCAATCCCGAAACCCTGAATCATTACCGTGATCAGGGATTTGATTTTACAGATATTTTGAAAAAAATGCCTTCTGTACCCATTCCGAATTATGCATTTATCAATCAGAAAAACCTGACGTTTAAAAATGAATCTGCAGCGCTCGGATTCGGTCAGCCCAGTTTTAGTAACGGTGCCGCCTATGCGGATTTGGATGGCGATGGAGACCTGGACCTTGTGATCAATAATGAAAATATGGATGCCTTTGTGTACAGGAATATGAGTACAGAACAGCTCCACAATCATTACCTGAAAGTTAAACTGGATGGAGATTCGCTGAATACCTATGGTTTTGGTGCCCGGGTAAAATTATATGCCGATAGTACCGTGCAAACATTGGAACAAATGCCCAGTCGCGGATTTCAAAGCAGTGTGGATCCGGTTTTAAACTTTGGACTCGGAAAAACAAATCATATTGACAGTTTGACGATCCAATGGTCCGGGGGTCACTATGCCATTCTCAGAAACCTGGGGGTGGATACTACCATCACGCTTCATAAGAAGGATGCGCAGACGACCCTTCCCTGGAAAACGGAATCTCCAAATCCAATATATAAAAATGTTACGTCTGCATTTCTCAAAGGAAATATTCATCACACAGAAAATGAATACATAGATTTCAACCGGGAGAAATTGATTCCAAAAATGCTTTCTACTGAAGGTCCCAAGCTGGCAGTTGGTGATGTGAACGGAGACGGGCTGGAAGATTTTTATCTGGGGAATGCTTTTGCCGATACCGCTAAATTATTCCTTCAACAACCCGATGGCCATTTTATCCAGAAACCCCAGCCGGCATTTGAGAAAGACAGGTATTTTGAAAGCGTCGGGGCTGTATTTATAGATGTGGATGGAGATGGCGATCTGGACCTGGTGGTAAGTTCCGGTGGTAACCAGGCCTTACCCGGTTCTGCCAACCTGCTCACCAGATTATATATAAATGACGGGAAAGGCAATTTTTCCCGGAGTACCAGGGGATTTCCGGATGTAATGATCAATGCATCCTGTGTGAAAGCGGGCGACTTTGACGGAGACGGTCTCATGGATTTATTTATCGGGGCCAGAGTGATTCCCGGTCATTATGGATTAAAACCAGCCAGTGTTTTACTGAAGAATGAAGGTAAAGGTGTATTTAAAGACGTTACCAAAGAAATGGCTCCGCAACTGCTGGATCTGGGTATGGTTACCGATGCATCCTGGGCAGATATTGACGGGGATGGCAAATCAGAACTGATAATTGTTGGTGACTGGATGCCGGTAACCATCATGCGTTATGAAAAAGACAGGAAATTTAAAATTATTCAGGAATTACCAAATTCCTCCGGCTGGTGGAATTCATTAACAGTCGCAGATATAAATCAGGATGGATTTCCAGATCTGCTGGCGGGAAATTTCGGATTGAATTCAAGAATTAAGGCGGATTCACTTCATCCTGCACAACTGTTTACTTCAGATTTTAATAAAAACGGTCAAACAGAATGTATTCCTGTTTATTATAAACCAGACGGGAAAGCGTATCCATATCTGGATGAAGGGTGAATTGGAAAAAGAAATTCCGGGGCTTAAAAAGAAATTCCTGCATTTTAAATCCTATGCCGGTAAGGAATTCAGGGAAATATATAGTTCGGAGGAACTGAAAGAGGCTACGGTATTAACGGTAAATGAAACAAGAACTGCCGTTTTCCTGAATGACGGCAAGGGACATTTTCAAAAGCAGGCACTTCCGCTGGAAGCTCAGTTGAGTCCCGTTTATGCCGGCATCGTATATGATTTGAATGGAGACGGATACAATGATATTTTTCTGGGCGGCAATTTCTATGGTCTGAAACCGCAGACCGGTCGTTTTGATGCGAGTTATGGAACACTGCTTCTGCAGGGCCGTCATCATCATTTCCATTATGTAGCTCCAAAACAAAGCGGTTTGTTTATGAGGGGAGAAGTACGAGATGCCGTTATGATAAATCCGGCCGGAAAAATACCGCTGGTACTGGTGGCGCGTAATAATGATAATCTGATGCTTTTTCAGAAAGCGAAATAGGTGTGATTATAGCTAGTGATAGAGAAGAACTATAGTTGCATCAAAAGCGAATTAAAAACGTATCAAAAATTCAGACTACCGGCTCTTAAATCTTATCTCAAGACCCACTGCCAATCTAAAACATTCAGAATCAGGTGAAAGGGATAAATCAGAATCCGTCCGGCATCCGGGTCGCCAGGGTATTTTATGAATTATTGGGCTCAAGCTGTCGGATAATGGGCTCAAAAATGAAATAATGGGCTCATTGTGCTAATGCGTGACGAAATAATAAAGCACCTTCTTTGTATTGTTGCAAACCTTCTGCCATCTTTTCCAATCAGGAGAATTTGATGTATTAAAATTTCGGTTCAAATTTTTTATTGATAATCAATCTATTACAAAGGTGCGATGAAAAATCATGGCTGTTTCTTTGGAAATGAACATGCATTCCACCTACCTTTGCCGTCCTTTAAATTAGCTACCGGGATAGCGGTGGTAAATCAAAAACAGAATCATGAGCAAATTACATTTCGCTACAAAACATGCGAACGAGGCTACCGTACAACGCGATTGGTGGGTTGTAGACGGTACTAATCAAACCGTTGGCCGCATGTGTGCCAGAATCGCAGCCATCCTGCGCGGCAAGAATAAGGTTTATTATACACCACACGTTGACTGCGGAGATTTTGTAATCATTACCAATGCAGAAAAAGTGATTTTTTCCGGTAACAAACTGGAAGACAAGATCTACATCAATTTTTCCGGTTATCCTGGTGGAAAGAAAGAAGAAACTGCGAAAAACCTGTTGAAGCGCAGACCGGAAGCGGTACTTGAAAGAGCCGTGAAAGGTATGCTGCCAAAAAACAGGCTGGGACGCAAGATGTACAAGAAATTGTTTGTTTATGCCGGAGCTGCGCATCCGCACGGTGCTCAGCAACCGAAAGAATTAAAGTTCTAAATTTTTCAAATTTCTCTTCATAATGGAAAAACAAAAACTTGCCACTGGACGACGGAAAACAGCGGTAACACGCATTTTTCTTACCCGGGGCACAGGCAAAATCGTTATCAACGATAAGGACTACAAGGATTATTTCTCCCTGGCTTATTTGCAGAACCAGGTGGATCTTCCTTTGAAAACGATTGAGTCCCTCGACAAATACGATATTCAGATCAACGCAACCGGCGGTGGTATCAAAGGACAGGCAGAAGCCTGCAAACTGGGTATCGCACGAGCCTTGCTTGAAGTGAATCCTGAATTTCGTCCGGCCATGAAAGCTGCCGGATTGCTTCATCGTGATCCAAGAAAGGTTGAACGTAAAAAACCAGGACGCAAGAAAGCAAGAAGAAGCTTCCAGTTCAGCAAACGTTAATTCTATTAATTCAAATAAGTTGAAAGCCGGGTTCCGCGACCAGGGCTTAAAGTTTAATCAATATGGAACAGAATACTTCACTTCAGCAACAGTTATTGGAAGCCGGCGTGCATTTCGGACATTTACGTAAAAAATGGAATCCGAAAATGCTGCCTTACATCTTCGCGGAGAAGAAAGGCATCCATATCATCGACCTGAATAAAACAACAGAAGCGCTTCAGGAAGCATCGGCTGCATTAAAGCAGATTGCAAAATCCGGTAAGAAGATCATGTTTGTCGGCACCAAAAAGCAGGCAAAGGAAATCGTTACCGAATGTGCAAAAAGAGTAACCATGCCATTCGTTACAGAACGCTGGCTGGGAGGAATGCTTACCAATTTTAATACCGTTCGGAAGAGCGTAAAGAAAATGCAGAGCATTGAAAAAATGCTGACTGACGGAACTTTCGACAGCATTACAAAAAAAGAACGCCTCACACTGGCGCGTGATAAGGATAAAATGGAAAAAGTACTGGGTGGTATTGCACAGCTGGGACGTGTTCCGGCGGCTCTTTTCCTGATCGATATCGGCCATGAACATATTGCACTGGCAGAAGCAAAAAAATTGGGTATCACTACATTTGGAATGGTGGATACGAATTCAGATCCGAACAAAGTTGATTTCGCGATTCCTTCCAATGATGATGCAACAAAATCCATCGCCATTATTGTAAACTATATCGCCGCTGCGATTGCAGAAGGTCTTACCGAAAGACAGGCTGCAAAAGATGACGATACGTGGAAGATGTTACCAGCGATGAGAATGAAAAGAAAGCAGCCCGTATCCAGGCAGAAGCGGAAAGCGAAGCAGCCCGTGGAAGAGGTGGAGTGGATAAAACAGCCAGAACACCGGGTGCACCAAAACGCCGTGTTCCAAACAGCGGTCGTCGTACAGGAGCCAGATAAGGCGAAAGCTTAAGGCGGTAAAGCTCAACGCTCAGTTAAGAATGAGGATTGGATATTGTCAATCAAAAAAAATTACATGTCAACAACTACAACTATTACAGCAGCAGAAATAAATAAACTCCGCCAGACAACCGGCGCGGGTATGATGGACTGTCGCAAAGCGCTTGTTGAAAGCGATGGGGATTTTGAAAAAGCAATTGATTACCTGCAGAAAAAAAGGTCAGAAAGTAGCTGCCCTGCGCAGTGACCGTGAAGCAAAAGAAGGTGTAATCATTGCAAAAACAACAGCCGATCAAAAAACAGGATTGATTATTACACTGGCCTGCGAAACAGATTTCGTTTCAAAGAATGCGGAATTTGTTGCCGTTGCCCAGAGCATCATGGATGTTGCTATTAAGAACAATGTGAAATCCCTGGATGAATTGAAACATTGCAAACTGGAAAATGCAACTGTTTCTGATAAGATCGATGATCAGGTAGCCAAAATCGGCGAAAAAATTCAGCTGACACGTTTTGAAAGAATCGATGCGGAAGCAGTTGCTTCTTATATTCATGGTGCTTACAGAATGGGTGTTCTGGTTGGTCTGAATATAAACAGTCCGGCGGCCCTGGAAGCAGGAAGAGAAGTTGCGATGCAAATTGCAGCAATGAATCCGGTAGCCGTTGACCAGGACTCCGTTTCCACAGAAATGATTGAAAGAGAAAAAGCAATCGTAACGGATCAGATCCGCAACGATCCGAAGATGGCTGGTAAACCGGATGAAATGATTGAAAAAATCGCAACCGGAAAACTGAATGCATTCTTCAAAGAAAATACATTAACGGCACAGCCTTTTGTGAAGGATCCTTCCAAAACCGTGGCAGAACATATGAAGTCAGTGGATGCAGCGCTGAAAGTGACCCAGTTTAAAAGAGTACAATTAGGTTAAATTATATATCCCGCTTTAAAGCGGGATTTTTTTTGCCCCTGTGTTTGGGAATCATTCCATCGCCAGTTTGAAAAATGCTGTTCATCAAAATCATCTATGATATTTCAGGGCTTTCAAATTCCCGCACTTAGGCCGGATCAAATGGATTTCTTTTCTTTGCATTAATCAAAACAAATTATGCTTCCAAAATACACCCGTGTACTGCTGAAATTGTCTGGTGAAGCCCTGATGGGTGATAAAAGTTTTGGTTTTGACAATACGGTGATCGCTCAATATGCCGCCGACATAAAAACGATTGTGGATCTTGGGGTTCAGGTGGCCATAGTGATCGGAGGCGGTAATATATACCGTGGCATGAATGAGAAGGAAACAGGAATTGAACGGGCACATGGAGATTATATGGGAATGCTGGCTACGGTGATCAATGGGATGGCCATGCAGGCCGGACTGGAAAAGATAGGCGTTTTTACCCGCTTGCAATCTGCCATCAAAATGGAACAGATTGCTGAACCGTATATCCGCCGCCGGGCAATCCGTCACCTGGAAAAGGGTCGTGTGGTTATTTTCGGAGCCGGTACGGGCAATCCTTATTTTACGACCGATACGGCAGGATCCCTCCGGGCCATTGAAATAACGGCTGATGTGATCCTGAAGGGCACCCGGGTGGACGGCATCTATACGGCTGATCCTGAAAAAGACAAAACTGCCAAAAAATATAGTACAATAACTTATCAGGAGTGCATTTCCGGTAACCTGAAAGTGATGGATATGACTGCTTTTACCCTTTGTATGGAAAATAACCTCCCCATTATCGTTTTTGACATGAATAAGCCGGGAAATCTTAAAAGAGTGGTTACCGGCGACCAGGTGGGCACCCTGGTAACTGCTTAGACGCGTATTTCTACTTTAAATTCAGGCCCAGCTTGTATTTGTGAGTGGATATCCCTATTTTGTAATGCTGAAAATCATCGCTTTCTGCGGTTTCTTGCCTGCGTCCTGTATCCCATTAATATCCAGCCCTGCCGAGTAAATCCTTTGTTCTGAGTACCGAACAATATGAAGACATTACCCCTAATACTTGGTTACACCCTAACCGTCAGACTGCCTGAAATAATAATATTTCTGTTGGGCGTCCTCATTCTCGGAATCACCATACATTATTTCTGGACTTCCCGTAAAACGATGCGTATTGAGCCACCGGTACCCGATGAAGGAATCAGTGAAAATGATAACTGGAAGCTGAAATATTATACTGATATGGAAGTGCAGGAAAAAACGATGCAGCAGCTGCGCGACCGTTTATCCGAATCAGAGGAAAATGAAAAGATATCTACCATTGAGACAGAAGAGCTGCGCGAAGAACTGGCATTGCTGAAAGAAAAACATTCACGCACAGAAGCCCTGATCAAACCTCCGACTGTTACCGAAGATTATTTAACGCAGCTGAAGACAGCACAGGAAAATCTCTATCAGTATAATCAGCATATTAATAAATTACTTCAGCAGATACAATTGTTGAAGGAATCCGAAAAAAAATACCAGGATCTTCAGCAAAAAAATGCTGTGTTGAATGATCAGGTTTCCATTTTGCAAAGACAGATCGCTGATAAAGATGTAGAGATTAACCGGATCATGCAGGAACAGAGGCTGGTGTTGGAAATGAATGAAAGAATGGATAAAGCCTATGCAGATTTTACACAGATGCAGGATAAGTTGCGAAAGCTGGAACAATACCTGGATCAGCCGCATAGCAAACGCATCGAGTACGATCAGCTGCAGGAATCATATTTCAAACTCAGCAGAGAATTTGATGAAGTCAAGGGGAAGCAAATTTCCCTGTTCGAAGAAAACCAGCGCCTGAGCCGCATCCTGGCGGATACAGAAGATAAATTAAAGGAAGCTACTTTCCAGCGTCAGCAATATCAAAAGAAAATGTTATTCCTCGAAGAGTTAAACCGGGATCTGCAGGACGCTACGGAGCAACATAAAAAAATGGAAAGTCAACTGCGGCGTATCAGTGAAATGGAATCGATTATATCGAGAACCTTTCCGAAGGAACCGCCCGCAGCTCCTACTCCGAATAAGCCGATCATTTAATAGTTGACAGTTGACGGTTGACGGTTGACAGTTTGCAATGAACAACACTCTCATACTCCCATACTCTCATACTCCCATACTTCTTTAGTATTTTTGTGCAATGAGCCGGATCGCTGAAATAAGAAAAGAATACACGCTTCATCGTTTAAACGAATCTGATGTTGCAGAACATCCAATAAAACAATTCGAACGATGGTGGATGGATGCAACGAAAAGCGAACTCCTGGAAGTGAATGCCATGACGCTTGCTACGTCATCCGCAGACGGTCTGCCATCTGCAAGAATCGTGTTGCTAAAAGGATTTAATGAAGCGGGATTTCAGTTTTATACAAATTATGAAAGCTTCAAGGGTAAGCAACTTTTTGAAAATCCCAGGGCCTGCCTGGTTTTTTTCTGGAAGGAACTGGAAAGACAGATACGAATAACAGGGTTGGTGGAAAAACTCAGCAAGGAAGACAGTGATGCCTATTTCAATTCCCGGCCATCGGGCAGCCGGATAGGAGCCTGGGCTTCTCCACAAAGCGAAGTGATTAAAAGTGGTGAATGGCTGGATCAGCAGGTGGATCAATATAAATCAAGATTCACCGAAAATGATATTCCCAGACCACCTCATTGGGGAGGATACCTGGTTAGACCTGTAACCATTGAATTCTGGCAGGGAAGGCCAAACCGTCTGCACGACCGGCTTGCAATATACATTGCAGGAAAATGGCAGCTGGCTTATTGAGAGACTGGCTCCTTAACAGATGGCAGTTGGCATGCAGTTGGCAGATCACAGTTGACAGTTAGTGACTCAGTGCAATGCACTTCCAGACTTCCAGTCTTCCAGTCTTCCACACTTGTGTTTAAGCCGGCTTCTTTGGCGCAACAACCTTCTTTTCATTCTTAGGTCTGCTTTTGCCAAATGAACCTTTGAAAATCTTGCCTTTCTTTGTCTTTTTATCTCCCTTACCCATAATATATATTTAAGTCTGCAAATATCCGGAAAATTAAAAGCTCCGGCTAATTAATAATCAGCTAACCGGAGCTCTTTGAGGTTGTGATAAAGATCAGCAATTATAATTTGGCAGACAATTCCTTACCCGCTTTAAATTTTGCTACTTTTTTAGCTTTGATTTTTATCACAGCACCAGTCTGTGGGTTACGACCATTACGGGCTGCTCTTTTTGAAACAGAGAAAGTACCAAAACCAACCAGCGTAACTTTACCACCCCCTTTTAGTGTTTTAGCAACTGCTTCAACAAATGAATTCAGGGTTTCGTTAGCCTGTGTTTTTGTAATGCCAGCATCATCGGCAATTTTCGTAATTAATTCAGCTTTGTTCATAGTGAAAATTTTTGTACCGGCAAATATAGCTGCTTTTAATTCCCATCAAAATTTTTAATGAACCGTCAAATTGTTAAAAATCAGTGCGGATAAGGGTTTCAGGAAGTTATTAATTATTAATTATTAATTATTAATGACGCAGGGAATGAGGGAAAAGCCTGCTGGCAAAGGGTTTCAGCTTATCTGATCAAAGCCACGCCGATACAGGGTTACAGAGGAATGTACAATATTTTTTCGGTCGCCGGAACCTTTTTATTCTTTTCCACAAAAAACGCACAAGTAAATTATTTCTTCTTTATCTCCAGGTAAACGGGACAATGATCGCTTTGTTTTATATCCGGAAAAATGTCAGCCTTTACTATCCTTTCAGCCAGGTTGTTGGTCACATTGATGTAGTCTATTCTCCAGCCTTTATTATTCAATCTCACGGATGGGAAACGCTGACTCCACCAACTGTACCGGTGAGGTTCCGGATGCTTTACCCGAAAACTGTCTGTCCACCCGCTGTCCAGAAATTTATCCATCCAGGCTCGTTCGGCAGGCAGAAATCCCGATGAGTTTTTATTTCCTTTCGGATCATGGATATCGATTTCCTTGTGTGCAATATTATAATCACCACAAAGAATAAGACGCGGATATTTTTTTTTCAAATCATCCAGATAAATATAAAATTCATCGAGCCACTGATATTTAAATCCCTGCCTGATTTCACCGGTTGTGCCGGAAGGGAAATAAGCATTGATCAGTCGGATATCGCCAAAATCAAGCTGGATAACCCTTCCCTCGTCATCACTCACCTGGTGGCCGGTACCATACTGAATGTGGTCAGGTTTTATTTTTGTTAATACAGCCACTCCGCTATATCCTTTTTTCTGTGCACTGAACCAAAGGTCCTGATAGCCCAGTGATGTAAATTCTGCATGGGCCACATTATCCTTTTCTGCTTTTGTTTCCTGAAGGCAGATGATATCGGCGGGATTTGTTTTCAACCAGTCCACCAATCCTTTTTTCATCGCGGCCCGAATGCCGTTTACATTATAACTAATGATTCGAAGGGAAGCCATTCTTTGTTTATTATATTCGATATGTAATTTACTTCTACTTTTTTATTAAAGAATAGATCACATGGCTGTAGATTCCGTTACACATACAAAAAATTCATCTGGAGAGCCCGCGGTCATCAAGGCGAAAAGGACCTTATACCTCGATGGCCCGCAGAGCCGTGGTTTCGAACTGTCATTTGCGTGGAAGGTATTCAGGCAAATCCTGGAGGGAAATCGGGCCCTTTATTTTGTCGGTCCCTGCATTACGGTTTTCGGATCTGCGCGATTCGGGGAGAATCATCCATACTATGGAATTGCCAGGGAATTCGGAAAACGTATTGCCAAAATCGGTTTTACCGTTATGACGGGTGGTGGTCCTGGTATTATGGAAGCAGCGAACCGCGGAGCTTTTGAAAATGGCGGAAAGTCAGTGGGTTGTAATATTCGTCTGCCCATGGAACAGCAACCGAATAAGTATATGCAAAAGTGGATCACGTTCGATTATTTTTTTCTGCGGAAAGCCATGCTTCTGAAATATTCCTACGCATTTATCATAATGCCGGGCGGATTTGGTACGCTGGATGAAATGTTCAACACGCTCACACTGATCCAGACAAAATCACTTACCCGGTTCCCGGTAGTGCTATTTGGAAAATCCTATTACCAGAACCTGGTTGAAATGATCCGGAAAATGATCGCCGAAGAAACCATTCTGCAGGAAGACCTGGATCTGTTGCTGATTACGGATGATATGGATGAAGCAATGAATCATATCAATACGTATATCTCGAGCAACTATGATCTTTTAAAAAAGCGCAAAAGTATCTGGTGGCTGTTTGAGAAAAAATTTCCATCTGTTAAAGCTTAAGGCTAAGGCTAAGGCTAAGGCTAAGGCTAAAGCCTAAGGCCAAAGCTTAAAACTTCAATTCTTATGATAATAAATAATTTTTAGGAATGAGATCTCTTCTGAAGACACATATTAAAAACGAGAAGATCTAAAAAGTAATTTAAGCCTTCGCCTTAGAGCCTTGAGCCTTAGCCTTACTTGACTTTCCCGACAGGAACACTAATGCCAAGATTCAAAATCATTTCATATGTACCAAACGCCTGCTTATCGGTACCCTGATATATTTTCAGATTCGTATATCGGGCATAGTCCAGCTTGTTGGCGTATTCGATATAGACATATTGGAAAAAAGTAACTTTCAAATCCCCTTCCAGCCCCACATTCCATCCACCCAGCTGAAAATGCTGATCATTCTGCGGCTGATCAAAATATTTTACCTGTACATGGGGAATAACCGGACCAACACCAAATTTTCCCAATCCGTCCACCATGATAGTTTGTTTTTTGTTGGCCCATATATGCCATCGTTTTACCACATTAAAAAGTAAAAAGTTTGCGCCGTTATTCAGATAATGATAAGAACTGGAATCTGATCCGGCCACACTGTCAGCGAAGAAAACCTGGCCCTCGAACGGATGATTATTGATCTTGCCTTTAATATTGACCATCTGGTTATTGGGGAACAACCATTTTGTATGATCAAAATTTATTTCAACACCCCATCCCTTATCCCGGTTAATAATATAACCGAGCCGGTAATTGTATTGCGGAATACTAAGTGCCTTTGTAAAAAACTGTTCATTCTCCCAGCCCGGATGATCAACACCCTTCACATTTGTAAAAGTAAAAGAGTTACCCAGTGAAGGTTGGCTTACACTGACATTACTATTGGTATACCATTCTTTATTGTATCCCCAGGAGAAGTATAATTCATGTTTCCTGACCTTCTTACCCGATGTCTTGGATGGAGAGGTTGTTATGATCTGACTGCCGGATTGCTGTGCCAGTCCGAATAAGGGAAACAATATGATGATAAACACAAAACACCTGCACACCATTTTTCGGTTACTCATCATTGGGGATATCAATTTTTTCAGGCCGCAATTTACGACCATTCTTTTAAATCAGAAGTTAAAGCAGGAACCCGTGACAAATGACGATCATTTATCGCAGGGATAATTTTTATGTAATGGCCCGATGTACATAAGTACTAGGCATCATAATCCAAAACGGGCCGAAGCCATCTTTCCACTTCCGCAACTTCCATATTTTTTCTGGAAGCATAATCTTCTACCTGGTCGCGGCTTATTTTTCCTATACCAAAATATTTGCTTTCAGGATTGGCAAAATACCAACCGCTGACTGATGACGCCGGATACATCGCCAGGGATTCCGTAAGCGTGATACCAGTTGTTTTTTCTCCGCCCAGCAAATGGAATAATTTGTATTTCTCTGTATGATCCGGACAAGCGGGATATCCCGGTGCAGGACGAATACCTGTATATTCTTCCCTGATCAGTTGCTCGTTGGTGAGCTGTTCCGATTTTTCATATCCCCAGTATTCCATGCGCACTTTTCTGTGCAGCCATTCTGCAAATGCTTCCGCCAGCCGGTCAGCCAGGGCCTGTAAGATGATCTTGTTATAATCATCCAGATCTTCCATAAAGTGCGTGATATGTTTTTCTATTCCTTCGATGGTAACGGAGAAGGCGCCGATATAGTCCGTTTTACCGGAGTCTGCCGGTGCAATAAAATCTGCCAGTGATATATTGGATTGTCCTGTTGCTTTTTTGGATTGTTGACGAAGGAATTCCAGAGGCTCCGGAATACCGTTTGATTCTGATGGGGCAATCGTCACCGTATCATCCGCTGTTGCGTTGGCCGGCCAGATACCGATCACACCACGCGGTGTTAACCATTTTTCATCAATGATTTTTTTCAGAAGGGACCTTGCATCTGCAAACAATCGGGTGGCTGCCTCACCGATCACTTCGTCACTCAGCAATTGCGGAAATTTACCATGCATTTCCCAGGCAATGAAAAATGGCTGCCAGTCGATGAACTCGGCAATTTCCTGCAGAGGGACCGAATCAAAAACTTTCACACCCAGGAAGGCCGGTTTTACGGGTTCAAATTTGTTCCAGTCAATTTTTATTTTATTCGCTTTTGATTCCGCATAGGTCAGGAGTTGTTTTCCTGATTTCTTATTCGCGAAATCAGATTTCAGTTTGCTGTATTCCGTACCGATATTTTCAAGAAATGGTTTTTTCAGAACATCATTCAGCAGACTTCCGGCAACGGTTACACTACGGGAAGCGTCGAGTACATGAACAACTCCGTGTTCATATTCCGGTGCAATACGGATGGCAGTATGCAGGCGGGAGGTGGTTGCGCCTCCGATCATCAGGGGAAGATTCATATTCCTCCTTTTCATTTCGCGGGCCACATAAACCATTTCATCCAGTGAAGGAGTGATCAATCCGCTAAGCCCGATGATATCTGCATTTTCGCGCAGGGCTGTTTCTAATATTTTATCAACGGGTACCATCACACCCAGGTCGACGATATCATATCCGTTACAGCCAAGCACGACACCGACGATATTCTTTCCGATATCATGTACATCTCCTTTTACGGTTGCCAGTAATATCTTCGCATTTCCTTTTTCTTCTGTTGCTGTTCCGGTAGAACTCGCAGCCACGCGCCGGTTATAATTGTCAATTTTTTCCTGTTCAATAAAAGGCGTGAGCACGGCGACTGATTTTTTCATCACACGTGCACTTTTCACAACCTGTGGAAGAAACATTTTTCCACTGCCGAAAAGATCTCCGACCACATTCATTCCCGCCATGAGCGGTCCTTCAATCACTTCCAGTGGTTTATCATAATGAAGTCTGGCTTCTTCTGTATCCGCTTCTATGTATTCTGTAATTCCATGGATAAGCGCGTGTTTGAGACGTTCTTCCACAGAAGTCAGGCGCCAGGTTTCATCCTTCTTTTCCTCTTTAACTTTCCCTTTGACCGATTCCGCAGCAGCCAGTAATTTTTCTGTGGCTTCGTTGTTTTCGTTATTCAGGTTCAGGATCACATCTTCACATAACTTGCGAAGTCCCGGTTCTATATCATCATAGATTACCAGTTGTCCGGCATTTACAATACCCATACTCATACCGGCCGCGATGGCGTAATAAAGAAATACGCTGTGCATGGCTTCGCGCAGCGGTTCGTTTCCGCGGAATGAAAAAGAAAGATTACTTACGCCTCCACTGATCTTGACCAGTGGATGCATCGCTTTGACCTCGCGCGTGGCTTCAATAAAATCTACCGCATAGTTATTATGTTCTTCGAGGCCGGTGGCAATGGCGAATATGTTGAGATCAAAAATGATATCCTGCGGATCGAAATCAAGTTGTTTGGTCAGAATATCATACGCGCGATTTGATATCTCCACTTTGCGTTTCCTGGTATCTGCCTGACCTTGTTCATCAAATGCCATGACGACCACCGCAGCGCCAAAGCTTTTACAGATGATGGCCTGTTCGATAAATTTTTCCTCGCCTTCCTTCAGAGAAATTGAATTGACGATACATTTACCCTGTACACATTTCAGACCGGCCTGAATAATACTGAATTTGGAAGAATCGATCATGATCGGAATCTTCGCAATGTCAGGCTCGCTCTGGATGAGGTTGAGGAAATGTGTCATGGCTTTCTCGCCATCCAGCAAAGCATCATCCATATTGACATCCAGGATCTGGGCTCCGTTCTCCACCTGCTGGCGGGCAACGACCAGGGCTTCCTCGTATTTATTTTCACGGATCAGACGCGCGAATTTTTTTGAACCCGTAATATTGGTCCTTTCACCCACATTCACAAAATTCGATTCAGGACGAATGACCAGTGGTTCAAGTCCTGATAATCGGAGATAAGGATAAATGACGTTCGCTTCACTCATTTAGATAATTAATTTTTATGCAACCATTTCCATAACCGGCAATTTTCTCGGTGTATATTTTTTCACCTGTTCAGCAATATGCCTGATATGATCTGGTGTGGTGCCACAGCAACCACCTACAATATTTACAAATCCCTGCTTTGCCCATTCTTCCAGAAAATGAGCGGTTTCTTCCGGTTCTTCTTCGTACAGACCCATGGAATTCGGAAGACCTGCATTCGGATAGGCCGAAGTATAACAGGATGCGATTTTTGAAAGTTCGGCAATATGCGGTCGCATTTCAGCTGCTCCCAATGCGCAATTAAGTCCCACACTAAGCGGTTTGGCGTGTGCGACCGAGGTATAAAAAGCTTCCAGGGTTTGTCCGCTCAGGGTTCTGCCACTGGCATCCGTAATCGTGCCGCTGATCATGATCGGCAACGGTTCTTTTTTCGTATCGCGGAAATATTTTTTTATGGCATAAATGGCTGCCTTTGCATTCAGCGTATCGAAAATGGTTTCAATTAAAAGTAAATCCACACCACCATCCACCAAACCGGAAACCTGTTCGTAATACGCATCTGAAACTTCATCAAAACTCACAGAGCGAAAACCCGGATTGTTTACATCCGGAGATAATGACAGGGTTTTATTCATCGGACCGATGGCGCCGGCGACGAATTTCTGGTTGACGGTTGTCCGCACGTTGCGGTGACGGTTGACGGTTTTTTCGTTGACCCGTCCGCACTTCGCGAAGGCGGATGCGTTGACCGTTGACCGATGTTCGTGACTTTGCGTTGTGCTTAGAAAATTCTTCAATCGCCTGTCTGGCTACTTTCGCAGAAGCAACATTTAGTTCATACGCCAAAGACTGCATATTATAATCAGCCTGGGCAATCGCCGTACTGCTGAATGTATTCGTTTCAATAATGTCTGCTCCGGCTTCCAGATATTCCAGATGAATGGCCCGGATGATATCCGGACGTGTTATTGACAGAAGGTCATTATTACCCTTCACGTCTGAGGCCCAGTCTTTGAACCTTTCACCCCGGTAATCACCTTCTTCCAGTTTATATCGCTGTATCATCGTACCCATGGCGCCGTCAATGATGAGAATACGGGACTCCAATGCCGATTTGATATTTGACATGGTATTAAGTTTTAATGCTGACTGTTTGATGACGGGAAATGACAGAGAAGACTTACTGACAACGGAAGGAAAAGTATATAGGACTTACCTGGCGTTTATTAGTTCAGTTCATCTTTCAATCTGTCAGGCCGAACAATAAACAAATCTGCCTGATGAAGTGCAAAATTACATCATTTGAGGCTAAAGCCCAAAGCCGCTAAAACTATTAATGATTAATTATCAATGATTAATGATCAATGGTTCTCGGTGAATAACTGTCAACTGCCAACTGTCAACCGTCAACGTTAACGATGTGAAACATAACTCTCAACCGGCAACCTGTTCGAAATCGACCGGGCCAGAGTCATTTCATCGGCATATTCCAGCTCCCCGCCAAAGGAAATACCCCGGGCGATGGTGGTTATTTTCACCGGGAATGCAGCCAGTTTTTTCTGTATATAATATATGGTCGTATCCCCCTGAATATTGGGGTTGAGGGCAAAGATGACTTCTATAACTCCTTCTTTCTGAATCCTATCCACCAGGGAATCGATGGAAAGCTGATCCGGGCCGATCCCGTCCAGCGGCGAGATAACACCCCCCAGCACATGGTAGGTTCCGCTGAATTGCTGGGTGGTTTCAATGGCAATCACGTCCCGGATGGTTTCTACAACGCAGATCATATCCTTCCTGCGCATCGAATTGGCACAGATCGAACAGATATCAGCATCGGCCACATTATGACAACGATGGCAGAAACCGGATATCCTGACGCATTTTGAGAACGGTTTCCCCGAAAGCCCGGGCAGCAGACGGATCCTGCTTTAACAAATGAAGAACCAGACGCAGTGCCGTCTTCTTCCCAATACCGGGCAGCTTGGCGAATTCGTTGACCGCCGTTTCCAACAGAGCCGATGAAAATTGCATGTATAAATTTACAAAGTTATATCGATTTCATTGTCCCAGTTCGCCTTCACATAGACCTTATTCTTCAGCGGAACAACGATCTCCGGCTGCAGGTGTTTATAGTAATCACCCGGATCCCAGACACCATTCTGGTTGGTATCGTACAATATCCGGAGCTGGTATTCACCAGGAATAAACAACCTATTATTATAACGCAGGGAAGGACCTATTTTATAGGATAAAATGATTTTGTCACCGGAGAAAAAAAGTAAAATGGGATGACGGTTCAATTCCAGGTTCCTGAATCTTAACCGGAGATTGCCATAATCCGATTCATTTTTTGTGCGGAAATTGATCGTATCGATCTTTAATAATTTACCGCCCAGCGTGTCTTCGGCAAAGTCTTTCTGCAAAATGAGATGATAAGGAGTGCCCGCTTTCCATGCGTAAATTAAAGTCAGTTTTTTATTGGTGCTGTCCATCATCCAGTGATAGGATGTGATATCCTGAAAACTATCTACAGTGAAACGGATTTTGTTTGTGTCGTAAAATTTAAGCGGAGCCCCAAAACTTAATTTCAGCGTATCATGCAGATCCAATTGACCATTTGGAATATTTCCCGAAATAATTAATCTCTTGGGTTTGTCCTTATCTTCTTTCTTGGGAGGAGGAGGCGGCAGTAAATGTCTTTTTGGCGGGTTTTGAAAAACCACTGGTGTCTTCATAAGCATATAAGAGGAGCGAAGGGGCACTCCTGGTAAGATCGACCGGGCTGTCAGCAAAAGCAAATATCTGTGCCTTCGAAGTATACTCGTGTAAACCCGTTTCATCTTTCAACGCAAACAGGTCGTAAACTCCCGGGTGGATATTTGAGAAAGTAAAATTTCCGGAACTGTCCAGCCGGGCGATATAACGCGGCCTTTCCTTGGCAACGGCTGAATCATACAGTTTGTCATGGAGCATCGCAATCAGCGTACTGTCGGGCTTGCCGGTATAAGCCATGATCACGCGGCCACTATAATGCATGGAGTCCACATATCTTCCGGTAGAAAAAACATACGTGAAATTTCTCAAAACATTTCCTTCATTCACATCCGTAACGGCCTTTCCGAAATTCAGCGCGTATGTTGTATTCGGCTGAAGGGTATCCTTCATTTCAATGGTGATCACTTTCAGATGGGAGGTTACCGTGGGCATTACTTTCGGAACGGGCGAAACGATGAGGTTGTTTCGGATTTCTTTTAAATCAATGTATTCATCAAAAGTCAGAATGATTTTTTTCCCATCCACACGAACTGCCTTCATTTTTGGTTCGGCAGTCAGCAGAACCGGCGGGAGACTGTCCCTGGGTCCACCCGTGGGTGGAACAATATTGGCACAACCTGTAATGAGAGGATAACGTGTGAGAGCCAGGCAGACCAGAAAAAAAATAAAGAGTCGCTTCATGTACTTGGCTGCAAACTTACTGGAGGGAAATGGGATTTAAACAGTTTTATGATTTTATAAACTTGAATGTTCCTCTTCCTGTGCTATGGTTGCCCGGATGTCCAGTTTATTATTTTTTACAAAATTGCACCAGTGGCAATCCTCCTTACCGCAACCCGTATAGAATTCGTGACGCTGAATCTTTTCCCATGTTTCCGTAATCTGACGGGTAACCACCGATTCGTCTTCCGGATGGATGAACAGTTTTTGTTTTATATACGTTCCTTTGTTATTCGGCTCGATAAAATCAAATTCCGTACTGACCACCTGCCAGTCCCTTTGACCACGGTCAACAAGTAATTTGTAAAAAACAGCCTGTCGCCAGTAATCGCCTCCCAGGGGTTGCTTGTCATTCGGCCCCTTGATTTTTTGGATGGAATTATCCGGATTGCCGGTTTTATAATCGACGATATTCACCTGTTTGCCGTCAAATTCAAGTTTATCAAGCATGCCCTTTGCCGGAACTCCTTCGATGGATACATTATTAATTCTTCTTTCAATACTTACGATCGGATTCCAGCTGCGTACATATTTTTCATAATATGCCGGTAGAATAATATGTCCGTATTCCTTCCTGCGCCTGAATTGTTCATGGGTAAAACTCTCCCGGTGGCGGTCCATATACCAGTCAAAAGAAGCAATAAAAAAGCCTGATTCGGGAAACTTTTTGTCATTCTCCATCATTTTGCGGAACAACTGTTCGAGCGCGAAATGAACAGAAGAACCGAATTCTGTATTTTCATTCTTGGGCGAAGGTATTCGTATGAGATTTTTGAAATAAAATTCCAGCGGGCATTTGAGATAGTTATTCAATGCGGTTACATTCATCTGGAAATTCTCCAGCACCCGGTTGATAAATTCCATTTCGATGCGTTCCATCTCCGGTGGCTGCTGGCCCTGCAGAAGTAAGAATTGAAAGTCGCTGATCGTTTGTCCGGCAGGCGTCGGTGTTTCAAAGGGCAGGTCAAATCCGGCGCGGATTTCTGCAATGAATACAGACGGTTCCGCTTCTTTGCCATTATTGCGAAAACGGCTATAGGAAATATATAAATGTGTTTCAGCACGGGTGATAGCAACGTAAAATAGCCGGCGCAATTCTTCATAATCACTTGCATGGGATTGCAATAATGTATCCGGGAAATGAAATCCTTTATTGGCGCCACCCTTCTTTTCCCAGTAGTGGGAATTACAACCTGCAAAAAAGATGTATTTAAATTCGAGGCCCTTGGAGCCATGCACCGTGAGCAGGTTTACAGAATCCGTACTGCCATTGACTTCGATGAGCGGAAGATCAATACTGTTGTCCTCCATCAGATCGAGATGGGTAACCAGCTGCTGCAGCGTTAACATGGGCTGGCGGCGGGTTTCTTCTTTTATAAAGTCAAAAAATGCAGTAAGTATTTGCAGGATGCGTTGTTTCTCCGGATGCTGCATAGCGAACCGGAGCAGTCCGGACTCGCGGAAAATGGCTTCGAACAATGATTGCAATGTTGTGTTTGAGACCGCGCTGATCAGAGTTTCCAGGATCCCGGAAGCCGCTGCCAGCGCTGGATTCAGGGGTTGAGAGAATAAATCCTTGCCCGGTTTATTGGCTTTATCACTGAGCAGTTTTCGTAATGAGATCTTTTCACTGCTGTATTGTTTCTGGGCTACTTCCGCTGTGATGCTTGCAATTTCTATGGCCGGTATGCGGAACCATTCAGCGTGCAGTATTTCAAAAAGCATCTCATCCCCACTGAAGGGAATTTCATGTTCGGAAGCCAGGTAACGGATGATCAGCAGAATTTTACCGATCAGCGGATCTTCCAGCAGATTGATACTTCGTTTACTGTAGACCGGTAGATTCTTCAGTTTAAAATAGGGAAGCAATTCCTCGCCGTAGCGGTTCTCTTTATATATAATGGCAATTTTCCCCGGTGGTACCTGTTGGCTGATCAGGGTTTCAATTTGTGAAATGATATCAATCATTTCCTCCCGTTCGGTCTGATATTCACGAATCACCGGCGGCTCCTGCAGCCGGCGCGATTTCTTTCTTCGCCGCGACCAGGTCCTTGCTCAGCCCTTCAATTTTATTGATCAGCCGTTCCTGATTATTGCCGATCAGCTGTTTTGATATATCGAGAATCGGCTGGGTGGAACGATAATTATTGGTGAGTACGACGGTGAGCAGGTTTTTCTTCTGACTGTCGGCAAACTCCTCCATATTATATATGTTGGCACCCTGAAAGCGGAAGATGGACTGGTCGTCGTCACCGACCACGAAAATATTTGGCTTATCCCAGAAGTTGATGAGCAGGTTTACGAGTTTATTTTGTGTACCGCTCGTATCCTGAAATTCATCCACCAGAATATAGAGAAATTTTTCCTGGTAACGGCGAAGCAATTGTTCATTTTCAGTGAATGCCCGGATCACCCAATTGATCATATCATCATAATCATAGCGCTCATTGGCAAACATCAGGTGCTGGAAACGATTGAATTCGTGTATGGCCGCCCGCAGTTTTTCCATACGTTCTTTCTGGTCGTCGAGATTATGGTCTTTTTGAGATCTCCTTTTTTATATCCCGGCCCGTTTTTCTTATATATATACTCGTCGCGTGTAGGAAGGTCACTGAGATATTTGTCGATTCTTTCTTCAATGAATGCGGCTGTCCATCCTTCACGTTTCATGGTGCTGAAAAGCGATCGCAGATTTTTGATTTCATAATACACATCTCCGCGATAACGTTTTAAAGCATGGTTCTTCGGAAAACTGTCTACCAGTTCCCGCAGCATTTGAATCTGTTCGAGTTCGGAAATCGGATCCAGTTTGTTTTTTTCGAAATAGGAAAGATTGTCCTGGATGATATCATTACAAAAAGCGTGGAATGTATAAATATTCACTTTATATGCCGCAGGTCCGATAAAGGATAGCAGGCGACGGCGCATGGCGATGGCGCCCGCATCGGTATAAGTGAGACAGAGAATATTGCCGGGATCCGTATCCGTTTCCAGTAAAATTTTACCAATCCGGGCTCCCAGAATCTGAGTTTTTCCCGTTCCGGGACCTGCAATTACGAGCACTGGCCCATCAATTGTATCCACTGCCAGTTTCTGTTCCGGGTTCAGATCATTATAATACTTGGAAAAAGTCTCTTTTTGGTTCATAATCAATACTAAAAATCTTTAAAACCACGTTATACCCAAGGTAAAATCCGATATAATCCGAAATATGAAGAACAACCAGTCGTTCAAAGTTTTCATTGTTGAAGACGATATGTGGTACGGCTCCATGCTGGAACATTATTTATCCCTTAATCCGGAATATGAAGTTAAACGATTTGAATCACCTGGTGATTTCTTCGCCCACCTCCATGAAGTTCCCGATGTTGTAACCCTCGATTATTCCCTGCCCGACAGTGATGGCACGGAAGTGTTACGAAAGATTAAGGAATTTAATCCCGACATCCGTGTCATTGTCATTTCAGGTCAGGAAGACGTGGCTACCGCCATCAATCTCTTAAAGAACGGTGCCTTTGATTACATCGTGAAAGACGATGATACCAAGGACCGGCTCTGGAACAGCATCCTGCATTTGCGTGAAATCAGCACCCTGAAACAGGAAGTGGAAAGCCTGAAAAAACAGGTAGGACGTAAGTATGATTTCTCCCAGATCATTGTCGGGAACAGCGAACCCATGGAAAGGGTTTTTGCATTGATTGAAAAAGCCTCAAAAACAAATATTACAGTTTCCATCACCGGCGAAACCGGTTCGGGTAAGGAGCTGGTGGCCAAAGCCATACATTTTAATTCAGAAAGGCATGCCATGCCTTTTGTTGCAGTGAATGTGGCGGCTATTCCAAAAGAATTACTGGAAAGTGAACTCTTCGGTCATGAAAAAGGATCGTTTACGGGTGCTGTTACCAGACGCATCGGTAAGTTTGAAGAAGCCGATAAGGGAACATTATTCCTGGATGAAATTGGAGAATTGGATATTAACCTGCAGGCCAAACTATTACGCGTTTTGCAGGAAAGAGAGATCACCAGGGTCGGAGCCAACAGCGTATTGCCGATCAATGTGCGGATCATCGTGGCGACACATAAAAATTTATTGGAAGAAGTAAAAAATAAAACATTTCGGGAAGACCTTTACTATCGTTTAATCGGATTACCCATCATGCTCCCGCCTTTACGCGAAAGGGGCAATGATATTGCCATTCTGGCGAAAAATTTTGTAGATGCATTTTGCAAGGAAAATAAAATCAACCGGAAATCAATTAGTCCGGAAGCCCAGCAAAAACTGATATCTTATCCATTTCCGGGTAATGTGCGCGAACTGAAATCCATCATGGAACTGGCTGTCGTAATGAGTGATGAAGAAAATATTCTTCCCGAACATATTACACTGAATTCATCCACCAGCATCAATGATTTGCTGAACCGGGAGACCACCCTGAAGGAATTCGAAAGTCAGATCATTCAGCATTATCTGGATAAGTATAACAAAGATGTATTGCTGGTAGCCAGGAAATTAGATATCGGAAAGAGTACGATTTACCGGATGATACAGAATGGAGAACTGAAAAGCAAGTAATGTTGCCTGCGAGGCTGTTGAAATAAAAGGAATGTTGACCCCTGTAACTGAAAAAATACTATTTGGAAAAACCATCCTGGTTGCAGAAGATGTTGAAATGAATCAACAGCTCATCTGGCATATCCTTGAGTCCAATGGTGCACAGGTGGTCATCGCAAGAAATGGTGCTGAAGCACTGGAGCAGGTAAAAAAACAAATCTTTGACTGTGTTTTGATGGATGTGCAGATGCCGGTGATGGATGGCATCATGGCCACTGAACAAATCCGTAATCTCGCAGATCCCCTCCTGTCAGCGATTCCCATCATCGCACTGACCGCCAATTGTAATTCTGCCGACCTTATAAAATATGAAAAAGCCGGGATGGATGATTTTCTCGCCAAACCCGTGGTGGAAGCCAACCTGCTCAATACGATCCTGAGTTATTCCGGGGATTTGAAATCCGGAAAAACAGGTGCAACTGACGAACCGATACTGTATGATCTCACGATGATTCAATCCGTTTCGGGAGGTGATGACGCGTTTATAAAAAAAATGATTCGTCTTTTTATTCAAACCGTTCCGCAAAATGTGCAGGAACTGGTGGATGGCGCTGATAATGGAAACTGGGAACAGGTTGCCAAGATGGCGCATAAATTAAAATCCACCATCGACTCCATGGGCATACGCAGCATACACGATGTGATCCGTACGGTAGAAATGCACGCTAAAAATCGCGATCAGGTGGAGCGAATACCCGAACTGGTAAAACAGGTGGAATCAGTTGTTTCATCATGCATCTCGCAATTACAGTTGGAAATTGAATAATAGTTGACGGTTGACAGTTGACAGTTGACAGTAGTCTGAAATCTCCACTCTTATACTCCTATACTCTTATACTCCCATACTTGTCCTTCCTTTCCCAAATCGGGAAAATCTTCCTGTTCTCTTCCATTATAAATATGATGATAATGAACGATATATAATTCGGCATTCTTTTCGAAATGATAATGTTAATAAAATTAATTATTAACCTATTACCTATGTATTTGCAAGATTCTCAGGGCATATTCATTGTTGAAGACAATCTGATGTATCAGCAGATGATCGCCCGCGAACTGGAATCCTTTGGATGCCCAGTTCTTTTTCTACACAACCGGTGAACATTGTATCGCCAATCTTTGCCGGCGCCCTTCCATTGTTGTTCTGGACTACAATCTCGATGGAGAAATCAATGGTCTGGAAACGCTGGAAGAAATTCGAAAATTTGACCCGTCTATTTTTGTGGTTTTGTTTTCAAGCCAGAAGGAATTATACAACAGTGAAAATCGTCAGCGTTATGGCTCCTTTGATTTTATCGAGAAAAAAGAAAGATCTTTTTCTCTGTTGAAGAAATTCATCCAGGCAAAAGTGGAATACGAACCCGTTAAAGTAAACAGCTAATCCATCGTTATGAATAATTATCAGATACCTTATTACAAGGAACAGGAAAGATTAGATCCGGATGAAAGTTTTGAAGAGTATGCTTCGGAAACTTTTTTTCCGGATTATCTCTATGAAATGCTGCACAGAACGCAGGATTCGGGAATGAATAAAAAACGATTTATCCGGTCTTCTTTAAATCCTGATTTTCATTTTGAGATCCGGAATGAACCCGGCAAACATTTTTGGGTTGAGTGTAAATATCTGGAAATTGACCAGATGCATGAAGCGATTCATATCTTCAACAACGATCTTTTGAATCGTTTTAAGACATTCGAAAATTCATTTCTTTTTCTTTGTGTGAAAATCCAGAGAGAAGAATATTATTTTTTCGTTCCTTTCAACCAGATCAAATCGACGGAATTATATTTTTCATTTCTGAATACGTATATCGTATCCGTGGAACCACCCATCAGCACGGAGTTGATTGGAAAATATCTGAGAACCTGGAAGATCTTTTAAGAATTGAAATCAGTTAACCCGGAATCCTCGAAATATACTTCTCGATTTGTTTGATCTGATCCACGATCTGTGGAGTGGTTGGTTTCAGATTTTTTGCCTTTCTGAAAAATTCCTTCGACGCGCGAAATTCTCTTTTTGTCATCATGATAGAACATAACTGAAGATAAGCTGCCGCCTGATTCTCCTTATCCGGCAATCCCTTGCTGATGGCCTGGCGGATCAAACCTTCCGCTTTCCGGATATCATTTTTCTGCATGGCAAGCATACCCATCTGAAGAAGACTTGCGCCTTCAGCTTCTTTCATGGGCATACCCAGATCCAGACCTTTGCGCATATTCAATTCAGCTCCGTCAAAATCATTCTTCATCATGGCGATATTGCCCTTCAATGTGAAATAAACCGAGCGGATGGGTTTGTAAAGCAGGTTTGGAAATTTGATCGTGGCAATGACTTTCTCAGCGCCTTCCATATCACCGGCTTCCATATGTTCCTGGATCAGGCGAAGGGGACCAAAAAAGAAATGACCGGCAATCAACACAAGACCCACCAGGTATGGCAGGAAGGCGGGCCAGAAACCGGCGTAAATATTGGTGAGCACGCCGATGGCGATCAGGGCCAGCCCGATATATAAACGATATTTAATGATAATGCTGTAAAACTTCATAACCTCAATTTGGGCTGCAAAGATAGCCTAGTTTCAGCGATTACCGTAGTTGGATTACCTGTTGCAAGTCTAGAATCTGTCGTTGTTGACCTCGATCCAGTAACCGTCGGGATCCTGCAGATAAATCTGTTGGATCTGGTCAGGACGAAGGGCTATTTTGCCTGATTCGCCCTGGAAGTTGCCATATTTAACACCCATTTGGTCCAGGTGTTTCATAAAATCCGGCAGAGAAGCAACCGTAAAAGCAAGGTGAATATTTACATCATGCGGGATGTCTTCTTTGGCCCCGCTGACTACATGGAGCTGGCCATGTTCACCTATTCTGAACCAGACATGACGATGGTCGTGGAAAGGTTCAGGAATCGTATCCAGCAGCATCACTTTTTTATAAAATTCAGCACCGCGTGCGAGGTCCGTTACATAAACAGTCAGATGATTAAACTGTGGCTTTGACTGGGCCTGGCTTTGCAGGGAAATGCTGAGGAGCATTAAAATACCGGTAAATTTTAGCAAACGAATCATTGATGAAGATTTGAAACATGAAGTTAAGGGGAAAGCAATTCCTGATTCAGAAATTCTTACTTTTAGTTACACTTATTATATTCGTCAATTATCCTCAGCAGCACATCGGGATGCTTTTTTATATTGAAAGAAGCGACAGGGATGAAATACCCTCTGTCTTTCGCCAGGATTTTTTCGGCGAGAGCTGGACAGTCGGCAACCAATACGCTCATTTTTTCTTCGAAGGATGGGATAAGCAAACTGCTTCTTGTATTGATTGCATCGAGCGGTCCGCAGGAGGGATAGGACAAAAAATAGTAATAATCAAAGTTCCCAACATCATTGGCATTTCCGGATTCATATAACTCATATAATTGAATCCTGGAATTTTCAACCGTCAACCGCTTTACAAATAGCAACCGGTAAATGCCGTCCATGTGAATGTCCAGTTTCTTAAGTGCATAGTATGAAGACTCAAACCAGTAACCGGCTATTTCATTTATATCAATTCTTTTAAATGAATCCTTTCCCTCAGGATTAAATTGTATGTACTGATTGTACGAAACGTATTGACTGTTTGAATTTTCGTGTTCGATGTCTATTACACCGGTAATCTTTGTCTGATCCCGAAAAACCAGGTCCACTTTTTCTTTATGAACTTCATTTGCAGTTAAAAATTCTGAAGGGGACTTACAGCCAAATAGGAAAAGGCTGAAAATGAATATTTGTTTCATGCAGGGTAGCGGCCTGGGGTTAAAATTTAAACGTGTAACGAATGGAAAATTTAAGATAGTATAAAAGAGACAAATTTCAGAGAACGGGTTAACTAATTGAATTTGATCAATAATTGCGCAGAAGGGGAATTTGTTTTAGAAATTCTTACTTTTGCAGCCTTCAATTGAAGCCGGTCCCGTAGTTCAATGGATAGAATAGAAGTTTCCTAAACTTTTGATGCAGGTTCGATTCCTGCCGGGACTACATCTTTCTCGAAAAAGCGCCGATTCTGCGGCGTTTGATGTTGAGTAACATTAGACCCTATATTTAGTTGTAAACAGTCCAATGACTCCAAAATTCAATTTCTATATTAGGCTCTGTTAATATTTTGAAGTTACTGGGCAGGTCAAATTGAAATTCTTTCGCGAAATTTGATGCCAGGTCATATCCATAATAAACTATATCCATTTGATCTAAAGAGAAAACTGGGTTTCCAGCCTGATGTGGTTGACTTGGAATATAGCGGCGAGAATAAATTGGAATAAGTTTCGGGTAAGTGTGATAGAATTTTGTAGCCAGATTTATTCTATCTTCTATTTTTTCGGGCTTATTACCCCACTGATCAAACCAGAAATCATTCGATTTAACGTCGAATATCATTCCATCTAAAGGCCAGCTAAGCCTGGAAGTTATCTTTTCTGCTTCTTCTTCTGAGGAAAGTCCGAGTCTCCAGTTTACAAATGAATTAGAAATGGGTAAGGCAGATTGTAGAAAGACTCTTAGATCTGGTGGAAAAGTAAGATTGAACTTTGACTCTATCATTAAGACTTCCTCATCCCCTAATCCTCTTTCAAAAGATTCCCGCATTTTTCGTAAAATTTTGATAATTTCTTTGGCATGCAGGCTAGTCAAGATTGCTCATTTTATGTTTGAAGTGCACCTGTTCATAAGTTTGTAAGTACATAATATTGTTTCTTTTTATTGGATCAATCTGCGTCATTTACTAACTTTTTATTGTATTGTTTAGCGTTAGTTTCGAAATATTCTTTGAGTTCGGAATAAAATTTTCTGTCACCCATTAATAATTTGTCTTTGAATATCATAAAATAATTTAAGTGGGATTTGGCTAAGTATTCAATTTTTTCATCCTGCGTATTTAAGCGAAATTTTCGTTCAAGTTTTATATTAAGAAATTCTTCAACAATAAAATTTTCAAAATTTATATTCTCCTGCTTTAAAGTGATAAAATAATAGTATTGAAAACCGTAAGCGTGATAAATAAATCTAATAGCTATTTGTTCTGATTCAAAAAGTATTTGATTTTTTGTATCATCAGTCTTTTTGAAATTTAATGAGAAAAGATATTCAGAAAATGTTTTGTCGATGATCGAATTAAAATCCATTTAAAGTATTATTTTTTATTTGTCGTGACCTCCTCCCAAAAAATCGTAGCGATGTAAATTAGAAAATTGGGTTAATTATTCATCAAAAATAGAAATTGAGCAATTTCCATTCCGGGAATACAGTAAAATTTTGATGACGTATGAGTTGATTCTCTAAGGACTATTGTAAATTTGATGACAATGCCATTCATTAATAAGTCAAAACAATCCGCCATGTTCAAGAAATATTATTGCTTATCTTTTTTAATTTTCAGCTTTTCACTCCTGATAGCCCGGTCTGGCTTTGCCCAATCGACGATGTTGTCAAAAGGAGATGCAGCGCCTGTATTTACCGCCAAGGCCAGCCTGGCCGGCAGTGAATTTGATTTTTCATTAAAAAACGCCCTTGCTAAAGGGCCCGTTGTGGTCTATTTCTATCCTTCTGCCTATACCGGCGGCTGTGATGCGGAAGCACATGCCTTCGCTGAACTCAAGGATAAATTTACAGCGGCGGGAGCTACCATTATCGGTGTATCTGCAGACGATATTCAGCGGCTAAATGCATTTTCTTCCGATCCGCAATACTGTGCAGGTAAGTTCCCCGTCGCTTCAGACCCCGGAGGCGAAATTGCAGCAAAATACGGCCTGACAATGGGAGCTGCAAAGGTTGGAATTAAAGACCTCAGTGGCCGGGACCTTACACACGGCTTCATTCCGCGAACCACTTTTGTTATTGATAAAGAAGGTAAAATTGTAGCAGTCTTTTCATCAGAAACCGATCATATTTCACCTACTGACCACGTTGAAAAGTCGCTGGCGATTGTAAAAGGGTTATAATTCGCCCGCTCTGGTTCAAAATTTAGAACGGGTGTGCTTGTAGACTTCAAGATTCCTGCCAGGACTACTCGTTTATATATTCTCCTACTTTTTGTAATAAACATAGATGTATGCCGTTTGGATTCGCAACCAATTTTACCGGTTTGGTATCGCCGGAAGTAAATGCGGGAGTTCGAAATTCCAATTGTGCACCCCTCGCCACACCGATCTGTGCCCGGTCGAAAGGTCTCACGGTATATTTTTTCATGAGCGCACTGTCAGGGGTCATCAGATGAGCTTTAAAATCAGTCGCCGGATGGCTACTGTTATCGTAAACAAAAAAAATGAGATAACTGGTATTGGGAGTGACATTGATGGCCGCCTGTTTCGTAATTCGCAAATTTTATCAGGTATTTGTATCCGTTCTTATAGGCGCCATTTCTGATGAGTCCGGATGCTTTATCCACATCTCCTGAAAAACTGCTTCCTGTCTGGCAGATGGCGTGAGCCGTACACGCTAATAAAAAAAAGAGAAGTAAAAACTTTTTCATGTTATTGCGTTTTTGAACGATTGATAGAATAAAAATACTATCAATCGTTCAGAGCTGAAATTATATTTCCGGTCCTGCGGACTAATATTAGTCTCAGGGAAACGCATTGTGAATTAATAAGCTTTCTCTGCAGCATGTTTTGATCCGGATGGATGTGAAACAGGCTCTGGTGCGTCCCTGAAATGCTTGTACTTCCCCAAAACCCTTCCTACAAAATAGGTAATCGGAATGATGATCTTTTTGACAAATGGGGGAATTTCCGGCAGATCATACTCTGCTGAATAACGGGTTAGCAAATAGGCGCCGTCAAACGCTTCGGGCTCTGCCTTACCGGATTTGTTTTGCGCAGCATATACAGAACTCAGAAAGAACACAATCGTATTCGCGGGTTTTAACCAGCCTTTGCAATGCAATACTTCCTGTCCTGCATTCCAAAACCGGTGCGCTACGCCCCGTTTGAACAATACAGTCTCACCTTCACCGGCATACTGTTCGGGCTGACCCTGCACCTGGTATCCGATCTTTCCATTGACTACCGTTAAAGACTCATCCTGCAGCCAATGTGTATGCATCAATGGGCCATTGTTAGGTGTTACATAGTTCTCAACGATTAGCCGGTCACCATTCGGTTCTTTTAGCAGTTCTTTGAATATTAATTTTTCGCCGATGCAATTTTCAATGACGTGGGGATAAACGATTTTCATCCTGATGGTTTTTGATTATTATAAATGTTGTTATATAGTGGCTGTTTTCTGACGAACCGCATAGATCTTATGCAACGACAGGAAAGAGAAAAAGATTCCTGTCAGCAGAATTCCGGAACGTACCCAGTTCATCGTGGTCCATTCCGATAATGTTTTTCTGAGCAGATCAACATCGGTCAATGGGGCATTCCTGAACATGAATATCGTTCCGGGGGAAGAAGTATTCAAATGTCAAGCCCTCTGCCAGTAAATACAAAACAAGCGCGGCACCCAGACATAACCGGATGGAACGGGATGTTTTCCAAAAGAGTATCAGACACGATGATCCCCAATGCCTGGTTAACGGGAGAAAACAGCCGGAAGAAATTTCCGGGACTAACAGTTTTAAAATACTGCCTGGTGATCGAAATGGAATTCGGTATGTCGGATCCCCAGGACTTTGCATCGATTAAAGAAGAGTACAGGTTGGCAAACAGCAATCCGCAGGCAACGCTGATGGATGCGAATAAGAAAATTTGTTTCATGATTTTTTTATGCAAAGATGGCCGCAGCGGGAAGCAGAAAATTGTATTTAACGGACATTCTCATAAATGTGCCCTTTCAAAAAGCCCTTACTGGCTTTGTATGCTCCGGGAGTCATTCCGCTGTACGTCTTAAACGATTTGATAAAATGCGATTGATCGGAGAAATGGCTTTGATAAGCAATTTGAGTCAGTGAAAGATCCGTATGATGAATCAAATCCATCGCATGAAGATATTTTTTATAGAGCAGGATTTCTTCTGTGTTCATGCCGGTCGCCTCCGCTCATTTTTCTTGATAATTGCCTGGGCGAATAACATAATGAACGCGCGAGTTCTGTCACTGACACATCGTGTTGATCAGTGCCGGACAGGAAATGATTGATCATTTTTTCCTGCGGTTGCCAATCAGGAAGTTTTTTTTCAATCCAACCGGTCAGGACTGAAATCCGGTTATCAAAATGAGTTTGATCGGCAAGCTGATGCCAGAGTGAATGAAAGGTTGAATCAAGCAGGTCCAGATCAACAATCGTATCTGAAAACTCACCAGCGGGTATACCCAATATTTTCTTAACGGCTAATGGTTGTAGCTGAATTCCAAAAAGCATCAGATGTTTGGGAAGTTGCAGCTGCAAGGGCACTCTGTTGAATCCGTTTATAAAACAATTGGGTAAACGAAATTGCTTCTCGCCCACCCGGGTAAGAATGGGTGTACCGTCACTAAAATTAAAAATGACTTCGACAATGCCTTTTGGAATGATATGTTCATTTTGAAAGGGAGTCAAGCCCCCGGTCTGCCAGACGGAGTGGATTGCATTTTTAAGATGCGGAGATTGCGGTATGTAAATATTGCTGTTCAAATGTCGGGACCATGGTTATAAACCAATTACGAAATTAAGATAAACACTTAAAATGAGGTTCAACCGGGTAATCCGGCAGGGTGGCCATTACTTTTCATGAATTGAGTAATATGGAGTATGAACGGCGTATCCAAAGCGGACAGGGAGCAGATAAAGAACCAAAAACACCGAAAATAGTGTGTAATAGCCCCGATTGGAAAAGAACGGCCCGGGTGAACAGACGAATTTCTAATTTTAACTGGTACCGGAGGTATTAATCTGATAAGTCATGAAATATTATCACGTGGATGTGTTTTCAAAACGACCTTATTCAGGAAATGGGCTGACCATTTTTACAGATATACCCGACCTGGAAAAATCGCATATGCAAGCCATCACACAGGAAATGCGACAGTTTGAAAGTATTTTCCTTCGTGAAACGGAAGCCAATACATTTCGTGCCTTCATCTTTACAATGGAAGAAGAATTAGACTTCGCCGGTCATCCCGTGATTGGTGCTGCGGCCCTTCTGCACGATTTATATTCGAAGGAAAAAGAACAGGATAGCTGGACGATCCACCTGAATGCGAAATCAGTCGTGGTACAGACCATGCGCAACGAAAATTATTATTCGGCCCGCATGAATCAGGGGAAAGCTGAATTTCGAAACGTCCTTTCAAAGAATCAGGAGAAAGAATTCCTATCCTATTTTAACCTCACGGAAGACGATAAATCGGGTGACCTGCCCTTCCAGGTTATTACAACCGGGCTGGCCTACCTGATCCTGCCGGTAAAATCGGCTGCCTTATCAAAAGTAAAAGTCACGATACCTGACCTGGAGAAAAAGCTGGAGAAGATCAACGCGAAATTTTTTTATATCCTGGATACCGAAGGACTTCAGGGAAGAACCTGGGATAACTTTGGGTTAGTGGAAGACATTGCGACAGGCAGCGCAGCGGGTCCGGTCGGGGCATTCCTGGTGAAAAACAAACTGGCAGAGGTAGAAAAAAAAATCATTTTGAAACAGGGCGATTTTGTCGGCAGGCCCAGTCAGATGAATATCCTGGTATCAAAAATCGGCGACATTTTTGTTGAAGGAGAGGTTTGTAAAATGGCAACCGGAGAACTTTTACAACTACCTTCTTAAACGGACAGGTGAATAAATAAAATGAAGTTGATGAATGCAATATATATCGGTGGCCCTACCGCGATCATCGAAATGGGTGGATTCCGGTTTATTACAGATCCTACATTTGACCCTGCGGGATCATTGTACTTTTATGCCGGCGGTAAGTTGAGTCTGGAAAAATTACAGGGTCCTTCAGAAGTGAATGTCGGGAAAATTGATTTTGTCCTCCTAAGCCATGACCAGCATCCGGATAACCTGGATAATTCCGGAAGAAAATTATTGATTGAAGCCACCCATACGTTTACTACAAAAGCCGGATCCAAAAGACTGGGAGGCACAAGTATCGGACTGGATCCATGGGAATCCCATTCATTAACGACTCCCGATGGGTCCGTCATTACGATTACGGCTACGCCTGCAAGGCATGGTCCGGCAGGTATCGAACCAATAGCCGGAGACGTGATCGGCTTTGTTCTTTCAATGAAAGGTGAGAGCAATCATGAAATATATATTACCGGTGATACGGTGTTTTATGAAGGGGTTGCAGCGGTGGCAAAAAAATTTAAACCGGAGTACATTTTTCTTTTTGCCGGCGCCGCCAGAACAAGAGGGCCATTTAATCTGACAATGGGCACGAATGATGCGATTGATACAGCCTTCGCATTTCCGACTGCATCCATCATTCCGCTTCACTACGAAGGATGGAAACACTTTACGCAGAATGAAAATGACCTGGAAAAAGCTTTTGAGGTAATCGGTATCCGCAACCGGCTGAAAGTGCTGAAGGCAGGTGTACCGGAAAAACTTTTCTAATATCTTAAATCGATTCATCCGGGACAAACACGTTCAGGAACCCTGCCTGCTATACAAATAAGCGATCCATCTCAATGGAAGGGATCTGATTAAAACCGAGATTGTTTTTGCCAGGAATCCGGGGACAATGATCAGGTCTTTTTTTAAAGTTCTGTCAACAGCGATTTCTCCTACTTTTTCCGGTGCAACAGCCATCTGTTTACCAAACCATCCTAATTTTTTAATGGTTTCTTTTTCGGTAGATGGTTTTGTGAAAACAGGTCCCGGGCAAAGACAACTCACAGAAATATTTTCTTTCTGTAGCTGATATCGCAGTGAATAACTAAAAAATATCATGGCTGATTTCGTAGCGGAATAAATATTCTTGATGGAAATCGGTGCGAAACCCGCCATACTGGAAACATTTAGTATAAAAGAAGGCTGGTTTTTCATTAACAGGGGAAGCAAATAGTAAGTCAGAGAGACCGCTGGTTCTGTATTCAACCGCAACATATAAAGACTATCCGTAAGTGAACCTGACAAATAATCTGCTGAGCCCCCGATTCCTGAAACGTTGCACAACATTTTTAGTGATAAATCTTTTTCGGTACACCAGGATCCAATTTTAGCTGCGGAATCTTCCTTACTCATATCCAGCGCCAATATCTCCACCTGAACAGAGAATGCCGTTTCCAGTTTGTTTTTTGCATTATTTAATTCTTCCTCATTCCGGGCAATAAGTACCAGATTATAATTTCTTTTTGCCAATGCTGCGGCGATGGCATATCCGATCCCCTTGCTTCCGCCGGACACCAACGCCCAGGTTTTGTCATTTTTTATCACCTGCTTTTCCATAAATATTAGTGATCATCTGTCTGGGCAGGATCCTGATCAGGAATGCCGTAATTTTTGATACAGTTCCGGGTACGATGACCATTCTGTGATCCAGTGTTTCGCTGACAGCAATTTCACCTACTTTTTCGGGTGGCACGGCCATCAATGATCCGAACCACCCGAGTTTCTTCTTGGTATCTTCTACGATTTCGGGTTTTGTGAATACCGGTCCGGGACACAATACGCTGACGCTGATATTTTTTTCTTTCAACTGGTAACTGAGTGAATAACTAAAGAAGACGACTGCAGACTTTGTCGCGGAATATAAATTTTTTACAGGGATCGGTGCAAAGCCGGCCATGCTGCCTACGTTCAAAATAAAAGACGGCGCATTTTTCTCCAGCAACGGAAGCAGGGTAAGTGTAAGTGCCATGGCGGATCCTACATTCAGATTTATCATATACCGCAGCGAATCGAGTGACAGACTCAGATAGTCCCTCGCTCCTCCAAAACCAGCTACATTGCAAAGCATCTTTAGCGGAATATTTCTGTCCAGTGCACCATTTTGCAATATCAGTTGCGGCATCATTCAGACTTAAGTCGTAGGAAAGTACTTCAACATGCACATGGTATTCATATTCCAGTTTGTTCCTGGCGCTGATTAACGAATCCATATGTCTTGCGATCAGGATCAGGTTGTATCCGCGTCTTGCCAGGGCTTCTGCGATGGCATACCCGATGCCTTTACTGCCTCCTGCAACCAAAGCATATTCAACTCCGTGATTCGGGTAGGTTAAATTGGAATCCTGGACAATAAATGAACCTGGAAGCGAATTTGCAGATGAAGATTTGTTGATAGCGAGCGCAGAATGAAGTGATGATTGTGAGCGGCCGGAAATCAGGATCAATAAAATGGCTGCGAACAAGGAGATTCTTTTCATGATGGGATCAATCTTTTTCGAGCCTGGTGAAGAATAAAGTAAAAACGAGATATCATAGTGAAAGGTTGCAATGACCCCATTCTATACAGTCCATACTGTTGCTTGCAATAGGAGTGCCAGCGAATCCGTAATTTTCAGTCATGAAACCAACGAAATTTTTACTGGTATTGCTAACCGTTACAGCCATATTCGCTTTTACAAAATCCGGATATAAAGGAGAATGGGAATTGCTTTTCAACGGAAAGAATCTGAAATGGCTGGGATACATACATCGGACCGGATCTGAATGACAGCGGGAAATTCATCAGCGCCCAGCCCATCGGTCTGAACAACGATCCGCGACATGTTTTTACAGTTGTCAAAGTGGATGGAGAGAAATCTCATCCGAATATCCGGAGAGAACTGGGGTGCGATTACAACCCTGAAGGAATATGAAGACTATCATTTGCAGTTGCAATTTAAGTGGGGAACGCTGACCTGGGGACAAAAAAAAGGAAAGAAGAGAGATAGTGGGTTACTTTATCATTCAGTTGGTAAAAGAGGTGCAGATTATGGCGCCTGGATGCGTTCGCAGGAGTTCCAGATCGAAGAAACCAATACGGGTGACTACTGGGGTGTGGCCGGCGGCATGGCCGATATGCCGGTCATCAAAAAATCAGATACGGAATATGATTATAGTCCGAAGGGTGAGTTCATAACATTCAAAGAAGGCGGTAAGGTCGGCCGTCGTTGCTTCAAGATGATGGACGCTGAATATCCAACCGGGCAATGGAATACGCTGGACCTATATTGCCATGGCGATACCAGTATGCATGTAGTGAATGGAAAGGTGGTGATGGTATTATATCGTAATAAGCAAAATGATAACGGAAATGAATCACCACTGACTAAGGGAAAAATCCAGATTCAATCCGAAGGCGCTGAAATATTTTACCGGCAGATAAAGATTCAACCGATCAGGCAATTGCCTGCGGAGTTTCTTCAATAAGAATAAACACAAAAAGCTCCCGACGCCTTCGGGAGCTTTTTTATGGAACATGGACAATATGTCTATTTCTTTTTCGGAAATTTTTGTACAGTGGGAAGAGGTCCAGACAATCTTTCCATCCTTCAAACGGTTATCATCTTCATAGTAAGGCGGAATCAACCTTTCCAGTTTTATATGTATCAATTTCTTTGTACCAGACGTTTACCCATTCTTCATTTTTATCAACACTATGATTTGAGGTCCAGGCATAGAAAGTGTAAGTCAACTTTGGATAAGACTATCCCGAAATTTCTTTGCCTCTTTGATAGCGCTGTCGCCTGTTGTGTTCATGACGGCACCACTTGAGAAAATCAACGTGAGACTGTCTCCGATGGTGGCTCTCAAGAGTAGCCATATCATTATCCTGCCAGGCCTTATAATTGTTCAGCACGGTTAATACATCGGCCGGCTTACCCGGTACAAAAGTTGGAAGAATAAACGGCGGTGTAAGGCAATGGAACGCTGGGTGCCGCTGTAACACTGTCCTTTGCAGGAGTTGCAGTTGAATTCGTACTGCCGCCACTGCAGGCTATCAGGAAAATAGGGATCAAAAAAATAGCAGAAAGCTTTTTCATTTGCTGTTTATATTTAAGTGATAAAAAAAATCCTGAAGAATTCACAGGTGGCGGGCATCAAAGAGTAGGAGGAAAATCGACCGCTCAAACAGCATCCATCTAAGGAAAGATACTTATATGGAATCGGCTGTACAATTTTTTTTATCATGGAGCAACATGAGCGATGGATACATGAGGGCTGAATGCTCTTATTGACTTGATTTACAATAAATTAGATTAGATGAAACCACTACTTGTTTTACTGATATCCTTTGGTCTTGCAATTTTTGCAATAAAGATATTTACCCATCATATTGACTTCGCGTTGGCTGCACGCATCGCCATGTCGGTCATGTTGTTGTTTACAGCCAGCGGTCATTTTGCTTTCCCCCGGGGAATGATGATGATGATGCCTGCTTTTATTCCTTTTCGGCTGGCGTTGGTTTACATAACCGGAATCATTGAAATAATCGCAGCCATCGGATTACAGATTGCAAGCTTTAGAAATCTGACGGGTGTATTATTGATCATTTTTTTTATCCTGGTGCTTCCGGCAAATATCTACGCAGCTGTGAAACATATCGATTATCAGAAAGGCGGGAAAGATGGGAAGGGCCTTCATTACCTTTGGTTCCGGATACCGTTGCAAATCCTGTTTATTATTTGGACCTGGATGAGTACGCAATAAATCCAGGCTGCTATTCGCAATCATTTTCCTTCAACCGGAAGAAAGTAAAATGTACCGGCATAATGGCCGCGCTGTCTACGAATCCCTTCATTGCAAAGAGGCCGATATACCGGGGTTTCATATCAAATTCATGCGTGACGACTTCTTTAAAAGCCGGATTGGAAACGGATCCGCCGGCAAACAGGAAGCGGAATTTTTTACCTTCCTTTTCAATTTTCAGGGAGCTGTTGGCTAAATTTTTTGCAAGCTCAGGGTGAAGACGGATACTATCTGTGAATGCAACCGGCTGGTGAGCGATTTCTTCAGGCTCCCCATAATTTTTCCCAAAAGAAGTAATGGCCTGGATGATGATTTCTTTGGGTTTATTATATCCGCCAAAAAAATCATTAAAAGCAACAGATAGCCGGATCCCCTTGCCGGTGAAATTGGTGTCCTCCAGCAAAAGTAAACCTGCCTGCTGCCAGTTTTGATCCGGCAGAAAATCAGCAAAATGAACTTCTGCTTCGAAACAATCTTTTGTAATTTTTCTGAGCAGCAAATTGCGAACACCGATCTTTTCCTGCGCATTGGGCCAGTTGTCGCCCCGAATGGTAAACAGCGTAAGCTGATCTTTTTTTTCGTCCCTCCGGCTCCAGAAAACAGTATCGGGCGACTGTATAAACCATCCATGCTGGTTTAGGGAAGAAGCACTCAGATCATGGAAATTTTCAACGAAGGGAACCGAACCGGGCCTGTAATGATTCCTGATGATAATAATTAATATGATGATCAGGAAAAAACCGGTTGCCCATATCACTTGCCGGCGGGTACCGGATCTGACTGCTATTGGTTCTTTTATTGATGAACGATGAAATTTCTCTTTATAACTGAACCAATAGGGGTAGTGGCTTTCCTTCTCTTTTCTTTCTGTCTCAGAACTGTACGGGGCGTCAACCACGTAACGCGATAAAGTGTCGAGCGTTGCAATAGAAGGATTTTCGTGTTTTACAACGGGGCCTTCGACAATAAAGGAGGAATAATTCTTTAGACTTTTCCATCCTACGACCAGGCCGGTCTGGTCGAAAATCTTGTTATAAAAGAGTTTGCTTTCCGTTTCTGAGAGGGATTCTTTAAGCGGATACCCAAAACATTTTTCAAAAGCTTCTTTGAATAATGATTCAAAAGCCCGGGTATCCAGTTCATTCATGGTCAGCTTTTTAATTCCCTCGGGCTCAAATATAGAATTCCGCATGATTTCCGCAGCAATTCCGGATGTTTTTAACAGCCAGGAGGATATTCACCGGAATAAAATTTTAATATGAAATACTTACTTCTGATCCTGATCGGTTTGATCAGCCTTCGGGCTTCTTCACAAAATGTCCAGTTGGTTTATGATATGCGTCATACTGCAGATCCAAAAAACAACTCGGGGAATTTTCCGACTCTTTATTTCGAATATTTCAAACAACAGGATTCAGGCAGGTCATTTATAAAACCGGGTTCTTTCTTATTCAAAATGCAGGCCGATGCGACGGGACCGGGTACCAATACCGGTAAAATGTATTTCCAGGTGGCCCAAACACTTCGCTGCTGGCAGCCGGCCGTATTCCTGCACCTTTCCATTAGCGGGGGCCTGGGTGTTACCGAGCCCAAACAATACAGTTATTATATTCTTACAACCTACGCCGCCGGCATCGCATGGCCATTTCAATGGAAGGGCGGTTATTATAGTATGGTGCTGGATTATAAGTATGTACCATACGCTAAACCCAGCGCTGATTTTCTATGGACCTTCTATTTTTATAAGGGGTTATTCAAATATCGTTGTGAATTGCTCGGAGATTTTTCTTTCTGGACCGAAAACAAAAATCATGGCGACGTGATGACCCAGAATCAAAGCGGCAAGAGATTTTTCCTGTATGGCGAACCCCAATTCTGGGTTCGTGTGCTGGGTGGTCTGTCTTTGGGAGCACGGATGAATATTTATTATCATATTAATACAACCAATGATAGCTGGCAGGTATATCCGGCTGCTGGCATCAGATGGAAATTGTAATGTACTGGCTCGAATATGATCTTAAAGACTGCTCAATTTAAAATAACCCAGGTGGATGATATCATCCTGAAAGGATTCAGCAGGGAGGAGTTCAATCTGATATTTTTCCTTTTGTGCCGGCGAAAGCATTTCATCGATCTCGTATAAATCATCCACATCGATACCGTATTTATCGTCGATATGAGATTCGGCACCGGGGAAATGATTGTCCCTGAAGAACAAAGTTTCTTTGGCTTCTTTGTAGGCAGCAGATCGGTTTACCTTAACCGTTAGCAGATTATAATGCTGTTCCTCAAATTTGTTTTCCTGATAACCGCCCAGGTTTATAAAAAATAATCTGGGTGACTGATTATTTAATTCTTCATTTTGTTCCCTGGTGTGGATTTTAATTTGAAACCCGTCAACCTGGTTCACTTCCCGCCAGGCATCAATATGTATTTTTTCGGGCCCGGGCCAGAATTGTTGTATTTCCGGAACCAGGTCCCTCAATTCAGCAGCAATTCCAAAGAAAATATCATGTTGTTCTGTATGCCTTCCCGGCGGTTTGCAGCCCAATAACAGCATGTATAATTTAAGCGCATTCATATTGATTACTTATCAGGGGGAATGTCTATAACTGCTTCAAATTTAATGCATTGAGAGCAGCTCACGGATATAATTTTATTTGTTTTAAAACGTTATTACAGAAGATCCTTTTTATATAATCAACCCCTGCCCCTATGAAAAAATATCTACTCATTTTCCTTATTGCAGCCGGATTTTCTTCATCAGCGTACAGCCAGCTCATGGTGAGCAAAATGCTTGGAAAAAATGCCGACAACTCTCAGCTGGGATACGGTTTCTTCACATTCCTCGATTTCCCGTTAGGCAATGAGAACACCAGTATCAGGCTTGAATTACTGGATATGGCTTATTACCCCCAAAAAAATTCCGATATCTATAGTCCGATCGGATATCTTTCTATAAAGGGAGGCTACAAATATGTATTCAGTGAAGACCAGGCTGGATTTTATATCGAACCCTCGGTAGGTTATTGCCGTGTAGTAAACTCAGGCGCAGAAAATTTTACAAATGCTGATTCTAAAGATGGTGTCGCTATGGCACTCGAAGGAGGGTATAGTCTGGCCGTTGGTCAAAAAGACAATACGGTCAATTTCGCGCTCAAATATGAAACGGATAATGCCGGTTCGGGATATATAATAAACTCCATCGGATTCCGCGTAGGTATCAGCTTTCACATATTCAGACGTAAGGATTCTTACTAAATCATGCCCGGCCGGATAGTCTTAGTGTTTACTTTCCTTACATTTATTATTCAATTTTGATTGAATGGATGAAGAACATCCGGCTGAGAGAAATCTTCAGGATGATAATTCCCTGTCGGGATCAAGGCTGCTGATGATTTGTTACAACCTGATCCAATCCAAAATGAAAACATGGAAGTACATCATCATCCGGATTTAAAACATAAGAAAAAGCGCTGGACGGAATATTTTCTTGAATTTCTGATGATCTTTCTGGCTGTCACCCTTGGTTTTCTGGCAGAAAATCTACGGGAGCATATTTCTGAAAAGGACAGGGCAAAGGTTTATGCTCAATCTCTCATTTCCGACTTTAAAGCGGATACCACCACTCTTCATCAGTTGATATTTTATACGAAAGAAAAAATACGGATGATTGATTCGCTTGATAAGAATCTTCATGCGGCAAGAAGCAGAACCAATGATTCATTGTTATATAATACGATCCTCTATGTTATTTCAACTTTCCAGTTTGATAATATTAATGGAACCTATGAACAGATAAAAAACTCCGGTTCAATGAGATTTTTTAATCAGGCAACTGTCAATAATTTGAACAGCTATGACGCGGCAGCCGACAAATTGAAACTAATGGAAGACTGGGAGAATAAATTTCTATATGAGAAGCTGATACCTCAAACACAGGAAATGGTTAATTATAAAGTGATGGACGACTTGCGCAATCGTGGACATATCGAGCACGAAATGTATATCAGGAATGTAAATAATCAGCCGGGAGAAATATTAATCAACCAGGCCGATGTGATCAAAAATCTGCGACGACGCCAGTCGGTTCAGCAGAAGGTATTGCTTCAAAAAGCGGAAGAAATTATAACAGAGTTAACCAGGGAGTTTCATTTTAATCATTCTGAATGAGCGAAGTTTTACACGGAAATATTGTTCGACTCGAACCACTGGAGGATCGCCATGCAGAGGGATTGGTGCGTGCATCGATGTCAGACGACGGGCTTTACAAATGGAGTCCCGTACCGCAGGGAATGGAAGAAGTAAGGAAATATATTCAAACCGCCCTGGAATGGAAGGAAGCAGGAACAGCCCAGCCATATGCCATTATTCGTGTTCACGGGGATGTCGTTATTGGCTCTACCCGGTTTTTTCAAATCGAGCGATGGGCCTGGAAACCTGATCATCCAAGACATGGACGGGCCTATCCGGATGCTGCGGAGATCGGTTATACCTGGCTTGACAGCTCTGCGATTCGAACAGGTGTGAATACAGAGGCGAAATTCCTTTTATTGCAACTCGCTTTTGAAAAATGGCAGGCATACCGGATTTGTTTACACACCGATGTCCGCAACGATCGGTCAAAAGCGGCGATTGAACGGATCGGGGGAAAATTTGAGGGCGTTCTTCGTTCACACCGTCTGGCAAATGACGCGACACCAAGAGATTCTGCACAGATTTTCAATCCTGCTATCAGAATGGCCGGAAGTGAAACAGCGTTTGAAAAACTTATTGAAGCGTTCATGATAAATAGACCACAGCTGCCAGATAAGATGAAAAAATACCAGGGAATAGCTACCATACTCATGAGATTCGCCCTGGCAACCGGATTCTTATCTGCTGTAGGCAGCCGGTTGAGTTTATGGGGCAGTCATTCATCCGGATGGGCCAGTTTTCTGGATTATACAAAATCTGTAAACTCATTTGCACCGGCATCCCTGATACCTTTATTGGCCATCATGAGTACAATACTGGAAACGGGCTTTGCCATTTTATTATTGATCGGATATAAAACCAGATGGGCATCCCTCGGAGTCATCCATACTAACCCTTTTATTTGCCCTGGCCATGGCTTATTCGTTTGGACTGAAAGAGCCGTTGGACTATTCCGTCTTCGCATTTAGTGCATCGGCATTTCTTTTGTCGACCATGCCGGATTATCCCCTGAGTATAGATCAGAAGATAAAAAAAATTCCAGGTTAACGAAGTGTTATCGAAAATATATCTGTTGTGAAATAATTTTTATCGAATTTTGCAATGAAATAAAACAAGATTCCGATGGAAGAAATCGAAGTGCCTACGGAGCATCTTCATGAAACAATAGAAGAAGAAGTTGAAGAAGCGGTTAAAAAAAATGAGCGAAAGGGCGGCATGCTCATAGCCATTTCTACCGCCCTGATGGCCGTGTTTGCAGCAATGGCCAGTCTTCTGGCAGGCCATCATTCAGATGAAGCCGTTATTGAACAGATAAGGGCCTCCGATCAATGGGCGTTCTACCAGGCGAAGGGAATCAAGGATGAAATACTATCATTCTCCAACAGTCCGGATAAAGAAGCCCGGAGTGCAAAATATAAATCAGACCAGGCTGAGATCCAGAAGAAGGCGAAGGAATCAGAGGAAGCCTCACACGCACACCTGGAGCATCATGAAATTCTTGCGAGGGCAGTTACATTATTCCAGATTTCCATTGCCATTTCTGCCATTGCCATACTCACCAAAAAAAGATTTCTCTGGTATGTCAGCCTGGGCGTCTCCTGTTTCGGACTATTCTTTTTTGTGACGGGAATATTTTGATCCGGCTCAGGTTCTCCAGCGCGCCAGTTTCGGAATACCTTTTGTGAAAAATCCGGCGAGAAATCCGGGGAATCCCATCTGTTTTAATTTTCCCTTTACTAAATCCTGCATCTGACCGACGGTTAATTGGGGTTGTGTGAATTTCCCCTCCTGGTAACAGTGACTGCAATACATATTACTTTTGGAACCGTCAGCATTCGTACCACCGCCAGCCTTATCTTTATTCAGCGGCATTCCGCAGCTCTGGCAGTTTTTGTATGTTTTTTCCATGGTGGTTGATTTGGTTAACTTGTATCTGTCAATTGCAAACGGCCGCTACAAAATTAGTGACGACGTTCTATTAAACTTGCTGTATGAAAATATTTTTCACGTCTCTGGCTGCCGTAGTTCTTTTTCTTTCTACAATAAAAGGATTTAGTCAACAAAATGCCGGATCTCAGGCAACTGAAAAGAAATGGTGGAAGGAAGCGGTCGTTTACCAGATATACCCGCGAAGTTTCAAGGATAGCGACGGGGATGGCATTGGCGATCTCAATGGCATTATTCAAAAACTGGATTATGTAAAAAGCCTGGGCATTGATGTGATTTGGCTAAACCCCATTTATGCTTCACCCAATGCTGATAATGGATATGATATCAGCGATTATCAGGCCATCATGAAAGAATTCGGGACGATGCAGGATTTTGACAGAATGCTCGCCGAGATGCACAAACGAGGACTCAAACTGGTGATGGATCTTGTGGTGAATCATTGCAGCGATGAACATTTCTGGTTTAAAGAAGCCCGCAAATCAAGAACCAATCCATACCGGAATTATTTTCACTGGTGGAATGCAGAAAATGGAAAACCAGCTCCGCGATATAGTTTTTTTGATGTGAATAACGACGCATGGAAATACGATTCAGTCACAAATGCTTATTATCTGCACTATTTCGGAGATAAACAGCCCGATCTCAACTGGGAGAATCCGGCCCTGCGTCAGGAGATTTATAAGATGATGCGATTCTGGCTGGATAAAGGGATCGATGGATTTCGTATGGACGTTATCACGATTATTTCAAAAGACACTACATTCCCGCCCATGCCCGCTATGTATAATGGCAGCTGGGATAAATTCTACGCAAACGGTCCGCATATACACGATTACCTGCAGGAGATGAACCGGGAAGTACTCAGTAAATACAATATGATGTCTGTTGCTGAGGGCATGGGCATTTCAACAAAGGATGTTTTGAATTTTGTGGATGCTGACCGCAAAGAATTGAATATGGCCTATCACTTCGAAGGCATGGGTTATGGTTATCTGCCGGGCAAATGGAAAACCCCCGATCCCAACGGGTACGACCTGGTCGGTTTTAAAAAAATTTATTCAAGATGGGATTCTGTTTTTGCTGAAAAAGGATGGGGAACCATTTATCTCGGCAATCATGATCAGCCGCGTATGCTGACACGATGGGGAAATGATGCCCCCGAATTCAGAGTCTATTCTTCCAAATTGCTCACGACATTTTTGATGACCATGCGTTCAACGCCCTATTATTATTACGGCGACGAACTGGGTATGATGAATATCAAATTTGACAAGATCGAAGACTATCGCGATATCGAAACGCTGAACATGTATCAGAAAATAAAAAACGAAGGCGGAGATTTACATGCATTTATTGAATCACAGAAAAATGGCGGTGCCCGGGACAATGGACGCACGCCCATGCAATGGTCCAATACGACAGAAGCCGGATTTACAAACGGAACACCCTGGATCAAAGTAAATCCAAACTATACGACCATCAATGTGATCGCAGAAGAACAGGATCTGAATTCAACTTTAAATTATTTTAAAAAAATGGTCAGGCTGCGTAAGACCACTCCGGCATTGATCTACGGTAAATATGAGTTGCTTGATAAAGACAATCCCTCCGTTTATTGCTACACCCGTACATTGAATGGCAAAAAAATACTTGTGCTTCTGAACTTTAAAGCCGGGACAGCAAAGGCAAATACAGGTTTTGATCTGAGTAAGGCCAGGGTACTGATCGGTAACTATGCAGATCCCTCAATAACAGGAACACTAAGGCCCTATGAAGCAGTTGTTCTGGAATTAAAATAATGATTCATTAAAGAGCATGAAAAAAAGACCGCTTTCCTGTATATTTCTATTCCTGTTCTCAGGTAATATGATGGGACAGACTGTTCCGGCAGAGAAGAAATGGTGGAAGGAAGCAGTTGTCTATCAGATCTATCCACGCAGTTTTAAAGACAGCGACGGAGATGGCATCGGCGATCTCAAGGGCATTATTTCCAAACTGGATTATATAAAAAGCCTGGGCATCGATGTGGTATGGCTAAACCCGATATACAGTTCTCCCAACGACGATAATGGATATGATGTAAGCGATTATCGGAATATCATGAAAGATTTTGGCACCATGGCTGATTTTGATTCGCTGATAACGGGTATGCATAAACGCGGAATCAAATTGGTCATGGACCTGGTGGTGAATCACAGCAGTGACGAACACGAATGGTTCAAACAAAGCCGGAGTTCAAGAACAAATCCATACCGGGATTATTATCATTGGTGGAATGCGGAAAGAGGAAAGCCTCCGCCCCGGTATAGTTTGTTTGATATAAACCACGATGCCTGGCGTTATGATTCATTAACCAATGCATACTACCTGCATTATTTCTCCAGGAAACAGCCCGATCTGAACTGGGAAAATCCAAAGCTGCGTGAGGAAGTGTATGATATCATGAAATTCTGGGCAGACAAAGGAATTGACGGATTCCGGCTGGATGCATTTGGTTTTGCAGCAAAGGATACCAGCTTCCCGGTTTTTCCGGCAGGATATGAAAAGAAATTTTCGCTTTATTATGCTATGGGCCCGCATCTGCACGATTATCTGAAGGAAATGAACAGCCAGGTTCTTAGTAAATACGATGTAATGAGTGTTGCCGAAGGTGCAGGAAATACTTTTGAAGATGCGCATAACCTGGTGGATGCAGATCGCAGGGAACTGAATATGGCCTATGCATTTGAAGGCATCGATATTGCGAAGCCGGAAGGATACAGTCTTTTGCATTTTAAAGAAGTTTTCAGCCGTTGGGACAGTGCCTTTGAACATAACGGCTGGTTGTCCATCGTTCTTTCCAATCACGATCAGGCAAGGACTGGTCAGCCGTTTTGGAAATGACCTGCCGGAATACCGTGCGCTTTCATCCAAAATGCTCAGTACGTTTATTCTGACGATGCGGGGCACACCATATTATTATAATGGAGATGAACTGGGCATGACGAATTCAGCGTTCGGGAGTATTCATGATTTCCGCGATATGCCGGCGCTGAATGAATACCAGCATCAGATAGACATTCATGGTGATACCAGTGCTTATTTAAAACGTTTAAGATTTGAAAGCAGAGATAATGGTCGTACCCCGTTTCAGTGGGACAGTTCAGCCAATGCAGGTTTTACAAGCGGCACACCCTGGATAGCAGTGAATCCGAATTATAAGACGATCAATGCGGAAGAAGAAGAAAAAGATCCGAATAGTTGTCTGAATTATTTCAGGAAGCTGGTAGCGACTGAGAAAAAATAATCCCGCGTTGGTATATGGCAGATATCATTTACTGGATAAGGATAACCCAAAGATTTATGCATATACAAGGGAAGGGAATGGCAGGAAATTTTTGATCCTTCTGAATTTTTCACCCGATAAAGCGCAAACACACATTGGATATTTCGCTTACCGGCGCGAAACTGCTGTTATCAAATGATCAGAGAACGCAGGGAAACCCGATCACCTGGAATTAAATCCATATGAGGCTTGTATATATCAATTGCAATAATTTACCAACATGAAAAAATTATTTTTCTTTTTCCTGTTTTCTACATGTACTATTCAGTGCATCTTTTGCCCAGCAGGCACCGAGACTGTTGGTTCGGGGTGACGATATGGGTTATACGCATTCCGGAAATCAGGCGCTTGATCAAATGCTATCAGAATGGTATTGAGAAATCGATTGAAGTTCTGGTGCCTTCACCCTGGTTTCCGGAAGCAGTAAAATTATTAAAACAAAATCCGGGTGTTGATGTGGGCATTCACCTGGATCTGACCAGTGAATGGGAGAATATAAAATGGAGGCCCTTATCTGATTGTCCGAGTTTGAAAGATTCAGCCGGATATTTTTTCCCGATGGTTTTTCCCAATGAAAATTATCCGGGCAGGGCCATTTCAGAACATCACTGGAAAATAGAAGACGTGGAAAAAGAATTCCGTGCACAGATTGAACTGGCATTAAAAAATATTCCGCATATCAGTCATTTCTCGGCTCATATGGGTTGTACCAATCTGTCACCCGAAGTGCGTGCACTGACGATCAGGCTGGCGAAGGAATATAAAATTCCGGTGGATCCGGAATGGGATTATAAGGGATTTGTCGGATATGACGGTCCGCATAAAACATCGGAAGAAAAAATAGAGAGCTTTATCCGTATGCTCAACAAACTGGAGCCCGGTAAAACCTATATTTTTCTGGATCATCCCGGACTTTGTAACGATGAACTAAAAGCTGTTTATCATATCGGTTATGAAGATGTTTGCGAAGACAGGCAGGGCGTCACCGATACATTTACCAGTGATAAAGTGAAAGCCGTTATAAAGCAAAAAGGAATTCAGCTGATTACGTACCGTGACCTGAAATAATCAAATCACTTTATTAAATTCTCACAAAGTTCTCTTCAAGCTTTTCAACTTTCATATTTTTCTTCAAAGGATTATTATCCGGCACGATTGCTTTGAGCGTTAATTTATTTCCACTAACAGTAAAGGTATTCGTTGGCTGATCCACATTGCTTTTTGGATTATACAATGGATTTTCCTGTTTGGGATCCATTTTCAGGATTAACTGATTTCCGGAAACCGACCATGTTCCAGTCAGTTTGATGGGTGGTATGTCCTGTATGGTAAGCGTATAGATGTAAGAATGATCAGCCCTGATTTCGACAATTTCTGCGCCATCGGTGGCCGTGGAAATATCTTCAGAGGATTTACCCGTCGATTTTGAATATTCCGCGGTATAAAATTTTTTCCCGGAGACCCTGTTCCATTTGCCCGTCAGTTCCTGACCGCTACAGGGAATAAATGCAAAAAATTGAAACAGGATGATAAAAAACAAAAGGACCTTCCATGGTTTAAAATATTTCATTTTACAAAGATCATCTAAAAAAGGGATCTATAGCCATGCTTTGTCAGCTCTTTATTTGCAAAAGTTTTTGCTGTCCAAAACCGTAGAATAAGAACGATTAAAAGAAAAGACAGAAGCTTTTTTGATATGGCGCATGAACCAAAGATCAGCTATAAACGATAGACCCTTGTCAATAAAATGGCAAACCAATTCTGCTGTGAATGAAAAGAATCGGAGAAGCTTTTCGTCTGTTTTCACAGTCGGCTTTTTTCTATAAGAATTTTAATTAATGCGCCCGCCTTTGGATCGTCAACGGGGAAATCGTTACACCGGATGAAGAGGTCCAGGTAAAACTAATGTTGGAATCCGTAACAGTCATCGTGCCCGAATACGTGGTGTTATTTAATTTAAAGGAGAGTGTATACGTTCTGTTGGTCAGGCCCGTGATCGCTATCAGACCGAATGCCGGTGCAGGCGCCGCGGATCCGGAGCAGGGGTATATCAGCGCTGAACTGATATCAACCTCAAATCCGCTTACCGATACATGTATTTCTCCATTGCTATTCAATAAGGGGGAATGACTATACAGGTTGGCAGTATGCGCAACGAATACCAGTCCTGTGTCTGAATAATCTACCGGGGTAAGAAAGATCTGATCGTCTGCCGTCAGATTTTTTACAGCGATCACATCACAGGTCGCCGATACGGTATCAGAAAAAATACTATCCGTAACAATAACATTTCCATCCGTACTGTCGTTCGAACCATTGATATGGGATTGAAAGTTCGCTTTCACAGTGTAGGTTCCCGGACTTGTAAAAATGTAGATCGCACTGTCGGTGTTTGGCGTTGGCCAAATATGTCCATCCGAATTGGATGACCAGGCAACATTTGTATTGACGGCTTGTCCGGTTAAAGTGGCGTACAGTGGTTCACCCATCTTAACGCTGGGTTTCGAAAGTAACAGTATGGGTTTTTCACTTGTTGAAACAGGATTCTTTGAGCAGGAGAAAATCAAAAAAGAAAGGGTAGGGATTAAAAACAACAGGGATTTAATATTATTCATAATCAGCTAATTGTCATAATCAGTTTCGGGAGAGCCGGCTGCCGTTGCATTATTATAACTGATTATGACGCCCAAGGGTTGCTTTATATTCAATAAAATCACCTTTTTTGGGGGGCTCTGTTTACAGATAACTCAGCCACCATTTTTCCTTGTGCCGGGATTTATAACTATCATATTTCTTGCAAAGCGGGTAAAGGATCAAAATGAGGGTTATCCAGATCAGGTATACGGTACCCAGACTGAATCCATATCCTTTAAACCGGGGCAGTTCGGTGATCCAGGTGTCAAATGAAACCATGTCATACCAGTGGTAACCTGTCAGCACCGCCGCCAGCATGGCCCCCAGGTGGATCAGTATAAGATGGCATAGGTAATAAAACATGGGAACCCTTCCATATACAGAAATGAATTTCGTGAACCGGTTGGATATATTCTCGGTTGCACTCAGGAATATCATGGCAAAACCTTCCGTGACCAGAAGGTAATCCAGTGACGGCGGGTATTTGTGAATTTTCAAAAAAGAAAGCAGTGTCAGCAATGGACTGGATTGTGTGGTCCAGGGATACAGATTGCCATATACATTAATACTTCTGATGATGATAAAGAGAATCCAGGAGGATATGCCAATGCGTAGCAGGATGTTTCTTCTTTTTACCGGGTCGAAATCTCTGGCATATAATCCTCCCAGGCAATATCCCAGAGTCATAACGCCCAGCCAGGGTATCAGGTGATAAAACTCGGCGATACTTACATGACCCATCTGAAAGAATTTCTGCTGGTGAAGTATGCCCCAAAAGAATCCAAGGGCATCATTTTCAGGTACCACCGTTTTGTCGAGCAGGTTATGACCGGCAACCATGACAAGTCCGAATATCAGCAGCAGTTTTCGTGGAAGGAAAATCAGTCCGGCCAGGCAGACCATACAAAGTCCCAGCACCCAGATTACACCGAATATGAAAAAATTAAAATGAATATTAAAAAACCATTCGAAATTCACGACGGTTTCTTCGAGAATCATTAACCAGATACCCCGGGTTAACAGAAAAAACGACAGTTGCTTTTTTGTTTTTCGCTGACCTGATAAAAAGGCGGATGTGCCGGCCAGTAAAACAAAGATCGGTGCACAAAAATGGGTGATCCAGCGGGTGAAGTAAAGTGCTACAGATGTTTTGTCTAAATCCAGCGGATCATAGAGAAATGCATCCGCGTGAAAATAATCGCGTACATGATCCAGGGCCATGATGATCATGATCAGTCCCCTTAAAAAATCTATAGAAGTTATTCTTTTGGTTGCCAGCGTGTTCATCAGCCGATTATGGGTTCTTCTGATGAAGATATGAAATCCGGCAAAACAAAGAAAAAGCCATCCCCCTTGCGGTGGGATGGCTTTTTCGATCGGCGTTTAAAAAAATTAATTTTTAAACATCACTGTTTCGAGAGAATGAATGATCCCGTTCGTAGCCTGTACGTCATGGCTCTGAATGATAGCGCCGTCGACGGTTGTATGTCCGTCTTTTACATGCACTACCAGTTGCTTGCCATTTACTGTTTTTAGCTTTTCGCCGTCTTTCAGGTCTTTGAAATTGATTTTCCCTTCCACTACATGATGATTCAATAAGTCGGTGAGTTTTGTTTTATTTTCCGGCTTCAATAAATTATCAAGTATGCCCTTGTCCAGTTTCGCAAAAGCGATATCTGTTGGCGCAAATACAGTGTACGGCCCTTTGCCGCTCAACACCTGATCCAATCCGGATGCATGAACACTTTTTTTCAAAGTGGTCATGTTCTTTTCCACGTTTACTAGCTGTGTGATATTTGACATATGACTTTATTTATTTACCGGTAGAATAACCGGCAACGGTGTAATGTAGACGTAATCGCTATCCGTCCGATGTTAATGTTTGTCCTATTCAGATAACAGCGTATTTTTAACTGTTAAGAAACATAGTTGGGGTTATTCTTACTCATAATACGGTGCGTTCCATTGATAAACCCTTTTAATCACAATAGATTTACACACATGAAAAAACTTTTGTTTATTGCTTTCCTGCTTCCACACTTGTATTTGAGCGCTCAGGCCCCATCAGAAAATTATCCGGTGGATTCAGCTTCCGTTATTCATACGGGTATTCCGAAAGGCGAAATCATAAAATTAGTTTTTGACAGCTCTAAAATATTTCCCGGTACCACACGTGATGTATCGATTTATATTCCGGCAGAATATAATCCGGGACAACCGGCCTGTGTTTATGTAAACCAGGACGGGATCCAATGGAATGCGCCGGTAGTTTTTGATAACCTGATTTACCAAAAAGAAATGCCTGTTACCATTGGCATATTCATCACACCAGGTATTGTAAAAACAAAAGATCCGGCGAATGCGTTAAATCGTTTCAACAGGAGTTTTGAATATGACGGACTGGGAGACGCTTATGCGCGTTTTCTGTTAGATGAAATTTTACCGTTTGCAGAAAAGCAACATACGACAGACGGCCGTGCTATTCACCTGTCAAAAAACGGGAACGATCGGGCCATTGGTGGTTCCAGCAGCGGAGCCGTCTGTGCTTTCACGGTGGCATGGGAAAGACCGGCTGAATTTTCAAAAGTGTTTTCTTCCATCGGCACGTATATCGGCTTGCGCGGCGCTGACCGGTATCCAATCCTGATCAGAAAATTTGAGCCCCGCCCCATCAGAATATTTCTGCAGGATGGTTCCAATGATTTGAATATTTATGCCGGCGACTGGTGGATGGCTAACCAGACCATGGAACGCGCACTGATCTTTTCGGGTTACCAGGTAAATCATGTCTGGGGTGAGGGTCAGCATAATGGTAAACAGGGCACATCCATTTTTCCGGAAGCCATGCGCTGGCTCTGGAAAGACTGGCCAAAGGCCACGGTTCCCGGAGATACAAAAAACCAAATGCTCAGCGACATTCTGATACCGGGCGAAGAATGGAAATTGGTGGGACAAAATTATAAATTTACCGAGGGCACTGCAGTAAATGAAAAGGGTGAAACATTTTTCCAGGATATTCCGAATTCGAAAACATATAAAGTGGATCTGGATGGTAAGCTCTCGGACCTGAACATCAATGCGAAGCGGGCGAGCGGAACTTCTTTTGGTCCGGATGGAAGGCGTTATACCATTGCGGGTGCAACAAAACAGGTGATTGCCTACGACGCGTCGGGAAATGAAACCATTATCGCCGACAGCATTTCCGGGAATGATATTGTGGTGGCGAATAATGGCAACGTCTATGTGACTTCTCCGGATGGAATCGAAAAACCGAGTAAGTTATACCTGATCAGACCAGGAGGAACAAAAGAAGTGGTTGATGAAGGATTGAAATTTGCGAACGGTCTGACGCTGACTCCCGATCAAACACAGTTATATGTTACTGAATCCGCTACGCACTGGGTTTGGATCTACCAGATTCTGCCGGATGGGAAACTGGCATTCAAACAACACTATGGCTGGTTACATACACGCGACCAGGATGAAAATGCCTGGAGCGACGGGCTGCGTTGCGACACGGCAGGAAGAGTATATGTTACAACAAAAATGGGCCTGCAGATCCTCGATCAGGCAGGGCGCGTAAACGCTATTATTCCCGTTCCCTCGGGTCAGCCGTCCAATCTTTGTTTTGGAGGAAAAAATTTCGATATCCTTTATCTTACTTCGGTAGATAAGGTCTATGCCCGCAGGCTCCGAACCCGCGGTGCGAATAATTTCGACAAACCTGTGAAGCCGGCTACACCCAAACTTTAATTGGCTAGCCCATTGGATTCATCGGATTCATAGGATTGCCGGGAGAATGCGGACAACAGGGAGGTGTGGAATGAGGACAGCCAGAAGCCGGAGTTGCCGGTGTTGCAGGCGCAGGAGACTCCTGAGACGATGATGGCTGATTTGTACTTGCTTTCTTTTCATTATTGGGTTGCACAGTTTCCTTATTGCAGGATGCGAAACATACAATGAACAGGATCCCCCAAATAAATAGTAATACTTTTTTCATGATCAAAGATTGACGGATGAAATAAATGAATGCACAGCTATTGATAGAAGAAAATTACACAGAGGCGGATCAATGATGAATCCGGATTAAAAATGGGAGATTTTTGGAAAGCAGGACTTCTCAGCAGATATAAATTTACAAAATCCGGCGAACAAAGCAGAATTTAGTTATCGTATGATTACATTTTCTTAAGCCATTCCTGCGCGTATTCCTTTCCTTCGAGATTGTCTGAAACGATTTCCTGCAGAAGTTGTTTTGCCTTTGTGGCATCACCAGGCAGGTTGCGTTCCATCAGGGTAACAGCTTGCAGGATCTGAGCAGGATTTGAATAAAGGCTTTTGTAGGTTCCCAGCTGTTCGAAGTACGACAATGCCCGGTCATATTCCTTTAACCGAAATGCTGAAATACCGGCATATTTCTTAGCAGTAAAAGCTGAGCTATCAGACTCGGATGATATTTTCGAACTGGGTCAGGGCTTCAGAAAACTTTCCATCATTATATAACCGGAGTCCCGTTTGCAGACTATCGCTACGGCCACTCATTGTGACAGGCAATGTTTGCATTTTCTCTTTTTCATATTGACCAGCCAGTTGCTGTGCAGATACGGGACTAAAGAAAGTATACGTCCCGAAAATAAGACCCACCACAACCGCTGCAGCCGCTATATAATATATTATTTTTTTAACGGGAACGAGTCTAACGACCCGGTTCTTTTGATAGTTTTCTTTAAAACGTTGTTTTCTTTCAAGTCCGGATGCTTCTTTCGAAACCTCATGCGCAGCCATGTAAAATGCTACTTCTTCTGCGAAACCGGGATCTGATTTAATTCTTTCTTCGAATTCCCGGGTGAGTTCGGTTCCCGGTGTGCTGGTAAAGAAATCTTCTATATAATCCAGGTTGTCCATCTTAATTATTCTGTTTTATACAATTTTCGTAATCTTTCCAGGCAACGAAGCCTGCTTGTTTTTACTACATCTGCTGTTTTATACTGAAGGAAAGACGCGATCTCTTTGTCGCTGTAGTTATCTCCCCAGAACATCAGGATCTGACGGCACTTTTCCTCCAATTCATTCAGTTTTTCCCGGAGCCGGTTCCAGTCCGCCTTATCTATCAGTGTTTGCACAACAGAACGGGCGGTATCGGATAACTGCATTAGCCGGTCTGAAATCATCTCCGCACGATTCACGGTATTCTTATTAGTCGTTCTTTTTCGAAGAAGGTCAACACATTTATTATGAAATATCTGGTAGAGATAGGTTTTGAGAGAAGCGCGGGCCTCAAAATGCTCCTTGTTTATATTATCCAGCGCCGCCAGGATGGTATCAGAATAAGCATTAAACGACTCATCTTCCGACAAAGCATGTTTTGTCATGCCTTCCCGGATAAAATAAGAAAACCGGTTGAATAATTGTTCTTCGCTCCGCCTTTTGTCCGTCCCACTTAGCCTTAGCTGATCGATTATTTCCTGGTCTGTATATCGATTTAAACCAGCGCTATCCATTATAGTGGGTCTTTCATCCAATTTAAGAAAAATATTGAATGCTTCCCGTTATTTATGTTTCCCTGGTTCTAAATCCTGCGATACATCTATTATCAACAAATTCCGGAATAGATTATCAGAGCCTTTCAAATCAAAAATCATTAATCATTTAAACCTTACAAAAATGAAAAAATTCCTAATTGCGCTGTCTATCGGACTCACGTCCGCGGCAGCCATCAGTAACTGTGCTTACGCACAGAATTCTGCCCAGCCTGTAGCATTCAATGACAGTAAAAATTTTAAGCCAACAGTTCGCTACATGGCCGCCCTGGAAAGCCCCTCTTTCATGGGAACCTATGCCCCTGACGCAAAAAACATCAATGCCAAAGCCATTAAGGATTTCAACACCCGGTTTTCCGGTGCTGACAATGCCATGTGGTTTTCAGATAAGAATGGCTTTACAACCTACTTTGTAAAAGATGGTTATGGTGACAGGGTTTTTTATGACAAAAAAGGTCACTGGGAATATTCATTGATTTTTTACAATGAAGACAAACTTCCCCGCGACGTCCGGGCCGCTGTAAAGTCTACTTATTTTGATATGAACATCACTTTGGTGGAAGAAGTACAGACAACCGAATCCAAAGTGTATATCGTTCACCTGGAAGATAAAGCGAATATCAAAATCTTAAAAGTGAATGAACAGGGCGAATATGAAATTATGCAGGACCTGTCAAAGTAATAGTAGTACCCTCCCTCTGGGAATAATATCAACCCTTATCCCGGCAACCTCTGCCCCCGGCTCTCCGGGGGCAGTTTGCTTATTATATCCGGATATAATAATTGGCCACAACGCCGGATTCAAAACTCACGGAATCCTTCAATTTCAGGTTCATCCGTTTCTGCAGATCATTGAATATGGGTTTTCCTTTTCCTAAAATAACCGGATGTATCCAGAGATGGTATTCATCCACCATACCCGAAAAGATAAACGTTGAAGCAAGACGCGCGCTGCCAAAGAGTATCATATCTTTTCCTTTCTTCTTTTTGAGCTTTGTGATTTCCTCCATCGGATCTCCAGTGGCAAACACTGAACCATGCCAGATGGATTTTTTTAAAGTTTTAGAAAAAACAACCTTGGTATGCTGATTCATTTTATCTGCTATGGCCAGGTCCTGCCGGGGGAAATGATCTTCCAGGGGTTTCACCGTCCAATATTTCGCCATGACCTCATAAGTAACTCTTCCCAGAATAATGGTATCTGTTTCTTCCAGCCGCTCCAATATTTTATCACTCATCTGGTCATTCCAGATTTCAAAATGCCAGTCCAGCTCTCCGCAGGGTCCCGATAAATATCCATCCAGGCTCAGGTTCATGGAAACAATTAATTTTCGCATCTCACCGGACTTGAGGGGAAACTTTTTTATGATACAGGAAGTAGGAAGTAAAAGCAAGGGCAACGAATATCAGGATGGGCATCCATTCTCCCGCTGGTTTACCAACTGCATAATTACAATATACGGCGCCTATCAAATCAAAAGTCAATCCGGCGTATGCCCATTCCTTAAGTCTCGGGTAACCGGGAACCAGAATAGCAATAACGCCTAAGAGTTTGGCAACACTGAGGAATGATATCAGGTAAGGTGGCATGTTCATCGTCTTAAAAAACTCTACAGCCTTGTCAGGTGAGGCAAGCGATGAGATGGCCGAAAAAGCCATCATCAGAAGAAATAAGCCGGTTGTAATCCAATAAAAAATCCGAATCTTTTTCATGTTTGTTATTATTTAATTTTTCTGATACAAAAATAATGGGGAGTTCCGTATTTATCAGGGGGCAAAAACGACAGGTGAGAGGGTATTTGCGACGCGGATTTTTGTAACTTGAATATCATTTAAAACTTGTCAAATGAAACATGTCGCCATCCTTGCACTGAATGATGCGGTATCTGCCTCCGTGGCCGATCCCACCGTTATGTTTAACGGCGTAAATGATTTACTGGTCAGTTCAGGCAGACCACCAGCATTCAAAGTGCAATTGGTCGGGCTAACAAAGGCAGTGAAGCTGCACAATGGCCCGTTTACTGTTCATTCGGATATCCTGATGGCAGATTTAAAGAAAACGGATTTGATCATCATCACAGCGCTGGGTGGAGATATCAATGAGGCACTCAAAAAAAATGCTGCATTCATTCCGTGGATTACAAAACAATATAAAAAAGGTGCAGAGGTAGCCAGCCTTTGTCTTGGCGCCTTTCTGCTGGCGTCAACCGGATTATTAAACGGGAAAGAATGTTCTACACACTGGCTGATGGCTAACGTATTCCGGGACATGTTTCCCGAAGTGACGCTCGTGGATGGAAGGGTTGTAACAGAACAAAATGGTCTTTATTCGAGCGGCGGTGCAACTTCTTACTGGAGCCTGCTCCTGCATCTGGTGGAGAAATATGCCGGACGCGACATGGCCATCATGGCATCCAAAGTATATGCCCTGGAAATTGACAGAAAAAGCCAGTCTCCGTTTATTATGTTCAACGGTCAAAAAGAACACGTTGATGAACCGATCAGGGAGGCACAGGATTATATTGAATCCAGGGTATCGGAAAGAATTTCTGTCGGTGAACTGGCTCTCAGATTCGCGATCGGGCGGCGTCACTTTGAGCGACGTTTTAAAAAAGCCACGAAAAATACGCCTGTTGAATATATTCAGCGTGTCAAAATAGAAGCGGCAAAAAAGCATTTCGAAACAAGCAGGAAAAATGTGAATGAAGTGATGTATGATGTGGGCTATTCCGATACCAAGGCTTTCCGGACAATGTTCAAAAAAATCACCGGGTTGTCTCCGTTGGATTACAAAAACAAATACAGTTTTCAAGCTTAAAGCTGGAGGCGCGGAGGCGTGAAGCCAGAGCCTCATGCCTCCTGCCTCCGAGCATCCTGCTCATTATGTGCACGATTTACAATAAGTATTAACTTTCAGGAAATAGAACGAAATGACCCTGATTATACTGGGATTGCTGATCCTCATTTTAGGTTTTGTGGTCCGGCGGTTTGCCTCCGCCGATTTCTCATTACAGCGGATATTTGCGTATCGCTGGTTTTGTGCTCTTCCTGATTGGATTTCTTTCTTCCTGTATTGTGCAAATTGGAACCGGCGAAGTAGGCGTTCAGATACTATTCGGAAATGTGCAGAATACCACGCTGGCCAGCGGATTACATTTTATCAATCCATTATTGGATGTTCAGAAACTGGATATCAAAACACAGAATTATACGATGAGCGCCGTTCATAACGAAGGTGCCAAAGAAGGCGACGATGCAATCCGGGTATTGACTTCAGACGGACTGGAAGTCGTTATGGACCTGACTGTTTTATATAAGGTTGTTCCTTCTGCTGCTCCGGAAATTCTGCGCAGTACCGGTATTGATTATACTGATAAAATTGTCCGCCCGTTAACACGCACCATGATTCGCGACAATGCAGTGTATTATGATGCAGTCTCTCTTTACTCAACCAAGCGCGATGAATTCCAGAACCGGATTTTCAATTGGATCGAATCTGATTTTAAGAAACGCGGTCTATTGCTGGAGCAACTGCTGCTCAGAAATATTACCCTGCCCCAGAGTGTACGCACGAGCATCGAACAAAAAATTTCCGCCGAACAGGATGCACAGAAAATGCAGTTTGTATTGCAGAAAGAAAGACAGGAAGCAGAACGTAAACGGGTAGAGGCCCAGGGGATTGCCGATTACCAGAAAATCATCAGTGAAAGTCTGACGGACCGCCAGCTGCAATACGAAAGCATAAAAGCACAGCTGGAAGTTGCAAAATCACCCAATGCGAAAGTGATCATCATGGGAAAAACAGGAAGTCCCCTGATCCTGGATTCGAAATAGTATTATTTTTTTTGTGCCGGATCCTCGCTTATCAGTTTGCTGTCCAGCAACCAGTTTACCATCAATTGGGGCCAGGTTTTTAAGGATTGAAGAGTAGACCGGTAGCCCATATTAAATGCATGATCTCCATGGGCCATGATATGGGCTTCCACAGAAACCTTTGACTTTCTATAATCTTCCAGAAGCCGCATGACCGGTACGGAACAACAGGTGTCATGATCTGCGACGATCAGAAATGCAGGTGGTGCATCTGACGGAACACTCTCGGGTACGAACAGGGGTCCGGGATAAACCTGCATGATAAAATCCGGCCTGCCGTTTAGCCGGTCTATCGGATCAGCCGCCTTTGGATCTCCCTTTCCGGAACCAAAGGCAATGGCATCCACCACTTCTCCACCGGCGGAAAATCCAAGCATACCTAACCGTGCTGTATCGATTTTCCATTCTTTGGCCATGCTTCTGACCAGCCGCATGGCGCGGTAAGCATCTTCGGCTGGTTGTTTATCCAGTGAATACGGCGAATTCGGTTCACGTGGCAATCGATATTTCAGGATAATCGCCGTGATACCCAGCTTGTTTAAAAACTTTGCGGGATCGATGCCCTCGGCTTTGAAAACCAGCAATCGAAAACCACCTCCCGGACAAATCAATACCGCAGTGCCATTGGCCATGCCGGCGGGTGGAAAAAAGACCGTCAGGCTGGGGTTATTGATATTTTTTACCCAATAATCCTTTGCTTCTTCCGGCTCATTCTTCCTGTTTTCAAAACCCGGTGCCCCGTTTTTCCACAAGGGAATGACCAGAGAATCAGACTGGGCAAACAAGAACGGACTATTTCCAAGGCATAAAACAGCAAGAAGCACCAGCGAATATTTGGTCATTTGATACAGTTTGATTTTAAAGGTAAGACTACTGTTAACAACACAAATATGCGAACGATCCTTCTTGTTGGCTTCGTGCAAGGTGGCTGTTTCCTTCCTGTTCTCCTTCTGTAGACAGCAACCCAACAGCAACAAATAGAGAAGACAATACGAAGCTGGTATTAACCTGACAGGGGATCTACGACCCGTACCAGATCAAAAAAGTCCATTTTGACCGGAAAATAAATTTCACAGAGGCTCTGTACACACTCTGTGTTTTGTTCTGAAAAAACTTTATTATACCCGTGGCAACAGTATTGCCGATATACCTGGAATCATTTGAGTATGGACAGAGGAATCTTTAGATCTGGAACGAGTGGCCTGGTTTTACCAGAACCTAATAAATCCCATTTCCCGGCTGAATTCCGGGATAAACACCGTCTAATCTATTATGCTTCAAAGTTTAACAGTATTGAGATCAATAGCAGTTTTTATAAAATACCACTTTGCCGCACCTATAGGAACTGGGTGGCAATGGTACCGGATGATTTTCAATTCACGATAAAGCTATGGCAGGGTATTACGCATGAAGAAATCTATGATCAAAATGATCTGGAACGATTCTTTGCAGCCATTCAATGCCTCGGTAATAAGAAAGGTTGTCTCCTGATACAATTTGCTGCAAAAACCAAAATGGATTTTTCGGGATTCGACCGATTACTTGAAAACATCCGCAGGCTGGATCCACAGGAAAACTGGCGGCTTGCAGTTGAATTCCGGCACTTCCAATGGTATGCCAGCGAAATCTATGAGATCCTGGATGAATTTAATGCCAGCATGGTATTACACGATATGCCAAAATGCATACCCCCCGAATTAAATAAAAAGGCAGATTTTGTTTACCTGAGATTTCATGGAGAGAAAGGTGACTACAGGGGAAGTTATTCTGATCAGTATCTGATGAACAGGGCAAAGGAAATCCGATGCTGGTTAAATCAGGGTAAAGATGTTTATGCATACTTCAACAATACGATCGGGGATGCAATTTCGAATCTGCAAACGCTGAAGGATTTTATTGAACAATCCTGATGATACTTTTTATTTCTCAACAATATCATTGTACTCCGGATGTCTTTTGAGATAAACGGCTACAAAAGGACAAATTACTTTTACTTTAATATTTGTCGCCTTCGCCCATTCAAGGGCCGTATGGGCCAGCATGGAGGCAACTCCATGGCCTTCCAGCGTTTTGGGAACATCCGTATGCATCAGCCATAATAATTTATCATGAAAACGGTATTGCAGCACAGCAAGTTCTCCATTTGCATGTACTTCAAATTGTTGCTGGTTCAGGTTGTTGGTTACGTTCAAATCCATTGTTAATCGTTAATGGTTAATTGTCAACTGCTAATTGACAATTAACCATTGACAATTGACAATTAACAGGGTTCCTATCTTCCTGATTTTAAAGTTAAAGATTAACTTTAGTTAAATGCTTGCCATGAAATCGAAAATCTTCTTTACGGTTTCTGCTTTATTCTGCGCTCAATTTTTCCTAAAGGCACAAACCAGTGGTCCGAAAGTAAACCCACTCGAGGTAGCCGCCTTTAACCGGCTGGTAGACTTTATAAAAACAGATACACAGGATGCAAAAATTGCCGAATACGAAAAAAATAATGTTTCCCACCAGGGAGAAGAGAACGTATTTTCAATGCCGCTTGCACGCGGAGCAGCCAGAGAAGGACCCGAATCCGGCAGCTGGGACAAATTCCTGCCGACAGTATATCACAAGGATGCCACGGTCGGGTCACCGTTTTTAATATCGCTGTATGTACAGGGCCTGGTCGTAAATCAGCTGGATTCTGTTATCAATAAACCCGACTACCTGTATAACTATGATAAAATAACCGGGAATCTTCTATTGAAAAGAAATAACCAGGATCCGATTGCAGTGAATCGGGACCAGGTAAATATGTTTTGCCTGAAACTGGATAAAGGCGGCTTTATTTTTATGAGAGTCCCCCTGATCAATGCCAACGAATACTTCCAGGTGATCTCCAAAGGATCAAAGTATTCATGCTATAAATTATATAAAAACGTTTTTGTAAAAGCAAATCAGCAAACAACAACAGGATATACTCCCGATGGCAAAAATTATGACGAATATAAAGATGTGGAAACGTATTATATGTTATACGAAGCAAAACAGGAATGGACCATTTTTGAACTCACAAAAAAATCCATCCGTAAAGCGCTGAGTGATCAATCTCAGGCGGTGGAGCTTTATATTAAAGATCACCGGGGTGATGATATTACAGATTCCTACGTAGCCCAATTGTTAGACAAACTGAATAACTAACGCTAACAGACCATCTATTTTTTCCCGATTTACTGTTCTCAGCTAGTCGTGTCATTTTCAATGAAATGGATGATCGGGCACCCGATTAAATCCTTAAAATCAGCACCCGTTGAACGAAATGGCCCGATAGTGGTTATATACAGGTAACAGGCCCCTTTCCCCATTGAATAAAGACCGGAGGAAACAATTTGGTAACATTAACTTAATATAGGGTGTGGTATTAGGAACCTATTTTGCACCTGTTTTAATAACATCTTCATTATGCAACAGGAATTTCAACTTCATTTTCCACTGTTAAACAGAGTAGCCAAAGTAAGAAAATCTCCTTACTCTCTGGTGATTTTACGTGAAGGTTTATATTCTGTTTCAGTAGATAAATTGCCGTTGGTTGAATACTATGTTTTCTTTGACAGCCCGATAAAGGGAGAACAAATGAAACTGAAGTTTTATAAAACGGTTTCTGACGGTAAATGGTATGATAAATCTTATTCTGAAGAAGCTGAACTGAACTCGCCAGAGTTCGGAATACCTGAAATGAACAATGAATTGAAAGCTGTGCTGGACGCTTATGATGCAGCACACGCGAAACACAAGAGCTTCTCTGCCTGATACTTTTTTAATAAGCCTGACTAATCTGCTGCCATCGTACGATGAAAAGCCGTTATGCTTTTATTATGGCTCATATTCTTCATTAAATGGAGTATCATTTCTTTCTGCTCCGGAGATTCTCCCGTAATCTGACTGATCGTTTCCGCCAGTTTAATGTCAGGTAAGTTGCTCCCGGAATTCAAATACCTGTCCGCCAGAAAATCTAAAATGCCCAGTTCGTTCATGAGATTCATTTTGCCTGTCAGATCCAGCGGAACCTGTGTTTTCGTGTCTTCCGGAAGACTGGCTTTTCGCATGGCCGTTTTTAATGAACTGATGAAATCCGCATAGATCATTCCCTGGGCGTATAAATACAATTCTATAAATTTTCTTTTTTTACCCGGACCATCTAAATGTCTGGTGAATGCATCATAAAATCCTCTGTAGAACACCGACATACACTGAAGCTTGAAACTTTTATCATATTCGTTTTGCAAATTTATTTCGATACTATTCACCATGCTATTGGCTTCGTCCAGCAGATCCTCCACCGTTTTAATAGCAGAACTGTTTTGCTTTATCCACTCTTCAAAAGAGGGTTTGCGAGTAAGAAAACAGGATAAAATAAAATGGCTGTATACAGAGCTGTTTGAATTCGCGGGCTTGATATTGAAAGTAAATAGTTCGTCGTATTGAAATTTTTTCACTGTTAATCCCGGGTTGTTCCTTTCCTTCTTAAAAATATCAACCAGCTCTGCTGTTTTTTCTCTTTCGAAGAAGAAACGGAGTCCCTGGATCAAAATCAGGAAAGTCAAAGGGGATGATGCCAAACCAGCGGTCGAAAAACGCCAATTTCTCCACATATTTCTTAAGACTTTTGAATTCGCTGTATAAACTTCGGATCTGGTTTTCAGTATAACACGGTGTCATGAAACAAACGATGATTATTTCAAATATAGCATTCACTTCATCTCGTTTATGAGGCGTAATTTCAGGTTATTAAATTATTAAGTATTTGTAAAGGCACCGTTACCACGCCATTGGGAAGGCGATTCTGGATCTGTTAACATTTTGGTCATATTCCCGTAACATTCCATTCATAGGATCATCCGTCTTTTACAACCAAATCAAATTACAACTAAATAAGTTTTTATGAAAAGTTTGATCACCAAAACTTTACTTCGGTTATCGCTCCTGATTATCATTGCTTCTTTTATTTCCAATTCAACAGAAGCACAGTACGTATTTAGTAACGATTCCCTGTTTAAGGCTGGCCAGGAAAATACTGGTCGTCTTTGGGGTTATGCCTTTGGCGATTTTGCTTATAAGGGTCACGCCGATTCCCTGACCCGTGGGAATGCCAACCAGTACACGGGAATACCCGCCCACAGGGATGAGTTTGCTTTCCGTCGTATTTATCTTGGGTATGATTATAATATAAGCAAAAAATTCTCGGCAAGCCTCTTACTTGCGGCTGAAGATAATTTTCCCGCCGGAAGCCCGCCAGCTAATGGTACCGTTGTATTAAATTCCAATGGAGGTGCAACCGGAGATTTAACGTTGAACAACAAACTCACTTTTTATATTAAACAAATGTTCCTTCGCTGGAAAGGAATCTGGAAAGGAACCGATCTCCTCGTTGGTCAATTTAATACACCAGCCTTCCCGGACATGTCGGAAAAAGTCTGGAGTTACAGATCCATAGAAAGAACGATCATAGATATACGTCGTACCGGATCATATGATCTGGGTGTTGGGTTACAGGGAACCTTTGATCCGGAAACCAAGAATTTCGGTTATGATTTGTTGATTGGAAATGGTACCGGTGACAGACCTGATAATACACCATACAAATGGTTTTATGGAGATATTTATGGATATTTTGGCCACAAGCATTTTGTAGTAGACTTATATGCTGACTATCAAAAATTAAACTGGACCCCCGAATGGAAACATTCCAGACAAATGATTAAGGGCTTTGTAGCCTGGAACAGCTCGGCAACCGATAAGACGATGAACCCTGGAACTGGTTACACCATCGGTGTAGAAGGTTATGTCAATAATTTGTATAAGGACAATTTTGCTCCGACGATTGCAGGTGGTACAGATACGTTGAGTACGGCTCCCAGTGGCATATCATTTTTTATTCACGGAGATATCGTAAAAAACAAACTCAGGTTTTTTGCCCGTTACGATATGTACAACCCAAATAACAAAGTAAATACCGCAGTCTACAAATCATACAGCGGCAATACCGGAAATTTTAACGATAATTCCTTCCATACTGTTTATGCGACCAATGCAGGAGGCCAGAATACGGTTACTTATACATCCACCGGCGATCAGACGTACAAGCAACAGTTTATTACTGCCGGTCTGGACTGGAAACCAATAAACCGGATACACTTTATGCCGAATGTCTGGTATAACAGTTATTCATCGCAGATTGCTTCCAATAAAGATTATGACCTCGTATGGAGAATTACATTCTTCTTTTCTTTTGGTAAAAACTATGACAACGGCGGCTTTTAGTAGTATTAAAACAATATAAATAAAGAATCATGCAAAAGTTCTTAAAAACCTTAAAACAAGGCATTGCTGCTTCGGTCTTATTAGCAGCTGCAGTTACAAATGTTCAGACAGCCACCGCCCAGGACGACAAAACGTTACTTGGTGCAGGGAGTTCATTCATCAATCCGCTATTTTCTAAAATGTTTGCGGAATATAACACTAAAACCGGCATCCAGGTTAACTATCAGAGTATCGGTTCAGGTGGGGGTATTTTGCAACTGACCAATAAAACGGTTGACTTCGGCGCATCAGATGGTCCGTTGAATGATGAGCAGACCGCAAAATTTGGTGTGCCCGTTTTGCATATTCCACAGGCTTCCGGCGCTGTGGTGATAACCTATAATCTTCCCGGAGATAATAATAATATCGGCCTTACACCTGATATCATTGCAGATATTTTCCTGGGTAAAATTAAAACCTGGAACGACGCAAGGATTACTTCCATCAACAAGGGAGTTAATATTCCGGCTCTGCCAATCCTGGTAGCCCATCGTTCAGACGGAAGCGGAACAACCAACATCTTCACCAACTATTTATCCAAAGTGAGTCCTGAATGGAAAACAAAAGTGGGAAGTGCGGGTGCCGTAAACTGGCCTGCCGGTTTGGGCGGAAAGGGAAATGAAGGTGTTGCCGGATTGGTAAAACAAACACCGGGAGCGATCGGATATGTTGAATTGATTTACGCGCTCCAGAACAAGATGGATTATGCGAAAATTCAAAACAAAAAAGGAAAATTCATCGTTCCTTCCATTGCTTCGGTAACAGCAGCAGGAAACGTGAAGATGCCTGACGATGCAAAAATATTCATCACAGATACAGATGCTGCTGACGGTTATCCGATTGCCGGCTTTACCTGGGTTTTGATCTACAAAGAGCAGAATTACAACAGCCGTTCGAAAGACCGGGCAACCAAATTATTAAAATTACTCTGGTGGAATATTCACGAAGGTCAGGCCTTCACACAACCTCTGAATTATTCTCCTCTGTCAAAGGAAGCTCTCAGAGTAGCTGAAAAAATATTAAAATCAGCTACCTACGACGGCAAAGCAATACTTTAAAATTGTTAATTGTCAATTGTCAATTGTCAATGAACGCGAAACTAATATTGATTGCCCATTAACAATTGACAATTAACAATTAACAATTGACAACTGATAGCATGAATAATCAGAAACTAAAAACGAAGGCAAAGAGTTCCAGCGGGATGATCAGGGCAGAATCTATTTTCAAGAGATCCCTGATAGGCGTTGGAATTGCCATGATTTTGCTGGTCGTTGGTCTGATGCTCACGCTCATCATCGAGTCTGTGCCTTCAATGAAAAATCTGGGTATAAAATATCTCTGGGGCAGGACCTGGGATCCGGTCAATAATGTATATGGAGCTTTACCCTTTTTGATTGGCACCCTGCTGACTTCGTTCCTTGCTTTAATTATTTCAATACCTTTTTCATTTGCGATTGCCATCTATCTGGGAGAATACAATCCCAAAGGATGGCTTTCTAATTTCTTAAAAAATACGGTGGAATTAATTGCCGCCGTTCCTTCAGTCATATATGGATTCTGGGGACTACTGGTGCTGGTACCGATGGTGCGGTCACTGGAAACTAAGGTTGGTGTTTTGCCTTATGGTATCGGAATTTTCACAGCTTCTCTGATTCTGGCCGTTATGATCATTCCGTATGCTGCATCCCTGGGCCGCGAGATGATCCGGCTCGTACCTTCGCCGTTAAAGGAAGGAGCTTATTCATTGGGTGCAACAAGATATGAAGTAATCAAAAATGTAATACTTCCTTATACTAAGTCCGGATTATTCGCAGGTATTTTACTTTCGCTGGGACGAGCACTGGGAGAAACGATGGCAGTAACCATGGTGATCGGGAATACGAGCATGATACCCGACAGCATTTTCGGACCCGGTAATACGATGGCCAGTGTCATTGCCAATGAATTCACAGAGGCCGATCATACTCTTTATCTTTCTGCCCTGATCGAATTGGGATTGGTTTTATTTATTGTGACTGTAGTCATCAACATGATCGGGAAACGAATTATTAAACGATTTACCAACGAATAATATATGAACGCAAATGTAAAACTCAGGGTAGTCAAAAGTAAACTTGCGCAGGCTGTGGTCGTTTTTTTTGCGTTTATCATAACGTTACCGTTGATATTCATCATTATTTATATTTTCAGGGAGGGCATCACAAAAATTAACTGGGCATTTCTGACTCAGATACCAAAACCTGTTGGGGAAGCCGGCGGTGGAATTGTCAACGCGCTGATAGGTTCCATTATCATTGTTCTGGTTGCTTCCATTATAGCTATTCCAATTGGTATTCTCTGCGGAATATATCTGAGTGAAAATAAAACCGGTCGCCTTCCATACTGGTCCCGCTTATCTGTAGATGTACTTCAGGGTGTTCCATCCATTGTGATCGGTATCGTCGTTTACTTCTGGGTCGTAAAACCCATTGGTACTTTCTCTGCTTTGTCCGGAAGTGTCGCACTCGCGATCATGATGTTACCCATACTGATCCGGTCTACGGAAGAAACGCTCAAGTTGATTCCATTCTCTTTAAAGGAAGCCGGCCTGGCGTTGGGGCTTCCCTATCATAAAGTTATTTTAAGGGTAATCGTTCCCTGTGGTATCAGCGGAATTCTTTCGGGGGTTATGTTATCCATCGCGCGTATTGCCGGAGAAACGGCGCCTTTGCTATTTACAGCATTTGGGAATCCTTATCTGAATACAAACCTTGCCAAGCCAATGCAAAGTCTGCCGCTGATGATTTTCAATTATGCCACCAGTCCTTATGACGAGTGGCACGACATGGCCTGGGGTGCAGCATTGATCCTGCTATTTACGGTATTGTCATTAAACATTATTACAAAGCTGATAACAAGAAGATGGAACGTACAATTATAAAAAGCAGGAATTTCAATGCCTATTTCGGCACCAATCACGTGGTGAAGAATGTAAATATTGACATTCCGAAAAATCAGGTGGTTGCGGTGATGGGACCTTCGGGTTGTGGAAAAACCACCTACCTGCGATGTATTAACCGGATGCATGAATTGATCCAGGGAGCTACCAGCAAGGGGGAAATGATTCTGAACAATGAGAATGTATATGAAATGCATCCGATCTTTGTACGTTTGAAAATCGGGATGGTTTTTCAAAGACCCAATCCTTTTCCCAACCTCAGCATTTATGATAATGTGATTGCTGGCTATAAGCTGAACGGTATGAAACTACCGAAGGCAGAAAGGGATCAGAAAGTAGAAGAGTCATTATCCAAAGCGGCGCTCTGGAAGGAAGTAAAAGATTCACTGCATAAAAAGGGAACATTTCTTTCCGGTGGCCAGCAGCAGCGTTTATGTATCGCGCGTGCGATCGCGATGGAACCGGAAGTTCTGTTGCTGGATGAACCTACATCCGCGCTCGATCCGATCTCAACTTCCAGTATCGAAGAACTACTGCATGAACTGAAGAAAAATTATACACTGGTTATCGTGACGCACAATATGCAACAGGCAGCCAGGGTGAGTGATAAGACAGCATTTTTTTATGTAGGCGAATTGGTAGAATACGACGACACAAAAAAAATGTTCACTAATCCATCGGATCAGCGTACACAGAATTATATAACCGGAAGATTTAGTTAGGCCTAACTTATAATCAAGATATCATGTCACAATTAGAAATAGAACTGAAGCAGTTAAAGGTGGAGATCATCAATATGTGGAACCTGGTGCATTCACAGGTTGTTAAGTCAAACGTCGCCATGGTGAACTTCGACAAGAATCTTGCCCGCGAAGTAGTGAGCCGGGAAAAAAGAGTAAACGGTCTGGAATTGAAAATTGACCGTGACTGTGAAAATATCTTTGCGTTATTGACGCCGGTGGCAGTCGACCTTCGCTTCGTGTTAGCCGTATTGAAAATAAATTCCAACCTGGAACGCATCGGAGATATTGCAGAAGGCGTGGCAAAATATATTCTGAGTGCTGACAAGCCGTTCAATCCCGAACTGCTCCAGATGACCGAAACCATTGCCATGTATGACGAGGCCATCAATATGCTGGAAGACACACTGACGGCTTTTGAAAAAGAAGATACCCAGCTGGCGCGGAGTGTATTTCAGAAAGATGAATTCCTCGATAAGATCAATATCAATGCGACCAACGCAACCTGCCAATACCTGGTGTTACATCCGGAAGATGCCTACCAGGCTCTGATCAATCTGTCCGTCATCCGGAGGATGGAAAGAGTAGGTGATCAGTCAAAAAATATCGCCGAAGAAACGATCTTTTACGTGGAGGCGAAGGTGCTAAAGCATGGAGAAGCCTAGGCAAGTCTGGAAGACTGGAAGACTGGAAGTCTGGGAACTAATGGACTCTACTTTCAGACTTCCAGATTTCCAGTCTTCCACACTACTTTAGTTCCGCATTTTTTGCCAGTGCTTCCGGATTCTTAAGAAACGCATCTCTGCATTCATCAGAACAAAATCCATACACTTTCCCCTTATAGTGAACGGTATCTGCGATGCCGGCTGTAACGGGCATACCACAATTCGGATCCTTCTTATTATCCACCATGGCTGCTGTAAACACCGGTTTGCTTTTGTCTGTCTTAACCACCATGGTGTCTGTGACGGCAGTGCTTGCAGCATCGCTCTCTTCGCTTTTTGGATTTTGATGACAGGCAGCAATCGCCAGCATACTGATCAATAAAAAATGCGAAGGAGAGATATTCTTTATCAGTGACATGGTATTCTTATTTCATGGTTTCGATATTCAAAAATAGCTGATATTTTTTAGTGAGAATCCACTTTAACGGATTCACCAAAAGGAGTATGGAAGTATGGAAGAATGGAAGTATGGAAGTATGGCAGCGTACTAAAGCATTTCCACTCTTATACTCCTATACTCCTATACTCTCACACTTGCCTTCGCTGCTTCCCACCCAATGATCGCGGACTTCCGGTCAATGCCCCAATGATATCCACCAAGATTTCCGGATGAAGTAATTACGCGGTGGCAGGGAATGATATAGGCGATGGGATTATTTCCGATGGCGGTGCCTACTGCGCGTGAAGCTTTGGGATCGCCGATTTCGTTCGCGATTTCGAGATATGATTTTAATGAGCCCATGGGAATCTGCAAAAGTGCGTTCCACACTTTAATCTGGAAAGGCGTTCCTTTTAAATGCAATTTGATTTTATCGAGATCGCTCCAGTCATCGCGAAACATTTTAAGCGCCTCCTGCTGATGTAAGTCCGTTTTCTGTTCCAGCAGGGCTGCGGGAAAACGATTGATCAATGCAGCTGAGATCTGAAGTCTCCTGTACAAAGGAAATATGGCAGATTCCCTTTTTCGGTGGAGGCGATCAGAATATTTCCGAAAACTGTTTCAGCGTGACTATAATATATATGCAGATTCTTTCCTCCCTGCTGGTATTCGCCGGGTGTCATTCCTTCTATCTGTATAAACAAATCATGCAGCCGGCTGGTGCCGGAGAGCCCGGTTTCAAAACTGACCGTTGCCAGGGTTTTCTGCTGTTGTAATAACTGCTTGGCGTATTCTATACTGGTAAACTGGAGAAATTTTTTGGGACTTACACCTGCCCATTCTTTAAATAACCGCTGGAAATGGAAGGGGCTGAGATGAATCTGCCTGGCGATTTCATCCAGATCCGGCTGATCCTGGAAATTTTCACGGATGAAGCGGATGGCCTGTTCGATGCGTTGATAGTCTAACATCTCACAAAATTACGCCTCGTATTTTCTGAAGACAACCCGGAAATTGCTATTTTAAGCTGAATGCCCTAAGGCTCGAAAGCCTAAGACCAAGCACTTTTTTGAATTGTTCGTCAAACGTCAACAACCTACATTAACAATTAACAATTAACCATTAACAATTGATTAATCTCTTCTGGAAACATCCTTGAAGTCCTTGGAAATATTCGCGTTCATAAATCCGGTTGTGTCTATAAGATTACTATCCCTTCTTTCCTTCATATTCACCTTAAACTCGCAGATATAACCCATTTGGGCTTCATAAAAAGTTACTGCCAGCACTTTGAACTTCACCCGGCTGGTATCAATCCTTGGCTGATGGTTTAAATACAGGTCCATGGCGGTTTTCAGATTTTCTTCCGTCTGTTTCTTATTGTCTTTCTTTATGCAGGAACCAAATAATATTCCGCCCGCCAGGGCGATCATAATGACAGCAGTTTTCGATTTCATGCGCGCAAAATAAATAAAAAGCACAAAGTGACCGTCGATTTTTAACAGCCTCTGGTAAGAATATGTTCGTTGAACACATAAGATATAAATCTGACAATCATTTGAGGATGAGAGCTAATAAGACACAATTAAAAGTTAAAAAAATATTAGGTCAGCATTAAATAAATCATAAATTTGGTTGTAATTAACATCGTTAAACCAAAAGACGAATTGCTTATGCCAACAAAATTTAAACTCCTAGCGGGGCTGAACACCGCGTTACTTCTTTTCCTCAGCGTAAGTCTTTTTGCTCAAACAACTATTACCGGACGTGTTTTAGGTAACACCGACAAACAACCGATTGTTGGAGCAACAGTACAGGTAAAGGGTGGCAAGTCAGCGACTTTGACCGGATCGGATGGATCATTCAGTATCACATCCTCTCAGAAAGTAAGTGCGTTAGTTATTACCATTGTAGGTTACGAAGCACTGACGGTTCCTGTAAAAGGGAACAGCGTCGGAGATGTTTTTCTCTCCACATCTGCTACATCTCTGAACGACGTAGTAGTAACAGGGTACACCACCCAGAAGAAAAAAGATCTGACGGGTGCGGTGGACGTTGTGAATGTCAAAGACATGAAAGCCATACAGGCGGGAAGTCCTGAGCAAATGCTGCAGGGACAGGCTTCCGGTGTAACGGTTATTACTTCAGGAGCACCCGGCGGACCGACCAACGTGTTCATCCGTGGTGTTACTTCATTTGGTAATACCGATCCACTCTATATTATAGATGGAGTTCAGTTGCCTTATCATGATATCAATGCACAGGATATCGAATCTGTGCAGGTATTGAAAGATGCATCTGCTTCCATCTTCGGTGTACGCGGATCAAACGGAGTTGTAATCATCACAACCAAAAGAGGTAAATCAGTTGGAAAACCAACACTTACTTTCGATGGTTATGCTGGTACGCAGATTCCATTATCAGGAAATCCTTTTCACCTCCTGAATGCACAGGAACTGGCCAATGCACTTTGGCAGGCTGATATTACTTCCGGCCAGGTAGATATCTACAGGAAATCCATCTTCACAACAATATGGCGACGGAGCTACTCCGGTATTACCTGATTACATTACTCCGGGTGGTGCAAAAGCAGGTAGTCCTGCTGTAGATCCTTCTAAATATAATGTGGATTATACAAAGGGACCGATTTACCAGATCACTCAAGCCAACAAAGGGGGTACTGACTGGTTCCATGAATTGTTTAAACCAGCTCCGATACAGAGTTATAATGTAGGTCTTGCAGGGCGGAAGCGATAAATCAACTTATTTTTTCTCTGCAGGTTATTTTAACCAGCAGGGAACACTGATCGATACCTATCTGAAAAGATATATGATGAGGATGAATACTACGTTTGCCTTATCAAAAGGAATCCGGGTAGGTGAAAATTTCTATGCCTTCTATCTGGATAACCCGCAAATCGGTTATTTCGGAGAAAACCAGATCAACTATGATTATCGTGAACAGGCGATCATTCCTGTACATGATATTACAGGGAAACTGGGCAGGTTCAAACGGACCGGAACTGGGTAACGCATCAAATCCGGTCGCCAACCAGGAACGTACAAAAGATAACCAAGGGTATAACTGGACGATGATGGGTAATGCCTGGGGAGAAGTAGATTTCCTGAAACATTTCACTATCAGAACCAGCTTCGGGGGTCTGATTCAGTAATCAATTACAACTGGCAATACACGTATCATACGTATGAAAATGCAGAAAACAACGGATCCAACGGATTCACAGAAAACGCCAGCTATACCAACTATTGTGACTGGATAAACACCCTGACTTATTCCAATACATTTGGTAAGAGCAATCTAAAAGTGTTTGTTGGATCTGAAGCAATCGATCAGGTATGGCCACGGTGTTGGTGGTAACCAGAATCAACTACTTTCTCCGATAATCTGAACCTCTGGACACTAAGTAACGGTGATCCAAAAGGACAAACAAACTGTAGCGGAACAGGATCCGGTTCATTATATTCACTTATTCGCACAGGCCAACTATGCATTACAATGACCGTTATCTGTTAACCGCAACGATTCGCCGGGATCGGGCATCTGTTTTTGGACCAGAAAACCAATACGGATATTTTCCGGCCTTTTCTGGCGGATGGATCCTGACACAGGAAGATTTCATGAGCGGTGTTATCATGGCTGAACTTCCTGAAACTCCGGGGCAGCTGGGGTAAACTGGGATCTTATGCAAACGTAAACCCACTTAATCAGTTTACTCTGTATGGTGCCAGCGCGGGTACAGTCTTATTATGATATTGGCGGAACCAGCAATAGCACAGTACTTGGGTTTCCATGCATCTCAATATGGTAGCCCGGCAACAGGTTGGGAACAGGATGTGATCACCAACTTTGGTTTGGACGCGGTTTTAATTAAAAATAAAATCGAATTCACCATTGAATAGTATCAAAAGAAAATCAATGGTCTGTTATTCCAGGATAATGCGGCTGCAACTTCCGGTGCCTTTGCATCGGGTGAACCTTCCGGCGCACAATTGCCTTCTGTTAATATCGGAGACGTACAGAACAACGGGGTTGATATGAGTTTGACTTATCATGCTACATTAGCCCGGTGTCCAAATTGAATGTAACAGGTATTTTCACTACATATACAAGCAAGGTTGTAAGCATTCCGAATGCGGGTGGTTACTTCACAACAGGTGGTACACGTATCGGAGATTTTGTACGTAACCAGGTGGGTCATCCGGTAGGTTCATTTTATGGATACCAGGTGATCGGTTATTTTTCCGGTGCTGATGATGTAGCAAAATCACCTACACAACAGGATGCTGCTCCAGGTCGTTTCAAATATGCAGATATTAACGGAGACGGTAAGATTGATGCAACATGACCGTACATTCTTTGGTAATCCAAATCCGAAATTTACATATGGTATAAATGCCAATGCAACTGTCAAGGATTTTGATTTCACTGCTCTGTTTTATGGATCTTATGGAAATGAGGTGGTCAACTACACAGCGCTACTGGACAGATATGTGGGCTTCCTTCCAGGGTAACAAGAGTATAAACCTGCTGTACAATTCCTGGACGCCTACTAACCTGAATCCAAAAGCTCCGATCCTCGAAAACGCATCTACTTTCAGTACGAATACAGTTCCGAATTCGTTCTATAAAGAAAGCGGATCCTTCTTCAAACTGCGTTCTCTGATTATCGGATATACATTACCAAGTGCTAATTTGAAAAGTGTAGGTATCGATAAGTTAAGAATTTATGTACAGGGTTCTAATCTGTTTACAATCACAAATTATACAGGTCTTGATCCTGAAATTGGCGGATCTTCTCAGCTTTTGGAATTGACTATGGATCAATATCCGGGTAACCAGAAATCTTATTCCGTCGGTATTAAGCCTTACTTTTTAACTCATTGAATATCTGTTAAATTAAAACATATGAAAAGAACAAATTATAAAATATTTCTTCCATTCGGGTTCGCCATCATCGGGCTGGTGTTCTCCTGTAGTAAAAGCTTTTCTGACAAAAGCGCCGGTTGGTAGTTATACACCGGATGTTGTTGCAACCAAAGCAGGTGTTGCCGGTCTGCTGATCGGAGCCTATTCCCTGCTGGATGGAAAGGGTGGTGCCGGAACCGCTGTACCGGGTGGTGGCGACTGGGTTTCCGCAGGTTCTAACTGGGTTTATGGAAGTGTATGTGCGGATGATGCACACAAAGGTTCAGATCCGGGTGACCAGCCTGATATCGTTTCCCTGATGACCTGGTCTGAATCATCTACCAATATTTATAATTGAAGGAAAATGGGAAGCCTGTTATGATGGCGTTCAACGTTCTAATGAAGTAATGAGGGAAATGCGTCTCACCAAAGGTCTTGATCCTGCTGATACAGTTCAGTTTACTGCTGAAGCACGTTTTCTGCGCGCACATTATATGATGGAACTGAAGAAAGTGTTTGGTAATGTTCCATATGTAGATGAATCTATTACGTATGTAGCTGGTAACTGGCGTGTACCAAACAGCGCAGATGTAGCAACCAATAATGCCGAAGTATGGCCAAAGATCGAAGCAGATTTACAATATGCCATTGACTAATCTTCCGGAAACACAGGGCCAGATAGGACGTATCAAATAAATGGGCTGCTGAAGCATATCTGGCAAAAGCCAAGATGTTTCAGCAGAAATATTCTGACGCACTGCCTTTGTTGACTGATATCATTGCCAATGGAAAAACAGCCGGTGGTCTCAAGTATGCACTGGTGCCAAAATTCAATGACAATTTTAATGCGGCAACCAAGAATAACAGTGAGTCTGTTTTTGCAGTTCAGAATTCCGTAAATGACGGATCCACTGCTGCAAATGCAAATGCAGGAGACGTACTGAACTTTTCTTACGATCCTTCCAAACCGGTATCATGCTGCGGATTTAATCAGCCATCATATAGTCTGGCGAATGCATACAAAACAGATCCGGTTACCGGTTATGCTATGCCGGATACATACAATAACATCAAATCTGAAAAATGATCAGGGTATAAAATCTCAGATCCGTTTACTCCAGATAGCCTACACACACTGGATCCCCGGTTAGACTGGACAGTGGGAAGAAGAGGCATTCCATTCCTGGATTGGGGTATTAATCCTGGTTTTATCTTTGTTCGTAACCAGGCCAGCGGTGGACCTTATGCTGCCGGTTAAAAATGTGCCTTATGAATCACAGATTGGTGTATTTACAGATAAATCATCCTGGACAGCCGGTTATACTGCCATCAATATTAACCTGATTCGTTTTGCAGACGTATTACTCTGGGCTGCAGAATGCCAGGTAGAAGTCGGAAGCCTGGATGCTGCACAGGATCTGTAAATATTGTAAGAAACAGAGCTGCAAATCCTGCCGGTTTTGTTCATACCTATATTGACAATTCAAAGCCACAGGGTGGATTTACCACTACACCGGCTGCTAATTATTTCATCAAACCATATGCTGCCGGATTTTTTGCAGGTCTGGGTCAGGCAGGTGCACGTAAATATGTTCAGTTTGAAAGAAGGCTTGAACTGGCCATGGAAGGTCAGCGCTTCTTCGACCTGGTTCGTTATGGACAGCCGAAGCAGCTGCTGAATTGAATGCATATGTTGCGAATGAAGTAGGCTATCGGATATCAGCTTGCTGCAGGGAGCTGTATTCGATCCCAACGTTCTGACTATTTTGCAATTCCTCAACAGGAAATTGATGCAAGTACACAGGCTGGTAAACCAACGCTTACACAGAATCCTGGATACTAATCGTATTTGTTAATAAATTCATGCAAGTCCTGTCTCGGCCAGTCCAGACAGGACTTTGCTTTTATACCAACCTGTCAATGTATTATTGAAACATTTATATTGCACCCGAAAAATTTATTCAATGATCGCTGGGTCAAGGATCCGTTCTGCTTTTTTATCTTTCCTGATTGTTCTTTTGTTTTTCCTGTAACCGGCATAAGACTTTGTTTGAAACAATTTCTTCAGATCAGTCAGGCATTCATTTTAATAATGAAATAAAAGAAACGGATTCCCTGAATGTGCTGAAGGTTTCCAATATTTATAATGGAGGCGGTGTGGGAATTGGAGATTTTAACCAGGATGGCTTACCGGATATTTATTTCACCGGAAATCTGGTGGCCAATAAATTATATCTGAACAAAGGAGATTTTAAATTTGAAGATATTACAGCGGCTTCCGGAGCAGATGGAGAAGGAAAATGGTGCCGGGGTGTGTCGGTAGTTGATATCAACAACGACGGCTGGCCTGATATATATGTCTCTGCAACCATCAATCCGAGCGGAGAGAAAAGAAAAAACATTTTGTACATCAACCAGGGATTGGATAAAAAGGGAATCCCGCATTTCAAGGATATGGCCGCCGAATACGGCCTGGCGGATACCAGTTTTTCCACGATGGCTGCTTTTTTTGATTATGATAATGATGGCGATCTGGATATGTACCTGGTCGTAAATGAAATTGTGAATTCATCCCTGCCCAATGTGTTTCATAATCTGGCACGCGATGGTTCTTTCCCCAGCAGCGGTAAATTGTTTCGTAATGACTGGAATGATTCATTTAAAGCATCCTGTATTTACAGATGTCAGCAAAGCGGCAGGTGTTGCCATTGAAGGATATGGTCACAGCGTAAACGTATGTGATATCAATAAGGATGGATGGAAAGATATGTATGTAACCAACGATTATCTGCCGAATGATCTGCTCCTGATCAATAATCATGACGGCACATTTACCGATCACCTGGCGGATTATTTTAAACATACTTCTTCCAATTCCATGGGTATTGATATCAACGATATAAATAATGACGGACTGGAAGATGTGATGGTGCTGGATATGAATCCGGAAGATAATTTCCGGAAAAAAATGATGATGAACTCCGGCAGTTATCTGACTTATCAGAACAGTGATCTGTTCGGATACAATTATCAATATGTCACGAAATACCCTGCAGCTGAATCAGGGACCACGTATAAAAAGCGGCGATTCGATAGGCGCACCTATTTTCAGTGATATTTCTTTTTATGCCGGCGTGGCTGAAACAGACTGGAGCTGGACACCATTGCTGACCGATTTTGATAATGACGGATACCGGGACCTGATCATCACCAATGGATTTCCAAAAGATGTCACGGATCACGATTTTATCGCTTTCCGGAATGTCTCCGTTTCGCTGGTATCGACTTCAGATCTGCTCAAACAGATTCCGGAAGTAAAACTTCATAACTACGCGTATCACAATAATGGGAATCTCAGCTTCTCGGATGTAAGCAAGGACTGGGGACTGATGATACCCGAGCTTTTCTAACGGTGCCGCTTATGCGGATCTGGATAATGACGGTTATCCTGGATCTGATCGTGAACAATATCAACGATGAAGCCGGCATCTTCCGGAACAGGAGTAAGGAAAATCAGAAGAACCCGAATCATTTTCTGAAAATAAAATTCAGGGGCGACAGTCTGAACCGGGATGGTTTCGGAGCCAGTGTTGAACTACATTATGATCATGGCAAACAACAGGTGTATGAAAATACACCTTACCGCGGCTATCTGTCCACGGTCAGAAAATCTCGCATTCTTCGGACTGGGAAATCTGACCATGGTAGACTCCGTATTGATTCACTGGCCGGGAGGGAAACAGGAAATTCTTACGCAGGTTAAAGCAGATCAGCTCCTGACGGCAGATTTGAAAAATGCAAAAAATATATTTGATCCTCCGAAACCATTGATTGCAGGCAATAGCCCTGTTCAGCGAGATAACGGATTCCCTGGGAATGCAATACACGCATAAGGAAAGAGACTATATTGATTTTAATATCCAAAAATTACTTCCGCATAAATTATCGGATTATGGTCCGGCCCTGGCTGTCGGAGATATTGACGGAAATGGGCTGGAAGACCTGATTATGGGCGGTTCTCCCAATCACAGTGCGCGGATTTTTCTTCAGCAGACGGATGGTAAATTCATTCAGAAATCACTGCTTGCATCTGATTCACTCGAAAAGACAGCGCATGATATGGGATTGTTATTGTTTGATGCAGATGGAGACGGCGACCTGGATCTGTATATTGCTTCCGGTGGAAATGAAATGCCTCCGAATACATACAGCTTATCAGGATCGTTTTTATCTGAATGATGGCAAAGGAAATTTTACCGAGCATCCGGAAGCCATCCCGAAAAACCTGACCAGTAAATTTTGTGTGCGGGCAGCTGATTTTGATCATGATGGTGATCTCGATCTCTTTGTTTCCGGAAGAGTGGATCCGGGAAATTATCCGAAACCGGTTTCCAGTTTTATATTGAGAAATGACTCAAAGAATGGTCAGGTTCTTTTCACCGATGTAACAAAAACAGTCGCCAAGGATCTGGTTAACTGCGGTATGGTTTGCGATGCGGTATTTACGGATTTTGATAACGACGGATGGCCCGATCTGATTCTGGCAGGCGAATGGATGTCGCTTGCTTTTTTGAAAAATGATCATGGAAATTTCGTGAATATCACCGGGCAATCAGGTATCGGGAATATCCATGGATGGTGGAATAGTATAACGGCAGGTGACTTTGATCATGACGGGGATATGGATTATATCGTGGGTAATCTGGGAAAGAATTCATTTTTTCGCGCCAGCATGGATTATCCCGTTCATGCTTATGGAAAAGACTTTGACAACAACGGAATATTCGATATGATTCCGTCGCTCTACCTGCCGGACCAGGAAGGGAATAAAAAAGAATTTCCGGCCCAGGGCAGGGATGATCTGTTAAGACAGATCAATAATATGAGAAAGAAATATCCAACCTATAAATCATATGCAGTGGCCGGGATGGATCAGATACTTCCGGAAGCAGAAAGAAAAAATGCGCTGATTCTGGAAGCAAACGAATTTGAATCCATGCTGTTAAGAAATGACGGCAATGGAACTTTTACACTGATCCCTCTGCCGAAAGAAGCCCAGTTCTCGATGATCAATGGAATGGTAACAGAAGATTTTGACGGTGACGGGAATCTGGACCTGCTGGTGAATGGAAATGATTATGGTACAGATGTCTCGGTCGGCCGGTATGATGCGTTGAACGGTTTGTTAATGAATGGCGACGGACAAAACGGTTTTCAATCCCGGTCCATTCTTCAAAGCGGCATTTTTATTCCGGGCAATGGAAAAGCACTGGTAAAATTAAGCGGAGCCAACAATCAGTACCTGGTAGCGGCAAGTCAGAACCGAGGCCCGCTAAAAGTATTCCGTCTTAAAAAAAATCAGAAACTGATACAACTGGCACCGCTGGATGTTAAAGCGATCATTACATATAAAAACGGGAAGACACTGGACCAGGAATTTTATTATGGAACATCGTTTTTATCCCAATCAGGCCGTTTTATACGGGTGGATGATCAGGTTGTGTCGGTGGAAGTGACTGACAGTAAGGGTTCACGCAGAAAAATAAATCTTTAATCTTGCGTTACGGGATCGTCATTTTCATTTTGCTTAACCTGTATTCCTGCGATCCGTATAACAGAAATCAATCCCATAAACAAATTCCAACCGATTCAGTCGAAGCAGGTGAAGCACTGGCAAAGAAATATTGTCAGAGCTGCCATGCATTTCCGCAGCCTTCATTATTAAATGTAGAATCCTGGGAAAAAGGAGTATTGCCGAATATGGGTCCGCGGCTGGGCATTTTTAATCATTACTGGACTCAATATCCTTCGATGCGAAGGGATCCCAATCTGGCGCCGGGATTTTATCCTTCCAAGCCACTTATGACTCCGGAAGAATGGCAGAATATTATTAACTATTACATTGCAACGGCACCTGATTCATTGCCTCCACAGCAAAGGCCCTATCCGATTAAAAATGACTTGTCCATTTTCGAAGTTATTTCCCCTGCTATTAACGGTCAAAAGCCAACAACCTGTTATATCCATATTGACAGTTCCCGGACGGTACATTCCGTTTTGCAAAGTGATATTTTCCAGAAACAGGTCACCCGGTTTGACACAGCCTTAATGCCCATTGATTCCTTTGCATTTATATCGGGTCCAGTCATAGATATTGACTTTCACGCTTCACCATGGGTAGCCACTAATATTGGTTACCTAAATCCGTCAAATGCGAAGCTGGGCAGGCTTCAGAATCTCGGGCTGAATGAGCATGGGAAATTGCTACTGGATACTACAACGCAAATTCATCATCTCGCACGACCGGTGCAATCGATACAGGTCGACCTGAACAACGATGGAAAACCTGATGAACTGGTATGTGAATTCGGGCATCTTACAGGCGCTTTAAGCTGGTATGAAAATCTGGGTAACAATAACTATAACCGGCATGTGTTAAGGCCCGTTCCTGGCGCTATTAAGGCATACGTGAAGGATTATAACCACGACGGACTGCCCGATCTCGTTGTATTATTCGCGCAGGGTGAAGAAGGCATTTTTTTATTCACCAACCGCGGGCACGGTCAGTTTGATCAGAAGGAAATTTTACAGTTCCCGCCTTCCTATGGCTCGTCCTATTTCGAAATGGATGATTTCAACCATGACGGCTTTCCGGATATCGTTTATACCTGCGGTGACAATGCTGATTTTTCAGTTGAATTAAAACCTTATCATGGCGTATATATATTTTTAAATGACGGGCACTGGAATTTTAAACAAAAATATTTTTTCCCGATCAATGGTTGTTATAAAGCGATGGCCCGTGATTTTGATGGCGATGGCGACCTGGACCTGGCGGTGATTTCCTTTTTTGCTGACTATCAGAATCAACCCGAAGAAGGATTTGTATATCTGGAGAACAAGGGAAATTTTGATTTCCTTCCGCATTCCTTACCGGCGACCCAGCGGGGCCGCTGGCTGACAATGGATGTCGGCGATCTGAACGGGGATGGTAAACCGGACATCCTGCTCGGTAATTTTTCCATCGCCCCCAGCTTCATAAAACCAAAATTTGATTTTAGTAAAGGACCGGCGTTTTTGTATTTAAAGAACATCTCAAAATGAGCGAGCTCATTTTAGTGTGGCGAGCGTGGAAGGGTAAGAGTGTAGGAATTTTAAATTGAATTTGTAAATGATAATATGAAGATGTAGGCAGTCGGATTCTGAGGATCCAATTTATTTCTGAAAGTCATTGCGGCACATCATCACATTGTCATTTCCTTTTTCCATTTCGCATTCTTACATTCTTACCCTTCCACATTTACCACACTTGAGATGTTTTATTGTACTTCAAAATAAAACTTCGTGCTCCCCGCAACCCCATTCTGATTAATGCCTTCTACAACACCGACATATTTCCCTTTACGATCAGAAGAATAAAAATTGATTTCGGCTTCGCCGCTTTTGCCAATCACGATATTGGGTTCCCAGGCGAGTACGTTTCTAAAGTCAGGTAAACGTTTGGAACTGGTTTGGGATGGATCATATTTGGGAGAATAAAACTCACGCTGTAATTGCAGTCCTTCATAATCCAGGATCAGTGCATGGCTGTTCATCTGAAGTCCTGCCATATCATTGTTATAAGAATATAGAGCGAAGATGCCGCTGGCCACAACAGATCCCAGGAAGAATTTCCGGTTTACGATTTCTATTTTTTTAATTTTCAAAGGATCCAGGGACATTACTTCAGTCGCATCAAAAATGGGAACGCCATCCAGCACGATCAAAGGATCCTGGTCAAAATAATATTTTTTGCGGATCATTCATCATTCGAAAAGTAAAATGGTCCTTGCCGCGATGTACGGATAACCCCGTGATATATTCCCGGACAACTTCTTCCATGGTATTAAAACGGGTATAATCGTCCAGAAAAAATTTCTTATCGGGCTCACCATAAAAAGAAGTACTGTCGCTATAGACCGGTGCTTTCAATTTAATCAGGTTGCTTAGCAGATAAACATTCTGCACCTGTGTGCCGATATTATAGAACTGCAGATCTGATTTAAGCGTGCTGTTCATTTTAAAAGCCGGGTAATAACCGGCTGAATATTTTTCACTGAATGGATTTGACACATCAATCCTGTAATTACTGTCGGTTCTGTTTTCTGCCTGCAGTACAATCACGTTCGATCCCAATAGATGCGGAAGGTCAAATAATAATTGTCCGTTCTTGTTACTGACGCAACCGGCAAGTTGTGATTTAATACCAGGCCCGGCGAGATAGACTCCCTGGTTTTCCAGCGGTTGACCACTGGTGCGGTCAGTAATACGGGCATGTATCAGATGACCTGTCCATTCAGGAATATATTCGAAAACGGGATCTGCGTTTTGTAATACATCGTCCCATTTAAATTTTCGCCAGCCCTGTGTAAGCATCAGATTTTCGATGGCAGACTGATATTGCTCACCCTTGTGCGTAAAATAGATATTCAGGATGTTCTATATTCCCCCGGATATCTGATGACAGGTATAAATATGTCCGGATATCCGGCGCTTCGTCGTTTTGCAAACTATCCATTCTGAATACAGACATAGCCAGGTTGGCTGATAGCGATGAGTCAGCCGGCAGGTTATTCAGATGAATATGTGTTGTTATTTTTTTTCGGCTCTGGTACTCGTCCATTTCAGATTGTGCAGATAAATCCAGGTTGGAAGGCATCCTGAAAATAAGTCTTTCACAAACGGCTTGCTGGCTGGCGTTGAACAGTGTGATACTTGAAATGCCTTCACCAACGGTTGACAGTGGAATAGTCACGATGCCCTTCCCGTGATCCAGTGGAAGGCTGTTCGCGTATTTCACCAGTCCGCGGGTATGAATCAGCAGGTATAATGGCCTGTTATCGCCCTCGAAGTTGGATGTAGCGGAAATCGTCAGATTATCCTGGTCTGGAAATGACTTTCAAAGTATTTCCTTTCGGCAATACAGCGGGGAAATTGACAACGGTCAGCTGATTTCCACCTACCCGCACATAAGCCTTATATTGCTTGCTGGCAGAAGGATTGATTTCGAAGCGACCCATACCAAATAATCCAGCTTTGAAAATGAGCCACGGTTGCTTTATCCTGGTCAACAATATCTCCATCCACGTTTATTCCTTTTCCATTCTCATCAACTGCCTTAAATCCCACTACAATGGGCGTACCGTCCACCAGGTTACCTCCTTCGGGGAAGAACTGAATATCGATGGCCGGCGATTTCTGAACCAGGGTATCCTGGCTTCTTTTCATCGTATTTACGATCGTAATATTTTTTTCAAAATAATAGTCTGCGCCAAAGTTTTTCATCCAGTTGGTGTATGCACGGATTTTATAACAGCCTGTGGGGAGCGATAGAGGAATAAAGAAGGATCCGCTGCCAATGCCATTCTGAATGAGTATTTTTCCCTGTATAACCGGCTTTGACTCCCGGTTTAATACTTCTACGTAGGCCACTTTGACTCAGGGAAAAAAATTTATTGCGCGTTGCATCCACTACATACGATTTAAACCACAATATTTCTCCGGAAATATAAAATGATTTGTCAGTCTGGAGATAGATTTTTTCCTTGGATTCCTTTGCTTCATGATCACTTAGACTGGTCGTTAATTTATTAATAAAAGGATCCTGCGCAAGGCAGGTTCCACAGATCAGGAGACAAAGGACTGTGATAAACTTTTTATATATGAACGGAAAAAATATCCGCGAAAATCGACGCATAGTTAAAAAGTTTATGGCCAGAAGGTTGGTTTTACAGTTGTTCCTCCATGATTGGTGCAATCCACACAGAGAACCGAAGATAAAAGGTAAGGTCCGTTATTGGTTCCGATCAGGGAGTTGGAATAAGGACCACCCGGAGGCTGGAAATATTTGTCTATATCCGGGGGCGGAATCGTGTCAACTAAACAATCACCGCCATAATAAGGTTGATAATTCCAGTTTACCAGATCATTTTTGGAAATAAAAATCCGTTTAGTCTGCAGGGTTGTAAAGCTGATAAACCCGATACAATGAATAGTAGGATCATTTACACAGGTTATATTTCCCAGTTCCGTAAATGGCTGCAGATCGAAAAGCGAACCCAGTTGTTCGGTATTTCGTTTCAGGTTTGTCCAGAAATTATATGCATCCACAGGAATGGCATATTGACTGACCAGGTTACTATACGTCTCACTTATTTTTTCAGAACCCTGTGGGATTTCGGCTATTTCATATTTATTTACGACAGAACTTGATAACCGCGTGGTTGACACAACTTCAATGGATGAGGAAGGCACTGACTTATAACATCTGTATATCTGATTGTCCAGGGTTCTTGGTATGATGTTTCCATTATTATAATCAAGAACCGAATCGAAAGCCGAATGATACTCCCAGGTTTCAACATATTGCCAACGGTAATATTTTGTCTGGTTGGAGGCATCATGCGTATTTAAATATACATGTGCATTAAAAGAGGAATCCTGGTTCCAGTATAATGAATCGATCGGAGGACTGATCTGCACGTTACTGAGTAGCGAACGGAATTCATTTCCGTCACGTTGTAATGATCTTTAACTGATATTGCTGGCCTGCGTCCAGTAAAAGCTGATCTACTGCATACCGTCCATTGCCTTCTTCTGTAAACGGATATTCAACTCCCGAAACGCCCAAAACGGAAACCTTGGCGTTTGGTTCTTTTACAGAAGGTACCGTGTCGGCAATATTCCGTGTGCGTGAAAGTGTAATGATGCTTGAATCATTTCCGCTGATCACAATTCCGTCCACGACCAGCAGGAACGGATTGTTTTTGATAGCAGGTGGAGTATATACTTCTTTACAATCCAGACCTCCCAGAGTCACAGTAACAGTAATCAGCAACATATATATCAGATCGCTTCATCTAGAATTTAAAGTTGTAAGTGATGGATGGAACCGGTGAACCGAATATGGAAAGCTTATATCCCTTGATCACACCATTTTCTGAAGTAAAATAGATGGAATAGGGATTATTCTGGCCAGTCAGATTATATACACCGATGGACCAGGAACTATGTTTGAATTTTTTAATTTTATGATTGCCTTCAATATTCACAGACAGATCCATTCTGAAATAGTCAGGTATACGGTAAGCATTTCTATCAGAATAATAAACGCGCTCACCACCGCCGAGATCATAGATGGCTGTGGGCAATGTGATGGGCCTGCCTGTACTGTAATTGACATTGACCGAAACACTGAACCGGTGATTGAGCTGATAATTTCCGATAAAATTCAAAACGCTGGGCCGGTCATAGTTCGCAGGATAATATGCACCATTATTTATGAGCTGTCCCGCATTCGGATCATCCTGTTGCAGGAATGTGCGTGAATAGGTATAGCTTAACCATCCGTTCAGTTTGCCGGCTGTTTTCTTTATCAGCAATTCTGCACCATATGCTTTGCCCCTGGTTGTCAGCACGTCCGTTTCAATATGATGATTGAGAACCAGCGACGCGCCACTTTTGTAATCGAGATAATCATCAATTTTCTTGTAATAGACTTCAAGCGATGTCTCGATCGTATGTGATTTGAAATCGTGGTAGTATCCCAGAGAAAGTTGCTGACCGCTTTGTGGCTTGATATTCGGTCCGCTGAGTTTCCAGATATCAGTCGGTGAAATGGCCGTCGTATTCGTCAGTTGGTGGATAAACTGATGTAATGAATTGTAACTGATTTTTAAAGAAGAATTATCATCTAAAAGATAGCGGGCGGATACCCTGTAATCCGGATACTGATAGGTCTTGATATTTTTACCTGGTCCATAATACGTTGAGTCAATAATACTGTTCGTTTCCAATGGCTGACCCGGTGCATAGGTATAAATGTTCTGTGGCCCTAAATAATTATAATACGAATACCGGATACCCAGATTTACGGAGAATTTGGTTCCAAGGTTTATTCTGTCACCAAGGTATGCGGCTGATTCAAGTGCCTGTTCAGTGGGCACATGATCAGGCACCACCAACGATTTTGAGCCTTGTGGATCCAGCGATCCCGGGTATAATTTGTAGTATATAGAACTGATACCGAAATCCAGTGTATGTACTGAATTTATGTTATAGGTAAAATCTCCGTGAAATACGTATTGCGTGATTTTAAATGAAAGTTTATAGGCATTGACGGGATTCAAAGTACTGGTAATGGAATAATTATAATCGTCAATCCCCGCCATGAATACAGCATTGAACCGGTTATTGAATTCATGTTTCCATTGAAGGTTCACATTTTTATTCTGGTATTTATAAAGTGTATCACTGTTCAGGGTGAAACGGTCACTGCTGATATAACCGGTCAGAAACAAATGGTTTTTTGCATTGATCTCATGCGTGAGCCGCAGGTTTGCATCATAGAAACCGGCCGTGCTGTTCTGATAGGCATCATTTGGAATCTGTTTCAACAACCAGTCAGAATAAGTGGACCGGCCTGCCATCAGGAAAGTTGTTTTTTCACTGAAGAGAGGACCTTCAATTGTAAGCCGGGCATCCAGCGGGCCAATTCCACCGGCACCTGAATATTTTCTTTGAATTTCCGTCCCGGGTTGTAACATCCAGTACGGATGACAATCTTCCGCCATATTTTTCCGGAATGCTGCTCTTATATAATTCCACGCCCTTTACCACATCCGGATTAAATGAAGAGAAGAATCCAAAGAAGTGGGACGGATTATAAATAGTGGAATTATTAAATAGCACAAGGTTCTGATCTGCAGATCCGCCCCGCACATTGAAGCCGGTAGATGCTTCACCGACTGAAGTGACCCCGGGCAGGGTCAGCACAGCCCTTAATATATCCGCTTCTCCAAAAACGACAGGCATCTGCCGGATCGTTTTAATATTCAGCCGGTCCACGCCCATTTGGAGACGACCGGTATTGGAATTTTTTTCGGAAGTTATTGTTACGGCTTTCAGACCCGGTATAAATTGTTCCATTTCAATATTCAGCTTCCCGTCGGAGTAGAGAGCGATATGTCGAACCGTTTCTTTCATGCCGATACTTGAAATATGCAATACGTGCGGACCCAGGGGCAGTGTGAGCGAAAAATATCCAAACTGATCTGTACTCACACCGATTGGCGGATTATCCAGGGAAACAGTAGCTCCTACCAGTGTCTCACCGGTTTTTGAGTCGCGTATATAACCGGCAACAGTACCTTTTCCATTTCGGTAAGTATTCGTTTTTGGGCCGATCACAAAAACCCTGTTTTCCAGTGCGGACCTTAGTTTTTGATTTTTCTGGTTGTCCAGATAATTATCTACTGAGAAAGAGGATTCCCGGGCAGAGTCCGAAACAGGACGTTTGACATTGAAGTAATCGTCCGGTAAATTGGGTTGGATCGTGAATTTTTCTGTTATAAAAACATTATCGTCCCCGTCGATGGCAAAATGGAAATCTGTATGGGCCAGGGCCATATTCAGGATAACGGGCAGGGTTTGATCCTGCACCGAAAAATCCAGCACGATGCTATCGGTTTCACTGGGTTTGAAATAAAACCTGTAATCAGATTGCGATTCAATGGCCACAGCAAATTGTTCCAGTTTCATGCCATGGAAATCACCGCTAAAAGTTTTTTTATTTTGTGCATGCAGAAACACACAAAGAAACGAGCTCATCACCAGGCAGGAAAGATTGCGGAAAATATAATACATGTTAGCTCGTTAGTTGATCATAATAAGCTGAAACCGCAACCAGTGTTTTTTCGAAATCTGATTTAAAATTCAGTTTATTTTTCCTGATGAATGCTTTGATTTCTGACTTCTTCGAATTAAACAGTTTGAGTACCGATGATTTACTATCCACCTGAACGACTTGTCCGGCAACAATCAAATAATAAATATCCTGTCTTATATATTCATAACTGATTTGACTGTACACATAGGTTTCCTGCAAACGGGTTTTACGTTTTACAAGTACGATTGTTTTTCCATTATACAACCGGTCGTAAAATCCGGTTGCTAATTGATTGCCATTCACACTGTCAACTGATACCCTGATAAATTCGTGGCTGCGGAGTCTGAATGATTTTAATTTATCGTTTACCAGGCTTATTTTAAAATTCTGTCCCAATCGGTTAATCACCACTTCGTCCTTCACTACATCGTATAAGATGGGAATATTTTTATAATAACTGTCGTCATATATTACATCAGCAGGCCAGGGACTATCGGATAGATAATAAGGGCTTCCTTTGATATTTCTGTCCGGTGTAAAATATTCATAACCGTTATAGATATGCGCATTTTCACCGACGGCATTGAAATAGAGTTTGACCGGGTAAGAGTTGTTGAGAGAATTTGTCAGGGTATCGTTTGTAAGTTCCTGTGCCCCGGCCATTTTCACAAAAACCAAACAACACAGCAGAAACTTCAAAGAGAGAGGTCTGATTTCGCACATATATCCAGCAAGCAGTTATTATCGATCAAATTAAGATCTTTTTTTGTTAACAACATCATTTTATCTGGCAATTTTACAATTAGGGCCAGAACCCTGGTTTGATGGATGTTCCTCCATGCTCCCTGCAGTCACCGCATATATTGGGGACCATCGAATAAGCACCGGTGAATACTTCATACAATGTAAATAAATGGCCCGGTGCTGCCAGATAATCATAGTTCTTTTGTTTATCTGCTGCACGTATTCCCTGTATACTATTCGTGTCCAGTTGACAGGAAAGCCAATATGGTGTGTAGTTGTAATATGAAAGCTCGGTCCTATTGATAAAAATTCTTTTTTGTGTGGTAGAGGAGGCACTCAAATATCCCAATACAGGTTCGGAAGGATTATCGAGGCAATGAATATTGCTGTTCAGCTGTGAAGGCTGGGCATCGAATATCGTTCCGAGTTGTTCGGTTGTTTTTTTGAGATTCGTCCAATACTCATACTGGTCACGGGTCAGCGCATATTGTTTTGCGAGTATACTGTATTCAATATAGATTTTTTCTGACTGTTTGCTCACGTTATGAAACACTACATCCGAAATGATATCCTGACTTAACCGGGAAGTTGTTCCTACCTGTACGTCTGATGATTTTGCAGATAACCAGCAATTGTATATCAGATGATCTACACCCCGGATGACGGCGGTATCATTTTGATAGTCGAAGTATGATATAAAAAAAGTATGGTATTTCCAGGTTTCTTCATAGGCCCAACGATAATAGCGGGTATTGTTTGCCGGATCATGCGTATGAATACGTATGGAAACATTCGCTGAGTCTTCTTTCCATCCAATGCTGTCTATCTGGGGTGTGATTCGGAATGGAATAAAATCTGAACGATAATGCACGCCCCCTGATGTTCGAATAACAAGCCGGTATTTTTGCGAACTATCCATAGAAATAAGGCCTCCATAAACTCCTGGCCGGATTTCTTCCAAAGGCATACTGGGTGCGATTTCTGCTTCCACCATCAGGGTGGCATCGGATTCAACGGTGAAGGACCTGAGTCAGCTATATTTCGGCTACGGGTAAGCGTTATAAAAGTGGAATCGGGCGCATTTGTTAAAAAACCATCTACTACCAGCAACCGGGGATTGTTCTGCTGGGCAGGCGGGTTATATGCTTTTTTGCAATCGGTTATGCAAATCAGCGAAAAACTACCAATCAGGGCGATATAAATATTTAATGGTCGCATGGTATTTGAACATTGTACGTCATATCATGGCCAGAAATCAGGTTTTACATTTGTTCCGCCATGCTCCCGGCAGTCAATACAAAAATTCTGCGCGACATGATAGACGCCATCGAAGTACCAGAAAGTAAAAAGATGTCTGGGCATTTCAAGATATTCATAGGCTCTGGCGGTATCCTGAATTCCAAAACCGGTTGTAACATCTTTTAATGAATAGCAGGGAAGATAATAAGGCACGTAATTCATGTTTGTCATGTCACTGCCTTCTACAAAAAGTCTTTTTTTCTGCACTGTGGAGGCAGATAAATAACCCATAACCGGTTCTGATGGGTTCGTGATACAATGAATATTACTGTTCAGCTGCGAAGGCTGCGCGTCGAAAAGAGTACCCAGTTGTTCGGAATTCTTTTTCAATTCAGTCCAATAATCAAATTCATCCCTGGTCAGTGCATACTGATTGACAAGGACGCTATACATCACATACATTTTTTCAGTAGACTTGGAAATGGTGTTAAAGGGAAACTGATGCACGACATCCCGGCTTAGCTGACTCGTTGAAGCCAGCAGAATGGTTGCTGCTTTATTTTCTTTCCAGCAGTTGTGAATCTGCTGATCGGGCGGTCTCGCTATGAGCGTGCCGTGGACAAAATCAAAATTTGAAGTGAGGTAAGTTGAATACTGCCACGTCTCCTCATACTGCCAGCGGTAATAAATGGTATTGCCTTGAGGATCATGTGTATTGACGTAAAAACCGCACGTCAGAGCTGTCCTGTTCCCAGGAAATGCTGTCAATGGGGGGTGTTTGTTTGAAGGGAACATAATCCGACTGGTATTTCGTACCATCGGAAGTGGTTATAGAGAGCCTGTACTTTTCGGATGTTTTTAAGGTAAGCAGATTGCCATAGAGGCCTTTGCCGTTTTCATAGAGTGGTATCAGTGTATTCTGGTCGCCCTCCACCAGCAGTGTTGCATTTAATGCGGGAACCGACGGTGCCGTATCTCTGAGATTCCGTGTATACGATCAGTTTGATATAAGTGGAATCGGGCGAACTGTTCAGAAACCCATCAACCACCAATAAACGGGGGTTATTTTTTAAAACGGGAGGTTCGTAATATTCCCTGCATCCAAAGCCTATCAGCCAGATGAATAAGCCGGAATATTTCATAAATCAGGTCCAATTATTCGTATGCAACGTTATTCCTGCTATTGTGGAAAAAACTATACTAAAGTAAGCCATTACCCGACAATAATTTAGCACGTTTTCAGTTATTATAGGGCTGGTCCTCTAAGTATAAACCATTAGGTTTATTTAACAGGTCACTTTACAGCTAATCCTCCTACCCTCTGAAGCGACATTTCAGGTTACTGAAACGTATTCCAGCTTATGGGTCATTCTGATTTTTACTAATCTCCGATTAGATTCCACAACGCGGTATACCGGATGTAAATCTGGAAGAACTATTAAATCCAATAGCCGAAATCCCAAAGGGACGGCCGTTTTGCAACCTAGCCGGATACCGATGAAAAACCTGTACGCTGCGTTTTTGTGCATATTGGGAATGTTTTCGGCACTTACGCAAAGCCAAGCCAAAGATTTTTCTGGCGGACCAGATTCTGCATTTACTTCTTCTATTGCTCATGATGATCCCCGGGCCAATGCTTCCAATGATAGTTTAACGAATATTACAAATAGTCTCGATTCGGTAAATGTAAGGACACCCCGGACGAGAGATAGTTTAGCAAAAAAAACGACCACATCCGGATCGCATAATTTATTTGCTCCCCCCGCCAACGACAATTTTGCAAATGCAACGAATATTACGGGTTCAATCAATGCCGCTTGTGCAACTACGGGTGTATATACCAATGTCGGTGCTACTGCAGATCAAGCCAAGACCTTCCTGCTGGCTGGCGGGTCCGACCAATAATGTCTGGTTTAAATTCACCGCTCCGGCCAGTGGCTTTATCAATGCCCAGATTTTGGTTAACACGTGCTGCCGAGACAATGACCTGGCCGCATATTGCAATCTTCGATGCGAGTCTGAATGAACTGGCTTGTGAGATTGCTGCGGGTGCTAATACAAGTTCATGTCTTGGTACTTCAGGTCTTACTCCCGGGGATTACCTACTACATTGAAGTCGACGATTACGATCCACTGGGAGGTCCCGGAACATTTGACCTTTGTCTGAGTAGCGTAGCTCCGGCGACTATTTCTTACGCCGGCGGTCCATTTTGTGCAACGGGAACTGCTAATGTAACCAGAACCGGAACAGCTGGTGGAACTTATAGTTCCACGGCAGGATTGAGCATTAATGGTTCAACGGGTGCCATTAACCTGGCAGCCAGCACAGCCGGAACCTATACAGTCAGTTATGAAACTGTTGTGGGGAACTGCGACAATATAGTAACCACATCGGTAACTGTAAATGCTTTACCCACAGCAACCATCAGCTATGCCGGCGCACCATTCTGTAAGACTGTTATCCTTCCCCAGGCTGTAACCCGGACGGGCACTGCAGGCGGAACTTATTCTTCGACTGCCGGATTAACGATCAATTCGGTATCCGGGGCGATCACTCCGAGCACAAGTACTGCAGGAACATATACTGTCACTTATAGTTTTACCGGTGGTGGTTGTAGCAACACAACAACGACTTCGGTTACTATTACTGCTTTACCGGTGGCAACATTCAGTTATACCGGAACACCTTATTGCAGTAATGGAGCGGACCCGAGTCCGACGTTTAGCGGGGGTGGAGTTGCGGGAACATTCTCATCAACAGCAGGACTTGTTTTTGTAAGTACAGCAACAGGTCAGGTTGATTTATCTGCGAGCACGCCTGGAGCTTATACAGTCACCAATACGATCGCGGCAGCCGGCGGATGTGCTGCAGTAACGGCGACAAGCCCAATTACAATAACTGCGTTACCTGCAGCCACGATCAGTTATGCCGGAACGCCGTTCTGTAAAACACTGGTGGGTGGCCAGGCGGTAACAAGAACAGGAACGGCGGGAGGAACTTATTCTTCGACTGCCGGATTAACGATCAATGCGGGCACCGGAGCAATCACTCCAAGCTCAAGCACTGCGGGAACTTATACGGTTACTTATACAATGGCTGCGGCGGCCGGATGTGCTGCACAGACAGCAACGACTTCTGTTACTATAACTGCGTTACCGGTAGCAACATTCAGTTATACCGGAACACCTTATTGCAGTAATGGAGCGGACCCTAGTCCGACGTTTAGCGGAGGTGGTGTTGCGGGCACATTCTCATCAACAGCAGGACTTGTATTTGTAAGCACAGCAACAGGTCAGGTTGATTTATCTGCGAGCACGCCTGGAGCGTATACAGTCACTAATACGATTGCAGCATCCGGTGGATGTGCGGCTGTAACAGCAACAAGTCCAATTACAATTACTGCGTTACCGCAGCCACAATCAGCTATGCCGGAGCGCCGTTCTGTAAAACACTTGTTGGTGCTCAGGCAGTAACGCAGAACAGGTACAGCAGGCGGAACTTATTCTTCGACAGGCGGATTAACGATCAGTTGCGGCTACCGGAGCGATCACTCCGAGCTCAAGCACTGCGGGAACTTATACGGTTACTTATACAATGGCTGCGGCGGGCGGATGTGCTGCCCAGACAGCAACTACTTCTGTTACTATAACTGCTTTGCCGGTAGCAACATTCAGTTATACCGGAACACCATATTGCCAGAATGCGAGCGAACCCGAGTCCGACATTTAGCGGAGGTGGTGTTGCAGGCACATTCTCATCAACAGCAGGACTTGTATTTGTAAGTACAGCAACAGGTCAGGTTAATTTATCAGCAAGCACAGCCGGAACTTATACAGTCACTAATACGATTGCAGCAGCCGGTGGATGTGCGGCTGTAACAGCAACAAGTCCGATTACTATTACTGCGCTTCCTGCAGCTACGATTAGCTATGCAGGTACACCTTTTTGTAAAACACTTGTCGGTGCTCAGTCTGTAACACAGACGGGTACAGCGGGTGGAACCTATTCTTCGACTGCCGGATTAACGATCAATGCGGCAACAGGAGCGATCACTCCGAGCTCAAGCACTGCGGGAACTTATACGGTTACATATACAATGGCTGCAGCGGCCGGATGTGCTGCCCAGACAGCAACGACTTCAGTTACCATTACTACATTACCAGCAGCTACGATCAGCTATGCAGGTACACCTTTTTGTAAAACACTTGTCGGCGCTCAGTCTGTAACACAGACAGGTACAGCGGGTGGAACTTATTCTTCGACAGCTGGATTAACGATCAATGCGGCAACAGGTGCAATTACTCCGAGCACAAGCACTGCGGGAACTTATACGGTTACTTATACGATGGCTGCAGCGGGTGGATGTGCTGCCCAGACAGCTACGACTTCGGTTACGATTACTGCCTTACCGGTCGCAACATTCAGTTATACAGGAACACCCTATTGCAGTAATGGAGCGAACCCGAGTCCGACTTTTAGCGGAGGTGGTGTTGCAGGAACGTTCTCATCAACAGCAGGACTTGTCTTTGTAAGTACAGCTACAGGTCAGGTTGATTTATCAGCGAGCACACCGGGAACTTATACAGTCACTAATACGATTGCAGCATCGGTGGATGTGCAGCAGTAACAGCGACAAGTTCTATTACTATAACTGCCCTACCTGTAGCCACAATCAGTTATGCAGGTACACCTTTCTGTAAAACAATCGTTGGTGCTCAGTCAGTGACACAGACGGGCACAGCAGGTGGAACCTATTCTTCGACTGCCGGATTAACGATCAATGCGGCAACAGGTGCGATCACTCCGAGCTCAAGCACTGCAGGAACTTATACGGTTACTTATACAATGGCTGCAGTGGCCGGATGTGCTGCCCAGACAGCAACGACTTCTGTTACTATTACTGCTCTGCCGGTAGCAACATTCAGTTATACCGGAACACCATATTGCCAGAATGCAGCGAACCCGAGTCCGACATTTAGCGGAGGTGGAGTTGCAGGAACATTCTCATCAACAGCAGGACTTGTATTTGTAAGTACAGCTACGGGTCAGATTAATTTATCAGCGAGCACAGCAGGAACCTATACAGTCACCAATACGATTGCAGCATCCGGTGGATGTGCAGCAGTAACAGCGACAAGTTCTATTACGATTACTACATTACCTGCAGCTACGATCAGTTATGCGGGAAGTCCATTCTGTTCTTCTCTCGTTGGTGCGCAGTCTGTAACACAGACGGGTACAGCAGGTGGAACTTATTCTTCGACTGCCGGATTAACGATCAATGCGGCAACAGGTGCGATCACTCCGAGCTCAAGCACTGCGGGAACTTATACGGTTACGTATACAATGGCTGCAGCGGGCGGATGTGCTGCACAGACAGCAACAACTTCGGTTACCATAACTACATTACCTGCAGCTACGATCAGTTATGCAGGAAGTCCATTCTGTTCTTCTCTCGTTGGTGCGCAGTCAGTGACGCAGACGGGCACAGCGGGTGGAACTTATTCTTCGACTGCCGGATTAACGATCAATGCAGCAACAGGAGCGATCACTCCGAGCTCAAGCACTGCAGGAACTTATACGGTTACTTATACAATGGCTGCAGCGGCCGGATGTGCTGCCCAGACAGCAACGACTTCTGTTACTATTACTGCATTACCGGTAGCAACATTCAGTTATACCGGAACACCATATTGCCAGAATGCAGCGAACCCGAGTCCGACATTTAGCGGAGGTGGAGTTGCAGGCACATTCTCATCAACAGCAGGACTTGTATTTGTAAGTACAGCTACAGGTCAGATTAATTTATCAGCAAGCACACCTGGAACCTATACAGTCACTAATACGATTGCAGCATGCGAGTGGATGTGCAGCAGTAACAGCGACAAGTTCTATTACGATTACTACATTACCTGCAGCTACGATCAGTTATGCAGGAAGTCCATTCTGTTCTTCTCTCGTTGGTGCGCAGGCAGTGACACAGACAGGCACAGCGGGTGGAACTTATTCTTCCACTGCCGGATTAACGATCAATGCGGCAACAGGTGCGATCACTCCGAGCTCAAGCACTGCAGGAACTTATACGGTTACTTATACAATGGCTGCGGCGGGCGGATGTGCTGCACAGACAGCAACTACTTCGGTTACCATAACTGCATTACCGGTCGCAACATTTAGTTATACCGGAACACCATATTGCCAGAATGCAGCGAACCCGAGTCCGACATTTAGCGGAGGTGGAGTTGCAGGAACATTCTCATCAACAGCAGGACTTGTATTTGTAAGTACAGCAACAGGTCAGATTAATTTATCAGCGAGCACACCGGGAACCTATACAGTCACTAATACGATTGCAGCTGCAGTGGATGTGCAGTGTAACAGCGACAAGTTCTATTACGATTACTACATTACCTGCAGCTACGATCAGTTATGCTGGAAGTCCATTCTGTTCTTCTCTCGTTGGAGCGCAGGCAGTGACACAGACAGGTACAGCGGGTGGAACTTATTCTTCGACTGCCGGATTAACGATCAATGCAGCAACAGGAGCGATCACTCCGAGCTCAAGTACTGCAGGAACTTATACGGTTACTTATACAATGGCTGCGGCGGGCGGATGTGCTGCCCAGACAGCAACTACTTCGGTTACTATTACTGCCTTACCGGTAGCAACATTCAGTTATACCGGAACACCATATTGCCAGAATGCAGCGAACCCGAGTCCGACATTTAGCGGAGGTGGTGTTGCAGGAACATTCTCATCAACAGCAGGACTTGTATTTGTAAGTACAGCAACAGGTCAGATTAATTTATCAGCAAGCACACCTGGAACATATACAGTCACCAATACGATTGCAGCATCCGGTGGATGTGCAGCAGTAACAGCGACAAGTTCTATTACGATTACTACATTACCTGCAGCTACGATCAGTTATGCAGGAAGTCCATTCTGTTCTTCTCTTGTCGGTGCGCAGGCTGTAACACAGACAGGTACAGCGGGCGGAACTTATTCTTCGACTGCCGGATTAACGATCAATGCGGCAACAGGTGCGATCACTCCGAGCTCAAGCACTGCGGGAACTTATACGGTTACGTATACAATGGCTGCAGCGGGCGGATGTGCTGCACAGACAGCAACAACTTCGGTTACCATAACTACATTACCTGCAGCTACGATCAGTTATGCAGGAACGCCATTCTGTAATTCACTCGTTGGTGCGCAGGCTGTAACACAGACAGGCACAGCGGGTGGAACTTATTCTTCGACTGCCGGATTAACGATCAATGCAGCAACAGGAGCGATCACTCCGAGCTCAAGCACTGCAGGAACTTATACGGTTACATATACAATGGCTGCGGCGGGTGGATGTGCTGCCCAGACAGCAACTACTTCGGTTACTATTACTGCTTTACCGGTAGCAACATTTAGTTATACCGGAACACCATATTGCCAGAATGCAGCGAACCCGAGTCCGACATTTAGCGGAGGTGGAGTTGCAGGAACATTCTCATCAACAGCAGGACTTGTATTTGTAAGTACAGCAACGGGTCAGATTAATTTATCAGCGAGCACACCTGGAACCTATACAGTCACTAATACGATTGCAGCAGCGAGTGGATGTGCAGCAGTAACAGCGACAAGTTCTATTACGATTACTGCCTTACCGGTAGCAACATTTAGTTATACCGGAACACCATATTGCCAGAATGCAGCGAACCCGAGTCCGACATTTAGCGGAGGTGGTGTTGCAGGAACATTCTCATCAACAGCAGGACTTGTATTTGTAAGTACAGCTACAGGTCAGATTAATTTATCAGCAAGCACACCTGGAACCTATACAGTCACTAATACGATTGCAGCAGCGAGTGGATGTGCAGCAGTGACAGCGACAAGTTCTATTACGATTACTGCATTACCTGTAGCTACATTCAGTTATGCAGGAACACCATATTGCCAGAATGCAGCGAACCCGAGTCCGACATTTAGCGGAGGTGGAGTAGCAGGAACATTCTCATCAACAGCAGGACTTGTATTTGTAAGTACAGCAACAGGTCAGATTAATTTATCAGCGAGCACAGCGGGAACCTATACAGTTACTAATACAATTGCAGCAGCCGGTGGATGTGCAGCAGTAACAGCGACAAGTTCTATTACGATTACTGCATTACCGGTAGCAACATTCAGTTATACAGGAACACCATATTGCCAGAATGCAGCGAACCCGAGTCCGACATTTAGCGGAGGTGGAGTTGCAGGAACATTCTCATCAACAGCAGGACTTGTATTTGTAAGTACAGCTACAGGTCAGATTAATTTATCAGCGAGCACACCAGGAACCTATACAGTTACTAATACGATTGCAGCTGCGAGTGGATGTGCAGCAGTAACAGCGACAAGTTCTGTTACGATTACTGCTTTACCGGTAGCTACATTCAGTTATACCGGAACACCATATTGTCAGAATGCAGCGAACCCGAGTCCGACATTTAGCGGAGGCGGAGTTGCAGGAACATTCTCATCAACAGCAGGACTTGTATTTGTAAGTACAGCTACAGGTCAGATTAATTTATCAGCAAGCACAGCTGGAACATATACAGTTACTAATACGATTGCAGCAGCGAGCGGATGTGCAGCCAGTACAGCGACAAGTTCTATTACGATTACTGCATTACCGGTCGCAACATTTAGTTATACCGGAACACCATATTGCCAGAATGCAGCGAACCCGAGTCCGACATTTAGCGGAGGTGGTGTTGCAGGAACATTCTCATCAACAGCAGGACTTGTATTTGTAAGTACAGCTACGGGTCAGATTAATTTATCAGCGAGCACACCTGGAACCTATACAGTCACCAATACGATTGCAGCAGCGAGTGGATGTGCAGCAGTAACAGCGACAAGTTCTATTACGATTACTGCATTACCTGCAGCTACGATCAGTTATGCAGGAAGTCCATTCTGTTCTTCTCTCGTTGGAGCGCAGTCTGTAACACAGACAGGCACAGCGGGTGGAACTTATTCTTCGACTGCCGGATTAACGATCAATGCAGCAACAGGTGCGATCACTCCGAGCACAAGCACTGCAGGAACTTATACGGTTACTTATACAATGGCTGCAGCGGGTGGATGTGCTGCACAGACAGCAACAACTTCGGTTACCATAACTACATTACCTGCAGCTACGATCAGTTATGCAGGAACACCATTTTGTACTTCTCTTGTTGGTGCTCAGGCTGTAACACAGACAGGTACAGCGGGTGGAACTTATTCATCGACTGCCGGATTAACGATCAATGCAGCAACAGGTGCGATCACTCCGAGCTCAAGCACTGCAGGAACTTATACGGTTACTTATACAATGGCTGCGGCGGGCGGATGTGCTGCCCAGACAGCAACTACTTCAGTTACTATAACTGCATTACCGGTAGCAACATTTAGTTATACCGGAACACCATATTGCCAGAATGCAGCGAACCCGAGTCCGACATTTAGCGGAGGTGGTGTTGCAGGAACATTCTCATCAACAGCAGGACTTGTATTTGTAAGTACAGCTACAGGTCAGATTAATTTATCAGCGAGCACACCAGGAACCTATACAGTCACCAATACGATTGCAGCAGCGAGTGGATGTGCAGCAGTAACAGCGACAAGTTCTATTACGATTACTGCTTTACCGGTAGCAACATTTAGTTATACCGGAACACCATATTGCCAGAATGCAGCGAACCCGAGTCCGACATTTAGCGGAGGTGGTGTTGCAGGAACATTCTCATCAACAGCAGGACTTGTATTTGTAAGTACAGCTACAGGTCAGATTAATTTATCAGCAAGCACACCTGGAACCTATACAGTCACCAATACGATTGCAGCAGCGGTGGATGTGCAGCAGTAACAGCGACAAGTTCTATTACGATTACTGCATTACCTGCAGCTACGATCAGTTATGCAGGAAGTCCATTCTGTTCTTCTCTTGTTGGTGCGCAGGCAGTGACGCAGACGGGCACAGCGGGCGGAACTTATTCATCGACTGCCGGATTAACGATCAATGCAGCAACAGGTGCGATCACTCCGAGCTACAAGCACAGCAGGAACTTATACGGTTACTTATACAATGGCTGCAGCGGCCGGATGTGCTGCACAGACAGCAACTACTTCGGTTACCATAACTGCATTACCAGTAGCAACATTCAGTTATACCGGAACACCATATTGCCAGAATGCAGCGAACCCGAGTCCGACATTTAGCGGAGGTGGAGTTGCAGGAACATTCTCATCAACAGCAGGACTTGTATTTGTAAGTACAGCTACGGGTCAGATTAATTTATCAGCAAGCACACCAGGAACCTATACAGTTACTAATACGATTGCAGCTGCGAGTGGATGTGCAGCAGTGACAGCGACAAGTTCTATTACGATTACTGCATTACCGGTAGCAACATTCAGTTATACCGGAACACCATATTGTCAGAATGCAGCGAACCCGAGTCCGACATTTAGCGGAGGTGGTGTTGCAGGAACATTCTCATCAACAGCAGGACTTGTATTTGTAAGTACAGCAACAGGTCAGATTAATTTATCAGCGAGCACACCTGGAACCTATACAGTCACCAATACAATTGCAGCAGCCGGTGGATGTGCAGCAGTTACAGCGACAAGTTCTATTACGATTACTGCTTTACCGGTAGCAACATTCAGTTATACCGGAACACCATATTGTCAGAATGCAGCGAACCCGAGTCCGACATTTAGCGGAGGCGGAGTTGCAGGAACATTCTCATCAACAGCAGGACTTGTATTTGTAAGTACAGCTACAGGTCAGATTAATTTAGCTGCAAGCACACCAGGAACCTATACAGTCACTAATACGATTGCAGCAGCAGGTGGATGTGCAGCAGTGACAGCGACAAGTTCTATTACGATTACTGCTTTACCGGTAGCAACATTCAGTTATACCGGAACACCATATTGCCAGAATGCAGCGAACCCGAGTCCGACATTTAGCGGAGGTGGTGTTGCAGGAACATTCTCATCAACAGCAGGACTTGTATTTGTAAGTACAGCTACAGGTCAGATTAATTTATCAGCAAGCACACCTGGAACCTATACAGTCACTAATACGATTGCAGCATCGAGTGGATGTGCAGCAGTAACAGCGACAAGTTCTATTACGATTACTGCATTACCTGCAGCTACGATCAGTTATGCAGGAAGTCCATTCTGTTCTTCTCTCGTTGGTGCGCAGGCAGTGACACAGACAGGTACAGCGGGTGGAACTTATTCTTCGACTGCCGGATTAACGATCAATGCGGCAACAGGTGCGATCACTCCGAGCACAAGTACTGCGGGAACTTATACGGTTACTTATACAATGGCTGCAGCCGGCGGATGTGCTGCACAGACAGCAACAACTTCAGTTACCATAACTACATTACCTGCAGCTACGATCAGTTATGCAGGAAGTCCATTCTGTTCTTCTCTCGTTGGTGCACAGGCAGTGACGCAGACAGGTACAGCGGGTGGAACTTATTCTTCGACTGCCGGATTAACGATCAATGCAGCAACAGGAGCGATCACTCCGAGCTCAAGCACTGCGGGAACTTATACGGTTACATATACAATGGCTGCAGCGGCCGGATGTGCTGCCCAGACAGCAACTACTTCGGTTACTATAACTGCATTACCGGTAGCAACATTCAGTTATACCGGAACACCATATTGCCAGAATGCAGCGAACCCGAGTCCGACATTTAGCGGAGGTGGAGTTGCAGGAACATTCTCATCAACAGCAGGACTTGTATTTGTAAGTACAGCTACAGGTCAGATTAATTTATCAGCAAGCACACCTGGAACCTATACAGTCACCAATACGATTGCAGCATCGAGTGGATGTGCAGCAGTAACAGCGACAAGTTCTATTACGATTACTGCATTACCTGCAGCTACGATCAGTTATGCAGGAAGTCCATTCTGTTCTTCTCTCGTTGGTGCGCAGGCAGTGACGCAGACAGGCACAGCGGGTGGAACTTATTCATCCACTGCCGGATTAACGATCAATGCAGCAACAGGTGCGATCACTCCGAGCACAAGCACTGCAGGAACTTATACAGTTACTTATACAATGGCTGCAGCGGGCGGATGTGCTGCACAGACAGCAACAACTTCGGTTACCATAACTGCATTACCGGTCGCAACATTCAGTTATACCGGAACACCATATTGCCAGAATGCAGCGAACCCGAGTCCGACCTTTAGCGGAGGTGGAGTTGCAGGAACATTCTCATCAACAGCAGGACTTGTATTTGTAAGTACAGCTACGGGTCAGATTAATTTATCAGCAAGCACACCAGGAACATATACAGTCACTAATACAATTGCAGCTGCGAGTGGATGTGCAGCAGTAACAGCGACAAGTTCTATTACGATTACTGCATTACCGGTAGCAACATTTAGTTATACCGGAACACCATATTGCCAGAATGCAGCGAACCCGAGTCCGACATTTAGCGGAGGTGGTGTAGCAGGAACATTCTCATCAACAGCAGGACTTGTATTTGTAAGTACAGCAACAGGTCAGATTAATTTATCAGCAAGCACACCTGGAACCTATACAGTCACTAATACGATTGCAGCAGCGGGTGGATGTGCAGCAGTAACAGCGACAAGTTCTATTACGATTACTGCATTACCTGCAGCTACGATCAGTTATGCAGGAAGTCCATTCTGTTCTTCTCTCGTTGGTGCGCAGGCAGTGACGCAGACAGGCACAGCGGGTGGAACTTATTCATCGACTGCCGGATTAACGATCAATGCAGCAACAGGTGCGATCACTCCGAGCACAAGCACTGCAGGAACTTATACGGTTACTTATACAATGGCTGCGGCGGGCGGATGTGCTGCCCAGACAGCAACGACTTCAGTTACAATAACTGCTTTACCAGTTGCAACATTCAGTTATACCGGAACACCATATTGCCAGAATGCAGCGAACCCGAGTCCGACCTTTAGCGGAGGTGGAGTTGCAGGAACATTCTCATCAACAGCAGGACTTGTATTTGTAAGTACAGCTACGGGTCAGATTAATTTATCAGCAAGCACACCTGGAACATATACAGTTACTAATACGATTGCAGCTTCGAGTGGATGTGCAGCAGTAACAGCGACAAGTTCTATTACGATTACTGCATTACCGGTAGCAACATTTAGTTATACCGGAACACCATATTGCCAGAATGCAGCGAACCCGAGTCCGACATTTAGCGGAGGTGGAGTTGCAGGAACATTCTCATCAACAGCAGGACTTGTATTTGTAAGTACAGCTACAGGTCAGATTAATTTATCAGCGAGCACACCTGGAACCTATACAGTCACTAATACGATTGCAGCATCAGGTGGATGTGCAGCAGTAACAGCGACAAGTTCTATTACGATTACTGCATTACCTGCAGCTACGATCAGTTATGCAGGAAGTCCATTCTGTTCTTCTCTCGTTGGTGCGCAGGCTGTAACGCAGACAGGCACAGCGGTGGAACTTATTCATCGACTGCCGGATTAACGATCAATGCAGCAACAGGTGCGATCACTCCGAGCTCGAGTACTGCAGGAACTTATACGGTTACTTATACGATGGCTGCGGCGGGTGGATGTGCTGCCCAGACAGCAACAACTTCGGTTACCATAACTACATTACCTGCAGCCACGATCAGTTATGCAGGAAGTCCATTCTGTTCTTCTCTCGTTGGTGCGCAGGCAGTGACACAGACAGGCACAGCGGGCGGAACTTATTCATCGACTGCCGGATTAACGATCAATGCAGCAACAGGTGCGATCACTCCGAGCTACAAGCACTGCAGGAACTTATACGGTTACTTATACAATGGCTGCAGCGGCCGGATGTGCTGCACAGACAGCAACTACTTCAGTTACCATAACTGCATTACCAGTAGCAACATTCAGTTATACCGGAACACCATATTGCCAGAATGCAGCGAACCCGAGTCCGACATTTAGCGGAGGTGGTGTTGCAGGAACATTCTCATCAACAGCAGGACTTGTATTTGTAAGTACAGCTACGGGTCAGATTAATTTATCAGCGAGCACACCAGGAACCTATACAGTTACCAATACAATTGCAGCATCGAGTGGATGTGCAGCAGTAACAGCGACAAGTTCTATTACGATTACTGCTTTACCGGTAGCAACATTTAGTTATACCGGAACACCATATTGCCAGAATGCAGCGAACCCGAGTCCGACATTTAGCGGAGGTGGAGTTGCAGGCACATTCTCATCAACAGCAGGACTTGTATTTGTAAGTACAGCAACAGGTCAGATTAATTTATCAGCGAGCACACCTGGAACCTATACAGTCACCAATACGATTGCAGCAGCTGGTGGATGTGCAGCAGTAACAGCGACAAGTTCTATTACGATTACTGCATTACCGGCAGCTACGATTCAGTTATGCCGGAAGTCCATTCTGTTCAGACTGCTGCGTCCGGAGCGCAGGCAGTGACACAGACAGGAACAGCAGGCGGAACATATTCATCCACTGCCGGATTAACGATCAATGCAGCAACCGGTGCGATTACACCGAGCTACAAGTACAGCAGGAACTTATACAGTTACTTATACAATTGCAGCGGCCGGCGGATGTGCAGTAGTAACAGCAACAACTTCTATTACCATAACTGCATTACCAGTTGCAACATTCAGTTATACCGGAACACCATATTGCCAGAATGCAGCGAACCCGAGTCCGACATTTAGCGGAGGCGGAGTTGCAGGAACATTCTCATCAACAGCAGGACTTGTATTTGTAAGTACAGCTACGGGTCAGGTTAATTTATCAGCGAGCACACCGGGAACATATACAGTTACTAATACGATTGCTGCTTCGGGTGGATGTGCAGCAGTGACGGCGACAAGTTCTATTACGATTACAGCATTACCGGTTGCAACATTCAG
>CAVQGO010000001.1:0-20185 GCA_963712045.1 uncultured Bacteroidota bacterium | reverse complement strand
CGATAGAAAATAATACCGAGGCTTGCATCAAATTGTTACTCATCGATACTTTAAATGCAAATTGCCTGAAGACACTGGTGAATAAGGCCAGGGAAAATGCGCGGGGTGTTCAGGATCATATTACTAAAGAAGTATGGGAAGAAGTAAATCAGATGTATCACCTGGTGAATCAGCCTGTTTTACAACAAAAAATTCATTCTTTTCTTGGGCTGGAAGTGATGGAACCGCTGATCAAACATACGGTTATGTATGCGGGCATCACAGACATCACGATGCCCCGCGGTATCGGATGGTGGTTCATGAATCTTGGAAAATATACCGAACGATGCTTTCAAACGATTGCATTCGCCGAGAAACAACTGGAGTTGATAAATTTTAGAGAAGCAGATACCAACGATTTACTACAATGGAAATATTTGTTATTTAGTTTGTCGGGCTATGAATTGCATGTGAAAACATATAGGAGCGGCAACCACAATTATAATGTACTACACCAGGTATTGTTAAATGAGAATTTCACCGGCTCGGTTATTTATTCTTTACAAAGAATTGAACACAACCTGAACAAAGTAATCGGGCACAATGCAAACGAAGAAAGGTCAGCTTTACTGCGGATCTTTGGAAGACTTTTTAGTAAAGTTCGGTTTATGGAACTGGACTCGCTGACTAAAGACAAAGTGCCTGTTTTTTTTGAAGAACTAAAAGCCGACCTGGTTGAATTTAATCAGAAAATGGTACAACATTTTTTCTCCTATTCATAAGTTTTATTCATGCCCACCTTCAAGATTCAGCACATTACTACCTACGAGTATGACAGGCTGATCCAGGAGAGTTTGAATGAAATCAAAATCTTTCCCATCATTTCTTCCGATCAGGAAATTTTAAAACAGGAACTGACGATTACGGGAAATCCTGAACTGCTTTATTTTTATGATTACTGGAATAATAAAGCCGCGAGCTTTAACTTATTTCCTCCCCACCAGAAGCTGGTTATTGACAGCCGGCTGATGGTTCGAACGACACGCAGTTCAGATCTCAATATAAATTTCATAAGCGTTTTTAACGAAATGTGGAATGAGGTAAACGGCAATTTAAAATTGGTTGAACTCTCAAGGCCTGATTTTATACGTTGCCAGGACCAGATCGATGAAATTGTACAGAAGATTTATAGCCCGGATCATTCTGTAGCCATCACCGTCAAAAATTGCTGTGAATATATTTTCTCGCATTTTAATTATATAAAAGGCATTACGACCTTTGAAACTACGATAGACGAAATTATAGAAAAGAACGCTGGTGTTTGCCAGGACTTTGCGCACGTGATGTTGCAGGTTTTGCGAACGCTCAATATACCGAGCCGTTACGTGAGTGGATATATCTGTCCAAATAAAAGTGGATTAAGAGGAGAAGGTGCTACCCACGCCTGGGTAGATGCCTGGATTCCCCGTTCTGGTTGGGCAGGGATTGATCCAACAAACAACGTCTGGGTTACGAATACGCATGTTCAACTCGCCACCGGACGAAATTTCGCAGATTGCAGTCCGGTGAAAGGTTCGTTCAGAGGAACTGCCAATCAGCATCTGACCGTTTTCGTTGCGGTTGATTATGAAGACGGGCAAATTTTCAGCGAATTGAATAAGGTTGATCTTACAAGGGAGTATGCGAAAGCTGAATCCCCCCATTTTTCACCCTCCGCCCAGCAGTAAGTTTGTTGTTATTCCGTTATCTTCCTTTTAGCCTAACGCCCAACGCCTAACGCTTAACGCTAAATGCGATAGTTTATTAATGACTTAATCAGTTAAAGTTTACCAATAACTAATAATTAATAACTATGAATATTGCCGTTGTTCATTTTAGTTTGCTATGACCCAAAATTCTGTGGCCCAAGAGTCTATTCAGTTTATTGCTTCAGATACACCAGGTGTTTTCGCTCCCGGCGTTGTTTCCGATGGATTCGCAAATCGGGATATGTCGATATCACCTGACGGGAATGATTTGTTTTATACAATTCAATGGTATTTCGGATTGTATTCTGTTATTTTTCATTCACAGAAAATAAATAACCGGTGGACAAAACCGGATACGGCCTGGTTTTCCGGAAGATACAATGACATGGAACCCGCTTTCTCTCCGGATGGCAACAGGCTGTTCTTCAGTTCGAACCGTCCGTTGAAAACGTCAGATACTGTGAAGGACTATGATATCTGGTATCTTCAAAAGAAAGGTAATACATGGGAGGGCCCGGTTAATCTGGGTGCTGCAGTGAATTCTGATAAGGATGAATTTTATCCTTCACTAACTAAATCCGGCAATTTATATTTCACAAGGAATAATGATGATCGGGGTGATGATATTTTCATTTCTGTGTTAAAGGAAGGACAATTTTCGCAGGCGCAAACCTTGCCGGAAGCGGTGAATTCGAAGCAGGATGATTTCAATGCTTTTATTGATCCGGACGAAAAATTTATTATTTTTTCTTCCTATAAAAGAAAAGATGATCTGGGACGCGGGGACTTGTATTATGCTTTGCGCAAAGAAGGCTCATGGCAACCTGCTGTTCATTTTGAAAATGGTATCAACTCACCGGCGCTCGACTATTCACCCTTTGTCAGCCCGGATCATAAATATTTTTTCTTCACCAGCAAGAGACAATTGATAAAATTTCCTTTTCCCGAACCTAAGACAGGCTCACAAATCAGGAACGCACTAAATTCTTATGGAAATGGATTTGAAGACATTTACATTATGAATTTTAAGGTCGTTGAGGAATTGATGCGACGGACAAACTAGTATGAGAGTGTGGGAGTATGGGAGTATGAGAGAGTTTTTTTTCAGTACTCCCATACTCCCATACTCTCATACTCCCATACTTCAATAAGAAGTACCTTCGCAAAAAGGTCTCAAATGCCAGTCCCCGTGTTCAACTCCATCTTTCCTTACACACAGGAATTACTGGCCGAATATCCGCTCATGGATGACCACCGGCTGGATCAGGCCATCAGCAATGCATCCACAGCATATCATACCTGGAAAAAATTTAGCTTTTATGAAAGAGGCAAAGTGCTTAAGAATGTAACCTCCATCTTGCGCCGCGACCAGGAAATGCTGGCTTCACTGATTACAAAAGAAATGGGCAAAATTACTTCCGAAGCAATGGCGGAAGTAGAGAAGTGCGCCGGCACTGCTGAATACTTTGCCGACCATTCGGAAATATTATTGAAAGATGAACTATTGGAGGCAGGGTATTCAAAAAGTTTTGTCTGCTTTCAACCCATTGGTGTGATACTGGGTATTATGCCATGGAATTTTCCCTTCTGGCAGGTATTCCGGTATGCTGCTCCGACTTTAATGGCTGGTAATACAACATTATTAAAACATGCGCCCAATGTCTGTGGTTGCGCGCTTGCACTGGAAAAAATATTTTTGGAAGCGGGCGCTCCGGAAGGAGTATTTACGTCTCTGATTATTGACACACCGGCTGTAGCAAAAATTCTCTCCTCTGATGTTGTTCAGGCGGTGACCCTTACGGGTAGCGAGCGGGCAGGTGGTTCAGTGGCCTCTCTGGCAGGAACCAATATAAAAAAATCAGTCATGGAACTCGGGGGTTCGGATGCCCTGATTGTTTTGCCGGATGCAGATATGCCAATGGCTGTTTCTGTGGCCTTGAATTCACGTATGCAAAACGCAGGACAGTCATGTATCGCAGCCAAAAGATTTATCATCTTGAAAGATGCAGCACAGGATTTCCTGCACCATTTTCTGATCAGCTTAAAAAATCTCCGGCAGGGTGATCCTTTTGATAAAAACATCAATATGGGCCCGATGGCCCGTCTGGATCTCGCTAATGCCCTCGATCAGCAATTGAAGAATTCGGTTAAAATGGGCGCGAGGCTTGAATATGGTGGAGAAATGGACGGATGCAATTTTAAACCGGCGCTTCTGCTCGATGTAAAAAAAGGCATGCCTGCATTTGATGAAGAAACATTTGGACCGATGGCTGCCGTGATCCTGGCAAAAGACGAATCCGATGCAGTTCGGCTGGCAAATGACTCGAGATATGGCCTGGCAGCCAGCATTTGGACAAGAGATATTCAAAAGGGTATAGATCTGGCAAAGCAACTGGAAGCGGGAGCAGTATTTATAAATGCACTTGTAAAATCGGATCCGCGACTTCCATTCGGAGGCATTAAAAAATCGGGTTACGGAAGAGAGTTGGACAAACATGGAATTATGGAGTTTGTGAACATAAAAACAATTGCCGTTTCTCAACCTGAATAGGAATCGTTTGATTTTCACTTAATACAATTCAAAAAACCATTTCCTGATACTATCACGGAATAGGTTACATTGTGAAACTGGGATTTTAAGAATCAGTAGGGACGATACCGTTGATTTGGCGATTCTTGCCGATATGCAAACAGATCTTTGGAGTAGTATGATCAGGGGAAACCCGGATGCTTTTCTTGCTTTATATGAAAGTCATTACCAATCGCTGTTTTCTTACGGTTTTAGTCTTTCTGCAGACCGGGAGATGATTAAAGATTGCATCCAGGAGATGTTCATGGAAATATGGAAGACCCGTATGCGTTTGAATAAGGTCAAAAATATTCGTTCCTATCTTTTTACCTGGCTGCGTCGCAATATATTTCATGAATTGTCCCGCTTAAACAGCGAAAAGAATAAACAGAGTCTGTTTGAAAGTTCCCTCAGCAATATTTTGCCTTATGAAGACCTGCTGATCGCCTTCCAGCAAAATGAAGAAGACAGATCCAATCTGCAGTCAGCTTTAAAAAATCTCTCCAGGGGCCAAATGGAAGTTATCCGTTTGAAATTTTTTGAGAACCTCAGTTACATTGAAATAGCCGCTAAAACTTCCCTGTCCATACGTACCGTATATAACTTGATTTATGAAGCCCTCGGAAATCTGAAAAAATCGATGAATCTCCTCACTATTCAAAACCAGGTCTGAAACATTCCCGCCTTCGACCATCAGAACTTTTTTAACCGTAGAAACTTCTTTAACCGCCGAAACTCCAGGTTAGCAATAGCAAATATGTATAAGGCCTCAAGCCTCGCGCTTCAAGCCTCCCGCTTTACGCTTCGCTTCCCTTTACGCTCAAAAAGTTTTATTTTCAAAATAACCGGTAAATAACAGAAAATATCTCCACTATACTCCGCAGGCGCCTTTAAGTGACTGGAACAATTCAATGGGAATGGATAAAAAGGACCTCGATAACTACCGGCTTGGTGATTTCATAACGGATGAGTCTTTTATAAATTATTGTCTTCGCAATAATCCCGATGACATTATTTTTTGGCAAAAATGGATCGCCGGTCATCCGGAGAAAAATTTGCTTGTAAAAGAATCCGAAAATACTGTCAGGAGTTTTTCCTTCACGCTCCCTGAGAAAGAATATCAGGAAGAACTCTCAAAAATCACGCATGCCCTGTATCCGGAATCAGACGCAAGCGGCTACCGTTCTGTTTTTAAAATTTTTCATTGGAAAAAGTCGCATGCCGACCGGAAAGGAAAAAGAAAATATGCAAGGCGTTGGATGATTCCGGTGGCACTTATTTTAACATCGGCTTTATATTTTTATATATCTGTACCATCAGGTCCGATTCCTGATCTGATGGAAAATATTAATAACGGTAATATTCCCCTGGTTTTCACGCTGAGTGATGGTTCTGTAATAACGCTGGCTCCGCATAGCGGATTAAAATATCCGCGAAAATTTGATCCGGTGACGAGAAAAGTTTACCTGAATGGTGAAGCATCGTTTCATGTGTCAGCAGACAGTAAGCATCCTTTTAAGGTATTCCAGGACGACATGATCTGCACTGTACTGGGAACCATATTTACAATACGGAAGGATAAAAAGGATTCTGTCATGATGATAGAATTAATGAAAGGAAAATTGAAAGTAGAAATCATGGCAACAGCTACTGAACCGGTACAATCCATATTCTTAAGTCCTAATGAACGGGTGGTATATACACTATACAACCGAAGATTATTAAAAGAAAAATGGCAGGTTGAAAATGGTGCTCCGATCAAAGTGGATCGTCTGCTTTTCAAACAGGACAATTTTGAATCCATAGCAAAAAAAATACAGATTTCATTCGGTATTACATTAATTAATAAATCTGATAAGAAACCATGGCGCTTTACCGGTGAATTTACCAACGCCACAGCCAGCGAAATCATAAGCAGCATTTGTGAAATCGAGGGACTAACGAGTAAAGTGGAGGGAGATACGATTCTGATAAAATAAGTTGAACCGTTTTATAATCTAACGTTGCCATGCGAAATGTTTGCTCCAGGCTTTTCATGCCCTTATTTGGGCTGAATGTTTTTATCGTTTTTACATTGGTATGTATTGAAAAAACGATGGCCGCACCGGACAACTATATATATTCCGGTGAAATCATGGTTACGGTTGCCAAGAGTGATCTTACACTGGTCCAGTTTTTTGAAGTCACTGAAAAACAAACCCCGCTATCTTTTGGTTACGATGAGAACCTGGTAAATATCCATCAGCGACTGCTATTACCGGTAGGCCAGCACCTGTTGATCAGTCTTCTCGATAATATTTCCAAACAGACGGGTCTCTCTTTTAATCTGCAGAAGAATATGGTTCTGGTCAGTAATTCAAAAACGACAATTATACCGGTTGTTGAAAAGCCATTGTCCTCCGATCCGGTGAAGGGTGAGATAACAGATGCAGATGGCAAGCCAATGATTGGGGCGACCGTCGCTGTTAAAGGGACCAACACCAGTGTCCTGACAGATAAGGAAGGAAACTTTTCTGTAATCGCTTCAGGCGATGCTGTTCTTGTAATCAGTTTTGTCGGATACAAGGATCAGGAAATTTTAATAAACGGCCGGTCCATACTAAACGTTCAGCTGGTGGAAAGTGGTAAGGCCCTGAGTGAAGTAGTTGTGATAGGATACCAGACGCAACGACGCGCCGATATTACCGGGGCTGTTTCTATTGTGAATGTAGCAGATGTTGCGAAGCTGCAGGTTGGATTTGCCGATCAGGCCCTGCAGGGACAGGCCGCAGGTCTTCGGGTTACCCAGACCACCGGTCAGCCGGGCGAAGGGATCGTAATGAGGATACGCGGAGTTGGGACCATTAATAATAACGATCCGCTGGTTGTCATTGATGGTATTTCAACAAAAGATGGATTCAATTTTCTGTCCGCCAACGATATTGAATCGATTGTAGTATTAAAAGATGCTGCTTCGACAGCCATATATGGCGCACGTTCTTCCAATGGTGTTATTGTTATTACAACCAAGGGGGGCAAAAAAGGCAAAACACAAATAAGTTATAATGGATATGGTGGTATACAGACTCATGGAGAGTTAACAAAAATGGCAAACACTTCTGAGTATGTACAATTATATAACGAAGCAGTGGCAAACGACAACAATGATATAACAAATGCCACATTAAAACGCATACCTATTCCAACGGGCATTCCGATGGCAAATACCGACTGGGTATCTTCTATTTTTCAGCAGGCTCCCATGCATAGCCACGAATTGTCAATCAGTGGTGGCAACGATAAGACGCAATATTTTGTTTCGGGAAGTTATTTTAACCAGGATGGTATCATCATCAATTCATGGTTTAACCGCTATTCTTTGAGAACAAAACTCAATGTGGAACTGACCGATAAAGCTGTCGTTCGGAAATAATATTAATATTTCATATTCGGATAAAAATATGGTTGGCAGTTCCGGAGATGGTTATGGGGGTAACGGTGGAAGTGTCGTTCGCTATGCACTCTTCAGAACACCCGCCATACCCATTTTTAATGATGACGGAAGTTATACGGATCTACCCCAATATCCCCAGTTTTTTGGGGATGGTTATAATCCGGTGGCCCTGGCTGCAAAAACCGACAACAAGGAAAAACTATTCCGGGTGTTCGGGAATTTATATGGGGAATACAAAATTATTAAGGGCCTGAAATTTAAATCCGACATTGGTCTGGACGTCATCATTACAGAGGATAAAAGATTTGACGAAAACTATGGAACTAATCTGCGCATTAATAGTCCAAGTGTTTTAACCGAAACCAATATTACAAACACCAATATCGTTTGGGACAATACTTTAAATTATATCAAAACCTTTGGCGGTGTTCATAATTTCAGTTTTCTGCTGGGTACCGAAGCTATTAGCAGCAATATTATAACGCAGGCTGCTTCCGACAGAAATTTCCCCGATCAGATTTCAAATCTCCGTTTCCTGGGTAATGGACTGAATGTGATGTCCAGGACTGCTACGGAAGGCCAGCAACAATGGGCGCTTTTTTCACTTTTTGCAAATGTGAGTTATAATTATGATAGCAGATATCTGTTGTCTTTTAATGTAAGACGCGATGGTTCTTCCAGGTTTGGTGAAAATAACCGGTATGCAAATTTTTATTCCGGCTCCGCCGGATGGAATATAGCAAATGAAAAATGGTTCCAGGATAAACTACCATCATTTTCAACGCTTAAAATAAGAACCAGTTTCGGTCAGCTCGGTAACCAGGATATCGGGAATTATCCCTGGGCTTCGATCGTAGGTCGTGATTACAATTATGTATTTGGCGACCAGCCCACCAGCAATCAGGGTTATACGATAAAGACAAGGGGGAATGAAAACGTAAAATGGGAATCTTCAACCCAATTTGATGCCGGCCTGGATATTGGTATCCTGCAAAACAGGTTAACGATGTCGGTGGATTATTTCATTAAGACGACTACCGATATGCTAATCCCGATACCCCTTCCTTTGATTGGAGGTAGTGCCACAACACCTTTCGTAAATGCAGGCAGTGTTCAAAACACCGGGTTCGAACTGGAATTCAACTATAGAAATAATCAGCATAAGTTCAAATATAATTTCGTTGGAAATTTTGCCACCCTTTATAATAAGGTATTATCCCTCGATAACGGCGCCCCGATACCGGGCGGAAGAATCGATAATGGTATTTATGCCACTCTAACGGAAGTGGGTCATCCGATCGGTTCATTTTATCTGTATCAGATGGAAGGAATTTTTCAAAACGATGCAGACATATTCAAGCATGCGTACCAGGGTAACTATATCAGGCCGGGCGATGTAAAATTTAAAGATCAGAACGGAGATGGCGTGATTGATGAAAAAGACAGGACTTTTTTGGGAAGCGCTATCCCAACTTTCACCTATGGACTTACAACCAATCTGCAATATGGCAATTTCGATTTTTCTGTTTTCTTCCAGGGTTCATATGGGAATAAGGCATACCTGCAGGTGAATCAGGATATAGAAGGTTTTTATCGTGCTTTTAATCTTACGCAACGGGTGTATGATGAACGCTGGCATGGTGAAGGAACAAGTAATACCATGCCAAGGGTTTCCTGGCTGGGTTCAACAAATAACAAAACACCTTCCAGCCGTTTTCTGGAAGATGCCTCCTATCTGAGGATGAAAAATATTCAGCTGGGTTACACCTTTTCTTCGAAACTGATGCAGGGCGCACATATTAAAAGTCTGAGGATTTATGTATCGGCCCAGAACCTGTTAACAATTACGAAGTATACCGGTCTCGATCCCGAAATGCATATCAGTGATAATGTAAAAAATGAAACTGCGCAGGGAGATGTAACCGCCGGGATTGACTGGGGTACATATCCAAGTGCAAAGAGTTATTTTTTTGGAATAAATCTGAATTTCTGAAATAAACACGGATTAATTTTTCTGAACATGAAAAAACTTTTTATTTACGCCGGTTTATTTTCCATCTTGATACTGGGAGCGCTCGGATGTAAAAAATATCTTACAACAGAGGTAGTAGGGGATTATCCCGATACTGAATTCTATAAAACAGAACAGCAGGCAGTCTTCGCCATCAATGCTGCTTATCAGCCATTGAATTTCACTTCTACATCGCAGAATCGTTTATGGGTTTTTGGAGATGTTGCATCGGATGACGCGGAAAAGGGCGGCGATCCGGGCGACCAGGCAGATATCGATCTGATTGATCAGTTTAATGTCTCGCCCATCAATGGAAACCTGGCCAACGAGTGGGGCACTTTATACGAAGGGATCAGCCGGTGTAATATTGTGCTCGCACGTGTACCGCCTATTGCAATGGATGAAACAAAAAAGGCGGGCATTTTAGCTCAGGCCCGTTTTTTACGCTCATGGTATTACTTCACATTGGTAAATATTTTTGGCGATGTACCGGTGATTCTGGAACCAAAGAACGCCGATCAACTCCAGATTCCACAAACCGCTGCTTCGGTTATTTTTGAATCTGTTATAGAAGCGGATTTAAAGCTGGCCATGGGAGATCTGCCTGCCAGTTATACTGGTGGGGATGTGGGTCGTGTAACCAGTGGGGCCGCCACCGCACTTCTTGCGAAAGCATACCTGTTTCAAAATAAATGGGATAGCGCAGCCGCTACGGCCGGCTTCGTCATTTCGAGCGGCCAGTACGGACTGATGTCATTGTATTCTCAAAATTTCAGTGCGGACTTTAAAAATAATAAGGAGTCCGTTTTTGAAGTACAACACTTGAGTAATCAGGTTCCGGCCACCGGAAATTCCCTGAACCAGTGGTTCGCTCCACGTATAGACGGGGGATATGGATTCAATGCACCCACGCAGAGTTTTGTGGATGAATTTGAAATTACAGCATCAGGTATTTACGACCCCCGGTTGGATTATACGATCGGAAGGGACAGTACACGTTGGTTTAATGGAGAAACATTCAGCAAGACCTGGTCACCCACCGGATATCTTACGAGAAAGCACCAACAGCCTTTTTCTGAAATTCCGATCAATCTGAAAGGCGATGCAGATATCGATTATGTTGTAATCCGCTACGCCGATGTGTTGTTATGGTATGCTGAAGCGCTCAATGAAATCGGAAGAGGAACGGAAGCCATCGTACCCGTTAATCAGGTTAGAAAACGCGCCCGGGAAAGTTACCTGTACGACGATTCATTGGTTCAATTTCAAATTGACACGGCAACTCACTTAGGCAAAATTCCAACCGGACTTTTGCCGGACATTTTTTACACCGATCAGGCAACACTGCGGGGACAGATCCAGCATGAAAGACGGGTCGAGCTGGGATTCGAATTTCACCGCTATTTTGATATCATTCGCTGGGGAGAAGCATATGCCACGAAGGCCATGAGTGGTAGTCCCAATTTCGATTATAATACAGATAAATATTTTCCGATTCCACAGGGCGAAAGGGATACCAATAAAGCTTTGCATTAGTAACGCGTCATCTTCAATCATCTAAAAAACTTCTCATCATGACACAGACATTTATCCGATTTAAATTTCTAAAAACAATCATGCTTTTGGGCGTGGTGCTGGTACTCATTTTTGTGGCCTGCAGTAAAAGCAGTACAACGGCGCCCCCGCCTCCGGTGACCGACAAGACAGCCTTGCAGAAAGCAGTAGACTCTGCGAATTATTATAGTACGCATACAGTGGAAGGAACAAAACCCGGCGAATATACCACTGGTTCCAAAGCGGCATTGAATACCGCCATTGCAGCGGCAACGGCTATCTTAACTGATCCGACATCCACACAAGCCACACTGACCAATGCAGCAGCCAACCTCGCCGGAGCAACCACTACGTATAAGGCGGCATTTATCGGCCAGATTGCAGCAGCCAACCTCATCGCTTATTGGAAAATGAACGGCAACGCAAATGATTCTTCAGGAAACGGTCATAATGGAACCATTACGGTGGGACATGCATTTTTTGGTGCGGGTGTCCTTTCAACTACGAAGGACCGTTTCAATCAGGCAGGCATGGCTTATCATTTTGATCATGGTGCAAATATTGAAGTTCCTTATACTCCGTCCCTGAATCCGACCCAAATGTCCATTAGCGTCTGGGTAAGACAGGATACGGCTGGAAGAAAAATAAATCCGGCGAATTGTTACATAGTGGCAATGAACCGCTGGAATGGTTTTAAATTTCAAACACAACCTTTTCTGCCATTCTATACTGTAAAAGTATTTGAACCTACACCTGCACCCGGTGATACAACAATCTACGATCGGGATGATGCAGGGACAGCTATTGTGCCCGGAACTGCCTGGTACCATTTAGTTGCAACCTTCAAAGCAGGTGTCGAAGATTTCTATATCAATGGCACCCTGGTCAAGGAATGGACCAATACACCCGGAACTCCCATTGCTTTAACAAGCCCGATCAATCTGGTAATCGGCGCAGATTTGCCACTTAATAAATATTTGACAGTAGATGCCAGTGGTAACTTCCTGGTTGATTATGGCGGATTCTGGACGGGTGACATGGACGACGTCATGTTCTATAATGTTGCTTTAACAGGACCTCAGGTTCAATCAATTTATACGAATCAGGCCACTTTGTAACAGGCCGATCATTAAAACCCCTGTAATGGATCTCATTGCAGGGGTTTTTAAAATACTGTATGAAAGAAGCAAAACGTCTTTTGTTATTTATTATCCTTTTTGCTTTCATTTCGGTTGCCTGTAAGAAACAAAACACGGTAACTCCCCCGGTTGTGCCCGTCAAAAAAGATACTCCCTTTGTTAACCTGGTCCATTTAAATGATTTGTACACGCCCGTTACTTTTCCTGATGGGAGTCAGTCCGCGGGCATATTTATATACAGCGCATATCCGGATTATCATCATGTAGAGGCAACCGGTGAAGGATTCACTTGTGTTGACGATGTGTCCAGGGCGGTATTGGTTTATCTCCGGAGCGATCAGTTCGGAACCGATACGGCCATACAGTCCAAAACATTTCACCTCATTCAATTTTTGCTATCCATGCAGGCAGGTGATGGCTATTTTTACAATTTTTTTCAATCGGACGGAACCATCAATACCAGCGGAGTAACCAGCATAGCAACGGCAAATTGGTGGTCATGGCGTGCATTACAGGCTCTTACAGAAGCTGCACCCATTGTAAAAAGCAGGGACATAAAACTCGGAGCCAGTATTGATCTGGCCATTGGTAAAATCGTCAGTAATATTAAATCCGACATGGTTAATCTTCCGCTCACCACCGAAATGGTAAGCGGTATTACGGTGCCGCAATGGTTGCCTGCGGGCAGCTCAACCGATCAGGCAGCTACGCTGATTCTCGGATTAATTCCATATTGCAGGGATCATATAGATACTATTATACAAAACTATTTGAGGAAACTGGCGGATGGTATTTTGATGATGCAGGAAGGTGATGCGAATAATTTTCCTTATTCGCTTTTTTTGAGCGCACAAAATCAATGGCATGCCTACGGCAGCGATCAGTCTTTCGCACTATTAAGTCTGGGAGAATTTTTAAATGATAGTCTTTACCGCGCGAAGGCTCTGGATGAAATTGATCATTTTTATCCGTGGCTTATATCAAATACATTTAAATCCAGTATGAGTATTTCCAATAACAATAATCAGTTTCAGACAATACTTGAAAATGATTATGAACAGATTGCCTATGGATTCAGGCCGATGGTTTTTGCTTCAATTGAGGCTTATTCAATAACCGGGCTTCCGAAATATGCAGATATAGCGGGTCACCTGGCCGCCTGGTTTTTAGGTAACAATGATGCTTCTGTAAATATGTACGATTCAACGACCGGCCGTTGTTTTGACGCCATTTCTACAGGCAATCAGGTGAATTTAAATTCTGGTGCCGAGTCCACGATTGAAGCACTTCTTACCATGCAAAGAGTGCAAAAATATCCCGCTGTCAGAACTGCGTTGAATATTTATAAAAAGCAGTAACAGGAAACATTCGTATCAACTGGTCGGGGAACATTATTTAAGAAGAGATTTAAATCTTTTTAAATCATTTATGTCAGTAGCTGTAAATACCTGATTATTGTCGTATTTGACTTTAAGAAACAGCACACGCTTGTGGTTTGGATATTTTTCAAGAATTTCAGAAATCATCTTTCCTGTCTCCTCTTCTTTTTCAAATAAAGGTTTGATCTCAGGAAGTTCTGACTTATATCGGGTGGGCATTCTCTTGATAATCGCTTCAATGGTTGCCAGCTTTCCGGGAGGCAGGTGTTCAATTTTAGAGGCTTTCCCATATAATCCCTGTAATTGTTTTTTGCTCAGGGATCCTCTTTGCAGATATTGTTTATACAGGCTGATGATAAAGGAGGATAGGGGATATGCCTGTATACATTCTTCCAGAACATCATTGATGATATCGAGTCTGTCTTTTGGCTGATTCATTGGCAACAGAAAATGACAAATTTAATCATTGCCCCGAACAACCATTTACAAAAACTATGAGCCTTAGCCTTACGCCTTACGCTTTAAGCTTTCCTAGTGCCGCTTAAAATATTGTATTTCCCGCTCGTGTTTTTGCGCTGCCTGACGGGTATTAAAAGTTCCAAGATTTCTGCGTTTTTTGGTTTTCGGGTCTGCTTTGCGGGAATAAAGCCGGTATTCCCCGGATTTTAATTTGCGTATCATGCTTTTTCTAGAGGATATATTCAAATATCATTCCCTGACAATTCGATACGAATGCCGATCCATTCTTAATTTCACCTGATGAACCTATAAGAATTCGAGGCTATGCAGCAAGGAAAATATTTGAAATACTTTTTATTGATTGGTCTGATCTTTTTTTCTATTGACGCAGTCGCTCAATCACAGACAAAACTGAAAAAGAAAGACAGGAAAAGGGATATTGAAATGATAACAACGGAGGGAACGATCATCTTAAGGTTGTCCGATTCAACACCATTACACAGGGATAATTTTTTGCGACTGGTAAAAAGCAGATATTTCGACAGTTTGCTTTTCCATCGCGTGATACAATATTTTATGATCCAGGGCGGAGATCCCGGGAGTAAGAATGCCTTACCAGGCCAACCGTTGGGGGATTCCAGCGCTCCTTATACCTTGCCGGCAGAATTCAGGGTGAGCTTATTCCATAAACGGGGAGTATTGGCTGCAGCCCGTGAGAGTGATGATGTCAATCCTCAAAAAGCAAGCAGCGGTAGCCAGTTTTATATCGTTCAGGGGAAGAAATATACTGACAGCCAGCTGGACTCTGTGGAAATCAAAAGATTAAAAAGAAAAATCCCTGAAAACCAGCGGGAAGTGTATAAATCTTTGGGTGGAACACCCTTCCTTGATCAGAATTACACCATTTTTGGAGAAGTTGTCAGCGGAATGGAAACGGTTGATAAAATTGCTGCCGAACCGACCAGCAAAGGAGACGATATGAACCGGCCGGTACAGGATGTGCGCATCTTAAGTACAAAACTGATCAGGCGGAAAACGTATGAACCGATTCTGGCTCAATGACTTATAAAAGTGAAGAACCAGGACTTTTTAAAAACGGGAAGCACCAGGACTTGTTAAAAAGGAAAAGCACCAAGTCGTTTTCTGTCTTCGGCTTTCGCCTTGTACTTACTGACCCGATGCTTCCTTTGAGTCGTTACTCTCCTGTTACAGATTTCGCTTCCCAACTGAGAACCTTCTTTCTTTTTACAGATTTCCGTTTCTCAATTATGAATCTAAGATACATTACACAACTATCTGTTTCCAAATTATTAAGCCTACTGTTTTACACCGCTTTCGCACATAGTTATCCACTTTTTTATTCTGAATATATTAGGCATTTTTTATTATTCTCCCGGTCTCTCAGCAAATCTTTTAAAATGCAGTATGTGACATCGAAACAGGTTGTCAAATTGCTCAGGCGCATATTCCTCCCGGAACACTTAAAAGTATTTTGAAACAAGCTGGGTTACAACTGTGACCCAGGAAAGCGGTAATCTTCATTGGAATTTGCAAAAATTGTATCTTCAGGCTCATGGCTTAACTTTTGAAGTGGTTCATTGTCAATACCTTTCTTAATGATCAGTTTATTTTGCGACAAAACATTACACTAGGCTCATTTGACCAGTCTACAAATTAAAAAGATCGTGATTCAAATGAAAGGTTCTTTCATCATTGTATTTTTATTGGTGGAGCTTCTCGCACTTGTAAATAATTCTGCCCTACGAGCCCAGGATGGCCGCCCCCGGGTGTCTGTTATAAAAAAGAACTTTACCAGCTTCACAAGAAAGTCTGCAAACCGTGGGAAATTATGGATGGCAAGAAACAAGGCTTACCTGCGCCATCCCGACGCAAATTTTAGTGACGGATACAGTCCCAATAGCAAAGCGGTTGAACTTTTTGAAAAAAGGACGAATGATTCAAAATTCTATATAAATAAAGACACACCGTCGATTTTTTATGCTCAGCGATCATCAGGCCCCATGCACTTCAAAAAGAATGGACAATGGATTACCATCGATACCCGGCTGAGTCCAAAGGGCCCGTTACTCTATGAAGCATCGAATCAGGAAGATCCGGCGGGTTTTGATATTAAAAAAAAATCATCGTATATCATTACTTCTGATGGCAGGACTTATTTCAACAACTGGAAGTTATATGGAGAAAACGGGAGCACCAGAATCTTATTAGCCACCGCGGACTGGACACATTATACAGCCGGAGATGATGGAATCGCGATTAAAAATATTTTTCCGGGTATCGACGCAGAAATGAAAGTGTCGAAAGGTTCAATTAAAACCAGTTTTATAGTACATACCAACAAATTTTCAAAGTATAAAACACTTCTGTTCAGAGATTCTTTTTTGAACGGAAATACCGGGAATTTCACTTTCTCCAATGGACTTCCTGGAAACGGGCTGGTCTCTTCTGCTGATTTTCGTGTGAAAGGACAAGCCGTTTTTCACATAAAAGAAGGAGTTATGTATCAGAACGGAAATCCATCTTCAACCTACCGATTCATTCCGTATTATCTTGATCATAACAATCTGACACTGGCCATAAACAGCGATTTCCTGAATGCTCAGGTCAGGACCGGCGATGTAGTAATAGATCCCCTGGTGCAGAGCACGGGCGTGCTGAAAAAGGACACTATTAACGGATCTCATTCCAATCAGGATTGCAGTCTGGATACTGCCTGCAAATACGATTTTATGGTACCCGCACCAACTCAGGCAACTATTATTGATGCCATGTTTTCGTTTGAATTTACGGCAAACGCTCCCTGTGTTGGCCAGGATGGCGCTTTTTCATTTACAATAAATGGCGGGTGTACCTCTCAAAAATACGTTGGCACTGCAACCGGTACCGGACCGCAAAATTTTCCAAATCAAAGCATATTATTGAATAACGGAGCCAGCCTGACTGGCTGTTTTCCGAGCCCGGTATGCGGTCCCCAAAATATCCCTTTTACTTTTAATTTCTTTAGAAACTGTCATGGTCCTACCGGTTGTGATGGCTCATGTATTGGAGCCTCCAAAGATTTAACGATCACCTTAGTGGGGCGAACTCTTGACACTGCTTCCCTGGTTGCATCGCCCCAAAGTATTTGCGCAGGCGGTCAGGTTACCCTCACAGCCAGAGGGTACTTTGGCGTACCTCCTTACAATTACGTTTGGCAGGGACTGCCGCAATTCAATGGTGATTCAGTAATCAGAGTTAATCCTGATACTACTACTATATATTCAGTTCAGGTCAACGATACATGTCCGGGCGGAGGCGGTCCGATAACAAAATCAACCAGTGTGAGTGTGCTTACTAAACTTCCCGCACCCACGTTCACATCAAACAGTCCGGTCTGTGTCGGGGGTCAGCTTAAATTATCCGTACCAGCCATACCTGGCAGAACTTATTTAATAAAAAATCCGGTCGCAGGTTTCGGGGGTAGCGGGTACGACAGTACCGCAGTCTTTAACAATGTTACTTCCGCATATGCCGGGACCTGGATAGCCGTAGCTTCTGATACAAATGGTTGTTCTTCAGATACAGCCCGTACAACAGTTGTTGTCAATCCCACGATTTCTCCGACAGTAACGATCACTTCTTCGGCAACAAATATCTGCTCGGGTACTTCGGTCAGCTTTACGGCGACGGCTACGAATGCCGGAACCTCACCCACTTATCAATGGTTGCTGAACAGACAAAAAGTGGGCACGAACAGTCCGGTATACAGCAGCAGCAGCTTTATCAGCAACGATTCAGTAAGCTGTGTTATAACCTCCAACCTGCCTTGTGGAAGCGCCACCGATACATCAAATATTATTGTTTTACACGTAAGCGCTGTGGTCACACCGACGTTTGATACGATCGGCCCGCTTTGTCAAAATTCGATACCCCCCGGACTTCCCCTGACATCAAAAGAAGGAATTGCCGGAACATGGAACCCGGCCAGCATCAGCACAACAGCGCTCGGAACGATCGCTTACAAATTTACGCCATCTCCCGCGGACAGTTGCTCAACGCCGGCTTCCATAAACATTACAACCGCCAGCAGTGTCGCACCAACTTTTCCAACCATTGCAGGTTCATATTGCCAAAATGATACTTCTACAACACTGCCGCAGATATCGAAAGAAGGAATTCACGGAACCTGGAGTCCATCTTCGATAAACACAACAGACGTCGGTCGCAGCGTATATACTTTTACTCCTGTGGCAGGCAGTTGTGGAATAGCTTTGCAGATCTCCATTATAGTGAACCCTCTTCCCCGGATTGGTCATGGGGCCGGATACAACCATAGCTCCCGGTACAAGTATAACACTGAACCCATCGGTGACAGGTAATATAGTCTCTTATCAATGGGCTCCATATGACGCACTGAATGATCCGACCGTCAAAAATCCGGTTGCAAGCCCAACTGTGTCTACGGCATATACGCTCAAGATTACCGATGACAAGGGCTGTGAAGCCAGCGGGATTATGCAGGTTACTTTGGCAGGAGGAACATCAAAAATTTTAGCGCCGAATGCTTTTTCGCCAAATGGCGACGGCATAAACGATACATGGGTCATCCCCAACCTTTCGGCATATCCGGGGGTTACCGTAGATGTGTATAACAGGTATGGCCAACTCGTTTTTCATTCAGAAAATAATAACAAAAACTGGGACGGAACTTATAATGGCAAGCCCCTTCCCTTGGCCACGTATTACTATATAATCGATCCAAAAAACAATGAAAAGAAAATAGCAGGTTCTGTTACCATATTTAAGTGACGGAAAAATTAAAGATGATGCCGGGAAAGAAATTTGTAATCAGTTGCATTTGTTTTTTGATGGTGGGTTGCGTTTCGGCCCAGCAACAACCTTATTATACACAATATATTCTGAATAATTTCATCCTGAATCCCGCCCTGGCAGGTATACAAAATTACTGGGACGTTAAAGCCAGTTACCGTAATCAGTGGGTTGGTTTACAAGGAGGCCCAACAACACTATATCTGACTGTAAACGGTCCGCTTGGAAAATCACAATATGACTACGAAACGCCTATGACGGTCCCCGATGCTCAGGCGAAACAATCCGATGTAAAACAATCCCTGACGGAGTATACGGCACCCCCGGCCCATTCCGGAATTGGCTTTTCGATCTTAAATGATAAAACAGGTCCCCTGAATCGGATTGCCGCTTACGGCTCTTACGCATATCATATTCCTGTGGGCCATAAAACCACTCTGAGTATGGGGGTTTCCCTGGGTGTACAGGAAGTAAACGTTGACGTAAACGCGGTAGATTTCGGACAGGCTAATCCCGTCGATCCTGCTGTATTGCAGAGCGAGTTCCTCAATAAGCTGGAGCCGGATGTGAATGCCGGTCTCTGGTTATCGAACACAAATTTTTTTCTGGGATTGTCTGCCCAGCAAATTGTTCCCGTTCCCATAAATTCCGTCAATAATTCAACAACATCAACCGGGGTAACTTTGCTCAATGGGAAGTTGATCCCACATACGATTTTTTACTGCCGGTTATAAGATATCAGCAGGTGACAACATAACTATACTGCCCTCCGTCATGGTCAGCTATGTACAACCGCTGCCTATTGGAGTAGACGTGAATGCTAAAATAGAATACCAGAATTTGATCTGGCTGGGGTTCTCCTATCGCTATAAAGTGGGATATGCTGCACTGTTAGGGGTCAACATCAGCAGCACGGTTAATCTTGGCTATTCTTATGATTATACCACAACGCCGCTGAATACCGTTAGTAATGGCAACCCACATGAAATAGTTATCGGATTCTTATGGAGAAAAAAAAGTAAAGAGGCTTCTCAAAAATAGATTTCTAAACCACGAAGGAAAAAAAAATTATATGCGGTATTTT